>NZ_WPIN01000001.1 GCF_009754945.1 Spirosoma arboris
TGATAGAGCACTTATTTCAGTTTCCTATATTGTTTTCCATTGCGCACCTCTTCTAATTGAGCTTTAGCTTTTTCTAAATTGATTTGAGCATTGAGAAGCTCTATACTATCCTTAGTTTGCTTTATCAAATCCTGAGTGTCTACAGGCCCCGCTTTCCCCTCAATTGTGTAAATGCGATTGCCGCCCTCGTTAATGATATTAGTAACATTAATTTGAGTTTTGGGAGCAGATTCATTGGAACTCTGAAGCTGTGAGGTAATCGCCATGAGGGAGGACATAAGGCTAAAAATTACTTCAACTCTGCCGACAATAACCCAAAGCTTATCAACTGGACCCGTTTGAGCAAAGGGGCCAATATGCTGATAAATCTCAATGCCTTCAAAATTATATTCTCTCAAAAACTCAAGTAGGCCATTCCTTTCTAGTTCTTTGATCCCTACCACTCGAATTGGTACTGTAATTTCTGTATTCATAAATTGAATTTTAATATCCTGAAGAATAAAACCCTAAAATTCAGCCAATTAGGCATCTCTCTCGGCTACCCCTTTTGTCTGGCGCTTGTGATTTCTTACCAAATTGGCAATAATTTCGCGCAACTTGTCAGACATATCAATTTCGTTATCTTCACACATTGCTCGAAAATCCTCTTTTAACCGAGCACTTAACCTGACTTGTAAGTATGCTGATTCTTTGGCCATTAGTATAGATTTTTAAGTTCATTAAAGTTAGTAAAAATGTATTGATAAATGTAATACAAAATAGCCTAATATTTGTATTGTTAATGTCATTACATTATCTTTAACACCTGTTAAACGGACGTTCAAGAGTTGTTAAATAAGGACTTTTTAGGCTATTTTGAGGAGTTAATTATGGAGGTAGAAGCAAGATACTCGGACCCGGAAAGGCATTTTATTTTTCGTCTAGCTAGCTATTGGGACTGCCTTAACTTGCCAACTGAGTATTTAATCTATCGTGATTATGTTCGAACAATTGACTATCTGTTTGATACAACAGGCAACCAACAACGAACCATAGCTATATTCACCGCAGTCATTAACCAAGCGAAAAATTTGGGTAAGTCGGGAGAATGGGTAAATAAGGAATTGATTTTTGAAGCTGGTGGTGAGTTTGCTGATTCCCGGCTTGACTTACTTCGGATGAATCTACAACATGGGCCCCTTACTGATGATGTGCTGGACTTGTACAACGAACGAGTTAATCGATTCAAATAAGATAGCCGTTTAGCATGGAGCAATATCGACTGAGATTTAGGGCGAGCAATGGTTATCCCAGCTCCTGTGACATAAGGATCTACCGCGCCATACAACTAGTTGTCGCTAGCGAGACCGGCGAAGGCATGAGTGTAACTAACGCAGCTGAACAAATAGCCACCGAGGTTGTGAGGCAATATGGGCTAGACCCTAGACGTATGCTGTTTGTAGAACATTATCCTGAATCCTACCGCCCTAAGTCTGAGGGAGAGTCCTACGACTTAGTTACGTTCACCTGGGGCAAATATGGTGCCTATAGCCCTACCTGGCGATATATGCCTGCGAATGAGTTTAACGAGATTCTCGACACAATCAGTCAATAGTACAGAAGAAAGTACACTATTTACGCACTACTAAAAATATGGTCACTGAACTGATTAATACAATTGAGAAGGCAGCCCTTTTATTCGGGTCTGGTAGATCTGGGGTTGATAGGGCTATAGCTGTGATTCGGCAAATCAATCAGAAGGGTAGATTAAAACATGAGGACTTGTTGCAGCTAAGTAACTATGTCCCTGGAGTGTATCTGACATTGGCCGCGCATTTGGAAATCTCGCCAACCGAACTCCGCGAAAGGATGCAAGGGGGCTTACTTACGGCTGAGGTTGGAATAACGGAGTTAAACAACGCTATTTATAATCGATACCTAGCGACTCCTACAAATGGCTAAGAAAAAACACGATAAGCAAGTCAACAGCAGCGAACTAACCGAGACGCTAGAGAAATTAGGCCAATCTGCGCAAAATCTTACCAACCTATTAATGCTGGGAGGCAACCGGGCACTTGAGATTGCCAACGATGAAATACGAATAGACGAGGTAGGGAAGGAAGCAAATCAAATAATTAAGATAGGAGCAATCGATTAAGCTACACCATGGCAAAGAAATCCACCTCAACTATGGCCAGCTCAGGCCCGGCCAAATACGTTGCCTATTACCGGGTATCCACTAGGGCGCAAGGTGATTCAGGATTAGGGCTCGAAGGTCAACGGTTTGCCGTGGCTAATTTCGTGAAGGGTGCAATTGTAGCCGAATACACAGAAGTTGAATCCGGCAAGAATAACCAACGTGAGCAACTTGCTGCGGCTATTGATCGGGCGAAGAAAGAAAGTGCAGTACTAGTGATTGCCAAGCTCGACCGCTTAAGCCGTAATGCCTCGTTTATCTTCACGCTGAGGGATTCAGGCGTTAACTTTCAATGTGTCGATATGCCTGATGCCAATACGCTCACCATTGGGATATTTGCCACCCTTGCCCAGCACGAACGGGAATTGATTAGCTCACGAACTAAGGCAGCGTTACAGGCAAAACTTAGCCAGGGCGCTACACTCGGTAAGCCCGAAAACCTTACACGATCCGCTCAGGCAAAGGGAGCCGCAGCCAATCGGCAACGTGCCATAGATAACCCTGAATCCCGCAAGGCTGAGGGAATGGCAAAAGAGCTACGGCGAAGTAAAAAGACCTACACTGAGATTGCGGAGAAACTAAATCAGTTTGGCTTTAGAACAGCACTGGGTTGCGAGTTCCATCCGATGCAGGTAAAGCGAATCCTTCAGCGCGTAGGTGTTGAGTAATAAATGCAGGTGCGCGGGAGTGTGCAAAATAATTAAGTTATTTTGGCAAGGAGCCGGGGCAGTTGCTTCGGCTTTTTTGTTGTATTTATTATTCGGCTAGAAAGCATAATAGTATAAAAGTGTTCATGTACGTGCGTACGCGCGCGTATTTATATAGTATAAAAAGTAATATATTGTCTTTATTAGAATAGTGCAATGAATAATCACGATCAACCTTGCCTACTTATGGGTATAATGCAAATTTAATTTTTATTTTAAACGATAACTCTTTGCTTTGCGTTTAGTAAGAACGGCAATTTCTAAAACTACCAGAAGGTAATTGCTCACACCTTTTTAATTAACAGTAAACATGAACGATCAAACAATCACACTCCAGATCTTTGCAGTAACCGATCAGGATACTGGCTTGATCACCGCATTCTTTGCGGATGATTATGCTACAGTAACCCAAGGTACTGATATGGATCAGGTCCGTAAACGATTGGTAACAGCCAGGAATTTAGTTAGACAGGCTCGCAGAAAGTATGGGTTCGGTTCAGCCGAAAATAAATCGGCTGTTGGTAGCGGCTTTGAGAATTCGGAATTAACCTATCAAGTCGTTGCGTAATGAAGCTGGAAGACCTCGTTCAATATCTACTGGACAACGATTGTCAATTCGATGATGAGCTGGAGACGGAAGAATTTTATGTTGTTGTTAACTCTGTGACGTTACGAGTTGCACAATTAGTAAAAGACCCAGTAATTAGTTCACATACATCAGTGATTTTATTTCGGGCTTTAAACATTGCCTGTCACAATGACCTTGAAGATTACAATGCTGTACTTCAGGCTCACGAGCATCACCAACAACAGCGAAAACGAGGAAATTTTCTAGATAGACAAAATTAGTTGAGATACATTCAAAGCCCCTTCCACCCGGTTGGGGCTTTTTTAATTCCCTCGAATTCGGGGGAATTAAAAAACGCTCAGCTCAGCGAAGCCAATGTTGAACAAATTCAGGATGTGCTTAATTCTTTTGGCAACTTGGAGAAAAAACGCCAGCCCCAACAGGGACCGGCGTTTACCAATTCCATCGTTTGTGAACAGCAAAAGGGTTGTCGAGTTAGAAAGATCTCACAATAGTGAATAGCTCTCTAGCTCGACAACCCTATAAACTTATATTCGTTTTTTTATAACTGCGGAATCCGAAGCACCTGATCTGGATAGATTTTATCTGGATCACTCAACATAGGCTTATTAGCTTCAAAAATAACACCGTACTTCATCGGATCTCCGTAGACCTCCTGAGCAATTTTTGACAGAGAATCCCCTGATTTCACCGTGTAGAATTTACCTTCTGGAGCAGGCTCGTCAACCGTCAGTTGATTATCAACCGATGAAACACCCTCAACATTACCGACAGCCAAAGCTATCTTTTCAGCATCTTCCTGCGACTTCACCGAGCCCGTAATGGTAACGGTATCGCCCTTGGTCTTAACTGTCAAGGTGTTGTAAGCAAGACCTAGTTGCTTAACGTGGTCAAGCAGCGCTTGTGCCCGTACGGGTTCAACTTTTTCGGCTTCTGCTGGCGCGGCTGGCGCATCGTTATGGAAAATTTTTTCGCCTACTCCTTTAAAAAATGATAACAACCCCATTGGTTTAGTATGGTTTTAATGAAACATAGGATAAAACGGCTGGTAACAACGCCACTCGATTTGCCTAGAACAACTTCCTCTTAAAGGGATTGTTTTATTAACCACTTATAGCTTTTAGCAAGTTTTGCAAATTACTGGACATTTGGCAATTGGGACGTTACTAACTATTGAAGGATCGATTGAGGATACCGTCAGTATGAGTTATAATAGAGCTACGATCTATAACGCTGATCTTTCATTTAGCTGGTCGCTTAGATGGAATAATCTATGTACCCGGATCTCATAGACTATTTCATCTAGGCTGGCCAATGCATCCGCTATAGCTAAAAGTGTATAGGCGATATCCTGTCGACCATAGACAGAAATAACTTTACTCCAGTAGTGTGAATGAGCTGCGGGTAATAGTGATCGATCACTCACATTTAAACTGTGTGAGCGTCCGAAATAAAGCGAGCCTTAAATTGCAGATGTGAATCTGCGCAGTTGTGTGTTCGCTGGCTACTCACACTGTGAGTTGAACTGGTGTATTAGCCTAAGCTCTTTCACACTATCATTTACTTAATTAAAAAGCAAGATAAGCAATTAGCTGATGGTCTGGGGAAACTGAAACACGTTAGTGGGGATGTATCAGGCGTAAGTGTTAGTAAGGCGTTTGTATATCATCGTTTATGCGGAGGGAAAGAAAAAGGGCAGCCTATAGCCACCCCCTTTACCATAAACCCACTCTATGATTTAATCAGCGTCTTCCGTTAAAGGCCCAATCTGGCTTAGTATGAAAATAATCGGAGTGGTTTACGGCCCTGGTAATCGCATAAAGCAAGGTCTGTCCTTCCTGCCTAACCTCTCCCGTCAATTCGATCTGCATCTTACCCATGCCACCCGTAGGCGATAGTCGTTGCATTTGTGCTGTTGGTTGGGCGCTGAACGCTCCTAGTCGCTGCATTTCCATTGTCATCAGCCTAGCGCCCTCACCGATCGGTGCAATCAGCTCACCACCCCCTTTCAAGGCTTTTGCACTTTCCCCAACTCGAATAATGGATTCACCTTTAGCCAGTCCACCCTTTTCGTGAGAGGTAATATTCGTAGCCAATCCCTTGACAACTCCACCTCCCACCACTAAGGCCCCACCGGCAACAACACCTCCGACTCCATCTACACCGAATGCCTTAAGAAAAGGTTTGACAAAGGGAAATGCTGTTTCGGCGGCTTCGAGCAAGGCACCACCAACCAGCATAGCCGTACCGAGTTTAATCATAAAGTCGCCCAACATGCCCAGAATTAAGCTCAGGGCTGTTTTAAGTGGGTTCTGCCCCTGTGCCAATCCCTCACCAATCCCTTCCAGTACCTGAGCTGCGGCATTGGCCAGGTTGTCGTGAGCCTCTTTCATATCTTGGCCCAATTCGGCAGCTCCCTTTTTTACGTCCTGCCCTGCGGCTTTCATAGCGGCTATTCGGGCCTCAGCCTTTGCAGTCCATTTAGCCTCATCACCACCACCGGACCCAGAATTGGTTTTAGAGTCGGCGGCTGCGGCTGCATTCTCGGCATCAGCAACTAGCTGTTTAAATAGCTTTAGCTGATCCAGAATCTCAGGCGGCAACTTTAAGCCATTGAGGGAAAGAGCAATTGTAAGGGCCTTAATTTCTTCGATCTTCTTTTTGTAAAACTCCAGTGTTGGCTCTGCCTGTTGGGTTTTATCCAAAAAGTTCTCTATTCCAGTCTTTGCGAATAGTCCCGGTGTAGCGTCTGCCAGCATCACAAAGGACCGCAAAATGCCATCTACTTTTGCTTGTGATTTAGGGTCGGTAATCTGCGAAATGGCAGGAATGCCGGATTTCTGATTCTTTGACGTGATCGCCTGAATATCTTCAATATAGCCCCGTATGTCCTTTAGCTGTTGAATTTTCTTATCTACCCCCTTACCTCCCGCGTTCTGGATCTGGGCCTCTAATTCAGCCTCGAATCGTTTGGCGATAGCTAAATCGCCCGTTTGGGTTGCTGTGGCAATCCGGGTTCCTGTTGACTTGCCTGTTGAAGGAGTAGCCGCCATAGGCAAGGGTTTACCCTGGGCAATAAGTATCTGATCCTGTAGCCGTTTTATTTCCGCTAACCCCTCTTTTTTCTCGACCTGGTGCAGCTTGATCTTTTCCCGAATCTGGGCAATTTGTGCCTGATAGCCGGTTACGGTTGTCTGGGTTAAATCCGCCTGTCGCTCGTTGTTTTCGGTAAGTAGCCTGTTTAGTTCGGCCTGGGCTGCCTGCTGCTTGGCTAGTCCAGATTCCAGAGCTGAGGCTATATAATCGGTAGGCGTTTGCTGAGCTACCCCGAAATAGCTATTCTGTAAAGAACTACCTCGTTTCTTATCAGCTATATCTTTGGCTAGTGCTATGCGTTGGGCCGCGCTTAGTTTTTCAAGTGCAACAATAGATATACCAGCTTCTTTTGCCAGCAATTCTAATGCCGCCTGTTGTTGATTGATAGCCTGGGTAAATTCCTCATTGGCTTTCTTTATCTTGGCCTCGCCTAACGCAATCCTGATCTTTTTCTCATACTGCGCGTTTACATCAGCAAGCCTACGGGCGAGTAGATCCGTACTGACTGATTCGGCGCTGAGGCTGCCTAGAAATTCCGGGTATTCGGACTTTAATTTCTGAATCAGACTAAGCCGTAACCCCTCGTTATCATTGGCCAGGGCAATCGCTCCTACAAGCCCGTTTAAGGCCGTTTTCTGGTTCTGTAGATCTTCGGCGGGTGATTGGGCTATCAGGTCCGTAAACACCCCTAGAAGCTGTCCGGCTGCCCCCAATGCTAACTTCATGCCACCGGCAACACCAGTGCCCCCAATAGCTACCAGTAGCCGATCAAAGCTATCCCCTAAGTTGCTTACCTGCCCCTCCAGCGTTTCACTGATCGCAGCCATTCCGCCCGCTACCCCACCTAGCTTGCCAAACCCTATAATGGCATCGGTAATTGCACCACTTGAGTTTTTAACCGTCTGGGTTATGCCCTTAAACGATAGTGTTACCTGGTCGCCTGACTTGGAGGCCCTTACCCCGAACTCTTTTAGGCGTTCAAATTCGCCCGTCTGGGCATCTAGTACGGCCTCGGTAAGCTGGTCAAATCCCTTGCCCTGCGAAGCCGCTAAATCCCCTAAATTGATTATCTGCTGCCGGGTAGGTATGAGCCCCCGGTTGACGAACTTAACGAATGAGGCCGTTAGTTCATCCATGCTATAGGGCGTAAATCCGGCAATGTCGGAAAGCATACTCATGCTACCTTTTGCCTGTGATCGACTCCCTAAAGCGTTGGTAAGAACTGCTTGGTATTTCTCAAACTTGCCCGAAACAGTGCCGATGGCCTCACCAAAGGCTAATATCCGATCAACGGCGAAGGCTTTGGCAAAAACTACCTGTAGTTGGCCAGCAACTGAGTTAGACTGACCTAGAAATTGCCCCATTGCATTCCTTGCCCGGCCTGTTCCACCCTCAATACCGGAGGCTATTTGCCCCCCTGAGCGAACGGCAGCGCGGCCAAGTTCGGTAAGGGCCCTAATGCCAATGGCCGAACCTCGCACCATCCCGTCCGGGTTGGTCTCTAAATCAACTGTTAGTGTGCGGTTCATTATGCGTTAGTTGTTAAGTTTTTTAAGCGGGACACCAAATGCACTGCTCATCATTTCCAGCATGACTTTAGGGGGAATAGGGGCGAACTTTGGGCGGGCGGCTTTAATTTCCTCATCGCCTGGAAGTGGCATAAAGTCCATTTCATCGACGGGCTTGGCAAAATGAGCATTCCGTAAGAGTCCAGCGATCCGGCGCGTTTGGCGGGCGGTAAATACCTCCCTATCGGCTTCCCCTTGCAAAAGGGCTATGGTTTCGGCTAAGGTTAGATCAAAGAAAACATCGGGTGTTATTTTTAATCTAGCCAGTGCCAAAAACCGTAGTCCCTTTAAGGTCATTGGCTCACTGCTTCCGGCTGTGGAGTCTCGTTTTTTTTTGTATCAGCTTCGGGTATGTCCACATTAGCGAGTATCGCTTGTGTGCCTACATCCTCGATCCACTCCGCAGCGGTCCACTCATTGAAATTGATAGGCTTGTTCTGAACGCGGGCTGCATACAGAGCCGCCGAATACACGAATAAGCGTAGGCCCTTCAGGTACTCCGTGGTGACATTTGGTACCAGGGCCGGGTTACCCGCTTCATCCATGCCCTGCACATACTCCAGATCTAAACTGGCATCAATGTCAGATAGGGTTTTTAAGCCTGTGAGTTGGCCGTAAATCTCGGTAGAGCCATTACAAAACTTAAGCTCTACGACTTCCCCGCTGGATAGGGTAATCTCTCTGTAACCCGATAATTTGTTCATACTGTGTAGTTGTGAATGGGGGAATGGTAAGATTGAATTAGTTGGCAGATGGCTCTACCGTTATTACGCTACCCATCTGCTGAGCCAGTAGATAAAAAGCCTCTTTGGGGTCATTCCATACCGAACCGATTACGGGTTTGTCACCGGGTAGGGGCATGAACTCCTGAGCGGAAACGGGCTTGGCAAAATGAGCGTTGCGGAGTAGGCTAGCTACAATACGCGTCTGTTGAAGGCTTAATAATTCCCGGTCTCTTACTCCACGTAGCAAAGCAGTTGTCTCGGATATAGTCAGATCAGCATAGGCAGAAGGCATTATACCAAGCTTGGAAAGGGCGTTGGTTTTATAGCTCCTTATTGTCTGGGCTTTGGGCTGCTCTTCGCTATCGGTCGCATCAATCAGGGTGTCAGGCTCCGGGTACTCAATCACGCTAAAGATTGCCTCGACCCCCAACTCTTCTATCCACTCCGCAGCGGTCCACTCATTAAACCAGATCGGCTCCCGCTCGACAATGCACACGTACTTTGCCGCAGCAAACACGTATAGGCGTAATGCCTTTAGGTAATCGACGGTTATTTGCTTTTCTCCGTCGATTACAGGGCACACTAAGAGGTTATCCAGCTCGGTTAGTATGGACGTGCCCACTAGTCCTGAAAAGAGCTCCAGAGAGCCATTACAGAACTTGAGCGGGACTACCTTGCCCGATCTAAGGGCAAGTTCCCTATAGCCAGATAGCCGGTTAATTGTCACTTGGCGTAAGCAGGTCGCTTAGAGTTAGGGTATTGCCCGCCTTATCGGGAATGGGTACGACAATCTTAGGATCAAGTCGCTCCGTTCCTGCGATACTTATTCTACCTACCGCCCTGGGTTGGTTCGCAAAGGCTTTTAATACCTCCTCAGCGAAACGTAATTGACCGCCGTTTTTGACTGCCTGTAATTTGCCCTTTGAGACGAGGTTGTAGATCGTGGATTTCGCCTTGCCGGTAATACCTACTGCAAAGTCTATATCTCCAAACCGATCCGCAGTACTAATGCCATCCACCCATTTATTAATACACACCTGAATGGGTCCTTGCGCATTAGTTAGCGCTAACCCATATTGTTCATTAAGCCGTTTAATGTCGGCGCTAATGACCTCAGCGAAGCGTAGCAGGCTCTCAGACTGTTGCCGAAAGGCGTTGCCCATATTGGCGAGATGATCCGCCAATTGCTGCATTTGTTCAGGCGTAAATCGGGCTGACTGTTCCATAAGTAAAAATAGTATAACTATCTAATTGATAGCGGATTGGCTCACTTGTTATGATGATTAAAGATAGTAAAAACCAGTAAGAAATACTAACTTTTAGGGAAGTATTTAGGGCTAAAAAATCAGCTATTTACTAGCATAGAAAATCCTGCTGCGGAGGTTAAAAGGTAGTTTTGCCTGGATCTTTTCCCAGGCCTCCGTCTTTAGTCGGCGGTGTAGTTCCATGTCTTTGGGAACGTAAGTAATACTCTTACTATAATTGCCAGTTCGCCGTTTTACCTCCCAATAGTTGAGATCTGAGGTAGAGGGAATCTGGGCATATTCTGTTATTGTGTCCATGCCTAAAGTTACTGCCTTTCGGACAATTGTCTTAATGATATGGACAAAATTCTATTAGGTTAATGAACCTGAAAAATTACCGGTAATTGATAGATAGGCGGCAATCCAATCCACATACATTCGGCCTAGCGGTACCATTGAAGATTTAGCAGAATAGGTTTACCCCCCTTCGAATAGGCAGCATTTTGGTTGGTGGTAATGGTAAACCCCCTATATGCACTTTACCACCTTACCACCAATAATCTGGGCTCATTCTGAGTTAACTAACCAAACGAATTTACTGCCAGCTCAAGGTGCCATTTGTTAAGTCCCTATAGGCACTTTGGCAGTTAGCAGGATTGACTAAGAACCTTTTTAGGACATGTTGTTACATAATCACAGAATTGTTTAACAGCAAAAAGGACGATCAGAAATAAAGATTGTTTTCAGCTTTTCACTTTTGCCACTTTTACCACCTTCCTGTTAATAACTTTGGCCAAATTGGAGTTACATAGGCATGAACTTGCCCATGAATCCCCTCCTGAGGTCCCTAATTAGTTTATTCCTGTTGCTTTCGCTCAACCAGTGTAAGCAGCCTTCCATACCCGTTCCGGTCGACACGACGCCAACTCGTGACGATAATATGGCGATGGGCAATCCCGACGGAGCCAGAGCCATAGAGTTCAGCCCAAACGCTTATCTAATCACCAGGTCAACCTATTCACTTTCTTACAATCAATTGACAGGCATTGCCAACTGGTATAGCTGGCATTTAAGCGCGGCCTGGAAGGGTTCGGCTATTCGCTATGTTGGCAACTTCATTCCTGATCAGTCATTGCCCCCTAGCTGGTACCAGGTAAAGCATGAGGACTATACCAATTCAGGTTTCGACCGTGGCCACCTCTGCCCGTCTGATGATCGGGATAGCACGGCTGAGGAAAATAAAACTACTTTCATTCTGACCAACATTGTACCACAGGCACCTCAGCTCAACAGGCAATCATGGTTGCGACTGGAAGATTACTGCCGGAATCTAGTGGCTCAGGGGAACGAACTATACATCATTGCGGGGACAGCGGGTAGAGGTGATGAAGGAGACAATGGCAAGGCTACAACTATTGCTAGTGGCAAGCTAACCGTTCCTGCCGTGCTCTGGAAAGTGATTGTCGTGCTGCCGGTAGGATCGGACGATGTAAATAGGATAAACGCTCAGACGCGGGTTATGGCCATCTGGCCGGGTCGCCGTTGCGATGCCGAATCCGAATGCAACCGGATGAAGGAGCTTGGTTGGACTATCGGTTGAGTGTGAATAAGATAGTCGGTCGTTGCCGTGGAGAAGCTAATGGGGTAGGATTTGCTGTCAAGCATGCCCAGAGAAGTTACTGTAGTTTTAACCTTGCTTCTTTATTTAACTATCTGCATGAAAAGCTGGTTCGAACCGCTTAAGTACCACGTGTATCCTGCGCCGGGAAATGGCTAATTGCTGACTATCCTGCATGGTCAGGCTGGCCACTGACCGACTAGTTTTTAGCCAACCCACTACATAGGCGGGATTGATCAACGACTGTTTACTAATCCGAATGAAGCCAGGGTAGTAGTCCTGATACCACTTGAGCGTATGGCTTAGTAGTACTCTTTTGTGAGTAGTCAGGTACACGATGCTGTAATTACCATCACCCACGATGTAGAGGATTTGCTCGGCGGTCAGTTTGTTTTTCCGCATGTTGACAACAACGTTTGATCTACAGGAGTAGGCTTTTAGCTACTTAGGAAACTGGCCGTAAACCGTGGATAAATCGCTAGATAGGGGATTGAGTGAATAGACTTATAGAGCTTAATCAGATCAATCTTCCCTAAGTAGGGCAAACATACTCTGAAGTTGATCGCAGAGCTGCGAATCCTGGGAAGCAAAATAGAATCCATTGGCTTCCGCATTTAATAGGATGTCAACCTTCGACCAGTCAATAGCAGGTGCCTGTTGAACGAGTCGTTCTTTGACTTTTTGGGCAAGCTGATCGTGGATAAACTGATTAAACTGACGAAGACGTTCTTGCGGGTCTATCATAAGAGGGTAGTGGGGAAAAATACAGTTAAAACAAGCAGCAGTCAATAGCAAGCTACTTTATTTGGCCAAATTCCCCAACTGAATTGATTATTGGGCGATTAACCGCCTGAGCAAATGGTATTTTTTGCTATTGAATTTAGTCCCCCTTCAATGGAATCAAGCAGACAACAGGAGAGACCAAATAAATCAACAGATTTTAATTGTTTTGTTTATCTTTTAAGTAAGTGTAAATTCGGCCTGTTTTGTGACTTCTTCATCGACTCATCTAATCATTATGGCAATGGACCGTTTCCCTAAACCGGATAAGTCACCTCCTAAAGAGGATTCCTCTGATCACTTCCAGGCCTTACTGAGCATCTATCTTCAACAAGTTGGCCACTATTACCGAAAGGAGACATTAGTCCAAAAAGCAATACACAAACTCGAAAAGGATCTCCGCAGACTTAATTAAGAAGCTGGTAACGATACCAGATACAGCTTGGTTTGCGCCTGTTGATTCAACTGGGTTAACCGAAGGGTATGAGCAATTAGCTTTTGACAATGCTGCTTGCTCGGAGATGGCTCAACTTGAGCTAGTTGATCCATATCCTGAATTAATATTTCTAGCTCTGCCTCCATTCTAATAACCAGCGATACGAGTTGGTGAACGGGACATTGACCCATAAAATGAGTAGAATCTTGGGGCTTATCTTGTTTTATAACCGCTTTATTAACCCAGCTTTCTAGTTGCTCATAATAGTCGTATAGGTCGGATATTGCCACCAGCCAATCCGTCACAATATGGTCGTTATTGAAATTATCCTCCTGCGCGGATTGATGAGTATCCATACCAGCTTTGGTTCATTGTATACAATTAAGGCTAAAAAAGCAACTCACCAGTTAGTTAACACTTAAAGCAGGCTTAGTGCCTGAGCTTTATTTAGCCAAAAGAATTCAATTATAAACCAAACTGGCTCCGTCGCTACAAGCCTCCCATCTGTCAATACGAAGTTAGACAGCTTGCACTTGAGACTAGATAAGCTTGTCCATCCTAAACCAGTCAAACCCTACCAGATTGCCTCGATTCACGATCCAGTGGGACCAAACAAAGGCTAGAAAGATAGAATCTGTTTGTCAATTACTTAGAGCCAGTTCAACTTAACTTTTCAAGCTGAATGCTTAAAGAGTTAACGGAGTCAAGATGGGTTTCTAACTGCCTGTCTAGCGGCTTTGTTTAAGAGCTAACGGATAGTGGGATCAGGGCAATTGAGAATAAGCTTATTTTATTCAAGAGGTAGTCAATCTCGGTGACTTTAATTGTAGTCCCAAACAAGGTCAAACAGCCGATACTTACTTAGGTGGTAGAGGCTGCCTCTTTGCTTTAAAAAACGCCAGTCCCGGCGAGACTAGCGTTTTGATCTTATCCAACCTAATGCATAGCTGTACATGGCTATTTATAGTACGAGAAATCAATAGTAATGGGCTATTGGCCGGGCAAATACCTCCGGCAAAAAGGCGAATAAATTGCCTCTGCTGACCCAAATGTCTTTTAAGATTGTTTAGTAGAGAATTGCTCTTCATACAAGGGTTGTTTTCAGGTCGCTTCGGCTTCGGGGTGGCCTGATTTGTTACTGGGTTGTTTTTGCGCAGAAGCGGAACGGGTAGGTTCCCTTAGCAGGCACACTTTACCGACAATAAAAGTAGGATAGCGTTCATAGAACAATAGAAACGAACCTAGGAGCACACCTACGATGATTTCTCCCAACACTAATAGACCAAAAGAGTTTTGCTACTGTAAAGCCAACTCCCAGTAGGTATATGTCAAATCTCGATCAAAATCACCGCCTCCCTTTTCTAGAGGGTGGCGGGGAAATGGGGGAGCTAACCCGCCACTTTGACTGGGCGACTACTCCTTTAGGGCCTGCCTACCAATGGCCCCAAAGCCTGCGCACCAGTGTCAGCTTATTGCTTACCTCCAAGTTTCCCATGCTCATCTGGTGGGGGCAGGAGTTGATTCAGTTTTATAACGATGCCTACCGGCCCAGCTTAGGCCAGCAGGGTAAACATCCCACCGCCTTAGGACAGCCTGGGGCCGACTGCTGGCCCGAAGCCTGGTCGGTCATTCAGCCGTTAATCGAGCAGGTACGAACCACCCGAGAAGCTACCTGGAGTCAGGATCAATTCATCCCTATTTACCGCAATGGCCAGCTCCAGGAAGTGTATTGGACCTTTAGTTACAGCCCTATCCTGGACGAAACCAACCAGGTCAGAGGTGTGCTGGCGATTGTTCATGAAACCACCCAACAGGTTCAGACTGCCAGTCGGCTCCTGCGGCAGACGGCCGAATTAGCCCAGGCCAATGCCGAACTGAACCGCTCCAATCAGAATCTGCAACAGTTTGCTTACGTGGCCAGTCATGACTTGCAGGAGCCCCTGCGCAAGATTCTATCGTTTGGTTACTTGCTAAAAGACCAGTACGGATCTCAGTTGGGCGAAGGCATTACCTATCTGGAGCGCATGCAGGCGGCGGCCAGTCGCATGTCCGTACTCATTAAAGACCTGTTGACCTTCTCCCGCATCACAACTCAACAGGAGGCAAGAACCCCAGTGTCTTTGACACAAGTAGTGACTACTATCCTGACCGATTTAGAGCTGCGCATCCAGGAAACGGATGCCCTTGTTAGGGTGGAGGCCTTACCGGATATCCAGGGTGACCGATCGCAGTTAGAGCAACTGTTTCAGAATTTACTCAGTAATGCCCTGAAGTTTCGCCGGGTGGATGAGTCTGGCGTTGCGCTCCCACCCCAAATCCATATCCGTGCCCAGCTTATAGAGACTACTGAGTTACCGGTTTCGGTGAAGCCTGCTCTTGTGGCTAAATCTTATCATCATATTGAGGTAGCCGACAATGGGATTGGCTTTGATGAGAAGTATCTGGATCGCATCTTTCAGGTCTTTCAGCGGTTGCATGGCCGAAGCGAATTTACAGGTACAGGTATTGGGTTAGCCATCTGTGAAAAAATAGTGATCAATCATGGGGGCGCTATTACGGCGCGCAGTCAAGTGGGGCAAGGGGCGATCTTCAGTGTATACTTACCGGCCTAAAAAGCGAAGGATGGGCTAATGGGCTACTGAATGACAATTGGTAGAACGGCTAATCAGAGTATAGCTAAGGGAGTTGAGTAGGGTATACCCCCGATGATGGGTAGTCCTACTGGATAAGCTAGCCCAGTAGGCTTTATAGCTTAAAAATACAGTTCTGCTAACAGTCGCCAGCACTTACTAAAAACTAAAAAGCTGTTTTACAGCCTACACTTCCTACACAAAGGATTCACTTACGGAAGGCCCTCAAGAGAGTATGATCAACCCGGCAACAAGGGCAGACATGAGAGCCAAAGTGAAAACGATATAGTTGAGCAGAACAGAATGGCGCTTTTGGGTTTTCATGATCAGTAAGCCACTTAGATACAGTTTATACCTTAGACTCTATTTCACAAAGGGGTCACTACTTATTTACTAAAAGGAAAAATAATAAACAAAACACTAGCCCTATAGTTAGCCCTTCTTTAGCAGGCTCCTGGATCATGATCTATCTTTGCTTACTCGTTGCCTTTTGGCTGGGGTACCTGGCCCACATTCTTCAGCATACCCTTCAGCATAAATCCTATGACACTCAGCTAAAGGCAATGGACCACCACTACAACAAGCAGCTTTGTCAGCAAGCCCAGCAGTTGACGGATTCGCTTCACCTTAACGGGGAACTTCTTAGTGAGAAGCTACGACTTCAACGGCGCTTACGGGAGCTGCAAGCACAACATGAAAGGACTTTAGCCGCCTTAAACTGACTATTGACTCTGCGGTAGTATTGCTGTCTAAGTCTAAAAAAGCAGTTCATAAGCTTGCTTAACAACAAGTCAGGCCACCTCAATCTGAAGCGGCCTGCCCTAATTCTATTGTATGAAATCCATGTGCATGCTATAACCAGGGAAACAGCAAAGGGTTTGGGCAAAAGACGGGAAGAGCTGCTACGCTACCGAACTTTTTCGTATCTTCACTTAGTCAAACCTCTCTCCATGAACCCTATCTTTTCTGCCGGTGATCGAGTCAGTGTGGCCAACCTGGTGAAAGGCTTCTTGCGGAGCCGTAGTGAAGCGGTCGTGCTTGGTTGGACTAGTTATGGATGGCTAACCATCAAACTCGACAGTAGCGGTATCGTTAAAACCGTAGCGCCAACCCGGGTCAGGAAACTAGACCAGCTATCTATTCCACCACCCAACCTATAGTCGTCTAAGGAGTTACTGTATACTCGATCACCCTACGGTAGCTAATCTCGCGAACCCTGCTGGTCCCTAGCCTGCCTACCGGTTCCCAAGAGTAGCTACCGTAGGGTGAACTGCGAACGAAGCACCATCCAGCGACGACGAGCGATGGGTAAATGCAGGCCGCCGACTAGATGAACTATCGGTTTCCCAAACGTGAGCCTGGCTTGCTCAATGAATTGCCGATTGACCACATACCGACGATGCAAACGCAGAAAATAAGCGGGTGGTAACTGAGCCTCCACCCGTTTGAGCGTCGTCGTTACCAATACTCGCCGCCCATCGGCCCAGTGCAGCCAGGTATAGTTGAGTTCTCCTTCTAAATAGACTAAGTCCGCTACTGACAGCCACTGGGTACCGGTGTCATTGATATAAACCCGAAGCGGAGGCCAATCCCGCAGCTCAGAGGCATAGGCAGGCAAAGGCTTAAGATAGAAAGTCATGGACAAGTGAGCTTAACTTATTGCTACTCTCTGGCCAGCCTAAAGGCTGGTAGCTTGACCCGACGTTAGCGGTTGGTGACTAGCTGAAAAAGGCACCCCTGAAACGTCAACTACCTAAAAAGTTAACCGACGGGAAGCGGAGTTGTTTACCGTCTATTTTTTAGCCGACAGGCGTCTAGCATCTCAATTACCCCCTTTTGCGAATCTGTACTTCTTTAGTTGACGTATGAGTAGAGAGTAGCTGGCGTATGGGCCACCGCTAGTCATATTTATCGTCCAACAAATCCCCTGCACGATGACCACTCTGCTAGCTCAGATCATGGCTCAGAATGACCATATTCAAACCCTTAGCTTTCAGCCTGATCTCTCCGAAATCGAATCAGCCTTTGCCCGCCTGGAGGGATTGTTTCAGCATTTACACTTGATTCATCCCCAGAATGCCAATCAAACCTATGCCTGGGCAGTGCTGGATCAGCAGGCCCGAACGGAGTTAAGCAGGTTACGCCAGGTCTATCCCAGTAGTGATCTAGCCAGGATGGAAGCGGCCTTAATGGCCCTTCTGGAAAAGATTGAGTATGCGGTGACGTTCTTGTTTTAAGCATTAAAAGCCCCCTCAGCCAGGAGGCTAAGGGGGCCTGAAGCATTCCCCGGTGGAACGGAATCCGATAGAAACTAAACGCAACTAGACCTGTCACGGATATGCCAGGCTTTGGTAGTGGTAGGCTATTCTGGGCATGCTCCCCTGTAATGTGAAATAACAGATAAAAATAAAAGATGTTTTACTGCCTGCATTTGCTACACTGCCTACACGGATCAGGAAATTACTTTCGGCTTAAAACCTGCTTTAGCAACCGCTCTAGTTCGGCCTGCTTTTGCTCCAATGCTTGTAGTTTTTGTTGTTGCAGTTCCAATTGCTGCTGCTTTTGCTGATCGGCTTTCTCCAATTGAATACTATACAGAGTCAACTCCTCTACTTTTTCCAGTAGGGTGGCATTCATTTTCACTAAATCGACACCATCATGTACTACCTGGTCAGCCGAGGGCACACCCGGCAAATGGTGGTTGGCATCGATGTATTTCTTTACCTCAGCCAATGATGGCAGGTTATAGCCTGCTGCAAATACCTTGTCACTCCACTCTGATGGGCTATTGATTCGTAGCTGATACCTCGCTTTGATCACATCGCCTTGTTCGTTGACGGCTAGAAATTGATCCATTGCCACTGTGGGTTTACTTTGACTGGTCAGCCGACTAAGCCGTAATCCACTGGCGTCAGCCTCATCAGCCACCACCTCTAGCTTGCTTTTGGGAGTAGATGTCCCCATGCCGACATTCACCCCATTACCTAAGATGAGGGTGTTATTGGCGGCTACTCGGGAGTTAGCTCCGATGGCAATCGCGTTGTGCAATCCGTCTTCGGCTTGGCTGTTATAACCCATTAATACATTATCACTCCCGTCGGTAACGGCAGTGCCCGAATTAGGACCAATAATAATATTGTTGGAACCACTTGTTACATTCGCCCCGGCCTGGTAGCCGACTAGCGTGTTTTGCGAGCCACTTTGATTCGCCGATCCGGCGCCCCATCCCAGTAAAGTGTTACCCATGCCAATGGTATTGCTATAACCAGCCGCATAACCAAAGAAACTATTGGTTGACCCGCTGGTATTGTTGTAACCAGCATAGTTGCCCGAAAAACTGTTACCTCCGCCAGTTGTGTTGGCATACCCAGCAAAGGCCCCTTGAAAGTTATTATTGTCTCCGGTTGTATTGTAATAGCCTGCTTTAGAGCCCACGAACACATTATAGGATGCGGTATTGGTATAGCCAGCCGAGTCCCCAATCATGACCAGATTGTGTCCGGTTTTATTCAGCCGAGCGGCCCAGGCTCCTAAGGCTACGTTACCGTACCCGGTGGTGTTGCTGATCCCTGTATAATAACCCAGGAAGGCATTATTCTGCCCACTTTGATTACTGAGTCCGGCCTGCTCGCCGATAAATGTGTTATTGTAGCCGGTTGTATTCTGTTGACCGGCACTTCCACCAACCATCGTATTATAATAGCCGGTTGTATTTTGCCGACCGGCAAAAAGACCCATAAACACGTTTTCATATCCCGTTGTCGTACTCTTTCCTGCATTATAGCCCGTGAAGGTGTTGAAGTTGGCCGTACTTAGCGCAATACCCGCATTATACCCGACAATCGTATTTGCCTGCCCCTTCATAGTCGTGTTACCGGCCCGGATACCTACGATAACATTCGCGTCTCCAGGTGTTAATGAGGCTGGCGAGGTAGCTACATAGTTTTCCTGTCCCAGAACCTGACGGGCCAAACAGATCAGCAGAAAAGTAAAGAGATGTTTCACGGTCAATCGATTAGGTTGGTTTATGCCTGGAACAAATTTAAGTAAAATCACCTCTGTGGTGCTCGGATAAACATATGATGACAGGGATTCCTGTTATTTTTTATCCTCACTAGTTGCTGCAATCTGCTCTTTGGGGGAATAGTAAGGGTTGCCAACAAAAACGCTAGCCTTTTACAGAGCCAGCATTTGACTTTTGATATTCTCACTAACCTATTAATTAGATCTGACTACAGGCCTTCGGGGTAATTTGTCCGTTGATCGACGCGCCTATGGGGTCATGGCAATCGTTGCCGACCTATTAATCGAGAAACGCCAGCCCCAGAGAAGCTGACGTTTCGGTACTACAGATAACAAAAAATAACACTCCTATAAATACCTTGTCGGTGAGTTTGTTAGCTAGGTTGCGCCTTCTGTGAGGCAATGGACTACAACCCTCCTATCGACCCTACCAAATCAGGCAGTAGATCCTTGACTTCCCGTTACCTCATTTTACTGGTCTCTAGGCTTGGATGGCATGGTTATATAGGCGCCTTAGTTGAATTAGACATACATTGACTAGATGCCAAAGGAAAGTGAAACGGGCTGGGAGGGAGTGCGGTATCTAGTAGTGGTGGTGCTGATCTACCTGGCTTACCTGCTACTCCAAGACATGAATGCCTACTCCCAGGCGGAAACGAAACGACTAAAGCAGGATTCGGTTACAAAGGCTTTAGAGAAATCCAGGCACGACTCGTTAAAAACAAGTAATCGTAAACCAAAAAAGCCAGCCGGGTGAAGGCTGGCGTTACCCTTACACATATGGAAAATTCAGTTTCGGCGCTGGCTCAAAAAAAACAGGAGGTAGCCGATTACATCAATTACCTGGATGGGATCATCATTGACTTGTTGAAAGCACACCACTTAATTCAAGAAGATCCACATCCCTGTGACGAATCAAATGCCCTATTAAGGCCCCTTTCTGAGGGTGCAGCTTACTATACCAGATTGAAGCAGGAGCAAGAGAGGTATTTCGAAACATTAACATAAAACGCCAGCCCTTCATAGAACCAGCGTTTGTTTGTTTCGATACCGCATCCGGTTACATTTAATTCAGCCGCCTGACATCATTAATGAACTCGCCTGAGAAAGCTACCTCATATTGAGCGATACGCTCCAGTAGCAAATCTAGCTTCTCCGACAGCAGGGCTGCTTTCTGCTCTAGCAGAGTCACCTTCTCATCCAGTTGCCTGTAGAGCTTATCCGCAACTCACACTGCCTATTGCAGCAACTCACTAGTTCACGTTGCGTGGTAGCTAGCTCCTGAAGGTCTTCCACCCACTGCCAAAGCGTTTCAAAGTCGTAGCAATCGCGAGGATCGCCTGAGGCTGGTTTCATTTTCCATAGCTTAGGAAGTTTTAGATCTATTTACCTGATCCATAATCATCTCACCCGTAATCTTAAGACCCAGCTCAGAAAAAGTCAGGTAAGCAAGCTCAATCTGATGTATTATTCTCTGCTTCGCTCGGATTAGATCAGTTCTTGCTGGACTGGGATTAGTGAGCATGTTGAGGCTCATCCAAATAGAACGGTTCGTTGACAGGATGGAAAACGGCCCACAACTCCCATTCGAGTGCCTGTGTAGCAATAGGAATACCTCTACTTGGCCGGGAGCAGTTGCTGACTCATCGGACTCAACATTCGGCCGAAAAGCAAACCTAACGGCTAATTTTCTATGAATAATTATCCGATACCTAATCTCTTCTTTAGGCTTTTCCAAAGTTTGATTGCCATCAACCTGGAATGCCTGCATCCGCTCCACGAGCATATCACCTGTCATAAGCTCCCCCTTTCAAGGCGGTATGAGCCTGACCAATCAGAGCATCCATTCTACTTAGTGACTCTTTAAGTTGCTGACTGGTCGGTCTTGGCCGAAGAGAATGACGGTCTTCCCACGTGTTTTTCCGAGTACTCACTCCGATTGAGTAGGGACCATACTCTGTACCGGCAATAGTCAAATTGAGAAGTACACTTCCCTTAGCGGTAATGGCCTTATCAAAGGGCCTATCAGGCTCGAAATAATAAGTAGTGCTAAGCGGTTGGTATGAAAGGCGTCTATTAGTGGACATAAAGGATGGCCCTATGGCTCTTTAAAGGTGAAAGAATAATTTTCCAGTGAAATTTGCAGGCATTTATAGGTTGCAGGCGAATAATAGGAGGCAGACCTCGAAACTGCCGCACAATGGTTTTACCTGTCACACTCCATCCATCAAGTTCAGCCTGTTTGAGTTGGTAGCGGTAGATTTGTTCAAGTTTGGCCCGAATAGCCTCTAGCTTGGCTTCTACTTTCTCCACCCGTTTAAATTTGGGGCCTATATTTTGTCTCCAATAAGGCCGCCACTGACCTTCTTCAATGAATATTCCCGTTCCACAATCAGTAGTAGAGCCGCCTAAAACGCGAACGCGAAAGAAAATCTGTTTGTAGCTACTACTCCTTTTGGGCTTTAGTCGGAAGTGGACACAGAAAGGCTTGTGATTACCCATACACCTGGCCCTCCACGCCATTTTTATTACCTGTCAGTTCGCTAATATTAATCTTTAGGCGACTCATTGCCTGGGTTTGATTAAAAAGATCTATAATCTTCTCGCCAGTAATCACCTCACCCTGCTCCTCTAAGCTCTGTTTGATCATCCGTAGTTTTCGCCAGCGCTCATAAATCTGTTTCCGTAAGACCCACCGCTCGGGGTGAGTTTTATCATACAATTCAATAAGATTACGAGAAAAAGTCGCCCTCGTCGTTGGTAAATCCACAGAGTAAGGACCATACCACTGCTTGCTTATGTACAGCCAAGCCTTGATTTCCCCAGGGGCGTTGGGTAACTCACTGGGGGGGCCAATGCTCTCTTTGACGCAGAAACGAAAACAGTATTTTACCAATTCTGGCTTGGGACTCCTAAAGTCATACAGCATAAAAAAAACCTCCCTTCCATTTAAGTTGAACAACTGGATAGTTTAAGCCTGCTTGGTGAAGAATCATTTCGCCTGTAATGGGTTCTCCTCGCTGGGGGAAAGAATCCCAGGCGACTTCGAGTCGTTCGTTCAGATCAAGTACCTCTTTCTGGAGTTCCTGAGCCACTTTGCTGGGTTGAAGATAATGTCGATTATTCCAGGTAGCACTCGTCGAACGCAGGTCAGTCAGATAGTAGCCATACAGTCGCTCAGGTCTGCCAATCTTGATCTGGAAGATGACAAAGCCAACGCTACTGCGGTGGGCATACTTGGGCATAAAGCCAAAGTATAGGCGAAGTGGCTGGTCGCAGAGCGTCAGAAACCGGTATTTCTTTTTTGGTTGGTCGCTGGTCATAGTGGTTTTTTGTTAATAATGTAACGCACCTCAGAAAGAAAGCTCATCTCAGTAAATACTAGCCTCACTTCTGAGCAAACTGAGTTATCCGGCAATAGTAACAGGCTCTGCCCGTCGTTCTGAATGATTCGCCCTATAAAGGTATAATGGGGCATATAGCTCATCACAACTAATACAATGCCACTAGTTTTCTCATAGGTAGCTGGGTCGGCGCTGACTACTAGAACAGAATTACCTTTTTCTATCTGGGGCGCCATACTATCGGTCTGAATATGTACAAGACCGGCCCGCAGCTCATCCTCCTCAGATAGCATAAACTGATTCAAAAAATCAGGCGATAGGCGAGTAGTGAATTTTTTGTAGAGTCGGCTGGGCTCCACCCGATGCCCCTGCCTGTTCATGGTCGGCAGGCTGTCGATGGGGTAGACCTGCTCCAGTGCCTGAATTAGCAGCAGAATAACCTGGAGTTGCTCGGGATCCTGCTGGGCCGTTAAATCCTCAGATGAGGTGATAAGCCAGTGCAGGATCAAATCCTCCAGGAGCTGGATTGGGGCGTAATTGCCACGCTGGGCAAATAGATCTTCTAAGTCGAGGAGCCGCTTCTGGGCTTCCATGATTCGAGGATTAGCAGTTACTGGGGTTTGGCTGTCCGCTAAAGGACATGGAAGGGCCGCATTTTGGGCCTGTTGTGGTGGGGGAGTTGCATAGTTGCCCCTACCAACGTAATTTTGTCCCGTTGTCATTTGATGTAAGAGTTAAATGATTAGCACTTAGCCCCTCCGCTTCGGCCCTGAGAAAGCAAAGCGAAGGGGTTTACTGTTTTTTCAGGTCATAGTTCAGCCGGGCAACCTCATCGGTACTATTCAGCTTCTTATATTTTTCCTGATTGTTAAGCGAATATAGTAACTATATTTATTCTTTGCAAGTCAAAGCATTACGTTGTAGTCGAAAACTGGCGCTAGCAATTTTAATGGCAGAAAAATAATTACGCTGACTTGAGTGATCCTATACGGGCATCATTGTCTTTCTTCAACTCCACTTCCCGATTGTCGTATAGTAGTTGTATAGCCCGCTCTACGATTTCACCACCACTCTCCTTAAATGAGCTACTTAGGGCAAGTAACTGTTTGTTGGCATCATCCGAAATTCGGAAGGTCCTTGATAGCTTCGCCATGTCCTGCTTTTCAATAATTTAGATAAATATAAAGCGCTTTGTAATGCTTTGCAAGTCATAGGTATGCTTAGCGAAACAGAGTTCCCATAATTTCTTATATTTGAGAAAAGAAAAAGCCACACACTATAGTGTGTGGCTAGGTAATAACTTAAGTCGGGTTCCAGTTTGGTCCCGCCTTTACTGAGCTCGATGAACTAGCTCATGCGTTCACCTCCCCTATGATTACGTCAATTACGGCTTACAACAGACGATAGTTAAGGAGTGAAAGCATCCATATAGGGTCGAATTGCAGAATCGTACCGTACGAGCGGGCCCAATAAATCCTCACATAAATCGGTTATCTTGACTATACTCACTGCTATCTGATGAAAGGCGTTAAGAAAGAGAACCTGCCGACTAAAATCTGCGCTATCTGCAAGAAGCCTTTTAGCTGGCGTAAAAAATGGGCTAAGAACTGGGATGAGGTCAAATACTGTAGTGGTCGATGCCGTAGCCTAAAAGCAGATAGCTAGCGAACGCGCACCTGACCAAACCAAATCAGCTATTGCCAGTTAGCCACTCTAAAGCAATGACCATGAACGACGAACTAAAAGATAAACTCGTAGACGAACTGAGAGCTTTTAATGGACTGGCCCCAACCAGTAGCATTGACGAAATTACCGCTGCTTACAATAGGGTTATAGACATCGTTCAAGCCTTGATGCGGACCAATGAAGATCCCGACTCACATGCGCGGGCCTGGAGTCTGCTAAGAGACGACGCCTATAAATATCTTTCGGACATTCAGGAAGGCAATAAGAATGCTATTGACGATTTAAAATACAAAATGGAGCAGGTTAGTGAAGTACTTTCAAGTGCTAGTTAAGATTGGGAGTGGAAGATTTCGTATGAACGTTGGAATCTCGGCATTAGCCAATTGCTTAATTAATAAGGTCAGCCTTTGACCTCATGGCGCTTGTTATACATAGTACCATATTCTCATTAGTTAGACTGTTTTTTAGCTTTTTTCTGGTCGCCCTATGTTAGATGTCTACCTACAAACTAAATAGGTGTAATCAACTCAAGGTTATGAAAAAGGTAATTCTCCTGGGGGCTATGCTAGTCGGCATTGCTACCTTCAGCGCACAGGCGCAAACAACACCAACGACTACGAGCGGTAGTGGTACTGGGAATGGTACGAACGGATCTGCTGCTCAAAACGGATCATCTCCCACTAGCGGTAATAACGGATCAACCGTTGGCTCAGGCAGCACTACAGGAACTGGCTCGATGAATAGTGACCAGAGTGACCAAGGTGGCCGACGTAAATCAGCTCGTTCAGGCACGATGGGTAATGGCTCATCGACGAATGGAAACAATAGTCAGCGCGACAATTCCACAACCGATGGCACCGGCACTCAGAGTAACAATTCAATATCAACCCAGGATGGGTCGATGGATAACGGATCAGCCCAATCTCGGGGGCGTGGTAACCGAAAGGGTAAAATGGCAAAGCCGAATTCAACGACTTCCTCGAACTAATCAGCTTGGGTTTTTGCAATTCCTTAATAAGTGTAGTAGGTTTCGTTTAAAGGTCGGTTCTTACCTGGAGCCGACCTTTAAACGAAACTATAGCTAGGTTTGTCTTGCCTCAGGTTATGTACTGGACTTGTACGCTTCAAGTAGCCCCATACAGGGCATATATCGGTTGAATACCTACTCAGGGGGAAGGATAACCCATACGCAACTTAAGCGCTCCTACGGCCTTATACACGGTTCAGCAGCTACGCGAGTTTCAGATGCAGATGAATGAGTTTATTGAGCAGAAGGTAAAAGAGCTGGAAGGCTAACAGACTTTATATATATGAGTGGGTATAGAAGCCTCGGTACTAGTAGTGCTGGGGCTTTTTGTGTAGACCCATCGTTACTTAGGCCTATAACAAAAACAGGTCGACCTAAAACGAAGCGACCTGAAAACATCACTGAAGGCAAAAGCTTCTAAAATAGCTAACCTGTCAAGCAGGAAAGCTACCTATATGGTTAGATACCGGGCTTAAAAATCAGGTCACGCCCAAAGAGCGTGACCTGACTGGACAACAAAAGGAATTTTTAGATGGATACAACACATCAGGGCAGAAAATGCCCCGGTTGAGTAAGGTAGTGGGTTTAATAAAATCAGGCCACCCCGAACTGAAATGACTTGAAAACAATCCTTGTATGAAAAGTAATTCAAATCATTAACACGCGCTAGCAAGAAGTAGAGCGTAAAATGAGACAAAGGCATTTAGGCAGTCAACGGCTCCCCTATCCGTAAATCGAAACCTTTGATGGAGGTGGCCTGCTCTACACTGGTTAAGGCAGTGGCTTTTCCCGACTCCAGAAGCGGCCTTGCTCCATGGCATCCATGAAGCCAGTCACTAACTCCGCCAAGGAAGAGGTATTCTCACTCGTAATCACCCCATCACTACTCAGTAGCGCTTCAGCACCACCATGAGCCGCCGCCTTTAACAAGCTAACTCCTTCCCCACTTGCCCCAAGCGGCTTACAATGCATAAAGGCTTCATGCACAAAACGAAGGGCATCCGGCTCTTGTTTCAAGGCCTCCACACTCGCCTGCCCACCAGGCACGTAAACCGCATCGAATAACACCGAAGCTGCCGTTTGTAAGCTGGCGTCAACTTTTATCGCTTCCCCCGACGAGGTCTTTATCTTCCCCAGGTGGGGGGCTACTAGGCCAATGATCGCACCCTGTTGAGAAAGGGCTTCTTTAAGGGTAGTCAGCCCTGTTGCATCAACCCCATCAGCCGCTAAAATAGCGACCTGACGAGTCTTAATGCCTACCTTGGGCGGATTAGCCATACTCAGGGCCGCGGAACGGCCGACATCTTTCCGAGTTGGTGTAGGTTGGTAGTCAGCCGGGTCGGCGTCAGCGGGAACGCCTAGATTAAGTTGAACCCCTTCCCAGCAGGGAACATCCATGCCTAATCCAGTAGCCACTCGGCTGGCCAGCTGTGCATCGATCTGAGCCAAGTGAATCAACATACGTTGCTGAATGGCTTCAACTGCTACTTTTCCTAACTCAAACCGTAGTGCCTTGACAAGGTGCGTTTTTTCGTGATCAGACTGACTATTCCAGAATAGTTTCGCCTGACTATAATGATCCAGAAAACTTTTGCTGCGGGCGCGCACCTTCTGGCCATCGATCCGTTCGGCGTAACTCGTAAAACCGCCCATGTCCTGGCCCGCCTGAAACGGACAACCACCGCTCAGCGTATTTGGATTGTAGCTAGTCCGGCCTGTATTAATGGTCTGACGCATGTGCCCATCACGCTGCCCATTGTGTACGGGTGCTATCGGCCGGTTGATCGGGATTTCCTGGAAGTTTGGCCCGCCCAAGCGCGACAGCTGCGTATCGGTATAGGAGAATAAACGGCCCTGGAGAAGCGGGTCATTGGTAAAGTCTAGTCCCGGCACCAGATGGCCTAGGTGAAAGGCTACCTGTTCGGTTTCGGCAAAGTAATTGTCTGGGTTGTGGTTCAGGGTCATCTTGCCAATCCGGATCACAGGCACCAATTCTTCCGGAATTAGTTTGGTGGAGTCCAATAAATCGAAGTCAAATTTGTGTTCGTCTTCCTCCTCCACAATCTGAACGCCCAGTTCCCATTCTGGATAGGCTCCCCCCTCGATCGCGTCCCACAAATCTCGACGGTGAAAATCAGGGTCGCGACCTGAGATAAGCTGGGCTTCATCCCATACTACTGAGTGCACACCTAGTAAGGGTTTCCAGTGAAATTTGACGAACCGGGCTTTTCCTTCCGCATTAATAAATCGGAACGTATGAACGCCAAAGCCTTCCATCATCCGGTAACTGCGAGGAATGGCTCGGTCCGACATCACCCACATAATCATATGCATCGACTCGGGGGTAATCGAAATAAAATCCCAGAACGTATCGTGGGCCGAAGCCGCCTGGGGAATTTCGTTATTAGGTTCGGGTTTAACCGCATGGACAAAGTCCGGAAACTTAATGGCATCCTGAATGAAGAAGACCGGCATGTTATTGCCCACTAAGTCAAAATTACCTTCTTGAGTATAAAACTTGACGGCGAAGCCCCGCACATCCCGAGCCAGATCCGATGAGCCGCGCGAACCGGCTACCGTAGAGAAGCGCACAAATACCGGTGTTTTAACCGATGGATCTTGCAAAAAGTGCGCTCGGGTTAATTCACTCTGGCCTTCGTAGACCTGGAAATAGCCATGGGCTGCGGCTCCCCGGGCATGGACAATCCGTTCAGGAATGCGCTCATGGTCAAAGTGGGTTATTTTTTCGCGGAGCAAAAAATCCTCCAGCAGGGTAGCCCCCCGAGGTCCGGCTTTGAGAGAATTTTGATCGTCACTAACGCGCAGCCCCTGATTAGTCGTCAGATACTGATCTTGGCTATCTAACCGGTTTTGAGCCAGCTCTTCGACTTTAGTATTGGTATTTTCTGGCTCTTTGATCTTGCCCATATTTTTATAAATTAAAGCTTTTAGTTAGTTAAAGCTATTGTCTTTACCAGCGGGCGTGTCCATTGTTAAGAAAGAGTGAGCCAAAGTGAGTAAACGGGCTCTAGATTGCTTCTAATTGTGATCCCTGCCAGTCGTCTAAATCAGTGATGCTATCGGCCATTGGTAGAAGCTGGTCATGGAGTAAAGGCAGCCCGGACTAGCTTTTAAGTATACACCTGTCTATCGGATTACTACTGGTGGTGCAATGCATCTAAAAAAAAATAGGAAAGTAAACAATCAGGGGCGGTGACCATATAGAATAAAAAAAGTAAATTGAGAAGCAATTCCCCTTCTTATACTGCTTTTAGCATGGCTACTGAACTTAATCCCGGTGACCGGGTCGAAATTACCCGGACTGCTAAAGGAGGTTATTATAAGGGGCGTTACCTGGCCACTGTCGTGTGCTATTTAGGTAAAACCCGGATCAAGGTGAGAGATGAGGCCGGCAGGCAGCGAACTCCTTTTTCCATTCAGGTCAAAAGAATAGCCTAGTTTTATTGTTACTCAGCTACATACACGATAGCTAAGCCTCAACTCTATATTTTGCTTGCAGCCGCTAATTAGCCCATCTGAAATAGATGGTCCTAGCGAACCGGTCAATTCATTCCTGGAACAACTTCCCTTGCGCTGAGTTATCTCACCAGCAGAAGCTGCCCACCAAACCATGCGCTAGTTTAACCGCAGCTTCTGCTTTTACGAGGATATCGACGCTCATGGCCAATCTACTGACCCGCTTCTATAAGCACCTATTCGCCGACTCAATTCCCATGCCAGCCAGCCCAGCCCAAACAAATACCCCTGCCACGAAGAGTTTTTGGGCCAATGCCGGGATTGTCTTACGCGATTCGTTTAACGGCTTTCTCGATGACCGCTGCCTCAAGCTGAGTGCAGCCCTGGCTTATTACACGATTTTTTCCCTGGCTCCCCTGCTGGTCCTAATCATAGCCCTGGCAGGTATTTTTCTGGGGCAGGAAGCTATCCAGGGACAGATCTTTGGCCAGATTAACGGCTTGGTGGGCAAGGAAGCCGCTAAACAAATCCAGGATATGATCAAAAGTGTGGGGCTTTCCGGGAAAACTAACTCCGCCCTGCTTATTGGCATTGTTACCTTACTGATCGGAGCTACCAGCATCTTCGTTGAAATTCAAGATTCGGTCAACCTAATCTGGCGGGTCAAAGCCAAACCCAAGCGAGGCTGGCTCAAGCTGCTGAAAGATCGGTTATTGTCCTCTTCCTTAGTGGTTAGCTTAGGTTTCTTGCTGCTGGTATCACTGGTCGTCAATGGCATCGTACTGGCTTTAAGCGATCAGCTAACCCGCTTTTTACCCGGTCTGGGGGTCTATGTAGTTAGTGCTATCAATTTTTTGATCAGTACCGCCGTGGTTGCCGTATTGTTCGGGGTGATTTTTAAAGTACTACCCGATGCTAAAATCGCCTGGAAGGATGTGCGCTTGGGGGCTCTGTTTACGGCCTTGCTATTTATGCTAGGCAGCTTCTAATTGGCTTATATATCAACACAACTGCCACCAGTTCGACTTATGGAGCAGCAGGCTCCCTAATCGTTGTCTTAACCTGGATCTATTACATCGCGGCTATTTTGTATTTCGGGGCTGAGTTCACCCAGGCTTATGCCAATCATTTTGGTATTAAAATTGAGCCCGCCGATAATGCGGTCTATGTCGAGCAAACCGAACGAGAGCGTGAGGTGGCCACGATTCCTACGGAGCAAAAAGTAGAGCAGAGTACGAAATAGGCCCAAGTATTCCACACGAAAAACCCGGTTAATCACCAGCTAAGTTCTCAGGTAGGGTCATTTATTGGCTATACTCTTTAACGTTAGTACGTAGATAGAATAGCTGACGGTATTCTCCTGGCTAACAAGTGTTGATGAATTCGGTCGGTGTCAACCGGAGCTAGTGCAGTTAAGCTAACCACGCTATACAATGAAATCCCCATATCTCCTACTTCTTTTTCTGTCTCTTCTACTTGCCTGTGGTCCGGAACACGTTTCCAATCGGGACTTGGAGGGCCATACTTATTCCGCTCAGGTCAGGCGGGACTCTTCCTTGGCCGCGATCAAACTGTCGAAAAATCTGTTGGCGCTTGAAACGATGGAATATCGTTTTCTTAAAAGTGGTGAGGGCTCGTTTAGGGCGGGCCTTGGTGAGCTAAGGACGGCGATAGCAATTCGCTGGCAAGTCAAAAACGATTCCCTCCTGCTGGAAAGCAGAGTAAGTAAAGAGAGTATGCACCATAGCCGCTGGTTTATCAGTCGACGAGCGGGAGGCTACCTACTGAACGACGGTAAAACTAAAATGGAGCTGACCAGCAAGTAGAGCGATCGGCCGCCATTAAAGCGTGTGCCCTAGGTTTTGTTCATCTTCCAATTTTTCGGACGCATCCTTAATGGCTTCCTCCACCGAGTGTGATTGCCGCAGATCAGAAGCCTTCTGAGTGATTTCAGCCATGGTTTGATAGTGCTTTTGCAACACGCATAGTTCCTCCTCGGTCAGATTCTCCACCGATACTAGGCGGTTACTAGCCCCTTTGGTGGCGGCAATGAGCTCATTGAGTTTGAGTTGCACCGACATCGAGTCTTTATTCTGGGCTTTCTGGATGAGAAATACCATCAAAAAAGTGACAATGGTGGTTCCTGTGTTGATCACCAGTTGCCAGGTTTCCGAGTAATGAAACAAGGGTCTGGTTACAGCCCAACCAATAACCGTTAAAAAGGCGATGATGAAAGCAGCCGAGCTGCCTGTAGCTTTGGTCACACTCGACGCAAAGCGCTCAAAAATGCTGGTCGATGCCGCTGGAGTAGAAGTAGTGTGCGATTTCATATCGATTGGAGTGTGCTCCTTTTCTACACAAACCTGGTCTAGCCCGACAGAGTTGTCACTATCTGAGTCAGTTAATGGTATTTTAACTAACTCGCCTAAACGTAAGCACTTTAGGGGTGACCTGCTCATTTTCACCAGACAAGCAAACCAGGCAGCGCCTTAAGCGAAAGAAGCCCGGTATCCACCGAGCCTCTTTCTTTTCAGTTTTCTTAACGTTGAGTAGGTAATCTATAAATGTGCTGCCTCTAGTGGCTGGCAGCCAGCGAATTCGTTTGTGATGAGCTTATTGCGCAAATTGTGCCAAGTTGTGGCCTAAATCGAAATCTATCTGATAATGAGCAGCTTACAGTTACAAGGATTCTTTTCCTCTCCGTGCTGAATGGGGAAAAAGGGGCGGACCTTCCCCAAACGTGTTGTCATTGGGTCACAACAAAGCTTGTTTTCGCTAAGCACAGTATTAGCTGCTGCAACCAAATGAGTCATCATAAGGATAGCGAAAGAAAGCCAAGAGATACCCAACAAATATGATTTAGCCAACATTTATCCCTTTTTATTGCTTTTAGGGATATGAGTCCGATCCAACCTATCCCCAGCACGGGCCTTTCGCTCACGGAGTCGAGTGGACGCCAACTCCTTCAATCCTCCATTGCCGAGTATGTTTCCTTTCTGCGTCGCCAGCCTGCCGTCTGTGGTACGCCTGAACAACACGAGACCTTGATCAAGCATGTGGCCAGAGGGCACGAGTTAATCAAGCTGGTCGCCTCAGAACGACTGAAGATTACCCGCCAGCTTGACAAGCAGAAGCACGACTGGATGCAGATCGAGAAAGAGATGACTGCCCCTATCCTGACAGCTATACAGCCCCTTAAGGACGCTGTTGATCATTACAACCGGGAGTTGCTTCGAGTGCGTGAACACCAGCAGGCTGAAGCGGCTCAGCAAGCCTCTGCGACTCCTACTGGCGATACCAACTGGCTCACACCCGAGGTTTCTCTGGCGGCCATGCCTAAGGGTGTACAACTAAAGTGGGCCTTTGAGATTGTCGACCCTAACCAGGTACCCAATGGCTACTGGATTATTGATGAGGCCGCCATCAAGGAGGCCATTGCCAGCGGGGTTCGGGAAATATCGGGCGTACGAATTTATGAGGAGGCAATTACTACTTATCGTAAATAAAGTAAATGGATGATCAGTAGTGGATAGGGCAGACCTATTGTTCGTTGTGCCAGGCCTTTTTGTCTACTCCCATGGCAATGGAGAGCTCCGATGGGTATGAACGCCATAGGGATCATAAAAAGTCATCCTAGTAGAGCAGGCTGCATTAATGATTTAGAGCGTAAAACTTATTAGCTGCCCATCCTATAACTACCAAAACATTATTCTTAAGCAAAGAGTCCTATTGGCCATTCCCTAACCCGGCTTAATCAGTTAGTGGAATCGCCTTGTGTATGCCTATTATACCTAAAGCGCCTTCTTTTCCGCTGGTCCTTTCCCAGAATCGCTCCTTACGCTACGGTGTTTTCTTTTACCTCTATCTCATGCAGGGCATTCCGGCGGGCTTTTCGCTCACCGCCCTAGCCAACTATTTAACCGCTGAAGGCGTAAAGCCCTCTGTAGTAGGCTCGTTTGCGGCCGTAGTCGGCTTACCCTGGGCTTTTCAGTTTATCTGGGGGCCTTTGATTGATCGTTACCAGGGATCGCCACTGGGTCGCCGAAAGCCCTTTGTTATTGGAGCCCAGTTGTTAGCCCTCCTGGCTTCCCTGGCGATTCTTTTCATTCACAATCCAATAGCGGAGTTGCAAGCACTAACCGGTTGTTTTCTGGTCCACAGTATTTTTGCTGCTATTCAGGATGCCAGCGTCGATGCTATGGCTATTACCGCTATTCCTGACCATGAACGGGGACGGGTAAACGCCTTTATGCGAGCAGGCTTCTTAATAGGTACCGGCTTAGGAGCTGCTGCTTTTTCGCAGATTCTGCGTAGATACGGTTTTTTTAATGCAGCCCTGACCCAATCTCTGTGTCTACTCCTACTAACCCTACTAACTCTTTTCATCCGGGAGCGCCCGGAAGATCAGCTTTCCCCTTTTTTGAATCGTCGAAAAGCCGTATTGCCCACTACTCCGGAGCAAAAAGCCGCTTCGAGTCATACCTTTAGCTGGTTGTTTGCCGAACTATTTAAGGGTATTTTCGCCAAACGAAGCTTACTATTGTTTGGCGCCGTAGTGTCTGCTTATGTAAGCATAAGCCTCTTTTTGAGAGCCTACAACTATCACCTGATTCAAAAATTGGGCTGGGCTGACACATCAGTTTCACTTCTTACCGGTACTTATGGCATGCTAGTGGCTTCGGGGGTAGCCTTGTTAGGGGGCTACTTAGCTGACCGAATCGGTCCCCGTCATTTACTACTCTTAGTTTTAGCACTGATCGCCACCTATCTACTGGGCTTCAACCTCCTGGAGCCCATCTGGAGCAACCGTACAGTGGCCCAAACGGGTTTAGTCGCATTGTATTTTATGGACCCCAGTTTAAGTGTGGCAGCTATACCTTTACTTATGGCCATCTGTCGACCTGGGGTAGAAGGGTCACAATTCACCACCTACATGGCTTTTATTAATTTGTCGGATATTGTCGGATCGTTTTTGGCTGGCCAGGCTTTGGCTTATGTCCAGGCACCCACTCTTGGTTTAGTGGCCGGTGGTTTGGCAACCCTAGCCATGCTTATTATCTGGTTGGTTTTACAGCGTTACAAAGATTTATCACCGGCCCAAAAAGCCTAAAAACGGATCCTAAAACGACCAAATCTTCCGCTGCACGAGCTGCGCTCAATTTCCCCTCCTGACACAAAGAGGAAAATAACTATAGCCCTATAACCTCATCCAGTAACTTATGTGGTGATAACAGATTTGCCCCTGGATACAGACTTGAATCCAGCCAGTGGCAATCAGTAACCTGGGCTTAAATTAGTAACCTGGACTTAAAGCAGCTTCCCATTTTTCATGTCTCAAATGAACCAGATTTTGACCCAAACCGGCTAGGCCTTCCTGGAAAACAACGAGAACTTTGAGAAGTCAATCTAATGGCGAACACACAAAAGGAGTTAGACTCCCCAAATAGTGAACTCGTATTACTATAGTTCGCATCCACACATGATAGTTTCGCTTTTCCACCTCTCAACTGATCCGATTATGAAACGATTAGACGCGGCTCAACTACAGCACAAGTTTGACCCCGAGAAAGTACTTTATTTGGTGGGGGATGTTAACTACTTTACGGTGCATTTACTGACCGGGAAGTCACTTTTAACGAGTCGGACGCTGAAATGGTATAGTGAGCGCTGGCCTGAGTTTATGCGTGTTCACAAAGGTAGTCTGGTGAACCCCCAACACATTCATAGCTGCGTGGTGGTTTCCTCCATCGAAGCGCATCTGATTATGCGAAATGGCGCTCGTCTATCTATTGGTCGAAGACGAATTAGCACGGTTATTAGGCGCTTAGGGATTAGCCAGGCCAAGTATGCTGGGACGGCTACCCACGAAGTAAAGTCGGAATGGGATGCCAGCGCACCCGCCTATACCGGGGTTACTTAGCGGTCAGTGCATTTTGCCACTTCCTGATCCTGAAATAGCCGCTTAGTAAAGCCTGAACGGGTCAGGAAACTCGCTGATGGGTCAATACCATCCCCTGTTTAACTCTCCTAAGTTTGGGGGCAGGACAGGGGGCCTTTTAGCAGTCGAATCTGGCAGACTTGAGAGGGATACCTCCTACCCTGCCAGTCACTACCGGGCTGAATCACCCGGCAAACCGTGTGGGTGGCGCGGGGCTGACGATGGACGGGTTCAAGGAGCAGACCAGCACATACCCGAACTAACCAGCCTCCAAACCCATCCCAAAGCGAACCCGTACTACTGACGGGCACTCCATAACAGAAGCGATCCGATGAGCTAACAACGAAAGGTTTGTGGATCATCTCAAAAAGCGTTGAGCCTATTCTTCAGACCCAGGACCATCAAAAAGGTAACTGCCTTTTCGTAAGTTTGCTTACTCAATCCCCTTGAGAGGGATCGTTAAGGATTGGCTTGCCGGGCAGTACAGGATTTTATGGATTAATGCTTAATCAAGGAAGTGGGGCGGCAATATAACCACACTGGCTATTTCTGTTAACTCTTTATTGTCTAGAATGTCAATAAATAACCTATAAGTTACCATTTAATTAATCTCATCCCTAAATTGGGGGCGATTGTGGGCTACCGACCTGTTCGCCTGCAAGCTCTTATGGGTTAGTCAAAACGTTGGTGCTCCTAGTACCAACGTTTTTTTATGTGTCCAAATTACACATTGATCGTCTAAAGACCAACAACCTGAATATAACCCATAAGAGTATGATAAACTTAACCTGCTTAGCCCTGTCCCCGTAACGACAGGGTTATTTTTTTACCAAAAAAGCTGACCCAAAAAAGATCAGCCTTTCCACCCATATATTATGTAAAGCGTTCAGTCCCTTAAGCCTATGGCCGGCAAGTTATTTTTCCCCTTCAAGGGCCCATAATTTATTTATTTTAGGGAAAATTGCGTGTCGCTACAAGCTTTTGCTTACTCATCGCAACTGTAAGCACGCTGCTGAGATCAATATATTTGTTAGGAGCCTGTAACTTTTCGATAAGACTTTGAGTCTCAAGCGCAGATCTCCTATACCCATAGCCAGCAAACTCCCATGGCCCTGTCTTCACAGACAGGCCAGGGGAGTCCTAGTGGTCATCGATAGACTAGATACAGGTGCCTAGCCCAGGGGAAGCCCTTACGTACACTTGCCAGCCAACCACTCAGCGCGCAGCTGGCCGACGACCTCGCCTAGCCGACTCGCGTTGAGGGGCTTGGTGATAAAAGCAGTAGCCCCCAGAGCCTGGGCCCGTTGCCGATCTTCGGCCAAATCCGAAGTGGTTAGCATCACAATCGGCACGTCTTGATAAAGCGGGTGCGCTCGTATCAGTTGTAAGGTCTCAAAGCCGTTCAGGCGGGGCATGTTCAGATCCAGTAGAATTAAACAGGGTAATGTTCGGGCCTGTTCTAGCTCATCCAGCAGGGCCCGGCCATCCTGGGCAAACAGGAGTCGACATTGGGGACTATGCTGCTGGAAGGCGATGGCCAGTAGGTAACGATCGTCTTCATCATCATCGGCAACAAAGACACAGGGGGCAGAAGTGGGCATCAGCGGTAGAGGTATGGATGGTATCAACCAAGGCGGAGGCTATCTAGTGCCGGAATGGACAATCCTTTGACACAAGTTAAGGGGTTAAGTTTAATTTCTCTTCACTTGACCGCTCCCTAAAAAACGATCGCTAACCAGCTGGTTTGTTAAACAAAGGCGCTCGCTCTGCTCTTATGTAACCATAGATCAAGCAAATAAGTAATAAAGATAGTCACCATGAAACCCTGGGTTGCTCTGTTAGATGAAGATGAGGAGGACTATGTATTCTGGCAGCACGGTTTTGTCAGCTGGGCTACTCATCTGGATGTTCGCTGGTTTGGATCGCCCCACAGCTTTCTTTCGGCCGCTTCCCTCAGCCAGTCCAAGCCATCGGCGCTGCTGCTGGATGGAGTTGTTCCCCGGCAGGAAGATCTGCATTGGCTCAGTACGTTGCTGCTTCATCCGAGTTGTGAGCAGGCCTGTATCATCATGCTCTCTGAGGAGTTTGACGCCCTCAAGCATGCGGCCTATCTGCGGTTAGGGGCCACCGATCATTTGCTCAAGCCCAGTAATCTGGAGGATATGCACGTGGCCATTTTGCGCGTCAGCGACCATATTGCCACCAGGGCAGGGAAGTAGGTGTTGTGCCAACTCCCTAGCCTGGGTCACCTAAGAGGGCAGGCGGGAGCAAAAATCCCGATCAGCAATTGCCAACCGGGATTCGGTACGAATGGAAATGCTTTGGAAGAGTTAAGATAACTCAAAAAATGCCCGCTCGTAATGTCCTGAGCGAAATGTTCGGTCAGCCTATCAGCCAATTGCCTATATTCGTAGCGCTAAAACAATAGACATAGTGCCCAAAACGTCAGTCTCTCTGGGGCTGGCGTTTTTTAATAGTATAACTACCAGGTGCTGGCCTTTATAACTACAGTAACTATGTGTCCGCTTGGCGCTTAGTAATGTAGATGTAAAAAACAAATGCCGACCCGGATTGAGTCGGCATTTTTTAATGTGAAATCAGCCAATCTCTAAGTAGAAGTTGGCTGATTGATCTGACTAAAAAACGTTTGCCCCCTCACTACTACACACGCTTTTGGTTTGTTGCTAACAGTGAGGCAATGGCATTAAAAAGCCCCATTTGGGTGGAAAGCACTTTGGCACCAAGTCTGCTAATTATCACTCCGTTGTATCCAGTTCGCATTCTTCTGCATAGCTTTGATGCGATCCTTAAACTTGATAGGCTGCTCAATTGAGGCTGAAAAGTCATACCAGTCCGCTACAACTGTAGCCGCTTTTTTTTGTCATTATAGGTAGATTGCTTTTCATAGGTCATTTATTCACAAACTACCTTCCCGGTCATGAAATACCTGCTATTCACCTGCTCCCTACTGTTATTACTAAGTTGCTCGACCGATCCAATGGACCGGAAATATACCAAAGCTTAGGGGATGCAGCCTCTGCTAGATAAAAGCATCAAACCTCCCATTGACGATAGGATTCTCGAATACATCAAAGATGCCGAAATGACCAACGAACGCAACGGCGTACTCAACGAGGGGAAGACATTTAGAGAATTGAAGGAGCAAGGACTTCATTTATGGGCGGATCGTAAAACCACAGAAATGGTGGACAGTATCGCTTACAAAGTAGAGTCAGAGGCACGCAGTAAGATAAAACCGTAAAGCAAACGCTTATTCAGTTTCGGTTGTGAGCAAGTCCTTCGTTGCCATTATGCCAACTACAGGGGTCTTACCCTTTCGCAAGCTTTCTGCCCACTTATCGAAGTCACTGCGGATCATATCAGGTATTAATTCCACCTTCCTCGGCTTACCTTCCAGATAAGATGAGGTCAATACAATTCCAGTTATCAAGTCCGTTGGCCTGCGATCCAGTGTATTTATTCTATCGGCTGGCAGCCGTTGACAACATTCCAGGATGTAGGCAAAGGGTGCGTCTTGGGCTTCTTTAAATTGGAGCATTGGTGTCTTAGCTGAGAAAGCAAGGCAACCTTTTGATTTCTAGTTAACTTACCTGGCTGTTTCATACGTATCGGGGCGATTGTTTGCCGGAAGCACAAATAGGGTATGGACAAAATTACGCTTCGCATATACTTGAGCTTGCCCCAACGTCATGCGATGATCTTTCCCCTTATCGTGAAAGGTAAACATACTATTGTCATCCCATACAGCGCCGGGATCGTCTAAATCATCAATAAGAACTAAACCTCGGTTGTGGTTTTCCATGGCATGGGTTAATTGCCTCTTGGCCGTCTCCGTGTTGCCGCCTTGCAGAACCTTACTCAGTAGGGCAATCTTTTCTAATCGATTCATGATAGATTGGGGTCATTTCTCTTATTTGGGAAGTAAATGCCAGTAGTATTACAATCAAACCACAGTGTTAAGAAGGATAACTTAGTTGATTCGGCCGTTTTCAGGAAGTATTCACGCAACTTGCCCACCGTCACAGGGTGCTGAGTAAAACACCAGGACGAATCATTTACTAGCCTGATATGAGTTAAAGGCAAATGATCAAACGACTTATCGTCTACATCAATGGTGCCAGCTGCGGCCCCGAAGCGATGTTGCTGCTGAGGATCTACTTGCTTATATCGTTCTAGATAGTTGCGAAGTGGCTCATGCTTTGCGCGTCGGCCACTGTCAATCAGTATTTCGGTATCAACAATTGGCAAGTCGAGGAAACCCGGATGTAGTTCCCGGATATCCACAACGCCCAGGGCTTCTTTGAAGGGCATACTCTTCATGCGCCTATCCCGTTGGACCTTTCTCAATGATCCGTCATTGCCAAGAAAGGCATCCTGCAACACTCTGATTTTATCGGCTCTGTTCATAAGCTTAGTCTACAGTTATACATTGGCGCCCATAAACGCCAGGGTTTTTCAAAAAATCACCATAGGGAACGCGGCTTCGACCGGCCTCATCTGGCAAACGGGTATCAACCAGATCGGATAGTGCAGGCTCACCATCACTGGAAACAACGGATATGAAGCCCTCCTTTTTCTCCTTTAATCTTGATAGCGCTGAGGTATTCACCCGGCCATTAACCAGATTAGACAGCAAGGACAGTTTTTCGGAACGTCTCATCAGAAAGTAGGATAGTGGGGTTCAGGTATTAGCTTCATTGGACGACCAAAGGTTTTTTCTAACAATTCCACATCGATAAGCATTCTTTGCCTATTCTCATCGACCGGACTTAGCTTTCTAATGCATTCTAACTCATTCGCGGTGAACTGATCAAGATCCAGCGTCAACTTTGGCTTCAACGCACGAGCGGCTCGATCATCACCTTGCAATAAGTTGCTTATAGCTAGTAGCTTACGCTGACGGTCGAATGATTTCATAGGATTAGTCTAATTTGGTGAGGACTTTATTAAGCAATTCGTCCAGTTCCTGATCAGAGAGCGCTGACAGGTCAATCTTCTGTTCACGCTGTTTAGGCATGATATATTCCAGGAACTTCAGATAGGCTGTTACGCGGTCTTTTGCCTCCAACTGCTCCAAATCGGCGGCCACAGCCTCAAACTTGTCGTCCATCAGGGCCGCAATTCTGCTTTTCAGGTCAGTGCTGTTTCGATTGGAGCTACCTGGTTTTCGGCCTCCCGTTTTTGTCCGGCCTCTCTCGAATGGCATGTCTTTTTTCTATTTTATTCTATTTTAGAATAAACCCGGTGCGAAAGGGCTTAAAATAGGACTGAATTGCACTACCTGCTTATTAGTCAAAAATAAGCTTTTTTGCGGAATAATCAAGCAGTTAAACTCTTGATTTACTAATATTTATCATTATTTACTTTCTCGATTTTAAAGCGCTGGTCTTAGTGACACACAACCGCTCAAAGGGAGAGCTCGAGCTATCAGATTAGTTCGCATCATGGTGGTTGTTTGGATAAAGATGCTAAGCCTAACTGGCTAAATGATGAGTTCTGGCGCTGCCACTCGAAAAAGGAAAGCGGCTTAATTACAGGAACGGCGTCCGGTGAGTTGACCTCATCGCACTCCGTAGGGTACTTGTCGAAATCCTTCGGCCCTACAACTAACGTCTCAATCTTGGTAGGGTCTGGACGGATCATTGTACCCGGTGGGGCAGATAGTATATCGTCTACAGTAGAAGCGGCTATTACACTAACGATAGGCTCTATACGCTCTTTTACCTCATCAGTACTTTTGTAGGTTTTGTAGGTAGGTGGGGTAGGCGTTTTGGAATTAATAGTTAGCGAAGAAGTTCGCTCCGATAGCTCCCAGGGTAGCAGCTCTTTCCACGAAATACCGTTATCCCGACACCGCCCAAAGAACGTTTTTAGTTGAACCTCTTTATAGCTCCTGAGGCAATGTGTGTACTGTTTGTCACAACTGAGTGTCTGGTACTCGGGGTGACACTGACTAATAACATGAAAGTAATCCCGTCCATTTTCGCCAAATGTGCTGGCGATATCACAACCGATGGCGTACCAATTATTGTAGCCACTGGTGATGTCAATGTTTCGCTTACTGATCTCACCAATGCACACCTCTACCCGTTGGCGCTCGGTATCCGCATCCGCCGTATGATTGAACTCTCTGACTGGAACAGGTTGGGGCTCATCGTAAAGCTCAAACAGCATCACCCTCTCGGCAAAATAGCCCTCTGGGTCATACGAGTAACCGCGTAGGCTGGCCACGTTTCGGGGCTTATCATCCAATCTGATCTTGTAATGAGCAAATACCCGAAATAAGGCGTCAAAGTGCTGTCCATGCCGCTCGGGATGGGCAATAGGAACAAGGCCCCAATAGCCAGTTCCTGAAACAGACAAACCACAGTAGGCCACAAAAGGTAGCTTAGCCAGTTGGGCTTTCAGGTCGGCATAATTACGAATGTGCGGATTGTCTTTGAAGTCAATATCGAACTGGATAAACCCACTATGGCCACCCGGCACCAGGCTTGAGGTCTGGCGATAGGTAAATACGCCACTCGGAGTAATAGCGGGCAAGGTCGCTTTGAGGGCATCCCGTTTTAGCTTTTCGGTCTCTGCCCGAATAGCCAGTACTCTATCCCGGTACTTGGCATTGATGAGCCACAAGTAGAGGTTAACCGGCTTCGGGTTGCCAGGCGTGTTGTAGTTGGCGAAGCAGGACACCTCCACATTCAGGGCTTCTCGGGTATCTAGATAGGTAGCCATATTTATTTTGAAAACGACCAGGGGCTATCCCTACAAAACCTACAAAAGGTCTAAAACGGAGTTCTGTAGGTTTTGTAGGGTAGGGCTCTAAGCGTTTTGAGAAATTAATTGTGGATGAATCAAATAGTGAGGAGCTTCGGGTCTGCCAGTAACTGGCGCGGGTGGAATCACCTCTTTGAGCCAGTTTCGGCTAATTAATTCCGATAGTGCGGAATCAACCGCGTCGGCAGAAGTTAATCCGGTCCAGCCTTTTTGCCGAACTTCACGAACCTTGAAACCGTCTTTCAACGCACCCGCTTTCAAATGGCGAAGTAAGTCCTTGGCCGCTACCTCGCTTACGCTATCCAGCAGTCCATAAATTCGCCGGGCGTGCGATTGCAGATACTCACACCATTTTACCGCCATTCTGGCCGCATCAATCGATACGAGCTGCTTTTGGGTTCCCTGAACCTCAGATGAATCAGCTTCACAGTTCACTACATGAAAGATCAGCGCCAGCGAGGGCATCAGCGATCGGTACTTGGTGAAGTGTTCCAATAATAAGCCGGTTTCGTTCTGGAGTATCTGGGTCTCCCATTCAATCAACCAGTCCTTAAACACCTGTTGGGCCGCTGGCTCAAAGCGGGTGTAGGCAAAGCGGTTATACTCATCGGCCTCATAGCTAATCGAAAGGAAGGAAGATTCGGCGATGCGCCGAATGAGCTTAAAGGCATTATCTCTGGCCTGCTTGTCCGGGTATTCATCTACGTAAGACCAGGGCGTTTTATCCGGGTAGACCGCCAGCTGTAGCCGTTGGACAAATCCGTCATTTTCGTAGCCCGTCGCATCTCTCAAATAGCCGAGTAGTTTACCGGGCTGGATTCCACCAAACAGCGACAGACATACATTATTGACGTGAGTCGTTCCACGCCCAATTCGGTCAATGGTCATCGAGCCAATGCCATTCCAGGCTTCCAGAAAGAAAGCACGGTCCTGCTCCCGGCCCGATTTATCCCAACCGGCTAGTAACCCAATTAGCTCATCCCGTAATTGCAACAGTCCTGCGGGGTTTTCATTGAGCAGATCAGCAATTTTTTCAACCGTAGCATCATTAATCAGATAGCGCCGTTCGGTAGGCTTTTGAGGTATTTCCGGATAGCTAACCGGATGCTCTACCTTCTTGCCTTTGAGTCGATCCTGTTCCTGTGATAGAAATACTTTCTTCTGGGCATCAGTGGTTGCCTGTTCAGCTTCATAGCGTTGCATTTCCAGTAAAAACTCGTTGTGCGACTCAATTGCTATTCGATTTACGGGCTTACATACTTCGCTCATCGACGGGGTTTTCATGGTGGATGGATCGCCAATGACTGCCCCCCATAGATTTGGCACTACGGTCCAATCATCATGAAATTTGGGTTTAATCGTCAACCGGGTGCCAATCAGGGAAGAAAGCATAGCGATGCAGGTTGCGGCCACAAAATCCAGGGGGCACTTCATGCGATAGGCGATGTCGGTTAGCCAGGGTCTTAGAGTAGTGGGGATCATCTCTGGATCGAGCGGCAATACGGCTAGTAAATTTGTCTTGATAGGCTCTGGGGTGAGCCACTTAGGCATAGTCTCCCTTACCGATCACCCTTTGATTGTTCAAAGTGGGCCGGGTCGAAATCGTCAATATCAACGTCAAATTGCGTATCTTTGCCCTGTTCAGTTGTCATAAAATCAGTGCTTTAGCCGCCTTCGGTTGCCCCCGTTGGCGGTTTTGTTTGGAGAAATAGTGGGTGGATATAAGCGGGCTATTTATAAGCGGCTTTAATGCCGAATTTCTCACACAAAGCATCTATGTCCGATTTTCGATATCGGATAACTGTACTTACCTGGACGTACCCTACAACACCTTTTACTCGCCAGATTTGAGCGGTCTTTTTGCTCACTTTCATGATCTGACAAAACTCCTCGTCTGTATAGAGGTACTCCCTATTCGCAGAAGTAATTAGCTGAGCCTGATTCGACTCAATACGGGAGATAGAGGCTTGAATCTTGCGGTATTCTTTCTCTGGGAGAATGCAAACTGCTTCCATATTCTTCGACCTGTTGTTTTTTGTTGAGTCGAAGTTGGGCACACTCGCGTATGCGTCATATTACCGTGAAAGGAAACTTTTTCTTTCTATTGGTAATTATTGATAATCAGGCTATTGGAATCTTTTTTTGGTACTTTGCTATATACGTATCACGCCATTTTCTAAAATTACTTTTATAGTCATTTGCTGTAGAGGTTGGATCTCTGCTATCAGGAGGCATTTCAAAGCCTGCTAGCTTCATTAGTTCGGCACCAAACCGTTCGACATCAGTGATAGAAAGTTCAGAATATCTTCTAAAAAACATGAAAATATGATAGGCATAATCCTCTTCTCTAGCCCTTTGCTCCTTACGTAACTCAACAGGCATTAAGTCTTTAAGTAAATAAATGGATCTAACTAGTAACTGCCTGTATCTGTTAGCTTCTCCTTATCTCTTTCAGCCTTTTCAAGTATCGCCTGTCGAATAAAGTCCATTGGGACTCCTTGATAGGAATAAGCCAGCTTTTTATCCTTTGTCTTGATTTTTATGTATTCAAGATTATCAGTATCAATAAGGATTTTCTCAAAACTTGATGCCTCCCACATTTTTTCAAAAGATTCAAGCATAGGCTTTATGTCTCTATCCCAGACCTTTCTTGAGAAGAGAAGAGCCCGCCCTTGATTATGCTTTTGCATTTTATAGAAAATACATAAAGCCTCTGACTCTAATTCACTAATAGAATAAGTAGCACACAATTGGCTAACTTCCATTGCCTCTAGCTCTATTAGATTAAAAGCCCATTTATGACCAATATGGTACTTTTCGGATTTCGCCGGATCCCACTCCTCAACAAACATTTGCCACCAATCATATTCTAAGTGTTTTTCTTTAGGTTCAAAAGGTATTGTTATCATTGGGTAGGCAATAAAAAGATTAACCAAAAATTGATTCGAGCGCCTTATCCGTAGTGTCTGTGTCGAACTCAGAAAGGTACTTTTCAGTAATGTTTATTTTCGAATGCCTCAGCAGTTTGGATATGGCGTAAACGTCTTTCACCTTTTTGCGGCCTAAATCTGCAAACGTATGCCTGGCAGAGTGAAAGGAGAGCTCCTTCGTTATTCCGGCCAGAAAGCATATTTTCTTGAGGTACTTGTTGATCAGTGCGTTTTTGCGGCTTATCTCTTTTAATACATCAGCTTCCGTCGTGTAAACCTTGTCAGGGTTCAGGATGGGAAAAACATTGTCCGTAGGGGAGGGCTTATCGGATCGATAATGAAGTATGATTTCCTCTGCCTGCTTTGGTAACTGGATGGTGTGACTTTGCGTAACCGTGTTCTTAGTTTTTTGCATCACATAGGAGAGCCGGTTCCCGTTGATGTTCTTCCACTGGAGACAGGATATATCACTAAAGCGCATACCTGCCATATAAAAGGCACAAAGCCAGTAGTTGCGAGTATGCCAAAGCAATGAGTCTTCAGGCAGTGGTACAGTGCGAAATGCTTCGAGCTCCTTTTCTGTCAAGCGGATACGCTCAGGTTTACCTTCCTTCAATCTGATCATCAAAAACGGGTTATCCTGCATAGGCAAGACTCCCTCTTTAATGGCCTGGTTAAATATGGTCCGGATTTTTGAGAGCCCTTTGCTAATGGTGTTGGTTGTGTTCCCCTTTTTGGTACGCAACCAGTTTTCATAGTCGGTCAGCAGTTTAACCGTTATGTCAGCAAAGAACAGATCCTTGTTATCGATGTATTCTAAAAACTTATTGATCTCAGTACGAACATTGCGTTGTGTGTTGTAGGGCTTATTAGTAATGTACCCGTATGCGTACTGAAAGAAATAGGTTGAGGATCGTCCTTTTAGGTTTTCAGCAATTACCTCCGAATTAACATTCTTTGATTCAGCTTTTAATCGAATAGCGTCTGACTTTATTGCATCAATCTTCTTGTTGATTACCTCATGCAGCGGATAGGACCGACGAACCTCCTTTTTGTTAGGGTTCCAGTCTTTCAGAGGAATATCGAAACCTATGTAGACTCTACGATGCTTGCGGTTTTCAGTGATCCTGAGATAAAGCGAGTATTGTCCATCCTTCTTAGGCTTATTACCCAGTTCGACAGTAAAGGATATTGTATTTGTTCGAGTGCGGCCTTTGGCCGTTTGTCCGTCAATGTCGGGTAGATCCATAGCTCTGCCATTACCTGCTTTAAAGGTAGCTAACAATAGCCGTTCACTGTAACATTACTGAAACATTTTTTACTTTCTATTACTTCGAGGTACTTTGATATTCTTAGAAATATGGCTCTACTGCCTCTATAAAGCGATTTCTATGGTAAGTGCAATACCGGGAAAGTAAATATTCGAGTCCGGCTCCCGGTACCAAGATAACCCCTAACAAACTGTAAATTCAGGTAGTTAGGGGTTTGTTGTTTATAGTGGAGTACGGTTTGGTGTACAGAATCGACTGGAAATGTCTTTTGACGTTGAATAGGATTAATAACCAATATCAGAAATGCAGTATCAGCCACAGGAATCGAGTGTTTGGGCGGTTGGTGACCTTTATCAATTCCCTACTGGTTTAGTTTTATGTGTAGGCGCAAATCATACATTTGCTTATTTCGTAACCGCTGAAGGAATGCCGCTGGCCGACGTTCAACTAGTAGACGTTCCAAAGGATACTTTTTTTCTTCACAACACAGGCTTAACGTACCAATATGAAAGCCGGGAGCAAGTCCAGCAGGATTATAAGAACGGTTTATTCACTCCGTATTTTGTGGTACGGTAAACGTAAAATACGGAGTGACACCGATATCATCGACCGATTGCTAATTGGCTCGATAACTCCTATCTTAGTTAATGGCCACCTGTCTATTGGTATCCACAGGTTTCTGGGTTTCCAGCGTTACCGTGTGTTGGGCGATATCCTTGCCATCGGTGATGGTCAATTGATAAGCACCGTCGGGCAAATCACTCACATCGAGTCGTAAGCGAACAGAGGTTTGTTGCTTGCCCACCCGTTGGACAAAGAACATGCGTCCGTCGGTATTGGTCAGGCGAACGTACAGGGTATGGCCAGCTTGTTTATCGAGGGCAATCTGAAGTTTTCCGGCTTGGTTGGTATAGATGCCGCTCTGGAAGGCAGCAGTGGGCTGAGGGTCGCTGGCCGAGTGAGCCAGGGAAGCGTATCCAGTAGTGAGCATCAGGGCAATAGCAACGAACAGAGGTTTGATGAGCGTTTTCATGGGACTTTAGCGTTTGTTTGTGTTTCCGTTTTGGATAGGTCAAAGGTCGGCTGAGTTGGGAAAACACATTAGCTCAAATGAGTCAAATACTAGCACTTTTGTGCCCAAGTGGTTCATTGCCTATTTTCAGGATCGGATCGTTTAAAGGCCGCAGTCAATAGAGATAGGGATAATTTTATACAAACTGGAATTACACCCAGCCAAAACGTTCCATCAGTCGGTCTTTCTGTTGTCGGGCAATGGGAATGCTTACCCCATTAGTCATCAACAGATACGTACCTTCGCCTTTGACTAGTTTCTGAATGTGATCCAGGTTAACCATGTACTGCCGATGTACCCGCACAAAATCACCTGTTTCTAATACCTCCTGTACATCGCCCAGGGTTTTGGCAATCACATACTGTTCACCATTGGCCAGGTGGAAGCGCGTGTAGTTGCTGTCGGCTTCACAATAAATAATCTGCTTTGTCTCCACAAATACCATCCCACTGGCGTGCGGTAAGGCAATCCGTCCTTTAGCGATTGGGCTCACACTTGTTGCACCTGCCGGGTAATATTGCCGCATCAGATCCAGTTGTTGGGGATTGATACGGGCTGTGGTTTCGGCCCGACGTACCGTAGCAATCAGGTCAACGGTATCAATGGGTTTAAGCAGATAGTCCAGTGCACTGAACCGAAAGGCTCGCACCGCATACTGGTCGTAAGCTGTGACAAAAACGATATGAAAGTTAATGTCACCGACCCGTTCCAGCAACTGAAACCCATTCATGACAGGCATTTCGATGTCAAGAAATACCAGTCCTGGGCGAAGCGTCTGAATAGCTCGCAGCCCATCCGTACTATCGGTATATTGCCCAACTAACTCCACCTGTGGGCAGTGTCGAGCCAGTTGCAGGGCCAATAGACGAACATTGTCCGGTTCGTCGTCAATGATGAGCGCGCGCATAGGTGAATGATTGAGTGATAGAATGAGTGATTGAGTGAATAGCTGACGCCTAAACTATTTACTCAATCACTCATTCACCAATCACAATTATATAGGTATCTGTATAGTCACTTCGGTTCCGGCAGGCTGGCCTTCGGCGTCCATGAGGTCTTCAATCAGGACTTTTGTGTTTGTATGATACAATTGGTTAACCAGAGCAATCCGCTCGGAAGTCATCTTGAGCCCAAATGACTTCCGATGACTGGCCGATTTGCTCTTTAATTCGGTTGCTCTGGCCCGTCCTATACCATCGTCAGAAATGGTTAGCTGCAGCAGATCATCCTGTGGGTGCGTAACCCGAACTCGTACACAGCCTCCCTCTGGTTTATGCATCAGCCCGTGCCAAATGGCATTTTCCACATACGGTTGAATTAACAGTGGGGGTATTTCTACAAATCGGGTATCAATACTTGCGTCAACATCCACCGAAAACGATAATTTTTGTTTGAAGCGCATGATTTCCATATCAGCGTACAACTGGAGCATGTCAAGTTCATTTTGTAGTTTAACGCGTTCGGAACGGGAGTTTTCCAGCACTAACCGAATGAGTCGGGAAAACTTGGTGAGGTATTCTGATGCTTTCTCTGAGTCATTTTCTGATGTGTATAACTTAATAGAATTCAGGCAATTAAAGATGAAATGTGGGTTCATTTGTGCCCGAAGGGCAGTAAGTTCTGTTTCAGATAATCGTTGCAGCAGAAGTGCTTCCCGTTCCCGAAGCTCTGCCTCCCTACGTCGCATATCCAGACGATATTTCAGCTGAGCAAGTCGGTACCGATGAAACCCATAAACTAGCCCGATGAGTAGACTAATCGTTAACAGCCGAAACCAGGCTGTCATCCAGAAAGGAGGCTGTATCTCAACGGTGAGCACGCGTTCTGGTCCCCAGTGTCCATCCGCGTTTGCCGCCCGAACGTGGAAATGGTAGGTTCCTGGTTCAATATTGGTATAGCTGACCGTTCGCCGATCCCCATTTTGTTGCCAGTTATCTTCCAGTCCCTCAAGGCGATATTGGTAACGGTGCTGGGTAGTCGGCAAAAAATCGAGTGTGGCATACTCAATTGTGAAGAAGTTTTGCTGGTAATTCAGCCTTACCTCGGGCTGGGAGTCGATTGTTCGGGCAAGTGATATCGCCTGATTAAATACGTTAAAACTGGTGAAAACCAACGGTGCGTTGGTCGATGAATCCGTGCGAAAACCACTGGTAGCAAATCGGTACTGATCGCTTATCAGCAGGTCGCCGGTCTTGGTTAGTAACAGCCGTTTATCGATGTATTCCGTCTCAATCGGTTCAAGACTCAATCCATTTTGTCCATCCAGACGCTCTAGGCTTCCGGTTTTTGGCTTAAATCGATACATCGCATCGTTGGCCGTTAGCCAGATTGCTCCGTCGGTATCAGCTACTCCCTGATAGGCGGCCAACCGGGGAATCATGCGCCTGAAGGTTTTCTCCTGTTTTCGTAATCGCCAGACGCCTGCATGGTTACTCGCCCAGACTGATCCTTCAGCATCCAGACAGAGTGTTCTTATCTCGAGCGAATTTGGGAAAAACTCCTCAATTTGCCCTGTGGATGGTGTCAATCGTTGTAACGAGAACTGCCTGGCGAGCCAGATCCGCCTGTCATGGTCGGGTAAGAGCGTTATGACCCAGGAATTTCGTGCTGATTTATCCCATATTGGCCACAAACGACCAGGCCCTGTGCCTGGTGGCAAACAAACAACGCCACGTCTCGCAGTCGCGATCCATAGATTACCAGCATCATCAGTACGAGCGGTAGTAAAATCCAGTGAATCGGTTGTCAGTTTTCCGCCAACTCGCCTTGTCACGCGTTCTATGCGGAGAGTCTGGTAATCAATGCGGTATAGTCCGTTCTTCTGTGGATTCTGACTCGTGACGCCTGTCCACAGCATTCCTTTTCCATCCATTTTTAGAAAACGAAACAAGGATTCATTCCCGCCTGCATTCAGATCTGGAAACCGCCGGTGCCGAATCGTTCCATCTCGTTCACGAAGGTAAAGGCTACTGACAAAATGGTCGTCAAAGCTGGCATAAAGGGTACGATTTGCCACATCATCATGCCAAAGCGTTACAATTCGCTCCTGAGCTGGGAGTGTTTTCAGATAAAGCATCCGTTGCTGAGAAGGAAGGATACCTGTCAATTGACTACCTGCACCAAACAACCACCGAGCTCCACTTTTTCCATTTCGGATATGCATTAAGCCTGGAGATAGCCCCCCTAGCAAAGCAGGTCGGGGAGGGGAAAAAGCCAATTGACCTGTTTGACGGTTAAAACGAGCCAATCCCACTCCATCGAACGTTAACCAGAGGTCTTGCCCGGTACCGGGAGCAATCTCCAGACAATTATTAAGGGTTCTATCACCAAAGTCGTAGCACACCCATTCACCTGTTTGTCGGTCGAGCCGTTGAAGCCCGGTTTGCCAGCCACTAATCCAGATATACCGACCGTTTTCATCGGGGTACAAATTTGAAAACCATTGATTCTGAAGTAAAAGCGACCGCGATCGATTCGTAGGTGTTGAGTAAGCCAGCCAGTGGTGTTTGTGAGGGTGATAGGCGTAGATGGAACCTTTATGACCACCGAAAAATAACCAGAATAAACCGGATGGGTCGGGAGAAGTCTTCACGTCAAGCCATATGGGCGGAATAGAATCGGGTCGACTCTGTCCAGTTACGGCATCGACCACCGGATCGTGACGTAAATCACGAAAGTGGAAACTCGTTTTGTCAAACGCATAAATCCCCTGATGACCTCCTACTAGTAATTGGCCCGTCTGAGTTTCGTGAACGATCTCTAAAGCACCCGGTTGGGGAAATAAGCGGGCCTGGTATGTGCGTAAATCAAATCGGCATAATCCTTTATTGCTGGCCAGATAAAGTGCTGAATCTCGCCCCTCCACCATTTCATGGATATCAGTACCCGGCAGCACATCGGCCCCAAATAGCCGGAAATGTTGACCGTCGAACCGGACCAGCCCTAGATGCTCAATGATTAACCACAAAAAACCGTCACGCGTCTGACACAACGTACTAATACGTCCAGTAGGCAGCCCATCGGCCTGAGTGAAGGTTCGGCAGAAAGGGGGCGGAGTTTTCTGGAGGGGTACTACGTTCTGTATTCGGGCATTCACCTGTGCATAGCAAGGGCTCCCTATACCGGATAGTATACCGATCAGCCAAAACAAGCCACTGACTATCCTGTATCGACGTAGCACGTTCATACCGGTATCTCCAGAATAACTTTAGTCCCGCAAGGCTCTCCAAAACTGTCTACCAGATCCATAATCTGAGCCTGTGTCTGGGTCTGATAAATTTGGTTTACCAGCGAAATCCGCTCAGAGGTCATCTTTAAACCAAATGATTTGCGGTGACTAGCCGATTTACTTTTCAGTTCGGCAGATCGGGCTCGACCTACTCCATCATCGGTAATGGTCAATTGGAGGAGGGTTTCCTGCGGCAACGTCGCTTTTACATGGACGGTGCCCCCCGTAGGTTTATGCATCAGGCCGTGCCAGATGGCATTCTCAACGTAAGGCTGAATCAATAAGGGGGGGATCTCCAGAAACCTCGCATCGACATCCGGCGCTACGTCGATTCGGAATGACAATTTCTGCTTAAAGCGCATGGCTTCCATATCCATGTAGAGCCGTAAGGTTTCCAATTCGTTTTGCAGCGTCACTCGTTCGGAGCGGGAATTTTCGAGCACCATTCGGATAAGACGCGAGAATTTAGTCAGGTATTCCGATGCTTTTTCTGACTCATTCTCAATGGCATACAGCTTAATGGAGTTTAGACAATTAAATATAAAATGCGGGTTCATCTGCGAACGGAGTCCTGCCATTTCAGCTTCAGCAGCCCGACGTTCAAAATCGGTACGGAGCTGATTGACACGTTGCTCTTCGAGCTGACGTTCCAGCATGGCTTCATTGGTTTGCTGGACCAACTGTTGTTCCAGCATTGTATTCTGCATCGCCAACAACTGTTGCTTTTCCTGAGAAAGACGTTCTACTTCTGCCAATTGATGGTGTAAAGAGCGGTGAGCTATAGCTGATTGATAACCCATATACAGGGCTACGACAATCGGAATGCTAAGATGGGCAATACTAAACGTATCAATGGGGAGGGGAGGCATAAAACCCAATGTCGATAGCGTAAACAAAGCCCAGGATAGAAGAAAGCTAGTGCTTCCACCCAGAATAATCCAGGCTCCTTTTCGCTGTTGTTTAACCGACCTGATGGCGATCCGCGTGACATCCAGACCGGTCAGATTTAGAAAGAAAAAACCAAAGAGTAACCAACCCCATCCGTAGATAAAGGTGCCCATTATCATGCAGAAAATCCCAAAAATGGAAAGCGATTTGAAAACCCAGTCCTTAGGCTGTTCCAACAGCGAGTAGATGGACCATAGCATCAGGACTGTATCGAACACGGCCAGATTAAACTCGACAAGATGCAACAGGTATTGTAATTCAACTCGAGGTTGAAAACGGATATAGAGTTCAATTGACCAGACACAAGTTTGGAAAAAGCCGTAAAAAGAAAAATACAAATACGCTCGTTGTATTGGATAGAAAAGGTAAAAGGCTAGGTATAAGATGGCTAGAATAAAAATGACGCCAATCCTGAAACTGCTCCTTTCAAAATCGTTGGCCTGATGGTACTGGTCAATGGATCGTTCCATTGTATTGATTACAGCCTTGAACCCTCGGTTTTCATAGAGAAAAATGGTTGTATAAGTTAGATTAGGCTGTAAGGCGTACCGGACCGCCAACACGTGGTTAGGTGATGGACCTACCGGAAACGAAATAGGTTTGCCTGCCGGATTGATTGCCTTTATCGCGGATGGATCACTTGTTAGTTGGCCTAACTGATGAATACGCTTTCCATCCAGATAAATTTCTGATGCGCCCACCTGCCAGACCAGTAAGGCTAACTGATGCGGAATGGAGTCTTTCAGTGAAAAATGCAGACGAAACCAGCTCACGCTAGTCCCCCGCGCCTGTGGCAAATCCATGATGTCTTTTGTAGGATCGATAGCTTGCCAGCGACGATCATTGAATTCCGGCTTTGCCCACTGTGAATCATCACCAGACTGCCATAGCCAGTTTTTGTCCAGCAAAATGCCATCTGGTGGTATACTATTAATTGGAAAGAGAGCTGATGTCTGTGCCCAAGTCGCGGCTCCAAGCAGCCATACCAGCGAGGTTAATAAACCGATGCGTAGCAGCCTCTTCATAGTGGTATCTCTAAACTAATCTGCGTTCCGCTCAATATCTGTCGGTATTTTCATAAATATACTGATTATGAATTCGTTCATGCCTACCATTCCTTATGAATGGTCAGTCTATTGAGTGACGGGTTGTTTTTTTGAGTGAACGTATATCGCAGAGGGATCAACTCCTGGTGTTTGGGATCTACCAACAAGTAGGCAGTTAATTACCAGTGCTTTATCAGCCATCTATTCATCAACCATGGTCAACCGAATCTACGCCCCTCACCCTGCTTTGGCCAGCTTTATAAAGGGATATCAAATCGTTCACATTCAGAGGCCAGCCGGAGCGCCCATAGTAGCCCATCCGTTCCCGCCCCACGCGGTACAGAATTTATCGTTCTATCCACGTGATTCAATGGATGTATTTTACCACCGAACCGGCCAGACAATTACGGCACCCGATTGTATAAGCATTGGTCCCTACATTTCGCGAGTTGATTTAATGATGGGAAAAGATCACCTTATCGTTGCTACGTTTTTTGAACCGGGCGGCTTACATCGTCTGCTGGGCATTCCGATGGCTGAATGCTTTGATTTTCCACTTGACGTTTCTCTACTTTGGAATGCTGAAATTCGGCGAGTAAACGAACAGCTTCGGGAAACGACAGACTATGATCAGATGCAGCAAATCGTCGAGGCTTTTTTGTTACGCCAGTACCGAAAAAAGCAGATAGTGACACATCCGATCGATAAGACTTTTCAATTCCTTTCAGACCCAACCCGACTTGTTTCGTTGGATTACCTAGCTGACCAGGCTTGCCTGAGCTTCCGGCAGTTCGAACGTAAATGCCACGAACGGTTAGGACTTGGACCCAAAACGTTCCGACGGCTGGCGCGCTTTAGTAAAGCTTTTCGGCTGAAAGAACAACGACCCGATCTAGACTGGCTCGACATTGCTCTGCACCATAACTACTATGATCTTCAGCACATGCGTCGGGATTTTAAAGAGTTCGCGGGCGTTACGCCTACCTTGCTCCTGGAAGAAGAAACCCGTTCACTGATACGTCCATACAGCTCCCACAGTTTTTAACGGAACGATTGTCGTTTTTTTACCCCTATACTGGCAGGTCGGCTAGGTAGTTTTGGCCAAACAAAAACGACTAATCATGAAAAAACTGATTTTTCTGGGATGTGCAGCATTGCTGTTCAACATCGCCAATGGCCAAAACCAACCCTCCGCATCGAAGAACGAGCAAACAGCTATCCGACAAGTTATTATGGATTCAAAGGCTGCGTTTGACAAGCGGGAATTAAATACGTTTTACAACTATTTTATCAAATCGCCGGCTTTATATTACCAGGTTTATGAGACTTCTGGTCAGTTGATTCTGGCCCACGGCTGGGATGCCATGACGCACATGGTGAGCGGTTATGTGAAAGCGCACCCCGAGCCTTCCAAAGCGAAATATGCCCAGTTGGACCCCCGTGTTCAGGTCAATGGGAGTACGGCCTGGGTCAGCGCAAACGGCGAAATGGATATGGGTGGAGAAAAGACAAATTCCCGTGAGTTTTTTGTCCTCGAAAAACAAGGAGGCCAGTGGAAAATTTCGGCCATCATTGTGCAGGATTATGCGAAAGGGAAGTTAATAACTGTAAAGTAGATCATACGTTGTCGTTGCCCATGATACGGGCAACGACAACGTATGATCAGAACTATCTTCATAAACCCCTACTAGTCAAAGACTCTCTGAACAATTCCTCTGGAGCCATAGACAAGATGCTGATAAACAGATCTATTATTCTTCTTTCATAGCGTGAAGCACCTACTCTTTTGCGTGAGTGGTTTATTTTCTGAGTGAATCACTTGTCTGACCGTTCACAGCTTCCAAGCAGAATTTCGACTACTCACACGAAATTCTATACCACTCACCCTGCCTTACTTTCTGTTCGCCGGTCAACTCGCTACGTTTGAGACTGTTAGCGGTATTTGCTATTTACACCAATCATGAAAACGTCCTTACTTCTTTTACTAATTCTATCCACACCCTTTACATCACATGAATAATGATCCGCAGGACTTTCCGGCCAAGCCCGAAGAGCCACTCCCGAGCACTGATCGGCATACTCAGGTCAGGGAGAAACTGGCCTGGGTGGAATAAACGGGCCACTGAGAGAACAGTAAGAAAGAGAAGGGGCTGGGCCGCGATCTGATAGTTCTGGAAAAACAGGGAGGCCAATGGAAAATTGCCGCCCTGACGAGTCAGGTATATGCCGATAAACAACTGGTAATCATTAAATAATCCAAGATGGAAGTTTCCAACGCAAGCCATCATTACGACTAATGGTCTACTAATGCGTTGTTATCCATTTCGATAGAACGGTCACGGATTACTTATTCATTCTTGCCATGAAAACGCAGCATAAACGCAGTTGTCTGATAAAAAGCGTCACCATCTACAGATGGATACTGCTACTCTTTTTTCTGAACGTAACGGCGAACGCTCAACCTAAGGCCGACCCACAAGATCAGGTTGCCCGTACGTTCATAGCGGCTGTTTTTAACGGAGATTATAAACAGGCATGGGATCTTTTCGACCCAGAGGCCCAGAAGGCCACTCCACTGGAACAGTTTTCCCAAGTAGCCAAAAAGATCGATTCCGTGGCGAAAGGATTGGGATTTGGCCAGGAAATAATGGAGTTTATGAGAGGCTTTCGAACATATCAGACCGGGCAGACCATCTGGGTTTACACGTATAAATTTAAGGCAGATGTTAGCAAGGGAATGATGCCTTCGGCGATGATCGATATCGCGTTTAAGGATAAGCAAACCACGCTGGTCTATGGCATTATCCCTAAGTTTCCTGCCCTTTCCCAGTCCCGGCCAACCTCAAACTATATTTCTACATACAGCGGAAAAGAAATAACGCTGGAAAACGAACAGAAATGGCAGATAGAAGGAAAGGCCGTCAATGTCAACGAACTAGCACTGGTTCTAGACAATACCAATGCCTTGTTTGCCATCAAAGTTTGGGACGAGGAGGCAAAAGGGATTACCCAGCAGCGAGCCAAAGAAAAAGCGATTCCCATCGTAAAATATGCCATTGCAAACGGGTACTTACCTAAAGCAGAACAGGGCGCCAGTCAGGCAAAACGGAAACTATCGGAAGGGATTGGCGTAGCCTTTATTCAGCCGGGTACGCAGGGGGGCTATCGAATCATCATTGCTCCGGCAGAATACAAATAGTAAGACGAAATTCTACATCAATAAACCCATGAAAGTCAGCCTTCTATCGCTATTTCTATCAGTCGCTACGCTGATAGTGTTTACAACCCGTTCATTCGCGCAAACGTCGGGTGATGAAGCTGCTATTCGGCAGGTTCTCGACGGTATGCAGTTAGCTTTCGACAAACGCAACATCAAGGCTTTTGGAAGCCTTTTTGTCCAATCCCCGAATTTATATTATCAGGTTGCGCCCGGCGGTGGTGAGATGATTGTGGCTCATGGGTACGATAATATGGTAAAAATGATAGGGCATCGCTTAAAAGAGCTTGCCAATGAACCACCAACTAAAAACACATTCACCCAGTATAAGACGCACATCAACGGAAATTCGGCCTGGGTTACGTTTACCTTAATCGCCGAACTCCCTGGTGGTCAGAAAGTCAATGCCTGTCAGTTTTCCGTACTTGAAAAAAAGGCAGACAATGGTTCGGCACCCCGATGGAAAATTGCCGCTATGACCTGGCAAGACTATCCCGATGGAAAACTGGTAGAAGTGAAGTAGTTGCTCATAAAGGCATAAAATCAATCACCCATAAGTTTACTTCCTCGTTTTTATGAAAACAATAAACTATGCAAAAGCAGCTTGCCTAACGCTGGTCCTCGTCCTGACATTCGTGACCGGATGGGAAGTCTACTGGCGACAAAAAGACTACGTTCTGGCCTATAACGATGACGAGAGTCTGTGGGCTTATACCCGCAAACAGATTTACCTGAGTAGTCCGGCCAGACCCGTCTTGATTGGTTCCTCCCGGATCAAATTCGACCTGAGTTTGGCAACATGGCAACGTATCACCGGCGAAAAACCGATTCAACTATCCCTCGTCGGTACGTCTCCCCGGCCTGTGCTGACTGATTTAGGAAATGACCCGAATTTCAAGGGAATCTTGCTTATCGACGTAACGGAGGGGTTGTTTTTTACGCCAACTGGCGCTTTTCCAGAAAAAGAAGCCGATAAGCGAGTAGCGGCTTATCCGAACTGGTCGCTTTCGCAGCAGATCAGCTTTCAGATCAATCGCGTTCTGGAAGCGAATTTCCTGTTCCTCGACGACCTGAATCTGACGTTGAGTTCACTCCTCCATTTACTGCCAATTCCACCCCGACCGGGTACCTGGGGCGGGCCAAGATTTCCGTATGAATTTGCAATCAATGGATTTGACCGGCAAACAAAGATGTCCGATGCATTTATTGCCGATACGTCCATTCAAAATACAGTAAAACGGGAATGGCTGGAAATTGAGGGGCATGTTCCTAAAGGGGCCATAGCGGGGCCACCACTTGTAGACATTCTAGCGCAAACCAAGCGATCCGTCGAGCAGATTCGGGCGCGTGGTGGTCAGGTGTTATTTATTCGAACCCCCTCCGACGGGCCAATATATGCGGGTGAAAAGCAAACATATCCCCGTGCCCAATACTGGGATCGACTGCTTGCCTATACCCAAACACCGGGGATTTACTTTTCTGATTACCCCGCACTCACCCGCTTCACTTGTCCGGAATGGTCGCACCTGGCACCCAAAGACGCAGCCCGATTCACGCAGGATCTGATCCCGATTATTGAGCAGAAAATGGGCTGGTCGCTCCAACGGAATTCACCCGCATCACTTTCGAAAACCTCTTCCTCCACGCTTTGACTAACTCAAACAATGGTCTTCAATTCCTACACCTTTGTCGTCTTTTTCGCGGTCATTCTGGTGCTGCACAACCTGCCTTTTTCGTGGACGGTGAAGAAGGTGAATCTGCTGCTGGCCAGCTATCTATTCTACGCTCTCTGGAATCCGCCGTTCATCCTGTTGCTGTGGCTATCGACGGTTGTTGACTTTTACATGGCGAAGCTGATAGCCATTGAACAACGTCCCCGGAAACGGAAACTTCTGCTGACGGTCAGCCTGGTGCTGAACTTGGGCATGCTCAGCTATTTCAAATACGGCGGATTTCTGCTGGAAAACTTTACGGCACTTTTGTCGACAATGGGCATCGTGTTTCACGCCGTCAAACCCGATATTATTCTGCCGGTTGGGATCTCGTTCTATACCTTCGTTACGCTCTCCTACACGCTGGATGTGTACCGACGAAAGTTTGCACCTGAACCCTCGTTTCTGAACTTCGCGCTGTTCGTTACGTATTTTCCGCACTTGGTAGCCGGTCCAATCGTACGACCGGAAGACCTGATTCCACAATTTAAAACGCCCCGTCGGGCTACAACCGAGCAACTGAGCTGGGGACTATTTCTGCTTTCACTAGGCTTATTCATGAAAGTAACCATTGCCGATGGGTTGCTGTCCGAACACGCTGATTTGATTTTTGGCTTGCCGTTTCCGGTTCAAACACTTGATGCCTGGATGGGCGTTCTGGCCTTTTCGGGACAAATTTTCTGCGACTTCGCGGGCTATTCAACCTGTGCCATTGGCGTGTCACTTTGCCTGGGATTTGAATTGCCCGATAATTTTCGTTACCCGTATGCCGCTATTGGATTTTCGGATTTCTGGCGTCGCTGGCATATTACCCTCTCCACCTGGCTTCGCGATTATCTCTACATTCCATTGGGTGGCAATCGGCATGGAACTGTCAGAACATACATCAACCTCATGATTACGATGCTCCTTGGTGGACTCTGGCATGGGGCATCCTGGACGTTTGTTGTCTGGGGAGCGTTACACGGATTATTCCTCTGCATTGAGCGATTCTGGCGTGAAACAGCCGCCCGTCGTCGGGCAATTAGAGCGGAGAGAGCCGCCGATGGATCTGTGGTCAGTCAATCATCCGTCATTCCACCTATGCATTTTTCCAGTCTGCTGAGTCAGTTTGGACTGGCGATACTGACGCTGTTTCTGGTGAACATTACGTGGGTCTTTTTCCGGGCTCCTACGTTTGGTGGTGCTATGTTGCTGTTGCTGTCGATGTTTAGAGTCATTCCTAACGGCGCTCCCATGCTCACCAATCTGGCCATCCTGACAGTCAGTAGCATTACGATTGGCATCATTGCCTGCCATTGGCTGATGCGGGATAGTTCGTTGCTGTCTCTTTCAAAACGCCTACCCTGGTGGGGATTGGGTCTGGGTTGGTCGAGCCTGCTGATTCTGGTGATTCTGACACAGAAAAGTAGCGGCTCATTTATCTACTTCCAGTTTTAGAGCTTTGGTGTTTTGCCCCTACTTGATCGCTTGTCCAACTGAAAAATCCTCTTTCTATGACACCTTCTCCGGTTGAATCAGTGGCTGCCATTCGACCCATTCATAGAGGGCGCTATTTCTTCGTCGGTATGGCGATCCTATTTTTCATCATTTCGATAGTTGGGTTTACACCTAGCTATCAAGGTATGTCCAGCGGGTCATTAAAGTTTCATTGGTTTGTGCATGTGCATGGGGCCATTATGACCAGTTGGCTGGCCATGTTTCTAGCCCAGAGTGTATTGGCGGCAAGAGGTAATCTAAAATACCATCGAAAACTAGGACAAATCGGTTTTGTGCTGGGCATACTCGTCTATCTGGTTGCTGGGATTACCAGCACCCGTGCGCGACTATCCTTATATCTTCCTGTGGAAAGCGAATTGTGGGACATTCTGCTGGTTGAATTGTACAGCATGAACCTGTTCGGCTTATTTTTTACCTGGGGGATGCTGGTTCGTAAAAACGTAGCCGCCCACAAGCGTTTGTTATTGCTGGCAACTATTGCGTTAATGGGGGCTGGTATCGACCGAACGTCATGGTTACCGGGCTTGTATTCTGCCTTTTATGTCCGATTCATTTATCTGGATACACTGGTGATCGCCCTGTTCTTCTATGACTGGATTACGCTCCGGCGCATCCATCAGATTTCGTTAATTGGTATGGGGATCATCGTTGCCTTACAAACGACCATCACGCTGACTTTTGGTTCACCCGCCTGGCATCAGTTCTGGTACAATCGGTTTGCTCCGTTCGTAGAAAAGCCGGTTGAAATCAAGCTCAGCGAAGCGCAGGCAACACCTCTACTAGGTAATTACGGCGACAAATCCTGGCACTTGACTGTCAGTCGGGAAGGGGATAAACTTTTTCTGAAATTACCCAATCAACCAAAATGGGCGCTAGGCGCCACGGCTGATACGGCGCTGTTTGTTAAAACAATGATCTGGAATCTCACATTTGCCAAAGGAGCCGATGGTCAGGTGACGCAGCTTACCAACACTCAGGGCCCTTTGGTTTGGAAAGTGTCGAAACTGAAGTAACCCTGCTGCTAAAGTTTCCCAGTGAGCATCATCGAAATCGACTTTGCGCCGAGCAGGGTTATCCTCCAACTGCCATTTCCAGTTTTTGTCCAGTACTACAGGAGGGGGCGATGGTTAAAGTTAACTTCCTTCTTTTACAATAGATTTTTGGTGGCAGGCTTAGAAATAGTACTCTTGGCATTGCTCTTTTTTTGCACTGCAGAAAGTGACTTTGGCGTTTTAGGAACCTCGTTGCGCTGAGCACGGCCCAGAAAAACTTTAACCGAGTTGTTGATGACTGCATAAAATTCATCAAGGTACTTTAGCGTGCGTTTTATATAGGCTGACTCCAGGCGAGGATCGTTCGCATACAGGTCGTAAATTTGGGGCTTCAGTTGGTTGAACCGGTCAAAGACCCGATGAAACAACGCTGATGGATAGGCAATACCGCGGTAGACCCGTTCCCGCACCGAGGCAATGCCAATGTGCTCGGAGGGCTGAGCGTAAAAGGCCTCGACGATACCTGCTTGGTCGAAATCGTAGGGCACCGGCACGGGATTCCTTAGCGTAGGAGCCGTCAGCAACCGGATGTTATGCCGGTAGGGTACCGACCAGTCGGTGTTGCCAATCAGGTATTCAAACACCGCCAGTGTGGCCATATGCAGGGAATCCATGTTGGCCATACTAATTTGTCGGAGTTTATTAGGCATCCCACCGTTGCGTTTCACCAGATTGGATTCGTCTTCCAATAGCACACCCCAGCGGGTTTCAATAGGGCGGGTGCCTGCAGAGTCCACATAAGTCACCCTGCATAGTCGTGCCCGAAAGCTATAGTCTGTCAGCAGGTTATAAAGTCGATACACCAAGTACTCCCGTACGACGTACTCCTCGTCTTCACAGTGGGTAACCAACTTCAGCTTGTTGTGGTTGGCAAACACGGTCTGACTCGCTTTCTTTCTGGGTACATTCAGGTACAGGGGCGGAAACGAACAGTTGTTCCATAGCTTCCGAAAGTTGCCACGTACCTGGAGTTTAACCGATAGGGTCACGGGTTGGCCTTGGATGCTCTGATAATTAAGTTGAGCCGGGTGCGCCATTGTGGTGTCGCCCCGGTCTTTCAATATATGCGTAAAAGAGGCTGTGAGCGTAAAGGGAAGCACCGTGTCGCTGCTGAAGAGGGCATCGTGTCGTGTCGAATCAGGCAAAAGAGCGCCTTGGGCGGAGCCTCCAACCTGAATCGCTAGCATGAGGAGCAAAAACACGAGTAGAAATTTCATTGGGAGGTATGGAGTAGTCGATTCCAAGGCCTTCAGTGCTTTCAACGGTCAGTGCACAGAGTACTGGGTATAGACGTTGGATACATCATTTCTTCGATTGGTAGCTCCGCATCTTTCTTTCGTCAATAGGCGGGTTAATAGTCTTGCTGATTAATGATTGCATTCCTTCCGCATGAGTATAGTTCATGTCCATTGGATCGGTCAGGCAACTGAGCAGAGGAAATTGACAGGCATCAAAACAGGCAAAGAGTAAAAGTACTTTCATGTTAGGTAGGATATTTAGTGCAGAAAGGTTAACAAGGGCAATCTAACTAAAATTGGGTATACTGTCCAAGTGTGCAAAAAGCGTTCGTATTGAATGGAAATATGCCTGCTTTAAATTATATGCTAAAACAGCCAATAGGGCGAATTCTGCTACATTAGCCACAAAAACTAAAACTATAAAAGTGTTTTTTGGAATAATGAAACAACTCTTCTATTTATTAGCCCTTTTACTGAGTTATACATTGAGGGCTCAAGGTCCTAGTAATTATGTAGCTAACATGCCCAATTCAGACTTGCCAAGTACTAATAATACTCTTATTGGCCCTAAAGCTGGCAACGCCACAATGACTGGAGTTCATAATGTATTTTCAGGCTACAGTGCTGGTAGTTCAAATACTTCAGGAAGCTATAATGTCTTTGTCGGATCTCAGACTGGTTATTCTAACAGAAGTGGTGGGTCTAATTTGTTTATGGGTAATGGTGCAGGTTATGCAAACAATTCAGGCTATTTCAATGTGTTTATGGGCTTTAATGCAGGGGCTTTCAACACAATAGGTAACTCGAATGTATTCAGTGGATATGCAACTGGGCTCTCTAATACATCCGGCTACAGTAATATTTTAATTGGTCCGTATACAGGCTTTAGTAATCAAACGGGCCATAATAATGTAATGATTGGTGATTCGGCAGGCCTTAATAACACCGCATCCGAAAATCTATTCGTTGGATCAAAAGCCGGAATTAAAAATACTGCGGGATTTAGTAATGCCTTTGTAGGAGCCTTTTCTGGTTATGAAAACACAACAGGAAGTGGTAATACATTTTTTGGTTATAAGACTGGCACATCAAATTTGGATGGAAATCAGAACACGTTTGTGGGCTATAGTGCAGGTTTTATTAATACTTCGGGGAAGGATAACACGTTTATTGGCAGTATTGCAGGCTGGGTCAATAGCAGTGGAGAGAAAAATACATTTGTTGGGTCTAATGCGGGTTATCATAACACAGCAGGGCCAAATAATACGTTTTTAGGCTATTCCGCAGGAAATGCTAACACGTATGGAGCTAACAATACCTTCATAGGATATCTAGCTGGCTATAACAATACCACCGGCTCAAACAACATCATCATCGGCCCCAACTCCGGCACAGCCATCACAACAGGCGATGATAATGTTTTAATGGGCTACAATAGTCAGGCCGGAGATGGTCTTCACAATGCCACGGCCATCGGCTCGGGCTCCAGAGTTGCTATCAGCAATGCTGTCATTCTGGGCAATAACGCCAAGGTTGGTATTGGGACTTCTGCGCCTACTGCCCGGCTAGAAGTCGTTAGTGAGTCTGCTGATGCCAGCGGCTTACGCTTAACCAATCTAACCACCTCCAGCCCTTCGACTCAATCTACCGACCAGTTCCTGGCCGTCAACGAAAAAGGCGATGTGGTCAAGGCCCGCTATCAACTTCGCATCAATAACTCTTCTGAGTGGAGCGACAAAGTATTTGCTCCAGGCTACAACCTGCAATCATTGGCTGAAGTAAAGAAGTACATTGATGCCAATCAGCATTTGCCGGGTGTACCCTCATCTAATGAAGTAGTCAGAGATGGCGTCGATTTGGTGAAAATGAATGCCACCCTACTGGAAAAAGTAGAGGAGTTGACCCTATATAGTATACAACTGGAGAAAGCCGATCAGCAAAAGCAACAGCAGTTGCAACAGCAACAACAGGAACTACAAGCCATCAAGAACAAGCAGGCTGAACTGGAAAATTTGCTTCATCAGCTCCTGAAACGGAAGTGAGCTGCAGCGTTTACGCTGATCAGCTTTATCCATCGAGTACGGGAAAGTATGCATGCCAAACGGAACGGTCTGGCGATTACAAAGGCAGATGGACGACAGCTCCACAAATAGCCTCCTTTAAGCGCTCAAAGGAAATTAGATACTCCAGCGAATAGTCTGTTTTGGTCGCGGGATCAGGCCGTTTATCAACGAAAAAACGCGCTTGCTGCCATCGCTTTGTGATTATTGATTTCTGACTCCGCCAGCTCTGCCAATAGGTCGATTGACAGGGTTCATTCTGTAATAGATCGCAGACCAGCAATTCGATTTGAGCATAAGTGCCTATCAGCTTGGCCACTCCTTGCTGGGACGATATTTGTTGCAGGCGCGTGGTTTTGCGTTGGATGAGTTGAGCAGTAGAGGTTTTCATATCGTTGATATATTAGTGGATGTTAACCTATTGTTTTGTAGTAACAACCAACTACTAGCCAAGGTTTTGAATCAAACCAAGGTAGTAGCTGCGAACCAATATGCGGTCGCCTTAATTGGAAGGAAGGGACGTTAAATACATTCAGAGATCGTTTCACGACCTGATGGGTATGAATTCCATTGGGCTAGGTAGCCATCTCCTAAATTGGGGTAGAGCTTTAAGATGATTACCAATTCGCGCCAGTAGTCGCAGAGGAACCAGTGCAAACTCAGCGACTCTGATTCCTGGATTTGCTCAAAGGCTAAAATCATGGACCTATCCTGAAGAGGATGGGCTTTTTTGACGACGAATTTCAGTCCAGCATGGATAGCATTTAGCTCCAACTGGCTGAACTGGCTCCCCCATTGCCGGGGCAGAATACCGGGAAAGACAACTTGGGTTGCAATGAATGTCTTAATGTATTCTTGTAGTAGATAGATGTTTTTAGGTAAGTACATGACGGTGGGTTTAACACCTAAAAAAGAAGCCAAAATCTTGCCAACGTGCGTTTTTATGATACGAAATGGCAAAAAAATAGCATAAATAGTATGTGCGATAAACAGCTGTGAGCCTGATGTTTATTCCTTTGGATCAAAGGTAGACTAAGGGCTAATTCACTAACGCTTACAGGTAAACGTTGCCATTACCAATAGTAGCCTGATGACCGAATGGTATAGCCTGACCTTTATCCAGTAAGAAGGATAATACATCATCATGAATATGTAAACTCCCAAACGGCGTTTACGCCTAAAAACTAGTTTCAGTTCGGCTACTACTTTTTGAGTGGCCGCACAATCTCGTTAAGTAGAATGGTCAGGTCATTGTTCATCAACTGAAGCTCAGTGGCCAATTGTCCCAGCATTGTCGAGCGGACAGTTAAGTCTTCGGCCGTATAGAGATCGCCATCCCCAAAATAATTAATCTCCTTACGTTTGTGCTTCCGGGTTCGTCTGGCATCTGCATTGAGCGAGACCAGAATGTCCCATCGACTCCGTAATCCATCGATCAGCGAGGGGGTACCCGCCGATTTGGGCTTGTTGAGATAATACCAAACCAACGGAGGAAAAACGGTCGATATGGTCGGGTGCGTCCATATATCCCGTAGTGGATTGCGCAGGTGACGATAGTCGGCTTTGGGTGGTTTTTGTAGCAATGATGTAATGCCTAAACTGGCTTCGGCCAGCCCACCACCAATGCCAGTCCACTCGCCCGCATCTTCATGATCGCCCAATTTAAGAAACCCAACCATCAGGGCGGTTAATGCACCGGTGGTGATGGCACTTATGGTCATGCGCTTTTCCCGGCTGTTCTCCTGCCGGGTTAGTAACGTCGCCGTCAACGCAGCCCGTTTACTATCACAGTCGACCAGGGCAACCGCCGTAGCAATATCGAAGCTAGCCAGTTGAAGTTGGTCCGTCATTTTTTGCCGGATTGTTAGGTACTCGTTCGAGGCTGGCTGATCGGGATTTTGCTGCTCCAGTCGCGTTATACGCACTAGCAATGGTGTGAGTCCTACGGCCTGCGCCATCCGAAGGCCGCGCTCGCCGTAACGATACCGAAGCAGCGAATCGTCCGTTGAACCCACTTGTAGGTCAATGGGGTGAAAGACATAGCCCGACGTACCACTGGAATCGATGACACAATTATCAGTGGCAACTTTTGACAGGGTGGATGCCGTCTGTCGGGAGGTCAGACAGCCGGTAAGTGTAGCACCAAAAAACAGACTTATCAGGCAACAGAATATAGGATAAAGTCGATGGTTGTTCATATAGTCAATTCAGTTGTAGAAAGAGAAATTACCCATTGCCAGGTAGACTTTAGGTTTTCTGAGAACTCGTTTCCGGGACAAAAAACCATAATACGCCCAGAGCAACGACAGCGAGCGCAGCCAGGGTTAGAAAAGCGAAATGGTAGCTCGTACGTTGCAGCAAGGCACCGGCAAATGCATTACTAAGCGAAGCTCCCAATCCAACCGCTGTGGCAATGGCCCCCTGTATGGTATTGAACAACCCGGAGCCACGTGTCAGATCCGAAACAATCAGGATCGACAAAACCCCAAAAATCCCTGCGCCAACGCCGTCCAGAATCTGAATGGCAACCAGCAATATTGGATCACTGGTCAGCGTGTAGAGCAGCCCTCGAATGGGTAATACAGCAAAGCCAATGAGCAGCAAGCGTTTACGTCCCTGTGGAGCCAGTTTGCCGGTCAGATAACTAACGGGAATCATGACGAGCTGCGCCACAATAATACAGGCCGACATGTAGGCCGACGATGCGCCCGCATTAATCCCCTGAGCCAGTCGCTGACCGAGTAAGGGGAGCATTGCAGCATTGGCAAAATGGAAAAGCACACAGGCCAGCGCAAAAAACAGAATCGACCGATTGCCGAGCACAGTTCGCCAGCCAGAGGATTTACCGTCACTAGCTTGCTCTTCTTCTTCCGTACAACCTCGGGCCAGTTGATGATCAATGTCTTTTTCCTGAATGCGCCAGACTGACAAACTACTTAGAATAGACATAGCGGCCAACAGCAGGAAAATCCCCTTTGTACTGACATAATAACCCAGCAATCCGGCCAGCAGGGCTGCAAATACGTTGCCGGCATGATTAAAGGTTTCGTTACGGCCAACGCGCTTATCCAGGGCTTTGGGCCCAACCAATCCCAGCGTAATAGCAGCAACAGCAGGGGCAAACCAGGCGGCTGCTACGCCCATAATGGCTTGCCCTCCCATGATTACCGGGTAAGTCGGCACGGTAATCGTGATGATGGCGGCCAGGGCTATCAGGAGTGAGGCAACAATCGAGTAGACACGCTTCCGTCGGGTTTGGTCGACCAGAGCACCCGCCGGTGTCTGGGCAACTACGGTGGCAATTCCCATTACCGACATGGCGATACCGATGTCCTGCGCCTGCCAATGTAACGTTGTTAATAAATAAATAGCCAGATAGGGGCCAAGCCCGTCCCGAACATCGGCTAAAAAGAAATTGGCGGTGTCCAGCGCCCGCAGGCTGGTTTTGCTGGGTTGTCGGGTAGCTGTTGCAGGCGATACGTTAAGCATTTTTTAATGGGGCACTTGCGTTGAGTAAACTAATGGTGCGACTTCATCATTTAGGCTGCGTAAATTTCGTACCAGGTTAGGTGGATGGACTTAATAATATACCACGCCCTGATTTTCAGTAAATAACTTCATGGCTATTTCGGTAATTACTCAATAGTATTGTAGAGAAAAGTACCTAAAAATGTTGCCTATTATGCTCACGGTTACAATGAGTCATTCTGGCACCATGAATGACTCATTGTAACCGTGAGCATAAAATCGAATGGTTGCGTTTTATGAGTGCGACTTGATTACTTATGAAGGCAAACCTACGACCCCTGTCTAAGTACGGGCTGAGGAAGAAATTAATTTATCTTAAGCTCTATCTTAAGGTGTTATATCAAACGTATCGGTAGTAGAGCCAGACCGTGCCCAGAGTACAAAGCAATGGTATCGTCATTACCAGGGCACCCAGTTTGAGAAATTCCCACGCGCTGACTGACTGGCCTTCTCGGCGTAGTGCAACCAGCCATAGTATCGTAGCCAGCGAACCCGTAACTGACAAATTAGGTCCCAAATCAACACCGATGAGGATCGCACTTTTGATCACTTCGGGAACCTGCCCAGCCTGTACGACTGTGCCTGCAATTAGTCCAGCAGGTAGGTTATTAACCAGGTTACAGGCAATTGCTACGCCAACACCACTCAACCAAGTCGTTTCCGATACTGACTGGTCTGTATTGGTACGTAACAGCGTAGTCAGCTCCTGAATAACACCTGTTTTTGCCAGAGCTTCCACCAGTACAAATAGTCCCGCTACCAGAGGCAGTACAGCCCACGATACGTCTTTAATGATCCCCCAGGGATTTTTTCTGGCCCGGATCAGCACCAGCGCAGAGGTAAGACAACCGGTTATGGCCGTGGGCAGACCCAACGGTTTATCAAGCGCTGATGCCCCCAACAGAATAAGCGCAGTTACGGCAATACCGATGATAGCTAAACGCCCACCCGGCGACAGGATCGGAATGGAGATGTCCTGCGCAACGGACTCCCGTAACCTATTGCGCAGGGTGAAGCGCAGGATCGCGTAGGTAGCAACAACTGATACAACAGAGGGCAATGTATAGTGGCCTAACCAGACTAATAAAGGAGGCATGTGCGTGCCGTAAATAACCAGATTAGCCGGGTTGGAAATAGGCAGTACAAAAGAAGCGGCATTGGCGATGAAGGCACAGATAAACAAATAGGGCAATGGATTTTTGACCTTCGCCGTTTTGACGGCAGCTGCTACGGCTGGGGTAAGCACAACGGCCGTAGCATCATTGGACAAAAACGTAGTGACTACCATGCCCACCAGATAAATTAGCCCGAAAAGTCGGCTGGCTGATCCGTTGGAAAGCCGAGTGGCATGGGCTGCCAGCCAGTCAAAAAGTTTTTCTTCCCGGGCCGTTTCGGCCAGAAGCATCATGCCGGTCAGGAACAGATATACGTCTGTTCCTTTGGTAATGCCCGACAAGCTTTCAGTAGGAGTAATCAGGCCAAGGATAAGCAGTAGGGTAGCCCCGCTAACCGCCCAGATGAATTCAGGTATTTTAAAAGGACGAATAATGACCCCGCCAATCGACAAAACAATAATAATCCAGACAATACTATGAGGCATATAAACGGTAAGTAATCAAATGATGCAGGTCCCCATAGGCATGGCCGGGTAGAACAGATTAACCAATGGAGCTAGTAATGGTTTCAATCTTCGCTCTTAAGCAAAGATTGAAACCCTGCATAATCATGGAAGAGATCCCGTAAAAACATCGCTCAGAATACCCTACACCACTAAACGTAGCTCTTCAACTGAATTAATTTATAAAATGTAACATGGGCAATTAAACATGTAACATGCTTTATGTACGTTTTGGATTATGTCAATATACTTTTGTCCTCAATTGTTATTATATGATTCCTGACGATGGCAAAATGTTACAGCGAATTTTTGGAAAACGAAAGTGAGTCGAGTTGCCCTTAGAGGTGTTTTAGGCCTAAACTGACCTTACCATGTAGGATACAATAGTTACCTTACTAAAGCTATCTTCGTAGCTAAGCCTTTATCTCGGTGTAGATGTATAGGTAGCAAATCAAAAAGTACAATAGATGCCTCTCAGAATCGTATTACTTATTTTTTGGCTGTGGTCCCCAATAACCACGCTAGCCCAGTCCGGGAAGTTGTTTACGGTCGAAAACGGTCTATCAGGTAGTGTGGTTAGTGATATCCATCAGGATCGAAGTGGTTTCTTGTGGATTGCTACCGAAGACGGCTTAAACCGGTTTGACGGAATAACATTCACGGTGTACAGGCACGATAAAAAAAACGACACGGGGATTTTAAATAATCAACTTCAGACGTTGTCCGAGGATAAAGCTGGCAGAATGTATGTAGGTTCAATCGATGGCTTACAGTATTACGACCCAGCAAGTGACTCCTTCCACCGAATACCCCTCAAACTGGATGACGGAACTATTGTAAGTACGCGGGTAGTAAGCATCTGCGAACGAAAAAATGGAGATATTCTAGTCGGTACATCTGGTCGTGGCCTCTTTAAACTTATCAGAAAAGAAGGTAAGCTTTGGGGGCAAAAAATACATTTGGATGTCCATACTGATTTGATTGTCAGGGTTTTTGAGGATACGGAGCAGCACTTGTGGGTATCCACAGAAGACAAAGGGCTCTATCGATTTGACGGGCATTCGGTCAGATCCTTTTTTGTCTCCAAAAAAGTACAGAATAATGTGGTTAAGAGTATCTGTCAGGATCGATATGGCCGCCTGTTTGTCGGCAATATGAGCAGCGGGCTTTACCAGTATGACCCTGCCAGTCAGACTTTTATTGCCATCCCGTATCATGGCCGTACAGATCTTCCAATCGAGGAGTTAGTGGTCAATCAGAACAATCAGATCCTGATGGCCACTAGTGGGAAAGGGTTGAAGTATTTTGATCCGATTACCAACCAGATTCTGGATTTGACTTCGAATGTGACCAGCTTCGATCTTTCGAAATCCAAGGTGCATTCCGTTCAGGAAGATAAGGCTGGTAATATATGGATCGGAATTTTTCAGAAGGGGCTATTACTAATTTCGGGTAATCCCAATCGGTTCGGCTACATAGGTTACAAATCGGTTAGCAGTAATACGATCGGCTCAAGTACCGTCATGGCTTTATTTCAGGATACTCAAAAAACGATTTGGGTAGGTACCGATAATGACGGCTTATATGCGCTTTCGCCGGGCTCTACCACCAGTGTACACTACCAGCCGAATACTGAGGGTGGGTCTGTACCCGCCAATATTATGACCATTTTTGAGGATTCAAGGAAAAATCTCTGGCTTGGTTCCTATTTAAGTGGTCTGGTACAATTTGACCGAAAAACAGGCAAGAGCAGCTATATAAGTAAGCTTGTTGATAAAAATGGCGATAACGTTCAGCGGGTTTTTAGTATCAAAGAAGATTCCAGACACAGACTTTGGGTGGCTACGATGGGTTCTGGTTTATTCTGCCTGGATCTTTCCTCTGAAAACGTCAAAAGCTTTGACGCGCTACCCAGTAAACTGTACCAATCTACCTATAATCAAATCCCGAATAACTGGATCAACTGTCTGCTCGTCTCCAAAGACAATAAGTTATTTATTGGGACATTCGATGGCCTGGCCTGCCTGGATCTGGATACGGAAAATTTTGTCTCCACCTTTGGTAGTAACAATCTCCTGAGGGGTATAGTCATCTATTCCCTGTTTGACGATACGAAGGGCAATTTGTGGCTGGGGACATCTCAAGGGTTGAAAAGGCTTACCCGTTCAACCAGGGAGATTACGTCGTTTGATATAGACAATGGCTTACCCAGCAGTATGATCTCCGCCATCCAAGGTGATAATGATGGTCACTTATGGCTCAGTACCAACCGGGGTTTGTCAAGAATGGACCTGGAAACCAATACGTTTGTCAATTTCTATTCTGCCGACGGACTGCAGGGTAATCAATTTAGCCAGGGAGCATCCATAGAGGTTGATAATGAAGCACTTTATTTCGGCGGGGTAAATGGAATTACCTATTTTAAACCCGATGAGATACGCATTGCGAACAAACGACTGTCAGTACAGATTGTTGACCTCTATATCCACGGTAAACCGGTACGAAAAGGGACAACATCAGGTGGGTATCAAGTCGTTGATACGACCGTCAATAGTGCCAGCGAATTTCACTTGTCCCATCAGGATAACTCATTCACACTGGGATTTTCGACAATGGATTTTATTGATGCCGAACGAGTTTCCTACTTGTATTCCATCAATGACAACGATTGGGTAGAACTGCGCTTAGGTTCTAACCGATTGACATTCGATAACTTAGCGCCTGGAACCTATGTGTTTCGGTTAAAGGCCAAAGCCAATAAAGCTATTTCTGACCAGCATCAGGTAACGATCGTTATACACCCGGCCTGGTATGTATCGACCTGGGCGAAAGTTGTTTATGGCTTATTGATCCTGATCCTGTCGGGGCTAGTGTATCGGACGATCCGCAACCGGCGACGGATTAATGAAGAAAGACTGGCCCATCAACGACTGGAAGAGCTTAATGAAGCCAAACTCCAGTTTTTTATCAACATTGCCCATGAGATACGAACTCCGTTGACGCTGGTTGTCAGTCCGCTGCAAAAACTAATTAGCCATGATCAGGATAATGAGCGGAGGCACTTGTACGACATTATGGGGCGGAATACAAAACGTATACTGGATCTGGTGAACCAGTTAATGGATATCCGCAAGATTGAAAAAGGGCAGATGGCCTTACAATTGGACCGTGTTGATATGGTTCACTTTACGAGCGAAATCTGTCAGCTATTCGAAGAGCAAATCCATGCCAAACAGATTCACTTTGTTATGGATTTCCCAACGGATCGGGTTTTTTCCAGAATTGACCCACTGAATTTTGATAAAGTGCTTATTAATATCCTATCGAATGCATTCAAATTTACTCCTGTCGATGGAACAATTCGGGTGGCTCTAACCCTGAAACCGAACCGAAATCAACGGGATTTGGTCATTGCGATCGAAGATTCGGGTCAATGCATTAATGAAGCTGAGACAGAACGAATATTTGACTGCTTTTACCAATCGGCCGACCACCGCGATTATAACCAATCTGGCACGGGCATTGGCCTTCATTTGGTTAAACAACTGGTACAACTACACGGTGGGACTATTCAGGTCGAAAATAAAGAGCCCATCGGCTGCTGTTTTTCCATAACCCTACCTGTCGAAGAGATCGTTGCCGCTGAATCTCCAGTTATAGTACCTTTCGCACCGGGCATCCAATGCTTACCTGAACCAAAAGCTGATGAACAATCGGGGGCAGCAAGGTTGAAAAGGAAATCGAAACGCGTGGTAATTGCTGACGATGATAGCGAGATATGTAACTACCTAATTGACGAATTATCCGGCGAGTATAGTGTGTTTGCCTATGCCAATGGTGAAGAAGCCTACAAGGGAATATTGAAGGAAAAACCAGACCTGGTCATCAGTGATGTCATGATGCCCGTAATGGATGGGATGGCGCTTTGCCGTAAAATGAGAGCCAATCCCTTGATCAATCATATACCAATTGTGCTATTAACAGCCAAAACCGAGGAGTCGAGTAATGTTCAGGGGCTCGAGCTGGGCGCGGACGCCTACATCACCAAACCCTTCAACATGGACATCTTACTGAAAACGGTTAATGGTCTGATCAGAAACAGACAGATCTTGAAGAATAACGAACATGAGCAACACTATCAGGAGGAGTTCATTTCAAAGATCAGTATTAAGGCCTCCGAGGAAAAGTTGCTGGAAAAAGTCCATCTGATCATCAATCAGAACCTGGCCAATCCCGAGTTAAGTGTTGAAATGATTGCTGGTGAGATAGGCATCAGTCGGGTGCATCTGCATCGTAAACTGAAAGAACTGACCAATTTAACGACCAGAGATCTTATACGAACTATTCGACTGAAACAGGCCGCGGAACTGCTAACCATTAAAGGATTAAGTGTTTCAGAGGTGTCCTTTGCTGTAGGCTACCTGAACGTAAACAATTTTTCAGTCGCGTTTAAGGAGCAATTTGGCGTATCACCAACCGGATACTCAGCGCATTGTGTAGTAAAGACCAGGAGCGAAGGATTACCGGTTAGTTCATAGGAAGCCCCTAATGATAGTTTATACTTACCTCATTTAGTGCTTTACGATTCACCTAAGCTAATGCGACTTCTGCTTTGCCTTTTTCTCTTGACCTTTTCGCTAACGGTTTGTTTTTCGCAAAACAAGCCGACGTTAAAGCTCTGGTATAACAAACCTTCCGGTCAAATCTGGGAAAATGCCCTACCCATCGGAAATGGCCGGCTAGGGGCTATGGTGTATGGAAACGTAGCGAAGGAAACCATTCAACTCAATGAACATACGGTCTGGAGTGGTAGCCCGAACCAGAACGACAGCCCCGATGCACTGGCCGCTTTGCCCGAAATCCGGCGGTTGATTTTTGATGGCAAAAACAGACGATAAAAACTGAATAAGAAGTAATTAGCACAAACCCTTATGAAAAATCGCCTTTTCCCGGCACTTTTTGCTACCCTGAGCCTGGTAATGAATTTTTCTACTTCCGCTCAGACTACGTTGGTCAATCCAATTCTGACCGGTTTTTATCCTGACCCCAGCATTGTGAAGGTCGGTCCGGATTATTACCTGGTCAATTCGACCTTCTCCTATTTTCCCGGTCTTCCGATTATGCACAGCAAAGACCTCAAAAACTGGAAGCAAATCGGCAATGTTATCGACCATCCCGAACAAATGGATTTCATGGGCGAACGCCTGACCCGTGGGTTATTTGCACCGGGCATCAGCTATAACAAAGGCACATTCTACGTTACCTGCACCGACATCGACCACGACGGTAACTTTGTCGTTACAGCTAAAAATCCCGCTGGCCCCTGGAGCAACCCCGTTAAAATTCCGCAGGTGCGCGGCATCGACCCTTCCATTTATTTTGATGAAAGTACCGACAAAGCGTACATCATCTACAACAGCGAAGCCCCCGACCGTAAGCCGCTGTATTCTGGCCATCGGACGATCCGGATGTATGAATTTGACCCAGTGAATCTGAAAGTTGTGGGTGAAGAAAAGCAACTCGTCAACGGTGGGGTGGATCTCTCCAAAAAGCCGGTCTGGATTGAAGGACCGCACATTTTGAAGCGGAACGGCTGGTATTACCTCTACGCGGCTGAGGGCGGCACGTCGGTCAATCACTCCGAAGTTGTATTACGTAGCAAAGATGTTTGGGGGCCTTACGTACCGTTTGAAGGCAATCCGATCCTGACACAGCGTGAGTTGCCTGCCGATCGAAAAAATGCGATTACGTCGGCGGGGCACGCGCAATTTGTGGAAGGCCCGGACGGAAAGTGGTATTCGATTTTTCTGGCCGTCAGACCCTACGAAGGCGATTATTACAATACAGGCCGTGAAACCTTTATTGCACCCTTGACATGGAAAGACGACTGGCCAATGATCGAGCATGGTGAGAAGGCTATTTCGTACAATTATCCTGTTAATTATAAGGAAATTAAACAGAAGGGAGCGCTGCCGCAATCGGGCAATTTCGCCTACACGATGACCTTCGACAAAGCACTTGATCCGGCGCTTTTGTTCATGCGTACCCATGATAAAGATTCATATTCTCTCTCGAAGAAGGATGGACTGACGCTGAAACTGAAGCCTGAAACGATCATGGAAATGGGCAATCCTTCGTTCATCGGAAAACGCCAGCAGCACCTCAATAGCATTGCCGAAACGGAGCTGACGTTTACACCAAAATCGGATAAAGAAAAAGCAGGCTTAGTGATTCTACAGGATGAAAGCCATTTCTATTTCCTGTGTAAAGCAAAAGCGCAGGATAAAGACGTGCTGCAACTCTACCAAAGCAAGCCACAATCAAAGGAGCTGGAATTGCTGACCGAAGTGCCACTCAATGCTAAAGCGGGTAAAGTAGGTTTACGTATCGCATCGCAGGGCGATACGTATAGTTTCTATACATCAACCGATGCCGAAAACTGGAGCCTTTTAAAAGATAAAGTTGATGGTAAATTTCTCAGCACCAAAGTATCGGGTGGGTTTATTGGTTGTGTGTATGGCCTGTATGCTACGTCGTCGGGAGAAGCAACGACCAATTTAGCGTCGTTCCAGTTCCTCAAATACGCAGGTGATGACCCTATGTTGAGGAGGTGAATAGTTGATTTTTTTGTCATCCCGACCGGTCCGCCGGTGCGGCAGGAGGGATCTTCGGATGAGTCAATAAAATAGCCAATACCGAAGATCCCTCCTATCGTCGGGATGACAAAAACGATGGATGCCAAAAAATACTCAAGAGTTTAACTAGGTTTCTCATTGAAAACCAACTTAATACATATCGCCATTCTCTTGTCGTTCAGCATTTCGGCGCTGGCGCAGATGCAGTCATTTTCCTTACAGGAAGTGAGACTGACAAAGGGGGCATTCAAAAATGCGCAGGACGTTGACCTGAACTATATACTGGCCCTAAATCCTGATAAGCTTCTGGCACCCTACCTGATCGATGCGGGGTTACCCTTGAAAGCCGAGCGTTACGGGAACTGGGAAAGTTCGGGTTTAGACGGGCACATTGGTGGGCATTATCTGTCGGCATTGGCCATGATGTATGCCTCTACGGGTAATGCCGAACTCAAAAAGCGCCTGGATTATATGATCTCGGAACTGGCTCGTTGTCAGGTCAAAAACGGGAATGGCTACGTAGGGGGCATTCCGCAGGGGAAACTCTTTTGGGAGCGTATTCACAAAGGCGATATCGACGGGAGCAGTTTTGGTCTGAACAATACGTGGGTACCGCTGTACAACATCCACAAGCTTTTTGCGGGTTTACGAGATGCCTACGAATACGCTGGAAACCAGCAGGCTAAACACGTACTGATTGGTCTGGGCGACTGGTTTATCGACCTCATTAAGCCCCTCTCCGACGACCAGATTCAGCAAGTGCTACGTACCGAGCACGGCGGCATCAACGAAACCTTTGCTGATTTATACATCCTGACCAAAAACAAAAAATACCTTGAAACCGCGCAGAAACTGTCGCATCGTGCGCTGCTGAATCCACTGCTGGAAAAACAGGATAAGCTGACAGGACTTCATGCCAATACGCAGATTCCGAAAGTGATTGGCTACGAAAAAATAGCCATGCTCACGGGCAACACTGACTGGTCGGATGCGGCTCAGTATTTCTGGCAGAATGTCTCGCAGAAACGTAGTGTAGCGTTTGGTGGCAACAGCGTGCGTGAGCATTTCAATCCGACAAACGACTTCAGCCGGATGCTCAGGTCGAATCAGGGGCCTGAAACCTGCAATTCATTTAACATGCTCCGCCTGAGTAAAGCGTTGTTTCTGGATAAAGCTGACCCAGGCTACCTGGACTTCTATGAACGGACGCTCTACAACCATATTCTGTCGACGCAGCATCCCGAGAAAGGCGGGTTCGTTTATTTCACCCCGATTCGTCCAAATCATTACCGCGTATATTCTCAGCCCGAAACCAGCATGTGGTGCTGCGTAGGATCGGGTCTGGAAAATCACACCAAATACGGTGAACTGATTTATAGCCATTCAGACAAAGACCTGTTTGTCAATCTGTTTATCCCCTCTACGCTGGATTGGAAAGAAAAGGGAATGCAGCTCAACCAAACCACGGGTTTCCCCTACAAAAATGAAACGGAACTGGCCCTGACGTTAAAAAAGCCGCAGGTCTTTTCGGTACACATTCGCTATCCGAAATGGGCTGGGAATTTTGTCATTCTGGTCAATGGTAAGCCACAAAACGTAATTGGAGAGCCATCAACCTACGCAACCATCAACCGAAAATGGCAAACCGGCGATAAACTAACCGTTCGTTTCACGACGGCTACTCAATTGGAGTACCTGCCCGATGGCTCTAACTGGGCTGCTTTCGTGCACGGCCCCATTGTCCTGGCTGCCAAAACATCGACTACTGATCTGACCGGACTTTTTGCCGACGATAGCCGGATGGGGCATGAAACAAAGGGAAAACTGTATCCCCTCGACAACGCCTACGCGCTTATCGGCAATGAGGATACGTATCGTTCAAAAATTAAGCCTATCGAAGGGCTGAAATTCCGACTGGATTCGTTGACGCTGCAACCGTTTTATGAAATACATGATGCCCGCTATCAGATGTATTTTCAGACGTTTACACCGGCGGCTTATAGCGAACAGAAAGCCCGGCTAAAGCAACAGGAAACAGAAGCCTTGGCTATTGAAGCGAAAACCGCTGACAAGATCAATTGTGGTGAACAGCAACCCGAAGTCGATCATGCCTACAAAGGCGAAAAAAGTGAATCGGGTTACGATGATGAGCGGTTTTGGAGACGTACCCGTTCATTCATTTCGTATGAGTTACAGAACCGAAATCGGGCGGGTAAGTTTCTTGATATCAGTGCTATAGATGATATCAAGCCGGAGCAGGTGAGCTTTGTAATCAATGATAAACCAGCCGAGATTCTTTCTGTCGATGGGAAAACAATCCGGCTTAAAGTGAATGACGACGAGGTAGTTAAGCTAAAAATCATGGCTGCCTCTGGAGTGAATACACCTCGCTTTAATCAGATCAGAATTTTAACACACTAATCCATGAACCTTTCCAGCGTGTTCGGCAACATAAAGATTTGCTATAAATGTGTCCAATCAACACTATTAGGTCGTCGGTATGGGTTACTGGGACTTATTCTGCTGCTGATGCAATTCATGGCTGTGGCACAAACCGCTCACAACCCGATCATCTTCGCTGACGTACCCGATATGGCCATGATTCGGGTGGGGAATACGTATTACATGAGCAGCACCACCATGCACATGAGTCCGGGCTTGCCAATCATGAAATCGAACGACCTGGTTAACTGGGAGATGGTTGGCTATGCCTACGATACGCTGGCCAGTGTCGATGCGCTGAATCTGACCAGCGGGAAAAGCACCTACGGACGTGGTTCATGGGCCAGTAGTCTTCGCTACCACAAGGGTACATATTACGTGACCACTTTTGCCCAAACTACTGGCAAAACCTATATCTATACCACCAAGGACATTGAAAAAGACCCCTGGAAAGCAGCGTCATTTACTCCTGCTTACCACGATCATAGCCTGTTTTTTGACGACGACGGTCGGGTTTACTTGATTTACGGCGCGGGTAAACTCCGACTGATCGAACTCAACGCCGATGCTTCCGGCGTAAAGCCCGGCACTACAGAGCAAATACTGATTGAAAACGCCAGTTTGCCATCCGGTACGGGTGGGGGATTACCCGCCGAAGGATCACAGCTTTTTAAAGTAAATGGCAAGTATTACCTGTTCAACATCACCTGGCCAAAAGGTGGCATGCGAACGGTGGTCATTCACCGCGCCGATAAGCTAACAGGGCCGTGGGAAGGGCGAATTGGACTTCAGGATTTGGGCGTAGCGCAAGGTGGTCTGATCGATACACCCGATGGGAAATGGTACGCCTATCTCTTCCGCGATTTTGGTGGCGTGGGTCGTATTCCATATCTGGTGCCGGTGACCTGGGAAGGGAGCTGGCCGGTATTGGGCGTCAACGGCAAAGTTCCAGAAACCCTCGACTTGCCCGCCAGCAAAGGCCTGATTCCCGGTATTGTCGCTTCCGACGAATTTACCCGTAAGAAAGGAGATTCTGCGGTACCATTGGTGTGGCAGTGGAACCATAATCCCGATAATACGCTCTGGTCGGTTAGCGACCGGAAAGGCTTTTTACGGCTGAAAACCGGACGAATTGATACGTCATTTGTGCTGGCTCGTAACACGCTTACCCAACGCACCATTGGCCCAGAATCATCGGGTTCGACCGCGCTGGACGTATCGAACCTAAAGGAGGGCGACTTTGCGGGATTGAGCCTGTTGCAGAAGAATTATGGTCTGGTGGGTGTGAAGCGAGAGAACGGGCAACATTTCATCGTCATGGTCAGCGCCGGTTCGGGCAAACCCGTTGAGGTGAAACGGGTGCCGCTCGGCCAGAAAACGGCTTATCTGAAAGCCGAGTGCGACTTCAAAGACCGAAAAGACACGGCGAATTTCTTTTACAGCCTGGATGGTAAAACCTGGACTCGTATCGGAGAGCCGCTGAAGATGCCCTATACTATTCCCCATTTTATGGGCTATCGGTTCGGTCTGTTCAATTACGCGACTCAGCAAACGGGTGGCTATGCTGACTTCGATTATTTCCGAATTACTGGTCAGGTTGTTGGGAGATAAGAAGGTAAATAAGCTAAATGTTTCTTGTTAAACTATGTAAGCTATTGGTTATAAATGAATTGTCGAAAATACACTGATAATCAGAATGGAAAACCGCTTTAACAAAGCATATCAAATACCCCTTTAGCTATATAACCCCCAAACCCAATAAACCGATGACTACTAAATTGTTAGCTGTACTATTCGCAGCCACATTGACAAGTGCAACTTGCCTTTCGCAGGCAAGCCAACCGGCAGTCGTGGAGGACTTCAAACCCTCTACGTTGAACCAGCCAGGGCAGGAATACCCGCAGGTGAACTCCCAGGGGTACGCCCGATTCAAGATCAAGGCTCCTAAGGCTGATAGTGTCCGGGTAAGCCTGGGACTGGGCGGTAAAGGTGGCACCATTCTCACCAAGGGGGAAGACGGACTCTGGAACGGTACCACGGCGGGGCCATTGGACGAAGGATTCCATTACTACAACGTAACGATAGACGGCGGAAAGTTCAATGACCCAGGCGCGTTGAATTATTACGGTTCCGTTCGGTGGGAGAGTGGCATTGAGATTCCCGCTCACGATCAGGATTTTTATGCCTTGAAGGAGGTGCCACACGGTAACGTACAGCAGATTCTTTTCCCTTCCAAAAGCACCAATACGGCACGCCGGGCTTTTGTATACACCCCACCGAGTTACGACAAAGACAAATCGAAAAAATACCCGGTGCTGTACCTGCAACATGGATGGGGCGAGGACGAAACGGCCTGGAGCAATCAGGGGCACGCCAACCTGATCATGGACAACCTGATCGCCGAAGGCAAAATCAAGCCCTTTATCATTGTGATGACCTACGGCATGACCAACGAGGTGAAATTTGGTAAGATAAGAGAGTTTAAAATCGATCCATTTCAGGCGGTACTGGTCGACGAATTAATTCCCTACGTGGATGCTAATTTCCGTACGCTGACCAACCGCGACAATCGGGCGATGGCGGGCCTATCGATGGGGGGTATGGAAACCAAAATGATTACCCTCAATAAGCCAGATATTTTTGGGTACTACGGTCTGCTGAGTGGTGGCGTCTACGCGCCGGAAGACCTTAACGGCAAAGCCAAGCCAAAGCTCGTTTTCATTAGCTGTGGTAGTAAAGAACGACCCGATGGTGTAACCAAAGCCACCACCGACCTGAAAGCCGCTGGTTACAATGCCGTATCGTATGTTTCCGACAAAACGGCCCACGAATTCCTGACCTGGCGTCGCAGCCTGCATGAGCTTGCTCCCTTGCTATTTAAGTAGGCCTTTTCTGACAGGATTAACGTGATTCATTGGATTTAAAAGAATCTTGAAAATCCTGTTAATCCTGTCGAAAATAAAAAAACATTCCCTTAAACCATGAAACATAGCTTATTACTGAAAGGGATTTCCCTAGCCATTGCCCTACTGATGGGGGCAACGACTTATTCGCAAACAATCGAGAAAGAAGCACCCAAAGGCTTCGACCAAGTACGCACAGGCATTGCTACGGGTAAACTGGATTCGGTTCAGTACGAATCCAAAACCGTGGGTACTACCCGCAAAGCATTGGTCTATACGCCACCGGGTTATTCCAAAAAGAAAAAGTATCCCGTTCTGTATCTGTTACACGGCATTGGCGGAGATGAAAAAGAATGGCTTCGGGGCGGCACTCCGCAGGTTATTCTGGACAATCTGTACACCGAGAAAAAACTCGAGCCCATGATCGTGGTTATGCCCAACGGGCGGGCTATGAAAGACGACCGGGCCGTGGGTAATATTTTCGACAAAGACAAAGTAGAGGCTTTTGCTACGTTCGAGAAAGATTTGCTCAACGATCTGATTCCGTTCATCGAGAAAAAGTATTCGACGCTGACAGACCGGGAACATCGTGCCATTGCGGGTTTGTCGATGGGGGGCGGTCAGTCGCTGAATTTTGGATTGGGCAATCTGGACAAGTTTGCGTGGGTCGGTGGGTTTTCATCGGCTCCCAATACGAAAGCTCCGCAGGAGCTGGTTCCGAACCCGGAAGATGCCAAAAAGAAACTGAAACTGCTCTGGATTTCGTGTGGCGATAATGATGGCCTGATCAGCTTTAGTAAACGAACCCACGATTATCTCTACCAGAACGATGTTCCTCATATTTACTACGTTGAGCCGGGTGTCCACGATTTCAAAGTCTGGAAAAATGGACTGTATATGTTCTCCCAGTTTCTATTCAAGCCTGTCGATGGATCATCCTTAACCAAATATACGCTCTTAGGCTCACCAGCGTCCACGAACATACGGAATGCTAAATACCCGCAGATTTTACCCGATAATCGGGTTGTCTTTCGGGTGAAATCGCCTGAAGCTCAGAAAGTACAGATCGATCTGGGTAAAAAATACGACATGGTGAAAGATACGGCCGGATTCTGGACAATAACGACCGATTCCATTAGCCGGGGTTTTCACTATTACTCCCTGCTCGTTGACGGGTTACCCGTTGCAGACCCGGCCAGCGAAAGCTTTTACGGTATGAGCCGTATGGCCAGCGGCATCGAAATACCGGACAAAGACGGTGCCTACTACGCGATGAAGGACGTACCGCATGGCGACATCCGTATTAAACGCTACCTGTCGAAATCCTCGAATTCCTGGCGCGAGATGTACGTATATACCCCACCGGGATATGATCAGTCGAGCGACAAATACCCGGTGCTTTATTTGTTACACGGTGGGGGCGAAGATCAGCGGGGCTGGGCCACACAGGGCAAAACGAGCCTCATCCTCGACAACCTGATTGCGGAAGGCAAAGCCAAACCGATGGTGATCGCGATGCTCGATGGGAATGTCAACAACGCGGGTGGATTGGCCGGGTTTAACGAGAATGTGTTACGTTCCTTCGAGAATGAATTGAAGCTGGGGGCCATTCCTTTTGTCGAAAGCAATTTCCGGGTAGCCACCGATGCCAAAAATCGGGCCCTCGCCGGTTTGTCGATGGGCGGTTTGCAGACGCTTTATGCAGGCATTAAGAACACCAATCTGTTCTCGTCGCTGGGTGTGTTCAGTTCGGGCTGGTTTGCTAATAATCCCAAGCTGTCAGACCCTCAATATGCCTTCATGAAAGACAATGCCAGTACCATCAACGGTAACCTGAAAAACCTCTGGATTTCGATGGGCGGGAAGGAAGATATTGCCTATCAGAACTGTCAGGTCATGATGAAAAAATTTGATGAGCTGGGCGTCAAATATACCTACAGCGAGTACGCTGGCGGCCATACCTGGCCAGTCTGGCGGCACGACCTGTTCCTGTTTGCGCCGTTGTTATTTAAGTAAACTGACTTATAGAACTTATCCGCTTACCGGTATTTGAATCAACTTCTTATGAAACGAATTTACACAGCTCTTGCACTGATTGGGTGTTCGCTGACCGCTTTCGCACAAACCAATAAAACCCCGAAAGATAAGCCACTGGTATCGCACATATACACGGCAGACCCGTCAGCGCATGTATTCAACGGTAAAATTTACATCTATCCTTCGCATGATGTTGATGTAAAGGATGTTAAAGAAGACGATGAAGGCGGGCATTTCGCCATGCGTGACTACCACGTTCTGTCGATGGATAAGATTGGTGGCCCCGTGAAAGACAACGGTGTAGCCCTCGATATTAAAGATATTCCCTGGGCGGGACGTCAGCTATGGGCACCTGATGCTACGTTCAAAAACGGTACGTATTACTTGTATTTTCCGGTGAAAGATAAGCAGGATGTTTTTCGAATCGGCGTAGCAACCAGCAAAAAACCAACGGGGCCTTTCAAGCCAGAACCGGAGCCCATAAAAGGGAGCTACAGCATTGATCCAACCGTGTTTCAGGATACCGATGGCAAAGCCTATCTCTATTTTGGAGGCATCTGGGGTGGTCAGTTGCAGCGCTGGAGCGGTAACAATTATGACCCCAAGGGCGCTTTGAAGAAAAAAGACGAAGTGGCGTACCTGCCGCGCGTGGCGCGGTTAAGCGCCGACATGAAATCCTTCGCTGAGTCAGTTCGAGAAGTGCAGATTCTCGACAAAAACGGCAAACCGTTTTTGGAAAATGAAAACGACAAACGCTTTTTCGAAGCAGCCTGGCTGCATAAATACAAGGGTAAGTATTACTTCTCGTATTCTACTGGTGATACGCACAATCTTTGCTATGCCATCGGCGATAATCCATATGGCCCCTTTACGTATCAGGGTATTGTGCTCAAACCCGTTCTCGGCTGGACGAATCACCACTCCATTGTTCAGGTAAGCAACAAATGGTACCTGTTCTATCATGACGTGCAACTTTCGGGCAAGACGCATCTGCGGAATGTGAAAGTGACCGAGCTAACCTATAATCCAGACGGCACGATTAAACCGATCGACGCCTATAAGTAAGACGTATTTTGACAGGATTTATCATCGGATTTTGTCATCCCGACGCAGGAGGGATCTTCGGTAAAAGAAATTATTTGGGTACTTACCGAAGATCCCTCCTGCGTCGGGATGACAAAATCCGATGATAAATCCTATCCATCTAATAAGTCCTGCCGAAGAAAAACTAAACCTTTTTTAATCATGCATAAATTCAGTTCATATACCCTGATTGCCCTGACGGTTGCCTTCGTAGCTCCCGAAAAAGGGTTAAAAGATTATTACAAGGCCTATTTCCCGATTGGGGTGGCTGTAAGCCCGCGCATGGTGCAGCCCGGACCAGATGCCGAATTGATTAAAGCTCAGTTCAACAGCATGACGCCCGAAAATGCCATGAAAATGGGGCCAGTTCATCCAGAAGAGAACCGCTACAACTGGAAAGACGCCGATGCCATCGCGGATTTTGCCCAGCAGAACAACATCAAATTACGGGGACATACCCTTTGCTGGCACAATCAGACACCGCGCTGGTTCTTCACTGATTCCACCGGTAAAACCGTTAGTCGGGAGGTTTTGCTAGCTCGACTAAAACAGCATATTACAGATGTCATGGGTCGGTACAAAGGGAAGATTTACGCCTGGGACGTAGTAAATGAAGCCGTCCCCGACACGGGAACTGGTATCTACCGCAAATCGAAATTTTACGAAATTATCGGCGAAGACTATATCGAAAAGGCGTTTCAATACGCCCATGAAGCTGATCCCTCAGCCCAACTGTTTTACAACGATTACAATACTGAAAATGCCTCAAAGCGGAATCGTATCTATCAGTTGCTCAAGAGTCTAAAGGATAAGAAAGTGCCGATCAACGGGGTAGGCTTACAGGCTCACTGGTCTATTTATGAGCCAACCGCGCAGGAGTTGGAGGAATCGATCAACAAATTTGCCAGCCTGGGACTCAAGGTGCAGTTTACAGAGGTTGACGTGTCGGTGTATCCCAAAGAACACGAACGTCGGGCTCGGCGCGATACGGACAAGAGTGAGTTTACACCGGATATGGCCGACAAACAGGCGGCTCATTACAAAATGCTATTCGAGGTATTTCGCAAACACCGCGACAAAATCACCGGCGTTACATTCTGGAATCTAACCGACCGCTATTCGTGGCTAGACAATTTCCCCGTTCCGGGCCGTAAGGATTATCCCTTACTGTTCGATCAGAATGGACAGCCCAAAAAGGCATATGAGAGCGTCGTGAAATTCTAAAATGGTATTTAAGAACCTCCATTAGTTATTCCAATCCCAACTTGTCAATGAAAAAACTAGAGGTGTGAATCGCAATCATGCTATTGCTGGCTCAGCATAACGTGTCGGTTGGGGGAACCGAATATTTGGGCTATGGTTTCGTCGCGTAACTTCCTGATTCTGAAAAGACAGCTTTATTTTCTTGGGAGTCAATGTTCAAAGAGATTGTTACGTTCGGTGAACCAATAGTAAAAAATGATTTAATCTCTCTTTTTAATAGACCAGTATTTAATTTAAATGACTATCATGTTACTATTTGTATAGCTAAGCTCCCTAATTCTGTCTAGAAACTTAAAAAAGGGGATCTAAGTATACATCCAGAATGAATTCAAGTTTTACTAAAAGCCTTATTACCATGCATTTTGTCCGCGAAAGGTTTAACTATGATTCTACGGCTTAATGAACATTAAATTAATTTTAAAAATGTAACATAGCCAATGATTCGTGTAACATGCTTTTGCTATGCTTTGCATTATATCAATATAAATTTGTCCTCAATGTCTACAGGTCAAATTAGCCAAATTAAAAAAGTACGCAAGGCTACAAATTGTTGCGGAGAATTTACTGAAAGCCAAAACAAGGCCTGTACTGCTTTAAGTCAAAAATGAGTTGAGTAAAATGTATGTCCGCAGTATGGATAAAAAGAGTACATACCTATTTGTATTGTCTTGATTTGTCAAACTTATAACTACTAAGCCTTCTTCCTTTATCTATGCATAGACGAAAATAGTTCGAATAAAAAAAGTCAGTAATGTTGGCGCATTACTGACTGGTTAATACCCCAATTTTTTCGGCGAGAAAAAACATCCAAAACGGATGCAGGGATTTTTTTGCCTTTGCTAAAAAACAAACCCTTAAAATTATGCGAAATCAATTACAAATTCATGGTTTACTGTTAAAACTCGTACGGCCTGGGCTCCACCTGCTTCTGATCGTTTACTGCCTAATGACAACCGCCTGGGCAAACGGTGCCGATCAACCCGTGACGGGTACTGTATTGGACGAAAAAGGAAGTCCGCTGGTGGGCGTAAATATTCAGATTAAAGGCACAACTCGCGGAACCGCCAGTGATGCTCGGGGTACCTATCGAATTGATGTGCCTAACGGTAACTCTGTACTTGTCTTCAGTTATATAGGGTATAAAAAGCAGGAAATCACGGTGGGTAATCAGTCAGCAATCAACGTATCGCTGGAGGCCGATGCTGGTTCACTTGAAGAAGTGGTAGTGGTGGGATATGGCACTCAAAAGCGGTCTTCCCTGACAGGGGCCGTATCGACCGTTACACCCAAAGAAATAACCGCACTCCCAGTACCAAACGTTGCTTCGGCACTACAAGGACGCGTTCCGGGTGTGTCGGTGGTGAACAACGGCGGACCAGGGTCATCGCCCATCGTGCAAATTCGGGGGATTGGCTCAATTAGTTATGGATCAGGCCCTTTATATGTAATTGACGGCGTACCAACTGGCGATCTAAATAGCTTCAATACGAATGATATTGAATCATTGGAAGTGCTGAAAGATGCCAGTTCAGCCGCTATTTATGGCTCACGGGCAGCTAACGGGGTTATTCTGATTACCACCAAGAAAGGTGGCCGCGACAGTAAAATTCGAGTAACTCTTGATACATATGTCGGCACTCAAAGTGCTAGCCATAAAATTGATGTGCTCAATCGTGATCAGTATGTGCAATATGCCAAGGCGTTGACATCCAATGCCGGAATTGCTCTGCCTTCGCGCTTGAATAATCTGAATACGCCTATCTATGATGGTGCAACCCAAACTTTCGCCCAAACCGAAACCAATTGGCAGAATGAACTTTTCCGAAATGCACCGATTGCGCAGCATCAGCTTTCGTTGTCTGGTGGTAATGCCGTTTCGCGATTCTTTGCTTCGGGTAGTTATTTCAAGCAGGATGGTATTATGCGGGGAACCGATTTCGAACGAGGTTCTTTGCGTCTGAACTCGGATCATCAGATCGCTAAATTCCTGTCCGTTGGACAGACGCTGACAGGGTCTTATAGCAATCAACGCGGTGAAACCACTGGAGATCGTTCGCAACTGATGCACGCGATCCGGATGATGCCGTATTGGCCGACGATGGACCCAACTAAAGTGGGTGGATTCAGTGCTCCTACCGCTGCCGACGGCTCCGATCCGGAGAACCCACTCCGCGCTCCAGCAATGGACGTAACCCGAACGAAGTTTCTAAAAGTCTTTGCCACGGTTTACGCCGACGTTCGATTAACCAGCTTTTTGAAATATCGATTCAATTATGGAGTTGATTTAGGCTTTTCGAATAGTCCCACCTTCAATCCGATCTATAACGATGGGTATGTACAACGGAGTTCGGCTACCGTTTCGCAAACAAACAATACCAATATTGCCCAGACCATTACCAACCAGCTGTCGTTTGATAAGTCGTTTGGCAAACACAATCTGAGCGTCCTGGCTGTTGCTGAAACGCAGAAAGTACTCTCAACGGGCTTGTCCGGATCAGGAACTCGTCCAAATAATGATTTAAATGTGATTCAAGGGGTCAGCAACCCGGCCATTACCAGTACTCGGGCAGAAACGGACCTGATCTCGTATGTTGGTCGTGTCAACTACGATTACGATGGTAAGTATTTGTTAAGTGCCTCAATTCGTCGGGATGGATCGTCACTCTTCGCGCCAGGTAATAAGTGGGGTAACTTCCCATCAGCCTCGGTGGGTTGGCGGATCAATCAGGAAAGCTTTATGAAGGGAGTCCGAAATCTATCTGAGTTGAAACTGCGGGTCAGCTACGGTAAAACTGGTTTCAACGGAATTGCCAACTACGCCTGGCAGTCGCTGGTATCGGCGGATGCTACTGCTTATCCATTCGGGTCTGCCAACAGTCTGGGCTCTTATTTTAACTCATTAGGCAATACGGATTTAAAATGGGAAACTACAGACATGGTCAATGGAGGGATTGATCTTGGCCTGTTTAATAACAAAGTTACGTTTACCGCTGAAGTCTATAACCGGTTTACCGACGGCCTAATTCTGGGTGTTCCCATTCCGAACTCGATCGGATATAGCAATGCGCCCGTGGCCAACATCGGTAGTATGAAAAACTGGGGGTATGAATTCCAGGCGGGTTACAACTACGCAAAAGGTGATTTCCGAGGGAATGTATCGGCCAATATAGGTATCACGCGCAATCGGGTGCTGAGTCTGGCTACGCCTACTGCGTCGATTTACGCGGGGTTAAATGCTGATTATGGCGGTTTTGATATTACCAAAACCGAAGTGGGTCAGCCTATCCAGTCGTTCTATGGCTGGCAGGTGGATGGTATTTTCAAGTCAATCGACGAGGTGTATAGTGCTCCTGCTCAGAACCGGGCCGCTACCCGAGATGCGGATAATCCCGCCAAAAACACATCGGCTGGCGACATTCGCTTCAAAGACCTCAACGGAGATGGTAAAATCGACGCCAATGATCGGACCTACCTGGGGAGTTACCTGCCGAAATTTAATTACGGTGCAAATTTCTCCGGTACGTACAAAAACTTCGATTTCACGCTGTATTTGCAGGGAACCTACGGCAACAAGATTTATAACGGAACGAAAGTCGTGACGCAGGGTATGCTTCGGTTGTTTAACGCGGGTACGGCTGTACTAAATGCCTGGACACCAACCAACATGAATACAGATATACCCCGAGCCGTCAGTGGTGATCCTAACAACAACAGCCGGACATCAGATCGATTTATTGAAGATGGCTCCTACATGCGGGTTAAAAACCTAACGATTGGTTATTCGATTCCAACTAAAGCCCTGGGTAGTTTGACTAGTGGTGTTGTGAACAAAGTTCGAGTGTATGTGTCGAGCCAAAACCTGTTAACCCTAACGAAATACACGGGCTATGATCCGGAAATTGGTTCCCGCAATGGCACCCTGCTCAGAAGTGGTATCGACTACGCTAACTACCCACAAGCGCGCACCTTACTAGCTGGTCTTCAGATAACTTTCTAACTGATTTTAACGAACTTAATGCATACTTTTTCTATGAAAAGGCACTATATCTCAATCGGAGTTTTGCTCTTGGGCCTGGTCATTGGGTGTAATGAAAAAAACCTGGATCAGCTCAACCCAAACGCTGTTACGACGGATAGTTATTTCCAGACCGATCTGCAAATCAAGAGTGCGATCAATGGAGTTTATGCTGCTCTTCAATCTACCAACCTGGTAGCTCGGGAGTGGTTCTTCACCAACGATATGCGTTCTGATGATGTGTCGGCGGGCGGAGGACAGCTCGAAACGCCCCGGAACCAACTGCTCACAGGGGTACATGATACCGGAAATTCGGTAGTAGGCTCCGTCTGGACTGGAGCTTATCGGGTCATCCATCGGGCCAACGTAGTAATCGATAAGGCGGCAGCTGCCAAAACTCTAACGGCGGCTGTGTCTACGCAAGCCGTTGGCGAAGCCAAATTTCTGCGAGCCTGGTCTTATTTCGAGCTGGTCAGTATGTGGGGTGGAGTTCCACTCTATAAAAATTACGTTACGTCGGTAGCAGGCGCATTGCCCCGTTCATCTGAAGCCGATGTATATGCGTTTATTATCGCTGATTTGAAAGCGGCTCAGGATGCGTTGCCAGCTACCTACGATGCAGCCAATCAGGGACGTGCGACCAAAGGAGCAGCTCAGATGTTGCTGGCACGGGTGTATTTGCAACAGGGAGACTATACCAATGCGAAAACTGAGCTTCAGAAAATAATAAGCTCGGGTAATTATGCGCTAGTCGATGAATACAATGATAATTTCATCGAGGAGACGGAATTTAATAAAGAGTCAATTTGGGAAGTGAACTTCCTGCCATCGGGTGGGAGTTTCAACTGGAATGGCGATGCCGATGGCGCTTCGGCAGGTGAAGAAACCGTACGGACGCAGGAATATTCGGGTATTGGCTGGCGGAACATTATTCCGTCGAACAGCCTGCTGGCTGAGTTTGAACGGCCCAGCAAAGGCGATGCAAAACTCGACCCTCGCTATGCAAAATCGTTCTATACCACGGGCGATAAGTTTAACAAGGATCAAAATACCTTGACGGATGATCTGCAAAATGGATTTAGTTCAACCGTAGATGGTAAGACGCAGAAAGTAAGCTGGCGAAAATTTACGCTGATGTACAAAGCAGGTGTGTCGACCACGGGTGGCATCAATCAGCGGATTATGCGCTATGCCGAAACACTACTGGCCATGGCCGAGTGCGAAAACGAATTGGGTAATCTGGCAAGTGCAGTTACGTACCTGAATATGACCCGCGCCCGTTCCAGTGTGGCTATGCCAGCTTATCCAACGGCTAATTATCCCGTTTCGACGAAAGATCAGGTTTTCGCTGCAATTGTGCACGAGCGTCGGGTTGAATTAAGTGGGGAAGAAATTCGGAACCGGGATATTTTGCGCTGGCGCAAGCTGGGTAAACTAAAAACCGAACCTATTGCTTATTTTCAGAAAGGCAAACACGAGCTGTTACCGATTCCCCAACAGGAGATTGATAATAACCCGAATATCGGCCTGAAAGGCCAGAACCCTGGTTATTAAGTAGTTTTGTAAATGGTGATTTTATCAGACAATGGCACCGGAGCTTCTGGTGTCATTGGTCTTTTATCGGAAATTAACAGCCAATTTCTATGAGACGGTTGTGGACAGGAAGTATCTGGATCGGTTTGTTGAGTAGCCTGTTGATGGCTTGTCAGCAGACAAGTCCGACCCGGTTTGAGCGACTTTCCAGCGATCATACGCACGTAACCTTTACCAATGCGTTAACCCCTTCCGAACAGTTGAATGGTTTCACGTTCACCAACTTTTACAACGGTGGGGGCGTAGGCGTAGGCGATGTCAACAACGATGGCTTTACCGATCTAATCTTTACGGGCAACCAGGTTAGTTGTCAATTATATCTAAATCAGGGGAAGCAAGGGACAGATGCCTTTCAGTTTGAGGACATTACCCAAACGGCCGGGCTAACTACTAATCGCTGGTGTTCAGGTGTTTCGATGATTGACATTAATCAGGACGGTTGGCTTGATGTGTATATCTCCGTTGCCAGCCACCCAGCGTTAAAGCATTCGGAGAATCTGTTATTTGTCAATCAGGGATTAAAATCAGGAAAGCCAGTTTTTAAGGAAATGGCTGCCGAATACGGTTTGGCTGATCCTGCCTTCACGACCCAATCCGCTTTTTTTGACTATGATCTCGATGGTGATCTGGATGTATTCCTTCTCAACACAGCTCCCGATTTTCAGAATCCTGCCCACGTTCGTCCAGTCGTGTCTGATGGATCACATCCGAGTACGGGTAAACTATATCGAAACGAAGGCGCTGGGTCACAGGGGCACCCTGTTTTTATCGATGTGTCGAAAGAAGCGGGGATTACGTATGATGAACTGGGGTTAGGTGTGGTGATAAGTGATTTGAACAAAGATGGCTATCCCGATATATACTGCTCCAATGATTTTGCCAGTAGTGATATCCTGTACCTAAACGATGGGAAAGGCCACTTTACCAATGTCATCAAGCAAGCAATGGCTCACACTAGTATGTACGGTATGGGCGTCGATGCGGCTGATCTGAATAACGATGCTCTGCCTGATCTGATGCAGCTGGACATGCTTCCCAAAGAAAATAACCGGCTCAAAATGATGCTGGGGGGGCAAGATTATGACCGCAAGCAGATGAGCGTTTCTCCCCAGTTTGGGCATCAGATGCAGTACATGCGCAACTGTCTTCAGATGAACCTGGGAGTAGTTTCGCAGGGGGCAGGGAGCAGTGAACAGGGAGCAAAAATCGTTGGCCAACCTATCTCAAACGCTAGACCGTCTGCCCCGAGCCCCGAGCCCCATGCTCCATCCCCCTTATTTTCTGAAGTTGGCTTGATGGCTGGTGTGGCGCAAACGGACTGGAGCTGGGCGACCTTACTGGCTGATTTTGATAATGATGGCTGGAAGGATATGTACATTACAAACGGGTACCGAAAAAACGTAACCGACCGTGATTTTATCACCTTTACCGAAGACTTCTCCGGCTTTGGTACGACCGAGTACAATACGAAAAAACGCCTGGAGCTGCTCGATAAAGTGCCTGAGATTCCACTGGCTCATTATGCGTTTCGAAATAAGGGAGATGGTTCATTCGATGATGTGTCCCAGAATTGGGGGCTCCATGATGAGTCGTATGCAAACGGAGCTGCCTACGCTGATTTTGATAACGATGGAGACCTGGATTTAGTCGTTAATAACGTAGATGGGGAAGCCTATGTGTATCGAAATCAGACTCGCGAGCAAGAACCAACAAAACATTATTTAACGATCGCCCTACAAGGCGATTCACTAAATCGTCAGGGGGTTGGAACGACGATAACGCTATGGGCAGGGGGGGGGATGCAATTTGGTGAACAGTCAATGGTTCGCGGGTATTTATCATCCATAGAACCCAGATTGCATTTTGGCTTGGGTAACCACCGTAAAATTGATTCGTTGCGCGTCAGATGGCCTGATGGGCGCGTGGAAGTTCAGCGAAATGTACCTACTGATCAGCGTATTACACTCATTTATGCACATAGTAAGACGGCTAATAAGCCCAATTTACCTGATCTTACTAAACCGTTATTTGTGGATGTAACGAGTGATTATTCCATCGATTTTGTGCATACTGAGTCAGACTTTGTTGATTTCAAACAGACTGCAGCTATGCATAAAATGCTGTCTCGTTCGGGCTTTGCACTAGCGGTTGGCGACGTCAACGGCGACGGTTTAGACGATTGCTTTCTTGGAAGTTCTTACCGCGGAAGTTCGGCCTGCCTTTTCTGGCAAACAACGGGAGGAGGATTTACAAAACGACCGTTTCCTGCAGGAACCGATCAGGAAGCGACAAGCGCCTTGTTTTTTGATGCTGACGGGGATACTGACCTGGATTTATACGTAGTGTACGGAAGTAATGAGCGCCCCGAGACCGAGAGAGCCTTTTATCAGGATCAGTTGTACCTCAACAATGGGAAAGGGGATTTCAGTCTGTCGCCGGCAGGGACTTTACCCGATGTTTCCGGTAGTGGTTCCTGCGTGGTCGCTACTGATTTTGATAAAGATGGCGATCAGGATTTGTTTGTCGGTGGCCGTCAAATACCCGGAAAATATCCGTTGCCGGCCCGGAGTTACTTGCTTCGAAATGATCGGACTTCGCAGGGGAGCCGCTTTGTTGATGTTACGGAGCAGCTATGTCCCCAACTGTTGCAGGCTGGTCTGGTTTGCTCAGCACTATGGTCTGATTATGACCAGGATGGCTGGGCCGATCTGATGTTGGCAGGTGAATGGATGCCCTTGACCATTTACAAAAACAATAAGGGATCATTTGGACCCACCTTGCCAATCCAAATCCCCAATTCATCGGGGTGGTGGAACTGTATCGCGCAGGGCGATTTCGATCACGATGGTGATCTGGACTATATTGCTGGAAACGAAGGCTTGAATACGCTCTACCAAGCTTCCGGGAAGGAGCCCGTTACGCTACTTGCGAAGGATTTTAATAACGACGGCACCATGGATCCGCTTATGGGCTACTTTATCAATGGTGTGTGTTATCCGGCCGTACCGCGCGATGCCCTGAATCAGCAGGTTATTCAGTTCCGACGAAAATACCAGCGATTTGCAGATTACGCAGCTGTTACATTTGATGAACTATTCTCTAATGACGATCGGAAAGGGGCTTACCAGGTGCAGGCAACCTATCTGGAAAGTGCTTATATTGAAAATCTGGGTCAGGGTAAATTTGCGCTTCATGCCTTACCAAGGCTCGCTCAAGTCGCTCCGGTGTACGGTATTGTCGTTGATGATTTCAACGAAGACGGCCAACTGGATGTCGTATTAACTGGCAATTTTTATCCAAACGAAGTAAACATGGGCCGCGAAGATGCCTCCGTAGGTGCTGTGTTGCTGGGTGATGGCCATGGTCACTGGAAACCGCTTAACCCTATAGAAAGCGGGTTACTAATTCGAGGAGACGCCCGATCATCTAAATTGCTTGTCGGACCGAATCAAACAACGTATCTAATCACCGCCATTAATTCGCAAGGATTAAGATTAAATCGCTGTATACGACGAAAGCATGTTAACTAATCAACTCAGATACATACTAGCCCCTATTGCTGACAGTTGCTTTGTTTCACCTACGTATACTTATTTCCTAATCTAAATCTGTAAGTATAAATTACGGTTGTGAATTATTGCTAAATAGTTAGCAACCTACACCCGTATTGGCATGATATTCAGTTTTACTGCCACACCCGATTTTGACTTTTTGACTTACTTTGCCCGGTACATACAAGCAACGGTGCAGAACGGCCTGCTGGTGATACCGGATCATCTAGGACAGGGCCATATACGCAAGCTAGATTTCGGGTCGGACTTCAAGATCACGATACACAGGTACTTGCTCAAGGAAGATCTGATCATCAACCGGAAAACATCCGGCCAGGGAAACGATCTGATCACTGTCTTTTTTTATAGCAATGAGCAAGCCCTTGAGATCGCTTACAATGATCACCCTCAGGTTCTGTTTTCGCAACGCGATGAGTCGGCTATCCAGGTCACCTCCAACGATCTGAGCTCAACCATTCGTTTTCCCGCCCATCAAACGATTCATTACGTGGTTATCGCCATAAAGCCGCCTAGTTTAGCCAAATTATTAGCTGTCAGCAACCCCAATTCGGTACTTCAAACCATTACCGGCAACGGCAATTCCTTTCTTTTTTTCGAAAGCATGGCCGCCGAGACCAAGCTGCTGCTTAAAAACCTGGCCGCCGTGGACATGAATGATCCCTTGAGCCACTTCTACATGCAGATCAGGGTGCAGGAGCTACTCTATCTGGTATTCCATAAATTGGCCTTACGGGAAAACGCTCCCTATCAAACCATCAACAGCGCCGATGCGGAAAGACTCTTGTACGTACGGAATGAGATCATTAGCGACCTGAGTTTGCCTCCGGTAATCCGTGAACTGGCTCAGGTCGCTGCCATGAGCGAAACCAAACTAAAACAGCTTTTCAAACAAACATTTGGCACCACGATCTACAATTATTACCAGCAAGCCCGAATGGAAGAAGCCGCCTTCCTGTTGAAACAGGGCAGGCATTCCGTTGCTGAGGTTGGCTATGAACTGGGCTTTTCCAATCTGAGTCACTTCAGCCGACTCTTTGAAAAACATTATGGTCTAAACCCGAAGCGGTACTCCTCTTCGTAACATGCTATTTATCCCAAGTAATCGGGAGGGAATACTTGCTGACCATACTTTTCAGCAGTAGCCTGTAATTGTTTAATAGTTGCCTCATCAAAATGCGGTGGAGGAAGGAACTGGCCAACTGCAACAGGGTGGCCAATCTCCTCGAAGAACGTTTCCAGACCGGCAGGTACCACCGTGCAAAGCAAATGCGCAGTTTGCTGCGTCTTATTGGTAAAGCCGTGCACTACGCCCCCTTTCGGAATGGTAATAAACGATCCTTTGGTCGCTATATAGTTACCAAACTCGGATTTAACCTCGATTTCGCCTTCGATCACGTAAAAAGATTCGTCAAAATTGGCATGGGCATGCGGTCCTGGTCCACCACCGGGAGGGATAAGCATGTCAATCGTAGCGAAAGCTCCTGCAGTGTCTTTTCCGCCGATCAGGATTCGGTAAGTGTCCCCCACAACGGAAACGCTTTTTCCCTCTTCAGGGCCCACTGTAAACGGTTTTTTGTGATTTTCCATATTAGTTGATTTAAATACGCCACAAATCTCGGTCGACTCCCTGTTGAAAAATATTCCGATGGGACAGTAAATCAGTCCCATCGGACAAACTAAATCATACAGTTTACAGAGCTATATACGAATAAGATAAGAGCGCTTTACAAGTATTTATCCTGATTGACTTGAACTTGTCGGATTCGACTGTTTTTTCGGCTTTTTGCGCTATTTACAGTTCGTTATAAGGCCCAATTTTGCTGTGTAAAAAGCTCGACGCCTTTTTCAATGACCGGGCTTTTTGTTCAACCTAAAACACGCATAATCATGAGAAAAGTAATTTATAACCAGTTTGGAGACGAAAGCGTGCTGGAGTTAACCGAGCAAGCGGTGCCAGGTATCCAGAAGGATCAACTGCTGATCCGGGTGAAAGCGATTTCCATTAATCCCCTGGACTGGAAGGTGTATGGTGGAGAAATGAAATTGATGTCGGGATCTAAATTTCCTAAATCGGTGGGCATCGATTTCTCGGGTATTGTCGAACAAACTGGCAGCACTGTTACACGCTTTAAGGCGGGGGATGCGATAGTTGGCTTACTAGACGTATTTAAAGGTGGAGCCCTGGCAGATTATGTTGCAGTCAAAGAGACTGATATTGCTCCAAAACCGGCCAATCTCTCGTTTGAGCAGGCAGCAGCTCTACCCGTAACCGGACTGTCGGCCATGCAGATCATAGATCAGTTGGCCGCGGTTGGTTCTAATCAGGACATATTGATCAACGGTGCTACTGGTGGAATTGGCGTATTTGCAGTGCAGATTGCCAAAAAGCGCGGTGCCAGAGTGACAGCGGTTGTTAGTACGAAAGGCGTTGCAGCAGCAAAACAATGGGGTGCGGATACCATAGTCGACTACACCAGGCAAGATATCAGGCTGTTAGGTCAACAGTTCGACGCGGTTATTGATCTATCCACCAAGCTTTCCTTTGCCGATGCAAAGACCCTAATGAAAAAAAGATCCGTCTTTATCACTACGCTTCCTTCCCCGTTGACGCTCATTTACTCGTTCATTAACAATCTTTTTTCCGGAAAAAAACTCAAAGTTCTGATCTTGAAATCTACGGCTGAAGGGCTTAATACGTTAACTAAACTAGCTGAAGCAGGTCTGCAGATCGTGCTGGATAAGACGTACCTGGTCACTAACGTCAGGGAAGCCTATCAGGAAGCCAGTCAGGGCAGTATTATTGGGAAGTCGGTGATTGTTCTTAATTGATGTCAGCCTTCGCGGTTGAACACTTGACGACTACAAAGAATTGGAAACTCACCATGATGATCCTGAATTTCGGGCCTGATACTATAAAAAGGGACTTAAAACCCGCATTGAGGAAACCCGAAAAGTAATTGACGGATTAAGAAACTCGTTAGCCAATCGGTAAAGGCCTTCCATTAACTGTGGAAAACACCACGACCCACCAGAAAAACGGGATGTAGTGCGGGCTATTACAAGGTAACGCCGACAGGATTTTGGGTGCCCCTGAGTCACATAAACCCAGAGGTCACTGCAACTTTCGACCATTTTGCGTTCATTTGTACGTTCCTAAAAACCTACTCATGAAACGGTTCTCCTACCCCGCCTTACTCCTGACCATTGGTCTGCTCAGCCTCACCGATAAACCCGCCACTACCGACTGGCCCGAATACAACGGAGGGGCAGATCGCAACCATTTTTCACCACTCACGCAGCTAAATACTGGCAACGTGGCGGGCTTGCAGGTCGCCTGGGAATATGCGTCGGGCGGAGTCGATACGCTCAAAAACAACACCCAGATTCAATGTAACCCGCTCATCATCGGCGGGGTGCTGTATGGTGTTTCGGCGGGGTCCCAGGCCTTTGCGCTCGATGCGGCCACGGGCAAGCAGCTTTGGAAAACAGCCTTCACCGATGATACCTTCGCCATGAATAGCCGGGGCGTTACCTACTGGACTGATGGACGGGAGGCCCGGATTTTCTTCGCCTACGGCTCGCTGCTCTACGCCCTCGACGCCCGAACGGGAAAACCGGTGTCCAGTTTTGGGAAAGGCGGAAAAATCAACTTAAAAGAAGGCCTCGCTCGTCCCGGAGCCGACGAGTACGTAGTGAGCAACACGCCGGGCGTGGTCTATAAAAATCTGCTCATCATGGGCCACCGGGTGTCGGAGATCGCACCTGCCCTGCCGGGTGATGTGCGCGCCTACGACCTGCATACGGGTCGGCTCGTCTGGACGTTTCACACCATTCCACATCCCGGCGAGTATGGGGCCGACACCTGGCCCAAAGACGGTTACCGTAACTTCGGGGGAGCCAACAACTGGATGGGCATGGCCATCGACCGGCAGCGCGGCATTGTGTATGTACCTACGGGGACTGCGGCATTCGATTTATACGGGAGTACACGGCCCGGCCAGAACCTGTTCGGCAATAGCCTTATAGCCCTCGACGCGGCCACGGGCAAGCGGCTCTGGCATTTCCAGACGATCCACCACGACATCTGGGACCGCGATATTCCGGCTCCACCCAATTTATTCACCGTCGTTCATGGTGGCAAAAAGGTGGATGCCGTTTCGGTTTTATCCAAACAGGGCTTCCTGTTTGTCTTCGATCGGGTCACGGGTAAGCCCCTGTTTCCGATTGAGGAACGACCCATGCCCGCTTCCACCGTTCCTGGGGAAAAAGCCTGGCCCACCCAGCCGATTCCCCTCAAACCCGCGCCTTTTACTCGGCAATCGTTTTCTGAAAGCGATATTAACAGCTTTGTAACTGACCGTGACACGGTTCTGGCCCAGCTCAGGCGCTGGCAATCGGGTGCACAGTTCATTCCCCTTCCACTAAGCCCCAACCGGACCGTGTTTTTTCCCGGCACCGACGGTGGCGCACAGTGGGGCGGGGCAGCGGTGGATGAAGCCGGCATTATGTACGTTCCCTCCAAGCAAATTCCAGTCACCATGGGCCTAGTTCCAACCCCCAACGGTTCGTTGACAGCCGGGGCCGTTGACCGCACCGGTAGCCAACTCTACCAAGCCCACTGTGCCAACTGCCACGGGCAAAACCGCGAAGGCAGTCACGACGGGACCTATCCGGCCCTGATCAGCATTTCTCAAAAACGCAATGAGACATCCGTGGCGCAGGTTTTGGCCAAAGGCCAGGGCATGATGCCTGCATTCACAAACCTGAAGGCGGCTGAGCGAAAGGCCATCGTGGATTTTTTGTTCGGTAAAACAACGTCCGTCGCCAGCACCGCAGGCCTTAACACGTCGCCCTACCACCACACCGGGTTTACCCGCTGGTACGACCGGGCCGGGTACCCTGTGAGCCGCCCACCCTGGGGCACGCTGACGGCGATCGACCTGAATACGGGCGAACACCGTTGGCAAGTCCCGCTGGGTGAGTACCCCGAACTGGTGGCGAAGGGATTGCCCCCGACTGGCACCGACAACTATGGTGCCCCGGCCGTCACGGCGGGCGGGTTGCTCTTCATCGCTTCCTCCCGCGACGAATTGATTCGGGCTTTCGACCGCAAAACGGGTCGTGAACTCTGGCGCGCCAAACTGCCAGCTGCCGGGTATGCTTCGCCGAGTACCTACGCCGTCAATGGCAAGCAATACGTGGTGATTGCCTGCGGGGGAGGTAAACTCAAAACGAAGTCGGGGGACCGGTACGTAGCGTTTGCATTGCCGTAATCAGGTATTTCGGCGTTGAGAGGTTGTCTAATGTCTCATGAGAACCAGGAATCTTCCTGAAAATTTTCCAAAGTTTTCCTAAGCGATTATTGAATAGAAGGAAAGAGTATTAAAGGCTTTCCTAATAACATTGTTTGCTGATTTATAGTCTGTTATAGGGCTATTTTTAAATAGAAAAAGCTCCGTTTGGAGCTTTTTCTATATGGATTGTGAATAAACTAATTGCGATGTATCAAAAACTTATTCCAGTATCAGTTCGGTAAGAGCTTCCTTGCTAAAACCTCTCAATTCACTAGTCTGATCTGTTTTTATTTTAGCTACCCAATTGGGGTCAGCCAGGATCGGCCTGCCGACAGCAACAAGGTCAAAATCACCCCGATCCATCCGTCTGTTAAGTTCATCCAGGGAGGCAGGTTGTGAGCTTTCGCCCGCAAAAGCTGCGAAGAACTCGCCCGTAAGGCCCACCGAACCCACCGTGATTGTAGTTTTGCCGGTCAGCTTTTTTGCCCAGCCAGCAAAGTTAAGATCCGACTCATCGAATTCGGGTTCCCAGAAACGACGTTGTGAACAGTGAAGCACATCGACGCCTGCATTCACTAACGGCTGAAGCCAGGCCTCCATTTCCTGCGGTGTTTTAGCCAGCTTATAGGTATAGTCGGCGGGTTTAAATTGAGACAGCCTGATGATCACAGCAAAATCCTCACCTACCTGTTTTCTAACTTCTTTAATCACGTCTGTGGCAAAACGCGTACGCTCGGCAAGGGTTTTACCGCCATAGACGTCAGTACGTAAATTGGTCGCATCCCAAAAAAACTGGTCGATCAGGTAGCCATGCGCTCCGTGAAGTTCGACACAGTCAAAACCGGCTTTTTTAGCGTCGGCAGCAGCTTTGCCGTAGGCCAGAATCGTGTCGTCAATGTCTTTTTGGGTCATGGTCGTGCCATTGGTGAAGCCGGGTCGATTGAGCCCCGACGGCCCTTCAAATGGCACTGGCGGCACCCACCCAGATCGATGGTTAGCCATAATGCCCATATGCCAGATTTGCGGACCCATTTGGCCACCTTTAGCATGGACTTCGTCAATAACATGTTGCCAGCCAGCCAATGCTTCCTGACCATAGAAATGCGGTACGTTAGCATCATTGGAGGCCGAAGGGCGGTCAATAACAGTTCCTTCCGATAAAATCAGACCTACTTGCCCTTCGGCTCGTTTCTGATAATAGGCAGCTACCTTTTCAGTGGGTATGCCATTTGGTGAAAACGAGCGCGTCATCGGGGCCATGACAATACGGTTCCTTAAATTCAGTGTTTTTAACTGAAATGGACTAAACAAACTCTGGGTACTCATCTTTTCAGGTTGTATTATAACGTAGTAGAAATAAGTTTACTTAATCGCTCAAAGGCCGCTTCGTCGCGTTTGTAATAGGTCCATTGTCCCTTGCGAGTGGCCTTAACAAATCCGGCACGTTGCAGAATTGAGAGATATTCGGAAACTGTTGACTGGGTCAGGTTGGCCTTCGCCTGTAGCTGTCCGACACATATACCCTGGTCATAGCCATATTCTTTCTGGCCCGGAAAATTAATTTCGGGCTCTTTGAGCCATTCCAACATTTGCAGCCGTGTCTGATTGGCCAGCGCTTTAAAGATATCAACCTGCTCCATGTGACAAATATATCGACTTTTCCCGATATGTAGAAATGAGTAGTGTTTAAAAAATGAATGCTTGTCAAGACGTTTCGGAGGCTGTCTTAAGTTGAAATCATTTGGACGTTTTTCGGAGAGATTTTAATCGTAATATTTTCTCTATCCTATAGATTCTGTTGATTTACTAGAAGGTATAGTATTTCTTTGTCACTTTAGTTTAAGTGACCATTTGTGATATGACTGCACTTGAAATTCCTATAAACTCTATAGGATTTATTGTTTTTTTGTCGGATGAGTTACGAAACCCTGACTACCGACCTGAAAACAAAGCTTCGGGTAGAGATTCAGGCGTGCAAAGACAATGAAGCCCACCAAATTCTGAACAATAAACTGTAACTACTGTATGATTCACTACGCAAAAAAACTCGCTTGCTTTAGCCTCCTTTTTAGTTTGTTTACCTCGTTTGCAAACGCGCAGACGAACCGAACGCCGAATATCATTATCATTCTGGCCGATGACTTGGGCTATGGCGATTTAGGCAGCTACGGCCACCCGACGATACGGACGCCCAACCTCGACAAAATGGCGCTGGAAGGCACCCGGTTTACCCAGTTTTATGTAGCAGCCAACGTGTGTACACCCAGCCGGGCTGCCTTACTGACGGGGCGATTGCCCGTTCGAAGTGGAATTTTTGGGAAGCGTGGCGTTTTCTTTACCAATTCGGCGAATGGTCTGCCCCACAACGAGATCACCATTGCCGAGGCCTTGAAAACTAAAGGGTATCAGACGGCACTGGTAGGCAAATGGCATCTGGGCTCCCAGCCTGAATATCTGCCCCTGCAACATGGGTTCGATTATTATTTCGGACTTCCGTATTCGAATGATATGGGCAAGGTGGGATCTGTGCCCAATATGACCAATCAGAATCCGCCCCTGCCTTTGTACCGGAATAACGAAGTCATTGAAACCGAACCCGACCAACGACTGCTGACCAAACGCTACACAACTGAGGTGGTTGGTTTCATAAAAAAGAACAAAGCCAAGCCATTCTTTTTATACTATGCCAGCCCATTTCCGCACGTACCCTTGTATGCATCGAGTGACTTTTCTGGTAAGAGTAAGCGCGGTTTGTATGGCGATGTCGTCGAAGAGCTGGACTGGAGCGTGGGCCAGATATTTGCTACGCTTCGAGAGCAGAAACTGGACAAAAACACGCTTGTTATTTTCCTGAGCGATAACGGTCCCTGGCAGATGAAAGCACTTGCGCCGGGAACGGGCGGCTCGGCCGGATTGCTTTATGAAGCCAAAGGATCTACCTACGAAGGCGGCATGCGCGTACCGGCTATTGCCTGGGGTTCCGGCCTCGTTCAACCCAATACAGTATCCTCGGCCATTGTTACATCGATGGACCTCTATCCAACGATTCTACACCTGGCCAACGCTGAATTGCCTACCGATCGAACCCTTGACGGAGCCGACATTCAGGAATTGTTGAGTGGAAAGAAAGCAAGCGTAACAGACGTCGTTTATTTCTATGATTCGGATCGGCTGCACGCCATTCGCAAAGGTCCCTGGAAAGCGCATTTTATTACCCATCCGTCCTACTCAGCCGAAGCGCCAGTACCCCATGATCCACCCTTATTGTATAATCTAGAAGCTGACCCTTCAGAAAAGTTTGAGGTTGGAAATGAACATCCAGAGGTCATTGACGACTTAAAGAAGGCCTACGAAAAACACAAGGCCGGTATTAAGCCAGTGCCTCCATTGCTCGATGCTATCATTCCTGTAAAGTAGCTGGACAAGCAACCTTTTGATAATTCCGAACACGTTGTCAAACACAGTAATTGTATGCATAAATTCATCGCTTTTCTGGTATGCTTTGGCCTTGCTACCGGAGTAAGGGCACAGTCATCGAGTAATCTTGGGCAAAAGTCGATCGTCCAGCTATCCCTTAACGAAAACCCATACGGCCCTCCAGCGGGTGTGAATCAGGCGATTGAAAAGGAGTTAAAGCAGTTGGCACGGTATACGGGTAATGAAGGGGCAGAACTGGTGGCGGCTATTGCTAAACGCGAGGGTGTCGATCCAGATCAGATTATTCCCGGAGAAATTCTTGATCAATTGGGTCTTTATCTTGGCCTGAAGGGCGGTCCAGGCGGGGAGTTTATTTATTCTGTTCCGGGCTATCCGGTTTTGGTTAACGCAGCCGCCAGGGTAGGAGGACGTGTCGTTGCCGTTCCACTTTCGGATCGGAAAGAAAATGACCTAATAGCCATTGCCGGACAGATCAACGATCGAACGCAGGCTATTTTTCTGGTCAATCCCCACAATCCATCGGGTACCGTCAGCGATAAGCAGGTTTTTCATGCGTTTTTGCACGAAGCGTCTAAACGAGCGCTGGTCATTATTGATGAGGCCTATCTTGAATTTACCGACGATTTTACCGGACGAACAGCCATCACCAACCTTAAACAGGGGGATAATGTGATGGTCTTCCGAACGTTCGCAAAAGCCTACGGTCTGGCAGGTCTTTCCATCGGGTACGCCGTTGCGTCCAAGCCATTAGTCGCTTACTTACAGGCTCAGGGCTTGGGCAATGTACATGATTTAAATCGACTGTCAGTTATAGCGACACTGGCTGCCTTTAGGGATAGTACATTTATTTCTCGAGTCAATCAGGCGATCACCGCCGAACGAGCCAAATGGAATACCGTCCTGGACAAGTTGGGCATTTCTCATACAAATTCGCAGGCCAATTTTGTTTACATCGATCTACAGAAGCCCTATGAGGAAGTAGCCGCCCGGTTTACCCAACAGGGGATACAGATTGGTCGGGCTTTTGCGCCTTATAACACCTGGGTTCGGATAACCATTGGTTTGCCTGAGGAAAACGTCAAAGCTCAGGCTGTTGTACGGCAGCTTTGGGCGTCAAAATAGAAAGCCATAAGGTTTCCGACTACCAATCGTTAGCAACCTTAAAAACATCCACCCAATACGATTTATTAACCAACGATTTGCGAATGAATTATTTCACTTTCGGCGCGGCAAGTACCCTTTTGACGGGCTGGCTACTCTGGCATTCAGCACCACCGACTCAATCCACTACGTCAATTACGGCGACGAATCGTAAACCCAATATCGTTATCGTCATGGCTGATCAGTGGCGAGCTGATGCGTTTGGCTACGCGGGAAATCACGACGTCATTACGCCCAATCTGGACAAACTGGCTGGCGAGTCAATCAATGCTCGTTTTTGCGTCGCGTCGGTCCCTGTCTGTTCGCCCAGTCGGGCTAGTATGCTGACGGGCCAGCACGCCCATACACATGGCGTATTTTACAACGATCGCCCACTCCGAAACGAAGCTATTACGCTAGCTGAGGTCTGCAAACAAAATGGCTATCAGACGGGCTTTATCGGCAAATGGCACATCAATGGAGGCCTGACGAAGAATTATGAAGCAGGGCGGGTAGCTCCTATTCCGGCCGAACGTCGGCAGGGATTTGACTACTGGCGAGCATTGGAATGCACGCACAACTACAATGATTCTCCGTACTATAATGAAGTCAATACGCGGTTTGTCTGGCAGCAGTATGACGCCATCAGTCAGACAGATTCGGCTATCGCCTTTATGACCCACAAACGTGATTCGCCTTTTCTACTGGTGCTGGCCTGGGGACCACCCCATGACCCCTACCAGACAGCCCCTAAAGAATACCGGCAAAAATATGCTGACAAAGCTATTGCGTTACGTCCCAATGTCCCAGCCAGCGATACAACCAATGCCCGTCGGGCGCTACGTGGGTATTACGCCCATATAAATGCGCTGGATGACTGTATTGGTCGCTTGCAAACCGCTCTGAAAGGGGCTAATCTGGATGAAAATACCATCTTTATTTTCACGTCCGACCACGGAGATATGCTGTATTCGCAGGGGGAACTGAATAAACAGAAGCCTTGGGATGAATCTATTCGGATTCCGTTTCTGCTTAAATACCCCGCCGGGCTGGGACGAAAAGGCCGCACGCTTGATGTACCGATGACCCTGACGGACGTAATGCCAACGGTTTTATCGATGAGTCAGCAACCGATTCCATCTAGTGTTCAAGGGCGCGATTATGCCGCCCTGATTCGGCACCCTCGCGCACCCAAGCCCGACGATGCTGCGCTGATTGCCTGTATTGTGCCCTTTCATCAATGGGGGTATGGCCGGGGAGGTCGCGAATATCGGGGTGTACGTACGGCACGCTATACATACGTGCGCGACTTGAAAGGCCCCTGGCTTTTATACGATAACATCCAGGACCCCTTCCAGTTAACCAACGTAGTAAATAAGCCTGACCTGGCCCAAACCCAGCGCCAACTGGAGGCTTTATTGACCCGGAAATTACGGGAGGCCGATGACCGTTTTTTAGCTGGTAACGTATATATGGATACGTGGCATTACCCCTGGGCAACCATCGATTCAGTAGGTAATCCGTACTATAAGTAGCAAACCAGATCAGGGAATTAAGAATCATGAGTTTATCATATTGGAATAGGTAGGTAAATGTGAGTAGTAATATTATCTATAGATATAGGAGAGTTTGTTCGAGAAGTAGCTTATATTTGATCTATAAATAGAAGCATGACACCATAACTGCCTACATAAAATGATTTCAAAGAAAGCCAAATATGCTATTAAAGCGCTGAAAGTGCTGACCGAAGAATATGGGAATGGCCCAATGCTCATTTCTTATATTTCAGCCAAAGAAAATATCCCTAAAAAATTCCTGGAAGCCATTCTACTCGAGCTGCGCAATCACGGCATTTTGCAAAGTCAGAAAGGGAAAGGGGGAGGGTATCTGTTGCGGGTTGAACCCGACCGCGTCAATCTAGCTCAGGTGATCAGGGTCATCGATGGGCCCATTGCGCCTACACCTTGCGTTTCGCTAAATTTCTATGTGCGTTGTGATGACTGCACCGATGAAGAAACCTGCGAGATTCGGCCCATTATGTTGCGAGTTCGGGATGCTAATTTGGCCGTTTACGAGAAAACAACCCTCGCTATGCTGGTGCAATCGCAAAGTCAGAGTAATCTGACACGTTTGGTGGAAGTATAACTAAAGGCTTGTCAGTCTACCGAGGTAGAAGCAGCTGCAAAAAAGGAATTTAAAGGGGCGGCTGTTAAGGGCTGTTGACAAAAATGATGAATAGGGTTAATTAAGTAGTTGTTTTTTGAACAAAACAGGTGTGATCCCAACCTCTTTTTTAAAGAGCCTTGAGAAATAGGATAAATTCTCAAATCCTAATGTGTAGGCGATTTCCGAAACCGATTTGTCTTCAGATTTGAGCTGATTTTTAGCTTCCGATATGAGATAAATATGGATATGTTCAAGGGCTGTTTTTCCACTTTCTTGCTTTAAAACATCGGTTAAATAGCCTGATGAAATATTTAACTTTTCGGCCATGTAATGAACTGACGGAAGGCCTTTACTTGTCAGGAATCCGCTACTGACATACCTATCCATTTCCTCAATAAATCTGCTAACGGTTTTTCCTGAGGTTTCTGAGCGGTTGATAAACTGTCTCCTGTAAAAACGCTGTGAATATTTCAACATCGTGTCAACGTTTGCCAAAATAATTTCCCGGCTGTATTCATCCTGATTATTGTTATACTCGTTTTCGATTTTTCGATATAACTCCCAGATTATCAGTTCTTCTTTTGGCGATACATGCAGGGCTTCATTCGTTTCATAATCGAAGTAATGATATTTTTTTATGTCATTATGCAGAGCATGCCCATTTAGAAAATCTTCATGAATAAAGATCAGAAACCCTTCTTCTTCCAGACTAAGATTTTTCATCTCAATGATCTGCCGGGGTTTGATAAACATCATCGACCCACAATCATGATCATATTTGGTGCGACCATACAGGATTACGCCTGATTTTAACTTTTTGAAGCCGATCATATAAAAATCGCTTGTAAACTCCCGGTCACCCATTGAGCAGGTTCCGGTGCACTGATAGATGCTGAATAACGGATTTTCATTAGGCGGAAATCCGTTTTCTCTGTGAAGCTCGCTTAGATTTTTATAATGTTTCATTTTCATCATAGAACTGCAACACAATCTACATCAATAAAGCTGTAGATTGTGTTGCAGGGTTTACATTATTTAGGTTGATTAATGACCATGCGCTTCTGCAGAAACTTCTTTCCATGCTTCAAACTCGGCCATGCGTTCACTGTACACCTGCTTCACCCCAGGATAAGCTATTTTGCCTAACAAGAAGTGAAGTGGAGGATTTTCAGAATCAATTAATGCTAATACAGCTTTCGTAGTTGATTCAGGTTTCCCCCAGGTATCCGGCGTTGCGCTTTCGAAAAATGCTTGTTTAATTGGAGTATACACTTCGTTGGCTTCTGTCTGGACAGCCGAAGCACCAGACCAATCCGTTGAAAATCCGTTTGGTTCGATCAAACTTACTTTGATGCCGAAGCTTTTAACCTCACTTGCAAGGGTTTCACTCAACCCATTAACTGCATACTTCGACGCATTATAAATTCCCAGAACCGGAAGGGTTACCAACCCCAGAAAACTTGACACCTGAATAATGTGCCCACTTTTCTGCGCTCTCATGACCGGAATCACAGCCTGTGTAACCCAAAGAAGACCGAAAAAGTTAGTTTCCATTTGAGCCCGTGCCTGCCGTTCTGTTGTCTCTTCAATAGCGCCAAATAAACCAAAGCCTGCATTATTGATCAGCACATCTATGCGGCCAAAATGTTCATTGGTTTTGTTTACTGCTGCAAAACAAGCGTCCCGATCATTCACATCTAGCTGGATTGGCAAGATCGCGTCGCCATATTCTTCAATCAGATCATGTAAGTTCTCTACATTTCTGGCGGTTGCAGCAACTTTATCGCCACGTTCTAATAGTGCTTTTGCCCAGAGTTTACCAAAGCCACGAGAGGCACCGGTTATTAAAATTATTTTTGACATGGTAGTCTTAGTCTGTGTTTTAATACGTTACAAAGGTATTGATGACCTTTGGCGCGTATTTGACACAAAATCCGGGTTCCTTAACACATTTCGAAGATTTGAAAATGCCAACAGATGAACTGGCAGTGTATGTTCTATTTTTCCGATTTTACTTCGAAATTCAGGGTAGCGGGCTGGTTCATTAAAACGACCCACTATGCCCTGGTTCCATTCGATTACAACCCACTGATGATGCGTACATAGACATTACTGCTCTGATTGTCATCATAACTCGTCGTCAAGTCATCCTTCGCATTTACAGAGATAAAGGATGTACTGCCCGAGTTTGCACTAGTCCGGGTGATGTTGAAGCCTAAACTCGATTTGCCCCCCCCACGGATAAAGGCTCCCAGGTTCATCGTCAGCGTCAACTGACGTGCCCCCACTGACTGACTCACTTTCCACTGTCCATTTGTCACTACTATGGGATTGTGATCTCCGCCCGACACATTGATGCTAGTGAGAGTAGGGGCAAAGGCGAGGGTATAGCCAACGGGAACGGTAATGGTGAGCTGCACATTGCCCGTGGAGGTGGGCAGGCCAGCTACCTCAAACACATTCACCACGAAATTACCCACACTGCCTGGGGCTGCGAAGTTAGCCTGAGGTAAGTCCAGGTTAGAACCGATGACTAAGTCGCCCTGCTGAACGGGCGGGGTCGGCTCATTGCCAATGAAGAGCGTATTGCGGAAATCATGTAAGACCGTTTCGAGTTGATAGCCTGTACCTTTATCACCAACCGGGCGCACAGATAACCGATACCTTCCTGGTGATACCCCCCCCGGTGCATAAAAACGTAAATACCCATAATCACTGAAGCCAGGATTGGCATAACCTGAACTCGCGGTCGGGCTAAGGACAGACCAGGAGGTGTCAGTAAAATCACCACTATCCAACCGCTCCAACCGCCCTTCGACGGGTGAACTTGATCCAACTAACAAGAAAAAATTGTGCGACGACGATTCATACCGATACCCGACCCGCTGCAGACTGCTAAACGCGGTGCCGCTCGTAACTGCTTGCCAGCCTGCGTCGGTCCAAATCGTGTCGGCTGAAGGAGTGAACGGAATTGACTGACTGAAAAACAAGTCTGTCAGACTCTGATTCCATAAATTAGCCACACGCACCAGACCCTGACCGCCAAAATGGATGTCATCCACGCGGTTGTCGGGACCAATCAACCCATCGGTGGCCGGACCCGCATACACATCGGCGACCTCGTGACTTAACCGGTTCTGGGCCGAAATCACCTGGCTATTGGTTGCCCCTGAGATATAACTGGCCCGCGAGACCAGCCAGGCCAGACGGCTATGGCTCAGTTGCTGACGACTTTTTGTGATGAGCGAGTTGACATTGTTGAAGTACGTCTGTTCAGATATACCGCTGTCGCTTTCACCCTGATGCCATAAGATCGCCCGCATACCCAGCCGACTAATGTAGTATAAGAGCGTAGCACTGACTCGCTGATAGGGGAGGGTGATGGGTGCTGCCGCAGCGCTGTTAGCCCACTCGGTACTGTTACTGCCTCCCTGGGCGGCCCCCAGAAACAGAATCGGTACATTGAGTCGTTTGGTCAAACTATCACCCAAAATTCCCCAGAGATAGGGCGCATTGGATGGTCCAATGCTGGCTCCTGCACTGACATGACTGAACAGGAAGGGGAATGTCTGAGTGTCGATCTGGTCACGCTGGAAGAAGTCGATGCAGGAGACTCGGTCGTCGATGGCTGGTGGGACATCGGTGGCGATTCCCCCCTGGGCATTGGACTGTCCTGCAATGACGAAGACCTCGCCAACGCCGACTCGGTTAACAGCGGTATCGGCGACCACAGTGGTGGCAGATTTGGCTCGTATCTCGAGCCGATACCAACCGCCCAAAGCTGGTAGCGTTCCTCTAAATGTTTGATCATTGTTGACGGTAGCCACGAGCGTCCAGTCACTAGGCGTACCTTGTCCTACCACCATAGGTATGAGTCGGGCTTCGATCGTTGCGGCTGTTCCTGGTGCTTTACCGGCGATAGTAAGTTGAGCCCGATTGGCGGCATTTCGTTGAATGACCGACCGGGTCATGGGAGAGTTAATGATAAACTGAGCCTGGAGAAAATAGGGTACTATGCACAAAAAGAATGCTTGATAAATTGTTTTAATCATTACGTATTAAGTGAAATCTGTTTAATGGGGAAATACTCCGCTCAGTAAGTCGTATATATACTGGGGGCGTTTCTTGACCCATTGATCGGGACTTAGTTAATAGAAGATTTGGCGGGATGGATTGTCATAGAGATGAAATCGCAGGAGGCACTTCATTACGTGCATTGAGAGTAATGAGGGCAAGCATTCCAACGAAAACGAGGGGTTGTAAGGCACTTAGAGTAAATAGGCAAAGGATCTGGCGACAGATGAGGTAGGTAATTAGTATGATTGGATAGGGCTGTGAAAGGCAGGTACTATATCAGTTTGATTAGGTAAGATATAGGTGGTTATTTGATGGAAAATGACAACTGTCATGATACGTTTTGCCTTTTTTAACAACAAAGAAAGGTAAATTTGTTGAATATGATACTATTTAAATATAAAATGTTACTACTAAATCTAAAAATTGAACATTAACTAATTGATTACCACGCAGTAGCAAATGAGCCGATACCTTATACCCTGACATGGAGTATGATCAACTTAAACGCAAAAGTAGATTTGGTAGATTTGGAGCAAACCAATGATGGGGCACTGATCAGTTATTACCCTGATGGAGCAGTTTTCTGGCTGTAGATCGTTGACTCAGGAAATCAGTTTAATCCTTATTTAACCTACAATCCGCTGAGTAAGACCTCGAAATAAGATTCGCTTGAATAGCTTTGGCCAATTTTACTCTTCTTCGTCGATGCTATGGACTGGATCTATAACTTGCCCAATTGGCTGCTTTTTCTATTCTGTACCGGAACCTCCATGGCCTTTGCTGCACTGGGTTTGCTGATGAGCCGAAAATGGGTACGACGCCATGCCGATGAACACGAACAGCAAAATGATTTGGTAAGCTATTTTTTGGGAGCCTCGGGCGTTATCTACGGTATTGCTCTGGGGTTGGTGGCTGCTGGCGTCTGGAGTAATTTTCAAACGTTATCCGGGGAAGTTGATGATGAAGCAGGCATCACCGCAGCCATCTATCAGGATGTAAGTGCGTACCCTATGCCCCAGCGTCAGCTTTTGCAGCAGCATCTACGGGACTATGTCCAGGCTGTGATTAATCAGGATTGGCCTCAGTTGCGACAGGGTACTATGCCCAGAGCAAGTACCCATATCCTGTATCGGTTCAAACGGGAGTTATTCAACTTTGTGCCCACAGATGCGGGGCTACGATTGATTCATGAACAGGCTCTGGAGCAGTATAACGAGCTGGCCAAGGTTCGGCGGGATCGGTTGCAGGGCAGTAACAGTAGCTTACCGGCGGTTTTGTGGTGGGTCATTATTCTAGGCTCCTTTATCAATATTATCATCACCTGGTTCTTTGTCAGTGAGCACGTAAGCTATCACCTATTACTGACTCTTTTATTGGCCCTGTTACTTGGCTCCCTGCTATTTTTAACGGTTGCGATGGATAATCCTTTTCGGGGCGATTTTAGTGTGGATGCCGAATCGTTCAAACAGGTGCTGACGCAAATGCCAGCATCCATTGCTCCGCAATAAGCGTTACGTGTAAAAAGTGCCAATTTTAGCGGATTCGTAATCTATGCTGGAGTTCCTGCCCCAGCCATATCAAAAAGATCACAATAATGAGCAGTCCATAGCCAGCAGGTATCAAATAAATCGGCAGGCAAATCCACCACCAGGACACCTCCAGTACATGTAGCTGTTTTACCAGGACCAGAATTAAAAATACACCGAATAAGATGCTAGACAGCTTCACCCGTCTAGGTTTAGGTACCTGCTTGTCTCTATGGAGGTCAATAGTATAAATCACAGATACCTGGTTAGGCGTTGAGTCAGATGGATGGATCGTCATAAACTTTTTTATCAATTATAGTACCAGGCTATATAGGAGCAGTGGTCAATAGGTAAGTCTATTGGCCACCAGTTTTAATACTCCTACTTATAAAATCGAGGATGTGTTCATGGAATAAATCAGGTTGTTCATAATTGATTAAATGACCAGAACCGGGAATAATCACTAGCCCGGCGTGTTGAATGGTAGAAGCCAATAATTCGGCATCGTCAACGTGAGCGAGTCGATCCTGCTCCCCAGCAAGTACTAAAGTTGGCACCTGAATAGTATGTACGAATAGCAAACTCGAATAGTGCTGTTGAGCTAAATACTGTGCCCGCCAGGCATATAGGGGTTGTGGATACGGATCGTCTTCGTCATAGACCAGATAGGCAGCATTCTCGGGATTACTCAAAAAACGGGCAGAAAATAACCAGGGTAAAATCAGGTCAAACATTTGCCTGGTTGTCGCTCCCTGTTCATAGACGGCTAGCACAGCATCCAGGAAAAGTCTGGCCTGGCTATTCATCACGGCAAACGTAGCAGCCAGGATCAACTTAGACACTCGTTCCGGATAAGCCAACGTAAAGGCCTGCGCAATCGCCCCGCCCATCGAAAAGCCCAATATATAGGCTTTCTTCAGTTGCAGCGCATCCATCAGACCGGCCAGATCATCGGCAAATAACGCCATACTATATACACCCTCCGGCGCATCCGTTTGACCAATGCCCCGCGTATCATACACGATAACCTGAAAGTGAGAAGCCAATACAGGAATGCTCGATTGCCAGAACGTATGGTCACCGCCAAGCCCACTGATTAAAATAAGCGGTTCACCTGTTCCATGAACTTCGTAATACAGGTGAATCCCATTGATAAGTTGTTGTGCCATAATGCATAATAAAGGGCAACAATACATTCGTTACAAACGAACGGTTGCCGTTTGGTTTGAGGGAATCGACTTTCCATACGTTATTCGGTGCCAGAGGTATTCTACTGGTCCCTGCTGATAATAGCGGAGCCACAAGTTGCTACTAACAACCTGTAGGACATAGATACCCAGCACCGGTATGAGTGATTCCAGCAGGGTCAGATGACCGGAAAGTCCCAGACCATATCCGTAAAAAAGAATACTGCATAGGAGGGTTTGCAGCAGGTAATTACTTAACCCCATCTGACCCACCCGGCCAACCCACATCATCCAGCCCGATGGCCGGAGCCGAACGTTTAGTCCCATCTCCAGTAAATAAACCATTGTGAGTAACAGCGTTCCGATAAACGTAGAAACTGAAACCAGGAGCGGTTGACAGGCTTGATCAATAGCAGGAAACACGACTAACCCAAGCTCCAGAAGAACCGAAAAACTTTTGATCAGAAATGCTACCGGGAAAAGCAGTAAAAGGAACAGAGAAAACCGCACTTTTAACCGGGTAATACGGTAGGGGAGCCCTAACTTACTCGCAATCAGCCCGATCAGCAACATGGTTTCATGAAGAATATAAGACGAAAGACCTTGTGTAAACGCTATACGATAACGCATCATGATGGCCATTCGTTGATTAGTCATTACGTCCCAGATCGATCCCTGTTGCCAGCTAGTAAGCAACTGGTCAAGTATATTTTCCATTTGCAGGTCGCGCTGAATTACCTCTGTCGCTCCTTTTGGTTGGATCAGCACCTGGCCAAATGGCAGTAAGATAGCCAGCAGAACGAGCCCCACGATCCATTTGCCTAAGCTGGGTACAGATCGTTTCGCAAAGTAAAGCAAGCTGAAACCGAGGAGCGCATAGAGGTGAAGAATATCGCCAGACCAGAATATAATTCCATGAGTCACTCCCAGAACAAGCAAAAAAACGAGCCGAAGCTGGGCTATTCGGTCGGCATCTAAGTCCGCCTGTTTATCGCTCTCCCATTGCTTATAGAACCAAAATCCAAACAAAAAACTATAGATCATCTCAAATGGCCCCTTGACAAAGAGATAGATAAAAAATTGCATGGGCACATACGCATCGGATCGATCCAACTGTAACTGATATACCTGTTGGGGCGTAAGAAACGCAAACAACGAATACGTCTGGGAATTAATGATAAGCATGCCCAGCAACGCTATCCCCCGGATCACATTCGGGGCTTGACTAGACGTAACTGATCGGTGAATGGATGGCTCCATACGTAGCAATAAAATTAATAAGATGCGCGAAGAACTACTGGACCTCGGCCAGCTCATAACGGAAATCGGCAGGCTGCAGGATACCATTGCTAGTTACTGCTCTATGCTCCTGTTCCATTACCCAAACCCCTTTGCGTTGGCCTCGAAAAAGCAGGAAAGCCCAGTCGCGCATAGCGCGTAGTCGTACTGTTGGTGAGGGCATGAAGTAGTGAAAAAAGATCAGGCGCAATACCCAGGCTAGCCAGCCAGTAAACAATACCCCGTACAGCTCACCGATACCTTTGCCAATACCCAGGCTGGCCGCTTCGCCCAGACCCCGGAATGTTAATGGTTTAATTTTTTTACCCAGCACCGCCCGGGCAATGTTTCGTCCCACATGCTCACCGTGCTTGATTGCCCAAAGCGCATTGGCTGGACAGGCCGTGTCGGCATTGGGGCGTTTGACGTGGCAGGCATCGCCCCCGCCCCAGATGTTATCGTACCCTGTGATCTGCAAGTTCGCATTGGCGCAGAGCCGTCCGACGGTATCCCGCTTCATTAGTTCGGTACCCTTGAGCCGAATTCGACTTTGACCGACTGTCGAAATCACCATTCGACTCGGTAAAAACGAGCCATCATTCAGGAAAACGCCCGTTTCGATTAGTTTGGTGATCCGGCGGTTTGCAATGACCTCAATCCCGTATTCCATCATCGTTTGCTCAGCGTACTGAACCAGCCGTTCACAGCCGTCTGGCAAGGCAGTCAGAATGTGAGGACCGCTGTGAACCAGTCGAACCTGCGGCTCGATGGTTTGTAGTGATGCGTGCCTTTTTTTCAATACACGTGTGTATTCCATGATGTTGCTCGCCAGCTCAACGCCAGTGAAACCACCACCAGCAACGGTGAACGTCAGCAACTGACGGGCCGTCAATTCATCAACCTGAGCCGCTTGTTGTACCAGGTTATACAGCGTGTCTTTGGTCTGATGAAAAGCATCACGGGCTTTCACCTGATAACCATATTCGTGAATGCCAGGAACGATTTCGCTGTCGAAGGAGCCGTAGCCAATCAGCAGGTGATCATAGAATAGGGTTTCAACCGTTCCATCTTCCAGTCGAATCGTGACGGTTTGCCAGTCAGAATCAATTGATTCGGCCTGCGCCACTCGCAGTTGAGCCAGGGGCATGACTTCGGACAGGGGACTTAATTGGTTGTCGGCCTGTAAAACGCCCGTGAGCGTTTCGGCAGTCCAGCCGTGAAAGGTATGATGCTGCAATGGACAAACGACTGTAATCTGAACATCATCGTTTTTGAGTTGACGACGCAGCCTCTTAACCATCGATTGGTAGGCCAGAACAGAAACGTATCCGCCCCCGAGCAGGACGATTTGGGTTGGAAGAGTTTTCATATTAATTCAGGTTCGAAATAGGAGGGAATGGTAGACGAAGAGGGAATGTATGGAAGGACCGTTTGGGGATCGACAGGCTGACCAAAACTGTAATCGGCAGCTGGACAAAAACCCAGGTGTGCAAATCGACTGGCCAGTCCACGGATGTAGTCGGCTTGTTCCAGAGTCGGGTTGCCAATGCTGAAGTGACCTTCGTGACCGGCCAGGGCCAGGAGCATCGTTTCGGCCAGACAGGCATAGGAGGTCTGCGTCGGTATGCCAATGGGTCGGCTAAGCCGGAGATGTGGCATGGCAACCAGTCCACCGTCGATGATGGTTACATCGGGTCGTTGCTGAAGCAAATTAGGCTGGGTGTTACGCGGAATAGTATCGTCCAGTACAACAGCGCCAGGTTTCAGATGATCGGCCTGCAACAGGGCGTCGGCCGAGCTGGTCAGCATGACGACTATATCGGCCTGTTTGACCCGTTCCATGCTCAGGGCAATCTCGGGCAATACATCGCCATTCAGCGCGACCATGCTGGTGGCCAACCCTCTTAATTTTCGTTCGTTGCGGGCAACGAGTACATAATCGGCATTCGGTTGATGAAGGGCTAACAGTTGGCTTACCAGACTACCTACGCTACCCGTAGCACCGACCAGCGCTACGACTGGATATCGTTTTGGGCACTCCTGGATCAATTGAGCTACTTTTTGGTAAGTGATCACCGCCGTAAACGCATTGCCGTTTGTGATGGACGCGTAAGGATTCTGGGTCAACAGTTTACCGCCCATCGTAACAGGGGATGTCAGCGCGCCTAGCCCTACGATTTCAGCTCCGAGCGAAGCGGCCAGTTGCAGTCCCTGTTCGATGCGGGGCAGCATGGCTTTTTGCTGTTGAAGCATCTGCTGACCAGAGTAAGGAATCATGATGACATGGCCCTGTGGTTCGACTGCATTGGGCGTCAACGTAATATTACTCCAGAGAAAAGGAGGGAATGGGCGGTTGCGGAAGGCGTATTGATAAAATGACTCAGGAAGCCAGCCTAGTGGCTTGGCTACAGCGGCCAGATCGGTTTGGTAACTGCTACGAACGTGAACGAGGAATGCGAATTTTTTCATGGGTATTTCATATATGCTGAATGTGTAAATACTTGTGTTTCGGGTTGATTCAGACGGCGATAAGTCGGTTTTGTGGTGGCAAAAGTACCGGGCCGAAGACCCGGCGGGTTAGCTCAAATTGGCCAATTCGGTAGCACAAATCCGCCATTTTATGCTGTCGTAGTTATTTTCTGAGAATTGTCAGGACTTTCCTGATTCTGAATACGATACAAGATTACGACGAGCTGATTTTTTATGCTGGGAATAGGTAGTGAACGTGGTTCGTGTGATAGTGAACACTCGGATTTTGTAAGGGAAACCACCTCCGCAATAAGTGTGAAAGGAGCAACGACTTGAGGAGAACCTGTTAAACGACCAAGCCGGAAAAGCAGGGATGATCCGCGATTCCGGCTTGTGACGCACAGTAAATCCAAAAAAGAGAAACTATGCCATTACATGATCAATGACGGGCGAGTTGGGAGTGTCAACAGACGCATTGGCTCGGGGAAGAACGAGCTGAAAACAGGTGCCGTACTGGCTTGTAACCTCCAATGCTCCACCCGCCTGTTTCACCAGCGAGTTGATGAGCCGTTTACCAAAGGATCGGGCGGGCTTTTGCCACTGAATGGCGTCGATACCAGGGCCGTTGTCGCTGATTTCCAGATATAACTGATCGGATTGCCACATGCGGATACTCAGCCGGGGATCGACAACACCGTGGTACGCATGTTTGAACGCGTTGGTGGTTAACTCGTTCAGAATTAGCCCCAGCGGTACGGCTAGCTCGACATCGACTTCGATGGGTTCGATTTCCAGTTGTAGGTCAAAATTATCCTGATGACGGAAGGACTGCATCAGGCCCCGAACCAGGTCGCCAACGTAGTCGGGCATGCTGACCCGAGTAACGTTATCAGTCTGATAAAGCTGTTGATGAATAAGCGACATCGCTTCGACCCGTTGCTGACCTTCGCGTACAGCCTGAATCGCCTTTTCATCGTCCAGCCGATTCGATTGCAGGTAGAGCAGACTGGATACAATAGCCAGGTTATTTTTGACCCGGTGGTGCAGTTCCCGCATCAACTCCTTCAATTGGCCTGCCTGCTGCTGAATCCGTTCATTAGCCGCCGATAGAGTATGGTTCGTTTCGTCCAGCGCACGATTGGCCCGGCGAATAGCGCGGTATTGCCAACCCATGATGCATAGTAATACCAATAGCAATGAAACGCCACCAATCAACCAGCTAAGTTGTTGTTTCTGATTCAGATTGTCCTGATTCAGATGTTGAATTTGTAGTTGTTTTTCGCGCGTCTGAAAGCGGGTCTCACTTTCGATTAGCTGCCGACTTTTCTGGGTATTGAACAGACTATCCCGGTATATAGCCCATTGTTTGTGGTACCCCAATGCCTGTTTGTACTTGCTCCGTTTTTCGTAAATCGCCGTGAGCGTTTCGTAGACATTCTTTAGATGGAGCAGATTTTCAGGTTGATACTGAGACCAGGTTTTCGCCAGTTGAATGTAATGTTCGGCTTCGTCCAGTCGATTCATCAGGAGAAGCGTATTGGGCAGATTCAAATAAATCATCCCCACTAGCAGACTGTCGCTCTGCTGTTGAGCCCGGACCAGGCACTGCCGGTACGTTTCGGTGGACTCTTGGTAGAGCCCGGCATTTTTTAGTATGATGGCCCGGTTGAACAGCGTGTAGAGATAATCTTCGCCCAATGACCGATAGATTCCGATTGCCTGAGTATTGTAATGCAGTGCTCTTTGCGGCTGCTGGCGGATATCTTCGATTGTTGCCAGATCGGTATACAGATTCGCTATTTCCAGCTTCCGATTCGCCCGACGAGCGATCTTCAGGGCTTTCTCGCTATAGTATTGCGCCATCTTCAACTCGCGCAGTCCAATATATACGCCCGTTATTCGCTGCAAAGCCCGAATTTCCCGGGAAATGGCGCCGGGGGTTGCGCTGAACGTCGTGGCTGCTTTTTGGAAATTAAAGATGGCCTGATTCGTATTGTTTAATCCTTGTTCCAAATAGCCTTTAGCCATATACGTACGGCCAATCAGGGTCTGATTTTGGAGTCGCTCGGCAATTCGCTCCATGTCAGCAATAGCGTTGGCTGCCTGATTGGACTGGGCTGGGTTCAGTTTGTCCTGATAAAACGCGGCCAGTCGTTCAAAACGGGTGGTATCGGGCAAGGTGGCAATCTGCTGTTGTAACGCTTGATATGTAGTGGGTGGTGCGGTTTGGGCAACTGCACATTGTGTCACGAACAGTAGCCCCAGCAGGGCCATGAAAATCGGTTTCATAAAGTTGTTGGTCGAGAATAGGAAAGGGGAAGTATGCGATCAGTGAAACGCAAAATGGCCGATGAAATCCTCTTTGTATTGTTGACTGAGGGGAATGGTAAATGACTCGATGAACATCTCGCGCTCATTGAAGCCTTTCAGCTTTTTGATATTGACCACAAACGAGCGGTGAACCCGGACCAGATCGCTAAAGTCCAGCCGATTGAGTGCGTTGCCTAGTGTTAACCGGAGGGCAAATTTCTGGGATTTGGTCACCAATGTCGTGTATGTATTGTCGGCTTCCAGAAACAGAATATCGTCTAAATTGATGGAGACAAACTGATAATTGTGTTTAATAAATACTTTATCCTCAATCTTCAGAATGGCTTCGCGGCTATGATGGTCTTTTTCGGTCGTTGTGGTTTTATGCCCAAGATCAGGGCTGGCTGATACTTTGCGAAGTACGAAATTGTGGATCGCCAGATCAACCGCAATCTGAAGATTATCAGGACGAACGGGTTTGGTCAGATAAGCTGCCGGATAGGTTTGCTTGGCTCGTTCAACTGTTTCTTTGTCAGTTTGGGCGGTCATGTAGATAACCGGTACAGGTTTGAAACGGATGATGTTCTGAATGGTTTCGATGCCATCCCAGTCGCCTTTCAGATTGATGTCGCAAAGGACAAGGTCAACGCGATTTTGCTGATAGAGGGTCAAAGCCTCCCGGCCGTTATCCGCTGTACCAACGACTTCATACCCCTGATTCTCTAACAGATCGCTGACGTACATGGCCAGTACCGCTTCGTCTTCGATGACTAAAATTTGAATCTGATTTTGTGTGCTAACCGTATTCATGTTTCCTCGCCTTTGCCTGATTAAGTATGGGGCAAAAGTAGAAATCGGGTCAGCCATATTGTTAGCACAGATTGGCCAAGTCACTAGCACAAATCGGCCAATCTGTTTAGCCAAGCTATGAATGCCAGGAGCATTGGGAAACACGCAAAAAGAATCAGTTTTTTTGCGCCTGCAGATAGGCCGAGGGAGAAACGGCGAACTGGGCTTTAAACGATTTTGAAAAATAGGAAAGCCCTTCGAAACCCGCTTTCTCCGCAGCCTCTGATACCGAACTGCCTTCCTGTAAGAACAAAGCGGCCTTACGCAGCCGGTGCGAACGTATCAATTCGTTGGCATTGGTGCCTGTTAACGTGCTTAGTTTGCGATGGAGCGTCCGCTGGCTAACGGCCAGTTCATCGGCCAGTTGTTCGACGCTGAAGGAAGAATTGGCCAGCTCACGATCCATCACTTCATGGAATTTAAGCAGAAACGGATCGTCGGATATTGGTCCTGGATCAGGCACGGTGGGGTTCTCCAACTGATTGATTCGCTGCTGCCAATGCCACCGTAGTTGATGCTGGTGTTGGAGCAGATTAGCTATTCGGAGCGTTAATTCCTGCGCATAAAATGGCTTGGTCAGATAATCATTTGCCCCAACCGTTAAGCCTTTGATACGGGCATCGGTCATGGTTTTGGCCGTCAGCAAAATAACGGCAATATGGGCTGTCAGTGGGGTGGTTTTGATATGCTCCACGAGCGAAAACCCGTCCATCAGCGGCATCATTACGTCCGAGATAACGAGTTCAGGGAGTTCCTGCAAACACACTTGCCAGCCTTCCTGTCCGTTGGGCGCTGTCAGCACCCGATAGGTACGAGTCAGCTCCCCGGCAATAAACTCGCGCAGTTCATCATTGTCTTCCACCACCAGAATCAGCGGAGCATCGGCAGAAACCGGCTTCGAGTCAGGCGTAAACTCCTCCGTGGGATTAACCAGGACAGGACGAAGGAGAGCCGGAAGTACGTCTAAGGCTGCCAGTTCCTTCGATGGGTCTTTGAGGGGCAGACGGACCGTAAAGGTAGTACCTTGACCAAGCTGGCTATCCACAGTAATCGTACCGCCCAATAGTCTCGTAAATTCCGCCACCAGAAACAAGCCAATCCCCGTACCTCCTCCTACACTGCCTTCGGCTTGACGACCCTGAAAAAATCGCTCAAAAATATGAGGCAGTTGCTCGGCTGAAATACCAATGCCTGAGTCAATGACCTGTAAGCTGATCATTGATTCATTACTGACCTGTTCTGACTGGAGAATGATTCGAATCTGACCGCCCTCCGGAGTGAATTTGAGGGCGTTGGCGAGCAAATTGTAGCCGATGGTTTCCAGCTTTTGCGCATCAAACAGTGAATCGGCTGGCAGGTCAATAGTTTCATAAATTAGTTCTACGCCTTTGCGTTCGGCTCGGAGTCGGAACGAGTCCACCAGTTCGGCAAAGAAACTAGCCAGATTGCCCCGTGACTGAACGATACCCAACTGGTCTGCTTCGAGTTTGGCAATATCCAGTAGTTGATTGATCAGTCGGAGCAACCGACGGGCGTTGCGGTGCATGACCCCGTATTGTTGTTGCAGACTTGCGCGAGTCGGCAGTGCTGCTGTCGCCATGAGCCGCTCCAGCGGATTGATGATCAGCGTTAGCGGGGTACGAAACTCGTGGGTGATGTTGGTAAAGAAGCGGGTTTGCCAGTCGGCGTTCTCTTTTAGAAGCTGTGCCTCCTGTTCCTTAAGTAGCATTTCCTGGTGAAGCTGGGCCCGATTGATCCGATACTGGATATACGCCCGAATCATTCCCGCCAGCAACAGGGCGTATAGGACGTAGGCCCACCAGGTTCTCCACCAGGGCGGATCAATAATAATCCGAATTGTCTTGATGAGTGGACTCCAATGCCCTCCCGCGTCGGCCGCTTTCACCCGAAATTCGTACTCACCTGGGTTCAATTGCGTGTAGTTTGCTACGTTGTGACTGCCCGCATCTACCCAGTTGGCATCAACACCAGTGAGTTGGTATCGATAACGCAGGCTGGCAGGCTTGTTGTATTGCAAGCCTGCAAACTCCAGGCTCAGAAAGTTTTGCGTGGGCTGAAGCCGGAGCGTTGTCGTTGCATTTAACGGGCGTGTTAATGGAGAGCCTTCTTCTCCCGGTTCAACCGGCAAATTAGCCAGACGAAGGCCCGTCAGGACAGTGGTTATCGGTTGAGCCACTTCGTTGAGCGCTAACGGATCAAACACCGTTACGCCCGTAGCGCCCCCGAATGCCAGCTGACCGTCGGGTAGCTGAACGGCGTGGTTCTGCCGGTACTCAATATCCTGTAACCCGTCGGCAGTCGAAAAGTGACGCATCTGACCCGTGCGAGAGGTCATTCGACTGATTCCTTTTACAGTACTGAACCATAAATTCCCCTTTCGGTCGGTCAACAACGTATTGATGGTGGCACTGGGCAACCCCTGGTTTTCAGTCCAGTTTTGAAAATGCGTCGTCCGGGTGTCTAATCGGGAAAGCCCCTCCTGCGTGCCGACCCAGAGTACCGTCGGGTTCGTTGGGTCAGCCACCAGGCACGACACATGGTTAGAGGGTAGCGAAGTAGAATCAGCTGGCTGGTAGCGCAGGTGTCGAACAATTCGCCGGGCTTTTGTATCGTAGGCATACAGGCCATCTTCTTCGGAGCCCAACCAAACCCAGGAACCCAAAGGCTGAATGGACGTGACCCAGTTAACAGAGCAAGTAAAGGTATCCAGCAACCGTCCGGCCGAGGTGGCTTTAAGAAGGCCGTGGAATGGGTCATACATCCAGACAGTCCCGTCTGCTGAAACCCGAACGGCATTGCCCCCTTCCACACCGTTAACTAGATTCGTCTGCGGTAGTTTTAAGAGGGGGCGGAGTGCACGCAGACCAGGGTCGCCTTGTAGCAATTGATAGGCATTATCCAGGCCAATGGTAATAAAAGGAGCGGTACCGCCCAGACGCAGTCGGTAAATGTGCTGATTGGTTTTCATCCAATCGGGTGCTGACCAGCCCAGTTCATCCGAAAGGACATCGTGTACAAAATTGGTCCGATAGGGGTGGGCCTTAATCGGCAACGCCCGCAAATCGATCTGCTGAATACCATCGCCATTGGTGCCAATCCATAAAACGCCGGACCGATCGACCAGTAGCGCGTGAAAATAATTCTGGTAATCAGCGCTGGAAAATGTCCAAAGAGCCGAAAGCCGGTCGTCAGGCGTCAGTCGGTAGACGGTCATGGCGTAGGTAAAATACACATTCCCATCTTCGGCTTCATAAATTGGACCGACCAGCGTGTTTATCGTACCGGGAATCGGGATTGACCGAAATCGGTTTGTCTTCGGATTAAACAGCAGTAGTTGCTGGGCTGCACTAATAATAATTTCGCCATTCGCCCGCTGGATCAACGGTGTACCATAATACGTTTCGATCTTGCCTGGAATGGCAATAAGTGGGTGGGACCAGACGCTGTACGTATGCGTTCGGGTGTCAAACTGGAACAATTTTCCGGGGAACGGCGCATACAGTTGTCGTTGCGCATCGAGCAGAAACGTGTTTCCTGGATATAGCTTACCGGGATCGGGCTGTCCTGGAAATGGGAAATTTTTAAATTGCTTCGATTGGGGGTTATAGGCAACCAGCTCGGTTCCATGCCGACCCCAAAGTTGTTTTTCGTTGGGCAATAAAGTGGCCTGAAACAGTTTGATATGGACTTTCTCCAACTGTTTAACCGTAAGCAGATCCGTAAATTGCTCGGTAATAGGATTGAACAATTGGATGCTGTAGTCCTCAAAACGAATCAGTAAAGTCGTATCCGAAATCGATCCCAGCGACAGAATGACGTTATTGGCTAACGATCGATTTCCGAAAGGCTGATGGCGAAACACCTTAAACTGCCGGCCGTCGTAACGAGCCAATCCATCTCGGGTAGCAACCCAGATAAAGCCTGCCTTGTCCTGAACCAGCCCCGAAACATAATATTCTGGAAGGCCGTGCTGAATGCTTAAGTTACGAACTGTATACGATTGAGCCAGTAACTTACTGGTTATCAGAAACAGTAGAACCGAAAGCCACGAGCCGATTTTCACGAATGGGTTAAGAAAGAGGACAGTAGTTTAAAAATACAGGAGTTTATTTAATAAGCCAAATGAATCGTCCTGCATTACCATCCCTACCTATGCTTGCTGTAAAAACCGCGTCGAATAAGCTTATGAAACACGGTTCACGGCTGATTTCAATCGGATTAGTTCCCCCAGAAGTCGGGTCCGATTCGCTAAATTCGGTTTTTCCAACCGTTGAGCCAGATTAGCAACGGCTCCGTTCAATGTATCTATTTCAGTCTCTCGGCCATGATTAATATCGACCAGCGTCGAGATGAGCTGCCCATCTGAACGCTGACTGATGTCTAGTAATCGCTGCTCTACTTCCTGCCGATTCAGCATAATATTCACTTCCTTCGCCACAGCGACACATTCGTCGATGATCTCGCCAGCTAAAGCCAGCGCTGAGGCATTCCGGTGAAAAATACCATTATCGATCCCAAGTAGCGGACAGATGGCATTGAAGACGCAGTTCGTGATAACTTTCTCCCAGACAGCCCGTTGAATGGCAATTTCGGTTCGAAACGGAAACTGAGGTGTATTCAGTTGCTCCACAAGCGCTGCTAAACTGGATTCTTGCCCTCGGACTACCCCAATCGGCGAAGCCGCCACGGGCTTATAGCTGACCGTATGAACGGCTCGTACCTGACTGGTCGCCAGTAGCACGCACCGGTACACTTCAGGAAAATCCGCTTCCAGAAATGGCGCTTCGATGTCCAGCCCATTTTGTAGCAAAATCAGGGGGGACTGGCCCGTCTTACTACTCAAGCGTCGGGCCAAACCCTGATTGCCGAACGATTTGGTGGTCAATAAAATAAGGCCGTTCAAGGGCGCAACCTGTTCCAGCGTATGGATCGGAATGGTAGCCGAGAGAACAGTCCCATCGCTACACTCAACCATGATGGAGGCTTCAGCTTCTGAATAATTACCCTGGCGACCATGCACCAGCATTACTTCTTTACCAGCCTGCCGGAGCATAACAGCTAAGGTCATGCCGATGGCACCGACTCCGATAATATAGATAGGGGTATGCATGTGTAATTGGCTTATGGTAAGATCATTACCTCAATGGAGGAGTCACTAAAAAGGCGGTGACGGGCCGATTGAAAATCGACGGGTTGTGCTTTATAAATATTCTCCACATACGTCTGAGGGTTCCGGTCGATCAGCGGGAACCAACTGCTTTGCACCTGAATCATCACTCGATGCCCTTTTTTAAAGGTGTGGAGCATGTCCTGGAGCCGGAATGTCACATCGGTAATTTGATTCGGTGTGAAGGATTTTGGGGTTTCAAAACTATCCCGAAACCGTCCGCGTATGACATCGGCCCGAACCAGTTGCTGGTAATTTGCCAACTGCGTTTGTGAATTGGGCAGATAAGGATGATTCGGTTCGTTGGGTGGGTACACATCGATGAGTTTTACTACCCAGTCCGCATCGGTACCCGTCGTACTGACCTTTAGTCGAACGGTTATTTCCCCGCCTACGGTCAGATTTTCAGTCAGCACATCGGTTTGAAAGGTAAGTACATCGGGTCGTTCACCGGCAAATCGCTGATCGGCCGATATGTAGCTCGCCAACGCACTGAAATCCGGCTCAGCGGTAAGCGAGGCTTCGGTGTAAGGGACGGGATTCGCCGGATCACTGACATACTCCCGATAACCTGGCGTTCCAGCGGGCTGTGTCGTTAGCTGGCCAGTAGGGGTTAAATACCAGCGTAATCGATGACTGTCCGACGATGGCCAGTTGGTAAATATTCGCCAATTTTTTTTGCCCGTGTCGAACAGACAGATTTTGGGTAACCCGGTATTTCCATCGCCAGCGCCTTTCAGGTAATGGTGAAAGAAAGGCGCTTCTAACGTACGCTGGTAGTAGGTCGCCAGACTATCGCCAAAATAGAGATCGTTGTGAAGCGTATGGCCAGTTTCTTCTGACCAGCCTCGGTGACCAAACGGCCCCATCACCAACATCGGACGCGCCTGCGGACTATGTTGTTTGAGCGTTTTGTAGATACTCAATGGCCCGTATAAGTCTTCGGCGTCGAACCAGCCCCCTACGACCAGTACGGCAGGCCGAATCTTTCGGAGGTGGGGGAGGATGTTTCGTTTCTGCCAGAAGGCATCGTAATTGGGGTGTTCCACCGTTTGTTGCCAAAACACATTTCGGGCTAAATAGGCCTTTGCGTTTGCTAAGGGACCCAACCGTTGATGCCACGCAAACTCCGTCTGTTTTCCCGTTTGAATCCAGTCCTTGAAGAACCAGGGCTTTGTGGTTGGACCAGTTGGCCCGTCACCAAACAGCGGGTAGGCCAGCAAAGCGACCTGTGTAAAGGCCCCATTGTGATGAATGTCCTCCCGAAAAAAGTCGGCAATAGGGGCTTGTGGTGAAGACGCTTTCAATGCCGGATGCGCGTTGATTGAACCCGCCATTGCGTAAAATCCTGCATAACTCATCCCCCACAACCCGACTCGACCGTTGTGATAGTGCACGTGCCGGAGTAGCCATTCAATGGTGTCATAAGTATCGGTACTTTCATCAATTGCCCTGGTCGCTGACGGCTTTCGGCGGTCGCTAACAACGGGAGTCATATTGGTCCAACGCCCTTCGGAGGCCCAGCGCCCCCGTACATCCTGATACACAAAAATGTATCCATCTGCCTGAAGCGTGGGCGAAGGCCCCAAAGCCGTTTTATACTGATCGGGACCGTAAGGTGTAACCCCAAAGCAGGTACGTTGCATCAGAAAAGGATACCTCTTGCCTGATGATACATTTCGGGGCACATAAACAGCGGTGTACAACTTAACCCCATCACGCATCGGTATCCGGTATTCCAGTTTCTGATACTGCTCGCGCACCTTATCGGCTGCGCATACAGATGCTATCAGGCATACCGACAGGCATAAGACGAAAGCTGCGGTCTGGATGGGTGTTCGCCAGGGTAGTTGTTTCATAACGCCAGTTGCTGGTGAATGAGCTGTCCGATCGTTTGCAGGCCCCAGGCGACGCGCTCGTCAAAAGGCATCCCGTAACTGAGTCGCATACAATTGGTATACTGCGGCTGAAGGCTGAATAAACTGCCTGGCAGCATACTGATTTTATAGGGCGCCAACTGATCGAGCAATTCCAATGTATTCACTCGGGCATCGACTTCAACCCACAAGGTAAAGCCACCCTGTGGTTCGCTGATACGAGTGCCATCCGGAAAGTGGTTTCGGATAGTCTGCTGGTAGCGCTGGCAGTTGCTTTTCAGTCGCTGCCGAAGCCGACGCAGGTGCAGTTCATAGCGATCGTTAGCCAGAAAATTGGCTACTGCCTGCTGGGTTATACCCGGCGAAAAGCCAGACTGATAGCGCTTTATCTGAAACAGGGTATCGTAATATCGTCCCGGAGCCACCCAGCCCACCCGGTAGCCGGGTGCCAGGGTTTTACTGAAAGAACCACACCATAAGACCAGCCCTTGTCGGTCGAAGGCTTTACAGGGAAGCGGTCGGTCTGGGGCGAAATGCAGGTCGCCATAGAGGTCATCTTCGATGAGCGGAATCTGGTAGGTTTCCAGCATTTGCACCAATCGTTGTTTGTGGGCATTCGGCATACAGCAGCCGAGGGGATTACTGAAACTGGGCACCAGCAAACAGGTTTGTACCTTGCCCGTTCGCAGATGCCCTTCCAATACGTCCAGATCAACGCCTGTCAGTGGATCGGTTGGCAGCTCAAGTACCTTCAGGCCCAGCGAGAGGATCGTCTGAAGGATACCGAAATAAACGGGGCTCTCTACGGCAACGGTATCACCCGGTTGGGTGACGGTTTTCAGACACAGGGTTAGAGCCCCCGTACAGCCTTCGGTCGTAATAATCTCCTCATCGATAAGCTGACCACCCCAGAACAGCGCATAGCGGGCAATTTGTCGACGCAGCGCAGCGTTACCGGCCATCAATTCGTACTCGATTCCACCGTGGGGTAGTTCGCGTTGGGCCTGCTGGAGAGCCTTTGTTAACTTGCTCACCGGGAGTAGGCTGGGCGCAGGTACGCTCAGTGACAAAGGAAGCCAACCGGGCTGTCGTTGCTGGCGCATTAGTCTGAGCAGTACCGACTCCTGATTAGACAGATCAGATTGATGTGCCATAGCCTGGGGCTCAGACCGGCGGGGTACCTGACCCATCCGCTCAATTAGTGTTCGAGCGTAGTAACCCGACTGCGGCCGGGCTTCTACCAATCCTTCTGCTTCCAGACAATAGTATGCCTGTTGTACGGTGTTGATGCTAACGCCAAGTTCCTGACTCAGGGTACGAACAGAAGGAAGCTTATCTCCCTCGGTTAACACACCGAGCCGCAACTTATCCCCCAACTGACGAGCTACCTGCTGATACTTGGGAATCGATACATTCATAGACTATTTTGAAGACCGTGAGAGCTGGTTTACAAAGCAAAAGTAGTGCGCTCATCTGTACGCATTACCATACAGATTTTGCGAAAGTAGCTCGTACAGTTTGATTGGATCAGTCAACCTTCGAAAAAGCAATCTGTATGGTTCTGGAACCACTAAAGTGTATCTGGTTTCGTACAGACTCATTCTCTTTTTTGCCCCATGCAAATCCAAACAACTCCCTTTCTTGATCTCGCTCGACTGCGGGCCGATACACCGGGCTGCCTCGACAACCTATTTATGAATAGTGCCGGAGCTTCCTTAATGCCTCAACCCGTTGTAACGGCCATGATGGAGTATCTTCAGCAGGAAACTCAACTAGGTGGTTACGAAGTCGAACGACTGCGAACCGGACAGATCGCCCGATTTTACGACGAGACAGCTCAGTTACTGAATACCCAACCCGGCAATATCGCCTACGCCTATAGTGCCACCGATGCCTGTATTCAGGTACTATCGGCCATACCGTTTCGCGCGGGCGATACTATTCTAACCACTACGAATGATTATGTCTCCAATCAACTGGCGTTTCTGTCTATGCAGCAACGGTTAGGTATCCGATTGCTGCGGATCAATGATCTACCCAACGGTGACCTCGATCTGACTCATTTAGAGGAATTAATTCGAATCCACCGACCAGTATTGGTGGCCGTTACCCACATTCCGACTAATTCCGGACTGGTGTTGCCGGCCGAAGAAGTAGGCAAACTCTGTCGACAATATAACGTCTGGTATCTGCTTGATGCGGCTCAATCGGCAGGGCAGTTGCCGCTCGATGTTGCCCGGATTCAGCCCGATTTTCTGATAGCAACAGGGCGTAAGTTTCTGCGTGGACCTCGCAATACGGGATTTCTGTATGTATCGGATAAGGTGCTGGAAGCCGGGTTGTCGCCATTATTTATCGACCGACGGGCGGCCACCTGGACCGGGCCGGACGCGTATGCGTTACAAACGAGCGCCCGCCGATTTGAACCGCAGGAAATCTCCCTCCTTAGCGTCGGACTGACCGAAGCCATTCGTTACGCGAATCAGGTGAGCCTGGAGGCCATTATCCAACAGAACCAACACCTGATGAACCGGCTCCGAACGGGGCTGGAACAGATCGACGGCCTGGTCTTGCTGGACCGGGGCTCCCGGCAAAGTAACCTCCTGACATTCCACACAACCCGTCAATCACTCCCTACATTGGAGGCAACCCTTAGACACGAACGTGTGATTTTCACAACACAGTATCCGCCTTCCGCCCTAATCGACTTTCAGCGAAAAGGTATAGACTGGCTGATTAGGCTGTCACCCCACTATTTTAATACGTTGGACGAAATGGATTCAGTGGTCGATTTAATCACCCGCTCGTTAAACTAATACTAACCCAAAAGCGGACTTGCTACCTTTTACTAAACATTACTTAGCTGATCCTAACGTGGTATCCAGTAAAAGGTAGCAGGTCTAAGTGAAGATTGGTATGGACGACTAAGTAGGTTACACCGATCATTCACTGAGTTTTCTGGACTTTGTTCGAATGTAATCCAGTGTGTCGGGTATCAGGCCTTGTTGACGAATCAGGGTTTGTATTTGCCCCCTATGGTGAAACGAATGATAGTTGAGTTGAAGGGCAATATCCTGTAGACTCACCGCATACTGGGCTCCATCAAACCCAATAAATTTGAGTTCAGTCGATAAATCCTCTTCCGTCCTGGCCGTTAGGTAGGCAATCCAGGGCTCTACACTACGAGTCCATTCCTGCTCCAGTTCGTCAAACGTGTAAACAGGGTCCCACCAGCTCATCTCATCCGCTTTTGGGTCACCTAAAAGTCTGGCCATCCATTTGTATTGACAGTTGATTAAATGACTAAACAGGCGCACACATTCAGTTTTGTTGGCTAGCAGATTGATTTTAGTCAGCAACTTTTTATTGGTTGCATCATTGAACCGAAACGTATCAATCAGATAATTTTTCATTGGGTTATCTAGTCAGTGGAACATAAAACTGCGCCTAACCAATCGGTCTGGCATTGGTAGGCAGCATACTATACGGTTCAAAGTCGAAGTTGAGATTACTTACCCTATCTGGTGCGGCTCACTTCCAATTACCCCACTTTTTGAAACTCCTCTTGTTTTTGGATTTTGCCTATACGCTGTTTCTGAGGCATTTCAGGAATATAGGCTCTTTTACAGGTAAAAATCTGTATTGTAATAATTATAGATTTTATAAAACAGGTTTATTTTTAATGATAAATTCCATATTTTATGTAAAAACCTCCATAAATAACTTTAAAATCAAACCTTTTCGGGGATTAATTTTGAGAAAACTTAAAAAATCAGTTTAAAATCAAACTTAATCACTTTTGTTATGCCTAAAGTTGAAACTGCCCCCAACAAGACTGGAGATTTCTTTGTCGACTATGAAGAAAAGGTGTTTGAGGATGTGAAAGCTGAGTCTGGTCAAAAGGCACTGGTAACCTTTCACACCGTCGCATTTGAAGGATCAATTGGCCTGGTTAATATCCTGACCGCAACTCGTTTGCTTCGGAAAGGCTTCGAAACGTCTATCCTGTTATATGGTCCAGGCGTTTTGCTGGGCGTTCAACGCGGGTTTCCAAAAATTGGTGATGAAGCCTTTCCTGGCCATATGGCCTACACCGATCGACTGCTAAAATTTATCGCTGAAGGCGGTAAAGTATATGCTTGCCGCTTTGCCCTACAGGCACTTTACGGCATGGGCGAACCGAACTTATTGGCAGGCATCACGCCCATTAGTCCCCTCGATGTGCTTGATATTCAACTCCTGCACCGGAAAGAAGGCGCATTTATCTTCGACACCTGGACCTTGTAAGTCTGACTAAACAGCTCTCCTATGGCCTCTAAGTCTGTTATCAAAGCTGCGGCTGCGCAATTGAAACCGGTATTGAATGATAGCCTGGCCACAACTGAAAAGATTTGTGACATGATTCGCGCAAGCGCATCGCAGGGGGCCGATATCATTGTATTTCCCGAAACGTGCGTACCGAACTATCCGTACTTTTCATTCATTCTCCCCCCTGTTTTACAAGGCCCCGATCACCTCAGGTTATATGACGAAGCGGTTGTTGTACCGGGGCCTATTACAGCGCTCGTTGCTTCTGCGGCAAAAGAATGTGGAATTGTAGTCGTACTAGGCGTCAATGAGCGGGATTATGGTACGTTGTACAATACCCAGCTTGTGTTCGATACGGATGGCCAGATTGTGTTGAAACGCCGGAAAATCACGCCCACTTATCATGAACGCATGATTTGGGGACAGGGCGATGGTAGCGGACTAAAAGCGGTTGACACGACAATAGCGCGTATCGGGGTGCTGGCCTGCTGGGAGCATTACAATCCACTGGCCCGCTATGCCTTAATGGCCGACCACGAGGAGATTCACTGTAGCCAGTTTCCGGGTTCGCTTGTGGGGCCAATCTTCGCCGATCAGATGGAAGTTACGATGCGCCATCATGCGCTGGAAAGTGGCTGTTTTGTCATCAATGCAACGGGTTGGCTCGACGATGATCAGATCAAGTCAATCACACCAGACGATAAGCTGCAAAAGGCATTGCGTGGGGGCTGCAATACCATGATCATTTCACCCGAGGGTAAACATCTGGCAACACCGATAACCGAAGGGGAAGGTATCCTGTACGCAGACCTCGACATGAAGCTGATTGATAAACGCAAGCGAATGATGGACTCGGTTGGTCATTATTCCCGACCCGAGTTACTGTCTGTAGTGGTCGACAAAACGGCTTACAGACACGTCGAAGTCAGTGATAAAAGCATAGCCATCAAGGAAAGCATGGACCAGATATGAGCAATCCAGAATTATTGACCGAACTACAGGCGTATGGATTACGGCTGGACGGATTCGCTGACAAGGGTGGCCGAAAAGGAGGAGCTGGCCCAACCGATCATAAAGCCGTTCGACTGGGCGACGCCACGATTATGGTACCTGTCCATAATTCAGCTTCTTTACGCTCGCCCTATTCCGCCGAAGAACCAAACCTGCTGGGCGTTTCAAAACTTTCCAAAAATGGCGAGTTTGTCGGAATGATCGTATTTCCAAAACAACCTAAGTTCTATTCGTACACAACCTCCGATGGTGTTCCGTTCTGGAAAATTGCGCAGCTTCATAGCCATAACGTGCTGGCTACGACCGTCCTACAGAACTGTGTGCGCTACGGCGATAAGGAAACCTCCTGTCAGTTTTGCGCTATTGGCGAGTCGCTAAAACTGAAAAGGACCATCTCGTATAAGCGCCCGTTTCAGTTGGCCGAAGTGGCCAAAGCGGCTGTCGAGTTGGATGGTATCGAGCAGTTTGTGTTAACGACGGGTACACCCTCGACGCCCGATCGCGGGGCTAAGGTGCTTTGTGAAAGTGTCAGAGCCATCAAGGCGAGCGTTGATATCCCGATTCAGGTTCAATGTGAACCACCCGCTGATTTCGTCTGGTTCGAACGGCTGAAAGAAGCAGGTGCCGATGCGCTGGGTATGCATCTGGAAGCAGTGGAAGAGGCCGTCCGCCAACGGATAATGCCGGGCAAGGCTGAAGTTTCGGTCAGTTACTACATGGAAGCCTTCAAAGCTGCGGTCGAGGTGTTTGGCCGAGGTCAGGTCTCGACTTATCTGCTGGCCGGGCTGGGCGATTCCGAAGAAGCGCTCATCAACATCAGTCGCGAGTTGGTCGATATTGGGGTTTATCCGTTTGTGGTGCCGTTTGTTCCCGTGGGTGGTACGCCGTTGGAAAACCACCCAACCCCCAACAAAGATTTCATGCAACGCGTCCTCTCCGAAGTAGGCAGCATCATTGCCGAAGGGGAAATCACCTCGAACAAAATGAAAGCAGGTTGCGCGAAGTGTGGTGCGTGTTCAACCCTGAAATCGTTCGAGAAAATGGCCAAAACGATGGCCTTTGCATAAGAATTGACAGTCAATCCAAAACCTTGCATGTCCCATGATTATTGAAAAACCAACCGAGTATAGAGCAAGTCATATTACGTTTGATTTTGCCCAAGATTCCTGGCAGATCAATCAATACTGGGACTTGCGTCGGCAGATTTTTTGCGAGGAGCAGCAGATCTTTACCGGATCGGACCGCGATTCCATTGACGACAAGGCCTTGCCAATTATCGCCGAAAGTAGTTACACTGGCTTTCTGGATCAGGTTGTTGGCATTGTACGCATCGACGAACGAAGTCCGGGCGTTTGGTGGGGTGGCCGACTGGGCGTAGCCAAATCGTACCGAAAGCTCGCTCGATTTCAGACTTCGGGCCTTTTCAACGATCAGCATCCGATTTACCCCTTTACCCAAACGATAGGCGGAGCCCTGATTTTCAAGGCCGTATCAACTGCACTCACGCTCGGCTGCCGGGAGTTCTATGCGTATGTGCAGGAACAGAACGTAACATTTTTCAATCGAATGCACTGGCAAACCGGTGATCCACTGCATGTTTTCGGGAAACTGCATTATCACATGAAATGCGATCTCGAATTCTATACCCCTTCGCAAAAGTCATTGTACCAACTTAAGTGCATTGTAAGCTAAGTCTGCTGGTATTTACTGGCCAAAGCCGTAGGCTTGACCAATGTTGTAACCCCCGGATTTATTCGGGGACCAGACGATGGATCGATAACAAAGTCCCGTAGGGATGGCCGATATCAATCTTTGTTCGCAACTCCTCTGCCGATTCCCCCGAATAAATTCGGGAGCTATAACATCGACCGTCCGCGGCTGCGGTCAAGCCTATGGGCTTTACTATACTTTATGATGTACTTACTACCTACTATAAAAATATGAAAACTCAATATGAAGTAATCGTAATTGGAGCGGGACAGGCTGGCCTCTCTATGAGTTACTTATTGAAACAACAGGGAATTGACCACGTCGTGTTCGAGAAGAAACGTATCTCCGATTCCTGGAGAAGTTACCGCTGGGACACATTCTGCCTGGTCACGCCCAACTGGCAATGTAACTTGCCCGGCTATTCGTACTCCGGCAATGATCCTTATGGGTTTATGGTTAAAGACGAGATTGTGGACTTTTTGGAAGGTTATGCCGCCAGTTTTAATCCACCAGTAAAAGAGGGCGTCGAAGTTCTGGCCGTTTCCAAGGAACCACTGACCGATTCGTTCACCGTCCTGACCAATGAAGGTGTCTACACCGCCAATCAGGTAGTTGTCTGTATTGGTAATTTTCACTCGGCACCCTTGCCGAAACTGGCCGAAAAATTTCCGACGTATATAGAGCAAGTTCATTCAGCTCATTATAAGAATCCAGAAAGTTTGCCAGCGGGCGATGTGCTGGTTGTGGGAACTGGGCAGTCGGGCGCGCAAATTGCTGAAGACTTACATCTGGCAGGTCGAAACGTGCACTTGTGTGTCGGTAAAGCGCCCCGCTGTGCACGGCTGTATCGGGGGAAAGATGTTGTGGAATGGCTGGATATGATGAAGTACTACGACATTCCGGTCGACAAACACCCGGAAGGCGAAAACGTACGCGAAAAAACCAACCATTACGTAACCGGGCGCGATGGTGGCCGTGAAATCGACCTGCGTAAGTTCGCCCTCGAAGGCATGAAGCTCTATGGAGTACTCAATGACGCAAACGACTCCGAACTGGTTTTTGCCTCCAATCTGAAGGAGCATCTTGACTATGCCGATAAGGTATCGGAAAATATCAAAAAGCGAATCGACCAGTACATTCTCGATAACCAGATCGATGCCCCTGTCGAACCGACTTATGTTCCGGTCTGGGAACCTGCCGACGAAGTGACCTCTGTACTACTTGAAAATACCAACATTACTTCTGTTGTGTGGTGCATCGGCTTTGGCATGGATTATTCCTGGCTCAAACTACCCGTGATGAATGAACGAGGACATCCTGTTCACCAGCGGGGCCTTACGGAAGTTGATGGTCTGTATTTTCTGGGGCTGACCTGGCAAAACACCTGGGGCTCGGCGCGGTTTTCGGGCGTGGGTAAAGATGCCGAATACTTACTGGAAAGTATTGAGAAAAACCTGCCAGCGACCGTTTCTGTTCTGAATTCAACCGAAGCCTAATCTATGTTGCAACGTATCATAGAGCAGGTACTCAGTCAGCGTTCGGTACGTGATAAACTTGCCATTGATCAGACCTATTCAACCCTTGGCGATTATGTTTCGTACCAGGATCCGTTTGATCGAAGCGAACACCAAATTTTCCTCGGCGATGATTGCGCTGTGATTCCCGATGGCCACGGCGATCACCTTCTGTTTTCTTCCGAAGGAATCATTACGAGTTTTCTGGAGGCTGCGCCTTGGTTTGCGGGTTATTCATCCATTATGGTCAATATCAGCGACATCTGTTCGATGGGTGGTTTGCCAATGGCGGTAACGGATGTTTTATGGTTAAAAGACCAGGAACAGGGCACTTTGATCTGGGAAGGCATGATGGCTGCTTCGATAGCTTACGGAGTCCCCATCGTTGGTGGGCATACCTGTTATCATACCGAGAGTCGTCATCTTGCGGTTTCGATACTTGGTAAGGCGAAAAAATTGTTAGAAAGTAAAGCGGCCCGGCAATCCGAAACGTTACTAATGGCCGTAGATATGAATGGGAGTTATTACCAGAATTACCCCTTCTGGAATGCATCGACGACGGCCGATCCGGCTCATCTTCGGGCTAACCTGTCGCTCATGTACGAGCTGGCTAACCGGGGGCTTTCGGTAGCAGCCAAAGATATCAGTATGGGGGGCATTATTGGTACCCTCGCCATGTTCGTGAAAGCCTCGGGCGTTGGTGCAGAACTGTACCTGGATCAGATTCCCAAACCTGAGGGTGTCGATTGGGAAAAGTGGCTGGTTAGCTTTCCGAGTTTCGGCTATTTGTTTACCTGTAAACCCGGCGATGAAAATACATGCATTGATTTGTTTACATCACATACTATTCAGTGCAACGCTATCGGAAATATCATTGAAAATCAGCAAATTGTAGTGCATATGGGGGAAGGGCAATCAATTATTAGCTTAAAAACTGTTTAAAATTTCCTAAGCAGTAATTTTTGTCATGCTGACGAAGGAAGCATCTTACAGGCATCCTTACTAGCTTGTCAAGAAACTTTAAGATGCTTCCTTCGTCAGCATGACAAAATCGGATTCCAAAGAAAAACTTAAACAATCAACGTAAATCATGCCAGAAGTCAACGTAACTATTGAATGGCCAGATAAACAGAAGGACAGTATTTACTCGCCTTCAACTGTGCTGCTTCAATATATAAAATCAGGAGATTCCCTGTCGATTCAGGATTTCGACGAGCGAATCTCACAAGCTTTACAACTGGCGAGTCAGCGTGTTTACGAACGTTATGGTTTCGAATGCACATCGGCGATGGGCGAGTTAGCCCGGTTAAAAGCACGAATAGCGACTATCAATGATAAGAATCAACTGATAAAAGTTCTTTAAGCCTGCCTTACCAGAAGCTATCCATGATAAAAAAAGACATTCCAGTTTACAGCATCGACAAGCTATCCCTTTTCAAACAAAAGGACATACAGATCAGTCGGTTTGCTCCCTATCTGGCTGTCCATAAAAATCTGCATCTGGCCCACAAGCACGACTTTTATCATTTGATTCTGTTTCTGGAAGGTGGGGGTACCCACGACATTGATTTTCACACGTTTCCGGTACGCCCTTATCAGATTTATTTCATGATTCCGGGGCAGGTTCACAGCTGGAGTTTTGAAGGCCCTGTCGATGGGTATGTCATCAATTTCTCCGGCTCCTTCTTTCATTCGTTTCTGGCACGAGCCGATTTCCTGAGTCAGTTCTCGTTTTTTAATGGAATCGTTGACGATTCGGTTATCGATATTCCAGAGGAAATCCAGCCAAAAGTAAAGCACTATTTTGAAGCCCTTTTGAAAGAAAGTGATACCGATTCTACGTTCGGACTGGATATGGTTCGGGCACTATTGATTCAATTATTCATCACGATACATAGAATTAGTGACGCAGAAAAAAGTGGCAAAACGTCTCTGCACAATTATGCCATCCTCAAGAATTTTCAAAAGCTTATTGAGGCCAATTATAACACGTTGCGATTGCCGAAAGAATACGCTGAAAAACTCTTTTTAACGCCTAACTACCTCAATACAATTTGCCGTCAGCTCATGGGTGTTTCATCCGGCGAAGTCATCCGAATCCGAATCGTGATGGAAGCCAAAAGGCAGCTCGTTAATCTGGACTTAACTGTTGCCGAAATCGCCTACAACCTCAACTTTGAAGACACGTCCTACTTTACCAAGTTCTTCAAAAAGCAGGCTGGCGTTACGCCGAAAGAATTTCGGGAAGCAGAAATCAAACGGGTCAACAGAGCCAATAGCCGGCTTGGGTCAATCACTTAACCCGACTCCATTGCTAGCCATCAGTAGGCTTTTGAGGTAAGATTATTCCAACTAGTAAGCCCGACGCCCACTTCTGGCTTAACTCCTGCGCTAATTGCTGTAATTATTCAGTGAACGATTTGGGAAAAACTGATTGGCCTCCGGCTTTAATCAGGGTTAATAACTCTTATTTTTACGCAGTTAAAACCCAACCTTATCCTGCCCCACTGATTAACGTTCTGCAAGGCGAACTCTTTTTATCTTGGATACGACAGCTACCAATAATCAATACCCCTTTTTAAAAGGAGGGGGAGAAATGGGGGCACTCACCCGCCAGTATAACTGGGCAAACACATCGCTAGGGACACCGGACCAGTGGCCCCAAAGCCTGCGTACTACCCTGAGTATCCTTCTTAACTCCAGGTTTCCCATGTTTCTGTTTTGGGGGCCAACGCATCTTTGCTTCTATAATGATGCCTATCGGCCAAGTCTGGGCAATGAAGGCAAGCACCCGCAAGCCCTGGGCAGACCTGGTGCCGAAGTATGGCCGGAAATCTGGGAGTTTATCAAGCCCTTGATTGATCAGGTTCTGTTGGATCAGGGGGCGACCTGGAACGAAGACCAGTTGCTGCCGATTTACCGCAATGGCCAGATGGAGGATGTGTATTGGACCTTTAGTTACAGTCCAGTCATTGATGAATCTGGAAGTTCGGCTGGCGTATTTGTTACCTGTACTGAAACCACAGAAAAAGTAAAAAATCTGGAACAGCTTCAGGAAAACAAAGATCAATTGACATTTGCCATTGACGCTGCGGAGTTAGGTACCTGGGACTTAAACCCGGTCACGAATAAGTTTAGGGCCAACGCTCGCTTGAAAGAGTGGTTTGGCTTACTTCCCGAAGATGAAGTAGAACTGCCGCTAGCGATCAATGTCATTGCCCACAACGATAGACAACGCGTGAGCGATGCGATTCAGCGGGCCTTAACGTATGACTCTGGTGGCTATTATGAGGTGGAGTATACGATCGTACATCCAGTAACCCGGCAGGAAACGATTGTTAGAGCAAAAGGTCGGGCCTCGTTTACAGATGAGCAGACTGCTTATCGATTCAATGGTACTTTACAGGACATCACCAAAGAGAAAAAAGCCCAGAAACTGGCCGACTTAGCTATTAAAAGCTCAGGAATTGGCCTGTTTCAGGTGGATTTGGCCACCGAACAGATCGACTACACGCCTGCTTATGCTGCTATTGTTAGTGGCGATTCGACTAAAAAAGCATTGACTCGGCATGACTTTGTCAAGTACATTCATCCTGACGATCGGCTACTACGGGAAGCCGCCACGAATGCCGGACTGAAAGCGGGCGAACTTGAGTACAAAACACGGGTAATCTGGATCGATGGCTCAATCCACTCCATTAACGTGGCGGGCGGTTTTATATACGATGAAGAAGGTCAACCCATAACGTTCTCCGGTACGGTCAAAGACATTACCGAGGCCGAAAATCAGCGGCAGGCTTTACAGAAGGCCGAAGAGCAGGTTGCCCAGGTTCAGCGCCAAAGCGATGCCTTATTCCGAAACGTGACGAATAGCTCGCCAACGGGTCTGTGGCTCTCCGACCAGACCGGTGGCCTTACGTATCTGAATAAAACGCTGGTCGACTGGACAGGCATAGCCTACGAAGACCTCTTGAGAGGAGGCTGGTCCAATGCTATTATTGAAGCTGACCGGCAGCGGAGTATAGCTGCTTTTGGGGAAGCCATTGCTACCCGTACCCATTATGATGTTCAGTTTAGGCTTAAAAAAGGGGATGGCCAACTAGTCTGGTGTCGGGCGGCTGGTGATCCGTATTACCAGGAAGATGGTAGTTATGCGGGCTATGCTGGCTATTGTGTGGACATTGAGGAGCTTGTTTCGGGTCGGGAAGCACTCATGCAAAGCGAAGCCCGTTTTCGTTCCCTGATCGAACAGGCTCCAGTGGCTACTGGTCTACTCATAGGCCGCAAGCTTATTATTGAGCTGGCCAATGAGCCAATGCTTCAGTTTTGGGGTAAGGGTCATACTGTGTTTGGCAAGGCCTTTGCCGAAGTGTTACCCGAACTCGAGGATCAACCCTTCATTAAGATTCTGGATGAGGTATATACTACCGGGAAGCCGTATCAGGCTACCGCCGATCGTTGTGAGTTAGTGATCAATGGTCAGCCGCGTACCTTTTATTTTAATTTCACTTACCAACCCGTTTTCGATGAAGAGGGGCAGGTCTATGCCATTTTGAATATGGCTGTAGATGTCACGGAGCAAGTACTGGCCCGCCAGGCGATTGAAGAAAGTGAGCGCTTTTCACGTACTGTGTTTTACAACTCACCCGTCGCCAAACTGGTGTATATTGGACAGGATATGGTTCTGCGGGAAGCCAATGAAAAGATGCTTGAGATCTTTGGACGCGATGCCTCAATCATTGGGAGACCGATAATGGAAACTATTCCCGAACTGAAGCGAACTCAACTTCTGGACAAGTACCGCCAGGTATTGGCTAACGGTGAGACGTATGTGGCATGGGCTGAACGTATAGAACTGATCAGGAACGGCGAATCGTACTGGGGTTTTTATGATTATGCATTCAAGCCTTTGTTTGGTAAGGATGAAAATGTCTATGGGGTTATTTGTACAACTATAGACGTAACTCCCCAGGTTATAGCTCACCAAAAACTGGAAGAAGCCGAAGCAGGTCTTCGGGGGGCAATCGAATTAGCCCAGTTAGGCACCTGGAGCATCGATGTGGCTACTGACCAGCTTACGTATTCTGACCGGATGATGGACTGGTTCGGATATGACCCTCGACAGCAGTCTTACGAGCAGGTAGGGCCGATTCTTCAGACTGAAGATCTAGAACGGGTTGCCAGAGCAATAGCCTGGGCCTTGACGCCAGAATCTAACGGGATTTACGATGAAATTTATACCATTATTCATCCCAGAACAGGAGCAAAGCGAATCCTGCATGCTCAGGGCAAAGCCATCTTTGATGAAAGCGGAAAAGCTGTGCGGCTGAATGGGACCGCTCAGGATATTACCATTCAGCGGGAACTTCAACTGGCGCTCGAAAACGAAGTACAGCTTCGCACCGAAGAACTGGAAACGGCCAATGAAGAATTAGCCGCTGGAAATGAAGAGCTAGCTGCTAATAATGAGGAATATGCAGCTATCAATGAGGAGTTAGAAGAAGCGAATTTACTCCTGAATCGGTCCAATGATAATCTGCAAAAGTTTGCGTACGTAGCCTCTCATGATTTGCAGGAGCCGCTGCGTAAGATTCAGCAGTTTGGGGACTTGTTGCGAGCCCGCCAACGGACGTTATCAGGAGAGGAGTTAATGTACATTGAACGGATGCAGTCAGCCGCCAATCGAATGGCTACCCTGATTCGGGACCTACTCGACTTTTCGCGCATCTCTACCCAGCGTGACATTAGTACAAATAGGTTTGTATCCCTTCAGGAGGTGGTTGAACGGGTATTGACGACTCTGGAGCTGACGATTGCTGAAACGCAGGCGGAGGTTACCATTGAACCTTTACCGACTCTTTTGGGGAATGCTTCCCAGCTGGACCAGCTTTTCCAAAATTTACTTAGTAATGCCTTGAAATTTCGGCAACCCATTCTACTGCCGGTGATTCAGATTACGTGCCATGCGATACTGGCTACAGAGTTACCACCTTCGGTTAAACCTGCCAGGGCTGCCAAAGCGTATTATCGGATTGATATAGTGGACAACGGTATTGGCTTTGATGAGAAATATCTGGACCGCATATTCCAGGTCTTCCAACGCCTGCATGGAAAGACTGAGTTTGCCGGAACGGGAATTGGTTTAGCGATTTGTGAACGTGTGGTGGCCAATCACGGTGGAGCGATTACTGCCAGTAGCAGCCCAAATCAGGGCGCTACCTTCAGCGTGTATTTACCCGTATAGTCATAGCTGCCTGCGCGGGTGGATTTTGACCGTTGCTACCCGTGAATAGTTACTAGCTGGCAAGCCTCTGCCACTTTATGCTTAAGCTGAACCAAGGCCTGCTCTTTTTCATCGTCACTCATAGCATCACGAAAAGCGGTATACTCGGTTGTGCTGGCCGATTTAAGAAGGTTTGCTGCATTTTCATACGTCAGGTTGTCTTCAGGCGTAGAGCTACTGAGTTGGTCAACATGCTCGCTGATTAATTTGAGCTTGTCTTTGATCAGTTCGGGACTATCAAACTTTAACGCCAATAGGGTTTGATAATCGGCTAGAATTTTTGCTTTAATCGATTGGTTTTCCATACTCTAAAACAGGCTCATTCATATTGGCCTTCACTGCTCAACACACAACCCGGTCGGATTGTTGGCAATGGGTTATATCCTGTCATTTACTTTTTCTAATGGCTTAGGTATACTATTTTGTAAAATAGGAGCAGCCGGTAAGCCATGACCACACCTGCAAACAACACAGTACTTAACAAGGCTGCTAAGACCGACCAACGTCTATCGACCTGATAAAACCGACTGAACGCTTTAGCCTGATAAAGACCTACTAAAATCAGACTCAGGAGGCTCCAAATTAAATCACCGCGGGCAGCCCACTGCTCCTGACCAAATAGCCAGATAAAAGGCAGGACAATCAGAAACTGCTGTACTAAAAAATAAAGTAAGACAAAACTCAAGAAGTGCGCTGCGAAGACCAGATGCTCAATAAATGTTCGATGAGCAGACCACATAAGCAGCGAAAAAATTAACGCATAAACAGGAATGAGAACGATAAGATAACTCTTTGAGCTAGCTTTCATGGATGCATCGAACACGATCTGGTAAGCCGCTAGCGTTTGCCCTGATTCCTTTAGTTTATGGGCCACAGCCTCTTTAGTGCCAAAAGCAGTATAGTTATCGTAATTCAGGAAGCTGCTCAGTGGCTGATTAAACGCATTATAAGTAACAAGTAGAAAGAAGACCAGGTTAATGACCAAAAACAAACCAAGAGGTTTCATGTAGCGTACTCGACGGCCTGCTACATACTCGACGCTAAGATAACCTGGCTTAAATAGCAGTGTATTTAAGGTGCGCAATAAGGTGTGATCGGCATGGGTAAAGCTCTCAACTATTTCCTCGGCGACATGGCTGAGGGTCAAACTATGCGGATCGAAGCGTTTTTCGCCACAGTTGGGGCAAAATTTTTCCTGATTATGATGGCCGCAGGTCTGGCAAGTCATGGTAAAAGAAATAGAGCTGGTAAAAAAGGAATGTTGTACGGTTGATAGACGCAATATATCTGTCTTTGTAAGCTACACAAATAGTTGCCTGAGGGCAAGTAATTTTCAATAAGCCTATATAAAAGTCTATATTCTTTTTAACCGTAGCGACGGCCCAGCCTGATCTGTCCATTTTTGGCTAACAACGTGCATTTTCAACAGAAGTTGGAATGATATTTGTTGAAAATATAATGCCAAATAAATCCAATTAAACAAAAAAATCGTACAGATTTCGTAGGCACATCTACAAAGAACAATCAGAATTTCATCGTTTATGTAGTCAATAAAACTCTACCATCATGAACACTCAAGCAAACACCAATCTGCTCAAAGAGTACATTAAAACGCTGGTGGCTACCGAAGTAGATTTCCCTGGTATTCTGCCCCGTCAGTGGGGCAATGAGTTTAGTCGTTCTGAACTGGTGGCTATTCACTTTACCCTCAAATTTGTTCTTGAAACGGATAAACTTAAAACAGGGGCTGTTCTTTTAAGAGAATTTAAAAATGTGAACTACACTGCGATGAATTTGCACTGGTTTTTGTGTGACTTCTGGCCTGAAATTGTCCCCTTACTGACCGTTTACAATGCTACGCAGGTCAAGTATCCAAACTCAACCAAGCCCAGTTATGGAAGGGCACTGTCCGTTAGCAATAATCAGGTTTTAGCTTCCTGAATAGCTCGGCAATTGCCGAAGTTCCTGCTTCCTTGAGCCGAATCCACCGATTTGGATGTCGGCCTCAGGCTTATAACCAGACCAGTCTCTACGGCCCATCAACTGACTCAATCGTGAAAAGTCAGTTGATGGGCCGTCTACGTGTGTTATTATTTCGTGAGGTTCACCTAGCTATTTCTCGTAATCAAGTTACTGAAAAACGAATTGCTTACGAAGTTCAACCCAGCGACGACGGGAGATGGGCAAATACACCCCAGTGAGTAAATGAACCTCTGGCTTATTTGACTTTAATTCTACTTTCTCAATAAACCGGAGGTTAACCATATAATGGCGGTGTAAACGAAGAAACCAAGCTGGCGGTAATTTAGATGCCAGCCGTTTAAGTGTGTAAGGCATCAATAGACGCCTGCCATCAGTCCAGTGTAACCAGGTGTAATTGATTTCGCCTTCCAAATACACTAAATCAACTACGTTCAACCATTGTACTCCTGTATCGTTGGTATAAACTCGAAGTGGAGGCCAAGCCAGTAAATCAGAGTCATTTTCAGGTTGATGCTTTAAATAATAGATCATAGAAACAATCGGCCGAGAGATCAAGTCTCTCGCAGGTGAGCTTAGTAATAGGGCAGGCGCCTGCTTGCTATTAATAAGCCATAAAGAGTGTGTGCCAATAATCGTGATCTTTACCGTGCTGGGATAGGGGAAAAACCCCCAATTACAGACCGTCTTTTTCCCGTTTCTATCACGGTCAATTTACCCCATTAAAAACCGTTATTGGTATGATATAGGCCAATGAATTACTTATTTAATCCATTGGTTAATATCCAGAATCGGGGTAAACTGGTCGAACTCCTTCACTAAATCAAGGGCTACAATCTGCTCGGCCACATGCTGGTAATGACTTGGTTTGGAGATGCGATATGAAATGGCAAAGCCCATTAAACGTCGTCGATAGTTCAGGCTATTTTCTCCTCGTCGATTAAGAAACTGGTAGGGATGAGTTGGCATAGGTATGGCGTAAAACTCAGCATCAGCAAAAACTAAGCCATTGCCATAACTCAGCTAGCGCCCCAAGATTGATAATAGTATAGTAAGCATAAATCCAAGCATCATCGCCAATCGTAGTTTAAATGATTTCTTAGACTCAACGGTAGGCAATATGACTATAGCGTTAACTGAAGAGATTCGGCAGCTCAATGCAAAAATCCAGCATATGAGCAACCAGAAAGGACTGACCGAGCTGGCAAAGGCCTACGCTCAACTTCAAAAGCTAGTAGATAAGCTGCGGCAGATTGATGAGAACAACCCACACTACCTGATAGCCTGGAATTTATTGGTTTATTACAGTAAGGCTGATTTCAGAGCTATGCAGCTATATTACGCCAACATCCGCAAAGAAAAGCCATCATCTCTGGCAGAAGCTGATTATGAACAAGCGTTTGATCGATTCAAAAGGCAGCTTGATCTGGCGATCTCTCTATTACCTTAAAGGGCTGAACGCTTCAACTGAAGCGTGTCAACAAGTCCACTCTGAATAATAACCACCCATTTCTAGCAGGGTATATAAAGTAGCCCTTAATAAATCGGTCACTTCCCCTTCATTAAGTAAGGTAATGGTGTTGGCTTCATCTGGATAGAGGCTAAAAAAATCGGCTATGTTGGCCGGATTCGTTAGGAGCCACTTATCGGCCAGGTAAGTTACCTTTATGCCTGTTCGTTGGCCTACCCGCTCAACTATTTTTTCAATTGATGGAGGGTAACTCTCAAAATATATTTCCCGGCAGTAAACCATAACTTACTACTTAGAATTAATAGAATCGTGAAACCGTAATTTGTATCGCAAATCGCTCTGTTGTGTCCTTTCGGCTACTAGAGCCATCCAAACGGCAACGACATGCAGCAGAACACCCAGGCTTACAAACCAAACTCCCTCTAAGCCGTTTTGGAGTAGCTCAATAATACCCAGAGTAATGCTGCTGAGCGCTAGAAAAAAGGAGCAGGCCGCAAGCAAGGTTACTACAAATGGAGGTTGTTTGGCTAGCTTACTATCCATGAGAAAGTGCTGCATTCTTTTAGAGATAAATCGAACAGTGTGGCCGCATGAGCTAGGAGTGAGAAGAAATTTCTACCCATTCGTCAGACGCTGTGCTAACTTCTCTACTTTTTTTCGGCTGGTCAAATTGAAGAAGCGGAATCCCTGTTTTTCTCAAGCGAATGCCCTGATTTACCTTCCGAAATCTTAGCTATTGTGCTTTGACATGAAGAACGCCTATTATAATCCGCTCAAGCAGTGCAACTAGCTTGGATCGAGGGGCAGGATTATGAATCGGATTTTATTGATGGGACTATTCGAAAATGTCTGGCTGCTAGTGAGCTGAGACAATTTACTGTATCTTATGGGATAGTCTGGAGAAGACTTTATTGACCCATAGACGATGATAGTAGCTAAAAGAGGTTAGCCTATTAAAGAACGATAAGCAAGCCGGCAACAACAGCCGAGAGGACAGTCAGTGTGCAGAGTATATAATTAAGAATGACTGAATGTAGATTTTGGGTATTCATGATAGATAAGCTGACAAGCTATTGAGGTACGGTTTAATCTTTAGACTGAGATTCTAGAAAGGGTCACTAAATATTTACTAAAAGGATAAATTGTAAACAAATCTCTGGGCGTATATTAGCCAATCTATAAAAGCTCTTACGCCATGATCTATCTAGCAGTCTTAATCGCCTTTTGGGTGGGCTATCTGATTCACATTCTTCAACATACTCTCCAGCAGCAGCTATATCGTAATCAGGAGAAACGAATTGAACTGGCCTATGCAAAACGATTTTGTCAACTAACCGACCAGCTAGCTACTTCTCTACAACTGAATATAGAGCTTATTAACGAGAAGAGAAGGCTTCAGCGATGCTTAAGAGAACTCCAGGATCAACATGAAAGGACGCTGGCTGCTTTAAACTGAGTGCTTAGTTTAAGCCATATTTTTACTAAACAGGCCTAAACGCCCTATGCAGATAGTATGCCTGAAATAGCTTGTTAATTCCAATACCGCCATAACCATTGGGCCAATATCCACAACCCAACGGCTAGAATAGCGAATAAAAGTGTCCACGGACCTGGATCAGGCCAGTCTGCTCGTTTTCTCATGCTGTTTGGACTTGCCTCAATTTTAGGTAGTCACAAAAAGCGAGCATACGGGAATTCGCTTGCCTAAAAAAGCAATCGCACGCACAAATACAGCAAAACCAGACCAATGGCAATAACCAGCGGCCAGGCACCCGGTAGTAGTGATTTCTTCATAGATGAATCGCGCTACTAGCCTATATACGGTAGTAAATCACCTATGGATGCGAGGAGGAGAAATTTAGCTGGAATAAGTAAGTATAGCCGGGAGAAATTAACAATGAAATGTTCTCTTCGCTATAACAACAGGCGGTGCTGTTGCCAATATAGCGCGTCGAATAGCTTCCTCCTGGCTTATGCCCTGTTGTGCATAAGTTTTAGCCATATCAATCACACTCTGAATAGTAGGCTGGCCTTTGTAGTTTACCTGTATCATTAATTATATTATAGTAAAATTGAATTTTCTTTTTAGACTAAAATATATCGTAATAGTAACTTAAGGTTAAATTTTATTTTTGAAAATTAATTAAACGGTAGAAACTACGACGTGATTGTGCCTCTGAGGTAAACATCAACGTTAGACACCTCTGACCTATCCTATTTTGTATCTTTGAGCATGAAGACAAGTAAATGGTCTAACGATTTAGCGCTTCTGAATCAAATAGCGTCTATGCTTAGGCTCGCCGATTCGGTTTTGAAGCGAACCATTGAGCACTCCCAGGCACAGGGATATACCGAGCACCTCGAGGAGCATCGGGCGCGCCTTGCCGAAGTAGAAGAAAAGCTAATAGAAGTCAACGAGGAGCTTCAGGGGCTTTGCCTGCTGCATGAAGCTGCTATTCTGACAGGGAATTACACTGAATCTAGGCCGGGTTGACGTGTGATTCTCGCGTATTGCCTTGTAGCGCAAGCAATAATTGACAGAAATTATATACATTCGCCGGATATTCTAAACCAGTTCTACTTCCCAGATTTCAGTCATTAATCTGAACCTATCACCATGAGAAAATCAATCCTTACCCTCCTCATTAGTCTAGCCGCTGGTGCCATTTCTGCCACGCAGGCACAAACAGTGGAGTTAAAACCCGTATGGGAAACTGATACAACGATACGTACACCCGAATGTGTTTTGTTTGATCCGGGAAAAAACGTTTTATACGTTGCCTGTATCAATGGAGGTCCGTCGCTGGAAAACAAAGGCAGTTTTATCGCCAAATTGGGTCTGAATGGGAAGGTAATCCAATTGAAATTTACCGAAAATCTCAATTCGACTAAAGGTATGGGTATACTGGGTGACAAATTGTATGTTACCGAAATGACTCAGGTCGCAGAAATATCACTGGCTACGGGCAAAATACTGAACCGATACCCAATTGAAGGGGCTAAATTTCTCAACGATATTGCCGTTGATCCCCAGAAGGGTATAATTTATGTCACAGATTCGAATGACAGCAAAATTTGGTCAATCACTAAAGGGAAACCTAGTCTTGTCCTGGAAGGAGCTCCCCTCAAAGGCACCAACGGCCTTTTATTTGAAAATAATCAATTGCTGATTGGCAATGGCGACGGATCACTACTGACCCTGAATCCTGCTACGAAGCAACTAAATACAATAGCCAAGGGTATGGGCGGTATTGATGGCATTGTTGCTTTAGGAAACAAGACATACATGGTTACGGAGTGGGGTGGAAAGATTTGGTATATACACGCAGATGGCACTCCCGAATTAAAAATGGATACCTCGAAAGAGAAAATCAATTCGGCAGACATTGGCTATAATCCAGCGACAAAAATGCTGTTTGTCCCTACCTTTTTCCACAATACGGTAAAAGCCTATTCTCTCAAGTAAGCCCTATTTCAGGACTACTGAATTTATTTAGATAATCCCCTATTCCAAAGGCAATTATGCCTGGAATAGGGGATTGCTTTTACCGGCTTATTCTGAAAACAACATAGTGTTGTCGTGATCGGTTTGGTAACACGCTCTGTTAAGGCACGATTTCATACCGATAGAACACGAAGTCAGCAGGATGGTTAATCTTGAAGGCGAGTTGCCCTTGTGCATTTACGTTCGCGTAGTCGATTTCTTTTGTGCGTACGTTGGTTAATTTCAATCGTTTGTTTTTCAGAAATCGAATGGTTAGTTCATGCGTTGACGAAGGGGCATATAACTCCCTAAATAGCAGGAAATGACCTTGTTTTCCATTTGGATGTACTGCCTGAAATCCGGTGAATGACGCATTGGTGGGTCGTTCACCAATGGGGAATAAATAGCTTTGGTGAAGCAGACTACGTTCTGCTTTGTAATCGTCGAGTGTACCCTTGATTGCCCGCCTGTCTTCGGGGCTATAGTCGTCAAGCTTTTCGAAAAACATGGGAATACCCACCAGACCGATGGCCACTGCATATGGCTGGTTATATAAATAAGCGTCGCTCGGCGAGGGCACTGTTTTTACATTCCGAACTGGCAACTGAAACTTATTCGTATTGACATACTGCGCTAATTCCCAGGCGTCTCGTAAGGTGGTGGAGGGTGTATACAGGATGTGACGATTCGGCTCTTTGTTTTCCAGCCAGATTACCCCGTATTCCCGAGCCCAATAAAACCCGTAGCGAGGAGAAATTTCTGTCAAATCCCATTGAGCACCTACTTTATGATGAAATTGATTGATGAACCCCCTAATCTTTTGTTCAATGATTTTTCGTCCCTGATACGTTGATAGAGTTGCAAAATCCAGTTTCCAGCTAGTAAATGGCACTTGTTGCTGATTCCATTCTAAATCGGCAGCCGGAATGCTGACGGGTGCCCATAAAGCTAGTTTTACGTGCAAACTATCGGCCCATCGCTTAACTGTTGACCAACCATGTTGATAGGCATCAGGGTGGGGGCGGAAAGCGGGGAATTTATTTGTGGTCGTGGTTGGGAGCGTATCCTCTGTCCAACCTGCATCAATTAAATACGTCTCTATTCCCAATTCCTGGCATACGGACAAGGCTTTAAGCACATTTTTCTCTTGCCCGCCATTCATTTTTTCTCGCCAGCCAGCCTCGGGTGATACGCCATATCCCCAACTCCCGGCAATAATATCGTTATGACCCGGCAATAGGGTCGGGAAGCGGGCTCGATCAAAGGTTTTCACAGCCAGTTGGCGCTCATCTTCGCCACCGCTATAAGTAATACACCAATTGGCCCAACACTCCCTGAACTCGCCGGTCAACTCATCAGTGGAAATCCCCCAACCCGTGACTGAAACACCCTGTTTAGTACAACTAAATTCTCCGGTTTCGTGTCCATGATGGAGCACCGTTTTATGCGATTCCTTGACCAGGCATACCCCTTCGGTTTGAGATTCGATGGAAAGTATATTATTCCAGTCCCACAGTTCAGAGGAGTTGACAGCCGTTGTCTTTGTTTCTTCTTTATAAAAAGGTAAATCGAGCGAGTTTCGGAATTGAGTATCCCCGTAATACCCCATGCCACGACGCATATACGAAAAAGAAGGAAGTGGTAAAAAATCGGCTTGTAAAGAAACCGGTTTGACGTAAGGGAATTCAGCAGAGTAGAGCGTTAGTTCGGCGACTACGGTTTGCCAGTCTGGGTAATTCACGCGGTTGGTAGCAGGCATCACTACTTTGAGATAGCGTGCTTTTGTTGGCGTTACAGCTATCCATTGCGGGTACTCTGCGCGGGTCAGCTCTGCCGTTCCGATTGGCATACCCCAGTTGAGCGTATCGCTCGATGCGTAGACGATGCAATGATGAACAAACCCTACTTTGCGATAGTCCTGAGGCTGGGTGAGGGTTAATCCGGTAATCGTTTGGGATTTGTTTAGGGCAATGACTAAAAAATTCGGCCGATCGGGGCGAGTCGGTTCGACGGCCGTTTTCCAGGAAGTGTTCACATCGCCATCCAGAACATTGGCTGGTGCTCCAGTTGAATCCTTTTCGGGTGTAGCAGATAGAACAGACAGGCTGGTGGCTGGTATTCCCTTTATAGGGTTCGAGTTAACAGAAATTGGCCTGTCGGTTTTGACCGATAATTGCGTCCGAAGTCCATCTAATCCCGGATACGCCCAAACGATATAACGAAGCGTGATGCCTGTTGAGGGGTAATTTACTTCAGCGACGACGTCAAGATGCTTCGTTGTGAAGCCTTCATCATCACTTTCTCGCGCTGTAATCCGAACCAACTTTCCGGTCGGCAAAATATCCTGATTAGGTAGTGTCCAATCGGCAGCCTGGTTCGATGTTGGGCTACACCACTCTTTTTGTGTATGCTCCTGTCGAAGGCTATGAGTGGCGAGTCCCTTACCTGTCCATACCCACTGGCGCGTTAACTTGCCCGTGCTGATGGTAAGTCGATTCGCCCTGAACGTAACAAAAGCCGACTTAAACCGAAAGGTTGATGCAGTGTGGGTTAATACCGTTTGACCACAGGCTGTAAAAACTAACAAAGTCAAACTAAGAGAAAGGAGCGTGTTCCTCATATAGATTTTACTCGATTAACGATTATCGCCTTTGCGATTATAGATTTACCTATAGCGCCCCCAGATTGGGTACTGTACTTCCGCGATTTAGGTCAGTAGGCATCTGTATACCGGCTGATCGGGCAGGACTTTGGGGCTTAAGCCGGAAATCTCCGTTTTTAGGATCAACAAACTGGGGATCAGCGAACTGAGCGCCCTCGTCGGGCGAAACACCCAGCAGATCTATGGCCGATCCGTTTGGACAGAAATACAGGTTGTGTGATCGTGGCTTATTACCGATACCCCAGTCCCGCTTCGGTGTGATGTATACATATACCCTGGGATTCAGGTAGATAATGTTATTGGTGATACTCATCTCATCGTCGCGTTGCTTGTTGAGTGACCAGAAGACAATCTGATAAAAATCGGGCGTTCGGGTACGAACAATCGTGTTATTATAAATCTGTAACTGCTTAACCCCGTTAACGCCTACGAACTTATCGATGTCATCACTCACATTATAGGCTACCGTAACGTCGGTCGTTCGACCGGTTATTTCCAGAAAACCTCCTTTGGTGTTGATCGAGTAGTTGTGGTGAATCGATGTGTGGTCAGCATTGAAGAGCTTGTCTTCGCCATCGAGTTCAACGGCAGCTCCATCCAGCCCAAATTTGCCGCCGTAATAGCCATAGTTAACTACTTTATTATGAGCGATTTCATTGTATGGCCCTACCACAACAATCGCGATTGACCCCCATCGGTACGTAATACTGTCGGCGTCATGTAAGTAGTTGTGAATGATTTGATTGTGGGCTCCTCTAACCCGAATACCAATAGGGGAGTGAGCGAATTCGCAATGACGTACACAAACGGAGTTGGCTCCTTTATGAATAAAAAGTGCGCCCATTTGCGTCACATAGTCGTGTCGAACATCTGGATGTAGTGTTGAGGGTGGAATAGGGTTGTCGTAAAAATACAAGTGCTCTACGATCACATGACTTCCTTTGAGTTGAAGAACCCGCCCCAGACTTTCGGAGTCGAAAATTGGGTTGCTAAAACGCGGAGCAGGCCCAGTTCCATAGGCGGTGAGCACAATGGGTTTTTGAGTGGTACCCGAATGAGTGAATACCAACGTCCCCATAAACTGACTGCCCCGACGGAAACAAAGCCGATCTCCCGGTAGAAAAGTAGCTTTACGCACGACTGCCAAACTTTGCCAGGGATGCTCTTTACTTCCTCCCCAACTATCGTTGCCCCGCTGACTGTCTACATAAAATTGACGGGAAAAGGCCGATTGCGCTATCGAAACAAGCGCAAGAATAAAACATGTACGAGTTGTCATCATGTGTCATTAAGGTGGCGGAAGACCCGCCACGCGATCGCGGAATTGTTGAGCAATCCTGCCTTTGGTTCCGGTTTGCTCCAGAAATTGAGCAACCATAGGCGAGGTGATTGCTGCCTCAGTCTGAATCGCGCGCAACTGCGCCAGCTTCCGGATATTTTCTGACGTGTCCTCCTTAGATAAGCTTTTTACAAGTGAGTAGCTCGTAAAAAAGTGGGCTAATTCCCGCTGTACTTCGGCCTGTAATCGAACTGAAATCCATTGTTTCTCAAGCTGTTGTCGCGCGCTTACTGGCTTGCGCTCTGCATCGTTCACCGGAAGCCAGTAGCTGCTGAAAGCTGGCTGGTCAGTAGGGGTTGCGTTTAAGGCGTCCTTCAGGTGATTGGCCGCGGCTTGAAAGTGAGCTACAGTTTTCTGAAGTTCGATGCCGGTCGCCTGAGCCGCTGCGACATCGTCGCTTGTTGGTCCATAAGCATGAGTGCCATCAAGTTTGGACGGATCAATTCCGGTTAAGGTTTTCTGATTGAAAATCGACAGATTGACCACCCTTAATGCCTCGATTGTTAATGGAATTGTCAGTGAAACTTTAGCCCAGTTGGGGCGTAACTGGTGCCAGTAATACGTGAAATCCGACTGGATTTGCTGAGCCGTTTCTATTTCCTTCCAGGCAGCCGATACCATTGGACCTGCTGCTTTACCATATTGAGAAAGAGCCAGTTGATCAACCCATTGAGTAGCCAATGGTGGCTGCGTAAGCTCTGGGTGGAAGAACATTTCCCGGAGGGCAATGGCGTTGGCAGGTACGTATTCGGCCTGGGTGCCCCACTGGTCAAAAATACCATCGACTCCAAGAGCCTGCCAACGCCTTAATTTGGCCGCAACGCCCAACGGAAAATCATACAATTCGGTAGATGGGAAAATCGTGTCATCACCCCACCGAAAGATGTCGTACCCAATTAGGCTCTGCTGATGCTGATGAGTTACCTGCGCCTGACTTCGTAGCGCATTGGTGATCTTCCGATCAAACGACCAGGCTTCGGCGTCGGGCAACGTAGCGAGACCCGTGCCCGGCGGCAATGCAGCCTGCTGACTCAGGAAGTCGGATTCTTTCCGGAATTTCCACGACCATACAACCGAAATGACCTGAAAATCAGGCCGTAGTTTGCGGGTTTCGTCGAGCAATAGCCGTTGGAACTGGTTATACTGCGTGAGTTTGCTGACGCCACGGTGTCGTTCGCAACTCGCTGGATCGCAGAGTTCACCATTCGAATCAAGCGTAAACGTTAGAAACAATTGCAATTCTGGAAAATCGGTGAGTAGCTGGCGAACCATTTTCCGGTAAGCCTGCTCAACCTTCGGATGGGCCATACAAAGCACTTTGCCCTGGTGTGAACCCGATTCCGACAAAACTTCTGCCGGAAAAAGATCCAGGAAAGCGGCTCGTTTTTCAGTTGCTACCCAAGGGCCACCCTGGCAAACCACCTCGCAAAGCCACAACCCCGCGCCTAATCCGTATTGCCGACACCAGTCCAGATATTGGCGAAGCTGTTCCCGATTGGTTTTGAGTTCACTGGCGGGTGTAACGTTGGGAAATTCAGGGCATTCCACAAAACTGAACAACGTTTTTTCCTTCATCCAGTCATGCTGGAGAAGCGCCAAATTGCCACCTGTTCGGGCAATGAACTCAAAATCAGTGGATTTGTAATTAGTAAATCCGCCCCTGGCGCGTGGGTGTAACATACGCAAACCCAGGACCGGTTTCGCCGACTCACGGAAATTGACCGGAATACCACCAAATTGGTGCAGTACATCTTCCAGTTTATAGGTTGCATACAGAGCCGCTCGCGGATTGCTACCAACGATAGCCACGGAACCATCAACCACTGCAATTTCGTAATTGTCGACGGTCGACGATTCGGTGATAGCGTTGATACGTCCGCTCTGAATCCAGCTGGCCAGGATTGGAAGAGTCGATGGCGTTCCGATCAGCATGCTGCCAAGCCTGGGTTTTTGCACTCCTGATACCAACGACTGAATGGAAATCGAATATGTTCCTAATCGTTCCAGACTATGTTTTAGATTCTGACTTGCCGTCTGTAAAGGCAACGCTGAATCTTGACAGACGATAACCTTCCAATAGTTGACAGGTAAAATCGAACGTGGCAGATTCGCCTTTGGGGAACATGAGAAAACCCAAAGTGCCAGAAATAGTGCCAGTTTTTTTATCATCTCTCCACCAGATTAATAATTGAGGAAGTCGTTGTTATAGATGGAAGTTCAAGTAGCGTTATCAATGCAAATTCGATAACGCTACCCATATACGTATAGCTTATGCAACCAGCAGAAACCTTGAAAATGGCGAAGACAGTTTTCTTAATACCCTGGATTTTGAGTGATTTTAAATCCAAAATTGGCGTCAATGAATTTCTGGGGAATGGGGTATAATGTATTCCTATCCTGAATCGAGCTAACGGTTGCTGCAAAGCCGTTGTATTTACGAATTCGATCCACTGTTTTGCCCATACGATTCAACGTCAGACGCCGAGGTTCTTCGATAAGTAGCTCCCGTAAACGCTCGTCCAGGAGATAGTCCATATCGACTTGAGCTGCCGAAACTAGCTTGGCATTGGCGCGTTGTCGGATAACATTAATATCGTCGGCGGCCTTTTGCTTGTCGCCTTTCAGGATATAGGCTTCGGCACGTAGCAGGTACGTTTCGGCCAGTCGCATCATGGGCCAGTCACTGAATGTACGACCATTGGCTGCCCCAGCCAGTGATAAACCTTCTATTTTCCGGAATATAGGATAGACATGGTAGAGCGTATCCAGATAAGCGTGGAATTTCACTTCTTTTCCGTAGTACTTGGACGCTGGATTATTGTAATACCACTTCCGGCGAATATTATAGACTGAGTTTCGCATATCGTTCGGGTCTTCCTGCCAGATTTCATAAAGGGTGTGGTTGTTGGGGCGCATCCAGCTTACGCCACGACCCAGACTATCGGCAAGCAACATACCCGATGCATTATCTGGATCACGGGCATCGAAATAGCGGGCGCCCCAACAACGAAGCCAGGGCTTTCCAATACCCGTCGAACTAACTCCGCCGGGCGTCTGATATTCATACTGAATTGCCCATAAGGTTTCCAGATTGCCACCTGACCGGTTGATATTACCGTCCCGGAATAAATCCGAGAAGACATCGCCAGCCTGAGCTTTTGTCGTTCCAAATCGGCTGGTCATTAACTGATTACGACCCGATGTGATCACATTTGTCGCCGTTTCAATGGCTTTGTCGTAGTTCCCCAGACTGATATTCACTTCCGTTAGCAGATGGTCGGCCGCATTTTTGACAATACGCCCTCCTTGTGGTTCGGTGAGGGGCAACCATTGAGAGGCATACTCCAGATCAGCCTTCGCAAATTCCAGCACCTCTTTGCGTGGATTTCGTTTGTAGTCAACTTTAGGTTCTGTCGCTACTTTGTCGACGATTGGCACGTCTCCGTATAAATTGGAGAGTATGTTAAAGGTATAGGCCCGGAAAAAACGGGCTTCGGCCAACACCGCATTTTTTTCAGCGTCACTTTTCCAGACAGCCGTTGGGCGCTGGGCGTAGTCGATAATCTGGTTTGCACGAGGAAGCATAGTCAGATAAGCCCACTCCCAAAACCAGTTAACCGCCGTATAGGTAGGTGTCAGTTGGGTATTATAATCCCGCAAGAGAACATCCCGAACGCCGATGGAGCCAATGTCGGTTGCTAAATACAGCGACCAGTAGGTGTTGGAATCGTCGGTCCCCATTAATTCACGAGCTCCCTGGTGCAAGGCTGTTATCGCGCTTTGAAAGCCGGCATTATTCACCAAAGTAATATCGGGCGATAAAAAAGAGAGAGGTTTTTCATCTAATACCGCGTCTTTACAAGCCTGGGAAATGACAAGCAAGAGCGGCTAGTAGGCGTTTGGTCAGGTAATTGATTTTATATTTCATGATGGATGATCGGTTTAGGACAAGGACTAAAAACTCATATTCAGGCCAACCGAAACGGTACGGGGAGTTGGAAAGGAAGCAGGGCCGTTACCGCTTTCTGGGTCCATACCCTGCCAATTTGTGAACGTATACAGATTCCGTCCGCTGACGTAGGCTTTCAGGTTGTTCATTTTCAGGCGGCTGGTGAGCGAACGGGGAAAATCGAAGGCTAGTGACACTTCCTGAATCCGAACAAAATCCCGGCTTTGGTAGTACCCGTGGTTGTAGGGGTTGGTGTACAACAGCGACGTGACGGTATTGGATTTGTTTTCGGGTGTCCACCAACCGTCATCCAGAAAATTGGCCGCCCGACCGGGGAAGTTGCCAGAACCAATCGAACCCGCATCCGACACGAGGGCTAACTTGGGGTTTGAGCCTATCCAGCCTTGTAATGCATTGAGCATGACCATTAGACTTAAATGGCCATACCGAAAATTATTGGTAAAGCTCCAGCGGTATTTGGGCTGTAATGTGCCGAGCACCTGCCGGTCGCTGGCGTCTATTTTTCCATCATTATTTACATCCTGCAAGCGATAAAAGCCCGCTTTCTGACCCGTGGGTATTTGGTCGTTCTGCTGATAGACGCCGTCGATTTTATAATCGTAAGCCACCGAAATAGGCTGACCAATAAACCACTTATTGCCAACGTCATTATCTTCAACGCCATCGCCGTTTACGTCGCTTTGATAAATGTGGACAATGCGGTTCTTATTGGTTGAGAACGTAAGGTTGCTAGTCCACTCGAACCCTCCTTTTTTCAGGTTCATAGTGTTGAGTGTGATTTCGACCCCTTTATTGTTCGTGGCCCCAACATTGGTTAGGATGTTGGCGAAGCCCGTAGGCGAAGGCAATTGCCGGCTTAGCAGCAAATCTTTGGTATCCATGTTATAGTATTCGATGGTACCGCCGATTCGGCCTTTCCAGATCTCAAAGTCAACCCCAATATTAGCCGTTGTGGTCGTTTCCCATTTTAAATTGGGATTGGCCAGATTGGCTGGATAAAGACCTGTTGACGTAGTGCCGCCATCGCCAAAAACGTATTGCACCTGCCCTTGTTGAGTCAGTGACTGGTACGCTGAAATAGCCTGATTACCTACCGATCCATAGGACGCTCTGAATTTAAGCAGATTGATCATCGGAAACTGTTTGAAAAAAGCTTCATCTGAGGCTATCCAAGCCAGAGCCGCCGAAGGAAATACGCCATACTTATGGTTGGCACCAAATACCGAATTGCCATCACGTCGGGTCGTTAGAGTCAATAGGTACCGATCTTTAAACCGATAATTTAAGCGAGCCATTGAGGAGATCGCGTTAATATCGGAGGCCGCCGATGTGTTCGTTTGTATTTTTGCCAGACCCAGATTATTCCAGCCATTAACATCGCTGGAGCCCGTAAAATCACTTCCTGTTGCTGTTACTGTTTCGTAGTAAGCTTCATTTCGGCCATATAGCAGCGTGAAATCAAGACTATGATTCGTCGCAATCTGGCGCGTATAGGTCAGAATATTCTCCAGAACCCAGTTCTTGTTCAGGTCCAACCGCCGACTGGCACTCCCGGTGCTGTTAACGTTATTCCGCTGGTAGATTGGACTAAAATTATCCAGATTATACCATCGATAGTTTGGCGAGTAATTAATACGGTAGGTTAATCCTTTTACAAAAGGGATGTCGACGATGCCGTAGAAATTAGCAAATAGGTTGCTGGCGACTTCCCGATTCTTCTTGATAATTGCGTCGAAATTAATGGGACCAATCAGGCCGTCTTCGTTCGGGTTAGGATTGGGGTCGGTCTTGGCCGCATCGAGCCAGACAGAATTAAAGGGGGATGTTCCATAGGCATTGGCTACGTTCGCTTCGTTTCCGGACAAATCCCGTATGGCATATTGGGCATTCACCCCGATTTTTAACCAGTTGGTAATCTGGTTGTCAAGATTGATCCGAACACTGGTTCGGCTTGCATTATCGTTAAAGATCAGCCCTTTTTCGTTATTGTAATTTCCTGAGATAAAGTAATTGGTGCGACCTGAGCGACCTGAAATATTTAAATCATAGTTCTGAATGCTGGCTGCCTGAGATACGACTTCCCAGGGATCAATGACGTTTCCGGCTGCGTAGTTTTTCGCTTCTGTTGCTGTCAGGTAACCGCTTATTTTGGCCGGATCAGCATCCAGTCCGCTCTGCCTTCGCCATTCCAGGGTTTTCTCAATGTAGCGTTCGGGCGTCAGCAATTTGGGTTTATAACTCCAGGACGAAGCGCCATAATATGTACTAAGTCGAATCGTCGGTTTTTCTGACGTTCCTTTTTTTGATGTGATCAGAATAACGCCATTGGCTGCTCGGGCTCCATAAATGGCGGTTGCTGAAGCATCTTTCAGAATTTCCATCGACTCCACATCGCCCGGATTAATATCGTTCAGGCTTCCGTCGAAGAAGATTCCGTCCAGAATAATCAGCGGGTTATTGCCCGCTGTGATTGATCGTTGTCCACGTACCAAGATTGTTCCGCCTTGTCCGGGGCGACCGTTATCGGTAAACTGTACACCCGCCACCCGACCCCGTAACGCCTGAGCAACATTCGTATTCGGCAGGTTTTCGGTCTGCTTCATATCGATTTTGGCAACAGACCCTGTTACATTCCGTCGGCTTTGAGTACCGTAACCAACCACGACCACTTCGCCCAGCGCCTTCTGGTCTGTTTTTAAGCGGACATCCAGCGTAGTACGATTCCCCACAATCAATTCCACTGATTCATAACCAACGAATGAAAAAACGAGTGTGGCGCTGGCATCAGGAACATTCAGACGAAACTTGCCATACTGATCCGTGTTGGTTCCTTTCTGAGTTCCCTTGAGCAGCACATTGACTCCTGGGAGCCCTTCGCCAGTTTCATCGGCCACCGTGCCGGTAACCGTTAGTTCAGCTGGTTCCAATTCGGTTCCAATAGTTACAGGAAGACGCCGAATCATGCTTTCAGCTTCCGCGTCACTCAGCAGAATGTAGTTGCCCGATACTTCGTACTGAATATGGAGGGGGCGCAGCATCTTTTCCAGAACAGTGCCAAGTCGTTCATTCTCAAACTGAATTGTTACTTTTTGCCCCGCTTTAATAACCTGGGGGCTAAATACAAATTTGATACGAGCCAGCTTCTCCAGACGACTTAAGACTCGTACGACCTCCTGGTTGTTGACCTGCAGGGATAGCCGTGTATCTAACAACTGCGCATTTGAGTTAATCGCGTAGGTCATGCTGGAGAAAAATACCAGCAAGACCACCTGGACAAAAGAAATTTTCATGGCTTTTAGCCAAAAGGCATGATTTCGTAAGGGTTTTTCCATAGTTTCACTCGGTTTTTGTAGGTTATTCAGACTAGGCAAAAGCTCCCCGAGTTCACCTGTTGGGTGAACGAAACGATAGCAGTTCGGGGGAATTCAGGGTCAGCAATGGTGGCACATTGCTGACCCATTTCTGTAGCGATCGGCCCAATTCCTGAGGCAGATTCGCGAATAGGATTTTATCGGTTTGACTGACCGTTTGGGCGACAACTTAATTACATCCTCTGCTGGAAATAACAATCTGGGTATCAATAACTTCGTATGAGGCCCGGATCACTTTACAAATCAAGTTCAGTTTTTCGTATAGACTTTCGTTGTCAAACGGGGCCGTAACGGTACAGTTTTTCAGTTGGTCGCTGTCGTACACAATTTTCACCCCATACCCTTGTTCCAACCGCTCAAACACTTGGGAAACCGGCGTATTCTCGAAATGAAAATCGGGCTTGTTCTCGGGCGTAGTTTTGACGAGTACCGGGTTTTCGACCAGCGTTCTGGTAAGATGAGCGGGCGGGCGGTCATAAACTGCCATTTGATTGGGCGTGAGAATAATTCCTTCCCGCTGGTTAAATGGCTGTTCAGAAGAGTGTGCAGGGGGATTTCGAGTTTGCACCGATACTTTCCCGGTAAATACTTTCACAATGATCGCCTTGTCGTTGGCGTATGCTTTGACCGAGAATCGGGTTCCTAACACTTTGGTCGTTAGTTCATTGGCGTAGACATAAAACGGTTGCTTCGGATTTTTTGTAATCTCGAACATGCCTTCTCCCAGCAGGTATACTTCCCGTTTGTCGGTTTCAAATCGTTCTGGATAACTTAGCTTACCATTGGGCTGTAATGTAATGACGGAGCCATCGCTAAGACTGATTCGGAGTGGTTGATCAGAATTATTTATTTTTTCCAGAAGTGGCTGAGGTTGAGCTATCACCAGTTCGTCATACAGCATAGGCGCAGGCTTCTGTTGACTCATCAGGTACCAGCCAAGACCCAGCAAAAGCGTGACGGCAGCAGCAGCTCTAAACCAGAGCGATTGATAGAAGGGGTGGATAGAAACGGGTTTGTCAGTGGCATTATCGATAATCTGCCGCACCTTTTCCCTGACTTTTTGATCACTAATTGGTTCGTGATCCATATCAAGTGCTTTCAGGACAAAGGTTGCCTGGCTAATCAATGGCCCTTTTTCCGGGTGTTCGCGCACCCAGTCAGGCCAGAACGTATCTTCTTCGGGCAGTTTTCCGGCAACCCATTTTTGGAAATAATCGTCCAATACAAAATCTTCGGATGTATAGTTAGAATAGTCCATGATGAATGCGGTTCTACTACCAATAGAGGCCATTTCTCGTTTTGTACTGAATAATTCAGATTTTTTTCTGAATTATTCTTCGAACCACGCGCTCTGTAACTCCTTGATGGCCGTGTAGATCAGATTTCGGACCGATTGGTAATTGATCGACATAATGGCCGCAATCTGTTCATAGTCCAGCTCCTGATAAAATTTCAGATAAATGACTTCCCGCTCCCGTCGGGTGAGCTTGCCTAGGAGTTGATTCAATTTCTTCAGATGATGCTCCGTCGTTTCGACCTCGATCATTCGGGTTTCGATTGAAAATTCACCCAGAAATTCGCCTTCGGTATTCGTTTCAAGGGATTGGTGCAGCCATTTCTGTTGGAGAGATTGCTGAGCATATATTTTCCGACGTAGCGATTTCAGTAGGTAAAACCGTACGTATTCCGTCTCAGACAAATACTCCCGACGTTGCCACAGCTCCAGAAATAAATCCTGAATACAATCTTCAACGACAGTTTTATCCCGTGTGAGTTTGGTGCCGTAGTTATAGAGCGTTTTGTAGAAAAGGGCCACCAGATTGCCATAGGCCTCTTTATCGCCTTTTTTAAAGGCCGTCCAAAGCTCTGTAGCAACGGTGTACTCAGACATTGTAAGTAATCAATCAGATCAAGTAGTTATAATCTATAGAAGGGTATTGGTATTTTGTACTGAAAATTTTGCTGTTTTTTAATATAAACTGACGCAATCAGATTCTTCTAGTAAAGAAAGAAAATACCAACGGGTTTATAGAAGAGTTTCTAAATAATGAATTCCCCTTAGTTGCCGAGGAATTTTAAGCCGTTATTGAAGCCCTGGTTTATAAAGATCGATCGTGTGCGTGCTGAAAAAGCCTGATTAAAAAAAATATCAAAAAAATAGGATTAAAAGCCTATAAACTTGGCATTAGTATATAAAAGGGGCATGAATCACATTTACTTGATCCAATAACCCATACTTAACTCGTAACGCATGGTGCCGACCCATTCTTCTGCCAACGATCTGTGGTATGCCTTTCGCCAGGGAGATGAAGCGGCCTTTCAACAGATTTACCGGCTCTACGCGCATGACCTGTTGAATTACGGCAATAAAGTTACCAACGATGTGCCTCTGGTTGAAGATAGCATTCATGACCTGTTTATCGAACTGTGGCAGAGTCGGGCTAATTTGAGCGACACCGATTCAATTAAATTCTACCTGTTTCGATCCTTGCGGAATAAAATTCATAAAGTCCGTAATCGGGATTTGTTCTTTCAGGCGTCGGATATTGACTCAACTCCCACGTCGACGGCTGATGACTTTGTCATTGAAAATAACCTCATCGAGCGCGAAGAAATCGAACAGCTTCACCGACAGCTTCGCAAAAGCTACGCCTTACTTACTCCTCGTCAGCAGGAAGCACTAAACCTGCGATTCTACCAGCATTTCAGCAACGAAGAGATTGCCCAGATTATGGGCGTCAATTACCAGTCTGCCTGCCGATTCATCTACTCAGCGCTGAAAACACTCCGCGAAGTTGTCCGAATTTTTTCTTTATCGCTGCTCTGGATCGAATTAGCAAGATTATTCTAAAAGATACAACCATGAATTATTATCAATTTAATGCGGAAGATCTGGCGGCCGACGACTACTTTAAGGAGTGGATCAGCTCTCCCACACCTGAGACGGAAGCGTTTTGGAAAGAGTTTCTGCGCGACTATCCAGAACGGTATTATCAGGTAGAGGAGGCCCGTCGTCTGGTTACTGGTTTGCAGGTCATTCAGCACACGTCTGCCGAGAGCGAAACGGTAGATACAATCTGGGATCGGATTGAAAACACACTGGAAGAGTCACGCACAATTCCGATAACACATTGGCTAAACTGGCAACGGGCCTGGAAAATTGCCGCATCGATTATCCTGATACTGGGCATTGGTTTTCTGGTGCTCCAGCAGACAGGAAAAACGCAATTCACGGTGCAGAAAATAACTCAGACAGCCGATGAATGGGTTGAAACCGTGAATGAAGCCAGTCAGATTATGCAGGTTCAACTGGCCGACGGTAGCCGGGTTGACTTACAAAAAGAGAGCAAGCTTCGTTACCGTACCGACCTGGCAGGCGCTCAGCGCGAGGTATATCTGACAGGAGAGGCCTTTTTTGACGTCACAAAGAATCCCAAGAAACCGTTTATCGTATATGCCAATGGGTTGATAACTAAGGTTTTAGGGACGAGCTTTCGAATAAAAGCACTAGCCGACGCACCAACCGTAACGGTAACGGTGCGAACGGGTCGGGTTTCCGTTTATCCGAATCAGCCCAGCCGAATTCATGACCCAGAATCGAAAGGGATGGTGCTCACGCCCAATCAGCGAGTCGTTTTTCATCGTGATGCAGCTACGTTTAATAAAACATTGATCGAAAGCCCGCGTCTGCTTATTTCCCCAAAAGACGTTCAGGCGTTTACGTTTGACGATGCATCGGCAGCGCAGGTATTTGGGGCAATTGAGCGGGCTTACGGAGTCAATGTCATTTTTGACGAAGAAGTGATGAGCCATTGCACGTTGACACTCAGTCTTAATGATGAAGACCTTTTTCAAAAGTTAGATGTCATCTGCAAGGTATTGGATGCGCACTACAAACTCATTGATGCGCAGGTGGTCATCTATAGCAAAGGCTGTCAGAAACCGAATTAAGTCACCTTAACAACCAACCCGTCATAAGCAGCAGATAGCGTTCCCTTAACGAGAACATCCGTAGTGTTACGAGCACTACGGATGTCGAAAATCCCCTTCACGCGTTTGGTCCGCAGGCATCTCATTTCCAGATGCAAGGGGCGTTTTTGTCCTAAAAACTTTCAAAAACAGGTAAAACTAATGAAAAAACTAGTACCCGTACAAACCCTCTTTCACCTCATGAAACTCTCGCTCTTACAAGCGCTTCTGGCGGTGATTTTTGCGGGGGCTTCACTGGCTAACGATGCCACCGCCCAGGAGTTACTCAACAAGCGGGTAACCTTCCGGCTCGAAAACCAGGGCCTTCGTAAAGTGCTGAAAGAAATTGAAAGTCAAACGAATATACGATTTGCGTTTCGCCCCCGTGAGATTCCCTCTGACCTCAAAATCACGGTCGTAGCCGCTAATGAATCGCTGGGCGACGTACTGGAAAAGGTCATCAAACCACTTCGGTTACGCTACGAAGTGGTAGGTCGACAAATTGTATTAAGTCCGGCGGCACCGCCCGAAGAATCCCGATCGTCTTTTCAGGAGGAAGCCGTTGTTCCAGTTGATCAGACTGTTAGCGGGACCGTATCCGATGAAACGGGGCAGACGCTCCCCGGTGTAAATGTGGTGATAAAAGGCACAAATCGGGGAACTACGTCGGATGGGGCGGGGAAGTTTCAGCTTGTGATACCGAATGCCAGTACCGTGCTGATTTTTTCCTATGTTGGGTATGAACCGCAGGAGATAACTGTCGGTAATCAGACAACGATCAGTATTGCCCTGAAAGCAGATAATAAATCGCTGAATGAGGTCGTGGTCATTGGCTATGGGGCCGTAAAAAAGCGGGATTTAACCGGCTCGGTCGCTTCCATCGGTACAACCGAACTAGCTGCACAGCCCATCTCATCCTTTAATCAGGCCCTTCAGGGTAGGGTAGCGGGTGTGCAGGTTACAAATTCCTCTAATGCACCGGGCGGGGGCGTTACTATCCGGGTTCGGGGTGGCAATTCAATCTCGGCTTCCAACGACCCGCTCTATGTCATAGATGGCTTCCCGGTAACCAACCCATCCTCGGCCCAGGGCGCTAGCGGTTCATCCAATTTCCCGAATGTGCTCTCAACGATTAATCCGGCCGACATTGAAAGTATCGAAGTGCTGAAAGACGCATCGGCTACCGCTATCTACGGTTCTCGGGGGGCGAATGGCGTTGTACTGGTCACAACCCGACGTGGTAAAGAAGGCCGGTCAACGGTCAATTTTGATACGTATTATGGGGTGTCAAACATCACCAAAATGCTCGATCTGGCCACCGCTGAAGAGCAAACGGCGCTCAAGAATGAACAACTACGAAATCTCGGATTCGCTGAACGGTTTGGGTATACGACAGCCTATCCTAAAAAGCCGTCAGAGTATGGTGTTGGTACCAATTGGCAGAAGGAAATATACCGCTCTGCGCCGATGCAGAACTATCAACTCTCGTTTTCGGGCGGAACCGATAAGCTCCGGTATCTGATCAGCGGAAATTATTTCAATCAGGACGGTATCATTATTACGAATAACTATAAACGCTATACAGGCCGGATTAACCTGGACGCCAACATAAGCCCCCGGCTAAAAATTGGGACTACGTTCACTGTCAGTCATGGTGTTAACAATGGTATTAACGAGACTGGTTATACGGGCAGCCCGGTGGGAGCGGCCCGGACCATTTCGCCAGCCAGCCCCGTTTATGATGCCAGTGGCAACTGGCAACTGCTAAATGTGGGTCCTGGATCGGGAATGGCCAGCATTGCCAACCCGGTTGCCTTGTTACGAACATCAACAAATGTGCTGTTTAGTGATCGGGTGCTGGGCAATCTTTTCGGAGAATATAAACTGCTGGATGGTTTGACTGCTCGCGTGAGTGTAGGGGTCGATGTGCTCAATACCCGACGTTATGTTTTTTACACACCCCAAACGCTGGTTGCCAACACGGTAAATGGTTACGGCTCGAATGGTAGTTCCAGCAACCTGAACTTGCTGAACGAAAATACCTTAACCTATAGCCGGACGCTGAATGCCAATCACGCCTTCGACGTGTTAGCGGGGATTACTTTCCAGTCTAACCGCGAAGACCGAACGTATCAGGAAGCCCAGAACTTTGCCAACTACACCCTGGGTGCATATAGTCTGGGACAGGGTTCGGTATTGCTTGCCCCAACAACTACTGTTCAAAAATGGGGACTCAACTCCTACTTAGGCCGGATTAACTACCGGTTCATGGATCGTTACCTATTTACCCTGACCGGTCGGATCGATGGATCGTCGCGATTTGGGCTAAACAACAAATATGGTTTCTTCCCCTCGGGCGCATTTGCCTGGCGCGTATCAGATGAGCCGTTCCTGAAAAACGTTAAAGCTGTTAGCGATCTTAAAGTACGTTTAAGTTACGGATTGACAGGCAATGATGGAATTGGTCTGTACAGTTCATTGCCTTCCTACGTGACGTCCCGAACTGTATTTGGGGATACAGAAGTATTGACAACCCAGGCCGCAACGATCGGTAACCCTGATCTGCGCTGGGAAAAAACGGGACAATTTGATGCCGGATTTGATCTGGGGTTACTCAACAACCGAATTCAGATAACGGCTGATTATTACCTTAAATCAACAACCGACCTGCTGCTCAGTATCGACCTGCCCGCCACGACTGGTTTTACGTCTGTGATCAGAAATATTGGTAGCCTCCAGAATAAGGGTGTTGAACTGGGAATTAGCTCGGTCAACATCGATGGGAAAGTGAAGTGGACGACATCGGGAAATATCTCGGCTAACCGAAATAAAGTAACCCGACTGGCCGATGCCGATCAATATCTGGTTACTGACCCAGGTACGAGTATGCAAACGATTGTTAAAGTAGGTGAGCCAATTGGATCGTTTTATGGACGAGTCTTTGACGGTGTATGGCAATCAACCGACGCGGTTAAGGCCGCTGGCGCTCTGGCTCAAACAGGAGATATAGGCGGGGCTCCCCGCTTTAAAGATGTGAACGGAGATGGTGTATTCAATAACACTACAGATCGCACCATCATTGGAAATGGCTTGCCTAAATTTATCTACGGGCTGACGAATACCGTTTCGTTCAAAGGGCTGGATCTTTCTATTTTCTTTCAGGGTGTGCAGGGAAATCAGATCTTTAATTATACCCGTAGTGTCACCGAAATTGATCCGGGAGCTACTGCGCTTCAAAGCTTTATTGATGACCATTGGCAAACGGACAAACCGTCTAATAATCGACCTTCGGCCCGGCAATGGAATTTTACGAATAGTTCGTACCTGATTGAAAGTGGCTCTTTTTTACGGCTTAAAAACGTCTCGCTGGGTTACCGACTCCCGCTGAAAACGAAAGTAATCCGATCGGCCCGCGTGTATGTAAGCGGACAAAATCTGCTCACTTTCACGAAATACACAGGCTATGATCCTGAGGTGAATTCGAGCTTTACCAGTAATACCACCTACGGCATTGACAACTATGCCTATCCGCCTTCCCGCACCTTTACCCTTGGCGCTAACATTACGTTCTAACTCCTGATTCGTTGCCTGTCAACTGAATTAACAACCTATAACCTATTTAATCGAATGAACCGATTTACCTATCTGCTAACGGTATTAGGCTGCTTACTGATAGCTGGAGGCTGCCAGAGTAACCTGGAAGAAGTGCCAATCAGTTTTCTCAGCGAATCAAATTCGTTTACGTCAGCCGCCGATGCTACTACTGCTATCAATGCGGTATATGACCGTGCCCGGGTTATCTACCAGATTCCTATGATCGTCTTGGGCGATTTAAGTGGAGATGACCTTTTCGTACGGCCCGATGGAGACCCTGCCGCCAATGAAGTCGATCAATTTAAATATACGGCATCGACAAACTACTTTGACAACTTTTATACCAACGCCTACGTCGCCATCGACCGATCTAATCGGGTCATCGAAAACGTCCCTAAAATTGCGATGGACACCAAACTTCGAGACCAGATTGTTGGGGAAGCGAAATTTATGCGGGCCTTACATTATTTTAATTTAGTCCGGGCTTTTGGCGACGTTCCCTTAGTTGTGAAAACGACGACCGATGTCGTCAATGTCAAAATCCCCCGCGATCCCGCCGATAAAGTCTACCAACAGATCATTCAGGATCTGCTAGATGCCGAAAAGGTGCTACCTGTTAGTTACACGGCGGCTGGCGAAATTGGTCGTGCCACGGTAGGGGCTGCCAAGTCAATCTTAGCCAAAGTATACCTGACGCGGAAAGACTGGACCAATGCGGCCGCAAAAGCCAAAGAGGTAATTAATGCCAAAACCTATAGCCTGGTGGCTGACTTTCGGGATATTTTTACACCCGAAAAAGAAAACGGACCCGAGCATATTTTCTCGATTCAATTCAGTTGTATCCAACCAAAGTATGGCAGCGCAATGGCCGAAAATTTTGCTATTTATTTCAGCTACCCGATTAACCTGACAGGTGGATCGTTTCAGGTAACAGACAGTTATGCCAACTCATTTGTGGACGGCGACTATCGTAAGCAGGTTGCTGTTATTACCCAGAAGACCCTTGCCAATGGCACGGTCGTTATGTCCCGCACGGGACCTCATCTGGATAAATACTGGGACCCGAATGCCTGTGGTGCCGGGGCTGCCCGGAATAATTTCTTAGTGATTCGCTACGCCGATGTTTTACTGATGTATGCTGAGGCACTCAATGAAGTGGCCGGCCCTGGCGCAGACGCTTATGCAGCTATTAATCAGATACGGGCACGGGCCAGAAAAGGCGTAAACACCACAGGTCCGCAGGACCTGGCCGGACTGACCCAGGCTCAGTTTCGCGACGCACTACTACAGGAACGAAGCTGGGAACTGGCCGGGGAAGGCCATCGTCGCTGGGACTTACTTCGTACAGGAAAATTATTGGAAGCCGCTCAAAAACAGGGTTATACGGCTTCAGAGAAATACCTGCTTTTCCCCATACCTACCTTTGAACGAGACGCTAATCCGGCTCTTACTCAAAATCCAGGCTTTTAATTCGACGTTTTGCGGTCTTTGCTCCCCTCTCCCGTTATGGGAGAGGGGCCGGGGGTGAGGGAAAATGCAAAGTTGTCTAATTCCCCCTCACCCCAACCGAAGCGTCGGACCGTCCCTCTCCCATTATGGGAGAGGGACTAGAAAGTAGAATATTAACCTTAAACCATACGATGAAATCGACTTTCTTTTTTTGTCTGCTGCTGATCTGCTGCAGTTCTTTTCAGCTAGTAATACCTAGTCAAACAGGAACCTACGACGTAGTCGTATATGGAGGAACGCCCGGAGGTGTTGTAGCGGCTGTCGCTGCTGCCCGCGAGGGAGCAAGAGTATTACTTATTGAGCCCACGAAACATCTGGGTGGGCTCAACACCAGTGGAATTGGTACATCTGAATCCGAACACATGATTGAGGAAACGTATTCTGGATTACCGCTGGAATTTTATGAACGACTGGGTAAAGCGTACGGCAAAAACGGTCCTACGTTTTACTTCGAGTCGCACGTAGCCGAAAAAGTCTTCAATGATTTAGTGCAGGAAGCTAAGGTGAAGGTCGTTTACGAAGCTTTTGTCAAGTCAGTTACGAAAAAGGGCACCGCAATCCAGTCCATCAGTCTGACAAACGGAACGAACGTCGCCGGAAAAGTTTTCATTGATGCTACCTATGAAGGAGACTTGATGGCTCGCGCTAAGGTATCTCATACACATGGCCGGGAGAGTCGCGAACAGTACGGAGAGTCTCTGGCGGGAGTACGCTTTATTGACACGCCCATCGAAGCTGCTCCTTACGACGATTCGGGAAAGTTACTGCCGGGTTTTGTGGAACGGACTACGTTGACGGAGGGGAAGGCCAGCGATCGGGTTATGAATTACAATTTCCGATTGATGATGTCGACCAATGCGAATCGGCGTCCTTTTCCAAAGCCAGCAGCTTATAAGCCTGAGCGGTATATCTTATTGACCCGTTTGCTGAAAAACCACCCTGAAACGCAATTAAAGGATATTATTGATCTGTATTCCTGGACGTATCCGAAGGGAAAGTTTGAGACGAATAACAAACAAAAAGCGGTTATTTCATTGGGCCATTTTGGCGGTAACGTCGATTACCCAGAAGCAGATTACGCCCGACGGGACGCTATCTATCAGGATCATAAAGCCTGGACACTCGGACTGATGTATTATCTGGCTAATGATCCAGCTGTGCCCGAAGCCTTACGGATAGAAACGGCGAGTTATGGCTTGAGCGCCGATGAGTTTACAGATAATGAAAATTTTCCTTACTACCTCTACGTACGCGAAGCCCGGCGTATGATTGGCGCTTATGTACAAACGCAAAAAGACATTCTGGAGGAACGCACGAAGCCCGATGCCATTTGTTTAGCCTCTCATTGGATTGATAGCCATCATGTTCAGAGAGTTGCCGTTTCGAAGACGCAGTTTGTGAATGAAGGGCGTATCTGGGAGCCGATTACCCAGCCTTATGAAGTGTCTTACCGGGCTATTACGCCCAAAGGCAGTGAATGTACGAACTTGCTCGTGCCGGTATGTGTATCCGCTTCACACGTTGGGTTTTGCTCCCTACGGGTCGAATCAACCTGGATGCAATTGGGTAATAGTGCGGGCATTGCGGCTGCGCTGGCGGTGAAACAGAAGAAAGCGGTGCAAGCCGTGAATTATAACGAGCTAAAGAGTTTGCTGGAAAAGAAGGGAGTTATTCTGAGTATTAACCACCAGGTTTGGAATGGCACTCGGGATGGAACGAAATAACGTCAATCAATCTGCTACTCCGTGCCCTAGGTGCGCGACCCTAGATAAAGGTTGCGTACCTGACAGCACGCTAACTAGGCTCTCAAATCACATTATCTACCAATGTCGTTCCCTCCGTTCTCGCTTGGCTTCGCCGAGTGAGGGTTATTTTTTTAACGGCCTCTGGCCGGAGTAATAAGCCAAAAACGGGCCAGAGGCCCTTGAAGTAATAGCCCTCACTCGGCGAAGCCAAGCGAGAACGGGGGAAATAACGGCAATCAATCTGCTACTCCCAGGAGCGGGAGTGTTACAGTAAAGGAGTTGTTATTTTCATCGATACCAATGGTTGCCTGAGTGAGCAACTGGTACTTAGCCGCGATGTTACGAAGCCCCACACCATTGCTCAGCACAAGACTCTTCTTACGCTGAATATTATTGCAAACTTGAAGTCGACCGTTTTCAGTCGTTCGGATTTCCACCGTCAATGGTTGCCTAGCTGTTGTGGTGTTGTGTTTTACTGCGTTTTCCATCAGTAATTGTAACGTCAGGGGAGGCAGTGAATAGTGCCGATATTGATCATCGACATCGATATGTACAGTTATGCCGCTGCCATGCCGTGTTTGAAGCAGGTGCGTGTATGACTGAATGAAGCGAAGCTCCGAGTCTAATGTGATGAGTTCCCGATCGTTGGCCTGTAAAAGATAGCGGTACACCTGCGCTAGTTCATCCACAAATCGCCCGGCCTGAACAGGTGACTCGTCGATTAGCGCCGAAAGGGAGTTCAGGGCATTAAACAGGAAGTGCGGATTAACCTGACTTTTCATGGCATCAAAACGCGCCTGCCATTCGGCCTTTAACAAACGCTCTTTCTCCGTATAAAGCAGCTGCCACTGCCCAAATAAATAAATACTTTCATACACGCCGAGGTAAATACAGTGATGAAATAGCTGAATACCAGCGGTTAGTACATATTGCTGAAAGGGAGCTTCGGGAGACGGGTCTAACCCTAACCAATAAAGTGGCTGCGTTCGCAGTAGCGTGCCGTTTAATACCAGCAGTGGTAACGCCAGGCCGTAGATGACTAATCGAACACGGGTACGATCAATTCCTGGATAGCGCTTTTGGAGACTCAGTAAGACCCAGCGAGCCACATGCCAGTTTACATAACCAGCTAGCAGCCCCACTAGATCATAGCGGTATAAATCGGTATAATCAAAAACGACAAGGGTATTTAATCGAAAGAAGAGAGTCCCACAGACAAATAGAATGGGCGGTCCGATTAAACGTAATCTGGTGTCGATAGACGATTTCAACGGGTTCGGATAAACATGAATTCCAGGAAAGCAAATTAGCAGAAGACTTTGGTTTATCCAAGTTGTTTAGTATACTTATCGAAAACTATAGGAAGGTGTTACGAACTAAGCAATTTGTTAAAACACTAGGGAAGAGCAATTGAACAGTTGATCCGCCAATTTTTCCAATTCAACCATTTTCTTCTGTTTATTCCTGCCAAAGCCAACTCATATTTGTAAAAAGTATTGATAAGTTTCCTAATCTATTCCGAAGACCTAATCTATCTCAAAGACGAGTATGTACCCTAAACCATATCGCTACATAGGCCGGACACTACGGGTGTATTTTACGGTTTTTTCTGGGGGCTTGTCATGAAACCAATTAATGACTCCCGCTTACGCTGGCTTGGCCCTGTTGGGCTCTTTTTTTTCGGTAATTTATTTTTTCGACCTTCTTTCTGGGTGACAGCCGCACCGCCCGACCTCATTCAATCGGCGCTGGTGGGGCTGGGAGCGGGCTGGCTATTCTGGCAGTTGAATCGCTGGTTCATTCAGCAATTTCAAACCCGATTTCCTGGATTGGCACGTACGAAGCATCGTCTATTGATGTGGTTACTGCTAATTCCTTTTTCCGTAAACGCAGCCGTTTTTCTTCGATTTAGCCTACATTTTCTGCTGGGATCGCGGTCAGCTATATGGCTTGGTACAGTAGACTATCTGGCTTCAATGGGTATCCAACTATTTTATCATGGGGTCTATTTCGGTATTTACGAAGGTTGGTATGTGTTCAGTCAATGGCAGACTATCCAGCGGGAAAAAGACGAAATGACAAAAATTCAATGGCAAACCCGTTTCCATTCGCTGAAGAATCAGGTTAACCCGCATTTTTTGTTCAATTCATTAAACTCGCTTTCGGCCCTGATTGACGAATCACCTGGGCAGGCGATTCAGTTTGTTGATGAGCTGTCGAAAATGTACCGTTATTTACTTCAGTCGAACGAGCGGGAACTGGTTTTGCTGAGTACAGAATTATCCTTCATTGAATCGTATGCACACCTATTGCAGACGCGCTATGGTACCGGGATCTGTGTGCAGGTTACGGTATCGGAGCAATATATGAACCATTTGCTACCGCCGTTAACACTTCAGTTACTGGTTGAAAATGCGGTTAAGCATAATATAGTCATGGCTGGCCGTCCTTTGCTGATTGAAATCGATACGACTCAAACGGGGCAGCTACGTGTACGAAACAACCTTCAGCGTAAAAATGTGGTGGTTATCAGCAACGGCATTGGGTTGTCCAACATTTCGGCAAAATACCAGATGTTAACGCCAAACGGAATAAGCATTCAGGAAAATAATGGGCATTTTACAGTCCTGCTGCCCTTGCTTACCTAATAAAAACTATCCCTCATCCAGACTCACTTCTAACAGAAATTCAGCTACGTTTCCGGTTAAACGTGAAGCGAAACGAGTAATCTTTTCAATGGGCCAATCCCACCAGGCCACGTTTAAAAGTTGAGCGATTGTCGATTCGTCAAATCTGGGCCGGATGACCCTGGCCGGATTACCGCCAACAATACTATAAGGCGGAATATCGCGGGTCACTACGGAATACGAACCGATGATGGACCCGTGTCCAATTATGATACCGGGCAAAATACTGGCTCTATAGCCAAGCCAGACATCATTCCCAATGACAGTATTGCCTTTGCTGGGATACGATTTTCCTGCCATAGCATCACTCCAGTCTCCACCAAAAATGGCAAACGGGTATGAACTAACCGCCTGAACCAGATGATTGGCTCCATTCATGATGAATTCAACCCCGGAGGCAATCATGCAAAACTTCCCAATGATGAGCTGGTCGCCCGTAAAGTCAAACAGGTACCGAACATTTTTATGAAAATTCTCAACTGACTCGAAATCATCGTAATACGTATAATCACCCACACGTATCTGCGGATGATTAATCAGGTTTTTTAAGAAACAGAGTCGCTGATAACCAGCCAGAGGAAAGGTAGTCGAAGGCGAAATAACGGGCATACTAAACAGAGATTGAAGGACGATTAGGGAAATTAAGTAGCATGAAATTATTCATACTAACGCATCAAAAAAATAGATTCTATAGCTTCTGTTGATTCTACTGATTAACAATCAGAATCAACAGAAACTATAGAATCATAAAAGCTATTTTGCAAAAACTCTGAATCCGCTCATGACCGTTGCCATTAACGACCACCCAGGGGAATCAGATAGCCTATTGACAGCATCGCATTTTGAGGAGTAAGCTTTGCTCCATCGTCGTTGCTCGAGAATAAATATGAGTAACGGGCTTCTACCTGAAAGGCACCGGGGCCAGCTTGAAGCGATACGCCAGCTCCACCCGACGCACCGAACGACAACCGACCATCGTTTGTCATGTCCATTTTTTGTGAATCAGACTGGCCTCCCTGTTGAACAGAAACTACACCACTTAGCGTATAAGCTGCCACTGGACCGGCATTGATAAAGAAGCGAAGGTTAGGCTGGCCAAAGCTGGCTTTGAGTAGCACGGGGACTTCCACAGTATTGTATTTTAGCTGTAAATAATCGGAGCCAGACGCCAGGCGAACGCCATATTGCGTAAAAAGAATTTCAGGCTGTACCGAAAAAGATGGTCCGCCGATATTGAAAATCACTCCGCCATGAAAGCCCGTAACGCGGGCAAGCTTAACACCTTCGCCCACCGCCGACAAATCGACACCACCAATTGTCGATGAATTGCCGCCTACGCGGAAGCCAATCCGAAAATGGCTCTGACTGGCCTTTGCAGGAACTCGTTGAGGAGCCGGGGCCTGATGACTGATCACCGCAGGCTGTGCAGCCGGAGCTACGTAGGCTGTAGTCGGTTGTGGTTGAGCAGCAGGGGCAGCCGTGTTAACCGTATTTGTTGGCTGTGGTGCGGTGTATTGTGGCACTGTTGCCGGTTTTTTTACGGGTGCTTTAGCCACTCGGTTAGTGGCAGAATGGGTTGCCGTAGCTGGTTTTCTAGCGGCTGGTTTGGTTTGGGCTAACAAACTTAGAGGGAGAAGTGATAGCGCAAATAGTGCTGTAGCAGTTTTCATGATGCAATTAGTTTTTGTGTTTACTGCATCAAAATTGAGCGCTTACCTCGTCGTATTCAGGGGCAACCTGTCTGAAATGCCACTTCTATTGACTGAATTGACAATAAAGGGAGCTGTAGTGGCTGGATCAAGTAGCCAACGCCCTAGCCGCAAGTAGCTACTTGATAGGTCGATGCCTGAAACACCCCATGACGCAATTCATGCGTTGTTTTTGACAGTTCATCCCAGCTGCCATTGATTTCGGGGCCTGATCCAACCAGTTTTGACTTCATAAATAATAACACAAGCCGGGTTCGGTCAAGCCTTTACCTTATCCGCTTAGCATTAGAAACCGCAGTTTCAATTCATCTAATTTATTCGTTTCACTCTTTTTAAAACAACGCGTACTATGTTTCGTAAATTCTCTAGTTCAAGCCTCGCACTGGCAGTACTACTAGCCACCGGTTGCCAGGACCACCGAATCCCAACAACACCAACAACACCGACTATCACTACATTAGCCACGGGTTTAGTAGCACCAATTGGTGTTGAGACCGATGCCAGTGGCCGGGTGTTTGTCACCGAGCAAGGCACTGGCCAAAACGACGGCCGTGTCTCTGAAATCACCCCCAATGGACAAGTGCATCCAGTGATTACGGGGCTTTACTCTTTCAAACGCCCTGATAACGAGCTTGATGCAACAGATCACCTCCTGGCAACTGGCGGCATTCTTTACATTTTGAATGCGAAAGGGCTTTATCAACTCAATCTGGCATCGTATAAAACCGGCGATGCGCCCATTCCGGCTTCCAGCCTGACGCCCGAGAATATTCAGCAGTTTGTCGTTAATTATACGTTTACAAACGACACCGGCGAATCGCACTTATATAATATGACGCTTGGTCCCGACGGTGCACTTTACTTCGCCGATGCAGCCGCCAACGCGATTATCCGCCGTTCGCCAGCCGGACAATTAAGTGTGGTCACTGACGTGCCGGGAATTATTAACCCCAATCCCAGCGGCCCTCCTCCAGGCCCACCGGTTATCGAGTCTGTACCAACGGGGATTACTTACGATGGTAAACAGTTTGCGATCAGTACGTTGTTAGGTTTTCCTTTTCCGGCTGGAAAGTCCCTCATTTACCGTATGGACTTATCGGGTAAGCTGACGGTTTTTCAGCAGACATTTAACAGCCTGGTCGATATTGAGAATGATGGAAATGGCAACTATTTAGTGCTGGAGCATGCCGTATTTGGACCAACAGGATTCACCAAAAATACGGGACGATTACTACGGGCCAAGGGGAGTAGTAGCGACATACTGCTAAGCAGTCTGAACTTGCCGACTGATATTAAAATAGTTGATAATCATACGGCTTACCTAACCAGCTTAGGGGATAACGCACTGATGAAAATTACATTCTAAGGTTGTGCCTTGCTAGATACTGAACAAATCAACCCCCTTTTTATACGGTTGATACGCCACTCCTGCCACTCCAATTCATTGGTCGTTGATGGCGGCTAGCCCATCCAACATCTTTGTATCGTCAAACACAATTAACAACAACTACAATGAACCGTTTATCAACTTTCACAATTTGTGCAGCCCTCTCTGGCCTGTTTGTATTAACTGCTGCGGGGCCTAAAGCCAGCAACGGCATTGCCTCAACTACGACCACTAAAGATGGATTTACCTCCTCAGTTGTAGGTGTACAATGGCAAATGGCTGATTTCACCCTCGATAAGGCTATCGACTTTGATGGCGATGGCAAGCTTGAGACTGAATTGACCCAGTTCTTGAACCCCTGCGATTTGGACAACACGGTAACGTTTGAGTCCAATGGCACCATGTCGGTCGAAACGGGCGAACTCCAGTGCGATGGTAAACAGGGTTTTACCTCGCCCAAGCTAAGCAACTGGTCGTACGATGAGGGCACGAATATGCTCAGCCTTGTTAACGGATCAACGAAGAGCGTTTCTCAATGGCGCATTCTGGAATCGTCGGCAAAGCACCTGAAAATAAAAATGCCACTCGACAAAGATGGGCAGTCAGCAACGGTAACCTGGAAAACGCTCTAAGTGTATGAAACGCTTGCTTAAAAAGTTAAGAACGCGAAAGGCGCCCCAGCCTAAACGACCTGCGGTCCGTTCTCAGCAGTGGTGGGGGCATGAATAGAAACTATAGGGCTAACTGACACTAAAAATTTCTGATACGGGCTTGATTCTTTCTTAGAATCAAGCCCGTTTTTGTTGCCCATCAGCATTTACAATTCATGCAGGGTTTTTCTCAATTCATACAGCTAAACTGACAATCTGTGTCGTTCTGGCACGGTAAATGGCTGGGGGGCAACTACTTTTAGTACTGGTCACCAAGCTGATCAACGATGCCCGCGTTTTTAATGAGAGCCCATTTTCCCAGACCGCTGTTTACCCGCTCTGAACTTTGGTATCACATTTTGATGATGCCCATTCTGTTTCCGGCAGGTAACTACTTTTTTTTACGTGAACGTTATTTCACTAATGCAGCTGTGTTCGGTTGGGGAACGTTGCTGGTGTTTGTCCTGTACGTGTTCTCGCTGGTGGTGCTGACAGCAGTAGTCAAACTTATTATTCAGCAATACCCCGATGTACGACAGGTTCGGCAACGTAACCTGGTTACCTTACTGGCCGTTACGACACTCACTGTCGGTCTGGCGGTATTTGATGTCTGGGCATACAGCTTATTCCCGATTTTTGAGCGACCCTTTACCTGGACTACGGTGCGGGCAGTTGTGCTGCTGGGGGTCTTGTTCGATGTGTTGCTCTGTCTGGTGCTGGGTATTCAGTATACGTACGGCCGCTGGCAGGAAAACCAGACCGAAAAAGAACAGCTGAAACGGGCTGCCCTACAGCAGGATTTCGACGATCTGAAGCAGCAAATCAATCCCGATTTTCTGTTTAATTCACTCACCACCCTGCCTGCGCTTATTGGTCAGGATCGCCAACAGGCTGGCGTCTTCGTCAATCACCTGTCAAAGGTGTATCGCTATCTATTGGGTACAACGAGTCAGTCACTTACGACGTTAGATGCCGAAATAGCCTTTGTCAACTCCTACATCTATTTGCTCAATACACGCTATCAATCCGCCATTTCACTGCAAATCGAGATAGAGCCTAGCCTGCGGTCAGCTAATTTGCTGCCATTATCGTTACAGCTGATTCTTGATTATGCTATCCGGCATAATGTTGTCGATGCGCAACAACCGCTCCCTATTGGCATTAGCACTACGCCCACTGGCGTTTTGCTGGTAAAGTTTAAGCGTCAGTTTCGTCCTGCGGGCGGCAACGAGGCAAGTGATGAACTCGCCACGCTACTGGCCAGGTACAAAACTTTGGCTGTGCCAATGGTAGCAACAGTTGATGACGATGGTTGTTTTACTATAACACTTCCGCTTCTGGCAGAAGGTACTGTCGTGACCAAATGATGCCGTTTACTATATCTCTTCCTCAGCCTGGGTTTCGACTCACGAAACAGTTTCGCTGGCAATTGCTGGTCATACTGCCGTGGTTTATACCCATGATGACTTACCTGCTGCTAGGGCCGGGTTACCTGAGCAACTGGTACACCTTTCTGGGGGCAACTACGCTGAATACAAGCGTGGCTGTAGGATGTCAGTTGCTGCTCGATAGGCTGACTCAGCGCGTTACGGCTCGCTATCCTAGCCTGCATCAGAGTAGTAAACGGTTGGTACTGCTGGGCTGTGTGTTTATGGTGGTCACACCTATGTTTGTCCTGGGCACTCTCTGGGGGTATACGCATTTTCACTGGTTCGGTTATAACCCGCATCCCGGCCTGCTGGGTCGCATTTTAGTGGCTAACGTAATAGCAAATAGTATATCGGTGGGCGTTTTCGAGAGTCTCTATTCATTAACCAAATGGCGAGAGAACATGCTTGAGAAAGAACAGCTTAAAAAAGCGAATCTGCAAAGCCAGTACGAAAGTCTTAAAAATCAGGTGAACCCTCATTTCCTATTTAATACACTCAACTCACTCTCTTCGCTGATTGATGATGAGCCACAGCAAGCCGAGAAGTTTGTTCATGAGATGGCCAACGTGTATCGATACCTGCTCCAGACAAATCGTGGCCCGGCCGATCATGATGGCGAGTTGACGACCCTGGCTACCGAGCTTGAATTTATTAAATCCTATTTTCATCTGCTCAAAACCCGCTATGGTGCCGGTATTGACTTAGAGGTTGCGGTGAACGAAATGGATAAAACAAGCCAGCTTCCGCCCCTTACCTTACAAATGCTGGTCGAGAATGCGGTGAAGCACAATGTTATCCATGCCAACAAGCCGCTGCTAATTGAAATCAAATCTGCGCCTGGGGGCTATTTGTTGGTACGGAATAACCTACAGCGTAAGATTATCCGCTCAGACCGCAAACCTGTGTTGAGCAATAAGGCGGGCCTGAGTAATATAAAAGCTAAATACCGCCTGCTGGCACAGCATCGTTCTGGCTCCTCGCCCACGTTTGCCAATGATATTTTCATTGAGGAAAGCAGCACTCATTTTACCCTTCTCTTACCCCTTTTAAACCAGATACCTACATGAACGTATTGATTGTTGAAGATGAAGAATTAGCAGTACGCAAACTGCGCAAATTAGTAGCCGAAGTAGATCCAACACTGATCATTCAGGGCGTAACGAGCAGCATCGAAGATTCGGTGATCTGGCTTCAGGAGAACCCCGCTCCCGACCTGATTTTTATGGATATTGAACTGGCCGATGGGCAGAGTTTTGAGATATTTGACCAGGTAGAAGTAAAGAGCCGCGTTATTTTTACGACCTCGTACGACGAGTATGCGCTCCAGGCCTTTAAGGTTAATAGTATTGATTATCTGCTGAAACCCATTCAGAAAGAGGATTTGCAGCGCAGCCTGAAGAAATTACGCGATTTGACACCAGCCAGCGAATCTGTTGAATCACTGTCGGCCATGCAGTCGCTCAATATTGAAAAGCTGCTGCGCGAACTACAGGTGGGCAATGGCATGGCCAATAAAGTACATCGCAAACGTTTTCTGGTGAAGCAGGGGCAAAAACTGTTGTCGGTAGAAGTAGGTGACATCCTGTACTTCTATACCGATGAGCGGTTCAGTTTCTTCCGCACCCGCACAGGACAAAAGTTTCTGGTCGATTACACGCTGGATGAACTGGCCGACTCTCTTGACCCCGCTCAGTTTTTCCGGGTTAATCGGGGGCTCATTTTAACGCACGGCGCTGTTGAGCAAATTCAGCCTTATTTTGGCAACCGCCTTGCGCTGACACTTAAACCCGCCTATGATAAAGAGTCGATCGTGAGCCGGGAAAAAGTAAGCGATTTTAAAACCTGGATGGGCAAGTAAAGAAGCTACACTGTCAACACGATCAGATAACCTTTGCGGTTGGCTATTCACTGTCCAGCTTCTACTGAGTGGTTTGCAACTCGGTAGAAGCCGGCGACTTGTTGTAATCAAAACTACAGATCAAACTTTTCCAGTTTCCCTTTTCGATAGACATAGGCCTCGTACGAATGCTTATCGATACCAAATACTTCTTCCAGCATTACTTTTTCGGCTCCCTGACTAAGCAACTTTACCTGATCTTGCTTATCTGGAGGTAATTCGCTGAGGGAAATGCTATGCTCGAACTCAAAACCTTCATCATATTCGAACTCCAGCGAAAACAGTTTATTACGCCATTGGAGCTGTGTTGTCAGGCCATCGGCCACGGGTGAATAATTGATTTCAACGGGCGTTTTGGTCACCACCTGACCAGCGGCTTCGGTAAATAAACTCAGTCCCGAAACGACCATAGCCGTGTAGCCTACCCGGCGAAACAGGCTTTCACTCAGGCGCGGGAGTAGCCATTTCATACCCCATGAAGAAAGCATGGCGGCAACGGCGATCACCGCTCCTAAGGTCAGGGCTTTACCTGTTAGTAAGCCAAACGAAGCGTATAAGGCTAGTTTGACAAGGTGAAGCATGACTTCATTGGCCGCTCGGGTGGCTACAATTTCTTCTTTGGTCATGCCGTAACGGAGGTAGAATCGGTTAAAAAGTAACCCAACAGCACCGGTCAAACCCGATACAAAACCCGCAGCCAGACCAATTAGCGCTAAATATCCTTTTGGCAAGGGATTCGTTTCTTCAAGTTCTTTAGTAGAACGGAAAATCAACGGTAGGTTGGCTATCAAAAATAACCCCATTAACAGTTCCAGATAAAGGGGATTAATGTAGCTCAACAACCTGGCTCCCAGCCATACGGCAGGTAGGGCAGGGGGCACAAACCAACTCACGACATCCCAGCGTATGCGGGACCAGAAGGCGATAATTCGGGAAATGGAACTGGAAACGGTGCCAATAGATAAGGCTGCTGGCACCTGGGCTCCCGGCAATAGGGAGCCCAATACGGGTAATAACAAAAGGCCAGCCCCACCACCACAAACGGCGCTGAGTGAAAATGCCAACAGGGCGCAGCCAAATAAAAGCAATCCGGATAAAATCATGGATAAGTGAGTAACAACTATATCCCCACGATTAGCCGGTAGCTACTGTTGGCGTCAATGCGTAGTCATGTCGTAGATAGTTCGCCTAAAACGGGAATAATAGGTGCAAACTAACAGTGGTATTCTGAAGAGAATTTGAAGTTCACCATAAAGTAGGACTGCCAACGGTCAATCTGCATAATCAGTTAGTGTCCTACAACGTAAGGCTGAATCTGACCTATTATTTCCCGAAGGTAATTATAGGCACCTATAGCCTTAATTTACCTTTTCCAACGATGCCGTTATGGTATAGGTTGTACCATAGACAACCATTTGCGAGCGAGTTGTAGCCTGGGTGCTGGTCAGCATAGGGAGTTCCCAAACCTCGTGGCTATTACTGGGCATATTCAGAATTACCTGCGTTTCGTCGGCGCTTAATTTCCAGGTTCCCGTTTCGCGCTGCGGATCTGAGCTATCACATTTCGTTGTGCCTTCATCGAAGACATACACGCCATCTGCCGAAAAAGTCTGGAAATTATCGGTGATACAGCTTGGATAAAGTGAGAGTACATCGGTGACCGAGAGTACGCCAATTTTAATGGCAGGACTGGCCGTCAAAGCCTTGATTTTCCACTGACCGCCAACCAGCATCTGAGCTTTTGTTAGTGCGGGAGCGGGTGTGGAGTCACTACTTTTCTGGCAGGCAGTTAAGAGTACCGTTGCCAGGATTACAGTCGTTAGTATGCGATTCGTTTTCATACAAAGGGAGGAAGTTTATTGAGGTAAACTGTTGACCAGTAATTCGTTTTTCTGCTTAATGAGTCAAAACTACTAGTGTCACCACACCTGAAAACAGGAAAGCTGTATGTGGCAGACTTAGGTTTATAAGTGGCTAATTGAACTTCAGAAAAGGGATTTTTGGGAAAGCCTTGTGATTATGCGGGTTGCAGCATAGCTAGTCGACGCACTTCCCGACGCAGAATTTTACCAACCACACTTTTAGGAATTTCTGTAACAAATTCAATTTGTCGGGGCAGCTTATAAGCAGCTAACCGTTCGCGGCAGTAGGTGATCACTTCGTCGGCCTCAAGGGATTTATACGGTTTGCAAACAATAAAGGCCTTCACGGTTTCGCCCCGGTAGGCGTCTGGTACGCCTATGCAACAGGCTTCCAGTATAGCTGGATGACTAACCAGCACGTCGTCGATTTCCCGAGGATAAACATTATAACCACCCGCAATGACCAGATCTTTCTTACGATCCACAATGTAAAGCCAGCCATCCTCATCGACATAGCCAATGTCGCCAGAATAGAGCCAGCCTTCCCGAACCACATCGGCCGTAGCTTCGGCTTTATTCCAGTAACCCAACATGACCTGAGGTCCTCGAAAACAAATTTCACCTGCCTGACCATCCGGTAAAGCCGTCAATCCGGTAGTTATATCAACAATTTTGACGTCACAACCCGGCAAGGGTAAACCCACCGAACCCAGTTTGACTTTTTCGGTTGCCAGGGGTGTGCAGGTAGCAAAGCCAGAAAGTTCAGTCATTCCCCAAACCTCTACCAACCGTGCCTCGGGGCATTTTTCGACCAATAATGGATAGATTGACGCGGCCATCGGAGCCGCTGCCGTGGCCATAATTTTGATAAATGACAGATCCAGATTGGCCCAGTTTGGATGGTTCAATAGACCAACATAGATAGTCGGAACGGCCGCCAGAACTGTAGGTTTATCAATTTCCAGCAAGCGCATGAGCGTATCTGGTTCTGGACGAGGAATCAAGATCAGTGTGGCTCCGTAGCTCAAACTCAGGAGCTGCATACCAATGTAGCCGCCTACATGAAACATCGGAAAAATAGCCGCGAGCCTTTCCTGCCCGTCTTGCCATACTTCGTTCCAATCGGCTCGTACTAACTGAATATTGCTCGACATGGTAGCATGCGTGAGAATGACCCCTTTGCTTTGCCCGGTAGTGCCGCCTGTATACATCAGCGTAGCGAGCCCGTTCCACTCACTCTGATCAGCAAAGGGCTGCCCTATTGGATGAAATTCCTGTAGCTCCCTGTAGCTAAACACAGCGTTACCTGTTTCGACTGGTCGATAAGCGCCAGCCGGCAATGACTCGCTGGGTACGGGAATGAGGTCGTTACTATGGCAGACAATAAGTCGCTTTAAAGGCGTGTGAGGCCAAACGGCTTTAGCTTTGTCGACCAGGGTATCCAGTACAATCAGCGTTTCTACCCCGGCATCGTTCAATTGATAGGTGAGCTCGGGGATCGTATAGAGGGGATTCACCATGACGGTTACAGCGCCCATGCGGAGGATCGCATAGTTGGCGACTACAGTTTGTGGCATGTTGGGCAACATAATAGCCACCCGGTCGCCGTGCTGAACGCCCAGGTCAGTGAGCGATTGAGCGAAGCGATTTACCAGATCCGTGAGGGCTATATAGGTAATTGAAAAGCCCATAAATGTAAGCGCTGGCCGGTCGCCGAAGCGTAGGGCTGACTGACTCAAAAACTGCGTCAGTGTAATGGGTTGTACTTTGCCGGGTTTGTCAGTAGTGAGCGGAATTTGAGCGGTCATAATTGCGTAGTCTTTATGCGTTTCTAAACAAAAAGAGAGTATGCCGTAGACCTTGATATCTTCGACTACTGAAAGTTACTACGCACCGAAAGCGCTGATAATAAGACTATATAGGGAGCTGATTTGACTTTGTAATCGGTAGAAAGAACTATAAAAATGGTTGACCAGGTGACCATTGGCCCACAAAAAAGCCCGCACACAATTGGTGGGGCTTTAGGGGAATCCAACCTATAATGAAGATTAATGCATGATTGTCTTAGAATCTGGCGCGAAATACGTCGAGGCCACTTAAGAAAAGCTTAATAAATGCTTAATTAGTATAGCCAGTTCCTGTATTTTATTAACTTTCCTGTTGTTTTCTTTCTACTTCAGGCCTATTAGGTAAGTACGGGTAGATAAAGTACGGGTTTTGTCTGCTGATGGATGTTGGGTAACTTAGAGGCTTCAAAAACGACACGAGTGTTACTGCGCTTATGCTTGTATTCGATAACTACGCTCCTGATGGCTTCGACAACCCTCAGGGCCCAATCGTATGGGCTACGCTTTACAGGTCAGGAGGATATACAGGATCGTCGTACGACCTTAGATCTGACGCCTGAGAAACCGTTATGCGTTGACGGAAACCTTGAAATTGCCTTTGATTTATCGCTGGTGCCAAACTACAGAACGTATTTTGGCTACATTTTTCGAATCATTCAGGACGACAAGAAGAACCTTGATCTGATTTACGATCAAAAGTCAACCAGCTTTAAAATAATCATTGGAGAACGCTTCTCCCAATCGATAATCAAGCTCGATTCCACGCAGTTATTTAATCGCTGGACTACCTTTCGGATACAACTGGATCTGAATACGAGTACGTTACGGGTCTATACCAATAATAAGCTGGTTATTAAAGACAACGTGCCTTTTACGGAATCGGGCTGCTTTAGGGTATTTTTTGGGGGCAATGAATTCAGGGAGTTTAAATCGAAAGATTTGCCGCCCATGAACCTCCGGGAGATTGTTGTGTCAGAAAATGGTCAGCGAATGTATTACTGGCCGTTAAACGAAGTGAAGGGCGCCCTAGCGAAAGATGAAGTGACGGGGCAGGCAGCAGTCGTTAAAAACCCGGTCTGGATTAAGTCGCTCCACACGGCCTGGAAAGTAGCCGAACAAGTTACAATCAACGGGAATGCCAGTGCTGCATTTGACCCTTCTACCGAAACCGTTTATGTTGTTGGTTCAGACAGAGTTTATAGCTATTCGGCTCAAAAACACGAACGCGAATTTCGAGCACAAAAGAGCCCTCCGCCCAGCTTTCTGCCTGGTAACCAGTCTGTATTTAATCCTTTCTCAAACAGGCTTTACAATTTTTATGTAGATCAAAAGGCAATTGCTGCGTATGACTCTGTTTCGAAAAGCTGGAGAAACGAATCGCTGATTCCTAAATACACCATTGCTACCGAGTATTGGCAAGCCAATAAATTCATTTCGGGCGTTGACTCTGCCTTATATATTCTGGGTGGATACGGGCAGTTGACGTACAAAAACAGCATTCAGCGGTACCACTTTGGGAGCCGAAAGTGGGAAACCGTTCCTGCAAAAGGGAGCGCCTACACTCCGCGTTATTTAGCCGCATTAGGAACAACACCTACTGCTGACACGGCTTATTTAATTGGCGGCTATGGTAGCCTCACCGGCGAACAAATGCTGAATCCCAAAAGCACGTATGACTTTTTGCGCTATACTGTCAGCGACAATACCTTTAAAAAACTGTACGAATTACCCCTTCCAAAAACCGATTTTGCCTTTGCGAACTCGCTGATTATCGACTCAAAATCGGGGCTTTATTACGGCCTTATTTTCCCGAATCAGCAATTTAAATCGCAACTGCAACTGATTCGTGGATCGTTGACGCAACCGACTTATGAATCAGTTGGCACGCCCATTCCCTATCAGTTTCACGATACGCATGCCTTTTCTGACCTTTATTACTGCGCTGCCAGCCAGCAACTACTGGCCGTTACACTCTATCGAAATGAGCAGAAAGGCAGTACAGATGTGAAAATCTACTCAATTGCCTTTCCACCTAATGTGCTGGAATCGCAGGCTACTCCAGAAAAGCAATCAACGAGGGTGTACTGGTTTTGGGGAATAGCCGGTCTCGTGGCAGGTGGATTGGCTCTGTTCTATTTCCGGCGTCGTGGGCGCAACGTGCAGACTAAGGATGAGTTTCGGGAAGCTGATCAGGAAACGATGGCCAGTAATCCGCCTGTACAAACTGAGCAAATTGAGTTTGTACCTATTCCCGGACCGAAAGCCAGTTTCTTCTTTTTTGGTAATTTTCAAGCGTTTGATCAGACCGGTAGTGACACGACAAAAGCGTTTACTCCGCTCCTGAAAGAGCTGTTTCTGCTACTGGCTCTGAATAGTATCGGTAAACACCGAGGAGTGCCTTCTGAAAAGCTCAATGAACTTCTCTGGCCAGATAAATCGGGTCGAGATGCGAGTAATAACCGATCGGTAAACATTACCAAGCTACGGAGCCTTCTGGATAAAGTAGGCGGGTGTTCGCTTTCAAAAGAGTCGGGCTACTGGAACATTACGTTTGATTTTAGTCAGGTTTATGTTGATTATGAGCGGTATATGGCCTTGATCAACGACAAGTCAACCCTTACTAAACAAACGATCATTGAATTGGGAGAACTGACCAAGCAAGGTTCCTTTTTGCTCAATACAGAATATGCCTGGTTAGACGATTTTAAAGCGGAGATTTCCAATAAAATTATCAATACATTCCTGCAATACGCTGATAAACTACGTATTGGTGATGATCCTGAATTCCTGATTCAGTTAACGAATTTCATTTTCTATTACGACCCGGTCAACGAAGATGCCATTATTCTGAAATGCAAAGCACTGGCATGGATGGGCAAACACACGCTGGCAAAAAATGCGTTCGAAAAGTTCACCCGGGACTTTAAAACCATTTATGGGGAAGACTACAAACAATCCTTCTCGGCTATTATAGACTGATGGTTTTCTCTATATTTTCCAAAAAATCCATAGTTTTCTTACATATTAAGCATTTATTAAGATTTTTTTAAGTCCCTTCGCTTTACTTAGTGCCTGGTTAGTTTAGAAAAATCCGTTTACTGCGAGCGATTCGTTTACATTAATACTTCCTGCGATGAGTGTGATAAGGAAGATGTATTCAACAAAAAATAAAACAGTGGAACAGCCAGACCCTCTGGCGCTGGACGCACTGTTTGCTGAATTCTATGATCGTCTGGTGTACTTTTCCCTACAGCTCGTTCGGGATCAGGCACAGGCGCAGGATATTGCGCAGGATGCTTTTATAAAATACTGGCAGGAGCGCGAGTTTATCCTGGCAAACAAGGGTGCCGTAAAAAACTATTTATACACCACAGTTCGTAATGCCAGCCTGAATATTATTCGGCATAGCAAAGTGGTCGACGCCTACTGGCAGCAGCAGGGGACTTCGGAACCAGAAGAAGAGTTGACGATTATGGAGGCTATCATTTCCTCCGAAGTTATGGCCGAAATTCATTCGGCTATTGAAGCGCTTCCCGAAAATTACCGTCAGATTTCTATCCTGAGTTATCTGGAAGGGAAGAAGAATCAGGAGATCGCCGATGAGTTAGGCATGTCAATCAATACCGTCAAGAAGCAAAAGCACCGGGCACTCGAACTACTCCGATTAACTCTTTCGCCCGAATTATATGGGCTCCTATTCGCTCTGGCCATTGGTCGTGTGGTTTGACCGTCAGTTCTATATTATGTGATTTTGATCGTTTAACGTTTTCTGTTCTCGCTTGGCTTCGCCGAGTGAGGACTATTAGTTTAAGGGCCTCTGGCCCGTTTTTAACCTAACTGGCTATTCTCCGGCCAGAGGCCGTTAAAAATATAGCCCTCACTCGGCGAAGCCAAGCGAGAACCGTGGCCGGCTTTTTGCAAAAAAACCTATTTATGTGGTTTTGGTCTCTTTTTGTTGGCCTCGAAAAAAAGTTAATTAAAATTTATACTCCCTTTATCCTATTTCCCGACTCAGGTGTCTCTATAGTGTAAAGCAGCATTATGGAAGACTATAGTGGCTATTTCAGGCAGGGAGATCTGATTGCGAAATACCTGAAAGGTGAATTAAGCAGTCAGGAGCAAGACGAGTTAACGGACTGGATCGCGCAAAGTGACCACAACCGGGCGCTATTTGGCAAATTAACGCAGGAGGAAACCCTCAATCGCGAACTTGACCAGTTTGCACCCTCCCGAAAAGCAGAAGCCTGGGAGCGGATAGCTACTGAAACGGGGTTTACTAAGCCTACTTTTGTTACGTATATAGTAAACCGTTGGACTCGTTATGGTGTTGCTGCCCTGCTGTTGCTTGTTTCCGGATTAGCGGCTTATGAGCTGATTTATAAGCCAGAACCTGCTCCTCAGGTTACCGTACAACCTACCGATTTTGCGCCCGGAAGCAATAAAGCTATCCTGACCCTGGCCGATGCGTCGCAAATCAATCTGGATGACGCAACGAACGGCAAGATTGCCCAGCAGGCTGATATGATCATCACAAAAACCGCAGATGGACAGCTAGTGTACGATCTGTCTCAATCAGCAGCTGGTTCATCAGAGGATCAGGAGGTATCTCCGATTTATAATACCATTACCACACCTCGTGGCGGAAAATTTCGGGTGGCATTACCAGATGGGAGTAAGGTTTGGTTAAATGCAGCATCGTCACTGAGATACCCTACAAAATTCCGGGGACGGGAGCGGGCTGTGGAGCTTAAGGGTGAAGCTTATTTCGAAGTCGCACATGCTAAAAACAAGGCTAACGAACGCGTCCCTTTTCGTGTGCTGTCGGCGGGGCAAATAGTGGAAGTGCTGGGCACACATTTTAATATCAATAGCTATTCTGATGAGAACAGCACAAAAACTACGCTCCTGGAAGGAAAGGTAAAGGTGATTAAAACGCGGGCCTATGCGCTAGCCAACAGCGCGAAAACTGAAGCTGCTTCGGCCTTGGTACTTAAGCCCGGCGAGCAGGCGCAACTAGCATTGGGTACTCAACCTAAACTCAATTTGGTTGCTCAGGTGGATCTGGAAGAAGCGGTGGCCTGGAAGAATGGACAATTTCAGTTTAAAGACACTGACTTGCCCACCATTATGCGTCAGATAGCCCGCTGGTATGATGTTGAGATCGCCTTTCAGGGCCGTGTATCCGATGCGAAGTTTCGGGGTAAGATTTCCCGCGATGTTCCTCTTTCCCAGTTTTTTCAAATTCTGCAATTAAGTGGCGTAAACTTTAAAATAGAAGGACGAAAAATCACCGTAAAATCATGAGCGACATTGGCTAGACTGGGCAAGGCTCAGATCGGCCGCAGGCTATCTCACATAAAAAAGCCGGAATGTGTTGCGAGCACTTCCGGCCTAATGGGTGAGATCGCCTACCTGTAAACAGGCAGACAATAACGAATCAATTGCGTAGACACGTTTATCAAATCCCAAACCCTTACAAAAGTATGGAATCCTCTACTTTATACCTACCGCTCTGTTCAACAAGGCGGTGGGGACAACTTAGTAAACTTATCAATTCTCGCCTGGCCGATATCAGTCCGGGAATGAAACGAAAATGGGTTATGCGACTCAACTTGCTTAGTATCCTGATCCTGGCGACCTGCCTGCATATGTATGCGGCTGGCTATAGTCAGCGTATCTCGATTAACGAACGAAATACACCCCTCGAAAAAGTTCTGGATAAGATTGAGAAACAGAGCGGGTACTCGTTCTTTCTACAGACAGATTTGCTGGCCAAAAGCAACAAGGTGTCTCTGCACCTGAAAAATGCCAGCCTGGAAACTGTACTGAACGAACTCTTTAGAAATCAGCCATTAAGCTATTCTATTGTTAGCAAAACCATTGTTATCAAAAAGAAAGAAGACTCGGCATCGGATAAAACAACGAACTACCCCAGCTTACCAACAACCGAATTGAGAACTGGTCTGAATGCTGATTCCAGGGTGGAGTTCGAGAAGAAAATATCGGAAATCCTGATTGATCGAGCACAAACTATCAAACCTGCACTCGTGCCAATAATAGGTAGGGTTACCGATGAAAAAGGAGAAGGCATGCCGGGCGTAAGCATTGTCGTGAAAGGCACACAAAAAGGAACCACCAGCGATTCGAGGGGGCAGTTTCAACTTGATATCGCTGAGCGGGGAGTTGTACTGGTTTTTAGTTTCGTTGGTTACGAAAGCCAGGAAGTTCCGGTAGGTTCCCAAAGTACGCTCAATGTAACGTTGAGAGTAAGCGAAAAGGGATTGCAGGAAGTAGTCGTGGTTGGGTATGGCGAACAGCGCAAAAGTGATGTAACAGGCGCCACCAGCACAGTATCGGCTAAGGAAATTGCTAAGCGTCCACTCGTCCGGGTGGAGCAGGCTTTGCAGGGTACCACGTCTGGTGTTGTTGTCGCCAGCAGCAGCGGTCAGCCAGGGCGGGGGCTAAATGTACGAATCAGAGGGTCCAACTCCATTACGGGTTCCAACGATCCGCTGTATGTTATCGACGGGTTTATTGGGGGTAATATTGAGTCGATCAATCCCAACGATATTGAATCGCTGGAAATCCTGAAAGATGCCTCATCTACAGCGATTTACGGCTCTCGAGGGTCGAATGGTGTGGTACTGATTACCACAAAGTCGGGTCAGGAGGGCAAAGCAAAAGTAAACTTCAGTACCTGGTTTAGCCGGGCCAGTGTGCCTAAAAAACTGTCGCTGATGAATGCCTACGACTTTGCTCGTACGGTCAATACACAGTTTGCATCGACCGGAAATCCCCCCGCTTTTTCGGATGATCGTTTACAAACGCTAAAGGCAAATGGCGGTACCGACTGGCAGAATGAACTGCATCAGGAACCCTTGATCCAGAACTACCAGCTCGATGTGTCGGGTGGGTCGGCCAATGTCAAATACCTGATTTCGGCGAACTATCTTGACCAACCCGGCTTAATTCTGAATCAATACTACAAACGCGCCACCTTACGGGCGAATATTGACGCCAAGATCAATGACCGCCTGAATGTAAAGTTTAACGTAGCGGCTGTGATTCCACAAAACCGGAACACAAACTACTCGGGAGATCTGACCGATCCATTTACACAGGCAACGGAGTGGGACCCAACGTCGCCCGTTCGCGACCCAGCAACTGGAGCGTTTATCCTCACAGCTCCCTATGCGTCGATTCAGTATAACCCCGTAGCGCGTGCCACCAGTCAGTTCGATGAAAGTCGGAACACAAACCTGGCCGGAACGGGTATTTTGACTTACCGTATTCTGGATGGACTTACGTTTACGACAAACACGACCTACCAGATTTCGTCGCCCTTCAACCAGACATTGTTTGGTCCTGGAACCGGCAATGGCGTCTTGTACGCGCAGGTAAATGCCTCTAGAAACTGGAATTTTCAGAATAGTAACTTCCTGACCTACAAGGGGAATTTTGGTGATCACGCGCTGACCGTAACTGCCCTGTATGAGCAACAGCAGGGACAGGGTATGTCGGTGACGGCGCGGGCTAACAGTTTATCGACCTATGCATTGGGCTATTACAATTTAAGTTTAGGAACGTCCCAGCAAACGTCGTCCGGGTATTCGGCCGATGCCTTGCAGTCGTACATGGGTCGCGTGAACTATGCCTATAAAGACAAATACCTCCTTACGGCCAGTGTACGTACTGATGGGTCATCGCACTTAACCCAGAAGTACAGCACATTTCCATCACTTGCCCTCGGTTGGAACGTATCGAAAGAATCCTTTTTTCAGAACTCCAAACTGTTTTCTGATTTGAAACTTCGGGCCAGCTATGGGCAGACGGGTAATCAGGCAGTTGGCGCCTATGCCACTATTGCTCAGGTAACTACAGGAGGCAGCCAACCCGCTTATTATTATGATGGCTCTACGCCCAGCGTTGCTACACCCCTCGGCTCACCCGTATCGAGTAGTCTGAAATGGGAAACAACAACCCAATATGACATAGGTCTCGATGCCTCGTTTTTAAATGGTCGTTTACGGTTCACGGCGGATGCGTATCACAAAAACATTTCGAACCTCCTGTACAGCTATCAGGCACCGTTCTATTTAGGCGGTGGAAATTACCTGCGAAACATCGGTAGTGTCGAAAATAAAGGGCTCGAATTCTCGCTGAGCGGTACGCCGATTGCTACTGGTAAAGTCCGTTGGACCAGCAACTTCAACATATCCTTTAACCGGAATAAAGTGACTGATCTGGGTGGCCTGGACAACGTCATTGTCAATGGAGTTGGGTCTGCTTTGAACAGTGCGTCGATCCTGCGGGTTGGCCGGCCGTTGGGTGAATTTTACGGCTACCAGTTTCTGGGCACCTGGAAAACGAGCGAAGCTGATCAGGCCGCTTTGTTTGGGATGAAACCGGGTGATGCAAAATACGTCGACGTCGACGGTGATCATGCCTATACCGCAGCCGACCGGGTACCCATTGGCAATGGTACGCCCAAGTATTCATTCGGGTTTATCAATGATGTAAGCTATGGCAATTTTACGTTGAGCTTCATGTTCCAGGGCACGCATGGCAACCAGATTTACTCGCAGACACTGGCATACCTCTGGGGTGGTTTAGGCGATCAGCGAAACGCGACCACAACCGAAGCTCTGAATATCTGGACTTCCAGCAACCAGACGGATAATCCGGCGTTCAGCAATACCAGCAAGAATTTCAACAACAGCAGCCGATACGTGTATGACGGTAGCTATACCAAGTTGAAAAACCTGTCGCTCAACTACCGGATACCCGACAAACTGTTGACTAAGGCAAAGATTCGTAGCCTGGAAGTGTACGTGAGTGGTCAGAACCTGTTCACGATCACCAAATACCCCGGCTATGATCCGGAAGTATCCAATGGCACCAATGCCATTACGCAGGGGCTGGAGATGGGCGTTATTCCGAATCCAAGAACCTATACGGTTGGATTACGGCTGGGCTTGTAAGGCAATGATCTGTTTGTACGATGTAGAATTCTATCAAGAAACATAATCATGAACACTAAATTTTCACTTATACTTGTTTTCGTTGTACTGATTTTGACGGGCGGCTGTCAAAGTCTAATCGAGGACCCCAAAGGCAGTTTGACGCCGGGAACCTACTTCAAAACCCAGGCTGATCTGGATGCTTCCGTATCGGCTATTTATATTCAGTTTGCTCGGGATGGTGCCTGGGGTTTCACGAACCGGAGTACCTCGTATTTTGGGTCCGATGATTTTACAACTGATCCTGGCCTGAATAAAGAGGATTTTCGCTTGTTTGACCGGCTCTCGGGTGGTAGTGGTAACGGTAGCCTGGTAGCACAGTGGCAGGGGCCCTGGCAAGGTATTTATCAGGCCAATAACGTAATTGCCAACTACGCCAAAGTCAGTTCGACCGATGTGCTGAAAAATCAGGCGGCTGGTCAGGCATATTTCCTACGAGCGCTGGGTTATTATTATTTGGTAAGAACCTTTGGCCCAGTGCCCATTATTCTGACCCAGATTGACGTGAATGATCGTCCGGCCAGAGATCCTGTCGATAAAGTATACGCGGCTATTATCAACGATTTACAGAAAGCGAAGGAATTCTTGCCTGTATCGTTTCCGGGGCAGCCAGGTAAAGCGAACCAAATGGCTGCCAGAGCTTTACTGGCCGATGTTTATTTGTCAATGACCGGCTGGCCATTAAATCAGGCCAGTAATTATGACTTAGCGGCCGCCGAGGCTAACTCAGTTATGCAGTCTGGCAAATACGACGTAAACACGCCTTATGCCACGGTTTTTACAACCAACAATAGCTCGGAGTCTATTTTTGGTTTCCAATATAATGTGAGTGGTGGGCTGCCTTTGCGGAGTGCCGGATCATCGTCGGTGCCGCTCGACGAAATTGCTACCAATGGGTCAAGTGGCTGGGATGATTACTATCCCGAAATCAATTTCTATAAAAACGCACCCAAGTGTAGCCGGACAGATGCCACGTTTTATACGACGATCAAGCTGCGCCAGCCAGATGGTAAAACGTTTAAACTGGTTTCCTGGGATTCTCCCGAAACGCACGCGGGCCATCCGTATTACAAGAAATTCCGGGCTGGTCTGAATGGCGATGGGGTTTCTGAAACCGAAACGACGATTAATGCCATCAATCCGAGTACCAACAAGGTGTATGATGTGATTCGGTACCCGCTTGTGCTGTTAGCCTATGCCGAAGCGTCTGCTATGGCCAGTGGACCAACTGCGGCCAGCTATAACGCCATCAATCTGGTACGGAAGCGGGCGGGTTTACCCAATCTGACAACAGGCCTATCGGCACAGGCTTTCCGGGATTCGGTCGTGTATGAACGAGCGTACGAATTTGCGGGTGAGTTTGGCGTACGCTGGTTCGACATTGTCCGCCTGCAACTGCTTCCGAAAGTCATTGCATCCCGAAGTCCGTTAGAGAATCCAATTCCGGCCAATACGAATGTGAGCCAGAAATACCTGGCACCTATTCCCGTGAATGAGATGGCCCGAAATCCAGCCTGGGTACAGAATGATGGGTATTAAGGGTATTTAGAATTAGTGTGATTTGATTAGTTTTTGTCATTCCGGCGATAGGAGGAATCTCAAAGTTCCTCATAAGTCAAGCTTGAGATTCCTCCTAAGGTCGGAATGACAAAACCAACGTCTTAGACTGAAATAGAAAGGTAAAAATTGCATTCTCGATCTATCAATGAGCAAGCTAAAAGACGATAATCAGCCTAAAAACCAATCGCCAAGGCGGATTATAGTCTTTAAGGTGATCAGTATTTTTATCTCGGTTCTGCTACTCTGTTTTATTGAGATTGCTTTACGGATTTTCAATTATGGATATGATGTCAGCCTGTTCGTTGAATACCCTGACGATAAGCGGTTTTTCGTGCTGAATCCGAACGCATCGAAACGGTATTTCACGAACCAGAAAATTGCAACTACCGGGAATGTCGAATTATTTAAAAAGGTAAAGGACAAAAACACGACCCGGATTTTCGTACTGGGTGAATCGACGACGATAGGCTACCCGTATTTTCATAATGGCTCCTTTCATCGTTGGCTCCAGTATCGGTTAACACATACGTTTCCTGATCGTAATTTCGAGATTATCAACATTGCCCTTACAGCCGTTAATTCGTACACAACGTTCGGTTTTGCTAAAGAAGTCGTCGATTATGAGCCCGATGCGGTATTGATTTATACGGGTCATAATGAATACTACGGGGCTTTAGGGGTTGGCTCTACCGAAAAAATAGGCGGTAATCCTCAACTCGTCAACCTGATACTTCGGTTGCGGCAGTTACGTATGGTCCAATTGATGACCAACGCGTACGAAAAACTCCAAAGCTTGGTAGGGCCAAACAAGGCAAGCTCGGGCGGCACTCGTATGAAGTTGATGGTGGCCGATCAACAGATTCCGTACCAGTCGGAACTGTACAAGCGTGGTATTGAGCAGTTCCGATCAAATATGGATGCGACGTTGGAGCTGCTGACAAAACGGGACATCCCTGTTTTTGTCAGTAATCTGGTTAGTAATGAAAAGGACTTGAAACCGTTTGTCAGTTTTCCGGTCGACAGCCTTAAGTTTCCCCGATTTAAGCCGAATTATGCTCTTGGCCTGGCCGCTCTCAATCGTAAGAATACGGCTGAAGCGTATCGCTATTTAAAAGCAGCGAATCAGGTCTACAGTGCCCATGCGCTATGCAATTATTACCTGGGCCAACTTGCGTATCAGCAGGGCGATTTTAAGCAGGCGCAACGCTATTTTTCCAAAGCCAGAGACTTGGATGGGTTGCGATTTCGAGCACCAGCAGAATTAAATACAATTATCAATCAGTTATGCCGAACTCATAAAAATGCCCATTTGGTTGACACCAAGGCCGTTTTTGAAGCCAATTCTGCGCATAGAATCATTGGCGACGAACTCATTCTGGAACACGTTCACCCCGATTTGAGAGGGTATGCTTTATTGTCGGATGCTTTCTATGAGGCAATGAAAAAAGAGCGTCTTATTACGGTGCCACCCCCAACAGAAATGAGCCTTACGCAACTGCTTCAGGCTATGCCCATTACGAAAGTAGATTCATTGGCTGGCTTATATAAAGTGACTAATCTTAAACGAAACTGGCCGTTCAGCGAGGTAATGGCTGCAACTCCATTTACGGTAAAAACAGTAGAAGAGAAACTAGCCTATGACCTGACGTTTAAGCAGCTTCCCTGGTCCGACGCGATGAGCAAAGCATACGATTATCACATCAGCATCCATGACCTTCGACAGGCAAAGAAAATAACCGAAGCCTTAACGCTGGAGTATCCAACAGACGCGCCCTATTACGAAAAAGCGGCCATGCTCAGTGGCGAATTAAACGACAATGCGAATGCTGCTTTCTATTTTAAAAAAGCGTTTGCGCTGGCACCTTCGTTTGATAAAGCGAGATACCTTTTTGTGTTGTATCTCCGGCAGGATCGACCAGTGGAGGCTATGCCTTACCTGGATTACGCGATTCAGAACAACACCTCTCAATTCAACCTTAGTCCAGTAAAAGCCAGTGCCGAACAAGTCATTGATCTACAACAAGCATACGCTCGGGATTCATCGAATGTGTTCATTTTGAACCAGATCGCTCGTGCTTACTTTCGAATGGATAATAAAGACGGCGCGTCGAAATACCTGCATAAAGTGCTAACGGTAGATGCTACCAATAAAGATGCTTTAGTACTGATGTCGCGCATTCACTAAACGGTTCGCGTACCAATGAATACTTTAAAAAAACTAGCCGATTGGGCTGGACAATCAATACAACCTGAATTCATGTCCACGTTTCTTTTACCGTTTTCTACCACAACCACGCGTAAGGTAACCGCAATCGGATTGCTACTGGGAGGTTGCTTCCTGTCTGGAATGCAGGAACGTAACACAACCACCGACACCGGTCGGGATTGGCCGAATTATGGGGGGAATAAAGCGAATAATCGCTACTCACCACTCAGCCAGATTAATGCGGGAAATGTAAAGAACTTACAGGTCGCCTGGATGTACGACGCATCCGAAAAGCCCGATCCGAACGGCCGTAAGCGAGATCGGGCCATTCAATGCCAGCCCATTGTTGTAAACGGCATCCTGTACGGCACCACGCCCGAGCTTATTCTATTCGCCATCAAGGCAGGGACTGGCGAGGAACTTTGGCGGTTCGAACCTTCGAAAAGCGACCGTCGTAATTCAAATCGGGGAGTTGTTTATTGGGAAGATGGGAATGATAAGCGTATAGTCTATACCGTTGGGTCTAGTTTGTACGCAGTGAATGCACAAAACGGGCAGGGAATCCCCAGCTTTGGTACCAACGGAAAAGCTGATTTGCACGAAGGGTTGCAAACGAATATGGACCATGATGTGAGCAAACTATCCGTCAATGCAACATCGCCCGGCATTGTGTACCACAATACGTTTATCATTGGCTCAAGTGTTTCGGAAGGGGGAGATGCGGCTCCTGGTCATATACGGGCGTTCGACGTGGTGACTGGCAAGCTAAAATGGGTGTTTCATACCATTCCGCAACCGGGCGAACTTGGTTACGATACCTGGCCAGCAGACGCGTACAAGAAAATTGGCGCCACGAACAACTGGAGTGGTATGTCGCTGGATGAAAAACGGGGAATTGTCTATTTCGGCACGGGCTCTCCGGCGTCTGATTTCTACGGGGGTGATCGAAAAGGCACCAATCTATTTGCCAATTGCATTATGGCCCTGGATGCCGAAACCGGCAAAATGAAATGGTATTACCAGACCATCCACCATGATTTATGGGACCGGGATCATCCCTGCCCGCCTAACTTAATCACGCTGAAACACAACGGAAAACTGGTCGATGCTCTTGTTCAGACAACGAAAGATGGACTGGTGTACGTGCTGGATCGGGAGAAAGGAACCTCGTTGTTTCCGGTCGAAGAGCGCAAAGTTCCAACCACTGGCTTGCCCGGCGAACACCCCTGGCCAACTCAGAAATATCCACTGAAGCCTCTCCCGTTAAATCGCCAGGTTTATACCGAAGCCGATATTACGGATATTTCGCCTGAAGCTCATGCGTACATAAAGGAGCGTTTCCAGAAAATCCGCACCGACAATAAGTTTACACCACCAAATGCAAGTGGCACCCTACTTTTTGGCTACAGTGGAGGGGCTGAGTGGGGAGGTAACTCTGTCGATCCAGATGGGATTCTCTATCAGAACGCCAATCACCAGCCCTGGGAGCTAATCATGGCAGAACGGGCAAGTCTGAGTCAGAAAAATACTCCCCTCACGGCTGGTAATACGCTGTATATCAATAATTGTGCTGCTTGTCACGGACAGGACCGAAAGGGGAGTGGGCAGGAACTTCCTTCACTGATTGACATTGGAAAACGGCGGTCGGCCGATGAGATCAAGGCCATTCTAAAAACGGGTAGTGGACGGATGCCTTCCTTCCAGCAATTGTCGGAAAAAGAACGCGATGCACTGGTGAGTTTCTTACTCAATACAGATGCTGGATCAGCGAAGGTAGCCAGCAGTTCATCGAATGCGCCAACGCCTAAAAATGGCTTCCCCTACGTGCCAGATTATGTGGTCAAGAGCTGGCAACCCTTTGTCGATCAGGAGGGGTACCCTGGAATCAAACCACCCTGGGGCACGCTAAACGCCATCGACCTAAACACCGGCAACTATCTATGGCGCGTACCACTGGGCGAATTCCCGGAACTAACCAAAAAGGGTGTCCCCATCACGGGAACCGAAAGTTATGGTGGACCGCTGGCTACTGCAGGTGGACTCGTATTTATAGCGGGTACCAAAGACGAACGAATCCGGGCTTTCGATAAAAAGACCGGCAAAGTTGTCTGGGAATACCAGCTTCCTGCTGGTGGTTTTGCCACACCGATTACATACGAGATTGATGGAAAACAATATGTGGTCATTGCTGCTGGCGGTGGACGGGGCCAGAAAATTGGTGGAAACTACATTGCCTTTGCCCTAAAATAACTATGAAAAAAACAGCGACGATCACTTGCTTTACCATCTGCGTTTTAGCCAGTTTAATCATTAGTATGAAACCTGTTCTAGAAGCTCCGGGAGCGGAGATTACGAATGGTCTTGTGCATGCTCAACTTTACCTGCCCGATGGCGAAAACGGCTATTACCGGGGCACCCGCTTCGACTGGTCTGGCGTGGTATCAACCCTGGACTATAAAGGCCATACCTATCACGGCAAGTGGTTCGATAAGTATAATCCTACTACTCACGACGCCATTATGGGACCCGTTGAAGAGTTCGGGCCATTGGGGTTTACCGACGCCAAAGTGGGCGAGTCCTTTGTCAAGATCGGAATCGGGGCAATCACAAAGCCGGATGAGAAGCCTTATAGTTCATTTAGACCCTATACCATTGCCAATCCGGGGAGCTGGAGCGTGAAGAAGAAGGCCGATCAGGTTCAGTTTGTGCATACACTGACCGACGCTAATTACGGCTACGACTACCAGAAAACCCTAAAACTAACCAAAGGAAAACCGGAGCTGGTCATTACACATACACTAAAAAATACCGGAACCCGAACCATCGAAACAACGGTCTATAATCACAACTTTTTCGTAATCGATCAGCAACCGACGGGACCAGGTTATGCCGTCACGCTTCCGGTTAGCACGCTGTCGCCAGAAGGTGGCCGGGGTATGGGCGACTTGCTGACGTTTAAGGATAATCAGCTGATTTACCTGCGTGATCTGGAGAAAAAAGAACAAGCGTATTTCCCTGATCTGGCAGCAGGAAAGTCAGTTCCTTACGAACTAAACGTATCGAACACGAAAACGGGTGCCGGTGTAAACGTTACCGGCGACCGGGAGATCAGCAAACTAGTCTTCTGGTCTTCGTCTACGACCGTATGTCCAGAACCTTATATCAACCTGAATATCGCGCCCGGCAAGAGTTTTAGCTGGCAGATTACCTATCAATATTACCTGAAATAACCTCCTTATGAACAAGCCAGAATCACAATCAGAAACTAGTCGCCGGAACGCCCTCAAAATGCTGGGGATGGGCTCTACTGCCGGAATCTTCGGTCTCTTCGATAGCCCAAAGGCGCGGGCAGAAACCTATACCAAGCCAGCCTATGCAGTAGGTATGGCTCCCGTGACGATCAAAAGTGTGCGGGCGATTACAACGGCACCGGGCGGATCTAATCTGGTGATTGTAAAGGTAGAAACCTCTGAGCCCGGCTTGTATGGGGTGGGCTGTGCCACCTTTACGCAGCGTGCAATGGTCGTTATACCAGCCATTAATATTTATCTCAATGAATTTTGCGTCGGGAAGGATGTCGATAACATTGAGGATATGTGGCAGTCGGCTTACGTAAGTTCGTACTGGCGCAACGGGCCGGTGCTGAATAATGCCCTCTCTGGACTGGATCAGGCTTTATGGGACATTAAAGGCAAACGGGCGAACATGCCGGTCTACCAACTACTGGGTGGCAAAGCTCGGATCGCCGTTGATACATACACTCACGCCAGTGGCCCAACGCCTGAGGCTATTGCTGAAAAGGTGCAGCAGTTTATGGAGATGGGCTTCCGGCATGTTCGAATTCAGCAGGGTGGCTACGGTGGTGTAGGTGCTATGGCGGAGATTAAACCCGACTTTAAAGCGGCTGGTTTTGGCCGGGAAACGGATGATTTTTCGGATCAGCGAACTTACCTGAAACGAGTGCCTAAAATGTTTGATGTCGTTCGGAAACGCTGCGGGGAAGATGTTCAGCTTCTGCACGATATGCACGAACTGACAGAACCCATCGATGCGATCAATATGATTAAGGGACTGGAAGAATACCGGCCTTTCTTTATCGAAGATCCGTTCTCACCGGAGAATATGAACTGGTTCAAGCAACTGCGTCAGACAACGGCTGTGCCGATTGCGATGGGTGAGTTGTTCAATAACATCAACGAATTTAAAGAGCCAATGGCCAATCACCTCTTCGATTTTATCCGCATCCATATTTCGCAGATCGGAGGAATCACGCCAGCCATGAAAGTGGCGCGCCTGGGCGAGTGGTTCAACGTCAGAACCGCCTGGCACGGACCGGGCGATACGTCTCCCGTTGGGCATGCGGCCAACAATAGCATCGACATTGCCGTCTGGAACTTCGGTATTCAGGAGTCGCAGATGTTCAATGATAAAGTGAAGGAAGTGTTTCCAGGTTGTCCAATCATCAAGAATGGGTATTATCAGGTGAGTGAGTCGCCTGGTTTGGGGATCGATATCAACGAAAAAGAGGCCGCTAAATACCCCATCGGTACTAAATCCAGATGGACCGTTCGAAAGAGTGACGGTACGATTCTAAAACCGTAAGTAAGACCGTATTCTGAAATTCAATTGATTGTGATGCCAGATTGCAGAATCTGGCATCACAAAATTAGCCTGGACATCAGGTCTTTATCCAACAAGTTCGGATTTTATGAATGCTTATAAGCTATTAATAAGCCTCGCGGCTGTATGTCTTTTTATTGCCTTATATCTGGTTTTAACGGGTGCGCTGGCTCAGGCAGGGCCATTTTTTATTGCCTTTTTTATCGGGTTAGCCATTGGCTTCAGAGGGTTTGAGCAATTAAAGGGGTTTTCCTATACGGTCATCATTTTTGCCTCTGTAACGACTGCTTTATATTACCCCGACTACTTTGTTGATGTGAATGGCTTTAAGCTGTCGGGTTTGATCACCCCACTGATTCAGCTTATTATGTTCGGGATGGGTACGTCCATGAGTGCGGAGGATTTTGTGGGCGTCGTAAAGATGCCTAAAGGCGTATTCATTGGGGTTTTCAGCCACTTTCTGATTATGCCGATGCTGGGATTTACGCTAGCCAGCATCAGCGGATTACAGCCCGAAATCGCAGCGGGCATTATTCTTATTGGCTGTTCGCCCAACGGCATGGCATCGAATGTGATCTCTTATCTGGCGAAGGCAAATCTTGCTCTTTCAATTACGATAACGGCCATTTCGACCACTATTTCGCCATTCGTTACACCCTTGTTAATGAAGCTTCTGGCAGGTGCTTTCGTAGAAATCGACGTGCTGCATATGATGTGGGATATTATCAAAATGGTTATTCTCCCTATTGGGGCTGGATTGCTCTTTAATAAATTCCTGAGTGGGAAGGCCAAATGGCTCGACGATGCCATGCCTCTCGTTTCCATGTTCGGTATCGCGTTCATCATTGTTGTCATTACAGCCGCTGGCCGAACCAGTCTGCTAACCATTGGCCCTATTCTAATTGGGCTGGTATTGATTCATAATCTATGTGGTTATTTACTGGGTTACTGGTCGGCTCGCTTATTTGGGATGAGCGAACGCGATTGCCGGACCATAGCCATTGAAGTAGGCATGCAGAATGGGGGACTGGCATCCGGCATTGCCAAAGAGATGGGGAAAATGGCTACCGTTGGGCTGGCTCCAGCCATTTTCGGGCCGTTGATGAACATTACCGGTTCTGTACTTGCCTCCTGGTGGCATCGAAATGCAGGTGAAACACACAATAACTAGTCAACTCAACAAGGTATGAAAGGGCTTCATTACGTAGTAATACCGTTATTCTTACTACTTGCTTTTAACTGTCACAGCCAGACTGCCGAAACCAGATACGACGAAACGGGCTGCCTTTATACTAGCTATAAAGGGTTAGTTATGGCGGGCTACCAAGGTTGGTTCACTGCCCTGGGCGATGCCTCCGATCGAGGATGGCACCATTACCAGAAGCAGGGTAAGTTTGAGCCGGGGTTTGCCTCCGTCGATTTTTGGCCGGATACTAAAGACTACCCTACTACGTACAAAACGGCTTTTCAATACACCAACGGCGAGAATGCGTATGTATATAGCCCTTATGATGAAACCAGTGTTGATCTACATTTCAGGTGGATGAAGGAATATGGTATCGACGGTGTGTTTATGCAGCGGTTTCTGTCGGAAATAAAGTCAGAAAAAGGGAAGCGACATTTTAATAAAGTGTTGGTCAACGCACTAAAAGCAGCTAAAAAATACAAGCGCGCACTGTGTATCATGTATGATCTTAGTGGATCAACATCAGCTGATATGGCATTGCTGGTGAATGACTGGAATGAGGTGCAGCAACTTTTTTCGTTGTTCGACAATAAAGAAAACCCGACTTATCTGCGCCACAATGGTAAGCCACTACTGGCCATTTGGGGGGTAGGGTTTAACGATAACCGCAACTACACCATTGCCGACATCCAGGGGCTGGTAAATCAGCTAAAAGGGCCGACGAACAAAATTTCAATTCTACTCGGCGTACCGTACTACTGGCGAACAATGACGAAGGATACCGAAAAGTCCGACTTACTTCATGCTATTATTAAACGTGCCGATATCTTAATGCCTTGGGCCGTAGGGCGTTATAATTCAACAACCTACGCGTCGGTTTCGGGAAGTACGCTGGTTGATGATATTAGTTGGTGCAAAACGAATAACGTTGAGTATGTGCCGCTGGTGTTTCCAGGTTTTAGCTGGGGGAATCTGAAAAATAATCTTGGCGTTTATAATCAGATTCCACGTCTGAAAGGTGATTTCCTATGGCAGCAAGTGGCTGGTGCAAAGCAGGCCGGAGCTCAAAGTTTGTACGTGGCAATGTTTGATGAAGTGGATGAAGGAACGGCCATTTTCAAAACCAAAAGAGAAGGCGAATTACCACTTAATGCCAACGGAAAATTTGTAGGGATCGAAGCTGATTTACCTACCGACTATTACCTTTGGCTGACGGGTCAGGCAGCCAATTGGTTTCACGGTCAAAAAGGCTACAGTACCCAGAAGCCTTTCAGAAATAAATAACTCATGAGGAAACTCATTTTTAGTAGCCTTACCGCTATTTTACTCATTACAAGATGTCTGGCGCAGACGGCTCAATCTCCGAAAACAGGTACCACGTACCGAAATCCGGTCATTGCGGGTGATTTTGCCGACCCTTCGATTATTCGGGTTGGAAGCACGTATTATGCCGCAGGAACTTCGTCGGAATGGGCCCCTCCGTATCCAATCTACACATCGACCGATTTGGTCAACTGGACATACGTCGGCCCTGTTTTTAAGGAGATGCCCGCGTGGACAATGGGCAGCTACTGGGCGCCGGAGCTTTTCTACCGAAATGGTACGTATTTCGTGTATTATACCGCCCGTCGGAAATCAGACAAACGGTCGTACATCGGTGTCGCCAGCACCCGTGATCTGCGTAAGGGCTTCACCGACCATGGCTTGCTGATCGAATGGACCTCCGAAGCCATTGATGCATTTGTGCTGGAAGATGCTGGAAAACTGTACATTACCTGGAAAGCCTACGGATTAGACAAAGGTAAGGACATTGAGATACTGGGTGCCGAACTCTCGGCTGATGGTCTTAAAGTTACCGGCAAAGCCTTTACGCTATTAACCGCTGACCGTACTAATTGGGAAAGCGGAGGAGCAGAGGGCCAGGCTATTTTTAAACGGGGTCGGTATTACTACATGACCTATTCGGGCAATGCCTGTTGCGGTCCCCGATGCAATTACCAGGTTGGTCTGGCACGGGCCGAAAAACTCCAGGGCCCGTGGGAAAAATACGCTGGGAATCCGGTGTTGGTTAGCAACGAAACCTGGAAATGTCCCGGTCATGGAACGGTGGTCACTACGCCCGATAATCGCTATTTTTATCTGCACCATGCGTACAATGGAACCGATTTTACGTCTGTGGGACGGCAGGGTGTACTAAGTGAATTAGTTTGGGATGATAAAACCCAATGGCCCGCCTTTCGCTATGGTACCAAAATGCCCGTTTTGAGCGAATCGCCATCGGGGGATAGCCAGAAGATAGTGCCTAACCTAACGCTAAATTTTAAGGACACGAAGACTGAAATTCCCTGGGTTTGGGATGTTAGCCTGCCTAAGCCAACCTTCAGCACTAAGGAAGGTAGCTTGCAACTGGTTAATACTACTTCTGGCCCAATAGGAAGTTTTCTCGGCCTGGTTATCAAACGAGGAACCTACACCTTTTCGGCAGCCATCAATCCGCAACCCGGTGTTCTCCAAAGTATATGTTTGTATGGCGACGCGGCCAATGGGCTTGGCTTGGGCGTCCAGAAAGGATCGCTGGAGCTTTGGCAGGTAAAAGAGGGCACCCGCACAGTTCTGAAAACTCAGACAATACCCGAAAATGCACACTCGGTTAACTTGCTGGTACATACCGCTGCTGGACAATTTTATACCTTCAGCCGGGAAGTGGACGGCGGTAAACCCCAACTCGTCACCGATGATCCACTGAATGCCTTTTTTCTTCCCCGTTGGGATCGGGCACCTCGTATTGGCGTCAGTATTTCGGGAGAAAATAAGGGTAAAAGCGATATTCGATCCATTAAGATGAGTTATGAGTAGGGCTGATTAGTTAAGCCTGTGTCCTCACTATAGTCGTAAGATTAAGCCCATGGTGATGTCAGTTTTAAGAAACTGACAAGCGAGGTTTTGAGAAACCTCGTTAAGTTGACAGCATATCCAGTAGGTTTTAAGAAACCTATCATGTCAGTTTTAAGAAACTGACACCACGAAAGAAAATGAGTACTTTTTTTCCTGCCGACGCTGCGCTGTTGAGCCCCTGACGGGGCAGGAAATAATATAATGCATGCTCATGCCGTACGGTATGATCTGCATACATGAGTACTTCTTCCATAAACATTTGGTCGCTACTCCATCACAGAACGTACACTTTTTCCCACAAAAACGACCGATTTACCCCTCCCTAGTTGCCTTTATTAGGGCAACTAGGGAGGGGTAAATCGTTATAAAACATAAACTTTATGCTTATGTAAAGGGATTAAATGTAATTACGCGAAGTTTTATTTTTACTTTTTTTTGCTGGCGACTAAGGGTAAATGGGATAAAATCAGTCACCCATGTAAATACTCTCTGACCCTTAGCCAATGCGCCCAGTCGAACACTTTTCTGTTTCAGAAACTTCTTTTCATAAAGGAAGTAGTCTACGACACGATGAACTACAGTCAATAGTGGTAGATAACGAACATCTGATTCGAGTAGCTTTTACCGAGTCGACAAACAAAGGGTTTGAGGCACTATTTCGAATCTATTATCAAGCCTTGTTTAGTCACGCGCTTCGCTTTGTGTACACCAAAGAGAAGGCGGAAGATATTGTCTGCGAAGTATTTCACGATTTCTGGAAGAGTAATAGCTTCAATTCCATCCAGATTACTTACAGAGCTTACTTATACGCAGCCGTTCGTAACCGTGCCTATTCCTATATCCGGCATGAGCTCAAAGAAGAGCGCAGTATGACTTCCCCTGAATTATCGGAACAGGTTCCCAGTGCCGAAAGTCCGCAACTCCTGATAGAATATGATGAACTCTTTCAGCGCATAGAGTCGGTCATTCATAATCTGCCGCCACAGTGCCAGCGCATCTTTCTGCTGAGCCGATTTGAAGGGAAGAAAAATCACGAAATCGCCACCGAACTTGGCCTTGCTCTGAAAACGGTTGAGGCTCATATGGCTCGTGCATTAAGTGATCTCCGAAAGGCAGTCCTCGCCGTAGGTCTACTTTTCTGGCTCGTTAATTAAGGGTAAAATACACATCCACAGTCAACCTGAATAACTTATATGGAAGATATTATTGTAAAAAATCTATTGTTCGACTATTTCGCTGGTCAGATCTCACCTCTTCAAAAAAAAGCGATTGAAGCCTGGCTACAGAATCCGAATAATCATGAGCAATATTATCAGTGGTTGCACGAATGGGAATTGGCTCACTTGCAGGCACCTGCATCCTGGCAGGATGCATTTGCCCGGACGCAGGAACGAGTAAGTCAGGAGGCTCCCGAAAGTCAGCCGTTTTTGGCGGTATCCCGTAATCCTGGCTGGTGGTCGTATTATAATCATAAAATGGTGGCGGCTATTGTACTGATTACGTTAATCGGAGCTTCCGTATTTGGGTTGAAAGGGGTCATTTTTTACAAAACCATTCAGGTTGGATACGGTCAGACACAACAAGTTAAACTAACCGATGGATCGCTGGTAACGCTAAACGCCAATTCGTCGCTACGGTTTCCCCGCTTTGGTTTCGGCGATGGAACGCGAACCGTTGAACTAACCGGCGAAGCTGATTTTCAGGTACAGCATTCTCCGCTTAATCAGCGTTTTGTCGTGGTTACCCCCAAAGGACTACAGGTAACCGTATTAGGCACGCAGTTTACGGTTTTTGCCCGCCAGCGTCGATCTCAGATTACGCTTCGTACAGGTAAGGTCGCGCTGCAAATGAGTCAAACACCCAAATCACCGTCCATTATCATGAAGCCCGGTGATTTAGTGACAATGGATAATTCGGGTAAGCTAACAAGGGCGCATACCGCCAATCCCGAAATCCAGTCTGCCTGGAAACACCAACGGATTACGTTAGACAGAACCTCGCTAAAAGAAATTGCCGCCATTCTACAGGAAAATTACGGCTTTCAGGTCGAGATAAAAGATCCAGAATTAGCCAATCGTACCGCAACGGGTTCCTTCCCGGCTCATAATGCTGATGAAGTACTGGACATGATTACTGAACTATTCGACATCAACTTGACGCGCCAAAACAATAAAATCGTTTTCAAAGACTAATTCCTACCCTTTAATCCCTGTTAGATCATGAGATACTTTTTACGGGTAACTCGAAAAACGTTGCTACACAGCTTTTTTCTGTTTGTATGCTATCAGGCACCCGCCCAACTGCTGGCTAGCTCAAAAATGACCACAACGGGTACCCAAACCGTACCTGCTGCCACAACGCTTTCATTACGTGAGGTTCTAATTCAGTTCAAAGCCCGTTACCATGTCGATATCCTTTTTGAGGATCGGCTCGTCAATCAACCGGTGAACGCATCCGTTATTGAGACAACGGCGACGCTGGAAGAGAATTTAACGAAGGTGCTTCATCCATATGATCTTCGCTTTAAAAAAATAAGAGAAGGCGTTTATGTGATTGTGAAAAGCAGGAAGGCTCAAACTACGGTCAACCAAGTTCTGCCAAACGCTTCGGAGACCACGGGAATTCTGTCGACAGCACCCCTTAACCGAACTACGCTACCGGCCTATAGTTCGCTGGATATGCATGTTCCTGCACTGGCCGAGACAACGATACAGGGGACCGTAACAGACGAAAAAGGCGAGAATTTACCCGGTGTGAGCATTGTGGTAAAAGGCACTCAAAAAGGAACGACCAGCGACGCAGACGGTAAGTATAAACTGGATGTACCGAATACGTCGGCTATACTCATCTTTAGTTTTGTAGGCTACCTGCCTCTGGAAGTGGCCATTGGTAATCGCACTGTTGTCGATGTTACGCTTAAAATAGATAATAAAACCCTCGATGAGATCGTCGTTGTGGGCTATGGAGCAGTCAAAAAGAAAGATTTGACGGGCTCCGTTGGCGTAATAAGCAGCAAAGAGGTAAAGGATTTGGGTGTGACCCGTATTGAGCAGGGGTTGGCGGGTCGGGTAGCGGGCGTTCAGGTGAAAGCTGTTTCGGGTGAGCCAGGTGCTGCCCCGCAAATTCGGGTACGAGGAATCGGTAGTATCTCGGCGGGCGCTGGTCCTCTCTACGTCGTCGATGGTTTTCCGACCGATAACATTCAGACCTTAAACCCGAATGATATCGAAACTCTGGATATACTGAAAGATGCTTCTGCAACGGCAATCTACGGATCTCGGGGCTCAAACGGGGTTGTGATTATCAACACCAAACGGGGAAAGTCGGGCAAAGCAGCCATTACACTCGATACGTATTATGGCTGGCAGAAAGTGTCGAAAGTGCCCATTATGAAGAACTCGCTTCAACAGGCTCAGTTTTTTTATGATGGCATGCGAAATAAGAATCTGGACGCTGGTAAAGATGTGACAGGGCCTGCAACCGCCTGGTTTACACCAGTTCCCACTATTATTATGGATGTGCTGGAAGGACGAAACACAACCGATGAAAATTCGCTGGATAAGGTACTGGTTACCGCACCCCAGCGTCAGATTCAGCTGTCGGCAACGGGTGGTTCCGAAAATGTACGGTATGCGGTCAGTGGTGAGTATTTCAACCAGGATGGGATTATCATAAATAGTGGTTTCAAACGGTATTCGCTTCGGACCAATATTGACGCCCAGCTGTCAAAAAGGCTGTCTCTAAAACTAAATTTCAATCCGTCGTATACAGATCAACGTTCGCTTCCATCAACGGGCGTTAGTGGTGGTACGGCCAGTACGTTAGGCATTGTAGCTTCTACGTTACAAATTCACAATTTCCGCCCGTTGCTGGATGCTAATGGCAATTATTTCAATTACGCAGGTCTGGCCGATATGGCTGATATCTATAACCCGTTGGCCGTTGCTCAGGAAACAATTACGTCCCAAAAAGGGCTTCGCCTGCTGGGTAATATCAACCTCGACTATCAAATTATGGACGGACTAAAGTTCAACGTTCTGATAGGAGGGAGCCTCATCAGTGGGAAGGGCATGTATTTCAGACCTCAGCGTGTTTACTTCGCCAATGAGTTAGCGTTAGGAACTGATAATTCCTCTCTGACGACGAACTGGCTTACGGAGTACACACTGAATTACACGAAAAGTTTTAACAAGCATTCATTTGCGGCCCTGGCGGGTTACACAGTTCAGAAAGAACATGGTGAGTCTAATTTGCTGAGCAGCAATAAGTTTCCTAATAATCTAGTGCCTACATTAAGTGCGGTGGGTGGACTCATCACCAACGGTACATCAAGCATTTATGAGTGGTCTTTGCTATCGTATCTGGCAAGGGTGAATTACAATTACAACAGTAAATACTACGTAACTACATCCATTCGTACCGATGGATCGTCCCGCTTTGGTGCTCAAAATAAATATGGTTTATTCCCATCGGTAGCGCTGGCCTGGCGTATTTCGGATGAAAATTTCCTGAAAAACGTACGGAGCCTCAATGAACTAAAACTACGAACCAGTTACGGGGTAACAGGAAATAATAATATTGGCAATTATGACCAGTATGGCACCATTACCTATGAAAATTACGGACTTGGGAACTCGGTTGCCACTGCCATTGCACCCGGACGAATTGGCAATCCGTCGTTAACCTGGGAAACGCAAACATCCATAAATTTTGGTGTCGATGCCAGTTTCTTCAATAACCGGATTAGCGGCTCGATCGACCATTTTCAATCGAAGAATACCAACCTGCTGTTAAATGTAAATATCCCGAATAATACTGGCTTTAGTACAGCTTTACAGAACATTGGAGAAGTGAAAAACACGGGCTGGGAATTTGTTTTAAGTACCGTAAACGTTGACCGGAAAATTAAATGGTCAACAGATTTTAACCTCTCTACCTACCGCAATAAAGTCGTGAAATTAGGCCCACAGGGCGATCCTATTTACTCGGGCAACAACGTTACCCAGATTGGGCAGCCAATTGGTATGTTTTACGGGTGGTTGACGGATGGCATCTTTAAAACCCAGGCAGAACTGGATAAAGGGCCGTTTTATAATCCAACTGGCAGCGACCGTTCGCACGTTGGCGATATCCGATTCGTGGATATCAATGGCGATGGCGTCATTACGAATGCGGATAAAACGATCATGGGATCGCCCTATCCTGATTTTTATTATGGCATGACAAACCGTGTTAGCTATAAAAATATCAGCTTGAGCTTTACACTTCAGGGCTCGCAGGGGAGTATGGTGTATAATACGTCTCGGGGCGGAGGCAATAGCGGACGGGCTCGTGTGAGAGGCTATGCATTCAGCAACAATTACTGGAAATCGGAACAGGACCCTGGTGATGGAAAGACCCCAAGACCAAACGATACGCCTACCGGTGGTGTTCGTCTGCCAAGTCAATTGTTTCTGGATACAGGCACCTACCTGCGGGTAAATAACATTTCACTAGCCTACGTATTGCCAGGAAACATTGTGCAAAAACTTGGACTTGGGTCACTCCGGGTCTATGTAAACGCAACGAACCCGTTCATAATCACGAAAAACACGGCGTTTAACCCTGATGTCAGTACGACGGATAATCCATTAACGCCGGGCGTTGAGGCTAACGACTACCCGTTGCCCAAAAGCTTACTCATCGGTTTAAATGTAGGATTTTAATAAAGGCACTCCGTAAAAACTACGAACATGAAAAAAATAGCCTGCCTTGTCCTCTTCGTATCCATGCTTACCATGTCGTGCCAGAAGGACTTTATTGAATTGAATCCGATATCTACCGTAAGTGTTGACGCTGTTTACAAAACCGATAAAGATTTTCAGGACGCGGTGGTTGGTGTATACAGCATGCTCCGCAATCAGTACCAGGATTTCTGGATCTTTGGCGATTTGCGCGCCGATGATTCGTGGCACGCACTTGGGAACGATGCCTTTCTGATTTCGGTGGATAAGTTCAACATGAACAGCGATGCGGCCCTGATGATATCCAGCTGGCGGAATTATTATAGCGCCATTAGCCGGGCTAATCTTATTCTATCGAAAATAGAATCCGCCGATCCGGCTGTCGTCACCAATAAAGACAGACACATTGGCGAAGCGAAGTTTTTGCGGGCTTTTGCGTACTTTGATCTGGTGCGCATCTATGGCGATGTGCCTCTAAACACCAAACCAACAACGATTGAGGAAGGCTACACCAAAACGCGTGAGAAGGTAGATAAGATTTACGACGATCTTATTATCAAAGACTTATTAGAAGCAGAAGCGAAGCTCCCTGCGAAATACACGGGAGTTGATGTAGGCCGGGCAACGAAAGGAGCGGCAAAAGCGATTCTGGGACGGGTGTATATGACACGGAAGGATTTTGTAAAAGCAGAAGCTAAATTTCAGGAAGTGACAACTCTGGGTTATTCGCTTCTGCCCAACTACAAAGACCTGTTCGATTACACCAAAGATGAGCACCACAGTGAGTACGTATTTGATATCGAATACCAGGATGGTAACCTGGGGGCAGGAAGTGGGTTTTCGAATAAGTTTTTGCCAAAATCAGCCAACTCGTTAGCAGAAACCTTCTATGGTATTAAGGGGGGAGCAGGCGAACAAAATACCCCAACCCTTGCTCTGTTTGATTCCTTTGACCCCGCTGATCCAAGACGGGATGTGACCGTAGCGAAAGGATACACCGATAACAACGGCGTTTTTCAGGGTTTCCTGCAAATTGCAACCTTTACCAAAAAATACCTGGCTATTACCAACTCCCTGAACGACAGTAAAGTAAACTGGAAGGTAATCCGTTATGCCGATGTCTTATTAATGTATGCTGAAGCCCTGAACGAAAACGGCAAAACCGATCTGGCGCTTACCTACCTGAATCAGGTACGTACCCGCGCAAAAATGCCTGCGTATACGACAATGACAAAAGATGAATTACGTACGAAGATATATGATGAGCGGGTATACGAATTGTCGATGGAAGGAGTCCGCTGGTTTGATCTGGCTAGAACCGATCGGTTAACGACGGTGATGGGACCACTTGGTTTTAAGGCGTTTAACGGTATTTTTCCAATTCCATTAGTCGAAATTCAAATCATTAATAACCCGGCTGTTTTACCACAGAATCCGGGGTATAATTAATTAGTGCATCATGTTACTCTCCCCTCTCCCGTTTTGGGCGGTCCGCCGTTGCGGGAGGGGCCGGGGGTGAGGGAAAAGCGGCTAATTCTGTAGTTACCCTCACCCCAACCCCTCTCCCAGAACGGGAGAGGGGCTACTAAAAATTGAACCTACTCATGAGCTTTAGAATCAAGACCATATTCACCCTGTCAATCCTTCTTTCTCTAACAGGAATTCAAATTGGCTATGCTCAACAAAAAAAGAAGTCTCTGCCCGCTACGTCAACAACTGGCATAAACTACATTGATCCGACCATTGGGAATGTGGCGCCTTTCTACAATACCAATCGGCCCATTGTTCAGTTGCCCAATCAGATGGTGCGGATGTTCCCCAAACGGCAGGATCATCTGGATATGCAGATTACCGACTTCCCGATGTCGTCCCTGAATATCATTACACCACAGGTAATTTTCGCGATCAAGCCCTATGCGGGTGCGTTAGCCGATACAGGCTGGTACCGGCGGTTGACCTACGATCATGACCTGGAAGTTACCCAACCCTGGTACTATTCGGTGAAGCTGACGGATGATGATATACTGACCGAATACACGGCTGGAGAAAAAACGGGTATTTACCGATTTACTTTCCCGACCGGCACAAAGAAAAACCTGCTGTTGTCGCATTATTACGCAAAAGGAAAGTATGACTTGACTGATGGCAATACCCTAACTGGAGTTGAATTCGTAGATGATGCGAATCACCAGCAGAAAGGCATGGCTTATTTGTATGGAAAGGTCTCTGGCAAGCCCGAAAGTGGAAAAAAGCAGGGGGAGAAAGATTGGGGTCGCTATACAGTTCTCGGGCCTCCACAAAAACATAAAAAAGTAGATGGCGAACGGGCATACTTTAGCTACGCCGAATCTGATGCGCCGGTGCAGGAATTCCGCTACGCTATTTCATTCATTAGTCCTGAACAGGCAAAGAAGAATTTTGACAAAGAACTAACCGGCGTTACGTTCGATCAGCTTAAAGAAAAAGGCAAAGCTGCCTGGGAAAAAACAATTGGACAAGTGCAGGTGGAAGGAGGGACCGATGCCCAGAAACGGAGTTTCTATACGGCTCTCTATCGCTGTTACGCTCGCATGGTCGATATGTCGGAAGAAGGGAAATACTTCAGTGGCTACGACAAGAAGGTGCATGAGGACAACCGATCATTCTACACGGATGATTACACCTGGGGCAACTACCTGGCGTTGCACCCGTTGCGCTCAATCCTCGATCCAAAACGCGAAGCCGACATTCTACAGACGTATGTGCGTATGTATCAGGAAAGCGGCTGGATACCCGAATATCCAAAATTCTTTGGTGATCGGGCGGGGATGTTCGGGTTCAAATCCATGGTGGTATTTCTGGATGCTTATCGCAAAGGAATCCGGAATTTTGATACCAAAACGGCATTGGAGGGCATGGTGAAAAGCGCCGATAAACGAACCATGCTGCCGCACCGGAACGATCCGAAAGGAGCCTTAGATGATTTCTACTACGCAAAAGGTTATTATCCTGCACTCCGCCCCGGCGAAGCAGAAACCGACTCCGTTGCTAAACTCCACGGCAACGGTCAACGTCGGTCGGCTGTTGCTATTACGTTGGGAAACAGCTACGATAGCTGGGCGTTGAGCGAATTCGGAAAGGAACTGGGCAATCAGGATGTGTATAAAAAATATGCTCCACGGGCGCAGAACTATAAGAACGTCTGGCATGCTAAAACCGGTTTTTTCATACCAAAAGACGCAAATGGCAACTGGATTGAAATCGACCCCAAGTTTGATGGTGGCCACGCCGGTAATGACTATTACAATGAAAACAACGGCTGGAGTTATCGCTGGAATGTTCAGCAGGATATCAAGGGCTTTACCGAGTTAATGGGTGGGCCAGACAAACTGGAACAAAACCTCGACCAGCTTTTCCGGGAAGGTCTCGATCGTAGTAAGCCTGTTTTCTGGGAAAAATTTCCCGATCAGACGGGTATGATCGGCCAGTTTGCGATGGGTAATCAGGTAACCTTCTTCATTCCCTACCTGTTCAATTACACCAATTCGCCCTGGAAAACTCAGAAATACACCCGACTCCTGCTCGATACCTGGTTCCAGGATACCATCTTCGGTGTTCCTGGTGATGAAGATGGCGGGTCAATGTCTTCATTCGTAGTCTTCTCGGCCATGGGTTTTTACCCAACCACACCCGGATTACCCCGCTATAGCATTACGAGCCCTCTGTTTACCAAAGTGAGCATTGATTTGCCGAATGGCAAGAAATTTACCTTGCTGGCTCCCAAGTCGTCGCGCCGAAACAAGTACATCCAATCGGCAACCATGAATGGCAAACCGTTGACCTCACTTTCGTTTTCGCACGATGAGTTGATGAATGGCGGCACGCTGGTACTGGATATGGGCGAGAAGACCGATAAGAAGTGGGGAATAACGTATTGAAAACCAAACTATTTTTCTGTCATCTCGACGAAAGGAGAGATCTCGAACTTCCTAATTAGTCAAGCTTAAGATCTCTCCTTTCGTCGAGATGACAGAAATGGCTTGCATTTAACCTGACTCGTTCAATTTCAAAATAAATCGAACAATGCTCCACGATAAGTTAAGGAAACTAGTTTTAACCACCCTGATTGTTGCTTCCAGCTTGGGCCAACTCAGCTTAGCCCAAACAACTAAAGTAAGCAGTACAGGCATTAATTACATCGACCCAACCATTGGAAACGTAGCGCCTTTATTGAACACCAATCGGCCTATTGTCCATCTGCCCAATCAGATGGTGCGCGTGTTTCCGCATCGGCAGGATCATCTGGATATGCAGATCACCGACTTCCCGATGCTGTGCCAGAATATCATTACACCCCAGATGATTTTTGCCATAAAACCGTCTGTCGGAAACGTAGCGGATACCGCCTGGTATAGTCGTCTGACCTACGATCATGATCTGGAAGTAACTCAGCCTTGGTACTACTCGGTGAAATTGACGGACGATGATATTCTGACGGAATATACAGCAGGTGCAAAAACGGGTATCTACCGATTTACTTTTCCAGCTGGTGTCAAAAAGAACCTCCTGTTATCGCATTACTATGCAAACGGAAAATATGAACTCCAGGATGGCAATAAACTCATTGGTACAGAGTTCGTTGTCGATGCCATCCATGACCAAAAAGGAATGGCTTATCTCTATGGCGTTTTTACGGGAAAGCCACAAACAGGTAAGAAAGACGGCGAAAAAGACTGGGGGAAATACACGGTTAGTGGAGTGCCGGAAAAGCCTAAGAAAATGGCTGGCGAACGGGCCTTTGCCAGCTACGGCGAAAGCGATAGTCCCATTGTTGAATTCCGCTACGCTGTTTCGTTTGTCAGCCCCGAACAAGCGAAGAAGAATTTTGACAAAGAGCTAACCGGCGTTACGTTCGATCAGCTTAAAGCGAAGGGCAAAGCTGCCTGGGAAAAAACGATTGGTCAGATAAAAGTAGAAGGGGGCACTGAGGCTCAGAAGCGCAGTTTTTACACCGCTCTCTATCGCTGTTACGTCCGAATGATTGACTTTTCGGAGAATGGGAAATATTTCAGTGGTGCCGATAAGCAGGTGCATGACGCCACTCGCCCTTTCTACAACGATGACTATACCTGGGGCAACTACCTGGCCCTACACCCTTTACGCTCAATTCTCGACCCAAAACGGGAAGCCGATATGCTTCAGTCGTACGTGACCATGTACCAGCAAAGTGGCTGGATGCCTGAGTATCCGAGACCTTTTGGTGATCGCCCAGGGATGTTTGGGTTCAAATCATCAGTGATGTTTCTGGATGCGTATCGAAAAGGGATTCGAAATTTCGATGTCAAAACGGCCTTTGAAGGCATGCTCAAAAACGCTGAACAGGCAACCATGCTCCCCTTCAGAAATGGACCAAAAGGTGACCTTGAAGAGTTTTATTACAAAAAAGGATATTATCCAGCACTCCATCCTGGTGAGGCAGAAACCGATGCCTTTGCCTCACAAAAGTCTGGTCAGAAACGGTCGTCGGTGGCTATAACTTTAGGTGATGCCTATGATAGCTGGGCGTTGAGTGAACTTGGTAAGGAATTGGGTAATCAGGATGTGTATAAAAAGTATGCACCCCGGGCGCAAAACTATAAGAACGTTTGGCAGGAAAAAACGGGCTTCTTTATGCCCAAAGACGCTAAAGGCGATTGGATCAATATTGATCCCAAATTTGACGGTGGCCACAACGGGTTTGATTACTACAATGAAAACAACGGCTGGAGTTATATGTGGAATGTTCAGCAGGATTTCAAAGGGCTGAGAGAGTTGATGGGTGGAGCGGATAAAATGGAGCAGAAACTCGACCAGCTTTTCCGGGAAGGACTCGATCGCAGTAAGCCCGTTTTCTGGGAGAAATGGCCCAACCAGACGGGTATGATCGGTCAATTTGCGATGGGCAATCAGGTGACTTTCTTTATTCCCTACATTTTTAATTATACCAACTCACCGTGGAAAACTCAGAAATACACCCGACTCCTGCTCGATACCTGGTTTCAGGACAACATCTTCGGTGTTCCTGGTGATGAGGATGGTGGGTCAATGTCTTCATTCGTGGTCTTTTCAGCTATGGGTTTCTATCCTATTACACCCGGCATTCCCCGCTACAGCATTACCAGTCCACTGTTCACCAAAGTGAGCATTGATTTGCCCAACGGCAAGAAATTTACCTTGCTGGCCCCCAAGTCGTCGCGCCGAAACAAATACATCCAATCGGCAACCATGAATGGCAAACCGTTGACATCACTTTCGTTTTCGCATGATGAATTGATGAACGGGGGCACGCTGGTATTGGATATGGGTGAGAAGACCGATAAGAAGTGGGCGATGCAAAACTGAGTTTTTTAACATAAAGACGCAGAGAATACAGAGGTTAAATAGTTAGCAATCAATGTCTTGTTGCTTTGTGTTCTCAGTGCTGTAACGACGAACGGCCCCATGTTGAAAAACTGAACCTACTTATTAGTGAATACCTAAATGCAGTTAATCCTATGAAATGGACGCAGGTTATTGACCCATTGAATAATATAGCGTTGTCCGTACTGATTGCGGCAGTGCCCATTCTCTTTATTTTCTGGGCATTGATCATCAAAAAAATGAAGGGCTACCAAGCCAGCCTGATTGCTATTGTCATTGCCACACTCATTGCGATTCTTGTGTACGGCATGCCTGTAAAACTGGCCGTCATCTCCATTGGGCATGGCGCTTTATATGGCATTTTCCCGATCTGCTGGCTGGTGACCATGTCTGTCTTTCTTTTCAACCTAACCGTTAAAAGCGGTCAATTTGAGATTATTAAGCACTTCATGGCGTCCATCACTTCCGACCGACGATTGCAGGCGCTGCTAATTGCCTTTTCGTTTGGCTCGTTTCTGGAAGGTACGGCAGGTTTTGGTGCACCGGTTGCCATCACAGCCGCCATGTTGGTTGGCTTAGGATTCAACCCACTCTATGCGTCGGGAATTTGCCTGATTGCCAATACAGCTCCCGTTGCATTTGGCTCAATCGGCATTCCCATTACGGTAGCTTCACAGGTGTCAGGAATTCCAGAGTTGCCTATCTCGCAAATGGTAGGACGCACGTTGCCGCTACTGTCGATATTACTGCCGTTTTATTTGGTAACGATTATTTCTGGCTTTAAAAAGGCGCAGGAGGTTTTACCGGCTGTGCTGGTGTCGGGCATCTCGTTTGCCTTTCTGCAATGGTTCTCCTCTAACTATTTAGGCCCCTCTCTCCCCGACGTAATTGCGGGACTGGGTTCAATTGTCTGCCTGATGGTTTTCCTGCGATTCTGGAAGCCAAAAGTGGTGTGGCGATTTGCCAACGAGCCAGCCCCTACTGTCAATACTAACATCAGGTATACGAATGGGCAAATGCTGCGGGCCTGGTCGCCGTTTATGGTGCTGACGATTATGGTTATTGCCTGGGGCATGCAACCCATCAAGGACGTGCTCAACTCAATCGGCATGTTTCAGTTCGAAGTACCGGGTCTACATAATGCCATTCAGGATAAAGAGGGTGTTTTGTTGCCTAAACTATTCAAAGTCAATTATTTATCAGCTGCAGGAACGGCCATACTCATTGCTGACCTCATCGCTATTCCGCTTATCGGACTAACGTATCGTGAAGGAGCGCAGGTATTTGCCGCTACGGTCAATCAGTTGAAGTTTCCGATTCTGACGATAGCTGCTGTACTGGGATTCGCTTACATCGTGAATGATTCCGGCATTACGCTCACGCTGGCGGCTGTGCTGGCTAACACGGGCTTTTTATTCCCATTCTTTGCCCCGGTTTTGGGTTGGCTAGGCGTTTTCATTACGGGCTCCGATACATCGGCTAACGCGCTGTTCAGCAAACTTCAATACGCTACAGCAGCCTCTATCGGTGTCGACCCGGTGGTGACGGTTGCTGCTAACGTATCGGGTGGAGTAGTTGGTAAAATGATTTCGCCACAGTCGATCGCGGTAGCTGCCGCGGCTGGCGATTTAGTCGGGAAAGAATCCGAACTCTTTCGTTTTACGGTGAAACACAGTTTTATCATGCTGAGTGTCATCTGTGTTATCACGCTGGCGCAGGCTTATGCTGTCAAATGGATCATTCCGGTGTATGAGATGCTCAATAGTACGAAGATCGTTGCCACCCCAGATGCATCGCGGGGGTATGTGTACCTTCTTGGGTTAGCCATTCTATTAGTTGCTCTGGCTTCAACCATTGTTGTCATGACGAAGAAGAAGCCTCAAACCCCAAACTTGGTAAGCTGATATTTTCCTCTTAACTCAATTAAGCGCGATGAAACGATTCTTTTTCGGCAAAGAAGGTCTTCTGACAGCCTTTGCATTGCTGTGTATCGCAAACGTAAATGCACAGGTAATACAGCGTTCTAATGTACCTGCTCCAAATTTCGAAGTTACCGGGAGTATTTACCCCTGGGAAGTGCACGATGAAGGTATCGACCTTATCCTCGACAATATGACCAGCATAGCCGGTGTAAATTCCGTGTATATGCTGGCGGTTATGCACCAGGAGCACCGGCCTTTCAACAATGATAAACTGCCGGGGACATTCACATTTAACCATAATCCGATTCGTCGGGAATGGGATGCCGAAGACTCCAGAGCTTATTTTCGGCCACAAATGAGCCTGTACGGGCGGATTAAGCCGATGTTTTCAAAGTATGCCTGGCTCAATGAAACCGATTGGTTAAAGCTGGTTCTGGACAAAGCGCATGCACGTGGTCTTCGGGCGGGAGCTGAAGTTTCTCATACCTATATTCCGGTCGAATACCTGAATCAACATGAAGAATTTAAACAACGGGATATTAATAATAACCCCGTTGAGCGGCCCTGTACCAATCATCCGGATGTGCGGGAATACCTGGTAGCTCTTTACGGCGATCTGGCCAAAAATTACGATGTAGACTACGTTCAGACGTGTATGTTGCTGTTTAGTCGATCCGATGATCCCGTGAAAGGCGGCACTTGTTTCTGTGAATCCTGCAAGCGGAAAGCCAAATCAATGGGCTTCGATATGGAGGCTGCCATCCCCGTTCTAAAAGACAATCCGTATGCACAACCGCAGCTGGATAACTGGCGCAAATTTCGGATAGCATCCACGACAGAAATCTATAAGTTAGTGACCGATAAGCTACACGAGATAAATCCAAAGATTGATTTTCGCTTAAATGACCTCAACGACCGAACATCTGGCCTACAACTCGAAGAGCTGAAGAACAACATCAACTCCGTTCACTTATCGACCCACACGGAGCAAAACGGTTATCAGAAAGGAGATCGAAAATCCAGAATAGCTACCACGAAATATTTTATGGGAAATGATATGCCCATTATTCCAGGTGTTCCTACCCGCTTGCTCACAACCCCTGAAATCGTGAAATCAAGCATTAAAATTTCGGTAGATGGGGGCGCTAAGGGAATTGGTATCAAGCATTATGATGGCTCGCCTTATTCTTTATTACGGGCTGTCAGGAATGGGCTTAGCGAAGCGGGTGTTGCCGGATTTACGCCAATTTCGGGTATGGAGGTCGAAACTATGACGCTCTCGGGCTATACTGCCGACAGGTTCCTGATTGAACCTTGTGTGCAGACGACCACTAAAGGAACGGCGAAATCAACCTTTACAAATCCATCGGGTGTTTATGATATTGTGGTTTCGTATGCCGATGAAAAAGGCGGGCAAGCCAATTTGGCCGTATCGGTTGCCGGTAAACAAAAAGCAACCTGGCAACTAACGGAAGACGTTGATTGCTGGAGACGAAAAACGATTCCTGGTATAAAAATTAATACAGGCGATGAAATTGAACTAGTTGGCATTGCCAACGGTAGCGAAACGGCCCGCGTCGATTTTATCGAATTTATAGCACAACCCGTGGCTGGAAAATCGAAAACGACGGCGAAAACGCACTGAGTTTGTATGTATGGGTACAACCACTAATCTTCTATCCATTACATTGTTTTACATCATAGGTTGGATTTGGAAAGCATGGCAGACCTTCTGCTGTGCTTTTTTACCCTACAACTGCCCTCAACGGGTTTAGCTGCTTAAGAAAGTCAAAGAAGTAATCGCGAATAGAACGCAGATTTTCATGATCTGTATGAGTAAAGTATGATCTTGGAAATCATATAGATCATACAAAAGGCTGGTAATTTTTTAATAGTAACGTAATGACTACAGACAAAGTAATCGGATGGATTGGTACCGGGCTTATGGGGAAGCCTATGGTTAAGCACCTGTTAAAAGCAGGCTATAAGGTCAATATCCAGAATCGGACAAAAAGTAAGGCATTGGAATTGATCGATTTAGGTTGCACCTGGTTCGACACACCCGCTGAGGTTGCTGCTGACTCTGACGTGGTTGTCACCATCATTGGTTCGCCAACTGATGTGGAGGAGTGTTATTTTGGACAGGAAGGCATCATCAACGCTGTAAAACCCGGTACCATTCTGATCGATATGACAACGACGAAACCAAGTCTTGCCATAAAGATATCGGAGGTGGCTGGTAAGCAGGGTGTCCAATTTATCGATGCCCCCGTTTCGGGCGGTGAAGTGGGAGCAATCAATGGTACGTTGTCCATTATGATTGGGGGCGATAAACAGGTCGCTGATTCAGTCCTTCCTTTATTTGAGACGTTCGGAAAAAATATAGTATTCCAGGGCCCATCTGGCTCGGGGCAACACACCAAAATGTGCAATCAGATTACCATTGCCGGTACCTTGATTGGCGTTTGTGAAGGGTTGATTTATGGCCTGAAAGCGGGGCTTAATCTGACAACAATGCTTGAGTCAATCTCCAAAGGAGCAGCCGGTTGCTGGAGTCTGGATGTGTTGGCCCCGAAAATTGTCAAAGGCGATTATTCACCTGGATTTTCAGTCGATAATTTTGTGAAGGACCTGCGCATTGCACTTGAAGAAGCTGATGCCATGAAATTATCCTTACCTGGTCTGGCGTTGGTTAAACAACTCTACGTATCTATTCAGGCAATGGACAAAGGTTCGTCGGGCAACCAGGCATTATACCTCGCGCTCGAGAAGCTATCTGCTATGGACGATAAATTGTAAAAAGCATCTAACCTTTGATTGGCTGAGCTAAAAAACTCATTGCCTCTGCCTCCTGATTCAAACGATTCAGGATACGGGTATGAGCGATTAGCTGTTTATACTTACCCTTTGTACAGGCTAGGTTATGTGTTTGCGTCAGATCCAAATCAAGCAGGAGCTTTGCCAACTCATGCTTCATTTTACTTAGCAATGACCTTAATTGATTAACAGGGATAGGCCGCTTGAACGAATGTAAATCCTTTTGTGTGTACTCTTTGCTCGCAAAGGGAGCTAGCTGGTTATAATGAATATAGAAAGTAGAAGTCGCTTCGAGCCAGTTAGTCAGAACCGTGGCTTCTGTTGAATAATCTAGTAATTGTGGATCATTTTGGTTGAGTCTACGTTCCATGCCAAATTCATTGTTTAACTTTTTGGATAGTTTTTCTATCAAAGTTTAAACAAAAAATTTGCTTTTTCTTATATAAGAAACCGATTTTTATTATTCGGTAACTAAGCCTACTTACGAGCGTGTAAGTGGCTATATCTGTACCAGAATTTAGTATAATTGGTTTTTAGATAGACACTAACCCATTAGGGCAGCGCCAAAGACCCCGGCGCTGTCACCAAGTTTAGGTTTTAAAAATAGCGTATTGAGTCGCCCATCGTTAAATGCATATTTTTTCGCTCGCTCAACACCTTCTGTATAGAGCAAGTCGATGTTCCCGACACCACCGCCCAACACAATGGCATCTGGATCGAGCATGTTCACAATGGTAGAAATGGCACGGGCAAAATACTCTAGCAACCGGTCCACAGTAGCCGCTGCGTAAGGATCTGCGCCCTGATAATACCGATCAAGAATTTCTTTTAGATTTCGACTTTCTCCACTTTGTTCGAGATAAAACCGTTGCAGAGCTGGGCCTGAGATAACCTGTTCATTACAGCCCCGTTTGCCGCAATAACAGGGATAACCGTTTTCTTCCAGAATGTTATGCCCCCATTCGCCCCCAATACCCTGACGACCTGCCTGCACGACTGGTATACCGTCGTAGCCGCGGAAAACGACACCTCCGCCAACACCCGTCCCCAAAATAACCCCAAAGACCATCCGGTAATCGGGGATGACATCCTGCACAATACCCATTGTGGCTTCGGAGAGAGCAAAGCAGTTCGCATCGTTGGTCGTGGTAACGGATACGCCAAGGGTACGGGCAAGGTCTTGTGGGAACGGCATCCCATTGATACAGGTCATGTTCGAGTTTTTCATCGTACCTGTTTCGGGATCGAGGGTTCCTGGTGTACAAAAGCCTATTTTATCGGGTTGGAGCCCTGTTTCGGCTTTGAGTAACTCGATCAGTTTCCCAATTTGATTGACGATATGTTCGTAACCGTAATGGGCTTCGGTGTCAATGCGTTTGCGGATAATGACCGCATCGGGCGAGGGGGCGGATAAAATAACGCCTTCAATCTTGGTGCCGCCTAAGTCGACACCCCAATAGGTTTGCATTCGTATTATTTTAAATCATTGATTGCACAGAAATCCATATCACCGTAGTCGAGGTTTTCACCGGCCATTCCCCAAATGAAGGTATAGTTCGACGTACCGGCCCCGGAGTGAATCGACCAGTTGGGTGAAATAACGGCTTGTTCGTTCTGCATCCATACATGGCGGGTTTCCTGCGGTTGCCCCATAAAATGACAGACACTTTGTCCCTGCGGGACTTCAAAATAGAAATAGACTTCCATGCGCCGATCATGTGTATGCGCAGGCATAGTGTTCCAAACGCTACCGGCTTTCAGCTCTGTCATACCCATTTGCAGCTGGCAGGTTGGTAAAACACTATTGACCAGTAACTTATTAATAACCCGATGATTGGCGGTTTCCATGCTGCCTAGCTCAACAACTTCGGCATCTGCCCGTGCTATTTTTCGGGTTGGGTAACTATGACCGGCGGGGGTAGAATTCAGATAAAACTTGGCTGGGTTGGCGTCGTCATGCGAGCTGAACTGGACACTCTGCGTTCCCTGGCCAATGTAAAGAGCCTCTTTGTATTCTAAATCATAAGGTGTGCCATTCGCTACCACTTGCCCCGGCCCACCGACGTTGATGATCCCTAATTCACGGCGTTCCAGGAAGTAGGCTGCTTTGAGTTGATCGGGTGCTTCCAGCGTTAAGGGCTCTGCTATAGGCATAACACCACCGGTCAGATATCGATCGAAGAATGACAAAACCCAGCGAAACTGATCCGCTACGAACAGATTTTCAATAAGAAAATTCTGGCGGAGTTGATCCGTGTTCATGCCTTTCACTTCGTTGGGAGAGTTGGCATATCGGCTTTCAAAAACGGTTTCCTGTTCGACGCGGCTATTCGCAAGAGGGGTCAATTCAGTTTGCATAAAACTATCGGTTGTCTGCTTACAGCAGAACGTTTACATATTTTACGGTAAAATAAGCACAAAACAGAAATCAACTGTTTTGTGCTGGCGTTAGATTCCAACGAGAAATAGTCAGGAATAGGCCTGAAATACCCGTGAAAGTGGATAATAATTTTGAACTCACTTCACCTTGTAAAACTTAGCTCCGAACAGGAAAATGACCGTGTAGCAGATGATTGGCAGGTAGTAGGCATTGGCTACATCTTTCTCGGCGGCCATACCCATCAAAAATGGGAAAACAGCCCCCCCAGCTACACCCATTGAAATAAATGAAGCTGCCTGTTGCGTGTGCGATCCCAGATTTTTTAAGCCCAGACTAAAAATGGTTGGGAACATGATGCTGAAAAAGAAATTGAGCATCAGTAACGCAATGAAGGAAGGCCACCCCAAACTTTGTGTAATGATGAGGCACATCAGAATATTGCTACCTGCAAAAATAGCCAGTAAGGTGTGAGGAGCGATGATGCGCATCAGAAATGTACCCACAAAACGACCGGCGAGCATTAGCCCCATAAACAGGACCATGTAATTGCCCGCTGTGGCGTCGGAGAATCCCATTTTTTCGTGGCCGTAATTAATGAAGAATGCCCAGGTTCCGCCTTGCGCAGCCACATTAAACGTTTGAGCAATTACCGCCCATACAAAGTGCGTATGTTGAAAAAGAGTTTTTCCGGGCTCAACGTCGACATTCGCTGCTTCTGGATCGACCGCTGCGTGTGGGTCTGTTAAAGCAGGGACTTTTACGAAGGAAAAAAGAATAGCAATGGTGGCGATTACACTGCCGATAGCAATGTATAAGGTCTTAACGGAAGTTAGATCTGTACTTCCTTCAGTATTATTTCGTAGCAGAAAATACGACCCGATGGCTGGTCCGATAATGGCTCCTAAAGCATTGAACGCCTGCGCAAAATTGATCCGTTGATCACTGGTACGCTGATCGCCAAGGGAAGCCACAAATGGGTGAGCAACCGTTTCGAGTGTAGAAAGGCCACAGCCGAGTATGAAAAGAGCAATACCAAAATAGGTAAAGGAAACAGCAGCTGCCGCTGGGACAAACAAAAACGCACCGATTGCAAATAGTGACAGTCCCAGTAATACGCCATTTTTATAACCAAACCGCTTCATGAACAAGCCAGCCGGAATACCCATAACGAAATAAGCGCCAAAAATAGCAAACTGGACAAAGGCCGATTGCGTCTTGGTCAGGCTCAGAACATGCTGAAAGTGCTTGTTCAACACATCGCCCATCGTAATGGCGATACCCCAAAACATGAAAAGCGATGTGACAAAGACGAGGGTAACGAGGTACTTGCTGTCGGTAAAAGTCGCTGGCGTCGATTTGCCAGGTGCGGTTGTTGCCTGCATGATTTAGGTTAATTAATGGCTAGTTAGGTTCGAGCGTTACGGCCCCTATTTACTAAGTACGCACGTCCAGGATTGTAAAGTCTTTTGCGAGGCTAAATTACCCTTATCTGGGTTAATTCTGGGTAATAATGCAACAATGAATGGCACCTAGGTGGTAAGCGTTTCGTGATTTGCAAATCGCTTTATGATGGTTACTATATAGCTGTTAACTGCTTATTGCCAAGTGTTATCTACAGTTTTGATGCTTTTTAAATAATCATAAAGCCAGATAATTTGCATAAATACAGTGCAAATTATCTGGCTTTATGTCACTAAATAAATGTGTAGTGGCCTAACCACAGCCGATACTTTTGGTCGTCTACTACTCGATATAGATGTACACACCGCTTACTGGCCTAGGATATTTGCGGTAATTTGTAATAGAACGCTGATGATTAAGGGTGAAATCATATTGATCATCATAATCAGTGTTCTATTGTAAATCAGAATTTAAGCGCAATAAGTGCAGGAGCGAAGGCTGCTAAAGTCGTGAAACCCGCGACCTGACGATAGGGTCTCAGTTCTGAATGCTGAGCTACCTGACTGGCCAGAATGTTCGTCGCGATAAAGCCTGTCAGGTGAATGATGGATAGATACTTGTGCAGCTTGACCCCGCTTCGTGTTTTTTGATCGGCCGCCAATTTAGGTGGAGCGGTTAGTGAAAGCAGCGCAGTGGTGCCGTACGCGATGTTGGTAATCGTCAAAGCAGTTTGCTGGGCATTGAGTAACTGATTGTACTCACTACCAGTAGCTTTGTTTAGCTTAAGCTCCAGAATACCCTGCGCCACAAAACCCGCCAGCGTAGCATAGCCTGTAACCTTGTGGCTTATCAGCATGAACTGGCGAATCTTAACCTCTTTCTTTCGTCCTTCCAGCGTAAGCGGGGCTACGTTTATGACCCGAAGCAGCCCATTGGGACCCCAGAAAATCCGCTGAGTAAAGAGCATTTTATGGGGTAAAAGCGACTGTGCAGACAACGAATCGATCGAAGCAGTTAATCGCTGATTATCAATCGTAGTTGCTGGGGCAGTCGCAAAGGGTTGTACGACATAGGAGCTGTCCTGAGCATGAACATGTAGACCAACACAAAGGAGGAGAACGAGAAGTTTTGCCATGAGGAAAAGAGAAGTTTTGACTAAGAATGAGTTCGTGAAAAGTGAGCACTCAGGTGCTTGTCCTTTTTTTACGGTACGCAGAAATTTTCCGCTTGGTTGCGTTTGGGCTTAGTTTAGGCCCATAATCCTTATCGTGGCTCGTACTACATAAAACCGTATTTGTTTTTAACCGGATTGGATTTTGCCCGGCAAATGGCGACGTTTGCCACCGTTTCTTTTCAATAATCATTTCCTTCCATGAACGATTCGAAACTTAGTGAACTCTTCCCAACTAGCGCGGACCAGATTCCTGCCGAATACCACATCGAACCCATTCACCAGCGTGAATATTTGCTTGACGGTGAAATGCGTGCCTGGAATGGTCCTGTCTCGGAGGTGTATTCACCCGTTTGCTTGCCTGGACCCGATGGTACCTTGCAGCGTCAACTTGTTGGTAGTTTTCCTGTAACAGGCCCTACTGAAGCCGTGGAGGCCCTCAATGCTGCTGTAGCTGCCTACGATAATGGTCGGGGCGAGTGGCCCCAGATGTCGGTAGCTGGCCGTATTGGCTGTATGGAAACCTTCATTGGGAAAATGCTGGAGCAGCGGACGCTGGTCATTAATCTGATTATGTGGGAGATCGGTAAGAATCTCGCCGATGCAACCAAGGAGTTCGACCGTACGGTGAAATATATTTACGATACGATCGATACACTTAAAAATATGGACCGCAACTCGTCGCGGTTTCGGATTGAAGAAGGAATCATTGGGCAAATCCGGCGGTCGCCGTTGGGAGTTGTGCTGGCTATGGGCCCATTTAACTACCCACTCAATGAGACGTACACAACGCTGATTCCGGCTATTCTGATGGGGAACACGATCCTGTTCAAAACACCCAAACATGGATCATTGCTTCATTATCCACTGCTGGAAGCATTTCGTACCAGTTTTCCAAAAGGTGTTGTCAATTCGCTGTATGGACGGGGAGCCAATGTGATTCCTCCGGTTATGCAGTCTGGGAAAGTCAATGTTCTGACACTCATAGGCTCTAGCCGTGTCGCCGACGAACTACAACGTCAGCACCCGAAACTCAACCGGCTTCGGTCGATTATGAGTCTTGATGCCAAGAATGCAGCTATCATCTTACCCGATGCCGATCTCAACATTGCCGTACAGGAGTGTCTGCTGGGAACCTTGTCATTTAACGGACAGCGTTGTACTGCCATAAAAATTATTTGGGCACACCGTTCCATTGTCGATAAGTTTCTGGAGCAGTTTGGCCCCGAAGTCAGTAAGCTTAAACCCGGCATGCCATGGGACGCTAAAGTCCAGATTACTCCTCTACCCGAACCAACTAAGCCTGAATACCTGGCCGACATTATTGCCGATGCAGCAGCCGGTGGCGCATCGATCGTGAATGAAGGTGGTGGAGAAACCATGGCTTCCCTGTTCAAACCGGCGGTTGTTTATCCGGTTAAAGAAGGCATGAAGCTGTATCGGGAAGAGCAATTTGGACCCGTTATTCCGGTGGTTGTGTATGACGACGTTGAAGAGTTTATCGACTACCTGATTACGGATGATCACGGAATGCAGGCGAGTATTTTTGGTACCGATACCACCAAAATTTCCCAACTCATTGACCCATTGGTGAACCTCGTTAGCCGAGTGAATATCAACGCTCAATGCCAGCGAGGGCCAGATACGTTTCCCTTTACGGGCCGTAAGGATTCGGCAGAGGGGACGCTGTCCGTCGAAGATGCATTGCGCTCATTCTCAATCCGATCGGCGGTGGCTACGAAAGACACAGCTAGCAATAAGGAAATTCTAAACGAGATTGTAGGACATCATCAGTCGACATTTTTAAGTACAAATTTTATATTTTAATATAAAGCCGCCCGCCCCGATCGGGACGGGCGGCTCTACTCATGCTTACTGCCAAAAAACTCGTTAAAGTGTACAACACTGTTCCGGCCGTTCGGAACGTATCCATCACGCTCGAACCGGGTCAGATTATGGCCCTTGTAGGGGCTAGTGGATCGGGTAAAAGTACACTACTGAATTTGCTGGCAGGTTTAACGGATGCCGATACGGGCGAGGTTCGACTCAACGACGAACGAGTGCTGGGCCCTTCTGAGGTGTTAGTGCCAGGTCATAAAGACATTCGCCTGGTTCATCAGGAATACCAGCTGATGCCGAATGTATCGGTGCGGGAAAACATCGCCTACGCACTACGCTTTTTCGAGAAAAGTTACCGCGACTTTCGAGTCAATGAACTATTGAAACTGTGTCGCCTGACGGATGTGCAGGATCGTATCCCGCGTCAGGTATCGGGTGGAGAAAAGCAGCGGACAGCCATCGCTCGTGCCATTGCCGACAAACCAGCCGTGTTATTACTCGATGAACCGTTCAGTCACCTCGATTTGCCCAACCGACTCATCGTTCGTGACTTACTGTTCGATCTGGTTCGGCATGAGCAGACGTCCTGTTTGTTTGTGACACACGATGCGACAGACGCGCTCTCTATTGCTGATACACTGGGCATTCTGCGCGATGGAAAACTTATTCAGTTGGGTACACCCGTAGCTGTTTATCATCAGCCTGTTACAGCCTATGCTGCCCGGATGACAGGGCTGGTCAATATTCTCAAAGCAAAATATTTATCCCTGCTTGATTTGCCTGAATCCGATAATCCAGAATCTTTGATTTGCCTGCGCCCGGAACAGCTTAAACTAGACGATACGGGTATGCCAGTCACAGTTCGGGCTGTGTATTTCAAAGGGAGCCATTATGAACTTGACGTAGCCGTTTCTCGCTATGTATCGCTGCGTCTGTTAACCTCTCGTACTGATATACAAGTAGATCAGGTTGTTCATATTAGGTTGCGGGATAATGAACTGTGGCGTTTGAAAGGGTAATCGTTGACTGTAATGAATACTACGCCGAACCTGGAGCCTAGATCTCAGTGCCATAATAGTCATCTATACTAAAAATGCCCGATACTTAGCTGTACCGGGCATTTTTGCTATGAATTCAATAAAGAGTGTTCGTATTAGAGCAGTCTCTTGATCAACTGTTCAACCGAAATTCCTTCGGCTTCTGCCTTAAAATTCCGGACAACACGGTGACGCAGAATTGGCAAGGCTACAGCCCGAACATCTTCAATATCGGGTGAATATTTACCCGTCAGCAATGCGTTACACTTTGCAGCCAGAATAAGCGCCTGCGATGCCCGTGGGCCAGCGCCCCATTCCAAATATTGATTGGCGTCAGAAGCGGCCATTTCGGTATTGGGACGAGTTTTATGAACGAGCTTAACGGCATATTCTACGACATTGTCTACCACTGGAACCCGGCGTACCAAGTGCTGAAACTCACGGATTTCTTCGCCTGTAATCACCCGCTGAACTTCATATTTCAGATCAGACGTGGTACTTTTTACAATGTCGACTTCGGATTGGTAGGATGGGTAATCCAGATAAATATTGAACATGAAGCGGTCTAATTGCGCTTCAGGCAGTGGATAGGTACCTTCCTGCTCAATAGGGTTCTGGGTAGCCAGTACGAAAAAAGGTCGTCCCAAACCGTATTTCTGACCAGCAATCGTGACCGAATATTCCTGCATGGCTTCCAGCAGAGCCGCCTGTGTTTTAGGGGGTGTCCGGTTGATTTCATCGGCCAGGATAATATTGGCAAAAATGGGTCCTTTGATGAACTTGAAGTTGCGTTCCTGATCAAGTGTTTCTGAACCCAGAATATCCGATGGCATCAGGTCAGGTGTGAACTGAATCCGGTTGAAATCTAAATCCAGCGCTCCGGCAATCGTCTGAATCAGCAGCGTTTTGGCCAAACCAGGTACACCAACTAACAAACAGTGTCCCTGACAGAAGATCGCCGTTAGCAATAGGCGAACGGTTTCGTCCTGACCAATTACAACTTTAGAGATTTCGTTTTTGAGTTTTTGGTAAGAGTTGGTGAGGGCTTCTGCAGCCGCGACGTCTGATGAGTAAGGCACAGTTTTTTAATTAAGAATGATGAAAAGAATGAAGAGTGAAGAATGAAAAGTGAAGAATAAAACAAAGCATTATTCTTCACTTTTCATTCTTCACTCTTCATTAATTTTAATTGCCTCCTCCGCTGAGATTGGCTGCACTATTTTGAGTTGTCCCAAATATTCGGCAACTGTGGAATTCAGGGTCAACCGTGATGTATACATCGGCAACTGACTTTTTAAACCAGTCATCAATGGCGCGGTTCTTTTTGTTCTGAAGCACAATTGTCTGCAATTTTTCGAAATCTTTCGTAAAGTCGGCCGTATGTGGCGGAACCTTCGTCTTAAAATACAATAATCGTACCGCGCTTTTGCCGTCTTCAGTACGATACGGTAGAGGAGACGAAATCTTACCTACCTGCATTGTATCGAGCATTTGGAACATGGCGTATTCCATCGAACCGTCCATTGCCATTCGGCTACTACCCGACTGAGGATCACGCAATAAACCACCAGCATCGGCGGTGTTTTTGTCTTCCGAATAGTCGTGAGCCGCTTTGTCGAATTTCAGCGAATCGATTTGAATAAGATTCTTAAGACTGTCTAAGTAGTGCGTTGGTCCACTCAGATCCAGGCGGTTGTAGTCGGGACGGAGCAGAATGTGCCGGGCGTGGTATTCAGCTCCGCGCGTTTCCAGCAATTGAATTAAGTGCAAACCGAAATCAGATTCTACTACATCCGACATCTCATTTGGTTTCAGTTTCAGAGCTGCGCCTTCAAAAGGAGCGACCATGACACCTCGTTTGGCAAAGCCTAAATCACCCCCTTTTTCCCCCGAACCAACGTCTTCGGAGTATTCTTTCGCCAGTTTTGCAAAATCTTCGCCTTTCTCAATCCGGTGTTTGATGTCCAGTAACCGTTGACGAAGAGCATCTTTTTGTTCTTTCGTAGGTTTAGCAAATCGAACAATCTGACCTACTTCTACATCGGCAGGCATATACGGAAGGCTGTCTTTGGGAATTGCATCGAAGAATTTACGAACATCGCGGGGAGTCACTTTCACGTCGGTCGTAATTTTCTGCTGCATTTTCTGAACAATCTTCTGCTCTTTTACCTGTGTCCGCAGCTCGCTTTTGAGCATTTCCAGGCTTTTGCCATAGGCTTCAACGATACTTTTTTCGGAGCCGAACTGCTGCACCATGTACTGCATTCGGGAGTCAAGTTCGCTGTCTACGATTTTGTCGTCAACTACAACCGAGTCAATTTCGGCTTTGGCCAGCATCATTTTGTTGATAACGAGACTTTCCAGCAACTGACATTTTTGCGGAGGTGTCTGATTTTGGCCAACGTAAGATTGGGTAGCTTCATCAAGATCCGAACGCAGCACATAATAATTGTCCACTTTCGCGATGATCTTGTTCAGGCTAATGCCCTGGCCCTGACCAAAGGTAGGTGCCGTCAGAAGGCAACCAACCAAAATAAAGAGCACACTGCTGATTACTTTTTTCATATTGTCAAAGATACACACAGAACGACAAGCGGTTTGTGTTTTAAGAAATTTTAAATGGAATTGGGGATTGGTTCAGTAGGTGGAGTTAGTGAAATGAGTGTTGTGGTCAACCTAACCCCACCAATTTCTACTTCACCACTTCACTAACTCCACCAATTCCTACTTTACTAACTTCTGAATTTCAGCCTCGTTCACTTTTACCGGATACGTTTGCCGAAGCTGGGCAAGCCACTGTTTTTCAAGCATGGCCTGATATTCGTTGATCACTGTACCACGCGCTTCGGCAAATGTTTTGGCACGAGGTGGTTCGATTCGGCTGATGATTATAGCAATCGCTTTGTTGTCGCGATGCAGGGTCGTTGTGCCCACTTTCCATTGGTCAATTGAATCAAGGTATGGGTTAGTTCCCTGCGCAAAAGTGCCTTCGGTAATTGATAGCGCAGGCGGCATGCCAGCGGTTACCGGATATTTGCTGTTGATCGTTTTGAGTACATCGTCCTTTGCATTGCTAAAATATTGAAAGGTCACGTTTCGCTGGGCATCTTTGGATACACCCGGTCGTGCGCCCTGATAATCTTTTTCCATGATTCGGCTCAGAGAGATGCCATTTTTTTGTAAATAACCCACCACATTTCGAATTCGATTGGCCGAAACCGAATCGCGTTCAGTAGGGTCATGTGAACCAGTTACCTCAATAACATAGTCGGGGTTATGGCCCATCACGACCAGTATATCGAATAGCGTTTCGCGCAGATTTTGCGTTAGCGCGGTCTGGTTTTTATCAAACGAAACGGAAGCCGCCGACCGTCGAAGTTGATAGGGCGGCTTGCCACTGAGTGCACTAGTTGCCTGTTTTAGAAGGCTATCGTTTTGAGCGAGAACAAGCGTAGCAACGGCGCGTTCAGGTAGGCGATAACTGTCTTTATGTTGCTCAAAATACTGGCGCTGGCCAATCGAATCGACCATCGACCGTTCCCAGACATTCTGCTCCATTGCCTGCGACAGCAACACACCATCACGAATTTCGATCATTAACGACCGAAATTCACTTGATTTTTTGTCCAGGTTCGCTTCTTCGGTGGCAATCAGGCGATCACCCACAAATCGGTCAAATAAGCGATGCATGGCAACAACTGGCGAACCCTGTACGGGTGTTGCTGGTGGTACACTGGGTGTTGTAGCTAGTGCTGGATTTCGTGGGGGCTGTTGCCGTTGGCGGACATAGGCGAAGAAATCGTTGACTGTAGATGATTGCCCCGAAATTGTAACAATAGGCTTGTTTTGCAAGGTCGGTTCGAGCGGTTCTGTGTACCGCCATTGTCCTCGAAGCAAACTACTGTCGGCTTTCGCTAATGCATTCTCCAGGATGGATTTATCTTCCTGAACAGTATATTCTTTTCGAAGCTTATGGATGGTAGCTTGCCGCAATACTTCAGCCCGGCTATCGGTTGTAACACGCTGGTGGAGAGAAGCCGCCATCGTTGCGTAAGGCTCCAGCCCTTTGCGTTCAATAAGCTTGATAATGTGCCAGCCGTAGTTAGTTCGAACGGGTTTTGAGTAGTCACCGGGTTTGGTCAAAGTAAAAGCGGCATCTTCAAAAGCCGGAACCCAGGGGCGGTCGGGTGTAGACAATGGTAAAACGCCCCCGTTTGTTTTCGAGGTTGCATCATCAGAGATTTCGCGACAAACCAGTTCGAACGATTCTCCTTTTTGTAAACGGGCATAAGCCGCGTCAATGCGTTCCTGCGCCATTTTTTGACCTGCTTCATCGGCACTCGGACTCATTCGGACCAGAATATGTGCCACACGAATGCGCCCCCGACTTGGCCGGCGATTGTTAACTTTTACGAGGTGATAGCCAAAACGTGTCCGGACAGGTTGCGAAATGCCACCAACTGGCGTTGTGTAAGCCGCTGTTTCGAGTGGATAAACAACGCCAAACGCTGTGATATAGCCTAGGTTTCCACCGTTTTGTGCTGTCGCGACATCTTGTGAATGATTCGTGGCCAATTTGGCAAAATCCTCTCCAGCCAGCGCTTGCTTCCGTAGGGCAAGCGCCGTTTCGTAGGCTTTAAGCGTATCGGCGGGCAGGGCATCTTCAGAGACTGATAGCAGGATGTGCGACGCATTGACATCTTCCTGCATGCGCTGATAGGCCTCGGCTGTGAGCGATTCAACCAGTACTTTGTCGATCAGATACGACTGCGCCAGTTGTTTCCGGTAGGTGTTCATTTCCTCCCGAAAAGCCTCCGTTGTATCGCGGCCTTCGGTTTCGGCAGCCAGTACTTTCAGTTTGAGATTTGTATAAAGGTCAAAGTATCCTTTGACATCGGTTCGTTGAGCCGAATCAGAGGATAACTGATTTTTGGTGAACGACTGAAAGAAATCATCGGTCGTAAAGGCTTTGTTACCCAGGGTCAGAATAACTGGTTTCGGGGGCGTTTGCTGAACAACCGGTGTGGCTGTTTTACAGGCTGTTACAAGAATGGCCAGCAAAAAACCGCCTGTTAAATGGCGCATAGCGTCTAGTAAAGGTAATTTTGGACGTATTGGTAAAACAGATACAATAGAAAAAACATTCGCTCTGTATTGGGAACGAATGGGCAGAATCGCTTATTGGCGAACTGGTTGAATTTTAACGGTTTTCAATAGAATGTCATACTCCAGCCGATAGTCGAAGGCGTCTTTCATATTTTGCCCGGTAAACACTGCCGGGACATGGACAAGCTTTTGTTTCTTCTGACGTAAATCGGCTTCACGAAGGTCAACCGAGCTTTGCCCCAGCAAATCATCATCGTCCAGTTTGTCTACGAGTTGTAGTCCAATCCCCGAAGCAACCAACCCGGCAGACACGTATTTCAGTGGGGTCAGTACTTCGGTAGCAGTCAATAACAACCCGATTGGAAGGGCGACTATATTATGGATTTTCTGGATCTTCGCAATCGTTTGTCTGGCCTGGATATAATCATCGACCTCAATCAATACCACCGATGCTACAATCCGCCCATTTCGGGGGAGTGGCAAACTAATCGGTTTAGCAGGGCCGTGTTCTACTGGGCTACCTTCATTCGTCTGGCCCGTTTGCAAGTCAAGTTGTTCATCTTTCTTAAATGTCTCAACGCCCCAGCCGCCATTAACAACGGCCACCGGCTTATTTTTGGCATCGTAGCTGGTTAACGAATATGCCATCATCAATTCATCCCGCCGACTGATGGTTTCTTCCAGATTCACCGCTCGTAGCGACCGAGGTACTAATTCGGCGGTGAGTGTTGGTTGGGGAGCACAGCCGATTATCTCAACCAGGATTATCAGGATTAAAATGATTCGCATGATCTATGATTCGCGTGATTTTGTCAATTCATCCGGCGACTTCTTCAACAATTGATTCGCCCGATGAATTGTCGCCACTTGTCCATTGCCAGCGTTCGTGAAGGCGGATGCGTCCATCAGGTAGCTGTTCTGGTGTGGAATGGCAACGCCCGGTCATTAGTTCGCCCTGTGTATTGACGTGCTGATAACGCATATCCAGACAATTGCTATCCAACAACTTAGCAATCAGAAAACCTTTCGCGATACTGCCTCCGCTATACTCAGCCCACACAATCTGGCCATCCTGATGATACTGAAAAAGCGTATCGCCACTCACTTCGCCATTGCTGGTATTCGTAATCGAACGGAAGGTTTTATTATTGTACATTGTTTGAACCGGGATTTATTTGATTTAACTGAACCACATGATTTTACTAGAAATTCAACCAATTAACCTGATTTGACAAAATCAAGAAAATCAGTTAAATCAAATAAATCCTGGTTCAGATACTTGGTTCCTGCTGACTCAGGCAATGAAAACTGCCCAGACCCCAGACAATATCGGTGGAATCAATACCAACAATTTTACGGTCGGGAAAGCAGGTGCCGATGATGTCTAACGCTTGCTGATCTTTATCGCATCGGAATGTGGGGACAATGACCGATCCATTCGTAATCAGAAAATTAGCATAGGAAGCAGGCAATCGTAAGCCATCGCTTTCAACAGGGTCGGGCATAGGTAGCTCGACGATGTTGAGTTGTTTGCCGTTCAAGAGCCGCATTTCTCTCAATTCCTGATGAATTTCCTGCAGGAATGGGTAATTGGCGTCGTTCGGGTTCGATTCGTAAGCGGCAATGACCGTGTCTTCGTTGACAAACCGAACGGTATCGTCAATATGGCCGTCAGTATCGTCACCAACAATGCCCTCTTCCACCCAAAGCACCTGCTGAACACCGTAATAATCACACAGATATTGCTCGATTTGCGCCTGCGTTAAGTGAGCATTGCGGTTCTGATTGAGCAAACAGGCCCGGCTGGTCAACACGGTGCCTGCTCCATTGAACTCCACCGAACCACCTTCCATGATAATTCCTGGCGTAACATAGTCCAGGCCTCGATAATGGGCAATTTCTACTGGAATCAGGTCGTCGCGATCATAAGGTGGATATTTTCCTCCCCAAGCGTTGTATCCCCAATTCACAATCATACGCTCTTTTTTCTCTGGATTAATCAGAAACGCTGGCCCATGATCGCGACACCACGAATCGTTGGTAGGGTGGGGCAGGAGCGTAATGCGACTCATATCGGCACCCGCAGCTAGTAATCGTAACTTGGCTGCCTGGATTACTAGCTCATTATGCGCATTGATACATACCTGCTCACTTTCGGCAATGGCTTTGATAAAATCGATATAAGCCGGAAACATTAACTCCTGCCGCTCGTAGGTCCAGGATGCTTCTGTATGGGGCCAACTGAGCCAGGTAGCTACGTGTGGATGCCACTCGGGAGGAAAGAAAAAGCCCTCTCGGGCTGGTATTAAAGACATGTACTATGTACGGATTACGATTTACGAAGTAAGAAGGACAAGGTCTTTTGCCGCAGGATAACTACGATTTTTCTACAGGATTTTAGTCAGTAAACTATCTTGTAAAATCCAGTCGAAAAAAGACAAGCTTGTCCATCATTCAATGCAAAGGTACGGCAAGTCAACAAAACTTTGTGGCTAAACTGGCTGAATCAACGCCGATACAGCCTCCACTGTCAGCTGCGTGAAATCGTCAACGATCAAGGACGCGCCCGTATCCACTAATTCGTTTCGGGTATGCGTCGTTGCTAAAGCAATAACCTTCATGCCTGCCCGAATACCCGCTTCAATACCGGCAAAGGCATCCTCGAACACAACACATCGAGCTGCTTCTACACCGACTCGTGCGGCAGCCGTCAGATAAATTTCGGGATCAGGTTTGCCCTTATGAATCATGCTGGAATCGACAATCGCATCGAAATAAGGTCTCAGTGGAAGCCCATCCAATGTAAATCGAACATTGCTCTCTGGAGCTGATGTACCCACTGCCAGCTTAACACCCTGAGCTTTTAAGGCACCCAGGAAATCCAACAGACCCGGCGCAGGCTGTAGATGTGGACGGTACAATTCACGGTAAATCGCTTCTTTTTCCTCTGTCAGGACAATCAGCTCACCAGGTGAAATAGGGCGTTGAAATACATACGCCATTGAATCGGCGGATACTCGCCCATTGATGTTTTCAACGTATTGATCCTTCGTCAGTGGACGATTATGATGTTGAGCAAATTGCAACCAGGCATTAACATGAAAGTCAGTGTTGTCGATTAACACACCATCCATATCGAAAAGCGCCGCCCACGAAAGGGCGGAAGATGCATCAGGCATTAGAAAATAGAGTTTAAATTTCGCCGTCTGGATTTACTGTCGGTAAAATATCCCCGGCAAGTACAGCCGCTTCATGGAGTAGTTCTGTAGAAACTAGTTCGTCCGTTACCTCTTCAATTCGTTCATCGAATGCATCAAGGCCCTCATCGTTGGTAGCAGAAGACGCATTCATGCCTAACAGAAATCGACCCACATACAACAGATTGAGCGAAAAACGTAACTCGGGTAGGGAGCGACTGTGACGAGTGAGGAGTTCGGTTTGCATAATAGTTACGTAACATGGACAGGATGTACACGCTACTTACAATGGTTTAATTTTCAGATTTCTGAAATAAATAGGAGCTCCAGCGTGCTTGCCCTGTAAGCCAATATAGCCATGAAGTGGTAAATCGGCGGGTGGTTTGCTGAGCCATTCGGGTACAGGTGAACCATCTGGGTTGGTTTTGGCCGAGGTGAACTTTGTCAGATCAATCGTATTGACTAACTGGTTGTTAAGCACCACATAAATCATCTTTCCCTGACAGGTGATGGTATAGCGATTCCACTCTTCGGGCTTCTTAACAACTTGTTGTTTAGTTGCAGCCTGATGGCCAAAAAAAGCACCACATTGCCAGTTGGTAGGCGAATCGGCCCATTTTTTTGCGTGGTCGTCGGCAATCTGAATCTCTACCGAATTCGGAATCCAATTGGTGGTATCGCTGGCATGGACAACCACGCCACTATTGGTACCATCCGCTGTTTTGAAAAATAAATCCAGTACGAAATCATCATAGGGCACAGCCGTCCAGATGGTTTTGTCTGCCGAGGCTGTTAAAACCCCATCTTCTATTGTCCAGACACCTTTTGGGAAACCAGCATCGGAAAGATCACTGGCGAAGAGCGGTTTCCAGCCAGGACCGCTCGGGTTCGGATGACCTTTGGGAACGGCAACGGAAGGGGATGATTGGGCAAAAAGCTGACTGGTTATCGCTACAGCAAAGCCAATAAGCAAAAGGTTTTTTTTCATGAAAAGTCTTAGGGAGATAGTCGATTCGCAAAGGGTTTTATTTAGACACAAAGACGCAAAGTACACAAAGTTTTATGCTTTTCTCGGTGTACTTTGTGTCTCTGTGTCTAAACGAATTTTTATTGGAGAACTTCTGAACTGATCTGAAGAGTCGAATCGAAAGAACGATCGCTTTGACGGAAGCTTTTCATGATCCAGCCCCCGCCAATTACGTCGTCTCCTTCGTAGAAAACGGCAGCTTGCCCTGGGGCAATGGCCGATACGCCTTCATTAAACAACACTTCGATTTTGTCTCCGGTTTGTGAAATGATTGCTGGTGTTCCGGGATCTTTGTACCGCACTTTCGTTACGGTTTCGAGTGGTCCATCAATATGGTCGTACTTCTGTAGGTTTAATTTACTCACAATCATGCCGTCGCGGAACAGATCTTTATCTACACCCAAGACGACTTCATTGGTGTCTTTCCGGATTTCAGTGACGAACATTGGTTGACCGAAAGCCATCCCCAGCCCTTTTCGTTGGCCGATGGTATAGAACGGATAGCCTTGGTGTTTGCCGAGGACTTTCCCGGAACCTTCCATAACGAAATTTCCACCGGCTACTTCGGCTTCCAGACCCGGCATGCGTCGCTTCAGAAATCCACGATAATCATTATCGGGCACAAAACAGATCTCGTATGATTCTGATTTAGTAACCAGTTCCATAAAGCCCCTTTCTTTAGCCATCTCACGAATTTCGGATTTGCGCAAATGACCCAGCGGCAGTTTTGTTCGGCTCAAACTCTCCTGCGATACACCCCACAATACATAAGATTGATCTTTCAGCGAATCAATGCCTTTGGAAAGAATATGTCTCCGGGATGCCGTACCACCGTTCTCTGTGCGTATATGCGCATAATGTCCCGTGGCAATGGATTCACAATCAAGTCGGTCAGCCCGACGGAGTAAGGCATCCCATTTGATATGAGTATTGCACATAACACAGGGGTTAGGCGTCCGGCCTTCGAGGTATTCGCCCGTGAAATGGTCGATAACAGCATCTCCGAATTCTTCCCGAATGTCCAGAATATAATGGGGGAAGCCGAGGCTGACGGCAATGTTGCGGGCGTCGTTAATGCTGTCGAGGCTGCAACAGCCGGTTTCTTTTTTGGTACCACCTGAGGATGCATAATCCCAGGTTTTCATGGTCATTCCAATGACCTCGTAGCCCTCTTCGTGAAGCAAAACTGCTGCCAATGAAGAGTCAATGCCGCCACTCATGGCGACCAGAATTCGTCCGTGTTTGCTCATCTCTGCCGGGGTTCAAAGCCCCGCGATTTATGGTTTAATAGGCTATTATTTGTCTTGGCGTGTGCTGATTATCAGTCTATTTGGAGGATTGTTCAGCCGAATAGAAACAGGCAAAACCACCTTTTGTTCTACCCTTGGGTATGAGCTGACAAGTGCCAAAAGATACAGTCTAACAATTTTTAAAAGAAAACCATTCGGTCTATAGTGATAATTCTAGAGCCTCTTCACCCAAAGTCGTTTTCCGGAGAAAAGCTAATTAGGCTGGTGTTTTGATCTAGTTAGGATTTTACACATTGGGCCGTTTCAAATTATCCTGTAATAATTGCCGAATGTCGCGGAGGGTGTCACGAATTTCAGTGAGAATAGCGTGATCTGTATCCACTGGTTGTTGGCTGCTTCGGGTAGCGATCAATTTTTGACGTTGTTCAATAATGTGCGTGCGGAAGTTCTGAGCATCGATAATACCAATAAGTTCCATATCGTGCGCCTGATTGGGACTTTGTCCGGCGGTTTCAAATTTTAAGATGCAAAGATCAAAATACCGAAGCAGCGGACCGGCCACAAAGGTAACGTCCTGAATGTTTTCGAGCGGAATCGTTTTCTCTACCTGTATCAGAATGCCTTTTTTGAAGCGAAGGGAACGCTCCGATAATTCGCATTCGAGATTATGAAAATAGTGGCGACTCCACCACTGCCCCACACCCAAAAACCAGATTGGGAGGAGTAAAATGCCGATGACTGAAATGAACAGAAAGAAGGATATGTACAGCAACAAGTAGGTCCGAATGATTGGGTTAAAGCTAACCTTCAATGGGAGGGTAAGTTCAGATTGGGGAACCATAAAAAGAGAGTTGATTTAGCAGCAAGTACCTGTAATTACGGGTGGAAAATAGCCAGATTTTCGCCAAAAAACACTATTTTTGTTTACGACAATCCAACAGAAATCAGTGAAGACAGCCACCGCAGCAAAGCCACAAACGAAAAAAAACGAAACTCCTCTCAACCGCCAATATAACCAGATTAAAGCCAAATATCCGGGTGCGTTGTTGCTCTTCCGCGTCGGAGATTTTTACGAAACCTTTGGGGAAGACGCCGTTCGGGCTAGCAAGATTTTAGGTATTACACTTACCAAACGGAACAACGGTGGGTCGAACGAAGAATTGGCTGGTTTTCCGCATCACTCACTCGATACACATTTACCAAAACTGGTTCGGGCAGGTGAACGTGTAGCTATCTGCGATCAGTTAGAAGACCCTGCGCTGGCTAAAGGGATTGTTCGGCGGGGGGTTACAGAATTGGTTACCCCCGGCGTTTCATTTAACGATAACGTACTCGACACCCGGCGCAACAACTACCTCGCAGCTGTTCATTTTGGCAAGGGAGAGGATCAGTTTGGCGTGTCGTTTCTAGATATTTCGACAGGCGAGTTTTTGGCATCGCAGGGGAATTCTGCCTATGTCGATAAACTGCTGCAAAGTTTCAATCCGTCGGAAGTACTCTATTGCAAACGTAACCGGCAAGAGTTTGGCGTATTGTTTGGCGACAAGTTTCATACCTACACCCTCGAAGACTGGGCATTTACGTATGATTTCGGCTATAATTTCTTGAAACAACACTTTCAGACAACCTCGCTGAAAGGGTTTGGTATTGAAGGTCTGCCCGATGGTATCATTGCTGCCGGGGTAATTCTACATTACCTGAACGAAACTGAACACAAAGATCTTCAGCATATTACGCGTGTCACCAGGCTTGAAGAAGACCGTTATGTCTGGCTTGATCGCTTCACGATTCGCAACCTCGAACTGACAGCTGCGCAGCAGGAGGGGGGCGTTCCGCTGATTCAGATTCTTGACCAGACGGTTACGCCTATGGGCGCTCGCTTGTTACGAAAATGGCTGAATCTTCCCCTAAAAGAAAAAGCCCTGATCGATGAGCGACTTAATATGGTTGATTTGCTCGTTTCAGATATTGATCTGGCCGATGCGATGGTTGGCCACCTGCGGCAAATTGGCGATCTTGAACGGCTGGTTTCGAAAGTGGCCGTTCGTAGAATTAGCCCTCGTGAGCTGCTACAACTCAAACGGTCGCTGCAACATGTACTACCCATAAAGGAACTGCTTATAACGGCTCTGAGCCAGACTGAATCGCCGTCATTGAAGAAATATGCCGACCAGCTTAATTCGGTCTCTTTTCTGCTCGATCGTATCGAAACCGAATTGCGCGAAGATCCGCCAGCCCTCTCGAACCAGGGCGGGATGATTAAATCTGGCATTAATGCAGAGCTAGACGAACTAACAACGATTGCTTACGCAGGCAAAGATTATTTGTTGCAATTGCAGGAACGCGAAGTGCAACGGACCGGTATTAGCTCGCTCAAAGTGGCCTACAACAAGGTGTTCGGTTATTATCTGGAAGTAACGCACGCCCATAAAAACCGTGTGCCTGAGGATTGGATTCGGAAGCAGACACTGGTGAATGCCGAACGCTATATCACGCCCGAGCTGAAAGAATATGAAGACAAAATTCTGAACGCAGAAGAGCAGATTTTTCAGATCGAAGCCCGGATGTTTAACGAGCTGGTTTTGGCCGCTGGTGAGTATGTTGGTGCTATTCAACAAAATGCGCGCGTGTTGTCGGTACTCGATGTATTGTCGTCGTTTGCACGTATCGCAGTGAAGAATAAATACGTTCGGCCACAGATCAATGAAAGCAAAGTTCTGAATATTAAAGATGGTCGGCATGCAGTGATCGAACAGCAATTGCCACCTGGCGAACACTACATTCCGAACGATATTTATCTGGACGACGAAACGCAGCAGATCATTATCATTACTGGACCGAATATGGCCGGGAAATCAGCTTTATTGCGGCAAACAGCCTTGATTGTACTCATGGCCCAATCGGGGAGTTTTGTGCCAGCATCCTCGGCGGAAATTGGCCTTGTCGACAAGATCTTTACGCGTGTTGGAGCCAGCGACAACCTCTCGCGAGGAGAAAGTACGTTCATGGTCGAAATGACCGAAACGGCCAGTATCCTGAACAACCTCAGCGAACGAAGCCTTATCTTGATGGACGAAATCGGACGGGGTACGAGCACTTACGATGGCGTTTCGATTGCCTGGTCTATTGCTGAATACCTACATACCAAAACCGACTGTCGGCCTAAAACCTTATTTGCCACTCATTATCACGAACTGAACGATTTAGCTACTGATAATCCGCGTATCAAAAACTACAACGTAGCCGTAAAAGAACTGGGCAACAAAGTGATTTTTCTGCGGAAGCTGAAAGAAGGTGGCTCTGAACACAGTTTCGGGATTCACGTAGCACAAATGGCTGGTATGCCTGCTCAGATCGTGAGCCGTGCCAATGAGATTTTAAAGCAACTGGAGTCGTCGCACAATCGGGAAACGAACAAGGAAAATATTCGGCAGGCTGTGCCACAGGAACGGGAACTAGCTTTACGCATCATTGAATCCGGTGACCCAAAAACAGAAGCGATCAAGGAAAAATTACGAGCCATCGACGTGAACCGTCTGACACCTATCGAGGCTTTGTTGAAATTGAACGAGTTGCTGAAAATGATGGAGTGAATCTGCTGAACTATGCTGATTTGTTGCTATCAACAAAGCCCTTTATCCTCAATATATTATTGATGAGTGTGGAAAGCGCGTTTCGATATAATACAGCTGAAAATGAACTTTGGTGTTGAAGAATTGAGATATATGCGACAGTTATCTGAGTAAACTTCAAATCGATGAAATGGGACGATAAAAACATAGCGGTTTGGTTGGATAATTTTGAGGATCTTATTTATCCCGTTTCAGTCTATCAGGAGTTGGTTATCGAGGGTAAGGACTTCAATGAAAAGTTCTCAATCATGGGTGCCTGGAAAACTGGTTCACTACGAGTGTCGGTTTACGGTAATGCCTATATTGATCAATCAGGTAATCATTATGAATTTACAAATCGCTGGAAGTTAGATGCGCCAGTGGGGTACGATACTTGGCAATACATTACGAATAATCAAGAATTTATTCGCGCTCAAGTACCGGACCAATTTACTAACGAGAACCCTACTATAGTTGAAGAGCTATGCAACAAATCTGGTTTTGAATTTATCTGGACTATGTTTGTGATGCATTGTTTTTACCCTAAAGTATACCCACTCTACGACCAGCACGTTTATCGAGCTTATTGCTCTATAATGACTGATGGGGAAAAAGTGCCAAGAATAGCCCCTAATAAATGGTCCGAATATAGTAAGTATAGAGATTTTTTTATAGAAAAGCTGACTATAACAGGTGCAAATTACTGGGAGTTAGACAGGGCTTTGTGGGCTTTCGGAAAGTCGATCAAGTTGAAGAAAAATCAAAGTAAAAGAAAACTCATTGGTAAACCTATTGAAACAATGAATCCAATTTCTTTGCAAAAAACCGACAATCAGCACAGCGGTTGGTATGAAGATTTCACTTTGGGTGGGAAAGCTAAGGAATTTTGTTGGAGGCTTGATTCGACTCGCTCACTATCTATCCACAGAGTGTTTGAAGGGAACAATCCAAACGATAAAAAAATAACATTCGAGGAGTTGACAGCCATTCAAGATTACGTACAAAAAAACGGCTGGACAGACTTGGCCAATAGTGTCACAAAACTGAAAGATAAAACGGAGAAAGACGGTCTAGGCAAATTTCTGTACGAGGAGTTGGATTGGGATACTATCGACGCCCAGCTTGCAAGTCACCTATCCGCGATTTTTGTTAGTGCTGGTGTTTGGATAAGCAACAATAAAAAAAGGAATATTCAGGTTAAAGTACAGATTAATAAATGGTATGAGACCCTGGAAGCATTTTATCTAAAAAATTATGAGCAGTAATAATTCGGTATAGTTCACTGTGGCTATTTCGCCTAAAATGAACTATACAGATCTACTGGCGCATCATTGTAAACAAGTAAACAACAACGAAAATGGACCTAAACGTATTAACCGCCCCGCTCACTGTGCAGGAAATTGAGTGGCGGGTGCAAAGTCAGACCAAAGATGGTCAGAAGATCATCGTGGTGCCGTACATCACCAATCGTTGCGTTATGCAGCGGTTCGACGACCAGTTTGGCTGGGCAGGCTGGCAGAATGAAATCAAGGAAATTGATGGTGGTTTTCTTTGCACCATCACCGCTATTTTGCCCGGTGGCGAAATGATTCGGAAAACCGACGGAGCCAGCCGTACCAGCGTGGAGCCAGTGAAAGGTGGTATCAGTGATGCTATGAAACGCTGCGCCGTACAGTTCGGCTTGGGGCGCGCTTTGTATGACTTCCCGAAAGTGTTGATTCAAACCACCGATAAATACATTCCCGACTGGGCTACACCTTTGTTAGATAAAATGGTAGAGAAGCTCAACGCCGGTGGTGCCGTGCGTGATGTTGTTGTGCTGAAACCTGAACATGCCAAGCCAACGGCTAAGGCTGTGTAGGGCTAAAACGCCATAGAAATTGTATATTCGTAAATATACACACACACGTACACAATGACGATTTACTCGGTATATGATCAAGTAGCTGATCTCCTGGCTACTTTAGATCCAGCTAAAGTTCTGTCCATGAAGGCATCGGCTGATATGCAGATACGTTTCGAAGAACTGGCAGAGAAATCAGCAGATGACAAGTTGACCAAAGCCGAAAAGGATGAACTAGATCATTATATTGTTTTGGAGCGACTTATGCGTTTAGCCAAAATTCGTGCGCAATCTGGTAGAGTAGTATCATGAGTCGATACATTCCTGAAGTATTGCGTGATTTGGTGGCTCAGCGTGCTAAATTTTGTTGTGAGTATTGTTGCCTTCCTGCCGACCGTTCATTCTTTGCGTTTCATATCGACCATGTCGTTAGTATGAAACATGGAGGAGAAACGGCGGCAGATAATCTGGCGTTTGCCTGTTCAATTTGCAACCTAAATAAAGGATCTGATGTCGCGACTTTTTTAGATGACAATGATCAGTCAGTGCGCTTTTATAACCCACGACGTGATTTATGGCGTGAGCATTTTAGGGCTGAACTAACAGGATTACTAATTGCCAAAACTGATATTGGCCGAGCAACAATCAAAATATTAAATCTTAACCATCCCGATTCTATAATTGAACGACGTGAATTAATCCGACTTGGTTTGCTTATGATCGAACAGGATAGCAATTAAATTTCACAAACGAGATCATTATAAGTTGTAGGAAAAGTTGCCAGTCTCTATCTTTTCAATGCCACCGAAGTGAGTTAATGTTACGTCCTATCTTAGTGCCTTCGACCAGTCCTACTTCATTGTCGTGACGGGTATGAATCCCTCCCATCAGTCGCGAGTCAGCACACTCTTGGGCAGCAGCCCAAAACGATTTATAGTGCCGGACTTCATATTTTAGCTCATGTTTCGTAGTGCTTGGGTAATAGTCGGCATAATTGGTAGGGTTGGGCTTATTAGGTAATTCGCCCTGAACATAATAAATCATATTGGGGCGATTCGCGTGCGTATTATCGGTGAATGAAAAACTGGGGCCATATAATTCGGTAAGGACCGTAGCTGTAGCCGCCGATTGGACCGCATGGCCTGAATAAAAAGAAGGAAAGGGCGGTTCCAGAAAGAAAGGAAGCCAGCCATGCCATTTTGCCGCGATTTTTTTTTCGATAAAAGAGGAGGGACGCTCAACCATGTAAGTGAATTTGGTTTTCCAGCAGCAGATAAAAGCATCGGCTACAGCCATACCCACACGAGCATACGTTTCAGCAGATTTTACCAAATCTGCATGACTGTTTCGGATCGCAATGGTCGCCAGATTATAGGAATGGCCCGGAGGAGAACAGGTCTCGGTTGGGTCGTCGCCCCACCACATTACAATGGCTCGGTCTGCTTCCGTCAAAGATTTTTTTCGATCAAATACTTCTTTGTAGTGAATATAATATTGGCTGGTTGTATCAGTAGAATACGCCAGGGGTTTCGGCAATGGCAATTGACTATTGCGCAGAGAAAATGTGCGATTTTGACCCCAGGTTGGATGCATCGGTATTTTCGTATTTGATTGCCCAATTACTGGCGGCACCCACAGTCCCATACCTTCAGGTCGTTTATAGTCTTTGGGGAAATTACGAAGATAGCCTTCATGCCCACCATCGCTCTTCGACCATTCATAAATTTTCGTAGCTATGGCTTTCCCATATTGTTCAGAACGTTCGGCAACCTCCGGGCTAACCTGGGCAGTATAGCGTTGATGGATAGCATTAGCCAATGAGTCGATATGCTGTGTTTTTTCAGTGTATGCGTATAATGCTTTAAGCATATAAGCTTGCCCGGCATTAAGTGCCAATTCCCAACAATAGATTTTGTTAGGATCGGGTTTAGGCAATGAAAGCGTGTCCGACAACATTCGTATCACAGACCGATGTTTTTTCGATGCGTACACAACGGTTTCATACATCGTGAGGCCTAAATAGCCTATAGCCCGCGACCCATAGGTTGGCGTGTTTTTCGGGGCTTTCGTCATTATCCGTACAGTCATGTCGGCCCAGGAAGTGGCAATAGGCTCAACAGAGGATACGGCCTTCTGATTAGTAGTCGTTATAGATTGGGCTTGTAGAAAATAGCTATAACTCCAGAATAAACAAATTTGAAGTATACGCAACCTGATTAAAGGATTCATCTTGTCGCACAGTAGTCATTTATATGAAGATCGCTTAACAAAAAGCCTGCCATTTACGAAGTCAATGCCTGGTTTCGTAGACTTAAAAGTAAAAGATAATGTGTTATTTATAATATAGGATGTATAATGTAGGTGAAATTAGAATAACATACATTATGCATCCTATATTATACATTATTTATTCCCGCTACCTACCGAGGCTGGTGTACCCATGCCTTGGGAGAGCACTAGTAGTTTATCGCTCAATGTCTGAATCGCTTTTTTGTAGCGAACTTCCAGGTCAGGTAAGTTTGCTGTCGATTTCAGTGAAGCTTCGTACAATAATCCCGGCAACATCCAGGACGCATAACCACTGTTCGGGTCTGAAGATGCGTAGAGCGATTTGTACCAACCACCAAATGCATTTCCTTTTGGATCGATAAATGACCGCTCCAGCAAACGCAGCTCTTTATTCAACTCTACTAGTTTATCGGTGCGGCCTGTTTTTAAATAATTCTGCCGAGCCATTTCGCACGCGTCTGCATTTTTTTTCATATCGGCAACGGCGCTGAGCAGGGGCGAAATCGAATAGGTAGGTGCATACGCCTGAATTGCTTTTTCGGCGGCTTTCAAATGAACTTCCAGATCGGCGGGATAACGGGCTATATCATATGGTACGAGATCCGCATTCGCTAGCCGGAGTGTCATAGTGCCAACCACCTGTTCCATCATTGGCCCCATTTTGTACGTCGGGTCAGCGAATTTGTCGTAGAAATAGAGATCGTCGTATTGGGAGTGATAGAGCGTTGGCCCTTCCATACCCGCGCTCAACGATGGAATGCCGATGTGCATATAAGGCGCAATGTGGTCGGAGCCACCACCGAGGTTACCAATCGTTGGCTCGCCAACTGCCATCGCTGGAGCCGATGAACCAGTAACACGGGTAGGATTACCTGCGGCTTTATGGCCCATCCAGTGTTGAAAAACAGTCTTGTTCGAATCTGGATATTGAACCGACTGAGTGGCCTCAATAATCAGCTTTTTCATGGATGGCGACGCGCTGGCTCCGAAAGTTCGGCCCGATACAGCGGCATCGTAATTCATGTAGGCGACGGCCTTTTGAGTCAATTCGTCGCGAAACTGCTCGCTCCATTCTGCTGAGCCAATTACGCCCGGTTCTTCGGCGTCCCAGTGACACACTTTAATCGTACGCCGAGGGCGTTGTCCGGCTTTTGCTAATTTACCCATTGACTCGGTCATGCTCAGCAGCATAGCCGTACCTGAATTAGGGTCGGTAGCGCCGTATGACCAGGCATCGTAGTGGCAACCAGCAATGATCCATTCATCGGGAAACTCGGCTCCGGTCAGCGTGCCAACTACCTGATAAATCCGCTGAATGGTTTTTTCCTGCTTCACCATCAACCGTACTTTTAATTCTTTGCCACCTTCCAGCCGATAGGTATAGGGTAAACCACCCTGCCAGCCTGCCGGAACGGCTTTAGCACCCGTCATGCGTTTCAAAATCTCGGTAGCGGAACCGTAGGGGAGAGGTGTTACCGGAATTTTGTGCAGCCCAACGGCATTCTGATCAAGTCGTTTGGGCGTGTTTTTAGCATCCATTGGAAGGGCTGCTTCACCGGGCGTGAGCGGGTCACCGGTATAAGGCGTTGTTAGTAGAGAACCCCGTTGGATCACACTTTCACTGTAATACGGACCTTCGGGAAAGGTAAGGCCGCGCATGTAGCCAGAGTCGGCAGGGTCCGTAAAAATGATAACACCAATGGCGCCGTCAGCCTGTGCAAACTGGGCTTTATAGCCCCGGAAGTTACCACCGTATCTGGCCAGTACGATTTTGCCTTTTACGGATATGCCCATGGCCTTCAACTGCTCAAAGTCTTCTTTGCGACCATAATTGGCATACACGACTTCGGCCGTTACATCGCCCGAGCCCGACCAGGCGTTGTAGCCAGGAGTTAGTCGTGGGTCACTGCTGTATTTATCCTCCTTAAACAGAAACTCTCTGGTATTCAGGGGTTGTCGAATAGGCTCGACGAGTTCAACAGCAATCTCGCCGGGGCCTTTAGGTAAGAGTACATCGTGCGGATAGATGTCCACCTGCCAGCCTGCCTTCCGCATGGTTTCGGCGATGTAATCCCTTACCTGCTCATTTTCTTTTGTGCCGGTAATGTGTGGTACACTGCTCAGTTTTTCGAGGTGATTTTTAAACGCGGCTGATGACTGTTTGGTCTTAAACTCGGTTTCGATTTTGACCTGTGCAGCCTGTCGGGCTGGAACAAAGCCACTGAGCGCCGGGCTTGTAGTCGACTGAGCCTGAGTAACTATTGCGCTTAGAGTGAGTGCAACAGGCAGAGCAGTGATTCTGAGTAAAGAGGGAAATTTCATGGAGCATAGGTTGTATGATTCTCAAATATCGGTATTTACTGTGGTAAAGGCGAAGATTTGCAAATGAATATTCGGTCAATAAAAAAGGAGACGCTTTAATGGCGTCTCCTGTCAATACGAAAATTCAAAAATGCTATTTAGGCATGGCAAAGATTGACGGATCTACTTTAGGATTAAATACCATGTTCGAGATCGTCATCGTTATAGCGCCTGGCATTGCTGGACTATTGAGTTCTATCGTTGAAGGAATGGTTAAACCTTCAACTGTTTTGTAGCCGCCGTACTGCATTTTAACCTCACCCGATTGGCCCTGCACATTAACCGTTGCTTTCATGCCAGTTACTTGATAGGTGGTTGCATCTACATAATAGTTGGCTACGCCTTCTGGTCGCGTTACTTTGAGATTGTAAACATCTTTTCCATTCAAACTTTCCTTACCAACCAGCTCAGTAGGATACTTTTGAGCTTTGGCGGTAGCTAAGTCAGTGCCAACTAAATAGGTATTTCCTTTTTGCAGTTTTACCTGATCGTCAGGCATAGCCTGTGGAGCCGAACCCCCTTGCATTGGGTTTATAGCCCAGCCCTTATCACCATCGATAACCTGCGTAATCTGTTGACCCATAACCGACATATCGTTACGTAAAGCCTGACCAACAACAATTGTTGATTTTGCAGTCATATCCATACCCATAATACTCATGCTCTGGTCGTACTGAACCGTCTTAACGGCAGCTATTTTATCGGCTCCGCCTAGTGCGGCAATGTTCTTATTAATGATTTCGTCGGCTGTTTGCGCAAAGGAGATAGCCGGAATCGCCACAAGGGCAACGAGGGTAATCAGTTGTTTTTTCATGTACTAGTTTAGTAAGAAACAGTGTCAAAGATAAGGAATTGGGTAGGTGTTTACTACACCGGGTCACCGTCTGATCGGTCCGGCAATAATCCGAATACAGGAACAGATTTAAATGGGTTACTGCACAATCGGCAACTTTCGCGGTCAATCGGCTTGCAAGCCTGACGAGTGTTTTCTACCTTCATCGGCTTAAACTTTAAATCGCAAACCTACAATGCTGTCAACAACCCGCGTTAAACTTTCTGTCATGATGTTCCTCCAATTTTTTGTTTGGGGAGCATGGTACGGACAAGTGACAAAGTATCTTGAAACGGAACTTCATGCCACCCCTATCCAGCAGGGAGCTGCTTTTTCAACTTTTTCGATTGCAATGCTTGTCGCTCCTTTCTTCGTAGGGATGATTGCAGACCGTTATTTTGCTGCTCAGAAAGTTTTAGGCATACTGAATTTGCTAGGAGCAGTAATTCTCTATTTTCTCATCCAGATTAATGATGCAGATCAGTTCTTCTGGATACTCTTGGTTTACTGCCTAACGTTTGCTCCGACGCTGGCACTCTCGTCGTCTATTGCGATGCAGCAGATGACGAGCCCTGAAAAAGAATTTCCAGGTATTCGCGTGTTGGGTACCGTCTCATGGATTGTCGTTAATAATATAGTTGGTTACTATGGGTTTGGTGATAAAGTGACTATTTTTCAATTGTCTATGTACTCGGCCATCGCGCTTGGTGTTTTCTCTTTTTTTCTGCCTAGTACACCTCCCAAGGCGACAACATCTACATCATTCTCGCAGGTTTTGGGACTTGACGCCTTTAAATTGTTTAAAGATCGCTCGTTCGCTATTTTCTTTCTGTCGTCGGTGCTGATCTGCATTCCCCTTTCGTTCTATTACGCGATGGCCAACTCTTCTCTTACGGATGGAGGGATGCAGAATGTTGAGAATAAAATGTCTCTGGGGCAGGCATCAGAAGTAATTTTCATGTTGTTGATACCACTGGCATACACTCGCCTGGGTGTTAAGAAAATGCTAATCGTGGGTCTGATTGCCTGGATTGTTCGGTTTATTTGCTTTGGTTATGGTGATGGAGGGTCAGGAGAGTGGATGTTATATCTTGCCATTGTTCTGCACGGCGTTTGTTACGATTTCTTCTTTGTAACGGGCCAGATTTATACAGACAACAAGGCAGGTGAAAAGATCAAATCATCGGCGCAGGGACTAATTTCACTAGCAACGTACGGTATAGGCATGGGAATAGGTTCTTATCTTTCTGGTGTGGTGAAAGCTATGTTTAAGGTGGGAGACACCGTTAACTGGACTAATTTCTGGCTTGTTCCAGCAGGTATTGCGGCTGTGGTACTGGTTGTATTCGTGCTGCTCTTTACGGATAACAAACGGACTTCATCTGCTAAAGAGGAATTGGTGCCGGGACAGTTATAGAAAACTTTATAATGGGCAATGCCTACCGATTACTACTGCATTGCCCATTAATAACATATGATATGGAAAGGAAACGACGAATTACATTCTATGATGACTTAAATGGTCCCCATGAAGATCAAGTAAGGGAGCAAATTGCTATGACTCCTGAGGAGCGATGGCGAGTGTTTATCAAACTGCGTCGGATGTATTATGGCTTAGTAGGCGATCCACCAAAACTGCCCAAAAATATTACAATTACGCGGCCATCATGGATGTAGAAAATTCGGAATTTCTAGAGTTTGTAATAGCTGCTGATACGAACAAATTACAATATATTCTCATCGGTGGTTTGGCTATGATCCTTAATGGAGCGGTACGTTTCACGCAGGATGCTGATCTTTGGCTTGAACCAACTAATGAAAATAGAGATCGTTTTATTGAATCGCTTTTGACATTTGGTTATGAGGAAGATCAGGTTCAGCATATGCGTGAGACTGACTTTACCCAGCCACAAATGATTCGTATTCATGACATTCCAATGGATGCCTTAACGAGTGTTCATCAGCGTCTGGACTATTTTGCTTGCCGTAAACGGGCCAGAGCATTCACTGCCAAAGAAGGACAAATTATCTATTTTCTTCACATTAACGACTTGCGCGAAACTAAGGTACTGGCTCGTCGTACTAAAGATTTAAATGACATTGTTATGATTGACGAAATCATTGACGAAGTCGAGAAAAGTGGTGACTCAGAAGTAAACAATCCCTAAGTGCAACTCATCTCCTACAACATTAACGGTATTCGGGCAGCCATCCGTAATGGTCTGATTGACTGGCTTGCCCAGAATAACTTCGATATTATTTGCTTTCAGGAAGTCAAAGCCACCGCCGATGTCGTGGACCTAACTTTGTTTGAGCAGCTAGGTTACCAATACCACTGGCATGCGGCCGAAAAGAAAGGCTACTCAGGAGTCGCGACATTTTCCAAAATCGCGCCCACTAACGTTGTGCTCGGTTGTGGTTTGCCCGTTTATGACTGCGAAGGTCGCATTCTTCGTACTGACTTCGACGACCTGACGTTATTAAATTGCTACTTCCCATCCGGTACATCTGGTGAATTGCGACAGGGCGTGAAGATGGAGTTTCTGAGAGATTTTTATGTCTACATAGACAACTTGAAAAAAACTCGACCAAAACTGATTGTTGTGGGAGATTATAATATAGCCCACAATGCTATCGACATTCATGACCCCGTGCGTAACAAAAACACAACTGGTTTTTTACCCGAAGAGCGGACGTGGATGGACCAATGGTTTGGTTCCGGCATGACCGATTCGTTTCGGTACAAACACCCTGACGAGGTTGCCTATAGCTGGTGGAGCTATCGGGCTGGTGCGCGGGCCAATAACAAAGGCTGGCGTATTGATTATGCTTCTGTTACTGACAATCTTCGTGACCAAATCATTGACTGCCAAATGCTGCCCGATGCAGTTCATGCCGATCATTGCCCGGTAAGTCTGAACCTGGATTTAGGTGATTAAACAGGTTTTCTTGATTTCAGAGAATTGCCCCATAACAGAAAATCAGTGAAATCAATAAAATCGCATGAATCCCGGTTCAGACTATTTCCTCATTTACAAGCCCTACCTCATGCTCTCGCAGTTTTCACGAGAGGGCGACAAACAAACGCTGGCTGATTTGGATTTTGCTTTTCCAACGGATGTGTATCCCGTTGGACGACTTGATGCCGATAGTGAAGGATTGTTGTTGCTAACCAGTGACAAACAACTCAATCACCGCTTGCTGAATCCGAAGTTTCGGCATAATCGAACGTATTATGTGCAGGTTGATGGGGCATTGACAGAAGCTGCTTGCCAGCAGCTAGAACAGGGTGTTACGATTTCAGTAGATGGAAAGTCGTACCATACATTGCCTGCCGATGCTCGAATTATTACTGAACCTGGCTTACCAGAGCGAAATCCACCTATTCGCTATCGAGCCAATATCCCAACGTCTTGGTTGTCGATTTCGCTACACGAAGGTAAAAATCGGCAGGTGCGTAAAATGACAGCCGCCGTCGGTTTTCCCACTCTCCGTTTAGTACGCTGGTCTATCGAAAACCTGACTGCCGAAGGTATGACACCCGGTCAAGTGCGTGAACTGAGTCGGGCAGAGGTACTTCAGGGGCTGAAAATCTACTCCTGACTGCTTACTTTCCTACAAAATCCCTTCGTCGGCAAAGCTGAAATAGGATTTGTCCGTAAAAATCAGGTGATCGAGTACCGGAATATCCAGTAACCGTCCAGCATCTCTAAGTTTTTTGGTCAAGTCTTTATCTGCCTGCGACGGCATAAGGTTTCCCGACGGGTGATTATGGAACAAAATCATCGAAGAGGCCAAATGTTCTATGGCTTGCTTGAAAATCAGTTTTGGGTCGGCGACGGTACCTGAAACGCCCCCTGTACTGATTTGAACCGGCCGTAAAATTTCATTGGCACGGTTCATTAATAAAATCCAAAACTCTTCGTGCGGTTTGTCGATCAGATGCGGAATCATCTCGTTATAGGCATCGCGTGAGCACGTTACTTTGGCGCGTTGAGGGCGATCCTGCTCTTTCCGCCTGCGGCCCAGTTCAAGAGCGGCTATAACACTAATTGCTTTGGCTTCACCAATACCCCGAAATTTCGAGAGGTCTTTAATACTTAGTTTCGCTAATTCGTTGAGATTGTTGTTGACACTCTTGAGAATAATTTTGGCTACATCAACAGCGGTCAGATCAACCGTGCCTGAGTTAATCAGAATGGCAATCAATTCGGCTTCTGAGAGGGCTGCCTTGCCTTTGAGCATGAGTTTTTCGCGCGGACGGTCTTCTTCGGCCCAACTCTGAATAGTGCCAGATGTCTGATAGGACATGTGTTTAAGTACGTTACGGGGTGATTTTCGGCGACAAAATGCACAAAAAAACCTTACCCACAAAAAGGTAAGGTTCTATGATAAACTATCAGCGAAAGTCGGTTATTGACTACTAAGTTACTATTCGCGGCATGACCATCAATAACTTATAAACCAATAACAAATAACTAGTACTTAAGCTGTAGCAGCTTTCAAGCCATTCACCAAACGAGCCAGTTTCGACTTGTTGTTAGAGGCTTTATTCTTGTGAATGATATTACGCTTAGCGAGTTTGTCCAACGCCGACGAAACCGACTTGAACAGTTCAACTGCCATTGCGTGATCGGTAGTAGTACGTAGTTTCTTCACCATGTTTCGAGTCGTAACATGCTGGTAACGGTTCAACAGCCGCTTCTTGGCACTCGACCGGATTGCTTTTTTTGATGACTTATGGTTTGCCATTGGTATATAAATGAGATCGTTGTCGCGATATGAGGGCGCAAAAATACGAATTTCGGTTGGAACAACCAATAGTTCCAACCGAAATTCTTTCTGCTAGCCAAGCTTAAGGGCGAATATCAGCGTTGACAATCAGTGTTTTTTCCCAGATTCCCTGGTTCTGTGCCACGAATTGTTTGTAAGCAGGGCTGTTCTCAAATGCTTTTATATCGGCCTCACTTTGAAACGTAAGGTAATGTACTACGTCATAGTCAGAAACAGCCTGATTTGGCAAAATTGTCTTGCCTGACGTGTAATTAACGACCTGTGGAATTTCATGCTTTAGAGCTGCAAAACCGTTCATATGCTGCTCAACTGCTGCACTTTCGACCCCTTTTTTGAATTTAACACACACAACTTGCTGTTTTTGAGCTTTTCTAGCAGGTGAATAAGCACCGTAGATTGTTAAAGCAAAAGCACAGATTAACACAATAACGAGGGTATATCCTCTTGACTTTGCATTCATGATTATTCGATTTTATTTTGTTTTTCGAAATATTATTCTGAATTACATGGTAGTTTAATTGAATAGTTAATTATTTTCCATATAAAGTACCATGTTTTGCCAAATGTACAATTGTTTTGTTTGGTTGTCTGCCTTGACCAATATTTTTTTGGGAAGTTTAGTAAACGGCAGCCCAATAAAGGCCGAAGAACTAGCTGAAAAGTGCCCGAATTGGAACTACTCAATCGAGTTTCAAGTGGCCAGTAGTCGCCCTATATGGGGCTTCTATGCGCATCAGCAGATTAATCGATTGGCCGTATTTACATTACCGGTCGAGATGATGCCGTTTTTCAAAAAACACATTAGTTTTTTAGCCGACAATGCTGTTAATCCTGACAAGCGTCGGTATGCCGTTGTGGGTGAAGCTCCTCGTCATTTCATAGACCTCGATGCGTATTCCGACACGTCGACAGCTACACTTCCGCGCTATTATAAAGAAGCTACTGATCGATATGGAGCCGATTCATTGGCATTACACGGGCTGGTTCCCTGGCAAATTCAGCTGACAAAATATCAGTTGACCGAAGCGTTTAAACAGCGGGATGTCCGCCGAATCCTGCGTGTAGCCGCTGATTTAGGCCATTATATTGCCGATGCCAATGTGCCATTGCATACTACACACAATTACAATGGTCAGTTAACTAAACAGCAGGGAATTCACGGTTTTTGGGAGTCGCGCTTGCCTGAGTTATTCAGCACTGACTATGATTTTCTAACGGGACAGGCTGAATACATTTATTCGCCCCAGAAAGCAGCCTGGCGGGCTGTATTCAATGCAAATGCTGCCCTGGATTCGGTATTGCGATTTGAGCAAAAACTAACAGAAGAAGTAGGCGAAACGCGGAAATTCGGTTTTGAAGAGCGAAACGGTATCACCGCCAAAGTTTATTCGGCAGATTTCTCGCGACAGTATCATGATCGATTGAAGGGACAAGTCGAGCGCCAGATGCGCGCATCAGTCAAAATGGTCGGTGATTTCTGGTACACATGCTGGGTAGATGCTGGTCAACCTGATTTACGGGCACTAGCAAACTATCAGCTTACTGAAGGGGAGCAAAAAGAAGAGGCCGAAGAAAAGAAGAGCTGGTTGAAGAGACTGTTCTCGGCGCGGGAAGAGTAATCTGAACCGGGATTTAGCTGATTTATGGATTAAAGTTGATTTTGCGTTACGCTTCTTTGAAGCGAATCCATTAAAACAAAATCAGTTTAATCCATAAATCAGCTAAATCCCGGTTCAGAAACATTACACCGATAACGTTTTCATATACTCGGCGTCGTTTTTCATACTGATTAGCGACGATTCAGGATATTGCTCCTGCTCTACCAGAAAGTACTTGATACCACTGTCCTTAGCTATACGTAACGTCTTTTTGAAGTCCACATTACCTTTGCCAAGATCGTTCTGAACGGGTTTGCCGTCTTTAACGGTATAATCTTTTACGTGGCAAAGCTCATACCGTTTACCGTATTTTTTGAGATGTTCCTCTGTATTGACACCCGCTACATCAATCCAGCACAGATCCAGCTCAAACATTACGTTTTTAGGGTCGGTGTTGTCCAGCAGGAATTCTTGCGGTAGTTTTCCGTCGAGGGGTCGGAATGAGTAATCGTGGTTGTGATAACCGAATTTCAACCCTGCTTTCTTAACCTCTTCGCCAACGGTGTTGAACTGGTCGGCAACTTTCTTCCAATCGTCCCAGGTTTTTTGTGGACCATAGAAAGGGCAGAGCAGATAAGTTAATCCGGCATCATGTGCCATTTCGATGCTTTTCTTGAGTTGGTCTGGCTTATCGACCTCACCCCGATAGTTAAAGTGCGTGCTTACCATTTTTACACCCAGCCCGTCGAGAAACGATTTGATTTCTTTAGGCTCCATACCCCACAAAAATCCCTGTGGGCCACTATAACTCTCAAATTGCTTATACCCCATCTGGGCTAACTGTGTCATGACACCCTTAGGATCTTTGGGCATTGCATCCCGAACACTATAAAGCTGAGCGCCAAATGGGTTGATGGGCTTGGCAAAAGCATTCGTTAGTAAGTCTGCGGCCGTCGAAACTGACTGGCTAAAGGCAAAGGCTCCGGCTGTAAGCAGACCGGACTGTTTAAGAAAACTACGTCGTTGCATAGGAGAAAAAAGTTTTTGTAAAAGTAGTGAAGAATGAAGCGTGATGAGTGATGAATACTAGAAGGAAAATATTCTTCATTCTTCCCTCTTCATTCTTCACTACTTTTGCGGACTTTATTGAATACGAATGACATTTTCCAAATTATATCTACAGGCAGGACGTGACGAGGCCGTTCGTCGCTTCCATCCCTGGGTGTTTTCGCGGGCCATCAGCCGGTATGAAGGTAACCTTAATGATGGTGACGTAGTAGAGGTCTTTGATAATAAAAACCGTTATCTCGCCACGGGGCACTATCATGATGGGAGTATTGCCGTACGTATTTTCTCGTTCGGAGCAACAGCAGGTGGGCCTGTTATACCTGATCTGCCTTACTGGACCCAGAAATTGGCTCATATCCGTAGCATTCGACAGGTGATTGTCACGGGTGAGACAAACTGTTATCGGCTTGTGCACGGCGAAGGCGATGGTTGTACGGGGCTAATTATAGATATGTATAATGGCGTGGCTGTTGTACAGGCACACTCGATTGGTATGCACCGTGAACGGGACATCATTGCAGAAGCACTCAAAGCCGTTTTTGGCGATGAACTGACGGCTGTATATGATAAAAGTGCCGACACGCTGCCCGACGAATATGGAGCAACCGTTACAAACGGCTATCTCTTTGGCCGGACACCCGTGCCGCATCCGGTTCAGGAAAATGGTAATACGTTTCTGGTTGACTGGATTACAGGTCAGAAGACAGGCTTTTTTCTAGATCAACGAGATAACCGGGCTTTACTAGCACAGTATGCACAGGGGAAAGATGTCCTGAATGCGTTCTGCTATTCGGGTGGGTTTTCGGTGTATGCACTAAAAGCCGGTGCTAATCAGGTTCACTCGGTCGATGTTTCGCAGAAAGCGATTGGTCTGACTAATCAGAACATCCAGGCTAATTTTGGTGAGGCTGATACTCGGCATGAGGCTTATGCCGAAGACGTGATGCACTACCTCAAAGCGCATGATCATAAATATGATGTGGTTGTGCTGGACCCGCCTGCCTTTGCCAAGAGCCTATCTGCCCGACACCGGGCTGTACAAGGGTATAAGCGCCTGAATGCGGAAGGTTTTCGTCGGGTAGCGAAGGGGGGACTTTTGTTTACCTTTTCGTGTTCTCAGGTAGTAGATCGGGAGCTGTTTTATAATACGATTGTGGCCGCGGCTATCGAAGCTGGACGGCAGGTGCGTGTGCTCCATCACCTAAGTCAACCTGCCGACCATCCTGTTAGTTTATTCCATCCCGAAGGAGGCTATCTGAAAGGACTGGTACTCTGGGTGGAATAGAAAGGCGAATTTTGGCCTTCTCAGTAACAGCATTGACAGCAACAGAATGGTTGTGCGAATTGTTGATAGATAAAACAGAGACCGACGATACAAACTTTACTGCTTTACACTAATTTTGACTCCCAACCGGAATGCCGGCCCAGCGGAGTGCCGACCAGCGGAATGTCGGTCTGGTGTTCCGATACTGTTCACCGTTGTGGGCCCGACCGATCTTTTTGTATAACCCGATTACATACATAGCTAATTATGGCTGAATTAATCCGAATGCCCAAGATGAGCGACACAATGACCGAAGGCGTCATTGCGGAGTGGCACAAAAAGGTGGGCGATAAAGTAAAATCCGGCGACGTACTGGCCGAAGTTGAAACCGATAAAGCAACGATGGACCTGGAGTCCTACGAAGAAGGTACGCTACTTTATATCGGTGTTGAAAAAGGCGCTTCGGTACCGGTTGATGGCGTTCTGGCTATTATTGGGGCCGACGGTGAAGACTACAAGGCGTTGTTGAATGGGTCAAGTGGTGGTAGCCAGGAAGCTCCAGCACCTAAGCCGGAACCTGCACCAGCGCCCGCAGCTAGCGCAAGCAATGAGGTAGCTACAAAGTTGCCTGAGCCAAAAGCTGTTTCGGCAGCTCCTGCTGAGAAGGTCAACGCATCGGTTATTCGGATGCCGAAGATGAGCGATACTATGACCGAGGGTACGATTGTCGCCTGGCATAAAAAAGAAGGTGATACCGTAAAATCGGGTGATGTACTGGCCGAAGTCGAAACCGACAAAGCCACGATGGACCTCGAAGCGTACGAAGAAGGTACACTGCTTTATATTGGTGTAAAAGAAGGTGCATCCGTAGCTGTTGACGATATCATTGCCGTTGTCGGTGAAAAGGGTGCCAACTTTAAAGTTCTATTAGATGGTGGTGCGCCAACTTCTGGTCAACAGGCAGCTACTGGCGAAGGCGGTAGTGCAACTGTTCAGCAAAATCCACAGACTGGTGTCCCTGCTAATGCTGATACTGACCTGTCGCAAGCCGGTGGTGCTGGTGATGTGACTGAGTCGAATGGTCGGGTTAAAGCCTCACCATTAGCAAAGCGTATTGCCGAAGATAAAGGGATTAACCTGGCTCAGGTTCATGGTAGCGGTCCAGAAGGTCGTATCGTGAAAAGCGATGTTGAGTCGTTTGTTCCTGGTAAAGTAGCACCGGCGGCTCAACCTGCTGCGCCTGTTGCTCAACCAATTGCAGCCTCGACACCAGCGGCTCAGCCATCTGCTCCGGCTCCAGTACCTACACCGGCTGGCGAGTACGAAGATGTTCCAGTTAGTCAGATGCGGAAAACAATTGCCCGCCGGTTGAGCGAGAGCCTATTCACCGCTCCTCACTTCTACCTGACCATGGAAATTAACATGGACAAAGCGATGGCGTTGCGCGGTACGGTCAATGGTATTAGTCCCGTGAAGGTTTCGTTTAACGATTTCGTGATTAAGGCGGCTGCACTGGCGTTGAAACAACACCCGAACGTTAACTCATCCTGGCTCGGCGATAAAATTCGTAAGTACAAATATGTAAATATTGGTGTGGCTGTCGCTGTCGATGAAGGTTTGCTGGTGCCGGTCGTTCGGAATGCTGATCAGAAGACGCTGTCGACCATTTCGGGCGAAGTGAAAGATCTGGCCGGTAAAGCGAAAGACAAAAAACTACAACCGAAAGATTGGGAGGGAAGTACGTTCTCCATCTCCAATTTGGGTATGTTTGGTATCGACGAATTCACCGCTATTATCAACCCGCCCGATTCCTGTATTCTGGCCGTTGGCGCTATCAAGCAAACCGTGAAGTTTGAAGGAGATGTGGCGTTGCCTACTAATGTCATGAAAGTGACCTTATCCTGCGACCACCGCGTAGTGGATGGTGCTACAGGTTCGGCCTTCCTGCAAACGGTGAAGCAATTGCTCGAAGATCCAATGCGGATGTTGGTGTAATTGGAAGAGAAAAGCAGACCGTTTTCTATATAAAGCAATAGAAGCGCTCCGGAGTCGGAGCGCTTCTATTGCTTTATATAGGTGATTTCCTTAAAAATCAAGCCAGATCAAAGCGGTCAAGATTCATTACTTTGGCCCAGGCCGCTACGAAGTCCGTTACAAATTTTTCCTGTGCATCCGAACTGCCATACACTTCGGCAATTGCTCTAAGCTCGGAATTTGAGCCAAAAACAAGATCAGCACGCGTTCCAGTCCATTTCACGTCGCCGGTTTTACGATCTCGTCCTGCAAATACTTCTTTATGATCAGCAACGGCCTTCCAGGCTGTGCTCATGTCAAGCAGGTTTACGAAGAAATCGTTGGTAAGCACACCCGGACGTTCCGTGAAAATGCCAAGTTTAGAGCCATCATAATTGGCATTTAAGGCACGCATACCGCCTATCAGAACCGTCAGTTCAGGAGCCGTCAAGGTTAGCAATTGTGCTTTATCGATCAACAATTCTTCTGTCGATACGGTGAATTTGGCTTTCAGGTAGTTGCGGAAACCATCGGCAACTGGTTCTAATACAGCAAATGATTCGACATCGGTTTGTTCGGGCGAAGCATCCATGCGTCCAGGCGTAAACGGTACTGTTACGTCATGACCTGCGTCTTTTGCCGCTTTCTCAACACCTGCACAACCTGCCAACACAATTAGGTCAGCCAACGAAACCTTTTTGCCATTGGATTGCGTGCTGTTGAATTCTTCCTGGATACTTTCGAGAGTTCCCAACACCGTCGATAACTGAGCCGGATTGTTTACAGCCCAGTCTTTTTGGGGAGCCAGACGAATGCGTGCCCCATTAGCTCCACCCCGTTTATCGGAACCACGGAACGTAGAAGCCGAAGCCCAGGCCGTAGATACCAGCTGAGATACGGTCAAACCAGAAGCAAGTATGTTTGCTTTCAACGCAGCTACATCGCTTTCATCAATTAAGGTATGGTCAACCGCCGGGATTGGGTCCTGCCAAATCAGTACTTCTGCCGGAACATCAGGGCCTAAGTAAAGAGCACGAGGACCCATATCGCGGTGTGTCAACTTAAACCAGGCGCGGGCAAAGGCATCGGCAAACTCGTCGGGGTTTTCGTAGAAGCGTCTTGAAATCTTTTCGAAACCAGGATCAAGCTTCAGCGTTAGGTCGGTGGTAAGCATGGTCGGTACGTGCTTCTTCGACGGATCGTGGGCATCAGGAATGGTGTTCTCTGCATTCTTGGCTACCCATTGGTGCGCACCGCCCGGACTCTTGGTCAATTCCCAGTCGTAGTTGAATAGGTTCTCAAAAAAGCCATTGCCCCACTTTGTTGGCGTACTCGTCCAGGTTACTTCCAGACCGCTGGTGATCGTATCGCCACCTTTGCCTGAGCCATAGCTATTTGCCCAACCAAAACCCTGTAGCTCAATGTCTCCAGCTTCGGGCTCTGGGCCAACGTGTTCTGAAGTAGAAGCGCCGTGTGTTTTACCAAACGTGTGGCCACCAGCAATCAGAGCAACTGTTTCTTCGTCGTTCATAGCCATACGCCCAAACGTATCGCGGATATCTTTAGCCGACGCAAGTGGATCAGGGTTACCATCTGGCCCTTCTGGATTTACATAGATCAGCCCCATATTGGCCGCTGCCAATGGTTTTTCCAGGTTACGGGAATGGATTTTGCCATCGGGATCTTCGTCAGATACCAATACGCCATGATCATCAGCTACGCCCTCAGAACCACCTGCATAACGTAAGTCGCTACCCAGCCACTTTTTTTCAGAACCCCAATAAATATCCAGATCTGGCTCCCAAACATCGGCACGTCCACCAGCAAAACCGAACGTCTTGAAACCCATCGATTCCAGTGCTACGTTGCCTGTAAGAATCATAAGGTCGGCCCAGGAGATTTTTCGGCCATATTTCTGTTTGATCGGCCAAAGTAACCGGCGAGCCTTGTCGAGACTGACGTTATCGGGCCAGCTGTTGAGGGGGGCAAATCGCTGTTGACCAGCACCTGCTCCACCACGACCATCGCCTATGCGATAGGTACCCGCACTATGCCATGCCATGCGGATAAACAAAGGGCCATAGTGACCGAAGTCGGCTGGCCACCAATCCTGTGAGTCGGTCATTAACACATGAAGGTCCTTCTTCAGGGCTTCCAGGTCAAGGCTCTTGAACTCTTTGGCGTAGTTAAAACCCTGTCCCATCGGGTCAGACAGCGAAGAATGCTGCCGAAGCATGTTCACTTTTAACTGATTTGGCCACCAGTCGCGGTTTTGTGTTCCATCACCAGCGGTGCTAGTTTTTTTAGCAGGCTCGTTTTTTGAGGCCCCGTTGTGAAACGGACATTGACTAATGTCTCCTGAATAGTTTTCCATTCTACAAATTGTTGTTAAGGACTTATCTGAAAATGTGTTTTAAAACTAATAACGAAAAGGGGATGAAGCGATTTACAGGTACAAGGTTACCAAGTGTAGTTTTATAAATCAAATTGATTTAATTTATTGTCATATCGAAAAATACTATATGTGCTGTCCGTCAGGTTTATGCAGTCGGATTATTGATTGTTCATGGTCAAGAGTGCCTGTTACAATCATATACTGAGCAACTGCGTATGTACTCATGATGAACCAGGTTGCACCCATGATGGGTTGTAAAAACTTATCTATGGCAATGGCCGAATCGGATAGAATAAACAGAATGGCACCAATAGCTACCCAGCTATACCTGGCTAAACCGCGTCGTTGGAAAGCTAGGATGCCCATAGTGCTCAAACAGAAAATATAGCCAACAACAGGCCACCATAAAGGAGTTAATGCCGGATTTTGAAAGAATTTAGGCTTGAGCAGAAATAGAAAAATGCTGTCGTAGAGTATAAACGGAATGGCAGTCAGCAAAAAAGACCGTGGGTAAATGGATTGACCGCTGACATGAATCGATAGCCAGAATGAGCGACAGTAACAAAGCTGCATTAGTAGAAAAGCGCCCAACCCCGGTGCAAATAAATCGACTTCGCGAATCATTAGAAAGATGTCACCCAATAAGGCGAATACCATGCCGATCATCAGCCAGCGTACAGTTGCGGAAAAACCTGTTGTTCGGTTTTGTTGCCAGCTATAGCCTAGAAGTAGCAACATAATCAGCGGTTTGCAGCCATAGTGGATCCACTGAATAGATTGCGTATCCCCGATCATTTCGAGCAACGAGATAGCCACAAAAGTAAGCGTGAAGAGTCGGGTGGGTTTTGTATACATGGTGGCTAAGGCGCAATTAAAGCCTGTTTGCATACAGAATAAACAGCAATGCTATATCTACTGCTACCTGACCCTTAGTGGGCCAAATCAAACCATTTGGTAGCGAACGTGTTTATAAAGTAATACTCAACAAAAGATAAGTATCATGGATAAATTACAGAAGTTTGAGTTGATGAACAAAATTGTTCGTGAACTGGAAGACCTTCAGAATAGCCAAACAGCTTTAATCGAGAAAATAGGTAAGATTGAAGTTGATAATATGAATGGGCTAAATGACTCATATCTAGAGAAAAATCTGGGTACGATGCATGGTAAAATCGCCGAAAACCTCGACACGATTATTGAGATATTTTCGCACTTCGAGAGCAAGCGTGATGACTACGCTCAGAAAAACAGTGCAGCCCTTGCCGCAGCTGAAGCGGCTGCTGCCATTGAAGCCGCGAGTTAATGAACTAGATTTCTATACATAAAAAACGCCGAACAGTTAGTTCGGCGTTTTTTATGAGTAAGTCTCGGCGTCTCAACGATATAACAACCGACTTACCCTGAACGGTCTGTCGGCAGCCTGGAGGAGTTTGGCTCGTAGGCGCGGATTATACGTTGGCCGATTGGCCAGAAATGTACGTACCAGTTTGGCTGTTTCGGGCGTTTGATAACTCGCTAACGTGGAACCTACCCAGCGCTCGGGAAAGAAAATATCTCCCGTTTTCTGAATTTCTTCCAGTAGATCTAGACTTTTAGGCAAGTACTTTGCCGAGGTCCCTGTCCGTAATGGATGGTGCAAATACCCCAGAGCATCAACAACCCAGGCTTCACGTTCCCGATTAGCTTCATTGGCTAAGGAAGCAAAAAACTGATCGCGTTCGGCAACGTTACCCGATAAAGCAGGCATCATGAATTGCAGGCGTTTTTTACGGTCGGGATTTTTGATACGTGCCAACTGTTTTGTCAGGATGCCATCAGCAGGATAATCGCGAACAGCTAGGGCCAGCGCCAGCGAGGTGTAATCGTCTTCGGTTAGGGTTACACCTGTGGGTGCTTTTTGTTCATTCCAGATTGTGTATAGCCGATCTTTTGCCTCAGAACTAAGCGCAATATTCTGATATAATCGAAAGAGTAGTTTCTTTTTTCCGGGGGCGGTTTCGGTTTCCATCGCTCGCCAGGCAACCTGTTCGACTTGTGTTGCAAGCGCCAGACGGTTTTCAGGTTTGGTAAAATTCCAGACAATGTCCGCAAGCTGGCTCGCCAGTAATCGCAGATTGAGTTCCTCTGTCTCTTTTCCTAACAGATTTTGATAGATGGCTCCCAACTTCGTCGGACTGATGATTTGCCCGGAAATCATATTCTCGTACAGATTGATGTAAGCTGCGGCTCGCGTCACTGGGTTTTTCAGGCTGCCCAATTGTGAAATCATAGCTGTATCCACCGGGAAAATGCCGTAACCTTGCCCTGATGAATTGAAGATGACATAAGAGGGTACCGATTTTCCGGCCACTTCGGTGAGGGTTACGTTTGCCTGATTCATTTGTACCGTCAATTCCTCTACATGGTCTGGATAGACAAGAGCAATTTCAAAACCCTGCGGCCATAACCGCTTGGAGCCATCTTCGCCCAGTTGCGAAATCACCAAGCGACTTATTTTGCCCGCCTGCTTATCCAGTTGATAGTTGAATTTTGGTCGGCCCGTTTCGTTTACCCATACGTGGTTCCAGGCAGCTAGATCGGCGGGAGTACGGGCGTCCAGAATGGCAATGAGTTCGGCCCAGGTAGCGTTACTAAAGGCGTATTTTTTGAGGTACTCACGTAGACCATCGCGTAGGGCAGTTTTACCCATGAGCCGCTCTAATTGCCGCATCATAATCGGAGCTTTATGGTAAATAATTCCTCCATAAAGTGACCCAGCTTCCTGCAAATTAGCTAATGGCTGCCCAATAGGGTTGGCACCTTCAGTACGATCAACGGCATAAGCGGCCGGGAAATGGTCAACCACAAACTGGAGGTCATAATTGGCGTCGGCGGATGAGACTTCCGTAATTTTATCGGCCATGAAATTGGCAAAAACCTCCTTCAACCAGACGTCATTGAACCACCGCATAGTAACCATATCGCCAAACCACATGTGCGCCGTTTCGTGCGAAATCACACTAGCGCGAGCCAGTCGTTGATCGCGGGTGGCACCATTATCCAGAAACAAAGCCGATGCCCGATAGTCAATGGCGCCTACATGTTCCATGCCTCCGTATTGAAAATCGGGGATAGCGGCAAAATCGAATTTCTGGAACGGGTAGGGGATTTGCGTGTAGTCTTCCAGAAACCGAAGCGCATCGGCATGAAGTTGAAAGAGTGACTCCATGCTCAATCGGATTTTGGTCGTGTCGGTCTCCCGATGCAGGAGCGTCATTGGGCGACCATCCAGCGTGCGGGTTACGGGCGTGAACTTACCCGCTACGAACGAGAACAAATACGTCGGAATGATGTTGGAGGTCTGGAAGTTAACCGTTTTACGATCTCCCGTTATAAACGAATCCTGAACGGCGGCATTGGTCATGGCCTGCCAAAGGCTCGGAATCGTAAGTGAGAGCTGAAATGTTGCCTTTAAATCGGGCTGGTCGAAGCAGGGAAATACGGTTCGGGCGCGGTCTGGAACCAGGAGTGTATAGAGGTAATCATCGTTCCGATTCAGTGACAGATTTCCTGCCGTAAACTGAATTGAAATCGTGTTCTTTCCGGGCTTCAAAAAAGCAGTAGAAATCAGCAAATGCTCGCTCTCAAATACGGTTGAAATATCCTTTCCATTCACTGAAACTTTCTGGATATGAGTACGTTCTTCCTTAAAATCTAGTTGGAGTAGTGTACCCGTTTTAGCCCAGTTGAACGTTATTGTTTCATGTGCTGGAATTAGTTGGTTTTTCTGCGCTGGAATGTCGAACTTTAGTGCATACGCCAGTTGGCTTATTTGTTGCCTGCGCGCCTTCGCCAGCGTTTGTGATACACCCGTCTCGACGGCTGGTGGTTTGGTTGGTGTAGACTGACTGTTCCCAGACATGGTAATTGACAGCGCAACAAGTAGCGAACTACCGTAACGAGTAATTTTTGACAGATTCCAGATCATTGAAGTGTAGGAGTAATGGCTTGTGTATACCGTATACCATAAGCCGAAAATATTCGCAACGTTGGGTCAAAAATAAGGTACTCTATGAAACAGCGCCTATCTTTTCTGCTGCTATTGCTGGCAATTATGGGCCAGGCCACGCCAATTCTGGCTAATTACGTCCTGATTCCGATGGACGATCGACAGACAAATCACCTGAAAGCGTATGGAATTGCCTACAAAGTTCTCAAAGACGATCAGGATGTCGATTGGCTATTGAACTACCGGGGTGGCAGTTTTATGATGAAACATACGGCCGCCGTTGAAACCGAGTGTCGGGTTCGGGGCGTTTCATTCGATGCTATTTCAGATGCGCAGGCGGCATCCATCCGCCAGCAATTGTCGGACCCCGATGTGAATATGAATGTGGTGACGCTCCAGAAAGCGGCCAAAATCATTGTGTATTCACCTATTAAGGTCAGCCCAGCTGAGTTTGAAAATACCGATGCTGTGCTGCTGGTACTCACCTACGCCGAAATTCCATTTGAGGTTGTATATGATGAGGAAATTCTCAAAGGCGATCTGGCAAAGTTCGACTGGCTACACTTGCACCATGAGGATTTTACGGGGCAATATGGCCGAAATATGCACCGCCAATCGCTGGCCGACATCAAAGCACAGGAAGACATTGCCCGAAAATACGGCTACGCAAAAGTATCGCAGATGAAATTGGCCGTTGCTAAAGCGATCAAAGCGTTTTGCGCCGGAGGAGGCTATTTGTTTGCCATGTGTTCTGCTGCCGAAACGCTCGATATTGCGTTAGCCGCCGATGGCGTCGATATTGTCGGCAGTAGCTACGATGGTGATGGTATGGACCCCGACGCACAGGAGAAACTCGACTTCACCAAAACATTAGCATTTGGAAATTTTACCCTCGAATCAGATAACGGTTACCGGGGCTTCTCGACATTTTCCGACATTAACTCTGCCGGAGGACGCGGTTTCGATCAGCCGACGGGTTTCTTTGAATTATTTAATTTTTCGGCCAAATGGGATGTCATCCCGGCCATGCTGACGCAGAATCACGAGCCGATTATTAAAGAGTTTTTCGGTCAGACAACGGCCTTTCGCAAAGGAGCTGTCAAGCCGAGCAGCTTAGTGATGGGGGAAAGCAAATCCTCTGATCGCTACCTCTACGGGGAAGTTGGCAAAGGACAGTGGACATTTTACGGTGGTCACGATCCAGAGGGTCTACGCGGTGGGGGAGGCTTTCGAAACCCAACCGATTTGAACCTGCACCCACACTCACCCGGCTACCGGCTCATTTTGAATAACGTACTGTTTCCATCGGCCCGGAAGAAGAAACGAAAAACGTAGGAGATAGAATAGGCCTTTTACCCACTTTTGTGAAAGGTCTGAGTTAAATCGTCTTCCGTCGTAAGAGATAAATGAAAATAACCGTGGCACGGCTTTTTACCCACTTTTGCGAAAGGTCTGAGTTAAATCGTCTTCCGTCGTAAGAGATAAATAAAGCTATCTCCTTTCAGGGCAAACGTAACGAGTTCCCAGCCTTGCCGTACCATAAAGTTCAGTGCATCGATACTGGAATTAAATGTAATAACCTGTTTATCAGCACCAGCTATTTTCTGACGGGAAAGGCCAATGTCCACAAAATGCTGACCATAATCAATCTGCACGCGTGCTCTGGACAAGCCATTGGCATTGGTGCAAATTAATTGACAAAAGGGTGTGTTGACGGGGTCAATTGCAACACCATCTACATAAACCTGCCCGAAACTCGCATTAACTAAGAACAGGCTAAGACAGAGAACGAAGAGTGCTTTCATGACTACATGAACGCATAGGTTGTTCGTTGAATTGTCTAACACATTTTGTTCCTATCATAAGGTTCGGACGATTCTGATACCTGTTTATCGACTTCCCGAATATTTTGCTGGTTCGCTGTTTTTGGGCGTGCTTTTCTGAATGAATTTCCGGAGCCGTTCGTTACTAGTGGCCAGATCTTCTTTACGAAGGTACATCATGTGGCCGCTCCGGTAGCCTTCCCACTCCATTCGATCTTTCAGTTTGCCGCTGGCATCCATTTGCCACATATTGTATTTGGCATTGAAATAATCGCAGGCACCATCATAATAACCCGATTGTACGAGCAAATGCAGGTATGGATTCTGTGCCATAGCCTGACGCAGGTTTTCGCCGGTATGGTTGTTCGTGTTATCCCACGGAAAGGTGGGGCCAAACATATAGTATTTCAGGTCGGTTTTGTAATTGAGCTCTTCGCGCATAAACATATTGATGGCGGGCGTAAATGAATGGAGCCAGGAGGTTAGCTCTGAGTTATAATCGGGAGCAACACCCGCGTCTTTACTGTCTATGCCCAGGTAGCGCGAATCCAATCGCCCAACTGTCTGGCTTTTGCTACGAAGCAATTCTTTCCAGAAGAAGTTGGTTGGTATGTCCAGATTTTGCTGCATCACCGCCGTTTCCGATAAGCCCGAATAGCGAGCCACTTTGGCCGCGATTTCCTTCCGCTTCTGATCGCTCAATGAACCGCCTAACGCCAGTGCGGGCAGGTATTCCTGAATGGCAAAGGCTTCGACTTCGGGAAGCATATCCGTCAGATCTTTCTTCTGTAAATCAGCAGGTAAAGCTTTATGATACCAGGCGGTAGCGGCAAAATAAGGCAGTTTCAAGACGCCCTGCGCTGGACCATCCCGCTCGATACCCAAGCCCGTTGGCGACACTAAAATGACGCCATTCAGGTACATCCAGTGGGCGTTTTGTAACTCCAGCGCCAGCCCCGACACCCGAGCGGTGCCATAACTCTCACCAATCAGGTACTTAGGGGATGCCCATCGATTGTAGCGACTCACGAATGTATTGATCCAGTCGGCCAGATATTTGATGTCGGCATTGACGCCAAAGAACAACTTGGCTACTGGTACATCTTTATTGACAGGTCGTGAGAAACCGGTATTAACCGGGTCAACGTACACAATATCAGCGACATCCAGAATCGAGTTTGGATTGTCTTTTATACCATATGGCTGAATGGGATAACCTTCTTCATCAACTTTAAGAATACGCGGGCCGGTGTAGCCAATCATCATCCAGACAGAAGCCGTGCCAGGCCCACCGTTAAACGAAATAACCAGTGGCCGGGCCGCCCGGTCGGCAACGTCGGAACGTTCAAAGTACGTGAAAAAGACACCGGCAAGGGGTTTGCCTTCTTCATCCCAGACCGGAATGGTGCCGGCAGTTGCTTTATACGGCACCCGCTGCCCTTTAATCGTCACCTGGCCATTGGTAATAGCCTGTGAATCAATGTTTAGTGTACGGGAGAGTGAGGACGGTTTTTCGTCTTTAATTGGCTGTTTTTCTGGAGTAACGGGCTTTTGGGCAAACGTTCCGGTAAAAACGCAACAATAGATCAGCAAAAGGAGGAAAACTTGTTTCATGAATATGAAGGTGAGTGATGAGTGTAGCCGAGAATTAAGTATCAACGAGAGACCTGTTTTTTGATCGAAGATAAGGAGAATAGCAGAATAATATTTGGATGGATTGGTGGCATCCCTTCATTTTTAGTTTCAGTAGGTCAGAACGAAGTAAAAGTTGTACTTAATCAAACCGTTCGTTTATTGACCTTTAACTTTCCGTATTTTAGCTCATTAGCCCAATCAAACACACGCATGAAACAAGTTTTCCTCCTTTTGTTGATCGCCAGCTATGGTGTATCGGCTCAGTCACTTTCGAAACCCGAAACGGCTGTTATTGCCACCGTAAAAAAGCAAATGCCGGAAACCGAAGCGTTTCTGGAGAAAGTCGTTAATATCAACAGCGGTACCCTTAATAAAGAAGGGGTGCGGCAAGTTGGAAAATTGATGTCCGACGAGTTTGACAAACTGGGCTTCAAAACCGAGTGGGTTACTTTACCTGATTCGCTTAACCGGGCGGGGCATTTAGTCGCCACCAGGCAGGGTAAAAAAGGCAAAAAGCTCTTTCTGATTGGCCACTTGGACACGGTCTTTGAAAAGAGCTTACCAATGGAGCCCTTCACTCGCATCAATGATTCGACAGCCTCGGGGCAGGGCGTTGCCGATATGAAAGGGGGAGACGTGGTGGTCATTGCGGCTCTTAAAGCCTTACACGCCCAAAAATTGCTTGATGATACATCCATTACGATCTATTTCACGGGCGACGAAGAGAGTTCAGGTGGTCCTGAAAGCCGCCGGGATTTCATTGAGCGGGCTAAAAAATGCGATATAGCGCTGGCTTTCGAAACTGCGCAAGGGCTCAGTAGCGTCACAACTGGTCGGCGGGGTGCGAGTGGCTGGACGCTCAACGTAAAAGCGCGAACAGGCCACTCGTCACGGATTTTCAGCGACTTAGGTTATGGGGCGATTTATGAAGCGGTTCGGATTCTGAACGAGTTTCGACGGACATTGGGGCAAGAGCAATACCTGACTTTCAACCCTGGCCTGATTGTGGGTGGCTCGGAAGTACATTATGACGAAAAAACGGCCAAAGCCGAAACGATTGGCAAAACGAACATCGTAGCCGGTACGGCCCTGGTGAAAGGCGACCTACGTTTTTTAACCGAAAAACAGAAAGAAGCGGCACGAGCTAAAATGCGCGAAATCGTTGATAAAAGCCTGCCTCTGACGAAAGCAACCATCTCGTTTACCGATGGTATTCCAGGTATGGAACCCTCTGCCGCCAATGACGAGCTACGCAAACAAGTAGATGAACTCAGCAAGGATATGGGTTTAGGGCCAGTAAGTGCCTTTGATCCGGGCGCACGTGGAGCGGGTGATGTATCGTTTGTTGCAGAATATATGCCTTGTCTGGATGGTCTGGGCGCATCAGGGAAAGGTACACATAGCATTGAAGAGACGATGAATACTAAAGAGTTTCCGCTACTAATTCAACGTGCCGCCCTGTACATTTATCGATTAACAAGATAAGCGTGTTATCCCTACATCTATAACCCATTAATAATACGGGCATAGACATTATTGGTCGGGAGACTATCGTACGATTTGGTTGCGTCGTCCTTTATATTCACCGTTATGCTAGCCAAACTACCTGAGTTAGCAGTTGTACGGGTAATACTAAAGCCAAGGTTTGCCTTACCGTTAGCAGTAATAAATTGCTCCGGCTTCATAACCAGCGAAATCTGGCGGTTGTCTAGTACATTGGTAACCGACCAGTTCGCATTATCTACTACCACGGGATTCTGATCACCTCCTGATACCTCGATACTAGTAAGGTCGGGAGCAAACGAAAGACTATAGCCCAGGGGAGCCGTGATTGTAATGGCGACCTGACCCGAGGGCGTTGGTAATCCCGCTACTTCAAAGAGGGTAACCAACAGATTACCTACAGTGCCCGAAGCTGCGAAATTAGCCTGTGGCAAAACCAGGGTAGGAGTCAGGTCGCTGGTGGGCAGAGTATTGGCTTCTTGACTATACTTTGCCATGAAGCCGTTCGTGATCCCAATGGAAGTTATACTTGCCGAAGGATCAAAATCGGCAGTACCCGAAAAGTACCCCGTTAGCGACACATTGTTATTGCCGTCTACTGCCAGCGAGGTGCCAACATCAATATAATTTCCACCTGCACGTTTTGCCCATATATAATTGCCCTGGGCATCGTATTTGGCCACGAAGATGTCAGAATCGTATCCCTCGGCGGTCAGATTAGCAACTGCTTCCGAGGGATCAAAATCGGCAGTGCCCGAAAAACTGCCCGCCACCAGCACATTGCCACTACCATCCAATGCCAACGAATAGCCAAAGTCGGCACTACTTCCGCCAGCACGTTTGGCCCAGATATAATTACCAGAAGCATCGTATTTAGCAATGAATATTTCCTCATCCTTAGCAGAGACTAAGTTGGCAACGGCTACTGAAGGGTCAAAATCGGTGGTATCTCGAAAAGCCCCCGTTAGTAGTATATTGCCATTGCCATCAACCGCCAGCGAGCGGCCAATGTTAGCACCAGGTCCGCCCATGCGCTTGGCCCAGATATAGTTGCCATCGGTATCATACTTGGCCAGAAAGATATCACTATATAGAGCGGTAAGGCTAGCCACATTTGTCGAAGGGTCGAAATCGACGGTACCTGAAAAGGCCCCGGTTAACACTATATTTCCAGTAGCATCCACCGTCAGGGATTGACCACTTTCAACACTGCTTCCTCCCATGTTTTTTGCCCATATATAATTGCCCTGGGCATCGTATTTGGCCACGAAAATGTCGCCATTGCCCACAGCCGTTAGACTGGCCACGTTTGATGAAGGATCAAAATCGGCTGTACTTTCAAAATAGCCCGTTAGCAACACATTATTACTGGCATCGACCGCCACCGAATAACTAAAATCATAATTAGGTCCACCCGCACGTTTGGCCCAGATATAGTTGCCATCGGTATCATACTTGGCTACAAAGATATCATAAGTACCTGCTGAGGTGAGGTTGGCCACACTGGTCGATGGGTCAAAATCAACGATTCCTGTAAAGTAGCCTGTTAGCAGTAGCCTACCAGTTTGATCTAGCACTAACGAGGTGCTACGACCCTCTGAATCGTTTTCATTTCCACTTGCGCTGTTGGCCCAAACATAGTTACCTGCAGCATCATATTTTGCCAAAAAAATATCACTGGCTACAGCAGTCAGATTGGCTACACTAGCCGACGGATCAAAATCGACAGTGCCTGTAAAATAACCTGTTACATAGATGTTGCCCTGGGCATCTGTTTTAATCGAAGTGCCGGCATTCGTACCGCCCAGACTTTTGACAAACAGAAGTGCCGGAGTTTGAGCACGGCTTATTGTTGCTACACTGCCTACAAACAATAATAGAAAGGCATAATTGGCAAAGGGCCATTTAGACTGAATTCGGAGAAATTGAGATGCTTTCGCTGGCAGGGAGATGAGGATAGATGGTTTCATAAAACGTTAGGCTGAATGAATACACAGAACGAATGACTATAGGATCAGTTCTGAGTGTTCATCGCTTAACGTTGAAAAAGGTGAGTGGATCAGGGATAAATTCTTTGGTCTCTTCAATGAGATTCAAGAGTAGAGACTCATTTTTAGCTTATTAGTCCGCCACCGTATCATATAACTCTGTTCGCAGTTCCACCAGAATCTTATTGATTTTAGCTAAATCCGGTCGATCGGATAAGGGGCTGCTAGCGGCTAAGGTATCAATCTGCATTATTTTCTGTTCGGCCTGCTCGATTAGGTTGTCGTAGTCGAAAGCTCCTGACCGGATTTTTAGTAATTCATCGCGGTTAGGTCGACGAACCAGCACCTGACCTGTTTCCAAAATCTCAGCGGCCATGTCCAACAATCGAAACGTATGCATCATATTTTTGGCGTCGTAGTTTTTGCCATGCTCAAGTGTATTCTGATAGCGGGCATCATTGCGTTTGTCTACCCAATCCCAATACTCGCGATAGTCTTTGCAATAACTCGAATAGCCGTCATGATTGACATATAAGTGCGTTTCGGGTTTAGCACCTTTAGGTACGCTACTTAGTGAGACCTCCGTTGAATCTGCTCCGGCAATAATGCCCTGAAAACCTAGATTTGCTGTTTTATCATAAAACAAGGCATACACATCGCGAACGTGAGGAACGCTCACCAGGCCGCAATTTTCGGATTGCTCACCACGACTAGTCAGCCAATCGAGAACGGGTACAGAGCCTTGCCCGGTGAATACGTAACAAAAGTTGAGCAGCGATTTCCGCTCTTTAGGCATTGGGTTCAGGATTTTCTTGTTCAGACCCCGTGCCTTTTTTATCTGACTAATGGCATAGCCAGCAAACGTATCCCGGCAAAGTTTGGACAAAAAATCGCTGGGTACTAGTTGACTGAATAATGGATGTTGTTGAATGATGCAGTCGGCTGGGGCACAGAGCAGTTCCAGAATATTCGGGTTATTTTTCGAAAGCAGTTCGACAAACCGACGAAGCTCGTAAAAAATCACATCGTTTTTATCGTCGTTTACCTGCTCAATGTAGTTCAGCCCGTACAGATCGGTCTGGGGCAGAATAAATACACCCCGAATATCGGTGTCAGATGTAGGAAGATTAGTTCCATAGGCACGGCTGCCGCTAATGCATTCGAATATAATGAGGTTACGATCGCGGAGATCCTGGATTGTCATAGTGATCTAAAACCCTATAAAAAAGATAAGGTTCCCTGAACGTGCAGAGAACCCTATACTGACTATTCCTAAACCCTTAACCTTTTCTACATGAAAAACTAACTTTTACTCTTTTCTGTTCCAAATACCTGGCTAATTCGGAATTTATTCCAAATTACTGAATTTCAGGTACTTCGCTGGTTGGTTGATCTGTGCTCCAAATGAAGTTAATCATCCGGCTTGTATGATCGGCCTGGTTCATCCAGCGATTGGCGTTTGCATCTTTATGCTTAGCCAGTTTATTAGTTAGTTGAGTGGCAGCTTCGTTGAACTTAGCACGGTCGGCGGGGCTAATTGCCAGCACAGCGACCGGGTTTTGGTTGTACAACGAGACAACGCTCATAAAGTTTTGCCAGTTGGTAGTATTTACAAACTTGGCAATGTTTTGTTCGGCATACGAAGCAAAAAGCTTCTCCGAACCATTGACAAGCATAGTACTTGCCGGCTTATTGGCTGCCGGGCTATCATCAGTGTTGGTGGTGGTAGCCGCGGTTGCCTGAGTTGTTGCTAATCCTAATCCAAGAATCAGTGATGCAAAGATAACACGCGTTTTCATTGTTTTGTTCTATTTGGTTTTGATTACTGAACGCACAAATGTCTATAGAAATTCCTAAACTGCAAAAGCCTATATAGGGCCTTTGCAGAATATTGTTCCGAATTTAATGCTGGTTTTGATTTAAATTTTTGATATTAATGATTTTTTTTGACTAAAAACCAAACGATATATTGCATTAACGTTTCTTTATATCTATAAAATATGCCTTAGTAAAATTATAAAATTCTTTAAAAAGTTATATCATTGGTTGTAATTATTCATGGTGGCCTGTATGCCCATAGTACAAAAACTGAGGGAAGCATTGCCCACCCGGTCTAAATAGTCTGGTAACTGAATCAATTCGTCTTCCGGAAACTGCCCTAATACGAAATCAATCTGCCTGCCTTTCGAGAAATTATTGCCAATTCCCACCCGAAGCCGGGCATATTCCTGCGTGTTCAGCACCTCATCAATGTTCTTCAATCCATTATGGCCACCCGGCGAGCCTTTGGGCTTCAGACGTAGTTTGCCAAAAGGCAAATCTTTATCGTCGGTGATAATCAGGATGTTTTCAACGGGAATGTTCTCCTGCTTCATATAATATGATACAGCCCGCCCACTAAGGTTCATGTAGGTCGTAGGCTTCACAAAAAATAGTTGCTTGCCTTTATGCTGCCATTTAGCGGTGTAGGCCAGGCGAGTCATTGAGAACGTGAAGTCATGCTGTGCTGCCAGTCGGTCTAGAACCATAAAGCCAGCATTATGACGGGTAAGCGCGTATTCGGGGCCAATATTGCCCAGACCAACAATCAAAAATTTCATAACCAATTAGTTCAATAGTGCTACCGATTCACGATAGGTCGTTTGGGTGCCATCGGGAAACAGACAATCCATTCGGTATATATATATACCCGTCGGGGCTGATTGGCCATTAATCAGGCCATCCCAGAGTGGTTCACCAGTTGATAGCGCAAAATTAGCACGATTATACATGACTGTACCCCAGCGATCGTAAACCGTAAACCGCAAAATTGTTAACGATGGGAAGGTAAAGTAAGCCGTAAGCGCATCATTGTAATTGTCATGATTGGGAGAGAAAGCGGCTGGCAGATGAATGAGATTAGCACAATCGAGCGAAACCCGAACCGGCTGGGTGATCACGCAGTTTTTATCATCGCGTATCGTCAGGGTGTATGCACCGCCACTCAGGCTCGTAAATGTGGTTGACGATTGAAATAGTTGCCCATCGAGCGAATACTCATCCAGTCCGACCGCACGCGTGGAGGTAATCAAAATGGCTCCATTCTGCTGGCCGCATGCTGCGCCCGTTATGCTCATATCGACCAGTTGTGGACCTGAACTGGAGGCCACACTAACCGATTGAGTAACAGTACAGCCTTCATTATCGCGGGCCACAAGGGTATAATTTCCTGCTTTTAGCCCCGTAAAAATAGTATTGGTCTGAAATACAGTGCTGTTAATACTATACTGAACCGGACTGGTGCCGCCCGAAGTTGTCAGATTTGCCTGACCATTTGCCTGTCCACAAGAGGTAGGTACAGTGGCTGTGCTCAGAATAACCATTGGTTTAAAGGCTGGCAGGCTAATCGCACTATTAGTTTCACAGCCATTCGCATCGCGTGCACGAAGTGTATAGGTGCCACCCGCCAGCTTCGTGAAAAGTGGGCTGGATTGAAACGAAACGCCATAATCAATCGAGTATGTTAGGGGCGCTTTACCACCGGTAGCCACGACGGTGACTTCACCATTGGCTGTTTCGCAATGGGGTGGTGTGCTTTTCAGGCTGCTAATGCTAGGCGCAGTATCGGTCGTGATGCTAACGGATTGCGCAGCCTGACAGCCAGCGGCATCTTTGGCAACAACCGTGTAGGAGCCAGGACTAAGACTACTGAATATAGGCGTTGACTGGAACGCTCCTCCGTTTAAACTATACTGCCAGCCCGTTGACCCCGACGCAACTACCTCAATAGATCCATTGGCTTTATCGCAGCCAGTATTGGTAGAGGTGGCCTTAAAGGCTGGTTCAATAACTTCAACCGTGATCGGAACGGGCGGACTTTCGTTCTGATATAGCGTTTGCGTGATATAGAACGTAGTTGTCTGTGTGATTTTGGGACTGTAAGTATTACCGGTTGCCAGTAAATTAGTACCTGAGGAGGATGAATACCAGCGAATATTTTTACCCGTAACCACTAAATTAGCTGGACTACCTTTACAGATGGGACTACCTGATTTCAGAACGACCCGGTAAAGTTCGACTTTACCGCCCGAGGTGTCAGTACAGGTTGTGCCGTTTACAATGTTCTTATAGGTTCCAATCAGGCTTTCATCGACGGGGTTATAGGTTACTGCACCGTGCCAGAAGCAAATATTTTTGACGGCTGTGCTGCCATTTTTATCCGCTTCATCAAACGTAATGGCTGAACCAGCGATGTTTCCTTTTATATAGGCAACTCCGCCGAAGGGTACTTTCGGATTGGAGGTTTGTGCGGTACCACTAAATGTAAAATTAGACTGATTGATTTGCAGGGCATAATTATAGATTGTCTGATTTGGGTTGGTAGGATACGTTACCCCAAGCCAGAAACCTGCTATATTGGGTTGTGCCTTACTTTCGGCAAAAATCAGCCCGAGCACCAATAAGAGTCCAATGGTAATGCTTCGGATCATAGAAACGGGGTTCACACCAGACCGCCAAATTTATAGCCTACTAATGTAGTGACAATTGGGAATATGTGGGCTTTATAGGTCGTAATAGTCCACAGTCGTTAGGTAACGGTCAACTATTACGACTTACTGACTATTTTTACCTCATGAACCAACAACGCCTGATTTTGTCTAGTCCGCTACTCGAAATTGTGATTAGCCGATTAGCCCAACAGTTAATTGAAACCTACCAGGATTTTGCCGATACAGTTATTCTGGGCATGCAGCCTCGGGGCATTTATTTCGCTGAACGGGTTGCGCGTGAACTGAATCGGGCGCTGGGTAAAACCGTGCCTCTAGGGTATTTAGACGCTACTTTTTATCGCGATGATTTCCGTCGACGCGACTCTCCCTTGCGCCCTAACACAACGCATGTGCCCTTTATTATTGAAAATAAACGGGTCATCTTAATCGATGATGTGCTGGCTACGGGCCGGATGGTTCGGGCGGCTCTTGATGCAATGACCGCTTTTGGTCGTCCCCGAAAAGTTGAGTTACTGGTGTTGATTGACCGACGATATAATCGTGATTTACCCATCAAGCCCGACTATACGGGTAAGCGTGTTAATACGCTTGAGTCGCAACAGGTACTGGTTGAGTGGACCGAGCAAGGTGCTGATGCTGATCGTATCTGGCTAGTTGGTTAGTAGAGAAACAAGTAGCAAATAGAGCTTGGCTTGCTGCTAAAATTACTCAATTAACTACTTAATTTTTCTTGAGTATATTTAACTGTCAATGAGTAGGAAACGGTTGGTGTCAATATTTTGACAATTAAGGACTTATTTGTACTAATTAGGCTTCTTTATAGGATTCGGAATTGGTAAGTTTTTCGTAATTTAGCCGACCGTAATTTTTATGAAGACACCTCTATACCGATTACTGCTCTTTTTCTTCTGTTTAGCACTTGTCAGTATTAGCAGTACCGTAAAAGCGCAGACTGATTATACAGTTACTGGTTTGGTTACAGATGCTCAAACAGGCGAGCCGATACCATTTGCCAGTGTTGCCCTTGTAGGCCGTCGGAGCGGTACGTTGACAGACGAAAAAGGTCGCTACACACTCAAAGTCAAAATTTTATCAGATTCCCTTGCCGTTAGCTCAATGGGCTATAAGGCTCTTCGTCAGGCTATCGATCCAGAACGGACTACGCAGGCGCTGGATTTTAAACTTGCACCGGCGGGTAATGCCTTACAGGAGGTAACCGTAAAAGCAGGCGAAAACCCGGCCTGGCGGGTCCTTCGGCAAGTCCGTAAAAACCGATCCATCAACGACCGCAAAAGACTGGCTGCGTATGAATACGACAGCTATGTTAAAACCGACATTGCGCTGAGTCATGTAACGGAGCGAATGCGGAAGAATCCGCTCATCAAGCGAATTAACGAAGCGATGAGTAAACAGGATTCAATTGTTGACGATGAAGGGCATAGACTGCTACCGCTACTAGCCTCCGAGTCAGTGTCACGCTATTATTTTAGAACGGCTCCCGAACGTAAACGCGAAGACATTCGTAAAACGCGCATTAAGGGGGTAGCGGTCGATGATGCCGGACTTAGTTCACAGTTGCTGGGTGGTACGAACCTCGTTAGCCAGAATTTCTACGACAACTACATTCCAATTCTGGGTAAGGATTTTGCTTCGCCCATCGGCGACAACTGGCGAAACTGGTACGAATTTTTCCTGGCCGATACAACCCAGATTGGCGACCATATCTGTTACGAAATACAGTTCGATCCGAAACGGCAGGAAGACCTGGCGTTTATCGGCAAAGCCTGGATCGACACCACCTCGTTTGCACTCTGCCAGATTGAGGCCAGAATTGGCAAGGGAGCTAACCTGAACTACGTGCGTGCGCTGACCATTGAGCAGGAACTGGAATCAACCATCGATTCGTTGGCAGGCTCGACGGCTACAGCTGGGTGGTTGCCCGTAAGTATTAAGCTTTCGGCCAGCCTGACAGGGGTGGGTAAACAATCGCTCGGACTACGGGCTCAGGTGAGCCTTCGTAATACGAACATAACTGTGAACCGACCTCGACCAGTAGGGTTTTATGAACAACCTATTGAGCCGAGTGATACGGTAGCGACCCCCAATGATGCCTACTGGCATGCCATCTATCGAACCGCTGCCGGGTCCGATTCTCTAGGAAAAGAGGATCTGAAAACGCGTCAGATCATTGAGAAATTACGCGCTGTACCAGCAGTAAAGATGGCCGAAGCTGTAGGGCAGGTGGCGGTGACAGGCTATTATAAACTCGGTGGTTTCGACCTTGGTCCCTATCCTTATTTATTTGCCGTAAATAGTGTCGAAGGGTTACGGACGCGCATCGGATTCCGTACCAACGAGCAGTTTAGTCGTAATTGGATACTTCGTGGCTATGTCGCGTATGGCACGCTGGACAAAGAGTTTAAATATGGGGGCGAAATCGATTACCTATTCTCGCGACAGCACTGGACAGTGGCCGGTGTTCGTATTGCCAATGACCTGGAGCGATTGGGCCTGACGCCTGAGCTAATTGGGGGCAATCGGATTTTCTACGCTCTCAGTCGCTTTGGACGGTATCGAGGGGGCTATCAAAGCTATCAGAAGGAAGCTTTCTTCAAAACAGAGCCAGTCAAAGGAATTTTGCTAACGGCTATGGTAGGTAGTCGGACATTCAACCCGCTCTTCCCGTTTCACTTTCGACAGAACCCTGAACTGGGTGATCTGTCGCCTTTGCAATCTGATATTAACGATGCTTACTGGTCAATCGAAGCGCGGTTAGCTCGGAAGGAAAAATACCTGATGGATGGTAATGAGCGTATTACGCTCGGAACGAAACGCGCTCCTGTACTCACGATTCGCTATACGCGTGGTCTGAAATCACTCGGAAGCGATTTTAATTATCAGCGGATTACACTACGGGCACAGCAATCCCTACGACTTGGTGCACTTGGCCGGATGACCTATCTGCTGTCGGCTGGTTTTACGCCAGATGTAATGCCTGCGCCCATGTTATTCCCACACATTGGTAATCCGACTCCGTTGCTAACGACCAATACCTTCAATCGCATGCAGTTTTACGAGTTTGTCAGTGATCGCTTTGTCGCTGTTCATATCCAGCATCGGTTTGAAGGATTACTGTTCAATCGTATACCAGGTATCAGGAAACTAAACTGGCGATTAATTGCCAACGTAGACGCACTCTGGGGTAGTTTGTCGAAAGAGAATCAGGCCGTTTCGAGTGCTAAACCATTGCCCAATGGAACCAGACCCATTTTCTTTGGCGCACTGGATGGAAACAAGCCATACGTGGAAGTTGGCTACGGGATTGATAATATCTTCAAACTGATTCGAATTCAGGCCATTCACCGGCTGGATTATCTGGATGATGGGCCTAATGGCATCCCATTCAACTCGTTTGCGCTGAAAGCATCGGCAACGATCAGCTTCTGATGTAATCGTTTAATTCAGCACGTACAGCTTATTTGCCCATCCATTTTTTAAACTCCATTGCCCGTTCGCGGCTCACCAACACTTCGTCGTCGGGGGTAGGGCGGAGGGTTAGTTTTAGTTTGTTATTAAAATACGAATGTACCTGCTGGACAGCGGTGATTTCGACCACAAATTGCCGATTGGCCCGGAAAAACTGGGTAGGTTCCAGCATCGCTTCCAGTTCATCAAGCGTATAATCGACTGAAAATTTCTGATTCGTACGGGTTCGGAACAGGCTCACGCCATCTTCAGAATAAAAATAAGCAATGTCGGCTACGTCGATTGGTAGCCACTGCGACAGGTGTTTGACTAAAAAACGTTTCCGATATTCGGCGGGTTGAATCTGTTGACGAAGTTGCTGAACCAGGGCATTGATGGTGGCTGTTCCCATGGGCTCCACAACTGGTTGCGTGAGCATCCGCCTTTGCTTAGCTAAACTGGCCTCCAGTTCCTGACGCTTAATCGGTTTGAGCAGATAATCGATGCTATTGACCTTAAATGCTTTTAAGGCATACTCGTCGTAAGAAGTTGTAAAAATGATAGGCGACTCGACTGAGGTTTGTTCAAATATTTCAAAGCTTTGACCGTCAGCCAGTTCAATATCCATCAGAATCAGGTCGGGAGCGGGGTTTTCCTGGAGCCAGGCTACGGATGCTCTCACGCTGGCAGTCGTTCCAACAATTTGTAGGGTTGGGTCTACATCCTGCAAAAGTTTGGTCAGTTTGCGAACGGCTAGCTCTTCATCTTCAACGATCAGTACATTCATAATCAAAGGCGTTTGGGAGTCTCGGTTATATCGACTCTTAAAGCTACTAATTAACGGGTTTGTCTGGCAATGGGCTAGCCTGCGAGGCCGCTAAATCGGGAATTGAATTTGTATAAAATGCCCGTGAAGCGGAACATGAAGTAGCCCAATTGTTTCAGACACTGTTTGAAATCGCAGTAGGACTTTCTGAGAAAGCCCTGGAACGAATTAAGGGCAAGGTTACCGTAAAGTATGGCGCTTCGTCCCGCACCTCAACATCTCCATTACCCAGTAGCCGATACTTATTGATGATATTGCTCAATCCTACCTGATTGGATAAGACATGAACCGTTTTACGTTGCAGATTATTCTGCACAACAAGCCTTCCGTCGCCATGAGTTTCGATACGGATATGGAGAGGTTGTTCGGGTAAAATGATGTTATGCTTGACCGCATTTTCAAGCAACAATTGCAGCGTTAGGGGCGGTAGTTGATAGGTAAGGTATTGCTCATCAATGATTTCTTCTAGCCGAAGATGTTCGCCATGACGAGTTCTTAGTAAGTGGAAATAAGAGCGGGTAAATGCCAGCTCTTGAGCCAGCGTTGTCAGTTCGGTCTCATTTGCCCGCAATAGATACCGGTACACGCTGCTCATTTCATCAATAAAGTGTTGCGCCTGTTCGGGATCATCTTCAATAAGCGAGGAGAGGGAGTTAAGCGCATTAAACAGAAAATGAGGACTGATTTGCCCTTTTAATCCGTCGAGCTGACTACGTAAATTGGCCTGCTGGAGTTGGTCAGCTTCGCGAAGAGCGGCATCCCATTGTTCGAACGTGTAAATGCTTTCATGAACGACATTGACAATCAAATTGGCTATGGCGCTGATAATGAGGGTCAATTGTAAGCGTGTTTCATCAAATACATAGCCTGGAAAATGTACCCATTTGTAACCGTAGAAAAAGCCCAGAATCATGGTCGATGACATAACGACGTGAATACTCCAGGCGAGGACCAACCGAAGGGGTGTTTGTCGAATGTTTGGGAAACGTTGCCGCAGCCAGAGGGCAGGAACGGCATGCAGAAAATAGGCGGGTGTCCAGAAAATAATGATACTTATTGTCGCCAGCAGAAATACATCCAGCTGCTCGAAATAAGTGGGTCCAAATAGGGCATAATTGAGTATACCGAAATAAACGGGCAAGATAATCAGCGCGATACGGGTGTCCTGTTGCGTGAAAATGTTCAGGTTCACTGTCGGTCAGCTGGCTAAGACGTTAATTTCGGTTGATCGTTGCGTAGACAGCGGCAGCGTGACACTAAACGTCTGCCCATTGTCGAAAATATACAGCGAGGGAAGACCCAGTGCCGAAAATTGAGCAGCCAATTGACCAAGTCCACCTCCCTGCGTGGCTACCTGTACCGACTTTCGCTGAAGTAAGTTGCTAACTTCAAGCCGATTCCCGGCTAAAGAACGAATCGTAATCGTCAGCGGAGCACTCTGTAGCAGGCTGTTATATCTAAGCGCATTATCTACCAGTATTTGTAGGGTTAGTGGGGGTAAAAGCAGGTCATAGGCAGCCGCTTTTGCCTCAATTTGCCAGCATAGCGTTCGGCCATATCGTTCATTTAACAAGTATCGATAGGCATCCAGAAACGCTAATTCATCGGTTAGAGGGACCAATGGTCGTTGGCTGGCCTGAAGCATATAGCGATATACACTGGCTAATTCATCCAGAAAAGCGCTGGCTCGTCTGCGATCTTCACTAATCAGGGCCGATAATGAGTTAAGACTATTGAATAAGAAATGGGGATTAACTTGATTTTTAAGCCGGGCTAGTTCACTTAAAAGCTGATTTTTTTTGACGGCTTCCGCCCGCTCGACGGCCTGGCGGTACTGGCGCAGGTTGTAGGAGCCTTCATAGTAACTTCCAACGACCACCACAAAAAATAACGCCATCGCTATCGGTAGTAGATAATCGTCAGGGAAGATGGGTTCCGGTATACGACCGCTCGGATCGAGTAAGTACAACGTTCTGGTTTCGAAAAGTTGGTCGACCACCGTGAAAAGGGAATATCCTCCAAATGTTTTCCAGATACGTTTACCCGTATTCGGCCGGCCGGGGTATTCCATGCGAATCTTTACCACCCACCATAACAGCAAATGCCAGAGTAGCGTAGTAGAAACTAGTCCCCAGACAATTGTTAGCACAACCAGTCGCCCATTATATCCATACGCAGCAATCGTAAGTAGCACAAACGGCAGCACCGCCACAGGAATGCCAATCAGGCGTACCCAGCGGTCATTAAGTGCATCAAACGAAAGAGCAGAAAGAGGAACGTTCATAGACGAAAATTACGACATTTTGCGAAACGATTATAGGTGAGGCTTTTATTGAAAACGTTTGTAAACTTAAAAATCTACCTGGTATAACATTTCCAACTGTCGTTCATTAACACTGGCCGGTAATAGCCGGAACAGACCATTGCGTAGTGTTGTCAGCCATCGATTTTCCAATTGGGCAACAGCACCAATGCGCCGGGATGTTTCAATAATTGTTTGGGTGCGTTTTAGACGCCGTTGCTCAAACCGCTGGAATGCAGCTGGTATAGCACCACCCCGAGCAAGTTCATCGGCCAGTACAACAGCGTCTTCAATAGCCTGACAGGCACCCTGCCCCATATTAGGCGTAGTGGCGTGGGCAGCATCGCCCAGCAGAACAACGTTGTCGAATGCATAGCGTTCCAGCGGTTTCAGATCGCAGATGTCGCTCCAGATTAGTGCGTTGTCTGGCGTACGTGAAAGAACATCCCGGATTGGCGAAGCGTAACCGGCGAATTGCCGGAGTAGATCGTCGGGCGTAAGCTGGCGCATTCGGGCGTCGTTGGCGGGAGCGGTTAAGGTGGCAAACCAGTATAACTGCTTGTTAGCCAACGGGACTAAGCCAAATCGGCCATTTGGTCCCCAGGTTTCAGAGGCTTCTGACAGATTTAGGTCCGTAGCGTCGACTACCGCCCGCCAACAGGTATAGCCTGCGTAACGAGGCTTCGATTCGGGTAACAATTGCTTCCGAATAGGCGAATGGATACCATCAGCTACCAGTAAATAGTCGGTTTCGTGTGTGGTGCCATCATCGAATTGAACGGAAATCGTATCGGCCTGTTGATACATCCCTATACCGCGCTTACCGGTTCGGACGACTCCGTTGCCAAGTTGACTCAAGAGTACCTGATGCAAAGCGGCCCGGTGAATACTAAAGTTGTCAAGACCGTATTTCTGGCTAACGGCGCGGCTGTCGGTACGGGTAATAACGAATCCGTGTTGGTCGTAAATGGTAAACGCATCTAGAAGCCTGCCTGCCTGAATCACGTCATCGGCAATGCCTAGTCGCTGAAACGCTTTAATCGCATTGGCAGCAAGGGCTAAGCCTGCTCCTAATGGTTTGATGGTTGGGGCAGCCTCAAAAACGGTAGCCTGAATGCCGATTTTTTGTAACGCAAGGGCAGTTGTCAGCCCTACGATACCTCCTCCAAGGATAGTGAATGATGGGGATTGATTACTCATAACTGATAAAATTCCTGTTATCGCCTGATCGATGAGCTAAGGTGGTCGATAATGAAATGGCTATCAACGAAAAACAAGCTGAACCTGCATGCATACGTGTTGAAGTGCTTCATAACTACAATAGAATGGCGGATAACTTTCTGCTTCTACTGCTTGTTCTTCCGAAAACCTGTATCGCTATGTCGCTCGTTGCCCCTACAGTCATTCAAAAAGTATCCGGTGAAACCCTGACCGAAGTTCCTGATTTACTCGCCGTTGAGGAACCCCTCGAAATTCGGCTGGGCTTTGGACCAATCGACAATCGTCAGCAGAAACCAGTATCGGTTACGATGCGGACACCCGGCAATGATGAAGAATTGGCGATGGGTTTTCTGTTTACCGAAGGTATCATTCACCAGCCTGCCGACATCATTTCGTGCCGACACTGCGTGCAGGATGCAGAAAAAGAAGGGAATGTGCTACGGGTCGAGCTAAAACCTGATGTCGTTGTTGATTGGTCTCGACTGGAACGAAACACCTTTACGTCGTCGAGTTGTGGATTGTGTGGCAAAGCGACAATCGAGGCTGTCAGAGCGCTTACGCCTGGCCCACTTGCGTCTGATTTCACTGTTGAAGTATCAATACTTCATTCGCTATCCGAACGGGTTCGCGAAACGCAACTGGCTTTTGCTTACACGGGAGGTATCCATGCGGCTGCGTTGTTCGATGCCAACGGAAAGCTCCTGCTGGTGCGCGAAGACATCGGCCGACACAATGCGTTGGATAAACTCATTGGGGCTGCTTTCTGGCAAAATTGGTTGCCGCTCAGTCAGTTCGGAATTTTCCTGAGCGGTCGAATTGGGGTTGAACTTGTACAGAAAAGCTGGATGGCGGGTGTGCCCTTGCTCGCTGCTGTGGGCGCACCGTCGAGTCTGGCTGTACAAATGGCACGAGAAGCCCAACTAACACTGGCCGGATTTGTCCGGAATGACCGGTTCAACCTATATAGCGAGCCAGCGCGGGTTCGGATAACTCAGCTGGCTTAGGCGTTGTAGGTTCAGGTACACGTATTGTGAGCGCTCCCGGTCGAATGTTGGCCTTTAGCGTAGTAATTTGTCCCCGGTATTCGCCATCGACCTGAAAATAGGCTTTTCGATGCGTTTCGATACTGACTGATGTAGCCGGAATAATCTCAATTTTCTTCGGATCGAAGGGTTGGAATCGCCAGAATAACTTCAGGATTTCGCCGATTGACAGGCGACGAAAAATAATAACTTCAAACTTCCCGTCCGACACGTCGCCATCGGGATTGATGACCGCCCCAGTGCCGTACATCCGGGCATTGGCCAGCACAATCATAAATGCCGCCCGATGGATGCACTCATCACCAACGGTAATGGATACCTTCATCAGTCGGTGTTTGTGCAATACTTTTATCACACCCCGTAAATAGCCGAGTTTGCCGCGAAGATTATTTCGCTGATAATATTTCACGAGCTGAGCATTCAGACCAATGTCGCTCAGGTGCAGGCAGCTTTCTCCGTCATTAACTGAGACCACGTCTACACGTTTTGAGATACCATTGACCAACGTGTCCAGACTACCGTGCACATCCGTGTGAATGCCCAGTTCGCGGGCCATTCCATTGGCCGAACCTACGGGCAAAATACCCAGCAAAATAGACGTGTTGAGCAGGTGCTCGGCTACCAACTTAATCGTGCCATCACCCCCGGCAGCAACAACGCAGTCGGGTTTATGTTGTTCGATCTGTTGAGGTATCGTTTCGTTATCGGTTTTACCGTCGAGGTAAAATTGGTGCACCGTATGCGGAGAGTCAGCGAAGTAGGTTTGGATACCGTTTTCCCAAACGGTTTTGTCCGTCCCGCCGGAGACCGGATTAATTGCGAATAAAAAGGTCAACTTATAAGCGTTTTAAAAGTTATAAAAGATGAGCACCGCCTGAACACCATGGAGACTTTGCAACTGCCTTTTATTCATAAACAAAAAAAAAGCCTGAAGGATAGAATAAAATATCATTTCTTATCCTGGCTCCACCTGACAAACGAGCCTGTTCTGAAGGTTTATCGGGGTTTTGGGAATGAATCTACGCTTATTATTCATGGGAGTATGTTCCGACGGAGTGCCTTGTCCCGCAAAAAATACCGACCCAGCATCTGGTTGAATTTCTTTGGATTGATTCGTCTGTTTTTAGTACGACCGTACCCACATGCGACGATTCGGGTGTATGCAGGCGGACAAATAGCCGAGACCCAGACGGATCTGGATGGTTATTTTCGAGTAGAGGTTTCGATTGCACAACCCCTGCTGCCTGGTTGGCATGTCGTTCGGGCACAATGCATAGCAAAAGAAGGCAGGTCAGAAACCGTATTGGCAGAGGGCGAAGGAACGGTTTTACTACCTCATTCAGCCGCTTTTGCCTGTATTTCAGATATTGACGATACATTTCTGGTTTCGCATTCGGCGGCACTATTCAAACGCCTGAAAGTCTTAATCACCCGAAATGCCCATACCCGTCAGCCGTTTGAGGGCGTTGTTGAGCACTATAAAATGCTGGCCGAAGCCAATCGGACGGATGGCGCAACAAATCCGTTTTTCTACGTGTCGAGCAGCGAATGGAATCTGTACGACTATATTCTGGAATTTTCGAAAAAGAATGGGTTGCCAGAAGGAGTTTACCTGCTAAGTCCCTTGAAACAACTGGCCGAAGTACTAAAAACGGGGCAGGGTAAACACATGACAAAGTTTATGCGTATTGTTCGTATTCTGGAAGCGTATCCAGACCAGCATTTTATTTTGTTGGGCGATGATACGCAGGAAGATCCCACAATTTATGCGTCGGTGGTCAAGCACTTTCAGTCCCGTATTCGTTGTATCTATATTCGGCAGGTTCATCAAAAAAATCAGCCGAAAACCCGTGAAATTCTGAGTCAGATTGAAGCAATGGGTGTTCCCTGTTGCTACTTTGCACACAGCGCCGAGGCTCGCCGGCATTCAGTAGAAAGTGGATTAACCGCATTATAGATTGGTATGGAACAAAATACGCCCCCCGAAGAACTGACCGGCGAATTGGAAGTCGGAAAACCCTATACCGAGGCTGCTGGTGTGGAAGCCATTGTAAAATCGCTGGAGCATATTCGCAATGGAACGGGTCTGATTCGCGGGTTAAAAGTGCTGGCCGATCTGAACCAGAAAGATGGTTTCGATTGCCCATCCTGCGCCTGGCCCGACCCCGATGGTCATCGGTCTAAATTGGGCGAATATTGCGAAAGTGGAGCCAAGGCGGTGGCGGACGAAATCATGACGAAACACTCGGCTTCGCCGGTATTGTTTCAGCGGTATTCGGTGGCAGAGTTGCTTCAGAAGAGCGATTTATGGCTTGGTCAACAAGGGCGATTGACACAGCCCATGCTCTTAAAACCCGGCGCTACGCACTACGAACCGATTGAGTGGGCAGAGGCTATACAGCTCATTGCCAATCAACTCAATGCACTCGAATCGCCCGACGAAGCTATCTTTTATACATCAGGTCGGACGAGTAATGAGGCCGCTTTTCTGTATCAATTATTCGTCAGAATGTTTGGCACGAACAACATGCCCGACTGCTCGAATATGTGCCACGAATCGACCAGCGTCGCCCTGGCTGATTCGCTTGGGCTGGGAAAGGCATCGGTCAAATATGATGATTACGAAAAGGCCGATGTTATCATGATTATGGGTCAGAACCCTGGCACTAACGCGCCCCGAATGCTAACGCCACTGGAACAGGCCAAGCGTAACGGTGCTAAAATCATAGCGGTCAACCCATTACACGAAGCTGGTCTATTGTCGTTCAAGTATCCGCAAAGTGTTCGTGATGTGGTTCTGGGCGGTCAGAAACTCACGGATTTGTTTTTGCAGGTTCCCATCAACTCTGACCTTGCCCTGATGAAAGCAATGTGCAAACTATTGCTGGACGAAGAGAAAAAGAGTCCGGGGAAAGTACTCGATCAACAGTTTATTAAGCAATACACGTCTGGCTACGAAGCATTTGTCAAAAGCCTCGATCAGTTTGAGTTGAGTGATCTGGCAGCTCAATGTGGTCAGACAATTGCCCAGATTCAGGAAGCGGTCGATTTGTTCAAATACACGCCCAAGCTGATAATCTGTTGGGCAATGGGGCTAACCCAGCATCGCAACGCTGTTGAGACGATTAATGAAGTCATTAACCTGCTCTTACTGAAAGGCAGTATTGGCATCGAAGGAGGAGGAGCAAGTCCCATTCGCGGCCACAGCAATGTGCAGGGCGACCGTACTATGGGAATCTGGGAAAAGCCCAAACCCGAATTCCTCGACGCCCTGAAGAAGGTTTTTAAGTTTGAGCCACCTCGTGAAAATGGCTACGATACCGTTGCGGCTGTCAAGGCCATGCATGAAGGAAAAGCCAAAGTGTTCTTTGGCCTGGGCGGTAACTTCGCAATGGCCGTTTCTGATACGAACTATACGGCTGAAGCCCTGAAAACGTGTAAGCTAACGGTTCACGTTTCCACTAAACTGAACCGAAGCCACCTTATTCACGGCGAAACAGCGCTCATTCTTCCCTGCCTTGGTCGCACCGATCACGACATGCAAGCTACTGGTGAGCAGTTTGTTAGCTGCGAAAGTACAACGGGTGTAGTCGCCCAGTCGCACGGAGTGGTTGATCCTTCATCGCCCTACCTGAAAAGTGAAGTGGCCATTATTGGCGAGCTGGCTAAAGCAACTCTCAATGGTAAATCAACGATCGATTGGGACTCACTCATCGCCAATTATGACCGCATTCGCGACCTGATCGAGCAGGTTGTTCCCGGTTTTGACAATTACAACGCCAGAGTGCGGATACCGGGCGGATTTTACATCCCGAATGGACCTCGCGTTCGAGAGTTCAAAACGAAGGATGGCAAAGCACATTTTACAATTAATACGCCTATCCACCACGACCTGCAACCCGGCGAGTTGCTGCTGATGACTGTTCGTAGCCACGACCAGTTCAATACAACTGTGTATGGGAACGATGATCGATATCGGGGTATTTACAATGAACGACGCGTCGTATTCATGCACCCCGATGATATAGCCAATCGAGGATTGCACGAAAAACAGGTCGTGGATTTGCACAGTAACTACGATGGTACACAACGAACAGCGCATCGATTTGTCGTGATTCCATATAGCATTCCGCGTGGTTGTGCAGCCGCTTATTTCCCCGAAACAAACGTGCTGGTACCCATCGACTCCAAAGCTGATAAGAGCAACACACCCACCTCGAAGTCGATCATTGTTACGGTGACGCCAGAGGGGTGATAGCACGAACGTAGATGTTCGCGCTATCTGTGCCGAAAAAAAAGCGCTTCAAAAACAAAACTTTAGTTGTTTTTGAAGCGCCATCAAGGAGAAAAGAGTTCTAGTAAACTAAGCTTGCACTATGTTTTCAGCTTGTGGGCCTTTTGGGCCCTGTGTGACGTCAAAACTCACACGTTGGCCTTCCGTAAGTTCATGAAATCCTTGTACAGCGATATTGGAATAGTGGGCGAATACATCAGGGCCGCCACCATCTTGTTCGATAAAACCAAATCCTTTCTCGGAGTTAAACCATTTAACAGTACCTAATGCCATTTTAAAGATAATTTAGTGAGTGTAGGTGGGCGCTAAACGACCGTTTAGCTAATCAGGCAAATGTATAGAATATACTTTGTAACATAGATAGTATATTAGTTATTCACTCAATGAATCACCGCTGGCAGAATATATTGTTCCATCATTTTGTCTACCTGCCGATGGGCATAGGCCGTGTTATAAGCCGTAGCCGTAACGACAACAACCAGCGGCTGGTCTTTGAAAACGAAGATCTTATTGCCTCCATTTCCTGAGCAGTAATAGGTTTCATAGGCTTTTCCATTCACCGTGTACGTCTTGTTCCAGAACAGATAGCCATAGAATTCACCCTTCCGGTCGGGGATTATTTTGTGATGGGTGAATGTTTGATTTACCCAGGTTGCCGGGATAATCTGTTTCCCGTTCCATTGACCATTGTTTTTATATAATTGCCCGTATTTGGCAAAATCCAGTGCATTCATTCGAATACCGCCTGCCGTGTTGACTACGTGCTGAGGAGTGTACTGCCATTGGTACTTGCTAATACCTAGCGGTTTAAATAGTTTCTGTTCTGCGTACTGTTCAAGCTTGCCGGGAACAACCTGATTCAGTACATCGCCTAGTAAGACAACCCCAGCTGTAAAGTAATGCCACTCGTGGTTGAATTTGGCGGGCTCAACTGGCAGATCGAGGGCAAACTTTATCCAGTTTGGAGTGGGATACATATTCTCCTCGTTGCCCGGTGAATCGCTATCATTATCATTACCGTCGAAGGCCGAACTCATGGTCAATAACTCGTTCAGCGTGGTATTCGCCTTGGCTGGGGAGTAATTCGCAAAGCTTTTTAAGTCGTAAAAATTGGCCAGCGTCTGGCTTTCACTTTTCAAATAACCTTCCTGTTTCGCAATCCCTGTTAAGGTAGAAGCAAACGTTTTTCCCACGGAACGGACATCGTGCAGAGAGTCTCGGGTGGCGCCGTTAAAATATTCCTCCAGCAGGATCTTGCCATTTTTAAGGACTACTACACTCGTAATATGTCTGAAAACATCCGCATCGATATTCCCTTTCAATTCCTTGATCTTGTTGATATCAAAATGTTCCGATGAAGTCGCAAGCCCATTGTACGGTTTAGGTTCTGTTAGCCGAACGGTGGCTAAGTCAATGACTGGCTTACGTTTCACCAATAGTTTTAACTGGCCTGTCGCAATCAAATTTCCCACGACCAATTCGGGTTTGTTGAGGTAGGGTTTGATTTCGAATTTGAACACGTGTGGTCCTTCGCTTAAAGCGCCATCGCCCCCATTATTCATAAACCGATTCCAGGCCGACTGGCTCCACCAGGCACCTTCCCGCTGGTTGTTAATTAAGGGTTTGCTGATGAGTGTTTCTGTATTCTTGATTTGAGGATACGGAGCGCCTGGATGCAGATTGCTTTGGTAAATAAGCCGATCATCGACGTAAAAATTAAACTGATAACCTCCCGTTTTTGTCAGCAACTCTGCCGATAGCTCAGGCGCTAACTGGTGCAGATAATTGGTGAGTGAATTGCCCATAAAGACCGTTATGAACAAATTGCTTTTGTTCGTCAGTTCATACGTGCTCAGGAAGTCGGTTGCCTGTAGATTGGCCGCCGGGATGTCTTTATCTGTAAAGATGATTTTGCCAATGTTGGCCTGATGAATGGCAGACGTAATGCCTTGCGTCTTGACCAGATCGGGCGATTGCCCGTACAGGTTGCTGGCAATGAAAAGACTTACTAATACGAGTACTAAGTGAATGCGCATGGGATATGAAAAGTAGATTGATACGTTAGTCAAAGCTAGGCGGAGCTGATGAGCGCGTGGGATAAATGGGTTGAACTGATCGAAAAATGGGACCGGATGGCGCGAACGTCTTCGCTCGTGCTATCATCACAAAGAGACGGGAAAATGACTAATCGAGCGTGCCGAATTATAAGTTGGGCGCTCTTTTTAGGTTGATTTTGTAGTTGGCCGGGTTTTGACCCGTCAGCTGCTTAAACGTACGGTTAAACGTCGTCTTCGAATTAAAGCCCGAATCGTAGGCAATGCCCAGCAACGTAATTCGGTCATATTGTGGGTCCTGCATTTTACGGATGACTTCCTGAATCCGGTACTCATTGATCAGATCATTGAAATTCTTGCCGGTGCCCAGATTAATAATTCGGGATAACTCGTTCGGGTGCATATCCAGAACGTCGGCCAATGAGCGAAGGGTTAAGCCAGCATCCAGATAAAATAGGTTCGTTTCCAGTTGATGGCGTAACCACACACCCGACTCCAGCAACTCGGGCGTGGGTATTTCTGGTTGAGTGCTTGGCGACTTTGTTTTCTCGACTTCCACGATGACCAGCTCTGGTCGCAGGAAAGATTCTGCTCCAATCCAGATGGTCATAAAGGCCAGAAGCAGGTAAAGTGGATAATAACTGGCGATGCCTAACTGATAGTTGTAGACAACATAATCGATCAGGACATAGGGAATCCAGGCGAGCCAAAGTAACCCGAACAGTATCAATAGACGCTGTAACCACTTCGACTGATACGTATAGCTGTCACTGAGTTGGTCGGTCAATTCCCGATCAACTGCGCGAAGTCGTTTTAGCGCAAAAAAGAGGTAAATCGATATAGAGCAGATCGCCAACAGTTGAAGAACGGGGTTGACAAGCTGAAAGATAGTCGTGTCGTATGTGGGAATTTGATGCTTCTGACTTTCCCGAACTTGTAAAAACTGGACGCTCTGTTCCAGCAAAAACGGACTGAAATGGATAAGATCGTTTGCGCTGAAACGAAGTTCTGGTTGCGTCAGCTTGCGTACATAGCAATAAAGCAGCGGGCCAATTGTCAGTGAATATTGTAGCGGAATCCAACTCCAGCGAGGGTAGTATTTGCCCAGGTTAATATCGATAGCCAGAACCCAGATTATCCACAGAACGATAGTAAACAGAACCAGCCCCAGAAACCGGTTAGCCGACTGATTAATACGTTTGGTGAGTAATAACAAAAAACCGAATGTAGTGCCAATGAATATGGCTGCCAGGAAAAGCAAGTCATAGCCGTTAAGACCAAATTCAAGTTTCATGATACAAAGTAGGCAATTTTTTTCTGACAGGATTTACAGGATTCACAAGATTGAGGAGTAAGCGGAAAATCTTGTGAATCCTGTAAATCCTGTCAGAAAAACACGTCTATAGTTAGCGAACAATAGCCTGAAATCGACTCATCGGCGTATTATGTCAGAGTTAAGCAAATGTGTCCTTCCAAACTGCCTGACGAGTAGTCGGCGACAAGTTTATTGGTAATGATTGATACTGAGACGGGGCAATTAGCCATAAAAGGCGGGCCAAAATCGGTTACGAAAACCTTCCCCTGGCCCATCTACGACGAAACGGAAGTGCAGGCGGTGGCCAACGTGGTGCGAAGCGGACAATGGGGAAATCCCGACTGTGCCGATGAGGTCGCCCGTTTTGAGCAGGCGTTTGCGGCTTACTGTGGTAGCAAATACGCCGTAACCTGCGTAAACGGTTCAGTATCGCTGCGGCTGGCTTTGATTGCCTGTGGATTACGACCCGGTGATGAAGTTATTGTGCCGCCCTATACGTTCATTGCAACGGCTTCGGTAGTTCTGGAAATAAACTGCGTCCCCGTCTTCGTCGATATTGATCCGCAAACCTATAACCTCGATCCTGCTTGCATTGAGGCTGCTATTACGGAGAAAACTAAAGCTATTGTTCCCGTTCATTTTGCCGGTTTACCCTGCGATATGGATGCGATTCTGGACATTGCGCAGCGGCACAATTTGCGGGTCATTGAAGATGCGGCTCACGCACATGGAGCCGAATACAAAGGTCGTAAACTCGGTTCCATTGGCGATGCGGGCAGCTTCAGTTTCCAGTCGTCCAAAAACCTGACCAGTGGCGAAGGGGGTATTGTGATTACCAACGATGATGCGCTTTATGAAACGATGAACTCGTTGCGAAATGTGGGCCGGTTGCCCAGTGGTCAATGGTATGATCATTTCAACCCCGGCTGCAATTACCGTATTACCCAACTTCAGGCTGTTTTACTCTCCGAGCAATTAAAACGGCTGGATGAGCAGACGATTACGCGCAACGAAAATGGTCTTTACCTGGATAGTTTACTAGCCGATATTGACGGCATTACGCCCCTGAGTCGGGGAGAGGTAGCCATTCTACATTGCTATCATCTCTATATTTTCAAGTACGACAAAACTAAGTTTGGGCAGGTACCGAAGCACGAATTTGTTGCCATGCTGGCGGCCGAAGGGGTTCCCTGTTCGGCGGGTTATCCGCATCCGTTGTATAAACAGCCGGTGTTTCAGCAAAAGAATTTTATGTGCTACGCCATTCCCGAGTCGGTCGATTACACGCAGGTATATTGCCCTGAAGCTGAGCGAGCCTGCGCCGACGAAGCGGTATGGATTTTTCAGCAAGCTATGCTGGGTACGCAAGGCGATATGGAGTCATTTGCCCAGGCGATTCGAAAAATCCAGTTGGCCCTGTGAGTACACATTTTGTACCCACGGGTTTCAGCCCGTGTATCATGAAAATTCAATTTAAACACGGGCTGAAACCCGTGGGTACAATTAAAAAATAAAGCCTTTAACAACTCCTTCCTCTTTTCTAACTCTATGAATTTGTACAGTTCTATTAGGTGGATAATCAGTAGCCTTGCCTTGTTTTTGGTGGTAAGTTGCGGCCAGTTAGTGGCACAGACGGTTAGTCTTAAACAGGCCGTGCTACTGGTTTCCCCATCTATTTCATCGCCTATGCGGGAAACGGCTCCCAGAGTGCTGAGTGAAGAGATTGAGAAACGGACGGGCGTTTTGCTGAAAACGACACCGAACTGGCCAAAAAGTGGATCAACCCGTATCGCCTTTGTTCTGGCAGGTGACAAAGAATTACAGGGTGTTGCTGTGCCTGTAAATGCAGCTACCGAGCGCCCAGAGCTAAAGCCAGAGGGCTACCGAATCGTTAGTGAAACGACCGCAACCGGCACAACACTCTGGATTATTGGGGCCGATAGTCGAGGAATTTTGTTTGGAACCGGTTGGGTGCTACGAAACCTGAAAATGGATCGTAAGCTACTCGAATTGCCTGGTCCGGTCAATCTGGCTACGGCACCTGCTTATCCTATTCGCGGCCATCAGTTAGGCTATCGTCATACGGCAAACTCCTACGATGCCTGGACGGTGGCTCAGTTTGAGCAATACATCCGTGATCTGGCCATTTTTGGTACGAACGCCGTTGAAGGAATTCCCTTTCATGAGGATGAAAAGCCCAGCCCGCATTTTAAGATACCAGCAGCCGAAATGCGGATCAAAATAAGCGAAATCTGCAAGGCGTACGATATGGATTACTGGGTATGGACACCGGCAACAATCGAACTTACTGACGCTAAAAAACGACAGGCCGAGCTTGATCAACACGAGGCTTTCTACCGTGCCTGCCCTCGTCTCGACCATATCTTTTTTCCGGGAGGAGATCCCGGCGATAATCATCCCAAAGAGGTCATGCCTTTTTTGAAGGATCTACACACGTTGTTGATGAAATACCATCCAAAGGCTAAAGTGTGGCTTTCATTGCAGGGGTTCAATGTGGAACAGGTCAATTATTTCTACGATTATCTCGCTCAAAACAAACCTGATTGGTTGCAGGGACTGGTCTATGGACCGGGCAGTCCTCCGCTTGCCGAAACCCGATATCGCCTGCCCAAACAGTATCAGCTCCGGCAGTATCCGGATATTACGCATACCGTTCGGTGTGAATTTCCGGTAGAACACTGGGATCAGGCTTTCGCCCTAACTTTAGGACGAGAAGCGTCTAACCCGCGCCCTTATTTCTACGCGCGGGCTCAGGCAGCCGCAGCTCCGTTCACGGATGGCTTTGTTTCCTATTCCGACGGTTGCCATGATGATATCAATAAAGTCCTGTGGAGTATGCGAGGCTGGGACCCTGAGATGAGCGTTCACCAGATTTTGAACGAATACAGTCGCTTTTTCTTTGGCTGGCCATTGACAGAATCTGTCGCTAGTGGCATTGAAGCTTTAGAAAAAAACTGGGATGGGCCACTTGCCCAAAATGGAGGTATTGAGGCTACGTTTTCGTTCTGGAAAACGCTGGAAATAGCTAATCCGACTTTAGCTACTAACTGGCGCTGGCAACTCTTACTCCTTCGGGCTTACTATGACACCTATACGCGTCGTCGGTTGCTTTACGAACAAGGGCTCGAGGCAAAAGCCGATGTTATCTTAACGCAGGAAGCCAGTTCTGATCTTGACAAGGCAATGAGTCAGGCATTGACCATCATCAATAAAGCTGATACGGAGCCGGTGGCACCCGAACTGAAAGCGAAAATTGTGTCATTATGTGCTGATTTGTTTAGTTCTATTGGTCTGCAAACCAGCATGAAGCAATACAAAGCGCGCGGCTATGAACGGGGTTGTGTGCTGGATTTTGTCGATTATCCGCTCAATAACCGTTGGTGGCTGGCTGATGAGTTTGAGAAAGTGAAAACGCTGAAAACGAAAGAAGAGAAACAGAAACGCCTGCAAGAAATTAGTGCCTGGGAAATGCCCGGCAAAGGTAGTTACTACGACGATGTGTCGAGCGTAAGCAAAGGTCCCCGTGTAAAAACCATCTCCGATGATGCCACCGATATTGCCTGGTGGAAAGATGGGTTTAGTCGGACGCGTCTTTCTTCGCAAACGTTTCAGCGAAGCCCGGTTCTGGATTATGATAACCTGGACCCCAACGCAGAGTATATTATTCGGGTAGTTGGATTTGGCGAAGCCTTGCTCCGTGTTGATGGAAAACGACTGAGTCCATTAGTGTATAACCGGGAGGCTGACACGGTGAAAGAATGGATTGTGCCGATGTCAGCTACGCAGGACGGCCACATCAACGTTACCTTTGATGAGCCCGAAGAATCGCACCTGAACTGGCGACAAAACTCCCGGATTTCTGATATCTGGCTGTTGAAGAAATAAGCGTAGCGCGGGTGGAAATCCGCGCTACGTCCGTTCCCTGTTCTCCCCGTTCTCGCTTGGCTTCGCCGAGTGAGAACTATTAGTTCAAGGGCCTCTGGCCCGTTTTGAACATTATTCCTCATCACACCAGCCAGAGGCCGTTAAAACAATAGTCCTCACTCGGCGAAGCCAAGCGAGAACGGGAACGGGGGGAACAGGGTGCTTAAAGGACTCGCCCTTAAACCATTTTCTGGCTCAGATAGGCTTTAACGGCAAAGCTGGCTACAACTCCTTCGCCCGTTGCTGCGGCTACTTGTGCAATAGCACCTAATCGGCAGTCACCAGCGGCCAGGATGCCGGGGACCGATGTTTCAACCGATCCAGGTCGGGTGCAGATAAAGCCCTGCTCGTTGAGGTCAAGCGTCTTGGCCAGAAACTTGGTGTTAGGAATAAGACCAACAAACAGAAAGACACCATCAGCCTCAATTTCCTGAACCTCGCCCGTGGCATTATCAGTCACCTGCAAAGCCCTAAACGTTCCCTGGTCGTTACTGAGAAAAGCGGTAGGTGTTTGGTTCATGTAGACCGCCACGTTGGTAAACTCGGCTAATTTATCCGTATACGTTTGAGTGGCACTGAAGGTTGGCTTATAGTGAACAAACGTCACTTTCCGGCAAAAACGGGCCAGAAACATGCCTTCCTCCAGTGCACTGTTACCCCCACCGATAACGATGACCTCCCGGTCCCGATAGAAGGCCCCGTCGCAGGTGGCGCAAAAATGAATTCCGGCGCCTAGTAAGTCCGCTTCCCCTGGAATATTGAGCCGCTTATAGGTTGACCCAACCGCTACCACAACAGAGCGGGCCGTAAGATCACCCAGGTTAGTTTCGAGATGAAAAATCTGGTTTTCAAAACTGATTTTGCGAACATCGACCCCCAGTCTGATTTCTGACCCGTAAATCCGGGCTTGATCCGCCATTTTGTTCATCAACTCCTTGCCGCTGATATCGATAAAGCCAGGGTAGTTTTCAATTTTTTCGGTTAACGAGGCATTACCACCAATGAGTTTTTTTTCCAGAACGATGGATGAAAACTTATCCCGTTGTACATAAATAGCCGTGGTTAGTCCGGCGGCACCACCCCCAATAATGGCTACGTCATAGAGGTGAGTCTCGGCTTCCTGCGTTATGCCAATCAGGTCTTTTAACGCTCTATTGTCTGGGTTGGCATAGGCTTGTTCATTGATAAAAATGGTGGGAATAATTCGTTTTCCGTGGTTTACGGTTTCCAGAACAGGTATGGCCCATCTGTGTATATCAATATTGATGTACTGAAAATTAATCCCATTATCGCTCAGATACGCTTTTGCCCGATGACAATCTGGACACCAATCGGCCCCAAACAGACGGATGCGGGGACGGCCATGGTTGAGCCCGAGTAGCGAGTCAATTTGGTCGTTACTCGGATTAACAACTGATGTGTCGTTAATAACCAGTGTGGGGGTAAGCCTTTTCCCATCCTGAATTTCCTCTACCTGCCGGACAGATTGCCGATCAAGGTCAACATTGATATAGGTAAAACTTAGCTTATTATCTTCCAGGTAAGTTTTTACCCGTTGGCTGTCTTCACACCATTCCGCTCCATAGAGGGTTAGTGTTGTCTGATCAAAGCTCATTCGTTTGGGGGAAAGGTTCCGGTAGTTAACCTAAAGATAGCATAGATTATTCCACCACCCTAAGTCTGGCTTCTGTATGAATTGGATTGCCTTTGCTGGTGACGCCTTCTATAATTACGCGATACATACCTGACTGATCGGATGTGAAAAAGGAAAGCCCAACGGGAGTATGGCCAGATGGTAGGGTAATCCGCGGGTTCCAATACAAGGTTGAGCGATAGTCGCTGGTACTGGCGTTAGCTGGAAAACGCTCATAATTAGGGGATTGGAACGGGGATGTTCGGTCAAATCCCCGAACTTTTATAAAGGATAATGGCTTCGAACTGGCCTCTGCTGGTCGTTTGGTAAACACGTTAATTAAGCCCGCCGAGCCACTAGCTCCCTGATTCGAGGTGATCATACCATTCACTTCGATATGGTCGATCAGGGTTGGGCTTAACTGCATTAACCGATCCCCAGCGGTTTCACCAACCACCAGCACATTGTTTATGTACAGATTGGGTTCGTGTGAACTGAGATTGGAACTGCCCGCCTTGTCAGCACCACCCCCATAGGATGGTGTGTGTGAACCGGGATTGGAGCTGCCTGTCAGGTCACGACTTGTTGGAACACTTGCTCTTGCCCAGATTAGAAACCAGTTTGTTTGATCATAAATCAGTTTGAAGGAAGGTAATTTAGCGGCTATGGCATCGGCCACACTGGCATAACTTTCCAGATTCTCACCTTTCAGATAGACATCGGGCTGGGCATACGAATTTTCGTACTGGACTGTTTTCTTGCCCAATACCTTAACTTCCTGAAGCATTTTTGCATTGACCGAATCGGCTGGGGCTAGCCTATGAAGTGTATTGGAAGACACGATATGTAGTGATAAATCCGGTAATTTATCTGGCAGACTGGGAGGTTCTTTTCTGCTTAAACTCACGCTCCCTTCTGCTGGCTGCACAACGAATTTTGTACTGTCGTAAAAAGCAAGATTCGATACTGAAAACTCGCCATTACCAAGCGTTGATGCCTGATAAATATGCCCAAGATTTTCGGGTACGAGAGTCAGGGCTGTCTTTTTACCTTTTCCTTTTTTATCTTTATAAATCCCTGTAATCGTGATGCCTGTTTCTATCGGATAATTGAATCGGGTCAAGGCTTCCTGATCGCGCTCAAAATCGTTGAATTCAGTTTTGATCGTGTTCTGTTCCAGTACCGGGGTGATGGACGACTCATCCAGTACCGAGACGGAAAAACTTCCCTTTAGGGCATCGGTTAACCCGGTTGTATCGAACCTAAGTGTCAGGGTTACCGGGCTTCTTTTTTTATAGACTGGCTTGTCGACGGTAATGGTTAGCAGACTATCTGAAACAGGGGTTGAAGCCGTGTCGCCAATCCGCTCATTAAGGGCCAAAATCGCAATTGGCTTATAGAAAAACTGGCCTATCCCGTAGTTTCTCATCCATTGCGTATAGGCTCTAAGCAGGTACTTCCCCGGTTGAATGGTTGCCGGCAATCGGAAAGAACCGGCAGCCCTTCCACTATCAATCGGGAGAATACGCTGTTGAGTAATGGCTTTATCGGCACTGATCAAGTCGACATACAACACCTTACTGAGCGTATCCCGCAAACCTGGAATTCTGTAATTCATGTAGGCGCTGAACCAGAGTTTATCGCCAGGATAATAATAGGGTTTATCGGTATGTACATACACTTTTTCCTGAAGTCGTCGAGCCGAAAAATTAATGGGGGCCTGTGTCGCGACAGTACTTCCTGTTTTGTAATCGAGTGGTAGCATACCCGATACGCGCCCATCAATCATATTACCGGAAATGGCCACATCGGTCGGATTAAGAATAGTCCCGTCTTTATTGACACGAACCGCCCCGCCCCGCACGTCGAGCCAGCTCACTGGATTACTGATATCCTTATAAAAACTGGCAGTAGTGAATCCATTCGTGTAATGCACTTCCATGCGGTCTTTAATCGCAATGCGATACTCATTTGGGCCAGAGCCTGGCGTGATTAGGGTTGCCGTTTCGTATGGGATAAGATTATATTCAAGCTCTAGGCCGAAGTTTGTGCTACGAGGCTTCCCTTTTACTTTGTCCCGATAGAGCGAAAAGCCTTGTTGACTACTATTGCCATCGAGAATAGCTTTCATCAGGTGTTTGGCTGAACCGAAGTAAGCTTTCTCTCTATTTTTTAGCCAATTGATTGCTTCTGAGGCAACTGAGGGTTCTAATTCGGTGAATCGAACAGTACCGACAATAGAAAATTGCGTGGCGGAATAGCTGCATTTTTTCAGTTGAAAGAAGAGCTTATAACCTAATAGCCGGTTGTCAATCTCTATTGGAAGCGAGGCTTTTGCAGCCATTACTCCATTCTCATCCGTAAAGTCAATAACCCAGGGGTTCAGTATTTTGCATGTTGACGTGTTCCCTAAAAAAACCTTTTCGAATCGTTTGACCTGTTTCTCCCAGGTTTTGTCCCGGCTTGCTTTTACGCTCACTTCTGATACCTGTTGTGTATCTGGACTTAACCGAATGGACAGTGGGCTATTGGTTGATCCGTTTACCGCTACGTTTACTTGCTGAGGAATGTACCCAATGAATGAAAAGACAACTTCGGTAGAACCTATCGGCACGTTCTGTAATGTAAATTCACCCGCGTCATTTGTCGTAACGCCCATGGTTGAGTTATTTACGTAAACGTTGGTAAATGGTAAGGGTTTCAGGGTAATAGCGTCAATAACGCGACCAGAAATTTTACCTGTTTGCGCATATAAACCAGTAAAGGCAGCGGTGAAAAAGATAGCCAGAATGAAGTGCTTCATACGGAGATGAATTAGATCATTTTTTGTCAAAAAAACCTAACCAGTTCTATTTTCCCGCCAGATACCGGTTGCGGTATTCGAGTGGAGTGCAGCCTTTCACTTGTCTGAACTGCCGGGCAATGTTCTTACTGTCGTTGAGTCCGAGTTCCATGGCAATCTCAAAAACTGTCAGGTCTGTTTCCAGCAGCTTTTTGGAGAATTTCTCAATACGCAGATTCTGAATGTACTTGTAGATAGGGTAGCCAATAACGTTCTGAAACCGCATCTCCAACGACCGTCTTGAGAGTGGCACCTGTTTGACTACTTCATCGACCTGAAGATTTTTGTCGATATTCTGGTGGATGTACTTCAGCGAAGAGGCAATAAAATCGTCGTGAGTAGCGTAAATGTCGGTCGATTGGCGGGTGATCACTTGCATGGGCTTAACGACGATGTCATAAAAGCACGCCGTTTCTTTGCGAATCATGCGGTCGAGCAGGCGGGCCGCATCATAGCCTCCTTTTTCAGCATCCTGTGCAATACTGGATAAGGGCGGATCGGAAAGCTCGCAGATCATCTCGTCATTATCTACTCCCAGAACCGCCACCTCTTCAGGAATGCGAATGCGCGAATGTCGGCAGGCTTCTGTGATGTGCTGCCCCAGGCGGTCGTCGCAGGCCATGATGGCAATAGGCTTGGGCAGCGATAAGAGCCACTGGCTCAACGAACTAGGTTTATAATACCAAAGTTCGATTTCACTTTCGCGGGCGTTTTGATTCTCAAAATAATGGACTTTATACCCTGCCCTGGAAACACTTTCTTCAAATCCCTCCGCTCGTTCCCGCGACCAAACGATGTCGGTAAACCCGTAAAACGCAAAGTTTTTGAAGCCTTTCTTTAAGAAATAGTCAGCAGCAATAGCGCCTGTTTCATGATGAGCGCCCGTTATATTCGGAATCTCCGTAAACCGTTCCTTAAAATCCTGCGCAATGAGAGGAATGCCCGCTTTTGTGATTTTGGCGATACTTTCCTCGTTGTAGAGCTGCCCGATAATGCCATCCGCTTCCCATTCGAGCGCCCAGTTTAATATGCCATCGATTCCCATCGTTTCCCGATGAAAGAGCGGCATCCGACAAAAAACCCAGGGGCCATATTCCCGCGAATATTTGGTGATGCCTTTTAACAGGCTCTTGCTGTAATCTTCAGCGAAGTCGATCAACAGAATAATCTTGTGCATAGATAAAGAGCGAAAGAATTAATGAGTGAAAGAGCGAAAACTACTGGTAAGGTGAGCTATCGCATCAGCGCGCTCTTTCACTCATTAATTCTTTCACTCTTTAGTTTAATCGTGGCATTCGTAACCAGAGGCTTAGCCCAGATACCAATGCTGAAAATATAACCTAAAGTAAGCAACAAAACCAGCATAGCCCAGCGAAGTCCGACCAGTTCGGCCAGTCCGCCAATGATCAGAGGCACCAAAGCTCCACCAACAATACCCGTACACAAGATACCTGAAAAAGTGCCATGATGCTGCGGTACTGAATTAAGGGCGAGTGAAAAAATAATAGACCACATGACGGAGGCAAAAAAGCCAGTCGTTGGCAAAGCATACAGCGCCCATTCTTTGGGGCCGAACAAGCCTGCTATCAGGGCCAGAACAGCGCCTAATGTGAATAGCATCAGCACTTTTCGGCTGTCTGCCAGTTTTAGTAAAATCAATCCCAGAATGCAGCCTATTGTCATCAATCCCCAAAAGTAGGCCACCACTTCGGCACCCGTTGTGGCCGGATCGACACCGTGGTAGAGTTGAAGAAATTTGGAAATCCAGTTGGCAATACCCTGCTCTGTACCGACATACGCAAAAATTCCGGCGAAAAAGAGGAGTACCGTTTTGTTGCGGAGTAGCTCAAGCAGGGTTCCTCCGACTTCCATCTTCTCGTCTTCCTTTAGCTCTACAGTCGGGAATTTTATCAGCCCAACGACAACAATCATCAGGAGCGTGGTGAGCGCGAACACCCAGTATAGCGATACCCATTCGAGGTGAACAGGAACGAGTTTGTTGAGTAGTGCAATCGGAAAACTGGTATTCGTTGTATGAAGGTTGAGAACGAAATAACTGTATAGAAATGGGCTGATAAATGATGCTGCACCGGAAAAAAGCTGCGCCAGCACCGAATTGAACGCGAAATGGGCTTCGCCACCTGCCACTCGCAACAGCGGATTAATAACAACCTGTAGCATAGCCATTCCAACACCGATAGAGAACAGGGAGACTAACGCTACTGAAAAACGGGGAACGAGTGCGAACAACAAGGCTCCAAGAAAAGCCAGAAAAAAAGCGCCCAGCAGAACAGGCTTTTCCCGGTACTTTTCGATTAGTAATCCCGATGGCATCGACACACTGTAGGCAACAAAAAAGGCAAATGGCAGGAAGCCTGCCAAACCAATACTCAGATGGAAACTGTCGACCAGATCGGGAATGATAGGCCCCAGAATATTGGTCAGGAAAGAAATGACAAAGAAGATTAACAGAATCAGGATGACAATAAGCGTATTTCGGTTCATGTTGACAGTGGATTGATTCCTGGCGCGAGTATTTACCCATGCCCACAATTTCGCCAGTATTCGCTGGCGCACCGACTGCTAGCTAACCAGCGCAGCCGCGCCTAACAACGCAATACCTTCCCGCTGCGACTGGAAAATCTTTAGTCGTTTGAGTGTTACCGGGTAGGCGAAATCCTGCATACTCTCGAACATACCTGCTTTAAAGAACGGGTATGCTTTGGCGATAGAACCTCCCAGTACAATGACTTCCGGGTCGTAGGCATAAAGAACCGCTTTGATAGCCCAGCCGAAGTGACGGCCAAATTCGGTCCACAGGCGCAACGCATTTTCTTCGCCCAGTTGGGCCGCCTGGCTGACTTCCAGTGCTGTTGTACCGTGGATAGCTTCGAAAAACTCGGCGGAAGCATAATACTCGAAGTTTTTGTCCCGATATGGGAGCAGTCCGATTTCGCCCGCACCACAATTGGTGCCCACAAAGAGTTGATTGTCAATAATGATGCCCGAACCGAGACCAGTTCCTATGGACATTCCTACAACGGAATGGTAAGACTTGGCCAGACCAAATTGATGTTCGCCGAGTGTAAAGCAGTTTACATCATTATTCACAAATACAGGTACCGCAAACTCCTCTTCCAGAATGTCGCGCAGGGCAACTTCTTTCCAGGATGGAATGTTGGCCACGTTATACACGATGCCCCGGTCCACATCGACCACCGAGGGAACGCCAATACCAATACTACTTACCGATGATTCTGCCAGCGGGCGAATAAGTTCGATGAGTTGCGATAAGGTTGAGGAGAGTGATTCTTTTTGGTGCAACAGACCACTCTTTTGGTGGACAATCGATCCATTTCGTACAAGCCCAGCCCGCACGTTGGTTCCTCCTAAGTCGACCCCAATAGTCATTTGAAAAGAAGTTTTTATCTTTAGATTGTACTTTTATAAATACCCATAACCTTCTAAAGGACAGGGCTGTCAAGAGCCCCTCTCCTGTTATAGGAGAGGGGTTGGGGTGAGGTGAAATGGGTCCTCCAGGTGGTTAACCTCACCCCCGACTCCTCTCCTATAACAGGAGAGGGGTGCAACGTAGGACTGCAATTTTCAGCCCTTTGAGGTATTTACAATGTTAAGGCACCGCAACAACTGCCGACCGACTCGACCGACCCGATGCATCGAAGCTCTTTAATTTTACGGTACCTGAAACCTTTACCGGTCCTGTATATAAGGCCGATTGTATAGTAGGTTCAGCTCCATTGGTCGTATATCGAATGGCAAGGCCGGGTAATTCCACATTAGCCTTGAGCGTTCCCTGATCAATAATGGCACCGGGTAGCGGTAGTCGATAGTTGTAGCCGCCATTGATCTTAGCCAAACGAGGTAAGTCTTTCTGAGCGAGCGTATTGGCAAACACATTCCAGCCCGCACTCATCGACTTTTCGCGAGCTGGTCGGTTTTCGATGGTTTCCCAGGGGCGCTCGGGTGCCCAGGCACTTTCTGAAAAACCCAGCAGCTTGGGCAGAATGTCGTACTCAGCCATGTCGCGCCCTTTTACGGTTTCGCTCCAAAGTTGCGACTCGATTCCCCGGACGTTTTTACGGGCTTCAGGTTTCATATGCTCCAAACCTTCGAAACTAAGCGGCTTGCCCATAGATGTTTTGTAAGTGGTTTTGAACATATCGAAAGGAGCAAACGCCCAGTTATTTCGCGTATCGACGTAGCCCGCCCAATACAGGCCCGGCTCCTGCGGATCGTTGTTATAAGACATATCGAAATAAAAGTTTGATACGTTGCACAATACCACCGGGTAGCCAGCATTCGCCAGTCGATTGCCCAGGTCGATATCAAACAAATTGTTCCATACATAAGGAACGACGCCCTTCCCAACAAATTCAGGATTCATCACTAATTTTCCATCAGGTGCTTTTACAAGTACAGCCTCTTCCCAGGCATGGACTTCCAGGTTGCGTTTCGCGAGTCGTTCCCGGAGTTTTCCGAAGAAATAGGCCTGTAAGTTTTTCGGGTCTTTAATCGCCGGATTCTCTTTCAACAGCTTGGCCGCAATCGGCGATTTTGTCCAGACGCCTTCGGGCACTTCATCGCCACCAGCATGCATCACATCCATGGGCAGACCTGCTTCCTTGTACATCTTCGTAATCTCATCGACCACTTTTTCGTAGAAGTGATACGTTGATTCGATTCCGACACTGACCACATTATCGGTATAGCCCTGCGCCGATAGGTACACCGATTTATCGGCTGGGTCGATGAGTCGGTATTCATTGGCTTCTTTTTCTTTGCCCTCTTTCATCAGCCGGGCATAACGAGATTCCATCGCTTTAATAGCCGCCCGCGCATGGCCTGGCAAATTCAGTTCGGGAATAACTTTTATGTGCCGCTCATTGGCGTATTTCAGAATTTCGATAAAATCGGCTTTGGTGTAGAAACCACTGCCATATTTGCCTTCGTCATATGCTTTGGGGCCGGAACCATAAGCTGGATGTAAAACGGGTGTTTCCTTTCCTGATGTATGTTCTCGTTGCGCTCCTACCTGCGTCAGTTCGGGAAGACCGTCAATTTCGAGTCGCCAGCCTTCGTCTTCCGTTGTGTAAAACAGGAATTTATTGACTTTATAAAACGCTAGTAAATCGAGCAGCCGAAGAATGGTTTCTTTCGTCTGAAAATTCCGGCTCACATCCAGGTGCATACCCCGAAACTCAAATCGCGGAGCATCCTCAATCTGTACATAGGTGAGAGCAATGTTAGCCGACGGTTTCAAGTACGTAGTGGTCGGAATTAAGGCCAGCAGACTCTGAACGCCGTAGAAAACACCCGCAGCATCGTTACCTGTGATGGACACGCCATTTCCGTCGATACCCAGCTGATAGGCTTCTTTGGTCACGCCGTTAACGCTTATCTTGCTCATTTTTAGCGCAATACCTTTCCCCTTCGGAGCTCCGGTGCTTACTGAGAAATCGCTACCCGTTAGCGTTTTTAGTTTTTGACTCAAAAAATGCGCTTCATTTTCCAGGCCCTTATCTGCATAAATTGGGAGTGACGAATTGACTGTTAGCGTACCTGCACCAGGAATCAGTTTAACCGGTGATGGGATGATTTTCTGAAGTTTGTCGGCTGGGAGCAAGGATGCCACCAGATTGGTCTGATACGTATGTTCGGGGGTTGGGAGTGGTTCCAGGTCAATTTTGCCGCGGAGTATCTGTTCCTTTTTCGTGAAGGGTTTAATGCTATAATTGGCTACCTGAACGATGTTCTGCTCTTTACCCTCCTTGTTATAAAAAACGAAATAAAGTCCTAAGGGAGCGTCGGTTACCTTATTAACAGCTTCTGTTCCTTCGTAGCGAATATCGACAGTTGCACCGGGTTTGAGAGAAAATCCTACGTTGGGTGTGAGTTTGTACCAGTCGCCATTAATATGATGAACCGTAGCAGGCTGAGGTACCTGGGTTGGCATAATGGGCCGGGGAGACATATTGAAAAACAAAGCCCAATTGGTATCCGTCAATAGGAAATCGCTCTGATTCGTGAGGGTAAAGCGCGCTTCGAAACCGGTTTCTATTTCGGTGAAATTAGTGACCAACTCCCAGCTAACGGCGATTTTTTTTGCCTCATCTGTAGCGGGTGCATCACCCGATCTACAGCCGTTAAAACAAACGACGAAAGCGACGATGAGGGCAGTAAAAAAAGTAGTTCGCATAAATCCTTAGGTTAAGTAGCCTTTATAGTACTCAAATCAGTACTAAAGATACCATTGTTACAACGGGGCTTTTTTACTTTTTAATGATACAGCAGCCGAGCCGACTCATTTCATTAGATGCGATGCGTGGATTTACCATCGCGGCCATGATTGTTGCCAATTTTCCGGGGAGCGAGGAGTTTGTGTACTTTACATTAAGGCACACGATCTGGAATGGACTCTCTTTCACGGACTTAATTGCACCCACATTTCTCTTTATCGTTGGTGTTTCCATTGCCCTGGCCTACGCCCGAAAACTGGACGAAGGTAGCCCAGAAGGCGAACTCTACCGAAAGATTGTGATTCGGTCGCTGAAAATCTTTGCCGTAGGTATGTTTTTGAATTTGATGCCCGATTTTGACTTTTCGAACGTTCGCTGGACGGGTACACTTCATCGAATTGCTATTGTCTTTCTCGTCTGCGCGTTTCTTTTTCTGAACACAACCTGGAAACAACAAATCTGGATTGGCACCATCACGTTAGTTGCCTATTGGCTCGCCATGACGCAAATTCCAACGCCCGACGTAGGTCAAGTTGTTCTGGAACGAGGTCAGAATCTGGCAGCCTGGATCGACCGGAAATACTTGCCCGGTCGCATGTGGCAGGGCACCTGGGACCCCGAAGGAATCCTCAGTACGTTTCCATCAATCGTAACGGGTATCACGGGTATGCTGGCTGGACGATGGATGCTCAGTACTGCCAGTCCAACCGAAAAAGTGTCTTACCTGATGACGGTGGGGCTGTTCACGGCTGCTGCCGGGTATTTCTGGGGATTGACCTTTCCGGTCAATGAAAACCTCTGGACAAGCTCGTTTGTGCTTGTTACCTCTGGTTTTGCTGCAATGCTATTAGGTGCGGTCTACTTCCTCGTTGATGTACTGGGTCGTAAGGGCGGTACGAAGGTGGGCGTCATTTTCGGGGCTAATGCCATTACGGTATACGTACTAGCCGACATTTTTGCCCTCTTTTTCTATCGGCTCAAATTTGGCTATCTTCCGCTGAATGAGCATGTTGTGAATTCATTAATAAACGCGGATATGCCGCCCGAACTCGCCAGTCTGACATATGCCTTGTTTTTCATCGGTATTAATTTCATCCCAGCTTATGTGCTATATAAGCGAAAGATTTTTATCAAGCTGTAGAGACGCAATCCCTTGCGTCTCCTGACCGGATGGCTTTACCAAGCGAAAACGGACGATAATTCACGAAGAACTATAGTCATGCGACCAATCACTCTATTAACCATCTTTTTCCTTTCAATTCTAACAAACGCCTATTCCGCTACAATCGACTTGTCAAAAGCGCGTATAGCCACCATCGTTAGTGATAAGAAAGTGCTGCGTCGAACGGTAGAAATTCTTCAACAGGAAGTACAGAAACGAAGCGGTATTCAACTGCCTGTTTTGGGAAAGCTCCCCACCGATAAGCAGCCGTTTATTGGGCTTTTACTGGAAAGCAATCTGGCACAGTTGCCACCCGATCTTCGGGCCATAATTCAGGCGATGCCCGAAAGTAAATCGGAAGGCTTTAAGTTGGTTGCCATTGAAAAAGCCAACGCCTTGTTAATTGTGGGGCACGATGCACGAGGATTGCTTTACGGGGTTGGGCGGTTATTGCGCAAACTGGATATGAAACCGGGCAAGCTTACTGTAGCCGGAGATCTGGCGATTGCAACTAGTCCACGATATCCGATTCGGGGGCATCAGTTGGGTTATCGGCCTAAAACCAATGCCTACGATGCCTTTTCGGTAGCCCAGTTCGATCAATATATTCGCGATCTGGCGTTGTTTGGAGCCAATAGCATTGAGATTATGCCCCCGCGTACCGACGATGATTTTACCAGCCGCCACATGAAACTGCCCGCCATTAAAATGATAGGCGAACAGTCGCGGATTTGTGCCGAGTATGGGTTGGATGTCTGGATGTGGTATCCGAACATGGGCCTGAATTATACCCATCCTGATTCGATTCAGAAGGAATTGGCGGAGCGAAATGAGGTTTTTGCCGCCGTCCCTAAATTAGATGCCGTCTTTGTGCCGGGTGGTGATCCCGGCGAACTAGAGCCCGATGTGTTGTTTGCCTGGCTCGAAAAAGAAGCACAGGTGCTGCATAAATACCATCCTAATGCCAAAATATGGGTGTCTCCACAGGTATTCCGACCGACGCAACAGTGGTTCGATGCGTTTTACAAGCATGTCAATAAAGGCTATGACTGGTTTGGTGGCGTGGTTTTCGGGCCATGGGTCAAGATGCCGGTTCAGGAGATTCGGAAAGTAGTTAAACCCGCTATTCCCATTCGGCATTATCCCGACATTACTCATAATTATGCGTCCCAATATCCGGTGCCACACTGGGACTTGGCCTGGGCCATGACTTTAGGTCGGGAATGTATCAATCCGCGCCCGCACGATGAAAAGGCTATTCACAATGCGCTCGATGAATACGGTTCGGGCAGCATCAGTTATTCGGAAGGGACCAATGACGATGTGAATAAGTTTGTCTGGAGCGATCAGGACTGGAACCCCGAAACGCCGGTTATCGAAACCATACGCGACTACGCCCGACTGTTTATTGGGCCAGATTATACCGAATCGGTTGCTCAGGGCCTTGTTGCGCTGGAACAAAACTGGCGGGGTAACCTCCTGACCAATGACGCTGTCGAGCGTACGTTCATGCAGTGGCAGGCGTTAGAAAAATCGGCACCCCGATCGGTATTGCAAAATCCGCGCTTTCAGATGGGACTGATTCGGGCGTATTACGACGCCTTCACCCGCCGTCGACTCGTGTACGAAACTGATCTGGAGCAACAGGCACGGATGAAGCTGGAAACGATAGAACCAGGGAACTCACTAGCCACAATTCGGCAAGCGAATGCTATCCTCGAAAAAGCCTGGAAAGAACCGATTTTGCCCGCGTATCGGCAGACGTGTTTTGCGTTAGCCGACTCGCTCTTCAAGAGCATCGGTGCGCAACTAACCATCGACAAACATGGGGCTATGGGCGGCCGGGGTAATTTTATTGATAATATCGACATCCCCCTCAATGATTCGCCCTGGTTACTGTCGCAGCTCGAACAGATAGAAAAGCTGAGCAGTGAGCAGGAACGCGTTCAGAAAATTCGTGAGATGCTACACCGTACCGACCCTGGACCGGGTGGTTTCTATGATCATTTTGGCGCTCCTGAAAGCTGGCATCGGGTTGTGCCGGGAATAAGTTGGGAAAAAGATCCGGGCAGTTTGCAATCACCCAGAATTGGATTTGGCGTTGGTCTGGTTGGCGTTGAATGGGTGGATGAGATCAAAGCAACGGGTTTCAAAGGCCAGGTTACGCCACGGGCCTGGATGAAACAGGCCAAAACGCTCTATGACCAACCCTTAAAAATTGCCTATACCGAACTTGACCCAAACGCGTCGTATCGGATTCGAATTGCCTACACCGGCCGATTCCAGTCGCGCATGAAACTCACCACCGACGACGGTTCTCTTGTTCATGAGTTTATTCAAACCGGCGAGCAACCCATTTACGAATTTGACGTGCCCAAGGCAGCCCTAACCGACGGCGCTGTAACCTTCATCTGGGAATGCGGAAAAGGTGAACGCGGCTCGCAGGTGACAGAGATTTGGTTAGTTAGGGAGTGAATTATCGGTTGATTTGCTTTCGCTCGGGTTGTTAGATACAATACAAATAGCTTTTATGGATAAGGGAAAAGTCGCGATCTTGTTACAACATGTACGTCCATTTATATGTAAACAAGATAGGAAAAACAAACGCCCTTCTAGGCGTTCTCACGTAATTGTTTTTCGTTCTATTACCGACGAACGTAATAGCCTTATTTTTTTTATAATAAATCTATACTTTAAAGCTGTCCTGAAATATCTAAACATAAAATAAGTTCCTACCAAGTACAGTATAATGCCAATTATAGCCAAATAGATACGAATTTTGTATACATAATCGTACTTTACACTATATTCATCATTTAGCTTATAAGGCCCCATTTCCTTAAACAGAATTAGGAAATTACTAAGTATTATATCTTTAGAATACAATATAGTATTTAGTAGTGTATCGGATTTCCTATAAGCAACAAAAAAATTTTCGTTAGTTGCATAGCCATTGTAATAGTTAATCATATTTTGATTTAACTCCCCAATAACAGTTTTAGCGCTTTCGTTTATTTTACTTACTGGATATTTTTTAAAGATCTTTGTTACGTTAGTTTGATACAACTTATCTAAACTGTCCGTAGCTTTGTTTATACTATCAGTATTCACTAAGGAGCCTTTATAATAAACATTCTTCACAAAATTCTCTTTCGAAATGTGAAGCTCATATTTTTCATTGTGAGGGAATTTACTTGTATCAAACAGCATGAACCCCCCTAACATAAATAACATAAATACAGGGAAATTACTGGTTTCATTTCTCCAAGTAATATCAAAATAGTTTAAAGTGGGAATACTTTTAGGAATATTAGAAATTCTATTAATAAGCGTATATTTTGATTCATCGGTTTCAGGTTCAAAAAAAGTTTCAAAATAAAAATATTCTTCATCTTTCAATAAATCAAAATTGAATTCGATAGCATTATCCAGAATTGTAATATCGACTTTTAGTGCTTCAGATAAACCTAAAATTTTACAGTCATATATTTTAGTTTTTTCGGTAAATTGAAGCCTCAATGGACTTTTTATTCTTTCATCAGTTATATCCTCTTTGCCTTTATAAAATACAAACCCTTTGACCAATCGGGTTGATTTTCCGACTAGAGCGCCTTCATAATTGATTGTTAGGCCATTTACATTTCTTACAATTTGTTGATAAAGATTTATGTCGCTATCAATTACTAAGTATATACGTGGAGTTGTCGATTTAAGCCACGCTATAATAGCAGGGAGGCCAGTTATGATTGCTACTATTAAAGATATTATTTCCAAGCTAACGTGAAATATTTAACTGTACACAGCCGAAACAACATAAACAAACTAATATATTCTCAACTATGCCGGCTGCAATCCAGTCCCCGACGAAGCCCAAAAGTGCCTCACCGTATAATTCTTTTCCTTTTTTTCCGCCTGACGTAGATCAAAATTCTGCTGCATGTTTAGCCAGAGTTGCGGGGTTGTGTTAAACGCTTCTGCCAAACGTAATGCCATATCGGGCGTAATTCCATGATGGCCATTAATTAACTGTGATAGCGTTTTTCGGGTAATACCTAATCCTTTAGCGGCATCCGTTATTGATAGTTCCAGTGGTTCTAAATATAAACCCTTCAACACCTGGCCAGGGTGGACTGGATTCTTCATTGGGCCTTTAACGCGGGTGTCTTCCATGTCGTTTCTACTGTTTTAATGGTAGTCTAAATAATCAACGTCAGTAACGCCTTCATCATCAAATTTGAAGATGATCCGGTAATTCGCATTGACTTTCACTGACCAGTAATCCTGGTAATCGCCTGATAACTTATGTAGTCCAGAGCCTGGGAAATCCATGTCTTCTGGCTTTACGGCAGCATCGAGCAAACTCATAATTAAGCCTATTTTACTCAATTGCGATGCAGGCAGTTTTGAACCATCGTCTTTCTGGTGAAATAGGCGTAAAGGCTTGCTAGTAATGCTTTTTATCATCCATCAAATGTAACACGTTACGTAACGTGTGTCAAGCTTAAGTGCAATTTTCAATGACCTGTTTCGTCTCGTTTGTGTTCATGCCGCGGGTTTTGCAGGTATTACTCGTGATTACGACTGTATAATTGGGACACCACACAGAAGTACTCCCTCATAAAGACCCCTTCTGCTTCTCCAAATAACGCTTCAGTTCTGAGGTAGTTCGAATACCTAATGCCTGGGCGTGTGATTCGCGCATCATCAACGCATAGGTATTGTTGAATACTAAGGGCTTGAGCCAGCTTAATCCGTATTTCTGGTTGAACTCGCTATTGACGTATTGGTAAAGGCCTTTGGGATCGGCTTTTAGTGAGTCAATGAGCCTGGGAGATGGTTTTAGAAGAACCAGCAACCCGGCACCTGTGTATTCTGGATAGAGGTCGAGGGAGCCAGATTGGAGAGCATCAAAACATAGCTTTGTGCCACCTAGGCCTGTTTTCGTAACGACTTCCAGAGGGAGTCGATTTTCCACCAACTGGCGCACGAGTTCAACCAGTATATATTGCTCGGTAAAAATCATGGCGCCAACTGCAATTTTGTCCTGGTGATGGCCGACGCCCGGTTGATGGAGCAAACCAGTACGTTGCAGAAATTGCCGGGCTACTTCTTTGGGTGACTCATGCAGGCAATCGACGCGGTAATTCAACTCCGTCATGGAGGAGTCGGTGAGGGTACCCGACAGTAGTTCAAGTGTTGGCTGAAGGGCCGGATATTTTTTTAACGTAGCCTGCCGAACCATGAATGACGCTTCATACGGAGGAAAGGCATGCTTATCGTCTACCAGGGCTCGGAGCTGAAATGTCTTGATCCGTCCGTCGGTCGAGTAACCACTGATAATGTCGAATAAGTTACGATGAATGGACTCATACATCAGGTTCGGGTCGATCAGCCGGGATGATATGTGCAGGTCGTAGGCAGCCAGCAAAGCAGGATACCCATCGGACCGACCGTAGAATTCATGAGCGAAGCCAGCATGCAGTTTCGTCTGGCTTTTTTTCGGTAACCAATAGAACGATGATAGGAGGGGGGTTAAAAGCAGGAACACAATCATCATCCGGTATCGCCACAATTTGCGCAGGTGTTGCAATCGGGCCAGACCAGCATCAAACAAAATGGCCAGTAGAGCAGACGGGATCGTTCCTGCCAGAATCATATTGGTATCATTCAGGGCAATGCCACTAAAAATAAATTCGCCCAGTCCACCAGCGGCCAGATAAGCAGCTAACGTTGCCACGCCAACGTTGATAACGGTAGCGGTACGGACACCTGCGAAAATAACGGGCAATGCCAGCGGTAATTCTAATTTGATTAATCGTTGCCAGGGTGTTAACCCCATGCCCTGAGCTGCTTCTTTCAGGGTCGGGCTAACTTCTCGAATACCCACGTATGTATTTTGCACAATGGGCAGTAAGGCATACAGAAACAGTGCGACAATGGCCGGACCTGGACCAATGCCCAGCAATGGAATCATGAAACCCAGCAGCGCAAGACTTGGAATCGTTTGCAGAACCCCCACCGCGCCTAAAGTAACCGAAACAAGCCGGGGTCGGAGGCTAATTAGAATACCTAATGGTAATCCAATAACCATCGCAATACATAACGACAGGAACGTCAGCCCGATGTGGGTTAGTGTTTGTTCGAGCAACTTATAGCGCTGGTCGATGATGAACGCGAAGAATTCCTGCATAGTGGTATTTAAAATTCAACTTAGCTAGATTGTTTCTCCAGAAGTTGACTGAGCGCTGGCCAGATTGTGGTTAAATGCACGGTTACAAACTGTTGATTCACTTCAAAAACAATCGATTTCGAACCCGATAAATGCCCTAGCGCATCAGCTAATCGAGTAGGTGCGGGTAAGTGCAAAGCATCTCCAGGATGCGTGTTTTCGTTGGGTAAATAAGGCGATAAATCGTGGAGAGAAAACGTATGTAGCTGAAGAGGAAGCCATTGGTCCGCGAAAAATTGACGCACAAATTCATTGGCGGGTCTTAGCAGTAGTTCCTGAGGTGTACCAATTTGTTGCAGTTGACCGCCATCCATTAGCCCTACCCGATCCCCTAATTCAAAAGCTTCCTGTACATCATGAGTTACCATCACAATCGTTTTTTGCCGTAACTCATCCAACTGTCGAAATTCCCGGCGAATGTGGCTCCGGGTGACTGGGTCAAGTGCGCCCAGAGGTTCGTCCATTAGTAAAATGGAGGGCTGGGCAGCCAGGGCTCTGGCTATCCCGACTCGCTGGCGCTGACCTCCACTTAGCTGGCTTGGGTAAGCAGCCAGGTAGGTTTCCGGTAAACGAATCATGCCGATCAGTTCGCGAACGCGTGTTCGTATACGTTGTTCGTCCCACTTAAGCACTCGGGGAATCAGCGCTATATTATCGGCAATCGTATAATGAGGAAATAAACCTGTCTCCTGAATAACATACCCGATTTCCCGGCGTAATTCGTGGAGCTTCCGCTGTCTGGCGTCAACGCCATTGATCAATATGGTTCCGGAAGTTGGCTCAATCAGCCGATTGAGCATTTTCAATGTAGTGGTTTTGCCTGACCCACTGGTTCCCAGCAAGATAAGGGTTTCGCCCTCCTTCACATCGAACGAGACATTGTCGACGGCTGTTTGAGCACTGTATTGTTTAGTAAGATTGCGAACAGTGATCATACAGGCTTATAGTAATGAATAATGGGTAATGTGGACGTTTGCCATTATTCATTGTTCATTTATACTTAATCGGGAACGGATCGAATGACACGGCAAGGGTTGCCAGCCGCAAATACATTCGAGGGTATATCTCTGGTTACCACGCTGCCTGCTCCAATGGTGGTATTATCGCCGATGGTAACGCCTGGGCAAACAACGACATTTCCGGCTAGCCAGACGTTGTCGCCAATCGTAATTGGTTTGGCTATGTCAGAGCCTTTACTAATGCGATGACTGGCCGATAACGGATGCGAAGCCGCGTATAAGCTAACATTAGGCCCGATCAGTGCATTGTTACCAATTCTGATAGGAGCATAATCTAATATTGTGCAATTGAAATTAATGAATACATTATCGGCAAGGTAGATATAAGTTCCATAATCACAATAGAACGGCGGCTGAATATCAAGATCTTTCCCAAAAGAGCCGAGGAGCGTAGTCAGTATTTCGTTTCGGGTTTCCTTTTCTGAGTTTAGAGTTTGGTTATACCGGGTGAATAATTCCCGGCCTCTGGCTCTCATGGCCAGCAGGTCGGGGTGATAAGACCAATACCATTCCCCAGCTAACATCTTCTCTAATTCACTCATCGTCAGATATTTTTTCGACAGGATTTACAGGATAAAACAGGATTTTCTTTAGCCTTTAATCCTGCCTTATCCAGTAAATCCTGTCAAAGAAGAAAACCTCATTTAATGCCCCGTCGTTTTCGATAGCAGGTTCATAATCAGGACACCGGCAATGATAAGTACCATGCCTATAATGGCGGGCAAATCCGGTATCTGCTTAAAATAGACTATGCCGACCAGGGCCACTAAAACAATACCTACACCAGACCAAGCGGCATAAACGATTCCAATTGGCATCGACCGTAAGGTAAGACTCAAAAAGTAGAAAGCTACTCCATAGCCTATCAGCGTAATCAGACCAGGAAGCCATTTGGTGAACTGATTGGAGGCATTTAGCGCACTGGTCGCGATAACCTCGGCAACGATCGCTACCAGCAAATACAGATACTTCATTTGGCTATAGTAAATAGAATCTTACTCATACCCGAAGGAACGTCTTTTTCTTGTACAGAAAATACAAAAACGCCCACTTTACGGCGAGATAACCCAGCACGCCCAGCAGCGCAGCTACCCAGCCTGAAGAGATGAGTTTAATCAGGCCACCGAAGAAAAAGTGAGTTGCGTATTCAAATTCGATGAACTCACCTGCCAGATAAATCAGGATGGAGTTCATACCGATGATGGTGAAGAAGAACGTCCAGCCCTTGATGCCTTTAACATCAATAATCCAGTAAAATATGCTCAATAAGGTTAGACTCAGTCCGCCCGTAACCAGCATAAACGAACTGGTCCAGAGATTTTTATTAATAGGAAAAACAAAATTCCAAAGCACGCCGAGTAGAATAAAAAGTGCACCCGCACCCAATAATTGTACGGCTTTTTGATTGCCCGTTTTGCCATGTTCTTTCAAAAACGAACCGGCAAAAATGCCAAGCAGCGCGTTGCCAATGGCTGGAATCGTAGAGAATAATCCCTCTGGGTCATGGATCGTTTTATACAGATGGCCTGGAACGACCATACGGTCGATATAACTGGCCAGATTGCATTCCATCGTCAGAACACCAGCCCCACAGCCTGGGACAGGAATCAGCATCATAGCAGCCCAGTAACCCAGCAAAATCCCGACAAACCAGATGTATCGGGTGCGTGGTTGGGCATACAGAAAAATTAACTGCGCAAACATGCCCGCCAGTCCGATGCGCCCCAATACACTCGGGAAACGAGTATCCTGAATTGCCTTGACAAAGAGCCCGTTATTGTAGATGATACCTAAAACAACCAGAATAAGCCCCCGCGTAATAATCTTGCGGGCAATCAGCGCCTTGTCGTCCCCCTTATCTAACCGCGACCCTATTGAAAACGGAGTCGACACGCCTGCCATGAACACAAAAAGCGGAAAAATCAGGTCATAAGCCCGAAAGCCATTCCAGTCGGGATGCGTGAATTGGTCAGCGATGAGAACCGCCCAGGCCCAACCCGTTGTTTTGGCCAGAACCTGAAAAATTTCTTCACCACCCATAATCCAGAACATATCGAATCCCCGCAAGGTATCGAGCGAGAGAAGCCGCTTAACAGGAGCAGGCTGGAGGACAGCAGGTTCAACAGACGAGGTAGACGGTAGAGACATACGTTTTTGGTATAAATAAGCGGATAAAATCGATGCAATTTCGAATTAGTGGTATAGATTATTTTGAGTCTATTGAGTCAAAATAATCTACGGCTTTGCCTGTTGCTTTCTGGCTTTATATTCCTGAAAGCGATTTCGGTATTCCTGCAGTTGTTCGGGTTTGAACTTTTGCTGATACTCGGCCGGTAAGTCCAGACGCTCGGGGAGCAGCGCCGGTGCCTGATCGATCAATGTATTCTTCCCTTTACTGTCCTTTGTCAAGACGAATGAGTCGTATTTCTGGCCCGTTACGGTAAACGACTGATAGGATAATTTATCGCCATCAATCGACACCGTTTGATACAGTTGCGTGTTTGATCCGGCCCGGTCCATCCAATCCTGTAAACCAATATCGTACATTTTTGGCCCACTCACCGACACCACATAAATAGGCCCGTCGGGATGTTTGCGACTCTTTCCTAACGGCATATTTAATCCTCGGCCATAAGTATGATCATGGCCCTGCAAGACCAGATCGACGCCATATTTTTTGTAAATTGGTTCCATCTTCGCACGCCATTCGTCGTTGTCCCGCCCTTTTGCGGTTGAGTAAATCGGGTGATGGTGAACAATGACAGTCCAGCGATTCGGGTTCTTGCTCAACATCTGAACAAGCCAATCTGCCTGGGCATCCATAACCGTCGAATCGAGTAGTGCGGCTTGTGAATTTAATGAAATAAATCGTGTGCCCTGATAATCGAATGTATAAGCCGTTTCTTCGAGGCCTTTGGGGCCATTTTCAGGCAATACGAACGACGGTCGCCAGTGCTTCGATACGCGACTTTTGCCTTGTTCATCTTTGAAGTATTCATGGTTGCCCGGTGTGGCCAGTGTTGGCACCATGCCATTAATCCAGCCCCCCGCTTCGAACCACTCCGCCCATTGCCAGTCAGCGTTGGAGGTAGTAATTAAATCGCCCGCGTGGATCATCAGGTTCACCATGGGCAGCGTAGAATAAGCGCCCCGAATGGCCCGCGACCAGAGTGAACGAATGTCATTCTGCGCATCCCCAAAATATAGAAACGAAAAGGGCGCTGGCTTGTCTTGAGCCGTTTTAAAATGAAACCACTCGCTCCAGTACGTGCCATCACCAACGCGGTAGCTGTATTGAGTAGCCGGTTTCAAATTTTTGAAATGAACTGAGTGGTATTTTACCGATTTGCCGTCGAGTACTACCGTTTCACTTATGGCAGGAATGATGGTAGCCTTTTTGACAAAATCGGGAGATGGATCAGCTTCACTTATGGCGCCAACTGCGTTCGTAACGGTCGAATCGGTGCGCCAATTAACGGACTGCGACGTGGCTGGATTACCCTGCCAGCCTAAGATGAGTCGGTCAGGATAAATGGTGGCCGGGTATGGTTTATGGATCTGAGCGCTGGCAGATAAACAAGTTAATGCAAATAAAAAAGTAAGGAAATTGCGTGTCATGAACGATGTTTTGGTAGCAAATAGGGATTTACTTGTTGATGAGTTTTTGTCATCCCGACCTTAGGAGGGATCTCAAGTTTCGTATTAGTCAAGCTTGAAATCCCTCCTAAGGTCGGGATGACAACGTGTTAAAATACATTCTATTCATTGTTCTTTCTCACTAAGGGTTCGATATACCTTTATTACGTAATCTGTCTGGATAACATCTAAGTGGAAGCGGGCCGCTTTCTGGTATTGTTCAGCCGAATCAAATGGCCCTAGCAGGTCAGAAAACGCCTTGATTCCGCGCTGGTGAATTTGCTGAACGAGCGCTTCATTAACGACCTGCCAGTTTAAATCGAACGCATACGGATTAAGCTTGTTGATCTTCTCGGCCATATCTTCAGCCTTTTTGAGCGAAGGCATCAGTCGGGCAGTAGGAGCAACCTGTTTCAGGGCTAGCAAGGCATCATCTGATCCATAGAAGACGGCATTTTTTAGTAATCCATGCGTCTGTAATAGTTCAATTAATGGCTGTGGGGCTACTGCTTTGCAATCGACGTACAGATTGGTCTGGGTAGGGTGACTGGCATTCCAGCGAGAAACCAACTGACATACCTCCTCTAATGTAGGAATTTGTTCTGTCTGAAAACGACCATCAAAGCCTTTGCCTGCCGATAGCGTTTTAAGTGCCGATAGTGTTTGTGTATTTATGGGTCCAGTGCCCGTAGTTGTACGATTTAAGGTACCATCGTGCAGAATAACCAACTGTCCGTCCTGGGTTGTCCGAACATCAATCTCGATGAAATCAACCTGCATTCTCAACGCTTCCAGATAGGTCGCGAGGGTATTTTCTGGGGCAAGCTGTGAGTTTCCCCGATGGGCAGAAACGCCTATTGGATTGTGCGTTGCTAACATAGCCTTGTACTTGCTGATGGAGTCGGTAGGCGAACCCGCTTTGCCGGGTGATTGGGCCTTAACGAAGGTAGTAACTACCAGACTCCAAACTAGAAAGCTTATAACTCCTATCTGTATGCGTTGTCGATTCATCATTTATGTTGAGCGTTTTTCAGGTTGGGTCTTGCCCGCCAGTCGGCTTCTGGGCCAAAGCGGAGGTGAAGCGAATTGTCCAGTTTTTCATGGGACGGATACTGATAAATCATCCGGTTGGTCAGCCAGAAACATAACACAGAAACCGTTAAGGCTATCGTCGCCCGTATCCAGGCTTGTTTGTATAAGGGATCGTACGAAGTTGGTACCTGAACTAGTATCGGGGCTCTTTCGGTCGGTACCGTCAGCACGAGCAGAGTTGCCAGGATGGCATTGAGTATGATGCCCCATTCCGTTAGCAGTCGGCTAGGATGCCAGTTCACCAACGCTCGCTCAAAATTTCCGACAACCATAAACCAGAGTAAAATCAGGAAAATCAGTTGGCCTTTGCCCAGCCAGGAATTGGGAATAAGAGCCAGTGGCTCCCGAAAATGTCTGCGAATCAGGATGATGAATAATACGAACAACAAAAGCCAGGTTAGTTTAAACCAGCCATCGGGTGTCAGGTGCAGGAAGTCAACTCCCGGCAGACGACCCAGATAAGGGACATCCCATAGTGCGGGGACTGTTTCCTCGGTACCATCGGGTTGCACACGAACCTGCGTCCATACTTCTGGATTCAGTTGTTTGCCCCACTCGTCCACATTTTTAACGAGATTGACGTAAGGGATTGCCAGCAGAACAAAAACAGTGGCAACGCCCAGTGTCCATTTGCCAGAAATTGATTGGTTTGGGATGCGGTCATTGTGTAACGGTATGCGGGTCGCCAGAAAACCCAGTGCCATAACAATTGAAATCCCATTGACGAAGCCATAACTCTGTTCCAGAAAACTATGCCAGTTCTGCTGCTGCCAGTTGGCCCAGGTAGCCACAGTCGTTTTAAATTCTACACTCTCCGGCGATAATCCGTTACCCAGTAGAATTCGGGGATTTCCCGGAGCCATCAATAATTGCTTAATCCACTGAATACCCGAGAAACCAAGTCCGCCAATGGTACCGCTGATTACCGAAGCAACAGCTACCGGGCGTAGTTGATACCGACGCATCCAGACAATCATACCGATGAAAACGCCCGTAATTCCAGCCCAGTCATCGCTGCGGGGTGGGGTCATTCGGAGGCCGCCGTAGTTGGCAAAAAACAAACTGCCGAGTACTGGAAATGCCAGAAACGAAAGCAGCCAGCCCGCAGCCATATAGACAATCAGGGACGCGCCATGACGAAATTTTCCAAAGCGGACGAAATAAGTTGTGATTCCCAGCACCAGGCCAACTACCCAGCCAATGTGCGCAGGATAATCCCCAAACCACTGCGGCCAGTTGTTCAGTAAGTTATGGGAATCAAAAGCCAGTTGGCCTGTTTCTGGATTGACGTACGTTGGATCGCCCAGCGGATAAGTCAGGAGTGATGCCAGTGATTGATCGAACCCCAATAAGTGTAGCAAATACTGAACGAGCCAGCCTAGAAGTGCACCTGAAATTCCAAAAACAGGAAGCCACCAGGCTGTTCGATTCTTTTGGTCGATTAGGTCATAAATGCCCATTGCCAGCAGGGCCGTGGCGGCTGCGAGGTAATCGGCATCGAACCAATAGAGTGGACTTTTATGTCGGGATGCCGTATGATCGAGCTTAATTCCCGATTGGAGTGCATTCGCGATCTGATCTTCGAACAGGTCTTGCAGAAACCAGATACCAAACACAACTAGAACGGGCTTGAACAACTGAACCAGTCGTTCCCGCTCGGCCACAGCCGCTAGTGCTGTACCTGCCCCACCAAGCCCTGCCCAGAGAAATCCGATATAAAACAGGGCGGTGTACCCATACAACTGCGTAAGACTTTGTCCACTTTGCGTATACGCAATGACCTGCATATAGGAAACCGAAGCACCGAATCCCCAGCCGATTGCCCCGAAAAAAGCGAAGTAAAGCACGCGTTGCTGCCAATCTGAACGACCCGACAACAAAGGAATAACAATGGCTGCCAGACAGCCCGCAAAGGCAGCGCCGTATTCGTGACCGAAATTGCCCCGGATGCCCCAACCAATTGACAGCGCTAATCCGCCCAGCAATACACTCTGCCAGTGCCAGATGGGACTTGGCCGGTTACGTGAAAATGCCATAGTCCGCATCAGATGACGGGCATTGAGTTGGTATCGGCAGATGGCGTATCGCCCGCTGCTTCTTTAATAATACGAAGATCGTGGCGCAGGCGCTGACTAAACAAAGCTACATCGAAACTATGCACCACGATGTTGACGCCTTCTTTCATCCACTTAATCTGGCGCTCGGGTTCCAGCGAGAAATGAATGCCGATAGAAAGACCTTTGGCGCGTGTTTGATGAATGATGGATCGTACAGCAGCCTCAAAATCGGGATGATCATATTGCTCGGGTAACCCCAAACTGACCGACAGGTCATGCGGCCCGATGAACACCGCATCGAGTCCCGGCACCGACAGCAGTTCGTCGAGCCGATTTAGGGCGGGTACGCTTTCGATGTTGGCAATGCAGATCGTATTGGCATTATAGGCGGCAATGTACGCTTTCATATCGGCCGACATTTCTTCCTGCCCAGTCAAATAAGCCGTGAGTCGTTCGCCTTTTAAAGGCCGGAATTTAGTAGCGCCGACCAGTTCCTGAATCTGCTCTACGGATTCGAGGTAAGGGGCCACGATACCAATGGCTCCGCCATCAATTGCCTGACAGGCCCGGAACGGATCGGGGCTGGGAATTCGAACAATGGGCGTAATACCATAGGCCCGAAACTGCTGACAAAGACTCGCCAACTCAGCCCGATCTAATGGAATATGTTCCGTATCCAGGAAAACAAAATCAACGCCAGTCTGATGAATGACTTTTGGCCACATAGGAGCGGTCGAGGTGATGCAGCTACCGTATACGTTTTGGCCCTGTTGTAATTTTTGAAGCAGACTTAGATGGGTTGGAGCATTATTCATTTGACGAGCGATTACACATACTGACGGACGAAATGTAAGCCAAAGGACTAAGCAGCCAATGGCTGCTTAGTCCTGATTAATCGATACAATTATAGACTATCATAGTACTAGTCAACGGGTTGTTCAGGCTATTAGGTCCATGAATTATTTCCAGTTATCAATAGCCTGAATAATTCTTATTGTAGTACTATACCCAGAAGCGTTAGTGCTTCTTGTTGATTTTAGCTCGCTACGCTGGCTGATGTCGTTGACAATCACCTTCCTGAAGGCGAGTCCAGTTCGATGATTAATGATTTATTCCGCTGCTCTTTTTCGTATTAAATGAAACCCATTGTTCAAATCTCACTAGACCTGACCAACATTGACGAAGCGCTCGAAACGGCTGCTTTAGCCATGCGGGCAGGTGTCGACTGGCTGGAAGCCGGAACGCCTTTAATCCTGGCAGAAGGCCTGCATGGCGTACGAAAACTACGCGAAGCTTTTCCGAATGTACCCATCGTTGCCGACCTCAAAACGATGGATGGCGGCTACCTCGAAGCCGAAATGATGGCCAAAGCTGGTGCCACGCATGTGGTGGTAATGGCTCGTGCCCACGCCGAAACCATCAAATGCGTAGTGAAAGCCGGCCGTGATTTTGGCGCGAAGGTCATGGGCGATAACATGGTTTGCCCGGATATGGTCGAGGGAGCAAAATGGCTTGAAGACCTCGGCTGCGATTATGTGATTCATCACATCGGCTACGACGAACGGCGGGGAATTGCTGCTCAGGGTCACCGAATGCCCAGCCCGCTGGATCAGCTTCGCGAGGTTGTGCAGGCGGTTCGGGTGCCGGTTCAGGCAGTTGGTGGATTAAGTCTGGAACAGGCCATTCGCTGCCCCGAATATGGCGCTCCGCTGGTTGTACTTGGCGCGCCACTTACCATTGATGCCGATGCGTTCAAAACCGCCGATGGTAACCTGGAAGCATCCCTTCGATTGATCTGCGAAAAAATTCACGCTTATGGCGATGTGCCCGTAGCGAATTGATTCTATTTCTTATCCTCATTTTGTTATGAAATCTGCTGCCGTTGTTAATTATGCGCCGGAGAAAGGCTCCGTCGAGATTCGTGAACTGGATCGGCCTACTATTGGCGAGGACGATGTGTTGCTGGAGGTTGCCAATGTAGGCGTTTGCGGAAGTGACCTTCATCAGTGGACCTCTGATCATAGCTGGCCAGTAAACTACCCAGTCGTACTTGGTCATGAATTTGGTGGCCATATTAGTGAACTTGGAAGTCGGGTAACAGGCTGGTGTGAAGGTGACCGGGTGGTTAGTGAAACGGCGGCTGTTATTGACGCCAACAACCCCATGACTCGTCGTGGCCTCTATAACCTCGATCCTACGCGGAAAGGATTTGGATATGGGGTCAACGGGGCCATGACACGCTTTGTCCGCGTTCCGGCCCGGTGTCTGCACCATGTGCCTGATCAACTAGCGTTCGAGCAGGCTTGCCTGACAGAACCTTGCTGTGTGGCGTTCAATGCAGTAGTGGAAAACAGCCGGATCAAACCGGGCGACCGCGTTATTGTGCTTGGACCGGGTACCATCGGTATTTTGTGTGCCGCCATGGCGAGACTCTGCGGGGCCGAAGTTGCTCTGGTTGGGTTAGAATCCGACCGACATCGGCTTGAAATCGGGAAACACTACGGCTGCGAAGCCATCATTGGGGATGCCACAGAATGGGCACGAAAAGCAGATGGCCTCGGAGCTGACTGTATCATCGATGCGGCCGGTACGAGCATTACCCTGAAAATTGCAATGCAATTGGTACGACCCAATGGGCATATTACCAAGGTAGGTTGGGGCCCACAGCCGCTCGGTTTTTCGCTCGACCCACTGGTGCAAAAAAACGTGACTCTTCAGGGAAGTTTCAGCCATAACTGGCCAATCTGGGAGCGGGTCATCGCCTTGCTTGCCAATGGGCAATTGGATGTAAAGCCTATTATTGGGGGCGTATGGCCTATTACCGACTGGCACGAAGCCTTCGAAAAAATGCACCGAGGAGATGTCGTAAAAAGCGTACTCAAACCGGTTTAACCAATGCGGTTGCAAGATAAAGTCATCATCATTACCGGCAGTTGTACCGGCATTGGAAAAGCCATTGCCAACCGGTGTGTTGCCGAAGGAGCACGGGTTGTTATTCATGGACTGGAGCAGGAACTCGGCGAAGCAATCGTGGCCTCGCTGGGAAGCGATAAAGCCGTGCTGCATATTGAAGAAATTACTGCCGACGAGGCCCCGCAACATTTGGTCGATCTGGCCCTGAAAACGTTTGGTCGCCTGGATGCGGTTGTCAATAATGCCGCTATGGTCGTTTCATCAAATACCCAAACGACCGATCTGAGTTTGTTTCGCAAGGTTATGGAAGTGAATGCGTTAGCGCCTTTTGCTCTGATTAAGGTGGCTCTGCCACATCTGCAAAAACGGCGTGGTTGCGTCCTGAATATTGGGTCGCTCAACGCCTGGTGTGGCGAACCGAATCTGATGGCCTACAGCGTGTCGAAAGGGGCGTTGGTGACATTAACCCGTAACCTTGGTGATACGCTTCATCGGGAAGCGGGTGTACGAGTCAACCAGTTGAATCCGGGTTGGGTGCTGACAGAGCGGGAAATCCAGCGCAAGCATGAGCAGGGAATGGCTGACGATTGGTACGAACATCTTCCGCTAGAACTGGCACCGTCGGGCCGGATTTTGTGTCCTGATGAAATTGCTGCTGCTGCCGTATATTGGCTGGCAGACGAAAGCGGCCCCGTTAGCGGACAAATCGTTGACCTTGAACAATACCCATTTATTGGCCGAAATCTGCCGAAGAATTAACCCTTTATACGCTATGCCCCAATTAGCCGCTTTTCCTAAAGCTTTTATGCAGCAGCTCTGCAAAGACGGAACCATGCGTGTTTCGGAATGGATTGAGCTGGCAGCCAAACTCGATATTGATGGCCTGGAATGGTATGCCGGATTTCTGGAAATGGACGATGAGGCCAACTGGCCACTATTTCGCCAGCAAGTGGAAGCACACGGAAAAGTGATTCCGATGATGTGTTGTTCCCCCGATTTTACGCATCCCGATGCTGCCTTCCGCGCAAACGAAATTGCGAAGCAGAAACGCTGGATTGATATGACGTATATCCTGGGAGGTTCATACTGCCGGGTTCTATCGGGACAACGACGCCCGGAGCTTTCCATTGAAGAAGGTGTCGCACTGGCGGCTGAGTGCATCGAAGCCTGTTTGACCTATGCACAGGAGCGCGGCATTACGCTCATCATCGAAAATCACTACAAAGATGACTTCTGGACGTATCCTGAATTTGCCCAGAAAATGGATGTGTTCTGTATGCTTGTCGACCGGATCGATCATCCGAATTTTGGTGTCAACTATGACCCAAGTAATACCTACCTGGCTGGTGAAGATCCCCTGGAATTACTCTATCGTGTGTCGCATCGAGTAGTGACGATGCATGCCAGCGATCGGTATTTGCTCGAAGGAACCATTGAAGATCTTCGTCGTGAAGAAGGTGGGGCGGCTGGTTACGCCAAACGACTCAGCCACGGCGAAATTGGCAAAGGCCTCAACGATTATGATGCCATATTCACTGAGCTAAAACGAGTGGGTTTCGATGGCTGGATCAGCATTGAAGATGGGGTCGATGGTATGGCGCAGCTTGAGCGTAGTGTTGCTTTCCTACGCAAAAAAATGGCTGAATACTGGCCGGAGTAATCTGGTATGATTTATTTTAATCGTCTGTTGAAGAGTGTGACCCCATCGGGGTCAAATGGTTATAGAAATTCATGTTTACTATAGACATCTGACCCCATCGGGATCACACCAAAGCTAGTCAACAACTCAAAATTTATATTCCAGCGACAGAGACGCATTGCGATTTTTATAGCTATTGCTATAGAAAGGCCAATAAACAGTCCCAGACGGGCCTATATCTTTCAGGCCCAACTCATAGGTTAGTCCTACAATAGCTCTACCAAAATCGACACCGATTCCGGTTCCTATACCAACATCGAATCGCTCAAGGCCCCGACTGGCAAACGTCTTTTCCTCTAGGGTGCTGTAGTCAATCATATCGCCGTAAAGGATATCGCCCGTTAACTGGGTTTTGCCACCGATGCCGTACGCAACATAAGGCCCCGCAGTGAGCACAAGCCTTGTGCCCGGTAGTACGTCTAGTCTATAACCAGCATAGATGGGCACTTGCAAATAGAGCTGATTACTTTTCAGTACCGCTTCCCGCCCTGGATATACCAGGTTGTAATCGAAGCCCATTGGCGCTTCCCCTTTTATTTCTGCTCCTTTCGTGGTGAACGAAAGACCTGATTGAAGGAAGAAGTTTTGCCTGAAATTGTACGTAGTGGTAAAACCTATGTTGACTCCAGGTTTGATACGGTTAGTTGGTATCGTGTTGTTATTGAAGCTTAACGAAGAGAGGTTCAATCCTCCCTTTACTCCGAATTCAAAAGGAGAGTTCTGGGCCAACGAGGTAAAGCCCGTTATGACCAATAAGACGATTAGCAGTGGGTTGTATATTTTTTTCATTTGTAGTAGGAGGGGGTTATATCGTTGAGAAGACCCTATTCCTGACGAGGGGGTTGGAACAAAATAGACGATCTGGAATAAAAGCTATCTAGTCGAAGGTACGATTGCGCTATAAATCAGTAGTATACAATAGGTCTGTGCACGCTTTTGCCAGCAAATCTTAGTTTATTCCTAAATCATCAAAACCTCTAGTACTTTCATGGAAGAAAAGAAAACTACACCGAATGCAGAAAGTCGGCGCGACTTTCTGAAAACATCGTCTCTGGCAGCTACGTCGTTTTTTATTGTTCCCCGGCACGTTCTCGGAAAAGGGTTTATTGCGCCGAGTGATAAACTCAACATTGCGGGGATTGGCGCAGGCGGCAAAGGCAAAAGTGATTTGGCTGCCTTTTCAAAAAGCCCTAATGTGAATATTGTGGCTCTTTGCGATGTCGATGATCGGCAGGCGGTGGATTCGCGGAGTCGTTTCCCGAAGGCAACGTACTATAAGGATTTCCGGGAAATGTTGAGCAAAGAAAACAAGAACATTGATGCCTGCTCCATCTCCACGCCCGACAATACGCATGCTGTAGCCACACTGGCCGCCATGCAGTTGGGCAAACATGTGTACACCCAAAAGCCACTTACACACGATATTTACGAAGCGCGAATTTTAGGACAGGCGGCAAAAAAATACAAAGTCGTTACCCAAATGGGCAACCAGGGTGGTTCGGGCAATGGCGTTCGTCGGATGAAAGAAATTTATGATGCCGGAACCATTGGTGAGGTTCACAAAGTGCTGACCTGGACCAACCGACCCGTCTGGCCACAAGCCGTTCCGACCGATAAAACCTTTGATATTCCGAAAGAACTGGATTTCGATTTGTGGTTAGGTCCTGCCAAGAAAGTGCCGTACAACGAAGCCTATTTGCCCTGGAACTGGCGAGGCTGGTGGCCTTATGGAACGGGTGCTCTGGGCGACATGGCTTGCCACATTATGGACCCCGTTTTTCGAATTTTACCCATCGACTATCCAACCTCTGTTGAATGTAGTCTGGCCGGTACGTGGGCATTTACGTTACGTCCGCAAGACGATAACCCAGATTGGACACCCTTTTCATCGTCCATTCACCTCAATTATCCTCGTAAAGACGGCAAGGGCGATATTAAGTTGAGCTGGTATGATGGCGGTATTTTGCCTGAATTGCCTGAAGAGTTACTGCCCGGCGAAAGCTTTGGTAATTCTGATGGTGGTGTGCTATTCATAGGTTCCAAAGGAAAGCTCATGGCTGATTGCTATGGGGCTAATCCTCGTTTGTTGCCCCTGAAAGCCAACGAGTCGATTAACATTCCCGAAACGATTGCCCGCGTACCGAACGAAGATCATTACCTCCAATGGGTCGACGCCTGCATTGCGGGTCATGGAAAAGGCGTAACGAGTTCGCCGTTCGAATATGCAGCTCCATTTGCCGAAAGTATCCTGATTGGAAATCTGGCCTTACGCAGTTGGATGCTCCGCGATAACCCATCGGCCAAGCGATCGTCTGACAGATATAACGGTCGCAAGAAGTTGTATTATGATGCGCCCAACATGAAAATCACGAATTACGATCAGGCCAATCAATTTGTAAAACGGGATTATAGAGAAGGCTGGAGCTTGACGATTTAAGTTGGTGAATATTGGCTGTGATGTCGGGTTATTAAACCCGACATTAGGAGGTTTCTCAAAACCTATAGACACGAGGTTTTGAGAAACCTCAATTGTCAGATGTGAGCATCTGACATCACCGCACAACTCCCTTACGACAGGGCCAGTTTGATATGTGCCAGATGGTGTTGGACGTGCCAGGCCGTCATGGCCAGCGCCTGAGCCTGATTGATCATAATCTGCCGAACGGGATGGTAATACGCAATTGCGAGCATCGGTTCTGTCAGGGATTTGGCCAGGTATACGTAGCGCAGGGTGACTCCTTCGAACAGAATCAGAGAATCTGCAATCGGAGCTTCGGTGGCATCAGGTGTATGTGCCCAGGCATTCATGTCGATGAGCGTAAGCTCTTTATAGTCAGGTTCTGTCAATGCTTTTTTCATCCGAAAAAAATGCACAAACTGGATGTCGGCCACGTGATGGACTAATTGCTGTACGGTCCAGCTGCCGTCACGGTATGTTTTCGCTAAATTAGCTGGCGATAAATTTTCGACTAATTCCCGATACCGGGCCGGGCTGCTTTCAATGATGCTAATAAGTTGATCCAGTTCATCGGCTGAATACGTATCCTGCGTTACGAACGGACCAATGGGGTACTTACGATTGTCCATGTATATGCCTTCAAATTCATGTTAACTTCCGCAATGGCGGCTCAGCCGAAAGGTCTAAACTTTCGGGAAGTTAATCAAGCGATGCCCTTTACTTTCCCGTCGGTCCGCTAATTGCGCCCAGATATCGCCCCATCCAATAGGGTAGCAAAAATGAATCACCAGCGCTTAACTCGCTGACAACTTTGGTTGGGCGGTCAAGCTTGAACAGGTTACGATTGTGCTTAAGTTCAGGGCGTTCGTCAGGTGGCAATACCTCTTTGGTCGTTTGTCCCCGGAAGTTTTCGGGAATTAGCTCAATGTCTTTCCGGTGGCTGTTCACGATGGGCCACTCGATCATGTCCAGCGGAAATTCCTGCAAATACCAGACAGTTTCAGGTAAATCGAAGGTTTTAGCGCCGGTCATGGCGTAGCAGAGATTCCAGAGGCCATCTTTTTCGGGCCGTTCAGTCTGCCAGTGGTCTCGGATGGCTTCACGGTATTTCTCTTTCAGTTCGGGCGTAAACGCGTAGCGATATAGGGGCCAATACGCCAGAAAGTACATTTCATCGTCGGAGTGATTCCAGCCTTCGGAGAGCATTTTAGCCCAGTCGTCCGAACCGGCTGGCGCTTTCCCGATTTCACTCATGGGCCGCATCAGGTTTTCTAGATAACCGTGTTTCTGCATCAACTCATAGGCTTTCTCCTTATAAATGGGCTTCTTCGTAAAGTGATACGCGGCTTGCAGAAAGGCAATGATGTTGGATGAGTTGATTTTTCGATCCCCTACATTCGTCGGAAAACCATTCACATAAGTCGGATTCCATTTGCCCCAGAGTGTGGGTTTGCCATCGAAGTCGATCAGGTACCAATCGTTCTTTATGATGTTGGTCATTAACTCGTCAATCAGCGTAATGGCTCGTTTTTTTACGTCGCCGTCCATCAGTTCAGCCATGAGGGTGAGCGTAAACATCTGGCCCACCGTCTGGTCGCTGCTGGTTGTTCCGCGCCAATCCCATTCCGGATCATTGGCATGCGTCCAGCCATTAGTCAGCCCGCCATCCCAGGCTTTGGCAACAAAATTATGATAACCCCGGCGCTCGTAACCCCTTGCAAAATAGCCATTCATGTTCGTGATCGTGAACAATCGCTCCATGGCTGCAAACGATTCGAGGCAGTTTTGGAGGGCTACTTTATCGCCCGTTACCTTGTATCGGAAAAGCTGACTGACCAGGTACATCGACGTCCATAGGTTGTCGCTATCGTGCTGGTCCATTTGAAAGGTGGATAAATCACCGTTTTGAATCCGTGAAACGTCGCAATTGAACCCGTAACGGATATGCCGTTGTCGTACCTGTTTTTCGTATTGTAGCGCTTTTTCATGCAAGGTCATCGCATCGAAATGAATCTCACTCAGTCCTTTGTTTGTCAGAATCAAAACCGTTTTATCGTCCCCCTCCGAGATCGCGGTTACCTGATTGCCCGGCAGCCAGCGTTCGCCATAGTAATAGTTGAACTTGCCGTCTTTTCGCAACATGAACGCGCCAATCGTGGAACCAAACCAGAGGTTGCCCTGCACTGCGCGAATGGTAGTCAAATCGGGGCAGGGGAGTTTTTTCTGAAGGCTACCGATAGGTTTATTCGTACTGGCATCGAGCGTCAGATAGCCATCATTCGTACCCAGAAAAACTTTATTCTGGTCGATGTCGAAGCAGGTAAGATCAGGATGTTGAAAAACGGTTGTCAACTTTTTTGCGCCTACATCAAGGACGCTCAACGAGTGATTTCCCAATAGCCAGAACCGTTTTTTCGCTGCTTCATACCGAATGTCTTTCACCTGATCCTGCGCCAACGCACCTTCCCAAACAACCGACGATTCGGTAACAACTTTCAGGTGCGTACCATCCGAAACCAGAAACGTAAATCCCGAACCAGCGCAAAACAGTTTTGCACCGGGCATGGTATGTTTATCGAACAACTTGCCTGCCCAGGCATTGCTGAAAATGGCCGTATCATCAAGGTAAACGAACTGGTTTTCATACAACCCTAATCCCACAATTTTTCGATCAGCAGTTGGGCGATACGAACGGTCTGCTTCCAGGGTTCCGGGATATTGAAACTGTCCTGAGCGAGGATGTAATAAGCCTTTCGATGATAAAATCTGAATCACCCCATTCCGGTCGGTAGCAACGTTTTGCAGTTGAATCGTACTGTCTTTAGTGTAATATTTGATGCTATAGTCCTGTAGATAAGGTACATCGCGATAGGGGGTGATTTGGCCCACTAAGGGATTGGCAAACAGGATCACCAAGAGAGCCGTGCAAAATGGTTTCATGTGTTTTGTAACAGTTTATACGCTCACCGATATGTAGTAACTGTGGTGTCAGGTTCTTCAACCCGACACCACGATGCCATCATTTTCCAGCTGGAGCACTGATGACACCCAGATAACGACCCATCCAGTAAGGGAGGAGCCAGATGTCACCAGCACTGTGTTCGGAGGTGCCGCTGTTGCCTTTGGAACGATCCAGGGTGAACGTATTGCTGTTGTGTCGCTGAATGGGGCTTTCGTCGGGAGGAAGCACTTCTTTGGTTGTTTGTCCCCGGAAGTTTGGAGCAAGTGTGTCAATGTCTTTCCGGTGGCTGTTCATAATCGACCAGTCGATCATATCGAGCGGATACTGCTGCAAATACCAGATAGCTTCGGGCAGGTCGAAATTCTTGGTTCCGGTGAGAGCGGTGAAAATGTTCCAGGCACCGTCTTTTTCCGGGCGCTCAACTTCCCAATGGTCAATAATGGCCTTTTTGTACTTTGCCTTTAAGGCATCATCGAACGCATAACGGTATAATCCCCAATAACCAACAAAGTACATTTCATCGTCGGAATGATTCCAGCCGTCCGACATGTGTTTACTATGCTCATCAGCATCGGCTGGGGCCTTCCCAATGATGCTCATGGGGCGCATCAGGTTTTCCAGATAGCCGTGTTTCTGCATCAGTTCGAGAGCCTTCTTTTTGTATTTTTCCTTTTTTGTAAAGTGATATGCTGTCTGTAGCATAGCCACAATGTTGGACGAATTCAGCTTTCGGTCGCCCACGTTGATGGGAAAATTATTCACGTATTCTGGATTCCATTTGCCCCACATCGTTGGCTTCCCATCAAAATCAATCAAGTATAAATCGTGCGACAAAATATGACTCATAACCGTATCAATGAGCGTGATGGACCGGCGTTGCAGGTTCTTGTCATCGACTAGTTCGGCCATGGCTCCGAAAACGAAAATATGGCCAATAATTTCGTCGCTACTGGTCGTGGATTTCCAGTCCCAGCCGGGCTGTTGCGAATGTTGCCAACGTTCTGAATCATGTAACTGTTTGATATATCCCGCTCGCTCGAAGGATCGCGCCGGAAAGCCCGGTACCGGATTGATGGTGTACAATCGCTCCATCGCATCGAGCGATTCACGGCAGTTTTGCAGGGCATCTTTATCTTTGGTAACGGCGTAGCGAAAAACCTCTCCAGCCAGATACATTGACGTCCAAAGGCCATCGTTGTCAGAATCAGACAGATAGCCGGTAGCCAGATTGCCCTTTTGCATGCGATCGAGTGAGGCATTGAACCCGTTCCGAATGTGACGAGCCCGAACCTGATCGTCAAAAAAAACGGCTTTGTCGTGGAGCGTCATCGACTTGAAACAGATTTTGCCCAAACCTTCGGTCGTTAGAATCAGTATGGAGTTTTTTGGGCCTTCAGCAATCGCCGTCACCTGATTGCCGGGTAACCAGCGCTCACCGTTGTAATAATCGTATTTACCATCGGGGCGTAGTGAAAAAGCGCCTTTGGTTGTACCAAACCAGAGTTTACCGGCTACGTCGACCACTGCCGTAATTTCCGTCCAGGGGAGTTTACGATGAATAGCGCCGATTTGTTTTTTGCTAACAACATCGAGCTCTAGATAGCCGTCATTAGTGCCGATAATTGCCTTCTTAGTCGTCAGCGCAAATGCCGTAAATCCCGCGCCATCGAGCACCTTTGTGAGCTTAAAATCTACCCCCGAAAGCGTATAGACAGACTTTTTGCCGAGTATCCAGAAGGCATTGCCTGCGGGCTGAAAATGGGCCGCAATCACCTCATCAGCTGGGAATGATCCTTTCCAAAGTACTTTACCATCCTTGACAACATGCAGAGCGCTTCCATCGGAAACAAGAAACGTTAGCGCAGGCGTCCCGGCAAAAATTCGAGCTTGTGGGAGCTGGTGTTCATCGTACAGTTTTCCCGCCCAGGCATTGCTCAACACGGCCTTCTGGTCGAGGTAAACGATCTGCTGACCATAGGAGCCAATTGCCTGAAGTTTCATATCCTTGAGCGGTCGATTGGTCTGATCAGGTACGAGCGTGCCGGGGTGCAAAAAATCGCCATCGGCGGTACGAAGTAGCCCTTCTGATGAAATCACCTGAATCACACCATTTCGGTCACTAGCTACGCCCGTAAGGTTGATGCCTGACTTGTCGAAATAGTATTTGACACTGTAGTCCTGCAGGAAAGGCTTGTCCTGAAAGACCGCCTGAGCCTTTAGTTTCTGACTCCCCAGAACGAGGAAAGTGAGAAAACAATAGGCTAATCGTGTATAATTGATGCGCATGGTACTGAATGGAACAGGTTGTAAATTCGGTTATTTCACTTGCTTACGTCTATTTCTTATCCTCAATCATACCCAGATAGCGGCCCATCCAGTAGGGAAGGAGCCAGAAAACGGGCTCGCGTTCAATGTCGGGCTGGCCATTTACGGCAGCCCATGGGTTTTTATCCCAGCGGACAACGGTACGTATACTAGCCGGAGGTAGCTCATTAACCTGAAGCTCATCCAGCACAGGCGTTCGCACAATGGACACATCTTCGCGTTTGGTATGATCGACTGTCCAGTTAATTAAGTCAAGGGGTGTATCGACTAAAAAGTCGATAGAGGGCACTAATTCGACCTTTTTGTCGCGGGAATAGCAGTATAGGAAATTGATAAGTGGGTTTTTGTCGGCCTTGCGCTGTGCCAGCCACTTATCCATATGACTCTCGTAGAAAGATCGGATTTCAGGATCTTTCTCACAGCGAACCAGAATTGGATAGATGTAGGCCGCCAGCATGACATCGAAGTAAATGAACCAGGCTGGGTTCTGCTGATCAATTTTCGCCATATTATCCAGATAGCCTTCCTTGTCAATGAGCCGTCGGTAGTGCTGTTCATAAATAGGCTTGCCCGTTACGTAATAGGCCAGCTTTAGAAACGCCAGCAACTCCATTGAATTCTGGTTTCGGTCGGGTGCCCAATCTGGATCACGGTTCAGTCGATTGGGCGACCAGACTCCCCATCGAGTGTGTTTTTCATCGATGTCTGTGAGTGAAAAATCGTTGGCAATCAGATGATCGACTATACGCGCAACGTGTTTTCGGATAACGACTTTTTCCGCTTCGTCGGCTACGAGTTCATAGTAAACATAGTAGCCCATCATGTGGCCGCAGAGTTCATCACTACTCGTATCGCCTTTCCAGAGCCATTTGCCATCGGCCGATTTTCGCCAGCGAATTTCCACGGCTTTAAAGCGAGGCTCTTTTACGAGTTCGTCGGCGCGTTCGCGTGGAGTAAATGTGCGATTCCCGTCGTCAACGCGAGTCCAGGTGGCGGGCACAATGGTTCGGGCAAAAAATCCATCGGTTCCCGTCACTTCCTGAAGCAGTTTTAAAAAGTCGAACGCTTTTTTTGCCTTGGCTTTTGCGTCGGGACTTTTTGTCGCTGCATACCGGAAGCACTCCATAGCCAGATAGTTCGCCGTGTACTCCCCGTCGTTATCATCATCGTCTGACTCCCAGGTGGTTACGTCTCCCGGAATCGGTAAACGGCATTGACCGGCAATCCACGGACTACGGATATGCCGCTTCATGAGCACATCGTAGAAGTAATCCTGCTTTTGCGCCAGCGTCATGGGTCGACGTTTAATCGCACTTACTCCTTTAGTGGTGGCGACCCAGGCGTTTCCCTCGGCGTCGAAGGCAATGTCGTTTACGTGATCATCCAGCAACCACCGGCGGCTAAACCGCAGGGAATGACTGCCATCAGGACGATACCGGACGACACCCGTTTCGGTGCCTACCCACATACTGCCATTAGGTGCCCGTTCGACGCAGGTGGCAAAAACCGACGGCATACCTTGTGCTGGCTGAATAACTTGTTTGGGTTTTTCCTGCTGCAAAACGGTTACGCCACCCAAACCTGCAACCCACAGATTATGAGTTGAATCGAACGCAATACCTTTTGCCGAAGCGCTCAATAGCTCATCTGTTTTTTGAAAAAGAGTCGTGGCCTGATCTGTAACGTGATAAAGCCCGACATCGGTGGCTACCCACAAACCACCCTGATTATCCGACAACGCATTCCGAATGGCGTGAGGTAGTGTATAGTTCTTTTTTTGCGTGCCTTTCTCATTGATGAGCCAGGCCCCCTGTGGTCCCAATGCATATACACCTTCTTGGGCGGCTGTCACTGCAGCAATAGGCGCTTCGAGACCAGCTACCTGGTCAAAAATGTGGTTTTTATAACGATAGAGACCATTCCAGGCACCAACCCAAACGGTCGATTGTGCATCGATGGCTACCGAAAAAGAAGGCCCCTGTTCGGTAGGTGGCAGCATGGACGTCCATTCATGCTGATCCGCTTTTTTTGAAAATATACCCGATCCTGTAGCAATCCAGACCACCCCCTGACGGTCTACCGCAATACTGCGAACCTCATTCGTTTTGTCATCCTGACCCACCGGATAAGGCTCATGGTATTCCTGCTCAAAAGGCGTATCGATGTAGGTCGTTACCGATGCGTTGTTTTGATCTGACTGAGTACCAGGAGCACAAGTCCAGAGAAAAAGGCCAATCCCACCAATGCATATGCATTGCCATAGTTTCGAGATTTTCTGAAGCCATACGCCATATCTCCAAGATATGGCGTATGGCTTCAGAAAATCTCGAAAATGTCGATACAAATTCAGCTGGAATCGTGGGGGCATCATTTATTGGCGTTCTCCTGATATACTCCCTGGCTAATGTATCGTACTATTCGATGAACAGTAATTTCCAGACCAATGGATAGTGGAGAACAACTAAAAGGCGTGTTAACTCAAGGTTAAGGGCCTTTCGGGCAATCTATGCTGGTTTTCGTAAATGGCTGATAGTGTGTTAGTCGCAATCGTACTGTCTTCCGGAAGATTACCCCTGAATGAAATTTGAATGATTTGCGCAAATTGAAGGCAATTTTACGCAAGAAGCGAAAATAAAATGAAATAGGCGGTTCTATATTTGTTGCGGCTGCACAACCTAGGCCAAATATTATTTTGAATAAATCATCTTCATAGAGTGATTAATAACTGACTTTATCGGTTCGCGAAAAATCATTCTGTTTGGTTAATCCAAAATCCTATTCTGTGATTTTCTGGATTTGTTTATAAAAATTTTGCGATTAGTTCAATTTTAATGTTTTCTGATGATCTGAGCGGTGAATAGCTGACTGTATCTGATTAAACAATCTGCTTTTGTGCGTGCTGATTTTTAGCCTTCTTTTTTGTACCCGAATTTCCACCTTAACTTCTCAATACTCATGTCTTGTCTCACCGAAACTATTATTCACCAAGCTATTCAGGGTGATAAGGCGGCTTTTGCTAAAGTGTATCAGCACTATCGGACACCCGCACTCAAGTTTAGCATCTCGCTCCTAAAGGATAAAGAGGAGGCCGAGAATATGGTGCATGATGTATTTATAAAGATCTGGGAGAAACGAGCCCTCATTAATCCAGAGCTAAACTTCAGTTCTTATCTGTTCACCTGCCTGCGTAATATGATATTCGATTACCTGAAACAGGTGGAAAAGAGCCAGCTGCTTCGGCAGCGGTACATGGAGCGCATGGATCGCACCACCGAAGAAGATCAGGAAGACCTGGAAACCCGGTGCATACTCCTCCACAAAGCTATTAATGCGCTATCTGAAAAACGTAAGCTGATTCTACTGCTCAACATAGAAGGCGGAAAATCCTATCAGGAAATAGCGGAGTCATTACGGATTTCAAAAAATACCGTTAAAAACCAGCTTGTAAAGGCAAAACAGCTTTTGCGGGAACGGGTAGACCTCGCTAGCTAAATAAAATCCGCATAGAAGAGTAGCCTTTTTTTCTGCCTTGCCAGTAGTATCTGTAAACTGCCTAAACACAAAGGTAATGGCAAGGCAAGGCGCTACACACCTGATTGAGCAATTAATCCGCAGCAACCTGTCGAAAGAAGAGTTGGATGAATTTCTGGCTGGCTTGCATAGGCCAGAAGACAGACAAGCCTATTCTGACCTGTTGGAAGCTTACTTTATTGAATTATTGAATCAACACGAACAGCAACCTGAATCTGATAAACACGGAGTAGAAACGCGACCACCGACTCCATGAACGTGTAATTTCCTACTAATTAACCTCTGTATTTAATTTATTGAACCTCACATAACTGAACACGCATGAAACCAATTTCTACTTTTCAGTTGACTCTAAGGCATTCTCTGGCCGTTGCCATACTGGTCGGACTATGCTCTTTGCACGCGCTGGCCAAAGGCTTCCCTCAACGAAATCCGGCCAAAACCATAACGGGAACGGTTACATTAGCCACGAACAATCAGCCAATTGCTGGAGCTAATATCTTGATTAAAGGTACACAAATTGGATCGGTTACGGATCAAAAGGGTAACTATTCGATTTCTGTAAATAGTAATACGGCGGTTCTTGTGTTCTCCTTTATCGGGCATAAAACACAGGAAGTTGTCGTTGGTAATCAGTCGGTTATTAATGTTGAACTGGTTGAAAATAACGAGGTTCTCGGCGAAGTCGTTGTTACCGCTCTGGGTATCAAGCGGGAGGCTCGCTCGCTGGGTTACTCAGTTGGCGAAGTACAGGGGAAAGACATAAGCCGGGTAGCGCAGGAAAACGTACTGAACTCACTGGCAGGCCGCGTAGCGGGTGTTCAGATTAGCTCGACAGGGCCTTCAGGTTCGTCAGTGAGCATGATTATCCGGGGTGCTAAATCGCTGAATACCGACAACCAGCCTTTGTTTGTGGTTGATGGTGTTCCGGTGAACAACTCGCTGAACAATGTAAGCCAGATTGGTAGCGACAACCGCGTCGATTATGGGAACGCCATTTCGGACATTAACCCCGATGATGTTGAGAACATCTCCATCCTGAAAGGACCCAGCGCGGCTGCTTTATACGGTTCGCGGGCGGGTAACGGTGTAGTGCTGATTACGACAAAAAGTGGCTCGAAATCACAGAAAATGACGGTTTCGCTGACATCCAATACCGTATTCGATCAGCCTTACAAGTACCTGAAAATGGGGAGCCATTTTGCTACGGGGATTCTTCCGTTTACGCCAGACAATAACCCGTATCCAGGTGGAATTCTGCAAATTGACGAAAGTTCATCGGGTGGTGTTGGTCCTGAGCTGGACAAAGGCTATAACGCCATTCAGTGGAATAGCCCTGTTGGATCGGATGGGAAGCAAATCCCAACTCCACTCGTTTCGCACCCAAACAACGTCCGGGATTTTGTTAGAACGGGCATTACGAGTACAAACGGCGTATCGATTTCGAATAATTCGGACAAAATCACGTACCGGCTTTCGTATTCCAATATGAGCAGCCGGGGTATTGTACCCAATTCCGATCTGTTCAAAAACACGCTGGCCATCAATACAACCGTACGCGTTAGTAGTAAACTGACGCTGAGCACCAACCTGGATTTCAGCCGAAACAACTCAAACAATCGGCCCGCTGGCGAACGGGGAACGAACCCATTACAATGGGCGTATGCCGTAGGGTCGCACATCGACATCAATGACCTGCGTAATTATTGGGTACCAGGCAAAGAAGGTCTACAACAGAAGTCCCAAAGTATTGGTAACTACAACAACCCGTGGTTCCTGGCTTACGAAGTGAACAATGGCTATGTGCGGGATCGGTTATTTGGCAACATGCGGGCCGAATGGCAGATTACGCCCGAGATCAAATTGATGGGCCGCTATGCACTCGATACGTATAATGAGCAACGGGAAACGAAAATCGCCAGTAGCTATACCGGCGAACCCAATGGGGCTTATGGTCTGATTAACCTGAAACGCTACGAACGCAACGCCGACTTCCTGGCTACCTATACCAAACGATTCAATGCATTGAGTGTAGTTGTATCGGCAGGGGGCAACAACCGCTATTCGCAGTCGACAGATATGAGCACCAGTAGCAAAAGTGGTGCAGGACTGGTTATTCCAGGTTTGTTTACCATTCAGAATATCGCGCCAAACAACATACAGTACAGTAATTACCTGTACAAAAAGGCGATCTACAGCGCATATGCCACGGCCAATCTGGGTTTCAAAGACATGATTTACTTAGACTTGACCGCTCGTAATGACTGGTCAAGTACGTTGCCGGTCGACAATCGCTCGTATTTCTATCCATCAGCTTCGTTGAGTGTATTGGTCAATGAAATGTTCCACATGCCGAATACAGTCGATATGTTCAAGATTCGGGCTGGGGTAGCGCAGGTAGGTAATGACGCCAATCCGTACAGTCTCTATCCTACGCTGGGTGATGCCGGTGCCTGGAATGGCGTAACGCGTCTGACGAAATCGAATAGCATTCTGCTGCCGAACCTGAAGCCAGAAATTGCTACCTCTTACGAAGTGGGTATCGACTACAACATGTTCCGCAACCGGCTCCGGTTTTCGGGAACGTATTATATGTCAGACAACCGAAACCAGATTCTGCCCTCGCAAATTGCCCCATCGTCTGGTTTTACAACCAAAAACATCAACGCTGGTCTGCTCGAAAGCCGCGGTGTTGAACTCTCGCTGGGCGGAACAATCGTCGATAAAGGTGGTCTGCGTTGGGATCTGACAACCAATTTCACCAAGAATACAACGCGCATTAAAGAACTGGCCGAAGGCATACCATATTACACGCTATGGACTGATGCGAAGGGTGGTGCCTGGACTTATGTTGGCGATAAAGTTGGGGACATCTATGATGCCGCGGTGATTACCGTAACCGATCCGAAATCGCAATACTATGGTTATCCTATTCTGGACAACGATGGTTCATGGCAGAGTACGAGTGCAACTAACACGAAGAACAAAATCGGAAACTTCAACCCGAACTTCATGCTGGGTGCACAGAGCTCAATTTCGTACAAAGGTTTCACACTCAATTTCTCCCTCGATTGGCGCTCTGGTGGTGATTTCGTATCGCAGACGTACCGATATATGGAGTCGGATCTGCGTTCGCAGCGGTTCCTAGATAATTTGATCAACCCCGGTAGCCGGTCGGGTGATGAGCTACGTAACTGGCTGGTCGCGAATCAGGATGAGTACATCAAAATTCACGGCAACTTCTTCCCGATTGTGGGTGGTCCAACGTCAGCCTATGGCGGGTATCCATTTGAATTTGGCGGAAAAACCTATGCGTATGGCGTATTCAATCCAGGGGTTATTGCCCAGTATGATTCGCAGGGTAACATAACTGGTTACACCGAAAACCTGGGTGGAGCGGGTACCAAAATCATCCCTTACGGTGATAACTACCCCTGGAGCTTTACACGGGCGGCTACCTTCGATGCCTCATTCATTAAACTTCGGGAGGTTTCGCTGGGCTACGATATACCGGCGAAATTCGTTAAGTCGATTGGTATACAGAGTGCTACGTTCTCGGTATATAGCCGCAACATTATTCTGTGGACAGCAGCCAAAATCAACGTCGATCCTGAAATGGCCTTCCAGCCACAGGCGAGCCCACAAGCTGGTACGCAGTTTAAGCAGGGTATTGAGCGCTACAACGTAACTCCCTGGACTATTCCGGTTGGGTTCAAACTTGGCCTTACGTTCTAAGAACTTCCTAACGCATTCGACCATGAAAAATATACTAAAAAAGAGCACTATCTGTCTGGTTCTGTTTGTGGCTTTCCTATTCTCCTGTAAAGACCTGAGCCAGTTGAACATAAACCCAAACGGGGTTCAGCCCGAAACAGTGAACCCAAACCTGATCATGCCTACCGTGCTGACAGAAACCGCAAAGGCGTACGTCAACCTGGGTTTTCAGGATATTGCCGGAGTTGTACAGCACACCCAGAAAGACGCCTGGTTTAGCAGTCATAACGACTACGACTGGGGTGGCGATCAGAGCTGGACTGCCTATTATGATCTGCTTCGCAACAATGACTTGCTTTATCAACGGGCAGTTACGCTGAATATGGAATTCCAACAGGGCGTGGCGTTGGTGATGAAGTCGATGATCTTCGGTCTGATTACTGACTTGTGGGGAGACGCTCCTTATACGAGCGCACTGAAGGGAGAACTTGGTGGTGTAGATAACATTGCTCCGAAATATGACGGTCAGGATGTGATCTATGCTGGTATTATTGCTGATCTGGATAAAGCAAGCACCCTACTCTCGAAGCCTAAAGCGTCTTATAGCAGTATCGTGGAAAGTGCGGATATGTATTACGCTGGTGATCCAACCAAATGGCAGAAACTGGCCAACTCGCTCAAGCTTCGGTACTACATGCGTATTTCGGCTAAACAACCCGATGTGGCTAAAGCAGGGATTGAAAAAATCGTAGCGAATCCTACGCAATATCCCATCATCGACGACGCTTCTGCCGATGCGACGATGGCCTTTGCTGGTAATAATTCGGGCGATGCCTGGCCATCAAATGCGGTGTTTGATGTTAGTGGCAGCAACTATCGCCGGATAAAAATGTGCTCTACGCTACTCAAACCCATGCAGGCAACCAGCGATCCACGTTTGGCACTTTGGGCTAAAAAAGTAGAGATTCCATTGGCTGTTGATGCAACGCTACCAGCTGGTACGGACAAAATTGTAAACGGCGTTCGTTACTTATCGCCTGATAAAGTTGGAACGACTCAAATTGATACCGACCCAAATTACGTTGGTTTGCCTCCGAGTGTGTCCCAGCTTCCTTCTGGCTATAACTTCAATCCAACACCGGGCCAAACATCGGTTAATCCGCACGTTTCGTACCTGAACGAAATTTACATGCAGGCTAAAGGAACGCTACTGAAAGCCCGTTTGGTATCGGCAGCTGAAGTGCGGTTCATTCTAGCCGAAGCGGCTCAGAAAGGTTGGGCTGCCGGCGATGCGAAAACGCAGTACGAAGCAGGTGTCAAAGCCTCGTTAACGGCCTGGGGGTTGGCCAGTAGCTATACTGCCTTCATTGCCCAGAAAGGTGTTGTCTACGATGGTACTCTATCGCAACTCATCGGTCAAAAATGGATTGCCAGCTGGACGAGTGCTACCGAAGCCTGGTTCGATTATCGCCGGACGGGTTTGCCTGCCTTAGCTGCAGGTTATGCGGCCAAGCGGAAAGCACTTCCTGTGCGTTTTTATTACATGCGGGATGAGCTGAATCTGAACAAAACCAATTCGGCAGCGGCTATGGACAAGCTGGAAATAACGGCCAACTCGCAATCTGACGGTAAAAACAGTGCCTGGTCGAAACCATGGTTAGTTCAGGGCACCGGTAAACCCTGGTAATTGAGAATTTATGTGTGTGATAAATGCCTAATAGCGCAAGGCCCTTGCCTTGTGCTATTATTAACCGGCCTCTGGCCGAATAGACAAAAATGGGTTTATTCGGCCAGAGGTCAACTTATAATAAGCACACAGTTAGCGTATTGTGTAGATTGTCAATATGAAAAAACTCCTTATTACGCTTGCCGTTTTATGGCTGAGCCTACCTGCTTTAGCACAGGATTTCAAAGCGGGAGCGGCTGTCAGGCTCATTACGCCTAATCCGTTATTACCAGTTTCCGGGGGAATTGGTACACCTAAAAAAGCGGTCGAGAAAAAAGGAGAGTTGTTTGTCAGGGCCAGTGTCTTTGAAAAAGGAGGAACCCGTATTGCCATCGTCAGTGTCGATAATCTGGGCTGGCCATCGGTACTGGGCAATAAATCTAGGGCGCTCATCAAGGGAATTCCGCCCGAAAATATTCTGATTGGTTGTACGCATACCCATAGTGGACCCGACGCTTACGGTTTTCCAAACGAGAAGGGAGAGTCATTTGCAGACCTTCCTTATTTAGACAAATGCGTACAGGCTATGGCCGACGCCGTCAATGAAGCTGTTACGAAATTGGCTCCGGCTTCTCTGAAAATTGCCGTTGGTGACGCCAAAGGGCAAATTGCCTACAACTATTACGCCCCCGAATTATACGATCCGCGCTGCGGAGTTATTCAAGCCATTGCCACAACGGGAACCAATGCAGGCAAACCCATTGTGACACTCATTAACTACGCTATTCACCCAGAGGTAATTGGCTCAGGTCGGGGTATTCTTAGCCCTGATTTGTGTGGTCCACTCTGTGATCGAGTTGAATCGAAAGTGGGTGGAATCGCTATGTTTATGAATGGAGCTCAAGGCGGTATGGTAACGGCTGATAACCGGCGGGAAAATGCCAAAGAAGCGAATACCTGGGAAGAATGCATTCGAATCGGGGAGTTGCTGGCCGATGAAGCGTTGCGCATTGTAAGTCCTGCCGAAGCGCAAACGAATCCCACGCTTTTCTGTACGGCTAAAAATGTCACGTTCCCGATTGAGTCGGAAGTGATGAAATACATCGTTAAGAACTCACCGCTGAATTATAAAGTAGCGCCTGGCGATAAAGTTGTAGCACAGGTAAACCTGCTCAACATTGGTAGCGCGCAGGTCCTGACTATTCCGGGCGAAGCCTTACCAAATATTGGATATTATATCAAGCGACACATGCACGCCAAAGTCCCGTTGTTGTTTGGTTTGACGAACGACGCTTTTGGGTACATGCTCACCAAAGTAGATTTCAACAGTTTTAAGCGCTATGACTACGTTAGCCGCACGAGTCTTGGCGAAAACACCGCTGAAATTTACATGGATGAAGCCCTGAAGTTAGTTGCAGAGTCTCCGAAAGCGGATGGGTATAAATAGACTTTAACCCCAATACACCAATGAAATCCTATTTTTTGAAAACGCTTGCCCTGTTTGGCCTCATCAGTGTCAGTACGCTTTTTTCGTTCAATCCCCCAAATCCGGCAGATGGTATAACGCCAGCAACAGCGCTGGATAGTTATCTGCACAATGGCGATCAGACATTTAAATGGGAGGTGAAAGACACCTATACATACGGCGACATTACGGCTTATGAGGTACTACTGACTTCCCAAAAATGGCGGGAACATATCTGGAAACACCAGCTGACAGTGATGGTGCCGAATGAAATCAAGTACGATGGTGCGCTGTTGTTTATTACCGGCGGTTCGGTTAAAGACGGCGAGCCAAACTGGAACAAACGGGAGGATGGCTTTAACCGGGCAATCAGTACGTTGGCGACGAAAAACAAGGCCATTGTCGCTGTGCTTCGGCAAACGCCCAATCAACCCTTATACGATAACCTCACCGAAGATGCTCTGATCTCGTATACATTGCATCAGTTCAAAAAAGACGGCGACTACTCATGGCCGCTGCTTTTTCCGATGGTGAAAAGTGCCGTTCGGGCGATGGATGCCATGCAGGCATTGGCCAAAGAAAAGGTTAATAAAGACATCAATCGCTTTGTGGTGTCGGGAGCCTCCAAGCGGGGTTGGACCACCTGGCTGACAGGGGCGAGTGATAAGCGGGTCGCTGCCATTGCCCCGATGGTTATTGATATTCTGAACATGCCTGTCAATCTGGACTATCAAATGAAGGTCTGGAATAAGTATAGCGAACAGATTGACGATTATGTAAAAATCGGTATCCCGCAGAGCGCTCATACGAAAGAGGGCGCTGCCATCAATGAAATGATTGATCCGTATTCGTACCGGAAAAAGTTAACCATGCCCAAAATGTTGTTTATGGGTACCAATGATGAGTACTGGACTGTCGATGCCGTGAAGCATTACATTGGACAGATTCCGGGCGAGAATTTCATTCATTACGTGCCCAACGTCGGGCATGACCTGGGCGATAAACGACAGGCGTTAGAAGGGCTAAATGCCTTCTTCGGAAACACGCTGGCCAAGCTGCCTTACCCGGCTTGCCAATGGAGCGTGTCGACAACCAAGAAAGGCGTAGACGTTACCGTAAAAACGACGTCTGACAAATTGGAAGATGTTACGGTCTGGTCGGCAAACTCGACGGATATGATTTTTCAGAACGAAAAATGGGAAGGTAAGAGCCTGGGAATTAAAAACAAAGCAACTGTTTCGGTAACGGACATGTATCCGGCATCCGGCTATCGGGCGTTCTATATCGATCTAAAATATAAAGCACCCTCAGGCGGTACCTACACCGAAAGTACCCGAATGTTTGTGACCGATAATGACGAAATTTTCCTGAAATAAACAGGGTTTAAACGCAGCGGGGCGGAGAATACAGAGTTAGATCAACAACTCTCTGTGTTCTCCGCCCCGCTGCGTTTAGTATACAAATAACCTGCAATCTGGGCTATCTCGAAGCCCCACTTCCTCACAATTTTGCCTGTTGAGCTGGTCATTTTAAGCTTGTTAGAGTTGACTGATAGGGTGGCCGCAAGGGCTTTCCTATTGCCTAAAACTAAACCAACTACAACAATGCCACAAGGAGACAAATCTGCTTATACCGATAAGCAACAGCGCCAGGCTGAGTATATTGAGGAGAGTTATGAAGACCGTGGCGTATCTAAGGAAGAAGCCGAGCGCCGAGCCTGGGCAACGGTAAATAAGGTATCAGGTGGTGGTAAGAAGAGTGGTTCAGGCCGCGGCCATGCCGAAAATAAGGAGTCTTATCACAAAGGAGGCCAGAAAGGGGGGGCAGCTTCGGCTTCACGCTCGGCCGAAGAACGTTCGGAGTCAGCAAAAAAAGCGGCTGCTACGCGGAAGAAACATGCAGAAAGTTGATGGTTTTGATTGGTTGATGGTCAGACATACGCCATTTCTTGGAGAAATGGCGTATGTCTGACCATCAACCAATCAACCAATAATCGGCAGTTTGACCAGGCTATCCGTAACGACAGTTTGCGCCTTTAGGAGCGCCTGGGCATAGCGCTCATTCAGCACCCGGCCGGGCGGATTCATTGAAAGGTCGGCATCCCAAAGCCCCGAATGATGCCAGCGATCAAGATGATCCCAATCGGGCCGATCAATGATTGGATAGATGCAGGCCCCCCAGAGTGGTACGTCCGCTTCAAGAACAGCCCTACACTCGCGGCCTATCATATCTGCCCAGACTGGCCGATCAATGCCCGGATGACTGGTTTCGGTTAAGGCAATAGGCTTTTTGTAACGGTGCCAGGCTTTCATCAGCAACCGCCGAAGGGGAACCCAGCGCGGGTCAGGAACCCGGTCATTCCAGCCTAGAAATATGCTTGTTTTGTTAATCCACTGATTGTTATAGTAGTAATTAAAGCCCAGAATGTCGAGGTAGTTGGGAGAGCCGCCTAATTCAGGAGCGATCTTACCAGCCAGCATATCGACGGATTGAAACTGATTTTCGTCGGCAATGGCTGCGTCTATAATTTGCCGTTCGGTGGCGTTGACGGGCGGTACTATCTGAACCAGTGGTTCGGTCGTTAGAATGCGAATGGTCGGGTCAATCTCACGCATAGCGGCCACGCCTTCAATATAGGCCCGCATAAGACCGAGTTTAACTTCCCATCCCTGCCTGACGCAATAGGGCGATGTACCTTTGACATCGCCACCCAACCAGGCAATGAAACTAACTTCGTTGATGGGAGTAACAATGAGTACATCGTCGGGGTAACGGTCGCGGTAAAATCGGACAAAAGCGCGACAGAGTGCCGCAAATCGGCGGGCGAACATCGGGTGTAAGGGCGTCAGATCATCGGGATACCCAAAATGACAAAGATCCCAGACCTGCTGAATGCCCTGTCGTTTCCCAACAGTAAGCATTTGCTCCACCATGCTCCAGTCATACTGGTACGCTTTTTTTTCAACCTGACTCCACCGGATTCCTTCCCGAACGGTACGAATAGAGAATGGGCTAAGCTGCTGGTAATCTGACTCTATTAATTGCAGGTGACCTGTTTTGGATAATAAATCAACTCGATTTCCGAAACAGTTGAGCTGATCAGTACATTCATAACCTGCCCACCAGAAAGATTGAAATGGATTGTTGGATAAAGATTTCGCCATAGTCTTTATCTAACCACGAAAGCTTAGGTATTTGTTCAGTAGGCTACCCCGCGATCTTTCGCTGTATAAACGCAACGACATCGTCAGGCGTTTCCCAAGGCAATAAGTGACCCGCGTTATCGACCGTATCGAGCGTCGCTGTTTTTAGATAGGGTAAGGTCATGGTTGATTGAACATCGGGCAGAATCGCTTTATCGGCAGTACCAACGAGAATCGCTACTGGACTGCCGATTTTGCTCATCTGACCTGAAATGTCTTCTTTACTACCCAGTAGGAGCCAGGATTTCCAGGCCACATCAGCCGTACGAAGATTATCAGCAATGATTTGTTCTTTTACTTCTTTGGAAAGTGGCCTGGCTGTGATTTTGGCAAACGTCTGTTCTGCCGCATCCCGTTGACCGTGATTGTCAAGCATTTCGGTTCGGTCAGCATCAGAAATGGGTTCTGGAACAGGTGGAGAGGGTGATAGTAAAATCAGTGACTGAAGTCCCGCAGGTTGCTGACTGGCCAGCGCCAGTGCAACTTTTCCCCCCATTGAATGACCAACCACAACGAAATCCTGAACGTCCATTGTTTTAAGTACTTCCAGGACATCATCCGCCATGTTATACACCGAATAGCCCGTTGCTGGCGCTTCGGAATCCCCATGCCCGCGAAGGTCAATGGCCAGACAACGATATTGACCTGCGAGCTGACTCATAACGGCTTGCCATTCCAAAACAGACCCTCCGAAATAATGCAGAAATACCAGCGTGAGCGGACCGTTCCCTAACTCAAGGACGTTGAGTCGAGTGTTGTTGATGGAGTAATGCATGCTGTATGAAGTTAACCTCACCCCTAGCCCCTCTCCTAAAACAGGAGAGGGGTGAAAAAAGGCTAGTTCTGTTCCCCTCTCCTGTTTTAGGAGAGGGGCCGGGGGTGAGGTGAATTTAGTTACGTCGCTACTTTCAATCTCGCCGGGCGATTTGTGATCTCAAGCATCTCGGCATGCGGCACAATCGTAATTTGACCAAACTCCTTTAGTAATGTTTTATACGTTTCGGCCACTGGGCGCGGCTTGCGATTTAGATCATAGAGACCGCAGGCGTTGACGTTGTTGTTAATTTCCTTTAGTTGGCTGTCCCAATCCATCTGATCGATCAAACTATACCAGGTAAAGCCCAGCACCGGTATTCCGTCCCGACGCATCCGCATAATGCTCACCCATTGTTTCATGAGCCAGATTGGCGCCAGATCGGCCTCAAATACATTGGTTTCCGTGTGCATGACCGGCATTCGATACCGCTCATAGTAGTCTTTGGTTATTTCATACCAGCCCAGGACATCCATCGATGTTTGAATAGAGCCGTCGGGTAGTTTTATTCGTTCGTTACGACCATAATAGTCATTGCCCATCACCTGATAACCCGGCGGTTTTCCTGCCATGAACCAGTTGTACTCTTCACGCGTCAGGCCGTTATCCATCATATACATGGCTACCGTTGCCGAAGGTGGATTGGCATAGAGTAAATCCAGCGACAGAAAACGAAGCTCGTTTTCCAGGGCAACGCCTGGCGAAGGGGTTGCACAAAGTTCATGTGTGTATTCGGCACTTTCGCTTTGTACAATCACGCAATCATTTCGGCGTTTGGCGATCTCATGATTTCCCATGATACTGGCGGCCACGCAGTGTTTGAGAGCCGTGACAAAGCCTTTGTCAGTTTTGAGTTGCTCATTCCAGGCCCCTTCTTTTCCGCTCAGACGGGCTGTCACGTAGATCTCGTTGACGGGCGTATAGTAGCGTACCCATGGGTATCGTTCAGCCACGGCTCCGGCGTATTCGGCAAAATGAACGGGTAAGTCTGGGTTTTGGTAGTCGCCAATCCAATCGGGTACTCCGAAATGCATCAGGTCCAGAATGGGTGTGATCTTAAGTCGTTTCAATTCGGCCATGGCTTCGTCGGCGAAACTCCAATCGAATTTTCCCGGTCCCTGATGGATGCTATAGTAAGGAAGCCCATATCGTAGTACGTTCAACCCCATCTCCTTTACCAAACCAAGATCTTCTTTCATGTAGTCGTAATGACCACATTCCCGAAGTAAATCCCGACGAACTTTGCCGTTCTGAATGGTTGGATACGAGCATTCAATACCTGTAGCGAACAGGAAATTCCCGGAATTGCCATCCGGTAATCCACTGCCATCGTTTCCTGAAGCACCGCCGAATTCGTCGCCAGCGTAATTACCGTCGCCAAATTGCTTTTTTATTCTGTCTAAAAATCCCATAAATATTAATGAGTGAAAGAATGGAAGAGTGAAAGAGCGAGTGTAGCGTAAGCGGTTGAGCAGTTTATTCGTGTTGCGGTCCGCTCTTTCGCTTTTTCACTCTTTCACTCATTAAAAACCGATCAGCGGTGCGGAGTGATAACGCCATGATTGTCAGGGCAGGATTGACGCTTAGTGCACTTGGAAAGGTTGAATTATCACTGATAAACAAATTCGGAATATCAAACGACTGCCCTTCGGCATTCACCACTGCTTTCGTCGGATCGTTTCCCATTCGGCAGGTGCCAATAACATGCGCATTTCGTGGGAAAGCCCAGACATTCTTAGCCCCGGCTGCGTCCCAGATAGCGCGCATAATTTTGTCGGCATGGTCAGTCATTCGTTTTTCGTTGTCTCCATTTGAGAAATATATACGTGGTTTGGGAAGCCCCCGAACGTCTTTCTCGTCGGCTAATTCCAGGTAATTATGTTTGTAGGGTAAACAGTCACCCAGAATGTTAATGCCTGCTACATGGTTATAAGCCAGCGCGGCCCGTTTCAACTCCTGACCCCAAAGGCCCCGCGCCCTTGCCATCTGCGAGATATACGTAAGCGGCATCACACCGATGGATTGAAGAAGATAACCCCCAGCGAAGTCAGCTTTTTCTGGTCGGTGTGTGTCTTCTGAAATCAAGGCGCCGGGAATGCCTTTATAAGGGCGAACATCGTCGTCAAATTCACCCCAAATCTGTAGCCCTGTGTGCGCCATCAGATTCCGTCCGATTTGTCCACTGCTATTCGCCAGATCATTCAGGAGGAGTAGCCGGGCTGTTTCAATGGTGCCCGCGCAGAGGAAGACAAACCGGCACCGCTGCCGTTCTTCCTGCCCATTGCGGATATAGATCACCTCCCGAATTCGACCGGCTGCATCCTGAACCAGTTGAGTAACAAAGCTTTCAGGTCGGATCTCAGCGCCATGATGCACAGCCAAGGGAATATAGGTTACGTCCATACTGGCTTTGGCGCCTATGGTACAACCCGCCTGACAAAATCCCCGATTAGCGCAGGCCGGCCGATGCCCTACACCTTCCTGGTAATACCCTGCCGACAAAGCCGCGTTGGCTGCTGCTGACGTTTTAATCCCGAGTTTTTTACAACCTCGTTCCATCAATTGTCCTGCTCCATTTATGGGCAATGGTCCTAGTGCATAGGCGCGTTTACGAGTAGGTCCCCAGGGATAGGGCGCTGGACCGGAAACCCCTAGAAACTGCTCAACTTCGTCGTAATAAGGCTCTAGTTGATCAAATCCGAAGGGCCAGTCTTCGCCCACGCCGAAGTCCGTGCGGAGTCGAAGGTCATCTGGTTGAGCTCTGGGCGTGTAGGCCGTATAATGTAACGTTGAGCCACCCACGCCTGTGCCGGAGTTGTTACTACCGAAAGGGAGCGGATCATTTCCGGCGCTCAGGCGTTCATCATTCCAGAATAATTTCTCCTGCGATTTTTCATCGGTCGCAAAGTCCGTGGCTGGATTCCAGTGTTTTCCCGCTTCGAGCGCAACGACCTTCAACCCCGCAGCAGCCAGGCGTGCCAATAAGGGCGCGCCACCAGCACCGGTGCCAATCACAACAGTGTCAATGGTTTCGGAAGTTGAGTAGTGTCTCATAAAAGCCAAGGTGCATGGAGCAGGGAGGGTTTGCCGAGTTCCGAGCCCCCTGCTTCCGTGCTTTGAGGTTCGCGGCCTTCCAATTCATTCAGCCCGATACGTTGCCAGGTCGGCACATCGGCCATACCGACGTAGCCAATCACTTCCTGAGCCAGCGGATGACTGTAATAAATGTGTGTAGCTTCGACCAGTAGTTCTTCAAAAAAGCGGCCTGCGGGCAGGTGTTCCCAGGTTTGGCCGGGCGCTACAGCTCGCTGAATATTCATAAGTACCTCATCCTGCTGATCATCCGAGAGTTGTTGAAACGGCTGTTTGAATAACAATTGAGCTGTCTCATCGACACCTGTGAGTCCCAATTTGTACGTATCACCATCTGGAGGCATAACATCGTAACGCCAGCCGTCAGATTCGTTTTGGGATAGCCGTTTGTCAATGCCTCCCGCGATGTCGATCTGAGCGTCACCAGGCTCCTGCGGAATCAATCGGTTACAGATGGTTTGTAGCAAGACAAATTCAGTCGCCGAGAAAAATTTTGGAGATTGGGGTGGTGCTGTTAATCGCTCAAGTAGTACCTGACGGGTTGCTTCTGTAACCTGATCGGTAGCGAGCAGCGCACGGACGGTGCCTTCGGGATAGTAGACGTGCATAAAGATTACCCTAGTTTTCCGCCCGTCACCTCAACAATACTGCCCGTAATGAAACTGCCTTCACTCGACGCCAGCAACACATAGGCCGGAGCTAACTCTTCGGGTTGACCGGGTCGCGCCAGAGCAACTTCATGACCAAAGTTTTTGACTTCGTCTTCGGGCATAGTACCGGGTATGTTGGGCGTCCAGATAGGGCCGGGAGCCACACAGTTGACCCGGATATTTCGTTTGCCCAACTGAATTGCCAGCGACTTGGTAAACGAATGAATAGCCCCCTTCGTAGCGGTATAATCGACAAGAATTGGATTACCCACAATACCGACGATGCTACCTGTATTCACGATGGCATCGCCCGCCTGAAGGTGCGGTAGGGCGGCTTTCACCATGAAAAAATAGCCAAAAATATTGGTCTCGAACGTCCGCCGAAACTGCTCTTCGGTTAGGTCTTCAATACGTTCCTGCGCCATCTGAAAGGCCGCGTTGTTGATGAGAATATTCAGTTTGCCATAGCGATCAACGGTTTGCTTAACGGCATCCAGACAGGCGGCTGAACTGCGAACATCGGCCTGAATTACCAGACAGGAACGACCTTTGCTTTCTACCAGGTGTTTTGTTGTCATGGCGTCATCTGTATTTTCATTATACACGATGGCAACATCGGCGCCTTCCATGGCAAAAGCAATGGCAACAGCCCGACCAATACCCGAATCGGCACCTGTAATGATGGCAATTTTGTCAGTAAGCTTCCCGGCTGGTTTGTAGTTTGATAGATTGCTATCAGGCGACGGGTTCATATCCGACTGGCGAGCCGGGTAGGGGAGCTGTTGCCCCGGAATATCCGATGCCTTGGGGCGAAATTCAATGGTTTCCATAACGTTGTTGAGTAAGATGCCATGAGGCAGTTAAGGTAAGTAAACCGCTGTTTACTGGTTTTGTTATTGGGGCTGACCATTGCCGAACTGTTGTCAACAATAGGGCGAACTTCTGGTTATGAGGTCACCTGCGTTGCCAATCATATAGTTTTATCAACGCAGGAAAACGTACCTATGCAGCCTGCGCTTGCCTCACTATCCACGTCTCTATGTCAACAGTTCCCACTTTTTAGCGCCTACCCGCCTGATTCTCACTTGCGTATTTCGGTAGTTATTCCTGTCCGAAATGAAGCTGATTATCTGGAGTATGCATTGGATGCACTCCGTACTCAACGGCAAAGCGATGGTAGACCAATGTCCACACGGGAATATGAAGTGCTTCTCCTCCTCAATAACTGTACAGATTGCTCGGCAACTATTGCTCAACGCTACCAGCAGCGGTATCCAGCTTTCCCGCTTCGTATAGCAACCGTTCAACTGTCCTCCGAAAAAGCCAATGTTGGCACGGCCCGACGGCTGCTTATGGATGAAGCCTGTAAACGGTTAGTATCTGTTGGAAATCCTCAGGGAATTATTGCGTCGACAGATGGCGATACACAGGTTGACATGTACTGGATCGCTCACATACGAGCAGAAATTGATAAGGGCTGCGAAGCGGTTGGTGGCCGGATTTTAACCCGACCAAATAACAACTCCGTGCGACGCAACCATCTTCGCGACGTGACGTACCGCATGCTGATCGCGCAACTCGAAGCCTACCTCGATCCGTCGCCTGCTGACCCCTGGCCGCGCCACTTTCAGCATTTTGGGGCCAGCATTGCCTTGACTTGCGCGGCTTATCAACGCGTTGGCGGTCTACCCAAAGTAGCATTTCTGGAAGATGAAGCTCTTTATAAAGCGTTGGTCCGAACAGATACCCGAATTCGCAAGAGTCCAGCAGTACGTGCTACTACCTCAACCCGAATGCTGGGACGGGTTGAGGTGGGTTTTTCGGAACAATTGCGCTATTGGGATGCCCTAAATCAGGCTCGTAAATGCCAGGTAGTCGAAGCCGCTGAAGCGGTTATCCAGCGACTTCGGAATCGCCACCGCCTGCGGATACTCTGGCAAAATCGCGCTACTGAATTACCCATCGCTGAACTACAGAAAATCTCGACTAATCTATTGATTGACACGGATTGGCTTCATTGCCAGGTAGCACAAAGCTGTTATTTTGGTCAACTTTGGGAACGAGTAGAAGAGCAGCTAACAACTGGCAAATGGGCTTCATTATGGCCACTAGTCCCGATCACAACCGCTATTGATGGACTGCGTCAGTTTCTGCGTACCAGCGGACAATTGTAGGGTTTTACAAGGGAGAGCAATTGTATGGTAGTAGATACATAGTTCTGTATTGGATTGATTATTGGAAAAGTGACGTTGTGTAGCTACCTTAGTGTAAAAGTTCACTACTATGGCAGCCACTTTGCCCACCCCTCAACAAAGCCGATTCATGTCGGTTCGGTTGCTTACCGAACAGGAAATAATTATGCGCAGCCGACAAGGCTTGCTGCGAACTGAAGTTGACCGGGTTGCTAAACTGGTTGGCTTAACCGATAAAGAGATGGCTGCGGCTCTGGGAATCTCGCCCTCTTATTTACATCGGCTGAAAATTGATCAACGAATGAGTCAGGATGCTTCTGAACGATTGCTTCTTCTGGAAAATTTACTTCAACATGCACTGGATACCTTTGAGGGGCGAGCTACAATCGTAATGGGATGGCTACGTTCTTCGCTCAGAGAGTTGGACTTTCAAACCCCTCTACAAACCTTAGATACAGTCACTGGCTATACATTGGTTGATCGGGTATTGGGCCGAATTGATCACGGGATCTTCGGTTGAGGCATGGCAGTAGTTTATCGAGTTGTCCGTCAGAAGTATGCAGAGACTCCTCTGGACGTGACAGGTACATGGCTGAATGGAGGACGTTGGAATCCGCCTGGTGTAGGTATCCTCTATACAGCTGAGCATCCTGCCTTAGCTTTAGTAGAAATTCTGGTTCATATGCCTCAGGTACCTTACAGCGCATTGCCAACGTATCGGCTGTTCACGTTAGAAATTCCTGACGAAAGCCTGCGTAGTTTAAGGGTTGATGAGTTACCAGCCTATTGGAATGAAAACACATACAGTAGAAGTCAGACAATTCTGGGGGATTGGTTAAAAAAGCCCACTGTATTAGTCTTGGGTGTTCCTTCTTCAGTTATGCCTGATGGTGTAAATTATCTTCTTCATCCCGCTCACCCTGATTATCAACATATCCGTATAATTGAAGAAAAAGCGTTGATGATTGACCCGAGATTATGGCACGAATGATAAAGAAGAGCATGCAGCGATTTTATGGAATTAAATAAAACAGGACTTTCGCAGAAAGCCGTGCCACGGTTACTCATTGCGCTCAATTAAACCGTGGCACGGCTTTCTGCGAAAGTCCTGTTTTATTTTTCATTCTTCTGAAATAAATCCAGCCGATAAGTCGATTGCCGTTGGTTAGTCAGATGTATTAATGGCCCGCTGGGTTGGGCTGTTTCTAGAAAAAAGTCATGCACCTGATCGCCAGTCAGAGGATAGTCATGCACGAACGGCGTCCAGTGAACCAATAGCAAATGGCCGTTGGGGCTGAGATGGTCAATCAGTAGCTGCCGGGCGTGCGTTAAATCAGGTATGGACAGATAATACCCAACTTCAGACAACAGGATCAGATCGAATAATGTGTCAGGGAATTCGTCGGGTATTTTCATCTGTCGGATCGTCACATCAGGATACGGAGCCAATCGTTCACGAGCCATTTTTAGAGGTAACTCACTGGCGTCAACGGCCAGGAGTCGGCTGCATCGTTCCGCCAGCATTCGGGTCAGTACCCCAATGGAGCAACCAATTTCAAAAGCATTTTCGTAATGTGCATTGGGTAACGCGGCTAGCGTTGCCTCATATTTCTGACGTTCATAGTCGCTGGTGGCAAACGACCAGGGATCAGCATTGGCCTGGTAAACACGATCAAAATAGGCCTGATCTAACGTGAATGAAGGAGTTGGCATGGTCCGATTTAATAGGTTGTCCGGGCTTCCAGAAAGAGTTCGCGGGGTTGTTCGAAATGGGTTAATAAGTCTGGCGACAGATAAAATGCAGTTGGGTCGTCGTCAATCAGATGCGTTACCTGCGAGCGGTGGGCAGCAATAGCCCGGTTGCGCTGGTCCATCACGGAGTCAATCGAAACGCACCATATCATCACCTCATCGGGATTGGGCATATCGGCTTGTTTCCCCAACTCCCATAACCAGATCAGGTACTCGAATACTCTGGGTTTTATGGTGGTTTGCCGCAATGCTTCCTGTACAATTTGCCAGGAAGCCCGATGATCTGGGTGAGGATCACGTCGCCAGGGCACAAATACCGTCGTCGGCTTTACCTGATCGATTAGCCTGGCCATGCGTGTAGCCACCTCGGCAAATCCTGATGCGCCGTTCGTGGGCACTTGCCGATCCCGATACCGCAAAAATGTACAGTCGTCCGGGTCAACAGCGAGCACATGCAAGGCGGCACGAGCTTCCGATTCGCGTAAGTCGCGCAGTCGTTCAACTGGATAAGCTTTTGAGTTAGGGTGCGACATGGTGCCGTCGCTCACAAACGCAACGTGTACGGCATAGCCTAGTGCCCGCAGTTGAGCAATGGTGCCTCCGCATCCCAGCGATTCATCGTCAGGGTGCGGGGCAATCACCAAAGCCGAGCCAATTGTACGTAAGTCAGTGAGCGCTACCGCAAAGTCATCCAGCTTATGGGCCTGATTAATGCCAGAGTTCATCGGCAGATTGCGGTTTTGTGACTACATAGTTTCCAATATCCACCAGGGTAGCGTCTGGCGCGGGCTGGCGCAGATAATGCGTCAGATCGCGATGAATACGCTCAAACGGGTGGGGACGGAGCAGCCCTCTGGCACCTACACAACGCTCGGCCAACGGCATTATCCGCAAGCAGATTTCTTCAATAGCCGTTCGGGTCATATTGGCATAAGCTACAATTTTGGTCCAGTCGGCCCCTTCTGCCAACCAGCGATCTGTCTTGTCGCCAGCAGCTTGAAGCCAATGGTTTCCTGATTCAATCAGGTAGGCCATTTCAGCGAGTCGGGTTTGCTGAAGCAGATCGTTTGTGCGGTTCAACGCAGTCAGAAACTGGCGGGTAGCATCGTAAAGAGCTTCTGCTCCACCAAGTTGTACGGCCGCAAATCGAATCGCTCCACCACTAAAATACGGTTGATGAAAGTAGTCGCCGGGCTGCCCCAGTAGATCACTACCCGTTAATTCGATGCCCGTAAAATCGAGTTTAAAACTGGCCGAGGACCGCATACCTAAAGGTTGCCAGAACTGAACATCCTGAGCAATGGGCGACACGTGTTCAGTAGGGACAATTGCCATTTGCCAGCCTTTTCGTTGGTTGCCTTGTTGGTCAGTGGCTTGTAGTTCGCCTGTAATCAAAGGCCGTTGAATCCAGCCAGCCCCCGAGCAGAACGTCTTTGTTCCTGACAGATAATAGGTATTATCAAAGGAATTCGCTTCGTCGATTCGTACTCCATTGTCTGCCTGCGTATTCCAGACGCTGAACAATCGCTGGTGTTGGGTTACGTCGGCGTACCAGCGCGTACGTTGCTCGGGGGTGGCGTATAGGTGGATTAAATACAGCGCGTTGATATGACCTTCATACACCCGACCAACGGCCAGATTTGCCGAACCAATTCGTTTGAGCAGGTGCAGGAGACGAGCCGTTTGCCTCAGATCGAAATCAAGGTCGTGACCGGGCAGGGTGATTGCCAGCAAGCCCGCTTCGGCAAGCCAGCGAAATGCCGCTTCAGGAAAGGCTCCTTCCTGGTCTGTATCAGGAGCGGCTTTAGCTATCCGCTCAATCAGCGGATTTAACACACAGGGGTCATCAACAAAGGTGCGGGGTAGCTTAGGAGCGGGAGCAGCGTGAATAGAGTTCATGCTCTATAAATCGGCAATGCTATGGATTGTTTACAGGGGCGAACTGTCAACAAGTTCGTTAGCGATAAAAAAGAGTTAGCGGTACCGCAACCTCACATAATCAACAAAGTTGACCCCGTCTTGTTCGTATTAACTGTACACCTTCAAGTTCTGAGTTTATAGCCAATAGCTGCCTAAAATTTTTTTCTAATTAAGGCATTGGGTTTATGTGAACAGGAGCCAGAAAGCGCTATTTTACATCTTTTCTATACAACCAATGTCTCAATATCAACCAACATCAACAATGCCTTTAGTTTCTAAGGAAATAACTAACCCTGAAGTTGTAAAACAGTCACAATCACCAGCTACGTCGGCTGGTGAAGTAACCGATTTGCTATGTTTTTCGCATTTGCGCTGGAACTTTGTTTATCAACGTCCGCAACATCTGCTTAGCCGGGCCAGCCAAAACTGGCGGGTCTGGTTTATCGAAGAGCCTATCTATGGCAACGACAACCGATTGGAACTTCGCACTATTAGTGAGACATTAACGGTGGTCGTCCCATTCCTGAAACACGGAACAAACTATGAGGATGCCGTTCGCCAGCAACGGGAAAGCATCAATCAGCTTATGGCTCAACACGCCATACAAGACTTTATTGCCTGGTATTACACGCCCATGGCACTCGCCTTCAGTGATCATCTTGCGCCCCGTTTGACAGTTTATGACTGTATGGACGAACTGTCTGCTTTCTTAGGAGCACCCCGGAGTTTGCTGGATAGAGAAAAGGAACTTTTGAAACGGGCCGATCTCGTATTTACGGGAGGAATGAGTTTGTACGAAGCCAAGAAAACCCGACACGCAAGTGTCTTTGCATTTCCCAGTAGCATTGATTACCACCATTTTGAGCCCGCGCGCCACTCGTTGCCCGAGCCAGCAGACCTGCATGGAATTCCTGGGCCCCGTATTGGTTTTTGTGGTGTGATTGATGAGCGAATGAATATTAATTTGCTGCGAGGGCTGGCTCAAAAGCGGCCCGACTGGCAATTCGTTTTGTTAGGCCCCGTCGTGAAAATTAAAGTAGACAGCTTGCCTAAAGGGCCTAACCTCCACTATCTGGGCATGAAATCCTATGCGAACCTGCCTAGTTACTTTAGCCAATGGGATGTAGCTATGATGCCATTTGCGCTTAACGACGCTACCCGGTTCATAAGCCCCACCAAGACGCCTGAGTATCTGGCCGCTGGCTTACCCGTTGTGTCGACATCGATTCAGGATGTAATCAGTACCTATGGAGGATGGGCACCGGTTCTCATCGCCGATTCAGTTGAGGCTTTCGAGCAGGCTATCGACAAAGCGCTCAATCATAATATGCCCGACGACTGGACGGCTGTAGATGATTTTTTACAGGCGAATTCCTGGGATAGCACCTGGGAAGCCATGAACCGGCTTATACAGGCCCGGATGACTGTGGATTTTCAGTAAACGGAACTAGCGACTCCGCAGAACTCATAGCAGCTAAATGGCAAAAGAAAAACTTAAACGCTGATCAATTAGTTAAGAACGACCAATTGATCAGCGTTTAAGTTTTGGGCTCCAGCGACCCCAATCTGGTAAACGCTTCCTGAAATTGGCAAATTCAATGGCCACTTATTCTTTAAGACAAAAGGGGCCATACAATCTCGAGAAACCGCGTTCTTAACCAGGTACACAGCCTATGAGTGTTATTAAACCAGCTCTCCAGCAACCGGAGTTAATCGCCTACTTTTCAGGGGCTAATAATTACTGCTGGCTTTATTTTCGGAATGGGGAAAAGAAGTTATTGGCCAAACCAATCAGTTATTTGGAAAGTCAATTGCCCGATTTTATTCGTGTTCATAAAACGATACTAATTAACCCAGCTTACATAAAAAGCCTGGACGAGCCTCCGCACAAAAAAATGGCAGGCAAGGTGCATCTGGACAGTGGCGAAGTATTTCCCGTTAGTCGTCGGCGCTGGCTTCAGGTGGTTGAATCCTTGCAGAATCGTTCTGCAGGAGGTAGCCGTGTTGAGAAAGTAAACAGTTCACCTGAACCTTATGAGTTGCCGTTGACGGCTCAGGCATATGATTCTGCCGGAACTTCTCTATTTCTTATCACCAATGATAAAGAAAAGGCTGCACAGGCGGAGTTGCTTATTAGAGATAAATGGCCCACTTATCCTATCCATATAGGCCAGAATAGTGCCCCCCTGATTGAGCTCTTAAAGCAATTGCCAGAGCATGAATATCCATTATTGATTCTATTAGACGCCAGAACGCAAACCGCAGAACGACTTAATACACTCCAACGCCTAAAAGAGGATAGCGAACTTAGTCGAATTCCTGTTGTGCTGCTGGTTTTGCCAACCGAGCAGCTCGTTATCAATGGTTATCAGCGGCAGGCTAATTCTGTTGTTTCGATGCCCATCGGCTCTCCACTTTTTGGGCATACGATTGAGCGCATCTGTCAATTCTGGTTACACATTGTCAGCTTGCCCGGCTCTGGCAGAGCTACTAAGTAAGTTTAGATTCTATGATGAGGATTCTAGTATGGTAGGCAACTGTGCCTGTTTCGGTACCTACTGAGTCAATCAGTATCTATGCGTAAAGTCATGAACAATCCCATATCAACCTACCGAATCCAATTTCATAAAAACTTTACCTTTCTTGATTTTGAACACCTTATCCCGTATTTGGATAAGCTGGGGATTAAAACGGTGTACGCGTCGCCTATTTTTGAGGCTGTTCCGGGTAGCATACATGGCTACGATACGGTAAATCTGCACCGAATTAATCCTGAAATCGGTACTGAAGAACAGCTGCAAACCATTAGCCGACAACTGACAAAACGAGGGATCAACTGGCTTCAGGATATTGTGCCCAACCATATGGCATTCCACCCCGATAATGCGTGGTTGATGGACGTCCTGGAAAAAGGGCAGCGGTCTTTATATGCCCCATTTTTTGATATCGATTGGACAAGTCCCGTTTATCAGGGCCGCCTGATGGTGCCTTTCCTTGGAGATAGTTTGCCGGAGGTTATAGCCCAGGGAGAACTAACAGTAGCCTACCAAAACAAGCGCTTTGTCCTGGTCAATCAGGAGTCGGCTTACCCGCTGCACCTGCGTTCGTATGCGACTGTTTTGCAGACTGATAAAGCGAAGATGCCTGAATCAATTCAAGCATTAATCAGGCAACTGGACGAACTTGAAACGACTGCTGATGCGAAGAATTATACAACCTGTTGCACTGAACTACAGGACAAACTTGCCCATTTATTACAGAATTTGGCCACTGATACCTACCTGAAATCCTGCCTGAAAGCGGTGAATGCGAGCCCAACACTTCGTCAACAGATTGCTGACCAACAGGCGTATCGACTGTGCTACTATAGTGAAACCGATTATCAGATCAACTACCGACGCTTTTTTACGGTCAATAACCTGATTTGCCTGAATAGTCAGGACCCGGTTGTTTTTGAGCAGGTTCATCGGTATACGAAAAAGCTGCTAGAGGCAGGCGTGTTTCAGGGACTGCGCGTCGATCATGTTGATGGCTTGTATAATCCTACTGACTATTTAGACCGCCTTCGGGAACTGGCTGGGCCAGCGGCCTATATTATTGTTGAGAAAATTCTGGAACAGGGCGAAGAATTGCCTCCGTATTGGCCAATTCAGGGAGCTACAGGCTATCAGTATCTGTCCCTTCTCAATAATCTTCTTACCCAAACCCGTAGTCAAAAAGTGTTCACCCGGTTTTATCATGAGCTGCTGGGCGAAAAGACAACTGTTCACGGGGAATTGCGCGATAAAAAAGCAATTATTCTGTACGAACACATGGGTGGGGAACTGGATAACCTTCATCAACTCCTGCTGGATTTAAATCTGATTGAGGCTGGTCGATTAGAAACGGTACAACCCGAAACGCTCAAAACCGCCATCGGTGAATTCCTGATTCAATGTCCCGTTTACCGCTTTTATGGGAATCACGTGCCCTTAAATGAACGGGAAGCTGAAGCGATACAGGAAATTTTAGATCAGATACAAATTAGCAACCCGGAACTCACAGAAGCTCTTGATTTACTCGAAGATGTGCTGTTGACCAGTCCGTTAGCTGGGAGCCAAAACGATAACGACCGGGCTTTGCGATTTTATCAACGGTGCATGCAGTTTACTGGTCCACTCATGGCTAAGGGTGTTGAAGATACACTCATGTACACCTACAACCGCTTTATTGGACACGACGAAGTAGGCGACTCACCTGAATACTTTGGACTGACGACAGACGAGTTTCATCAGAAGATGATGGATCGTGAAGCTAACTGGCCTCTGGCACTCAACGCAACATCAACACACGACACAAAACGGGGCGAAGATGTACGCAGTCGGCTAAATGTCCTGACCGATCTGGCCGATGAGTGGGTTGAGGAAGTACGGATATGGCAGCAACTCAACCAGACAAACGAAGCGCCCGACCGAAATGATGAGTACTTTATTTATCAAACCCTGATTGGCGCTTACCCAATGCCGGGTATGGATTCACCGGACCAGGAAGACGCTGATTTTGCGGATCGCCTGACTGCGTATTTGCAGAAAGCCTTGCGGGAAGCCAAACGCTACTCATCGCATACTAAGCCGAACGAAGTCTACGAAGAGACGACGAAAGCTTTTGCTATAAACTTACTGGATCAGAAACGCCCTTTCTGGAAGCGGTTTGCAACATTTCACCAGCGCATAGCCGATTTTGGGATTATCAATTCATTGGCGCAGGTGGTGTTGAAATGCACCTGCCCTGGCCTGCCGGATGTCTATCAGGGAAGCGAATTTTGGGATTTAAGCTTAGTCGATCCCGATAACCGTCGACCGGTAGACTATAAGCAACGTCAGCAAAGACTGGGCGAATTGGTTGCCAGCGGTTCGGATGATCTGTGGCCAGAGTTATGGCAGAATCGCTATGATGCCCGTATTAAGCTCTGGCTGTTACACATCCTTTTAACCGAACGTAACCGTCACTCTGAACTCTTCGCCAATGGACGTTATATACCGTTGTTGGCAGAAGGTGCTTACAAACAACATGTGTTAGCCTTTGCCCGACAGCACGAACAGATGTGGTACGTTGTGGCCGTTCCATTAGATCTGGCTTCGGTATGTAGTGACCAGCAAACGGATATCGTTTCCCTCGATTGGAAAGACACTCGGCTAATTCTGCCTGATGACGCACCTGTCCGCTGGAATCACCGACTAATTAAAGCTAGAGGTGAGGGCGCAAAAGACATTGCGGTGAGAGCGCTTTTTCCAGTTTTACCACTGGCCGTAGTAAAACTGGAAAAAGCCTAATCTGTGAGCCATTTATTCCTCCGGTTTGCTCAACTCACCCGCGAGTTGAGCAAACCGGAAGGTACGGTTAGTTCGCCTGTTTGTGGATCAATTAACCCGTTACGTTCGTCTTCAATGTTGGTAGCTTGCGTGTAAATATCTCCGGCAATTGAATACTGTCGTAGTTCATGTTTGAAGAGCCGGATGCGTTCGGCCCGGCCTTCGGATTCTTCAGGGCCTCCATAGTTGGCAAAACCGAAACCACCCCATTCGCTAACGACTAAGGGAATTTGCCGACGGTAGAAAAACGGATCGCCAACTACCAGTGGGAAAGCTGTTACGTGATCGAGTTCCCCGGCTGTTAATTGGGCGAGTAGTTCCTTCCATCGATTTAGGTCTGGCGTGTAGAGATGTGCCGTTAGCAGATCCGATTTCAGACGACCTTCCCATGAAATATGCCGCCAGCCATCGTTATCGACAACCAGATATTGCGGATACGCAATCTGCATATAATGGTACATATCCATAATGTACTGCCTCGTCTCCGGATTTGTCGCAATATCCTGCGCTCCCCAGTCTTCATTGTACAGGCTCCAGATCACTACGGACGGATGTGTACTGATGAGTGATACCATCCGCAACAGTTCGGCCCGGTGATTCTGGCGGCTCTTGGGTGTTGAGCTATGCGGACTGGGGACTTCCACCCAGAGCATAAGCCCGAGTTTATCGGCCAGATTATAAATGCGGGGATCGACACCGGCAATGTGAACACGAACCAGATTGCAGCCCAACTCTTTCATCGCCAGCATATGCCGTTGCATCTCTTCATAAGTTGCCGTTCCGGGCTGATACAGAATACCGTCGAGGTAAACAGGTGCGTTATTCAGGTAGATGAATCGTCCCCTGGCTTCGATTTTTCGGAGGCCAAAACGGGTTTCAATTTGAGCAACGTAGCCATCGGAGTCAATAAGCTGAGCAATGAGTTTGTAGCGCGTTGGCGATTCGGGCGACCACAAACTGGCACCGGGTAATTCGAGTACAACCCGCTGTTGCTTTTGACCGGCCTCCAATCGCAGCGGGAAATCAGAAGTGGCAATAGGCTCAGTTTCGTGGAGGTCGTAGGCTTTTAACCGCAATAGATAATCGCCGGGATCGTGGATGCGGGTCGTTACACTAAAGCGAACCAGTTGATCTTCGACCACACTGACAACGCCCACGCGTGAACGCAGCCGATTCCGCTCCACGGTTTCGAGCCAAACGCTCCGAACGGCCCCCGAATACGTCTGATACCAGATACCTCCCCGTTTATAAACGTGCGACTCCTGTTTGCCTCGTGGAATTTCAGCATCCATGGTATCCACAATGCGGACGGTAAGCCGGTTCTGCGGACGTAGATACTCCTCCGGTAGCTCGTAAGAGAACGACGTATACTCGCCCAGGTGAATCTCTTCGTCCTCAATTGTATGGAGTGGATGCCCGTTGAGCCAGGCACGGGTTTCGTAACCACAGGCTCCAAAAGTAAGTTGAATCATCGACCGAAAGAGTGGTTCACTCCGATGGGGAAGCTCAAATTCCCGTTCGTACCAGGCCACTACTTTATCCTGCCAGCCAACAGACGCTGCCTGGCCTTTGGCCTGCGCCATGTGCGATTCGATAGAGCCGGGCCAATGGGCAGTTCCGTCGAAAGAATGGCCTACGTACCACCGCTGATCTAATCCTTTGTCGTCCGGATCGAGCATAAAGCGCCACTCGCCGTCAAGCAGTAGATAAGTATTGGGCCGAAGAACGGCTCTGGGAAGTTCATTGATCGGTTCGGCAACAGGGGCAGTTTCCGGACGGCTGGCCGAAAAGCTGGTATTAGGAGGCTTGGTTTCCATAGGTTCAGGATAAAAAATGAAAACCTCCGACAGGCCACTACTGTTTGTAAATAGTCATCGACTATTTTTTAGCTGTTTTTCGATTTCGGTAGTTTCTTAATGAGCTGTTATTGACTCTGAGCGATGCGTTTCAATACATAAGAATTGACAGCCAATGCCGAATCTCTAACTATGCTATATGTTGGCCTTTTTCGATTCTATCTATGGTAATTTCTTCAGATACCCGGCAACCTCTGACTGAGCTTGTGTCTTATTTGTTTACCCGACGAGAAGCCATCCTGAACAATTGGCGGCAGGCCTGTGAACATGACCCATCGCTGCAACGGATTTCATCGCTAAGCCGCGAAGAGTTTAACAACTTAATACCCATCATCTTCAATATTCTGGAACAGCGATTACTGAATATACCTCAGGAAGCTGATCCGACTATAACGGCCACTTCGCACGGCTTGCACCGCTGGCAAAAAGCCTATGCATTACCGGAGACAATGCGGGAGTTAAGTCATTTGACGCAAATCCTCTTAAGTGAAGTTATAGCTTTTCAGGAGCTCTTTCCGCAAACGGATGCCCGGCTGCTCTTACAGGCGCAGCAAAAATTAGTTCAGCTCATGACTGAAACGATCGATGGCAGCGTACAGAAGTATGATGAGTTTCAACGACTGGAGGCTGCCAACCGATTTTCGACACTGCAACAGGCCTTTGAACAAATTCAGGAATTATCCCGTCAGCGGGGTGATCTGCTGCGGACATCTTCGCATGATCTCAAAAGTAGTTTTGGGATCATAAACAGTGCTGCTTCCCTATTGAAAATGGAGGGACTCACTGAGCAGGAGCGGGGCCAGTTTCTGGATATGTTAAACCGGAACCTGACCCATGTGCAGTCGATGTTAGGAAGCCTGATGGATCTTTCCAGATTGGAGGCTGGTGAAGAATCCTTACAGATTCAGTCGTTTGATGCCGCTCAACTGCTCAATGAACTGGTGGCTGGAGCTCAGCCAATGGCTACAAAACGAGGATTAATACTCCGGGCAGATGGACCCGATTCGTTACTGGTTGAAAGCGATCCAGTTAAAATTCAACGGATTGTGCAGAATTTACTGCTTAATGCGATTCAGTATACACCTGCTGGCTTTATATCAGTTTCCTGGTCAAAGGAGGCCGATATGCGCTGGATGTTTAGCATTCAGGATTCAGGACCAGGTTTACAGAGCAATTTAACGAGTTTGTTGGCTAAGCAACTCAGGCCAACGATAGATTCTACAAGTAGTATGGGACCTGGGGAGTCTCAACCCGTTTCAGTTTTACCTTCGTCTGATCATGAGCTATCTGAAGAGCAAATAGTAGCCGGGCAAACGACTGGAGCTGCCCAAGGCGAAGGGATTGGTTTGCAGATTGTTAAACGGCTCTGCGAGTTGTTAATGGCGAACTTCGATATTGAAACCCAGGCTGGCCGGGGAACCTTAGTGCGCATTCGGATGCCTATTCATCAGCCTGGAAAATAAACATTCCACTTAATCAATAGATTATTATTAGATACCAGCCTAGCCCATTCTGCCATGAAGAATAACGACATTCATTCATTGATTAAAGCTAATTTTAGACTAGCCAAAGTCCTTGTCGTCGATGACAATGACGATCATTGGTTATTGATTAAACAAGCTATGCAGCAGTGCCTGCCCGAAGTAATACCTGTTCGGGCAGCTACGCCAGAGCAGGCAATAATCCTGCTCAATGAATGGCGTTATCAGGAATGGGAAATTCCGAAACTGATTTTACTGGATTTATACTTGCCAGACAACAAAGATGGTTGGGCGCTACTTGAGCAAATTAAACAAATGCCGGCTCCCCTTAATCAGATTCGTATTGTGATGCTCAGCTCATCCGAAGCTGCCTCTGACATACTGAAAGCCTATAAGCTGGGCGTTTCCTCCTATCTGATAAAACCAAATAAATTTTCAGATTGGCTTACGTATTTTCGGGAATTACGAACCTATTGGTGGGAAACAGTTAGCCTACCTCCTACAAATTACAGCTTTTGATTAGAAACCAAGCCGCTTATCATTAGAGGATACCCGCGACTTGGTTTTACTCGGTTTTCATTGAGCCAGAAAATCTTAGCTACAGATTGATCGAAAGACGAACTACTTCAAAATCGGCTCCAGGGCAGCCCGGTTTTCGTTGAGCCAGTCGTGAATATCACTCACGATTTCGCGGATGCCGAGCTGGGGTTTCCAGCCGGTCAACTTCGTAACATTGGTGTTGTCGGTGATGTACAACCGGATATCTGCGGCCCGATTTTCGGCAACTTGCGTAATGGGAATGGTTTTGCCCGTTATTTCCTGACAGATCTGGGTTAATTCCTGTAAGGACGCGCTGCTTTCTACGCCACCACCCGCATTCAGAATTTCGCCGTTTACTTTATCCAGATTATGCAACTCCCAATCAATAAGGCGATAGAGATCAGCGATGTGGAGCATGTCGCGGGTTTGTTTGCCCGTTCCACCGTAGCCTATATACGATAGCTTCTGTTCGAAATAGTGCTTGGCAATCCAGAGTACCATAACGCCCTGATCCACCTTGCCCATCTGCCAGGGACCAGTAATGACACCGCAACGATTGATTACCGTTTTCAGTCCGTAGAACTCATTATACTCCTGAATCAGTAATTCCGATGCCAGTTTGGTGGTACCGTAGAGCGACCGGGCTCCGGTGAGCGGAAAATCCTCCGCAATTCCCTTCGACGAAACACCCGGAACAGGTTGGTCGTCTGTTAGAATAAAGCGGGTGTCGGCCTCCTCAAAATTGAGCGCTTCAATGGTTTTGATCGGGTAGACGCGACTGGTCGATAGGAAAATGAAATTGGCCTTATGTTTTAAGGCGTAGTTCAGGCAGTTGACCGTACCAAATAGATTGGTGTTGATGAGGTAATCGGGCGTACCATCCAGACCAGCCAATACCGAGGGCTCAGCGGAGGCTTCGATCACAGTATCGACAGCGGGTAGCGCGTCGAAATCTTCTTTGTTCCGAATATCGCCGTGCAGAAAGTCGATACCTGCCGCTTTAAGCCGAGCCAGACTTAGTTCGGACCCTCGTCGTTTAAGATTATCGAGCGCAAAAATTTGATACTGCGGATAATTCTGCTTCAATGAAATAGCCAGCGATGAGCCAACAAATCCGGCCCCGCCGGTGATGAGAAGTTTCATAAATAATGATAAATTATGAATGATGAATTATAAATGATTTGCGCTGACAGGCATTCATCATTCATAATTTATCATTCATCATTAAGAGGTGATGCGTTTTAACTGGACGTTTTCGACCGGGCGAATGACCAATGGTACTTTTTCGATTTTAACCGAACTGCTGTCTAAGCCAAACCAGCGATCTTCGGGAGTGGTAAAACTCTTTATACTAAAGTAGATGCTCATAATCAACCGCTCGGTGGTTGGTAGTTCGTTCTCAAACGATAGGAATTTCTCCAAAACCACGAATCGGAAATCGCCGATAACGTTCTGACGGCTAAGCGATTCGTAACGACTGGTAATATCCACCTCTTTATTTTTTACCATGTCTTCGATCACCTTTCGGAAGAACAGGTTTATACGTTGCTCGACACGGAACCCTAATTTAAAGGTTACTTTATACGCATCGTCTGGCGCAATGGTGTTCACTTTATACTCCATCGTGTACGGATCGTCGGTAGTATCTACGTGAACGAACCAATAAATATCCGCGCGTTTGGGGCGTTTCTGGAAGATCGAATAAATGATTTTTGACTCAATTTCCGACTGTCGGGCTGCATTGCTCATGAAGACAATGTGCGTGGCATATTTCGGAATACTAATGTCGCGGCTGAGTTCTTTGATTGCCTGCGTATACTGATCGATTCGGACATACTCGGTCAGACGTAGTTTGATCTGGAAAGCCCTTAGCCATACAATCATGACGAAGCCCATAATACCAGCAATCAGGATAGAAACCCAACCACCGTGTGTAAATTTGGCTAAATTGGCAACCAGAAAACAGCTTTCGATAGCCAGATAGAATACGAGGAAAAAGACGACGAACCAGGCATTGTATTTATGTGAGTACATGTAATAACTAAACAGAATTGTACTCATCATCATCGTCAGGGTAATGGCCAACCCATAAGCAGCTTCCATACGCGACGATTCCTGGAAGTAAAGGACAACACCGATACAACCGGCAAAAAGTAGCCAGTTGATACTCGGTACATAAAGCTGACCTTTTTGATTGGAGGGATAGCGAAGCCGAACTTTAGGCCAGAAATTAAGCCGAATTGCTTCACTAATAAGTGTAAAGGCGCCTGTTAGCATGGCCTGACTTGCAATGACGGTAGCTGCTGTAGCCACACAAATACCGATAATCAAAAACCATTCTGGCATGAGGGAATAGAATGGATTTTGTTCGCCCAACTTCTGCCCGACAAGACTTTCGACGAAAGCACCCTGACCAAAATAATTGAGCATCAGGCATGTTTTTACATAAACCCAACTGACACGAATATTGGCCCGGCCGCAGTGGCCCATGTCGGAGTAAAGGGCTTCTGCGCCTGTTGTAGATAGGAAGACGGCCCCGAGTAACCAGAACGCTCCAGGCGTTTTTGTTAAAAAACTAACCCCATACATAGGATTAAGCGAAGCCAGAATAGTTGGGTCACCAACGATATGAATAAGCCCCAGGGTGCCTAACATGGTAAACCAAACGAGCATGATTGGACCAAATGCTGTACCTACTACACTGGTACCGAACGTTTGTATCAGAAACAGGAAGGCCAGAATTCCGATAACAATTGGGACAGTAGGAATATGTGGATAAAGAATCCGTAATCCTTCTACTGCCGACGAAACCGAAATAGGTGGAGTAATAATACTATCGGCCAGAAGAGAGCTCCCACCAATAATAGCCGGGATCGTAAGCCATTTGGCATGTCGGCGCACCAATGCATACAGAGCAAAAATGCCACCTTCACCCCGGTTATCGGCCCGAAGAATCAGAATGACGTATTTGAAAGTAGTTTGTAAGGTAACTGTCCAGAAAATACAGGAAAGGGCTCCTCGAACAACATCAGACTGAATCGGCTCTGTGGTACCAACGACCGAACGCAGAACGTACAAGGGCGATGTGCCAATGTCGCCGTAGATGATACCCATTGCCACCAGCAAGCCAGCGGCTGTGACAGTATCTAAATGCTTTTTGTCTTCCATAAAATAGGCTTGCGCCTTCTTGCTGTACGAGCGGGTAAAAACCGGGCAAAGATAATCTATGTTTAGCTTCGTTAATCGTGCTTTAATCGAAAGTTGTCTGGCTGATAAAACAGAGAAAACAAGCCATAGACTGAAATAAGCTTCCAGCCTGAAGAAAACCATAGCGTCTACATTCCCGTATATACAATGGCCTCTCCAACATTGGCCGGGTTTTGTTTAATTAGGTGGGTTCTGCAGATGGTTCGCTTACTGAGTGAGCCATCTCTTTTTTTTGCCAAAATTTATCAGTCTAGTTGTTTTGATTGATAAAACCGCCCGAAGTCACATCGTTTCAGGATGCAGCTTCGGGCGGCTTTTAATACAAACAGTAAGGCAACAAGCGATAAGAGTACATGGTGCTCTACCCCTGAGCTACATTGGAATAAAGCCCCAATGGCCGGATTCGAACCGGCGTCCGCCAGATTAACAGTCGAAGTAACTCTAGTCTACGGCACTTACTAAATTAAAGACAGGGCAACAAGCAAACAAAGGCTATTCTGGGATTCGAACCCATACTGTCCTTTCGGACTTTCAACCAATCGAAGTAACTCTGTTCTACGTCACCTGCCAAATTATAAAAAACAGGAGTAACAATCGAAACGGGAAACGGGGCATTGCAAAGCCGGAGTCGAACCGGACCATCTCGTTTCGCATTGGAAACCACATGATTCCTCCCCTAACGGCGCGAAGTAACCCATTCCTACGACATCCTGTTTTGGTAACCCTATACGATCTTTGAGGCCGTATAGGGTTTGTATCAAAGCACAATCTGCTCGATTGCGCTTAGCGTCGTTTGACCTTCTTCCAGTGCCTGCAATACGTCGAACACTTTGTCCGACCAACCGGCAATCAAAAAAACGTCGTTCTTTTCAACCTGTAAGGGCGCATTTCCATAACCGGCCAGGTCGAATAAATAGAGTCGGGCATCAGGGAACAGGCTTTTATACTGCGTCCATTTGGCCGATAACGTATTCGCCGAGCTATTGTTTCTGGTGTTACTATCCCACAATTGTGTATCGGTGAATAGCATTATTTTGTCGGCTTTATATCGTTGATGAATAAGATCATCAAGAACCAGATAGCCGTTGGTTGAATAACCTACCTCACCTTCGCGACGATAAAATTCATCCACGTTCGCCAATATCTGTCGTGATGGTAAGGCAATGGTTTTCCAACGATCACCAAACATGCCGCTCAACACGTATCGGCATTTAGCTTGCAATAACATGCCTAACAACAGACCAATATCGTATAATAATACCTTGCTTTTGGGCGAGATGGCCTTCTGCATTGACCCCGACACATCGCAGGCGACAACTACGCTTGTATGATTGTTGAAACCACGAAGGTTGGCCACACTGGCGTAAATAGCGTCTTCGAGCGCTTCCAGAACCATAGGCACATGACCAAGCTGTAACGCTTTCAGCTCCCGATAAGCCGACAAAAAGCGGAACGGTAACTGCCTGGCATTCCGAACAGCTTTGTCGCTGGACAACAATGCACAAACTGTTTCAACATGCGACCCACTGATGCCCGCTTCGAGCATGTTACGAAGGTTACGTAAAGTGGCCATGTAGCCCAACCGACCGCTGGTAATCAGTTCTTCCCACTTCTCCCGGATGGCCGCAGCTTTCTCGGTTTCCGTTGCAAATTTGGTTTGACCTAGCGCACTCAATTCGGTTTCCCAGGTATAAGGCGTACGCAACGTACCAGCAACAATCTTATTGAAAACTGCCTGTTGCGTGTCGGCCTTTGCTTTTGGGTGAACCAGAAACAACGCGTCTCGAAGCTTAACAGCCGTATTGCGCTCGTATTTGGCGAACTGGTACTCATCGAATTTATTGAAAGCCGTTGCCAACCCTTTCTGCATCTGTTTCGAAATGCGGTTGAGCTTTTTGGCTCCGGTACGCTGGTTCGTGAGTTGATAATACGCCAGCAATTCCGTGATTTCGTCAGGACGCTGTACGGCCCGCCCAACGGCTTTCCCAACTAAATCGTCGCCGTTATGTACTTTGGCCAACTCGCCAAGTAATACAACTGGTGCCGACCGAAGGTACATTTGCTCCCGGACATACACGGCCAGTTTTGCTACAAAGACTGGATTAGCCTGACCAACAAGGGTTTGAATTCGTAATAACCGCTGATCCGTTTTCTCGTAGTACGAGTCGTTCAGCATCGTCGTAACCACGGCGGAGTACAACTCCATCTCAGGCGTCAGCGTGTAGGCTTTGGCTCCCTCGTGGTTGATGGTTTTTTGTGCAGCGTTGGTGAAGATGTTGAATTTCATGATCGTCGGTGTTTTTATGAACTTGACGATACAAAGGTTTAGGTCATCTGCGCAGTCTTTTTGCGTAGTTAGAAAAATTTTCACTTTTTTTGAAAAAAGTTTTAGCTACGCCCTCAACTGAAGTAATCAATCCTGCTCCGATGCCTGCCAACCGAAATGCGCTCATTCGCTACCGAGCTATTGATAACTGCCTGACTAACAGGTATCGGCAATGGACGCTCGATGCGCTCATCGAAGCCGTATCAGAAACACTATACGACTATGAAGGCATGGATAAAGGCATTAGTCGCCGAACGATTCAGGCCGATTTGCAGATGATGCGGAGTGATAAACTGGGTTATAACGCACCTATCGTGGTGATTGACAAGAAATATTACGCGTATGCCGACCCTACTTACAGCATTACACAGATTCCACTGACGGGGCAGGATTTAGGTCGGATGAGTGAAGCTGTCGAGGTGTTGAAACAGTTTAAAGGCTTTTCGCATTTTGAGCAACTAAGTGGTGTTGTGCAGAAACTCGAAGCGCATATTTATTCGGTCACAACGAACCAGCGAACGATTATTGATTTTGATAAAAATGACAACCTGAAAGGGCTTTCATTTCTGGACGTACTCTATCAGGCAATCGTTCAGAAAAAAGCGGTTGCCATTACGTATCAGTCTTTTAAAGCCCAACAGCCGAATCGATTCTGGTTTCATGTCTGGTGGCTGAAAGAATTCAAGAATCGCTGGTTTGCCGTAGGGGTTCGAGGGAATCAGTCCGACGTGTATCATCTGGCGCTGGATCGTATCCTGGCGATTGAAACCGCTGACGAAATTGAGTACCGGCACAATGCAGACATGGCCCCGGATGCTTACTATCAACATGTTATTGGCGTAACGGTTAGCCGAACGTTGAGGCCCTGCCGAGTACTTATCCAGGTAACTGCCGAACATGCGCCTTATGTTGAAACCAAGCCGTTACATCCCTCGCAACAGCTAGTTGAACGAGGTCCTGAGGGCATTATCATCGAGTTGTCTGTTCAGTTAAATTTTGAACTGGAGCGCGAGATTTTGAGCTTTGGCGATGGTATGACCGTGTTGGCTCCTGCGCGCCTTCGAGAACGAATTCGTCAGAAATTCAGAACTGGGGTAGCTCGCTATGAACCTGATTCGGGGACAAAATCCTCCCTGGAAGATGATAAACAAATGGAAAATTAGCCGTAATGATATAAGAATAACCTTTGGATAAATGTATTGCCAGGAAATCTATGAAGCCATATAGGTTAGGCTTATTCTGCTTGGTAAATTGCTCAACTAAACCCATTTATAGTCCGCGCCTTTCATGATCGTATCCACTAATGACGACCAATTCGAAAAACTGATCGACGACTTAAGTCGACTGCCTACCTATACGATTGGCCGGGCAGCGACGAACTCAATTGTTGTCGCTAATGGGAAAGTAAGCGGGCAACATGCCCGATTGATTCAGTGCACGCCTACTTGCTTTGTCTTCGAAGATCTGGCCAGTAAAAATGGTTCGTTTGTTAATAATAGGCGGATCACACGTAAAGTTGTTGATAAGCAGGATACGCTTCAACTGGCTGATACAACGTTTGTTATTGATGAACTTCTTGATTTACTGAAGGCTGAACCAACTAGATCTATAACCCCAGTTCAATCCGCGGAAATAGCTCAGCTGCTGCCTAGATCAGGACCTAATCCGTTGGATTTTACAGGCCCATTTGCCGATCTGCAACAGGTTTATGAGCAGTATCCGAAGCTGCGTCGGGATTGTCGGAATCGCGAAAAAATGATTCGAACGGGTAGCGTTATTCTCTCATCCATTGTGAGTGTAAGTGCCATTGTATCGACCGGGGGAGCTGCGTTACCGATGCTTCAAATCCTGTCGGGAGCGGGGTTAAGTGTGTTAGTGCCCACGTTGTGCTCCAACTTGTTATCAACCGACGAGAAGCTGGAAGTCATTGATAAAGAGTACCGTGAACGCTATCGTTGCCCCAATCCTGTCTGCCGTGATCCATTTGGAATGCGCGAATGGGAGCTACTTGCTCAGCAAAAAACCTGTCGTCGTTGTCAGGCGATTTGGGTTCAGTAAAAAACTCGCTATTTCTGACTTACCTTTTTCTGTCGACTCCTATTAACTGACGTCCTTCACGGTTTATCCTGTAGTCACCATGACGCAACTTCCTAATCAAACAGACTTGCATACCGATTCATATACGATGGATTCTTCCGCTTCTAGCCCCACTAAATCAAGTCTGAATACAACGAAAATGCTGGGTATTTCGGCTGTTACCCTGTTATTGGGTGGATCGGCATGGGCTATCAGTCAAAAGATTGTAGGGCTGAAAGATCATACGCCAGTAGATGAGCCAATTGCAACTGACGAACCAGCCCCCGCAATGCTGCCCGACGATGTTGACGTAGCTGGGAAAACGACTGATAGCATGACGTTTCAGCAGGCATTTGCAACCGCCCGCGCTGAAGTTGGTATGGGGGGCGTGTTTAGCTGGCATGGACACTGGTACAATACATTTGAGAAAGAGGAGTGGCAGAGTCTGTCGTTGGCGCAACGGCAGGATTATACAGAAATGATTACTGGCGAGCACCTGCCCGTTAAGCTCTATGCGCAACCGACTGCTCAAGCTTCTGGCAGTACACCGCAGTCGGAAGTAACCGCGGAGCCTACAGTTATTGAAGGCTACCTGAATGGGCAGCGCGTCATGGGCCTCGATTTTGATCAAGACGGCGTTATCGACACTCTGGTTATGGAAGGGGCAGACGGCTATATGTACCGCGTAGTCGATGCCAGTGGCGACGATGGCCTGGATACGTTGTTTCGCTATGATTCGCTGACCAGGGAATTAGTGGAAATGGAAAAACTTGATGAGCCATTTGTGTTAAGTAACGATCAGTTTAGCCAGGGTCTGGAAGCGAGCATGTCGCAGGAAGTGGTCGATTCGATCCTTGAACCAGATGCACCGACATCGGCTATGTTGGCAACATCATACGAAGATGAAACGGTAGATGAACTCACACATACCAATCATAGCCACGCAGTTGATTCGTACGAATACGATGATACCTATGTCAATGATGGCGATGTTCAGGACATGGACGAATAGGGAGTATGAGTGGATTTAAAACAACACTTATCAGTTGCCAACAGTGTGGTCGGCGCATTATGGTTCGTGCTGCCGATACCGAACGGGGATCGATCACGTGTTCGCATGTGGGTTGTGGAGCCGTTAATATCCTGCAAAAGCCATTTCATTACGACGAAACTATCGTACAGGGGCTTCCCTTGTTTGGGCAATTGACCTATCTGGGCAGCCCCGAAACACAGTACCCATTGCAATTCGGTGATAACGTTATTGGTACCTCCGATACCTGTACCGTTCAGGTGGCTCGGTTTGTTCATAACGGTCGGTGTTTCATCAGCCGCCGACATTGTACCCTGACTGTTGTCTTTGACAAATGGACGGGTCAACTGCGCTACCAACTTCAGGATGGCACAGTTGACCTGGCTATGCATTCTGTTCAGTCTAGTCTGAATGGTACGCAGCTAAATGGCACATCTTTGCAGAAAACCGAAATTGTCGACGTTGACAACGAGGGTATTATCACGCTGGGCGGAGTAGATCGCTTTCGGTTAACGCACTTTTCTATCCCGGCAGCAATGCTCGATACTTACAAAATTGAGCTGGATTTCAATCCCGACCGAACTCAGTAAACCATGCAGATTCAGCCAGCTTTACCTATTGCATTTTCGCATATTGGTCAACGGACTATCAATCAGGATGCGTTGTACCCAGCCGTGACAATGGCCACCGAGCAAGTGCAGCTTTTTATTGTTTGCGACGGCATGGGAGGGGCTGATAAGGGAGAGGTTGCCAGTCAGTTACTTTGCAATGCGGTGGTTGGTTACGCAGCCTCAATGAATAACCCCATTTTCGATGTAGTACATATACAGTCGGCCCTTGATCTGACTTATGAAGCATACACTACATATCTGAAACAGCATCCGCTAATTAGCCGGATGGGTTCAACCCTGGCTTTACTGCAACTACATGAGAAAGGGGCAACCGTAGCACACATTGGCGATAGCCGGGTGTATCAGATACGGGCGGGAAAAATCATTTTTCAGACTCAGGATCATCTTCAGGTGAACGACATGGTTGAGTCCGGAATTATTACGGCTGTTCAGGCACTTACACACCCCTGGCGTAATCGGCTGAGTCGTGCGGTGGTTATTAGTGCTGCCGATAGGGATGGCTATGCAACGCGTTCTACGCCAGACGTTACGCTATTAACTGATATTCGGGAGGGCGATTACTTTTTTATGTGTACGGATGGTGTACTGGAAAAAATCGACGACTATATACTGGCTACATTGCTGGCGGGTGATATGCCGGATCAGGCTAAAGTGAGGTCGCTACAAGCTTTATGCGATGGGCATACAAAAGACAATTATTCGGGCTATTTAATTGGCATCAGTCACGTAACGCAAACCGAATCCGTTCGGTCAGTTAATACCTTCTAAAACTATGCTGACTTCGTTGCTGATTGGTTTAGGAATGTTGTTTGGTTGCCAGCCTCCGTCAGTAACTGGGCAAACGTACGCAGTTGTCGTAGGCATTGCCGATTATCAGGCTCTTTCCTATTCAACCGGCGATTTGCGGTTTGCCGATCGGGATGCCCGGCAGGTGGTTGCCTTTTTACAAAGCAAATCGGGAGGAAGTGTACCCCCATCGCACATTCGACTGCTGACCAATCGACAGGCTACGCAGGCTACGATTCAACAGGCGTTAACACTTTTCCAACAGGCTGGTACAAACGACCGGATTATCCTTTACTTTTCGGGTCATGGATTGCCCGATAGTTTTGTTCCATACGATGCGCGACCAGGCAATCCTGCCAGGATGTTAACATACAGCGCTATTAAAGCGGCTTTTCGTGAGTCAAACGCCCTGACAAAATTATGCATCGCCGATGCCTGCCTGTCGGGCGGAATAACTCGTCAGCAAGCCAGCCGACGTACGCTAACGAAGAGTGTACGCGATGGAAGCAACGTGGCTATGCTGCTGGCCAGCCGGTCGACGCAGTATGCGGTTGAAGATCGACGCTTAGCCGGGGGAGCTTTCACCTACTTTTTGCTCAAAGGGTTGAGCGGGCAGGGGGATCTCGACGGCAATGGAATTGTAACGATACGGGAGTTACATCAATATGTATCTCCTTTGGTCAGACAGCGAACCCGAGGAAAGCAAACGCCAGTTTTTTATGGGCGATTTTCGGATAATCTACCTTTGGCGTATCTTTGAATAAGCCAGACTGTGCTCCCTAACCCAATGCTATGAATCAGACGTTTACTACGTTTCTTGACTTTAAAAAACGGTATCCGATCCGCCCTAACGATGAGACTGCTCTGTTAGGGATTGGTACGTATGGCCGGGTTATAAAGGTTGAGGATCAGCTCGAAACGGAATGGGTAGCCATAAAAATCAGTGAATTTAAGGGGAGTGACGCCAAGTCGCTGAAGGCCGAAGTTGAATTGGCTCAGCGAGTTCCCCGTCAGACTAATATTGCCCGCTATGATGCCTGCCATCGACTGGAAACGGATACTAGTATTAGTGATTTCGCCATCATGAAATACTACCCGGATGGTAATCTGGCTGACTTACTTCGGCGTGTAGCGCTGACACCTCCTCAAATTTATGATATTACGCGAGGCATCTTGGTTGGCCTCCAGCACTTGCATCAACATCGCATTGTTCACCGCGATTTTAAACCCGCTAACATCCTAATCTCTCGGGATAATGCCGGACGTTTCATTCCTAAGATTGCCGATTTCGGGCTTAGTAAATTAGTCAGTGATGACGAACTCGATAGCTCTGATTTCGACCTGAGCGACGGTCGGGGTACGCCGTCTTACAAAGCCCCGGAACAGATTGAAGGCAGTCGAGTCAGCTTCAACCTCGACTTATGGGCATTTGGCGTCATTCTGTATGAAATGATAACGGGCGAAAAGCCTTTTCGGGCCGACTTACGAAATAGTAGTGAACAGTCGGTGCGCCGGGAAATCGAGAAGAAAATTATATCGGTCGACTTACCGGCTCGCCTGAATCAGATAGCCGAACCGTACGGGCTAATGATTCGCCGATGTCTGGTTCGCGACATTCACGAGCGTGTTCGTAAGGAAGACGAATTGCTGGATTTACTGGACCAAATTCCGCAGTTGATGGCCCAGGCCAATTCACTGCTTGAGCATGGTGAATACCAGCAGGCTATCGATGTGTTTGAGCAAGTACTGGCTAAGCGGGAACAGCATATCGAAGCCCGGAACGGCCTTGCTCAATGTACGGAAATCATGCAGCAGCGGCTTACCGATCTGCTCGCCAAAGCTGATAGCTTACGGATACAGCAGCAGTTTGACCAGGCCAAAAGTCAGTACGAGCAAGTGCTGAGACTCAATCCAGCAGAAGAAACAGCTATTCAGGGTTTGGCCTTGTGCATCGAGCAACTTCGCCCAAGGCCGTTCGTAGTTGAATCGGAACTGACCGATGTCTATGAAGAAGAAAGGACAGATGTTTATATAGCACCACCCACTCCGATACCTACAGGTGCAAAAATAACGCCCGTTTTGGCTTCATTCGTTGAATCGGATCTACCTCCTGATGCCCAAACGGACGTACTGCCCAAGAGTCAACCGGTATCAATACCAACTGAACAACAAGCGATAAACAGTTCAATAAGCCGGACTTTCCCCTGGAAGATCGTTGCTCCGGTGGCCCTGGTTTTGAGCGGGCTTGTGTTGTATGCTAAGTTGAATGGTACAGTTGCAACCAATGACAACCATCGTCAGGATAGTACATTGGCGATAAATGTTATTCCTCATGAAAATGAGAAGTCTTTATCGCCAAATCCTACAGAGGATAATCGTATTAAATCCGTTCCCAGCGAATCGAAGGCAACTCTTGACCAGCGAATCGATTCGACGCTCGGTAAGGTCCACCAGAATAATCAGCAAAAAATCCCTGTTATTCCTACGCCAGATCAGCCTAAAACCGCGCTTGTAACACCTGAAACAGACAAACCAACGGCGATTGAATCGGAAGAGGATAGTAAGGAAAAACGCCTGAAAGAAAAGCAAGAGCAACAGAATACGTACGACGAGCTAATTGAGGAAGGCATAAAAGCTATCGCCAACGGGAACAATAAAGCAAAAGCTATAGCAGCGTTTAGCAAGGCTCGGGAACTGGCCAAAGAACAGGAACTGAGCACGGCTAAAGCTGATGGAGCTTACACACTATACGTGAACAAAGCCAATAAAATCTTTGCTACCGACGAGTTTGAGGGAGCAAAAGCCTGGTACCAGGTAGCGCAGGCGCTGAATGATACGGATGAAGTCAGGCGGAAAATTAAACAGTGTATCAATCTGTAACTCTAGTTATGATGCTTAACTCTCTACGCCATTTCATCCTGTTTCTGTTCCTATCATTTGCGTTACTACCTGCTTTTCGGGCTGTAGGTCGCCCTACTATAATCGCTGTTAGTGTCGATGATGAATATGATCGGTACAAAAAACGAGCTGACGATTTTTTTAAGGAAGGCAAGTATTTCGAAGCCCGACGACAATATCAGAATTGCCTGGAAGTGCCTGGTTTTGAGGATGATGCCTATGCGAAAGAACAAATTGAGGAGTGTACGACTGGGATGAAATTACGTCAGCAGGTCGATGAGGCTATACTGCAGAATAAAGGGTCGGAGACTGTCGGGCTATTGAGCCAGTTATTGAATCTAAATCCCGATGATGCGCTGACAAAGATGCAACTAGCCGATTACTACGAGCGAGAGGGGAACCAGTTGTATAGTCTGCAAAAATATGCTGACGCTAAAGCACGCTATATCGAGGCCCTTAACTATACCGCAAAGCAGGAAACGCTGATGCTACAGATTCGAAACTGTGAAGAAAATCTAAAACCGAAAGTACCCGTTTATGTTCAACGTCCCCCTAAACTTATTGGGCTGAAAGTAGCCGCAGTTGCAGTTGCACTAGGGGCCGGACTCTATGCAATAAACTTGCGAAATGACTACCAGTCGAAACTGGGCGCGCTGAGTCAGATTAGCCAAACTGCCGATCCAACCGGTAGTGGAATAATCAGTAAAGATATGTATCATCAGTATGATGAAGCCTATACAGCCGCTGAAGCAGCCCAAAAGAAAAACGGGTTGTTCAAAGCCTGCCTGGGTGTTGCTGCCGTAGCTACCGTCACCGAGTTATACTTGCTGATGCACAAACCAAAGCCGCGTACCCATGCGCTACAGTGGAAACCTTCATCGCAATCATGGGGGCTGGCTATTAGCCACACATTTTGACTTTTCTATTCACCCCATGCAATCGTTTATGTACCCATGAATCGTTTATTAATTTATATAGTTGGCTTTCTTTTAGTCTGTAGTAGCGGATTGCTGCTATTGAGTTGCGGTAACTGGGAAATTCCCACGCGCAAATCGCAGCGAGAATGTGTAAAACCAGTCGGTACTCTTGTTGCGCAACCTCAGCAACGGAAGGTCGATTTTTCAATCAGTGGCAGCAGCGGAACCATCGATCAGGTAAACTGGGATTTTGGCAATTCAAGTACTACAGTTACCACCGGATTAACGGTTAGCTATACGTATCCAACCTCTGGTACCTACATCGCCAAAGCTACATTGACGAATTCCTGTGATAATGAGACCATACTTCAGCAAGTAATTTCGGTGAATGATGCAGTGCTGCCAACTGTAACATTGCAGCCAGCAACCGACGTAACAACAACGTCGGCAACGTTACGCATGACATTGACCTCTACGGGTAATGCGACCATTATCCGCTATGGTATCTGTTACTCGGCAACCAATGCTATACCGGAAATCGGTAAGGATAATGTACTTGATAAAACGACGGCTTTAGCTATTAATAATCCCGTTTCCTTGTCGCTTACAACCCTCTTGCCCAATACGCTTTATTACGCACGTAGTTTTGCCGTTAATTCATCGGTTAGTACGCCTGGCTACAGCGAGGTTCAACTCTTCCGGACTGGGCAAAACCCAGTTGTTGCTGTTAACGGTACGGCTTCGATTGGTACGACAACAGCTGCTATCAACTTTGTTGTAACGAGTCCGGGCAGTCCGGCCGCCGTCGAGTATGGTATCTGTTACTCGTCTAGCAGTAGTATACCGGACCTCACTAACTCCATGGTAACGACGGTAGCCAGTCCAGCACTGGGTGCTAATGTTGTGGTCAATTTGAGTAACCTGACGCCGAATAAAACCTATTATTATCGTGCCTATGCCAAACCGTCGGTGGGCCCTCCAGTTTACGGAGACATCATGAAGTTTACGACATTGCTTGATGCCGTTGCGCAGGATTTAATTGCCTCGGTATCGTTCACCGATCAGTCGCTACTAGATATCAGCGGGTATAACAACCATGTTAAGGTAGTAGATAATCCCATCTTTATCTCTGACCGTAACGGCAAAGCCAATGCGGCTATTCTGTTAGATGGTGTGAACGATTATTTCTACATGCCCGATAATAGCAGCTTAAACCCCGATGCCCTGTCCATTAGCATTTGGATTAAACCCACGGTCGTAGCTGGTCGCATGCAGATTTATAATAAATCCCTGTTCAGCGATGGAACCTCGGAGATGTACAGTTCGCTAATCAAACCAGCCGATGGCGGTTCGGGAATCACAATTAACACCGATATCAAGCAGACTAGTAACTGCGAGCAAGGGCAGGGTTGGCAGACATTTACTTTTACCAGCGCACCTGACTTAACTCAGTGGCACCATATTGTCATGACCTATAGTGGTCGATCTGCTCGTATGTATTTCGATAAAGCATTACTGTACCAAAAGGACGATTTACCCGCAACAACTATAGATAAATGTCCCGGAGGAGATTTGAAGTTTGGGGCTCAGTCACAGGATCTGCCGCAGTATTTCAAGGGCGCTATCGATGATATCAGAATATACAAACGGATGTTGTCGGCTAGTGAGGTAGAAACGCTCTATAACCAATAAGCCGGTGTTACTCGATTTTTTGTAATACCTGTTTAGCCAACGATTGGAAAGGATTGGCCTTGTCGGTACTGATGGTTTTCAGGATAGGCAGGGCCTTTTCTTTTTGATCATTCTTTACATAAGCAAGTGACAGAAACCATTCGGATTTTTGCCGGATTTTGGTAGAGGGAGCTGTTAGGGCTTTACTCAGTAACGGTATCGCTTCTGTGGGTTGCTTATTGGCGAGATAGCTTAAGCCCAGAAAATAATTTTTGTAGTGGATTGTCTGCTTGTCGGCGGGGAGTGTGGTTAGCTGGGCGATAACCTGATCATATTTCCCCGATTTGTACTTCGCCAGCGCATCCAGCAACTGGGTGTGAACGTTCGGCGAAAACGTGCCTGATGGAAAGTCTTTCATCAGTTCGTCGGGAGTGGACGTTTCCGTGTAGGCTATGTCCGCTTGCCGATCGTTGGTTTGCTGATAGGTATAATAGCCAAGGGCAAGTACCAAAATTACCGAAGCGGCCGCAGTCCAATAACGCCAGTTGAGTAACGGCTGAATAATGGCCTTCGTATCCGGGATTTCCTCGCTTGTTGCTCCTGTGGTCTTATACTGCAACTTCGCCCGCTCCAGTGCTCGTTCGATACCCAACGCCCGTAAACCCAGCCGGATGTCACGCTGGCGGTCCACCTCCGCCCGAAGTTCAGCATCGGCCAGCATATCGCTCTCAAACAGAGCCTGGTCTGCTACCGACAGTTCATTGGTGAGGTAGGCTTCAATAACTTCGTACTGTTCTTCCGATAGGTTCATAATCCTTGCTGATTAGCCGTTTTCTGATAAAATGATTTCAGTTTTTCGGCACAGTCATATCGTTTCGATTTAACCGAGGTCTCTTTCATATTAAGTCGTTCGGCAATTTCACGCAATGAAACTTCCTCGACATAAAACCACTCGAGTAGTTTGCGGCATTCGCCTTTAAGTTGTTGTAGCGATTGCCGAACTGCGTTCACCACTTCCATTCGTTCCAGATCTTTCACCACGTCGGTAGTATCAGGGGTTTCGATGACATCGGGCATAGCTGCGCGGGTGCGGAACCGTGCCGACTTCAATTCGGTCAGCCACACATATTTACAGTACTCAAAGACGACCGTCGTGATGCGGGTACCCTCCTGAAGCTGATACTTACCTGTTTCGATGTTGAGTAGAAAATTGAGCAATCCCTTCTGAAAAGCATCTTCGGCGTCCATCTCTGTGCCACTATTGCTCAATACCCAGTGGCGAAAGGACGGAAATGATTCTGCATACAGATATTGATACGCTCGCTCATCGCGACGGCTCAAGGCGTCGTAAAAATCCTGGTCTGTTGAGTAAATGGGTAATGGTCGGGTCGACATAAGGTGATTGAATGGACGAAGATAAAGCCCGATAGTTTATCTATTTATCTGCCAGCCAATCAATGATGAATAGGGAATATAATAAAAAGGTAAGTCAGAAAATTTATCAATATTTTTTTACCTGCTCCGACTCACCTTTTTGCCCCTCCACTTATACATATCTGAATCCCTTTCTACCCAAACATGGACGTTTCTTCTAAATACTTCTCATTGCTTAGGCAGCCGGGTCCCAATGCCCTAAAGCTCTTCTGGAGTTTTATACTCGATATTCATCGAGTTGGCAAATTAAGAGAACTTATTTCGTTTGTAGTGTGGGAAATTAGTCACCGACTTCGGTTCTATCAGTATGGAAGCCAGTATGTTAAATTCTTGCCTGGCCCATATCTATCACTTACAGATGAAGAAAATTATTCGAGTGAAGATGCTATCAGTACGTCCTTTTTAACAGAAGATGGGCTGTGTTTTCAACCCGTTGTTATCGATTGGAAATTTTGTTTTCAAACGCCTGACGGAATGCTTTGGGGATGCCGTTATTCTCATCTGAATGGCCTGTATTGTAGCGAAGACCAAAGCCAGTCGGCTGTGCTTGTTTATGAATTTACGCAGCCAATTACCTCCTTATTTGGTAGTCAGCGAAACGTATTATTTATCTGTTCCAATGGGACTATTTATCGAAGTGAGAATCAGGGCAAGTCGTTTACCGCTGTATTGCAACTCTCTACGCCCATCAGCTATTTTTTGTTCAATAATGGAATGACAGAACTGCCAGATCATACGCTGATGATTGGCGAATATGGCTCCATCTGGCATGGAAAGACGTGGCAGAATTTAGCCTTTCTATATTACTCTTTCGATGGGGGAATTACCTGGACTGTGTCTGATTTTTTGCAACAGCAGGGGGTAAATAAGCATATCCACCTGGTTAAATATTGTGTCCGCTTAAACGCCGTTTTATTGACTGACGGCGACAATAAAAAACAGGTTTGGATGAATATGCTCCTGACCAATTTCAATACACAGGCGGGTCGCCAAAGAGATGGCTGGCGGTTAATCAATAAATATCATTATCAGACGGGAGGATATACCGCGATGGCTGAAACGAACGAAGCTGTTCTATTTGGCAGTGATTATTTAGGCGGTACAAACTTTATTGTCAGGACGGTGGATGGTCACCAATTTAAAAAATTAGTCTTGCCCGATCCCTATCGCAGAAGCCCCGTTATGAATATGGTTACCCGACAAGCTGGAGCCGGGCATGAACTATGGGCGGCCTCCTACAGCTGCCTTGCTGACGATGCCAAAAGTTTGTTGATGTGTACCAAAGATTCCGGTAAAACCTGGACGCGGGTTATTGAATTCGACGGTGCAAAAAATGAGGTGCGCTTAATCAGCTCTTCGCGTAACCCGACCAGTGCTCTCTACATTTCTGTCACAACGTTTGGTAATCAACAGAGCCAGTCGCATCGACATCAGGTTTATAAATTAGTGCAAAAACCTGCTTAATCTGTTATAATTACTCGCCTATTAGGCAATTGTATCCCAAAGCAAATACCCATTCAGGCCCATGATCAGGGCAGCTACCGCCCAGGATAGCGTTTTTAGCCAAACCGGATTAACGAAACGGCCCATCTTCTCTTTGTCATTGGTAAATTGCACTAAAGGCACCACGGCAAAGCTAAGTTGAAGGGAAAGGATAACCTGACTGAATACAAGCAATTCACTGGTGCCATGTTCACCGTAAAGAACCGTGACCACCAGCGCCGGAACAATGGCTACTAAACGCGTAACTAACCGACGTAACCAGGGCTTTATTCGTAAATTGAGGAATCCCTCCATCACAATCTGACCCGCCAGTGTACCTGTCAATGTCGAGTTTTGGCCCGAAGCTAGTAGAGCAACGGCAAACAATATACCAGCCAGCTTAACCCCAAGAATTGGGTCGAGGAGTCGATGCGCGTCGGTGATGTCGGCAACTTGTTGGTTACCCGAGAAGTGAAACGCGGCTGCCGATAAAATCAGGATGGCGGCATTAATGAAAAAAGCCAGAAACAACGAGACTGTCGAGTCGATTGTGGCGAATTTAATCGCCGACTTTCGGCCTACATCCGTGCGGCCGAAATCGCGGGTTTGCACAATGCTTGAATGCAGGTAAAGATTGTGTGGCATAACCGTAGCCCCCAGAATCCCAATGGCAATGTAGAGCATTCCCGGATTGGTTATAACATCCGTACGCGGCACCAGCCCTGAAACGACATCGCCAATGTTGGGCTGCGAAACCAGCAATTCATATCCGAAACAACCAACGATCAAAAAGATCAGGCTGGCAACGATTCGTTCGAGCAGTTGAAATCCCTTATTCTGCAAATACAGCAGCAATAACACATCCATAGACGTAATGAGAACGCCAATGGTGAGTGGAAGTCCAAACAGTAAATTGAGAGCAATAGCCGACCCAATGACTTCGGCCAGATCACAGGCTGCAATGGCAATTTCGGCCAGTAACCATAAGCCAACACCTACCGGACGACTGAAATGATCGCGGCAAGCCTGGGCGAGATCCCGACCTGTAGCAATGCCTAATTTCAGAGCAAGGTGCTGGAGCAGGATGGCAAACAGATTGGAAATCAGCACGACTGATAACAGCCGATAGCCATAACGAGCTCCCCCGGCAATATCCGTTGCCCAGTTGCCAGGGTCCATGTACCCTACCGCCACCATCAGACCGGGGCCTGCGTAGGCACGTAATGTTTTGAAAAAACCTGCACCTATTGGTACATGAACAGAGCTATGTACATCGGCTAATGAGTTTTCGTTAGACTCCTGCCGCCAGTTTTTCGTTTGTGTATTGGTTGCCTCCATCTAGTAAGCAAGGTTATGGTTGTTTGGACCGTTGAGTAGACCCATAACGCAACAAAGATAAGTATTATTGAAATAAAAATTTAGACTAGTCTAAATTTTTAGAAAGTTTAACATAAAAACTACCTTTGTGGGTAAACTGTTTTGATTTCGTTTGCCGTTCTGAATAAGTAGTCGTAGTCTATGCAATCGTTCACCGAAGAAAATTACCTGAAGATGATCTATTCACTTGCCAATCGTAAGCAAGGGGAAGTCAGTACGAATGCATTGGCGGAGATGACATCAACGAAGGCGGCTTCGGTGACAGATATGCTTCGTAAACTGGCTGATAAACAGCTGATTCATTATAAAAAATACCAGGGTGTTCGATTAACGGAAGAGGGCGAACGACTAGCACTTCAAGTGATCAGACGGCATCGGCTTTGGGAAGTTTTTCTGGTCCAGAAGCTCGGCTTTGGCTGGGATGAAGTCCATGAAATTGCGGAAGAATTAGAACACATTCGGTCAGAAGATTTAGTGGCACGTTTAGATACGTATTTAGGCTGCCCCCAGTTTGATCCACACGGTGATCCAATTCCTACACCTGCCGGTCAAATGCCCGAAATGGGTTATCGAAAACTATCGGAGGTGGCCATGGGAGAAGACGTTTGTCTGATGGCTGTACTTGAGCACTCTCCTGAATTTCTGAAACACCTCGATCACTCAAATTTGACGCTTGGCTGCACTGTAACGGTTAATGAAGTGAACGCCTTCGATAAATCGGTACTGGTCCAGACTGCTACGGGCCGTACCGTATTTGTTAGCTACGAAGTCGCTAAAAATTTATTAGTGAACTCAATAGGTGGTAAATAAGTGGCAACTTATTACTTACCACTCTTTCTATATGAAACTCTTAGACGCTTATATACTCAAACGTTTTCTTCAGACCTACATCTTCGTGGTGATGGTCATTGTGCTAGTGGTTGTTATGATCGACTACACCGAAAAGGTGGATAACTTTCATAAGACCCATGCACCCGGCAACGAAATTCTATTCGATTATTACCTCAATTTTGTTCCGTACTGGGCCAATTACATCAGTCCCCTGATGGTCTTTATTGCTACGGTATTCCTTACATCCCGGCTGGCTGCCCGGACCGAAATTATTGCTATTCTGAGTACTGGGGTTAGTTTCATGCGCCTACTATTTCCTTATGTGCTTGGTGCATCAGTACTGGCTGTAGCCACGTATTTTATGGTTAACTACGTGATTCCAAAAGCCAACAAAACCAGGATTGCGTTCGAGATAAAGTACATAAATGATTCCTTTACGTACTCTGGTCGCAACGTGCACTTGAAAATTGCGCCTAATACCTATGCCTATCTGGAGAGTTATAATAACCTGACTAATACAGGTTACAAGTTCACATTGGAGCAGGTAGATGGAAACCAGCTTAAACAGAAACTCACTGCCGACCGCATTGAGTGGGATGACAAAAAGAAAAAATGGTCTGTTGTCGATTATAAAATTCGTGCAATAAACGGCCTGCACGAAACATTAACTCCTGGTGCTCGCATTGACACTACGCTGAATTTGAAACCCGACGATTTCAGTTCAAACTTTAACCTGTACGAAACCCTCACCCGACCTGAACTCAACAAGCGAATTGAATTATTGCAAAGTCGCGGCTCCGATGGCATTGAAATATACCAGATTGAGAAGTACAGTCGCGATACACGCCCGTTTGCTATTATCATTCTGACGGTTATTGGCGTAATTATGTCGGCCCGTAAGAGTCGCCGGGGCGTGGGCTGGCAAGTGGCGCTAGGGTTCATTCTGGCCTTTACTTACCTGCTGTTTTTTATGCTGGCGAAAGGCATTGCCGAGTCTGGGAACCTCAACCCAATAGCGGCAGTCTGGCTGCCAAATGCTATTTTTGCGCTCATAGGAGTATTGTTATATAACACAATACCCCGATGATGAATGAATTATAAATGATGAATGATGAATGATGAATGAGCTATCCAACGGCATTCATCATTCATCATTCATCATTCATCATTATGATTTATAAGCCTTCCTTTACTGATTATCTCCAACTCCATTTCATTGTTCTGATATGGGGCTTTACGGCCATTCTGGGTAAGTTATTAGCCCCGCTCGATGCTTCAGGGGTTGTTTTATTTCGGACGCTGCTTGCTGTGGTAGGTATGGGTGTTGTCTTGTTGGGGCGTCGGCAGAGTCTTCTGGTTTCCCCGGCCGATCGTTGGCGACTACTGGCAACGGGCGGTTTGATTGGGCTGCACTGGGTTATGTTTTTTCTAGCTGCCCGATTGGCCAATGTCTCGGTCTGTTTGGCGGGCATGGCGACTAGTTCGCTCTGGGCCAGTGTTCTGGAGCCGCTCGTACTGCGCCGACGAGTGCGTACTATTGAGGTGATATTAGGGGCCGTTGTAATGGCTGGTCTTTACCTGATTTTTCGGTTTGAATTCGATAAGGTCGTTGGTTTAGCAGTAGCTATATTTTCGGCTATGTTGTCGTCGTTGTTTACAATTATTAACAGCCGATTTACGCAGCGATACAATGCCTTGGTCATCTCTTTTTACGAAATGATTGGGGCATCGGCAGGTGCTTTTGTTCTGTGGCTTCTTGTTCGGGCTGGTGATCCATTCGACGCAAATCACGTTATTCAGTATGTGCCTGATTCACTCATGCAATGGCTCTGGTTACTAGTGTTATCGCTGGTTTGTACGGTTTATGCCTATACGGTAGGGGTAGGGTTATTGCGGAAGTTCTCGCCGTATATGGCCGTATTAACTGTAAATCTGGAGCCGGTTTATGGAATCTTACTGGCCGTATTGATTTTTGGCGATACGGAACGAATGACCCTGGGCTTTTATGGAGGTACCCTTGTCATTCTGGCGGCTGTGCTGGCCTACCCCTTTCTGAATAGCCGATTTACTAAAACGCAGGCCACCTTACCCACCTCAACTTAATTCGTCATTATGCGTGAATCCATGCCTTTAGTGCGTGTCATTACCGGTGCTTTACTTGCTTTTGTCGGTGTATTAGTCGTACCCTTAATTGCCCTGGCGACGTTTAATCACCCATCTCCAACCGACGATTATTGTTTTGCCAATACGGCGATGAAATATGGCTTCTGGGAGGCACAGCAGTTGTATTATGATGGCTGGACAGGGCGATTCTTTCACAATTTTATTGTTCATACAAATCCATTAGTGATTGGCTGGTATGGAGGGTATAAAGTATATCCCGTTATTTTTCTGGCCATCCTGTTAGCTAGCTTTTATGCATTGTCTAGCCAATGGCTTTATCGGATAGCTGGAGTCGGTGTAAAATCGGCTCTGGCAGCAGGTCTGTTTATTGGCTTCATGGCAACACTGGCCAGCATTCCCGAATATTTGTACTGGTATACGGGTCTGGCCAGTTATGGCCTCTCAAGTGCGTTATTTTTGTTGTTATTAGCTACAATGCTGGCTCATCAACGACAAGGATTTGGCTTGCAACCAGGTTACCTAGTCGCCGAAAGTTTGCTTGTGGCAGCTATTATCGGATCGAGCGAAATGACAATGGTACTGATGTTGTCGGTACTGGGCCTGATTGCATTTGTCGATCTACTCCTGCGTCGGCAGATAGCTGTACCAACGTTGATCTTGCTGGCTGTTGCAGGCTTATCGTGTTATTTCCTGATGAAGGCCCCAGGTAACGCCATTCGGCTGGGAGGCAATCCTAATAGCAGTAATATTCCACTAACGCTGGTTTCTTCACTGCGCTATGCTGGTCCTTATGCTCTCCAGCAAATTGTTCGAACGCCCTGGTTGCCCCTGTCATTATTGTACCTGCCCTTTGCCTGGCAACTTATTAATTCATATTCTGGCAGCCAGCTTAACAAGCTACCTGCCTATTTGCGGGTACATCCCTTACTTGGCATGCTGCATGGATTTGCCACCGTATTAGCGCTGATTTCCCTGCACTTTTATGGCGTTGGTATTCCACCAATTCCGCGCTTGATTAACGTCGTAAATCTGACCTTTTGGCTTAGCTGGATGTATAATCTAACCCTTTGGGTAGCGTTTTTGCGTCCTCGATTGCAGCTTGATCAGTGGCAAATAAATACCCGATTGCTGGCGTATGTTTTACTGGTCTGGGCACTTGCTTCGGCTGTAGTTGGGCCGGTAATTCCGGTTGTATATGGCGACTGGTTGAGTGGCCGGGCGGCCCAGTATGATCATGAAATGGAACAACGATATGCCCAACTCGCCAGACCGGGTAATCAAATTAGTTCGATAGCACCATTGAGCAACTACCCAGTTTCCTTATTTTTGGAAGATATCCACAGCGACCCAAAATACCTTTGGAATCGTTGCTGGGCCGATTATTTTCATAAAAAGGCGATTATACTGGCAGAGACTCCCAAGTAGTCGGTGCCGTAATCTTATGAAGTTAGTTTCTATAGCCAATCCTCAACGATTCATGTCCAGCCGGTTGCGTACGCTTGCTTCTGTGCTGATAGCAATACCCATCCTTTGCTTTTGTGTCCTTTTGCTGATCTATGTAGTCGATGTGCCCTGGATCGACGATATAGATGCGTTTCTGAGCTTTATCATTGGCTATATCGATGCGCCTACCCTTGGCGAAAAGCTTGATTGGCTGATCCGTCCAAACAATGAGCATCGTATTTTGATGGGCAAATTAATCACGCTGGCGATGTATAAGCTGACGGGTATAGTGAGCTATCGCTGGCTGATTTTTGCGGCTTTTGCCTTTTTGCTGGGCCTGCTGGTTTTATTTTATCGCATTTTTCGGTCGATGAAATTGCCGTTACTGGCATTTGTTCCGGTGGTCTTTCTGCTGCTTCAGCCGCAATACTACCTCACTAGTATGTGGGCCATTACTGCCATGCAACATCAGGTGGTCATTATGATGTCCTTTGTAACGATTTACTTACTCGCTAGTGATGAGCAAAATCGATTTGGGGCCGCACTGGGCGTGCAGGTATTAACATCGCTGTCGATGAGTAATGGTCTGTTTGGATGGGTAGCGGGAGCAGTAGTGCTTGCCTTGCAACGCCAGTGGATTCGATTGGGTATCTGGCTCCTGCTGGGCGTAGGAACCATTGTATTTTATTTTCATGATTTCCCCGATGGCCAGGGTAATGAAAGTAGCGTATCTTTTTTTCTGAAATACCCTTATCTGGTATTCCTGGGCTTCTTTACATTCACAGGCGGCCTGTTCGATTTCTTTTCCAGGGCCGATATTCTTTGGCGAAGTGTATTACCAACACTGGCCGGTTTTGTTATTATTCTGACTATGCTAGGATTGCTCTGGCGTATGAATGAACCAAGGCTAGGTCGGCGAATTGGCGCCTATGAATCGTCAAACCGGGCAACCAGGGCACTCTGGAAACGGCGCTATTTTTTTACGGGTTGCTATGCCTTTCTAATGGTCAACGCGGTAATTGTCGCCTTTCTGCGGCCTCGTTTTGGCTATGAGGTTATGCTGATCAGTAACTATATGATTTATCCGGCAGTACTGGTGATCCTGATTTATCTGAATATACTGAGCGAACGCCAAACAGAACTAACGCTTAATCGGTGGGTGGGATTCGGTCTATTGATTAGCCTGGTGATCTGGAGCAATTGGTATGTTGTCCAACTTCCAAAAATTGCCTATCGGAAGCACCAAATGTTAACGTATGCCTTTAACCAGAAACATAATAAAACTGGACTTGGGCCAAGTTGGGGAAGTTCCTTTTTGGCTTTAGCCGAACGGACAATGAATGAGACGATTCGTCGAGGCATTTATGCGTATCCTGAAGCTTATTATACGCCTTACGAATCTCAGTTGGTATTGTCGCAGCAAATGAAGCCCGATACCAGTTTACATATAAACGTATTGGGTGGAGGCTACAGCTATATAGCCGAAACCAATTATAATGCCTTGCCCCAACCGATTGACAAAGCTGCTATTGTGATTCAATCGGCCCAGCGAACATATCTCTTTCCTTCCGAACTGCCCTATACGTTTATTAATTATTACCTGAACCGCCCGATCAGGACGATTCAGGCTGAAATTATTAACCCAACGGTTGCGCCCGGCCACTACCGTATAGGTATTCTATCTCCTTTAGATGGCAAAAATCCTATTCGATTTAGTCGCCAGACCGTAACTGTTCCTACGGCAATTGAAGATAGCAAGCGCTAGATGAACAAGCATCTATGCTATGGAGACACCCATCTCTAATCTTGGAATTATATTCCTTTATGAAAATCTCGGGTACATCTGGATTTATTTTTAGCCCTTTTTTATACGGATTAAGGCTATAATGGAAATTAAATGGATTTATAAAGTATATGTACTAGTAAACTATTAAGGGTAAATTTTTTATAAATTTGTACACGAATCGCTCCAATTTTTAATTCAAATTACCATTTGTACATGTATTATTAGCGGAGAGATGATAGCCTATTTTGGAAAATGGCCATTCAATAAGTCTGGCTACTATCCTTTCCGTAGTTATGACGTACAAATCCAGGTCGCTTCAGCGCATTGCGCCCATTTTAATTCTCCTGCCAATTAGTTGTTTTTGGGCCTTTCTTTTTGCGTATGCGGCTGATATTCCCTGGATGGACGATATGGAATCGTTCATTTATTTTCAAGTCAAGTTTCTTCGCGCAGAATCTATATTGACCAAGCTAGAATGGCTGCTTAAACCTAATAATGAACATCGTATTCTATTTGCCAAATTAGTAGCCGCTGGTATGCAGGCTCTTACGGGAAGCGTCAATTTTCGTTGGTTGATTTTAATAGCATCCATATGGCTTGTAGGGATAATCTTTATTTTATACCGTGTCTTCAGAACGATTCGAGTACCGTTAGTGGCTTTTTTGCCCGTAGTACTCCTGTTACTACATCCACAGTATTACCTAATTACGCTGTCGGCAGTAACTAGTTTTCAGCATCAAACGACTGTTGCTTTACTGTTTGCAGTAGCCTATTTGCTAGCCAAGCCTGGCACGGGACGGCTAAGTGGAGCGTTAGGTTTACAAATTCTGGCATCCTTTTCCATGAGTAGTGGTCTGTTTGGCTGGGTAAGTGGGGCCGGCACGCTACTGGTGCAACGTCGGTTTAAAGAAGCTATCGTTTGGATAGGCATCGGTGTCGTTATTATAGTTTTGTATGTACGTGGTTTCGCTAATTCACAAGGCAACGATACCAGTATATCGTTTTTTCTACAGCACCCGCATCTGGTGTTTTTGGGATTTTTTACGTTTTCAGGCGCACTGCTCGACTTTTTCCCTTCTGCTCCCATCTTACCACGGAGTATTCTTCCTACACTGGCTGGCTTTGGCTTAATCGGCGTGTTGCTGTGGATGCTGAAACGGATGTTGTTGCCTTGGCCCGCTGCGAGCACTCAGCCAGACGCAAGGTCCGTACGACGTAATTTCCTGGTTGGAGCTTACGGATTTATATTGATAAATGCCGTCCTTATCGCCTTTCTACGTCCCCGATTCGGGTATTCGGTAATGCTCATTAGTAATTATACAATGTATTCTTCGCTATTAGCTATCCTGCTGTATCTGAATGGATTGAGTGAATTTAGCCGTTGGGACATCCAGCGAAAATGGATAACGGTAGGGTTGTGTCTGGGGCTCATTGTCTGGAGTGCAATGTATTTTCAGAGTTGGACCCGCGTGGCCGAACGGAAGCAAATGTTTGAAGCTTTCTCCTTTAATCAAAAACACAATGGAGTGGGCCTGGGGGCAACCCTGGGAACACCGTTCGCTCCCGCAGCAAAATGGTGGATGGATAGTGCCGTTGCGATAGGCTTCTACCAATACCCCCGTGCTTTTTATACGCCTTATGAACAGGATCTACTGAAGCCGGCTGTTGGTCAACCGACTACCTCAATTAATCTCCTTATTGACGAGCAGCCTGATTATTTCTCGGTTCAGACGGAAGGATGGCAGGTGCCTGAACACTTGTCAAACGCCTGCTTCATTGCCAAATCACCTGAACGAACTTACCTATTTCCCGTTCCGACACTCTTCAATCCAACGTCATTTTTTCTGGGGCGTAAAGTGCCTGTGTTGAGAGCACAGTTATTAAAAACCTCGCTCTATCCCGGCACCTATCAGTTAGGCATTCTACTATCGCCCGTATCTGGTCCGGCTATCCAGTACCTTAAGCAGCATATTACGGTTCGGTAGGCCGGAAAATTTACGCCGAATTAAGGCAATTGCTCACTTCTAAAGCTATTTAGGCAAACTGTACCACCATGAACGAGATGCCGATGTACTCTTCTTTTGTCTCCGTTATTGTTCCCTGTTACAACGAACAGCAGGTTCTTAGTGAGACATATGCCCGGCTGACGCAGGTGATGCAGGCCCATTTTACACGATATGAATTAATATTCATTAATGATGGAAGTCGCGATGCGACGCTGCCCATCCTGAAAATGATGGCAGCCGATGACTCCAACGTTTCTGTTCTTTCGTTTTCGCGAAATTTCGGACACCAGCCAGCTGTTTCGGCGGGTATCGCTAATTGTAGAGGGGAGGTGGCTATAATTATAGATGCTGACTTGCAGGACCCGCCTGAGCTGATTCCTGACATGGTGAAGCTTTGGAAGGATAAGGCTTGTAACGTAGTCTACGCTGTACGCAGCAATCGTGAAGGAGAAACCTTTTTCAAAAAATTGACCGCTAAAGCGTTTTACCGGATCATCAATTATTTAGCGGAAGTGCCGTTGCCGGCCGATACGGGTGATTTTAGACTTATTGATCGGAAGATTATCAATGCGTTCAACCAATTATCCGAACACAATAAGTACATCCGGGGACTGATAAGTTGGGTAGGTTTCAAACAAGAACCCATCTATTATCAACGGGCCGAACGCTTTGCTGGAAGCACCAAATACACGCTCGGTAAAATGCTGAAGTTCGCCCACTCCAGTCTACTCTATTTCAGCCATAAGCCGCTCAGAATGGCTTCATCGCTGGGCGTTATCAGTGTTGGAATAGCTATGGTATTATTGCTTTGGGTCGTGTATAATATTATTTTTCTACCTAATCAACTTGTTCATGGATGGGCATCTTTGCTCATTGTCATTATGTTTTTTGGAGGAATTCAGATGCTAACGATTGGTGTACTGGGCGAATATATTAGTTCGATTTTTGATGAGATAAAGAACCGCCCGGAATTTATTATTGACGAACGTATTAATTTTTTGCCCGAGACGACAATCGAAGAAACGCTGAGTTTACTAAAAAACCAGCGAAGTGGCAAGTCCTCTAAAGCTGTATATACAGAATGAGAAGCCAATAGCGACCTATGAATCAACAGATTGGCTTCGATAACTGCTATTAGAAACCAATCCACACCTATAGTCCCGAAGTAGTGATCCGACTATTGTGTCAGGCCACTATAGTATATATATACTAGCCGCTTTAGGCGGCAAGAAATCCGGTCACTTTAGCAATCAGCGAATGACCATTCCTTAAGAAACTAGTGAGGATTATCCCCTCAATGTCAAAAAAGCTTACTTTTGCCAACTGTGCCACTGACTCACTAGCTATTGTTTTGCCAAATCCTCAGATTTCAATTATTGCTCCACTGTACAACGAAACCGAGTCGTTTCCACGTCTTATAGCGCGGCTGAATGCCGTGATGGAGAATTCACCCCTGACTATTGAAGTTGTATTAATTGATGATGGGAGTCGTGATGATACCGCTGTACAGATGCAGCAGCTGGCTCTGACCGATGGTCGGTATCAATGTGTATTTCTGTCTCGTAACTATGGGCACCAGATTGCGTTATCGGCGGGTATCGCAAGGGCTTGTGCTACAGAAGCGCTATTTATTATCGATGGCGATTTACAGGACCCACCTGAACTGCTAACAGACTTTTATCAGAAATATCAGGAAGGTTACGATGTCGTCTATGCCGTTCGGAAGAAGCGAAAGGAAAACTGGTTTAAACGGTCTGCCTATGCGTTGTTTTACCGGTTTATGCGTTCGATTTCCTACGTTGATATGCCCCTGGATAGTGGTGATTTTTCACTCATTAGCCGTCGGGTAGCCGATGTATTGAATCAAATGCCTGAAGAAAGTCGATTTATTCGGGGAATGCGGAGCTGGATTGGATTTCGGCAGATAGGCTTCGAATATGAGCGGGATGCCCGTCAGGCCGGAGAGTCGAAATATTCCTTCAAGATGCTCCAGCGGCTGGCTTACAATGGAATCTTTAACTTCAGTGAATACCCTGTCAAAATTATTACCCGAATGGGTATGCTTACGTTAGGTGTAGCCGGAATTTATTTGATACAGACACTCATCAAACGATTTATTTATCACGATGTACCACAAGGCTTTACGGCCCTGTTGTTCTTCATTATTCTGTTCAGTGGTATACAATTGATTGCACTGGGACTGATTGGTGAATATGTGTTACGCATATTTTTCCAGGCCAAAGGTCGCCCGCTTTATGTTGTTCGGGAAGTTATCCGGCAACAGCAACGTCAGCCCTTATCCGGTGTAAACGGCCAGAAACCCCAGGAGAATGTTATTTAATTCACTACAATTTTTACTGTTTTTTATTGTCGTTACCCTAAGCTACTTCAGCTTGAAGTGGCAAGGGCGATGGATACTGTTGTTAGTAGCCAGTTGCTACTTCTACATGGTTTTCCAGCCCACGTATATCCTGATTCTGTTCCTAACCATTGTCATTGATTACATTGCGGGTATCTGGATTGAGAAATCAAGCGGGAAATCACGACGATGGCTATTGATTCTATCCCTGATTTCAAATCTCGGTATTCTGGCATTTTTTAAATATCTCGGCTTTTTTACCGAAAATATTGCCGCTCTATTCGATGCTTTTCAGATGCCGCATATGGCCGAATCTGTCACAAATCTGGTGAATCGAGTATTTGTGAAGGTATTACATGTATTTGGTCAGAGTGGCATATCGTCGTATAAAGACAATATGAGCATTCTGCCCATTGGCCTCTCGTTTCATACATTTCAGGCCATGAGTTACACCATTGAGGTGTATCGGGGGAATTATAAAGCCGAAAAGCATTTTGGTATTTATGCGCTCTACGTGATGTTCTACCCGCAGTTGGTGGCTGGTCCCATTGAGCGCCCGCAAAACGTTTTGTGGCAGTTTCACGAGTACTTCAAGTACGATATTGAAAACGTAAAGGCTGGCCTTATGCAGATGGCATTCGGGCTATTTAAAAAGCTTGTTATTGCCGACCGTCTGGCTATGCTTGTTGACTACAGCTACGGTAATCCATCAGAACAAAATGGGTTGACTCTACTGGCAGCCACATTTTTCTATACATTCCAGATTTACTGCGACTTTTCTGGCTATTCCGATGTGGCTATCGGCGCTGCACGGGTCATGGGTTTCGATCTCATGGAAAATTTCCGAACGCCTTATATTGCCCAATCTATTTCGGAATTCTGGCGACGCTGGCATATTTCACTTTCGACCTGGTTTCGAGATTACCTCTATATCCCATTGGGGGGGAACCGTAAGGGCGAATTCCGACAGTACCTCAACATGCTGATTGTGTTTCTGGCTAGCGGCCTCTGGCACGGCCCAAACTGGACATACGTGATTTGGGGTGGACTGAATGGTGTCTACCAGATTCTGGCTGTTCTGCGCGACAAACTACTATCCAAAATGGGTTTTTCGAGTACACCCCCCAGTCTGGTTACCTCGCCTGTTCATGATACCCAAAGCCGAAAATCACCCGTGCGTGTGGTTGTGAATACCTTGATCACCTTCGTCCTGATTATGCTGACATGGGTGTTTTTTCGTGCCCGTAACCTCGCCGATGCCTTCCTTATTCTGAAACAGATTGCGACCTTATCGATCAATGACCACATCGATAGTCCGATGAATTCGGTTGAAATGTGGTTCAGCATCTTTTTAATCGCTTTCCTGATGGTGAAAGAATATTTTTATCTGACTATTCCAACCCGCAGCACATTCCGATTTGCCGTATTATTCGCGCTGATTACCTTTATGACCTATCTCTTCGGCGTTTTCTCCTCGAACCAGTTCATTTATTTCCAGTTCTGATTTGGGTGTAAGCTCTATCTAAATAATTCGCGATTCGCGAATTGCGAATCGTTTTTACTTCCCCTGCTCAAACGTCAGTGCTACGCCATTCATGCAATACCGTAGGCCAGTAGGCTCTGGACCATCGTTGAATACGTGGCCCAAATGGGCATCGCAAACCGAACAACGGACCTCTGTTCGGTTGCCATCGGGTTCATTATAAACTGCGTTTGGAATGATGGGCGCGTAGAAGCTGGGCCATCCAGTGTGTGAATCAAACTTAGTTGTGGAAGCAAAAAGCGGGTTACGGCAACAGACGCAAGTGTAAACGCCCTGTCGGTGTTCGTTTGTTAATTCGCTGCTGCCAGGCCACTCCGTGCCTTGTTCGCGGGTAATGTTGTAGGCTGATCGTGAAAGGATTTGCTTCCATTCGGAATCTGTCTTTTCAACCCGACGGTCGCCAGGCGAGGTGACACCCGCAGGGCGTTTATGCGGAGGACGGGGCTTCGCAAAGTAAGTGCCATAGAGCCATAATCCTCCAGCTAACAGTATGGCAATCAGTATAAATAGCTGAGTTGGTTTCATGACCCTACCGTCCGATTGCTACTTTACGCAGAATGGAATCAATAATCTGTAACGTCGTAACACCGTCGGCTTCAGCTTCGTAATTGAGCATGATACGGTGGTTGAATACGTCCGGGGCTACTTCTTTAATGTCTTCGGGCAGGACATAGTCACGCCGGTCGAAATAGGCGAGGGCTTTGGCTGCCAGATTCAGGTTGATACTGGCACGGGGCGATACACCAAATTGTATATAGCGGGCTTCATCGCGGAGGCTATATTCCAGTGGCCGGCGGGTGGCAAATACCAACTCAATGATGTAGCGTTCAAGGGTTTCAGAGATGGTGATGCCATTGATTTCGTTGCGAATGGCCACCAACTCTTCCTTGCCTAATACTGGTTGCACCTCATAGTCAAAATTCATGTTCGACATTCGGCGCATGACTTCCAGTTCGTCGTCTTTGCTTAGATAATCGACAAAGACTTTCATCATGAAGCGGTCTACCTGGGCTTCGGGCAATGGATAGGTACCTTCCTGCTCCACAGGATTTTGGGTTGCCAGTACCAGAAAAGGTCGGTCCAGAACAAACGTTTCTTCGCCAATCGTTACCTGTTTCTCCTGCATGGCTTCGAGCAGTGCTGCCTGCACCTTCGCGGGGGAACGATTGACTTCATCGGCCAGAATCAGATTGGCAAAAATGGGGCCTTGTTTTACCTCAAACTCAGCCGTTTTCTGATTGAAGATCATCGTCCCAATCAGGTCGGCGGGTAGCAGATCGGGCGTAAACTGGATGCGCTGAAAATCTAATTCCAGTACTTTGGCCAGTGTGTTGATTGTCAATGTTTTGGCTAGTCCAGGGACGCCTTCAAGCAGAATGTGGCCGCCTGTAAACAGACCAATAAGCAGCCGATTGAGCAGGCGCTCCTGCCCAACCACAACCTGGCTCATCTCGCTGAAAACTTCGCGAATTTTAGTATGGTAGGTAAAAGAGGTGGTTGATTGCATTTTTAAAATGTTGCCCGTATGCTTCGATCCTTGCCATGAATATCTTTATAGACCTGAATTTTAGTGAAGCCCCGTTCGGCAAATACCTGTCTGGTGGCTTCGCCAAAGCGTTCATTAATTTCAACGTAACAAGATCCATCTTTCGTTAGATGACGAACACAAAAATCGGCGACCGCTTTGTAAAACACCAGCGGATCATTGTCTTCTACAAACAACGCAAGGCCGGGTTCATACTCAAGTACATTGCGGTGCATATCGGCGGCTTCTGAACGGGTTACATAAGGCGGGTTACTCACCACACAATCGAACCGACGGCTGAAATCCGCGGGTACATTCAGAATATCCTGAATCTCGAAAATAACATCGGCGTTAAGATTTTGGGCATTCCGTTGGGCAAGAGTGAGGGCTTCATCTGAAACATCCCAACCTGTTACAACCGACTGGGGAAGAAATCGAGCCAGCGTGATGGCAATACACCCACTGCCCGTACCAATGTCCACGATAGGGACATCGTCGGTCCGGTCAGCAAAATCGTGCATAATTAGCCGTACCAGGTCTTCGGTTTCGGGTCTTGGAATCAATACATCAGGGGATACTTCGAATTCTAAACCGCAGAAAATGGTTGTGCCAATAACGTGCTGGATGGGTTCCTGTCGGTTCAGACGCTCCAAGATCTTAAACCAGTCGGGTTCTGTACGATTTGGAGGTAAGGGCTTATCGGTCAGTACATCCGTTTTGCGCAACCCGAAGTAATGCTCGAGCAGCATAAAGGCCATTTCCCTCGCTTCTTCGGGTGGGTAGGCTGTAATGTTCTTGCTTAGGCGGTCGTATAGAGGTTTGGCGGTGGCCATTGAGTTCTGTCAAGTAATTTTGTCAAAAATAGGGAAGTTTACGGTTTATCGTTTCAAGTTTCGAGTTCCATGTTCCCAGGACCTCTGCCATCATGGAACCTAAAATCTGAAACGATAAGTCACAAAGTACAAATTATGAATCAATTCATGCGTCGGGCTCTTGAATTAGCTACGCTTGGACGAGGGTATGTCAGCCCCAATCCAATGGTCGGCTGTGTCATTGTGCATGATCCAGAAGGAACTGAACCGCGAATCATTGGCGAGGGGTGGCATCAACGTTACGGAGAAGCGCATGCTGAACGAAATGCGATAGCCTCGGTTCGGCCCGAAGATTTGCCTTTACTGCCCCAAAGCACAGCTTATGTAACCCTCGAACCCTGTTCGCACTATGGTAAGCAGCCCCCTTGCGCAGATTTGCTCATCGAAAAGCAGATTGGGTGCGTGGTTTGCTGTAACGACGACCCGAATCCATTGGTAAGTGGTCAGGGCTTTGCGAAACTACGGGCAGCTGGTATTACCGTTGAAACAGGCTTTTTATCCGAAATCGGGCGTGAGTTGAACGCTCGTTTTTTTACCTTTTTTGAGCAGAGTAGGCCTTACATCATGCTGAAGTGGGCTGAAACATCCGATGGCTTTATTGGAGCAGAGGGTGGTCAGCCTGTTAAAATAAGTGGCGACTTGGCGAACCGGCTAGTACATCGCTGGCGGAGTGAAGAAGATGCGATTATGGTAGGCACAAACACCGCCCGAATGGACAACCCCCGATTGAATACGCGCCTGTGGCCAGGGAAAAACCCAACACGGATTGTCATTGATAAGAACTTATCCCTTCCTGCTGACCTCAATTTATTTGACGGAACACAATCTACTATTGTTTATCATGAAAGTGAGGGAGAAATTGTAGAAGAGCGCCCCAACGTCATTCACTCAATCACTCCCCGGAACGCCGGTCCAATCCTCATTCACTTATTAAATGACCTTCATGAACGTAAGATTCAGTCTGTATTAGTTGAAGGTGGAGCGAAACTTTTGCAGTCGTTTATCGAGGCTGGTCTGTGGGATGAAATGCGGGTATTTCGTAGCCGAATGATGCTGGGAAAAGGGCGGTTCGCCGGTGCGATAAAAGCTCCAGCCGTGCAAGGTTCGTTGAGCAGCAGAGAAATGATAGGGGAGGATGAACTGACGATTTATAAAAATAGCCCCGAAAACGAATCCGGGGCCATTTAAGCAAGCATCACTCTTAAAATTCCTAATTCGATTGGGCAACGGGTGCGGCATTTGCACCTATATCACCACTGGCTACCAGTGTTGTACCGGATAGTACTTTGACATTGGCACTGTAGGTGCTCAACTTGTCGTAGAAACCCGCTTCATTGATCGTAAAGTATTTATTGCTGGAAAACTCGCCGGTAGCCCCACTAATGGCGTCAAGCGGTTTGAGCGCCGTGGTAGCATTATCCGAAAGCTTACCCTGATAAATAGAGGACGTATAGGACGTTCCTGAAACGGTATTATAGAGCCCTATTTCGACCAGAGTAACCGAAGAATTGTACTTGTAAAATACCACGCGTCCGTAAACAGTCGCCCCTGATGCTGATGTTAGCGTATATGACTTATACGTCGTTACAGTACCACCGCCCGGTGCCACACTTGTGTTGGGTTCGTATTTATTCTGCTCACACGAACTCAGAAAAATAACTGCGGAAAAGAAAAGACCCAGTAAAGGTAAAATGCTTCTTTTAGTGAAATATCGATTCATAGCTGGAGTTACAGTTAGAAGTTAAACGCTACACGGCCATAATAATAAGCACCATTGGAACCTTGCTGGTTGTTAGAGTACAGATAAAAACCCTGATTCTCCGGGCGGAGGATTTGAGGATATTTATCGAAAATGTTGCTGCCTCCAATGGATATTTTCACATTACGGTTTATGCTGTAGCCGAAGCTTAGGTCAAAAATCGCCTGGCCCGAAAATGTTTGGTCATAATAATTGCCGTCGTTATCAGCAGAGGTGGAGCGCTCTGTAACCGATCCGAAGTAGGTGCCCCGTAGCATGGCGTCAAATTTGTTGAAACGATAGGCAACAGAAGCGATTAGTTTTGTTCGTGGGGTTCCCGTCTCAAATTGGCCTATGACGCTGCGACTCAGGTATTTTTCAACAACCTGATCTTCGGTCAGATTGGCTACATTCAGGTTCAGCGACTTCCGGTTCAGCACTGAGTTTTTGCTCAAAATAGCGGCCAGCGTGAACGTCAGGCTTTTGTCTTTCGGAAGTGCGAGCGAATAGTTTCCAACAACTTCGATCCCTTTAGAGCGAACATCAGCACCATTCACAAAAAACTGAGCTTCCCCATCTCCGATTACTTCCTGATAATTATTGCCAACTTCCGACGCGTTGAAATAGCTGGTCTGGAAAATACGGTTGTCTACGTCGATCTGGTAAGCATCTACTGTTACTTCAAAGCCACGAACGGGCTGATAGGTAAGCCCAAATCCGTAGGTACGTGATTGCTCCTGTTTCAGGCCTTTAATACCCAAAACACGGGCAGCCGTGCTGTTTGTTGGATACGTAGTTACGTCCAGCGGCTGCGGAATTCCATTTGCATCCGGTACGAATGCCGTAGCCGTGTGCGTATAGTTCAATTCCTGTAGCGAAGGAGCCCGGAAACCGCTGGCAATAGAACCGCGGATAGAAAGGGTTTTTGAGATCGAATACCGGGCGGCCAGTTTACCGATGGTTACGCCACCAAAATCAGAATAGTTTTCCAGGCGGAAAGCGCCGGCGACCAGGAAGTTTCGGGTGAGCTCCAATTCAGCATCCAGATAAGCCGCCATCGTCGTTCTGAATTCATTGCGTTCATTCTTAGGACCAAAGCCTGAAAAACACTGGCAGTTTGCCGACAGGTTTTTAACCGTCACTTGTTGGCCTGCATAAACCGATAATGGCTTTCCGGTGGCATCAACAATTGGGGCGCTCGCTTCATTTTCCAGAGGTTTGCCGTCTGGCCCGACCAGAAGCCCGGCCTGACCTACGGTCAGTATACCCGCATCGCCATAAGTATAGCTTTCTTCCTGGCCTTTCATGATTTTGTAATTCTCAACGCGCATTTCGGCACCAAAGGCAACGTTCAAGCCATTCATCACCCCTTTGAAATAGCGGGAAAAATCGAGGTTAGTCGAGTTCTGCGTGAACTGGTGGGTACCGATATTCATGTTCACCGGCGAGTTGGAACCCATAGAGGCATTGATCGTATTGACCATACCAATGCGCATCGTATTGCTTCCGAAGGTATTGCTGAAGTCAACGTTGAATTCCCCCATCTTACTTTTAATACCTACGGTGTTCGAAAGGTCAGATGTGTTGGAGGTCATCTGGGGCCGATAGCCGTTGGGATAGAGCAAATAATTGAACCGGTCGGTTTGAGCGGGCCGGCGGAAATAGCACGAGAAGCCTTCCAGATACTTATACGAAGCGCCACCAAAACTGTAGAATGTAGTGGTTGGATTGATCTCGTAGCCTGCATTATAAAACATGCTACCAAGCGTAATGGCGGGCATCCCGGCGTATACTGCAAAATCGGCCTTTGTCAATCCGCGAGCGCTCATCAGACCATCTTCTGTTTTCAGCGACGTCATCAGCGAGGTGTTGCCTGCCACCTGAGCACTGATTAATTCCGGATTGGTGATGACTGGGTTGCCGTTCTTGTCGGTTCGGAGGTTATTCAGATAGGTGTTGTCAAAGAAACCCCAGTCGTTGACAAATGGGCGAAGTGTAGGCCGGCGCTGGGTAATCTGACCTGAAATATTCAGGAATCCTTTTTCTGCAATTTTGAACCCGTAGTTGGCATCAAACTGATAGTTAAAGCCATCTGGCTTTCCCGTTTTGGTTAGCGCTCCGGCTTGCCCACCTGTATTGGCGTAGCCGCCACCGGTCAGGCTGGCGGTTAATTTGTTCGTCCCTTTTTTCAGGATGATGTTCACTACCCCAGCTACGGCATCTGAACCGTACTGGGCAGCAGCGCCATCCCGAAGAATTTCTACCCGATCAATAGCCGATACGGGAATAGTCATTAAATCGACGGTAGTAGATGGGCTACCAACCGCCGTTTCGGTGATGAGCAGAGCAGACGTATGGCGTCGCTTTCCGTTAACCAGAACAAGGATCTGATTAGGAGCCATATTTCGTAACTGAACCGGATCGACGTGCGAGTTTAGGTCACCACCCTGTGAGCGAACAGAGTTGAAACTAGGTGCCACAACGGCCAGCATTTGGGCCAGATCCATTTGAGGAAGAGAGCCCATAATGTCCTTGATCGAAATGACATCTACCGGCACGGGCGACTCAATGATAGTACGTCCGACGTTTCGTGTTCCGGTTACCACGAGTTCCGTTAGCTGCGTTGCATCTTCCTCTAACGGAATATCAAAATTAGTTTTATCGCCTACTTTTATCTCTTGGGCTTTGAAGCCAATAAAGCTAACGACCAGGATATCAGTTGGTAAGGCTTCCAGGGAAAACATGCCCTGATTATCGGTAACTGCGCCCTTCCGGCTATTACCCTTGACCAGTACATTGACTCCCTGTAAGGCTTCGGAAGCCCCGCTGGTATACACTTTACCTGTTATTCTTTTAGCCTGCGCCCAGACGTCCATAGGGCTCATAGCAGCCATAATAAATAGGATGACTGCTACCGGTAAAATGTCATGTCTACGTAATTTTCTTTGCATGTTAATTGGGGGATTTATGTTGGGAAGTTGGAGAAATTCACATGAAATGGATACAGATAAATTTGGGCAATAGCATAGCTGAAGCCAGAAATTGGCTTGATAAAACTACCCAGTGTATTTGCTTAAAATTATAATGTCGCCAATCCTCTTATGTGAGGTTGATCAGCGACATATTTCCAGAATAGATGGACTCCCTAAAGGATATTACAGATAATGGCTGGGAGTATTATTTGTTGTACTTAATCGAAAGTACCAACTTTAATAATGTTAAAAAAGTATTATTTAGAATATTATATCGAATTATTTAAAAAATACAATACAATAAGAGTCTATTTATATTTATAGCAATAGGATTTATTAGTATAAGCTATCGGAATGTGTTATTGAGTAATTGCATTAAGCATTCTTTAGAATAATTACTCAATAACACATTCGCTAGTAATGAGTAGTTTTTAGGCTATTTTTTCGCCAGATGCCCAGACGCCTTTTGTCTCCAATGAATTAGTAGTTCTAACTAGATTGGCTGCATAGCCCGCTTTAATTTTTCCTATGTGGTCGCCTAACCCTATGATTTCTGCCGGAATTACAGAGGCCATTCTCAGGGCATTCGTTAATGGAATACCAGCTTGTTCAACGGCAATCCGGACGCAGTCGATCAGCGTAATGGCTGAGCCTGCCAGATTTCCTTCGTTATTGACATAGCGGCCCGGTCCATTAGCGTCGGGTTCAAAGTGCACGATAAACTGGCCTAGTTCAAACGTGTGCCGGGGGGGATTGGCAAATAGCGCATCCGAAATCAGAAAGAGTCGCTCCCCCAATAATCGGTAGGCAATGCGAATAGTGGTCGGATTGCAGTGATAGCTATCAGCAATGATACTGGCCCGGACGGTTGGGTGATCAAATACGGCACCCACTACACCTGGCTCACGACTTTCGTATCCACGCATGGCATTATATAGATGCGTTGCCAGTGGCATGCCATCATTGAATGCTGCCGTGGCCTGCTGGTAGGTCGCGTTGCTATGCCCGAGGGAAAGAAGTGTATTGGCGTGCTTAAGTCGTTTAATCGTGTTGAATTGCTCAGGAGTCAGAATTTCGGGAGCCAGTGTCAAAATTCGAATGACATCGGCATTCGTACCAAATAGGGTTTCCAGTTCACCATCGGCAGGCGTTCGAACGTAGGCCATGCTGTGCGCTCCCCGCTTGATGGGATTGAAATAAGGCCCTTCGATGTGAATACCCGGAACCCCCAACGGATTCTCTTTTCGCACGACCTGTACTGCTGCCATCGACTGCTGCATGATATCGAGCGAAGTCGAGTGAATCGTGGGGAGCAACGTAGTGGTGCCGTTTCGGACATGGGAGTCGTAAATATGCCGGACGGTTTCGGGTGTTGGCTGATCGTTCAGGAATTGGCTTGACCCACCGTAAAGTTGTAAATCCACGAAACCCGGAAGCAGGTAGTCGCCATTGAGGTCGATTACGGTTGGATCACTGGATTCTGTAGAAGTTTCTGCGGTTGAGATCTCCTGGATACGACCATTGTCAATGCGCACTGACGCGTTGGAAAGCCATTCTTCGCCGGTAAAAACGGTGGCGTTGATAAACTGATTCATACGAAAAAAGCGGTTTCATGTCGGCTAACAAGCCAATGATGGCCGGAATCTAGCAGTAATTTCGTTTTTTTGCGAACTATTTCGTGTCAGTACCAATCTGTTTATCTCTTGAACGCTGTTCGTTTATCTCCTCCCGCTACGCTGACGAATCCTGGTATCGTCCAGGTGACTATACCCCTGGCTTCGTCGAAAAGTGAAAGCAATCGTGCCCTTATCATTGATGCCCTGACTGGCTTTCAGTGTGATCTAAAAAATCTATCGACCGCCCGCGATACGCAAACGATGATTCGATTGCTGAAATCGCAGGACAATACGGCTGATGTGCTGGATGCTGGCACGACAATGCGTTTTTTGACGGCCTATTTTACCGTAACGGGACAACAAAAAACGATGACGGGTACACCGCGTATGTGCGAGCGCCCCATTGGTATTCTGGTGGATGCGTTGCGGACACTGGGTGCAGATATTACCTATCTCAACAAAGAAGGCTATCCGCCATTGCAAATCAATGGTTTCAGCTCCTCAGAGAGCAACCGGATCAGCATTCGGGGAGATGTGAGCAGCCAGTATATTTCGGCATTGGTGATGATTGCTCCGCTGTTGCCGAACGGCCTGACGCTGGAATTGACCGGCGCCATTGGATCGCGACCGTATATTGAAATGACACTGGAACAGATGGCCTATTTCGGAGCCGATGTTCAGGCTGATTGGGCGACAAACACGATTACGATTACTCCTAAACCCTACACTCCCAAACCCTACGCCATCGAATCCGATTGGTCGGGAGCGAGTTACTGGTATAGTGTAGCGGCTTTAGCTCAAGACGAAACGGCAGAAATCAACCTGCTGGGCTTGAAATCGAAATCCTTACAGGGCGATAGTGCTATTGTGGACATCATGCGGTCGTTGGGCGTAGAGAGTACGTTTACCGAATCGGGCGTTCGATTGACCAAATGCCCGACCAGTGAATTCCTTGCCTGGGACTTTACCGATTGCCCTGATCTGGCGCAAACCGTTGCTGTTTGTGCCGCTGTGAAAGGAGTGACCCTACATTTGACCGGTATCGAAAGCCTGAAAATTAAGGAAACCGACCGGGTCGCAGCTTTGCAGGCTGAGCTACAAAAAGTTGGTGCCGAACTGGTTGAACTTGAGCCAAACCATCGTTACGAAGTACATCAATTAACAGCAAGCCATACGGTCCCCGCCACGATTAAAACCTACGACGATCACCGTATGGCGATGGCCTTTGCTCCGGTAGCCATGCGTGAAGAGATTATCATTGAAGAGCCAAGAGTTGTCGATAAATCATACCCAAGCTTTTGGGACGATATGGCGAGAGTAGCAACAGTTGACTTTATTGATGAATTGTTTCAAGTTTAATGTTCAAGGGTTCAAGTTCCAGTACGCACTGACTGAAACTTGAACCCTTGAACATTAAACTTTGAACTTGAACCCTTGAACCTGAAACAATAAAAAAATGACACGTCAGGAACAATTTGACCAACAGGGCTATCTCATCGTCCGTAATGTTTTCACATCCGACGAAGTGGCCCAATTGCGACAGTCTGCCTACGACTACCGCGATCAGCAGCAGAAACTAGGGTTGGTCGCGAAGGTAAAACAGGCGGCTTCCGTAAAAGGTGATTTGCTAAGTAAAGAGAAACTGGGTTGGGTGATTTACGACCCGCGTATCGTCGCTATTGCTACCGAATTACTGGGCGACACGCCTGTTTACTTCTCCGACAGTACCTATCAAATTGGCACTGGAACGCGGGGTTTTCACCGCGATAATATCGACCGTTATCAGTTCGGTCAGGGGGCTGATTGGGAGGGCGCATATCCATTGATTCGCTTCGGTATTTACTTGCAGAACCACGACACCTATAGTGGAGGCATCCGTTTCAAAGCCGGAAGTCACGATGCCGCCGACGGAGCCGACGTGTTTGCCGACACTCGTGCGGGCGACATTGTGGTCTGGAATATGCGTACGCTTCACAGCGGTAATGCCCGCCGGATGAAGGTGCTCAATAACCTCCCGCTACACGTTGGCCTTGAAAATCGACTACCCGATTTTCTGTTCCGTGAGCAGGAAGGTGAACGCGTTTCCTTATTCTTTAGCTACGGTCTGGAGGGTAAACACCTCGATCGTTATCTGGAAAATCATATCCAGAAACGGGCCGATATGCAGGAAAACGTGCGGCTGTCTATCTATTCGCCCGAAACGCTTAAAAAAGCGGAGCAGAATAAGGTAAAGGTACTGGATGTGAAAAAGCTGTTATGAGTAGACGAACAGCCTAGGCTATCGGAATTTTCTCGTCGTAGTGACCACCAATGCCTACGTAAATAACCCGTTTGTTCAGGCCTGTCAGGATGGCGTCGTAGAAACGTACACCTGCTTGAGCTATCTCGCTCATAAATTGCGGGTAGTCTGTTTTTCCTTGCTGATTATCGCGAATTGCCTGAATTGTTCCAGCTTCATCAAAGGTGGTGGTAATGGGCCTGGGCTCCATTACGGTTGCGTGTAGTAGGGTTTCGCCCTCGGCTAATCGATACAGTATACTGCTGGACGACACCTCAACCGTGTAAGACTGAACTCCGGCATCAACGAGTTTTTGGGCTAAGTCAGGATAGTTTTTAGCGGTGGCATACGCTTGCTTTACTAGTTCTTCGATCGACATTTTCTCTTCGTTTTGTTCATCACAAAGGTCGGAGAACGACCACCCTTAGACTTGTAAAAAATCGTTTTTCTTCCAGTCAGCGTGCGGGTAAATTCTTTAGAAACTCCGTTGGGGTTACGCCCGTGAACGTTTTGAAACCATTGATAAAGTGGGCCTGATCAAAGTAACCGGACTCTATGCTTACCTCGGTCAAGCTACCCGTTTTTGAGAATAAACCAATCGCCTGTTTCATTCGAACAATGGCCGAAAACTTCTTTGGAGAGGTGCCAACCAACTGCCGAAAGCGCTTTTCTAACGGGCTTTGACTGATACAAAGCGTATCAGCGAGTGCGGCCATCCGAATCGTTCCTTTCGATTGGTAGATGTGCTGGATCGCAGCTACAACAAGGGCATCGGATTTAGGTTTCTGGAGTCTCGAAAGTAGAAATTGCTCAACAAGCTCAATCCGTACCTGATCAGTTTTTGCTCCCGCCAATTGATCTTCGAGTGTATTAAGTATGGCCCAATTCAGAAAGTTGTCGAGACCTACACTTTCGCCAAACAACTCATGGATGGGTTCATTGAAAAACGAGGCTGCCCCCGTTTCTGTAAATACAACCAACACCGAACCCGTAGCTGGTTCGTTTTTGAAGATGCGGAACCCATCCTGAATTCCCGTAATACCAGCTGTAGCTAACGGAAGCGTAGTTGGCCCGTTTACAGTTGCGATCTTCCCCTGATACTGAAATCCCATCACCAGCGACGTATCAGGCAATACTGTATACGCCTGCTCATCGCTTGCTTCCGAAATAGCTAGATGCCTAACATAAGGTTTTAGCCTGTCGCAGGGTGTGTAGACTTGATAACGCATAGCCCTTTTCGTCATAATCAGGATCTCGGAGACAGTCCGTTACGGATGTCCGTTTTGGGGCTTTTTTACCTCCTGTTGTCGTCCATAAATATAGCGAAGAGAAAGGCCAAAACCCCAGCCTGTTCCGTTGGCCGTAATCGACGATTGCGGTTGTACGATACTATTGACAGTATAGGTTATATCAGAGCGGATGGCCTCACCAAGCCCCCAGTATTTACGTACATAGGTGCTAAATTCTATAGAAGAAGACAGCCGGACTGAGTAATCGATTCCTAGTTCGGCGACACCCGAGATGCTTTTGGTTGTGGTGGTATTGTCGAGCCGTATTGTATCGGCTGTTCGGGGTCTATTGTTATGGTATGTGTACCCAACAAGTCGAAAATCATCTGTATTGACTTTTCCGTTTGGAACAAGCCAGGCACCTGCTGACAGCCAGAATCCCGTGCCGTTTGTCGCATGACTTGCAGAGCCAATACGTCGTTTTATGCGTAAAGGGATACCGTAACCACTATTCTGGTAGTTGTAGATAAGTGGTCTTGACCCATTGGGAATCGTAATATTCAGGTGAATAGGTGCATAGGTGTAGCCCGTTTCAACAGTCCAGGAGTTTCGATACGTATAGCCTAGTAGCGCACTCCAGGCTGACTTCGTAGTAGATGAACTACTAAAAAGCCCGTCAAATGAGTTATTTAGCAGGCTGCCATCGGTACGAAAACCACCCTCAAGACTCACATACCAGGTCTGTGTTTCCTTAAGTTGATAGGCTGGCGAATAATCGGTTTTTTGTCGGTTAACGGACCGGCGCCGATCCGGATTCTGATCCGGATCGGCTGTTAACACCTTCTTACGAACGACAGGAGGGGGGGCGTAATAATTTGTATCAATCACAACCTCCTGAGCTAGTACCGATGATGCTAAGCTTAATAGAAATAGAAGAAGTGAAATGTGTTTCATGGTGACTATAAGCCTGATCGAACAGACGATAGGATAAATATTACACCAATTACGCATCTTTTTTCGTCAGCGTTGCTGCCTGCTAGAAAGTTCTATTACAACTGGGTCAATAATGCCAGTGTTGCTCTCAAATTTTCGCAATCGGTCATTCAATTTGCGTAGTTCGTCAGCGACCAATCAGCGAGTTAGGCAGACCTTTGTCATGTACTAACAGACGCACGAACCTCATGAATACGACACCGAAAACCCTTGTCCTTGGCGCAACCGGTAGCATCGGTTATGCCGTTACGGCTAATCTGCTTGCTCGCCATTTACCTGTAACCATTCTTGTGCGTAACCGGGCTAAAGCAGAAGCTTTGTTCCTGAACCGATCCACTCTCACCATTATCGAAGGCGATGTGCAGGATGCAACACTACTGAATCGTGTTTCTATGGATAAGGATTTCATCTTTCATGGAATCAATTATCCGTACAACAAGTGGTTTGGTAACATGGATACCGCTACGCAGAAAGTGATTGATGCAGCCCGGCCTCGAAAGGCTGCACAGAATCACGCGACCATTATTTTGCCGGGCAACGTCTATAATTTTGGTAATACAACCGAACCGATTCGGGAAGATAGCCAACCAAATCCCTGTACGCGTAAGGGTCAGCTACGGGTTGCTATTGAAGCTATGCTGGAACAGGCTGCCAATGCAGGTCAGTGCCGTGTTATGAATGTACGGCTTCCTGACTTCTGGGGGCCGAATGTGTTGAACGAAGGTGTAAAGCCCATCTTTGAAAACGCGCTCAATGGCAAAGCACTCCCCTGGATTGTGAACGCTGATATTCCCCACCAATCGGTTTACACGAAAGATGCCGCTGAAATTATTGTCCGATTACTCTTGCGGGATTGGGCGCTGCAAACACAAACCACGTCAACGATTAAACCATACGAAGTCTGGAATTATGGCGGAACAGTGCTGCCGTCCATGCGAGCCTGGTTTGAGCAGATTACCTCAATAACTGGAAATTCGTTGAACGTGCAGTTATATAGTCGATTTATTATCAGCGTTCTGGGCTTGTTTATGCCCGTTTTGCGGGAAGTAAAGGAGATGCTCTATCTCTACGAAAATACGATTCTGCTCGATGATCAGAAAGTACATGCCCTATTCCCCGATTTTTGCCCAACGCCTATGAAACAAGCCCTGACTGAAACCCTGACATGGTTTTCTGAACATGAATTAAAACGGCCATTTACGCCTGTGAATACAGGAAAGCCGACTGTATTTGCCTAATACGGACCTGAATTTACGACATCGTACACCTACTAAAAACAACTGATCAAATGAAAACGCTATTGAAATCCGAAGAACTGATCCAATTTCTGGGAGCTATTTATTTATTCTCTCGCCTGAATTTTGCCTGGTGGTGGTTCCCGGCTCTTATACTTGTACCTGATCTGGGTATGATTGGTTATGTCATCAACCCAGCTGTTGGGGCAGTATTATACAACATTGTGCATCATAAAGGACTGGCCATTGTAATTGGCTTGTTCGGCCTAATGACAGGTAACCCATATCTGATGCTGACGGGCATTGTTCTCTTCGCCCACTCCAGTATGGATCGGATGCTTGGCTACGGTCTCAAATATTTCGACAGTTTCAAACACACAAGTCTGGAGAGTTTGTAGTGCGAGTTTCTACGGCAACGGTCGACCGTCCACGCTACGAAGCCTGCGCCAGTCGATAGGCACCTGGTGTTTGGCCCGTCCACTTTTTGAATGACCGAAAAAAGACGCTCGGTTCGGCAAAGCCCAGTAGATAAGCAATATCGGTTGTGCTTAGGTTATGCTCTCGTAGATGGCGAACAGCCAACTCTTTTCGAGTTTCGTCTAATAGTTGCTGATAAGACGTACCAGCGTCTTTCAAATGAAGCTGGAGCGTTCTAACGCCCATGGCTAGCCGATCTGCGACAGCGGCCAGGGTCGGCTCTTCGCCTTTCATGATTGTGACAATTTCTGATTTAACACGACTGGTTAGCGACGGCGCTTTGAGCTTGCTAAGAATATCATTCGCGTGTTTCTCAAAAAGCAAAGACAGAGTTGGACTGGCATTCAACACGGGCAGATCGAGCAAAGTCGCATCGACAATCATTGATGTTTCGGGCGCATCGAACACCAGACGAGCGGGCGCAAACACGCGCTCATGCTCGCTCGTATCAAGCGGACGCGAGTAGGAAAACCGAATTTCACTAGCTGATACACGATGGCCCGTTAAAGCCCGCATGACCGACAAATAAACCGACAATTCGGAATTGAGTGCATGTTGTGGATAAATAATATCGGCACTTGTTATTTGGAGTGATAATAAGAATTGCTTGCCTGATGTGCCTGAGTCTATTAGTGCTCCCGTTGTTCGGATACCTTCACAAGCAATATCCTGATACTGACAGAGTTTGTCAAATGCCCCTCCTAATGTTGGGCTATGCATCATTACATAAGCCAGCACGCCTATAGACACTGGATTCACCAGTTCGCCAAGTTGTAAGGCAATGTTTGGATCACCAATGGCCGATATAACCTCGCGCCACAGCGCCTGCACCTGCCGAACCAGCACGCGCCCGTCGGGATCACGTAACTGTTCGGAACTGATACCTACAGCCTGAGCTAATGCGTCAGTGTCGGCACCACGTTGCTGGGCCGCAAATAAAATCAGGTTGATTGAAGCAACCGAGAGGGTATCGCCAGTGGTTAGCATTTAACGAAAAATACGCTCGTGAGAGATAATTAATTCGGGAAAAATACGGCTTGGTATTTCGCCGGATTCGTACACATCCACTAAGGCATAGTGGTCATTTTCGAGTACATAAACGTTAACTGCTTTTTCTTTAGGCTGAACAATCCAGTATTCACGTACGCCAGATTCTTCGTACAGATTAAACTTTTCGTTAAAGTCGTTTTTGGCTGTTCTGGGCGATGTAATTTCAATGACCCAATCAGGTGCTCCTAAGCAACCATTATCATCCAATTTACTGGCATCGCACACTACGCAAATGTCTGGCTGAACGACTGTATGTAATTGGTCGGGTTTACGTTCATTTCGAATAGGAAGCCTGACGTCAAATGGAGCAACATAAATCTCACATCCTCCATTACCCAAGTAAAGGCTTATGTCAACAAGTAAATGACTAACAGCCAGTTGATGCGCACGTTTTGGTGCAGGCGACATTCGATATAGCTTCCCCTTAATCAGTTCGACGCTTTCGTCAAACTGCCATTTCAGGTAGTCGGCATACGTATAGGTGCCGTTTGGATCGAGTTGCGAAATGTCAGTGATCATACATTATACTGGGTAATTTCGTTACGCAAGTTCTTAAAATAGTCCGACGACCGCAATAACCGACTGCCATACCAGGAAAATAGCTCGCCATCAACAATCAATATCTTCGCTGAAGGGCAAATCGCATTAAACTCAGCTCGGTGTTTTTCGTCAAACGGGTATGGTTCCGATGATAGGAAAATCAGGTCGGGTTGTACTGCTTTCAGTTCGTCAGGTGTAATTTCTGGATAACGTGTCTGATTGGTGAATGCATTACGAAAACCGGCAATTTCCAGCATCGAGTGAATGAACGTATCGTTGGCAGCAACCATGTACGGCTTGCGCCAGATGAAGTAAGCAACAGAAGGTCGTGAGGAACGTGGTAGGGGAGTTAGAGATATGTCAATTTGTTGAGCAATCTGCTCCGCTTCGGTATTCTTTTTCACCAGTTTGCCCACTTCCCGGATCATTGCCAGCGCGTCGGGCAGGGTTACTACATCCGTAACGTGAACTTGGTAATGATGCTGGAGTTCCTCGATTTGCTCACGCGTATTCTCTTCTTTGTTCGCAAGAATGAGATCGGGCTGGAGCATTAGAATTTTGTTAATGTTCAGCGTTTTAGTGCCGCCTACGATTGGCTTATGCTTAACTTTAGTGGCCGGGTGAATGCAGAATTTTGTGATACCGACAACCTGATCGTCTACCCCAAGATCGAAGAGCAATTCGGTTTGCGAGGGTACAAGCGAAATAATACGGTTCATAACTAGGCATTCGGCCAGTAAAATAACCGACTCAGCGCCGATTTAGCTGCTTTTAACGAGATTTTGGCTACGAGTTGAAAAATTTGTGCAACGTTTACAGCAAGAATCTCTCATTTCGCCATGAAACAAGCCATTTTCACCTGTCTCATTTCCGGCCTGGTTGCCACAGCATCGCTTGCGCAAACCACCGCTTCGGTATCTGGTAAAATTACCTACGAAGGCATGCGTCAGATCGACCGATCGCAAATGCGTATGAACATTAACGGGCAGGAAGTTCGGCCCGGAGCCCCTGGCGCTCCCGATGCGCCGGAAGGTGCGCCAGACGTTATATCATTTACGCAAAAACTCGTCTTTGCCGGCAATATGGCCAAAGAAGAACGTGACCGCCCGCAAGGAGGCATGATGTTTCGTCGGCAAGGTGGCGATGGAGCCCCCGATGGTGCAGGCGGAGCTGCTGGTGATCGCCCTAATCGAGGTGGTAATATGCGGGCAAATTTCCCGTTCGAACAGCAGACTTACCTGGATTTAGCCAATCGTCAGCGGATTGATGTGCTGGTCGTGAAAAAAGATTCAGCAAGTCAGACCTATCGCTCCGAGAAACCAATGCCAGCAGCAACTGATTGGCAAGCCAGCGATAAAACGAAAAAGATCGCAGGCTACGTTTGCCACAAAGCTACCGCTACGCACCGTAAACTGCCTTACACAATCTGGTACACCACCGATCTGCCGTTCACCTATTCGCCCGTTGCTGATCTGACACCTCCACAAGGCGTAGTCTTACTGATCGAATCGGATACAGAATCGTATAAGGCAACCGGCGTATCGATGGAGGCTATTGCAGCTACGGCTGTTGAACCACCAAAAGATGCCAAAGCCATATCGTCTGACGAAATGGAACAGATACGTCGGAAAGGAATGGCCGATTTCCGGCAGAAAATGATGCAAAACATGAATATGTCAGCTCCCCGGAATTAAGTTCTAGCCCCTCTCCCGTTTTGGGAGAGGGGTTGGGGTGAGGGCATACAAACAAATACAGTTTTCTAATAAGCTATAATGAATAATGTATACCGTAAATGGCCTGTGCGGCCCCAAATGCACGATGAAAAGACGAACTATTACGAAATGGTTGCTTTGGAGCACATTATGCATTAGTACTTTATTCATTAACAAGGCCTTTGCTCAATCTTCTGGTATTATTAAGGGAACGGTGGTCGATTCGGTGAGTCGAAAACCGCTGATGGAGGCATCTGTATCCTTGCTGTTAGCCCGCGATTCGTCGCTGGTGACTTTTGGAATTACCGATGGAGATGGAAAATTTGAGTTTCCTAAAGTAGCCTTGGGCCAATATCGGGTGTTGGTAACGTACGTTGGGTACCGTGGTCGCTCCCAGCGTGTTGCCGTCTCGCAAAATAATCCAACGGTCGATGTTGGAGCAATTGATATAGTTGCGCAATCACAAACGCTGATGGAAGTGTCGGTTCAGGGAGAACGCGCTCCGATTGCGGTAAAGGGCGATACGTTGGAGTTTAATGCAGGCTCGTTCAAAACCCGTCCCAACGCACAGGTTGAGGATTTACTCAAAAAACTGCCGGGGGTGGAAGTCGACCGGGATGGTAATGTGAAGGCGCAGGGGCAAGCGATCACAAAAGTACTGGTCGATGGAAAACCGTTTTTTGGCAATGACCCTAAAATGGCCACCCGTAATCTTCCCGCCGATATTATCGACAAAGTTCAACTTTTCGATCAGGCATCGGAGCAGTCTGCCTTTTCGGGTGTGGACGATGGCGATCGGGAGAAAACGATTAACATCACCACTAAGAAAGACAAACGTAAAGGATCGTTTGGGCAGCAGACTATTGGCGCTGGGCCAAAACCTGGCGATGACGCCCGTTATTCGGGTCGGGTGAGCTTCAACCAGTTTAATAATGGTCGTCAGATTTCCATGCTGGGAATGGCCAACAACGTTAACCAGCAGGGTTTTACCGCGAGTGATTTGGGTCTCGGTAACAATTTTGGTGGCGCTGGTCAAGGACAAGGCGGTGGAGGTGGAAGCAATGTGGTTCGTGGTGGAGCCGGTGGCGGCAGCGGTAATGGAGCTGGTCAGGTAGGTAGCAGTGCCATCACTACTTCGTGGGCAGCCGGTATCAACTACCGAGATGGCTGGGGCAAAAAGATTGATGTAGTGAGTAGCTACAACGCCAGTAATACCAACACGCTTACCAACCAGCAAAGCCACCGGGAAAACATAATTCCGAGCGGCACGTCTGGTACAACAACTACAGCATCACAGGCTGGCTTTGTTCGTGATCAAACCAATGGCTCTGATAATACCAATACAAATCACCGGGTCAACCTGCGACTCGATTATCGACTTGATACAATGACTACGATCCGGATTATCCCGAGTTTATCGTGGCTAAATTCAAATTATACCAATCAGAGCGAAGCACGAACCCTTACCAATGAAGGGGTTATGGCTAATTCGAGCGTGACCAATTATAATTCAAACGGGACTGGTTTTACGGGAAATAACCAATTGCTGTTGTTCCGTAAATTTCAGAAGAAAGGACGAAGCTTTTCGGTAAACTGGACTATTGCGCTCAATAATCAGGATAATGAGGGTATTAATAAATCGGTTAACCAGTTTAATGGATCGTCGACGAGTCTGACGTCTGGAGTCATTACAAAAGATACGGTAACCGGCATCATCACGCAGACCATTAATCAACGGAATGACCAGGAAACGCACTCGATGACCAATACGGTCAATGTAAGCTATACAGAACCGCTGTCACTTCGTCAAACGCTTGAATTTCACTACAATCTGTCGGATAATCACAACACGTCAAACCGGGCAGTAAACGATTTTAATGGGCAATCGAGCCAATATGATCTACTGAATACTACGTTGAGCAATAATTTTATAAATGACTACGTAACGAATCGAGGTGGATTAACATGGCAGACAAAACGATTGAAATATACGTATGCATTTGGGCTGGACGCGCAACAGGCGAGTCTTAATTCCAACAACCTAAGTCGGGAAACAAATCTGAATCGGACGTTTTCAAACCTGTTGCCCAATGCATTGCTTACCTATAATTTTGCGAAGAGCCGAAGATTGCGAGTCAACTACCGTACTCGTATCAATGCACCGTCGGTGAGCCAGTTACAGCCTGTACCCAATAATACAAACCCGCTTAATATTCAACTGGGTAACGCTGGCCTGCAACCCGAATATAGCCATACGATATCGTTGAATTACAATCAGTTCGATGCGGCAACGTTCCGTAACATGTTTGTCTTCCTGAATGCGAGTCGGACAGATAACAAAATCGTTAATTCGACAACGTTCACGCCATCGGGCGCGCAGACAACCATGCCTGTCAATACGAATGGTTATTATACTGTAAATGGGTCGTTTGTTATTGGTCGACCGCTTAAACTAGGCGCACAGAAAACGAACCTGAACCTATCGACGAACCTGACCTACAATCAGGGAATGAGTTTCATAAACAACCAATCTAATCAGGCAAAAAACTGGCTGATTGGTGAGGGGGCCACCATAAGTTCAAACTTTACGGAGAAATTAGACCTGAATTTGTCGGGTAACATCAACTGGCAGTCAGCGAAGTATTCGTTGCAACCGCAGCAGAACACAACCTTTCTAAATCAGACGGTTACGCTTGATGTCTACTACCAGTTACCGCTTAAGTTTACCTTCTCAACGAACGTTTACTTTAACCATTACGGAGGTAGTTCGGCCAGCTACAACCAGTCGTATACGCTCTGGAATGCAACACTGGCCCGGCAGTTGTTCAAGCAGAATCAGGGTGAAATTCGGTTCCAGGCATTCGATTTGCTGAATCAGAATCAGAGCATCGTACGGAACGTAACGGATACGTATACGGAGGAAGTCCGGAGTCGGGTCTTGAACCGTTATTTCATGATCAGCTTCGTGTATAACCTACGCCGATTTAGCGCTGGAATTACTGCCCCCAGAGACCCATTCCAACAGCAAAATGGGGGAGGGCAACGTAATGGTGGTGGTTTCCGGCGGAATAACTAAGTCTTTTGCTAAGAACTCACAGGCACTTATGGATGCTCACGTAGCCAGGTTTTAATGGTATTATCCAGACTGACATACTTTAGCCAGGTCTGTTTATAATAAACGGTTCCATCAGGATCAATTAAGTAGGCCATATTCGGGGCTTGACCGAATGACAACCAAAAATCATTTGTTGGACCGTCGACCAGAACAGGAGCTATAATATAATTCTGCTGCTGCCATTTCTTTGCCAGTGTTTTTCGCTCGCCATAGGTTTTAGGCTGTTGGGCTTCTATGTGCTCCTTAACATTTGCCGGCGCTATTTCGACTTTATTATTTTTTGAATAAGGGCTGGGAGTATCTGATGGATGTGCATCAATCGTGTATACCATATAGATGGTTACCTTATCTTTATATTTCCCGATTAGCGCGTTAATATCAGCTATATTATGGCGACTAATATCGCATGTATAACTGCCTGATATTAATAGGAGCGGCTTCTTTTTTGTCAACGCTTCCGAAAGCGTAAATTTTAATCCTTCGGGCGAAAACAACGTGAAGTTTGGAATTTTTGCCTCTTTCTGATAACCTAATTTTTCGAAATCTTTGTAATTATTTCCAACTCCTTGTGATACAGGAAGATCTATTTTTTCTTGATCAGAAGGTGGCTGATTGGTGACATTACTATGTGCATTATAATTAGTACGGCATGAAACGAGTAGAACTAGCAATAACATGCCTAACAAGTGGCCTGTAATTTTTAAATTCATAATGCTTTTAAGGGTTTTATATACTACTTATTGTCTATCCCTTTCGATAGTTTTTTGACTTGCCGGGCTCATAAATAGTGTGGAAATTCGTAGAACGAAAGGCCTTTTCAGCAATATTAGATAGGGATACGTGCAGAGTGTATTAAAACGACATTAAATTCATTGCATGTTCAATTGTTTGATTATCTGTCAATTAAGTAGATCGACTGCGTAAATAGTAAAATTTATTATACTTATAACTTCAAGGAATTATAGGTATAATAAATTGAGTATATTTCTAGGTATTTTTTAGTAAAATAAAATGAATAGATAGCTAATTACTTTCTAGTCAGAAAGTAATGATTGCTTATTATTATAGAGGGAAATAAAATAAAAGAGTAGCTAAGGAAAATGAGAATTAGGTAGTTCTACAATAGGTAATTTTAAAGCTTACTAAAGTAAAAATCGCTAGAATAATTTCTTTCGAATTTGATATAGAGAACAGGCTGTTTTTTAGAATAACTTTCTGAAAGTATGATAACGAAAATAGGATACTTTATGCATGTATTATAGCCAGAAAAGAATTTGGGCTTTAGCTGTACCAGCTAAAGCCCAGAAGAGTTACTTATTTTATATATCGAAAATCTTCTCCGCCTTTCAACGCCAGGAGGGTTTCATACATCAGTTTAATAACATTCTGCACATCATCCATGTGAACGGTTTCGACAGTTGTGTGCATGTATTTCAGCGGCAGTGAGATCAGAGCTGAAGCGATGCCTTCGGTAGCATAGGCGAACGCATCGGTATCCGTACCAGTCGAGCGGCTAACGGCTTGACGTTGAAAATCAATCCCCTGTTGTTCTGCCACAGCAATCAAAAAGTCGAGCACATTATTCTGAACAGCGGGTCCATAGCAAAGTACGGGGCCAGCTCCACATTTTAAGTCTCCCTGTTCTTTTTTGTCGTACTTCGGCGATTGGGTGTCGTGCGTTACATCGGTACAGATGGCGAGGTCGGGCTTAAGCCGACGGGCAATCATTTCGGCGCCACGCAAGCCAATTTCTTCCTGTACTGCGTTGACGATATACAGCGTAAATGGTAGGGTTACATTGTTTTCCTTCAACAGGCGGGCCACTTCGGCAATCATGAAGCCACCCATCCGGTTATCCAACGCCCGCCCAACATAATAGCGATTATTCAATTCTGTCAGACCATCAACGAATGTACAGACCGTACCTACGTTAATGCCCATATCTACTACTTCCTGTTTAGTTGCGGCACCCACGTCGATGAACAGATCGGTCACTTTAGGGGCTGTATCTTTAGCCAGATCCCGAACGTGAATAGCTGGCCAGCCGAACACGCCTTCGACTACGCCTTTCTTGGTATGCAGATTCACTCGCATGGATGGCGCAATCAGGGCATCGGAACCGCCATTGCGCCGAACATAAATATAGCCGTCGTCGGAGATGTAATTGACAAACCACGAAATCTCATCGGAGTGAGCTTCGATAACCACTTTGTAATCTTTACCCGGCCCAATGACACCAACGGCTGTGCCATAGGTGTCGACAATATATTCGTCGATGTAGGGTTTAAGGTAATCCAGCCAAATCTGTTGCCCCGATGATTCAAAACCGGTGGGAGAGGCATTGTTAAGGTACTTGTACAGGAAGCTTTTGCTTTGTTCGTTCATTGTGTATAGGTAAGGTAATTTAAAAAGAATCAAAACCCAATCCGCTCGCGTTTCTGCTCGACGCCCATGGAGCGGAGTAATTCCATCGCGATCCGTTCGTCGTATTTGCGTTTCCAATAGTCAGCTTCCAGGCGAAGTTTGTCTAACTCAACTTCCTGTTTCTCGACTGTTAGGCGGAGGGTTTCAAGTTCGTGGCTGATAATTGCCTCCGATTTTGGCTCAATAACCTGCGCTGTTATGGCTTCGTCGGAGAGAAGGGCTAATGGGGAGACCTCCAGAACAGTAGCAATTTGGGTCAGGCGCGAAAGGGTCAGATCGGTTTTGCCGCGTTCAATATCACCATAAGCTGTGGTAGACAGATTAAGTAAATCGGCCATATTTTCCTGCGATAAACCGCGCTGAAGCCGTTCTAAGCGTATTTTTTCGGCTGGGCCACGAGAGGTGATGGTGCTCATATCAAGTAACAACGATAAAATCTAAACCAAAACTGACAGGGTTTTTCGGTAGGATAACGCAATTTTGTAACGAAACGATTCTCGAACTTACACCAATCATTATTGGTTTTCAAATTAACGAAGTAAACCCCATTATGAATAACGAAAAAGAATTCCGCAATTTCGCGGTGCATCACATGGGCCTCAATGGCCTGACAGTAGACGGCTATGTGAAACACACCATTCAGAACAGTTCGGTTGAAAACATGACCCGTTCGGTTATTGAAGAGCGGCCAATGAACTTCCGTGAAGTAGATGTGTTCTCGCGGCTCATGGCCGACCGTATTATTTTCATGGGCTTGCCTGTTGACGATAATATCGCCAATATCATCGTAGCCCAACTGCTGTTCCTGGAGTCAGCTGATCCTAAGAAAGATATTCTGATGTATCTGAATAGCCCCGGTGGTTCAGTATATGCTGGTTTGGGTATTTACGATACTATGCAGTACGTTCGTCCTGACGTAGCCACGGTTTGTACGAGCCTTGCTGCTTCAATGGGTGCTGTTCTGCTGGCTGGCGGTGCTGCTGGTAAGCGTTCTGCCTTACCACACGCCCGGGTTATGATTCACCAACCATCGGGTGGTGCGCAGGGAACCTCAAAAGATATGCAGGTGACCATGAAAGAAATGCTTGAGCTGGAGAAGGATCTGTACCGGATTCTGGCTAGTCATTCAGGCCGTACCTACGAAGAAATCGAACAAGCTTCTGACCGCGACAAATGGTTCAGAGCCGAAGAAGCCAAAGAGTATGGCTTGATCGACGAAGTTCTTCATCGCGATAAATAAGCGTAATACTCGCTGAAAGAGGCAATTAAACGGTAACCCGATTTGACCGTTTGCTTACCAATTAATAACTTTGCTAACTACGAATGGCTCAGGTTCGCCTGAGTCATTTTTTTTCTGCCGAAATTTAGGCTAACAAAGTTTTTTAAGATCTGTTTAAATGGATGACAGGCGTATCGATCACCTGGGTCCGCTAACTCCCAATTCACCCTGCAAACGTTCATGCCACAAATTAGTTGCTCCTTCTGTGGACGGCGCAAAAACGAAGTGATGCTGCTGCTGTCAGGCATCGATGCACACATCTGTAATTACTGCATTGAGCAGGGGCACCAGGTGGTGCTGGAAGAAATGCGCCCCAAACGTAGTGAACCAAGTGAGGTAAAAATTAATCTCATCAAGCCGATTGATATGAAACGGCATCTCGACCAATACGTTATTGGTCAGGATGATGCCAAAAAATCCATCACTGTTGCCGTTTACAATCATTACAAACGTTTAATGCAGCCCAAAACTGATGATGATGTAACGATTGAGAAATCGAACATTATTATGGTGGGCGAAACGGGTACGGGTAAAACCTATCTTGCCCGATCTATTGCTAAAATTCTTGAAGTGCCTTTCTGCATTGCCGATGCTACGGTCATTACCGAAGCTGGTTATGTTGGCGAAGATGTAGAGACAATCCTGACCCGGCTGTTACAAGCTGCTGATTATAATGTTGAAGCGGCTGAACGAGGCATCGTCTACATTGATGAGATCGATAAAATTGCCCGTAAGTCAGATAACCCCAGTATTACCCGTGATGTGAGTGGAGAAGGAGTTCAGCAGGCGCTGCTGAAGCTACTGGAAGGCTCAGTCGTGAATGTACCACCTCAGGGTGGACGGAAGCACCCCGATCAACGGCTGATCGCGTTGAATACCGAAAATATTCTGTTCATCTGCGGAGGAGCATTTGATGGAATTGAGCGACATATAACCAAACGGATCAATACACGACCTATTGGTTTCTCGGGCGACCGGCGATTGAACGAAACGTTTGAAAAAGGTCACCTGATGCGTTACATTTCGGCCCTGGACCTGAAATCGTTCGGACTGATTCCAGAACTAATTGGCCGTTTACCCGTGCTAACTCACCTCGAACCGCTCGATCGTACAACCTTGATGCAGATTTTGACTGAACCCAAAAATGCCATCACCAAGCAGTATGACAAGCTTTTTCAGATGGAGGGTATTACACTTCATTGGGACCCTACTGCATTAAATTATATCGTTGATCAGGCCTTGCAATATGGTCTTGGTGCTCGTGGACTGCGTTCCATCTGTGAGTCGATCATTACAGATGCTATGTTTGAAATGCCCTCGCAAACGGGCGTCAAAGAATTGACAATCAGTCTGGAATATGCCCGCGAAAAATTTGGCAAAACCAGTACTTACCAACTTCGCTCAGTAGCTTAATCAACCATAGATAGCCAAAACTCCACGTCTAATCCGGCGTGGAGTTTTTTTGTGCCAGAGAATTTTTTAATAAACCACACCACTCCCGAATGGTTAGTATGTTCATTGCAATAACTCATTTCATTACTTCATTCACTATCTGTTTCGTATGAGAACTATTACCTGCCAACTTCTGGGAAGCTTACTGTTGCTTTTATTGGTTACTTCATGTAGTCGCCCTGTTGCTTATTTTCAACCCAGTGCACATGAGCAGATAGTACCGGTATCTTCACAAACCGCGACCATAAACGTTACGCCAGTTCAATTGGACCAAAACCCCGCTCAGGAGATCAGTCCTGCCCAACAAGTTGCGCAAGCCAAGATGACATTTGATGAAGTTGATGCGTTGGTTAGTAATGATCGCAAATTAGCGGGTAATAAAACGGGTCAAAAACGTCTAAGCCGGGTTCGTATGCTGTTAGCTTCTGCCGCAACGAGAGCTACCCTGGCTCCCACCGAAACTATAGCTCTTAAGAAAGCGACTTTCGTGGAACGGTTGATGCTTAAAAAAATGAACAGGAAAATCAGCAGGCAACTCGCACCCACTAACCCCGAAAAAACATTGGCTAGTAAAAGTATTCTGGTTTTGGGAGCAATACTGGTGTTGGGTGGTATTCTATTAGTGGCATTGACTACTGGTGGAGGCTTTGCGCTTGGTGCTATCGCATTAGCTACTGGATTAGTAATCCTGTTAATCGAACTTTTATAAAGCTGACTCATTGATGGATCGTACAATTTTTAGCAGCAAAAAGCTTGGTTTTCTGTTGGAAATCGTACGATTTTTTAGATTTTTTGAAGTCAATCTGGCTTATTTTTAGTCCCCTCCTAACAAACGAATAAAGTTGTAGTTGTTGAAGATGATAACTTAATCGTTCACTTCAATTCTCACATTATGAACACATTTTCGAAGCAACTTTTCGCTGCACTCCTAGGACTAATCATTGTATCATCTTGTAGCCGCCCAGTCGCTTATTTTCAACCCAGTGCACGTGAACACATCGTGGCTGCTCCTTCTCCAGTCGCACCAGTTGTTGCCGCTCAGCCATCTGTAAGTCAAGCAGCAGCCGAAACAACAAGCCCTGTCCAACAGCTTGCTCAAGCTAACTCCTCGCTGAATGAGATCGATGCGCTGGTAAGCAACAATAGCAAACTGGCCTCTAACAAAACCGTTCAGAAACGTCTGAATCGGGTTCGTACTTTGTTGGCTTCCGCTTCGACCAAAGCTAATCTAGCTCCTACCGAAACAGCTGCTCCTAAAAAGATGAATTTGATGGAGCGCATGATGGTCAAGAAAATGAATAAGAAAATCAGCAAACAACTCGCGCCTGCTAATCCCGATAAGGCAATGATAAATTCCGGGACGCTGGCTACTGGAGCTGTATTAGTCATTGTAGGTCTATTGCTGATTTTATTAACAACAGGCACGGCCTTCACCGTTGGGGTAATCGCTTTAATTGTGGGTGCTGTTCTTCTTTTGCTTGGTTTGCTGTAACTGACTATCAACGGATAAACCCCTCGTTAAGCTCATTATTTTCGGTGGCTGACGATGCAGTTAAGTATAGATTTTCCATCTTTAAGCTATATTTTTTTTGGATTAAGCCAACAAATGCATAAAGTTGCAGTTGTTGGGATGATATCTCAATCGTTCACTTTTAACCCCTCATCTATGAGAACGCTTACCAAGTCGCTCGTTGCCGTATGTCTGGGCACGGTTATTCTTTCATCTTGTAGCCGTCCTGTTGCCTATTTTCAGCCCAGTGCACGAGAACAGTTTAAATCACCCCAAGCCAATGCAGTTGCTACTGTAACGCCCGTTGAAACGGCAAAATCTACGGAAATTACTCCAGCAACGCCCGAAGCAACCCCTGCGCCAGCTGCTGCTGAGCAGATCGCTCAGGCTAAACAAGCCGTGGGTCAACTTGAAGCATATGTTCGTAATGACAACAAACTGGCTTCGAACAAAAAGCTGACCCAACGTATGGCCCGTTTGAACACACTAATGACTTCGGCCAGTGATAAGGCGGTAACATCGACGAACGTAACGTCTGCTAAAAAGATGACGTTTATGGAGCGGACAATGCTCAAGAAAATTGACAAGAAAATTAAGAATCATGTGGCCCCCGATCAAACGAAGGTCATGAATTCGAATATTCGATTGGGACTTATTATTGGTATCATTGGCTTACTGCTGTTATTGCTGGGTGGTGGTAGCGTATTGGGTATTCTTGGTCTCATCGGCTTTATTGTTGGTTTAGTTCTTATCCTGATAGGTGTTGTTAACGCCTAACTGATGGAGTAAATGGATTTGGAATGAGTCAGTCAATTGCTATTTGTCTCATCCACGGTCACGGCGTAGATGCTTCCATTTGGGATGGCATCTACGCCGATTTGGCATTAGATGCCTCCGTGTTGAAACCCGATTTTTCCCGTTTGGCGAACCACACGTCAATTGAAGCTTATGCCGAAGATTTGTACGCCCGATTACAGACAGGACAGGTCGAGAACGTAATATTGGTCGGACATTCGATGGGAGGCTATCTGGCGCTGGCCTTTGCCGAACGCCATCCGGAGATGGTTCGAGGTCTGGTTTTATATCATTCAACGGCCACTGCGGATGATGAAGCTCGGCGGGAAGTCCGTAGGCAGGTGATTGAAGGATTGAAAACGCAGGGTACTGCCCCGTTTATTCAGAAACAACTGCCTAAGATGGTTGCTCCTGATTATCCATCGGAGAAAACGCAGAACTTAGTGGAACGCTTTCTGAACTTACCTGCCGATGCACTAATTGCCGGGATGGTAGCCATCGCCAATCGTCCCGACCGAACGCACGTTTTACGAGATGCTCAGTTTCCCATTTTACTGGTGCTCGGTCGCCAGGATCAGCTTATACCTTACGAAAAAACGGCGCAATTAGCCAGCCTTTCTGATCGAATTAGCGTGGCAACTATTGAGCAGGCTGGTCATTTGAGTATGATCGAGCAACCCGCCGAATCTAGTCAGGTACTTCGGTCATTTATGGGTCAACTCTGATTTTGACATTATGTACGTATAAATCAGGGAGCTTGTAGGCTCCCTTTTTGTGTTTTAAGCCCATTTTCAACTGATTATCCGTAAACTTGCACCTCATTTATGGTCAGGCCCCGGATAATATACATTAATCGGGGCATTTATAGCTTTAAAAAGAATGGCAGAGCTGTTTAACGTTTACCCGCTATACGATATTGAACCTGTTCGCGCACAGGGCAGCTATCTTTGGGATGTCAATGGCACCCGTTATTTAGACCTCTACGGCGGTCATGCCGTCATTTCGGTTGGGCATACGCATCCTCGGTATGTGCAGGCACTGACCGATCAGTTGAACAAGATTTCCTTTTACTCGAATTCCGTCCGGATTCCGCAACAACAGGAACTGGCCGATAAACTGGGCGCACTTTCCGACCATCCTGACTATTCGTTGTTTCTATGCAACTCAGGAGCTGAGGCTAACGAAAATGCGCTGAAACTGGCGTCGTTCCATAATGGGCGGACAAAGGTTGTTGCTTTCACCAAATCATTTCACGGCCGCACCGCCGGGGCCGTTGCCGTTACCGATAATCCGGCCATTGTGGCTCCGGTCAATTATAATCAACACGTTAGCTTTTTGCCGTACAATAACGTCGAAGCCGCTAAAGCAGGCATCACATCGGATACTTGCGCGGTTATTGTCGAAGGTATTCAAGGAGTTGGCGGTATTCAGGTAGCAACGGACGAATTTCTGAAAGCCCTCCGTCAGCGTTGCGACGAGACAGGTGCTGTGCTCATTCTGGATGGAGTTCAGTGCGGCTATGGCCGATCGGGTAAGTTCTTTTCGCACCAGTTCAGCGGTATCGAAGCCGACATTATCTCGATGGCGAAGGGTATGGGTAATGGCTTTCCTATCGGCGGAATTTTGATTTCACCCAAATTCAAAGCTAGCTACGGTCTGTTAGGTACTACGTTCGGCGGTAATCATTTGGCCTGTACGGCTGGGATTGCTGTTTTAGACATTATGAAGGACGAAGGCCTGATGGAAAATGCAACGCGTATGGGGACCTACCTCATGGACGGCATTCGGCAGATTGGTGGCTACAAAGAACTTCGCGGCCGCGGCCTGATGATTGGTATTGAATATGATTTCCCAGTTGATTCATTGCGAAAAACACTTCTGTTCGAACACAAGCAGTTTACAGGTGTAGCCGGTAAAACCATCATTCGACTACTGCCTTCGCTGGCCATTGGCGTCGATGAAGCCGATATGTTCCTGGACGCACTGCGAGTGTGTCTAAACGCAACGGTTGTTTAAACGCAAAGGGCGCAAAGGCTCCGCAAAGTACGCAACGCAATGACAGAAAATGAGTTATCACGAATTGTGTTTGATTGTGCCCTGAAAGTTCATAGAACGCTTGGTCCTGGGTTACTTGAGTCTGCTTATAAAGAATGCATGACCTATGAATTACTCAATGCAGATGTATATATTGAAAGGCAAAAAGCGCTCCCTATCATTTATGAGTCAATCAAATTAGATACGGGCTACCGGGTTGACTTGATGATTGAACGAAAAGTGATAATTGAATTAAAAGCAGTCGAAGCACTAACTGACGTTCATCTGGCACAGATTATGACTTATTTACGTTTATCAGGATGCCGCTTGGGTTTGCTAATAAATTTCAATGTAACTCTACTAAAAAATGGTATGCGTCGTGTGGTTAATAATCTTTAATTTTTTTGCGCTCTTTGCGCTTCTCCTTGCGCCCCTTGCGTTTAAAATAAATGACTAATTTTCTCTCTCTTGCCGACGTCAGCAATATTGACGCCCTTATCCAGTCTGGCCTCGATGCCAAAGCCAATCCTTTTGCCGATCAGCACCTCGGCAAAAACAAAACGATTGGCATGATTTTCTTTAATTCCAGCCTGCGGACGCGGATGAGCACTCAGAAAGCAGCGCAAAATCTCGGCATGAACGTGATGACGATGAACGTTGGCCAGGATAGCTGGGGGCTTGAAATGGAAGAAGGCGTATTGATGAATGGCGACAAAGCAGAACATGTTCGCGAAGCGGCTGCCGTCATGGGGCGCTATTGTAACATTATCGGGATTCGAGCTTTTGCCGAACTTAAAGATCGTGACAAAGACTATCGCGAACAGGTCATGCATCAGTTTGCGAAATATGCCCGAGTACCCATTGTTAATCTTGAATCGGCAACCCGCCACCCGTTGCAATCACTAGCCGATTGCATCACCATTGAAGAGGCCAAACTGAAATCTTCGCTAATACCAGCCCGACCAAAAGTTGTGCTAACCTGGTTGCCACATTTCAAGCCGTTGCCGCAAGCCGTTGCAAATTCGTTTTCCGAATGGATGAATGCACGTGACGTTGAGTTTGTTATAACGCATCCAGAAGGGTATGAGCTCGCTCCCGAATTTGTTGGAAACGCCCGTGTGACACACAATCAGGACGAAGCATTTGAAGGTGCTGATTTCATTTACGGAAAAAACTGGTCGTCATATGCGCACTACGGACAAGTGCTCACGCAAGATTCTTCATGGGCAGTCACAATGGCCGACCTGCGTTTGACGAACAATGGAAAGTTCATGCACTGCCTACCCGTTCGACGTAATCTGAAAGTAGCTGACGAGGTATTAGATAGCCCCCAATCGCTCGTCATTGAACAGGCTGCAAACCGCGAGTGGTCGGCGCAGGCTGTATTGAAGGAAATTTTAATAACAATGTAAACGCAGAGAAATAGAGAAAGCGCAGAGGTAACAGAGAATCCTCCGCGTTCTCTGCGTAAACCTCACGAATCTCTGCGTTTAAGAATGGATTCTTTAATTGTAATTAAGATTGGCGGGAATGTCATTGACGACCCAACTGCCCTGAAACGCTTTCTGACGGTCTTTGCTGGTTTAGCAGGGCCTAAACTACTGGTTCATGGTGGGGGGAAAGTAGCTACGCAGGTGGCGGATAAACTTGGTATTGAAACCACTATGGTCGAAGGACGACGCATTACTGATCAGCCTATGCTCGATGTGGTAACGATGGTATATGGAGGCTTGGTCAACAAACAAATCGTAGCTAAACTCCAGGCGTTGGATATTAATGCAATTGGTTTGACGGGAGCTGATGCAGGTACGGTGCTGGCAAAAAAACGCCCGGTGAAAGATATTGATTATGGAATGGTTGGAGATATAGAGGAGGTTGATTCCGGTCAAATACAGTTTTTCCTGCGTCAGAGTTTAACGCCTGTCTTTGCGCCAATCACGTACAGTGCTGCCGGTGATTTATTAAACACCAATGCCGATACAATGGCTTCGGCAATTGCTGTCGATATGGTTAGGCACAATACTGTAACGCTGATTTATTGCTTTGAAAAAAAAGGCGTACTGAAAGATCCTACTGATGACAACAGTGTTATTAACGAGTTAACACCCGCTCTTTATGCTGACTATAAAGCTGCAGGAGCTATTAATAAAGGCATGATTCCAAAGCTGGACAATGCCTTTAAAGCGTTGGAAAATGGGGTGTCGAAAGTGATTATTTGCCACGCTGATGAGTTAGCCAATGCTGTAAATCAAGGAGTTGGAACGACGTTGAAAAGCTAATTAAAGTAAGTGGAGTGAGTGAAGTAGGTAAAACGGGTTATTGTTCCCACACCTATTTCACTCACTCCACCTACTTTAATCAATACCTTATTTCTCTGCTAACAAATGGGCAACACGTCTGACACCCATGAATCGTCGTTGGTAATAGCTGGCATTTAGGTAATCATAACGAACACCACCATTCCAGGCAGAGTGAATGAATTTGACCTGATCGCCAATTACTTCGGTAATTAAACCGACATGGCCAATTCGGCTACCGCCTGAGCTATGGCCTTTAAATAGAATTAAGTCGCCGGGTTGGGCTGCTTCTTTATCAATAGCTTCACCTACACTGCCTTGAGCGGCACTTGAGTGCGGAAGTGAAATTCCAAATTTATTAAAACAGAAACGGGTAAATCCTGAGCAATCGAAGCCCCGAGTGGTTGTACCACCGGATCGGTAACGGACGGATAGATGCTCTTTGGCGTAATTGATGACATCGTTAACGAGCGGAATCTGCTCGTAGAAACTTGCCTTGTTTGAAGTTACGGTGGGTACGTCAGTTACGGCGGGTATGTCACTATGTACGGTGGGTACGGTTTGAGCTTGAACGATGCCAAACGAGACAGTACAAACTACTGCCAGGAGCATTTTTCTCATCATAGAAGTAGGTCAAATCCAAGTTACGTTTATAAAAGTATCGTAATATGGGGAAACTACCTATCAGATGAGGAAAAATTTCCACATTTTGCCAAACTTTTTTTGTGCCAGAATTAGCAAGTAACTGACCGTAAAGTAATTAAGGAGTTAAATTTTGATATTTTTTTCAGAGTAGAATACATATAGCTAAAAACTACTGCCGTAAAACAGAATTGGCCTCATTAACAAGTAGAGCTTACTCATCAATAAGGCCAATCTATAAGATGCGCGAGGTATCAGAACCAGTTTGCGCCAATAATACGGAACGGCCAGGGTATAGAAGCCAAAATAAGCAAAAGCCCTAAGCCATAAAAAATACCGACTAATCGTTGTTTGGTCGTGGCGTCAGACGCACGTTTGGAACGGGAGTAACCAATCGTAATCAGTACAATGGCAATTAACATACCCGTCGTGTGTTCGACATCATAGAATCGGTAAAAACTGTCACTCATCTTACTAAAGTCAACCTTCGGACTGATGAAAAATAGGACTAGACCCAGTAGTAGTTGGGTGTGTACTGAAATCAGCGTGAACAGATATAATTTACGATTGCCATCGGTGTAGCCGCTACGGCCCTGCCATTTACCAATAGCAGTGATAACAGCGACGATTAACAGAATAAGGGCTACCCAGCGAAGTCCCGAGTGAGCATGTACTAATCCAGAATACATAACTTGGTCAGTTTAACGGATAAATTGATTTCTCGAAGCAAAGAAACAACCAAACCGCCAACTTACCTTGTCGATTGCTTGTTTGTCTCCTATATGATTCTTTACAATACTACGTATAGCGTTTCTAATGAAGTTGCGAACGACTGGCTTCGCTGGATGAAACGATTTTTTCTGCCAGCCGCTATGGCAACTGAACTCCCTGTGAGTCACCGGGTTTTACGCTTGCTGACTGAACTCGACAATGGTGGAACAACCTTCTCAATCCAACTCGATTTCGATACCCTGGATGCTTATACGACATACCAGGAAATCCATGCAGATGCACTGCGTCAACGTATTCAGCATCGATTTGGCAATCAGTTTGTTTCTTTCGATACTTTTCTTGAAGACGTTTAAAAAGCGTGTAGACGGAATTGCTATTCTTCATTATTCCTTCCGCACGCCTTTTCGCTTTTTATCGATTGTCAGCAGAAATGCGGGGAGTAGAATCAGATTAGAGGCCATCCCCATGAGCAACGTGATTGATACCAGAATGCCTAGTGCAACAGTCCCCTGAAACGTAGATGCGGCAAAAATGGCGAAACCCGCAAACAAAATCATAGCCGTGTAGAACATGCTGATGCCAGTATAGCGTATGGTTTCCGAAATAGCCTGATCTAAACTCAGTTTCTGATTCCGCAATTCATCCCGGTACTTCGTGATGAAATAAATAGTGCCGTCGGAGGAAATGCCAAAGGCAATGCTGAAAATCAGTATCGTAGACGGTTTAAGGTGAATGTCGCAGAATCCCATAAGACCTGCCGTAACGATCAAAGGAACTACACTAGGCAGAATGGCAATCAGACTTAATCGAATATCGCGGAGTAGAATAATAAGAATGATCGATACCAGCACGACCGCCAATACAGTGCTCTCGGCGAGGTTTTTCAGCAGGTAAGCATTGCCACGCGTAAATACCACGCTATTTCCCGTAATAGTTACTTCGTATTGCTCATCGGTAGCAACGCGCTTGCCGGTGGCACGGTCTATGTTGAAAATAGAATCAGCTTTTGGCTGGAGTTCATTTACTAGTTCTGTAATACGCACAGTGCCAACATCGGGCATTTGAAAACTGATACGGGTATACCTGAACGTAGTATCCATATACGCCTTAAACGCAGATCCACCTGCAGCATTCTTAGCGCCTTTCAACTGAGGGGCATAGCTCGCTAATTGGCTCAACTCGAGTGCACCGGGTAACGCAAAATATTTCGGATCGCCACCCCGGTACGATTGGTAAAAAAACTTGACAGCTTCTACCAGCGAGAGTGGCCTTGTAAATTCATTATACTTGCTGAATTCGCGTTCAAGCACTTTGATTTTGGTCATCGTTTGAGGGGTAAGTACCCGGCCAGGCCGTTTGGTATCAATACTTACTTCAAATGGCATGACACCCTTAAACCGACTTTCAATAAACTTCAGGTCCGTGTAAATCGGGTCGTTTTTGGGTAAATCATCCACCACGTAGCCAATTGGATTGATGCGAAAAGCACCCACGATCGAAATGGCTGTAACAAGACCAATAAATAGGTAGATGGCTGTCCGGCGCGTATGCACTAGTTCATTTACCCACGTCAGAAAACCACTTACCTGTCGACGTTCTAAATGCCCACGTTGTTTGGCCGATGGAACGGATAGGTAACTGAAAATAATTGGAATCAGAATTAACGATACAACATAGGTAGTCATAATGCCAAAAGCGGCCACCAAACCAAACTGTAGTAGGAGCGGGCTACCAGTAAAATAAAACACGAAAAAGCCGATACTCGTGGTTACATTGGCAAAGAAGGTAGTTTCTCCAATTTTCTCCGTCGCAATAGTTAATGCTTCCTCTTGAGTACGCTTTCGATTCAGTTCTTCATGGTAGCGATTGAGCAGAAAAATAGCGTTCGGAACGCCGATAACGATGATTAATGGAGGAATCAGACCCGTTAGCAACGTAATATCATAACCGAACAAAACAATATAGCCCGTTGCCCAAACGACTCCTACCCCTACAACTGCCAGAGCGGCCAGCACGATGGTTAAGGAACGAAAGAAGTAAAAGAGGATCAGGCCCGTTACCAGAAACGCCAGCCCCATAAACAGGCTCATTTCTTTACTGACCTTTGCCGAAAATTCCGTACGGATATAGGGCATTCCCGACATGTGTACCGTACCGGCAGCTCCTGATCCATCAATTACCTGCGGAGTTCCAGAGCCTAACAGAATATGTTGTTTACCAAAAGAATCGGCTACAGCTTCGACTTTGCGAACCAGATTAATCCGGTTCTTCGTATTTACCACTTTCTGATCGAAGGTAATGGCCATTAGGTGTGCACGCCCACTGCTGTCGCTTACTAAACCCCGGTAGAAGGGTAGGGCGGCAATTCGCGTGCGAAGGCTATCTAAGCCAATCTGTGTAGTAAGCGGTCGCGCTACTAAAGGACGAATGCGGAAAGTGTGTGCCGAATCGTCGCGAATAATACCAAACAGATTGGCATTCGACACCACATCTTTAACTCCCTCGATCTTTCGAATTTTCTGACTCAATGCATACCAATCATTGAAGAATCCAAGCTGGTACATGCTATCTGTTTCAATGCACAACACCATCACACTGCCATCCTGACCAAAGCGTGATTTAAAGGCTTCGTAACGCTGGTAATCAGGGTCTGTGACAGGTAGGATTTTAGCTAATTCATAGGAGAGTTTAACCTTGCTGGCCTGATAGCCCATAAAGGCCGTACTGAGCAAAACAACTACGATTAACGCAATTCTATTACCTAAAATGAACGATGAGATACGGTGCCAGATCATTCCTGATTAACGCAAAGTAAGGCCGCAAGGTACGGAAAAACGCTGGCGTTTCATCTGAGGAATTTGAACTTTGATTTGGGATTATGTATCTATTATAATATATTTTATATATTTGAACGCGTGGCGAGTTGATTGTTTAGTTTCTTTAATTGTGAAAAAACAACAATAAACTGTATTTTATCAATAATATGTGAAATAATAATTTATGTTTCCTGATTTAATAATTAAGTTACTAAGTGTGATTGCCTGTTTAAGGAATTCTGGTCAATCAGGTAGTCGATTGTTGATCTGCTTACTATTCTCGATACCTCTGTCAGTATCAGCCCAACGGATTAATCGACCTATATTTCAATGTGGTACAGAAAGCCTGTCACCTGCCACACAGAAGGCCCTTGAAGCCGAAGCGGTTTTAGCTCTTCGTTTAAAACAAGCTTCCGGAATGGCTCTCAATACGATTACCTATGTCCCCATCAGGCCACATATTATTCGAAAAGCTGATGGTACAGGGGGCTATAGTATGACCAGTCTTAATAATGTAATGGCTCTCACCAACAACTATTATCTTCAGAATGGAAACGGTATTCAATTCTATTTTGCAGGTACTACCCCTGATTATATAGACAATGATGCTTTGTATACCCAGTATCGACAAACCATTGATGATGCCACGGTAGCTCCCCGCGATGTGACTAATGCATTGAACCAGTACTATGTCCATGCATTCGATAATACTTCGCTGGGCGGTTATGCACAATTCCCCGCCGATAATGTCGGATCTACTCGTACGATCATTCTGGATGAAAATTATGATGACGACATGGGCAACCGATTAGTACCGCATGAATTAGGTCATACGTTCAATCTATTGCACACCTTTGAGTCATTTTATGGCTACGAATTAGTGACGCGTGGCCCTGGAGCTAACTGCACTACAGCAGGTGATCTGGTCTGTGACACGCCCGCCGACCCTTATGGGCGGTACTCAGGCGCAGATTACACCTGTATATCTGAATGCCCTTCCACGTATATGTGTAGTTTTTTTGATGATCTGCGCAATCTCTATACACCCTCGCCTACTAATATTATGTCCTATTATTACCCGTGCGTACATGATTTCACCGCAGGGCAATACGACCGTATTCAGGCAGGACTAGCAATACGTCAGAGCCACACGCAATATACCCTCGATGCTCCGGAGACAGTTATGACAGCGCCGTCGAATGTGGTTGCGAGCATAGTTAATAGTGCCATCGTAATTACCTGGCAGGATAATTCCAGTAATGAAATGGGCTATTTTATCGAGCGATCAACTTTACCCACAACGGGCTTTACGCCAATGGGTGGTGTAGAACCTAACGTCACTTCATTTACTGACATGTCGTTTACAAATGGTACCAGATATTACTACCGAATTAGAGCCTCTAATACGACCACGGGCAGCATCAGTACAACCACTATGGTGATAGCTCCCTATTGTAGCCCTTATTTTGCGAGTGATGGCTGTCCTTATTCCATTAACATAACGGATGTAGCCATTAATGGTACAACTTTAAGTCAAAATTCGGGCTGTTCGCCCAGTAGCAGCAATTATTATACTTCATTTACGGGGGTGAGTGGAACAGTTACGGCTGGTCAATCATCAACCTTTACCGTCACTAAAGGCGCATGGAACGGTATGGGCGGCAGCATATGGGTTGATCTGGATAATAACGGCATATTTGAAACAAGTGAACAGCTATATCAAATGTCAGTCGTTAATACGGCCAGTACGTTTTCAGGGAGCCTGTTCATTCCGGCCAGTATCACCGCTAATACTGTTGCTATGCGGGTTGTGGTTGCTTATTTAACTGTTCCTTCAGATCCGTGTGGAGGTTATGCCTATGGTGAAACAGAGGATTATATATTGGTTATTAAGCCAGCCTGTATCGCGCCAGCTGCCAGCCTTGTTGGGTCAACCACAATTACGGCTGGGCAAATGGCTACGCTCACAACTAGCCTGACCGGTGGTCCCCCTTTTTCATTAACGGTTAATTCCAGTAGTGGTGTGCCTACTATCTTTACGGGTATCTCCGCTTCGCCCTTTAGTTTCACAGTGGCCCCAAGCGTCAGCACAACTTATACGTTGGGGCAGGTAGCTAGTGGCTGTAGTACCGGTAGCGTAATTGGTAGTGCTATAGTGACGGTCAACCCCTGCACAATAATGTACACGCTTAAAGTGGGTAATTGGGACGATCCCACTGTTTGGTCCTGTAACCACGTGCCTACTCAAACCGACCTGGTTCAGGTAGGCCATGCGGTAACCATTCCAAATAGCGTTGTGGCCAGAGCATTACGAGTTGAATATAGGTCTGGTGGACTATTAACTATAAGCACATCAGCCCGGCTTCGGTTGGGTCTATAAGCAATAGAATAACGATCTTGCATCAAGATAAATGGAATTCCTATGAATATGTCGAAGTGGTTTTTCTATTTAGTAGTTAGCTGTCTGGCCTGTTCAAAATCGGCGACTACGCCAGAAGCAGCAACAATCGATGGACCATACCGAGTAACCGCTACACTTAATGACTCAACGTGGTATGGATCTGCTTCTGCCTCTAAAACAGTGACTTTAGGTACAGAGAATACTTGTACAAAAAATAGGATAGACATCAGTTTCTCCACAGACTTACCTTTTACTAATACCGCCCCTAAGCAAACGGTCACAGGTTGTTTAGGAAATTGTATCCCAACCCAACTATTGACTTTTCACAATGTTCCACTGGCTGTGGGTAAGTACAACATTTCAGATCTGAATTTGTGCGCTGCGCAGGATGGCGCTGTTTTGTACTATTGGCTTCTCGGAGGAGATAGTATTCTAAAAACGTATACTTCTCAGGGCAGCAGCGTCGGTTGGATTCAGATTACTGGCTACAATGCGAGTCAACAAGCGATTGAAGGCGCTTTCGAAGTTGAGCTATCTGATAAAACAGTTCAAACCGCTCGCTTTAAAAACGGTATTTTTAAAATTCTACTACACTAGTAACGAGGGTTTTCGTAAGAATAAGCCTGTAGCGTGAAGGGATGTTGATCGATCTCTTGAATGCATCTAGGCCCTTATTCAGTCCGATAAACATGGGCCTTTCTCCCCAGAATAGTGTTATATCCCAAGTCCTGTCAATCTCTGTTTTTGGGCAGAGTATTGACAGGACTTGCCATTGTTTATAGGGTAAAATAAAGTTTTAGTTGGATAATAATTTGTCGAATCAACAAATGGGGCCGCTACATTATTAAAATGTTCGGTCTTGCCAAACAAAAGGGGGTATAAGTCGATTGTAGTAGTAGGTAATACACCATGTAGTAAGATAACCCTACTCAACCATATGACAACTCATACAAACTTTAGCGGAATAGCGAATCAGGGCGATCAACGGTTAAATGTTTGGGAGCATAATCCCAAAAATGTAGCGTTTGTCGGAGATTATTTACCCCGACAGTGCGGCATTGCTACGTTTACAGCTGATCTCTATCAATCGTACAATTCATTTATTCCTGATTCCAACGCTTTAGTTATATCGGTAAACGATACGCCTGATGGCTATGATTATCCGTCAGAAGTTCGGTATGATTTTTACCAGCACGATCAGAACGCCTATCGTAAAGCCGCTGAGTTTTTGAATTCAAAAGATGTCGATGTTGTCTGTCTGCAACACGAATATGGTATCTATGGTGGTTCGGCAGGGAGCTATATTCTGACGCTGCTACAGAATCTGACCATGCCAGTAGTAACTACCTTCCATACTATTTTGAAAGACCCAAACGAAGAACAGTTAGTTGTTCTTAAAAGCATAGCTGATCTGTCGTCGCGGGTGATTTGTATGAGCGAAAAAGGCCGGGATTTCCTGATCAATATTTACGAAATTCCCGGAGATAAAATTGACGTTATTTCGCACGGTATTCCCGATATGCCCTTCGTTGATCCGCATTTCTACAAGGATAAATTTGGCATGGAAGGCAAGCAAACAGTTTTAACATTTGGCTTGCTGTCGCCTAATAAAGGCATCGAGAATGTGATCCGGGCATTACCTCGAATTGTTAAACAGCATCCTAATGTGGTATATATGCTTCTGGGAGCAACCCATCCTCATCTACTGAAACATGAAGGTGAAGCGTATCGCGATAGTTTGAAAAAATTAGCGGCTGACCTGGGCGTTCGGGATCATATACGATTCTATAATCAATTTGTCGAATTAGAAGACCTGCGTGAGTACCTCGGTTCTGCTGATATTTACATTACACCTTATCTGAATCCGGCTCAGATTACTTCGGGTACACTATCCTACGCGTTTGGTTGCGGAAAAGCGGTCATATCGACCCCGTACTGGCATGCCGAAGAGTTGCTTGCAGATGGTCGGGGTATATTGGTACCTTTTGGTGATTCAGAAGCTATCGCCAATCAGGTTATTAATCTGCTAACGGACGAACCTGCGCGACACTCGATGCGCAAGAAAGCCTATATGATGGGGCGTGAAATGATCTGGGAACGAGTTATTCAATTGTATGCCCATTCATTTACACAGGCTCGGCAGGAACGCATGAGCACCATTAACAGCCAGGTACCTTATGCGATGGGTGGCCATAGTAGCGCTGCCTTTAAACTGCCTGATCTTCGACTTGATCACCTGTTCCGACTAACTGATTCGACGGGTATTGTGCAGCATGCCCGACACCATCTGCCGTATTACGAAGAAGGCTATTGCACCGACGATAATGCCCGTGCTCTGATTCTGACGCAGATTTTGCAGGAGGCTGGCATGAGTGATGCCAAACTGGCTCGCACGGCCGATAACTACTGCGCGTTTATCAACCATGCCTATGCGCACGATTACCGACGGTTCCGAAACTTCATGAGTTATGACCGTCGCTGGCTCGAAGAGGTGGGTTCTGACGATAGCACAGGTCGTACCATCTGGGCGTTGGGTACCTGTATTGGTCGGGCAACGGATCGAAATACCGTTAGCTGGGCGATGAATCTGCTGGAAAATGTGCTGCCAAGTGTCGTTGCTATGACGTCACCCCGCGCCTGGGCATTTTCGTTGCTGGGTATTCACGAGTATCAAAAGAAATTCAACGACGACCGACTGGCCAAAACCATTCAGCGACAATTGCTCGATAAACTGGTTTTTCGCTATACCGAAACCGCTACGGAAGAATGGCCCTGGTTCGAAAACACGTTGTCTTACGATAATGCAGTGCTAACACACGCGTTGCTCCGCTCAGGCGATACGCGGCTGATAGATATGGGTCTTACATCACTCCGCTGGTTGATAAACCTGCAAACGGCTCCCTACGGACATTTCCAGCCCATTGGTTCAAATGGGTTTTATACAAAAGGTCAGGCCCGCGCTTACTTCGATCAGCAACCACTCGAAGCGCAAAGTACCGTATCGGCCTGCCTGGCAGCTTTCGAAGTAACGGGTGAAGCTGAATGGCAGCGAACTGCAATTCGGGTTTTTAAGTGGTTTTCGGGCTTTAATGATCTGGGTCTGCCCTTGTATGATCAGCAGACAGGTGGGTGCCGAGATGGTCTGCACATTGACCGAGTCAATCAAAATCAGGGTGCTGAGTCGACACTATCCTATTTAATTACCTTGGCGGAACTCTACATGGCCCAAAAGAAAAGGGTCGAAGTGAAACCAGTGCATGTTAAGATGCCCGCTTTACTAAATGGGTAATTTGTCGAACAGTTGCAGCGTTTATCAGTTGGACAGTTAATATATTTACTCAGACTCTTTCCGAGAATAGGATAACTGTCTGATTGACCACCTTCTTACTGACACTGATGAGTATAAAAGCCACCCGAACAGGTATTGTTCTGCGGCCCGATCCTACTCGGGTACTGTTTCGCCCATTTGAACTGGGAAGTACGACTCGCACACTAAAAATTATTGCTCGTGTCGGCAGTATGACCGATAAAGAAGCTGAAGAAAAGCTTGACGAAGTAATTCGCGAGTTTGGTGGGCGTCATTATAAACTCGAACGATTTTTGCTACAGCGATTTGAGCAGCTTAAGCCGCAATTACTGACCGATGAGCCGTTAACCGAAGATCGCAAATTACTGCTTGGTGCCTACTTCACCATGGAGTACTCGCTCGAATCGGCTGCGCTGTTCAATCCATCCATGATCTGGCATCCAGATCAAAGCAATGTACCGCCGGGTTATAAACGATTTATTCTGAGCCTGCGCGCAACAGGGGAGGGCCACGTTTCGTCGATTTCGTTTCGAATGGGCTATATCGATGAAAGCGGAAAAATCGTATTGAGGAAACCATCCCGTTATGTGACATCGCCCGACATGGTGCCCAATCATGTATTTAATCGAGCTGTATTTGAGCGCAAATTGTATGAATTGCGGCTGGAAAACAGTATTCAGGAAAAAATGATGGCGGGCCTGGGCGACGAATTTAGTTTACTCGAACTTGAAGCCCAGATTAAACGAGTCTCAGCACAGTTTCGCTATAACGCGGAGTATGAGACCATTGCGAGCGGTTTGTTGGCCTTAGCCAAGTCGAACTACGAAGTTCACTTTGATGATGACCAGAGTTTAGACGAGCGCTGCATTTTTCCCAATTCACCGAATGAAACGAACGGGATTGAAGATGCCCGTTTTGTGCAGTTTACGGACGAAAATGGGCAGATAACCTACTATGCGACCTATACAGCCTATAATGGGCGAGTAACATTTCCGCAACTGCTCGAAACCAAAGATTTCACTCATTTCAGTGTCAGCACACTCAATGGGGCCGAAGTTTCGAACAAGGGTATGGCCCTATTCCCACGCAAAGTCAATGGGAAATATGCTATGATTTCTCGCCAGGATGGGGAAAATATTTACCTGATGTATTCCGATGATCTGTATTTCTGGCAGACCAAAGACATCTTGCTGAAACCAACCTATCATTGGGAGTATGTGCAGTTAGGTAATTGTGGTTCGCCTATTGAAACAGAAGCGGGCTGGCTGGTGCTGAGTCACGGTGTAGGACCGATGCGTAAATATGCCATTGGTGCTTTCCTGCTCGATCTGAACGATCCCAGTAAAGTAATTGGTCGAACCGTCGAACCGATTCTCAGCCCCGACGAAAACGAGCGGGAAGGCTACGTACCAAACGTGGTTTATAGCTGTGGCGGCCTTATCAATAACGAAGAATTGATTATTCCGTACGCAATGGCCGATTACGCCAGCAGTTTTGCAACCGTCAATGTAAAAGAACTCCTGGCTGAGTTAACCGGGCAGCCCAAACCGGAAACGGTTACTAACGAGATAGTTGCTTAATTAGAAATCTAAAATGGAAAAGCCTTTCCGCGTTCGCGGAAAGGCTTTTCCATTTTAGATTTCTTCAGTTCTCGCTTGGCAAAGCCAAGCGAGAACATTGATAAACTGTTACTTCGTCAATGAAACGACCAGAATTTGCGTATGGTAATTTGCACTGATGACCACATTGCTGGGCACCGTTGTAATGCTAATAGGTATCGCGTAAGGACCACCCGTTGCAGGTACTTGTGTACCTACGAAATTAACATTTACTGTAGCAATACGCTGACCTGCCGTAACCGTCACCATCGGATTCGTTAACTGGAAAGCGGCTGCTGGCGGAATCGTATAATTTGTTTTGTTGGCCGTGTTATACGCCGTCAAAGCTGCCTGATCGATGGCTACCGTTACCGGGACATCCTGAGATGGTGGATTAGGCGACGCAATATTAATGTCGACCGGAGCCACAAGCGATGTACTGGTGGCTGATACGGCCACCGTTTTTAGGATGCTCCGGTTGGCTACATAAGGAATTTCGGCTACGTAGCCAGCACTGGCGAAATCGACAAAGTGTTCGTCGTCTTTAAGGCACGAAGTCAGTCCAACTGCCAAACTCGCGGCCACGATAATATGAAATAACTTGTTCATGGTTGTTTGCTTGTTTTGGTTAGGCATTACTTCTCCCAGAAGATTTTGCTCGTAAACTGATTAATGGTGCCCTGAGCAGCTACGTTAGCTGCGTTATTGCTGTATTCCGAAGTCGGATAAAGCAACCGAAGCGGGATTTGCTTCACCGTTGTGCTTGGGTCCTGCGAGATAGGAACAGCAGCTGGTAAGCCCAACCGGCGATAATCCGACCAGGCTTCAAAGGGTGCTGTCCCATTTTCTGAAGCCCATTTCTGCGTAATAATCGCTTCGATCTTATTGGTCGATGCATCCCAGTTTACGTCATTCAAGCCCGCTTGTGAATAGTAAGTGGTTGCTTCAGCAGCTGTACGTCCTACATTGATGAATGACTCCGTAATTGCTGACTGGTACAAAGTTTTGGGATCATCCGTGATCCAGCCCCGTTGTGCTGCTTCTGCCTGCATAAACAGACTTTCGTGCGATTGCAGAATCGGCGAGCGTTGATCGACACTCTTCAATATGCCCGGCCCAACATCTGAAACCAGACTATTTACCAACACATCCGTAGTACCAAAAAGAGTACCGTTGAAGGTAGTTGTCGTTCCTGCTACTGGTCTGTAATAGGCACCCAGGCGAGGATCGTTGGTGCTCTTGTAAAACGTGATTCCGTACAAATTCCCTTTATACTGGTTATTGAGCGTTGTTGGATTACCATTGATCGCATAAAACGCACCGTATAACGGATTCTGCATGTTTTGCGAGTTTGTGTAACCTGGACTTACACTCGCGTTTTCACCTGCACCTAAGAAGCCATTGCCCGATGCTTTAATAGTTGCCAACTGCGTTTGGATGAACGAAGCCCGATCGGTTTTCTCCGACTGACGAAGCAGCATGCGTAGTTTAAGGGTATTGGCAAACTTGAGCCACTTATTGATATCACCCTGAAACATGATGTCATTTGCACCTGGATTAAGGGTACCATCTCCTTTGCCTAGCAGCGCTATCCCAGCGTCAATTTGCTTAAACAGATCGTCGTAAATGTCCTGCGCCTTGTCATATTTAGGCAGAATATTACCCGTACCCTGCAAAGCAGAAGTATAAGGTATATCGCCGTAGGTATCCACCAGAAGCTGGAAATGCAGGGCTTTCATGATTTTTGCCATACCCTGCAAAAGGGGTTGTCCTAGTGCAGCTGCCTGAGTATCTACATAATTATAGTTTTTCAGGTTGAGGTAAGCGCTCGTCCAGACACTGTTATTGAAACCTTGCGTGAACTGATAGTTTTTATCCGATGTGGCAATCGAATAGTTACCACTCCAGTTCCAGTACCCCATCCACAAATTCAGGAAATAGAAGCTACCTGCGGCCCCACTAGGCGCATTGCCGGTAAGATACCAACCCGTAGTAGCCAGCGCATCAGGCAAAACCAATTGTGGAGTAGCTGCCGTAACCTGGTTTGGGTTGTTATTAACGTCGAGGTAATCGCTTTTGCAGCCAGCTACTACAGCCAGCAGTACAGCCAGCATACCGGCTGTCAGTCGTTTTATATGAATCATTGTTGTTTGCTGATTAAGTTCTTAAAAACCAAAACTGAGCCGGAATCCATAGAGACGCGTCGGTGGCGTCTGATATTCAGTTGTTGTACCAACTGCATTGCTGGTATCATTGGCATTGGAGCCCCCAGAGAACTCAGGATCTGTAAATACGTTCGTTTTGGGACGTAGCATAATCAGATTCCGACCTGTCAGCGCAATATTTAGCGACTTAATAAACTTGGTGTAATTGATAATCCGGCTCGGAATGTTGTAGCTCAGAACTACCTCACGAAGTTTCCAGAAGTCAGCGCTTGTTACGTAGCTGGAAGCTGCGTTATGGTAGCCCGAGTTTGTCCAGAAAACCAGGTTGCCATCTTTAGTGGTCACGTTCGTATTGGGCGTAACACTGGCTGTAGTACCATCTGGGTTGTTGGTCACCAGTACCGAATTTGGGAACACGAAATTCTGCCGGCCTGCATAGGTTGACCGAATACCAGCTCCTGTAAATTCGAGCGCATTGCCGAGGGCATTGTAGATGACAGCGCCACCACGATACTCAACAACCGCCGATAACGTCAGACCTTTGAACTTAAACGTATTCGTCAGGCCGAAGCGGTATTTAGGCTGCGTTGTACCGGCATACTTGAGCGTTGGGTCCAGAATAGGATAACCCGTAGCATCAACTACAGGTCGGCCAGCGTACTGTCCGGATGGGTCGTAGTTAGGTGCTTTCGGATCGGTTGACTGGACGCGTTGAATGTCGCTGACAAACAAAGCTGGATAGGCATACCCCTTGGCTGCGTATACATTTGACGCTCCGCCAGCCAGGTTCGGCCGGTATGGATCACTTCCGTAGGGGATATTGATACGAGGAAGATCCTGATACAAATCAGTTACCTTGCTTTCCAGGTAGGTGAAATTTGCGTTAAGATCCCACGTAAAACCACCTGCATTTACTAACGGACGTATCGTACGCAAATCCAGCTCAAAGCCCTGATTTTTCATCGTGCCTGTGTTGATCAAAGCTGTAGAGTAGCCTGTTGCCTGCGATATGCCGATCGGTACAGTCTGATTCGTAGTCAGCGTGTTGTAATAAACGGCTTCGAAATTGAACCGGTCAAATAAACCCAACTCAATACCCACTTCCCGACTGTTGGTAAACTCGGGTTTCAGGTTCGGATCATTCTGCTGATTGCTCTGTTCAAAACCTGCCTGACTACCGAATGGGAAGCCTGTACCCGGATTAAACACATTTTGCAGTTGGTAAGGAGCAACGTTTACCTGGCCTACTTTAGACAAACCTCCCCGAATTTTGGCGTAGCTAAGCACGCTATTGCTTTTCAGGGCCGGAATCAATTCGGTTAACACCACCGACGCATCGACGCTTGGGTAAAAGAACGAACGATTGCTGGGAGCTAATAGAGAAGTCCAGTCATTGCGACCCGTTGCGTGAACGAATAACGCATTTTTGTAGCCCAGCGTAAGGTCACCAAATACACCCTGTAATCGGCTTTGGCTGCTGTATTCCGCCAGCGTAGCATTCCCCAATCGGTTGGCAACGTTATATGTACCCGGTACAACAAGTGCACCGGCATAGTCGTACGTGGTTCGTAAGTACTCCTGCCGCGTCTGTTGACCCAGAATCAGTTTGGTTGAGAAATCGCCAAATGTAGGGCTCAGAGTAACGAGCAGGTCGCCCGTGAAGCGTGTTTTTAACTGAGTGGCATCCTGCACGCTGGCATTGGTATGACCACCCGCCGATGAAGCAATGTTGCCTGCTTCCCAGGGGTCGCCAGTGGCATAATCAGAAAACGTTACGTCGGCAATATGCGCTTTCAGCTGAGAGTTATAAACTTGGCCACCAACCCGATACAATACACTCAGCCAATTGGTGAATTTATAGGCTACATCTGCCGATCCTTGGATGGTATATAGATCTGTAATTTTTCGCGAATTGTCGCCCGTTATCTGCCAGTATGGATTTGGATAATAAGCATTGTAATAGCCATTTACATCACCATAAGGAGACGTAATATCGTTGAGCGGATAGCTATTCAACGGTGCCTGTGGCTGCTGATTCAGGACGTTCCAGTATACAGGGCGGTTCTGATTAAAGTCGCCATTCTCCGTATTAGTATTCTGATAGGAGAACTGCACACCTGCATTCGCAGTAAACTTATCGACGGCTCGGCCACCTTTAATACTGATGTTGGTTCGCTGATACTTATCATTCGGCACAACACCTTTCTGATCCACCCGCTGTAAGCTCAACCCGAAATAATTCAGATTATCGCCGATGCGGTACGAAATGTCGTGCTGCTGTGTAACGCCCGTATTGAAAAACGCCTTACGAGGATCTTTAGATGGGGCTGAATAGGGAACTTTCAGCGTATCGAGCCGAACATTTCCGTTGGCGTCCCGGATCTGAACACCATAACCAAGCGGTTGAATCGATCCATCGAAAGGGCTTCCGAACTGCTGGTTTTCGTAAGGAACATACGTACGCGCGTAGTTGCGGTCGAAAAACGGAACGCCTTCTCCGCCATTCGCTCCAAATTGAGTCTGTAGTCCGGGCATGTATGAAATGCTCTCGAACTGCGTGTTATTCGTGTAGGTAATCTGAGGTTTGTTGTTTTGAGCGCCCCGTTTTGTCGTAATGATGAGGGCTCCATTGGATGCATCTGATCCGTATAGAGCTGCTGCGCTGGGTCCTTTTAGTACAGTTGTATTTTCAATATCATTTGGGTTAATAGATGTTAAGAAGGTGATGTCTGATATAACACCATCAACAATCAATAAAGCCTGGTTATTACCGAGAAAGGACCGGTTACCCCGTAAAGTAAGTCGGACACCCGCTCCCACACCGTTGTTGGTCGTGCTGATTTGAAGACCAGAAACCTTGGCGGTTAATCCATTCGCCACATTAATAGGGGCTGCCTGAGTAATTTGAGCATTGCTGATTCGGGCAATTGACGTCCCGATCTCCCGTTCTGTACGCTGAATACCAAAACCCGTGACGACCACTTCATTTAGTGTTGATGCATCCGCAGCTAAAACAACATTGATTGTGCTTTGACTACCCACAACGACGTCCTGAGATTTGAATCCAACAAATGAGAATGTTAAGGTTGTGTTAGCTCCCACATTGATTCGGTAATTCCCGTTTACATCGGTGGTTGTACCTCGACTGGCACCTTTAACGACGACACTCACACCTGGCAGACCAGACCCATCGTCTGACGAAGTCACGCGCCCTGTTACAGCCGCATCCTGAGCCAATAATGGCAAGCAGAAAAGGAGCGAAAGTAACCAGCTTCCAATTAGAATTTTTCTCATATGTGTTGATGGAAAAATTGTGAAATAATAAAGTTAAGAAATGTAAAATTTATCCTGTTTTAATGCCAAGATATGGTAATAAGCTGGTAATATAAGGCCGATCTGCTTGAAAAAAAACCAGCTGACAAACCAGTTATTTGCCCGATTTATGGATTGAAGGAATTGTATTTTTAGGTGATTATACTTAAGGTAGAAGCTACGGGAGATAACGATAGTAAGGATTATATTGATAGATAATTCTCATTATTTCGATATAATCTATATATTATATCGAATGTCAGTATTTTCTAGTTATTTTATAATAATTGTGAGCTATGCACTGAAAACCGTTTTTCTACCTGAAAATCAGCTTTCAGGAAGTAATAACAGCTCTAAGAAGAAAATGGGTGGTCTAGGTCACCAGTTTTTTACTTATTTTAATGTGAATTGATATGTGTGTTAAATTATAATTAAAGAATAAAAAATATAATTTAATCTTTATTTTGAAAAGAAAATATGTACTTATTGAAAATTGCCAAATAATATTTTGCTAATGAGAAAGTATGTGCTTTTTAGTTGATTGTTTTATGAATTTGAAAAAATGTTGTGTTTAATGTTTTTTTAATAAATTTGATTTAGTTTTTATACTTAAGTATCACTTCTTAACTTAAAACAACGTTCTATGCGTAAATTTTTACTAACACAGCTCTTACTGTGTTTTTTCGCTATTCCATTGCTTGCTCAAAACAGGGCCATCACTGGAAAGATCACTTCATCAGAAGACGGCTCTCCCCTGCCAGGTGTTACTATCCTTCTTAAAGGAACGAATCAGGGAACAACGACTAGTTCAGACGGTACCTTCCAGATTAATGCAACAAAAGGTGACGTATTGCAAGTAAGCTTTATTGGTTTTGCTACCGAAAGTGTTAAGATTGAGAATCAGAGTTCTGTTAATCTTGCGCTGAAACCTGATGCTTCACAGCTTCAGGAAATTGTGGTAACGGCCCAGGGTATTCGGAAAAATCAGCGGGAAATTGGGTACGCTATTTCTAAAGTAGCTACCGAAGACGTAACCGTTGGCCGGTCTCCGCAATTAGCGCAGGCTCTTTCCGGAAAAGTAACTGGTCTGGCCGTCTATAACGTTAACAACAGCGTTGATCCAGCCGTGAAAATCGTTTTGCGTGGTTATCGCTCTCTAACCGGTAATAACGAAGCTCTGGTCGTACTTGATGGTATGCAGACGACTTCGACCGTCTTGTCTACGATCAACCCCAATGACATTGAGAGTGTTTCCATTCTGAAAGGTGGTCAGGCAGCTACGCTGTATGGATCATCAGGTATCAATGGAGCCCTGATCATTACAACCAAAAAGGGCGCAAAAGGCAAGTTGAAAGTGTCGTATTCAAACAGTACGAACTTTGAACAAATCAGCTTCCTTCCTCAGATTCAGGATAAATACGGCTCTGGCTCGCACTATGCTACTGCATTCGGTACAACAGGGTATCAGACCGATTATCTGCAGCGTATGAAAGATAACTGGCGCGCCTACGAAAACCAGCAGTTTGGAGATCCTTTTGATGGTTCAATCCGGATTCAGGGACGTACTGCCGAAGATGGTAGCCAGCTCCTGATTCCGTATTCAGCAGTTCCAGATGCGCGCCGGAAAGCCTTTAATACAGGCGTTTCGGTGAATAACCAGGTCAATTTCCAGGGTGGCGATGAAACGAGTTCGTTCTACATGTCGATTGAGAATCAGTCGGTAAATGGTATTGTTCCGAATGACAAGAGTGTCCGTACAGGTACACGTCTGTCGGCTACGAAAGAGTATGGTAAACTGACTGCCAGCTTTAACGCAGGCTATGTACAGGGTGTATATAATCGTACGTCGTCAGACTTCTATAATAACGTACTGAATCAGCCAGCCAACTTACCCCTGAGTGACTTGCGCGATTGGCGGAACAATCCGCTGGCGAATCCGAATGGCTTTTATAACGATTATTATAACAACCCCTATTTTGAGGCCGATAACAACCGGTTGAACTACAAGGATGCCAACCTGAACGGTAACTTGAACCTTACGCTCAAAGCAACCAACTGGCTGTCGTTCACGAACCGGGTGGGTGTTATGAACAACTCACGGACGGGTAAAAATACGACTGGTAAGTTTACGTATTCTGACTGGGCTAAAACCAAATCCTATATCCCGGCTCCCTTCTATCGGGATGGTGATGGCACAGGTATCTATCGGGCCATTACAGATATTCCAGGTTCTGTAATGGACTATTCGGGTACAGAAAATGTCATTAACAACGAATTCCAGATTCAGTTAGCGAAGGATTTTGGTCCGTTGTCAAATCGATTGATTTTGGGTAACAGCTTGTATCAGCGCACCACTAACAATATTGCTGTAGGATCAAGCTCCATCGTGGTTCCCGATGTATATAACGTATCGAACCGGCAAGGTATCCTGACAGGTGGTCAGATTCTTACTCAAGAGCGCCGTTTGGGCTATTATGCTGACTTGACGATGAACTATAAGAACTTCCTGATTTTGAACGGTTCGTTCCGCTTCGATCAGACGTCTAAGTTCTACAAGCCAACTCGTGCGTCTAACTTCTGGTCATATCCGTATTATGGAGCAGCCGTTTCGTTTATTGCCACCGACGCTTTCCCAAGCATCAAGAGTGAGTTCCTGAACTATTTTAAGTTACGGGCTAACTATAACAAAAACGCTAACGACAACATTCCGTTATACGGCTTAGATCTGACCTATCCAAACGGAACTGGATTCCCTTATGGTAACACGGTTGGTCTAACAGTTGGTAACGTTCTACCTGATCCCAACCTCAAACCTGAAACGGTTTATTCTTCCGAAATTGGGGGTGAATTCCAATTGCTGAACAACCGCATCAATATTGATGTATCGGCTTACACGCAAACGTCAAAAGGACAGGTCATTACGGTTCGGGTTCCTAACTCAACAGGTTTCAGTAACCTGCTGATTAACGTTGGTGAAACCAAGAACTGGGGTTATGAAGCTGAATTGAAGTATTTGATTGCCAGAGGTGGTAAATTCTCATGGGATGCTAGTGTTCGTTACTCGTACAACGACAACAAAGTTGTTGACCTCTATCCAGGTATCAACGAATTCCAGATTGGTGGTTTCTCGTACGCCAATACCAACGTAATCAAAGATTCCCGTTTCCCGATCCTGAAAACAGATGGCTATCAGTATGCTCCAGATAATTCTGGCCGCATTCTGGCAAACGCAACGACAGGTTACCCATTACGTAATACGTCGTTATTGCCTCGGGGTGGTGTTCTACCTCGTCACATTGCTGGTTTAGGTTCCAAAATGGAATATGGTAACTTCGGCTTTACGTTTAACTTCGAGTATCGGGGTGGTAACGTAATGTTCAGTGACTTGGGCCGTCAGATGACTTTCACCGGAACGGGTAAATGGACTGAAGATCGTGCTCCTCACGTTTTCCCGAACTCGGCCATTCTGAATGCCGATGGCAGTGTGTCGCCTAACACGACGAACGTTCGTGAAGCTGAATATTCTCTGTGGGTAGATAACTACCGGTTAATTTCAGAGGCCTTTGTTACACCAGCCTGGTTCATCAAACTCCGGGACATTAACCTGTCGTATCGTTTACCACAAAGCCTGCTGGGTAAAACGAAGATTTTCTCCGGCGCCAGTATTGCAGTCTATGGGCGGAATTTGATCACAATCGTAGACAAGCTGAACTACTATACAGATCCTGAATTCAGTTATCAGGGTAACCCTGCACCAGGTAGCCAGGCCACTGCAGTACCTACAACGAACTCATCTGTTGGTATTGGTATCAATACGACGGGTCAAACTCCCCCAGTACGCCAGTACGGTGTAAACATCAACCTGACATTCTAGTAAAAAGCAACACAGAACTAATATGAAATTCAAATCACTAATTATAGCTGCTTTAGTGGCATTGGGTGGTAGTAGTTGCAATACCAAGCAATTTCTGGATATTAACACGAACCCAAACCAGTTGCCAACTTCATCACCAAACTATGTATTTACAAATGCGCTGAACACTACAGCGACGAACATAGCGGGAAATACAAACGGGCAGGGTTCAAATGAACTTGGTTTTTACTGGGCCGGTCAGTGGACCCAGGGAAACGGGTACATTATTGTTACTACCCAATTTGCCTACCAGTTCACCAATGGTGATTTCAACTATTGGGATGGTTATTATGACAATCTGCAAGATTATCAGTATGTGATCAACAATGCCGATGCTAATAACCAGAAGTTCTTAAAAGGACCTTCTAAGGTGATGAAAGCCATGCTGTATCAGCAGATGGTTGATCTGTATGGTAATTTGCCTTATACAGATGCGCTGAAGGGTGCTGCTGTACTAGCGCCAAAATTTGATGATCAGAAAGCGATTTATGCGTCGTTAATCACATTGCTTGATGAAGCGATTGTTGATTTGAAAGCTAATGCGTTTAGCGGCAGCTATGGTACTTCAGATATTGCTTTCGGTGGTAACATTACGAAATGGGTTCAGTTTGCGAACTCACTCAAGATGCGGATATTGATTCGTCAATCTAAAGTGGCAGGTAGTGATGCGTATATCAAGACTGAAATCAACAAGATTGTGACCGAAGGCTCAGGCTTTCTTACGGGATATGAGGCTAGTATTGGAGGCCCATCGTTCTTCCAACCAGCGGCAGGACAGTTGAACCCAGTTTATGACCGCTGGGGTTATGATGCCACTGGTGCTAAACGTGCGTTGAATAACTTCCCTCGTCCAACGAAGTTCTTGATCGACGGACTGAAAGCCGCAGGTGATACTCTTCGACTGAAGCGGATTGCTTATGCCGCTGGTGGCGAAAATGGTAACACACCTGGCGTAAGTACCAAAGCTGAAATTGCCGCCAACTACGTAGGAACACCATTTGGAGCCAGCTCTGGTTATTTACCAGCAAATACCTCATCAGTAGGACCAAGCCTGTTGGTAAAAGGTGACTATAATCGGCCATACGTTCTCATGACTGCATCAGAAGTTCAGTTCCTGCTGGCAGAAGCTAAACAACGGTACTCAGATGTGACCCTACCTAATACGGCTAAGGCTTATTTTGAAGAAGGCATCGTTCAGTCGTTCCGTGTGTTGGGGGCTAACACTGCCGGTGCTGCTGCGTTTAAAGGTAGCAAGATTGAAAACTATGACTTTGATTCGTCAACGGATAAACTGGCAGCTATTGCCATCCAGAAATGGATTGCCTTGACGAACTTCAATGGTCTGGAAGCCTGGGCTGAATACCGCCGGACAAACCTACCGGTTACGCCACAAAGTATTCAGGTTCCTGATACCAAGCGTCCTACGCGTCTCTTCTATCCGAATACAGAGGCTGGTTCAAACGTAGCAAATGTGACTGCACAAGGTACTGTAGATGTATTTGCTACTAAACTGTTCTGGGACGTTGACTAGTTAGCTAATTCTAACAGTTTATTTATAAAAAAGAGGCCATCGTACGATGGCCTCTTTTTTTATGCTACGCATAGACTACCCCATAAAAAAAGCGGGCCGATATGATCGGGCCGCTTTCTGCATTACGCTTTATCCAACTATTAAATTTACTATCTATATGTAATGCCAGAGCGGCTAACAAGATCTAGGTCAGACCAGATTTAATCGTCAGCATTTTGTCTGTAATGATGCTGGTTATGAAGTGATTAAATCCGGTTATGTAACAGATTCTAATAGAAAGTAAGCGCTATTCTTATTAAAATCATAGCAGGCCTAGTCTAATGTATATTTTTCGGTAGCTATATTAATTTTTCGGTAGAGAATCCGACAGAAGCAGGCGTACAGAAGGCGCAGACGAATAATGATCAAAGAAGATTGTCACAGTCGAATAGACTCGCTACCCGCTCCCAAACTTTTTGCCTAATACGAAGTTATTCTATAAAATTAGCCGACTCAACGCCATGAAAGACGAAAAAGATATAGACCATGATAATGCTCAACTAAACGGCCGGACAAATGGTCCATTTGGTTCTGACGATACCGCCGTCGACAGATCTGAATCTGATAATCGTAACCAATACGATCAGGAAAATTCAGCCAATGGTCTTGACAGCCGACAGGTTCGGGGAAGTCAGGATGGCCGGAATGAACGAGGCATTGCCAGCACAGATATGGATACCAAAAACGGCGTACTGCGTATGGGAGATAATGCCAACAGTACGCTTGAATTAACAGAAGAGGGTCTAACTAGTGCAGTCGCCGATGAAGCAAAGACAAATACGGCTATGGTGGATGTAACGACACATGGTCCTGACGATTATGCTTCTGCTGACGAAGTTCCGGTGCCCAAAGCGGAGGAAGCTGCCAAAAAGCAGAACGATACTAAAAAAGCCTCTTCAAAAGATGAGACTCAAAAAGAGCGCGAAGAAGAAGTTGCCGAGACTGGCACCGATCTGAATAATAAACCTACATATTAACTTTTCTTTCTCAACACTAAATAAAACAACGTTATGAGCGTAAGTAGCAAATCCCGCAAAGAAAGCACTGAGTCATTTGCGGCTCAGGCAATGCACAACACAATGGGTATTCCCCCAGCGTTGGCACAACTAAACGACAAAAATCTGGATAATGAGCTACCCTCTCGTGTAGCCGCCAGTAACGATACCGATGTTCCGGGCGATGTGACCGAAGCAGACGCTGTAGCTGCCGAAGCGGATCAGGAGAACGGCATTACCAATGAAGATATCGAGGAGTCGAAACGGGCTTCCTGGGGGCAGCCACCTGTAAACAACGGAGAGGGTAACCCTGATTGGACTACCAGCACAACTGACGAAACCGTTCCGGCTACTCGCTCAAACGAGCCTGAGCGGACACTGGGTAACGCGTAAATTGTAAGGAACTCAATTAGTCTATGACCCCTTCAGGGTCAAATGTTTATAGAAAGTTATTCTCTATAAACATTTGACCCTGAAGGGGTCATACTAGTAGAAGCTATCAGTTACTTCATTAGCCGATTCAAGGTATAACATACCAGGTGATTCATCAACTTTTTCTGCCCATTATTTGCCTGTAAATTACCTAATGTTAGCTCATAAATGCGGTTAGATTTTAGCCCTCCTAGGGTCAAGGAAACCGTTTTTCGATCGGCGGAAAGTTGGATAGACGAAACAGGCACTGCCTGAACATCCATTTGTGGAGAGCCATAAGCGCGGTGATACTCGTAATAATAACTCCGAAAGTTATAATTCGTCAGATCACGGGCAGTCGCTTCATCGATGGGTTGCGTGAATGTCAGATTAAAACCATTGGGGGTTAATTTCATGGCCATAATATCGAGTGGAACACCTGAGCCTGCTTTATAACGTAATCGTTGAATACCCTTTGCTCCCAGCCAGCCATGATCGGTTTGTCCCAGATATAAGCTACCATCAGGAGCAAAAGCCAGCCGATTATTGCCAATCCGCATAGCAACACCCTTTGAGCCCGCCTTGCTATAAAACGGCACACACGCTCCCTGAATCTGCCCATCAACCTCATCGGGCAGGATACGTAGCAAATGGGCAAAATCCATATCGCCCACAAATAGCTGATTGGCAAATGGACCGAATTTTCCACCTGTATTATCCAGTACAATTTGTGTAGGTGAATGCGCCATCAACTCATGTGGAAAAGCAATGCTTTCCACCGTACGCATACTATCGAGGCTTTTTACGGACAATGTGAGTGGGTCTACATCCGGGAAACCGGGCCGCCAGACTAAGCTGGTTGGATGTCCATAAAATTTACCTTCTTCAACATGAAACAGTTTGCTGGTACCTAGCCAGTCGCCCTGATTGTCGGTCACGAATAAACGTCCCTGCGCGTCGAAACCAAGCCCATTGGGCGACCGAAATCCACAGGCGTAAGGCTTTAGCTTTCCATCGGGTGTCAGTTGCATAACCCATCCTCGGTAAGGCACACAAGCATACATCCTGCCCTGCCGACCGAGCGCATCATATTGCCCCCGAACTTCGTCGCGAATCCCCGCGCCATTAGATGCTGTATTCAGACTGATATATATATTCCCTTTGGCATCGCGAACAGGCCCAAAAGCAAACTCATGATAATTCCCCGACATGCCAAATTGGTCAGTAACAGTCTCATACTTGTCTGCCAGACCGTCGCCATTAGTATCAGTCAGGCGAGTGAGTTCGGGTCGTTGAATAACCAGCAGTTCCCTATTATTGATTGCTATTACGCCCAAAGGGTCATGTAATCCCTCGGCAAAGAGTTTCCAGATTTTGGTTTTGGGGTTATAAAGCATCACTTCACCCCGGTGAAAACAGGCTGCCATTCGCCCATCAGGCAGAAATGAAAGACCACCCGTTTCAGCCACCAAACCGGGCGGAGTAGGAATCGTCTCAACCTCATAATAATCGGAAATAGTATCTGTCGGAAAGACAGTTAGCAGCGCGGAGAGGAGCAGAGAGGCAAGCATAAAGTGTATATGATATTGGATGTATGATGTACGTAGGATATGGAATGTATTTCTATTTTGCGTCAGCTATATCATACATCATATACCTTACAGCCTACATCATTTTGACATTGTTAGGGTGAATTGACGGGTGCCAGCAGGAAGTCGAACTTCCCCGTTCTTTAACTGGCCAATAGATGGTCGTAATCGAATACCGGGTTGGGCAGTGGTTATGAGCGTAATAGCTTGTTTAGTTGGGCTGAACGCAAAGGTTCGTACAAGACCTCGCCCGGTAGACAGTGGTTTGATAAGTTCACGAATTTCGACCCCATTAATACTATAGCGGAACTCAGGATACCGATTTACTAATTGATAGCCTTTGAATTGAGGAGCCTGTTGCGTGCCTGACCCTATCTTCCAGGGAAAACCACCTGTATCCCGATAATAAATTTCCCCAACAATCTTCGTCAATCGCTGACCTTTACCATCCCATTGCTCCGCGTTATCGACAAACCCACCCGACCAGGCATAACGTAGGCGACATTGTCCTGCATCGAATACGTAGGATTGGCCACCTTCGGAACCGGGCAGGCCAACGGCAATCGCTGCCGGCCCACAATCGGGCATAAACGTGCGATAAACAGCGGGGAGTGTTAGCGCATAAGGATGATTGGCGGGTTGATGATGTTGATGACTGGCTTCGGCAATACGGTCAGGATTGGGGATGTTCAGATCATCATTTAGTGGCGGAAGTCGTTTTGGTTCGTTGGTGGCGTAGATAATTCCATACATAACAGAACCATGACCGGGGTAGGTACACACGAACGGATAAGCTCCTTCGGGCAGCGTAACGACCAGAGAATCGATATTGCCCGGTTCCACGCTTACGGTATGAGCGAGTACATCGTCGATAATAGGAACATGATGCTGAGCCGGTCCTTTATTGCCCAAAGCCAGTGCGAACTCCACCACGCGTAACCGCGAGTTAGGTCGCGTTACAACGAGATTATGAGCCATGTCATCTTTGTTTCGAAAAATGAGTCGCAATCGCGAGTTTGGCTTGATAACCAAACGTTTCTGGTCGAATTGAAGACCTGCCGATGTGGTAATAGTAATCAGCGTATCGCGTTGAGCATGTGTTGGCAGCGTCGATAGCAAAAGGCTCACAATCAGTAACAATTTAGACATATCGTTAAAAGTAAAAATCGCCTAACTCTAATGGCTGTCGAGCGATTGTTTTAACACGATGTCTACGGCAGGGGCGGGGAGGAGAGTACCCGCCAGAACCTGATTTTCAAGTCGATCAAGTTGCTGTTTGATACCTGGCTGGTTATAAAATTGTCCTTCGAGCCGCTGCCGCAATAGAGATCGGAACCAGGTTAATTGTTGTTCCTGTCGTCGGCGATTACGAACACCGTTCTGGGTTGTTAGTTGTTGGTGTTGCTCGATCATTTGCCATACATTGGTTATCCCAGATGGGCTAGCACTATGATCTGGTAGAGCTGAACAGGTTAATACAGGTGGAAACCAGCCTGTTCCGGTTGGAGGAAATAAGTGGAGAGCATTTTGATAGTCAACACGAGCACGATTGGCGGCTGCTCGATTGTCACCATCAGCTTTTGTAATCACCAAGGCATCGGCTAGTTCCATAATACCGCGTTTCATCCCCTGCAATTCGTCGCCAGCGCCTGCCAGCATGAGCAGCAGAAAGAAATCAACCATGCCATGCACAACAGTCTCAGACTGTCCTACACCTACAGTTTCAACCAGAATGGTATCGAAGCCGGCTGCTTCGCACAAGAGGATTGTCTCGCGGGTTCGGTGCGCTACTCCACCTAGCGAATCGCCTGCTGGTGAGGGGCGGATGTAGGCGCTTGGGTTCATGGAAAGCGATTCCATACGCGTTTTGTCACCCAGCAGACTGCCACCCGAACGTTGACTGGTGGGATCAACTGTAAGCACCGCCAACCAATGCCCTAACTTGGTCAGATAAGAACCAAACGCTTCAATAAACGTACTTTTTCCTACGCCTGGCACGCCCGTAATCCCAATTCGTATCGAGTTCCCTGTTTTGGGCAAAATAGCCTCCAGTACTTGCTGCGCTAACGCCTGATCATCGACCAGACGACTCTCCACAAGGGTGATGGCCTGACTGAGCACCAGCCGGTCGCCGGTCAGGATGCCGTTGATATAATGATGGGCGGGGAATCGTTGGCGCATTCTGAACCGAGATTTTTGTGATTAGATTGATTTTCAGGATTTTGCTTTTCTCTTAAGATTTGAAAAATATTATAGCCAAGATTAATCATGTATGGTCTAAGAAATCATAAAAATCAATCTAATCACAAAAATCCCGGTTCTAAATCCTGGTTCAGACGAGATCCTCCGGCGTGGTAATCTTAATATTTTCGTAAGACCCTTCAATCAGAGTAATCGGGAAACCGGCGTATTCCATCACACTGGCGCAATCGGTAAAAAACGCTTGCTCTTCGGTTTGAAACGCTTGCCGAAATGCCGTCAACTGAAACGTTTGGGGTGTTTGAACAAGGCGGTACTGACTACGATCAACAGCTTTGCTAACTCCATCGGCACCCACTACCCGTACCGAATCTTTCACCGGTACGCAGGTCACTGCCGATCCTGTTCGAGCAGCTGTATCGAAACTATTCTGGATGATTTCTGGAGAAATAAAAGGACGGACACCATCATGAACAGCTACTAAACCATCACTTTTTTCAATGATTGCCAGACCATTACGAACCGACTGGAAGCGAGTCGATCCACCATTGGCTATTTGGATACTCGGGTGAAAATTATGCCGCTCACAGAGAGTTTCCCAGATTGATTGGTCTTTTGTTGGGAGAACCAAAATAAGTTGTGGAGCGGGTACTACTTCCAGAAAACGCTCAATGGTATGCTGGAGAATGGGTTTTCCATTGAGCAGAAGAAATTGTTTGGGCACGTCGGATTTCATTCGACTGCCACTGCCACCAGCTACGATTATGGCAAAAAAATTAGTGGTAAGCGGTAAGTGGTAAGTCATAAGCGGGCTAACACATATGACAAAACTACTTACTACTTACCACTTAAACACTTATTAACGACTACGGCGTCCGGTTAAATAATTAACATGGCATCGCCATAGCTAAAGAAGCGATATTTTTCTTTGATAGCCACCTGATAAGCTTCCTTGATAAGTTCGTGACCACCAAAGGCGCTGGTCATCATAATCAGGATCGACTCTGGTAAGTGCAGGCTCGTCAGAAGCGAGTTTGCTATTTTAAAGTCGTAGGGAGGGAAAATAAACCGATCAGTCCAGCCTTCAACGGGTTTCAAACGGCTGTTTGCCGACACAGATGACTCGATAGCTTTAAGAGAGGTCGTGCCGATTGCACACACACGTTTACCTGCATCCAAAGCAGTATTAACGATCTGAGCTGAATCTTCAGAGATCTTATAGTTTTCGGAATCTGTCTTGTGCTTGGTCAGATCTTCGACATCTACCTGACGGAAGGTACCTAAACCAACGTGCAGTGTGATAGGAGCAAAGTGAATTCCTTTGATTTCCATCCGCTTCATCATAGCACGGGTGAAGTGCAAACCAGCGGTAGGAGCCGCTACGGCCCCAACATGTTGGGCAAAAACAGTCTGATAGTCATCACGGTCGGCCTCTTCAGCCTCCCGGTTCATGGCACGAGGAATTGGTGTTTCGCCCAATTCGTCAACGGCTTTCATAAATTCTTCATGATTGCCGTCAAACAAAAAGCGAATTGTCCGTCCACGTGATGTTGTATTATCAATTACTTCAGCAACCAGATCGCTATCGCCAAAATAGAGTTTGTTACCAACACGAATTTTACGGGCCGGGTCAACTAACACGTCCCAGAGTTTCATTTCGCGGTTTAGCTCGCGCAGAAGGAATACTTCAATTTTGGCTCCCGTTTTTTCTTTGTTGCCATATAGCCGCGCCGGAAAAACCTTAGTGTTATTGATCACCATTACATCGCCATCACCGAAGTAACTCAGCATATCCGAAAATTGCTTGTGTTCAATAGTTTTGGCTTTTCGGTCAACGACCATCAGCCGTGATTCGCCCCGCTCAACTGGGTATTTTGCTATAAGACTTTCGGGTAAATCAAATTTGAATTCGGATAACTTCATAGGATATCAGCACGAAAAAGAACGGTGCATTTTTTGTAAAGGGCGCAAAGATAGTAAAAAACCCGAAAAAAGTCAAATTTTTCGGGTAGTTTTCTTGCAAATATCAGAGAAATGACTAGTGAGTTGCTTCTGGATGGCCAATTGGCTGAACAGAACCCTCTGTATTAACGTGTGCACGGTCGGTAATGTTAAATTTTGCCATCAACTCGGGTGATACTTCATTGGCATACGTACCCTGGGCCGATACAAAAACACCTTTCATACCATTGGAAGCGGTAATAGCATATAGAGTCATTTCATCGCCAGGATCTGAGGTGCCTTCAAACCGGTAAAACTTATCGACATTGAAGTCTTCACTCTTCAGCTTCGTTTCGGTACTCTTTTCTTCCAGATAGTCTTTTTTAGGACCAAACTCGTGTGTGTAGCCTTTGGTCCGGAGATCTTCCATCACTTCGGTCAGGGTGGTCATGTGGTTCATAACGATAGCGATTTAGTATGCTATTAAAACGCAAAAGAGACCAGATAGTTTTCAGCCTTAACCAGCTCATTGAGTACGTTAATTCAATACACCTATTATTCCTGAATGAATCGAGTTTTCTGCGAGCCGTCAGTGTCCAGAGGGAAGGCAGGCACCTATAGTATTCAGCCGTTTAAATAGCAAGGTGCCCGGAGCGGGGAATGATCTACTCCGCTCCGGGCACCTTGCTCCGGGCAATTAATCTGGCAATACCTTAATCATGATGTCTTTGTAATACACCTTGCTTTTAGGGTCGTGACCTTGTAGTGCCACTGTACCAGTGCTGAGCTTCTTCGTGGATTTGCCAGTACTAATGCTATCGGGTTCGGTGTAGTCGTTGATGAGTTTGTCATTGATTTTGATCATCACTTTTTTGCCTTGTACGATAATGTGTTCGGTATACCACTCATCATCTTTTACAAAAGTCTCCTTTACATCCTGAACGCCATAAACGCTACCGGTTTTCCGCCAGTCGGTATGCGATTGATTTACCTGAATTTCATAGCCTTTAGATGGCCAGCCTGTTGTTTGATAGGCTGTGTGAATAAACATGCCCGAGTTAGAGCCAGGCATTGTCTTAACCTGCGCTTTCCACTCGAAATTTTTGAAATTGTGGTTGTTCACCGGGCCTTCATAAAACAAATGAGCCCGTGGTCCATTGACGACAATAGCACCATCCTGAATGGTAAACGTTGAGGGGCTATCTTCAGTAACTTTCCAGCCATTAAACGTCTTGCCGTCGAAAATACTAACCCAGCCATCGGCAGATGGACGAAGGGTAAAACTGAGACAAAAGCCCAGCAGCAGCAGAGCCGCAAAAAAAGTCAGCCGATTTTTCATACAAATAGGGCGAGTTATGTTTGTGGGGTGCCCACTACATAAAGCATGAGTAGTTTAGAAACTAACCAGTATAGTTTGCGATTACATCGTATTTTGACATTCGATCAGGTTACCAGTTGGATTATACCGCAGGCAGTTTTTTACAGAAATTATTGATCATTGCCTATTATAGGCTTGAAAATAGGGCTCAATCGACTCATTTCGTGGGAAATAAAACAAATTGATTGTTGTAACTTGCTTCCAGTATTACCACCAACTTGTGCTTTCAATGTTAATCGAACAGTCTACCGACGTAGGATTTGCGCAGCTTCTTGATGCCTTGCCAGATGCAGTTGTCTGGATGCGGACAGTGCGTAACGAAGACAATGAGATTGTAAACTTTAGAATAGATTATGCCAATCAGAAGTCGCAGGAAATGGTCCAGGGTGTGTATCGGGCATCTGTCGGAACCCTTTTGCTGGGCGATAATGAACAACTTAGGCGATCAACAGAGAAAAGTTTTCAGGTGATGTGTGTTGTGATGCAGACCAATCAGCCACACGAGTATGATTTCTTTAATTCACACTTGGATTCCTGGTTTCTAATGAGTCGCTCCAAGCTGGGCGACGGAATTCTCTGCGTTACACGCGACATTTCTTCTCTGAAACGCGCTGAACAAGCCAATCGACAACAAACGAGTCTGCTCAATAGCATACTGGATAGTTCGCTCAATGGTATTATGTCGTTGTCGGCTGTTCGAAATGAAACAGGACAGATTGTTGACTTTACGTTTCTTTCTGCCAATGAAGCGTCCTGCCGAATGGTTATTAAAACTACGGATGAGTTGATTGGGAAGCGCCTTTTGTCGGTTTTTCCAGATGGTGTAAAGTCAGGACTGTTCGATCTGTATGTCCAGACGGTGGAAACGGGTGAGTCAACCCGAGTTGAAATGCGCTATGATTATGACTGGCTGGATTTCTGGATCGATGTGTCCGCTAAAAAACTTGGCGATGGCCTTGTGGTTACCTTCACCGACGTATCGGTGCAGAAGCAACTCCAGCAAAAACTAGAAAACTCAGTTGTTGACTTACAACGGTCGAATAAAAACCTGGAGCAATTTGCCTATGTAGCCAGTCACGATCTACAGGAACCACTGCGGAAGATTCAGGCTTTTGGCGATATTATTCGATCGCAATACGCATCTGTCGTTGACGATGGAGGGGCAGACATGATTAATCGAATGCAGTCGGCGGCAGCCCGTATGCAGGTACTCATAAAAGATGTGCTGGCTTATTCTCGTGTCGCCACTATCCGTGAAACGCTTAATCAAGTATCACTTAGCCAGGTTGTTAGCGATGTGTTGACGGATATAGAAACAATCATCACCGAGAAACAGGCACTTGTAACTGTTGATTCGCTACCAACAGTATTGGGCGATTCTGCCCAACTGCGGCAACTATTTCAAAACCTGATAAGCAATGCGCTGAAATTTTCAAAATCAGGTCCAACGGCACCTGCGCCTGTTATTACTATTACGGCCCGGCTCATGTGCGGACGCGATGTAAGCGAAATAAACATTCCGGCTAACGATGCAGATCGGTTGTTTCATCGTATTGCCGTGACAGATAATGGTATTGGTTTCGACCCACATCAGGCCGAACGAATTTTTCAGGTATTTCAACGCCTACATAATCGAAGCGAATACCAGGGAACGGGTATCGGACTGGCTATAGTCCAGAAAGTTGTTGACAATCATCAGGGATATGTTCATGCCGAAGGGCATCCAGGTCTGGGCGCTACGTTTAGCGTACTGTTGCCAGCCAAATTGTAGAAACTATACGCGTAAATAGCTTTATTAGGCCATGCTTATCACTTTTGCCTATCTGTTCGTTACTTTGGCAGTTGAATCAACCGGAGTTTACATGCGTCATTTCATTCTGTTAATTTTTTGGTTGGCATTAGCCTCGTGCAAGCTCGCTGTACCCAGTGTATACGAAGCTCAGTTTTCTTCAGACCCAACGTCCACGCCAGTAACGCCCGGTCAGATTGACGAAGCATCGGGTATGGTCGACAGTCGTACCCAGCCAGGTAATCTTTGGGTGGAGCAGGATAGCGGTAGTCCAGCCGAACTAGCTTTGCTAGGCTATGATGGAAAAATAAAAGGTAAAATCAGCATTCCAAACAGCACCAATCGTGACTGGGAGGAAATGACGCTGGGACCGGGTCCTAAAGACGGCACGAATTACATCTACATTGGTGATATAGGGGATAACAACGCACAGAATTCGCTTTGTCAAATTTACCGGTTAGCCGAGCCTGCTTCGCTACAAGCGTCGATACCACAAGTTGATCGCATCAATTTCCGCTATCCCGATGGTCCCCGTGACGCCGAGGCTATGTTTGTCGATCCGGCTACAAAGGACATTTATATTATATCGAAACGGGAAGAAAAAGTCCATTTGTATAGCCTGTCCTATCCTCAAAATGTAAATGAAGTAACTGTGGCTAAGTCGTATGGCGAGTTGCCGATGACATTTGTAACAGGCGCATCTATCTCGCCCGATGGTGCTGAGATTCTGGTGCGAACCTACACCCAGCTGTATTATTGGAAGCGTGATGCTGGTCAATCCATTGCCGATGCCTTACAATATGGTACTAGCCGCCAATTAGTTGTGCGTGCAGAGCCCCAAGGAGAAGCCGTTTGTTTTGATAAAGACAATAAAGGATTCTTTACCATTAGCGAACGCGCCAATGCCGCATCGATAAATCTATATTACTACGCCAGAAAATAGCTAATTAGTGGAGTGAGTGCAGGTAAGTGTAGTGGGTGAAGTAGGGTTATGTGCCTTTTATAGTTAAGCTACTTACTTCACTCACTGCATTTACCTGCACTCACTCCACTAATTTTGACAATCTTACCGGATGGATTCATCAATACTGATTATAGTCCTGAGTTTGTCGGTACTAATTTCATATGCCTTTGACTTGTTCAGTAGCCGGTTCAAAACACCTTCAGTTTTGCTACTGCTTCTTCTGGGTATGCTGACCAGACAGGCAACGGAGTACTTCAATGTTCAGGTTCCCTACATCAATACCATTCTGCCTACGCTGGGTACGTTAGGTCTAATTTTGATTGTGCTGGAAGGAGGACTCGATCTGGAACTCCATACCGATCGGCTCAGTATTATCCGTCGGACGTTGCTGGCTTCGCTTCTGGCCATTATTGGCGGAACCTTCATTATGGCCAGCATGCTTTATCTGCTTCTGAATGATTCATTTTACCATTGCCTGATTGCGGCCTTACCATTTTCTATTGTTAGTAGTACAGTAACCGTTCAGGCTGTATCGAACCTATCGGGAGGGCAGCGAGAGTTCGCCGTTTACGAATCGGCTTATGCCAGTATATTGGGAATCATGGCTTATAACTTTCTATTGTTAAGCCGGGGTTCAATTTTTGGAGCCATTTGGTCGTTCACACGCGATACACTGGCTATGGCTATCATTTCGTTAGGGTGCTGTTTTTTACTGCTTTACCTGATTGGTCGTATCAATCACCGCATAAAATTCCTGCCTATTATTTCGGTGCTGTTTTTGGTGTATGCACTTGCCGAAATCAACCATATGTCGTCGTTGCTGTTGATTTTGATCTTTGGCCTTTTTCTAAATAATACCGATCTATTTATTCGCGGTCGGTTAAGCCAGATTTTGAAAAACGATTTATTTGAAAAGGAACTTGATCAGCTCAAAAATCTAGCTGCCGAAGGTGCCTTTGTTGTTCGTACGTTTTTCTACCTGATCTTGGGCTACGCGACTATTCCTCACGATTTAGTTCAGGTAGATGCCCTGATCGTCAGTGTATTATTTGTTGGGGTAATTTTTTCATGGCGTTGGGTAACCCTTCGCTTAACGTACCAGGGTCCTTTGATACCCTTGCTCTGGATTGCTCCACGTGGCCTAATCACTATTTTGCTCTACCTGAATATTCCTGAAGACCTGCGGTTAGTGGGTTTTCGCGAAGGCATACCTACGCTCGTAGTTGTACTGTCGTCTGTCGTTACGATGGTAGGCCTGTTGGGTGATAAAGGCGTGAAGAGCGATTAATCACTCTTTTATATATCGCCAAAATCTCCACAAGGGCCGATTTTTAAGATAGGCCAGATCTTGATCGTTGGAAAAAGCTTCGCGTTCGAAACTGATATTTCGATAGGCACTATAATGATCTCGGTAGTGAAACCAGCGAATGAGGTATTCCAGGCCATACCAAATATAAAAAGGTAAAATCCCCAATTCGGCCTGTTGTCGTAAATGAATTCGTTCGTGATTAAGCAGGGTCGGGCCGGGGTTTGGCCGCTTGACTAAAATGAATGGAAACAAAGCCATTCCATCCGGGCGTAACGAAGGCAAGTGAACAACAAACATAACTGTGCGTTTATACGCAGTAAACAAAAGCCAGTACAAAAGTATTCACTAAGCCCTAAGTTGACGGCTTACTTGTAGGACTTTATTACTCAGGATCGGCAGTTAAATCGCGAAATGGCTTATCCATTGTTACATTCACCAACACAAAGTCTTTCGCACCCCATAGCATTTTTCCCCGCATGGTTAGTTGGCTGATGGTCGTTATAGCCCCGTTGCTAAACCACCAGGCTGTGTATAGAACTCGACCTTTTTTACGCAACTCCCCAACGTAAGCTAGATGCCCATCGACTGTTGTTTCCCGAACGCGAAGGAGTTCATAGCCGCTACCTTGCCAGCAGGCCATTGGGCTGTGATCGGCACTGAACCAGTCGGGCTGTGGTTTTAGGTAGAGCAATAAACCAGGCTTTGAGAATTGAATAAATCCGTTGGCAAGAATTTTTCGCTGGCAGCCTGACGCGTAAGCAGATCCAATTGCTGGTGCCGATTTCGCGCTTGTGAATAACTCAACTGGTTTATGACTTGGCAGCGATGCAAAAGCCCTGATGCTGAGGCCAATCACCAATAATCCCAATCCCCAACCTGCTGATTTCAACATACTCATCGATGAGTCTGTGGGTAAGGATTCCGGCTCTATCTGACTGACTCGTTGTACCAGTAAGCGCGCCAGCCACCAGGTAGGTAGCCAGGTATAAACCATAACGCATACTAGCCCGATTCCCTCATGTATCCAGGTGCCAGGCATTGCACTAAAAGCAACCAATAGGACAATTCGAAGCAAATTGCAAAAAATGGTCAGGCCAAAAACAAAGGACTCGTAAGCTACTATCCAGCCTAGTGCCACCTTTCTTTGTTGGACGCGCTCCTGCCAGATCAGGGCAAACAACCCAAGTAACAGTGATACGCCCGTTAGTTGCAGACCCATGCAGGCAGGATCGACAGCCATGTCAATAGGCCCCGTTTCCTGTGTGGTTTTGATAAGCACATTCCCTTCAACCTGTACATTCATGCCTGCCAATCTCAGCAAAACGCCCGCCCAGGCACTGAGTTTCAGTCGAATCGGAAACGAGAACAAAGCCGACAGGTAGCGCAGGCCCGGAGAGAGTAGACATAAGGCCACTAAACGGCCCGTCCAACGGCTCCTGCCTGCACTACCCGGCCACCAGGCATAGATCAGCAGCAGAATAGAAAGTAAGGTTGTCAGATCAATGGATAGCATACTTTTTTCGCCAAACTACCCAACCAATCAGACTCGCCAGCATAATCAATAAAGCCCATTCGTGGGGTTCGGGTACGGCGCCCTCTTGTTTCAGCGTAGCATTGTCAAGTCCAGAACTGTCTTTTTTAATGCCAAAGCGATCGTAGTCGGCAGTGGTTTCCAGAACAACCAAACTCGATAAGGGCGAGACAACGTGGGCTTGCTGAGCCTCCTGAATAAGTGCATCGGTCTGATAATTCTTGACAAAATACTGTCGCCCAATCTGATGAAGGAGATGATTGTACGTAAATAGCCGGGCCAGGTGATCAGGAGCCAGTGATGCCTGGGCTGGCTGACTTGGCGTTTCGCGAATGGCGATTCCTGCTTCAGGTAAGGCTATCAGGTCCGACTCGTCGGGTTGGTGCGGGAACTGGTGTGTTTTAAACTGTTCGGTCAGGTCGCTCGTGTAGCCATTGGTTACGTTTAGCACACGGAGTTCTGCCAGCGTTTTCAGGTAAGGGGAAAGTTCATATTCGTCGTTGTCCGACAAGTAACAGAATGTGCGTATGGGTACCTGTTGCTTCGCTAACTGCCCCAGATTATCGGCAAACTGGCTATCCCGCAAATCGTTCAGGATGGGCGACATCGTTGTGCCCTTCGTGATGAGTAGAGCTGTTGCTGAGTTTACAATTCGATAGACTGGAAATAAGCTAAACGATTGCTTACTAAGTCGTTCAAAGGTTGTTTCAAGATCTGTTTCGGTTAGCTGTTTTAGCCCATCGTCGAATACCCATACCCGGCAATTAGGCTGCTTTGTCGCGATCTGAAAAGCAGTTATGAATTCGTTCTGCTTCCACGATTTGTTCACATCCAGATACACATCAGTCGGACTAAACGGCTCACTTTCTGAGTTTAGTAACTCTGTTTTATAGGCATGATTTTTCAGTATAAAAGCATCAGACGATAGCGGAGGTGCGGCAAAGAGAAGGCTCCAGTCTGGATTGTAACTGCCTCGGTGCGTGAGGATATTGCCGTTTAATTCTTCCAATAACCAGGGCGTTTTCAGACTAGTTGGCGTCGAATCAAAATCGATATGAATAAACTCATTCGCTGAACGCGCATCCGGCCCTTCAATATAGGGGACCTGGTAAGCTAGTTGATTGGCAATAACCTTCAAAGGCGATGTGATTCCCAGTTTTACACGTCGATCTTCGCCCGCCCGGCAGGGAAATACCCGCACGGTTACCCGATTACCTTCCTGCCAGTATACAACAGATGGGTCTCGGGCGAAGCCCCGCGATTCTACGTTTACAACTTGTCGATAAGCTGAATCGGCTTTCGCAACGGTTGTCAGGCGGGCCGGTTCTTCGCGCCCATTTACCCAAAGTGACATAGACGAAACGACTGAACCCGGTGGCAAATGGAAGGTCACCAGTGCTTCTTCGGTACGATTGCGGGCTTGATTCCGAATACGGAGGGTTTGTTCGGTGTAACTTACCCGGAACTGCGGCCAGATACGCACTTGTGATACAACATCCTGTATCGTGAGGTGACGCCCGGTCCAGAATTTCTCTTCGGTGCCATGTCGATTGCCCGAAAGTATTTTTGATAAGGCTAGTTGATCCGTACTGTTCAATACATCTGCTGGAAACAATTGCGAGGCAATGACGACCAGAGGATCATGCTCTCGAACGTCATCGAAAGCAGTTAGCCCGCTAAATCCCCAACCATTACCACCGAAAAATTGCCCCTGATCATATACCCGATTGCTGAGCAGCAATCGATTCGTAATCCAGTCTGGTTTAAGTTGTTGAGCAATAAGCACCCAGTCAGGGAGATCGCTTGTTTTGCGGACTGTGGCTTCCATATGAGTTTGCTCCATATGGTTAAGGTCGCGAATCCAGCCACTCAAAAACAAGCCAATCGCCAGGAGCGGTACAAATAGCCCAATACCAATACCAAGCCGTAAGTGTTCTTCGCGTTTGCCATCCTGCCAGAGTCGTTTTCCGAGCGTAATCGCGAAAAGTATCGGTACGAATGTATGAATGGATAGTCCCAATCCAATCAGCATTGGTACGCTGATGAGGTATAACGGAATGACATAGATTGCCATATAGACAAATAGCCACCACCCAAACGCCAGCATTATGTAAAGCAACTGCTGCACCCGAATCGGTAACGACTCTTTCCAGCCGTATAGCGCCATAGCTGTACTAACCATTACCAGTGCCCAGCACAACCACTCCGTCGATTGCTGAAAAACGGATATTTCACGATTTAGCGCGTAAGCACTAATGAGCCATAGCAGCAAACCCAACCACCGGGCCGGACGGCCATCGGCATATTGCTGCCAATGAAAATGGAGAATTCCGCGTAAGCATAAAGCCAACGAAAAGGATAAGGCCAGGCCGTAATGAAGCATGAAGAATACATTGTTCGTCGTGCTTTCCTTTTGTTGGTTAAAAAAGTCATACACTAAAAACACCCCACCTGAAATCAGGAGCATTAACAAGCCAAGCCCGAATGTCGAATCGCGAAATGGCTCCAGAAAGCGCGATCTGGGAGAAACGGACAGATTGTATTCGATGTCATCTGGCTGAGCGACTGGCCGTTCCGAGCCAGCTTGGAGTTGGGTTTCTTTGGTTTCTATTTCCATAAAAAGTACTTTGTTTTACAAAGTTAAATAGTAAAAAAAATAGACAAATAAGGGTTTCCAAACGCGCTCGTTAGGTCGCGTTTTACTGACTGATACTAATCATTGACTGGTTTACATGTTCTTAATAAAAGCTTCTAAGGCATTTAGATGATCTGCAAATGCCTGTTGACCAGCCTGTGTTGCCGAGTAAGTGGTATTGGGTTTTCGGCCGACAAATTGCTTCTGTACAGCTACATAGCTTGCTTCTTCCAGCGCACGAAGGTGGGTAGCCAGATTACCGTCGGTAAGGCCAAGCAATTCTTTTAGCGCATTGAAACTCAGGGAGTCATTAACCATCAGAACCGACATGATGCTTAGTCGCGCTTTGCTTTCAAAGGCTTTGTTAAACTGAGCTAACAGGTCGTTCTTCATGCAGTAGTACGTTCATATTTATAGTACATGGCCAGGCCATATACAATGTGCAGGACACCAAATCCAATTGACCACGTCAACAGATTATAACCCGGCCAAATCAGAGATAGCAAGCCCAATACAATCTCACAGTAGGCCAATGATTCGACATCGCGAAACGTGTATTTGCTACCGTTATACAAGGCTAATCCGTAAAAAATAAGCGTTGCCGGAAACGCCAGCCAGATCAGGTTGTAATAGAGTAACGCTAAGCAAAATGCCCCACCGGTTGCCAGTGGTACAGCCATGGCCCAAAGTAATCGCTGCGACGATTGGTTCCAAACGCTCAGGCCTTGTCGTCGGGCTTTGCGAACGGTGAAATATGTACCCGCCAAAAGGGCAGCTACAAGTACGCCGACTGCGACACTGATTAAAAACTGCCGCTGATCATGATGGTTTGTCTGGGTATAGATTTCTTCCGGATTGGAGCTAATTCGAGTGAACAAGCCCGTTTGCAGGCGCATGGCAACAATAGCGGCTCCAGCAAGCGCAATTACCCCCGCCGATACGCCTGATAAACCACTTAGGGACAGGAACTTGGAAGAACGTTCCATCAGGCTGCGGATTTCCGTCAGCGTTTGCAGGTGTTCGCGCGATTCGTACATAGTCAAAGAGCGAAAAAGTAAAAAGGTGAATAATTGAATAGGTAACGCATGACTATTTTATTGAAAAAGCTCTAGCAGCCGTCCTCCAAGAATAATAAGGCCAACGACCACCGCTATGATAGCTAGAATAAGTACGGCACCCGACGACATATCTTTAATGGCTTTTATTTGTGGATGCCGACTTGGTGATACAAAATCGCATAATTTCTCAATGGCCGTATTGAACGCTTCGGCAGCCCAAACCAGCCCGATCTGCATCAGGATAATGGCCCACTCGGTGCGGCTCAACTGCAAATATAAACCAACCATACTAACCAGCCCGGCAATGAGCAGGTGTACCTTGGCGTTGTTCTCGAAACGAAACAAATCCAGAATACCCTGACCGGCAAACCGAAAACTACGGACGACTTTGCGGAAATCAATCATTCGGCAAACATAGCATTAAAATAAGCGCACTTATGATCGTCGTTAAGCAGGCTTTTCGTCGTTCTCAGCATACCAGTAGAATGCCACGTATAAAACGATCAGAACAAAGCTATAAGCTAACGTCAGTTTTATGCTCAAATGGTCGCGGTAGGCGTGGATAATGGCTAACGTCAGCGAAGAGGGATTTGTGAGTATATCCCACGTGTTCCAGCGACCCATACGCCCGAGGTAAATACCGAACCCTGACAGAATTTGACTGATTACTATCAATACCCAGGTCAGCCTGCGTCCTGCCAACGGTCGAATCATTCGGTGAACGAGCAAAATAGAATATAAGCCAATCAATAAGCCTGTTAGCGCGAATAGAAACAGCGTAACGGTATCGAACCAGAGGAGTGGCCTGTCAACGTGATTGAGATGAGATAGATCGGTAATGATATAAGGTGCGTTGGGTAGAAAGACCAGCCATAGTAAGAGACCTCCCATGAGGAGCCAGCGACCTTCGAATCGAGCGGCCCGCAAATCTCGAAGAACCAGCACTACTCCCAGCGGAAACCAAGCTAGAAACAGGTTCCAGACCAACATTTCGAAGAACCACCAATTACCTGTTAAAAGACCTCGCATTGTCACTAAACTTAGCCCGGCTACTGTTAGAAGCGTCAGTGCCCGCAGCCCTTTTCCTGACTGAGTATCACGAGGTAACGATAAACCTGAATTGTAGGTAGAAGCGTATTGAGGTTGCATATAAAAAGTACTTTGTTTTGCAAAGTAAATAACTAAAAAGAATGCCAGTCAAGAAAACTGGCAAAAATATTTCTACCGGTTCAGAATGGCTTCAATTTGCTTTCCTCCTTTTTCATTAGTTTTACCCAAAAGCAACAGTGGCGTTTTACAGTCTTCTTAATGAATTTTGATCAATTACCCTCTCGTCGTCAGGAACAACTGATGGCATTCGACCGGCTGCTGACCATCATGGACGAGTTGCGTGAACAATGTCCGTGGGATCGCAAACAGACGATGGACACCTTACGCCATCTTACCATTGAGGAAACCTATGAGCTCTCCGACGCTATTCTGGAAAAAGACCTGCCAGAAATTCGGAAAGAGCTGGGCGATATTCAATTACACCTGGTTTTCTATGCTAAAATTGCTTCTGAAACAGGCAGCTTCGACATGGCCGATGTGCTGAATAGTGTGTGCGACAAACTTATTAGTCGACATCCGCATATCTATGGGAACGTAGTGGCCGAAACGGAAGAGCAAGTAAAAGCCAATTGGGAACAGCTTAAGCTTAAAGAAGGCAATAAATCGGTATTGGGTGGTGTACCTGGGTCGTTACCGGCATTAGTGAAAGCCATGCGAATTCAGGAGAAGGCTCGGGGCGCTGGTTTCGACTGGGACGAAAAACAACAGGTCTGGGAGAAAGTAGAAGAGGAAATGCAGGAATTCAAGGCTGAATTTAATGCAGAAGCCAATGAAACGATTAACCACGAACGGGCTGAAGGGGAGTTTGGAGATTTGCTCTTCTCATTGGTCAATTACGCTCGCTTCATCGATATCAACCCCGAAACGGCGCTTGAGCGGACCAACAAAAAATTCATCAAACGCTTTCAGTATCTGGAGGAACAAGCCCGTGCCAATGGCAAAACGTTAAGCGAAATGACACTAGCTGAAATGGACGTGTACTGGAATGAAGCCAAAAACGTTTGAACCAGGATTTAGTTGATTCAACAGATTGACATGATTTTTGCTTTTTCAGAAACCATGTCAATCTGTTGAATCAACTAAATCCTGGTTCAGACATTCTACATAAATTATGCGTATAGCTTTTATAACAGACATACACATTGGTGCCGAGGGCGAAAAGTTGCATGGCATTGATGTCCGACAGAATTTTCTGAATGCACTGGACTTTCTAACCAATCTGAAGCCCAATTGCTTAGTAATCGGTGGAGACCTCTGCAACAAACATGGTGACCGATCTATTTATGAATGGGTAAAAAAGCAACTGGATGAATTGCCTATACCCTATTACGTTATTTCTGGCAATCATGACGACCCAGTTATGTTGGCCGATGTGTTTAAAAAGGACCACGATCTGCATGGAAATGAGTTATATTATGCGCTACCCCTCGAAGGTCGACCGGCCTTGTTTTTAGATTCGTCGAAAGGTGAATTTTCGGCAGAGCAGTGGACCTGGTTGCGCGACTATTTGACTGCGCTGCGTGACAATAACGTACTGATTATAATGCATTATCCGCCCCTGCCTGCCGATGTGGAGTTTATGGATACAAAGTATCCGTTTCGGCAAAGCGATGAATTTCTCGAATTAGTGCATGAATTACCTTGCCATGTCACGGTCGTTTGTGGCCACTATCATGTCGAAAAAGTTGTGCAACGTGGTAACCTGCTGGTATTACTTTCGCCCTCAACCTTCTATCAGATGAAGCAGGATACTCCTGAATTTGCCGTTGATAATTACCGTGTTGGTATCCGCGAAGTCAACCTCACAACGCATGGCACGACCAGTGCGGTGCATTATCTCTGAACTAGCTGAACCAAATTGGGAATTCTACTAATTACACTGGATTATGGATTAAGTATAGCTTATTAGGTTAAGTTAAGTTTACGTATGTCGAACTAATAAACTTTTCTATATCCATATTTATATCACTGTTAACAAGTTTGACTATAATGATTTGGGTTATTTAGTTGTGGAGTTGGATAAAATATATATTTTTACTAATAAGATAAGAACTCTGCATTGTTCTGCTAATGATAAAACAGTTTCCTTCTCATGCTATTAAATACATGGGCATCTGGCTCGCCTGGATTGCCTTATTGCTTATAAGTTCTGGTCAGTTATATGCCCAAGTCGAAGTAGAAACTGCTCGCAAATATGTGCTTGCTAACGTGGAGCAGCAAAAGTTAACCACTACCGACGCTACCGGACTGCTTGTATCAAGCGCATACAAGTCACCCACAACGGGTTGGTATCACGTCTACTTCAACCAGGCTTATCAATCTATCGAAGTTTATAATCGGCTGATGAATGTTGTGCTGGTGGACAATCAGGTGTCGTATCTAAATCACAATTTTGTTGCCAGTATAGATTTTTTGCCGAAAACTGGGGCCCTAAAGGGCGTGATTACTCCACTAGAGGCATTGCAGAAAGCAGTATCCGATGTTGGTTTAGTGGCAGCTAATTTATTGCAAACACAGGCGTTAACGACTAAAAAACTGAACGATGGCACCCTTACGCAAAGCCTGTACTCGATTCCCGATCTGTCCGACGAAAAAATTGACGTAAAACTGTACTGGCTTCCTGTCGAAACCGATAGAAAAGGGCAAAAAATAGTTGAAAAGCTAGCGCTCACCTGGAATGTGCGTTTCCTGACAAAAGATGCTAAGAACGGTTGGAATATCCATGTCGATGCATTGTCAGGTGAGATATTACAGAAACGGGACGATGTTGTTCATTGCAACTTCGGTACACCGAACCACCTGACAGCTCCCCATAATTGCCTTGGCTTGTCTCCCTATTTTGGTTTTGGGAAAAAGAATTTCTCTCCGAATGGGTATACCGTCTTTGACTACCCTCTGGAAAGCCCTAATCATGGTTCACGCACAGAGTCGATAAATCCGTACGCTCGCTTTGTACCAACTGGAACTGGGCCTGGAGCAACAAATGGCTGGCACGACGATGGGATCACTAGTTATACAACAACACGGGGTAATAATGTCTGGGCACAGGAAGACGTCGATAACAATAATGGTGTAGGAGCCAGCCCTTCCTCGGCCACACTATCGTTTAACTATCCTTACACATTTGGGTTGAACACGGCAACTGGCAACCAGAATGCGGCCATTACTAACCTGTTCTATTGGAATAACCTACTCCACGACGTGTTGTGGAAGTTTGGCTTCGACGAACCCAGTGGCAATTTTCAGAATAATAACCTGGAGCGTGGTGGGCTTGGAAACGATTATGTATTTGCGGATGCACAGGATGGTGGTGGTATGAACAATGCCAATTTTTTCATACCCGTAGATGGGACAAATGGTCGTATGCAGATGTACCTCTGGAGCAGCTCAAATACGTACCAACCTGATGGCGATTTTGATAACGGCATTATCTCGCACGAATATGGGCACGGCTGGTCAACTCGATTGACAGGTGGTCCCGGCAACTCGTCATGCTTACAGAACGCTGAACAAGGGGGGGAGGGGTGGAGTGACTACCTAGCCTTAATGTTAACTACCAATTGGGCATCGTTGAGTGCCAACGTAGCCAGCGCCAATCTGCCGCGTAGTATAGGTACGTATGCAACCGGAGAGCCAACCAATGGGCTTGGCATTCGCCAATATGCGTATTCGTATGACATGGCCAACGTCAACGGGGCAGTTACGTATGCGAAGGTCGGCGATACTAATTTCTCAATACCACATGGAATTGGGTCTATCTGGGCGACAATGTTGTGGGATATGACCTGGGAAATTATCTTACAGGACAACCAGATTACGGCTAACATCTACGACACACCGACGAGCTTGACAGCCATGCGCGGCAATATAGCGTCGTTGAAGCTTGTGACCGAAGGCCTGCGTTTGCAGCCTTGCAGTCCTAGCTTCGTACAGGCTCGCGATGCTATTCTTCAGGCCGACCAACTTCTGTTTGGCGGGCGATATCGGTGTGCCATCGGCCGAGCTTTTACCCGACGAGGATTAGGAGCCAATGCCTCAACGGGCGTTTCTTCAGACGACCGTATCGTAACCGAAGACTATACACCTATTGGCGGAAGTACCCTAAATTCACCAGCAACCGCAACCGTTTGCTCGGGGACTTCATTTACGTATACTGCCACATCAAGCACAACAGGCGTAAGTTTTAGCTGGACACGTGCTGCCGTATCCGGTATCAGCAATGCCAGTGCAACGGCTAATTCATCGATCATCAACGAGCCTCTGGTCAATACAACCAGCCAGCCTATTACAGTTCGCTACATCTTCTCGTTAAGCCCGGGTGGTTGTGGAGCCGGTCCCTCGCTTCTGCCGGTTGATGTCACTGTGTATCCAGCCATAATCCCTACGATTGGCTCCTATTCGGTTTGTCAAAATGCAACAGTACCTAACGGAGAAGGACTCCTTGTGCAGATCGTACAAACAAATACAGTTACCCGAACGCTATCAAGTAGTTCACCAACGTATGTACGTGCCACTGGCGATAATGTAACAGTTTACTCCGCAGGCCAGCCAGTTTACTATCAGGCGTTTACATTTGTTGCTCCTTCCAGTGGTCCTCAAACGTTTGAGATTATATCCGCTTCGTTGAGCGATACCTTCAACGATACATACCTGTCACTCTATCAAACATCGTTTAACCCAGCTAGTCCTGCCACCAATTTTCTGCATGGCGACGATGATAATGGGAACGCCTATTTGTCTAAACTTACCCATTCGCTTACGCAGGGCGTAACCTACATTGTGGTAGTTGCCACCTATAATGGAGGTGTAACAGGGAGCTTTACATTACAGGGGAGTACACCTCTATTTTTCACGGGTACTCCCAATTGGTTTACTACCCCAACGAGTAATTCACCAATAGCCATAAATTCATTATTTAATCCAGTAGGATTGGCTGGATCGGGGATACCCAATACGGCAACGGCTGGCACGACGACATTTTATGTATCGACTCCCGAACAAAGCGTTTGCCGCGTCGCTACTACATTCACAATCCTGACGACTGCTCCCCCCGTGGCTTCCAGTACAACAATTACAGTAGGTAGTTCAGCTACGCTCAATGCTACCGGCTGTTCAGATGTAGGGTCCGTGTTAAAATGGTATCGGACTGCCGATGATATGGAGGTCAGTATGCCTGTCTCACCAACCGCTACCACTCAATACTATGCACGCTGTGAACGAACCACAGGTACACGGGTTTGTTTGAGCGACAAGAGTGAAAACGTAACGGTGATGGTCGTTGTTCCTGCGGTATTTGCGTCGATTAAGACGGGAGACTGGGATATGCCATCTACCTGGAACTGTAACTGCATTCCGGATGGCTCACTCCCCGTTCAGATTATGGACACACATACAGTGACTATTCCAAACGCTTATGTAGCTCAGGCGAAGGGGCTGCGCTTTATTGGCACTGGAAAAATCCTTCAGCTGGGCACTGGTAGGATCAATATAGGAAATTAAGTCAGGGAGGTCGTACCTCCCTGACGATGAATGCTTACCGCGCCGAGTAATTTGGCGCTTCTTTCTGGATCGAAATATCATGCGGGTGACTTTCGCGGGCACCTGCCGTTGTAATCTTCACAAATTTAGCTTGTTGTAAAGTTGGTATGTCGATGGCACCACAGTAGCCCATACCGGCTTTCAAACCGCCAACCATCTGGTAAACAATTTCGGAGACTTTACCTTTAAACGGCACCCGTCCAACAATACCTTCGGGCACAAGTTTCTTGATGTCGTCTTCGGCATCCTGAAAATAACGGTCTTTCGACCCATCTTCCATCGCTTCGACAGACCCCATGCCCCGGTAGGTTTTGAATCGCCGACCTTCATATAGTACCACTTCACCAGGCGCTTCTTCAGTGCCAGCCAACAGAGAACCGATCATAACTGTACTGGCACCACCAGCAATTGCCTTGGTGATGTCGCCCGAGAAACGGATACCACCATCAGCAATAACGGGAACACCAGTTCCCTGCAACGCTTTGGCGGCTTCGTAAACCGCCGTCAGTTGCGGCATCCCGATACCAGCAATGATGCGTGTTGTACAGATACTGCCCGGTCCTACGCCAACTTTCACGGCATCGGCACCCGCATCGGCCAGGGCTTTTGCCCCTTCGCCTGTTGCTACGTTACCGGCCATCACCTGTAACTTGGGAAACTGTTCTTTGATGTTACGAACCGCATCTAAAACACCCTTGGAGTGACCGTGCGCTGTGTCGACGCTAATGACATCGACGCCTGCTTTCACAAGCGCTTCAATACGTCGGGTGAGATCGTGCGTTACGCCGACAGCGGCACCGACGCGCAACCGGCCTAACTCGTCTTTACAAGCATTGGGGTGGCTCTTTTTCTTCAGGATGTCCTTGTAGGTGATCAACCCAACCAGACGATAATCGTTATTGACGATTGGCAATTTTTCAATACGGTGTTGCTGGAGAATACTCTCGGCCTCTTCAAGCGTTAGGCCTTCCCGTGCTGTAATAAGGTTGTTTTGCGTCATGACATCGGTGACAGGCTTTGTCATGTCATGCTGGAAACGCAAATCGCGGTTAGTCAGAATACCGACGAGCTTGCCAGATTCATCGACAACGGGAATACCACCGATTTTGAACTCGCGCATAATCTTGTGCGCATCGCCCAACGAAGCGGTTTCGAGTAGCGTGATTGGATCAATGATCATTCCACTCTCCGAACGTTTGACCTTTCGGACTTGATCGGCCTGAGCTTCAACACTCATGTTTTTGTGGATAATGCCAATTCCACCTTCCTGCGCCATCGCAATAGCGAGTGCCGATTCGGTGACGGTGTCCATTGCCGCTGAAATAAGCGGAATGTTTAAGCGAATGTTGCGGGTAAGCTGGGTGACGGTTTGTGTATCGCGTGGGAGAACCTCCGAATAGGCAGGCAGCAGCAGTACGTCGTCGTAGGTGAGAGCCTCGTAAAGGAACTTACTGGTATCTAAGCTCATGAGCAAATAGCAGGTTGTGTTATTTGCCAGACAAAGCTACGAAAAATTTCTGAACCGGGATTACACTGATTTCAGGATTAATCTGATTTTGTTGTCCAAGTTTAACAGAAACAAAATCAGATTAATCCTGAAATCAGTGTAATCCCGGTTCAGAAGCCTTCCAACTTAATACTAATCGTTGTTTCACCTGTGCCGACACTAAACTGGCAGTCCTTGAACTTTGGAGCCGACATGCGGGGCCGGAAATTGTTGCTGAATCCGTAAGGTTCTTTCGGAATACCGAAGAGCCGTTTATCGAGTACGCCGTTATTATTTTCATCATGAAAGACGGCTACTGCGTACTCCCCTGGCTCAATCGAAAATGTTGTTTGTGTACTATTGCCGTTTATCTCTGCCTTTTTGCCATCAGTCGGGTGACCTTCCGGAAATCCACTATTAGGTTTGAATAACGCAATGTAGACCATGCCTTTCTGAGAGCGAATGTTTTGAATGTCAATCGTTAAGCTAGCTTTGGGTGGTGAAGCTACAGGACTATAACTAGATGAAAAGAGACTGAGAAACGAAACCAAAAAGAGCATAGACACAGTGTTTTTCTAAAAACGGATTTATCTTGCAAGTATGATAGCCCAGCCGTCCCCGCCACCTAAACGATGGATACCCAAACCGTTCCCTGATTCGAAGGAGCAACAAGCCGCGATTCAGTTGTTAACGCAGTCGTTGGGCATCAGTCCATTTCTGGCGGCTCTGCTGGTACAACGGGGTGTAACAACCTATGATAAAGCGCGGGAGTTTTTCCGGCCCGAAATTAGCCATCTGCATAATCCTTTCGAGATGAAAGATATGGATCGGGCCATCATGCGTCTTCAAATGGCCATGCTACCCGAACGGGAGGAAAAAATCCTGATCTATGGCGACTATGATGTAGACGGAACAACCTCGGTGGCGCTGGTGTATGGCTTTTTAAAGAACTACCATACAAAGATAGATTATTATATCCCTGACCGCTATAAGGAAGGCTACGGGATTTCACGACAGGGGATCGAATGGGCGGCTGAGAACGGATTTTCATTAATTATCGCCCTCGACTGTGGCATTAAATCGATTGAGCGGGTAGCTGAAGCCAAAGCACTTGGGGTCGATTTCATTATCTGCGACCACCATAGGCCGGGCGATGAATTGCCCGACGCATCTGCTGTTCTGGACCCTAAACGCAACGATTGCCCGTATCCCTACAAAGAATTGAGTGGCTGTGGCGTTGGATTTAAATTGCTTCAGGCATTTTGCATGCACAAAGGCATTGAGTTGGAGCAACTTTATCCTTGCCTCGATTTAGTTGCCGTTAGCATCGCATCTGATATTGTGCCGCTTACAGGTGAAAATCGTGTTCTGGCGTATTACGGCTTAAAATATCTTAACGCGGCACCACGTACTGGTCTGAAAGCGTTAATCAAAATAGCGGGTTTTACGCGGGAGTTGGATATTACGAATCTGGTTTTCGGTTTAGGTCCCCGGATCAATGCCGCTGGGCGGATTCAGCATGCGAAAGCTGCCGTTCAACTGCTATTGGCTGAATCGGAGGAGGAAGCCGAGGAGTTTGCAATGGCTATTAACAAGCATAACAATAGCCGACGTGAATTTGATAGCACCATTACCGAACAGGCGCTGGCGATGATCCGGGAAAGTGAAGTGCTGACTCATGCGAAGAGTACGGTTTTGTATGATGCCAGTTGGCATAAAGGCGTGATTGGTATTGTGGCTTCGCGGTGTATCGAACATTTTCACCGACCAACGATTATTCTGACACAGTCGAACGATAAAGCGGCTGGGTCGGCGCGATCTGTACCGGGTTTTGATGTATACGAAGCTATTGAGGAGTGCGCTGATTTACTAGAGCAGTTTGGTGGTCACACGTTTGCTGCGGGTATGACGATGTCTGTCAATAATATCGACGCGTTTAGGCGGAAGTTTGAAGAAGTTGTGGCTCGGACTATTAAAGAGGAGCATTTAACGCCACTTGTTGATATTGATCTTTCCTTAAATTTCAGTGAGATCAACGATAAGCTCGTTCGAATTGTGAAGCAAATGGGCCCTTTTGGCCCACATAATTTACAGCCGACCTTCATGACCGACGATGTCTACATAGTAGGAGAGCCGATTATCATGAAGGAGAAACACCTGAAACTGAATGTGAAGCAGGGCAGGACAGGACATACACTGACAGCAATAGGTTTTGGTTTTGCACATGTTGCTGATCAGCTCCAGGCTGGCAAACCTTTCTCGATCTGTTATCAGGTAGAGCAGAATTTTTACAACGGAAATGTGTCTTTGCAGCTAATGCTCAAAGATTTGAAATATAGTTAGTAAGTAGGTAAGTGGTAAGTTAGCAAGTGACTAACTTACCACTTACCTACTTACCCACTCATTTATGCTTCTTAGAACAGAAAATTTAATTAAGAAATACGGGTCGCGGTTGGTTAACAACAATGTGTCGTATCAGGTTGAGACCGGCGAAATTGTGGGGCTGCTCGGACCAAACGGTGCCGGTAAAACTACATCGTTCTATATGGCTGTTGGCTTGGTAAAGCCCAACAGCGGAAAGGTTTTCATCGACGATCTGGACGTAACGAATCTGCCCATGTATAAGCGGGCGCGCCTTGGGCTGGGTTATCTGGCGCAGGAAGCCTCCGTTTTTCGCGATTTAAGCGTTGAAGAAAACGTGCTGGCGGTACTCGAAATGACGTCTATCCCTAAGAAGCAACAGAAGGAAAAAGTAGAAGAGTTGTTAGAGGAATTCAGTTTGACGCACGTTCGAAAGAGCAAAGGCAAGGTACTATCCGGCGGTGAACGCCGACGTACTGAAATTGCCCGTGCGCTGGCTGTCGACCCGAAGTTTATCCTTTTGGACGAGCCCTTCGCGGGCGTCGATCCGATTGCTGTAGAAGATATTCAGAGCATCGTTGCCAAGTTGAAGCATCGCAACATAGGTATCCTCATTACCGATCACAACGTAAACGAAACCCTCTCGATCACTGATCGGGCCTATTTGCTATTCGAAGGGAAAATTCTGAAACAGGGTACCGCCGAAGACTTAGCCAATGACGAGCAAGTGCGACGGGTGTATCTGGGGCAGCATTTTGAGTTAAAACGGAAGATTTAATAAGTGTACCCACGGGCTTCAGCCCGTGTTTCAAATAAATTCAATGCCAACACGGGCTGAAGCCCGTAGGTACACTATTTACCCCAACACTTCCCTTAACACCGGTAGCGATTTCACTTCTCCTACCGAATCAATGTGAATTTGGTAGTACGCTACCAGCGCATCAAGCAATTCATTCCGTGCCGATCGTTGCAGTTTGATGGGCGTTCCTACTGGCTGACGCAGCATGATGTTCAGCGCCGTTTCCATCTCATTGTCTGGCAAAAAGGGATAGGAGTTTTCGCGAAGCTGATCGTCAAACTCACGAGCTGACTCAGGGCCGAAGCCTAAGAAAAAGGACAACTTGAGCAGAAAAGCAAGGTGAAAGTTTTCGTAGTTCGTGCGGGCTTCTTCCAGAAATAAGACCGAATCGACCAGGAACTTAAATAGCATAGGGCTACTAGCTTCTTCTTTCAGTACTTTATTCAGCATTTCGGTCACGAACATCGCGATGGTCGACTTCGCTACTTCAAACGGTAAGCTTTGAAATGGGTAGCTGGTTTTAACCTCCGAAAGGCGGTGTAAATCCCGGTCGTGCTTATTGTAAACGACCATGTCCAGTAAGGTCAACGGTTGAAACAGCGCTATTTTGTTGTTCTTACTTCGGGCCGTACGGACGCTATTGACAATATAACTTTGCAAACCGAATTCTTCGGTGTAGATACGGGCGATGATGGACGTTTCGCGGTAACGAAGGTAACTGAGAGCAAGGCCCCGGGTTTTTTGCAGCATTTCCTGGAAAGCAGTAAACTATCTAATATAACGCTTTTTACTGTAAAAGTCGCCTGGGTGCGCTATAATTGCTGATAAATTAGCCTTTCATGAAACTCTACAAAACCCGCTTCGGTACCGTTGCTGAATTCGAAAATCAGTTTTATTCCATCCCTGCCGATGATTGGGACGAACTGGTCAATCGCGACAATTTGCATGACTTTTTGGTAACCTCAACTGCAATTACTCAACCATCGGAAGAATACCAGATCTGGACACAAACGAGCGTATTAGCTCCCATTGGTCGTCAGGAAGTATGGGCTTCGGGAGTTACCTATCTACGTAGCCGCGATGCTCGTATGGAGGAGTCTAAAAAATCGGGTGGTGATAATTTCTATGATCGCGTTTATGATGCCGACCGCCCTGAATTATTCTTTAAAGCCACCCCCGAACGTGTTGTAGGACAAGGTGCTAATGTGCGTATTCGCGCCGATTCGACCTGGAACGTACCCGAGCCAGAACTGACGCTGTTCATTACATCGTCGGGTAAAATTGTTGCCTACACTTGTGGCAATGACATGAGTTCGCGGAGTATCGAAGGCGAAAATCCGCTGTATTTGCCCCAGGCAAAAAGCTACGACGGCAGTGCCGCCTTAGGCCCCTGTTTGTACGTTCCTCAAACGCTAATCGCTCCCGAAACGCAGATTCGCCTGGAAATTGTCCGGGATGGGCAGGCTGTCTTTACGAATAATATCGCTATCAATCAGATGAAGCGGCAACATACTGAACTGGTTTCGTTTCTCTATCGAGAGTGTTCTTTTGCACACGGTTGTTTCCTGATGACCGGTACCGGTATCGTTCCTCCTGATGATTTTACGCTACGTGCTGGCGACGAAATCAGCATTAGTATTGGCGAAATTGGAACACTGACGAATGTCGTCGAATAGATAAGCATAGTTTATTTACGGTTAATTATGGGAGCCATAGGCAATTCGTTGTCTATCGCTCCCATAATTTTTAGGAGACTAGTTGACCGCCGTCTGGTTATGAATAGTACTATTCATTTAAAAAGCATTAAAAAAATATTGCCAAATTCTTTTTTGTTTAAAGGTTTAAGCATAGATTTGAGCGCAATTAATACTAGATGAGTGCTAAAAAAACTTCGTTAAAGGATATAGCACAACGCGCGGGTGTTTCTATGGCGCTCGTGTCTTATGTTCTGAATGGCAAAGAAAAAGAGAGTCGGGTAGGGCAGGAGATTGCTGGTAAGATCAAGCAAATAGCTGAGGAACTTCACTACCAGCCTAACCACTTAGCCAAAAGTTTACGAAGCGGCAAAACACATACCATCGGGTTAATTATTGCAGATATATCGAACCCCTTTTTCGCGAATATTGCCCGGGTAGTTGAAGACGAAGCAAAACGGAATGGGTACACCGTCATTATTGGTAGTTCAGACGAAAACGCCGAAAAATCGCGGGATTTATTAAACGTATTGATTAATCGACAGGTAGATGGTTTCATAATTGTTTCCTCCGAAGATTCGGCCGAGCAAGTTCGGGATCTACAAGAGAAGAACATTCCGTTTGTTTTATTAGACCGGTATTTTCCAGATATACAAACAGATTTCGTATCCACCGACCATTATAAAGCAGCCTTTAATGCTGGGGCGCACTTAGTCAAAAACGGGTATAGACGCATTGGAATGATTGCTTATGACTCGCAGCTTTTTCATATGCAGGAACGGATAAGAGGATATGTAGAAGCATTGACTGGTAATAACGTACCGTTTCAAAAGCATTGGTTAAAGCAGATACGTATCAGCACAATTGAGCAAGGTGTAAAAGCTGCGATTGATGAAATGCTGGCAATGGAGCAACCAATTGACTCAATAGTTTTTGCTACATATAGCCTGGCTATCAGTGGCTTAAAATACATTAATGAACTACGCTTAAACGTTCCTACTGATCTGGCCATTGTCAGTTTCGGGCAGGCAGAAGCATTTGACCTGTACTATTGTCCAATAACGTATGTAAAGCAGCCCATTGGCCTTTTAGGCAAAACAGCGGTTGAATTCTTAATGAAAAAATTGAAACACCCTCAGGCAGAGCCATCTCAGATACTCATGGACGCAGAATTGATTATACGAGATTCGTCAAAGACAAAACAGCTTGTTCATACTTAATTTTATTTAGTTGCTTAATCGTTTAAGCTGATTATTGATTCGACTATTCCTATTCCTTTACACTACATGCAACGTAGAAACTTTCTCAAATCGTCCCTCGTCGGTTCAGCAGCCATTGTAGCGGGTTTACCGCTAAGCACTCTGGCTGCACCTAAATTGAAAATCACCAAAATCCGGTATTATGCTGCGCCTGGGTACAACAAACCTTTGTTTAATCAGGCACGCGGAATTGTCGAAATCGAAACCGATGGAGGCATTATTGGGATCGGGGAAGGTGGTTCAAAAGATATGATTGAGCAATGTGCGCAGATGATCATTGGCGAAGATCCGTTCCGAGTAGAACACCTTTGGCAGAATGTCTATCGAGGCATGTTTTATCCGCCAGGCCGCGAAAAGCTCCATGCGTTGGGCGCCCTGGAAATGGCGTTGTGGGACATTAAGGGAAAGGCGCTGGGCGTACCAGTATATGATTTATTAGGTGGTGCTACCCGCGATTATGTTGAGTGTTATGCAACTGGTTTCCGGGCGTCGAAAGCCAAAACTGAGGAAGAACGGGCCAGAGATTGCATAGAAGCTGGCTTACGAGCCTATCGGATTGGGCCAACGGGAGGCAATGGGGAGCAACCGTTTGATTTCTACGATAACGCCAAAAAGACAATTGAATTCTGTAAGCGTATCGACGCTGCCGTGGGCGGTGGTGGCAAATGGGCACTTGATCTGCATACTCGATTTGACTTAACGGAGGGCATCAAAATATGCAAGGCGCTTGAAAATCTGGAGCCTTATTTCGTAGAGGATATTGTTCGTTCTGAAAACCCAGGTGTCTACAAAACGGTGCGCCAGATGACCAACGTACCCATTGCAGTTGGGGAGCAGTTTGGCGATCGCTGGGATATTAATGAATTGATTGAACAACGCTTGATTGATTACACGCGCGTTACGCTACCTAATACCGGCGGCATTGGTGAATTTAAAAAGATCGCTTCCATTTGTGAGACGCATTATGCAGGGATGATCCCACATTTTACAGGTCCTTTATCGACAGCGGCTTTAGTACACGTTTTAGGGTCTAGCAGTCCAAATCGCTGTTTAATGGAATTGGGTGGTGGCGAACCTGAACGTCCGGCTTACTTCAACGAGGATTTCATAAACTTCAAAAATGGTAAGTTATATCTGAATCCAAACCCAGGGTTGGGGGTGAAATTCGATCCTAAAAAAGCAACGTTCGTTATGGAAGTCACGACCAAGACGCAGTTCCCGCACCCAGTTTTGAAAAGCCCAGACGGAGCGATTCATAACTGGTAAGGACACGGTTCTTTATTGCCCGCAGAGGGTGGGCAATAAAGATATAAGCAGGAAAAGAAGTACCGGAAACCGATTCAAAATCTAAACTGGAAATAGACGCATGGAACTTTGTTCTGAATGGGTACTTATTTTTTTACTTCTGCAAAAATTGGATTTTGGCTCTATTTATTAGTGATAAATCGACTTTGTTTAGTCTTCTCGTTGCCCTATACTGTCTCTAAACCCTTTTCTTTTTCTCATGAATCACCTTGACCAAAGCCGCCGGGACACCTTAAAAATGCTGGGATTTGGCTCATCAGCCGGACTACTCGGTTTGTTTGGTGGCGTCTCTACTGCCGAAGCTCGTGAACAGCAAGGTAAGCCCCAGTATGCCGTTGGGGCGCCACCCGTTAAAATCAAAAGTGTCAAGGCTATTGCCACGGCGCCCCAGGGTTCTAACCTCATCGTCGTTAAGGTTGAAACAACGGAACCGGGGCTCTATGGGCTTGGCTGCGCTACGTTTACCCAACGAGCCGCTGCGGTTATCGTGGCTATCAACACGTATCTGAATGAGTTTTGCGTCGGCAAAGACGTGGACAATATTGAGGATATGTGGCAATCTACGTATGTCAGTTCATACTGGCGCAACGGCCCCGTGCTCAATAACGCGCTTTCTGGACTCGATCAGGCGCTTTGGGATATAAAAGGAAAACGGGCAAAAATGCCAGTATATCAATTACTTGGCGGTAAAGTGCGCTTTGCTATTCCCTGCTATACCCACGCGGGCGGCAACACACCTGAAGCCGCAGCCGATAGCGTCAAGAAGTTCATGGCCGATGGTTTCAAATATATCCGAATTCAGCAGGGAGGCTACGGCGCTGTGGGTGCTACGGCCGACAAACCCGATTTCAAAGTGGCCAACTTCGGAGGAGAAACCGATAACTACATGAACGAGCGGCTCTACCTGAAATCGGTGCCCAAAATGTTCGAAGTTGTTCGGAAGGAGTGCGGAGATGAAATTGAGTTGCTCCACGACATACATGAACGGGTGCAACCTATTGATGCCATCAATATGATAAAGCGGGTGGAAGAATACCGGCCTTTTTTCATTGAAGATCCCTTCTCGCCCGAGAATATGAAGTGGTTTGCCCAACTCCGACAGGCGACTTCTGTACCTATCGCGATGGGCGAATTGTTCAACAATATCAATGAGTTTAAAGAGCCAATGGTAAATCAATGGTTCGATTTTATCCGAATTCACGTCTCGCAAATTGGTGGTATCTCCCCAGCCATGAAAGTAGCCAGATTAGGGGAGTGGTTCAACATTCGCACAGCCTGGCACGGACCGGGAGATGTCTCACCAGTAGGTCACGCGGCTCATGCGCACATCGATCTGGCCGTATGGAACTTCGGAATTCAGGAAGCAGTACAGTTTTCAGAGAAAACACAGGCCGTGTTTAGCGGTTGCCCGACGATGAACAAAGGCTACATGTCAGTCAATGAGGTGCCTGGTTTGGGTGTCGACATTGACGAAAAAGAAGCAGCTAAATATCCCATCACAACCAAGTCCAACTGGCAGGTTCGCAAGATGGACGGAACCATTATTCGGCCGTAATTAACAGCACAACTACAGAGCGTCGGGTTTATAACCTGACATCACGAACTTACATAGGTTGGTAAGACCACCGTAAACTTGTACTTAACCCTTCTTTTTCTAGAACTGCTTAATCGATTAAATAAACCTTTGCCGAATAAAACGTATGAAAAAAACAGGCGTGTCCCGACGTAGCGTCATACAATCCGTATTGGGTGTTGCTGGTATGAGTACGATGGTATTGCCAAAAACATCTTATTCTGCCAGTCCCGGTCATTTTGCCGATTACAGCAAAGTGAAGATTACAAAACTTGAAACCTTTCTGGTCAAACCTCGGTGGGTTTTCCTTAAAATTCACACCGATGTCGGCGTATATGGCCTGGGTGAACCGCTTCTTGAAGGCAGGGCACTGACCATCCAAACCGCCATTAAGGAAGTAGAACCGTACCTGATTGGTAAAGATCCGCGCCACATTGTGCACCACTGGCAGGCTATTTACCGACATGCTTTTTATCGGGGTGGGCCGATTCTGACAAGTGCGCTGAGTGGTATCGACCATGCACTTTGGGACATTAAAGGTAAGCTGTTGAACGTACCAGTTTATGAATTACTGGGCGGGCCTACCCGCGATCGAGTTCGGATATACGGTCGGGCCAGCAATGCGGAAGACATTAAGAAGCGGAAAGCGGAAGGGTACACGGTTATCAAAACAGGCGTTGCGCATAAGAACCCGGCCAATATTGTCGAGAATCCCCAATTCATTAAGTACGCGGTTGACAATTTCGCGTCGTTACGTGAAGCCGGTGGCCCGGACATGGACATTGCCATCGACTTTCACGGAAACATTTCACCCCAAACGGCCAAGGTGCTCATCAAGCAATTGGAGCCTTTTCAGCCCATGTTTGTTGAGGAGCCCTGCCAGGCGCAGAACGTGGATGTTATGGCCGACATCGCACGGGGTACTCACCTCCCGATAGCAGCTGGAGAACGGATCTTTACCAAATGGGGCTTCCGGGAGCTCCTGGAAAAGAAAGCCGTCAGCATCGTTCAGCCTGATCTCTGTCATGCTGGTGGCATTACCGAGGGACGTATCATCGCGGGTATGGCCGAAGCCTATTACGTTCCCATTGCTCCCCATAACCCGATGGGTCCAATCTCATTGGCGGTAGGGCTACATCTGGCGGCCAGCGTACCAAATTTTCTGGTACAGGAGCAAGTCTCGTTGGGGGATGGCTACATCAAGAATCCCTTCAAGCTACAAAGCGACGGTACGGTAATGATTCCCAAAGGACCGGGTCTGGGAGTCGAACTAGATGAAGCACTCATGAAAGATAAAATCGGTCACGACTGGAAAAACCCCGAGGTATATAATGCGCTCGATGGCTCCGTAGTAGACTGGTAATTAAGACTATACCTTCAATTTTCTTTTTCCTTAATAAACCTATAATCATGAAAAAAACTGTAAAACTATTGGTTTTACTACTGATTCTGGGGCAAAGCTATGTCTTCGCCCAGAATGCCAGAGTGACTGGTAAAGTTACCGGTCCAGACAATCAGGGGTTGCCTGGTGTCAATATTCAGGTGAGTGGTACAACGGTTGGTACATCCAGCGATGCATCGGGTAACTTTTCGTTAAATGCAGCGAGTAATGCGTCTCTTGTGTTTTCGACTATCGGTTATGTTGGACAAACGGTGCCTGTTAATGGACGCTCGGTCATCAATGTAGAGTTAGCCGAAGATCAGAAAACCCTGAACGAAGTGGTTGTGGTTGGGTACGGTACCCAGAAAAAAACCGATGTTACGGGTGCTCTGACGGCCATTTCAACCAAGGAGTTTGCCCAACAACCCGTTACCCGTCTGGATCAGGTATTGCAAGGCCGTGCTGCAGGTGTGCAGGTAAGCCAAACGAACGGCGCGCCAGGTGGTGATGCCCGTATCCGGATTAGAGGTGCGAACTCTGTATTGGGCAGCAACAACCCCCTGTACATTGTCGATGGGTTTGTTGGTGCTGATTTTAACTTCGTGAACCCCAGCGATATTGAAACCATCCAGATCCTGAAAGATGCCGCATCGACCTCCATTTATGGTAGTCGCGGTGCCAACGGAGTTGTGATCATTACGACCAAGAAAGGATCAAAAGGGCTTAAAGTCAACTATGAAGGTCAGTTCAGTACGTCGGAAGTCATCAAAAAATACGACGTATTACCAGCGGGTGAGTTTGCCGAAATTGTTAATGCCCGTGCCACGGCTGTTGGTTCAGGTCTGCCGTTCACAACTGACCAGATTGCTCAGTTCAAACAAAACGGGGGTACCGACTGGCAGAGTCTGGTATTCCGTAACGGCAGCGGACAACAACACCAGATTACACTATCGGGCGGTAGTGACAAAACGACCTTTCTGATTTCGGGAAACTATTTAAATCAAAATGGTATCGTGAACAACAGTGGGTTTAAGCGGTATAACCTGCGAACCAACATAAATACACAGATCAACGATAAGCTTTCGTTTCGACTGAATTTGTGGGGAACGCAGTCAAAAAACCACAACACTGTCGACGGAGGAGCTATTGTTCAGGCACTGGCCTGGGCCCCCACAACACCTGCCTACGGTGCTGATGGCCAGCCTACATTTACAGATCCAATCGGTTCGGTTTATCGCAATCCGCTCGATTATTTGTATGATCAATCGATTGATGCGAACAAGAGTGGTCTCAACGTCAATGGCGGTCTAAACTATAAACTTCCTATCAAAGGGCTGTCACTCGATTTGCAGTATGCCGTCAACTACCTGAATCTGCAAAACCTGAATTTGACGGGCAAGCGACTATCGAACAACGTACCGACAGCAAGCCGATATTCGGCGGAGCAGGTGACGCTGCAAAACACGAATAATTTGAACTACGACGTCAAAATAGGTAATCACTCGATTAATGCCGTTGCCGTTCTGGAAACACAGCAATTTACAAGTAGAGACTTTACAGCCAGTGCATCGGGACTACGGTTTCCTCAGTTGGGCTACGACAACATTGGGCTTAACACAGCCGCAACGGTGGCTTCGAGTTATCAAAAATGGACGTTACTGTCTTTGCTGGGACGCGTAAACTACGGATACAAGGACAAATACCTGGTATCAGCCGCCGTCCGGCGTGACGGATCATCTAAGTTTGCTTCTGCCAACCGATATAGCGTTTTCCCGTCTGTAGCGCTGGGCTGGCGCCTGTCGGAAGAGGAGTTTATCAAAAAGCTGAACATATTCAATAACCTGAAATTGCGGGGTAGCTGGGGTATGACAGGTAGTCAGGCCATTAACCCTTATGCTACGTTGTCGACCTATAGTACAGCGGTTGTAGCCTACAACAACTCAGCCGCTACAGCCGGTGTACTGCTGGGGAACCCCGGCAACCCTGATCTCAAATGGGAAACAACCAAGCAGGTGGATGTGGGTCTGGAAATGGAATTCCTGAACGGCCGATTGCATATTGAAGCCGATTACTTCAAGAAAAATACGACCGACCTTCTTCTGAATGTAGCCATCCCAAGCTATGCTGGTGGCGGAACACAGGCTCGGAACGTGGGTGAAATTGAGAACAAAGGCTTTGAATTTTCGATCGGCGGTTCACCTGTGGTAGCAGGGGGCTTCCGTTGGGAAACGAATTTCAATTTTTCCACTTTGGCAAACAAGGTGATTAGTTTGGGCGGTCTGCCACGACTGGGCCAGGGTACGGGTGTCGGTGCAGGGATGTCGACCACCAATGAGTTTATGCTGATACCAGGCGAGCCGCTAGGTTCTTATTGGGGGCTGAATTATTTGGGTACCTGGAAGCCAAATGAAGCTGATGCGGCAGCTAAACAAGGTCGCGTACCGGGCGATCCTCATTATCAGGACCTTAACGGCGACAACGCAATCACGACGGATGACTTTCAGATCATAGGCCGGGCTTTCCCAAAAGTAACGGGTGGCTGGAACAACACATTTACATACAAAGGGTTTACGCTGAACGTATTCTTCAATGGGGTGTTTGGGGTCGATAAACTCAACTACACGCGCGCGGCCGCTATGTCCGGTTCGGGCGATGCACGGCAGTTCATTCTATCTGAAATCCGGGATTACTACCGACCAGGTAATGAAACGTCTAATGTTCCAGCGTTTACGAAAACCTATCAGCCTTTCACACAATCGAGCCGATTCCTAGAAAATGGCAGCTTCGTTCGGCTGAAAAACGTGAGCCTTTCGTATAACGTACCAACCGGTTTCATTCATAACAAAGCAACTCTTCGGGTATTTGCCAGCGCTACAAATCTACTGACGTTCACAAAGTATACAGGGCCAGATCCAGAATCTGCTCGGGTTGGTTCAGCTACTGATACAGCCATCGGTATTGACTACGGTTCCTATCCAAATGCAAAACAATATACACTCGGTATCAACCTGGGCTTCTAAACTCCTTTAACGAACCATGAAAAAATTAGCAATACTTGGATTAGCAGCCATGCTCACGGTAGGCTGCAAAGGTTACCTCGAAGAAGATACAACCGGCCTACTCTATGGCGGCAACGTTCTCTCAACTCAGGACGGGCTGGAATCGGCCCTGACCGGAGCCTACCGGGGTCTTGGGAACCAATGGACGTATGGATTTCTTCACCCATCGGCCAATGCCGCTACGATTGGTAGCGACGACGTAACGACGCACCCAGCCAGTAACAAAGCCGACTGGCGCGAATTCGATCAATTTAATGTATCGACCACGAATCAGCGCTCTGGGGCCGTTTATACGGGTTGTTATAAAGCGATTCAGGGAGCCAATAACGTAATTAATAACTACTCGAAAACGGTTGGTACCAAAGCAACGATTGATATTATTGCGGGCGAAGCCTTTTTCATTCGTGGCTTTTCTTACTATTGGTTAACCCGCTTTTATGGCAATATCCCACTGGTTACGGCTGGTGAATACTCTGCCGATCTGCTCACGATCAAAAAATCGACACCTGCTGAAGTATACGATCTGATCGTTGCGGACCTGAAAAAAGCAGAAACCATGTTGCCCAACACCCGACGTGATCCAGGTCGGCCAAACGCAGGTTCGGCAAAAGCTTTTCTCGCTGACGTTTACCTGACGATGGCAGGCTGGCCGCTGAAGCAAACCGACAAATATGATCTGGCGGCAGCGAAGGCAAAAGAAGTAATCGACAACCGCGCTACGTATGGTTTTGCGTTGATGCCGACATTTGCCGCTGTGTTCGATAATGATCCAGCCGTAGCGATTATTCCGGAATCAGTGTTTCAAATCAACGGGTTTACAGGCGGCAGCGGTACCGCGAATGCTACTTATGGTAACACGACGATGCCCGGTGAAGAAGGTGGCTGGGATGATATGTTTGCCGAGCTTAATTTCTTCAAAAATTTCCCCGAAGGTCCTCGGAAAGACGCTACGTTCCGCACCGCGTTTGGTTTGGGTACTACCACAATTCCCTGGCAACAAAGCCTGACGAAACACCCTTATTACAAAAAGTGGTACATCAAAGGCAACATTGTTACGTCCAGCATTTCGTTGCCATCCGTCATGATGCGCTACCCACACGTATTGACCATTTATGCCGAAGCGAAAGCACGTGGTACAGGTGGCCCGGATCAGACGGCATATGATGCACTAAATGCCGTTCGCTTGCGGGGTTTACCAGCAGGAGCCAAGGCACTTGCACCCGGCGATGGCCTGACAGCCGCCCAGTTTGCGGATGCCGTAGTTCAGGAACGCGCCTGGGAATTCGCCTGCGAACGTACTCGCTGGTTTGACCTGATCCGTCTCGAACAGGTAGAAGCCGCTAACGCAGCCAAAAGTCCGGATGATCTTCAACCGATCAAACCAATTACCAAAGCGAATTACTGGTTCACGCTTCCGTACACGGATACGTCGATAAATCCGAATTTGTAGTCCGTGCTTTTACCCCACCCCTAACCCCTCCCCTTAGTTCAAGGGGAGGGGGATTCCCAAGCGACAAATAACTACCTTCCAGAGAGAGTCAATTCCCTCTCCTGTTTTCAGGGGAGGGTTAGGGTGGGGTAAATCACATTAATCACATACGATTTTGAAAAAGGCACTCATTTCCACTTTTACAGTATTGGGGTTGTGTAGCAATATGATGCCTTTTGCCGAATGGCCACAGGCTGAGTTATCCAACGACCTTATTCAGACGACCCTATACCTGCCAGATGCTAGCCAGGGTTATTACCAGGGCACTCGTTTCGACTGGTCGGGGGCGTTTAAAGATTTGACGTACAAAGGCCACAGTTTTATTGAGCCGTGGTTCGAAAATTACGACCCCAAACTACACGATGCCATCAGCGGCCCAGTGGAAGAGTTTACACCGCTAGGATACGCCGACGCAAAACCTGGCGATACGTTCGTAAAGATTGGCGTGGGCACACTTCGCAAACCCGACGATAAAACCTATGCCTTCGCGAAGTACTATGACATTGTAGATCAGGGAACCTGGAAAGTGAAAAAGCACAAAGACTACCTAGAGTTTACGCATGAACTCACTAGTCCAACGGGTTACGCATACGTTTACCGCAAAACGGTGAAACTCACAAAAGGAAAACCTGAACTCGTACTGGAACACAGCTTGAAAAATACGGGTGAGCTGCCCATTGAAACGAGCACCTATGATCACAACTTCTTCATCATCGACAAACAACCTACTGGCCCAACCGTAGCAATCGAATTTCCTTTTGAAGTGAAAGGGGAGGGCAAAGGCTTCGGTAGTACCATTCTGCCACAGGGAAAACAGCTACTTTACTCACGCGAATTGGCAAAAAAAGAGCAGGTATATAGCGCTGGCCTCCAAGGGTTTGGTACTACATCGACCGATTATGACATTCGAATTGAAAATCAGAAAACGGGAGCGGGCGTGCACATCACAGGCGATCAACCTCTTCAAAAATTAGTGTACTGGGCTTGCGCCACTACGTCGTGCCCTGAGCCATACATACAACTGAAAGCGGAACCCGGCCAGGAGGTGAAATGGAAAATAGCCTATGAATTTTACGAAAAACAGAAGCCGTAAAGTCCCCGTTCTCCTTAACCTAATACCCAACTCAACTTTTCAATGAATTTCTTCCTGAAATCCTGCTTCGGAACCCTGATTCTTGGGAGCTTCCTGTCTGCTAACTGGGATAGTAACGTAGTGAAACCACAGTTGCCAGCTGATGATTGGCCGACTTATGGTGGCAATAATGCCGGTAACCGATACTCAACGCTGACCCAGATCAATACGCAGAATGTCAAGAATCTGACGCTTGCCTGGACCTATGAAACCGGCGACAATACCACTCCTGGACAACGAGGTATGGACATTCAATGTCAGCCGATTGTCATAAAAGGAGTGCTCTACGGTACGTCGCCCCGAATGAAACTCTTTGCTGTGGATGCCGCCACAGGTAAGCAACTCTGGCAATTTGACCCCTTTGCCAATCCCGAAAAACGACCTCGTTTCCATCCGGTTCGTGGGGTTGTTTATTGGGAAGATGATGAAGATAAACGTATACTATACTCGGTGGGGTCTTTTCTGTATGCCATCAATGCATCGACGGGAAAGCTGATTGAGAGCTTTGGCAAGAACGGCGAGGTCGATTTGCACGAAGGACTTGGCGATAAGGAAACTATTGGCCACGATCTGACGAACTTCTCAATACGTGTCACAACACCTGGCGTTATCTACAAAGATTTATTGATTACAGGCTCTGCCGTTAACGAGGGCGGAGATGCTCCTCCGGGCTACATCCGTGCGTTTAATGTCCGTACGGGTAAACTGGCCTGGGTATTCCACACCATTCCGTTGCCGGGTGAGTATGGGTATGAAACCTGGGCAAAAGATTCGTACAAAAAACTGGGTGGAGCGAACTGCTGGGCCGGTATGGTCATCGACGAAAAGAGGGGTATGGTCTATGCGGGCACCGGCTCACCCTCCGTTGATTTTTACGGGGGCGCTCGTCCGGGACAGAACCTATTTGCCAACTGTGTTATCGCGCTGAATGCCGAAACAGGTAAACGCGTATGGCATTTTCAGACCATTCACCACGACCTATGGGACCGCGATTTACCCTGTCCGCCAAACCTGATAACGGTTAAACACAACGGCCCCGACGGTCGGCCCCGAATGGTCGATGCAGTAGCGCAGGCGACTAAAGATGGCTATGTGTTTGTGTTTGACCGGGATACCGGGAAACCGCTGTTTCCCGTAAATGAAGTTCGAGTGCCAACGTCGCCCGCTTTGCCCGGCGAAAAGCCCTGGCCAACGCAGCCTGTTCCAACTAAACCTGCTCCTTTTGTTCGACAGGAATTAACGGAAAACGAAATCACAACCCGCACGCCCGAAGCCCACAAGTACGTATTGGAGCGGTTCCAGGATAGTCGCAAAGGCAGCAAATACATGCCTCCAAGCGAAGAAGGAACCTTGTATTATGGTTTTGGTGGAGGTGCCGAATGGGGTGGGAATGCCGCTGATCCTGAGGGTATTTTATACCAGAATGCCAACACCATGCTTTGGTGGCTCAAGATGCGTGATAGTCGAATGCAGGAAAAAAACGTAGCCATGACGCGCGGCTCATCCCTCTTTAACACGAACTGTTCGGTTTGTCATGGTATGAGTGGCAAAGGAAGTGCTGATGCCAAAGCAAGCGCATCTACAGCGCAAGCCTATCCTGACCTGACCGATGTGGGCAAACGACTGGATCGCGAGCAGATCAACACGCTCCTGGCAACCGGTCGCGGTCGAATGCCATCCTTTGGTCACCTCTCCAAAGAGGATCGTGATGCCATTATTAATTTTTTGCTGAAGACAGAAGCGAAACCCGCTGCGCCAGACATCCATAGTTCGGTTGTTACGTCACCCGTGGCCGAGGGCGCTGACTTCCCGTACATGCCTCCTTACCTGAACAATGGGAACACACAGTTCCGGGATCAGGATAATTATCCGGCCATTAAACCGCCCTGGGGAACGCTCAACGCCATTAACCTGAACACCGGCGAATACCTCTGGCAAGTGCCACTAGGCGAATACCCTGAACTCATCAAACAAGGCTTGCCACCTACGGGTACGGAGAATCATGGTGGGCCAATTGTAACGGCTGGGGGCTTACTTTTCATTGCAGCTACGTATGACGAAAAAATTCGTGCTTTTGACAAAAAAACGGGTAAAATCGTGTGGGAATATAAGTTGCCTGCGGGAGGCTTTGCCACACCAATTACGTACATGGCGAATGGAAAGCAATACGTAGTTATAGCTGCCGGCGGTACCCGATATGGCTTAAAGCCAGGAGGTTCTTATGTTGCGTTTGCATTGCCGTAAGTAGTGTATGAAAACGATTGAAACAATGAAATCCTATCTATTAGGTTGTGATTGGGGGACGTCCTCTTTCCGCCTACGACTCATAAACAGTAGCGATGTCCAACTCATTGGAGAAATTACGTCTCAGGAAGGCGTCGCCAATACATTCACACGCTGGAAAGCAAATAGTGAAACGAAAGGAATCTCTCGGGAGCAGTTTTTTCGAGTGCAGCTACAGCGACAGATTAATCTACTGGCGAAGCAACTGGCCATTAATCTGGACGATATTCCGGTGGTAATTTCCGGCATGGCGTCGTCATCCATTGGTATGGACGAAGTTCCGTATGCTACGTTGCCGTTTCCTATTGATGGAAGCCGGGCCAGCATTAAGCGACTCGATACACAACCCGATTTTGCGCACGACATTATACTTATATCAGGTGTCAGAACGGAGCACGATGTGATGCGTGGCGAAGAAACTCAATTAATTGGGTTGCTAGCTTTATTGGATAATCTGCATCTTAATACTGAAGAGTCAATTCTACTATTTCCGGGTACTCATTCGAAACACATCTACATCCAGAATCAGCAGGTTATCGACTTTCAAACGTTTATGACGGGAGAAGTATTTAATCTCATGTCACATTACAGTATTTTAAAAGATTCTGTAGAGTCAACAGGCTTGGCTGTCTTTGACGAAAGTGAATTGAAGGCCTTTAAAAGTGGCATCAACCAATTAACTAATTCGTCAATTCTGAATAGCTTATTTAGAGTCAGGACAAATCAATTATTTAGTCAGTTGACCAAGCGACAAAACGCTCTTTATTTAAGTGGTTTATTGATTGGTAATGAGCTTAAATCATTATTACAGCAGCCAGATTCACAATTGATTTTATGTAGCGGAAACAATCTATATGAGCTATATAAGCAGGCAATGATAGAACTAAATTTAATAGGTCGGACAATCACTATTTCGGCCGATTTAATTGATAAAGCGACGATTGCCGGACAAGTCAAGATAGCGAAGAATCAGCTGTTATCCCTAAGCAAATAAATAGTATGTCACAAAATTCATTCTCCTGGGAGTTATTCTCAAAAGCGCCCATTGTCGGAATTATTCGAGGTTTATCTGCCGAAGTGGTTGCCCAGATTCTCCCTGTTTATCGGGAAGCAGGTCTGACTACCATTGAGATAACGATGAATACGCCCGGAGCCAAGGCCATGATTCAGCAGACATTAGAAACGAATAGCGAAGGGCTGAATATTGGCGCAGGTACGGTTTGTACAACAGAGGATCTTGACAAGGCATTGGATGCAGGGGCACAGTTTATTGTCACACCTATTGTCAATAAGAAAGTGATCAAAGCCTGCGTGAAACGTAACGTGCCGATTTTTCCGGGTGCCTTTACGCCCTCTGAAATTTATAATGCCTGGTCATTTGGGGCATCAATGGTAAAGGTTTACCCCGCTACGTCACTAGGCCCCGATTATATAAAGGATCTCAAAGCACCGCTGAATCAGTTGAAAGTAATCCCAACGGGCGGCATTAGTCTTGATAATATGGCCGCCTATTTTAAAGCTGGCGCTGATGGCGTGGGCATTGGTAGTCATCTATTTGACAAGACGCTCATTCAGCAGAAAAACTGGTCAGGTTTGAAAGAACATTTTGAAAAGTTTTTACAAAAGAGTAAAGCCGTTTAAGATTGATAAAAATTCACTCATATAAGCCCTAGGTCCCTTCTCTAATAGTCTATTAAAATGTTCAATTCGAAAATTAAAAACTATCGCTGGCTTATTGTTTTTCTATTATTTGTTGCAACGACAATTAATTATCTCGATCGGCAAATAATTGGTTTACTGAAGCCAATTCTTGAAAAAGAATTTAGCTGGAGTGAAACCGATTTTGCGCATATCGTCATGGCATTTACAGCGGCTTATGCGGTTGGGCTTTTGTTATTCGGATGGATTATTGACAAAATCGGAACAAAGACAGGTTATTCCATTACCATTATTATCTGGAGCATTGCGGGTATGCTTCATGCTGTAGCCCGGAGCGTTACAGGATTTAGTCTGGCTCGCATTGGCCTCGGCATTGGCGAGGCTGGAAACTATCCTGCTGCAGTAAAGACGGTTGCTGAATGGTTTCCCAAGAAAGAACGAGGTTTGGCCACAGGTTTGTTCAATGCAGGCACGAGCATTGGTGTGGTTGTCGCTGTACTGATTGTGCCCTGGATATTAAATCACTACGGCTGGCACGAAGTGTTTTGGATTACAGGTGCCCTGGGTTTTGTATGGCTTATTTTCTGGTTACTATTCTATGAGATTCCGGCAAAGCAAAGCCGCCTTACTGACGAAGAGCTAGACTATATTACGAGTGGGCAGGAATCGGCCAATAGCGAAACGTCAACTACGCAGCCTGTTAACTGGTTTAAGCTATTCACATACCCACAAACCTGGGCTTACATTACGGGCAAAGGATTGATTGATCCGATTTACTGGTTCTTCCTGTTCTGGCTTCCTTCTTATTTTTCGTCCACATTCAATCTGGATCTGAAAAAGCCAAGTCTGGAACTAATGCTTATCTATACGGCCACTACGGTAGGCAGTATTGGGGGTGGCTATTTGTCGTCCTGGTTAATTAAAAAAGGGTGGCCTACCATAAAAGCGCGCAAGACTGTTCTGCTCGTATTGGCAACCCTGGAACTTTCGATTATTCTGGCCCAATTTGCTACGGGTGTCTGGGTAGCCGTTGGGCTTATCAGTCTGGCTGTTGCGCTGCACCAAGCCTGGGCCACAAACATCTTTACATTAGCCTCCGATATGTTCCCCAAGCAGGCGGTTAGTTCTGTTGTCGGTATAGGAGGAACAGCGGGTGCCCTAGGCGGAATTCTGTTTCCGATGCTGGTTGGTAGTTTACTGGATGAATACAAAGCCAGCGGAAATCTGGCAGGAGGGTACAACATCCTGTTTACCATTTGCGGCTTTACGTACCTGACAGCATGGCTCATTATTCACCTACTTACCAGAAATGCTAAAGCGATTGATGTGAGTGAATTAGCCTAATTTTTACTCACTACGCGAATTCCCGCTTTCACCTCGGCAACCTTCTCCCGAAGCGCATCCAACGAATCGTCCATGACCGTTACATGGCCCATTTTGCGGAAGGGTTTCGTAATGGCTTTACCGTAGAAAAATGGGAAGACTCCGGGCATAGCTAACAGGTGTTCCAAACCTTCGTAAACGGCTGGCCCTGTGTGACCATCCTCGCCGAGGAGATTCACCATGGCGGCTGGTTGATAGGCGGATGTATCGCCAAGGGGGTAATTCAGAATGGCGCGCCAGTGCTGTTCAAACTGAGACGTTACGTTGGCCCGGATGGTCTGGTGACCACTGTTGTGTGGGCGTGGTGCTACTTCGTTAATCAGCACATTACCAGACTTATCCAGGAACAGTTCTACCGCCAGCAAGCCTACGATTCCAAAGGCGTCGGCAGTTCGGCGAGCGATGTCCTGCGCTTGTTGATTGATTTCGTTCGAGATTTCGGCAGGGGCAAATAGGTATTCAACTAGATTTAATTCCGGGTGAAAGACCATCTCAACGGTTGGAAATGTCTGTACGTCACCCCGTTCGTTTCGGGCGACAATCACGGCCAGTTCTTTCTCGAAATCAACAGCTTTCTCCAATACACCGGGCGCATCGAAGGCTTTGCCAACATCTTCCACCGATGCGATGCGTTGAACACCCCGTCCGTCGTAGCCATCGCGACCAAGTTTGTGAAAGGCCGGAAAAAAGTCAGGCTGATAGATTTCGACCAGGGCTACATCGGCCCGATTTTCAGTTAAAATAAAATCGGCGGTGGGAAGATTATGGTCGCGGTAAAACTGTTTCTGGAGCCGCTTGTCCTGAATAATCCGAATAACCGACGGTTGAGGAAATACTCGTTTACCTTCGCGCTCAAGCGCTTCGAGCGCTTCGACATTAACGCGCTCAATTTCAATGGTCAGCACATCAACTGCCTGCCCGAATTGATAAACTGTATCGTAATCGGTTAGTGAACCTTGCGAGAATTGAGTACAGAGATGGCGACAGGGGGCTTCAGCGTCAGGGTCGAGAATATGAACGCGGAGATTCCAGTCGATGGCGGCTTGCAGAAGCATCAGGCCAAGCTGGCCACCGCCGAGAATGCCAATAGTAGGTGTCAAAATGGTGAAAGAGCGAAAGAGTGAAAGAGCGAAAGCACGCAAAGTTACCTCTTCGTGCTTTCGCTCTTTCACTCTTTCGCTCTTTTTCTTGCTTAGTAAGCCTTTCTTTAGTCTCTATGCTTAATGTCGGCCCCGCCAGATTCGCTTTTGGATAGCACTTTGGCTGAGCCATAATAATAGATATCTGCGCCACCCGATGCTTTCATAGTCAACTCTTTACTGGCGTTGACATACACGTCAGAACCGCCCGACGAGTTGGCATTGCAAATATCAACGGTCAGTTTACGGGCATCTAGATCGGCACCACCCGAGCCATTGGCGTTAAGCGACCGGGCCGAACCTTGCAAAATAGCATCTGCTCCGCCTGATGCCGATACATTCAATTTATCCGCTTTGAGATCCAGCTTTATATCTGAACCACCCGATGCTTCCAGGTTCAGGTCATCGAATGACAGCTTGCCCTGCCCGAATACATCGGCTCCGCCTGACGCCTGTAAATTGTTCAACTGCTTGAATGTCAGGTATGCTTTTACGTAGGTATTACGGCCAAAATTCCAGCCGCTAAATCCCTTACGCTCGATATAGAGTCTTAGAGTGCCGCTTTTGACTTCAGAAATTACCCGATCTTCATCAATACCTTTGGCTTCAAAAGTTAACTTCTCCGAGCTGCCCTGCGTCAGATAAACGTCAATACCGCTACTGACGCTCAGCCCAGTAAAACCAGAAACGGTACGATCTTTCTTCCAATCGTCAGTACTGGCTGAGTTTATACTGGTCGTAAGTATGAAAATTCCTGCTATAATCGCTTTCATTGGTGAAGGTGTTTGATTCGATTTATTAAGAAGATGCAAAAATGAAGATTAATGTTGCATGATAACCCGAAAAAAGATGTCCGGTTTTAAGGATATCTTTGTCCGGTAACGGACGCCATAATGAGAGTTGCTCGCTGTAAATGTCTATTTATCAGTAGGCTATGAGTTTGGCATGACGCTTGAGCCGCTACTAGTTAATCGAACGTATTGATATAAACAGAATACGCTGTGAATGCTCAATTGCTTTGCGATATTTGTTTATACGAATTGATTTTTGAACAGTAAACACTCCTGACGATCAATCGGCTTAACTTAACTAAAATCTTTACTAAAGTAATTAAATATGATTCAACTCCGCAACGTCTCGAAATTCTACCCCGCTGGTTTTGGTCGGGTGTATGTGTTGCGTAACATCAACCTCGAAATTAATCAGGGCGAGTTTGTATCGATCATGGGGCCATCGGGATCAGGCAAGTCAACCTTGCTGCACATTCTGGGCCTGCTCGAGGAACCCTCCGAAGGTGAATATTTCTTTGACGACCAACCTGTTCAGAAACTGTCGGAAAAAAGACGTACCGAACTTCACCGAACACGTATTGGCTTTGTGTTTCAGGCTTATCACCTGATTGACGAACTAACTGTGTATGAAAACATTGAAACACCACTACTCTACAAAGGTCTGAGCGGATCTGAGCGCAAAAGCCGTGTGGCCGAACTGCTTGACCGCTTCAATATGGTGGCCAAGAAAGATTTGTTTCCAGCCCAATTGTCAGGTGGACAACAACAGTTAGTCGGCATTGCGCGGGCGCTGGCCGCTGAGCCAAGCGTTATATTCGCCGATGAACCAACCGGAAATTTGCACTCCGATCAGGCCCGTGATATTATGGAGCTGTTCCGCGAATTGAATCAGAAAGATGGGGTGACTATTGTGCAGGTGACTCATTCTGAACTCAATGCCGAATATGGATCGCGAGTGATTCGCCTGAAAGATGGTTGGCTGGAAGACTCAGCGCTGAAGTTGAGCGAACAGGGCGTTAAGTAATGAATTGGTAGAAAAGCCTGATACCTGACTCAGCAGAGATAAACCGCTTATTTGACGCAACGACTGAATACCCATTACGTTTGCACAAAACACGACTTCAGCCTGCGTTAGTACAGTTGGTTTGAAAATTCCCTCGGAGACAATAATGCCAACGGAGGGAGCTATTCGAAGTAACTGCTGTCGAACAATACCACCGATACAGCCGGTCTGGAGTGAAGGGGTAAACAGGGTTTGGTTAGTATACCAGAACAGGTTTGAAGCAAGACATTCGGCGAGGTTACCAGTTGTATCGAGCAAAATAACGTCGTCGAATGCATGCTGCTGTCTGTAAAGACCAGCCATTACGTAGGGGAGTGCATTGAGCGTTTTGAATGCCGAAACCGGCGATTGCACGAGCCGAAATGCCTCATAAATGCCCGTTATCGATTTCTCAGTCAGCGAAAATCCCTGTCCAGCACGAGCCGAAATCAGAATGTGAGCATCGTTTGTGGATGGCGTATAAAGACCCCCTGATTGCCGCCAAATCTGGATTTTTATTCGGGCGGTCTGTTCCGTTAAATCGTTTACCGAAAGTAAGTGTCGAATGCCCTGATAAACCGTTTCGGTGCTGAAGCCATCTGGCTGATTGAGTTGAAGGGCTGCCATCCCGGCTGTAAGACGGGCGAAGTGATCGGGCCAGTACCAAACCCGTCCATTCTCGTACCGAATAGTTTCAAAAAGACCGTCGCCGTACTGAAACGCGCGGTCATTTGCCAATAGGCAAAACTCATTTTCAGAAAGTATATCCGAATTATAAACCAGAAACATGCTTAGTTTGCGCCGTTTATCCTAAAACGATAGCTGCGTCGAAGGTAAGTTTGTAACATTGAACCATCAAAATTATGTGTATGCAGCGTAAGCTTTTTTTAGGAATCGGAATCGTGGGTTGTTTGCTGTCTATAAGCTTGACAAGCTTACAGGCGCAGAGCGTACCGGGAGCCGTAGCGCCAGGCGCGACTACCGGCAAAGCGGATACGTTACCCGTGCTGAGTTTACCGCAGTGCATTGATATTGCCTTAAAGAACAACATCACCGTTCGACAAGGCCAATTGCAGGTACAAAGTAGTACACTGCAATTAAAACAATCTAAGCTGAATCAGCTACCTACCGTTAACGGCTTTGCATCGCAAGGCTTTAGTTCTGGACGGAACATCAACCCCAGTACTAACCAGTTCGTTGATGTTGGCGTACGGTCTAATAATTTTCAGCTTTCTGGTTCGGTGCCTGTCTTTCAGGGTTATCAGTTAAGAAATCTGATTCGTCAGAACCAGACGATTGTTAAAGCGACGGAAAAAGAACTGGATGCAACTGAAAATACAGTAATCCTTAATGTTATTCAGCAGTATCTGAATGTACTGACAGGAGCTGAACAGCTGACCGTTGCTAAGCGGCAGGCTGAAACGTCGCAATTACAGGTAGAGCGTACCCAAAAATTAGTGAACGCTGGTTCGGCACCCGAAGCGAACCTGTTTGAAATTAAGGCTACACTAGCGAATGATGAACTAGCAATTGTAAATGCACAAAATACGGTTGATCTGGCAAAGTTGGCGTTGTTACAAGCTATGAATCTACCTGGTGGACAGGCATTTGAAATTGAATATATCAAACTGCCCGATCCACGTATAGAAGGCTATACGGCAACGGCGTTGCAGGTTTATGAAACCGCTCTGAGTACACAGCCACAAATTATTGCTGCTGATCTTCGTACCGAAAGCGCTCGTATTGGCATTGATGTGGCAAAAGCGGGACTTTACCCACGTCTTAGTCTCAGCGGTAATTTATCGTCGATTTATTCGACAGTAGGCCTTCAGCGGTTTGTTGCCGACGGGACAACGACAGAGAATAGGACAGATGCTAATGTTATTATAGGTGGCATAACGCAACCAGTTACCATTGTTACCTCGCAGCCGGGGGGGACTTACCAGACCTATGGATTTTTTGAGCAATTAACCAATACCCTCAACCGGGGTGTATCGCTTAACCTCAACATTCCTATTTTTACGAATCGCCAGTACCACACTAACGTAACCACTGCGATTATTCAGCAGCAAAATGCGCAACTTACTGCCGATAATACACGTCTGCAACTGCGTCAGCAAATCGAAACGGCTTACACCAATCTGTTGGCAGCGTCGAATCGTTACCGGGCTACCGATGCATCAGTGTCATCTTTAGAACGGGCGTTTAAAGCAGCCGAAAGTCGTTTCAATGCTGGAGCCATCAACGCTGTTGATTATAGCCTTGCCAAACTCCGATTCGATAATGCCCGTGCGCAGTTAGTGCAGGCTAAATACGATTATGTGTTTCGAACCAAAATTTTAGATTTTTACCAAAATAAACCGCTTAGTTTTAATTAGTGAATGAATGAATTTGTGAATGAGCGAATAAATTCGCGTCAACTTGTATTCACCTATTGGCTCATTCACACAACCATTCATTATGAAGAAGAAGTCAAACCGTATTTGGTGGATATTGGGAGGACTAGTTGTCCTGATCGTGGGTGGTCTTGTAGCTGCTAAACAGACCGGACTAATCGGGAAGCCAAAGGCAACAGAAGTTGATTTTGCATTGGTTAAACGGCTTGACATTACTGAGCGTGTCAGTGCCTCGGGGCGCGTTCAACCGCAAGTTGAGGTAAAAATAAGCCCAGACGTATCAGGGGAGATTATTGGCTTGTATGTCAATGAAGGCGACCCCGTTAAAGCCGGACAGTTGCTATGCCGTATTCGCCCTGATAACTATGAGTCGTTGCTGGCGCGGGCGCGGGCAACAGTCAACCAAAGCAGGGCACAACTAGAGCAATCGAAAGCGTCGGTAGCGCAGTCAGCGGCACGGCTTATTCGGGCTAAAGCCGACTATGAGCGCAACCGGAAACTCTTTGCAGATAAAGTAATTTCGTCTTCCGATCTGGAAACCAGCGAAGCCAATTATAATGTGGCTAAGCAGGAAGTAGAAGCATCCAATGCCAACGTTCGGGCCGCACAGTTTAACATTCAAAGCGCCGAAGCCAGCCTGCGCGATGCGACCGAGAACCTCCGTAAAACGACTATTTATTGCCCCGTAAACGGAACAGTGTCAAAATTGAACGTCGAACTGGGCGAACGCGTAGTTGGTACATCGCAAATGGCCGGTACCGAAATCATGCGAATTGCCAACCTGCAAAATATGGAGGTTCGCGTGAACGTCAATGAGAACGACATCGTACGCGTAAATCTTGGTGATACGGCTGATATTGAAGTGGATTCCTACACGACCGCTGGTCGGAAATTCAAAGGCGTTGTCTATGAAATTGGAAATACGGCAAACGGATTAACAAGCGCATCGGGAGCGGCAACGTCTCTCTCAACTGACGCCGTAACAGAATTTGAGGTGAAGGTGAAAATCTTAAATAATTCCTACTCCGATTTATTGGCTGAAAAAGACAAAAAAGGTTACCCATTTAAGCCTGGTATGACTGCTTCAGTAGAGATTTTGACAGAACGAAAAGCAGGAATACTATCAGTACCGATTGCTGCCGTAACTACCCGTGGCGCCGATTCGACCGCTATTGATACTGAGAAGATGAAAGATAATAGTAACGGGACAGTTGAAGAAAAACCAGCCAGTCAGGTCGATAAAAAGGATAAGCCTAAAGAAATTGTTTTTGTGAATGTTGGTGGCAAAGCCATGCAGCGCGAAGTGAAAACGGGCATCAGCGATTTCGAAAATATCGAAATTCTGTCGGGCCTTAAACTCGGTGAACAGATCGTTTCCGGACCATTTATCGCTGTATCGAAAAAACTCAAAAATGGTGAACTTGTCAGCAAGCGTGACCCGAACAAGAATAAGAAGAAAGATGATAAAGAAGAATAGAGCTTGACCGTTCGGTCAAAAACAAAAACGCCCAGCAATTGCTGGGCGTTTTTGTTTGGCTACCTAAGAGACTTCATCCGTTTGTTTCTGCCCCATTTCTCGCAGCATTCGATACGACATAATCCCTAGCACCAGCAAGACCAAACTCAATGCTGGCCAGATAACGCGATTGTCAGTGAAAAAGGAGGTTGACCGATCGCTATCGACACCAATTGAACGGAGGTTTCCAATACCAATAATGGGTTGGCTGGTAAGAGCGACTGTTTTGAATGGTGTTAAATCGTAAGTTGGAGCGGCCGTGTTGTCTGCCGAAAAATGAAGCTGGTAGGATTGCCCAGCCGTTAAATTAGCCAGCAAGTAGGTTGTTAACTGATACGCTCGAACCTCCCGAATAACAAGCGGTGGATTGTCGTCATTAGCAACAACAACATATAGGTCTTTCGCCTTTAAACCTGGTAGATCGACTACGTTACTATCGGTTGAATTCAACTCAATCGTTCGCACAATCTCAAACCAATGATCAATACGCCCTCGTTTTAGCCTCCGGGTACGAAACTGCCCAATATCAGCCCGACGACGGAATGGGAGTGAAGCGTTGACTAAAATGGTAAGTTTATCAAATCGGGCATCATTTGGGCGAACAAGGTGGATATATGTGTTTTTATCGCTGCTATCACGCTGTGAAAACGATATGTTTGGAATAATTGAATAAGCTCTCATAGACGCTAACTGCTCATAGTGCCCAATCCGTAGAATATTCAATGGCGTGCTCAGCGAATCGTTGATAATCAGTCGGTAATAGCTATAATCACTTAACGGAAAGTCGATTTGTTTTACCTCCGTTGTGCTCACGGTATTCTGGGTTGGGCGCAGCCAAATTTCGTCATCAATTGCATACCAATTTTGGGCATCCGAACTACCGCTGAGACGAGCTTTTTTGCCCACGTTTGTATTTTTGACGACTATATTTAATGAATTAATACGTTGTTTCGTCTGATTTCGAATGACCAGAGTTGTTGACACATTTGGGCGCAATTGTTTGCTAGTAAGCTCATAATCAATGAAGGAATCTGACTGTGTAGCGTGTTGTCTGGCCCATAGGTAAGGCACCTCCTGATGCTGACTATCGTAAAGTCGAACGTCGGTCAGGCTCGCATTCAGATGACCAACTACATCAGGTGACAGTAGAACCCGGTGAAAACCTGATTTCTGGACAGCATCGACAGAGGCTTGGAATCGAAACGATTGAGTTCGTCCACTTATTGGTATCAGTAAACTCAATAATAGTAGGCCGATTAGCTTATTCATAGTTCTTCTGAAGTGGGTTTTGGGGCATCGGTATCAAGAATTAGTCGTTTTATGCGCTGATACATGAATGAGATAATGAGCAACAAAGCACCTAATGAAATGAATGCTGCGATTCGTCCACCTTCCGAAATACCTTCGAGATCATGAAAGAAGAGTTTTAAGAGCGTCAGGGCAAATAAACTGAGGGAGATGATACGAAACTGGCGGTTCCGGCGCGTAAGGCCTACGTACATAAACACAAAGGCGCAAATACCCCATAAAATCGGCAGCCCCACTTTGTTGATTTGCTCTAGTAACGCGTAATAACGATCAGCTACATCGAGTTTTTGGGTGGCTGTAGTAGGCAGATCGACTCCTGAAAACTTAAAATATACCACATGCGAATACAATTCTGAACTGGCAATATAGACCAGAACGAATCCCATAAACCAAGGCCAGAATCGGCTAATGAACGAGGGAAGTGGCTCCAGTTGTGGCTGAATCGTATGTAACAGAAACAATAGGCCGATCACACAAAGTAAACTCAGGTAATGGACAGGAAAGCCGATAAGACTTGTCTCGTCTCCTTGAAAATAAGCGCCTAATAAATCATGTGTGGCCGAATCGAAAAACGTCACATATAAAAACAGAAGGATGATTCCCAGGATTGAGGCTTGGATCAACCAACTTCGTAGCGCATAACGTCTGGCAAAAAGCAACAGCCCAACCGCGAAAAATAAATTATACGTGCCTAGTAAAATCGTGCGATTGGCCTCAAAACCAAATGCATGAGTAGCCTGATAATCAAGTTCACAGACTCCTGCAAAATAAGAGATAATAACCGTTAGGTAGCCAATGATATATTGATAGGCAGACACACTTAACTGACCCAGCCAAAACTGAAACGGCGACGGCTGCTTCCATAATAATCGCTGCGTTGTTATCAGACTGATAATAGCTACTACACTGGTAACGAATGCCTTATTAAACACGATATGGAGTGGGGGAGTAGCGCTATCCAAATAGAGCGCCGACCAGTCCATGATCAGGCTAATCAACATAAGGCTCATGACAATCACAGCTGCAGTTGAAAGCAGTATTAAGCCCGACCGCTGCGCCAGCCACAGTAGTAATACGGCTTCCAGCGCCCAGAACATTGTGATGAAATTACCATCTAGTTGGACCGGAATCGTCAAGCTGGCGAAGGTTACAACTAGGCCAATCAACAAGTAAATGAGCGTACGATCAACGACCTCGCGTCGATAAAGAGAAGTCGCAATGCCAAAATTCACGACGGCTAACCCTGCTGTAAACAAACCTTGGTAAGCACCCTGATTCATATGTGCCAGAATCAGCATTCCGGCTGCATAATAAAAGGCAGTATTGCTAAGAAGCAACCCGATCTCGATGGCTGAAAATTTTGCCTGATGTTTCAGATTATAAATCAGATTCATGGCCATAAAAACGACATAGAACAGCGAGGCAAAGAGCAGGGCACCGCCGTAAGGTGCCTGTTTACTTTCCTGAACTTCGGTACTGAGCCACAAACTATAGAGCAGTACCGTGAATCCATAGGCCACGAAATGAACAATGTTCCACTTCTTGAAATACGCCAGTACCAGCATACCGCAGTCTAACACAAGCAGATAACTGAATAGCACGACATAATTTCCATGTCCGGTACTGACCATGAAGGGTGTGGCAAATCCACCAATAAGCGACATCACAGCTAGTGCTGGCCGGTTATACGTAATCGACAGTAGTACAGCGAAACCTGTTATGATGACCATGATCAAGAAGGCCGCTGTTTGGCTAAAAATCTTGTAGTCAGAGAAAGCGATCGCAATTGTAAAATAGAGCACAGACAGCCCACCTGCCACCAATACCGAACTAAAAGCAGCAAACGTATTCCGAATTCGGTGGGCTACGCCCAATAATAATCCACCTGCCAGAACGCCAATCAACACGCGTCCAATTTCGTTAATCCAATGCTGGTCAATGGCAAATTTTACGAAATACCCAATGCCTGCCACCAGAATAGCAATGCCGATTTTGTTGATGAGATTCTCACCAATGAACTTCTCCAAATCTGGATTTTCGGCAAGAAAACGCTGGAAGAATGAAGGTTTTGGTTCTGGCTGGACAACGGGTTGTGAAATAAAGGCTTGAACAGGTTCTGGTTCGATTTCTGGCGCCGAAACCGCTTCTGCCATAAAGATGGGCTCTACTTCCTCTTCCACTATCGGTAGAGCGGGGGGCACGACAACGATAACTGGAGTCTGTTCAATTATGGGTTCGGCAGGTTGTTCAGCTGTTGGGGCAGGTTGATTACGTAACTCTTTCTGAAACGCCAATAACTCAGCACGCAGTTGACCGATAACTGTATTCTGGAGATTAACGGCCTCTTTGACGGCACTAAATCGGTTGTTGCCGACAATGACCAGAATGAGTAAAAGGACGAGTAAAAACAGTTCCATGGTAGTATAAGTGGCAGGTTTAGAGCACTATCCGAGATAGTAAACGGACAAATATGCAAAAAATAGACGCCTGACTGATGAACTACTTTTCTGTGGGTCACACAACTTAGTCTTCGGTAAGCATAGACCATTGAATAGGATTCGTTAGCCTATCTGTTTTAGGAGTAGGGACAACCGGATCGACGCTATCAAGAGCTTATACTTACTCTCCCTCTTTCTTCCGTACTTTGCTCCATGAAAGTAACTCAACCTGTTCGGCTGACGATGGTAGGAGGAGGAAGCTGGGCTACCGCGCTCGTTAAAATCCTCTCCGAAAATAACGTCAGCGTTAAATGGTGGCTCCGTAAAGCGGCCGATGCGGAACATATCAAGAAATTTGGCCATAATCCCAGTTACCTCAGCGACGTGCAGATTAACACTCGTAAAGTGAAGGTATGCACGAAAATTCGGGAGGCATTTCGAGATAGCGACTATATAATTCTGGCAGTACCGGCGGCATTTATAAGTGATGCACTAACAGGACTGAAACCGGAGCATTTCAATGGAAAATCTGTCGTATCGGCCATTAAAGGCATGATTCCTGGGGCAAATCAATTAGTAACCGATTGGGTCAGTGAGCAGTATAACATACCAACTGGACGAATGTCGGTCATTGCTGGGCCGTGTCATGCCGAAGAAGTTGCCCTTGAAAAACAATCGTACCTGACCATTGCCTCACAAGATTCCGATTGCGCCAAACGCGTGGCCGATCTGTTGTGCTGTCGTTTCGTACAAACGACCCCCGTCGACGATATTTATGGAATTGAATACAGTGCCGTGATGAAAAATATTATTGCGCTGGCTTGCGGTATCACACGAGGACTAGGGTACGGCGATAATTTTCAGGCGGTGCTGGTATCCAATGCCATGCAGGAAATCAAACGGTTTGTCGATGCCATCTATCCTAAACATCGCGATTTGAGCGGCTCAGCTTACCTCGGTGATTTACTCGTAACGGCCTATTCGCCCTTTAGCAGGAATCGAACATTTGGTACGTTGATTGGGCGGGGATATACAATTCAATCGGCACAAGCCGAAATGAATATGATTGCAGAAGGGTATTACGCTGTCAAAAGTATTTACGAAATCAACCGAAAATTCAACGTCGATATGCCCATTACGAATGCAGTCTACAACATTCTGTATGAACGGGCGGCCCCAACTGGCGAGATGAATGCGTTGAAACAAGTGTTAAAATAAGTCGTCACCGGGCCACTGTAGCAGTCGATAGTCATTAATTGCTGACGCGAAAGCAATATGTACGCGCAGCCGCCAATGATTATCGACTAATGCCTATAAAAAACAAAAACCCCCTGACTTATCAGGAGGTTCTTATATCGTTTATAGCGTTGTCGGCAAAATTTACCGGCAGTTGTGCCTTAGCAAAAATTACTTCGCGCTATCAGCAGACATCGTCGAAGCAGAATCCGTAGCCATCGTCGAATCCGTAGCCATCGTCGAAGAAGAATCCGTCGTGGTGGTGGTCGTTTCGGTGGTTTCGGTCTTTTTCGAGCTGCAAGACGTAGCCAGGGCGATCATAGCCATGAAAAAGAAGGCGGATTTCGTGATTGCTTTCATAGTTTTGAAAATGTTTTCGTTTAAGTGATTACTAATTAATGTCAACGTTAATACCCCATAGGGAAAAAGGTAACCCATTATTTTTTAACTTTTTTTTGGGTTACGTCTTAACCGTTTCTGTATTAAGTAATGAGGCAATCCTATGAAGGAAAGTAGGCAACCCATATTGACGGATGAGGAATTGTTGATGGGTTTGGCCGATGGCTCCGACAGTGCATTGACGCAGTTATACCGTCGGTATTTTCCAATGGTACTTCATTTTGTAACCACGAATAGCGGGAGCGAAGATGATGCCAAGGACATTTACCAGGAAGCGTTGATTGTACTGTATGAGAAAGTACGGAGTGGTTCGCTTGAGTTGCATTGCCAACTGAAAACCTATTTATATTCAATTGGCAGGCGGCTGTGGCTCAAGCAGTTGGCTCAGCGGAGTCGGTTTGCTGTGCGTGATGTGGAAACGCCTGTTTCGGATGATACAGCGCTTGACCACCTGAACGACGACCTGATTGATCATGAAGAACGTGATCGTCAGTTTGACCTGATGGCTGATTCACTTGACCGGCTTGGCGAACCCTGCCGGACTTTATTAGACGATTTTTACATCCAGCATTTAAGTATGCAGGATATTACCGAAAAGTTTGGCTATACCAATGCCGACAACGCCAAAACGCAGAAATATAAATGCCTGATGCGGCTAAAGCGGCTTTTCTTTTCGGAATACAGACAATGAGGAGTTATAAAGTTGCCAAGATGTAAGTTATAATGTATTCATTATCAGCGAAACAGCTTGGTGACTTATCACTTGATAACTTGCAATTCTTTACAGAGATGAACGAGGAAAAAGATATTGAGAACGCCCTACATGCCTATGGCGAACGAATTCGATTCAAGCAGCGGCTGGCGAAAATTCAGGCAGGGATCGATATGAATGCGATCCGTCAGGAAGCTGATGCCTATCAGTCTGAAACGGAGCAGTCGGGCAAAGTTCGTGCACTTTGGCAAACTTATCGTACCACATTGGCTGTGGCAGCATCTGCGGCTATTATTACCACATTCGGCTCCATTTTCCTCTATCGTTCGTATCAGCAAAGTCACCAGCAAGAGCAACAGTACAGCCAGTTAAGTAAAGAAATTCAGGCGGTTAAGTCATCGCAGCGCAAAATGCAAAATGACCTTAATGGTCGTGGTCGTGGCCTGAGCATCAATCCGGCGCAGGTGTCGGGTTCTGGATTTTTACTGACTGGAGATGGCTATTTTGTGACGAATAACCACATTGTTCGTGATGCCGATTCTGTGTATGTGCAAAGTACGAAAGGAGAGGTTTACAAAGCGCGGGTTGTATATGCCGATCAAACACATGATCTGGCCTTTTTGCAACTCTGCGATGATAGTGCCTTTCGTACACTTCCGCCCGTTCCCTACAGTTTCGAAGCGCAGCCATCTGATCTTGGGGAGCGAGTTTATACACTTGGATACCCTCGGGAAGAGATTGTTTATGGCGAGGGGTATCTAAGCTCCGGTACAGGTTATCGGGGAGACTCAACTGCTTATCAAGTTGCTATTGGCGTGAACCCCGGTAACTCGGGCGGCCCGCTACTAGACGAAAAGGGTAACGTGATTGGGATAATTAGTGGAAAGCAAACTACATCGGAAGGAGTGAGCTTTGCGGTAAAAACGAACTATCTGCTCGAAGCCCTCAACAATATTCCCGCAGATTCGCTTAAAGGGCAACCACTACGCCTGAATAGAAAAAATACATTAGCGAACCTGTCACGCAAAAAGCAAATCAAGCGGATGCAGGACTATGTCTATCAGGTAAAAGTATTCAAGCATAAAGAGTAAGGTAGCTTCATACTTCAAAGAGAGAAACTCTATTGTAGGCGTTTTTCCAGTCGTTAAACAATTGATTCTTCTAAGGTGTTGTTGAGGACAGTATTAATCAACTCAACAATCATGAAAAAGATCATTATGCTGGCTGTTACGCTGGCCTTTTCAACAGCCCTTGTGTCTGCTCAGGATACAAAAGAAAAAGCGAAGGAAACCGCTCATCAGGCAAAGGAAACGACAAAAGCAGCTGGGAAGAAAATAGGTCGTGAGGCTGATAAAGCGGGCGATAAAGTGTCAACAGCAGCTAAAAATACGAAAGAAGATGTAAAAGAGGGGACCGATAAAGCCCTCGATAAGACCAATCGGAAAATGAAAAAGGCTGAACGGAAGATGAATAATTCGAAGTAAACGTTAGTTTCTAAGCTAGAAAAGGGTGTCACTGCACAAAGATAGTGATACCCTTTTTTATTGGCCCGGTGCGAACTTCGATCAACCTTTGTTACGTTCTTTGTATACGTTTCAGTACCGGATTATAGTCAATGTATGGATTTACCTGTCTCAGTACTTTTGTTTGGAATTACCCGCGATTTAACTGGCCAGTCAGCAGTTACAATTTCCTTAAGTCAGGATGCTCGGGTTAGCGATTTGTTGAACCAGCTACACCAGCAATTTCCTCCTTTGACTGGCATTCGGTCGTTGCTGGTAGCCGTTAATGGCGAATACGCTGAAGCCGACCAGCTATTGAATCGAAACGACGAAATTGCCTTGATTCCACCTGTTAGCGGAGGATAGCCTTATGCATTTTTCATTTTCTATTAATTTTCATGATTGCGATTACCATTGATCCTATTGACGTTGCCGCAGCTATGACCTATTTGCAATCAGATCAGGCAGGGGCAATTGATTTATTTCTGGGCATTGTTCGGAATAATACCCAGGAACGTCCGGTCGACCGGCTTGAGTATGAAGCCTACGATCGTATGGCGATCACTGAAATGCAAAAAATCGCAGATGAGGCTCAACAGCGCTGGCCAATAATTCGCTATGCTGTCATTCACCGCAAAGGCATCTTGAAAATCGGCGAGATGGCCGTCTTGATTGGTGTGTCGACCGCCCACCGGGCCGATGCGTTTGAGGCTTGTCGTTACATTATTGACACCATCAAAAAAACTGTACCTATCTGGAAAAAAGAAGTATTTATAGATGGCGAAGAATGGGTGAATGCACACCCGTAGGTTATGTATAAAGTAGAAAGAATAGGATAGGTGGGTTGTTTTCTACATATATCATACACCCTACTTCATTTAATTAAATATGTTCCTGCAATTGGGTAATGGTCAGAATACTTAATATAATTGATTGTCTCGAAGTCTAGAACGGGTATCTTCGGATCATGAAATTGATGATCGATACGGATAAAACCCGGCAGTCGATTATAACTAAAGCCAAACCCACGTCCTGCCTCTTCAAACGTATTTGGTAATATCCGGCGCAGACGTTCATATACTACACTATAGGGAGTATCATTATGGTCACCGGTTATGATTACCGGATAAGGACTATTCTGGATATACTGTTCAACTTTACGAACTTCTTCATTCCGATCGATGAATCCAGTGCGTAGCGCACTTAATACCCCCCGGGTTTCATGCTGGACACCTTTTATTTGTTTTTGTTTCAAGACTTTGCCTACTCGAATGCCCATTGAGTGCAAATGCACATTGATGACACGAATCGTATCATTTCCTATTTTTATATTGGCCCAAACAATTCCGTTATGTGTGTCAAATACCTCACGTCCAGACTCAACAATAGGATAAATAGAAAAGATGGCAATACCAATGTCACCATTTACAGCATGAGCCATTTTCGGGTGTAGAAATGCTGCATAATTGTAGCCTGCTTTTTGGAATCGTCCAACAATATCATAATCTGGTATTTTGGTCGACGAATAAAATTCCTGAAAACATTTAATTGGAGCGTCGTAGTGTAATACATAACTGAGTGTTCGACGAACACGGGGTACACTTTGAGGCAACTGCCAATACTCCAACTCGCCAAATGTCTGCACATTATAGCTAAATACTTTCAGCGGAGTGCCCTGAGAGACTATCTCTGTTGGTCGGTGCCAGACAAACGTTCGGGAACCGAATAATAAAATGCCAATCAATAAGGTAAGTCCAGATAACCAACTCCGCCAGGGACGTGTGATAAGCCACAAAAAGACAATAACTAAATTCAAAAACCAGGCTACAGGTATCGAAATCATGATCATGCCTGCTAACCAATGTTCGATTTGTAAACTATATAGTAGCCAATAGGCCATACAAGTGTACAAGACCAAAAACAGGTTGAGCGACCACAACAACGACCGAAAAAAAAAGGCAATGAGCTGCCCAACACGCATTCTTATTGTCATACTGTCGTCTTTGTGCAAGACAAATACTGTGTAGGGATCAAAAATAAGGCATAATGACTGGAATGCCCACTGCCAGTCCAAATCCAGGGCTTGCTATGCACAGAGAAACATATTATCTTTGTGACACTAAAACCATATGGCATTGATCAAAAAAGGGAGTCGCACTCCCTTTTTTGTTAGCCTTACCTTATGGACGACAAAGCGAAAATAACCGAACTACTTCAGCCGTATCTGAATAATGACTATCTATATATCGTTGATGTACAGATAGTTGGACGCCAGGGTGGTCGCATTAAAGTGACCATTCTGCTGGATAGTGATGCTGGAATCACCATCGATGAGTGTGCTGATATCAGCCGTAAGCTGGGCGCACAAATGGATGAAATGAATTTTTTTGGTGAAGCTCCATTTACACTCGAAGTTTCATCGCCGGGTGTCGATTATCCGCTGACGTTTTCTCGTCAGTTCGTTCGTAATGTCGGGCGACAGCTAATTGTTACACTTACCGATGGCACTATCCGAAAAGGTAAATTGGTATCAGTTTCAGATGATCAGATCATATTGGATATTGAGCCAGAAAAGAAGTCGAAGAGTAAAAAGAAAAAAGAAGCTGATTTAACTACCGAGGCAGTTCCTGTTGGCCCAACGCCGATTGCATTTGGGGAGGTTAAAAAAGCGAATGTAGAAGTATCATTTAAATAGTTTGAAGTCTTAAGTTTAAAGTTTGTAATTGACAGATGTAAGAACAAGACGCATCTGATAACCACGAACTTTTAACTTAAGACTTCAAACGACAAACTACTAATAAAAATGACCAGTGGACTATTAATCGAATCGTTTGCTGATTTCGCTCGGTCGAAAAATATTGACCGGCCTACCATGATCGCCATTCTGGAAGATGTCTTCCGGACAATGATTCGTAAAAAGTATGGTACCGACGAGAATTTCGACGTCATTATCAATGCCGAAAGTGGTGATCTGGAAATGTGGCGTACGCGCGAAATCGTGGATGATAACTCCGAAGATATTTGGGATTATGATAAAATTCCCCTTGCCGAAGCCCGCAAAATTCAGGACGACTTTGAAGTAGGTGAACAGGTTGCCGAAGAAGTAAAACTGGAAGATTTCGGACGGCGGGTGGTTCAGACAGCTCGCCAGACCCTTATTCAGAAGATAAAGGATATGGAGAAAGAACTCCTTTATCAGAAGTATAAAGATCAGGTTGGTGATCTGGTTGGCGCTGAAGTATATCAGTTGTTGAAACATGAAATAATTCTGGTTGATTCAGAAAGCAACGAGCTAAGTTTGCCACGCACAGAGCAAATTCCGAAAGACCGCTACCGCAAAGGTGAAGCTGTGAAAGCGGTTATTAGCCGCGTAGAAATGGTGAATGGAACGCCTAAAATTGTGTTGTCGCGAACTTCTCCAGTATTTTTAGAGCGCTTGTTCGAAATTGAAGTGCCTGAAATTTATGACGGACTGATTTCAATTCGGAAGATTGTGCGGGAGCCGGGCGAACGTGCCAAGGTTGCTGTTGAATCGTACGACGATCGCATCGATCCAGTAGGTGCCTGTGTAGGTATGAAAGGTTCCCGGATTCACGGTATTGTGCGTGAATTAGGGAATGAAAATATCGATGTAATTAACTACACAGAAAATCTGGAACTGCTCATTAGTCGGGCGCTTAGTCCTGCTAAAATCAGCTCGATGCAGATCGACCGGGAAACCAAGCGTGTGTCTGTATTTTTGAAGCCTGATCAGGTTTCGTTAGCAATTGGTAAGGGTGGGCAGAACATTAAGCTGGCTGGTCGACTAGTTGATATGGAAATCGATGTATTCCGCGATAATGAGGGTCAGGAAGATGACGAAGACGTTGATTTAATGGAATTCTCCGACGAAATTGATGAATGGATGATCAATGAACTTCGTAAAATAGGTCTCGATACCGCCAAAAGTGTGCTGGCTCTTAGCAAAGAAGAACTCGTTCGCCGAACCGATTTGGAAGAGGATACCGTCGAAGAAATTGTGAATATTTTGAAACAGGAGTTTGAATAAAATTAATAATGAAGACGGGGACGCCCCTGTGGTGAAAAGTTAAGAATGAAGAATAATTAGACAACCTTTTATTCTTCATTCTTAACTTTTCGCTCTTCATTATCAAAATGCGGGATTTTTATTGTTGTAAGTGGTGTTCATAAGATACCAACAACCATTAAATTTGCGGAATATAGACCGAAGTATGGCAGAAGAAAAGTCAATGCGCCTAAGCCAAGTGGCAAAAATTCTCAACAAAGGACTTTCCTCTGTTGCGAGTAGTCTGTCTGCCAAGGGGTTTAAGGTCGAAATTAATCCTAACACCAAAATCAACATGGAACAGTTGGAGGTGTTAGCGAAGGAGTATAAATCAACGGAACTCCTGAACGGAGCTCGCCGGGCCGAACCGTCGGTCGCGGTCGCCGAGCCACCGCGTTCTCAGGAGGAGGATGTCGTTTTGTACCGTCGTGATGATGCGAGACGTCCAATTGTCGAAAACAAACCAGAATCAGCCCCAGCTGAACTGCCCAAAACGACTCCAATCGAGTCGAAACCAATTCCGCAAACTGCTCAGACAGGTTTGCCAGGATTGAAAGTAGTGGGTAAAATTGATTTGAATGCTAAGCCAGCGGTAGCCGCTCCTCCTGTGCCGCAAGCGAAAGCAACGCCACCACAAGAGATAAAACCGGTTGATACACCGAAACCATCGGATAGTATAGCTACTCCGACACCAACGGCTAACCCGGTACCAGTAGCAACGGAAGTTCCAAAACCAATACCAGTGCAGCCACCGACTGCACCTGTTGTTAAGCCAGAAGTGGAAGCTGTAAAGCCTGTAGTACCTATTCAACCCGTTGATGTGAAGCCGACGCCGGTTCAAGTGCAGCCCATTCTGGTGGTACCAACGCCCGTAGAAACACCGCCAGTACCTAAGGAGACACCTCCAGTGGTCGTCGCTCAACCAAAGATAGTAGAGACTCCGGTAGTAAAAGTGGAGACTCCAAAACCCGTTGTTAAGCCTGAAATTCCAAAACCTGTTGTTCGGACTGAAGCGCCGAAGCCAACGGTTGAAGTTAAACCCAAGCCAGAAGCTCCGCAGGTGAAACCAACTGTAACAGCGCCTGATAACGAGGAAGAGGCTCCAACCGAAACTATTCGGGCAGCTGGTAGCCATCAACTTGGTGGACTGAAAATTCTTGGTAAAATTGAATTGCCTGTAAATAACCCTCGGCAAGGGGGAGGAAACAGCAACGCCGATAAGAAAAAACGCAAACGGATTCGTGGTGGTCGTGAGGGTGCTCTTGGAAGCACAGGACAACCGAATCAGGGTGGCGGTGGTCAACAACAGGGTCAGGGCGGTAACCATCGTAATGATCGTGCTCCTCGCGATGGCGACCGCAGTCCGGCAAATCGCACCTCAGGCGATCGCCCGCAGGGGGATCGTAACCAGACTGGTGGTAACACTGCTCCGCGCGATGGAAATCGTCAGCAGGGACAAGGTCAGGGTACCCCACGTGAGGGGGATCGTAGTCAGGCACCAGCCAATCGCGCTGGTGGTGGCAATGGTCAGAACTCGGGTGCTAACACTGCTAATCGGGATCGAAATGGAAACGGACAGGCAGGTTCTGGAAATAACGCCAACAACAATAATCGTTCGGGGGGCGGTAATAACGCCAATCGAGGAGGTAACGGACAGGGACAAAACCGTGGTGGAGGAAATAATGCTAACCGGAGCGGAAGTGGTAACAACAACCGTCGTGAAGCACCAACACAGGCCGATGTTCGGAAGGCGATTCAGCAGACCAATGCCCGGATGCAGGGTAATACACCTAATCGGGGGGCTGACCGCCGACGTGATCGCCGGAGCCAACGCGAAGAAGATCGCCGTCTGTTGAATGAACAAGAGGAACTGGAAGCAAAAATCCTGAAAGTAACTGAGTTCGTTTCGGCAAACGATCTGGCATCGCTGATGGATGTTTCGATTAACGAAGTTATCTCGGTTTGTTTGAACCTCGGAATGTTCGTTTCGATCAACCAACGTTTGGATGCTGAAGCCATTACCGTTATTGCAGATGAGTTCGGCTATGACGTTCAATTTATATCTGCTGAAGACGAAACAGAAGCAGGTATTGATGTTGAAGCAGATGAGCCAGATGATCTGCAACCCCGTGCTCCAATTGTGACCATTATGGGTCACGTTGACCATGGTAAAACATCATTGCTTGACTATATCCGTCGTGCGAAAGTAGCTGCTGGTGAAGCAGGGGGTATTACACAGCACATAGGTGCCTATAGTGTAAAAACCAGTGACGATCGCATGATTACGTTCTTGGATACACCGGGTCACGAAGCCTTTACGGCTATGCGGGCTCGTGGTGCTAAAGTAACCGACGTAGTTATCATCGTGATTGCTGCTGATGATAGCATCATGCCACAAACACGTGAAGCAATTAACCACGCGCAAGTAGCAGGGGTACCTATTGTGTTTGCTTTTTCGAAAGTAGATAAACCGGGTGCTGATGCCGAAAAAATTCGGGCTGAACTCGCGTCTATGAACATGCTCGTAGAAGAATGGGGTGGTAAATATCAGGCGCAGGAGATCTCGTCGAAATCCGGCTTAGGGGTTGATGATCTGTTGGAAAAAGTACTTCTTGAAGCTGAATTACTTGAGTTGAAAGCCAACCCTGACCGTCGCGCATTGGGTACTGTTATCGAAGCCTCACTTGATAAAGGTCGGGGCTACGTATCGACTGTACTGGTTGAGAACGGTACACTCCGCCAAGGCGACATCATGCTTGTTGGGGCACACTATGGTCGTATACGGGCTATGAGCAACGACCGGGGTGAGCGAATTAAAGAAGCTGGTCCAGCAACACCAGTTCAAATTCTGGGTCTGCCGGGTGCACCGCAAGCAGGGGATAAGTTTAATGTGATGGAAACGGATCGCGAGGCCCGAGAAATTGCGAACAAACGCGAACAACTCCTGCGTGAACAAACGCTACGTACTCGTAAGCACATTACGCTTGAAGAAATCGGTCGCCGAAAAGCTATCGGTACTTTTAAAGAGCTGAACGTAATTGTGAAAGGTGATGTGGATGGTTCGGTTGAAGCCTTATCCGATTCGCTATTACAACTCTCTACAGAAGAAGTTCAGGTGAACATCATCCACAAAGCAGTTGGCCAGATTTCCGAATCAGATGTATTGCTGGCCTCAGCCTCAGATGCAGTCATTGTTGGCTTCCAGGTGCGCCCGTCATCGAGTGCGCGTAGATTAGCCGAGCAAGAGCAGATCGAAATTCGTCTCTATTCCATCATTTATGATGCTATCAACGAGGTGAGAGATGCTATGGAAGGCCTGCTAGCACCAACTGTTGAAGAGGTAATCGTAGGTAACATTGAAGTTCGTGAGGTATTCAAAATTAGCAAAATTGGTACAGTTGCCGGTTGTTATGTGACGGAAGGTAATATCAAACGAAATAATAAAATCCGGATCATTCGTGACTTTATTGTCATCCATACGGGCGAAATAAGTGCGCTGAAACGCTTTAAAGAAGATGTTAGTGATGTGAAATTCGGCTACGAATGTGGCTTGAGTATCAAAAACTTCAACGACATTGAAGTGGGTGATGTAATAGAAAGCTTCGAATTGAAAGAAGTGAAACGGACATTGTAATAAATGAAATGCTCCCATCTTTGGAGCGTTTCAGACTTCGGCCCTGACTGGTTTCCAGTTGGGGCTTTTTTATTGGATTATTTTTTAGTTTGATCGGTATTCTGGCTTATCTTGAAGAAGGTTTGTAGGATGAGTTCGTCTGACTAGGGAGCCGTATCTACTAGCAACGTTAGTTTCTTTACTGGCAATGCCACAAACAACCCGTTATGTGCCGGATGGTTTTATCTGGCGGAGAAAAAATCGTTCATGAAATTCCTTGCTATCAGTGACCTGCACGGACGAACCGTCTGGAAGGAAGCTAACTTTACTCAGTACGACCAGGTTATTTTCCTTGGTGATTATACAGACAGTTACATTGTTGATGATGAAACAATTTACACGAATCTGAATGAGATTATCCACCTAAAACTTCGTCAGCCAGATAAACTCGTGTTGCTTGTTGGCAATCACGATGCACAATACATGCATTTTCCGAATTACCGTTGTTCTGGATTTCGGGCGTGGGCACAATCCGATTTGACAGATCTGTTTGTCAAATATCATAGTCTGTTTCAAATGGCGCATCAACGGGGCCCTTATTTGTTCACACATGCGGGCGTTACAACTAAATGGCTGGCCCGACTTCTGAAGAAAACAGGAAATGAAACGCTTGCGATCACACCTGACTATAATCTGGCCGGATTATTGAATAAGATACATGAGCAGCCTGATCACATTCGGAATCTACTGTTTGAGGTGAGTTCCAGAAGAGGGGGGCATGATCCTTTCGGTGGCCCTATTTGGGCTGATCGCTCAGAGACAAAAGTCGACTATTTACCAGGATTTCATCAGATTGTTGGGCATACGCCTATTGACGATTTCATGACAATGGGCGATGAGCGGGGTTCAATTACTTATACGGATGTACTGCAAACCAAAACAGCATTTTACGAAATCACAATCCCTGACTAACTTAGGCACTAAAGAAACGAAAGACCTATATCAGGGCGTTAAGAATAAAACTGTTGGGAAACGATTAGGCAAATCAAGAATAGTTAACATGCTCAGGATTTGATAAACAACTTTTGACTGATCCTGCAACATTTGACAATTTTTGACAATCCTTGACCATGCCAACAACACCTGACCATCGCTGAATGAATTTCCTTTATCCTTCCTTCTTGTTTGGCCTGATGGCCATATCGGTTCCGATTGCCATTCACCTGTTTAATTTCCGGCGGACACGGCGGGTATTTTTCACGAATGTAGCCTTGCTTCGGAGTGTTCAAACCGAGACCAAATCGTTTCGAAGGTTGAAACACTGGCTTATTCTGGCGTGCCGTTGTTTGTTTCTGGCATGTCTCGTACTAGCGTTCGCTCAACCGTTTATCCCTAGTAAAAATAAATTGGGTTTGTCGCGGCAGGGTGTTACGAGCCTATATGTTGATAACTCATTTAGCATGCAGAATGAGCGCAATACTAAGCGGTACTTAGATATTGCTACGGGTAAACTAGATGAATTATTGACGTTGTTTCGTAATGCGACGTCGCTTCAATTATTGACCAACGATTTTTCGGCGGCAGAGCAACAGGCTGGAACGGCTGAGTCGGTTCGCGATCGGGTTACTTCCATTCGCTTTGCTCATACGCCCCGTACGCTCGAAACCGTTTATCGGCGGCAGCGTAATTTGCTGAGTTCGCTTAATCCGGGTGGACGAAATCAATTGTTCTGGTTTTCAGATTTTCAGAAGAGTACTGCTGGTGATTTATCGCGACTAAAAATTGATACAACTGATCGATTGTTTATTGTTCCTCTGGATGCGCAGGCCACTAAAAACGTATATGTTGATTCAGTCTGGCTAAGCACGCCCTTTATCCGGGAAATGCAGAACAACAGCATTAACGTGAAGCTCAATAATGCGGGCCGAGAAAATGTTCGGAATCTTCCGATACGATTGTATTTAGATGATACGCAAACGTCTACGGCTTCGGCCGTGCTGGCACCGGGAGGTTCAGCAACAGTTTCGCTTAATTTTAACGTGACATCGAAAGGGTATCATCGAGGACGGATTGTGTTTGAAGACTATCCAATCACCTTCGACAACCAGTATTTTTTTGTAATAGAAGCCTCTCCGGCAGTTCGAGTGTTGCATTTATATGAGCAACAGGCTGGTCCCTCGGGCCGGCCAACAGGTTATGTGGATGCGGTCTACTCCAATGATAGCTTATTTGTCCATCGGAGTTTCAATGCCCAGAATTTCGATGTTGGGCAATTAAAAGAAACCGATTTAGTAATACTAGAGGGCGTGTCTGATGTAAACGGTACATTACGAACCGAACTGGAACGCTTTGTAAAACAGGGAGGAAGCTTAGCGATCATTCCGCCCACTGTACCTAATACAATATCATATCAGCCATTTTTGCAGACTTTAGGAGTTAGTAACGTACAAATACTCGCTTCATCCAGTACCACGCCAACATCCGTACCGGTGGCTGATCCTGACCGACGTACCCCTTTCTTCCGCGATGTGTTCCAGCAAAGCTATCAGTCTGAGCCGCTGAATATGCCAACAGCTGCTCCCGTCTGGCGGTGGAATGCTGGGGAACGGTTATTGACTTTACGCGATGGTAATCCATTGCTGACTCAGTCAAAAGCTGGTGGTACATCACCGGGGAGTGTTTATATATTCGCCAGTCCGCTGTCATCTGCTTATGGTAATTTAGCTGAACATGCTCTTTTTGTGCCGGTCATGTATAAAATGGCGGCCCTGAGCGTTCGGGCACAACGAACAGCCTACTCCTTCGATGACAACCTGCTAACGATTCCTGTTAGTAACCCATCCGAACGCTCGGTATATAAATTGAAGCGTGACAAACTGGAAATTATTCCCGTGCAGCGGGTAGTAGGTAATCAACTTCTGCTCGAAATGCCCAAAAGCAACGAACTGGCGGCTGGTCAGGAAATTGAAGCAGGCTATTATGCCTTGTTGAATAGTGAAGGAAAAACCGAGCGCTTGTTGGCCTTTAACCACGGCAATCAGGAATCTGCAATGGATTTTTATTCAGCCGATGAACTACGCCGAGCCTTCGCAAACCAGCCTAATGTAGAGGTGTTCGACAGTATTCAGGATGGTGATTTTGTACAGGTTCTGGAGCAGGAAAACTTAGGCAAAAGCCTCTGGAAATACTTCCTACTGGCTGCACTGGCGTTTTTGTTAGTGGAGGCAGGCTTAGTACGGTTTATGAAAGGCTAGCGCTGATCCTTAGGTGCTATTTGATAAAAATTAGCCTTCGATGGATTGATAAGCTAGTTTCTGGCGGTTTTCAGGACTTTCCAGAAGCTACAGCCAAAATTCCTCTCTGGCTGTTCTGATAGAATGGCCGTTTCTGCGACCCCTTTCGTCGTTAACGCTTCCTATCCCGAATGCATTATTCTGAGGGTAAAATTAAGGTAATTAACTGATAGGCTTTATCTTACCTGTAAATAAGGCAGGCAGGAGCTTGAGGTATTGTTTGCGCCAGATATTTCTACGTGAAGAAAAATTAGATTTATCCAACTTTTCGTATTTTGGTAACAAAATCAGTTGGCCAATGTGCTTTCTGGTTCTGCTTAGTTCCTTACCGTTCCCTTTTTGCCATATCGAAAGATTAATGGAAATGGATGTTACTGATGGTCGCTCACAAAGCCTACCATCGGAACGAAATTGGAACGAATACTCAGTACAAATTAGAACCCATAAATGATGTTTAATATATTTCAACCTATTAACTATGCTAACTTTATGTTCAGATGAGGAAGTGATTCGTCAGCTTTACCACAGTCAACCCAAGCAATGCTTCGAAATGCTTTATAAGCGCTACGTTGGCAAAGTGTACCGAAGGTGTTTGTCTATGACTCGAAACCATGAGCTGGCTCAGGATTTTACGCATGACATTTTTCTGAAAGTTTTCGCTAAAATAGACGCCTTTCAGGAACGATCCAGTTTTTCAACCTGGCTCTATGCCATTTCGTATAATTACTGTTCAGACCAGCTTCGACTGGCAAAGCGGCTTCCAGTTGACTCTCTAGACAATTTGTTGAAACAGGAAGTGCCAGACACAGGCGCAATTCAGCGACAGGATGAAATGATTCAATTGATCAGGCAGGCGCAGGAACGCCTGTCGGTAAAAGATCAGGCATTGCTACAGTTAAAATATGAAGATGGATTAACTGTCGAAGAAATTGCGGGATTGTACAATATTAAGGGCTGCGCTGTTAAGATGCGACTTAAGCGAAGCCGGGAAAGAGTATACCAATGGTGTACTCAACAGCCTGCTTATTGTTAGGTATAGGCTATCAAAACGTACTGATTTATTGATTGCAAAGCCCGCTATGACACTTCATAGCGGGCTTTTGCTTTAGCCCTCACTAGTTCACTAGTACATCATTCTGCCCGAGCAGCCCCTGCGTATTCGAATCAGTTGTGATTGTGTGTTGATCTGCTTCTATTGCCTGTGATTCCTGATTGCCAAAGGAACTGCCTTCGTCGCTCGATTTTATAATTGATGGTGTATTTTCAGTCCTGCTGACGCTCTGGCCAAAACTTTGTGAATTTTTGTTGGTGGGAGTATGGACAATCTTAGCAGACAACAATGCGCCTAGAAATGTACAGCTAATCGACGCTAGAAAAACAGGTAGAGCCCACTTTAACTGGTGCTGATAAAGAAAAGAAACTAAGCAAGCCAAAAGCAGCAAGGAAGTTATCAGTAAAAAGAAAGATAGAAATCGTAGTCCGGTTTTTTTCATAGAGAAGTAGAGTACTAGACTGCATTGGACGTCCTCTTGCCTTCTAGTTGATAGAACCGTTTGCCGCAGGCTGTACAACGGTAGGCTTTGCTAGAGACGAACTTCATTAGTCCAGCCCTCGCGGTGCGATCGGGATGGGGATTTCCACAGCTTGGACATTTCTTCTCAAGCCGAATTGTTCGAAAGACATAAATAAGACAAGCTATAAAGGCGATGCTGCCAGCAGCGAGCAGAGCGAGAAAGTTCATGGTGAGAGGCAGTTACGGAGTTACTAAAAGTGGCTCTATTGGTCACAGAGACTACTTTATTAGTTTGAAGGTACTACTTCACTGCCACCAGAAAGATTAAAATCGGTCAAATTGATATTATATTAACTAAACGGCGATCTTGCCTTGTTGCGGCAGGTTATAAGCAGCGGGAAGAGCCATTTGAGGTAATCGGTTATCTATGGTTTGGTAACTATAGGAAAATGGATGTGATCGCTCATCAGTCAAAAGTCCATACTCATCTTTCCGATTCAAGTGATCGTCGCCTTTTAGTTTCGGGCTTCCTATGCACATGGCAACTTTGTCTCACCAGATCGCCGAAACGGTGCGGTCAAATGAGATAAACACTTACTAAAAAAAGCCATGAAAAAAATACTTATTCTGATGTTGGGTCTAGTAGCTAGTACCGCATCGTTTGCTCATCAATCAACTACACAACCTGAAACCGCTCAGACCCGTCTGGTGATGACCAACGAGCATAAAATTAAACTCTACATTCAACCCCTGCAGACCAAAGCCCAGCTTGCAATTCAGGACGCCAACGGCCGATCGGTCTATACCTCAACGGTAGCCCTTCAAAAAGGGTTAAGTCAGCAATTCGACATTTCAGGCTTGAGTGCTGGTACTTATCACCTGACAATCGCAACCGGCGCAGAGACGCTTACGAAGACGTTTGTAGTGCAGGCCAATCCCGATGAAAGCTTTATGGTGCAGGAATTTTAATAGGTATGCACGATGCCCTGCTTCAAGGCATCCTCATAAGCTTCTTTCTCAAATTGATATAGATAAGGAGACCGGTGTGGACCAATAGCTCGTTGTTCTGCCAGTTTTTTGATTAGGCCCAGGGCAACGAGCTTTTTGGAAAAATTACGCTGATCCAGTTCTTTTCCCAGAATCGTCTCGTACAACGTATGAATTTCTGGAAGAGTAAATTTTTCGGGCAGCAAGTTATAGCCAATTGGCTGGTGATAGATCTGAAGCCGAAGCGTAGCTAACGCCTTTTCTACGACTTCACTCTGGTCGAATAAAAGTGGAGGAACCTGTTTTACATCCCACCATTGGTAATCCTCGGTGAAAAAGTCAGTCCGGACACTAACCTTCGAATAATCGACTAAAGCGAAGTAGCCAACCGACAGCGTACGTTCGAACAGCCAATTATCGTCGTTTACCTCAAGGCCATAATTTGCTCTGAACTCACTCGTACTTCGCTCTTGAAGTCGGTAGGGCGAATCACCAAAAATGTGAAACTGTTGAAGAAATATAGACTCCAAACCTGTGCGCTCCTGCAAAATGCGATGGGCTGCCTGACTTAGGGGCTCTCTTCGCTGAATAAAACCACCGGGCAATCCCCAGCCATTAAGTCCTTTCCATTTGAGGAGTAAAATCTTGAGTTGCTGATCGTGGTAGCCAAAAATGACCGGGTCGATACTCAAATGAGGCAAATAATGCCTATGGCCGTTCTTGACAAAGTCGTCGACTTCTTCTAGCGAATTCATATCATCAAAACTAAAAAAAATATTCCGTAAAATTTACGAATTAAGAAAAAGGCGCCCTATCTTTATTCCGTAAAATTTACAGTTTTGAGATTACTTCAATTTTTTCGATAAATAATCAATTACTTTTCGATGCTACAGCTTCTTCCTAATTCCCTTCGTTGGTTGGTTGGAACAGCACTAGTCGGTCTGCTGTCCACTGGACTATGGTCGTATGTGGTTGTTAATGAACCGCCCCGTATCCTTGTGTTTAGCAAAACTGCCGCCTTTCGCCATGCATCTATCGGGGCGGGCCAACAGGCTCTGTTTAAACTCGGTAAAGAGCAAGGCTTTGCCGTTGACACCACCGAGAACGCCAGCCGATTTTCCGAAGAAAACCTAAAACGCTACCGGGCAGTCGTTTTTTTTAGTACAACCGGCGACGTGTTGAACTCGCAGCAGCAAAATGCCTTCGAACGCTACATTCAGGCCGGAGGGGGCTATCTGGGCGTTCATGCGGCTACTGATACCGAATATGACTGGCCTTGGTACAACCAACTGGCTGGTGCATGGTTTTCCAACCACCCCATGCCCGACAATGTCCAGAAAGGGACATTCGTTGTCGTAGATAAAAACAACCCGGCAACTAGTTTCCTGCCGGAGCGCTGGGAGCGGGAAGATGAATTTTATTCCTTCAAAAACATTAGCCCTGCGTTGCATGTATTACTAACCATTGACGAAAAGACTTATAAGGGCGGTACCAATGGTGATAATCATCCGATGGCCTGGTATCAGGAATTTGATGGTGGACGTTCGTTTTATACAGCGGGTGGCCATACCGATGCAACCTTCTCGGAGCCACTGTTCTTGCGGCATCTGGGGGCCGGTTTACATTATGTGATGGGGGGCGACTCACCCAAACCATTAGACTATACCAAGGCAAAAACGAAACTACTGCCCGACGAGAACCGGTTTTCAAAAGTTGTGCTGGCCGAGAAGCTCGACGAGCCGATGGAGCTAGTGGTGCTGCCAGATAGCCGTGTGCTACTCGTTGAACGCAAAGGTGCTGTCAAACTCTTCAGCCCATCGACCAGTAAGCTTACCACGATTGCACATATTCCGGTAAACACTAAAGTGACCGATAAGGAGGGGAAAGTTGGCGAAGACGAAGGCGGTTTGCTAGGAATAACCAAAGACCCACATTTTTCTGAAAATCACTGGCTTTACCTGTATTACTCGCCCGAAGGGTCAGCAGCTAAAAATATCCTGACCCGCTATGAACTGAAAGGAGATGAACTGGTACTCTCGTCGAAAAAAGTCATTCTGGAAGTAGCAACTCAGCGGGAAATCAGTGGCCATGCGGGCGGCTCGTTAACCTTCGATGCGAAGGGGAATTTATACCTGTCAACCGGTGATAATATTAATCCGCAGCAATCTAATGGGTATAGTCCGTCGGATGAGCGGCCGGGGCGGTCACCCTTCGATGCGCAGATGACCTCGGCCAACACGAACGACCTGCGCGGTAAAATCATCCGGATTCATCCTGAGGCCGATGGATCGTACACCATTCCCGAAGGTAACTTATTTCCAAAAGGGACGGAGAAAGCCCGTCCTGAAATCTACACGATGGGCCACCGGAATCCGTTCCGAATTTCCGTAGACTCCAAAACCGGCTTCCTTTACTGGGGAGACATTGGTCCCGATGCCTCTCAGCCTAATGAGAAGCGTGGTCCCGCTGGTCAGGATGAGGTTGGACAGGCACGAAAGGCGGGTAATTATGGCTGGCCCTATTTTGTGGGCGATAATAAACCTTATCACCTCTACGATTTTGCTACCGGCGAGTCTGGTCCGTTGTACGACCCGGCCCAGCCCATCAATAAGTCGGTCAATAACACAGGGTTAAATCAATTGCCGCCAGCTCAGAAAGCCTTTATCTGGTATCCCTATGCCGAATCGAAAGAGTTTCCGCTGGTGGGTTCTGGTGGTCGTTCGGCCATGGCAGGTCCGGTTTACTACCGAGACCAATTTAAAGCCGCCAAGCGCCCTTTCCCAGATTATTACGATGGTAAACTCCTGACGTACGAATGGATGCGAGGCTGGCTGATGGCTGTTACACTAGATGCTTCCGGTAATTATAAGTCGATGGAGCGGGTAATGCCCAGCTACAAATTTTCCAACCCCATGGATATAGAGTTTGGGCCAGAAGGCGATTTGTATATGCTGGAATACGGCAGTGGCTGGTTTACCCAGAATGATGACGCCCGATTAGTACGTATTGAATACAACAGTGGTAATCGCAAGCCAATCGTTCAGGTAGCCACCTCTAAAAAAGGTGGATCGATTCCCTTCAAAGCTCGCCTTTCGTCGGCTGGCACGAAAGACTTTGACAACGATGCACTGACCTATGTCTGGACGGTAAAACCCACAGCAGGTGGCACCACCCGCACGTTCCGGGAGGCTAACCCAACAGTAGCTTTCGACAAAGCCGGGATTTACAAGGCTACCCTGACGGTAACCGATACTAAGGGCGGCAGCAGTAGCCGGGCTATCGAGATTATGGCGGGGAATGAAGAGCCTGTGCTTACGTTCGAAACCCAAAACAGCAACCAGACTTTTTTCTTTCCGGGTCAGCCCTTTGACTATGAGGTAAAGGTTACCGACAAAGAAGATGGTAGCCTCGCCAAGTCGGGCGCGACCCCAGGGAAAATCAAGCCGGAACAGGTCGCCGTTAACATCGACTATCTGGCCGAAGGCTATGACCTGGTCACAATTGCTCAAGGGCATCGCAGCGCCGATGCAACCGCACAGGTAGGCAAAGGGCTTAGCCTGATAGAAGCCAATGATTGCAAAGCTTGCCATAGTATCGAGAAAAAGTCCATCGGACCCGCCTATCAACAGGTGGCGCTTAAGTACAAAGGCGATGCCAGTGCCGCCGATCGGTTAACTAAAAAAGTCATTTCGGGTGGTAGTGGCGTGTGGGGTGACGTAGCCATGAGCGCACACCCGCAACTGTCGCAGGCCGATGCCGGAATTATGGTTTCCTATATTCTGAGTCTGGCCGAAAAGAAACAGGCTGCGCCTTCGTTGCCTGTGAAGGGAAGCTATACCATGACTCTGCCTTCGAGCGACAAGGGCGAAGGCCGTTACCTAGTTCGGGCTGCTTATCAGGACAAGGGCAACGGAAGCATTCCGCCTATTACGGCAGAAAAAACACTGTTGTTGCGTAGCTCAAAAATGCCAGCCGGAAAAGCCGATAAGATAGATGGGGTCATGAAGTACGGCACTATTATCATAGCCTCGGTGAAAGGGTCCAGTATTGGGTTTAGTAACATCGACTTAACGGGCATTACTCAACTGAAATTTACAGCGTCGGCTCCCAAAGCTCAATTGAATGCAGCGGGAGGCACTATTGAAGTTCGGCTGGATGAACCAACGGGGAAACTACTTGGCGAAACGGTGTTTATTGCACCGGCAGATGGGTCTAGTATGACCAATCTACCACCGCCGGTAATTGCAAAACTAGCTGAGGTGAAAGGCGTTCACGATGTATATCTGGTCTTTAAGAATGATAAAGCCCCAGCCGGTCAGGCCCTGTTTGTGCTCATGGATGTGGATTTTCAAACGAGCCAATCGGCGATAGCCAGTACAAAGCCAGCTACAACACCATCCAGTTCGTCCACTCAAAATCTGGATGCTTATGCGGGGAAATACAAAATGACAGGACTTCCTTTTGAGTATATCGAAGTGACAGCCAAAGAAGGTCATCTGTATATGAAGGCAGGCGAGAATGAATCGGTACTCACGCCAGGATCGGAAGCCGATGAATTCAAAGGCGCGAGTGATTCGGTTGTCAAATTCGACCTTGGTGCAGACCAGAAAGCTACGTCCATAACACTCAAGGTTCAAGGTATGACGTTCAAAGGAGTCAAATAAATAAAGGATTTTCTATTCAAAATTTCACGTTTAAATCAATAATCACAATGAAAAAAGTAAGCCTGTTTCTATTCATTTTTCTCCTGGGCGTTTGCGCCAAAAGCTTTTCTCAAACCACCCCACCAACCGATTTTTTTGCCGGAAAATGGGAAATTTTGGTAGTCGGCACGCCTGAAGGCGACGCGAAATTTGTCACTGAGCTGACCCGAAAAGACGGTAAACTAACTGGCGAATTAAAAGATCCAGCGGGCGTGAAACCTGCCGTTCCAATTACTAAAGTCGAGGAAGAAGCAACTAAACTAACGATCCATTTCGATTCTCCTCAAGCTGGTGATATCCCTATTGAGCTGACCAAAGTGGACGATGACCACTTGAAAGGAATGCTTTACAATATGTTTGAGGCTACAGCGGTACGCGGAAAAAAATGAGGATCAGACTAGCTGGGATTGAATGGGTTGTGCCCTTAACCCTAAGGAGTGAATTTGTTTAGGGTTTCACTTTTGCCTGACGAATCAGATAAAAGTAGGCTCGTTTTTGTCATCCCGACGCAGGAGGGATCTCATGCTTGCTTAACACTTGAGATCCCTCCTGCGTCGGGATGACAAAAACGCAGTAACAAATCCTAATCAGGTATTCGATGATCCATCTTCCTAAGGCACTGTCTATGAGGCAAGTGAATTTGTTGACCGTATTCTTCCTATTACTTGCCATTAATACCCACGGACAAGATTCCCGAGCCGTTTTGTTTGATACTGACTGGCGCTTTAAAAAGGATAGCCTCATTCAGGCAGAAAGTCCAACATTCATTGATTCTGGTTGGCGAAAACTGAATTTGCCCCACGATTGGAGCATCGAAGACCTGCCTAATCAACAGGAAGGCAGCGTGCAGGGGCCGTTCACCAAAGCGTCGATCGGAAAGGCGGCAACTGGTTATACGGAGGGTGGGGTAGGCTGGTACCGTAAAACGTTCACACTGGACAACCGCTACGAAGGGAAGCAAACCTACATTACGTTTGATGGGGTATATATGGAGGCCGATGTCTGGGTGAATGGTCACCATTTGGGCGACCACCCGAACGGGTATACCTCGTTTTCCTACAACCTCACCACTTTCCTGAATCCCATTGGTAAGCCGAACGTCATTGCAGTTCGGGCGAAAAACCTGGGCAGAAACAGTCGCTGGTATGCGGGTTCCGGCATCTATCGCCATGTGTGGCTAGTGCCCCTCAATGCTCTGCACACGGAACTGAACGGTAATTATGTAACCACACCAAGCGTCTTGCCGGGTACTGCTCAGGTAAAAATTGAAAGTTCTCTTACCAATGCGTCTTCCCAAAGTAAAGTGATTGATGTACGGGTTGATATGGTCAATCCGTTCGGTCAGGTCGTGGGTAGTCAGAAACGATCCGTGACCATTGCTGCTAACAGTTTCGTTTCTACCACACAGCAACTAACGCTTACCAAACCCGCTTTATGGACGCTGGAAAATCCCGTTTTGTATTCAGCCCGAGTGACCCTGGTTGCTGATGGTAAGAATCTTGACCAAACCATAACGCCGTTCGGCATTCGAAGCCTGGAGTTTAACGGACAAAAAGGCTTTCTGCTCAACGGTAAAGTAGTCAAACTAAAAGGCGGCTGCATTCACCATGACAATGGGCCTTTGGGTGCTGTCAGCATTGATCGGGCAGAGGAACGAAAGATCGAGCTCCTCAAAAAAGCGGGCTACAATGCCATCCGTTTGAGCCATAACCCCGTCTCTCCTGCCTTACTGGCTGCCTGCGACCGGCTGGGTATGCTGGTCGTTACCGACGCCTTCGATTCGTGGGAGAAAGAGAAACTGGGTCTTAAAAACAGCTATCACCAGTATTTTAAGGCTTGGTGGAAACGCGATATTGATGCGATGATGCTCCGCGACCGCAATCATCCGTCCATCATTATGTGGGGAATTGGTAATGAAATTTGGGAAGCGGCCGACACATCAGGGCATCGGATGGCTAAACAATTAGCGGATGAAGTGCGCCGGTTAGATCCCACTCGGGCGGTAACGGAAGCCATGTTGTACTTGCCTCAACAAATCAAATTCAAGTGGGAGGCATTCGCCCCGCATTTGGCTAACCTGGATGTAGATGGCTATAACTATTTCATTGGCGGTAAATATGACCCCATGCAACGGGATAGTGCTACGACCCATCGGTATGAATCAGAACATGCCAAACATCCTCAAAAACTGTTTATGGCCACTGAATCGTACCCTTCTGCCGCATTGGAAAATTGGGATGCAGCGGAAAAACATCCGTATGTCATCGGCGGATTTAGCTGGACGGCTATGGATTATATCGGTGAGGCCAACATTGGTGGACCAACCTACGTCGCTGAGGCCACCAAAATACCCCAGGGTCTAATGAGCCTGATGTTCTTTTTTAAACCTACATCCTGGCCGGTATTCAATGCCCATTGCGGTGACCTGGACCTGATTGGTAACCGAAGAGCTGCGTCTTATTACCAAAACGTTGTTTGGCGAAACAGCCTGATTGAGATGCTGGTTCACCAGCCCATACCAGATGGTATGAAGGAGGCAAGATCGCCTTGGGGATTTCCGGATGAACTGAAAAGCTGGACATGGGCAGGTATGGAAGGCAAAAATATGAAGGTGAACGTGTATACCCGAAGTAAGCGTGTGAGACTGGAACTGAATGGAAAAGCTATTGCTGAACAGACTGTGCCGGATGGCTCGATTACTACTACGTTTGACATAGACTACCAACCGGGTACGCTAACGGCCCGAGGGTTTGATGGGGAAAAGGAAGTTGGCTCAAGCACCCTGTCAACTGCGGGAAAACCAGTTGCCATCCGGCTAGTAGCAGATCGGGTAACAATCAACGCGAATCAGAATGACCTGGCCTATGTTCGGGCCGAGATCATTGACCAAAACGGTAATGTCGTTCCCTCGATTGACGACGCAGAAATCATGTACCAACTGACGGGGAACGCAACGTTGGCTGGCGTAGGCAATGGCAATCCGACCGACTTGTCCAGTTTTCAGCAAAACCATAAAAAAGTCTACCAAGGAATCGGATTAGCCATTCTCCGGTCTAATGGCCAGAAAGGAACTGTGACGTTAACTGCAACCGCCAATGGTTTGAAAGCAGGTAAGGTGCAAGTTGAACTGAAGTAGATTGGTTGATGAAGTTGTTGAGTCAATTACCTTTTAAGTATTAGCCCACCGCTTTAGCTGTGGGTATTGGCAAAATGGGGGCCATTTCAGCAACTGCTTTAATGGTTTAAGCAGATAACAAACCGTTGAAACGGTTGTCTTTAGTCGGCTTACTTTCTCTTAACCCACAGCTAAAGCGGTGGGCTGATAATTTTCAAATCGTTGATTATTCTTTCAAATCAATAAGGGACTCTATCCAAGCAAGAGTAAAGCCTCTTCGGGGATTTAGGTGTAAAGACCGTATCTGAAGGGTCGTTTTGCTAAAACTATTTCCTCCCTAAATCACCAAAAAATGCCTACTTCTCGCTATAACCTTCCCCAAATTCGGCTGGGCGGGCTTGCACTGACCCTGATAATTGGTGCATTCACCTTTCAATCTAAACTCGTTCCAGTTGACCCTCTGCCAGTGGGATCGAAGTGGTTTCCTCAATACGATTTTGACCCGGTAACCTTCCAGAAACCGCCCCTTACGTTTGGGCCATACGCTCGCTGGTGGTGGCCGGGTAACGACGTTACAAAACCAGAACTTCAACGGGAAATTAACCTCTTTGCCGATCACTCATTTGGGGGTGTCGAAGTGCAGACACTAGCATTAGGTTTACCCCGATCATCACCGGAACTATCCGCCAAGATCATGACCTGGGATACACCCGAGTACTACGAAAATCTAAAAACGGTGATGGAGGAAGCGCGAAAGCGAGGGCTAACAGTCGATTTAACGGACGGAAGCGGCTGGCCTCCTGGTGGTCCGTTTCTTGATCCGCAGGACGGCTTTTTGACCCTGCAAGCAGCCTCTCAGGATATAAAAGGAGGCAGAATGATTAGTCTCCCGTTACCCACCATTCCTGGTAAATTGGGAGTGATCCCGCACTTAGAAGCTGTTTTGGCTGCCAAAATTGTGGCCTCCCGCCCCGGCGATAATGAAAAGACAACGGCTTTAGACTCAGCAGCGCCAATGGTGTTGACTGGTCAAGTTCGCAACGATACGCTTCATTGCCAACTACCCGCTGGTGACTGGAAACTAATTGCCTTGTGGAGCCGCCCCAGTGGACAACGGACGATGACCGCTGGACCCACACAAGGGCCAGTAGTCGACCATTTTGATTCAGTCAAAGTGATCAAGAATTATAGGCACGTTATCGGTCCCCGAACGGGCCTGGAACCTTACTACGGTAATCCACTACGTGCCATTTTTAACGACAGTTATGAATTCGAAGTAGACCGGCATTACTCGCCGGACTTCATTGCGTATTTCAAGCGAAAACGCGGCTACGATATAACGCCCTGGCTTCCGGCTAACCTGCAAAAGGGGTACAATTATGCCTCGTACAAACGACCCAATGCTCCTCTCGAATTTTCGTTTGGTTCTGAAGATTGGCGACTACGGTACGATTATGACCGAACAATAGGTGAATTACTCGGCGAGCATTTTATCAAAACCAGTAGTAGCTATCTGGAGAAACGGGGTATGCTCCACCGTACGCAGGTGTATGGGATGAATATGGATATGATGGCTAATGCCGGACTGGCCTCCATTCCGGAAACCGAAAGTATGCTTGGTCCCGAAGCTATTCTGAAGGTTATGGCTTCAGGCGCTCATTTGTATAATCGCCCCATTTTGTCAGCCGAATCGGTGGTATTTATTAACCGGGCTTATACCACTACGCCACAAAAAATCAGGCTGGCGGTCGATAAACTCTTTGCGGCTGGTGTCAATCAGATTATTTACCACGGTGTACCGTATCGCTATACGCCCAAGGAGTTTAGTCCCGAAGGCTGGTATCCGTTTTCGTCGCCCTACCTGGGTGCGGTCAATTTTTCGTCTCATTTAGGCGAAGGAAGTACGTACTGGAAATTCCAGAAAGACATCAACGAGTACATTCGCCGAACTCAGTACGCTTTACGAGCAGGAAAGCCACATACCGATGTGTTGATTTATTTCCCCTTTACGAACGTGGATGGCATGCCAGATAACCCCGAAGAAATCCTGACGAAAGGCTATAGTCCCGGTGTTGAGGCTCCTTTGCCCGCCACTAAAGAACCGCATGACATGGCGAAATCGACATGGGCTGAGCACGTTTATCCTCTTATCAATCAACTGGAAGCAAACGGCATTAGCTGGGGATGGGTTAATGATGCATCCCTCCAGCAAGCCCAGCTTGACCCCCATAAACAAATCACCATTCGGGGTAATCGGTATCAGGCCCTGATTATTGCAGATTCTTCGACAATTCAGCTACAGACTGCCCAGCAAATCAATACGCTGGCTGTTAAGGGGATGAAGCTATTAGCTGTCGGCAAACTCCCAACAAAACAACCTTCATTTTTAAACTGGCAGATCAACGATCAAAAAACGACCCAACTGATCGTAACGGCCATAAAACAGAAAAATAGCCGACATATCAGTCAGGCAACCGATGCGGGTAGCTGGATTCAGCCGCTGAGCCAACCTGTTAAATTTAATGGGACGTTTGGGTTTACTCGTCAGATGAAGCGAGACATGAGCGATGGTAGTCGGGTTCAGTTTCTCTGGAACAAGAGCGATCAGTGGCAGACGATTTCCCTATCGCTGGATAAAAAATATACTGGCAGCTATTGGTTAAACGCCGAGAACGGAACCATAACGAAGAACAGCAGCCCTGCCTTGACCTATCGCATAGCGCCCTACAGCTCAGTAATCCTGTATGCTTCCACCAAAAAGACTGTTCCTGCCAATATGGTTTCGGCGCCACCTGTATTAGCCGATGGTGCTACCGAAATTCGTCAACTTACTACCTGGTCAATACAGGCAGATAGTCTGACGATAAAGGATAGCCCTCTGTTTGACTGGAAGACCCGCGAGGAGGTCAAGTTTTCCTCCGCCGTAGGTATCTATACATCGTCATTTCAACTGGATGTGAAGAAAACAGCGGCCCATTATTTCCTGGATTTAGGCAAGGTGTATTTTACTGCTGAGGTAACTATTAATGGGAAATCTGCTGGTCAGCGACTTTCTGCGCCTTACCAGTTGGATATAACGTCGTTTGTCCAGCCTGGAACGAATCAAATCCAGGTACGAGTCACGCCAACCGAATTGAATGGTTTTATTGGCAAGGCCTCCACTGGCGACAAGCGTTATTCACAGTTTAAAAATAAAACGGATCAGCTCATGTCGGCGGGTTTGGTAGGCCCTGTTAAACTACTACTATTAACCCAATAGACTATGATCCCTTTATAAACAGGCTGATTAAAGAATGAATCGTTTTAGGGGCGTTCGTTTGTATATGTGTGATGGCGTATTTATTATGATATTATTTTATTGTATATAATACAACTATAATAGATAGGTGTTATTTTTATGCCGTAAACAACTGCTTGGCAGAATCAACAAAAACGGATGAATTTTCAACTACAGTATCAATACTGTGATTAATTGACCCATATTCCTGTCTATTTATTTGATTACTATGGCCACTAAAAAGAAACAATTAATTCGGGTCGTCTTTGATGTACTAGATGAAATGAAACACAATATCCGTATGGATGAAGATCTATCCGTTGCTGCTACTGACCCGGACGAAGCAATAGATTGGGTATTAGCTGAAATGCAACGTCAGTTCAATCGCTCGGATATCCGCCTGTCTCGGGTTCGTATTTGTGCTTAAAATCCTTGGAGTTCGTTTTTGCTAAACAGGGGCACTTAGTAGTATACTTTTTACAAAAGCATCACCCTCTTTATCGACAGCAATAAGGGAAAATTTTCTAAGATAAATTCGGCAAGTAAAAACTTGATGAGTGTCAAGTAACTCTCCAAGACAAATACGGTTAGGCAAAACCACAAACCTAGAAAAATACAACGCCCTCCACAACTTTGGGAACTGATCCCAAGTATTGTGCTTGATCCGTTTTACCTATGTTTTACCTACAAAACAAATAAGCCTCTAACTCGCTGTGAATTAGAGGCTTATGTTACTTGTTGGCGGTCCGGACGGGGCTCGAACCCGCGACCCCCTGCGTGACAGGCAGGTATTCTAACCAACTGAACTACCGAACCAACTTTGATTGCCAGTTGACGCTGCCGTCTTCCTTTATCGTGGCACAAAAGTAGGCGTTTAGGCTATTCCATGCAAGCGACTGCCCTAAAAAAAGTGTGGTTATTTCCGGCTATTCAGAATTATATACTGGTAATCAACTGATTTGAGCCCAAATTTTATTAGAAAATTATTTTCCTGTAGCTTGTTTTATCGCTGCTACCTCAGCCGGATCGACGGGAGTTCCATCCTGCTTAAACACTTCGTGGAACCATATTGCAGGCTCACGGCCATTAACGTAGGGTTTCTGCCAGCTATCCCAGGGAAGGAATGTCTGTGTTTTACCAGCTACAAATCCCCAGTTAATCATACCAACTTTTGCTTTTTTGGCAATAGGTAAGTGTGTTTGAAATTTACTGTTGACACCACGTGCCATATATTCTGTACAGATAACCGGACGACCAAACGTTTTTAAAGCAGGAATTACTTTTTCCAGATCGTCGGGTTTGGAGTATTGGTGAAATGTGATGATGTCGGAGTTTTCGAATTGCACTTTTTCCATGGGTGACCATTTTGTCGGATTCTGCCAATCGTCGGGAGTGCGATAAATCCAGACACCAGAGGTGAGTGGTTGCGTTGCTCCCGCTTCCCGCGCCCATTGAAATACATGTGGTAACAGATGCGTGACAATCGCTATTTTTCGAGCTTTGGGTACTTCGGTTTTGATCGTATGATTCTGGCCGTAACTGTTGTCGTTCGCGTTATCGGGCTCATTCCATACATCCCACGCCAAAATGCGCTTATCATTTTTAAAGGCCCCTACAACACCCTTCACATAGGCCTCTAGACGTGGATACTGCGAGATGTCTGTCAGGGCATCTGCACCAGGGCTTTGTACCCAACCAGAGTTATGAATGCCGGGTGTTGGTTCATGTTGTTTACCCAACTTCGGGTTTGGGTCCCAGCAGGAGTCGAAGAAGACCAGCATAGGACGGATTTTATGTTTGGCGCAGATAGCTAAGAACTGATCGAGTCGCTTGGTGAAGCCGGCAGGGTCTTGCCACAGCAAATCGTGCAGAAACACACGCATTGTATTCATACCTATGCTTTCGGCCATGGCCAGTTCTTTATCAATAGTTTTTGGGTCGAAACTATCTGCCTGAAACATTTCCAATTCATTAATGGCATTGGCAGGAGCATAATTGGACCCGACCAAAAATGGCTCTTTGGCATACCAGGCGTTCGCCTTAGCTGCTGGCCAGCGACCGACGTTTTGTTGCGCAAATGATAGGGTGGAAACGAATAGGAGTACTAAAAGAGAAAATCGCTTCATGATTAATGAATTGTGGCTATTGGAATTGGACAAATTATTGAGTTGTACGTTTTATTATTGCTCGGCTGGTACAGGTATTGGCTTATTGGGCACTGGTTTGCCAAAATTAGGCGATCCGTCGGTATTCCAGCTAAATGCTTGGATATGAGGGGCACGTTTGTTGCCACAACCATCATTGGCCGAGGAATTGGCATGGTAAATCATCCAATCCTGTTTTCCATCTGCCGACCGAAAGAAACCACCATGACCGGGTGCCCAAACACCATTTTCGGGAGCTTGACTAAATACTGGTTCTTTGCTTTTTGCCCAGTTTTTAGGGTCCAGTAAATCGCCTTTACCCTTATAAGTCAGCAGGCCGAGGCAATAGTCTAACCAGCAGGCGTTGGCCGAATAGACAATGAATAGATTGCGCCCGTGCCGCAGAAATTCTGGCCCTTCGTTCACGTAAATTTTTGGGACTTCGCCGTTTTTTTGCCACTCCTGTGGTACATCGCCGTGCTGTTCCCAGGGTTGGTCGGGCTGCGATATTTTAACGCGGTCGCCGTCAAGAGTCCAGGGGTTTTTGAGCCGGGCAATGTAGATGTCCTGTCTTCCATTGGTGGGTCCTTCCCAACCTGACCAGGTTGCATATAATTGTCCGTTATAATCCATAACAGACATGTCGATTTCCCAATGGTTACCCTTGTCGCCAATTTTTCCTTTCATTATCCACTCGCCCTGCATAGGATCGAGCGATGAATTTTCGATTACCCAGACACGGTGCGATAAGTTATTGAGCGAATCGGCGGAAAAATAGATATACCATTTCCCATTGAACGAATGAATTTCTGGCGCCCATAATTCTCTTGAATAGGGTTTTCCTGCTGGGGGGGTGTAGATGATTTTGCTCTCTGCAGTAGCCAGATCGGCCATATTGCGGGTTTTCCAGAGCGTCAGGTTCCTGCCCGTGGTATTCATATAATAATACCAGTCGCCTTTTTGCAACACCCAGGGATCGGGGCCGGAGTTTTTGATAGGATTTGTAAAGGTTCGCTGAGCTGCTAGTTGGTGGCTCGTGCTTATAAAGAGCGTGAAACCAAGCAAACCGCCTAAAAGCCAGCTTTTACTGAGGGAGATAAGCATGACACAGAAAAGGGTATTTTCTAAGTAAAGACCCAAATCGATGTTTTTACCCCTGATTCCTCTTTAAATCAATCTACTTTCGGTTCTTCGACGGGTTTGGTTTCGCAGTCATCATTTGTGCATTGGCCGTAAAACACCAACGAATGCGACTTTACATGAAACTGGAGGGAGTTGCCCACATTTGTTTCGATCAGATGCAAACGTGGGTCGCAGAATTCTTTTACTCGATGGCAAACTACGCAGACTAGGTGCGCGTGCTGTTGTCGCCCTAGCGATTTCTCGTAACGACTTTTCGTGTTGTCTTCATCGCCAAATTGATGACGCCTTACCAGGCCGCAGTCAACCAATACCTCTAATGTATTGTACACCGTTGCTCGGCTAACCGGATAGGATTTCTGCTGCATGGCCTGATATAAGTCTTCTGCGTCGAAGTGATCATTGCGAGAATACACTTCTTCTAAAATGGCAAAACGTTCCGATGATCGACGTAATCCTTTCGCCAGCAATGATTCTTCTAGTTTGGCCCTGGCAGTGGCGAGAAGTGAATGAGAGTCCTGCATATCGTATAAATTTTATTAGAAAGGAACCAGTCAATGGCCAGTCCCTTTACTATCCTACTGACCTATGTATGAATTGGGCGACTTTGATTCTCGCTCCATTTAGTATGCTCGTAATCTAGCCGTCGAACTGTAAATAAGCTTCCTGTATAACCTGGCTCAGTTCATCATATTCCTGAAGCGTTATCTGGAGACTATGGCCCCGAAAACCGGTTCGTACGCACGTATCCCGCACATCGAATAACCCAATTTGGTAAAGAACAGACCTCCATTGTTGCCGACAATTAAGCAGCATATCGACATCCTGCCAACTCAGCCTTAGTAACGTGCCTTTAAACGAAATCTCGATCATGGAAAGTTGGATTGTTGTGATAACCTGCCTAAAAGAATCCTAGAAACAAATCGATTGCTCAATCAGCTAGCTGTTTGGCTTGCTATTTTTTTCAGTTGGTGCCCGTAAAATCTGGTCTACTTCCATCATCAGACTAGCCTCGTCCATCATTTGAATAAGCTCATCCAGCTCATTAGTCGAGAAGAGCATGTAGTAATTCGGCATGGGCGTTTTTAGTAGCCATTCTTTGTCGTGAGTCGTAAAAAAAGGACGCATGGCTATTCGGTCGGCCATGACTTGCCGATAACAGGCAAATTCTGATTCAGATAGAATAAACAGCGAATTTTTATAGGCTACATTATAGGATTGGCAGCCTTCACAGTATCCGATATAGCCGTTTTCCTGCTGAATTAAATTCTTTAGATGATGCTGATGGTTCATGCGTAATCGTATTGAGTAATTGCTTAATTGGATTGAATTTTCAGCAGTTGATGGAGATTCATGCGCCGTAATGCCTGCATCAAACCAACCCGAAAACGATCAAAATCCAGTTGAGACAAACTAAATTGAATATCAGGATGACCCGTGTTGACAATCAGATAAGGTTGGCCATTAGACATTAGTGAACTAGACTGCTCAAAATTCACTTGTTCGATAGTTTTACATAATGCTATAAACTCATCCTGTTTGAAGCCCAACAACAGATTATTGAAGGTTAGGCCAACTCGTTGACAATGTTGGCACTGCGCTATGCAAAAATCAGCCTGATCGATTAAGAGAATTGGTTTGCAGGAGGGAGTCGTCATAATTAGGAATCAGATTATTGTTACCAGTGCTGATTAGTGCCTGTGGCCGGCAATGATTAAATAGCTCGTCTCAGCGCAATTCATATTGCCGACACACAGGGCTTAATATTAGTCAATGTGTTTTGGGAGTTCTTTGTTGATAATAAGCTATATGATTATTTATTTAGACTAAATTTAAACAAACATAATTTAGTAATCGTATTGACGCAAGGATTTAAGAGAGAAGTTTCCTGAAAATTTTTAAAGTAAAGGCTAACTGACCGAATATCAGTCGTTTGAATAAATGGTAAAGGGAGATGAATAGCTGACCTGAGCAGTTGTTGAATTACTGGATATGCTATACCCATGGGTATAAACACACCTAACACAGTCAAATTCTAGACCAAATAGTACTGTTTGCTCTGTTAGAGCGAATTCCGGGTAGCGTTCAGAAGGGTGCTGCTAGGCGTAGTAGGAGTTGGGTCTTCAGTTGAAGCTGGAGGAATCAGGCCTGGTGTGGGGCGTTTGCTACCAAAGATGCGATTGAACGAACGGGTATACAATAAACTCACTCCTCCACCGGTAGTGATGGTGCTGCTGGTCAGATTGTACTGACTTAAAATACTCTGCTGATTGCGATTGTAAACTTTGGCTCGTAAGTGGCCATCGGGCGTAATGAAGTATTCAAGAGTCCATTCGCCAAGTAAACTGGCTGCATTGTACTGGCTTTGCCCATATGTGAAACCACCGTCGCGACTAATACGCAGACGGTCGTTCAGCAGCCGATACGAAAATCGAAGTTGCAGATTATTGAGCAGATTTTCGTTTTGCGTACCGCTGGTAAAGCCGCCAAATGAAACCCCCACGTCCAGATTTTCATTGAGATTGGAAGCCAGACGGCTAATTTGATTGGAAATGAGCTCACTTACACTATTGGCGACCCCTGTGTTTACCTGACCCTGATCAAACAGACTAGTGCCTTCAGACAACAACTGATTGAATAGCAGCACGCTACTCACCTGTCGGGTTAATTCCTGATCGTTGCTTTGAAGCCGCGATTCGAAAGCAGTTACTGCTTGCCGATAGGTAGAGGAGGAGGGGTATTCTTTGATATCCAGATCATAACTAATGGCTGGGCTCCCTAATTCGCCAGTTAATTTTATGACTAGGTCAACAGGGTATCGGCGTGCCTGGTCTGCTGTGCTTGTGGTTGTTTGCGTGGGGAGCAGCGGAGCCAGAGAGGTATATTGAGTATAAGCTGCTGTTACGTCCAGAAGCGCACCGTAAGGATCACCTGTCCAGGTGATACGACTATTGGGCCGAATCTGAAAGCGTTTGTTGATGATGTTCTGGAAAGTAAAGGTGTAATCTCCCTTCTGAATTTCATAGTTACCAGTCATTGTGAAGTCGCCTTTGGTATCCACCTTCATGGCTATTCGTCCTTGACCATACGCTTTGATAATATCACCTGTTTGCCGATCTAACTGAATTTCGCAATAAGCATCGGGCGTAATGTCGAAGTTGAAATCCATCTGAATTCGCGATAAATCAATTTCGCTCTCAGATGAGTTTTCTGAATGGGCAGCTGTTTGGCTAACTGGCTTTCCGGTAGTTAGATTGACAAACCGGATCTGATCATCAGCCGCCACTGTCGTTGCTCCATCGAGAGGAATATAGATCCGAGTGCCTTTGTTACTAGCTACGTTGGCTCGAATTGTTAGATTATTAGTGGGGCCGTAGAGCTCTGCTTTCCCCGTCACAACGGCTTGCCCATAGAACGCATCATTGTCTTTGGCAACCGTATTCATGATTTTGAAATTCTTGAAATCGGCGTCGAAACCCAATGTGAAATACCGGAATCCATCATGATAAACACCTCCGCGCAATAGTGCCGTATTTCCCTGCGGATCGTGCAACGTCAGTTGACGGGTAACGATTTCATTTTCGCCAAAATAAATTTTATCGTCAAAGGCGAAATCGGCCTTTAGATAATCGAATCGACCCCGGCCACCTTGTATCGCCACCTCGCCTTTCAGCACAGGAGCGGCTGGTTTCCCCGTAACATCGACAACCCCTTTGGCAATACCGCCAAGATTAGAGAAAAGACCTGTCGTGAAAGGCTCCAGGAGACTCAAATCCGCGTTATTGACATACGCCTTCACGGCAAGTGGATTGGTCTTTAGCTGAGGTGTATACGTGCCTAGTAGAGTAACTACATCGGCACCATTTCGATTTACGCTGGCATTGACGTTAAGCCGCTGGGTTTGCTGGTCCCACTCACCTTGTCCACGTACATCGCCAATCAAGGAGTTTTGGTACGACAAGGCCCTGACTGACATACCACTTTCAATAATCGGCGTATTATAGATGTTGCGTACCGCCAGCGAACCATTGAGTGTGCCGCCTAAGGTTGTATTCAATACAGAATTCAGCGAAGCCAGCAGAAAGTTCTGGGCTTCTATATCGAGATGCTCAATGGAATCAGGTGAGATTTTGCCCGATGCCTGAATCAATTGATTTTCATTCAGTAAGGATAGGTTTCGAATCGTATATTCATTCCCTACTTTCCGGATCAGACTTTCGGGGTTTAATATCCAGTCGCCATCCAGAACGCGTACTTTCGATTGGCGGAACGTCAGGTCGATAGCATCGCCCTTAAATCGGAGTTCACCGTTTAAATCAGCCCGGTTGATGTAGCGCCCGCTGCTATCTGCCTGCTCAATATCGCTCGTAAAATCAATGTGATCGACATCCCAGGAAGCCTCAATCTGAAGGTTACGCGTTGGCAGGAGTGAAGAGAAGAACTGCCGTTTCGATGAAATAACTGCTGACGCCAGTACTTCTTCGCCGTACGTAAACTTGGATGTGGTTAAGTCGAGGTCACTTGGCCCAAAGCTAATTTTTCCAATGCGCAATGAATCTGTTTTGACGGTTCCGGTTAGAAATGATGTATTGTCTTCCGTAAACCTACCTTCGATACGGGTTGATGGCGCTATAAAATCTGATGACCCTAAAAAGGCTAGTAAAGGCGTGCTGTTTTTTGTGATAATCTGATAGTCAACGCCATATCGTAATGGCTGAGTCACAAATCGTCGGCCAGCAGTACGGGTCGCCAGTTTTCGCTTCTGCTCATAATAAGCCTTCATGCCAGCTGCATCACCTTTGAAATGGAGCAGGTATTCATTGGCCAATCGGGTCAGATCATCAATGGTGCGCTGAGGTTGGAAATTTCCCTGCAGACGACTCGTCAGAAAGTCAGAGTCAAGATCGAAATACCGTTGAGTTCCGGCAGAATCAGGTGATCCACCTGCCCGGCTCTCAATAGATGATAAGAGGGTAAGTTGATCAATGGCCAAATTCCGACCATCCAAACCGAGGGTAGCTTTATTGAAAATCGCCTTCCCGACAATATCATCCAGTTTACTGCCTTCTAACTGAACGTCCAGTGCTGTTTTTACAACTAGTGAGTCGTGGATGAAGCCTAACGCCCGAAGATCGGCATGTTGAACGTTACCGCGAAGATCATAGTGATTTTTGGGGCCGCTTAGTTTAAACTCACCATTGAGATCAAAGGCCAGATTTGGATCGCTGATGTTCAGTTGACCCTGGAAAAGAGCTTTTTGTAAGTTGCCGCGTGCCGCTACATGTTGGTAGGGGTATCCTTGCCAGCCAAAACGCTCAAACTTCCCATCAAAATCAATAACAGCCTGTTTGAGATCAGTTCCTTTTCCGGCAATTCGACCTTCGCCATCGAGTTTTCCGAACTCGTCGGGATCGTTAATCAGCTGACCAAGGTCAAGATTATCGGCTTTTAAATTGGCTGTATAGGTTGTCTGATCGGTTTTGTCGGCCAGCTTTAGTGCCAAATCGCCCGTTACGTTGCCGATGCTTGTTCGGAACGTACCTTTCGTTTTAAAATCATCGAAAGCCCCGACAAAAGTCGCGTCGAAAGACGCTGTACCCAGTTTCTGAATGGTCTTGTTGAAGGAGGAATCTGGATAATATTGCCGGATATCGGCCATGTTGACAACGGAGGGCGTAAAGGCAAAATTGACCGTCGTTTTATCCATATCGGGCAATCCTTTCCAGGCAATATCGCCGGCTAACCGACTACGCCCATTGGCCCCAAAGCGGAGGTCAGTGTTACGAAGCCGGAAATCATTAACTGTCCCGGTGAAGTTGGTGGTCAGTACCCAGGTCTCGTTCAGGCCGCGCAGATAATCCGAGAAATAGCCTAAATCGGCTGACTGAACCTTGCTGTCGCGGAACCGGGCCTGCATGAGTACGCGGCTGTTAAAATCGCCAAATGCAGACGGTTTGTCGTAATGAAAGACTAGTTCATTCCGAATAATGGAATTCCCAATATGGGCATACAAACGCCCTAACTCCATTTTGGTATTGCAATACAGAAAGCGTGTATCTAATTGTCGAATTTTTATTCGTGAGTCGCGATCAACACCCGATAATCCTTTGGCATCGAACGCGATCGTATCGCCAAGCACTAAAAAATTGCTGACTTCGGCGGTTAAATGCTGGAGCGTAAAATGATTATGGTCGAAACTTTTTTTGTCGTGCATAAACGGCTCGCGTGGATCTTCGAGCGTATAAGCACCATCAACTAAATGAATGTGGCCGACGGTGAACGGAACATTCTGATTCGGCACACTAGGCTTGGTTGGATCGGAGGTTAATTGTTCAATCCGGGCAATAAAATCGTCGAGGTTTGTGTCGCCATTCTTCGGATTTTTAATCATCTGAACGTCAGGTCGATACAGTACAATTTCGTCTATATGGATGTTATGAGCCGACGAATCGAGGAGATGCTGGAGATGATAATCCGCATCGAGTCGCCCTACTCGAATCATGGGTCGTCCCTGATAATCCTTGATTGTAAGTTTCTCAAGGGTTATTGAATCGAACCATTTGATGGAAACGCCCTCGATATCAACAGGAAACAAAAGTTTGGAAGAGAGCCATTCAGCACCTTTTTGTGCTAAACGCGTTTGGACCGCCGGAATTTGCAGACTCAGCAAAATCCCCAATGCCAATACCAATACCGTCAGAATGAGGTAAAGTAGTGTTTTAAGGAATATGGCGAAAAACTGACGCATCCAGTGCGGAAATGCCTAATGTACAATGAATAACAAAATGGAATGTAGTTTAGACTACTAACTGAGGGAACGGTTTAGTCGCAACTTCCATTGTCTATTCTGGGAGAAATCATTATCCATTAGTTTTGTAAAGTGAATATTTTAGCCATTGAATCTTCCTGCGACGAAACCTCGGCGGCTGTTTTAGTCGACGGGCATATTTTGTCGAACGTAATTGCCACCCAGTTAATTCACGAACAATATGGAGGAGTTGTTCCCGAATTGGCCTCAAGAGCGCATCAACAGCATATTTTGCCTGTCGTTGAACGGGCATTAACCGATGCAAATTTACCAAAAAATGCGTTATCAGCCGTTGCTTTTACCCGTGGACCTGGATTGCTTGGGTCGCTGCTGGTAGGGGCTTCGTTTGCAAAAGCGCTGGCATTAGGTCTCAACATTCCACTCATCGAAGTGAACCATATGCAGGCGCATGTGCTGGCTCACTTCATCGAAAACCCAAAGCCTGCGTTCCCGTTTCTATGTCTGACCGTCAGCGGAGGGCATACACAGATTGTACGTGTGGATGGACCGCTCAATATGGCGGTTATTGGTCAAACAATGGATGATGCTGTAGGGGAGGCCTTCGATAAATCGGCGAAATTGCTAGGTTTACCGTATCCGGGTGGTCCACTAATTGATAAGTATGCAAAGGAGGGTAATCCGCTGGCTTTTCGATTCCCGATGAGCGAAATGCCGAACCTGGACTTTTCGTTCAGTGGCATTAAAACGGCGATTATGTATTTCCTGCGGGATAACACAAAAAATAATCCTGCTTTTATTGCCGAGAATCTGGCAGATATTTGTGCCAGCATTCAGCATACATTGATTCAAATGTTGCTGACGAAACTAAAGCGGGCAGCACGCGAAACGGGTATTCGTGAGATTGCTATTGCGGGGGGGGTATCGGCCAACAGTGGCTTGCGGACTGCATTGGCCCAGCTTGGCGAAGCGCAGGGCTGGAACGTGTATATTCCGCGATTTGAATACTGTACCGATAATGCCGCCATGATTGCCATGGCAGCCCAGTTTAAATACGAACAGGCTGAGTTTACGGCGCAAACCGTTAGTCCAATGCCGAGAATGAGTTTTTAAAATAAAATAGTTAGTAAGTTGTAAGTTGGTAAGTGGCTGACGCGAAAGCAATTCATGTACTCAGCCACTTACCAACTTACAACCTACTAACTTGACTGCTATGACTATTTCTGAACTCTACATTTATCCCATCAAATCGCTGAGTGGTATCTCTGTGCCGGAGGTTATTGTCGATGAGAAAGGCTTTCGAAACGACCGACGGTTTATGCTGGTTACGCCAGAAGGAGAGTTTATAACGCAGCGGACTTACCATCAGATGGCCCTAATCGATGTGGCGATTCAGCGGTCCGACGTTTCGGATGACCTGTTGCGGGTGTGGCATCGGCATCGGCCTGATGATGTACTGGAACTGCCGTTAACGGGAGGGACGTCAACCGAAACGATGTTAGTGAATATCTGGGATAGTAAAGACGTTCCGGCACAGATGGTTAGCGCTGAAGCTGATCAATGGTTCTCGAATGTTCTGGGTACTGCCTGCCGACTGGTGTTTATGCCCGAAACTACGCATCGGACTGTTGACCCCAAGTACGCACGCGATGACGATGCGGTTAGTTTTGCCGATGGCTATCCGTACCTGCTTATTAGCCAGGCATCTCTCGATACGCTTAACGAACGACTCACAGAGCCAATGTCGATGCTTCGGTTTCGGCCGAATGTGGTTGTGGAAGGGAGTTCACCCTATGAAGAGGACAGTTGGGCTGAATTTCGTATGGGTGATCTGGATTTTTATGGGGTTAAACCTTGTGCCCGTTGCGTGTTGACCACGATTGATCCCGAAACGGGAGAGAAAGGTAAAGAGCCCCTGCGCACGCTAACTACCTATCGAAAATGGAATGCAAAAATCCTGTTCGGTCAGAATGTGTTAGCTAAATCGACGGGCAATACTACTCTGGGAACGCTGAAAGTTGGGCAAACTGTCGACGTGTTACGCTATCAGGAAGCCTGGCTGGCTCCTCCCGTAGTAAATGTATAATCGTCACTATTTGTTAGTACCCGAAATGCCTACTTATTCAATTTATATCCTTTGTTCACTTATATCCGAAATCTTTACTATTTGAGTTTTCCGGTCGTCATCGGGGCTGTGCTGTCGAATAAGATGGCGGCCCGACTGTCCGACGTTGATCCTATTCATTGGGCTACTCCCATCGTGTTGGCTTTAGCGGTATTTATTATCTATACCGTCGACCGATTGCTTGATGTTCAGAAAGATGAAATTAATGCGACTGGGCAGCCCTTAACGGCACGGCATCGATTTCATCGCGAGCATGCGCCTGTATTGTGGCGTTTGGTAATTGGTAGTGCGGTTTTAGCGGTCATCCTAACGTTTTTTCTGCCGAGTAGTGTGGTGAAATTCGGTATTGTACTGGGAGGTGTTTGCGTTGCCTATGTTGGTGCCGTTTTTCGACTTCCGGCGTATCACCCAGCTTTGCTGTTAAAAGAACCGCTTGTAGCCACACTTTATTCGGCTGGTATCTGGGGCAGTGTGTGGGTACAACGCCCAACCATAAGCAATGTCGATATTGCTGAATGCCTGATGTTTACGGGGATTGCCTTTCAGAATCTGCTTTTGTTTGCTGTGATGGAGCAATTGGAGTCTCCCCGAAAACCCATGTTTTCGTTAGCGAGCGAGTGGGGGGCTGATCGTTGTGATATGATTTTGCGCTGGCTTACGTTTGTGATTATCGCTACCGGTCTTGCCCTTTGTTTCCTGGCTAAGGATCGGTTTGCCCAACGTTCGGCATTGATGCTTGCGCTCATGAGCCTGACATTGTACGGCATTCAACGATATCCTGCCTACTTCCTCAAAAACGAACGGTACCGGTGGCTGGGCGATGGGGTATTCTGGATGCCAGCTTTGGTGTTATAATTTTCAATGGGTAGATACAGTGGTTGTTTAGGATAACCAAGCTGTAGCTTCATATACAGTAGAAGCGCAATCTTTGCACTATGTATATCGAACACCTTGCCATTTGGGTTCGCGATCTGGAAAAGATGCGACTCTTCTATGAAACGTATTTTGGCGCTACGGCCAATGATAAATACATCAACCCCAGAAAAGGTTTTTCGTCCTATTTCCTGACATTCCCCGACAATGGTCCGCGCCTGGAGATTATGCAGATGCCGGGAATAGAAGCGTATTCAACCGACGGTCTTACTCAATATATGGGCTTGACTCATTTCGCTTTCTCGGTAGGTAGTGAAAATGCCGTCGATGAGCTTACCGAACGATTTCGAACTGATGGTTATACAATTGCAGGTGAACCCCGCCGAACGGGTGATGGCTATTATGAAAGCGTTATACTAGACCCGGAAGGTAATCAGCTTGAGATAACAGCTTAAAAAAAGCCGGAAAACTGGCACGAGTAAATACCCACTACAGCAATTCGATTAGAGCCGGGTTGTCTCGTCCACTTTTAACTTCACCGCCATTGCCTTTACTTTCCCCGTTTCTTTCACTTCACGTCGGTTCAAAATATCAAGGATGATTTGAGTCATGTACTCGCGTTTGTTAAACACGATATCATGGCGATTCTCGGGGAGTAAAAACTGTTTTACCTGTACGTTGACTAAATGATGCTGAGCAAACGACACATTTGTCGGATATACCAATTCATCCCGCTGCCCATGCAGCATGGTGATGTTCGCTCGAATTTTGGGCCAATCGGGCAAAATAGCTTCCAATGCCTTCCGGTGCGCTAATTTTTCGTCATTTGCCAGCCGAAGTAGTGGAGGCACACCCCAATGAATAAGTGGGCTGTCGGCAAAATAACTGATGGGATAAGTTCGCTCGAGACCTGGCCCCAGTGCCGATGAAACAAAGACGACATGATCGACTCGGTCAGGGTTATTCATCGCTAATCGCGCCGATACAGACCCACCGTACGATGAGCCAACAATCATTAAGTAGGGTGCATTCCGATACCGGTCAATGAGCGGCTGTAACAACTCTGCCTGCCGAATGATTGATGTTTCAACCCGCCCAAAATCTGAATATCCGTAACCTGGCCGATCTACAGCGACTAACTGAGCTCGGTTAAGCAGCATTGTATCCTTAAAAAATTCTTTGAAAAACGATAATGAACTGGGGGCTCCATGTACAAACAGGACAACGGGCAAAGCTGAATCACCAGCAAGAGCAGGCGTTTCGATGAAGCGGATGGTTCGGGGTTCTCCTGGAAAGCCTTGTTTACCAACATGATACGAATGAACTGTTGGGCGAATGCGCTGTCCTTCAAATTCTTCGGTTAATTCTTCATTTGTCTGTCGGGAATCAACAAACCAGGCAACCACAACTGTACCAGCCGCCAAGACGAATAGCGTTAGTAAGGTCCAGCTAAGGATTCGGGCAAAGCGTTTCATAACGATGTAGTGTGGATAATTCCCCTGCAAATTATTGGCCAAAAGTTTCTCATATCGTATTGAGAGAAACTCAAAAACGGTATGAGAAGTTTAACGGATCAATTTTTTTGCAACCTTACCGTTGACCGCCTGTTGTATCGGGCGGAGTGGTTACATCAGGTGTCGGGGCCACAGGCACAAGCGTTGAGTCACCAAATTCACCAGAAACATCGGTTGAATCAGACTCGTCCGTTGTTTCTTCATCGTCTGAAGGACCGCAGTTTAAGTAATTCTTCGTAATACTTCCATCTGACTTTGGAAACGGTCCCTGTAGGTTTTTAAACTTCGGATCGGCATAGACTTTCTCCAAAAAACGTCCGACTAAAGGCAGTGCGGTTTTTGCTCCTTCGCCCAAATCGGTTGATCGAAAGTGGATACTTCGGTCGTCTCCGCCTACCCAGGCGCCAACGACCAAATTATTGGAAACGCCAACAAACCACCCATCGGAGTTGTTCGATGTCGTACCGGTTTTGCCACCCATTTCATTGTGGTTCTTGAACAAATCAAATGACCATAAATTTTGCGATGTGCCGCCCGATTCCTGCAAACCTCCCTGAAGCATATAGCGCATCAGGAAAGCAGTTTCTGTACTAATGGCCCGTTTGTGTTGACTGGTAAAGGTTTCGATTACATTCCCGTCCCGATCTTCGATCCGCTGAACAATAATAGGCTCAGTCGATTCTCCATCGTTGACGAACGTGCAATAGGCACCTACCAATTCGTACAGCGACACATCCGACGATCCCAGGCCAATGGAAGGTACGGCTTGTAATTGACTCTTAATACCCATTCGGTGTGCATATGCTGCTACGCGTTCGGGGCCAACCTGGTCCGTTAATTGCGCCGTAATGGAGTTTACCGAACGCGCCATTGCCCGGCGCAGAGTCATGTTCGAATAGGAGTAAAAGCCAGTTGAGTTGCGGGGTTCCCAGATCTTATCCTCCCCATTTTCGCGGTATTCTTTACGGAAAGGCTTATCCTGAATGCGGTCGCAGGGACTGAGGTTGCTAAGCGTGTCGTCAATAGCTGTCGTATAAACGAATGGCTTAAAGGTAGAACCTGGCTGACGTTTACCCTGCTTTACGTGATCGTATTTAAAATAGTCGTAGTCTAAACCACCCACCCAGGCCCTGATGTAGCCTGTGCGAGGGTCCATAGCTACCATTCCCGACTGCAGAAAATGCTTGTAATAGGCAATGGAATCATAGGGGGTCATTTGGGTAGAATCATAATGACGTTTATTATTCCAGCTAAACACGCGCATCTTGTACTTCACGTTCTTCATGTAGTACGTAATTGAGTCCGGGTAAAGCGGCAGAAAACGCCGACTCAGGGTTTTATACCGTTCGGTGCGTCGGGCTACTGAGTCGATAAACGCTGGTATCTCTTTGCCGTCTTCATCTGTCCAGGGTTTACGGTCGCGCCAATGATTATCGAATGTGTGTTGCAACTGCTTCATTTTCTCGTCCGTCGCATCCTCGGCGTATCGCTGCATGCGCGAGTCAATGGTAGTAATGATTCGCAATCCGTCTGTATTAAGATCGTATCCGTTTTCCTCACCCCACTTTTTTACATAATCCTGAACCGCGTTCTTAAGGTAACTGGCAGGGCCAGAATAAGGGTTCTCGGGAGTGAAATCGGTTACTAAGGGCAAAGCGCTGATCGAATCTGCCTGGTTTTTGGTGAGGTATTTATACTTGGCCATTTGACCAAGTACCACATTTCGGCGTTCGCGGGAGCGATCTGGGTTTTTGAGAGGATTATAGCTCGTTGTCGCTTTTTGTAAGCCTACCAGTACTGCACCTTCCTGTACGTTCAGGCTGTCGGGAGCTTTATTGAAAAACGTTCGGGCGGCTGTTTTCAGACCAAAGGCATTGCTGCCAAAATCCACCGTATTGAAATAATACGTGATGATTTCGTCTTTTGTAAAATTTCGTTCTAGCTTAAGAGCCATCAACCATTCTTTGGACTTATAAATAACTTTCCGGATAAATGGAATGCGGGTTAGCAGCCCGGTATTGGTTTTTCGGCGCGTTTTGAACAGGTTTTTGGCTAATTGTTGCGTGATAGTCGAACCACCTCCATCACGTCCAAATGTAATCACTGCCCGCCCAATAGCACGGGGATCTATTCCGCCGTGATCGTAAAAACGCACGTCTTCAGTCGCAACCAACGCATTGATGAGCTGTTTTGGAATATTTTCGTACTTAATCGGCGTCCGGTTTTCGGCATAAAACTTCCCAATCATCACGCCATCCTGTGAGTAAATTTCCGATGCCTGATTGAGTTTCGGATTTTTTAACTCCTCTACACTGGGCATAGCGCCTGTTAAGTAAAGGAAGTTATAGTTAAGGATGAAGACGTAGATACCCAGCGCCAAAAATGCCCAGAGAAACCCCTTAATACCATTTTTAAGATAGGGATAATACCAGGAATCAGGATCGATATACTGATGAACAAACGAGCGAAGGCGATCTCGATAGCCGCGGTAGGCGGCCACCCACGAGTTGACACGATCTTCACCAGCGATTTTTGCGATTTGTCGGCCTACTCCGCGTTTGACATTGCCCATCATCTGGCGTTGTCGAATCCGTTGGCGAAATGCTCCAAAAGCGTGCCGAACAGCGCGGAATCGCTCCCTATATTGACTCATGCTTTTTTTTCTAAGAATACTCTACTTAGCGATACAAGTAACCGTCTCACGACAGGTAGCTTCCTAAACGGAAGAAAATTGACCCTAGCCGGGTCAGACCGGACGGGGTGTCAAAGATAACGTATTTTTGGCCGATGTGATATACAAAAACCGGGCTGTGTGTGCAGCCCGGCTAGTTATTAGGAAATAAGATTTTACGGTCGATATAAACGGTACAATTGGCCGATGAACGGTAGACGAATCCGTAAATAGACTAATTGAAGTACTATTTTTTCTCAAATGTCATGGCCACTCCATTCATACAATATCGAAGTCCGGTAGGTTTAGGGCCATCATTGAAAACGTGGCCTAAATGACCTCCACAAACGTTGCACAAAACTTCTGTGCGAACCATGCCATACGATTTGTCGGTGTCTTCTTGCACGGCGGTTTTCGAGATAGGCGCATAAAAACTTGGCCAGCCTGTACCCGAATTAAACTTCGTATCAGATGAGAACAATGGGTTGTGGCAACCAGCGCAATAAAACGTGCCGTGGTCGTGAATGTCATTTAGCGGACTGGTGAAAGCCCGTTCGGTACCATGTTCACGCAATACCGCATACTGATCGGGAGTCAGAATTTTCTTCCATTCTGCATTCGTTTTCACAACCTTTTTAGGAGGAGTATCATCCAGTACTCGATCAGATGAACGAGAATTTTTGAATGCAACGCTTGTTAGTAAACAGGCAGGTAATAAAAAGAGCAGGATATTTTTCATTGGTTTATGAGTTAAAAGGGGTTGATTATCAGTCTTTAATCTATTGGATTGTTCACGAGACAACACTGCGTACTAGTTAAACAACTAATACTATCCTATAAGTTTTAAATGTCTGGCAGGAGGATGATTTGTTATAAATTCGTGATAAATCTCTCTGTCGATACTTGGCAAATACCCTCAGAATAACAATGTGAGGAACCTATAAGCTACAACGAGACACATTACGCTGTATTTACCTGGCGCACCTTCGCAGAGGCAAATGCCAATAAGTAATGGCGAGTCTTCCCAACTAGAGTTACACTTGCGGTATAAAATAAGAAAATAAAGAAGCTCGTTTAGGCATTGACCGTTGCCAGAGCAAGTAGCGTAGTGATAGTAGGTGTGGGGCTTCCTCCGCGGTTTTCAATCGTTACCGCAAAGGCATCTGCCCGACTGATGGAACGATTCAGGCGTTGTACTAACGCATTTCCGTTGGTTGCTTCAAAAACACCTGCATCAACTGGCTTACCATCAACCATCGACCAAAGCTGATACTGTTTGTCAGCAGGCAAGGCGGGTAATGAGCGAACATCGACTGCTACCTGATGAGTGCGTGTATTCCAGAAAACAAGCATATTGCCTTGCGGAGCTTTCTCATTGCCCTGTAATTCTATCGTTCGCAAACCAGGCTGACGCAACATGGCCAATGCCTGATTGGCCTGGCTTTGATTATCGCGTAGCTGACGCATCTCCGACTGTAACGTTTCATTGGTCGTTCGGGTTGCGGCCAGCGTTTTCTGATTTGTTCGTAATTGCGATAACAGAAAGAAGGAAAATAGCAATAACAATAAGCCCATTGATGCCGCTACCACCCATGTAGTCCGAAACGCTAATCCTGTAGTGGCATCGCTTGTAGTCATATCGACCGGCATTGGTCGAATAATTGGTTCTTTTTCCTGGGGCTTCTCAAAATCAAGTTGCTGGAGCAGTTTGTCTTTTACAGAAGCAGGTGGTTCAACGCTGTGCAGTAAGGCATAGTTTTCAAGCGCTTCTGATAACTGATCAAGTTCTTGCTTTATATCAGGATAAATAGACGAAAGGCACTCGACCTCGCGTCGCTCCTGGTCGCTCACCGCGCCCATGACGTAAGACTCTAAGATACCAGACGCTATGTATTCCGTGACGTTCATAAATTACATTCACTATTTAAATAGTTGTTTCAGTTCCTGTAAGGCAGCCCTTACCCGGGTTTTTACCGTTCCAAGGGGCAGATTTAATTTTTCGGCGGCTTCTTCGTGAGTGTACCCTCCGAAGTACACCAGGTCAATAAGTTGTTTGCGCTCAGGTCTTAACTGATCCACTATATCCTTAATTCCGATATGCTCAGGATTCGGTTGTTCCGTATTATGCTGCCGATCAACAATATGTACGTTCTCCTCATCAGTTCGGATTGCATTGGAGGGTTGAGTTTTACGGGCACGCAACGAATCGATAGCCGAATTGCGGGCAACATTCAACATCCAGGTAAACAAACGTCCCTTGCTGGAATCGTATCCATCTAAATTTTTCCAGATTTTAACAAAAATGTCCTGTAGGAGATCGGCGGCCTGTTCATCATCGCGCACGATGCGCAACACAACACCATACAGAGCCGGTGAATACTGATCGTAGAGCCACTGAAAAGCCTGCTGATCGCGCTGGATAAGCTTTTCGATCAGAACACTTTCTGACACTAAAGAGGACTGGCGTTTCACGCAGAAGGTATTAAGTTGGTCAAATATAGAGAGAATTTTAAAAAATGAACGGACAGGTATACGTCAACGATCATGGATTAAATTCGAAAAATAGTCTTTGGTGAGTAAATTAAATCATACGCTAAAATCGGTGCAAAATGCTTTGCACCGATTTTTATACAACTATAACGTATTTATGCTTTGTAAATGCAATTATGTTCTCGTTTAGCACTTTTTTTATCGAAAAGCTGATACGCCACTTTTGGGCATAAGCACGTTGTCCAGGCCATAAACGACTCCATTGGACTGACCATAATTAGTACGATCAAGATGGGCCGTACCGCCTTGCTCATCGGTCAGGAAAATCTGCCCGTCGGCATCAAGTGAAGCCGTAAGCGTACCTCCTGAAACAGTCTTAAGATTCGCTTTTCCATTGCCTGCTTTAATTTGCTGGATCAGATCTTCTCTCGTTAACGAACCAGTTAAGACATGATAAGATAACAACTGTTTTACCGCTTCCCGATTGGTGCCATCCAGTAAACCAGCCTGTATGGCAGGAGGTAACTTTTTGAACGCGTTGTTCGTAGGTGCAAATAGGGTATAGGGTCCAGTGCCTTTAAACATATCGAAGAGATCAGACGACTGAAGGGTATTTTGAAGTGTACTGTAATTAGGCGATGAGGCCATAAAATCGCCAATGCTTGTATTACGAACCGTGCTTCCCGCTTTTACAGCAGGCGTTTCGGTCATTTTAGCCCCCTTTATAGCTTCCTCAACCCCAGCGTTCGAATTAGCAGTGTTCGTCGTTTGCTGGCCAGTGGACTGACTCGGTGTAGTTCCTGGTGTGTTCGGATTGCTGCCCACACCCGTCGGTGCATTGGTCGCATTATTCGTATTGTAATTCGTTAGATTACTATTATTCATCGTGGTGCCATCGCTGGTCGAACTTTGCCGATAACGGGCATCCTGGGGCGAGGTGTTGGTTGTGCTATTGTTGCCAGCCCTGGCGTTTTGATTCATCATTCGTCGTGACTGCTTTATCGCTCGTTTTTGGTTGCGTGCTGCGGCTTTTGACGATATTGAGTCGGGGGCAATGGCTCCTTGTGGATAGGTCGTTGATGAAACCGTTCCGGTGGGAGTTGTTTGTGCCCAACTGGTGGTAATGGCCAGCGCGATTCCCAACGCAAACAGGCCAACAGATGGATTGATTTTCATAACGTTGTATCGTATGTACGATTAATTGAGTGTTCAGTTTTAACCGACGTGACGGTAAAAAGTTTGCCGTTTGATATACATTGTTTGGGTAAAGGCGGGTAGATTTGCCCGCGTCTCAGCAAACCACAAACGGATCTATGCAGTCTATTCTTCCGCTGCCAACTCAACCCATTAAGCCGGGTACCAGCACAGGGCAGAACTTCTGGCCCACCGAAACAACCAGTAGTCATCAACCTCTTGCTTCTTATTCGCCAGCCGATGGGCAATTGATTGCCCGCGTTCATGTATCGACCCGCGCCGATTATGACCGTGTTGTTGAAACAGCGCAAACAGCCTTTGCCGAATGGCGGTTGGTTCCGGCTCCGCGCCGGGGTGAAATTGTTCGGCAGATGGGGGAGCAGTTTCGGCGCTACAAACGCGAACTAGGCACGCTGGTGAGCTACGAAATGGGCAAATCACTTCAAGAAGGCTTAGGCGAAGTGCAGGAAATTATTGACATCTGCGATTTTGCCGTTGGGCAATCGCGCCAGCTCTATGGCTTGTCGATGCACTCCGAACGGCCTGCCCATCGAATGCTGGAACAATGGCACCCTCTGGGAATTGTTGGAGTTATTTCTGCTTTTAATTTTCCCGTGGCGGTTTGGTCCTGGAATGCGATGATCGCCTGGGTTTGTGGGGATGTTTGCATCTGGAAGCCATCCGAAAAAACACCCTTAACGGCATTGGCCTGCCAGCAAATCATTGGCGAAGTTCTGCGTAACAACGACGTACCCGAAGGGGTGTCGTGTCTGGTTACGGGTGGGCACGATGCCGGTGAGTGGCTGGCTCGTGACCCGCGTGTGGCGTTGGTGTCGGCTACGGGAAGTACACGTATGGGTAAAGCTGTAGCCGAAGCAGTAGCTGGTCGATTGGGCAAGAGCCTGCTCGAATTGGGTGGTAACAATGCCATTATTGTTTCGGAACACGCCGATCTGGATTTAGCGATTCCTGCCATCGTGTTTGGGGCGGTAGGTACAGCTGGCCAACGCTGCACAACAACACGCCGGATCATTGTGCAGGAAAGTATTTATGACGATGTGAAAAACCGACTTAAAAAAGCGTATGCTCAACTTCGTATCGGCAATCCGCTCGATGAGTCATTTCATGTAGGACCTGTGATTGATCAGCAGGCAGTCAATGGTTATCTAGTAACCGTTAACGAGATACGGGAATTAGGTGGGCGATTTGTGGTTGAGCCAGGGGTGATTGACGGATTAGGTTTTGAGTCAGGCTGTTACGTTCGCCCGTGTATTGCCGAAGCTAAAAACAGCTGGCCAGTTGTGCAACGAGAAACCTTTGCCCCTATTCTTTACCTGCTTAAATACACGACGTTAGAGGACGCTATTTCTCAGCAGAATGGCGTACCACAGGGCTTATCATCGGCTATTTTCACCCTGAATCTGCGCGAAGCCGAACGGTTTCTGTCGATGGCTGGATCTGATTGCGGGATTGCCAATGTAAACATTGGGACATCAGGCGCTGAAATTGGCGGGGCATTTGGGGGCGAAAAAGAAACCGGTGGTGGCCGGGAGTCGGGCTCTGACGCCTGGAAAGCCTACATGCGTCGCCAAACCAACACGATCAACTACGGTACCACCATGCCTTTGGCTCAGGGCATTACGTTTGAATTGTAAGCAATGAGTAGTAAGTTATAAAGTAGTAAGTGGCCGGAGTCAGTCCTGTTAATACCACAGCCACTTACTACTTTATAACTTACTACTTCACTCACTTCCCCATCATTGGAGCTCCTTCTCCTGTAAGTACATAGCGCATATTCATAGTCGGGAATTTGCCCGCTATTTCGGCCAGTGACTCACTGCTCAAATAGGTTTTATTGCCTATATGCCGGTAAAATTTTTCCCTACTATATCCCAATTCTTTTGCTAGTCTGTAGACCGACATGTCTTGTGCGGCTAAGGCTTCTTTGAGCCATTTTCCCTGAATACTGCTCTTTTTTTCTCGTCTTCCAGCCATAAAACAAAGATAAAAAATATATGTATTTTTTGTTGTATATAAGTATTGTTTGTATTATATTTAATACATGAAAATCACCGAAAAAACACCTCAAAAGTGCCTTGATTTAGGCCAGATTCTGGATAGTGTAGCGCTGGTAACGCCCCATCCCTGTATCTATTATTTGATGGATGCCGCGCACGAAATTGTCTATATAGGACAAACGGTAAATCTCCAGTCCCGACTACTAGAGCATAGAGTTGCGGGCATAAACTTCGTTCGGGTTCGCTTTCATACATGCGAAGCAAGCGACCTGGATCGACTGGAGCAGGAGGCCCTTGCTCGGTTTAAACCTCGGTTTAATCAACTGCCAAAAACTAAATCGACATCCGGGTGCCTAAGCAAGCAGTTGATCTGCCTGAAATACAATATCACACCGCTTGCCTTTGAACAGCTTCGGAAAGCTTTTCGACTATATCCGATTAGTGCATTTGGGAATACGAAATACTACAAACCCGAAGATGTGGAGGCTTGGGTTAAGCGGTTCAAAGCGCTACTGGGGTCGGGGAGGTATGTGCTACAGGCCAGGCCTACGTATGTGGCAGTAGGCATCAGTACCCGAACCAAACTAATTCAGGTTTATACCAAACAATAAGTGGGGAAATCGTACTACCTGTTATCCCTACTCATATGTAGGAATAGTGCGGATCAAGAGCAAAACGTCAGCCTATCAAAACTGCGTTTTGCTCTTGATCCACAGGAGTAAATTCGTAGTTAATTCATGCTGGTCAGATAGCTATCTGCCCAATCGGGGTAGAGTCTTAAAATGGATACCAGTTCGCGCCAGTAGTCGCTCAAGAACCAGTGCAGCCCTAGTGGCTCCGACTCTTCGACCCACTCAAAGGCACTGATCATGTTGATATCCCGAAGCGGATGAGCTTTTTTGACGACAAATTTTAGCCCAAAGTAAATTGCGTTTAGTTCTGACTGGCTAAACGCCGTACCCCACTGCCGGGGCAGAATACCGGGAAAGACTATCTCCGTTGCGATCAACGTTTTGATATATTCTTTCAGTAGATAGATGTTTTTTGGAGCGCTCATGGGTATAGTTTTCATACATGAAAACAATGCCAAAACCTTGCCAACTTGCGATTTTATGGCATGAATGAGCGAAAAATTGTCATGAATTTTGAGGTAGCTAAAAAACTGTAAATCTGTTGTTTACTCCTTTAGATCAATGATAAACTATGATTTACTTTCACTATGTTCATGACTACATCTTGCCTCATTACTCATCTGTTAGCACATCATGCGCAAGTGCTGGATCTCATATAGTTAACATTTTTTTGTGACCATATCAGACTTCTGTTATCTAAGAAATAGGAGCCAATAGTCTAAGCCATAAGAGTACTAACCTATGCACAAAGCCCCGACCGTGAGGAAGGGGCTTTTGTGGTAACCGTCACCTACCGTTTAGAAGCCAGGCTACTGTTTTAATCTATGAGTTTTTAAATTTATAGTACCGACTATGAGCGACATCAGCGAACTTCTTGATTTCTACGGGTCTCAACAACTACCCCAAACAACATCGCAATCGTCCCATTGGACTAACTCCAAAACCCTCCGAAACTGCATAAATCTGGCCATGCGCGGAGCCAAAAATGGCAATGAATCTAGCCTTAAGACATTACGATTGATCAAGGATTTATTAGCGGAACAAGCCTGATAAAGCCTCAGACGTGAAGGAGCCCTTTTTGTATACTAGTTGCTTTTAGCTAAGGGGGTACATCTTTTCCAGACTCAGCTTCTGTGAGCAATTCATACGGCTTTAGTGCCCGGACGATCTGACGGAGCTAGGTAACTGAACTGCTCCAAACCAATAGTCACACAAACTTGTGATCGTTCGCCGTAAACTAGCATAATCCGTCGATTTTAGAATGACAGAACTGGCCCCGGCTTCATAACATTGATTTGTCTCCTCCTCGGCTAGCCAGCCCGACCAGATCACCACAGGAATACGAGTGTACCACTGATGCTGATTGAGCCAACTCAGGACCTCAAGGCCATTCATGCCGGGCATATGCATATCCAGAAGTAATAGACTAGGCAAAGTCTGCGCTGTTTCTAACGAAGCGAGTAGGCTGGCGCTATCAGTAAACTGGCGCAGATTGATCTGATCGGAATACGATTGGAATGCATTTAGTAACAGATAGCCATCTTCTTCGTCATCATCGACGAGAAAGACTTCGTAGAATAGGTTGGTTTGGAGAGGCATACCTTGCTTATAGACTGAAACAAAGCTAAAACAGCTAGTACAGGATACTATAGTAAGTTCCAAAAAGATACTAAACGGTATGGCTTATAGTAACACTACTGAACTAGTGCTTAAACAAAATAAGTACTATTAGGAAAATAGACTGGTCGGACAGGATAATCCGGAACTGCTCCAGATACAAGTGGAAACCTATAATCGCTTATTTGTCCGACTTTCAGATTGGTAGATATACACTAAACGTGGACCCTTGCCCTGGCTGACTAGTGGCGGTAATGGCTCCTCCATGATTGGCCGCTACTTTATGACAGATAGCCAGCCCTATTCCCGTTCCAGCAAACTCGTTCTTACTATGCAAACGCTGGAAGACCTGAAAGATACGGTCGGTATATTTCTCATCGAAGCCAATCCCGTTGTCTTTTACCTCAATGTGATGGTACATCCGCGTTTGCCGGGTAGGCTTCACACTGGCTGGCAAATCTTCGGTCCGTAGTTGGCTGGCCTGGATGATAATCTGAGGGACCATTGGTGCACTGGCCTGAGCCCTTCGACTAAACTTAATCGCATTCGAGAGCAAGTTCTGGAAGAGTTGACTTAACTGGATCTTATCACCCTGCACGGTGGGTAAAATACCGACTTGGATGTGCGCATTACTCTCCTCAATAATGACCGACAAATTATCCTGCGCTTCCTCTATCACATTGTTAAGCGCTACAGAATAAGGTTCTACCTGACGGGTTGAAATTCGTGAGAAGCTGAGCAGGTCCTTAATCAACAGCGACATCCGGCTGGCAGCTGACTGCATCCGCTCCAGATAAAGTAATTCCTCGTCGGATGAATTGGTATAGCGTCTCCTGAGCAAATCGCCAAACTGTTGAATTTTGCGCAGGGGTTCCTGCAAATCATGGGAAGCAATATAGGCAAACTGCTCCAGGTTTTGATTCGAACGAGTTAGATGTAAATTGGCCTCTTCAAGCCCTCGGTTTGCCTCCTCGACTTCTTCACTGGCAGCTGCTAGTTCTTCGTTATTAGCGGCTAGCTCTTCATTGATGGCTTCCAATTCTTCGGTACGCTCCTGCACCTGCCTCTCCAGCATATGCTGCATGTTTCGCTCCAAAGTCACGTCTCTTGATGTACCCTCTATGCGTACTGCAATGCCAGCGTCGTTCTCGATCCGCTTACCAACAGAGTGAATAATGTATTGTATGCCGGTGCGGTGATTGATAATGGCGTGCTCATCGTCAACAACGCCTTCGTCGTTCCAGACGAAGTGGTCTGGTATTCGTTTGTGACGTGCCTGATCCGGCACATCAAACGCGTCAATCATCTCCTCAATTGGTACCACCGGTTTATCAAATCCATACCAGTCCAGCATCCGTTGAGAATAGGTCATTCTGCGAGTGGCAATATCGTAACTCCAGGTACCTAATTCGGCGAGGTCGATGGCATTCCGAAGGGTGGATTCGGCGGCTTCAATCTGCTGACGGGCTATTACCTGTTCAGTTACGTCAATGGCTACCTGCATAAGGCCATATATCGTTCCATCCCCTTCCCGCACCGTTTCACACACGAGATTGAGATACATTTTCCTGAGTTCACCATTTCTGGACAGGGTTACCGGTAACTCATTGGCACGGTAGATTTCGCCAGTCGTATATACATGATGGAGTAGCGCTTCAAAACCCTGTCCTTTTACCTCTGGCAATGACTCAAAGATGGGTTTATTCAGTATAGCTTCAGGACTCCTGTTCCAGATTTCAAACATGCGCTCATTGGCAATCTCTACAATGTGAGATGCGCCCCTGGAAATACTCATGGCCACGGGCGATTGCAAAATGATGCTGCGCAGTTTTCGTTCACTTTCCTCTAGCCTCATTCGAGCTTTCACCTTCTCGGTTACATCTACAGCGGTTGATAACACACCATAAATAACTCCCGATGTCGTCTGCATGGGCTGATAGGTTAAATCATAATAGGAGACATCCTTCAAACCATCCCGGATGTAGGTGACCGGAGCATCAGAAGCTGTGTAAGGTTTGCCAGTTGCGTACACGTCGGCCAGTAGTTTCGGGAATGGTTGTCCCTGCATCTCGGGTAGAACTTCCAGTAAGGGCCTGCCAATCACAGAGGCATCTTTGCCCCAACTTCTCAGGACTGGCTCGTTTGCTCGGGTAATAATCATCTCCTCACCAGTTAACAGCACCGTACGTACTGGTGATTGTTCTACCAAACTGCGTGATTGCAGTTCACTTTCCGCCACCTTCCTTTGGGCTGTGGCCTGCTCGGTAATATCCTGAAGCGTACCATTGAAGCGGTACGATGTCTGATCATCATGAAACCATGCTTTTCCTTTGGCTCTTACAATGCGTGACTGCTGGGTAGTTGGATTGAGGATGGTGTACTCAATATCGTAGTGGCCACCGGAGCTATACTCCAGTGCCCGTTCAATAGCTGTTGCAACGCGTTCCCGATCCTTCTCAGCAATGACGTCAATGGCCCAGGTTAGGGGTATTTCGGCCTCTGGAGGCAGACCAAACCACTCTTTCAATCGATCGTTACCAATGAATTTTCCAGTGACCGGATTTAAATCCCATGTACCTAATTCAGTCGCTTCAATGGCAAACTCCAGCTGGGTTTTACTTTCGATGAGCTGGGCAAAGGTTTTTACTTTTTGGGTCGTCTCGGTACAGGTTACGAATACGCCGGCAGGATTTCCAGATTCGTCACTGACGGGGCTATAACTAAAAGTCCAATAGACATCTTCAAGCCTCCCGTTTCGGTAAATAGGCAGAAGCTGGTCTTCGCTCCAGGTAGCTTCCTGACCAGAAAGTACCTGATCGATTAAGGGCTTGATGAAGTCCCAAATCTCGGGCCATACCTGATCCCCAGGCTGCCCTAATGCTAAGGGATGTTTCCCCTCATTACCCAGACTAGGTCGATAGGCATCATTATAAAAGCAGAGGTGCTGTTCTCCCCAAAACAGGAACATGGGAAACTTTGAGTTGAGAAGAATACTCAGTGTAGTTCGCAGACTTTGTGGCCAGGTATCAGGGGTATTTAGGGCAGTTTTCGACCAGTCAAGAGCCCTGGTTAAGGCTCCCATTTCGCCACCCCCAGCCAGGAACGAGTAAGATCTGGCTGGGTTATGCGCATTCTCTTCACTAGTAAGCGAGTTTTTACCGGTCATGGAATGGTAGAATTGCCTGGTAAATTAACATTTAATCAGCTTGACTGTTCAAGCAATGCATTAATAGTAAGTTTATAATCGGCTAAAGAAACACTATGTCCATCACTTTTGCAGTCCACTCTGGTAACATCACATATATATCTTAAGAGGGCATTGCACAGATTGCTGATTATCAATTAAGAAAGTAGCGTTAATCTTTTACGTTTATTCTTGGCATTGGTTATGGTGAATAGTTTGCTGAATGCTAAAGCGGTGCTTGATAAGTCATATCACCCAGATATGACTTATCAAGCACCGCTTTAGCATTCAGCAACTTTAGCTTATTTTTTCAACGAAGGGAGCAATTCGTCCAGGCCTTCCATAGCCATTGCCAGACCTTCTTTAAAGCCCATTTGCAGGGTTGCCTCAAGTTGAGCCAAATCGTCATAGGAAATGTGAAGTTCCACAAGCGTTACAGGTCCTTTGTCTGAAAACGTTACTTCCCAGGTTGACCGGGGTAAATCCTTATTCAGATTGCCTTCTGCATCGACAAAAGCGTCGAGACCTGTGAATTTTTTTTGAGTTTGAATACGCTGGTAATCAACCCAGGCCCAATGCTCTTCACCTTCTGGGCCTACCATGGCGTAATGCCAATGGCCGCCTTCTCTAAAGTCCATTGTTTTTGTTCGTGCTTTCCAGGGCTTCGGGGCCCACCATTGATCGAGAATCTCGCTCTTTGTGTAAGCATCCCATACTAAGGGGAGTTCGGCGGCAAATTCTCGCTTTACCTCGATTGTGCTATTTTCCTTATTTACAGAAAAATCAAACGCTAAGTTGGTGCTCATTTTTTGTCGTTTTTAATGGTTAATAATACATTGTCAAGTTCATTGAAGCGACTCTCCCACAGTTTCCTGAATTGGTCGAGCCACTTATCAATTTCTTTCATTTTAGTTACCTCAAGTCGGTAGTAAATTTCTCTTCCATTATGATCCTGCTTCACCAGTTCGCATTCTGTCAATATGCGTAGATGTTTGGAAACCGCTTGTCGAGTGGTATCAAAGTGTTCGGCAAGGGCGTTGGGTGTCATTGCCTGAGCCGCAATTAGTAATAGGATAGCCCGCCTTGTCGGATCGGCAATAGCCTGAAAAACATCCCGTCTCATTGATCATCTGAGTTATTTGTGCAACTAATCGGTTGCAAATATAAGCAACTAATTGGTTGCACAAAAGCTTTTCAATCATTTTTTGTTATAATCGAAAAGTTGCCGGAAGTGTTGTGAATTATCAGTGAATACTATGGCGAACGATCACAGCACGTAGCTTTATCCAAAAGAAAACCGCGCCCGGCATCACATCTAAATTGAATGTGACACTGGACGCGATTACTAATTTTTAGTTGTTGAAGAAGTGTAATTTTACTTTAAGAGAGGCTATTACTCGCTAACGACATCGCTGCCTTGCGAACCACTTTTGCCCGAGCCGTAAAGCTGGTTGAAGAGCAGTTTAAACGTTCCTTGTGCTTGTGCCCGGAAGGTGATTTCTGGTCCGAAGGCGTAGAATTTACCCGATCCAACGGGTGCCATAAAGGCTGCTACACCATCCTGTAAATACGATTGTCCCCACGCCCAGCCACTACGTAGCGGCTTGCTGGTTTCAAACCAGGCAAGTGGTGTTACAATGCCTTTGGCAATGGCTTCAGGAGCAATTTTGAACACTGGACTAGCATCGAAATACACGTCGGTCAGTGTAGGCATACCCCAAGTGGCGTGTTGGGTTGAGTCCAGATTTACGCGTAACACACTACCAGGAATGTAGTATTTCTCGTTCGGTAAGGGGCGCTCCGTACCCGCAGCGGTCATTTCGGTAAGGGCGTTTTTAACTGGTAATTTCAGATGATAGGCCAGGTTGGTACTAGTACCAATCGTTACTACCGATCCGCCGGATTCCAGGAAGGCTTTGATTTGTGGGATCGACTTGGTAGCTGTGATTTTGCCTAACCACGGACGATATTCAGCCGGTGTCGATTCTTCTTTTGGCTCGCGCTCAAGACCTCTGAAAATGTCATTATCGGCACCCGTAGCTGGCGGAATAGCGCGTGTTACGAAGATAATGACATCAAACTTCTTCCGTAGATCACCCGCATCGATATCGGCAGGATAAATCACTTTCATTGGGAAGTGGTATTGCTCCATCAGGAAGCGCACCCAACCCGATGGCATTGAGCCGCCGTAGGTATCCCACAAGGCAATCCGCATGGGCGACACTTTAGTCATTGAAGTGGTTGGCTTTTTGGCAATACCGGTCACTTCGATACCTAAATCTTTAGCCGATTTGTCCAGAATCGACTTGGCCTTAGCCGAAGACGGAACAAAGAATGCACCCGATTCTACGGTCGATTTTCCACCCACACCATTTGGCAAACGGAATACATCGATACCCGATGCCAGCAGATCATTTACGGCAATGAATGAGTTGTTGGCCTTAGCGCTAAGCAGATAACCGCCACCAGCAGTCCCTGTTACGTGGCCTTCGGGCGACTGAAGTTCACCATAGGGCAGTTTCTTAAATGGACCATCGAAAGCATCTAAAATACGGTCGAACTGAACATTCATGGTGTAAGCCAGTGTCCAGCCAGCGGCATCGTAAGGCCGAACGGGAGGTCCACCTGGATATTGGAAATCGTTCGGGTGATCCTGTGGCTCAAACATATCCAGTAAGTGCGGACGGAACGCCTGATCGGATTTCACGACGTACGAACCGGCTGGGTACTTCTTGCCAGCCACAGTAAAATCGGCGGTAGCCTGCTGAATCTGAATGCCCGTACGAATCAACGCGTTGACAAACTTAACCGCCGTAGCAAAATCAGGTTGATTGGCCGGAATGATGAAACCACGAGGATCGCGCAGGACAGGGGCCTTCATGATCGTATCGTAGTATTTAATCGGCATACCACCTCCGCGAGGAATAAATCCGTATTGCGCCAGAGCCGCGTTTGCAGAAGTCGACGTTGGTTTCTTTGTATCTGACTGAAACGCCTGATTGATCGCGTCGATTTTCTTTGGCGAAAGCCCCCAGTAATCCTTGCTGCCGCGTTCGATGGAATTCTTGCCCATCTTATAGATATTGAACAGCAATTCATCGCGATAGCGCGAAGCATAGTTGAGAACGGCATAATTCAGCGATACCGAATAATCGATCGACTGCTTAAAGTGCCATTTCTGAGGGGTAACCGGAAATGGTGTATTTCCATTGGGAATCAGACGGCTGGGCACGAGTGGAACCTCTTCGGGCGTTGGATTACCGATGATTTCCGTTAACAGACCAATCATGTTGTGGAAGTGCGTGGTGGTACGCAACCCGCCATTGTACCAGGTTGAGAAAACCGATCCACCCAGGCGTGTATAGCCCGGCTTATTCTCTACATTCATCCGGTTGATCATGGCCGCGCCGAGGGCATCTATACCCGTCACCATTAATGGGTCGAAAACGTAGTTGAACGGGTCGCGGTAAGGAGGCCCTGCCAGCACAGACCCAGCTGGACCGGCCTGGTGGTGATTATACATGATCTGAGGAAACCACTCGACAAACAATTGCCGACCGATATTTTGGGTTTCCTTCAGATTCATAATGAAGAAATCGCGGTTGTTATCGTGACCAGCGTATTTCTCATACAGCCGAGGCAGGTTATCCAACGACCGTTTTTCGGGTTTGGACTCGCGCATGTACCAGTTCGATACGATCTCCTGACCATCGGGATTGGCGTGCGTGAGCAGGATAACGGTATTGTCCAGAATGCGCATGGTTTCGGGGTCTTTCCGGCTCACCAATTGATAGATGGTTTCAATGAGCTGATGCGTACCAACGGTTTCGGTCGCGTGCAAACCACCGTCAATCCAGACAACGGCTTTGCCTTCGTTGGCCATAGCGTGGGCCTGTTCGTCGGTGAGACCTTCAGCGCGCGCCATTTTCTGGGAAATTTCCTGATAGCGAGCCAAATTTTTTAAATTGGCTGGCGACGAGACAATCAGCATGAACTGATGACGGCCTTCTTCGGTCAGCCCAATATCCATCAGCTTTGTTCGGTCAGAAGCCGCAGCTACTTTCTTTACATAAGCTTCGGTTTGGGTATAGGTCGCGAGTTGATAATCGTCGCCGATGTCGAAACCAAAATGTTCCTTGGGCGAGGGGATTGTCTGTGCTAATGCTGTGCTCAGATTGATCAGCAGCATAACAAGGACTGAGTAAGTAGAATAACGCATTGTTGATGAATTGAGTTGGGGTTTTATACGAGTTAGTTTAGGGGTGTGCAGTTTCAATTGGTTAGAGCACCAAAGGATATAGATTAGAACGGAATTCAATATAATTTATCGGATTTTATTAACGGGTATCCAGGAAGAATAAAATTTTCAATAACCCATTAATTCAAATATAATCTTCTTTATCTTCTATAAATAGCGGTAACAGTTCGGTAAGGATTTACGAAGAAGGCTGTCGTTACTTTAAACGAATAAGCCTATTGGTACTACCGAAAGAACGGGTAGTGAGAAGGTTAGCATAAGTAGAAATACTGGCAGGAAGATTGGCTAGTCGATGTTGGTCGTGGACGTAAGGAGTTGAAATTCCTGTATTCCTTTGACAGTAAAATAAGGGCTCAATAGCGACCACAGGGCAAGTCGGTAGTTCTTTATCTCTAGCTTACTGGCATCTATGCCCCGCATTCGCTCAAAATTCATCCAGCTTTCGGTCATCATCACGTACCGATGGGCTAACAAAACCAGGGAATCCGGCTCTGCTGGATCGTGTAAAGCACCCCTGGATATAGTAGCCTTCAGCAGCCAGTCAATTTGCATAATTTTCCAGTCGAGGTGCTTTCGGTGCTTCTGTCTAAGGGAAGGAAATGCCCGAATAAGCTCCAGAGTATCCGTGAAAAAGAAACTATACTGCTGTTGAAAATAAAACGTGCTTCTTATGTATTCATCAATTGTGTTAAAGAGAGGAGTGTGGTGCAAATCGGTTACCAATTTTTCCTGCGTATGTAGAATTGATTGATAGGCGGTCTCAATCAGGGCATCTTTTGTTTTGAAATGATAGGCCAGATTTCCAACACTAACACCGGCTTCGTCGGCAATATGCTGAAGTCGGACATTAACAAAACCGAAACGATTAAATAAATACAAGGCTGCAGTAAGAAGCTTGACTTTGATATCGCCTTGTGACTTGTTTTCCATGATTTAAAATATATTAACTAGTAAGCAGTCTTTACTAAATTTAATTTGACTGTTCAGTATATATTCTCATCATGTATATCAACTGTGTTGTGTTAATGTAATTGAAAGAAAAGTTAACCTAGTCCGTATCAGTGGACTAGAAAAGAGCCCAACGGTTTTTTAATCATAGTACAACATTGATTGATGACGTGCTCTACATATACTAACGTAAGAGAGCTATTGGATGGATTTCAAAAAGTGGTGTGCAGGCGTATTTTTTTGTAATTGACTGGGACTTTACGGGCCTATTTATATAGCTAGCCAGAGGGGAAAATACGCTGAAGAAAGGGCTATCATTTCATCGAATTTCTAGAGGGAAAGCAGCTTTGGGGGCTTTCCTGCCTGTTTTAACGGGGTTGGGCTTTTGCCAGTATCAACTTGTTTTAGAACTTAAAAACATATTATAATAATATCATTAGAAAAAATTTCCTAAATCTGTTTTAGGGCTCAAGTGCGTAGATGTAGATATGGGGTCCTTTTCTTCGACACACCCTACTCAACGCTATGAAAACAGTAATCAGCCTTTTTGACCGTTTCGACCAACTAGATACAGCCATGAACCGCTGGCTGGTGGCGCATAGTATCGCATTATTACGGATTTCTTTAGGGTTGATTTTTCTGGGATTTGGGTTATTGAAGTTTTTTCCTGGTATCAGCCCTATTGAGGATTTAGCTACGCGAACAACGACTATTCTGACGTTTGGCGTGCTGTCGGGGCGGAGTGCGATGGATTTTGTTGCTGGTTTAGAGTCGATTATCGGAATTTGCTTTATTAGTGGTCGGTTCCTTCGGGTAGGAGTTTGGTTGATGGCCGCCCAAATGATTGGCGCTATTTCACCTTTAGTCATCTTTCCGGGCGAACTCTTTCCTGGACCACTGCATGCCCCTTCTCTGGCTGCCCAATATATTATCAAGGATATTATTTTAGTGGCAGCGGGTATGGTGATCGCGTCTACCTGGACGGGTGCCCGTATTGTTGCCCAACCACAGAGTTTTCGCAGTGCACTTGGTAAGCGAGTACCCAAAGTGCAACGTAGTGTACGGCAACTAGAGGCTACTATATAAAGGAAGATTAAAACTAGTGTCCACAGAGACCACAATTAAGACTCTAAATTGCCAGTGTCTATATGGACATTAATTTTGATTACTTGACTATGGTGGAGGCCTGTTTGAACTTTTCAAATTAACCGCAACGAACACTAAGGTAAATTCGCAAAGACTGCAAAGAAATTCAGTTTACAACATCGCACACTTTTCGGTTAAGCTAAAGTCTATTTATTGCCTTTAAAACTGGTTAAACTTCCCTATTTAACAAGCTTTTATTTACTCTTTATTTTTGAAAAATTGACCAGCTTATTCGTGAAAAAATAACTTGATCTGGTTGGCGAATATACCGTCGTGCTAATGTTAGAAAATCTTTTCAAACCTGCTAAAACTATTTTCTCGTCCTAGGAGTATATACGTTTGATTTCCATAACTAACCCCTGACCATTCTGAATGAAGTATGAAAAAAATATACGCTAGTCTCCCGAATTTCCTGTAGTTTCTTCTTGCTCGTATCGCCTAGGGATACGATTATTGTACGCTTCTCTCCGGCCCTAATTGCCGGCTTTCTCAACGCACCTTCATGATTTTCAGTCGCCTTAGCAAGTAATTCTTGTTATGGAGCGCTATTGCCTTACCCTTTTTCTTTAGTGCAATTTTTTCATCTTTAAACACAATCATGCTATGCGCACGTTTTCTTTGTGCTCTGGCCGACTTAGGATTTTATTCCTGAGTGGTGCCTTGTTGCTGCTTGCGATTGGCGGTTATGCGTCCAGTCACCGTGAAGCCCCGTTGATCTCGAATGATCCACTGGCTGATAACACGGATGTTTATGCGTTCAAAAGTCCCGACGATCCGAATACGATCACGATTATCGCCAATTACATTCCCTTCCAGCTGCCCGAAGGTGGCCCCAATTACTACACGTTTGGTGAGCGAATTCGATATGAAATTCACATCAAAAACAAAGCGAATACGGCATCCGATGATATTACCTATCGGTTTACGTTCACCAGAAACAACGAAGACCCAAGCACGTTTTTCAACATTCGACTCGGCAAGCAGAATCTGAAAACCACCTACATTTGCGAAAAAAGCGTAAATGGTGGCCCGTTTACCGCTATTGTGAGTAACGGCGTGGTGCCCGCCTACAACATTGGACCACGCTCGATCGACACACCGGGACTTGGGTTAGGTACTTCGTACAACACCCTCATTGAACAGTCTATTGCAACGGCATCGTCGGGAGAGAAAGTATTCTGCGGACCTGCCGATGATCCGTTCTTTGTTGATCTGGCGGGCGCGTTCGATGCGGGTAATTTCCGGCCCGATGGCAATTCGGTCAATCCGTCCAAAGATGGACTGGCTCGCTATAATGTCCATACGATTGCCTTGAAGATTCCTGTCAACCTATTGCAAAAAGACGGTAAGAGCGTTTCTCAGGCGTCGACTATTCTCGACCCTGACTTTGTGATTGGCGTATGGGCATCGGCAAGCCGTCAAAAGATTAAGACTTTATATAATGGGGGTGATGTAGGTTATGATGGCGAATACGTTCAGGTGTCGCGCCTGGGTATGCCCCTCACCAATGAAGCGGTCATTCCTGTAGGCATGAAAGATAAATGGAATACGCTGACGCCTTATAACGGAAACGATCTCCAGTTTGCTCAGTATTTTACCAATCCTGAACTGGCTCTGTATATGGACGATTCCAAGTTCGGCGGGGCTGTTCCGTCGTTGAAAGCGCTTCGTATTCAGACCAAATCATTAGGCGGATTTGATTTCCGCAATGGTCAGCCGGGTTTGTTTAGCCTGAAAGGCAACTCGGCTTTAGATGGTACGGCTCTGGCCGAAGCCGCTTTTGGCAGTGTATTGCTTCCAAATGCTACCAGCCCTCGAGCCGTTGATTTGCTGCCGATCTTCTACACAGGCGTGCCTAACATGCGGCCTTATCAACTGGCAACTGGCAAAGGCGGTAGCCCACTGGCAGCTGGTAAACCTTTCATTCACAACTTCCTGCCAACCCTAGGCGATATGCTCCGGTTGAACATGGCGGTTCCGGCTACTCCTCGCAATGATGCTAAGTTTAGTTCGCTGGGTTTGGTAGGAGCCGCGGTACTAGGCCTAACCGATGCGACCTATACCAATCCGAACTTGCAGTTTATTCCTAATATGGATGGTTTTCCAAATGGTCGGCGGTTAGAGGATGATGTGACTACGATTGAGTTGCAGGCGGTGGGTGGTGTGGTACTGGCTGCCATTGGATTGTGGTACGATGATTTTGTACCGGGCCAATCACCTGTGACTCCCAATTTGGGGAATGTGCTGAAGTTTAGCGCTGGTGTAACTAAGAACGACACGACCCTGAAAGCGAGTTTCCCTTATGTGCAAACTCCCTGGCGTGGTCTTAACTATACCAAAGTGACCAAATTCTAATCACGTCAACCTTCTAGCAATACTCATGAAAAAGATACTTCTCATTTTGCTGACAATGGTATTGACGTATATACCATATCGTCAGTCGATAGCTTCATCGCACCGCGAAGCCCCGCTAATTTCCAGCGATCCGCTCGCTGATAATACGGACGTGTATGCGTTTAAGAGTCCAACAGACGCGGAAAAGATTGTCCTGATCGCGAACTATATTCCATTTGAAGATCCGGCAGGTGGCCCTAACTGGTATTCATTCGGGGAGAATATCCGGTACGAAATTCACGTCAAGAACAACGTAGCTACACCCGGCGACGATATTACGTATCGGTTTACATTCTCGATCATGAATGAAGATCCAACTACGTTTTTCAACATCCGACTCGGTAAGCAAAATCAAAAAACGACCTACACCTGCGAACGCAGCACCAATGGTGGACAAAGCTGGACGACGATTATCAGCAATGGAGTCGTGCCTCCCGCTAACATTGGTCCCCGTTCTATTGAGGATAAGACCGTCGGTCTGGGAGCAGCTTCGTATAATGCACTGGCAACCAAAGCCATTACTACGGCTTCGACAGGTGAGCGAATTTTCTGTGGCCCGATTGACGATCCGTTCTTTGTCGATTTAGGGGGCGCATTCGATGTTGGTGGCTTCCGACCTGCCGGGCAGGCACGTGACGCCTTATACCATTTCAATTGTCATACGATAGCGATCGAAGTACCCGTATCGACACTTCAAAAAAATGGTAAATCAGTAGCACAGTCGGCCAATATTCTCGATCCTGATTATGTAATTGGGGTATGGGCTTCCTCTAGCCGTCGTCAGCTGAAAACTATTTACAACGGGGGAGATGTGGGCTATGATGGCGGTTGGGTTCAGGTGTCGCGCCTGGGTATGCCCCTCACCAATGAAGCGGTCATTCCTGTGGGCATGAAAGACAAATGGAACTCATTCACACCGTATAACAAAAATGATCTCCAGTTTGCTCAATATTTTACCAATCCCGAATTGGCTCTGTATATGGACGATTCCAAGTTTGGTAGTGCCGTTCCCGGTTTGTCGGCATTGCGGATTCAATCGAAGTCCTTAGGCGCGTTTGATTTCCGCAATGGTCAGCCAGGCCTATTTAGTCTGAAAGGTAATGCGGCTTTAGATGGTACGGCTCTGGCCGAAGCCGCTTTTGGCAGTGTATTGCTTCCAAATGCTACCAGCCCACGAGCCGTTGATTTGCTGCCCATTTTCTACACAGGCGTGCCTAATCTAAAGCCTTATCAACTGGCAACGGGCAAAGCCGGTAATCCACTGGCAGCCGGTAAACCCTTCATTCATAACTTCCTGCCAACGCTGGGCGACATGCTCCGGTTGAACATGGCGGTTCCGGCTACTCCTCGCAGTGATCCTAAGTTTAGTTCGCTGGGTTTGGTAGGCGCTGCGGTATTGGGCCTAACCGATGCGACCTATATCAATCCGAACTTGCAGTTTATTCCTAACATGGATGGTTTTCCAAATGGTCGGCGGTTAGAGGATGATGTGACTACGATTGAGTTGCAGGCAGTAGGTGGGGTGGTATTGGCCGCCATTGGATTGTGGTACGATGACTTTACGCCTGGTGTGAGTCCGAGTCCGGTTACCGCCAGTTTAGGTAAAGTATTAGGATTCAATGCTGGCGTAACCAAGAATGACACAACGCTGAAAGCAGGTTTCCCATTTGTTCAGGACCCCTGGCGCGGATTTATTGGACGAGGGTATGTAGGGCCAGATCAAAATACGGCGAAACCACTGTCGGTAACCGTACAGAATTACGACTGTCTCACAGGTGGTATGGTCTTCGCTCGTGTTGGGGGTGATCCTAATCGAACTGTTGAATATCAGGCTGCGGGTGCCGTTAACGGTGGTTGGAGTACCAACATCAATCGGCAAATTGAGGGTGAAAAGCGCAGAGATGGTAGTACTATTCTAATACAGGCTCGTTACGTGGGTGATCCCGGTTCTGAAGTGACCTACACTTTCAATTTCCGCGATCGTTGTAGTGGTGCCCGTATTGGGACCGAAAAGACGGAGCCGTTGACGCTTCGTTTGCTGGGTAATCCAACCACAAACAACGAGGTTACAGTAGAAGTAACGGGAGCTGTTGGGCAATCGCTTCGACTTGGCCTATCGAATAGTCAAGGCCAATTGATTGGTCAGCAGACGATTAGCGAAGCGGGTAGCCTTGAGCGCCATGTAGTCCGGTTGGGTGAATTACCCGGTGTTTACTTCCTCCAGGCGGTCACCCCAACAGAGCGTAAAACGATAAAAGTAATACGTCACTAAATAAGTGTAAGCTAAGATTCTGTCGATTTTATCCCCTAAAGGGCATGGTAAGTCCTCTGTTTTTTAGGGGGTAAAATCCACAGAACCTGAATCCAACAATAGACCTAATCACAAATCCCTTTACTTGTCATGAAAAACCAAATACCTACGTTCAAGCACATCCCTGTAATGGGCCTACTCGCTTTATTAACCCTGGCGCTGCTTACACTGAACAGTTGTACTGACAAAAAGAAGACAGTAGCCGAAACGACAACCACGTCTACTATGGATATACCACCCCTTTTTGAACGTCGGGGTGAATTAGCTTCGGCCATTGAGTGGCAGCGGACAAAAGAAAAGGTTGCCGAACTAAATGGGAAAATCAGGAAGGAACCGAACGATATAAAGCCTCGGTTGCAGATGGCTGTGATCTATCTGGCCGAAGCCCGGATTACGGGAGAACACCCGTACTATTACCCGGCTATCCTGAAAATTCTGGATGGCGTGTTGACTATGGACCCTAAAAACTTTGAGGCTACAACATTTAAGGCATCCGTAAAAATGTCGCAGCACCAGTTTGCCGAAGCGCGTGAACTAGCCGAAAAAGCCCGGCAGATTAACCCAAGTAATGCGTATGTATATGGCGTACTGGTCGATGCCAATGTGGAATTGGGAAATTATGAAGAAGCCGTTGCCATGTCGGATAAAATGCAGGCGCTGAAACCCTCACTGGAGTCCTATTCGCGGGCTTCGTACCTGCGCGAAATCTACGGGAATTACCCCAGTTCGATTGCCGCCATGAAACTGGCTGTTCAGGCTGGTTTGCCCGGTTCAGAGCCCCAGTGCTGGAGTAAAAACATCCTGGGGCATTTATACGAAACAACCGGTCAACTGGATAATGCCGAACAACAGTACGACGGTATACTGGTGATGCGACCCAGTTATGCGTTCGCGATGGCTGGTCAGGCCCGGATTCAGAAAGCCCGAAAAGAATATGATAAGGCGTTGGTTACTCTGGAAAAAGCGGCTAAGATCATGCCCGAATTTTCGTTCCATGAGCAAATGGCAGAAATTTACGCGCTACAGGGTAATCAGGAAAAAGCCCGGAAAAAATTCGCAGAAGTAGCCAGAATGCTGGATGAGGATGCCCGTTCTGGTCATGCCGTTGACCTCGAACTCTGTAAACTCTATACAAAGGCGGGGCAGTTAGATTCTGCAAAAATTTATGGATTGATTGAGTACAAAAAACGGCCTAAAAACATTGATGTCAATCATGCGCTGGCCTGGGTTTATTTTAACCAGCATGATCTTAAAAATGCACAGCAACATATGCAGATAGCCTTGCGTACTGGCAGTAAAGACCCGGAATTATTACAAGAGGCAGGGGCTATTGAACTGGCTCTGGGGAACGCTGGACAACGCGATAAACTAGTGGCAATTGCCCGGAAAACGAACCCGAAATTCACGCTCTAAGCCTATAAAACGCACGTTGATTGGCTAGAGTTTAATCCAGTTCGACCATCTTTGCATACCTGTATGTGGACGAAAATTCTATCGCTGCTCTTTCTATTGGCAAGCCTGCAAGCTTATGCTCACCTGGGTCATATAGCTGGCAAAGTGTGTGATCAGGCTACTAATTTACCGCTGTCGGGCGTTACCGTGCAGCTAACGGGACTTGGTAAAGCGACCATAACCAATGAGTTGGGGCAGTACCGATTCGATGGTCTGGTGGCATCTCCCTATAAAATTGAACTCTCGCATGTAGGTTTTAAGACGCAGATAGTGGCCGCGACAGTGCTGGATGATCAGACAACAACCGTTAACATCGTTATGGCCGCGACATCGGTAGAGTTGAGCGAAGTTGTTGTATCGTCGCAGCGGGCGCACGACCAGCAACTGATTAGCAGTCTGGATATTAAACTCCGACCGATTACCAATTCGCAGGAGATTTTGCGGATGGTGCCGGGTTTGTTTATTGGTCAACATGCGGGTGGGGGCAAGGCCGAGCAGATTTTCCTACGCGGCTTCGACCTCGATCATGGCACCGATATTCGCCTGACAGTCGATGGGATGCCGGTCAACATGGTTTCGCATGCTCATGGGCAAGGCTATGCCGATTTACATTTCGTTATTCCCGAATTAATTGAAGGCGTCGATTTCAAGAAAGGGCCTTACCGCGCCGATAAAGGCAACCTGACGACGGCCGGTTGGGTTGATTTCAGAACACGCACAGCCCTTGATCGCTCGTTTGTTAAGCTGGAAGCCGGGCAGTACGATACCTACCGCGCAGTGGCTGGACTGGATTTGCTGGGCGAGCGGGGAAAGGCGAAAAATCAGTCGGCTTATCTGGCATCGGAGTATTCATATACCAATTCGTATTTCGATAATCCTCAGAATTTCAAACGATTGAACGTTGTCGGGAAATACCACGGGCACTTAGCTGCCAACACGAACTTAACCTTAACCGGTTCGACATTCTGGAGTAAATGGAATCACTCGGGACAAATTCCTGATCGGGCTGTAGCTTCCGGATTGACGGATTTTTTCGGCTCCATTGATCCCACTGAAGGGGGCGAAACCAGCCGAACAAATGTTAACGCTCAACTTGTAACGGTAACGCCCCGGAATCATGTGATCAAAAATCAGTTTTTCTACAGTAATTACAATTTTGAGCTGTATTCCAATTTTACATTTTTCAAGGAAGATACCGTCAACGGCGATCAGATTCGGCAAAAAGAACACCGGAATCTATTCGGCTACACCGGCAGCTATTCCACTGAAACGAACATCGGCAAAACCCACTGGACAACAACCCTGGGCGCGCAGTATCGGCAGGACATCACTCACCATACTGAATTGTCACATACGAAAAACCGCGTTGAAACGCTGAACCCAATCCAATTTGGCAATATCAACGAAATCAACGCGGCACTTTATGCGGATGAACTAATTCAGGTTTCGGCCCGCTTCATGGTCAATGCGGGTGTTCGGGTGGATTATTTTCGCAGCCAATACGAAAATTTGCTGGCGGTGCCCGTAACAACCAAACACGCTACGCAGGCTATCGTATCGCCCAAGCTGAATTTGTATTATACCCTGAATCCGCGCGTTCAGCTTTACCTTAATACGGGCAAGGGTTTTCACTCCAACGATGCACGGGTTGTAACAGCCCAAAATGGTCGGGAGATTTTGCCCGCTGCCTATGGCTCTGACCTGGGCGTTATTATCAAACCATTTCCTAAACTTCTCGTAAATGCCGCTGCCTGGTATTTGTGGCTGCAACAGGAGTTTGTCTATGTGGGTGATGAAGGCGTCGTAGAACCCAGCGGTCGGTCACGCCGAATGGGTGTGGATCTATCGGTGCGATACCAGCTTACCAAAACCCTGTACGCCGATCTGGACCTGAACACAGCCAAACCCCGATCGATTGATGCAGAGGCTGGTCAGAATTATCTGCCTCTCGCGCCAACATTTACATCGACAGGTGGCTTATCGCTGCAAACGCACTATGGATTAAGCGGCTCGCTACGGTATCGCTACATCGCGAATCGGCCGGCCAATGAAGACAACTCCGTTGTGGCCCAGGGTTATTTCGTGACGGATATGCAAGCGAACTACGCTAAGCGAAACTACACCCTCGGTTTATCGGTGCAGAACTTACTCAATACCCGCTGGAAGGAAACTCAGTTCGACACCGAAAGTCGATTAAAAGGTGAAGCGGCTCCCGTTGAGGAAATACACTTCACACCCGGCACTCCGTTTTTCGCCCGGTTGAGTTTGACGTTTTTCTGGTAGTTAAGCCCCTCTCCCGTTTTGGGAGAGGGGTTGGGGTGAGGGTAAATTGGAGCGGCTTGGCGTTTCCCCTCACCCCCGGCCCCTCTCCCAAAACGGGAGAGGGGAGCTAGGCAGACCTATGTGTTTAACGAAAAAAGCAACGAGCAAATCCAGATTCTAACTAAAGATAGTAGGAGTAGTAGCGACTGATCTTTACTGGCTAAACCCTGTTTGCTACATGCTAAACCTCGTCCGGCAGGCCCAGGCTCATTTGAGTAATACGGCCATTATTTCTGATGGGCAATCCTATACCTATACCCAGTTGCTGGATCAGTCGAGCCAATTTGCTCAACGATTGCTGAATGGTAAGGCCGATTTAGCGGAGGTGCGAGTCGCGTTTATGGTTACGCCGGGTTTCGACTATGTCCGGGTACAGTGGGGGATCTGGCGAGCCGGTGGCATTGCCGTACCACTTTGTCTGACCTACCCAACAGCTTCACTCGACTATGTTATTACCGATACGGCAGCCGAGATAATCGTAGCCTCTTCGCGCTATGCCTCCATTGTCAGGCCCCTTGCCGAAGCCAAAAATCTCCAGTTTATCGAACTCGAACAGGACGAGGAATACCTGCCTGGAACGTTGCCTGATCTTGAGCCTGAGCGGAAGGCGATGATTCTGTACACAAGCGGCACCACCAGCTTGCCAAAAGGAGTTGTCAGCACTCACGCTAATCTGGATGCACAAATAACATCGCTCATTACGGCCTGGGAATGGCAATCAACGGACCATATTCTTTGCGTACTGCCGCTGCACCACGTTCATGGCATTGTGAACGTAATTGGGTGTGCATTATGGGCGGGAGCCTGCTGTGAGTTTTTGCCCGAATTCTCGGCAGCTGGCGTATTTGATGCTTTTCAACAGGGGGCTATTAACCTGTTTATGGCCGTTCCGACTATTTATTTTAAGCTGATTGCGTATTGGGAAAATCTGCCTGATCAGGAGCAGAAAGCGCTGACGGCTACTATGCAGACTTTCCGACTGATGGTTTCTGGTTCGGCTGCGCTACCGGTTACGGTCATGCAAAATTGGGAGCGGGTTAGTGGACAGGTACTGCTCGAACGCTATGGCATGACCGAAATTGGTATGGCTATCAGCAATTCATACCGAGGACAACGGATTCCTGGGCATATCGGGCAACCGCTGATAGGCGTGGGGGTTCGATTGGTAGATGATAATAATCAGCCTGTTGAGGACGGACAACCGGGCGAAATTCAGGTGAAAGGGCCAACAGTATTTCACCAATATTGGCAACGCTCTCAGGCTACTGCCGATGCATTTACCGATGACGGCTGGTTTCGTACGGGCGACGTAGCTGTTGTGGATGAAGGCAGCTATAAAATTCTTGGTCGAAGTTCCATCGATATCATCAAATCGGGAGGCTATAAATTATCGGCGCTTGAAATTGAAGAGGTGTTACGGACGCATCCGGCCGTTGGTGATTGTGGCGTTATTGCCCTTCCCGACGACGAATGGGGCGAAACAGTAGCCGCCGTTTTGGTAGCTGCCCAACCGATTGATCTGGCCGAACTGAACACCTGGATTCGGACACAATTGCCGCCCTATAAGGTGCCCCGTCAATATCGCATAATTGCTGAGCTACCGCGCAATGCAATGGGCAAAGTGACCAAAAACGATCTCAAACAGCTTTTCTGATTTATGGATTTCTTAACTGCCTTTCCGTATTGGGCCATTTTGGTCATCATGATCGTGAATGCCATTGCTGTGCAATTCATGAAAATAGATGTGCAGGATGACGAAAAAAAGCCTAACCAATGACCTACTTCGCCAATCACGCCACCGTTTTGCTTTGCATGGTGGTTTACTTAGGTCTGATTATCACCCTCGGCTGGTATCTCCAACGGCAAGCGGCTAAAACCGTAGGTGAATACTACCTGGCCAACCGAAGAATACCGGGCTGGGTGGTCTCGCTGGCTTTTTTCTCGACGTTCATTAGCACCAACACCTACATTGGCCAAGCGGGAGAATCGTTTCGGTACGGATTATCGTGGACGTGGGTTGGGCTTTTCTGGGCCGTTTTCTGTGTCATTTCGTGGATGATTCTCGGCCCCCGAATGCGCAATCAAAGCATCCGGCTCAAGTCGTTCACCGTTCCCGACTATTTTCAGCTTCGGTATCAAAGTCCACTTTCCCGGAGTATTCGGATCTTGTCGGCCTTCATTATTTTGTTCGCAACGATCTGGTACATGACGGGTATCGCCAAAGGAATCGCCCATTTGCTCGAGTCTGTTCTTGATGTGCCTTACGCCTACGGCGCGGCCTTTATGCTATTTTTTACCTGCTTTTATACCGTGGCGGGTGGTATGTATGGCATTATGTGGACCGACGCCGTGCAGGGTATACTGATGTTCGCGGTGGCTATTCTGATGCTGGCGCTGCCGTTTGTATACGTTGGTGGGTACGATGTGCTGATGGCTAAAATTGCCTACGTCGATCATGTATCTAAAAAAGGAACACCCATCGGCAATGGTCTGGTTACCTTCGGGCAGTTGACGTCGTTTCTGTACATTGCTGGGATCGGACTTTCGGTGGGGATGAAACAGATCTCGGAACCCAAGTTGCTCATTCGGTTTTATACTGTTAAAGACCGGAAGGGCATGAAATTCGCCATGACCTGGACGCCTATTTTTATGGGTGTTTCGCTGGTGTGCGTTATGGGTCTTGGCGCACTAGTGCATGGTATGGTAACGACCGAAGAAGCAGCTTACCTCGTCAAGAATACCGATGAAGTAGTGGGGTTCATGCTCAAGAAATTCGATAGTCCTCTCATTAGCGGTATCTGCCTGATGGGGCTTTTTGCAGCTGGCATGGCGGCTTTGGCTTCCGTAACGCTGGTCGTTGGTACCACGCTTGTGAAAGACATCTGGAATGTTTGGAAGCCAATGCCTGCTGAGCGAATCATTCCCCGTACCAAGCTGGTCATGTTGCTCTATTGCCTTGTCGTTTATTACTTCACGTTGTTTCCTCCGGCGGGAGTAGTGGAGTTATCGGCCTTTGCCGGATCGGTTTATGTAGCTAGTTTCCTCCCGACGATTTTTGGTGGATTGTACTTTCGTTGGGGTACTGATCTCGGTGCAGTGGCCTCCATGATAACCGGCATCCTGGTCAATATAATCTGGCGGTTTGGCGTTCGGCCCAATTACGAAGCCTTAGCTGATGTCCATGAGGTTTTTCCCGCGTTTATTGCCTCATTCATCGTCTACCTAATCGCCAGCAAACTCACCGTTAGCCGCAAACCCGATCAGGAACATTTGAGTGTGGTGTTCGGAACGGGAGAAGCTGTGGCTGGGTGAGGGGAATACGGAGTAGTTGGCTGAATAAAGTGATTACAATCAGCGAATCGAATTATATAATGCTATAATAACGCCTGGGAAGGCTGAAAATATGCCCATCAATATAGAGGAGAATAGCGGTTAGCAGTACTAGAGAAATTAGAAAAACACCGACGTAAACAGTTCCATGTTTTCGCAAACGGACGAGTTGACTGATAACGGCTATCAATAAAAGGCCTATACAGACAGAACCCAGAAACGGATTCTGATTCAGTATAAAATGATTGAGACTGACGGTTATCAAAAGACTCCAACCTAAGAGTTGAAGCGCTGGACGTCGATAGATAGTCATTTTGGTTCACTAACATAGGACGGGAAACCAACTCGCTCGTAGAGTTTAGCCAGTCGGTGGGCGTGTTCATCGTACGCACTTTCGAATAAAGATACCGCCCGTTCGGAGCCTACAACATTGGCTGCTGAAAGTACTTTAGGTGGCTGTCCTGCCTGGGTCAATAAACCCGCTACTTCGGCCTTGATGCAATTCACCAGAACGGCTCCTCCCACGGTTGAACCTGGTGAAACGGGCGTATCCAGACCCGGAACCGCGACCATCGCATCGCCCATAGACGCACCCGTATCCAATACTAAATCCGCAAAATCACTTAGCTTTTTACCGTCGGCACGTTTGCTGATACTCTTATCGGCATGCTGTTTCGTAATCAGGGCCACAACTTTAACGCCCCGTTCCTGAAACAATTCAGCCATTTCGATGGGAACGACATTGCAGCCACTGGACGAAATCACCAAAGCCGAATCCTGCTCCGACAAATCATAGTTTCGCAAAATGCGTTGCGCCAGACCCGGCACATTTTCCAGAAACATAGCCTGTCGTTGACCATTTGCCCCCACGACTAGATTATGAAAGGAGAGCGATAGTTCGACAATGGGGTTGAATCCCGGAAAAGAACCATAGCGGGGCCACATTTCCTCGACCATAATACGGCTGTGGCCGCTACCAAACAGATGCACCATTCGCCCGGCCAGAATTGTCTGACTAAACCACTGAGCTGCCTGTTGAATGGCTTCGGATTGTTGTTCAACGGTATCCAGAATCGCTCTGGATTTTTGAATGTATTGGGAGGTGAGTGATGAGTTCATTGTTTTAAGTTTCAGGTTTCAAGTTTCAGGTTCCATACAGTAAACTTGGAATCTGGAACTTGAAACAATTAATTTTGAAAACTAGCCGCGGCCCCGATGGCGCCGGCCCAGTCTTCAAAATGAGCTTTGCAAATGGTTGTTTTTTTGCCGCCTGGCCGCCATTCAAACAAATCCATGAAGGTTTGTAAGGGGGTAAATAAGGCATCATCAGCCTGCGTAATTCCTCCACCGAGTATAATCAATTCGGGTGAAAAGGAATTGGCAATAGACGCCAGCGCCACGGCTAACCGCCGTACAGACGTGAGCCACACGAGCGTTGCCAGTGGCTCCCCCTGTACATACCCATCAAGCAATTCATGCGTGCTTTTGTAGCGGCCATACGACCGTCGGCTGACAGTTACATTGCCAATGGCATCCTCTAAACTGCCGGGCGCATTCGTTACATCAAGTTGGTCGCTATCAGCATCTACGGCCATATGACCCAGGTGTCCAGCCATCTGAAAAAAGCCCTGGTATAACTGGCCGTTAACCAGCAGACCACCTCCTACGCCCGTACCCAGCGTGAGCATGGCCGCGTTGGCAACGGTTCGGGCGGCACCGAAACGGGCCTCCGCCATAAGCGCGGCATGGGCGTCGTTCAGTACCCAGACCCGTTCAGTTAGGAACTCGGCCCAGTCGAATCCTTCCAGACCGGGTAACCGACCGGGCATGCAGGCAATCGCTGAATTATTGGTATTGGGTAATCCCGGTGCGGCTAATCCCACCCCTAAAATGGGTTCCTTCGTTGTGGCCTTCAGTTCCTGCACGGTCTGAGCAATAACCGATTTCCAGCTATTGGTTTCCCCGTCGTTGGTGGGGGTGATTCGTTTCTGTAAAACCTCGCCCGTATGTGCGTCGATGAGTACGCCCTTAATCCGAGTGCCGCCTAAGTCGATGCCTATGGCCTGATGATTCATGTTGATAAAGCAAATTAGGGCAAAGCAAAAGCGACGTAACTATCTCCTTTGGCGGCTCCTAACTTAGTGCCACCACAGGCTAGAACGACGTATTGTTTGCCATTCACTTCGTACGTGCTGGGTGTGGCAAAAGCCGCTGCCGGGAGTTTCGTTTGCCAAAGTAACTTGCCCGTTTTCCGTGAATAAGCTTTGAATAAACCATCTTTAGTACCCGCTATAAAGAGGACACCCCCAGCTGTAATGACTGGTCCGCCGTAACTCTCTGACCCTGTAGGTTCTTTGGTCTTAAGTTCCGGGTAATTTCCCAGAACCGTTTTCCAGACGTATTCGCCCGTGTTCAGGTTGATAGCGTTCAGGGTTCCCCAAGGAGTAGGAACCGCCGGATAGCCGTTTTTATCCAGGAATTTGCTGTAGCCAGAAATCTGGTAAGGCACCTTCGTTTTTGCCTGCTCGGCCTTGCTAAGCCCTGGTTCGGCATCGTGGTTCATGCCCGGTTCCTGACTTTCGTCGCCGAACAGAAAAGCCAATAGGGATTGTTTCTGCTTGGCAGACAGGCTGGTAAAGGCAGGCATCATGCCTTTACCGTTCGAAACGATATTGTTAACAAAAGCCCGGTTTCGACGTTTGTTTATATCGACCAGCGATGGGAAACCACTGGCTGGATTGCCTTTTCGCTCAGCACCGTGACATTGGGCGCAAGTAGTGGTATATACACGCTGGCCGGGACTAAGCTGAGCAAGCTGGTCGCTGGACATTTTCTTGTTCAGTGAAATCAACCAGGCCATCTCATTGCTGTTCACGTACATAATGCCATCGGGATCTACGGCGGCTCCCCCATATTCGGCACCGCCATCCAGACCCGGATAAATGATAGTACCTCCTTTGCTAAGCGGTGTAAATGCGCCCTGGTAGCGGCTTTTGCGTAAGGTAGCCTGTAACTCCGCCCGATTTTCGGCCAGTGGACTGATGTCTACTTCGGTCAATATATTCCGGGCATAGGGAGCTGGTTTAGTTGGAATGGGCTGGGTAGGCCATGCCTTTTCGCCCTCAATATCAGAGGCTGGCATGGGCGTTTCCTTGATTGGGAATAGGGGTTTGCCCGTTACCCGATCAAACAAAAACACATATCCCTGTTTGCTGACCTGCGCTACAGCATCGACACGCTTTCCGTTGTGGGTCACTGTAATTAAATTCGGTGGGGCAGGGGCGTCCCGATCCAGAATATCATGGTGAACGAGTTGAAAATGCCAGAGCCGTTTCCCTGTTTTGGCGTCGAGGGCCAGCAGACAATTGGCAAACAGATTCTGCCCCTGACGATTACCACCATAAAAGTCAAACGCGGCCGAACCAGTTGGTACGTATACGATGCCTCGTTGGCGATCTACGGCCATCCCCGACCAGTTGTTAGCAGCGCCTACGTCTGTGTTTTTGTAGGTATCCTTCGGCCAGGTGTCGTAGCCAAACTCGCCCGGTTGAGGAATTGTATGGAATACCCACGCTAGTTTGCCGGTCTGGATATTAAACGCCTGAATATGACCAAGGGCTGCGTCAGCTCCTTCCGAAAGGCGCATTGGCATGATAATGAGGTCGCCGTACACCGTGCCGGGTGTGTTTGAGATAACCGATTTGTCTTTTGCCGTTGGGCCTAAGCCCGCTTTCAGACTAGTGCGTCCCTGATCGCCAAATGAGTTGACTGGCTTGCCGGTTGCGGCTTCGATTGCGTAAAGCCAGGCGCCATTGGTAAATAAAATGCGCTTGTCAGTTCCCTTTTCCCAGTACGTAACTCCCCGGCTGGTGCTGCCTGAACGAGCAGAGGCCCGTACTGTTGTCGTATCTTTTCGTGTCCAGAGTTGCTCGCCCGTAGCGGCATTGACGGCAAAGGGCTGTGTAGTTGCCGTCATGCCATACAGAACGCCACTTTTGATGATAGGATTGCACTGAATCTGCCCCGAATCCAGCGTATGGTATTCCCAGGCCATTTTCAACTGGCTTACATTAGTGGTATCAATTTGCGTAAGCGTTGAGTAATGGTTGCGATCGGGACCACCTAAATATTCGGACCAGTCGCTGGCAGAACCGGGAGGATCGAGTTGGGTTGTTAGTTTGGCGGCCATGAATAAAGTAGCCGACAGAAGGATCAAGGGAAGCAAAAATCGTTTCATAGGATTAGGAGACATTTACCCTCTAAATATACTGTCTGGCATAACGCATTAGTGAATTAGTTTTTGACAGGATTTACAGGATAAAACAGGATTTTTCTGTCCCCTTTTGTAATGGCAGATGCTTACATCTGCTATTTTAGGTTTCTCAGAACCTACTAGTGTCGGTTATTAGTAACCGACACCACTTATTCCATCCTGGTCAACTTAATCGGCCCTAACAAACCGGAAGGCATGGCTTCCCAGCGCGTCGCATCGAACGGGCGATAACGAATGTCCACGATGTTGATATCGTAAAATTTCTTCCAGCCGGGATTTTGTCGATCATAGAGTCGCATGTAATTGGCTGATAAGTTGGTTACGTCGATTTCCAGCCTGTTTCCAGTTGGCTTTAGTAAGCTGGCCGGAATAAGTAATTGAAAGGGAATACACCAGGCTATGCCCACTGGCTGACCATTGAGCCGAACATCAGCTACTTCGCGTACGTCGCCCAACTCGAGCTTGTAGGCCGACGGGTTGGTGCCAGCCGGTAAATCGAAGGTTGTGGTGTAGCGGGCCGTACCAGAAAAATAACTGGCAGAATCGGAGAGACTTGTCCAGGATGTCAGGCTTGGTAACGTGGCTGTGGCGGTCAGGGCTGGGCGACCGTTTAGGAGCTGAATCTGCCAGGGATTTTTCAATTCGATAGGCTGACCTTCTGCTCTGGTTTCCAGCCGTTTTTGTGTAGCTGCATCTGCAAAGACAGGTGTTCCAGAACTAGCATTCAGAAAACAGGATTGACCAGGCTCAAGCTGTAAAAATACCTCGTTTCGACCGTTTTGGCCTGTCCGAACTGGCAACACTTCGGTCTGATTCGTGAGTGGGTTGTACCGGCTAACACGGCCTGTTGCTGCGAGTGTAATCCAGTTCTGATGAAATCGGTTGCCTAAATTCGTGATAAAATACTGCGTTGTGCCCTTCGAAAGACCCGTCCGCTGTTTGCGAATAAACGATAGACCTTCACTTGCCCACGGCTCCACTCGAATACCCAGTTGTGCCAACGAATGGAATACATCGGTACTCACGGTCACAGTTTTCAGTTGCTTAAGAGCGTTGCCAAGCTGGATAACATCTGCTGACCGGGTCTTATGATTATGGAAACCGGGTGCCTGTTGTGGTAGCCCGTTAAAGACAATGCGGGCACCCAGCCGGGCCAGCCGTTCCAGTTGCCGGAGGGTAGTTTCGGGGAAATACGTGCTGTGCGGTACGAGTATAACCTGATACGTTGCACCGCCTGGACTACGAACACCCTGTTTGGTGACTGTCAGGCGCTTGAGCAATTCGTCGGAAACATAATCGAACGAATAACCATGCTGAGTCAACTGCTCACAGAGTTGCCCGAAAGGTTGGGGGAGTAGCCATTGCTCCACATGATGGACTTCTAGCTGATGAATGCCACCCGCCGATTTAGCTCGCGTTGCCCATAGATCGTGGATAGGGAAGTAAACCAGCACATCGTTATCAGGTTTGCTGGTCTGTAATCGCGACTGGCATCGTTCGATGTACTGATTCAGTTGGGGCAGATGCGGCCAGAAATGAGAACTGGGGCCGTAGTTTGTTGAGGCATAAAACACCCAGCCGGGCCAAGCTTCGGCTTGTGGAGAATAGGGGATGCCGTGATAGAAAATATGGTTGATACCCGCCGAAAACAGCTCATCGACCTGCGGTTTTACCTGCGATAGCGACACCTGAAAATGGTTTGCCAGCCAGGTTCCGGTTTCTGAACTAATCAGCGGTTTTCCCAATAGATGCGCTGCCGACGAGGCAAATTTCATGGCCAACGGATTGGGCGTACCAAAGCGATCAACTTCATAATTGGCATCGACACGCAAACCAGGAATCGGGAATCGACTGGAACCAAAAGATTCAGTTTCTGGAATACTGGCCTGAGCGTAGAGATCGAGAAGGTTTCCAGGTGAGCCATGTGCCTGATTTCTTGATAAATAACCCGCTTTGCTGGCCCAATTGCCCCAGGTTGTCGCGAAGCCGTCGTGAAGTAACTCGGAGAGTGTCTGGTGATAATCCTGATGAATGAGAATGCTTTCGGGTGTTTGGGATGTATCCAGCAATGCCGCCAACTGACTGTTGAGATCGTAGCCCCGTCGGGTTCGAAACTCGGTCAGGAAATTATCGGTCCAGTTGGCTCCATACACTTCGTAGGAGTCGTTATAAACGGCGCGTGGTTTTTCGGGTAAGCGATTCAGGGTCGAATCGAACCGTTGCAGATAGTACTGAATGGCTTGTTTACTGAAATAATCGACTACCAATCCCTGACCGCCCGGCGCGGGGCGTTTCACCTGCTGATTGGTCAGAGCCGTTATAAGTTTTCCATTTTCCACCTTCCAGACCTTGGCGGCTGTAGGCGTAGTTATCCCTGGGCCGCCAAATGGCCAGCCCGTGCCGGTTGTCAGATCAACCCCAACACCCAGCCGCTTTCCCTCGCGAACGGTATGGGCGAAAACGGCTAGCCATCGATCGCTCAAAAAAGGAATAAACTGGTTTTCGTACCCTTTAACCCCGTAAATCGGAATGATATGAACACCTCCCAGGCCAGCCTGTGCAAACTGTTCGAGTTGATGTGTAATGTCGGCTTCATTAACAGCACTCCCCATCCACCACCAATACGTCCAGGGTTTGGCTGTCTGGCTAGTTACTAAAAGTTTAGGCTGTGCCTTTAGATCGGCTAGGTTGCCTGCCAGAAAAACAAGCAACAGACCAGCGATAAACGAGTGTTTCATGCACGGTAGGGTTCTACTCCGGTCTATTTTTTACTTCGAACCGTACTTGCTGGCTTCCGGCAACACCGTCTTTGGTTAAGCCATTGACTTCCACAAGGTAAGTGCCGGGCTGATCTGATGTGTAAAACTCAATATGGCCTTTGCCCTGGGCATTGGTTTGCAGATTTGGATTCCAGTACAAGAGTGTGCGGGCGTCGGGCAGGCGACTAGCCAATAATTTGGCACTGTCGTATCGGGGTGAGTAGAACTGCCGTTCCAGTTGCAGCCCGTCGTATTCCAGTTTCACCAGACGCGTATCGAGAGGGAAACCTGCCAGATCACCTTTATACGTCATAAAACTGATGATGCCATTGAACAGGGTCGGACTCATGTAATAGAAGTTCGTAATAACATCTAACTGCTTTATTTTCAATGGGCTGAACTCAATGATTTTATCCATATCGAACACAGGCACCCCATCCATCATTACCAGGGGAGCGTTTTCGAATATAGTTCTGTAGGGCCCGTTTAGCACGTTCAGGCGGAAATGGTCCTGGCGTTTTCGAGGCATTACCCCCAATACATACTCACGCAGCACCTCTTCCATGCGCGGGAAACGCGTGTAGGCATCGAGCAGATAGGATTCGCTGGGGCGACCGTAAAAAGCGGCACTGTCAACAGTCGGGTAGGTATATTGAAGGGCTCGATCTCCCCAGTAGGTAGATTGCACCTGCATGGCTACACTCCGGCTTAGCAATTGGTCAGATTCCGATTCGGTAATGGTTAGAGCAGGTAGCTTCGGAGCCGGGGGCGCATCGACAAAGGGGCTAGTTATGGTCAGTTTTGCAAGACTATCCGCCGGATTTGTTTGAACAATGACCGTCTTGGGTCCGTAGAAATCCTGCATTTCAAATTTAATTCGGCCTGCCGAATCAGAGTGGGAAACAAACAGGCGAACGGGCTTTCCAGGTGTCGATAGGTACGTCTGTATGTTTGGCATGGGCTTGCCTGATGCCGGGTCAGTTACCGTTCCCTGTATAATAGGGCCGTTGACTTCAGGAATAAACCGGAGTAACGGCTGTTGAGCTGCTTGTTGTGATGATGTTGACAGCACATCGTTCCAGCGAAACCGGCGCCAGCCATGCGTCAGCATCAGATTGTCGGTCGCCTGCGCGATCTCGGCTGTTTCGGACTGTAGATAGTACTCTGGTGATTCGATCGTGCCCTGCAAATCGGAAGTCATCCATAAATAACTCAGAATTGATCCTGAACTGGCTGGAGCCAGGGAATCGATCCGGTACACAGCCATCGATAGCGCAGCCTGACTGGATTTCATAGTCGGCGCCAGCACCGACGCGTCGATGCTTACCTTGGCACGGGAGACGTACTGATTCTGATCGGGTTTCAGAGAAAGAGTTAACTGCTGGGTTGGGCGCTTGAAGTACAATCGTTCACAAACTGGCTGACGATTCGCATTGAAAATCGTTAGGTGTGAAATGCCTTCGCCCAGTGCTTTCCTGTCGAGCAGAAAGGTTGTTTCACGCTGAATGGACCGCATTTCGGCCGCTTTTATAGCCTGCCGGGTATGGGCAAATAGATAGACGGTAGACGGGGAATCGACATTAGTAGAAACCGTAATTTTTAGCTGATCTGCACCCGCATCGGTCAACTGCATGGTGTATCCCTGTGGCTGAATGGCAGGCAAAGGGCGAGTAAACGTCCGGCCTTTTTCATCGCGGATCAGCACCCGAAAAGTTGTGCCTTGTGTTGGCGTAACCATGAACGAACCTATCCCAAATTTGTGGGACGTAAAGCGGGAAAGGGTATCATTTTGCCCATTCAGTACCCATCCCCGAACGGCCTTTCCCTGCCCCGATGCATCGGCTACTTTAAACGCTACTTTACTGGCAAGCCCCTGTACAAGGTTGCCACCTTCCGGAAAAAACTGAATATCATACTCCGCAACTTCGTTGAGCAATGGCAAGCCAAGGGGCTTAAATGGATTGACAATAGTCAGGTTCTTTTCAAAGAAAAAGTCGGCACTAAAATTCTTCATCCAGTTCGTATAAGCACGCAATCGATACGTGCCCGACTGAAGAGAAGCTGGTAGGAACAGACTACCATTGCCGCCGTTAGTTGTCAGCGATACCTTGGTTTGCAGAACGGACTTTTGCTCGGCATCGAGCAATTCCAAATAGGCCACTTTGCTGACATCGAGTGGCTTATGGAAGGAGCCATCGACGTAATAAAGCTTAAACCACAGATTTTCGCCAATCAGATAAAAGCTCTGATCGGTATGGACAAATAGTTTTTCCTGAAGCGCCTGCCGACGGTAGGTATCAAACGGCTGCACCAGCGCATTCGTCGATTCCGTAGCCTGCCCGAAAACGCATAGACCGGGCAACAGCAGCAGACTAGCCAGGAAATACCTGATTAGAGGCTGAAAAATCAGTTGAGTCACACGACTGGACTGTTGTTTTGTGTGCATTGTATGGCCAGTTATAAGTCGTATCATTGTCTTAGTCCCAAAAGTCTGGTTTTTTGATTACGCCCCCCCGCAACCGACAATCGAGGCAGTCTTCATGGGTTGTGAGGTACAGAAACGGCGAGTAACGATCAATAATGCCTGGCCGATCTCGTAATATATCCCCACCACCGAGCGTATCGATATCGCAGGACCCCACCCCTGAATTTGGATACCAGGGAGGTAATTGCGACTTGGTAATGAAAATGCGCTTGCTTTCGACGGTTCCAACCCGAAAGAACCCCAGTACGAGATCGTTGGCATCGGTCTGCGAATGAATATTACCCGTGATTTGCGAAGGCTGTGGATCGAAAATTGACCCGATGCTCTGCGTTATTTTGGCCAGTTGTTCATAATAGTTGTATCCGTCCTGGCTTAGGGCAAACTGGCGGACCAAAATGCTGTATCTGACACTAAGTTTAATAGACGTACTGGGAATATGAACCAGCGGAAACTGACTGACTACGTCCTGACTAAGGCGCGATGTGGTTGCCGTTACGATATTGGACGAGTTTTCACTACCCCAGCACCGAAAGACACTTACTGTGCGATCAACAATCTTGTTGTTCAGTATTTCAAATGCCGACGTATACTCCGAATTATATTCCCAGGTTTGATCGTATTCCCACCGATAATAGCGCGTATTGTTTTTGGAGTCGTGCGTATTGACGTTGATCTGTAACCCTTCATTATCAGGGTGCCAGCTAACGCTATCGATGGGTGGGGTGGTTAAAACGGGTACGTAATCTGAATAGTAATCCGCTCCCGTCGTTGTCTTGATATGGAGCCGATACGTTTCGTTGGCTGAGGGAGTTACCCCGGTCAGGGTATACGAACCGACGGCACCTTCTTTTAACGTATAGACATCTTTATGAGCACTTTCGATAGTAACTACAGCCTTGGTTTCGGCCGTAGGCACTTTGGGGTCGGCCAGATTTTGGGTACGCGATAACTGGATGGTGGTGGTAGTTCCGGGTGCACTATTGAAGAATCCATTGACCACTAAATAACTGGCAGGCGAGGTAATTTCGGGCGGACGATACGGGTCAACGCACCCACCCACTAGCAGGAACAACACCCATACAATTCCGTTTATATATACGTTTTTTGTCATTACTTAATTTGGGATGCGATAGAATCCAGTTCTCTCTTTTACTGCCAGAAAGAAGGTCTTTGCAATACTCCTCCCCGTAATCGGCAATCAATACAGGGTAGACTTGTAGTTAGATATAAGCCTGGGATATAAAGATTGATGACACCCGGTTGATCTTTAATCACGTCTCCAGCTTTTGTCGTATCGATTGTGCAGGTTCCTAAACCTGTGTTGGTATACCAGGGAGGTAGCTGTGCTTTACTAATGAAAATACGTTTGCTTTCGACAGTGCCGACCCGGAAAAAACCCAGCACGATATCGCCCGTATTGGCCGATGAGTGGATGTTGCCGGTAATCTGAGAGGGTTGCGGGTCGAAAATTGAGCCGATACTCTGCGTTATTTTGGCCAACTGGTCATAGTAGTCATATCCGTCCTGAGTCAGAGCAAACTGTCGAATCAGAATGCTGTATTTGCTCCCCAGTTTAATAGATGTGCTGGGAATATGGGTTATCGGGAATTGGCTGACAACATCCTGGCTGAGTCGCGTTGTTGTCGTAGTGATAATATCTGACGACTTTTCACTTCCCCAACACTGGTAAACGCTCTGCGTGCGATTGACAATCTTGTTATTTACTAGCTCAAACGCCGAGTTTTGATCAGAAAAATATTCCCAGGTGCTCTCATATTCCCACCGGTAATAGCGCGTATTGTTTTTAGGGTCGTGTGTATTCACATTGATTTGCAGCCCATCATTGTCTGGATGATAGGTGATACTGTCGATGGGCGGAGTGGTTAGAACGGGTACATAGTCCGAATAGTAATCTGCCCCCTTCGTCGTTTTAACATGGAGTCGATAGGTCTCATTGGCCGAGGGCGTCACACCCGTCAGCGTATACGAACCGACAGTACCCTCTTGTAGCGTATAGACATCTTTATGAGCACTTTCAATGGTCACCACTGCCTTGGTTTCGACAGTAGGTGCCTTGGGATCGGTCAGATTTTGGGTGCGCGATAACTGGATGGTAGTCGTGGTGCCTGGGTCACTATTAAAAAAGCCATTGACTACTAGATAGCTAGCAGGCGACGTAATTTCGGGCGGACGATATGGGTCAACGCAACCGCCAACCAGCAAGACCATTAACCAGCCGAGGAATTTTATAGGAAAGTTTTTCATAAAAATTGGGACACAGAGCTGCACGGAGAAGACACAGAGATACACAGAGAAAAAGAGGTTAAAGAATTCTCTGTGTATCTCTGTGTCTTCTCCGTGCAGCTCTGTGTCATACCCTTAAAATCTAAAATTATACGTGACCGATGGAATCGGATTCCCGAAAATTGACAATTGATAGCTGTTAATACGCCCATTCTCTGATTTGAAATAAACCGAGTAGGCGTTATGACGACCTGTCAGATTATAGACTGCAATTGTCCATGAACTATGGGCCAGCTTCTTGACCTTATGGTTGCCTTCGATATTCATCGCTAAATCAGCACGGTAGTAATCGGGAATTCGGTACTGATTCCGATCCGAATACAACAGCCGGAGCGAGCCGTCGATTACGTATTTCGATATAGGCAATGTAATGGGCCGCCCGGTGCTATAGGTGAAATTGAGCGATATACTGAACCGGCGGTTAAGCTTGTAGTTGCCGATCATGGTAACGTCGTGCGGTTTGTCGTAGTTACTTGGGTAATAACTTCCCTTATTAATGATCTCGTTACCAAGCTGATCGTTCGTTCGTAACAGCGTTCGTGAGTAGGTGTAGCTCAGCCAGCCATTGAGTTTGCCCGTCATTTTTTTGATGAGGAATTCGGCTCCATACGCCAGCCCTTCAGCATTGACCACGTCGGTTTCGATATGATGATTCAGAATCAGCGAAGCGCCACTCCGATAATCCAGCCGGTTCTGCATCGTTTTGTAATACGCTTCCACCGACATTTCGATGGTATTGTTCCGGTTATTTTTGTAGAAACCAATGGCGTATTGATCACCAATCTGCGGCTTAATGTTCGGATCACTCAATTTCCAGATATCGGTTGGTGAAATGACCGTGGTGTTCGAGAGCATCTGGATATATTGTCTCGTTCGGTTGAAACTGGCTTTTATCGACGATGTATTGGACAACCCATACCGAATGGCCAGCCGGTATTCAGGGCCACCGTAGTTAACGATTGACTTATTGTTGCCGTAGCTTAGTGTATCTGTAATGGTATTGATCGTTTTTGGCTGACCCGGTACGTACTGATACACAGAACCTGGCCCTAGATAGGTGTAGAACGAATACCGAAGTCCGGCACTAATCGACAGGCGAGGATTTATGTCGAAACGGTCACCGATATAGAGCGCGCTTTCCAGCGCCTGTTCAGTAGGAACCACATCGGGCAGAATGAGGGATTCGCTTCCTTTGGGTTGAAAGTTACCAGGCGAAAGTTTGTAGTAGGTTGAGCTAATGCCAAAATCAACCGCGTGCTGGTTGGTTGGAAAGTAATTGAAATCAGCCTTTACTTGTGTCTGGTTGATGGAAAAGCCCAGATCATAGGCATTGACCGGATTTTTGTCGCTCGACACGTTGTATTTGTACCCGCTATAATTACCCGTAAAAACGCTGTATAACTTATTGTTGATGATGTGTTTCCACTTCAGGGTAGCGGTCTGGTTCTGATAGCGGTATGACGTATCGCTGTTGAGCCGGAATTTATCCTGACTCATATAACCCGTTAGATAGAACGTATTCCGTTCGTTCATCTCGTGCGTAATGTGCAGGTTTAGGTCGTAAAACTGCGCCTGACTTTTCTGATAGGATGCATTTTGTACCTGCTTCAGTAGCCAGTCGGAATACGTGGTACGGATACCAGCAATAAACGATGTTTTCTCTTTAATCAGTGGGCCTTCGACCGTTAGCCGACCTGTTAATAAGCCAATCCCACCAGAGCCGACAAATTTCTTTTTGTTGCCATCACGCGTCTGCACATCCAGCACCGACGATAGGCGACCCCCAAACCGTGACGGAATGGCACTTTTGTAGAGTTCGGCACTTTTAATCATATCGGGATTGAAGGCGGAGAAAAAGCCGAACAGGTGCGATGAGTTATAGATAGGTGCGTCGTTGTACAAAATCAGGTTCTGATCGGTAGCGCCCCCGCGTACGTTAAGGCCAGTTGAGCTTTCGCCCACGGTTTTTACGCCCGGAAGGGTCTGAATAACCCGGAGTAGATCAGCTTCACCTAAGGCGGTGGGGACTTGTTTAATACTTTTGATATCGACCCGTTCTTGCCCCATCTGAAGCCCCGATATGTTTTTATCTTTCTCGGCCTCAATCACGACTTCCTTCAGGGCAATCACGTCATCTTCCATCTCAATATTGAACTTGTCATCGGAGTAGAGGATAATCCGGCGACGGGTATCTTTAAGGCCGATGCTACGTATTTTAAGCTCATGTCGTCCGCGAGGAAGTGTGATCGAATAATACCCAAACTGGTCGGAGACAGTGCCAATACGTGGATTATCAATGTAAATAGCGGCTCCCACAATGGGCTCACCCGATGCTACATTTCGAACGAAACCGGCAACTGTAGAGCGACCCGGACGGATGGGATTGGTGCGTTTTCCAAGTTCATACACCTTCGTTTCGGGTTCGACTAGTTTTTTCTGGCTCTCGGTCAGATAGGCGTTGGAGGTCGAGTCAGATCCTGTCATTCCACCACCCCGTTGGAAGAATCCAATGGGCAGTTCGGTACGAATGGGACGGGTAATCGTGATATAAACCCGCTTCTGTTTATCAATGGCGTAACTGTATTTCGTTCCGTTGAAAAGCTGCTGGAGCACTGTCCGCAAGGGCTGGTTTTCAATCTTCATATCCACGACGAGGCTATCGACATCTGCGGTATTGTAGAAGAAACGGTAGGGAGTCTGCGTTTCGACGGCCTGGACAAATTGCTCGAAACGCATGTTCTGGAAAGTACCCCGAATTGGTTTGTCGGCTGGTGTTTGCGCGAATAGGGAGGGCCTGATGCCAATCAGGATAAGTATCAGGAAAGTAGTGCGGTAGAGTAGAACCATAATTAATGCGTTAATTCCTCATAACGTTTTGCTGTCTGGGTAATAGCCGCTTCGCGTTGTTCTTCGTTGAATTTAAGCTTGTTGGCACGCAGGTACTTACGCAAAGGTTTTGCCTGATCTGGAAACAGACTAAGAACAGAACCTTTCGTTTTTACTTCGTGGTAAGCACCTTCTTTCTGAATATAAAAGCGGTCTTTCACCAGATACTCTGCTTTGTAGGTTCCGCTCGAAATATCTTCATGTACCGTTTTTACCCGCTGGGCCAACACCTTTACCGTTCCGTTATACAGAATCTCATAAAATCCTGTACGTAAGCCCAATGCACTGTCGCCTACAAGCCGGGCAAACTGGTGTTTTTTGATCGAGAAGTTGCTGATTTTGTCATTGTTTAACCGAACTCGATAACCTCCTTCGGGCGGCTGAATGGCCAGTTCATCACGAACAATGTCATATAACATCAGTACATCGTGGTACTGCACGCCATTGTAGGCGATTGTTCCCGGCTGTAAACTGTCCACGGGGAAAAAAGGGTGTATTTTTATCCGGTGATCGTGAGGAATGTACTCGTTGCCTTCATAAACATGCTCCTGCTTATACATGGTCCGCTCATACGAACGGACCGCCTGATCTTTCGCAGCCAACACGAACGAACTGTCGGGAACGGGTGCCTGCCCGACTGCACGAGTGGCTATTGAGAGAATAAAAAGGATCAGTATCGTAAAGCGCATAGAGTCTGGTTAGCGTAAACGCAAAATTCGAGTTGCCGATTCGGACGCAAAATATAGCGCACAGGGCGCAGAAAACAGCTTTGGGAAAGGATAATTTGCACCCTTACCTAAAAAACAGGATAAACACAATTCTACTTTGAGAGGAACGACGTAATGGAGTCGCGCCAGCGAATTGGCTGATTTTTCGGAGTTGATGGCAACTGCTTCTGGTTTTCAGAGAGAGTTACGCTGGTAAATTGATGACAAATTCAGTGGATTCACCCTCTACGCTTTCTACAGTCAGTGTTACCCCATGTCCCTTAGTCACAATATCATAGCTTAAACTGAGTCCTAATCCCGTTCCCTCATCTGTAGGCTTGGTGGTGAAAAAGGTTGGAAATTGTAGGCGCAGTCATAGGGAAAACTACAGAGAATTAAACTACTGACCAAATGGACTTTATAAAAGGGGAATGAACGGAACTTGTAAAAGATTGCCTTGCTATATTGTGTCGTCAATAAAGGTAATTTAAGTCGATTTACACACTTAAGTGTATGATAAACAAAGTAGTAGCTGGGGCCGATGCAGCTGTCGCCGATATTCCCGATGGGGCTGTGCTGATGGTAGGAGGATTTGGTCTGTGTGGCATTCCCGAAAATTGCATTGCGGCCTTACTCAAAACGGGCGTGAACAATCTGACCTGCATTTCCAATAATGCGGGTGTCGATGATTTTGGTATTGGCATGCTCTTGAAAACGAGACAGGTTCGTAAAATGATTTCCTCCTACGTAGGCGAAAATCAGGAGTTTGAACGACAATTGCTGTCGGGAGAACTACTTGTTGACCTAATACCACAAGGTACCCTGGCCGAACGAATCCGGGCGGGTGGAGCTGGTATTCCTGCATTTTTTACCCCGGCGGGCGTAGGTACTGAAGTGGCAGAAGGGAAAGAAGTTCGTGTGTTCGATGGAAAGCAGTACCTGCTGGAAAGTTGGCTAAAAGCTGATTTCTCGCTGGTGAAAGCCTGGAAAGGCGATACCGCGGGCAACCTGATTTTTAAAGGAACCGCCCGCAATTTTAACCCAATGATGGCAACCGCAGGAAACATCACCATTGCTGAAGTCGAAGAACTGGTACCTGCGGGTGAACTCAACCCAAACCAGATTCATACGCCGGGCATTTGCGTCCACCGGATTTTTCAGGGTGATAACTACGAGAAGCGAATCGAGCAACGAACTATTAGGCTTAAATAAAAAGCCTATCCATTTCTGACACTCCCTGACAAATTTTTACCAATTATGTTAGACAAACATCAAATTGCCCGCCGGATTGCGCAGGAATTACGTGACGGCTATTACGTTAATCTGGGGATTGGTATCCCGACGCTGGTCGCCAATTACATTCCCGAAGGCATGAACGTAGTACTGCAATCCGAAAACGGGTTACTGGGCATCGGGCCATTTCCGACTGAAGATGAAGTTGACCCTGATCTCATAAATGCGGGTAAACAAACCATTACAATGCTGCCAGGTTCGTCGCTCTTTAGCTCGGCAGATAGTTTTGCCATGATTCGGGGTGGCCATGTTGATCTTACGATTCTGGGAGCTATGGAAGTGTCGGAAAACGGCGACATTGCCAACTGGAAAATTCCTGGCAAAATGGTGAAAGGGATGGGCGGGGCTATGGACTTGGTAGCGTCGGCCAAAAACATCATCGTTGCAATGCAGCACGTGAACAAGGCGGGTCAATCGAAATTGTTGAAAGCCTGTACCCTGCCGCTTACTGGCTTACAATGTGTTAAGAAAATCGTGACGGAACTCGCGGTTTTAGATGTCTTACCCGAAGGAGGCTTCAGGCTGCTGGAAACCGCCCCTGGCGTAACAGTCGATGAAGTTAAGCGGTCTACAGAAGGTAAATTGATCGTAGAGGGGACGATTCCGGAGATGCAGTTTAACTAGTTATCAGCCCACTGTTTTAGCAGTGGGCTGATCCATTATTCTACACTCTTCGGCTCCAGCAAATCCCACAAATTCCCATATAAATCGGCAAAGACCGCTACCGTTCCATAGGCTTCTTCGACGGGGGATCGCACAAACTGAACGTCGTTGGCCCGCATCTGGTGGTAGTCGCGCCAGAAATCATCGGTAAACAAAAATAGAAAAACACGACCACCAGCCTGGTTGCCAATCCGACTTCGTTGTTCGTCGTTATCTGCTTTGGCCAATAGTAAACAAGACTCCGTCGAACCAGGCGGAGCCACTAATACCCAGCGTTTTGTCTCGCTTAAGGTCGTGTCTTCGATAAGGGTGAAGTTTAGTTTTTGTGTATAAAACCGGATGGCGTCATCGTAGTCATCTACGACTAAGGCAACGTGAGCAATTCGTTGTTTCATGCGATTGTTTCCAACTATGGTTTTGTAAATACGGGCCAATATAGCAACCAGACGCAGAGTTTCGATTAAGTTTGCAGACCCTATGCCTAGAGGGATTACTGACTACCAATTCGTATGGAAATTTCCGCTTTATCGCCCGAAGCTGCCTTTGCGCAAACCGGCCTTTCGTTGCCACCCGCTCCCCAGCCGTTGGGAGTTTATAAACCCTATCTGATCGACGGCAAATACCTGTACATATCAGGACATGGCCCCGTTCAGGATGATAAAAGCCTGATTATTGGTCGCATTGGCGCTGATATGGATATTGAACAGGGAAAACTGGCTGCTCGTCAGGTGGGCCTGACCATCCTGTCGACCATTAAAACCCATCTGGGCAGTCTCGACCGGGTGAAGCGGGTAATTAAAGTGCTCGGCATGGTGAACTGTACGGCAGATTTTGGTCGTCATCCGTACGTCATTAATGGTTGTAGCGAATTGTTTGCCGCAGTTTGGGGCCAGGATAACGGCATCGGTGTACGGTCGGCGGTGGGTATGGGTTCATTGCCCGACAATATTCCGGTTGAAGTAGAAGCCTTATTTGAACTTGTCTGACCGATGGAACAAACACCCTGGTATTCGATTGATGACGTTGCCCAACTGGATACGCCCGCGTTGGTGCTGTATCCTGACCGGGTGAAACAAAATATTGCCCTGCTAAAAAGCACGATTGGTGATGTGAACCGGTTGCGTCCACACGTAAAAACGAACAAATCGCGGGAGGCTTCCCGGTTGCTGCTGGAAGCGGGCATTCAGAAGTTCAAGTGCGCTACCATTGCCGAAGCTGAAATGCTGGCTATGATTGGTGCCCCTGATGTGTTGCTGGCTTATCAGCCCAATGAGGCCAAAATGCATCGCCTGTTGGCGTTAATGAAAGCCTATCCAGAAACGCATTTTTCCTGTCTGGTAGACAATAGTACCACCGCCCGCGAGCTCTCGGAATTGGCCGTGGCGGCTGGGCTGGTTGTGCCGGTGTATATTGACCTGAACGTAGGGATGAACCGAACGGGCATTGCGCCGGGCGGAGCTGTGTTGACGCTTTATACCGAACTTGATCAACTGGCGGGTGTGCAACCGGTTGGGCTACACGCGTATGACGGGCACCTTCGTAATTCCAATCTGGCCATTCGGACGAGTGAGTGTGATGCCGCTTTTTGGCCGGTGCAACTGTTAAGCGAAACCCTGACGGCTAGAGGATTCACGAAGCCGGTCATTGTGATTGGTGGTAGCCCGACTTTCCCGATTCATGCCAAACGACCAGATGTCGAATGCAGCCCTGGTACGTTTATTTACTGGGATAAAGGTTACCAGACTATTTTGCCCGAACAGGCGTTTCTTCCAGCCGCATTGGTAGTAGCACGAGTTATTTCATTACCCGATTCCTCAAAAATCTGTGTCGATTTAGGGCATAAATCCGTCGCAGCCGAGGGTGACTTAATCGGCCGGGTCACGTTCCTGAATGCGCCCGACTTAAAAGCTATCGGGCAGAGTGAAGAACATCTGGTACTGGAAGCAGGAGAGGGGCATTCCTATAAAGTAGGCGATGTATTTTATGGTATACCCAATCACGTTTGCCCAACCGTTGCGCTGTACGAACGTGGGTATACAATCGAAGGTGGCACCGTCACGGGCGAGTGGCTGACCGTTAGTCGTGATCGAGTAATTTCGGTATAAAGAGTGGATAACAAGAGGTTTTTCTTGGGTAAATAAATAGGGCAGTAGAAACGTATGGAGCCTGGAAAATGGATGTCATTTGGGATGCTATTTATTTTCCTTAGTGCTGGCTGCACAAAAGAAAACAAGGACCAATCGAATCTAACCAGCAATTTTTACCAACAGAAGCCTCAGGCTACTATTGAACAGTTAGTGGCAGAAGTAGATAATGGCGGTTTCAATCAGTACTTTTTTAATTCTTCGGGAGTAGACTGTTTCGAGACACTAAAAGCCCTGAAGAAAAGAGGGAAAACGCAAACAGCCCAAATTCTTCAACGAGCGATTCATTTAATCAATCCAGAAAATCTGCCCGAGAACCAACTGGTTGAAAAACTAAGAAATCGAGCGGTAAACGAATTAGATGATGAGCAAGTAAATCGAGAGCTATCAAAATTAGATTCCCTGTTTTACAAAGAGCCAGACGGACCTTTAATTCCATGAAAGCTTACTAATCGCTCATTTGCGTTTGTTAAAAAGACTTAACAAACGTTAAAAAGATCAGTAGCCGGAAAATGCCAGCATAGATTTACCAGGTTGAATTTTTATTCCTGAAACTATGAAACATATACTGGTTATTGCCTTATGCCTTTTGTCTCTGCATGTAGTCGGGCAGAGTGTAGCAAATAAAGTTGATCTCCATACCTGGAAACCACCTTATACACTCATAATACCCACTGGCTGGACGAGTGAGCGTTTTTCGATTCCCATAGAGTTTGCTCCCCAGATTCCCTACAAAGGTGTTGAAGAAGTCCGCTTTGCACCTGGTTGGGATAAACGGTCAAGTGCAGACTATTGGTCGTACGCTTATCTGTGGTGGCTCGAAGGGAAACCAGCGATCACGGCTGCTGATTTACAGGAGAATTTGAAAGCGTACTATACTGGATTGATCGCGCAGAATAGTGCGAACCGGACCATGTTGGCAAGTAAATCGGTACCGACGACTACCCTGATTAAGAAAGTAAAAACAACATCGGATGGAGTTGATGTGTATAGCGGTACCATTAAGATGCTGGATTACATGGGGCAAAGCGCTATAACCTTGAACTGCCAGATCCATGTGAAAAACTGTAAGGAGCAAAAGCGAACTGCCGTTTTGGTCGAAGCATCACCAAAGCCAACAGATCATGCTATCTGGAAAACGTTAGACAGCATACAACAGAATTTTACCTGCACAAAATAACGAGCTTTGCTTAAGTTCGCGTCACGTTTCAACTGGATTAAATCCCCCAAATTGACAACCCCATGTTTACAGTAGATGCCCACCTCGACTTAAGTATGAACGCGATGGAGTGGAACCGCGACCTGCGTCAGCCAGTTGAGCGATTACGCGAACGCGAATTAGGTATGACCGATAAACCAGACCGGGCGAAGGGGACCGTATCGCTTCCCGATTTGCGTCGAGGCAATATTGGTTTGGTGGTCGCTACGCAAATTGCCCGCTTTGTTGCTCCCGATAATCCACTACCCGGCTGGCAATCGCCAGAACAGGCCTGGGCACAAACGCAAGGTCAGCAAATCTGGTATAAAACCATGGAAGCAGCCGGGGAGATGGTGCAAATCCGCGATCTGGCAGGCCTGGAGAAACATCTGGCGCTCTGGAATGATGGTACACCCAACGACGTAAAACCCGTGGGCTATATCCTGAGCCTGGAAGGGGCTGATTCGATTATAACCCCTGCTTACGTAGAAACGGCCTATAACTACGGCTTGCGGGCTATCGGTCCTGCCCACTATGGGCCGGGTCGTTACGCGCAAGGTACTGATGCTACAGGATTTATGGGCATGGCCGGACGAGAGCTATTACAGGAAATGCAGCGATTTAATATCATCCTGGATGCCACTCACCTTTGCGACGACAGTTTCTGGGAAGCGCTCGACTTTTTCACGGGCCCGGTTTGGGCAAGTCATAACAATTGTCGGGCTTTAGTCGATCACAATCGTCAGTTTAGCGATGAACAGCTGCGTGAGCTTATTGCCCGCGATGCCGTCATTGGGGGCGCACTGGATGCCTGGATGATGGTGCCGGGCTGGGTACGGGGCCAGTCGACCCCCGAAGCTATGAACTGCAATCTGGCCAAGATGATTGATCACTTAGATCATATTTGCCAGCTTGCCGGAAACGCCCTTCACATCGGTATCGGTTCGGATTTAGACGGAGCCTTCGGAAAAGAGCAATCTCCCTACGATCTGGAAACCATCGCCGACTTACAGAAAATTCCCGACTTACTACGTCAACGAGGATATACCGACGAGGATATTGCCAATGTCATGCATGGCAACTGGCTCCGGTTTCTACGACGAGTCTGGGCTAACTAAACTTGTAGGATGTTCCCAACTGGCTGCGACGACTCTCGGACAATCATTCGGGTTGGAATCCTGATCATGCCAGGCTGGGCTAGTTTTCGCTTACCTTCAATCAGGTCGATTAATTGCTCAGCGGCTACCTGACCAATTTCAAGCGCGGGCTGTTCCACTGTGCTCATGGGGGGAGCCAGCAAATCGGCTACGGGGGTATTCGTAAAGCCAATTAGCGAAACAGCCTCAGGAATGGCCACGTTTCGTTTTTTTAGAGCGGCCAGACAACCCAATGCCAACCGGTCGCCAGCGGCAAAGAAGGCATCCGGCGATTGGTCCAACAAATCGTTGACAACGGGTTCCACATTGTTCTGGCCAAATTCAGAATACCGTATCAGGTTTTCGTCGTAAGGTAATCCGTACTTCTCAAGGGCTGCCCGATAGCCCGCCAACCGCTCCTGGGTGATGGAGATGTAGGACGGAATCGTTAAATGCGCGATGCGCCGTCGGCCCGATTGAATCAGGTGCTCAGTAGCGGCAAAAGCACCAGTAAAATTATCGGCGGTTACGCAGAGCGAATCAAGGTCTTTAGAGACCCGGTCGAATAGGACAATGGGTAGTTTTCGTTCCTGCAAATCGCGCAGATGGGAGACATCCGACGTACTACCGGACAGAGAAATAAGTAAGCCATCTGCTTTTCGGGCAACCGCCTGTTGCACCGTTAATAGTTCCCGCTCGTAGGACTCATGGCTTTGAAAAATGATAACCTGATACCCGCGGCTATAGGAAACGGCGTCAATTCCATTGATAACCTGTGAAAAATAATTATTGGCAATTTGAGGTACAATAACCCCAATAACCCGGCTTCGATTTTCCTTTAAACTAAGGGCAATTGGATTTGGGCGGTAATTGAACCGTGCTGCGTATTCGACTACCAGCCGTTTGGTCTCAGGATTAATTTCATAACTATCCCGCAACGCCCGCGAGACCGTCGAGGTTGATAGGTTTAAGGCACGCGCAATATCTTTTATTGTAATCGCATCCAAAGTAATGTATTGGTAAAGTACAAAAATGTATCAACTAATCTGTACGTAATTGGTATAAGTTTAGAAACCCGGTCAACTACTCATTTTTAGGCTTTCAAGCAATATATGTAGCTTTCGGTAACGTTCCCGATAACGTTTGCGTGAATAAATATCCCCAAAAGTTTCTAATTAACAAATAGCCTGGTTAATCTTAGGAAGGCAAGTTGCTAACCACTACTGTTGATGACTTTCCCTGTTTCCATAAAAAAGACAATTTTTGATCTATTTCATCCGTCCTTATGAATCGCTTATCCATCCAGTCGCTTCCCCTGATTCAATCCAGCACTGATGTCAGCCTGCCAACCGATCAACTCCTGCATTTACCCGAGCGGGTATTACAATTTGGGACGGGTGTTCTGTTGCGTGGCCTACCGGATTATTTGATTGACAAAGCGAATCGTCAGGGCATTTTTAACGGACGAATTGTGGTCGTTAAATCGACGGATGGGGGCGATATGTCTGCCTTTGCCCGGCAGGATAATTTATATACGCTCTGCATTCGGGGTGTGGAGAATAAGAAACTGGTTGAAGAAAATGTGGTTTGCTCGGCCATAAGTCGCGTATTGTCGGCGAAACAACAGTGGGATGAGATTCTACGTGTTGCTACCAGCCCCGATTTACACATTGTGATTTCCAATACGACAGAAGTCGGTATTCAACTGGTTCAGGACGATATTCGGCAGTCTTCTCCTGAGTCATTCCCAGGCAAACTGCTCGCCGTATTGTACGCTCGCTATCAGGCTTTTAACGGTGACCCAACGAAAGGACTTGTCATTGTTCCTACCGAACTCATTCCAAATAACGGCACTAAGTTAGCCGCCATTCTGCTCGAACTAGCCCATCAAAATACACTGGAAGCGGCCTTTATCGACTGGCTCACAACGGCCAACACCTGTTGCAATTCGCTGGTGGATCGGATTGTACCGGGCCGTCCAGATGCTGCTACCTATCAGGCTATCAGTGAGCAACTTGGTTATGAAGATGAGCTACTGACTATTTCGGAAGTGTATCGATTGTGGGCTATTGAAGGTGATGAACATGTACTAAATGTACTGTCATTTCATAAGGCCGACGAGAATATCTTCATCCGCCCCAACATCGACCAGTTCCGCGAATTGAAACTTCGTTTGCTCAACGGCACACATACGCTGAGTTGCGGACTGGCTTATTTGAGTGGCTTCGAAACAGTTCGGGAAGCGATGGACGATGAAGTCCTGTCGGCATTCGTGAGTAGTGTGATGCTAGCCGAATTGATTCCGGGCATTCCGTATACGGTTGACGAGAAAATTGCCCAACGATTTGGTTTTCATGTGCTTGATCGTTTCAGAAACCCGTTCATCGAACACCGTTGGCTGGCCATCACGATGCAATACTCTGCAAAAATGCAGATGCGCAACATTCCAACCTTGCTTCATTATTACAAGCAATTAAATGTAACCCCCCGATACATTACGCTTGGTTTTGCTGCTTATTTATTATTCATGCGGGCTACATCGCAACAAGATGGCGTATGGTATGGCGAACGAGCAGGTGAAACATACCCAATTCAGGACGCTCAGGCTGGCTATTTCGCTGATGTATGGGCACGCCTGACACCGGAAGAATTAGTCAAAACAGTGCTGCAGAATACAACGCTCTGGGATCACGATTTAAGTCAATTACCGGGTTTTGCCGATTCGGTAGCCAGTTATCTAAATCAGATGATTGAAAACGATGTATTGGCTACGGTAGCTGCTCACTTCGATCATATTGAAACCGTAACAAAATAAATGAAACAGACTGTTTTAAAAATACATCCTAACGACTCCGTGCTGGTCGCGCTTACTGATTTAGAGCCGGGCGAACGCGTGCAGGACGAAGGCAGCTCGATACTGGTGACCGAGGCAATTCCAGCAAAACACAAGCTGGCGATTAATGCGTTTGCTCCCGGCGATCCCATCACGATGTACGGTGTACTGGTTGGTAAAGCCAAGCAGGCCATTCCGGCAGGGGGCCGACTGACGACGTTCAATGTGCAACATGCAACTAACAGTTATGATCTGCATGGGGCATCTTATCAATGGACACCGCCAGCTGTTGACCAGTGGACGAATCAGACATTTATGGGGTATCATCGTTCCGACGGAAGCGTTGGAACGGCTAACTATTGGCTCGTTATTCCGCTGGTGTTCTGCGAAAATCGGAATATACAGGTGCTTGAAGAAGCCTTGGTCAATGATCTCGGCTATGGTCGAAAGAAAACGTATCAACGGCAAACGCAGGAACTGAAAGCCCTGGTTCAGGCAGGTCGTACCGTTGAAGAAGTCCTACAGGCCGATTTACAAACCGCCGAACAATCGCTTAGTGGCCAGTTTCAGCTATTCCCTAACGTTGATGGAGTGAAATTCCTGATGCACGATGGTGGTTGCGGAGGAACCCGACAAGATGCGCAGGCACTGTGTGGGATGCTGGCCGGATACATCACCCACCCGAACGTGGCTGGCGCTACGGTCCTGAGCCTGGGCTGCCAAAATGCTCAGGTGACCATGTTGCAGGAAGAAATTCAGAAACGGAGCCCGCAATTCGACAAGCCGTTGTTTGTGCTGGAACAGCAGACCGTTGGCACCGAAGAATCGCTGATTAGTCAGGCGCTCCGGCAAACCTTCGCCGGGCTCATGCAAGCCAATGCGGCAGTTCGGCAACCGGCTCCACTTAGCAAACTGGTCATTGGACTGGAATGTGGTGGATCAGATGGTTTTTCAGGTATTTCGGCCAATCCAGCCGTGGGTCATGCATCAGATCTTGTAGTTGCTCTGGGTGGAACGGTCATCCTATCGGAGTTCCCGGAATTATGTGGAGTTGAACAGGAACTTTGCGACCGTGCTGTCGATGCCGAAACCGCCAGTCGGTTCCGAGAATTGATGAATGTTTACGCTCAGCGGGCGAAAGAAGCAGGCTCGGGTTTCGATATGAATCCGTCGCCCGGAAACATTCGCGACGGACTGATTACTGATGCGATGAAATCGGCAGGAGCGTCGAAAAAAGGCGGCAGTTCGCCCGTTGTTGCGGTGCTCGACTACCCTGAGCCTGTCCGCAAAGCGGGTCTGAATTTGCTTTGTACCCCCGGCAATGACGTCGAATCTACAACGGCAGAAGTGGCTTCGGGCGCTACGGTCGTTTTGTTTACAACAGGACTAGGTACGCCAACTGGAAACCCGATTACACCTGTCATTAAAATTTCGAGTAATACGGCTTTAGCGAACCGAATGCCCGATATCATTGATATAAATACAGGTACCGTCATTGATGGCGGGGAAACCATTCAGCAGGCTGGTGAGCGGATTCTGGAACACATTATTCGCGTAGCTAATGGTGATCTGGAAGTAGCCGCCGTCCGGCACGGTCAGGATGATTTCATTCCCTGGAAACGGGGAGTTTCGTTATAAAGAGTGAATGGCGAATGAGTGAAAGAGCGAATTGGTCCCATCCAAGCAACGTGGTGCCTAGCTCTCCAACTTTTTTCGCTCTTTCACTCATTCAATCTTTCGCTCTTTACCCATGAAAAAGCCCTTTCTAAACGACGATTTTTTGTTGCAAACCGAAACAGCTCAGCAGCTTTACCACGAGTTTGCCAAGCCGATGCCCATCATCGACTACCATTGTCACCTGCCGCCTGATCAGATTGCGGAGAATAAACAGTTCGAAAACCTGACGCAAATCTGGCTTTATGGCGACCATTACAAGTGGCGGGCCATGCGCTCGAATGGTGTGAACGAAAGCTATTGCACAGGCAATCAGTCCGATTTCGCCAAGTTCCAGAAATGGGCAGAAACTGTACCTTATACGGTTCGGAATCCGCTTTACCACTGGACACATCTGGAGTTGCAGCGGTATTTCGGGATTACTGAAACGCTTAATGGCAAAAGCGCCCGGCGTATCTATGATGCCTGTACCGAACAATTACAGTCGCCAGATTTTTCGGTTCGGAACCTGCTCCGCCGAATGAATGTCGAAACCGTTTGTACAACCGACGATCCAGTCGATTCGCTCGAAAACCACCAGAAATTAGCCGATGAAGGTTTTGAGATTGGTGTCCTGCCAACCTTCCGGCCCGATAAAGCAATGGCAGTCGAAGATGCAGGAATATTCAATTTATACGTTGCCCGCCTGGAAACTGTCAGCAATGTATCAATTACGACATTCAACGACTTTCTGGCAGCCCTTCGCCAGCGGCATGATTATTTTGCAGCAATGGGCTGCAAACTTTCGGATCACGGTCTGGAACAGATTTACGCCGAAGACTATACCGATGCCGAGATAAGTATCATTTTTGACAAAATTCGTTCGGGAGACGAGCTATCGAATTTAGAGATATTAAAGTTTAAATCGGCAATGCTAGTGCATCTGGCTGAGATGGATTGGGAAAAAGGCTGGACCCAGCAGTTTCACTTGGGCGCTCTTCGGAACAACAACAGCCGGATGCTTCGGCAGCTTGGTCCCGACACCGGCTGGGACAGCATCGGCGATTTCGCACAGGCACGCGCCCTCGCCCGTTTCCTCGACCGTCTGGACACAACCGACAAACTGGCCAAGACGATTTTGTATAATCTTAACCCGAATGACAACGAACTAATCGCCACTATGATTGGTAATTTTAACGATGGGTCAGTGGCAGGAAAAGTACAATTTGGATCGGGTTGGTGGTTTTTAGATCAAAAAGAGGGTATGGAGCGACAAATCAATGCTCTTTCCAATATGGGCTTGTTGAGCCGTTTTGTGGGCATGTTGACCGATTCGCGCTCGTTCCTGTCATACCCACGTCACGAATATTTCCGTCGGATTCTGTGCAACATGTTCGGCAACGACATCGAAAACGGTGAACTTCCCGACGATATGGACTGGACTGGTCAGGTTGTGCAGAACATCTGTTACGGTAACGCCAAAACCTATTTCGGGTTCAGCAATAAACCCATGTCGTTGACGGTTTGATTGAAATTTACTATGACCAAAGTCTGCTGCTTCGGCGAATTATTATTACGGTTTTCTCCAGTCGCGAATGGCGAATGGATACGGCAAACGGCCATGCCTGTATTTGTGGGTGGAGCAGAATTGAATGTAGCCACAGCCTTAGCCAATTGGGGTGTTCCCGTAAAATACAGTACGGTTCTTCCTGAGAATTCATTAGCCGATGACATTATTGGGTACGTTGCTCATAAAGAGATTGACCCATCGGGCATTGTCCGATTTGGACAACGTGTTGGCAGTTATTACTTGCCGCAGGGTAGCGACCTCAAAAATGCGGGTGTAATTTACGATCGGGCGCATTCGGCATTTTCGGAATTGGCGGTTGGTAAAGTTGATTGGGATGCTGTTTTGCAGGATACGAGTTGGCTACATGTCAGCGCTATTAGTCCTGCATTAAGCGCCGATGTTGCCGCAGCTTGTCAGGAATTAGTCGCTGTGGCTTCTGCCAAAGGGATTACCGTATCGATCGATCTTAATCACCGGGCACGACTATGGCAATATGGCAAGGCTCCTGCCGACATCATGCCGGGTATAGTTGCGTATTGCGATGTTGTGATGGGAAATATCTGGGCGGCCAATGCCTTGCTGGGTATTCCGGTCGATGAAGCTATCCATACCAAAGGACAACAGAGTGATTACCTGGACCATGCACTGGCAACGTCGGAAGCAATTCAGAAACAATTTCCACGCTGTAAAGTCGTGGCCAATACGTTCCGGTTCGATACACCACCGACTGGCCTTCGGTATTATACAACGCTTTATACAGACGGTCAGCAGTATGTTTCATCCGAATTAGTAACTGATTCGGTCGTGGACCGGGTAGGTAGTGGCGACTGTTTCATGGCGGGACTGATCTATGGACTTTACAATCAGCATGATCCGCAGGCAGTTGTTGATTTTGCTGCTGCCGCTGCTTTTGGTAAGTTGCAGGAACTTGGTGACGCCACAGGTCAGTCGGTAGCCGATATAACAAAACGACAACAAACCACAATCTTTTTAACCTAAATAACCTATGCCCGTATTCTCACCAAAAGAAATCCTTAATCTGGTTGTCAATCACCCGATTGTACCAGTATTTTATCATCCTGATGTCGAACACGCTCAGGCAATCGTACAAGCTTGTTACGATGGCGGTCTGCGCGTGTTTGAGTTTACCAACCGGGGCGACAAGGCGCTGGCTGTCTTCACGCAATTAGCTAGTTACGTTCGTGAAAATTGTTCCGAAATGGCGCTGGGCATCGGTACAATTCTGACAGCCGACGATGCCAAAAAATTCATAGCTGCCGGTGCTGACTTTGTGGTGCAGCCCGTAACAACTCCCACCGTGGGTGATGTATGCCGGGTTCAGGGCGTCCCCTGGATGCCAGCGGGTTCAACGCTGAACGAAATTTATCAGGCTACCCTGCTGGGTGCCGATCTGGTGAAAGTATTTCCGGGCAACGTGGTTGGACCGGGCTTCATTAAAGCCATCAAAGGCCCGATGCCTTCCTTGAAACTGATGGTAACAGGAGGTGTCGAACCAACTAGCGAGAGCTTAACAGCCTGGTTCAAAGCAGGTGTTACGGCAGTAGGCATTGGTTCTCAATTATTCTCCGGCGATAGTTCTGATCCGTCTGCTCTGCGTGATCGCGTGGCTGCTTTAGTCCAGATTGTTTCACCTTTTATTCCACAACCCGCATGAATAAACCTATGGGAAGCTACCGCTGGACTATCGTAGCGCTACTGTTCTTTGCCACTACGATCAACTATCTCGACCGGCAAGTAGTTGGGTTGTTGAAACCTGCGCTGGAAAAAGAATTCCACTGGTCGGAGCTGGATTTCAGCCGTATTATACAGGTTTTTTCAGCAGCCTATGCCATTGGCTTACTTGCTTTTGGGCGTGTTATAGACCGCATCGGCACCAAAATGGGCTATACTATTTCCATTATTTTCTGGAGTCTGGCAGCGATGGGTCATGCCCTGGCAACCAGTACGTTTGGCTTTATCATTGCGCGTATTGGACTAGGTTTGGGCGAAGCTGGTAACTTCCCTGCAGCTATCAAAACCGTAGCGGAATGGTTTCCGAAGAAAGAACGGGCGCTGGCAACGGGGATTTTCAACTCAGGGGCCAATATTGGTGCAGTAGTTGCCCCAATTCTAGTACCCTGGATTCTGGGCGTTTATGGTTGGGAAATGGCATTCATCATCACCGGTGCCGTCGGCTTTATCTGGTTAATTTTCTGGCACTTCACCTACGAAATTCCCGCCAGGCAGGCCAAACTTTCGAAAGAGGAATTCGACTACATTCACAGCGATAACGAAACCACATCCGACGATGTCGCCGATCATGGTAAACCTGTATCCTGGGCAAAACTGCTGAGCGTTCGTCAGACCTGGGCATTTGTGTTTGGCAAGATGCTGACCGACCCAATCTGGTGGTTTTTTCTGTTCTGGTTACAGGACTATTTCGCCACTACGTTCCACCTCGACACCAAAAAGCCGAACCTGTATCTGGCCGTACTGTATACGCTGGTCAGTATTGGCAGTATCGGTGGAGGCTATTTATCATCGGCTCTGATTAGTCGGGGATGGAGTGTCTGGAGAGCCCGCAAAACCGCGATGTTCATCTTTGCTATTCTGGTTCTACCCGTTATGGCTGTTCGTTTTGGGCCAGGTATTTGGGGAGCTGTAGCGTTGATTGGATTGGCTGGGGCTGCTCACCAGGCCTGGAGTGCTAACATCTTTACCACCGCTTCTGATATGTTTCCAAAACGGGCTGTTAGCTCGATTGTGGGCATTGGTAGCATGGCGGGTTCGATTGGTGGTATCATTTTTCCGGAGATCGTTGGTCGGATTCTGGATACATACAAGAAAGCGGGTGATGCACAGGGTGGCTATGGCATTATCTTCCTGATGTGTGGCTCGGCCTATCTACTGGCCTGGCTGGTCATGCATTTACTCACTCCAACCATGAAGCCTGTTAATCTAGGCATTCCTGAATCGGAGCCTGTTTTATAACTGTCGAAGTTCAGAATTTGTCATGCTGACGAAGGAAGCATCTTCAGACTTGTGGATTCTTAAGATGCTTCCTTCGTCAGCATGACAAAAATGAAAATATAATTACCTCTATATAAACCTATATAAAACGTCCAAATAAGCCCAAACCTACTTAAAACTCCATCTAATCTGTAAACTATCTATTCATTATATTCTTCTTCGATTCGTATGGACGTACAACAAATCGACATCACAGCATCACACCCGCTGGCCTTACCTGTTGGGGTAACGCTCGACCGGTATATCATGCACCGGCAAACTGCCTTCCCTTATGCCACAGGTGAACTATCACAACTCCTTCGTGACATTGCGCTGGCCGGTAAAATCATCCATCGTGAAGTAAATCGGGCAGGTCTGATCGATTTGACGGGTGGCATGGGTATTCAGAACGTGCAGGGCGAAAGCCAGCAGAAACTGGATATGATCGCCAATATTCGCTTCAAGCGGGCGCTAACGAACGGTGGAGAAGCCTGCGCCATTATTTCGGAAGAAGAAGAAGACATTATTTATACGGGTAACAATCACGGCAAATATGTAGTGGCAATGGACCCGCTCGATGGCTCGTCGAATATTGACGTGAATGTATCGATTGGCACTATTTTCTCCATTTACCGGCGGGTAACGCCTATTGGCACCGAGCCAACGTTAGACGATTTTCTGCAGGGCGGTCGTCGGCAGGTGGCGGCTGGTTATATTCTTTATGGCTCCTCAACTATCATGGTGTATACCACTGGCCACAGCGTCAATGGATTTACGTACGATGCATCGCTGGGCGAATATATCCTGTCACATCCTGACATTCATAGCCCCTGCACAGGTCAGATATATTCCTGCAATGATGGGAATGTAGACGGTTATGAAGATGGTGTTCGGGAATACCTGACTGATTGCCGGAAGAAGCAGTACACTGCCCGTTATATTGGCTCATTAGTGGCAGATTTTCATCGTAATCTGCTCAAAGGGGGCATTTATCTGTATCCGCCAACAAGAAAAAGCCCAGACGGTAAACTACGTCTGCTTTATGAGGCTTTCCCTTTAGCATTTCTGGCCGAAAAAGCAGGTTGTTTAGCTACCTCGGGCCGTCAGGCGATCCTTGATATTAAACCACATAGCCTGCACCAGCGGACACCGTTATACATTGGTGCGCCTGTAATGGTGGATAGTTTAGTTGATTTGCTGAAGTAGCTTGTTTTCTGGCACGAGGGAATGCTCGTGCCAGAAAACAAAAAAAACACTGTTTTATCCTGTCTGAAAAAGACGCTATCTTGTCGGTCTCATACGCATTTGTTTACTAACCGATAAGATGCTACCAATCCGTTTTTTACTGGCCGCTTTTGGGGCGCTTTATTCATGCCCCTCTCTGTTTGCTCAACAGACTATTTCAATTTCATCTCCCGATAAAGCCATCATCCTTTCGGTCAATAATGCGCCAACCGGCAGCGTAACCTATAAAGTTTCGTACAAAGGCAAGAAGGTCATTGAGCCATCGGGGGTTGGATTTATACTCAGCAAACCGAAAGCATCGCTAACCCAGTTTACGATTGCATCTGCAGATTCGTCCGCCAAAGATGAAACCTGGAAACCTGTCTGGGGCGAAGTCAGTCAGATTCGGAATAATTATAAAGAGCTGGCGCTTACGCTGGCCGATAAAGGCAGCTCTGGAATTAAAGTGTTGGTTCGGTTTCGGGTGTTTAATGATGGTGTGGGTTTCCGCTACGAGTTTCCGCAGCAAACGGCTCTAACACATTTCGTTGTTGCCGACGAAAAAACGCAATTTGCACTTGCTGCCGACCATAAAACCTTCTGGCAACCTGGCGATTACGATTCAAACGAATATCTCTACAATACAACCCGATTGAGTGAAGTCGATGCCGTAACCGCATCGAATAAAGAGAAAGACACGGCCTTGAAATCGCTCATTGGCCCCAACGCCATCCAGACGCCATTGCTGTTCAAAACCGGCGACGGGCTTTATATCAGCATTTACGAAGCAGCTTTACTCAATTATCCGGTCATGCACCTGCAAGTGGATAAGAAGAAGTTGACGCTTACATCGCAACTAGTTCCTGATGCCGTCGGTAACAAAGCCTATCTGCAAACGCCCACCCAAACACCCTGGCGAACCATTATCGTTAGCGACAAAGCCACCGACATTCTGGCCTCCAAGCTGATTCTGAATCTGAACGAACCCTCGACCATTGCCGACCCGTCCTGGATAAAACCACAGAAATTTGTAGGCATGTGGTGGGAGATGCACATCGGGAAAGCAACCTGGGAAAAAGCGGGTGGCAAACACGGAGCCAATACGCAAAACGTGAAAAAGTACATCGACTTTGCCGCTAAATACGGCTTCGATGGCGTGCTGGTCGAAGGTTGGAACGTAGGGTGGGAGGATTGGTTTGGCAACTGGAAAGAGAACGTATTCGATTTCGTAACCCCTTATCCAGATTATAACCTCGATTCACTCACTGCCTATGCACAATCGAAGGGCGTTCGGATCATTATGCACCACGAAACGTCCGGCTCTGTAACCAATTATGAGCGCCGGATGGATGCCGCTTTTCAGTATATGGTGAAAGAGGGTATTAATACAGTAAAGACGGGCTATGTAGGTCGGATCATTCCGCGAGGTGAGCACCACGATGGCCAATGGATGGTTGGTCATTACGAACGAGTGGCCGAAAAAGCCGCTCAGTACAAGATCATGATCGATTCCCACGAATCGGCACACCCTACCGGACTACACCGAACTTACCCAAACTGGATGGCAAGCGAAGCCGCGCGGGGTAGTGAATTCAACAACGCGCCCACCCTCGGCATCACGCCCGAACACACCACAATTCTGCCGTTTACCCGGATGTTGGGTGGCCCGATGGATTTCACGCCAGGGTTATTTCGGTTTAAGTTAAACCAGTTCGACAGTACCCGTACAACACGCGTTCGTACGACGCTGGCGAAACAGTTAGCGTTATACATCACGCTTTACAGTCCATTGCAAATGGCAGCCGATTTGCCAGAAAACTATGAGAAACACCTGGATGCGTTTCAGTTTATTCGGGACGTACCGGTCGACTGGGACGATACTAAAATTATAGGCGCAGAACCGGGTGATTATTTGACTATTGCCCGCAAAACCAAAGGAAAAGATAGCTGGTTCGTGGGTGCGATTACGGACGAAAATAGCCGCGATATATCCATTGACTTTGATTTCTTAGAACCCGGCAAAACGTACGAAGCCACCATCTACCGCGATGCTGCTACTGCCGACTGGCAGGCAAATCCGGAGGCCTATAAAATTGAAAAGATACCTGTGAACAGTAAAACAAGGTTGCCCATTCACCTGGCAAAAGGTGGTGGCTGCGCCATTCAGCTTGTCAAACAGTAAGTTGGTAACTTATTCCAACCCGCATAGTCATTTCAGGGTCTATCAGGCAACTTACTTGCCATGACCATGAAAAATGGAATACAGTTTCTTTGCTTGTTGGTATTCATCTGGGCCTGTTCACGGTCAGACAACGACTCGACTATCAGTCCAGATGGCGTTAATGGCCCTAAGAATGCCACCGCATTGCTGAATGATTCTAGTTGGTATGCCAGTGGAAGTGCCAGTAGAGCATTTCTTGTAGCAGGCGATCAGTGCACGACGAACAGGTTTAACATCTATCTTTCAAACGAGTTGCCTTACCCAAAAGGAGCCAGAAAAGCAGCGCCCTATAATTGCATTGGCCCCTGTAACACAACTCAATACCTTAGTTTCGAGAAAGTGCCGTTAACCATTGGTAAATACGATGTAAACTGGTTGACTAGTTGCACACCTTCGCCAATTACAGGTGCCAATTATGGGTTAATCGTCGGTGGCGATGCGGTTTTTGCCTCGTACCGGGCACAGGGATCTAATAGCGGATGGATAGAAGTTACCCGAGCCGATACAGCTGCGAACGTGATCGAAGGCAAGTTTGAGGTAACGCTGACTTCGCAAGACGCGAAAACGGTTAAATTTAGAAACGGTAGTTTCGTACTTCCCCTCAAAAAATAAATAGATAAGTGAATGAGTAGGTTGCTTTTCCTTCGTGATTTGACTTTTCAAACAAAGTATCCCCATTTTGTCTTAGTCAACTAGAGACAGAGCAATGTCTTCGGATTCACGTTCATTCACTTTATAACAGTAATTCAGTATGCAAATCAAACGGAATGCTTCCGCGCACTGGGCAGGCTCAGGCAAAGATGGAAAAGGAACCGTTTCTACCGCCAGCACGGTACTTAACCAATCGCAATTCTCCTTCAATACCCGTTTTGCCGACGGCGTGGGCACAAATCCTGAAGAGTTGGCTGGGGCAGCTCACGCAGGTTGTTTTTCTATGCAATTAGCCTTTAATATACAGGGCGCAGGCTTCACCGCCGATTCGATTGATACACAGTGTACTATAACACTCGATACTGACAGCGCCAGTATTAGTAGCTCGCATTTGGTGGTTAAAGCCAGTGTGCCGGGACTTGATCAGGCGAAATTTCAGGAGCTAGTCGAACATGCTGAGAAGAATTGCCCAATTTCGAAGCTGTTCAATACCAAAATCTCGGTTGACGCTACGTTGGTGTAGTATCAAAAAATAACATAAAGGCGCAAAAGACTGGCGCAAAGAACGCAACGAAATACTCTTTGCGATCTTTGCGTCATTTCTTTGCGCCTTTGCGTTAAAAACTAGAGCATACTACTAAACGAATGAAACCACCCAGACAATTCACCAGGCATACCGTCTTGCTAATTATTTTCATAACAAACTGTTTCATTTCGTTTCGAGTACAAAGTCAATCCGGGTTCGCAAAACCCCTTGCGTTTCCGGGAGCCGAAGGCTTTGGCAAATACACCTCTGGTGGACGAGGTGGTCAGGTGCTTATTGTCCGTAATCTGGACGATAGTGGCCCCGGAAGCTTTCGGGAAGCCGTTACTACACGAGGACCACGCATTATTGTTTTTGCCGTATCCGGCACGATTGCCTTACAATCGAAAATCCTTATCAGACAAGGTAACCTGACGATTGCCGGTCAGTCGGCACCGGGTGATGGCATTTGTTTGAAAAACTATAACCTTAGTATTGAAGCCAACAACGTCATTATCCGGTATCTGCGGTTTCGGCTGGGCGATGAAGCAAAGCAGCAGGACGATGCCATTACGGGGCTCCGTCAGAAGCGGATTATCATTGATCACTGTTCCATGAGTTGGGCAACGGACGAGTGTGCCTCGTTTTATGACAATGAAAACTTTACCATGCAATGGTGCCTGATCGCTGAGAGTTTGAACAAGTCGGTTCACGAAAAAGGCGCACACGGGTATGGCGGTATTTGGGGTGGTTTGGGCGCTTCGTTTCATCACAACCTGATTGCTCATCAGAATAGCCGAACGCCACGTTTCTGCGGATCTCGTTACCACAAGCAACCGCAACGAGAACTCGTCGATTTTCGAAACAATGTCATCTACAATTGGGGCATCAACAGCGCCTATGGGGGTGAAAAAGGCAACCATAATCTGGTCAATAATTATTATAAACCCGGCCCGGCAACGCCTTCGAAGCTCCAGAGTCGAATCATTAATCCGTTACAACCCTACGGCCAATTTTACGTAACCGGCAATTTTGTGGTAGGCGATAGCATCGTCAGTAAGAATAACCTGGCTGGTGGCGTGCAATGCGAACATCCTGACTCGACCATCGCAAAACAGCCCTTTTTAGTCGAAAGTATTGCCGAACAAACAGCGCAGCAGACTTACGAACAAGTGCTTAAAGGAGCGGGTGCCAGTTATCGACGCGATGCAATAGACACCCGTATTGCCAACGACGTCCGCGCCGGAGTAGCTTCCTTTGGCTCCCAGCAAAAAGGTATTATCGACTCCCAAAAGGACGTTGGCGGTTGGGTAGTTCTAAAACAGGAATCAGCCCCAATCGACACCGACTCCGATGGTATACCCGACCAATGGGAAGCCAGCCATGGTCTGGACCCAACTAGTTCTGCAGACGCCAGCCAGTTTAAGCTCGACGAGCAATACACCAATGTTGAGGTATATCTGAATGGATTACTCCTCCCTAAAGCGGCAAAATAGTGATGAGTCACCAACCTTGGGCCGATAAGGGTAAAATTGTTGAACTTTCTATTTCCTGTTAAATGAAACAACTTCTGCTTATTAGCTGCTTATTGATCTGCACCACTCAGGCGTGGAGCCAGGCGATATTATCCCCTACGTTGCCAGTGTCGTTTACGGTTGCTCAGGATGGAAGCGGCACTTTCAAAACTATTCAGGAAGCCGTCAACAGCTTCCGCGATCATATGCAGGTACGGGTAACGCTCTACATCAAAAACGGTGTTTATGCCGAGAAGCTTGTGATTCCATCCTGGAAACCCAGCATCCACGTAATAGGAGAGAGCAAAGAAGGGGTGATTATTACAGGTGACGACTATTCGGGGAAGGCATATCCGGGAGGAAAAGACTGGACGGGAAAAGACAAATACAGTACCTACAATTCCTATACAGTGCTAGTGGATGCACCCGACATTATTCTGGAAAATCTAACCATTCGCAACACGGCTGGCAGAGTTGGGCAGGCAGTTGCGCTCCATGTTGAAGGCGACCGGTTTGTGTGTAAAAACTGTCTCCTGTTAGGCAATCAGGACACGCTATATGCAGCTGCCGAAGGAAGTCGACAGTATTACGAAAACTGCTTCATCGAAGGCACAACTGATTTTATTTTCGGCAAATCGATCTCCGTTTTTCAATCCTGCACCATCAAAAGCTTATCGGATTCATTTATCACCGCAGCTGCTACGCCAGCGTATCAATCCTATGGATTTGTTTTCTTCGACTGCAAACTCACTACTGATCCAGCCGCTCAAAAAGTCTATCTGGGTCGTCCCTGGCGTCCTTACGCAAAAACAATCTTTATTCGCACCAATATGGGTAGTCATATTTTGCCGGTAGGTTGGGACAATTGGGATAACGCTGACAACGAAAAGACGGTACTCTACGCTGAATATGGAAGTGCCGGGCCAGGCGGCAGCACCACTCAACGGGCAAGCTGGTCAAAGCAACTTACGGCTAAAGAGGCCCAGCATTATACGCTGTCCACTATTTTCTCGGGCCAAACAGCCTGGTTGCCAAGGATCAGTCAGCGCGGCAAGGAGTCGAAGTAATACCGGGGGTAAATACAATGCAAACTGGTCTGTGTAAAACTAAAAAGTACCTCTCAGTAGTATAATTCCCTGGGTTGTCAGCTTAATCAGGAAAACAGCACTACCTAGGAATAGCGACCCGCTTTTCTTCGGTGTCATTTTTTGGCCTACATTGAAGCATTCTCTACCCGTTGCCCTATGATTCACTATACACACCCGAATCGCATTCTCGTTGCTTTAGATTGTATCATTTTCGGTTTCGACGGAGAAGAACTGAAATTACTGCTCATCAAAAGAAACTTTGATCCCGAACGAGGTAAGTGGTCGCTGATGGGTGGATTTCTAAATGAACAGGAAGATCTGGAAGCGGCTGCCCAACGCATTCTATATGACCTGACGGGCTTGACTAACAATTACCTCGAACAATTACAAACCTTTGGTGCCGTAAAGCGTGACCCTGTTGAGCGAACTATTTCTGTGGTTTATTACGCGCTGGTGAACATTCAGGAGCAGGATATTAACGCCATCAAAGCACACAACGCCTATTGGATTAACCTGGCTGAGAAACCAGATCTGATTTTCGACCACAACGCTATGGTTGAACAGGCACTGCGTCAACTCCGTTACAAAGCAGCCTTACATGCCATTGGATTTGAACTCATGCCTGATAAGTTCACCATTCCGCAGCTTCAGAAAGTGTACGAAGTAATCTATAATACCCAACTTGACCGCCGGAATTTCAGTCGAAAAATTATGTCGACCGAACTCCTGATCGATACGGGAGAAAAAGACACAAATTCGGTAACCAAGAAGGGAAAGCTATACAAACTCAACACCGAGAAATACCAGCAATACCTTACTGATTACGTTAGTTTCTTCCCCGAACTAACGCTTTCCTGATTCTTTAAAAAACGGTCTAAAAGGCTCTAAATCCCCTGAAGTAGACTTTGATTACTCATAAATAAAGTTCCTTTCAGGGGATTTAGAGCCTTTTAGACGATGGCAACAAATAATAATTGCATTTTCCATGAAAATAACACAAAAGTACTGTAATATTGTGTCACAGATACACTATTTAATAATGCACTGATTCCTACCCCCTAAAACTATTGTTCAACTTGTGTTTTTGAGCAATACAGCGTAACTCTATCTATGAATAATCAATACGTTATCGGCGTCGATTTTGGTAGCGATTCGGTCAGGGCCTTAGTCGTGAATGCACAAACGGGCGAAGCCGTAGGAACACACGTTCACGAATATACGCGCTGGAAAAAAGGGTTATACTGCGACCCGGCCACCTCGCAGTTTCGGCAACACCCGCTCGATTATCTCGAAGGGTTAACAGCTACAATCACTGGTGCATTGGCCCAGGCTCCTGCTGAAGTTCGCCAGCAAGTCGTCGGTATTTCGATTGATACGACCGGCTCTACCCCCTGCGCCGTCGATGAAACCGGCCTTCCGTTAGCGCTACGACCTGATTTTGCCGAGAATCCGAGTGGAATGTTTATCCTCTGGAAAGACCATACCGCCAACGCAGAAGCCGAGGAAATTAATAACCTGGCGCATCATTGGGATACGGATTACACCAAGTACGTCGGCGGTATTTATTCTTCAGAATGGTTCTGGGCCAAAATGCTGCGAACCTTACGAGTAGATGAAACCATCCGAGAGCATGCCTTTTCCTGGATCGAACATTGCGACTGGATATCGGCAGTTCTAACGGGCAATGCCAATCCGTTGACACTCAAACGTTCGCGTTGCGCGGCTGGGCACAAGGCCCTCTGGCATAGCGAGTTCGACGGCTTACCATCTGATGAGTTTCTAACCAAACTTGACCCATTACTTAGCGGATTACGGGACCGGTTATTCACAGACACTTATACTTCTGACCAATCAATGGGGCATCTCTCCCCAGAATGGGCGGAGAAACTGGGGCTTTCAACCAACGTTGTGATCGGCGTTGGTGCTTTCGATGCGCACATGGGTGCAATTGGTGCGGAGATTGAACCCTATGCCTTTGTGCGGATCATCGGCACCTCGACCTGCGACATCCTGATGGCGCCCAACGAAGAAATTGGACATCGGCTCATCCGGGGGATTTGTGGGCAAGTGGATGGGTCCGTTGCGCCGGGAATGCTCGGTCTTGAAGCTGGTCAATCGGCGTTCGGCGATGTGTATGCCTGGTTCGCCCGCTTGATTACGGGTCCCGTGCGTGAGTTGCTGGGTCAGGATGCCGCCGATACGTTAAGCCAACAACTCATCCCACATTTATCAACGCAGGCCGCCAAGTTGCCCGTTACGGAAAACGATGTGATTGCGCTCGACTGGATTAATGGCCGCCGGACCCCCGACGCTAACCACACACTTAAGGCAGCCATTGCCGGACTAAATCTGGGTACCGATGCACCTAAAGTTTTCAAAGCACTGGTAGAAGCAACAGCCTTTGGTTCACGCAGCATTGTCGACCGTTTTTTAGAAGAAGGTGTTCCGATCAAGAAAGTAATTGCGATTGGGGGCGTAGCAAAAAAATCGCCTTTTGTGATGCAAACCCTTGCTGATGTACTAAATAAGCCGATCCAGGTAGCCAGTGCCGATCAGGCTTGTGCCCTGGGCGCGGCCATGTGTGCAGCGGTAGCGGCTGGCGTTCATCCCACAATGGAAGCCGCCCAGCGCGCAATGGGGTCCGGTTTCGATGCCGAATACACGCCCCAGTCCGACAAAGTGGTCGTATACGAAGCACTGTATAAGAAGTATTTGAAATTGGGTGCCTTTGTAGAAGGGCATTAAGTTGTCACGGTGGTGTCAGTTTCTCAAAACTGACATTGAGCGGTTTCTCAAAACCGCGTTTTACATTTATTCAGACGGTTTTGAGAAACCGCACATGTCAGCTTTAAGAAGCTGACACCACAAAAAACAAAAATTACAATGCTCGATCTGAAACAATTCGAAGTCTGGTTTGTCACCGGAAGCCAACATTTATACGGGGAAGAAACCCTGAAACAAGTTGATGCTCACTCATTAATCATTGCCAATTTCCTGGGTGAAAAGGTGCCTGTTCGGGTCGTTTTTAAACCAGTTGTCAAAACGCCAGACGAAATTTACGCTATTTGTCAGGAAGCGAACGTGGCCCCTAATTGCGTCGGTATCATTACCTGGATGCACACGTTCTCGCCCGCCAAAATGTGGATTCGGGGATTAACCGTGTTGAAAAAGCCACTCCTTCACCTGCATACACAGTTCAATCGAGATATTCCCTGGAATGACATCGACATGGATTTTATGAACCTCAACCAGTCGGCGCATGGCGATCGGGAGTTTGGGTTTATCATGTCGCGGATGCGCCTGAACCGCAAAATTGTTGTCGGATTCTGGCAGGACCAGGCGGTTATTGAAAAGATCGCATCCTGGAGTCGGGTTGCGGTGGCAGCTTACGAGTTGAAAACCATGAAAGTGGTTCGTTTTGGCGATAACATGCGGCAGGTAGCCGTAACGGATGGCGATAAAGTAGCCGCCGAAATGACGTTCGGCATGTCGGTAAATACCCACGGTATTGGTGATTTGGTAGCGGTTATTAATCAGGTAACCGACGCTGAAATTGACCAATTGGTGACTGAGTATGCTGACAGCTACACGCTGATGGCCTCGCTTCTCAAAGGTGGAGCGCAACATACTTCGCTACGCGATGCCGCCAAAATCGAAATCGGGATGCGGGCTTTCCTGAAAGATGGCAACTTCACGGCCTATACCGATACGTTTGAAGATCTGCATGGCATGACTCAACTACCGGGCATTCCGTCCCAGCGCCTGATGGCCGACGGCTACGGGTTCGGTGGTGAGGGCGACTGGAAAACATCAGCGATGGTACGCACAATGAAAGTAATGGCGGCTGGGCTGAAAGGAGGCAACTCGTTTATGGAAGACTACACGTATCATTTCGATCCGGTGAATCCATTAGTGCTGGGTTCACACATGCTCGAAATTTGCCCGTCAATTGCAGCTGGCAAACCGACTTGCGAAATTCACCCGCTAGGCATCGGTGGCAAAGCTGACCCTGTCCGATTGGTATTTAACGCGCCAGCGGGCCCAGCCATTAATGTTTCGCTGATTGACATGGGCAACCGCTTCCGGCTGCTGGTCAATGAAGTAGAAGCAGTAGAGGTGCCCGAAGCCCTGCCGAAATTACCCGTAGCCCGCGCCATCTGGAAACCAATGCCTGATATGCAAACGGGTTGTGCGGCCTGGATTCTGGCGGGAGGTGCCCACCATACGGTCTATAGCCAAAACCTGACAACAGATCAGATCGAAGACTTTGCTGATATTTTCGGTGTTGAACTCGTAGTAATTGATCGTAACACCAATCTGCGCCAATTGAAAAACGAACTCCGCTGGAGCGAAGCTGCTTATCGGTAGCTTTTTTTGTCATTTCGACCGGGACGCGTAGTCGTCAGGAGAAATCTCAAGTTTCGTATTAGTCAAGCTTGAGATTTCTCCTGACGACTACGCGTCCCGGTCGAAATGACAAGCAAGAACCCCCAACCTTCCACTATGAAAAAACAACTCCTGACTCTCCTTTTTGCTGGTAGCAGCCTGATCGCAACGGCACAGAATAAAGTAACAATTAACGCCAGCGAAGGCAAGCACGTTATCAGTCGCCATATCTATGGCCACTTTGCCGAACACTTAGGCCGGTGTATTTACGACGGCTTTTATGTTGGAGAAAGCAACGCCAAGATTCCCAATAAAAACGGGGTTCGACTGGATGTGGTTGAAGCGCTCAAGAAAATGAAGATTCCCAATCTTCGCTGGCCGGGTGGTTGTTTCGCTGACACCTACCACTGGAAAGATGGCATTGGTCCCAAAGCGAAACGGCCAACCATCGTAAACACCTGGTGGGGTGGCGTTACGGAGAATAACAGCTTTGGTACGCACGATTTCCTTAACATGTGCGAGTTGTTGGGGACGGAGCCATATCTGGCAGGCAATGTTGGGAGTGGTACGGTGCAGGATCTGACCGAATGGGTGCAATATGTCAATTTCGAGAAAGACAGTCCCATGTCGAACTTGCGTCAGCAAAACGGTCGTCAGGCACCCTGGAATGTGCGTTATTGGGGTGTTGGTAACGAAGCCTGGGGTTGTGGCGGCAACATGAAACCCGACTATTACGCTAATATCTATCGGCAGTACAGTACGTTCATGAATCCACGCGTGGGCAAGGAGCATATTTTCCGAATTGCGTCGGGAGCTAGTGACAACGACTACACATGGACGGAAACGCTCATGAAAAATATTCCAGGCAGCATGATGGAAGGGCTAGCCATGCACCATTATTCAGTATTGTCGTGGGGCGATGGCAAGAAAGGGTCAGCTACACAGTTTACCGATCAGGAGTATTTTAAAACAATGCAGCAAGCGCTGTTGATGGACGAGCTGATCGAGAAGCACTCGGCCGTAATGGACAAATACGACCCGGAAAAGAAAATAGCGCTGGTTGTCGATGAATGGGGGGGCTGGTACAATGTCGAGTCGGGCACTAATCCGGGATTCCTGTATCAACAGAATACCATGCGTGATGCCGTTCTGGCTGGGGCCACGCTCAATATTTTCCACAAACACTGCGAACGTGTCCGTATGGCCAATCTGGCGCAGGCAATTAACGTGTTGCAGGCAGTTATCCTTACCAAAGGCGACAAACTACTGCTGACACCAACTTACCATGTACTGGAAATGTACAACGTGCATCAGGATGCGACGATGTTACCCATTGATATAAAGTCGGAGGACTTTACGCTGGACAATCAAAAATTACCCGCCGTATCTGTATCAGCTTCCCGCGATAAAGCGGGCAAAGTCCACGTATCCCTGGTCAATATCGATCCAACCAAACCGCAGGAGATTTCGGTCGATTTGAAAGGAGTAAAAGCCGCTGGACTAACGGGGCGCATCCTGACCTCTGCCAGCGTACACGATCATAACACCTTCGAGAACCTGACAAAAATCAAGCCGGTAGCTTTCAACGGTGCCAAACTATCCGGCGACAACCTAACGGTAACACTGCCGCCGGTTTCGGTAGTAGTGTTGGAATTGTAAAGAGTGAAAGAGTGAATGAGTGAATGAGCGCTGAGCTATCATTTCCACTCCAGTCGCTCTTTCACTCATTCACTCTTTCACAATTAAATTATGTACACATCCTTAAAAGAAGAATGCTACGAGGCCAATATGCAACTACCAAAGTTGGGCCTGGTATTGTTTACCTTCGGCAATGTGAGTGCTGTTGACCGCGAACGGGGCGTTTTTGCCATCAAACCTAGTGGCGTACCTTATGACGAGCTGACAGCCTCCGATATCGTCATCTGCGACTTCGACGCGAAAGTGGTTGAAGGCAAAATGCGGCCTTCGTCGGATACCAAAACACATGCATTACTGTACAAAACCTGGGAGAAAATTGGTGGTATTTCACACACGCATAGCACGCATGCTGTGGCCTGGTCGCAAGCGGGAATGGACATTCCTATTTTCGGAACTACCCACGCCGACCACACCCATCAGGATATTCCGTGTGCTCCCGCCCTGACCGACGAGATGATTCAGGGTGATTACGAACACGAAACAGGCAATCAGATTTTCAATGCTTTTGCCGAGAAAGGATTGATTTATAGCGAAATGGAAATGGTGCTTTTGCAGAACCACGGCCCATTTACCTGGGGTAAAACCGCTGGGAAAGCTGTGTACAACTCGGCCGTATTGGAAGAACTAGCCCGCATGGCCTATCTGACGTTGCAGATTAACCCCAATACGCCCCGTATTAAAGACACGCTTCGGCTGAAACATTACGAACGTAAGCATGGGAAAGACGCCTATTACGGACAAGGGTGTTAAGCTTTATAGTATGAATAGGGCTGACGACTCTTTATTGTCAGAGCTCACGTTATAGCGATAGAATTTCGCTGTGGATCTCCAATGCATCGCTGTGACATATAACCCCTTACTAGTTCATGAAATTTTTGACCCAATTTCTCTCCCTGGCCCTATTGACGGGTTGCGTGACCATGAATTCCTGCACTTCCAAAAAAGAAACGACTGAGCAAAAACCAGGCATTGAAAAAGCGGCCTACGGTCAGTTGCCCGATGGCCAAACGGCTGATTTATACACCTTGCATAATGCATCTGGTATGACCGCCAGCATCACCAACTATGGCGGAATCATTGTATCGCTGACGACGCCTGATCGGAATGGCAAGTTTGAGGATGTTACACTAGGTTTGGATTCACTATCATCCTATGTAAAAAATAATCCATTTTTTGGGGCATTAGTCGGTCGGTATGGCAACCGTATTGCTAAAGGCAAATTCACGTTGGATGGTAAAACTTATACATTAGTAACGAACAACTTCGGTAATCACCTGCACGGTGGTACGAAAGGCTTCGATAAAGTACTCTGGACTGCCACTCCTGTTGAAGGCGATGAACCCGCTCTCAAACTCAAGTATACGTCGAAAGATGGCGAGGAAGGGTATCCGGGTAATTTATCAGTCGAGGTAACGTATACGTTACAAAAGGATAATGCACTGAAGATTGATTACCAAGCCACTACCGATAAGCCGACCGTAGTAAATCTGACAAATCATACCTACTTCAACCTGACTGGCGGGGCAAAACGAGATGTTCTCGACCATGTAGTGACGCTCTATGCCGATAAATTTATTCCGGTCGACAAGACGCTCATTCCAACGGGTACACTGCAACCTGTGGCCGGTACTCCGTTCGATTTCACAAAGCCAACGGTAGTCGGTGCGCGTATCAACGACTCGACTGATACGCAGATTAAGTATGGCGGAGGTTACGATCATGGTTGGGTACTAAATGGTTCAGGCGACTCGCTGAAATTGGCGGCTACGGTTTATGAGCCTACCAGTGGGCGTGTTATGGAAGTTCGTACAACTGAACCAGCGGTACAATTTTACACCGGTAATTTTCTGGATGGTTCGGTAACGGGTCGTGAAGGATTCCCCTATAAAAAACGGTACGCGCTGTGCCTCGAAACCGAACATTATCCTGATTCACCAAACCAGCCCTCGTTCCCAACAACGGTACTACGACCCGGCCAAACCTACAAAACCACAACGATTTACCAGTTTTCGTCTAAGAAAGAGTAATAAGTATCTTCCCCTGTTTTATAAGTCTTTAAAGCAGGGGAAGGTAATTTTTGAGGCTCCCTATTGTCCCAAATCAATATCGATGTACGACACTTAGGAGAGATTGGCATTAGTGTACTCAATTCTGCTCGCAACCAATTTAGGATAGCTGCTTCTGTTCTATGCTTCAAGCCTAATTCCATATACTCTGGAAAATCATTCGTAGCAAGATCTGGATGAAGCCAGGCGGCTGCTTTTGTATTGCTAGCTGGTAACCGGGTGATTCGCCCGTATTCATATGGAACCCATAAGCTACCCCGAGTTTGGTCAGTCATGATTGCAATTACATGCGTGCTATTAAGGATCGCCATTTCAATAATACCCGCAATGACAAGTTTGTGAGCAGAAGCTGGAATACTGGTCAACGTTGGATCCAGTATATCCAACCAGAATGTAAAACCAACTTGCGTTGCCAGATAAGCAATTCGTAATGCCCATGTACCATCGGCCTGACGATGAGAAATAAACAGACGAGGGCACTTCTGCCTAGCGTCAGGATATATGCCTTCGGCTTGCCGAAGGTCATATAATCTATCTTGTAAACGCTCAAGTTTCTCGTCGGAGGGGTTTTCAGGTAGTGTAGATGCCTCTTCAATCAGGGCTTTCCATTCACGAATACCGATGGCCCATTCCGGAAATCGTTCTGTCAGACTTCTCTCCGAGGCTATAATGTAATCAGTATAATCGTAATTGCGAAAATTGCCAGTATCTCCTGTCATAAACTACGGCTCACAAAAAATGTTGCTCATCATTCGTTTATGGATTGCAGTAGGGGAGCCTGTTTCTCAAGTAAGCTACTGAGTTTATTTAGTTGGGTCTCAAACGACTCGAGCATCCAGCCAGATGATGGAAATTCCTCGAGGGCCAATCGTGCTTCCCGATAAGCATCTAGTTCCCCTAAGCCAAAATGAGCTTCGGCCTTAGTGGCCATACACCAAAACTGGTCTTCTTTCAATTTGTCAATTTCAGCACGTGCAGTCATATCTATTTCAGTTGCTTTTTGCTGAGCTCGGTTTATTTGATCCTGCATTGCGTCTATATTTTCCTGGCAGAGAATAATAATTTCACGGCGGACGCGGTTGGCCCAAACGATATCGGCGATCTTCTCTACTTTAGCCGGATAAATGGAACTGTCGGCCCGTAGGTTTAGTAAGAACGCTAAATTGATTCCGTTATACCAATCATCTTTAATAAGATAGCCTCGTTCATAATACCGAATCGAGCGACTTAGATGATCATTTCCCTGTTCTAAATCAAAAAGCCTCTTTTCAATTGCGCCAGCAAGACCCAGTGTTTCAGGATCGTTCGACTCCTTAGGGTTTAAGGGTTCGAGTAAGGTTAGTGCCTGAGTTAAAGCCGATACTGGATCTGGCTTTTTTGCCTTATACGTAGCAAGCACCAGGCGTTGAACCATATACTGATCCTGAGGATTTGCTCCATACCTACTCGCTGATGCTGTTGTGTCAATTTTTAACGCATTGTTAAAAAAGACCTTGGCCGAATCGAAATCGCTATCGCGAATAGCATCTTCTCCTTGCTGAATAAGCATGGCCAGAGTTTGATCCTTTTCAGGTGAGCCATAAGAGCTAGTCACCTCTTCTTTGAGCGTATTCCCCACTTCTTCTAATGCTTGCCCGGCTGCAGCGACAGCCTGCGTAACTTTCGCTTTTAAAAATGGCGGAGTTAAGCCTTGCAAAAAGGTATAAACTGGACTGTCTGTTGCCTGTTTTGTTAATACGGCAACAATCACATCCCCTAAGACTTGCCGAAACCGGATTACCTCGTCGAAATCAATACTGTCACCGAGGTGCGTATAACTGGTGATTAGTATATGATTGAGGTCGAATGGGTATGTAAGTTTATTTTCTGATATGACTATCGTTGTGTGCGGGCGTAGCGCGTGCCGAATACCAAGCTCATAAATTGCATTGGGATTTGCCGTTGAAAGATCGGCAATAACCAAATCTGCAGTTAGCAGTTCTTGATACATTTGTGCCTCAATAGACCCTGAATGGCGAATTTCATCGGCTCGTACACAAACTAATCCTTTTTTTTTAACGACCGGCTTAATCAGTAACCGATATGATTTATTTAAATCAAGCTGTCGACCTGTGACTAAATCGGTCTTAGTGCCGAAGCCCATAACGACGAAACAATTTCCTTGAGGCATGTTGGTAGGATTTATAGTAATAAAAATGGTATGTGGTAGCCTATGATTAAGTTGCTAATGGAGGCAGATGCTTTATCAGTTGTTCTGCCATCTCCTTCAACTGGTCGGCCATTGGTGATGGAAAGGCCACTGGCCACCATTTGATATACCGCTCGAATTGCCGGGCTGTGGATTCCTTCGCAAAAGCAAAATCTGAGTTGGTAATCTCATCTAAATAGTCACCAGCTTTTTCAAGTGCTTTGGCCTTTTCGGCCTCAAATTCCTCCGCCCTCACTGTAAAAGGCTTTAGCATATACAGTTCAGCCAGTGTACCAAACGCCCAAATTCGACTCTCGCCCTTAGCAGTGACCAGGTCTTTCTCTGCTGCAAATAATGTTACACACCATCGGTCGTGCTCATTAAGTAGTGTTCCTTTAAGGATGGCTGTTAGTGATAAGTACTGTACCGCTGTCCAGTGATTGATGAGCACTAAATCATGACCACGCTGATAATACGTTCTGGCTTTCTCAAGAGCTGTCCGCGACTTTTTGGTTAATGCTTCCAAATCAGCATCTGGCCTCTTTCCCTGATTGTAATAGTATTCGGCTAACCGTTTGTAAGCACTACCCAATAAACCGAGATGTTCAGCCATGCGTGCTGGATTATCAGCCGTCTCTTTATTGCGACTAAGAAGCTTTTCAAGTTTAGTAATCGCATAAGTCAACTTTTCTTCGACCCGTTCACCAATTTTTGCCATACCTGCTGTATCCTTCAAGGCGAAGTCAGTCCAGGTGTTAGCCACTTTCATGATCTCTAAGGTTATCTTGAGCTGAATGTCTTCTAGCTGATCCTCAAAATTATCAGGGAACCGAGCATAGGCTACCAAGCTGGCCCAATCGTGAATATCAGGGCAATTAACAGCCTTGCGGGTATAGTAGAGGGCAGTACGCGGATCTTCTCCTAACAAAATACGTGGATAAAACTCCTTTACCAACTTCACAGAACCGTCCATTGAAAGAGGAAACTGTGATGCTAAGACATAAGGAAATCCTGACTGATGTAAGATATGGGCCATACTTCCCCCTGGCAATAGGTTAGTTCCATCATTTCCCCCATCACAGGCTGCAATGGTTACCACTGCTGGACTATAAAATTGGTTGTCATTCACACAACGCAGGGCATCAGCTAACCGAGATCCATCTACTGCATCTGTATATATTGAGATGTCTTTTTTCCTGATTGGTTTGTCTAATTTGAGCGCCAATGCAAACCGGGGACCAAGATCGGGATCTGCTATGGGTATACCATGTGCCAGGATGTGAATATGCGTGTAGGGACTATTCTGCTGGACAGCTTCTTCAACCTTACTCTGAAGCTCAGAATAGGTAGCATTTTTTAGCTCTGTAATCAGCGGGCTATAGTCTTCTTCTGGTTCAGTTTCCTTCTTGTTGGGGCAAACCCAAGGCCGTAAAGCTTCCTTTAATTTATCTAAATGTTTGTCAGCAGGAACTGCATTGGGATCTTCTGGATCATTAGGGGTCGTACTTTTTGTTTCGGGCTCAGCCCAAATAAAAAGTATGCGAGGCTTGACTGGCCAGTTATATTTTTTAGGGGCAACCTGGCGAACCTCCCGTGTTATAGTAGTAAGACGTTGCGGATTCATTAGAAATGGCACATCATGTCCTCCCTGAAATCCATTGGGCGTAAGGGCTAGCTCAAAAGGGAGCATAGCGAGTTCCCGAGGAGTCATGATTAACCGAATATGTAGCCAACTGTTATTACAACCGGTTTTCGCCTGTAACGCTGGAATTCCTTCGAAAATTTTTGTAATAATCTCTTGAAGTGCCTCCTTTGCCAGTTGAATCGGTATGGTCTTAATCCCAACCTGATAACGCAGAAGTTGTAGATAACGCGAGAATTTATATTGTTCCAGTTCTATTCTGAACTCGGTCGGTGGCTGATCTTCACTCAAGGCTAGATAGGTAACCCCTGGTGATAGGGTCTGATTGTGCGGTGTACCCGTCCGCAACAACTCTATAGCCATAGCATTACTACCCGACGAGTACACTGATTGACTGTGCTCATTCATAGCTAGTAGTCAATTTACTTCAGATAATTTTTGTCCATCAAGGTCTTCAAATGGAGCTTCATTTGATTCTTCTTCTTCTTCGACTTCTCCTCCAAGAAAAGTAGGGCCTCCACCTATTAATTTAAGTTTAAAAAGCCCAAGGGCAATAACACCTGTTTCCCCTTTAATCTCTAAGCCAAGCTTCTTATTTGTTTTTAAACTAAACTTCACAGAAGCTTCCCCAACATTAAATTGTTCTAAACCACTTCCATCAGCAGAAATCGTAACCTCCGTTCCGCCCTCATTGGCACCAATAACCAGAGCATTTTTAGCTGTATACACTTTAGAGACAACTATAAATTTCCTTTTCCACCCGTCGATTTCTTTAAGTTTTATAGCTACCTGGTTGACATTATCAATTATTGAAACATTAATAATAGGGGCATTAATTAGGAACGATTCATCTTTTTGGAATTTGTAGGTCACATTCGCCTTAATTTCCGCTTGCGGGTTAATATTAACCCCAGCATCAGCACCTAAATCAACCACAACAGTTTTTTCCGAAATAAAATTAAAGGAAACATCTTTGCCATTTCCTACATTAAACGATACCCCAAAGTCATCGGTAATATTTCCCAATTTTTGAAATACACCATCTGAAATTTGACCATAATCACCGAGCCTAAACGGGTCAGTAATCGGTACCCAGGCTGCGTGTACATTTAGCTGCCGTTCAATAATCGTTTCGAATTGTGCTGCGAGTCCCATGATATTAGTTTGATTAAAGGTTAAATTGATTTGAAGAATTGGTAATACTGTTTTATGAATGCGGTTTGATCTACTGTTTATGTCCAACCTGTAAAATCTGTGATATACTGCCAACGATTGATGGATTCCGTAACACTGGAGAATATTGCTCAATAAGGCGTCGAATTTGAACGTACTGTAGTTTGCCGATCTCCTCATTACCCCGCTCACGCATTAACACGGCATCGTTACCATAGTTGGCGATTGCTTTCTCCCGAGCCGCTTTTTCTTCGCCTGAATCAGCAAGTGTTATAGTCTGATACCAGTTAAGGTATGAGATACTCTTTTTATTATCATTGCCACTAGGTTTTATCGTAAGAATTGAATCGCGGTGCCCTTCAATATCAATACGCTTACGATCATTATCCCGAATTCGTAACTGAAGCATTACTCTGAGATGTGCCAGCGCAATTTGACCCGGATAGTCATAGTCGCCAATTGTTCTGGCTTGTTCCATCAGTTTGATCGCATGGGTAGCAGTGTTGATAGCTAGCATAAGGTCATCATCGTTGTTTGTGAACTGCCATTTCCACTGGTAGAGGCCATCAAGACTTCTGTAGTATAAAGCTTCCGCTTTTAAAGCTTCTATATTTTCAGATAATGGTATATTTTCAAATTCGCTTTCGATTAGTGGAAGCGCTTGTTTAGCTATCTCAATTGCCCGGTTTGCGCTGGCTAGATCTGGATTTAACTCAGAAATCACAGACGCATATCTAAGAATATCGTGGAAACCAAGCTCTCCTTGTTCCTGCAATTTTGCGAAAAGAATTACAGCAAGATCATACTGTTCATAGCCGCCCAACTTAGCCGCAAGCATGTTTGCCTGTTTAGGTAAAGTATCCTGCTGATCCAAACAATAATAGCCAAGTGCACGTGCGCCAAAAGCAGTAGTGATATGCTCCTCGTACAACTCCTCAAATTTCGTATCAGACTTTTGCCAAAAGTCAGCGACAAGTTTCTGATATTTTAGTAGATCCTTTTGTAACGCAAATCCACCTGCAGGCGCATATTCGCCTAAAGAAGACTTTTTATTATCCCGAAAAACCGTTTCGAGTAAGGCATGAACCGGGCTGTCTGGGTCTCCTCGCCGAGCCTGCTGTAAGGCGACCTGCAGTTTCTCAACCATCCGCTCCACTTCTTCCCAATCTAAGCTCTGCCCATCATATTTGTAGAAAATAACCCGTGACAGATTCACATCAAAGGGCAGGGTTGAGCCTTCTTCACAAATCAGAACGGTGCCCGAGCTGGACATCACGTGCCGAATACCAAGCTCGTAGAAAACGTTAGGATTATCCAGTGAGAGATCTGCCAGAACAACGGGTTGATCACGAAGGTCTTTAAACATGGCCCCGTGAATGATGGCCGAACCAATGGTCTCATCAGCCCGAATAGGCTGCATACCAGCCTGACGAATAGCTCGCTGAATAATGATCCGATAGACCTTATCGAAATCATATGTTCGGGCACTCCCATCCCGAAACGATTTGCGACCAAACGGCATCACAACAAAACAATTGGTGATTTCGCTTCCCTGGAGAGATACCTTTGGGGCTAGATCCTGGCTCATTTGTGGTGGGTTCCTTAGTGTTGTGTGGATCGACTGCTCTGAGAGGAGTACCTTTGATCCTCTATTTACTCATTAATATAAAGTGCCTGAAAACAACTGGATCTGTTTTTATCTAACGGTAGTAAAGATGCTATTAATGAGGTGATTACTAATTGATAAGGAACTTGAGACTGGAATAGGTATCAAGTTCATTCCAGTATGATAGAGTATATTCGCACTCCTAATTCAGGCAATACTGCACAACTACGTCTTTTTTACCCATGTCAGAGCAACCCATCACCGAACGAGCTACGATGCCCAAAGGCTATAACCCGGTTCTGGAGCGCAGAACGGTTGAAAATGCCAACAAAAACTTATTGAAGTACTTAAAGCTTGGGCTGACTGTACTCGATGTGGGATGTGGTTCAGGGGCGATTACGCGCAGTATTGCCGAAAAAACAGGGCCAACAGGACGTGTGTTGGGTATCGATCCCAGCGAAAATCTGATTCGACAGGCAGACCAGAATGTGGGCAATTTGCCGGGTATTTTCTTTCAGCAGGCAGATGTTTATTCATTTGACACGACTGAGCAATTTGACCTGGTTACTTGTGCGCGAACCTTGCAATGGCTGGCTCAACCTGAAGCCGCTCTTGTCAATATGAAACGGTTTGTTAAACCCGGCGGATACCTGGCCATACTCGACTTCAACCACGAAAAGCTTTCCTGGACACCCGAACCACCCGCAGCTATGCGAACGTTTTACGACGTGTTTCTCCAATGGCGTCAGGATGCGGGATTCGACAATGCCATTGCCGATCACCTGGAGGCAATGATGCACCATATTGGTTTTGAATCGGTAACTGTCGAGCCACAATTTGAGGTATCAAGAAGAGATGATCCGGACTTTTCTGTGACTAGTCGGTTGTGGGCAGAAGTGGCCGAACTGCGTGGTCCTCAGTTGGTTCAAGCAGGGTATATCACCGAAGATCAGCGCCTTCAAGCTATCGCCGATTATGACAGCTGGATTGCCACCATTGGGGAGTCGATGACCGTGTATATGCTGGCCATTGAAGCGCAACAGCCAGTTTAAATACGAATTGCCATTACCTGATGCCATGTAGAGAGCTTATTTCATCGTCAATACATTAGCCGGAACATCAGCCGTTGTTTCTGCCGTTTTCTTTGCATTCGAGGTATTCGTGTTCAGTAGTTTGATGTCTTTCGAGCGGTCGCCAGAGATGTACATCAGCAAATCGGTCTTATCCAAATATCGAATGTTGTCGAAAGTTAGATTATGGCTATTCTGAATTTGCATCAACGTTTTCGCTGGGCTAATCAGCGTAACGTTTTTCAGTCGAATGTTATCGGCTTCTATGCAAACTAATCCTTTCCGGCTCTGTAGAACCGCATTTTCAATCAGAATATCTTTCACCGCCATTTCAGGTAAACCTCGTATCATAATACCTGTTTCGGCACCTTTGCAGGTTACATTTCGAATCTGGAATGACCGAAACTGTGGTGTCGCTTCAGACAGTGGCTGCGCTGGAATAGTCGGTAGCTCATTGCTCTCGCCCTGTTGTGGCACCGGATCTTTAGCAGCATAATACATGTCGAACAGAATGGCTTCGCCCGCAATGTCGGTCATATCGATACCATCGACGAAGATATTTTCTACAATGCCACCTCGCCCACGGGCCGTTTTGAAACGCAGACCTACATCGGTTCCCATAAACGTACAGTTCGATACGTACAGATTTTTGACCCCGCCCGACATTTCGCTCCCGATCACAAAGCCGCCGTGGGCGTGGTAAACCCGACAATTACGAACAATAATATTCTCCGTTGGTACACCCCGTTTGCGACCCTGCTCATCACGTCCCGATTTGATACAAATGCCATCGTCGCCCACATCGAACAAACAGTTTTCGACCAACCCATTCCGACACGATTCAAGATCCAGGCCGTCGCCGTTTTGAGCATACCACGGATTTTTAGCCGTGACGTTTCGCAGTGTTATATTCTCGCATAGGAGCGGGTGCAGGCACCAGGCGGGAGAGTTCTGGAACGTAACGCCTTCTAGTAAAATCCGTTTGCACCGGGTTAAGCTCAGCATATTTGGACGTAGGAAATCTTTAATGTCCTCATAATAAGAATGGTCTTGCCCGGCTTTAACTGTCATCGTAGCACCTTTAAGCGACTGTGCTGATGGATACCACGAATCCTGTTTGTCGTTCACAACGCCCCCTGAAGCAACCAGTTTTTTCCATTGATCAGCTGTTAGTTTGCTCTTCTTAACCATCCGCCAGGCGTCTCCGGCCCCGTCCAGAATACCCTCGCCCGTAATGGCAATGTTTTCCAGATCCGTGCCCGAAATAGGAGCTTGATTTCGAACCGCATCTTCACCTTCCCAGGTCGTATTCACTAACGGATACGCATCGCGTTGGTTAGTAAACTGAACGAGTGCACCCTTTGCCAAATGGAGATTCACATTGTTTTTAAGCGCAATGGAACCTGTAAGCCATAATCCGCGCGGGACCAGCACAACGCCACCACCATTGCGATTACACTGCTCAATGGCTTTGGTAAAGGCAGCCGTACTGAGCGTCAACCCGTCGGCTACGGCTCCAAACTTACTGATAAGCAGCGTGTCTTTCCGGAACGTTGGCGTGAGAATTTGGGGTAAATCAGTTGAGTTATCAGGAGCTGTGCGGAAAGCAGTGGCGAGAACAAGTACAACTAAGCCAGATAGTTTTTTCATTGGTTATTGGGAGAAAGCAGAACTCAATCCAAGCCAGATGTAGCTAATGGTTAGTTTGTCTGACACTGATTTTACCCTAAAGTGACCCAAAAATCAGTACTCATTCAAGAACAGATTGCCCTTTTTTTACGCAATCGTTGCCGGGAACGTTGTCAACACATAAGCCTGAATAAAAAGGATTTTGTCTGCCGAAGCAATTCTTCTAGATATTAGGTGAATTCTTCCTGTTTCCTGATTCGCTTTTTACGCTAATCCGCACTGCATTTACGGAGAAACGATACTGATCAAATCTCCAAAACCTGCAAAAAAATCTTCATACACTTATAACCACTACAATTCTTTGCGTACTTTTGACGCAAAGGAAAAACAATGACTACCAACAGAGTCAACTATCTGATTTCGGCCCTTCTGTTGGCCGGAAGTCACTGGACAATGGCCCAACAGGCGCACGTCAACCTGGACTGGAATCCACAGAAAAACACGCAGAATCTAGTGTCGTTTGGCGCCAATGTTATTTCCCCCGAAGTTCGTGACGATCATACCGTAACATTTCGACTCAAAGCGCCCGATGCGAAACAGGTTATGCTAACGGGTGGACCAATGTTGCTGGCTTTAAAAGCAAAAGACCCCATTCCATTTCAAAAGGGTGACGACGGACTTTGGTCGTTGACAGTTGGCCCGATCAAGCCGGATATTTATGTCTATAAATTCATCATCGACGGCGTACAGGTCGTTGATCCTAACAACACACTGACTGGCTTCAACGACCAGCCGGGTTATAGTAATCTGGTCGTTCAGGGCGATGGCCCGGCCTATTACGATGCCAAACCTGTGCCGCACGGCGCTGTAACACGACATATTTACCATTCTGATGTGCTCAATGGCGAACGTGAGATCTACGTTTATACGCCCCCTGGTTATTCGGTGAAAAAGAAATATCCGGTCTTGTATTTAGTGGGCGGCAGTGGCGAACTGGCGTCCGGCTGGGCACTCGATGGACGAGCCAATTTTATTGCAGATAACCTGATTGCCGAGGGGAAAATGGTACCCATGCTGATTGCTATGCCTAACAATCAGGTTGTTCATCGGAGTGATCCCGCTCATACCGAGAAAACCTTCCCGCTGTTTGAAGAGGAGTTGAAAAAACAGATTATTCCCTTCGTAGAAAAGGCTTACAGTACCCGTGCTGATCGTAAAGGCCGTGCGTTGGCTGGCCTCTCGATGGGCGGGCGGCACACGCAGTTAGTAGGCCTTAAGAATCTCGATTTGTTTAGCTCATTCGGTGTATTGAGCGCTGGCGATTTAGAAACCGAGAAAGTGAGTGCTGCTCTACTGAACGATCCGGCGGCCAATCAGAAAGTTGACTATTTACTGGTTGGGCAGGGTACCGGCGAAGTAGAGACGATTGGCAAACGGGCAGTGGCGCTACACGAAGCCCTGCAAAAGCACAACGTCAATCATGACTATTATGTAGGCGGTGAAGGTGCTCATGACTGGGCAACCTGGCGCCATCTTCTTTATTATAAACTGCTGCCAAACCTCTGGCGGAAGTGATTGTGATGGCGAGAGACCAGAGCCTTACGCTGTCACCATAAATCTTTAAAAACCAATTCTATTCCCTATGAAAACGCCAACCAATACACGCAGCATTTTGCTGGCTCTTTGCACCACATTTATGTCAATGGGGGCGATGGCCCAAATGGCCCAACGAACACCAACGCCCAACGATACCCTAAAATCACCTAATGTACTGGCCGATAAGCGGGTAATGATCCAGATTTATGCACCCAAAGCGAGCGAAGTAACGGTAGGGGGAGACTTTCAGTCTACTCCCAAGCCGCTTAGCCTAACAAAAAATGATCAGGGTGTATGGTCAGTATTGATTGGACCGCTGAAACCCGATTACTATTCGTACACCTTGATGGTGGATGGCGTGCGGACGATGGATCCCAAGAATCCAGTGATCAAACAAGGTATCAGCAGTCTGGAAAACATGATGGCTATTACCGGCCCCGAAACCGCTTTTGAGGACAATAAAGCAGTTCCACATGGCGAAGTACGGGAAGTTTGGTACTCGTCAAATACGCTGGGCATGATGCGCCGGATGCACGTTTACACGCCACCAGGGTATGAAAAAGGAACTACCAAATACCCTGTCTTTTATCTGCTACACGGTGGGGGAGATGATGATTCTGGCTGGAATACCATCGGTCGGTCTGGGTTTATTCTGGACAATCTGATTGCTGCCGGACAGGCGAAACCCATGATCGTAGTGATGCCTAATGGCAGTATGCCACTGCCTCCTCAAACGGGTATGCCTGATGCGAATACGATGAACCGAATGCGGGATTTGTTTGCCAGCGAATTGCTGAAAGACATAATGCCTACTGTTGAGAAAAGTTACCGGACCTTGACCACCCCCGAAAGTAGGGCTATTGCGGGTCTGTCGATGGGCGGATTTCAAACCCTGGACGTTACCCTGACGCGCCCTGAGTTATTTAACTATGTGGGTGTATTCAGCTCGGGTTTCTTTGGTGCAACTGCCGATGAAGCCGATACGAAATATGCAAAAGTGTTGAATGATCCTTCTTTCAACAAGGGCAAGAAGCTGTTCTGGGTAGCCATCGGTAAAGATGATTTTGTGATGGAAGCCAACAAAAAAACGCTGGCAATGCTCGACAAACACAACATCAAATACCAATATAAAGAGTCATCGGGTGGACATACCTGGGTTAACTGGCGGCAGTATCTCAATGAATACACGCCAATGCTATTTAAGTAGTTAAACAGTTGCTCGTACAGAATCATCATGCTTTCCCAAGTCACCCAAGGGCATGCAAAACCCCTCTCCTGTTATAGGAGAGGGGTTAGGGTGAGGTTTTTACAGATGAACTCAATTCGACTTTCCCTCTTCTTAATCCTTCTAAGTATATCGGCCTTTTCAGTTGCGGCCAAAGTAGATACGCTGGATATTCCGTCTGCGGCTATGCAGAAAAACCTGCGAGCAGGCATCGTTTTACCGAATTCCTATGCCAAAGGCAAGGCCACCTATCCCGTGCTGTATCTGTTGCACGGCGGGAGTGGGAAGTTCAGCGATTGGCTTAGTAAGACGCCCGATAAAATGCTGTTGCAGAATTTGTCGGATCAATATAACCTGATTATAGTAACGCCAGAAGGAGAGCCACTTAGCGGGTATTTAGACAGTCCCGTTCAGAAAGACAACCTCTTTGAAACCTACATCACCAAAGAGGTAATCGAGAAAATTGATAATACCTACCGGACAATCAAGGACCGAAAAGGGCGGGTGATTACAGGCCTGAGTATGGGTGGTCACGGAGCCTTATACCTGTCGACACGCCACCCGGACCTTTACTGCGCTGCTGGCAGTATGAGCGGAGCTTTGGACCTGAGTGCAACACACTGGAAAATTACGCCAGAATTTGCCAAACAGATTGCGCCCCAATTTGCGCGAATTCTGGGGCCAGTTGGCGCAACACCTGATTTATATGCGTTAAATTCGGTGGTTAATATGTCCGACAAGATGAAAGCCAACGGCTTACCTTTGATCATTGATTGTGGTGTCGATGATTTTCTGATTGAACCCAACCGTGAACTGCACCGCCGACTGGTCTATAATCAAACACCCCACGATTATACGGAGCATCCTGGTGGTCATACCTGGGATTATTGGGAAAATTCACTGCCTTATCACATTCTGTTTTTTAGTAAAATTTTGAAAGGGAATGGCTCACTGACGCCTTAATAAATGAGCTCTTATGAAATCACTCATCCTATTTTCCCTCATCCTCATTGCTTTCGCCACCTTCGGGCAGCCAACTATTATTAAAACGGAGAATGGCCAGGTGGAAGGTGCCTTCAACAAGGCGGGTGATGTTCGAGTCTTTAAGGGCGTTCCTTTTGCGGCTCCGCCCGTCGGAAATTTGCGCTGGAAAGCCCCTCAACCCGTTGCGAATTGGGCCGGTGTTCGGAAATGTCAGGCATTTGGACCAAGCCCGATGCAGGCTAAGCCCGCACCATTTATGTACTGGTCGTCGGAGTTCCTGATTCCTGAATCGCCTATTAGTGAAGATTGTTTGTACCTGAATGTCTGGACCGGGGCGAAGTCGGCTACTGAAAAGCGCCCGGTCATTGTCTTTATTCCGGGCGGTGGTTTTCGAAGTGGGGGAGGAGCCTGCCCCATTTATGACGGAGAAGCCATGGCAAAAAAAGGTGTTGTCTTCGTCAACATCAATTATCGCCTTGGCGTTTTCGGCTTCCTGGCCCACCCCGAACTGTCGCAGGAGTCAGGCCATACTGCGTCGGGTAATTACGCGTTGATGGACATGATTGCGGCTCTCAAATGGGTTCAGAAAAACATAGCTGCGCTGGGGGGCGATCCTCAAAATGTAACTGTTGCCGGACAGTCGGCGGGTGCATTTGCCGTAAATTTTCTAACCGCGTCGCCTTTAGCGAAAGGTCTTTTCCAACGAGCTATTGCTGAAAGTGGGGGTAGTTTTGTGGCGAGCCCTATCCGCCCGAAGTTGACTTTGCAGGGGGCTGAAGAGCAAGGTGTTACATTCGCAAAATCGTTGAATGTTGGTTCTCTGGTCGAATTGCGGGCAAAATCGGCAGATGATATTCTTAAAGCAAATGGTGGCTTAAGTGCGCCTATTGTCGACGGTTATGTGGTTCCTGAGTCAATTTTTGACATCTACGCTAAGGGCCATCAGAACGACGTTCCGCTCATTGTGGGCTGGAATGAAGATGATCGCGTTTCGGGCCCTCCTGCCAAAGCGGAGGTTTTTCGAGAGCAGGTAAAAAAACGATTTGGTGATAAGACAGACGATTACCTAAAAGTCTATCCTGCGCAAACTGAAGACGAAGCCGCTCAATCGCAGAAAGCAAGTAGTCGGGATGAAGCGTTTGGTATTCAGGATTATACGTGGGCCAAAATGCAGATGAAAGCCGGAAAGTCTCCGGTTTATGTATATAATTTCAATCGCAAACTGCCTGCTGCTACGCCGGAATCGCAATTTGGCGCGTTTCACTCCGGCGAGATTGTCTATGCCTATAACAACCTCCATACCCTGCACCGTCCTTGGGAGCCTGTCGATCAGACAATTGCGGATGCGATGTCGTCGTACTGGGTAAACTTTGCCAAAACAGGCAATCCAAACGGAAAGAATTTACCTAATTGGCCAGCGTACAAACCAGCCGCCGAAAACGTACTCATTCTGGACAAAACAATTCAGAGCCAGCCATTGCCCACTAAGCCTCAACTGGCGTTCTGGGAACAGTATTATGGAGTTGGGAAGTAAAGACCCTGGACGAAATTCTATCAGCCCACAACTTTAGTTGTGGGAAACAGGAAATCAATAATTGCGTATATAACCGTTTCAACGGTTTTTAACTGGCCGAAACCGTTGAAACGGTTATTACCAGAGATCGAATTTGCCTTGCCCCACCGTTAAAACGGCGGGCTAATACAAGATGGATTGATTAGTTAAAACCTATGAGAAAACAGAATATCTATATCACTGCCCTAAGCCTGCTGTCTGCCTCTGTAGCACTGGGTCAGAACTGGACCGAAACCAAGTCGGGTAACTGGACGAAAGTTGCGAACAAAGGTGGCCAAACACTGGGCTACGCAACCGCATCAGGCGTAAAGCTCCTGACCGACAAAGGATTTGCCTTTAAAGACCTCAACAAGAATGGCAAATTAGATAAGTACGAAGACTGGCGACTATCGGCCGATGTGCGGGCTAAAGATCTGGCCTCTCAGATGTCCATCGACCAGATTGCCGGACTAATGCTCTATAGCAAACATCAGCCTATTCCGGCAGCAGCTGGCGGGCCGTTTGCGGGTACATATAACGGGAAAATCTTCGCCCAAAGTGGGGCTAAAGTTTCTGATTTGTCTGATCAGCAACGCGAATTTCTGACCAAAGACAATGTCCGTCACGTACTGATTACGTCGGTACAAAGTCCGGAAGCCGCTGCCGAATGGAACAACAATGCGCAGGCATTAGCCGAAGGGTTGGGGTTAGGGATTCCAATAAATAGCAGTTCCGACCCGCGTCATGGTACACGCGCTGATGCCGAATTTAACGCGGGCGCGGGTGGTGCCATTTCGATGTGGCCGGGTTCGCTGGGGTTAGCCGCTACATTCAATCCTGAGTTAGTAAAACGCTTTGGCCAGATTGCTGCCACCGAATATCGGTCGTTGGGTATCGCTACCGCTCTTTCACCACAGATTGATATAGCGACCGATCCCCGTTGGAACCGAGTGAGTGGTACGTTTGGTGAAGATCCTCAATTGGCAACCGATATGGCTCGGGCTTATGTAGACGGTTTTCAGACCTCGACCGGCGCCAACGAAATTACGGGCGGCTGGGGCTACCATAGTGTGAATGCGATGGTGAAACACTGGCCGGGTGGTGGCTCCGGCGAAGGTGGACGAGATGCGCACTATGGCTATGGAAAATACGCCGTTTATCCCGGCAAGAATTTCCAGACGCATTTTCTGCCGTTTCTAAATGGAGCTTTCAAGTTGAGTGGTAAAACTGGCATGGCATCGGCCGTGATGCCGTACTACACGATTTCCTACGGGCAGGACAAAAAGTATGGCGAGAACGTAGGTAACAGTTATAACAAATACATCATCCACGATCTGCTACGTACTAAATACAAATACGACGGAGTCGTTTGTACTGACTGGCTCATTACGGCTGATGAAACGGCTGTCGATATTTTTTTGACGGGTAAGTCGTGGGGTGTTGAGAAATTATCGGTTGCTCAACGGCATTACAAAATCCTGATGAACGGCGTCGACCAGTTTGGCGGTAATAACGAATCGGGACCAGTGATTGAAGCCTATAAAATGGGCGTTAAGGATCATGGTGAGACATTCATGCGGACACGATTCGAACAGTCGGCGGTTCGGCTTCTCAAAAATGTTTTTCGGGTAGGGCTGTTCGAAAATCCCTATTTAGATCCACAGGTATCGCAGAAATCGGTTGGTACGGCTGAGTTTATGAAGGAAGGATATCAGACGCAATTGGAATCGGTTGTGATGCTGAAAAACAAAGCCAAAGCGTTACCCCTGACCAAAGGCAAAACGGTTTATATACCGAAACGATTTACGCCCGCGGGCCGTAACTTTCTGGGTATGGATATTCCCGAAAAACTCGAATACCCTGTTAGCCTGAATATCGTCAAGAAATATTTTAACGTAACGGACAATCCTGCCGAAGCCGATTATGCGCTGGTGTTCATGCGAAGCCCGGATTCGGGCGGGGGATACAGTATTCCAGATGCGAAGGCAGGTGGAACAGGTTATGTTCCTGTAAGTTTGCAATACGGTGATTATACCGCTCAGGGAACCCGTGATCCAAGCATTGCCGGTGGCGATCCGTTAGAGAAATTCACGAACCGTACATACAATGGAAAAACGGCCAAAACGATCAACACCACCGACTTAGGGATGGTGACTGAGACCGTTGCCATGATGAAAGGCAAGCCGGTAATTGTGGCCCTTCAGGTTTCTAATCCAACTGTTGTTAAGGAATTTGAAGCTCAATCGAATGCAATTCTAGCTCACTTTGGTGTACAGGATCAGGCATTGATGGACATTCTAACGGGCGCCCACGAACCGTCAGCATTACTCCCCATGCAATTCCCCGCCGACATGAAAACGGTAGAAAACCAAGCCGAAGATGTTCCCCGCGATATGACATCCTACCGCGATTCGGAAGGGCATGTCTACGATTTCGGCTTTGGCCTAAACTGGAAAGGCGTTATTCAGGATGCCCGCACAGCTAAGTACAAGCAAGGAGTTTTGAGTTTGAAATAAGTAATTGCATTTTTTGTCATGCTGACGAAGGAAGCATCTTAATATATCCTTATAATGAATTAGGAAAATGTGAGATGCTTCGGCACCGGCCGCCCGGCTTCGTCAGCATGACAAAACAACCTCAATTCTAAAATGAATACAACCCGTCGTCATTTTCTGGCGCAGCTTGGCACGCTGGCTACGTTACCACTGATACCCGCCATCGACTCATTAGCAGCAGCAAAACCTCTGTTTTTTAAAATCTCCCTGGCCCAATGGTCGCTGCACAGGGCATTGTTCAAAAAGGAAACCACTACACTCGATTTCCCAACGAGGGCTCGTCGTGATTTTGGTATAACAGCAGTTGAGTATGTCGACCAGTTTGTGAAGAACGAGCCAGCCTATCTCAAGGAACTTCTCAAACGTAGTCATGATGAGGGCGTTGTGAATCACTTGATTATGATTGACACCGCTGGAAGTCTGGTGGATGCCGACGCGGCTAAACGTGCCGATGCCATTACACGGCATTACGCCTGGGCCGAAGCCGCCAAGTTCTTAGGTTGCAAAACCATTCGGGTGAATCTGCAAAGCAAAGACGCTGCCGATGAAGTTCGTAAACGAGCCATTGAGAGCATGGGACGATTGGCCGAACGCCTGCAACCGCTGGGTATCAATGTCGTGGCCGAAAATCACGGTGGTCATTCGTCGGATGGGAGCTGGATGGCGTCTGTGGCGAAGGGCGTTGGCAAGCCCAATTGTGGTCTCTTGCCTGATTTTGGCAATTTCTGCCAGTCGCATGACTGGGGAAGTTCAGAAAAACCCTGCGATCAACTATACGATCGTTACAAAGGCGTGACCGAAATGCTGCCTTATGCCAAAGGCGGTGTCAGCGCAAAAAGTTACGGGTTCAATGCACAAGGACAGGAAACAAAGATCGACTACGGCCGGATGTTGAAACTGGTAAAAGCGTCAGGCTTTACTGGGTATATCGGTGTCGAGTTTGAAGGCGAAAGTCTGGCTGAAGAAGAAGGTATTCGCCGAACAAAAGCTTTATTGGAACAGGAAGGTAGCCGATTAGCTTAAGATTTCTGATTTGTGTAGTACACCTTCCGTTTCAGTCGGACTGCCGAAACGGAAGGTGTTTTTATGGATTATCCTACTAAAACCAATGACTAATTTCCGCTATTTCGTTGCCGCTGCACTTTTTCTTCTAACCGGTTTCGCATCAGCGCAAACGCCTAAACAGGATAAACTGCTATTTGGCGTGGCGTATTATGATGAGTACATGCCTTATGAACGCCTGGACAAAGATATCCAGATGATGAAAGAGGCTGGCATTAACGTCGTTCGTATTGCCGAGTCGACCTGGAGTACGGTAGAACCACAGGATGGTGTGTTTGATTTTTCGCACATTGACCGAGTGTTGAACGCCATGCATAAAGCAGGTATTCAAGTCATTATCGGAACACCCACCTACGCCGTGCCGACCTGGCTAGTAAAAAAATATCCTGATGTGCTGGCTACAACTCCACAAGGTCAGAACCGCTATGGCGTGCGCCAGAATATGGATATTACCAACACGCACTTCCGGTTTCATGCCGAACGGGTTATCCGGAAGATCATGGAACATGTTAAGGGGCATCCGGCCATCATTGGGTATCAGGTCGATAACGAAACGAAGCACTATAATACAACAGGAGCTAATGTTCAGGCGCTTTTTGTCCAGTACATGAAGACGAAGTACAAAACTCTGGATGCTATCAATAAAGCGTATGGGCTGGATTACTGGAGCAACCGGATTAATAATTGGGCCGATTTCCCGTCGACGGTAGGTTCGATAAACGCCAGCTTGAGTGCAGAATTCTCGAAATTCCAACGAAAACTTGTTACAGATTACTTAGCCTGGCAGGCCGCGCTCGTTAGAGAATACAAACGCCCCGATCAATTTATTACCCAGAACTTTGACCTTGATTGGCGGGGGTATTCGTATGGTATTCAGGCCGATGTCGATCATTTTGCAGCAGCTAAATCAATGGATATTGCAGGAATCGACATTTACCACCCGACGCAGGATAAGCTTACTGGTATTGAAATCTCGTTGGGTGGCGATCTGACACGTTCTATGAAACTTGATGCGTCGAACCGGGGTAAAAATTACCTGGTTCTCGAAACCGAAGCGCAGGGTTTTCCGCAGTGGGTACCTTATCCGGGACAGTTGCGTTTGCAGGCGTTCAGTCATCTGGCATCGGGGGCAAATATGCTCGAATACTGGCACTGGCATTCCATCCATAACTCAGCCGAAACCTACTGGAAAGGCTTACTAAGCCACGATTTTGAGCCGAACCCTACGTACGACGAAGCTAAAACCATTGGTCGTGATTTTGAGAAACTCAGCTCCCATCTGGTTAACCTCAAAAAGACAAACGCCGTAGCGATGCTATTTAGCAACGAAGCTCTGACCGCGTTCAATGCCTTTAGTTTTGGCTGGGGTGCCTCGCAAAAATATAACGATGTGTTGCGACCCATGTACGATGCACTCTACGAGATGAATGTTGGTGTTGACTTTGTTGATCCAACCAGCACGAATCTGGAGAGCTATAAAGTGCTGATTGTGCCTGCCTTGTATGCTGCTTCGGATGCGTTGCTGGAACGCTTGAATCGCTTCGTGAAAAACGGTGGCCACATTGTCTACACGTTTAAAAGCGGTTTCTCGGACGAAAACGTAAAAGTGAGAGCGACGCGTCAACCGGGTATTATCAATGAAGCCTGTGGTATTTATTACAGTCAGTTTACAATTCCACAGCAGGTTTCGCTGAAAGACGACCCTTATAAAGTTGGCAAAGAACAAAATGTAGTTAAGACCTGGATGGAATTGATTACGCCCACCACTGCGAGTGTATTGGCCTACTACGATCATCCGGTTTGGGGCAAATACGCGGCCATCACCGAGAATAAATATGGCACTGGTTTAGCGACCTACATCGGCTGTATAACCAGCGATGCGATCCTGAAAAAAGTACTGGAAGATGCCGTGAAAAAAGCAGGTATATGGGGCGCCGAACAACAGTTATCGTTTCCACTTATTACTAAATCGGGCGTTAATCAACAGGGAAAAACTATTCATTATTACTTCAATTATTCGGCAACTCCAGCGTCATTGACCTACACGTATAAGGCTGGGAAAGAGTTGCTGTCCAATGGAGCAATTGCACCAAATGCGGTAATGCCGTTGGAACCCTGGGGGGTGAAAATTGTGGAAGAGAACTAAGCTAATTTTCTATTGAGACGGCTAGATTTTCTGTCATTTCGACTAAAGGGAGAAATCTCAAACTTGACTAATACTGAAGCTTGAGATTTCTGCTGACGTCGAAATGACAGAAAATAAATTAGCCCACTCGCTCATATTCAACAAAGTCAAAGGCCACCGCATGTCGCTCATCGGCGGGGTGCGGTCGTCGGCTAACTTCTTGCCACTCGTTTTTATCGAAAGCAGGGAAGTAGGTATCCCCTTCATAAGCCTGGTGGATTTCGGTCAGGTAAAGGGTTGTGGCAATTGGTAAAGCCATCGTATAGATTTCAGCACCGCCAATCACAAAAATTTCTTCGGTTCGGCGCTCCGACTCTTTCGCTTTGGCGACTGCATCAGTAAGCGTATGTACGACTGTAACGCCGTCTGCCGTAAAATCAGGGTTTCGGGTAATAACGATGTTGGTCCGATTGGGTAGGGGTTTGCCCAGGGCTTCCAGCGATTTCCGGCCCATAATGATCGGATGATGGCTGGTTTTACGCTTGAAGAAGGCGAAATCATCTGGCAAATGCCAGGGCATGTCGTTGTTAAGGCCAATAACGCCATTTTCAGCAACGGCGGAGATAAGACTGATTTTCAAAGTTTTTTCAGGTTCAAAGTTTCAGGTTTCAGGTTCAATGTCCCTGGTTAACACGTAGTAACTTGGAACAACGAACTTGAAACCTGAAACTTATTTAACATTTTTCCGTCGTTCCATCAACTCTTTCCAGGTCGTGACGATAATACCTTCTTTTTCGACATAGGCTTTTAGGGCTGGGTCCATGATGCCCAGCATATCGCCCTGGCGGCTTTGACCTGAACTACTAATCTGATCAAACGTGGGTGTTTGAATCGTGCAGTGCATCAGAATGTAGGTAAGACCGGGTTGTACTGTTTTTAGTAGCTCAATAAATTTCTGGGTTTTAAATTTCTGTAGTGCTTCATCGGTGGCACCGGCTGGTAGGTTATGACTGGTAATGGAGCCGTCCAGATCGTCCAGAACGGGTAACCCCGCATCCCAAAGCTGTTTGCCTACCTGTTGCGCCAATTGTTGCATTTGAGCAGGAACCTTATTGGTTTTGATGATTAAGGAAGCATGGCCACCCGGAAACAGAATCGGGACTTTTTCCTCCATAGCCACTTTCGCATACCGCGTGACAAATTTAGGCTCAAAGAGAGTTCCCATATGCGAATCCATGTGCGTGGGCTGAAGGCCAAACGACCGATAAAGTGCCAATTGGGCACGTATTTCGGCTTCTACCTCATCGGCCGATGCATGAGCCACAACCTCCGCGACTGAAGGCCATAGATTCCCCTGTTCGTCATATAAACCCGGTACTTTCTCCCGACCAAGTAATGGCGACCATCGATAATTTTTCCACTCGGAGGTCAGGGTTAAATGAACGCCAGCGTCGGTAGTAGGATGCTTTTTTAGATAATCGAAGAAGTGAGGAACCCAGCTACAGGGCATCATGACACTGGCCGAACTGGCGATACCTTTATCTAACGCATTTATCGTCCCTACGTTCGATTCATAGCTCATACCCGCATCATCGACGTGGAAAATAATAACTTTTTTGCCCTTTGGAAAACCAAGCTTCTCCGCATAGGTTTCGGTTTGGGCACTGGCAGATAATGTACTAATTATGGTCAGCAACAGGCAGGTAAGGACTAGTTTCATGAATGATTGGTTTAGGGTGATTCGGTTCGTAAAAGCAGTACATTAGAAATCAAGAAAATCAGTTAAATCCTGTAAGTCCAGGTTTAAAGACGATTCCCTCGTAAAAACTCCTCAGCCGTCATGCGTCGTTTGCCTTCGGCTTGCAGGGCATTGATCTGAAGCCAGCCGTCAGCCGCTCGAACCAGAATCATTTTCTTGTTGTCAGAATGGGCCTGGCCGGGCTCAGCGGCAAATGGCGATTCGTTGGCTAACGAAACATCGTAGATTTTAAATACTTTCCCGTTGATCAGCGTCCAGGCCGACGGGTAGGGGGAAAGGCCACGCACAAAATTGCGAATAGCATGCGCCGGTTGATTCCAGTTGATTTCGGTGGTTTCACGGCTGAGTTTTGGGGCTGGTTTCAGGTCGCTGGCAACGGGCTGGGGAGTGCGGGGATATTCGCCGGCTTCAATGGCATGAACCGTCTTTAAAACCAGATTCGCCCCGCGTTCCATAAGCCGGTCGTGCACTGTTCCAGCGTTATCGTCGGGATAGATAGGCTCGTAATCCTGAAAAATCATCTGCCCGGTATCGATTTCTTTTTCGATAAAAAATGTGGTGACACCCGTTTCGGTTTCACCGTTGATTATAGCCCAGTTGATGGGGGCAGCTCCCCGATATTGCGGTAACAGCGAACCATGTAAATTAAAGGTGCCAATGGTAGGCATGGACCAGACAACTTCGGGAAGCATTCGAAAAGCAACCACCACCTGCAAATCGGCCTGATAGCTGGCTAATTGGTCCAGAAACGCGGGATCGCGGAGTTTTTCGGGTTGTAAAACGGGTAAATTGGCAGCCTCGGCGGCTTTTTTAACTGGCGACGGCGTTAACTGCAACCCACGGCCCGAAGGACGGTCGGGAGCAGTGACAACAGCAACAACCTGGCATCCCGCGCCCAGAAGCCTGTGAAGGCTGGCAACGGCGAAATCGGGCGTGCCCATAAATACAATACGAAGCGAATTTGGCATGAATCAGTCAATCAGTTTTTGCTAAGCCTGGTGGCTATATGTTGATATAGCCGGGAAGTATTTCTATTTTTGTGTCACTAATGCGTTGCTCCAAATGCAGCAGTCTCTAATTGGCCGGTAAATAGCTCAGCCTATGCGACGAACAATTTTTTATCACCCTGAACCGTTTGCTTCGGAAACCCGACGGCAACCCTGACGCGTCTGCAAAGAAAACCAATTTGGTTGCAGAACGGTCGGTGTACCGTTCTTTTTGTTTTTACGGAGCACACCAAACCCAATGTGAATAACGAGTAAGTATTTAAGTATCATGGGAAAAATTTCATACTATACCGAAGAGGGGCTCAACCGGCTGAAAGCTGAATTAGTTGATCTGAAAACCAAAGGCCGGGCTGCAATTGCCCGCCAGATTGCCGAGGCTCGCGATAAAGGGGATCTGAGCGAAAATGCGGAATATGACGCGGCTAAAGATGCACAGGGCCTTCATGAATTAAAAATATCGAAGCTTGAAGAGGTATTGTCCAATGCCCGAATTCTGGATGAATCGACGATTGATACTTCTCAGGTATCGGTTCTGTCGAAAGTGAAAATCAAGAATAAGAAAAACGGCGCTGAAATGACCTATATGCTTGTTTCGGAAGAAGAAGCTGACTTGAAGTCGGGCCGGATTTCGGTAGGATCACCGATTGGTAAGGGTTTGTTGGGAAAACGTATTGGCGAAACCGCCGAAATTAAAGTACCCGCCGGTGTGCTGGAATTTGAAGTAATTGATATAGCCCGATAGGGAGTGAAAAATGAAGAATGTAGAGTGAAGAGTAAATGGTAGCTAACCTATTCTTCACTCTACATTCTTCACTCTACATTAATTTATGCCTTCCATTTTCTCTCGAATCGTCGCGGGTGAGATTCCATCCCACAAAATCGCTGAAACCGATGATTACCTCGCTTTTCTGGATGTGATGCCTACGGCTACGGGGCACACTCTGGTCATTCCTAAAAAAGAGGTCGATTATATATTTGACCTGGATGATGAGCTGTACCTTGGACTGATGGCATTTGCCAAAAAGATTGCTCCAGCTATTGAGAAAGCCATTCCCTGTATACGCATCGGGGTAGCGGTTGTTGGGCTGGAAGTGCCTCATGCACACGTCCATCTCATTCCGCTCAACTCCATGGCAGATATGAATTTTCACAATAAACTAAAGCCGACTCAGGCTGAACTTGCCGAAACGGCAGAGAAGATTCGAGCGTTTTTATAGAATTTCGGAGCTTGGTAAAAGGCCGCTACAACATCAATCAGATTAGATGTTGCAGCGGCCTTTTCATGATAGAGAGATTGCCTACCGTAAACTAACGTGATGCCGAGTATAAAGCCCGGCACTACATTGAGAGCACGCCATAGCTGGCTTGATTCGATACAATAGGGATAATTACGCTTTTACCGTGAACTGTAAGTACAATCGATTCTCTTTATAGGAGCTAATAAAATCTGCTTTATCGGTACTGTTCATCTGCCCACGAGTTTCTATTATTTTGTCATGCAGTGGGGTTTGCCTCGCAGCCTGATCAACAAAAAGCCCTTCTTCCTGCATAATCATTAATCGCCCTTTCGTACGTGTGAGTAAGGCCTGAATTAAGTCATGGTTGGGCATTGTATTTTTCCAGCCTTTACTGATTTTTCCGTAATCGAGGGTTGCCATAGCCGCCAGATCAGGGTGATTCATTAACTCTACCCCCCGTTTCTTAGCCGAGCCATTATGACTCAGGTGATGAGCTACTTTATAAAAAACCGTTCGGTTTAGCAACTCAGCCGTTGTCAGTGGTGTTGTGCCGTCTTTGCCTTTTACAGACCAGTTAATTTTGTGCCAACTATCCCAGCTGCCATACTCCGCGTCGCCGGGAAATAGCATGACTCGCCCACTATCGACAAACTCAATTGCTAAAGCCAGACTTAGGTTGTTAGTAGCACTATTCATGCGTAGCGCCAGTGATCCGGCGCTGTTCAGCCACTCATGATCAATTCTTCGCCAGGCGTCTTTTTCGTAAATAGCTTCTATCGCAGTGGGAGCAGTCCCGGCTGTATTGAGTTCATAGTTTTTATCGAACGGGAAGAGACTAGCTGGGGGCTGTGGAACACCAAGATTCAAAACAGCCGTGGCAAACGCATCATTATCGGCCCCTTCGCTATTGTGGCTATGGCTGTAGGTTTCGCCTTCAGGACCACTCTCGGTCTTGATCGCATCGATTGATGTAGGTGGCCCCAAGACATAAAATCGGATGCCTTCTGCATGCTCAATATTCTCAATAATCTGCCCCGGCTGGAAATAGGTGATGTTATTTTTAGCAAGATTTTTTTTGACAATGTTCATCCCTTTCAGGCCACCTGCATAATTGATCGCGTCATCATTGTCGGTTGCGGATAAGTGTAACTCGGCAAATTGATTCACTACGTCGGCAAAGCCCTGACGAATGGACAGGGCCGCAACTCCGTTCAACTCAGACTGGGCCTGCTTTAGTTGGTCTTCACCGGAGAAAATAGTAGTCAGCTGTTGAGCCGCAATGCTGAGGGCCATCTTATGCTGCCCAAATTTCTTTTTCCATTCGTTTACCTGATCGCCTAATGGACCGCCAGATGAGCCTGGATTGTCGTTTTCGGTCCAGCCCATCCATATGTTTTTAACCGTAAAATCATTGAGAAACAGATCGCTACATACTTCAAATCCATATACGTGATCTTTGTGCTCGTGCGTCACAATCAATACGTCAATCGTTTTGTTAACGTACGTTTTAAGATCAGTGATGAACTCAGTCAAATGTTCTTTATCATTCTGCCATGTACCACAGTCAATCATCATGGTAAATGTATTATCGGTTCCGGCGAAGAATTTGATAATAAAGCAGTCGCCAGTTCCCATGCGATACATCCGCACTTCGGCCGTGGTAATTCTTTTTGATGGGGTTTCTTTTTGCTTAGCCATGACCAATTCAATTAATGACTGTGTAAGAAGGCGAAGGGTTCATTTAGTGCATCAGAAGCGCCAATGCCGAAATAGTGACTGTAATCGCTGATGCCCATCATGGTGTCGTTGTTCTGATAGCCGTATTGCTGTTCGACACGGCCAGTGTCGATTTCCCGGATTTGAAAGGCTAGTTTGTCGGTATTTAACAGCGGTTTGGTAATCGCGTATTTCAATTGGGCTTTTTCCAAATCAAAGATCATGGTGCACCCGCCCCGAAATTCAAAGCCATTCGCGGGCACTTCACCTACCCCCGGTGTGTAGTGGCCAGCAAAGGTGCCATCATCATTCATGCGAACCCCGGACCGTTGCACTAACGAAAAGATAATCTGGTTAACCTGATCACCATCGGGGCCAACCCGCGATACCAGCCGTAGATTCTGGATCTGAAAAGAGGGATCGTCCGAAGAAGCACCGGAAGGATTAACACCTAATTTTTTCCAATCCTGATCTAGGATTAGACCTGTCAATTGCTCGAACTCAAATGAATTGTCAAGTTTCTCCAGAATCTGGCCGTGTAGACCAGTTTTGGTCATATTGGTATAGCTCGCAATATGTTTTTTGGTGATTTCGTAAATTTTTTTTCTGTCCTGTTCATACATGATCTCGTTGCGATAGCCCCGCAAAAATTCACCGATCACGTTTAATGCGTTTTGAGCATCAGGACCCAGAACAGGTTCAGCAACAAACTGTAGGCTTTCGACGCTAAGTGTTTTAATTCCCTTCGGATAGATGCCACGCCGTCGGAATGCATCGATAAATACCAGTCGATAATTATGCGAATCATCAGCTACCAAATCTGAATCAGCTGTGATAATGGCTCGCAAATAATCGCCGAATGTAATGTCGACAGGTGGGCAATAGTCGAGCGCCCGAATACACATTTGCAACACATGATCTGCCGCTTTTGCCGCTTCGCTGGCCAGTCGATTGACCAAATCTGGGGGTAGTTCGCCCTGAGCGAGAATACCTGTACCGTTCGAGGCAATGCGCATCAGATCGGATACTCGGTCTTTATAAATATTGGTAAATGCCTCAAAAACGGCTGCCACTAAAATACTACCTCTGGCGTGCGGCTCCATAACGGTTCTGTACTCGCTCGCTTTCGGTACTTTAGGTTTCCATTTTTTGGTCTCCTCATCAATTTCGCCCAAGGCGTCGCGCAGACTTCCATAACTGCCAATAGCCGATCCGAATTGCTGAGCTAATTGGCCCAGTAGGTTTTCTGAAGTTAAATCGCCCCTGGTTTTTCTGATTTGACTGAGCAATACTTCGGGAAATGTGAAATGTTGAAACAGGGCTACTATGTCGGAAAACGCTTCGTGAAACGCCAGGACATCCGGGTTCGTTGGCTCATTGTAGTGCCGATGCATCCCGTCCAGAATGGCATGCGTTGTTTCATGGGCAATAATATCGTGGCTTAGGCAGGTAAAAACCAATGAAGCAGGCATCTGAATGGTTTCATCGGCAGGCGCTGATGAGAAATAACCAAACAGCAATGACTTTTTTTGCGGACTATAATAAGCATTTGCATCGCGGAGAGCGTGCGGATAAATGCGTAATTTAGCTATATACTCTTCATAAGGTGTTCGTTTACCTGTAACCTGAGCAAGTCGTTGAGGAGCCCACAACACTTTGCGGCCCAGGGCACGCTCAAAGTTTTGGATCGTAGTCATGGCTACCGCATACACCATTTGCTGATGAAACTGCGGGTTACTTTCGCTCGGGTCCAGCCCATCCTGAGCCAGAATATATGGGTCATTCAGGTTGACTGGTGTATAAAACTTCTTGACTGTAGGATCATAGTCGATTACTTCGACATACTCGCCTACAGGACCTGGCTTTAGGCATCCTTCATGATCGCCTATATCTTCCCACCGAACTTTATAAACAATAGTGCTAATGGGTGCAGTGTCTATTTTAAGTGATAAGGCAGGATCGAATGAATACCCCCGAAGTTTCCGGAATGGAGGTTTTTTAGACTGACTGGGAGTTAGCGTATTCATGAGGCAGAGCCTAAGGCAGGGAGTTAGACTTATAGATAATGACCAAAATACCTATCAAAGGTTAGTCTTTAACTCTATAAAGTCAATGGGGAATTTACCCTATTTGGAAGGGTAATATTACCTGAAAATGGATGGAGCCGGCGACCTGCCCTGATTGGGTAAATTGCCGATTGTTGAGAGATAATAAGCGTGCCAGACCTACCTATTTATTGACGCTATCAGCACAAGCACCGACGTAATTCCAATTAAAATAACCCAGGGGAGCCAGAAATGCCGACTATCGCGTCGGCGTTCATCGGTCGTCATGTCGCGACGACGTTTCGGTGTTTTCTGGGCTGCCCGGCTGAAATAATAGATGGAACCAGCTATCCCCCCTAAACCGAAATAAAGAGCTAGTAGTGCTAGAAAGCCGTTGCCCGCGCAGGCAATACTACAGGCTAACCCCGCAACAGTATAGGCGACAACGATACCCAGTATGCCGAGTACAATATATAATCCACGTGAACCGGTCTGTTTGTCGGACGGGGGTGGGCTAGCTTTTAGTTCAGAGCGAGCTGCCCGACGGACAGAATCGGCTGGTGACAATGAATCGCTAACCATCACAATGCGCCGACCACCCAGGACACTAGCTGCTGGATGGACTGTTTGACTACGCTGATTCCATATTCCACCCAATAAGCCAAACAACAGGAAATTGCTTAAAAAAGCGACGAACAGCCACCGTCGACCAACCCAGTAATTGGATGATATAGAAGTAGTTGATGAGTAAAGCTGAATATAAATAGCTATGCCAATCGTGATCAGCATGCACGTATACAGAAGACTTATTGGAACTTCGTTTAACAGAGTAGCACCAAGAAGAACACCATTGAAACCGTTAAAAATTTCACCAAGTATAATTAGGGAAATTGCCAGACGAGCATGACGCCTGGCCCAGTAGGAAATAGCTTTTATCATGTCGACTAGTGAATGGATAGCTTGAGGTATTATTTTTCAAAATGAAAAATTCGGATGATTTTTTAGGATATATCAAACAAACAGTTCCTGCCAATTTATGTTTGACAGGAACTGTTTGCTGACTTAATACCAAGAAAGAATTAACTAATCAGACGCTACGCAAGCGCTTTTATCAACGTTTTTTCTACGCCGGCGGTTAACATCGCGCTCAGGTATTGGGCTACGGCTTCGGTAAAACCGGGTAATATGGCCAGATCCGTTTTCCAGATCGTCACGTCGGAGAGTACACTTTTTACAAAGGCTAGTACCGTGGCTGGCACATTGTTTTTAACGGTCTTCCAGTCGCCGTAGAAATAACCGGCCTTATCATCGCGAATGGGGTAGGTGAGGATGCCTCCGTTAACGGCAATCTCCCCAAAAAACTGCCCTTTTTCCTCACGAATCGCTTTCATAAAGAGCAGATAAGCTGCAAACCCCAACGCTATGTGTTTGGGCACAGCATTAAATTGCTCAAAGTAACGCTGGATGGTCGCTACATTTCGAGATTGCATTTTGGCCGTTTCCTGAAGTGAGATGTTCAACAGCAAATGGTCAAGATTTGGGTTGCGGAACCGGTCGAGTACATCGTTGGCAAATTGTGCAACAGCCGCTTTATCCATACCCGGAATGCCATAATCAGGTACGGTTGGCACAATTTCGGTAAGCATCAGCGACTCAACGAATTTGCTCATGGCCGGATGACTCATTTCGTCGGCAACGGTTTCCAGTCCTAACAAATAGCCCAGTGGCATCGTAAGGGAGTGGGTACCATTGAGAACCCGCAACTTGCGTTCCCGGTAGAAGTTAATGTCTTCGTCGATGATAATCTGTGGGGTGCTGGCATCGGCAAAACTCAGCGTTTCCCGAACGCGATCATCGCCCTCAATGGCCCATAAATGATAGGGTTCCGTGAAGGTCAATAAGTCATCTTCGTAGCCAACTTCCTGTTGTAATGCCTGTTGAGCTTCATGAGTTGGGCGTGTTACAATCCGGTCGACCAGCGAGTTACAGAACCGAACGTGGAACTTGAGCCATTTGGTGAACAGTTTACCCAACTCATTGTATTGAGCTAATTTCTCGACGGCATCTCGGAGTTTAAGACCGTTATCGGTAACGAGTTCGGTTGGAATAACGATCAACCCTTTGGCTCGTGATCCGCCAACGCTCCGGAATCGCTCATATAGAAATGCGGTTAGTTTGGCCGGAAACGACTGAGGAGGATGCTGAAAAATACTTTCCTCAACATAGTCCAGCCCCACTTCGGTCGTGTTCGAAATAACAATCTGAAGTTTCGGGTTCCGGGCCAGCATCAGAATTTCTTTCCACTGAGTTTGGGCTGCCAAAACCCGACTGATAGCTGAAACAATCGTTGTTTCGGAAACTGCCTGCCCTTGTTGAAGCCCTCTAACCGCCACGGTATACAGATTATCCTGATCCGAAAATTCATTCGTCTGGCTATCCGTCGATTTCACGACCACAATGGAGCCGCCAAATCGTCCTTCAGCATTGGCTTTCTGTACCAGATAATCGGGTAAGCCGCGAAGGAGAACGCCAGTGCCAAATTGTAATATTTTTTCGGGGAAAACGGGGGCGGGATGAGTTGAACGGGTTAATTTAGCCATGGTTGGGTGGGTGGCAATCTGCGATGCAGTCATCAGTTGGATATTAGTTTCTATTATCTAAAATTGAAAGTTATGGCTGGATTCTTCATAATTCAGCAATAATACGAACTACTTGGCTAATCAAGGCTTTTTAGAATCTATTGGTTCTTTAGAGTCTATTGAGCGGCAATAGAACCTAAAGAATCAACACTGGTCTGCTTACTTACCGTTTTAGTTTTCCCGAACTATCACCATTGGCCAACGTATCAACTTCGGCCACTGTCGCCAGATTCACATCGCCCGGAATGGTATGTTTCAATGCCGATGCTGCTGCCCCAAACTCAACAGCCCGTTGCAAATCATTGAAGTTCAATAAGCCGTAAATTAAGCCGGCCATATACGCATCACCCGTACCAATTCGATCCGTAATCGGTTGGATGTCGTATATTCTTGATTTATAGACGACCTGTCCATCGAACAGTTTGGCCGATAACTGATTATGTGACGCACTAACGGAGTTGCGTTTGGTATCGGTTATATACCGAACGTTCGGGAACCGTTTCATTAACGCACGTCCAGACTCCTGAAAGGTACTGCCGACGACGCCATAAAGCTCCGAAAAGAGCCCTTTACTCCCCAACACAAGCGTACAGCCTTCGGTTAGGGCAGGCATAATTTCCTGCGGACTACGGCCATATTGCCAGAGATTACTGCGGTAAACGATGTCGGCCGAAACAGGAACGCCCAGTCGATTGGCGGTTTGAATACCTGCTAATAAACAGTCGGCAGCTCCCTGCGACAGGGCAGGTGTGATCCCGGTCCAGTGAAACCAACTGGCTCCCTGTAAGATCGATTCCCAATCAATATCATCGGGTTTTATACGTGAAAAAGCTGAATCGACCCGATCGTAAATAATTTGACTGGCCCGGCTTCCAGCCCCAGTTTCCAGGAAATAGAGCCCCAGTCGTCCATCTCCATATTGGATGTGCTGCGTGCCAACATCGTATTTGCGAAGGTAGCCCGCAGCTGACCGACCCAGCGCATGATTCGGAAAGCGTGTGACATGGAATGCCTGGAGTCCAAATTGGGCCAGTGATACCGCTACATTAGCTTCAGTACCTCCGAAGTGCATGCTTAGGTTGTCTGTTTGAGCAAATCGCCCAACACCCGGCGGACTAAGCCGGAGCATGACTTCGCCAAATGTGATAATTTTCATCGAACGTGAAATGGATAATTTAGGAGCGGCTACCGATTAGCCAATGGCTACTTTTCTCTAATTCTTCAGCCTTGACGGGCTCTAATTTCGGCAATACTAAATGAATTATAACTAAGGCTATCAAATACGAGCAACTGGCAATGATAAACATAGGCAGATAACCGAATGCGGTAATGATACGACCGGCCAATAAGGATAATAAAATGCCTCCCACTGCGCCAAACATACCGCCGATTCCGCTGACGGATGCGACTACATTTTTCGGGAAAAGATCTGAAGCGAAGGTGTACATATTGGCTGCCCAGCCCTGATGCGCAGCAGTGGCCAGCGAAATAAGAGCGATAGCGACGGCCAGGCTACTGGTTTGTGCCGCAAAGAAGATAGGAACGACGCAGAGCGCGCAAATGAGCATAGTTGTTTTGCGGGCGCGGTTTGCCGACCAGCCTCGTTTCATAAACTGCGTACTAAGCCAGCCAAAAAAGATGCTGCCAGCATCTGACACAACGTAAATGATCAGGAAAGGCATGCCAAAACTTTTGAGATCGAGTTTCTGGTCGAGGGCGTCATTCGAGTTGAAAAAATCGGGTAGCCACGACATGTAGAACCACCAGACAGGATCGGCCAGTAATTTACCGACGGCGAACGCCCAGGTTTGCTTATAGCCTAGTAAATGCCCCCACGATACGGTTCGGGGAACAATTTTCTCGTTATCACTACGAATGTAAGCCAGCTCTTCGGCCGATAGTCTGGCGCTACGTTCGGGTTTGCTGTACGTAAACCACCATAAAATCAGGATTCCAAACCCCAAAAGACCGGTTATCAGAAATGAACTGCGCCAGCCAAGCTGCAGAATCAAATAGGGGACCACAAGGGCTGTTAGAATAATTCCCACGTTCGTTCCGGCATTGAATAGCCCATGAGCAAATGAACGTTCGTTTTTAGGAAACCAATCCGCAACAGTTTTGACAGAGGAAGGAAAATTAGCCGATTCACCCAGGCCCAGAAAAGCCCGTGCCCACCGGAGCCCGGCCATATTACCGACAAAGGTTGTTGAAACGGCGGCAATACTCCAGACAATAATGCCCAGCGAGAAGCCGCGCCTGGTACCAATACGATCAATTAGCCAGCCTGCTAACAAAAAACCAATGGCATATGCAAATTTGAAGGCCGCATCGACATCGCCGTACAACACCTTAAATCGGTCGGTGGCTTCTTTGGTAAGTATAGTTGGTGCACCAGCGGAATTAGGCGACACATCGAGCATTTCCTTTCTAAATAAATCGTCGGTCATCGTGAACGATAATACCTGTCGATCTATGTAGTTAATTGTCGTTGCCAGAAACAACAAGGCAACAATCCGCCAGCGAAAACGGCCCGAAGTAGTTGGCGTTTGCAAAACAAATTGAAGAGTTTAGGGAGAAAAGCAGCAAAGAACGCTTTTTTTCCTAAAATAAGTCAATAGTTGTCAGTCGTTAGTCAATCGGGGTTAATCTTTGCAGGTAGCTACCATTTACGATCGACTATTTACTACTAATTAACATATGCTTGAACAAACCTGGCGATGGTTCGGTCCTAACGATCCTGTATCGCTCAATGACGTCCGGCAGGCAGGTGCTACCGGCATCGTAACAGCCCTGCATCATATTCCAAACGGCGAGGTGTGGTCGTTATCAGAAATCGTAGCGCGTAAATCGTATATCGAAAGTCAGGGACTGACCTGGTCGGTTGTCGAAAGTATTCCCGTGCATGAGGGTATCAAAACGCGTACGGGCGATTATCTGCGGTATATCGAAAACTATAAGGAATCCATTGCGAATCTGGCGCAGGCGGGTATCGATACGGTCTGTTACAACTTCATGCCGGTACTCGACTGGACTCGTACAGACCTTGATTTCCCGATGCCCGATGGCTCAACCGGGCTGCGATTCGATGCGACGGAGTTTGCAGCTTTTGAACTATATATTCTTCAACGACCCGGTGCCGAATACCTCTACAACGATGAGCAGAAGCGCTTAGCACGAGCCAAACTTGACCATATGACCGATGGCGAGGTAAAGCGATTGACCCGAACCATTATTGCCGGGCTACCTGGCTCAGAAGAGAGCTATACAGTCGAGAAATTTCGGGATGCGCTGGCGATGTATGCCGACGTGAGCGATCGCGAGTTACGGCAAAACCTGTATGCATTCCTGCGCGAAATTGTACCCGTAGCAGAGTCGACGGGTGTTCGATTGGCCATCCACCCCGACGATCCACCATATCCTATTCTGGGTCTGCCTCGTGTTGTCAGTACCGAAGCCGATGCCCGCGCATTACTGGCCGCGGCCGATTCGCCAGCTAATGGAATTTGTTTTTGCACGGGTTCGTATGGGGTTCGACCTGATAATGATTTAGTAGGTATGGCAGAACGTCTTGGGCCTCGCATTCACTTTGTGCATTTGCGCAGTACGCAGCGCGATACGGACAATAGCTTTCAGGAAGCAAATCACCTCGAAGGCGACGTACCCATGCCGGGTGTCATGCGGGCATTGCTGCTGGAACAGAAAAGGAGGGAGGAAGAAGGAAGAACCGACTTGCGTATGCCCTTCCGATCGGACCACGGCCACCGAATGCTTGACGATCTTACGTCGGGTAAGCGTACCAATCCGGGCTACACCGCCATTGGGCGTTTGCGTGGACTTGCCGAACTACGTGGGCTGATGCTGGGGTTGTCAAGTAGTAAACTCTGATTGAAATCTGACAACTTTATAGTAATAGCAAAAAAAAGAAGTAAAAGCTGGGAGAAACAACCCAGCTTTTACTTTTGCCACCATGACTACATTCTCGCCCGCTCCCACGTTCTTGTCTGACGATTTTCTGTTACAAACCGAAACGGCCCGTCGACTCTACCACGACTATGCCCGACCAATGCCGATTATCGACTACCATTGCCATCTCCCACCCGATCAGATTGCTTCCGACAAGCACTTTGACAACATTACGCAGCTTTGGCTCTACGGTGATCATTACAAATGGCGGGCAATGCGGACTCACGGCATCGATGAACGCTATTGCACGGGGAATGCAACCGACTGGGAGAAGTTTGAAAAATGGGCCGAAACAGTCCCCTATACCCTCCGAAATCCACTCTATCACTGGACGCATCTGGAATTGAAAAATCCCTTTGGGATCACCGATGTGTTGAATCCGGCAACTGCCCGCTCGGTTTACGATACCTGCAACGAGCAACTCCCCAATTTATCGGCTCGTGACCTGCTTCAATATTTCAACGTTCGCGTGGTTTGTACAACCGATGATCCGCTTGATTCGCTCGAACACCACAAGAAGATTATACAGGATGGATTTGCTGTAAAAGTCCTGCCTGCTTTTCGCCCTGACAAAGCGATGGCTGCTGATGATGCGGTGGCGTTTCGGGGTTATGTACAGAAGCTAGCTGCGCTGACGAATACCGAAATCCACACGTTAGCCCACTACCTCGACGCGCTCAAATCCCGACATGATTATTTTGCCGAAATGGGTTGCCGACTGTCTGATCATGGTTTGGAGGTGATCTATGCGGAGCGGTACACCGTGGGCGAGATCCAACGAATATTCGATCACCTGAATAGAGGAATTGCCATTTCGCCAGCCGATGTATTGCTATTTAAATCCTTCATGCTGGTGCAATTTGCTGAGTGGGATCACGAAAAAGGCTGGACACAGCAGTTTCACCTGGGCGCACTTCGCAACAATAACCTCCGCCGACTGCGCGACTTGGGTCCCGATACGGGCTGGGATAGTATCGGTGATTTTCCGCAAGCAGCCTCGCTTTCCCGTTTTTTGGGTGGGCTGGACGACCGTAATCAACTGGCCAAAACGATTCTGTACAATTTGAATCCGGCTGATAATGAAGTGATGGCCACCATGATCGGTAACTTTAACGATGGCTCGATACGCGGTAAAGTGCAGTTTGGATCGGGCTGGTGGTTCCTGGATCAGAAAGATGGTATGGAGAAACAAATCAACGCGCTCTCGAACATGGGACTATTGAGCGCCTTTGTAGGCATGCTCACCGATTCCCGCTCGTTTGTGTCGTTCCCGCGTCACGAGTATTTTCGGCGGATTCTGTGCAATATTTTTGGTAATGAGATTGAAAATGGCGAACTCCCTAATGACATTGCCTGGGTTGGTCAGATTGTGCAGGATATTTGTTACCGCAACGCCGAGCGGTATTTCGGCTTTTAAGTTGAATCTGTGACGCACATCTTTATAGAAACAAGCGGCCCATCTGCCGATTCGCCCCCCGTTCGACTGCATGTTGTTCAGGCTGGGCCGGTAGATGGGCCGCTTGTTATTTTGCTACACGGTTTCCCTGAATTCTGGTATGGCTGGAGGCAACAGATTGATGCCTTAGCCGAGGCTGGATTCCGGGTTTGGGTACCCGACCAGCGCGGCTATAACATCAGTGATAAGCCAGCGGGTATTGATTCTTATAGCCTGGATACGTTGGTGGGAGATGTGATTGGCCTGATCGATGCCGCAGACCGGCAAAAAGCAGTGATCGTGGGTCATGATTGGGGAGCGGCTGTGGCCTGGTGGACGGCGGTTTCGTTCCCGGAGCGAGTGGAACGGTTGGTAGTTCTGAACGTCCCGCATCCGATTGCGATGAAGCGGTATGCCAGCAGAAACCTGGGGCAGATGCTGCGTAGCTGGTATATCGGCTTTTTTCAGTTGCCGTGGTTGCCGGAAAGAATCGTCCGATTAAGTAATTGGGCTTCCCTGGCTCAAACAATGCGACGCAGCAGCCGACAAGGCACATTCACGGAGACAGATTTACAACAATATAGAGCGGCCTGGTCGCAGCCGGGTGCTGCAAATGCAATGATTAACTGGTATCGGGCTTCGTTCCAGAAACCACCCGTCCGGCGCTCTAGCATCCGGGTTACTGTGCCGACATTACTTATCTGGGGAGTCCAGGATCAGTTTCTGAAACGAGAAATGGCTCAACCCAGCATTGATCTGTGCGATAACGGGCGTATCGTGTTTATTGAAGATGCCACACATTGGGTTCAGCATGAAGAAGCTAAACGTGTGACAGAATTGATACTCAATGGCGAATAGTCTGGCGCGAGCGAGTAGTCCCCCGCGCCAGCTTCACTACCACTTATTGCTTATACACCTTCCCGTCTTTCATCACAAACTTGACGGCCTGTAGTGTTTTAATATTCTGAATCGGACTTTCGTCAACGGCGATAATATCAGCAAACTTACCGGTCTCAATAGAGCCGATCTGGGCATCCATTCCCAATAACTTTGCATTAGTCATCAGGGCCGCTTTGATCGCTTCTACGGCTGGCATGCCAGCCTCCACCATATATTCAAATTCTTTGGCGTTGAAACCGTGGATGTAAACACCCGCATCGGTACCAAAGGCGATTTTTACACCGGCTTTATACGCTTTTCCAAACGTAGCCTGAATTTTTGGGCCAATCGCTAAAGCTTTAGGAACTACTAAAGGCGGATAATAGCCGAAGTGCCGGGCCGAATCGGCGGCAGTTTTACCCGCAATGATAGTTGGAACGTAGTAAGTGCCGTGTTTTTTGAATAACTCAATCGCTTCATCGTCCATTAAGGTGCCATGTTCGATGGTTTGTACACCCGCGCGAATTGCCCGCTTCATCCCTTCTGCGCCATGAGCGTGGGCGGCTACGGCAAAACTATAATCTTTGGCTGCATCGACAACTGCTTTCACTTCTTCCTCTGTAAACTGTGGGCCAGAGCCGTCTTTGGCATTACTCAATACACCACCGGTTGCGGTAATTTTGATTAGGTCAGAACCATCTTTATAGCGCTGCCGAACGGCTTTACGTGCGTCTTCCGGGCTATTGATAACCCCTTCGGCTGGTCCTGGATCACCCATTAAATCTTTCCGGTAACCGTTGGTCGGATCGGCGTGGCCACCGGTAGTAGCAATAGACTTACCAACTGTCAATACGCGCGGGCCTTCTACCAAACCGGCATTGATCGCGTTTCGAAGTGATACGTTTACGCCAGATCCCCCAAGGTCGCGTACCGTCGTGAAGCCTGCCAATAAGGTTGTTTTGGCGTAACCTGCTGCCCGATAGGCAATATCAGCTGGATTACTTGTAAAGCCATCTAGCGCCCCACCCCGACGGGTTTGCATCTCCAGATGGACGTGCATATCGATCAGACCAGGCAGGACAGTTTTCGATTTCATGTCTAGCACCCGATCCTGACCTGCGGGTGTAGTATAGCCTTTTTGAACCGCTGTAATCTTGTTGTCTTCAACGACAACAGTCATTTGTGGCTGCAGGCTGTTGCCAAGACCATCGAACAGGTTTCCACAGTGAATGAGTGTCCGTTGGGCAAATAGAGGAGAAGCTAGCAACGATAAACCCGCCAGCAGGTATAGTTTTTTCATAAATGAAGTTGGTTGGGTACAAAAAAGGCTGTAACCAGTGGTTACAGCCCTCAAAATACAAAAAGACGTTGAAGAACCCTTATATTTTTGTCACCTGAACAACAGCTGCCTGGGGTTGACCCTGAGTCGATACGGTCGGGTAGGGATAAACGTCACGAAGGATTACCTTGTATGCCTGATTACTCAACGTAACATTCGTTGAATCTATCCGCTTCGTTGAGTCGGCCTTAAGGCTAGGGCCAAGGATTAAACTAACTGCGGTAGAGTCTTTATCTTTTGACAGCAGCATTTTTACCTTCGCTTGCCCAGCCCAAACACAGGTAGCACCTGTTGGGCATCGGCTGTCCTGAATCGAATCGACCCGAACAACTACTTCCGACGCTAGGCGGGCTGATTGATGCAGGCCAACAGAGACAAGATCGGTTGGTTGAGAATCGGACGATTTACAGGATGAAAAGAGTGTTGCTCCAACGATGAGAAAACCAGAAAACCATTTTACTGAATCTAACATAGTACTTGTAATTTGTTTCTTACAAGGATACGGTCGCCAGAAAAAGGGTTGGAAAGGTTCACTTATTTTTTTACGATCACCCCGTCGGCAACAAAGGTCAGGGCTTTTTCGGGCTCCGTAATTTTTGCAATTTCTTCCTTTGATTTTCCAGCATCCTGGGCATAGTGACGCAGGTCGGCTACGGGCGTTGTCGACGTTTCTGCGGTGCCTTCAACCACTACGGTTTTACCAACAATGTCTTTCGGAACGAAGAAGCCATAGTCCTTAAACGTTACGCGCATGGTCTGGCCATCGCCGGTTTTAACCTTCATCCAGCATCCTTTTACTTTACAAACCGACTCAACCGTACCTTCTACTTTAGCTGGCATTTCGGTTTTGTCCGTCATTTTAGCAGCTAACTGCGTGGCCGGAATCGCACCTTTTTCGGTGATTTTTTTGCCATGATAACTAACTTCTTGCTGGGCAAAAGCACCCACTGAAGCGACAAGGAGGAGGCTTAAAAAGAATAGACGTTTCATTGATTTTCAGAAGATTGGTTAATTTGGTTCTGTTTAGTTTGTATGCTTAGTCAAAAGTACTAATTTTTGCTTTTCCCTCACCCCAACCCCTCTCCCGTTTTGGGAGAGGGGCTTTTTGTAAGCTACTGTGTAGCTTATTCTATGTATTCGCGTCTACTATAAAAAAGTAGATTTATGAAACATGCTTCGAGTACATCATCTATGAAAGAACTTCGTCGTGAACTTCGACAGAGCCAGACGAAGGCAGAAGATGTGCTATGGGATGAATTACGTGGAAGACGTTTGGCTAATGTGAAATTCCGTCGTCAACATAGTTTTGGACATTTTATTGTTGATTTTTACTGTTTTGAGCACAAGCTTGTTATTGAAGTTGACGGCTCAGTTCATAACACATCAGAAGCGCAAATCAGTGATGTAGAGCGAGAAGCGGTACTTTGTGACTTAGGTTTAACTGTAATGCGTTTCACAAATAACGATGTTCTAAACAAACTAGATAATGTACTTCAAAAGATTCGTGAGAATCTGCAATAAAAGCCCCTCTCCCGTTTTGGGAGAGGGGTTGGGGGTGAGGGCGCTTTAAAAACATAACTATGACAATCCAACAACATCTAGCTGCCGACTGCCAAGCGTTTATTAACGCAGTTAACAGCCTATCAGACGAGCAATTCCAGAAACAAATCGACGATAAATGGTCGGTGGCTGAGGTGATGCAGCATTTGTACTTATCGGCCCGGCCTGTGGCGCGACTGATGGTTGGCCCGCGCGAGGTGCTTATGCAGTGGGGAAATGCCGATTGGCCATCAAGAACCTACGCCGAAATAGTGTCGGCCTATGAGAAAAGACTGGGAATGGGGGCTAAAGCTCCTGCTACGATGTCGCCACGGCCCGAAGATATACAGGTAGGAAAAAGTGAGATGGTACAACGTTTTGCCGGAATTTATCAGGCATTAATTGACGCAATGGAAACCTGGTCACAACAGGAGTTAACTACATATTGTATACCCCATCCAGCACTTGGCAAGCTAACGGTTCAGGAAATGCTGCTCTTCACGAGCATACATACACAGCACCATTTGAAACTACTATATGGTCAAGAGGTAGTCAAAGATGGTCAGAAGTAGTCAATAGTAGTTGGTAGTTGATTACGACCAACACACTACACTTGACCACTCCTAACCACTCTGACTACTATTAACCATCTCTGACTACCCTTGACCATTTCCCAACTTACCGGGCGAGCTTCAGCCCCCGATTGCCTACTTTACCAAAGTAATAATTGACCCCAAATTTCAGGCGACCACCTTTACCCCGGCTAACGGTTGGGTCAATCTTATTGTAAAAACTGCTTTCGTATGAGATCTCAGCACCAAGTCGGTGTAAAATCCAGGCCATAACGCCCAGTTCAAGGCCTACGCTGGTATATTTAGATTTGGCATCGGCCGGGATAGATTCTGAAAATTCGCGTCCGCTGTTTATACTAGCCCCTACAAAACTGCTGATTCTCGTCCGAAAAGGGTAATACCGGGCAAATGCACCGACCTGATGAGCGTGATACTTATTACCCACAAGCCGGTCGGCATCATAACGTAAACCCGCTGCAAAACCAGGTTGAAAGAAATACCCAAGGCGCGTATTCACATCGAAGTAAACCTGCCCATTCGTTGCGCCAAACCCAATCCCTCCTCCAAGAAAAACGTTTCCTGGATCGAACCAGCTTAACTGGTGGGTTTCCTGATAACTGAGCGATTTATCGATTTCGTCCTCTAGTTTATCACTTGCCTGAGTGGCCGTTTGACGCATATTCTGTTTCGTGCGTTCGTTGATGAGCGGTTGCGAACGGTCTGTTGAGTCAGATCGATTCTGAGCCAGACCAGCTATCGACAAACTTGTCGATACTACTATGAGGGTAAGTAATTTTTTCATCGTCGTTGAGTTGAGCGTATATTAAATACTTGCCCTATTAACCACGAATGAAGCATAAGGTTTGTTGATGGAATACGTCTATACAGATTCCTGTCGTATATTTTAGCCTATTATTCGCTCTGCCCTATGCCTGTCCGAATCGTTGTAGCCGATGATCATCCGGTAGTACTCGATGGTATTCGATTGATGCTCGATGGCATTGATGGCTATGTATTGGTTGGTGTCGCAACCTCTCTCAAAGAAATCATTTCAGTTTGCACAACGGCATTGCCAGATGTATTGATTCTCGATTTGAATATCGACGGCAAAAACAGCCTTGATCTCATTCCCGACTTATTGCTGCGTCACCCTGATCTAAAAATCATTGTTTTCTCCGCCTATCAATCTACAGTATTGCTCAAAAAAGGATTGGAGGTTGGTATTAAAGGCTATCTGTTAAAAGACGCATCCAAACCCGAATGGATAGACGCGTTGACAACGGTAGGAAAAGGCAATATATACCTGAGCAAATACGTCAAAACCAGTGTTATCCCACTCGATGAGTTCGCCGATGTAGTTGATTTTGCACAGATCGCTGCACTATCTGAACAGGAAAAAAAGATTATTCACCTAACAGCTCAGGGGCTTACTGAACAGGAACTGGCCGAGACGTTGTTTATCAGTAAACATACGGTGCATACCCATAAGAAAAATATCTTCAGAAAGCTGCATTTGCACACCAATGCCGATCTGATGAAGTTTGCCTACGAAAACAATTTGGTATAAATCGGTATCTCTACTGTATGCTTCACCCCCTTAGGCAAAGGAGTTACCATAAAGCGACCATTGAGCAGCTGGACTCGGGCTTCGATATTTTGCAGACCAATGCCCGCCCTACTTTCTTGAAATGCATAACCTATTCCATCGTCTGAAACAGTTAACACGAGTGCACGACCTGACTGAGTAAGCTGTACCATAACTCGTTGAGACTGCGCATGTCTGGTGGCGTTGTTGAGTAGTTCCAGCGCAATTTGGTAGATTGTCTGCGTAACCAAAGGTTGAAGGTCTTCATTAGGCAGGCTATCCGATTCAAATGTCAGAGTTAGAGCGGGATGGCTGTCTTGTATATCCTGAACAAGCTCTTGTAAGGCGCCTATTAACCCATACCGCTCTAACAAAACAGGCGACAGTGCGTGCGAAAACTGCCGAACATCCTGTCCTACTTCACCCAGGGCTTCTACCAAATAGTCTGCTTCGGCCTGCTGACCATTCAACTTTTCGGCCAGTATGGAAAGTCGCAAACGAATATTGCCCAGAGCCAGGCTGATACCGTCGTGGAGCTCCTGCGAAAGTCGTTTTCGTTCAATAATTTGCCCTTCCAGTAACTGAATTCCATTACGTTGGCGCTGTTCGGCTAGTTCGGCTGAGATTTGTGCGTTTTGCAGATAGATATTTTTGAATCGATTAGCCAGAAGGAATGATAAGATAATGGTATCGAATGCATTGGCAACCAACGGTAAGTTCTGTGTGATATCGTTATCGGGTAAGTACCCCGCATGGACTAACGTGATGGACATCCCGGAGAGTAGCATCATCAGATACCCAATGGCAGCCCAAAGACCTTCTGGCAGCCGGGTTTTAGCATAGATGAATAAACCGATAAAGACCACCGACGAAAGGCAGATGGTCGCGACAAGATGCGTAGCAATCATGAAGCGAAGCAACCATTCTCCGCTGTAGTACACTGGGTTGTACCAATAGTTTTTGAACAGCCCGAGCGCTGGATTATGCGACCAGAGGATAATGAGCAGCGTGGCCAGAATGCCAATAACCACTTGGGTATATCGATAAACAAACGGATACGATTGCTTCAGGCGAAAGAAATTCTGAATAAATAGCAGGGATGAAATATAGATCAGGATCGTACTACTGGGTCGGGCGGCACTCGTCCACCAGGTAGCATAAGGCCATAAAAACGCAAAGCCAAAGCCTGTGTGTGCTGTCAGAAATACCCATACCCAGATCGTGTACGAAAAGTAATACAGCGTGAGCCGAAGTCGGAAGAAAAGCAGGGCCAATAAACTAACTGCGCAGTATAAACCACCAATACCCAACATCAGGCCAACAAACAAGTAGAGCTTGTAGTCGTTGGTTGAAAAGTAGTCCTTATCCCACAACCGGAGTGGAATCTGTATCTGTTCGCCGTGTTTATCGACCCATAGATAACCCGTGATGGTTTGGTGGGCTGCCACGGTTATTGGAAACAAAAAGTGCGGGTGATTGATCGGCCGTTGGTGAAACGGAAAATGGTCGCCAGTGAGCATACTGGTTTTCAGACGACCCTGACTCAGTGTGAACAGCCTGAGTTTGTTGATATGTGGATTCTCGACTTCCAGCAACAACTCTTTCTGAACTGAGTCGGGGTTGTGCAACCGGAACCGAACCCAGTAGAAACTATCTGAGAAACCCAGATTGATAGATGGGCCTGTATAGGCGGTAAAGGGCTTATCGATGACCTCACGAATCGTTAACCGTTTCGCTAAATCTTCCAGCAATTGGGTTTGTCGGCTCAGGACTGCTTCATGGAAATGATTACCCACCTCCACGGGCACCTGCGCGTAAACAGGTAAAAGGATGACAGCCAGGGCTACACATCCTACTCCTCTTCGAAAAAGCCGTTTCATTGTTTAGGAATATTCGGGGTAAGTTACAAAAAATACCCTCCTGAGGGTATTGAGCGAAGGGTATTTAACTGCCTAATTTTCAGCCTCGAACGGTAGAATTACCTGCGTTCTCTTACCCTACTGAACTAATGAAAAGCGTTTGCCAACGAAGCCTGATTCTATGGCTGTTATTTTTCACTCGACTCGGGTGTGCCCAGTCGGTGAATGAGTACCTGAATGCGTATGTAGGGCAGAACAAAGAGGGCTATCTGCAACCCCTGGCCGATCTGGTTATTTCGGGTATGAATACCGGCCTGCAACCCTCGGTTCGGATTGAAAATCGCTTTTATGTCCGGTTTAATCTGGTAGGACTCGGTGCTATGCCAATGGCCTCCCAGAAAACCTTTACGGCCACAACCGAAGGCTCATTTGCACCCCGACAAACGGCTATCGTACCTACCATCGTTGGTGAAAATAACTCGGTATCGGTTGCGGGTACGAATGGACTGACCTATGTTTTTCCAGGTGGTTACGCCCTGAAGTATCTGCTCTGGGGCGTCCCCCAACTAACCATTGGCGGTATTAAGGGGACTGAGCTGTCGCTGCGATTGGTTCCTTACGATTTTGGGGGTGATTTCGGTAAACTGCAAATTCTGGGTCTGAGCGCTCGTCATGATATCGGACAGTATTTTCTGAAGAATTCGCCCCTGGTGCTCAATGTAGGCTATGCCTATAACAAATCAGACATTGGTCGATACATCTCCCTGCAAAGTCATTTTGCCTATATACAGGCGGGCGTGAGCAACAAACACCTGGGCGCTTTTGTGTGGGCGGGTTATCAGACCGGCACATTCGATGTGCTCTATTCCTACACCGAAAATAACAGCCCTCAACAGATAGCCGCTAATCTGAAAACCAAACAGCCGTTTCTGGGTGGAATCGGCTTACACGCGCAGCTGGGGTTCTTCTCGCTGGGAGCCGGTGCGGGCGGCCCTGCACCATTGACAGGCTATACAACAATCGGTTTTCGATTCGGATCATCAAACCAATAACCTCATGAAAAAATCGCTTTGTGCCCTCGTGTTGATTGCTCTACTCATGAGTAGCTGTTTTAGGATACGCCAGAATAGAGCCGTTCATGGTAGTAAGATCCTGACCTATCAGATCAATACAACGGGTGCCTTCAATCAGTCCGCTTATCTGGGGGCTACCAATCTCGTAAATGGACTCCTCGATCAGGATTATGACGATGTGATCGTGAAAAAATTCACGATCAGTGGGGTCAATTTTAATATAACTCCCAACCCAACCAACAAAGCGACATCGGTTGCTATGGAGTCACCCTACATTATCGGCTTTAAATCAGGAACATTGATGCGGGAGGAGGCATTCTCGCTTAGTACGACAGCCAACTTTGAGGTTGCTGCCTTTTTGGCCTTTAGTGGTGTGCAGGATATCAATCAGAAGATCACGGATTTATTAAGGGGCCTGCATACAGACGATCTGCGGTTAAGTGTTCAGGGTGAGGCCGTTCCCAAAGGGCAACTGGCTTCGTTTACCCTCACTGTCAAAATTGATTACGCAATTGAATTTACACACTGCATTGATGTCTTTATTGGTCAGCAGGATGCGGGACCTCCCTGTTAACACCTGAAAGCGATCCACTTACTTCCCATTATCCTGGTGTTTTAAAATCATGAAAAGCTACCTATTGATTATCGCTTATAGTGCAATAGCCGCCTTATCAACCAGTTCATTACGGGCACAGGCTCCCGGCTGGTCGCGGGGCCAGCAACTTCTTGCCATTACTTACGACGAAGGTATCCGACGCGCTGCAACTGCCCTCCAAAACGAGGGGTATCGGCTCGACTATAGCGCCGGTGCTTTTTCGGTCGGTATTAAAGGCATTCATACGGCCGTCATTATGTGTAACCCGGCCCCCGATTCGAAGCTAACGATCAATATCGTCGTAGCCAGTAACGGTCAGGGAGGTGGTGAGGAACGCCAGCGCTTGCAGATGCGCATGGACAATCCCACTACCCCAACGGCCGTAACAAATGCTGGTGGTTGTGTGCGAAGTACTACTTATGGACTGACCATTACGCCGAATTCAGCGCGGGTTGGTCAAACTGTAAAAATTCGATATATGTATCCTGGCGATAAACCCGGCAGTGGCGACTGGATTGGGTGCTTCTATCCAAACACAAAATCGTCGTATACGGGTTTCTGGACGTATCTGGTAAGCGTAAAAGGGTGTGAGTACGATTTTATAGTACCTAGTGTCAATCCGGGACCTATGCAGTTTCGATACATTCTGGAAGCTGGCTATGACAAAATCACAGCAACTGCTGAGTTTGTCGTATTGCCCTAATGGCAGGCATTAAGTCGCAGCTATACGCACAAGATAAAATGAAGCCCTATCAGTTAATGCTGACAGGGCTTCATTAAGTAAAATAGTAGTTTGATTACTTCAATTGCTCAAGCAATGCTGCAATTTGTTCGGCCGATGTGGCTGGAAAATTGGCAATGCGAATCTGTGACTCTTTGAACTTGCCGTATCCACTACCCACAATCATATTGGCTGTTTTGGCTGATGCAATGACTTCGGCAGATGGCTTGTGCGTTGTGGCCACAACCACCGTTTGTGAGCGGTGTTGTTCTTTTTTTACGAACGGCTCATATGCATCTGAACTCTCCAGGAATTTATAGATCATCCTGGCTTTTTCTTCGGTCTGCTTCCGAATGGTATCAACGCCAATCCGATTGAAATCTTCCGCGATTTTGCCCAACAGATAGATATACAAGACGTTGGGCGTAGCCGGGGTCTCGAAATCCTTGTAATGCTTCCAGAGTGTTGGTAGTGTATGATGTGCCCCAATCGTAAAATCCTCCGTTTTCTGCAAGCGCTCGGCTTTTTCCAGACAGGTTTGACTGGCAATCCAGACACCTAATCCGGCAGGCATACCAAAGGCTTTCTGAACCGAGAAAAACGCGGAATCAATGATGCTGAAATCCAAGTCAGGGTAGGGGGCCGACGAGACCATATCCACGCAAAACAGCTTTTTGGGGTATTTACGCTTGAGTTTGTGGATTTCCGTGGGCTTCATCTGCACACCCGACGAGGTTTCGTTATGCGTCAGGCAAACTAGTTCGGCATAGGCGGGCACCTCGATATCTGTTGCGTCGAAACCCTCTCCAAATGGCTTTTCGACCACATGCGTATGCTTATTGAGGGCATTGGCATAGTCATAAAACTTTTGGGAAAAGGAACCGTTCACCGCGTGGAAACTCTCAAATTCAACGCAATTCAGAAGAACACGCTCCCATACCTCCGATGCCGAGCCGGTAAAGAAAATACCGTGTGTAGCCGGAATGTTCAAAAGGGTTCGTAACTGCTCGTCGGTAAACTTATAAATATCCCGAAACTTCTGGCTACGATGCGAAATCGAGCCAATCTGATCATCCAGCGCCTGTTGAAGATGTTGGTAGAACGTTGGATAAAGTTCAGCGGGGCCGGGGGTGAAGTAGGTGTTTTTCATAAAGAGCGAAAGAGCGAAAGAGCGAAAGAGTGATGGTTCGGCATTCCGGCTGATGCGTCCGTTTACGCTCTTTCACTCATTCGCTCTTTCGCTTTTAATAAAGTAGTCTAAACTTAATCGTGTTGTCAATTCCTTTCAGTTCCTCAACCACTTCGTCGGCGTATTCTTTGGCGACGTCGGTAATTACGTAGCCAATCTGCTCGTTGGTTTTCAGATACTGACCGTGAATATTGATGTGGTATTTGGCGAAAATAGAATTCATTTTGGCCAGAATACCGGGTACGTTGGCATGTATGTGTAACAGTCGGTGTGCTCCTTTCAGCATAGGTAGTTGCAGCTCAGGGAAGTTCACGCTACCATAAGTACTACCGTTATTGATGTATTCGAGTAGCTTGGCCGGTACAAAATTGCCAATGTTGGCCTGCGCTTCTTCGGTGCTACCGCCAATGTGCGGAGTCAGAATGACGTTTGGTAATCGGCGCAACGCACTTATGAACTCCTCATTATTCGTTTTGGGCTCGTTCGGGAATACGTCGATACCCGCACCCACAACTTTACCTCGCTCAATGGCATCGACTAGCGCCGGAATATCAACGATGTGACCGCGTGACAAATTCAGGAAAATAACCCCGTTTTTCATCAGCGAAAATTCTCGATAGCTGATAAGGTTTTTGTTCTCCTTCCGACCGTCGGGGTGAAGGCTGATAATGTCAGCAATGGCCAGCAGTTCGTCCAGCGACTTGCATTTGCGGGTATTGCCGAGAGCTAGTTTATCTACGATGTCGTAGAAATAAACCTCCATGCCGAGGGCCTCGGCAACGACCGACAATTGGGTTCCGATATTGCCATAACCAACCAGACCGAGTTTCTTGCCACGAACCTCAAAGCTGTTTTTGGCCGATTTGTCCCAGCCACCCAGGTGCATCAAATTGCTCTTGAGCACAATGCTCCGGATCAGCATGATAATCTCGCCGATAGCCAACTCAACTACCGAGCGGGTATTACTGTAGGGTGCGTTGAAAACGGCGATGCCTTTTTGAGTACAGGCATCCAGATCGATCTGATTGGTGCCAATGCAGAATGCGCCAACGGTCATGAGTTTGTTGGCATGCTCCAGAACACGGGCTGTCACATTCGTTTTCGAGCGGATACCCAGGATCGATACGTCGCGGATGGCTTCGATAAGTTCGTCTTCATCCAAAGCACCTTTCCGAATTTCGACGTTAAAGCCTTCCTGCTCAAATAGCTGAACGGCTACTGGGTGGACGTTTTCCAGCAGCAGCACTTTAATCCGACTTTTTGGGTATGATTGGCTCCGGCTCAAGTTATTATGGTATAAAAATTCGTCGAGTGAAGGGGCTACGTGATCGGCTTTTTCGACCACGCGCGGCCGCATTACATTTTCGGTAAAGGCATAAAAACGATTGGCCAGTCCCGATGCTCTGATTTCGTAGTCGGTGTATCCATCACCAATTACGTACACTTCGCCATCAAGCTTCAGATTTCGAATCACCTGCGATTTTCCGCCATTAGCCGACAGTGGATTTTTAGGGTCGAAACCAACAATAAGGCCCGATTCATCAAATACGAAGGTATTGGCAAAAACGTGGTCAGCGCGAACACCCAAAGAGGTTACAATCGGGATAATAAATTCACAAAATCCATTCGAGACGATGTAAATGTTATTGGCATTTTCGGTCAGGAACTCCTTATTGCGCTGAAACGAATCGGATATTTTGCCCATCAGGTTTTCGACCAGCGCAGGCAGTTGGTCACGATGCGCTTTCAGCAGGCCGAGTCGTAGAACAAGTGATTCGGTAAAGGAAATTTCGCCCGACATGCCCCGGTCGGTAATAGCTTTAATCTGATTCAGGACATCGTCGCGGTCGGGGCGACCAATAAGGGAGATTTCGCCCAGCACGTCTAAGGCTTCTACTTTCGTGAAGGTGCTATCGAAATCAATGATGTAATACGTCTGTTCGGCAGTGCCGACGTTCGGCTGTTTAGTGAGCATGATTGGGATATCGCCGTCGCAGCGATGGGTGATCTTCTTATTGGTAATTCAAGTTAGGTGTTGTCAAAAAATCAACTGCCCGTTTCTCCGACCAGTAGGTACCCTGAATACCTTCATTTTTTGCCGGAAAGCCGCAATGGCCACCGTGTTCAGGGAACTCCATCCAGACGTTCGCTAGTTCCCGAGCCAATGTCTCCGGAAAACATTCCGGCGATAAAAAAGGATCGTTTTTCGCGTTGACAATCAGGGTTGGAATCGTAATGCTGGGTATGAATTGCAGCGAGCTGCTGCGGGTATAATAGTCTTTTGCATCCTGAAAACCGTTCATGGGGGCCGTAAACGTATTATCGAACTCCCGAACACTCCGTACCTTCCGCACGGCTTCGGTCGGAAAAACGCCTGGCATGACGGCCGCTTTTTCCAATACTTTTCGTTTCAAGGTTCGATTAAATCGGTAATTGTACACCAGACTATCCCATTGTTCAAGCCGCTTGGCAGACCCCATTAAATACATGGGAACCGAGAAAACGACTGCTCTTTTTATGGCTGGATTCAAGGCCTTCCCCTGTTCACCGAGGTATTTGAGCGTTACGTTGCCTCCGGCGCTGAATCCCATCAGGTAAATGGTCTGATAACCCTTTGAAAGGGCATGTTGAATAACGAGATGCAGATCACTGGTTTCACCGACGTGGTAAAATCGTTGCTGCCGATTCATTTCACCACTACACGACCGATAGTGCCAGGCCAGACAATCGAAGCGTGATTTAGTCAACTGGTGCACCATTCCAGCCAAATAAGGACTTTTTGAACTTCCTTCCAGCCCGTGAGAGAGGATGACGAGAGGTTTTAGTGAAGAGTGTAGAGTGAAAAGTGAAGAATAAACAGCAGAATATTCTTCACTTTTCACTCTACACTCTTCACTACTAAAAGCCCAATCCAAATCCAGAAAATCGTCGTCGGGAGTTTCGATACGTTCGCGGACGTAGGAGACCGCTACCTTGCGGAACAGCGAGGGAATGATAGTTTGCAGGTGGCCGTTCCACAAACGTGCAGGCGGCTCATAACTTGATGGGGCAATCAGCGGCATTACCGAACGCGGGCGATTGAAGCCGCAAAGGTAAGGGTTCAGACAGTTAGAAGCTTGGTAAATTCAATAAAAAAAGGCTGGTCGTAGGGCGACCAGCCTTTCCTGTTGAATACAACCTGAATTGAAAAAAGCAATGTTGGCTACTGCCGAAGCAGTAAGTGGACCAAAATTGGTAAATAAAAAGAATTAATACAACTATTTCGATAAAATAAAATTTAGATTTCTTTGAATTGATTTGTGATGGCCAACGTATCTTGCTGTGCCGTTGTGAAGAATACTGTATGCGCCTGACTAAAAATGCCATTGGATTGCTCATCGGATGTTTACTCCTATTACGATGTAAGCCCCAAACGCCCGAACCTGCAACTATCATTAATACGAAAACCGTATTGCCCTCTCAGGCTGCGCTGGTATCGGTACAGACGACCGGAGCAACAACGGCGGAGGTTGTCATTAAACTGACGTCGGCCATTAAATCGACCGACTGGCGGTTGACGGCGCAGACAAATTCGGGAACGGCATTAACGCTCGAACCCGGTGACACGAAACTGTATGACCCATTTAGCTTAAGCATATTCAAACTATCAGGCGTCTCGGTTGGGCAGACCTATAAAATACAGTTGGGGTTTCGGTATAATCAGAAAGATACCCTGACGCTGGAGCGGGATTATACCCACGCTACGTATAACCCCTGGAAACGACGGGAACATTTGCCCTTTGACAATGGTGATTTTACGGGCTCCATTATTGATTACTCCGACGATCGCTCGGGTAACTCGGTTCGGGTAACGCGCTATGTTGATGCCGAAACCTGGCAAACGGCCTTCTTTAGCAATCAGCAAAATTCGTGGTATTACCCGGCCATACCACCGAATGTAACCCTTCGACGAGGCCTGATTGAGTATATCCTGTACGGGCACAATACCGACCGATCTTATTTCTATGGACTGGGCTATCAGACGGACGACTTGTTTCCGGGTAAATATGTCTACCTACGAGATCAATACGCTGTTTTTCCGGCTGGCGGCAGTGCTGTATTTCCCTACTACCAGGGTGAAGATGGTGAGCTAGCTTATTTCACAACCACAGAATGGGCATTTTTTCTGACCAATAATGGCTCACCGGCCATGCGGGGAATTTATGTGCAATTTGACCAGGAAGCCCGTGCTCCGTTGCCCGAAAAGCCGGGTATTCTGGCAACGTTCAGTATTGGCGAAGTCGGTTATGTGGTTAATCAGGTTCAGGGAAGCCCACCGCATTTGTTTGCCTACGATTCGCAGAAGGATACATGGACACGCAAAGCCGATTTTCCGGGAACCCAGCGAACACGAGGTGCTGGTTTTTCGGTGAAAGACAAAGGGTATTTTGGGTTGGGTATAGCCGCCAGTCAGCAGGGATTGCGAGACATCTGGCAGTATGATCCTGCTACCGATAAATGGCAATATGTGACAGAATACCCTGGTGAGGGCAATCGCTATCTGGTTGTCTGGAGTGGCGCCAATCGGGCTTATTTAGGCTGGGGGTACGAGAGTCAGACCGTTGTTGGGTCATTGGGGTATCGGCAGGTGGGTTGTACGGATTTCTGGGAGTTTGTGCCATGATGAAACAGGATGTTTTTAAACACGGAGAAAACAGAGATAGATACAGAGATAAACGGAGATTTATTAAATTTCTCTGCGGATCTCTGCACTCCTTAGTGTATCTCTGTGTCATAACCTTTTCTGCCTGTGTGAGTGAAGTTCAATTGCCGATTCGGCAGGTGGCGGCCCGGTTAGTGGTTGATGGGCTGATTACCGACGAAGCACCACCGTATCCTATTAAACTGACCTTGTCTGGTGCATACTCGTCGGGGGGAGGTTTTCCCGAAGAGTTGATTATCAACGGGGCCGTTGTGACCATTACGGATAATGGTGACCGAACTGTACAACTCGAACAGGACCCCTTGTTGCCGTCCTATTATTGGGTTCGGGACACTACGTTTCGGGGTCAGGCGGGCCATCGCTACACGCTTAAAGTTGTCATGCCGAACGGTACTGTCTATGTATCGTCGCCGGAGCTATTGGCACCCGTTGCCCCCCTCGACCGTATTTCTGCTGAATATCAACGCTCAGACGGTAGCTTTGGCCAGCCCGACTCGTATAGAATCCTGATCGACACCCATGATCCAGCCACGTTGGGCGATTATTACCGCTGGTCTACGTTTAGCTACGTGCCTCGATGGACAAGTTTTGATCCTCAGCATCCGCCCTCATCAGGAACGGATGTTTGTAATACCTGCTCGTGCTGGGTGCCATACTATAGTCAGTTAACCAATGTGCTGTCGGATGCGCTGATTAATGGGAATACCATCAGCCATAGGCAGGTATTCAATTCGCCAGTTTATGCCACCGGGAAACAATATGTTGAGGTACGACAATATTCACTGACCCGTTCGGCTTATCAGTACTGGACTCATTTTGAGGAACAACGTAGTCGTACCGGTTCGCTATTCGATCCCCAACCGGCTTCTATTGAAGGCAATGTCCATCAGCAAGCCGATACAACGGTGTTGGCGCTGGGCTATTTTGGCGCATCGTCGGTGAGCAAACAGCGGCTGGTTGTCCGGGGCGATACGATTCAATATGACAAATTCCTGAATCGACTGAATAAGTCATTTATTCCGCCCGGTCATTGTCCGGATAATTTTTCGATCTTTCAATTAGGCCCGCCCGTAGGTTGGTAAGCCAAAATGGTAGGTAACAAATGTCAGTGTATAAACGGCTTTTAGCGGGTTTCCTGATCTTCATGACCGCCTGCGTGAATGAGGTGCAACTCCCCATTCGGCAGGTAAAACCGCGTCTGGTGGTGGATGGACTGATTACCGACGAAGCGCCCCCTTACCCGATCAAATTAACCTTATCGGGAGCCTATTCGTCGGGGGGAGGCTTTCCGGAAGAACTGATCATCAATGGGGCTGTTGTGACCATTACCGACAATGGCGACCGAACTGTACAACTCGAACAGGATGTCCTGCAACCTTCGTATTATTGGGTGCGTGACCCTAGTTTTCAGGGGCAGCCCGGCCACCGATACACGTTGAAAGTGGTATTGCCCGATGGTACAGTCTATGTGTCGTCTTCAGAATTGCTGGCTCCGGTTGCCCCAATCGAACGAGTTTATGCCGAATATCGTCGGGGAGAAGGTAGTTTCGGCCAGCCTGATCTGTATAACATTCTGATTGACACTCGCGACCCAGCTACGTTGGGTGATTATTACCGCTGGTCGACCTATAGTTACGTACCCCGCTGGACTACCGTTGATCCTCAGCATTCTACCTGTAGCGTCTGTTCATGCTGGACACCTTATTTCAGCGAACTCACCAATGTACTATCGGATGCGCTCATCAATGGCAATCGAATTAGCCACCGATCTGTGTTTAACTCGCCGGTTTATGCTATCGGGAAACAGTTTGTAGAGGTACGCCAATATTCACTTTCCCGTTCAGCCTATCAGTACTGGACTCATTTTGAGGAGCAACGCAGCCGAACTGGTTCACTCTTCGATCCGCAACCAGCCTCTATTGAGGGCAACGTACACCAGCAGGCCGATACGACGGTGCTGGCGTTGGGCTATTTTGGCGCATCGTCCGTGAGTCGGCAACGGTTGGTTATTCCAGGCGATACGATTCAATATGACCGGTTCCTGAATCGGCTGAACAAAGCGTTTATTCCACCTGGAAGCTGTCCCGGCAACTTTCCGTTGTCTCAGTTGGGGCCGCCAACGAATTGGTAAATTACTGACTATAGTACGTATGCGTTCAATTTTTACATGGCTACTCGCTTGCCTGGGCATAACCAGCCTGCTAACGAGTTGTGTTGATCCAGAAGACATTACGTTGGTTGGCACAGTCAATGTCGTCGTGGTGGATGGAACAATCACCGATCTGGCCGAGCCGCAAATCATTCGACTGAACCGATCCAGAGCCGATTCGGTTACCGGACGCTTTGGAACGCTGCCGATTACAAAAGCCAGCGTAGAGGTCGTCATGGATTCGTCGCAGGTGATTGCCTGCCATGAAACGGTGGCTGGCAGTTATCAGCTACCCAGCGATTTCAAAGGACAGGTGGGCCATGCCTATCAACTCCGATTTACCCTTTCGGATGGTACACGCTACCAGTCTACGCAGCAGGTGATGCAGACCGTACCGCCCATTACCCGGGCAACGGCTCAATTTAACCCCACAGCTATTTCTCCCCCTTTCTCCGATAATCTGTATACGGCTGGTCATGACCTGTTTATTGATTTCACTGACCCAGTCGAGACCACTAATTATTACCGATGGGAATGGAAGTTATACGAGCAACAGAGCTGGTGCCGAACCTGTTACGAAAGTATTTACACGGTTAATCAATTGGATCCACTCCCGCCAAATACGTATTTCCCGTACTATTATTCGGTATCGACACAACCCTACGAAGACTGCTTTCATCCGCCCTCGGGAACGGCCCCGTATGTATCCTTGCAGAACAATCGATTTGATTATCCCTGCCGAACCCAATGCTGGGAGCTTATTTATAGTCACTACATCAACGTTTTTTCTGATCAGTTTACCAATGGAGGGATCATTGTTAAGAAGAGTGTAGGCCAGATTCCACTCTATCAGAGCAGCCCCTGTCTGGTCGATATCCGACAGGAGTCGATTACCAAAGACGCCTATCAGTATTACAATCTGTTTCAGCAGCAAACGCAGAACACGGGTAGTATTGTCGATACGCCACCCACGGCATTGGCCGGAAATATTCATAATCAGGCCAATCGGAGCGAAGTTGTTGTCGGGTACTTTACGGCCTCATCTGTTGCTGTTTTTCCGTACTATTTACCACGTAATGACATTTCAAAGGGGGCAAAATCACCGGGTTTGTTTTATGCACTCAATGGTCGATTGCCCATGCCCGAAGGACGATCATTTACCACCTTTATTATGAACGGCCCCGCCCGCCCACCCACCGCAATTTGTGGGCCGCTTGACCAGCGAACTCCCTATAAACCCGTTGGCTGGCCTAATTAAGGAAGTAGTGTAGAGGTCAGTAGTGATCAAATGCTTACAATGAAAAAACTCGTTACACCGAATGCGAATTATCGATGGATTCTTGTGTTGGGCTTGCTGCTCACTCATTCAGTGTGGGCTCAATTCACGATCAAAGGACATGTGTTTAGCGGCAAAAATCAGGAGCCGCTACCGTTCGCGACCGTCTTTTTATCGGGCACATCGAAAGGTACACTGACCGATTCGAGTGGTCAATTTGTCCTCACGAATCTACCCCCCGGTACGTTTGACCTGATTGTTTCATTTGTGGGTTTCACAACCCTAAAAACTACGCTTCAAACACAACAGGTAAAAGCCTATCGGTTTATTCTCAAACCGCTCGAAAATAACCTTGGCGAGATTACCGTAAAAGCGCATCGCCGGAGAGACTGGTCCAAAGAGATTGCGCTATTTACAGATAACTTTATTGGCGTTACCCAGAATGCGAAGGCGTGTCGATTGCTCAACCCCAGCGTCTTGCGCTTTGTTGATTCTCCGTCCACGTTGGAAGCTACGGCTCCCGAACCGCTTTTAATTGAGAATAGTGCCTTGGGTTACCGGTTGAAATTTCATCTGGATAAATTCACGTACGACTATGGCCAGCAGCGTATTGCGTATCAGGGTTATCCGCTCTTTGAGCCATTGCCGCCCAAAAATCAACAGCAGGCCGAAGAATGGAAAGCGAATCGTAGAAAAGCTTATTTAGGGTCGCTGATGCACTTTATGCGGGCGCTGTATCAGAAGCGATTAGTTCCGGAAGGCTTTGTGATTCAACAGATTGCTGAGAAGAAAAATAGAGCTGGCGAGCGTCGTTTTATTGGCTTACCCACGGACTCAACGGCCTATTTTCCTTCGCTAACGAACTCAACTAAACAGGTAGCTTACCCGATGGCTCCCTATAAAATGATTCTTGATAGCGTGCAGTCAACCGCGCTTCGTCCGGTTATTGCATTTAACGACTGGATTCAGGTAACGTATGCTTTAAAGCGAGAACCGGCTGATTACCAGAAGTATCGGGAGACGCCGGAGAATAAGTATGCCATTATCCCACAACGTTCGTTTCTACGCATGTTAGCACCAAATGTGGAATTGGAATCGAGCGGTCGGTTCGATCTTCAGCGCATCTTTTTTGAAGGGTACTGGACCTGGGAACTAATGGCAGAAAGCTTACCGATTGATTATGAGCCAGGGGATTGAATTAGAGCTTTCGCTCAGAACGGTGTCAAGGTTTATGATGATATTATACTGCCTTGTATGACCCCGATGGGGTCAAATGTTTATATCAAATGAGCCTTTACTATAAGCATTTGACCCCGATGGGGTCACATAGAATACAAATGATTAAGGTTAGGTTTGCTTGATGACTTAGGTGTAAATAGCTAATGATACACTATGTACTTTGCTATAGCTGGTTCTTTGCCTGTCTGATAGGGTTGTCAGCTTGCCAGACTACGCCCGAGCCGGCTGCGATTTTCACCCCCGAAAGTCAGGCTGTATCCAGGGCGTCGCTGGTATCGGTGCAGGCTACGAGTACTGAAACAGCGGAAGTGATCGTGAAAAGCAGTCCGTCGCTGAAGTTGACCGATTGGCTACTGACCGTACAGACGGCTAACGACCAACCTGTAAAGTTGGAATCCGGTGAAACCAAATCGCTGAAAACCTTCTCCATTTATGCCCTAAAAGCGTCGGGTTTAGTGAGTGGTCAAACCTACACCGTTAAACTTCAATTTCTTTACAACGGACGGGATACGCTTCGGGTGGAGCGCATGTATACGCACCACTCTCCGGCCAACTGGCGTCGCTTAGCGCATCTTGATGCCGATGCTGGTGATTTTACGGGTATGCTCATCGCATCCGAAAATGACCCGGCTGGCGTGGCTACCAGTCTGCAACTCTACCGATACGTTGATGAGCAAAGCAGTAGCCGGGTTATTTACCAGACGGGTCAGGACAACTGGCTTCTGTTTCCACAGGCGAATGTTCTGGCGCATCGGCAGGTGTTGTTTCGCCTGCAAGACGTTCCTGGGGTGAATTATGTATTTTTTGGAATGGGCTATCAGAACGATGAGCGTGCCGCTCAGAAACGAATCTATCTGAAAACGTTTTCGAGTCCCGCCAACCTCAAACCCGATTATGCAGGTGAAGACGGTGACGTGGCACTCTTTACAACCCTGACCCAGGCCTTTTTTCTGACCCAGGGCGGTTCGTCTGCACTCTGGATTCGGGATGGCAATTGGGATCAGCACCGCGGGCGAGATTTTCCTGAAGCGACGGGCACACTGGCTACGTTTACCTGCAACGGAATTGGCTATGTTGTTAATGAGAGGGAAGGCCAGCCTATACATGTGTTTTCCTATAACCCAGCGACTGATCAATGGACTCGCAGAGCGGACTTTCCCGGATTGGCGCGCAGTTGGGGTGTAGGCTTTTCGATAGCCGGGAAAGGCTACTTTGGAGCTGGCATTACGGGTGAGGACGAACGTGGTTTACGCGATTTGTGGCAATACGATCCCGCAACAGATAAGTGGCAATACATAACCGACTATCCCGGTCAGGGCAATCGATATTTGATTTCGTATGGTACCGCAACGAAAGCTTATATAGGCTGGGGTTATGAAAGCCAGGCTTCGCCTTCGGGTGGCGCGCGGGTAGTAGGCTGCACGGATTTCTGGGAATTTACGCCATGATGAAGAAGCGTACAAGGGTTATGACACAGAGATTCACCGAGATGATACGGAGATACACAGAGATATTTGTTTGCTGGGCAACGAGTTTGCTAAGCCAGCTAAAATCCTCCCGCTCCGGCGTACTGGTGTATCTCTGTGTCATAACCTTGTCTGGGTGTGTTGATGAACTACAATTACCTATTCGACAGGTAGAACCGCGCCTGGTGGTAGAAGGGCTTATTACGACCGATCCACCCCCTTATTCGATTAAACTGACGTTTTCGGGTCGCTATAATTCAGCCTATGAATTACCCGAAGGTTTGCTTGTGAACGGGGCGGTGGTGACGATTAATGATGACCAGGGTCATTCGGTTCGATTACGGCAAGACCCACTGGCGCCTGCTTATTACTTCGTTCGGGATACTACGTTTCGTGGAAAAGCAGGCCGTCGGTACACGCTTCACATTCGTCTCGACGATGGTCGCCAGTACGTGTCATCGCCTGAGCTGTTAACTGACGTGCCACCTATCGAACAGCTTACAGCAGAGTACCAGTCTGGTGCATCTGGGTTGCCGCAGCCGTCAATTTATCGGGTATTGCTCGACACCCGCGACCCGATAACACCGGGGAATTATTACCGATGGTCGGCGTTGGCTTACTCACCGATTTGGCAGAATGGCGTACCAAAAGTTTTTGAGAGCGTTACGGTAAATGCCTGCCTGACTACTACGTATGGGCCATTGACCGATGTACTGTCGGATGCACTGATCAATGGCAACCGCATTAGCCGTCGGCCTGTGCTGGACGCGCCCATCTATGGTACCGGGAGGCATTACGTTGAGGTACAACAGTATTCACTCACGCGGGCGGCTTATCAGTACTGGACTCGTTTTGAGGAACAACGCACCCGCACAGGTTCTCTGTTTGATGCGCAACCAGCCTCCATTGAGGGCAACGTACATCAGCAGACCGATACGACAATAGTAGCATTGGGTTATTTTGGGGCATCGACTATTAGCCGGAAACGGTTGGTAATTCCGGGCGATACCATAAACTATGGACGGTTTATTGTTCGATACGGCGGCTTGTTTAAAGGCAATTGCAGTGTGGTTCCATCGGATGCCGAACTGGAAAATTGGACAACTAACTAAATAGGCACACGATTTGAGAAAATTGGCGAAATGAATCGACGGTCTATGTTTCAAATTCCTGCATGCGTACTAATCAGTTGGCTTTGCCTCCTGGGCCTGCTCAGTTGCAGAACGCCCGCGCTGGTGCCGTTGATAGCAATCGGAGAGTCGACTACCATTTCGCCAACACTGGTTAGTACACAGGCAGTGGCGTCTGATCAGGCTGAATTTGTCGTCAAAGCGGGCTTTGAATTTAACCCCACAGACTGGAAATTAACGCTGCTCAATGCCAGCGGGCGCCCGCTCTCGTTGAGTGCGGGTGCTGTCGGACGATTGGATCTGTTTAATCTAATCCCTTACCGGGCAATTGGTCTTACAAGTGGCCAAACCTATCGGCTTCAGTTCGCAACTCGAAACGCTGGTGGGGATTCGGTCAATGTCGAGCGGCTTTATACGCATCGTTCAGATGGGCCGCGTTGGATCCGCCTAACGCACGCGCCTTTAGTTGGGGGCGATTTTGCCGGTAGTACACTCAATAAAGATAATTTACCTCCATCAGAATCCGCTAATTATTTGTCGATATGGCGCTATCAGAATGACCAAAGCTGGCAAATGCTAACCTATTCCGCGGTCGACAATAAATGGTATGATAGTAAAGACTTAACCTCTGTCTCTCCGCGTCATGGTGTTGTTCGCTATCAGTTGCAGGAGGCCGTGGGAGATAATCAGACATTCGAGGGGCTGGGCTTTATGATAAGCGAGTTATTGCTTGGACAACGGTTGTACTTGAAAGATATGGGTGGCGTAACCCCGTATTATGCTGGCCCGGATGGCGAGGTGCGTTTTTTTACAACGCTCAAGCGAGCCTATCAACTCACGGAGGGAGGTTCCCCTCAGCTTTGGGTTCGCTGGGGCAATTGGGATCAGTACCGAGGCCCTGATCTGCCCGAGCCGACTGGAACACTGGTCTCGTTTCGCCTGGGTACAACGGGCTACGTGGTCAATCAGCGACCTGGCCAACAGATTCATCTTTGGGCGTTCGATACCGAGCGCGAACAATGGAGTCGACGGGCCGATTTTCCGGGTTCTCTCCGCAGCCAGGGCGTCGGATTTACGGCGGGCGGTAAGGGCTATTTTGGTCTCGGTATTACGGCAAATGAAGAAACATTACGGGATGTATGGCAGTACGATCCCACAACGGATCACTGGCAATACGTTACTGATTATCCCGGCGCGGGCAGCACCTACCTGGCGGTGGGGCAGTTGCCTGTGCGAACATTGCTTGGCTGGGGCTACGAACAGCAGCCAACGGCAGCGGGCGGGATTCGGTTGGTGGGTTGTACGGATTTCTGGGAGTTTGTGCCATGATGAAAAAGAATGTTTTTAAACACGGAGAAAACAGAGGTAGATACAGAGATAAACAGAGATTTATTGACTTTCTCTGCGGATCTCTGCACTCCTTAGTGTACCTCTGTGTCATAACCTTGTTTTCCTGCGTGAATGAAGTTCAGCTTCCCATTCGTCAGACAGAACGCCGATTGGTCGTAGAAGGGCTAGTGACTGATAGCCCGTTTCCGTGGGTGCGCCTTACGTATACGGGCTATTATAACTCGTCAAATCCGGCCCCGCCCGAATTAGTCATCAACGATGCCCTTGTTGTCATTCGAGACGATCAGGGTCGGACGGTGCGGCTTGTGCCCGACCCATTTGCACCTGCTTACTATGGCGTACGTGATAGTAGTTTTGTGGGGCAACCTGGTCGTTCCTATACACTGCTTATCACTTTGCCCGACGGCAGTCGCTATCAATCAAAGCCCGAACGACTCAACCCTGTTCCTGTACTTGATCCGCTCAGGGCGAATTACCGGCGAGGCATATCCGAACTGGGCCAGCCTGATTTTTATGATGTGCTGATCGACACAAAAGATCCTCCCGAGTTAGGTAATTATTACCGCTGGTCGACACTGGTTTATATCTGGCGCTGGGTGAAGTATGACCCTCAGCACAATAGTGATCCACGATGTACTTGTTCATGCTGGGTACCAACAGTTGGCCCCCCAACAGACGTGCTGTCGGACGCACTCATCAACGGGAATCGGATCAGTGGCCGGGTGGTTTTTAGTTCACCCATTTATAGTGTTGGTGCTCAGTATGCCCAGGTGAACCAGTTCTCGCTGACGAAGGCTGCCTACCAATATTGGCAACTTTTTGAACAGCAACGTACGCGAACCGGTTCGCTGTTCGATCCGCAACCAGCCTCCATTGAAGGGAATGTACGGGCTGTGGATGACACGACTAAACTAGCCCTGGGCTTTTTTGGGGCATCAGCCGTCAGTCAGCGAAGACTGACGATTCCCGGTGATACAATCAATTACGACAAGTTTTTGATTCGATCTCAACGACGGTTTATTCTGCCTACGGGTAGTTGCTATACTAACTTTCCTCAATTCCTGCTGGTAGAGCCTCAGGGCTGGCCACCTCGTTAAAACGCAATACGCTAGTCTATTAAGACAATTCAAGTAGTAAATTAATATCATGTTTACTTTTTATCCTATGCACCAGTTCTTCGTTCGTATTATTCTGGCAAGTGTCCTGCTACTGATCGCCGTGCCCAGGCTTCAGGCGCAAATTCGTTTCCGTATTTACGGGCAAGTGGTGGATGGAGTAACGAATAAACCGCTGGCCAATGTGTCGGTTTATGACAAAAAGCAGGGTGCTGGCACAACCACCGATAGCACGGGCGCTTTTAGCATGCAGGTGCTGCCCGGCCCGTATAACCTGACGTTTTCTGCCGTAGGCTATTACGCGCGTAGCCGGTTTCTGGAAATAGAACGGGCTAACATTCGTATGGAAGTAGCGCTCAATCCCGATACCCGCCAACTGGATGAAGTCAACGTGAAGGGCCGCACGCCCGATGCTAATGTATCGGCTACGCAGATGAGTGTGGTACGGCTGGATATGAAAAACCTGCGCAATATTCCGGTGGTGTTTGGTGAGGTCGATATTCTGAAAGCCCTGACTTTACAACCGGGCGTCAGTACGGTAGGCGAGGGAGCAGGTGGGTTCAATGTGCGGGGTGGCCGTACCGATCAGAATTTAGTATTGCTGGATGGTGCGCCTTTGTTCAATACCAGCCATTTGCTGGGTTTGTTAAGTAACCTCAATGCGGATGCTATTCAGGATGTAACGCTCTATAAAGGCGGTATTCCGGCGGCCTATGGCGGGCGATTGTCGTCGCTATTGTTGATGAACACAAAAGCGGGTGAAACCGACCGAGTAAGCGTAAATGGAGGTATTGGCTTGTTAACCAGCCGCTTGTTAGTGCAAGGGCCAGCCTCGAAAAATAAAAAACTAACCTTTCTGGCGGGTGGTCGTATTGCATATCCGTCGTTTATACTGGGTTTATTTCCCGAACCCACCAATAAAGACCGTGCGTTTTTCTACGACCTGAACGGGCGTTTAACCTATCGACTGACCAATGACAGTCAGCTATCGGCTACGGTTTATCGTAGCTACGATACGTTCAAATTTCCGCAGGATACACTTTACACCACCCAATCCACCCTGTTGACGGCCCGCTGGAGTCAGCGGCTGAACCCGCAGTTGTCCTTTAACCTGACAGCTACCCAAAGTGATTACCGCTTTTTCTTAGACGGTCTGACCTCTACCAATACCTATCGGTACCGCTCCACCATCCGCCAGCGCGATGCCCGGCTCGACTGGCTCTATACACCTAAACCTACTCACCGACTTGAATTCGGGGGTTCGCTGACGGGATATAGTTTGCTGCCGGGAGCCATTGCACCTACTGGCGACAACTCGAACATCAATACTCAGACCTTACCGACCGAGCAGGCTCGTGAATGGGCGGGCTACCTTTCGGAGGAGTGGACGCCGTTTCGGGTGTTGTCGGTGCAGGTGGGCGTGCGGTATGCACAGTTTACCAACGTCGGGCCGGGGGTGGCGTATCAATATGCCGAAGGACAACCCCGTACCCGTGAGAGCATTACCGATACGTTGCGCTACGGGAATGGTCAGGCGTTGGCTCACTACGGCGGGTGGGAACCCAGGTTGACGATTCGCGCGAATCTGACACCCAATAGTTCGCTGAAAGTGAGCTACAACCGTACCCGGCAGTTTCTGCATTTGATTTCGAATACAACGGCTATTTCGCCCGTCGATTTCTGGAAAGTGAGTGATGCGCTGGTGCCACCCCAGGTGGCCGATCAGTTTGCGGTGGGTTACTTTCGCAATTTTAACGACAACATGTACGAAACCTCCGTTGAGGTCTATCATAAAACGCTGGAGAATCTGGTCGAATACCGGAATGGTGCCACCCTGTTGCTCAACCCGACACTGGATGCGGATTTGTTGCGGGCGCAGGGCAAAGCATATGGCGTAGAAGTAAGTGTCCAGAAAACGCGTGGATTGCTGACGGGTTTAATCGCCTATACATACTCCCGAACGCTGGCGCGGGTACCCAGTCCGTACCCGAGTGTGCAAATCAACGGGGGCGACTGGTATCCGTCTACCTTTGACCGACCCCATAATTTGACCATTGCCACCCAATGGAAATGGAGCCGGGGCTGGACATTTGGAACCAACTTCGTGTACACCAGCGGTCGCCCGACAACATACCCTGATGGCACCTACCGACTTAACGGGGCCAAAGTGCTCGATTACTCGCAGCGCAATGCCGACCGTATTCCCGATTATCATCGGCTGGATGTGTCATTCACGAAAGACGGTCGGCGAACAGTGGGGCAGCGGCATTACAGCAACTGGTCTATTTCGTTTTATAACGTGTATGCCCACAAAAACCCTTATTCTATTTATTTTCAGCGCGTAAATACCACCACGAAAAGCTATCAGCTTTCGGTTTTTGGCACCATTATTCCGTCGATAAGCTGGAATTTTACGTATTAGCGATGAGTTAAAGATGACACGTTATCTGACTGTAACCTGTTATCTTTGATAAACAGTCATCAATAGACCATGTCCGACCTGCTGTTACGAATTTTAGATACGCCCCAGGCTCCGCTTATTTTACAACAGGCGCAGGCCATTCTGAACAATGAACATCAGAAACGGCAGGCGTTCTATGAATGGCTCGATGAGGACAAAAAAGCTGAGTTTATCAATGGAGAGATTGTTGTGCATTCACCTGCGCTGGATCGCCATAATTCGGCGATGTTGTTTCTAGCGACACTGCTAAGTGTCTATGTGAACGATCGTGACCTTGGCTATGTCCGTGCTGAAAAGGCGTTGGTTGAGCTAACCCGCAATAGCTACGAGCCCGACGTTTGCTACTTTGGGCCTGCTAAAGCCTCCCAGATTGCAGACGATCAATTATACTACCCTGCCCCCGATTTTATTGCAGAAGTGCTTTCAAAGAGCACCGAAAAGAATGATCGTGAGACCAAATTTGCCGATTATGCCGCTCACCGAGTTGCTGAATATTGGATCATCGACCCGCTTCGCCGAACAATTGAGCAATATGGTATTGATGCCGATACGGAAGAATATGCGTTGGCGGGATTGTTTGGAATCAAAGAAACGGTAACCAGCCATGCTATTGCGGGCTTTACCATTCCAGTACGGGCCTTGTTCGATACGGCGGCAAATATGAAAGCCTTGCGCAACCTGCTCATAAAAGGCGCTTCTTAAACGCCCGGCGCTAATACCGGCACAAAGTGCTTCTGATTCAAGGGCAGATTTTCGGCAGTCCATTCAATGTCGTCGACGAAGGCGAACGCCCGAACGGGGCAATCGGCTACGCGGCAATAGTGACAGCACTCTTTTTCGCAGGGATCGGTATGTACAAAAATTTCGACTTCGCCCTGAAAGCCCTCTTTGAGTGTGTCTTCAAAATGATGTACCTCATCATGCACCTGATGCAGCTCCCAGTAATAGGGGAGGGTCAGATGGCAGTCTATGTGTAAATCGGCGCCGTATTTTTGGACGCGGAGGTTATGCACATCAATCCAGTTCAGGTCTTTGTGTGCGTTCAGCAAATCAACAACCCGATGGAGCGTGGGGATGTCGGTTTCGTCCATAAGGCGCGCGATGGACTGACGCGAAATCTGAAATCCATTGTAGATGATCACGAACGAAAGGCCGACTGATAGGGCACTATCGATCCAGTGTTTCCCGGTCAATCCCACCAGCGCCACGCCAATCATGACCACAATACTGCTGAATGTATCCGTAAGCAGGTGTTTTCCATCAGCGGTCATGGCGGCCGAATCTGTTTCGCGGCCCGACCGGATAAGCATCCAGCCGACAAACGCATTGGCCGCAGCTGTAACCCCAACCAGCGCAAAACCCCAGTCGAGATTACTTAGGGTTTTTGGCTCATAGAAGCTTAAAATAGCCTGCCAGATAATAACTAAGCCAGCCGATAGAATCATGGCTCCTTCGAATCCCGACGAGAGAAATTCAATTTTTCCATGCCCGTAGGGGTGGTTTTGGTCGCGGGGTTGGCTGGCTAAGTAGATGCTGTAGAAGGCAAAACCACTAGCGATAACATTGACAATAGACTCAACCGCATCGGACAGAATGGCGGTTGAATACGTCAGAAAATAAGCTGTGAATTTGAGAACGAGCAGAACGATGCTCAGCCCCAGCGAGATGCCCATCCAGCGGTATTTCGTTTGTTGACTGGCACTCATGAAGCTTAATGAAAAGTGTTACGTACCACAAAGGTAACATTCGTATGGGGAATGTTGGTGTATGACCTGCCATAGAACGTGGCCATAAATAGCCATTTCATCCAAAGACCTGCTGGTTGCCCGGATTAAAATAGTTTATCCTCTTTTGAGATAAATTATCTTTATGTACTTTTGACATAAAGGCATAAATAATGCTTTTCCCTTAACAATTCCCATTTTTATCCTATGAAAACACTTGTCCTGGTAGTTGCCTGCCTGGTTGTATCTGCCGGTACGTTGATGGCACAAGCCGTCAATCGTAAACCGCTGCCTATTATTGATGTGCACGTGCATGCTATGAAAGTAAGCCCCGGCTTTGCCGTTGAAATGTGTCCCTGGTTCCTGAGAGATATGCCTGGCAGCGACCCAACCCAAAATTTGCAGACGAGCTCTTTTTTGAATAAGGATTGTGTCGATCCACTGAAACCAGCCAAGTCGGATGAGGAAATGGAGAAGGCGGTATTGGAAACGATGGAGCGGCTCAACATGACCATCGTAGCCTACGGTGATCCCCAGATTCTACGAAAATGGAAAAAAGCGGCCCCCGACCGAGTCATTCCAGGGATTGGGGTCAGCTCGCCTAAAGACATGACTGTACAGGCCTTTACAGACTCGCTATCGTCGGGTTTTTATAAAGTGATGGGCGAAGTTGCTCCACAGTACCAGGGTTTATCGCCCAGCGATATGTCGCTGGATGGCTATTTTGCGGCTGCCGAAAAGTTGAATATTCCTGTAGGCATTCATATGGGAACGGGTGGCAATGGTATGGCCAATCTTACCCAGGCAAAATATCGGGCTTCGTTAGGGAGTCCATTTTTGCTGGAAGATGTATTGGCTCGTCACCCTAAGATGAAAATATGGGTGATGCATGCAGGCTATCCGATGGCTGATGAGATGATCGCGTTAATGGGCGCGAATGCCTATGTATATGTCGATCTGGCGGGTTTCATCTGGAGCTATCCTCAGGCAGAAATCCATGCGTACCTCAAACGCCTGGTGCAGGCTGGCTTTGGCAAACGGATTCTGTACGGCACCGATTTTATGGTATGGCCTAAGCTATTTGAAACCTCAATGAGTGTGATCGAAAATGCCGATTTCCTGTCGTTCGATCAAAAGCGCGACATTTTTTTCAACAATGCCGTACGCTTTTTCCGATTAGATGCCAGCAAGTTTAAATAGATAGTGATTAGGTAGTTACGTCTGTTTTTTTTGTCATTCAGACCTTAGGAGGGATCTCAAATTTCTCATTAGTCAAGTTTGAGATTCCTCCTAAGGTCTGAATGACAAAGAACACTCGTTTCTAAAGCATTTTTGAAAAAAACGGCTTCGACTCGAAGCCATACAGTGCTAATGGCATTCAGCTAAATTTGATTATGGGGTTCTCTCGTTTAGGGGGAGTTTTTACGATAGCTAATCGTTGCAGAAACTGTTTGTGATTGTTTTCTGGAAATGGAACAGGCAGTTTACGCCCCTGTACATAAAACTGATTTTTGTCGACTCGCTCTACAAAATCCAGATTGACCAACAGAGATCTGGAAAGGCTGAAGAAATTAGCACTCGTAAAAAATTGAGCGATGTATCCCAAATTCATCGAAAAAACCTGCTTTTGTTCTTCATGGATCAGGTAGATCTCTACATAGGCCCGGTCGGCTTGTAAGTAAAGTACCTCGCTTTTTTTGATTTTCACATACCCTTTTCCCTGATCTACAGGTAGATACAAACTGTCCGATAAAAAGGGATCAACGGAGTTGACCTGGGTTGCCTGATAATTGTAGTAAGCCAGTTCGACCTGAATGGCTAATTCCTTATGCCGAAAGGGTTTAAGCAGATAGGCTGCTGGGCGCATCTGTTGCGCTCGGGAGATCGTGGGCTGTTCTGAGTGGCCCGTCAGGAAAATAATGGGCAATGTGTGCTGGGTCAGCAAGCGCTGTGCAATATCAATTCCATCGTCGGTGGAGTGTTCCAGATGAATATCGATTAAAGCCAAGTCGGGCGGGTTGATACGGGCCGAGGTTAGGGCTGCGGTTAAATTGCGCGCAATATCGGTTACGTGATGGCCTGCTTTTTCCAGGGTTTCCCGGATGTCGTGAGCCGTCACCAACTCGTCTTCGATGATCAGGATGTTGAGTGATTTCATATAAGCCGTGTTATATTTTTTGCCACTTGGGCGAAGGAGGAAGCAGGGTAAACGACATCGTGAACGTCATCCCATCCTGGTTGTCAAACTGATACGTACCGTATAATTGCTCCACTTGTATCTGAATCAGGCGCATACCAAATGATTTTGACGACAATGGAGGTATCTCGAATCCTTTTCCATTATCGGCTACGCGCAGGTGGAAGGTAGTTTTATCTAAACTGGCCTCTATGTGTAGGGTAGGGTGTGGATGTTCAGGAAAGGCATACTTGCAGGCATTCGTGATCAACTCATTCACAATTAGCCCAATACGCATGACATAGTCGGCTGATAGGGTCAGGGTCGACGGGATTTGGTACGTGGTCTCGATTTGATCCATCTCAAATGTCTGTAAGACCATTTCGGTTAGTTCCCGTATGAAATCAGCTACATGAACTGTAGTGAGATTTTCACCATCGTAGAGTTTGCGCTGGAGGAGGCTCATCACTTCAATACGGCGCTGGCTGTCTTCCACAGCGTTTTTGGCGCTTTCGTCGGCAAGGCGATTAGACTGCAAGCTCAACAGACTGGAAATTAACTGTAAGTTATTTTTAACGCGGTGATTTTGCTCTTGTACCAAAGCTGCATTATGAAGGCTAAGTCGTCGATTTTTTCGCGATAGCCAGTAGAATGCCCCACTCGCAATGGCTGTTCCCAATAACAAAACTGAAAGCAAGAGTAAAAAACGACGCTGCGTTTGCTGGTTTTCCAGGCTCAGTTGCAACTCTCTCCGTTGACTTTTAAGCTGCGCTTCTTTGGCCTCCGTGTCATATTCTACACTCAACCGGGAGACAGCTCCATTTCGGTCGGCCGTCATTTGATCGCGCTCATAGCCTCGAACGACCAATGATTGATCGAACGCCTTTTGCCAATCTTTTTTCTGTTGGTAATATTGCATATAGGTGTTGACCAAATCCCGCTCCATCTCAAACTCCCTGCTATTTAACGACTTATACACTACACTTGCCTGCTGCAACAGCGGATAGGCTCTATCAGGCTGATTGAATTGTAAGTAGGTACGAGCAAGCTGGAGACTAATTATAGCCTGGCTACTCTTTTGGTTCAACGCTGTATGTATTTGTAAGGCTCGCTGATAGTACTGGAATGCCTGGGGATTTCGCTGGAAGCCGTAAATTTTACCCAGCATGCCGCACTCGCCGGCTATACTAATGGAATCTTTCAGTCTGTAAGCCATTTGTTCGGCCCGTTTACAATAGTAGAACAGACTGTCTTGGAATGGATGCCTTCTATTGGTGGCTAAACTGTCATAACAAATAGACAGATAGACATCGCTCATAGACTGATAGGCCGACAGCAGGGTTTTAGGCGTACTCGTGCGGGCATAAACCAACGCAAGTCGGGCATAGTTGAGTGCCTCCGTCAGATTCGTTTGTTCCCGTTCTAACCAGGATAGGCGGGCATAAATTCTGCTGATTTTATCGAATTGATGCTTCTGTTCGACAATACGTAGCGACTTCATGAAATAGCGCTTGGCGGTCAGGTAATCCCGGGCGGCTACGTGTATTTTTCCATACAAGTAATAGGCTTCCGCAAAAAGTAAAGTGTCTTTTTTTAAAATCGCTTCCCGTTCAACTTCCTGAGCATAGGCGAGTTTTTCTGGCTGGAGAGGCAAACTAGTGGGTATCTGGGCAACAGCAGCACTTATTCGGATGAAAATAAGTATGAAGAAAAGGAGGAGTTTGCTGCTGTACGATTTCATTAAATACGGCTTAGAACCAGCTGTAGCTAGATAGGGCTACTCGTAAAAGTAGGTTTTTCAACCGCCTACCCATCTCGTAAATGCCATTTTTTGCTTCATAAGTAGCCCGGAAAGCAATTGCTGGCGTACGGAAAGAGATTAGCCTATCTGGGATGTTCTACGAAATACGTGTTGAAAATACTATTAAACTTGAGGTGCCTGAATGTCAACTTATATACCTCAATTGTATGCCAATGAGAAAACGAAGTTGATATTTCAATGACTTATTATTCTATCCACACCATTTTTTCAAACACCCCTGACTGTTTCTTACGACAGTCTATAGCCTATCATGCAGATAATCTTGTAAGTCGATACGAATTGCGCTGGTCGTCAGAATGTTGATGAGTACTTATGCTACTTAACCACTTTCGCGTCCAGCCAATTCGCACGGAATTTCTGCATCTCAGGCGTGATTGATAGCCCGGCATTTTCGTACAATTGAACCGAACTAGCTGAAGAGGTTTTTATCGTAACGAAAGTAGGCTGTTACTTTTTGAACTGCTCAAAGGCTTTATAGACAGCCAGATGCAAAATACTCCCGTGGTTTTCATCAGCAAAGTAGTGGAAATCGGTTTTCACAGATGCCGCCTTTTTCAACATGTCTGCCAATCGGTTAGCATCTGTCTCCATAACTTTCCCTTCTTTCCCAACGGCTACAAAGACAGTTGTTTTTTGGTGAAAACCAGGTTGAGAAAAAGCCGGTTGGTACGCCAGTAACGACTCATTATCCCACCACAAGCTCGGACTTACAATAACGTATTGATTGAATAAGGTGGGCTTTTTAAACAGAATTTCGGTTGCCAGCAATCCACCCAACGATTGGCCAATGATTGTTTTTGAGGGATTAGAGCTATACGTCTTTTGAATGTAGGGCTGTAATTCTTTTTCGAGAAAGGCGATAAATCGCTGCGATTGTCCGGTGGTTGGATAATCCTTTTTATCCTTTTCAATCGTTGTCGGATACGTGAAATCGCGCCTTCTATCAACATTGGCAATGCCAACAACAACTGACTTGGGCAACAGATTAACCCAGGGGAAATTAGCAAACTGAACCAATCCGGCGATATGAATGAAGTCTTCATCTGCCGAGCCATCCAGTAGATAAATAACGGGGTATTTGGAGAGCGAATCTTTCGAATAACCTTCAGGTAAATAGATATTTAACGTTCTGATTTCCCCTAGTTCTTTTGATGAAATAGCATCAATATGACCGAGTACGAACGGCTTTGTAGTTGGTGTATTTTGGCCGAATGAAGAGTTGGCCAAACCTATGAACAGCCAAAAATAAATTGGAATAAGGCGATAACGTAATTTGCAAATGAAAGTCAAGTGTCTGATAATTAAGTAATTATTATTTTTTTGTCATTCCGACACCAGGAGGAATCTCAAGCTTCATAATAGTCAAGCTTGAGATTCCTCCTGGTGTCGGAATGACAAAAACTAGCCAATCGACTACTACTGACAACCTTATCTGGCCACTTGTGCGGCTACAGCTTTACGTGGAATTTTCTGATCCCGCATGGCTGCGTTGTATACAAAGCTGGCAACAACCGTAGCCGCCTGTTTCAGATCATCAGGTTGCAGGTGATCGTAGGTATCCATATTCGTGTGGTGCGTACGGGTATTGTACTCGATTTTGTCCTGAATGAATTGGAAGCCGGGCAGCCCTACCCGATCAAAGGATTGGTGATCGGTTCCGCCTGTATTTGCTGGCGTTATGGTCGTGGCACCCAGGTCATTGAAGGGTTTCAGCCATTGCTGAAAAATAGGGCCGGCAGCCAGATTGCCCTGCAAATAAATGCCCCGGATTTTGCCTGTTCCGTTATCGACGTTAAAATAGGCTGCAATATTCTCTCCCTCTTTAGTCAGCTTGTTGGTGGCTTTATCCACCAAATGGTTCGTTACGTAGTTTTTGGAACCATGCAGACCTTGTTCTTCACCGCTCCAGAGTGCAATGCGAATGGTTCGTTTGGGTTTGGCCCCAATAGTATTCAAAATACGCATGGCCTCCATCATCACCGAGCTGCCAGCCGCATTGTCGGTTGCACCCGTAGCCGCATGCCAGGAGTCGAGGTGAGCGCCCAGCATAACCACTTCGTCTTTCAATTTGGGATCGGTGCCTGGAATTTCGGCCAGTACGTTATAACCTTTGGTATCGTCCTTGTAAAACTTGGTCTTCACGTCCAGCTCCAGTTTTACGGGAATACCCGCTTTCATGAGTCGGCAGAGCGTCATGTAATCTTCAACGGCTATCGACAGATCGGCCAGATCGTCGGGTGTAGCACCGATGGCGGCATTGGCGTAGTCGCCACTCACGAACAGAGTGCCATCTTTACTGTTCTGAGTTGTATTGAGCATCCCGATGGCGCCTTCCTGTTTCGCCAGTTTGCGCATTTTCTGGTTGAAGGCATTCTGGGTGCGCATCGCCATAATCCGGCTGCGGAAGGTCGTGTCATTGCCAGCCCGTTGTGCAGGTGGAGTTTCGTTCGCCATTTTTGTTAGCTCTTCGTCGGTAAAGCGATCAGCATCGGCTTTGAATGAAGGCATGCCCTTGAACGATTGATCCAGCAAAATGACTTTATTTTTGAGCTTGCTCCGATAGCTTTCCAAAGCTGTCGTGTCAGTCGAGCTTATGTAGAGGATATCGGCGGATTGAAGCTTGTTGGTGCTGCCACTCCAGGCTCTGGGTACAGCAATGATCGTCTTATAGTACGGAGCAGTCATCGCGAGGTAACTATGCTCGACTCCCCAGCCCTGACCCCATTCGCCCCAGGCTTCCAGACGGGAATTCTGTATACCCCAGCTAGTTAGCTTTGTTTTGGCCCAGTTGGCGGCTTTTATAAAACCGGGGCCTTGTAGTCGGGGGCCGTTGACATCCGTTAGGTAGAAGGCTGTTTCCATGACCTGCGAATGTTCCAGACCTTCTGTCCGAATTTTCTGGATCATGGTCATGTCCAGCTTATCATCCTGTCCATAACTGAGTAAGGCACTCCCCAGAAACAGACTGGTTAAGAGTAGTTTGTGTTGCATGAAGTATAATTGTTAGGGTAGAGCCCGAAGTTAACCGATTTGCAGAAAGCGGTTGATTCCGTAATTCTATTTTTTGTATTAATCACTATAAATTCATGGTTTAATTCTATTTGTTAGAGCCTAAGCCGTTGATGAACAGGCCCATGAAAAAGGGAAAAGACACAGGAGAGCGCAGGGTATAGCCGAAAGGTGATAACTTAGCAACTTTTTAAAGTTGACGCATTGGCCTGAATTGATCGCTTTTGTACGCATGAACACAACTGAAAATCCCTGGCAGACGCTGAATTCGTCGGTCAAATATGAAAATCCCTGGCTATCGATTCGGCATGAAGATGTGATAACCCCCTCTGGAACAGCCGGTATTTATGGCGTCGTTAGTTTTAAAAATAAAGCGGTCGGTGTAATCCCGATTGATGCGGAAGGCAATACCTACCTCGTTGGACAGTATCGGTATCCACTGAACGAATATTCCTGGGAAATTCCCGAAGGTGGGTCGCCCATCGGCACTGATCCACTTGACTCGGCCAAGCGCGAACTAAAAGAGGAAACGGGCCTGGAAGCGCAAACGTGGACGAAGATTGCCCGGATACACACTTCTAATTCGGCCACTGACGAAGAGGGATTTCTGTACATCGCCGAAGACCTGTCTCAGGGTGAACACGCCCCAGAAGAAACTGAAGATTTGCGTGTCTGGAAACTCCCGTTGGCCGAAGCCGTTGAGATGGTAATGACCAGCCAAATTACCGATTCACTCAGCGTTAGCGGGCTGATGATCGTAGCCCGGTTGCGGGGAATTTAAACTAAGTTTCAAGTTTCAAGTTTCATTTCAAAGTTTCATCCAGATTGTCTGTTTGATTCTGGGATACCAATGCAAACCCTCGCATCGGTCTGGCTGAAACGTTGAACTTGGCACCTTAAACTTGACACCAACTTGTTTTTACCTATTCTATTTGGTTTTCTATTAGGCGTAGGCCTTTGCCTGACTTTCGGAACGGTGTTTTTTGCACTGATTCAAAATAGTGTCGACAATGGTTTTCGATCAGGAATGAAGATTGTTTTTGGTGTAATCACCGGCGACATTCTATTTGTGCTGGCAGCCTTGCTGGGCACGGCTTTCATCCCGAAGGTTCAGGGATTTGAAAATATAATGGCTGCGGTTGGGGTGTTATTTCTCGTTGCCATGGGTTTAGTTAATATTCTAAAAGGAACACCCCGATTAGCTTATCCGAAGACGCGGTTTGGAAATTTCGTCTATTACTTCACAACCGGTTTCTTCCTGAATGCGCTCAATCCGGTCAATTTTGTGGCCTGGGTAGCTATTGTGGCCTATATTCGGTCGCACCTACATTATACCGATGCCCAACAATATGGGTTCATGATTGCCGCGCTGGTGGGTGTATTTGCCACCGAGAGTGCATTGGCGTACTATGCTAACCGACTCAAGCGACTCTTTACGCCCCGCGTCGTCAAGATTTTCAACCGTACAACCGGTGTCGTTTTCCTCATCGGAGCCGCTAATATTGCCTATTCCCGCTTGCTGGAACCGTTGTCGAAAGCACTGAATTGGTAAGGATATATGTATGAAGTATGATATAAGATGTATGATGTATTGCTTTCGCGTCAGCTATATCATACATCCTATATCATACCTCATATATCTTTTAAAAAGCTTTCCCACTCCTTAATCATCCCTTTTTTCAAGACTCTGGGGAATTTATTCTGGCCGCCCATTTTGCCTTTAGATTGCATCCAGGCGTAAAATGTTTTGTTGGGCAATACCGTCACCGTAATGTCTTTGAGGGCATGTCGACGCTCGACGGCGTAATCGTCGTTTAGTTCTTTCAGTTTGGCATCGATTCGGTTGCGGAGGTCGGTCGCATCCACTTTATCGTCAGTACCGATATACCAGTTGTGGGCAAATAAGGTATCGTGGGTAACGCCTGCCACGGTGAACTCACGTATTGAGATACCCAATTCCTCGGATACCATTTCAATCGCTTTGTTCATGTTATCGACTGAGAGGTGTTCACCACAAAGGCTCAAAAAGTGCTTGGTTCGGCCCGTAATGACGATTTCTGCCCGTTTTTTATTGACAAACTTGATGGTGTCGCCAATCAGATAACGCCAGGCGCCGGAACAGGTCGATAGCAGAAGTGCGTATTCTTTGCCTTCTTCTACTTCGTTGATCATCAGGGTTTGGGGCTTGTCAACCAATTCACCATCGGGCGAGAAGTTTTGCTCATTGAATGGGATAAATTCAAAAAATAGCCCGTTGTTCAGCACGAGTTGCATGCCTTCGGCGTCTGGGTGGGTCTGGTAGGCAATGAATCCCTCAGAGGCTAAATACGTCTCAATGTAGGTGATCGGGTGGGCGAGAAGTTTTTCAAAACCCGCCCGATACGGCTCAAAGGACACGCCCCCATGACAGAAAACCATCAGGTTGGGCCAGATGTCATGAATGGTTTTGACCTTGTAACGAGCAATGATTTTCTCCATCAACAACTGAATCCAGGCGGGCACGCCCACTACGTAGCCAATATCCCAGCCAGCAGCTTGTTCGGTGATTTCGTCCAGTTTTAAAGCCCAGTCCTTTTCCTGAGCAATGTCGCGTCCTGGTTTGTAAAAGCGTTCAAACCAAAGAGGAATTTTGCTGGCGGTAATACCACTAAGGTCACCTTCATAATGCCCCTCGCGAGCGTTCAGATCGGTACTGCCACCGAGCATTAAGCACCCTTTTTCGTAGAGTGTTGACGGTAGATTCTGGTATTTGCCAAGGGTAAGAATTTGCCGAATGCTGGTTCGCTGAATGGCTTTCGACATCGACTTTGTAACGGGGATGTATTTCGTCGCTGCTTCCGACGTTCCCGAACTGAGCGCAAAGTATTTCACTTTACCCGGCCAGGCAACGTTTTTCTCGCCAGCCAACGTCTGTTTCCACCAGCCATCGAACATTTTATTGTAGTCGTGGATGGGAACGTGCTGTTTGTATTTCTGATAGAATTCTCCTTCGTTCCCAAACTCTACCGAACGGAGCAGATCATCGAAATGATAGGTTGTTCCAAACTTAGTAAACTGCGCTTTTCGGATGAGCTTACGAAATACCTTTCGCTGCTGGCGTAGTGGATTAAACTGCCGCAGCCGAACGACATTCGATAATCGAATGCCATTTTTAAGCATACTACCTAAGAGAGCCATGTTTGAATGATGAATTATGAATGATGAATGATGAATGGCCTTTCTTGCAATCATTCATCATTCATCATTCATCATTAATAATTACAAATTCCAATTCTTCAACGTATCCATCATGCTGTAGGCTGTCAGGTCGTACTGACAGGGGACTACAGATGTGTAGTTATTGGCCAGGGCGTATTCGTCTGTATCTTCGGCATGGGTGTCGAAATTGACAAAGTCACCCGCCAGCCAAAAATACCGACGACCGTGCGGGTCGCGTCGTTCGTCGAACACCTCCTGCCATTTGGCATTCGCCTGCCGACAAATTCGAATTCCTTTCAGCGGTTCTGCCGAACGTGCCGGAAAATTCACGTTCAGAGCGGTTCCGCGTTTAATGCCCTGTTCCAGCACGTTACGGGCAATACGTAGAATGTGCTCGTAGGCATGCGAGAAATCGGGTTGGCGTGTAAAGTCACCCAGCGAAAAACCAATGGCTGGAATCCCCTCAATGGCTGCCTCCATAGCCGCCGACATTGTGCCTGAGTACAGAATACTAATGGATGAATTGCTACCGTGATTGATGCCGCTAACAACCAAATCTGGCGCACGGTCTTTCAGAACATGATGCTTGGCCAATTTGACGCAGTCGGCGGGTGTACCGGAGCATTCATAGGCGGGTACATCGCCATAAATATCAGAAGGATAGAGCCGGATCGGGTTGGCAATCGTAATGGCGTGACCCATACCCGATTGCGGGCTGTTCGGGGCCACCACCACCACCGATCCGAGTTGTTTCATTAATTCAACAAGCGTACGAATGCCGTGGGCAGTAATTCCGTCGTCGTTCGTAACTAAAATCAGGGGCTTGTGGTCAGACATAAATCAGTTGCTGGTTGTCGGGCAGTAGATGCTAGTCAGGGATAGGTAAAACACTATTGACTGATGACTGGCAACTGCTGACGTTCTCTGTGCAATACTACACAAATACGGGTGAAGATGTTGGAAGAAAATAGCGATTAGCCTCGATGGCGCTTCTTAAACTGGAGTGGATTTTCGCCGGTTACGCGCCTGAAAATCTTGTTGAAATACGACAAGCTCTCAAATCCACTGGCAAAGCAGGCTTCGGTTACGTTATGATCGAGTAAGAGCAATTTCTGCGCCTGATTGATGCGATACTGATTCAGAAACTGCGTGAATGTCAGGCGAGTCATGCGTTTGACGTAGCGACAGAAAGCCGCTGTTGTCAGGTTGGTCAGGGCTGCGGCTTCGGCCAGTTCGAACTTGCGCTGGTAGTTTTCGTCGATGAATTGATAGAGTTTTTTTAGTCGTTGCTGTTCGTTCAGGTTATAGGCATTGGTTACAGGTTTTCCATGTAAAGAAATTAATTCCTGGCTCGTTGCCAGTTGCTGAAAAATGGTCAACAGGGCCATTAACCGCTCGAAGGGTGGGAGGGCTGGCAGGATTTCTAATTGTTCACCAACCCGCCGTTTGGTTTCGCCATGAAAGGATACGCCAGCGCGAGCCATCTCAAATAACTGGGCAATAGCGGCAAACTCCGGAGCCTGACCAAACAGGTTTCCCAGAAATGATTCTTTCAGTTGCACGACTACTTTTCGATGGTCGGTTTTAACGCCGTAATCGAAGTTGAGGTGGGGAATATTAGGGCCAATAAAAACCAGATCGCTGCCTTCGTACCGTGAAATATGGTCGCCTACGTGTCGAGTGCCGTTGGCCCCGGTGATGTACACAATTTCGTATTCGGGATGGTAATGCCATAAGAAAACATCGTTCAATCGGGGCGTCTCCAGAATATGAAAGGAGCTGTTAACATCTGGGTTGATTTGTTCTAAGGCTATTTTCATAAGGGTTTTGCTACAGAGATGAACAGAGGCACACAAGTAAAATCTCAGTGTATCTCCGTGTCTCCTCTGTGCATCTCTGTGGCTCAAATTTTACCTATATATGTGCTAAATTTTATAGATTACTTAAACAAAGAGCAATATAGTGCAAAAAATGGACATCATTGTTGTGGAAATGAGCTAAGGGTATAGACTACCTTTGTTACAACAAAATCAACGAAACATCCTAACGATATATGGAAACAATGCAGCCCACAATGACCCCAACAGCTACTATGATTCCTGATAATGCGCACAAAGACATTCCGGGAAATCCATCGACAGCCACCAGTAGCAAAATCAGTTTAAGTGACCGCTCAAACGGGAAGCCACTACGTGTTTTGTCTGAAGAAGATTGGCAATTCTGGAAGCATAATGGCTACATCGTTATCAAACAGGCCGTGCCCAAAGAACAGGCTGAGCGACTTGCTAATTTCCTGTGGGAGTTTGAAGAAAAAGACCCGAACGACCCTGCTACCTGGTACGCACCGCCCCGCGCCGAAATGAAAATGAAAGAGCTGACCAACAGTGGAATGGTCGAACTTTACAATCATCAGTATGAGTGGGATAACCGACAGTATCCGCGCATTTACGATGCATTCGTTGACATCTGGGGAACCGAGAAATTATGGGTAACCATCGACCGGGCTAACCTAAATTTTCCGGTTCGGCCGGGTCATGAGTTCAAAGGGTTTATTCACTGGGATTACGACCCCGAAACCCGCCCGCAAAATGTGCAGGGCGTATTGGCACTGGCCGATCAAACCGACGAAAATATGGGCGGTTTCCAGTGCATTCCCGAACTCTATCGCACTTATGATACCTGGAAACTCACCCAACCCGCCGACCGGAACCGTTTCAAACCCGACACCACTGGTTTTGATTTCGTGAAGGTAAAAATGGAAGCGGGCGATCTGCTGATTTTCAACAGTACCGAACCCCACGGTATACGGCCAAATCTCTCGACCGACAAAGTCAGAATGGCGCAATATATTTCGATGATGCCTGCTGAAGAAGATAACGAAGCGTTGCGGCAGTGGCGCATTACATCCTGGCGTGACCGGCAGGCACCCGAAGGCTATGCCTTCCCTGGCGACCCACGTAACTGGGAAAAGGAACGATACCAAACCGCCGAACTATCTCCGCTAGGCAAAAAACTGCTCGGGCTGGATAATTGGGAATAAGGATTTTAGACTTGATTTTTGGTTGTGCTGATGCGATCTGTATGACCCATTCAGAGTCAAATGTTTATAGAAAATACCCGCTCACTATAAACATTTGACCCTGAAGGGGTCACACTATGCTATATCCTCCTTAAGCGAGGCAAGCTCGAAAAGTAGTTTAAGGGCTTTGTGGAGCTTTGTAGGCTATCAACCATTGTTAGACCCTACAGATCAACCATGAAGAAGGCACAGTATCGTTTGATCCTTATTTTCAGTCTGCTAATTCAGGTATGTACGCTTCAGGCTCAGCAACGCCTACCGCCCATCAAATCACCGGAAGTCGCAGACGGCGGACTAACATTTCGGCTTCGTGCGCCGAATGCCAAAGAGGTTATCCTTGATATTGAAGGGATTTCGAAGGAAACAATGACCAAAGACGACCAGGGCGTCTGGAGCTTTACCAAAAAACTGGAGCCAGATGTGTATGATTACGCCTTTGTTGTCGACGGGCTTCGCATTCCCGACCCTGCTAATCCCGTTGCCAAACCCTGTTATCAGTGCAATGGACAGAGTCTGGCGCACATGCCGGGCCCTGCTTCGCTAAGCTGGGAGATCAAAGATGTTCCCCGCGGGGCTGTCGATCATAAGGTATATCGGTCGGCGGTTATGGGCGAAGACCGGGACTACTACGTGTATCTGCCGCCTAACTACGATCCCAAGCGCAAAGAGCCTTATCCGGTCTTTTTCTTGTTGCACGGAGCTACAGGTACAGCTTTATCGTGGATAGTCAATGCACAGGCCAATATCATTCTGGATAACCTGATTGCCGAAGGTAAGGCCAAACCCATGATTATGGTAAACACACTGGGCTATGGAGGCAATGATAAATACGCAGCCGAGGTAATTCAGGAGATTATTCCAACGATTGAAAAGACCTACAATGCGACTAAAGATCGGAGTCAACGAGCTATTGTTGGCTTGTCGATGGGAGGGGGGACGGCGTTTTATACCGGTCTAAATCACCTGGATCAGTTTGCCTATGTAGGCGGAATGAGTAGCGCCGTTGGGATGGGTGGCCCTCGTCCGCCAGCATCGGCTACGGCAAACCCAGCCACAACAACTCCACCTGCCGAACAGGTTACAGCCATGATGGACGTCTTTGCAAAGACGTATCCCAAACTGGACGAGAAAGCTAATTCTCAATTGAAACTATTATGGATTTCTTGTGGAGTTGATGATTTTCTGTACCAGAATAATAAATACTTCAAGGAGTTTCTGACAGCAAAGAACGTCAAGTTTAAAAACGTGGAGACGCCAGGAGGCCACACCTTTATGGTATGGCGGAGGAACCTGACCGATCTAGCACCATTGCTGTTTAGGTGAAAAGCTATTGTTTCGTAAATCCAGTCAGGCATAAACGGACTATCTTTGGAGTTGTATATCAGCCCCATAAGATAGTCCATTATGCTCTCGTCACGCCATCTGATTTTTATGGAAGTGGCTCGTTTTCTGAGCTTTACCAAAGCTAGTCAGACGTTATTTCTGAGCCAGTCGGCAATTAGCAAGCAGATTAAGTCACTGGAATATTTTTATAAAACAGGGTTATTTGAACGGCACGGGACCAGTATTAGCTTAACCCAGGCTGGCCAGACGCTGTATGCTAAACTGCTGGAAGCGGGGCAGTTACAGGACGAGCTACATCAGGAACTTCAGCAGATTAACGAAAATTTCCTGCCGCTGACCAAACTCGCTATTGGTGCCAGTACAACCATTAGCTTATATGTGTTGCCTCCCGTGCTTTCGGCTTATCTGCATCGCTACGATACCATTCAGGTCAGCGTATTGAACCGAAATTCGGATACAATTCAAAATGCTTTACTGGCTCATGATATTGACGTGGGCATCGTGGAGGGATTGACTCAACTGAACACGCTGGTCTATACACCCTTTATGACCGACGACGTACTGGCCGTTTGTTCAGCGAGAAGCCCGCTGCGGGATCGAACGCTGACTATTACAGACTTACCCTCCATTCCGCTGGCAGTGCGGGAAAACGGCTCAGGGACCCTAGCTGTGGTTGAAGATGAGCTAACCAAGAAAGGCATCAGCCTGTCGTCGTTACGTATCCTGATCCGGCTTGGCGGGACCGAAGCTCTGAAAAACTTTGTACTTGCCGACACCTGTCTGGCTTTTTTACCGAAGCGAGCTATTCTGAAAGAACTGACTGCGGGCGAGTTAGTTGAAGTCCCAATTCGTGATTTGACCCTTCAGCGAACCTTCTACTTTATCCAGCGAAAAGGGACAGAAAACAACCGGCTGGTCACCACATTTATTCAGTTTACGAAACGGCATTATTCCATTAAGGAATAACTCATGCCAAAACGGTATTTGCTTCATGCGTTGGTAACCGAGACTTTTCGGAAAAATACAACCATGAACATCGCCATCACTTCATCACGTTTAGGAGACTTACATTGTTCACAATGCGGCTCCGTATATGACGCACTTATCCGCCAGACCCTATCTGTTTGTTGCCAGGCCCCGTTGCTATGCCAGTACGTTATTGGTGCTGGCAGTGTCCAGAAATCAGACTTGCTCATGCGGAATAAGTCGCTCTGGCGATATGAAGAACTTCTGCCTGTTATTCTGCCCGAAAATCAGGTGAGTTTAGGAGAAGGCTTCACACCTATTTTAGCACTCAAGCGTCTGGCCAGTAGACATGATCTGCACCACCTCACATTGAAAGATGAAGGACTTAATCCAACCGGTTCATTCAAGGCCAGAGGACTATGCATGGCGGTATCGAAAGCCAAAGAAAATGGTGAAAAAGCCTGTATTATTCCCACTGCCGGTAATGCAGGAGTTGCCATGGCGGCTTACTGCGCCAGAGCTGGTTTAGAAGCCGTTGTCGTTATGCCGCGCCATACACCAGATGCCTTTAAAGAAGAATGCATTGGCTATAATGCGAAACTGATATTGGTGGATGGACTAATCAATGACTGCGCGGCCAAAGTGCAGGAACTGAACCAGAACGGTGCCTATTTCGATGTATCGACGCTGAAAGAACCCTATCGCTTAGAAGGCAAAAAGACAATGGGCTATGAAATTGCCGAACAGTTGAACTGGCAGTTGCCTGATGTAATCATGTATCCAACAGGTGGCGGAACTGGCCTGATTGGCATTTGGAAGGCCTTTCACGAAATGAAGATGTTGGGATGGTTACCCAAAAAACAGCGATTGCCACGTATGGTGGCGGTTCAGGCGGAAAATTGCTCACCAGTTGTCGATACGTTTTTAGGGAAGCAGGCAAACAGTAAGCAATACATGGGTAAGCCTACACTAGCCAATGGATTGGCCGTCCCACGCCCGATTGGTGAACCACTAATGCTTAGTGTACTGCGCGAATCAGGTGGAACTGCCATTGCTGTTTCGGAGGATGACATGCTGGAAGGGGTAAGCGAACTTTGCCGTCACGAGGGCATTTTTGTTGCTCCCGAAGGCGGAGCGATCTGGGCCGCTACGAAGAAATTACTACGTCAGGGGTGGCTTCAGCCTCAGGAACATGTTCTGCTTTTAAATACGGGTTCTGGTCAGAAGTATCTGGATAATGTGAAAGGCAAATGGTAAGTCAGCCTCATCTCGCTTTACGTCGTTGCGGTGACTTTCATAGCTGGCCTATGCGTTTGCTAACGCTTTGATATCGTCCATTTCCAGTATTTGCTTCGAATAGCCTTTTAGGACAGCATTGACCATTGCCTGGCCTATTTCCTGTAGCGTAACCACCCGCTTCGGAGAAAGCAAACCAATGAGACCGACAATCAATTTATAGGGCGTTTTTGCATTTTTCTGGCCGGGAAACGCTTTCATACCGCCCGGCCGGAAATTGTACTCCGCTTTAAATGGCAATTTCATCAGCGCATTTTCGGTTTTGCCTTTTACTCTAGCCCACATAATTCGCCCTTGCTCGGAGCTATCCGTATGGCTGCCTGACACAAAATTGAAGACCAGGTCAGGGTTTAGTGCCAGCAATGTCTTCGCAAAATGCAGGGTTGTGTCGTAAGTAATGTGTGTATAGGCGGCCTCTTTTAATCCAACAGAACTGATGCCTGCGCAATAAAAACAGGCATCATAGCCGGTTAATTGATCGTTAACGGCGTCCAGATTCATAAAATCGGCCACAATACATTCCTTTAACTTAGGATGTTGCAACGCTAAATGCCTGCGGTTAACGATCAGCACTTCGCTGATTTGCGGGTGCTCCAGGCACGCCAGTAATACACCTTCGCCAACAAAGCCGGTCGCTCCGGTAATGATTATTTTTAGTTGCATGATTGACTTGTTCATACTGATAACCAAAGAAAACGGATTAATGTAGCATTTAACGATGACAATTGAATTTTACCAGTTGTCTAAGCTCCATTCTATCTTTGTCCAGCCTTTTACGGCCAGTTCTGTCTACAACCGTAGACGAACAAGCGTAAGCAAATTGAACGTAAAGAAGTAAGCCGAAGGTTGAATAAATTGAGGGCATAAAGGGCTTGAATACTTCATGATCAGCAAATGGAAATACTAGTTACAGCGGCCATCATTGGTTATATTATCTACCTGCGCTATTACGCCGATTTACGAAATAAGTCTGAAAAGGATATTGAAAAATTACAGGTTGGCATTAAGCTGTACAACACTGGTCAGCTCAACGATGCGCTGGTATTCTTTACTCAATATCTTCAAAAAGAACCAACATCGAGCGTGGCTTATCTGTATCAGGCTCGCTGTTACCGCGCTTTGGGTCAATTGTCAACTGCCCTCAACGCCTTAAAAACGGGAGAAAGCTACGACGATACGGTTGCTGACTTGCATGTAGAAATAGGCCAGATTTTATACGATCAGCAGCACTATGCTGAGGCTTTTCTGGAGTTTGACAAAGCGGTCTTCCATTCAAAAGGCTTGCTGGCTGATGCATTTCAATGGCGCGGACTCACCCGGCAACAGCTTCAGCAAACTGCGGAAGCCCGGCAGGACCTGGAGCGGGCCAATGCACTACGGCAATCTGAAAGCACGGTTAACACTACGTCAGGCGGTGATGCAGGCGTATTTTTTGACCGAAAACTCTTGAGTCACGCCATCGTAATTTTGATCAATAGTGCACTTTTATTGATTGTCATCAAAAACACGAGCGTTATCCATTTACCCTACCTGCTAGCCGCCATTGCAGCGACTGTTATTGGGTTTCTGGAGCCTAAAAAAGGATGGATTCTGGCAATTTTACAGGCCTCAATCCTTTGGATTAGCTACACGTTTTTTACAATAACTCCTCAAGCTAGCGGAGCTCGTGATCTGGAATTATTTGGCCTCTACGGATCAATTATTCTTACATTCATCGGAAGTTTTATCGGAGGAATATTAAAACGGCAATTGGCCCGCTGATACGTAGTACGCACCTGCTTCTATCCGTTCTTGAGCATTCTTCTGATGATTGCTTTCAACTCTTTCGTAGAAACTAATTGTATTTTGCGCATCTATAATTAAGTTTATCCAATTATAGCCTTCAGCATAACAGGTAGCCTAACACATAGTGGCCAGTTTACATTCTTCCTGGAGCAATTCCACCGATCAGCAACTTTGGCGAAGCCTTCGCGAAGGGGATGAATCGGCATTTACGGCCATTTTCGAACGATACCACCGTACGTTATACAACTACGGTAGCAAACTCGTCACCGATTCGTCTCTGGTTGAAGATGCTGTTCAGGAAGTATTTATTGACGTCTGGCGGATGCGGGCCACGTTATCTGAGGAAATCGGCTCTATTAAATTTTACCTGTATCGTTCACTACGGCGCCGGATTCACCGGATGCAGGGAAAATACCAGACGGGCTCAACCATCGATGAGCTTGTCGATGATGACTCGACGCCAACATCAGGTACTGAAGAAACCACGCAGATTGAGCAGGAATCCAGAGACTTGCTGAGTCGGCGGATTCAGGAGTTGCTGACCCATTTGCCCAAGCGCCAGGTAGAAGCACTCACGTTGTATTATTACGACGAATTCAGCGTCAGTGAAATTGCTCAGCTGATGGATGTCAATGAAAAATCAGTGCGTAATTTTATCCATCGCGCCCTTACATCGCTTCGCCAAAATCGCAACTGGCTCATCGGATCACTCCTGATTTTCTGGCTATTATGTAGCCTGTAAAAATTTTCAGAAAAATTTCTTCCAAAAAAAGAGGTCAATCGAACGACTTCTGCTTCTTTCTTAATGAAGGGGAATAATTCTATTACTTCTTGTGTAGATACTCTTTTATCCCGCTATGAAACAAGCCTTCTACGTACTGACAGACTTCCTGGAAGATCCGGATTTTATACGCTGGGTCAAGCACCCTGACGAAACTCAGGATGCTTATTGGCAGCAGTTTCTGGATGCCCATCCCGATAAGAAGCCAGTCGTGGAAATGGCCCGCCAGTACATTCTGGTATTTGTTGAGCAAACGGGTCAGCAGCAGCCAACGGCCGCCCAAAGCGAGATGATGCGCCAATATATTCAGAAGCATGTTCAGGCAGAAAAAGAAGAAAAAGTAACTACGCCATTTACTCGAACCACCGGAACAACTTGGGGCTGGTTACGTATGGCGGCTTCGATAACCCTGGTAATCAGCATCGGTTTGGGAGCCTATTGGTATAGTCAAACGCAGATGGTTCAACCCGAAAGCTACCAGCAGTTTAAGAAGGCAAATTTGGCCGGAACAAAAGAAGCACGCAATGATACTGATAAGCCCCTGACCGTTCTGCTCAGCGATGGCAGTTCGGTGGTATTGCAACCGGGCAGTCGATTGAGTTATCCAGATACGTTCCAGCAGCGCGAAGTCTATTTAACAGGGAAAGCCTTTTTTGAAATTGTAAAAGATCCTGCCCGGCCATTTCTGGTATACACGCATGGAATTGCCACTAAAGTATTGGGAACCAGCTTTATGGTCGATGCACCAGAGTCCGGCGAGCCCATAAAAGTAGCGGTAAAGACGGGCCGGGTAGCAGTCTATGCCTTAGATGAATCAGCTTCTGTTCGGAAAAAAGCGGCTGATCCTGAATTGGAGGGTCTTGTATTAACGCCCAATCAGAGTGCCGAATATTCAGTAGAAAGTCGTCGATTGGTTCGGATGCCGGATAGTGGATGGGTTTTTACGCAACCCGAAACGCAGGTTGTTGCCAGACAATCCTTTGATTTTGATGAAACGCCTGTACCTGAGGTATTTCGCACGCTCGAAAAAGCGTATGGCGTTCACATTGTTTATGATGAAACCATGTTGGGTAAATGCTCTTTATCAGCGTCGCTGATGGGGCAACCCTTTCACGATAAACTGGCCGTTGTTTGTAAAGCACTTGAAGCACAATATGCTATTCAGGGCAATCAAGTGACGATTACCGGCGGCCAACGTTGCCAATAATACCAATTCCTAACGCTTAACCCCCTCGTGAATCTATGATTAAGAGTACTCCCTTCCAATAAAAAAAGTCAGCCATGTTGACGCATAGCTGACCTCTGAATTGTCCCCCCTATTTTCTGACCTGACAAGCCGTGCCATTCACTGACAATGAATGGGTTGGGGGGATTTTGTTGAATTTTTTTGCTCACCCAACAAAACATGACAAATGTATGCAAAAACTACGCTTTGTAGATGAAAGGCTTTTAAGAATCATGCGTATAACCCTCCTCCAATGGTTTCTGGTCTGTGCACTAGCCGGAATTTCGTGGGCACGTGATGGGAAAGCCCAGCAACTTCTCGACCAGAAAATTACGCTTTCGGTAGAGAGTCAGAATGTGAAAAAAGTACTGCATCAGATTGAAAAACAGGTTGATGCACGTTTTGTATTCAGCTCACAAATTATCCAGTCGGATCGTAAAATATCCGTTAAAAGCCAATCCGAGCCGCTTTCGCAGGTTTTGATTAAACTCCTGAAACCGCTTCAGTTGGTGTATGAAGTGAGTGGTAACATGATTATCATCCGGCCCGACCGTCCGGCTAAACCCGCTCCAAGTGATGTTGATCAGGCATCTATAGTCGCTCCAATTGAACAGGTTGCGCGTTTTGTATCAGGTACTGTGAGTGACCAGACGGGGGGCACACTCCCTGGCGTAAACGTCGTGATCAAAGGCACCCAGAAAGGGACGACGACCGATGCGCAAGGTCAGTTTAAACTGGAACTTCCTGATACTGAAACCACACTCGTTTTTAGCTCAGTTGGTTATTTGCCTAAAGAAGTTATTGTCGGTAACGAGACTATCCTGAACGTTTCACTAACTGTCGATACCAAAGCATTGGGCGAGGTCGTGGTGGTGGGTTATGGTACCCAGAAACGGGCCGACGTAACAGCAGCGATTGCCTCCGTGCCGATGGGCGAAATTAGAGATATGCCGGTATCCAACGTAGCAACGGCATTGCAGGGCAAAATTCCGGGGGTTGTTATTCAGCAAACGAGCGGTGCTCCTGGTAGCACGCCCGCTATTAAAGTCAGAGGTTTTGGGTCGATTAGCGCCGGTACGTCGCCCTTGATCGTTATCGACGGAAACATTGTTGGTTCGGGCGTATTCGGATTGCTGAGCAGCGTTGATATTGAGAGCATCGATGTCCTGAAAGATGCCTCATCAACAGCCATTTATGGATCAAAAGGCTCCAATGGTGTTCTGTTGGTCACGACGAAACGAGGTAAGCCAGGGCGCATGAATGTGAATCTGGATGTGTATACGGGCTTTCAGCAAATTACGAAGAAAATAGACCTGCTGAACTCACAACAATACGCTGAATTCGCCAAAGAAGCATCCAATACAGCCTATCTGGACAATGTTCCGGGAGCCAGTGCAACAGACCCAAATAGCGTTCGACCAGCGAGCTACCTTCGCTACCGCTATCCACGTGGTGACCTGTTCGATTGGTTCAACTACGACGATCCGGTTAAAGTGGCGAATATGCCCTATACCGATTTTCAGGACCTGATTTTTCGACGGGCTAAAATGAGTAGCTATCAGCTTTCGGTTTCTGGCGGTAACGAAAAAGCGCGTTATCTGGTAAGCGGCAGCTACCTGAATCAGGATGGTATTATCCTGAAATCGTCACTGAATCGGTACATTTTTCGAGCTAGTGTCGAAGTAAACCTGTTGCCAAAGTTAAAAGTTGGGATGAATCTTAACCCATCTTTTAAAAACACACAAGAGGTTACGGCTGAAAACCAGTGGTTTAATCAGGGGATTATTACGGCAGCACTATCGGCAATTCCAATGGCACCTGTTTATGCTGCCGATGGGTCTTATTCGTCGGAACTGGCGCTGGCTGCACCTTACAATTTACCAGGTGTTACCAATCCGCTGGCAAATATTACAGAATACAGCAGCCCATATCTGTCCGGAAATCTGCTTGGAAATATATATGCAGACTACGGTTTCCTGAAAAACTTCAATTATCGGGCATCGGCCAACGTGAATTTCAGCGACAATCGGCGCAATACGTACCGTACGTCGAGAATGCCCCTGAGCAATCTGTTGCCGCCCACTACGGCGATGGGAACCGTTTACTCTGACCAGAATATGAGCTGGTTGTTCAATCAGGTAGTTGGGTTTAACAAAAGCATTAATTCGGCACACAACATTGAGGCATTGGTCGGTATGGAAGCCACTTCGACCAAGTTTCAGTCGAGCAGTGCCTCGGGGAGCTCGTATGCCAACGACGTTGTCGAGACGCTGAATGCCAGCGCGAGCGGTTCTACGACGACCGCCTGGTCGTTCAAAACGGCGAATGCATCGGTCTCGTATTTTGCTCGGGCCAACTACAACTATAAAGGCAAATATCTGGCGAATCTGTCGGTTCGTCGGGATGGGTCGTCCATTTTCGGACCTGACAATCGTTGGGGTACGTTCCCGGCGGGTTCGTTGGGCTGGCGCGTGAGTGAGGAGTCGTTCATGAAAAATATTCGGGCTATCTCAGAAACTAAACTTCGGGTCAGTTATGGGCTGTCGGGAAATAATGCGTTCTCAGATAATTACCCCTACGTAGCGCAATTGCGAACAGATAACTACAGCTTTAACAACAACCTGGTCAATGGATTAGCACCGTCTTCGCTGGGTAATTCGAAACTGGGCTGGGAGAAAAATCAGCAGTTCGATGCCGGAATTGATGTTGGTCTGATCAATAACCGCATCTATCTGAGTGTCGACTATTACCATCGGATTACCAAAGACCTGCTGCTTTCGGTCAACGTACCTTCACTCACGGGCTTCACGTCGGCTTATAAGAACATCGGAAAGATGGAAAATAAAGGGATGGAGTTTGCGCTCAATACCCGCAACATGACCAAAGGCTTTATCTGGAATACGACATTCAATCTTTCGTTCAACCGGAATAAAGTGCTGGAACTCGGCCCAACTGGTGACCCAATCCGGACGACAAGTGGCAGTCTGGCCGATTTAACTATTACTCAGATAGGCTCGCCTATCGGCAGTTTCTACGGCTACAAGCAAATCGGAATTTTTCAGAATCAGGCCGATTTAGATGCGAATCCGCATGACGTTACGTCTAAACCGGGAGACGTAAAATACGCTGATATTGACGGTGATGGCAAGATCACGGCGAACGACCGTACAGTTTTAGGGAACAATCAACCTGACTTCATTTATGGCTTTACCAACACATTCAGCTATAAAGGATTTGACCTGAATATTTCCATTCAGGGAACGCAGGGTAGCAAAATTCTTAACATCGGTCGCCGGTATTACGACAATATGGAAGGCAATCAGAATCAGATGACAACGGCCTTGCATCGCTGGCGTTCGGCAAGTGATCCGGGCGATGGGATTACACCACGGGCCAACGAACGTAGCACTGGGAACAACAACGCCGTATCGTCGCGCTGGGTCGAAGATGCGAGTTATGTGCGGATTCAGAACGTTAATCTGGGGTATCGACTGCCAACAAAACTGTTGAACAAGATCAAGATTCAGCAACTGCGCGTGTACGTATCGGCCCAGAATCTATATACCTGGACAAAGTACCTGGGTTATAATCCTGAAGTAAGTAACTACGAAGGGCCATTGTCGGCAGGTATTGACTATGGCGCGTATCCGCTTGCAAAAACCTACACGTTTGGTATCAATGTGGGATTCTAATTTTTAATTAAACACGGAGAAACGGAGGATTTCACGGAGAACACAGGGTTGATTTTTATAATTAATTGACTGGTAATAATTCGTTTACGTCTCTGTGTTCTCCGTGAAATCCTCCGTTTCTCCGTGTTTAACCCTTTAATCAGTTTAAAAAAATGAAGATATATAGAATCCTTGCGAGCACACTGATTATCGGTTTGCTTAGCTCGTGCAGCCAGCAGTTTCTGGACTTAAAACCAATAGCGAACGCAACTACCGATAATTTCTACAAAACGGGCGACGATATAAAGAATGCCGTTAGTGGAAGCTATGCCGCTTTACAAGCCGATGGTATTGCCGGCAACAGCTACGTATTCGGCGATATCGCGTCAGATAATACGATCCCCGTGGCTTCTGGTTCCATAACCGATCAGGACGAGTTTGATCGCTTTTACATCAAAACGACCAACCCGTACATTTCTGGCCGATGGAATGACAGTTACTCCGCCATTGCGCGATTCAATACCATTCTGGATAAAATTGATGGTATCACAATGGATGCTGCCATCAAGAGTCGTTACATCGGTGAAGTGAAATTTTTGCGGGGCTGGATTTATTTCATTCTGGTGCAGACGTATGGCGATGTGCCGCTGGTAACTAAGTCGATCAACAATCCCGATGATGGGTATGCCTACACGCGTAACCCTAAAACGGAAGTGTATGCACAGATCGAAAAGGACCTGTCGGAAGCCGAGGCCGCCTTACCTGCTACATATACCGGGGTTGATGTGGGTCGGGCAACGAAGGGTGCGGCTAAATCCATGCTGGGAAAAGTGTACCTGACCCAGAAGAAATATGCGCAGGCAGTTACTAAGTTGAAAGAAGTGATTGACCTGAATGTGTACGCTATTTTGCCTAGCTACGCCGACGTATTTAAAGTGAGCAATAAAAACCACAAAGAGTCGGTGTTTGATGTGCAGTATAAGTCGGGTGGAGCAGCGGAAGGAAACCCCTGGCCGAACCTGTTTGCCCCTCAAAGCTCTGGTAATTCGGTCATTGCGTTTAGCGGTGGCGGAAATAATCAACCCACTGAGGATTTGTACAAAGCCTATGAAACCGGCGATGTACGTAGGGATATTTCGATGGCCATCTCGTATGTCAACGCCAGCGGGCAGGTTGTTCCGGCCAACTTCGTTAAGAAGTATTTTGATACGCCCGCCACGAACAACGATAACGGTAACAACATCCCCATCATCCGGTATGCCGATGTATTGTTGATGTATGCTGAGAGCTTAAATGAGGTTGGTTATCAGGCTGCCGGAGAGGCTTTTACGTATCTGAATCAAATTCGGACTCGGGCAGGCTTAAAAGCTAAAACAGCTACCGATATTCCTGATCAGACGTCGTTTCGCCTAGCTATCGAACAGGAGCGCCGGGTCGAACTTGCGTTTGAATGCCATCGCTGGTATGATCTCGTGCGAACAGGCCGGGCTATTCCAGTCCTGAACGGCAAAAAAGACCAGATTCGATTAGTGAACGTACTGACGGAGAATAATTTAGTCTTCCCGGTTCCTCAGGCGCAGATTGATGTCAATAAAGACAAGATCAAGCAAAATACGGGGTATTAGATAAAGTGCGTTGAAGCCTTTTAGTATCATATTTTGTTTGACAGGATTTACAGGATGAACAGGATTGGGTTTGCCGGAAAAATCCTGTTCATCCTGTAAATCCTGTCGAAAAGTCATTATAACTGAATCAAAAACAGATGAACAGACGGGAAGCAGTAGCACGAGTGGCCTGGTTGATGGGAGGGACCCTGTCTGCGCCAACACTGATGGCCATGAGCCGGTGGGAACAGGTCGTTGACGATCAAAAAACTCGGCCTGAAACCGCCGACTTTAGGCTGGACGATGGGCAACGTGAGATCGTAGCACGCGTTTCCGACATCATCATTCCCAAGACCGACACACCGGGGGCTATTGATGTAGGCGTACCCGCATTTATGGATGTGATGCTCCGCGACTGTTACAAAAAGCCCGCGCAGGATGCTTTCATTGCCGGTGTTCGTAACCTGGAAAGTAAAAACTTCCTGACGCTCAAACCCGACCAGCAGACGGACGTATTGAAGCAGGTTGAAGCCAGCTCTGCGCCCAGTGCTACCAGCCCGTCATTCTGGCAAATCATCAAGGAAGTTACGTTGTTAGGCTACTTCACCTCCGAAGCAGGCATTAAAGCATCGTTTGATTATCAGCCTATTCCCGGTCGGTTCGAGGCCATTAAAATCAAGCCCGGCCAGAAAGATTTTATGTACGGAAATCAAGTGTGAACTAGTATGTGTGGTGTCGGGTACTTACACCCGACACGCGAGGTTTTCTAAAACCTCGTGTAGCTTACTTTAAAGGTTTTGAGAAACCTCGCTGTGTCAGGTTAAAGAACCTGACACCACTAGTCCACTAGTCGTCAATCACTAATTCAATCATTGTAATACATGAATCTGAACATAAAAGCGGAAAAGGCACAAACATACGACGCCATTGTTGTTGGCTCAGGAATGACAGGCGGGATGGCCGCTAAAGAGCTGACCGAACGGGGCTTAAAGGTATTAATGCTCGAACGAGGATACGAACTCAAACACGTCGAGGATTACAAAACCGCGATGAAAGACCCCTGGGAGTTTGAGCACCGGGGTAAAATCACCAACCTTGCCGCAGAAGAGCATTATGCCAGTATGTACTTCTCGGCCAGAGAGGGCACACAGTACCTGTACACCAATGATGCCGAGAATCCGTATATCCAGAAACGTCCATTCAACTGGATACGGGCGTATCATACGGGCGGTAAATCGCTGTTGTGGGGAAAGCAGTCCTATCGCTGGAACCGCGAAGATTTTCTGGCCAATGCCAAACAGGGACTTGGCGTCGAATGGCCTATTGGCTATGACGACCTCGTGCCCTGGTACAATCATGTCGAAAAATTTGTAGGGGTCAGCGGTCAGGCAGAAGGGTTAGACGTTTTGCCGGACGGCCAGTTTTTGCCGCCCATGGCCATGACCGCTCCCGAACTACATTTGAAAAAATCAGTAGGGCAGAAGCTGAATCGGCCCATCACTATTGGTCGTGTGGCCCATCTCACCAAACCCCAGCCCTGGCATACCGCATTGGGACGGGCTAGCTGTCAGTTTCGGAATCGGTGCTCACGTGGTTGCCCGTTTGGTGCGTATTTCAGTTCGCTGGCGGCTACAATCCCGGCGGCCCGTCAAACCAACCGCCTGACGATTGTTCATAATGCGATCGTGAAAGAGATTTTGCTGGATAGCCAGGGCCAGAAGGCAAAAGGCGTTCGGGTGATTGATCAAAACACGATGGAGGTTCGGGAGTTTTACGCCAAAATTATCTTCCTGAATGCGGGTACGATTGGGTCTACGTCAATTCTGATGAACTCCAAATCGTCTCGTTTCCCCACCGGATTAGGTAACGACAGCGATCAATTGGGCCGGAATCTGATGGATCACCACCTCAGTGTGGGCGCACGGGCCGACATTGAAGGCTTTGAAGATGACTACTATTTTGGTGCCCGCCCTAACGCGTTATACATCCCACGTTTCCGAAACTGGGGCAGCGACAAACGTGGCTACCTCCGCGGATTCGGTTATCAGGGTGGCGCATCACGGGCCGACTGGTCACGGGGTGGAGCCGAAACGGGCTTTGGGGCTGATTTTAAAGCGAAAATGACGCAGCCTGGCCCTTGGAAAATCAACCTGAGCGGCTTTGGCGAGGTGCTGCCCGATCCTAACAATCGCTTCTATCTTAGCGAAGACCAAACCGATAAATGGGGTTTGCCTAAAGTTGTGTTCGATGCGGATTTTGGCGAAAACGAACGCGCTATGCGCAAAGACATCATGAATGACGGGGCCGAAATGCTCGAAGCAGCTGGTTTCAAAAACGTAGTTCCATACGACAATGCTGTTGCGCACATGGGTCTTGGTATTCATGAAATGGGTACGGCGCGCATGGGCAAAGACCCCAAAACGTCGGTACTCAATAAGTTCAACCAGGTTCACGCCTGCAAAAACGTATTCGTCACCGACGGTTCAGCCATGACTTCTGCCTCGAACGTGAATCCGTCGATTACTTATATGGCACTCACAGCACGAGCTGCTAAGCATGCTGTCGATCAGTTGAAAGCGCGAAGTCTTTGATAAGACTATTTAAATAAATATCCTGATAGATAAGTAGGTTAAATTCTGACGTCTTAGCCCCTCTCCTGTTTTGGGAGAGGGGTTGGGGTGAGGGTAAGCCAGAGCCGCTCTGCATTTCCCTCACCCCCGGCCCCTCTCCCAAAACAGGAGAGGGGAGCAAACCCATAGCCCTGCATGAAAAGGCAATACATTCTTTATTGGATCTGTTTTCTCGGTTTCGCCTTCTCGTTTCCAAGAGGCTCTTACGCGCAGGCAACGAATGGAAAAACCCAGCTTACAATTGCCTACGACACCACCAGCAAACCGATTCAATTTGGGGTAAGCCGTTTGGAAAGGGCACTTCAAAAAGCTGGTCAGCCTGTTCGGAAAGTACCGGTTACACTCGGAACCAACGTAAACGGAGTTTTTATTACGGTTGAATCCGCTCAGGGTGAACAGTTTATTCGGGAAGAAGGATATCGGATTAGCTACCAGAATAATAATCTGCTGATTACGGCTGTCGATGCGGCTGGAGCGATGTATGGCGTACTGGACGTAGCGGAACAGATTCAGATGGGGAAAAGCTGGAAAACGCTGCCACCCAAAGTCGTTAATCCGCATTTTACAGTTCGTGCATTGAAAGTTAATCTGCCCTGGTCATCGTACCGATCGGGTCCGGCGATGGAGGTGCATAAAGACGTATGTCGTGATCTTGCGTATTGGCAGCGATTGCTAGATCAAATGGCTGAAAATCGCTTTAATATCCTGTCACTCTGGAATATCCATCCGTTCTCCTTCATGGTGAAGCCAACGAACTTCCAGGAGGCCAACAACTTCTCGGCCACCGAGATGGCGGATTGGAAACGCTTCTGGACAAGCCTGTTCCGAATGGCGAAAGAGCGCGGTATCGAACCCTATATCGTTAACTGGAACATTGCCGTTTCGCCCGAGTTCGCGAAGGCGTATGGCGTTAAAGAGCGAAACGATACGTCGGCGGTGGTGAAACGGTATACACGTGAAGTGGTTACGCAGGTCATCAATGAATATCCTGACTTGGCCGGAATCGGAATCACGCTGGCCGACTGGATGAGCAATTTCAGCGGGACCAATTCAACCCTGCCAGAGATGACACCTAAAGATCGTGAAGACTGGCTGGAGGAAACAATTGTGGCTGGGATGAAAGCCGCTAAGCGACCGGTCAAGTTTATCCACCGTTCGGTACTTTCCGCCGATCCGGGCGAAATGCGACGAGTGATCAATAATGCCCAGTTGCCCGATACGACGCTGGTCGAAATCAAATTCAACTGGTCGCATGGGCATTCAACACCCACATTGGCCTTGACGCATGATTCGCATTCGGGCAAGCGGGACGATGGCTACTGGAATCCACTGCCCTCGAATTACCGCATTCAGTGGATGATTCGGAATGAGGATTTTTTCATTCTTCGCTGGGGACAACCCGATTTCATTCGTCGGCACATTGCACAGAATACAGCGCCTTACGTCAATGGGTATTTTGTCGGTTCGGAGGGCTATATACCAGCCAAGGATTATTCGCATATAACCAGCAATCACCGGACCTGGGAGTATGCATTTGAAAAACAATGGCTGTTTTACCAGCTCTGGGGCCGCCTGCTTTATGATCCGTCCACACCAGATGCCGTATTCGAAGCCTCCTTCGTGAATCGCTATGGGATGAAATCGGGCAAGCCAATGCTCGAAGCCTATTCGGCAGCTAGTCAAATGCCGCTGCGATTGGCTTCTTTCTACGGGTCAACCTGGGATTATACCTTGTATTCAGAAGGCTTTCTGGCTCCTTTTTCGGCTGGCAAAGGCTTTCAGGATAACGTGTCATCGTTTATTTCCATCAACGAGCTAATCGACCATTCCACCTTAGAGCCAACATATCTGTCGATCAAGGAATACGTTAGTCAGATTTTGGCAAAAAAGGCAATCCCAAAAGGAAAAATCACACCGTTACAACTAGCCGATTTACTGGATGCTGATAGTAAAACGGTACTTCAGCGGGTGGAGCAACTACGCTCAGGCGATTCGCCAACATTGGCTTGTGAATTAGCAGATCTGGAAACCTGGTCCTATCTGAGCCGCTATTTTGCGGATAAACTTCGGGCGGGCGTAGCCCTTCAAACCTACCGACTTTCGCAGGACAAAATGCAGCAACAGAAGGCAATAACCTACCTGAATCAATGCGTAACCCACTGGCGAAAAGTCAGCGAAATTACAGCTAGTCATTATCACGAAGTGCCTTACACCGAAGGCTATATCTCGAAAGAGAATGCCTATAAAGATTCCCAGCGCTTTCTGTGGAGCAACTATCTCCCGCAGGTACAGCGCGACATTACGTTGGCACAGGAGCCATAATTTCCCTAAATCATGGAACGAAGAGATTTTATTAAAACCACCGGTCTCATAGGAAGCGCCTATGCGTTATCCGGGCCATCTGTCCTGGCGAATCCATCTGCCAATGTACTAGCGCCAACCGATGGCTTTTGGCTCGATGGGCCGATGCGCTGGGCGCAACTTGCTTTTGTTGAGCGAGATCCCGGCCATTACGACCCTGATTTCTGGCTCAATTACTTCAAGCGGATTCATGCCGATGGAGCCCTGCTCAGCGCCGGTGGCATCGTTGCTTTTTATCCGACTAAAATCCCCCTGCATCACCGCAGCGATTTTATGGGTAATTCCAATACACTGGGTTATCTGGTAGAAGGCTGCAAAAAACAGGGTATGAAAATTATGCTTCGTACCGACCCTCATGCTGCCCGGCAGGATGTTTACGATGCACACCCCGACTGGATTGCCGTAACCGTTGATGGAAAACCACGCCGTCACTGGGCCAATCCAGATTTGTGGGTTACCTGCGCACTGGGGCCATATAACTTTGATTTCATGACCCAGGTGAATCAGGAAATCATGCAGAACTTTCAGCCCGAAGGTATTTTCTCGAATCGCTGGCATGGTCATGATATTTGTTATTGCGAGCACTGCACGAGTAACTTCAAAAAGGCTTCCGGTCTGGAATTACCAAAAGCAGTTGATAAACTTGACCCAACGTATCGCAAATGGGCCGACTGGCGGATGAAGCGCTTGCGAGAAGTCTGGTCGGTGTGGGATGCGGGTATCCGTAAGCAAAAACCGACAGCAAGATTCATCCCCAATGGCTTCCCCGACAAAGTAATGACCGGGAAAGAAGCCGATCTGTTCTTCGCTGATCAACAGGCGCGACGTGGACTTACCGCTCCCTGGGCCAATGGAAAAGGAGCCAAGGAACTACGTTCTACGCTGGGTATGAAGCCACTGATTGGGATATTTAGCATTGGAATTGAAGAAGAATTTCGATGGAAAGATTCTGTACAGAGCGACGCCGAAATTCGGATTTGGGCAGCCGAAGGCACGGCCAACGGCATGCGTCCCTGCTTTGTAAAATTCGGTGGCGACATCTACGACAAACGGTGGATGGAAGCAGTAGCCAAGCTGTATGAAGGTTACTATAAAAACGAGAAATACCTTCGTAACACGGCTTCGATGTCGCGCGTCGGTGTCGTTTATTCGGAACAAACCGACCGCAATTACGGCGGCAAGCCGTGGCAACAGAAAAGCAGTGATCACCTGGACGGCATGTATCACGCCCTTGTCGAGAGCCGTATTCCGTTCGATATGGTGAATGACCGGCTGCTTACACCCGAAGATCTGAAACGGTTTAAGTTGCTGATTTTGCCCAATATTGCGGCCCTTTCCGACGCGCAATGCAAACAGATACAGGCGTTTGTAGATAATGGCGGTAGCGTTGTCTCTACCTTCGAAACATCGCTCTATGACGAAGAAGGTAAGCAACGATCCGATTTTGGTCTGGCGAGTTTATTCGGTGTTTCATACGATCAGAAGGTAGAGGGACCGATGCGAAACAGCTATTTGCAATTGCGCAACGACGCCAAAAACAGCCAGACGCAACTGATTCTAAAAGGACTGGAGGATACGCCCCGTATTATCAATGCGATTTATAAAGTCGATGTGAAGCCAACGACCACGTTCCCCAGCCCAATCACGCTGATTCCTACGTATCCTGACCTGCCTATGGAGGATGTGTACCCACGCGTAGCGGAGACCGATACGCGGGAGCTATACTTGCGGCAAGTTGGCAAAGGGAGAGTTGCCTACATTCCCGGCGATTTGGATCGCTCGTTCTGGCAAATGCTGGGCATCGATCATGGTCAACTGCTGAGTAATGTTGTGAACTGGGCACTCGATGAAGAACCCATTGCCGCCGTAACAGGGCCAGGCGTGATCGATGTCAATGTCTGGCGGCAGGCTAACTCGATGACTGTGCATCTGGTAAACCTGACCAACCCCATGATGATGAAAGGCCCTTTTCGGGAGTTGATTCCTGTAGATGCTCAGGTCAGTATTACTGTTCCCGCTGGCGCAAAAGTGACTGGTGTAAAGCTACTTATGAGCGACCAAAAGCCTAAGTTTGAACTAAAAGGTGGCAAAGTAACCGTATCCGTACCCAAGATTCTCGATCACGAAATCGTCGCGCTGGATTTGGCGTAATTGAGTAGGACTGTGGTGTCAGTTTTTAGAACCCGACGCCATGGAAGATTGAAAATCAATTCATTAACTGAATACAACCATGATCTGGAAACAAGTTATTGATCCGTTTAACAATATTACTTTATCCGTAGTAGTAGCGGCAGTACCCATTCTGTTTATATTCTGGGCACTGATTATCAGGAAAATGAAGGGCTATCAGGCCAGCCTGATCGCTACAGGACTGGCCATGGTTATCGCCATTCTGGTTTATGGAATGCCCATAAAGTTAGCGCTGTTGTCAGCCGCGCACGGGGCGGTGTATGGCTTGTTTCCCATTTGCTGGCTGGTGACTATGGCAGTTTTCCTGTTTAATGTCACCGTAAAAAGCGGTCAGTTCGAGATCATAAAACACTTTATGGCGTCCATCACTTCCGACCGGCGGTTACAGGCGTTATTGATTGCGTTTTCGTTCGGGTCATTTCTGGAAGGGACTGCCGGGTTCGGAGCACCCGTTGCCATCACGGCAGCTATGCTGGTTGGACTGGGTTTCAATCCACTCTACGCGTCGGGTATTTGTTTGATTGCTAACACCGCGCCGGTCGCCTTTGGGTCGATCGGGATTCCCATTACGGTGGCTTCACAGGTGTCGGGCATTCCCGAATTACCCATCTCGCAAATGGTTGGTCGAACATTGCCGATTTTATCGATTATGCTGCCTTTTTATCTGGTGAGTATCATTGCTGGGTTCAAAAAAGCGCAGGAAATATGGCCCGCAGTTCTGATGTCTGGTATTTCGTTTGCCTTCCTTCAGTACTTCTCGTCGAACTTTTTAGGCCCTGCATTACCTGACGTGATTGCCGGACTTGGTTCGATTATCTGCCTTATGGTTTTCCTGCGCTTCTGGAAACCGACGACTATCTGGCGTTTTGCCAACGAACCCGCTGCCACAATTAACACCGACATCAGCTACACAAACGGGCAACTTATCAGGGCCTGGTCGCCGTTCATTGTGCTGACCATTATGGTAATCGCCTGGGGTATTCAGCCGATTAAAGACGTACTGAATTCGACGGGAATGACCCAGTTTGAGTTTCCTGGATTGCACAACGCTATTCAGGGAGAAGATGGGAGTTTGCTACCTAAAATATTTAAATTCAATTACTTATCTGCCGCTGGGACAGCTATTTTGATTGCTGCTTTGGTCGTTATTCCGTTAGTTGGCCTGACATATGGTGAGGGCGTACAAGTGTTTGGTGCTACGCTAAACCAACTCAAATTTCCGATTCTAACGATTGCCGCAGTGTTAGGATTTGCCTACATCCTGAATGATTCGGGCATTACGCTCACGCTGGCCGAAGTGCTGGCGAATACGGGTTACCTGTTCCCATTTTTTGCCCCAGTACTGGGATGGCTGGGCGTTTTCATTACCGGCTCCGATACGTCGGCCAATGCGTTGTTTAGCAAGCTTCAATATGCTACGGCTCAATCCATTGGCGTTGACCCGGTCGTAACCGTAGCGGCTAATATATCGGGTGGTGTGGTTGGTAAAATGATCTCGCCCCAGTCTATTGCTGTAGCTGCGGCTGCGGGCAATCTGGTGGGCAAAGAATCAGAACTGTTCCGTTTTACGGTGAAGCATAGTTTTTATATGCTGAGTTTCATTTGCCTCATCGTGCTGGCTCAGGCATACGCCGTAAAATGGATTATTCCAGTCTACGAAATGCTCGGCAGCAAGAAAGCCGCAGCTATCCCCGATCTCTCGAAAGGCTATACTTACCTGATCGTATTAGGCGTATTGTTAGCCGGAATAGCCATTTCTGTTCTGACAACTACCAAAAAGAAAGTACAAACTCCCGATTTAGTAAATTAACGATTGCACCTGAATTGATATGAATGCACCGCTTTGTAACTACATGAAAGTTGGCCTGGTTCATTTTATGGCATTTCCCGAAACCATGAAGGGCGAAGGACCAGTTCTGGAAACCATTAAAAAAGTTGTGTTGGATGAATATTTCACGGCCATAGAAATTACAACCGTCAAAGACCTGGATGTTCGTCGAAAAGTAAAAAGCCTGCTCGAATCGTCGCACATGACGGTGGCGTATGCGGCACAGCCCCGATTACTAACGACAGGCCTAAACCTGAATGACACCAACGAAGAAGGGCGGCAACGGGCGCTCGCTAATGTAAAAGAAGGTATTGATGAAGCCTATGAAATCGGCGCTACAGGCTACTCGTTTCTGAGCGGGAAGTATGAGGAGTCCAGAAAAGAAGAAGCGTTTGAGCTGCTCGTAAAATCCACCAATGAAATCTGTGCCTATGCAAAAAGTAAGGGCGATATGAAGATTTCGCTGGAAGTGTTTGATTATGATGTCGATAAAAAATCGTTGATCGGCCCCGCTGATCTGGCCTTACGCTACGTGCAGGAAGTTCGAAAAGAGCATGATCATTTCGGTTTAATGGTCGATTTGAGCCACATTCCGTTGATTCACGAGACGATTGAGGAATCACTTTTGCCTGTCAAAGATTACATCACGCACGCCCACATTGGCAACTGCGTCGTCAAAAGCCCGGATATGCCTGCTTATGGCGATGTCCACCCACGCTTCGGTTTTCCAAATGGCGAAAACGACGTGCCAGAAGTGACGCATTACCTGAAAGTCCTATTAGACATCGGTTATTTGAATACAGAAAATCCACCTATTGTCAGCTTTGAAGTAAAACCTTTTGGTGATGAAGACCCCGATGTCGTAATTGCCAATGCCAAACGGACATTGAATGCAGCCTGGGCGCGGGTGTAGACCTCTAAAAGTCACCTCACCCCAACCCCTCTCCTAAAACAGGAGAGGGGCTAAAAACGGGCGAGTTCTGCTCCCCTCTCCTGTTTTAGGAGAGGGGCCGGGGGTGAGGATAAATATCATAAACAAGAAAAACTCAATAATGAAGATTGTCGTATTAGATGGGTATACACTGAATCCAGGTGATTTATCCTGGGAAGGATTGGAGAAATTTGGTGACGTAACAGTATATGACCGAACTCCTGCCGACCAGGTAGTGGAGCGGGCAAAAGATGCCGAAATCATTTTTACCAACAAAACACCCCTCGGCGAAGACCTGTTGACGCAACTCCCCGTCTTGAAATTTATTGGTGTGCTGGCTACGGGTTATAACATTATCAATACAGAGGTTGCGAAGCAGAAAGGGATTGTCGTTTGTAACGTACCCGGTTATGGAACAACGTCTGTAGTTCAATTGACCTTTGCCTTATTACTCGAATTAACCCAACACGTTAAACACCATAGTGATGCCGTGCGGGCAGGCAAATGGGCTAGCTCGATTGACTGGTGCTTTTGGGATTATCCACTAGTTGAGCTGGCTGGCAAAACCATTGGTATTATTGGATTTGGCAGTATCGGCGAGAAAGTCGGTGATATAGCCACGGCTTTCGGTATGAATATTATCGGTTCGAAACGGCATCATACAGACCAGTCACATCGGCCTAATTTCAGCTGGGCTGACGTACCCGAACTGCTGACACAATCGGATGTGGTGAGTATTCACTGTCCACTAACGCCAGAAACGCAGGGGCTTATCAATAAAGAGAATCTGGCTTTGATGAAACCAACCGCGTTCCTGTTGAATACATCCAGAGGGCCAATTATTGTAGATCAGGATTTGGCCGACGCGCTGAATACAGGCGTCATTGCCGGAGCAGGTATCGACGTATTATCCAAAGAGCCGCCAGCCGCTGATAACCCATTGTTTACGGCGAAGAATTGCCTGATTACCCCCCATATAGCCTGGGCAACAATCGAAGCTAGATCCCGATTGATGGATATTACCGTTCAGAATTTGTCGGCATTTCTGGATGGTGAGCCGGTAAATGTGGTGAATAAGTGAGGAATATTAGCCCACTGCTTTAGCTGTGGGTGAGGAGAAAAATGCCGTAAAATTTGGAACCGTTTCAACGGTTTGCCATTCGCATAAACCGTTGAAACGGTTCACATTAATGTATATATTACCATCGTATACCCACAGCTGAAGCAGTGGGCTGATAATGGATTACGCATTATTAATAACCACATCAACCTTCTGACCCTGACGGCTTTTATAACCTTGGATAGGGGAGTAGCTCTGCGTTTGCTTGCCGTAATAGCCCGTACCGTCGTAAGGACGCAGATTTGGATCTTCTTTGCAGGCATCGGTGCATGTTCCGGCATGGTCATGACCGCAATCCTCGCAGAGGGTAATGTGGTTGTTACAAACCGGGCTGGCGCAGTTGATCATCCGGCTGGTGAGTGTACCGCACCGATAGCACGTTGATACGACAACTGGGTTGATATGATTGACCGGAACCGTTACGCGGTTGTCAAATACGTAGCATTCGCCATCAAAATCTTCACCGCCAGCTTCTATGCCGTATTTGATAATGCCGCCATGAAGCTGATACACGTTATCAAATCCCTGCGAAAGCAGATAAGCAGAGGCTTTCTCGCATTTGATGCCCCCTGTGCAATACGTCACAATTTTTTTGCCTGATCCTTTCAGATGCTCGATTTCGGCAATGTGTTCGGGAAGTTCGCGCAGATTGTCCATGTCGAACGTAATGGCCCCTTTGAACTTGCCTACTTCGTGCTCGTAGTTTGACCGCATATCAACCAGCACGACATCAGGGTCATTTTTGAGTTGCTTGAACTCTTCTGGTTCGAGGTGAATACCCGTCTGCTTGAGTGGATCGACACCTAAATCAGAGTGAACAATCTCGGCCTTCACCCGAACGTGCAGCTTTTGAAACGCATGTCCGTCCGATTCATCAATCTTAAACTCCGTGTGCGCAAAACGAGCGTCGGCGCGGAGCGCGGCCATGTAGGCTTCGCAGTCTTCTGTTAGGCCAGAGACAGTTCCGTTCAATCCTTCGGGGGCTACAATGACGCGCCCGAGTAAGTTCAGGCGGATGCACAGCAAATGATGTTCTTCCCGATATTGCTCCGGGTTTTCAATGGGCGAATAAATATAGTATAGAAGAACGCGGTACGGTTTCATTTTTAAAGAGCGAAAGAGTGAATGAGCGAAAGGGTGCTGCTCAATGTTCGTTCTGAATTACAAAATTAAATTAAAACAATGATTAGTTCCCTGATCTTGGTCAAGAGTCATTGACTGTCTACATTTATTGCCCCAAATTGCCCGGTAGACTGGCAATTATTGACTTATCTATTTATCCATGCATATCGCTATTACAGGAAATATTGGAGCTGGCAAAACAACGCTGGCCGAATTACTGGCCGCTCACTACGGCTGGGAAGTACTCTACGAAGCCGTCGACGGGAATCCCTATCTGGCCGATTTTTATGCTGATATGCCTCGGTGGGCGTTCAATCTACAAATCTATTTCCTGAATAGTCGCTTTGCGCAAATGAAAAAGATCCTGGTGAGTCAGCAGGCTAATTCGGCCTCACCTGGTAGTCAGGCGCATACGATGGTGCAGGACCGGACTATTTATGAGGATGCTTCTATTTTTGCCCGCAATCTCTACCAGGACGGCACCATGCCCGAGCGTGACTATTTTACCTATCGCAACTTATTCGAGAATATGATGAGTATGGTTCGCCCCCCCGATCTGATGATTTACCTCCGGGCCGATTTGCCCAAACTTCGCAAACAGATTCAGAAACGGGGGCGGTCATTTGAGCAGGCTATCAGCAATGAGTACCTGGGTAATTTAAATCAACTCTACGAAGAATTTGCCGGTTCATATAACCTCGGACCTCTGTTGATTTTAGATGTAAATGCGCTGGATTATGCGAATAAACCGGCTGATTTTGCCGAAGTAATTCGTCAGGTTGATGCCAGGATGAGCGACGTTAGCAGATAACCTGTGAAACTTAAAAAAAAGCCGGACTCAGGGAGCCCGGCTTTTTTGAACTACATAATAAAGCTTATATGTACTCTGTACGCAATGACATCTGAGTCTGTTGCGGGAAAGTAGAAATAAGTCAAAAATAAGTGAAAGAGCCGGTACTCATACCAGGCATAACAAAGGCGTTATTTGCTTTAGTTGATTGATAAACAAGATGTAAACTAATGCGAACTACGAGATTTTATGGGTGATTATAATTCGATTAAGCTCCTACGCGGTCAAAAAAACTCATAGTTCGCGTTAACCTGGAAGGATTGCAGCAGTAAGAAATATAGTTCAGCAACTAGAAGACATAGCGGCCCGATAGCACCATCAGAATACCCGCTGGAACGGTAGTAAAGGATAGTTTACACAAGGTGAATCTGGGCAGTGTTCCTGTTAAATCAACTACTTGTTTATTCATTCCTACCAGTTACTAACTCTCACATTGATTGACTCTTCGGGCTATGTTGTTTTGTATTAAACAGCGCTTAAGCGTAACTAAACACAAGACAATGGCAAACGAAAAAAGTGTAATCGACGAATGGTCGGTAAGAGACCTGGAAGATGGATCATCATTAACAATTACGGTAGTAAGCTGTACCGAACTAGGCAACCAGTCGCAGCCAGGTATACAGGTTCTCTACATGGGAAACACTATCAACTATGAGCCACTGATTGTGGAGCGGTGGGCGTATCAAGCCTCTAAAAAAGGTGTGGATGAGTATTTGCTGGAAGACCAATCCTGGATGTATTATCAGGATCAGTTTGTGAAAAATTACCTGGTGCTGGGTTCGCCCCTCAAAGCGAAGGTAGAGGTAAAAACGCGCTCATCTAAGGTGATTTCCAGAGAGTATGCGTTACCCTTCGACGTATAAGCGTATCGAATGAAAGCCATTACCATCGCTAACTGGTCATTCCTGATCATTTATGGCATTCTGCTCACGTATTCTTCCTTAACCCTAAATCAGTCTGGTACAGATGCCGCAGGACGAGGCATGGCGGCAGGGTATCTCTTCGTTGGTTTTATCCTGCTGGTCATTCTGATTGGTGTAAACTGCCTTCCCTTTCAGCTTAGCAGGATTATCGTCTTTGTGCTAGGTCTTCTGCCTATCGTGGTAGGGCTTATTCACTGGATGGGCCAGACAAGTATGAGCAGACAAACCAGGCAGAATGATGATGGAAAGGCGAATGGAACCTATTATTTTCATGATCCACAACGCCGACAACTAGCCCAGGCCATTGCAGATCATGACATTGAGCAGGTTAAAATGCTCTTGCAGCAACCTATTCCTCAGCTAAATGAAAGCGGATCTGATTACATTACACTACTTGATTTTGCAGCTCTTAAAGGCGTATATAGTCAGGATTCTCTGTGGGTCATACCCTGTCTGTCGCTTTTACTCGCCAAAGGAGCTGCGATCGAAACCGCCGATTCAAGCCACATACCTACTCATACACGGGTAAGTCGGAATAGTTCGGCAGTCTTGATGGATTGGTTTTTGAAAAATGGCGCCAATCCGAATGCAAAAGGGCTATTGCAGCTTCCGACGCCTATTCTGTTTATCGTCATGGAATATGACTATGATCGAGAGGAGAAAATAAAGCTGTTACTAGCTCACGGAGCCGACCCTAATTCGGTTTATCCGCCAACGGCATCGAGTTGGTTGGCGGGCCATTCGGCATTGTTGGCCGCAACCCGGTTAGAATTATGGGATGTATGCAGGCTGCTTCTTGAGAAAGGAGCTGACGCTACGGTTGTAGGTCCACAGCATCAGCGATTTGCTGATTTGATTAAGCGTAGTGCCGAAATTTATACCGAACGGAATAACACGCCGGAAACGTTTACGGCTTTACTGAAAACGATGAGTGCGTCAGCCGGGAAATAAAGTCCGCTATGACTAAGAAGCAGTTTATTGACCAGATTGCCCGACGAGCTATTCGGATGAAGGTTGGTGGCTTTCGTCCTACCGACAACCCGCTGGCTTCCTGGATCGGGAAAGTTCTGGTAGCCAGCGCAGAGGAAAGCTGGCCTCATACTAACGGCAAACCGATGCTTCCCCTCTGCCAGATTAATTTGGACGAGTTCGCATTCAAACCGGAACTTGTCAATGACATTGCGTTAATTACCGTCTTTATTACTTCGGGTGAGCTACCTCTTGATGGCGATGAAAACGGCACAAGCTGGTGCCTCAGAGCGTATAAAACAACCGACGACTTAGTCCCCTTGTCGCAACTTAAAGTGCCATCGCCCATCAAACCAATGCAGATGATTCCTGAAGTGATCGAGCAGGATTTTCCGCATTGGGAAGATTGCCCCATTCCCGTGCCAGCCAGGTTTGAGGATAACTATTCTGAGCTGTTTCCCAATGCCGAAGGAATCAAGTTTGGCGGTTGGCCAACACTGATTCAGGGCGAAATTAGCTGGACTTCAGCTATTGAACCCCAATTTGCCTTTCAAGTTGACAGCGTGGAGAAAGCTCGCTGGCAGTGGGGCGATAACGGCGTTGCCTATTTCGGCAGGAGTGAAAAGAAAACAGACCAATGGACATTCTCCTGGCAATCCTACTGATTTCTGTGTTTAACCCAAGTAGTTAGCTTTCATCGGCGGGGGTCGAGCAATTATAATCGGGTTTGTCCTGCATCGAGCGCCGGAATTCACTGGGAGTTTGCCCGGTTGAGTGCTTAAACGCTTTGTTAAAGGAAACTTTATTATTGAAACCTACCTGATAGGCCACTTCGATAATATTAAGTTGCTGACGAGGTACCTGCTGTAATAACTCCCTGGCTTCTTTTATCCGTAAGGAATTAATGTATTCAAAGAAATTCATGCCTAGCTGCTCATTCAGTACCTGCGAGAGATGATGGCGGCTGATGTTCAGTCGTTCGGCTACTGTCTCTAACCGTAACTCATTGTCATGATAAAGCTTTTCGGTACACATCAGCTCCTGAAGTTGCTGGGCAAACTGGCGGGCTATGTGTGCAGGTAAACCCGAATGACGATAGCGAACTTCAGGCTGAGTCGGTACAGACGAACGGGGAATAACCGTCGCTAGTCTAACCCCTGGGAATGTGGCTGTTGGGGTCGTAAGTACTCTTAATTCAGAAATGGGCAGCTGATTTGTTTGGAAAATATGGGGCTGCAAATAAGCTAATACCGCCACCAGCCCAATAAAAATGGCCATACTCAGGGAAATAGCATAATCCCAGTCCCGGTTAAAAAATGACATGTTCACCAAGACATGATAAGACCAGTTGGCTAGCACAAAACCTAAATAGGATAAACTAAACCAGCGTGCCCATTGAGAAACCTCCCGTAAGCTTTGGAACGATGGCTGAAGCCGAATGATGGCGACTGCATACAACGAAAGATGGATGAGGACAATCCAGGGAAGCGACTTATAAAAGTATCGGTAGTACGAAAACGGAGTTGATTGAAAAAACGAATCGGGCAGGATACTGTTCAACAGAATCAGGAGTAAATGGATGCCTGAGACTACTAGAAAAGGTAGAAAATGAATCAGCCGGGTACGGGACGAAACGGGCTGGTGAAGCAGCTCTTTGAGATAACAATAAAACAATACCCCAAACGAGAGGAAGAGTAGTTCTGCCAGCCTGTTCAGGTAAGGGAAAAACTGTAAATAGTTGCTCCAGTAGAGTACATAATAGATTAGTACGATTGAAAATAACACCAGAATCGCTACGATATAGCGAATCTGGTGTTTCTGCTGGCCAGCCTGTTTTAAAAGCAAAGGTGCCATAAATAGCCCTAAAAAAGCCATCAGAGCAAAGGCTGTTGTCCACTGATCAAGATCGGGTTTGTTCATTAGATAGGTAACCAACTAGTCATAAATAAGCGCTAAAGGGAATCATTGAAACAGGATAGCACTCACGCTATCCAGCCTTAGCAGCGGCCTGAAGGACTCACAATACAGTGAGTGTGCGTGTAAGCGTAGTGGGCTGTTTAGTCGTGATTTTAATTTCACGAATCTCCATCTCAAGCCCATTGGATACTTTTAACTTGTAGTCGCCGTCGGTTAAATCCGTTAAATCGAGGCTGAGCCGTATAAATGATTCTCCTGTATCCAGAATTCGATCAAAATACAATTTTCCTTTATGATCGAGGAGCTGGAGATATACCTGCCCTTCCAATTCCTTATCTACATTTATTCGCAACTTTGCCCCATCTGCCGTTAGATAAGCGCCTAGCTGATAACGAGCCAGTTTAGTAGGTCGATTCTTTTTGTTTGCCTGCGGAAGATCAGGATTTGCGGACGCACTTAAGCTGAAACTAAATGCCAGTAACAGAGCTAAGATAATCGTGTTCATTGTAGTGTTGTCGTAAAGAGGTTACAGATAAATAGGGATTCGTTTTTCTAGCATCAAAAAGACAAGGTATTAATCAGATCTTTTGCTTTTTTGTATAAATGGTTATTATAATACAAGAGCGGTAAAGGCTTATAAATGCCTACTGTTGATGAAGTGAAAAAATAGACTCGATATAAGTTTGGGGGCTTATAATTTACTCGTCTAGAAGTGTATAAGAATTGACGGCCGTACGCTGGTTTACAGAATCTATAAACCTTGTAGGATAGTGAAGATAAATAGGTTAATTCTAAGTGTGTATATTAAGTTGCTAATTATCAATGTGTTATAATGAAAATCTGTTTACCAGTAGGTAGTAAGCATACAGGTAAAGCACAACTAGTTCATGGAGATCTTAATTGGTCAGCCAGGTGAAGAGAGGAGAGTTTTCACGAGTGGGAGCTAACAAATATGTAAGTTTTGACTGATGAAACTAGCAGGTATTTAGTAGGCGTGAAGTATGTGGAAAATAATTTATCTGTATGTAAACTCTGCGTTAAGATTATACTTTATATTAATAATATATTTTATTATTTAGGCTAAAATTGTTTTAATTATTTAATGAAAAAAACTGTTTGGTTAAGCAGGAAAAGTATTCTTTTAAAGAAAATTTCCCCAAAAATTCATAACTATTTTTTGTCATTCCACCCCAGGAGGAATCTCAAAATTCCTTATTAATCAAGCTTGGGATTCCTCCTGGGGCGGAATGACAAAAAATAGCAGAGTTTTCTCATAAAAAATACAACCTCGTAGAGGTGAGGTCTTTGTAGAAAAGGGTGGTTGACCGTTTTCTACAAAGATTACATGCCTACGGTATTTTTATAAGAAAGCCCTGCAAAAAAATAGTCAGTTTTAATAGGTCAACAGTTTTCAAATGCCTGCCTGAATCAGGCTACTACGCGCACTCGAACCGGCTCGGGTACGATCTGTGTACCATCATCTAAGGTTACCAGAAAGATGAACTGGATTTCTGTATAGTTGGGCAACGCAACGGGTGCCGTGGCCACCGTCGGGTATTTTGCCTTGAAATCCGCCATCGTCGTGGTAAACACCACTGTTGTGCCACTACCGGCTATGGGGGCTGCGTTATAAGCCGTTGTGGCGGTGGCCGCATTTAAAGTAGCTATGTTGATACCTGTTGCACCGCCCACAATTTTAGTAATCTCCTTAATTGTGCGACCGCTCGAAGCCGGTATCGACAACGTAAACTGGATAGGCCCACCAGCCGCCAGAGAGCTGGTAATGAACGGATTGAAACCGTAACTGGTAGTGCCAGGGAACGTTACTGGAATCGTCGGGCGATTATCGCGAACCAGATCGCTGTAGACGTAATCGTCCTTGCAGGAGAAACAGCTACTAGCTACCAAAACCAGTACTAAGCATTTTATCAGATTTGCTTTCATTCAATTGAGTGTTTGATCGTCATGAATATTAATCGACATCCCACCAAACCCGGATATTTGATTGCGGAGCTGGATTTGGGAAATTCGTATTGCGTTGAATCTCACTGTTGATATAAACGGCACGAACTGGTCGGGTGCCGTCAATGCCAGCTGCGTTTTGAGAAGGTTGCAGAACTGGGTATCCTGTCCGGCGGTACTCATTCCAGTTCTCCAGGCCATTACCCGTAAACGCGATGTATTTCTGCGTAATAATCTGGGCGATTTTCTGCTCGGTGGTACCCGTTAAGGTAGCCACGGTTGGATTGGCCGCCAGGTAGGCCGTGATCTGATCTGTCGTAAGTCCGGCCAGTGTCATCGACGCTTTAATGCCTTCGGTATAGAGCGCTTGTGGATCGCCGGGCGTTCCCAGACGTAAGGCAGCTTCGGCCAGAATAAAGGCCCGCTGGAAATTGGTAGCCAATCGTACGGGACCTTCCCCGTTATTGCCGGTTACATACTTATTATAGCGTGACCAGCTAGTTACTGGTGCGGGCAGTGTTCCCCGGAAACCGTTATCAATCGTTACATAATTGGCGCCTGGCTTGGTAAAAAAGATCGGTAAACGCGGATCATTCAGGCTGTTGAGTAGAGCTAAATAGCGTGTACTGAGGATAATGTCATCTTTAAATGTACTAACAGCGGTGTAGGTGAATCGCGGGTCCTGACTACCCACACTAGCTCCAAATGTGAAATTCATATCTCCGCTATTGGCGCTGATGTAGGTATTGCCCGTCAGTACCTCATTAATCACACTGGTTGCCAAAGCGGGTTCTTTGCGGCTAATCGTCGTTGCAAATTTGAGCAGCAATGTATTGCCTGCCCGTTTCCACTTATCCAGATCGCCCCCATAAATCAGATCGTCGGCACCAGGTTTCACCGTCGACGTGGCATCAAGATCCTTGACGCCTTCACGAACCAGATCGAACAGGCTTTGAATCCCCAGCGACGCATTCCCTTTATAAATGTCTTCCTGCTTATCCAGGCGGGGAGCGGTGAAGGATTCGCCCTGTAGCGCCTGTGAGTAAGGGACATCGCCCCAGAAATCAGTGGCGATACTGAAGGTGTAAGCCTTCATGATTTTGGCAATACCTGTATAGGCTTTCGCATTGTTGGCATCAGCCAATTCAATCAACTTCTGATAGTTTACGAGCGCTCCGCCATACAACTCAAAACGCCACTGATTTTCCATATCTGCCCCATTGGTCTGGAAAATATCGTAGTTCTGCGGGTTATTCGCTGCCCCGGCCAACTGCTGAATAAGCGTTGAGGAAAAGCGATTCAATTCGTTGGCATTGGCAAAAGCAGTTCCGGCCTGAGCGGCAGGTAGCAATACGGCTGGCGTGACTGAGGTTGGATTGTTGGGAGTTACGTTAACATCCAGAAATTTGCTACAGGCACCCATTCCCAAAAACAGGGGAATGAGCAGATAGCGTTTGTGCTGTATGAAGTTCATGAGTAAGTCGAATAAAAAGTGATTAGAACGTGAGCCGAATATTGCCGCCGAAGTTGCGGGTGTTTGGTGGACCATTGAGATCCAGTCCCTGAATGTTCCCCGCTCCTTGGGTATTGATTTCAGGATCAGCCGGGAAGTTGGGTGCATAGAAAAATAAATTGCGACCACTAACCCCCACTGAAATCGCTCCAAAGGGTGTTTTGCTCAGTAAGCTCTTCGGGAGGGTATAGTTCAATGCTACTTCGCGGAGCCGGTACACGGTTGCATCAAACACGGCGGCTTCCGACGCCAGTCCACCTAGGGCTGTATTCCAGTACACCTGCGAACTTAACTGGATGTTGTTTGGTCGGAATGTTCCATCGGCATTCTGAATCACACCGGGTAAAATTCGGGGCTGATCGCGATCGAGACCCGTCACATACAGGGTGCCGTTAGCCCTGGCATCGGTCACGCTAAAGGAGTATAATTGACCGCCCTGCCGGGTATCAACCAGCACCGACAATGCAAAACCCTTGTAGGAAAAGGTGTTGGTCAAGCCTGCTGTATAGTTGGGTTGCGGATTCGAGATAACTGAGTTCGCAATGCCCGGTGCAAACTGGCCGGAGGTTCCATTGATGACATTTTGGCCCGCATATTGGCCGGTGGGGTCATAATACAAGCCAGCGGGGTCAGTGCTTTGTACCCGTGCATTAGCCGTTCCAACCACTACACCATATGGGTAACCTTCGTAAATAGACGGAATGATTCCGGTGAAGGCATTGGCTCCCGAACCAACAAGATTCGTTGCCGAACTGCCAACATTGGATGATTTAATCCCCGGTGCAATCGAAATGACCTTGTTGCGGATCAGTGTATAATTTAACGTAGCATCCCATTTAAAGCCGCCCACTCGTATTGGTGTGGCATTTAGCACCAGCTCGACACCCTGATTTCGTAGTTCCCCAACGTTTGTCGTCCGAGTATCATAACCCGTTGAGTTGGAGATAGCTACGTTGAAAATTTGATTCCTACTGTGCGAATCGAAGTACGATGCATCGATACTCAGGCGATTTTTGAAGAAACCAAGATTGATGCCCACTTCATAGGAAGTAACAAACTCAGGTGTCAGGTTATTGTTGCCAATCCGACTACTCACTGCAAACCCCGGAATACTTCCGCCATTTGCCTGCAAGGGGAAAGTAATGCTGGCCACATTATTCCCATAAAGGGCTGTTGTATACACCGAATTAAGCAAATAAGGATCGGCGTCGCGCCCTACCTTGGCAATACTGGCCCGGACCTTAGCATACGAAATGACGTCCGAATTAATCTTGAAGGCATCAGTTGGCACAAAACTTACCGAAGCCGAAGGATAGAAGTAGGTATTGTTCGCTTTGGGCAGCGTCGATGACTGATCGGCCCGGCCCGATAATTCAACGAACAGATAATTGTTGTAATTCAACGATAACTGACCGTAGTAGCCAACCAGACGACGATTGGTAGCGAATTCCCCGCTTCCGGTAAAGACGGAGCCGTTCCCTACATTATAAAAGCCGGGAATCGTCAGCGAAGCGGCATCAACCAGCGATTCCTGCGATTTTCGCTGATTGATGTTATTGCCAAGTAACAGGTTGGCATTCAGGCCATCCAGGAATAAATTGTCTTTTCGGGCCGAAATCAATAGATCCCCGTTCAATTCATTTCGGAAGAAAATGTCCTGCGAAATTTCACCTAAAGGCGACCGTCCTGAGCCAATAGGCAAAGTTAATTTTCGTCGGTCGGTGTAGGTGTCGCCCGTTACCCGGTAGGCCACATTGAGCCATTTGGTAATATCATAACTGATTTGAAAGTTGCCAAAGAACCGATCCACCTGACTATCGAGTCGCTCATTATTTACACTCCATTCGGGATTATTACTGGTCGTTGAGTAGTAAATGCTTTTGCCATTCGCATCCTGATAGGGCTCATTAGGCAGATTGTAGCTACGGGGAATTCGGGTGATCTGACCAAACGCACTAGCGCCGTTCCCGCCTGGAATGCCTGTCGATACGGTTTGGACGTAAGTGCCCGTTCCGCTGATCTTCAGGCCATTCTTTAGACGGGATTCACCTCCTAGCTGTACATTGGTGCGGTTAAATTTTGAGTTCTGGATAACCCCATTCTGAAGCGTATTGCCAATCGCAAGAATGTAATTGCGAGTTGCATCACCAGAGGCAATATTGATTGAATTCTGGATGATGCTCCCTTGCTTGTAGAAATCCTTTACGTTATTTGGATACGCCTGATAAGGTACCACAAGCCCTTGCGTATTGGTTACGGTAGCGGGTCCACCAGCGAAAGCGGGCCCCCATGAGTTAGCCGAATTCGCTGTAAACAGGTTATTCGCCCCCTGCCCGTAGTCATTCTGGAATTTGGGAAGACCGTATATGTTCTGAACGTTGTAGGAAGAATTGACCGTTACTTCGGTCTTGTTATTCTGATTTCGACCCGATTTTGTCGTGATCACAATGGCACCCGCCGAAGCCCGCGACCCATACAGAACCGCAGCCGCGGGGCCTTTCAGTACGTTAAGTGATTCAATGCTTTCGGGGTTGATGTCGGCCAGCCGGTTGGAGGGTTGTGTACCGAAGAGCGTGTTCTGCGTGAGGTTGACGTCGTTGCTGAAGATAATCCCATCCACCACAATGAGCGGCTGGTTACTGCCTGTAAAGGAGGTGATACCCCGAATGTTAATGTTTGTTGAGGCTCCCGGCGCACCACTGGCCCCCGTTATACTAACCCCGGCAAGTTTACCCTGAAGGGCGTTGAGCAGGTTAGGCTCAGAGCGTTGAGCCAGAATATTACCGCCTACTTCCTGAGTTGCGTACCCCAACGATCGCTTGTCGCGCTCGATTCCCTGGGCGGTTACCACGATTTCGTCGAGACTCTGAGAACCACTAACCAACGCAATGTTGATCGTTGATTGACTCCCTACAGCTACGTCCTGACTGGTATAGCCAATAAAGCTGAAGATCAGCCGAGCTGTAGATGGAACAGTAATCTGGTAGCGACCATTTGCATCGGTGGTGGTGCCTCGGGTTGTTCCTTTGACCTGAACGCTTACACCCGGAAGGGCTAAGCCGTCTTCTGATGAAGTGACACGGCCGCTTACAGCTACATCCTGTGCCAGCGCTGGCACAGAAAAAAGCACCATAAGTAACCAACTACATAGTAGCGTGTTTTTCATGTGTGAGTAGAGATTGAATACATCCTGAACATTGACAGCCGGTTGACACCCAACCAACTTTCCCAAATGAAGGGGGAGTAATTTTGAAATTGGGTAATCCCGATAAAGATTATCTTTTTTGTAGACCAGACTGCTGCGCTAGGAGGAGGCTACTAGCTTCAACATTAGCGGGAATTGGGGCTTGTTAATAGTATGTTAACGAGCCGATAATAAAATGTAGTTAGCAAAACAGAATACAACAGTTTTGCACTACATTAGTTACCTTAAACGTTGATTGGCGGGTGGTAAATTAGCCCGTGTTTGAGTTACCCGAAAAGCATCCTATCCTAAACTTTTGAATCGAAACCCTCAACCGTATGAAAGCAACATCTCGCTTTATTATCGTCTGGCTAAGTATTTTGAGCGGGCTAAGCCCCGTTTTCGGACAAAGTAGATTCTCTTTGGCGGTAAGTTTAGGGTATGCATATGGTCACAGTGATTCTAAACAGATTGCACCAATTCCTGACCCAATCGCTCAGTTACCCACAACGGAAATTATTACTTCTTCGCACAGTTCCGGGTATAGTTTTGGTTTATTGGCACGGTATGCGTTCTCTCCTAAATGGTCTGTAAATGCAGGTATTTCGGCGGGTCAGGCTCTGTCTGTAAAAGGTTATCTGTCTGAGAATGGGAATAAGATTCCGGTTAATTATACGAACACACATCGCGATGAATTTGCGTATAGCGTGCCTTTACAGATCAATTATCAATCATCGACTAAGCGGCTTTCTCCCTATTTTTCAGTAGGAGCATCGCTGGGATTTCGCACAAAAAGTTATGTTGATTTGGGAAATGGTCAGGAGGTAGCTGTGAAATTCGGGAAGCCCGTGATCATTACGCCGGGAGTGGGAATAGGCGTCATTTATCGCCTGAGTGAACATTGCTCGTTAATTGCTCAACCTGGGTTTAGTTACAATGTACAAGCTCACCCAAATTATGAGTATTATCATGCGTATTCTGTGGGCTTGAATACGCAGCTAATGTATACTTTCTGAATAAAAGCTTCTAAATCATAAAGCCCAGTGGCAGACAAATAGTCTGCCACTGGGCTTCTTCAATAAAATTATTGGTTACCGGCAAAAGGATTAACAGATTTCGCCGGGGGTACAAGTGGGCCCATCGGCTGCCTGAACAGCTACAGGATTGGCTTTTTCCCAGTCTGTCCAGGCTGTGTTAAGAGCCCCCAGAAATGTCTCGGGTTGTTGAGCGCCAGACACAGCGTACCGACGATCCAATACAAAGAAGGGGACACCTCGTGCACCTACCTGCTGCGCTTCATAAATATCCCGGCTAACAGCCTCTGCTAACTGATTGCTTTCTAGCAGTTGTTCAACATCGGCGGGAGCAAGGCCAATTTCAGTACCTAATTCAAGGAGCGTAGCATGATCGGAAGTGTCGCGGCCTTCGGTGAAATAAGCCCGGAACAGCCGTTCTTCAGCGGCATCACCCAAACCATGTTGTTTGGCCAGCTGGATAAGCCGATGTGCATCCCACGAGTTCGCTACAACTGCTTTATCGAAGTCGTAGGACAAACCGACTTCGCGGGCCATTGCTGTGACACGGTCATTCATACGTTTGGCTTCGTCGAGGCTCCATCCTTTAATGTCAGCCAAATATTGATTGATGTTTTTACCCGGTTCAGTTTTCATATCCGGATTGAGCTGAAAGCTTTTCCAGACAACATTTACCTGATCTTTGTGCGAAAATTGACTCAATGCATTTTCAAACTTCCGTTTGCCGATGTAGCAAAAGGGGCACATGACATCACTCCAGATTTCTACGTCCATCGTTGTTAGTCGTTAGGTTAGGCAGCCTGAGCCAACTGAATATTGGCAATCAATTTAATGTCTTCGCCAAGGGCTAGTCCGCCAGTTTCGGTGAGGGCATTGTGGGTCAGACCGAATTCTTTACGGTTAATTTTACCAGTAACTTCAAATCCAAGCTTTTGGTTGCCATAAGCATCCTTAGCAGTTCCGCCGTATTCAGCCTTGAGTGTCACGGCTTTCGTAATGCCTTTCATTGTTAAATCACCCGTTAAGGCGTATTCATCATCATCTACTTTCTTGAAGGATGTCGATTTGAAGGCAATTTTTGGATACGTATCCGCGTCGAAAAAGTCAGCTGATTTCAGGTGATTATCCCGCATCTCCTGATTGGTATCCACGCTGGCTACGTCCAGAGAAAAGTGAACCTCAGCATCATCGAAATCGTCTTGTTCGGTAGTCGCACCACCTTCGAAATTCCGGAATGTGCCGGTTACTGTAGAAATAACGAGGTGTTTTACTTTGAACTGAACTTCGGAGTGCATTGGGTCTACGACCCATTTTGTGGTTGCCATACTTGTGAGTAACTAATTTAGGTTATTTGACTTGTTTAATTGATTGTTATCTTACAGTGATATAAATCCTAACACTGTTAATAATAAGGTAAAAAAATTAGCCGTTTAAGGCTTTAATAAATCCACCAATAGCATCTTGCAGGACAAGTTGACTCCATGGATTAGCGCTTGTATTCCGGTCGATCATTTGAATGGATACCAATCCGTGCAGGATAGACCAGTACGTATGGAATTTCAGAAATGCATCGACCTGAGGTTGTTTGCTGGTACTGATTGCTTCCTGAATGACCGAAATAAGTACGTCCGAAAAATGCTTCATTTCGGCAACCTGATTGACCTGCTCACAGGGCGGAATCCCCAATCCGAACATGAGCTGGTAATACTCCTTATGATCGAAAGCAAAATTCCAGTACCCTTTGGCGATTGCTTCTAATTGCTGGCTGGCTTCGGGCTGACTGTCTCGCTGGCGGATTACTTCTTCGGCCAACAATCGGAATCCTTCCCGGGTAAATTCCTGTAGAATAGCGTCCTTATTTTCAAAGTGACTATAAATCACGGGGACACTATATTCAATGGCATCGGCAATTTTGCGGATAGACAGTGCCTGCCAGCCTTCCTCCAGAACCAGCTGCCAGGCTGCCTGTAAGATGCTGGTTTTCACTTCTACTTTCTGGCGTTGCCTACGCTCAAGAATTCCCATTTTGGATGTTGTTAGGATCTATAACAGTGTTAACTATTCTACCGCTATGAAAGTTCATGATTGGCCGGGGAGTTGATCAATTCATTAGCGATATCTAATAGCAGTAAGCTGTTAACCTGACCTTTAGGGGACGGAATTATACAGTCAGTTCGCCAGATAACTTACTTTAAAATAGCCTATTCAATCTGGCCTCATAATAAGCCGGGAGTACGACAAAAAAACGAGATGTGTATAGTTGTTGCCAGTTATAGTGCATCAAGGCGTTTTTGAGAACTACTTCATGCTGCTTGATTAATAGTTTGTTTCCCGAAAGCAGTACTACCCAGCAGGCCCATAGGGGCTCGCGCATGTGTTTGTCTTCATAAACACGGGCTGGCGATAGTTTAGACCATTCCCGTCCCTGTTGAAGAGCTAAGGCAAGTGTTGTGGCAATGTCGGGCTGTGGTTTCCATAAGCTATCCAAAAGCCGCCAGTTTTCATTAAAGCTCAACCCATGGTTGTTGTCGAAGTTTTTATATCGTAACAAATGCAAAGCTGCTTTTTCGGCAGTCAGATTCAAGCCCTGCCGAAACTTTTCGCGAATGCCGGGAGTCTGTTCCAGTTCGACCAATGCTTTTAAGTTAGCCTGGGAAATGCCCGTAATCCAGAATTCATTCTCCGTTTTATTTCCTTTTTCGGGATTGGCCGTTTCGTAGAGGATACCCTGCGAACATAACTCCAGACGAGTAAGGGAATCGCCTTCGGGAATTTCATTCAATCGTTGATGATAACCGTCCATCCACTTTTTACGCTGAGTGACATCATACAATGCTCGGTAGATAAACACTAATCGAACTGAAATCCGGCAACCTTTATCGGTTAGGTTTCCCCGATAACCGTACCCTTGCTGATCGCAGGGGAGCTGCCAGTTCGTTTTTTCCAGCGCATTCCCCACGGTTTCCATCAGCTTAATTAGCTTTTCTTGTTCGGTCCGATCAGGAATACCACTTTTAATGTATCGCCACATGCCGTAAAACCAGGGACCGGTCTGGTCGTCGGAACCCGCTACATGATGACTTTTTCCATCGGAAGCGACATCCCGCGAAACAAATCCAGGTACACTTCCGACTGTGGCTAACCGGATCAATCCATCGGCTACTTTCCGGGCTTCGCGTGCGTCAGCTTCCTTTTTACTAATCTTCCAGCGATTGCATAGCCCATCAAGGTAAATGCCATTGAAAAAGGCACCGTTTTCAATGGGCGACCACCAGGCCAATCCGTTGGGTTTGTTGGTTTTACATTCATCGGGTGTGGGCAGGAAGTTATTCCCATCTCGACCAGCATAATCATACAGAATACTGTATTGCGGGCTAATGAAACGTCGATTTATTTCCAGACGCGCTTGCTCAATCTGCTGATCAAGCGCGTGATCGAAAGGTTTGGGTGGCTGTGCACTCACTGCATTAAGAAGAAAAAAGCTGATTCCCAAAACCAGGGAATGAATGACTTTTACCATTAAATGCCCTAAAGTGGGCTTTGTTGGCAAAGGAAAGAAGTCCACTTTAGAGGATTTAAGGGTCGAGCGAGCTGAAAAATAAATATTCATCGTATTTTTTTTGCATTTTTCTGAAGACGAAACCATACAGTTTCTGCTGGGAAAAACTGAGAGTAAGCCAAGCGGTCATACTGAAAATGGGCTATTGCCCCCAGCATCTCGGTTCGATACGGATCAATAAGAGTCGTATCAGGAGCCAGCGTCACAATCCAGGCCATCCACAAAGGTTCGCGGACAAGCCCAAGTTCCTGATTACGACGTGGAGATAGCTTGACCAATTCGATAAGTTGTGTGGCTGATACATCCAGCGCATCCTGTTCACTATGCTGCGGTTTCCACCACTGATTTAGCGTGCGCCAGTTGTGCAGAAAAGGCTTCCGGTCGTTGTTATCGAACAAATGCCAACGGGCTACGTCAACGACTGCACTACGAGCACTGGCGTTTAGACCCTGCTCATAGGCGGCACGCAGGGCAGGATCGGTTTCCATTTCCCACAACGCTCGCACATCGACCGTACTTGTTACACCTGTCCAGCGAAATTGCTTTGGAATATCGAATAGCATTCCATCGGCGCATATCTGAAGACGGCTGCGTTGGGGAGCGCCCCCCGTCTCGTAGGCGGCTTCCCGATAGAGCTTATCCCACTTGGCATCGTTGGTTAATTGATGCATGGCTTTGAGGATAAACAGTAAGCGGGGTGCTCCTTCCCAACTAAACGTAGCGAATGTATTCCTATAACGTGCTGGTGAATAAGTCGTTGTTGGTAATCGCCAGCCTGTCGATTGGAGCGCGTTGGCTACCTCAATCATTTTGGCGATGATCTTCCTGCGTTCTTCCGGTTCAGGCAAGCCGGAATACAGGTAACGCCATAACCCATAAAACCAGGGTGAAGTCTGGTCATTCGACCCCATTGACGGGGGCGTTTTGCCATCGGTAGCCACACCTCGCCCGATGAAGCCGGGTGTGTCGCCAACGGAGGCCAGTAGCAGTAACCCCTGAGCTAGTTTTCGGGCCTTGATTCGGTCGGTTTCCTGATGACGGTGCAGCCACCGCTGACAAATGCCGTCCAGATATAGCCCATTAAACATGGAACCATTCTCGGTGGGTGTCCACCAACCCAGTGCATTAGGCTTGTTCTCGCGAAACTCGTCGGCAGTAGGCCGAGCAAACGTTCCGGCAGAATCCGCAAAATCGATCAGGATGTTGTGTTCATCAACAAATCGACGCCAGATTTCCTGGTGCGCTTTTTCCATATTCAGGCTATCGTTGGTTCCTGAATGAGGGGGGCATTCGGGAGCCAACGATAGTTTCTGAAAGGAACAAAGGCCAAGAAATACCAGCAACATAAGGGTCATTCCCCGTTTTGGCTGGCACTGTCTCATTTCCAGTCCGGGTTTTGTTCGAGCTTGGGATTCGCCCTGATTTCATCCAGCGGGATAGGGTAATAGCGATGTTTGGCCTGGGGCGTTCGCACAGGGTAGACTTCATTAACGGCTTTCGGAATGACTGTCAGGAATGTATTCGTTCGGGTGAGATCGAACCAGCGATCACCTTCGGCAAAAAGCTCCCAACTCCGTTCCTGCAAAACCGCACTGATGAAGTCATCTTTGCTCAATCCTGTGCCAAGATTGGCTAGTCCCGCCCGACTCCGAATGGCATTGATATACTGATAGGCCGTCGCCGTCGGGCCGTTCAAACGAGCCTCGGCTTCAGCAGCAATCAGGTAAATATCGGCCAGCCGGAGCATCGGTACGTTGTTGCGTCCTTTCGCTCCAACGGAGTTTTTATCCATGTATTTCTTAATCAATACACCCTTTACAGTATACGGTGTGATGTCCTTTTGTAGAACCACTTTTCCCGCTACGCTGATATAGGTAGTATCCATTAACTGTCTTCGTTTATCCATCGGATTGAATGAATCGAAAAAGGCCTGAAATGCGAAAATGGAGCCAAATGTCATATTGCCGTAATCCCGGCTGGCACTATTAGCGGGTCCGCAGAAACCCATCAATGTTGTCCCACGTGCTTTTGTGCTGTAATCTCCCTCGAAGGCAAACATGTTCTCCTGCCGGGCCAAATCCTCTTTTTCTACGTCAAACACATCAACTACATTGGCCATCAATGTATATTTCCCGGAGTTGATAACCTCAATGGCCTTCGCTTTGGCAGTTGTCCAGTCTTCGGCATATAACGCAGCTTTTGCATAAAGTCCAATGGCTACTTCTTTCGATGAGCGCCCTTTGATCGTTGAGGCCGAATACGAAGGCAGTTTGGTAATGGCATCGTCCAAATCCTTAAAAATCTGTTTGTATACGTCGGCTTTGGGGCTTTTGGCAACCAGCGCGTCCGATTCGCTTTTACTGGGCGACAACCGAATGACGACATCCCCGAAACTTTTCGTCAGCGTAAAGTGATACAGTGACCGCAGAAACAGCGCTTCACCCACAATGGCGTTCCGGCGGTTCACTTCCATCGTAATCGAGGGTACTTTTTCAATGACCCAATTGGCGTTTTCAATGCCTTTGTAGCAGAATTGCCATAATCCATAAGGACTCTCGGCTGTTCGGCCAAAACTTTTCGGGCCTGAATAATCGGTATCGTAACTATATAAGGCAAAAACGTTCCGGCCAACAACGGGTTTAACCCAGAGTTGGTCGCCGGCAAAATCGGATGCAAAGACCATCGGAGCCTGATCGAACAGGTCATTGATCGAACCATAGGCTGCCGTTAGAGCTGCTTCGGCATCCTGTGCGCTTTGATAAAAATTGGTCGTGATTACAGATGAATACACGTCCTCGTCTAATTTCTGACAGGCACTGCAACAGAATAGCATAGTCAGAGCCACCAGGATGGATTTCAAAAAATATCGGTTCATAAAAGGTAGGGTTTAAGATCAGAAAGTACATTGAAGACCAACCACATATGATTTGGCCGCGGGGTAGGTACCGTTGTCATAGAACAGCGCATTCGAGCTTCCGTAATTGTTGGACTCTGGGTCCCAACCCTGGTATTTAGTAATGGTAAACAGGTTATTACCACTTATGTAGGCCCGAATACCCTTGCTGAATTTGACTTTTGGGAAATTGTAGGCCAGCGTTAAATTTTTAACCCGGATATAGGAATTGTCTTCGACCCACCGATCACCAACGGGTAGGTTCGTGCCTTGGGCGGGTTTGACATATTCATTATTGGGATTGGTTGCCGACCAGCGATTAGCCGTTCCTTCCAACAGATTGACTTGCCCCGAAGGCGTCTCGAATGTAAAGCGAAAGCCATTGAACAATCGACTGCCCTGCACTCCCTGAAGAAATCCACTCAACTCGAAATTTTTGTATTTGACCGAACTGGAAAATCCGAAAAAGTACTTGGGCTGTGCATTGCCAACAATAACCTGGTCGTCGGTACTGATTTTACCGTCGCCATTGACATCCTTGATTTTAAATCCGCCCGTTCGAGCGTCATAACCGGGCAGAAATGCTTCGCCCGTCTGGTTAATGCCATCCAGAATGTAAGTGCGGTAAATACCCAGCGGGTACCCAACTTTTAACAGCGAATAGCTCGACAGGGCCAGTTCATTCTGAATGCCATCCAGCGCCAATACCTTGTTGCGGTTAAAGGTAATATTGCCCGATGCTTCCCATTTGACGGCTCCGGTTAAAATCTTGCCACTAAGGCCCAGCTCAATCCCCTTGTTCTCGATAGAACCGTAATTCCCTGTTATTGTCGTATAGCCCGACGACATCGGTACGGCTTTGGTGAAGAGTAAATTATCGGTGCGTTTGTGGTAATAATCGGCTACTACCGTCAATCGATTACTAAATAGAGCCAGATCGATTCCGATGTCAAGCTGCGTGGCCTGCTCCCACTTTAAGTCGGGGTTGGCAATGCCACTCGGGTTGATACCCGTCAATACTGTATTATTGAAATTGTAATTATACCCTTGCCCACTCACGGTAGCCAGCGACTGATAGGGTCCAATGGCCCCCGCATTCCCGGTTATCCCATAACTGGCTCGTAATTTCAAATCAGTAATGAATTTTACGGGTTTCATAAAATCCTCTTCGATAATCCGCCAGGCTCCCGATATGGCCGGAAAAAATCCGTATTTGTTATTCGCTCCGAACTTGCTTGAGCCATCGACCCGAGCTGTCAGATCCAGAAAATAGCGCTCTTTATAGCCGTACCCAACCCGGCCCAGATACGAAACCAGGCTGCTTTTATTTCGTAAACTTGACAAGGCATAGACGGTGGCATTGGACGTTGACCAGTTTTCGGTAAAATCGTTGCCAAACCCGGATGCCGTCTGGTTATTGTTCTGAAGCACCTCCGACTGAGTTCCATACACCACTGTAACATTCACCGCATGATGCTGACTGAATACATTTTTGTAGGTCAGAATGCTTTCATGCAGCAGCGTTCTCAGGTACGAACTATTATTACTGGCACTTCCATTAACAGCCCCGGAATTATTGAGCGAAATTGAATCGACAATCGATCGGGGTGAATAAAGCTCCTGTAAACTGGATGTCAGGTCTACGTTGAAGCTGCCCCGATAGGTTAATCCTTTGGCCAGATTTACTTCGAGATAGAGGTTACCCAGAAGTCGGTTACTGTTAGTATAATTTTTTTTTGCCAGTTCACCCATTGGATTGATCGTTTCCCGGTATCGCCCATTAAACTGATCAGCAAAGGAATACACACTACCATCGGGACGAAACGGGAGCAGGGTAGGAGGAGCTGCCACCGCTCGGCCCAGAATTCCTTCGCGGGCGCTCGTCACATTTACGCCCGTACCACCTGCATTTAGCCGATCCTCATCCGTGACGGTATAATAGAGGCTGGTACCAACTTTAAACCGTTCACTAATACGATGGTCGATATTAGCCCGAAAAGCATACCGTTTGTAATCGGTGTTTTTAATGATACCATCCTGACTAAAATAGTTGGCACCCATGGCAATTTGAGTTTTGTTATTACCACTGGTGACCGATAGCTGATGATTTTGAATCAGCGCTTTCCGAAAAATTAAATCCACATAATTGGTTCCCTGACCTACACTGCCAGGATTAGGGTAAATAACGGTGGGACTATACGTGTCGTTTTCTAACTGGGCAAACTGCGAAGCATTCAGAATTCCTAACTTCCGTGTGGTTTCCTGCTGACCTACATAAGCATCGTAGGATACATTGGTAGCGCCGTCTTTGCCTCGTTTGGTGGTGATTAATACCACTCCGTTAGCAGCTCTGGCCCCATAAATAGCAGTAGCCGAAGCATCTTTCAATACTTCTACCGATTCAATATCGGATGGATTAATCTGAGAAAGCGGATTGGCTGCATTGACTGCCGACGTTGCTGATATCTGGATACCGTCGATGACATAGAGCGGCTCGGAGGTGCCATTTATGGAGTTAGTACCCCGAATCCGTACGCTGATATTACCACCCGGCGTTCCAGAATTCTGGCGCATGTCTAATCCAGGCACTCGCCCCTGAAGACCCTGAGCCAGATTGGCGACTGGTGTTACTTTCAACTCCTCGGCTTTAATCGACGCAATGGAGCCGGTTAAGGAGCTTTTCGTTCGAGTGCCATAACCGACCACAACGACCTCCCCCAGGGCCTTGTTATCGGGTGCCAATTGTACATCGAGGGTAGCCCGATTCCCAATCGCCACTTCCTGCGGTAAGTAGCCGACGAAGCTGAACACCAGAACAGCCGAGTTATTCGGGACCGCCAGCCGAAAGGTTCCCTTGCTATCGGTGACTGTACCTCGCTGTGTCCCTTTTAGTAATACACTGACACCCGGTAAGGAACTTCCTTTTTCATCAGTTATTGTGCCTGTAATAATCAGATCATCTACCCGAAGTGATTCGGATGGTGCGGGTATTAGCTCGGCCCGTGATGTTTCTTTTCGGAGCACAATATAATTTCCTGAAATCTGGTAGCTGATACTCAGGGGTTTCAGTAGTCGGTCAAGCACTTCTTCAAGTCGGTCGTTTGTGGCTCGAATAGACACTTTATTCTCCGTTTCGATCAGTTGAGGGACATAGGTAAACTTCACCTTAGCGGCTTTCTCAATACGATGAAGCACGGTTTTTAAATCCTTGTTATCGAATTGAACGGAGATCGTACGGTTCAACAGATCCTGCGCCATGCCGTCACGGGCTGCTGTAAAGCCTACCGAGATAATGGCCAGTAGCAACTGCACACAGGTAATTTTCATAAGCGTAAACAGGGTCAAGGAATCCCAGGATTTTTTCATACTTTTAATCAGTTTTTGCTTGATAGATTTGAAAAACGAAGGGCAAAAACATCCCGTACCCGCTATTTCAGGGTTGTCGCAAGGCCAGAAAAGGGAGGGGACGTTACTTAAGGCCGGCTACCGGGTTAATCATGCTTCCAACAGGATTAGCCGGTATCTGGCTCTTTTTTTGGATCAGGGTACGTTTTTTTTCATAAGGGTTGGTTTAGGGTTCACTAGAAAATCTACTTGCGTGGGCAACCTGGTCCTGAAATAATAATTCGGGTATCCCAGACTTCATAGGTAGCGCCAATCGTCTGACAGATAATATCTAACTTCTGGAAAAGAGGTTCATTACTCAATGGTGCTGTTAGATTACAACTACCAAAGGCAGTGCTATCGTATTGGATCGTTACGCCGTAAGCCTGTTCCAGTTTGTGGAACACCTCATGGACTGGTGCATTTTCAAAGACAAAATACTGGCTCGTTTTGGGCTCTTTAAGCAATACCGGTTCTTCAACCAACCGTTTGGTCAATCGTTCACTTGCTACATCGAAGACTGCCTGCTGATTAGGCGTCAGTAGGAACATACCAGGATGCTGTTGCTGGTTTCGCTGCGATTGCTGGAAGGCTTTTAGTGTATAGACCGCTACCTTTCCCGTTCGAACTGCTACCGATACCTGTGCCGTTTTAGGGATAGCTTTAATCGTAAAACTTGTACCCACAACCTGCGTCACTAGCTTATCCGTAAACACGAGAAAAGGTTGTTGTGGATTTTTAGTAACCTCAAAAAAACTTTCCCCTTCTAAATGAATTTCTCGCCTAGCCGGATCGAATGGTTGCGGATAACTTACCCGGCTGCGAGGCTGTAAAACAAGTCGGCTTCCATCGGCTAAGTGAACCGTTAGGGGTTTAGTCGTCTTATTTACTTGTTCAACGAGTCGTTTTTGCGCTTCTGATGACCATTCTATCTGGGCCACTGGCTGATCGGTAGTAACTGGTTTTGTTACGAACCACCACCCAAAACCAAGAATCAGCAGGACAGCAGCTGCAGCCATCCAGGGTTGCCAGAAACCAATTCGGTAAATCCGGGATTCCGTCTCCTGGCCGATTGGTTCAACTTCCTGAAGCTGGCGTTGTATGCCTGCCCACATGCGATCTCCCTGATCCAGGGTAGGGAACACCTGAACATTCTCTACAGCTTTAAGCAAGGCGCTGGCAGATACCACATCCGCTTGTTTTTCGGGGTGGTGTGCCAAAAAATCCGCCCAGAATACATCCGTTTCAACGGTAGGATGTTGAATCCATTGCCGGAAAAAATCGTCCTGGGCCAGTTCCTCAACTGTATAGTTAGGGTAGTTTTCCATAAGGGTTGAGCCCGAAATCTGTGAGCTTGGGTACTTATTTAGACAAGAGAGTAAAATGTCGAAAATGACCCCTCGGTTTTACAGAAATATTTTTCACAGGAAGTGGAGCAAACCGAAATGGCGCTAAGCGAGCAGCCAGAAAAGCAATAAGCCCAGTAAGGGAGCGAGATAAGGTGCCTGTTCACGAAGATTTAGCAGGGCTTTTTGAAGCGTGTTGCGAACTGACTTTTCGGTAATACCCATGATTTGGGCAATTTCGCTGGTTTTAAAATTTTGGTAAAAGCGCAGTGTCACAACTTCCTGCTGGCGCTGTGGTAATTGGGCTAGTGCATAGGTTAAGCGTTGGATAAGCTGCGATTCCTGCTCCTGCCCAATCATCAGTTGTTCTGCCGAATTGTCTACCGAAGTTATATCGACCTGAGCCGAAGGTGTTTCGGACCAATGCTCTTTTTCGCTTAAAAGATGCAGTTTCCGCCGAAGTGACCGAAATAAATAAAATTTGACCGAATTGGCGCTGGAACTCGAATGGCGCATTCGCCACACATCGACAAATAAATCCTGAATGGCGTCCTCAACCAAAGTCGCATTGGCAGCTACTTTATACCCGTAGCTGTATAATGTAGCGTGCAGACGTTGATACAATTCGGCAAAAGCACCCTGATCGTCCTGTTTGAGGGCATCCCAGAGCTGTTCATTCGATAGAGCATCAACATGTAATCGGTTAATCACGACGATGCAGATTAGGGCTGATCAAATTATTATTTTTATAAAGTTACTGCCTATAATGATATTCATGAATTTTATGAAGAAATTCCTTTTTCGAATTGCCGCATAAAAGTTGTGCGGCTCCATAAGTGGTTTCAGGAGTCGCTAAAGTAAACGGTAAAAACTTAAGATAGTCTCTAGAATCGGTATAACGTCAGTTTCTGAATACCATAGTCCCCGACCGGAATGCGAATGTGTCGCCCCTGATGATCCTGATCGCCGTTTAGTCGTCTTCCGGGTTTCCATTTTCCATCTACGTAATGCCCTTCGTCCAGTTGCAAAATGCCTGCGTTCGGCGTTTGGGGCTGATCGGAGAGGCAGGTAATCACAATTCCCGATCCAGCAATTGTGAAATCGTTAGGGCCTGTCTGAATAATCAACCCGCCTGTTGTCGGCCATTCATCCTCTTTTGCTTTCGGCGACCAACCCAGCGTATAATCATGTTTGCAGATAAACGTGTAGCCGCCCAGATGAACGGTATCGATGGCCATCTTTTTGTCGAATAACATGCCATTCATGACGCCTTTGCCCTGATGTGCCAGAATCGTCGGACTAAGTTGGGTTAGTACATGATAACTTTTGGCAATTGGTCCTTCGGCTGGTTTATCCGTCGATTCAATCGAGAAAGGCGAAAACCCCATCGCATCATAATGGCCGATAGCGTAAAAGACTCTGGCAGCATTGGCAGGCTCAAAACGAATTTCTGGAATAAAAAGTGGATTGTCCGGGCGACTATATAAGTCGTTCCAGTAGTTGAAGTCGGGGTTATAAAAGTCGGGCGAGAGGAAATCCAGTGTGGGAGCGCCAACTTTCCAGATGTCGATGATATGCGGCAGTGGGCCACCACTTGGGTAATCACCTGGTTTTACGTTCGGACGATTCAGAGCCGCATTCACAAACATGGGAATAGGATAGATGCCCTTTCCGGCTTCTGTTACCCGATTCGCATACTGAGCCAGATGCCAGGCAATGAAGATTTCATCTGTAGACAGACTCTTTCCGAATACCGCTTCCCAATTGCCACTTGTCTTAGCTCCGTTCGTTTGCCAGGCGCTCCGAACCGCTGGTGCCAATGCCGCTTTATTGGTCTGTAAATGCTGAATGAGTGATTTCGGGACAGGTTGATCAAAAGCCGTATTGGCTAACGCCGAATGGTCCCGGGCTTCGGGCAGCATCCCGATCTCGTTTTCGACCTGAATCATAATAACCGTTTGCTGCCGCTCGTCCGTCTCGCGGATGTGTCGCATCAATGCACTAAACGCTTTTATATCAGCATCCAGACTATTTTTACCAAACGGGGTTAGAATTTCAACGGCCTTCCCAGCCTTCGTCTGAACTCTGGGAAAGCGTTTCGTATCTGTTTTGACCCAGGCCGGTACGTAACAGGACATGCTGTTTTTCCAACTGCCAAACCACAGTAGCACGAGTTTAATCTGGTGCTGGCGGGCGTCTTTGACCAACTCATCGACCAGTGTAAAATCGAACTTGCCTTCCTGCGGCTCTAGTAATTCCCAATAGATGGGGGCCAGTACCGTATTTACGTGCATCTGCTGGAGTTTTGGCCAGATCGGTTTCATATACTCCATGTCTGAAGCACTGGAATTGCCTAACTCACCACCCAGCATCAGAAATGGCTTTCCGGAAACGATCAACTGCGATGTTGATCCTTGCTTTTGCAGGTGAGGCAGATTGATGCTCGATTGTGCAACCGCCGAGATGGCTAAGAAAAGTACACTGAACAGACTATATAGACGAATCATGAATGGAGATATAGGGTTCCTGGGCGTTAGATTTTGGTGGAGCTAAGTAAGCTAAAATCAGTTTTCACGCGAAAGCTGCTCAAAAACAACCCTCCTGCCAACTGGCAGGAGGGTGTAGGCACAAACCTATGATAAACGAAAAGCTGCCAAGGGGTGTAAATACCGCTCCACAAGAATTTCAATATATAAAGTTCTTACTATTAAATTCATAAAGCAATCGGTTGCATAACAAACTTTCCTAAAAATAATTTAATCGGCTATTTTTCATATTATTGCAAAATAGCCGAATTTATATTGATCTCAAGGATAATTAGTCCCTAAAAACAGGACGTAAGCTGATTTAGTATTACTGTTAAAACCTGTAGTTTATGCACCTAATTGCCTGAAATCAACCGATTGCAATAGGGCTAAACTATAAAGTTGTATTTTGCTCATTCACCTAGAGCATACCTTAGATAATGCAGAAGGAAGTCACGATCTATGATATTGCGAAACAGTTGCAGCTTTCTCCGGCAACGGTGAGCCGTGCCCTGAACGATCATCCTGCAATTAATAGCAATACCAAAACGATCATTACCAGTAAGGCGCTGGAGATGGGGTACCGCTCCAACATGTTTGCGAGCAATCTACGGCGGCAACGAACGAATACAATTGGCGTTATTGTCCCCCGCCTGGATAGCGCTTTTATGTCGACGGTGCTGGCAGGTATGGAAAAAGTGGTAAATGAGAGCAATTACAACCTGATTATCAGCCAGTCGCTCGAATCGATAAAAAAAGAAGTGACGAATGCGAAAACCATGTTCGATAGTCGGGTTGATGGCCTGTTGGTGTCGCTGTCGTCTGACACGGAGAACCTTGACCACTTCAATGCGTTTTTCCGAAAAGGCATTCCGCTGATTCTATTTGATCGGGTCGTTCAGCAGAAAAATTGCACCAACATTGTTATCGACAACCTGAAGGCGGGTTATGATGCGACCATCCATTTGATAGAACAGGGCTGTAAGCGGATCATGCACGTTTCGGGTAGCCTGAAACGGAATGTATATGCCGACCGACTTAAGGGATATAGGCTGGCGTTGCTTGAGCATGGACTGCCGGGTGGAGACGAGCTGGAGCGGAGTACAAACCTGACCCGGCAGGACGGTCTCGACATTGCTGCTTATATTAAACGGATGCCCACACCACCCGATGGCCTTTTCGTGTCCAGTGATTTTTGTGCGGTGAGTTGTATGGGTGCTTTAAAACAAAGTGGTTTTTCCATTCCGAACGACATTGCCGTTGTGGGGTTTAATAACGACCCTGTTTCGCTGGTGATCGATCCTACCCTGACAACTATTCACTATCCCGGTCAGGAAATGGGCGAAATCGCTGCACAAAGCTTAATAAACCACCTGAACGGTTTATTGCGACTGAGTGCCACCAATACGATTCTGCTGAATTACGACCTGATTGTCAGAGGTTCTTCTCAACGAGTTAAACTCGCCTGATGTTTCATTTGGCTATGATACCGTACGCTGTATTCCGGTTCCAAATTTTTTACTTAGGACTATTACTCGCCTGCCAAACAGCCTTTGGTCAGGTCAGGCTACCTCGCTTAGTGAGTGATGGTATGGTGCTACAGCGGGATGTGCCCGTGAACCTCTGGGGCTGGGCCAAAGCCGGTGAATCGGTAAGTATTACCTTAAACGGACAAAGCGGTACTACCACAACCGGAGAGGATGGTAAGTGGGCACTCAAATTGCCCGCCATGAAAGCGGGCGGACCTTACCAGATGCAGATTAAAGGCAGTAATCAACTGATCCTGAATGATGTTATGGTTGGCGATGTGTGGCTTTGTTCGGGTCAATCGAATATGGTACTGCCCATGGAACGGGTTAAGGAGCGCTATGCTGACCTAATTGCCCAGGCGAATTATCCGGCCATCCGGCATTTCGTTTTGCCTATGCGCTATACGTTTCAGGGGCCACTAGAGGATACGCCGGCAGGACGCTGGGAATCGGCTAGTCCACAGACGGTGATGCGTTTTTCGGCTGTAGCCTATTTCTTCGCGAAAGACCTGTACGAAAAATACCACGTACCCATTGGATTGATTAATGCCAGTGTGGGCGGAACTCCTGCTGAAGCCTGGCTGAGTAAAGAGGCTCTGAAGGCCTTTCCTGCGCACTTGGCCATAGCCGAGAAAGTAAAAGACAGTACGTATGTAAAGGGAATTCAGCAAAGCGAGCAGTCGGCCATTCGTGCTTGGTATGCGCAGTTGCGACAGCAGGACAAGGGCTGGAAGGGTGAAAAAAACTGGACCAATCCAGCCTACGATGCATCGGCCTGGCCAAGCATGCAACTGCCTGGTTTCTGGGAAGATGCGGGTGCCCCAAAAGGGAATGGCGTTGTCTGGTTTCGGAAAGAAATCGACGTGCCAGCCAGTATGATCAACAAACCCGCTAAGCTATTCATGGGTCGGATTGTCGATGCCGATTCTGTATTCGTCAATGGTGTGTTTGCCGGGACAATAGGCTACCAATATCCACCCCGGCGCTACGACTTGCCTGCCAATCTGCTCAAAGCGGGCAAAAATACGGTGGTGGTACGGGTGATCAATACGAATGGGAAAGGTGGTTTCATTCCCGATAAGCGCTACGAACTAATCGCTGATGGTCAGACTATTGACCTCAAAGGCAATTGGCAGTATCAGGTGGGTGCCATGATGGGTCCGCTACCCGGTACCACGTTTTTTCAGTACAAACCCGGCGGCTTATTCAATGGCATGATTGCTCCACTGGTCAATTACACTATCAAAGGTGCCCTCTGGTATCAGGGAGAAGCCAATGTGAGTAACGCAACCGACTACGCCCAGCTTCTTCCCGCTTTAATTGCCGACTGGCGGCAGAAATGGCATCAGACGGGAGCCGCTCCTAGTGATTTTCCGTTTCTGTATGTTCAGCTGGCCAACTATCTCCCGACTAACGATCAGCCTGCCGAGAGCCAATGGGCAGCATTACGCGAAGCTCAGCTAAAAACGCTCTCGGTTCCGAATACGGCGATGACCGTTAGTATAGACGTGGGTGAATGGAATGATATCCATCCATTGAACAAAGAAACAGTCGGCCAACGACTCGCCCTGGCGGCTGAAAAAGTGGCCTATGGAGAAAAGAATCTCGTGTACTCCGGGCCACTCTATCAATCCATGAAACGGGACGGGAATAAACTTACCCTTACGTTTTCCAATGTCGGTAGCGGCCTGATTGCTAAAGGCGGAGAGGAGCTAAAGCAGTTTGCCATCGCCGGTTCTGATAAACACTTTGTCTGGGCGACGGCCAAACTGAAAGGCAATCAGGTGATTGTCTGGAGCGACCAGATAACTGAACCGATTGTAGTGCGTTACGCCTGGGCCGATAATCCGGAAGGTGCGAATTTGTACAATAAGGAAGGGCTGCCCGCATCGCCCTTTACGACAAGCCCAACCGATTTTTAGACTAAACCCTTACTACTCCCTAAATCATCAACCTTTTCAGCTCATGAAAAAGACAAGTTATCTCCTGATCGTTTACACGTTGATGAGTCTGACGGCCGTCGCTCAGGAACCCGATTCGGCGAGAAAGGCTTTTATGGCCGCTCAGGCGATTATCCAAAAAGAGTCGGCGGCAGACCACGCCCAGATGCTGGAGCAATTGCACATTAGTTCACTGCGACCCGGCCCGTCGGGCAATCCGAGCGCACCCAATGCGGCTAATGTCGATGAATCTCAGGCGACACCTTATACCAGCCTGCCCGATCCTCTCACGCTGAAAAATGGCAAGAAAGTAACTACAACCAAACAGTGGTGGACTGAACGACGGCCTGAAATCGTGGAAGATTTCGACCGGGAAATGTATGGACGCGTTCCGAAGAACATACCGAAAGTAACCTGGAAAATAATCAGCGAAACCAGGGAGATGAATGGCGATTTTCCGGTCATTACCAAGAATCTGGTGGGTCATGTAGATAACTCATCCTATCCGTCGATCAACGTTGATATTGAACTTACGCTTTCAACACCCGCCAACGCAACCAGTGCTGTACCTGTCATGATGAGCTATGGCTTCCGCTTTCCACCCGGTTTTCGAATGCCAGCATCTACAACTGCTACATCGGGCACAGCCACACAAGCGACCAAGCCTGAACCCACCTGGCAGCAGCAACTCCTGGCCAAGGGCTGGGGGTACGCGATCTTATACCCGACGAGCTATCAGGCCGACAATGGCGCTGGTTTGACCAAAGGCATCATTGGTCTGGTCAACAAAGGTCAGCCGCGCAAACCCGACGATTGGGGGGCGTTACGGGCCTGGGCGTGGGGTGCCAGCCGGGCGCTGGATTATTTTGAGACCGACAAAGCAGTCAATGCCAAAAAGGTGGGCATCGAAGGGTTGTCGCGCTACGGGAAAGCTACTATTGTAACGATGGCGTATGAGCCCCGATTCGCCATTGCTTTTGTAGGCTCATCAGGCGAGGGTGGCGTTAAGATTCATCGCCGTAAATTCGGTGAGCAAGTTGAAAACGTTGCTTCCTCGGCCGAATACCATTGGATGGCGGGCAATTTTATTAAGTATGCTGGTCCATTGACTCCCAATGATTTGCCCGTTGATGCGCATGAGTTAGTTGCCCTCTGCGCACCGCGTCCGGTGTTTATCAGTTCAGGTTCGCCTAAAGTAGAAGGCAATTGGGTGGATGCTAAAGGGATGTTTTTGGGAGGTGCGTATGCCGGTCCTGTTTACAAACTCTTAGGTAAAAAAGATCTGGGGACCATGGAGTTTCCGCCCATTGAAACGGCTCTTGTGGATGGTGACATTGCGTTTCGTCAGCACAGTGGTGGGCACACGACAGGTCCGAATTTAAAATAACCTCACCCTATGTTTATCTCGAATAAAGTTAGCCTTGCGGCCATCGCCCTGATTTGTGGTGCCGTTGAAACAGGGATTTGCCAAAATACGACAACTAAACGTGACCCGGCTAATCCTAAGCCGCTGGTTACTGATAGCTACACCGCAGACCCATCTGCCCATGTATTCAATGGAAAGATTTATATCTACCCGTCTCACGACATTGAAGCCAATGTGCCGCAGGATGACGAAGGCGGCCACTTTAACATGCGGGATTACCACGTCTTTTCGATGGATAACATCAACGGAAAAGTAACGGATCATGGTGTCGCGCTGGATATAAAGGATGTTCCCTGGGCAGGTCGGCAGATGTGGGCACCGGATGCCGCTTATAAAAACGGTACGTATTACCTATACTTTCCGGTCAAGGATAAGGAAGATATTTTTCGAATCGGTGTCGCGACCAGCAAATCGCCGACGGGTCCTTTCAAAGCTGAACCCGCTCCCATCCCCGGCAGCTATAGCATCGACCCGGCTGTGTTTACAGATACTGATGGAAAAACGTACATGTATTTCGGTGGTATCTGGGGCGGTCAGCTTCAGCGATGGTATACCGGGACGTATGACAAAAGCTCGAGTACAGATTTGAAAAAAGACAACGAGCCTGCCCTAAGTGCCAAAGTTGCTCGAATGAGCAAGGACATGCTCAAGTTCGATGAGCCGGTTAAAGACGTTCAGATTATTGACAAAGACGGCAAACCACTGCTCGGCGGTGATCATAATCGACGCTTTTTTGAAGGTGCCTGGATGCACAAATACAAAGACAAATACTATTTCTCATACTCGACCGGTGACACGCATTTTCTGGCTTATGCCACCAGCAATTCACCCTACGGCCCCTTCACCTATCAGGGAATTTTTATGAAACCCGTGACAGGTTGGACTACTCACCATTCCATTATTGAATTCAATGGGAAGTGGTATATTTTCTATCACGACGTTGAGCTATCCGGAAAAACCCACCTGCGGAATATTAAAGTGCGTGAGTTAAAACGGAACGCCGATGGATCGATTGAACTGATTACACCGTAATTGTTTCTTTAGTGATACCAATTTGAAACTAGTGTAAGGCGTCGACTCGGAGCAAAGATGGCTGCCATAGCGGTCATCTTTGTTTTATTAATGGCTGGTATTCTTTCGTGCAATTAATTCTGTCGGTGTGTATGAGAACAGTTTTTTGAACGCGAATGAAAAGTGCGACAAGTCCTGAAAGCCTAGATCAAGATAAATTTCAGATGGTTTTTTATTCTTTTTGTTGATCAGTAAATACGCTTCCTGTAAACGTTTTTTTACTAACCATTGATTAGGTGGTTCGTTAAAAATCGCTTTGAAATCTCGTTTGAAAGCAGATAAACTGCGACCTGTCAAATAAGCAAATCGCTGAATACTTACGTTGAATTTGTAATTACGATTCATGAACTCTTCCAGATCTATCTTTTCTGGTATACTGTAGTTGAAAAATATTCCTGCAAGCTCTGGTTGATTTTGTAATAGAATTATCAATAATTCTTCATTTTTAACATCTTCAAAAGCCTGGTCAATTTTTGTTATTTTGTTGTAGTAGGGTTTTAGAGAACGTATAAAATTTGGGATTAATTTGTTCTTATTTATTTTTATGAATGTGTCCGATGACCTAAAGTTTACTGTTTCTATTTTATGCTTTTCTTGAAAACTTTTGAGAAATCTTTCTTCTAAACATACAATAATTGGTTCAAATTCGTCTATTCCTTTTTCAATAGTATATCTTGCCAACCTATTTTTTCGAGCCAGACAATAGTCACCCGCTTTGAACGTATAGTTCTTGTGTCCATCGAAACAACGTATTGCTCCTTTTGCCACACACACAAAAACGTGGTCTGGAATAAATTGCTCTGTTAAGATGTCAACTACGAGTTCTTTGCTTGTGTCTATCATTTTATAATTCCGTATTTACTAATACTTTCCAGGGAGGCAAGTATAGTTTGTTCGATAGTTGCAATTGGCGTCCAGCCTAGTAATTTCCTTGCCTTTGCATTGCTCACATTACGGTTTACTTTTGAAAGCATTGAACCTGCTTTTGCCTGTGCGCTAAATAAGGATGCAAAATTGAGAATCCAATTAGGTAATATTTTGGTAGAAACTTTAGCGGCTGCCTCAGGAAATTTATTTTTTAATAATTGGGCAATTTCGGGCATTGAAATTTGTCCATCTGCCGATGCAATAAAGCGTTGGCCGTTTGCATTAGGATTAGTCATGGCACGAATGTGTAAATCAGCCACATCACGAACATCAACAATATTTAGAGGGATATTCGGTACTACCTTCATGGAGCCATCTAATAAATGGTTAAGAATATCAAAACTTCCCGAAATATGTTTGCTTAATGATGGTCCTAAAATAGCAACAGGGTTGATGGTTGCAAATTCTAGATTTCCGCCTTCTTTCTTAATGAAATCCCATGCTGCACGTTCTGACAATCCTTTTGATTTCTCGTAGGCAGATAGTCCTTTTAAATTCGGATCTGTCCAATCAGCTTCTGTTGTTTCTGTATTTTTATCTGTATGACTAAACCCCAGTGCTCCAAAACTGGATGTCATTACTACACGTTTTATACCTGCACTTTTTGCAAATTTTAAGACTCGAAGTATGCCTTCAATAGCTGGTCGCATAGCTTCGTTTTCATCGTTGGGTATGTCAAAAAATACAGGTGAGGCAACGCTCAAAACATAAGTGCAATCCTTCATTGCTTCGGCCCAGTTGTCATCTTTTGTCAGTTCGGCTTCGACAAATGAAAGATTATCAACTGATGTAATTCCGTTTGCTTTTAGCGTTTCAATTACGCTATCCTTACTTTTTAAGGAGCGAAGCGTGGTTTTTACGCGATATCCTTTTTGCAATAATTGAAGAACGATTTGCAGGCCGACAAAGCCTGTCCCGCCTGTCACTAAAACTGTCTCTATTTTTTCCATTGCCTTTCCGTTTTATGCTGCAAAGTTCAGTATAAAACGGAAAGATATGCTTTGTTGTAAAGGCCAAGTTTATTGTGTTGAGAAGTCCAATAAAAGGAGAATTGTAGTGAGGTTGTTATAATTGATAGCTCTGTTGAGCGTGAAGTTTATTGCCCTACTTCTGTTTCGACGAATACCCTTTGGCATACTTTGCAATTTCGATAAAGGGCGCTACCCAGATCGTGGCTTCGTTCTGCTTCAAATACCGCACTAGCTTATTGTGTTCAGCCAGCGCCACATTCAGTGAGTGTCCACCACCCACGCCATGAAACAGAAAGACGAGCAGCGAATTGCTGGCCTGCGCCTGTTTCACCAGCTCAATCATCTGCTCGCCTGTCTGTCCATTGATGCCATATGCGCCGATGTCGGCGAGATTGATTTCGGTAATTTTCGTCATCTCGCTTTTGGTACCTCGTGCGGCTACAAAATCAGTTTCGACGGTTTTGTAATAATCAACGTCGCCAATCTTGGTATCGCCACAGGGATACGCAAAGGTGCGTTCGGTTTGACCGTCGAGGGTTTTGAGCAGAATATTCGTCATTTTGATCTCATCCGTCATTCGTTTTACGGTATACTTGCTTAAATCGTTATTGGGATTCACCCACTCCCGACCCGGACGGTCGCCCGCGCAGGGATGGAACAGTGTATGATTGGCCAGCTCATGGCCCTTGTTAGCTGCCGATTTCCAGCGAGATATATTGTTGGCGAAACCCGGAAAATAGCCAGACAAATAGAAGGTTCCCTTCAGTCCAAACGAATCCAGAACGGGAACGACATTATCCAGGTGAACCAGCAAGGCATCATCGTAGGTGAGTGCCACGGCACATTTCTTTCCGTTCCATACGTTCTGCGCATAGGTCAATGCAGAAGAAAGTATCAATAAGGTGAGTAAGGCTAGTTTTCGCATAGTGGGTTTTTGGGTAATTTTTTAACAAGATGAGTTCTTGAGTTGGATTAGGTGGATTCTAGTTACGGCAACAGCCTTTCTGCCTCTTGTACCTTGTCACGAAGTCGTGACAGAGACAGAGCCGAGCGATCACCTCGCAAATAAGCAACTAACTCCGTTTGACAAATTTGTTCAATGAGCCTACCTGCTGGCTGATAAGGTATTACGTCATCCTCCTCCACGGAATCAAGCAAATAGTGCATCTCCCTCCGAACGTTCACGAAGGCCGTGGTAATATCGATGGCATCGGCCGCATCGGGCAGTCCACAGAGTTGCCGGACAGCGAAATGAAAATTAAGATGAGGGGTGTCGAACATAGGTAGCCGCTACTTTCTTTAGGGGTAAACGACATAGTTCACGTCGTGAATGTCGCAGTCTTCAAAACGAGATACGGTCTAATTTTATACAGATTGTATAGTCAAACCACTTGGCTTCCAGAACACCCGTACCTTACTGGTATCCACTTTACGCCGTGCCTGAGCTAGATCGTAATTCTCCTGCACCTTCAGCCAAAATTCTGGCGTTGTGTTCGCAAAAGCTGTACCTAAACGCAAAGCCATTTCAGGCGTTACACTTTGCTTGCCGTTAATAATGGCAGAAAGCGTTTTACGGGTAGTGCCTAATCCATCGGCCACTTCCTGCACAGTTAGTTTTTGCCCCGTTTCTTCACGTAACCCGTCGAGCGTTTCGCGGATCAATTCGCCCGGATGGGCAGGATCAAAAAGTGCCATAGTTATTTACTTTTTTAATGGTAATCAACATAATCCACATCATGCGCATTCTCACCCTCAAAGCGGAAAATGATTCGGTAATTGCCCGACACTTTGACGGAGTAAAAGCCTGCTAAATTGCCTGATAAGGGGTGAAATTTGTAGCCTGGCTGATCCATTGTTTGTGGACTTGTAGCTGCATCTAATCGCGTCAGGATAATTTTTATTTTCTGAATATGCGGTTGATGCAATTTCGAGCGATCGCCTTTGGTAGCGTATAACTCCAAACCCTTATGTCGGTAACTGACAATCATAACACACTAGTAACGTGAAACGTGCCAAGTTACAGAAAATTTGATAACGAGTCGAAAAATGAAAAATAGATTACATATTTCATTGAAAACAGAGGATAGCTGAATCTGTCCAGTTTATGACCGAGGACAATGTATCCCCGCTGTATTGTCTTAAGTAGATCAATCGTTGTGCAACAGCGCAAAGCTCTGATTGGCAATCTCAAGTTCTTCATTGGTGGGTATGACCAGAATCCTGACGGGTGAATCATCGGTATGAATCGCGCGAATTTCGCCGGAAAGAGCGCTGTTTTTCTGGGGATCGAGGTGAATGTTCAGAAAATCGAGGTTGCTACAAATCCGCTGGCGCATGCTACTGTCATTTTCTCCTACGCCAGCGGTAAAGATCAGTGCATCTAGCCTGTTCAGGATAGCGGCATAAGCACCAATGTATTTCCTGACCCGATAGGCATAGATTTCACAGGCCAACGCTGCGGCTGCGCTACCAGAATTCACCGCTTTTCCAATATCCCGCATATCACTGAAGCCGGTAAGTCCCTGCATGCCTGACTGTTTATTAAGCAGGTTGCTCACCTCATCGGAGCTATAGCCGTTCGCTAGTAAATGGAAAATAACAGACGGGTCAATATCGCCCGATCGGCTGCCCATAACCAGTCCACTTAATGGGCCAAACCCCATGCTGGTATCTATCGACTTGCCTCCCTGAATGGCGGTGATGCTGCATCCATTGCCGAGGTGAATACTAATCAGGCTGGCATCCGGCTTATTGAGCCAGCTTATAGCTTTCTGGCTGACGTACTTATGACTGGTGCCATGAAAGCCGTAGGCGCGAATGCTCTCGTCCCGGTATAAAGCGTCTGGTAGGGCGTATCGGAAGGCGTATTCGGGCATGGTCTGGTGAAAAGCCGTATCGAATACCGCTATTTGTTTGGCATTGGGAAAGGTTTTCTCTGCCATCTCGATGCATTCATAATTGATGGGGTTATGTAGCGGAGCCAGTGAAAAGAGCGATTTTATGGTTTCTTTAACCGTCGGCGTAATCAATGTGGCATTTGCAAAGTATTCACCACCATGTACGACCCGGTGCCCAATCGCCGTAATCTCATCCCGCGACCGAATTACGCCTACGTCCGAATCAGACAATAAATTCAGCATCTGCTGAAGGCCAGCCGCGTGATCGACAATGGACTCTTTACGCTCAATAGTTTGAGGAGACTGTCCGGTTAAAATCTTGTGGCGAATTACCGAATCCTCCGTACCAATTCGTTCAATCAGTCCTGAACATAGTGGTTGTTCGGCAGGCATGGCGAAGAGCTGGTATTTTAACGAACTGCTCCCCGAATTGATCACAAGAATATGCATACTCTAGATTCTCTTTCGATTATTATTGGTTATCCTGGGCCTGGATGGCCGTAATAACGACGGTATTAAAAATATCATCGACTGTGCACCCCCGACTCAGGTCGTTGATGGGCTTGTTAAGACCTTGTAACATCGGGCCGATGGCCAGCGCTCCGGTTTCCCGCTGCACGGCTTTGTAGGTATTGTTGCCCGTATTCAAATCCGGAAAAATTAATACGCTCGCACGGCCCGCTACGGTTGAATCCGGCAGTTTCTGGCGACCCACCAGCGGATCTACGGCTGCGTCGTATTGAATAGGGCCTTCAATGTTTAAATCCGGCCGTTTTTGCCGGACAATAGCCGTGGCCTGCCTCACCTTTTCTACATCTTCCCCTTCGCCCGAGGTACCCGAAGAGTAAGAAAGCATGGCAATACGGGGTTCAATGCCAAAACGAGCGCTGCTCTCGGCGGAGGAAATGGCAATTTCGGCTAGTTGCGGAGCGGTTGGATTTGGATTTACTGCGCAGTCGCCAAAGACAGCGACGCGCTCGGGCAGGCACATAAAGAACACCGATGATACCAGCGAAACACCCGGTTTGGTTTTGATAAATTGTAGGGCGGGCCGGATCGTGTGCTGCGTGGTATGAACTGCACCCGAAACCATCCCATCGGCATGGCCCTTATACACCATCATGGTGCCAAAATACGAGACGTCCAGCAACATGTCCCGCGCCATATCGAGATTCACCTGTTTCGTTTTGCGCAGTTCATAAAGCGTATCGGCATACGATTCGTAATACTCGGATGTGGCTGGATTAATGATGTTGATCATACTCGTATCCAGTTGTAAGCCAAGCCGCTTGATGGAAGCCATAATTTCAGTCGGATCGCCCAGAATGGTCAACTCAACCACATGTTGGGCAATCAGGCGGGCAGCTGCTTTCAGGATACGGTCATCATTGCCTTCTGGTAGAACGATGTGTTTCTTCTGACTCTTGGCGGCCTTAACGAGTTGATACTGAAACATGTGTGGCGTTATGCCTTCCGACTGAAACGTAACGAGCTTATCGTCCAGCGACTTCGTATCCACATATTTTTCAAACACGGTAATGGCCAGCTCGATTTTCTTTCGATTATCGGCCGTTATGCGTGAATGGATGCCGCCGATAGCGGTCGTGGTTTCAAAGGTCCCCTTCTGCACGGTCAGGATCGGAATAACCGTCTGAAGTCCCGAAATGAGTCGGGTCACAGGTTCATCGGGCTCGGTGCCTGCCGTCAGGACAATACCCGCCACTTTGGGGTAATTGGTCGACAGATTCGCCTGTAAGGCACCAATGATGATGTCGCCCCGGTCACCCGGCGTTACAATCAGTACATTTTCTTTGATGTAATTCAGGAAGTTGGGCAGCATCATGGCTCCGGTAACAAAATTATCGACCTGATTGGACAGGAGGCTTTCGCCGATAAGCACCTTGGCATTCAGTGCGTTCCTGATTTCGTTCATGGTCGGACTTTGCAATCCTTTTTCCCAGGGGACTACCGAAATCAGGATGTCGGTAGGTAATTGCATCTGGAGTAACGCCCGAACGTCGTCAACCTGCTCCGCCTTGACCCGATTGGCAACAATACCCAGCACCTGCACCTCCCGGCCTTCAAACCCTTGCAGAGTACTCAGAGCAGAACTGACTAGCTGAGCCGTTGATTTGCCCTCCCCCGTGATGACAATGAGCACAGGAGCACCCAGGTTTTTGGCAATAGCGGCATTGGATTCAAACTCAAATGCGACTCCCTCACCCAGAAAATCGCTGCCTTCTATGACGGTAAAGTCACAGCTTTCTTCGAGCTTTTTATACTTGCTGATGATCGTATTGAGCATGTCGCTCCGGCCTTCCGACTCCATTTGTTGCAGGGCTTCCTGCCGGGTGAACGCGTAGGTATCCTCGTAACTGATAGGCAGGGCGAAGTAGTCCAGAATTGCTTCAATATGAACTTCTTTCTGACCGGGCGTTTGTTGGGCGATGATAGGTTTAAAATAGCCAATATTCTTTGTTTTACCCAGCAGCCGGTTGACCAGGCCCAATGCCAATAATGATTTGCCGGTGTAGGGCTCCACCGAAGCGATAAAAATTGCTTTTGTCATAACGTTCTATAGTATCACAATCACTAGGCATTCCATAAAAAGCAAAGATTATTGGTTTATGTTCAGTAAACAATAAGCCAAAGGCTGTTCTGGATAACTACTTCGACTTCCACTCCATATCCTATACAGACCTATTGAAATGTGTTCAATAAGTTGCAAAGATGACTGACAATCAGTTGCCTTTGACTGATTATTGTCAATTCCATACCTGTAATTGCTCATAGTGAATGGCTGGATAAACGGCTTATTTTGACTTGCTAAGACGCCAGTTTTACTTAGGCGGGCTCAGGAAAACGATAATCTAATTTTTTATGGATAAGGACTTGCAAGGGAAGACCGCTCTGGTAACCGGAGCTGCTTCTGGAATTGGTAAAGCCGTTGCGCTGCTTTATGGTCAGCACGGAGCGAATGTAATGCTATCAGATATTGACGAGGCTCAGGGACAGCAGGTGGCCGAGCAGTTGAAAACCGCAGGGGTTAATGCCCGTTTTTTCAAAGCCGACGTGGGCGACCCGGTACAGTGCCAGCAACTGGTTGAGGAGACGGTTTCGTCATTTGGTCAGCTCGATATAGCCTGCAATAATGCCGGTATTGGCGGTGAGTTGAACCTAACTGCAGACTATTCGCTGGAAGGCTGGCAGAAGATTATTAACGTAAACCTCAACAGTGTTTTTTACTGCCTGAAATACGAACTGGAAGCCATGCTCCGCCAGAACACCCCTGGCTCAATCATCAATATGGCGTCGATTTTGGGGCAGGTTGGTACCGCTCATTCGCCGGGATATGTAGCCGCCAAACATGGTATACTGGGGCTGACCCAGACAGCCGCTATCGAGTACGCAGCCAGGGGCATTCGTATCAATGCGGTAGGACCCGCCTATATCGACACGCCTTTGCTGAACGTATTGTCCGATGACGTCAGGAAGATGCTGATCGGTCTGCACCCCATCGGCCGGTTGGGAAGGGCCGAAGAAGTAGCTGAATTGGTAATCTGGCTATCCTCCGATAAGGCCTCATTCGTGACCAGTTCGTATTACCCTATCGATGGCGGCTATCTGGCTCAGTAATTAACACTTTTATTGACGGCGTATTTATTGTTGACCCAGAGCCAGTTCGGTAGCTAAAACAACTTCCCCTTCTTCCTAAGTACTTTTCTTGACAACTTCTGTAAGTAAACTCAGTGCCGTATCTAACTGAGACTCACAGATTATCAATGTTATTGTGAGAGATGGCATTACCGCTTTCATCCAGTGGAATGTATGGGTTATAGGCCACTTCAAGTACATTGTCTTCCACATCCGCAAAACAAAAGAAATAGCCGCCAAAAGGCGTGTCTTGCGGTTCATTCAGCATATTTACTCCCTTCTCTTTTAGTTCGTCAAATAATAGATCAACCTCTTGTTTCGAACTAACATTATAAGCGAATGTGAATGAGCGGAAACCATGTTCACTCGCCGATACACCAGCACCAGCAGCCAGACTTTTTCGGTCGAAGAGACTAAACAGAAACCCATTCATCTTTTAAAAGACAATGTCTTTATTTTCTGCCACCGGTTGCCAGCCTAGCTTTTCGGAGTAAAACCGCTTCATAGCGGCTAAATCATCTGTGCCTAAAGTAATAACACTCAGTCTCTGATTCATTTTGTTGTCAGTTTACGTGTTGTATACTCACTTAGTGCTGCACATAATCTGTGGGAGTCTGCTGATAAAACTCCTTAAAGAGCTTGGTGAAATACGAGGGAGACTCAAATCCGACTTTATACGCTGTTTCTGACACATTGTTCCCTGCCCGCAACAGATCAACAGCCCGTCGGAGTCGGTACTGACGGATCACATCGTGAGGAGACAACTGCAATAAACTCTGAAGTTTACGGTACAACTTTCGCCGGCTCATCGCCAACTCATCGGCCAACCATTCGACGCTCAACGTTGAATCATCGAGTCGACCTTCCAACGACTGATATAGGCGACTTAGGAACTGCTCCTGAACAGTATCTAACGGCTCTGGTGACTGGGGTTGTTGGGGCTGAGCGAGCTGTTTGCGGAAGGTTTCCCGAAGTTTTTCCTGCCGGTTCAACATGTTTCGTAAGCGAAGTCGAAGTTCACTCATGCTAAAGGGCTTGGTCAGGTAATCATCGACTCCCGACGTCAACCCTTTTAAGCGCTTCGCGGGGTCATAACTTGCCGTCAGTAATATGACCGGAATGTGATCTGTTTCAGGATTTAGCTTGAGTTGTTCAATCAATTCATACCCATCCATGCGCGGCATCATCAGGTCGGTAACGATAATGTCGGGCATTTCTTCTTTGGCTAGTTGCCAGCCGTCATATCCATTGGATGCCGATCGTATGCGGAAAGTAGTAATCAACTCCGTCGTCATGAACTCGCGAAGTTCAGTATTATCTTCCACAATGAGCAGCAAGGGTGTTGTGTCTGACTCACTAAGTTCAGACTCATAGGCTAATCCGGGAGATGTGAATGGGGCTGCCAGAGCGGATTGGAGTAAAGAGGGCGGAGTCAATGGGTAATATTCCTGTTCGGGTGTTGCCAGTTGCACCGGAAGCTCCACTAAAAAGTGGGTTCCTGAACCCGTTTCCTGTGGGTAAACCTGAATACTGCCTCCCAGCCGGGTCACCAGTTCATGTACTAAGGCCAGACCAATACCTATGCCTATGTGGATTCGATGAAGGGCTTGATTAGCCTGACGTGGCCCAGCATCCGAACCACCGACCTGGTAAAAGCGGTTGAAGATATGGGGAAGTTTTTCTGGAATAATACCAATACCTGTATCGCTGACAACTAGCTGAACAGCCGTTGGCGTTTTGGTTAGACTGACCGTAATACCTCCTGTCTCCGTAAACTTAATGGCGTTTGATAGCAGATTGTAAAGAATTTTCTCCCACTTATCCGAATCGAAGAGGTAGTTGCCAGCTGGCAGGTCTGTCTGATACGTTAAGGACAGTTGTTTAATATCTGTAGAGGGACGGAACAGCTCAACGATTTGACTCACAAATTCGGGCAAATCACCTACCTCGTTGACAAGTTCCATCTGCCTGGCTTCGAGTTTGTTAATATCCAGCAGTTGATTGAACAACCGTAATAGCTGACGGGCGTTGCGCTGAACGATGGCTAACTGATATTGATGAGAAGGAGGCAGTTCGGCGGTTTCGAGCAGGTTGTCTACAGGAGAAACAATCAGCGAAAGGGGCGTACGAAGCTCATGAGTGATGTTGGCAAAAAAACGCGCTTTCATATCGTCCATCACCTTCAGTTCAATCATTTCGCGTTGTTGAGCCGCCGAGTGAATCGCTTTTTCCAGCGTTTTTTTGAGGTCGGTGAACTTAATGGGCTTGGTCAAAAAGTCGAAAGCCCCTTCATTCATAGCGGTCCGGATATTGAGCATGTCGCCATAGGCGGTGACAATAACCGTGCGTAGAACAGAATTAACGAGAGGGACTTTGGCGAGTAAAGTTAACCCATCAATGCCAGGCATGTTAATGTCACTGAGTAAGACATCGATGTCGGGGTGCTGTTCCAGAATAGTCAGTGCCTGCTGACCATCGTGGGCAAACAGGAATTCGTAGGTTTTATTCTGAATTTGTTGGCGAAACTGTTGCCGGAACAGATCTTCCAGATCTTTTTCGTCATCAGCCAGTAGAATTTTGGTCGTCATTAAGGAGCAAAGTCACGGTTTGAGGAAGGTTAACAAAAATAATCGAGTTTATTAACATGACAACAACTTCATGGACAACATCGAAAATTTTGGAGTGTGACTTTGCGTAGCTTCTTAATCGAGTGTCTGTTGACTGAGGTTGGGCTAGATTGGTAGTTGAATCACAAAGGTTGTCCCTTGTCCTTCTGCGCTTTCTACGGTGAGGGTTCCACCATGTCCTTTGGTGATAATATCGTAACTCAACGATAGACCCAACCCAGTACCCTCTCCGGTAGGTTTGGTGGTGAAAAACGGCTGGAAGATTTTGGCTTTTACCGAGTCGGGAATGCCGGTGCCATTGTCCGAAACACGGATCTCTATGTAGTTTGCCAGCCGTTTTGTCTGTACTTGAACCATTGGCTGATAACTATCCTCGGCTAAATACTGTCGCTGGACAACAGCGTAGAAGGCATTGTTGTAGAGGTTCAACAACACCCGGCCTATCTCCTGAGGGGCCACTTCTACTGGCTCCAGAGTGGGTTCAAATTCGGTAATTAATTCACAGTTGAAGGATTTATCCTTAGCCCTGAGGCCATGATAGGCGATCTTAAGGTACTCATCAGCTAAGCTATTGAGGTCGGTGGGTCGTTTTTCACCCGATTCAGTACGGGAGTGTTCGAGCATACCTTTGACGATGCTGCTGGCCCGGTCGCCGTGTCGATGGATCTTCTGAAGGTTACTGGTCAGGTCGCCTAAAATTTCCTCGGCATATTCTTTATCTGCTTCCGGCAACTGCCGAAAAGGGCCATCTTTCAATTCATCGATAAGTTCTACACTTACCTCTGAGAAATTGTTGACGAAGTTGAGCGGGTTCTGAATCTCGTGGGCGATGCCAGCGGTTAGTTCGCCCAGACTGGCGAGTTTCTCTTTTTGAATGAGCTGAACCTGAGAAGCTTTGAGCTCAGCCGTGCGGGTTTCGACTTGTTGTTCAAGCCGTTCATTTTGAGTTGCCAGAATCTGCTGTTTTTCCTGCGAAAGCTGATTTACCTCACCCAGTTTTCGTTGAAGCGAAAAACTGGTTTGCGCAAAATCGCTGGCTAAGGCCAGAGAAACCGAAACAGGAATGGTTATATAGAGCAGACCCTCTAAAACCATCATTAGTGTCGCAATCAGACTGTTTCCATATTGCTCTTCCAGGGTTAAATCGGCAAAGTTAACAGGAAACAAGGCTGATATAGACAAAAATAGTATGGCTGTTGTCAGGAAAGCTAGTCCACCATAAAACAGGAAGTATGCTTGTCGATTGTAGGCAATAATGGCTTGATAACTAACAACTAAGTAATTCAGAAATGACACAAAGGCCAGGGCGAATCCGATAGGAGCCAGTTGGTTATAGTAGCGTATTCCCCCGATGATAGCGACCCAGTAGAGCGCGTATGAAATGGTAAGTAGCCAGAAGAAGAGCTGGTGAGGTCGCTGTAAGTAGTGATAAACGGCCAGGAGTAAGAGAATTGGAAATACAGTTATATGAAAATTGCTAACAACAAAAGAAGTAATAGTCCTCCAGGTTACGGAGAGTACTATTGGACCGGTCAACGGAAACATTAAACGGGAAATGGCTAATACCAGTAGAGCTATACTAAACAGCAGGTTCGCTTTGTGTTGTCGGTAGAAGTAGTAAAAGCATAGATGAATGAGCGATAACATCAAAACAAGCCCACCAATGCAGCTAAACTTGATAGCATCAGGAAACCCATTATGAAACAAAATATCAATAAAACTTTCGGGTCTAAGAAGCCGTAAATAGAAGGGCGACAAATCCTGAATATAAATATTGCTACTGGTAAGTGAATAGCGAACAGCGATGGTATTGGTCGGCTGTGATAAGACAAAATGGATCGGCCTGATGTCCCCGGCAACTGTTCGTTCAATGTTTGGATTTTTACTGACTCGGCCAGCCATGTGGACTAACTTGCCATTGAGATAAATTTCTGTAGCACCAATTGGCGTAACATCGATTGCTAAGGGTTGATTAAGTAATGAACTATCGACTCGCAGGTGCAAACGAAACCAGCCCAGTTCCGCTTGAGTCAATTGAGGTAGTTTCGAGAATGGGGCAGTTGGGTTAAGTGTATCCCAGCGAGAGTCATCGAAATTGGGCTTGGCCCAGACGGGGTTGTCTCCTACATGGAATTTCCAGCCTTTGTCCAAAAAAAATCCATCCTTAATCAGGTTGTCGATACGAAAGGCGGGTTGCCCTAAAGCGATCAGGGAAAGTAGACATAGCAAGCTGACGAGTAAGGTTGGTTTCATAATAAAAAGTTAAGCGCGAGTGGGTAGGGTAATACAAAATTCAGTCCCTTGTCTTTCTGTACTTTCCACAGTCAGTTTGCCACTATGACCTTTGGTGATAAGACAGTAACTCAATGATAGGGTGAACGCAAAAAGCCACTCCAAAATAAGTGGCTTATGCATAGAGGGGCTATGTCGTTTGGGACAAAAACTATACCGTTTGAGACATTCCAGGTTACAACAAAAGCGGTAACCCTACGAAATACTTAATGCGGCATTACGCTTAATTCCAAATGGGAGGGATAGGTCGCGGATCGGGAAATCGAGTGCATCGCTTTTTGGTAGTCCGTTTCCTTGGCTTCAAAGATGTTGGGTACGTATCGTTGGGGATTGCGGTCGATCAGAGGAAACCATGTACTCTGTATCTGCACCATGATGCGATGGCCTTTCTGAAATACATGGTCCAGCGAATGCAGATCGACGGTAAAGGTTTCCACTTTATTAGGCTGCAATGGCTGAGGTTTTTCGAAACTCTTATGGAAACGTCCCCGCAGGATGTCGTTAGCGACCATGAACTGATAGCCTGCCATCTTCGGCTCTTTTGGATAACTTTCAGGATAGACATCTATGAGTTTGACCACCCAGTCGGCATCGCTGCCCGTCGTAGCCGCAAAGAGTTGGGCCAGCAACGTACCGGTCACGGTTACTTCTTCGGTTAGGGGCTCGGTTTGCCAGCTAAGGACATCGGGTCGATTCTGGACAAATCGCTGGTCCTCGGTCAGCCAGGTGAACCAGCGTGAGCCGGGACCGTAGGTTTGTTCAATAGGTCGGGAGCGGTACGGTACCGGATGGGCCGGATCGGAGAGGTACTGGTCGACACCGGCGGCATCGGTTGGTTTATCGAACGAAAGCTGCCCGTTGGCCCGCAAATACAGGTTACGCTTAACTGACCCGGCAGGGGGCCATTGGGTATAGGTTTTCCATTGGTTCCGGCCTGTTTGAAAGGTGGTCACTTCGGGAAATTTGCCATCGCCCTTGCCTTTCAGGTGATAGGCAAACCAGGGCGCAAACATGGTCTGGCGAAACGTACTGGACGCAGTTGTATCGAAACTGATGTTACCCAGTTTACGGCCTTCACCCCAAGCCCAGCCGCCATGATTCCAGGGACCAACGATGAGATAATTTTGATGCTTATCATCTTTTTTCTCCCAGGTTTGATAGGCTTTGACTGGCCCGTAAAAATCCTCCTGATCCCACCAGCCTGCTACGTGCTGGATGGCTACTTTCGGGCTGCCAAGGCGACCGGCAAGGGCCTGTTTTTGCCAGAACTGATCGTAATTAGGATGGCTGGCAAAGTCATTCCAGGTTGGTAGTTTCCCCAAAAAGTACTTTTTATTGACGTTGGCCAACGGTCCCAGTTTCAGATACCAGTCGTAGGTATCATAGGTATTGAAGGGAAACAATGTATCGGTTTTTGCCGCTTCTTCCATAAACGCATATTCAAAACCATAACTCAGCCGAAACGCGCCCTGATGGTGAAAATCATCACCCATCCACATATCGGCTGGCGTGGCATGTTCCGAAATTGCTTTCAGTGCCGGGTGCGGATCAATTGCCCCCATCACGCTCGTCCAGCCGTCGTAGGAGGTGCCGTACATACCAGCCTTCCCGTTATTGTTGGGTATGTTTTTAAGCAGCCACTCAATCGTGTCATAGGTATCGGTACTTTCGTCGATAGCTTTGGGGTTTTCCGGATTGCGCGAAAATCGCTGCATTTCAAACTTTCCCTCTGATTTGTAGCGCCCACGAATGTCCTGCGCTACGAATATATACCCCTGATCGGCCATGATTTTAGTGTATGGCGACTGGTCGGGGAAGGGCGCACCCTCAACGCCATAGGGCGTCCGGCTAAACAGAAATGGCAACGGCTCGTCGGCGGTTTTGGGCGTAAAAATGACCGTGTTTAGCCGAATGCCATCGCGCATTGTTATAAGCACTTCCTGGCGATTATATCGCGTTTCCGAAGTAGCTTGGGCGTAGGTAACAACGCTGGTTAGCCCGCACAGAATCAGGGTTAGAATAAGTAAACGCATGGTGAAGAATGACCTGTTTTTAGGAAAAATCATAGTTGATTATTTAGCAGCTGTTGGCGCCTTTTCAGTGCCAAAATCAGTTGGCAACCGTCTGAACCATAGGTTACGAACCCGCCCGTTTGAGGCTCGGAAGCCGATAACCTGATCGGCTGAGTCGCGTACAATATCTACCGACGACATAAACCACCAGGGTACTTTCAAATGGTTTTTGACGTCCATGCTTACGGTAGCTTCGCCATGATGGATATGAACCATTTTTAGGGTATCCGCCTGTAAGGTAATGGCGTAAAATGTCTCTAATTCCGGGCTGTAGTATTTGCCAATGAGTTGTTGTTTGTCAGCAGCGGATATTGAGGAAGGTTTCACCCGTGTACCAGGATGCCTGCCATTTTGTACCAATGTGATTTGGTTTACCTTATCTGAGGTTGGGTGGTGAAAGATTACCTGTGCATCCACTATTTTAGACATGAATGTGGAGTCGTTCAGCGGAAATATTTCTGACTGTGGCTGACCGGTCGGCCGCACAAAGTAATGGTTGTCCGTTCGGGAAAAGGTTAATGTAAAACCGGCATCCTCGGTCAGGGCATATTCGCCAATGTACGGATCAAAGCGTGTTGGATTGAATGCATAGGTGCCCGTTGTCGATGCCGGAGCAGATGCTTTAACTACCGGTTTGTCCTCTTTTATATAAGGTGCCAGGTAAATACTGGCCAGATCCAAACTCTTTTTAACCGGATTGAACTCACCCAGATTGCTCAGGATAATGAACCCATAATCCTCTTTGGGGAAATAGCAGATGAACGACCGAAAACCCGCATCGCCCCCGCTATGGCCGTAATAATCAAGCCCTTTGTGCTTTCCGTGCGACAAAGCAAAGGCATAAGGCAGCGTATCTCCTTTCGTTAAGCGGCCCCGCTCCAGCATTTGCGTCATAGTGGCCTTATCGCCAACGGTAGGCGAGCGGAAGTTGCCTATCCAGCGGGCCAAATCATTTACGGTTGTGAACAAACTGGTTGCGCCTGCATTAGCGTAGCTTAGGACACTCTTCTTGTAGGTATTCGATGAGTCAGGCTTATAGAACGAGTAGGATCGACCTTTTACAATGCGCTCATGGTCATCGTAAAATAAGCTTTTCGTCATTCCTAAGGGTTTGAAAATCCGTTGCTCCATCCAGTCCCGAAACGGCTGTTTGCCAACTCTTGACACAATTTCGGCCAGGAGTGTATAGCCCGTATTGGAATACGAAAACTCCGCACCCGGATCAAAATTCAGTTCCCGTTGCCGTTTCACAATATTGAAGATGTGTTCTTTGGTAATCACATCGTCCATCTGCCAGCCCGCCATTGTCAGCAGATTCCACTGGTCGCGCATGCCGCTGATATGGTGAATCAGGTGCCGGATGGTAATGGTCTTGCCAAAGTCAGGCACTTCTGGCAGGTATTTATGGATATCATCGTCCAGGGATAGTTTACCTTCCTGTGCCAGCAGCACAATCGCATAAGCCGTAAACTGCTTCGACACCGAAGCTACATGGAAAATGGTTTCCGGACCAATCGGCGCACCCGTTTCTACGTCCGCTTCACCGAAGCCTTTGGCGTAGATAAGTTTCCCTTTGGATACTACCCCAACAGCAGCGCCGGGGCTGCCGGGTTTATTCCATTCCGCAAATAGCGAATCAGCTTTCGCAGCTAGCTTGGGGGATTGGGCCTGTGTAATAACGCTGTAGGAAACGAGCGCAAGCGTGTAGAGAATGGGGATAAGTGATTTCATGAAGGTTAGTGGTTAAAGAATAAATAGTTATACCATTGCCTATTTTACGGCTCTGAATAATGGTGAATCGACAAGCTGTTTAGTAGTTTTTTACTATCGTAAAGTACTCCGTCTTTTATCGTATAATCCACTCGGCGGATATCGCTGATGCGTTGCGTGGGGTTGCCGTTAACCAGGATAAAATCGGCGCGTTTGCCGGGTGTTAGGGTACCAAGATCCCCTAATCGATTACTCAATTTGGCAGGATTGTAGGTGGCCATTTGCAGCGCCTGCGCGGCCGAAATACCCGCCTGGACATACAATTCAAGTTCGCGGTGGAGGGCATAGCCAGCATAGTTATCCGTTCCGGCAACCATCAGGATACCGGCGTCATGCAGTCGTTTGATGGCATCCAGTAAGGTAGCAAATGATTTTTTGTAGGTGGCTGCCATGCCCATTGGTACCGGTAAACCCTGACCATATAACGTACGTTGTACAGGGCCAGGTAATCGGTTGGCAACACTCGCCATGGTCGGGTCAAATTGGCCGGATTCGGACGTGAACATTTGCTCAAAAACGGACGCTGTCGGATCGAAGGCAATGTGCTTCTGCTGCATCAGCTGGACAAAACGGGCAAAGGCTGGACCGCTTAAATCAAGGCCAGCCGCTCGCTGCGCTACGTTCGTAAACCGACCCATCGAACGGGTATCCAACGTATCACCCAGAAAATTCAGCATGACCATGTTGGCATGGGTAATTTCGTCATACCCAGCGGCAATGGCTTGTTCGGCAGTCATGTAGGACGGAATGTGCCCGATGACGTGCATCCCCAGCCGATGTGCTTCCGCAGCCATAGGCGCTACCCATTCGGGCTTGATGGAACTGTATAGCTTAATGGACTGATAGCCTTTGGCTTTGTAGTCACGAACGGCCTGAATACCTTCTTCTACAGAAGTAACCCGTAAGCCGGGACCACTGAACGGCCCTTTCCCATCAATGAAACCACTCATGACAGCAATCCGGGGAGCAATCAGCTGCATGCTGTCAATCTGATTGCGAAGCGTTAGCAAGGCGTCGGTATTGCCCATATCGCGAACCTCCGTTATCCCCAGTGCTACCTCGATAATACCATCGGTAGGGTTGGTGAAATGGACGTGCATATCCCATAGTCCGGGCAGTACGGTTTTACCAGCGCCATTGATGAGCCGATAGCCTGCCGGAATTTTTACGGAGGCTGCCGAACCTACCTGCTCAATGCGACCGTTTTTGACCACTATAGTCTGTGCAGGAACCAGTTGGGCTTTCTCCGCATCGAATAGGTTTACGTTTTGGACCACCAACCCTTGGGGTATGGGTTCAGGAAGTGTACGGGCCAACTGACGGTAAAATTTACCATCTTCGGCTTTTTGCAGTCGACGTAGTTCAGGAATATCCGCTTCCAGTCCTTCCCGTATCGTGACAAAAAAATCACCGATAGAGCCGAGCGGATACCCCTTACTGTCGAGCCAGGTCAAGGTAGGCGTATAGTTAATACCACGAATGGCCCAGAGCGTTACGGGTTGACCATTTTTGAGCGAGTGTGTCAGGATCTGGGTCATAACGGACTGACCTGTCGGCAATAGATTAACCGTGTGATTTGGGGCGGCAAAGAGCGCCTGAGTCAGCATAGCGTCCATGCCACTGACATTACTGACGTAAACGGCAGGTTTCGTTATGGGTATGTCTTTCTTTTCATCAGCATTTTTCCAGTGGGCTACCCCGTCTGCCAGCCGAAACGTCTCGTGTACCTCGTTTTTATAATAATCGTTTCCTGATACGTTAAGTGTTAGTGGGATGTGCTGGTCGTTCAACGTGTAGTGTGTTGTCAGTTTGGGGCCTCGTCCCCGGTCGTTATACGTAAGAAATCCTGTTACGTCGTGTCCTTGTGGTAGTAGCCAAGCTTTACCGGACAACTGTCCGTTCGTCAGTACAACATAGCGTAGCGTATCGGTGGGTGCCTGGGCTGCTAAGCAATAGGGTATCGACAACAAGAGGAAGAGAGTAAAGATGGCTTTCATAAAGGGATAGTCTGGAGTATTGAAAAATCGCATATTCGAATCCATTTCGGGGTAGCGTCACTTAATCTTCTTTGCTTCAGTTGCCTTCCCGCCCGCTATCATGTTTCGACCGACAACTTTACCCGACGCGTCGCGGATAAATTCGAGTTGACCATCTGAATCTTTAAAGAAAAACCGGGTTTCGGTTTCAGGGAAAATTTTCATCGTATTTCCATTTGTCCACCGGTAAAACAACTGATTGCCAGTGCGGGTGACGATATTTTTTCCCAATGTCCCCTGATATTCACCCACATAAGCGTCGAGAACAGTTTCCGGGACGGCCACCGTTTGCTTGATGATAGGCTTATAGAAACCGTTCCAGTTATAAACAGTGGACACACTATTCGCTAGTTCTTCGAGAATAGCCCCGTTTTGAGAGTTGACCATAATGGCTACTCCATTGCCACCGGTCAGGCTTCCATAATACAGGCTCAGAAACCCCATATCGGACCCGTCATGCGAGAAATAGGTATCCGCTCCTTTTTTGACAATGAATACCCCCAACGCTGCCGAACTATCCACGTAGGGCGTAAGCCGCAACCGGGTTGTTTTCTGCGAGAGTACCTTACTGGATTTGCCCTGGTAGGCCAACTGTGTTTCGATAATATAGCGGCATAAATCGGTTGGCGTTGTCCAGAGTCCAGCGGCTGCCTGTTCGGGGTAGATATGATGCTTCCCAGGAACTTCACTTCCGGATGCCCAGTAGCCCGTTGCCAGCTGACTTTCATCGATTGGTGGCTGCGTGTACGAACTGTTAACCATACCCATCGGCTTCAGCACCCGCTCCCACATATACTGGTCGTAAGGTTGATGGATTACATCCATAACCAGCAGTTGAGAGATGGTTGTGCCGCCACCCGAATATTGATACTTCAGTCCTGGTTCAAAGGCAGAACGAACGGCTTGGGTATTAGCTGGTTTTTGTCCATCAAGCACCGCCGTCAGGGAAGGAATATCTTTAGTGATCCCATAACCGGGGAAGCCGTGAATCGTCAGTCCCGCTGTGTGACTCAATAGGTTGGCCGTGTTGATTATCTTGCCTTTGGAAACCGAATCGTAGGGGAATTTCCAGGTGGTCAGGTAGTTGTTGATGTTGGCATATAGATCAATTTTTTTATCCTGGACTAAGGCCAGCACCCCCACGCCATTCAGCGACTTACTGATAGAACCAGCCTGAAAACGGGTCTCGGTCGTAACCGGGCGAGCGGTTCGGCGGTCCGATTGGCTCGTATCGGCCCAGCCGTAGGCTTTGGCCCACTCAATCTGGTAGTTGTGGACAACGGCTATGCTGAGGCCATGAATCTTGTAATAGCTCATACGCTCTTGCAGTGTCCAGTCTTTGTCGTCTGGTGTGCGGTTGACGTAACGGGCTAAATGCTGTTCAACCTGCTGGATTTTTGACAGTACGTCTTTGGAATACTGAGTGGGTTGGGCAACAAGGGTGACGCAGCCGGTTAGCCAGAAAACGAGCAGGAGCGTAAGGGGTTTATTCATGAAAATTGACGAACTGATTTGGGTTGGTAACTGGCTGATTTCAGCGCAATTCATAGTTTTGGGTTTGGCGTTACTTTATCTTTTTGGCTTCCGGTTTCCAGCTAGGCCCCCACAGTGCCCGTCCCGGTAACACGCCGGTATGTTCGCCATTATTCAGCACCTGTTTGCCGTTGATGAATACGTGCTGTACGCCAACGGCATACTGAAAGGAATTCTCGAACGTGGCTTTATCGGCGATGGTGGCTGGATCAAAGATCACCACGTCGGCGAAGTAACCAGGTTTCAGGAAACCCCGGTTGGCCAGCTTGTGATTGGTAGCGGGTAGGCTGGAAAGCCGTCGGATGGCTTCTTCGAGCGGGATCACCTTCTCCTCACGGACATATTTGCCCAGCAACCGGGCGAAGTTGCCAAACTCACGCGGATGCCCTTTGCCCGACACCGTATCGGCCACCGAACCTGCATCTGACCCAAAACTGACCCAGGGCTGGCGAATCTGTTTCTTGATATTCTCCTCCGACATCAGGAAGTAGAGCGTTCCAACTCGGCTTTTGTCCTGCACAATCAGGTCCATAACGGTTTCAACGGGATCTTTTCCCCGTATCTTGGCTATCTCCCCTAAGGTTTTGCCTTCATATTTTTTGAGTGAGTCCTGCTCAAAACCAGCCGGCACAATGTTGTCGGGCGATCCGGCGAGGGCAAACATATTCTCCCATTTCTGCGTTTGATGGCGTACTTCCTGAGCGATCTTGCTGCGTTCGCTGGGGTCTTGTAGGCGTTTCCAGCCAGCCATAAACCCACCGTTGAACACATAAGGAGGCAGGCAGGAGGTTAAGCCCGTACCACCTGCTGTGTAGGTATACATATTGGCGGTTACATCCTGCCCCTGTTTTCGGGCCTGCTCAATGAGCGCAATGGCCTTATCGACTTTGGGCCAGTTTCGTACTCCACTGGCTTTGAAGTGATACAGTTCGACGGGTAACTTCGCTTCCTTCCCAATCCGAATCAGCTCCTCAATACCTTCTTCGAGTCGGTCACCTTCGCTACGCATATGCACAATATAGCGGCCTTTATACCGGGCGGCTTCGCGGCACAAGGCAATCAGTTCGTCGGTATCGGCAAAGGTATTGGGTGGATAGATAAGCATGGTTGTTACGCCCAACGCGCCACCTTCCATCGCTTCCCGGACCAGCGTCTGCATTTGCACCAGTTGGGCTGGATTAGGTTTTACGTCGTTTTCACCCAGAACCATCATCCGCACCTCGCCCGCACCCACATAGGAAGCAAAGTTTGGTGTTACGCCTTTACGTTCGAGTTTGTGCATAAACTCCGCCAGGGTTGTCCAGTCGCACGTTAGGCCAAACTCCTTGAACCAACTACTTTGCAGGAAGGGTATGTTGTTGGGGCGGAATGGTCCCCAGGATATTTCGCCGAACACTTCAGTGGTTACTCCCTGCTTTAGATCACTCATGGATCGCCCATCTTTTAGTAGCGATAACCCTGCGTGGGAGAGCACATTAATAAATCCGGGTGCCACAGCCATACCATTGGCGTCGATGACAGTAGTAGCTTTGGCGCTAGTCAATTTTCCAATAGCCACGACACGGTCGGCGCGGATGCCCACATCACCCCGGTAGGGTTTCTGGCCCGAACCATCGTAAATCAGCCCGTTACGAATGAGTACATCATAAGTGGTTGATGAAGAAGGTCGATTTTGCCCCAGACAGTTCAGCGAGAATGAAAAAACAAGACTAAGGAGGGCGAGTATTTTGGAATTCATAGAAAGGCGTATGAATAAGTTTATGGCTTCTTGGCAGGGGTAGAGTAGGGTGGATTGACGACGGACGGCCAGGGTTCTTTCTGTAGTAATTTCAGCGCTTCGTCAACGGCTTTTTCGAGTTGCAGATCCTGACCTTTCGAGACGGCGATGGCGGAAATTTTCTGCTCAATATCAGGTGATACTCCCGTGTTCTCCGCAACCCATTTTTTCGCCATCGGATCAAAAATGGCGTTGTCGGGCGCCGTCATAGAGCCGCCATCCACAAACGAGTAGTGAACCGACGATTTCACCAGACCACCCCAGGTACGCGTGCCGATGAGTGGACCTACCTTCTGTTGACGGAAGATCCAGGGGAAGAAATCACCACCCGAGCCGGCCAGTTCATTGACCAACAGTACTTTGGGGCCAAGTATACCGGCGGGTAACCGCATGGCTTTCCCGGCAGGGACCTCATTCGTGATGGAGGCCCGTAGCCGACGTACCATTAAATCAACCATATAATCATCCAGTAGTCCACCGCCGTTGAAGCGTTCATCAATGACAGCCCCCTCCTTATCCTGTTGAGCAAAATAATAGCGGTTGAAGCTGTTGAAGCCCGCTCCGGACGTATTGGGCACCCAGACGTAGCCTAATTTCCCTTTGGATAATTCATCCACTTTCCGCCGGTTATCTTCGATCCAGGCAAGCTGCCGCAGGGCATTTTCCCGGGTGGTAGGTTGCACCCGGATCGTCCAGGCCCCCTCGGGCGTTGGCTTGGTATTCACCGTCAGGATGGTCTGTAAATTAGCCGTTCCGTTCAGCAGTTCATACGGATCTTTATCGGCCGTCAGGGGTTGTCCATTGACCGCCAGAATATAGTGGCCTTCTTCTACTTTCAGGTTTGGCTGAGCCAGCGGGGCTACCAGGCCGGGGTTCCAGCTTTCGGTGGTATAAATGCGTTTGATCTTCCAGCGACCCTCCAGGGCAATCAGATCGGCACCCAGTACGCCAACCCGTGAGGTGTCCAGGTCTGGATAATTACCCCCAAACACAAAACTATGTCCTACTGATGTTTCGCCACCTAGTTGGTCGAGCAGATACGTCAGATCAGCGCGATGTCGGATATAAGGAATTAACGGTGAATAGTCGTTCCAGACGGCCTGCCAGTCTCTGCCGTGCATGTTTCGGTCATAAAAATAGTCGCGCTGGTACCGCCATGCCTCCGTGAAGATTTGTTTCCACTCGTCAAGCCGGTTCAGTTCCATCTGTAGGTTCATGGCCACCGTTCCCTCCGTGGTACTTGGCGGTTTCGTCGTCGACACGACCCGCCAGTTTGTACCCGCTTTAAACAGCAGCTTTTCACCATTAGCCGATACAGCATAGTCAGAGCCCGCTTTTACCAGGTCATCCAGCTTCTTGTCGGCAACGGTGTATTTGCTGAGCGATTTGCCTGTGGAAATAAGCAGCGTTCCTTTAGGCCCTGCCAGTAACGCATCATAGCTACCAACCGGAATTGGCATGGCAATGATTCGCCGATCCAGATACTTCCAGTCGATCCGTACGTCTTTGGCTTTAAGCGCTGTTGAGTCCTTTGCCGCAGGCTTTTTAGGCGTTTTGGGCTTGCCGGTCTCTATAGATTGGCTAAGCAGAGCGGGCTTACTGGTGCTATCGGGCTCTTCATCGGTTTTAAGCGGAAACGGATTGGGTTCATCCTGGCGTAGCAGGGTAATGTAAGCGCCAAAGGTTGGTTTGGCCTGCTGCGAACTGGTATTGGCCCAGCCAGAACCCAGGGCCGTGTTTGTGCTAGCCAAAAAATAGAGGTAGCGCCCGTTCAAATCCCAGGCTGGCGACATGGCATCGGCCATAGGATCACTCAATGGCCGCGTTTTTTTACTGTCTGCCGACCAGACCATAATACTTCTGAAATTATTGGAAGCGGATTTAGCATAGGCCAGCCATTTGCTATCGGGCGCCCAGGTCAGCCCCATGTTATCCCGGTCCAAGTTACTGCCACCGGTATCGATCGTCATAATGGCACTCGTCGATAAGTCGAGTATCTTGACTCGTACCGCATTATCGGTGAACGCAATAAACTTACCATTGGGCGACCAGGTTGGATTCCAGCCCAGTTTACTCTCACCGATAGAAATCTTTTTGGCCTCTTTGACGCCTTCCTGATCGGCAACATAGAGTGCATAACCCTGCCCGTCTTTATCCGAAAACCAGGCAATGGATTTGCCATCGGGCGACCAGACGGGTCTACGGTCGGCGGCACCCGAGCTTCGGGTCAGGTTTCTGGGATCGCCGTTTTCAACGGGTACTGTAAATATATCGCCCCTGGCTTCCAGTAAAATACGTTTGCCCGTTGGTGACAGAGACGCATTCGAAGCTGATTTTGTCACCGCTTCGGAATGCGTTTCGGTCCAGGGGAAATCGCCGATTACGGAAATAGCCAGTTGATTGCTTTTCCCCGTTTTGGGGTCGAGCAGGTGCAAATATCCATTGTGTTCATACACTAATTCGTTGCCGTTGCCTTCCAGCCACTTGATGTCACCGTTGGTTAGCTTGGTTACCTGACGCACGGCGGATGTAGCGGGATTATACGCCCACACGTTCATGATAAAGTCACGGTCGGAGAGGAAATAGATCTCATCGTTCAACCAAATCGGATGAATGTCAATACTTCCTTCGGTAGGTATGGATTGTTCGGCTAATGTCTTCAGATCCAATACCTGAAGGGGCGTATTCTGCCCTCCCCGATAATGCCGCCATTCGCTATCCCAGCGGCTTACCCGGTCAACAATTAGCTTAGTACCGTCGGGCGCATACCGACCATCGAATCCCCACGGAGCGGGTAATAGGGCAGATGGGCCACCGTTAACCGAAACGGTCCACATTCGATTGTAGCCCGTAGGCGCAGTCTCCCGGCTGGATGCGTAGAGGACCTGTTTGCCATCTGATGTCCAGCCACGCGGATACGATGCTGCCGGGTACCAGGTAAGCCGGGTAGGGCTGCCTCCCTGGGCGGATACGATATACACCTGGGCCGTACCCGACCGGTTTGAACTAAAGGCAAGCCATTGACCATCCGGCGAAAAGTGGGGATTTTCTTCCGTAGCGGGTGTGCTGGTTATTCGTCTGGCATCGCCACCACTTTTAGGCGTTACCCAGATATCTCCACCGTATTCAAACGCAATTTGTGTGGCACTGATGGTAGGTTGTCTTAACAGGCGCGTCCCCTGCGCCTGAGCGGTCCCATACGTCTGGAATAGAAGCCAGCTTAGGCAGACGAGTATGCTTTTTTGTACGGTTAACATGGTGTATGTAGTTGGGAGATGAGTAGGGTTATATTAACTATTGGGCTGATGATTAGAAAGATACACTATTTTGTTTTCTTCGCTTCCGTTGTCTGGTTTGCATAGGTTATCTGATGCATCTTTAATGAAGTCGAGTTGAGCATTGATCGCCTTGAAAAAGAAAGACGACGATAAAGGATTAGCTTACTAAACCGACCAGATGGTCGTCAGTATTCGTTTAGCATTTTCGCCCAGCATAAGCCGGATATTGGCATCACTGTACTTGCGCCGGATTAGTCCTTCAGTAAGATCATAGACCCGTTTGGGGTGGTCTACAGCCTCGATGCCAATCTGGCCCTTATCGCTTAGGTGTAGACTGTAGCGATCCCGTTTGTCGAGGCCTTTTATGTGAGCAACCACGGCTTTATTCTCCTCCGGATACTCGTCGTCGGTATCCAGTGCCTGATCGCTGCCCATGCCTACGTGCTCCACACCGACCAGTCGGGCCACGTGATCGAAGTGGTTCAGCAGGTGTTCTATCGTTACGGGTTCCTGATCATGCACCATAAATCGGAGAAAGGGAATCCCCATTACACCCCCTTTGGCGGCTAGTTTGCGAATCATCTCATCGGTTTTGGCACGAGCGGATTTTGGAACCAGTGCCCGACAGCCCGCGTGGGTAATAAGCACAGGCTGTTTAGATAGCTCCAGTGCATCCAGGGTTGTCTGGTCGCCACAGTGAGAGATATCGATACCCATGCCCACTTTGTTCATGCGCTCAACAATGCTTACCCCAAAGTCTGTAAGCCCACCGTCGCGTGGTTCAAAAAAACCACTGCCAATCAGGTTGGCCTCGCTGTAGGTCAGTTGCGAAATCCGCTGGCCTAGTCCCAGAAAGGTGTCGACGTCGTCGGGCGACCGAAAATGACTCGACGTTTGTAAACTGAGTAAGATGCCAATCTTATGGGTCGTGTTAATCTGGTCCAGCGATTTTGCCGAATCAATGCGCAGCAGCCACTGCGGGTATCCGGCAATGAACCCGTTCCAGCGGGCGAAGAACTGAAGGCCCGTTTCGTAGTCTTTGGCCCCATGTCCCAGAGCAAATACGTTTATCCCCGATTCCAGATACGTTCGGGCATCGGCTTCCGTAAAAGCACCGGGCTTAGAGAGCCAGCGATTACCCAGTTCGGCGGGTGTTTTTAAATACCCTCTAAACTGATTCAGCAGGTCGATTACGGTCGATTCCTCCACCAGTCGGATGGCTCGTTCGGAATACTGCTGTGGGGAATGGGCAAACAGCCGGAACCATCCTTTATTGATCATGGGCATGCCCAGTACACTGGCCGTAGCGGCCACACTGGATTTGATTACATCACGGCGAGTTATCATAGTGGTAAATTACTTTCTATTAATGGGTACCTGCTCCCGTTCTTCCAGATGTTTCAGTACGGCCTCCTGGGTGAATAGGGCCGTTCTAAGTTTTTTCTGAGATAGCAGGAGCAATTGATCCCCAACGTGTTTGCTACCCGCTGTAGGCATGGGAAATCGAACGGTTTTCAGGGTTTGCATGGGTGAGCTATAGTTAACTATAGAACTAACTACTTGATCTTTTTCGCTTCTGATAGTTGTCCACCATAAGTTAGCGTTCGCTTCACAACCTTACCCGATGCATCCCGGATAAATTCGAGCTGGCTATCCATCGCTTTGAAAAAGAACTTCGTTTCGGTTTCCGGGTAAATAGGCATTTTTATGCCGCCCGTCAGTTCCTCAAACAGTTGGTTATCTTCTTTGGTGATGGTAAACGTAGTCTTGGGGTTAGCGCCAAACGGCCCTTCGTACACGCCCACATAGTCGTCCAGCACGTTACTAGCTACCTTCCTTTCAGCCGGAAACGGTTTCCCCAACGCTAACGCAGCGATTCGTTCGGCTATCTCACCAGGATCTTTAGCTGTCGAATTCGAAAAAACAGCTACAAATACATCCTCCCGGGGCAGGTACGTACCACTGGTTAAAAAACCGTTGATTCCTCCGTTATGCGCAATTGTCGGGCTGCCCTTTATAGTGCCCAAACCCCATCCGTAGCCGTAATCGGTTAGTTTGCCATCACGTAGTTTATAGCGGGTAAACGCTTTGTCGAGCGTTTCTTTTTTGACCAGCTTGTAACTATGCACCGCCTGGTGCCATTTCCAGAGGTCACCAACCGTCGACACTATAGCGCCTGCTGCGTAGGGTTGCGTCATACTTAAGTAGCTTGCATTGTCGACGCCATCCTTGCCTGCCTGATAGCCAGATGCCCGGTTTTTGATAAGTTTCGCGTTGTCGCCGTAGTAGGAGCTGGTCATACCGAGTGGCTTGAAAAATACGTCATCAAGGTATTGCGGATAGGGTTTGCCCGACACTTTTTCGATGATGTAGCCCAGCAGAAAATACCCGGAGTTGCAATACTTCCACTGGGTACCCGGCTCAAATTCCATCGGCTGATTTTTGAAGAAATCGATCAACTCCGTCGGGGTCATGTCATTTTTCATAATGGTTTCAAACTCCTTCATGTCCGTATAGCTTTTAATTCCCGAGGTATGGGTGAGCAGATGCTCGACCGTAATTTTCTTGCCCTGCGTCGGGTAGTCTGGAATGAAACGGGTGATCTCGTCCTGGAGGGAGAGTTTGCCCTGCTCCATCAGTTGCAGAATGGCGACAGCGGTAAACTGCTTGGTGATGGAGCCAATGCGAAAGACATGGTCGGGCCGCATCGGTACGTTTAGTTCGATATTGGCCATACCAAAGGCTTTCTGGTAAATAACCTTCCCTTTGCGGGCTACCAGGGCAGTACAACCGGAACTGTCAGGTTTGAATTGTTCGGCCAGCAACTTGTCGAACTGGGTCGAGAGTTGCGTGTCGGTTTGAGGCTGGGCAAAGGTGATTAAACAGCCGACTAGCCAGCTAATAAGGAGGAAGGTAAGAGATTTATACATCGTTATTGTGGAGTAAGGTGAACGTTTCTGGTTTTGAATCAAGGCTTCGACTGCTGAATATAGGTATTTACAATCTCTTCCAGAATGGGCAGTGGTACGGAGCCATTGGCCAGTACGGCCTGATGAAACTGTTTTAAATCGAATCGGGAACCGAGCACCTGTCTGGCTTTTTCGCGCAGCTCCAGAATCTTCATCATCCCAATCTTATACGCGCAGGCCTGCCCCGGCCAGACCATATATCGTTCGACTTCGATCGTTACCTCGCCACTGGACATACCGGTATGGGAGGTCATATAATCGATGGCTTTTTCGCGCGTCCATTTTTTGTGGTGAATACCCGTATCGACCACCAGTCGAACGGCCCGAAATAGTTCGGACTGTAAGCGGCCCAGATTACCGAATGGATCATTTTTGTAAAAGCCCAGTTCGTAAGCCAACTGCTCGGTGTATAGCGCCCATCCTTCGAGGTAAGCGGTAAAGGGAATGACCGTGCGGAAAATGGGGAGTCCTTTTAACTCGGTCTGAATACCCAATTGAAAATGATGGCCGGGTATGGCTTCATGATACGCCAGCGTCTTCATGGCAAACTTCGGGTGATCGGACGATGCTCGCAGATTCGCCACAAAAACTCCCCCTTTCGATCCATCCAGAGCGGGTAAATCATACTTGCCAAGAGGTGTACTGGCTTGCTGAAACACGGGAACCGGCTCTACAGTAATGCTGGCCTTGGGGCGTAGGGCAAAGGCTACATTTACCCGCTTACTGGCTTCGTCGATGATGCGTTTGTATTCAGCTAGAATCAGCGCTTTTCCGGCAGGCGTTTCTGGATACAGAAAGCGTTCTTGTTTCGTTAAGCCCTGCATAACTTTTCCAATAGACTGGCTTGTATCGGCGTAACCCTGGGTTCTTAAAATGCTCCACATTTCCTGTGAAATCCGGTTAACTTCCTGTAGGCCAATCTGGTGAATTTCTTCTGAACTTAGATTGGTTGTGGTATGTACCCTTAACTGATGGCTGTAAAAGGCATCTCCATGAGGATGTTTCCAAGCGCCCTCGTCGGGAGCAGCACGGGCATACAATGCCTGGTTATGGGCGATTAGTTTTTGATAAGCACCAAAAACGGATGTTCGAATAGCTTCGGCTACCCGGTTCGAATAATCCTTTTTGTCGTCGGCCGGCAGATCCTTGATACTCGCTATTTTCTGGCAGAAATTGGTATAAAGGATATTCTTACTAACTCCTCCATTGACAAAGGCTTTCATCTGTTCCAGCACCCGCTGGACAATAATCTTCGGCGGTACGATGCCTTTTCGCTCCCTGATCTGGAGCCCTTCCAGCACCTGATCGAACTTGGTGGCGATACCCGTAAGCCGGGTGATGTAGGCATCCATATCGCTTTTGTTTCGTAGCTGATGCTTGTTCAGAAGCAGATCGACAACTTTCAGTTGAGCCCCGTCCATCTGGTTAAGCGGGTAGTTGTAATAGAAGAATGCCTCACTACCGACGTTACTTTCCAGATACCAGTCCAGAATTTTGGTATTCAGCTTATTTTCAGTCGACTGACTCTCGAAATCATAGCTTTTGAGCGTTTGGTAATCGTCTTTAAGCAACTCGAAATTATGCCATTGCTGGGCATCCGACAGGTCATCCCATTGATCTTTAGTCCAATCGTACAATATGGGGAGGCCCAGATAGGTAATCATTTCCGGGCTGCGCAACATGACAGAAATGAATACGCGGTCGTAGAAGTGCCGAATGCTGAAAGGGCGAAACCAGATGAGATTAATAATCCAGATAGAACCCGCCAGCAGCAGCACGGCTAACGAGCGGAATACCCAGGGTTTCCAGGTTCGTTTCTTGATTGTCATTGGTTAAATGGGTGGATAGATTTAAAAGAGGAAAGGCGTGGTCAAGTCAATGCTGACTCAGCGCTTTTCAAACCATACATCACGAATTCGCCAGTGGGCAATGCGAAAGCCAGTTAATTGACCATCGGCCGATCGTACAAAATCGATTTTATCGCCATTCCAGTTGAATTTGTCTTTTGATGTTGGTTTGCAGCTCCCCATATCACCCAGGCGACTATGACGCACATGTAGGGTATCTTTTTCTACCACCAATGAATAACTGGCATTTAGCTCAGCGCTGGTGTACGTACCTGCATACTGGGTCAGTTGCTCGGGCGGAATGGAATAGGGAACAACTGTGGCAACCCGATTGGCCGGATGATTGCCATTCTGATGCAGCGTAACCTTATTGACTTTCCCGTCGGGTTGTCGATGAAAGGTAAGGCTTGCCTCGAAGGCTTTTACGGAGAAGGTAGTATCGGAGGTTGGGAAAATCTCAAATTCGGGCTGCCCAGTTGCCTGCGAATAATAGCGATCGCCGTCTCGTTTGAAAGAGATAATAAAATCGGAAGACAGTTCATACTGACCCACATAGGGGTCAAACGTAGCGGGGACAAAGGGATATGGTTTTGTACTGGCGGTCTGTTTGGGTTGCTCGACCTTGGCCTGGGTGAAATAGCTGGACAGATAAATGTCAGCTACTTTATTGGCTAAGGCGGAGGGGTTTAATGAACCCAGATTACACAGTACAACTACTGAAAATTGCTGCTGCGGAAAGCGGATCAGTTGGGTTCGGAATCCCTTAAAGCCTCCCGTGTGGGACACCGTCGGCAAGCCCTTGTATTTCCCATGCGACAGGCCCAACGCATACGGAATCGTGTCCCCGTTGGCCAATACGCCTTTTGTTAACAGCAGTTTTGTAAGCTCTTTCCCGCCCACTTTGCCAGTATAAAAATTAGCATCCCATCGGTACAAATCCTCTACGGTCGTGAGCAAGTTTCCATCGCCGTGTAAATCAAAATCCTTCAGCAACTGAACGTAGCTATTGCCTTTGACTGGATCGTAACTAATGACGCGCTGTTTAACCACCTGACGATAGTCATCATCGAAATGCGTATGGTTCATGCCCAGAGGAGCAAAGAGTCGTTCCTGCGCGAATAACCGCAACGATTTGCCGGAAACCCTCCGTACGATTTCGGCCAGCAGCATATAATTGGTGTTGCTGTATTCGTACTTGGTTCCTGTCTCAAAATTCAGCGCACGCTGTTGGGCCATCAACTGAAGGGACATCTCATTGTTGACATAATCCGACTCATACCAACCCGCCAGGCTCATTACATCAAAATGATCTCGTAAGCCGCTGGTATGATGAAGTAAGTTGTTAATCCGAATCGGTTTGCCATAACTGGGCATTTCAGGGATATACGTGCGAATGTCATCATCGAGCGATAGCTTTTTATCGATCGCTAACAACGCAATACTGGCTGCCGTGAACTGTTTGGAGGTAGAAGCAATATAAAAAACCGATTGGGATGTAATGGGGGCATCGTGTTCCAGATCAGCCATGCCATAGCCTTTGGTATAAATCAGTTTTTGATCTTTGATTACTCCACAGGCACAGCCCGGTGAGTCAGACTTACTCCAGGTAGCAAAGAGGGAGTCTACTTTAGTCGTCAAATTGGGTGATTGGGCAAATACGGGCAGGCTACGTCCTGTCAGGAGACCCAGAACGGAAAGAAGTAGGTATTTTTTCATGGTTAGTTTTTTGCTTCAGTGGTTGGCGTAGCAGCTTTTCGGGTTGCTTTAAAATTGCCATTGGGTTGTATGGCCGTCATGGCAATGATTTCCCCTTTGTCGTTGGTGTCGAACTGAACTGAATAACCGCTTAGTTTTTTGATCGCAAACGTATGGTTGCCGGTATAAGCCAACTCATGTTCTGGCTGACCGGGTACTATCAGAAAGAGGGCTTGGTCGTTCCGAAGCGCAGTTGATATGGTAACCCCGCCTAGCTCATACTCACCCACATATTTTTTTAGCTCGCCCGCGCTTATTTGTTTGGCAGGTACGTACCGGCTGAATACCAAGGGCTTATTGATCGACGGCTCAAAACCGGTAATGGAGATGCCATCAATGTCGCCAGTCAAACCAGTTGTGAACTGAAATCGGAAAGGGACTTTATCCGTCGTATCAATACCTCTTCTTGTATCAAAGACGTCAAAAATGTCGTAATGGTAATGGGAAAGCCACCATTTTTGGGTCTGTGTCTGCAAAAACAACGAATCGCCTTTGGCAATAACGGCATAGTTTCCATAGCCTGGATTCGTGTATATTCCAGCATAATCAGCCAATGGGTGCGAACGTTTTGTGCCGACTTTCCGGTTGCTTACGGCTTTTTTCGCTGCTTCTTTCTCTGCTGCTTTTGCTTTGTTGACATCCGTCAATATGAATTTATTCCAATCAAAAGAAGGTAATCCCAACACTCGGTCGGCTAGGAAATTGCGAACAATGGGCGGCATCGACGAACCATCCTGATTAGACAATACAATAATCCCTATGCTGTCGGCGGGAAAAAAGGAGGTGGAGGATGTAAAGCCATCAATTCCTCCACTATGTTCTACCCGATAATGTCCTTTGTAGGAAGAAATCCCCCAGCCGAAGCCGTAACTGGAAAAATAATTACCCGAAATTTCTTTCCTCGGCAAACCACCGATAATAGCCATTTGCGAGCTCATCGCTTCATTTACATAAGCGGCTGGCAAAATTTCTTTACGGCCCAACTTGCCGCCGTTCGTCCAGATACTTAGCCACTTGGCCATGTCCAGCACATTGCTGTTGATGCTACCGGCAGGCCCCATCGCGTCGATGTTGTAATAGGCCATTTTTCGGACTAGACTATCCTTCATCACCTCATATCCGAGAGAAGCATCGGTGTTTTTGGTCATGTCCGTCACCGAGAATACGGTGCTATTCATGCCCAGCGGCTCCAGCAGTCGTTCACGCACATTGGATTCCCAGGGCTTCCCCGATAATTTTTCAATAACTACGCCCTGGGTAACAAACATGAGGTTATTATACTGAAAACGTTGGCGAAGTGGCAGAGATGGCTCCAGATACGCCAATCGACTTACCAAACTATCGCGTGAGGTGGGATTCAGATACCATGACAAATCATGACGAGGCAAGCCTGTTCGATGGCACATCATGTCGCGGAGGGTAATGCTGTTGGTCAGGTCATTACTAAAAAACTTCAGATTAGGCAGGTACTTCGTGACGGGTTCGTCGAGGTCGAGTTTGTCGTCTTTCTGGAGCAACCCGATCAGTGATGACGTAAAGGCTTTGGTACAGGAGCCAATGGCAAACAGCGTGTTGGGCGTAACGGGTAGTTTTTTGTCCAGATCGCGGTAGCCGAAGCCTTTGGCATAAACGACCTTGCCTTTCTCGACCACGGCGACTGCAAACCCGACGGCTTTCCAGTCGGTGAGAACGCGTGCGAAAGCAGTGTCTAATCCGGCAAAGCGATCCGCCGGAACGGATTTGCGTTTCTGGGCCGAAGCCGAAAAGGTGGTCAGTACAAGGCTGATGAGCAGTAGGTACAAGCTAGTTTTCATGGTACTAAGTCAAGAAGGATGGAATTAGTTTTGAGCAATTTCTGATACATTGGACATACTTACATTTGGCTAATCTACCGGTGGTTTACGATTTCCGATAAAGGACTCGTAGTTGAAATTAGCTCCTCGCCGATCTACCCATTCCTTACGGGCTTTTTCAATAAGAGCTGGAGTTTTATATAAATCCAAGGCTGTCAGGGCCATGGTTTTTGCCGCTACGAGCATCCCTTTCTGACCGATGCTCATGCCGCTTGCTGCCGTGGACTGCCAACTATGGGGCGAAGTACCCGGCACCCAGGTCGCCGTGCCAAATCCGGCGGTTGGTACAGCCCAGCTTACATCCCCAACATCTGTAGAGCTATTATCGGCTGCCATTGCTGAGGAAGGGTCAAACGCGCTGACTTGTTCCGCATCGCTTATGGCTACTTTTGACTGCAAGCTGTTCGCCATTTTTTGGGCAAAGTCCGCTTCGTCAGGCGTGTAGTGAATACCACCTACGGTTTTCAGATTTTGGTAAACCGATTCAGATAACGTTACGTTGGGCAACATATTAAAGACACCCCCTTCGATCTCAATATCTACCTGAGTTCCGGTGCCTTTGGCGGCTCCCTCGGCGGCATTTTCAATCCGTTTCCAGATGCTTCTCAATATCTCCCGGTCTTTGTGACGAGCATAATAATAGACTTCGGCGAAAGCAGGAACTACATTGGGAGCTTCGCCACCTTTCGTGATGACGTAATGGACACGGGCATCGGAGGGTATGTGTTCGCGCATTAGATTAACCATATAATTCATGGCTTCTACCCCATCCAATGCCGACCGGCCCCGCTCAGGTGCAGCCGCAGCATGAGCGGCAATGCCTTTAAATCTGACGCGGGCCGCAATCAGGGCTAATGTAGAATAGGGATCGGCACTATTAACACTGGTGGGATGCCAATGCAGGGCCACGTCGACATCGTTAAACAAACCCTCACGTACCATATAGACTTTCCCCTCGCCGTTCTCTTCGGCAGGACAGCCATAGAGCCTGACCGTTCCCGAACGCCCCTCCTTTTTCAGCCATTCTTTTAGTTCGATGGCAGCTGCCAGTGAAGCCGTTCCAAAGAGATTATGCCCGCAACCATGCCCATATTTTTGTCCTGAAATCGGTGTAAACTCGGGCTTAGCGTCGGTAGCTAAACCGGGTAAAGCATCGAATTCCGCCAAAATGCCAATCACAGGCTTTCCTGAGCCAAACGTAGCGACAAAAGCCGTAGGCATACCGGCTACCTCCGTCTTAACATCGAATCCGGCTTTTTTTAGCTCATCCTGTAATAAGGCAGAGCTTTTGTTTTCATGAAAACCCACTTCCGCAAAATCCCATATCTGCCTGGAGATGGCTGCATACTTAGAGAATTGCCTGTCTAAATCAGTGAGGATAGCTTGCTTATCGGGATCGAGAGCAGGTAATTTCTTCGATTTCGGTTGCGCAAAAGCCAGGACAGGTAGTAGCAGTGCTACCATAAGGGGTTGTGTTTGCATGGAAGGTATAGTGAGAGTTAGTCAAAAACGGGTCGACACACGGCGCATGGGCTGGGCTTGCCAGTACGTCAGACTGCGCCAGAGCCATTCGAATGGACCGAATCGGAAATAATGCAGCCAGATGGGCGATGCAATCAGTTGAAACAGCCACACCCCGGCTACCAGATAAAACAGTTCATGGTAAGCCAGTTTGCCGAAATAGCCCAGTCCGTAGCCGTTGAAGAACAGCGTACAGATAATCGACTGCATCAGGTAATTGGTGAAGGCCATCTGGCCAACGGCGGTCAGGGCCTTCATGAGCCAGGGCACGATGTTGGCCCGGTAAACTAAAATTAGTAGACTGGCATGACCTAAGGCCAGCAGAATCCGACGCAGATCATACACCTGCGCCGGGTTCACCCGGTAGCTGTCTACAAATACGTCAATATGCTGAAGCAGGTCGATCCGCCCCTGTACATAAACCCAACTGATCGGTAAGCCCAACCCATATCCGACCAGCAGGGTCAGTGCGTAAGTCGAGGTGGGTAGTTGGTTAGAAAAGAAGCCCCATTTCAGTAGGGCCATGCCCAGAAACATCATCAGCAAACAATCCCAGCTGTTGAAGTACACAAAGTTCGATTCGTAGAAGCTGTTTTCAGGAATCCGGTGGACGAAGGCTGTGCTGTAGGTGCCTCGCATGGCCTTTAACTCCTCCGCTTCTTGCCTGGCATCTTTCTGAAACGATTTTGTATATTTCTCCCAGGCCGCTTTAGCCGCCGTCTGTTTTTCGCTGGGCTTTTGGTGGGCTTTTTCGAGCTGAATCGCTTCCAGATAACTTGCCCGATTGGCCCGTATCTCGCTGTAGGACACCGCAGGGCGAATAAGATTGATACCTACACAGAGCAGTGCCAAGCCAATAAGCCAGATGGGTTTGGCCCGACGAAACACATACAGCACCAATCCACAAAGCCCGTACTGAAACAGAATATCACCATCCCAGAGCAGGATATAGGCGTTGAAGACACCAAATAAAATCAACCAGAGTAGCCGACGGTAATAGTACCCGGCAACAGTAGTGGCATCTGTATCTGCCGATTTATTTATCGTGAACAGCAGCATGCCTGCTCCAAACAACATCGAGAACAGCCCACGCATGGTTCCGCTGAAACCAGTGGATACGACAGTCCAGGTATAAAAATCAGGTCCCGCTCCCCGACGAACAAATTCGTAGAAGGTCGAGAATAGCATACCCAAACCAAAACCCGGAATATTCATTAATAAAATCCCCAGCAGGGCAAAACCCCGAATCAGATCGATGGTTTGAATTCGATTGGCTTTGGCAACGGGTCGTGGCGTAGAGAGTTTGCCAGAGTCCTGATAGTCAGTAGTATTGCCTGTTGCAATGGCTTCTGGTAAACCCGACAGGCTTGTGTATGTTTCCATAGTCAGATTGGTAAAAAGAGGAAGGTTAGGCGAGAATAGATGTTGCAGATGAGGGAGCGGCCGGGGTTAGTGACATCGGCTGGCGTTTTCCGTAGGTTAGGCTGCGCCAGAGCCATTCGAGCGGACCAAAACGGAAGTATTTCAGCCAGACCACGCTGAATACGATCTGAATAAGCCAGATTTCGGCGACTACGAAATAGAGTTGATAGAATTGCAGACTCCCGAAATAACCCAGGCCGTAACCGTTGAAAAACAGCGTCCCCATCACCGACTGCATGAGGTAGTTGGTAAACGCCATTTGACCTACCGAACGTAGTCCCTGCCAGAGCCAGCCAAGTATACCCATGCGGTACATCCACACGACCAGACTGGCCCAACCCACTGCCGTAAACGCCCGCTCAAAGGGCATCAGAACCCCGTAAACAGGCAGGACATTGGTGCTGACATACCGGGTAAAGTCAGTATAGCGAAGCTCATACGAGGACAGCGAACCCCAGGCCATCGCCTGTCCGATCAGCAGACAACCAACTGCCAGCAGGGCGTACTGGCGGGTTGTCAACTGGTTGGTAAAAAAGCCCCATTTAAAGAGAGCCATACCTAATAGCATCATCGACGCGATGTCCCAGAGCCAGATTTGGTAGAAGCCGTTCGCCTGAATTTTCTGAATTTTGGGAATACGATACCCCCATACCGTCGCGTAGTCGGAGCGCATGGCTGCGATTTCGGCCTTCTCCGCTTTAGAATCATACTGATAACTCTTTCGCAACTCTTCCCAGGCCACCTTGTCGTCTTTCTGCGCGTCGCGGTCCGCCGTCGCGGTTAGTTTGGCCTTCTTCTTCTCAATGGCGATAGCCGTCTGGTATTTTTCGTATTTGGTCTTTTGCTCGGCAAAAGTCCAGTAGTTTTTGCCGCTGTAAATGAGTCCAACAGCTATAGCTGCCACCAGTAATGTTCTGGGCGAAACCTGCCGGAACGAAAACAGCAGGATACCCACAATGCCGTAATGAAACAGAATGTCCCACTGCCAGATCAAAATATAAGCGTTGATTACGCCAAACACCATCAGCCACAATTGCCGCCGAACAAACAGTTCGATGGGGTTTAGTTGACCGGGTTGCTGTTTTTTCATCAGAAACAGGACAACTCCCGCTCCGAATAACATGGAGAACAAGGCTCGCATTTTACCGGCGAACAGGGTATCAATAACGATAAAGAGCCAATAATTGACACCATGTAGCCCACGTACAAATTGCTGCGAGCTTAGTCCGAATGTCCAGATATTCATGATGAGAATACCCAGCAAGGCTACCCCCCGCAGGATGTCGAGGGTTTGGATGCGTTCAGTTTGAGCAACAGGCTGGTACACAGCAGTACCAGCGACAGATGTGGTCGATAAGGGAGGCATAGGATATCAATTTACTTTACTCGTTGTAAATCAAGGTCATGAAAATCGAAACTGAAGTCGGTGAGGGGCGAGATGGCTTTCATTTTGATCGAGGTCGGTTTCTGATTGTCATCCAGCGTAAACGTCAGATAGGCATCGGCATCCAGACTGCGGTCGTTCCATTTTACGACGAACGTATTACCCTTATACGCGAATACTTCACCCGTAAGTTTTGGCGATCGTACCGACCGGAAAGTCAGTTTACCACCCGCCTGACTCAATACCACATCGCCAAACCAGGGGTCGCGGTAGGTGCCGGCATAGGCTGAAAAATTGACTGGCTTCGTATTCGTTTTTTGTAAATCCGTAACGGCAGTCCAGACGGTATTGGTGATGCTATCCCCCTGGGTCTGTGCTTTAGTTGCCCGACTGCTAAACTGGGCGACCCAGTCGGTATTGGAAATACCCATATAGCTGTCTTTGATGGTGTTGGTCACTGCGCTGAACGCAGCACCCGATTGCTGATTGGTAAAGACAAGAATACCGAGCTGGAGTTCGGGCAGGAGTGTAACCTGCGTTAGATTTCCCGGTAGCCCGCCCGTATGCGTTACCTGTTTATAGCCTTTTACATCGCTCAGTCCCCAACCCAGGCCATAGGCAGAAAAATGCGTGTTATAGGGAAGGATAGGGGTAGGGCTGACGGGCAAAATAGTTTGCGGGCTCCACATGTCCGTATGCGCTTTTGCGCTAAAGAGTTGTTTACCCAAGCCAGGACCGTACTTGCCTTTATTGAGTTGGGCAATGACCCACTGGCTCATATCGGCCACGCTGGAATTAATGCCGCCTGCCGAAAATCCCATTGTGAATGCATAGCGACTGATCACCTGTACCTTGCCGTTGACGGGTGCGTGGGCATCAATGACGTTACTTTTGTCTGCCAAGCGTTGGAACGAACCTGCGCTGTGATTCATTTGTAACGGCTTCATAATCCGCTCTTCCACGAATTCAGGCCAGCTTTTGCCACTCACTCGCTCAATGACCTCACCCGCCACAATGTAAAGCAGGTTATCGTAATCAAATTTGGTTCGAAAGCCCGAAATCTGTTTTTGGTAACGAACTGCCCGAATGATGTCTTTGGGCGTGAAATCGCTCGAATCGGGGAAAAGGGTTAAATCTCCCGCGCCAAGACCTAAACCGCTGCGATGGGTAAGCAAGTCCCGAATGGTGAACTCGGCGGTTACGTAGGGATTGTACATCCTGAACTCGGGAATGTAATCAATCACCTTGTCGTCCCAGTTTAGTTTTCCTTCGTCCATTAGTATCCCCAGGGCTGCCGCCGTGAAGGCTTTGGAGTTGGATGCAATACCAAAAAGTGTGTTTTCATCGACAGGCTGGTGGGTTTTAAGCGAGCGCACCCCGTAGCCTTTCAGGTGGACGACCTTCCCATCTTTAATGACAGCCACCGCGATACCCGGCACATCGAAGGTAGTTAAGGTACGCTGCACCAGTGCGTCGATTTGGGAAGACGTGATGGGTTGTGCCGAAAGCAGCCGGGGCACTATCCATAAAAGGTTAAAAAAGAGGAAGGTGTAACAGGTTTTCATGGTAGGAGGATGACAGAATAGGCTGATTGGCGATGACTTACTGGATAGTCAAAAGTAAAGAACCCAAACAGGGGAGGCTATCCCGTTTGGGCCATAAACTATCCCATTTGGGACAGTGGATATGCGTTGTCAAATTTTGGTGCCTAAATCGGTTAGCCTTTGGTTGGCAGATGGATGATAAATTCGGTTCCCGATCCTGGCTGGCTCTCCACGGTAAGCGTTCCGCCGTGTCCTTTGGTGATAATGTCGTAACTCAGCGACAAGCCTAATCCCGTCCCTTCGCCCGTGGGTTTGGTGGTGAAGAAGGGTTGGAAGATCTTAGCCTTTACGGATTCAGGAATGCCAGTTCCGTTATCCTTTACCCGAATTTCTATGCCTGATTCACTCCGTTGGGTATTGATGCTGACAGTAGGCTGATAATTGGTCGGGGTGATTTTTTGCTTTTCCGAAAGGGCATAGAAGGCATTGTTATAGAGATTCAGCAACACTCGCCCAATCTCTTGAGGAGCTACCTCTACTAGACCCAATGTGGGATCAAAGTCGGTGACTAGCTCGCAGTTGAAGGATTTGTTTTTAGCTTTCAGACCGTGATAAGCAATCTTTAGGTATTCATCCGCCAACGCATTGATGTCGGTAGGTCGTTTCTCGCCGGATTCGGTACGGGAATGTTCGAGCATGCCTTTGACAATACTACTGGCTCGACCGCCGTGGTGGTTGATTTTTTGGAGATTGCTGCTGAGATCGTTGAGCAGTTCCTGAATCAGTTCGGTGTCGCGATCAGTCTTGGTTTCTTCTTCCTGGAGTTCGCTGACCAACTCGGTGGATACCTCCGAGAAGTTGTTAACGAAGTTCAAGGGGTTTTGAATCTCATGGGCAATGCCCGCCGTGAGTTCTCCTAGACTGGCGAGCTTCTCTTTCTGGATGAGTTGGGTCTGCGTGGATTTTAATTCTGTAAGCGACTGATTTAATTCGGCAGTGCGCACTTCGACCTGCTGTTCGAGTCGTTCGTTTTGAGTTGATAATATCTGTTGTTTTTCCTGCTCCTGGGCAATCGTTTTCCCGGAAAGCACTTCCAGATCAAGGAGTTGTTGGCGAAGGAGTTTATTAATAGCAGCCCGTTCCTGAGCCAGCAATAGCGAAATAGTCAGAGCTAGGGCCAGGAAACTGATACTGAACAGGTAAAGTACATTTTCTGACAGAAATGGACTAACATTTGGCAAAAACACGCTTACTGTCCAGCTAATAAAAATAAGCAGTACAAGGCTGTGAGCAAGGGTAAACAGTTTAGCTCCCGGATGCTTTCGCTTGATCGCCAGAATCCCAATCCATAAAATATCAACAAAGGGAATAAGAAGGCCCGGAATAAACTGAGAAAGAAAATTATACGGGTAATTTAAAAAGAGCGCCCCCGGAATGGTCGTAAACGTGATGCAGGCAATTGCCCAAAAGGTAGTTTTTCTAGGCTGGCCAAAATACTGATAAATACCCAGCAGGTAATAAAAAGTAGAAATGGTAATAGCTACGATAAAACCAATGGTTATAGCCTCAAAAACGGCAAGAACATTGGTAATTCCAACTAATGTAAAGAAGAAACTGTCAGCGCCATTACGTACTAAATTCATGAAGTGGACAATACTCTGGGTGACCAGAAACAAGCCTAAAAACAAAGCCGTTCGTTGTACCGTCGAAACCGCATAAAGCAACAGTTGTAAAAGACCTAAAAACAGAAACACACCAAAAAGAGCAGCCTCAATAACGATTTCAACCCTTTGTTTTAATTCGCCTTTTTCTCCTACTTCGATTGGCTGCAGCCTTAGGTTGAAGAAGGCGAAATGATACCGATTGATCGGTAGTTTATTTCTTGAAAAAGCATAGCGAATCGCAATAAACTGCACAGAATCAGCCTCAAGTTGGATCGTTTGACTAGTATGATCGCTCCAAATACTGCCCGCTTGGATGTCTTTGTGGGTACTTATTTTTCCGTTTCGGAGCAAGAGCTTCCCGTTTAAAAAGAATTCGGTTGCTCCGGCCTGCTCTAAACGTATTCCTACCAACTGTCCCCGAAGTCTGGGTGCAACATGCAGATGAATATGTAGCCAGCCAATGCCTTGCTGGGGGAGTTGGCGAACCAAAGCTATATCCTGCGTTGGGTTGATCGTATCCCAGCGGGAATCATCAAAAGTAGGATTAGCCCAATTGGGGTTATCGCCCAGATGCCACTTCCAGTTTTTATCCAGTACCACACCGTTGGAAGGCAGGCTATCCATGCGAAAAACAGTCTGACTAAAAGCAGGCATAACAACCAGATATAGCCAAACAGAAAGTAAGGTCAGCTTCATAATAGACTGATTAAACCGTCGTCGGTAAGGTGATAATGAATTCTGTCCCTTCGCCTTCAGTGCTTTCCACCGTGAGCGTTCCCCCATGCCCTTTGGTGATAATGTCATAACTCAATGAGAGGCCCAATCCTGTGCCCTCGCCCGTGGGCTTGGTGGTGAAAAAGGGCTGAAAAATTTTAGCCTTTACGGTTTCAGGAATGCCCGTACCATTGTCGGAAACCCGAAACTCGATGCCATGACCAATCTGCTGGGTACTGACCTGAACCATTGGCTGATAGTCCTCTGGGTGTAATTTGGCTCGCTCCGAAACGGCGTAGAAGGCATTGTTATAAAGATTCAGGAGCACTCGCCCAATCTCCTGAGGAGCTACATCCACCGGTTTCAAGTCGGCATCAAAGTCAGTGATTAATTCGCAGTTGAAGCTTTGGTTTTTAGCTTTAAATCCGTGGTAGGCTATTTTAAGGTACTCATCAGCCAACGTGTTGAGGTCCGTGGGTCGTTTTTCACCAGATTCGGTTCGGGAATGTTCGAGCATACCTTTGACAATGCTGCTGGCTCGACCGCCGTGGTGGTTGATCTTTTTGAGGTTACTGGTTAGATCCCCCAAGATTTCCTGGGCATACTCTTTTTCGTCGTCTGGTAATTTCTGAAATGGACCTTCCTTCAATTCGTCAATGAGTTCGGTACTCACCTCGGCGAAATTATTGACGAAATTCAACGGGTTCTGAATTTCATGGGCAATGCCTGCTGTCAGCTCGCCTAGGCTGGCCAGTTTCTCTTTTTGAATGAGTTGGGTCTGAGTGGCTTTGAGGTCAGTGAGAGCTTGCTCGGCTTTGCTTCGTTGATAATCTATTTCTTCTTTCTGGCGATGCAGGAGGGTATTGGCTTTTTGCTTATGCCGGTTATTACGGTAAAGGATTACCGTTAATATCAGGGCTGAAAGTAAAGCGGCCGCAATACTGAATAGCCACCAGCGTTGATTCTGATTTTCTTTTTCCTTAAGTAAACGAGCTTGTTCCAGGCGATTTTTTTCTTGCTCGCTTTTTGTAACAATTGCCTGTAATTCTAAATCTGTTAAGTAATTATTTTTATTTTGCTCCTCAAAAAAATATTTTAATTTCTGATATTCTTTTAGATAACGATATGCTTCCTGAATTTTTCCTGACTTTTCATAGTTTTCGGAGAGCAACAAATTAAGTTGAAACCTGATTTCCTTCGAATCACCGTCGTCCCTTAATGAAACTAAATCGTATGCTTTCTTGGCATATTTATTACTTTCTATTAAATTGTCTGTTTTTTGGTAGCATCGAGCTATATAGAGATTTATCCAGGAGTTTCCTGTTGTTATTTTACGCACTCGATTAACATACTCATTTGCTTTAGAAAAATCAATTAAAGCTTCCTGATATTTTCCCTGATTCATCAGGACCTGCCCTGTAGCATCGTAATATCTAAATGTATTCTCAATAATACCTACTTTTTTTCCTATGGCATTCCCAATTTCTATATATTTTTCTGCTTCTTTAAATTCTTTTAATCTGATTGAGTAAAACCCTAACATATAGTAAATAAAAAATGTAGTAAAATCCTGATGCCCAGATCGTCTGATTAGCGGATCTGCCTTTTTTAAGTACTCTATTGCTTTTTTGAACATCTGAGCCGTTGAAAAATAGAGGCCCAGGTTCTGTAAATTTAAAATACGAAGTCTATTTGTATCAATTTTTTCGAGAATAGCGTTAGCTTTCAACGATTGGCCAATTGCAGCCGTAATCTTATTTTGCATGTAGTAAACACCTCCTAAGTAAAACAAAAGATAGGCCTTATCACGCTCATTAGACGCACTAAAGATGCTAGTATAAATATCTTTTTCAACTAATTTTGATTCTTTTAATCTGTTGTCTTTTTCTAAAATATATAGCTTGAGCATCAATCCTATAGTCGCTTCATTTCTATGATTAATCTTTTTAAATCCTTGTATCGCTTTTTCCAAATAAGTTAAGGCTTCATTTGCCTTCTTGTTTGCCCAATAATATTCTCCAATAGCATAATCTATATGCGAACTCATTTCCAAGTCTTGCCTAAAGTATTTTTCAGCAATAAGTAACTGGGCAATTTCTTTTCCATAATCTTTGGCAGGAAAAAATATTCCTTTGAAAAATGGATTCGATCTAAAGTCAACCACATTTTCATTGTCATAAATCTTGTCAAAAAACCACTTCGTCTGTAAGGAATAATGGGTGTAAAGATTTGTGTGAAGGTGGAAAATAGTCATTGTTTGCAAAAACAATCCTTCGCCTTTCAGGTAGCTAAATTTTCTGGCTAAAGCACGGGCTTCTTTTGCTGCCAGCAAACCCCGTTTAAACTGTAAGTCATAGAAACAGGCTTGAGCCAGTCTATTAAGTTGTATCACTCGCAATGTATCACCGACAGGTCGTTTGCTCAATAGGTGTTGAAGACTGTCAATTTGTACCTTGTATGAACTATCTACTGTTTGAGCATGGACATAATCCAGGAGGGAAAAAACAAGAAAAAAGGCAGTAAAATAACTTCTCATTTTAGTTAATGCTGACAGGTAATTTTACAATAAATGTCGTTCCTTCGCCCTCTACGCTTTCCATCTCAATCGCTCCTCCATGTCCCTTGGTAACGATGTCGTAGCTCAGTGACAAGCCCAATCCCTTCACCCGTGGGCTTGGTGGTAAAGAAGGGCTGGAAGATCTTGGATTTACAGGTTAATAAGCTGTTTTTGATTCGACGTGAGCATCTGGCTTGTCAGCGTAAGGGTCGAATCCTGCGCCTGAACAAGAGCAGTACTCAGAACAAGCAGTAAAAGGGTGGCTAAAACTTTCATTACGTTTGTTACGTCAGGTTAATTATAGACCAGCTACAAACGGCTTCAATTTCTCTTTTAAGAGGTTGAAATCTAGTGGCTTGCCCAGAAAGTCATTGGCTCCGTCGGCCATCGCCTGCTGGTAGTTAGGCGAATCATGATAGGCCGTAATCATCATGATGACAGGAGGAGGAGGCAGCGGATACTGCGATCGGACACGCCGAAGTAATTCCAGTCCACTCATTCCCGGCATATTAATATCCGACAGAATAAGTATTTCCAAACCGCCATGTTTATCCAGATAATCTAATGCCTCCTGAGCCGAAAGCGCAAAGGCCAGTTGAAGAACTTGCGTACGGATTTCCCGGCGAAATCGCTGTAAAAACAGCTCTTTAATGTCAACTTCATCATCGACAACTAAGATGGTCATAACGAAATAGAAGGTTAAGCGATTAATTGATTCGCAGTCGTTTTAAGAGAAATTAAAGGTAGGCAGATCGTAAAGGTGCTTCCCTGCATGGGGGTGCTTTCCACAGCGAGGACACCCCCATGCCCTTTGGTGATGATGTCGTAACTTAAACTCAGTCCCAATCCTGTTCCTTCGCCCGTAGGCTTGGTGGTGAAGAAGGGCTGAAAAATTTTAGCCTTCACTGACTCTGGAATTCCTGTACCGTTGTCTGATACCTGAATTTCAACCTGATTTACCCCCCATCCCGACTCGTCGGACCGCCCTGAAGGGGGAACCGTCTCAACTCGAAGCAGTCCCCCTTCAGGGCGGTCCGACGAGTCGGGATGGGGAGTAAGGCGCGTGGTGAGGCTCAGGATTGGCTGAAAGCCAGCTACGCCTGCCTGCTGGTGTTCAGACATAGCATAAAAGGCATTGTTGTACAGGTTCAACAACACTCGCCCAATCTCCTGAGGAGCTACGTCTATTAGCGCCAGCGTAGAATCAAAGTCAGTGACTAACTGGCAGTTGAAACCGGTCTTGTCCTTGGCTCTGAAGCCGTGATAAGCAATCTTTAGGTATTCATCAGCCAACGCATTGAGGTTGGTGGGTCGTTTCTCACCTGATTCAGTGCGGGAATGTTCGAGCATACCTTTGACAATGCTACTGGCTCGTTCGCCGTGGTGATTAATTTTTTTGAGATTACTGGTCAGGTCGCCTAAAATTTCTTCTGCATACTCCCGTTCTGAATCGGGGAGCTGTTGGAATGGTCCTTCCTTCAATTCGTCCACTAATTCAGTGGATACTTCCGAGAAGTTATTGACGAAGTTGAGGGGATTCTGGATTTCGTGGGCGATACCGGCGGTCAGTTCGCCCAGACTGGCGAGTTTCTCTTTCTGAATGAGTTGAACTTGAGAGGCTTTTAATTCGGCAGTACGGGCTTCGACCTGTTGTTCGAGGAGTTGGTTTTGGGCGGCCAGAATCGCCCGCTTTTCTTCCGTGATCTGCACAACCGCAACCGCTTTCGCCCGAATTTCGGCTAAAATCTCCCTGAACCGAAGGGCAATGTAGACCAGAAATCCAAATGGAAAGCCAAGAGAGACAACGGAATACACGATATGAAATGTAGAATATACTAAATTGGAGTTGAACAATACATTAGCAAAAGCGAAAATCGCATACGCCGTAGCAGCCAGAACACTGACCAACGTTCCAATCACAATGGCCCACTGAGCCCCTTGCAGTCGTTTCCAGGAGGTTATAAGCAAATAAATGATGGTTATTTGCTGCATAAAGTTGGCAATCGAAATAATCGTATCATTACCCACATATGCATCCAGTGCAGCCCCTGCAATGGCCGTGATGATTAACAAAGTAGACCATCTACGATTAGGTTGATAACCGAAAATAGTCATTATAGTAAGTAGTATAAAAATCGTCGTAAGCCACAGAGACAGCCCAACAATACATGCTTCCCCAAACAAAACTGCGAAGGAAGGATTGCCAAATTGCAACAGGCGAGCCAGACTCGAAAGACTCGCAAACGTCCCACCAATGGCTAATAATTGTAAGCTATGTTTCTCGGAGAATTTCAGCCAGGACAGTAGCCAGAAACAGATCGTCATCAGAAGCCATGAACCGAACCATAGGCTTTTATAGCCTACATCCTCTTTGAGATCATCCTGTAGAATGGATGGATAACGCGGCCCAGTAAGCTGGACAATTTGCGCGGGGTTCGAAAATACTTCTAATTGTAGTTTTCGACTGGGATAATGAAGAAAAGGAGATACATAATCCACCAAATGGATTGCTAGCAGATGTGCCTGCCCGGTAGTTAACCGGATTGCTTTCGGAAGTTTATCCAGGTAATGATGATCTTGGTAGGGCTTCCCGTTTATGCCCGTATTGCCAAAAGAGGCCACCCATTGGCCGTCTATGTAGACATCGGTAGCTGCCCAGGTACCATTTCTCACCCCTAAATCCATACCTTCCCAAGTCGAATCGAGCCTGATGTTGAGTCGGAACCAGCCTTCAACCTTACCGTTTTTATCCGCGTCTTTAATCGATAAGTCGGCGGGTTTAAACCTGCGCCAGTTTCCTGAATTGACCGTTGGTTTGGCCCAGTCGGGGTTATGGCCTGGTGCATATACCCAACCGTCCAACCGGGAAAGGTTGATTAACTGGGCCGTATCGAGCACCAGAGTCGTATCCTGGGCACAGACGGGGGATAAACACAACCAGGAAAAGAAACAGGACAACAGACAAGAAAGGGAAAATCGAGGCATAGGGTGTAGTTGTGAAGCGAAGCAAAAGTCCATATACTGTCTGGATCGTCAATACGGCTTACCCGTTTGGGACCATATGTTGATCGTTGTTACGCCCACATACGCAAGCCAACTAATCCCCAAATTGCCATATAACCAATGACGATCAAGGCGGAACACACTGCCGCCCATAGAAAAATCCGGTCGGCTCGATGAGGAATCTGACGTTGGTAGCGGACCAGGGAAATGAACGCCCAAATCGCAAAGACGGCAGCCAATAGCGTGGTCAGGAAGATTGTGATAGAAGCGGCTCCTACCAAACCGAGTGTGAAAGGATCGGTTGAAATTCCTGTGATAATCGTGGTTAAAAACAGCAGGAGCGAGAGTGAATACCCCCATAAAGACATCCGTACCGGCATGCCGCTGATGGGTTGTCTCTTTCGTTTTTGCAAGCCGTACTGAATCAGCCAGACAAGCCCAGCCACGCTGCTGACAACGGCCAGTAGCATAACGATACCACCCAGTATCAGAGGGAACCAGGCTCCAATGAACGAGGTGGTCGTCATGGTTTGGAAGTCATTATTCGTCAGTACGGTCTGCCCTTCATCATTTCGGACGAGTGCCCAGGTAGGTGTGTATCCCTTTTTCTCCAGGCGGATAAATTGATTGGCGGCTACTGGCTGGAGAGGCACGGCTTCACCATCAAGCACATTTGTCATCATCAGTTTACCATCCCGTTCAAAAACCCGATAGATACTCGCTAACCATTCGAACCAGTAACTGAGCCCTATTCGTACGTTACTGGCTCGGTAGTAACCCAGCAACGACTCTTTTTCGGCACTCGTTAATGTGTAAACAGGTGGCAGCCGTTTCGGGGTGTTTTTCAGGATCACATCCAGTACGGCATCGTCGATTTTGCCAAACCCGGCTCCATCAGAATTGACCAGAACAACCAGGCCTAGATTCAGTTCGGCATTGTAGAGATAATGCGCCAGTCCCCCGTTGACACCCCCATCGTGGCCGTGAAAAACATAGCCTTTGTATGAGGTTGTGTAGTTATGCAGACCATACCCTTCTTTCAAGCCTGCTTTAGCCGCCAGAGAAGCGGTTGGAGTTTCCATGCGGTCAACAGAAGATGCGTCCAGCAGTCGGGCTCCTTTATACGTTCCCCGATTCAGTAGCATTTGTACAAACGGCATTAGCTCCAGAGCGGGGGCATTCAGGCTTCCGGCAGGCCGCTCGACAATATCCCAATACCGTTCTTCTTTGGGTGTTTTGCCCCCCGAATAGTTGGTAACTAACTGCGTCAAAGCGGCTCCGTCTCGGCGGAAGGTGATGGTTTTCTGGCCAAGTGGTTCGAAAATACGCTGCCGTACCAACGACTCGAATTCCTGCCCTGTTTTTTTCTCAATGATACGAGCCACCACCGCTGGCCCCGAATTGCAATAGGCCATAAAGGTGCCCGGCCGCCAGCGCGAATGGCGCGATGCCGCAGCGGTATCCAGTCCTTTTTGCAGGCTTAGGGCCGGAACATTAACGGCATAATCTTTCAGCGCCAGATCGTCGAAGCCGGTGGTATGTTCAAGCAGATGGACAATCCGAACTGGATCAGTAGCTTCCCAGGGATTGGTGAACTGGATGTCGGGGGCGGCTTTCTTAAGCTCTTCGGACAAGGCCAGTTGTTTTTTTTCGAGCAGCATCAGCGCCGAAACTGCTACAAAACTTTTGGTGATCGACCCCAGTCGAAACATGGATTGGTCGGTTACGGGCGCTTTGGTTTTCAGATTCATAACGCCCGCATTGAGCTTATAGAGCAGGCTGTCTTTGGTGAAAACAAGCACCTGTACACCCGGCGTTTTTTCCTGCTTCATGATCTGGTGTATGCGCCGGGTCAGCGTATCAAACTGGATAGCCGGATGAGGTGATTGAGCCAGTGCTGTTGGTTGACTACCCAGCATAAGTAATAAGCTGGTGAGCACTGGAACCACAAACAGAAAATGACGGTGGACTAAAGGAAAGGTACGTTTCATGCCAGAAGAAGGAAGGTTTGACTAAGCCAAAGATAAGCTACCAGGGAAAGCCATACCTAGTTCGTTTGGGACAAAGCCTAGCTCATTTAGGACAATTTGTGCTGACCTAAGGAATAGATCATACAGGTAACTAACTCCTTTGCCATTTGTAGCCTAAAGGCAACCGTTTTTAAAGTGATTTCAACCCTATATAGAGTGCTTCCGTAGCGGTCGAAAGGCACCTGTAAGTTTATAGCATCAAGCCAATAAAGACCGAAACGAGTTAGCCTTTACCCTTATGAATTCGACTGTGGAAACGGATATCGCTAATCAATACGTACTGGGACGTACATCTGCCGAATATCAGCGGTTGCGTGCTCAGGCCAGTGTATGGGAAGCCTCAACCCGACGTGCCCTACAAGCTGTTGGGGTCAGGCCGGGGATGAACTGCCTGGATGCCGGCTGTGGGCCCGGCGAAGTAATGCGGGTATTGGGAAATATGGTAGGTACGGAAGGGCATGTGACCGGTGTCGATGTTGATCCGGTTATTGGTCAGGAAGCGCTGGGTATTCTGACAGCTACCGTCGGTCCTCAATTTAGTTTTAGCGCCCAGGACCTGGAAACCTTACCCGATTTGCCGAACGCTCCCTACGATCTGGTGTATGCCCGATTGACGATGATCCATCTGAAAAACCCAGTGGCAGTCCTTGAGCACTTATGGACGCTGGTTAAACCCGGCGGTACACTGCTGATTCAGGATTATGATTTGAGTTATGCGCAGCTTTATCCAGCCAGCGAGTTATTTGAAGAATTTGAGAACGTCTTATTTCGCACCTTCGACGCCACCGGGAAGGACGCTCGTATTGGGAGCCGAATGCCCCGATTGTTTGTCGAAGCGGGACTTGGTGAACCCACGGGGACAGATGTGTATGGGGTTATTCAACCACTGAAACAGATGTATCCTATGCTGGTGTCTGTCTACAAAAGTTTACTGCCCGTGGCCCTGAATCTGGGACTAACAACACCGGAGAAGAGTCGTCGCTTTATAGAGGGTTTGCCCGAACTGGCTACCAGTGCTACGTATTACACGGCTAACTGGCCGTTAATGATTGCTACCTGGAAACAAAAATCAGCCTAGCGCTATCAACTTATGAAATCGAAAGTTGAGCTTTACTCAGGAACCTATAAGAACTATGCAGATGAGGTGTATGCGAACATTCGCGTACAAACCTATGGCGAAGATATTGGGCAAAATAGCTGGATTACAGCCGAAGAGTACAGGCATTTTTTTGCTGTTCTTGGCTTGGCTCCCAATGAAAACGTACTTGAATTAGCTACTGGTTCAGGTGGGCCGGCCGTATTCATGGTGAAAGAAACGGGCGTTAATCTGGTAGGTATCGATAGTAACGAAAATGGCGTTGCCAATGCAACCCGACTTGCCACAGAAAATGCGCTGAACGATAAACTGAACTTTAGGCTGGGCGATGCTAGTGAACCACTTCCGTTCGAGGATGAATGCTTTGATGTGGTCATGACAATTGATTCGATCAACCATTTTAAAAACAGGGGCAAGGTTCTCGCCGAAATTAAACGCGTTTTAAAGCCCGGCGGTCGATTATTGTATACAGACCCAGTCGTCGTTACCGGCATTGTTACCAATGAAGAACTGGCGATTCGAAGCTCAATTGGTTATTTTCTATTTGTGCCCGTTGGGGAAAATGAGAAATTATTGAGCGAAGCCGGTTTTACACACATTCAATGTGAGGATGTAACGGAGAATATTGCCACAACCTCAAAAAACTGGTTTGACGCCAGGGAAAACTGGAAGGACGAATTGCTGAAAATCGAAACAGAAGATACGTTTCATGGATTACAGGCTTTTGCCAGGGTGGTCCATCTGCTAACGTCAGAAAAAAGATTATCCAGATTCATGTTTACCGCCATTAAGTAAATCCAGAACCAGTAGCTCATCGCACAAAAATCAACCGGGAACCACCGAAAAATACAATGAAACTAATTCCGTCAATAATAGCTTTTACGCTCTTTCTGAGCTCTCTATACGGTCACGCTCAAAGTACGATCCTCATTAGCAACGATGGGCGGATTGTGGGCGTAGCCCAGGAGGGCAATCAATACGTTGACCATTATACAGCCGCATATGGGCCTGATAAACAGGGTAAAATAGCCAAAATCGGGAGTATGACCATTGACTATTATACGGCTGCTTACGGACCAGATAAGCAGGGCCGAATCGCTCAGATTGGCGATACCGTGATTGATTATTACACCGCTGCCTATGGGCCTGACAAACAGGGGAAAGTGGCTAAAATCGGCGATACGGTAATTGACTATTATACAGCTGCTTATGGGCCCTATAAACAAGGGAAAGTCAGTGAAGTAAGAGCCGGTAAAGTAAGCGTGCAGATTGCCGTAAGTTTGTAGTGTTTTATAGATGGCCATACGCCATATCTCCAAGATATGGCGTATGGCCATCTATAAAACACTACAAACTTACCAGACAGTTATCCGTTGATTTTCGGGCTTATACAGTTTATCGCCCGGTTGCACATTAAAGGCTTTATAAAAAGGGGTGAAGTTCATCAGCGGTCCGTTTACGCGCCACTTAGCTGGTGAATGCGGATTGGTATTTACGTACATGCGCATAAACTCATCCTTTGTTTTTACACGCCATATTCTGGCTACCGAGATGAAGAAACGTTGATCGGGGGTAAAGCCGTCCAGTTTCGTCGTGTCTTTTCCCTGATCCGTCAATTTGAAGGCGTCATACGCAATGGCAACCCCGGCAATGTCGGCGGTATTTTCGCCCACGGTTAAGGCGCCTTTTACATGCATCGAATCAAGCACGGTAAACGAATTGTATTGATCAATTACCTGCTGGGTCTTCGCTTTGAATTTATCATAGTCCGATTTTTTCCACCAGTTGGTCACGTTGCCGACTTTATCATATTGGGCGCCCTGATCGTCGAACGAGTGCGTGATTTCGTGGCCAATTACCATACCGATGCCGCCATAGTTAAGCGCATCATCGGCATACAAATTGAAATAAGGAGATTGTAAGATTCCAGCCGGGAAAACAATTTCGTTCATCGGAGGATTGTTGTATGCCGTAACCGTCGGCGGAGTCGTAAACCATTCCGTTCTGTCGACAGGTTGTCCCACTTTAGCCAGACTGTAGAGGTAATCATTTTTATTCGCCGACAATCGGTTTTCAAAATAAGCGTCTCTTTTCACGTCCACCTTTGAATAATCCCTCCATTTGTCCGGGTAACCGATTTTCTCCGTGAAGGCGTACAGTTTTTCTTTAGCCTTGGCCTTGGTGGAATCGCTCATCCAATCCAGCTTGTTGATGCGGGCTTCAAATGCTTTTTCCAGGTTGTCTACCAAGGCCGCCATACGTTTCTTGGCATCCTCCGGGAAGTATTTTTTTACATACAACTGGGCCAGTGCATGACCCAGCGAGCGATCAACGGCTTGTGTCATTTCTTCGGCGCGTGTTTTCTTGACCGCCTGACCGGTCAGAATTTTTGTATACTCGAACGACGCATCAACAAAAGGCTGGCTCAGGAAATTTGAATAATTGGTCAGCGCACTGGCTTTTAAATAGACTTTCCAGTCATTGAGGGAAACCGATTTTAACAGCGTATTCAGCTTGTCATAATAAGTAGGCTGCCCTACGTTGACTGAATCTGCCTTGATGCCCAGATCATTTACTAACGTTGTCCAGCTTAGGGTAGGCTGTTTTTTTGACAAAGCCGCAACCGCCAGTTTATTGTAGTTCGCCTTCACATCCCTGAGTTCGATATTCGTTCGGTGAGCGGTAGCCAGTTGTTTTTCAATGGCATAGGTCACTGTTGCGTTTTTCTGCGCGGTAGAAGCATCGGTCCCTGTCAATTCAAACAAGCGGGTGAGGTATTTTTTGTACGCGTTTTGAATGGCGAGCGTCGAGGAATCGGTCTTGAAATAATAATCCCGTTCTGGCAGGCCAATTCCGGCCTGATAAAACTGCGCAATATTAACCGTACTGTGTTTGTCATCAGGACCTACATTAAACCCAATGATGGAACCATCCCCTGCTTTTTGTTCGTCAGCGACCAATTTCAACAACGAAGGAATATCGGTTACGGCATCGATGCGTGCGAGCACGGGCTTTATGGGCTCATAGCCGCGTTTGTTAATTGCAGATGTGTCCATGCCTGACGCATAAAAATCACCCACTTTCTGTTCGATGCTTCCTGCCGGATGAGTGTCTGCCGAAATGCTGTCCAGAATCCCTTGCAGCCGTATGCGTTGGGGGAAATTCATAAAGGAATACGAACCTACGCCTGTCTGACTGGGTGGTATCTGGGCGGTATCGTACCAAATACCGTTGGCGTACATAAAAAAATCATCCCCCGGTTTTTTGGTCGAGTCTATGCCTGTCAGGACTACGCGTTTTGTATCCGTATCAGAAACGTGTTTACAGGCTCCCGCCACCAACAGCACTAGGGCTAAGTAGACTAGTTTTTTCATGGTTTGTAGTTTATTGGTACTCGCCAATGTACACCTACTAATTCAATTCATGATTAAAAAATTGAATCAATCTGAATTTATCGACAATGGTGAGCAGAAAAAAATACTATCGTCAGGCATCGGGCTGATTGGTTTTAGAAATGCTGTTGGCTACATGCTGGCGTGCCTGTTTGGCATCGGCCTTTTTTTGCTGAGCCCAGGGCTGGTCGCTCTCGCTGGGCATGATAATGGGCACCTGTAAACATACACTCTGGGCAGGCAGTACCTGTTGCCAATCGCTGATAAGCTGTTTATACGCCTGACCTACAGGGCGAATCTGACGATTGAGGTCGAACAGGCCCAGCGGATTCACCGTACCATTATTTTCGCGCAAGGCGCAGTCCCAGTCTACCTGGTCGGTGAGTGAATACCAGGTAAACCCCACCATCGGCACGCCATCATTGCGCACGCGTAACACGTTAGCCCATTCTTTCCAGAGCCAGTTCACCGCTTCGTCACCGTTGGGCCCCTGCCAGAGGTTGGTTTCTGTATGCATAACTGGCAGGCGATACCGGTCGTGGTATTGGCGGGTAATAACGTGGTAACCAAATACTTCTCCTGACGCACGGGTACTACCATCGGCCGCCACTCGATGTTCGTTCGTCTGATAATAGTCATTGCCCATAATACAATATTGCTTCAGGTTATGGCTCAGAAAGAAGTGATACTCGTCGCGACTCATGCCATTGTCCAGCAGGTATTCATACATCTCGGAATCGACCCGACGCCCATAATTGAGGTCAAGGGATAAAAACCGCTTGGCATTCAGGATTTCAGCGGGTTTTATGGCTGCCGGATTTTCGGCGTGGAAATACTCGCTGGATTCACTTTGAATAAACAGGGCGTCTGGCCTTACTTCCAGAATGGCGCTCATGGCCAGTACATTCGCTTTTACAATATACTTCAGAGCCGTTACAAAGGTCGCATCGCTGCGGAGCTGCTCGTTCCACCAGCCGTAGAGCGCCGAAAACTCAGCGCAGATATACATTTCGTTGACGGGCGTGTAGAGTTGAACCCAGGGAAAGCGTTGGGCAAATGCGCGGGCATACTCGGCAAACAGGGCCGGAAAGTCGGGGTTCTGGAAATTACCGATCCAGTCGGGTACACCAAAATGACACAGATCGACGATGGGCACGATGTTACGCTGACGCAAGTCGCCAAACGTTTGGTCAGCAAAGGACCAGTCGTATTTACCCTGACCCAGGAAAGTAGTATGAATAGGCGGGCCGTAGCGCAGGAAGCGAATCCCTAGTTGCTCGACCAGGTCAAAATCTGTTCGCCAGTGCTGGTAGTGGCCGCATTTTTCCAGTTCGTCCTGGCGATAGGTACCGTTCTGGATGGTAGGATTACTATTTTCGATGCCGGTGGCAAATAGGAATTGAGTGACCATACTGTGAGTTAGCTGCTCCTAAAAATAGCGTGTATTCAGGTGAGGTAGTAGCGTAACTCATGAAGAATAAGAGTGTTTATCGACGCCGATTAAGAGCCAATTAAGATTGCGGATACTATATTCTCCTTAATCTCGCCGGGGGAGACGGTACAACTCGCGCCAGAGGTGGCAATTTTTTGTCAGCCAGTCGTACGTTAGGTGCGCCTGTTCCTGCCAATATTGTCCCGCATTTGCACTGCCTACCCATTTACTAGTAGGTGTCTCCCCCCGGCCGTAAAGCGTAACCTGCACATACAACCGGTTGCTGCCAGCCTGATAAAGCACGGCTTCACAATCAGCCTGATAGACCTCGTCTTCTGCATAGGGTTGATTAGACACGAGAAAATTTCCGTACTCACTCCAAACGATCTTCGTCTGTTGGCCGGTGACCGTGTTAAGGCATGACACGATTCGACTGGCATCATGAAGTTCATCCACGAGCTGGACCGGTAGTACATCGGTTGGGTCCTGCGTGTCCAGCCATACCTGGTCGGCTTCCGTAGGCAGATTAAAGGGATTCGCGTCAAGCGTCCTTTCCGAATCAGAGCTTGACCAATAAAACCGATGATCTTTAAAATCAGCATAAAAGGCTGGCAGTACCTGTTTCAGTTCGGGTATCTGGTCGAAAAGCTGTTGAATGTCAGTATCGGCACGGCTACGCGTCTCCCCGCCATCGAAATTGCGTTCTTCCATATTAAAGGCGTCATCGTAAAGTTTCATTGACTGCTTAATTGACGCAAGCAACTGATTGGGATGATCGGCACTCAAGATGAATCGTTGCTGCTCCTCAACAACAGGAGGCTCATTATGGAGTCCAACCACTTCCGGGATGTGTTGAATCCATTCCTTCAGCGTAGTTGACAGTGTAAATTCATAACCTGCCTGATTCAAATTGAGATAGGTCAGGGAAGTCAACTGACTCATCGACTCGGGTAGGGTAGGTAATTGGTTTTCAGACAAATCCAGTCGCGTCAAAGCAGTTAAATTTCCGAAGGCATCGGGCAACTGACTCACATGGCCGTGCGAGAGATTTAGTTCGGTCAGCCAGGTCATCCGGCAAACCTGGTCGATCAAATCGCTTGCCTGGCAATTGGAAAGATCCAGCACAGGCGTTCGCTGAGCCGCTGTCTGCTGAAGAAGTTGACGAATCTGGTTACGTCTGCGGGGCATTAGGAGTAGTGATTTTGAGGTTCGTTTTCTAGTGCCGTATTGGGCATATTTATTCCCTTTCAACGGGCAATTAATTCGTCAATGTCACACCTGCCGAAGCTCCATCAACATATGGTTCAAATAGTCGGCAATTTGCCTGGCTTCGATGGCCTCAAGGCTACTCATTACACCCTCTAAACCAGCCTGAATCAGCAAATCGACCCTATTGGCAGGGTGAGTCAGATCAGCACCCGATTCCACTAAAAGCTTAACTACCTCCAGACTCCCTCCGTAGGGCGTTACCGCATAGTCTAATGCCGTAGAATAATTCTCATCGACCCTGTCGACATCAATCCCCTGATCAATGAGGAAGCGCATCGACGTGATATCCAAATGCCGGGCAGCCCTAAACCAGGCTTTTTCCCAGTTGTCGTCTGTGCTCAGCAAATCAGCCGGCAAAATCTCGCCAAGACAATTATTAAGCTGGACTACAGCTCTTGCATACGGCTTCAGAGCAGGAGTAAGCTGTACCTGATTAAGGCGCAAATCGTATTGATATGTTACGCCATGAACGGGATCATCCCATGCAAACACAGGAGTCGGGTTAACTTGAGTGTACTGGGATAGGAAAGCCTGTTTTGTGGGGGCATGTGGCGTATCAATCAGTCGTTTAGATGCCCGAATACAAAGCCAGATAGCCTCTAAAACCCACTCCGAAAACACGATAGGTTTAGTCATGATAAGTACGCCGTTACACTCGCTTATAGACATTGTTAAACTGGTCGATATACCAGGGGACGCCCTCGGGACTGATCGCCACGCGCACTGGGGTGTTAATAATATCAGGGATACCTACCCACGGATCAGTCGTCTGGTAGGTATAACTAGCTCCGTAAATACGAAAGTCAATGCTTATAATACAGACTGTATAGTTGGACGATGCACTGATATCCCGAGCCTTTCCAAGAATGGTCATGGGCGTGTCACTTCGGAATCGATAGATGTCCAGGCTCCTGGTAACGATCCACGGATTACCGTGTGAATCGACGGCTAACCGGGCGCCATGACCGGGAAGTGCTTGTGTATACTCCCCATAGTCGCCCAGCGTGAGTTTATAAAGCCTGTTATCAGCCGTATAGGTATCGGAACCCAGCCAGTAGAATGAACCGTCACCTCCATAACCAGCCTCAAGAGCATAGGTGGCACCAGGGGTAAAATTTTGGGTGTATAAATTGTATTGATTAAGCCGCCCATCGGGGGAAATTAAGCTCGCATATAACCCATTTGTGTTCAGCGCCACACCCGACACATTCGAATCCTGACTAACGCGTTGAGGCAATCCCTGCTGATCAAGTTTATAGAGGCACTGGCCATAATCTCCCGGCTCTTCCCCTAACAAGTACACATCGCCGGTATTGGTTATCCCAAGATCGCTTGCCGAAAAAGGTAACTGTTGCCACTGAGAACCTCGAAAAAAGTCCATGTCGTAGTAGGTTAGAAGGAACCGAAGTTACGACAGGAAGTAGGGGCCTGAGGTTGAATCTAGGTAAGAGGATGGTTTGACTTTAAGGGTGGTACCTGTAGCCCTGCAAGTGGCATTGCGCTAATCACTTCCAATCCTGAACAGGCGGATAAATATATACCTTGTCTACCAGACCATCCAGATAGACCTCTTTAATCGCATAGGCCGTTTCGTTGGCCAGAAAAGCAACTTTGCCCAGATACATTCCCTCAATACCTGTCAACACTGTTGTGATGTAATAGGGAAAGTCGGCCAGGGTACGATAGATGGATTTGGGTTGGGTAAAGAGCAGCCTAAATCCGCTGAAGCGAAGCTCCACTCTAAAGATGTACTCGTCCGTTTCTACCTCATCGACGGTCCAGGCCTGAATGTAAAACCCATTAATATGGTCTTGATTCGCGACAAAGTCAGCGATTCGATTTCGTAGTTGGGCGAAGTCCTGCATACGCTTTACCGGTTTAAATATTGATCATGATTTATTATCATGATTCGCCAGGATAACGGTTTAAGAGCATAGCTGGTTGCAATACCACGAAGGTTAAGCACCCGCAACCAACGTCCTAGTAAACTCCGGCCTTACTCGTTTCTTAGAAGCCTGTTCATACCCATAACCTATCGCCAATAAAGCTCCTTCCTGATAGGCTCCGGCGATGAAGGATAAACCGACGGGGAGGCTGTGGACAGTGCCCATCGGAATGGTCAGGTGCGGGTAGCCTGCCATAGCCGCTGGTGGGCAGAAGTAAAAGCCAGTGTCGTAGTCACCGTTGATCAGGTCGATGCAACCCGCTGGGCCGATGCTGGTACCGGCGATGGCATCCAGCTTGTTCGCTGTCATGAGTTGGTCGATACGTTGGCGCCAGCTTCGTGTTTTGGCCAGGGCTTCGGTGTATTCTTTACTGGTCAGGTCGCCTTTGGCTTCGCTGCTTTCGAGGGTTTCCTGCTTGAAAAATGGCATCGCTTTGGCCTGGTTCTGCTTATTGAAGGCAATCACATCGGTCAGCGATTTTACCTGTGCATTTGCTTTCGACAAATAGCGGTTCAGACCATCTTTAAACTCGTATTGCAGGACAGTAAATTCGGCTCCGCCCGTTTCCTGAAGCCCTTTTCGCAACTCAACTTCGACAACCGTTGCACCCTGTTTTTTCAGAACGTCAATGGCCAATTTGTATAAAGCAACCACATCTTCATGCCCTTCCAGAAACGACTTCTCGATGCCAATCCGCTTGCCTTTCAGACTGTCGGCTTTTAGAAACGGTGTATAATCGGTTACGCTTTTCCCCCGACTTTCGAGCGTGACCGCGTCGGCTGGATCAACGCCGACCAGCGCGCCCAGTAGAATAGCCGCATCGGTCACGGTTCGGGCCATTGGTCCAGCGGTGTCTTGTGTATGCGAGATGGGAATGATACCGCTACGACTAACCAGTCCGACGGTTGGCTTAAGGCCGACGAGTCCGCAATGCGACGAAGGGGCAATGACGGAACCATCGGTTTCGGTGCCTACGGACACGGCACACAAATTGGCCGATGTTGCCGAACCAGATCCTGAACTAGATCCGCTTGGATTACGATCCAATACGTATGGATTGCGGGTTTGTCCGCCCCGGCTACTCCAGCCACTGGTAGAGCGGTTTGAGCGGAAGTTGGCCCACTCGCTGAGGTTGGTTTTTCCCAGAATGACAGCGCCTGCCTTCCGTAATTGGGCGACGATAAACGCGTCCTGAGTCGCTTTGTGTCCTTCGAGAGCTAGCGACCCGGCGGTGGTCATCATCTGATCGCCGGTGTCGATATTGTCTTTGATGAGTACCGGAATACCGTGCATCGGGCCACGAAGTTTTCCTGACTTTCGTTCCTGATCCATCGCTTTGGCTATCGTGAGGGCCTCGGGATTTACTTCAATGATGGCGTTAAGATGAGGCCCTTTTTTATCGATGGCGTCTATGCGGTCTAAATAGAGTTTTGTAATCGCTTCGGACGTATACTCGCCTGATTGCATTTTTTGTTGCAGGTCGTTGATGGTTAGTTCATTGAGCGCAAAATCATCAACAAAAGGAGCTACTCCATTTTCAAGATTCTCCGACTTGGGCGACGCGCAGGCAGTTGCAGCTACTGTACTGGCTGAAACCGAAACGACTGAACTGGCTTTGATAAAACTCCGACGATTCATAAAGCGAAATGGGGCTGACAGAAACCCACAATTTAGGATATTTTAGACTGCCTTAGTCAACCCGTTTAGAGTTCTTCTTGCAACGTACTATAAAACTTAAATTGAATTGTATTTTGTGTGACCCCGATGGGGTCAAAAGTTTATAGGAATGGGCGTCTTTCTATAAACATCTGACCCCATCGGGGTCACACAGGAAATACAATTCAATTTAAGCTAACAGAGTATCTTCCTTCACCGAAACCGCAGCACCTGCCGCATAAATCGACAGACTATAGATCGCGCTATCGGTTGGTAAACCCAACAGAGTAAGTTGGATTGACAGATCAATAAGCCGAGTAGATTCAGATGGAACCAGTAAAGATGGCGACCAAGCGTAATACCGTATTGTATCATTCGGATAGCTTTTCTTGATGTCCCGAAACAAATCATGAGTTCGCGCCGTGCTTCCGAAACACTTCCTCAATACGTGTTCGTTTTGTTGGCGAGAGGGTATCCTGTTGCGCTAACCAGTCCAGTGTACCGGGTTCAATTAGAGCACCCGCGTTGAGTAATACCTCAACAATGGGAACGTAATCAAGGTCGGGATTTCCGTTAACGACGCACCACAGCGCCTGACTCAATACGGTTCCGCCGTAACCATTTTTGACTTCGAGCGGGGTGTTTCGGTCTATCAGCCACTTCACCATGTCGAGTTGGCCGCTAAGTACGGCGACGTGCAGACTGGTTTGTCCGTCAGTATCCTGGGCGTTTGGGTTAACCCCCTTGCTTAATAAAAATTCGGCAACGGTTATATGCCCGTAGGTGCAGGCGTACAGGAAAGCACGCTCCAATTGCGCCGTTGGCTCTTTAGGTACTCCCCAAACCGATGTATCGGACTCGTTTGGGAAATATTGGCCGTCTTCCGAAAAAAAGCTCTTTACCAATTTGAGTCGCCCTAATCCGGCGGCAGCGACGATACTGTCTATACGTGCGCCATTTCGTCTTAATGTCTCGGCGGCTTCCGGGCATCCGTTTGCCAGTGCGGCCATGAGCGGTGGCCAGCCGGTTGGCGTGCAATCGATGTCGGCACCGTAATTCAGCAACGTGTCGATCAATGGAATTTGTACGCCAGCCTGCTTCGGATGGATGCTTGTAGCTACCAGGCCGAGCGTTGTGCCTTTTCCGTATGTGTCGGCTAAGGCGTCGACTTCGGCACCGGCTTTGAGCAATATACGGGCTACGTCAACAGCGTTTCGGGGTGATTTCTGACGATAATTCTCAACACCATTTGCCCCAATGTAATGAAGAAGCATTGCTCGATGTACCCGCGTCGAACGCATCCGAATCAACGTCGGATTTGCCCGCAGCAGCGAATCAAGTGTAGTTGTCTCTCCATTGATAATTGCTTCAACAGCCGATTCGAATTGCCAGACCGATGAATCTGCCTGCGTTACGTCATTGATATACTCAATCAGCTTTTCCCACGTCTCGAAACCATATAGTCGGGCAACGAGTTGTTGGGAGTCGTTCAGATTAAATTCGCCATCCTGATTAGTTGCCTTTGACCAGTTTCGGAAACTAAGATGATGTTCATTGAACTGTCGAATAAAGCTGGAATTTCCTGATTGATAACTTGTTAAAACTTCCTCAGCCTGTTTCTCGTAGTGGCTCAAGGGGGCATCGAATGGTAGAGGTTGTATAGGTGGCATTCGGGCAAATGAGTAGGAAGGGTGGTTGAGTCTACAAGTGGAAAAACTCGCGGGAGTGTCTACTCCCGCGAGTTGGTACGTACGCAGATCGTGATTTGCTTAAGCTAGCGCCCGAGAGAACAGACCCACACGCTCGCGGAGCAAATAGCTACCGATGTCGGTGCGGAGGTTGCCGTTGAGGGTAAAGGCTCGCAACTCGGGAGACAGATTGGCGTATTTGTCCAGCGCCTTGAACCAGGCGCTCCGATCCAGGTAAGGTGCCAACAGAATACGAGCCTGGCTCAGCGCACGGTGCTGCCGGGGCGACCAGATTGGGCGCTGCCGATAAATGTATCCCTGACCATTCAGCAGATCGGGCAGAGATTGTGGCGGTGCCATTGGAACTAGCTCGGCCAGCAGATACAAACCTAATTCAACGTTAAGCAAGCGATTCGCCACCATGCCCGGTAATGCGTGCCGAAACCGAATTCGGCTGGCCAGCGGCTCCTGCCAGCGTAACAAACTAGCAAGGGCTGGGCGAGCAACAGGGGCGGTGGTGAGGAGCGTGTTCATTTGTATGTTTGTTTATTGTTCTATACAAATATCATCCCACTAGAACGTAATCTTTTTACGTTGTACTATTTTTTTGAAATTATTTTTGCCTGTCTGATAATGAGTTCAGGGTAAAATTTTTTTCGACAGGATTTACAGGATAAAACAGGATTATTCACTTGAACAACTAATCCTGTTTTATCCTGTAAATCCTGTCGAAAAAATTAATTGTTGATCGGCTGGGGAATCGCGAATTTGGGGAAGGAGTAGACCCGGTGCTTACCGTTGTCCTGAACGGCCCAGCTTTCCCAGAAACAGATTACCAGGAGCCATTGCGAGACATCGGCCTGACGGGCTTCGTAGCCACGTTGACGTAGCGACTTTTTTACGTCCAGTGTAGTTGTACTGCCATTGGCCAGGATAAGCGCCGTGGCCACAAATCGGATGACGAGTGGATCTAATTTTTTACGTTGTGCCTCCATGTTACGATTTGATTCTGACGATGTACCGAACTGTACATTGCGCCTGGTTGTAAACAATAAATTCGTTCTTCTGCAGACTAACTCCCTGACGGGCAAACACCGAATCGTAGCGGGTATCCAGTTTTTTTAAGGCATCGCCATCCAATCGCATATGATGAGATTCATGCTTCGTCAGTTCCAATTGCTCCCCAACATGGACTTCGTAAATGGCCAGATACGCTTCACTCTGCCGACCGTTGGCCCAAACCGAACCATTCAGCGAGGTGTAGTTGAGTGACTTACTAAATTGGTCAGCGAAATAGATGCCATACCCGAACATTTTGCCTGTAATAATCGCGTTGGCTGGACGTAGCACTAAGCCATTTTTTAGAATTGACAGCCAGTTTTCGCTCCGGCTTCCGTGCCAGAGGGCCAGCGTTTTACGATTCTGTTGTTTGCTTACATAGGCATTGAAGGCCGCGTCAGTAGCGGCATGGCGCACACTAAAAGCCGCGTCGAATTTGTCTGCATCGTCCCCCATCATTTTCTTGATGAGCTTCAGTACGTTGTTGTCCGTTTCGGGCTCAATCGTCAGATTCATGCTTTCGAGCAGCGTAGGCGGAGTCTGATTTGATGCTGTCGGAACAGGCGATAATTCGACCTGCCCGCGCATGACATCGAGCGTGGATTGCTCGTTGGCAAGGTGATCGCGGAGAGGTTGCAGATCGTCGGCCGATTGAGGAGTTTCGCTGGCCAGATGTTGACCTACGTGGGTCATCCGGCGCGGAATTACTTTGAACAGGTCGAGGAGTTTGGCGTTGTAGGCGCTTGTGTCCATGCCCACCATCAATTGCGCGGCTAATGCATCAAGCATTTGCTGAGCGGTTTCAACCTGCCTGCGCGTTACCTGCTGAGCCGAAACGACATAATTCTGGAAAATAGACAGATTGGCTAATTCCAACAGTCGACTCATCAGACCACGCACTGCTGGTTCGGCAATGGTGCTGGCATCTGTTGCTGGACTGGATTCTGCGTAAAGGTGAGTCTGGTCGGTGTAGCCTTTGGCTTTTTTTTCGCGGAGTTTCTGATTCCACTGCGCTATTGGATGGGTGGCTTTATTGCGAAAGCCACCCACCCGGCCGTAAAATACATCGAACGTACCGTTCTCATTTTCACGCATTTCATAGTATTTGTTGTTGTTTTCAGCAGTCACCATAATCAGCTTCACCGTCCGAAGATTCGGGTTAGGCGATTCGGCTGGCGAAGGCTTATCCTGTTCAGCAGAAGAAAGGGCCAGTGTATTCGGATGTGGACGCACGGTGGCATCGGTATCGACTGGGGCAGGGCGGTTCCATACCCGTTGGAGCAACTGGTTCAGCATAGTTTTAGTCAGGATTTGTCAAGAATGGTTTGGAGTAGTTAGTCGCCAGGCAAGAGTCGATGGTATTAGGTGTCATCCGCTTTTGATTAATGACTACCGACTCTCGATTTTATATTACGCCAGCATTTTGCGTAGAACGCCAAGTCGATTGCGAGAGAAGCCAACGGTTTTTTCGGCGAAGTGGCTGCAATCGGGACTGAGATCATACGCTAGCCGATGACCGGGCGCAGAGGCATAGGCGGTTAATAATTCCTGCCATTGAAGATTATAGGCAAAGTGAGACAGCAGCAATCGTCCCCGATTCAGGTATTTTTTCTGTTTGGGTGTCAGACCAGACCAATCCGTATCGTCAGGCCGGAGTAAGTCGGGGAGTGCTGTTGCAGGGGCATCTGGATGCAGTTGCTGAAGCAGGAATAAACCCAGTTCGAGATCAACTAATTGCCGGGTCGAGAGCGACGGGCGTGGCGTGTAAGCCGGGGTATTTGCGCGAGGACGTGAGGTATGAGTCATGATAAGTCTAAGTGATTGTCCGATTCAAAAGTATATCCTATAAAACGTAATCTATTTACGGTCTTCTTTTTTATTGAAAAAAAGTTTCGCTCCTTTGTGGTCGCCAAATATAATTACAATACGTCTGATTATATTTTATTTGTACTATATATAATACAGTATGCCTATAACCCGTTCAGCCTTTCAACGTTATCGACTTATCGACGAAATCATCAGCCGATACCCACGTCGGTATTCCAAGCAGAAACTTTTTGAACTCTGCCAGGACAAATGCGGTATCCGGTCCATCTCGTCACTCGAAAAAGATATTCAGCGGATGCGAGAAGACCACGATGCGCCCATTGAGTACGACAAACGGGCCAATGGCTATTACTACAGCAACCCACAGTTCCGGTTACTGAACTTAATGCTGACTCCCGATGACATGGAAGCGTTGGAACAGGCTCGGGAAGTATTGGCTGCTACACAGGGCGCGTCGGTGGCCGATGAACTCGACAATGCGTTGCAACGCGTGCGGCAAAGCCTCGACATTATTCGGGAGGTAAAAACGGATGCACCTACGCGACGTGTGGTGTACGTGGAAGAGAAAATTCTGGGCGGCAATCGCCAATACGTACCCGTATTGATTCGGGCAGTAAACCAGAATCGGCAGGTGGCATTTCGGTACCTCAAACATGAAGATGCCGTGTCAATGAGTGGCAGTATAGCCGTAAGAAAAGCCAAAGCCCGCACGATTGACCCAGGCCTGATTACACCTGAGCGTCCCAAACTGCGCATCCTGCACCCGATTTTGTTACGAGAAGTGGCCGATAGCTGGTACGTCATTGGCTACGATGCGGCCAGTGGTGGCGAACGGACCTTCGCGCTGGATCGTATGAGCGAACTCGAACTGCTGGACGACCCCTGCGACGTACCGCCCGCCATATTGACCAACGTGAGTGAGTTGTTCGAGCATATCTTCGGTATAACAGATAGTCACGGGCCGGTTGAAGATATTGTGCTATCATTCAGTCCGTTGTTTGGTCGCTACGTAACGACTAAACCTATTCACCAAACACAGGAAGTTCTAAGCGACACCGAAACCGAGTGCATAATACGGCTTCGTCTGGCTCCCAACCGCGATTTGCTCATGCACCTTCGCAGCTACGGCGAACACCTGACGGTACTGCAACCTGAGAGTCTGGTAAAAGAAATGAAAACGTCGCTAGAGGCCACGCTGGCGAAGTATTAAGTCAGTGCGAACTATACCTGACTATACCCTGATAACCCTTACCCATTTTCTTATGCCCACATTTACAACGACCCTTCAAAAATTTGGCGAAAAAGGCGATAAAACCCGGTGGACGTACATAGAGATTCCGATTGCCATTAGCGATGAGCTGAAACCCGGACAGAAACAGTCGTTTCGGGTGAAGGGAACATTGGATAATTACCCGATTAAATTAGTGGCTCTGCTTCCGTTGGGTCGCTCGGTAAATCCGGAAGGGCGATTTATGATGCCCATCAACGCTACGATGCGTCGGGGACTTGGGAAGGAGGAAGAAGGAACGCCTATTCGGGTGAGTCTTGAGGTAGACAATGACCCTTTGCCACAATCAGCCGATCTGCTTGAGTGTCTGGAAGACGACCCGACTGCATTAGCAAACTTTCGGAAATTGAGCCCAAGCCACCAGAACTATTTCAGTAACTGGATTGAAGATGCTAAAACAATCGACACCAAAACCAAACGACTGACGCAGGCTGTCACGGGTTTGTCGTTAGGCATGAATTTCGGTGAGATGATTAGGCATTTTAAACCGGGATTACGCTGATTTTGGGATTTACAGGATTTTGTTTTGCGCTTCTTTGAAGCGAATCGATAGGCAAAATCAGATTAATCCTAAAATCAGCGTAATCCCGGTTCAGACTAGTTAAACGGCAGTATCAACTTCAGGCAAACATTCCGGCCTACGCCGAACATACCCAAATGGCCATTGGGCGACTGGGTGAAATACTCGAAATACTTCAATCGGCTGAGGTTCGACTGGTACGCTACGTCAAACAAATTGTTGACCTGAAATACCACATGCCAGGTGGGCTTGTTCTGCCCAACGTGGACCGACGCATCCAGACCAGCATTGACTAAGGTGTAAGCAGGCGTAGCGGTTTCGGTATTATTCAGACCCATATATCGGTCCTGCCGGGCATTGTAATCGACGTCGGCTTTAACTGTAATATCTGACAACCACTTGGATTTCAGAGTGAGAAGCTGACTCACACCCGTTGACATGCGCAGCGGTGGGATAAAGGGGAGGTATTCGCCCTGAACACCTGCATCAGTAAATCGTTGCCCCCGATTATAGCCGTAAACTACTGCTACGCTATTATCGAACGTGAACCCTCGCCAGCCGGTTGGGTGTAGACTGAACTGCGTTTCAAAGCCGTACAACTGGGCCGATGCCTGTTGATATTGATAGGTTTTGTTGCCAGGCACAATCACGACTGGCTCGCCCTGTGCATCGACCAGTTGCGATAGGGAGATATAATTTTGAATGTAATTGTTGAATACACTCACCCCAAAATTGACGTCGGGAAAAGTAGCCGTCAGACCAATGTCTTCCTGCAAACTGAACTCGGGATTGAAATTACGGTTCCCGATATACACGATGTGCGCACCTGGATCAAGCCCGTTGGAAGCAATTTCGGTGATGCTCGGTGCCCGGTAGCCTCGCGCAATATTGGCTTTAAGTGCCAGTTTTTCTGAGAACTCATAAGTAGCTCCCAGACTCATAGAAATACCCGTAAATGACTGGTGAAGTGCCGGGAACTGCAATGTCGCTCCGGCAGTATCAGGCAGAGTTGCGTGTTGTTCGAAACCCGTTTTAGGATTGATGCTGATGTAAAAATCATCACCCGTTAATCGCCGACGATCATAGCGAAGTCCACCACTCAACGTTAGTTTTTCGGCCTGCCATTTCAGAAAAACGAACGTGCCAACATCGAAGAGATTGTAATCCGGGATGGGGAAAGCGGTGCCGTTTTTGTTTTTGTTCGACTGGTACATTCCATTGACCCCCACCGTAGTAGCCAGCTGGCCCAGATTGGGAAGGTTGTACCGCAACCCGTAATTGAATGTGTTGAGTCGCACGAATAAACCGGCCTGATCGGGTTGGGTTGGGTGGTTGTATTCGCGACGGATATTCTGCTGAAAAGCTAACAGTAAGTCGATCTCGCCATTGCCAATCTGATAGTGGTTGTTGGTGTGTAGTCGATAGTGCTGGATGCGCTGATGAAGCGGACTAAGGTGATAAGACGACAGTTCACTAGACGGCACAATAGGTCGATTTCGAATATCGTCCAGATCAGCTTCAGCAACCTGCCGGGTAAACTGACGAGTCAACGAATCGCGGCTTCCATCGGGAATTCCCTGCAAATTATCATACAACGAAGCGCCGAAACGAGAATAACCCTGATGTCCCGAATACCCAAGCATAGCAGTTAATGTCCGCTCTGAAAAGCCCGTATTATAAACTCGTCCATCAATCTTGTTCTTGTAATTGGTCGCAGCTCGCACTGATCCACGCAGATTCCAGGCCCAGCGCGACCCGCCCGATGCCAAACTCAGCGACTCACCCAGTAGCCGATTGTTTGACTGATATTCCGTTACAAAACCAACTTTGAGTTTGCCTTCGGTATCTTTTGGATAATTTGGCATCATGCTTACCACACCCGCCAGAGCGTCGGAACCATACATCAAACTCGCTGGCCCTTTGATTACTTCGGCGCGGTTGATGTTGTAATTGTCGACTTCAACACCATGCTCATCGCCCCACTGCTGCCCTTCCTGACGAACGCCATCATACAGCGTGAGTACCCGGTTGTAGCCTAATCCACGAATGAAGGGTTTGGAAATATTGGGGCCTGTTTTAACCGCATTCAGGCCGGGCGCGTTCTTCACTAATACGTCGATGATATTGCTGCTGGATGAACTTTCGATAGCGCGTGAGGAAATGGCCAGAATCGCTACTGGGTTCTGGCGGAGGAGCGTACCGCGCGTAACACCTGTGACAACGACCTCGTTGAGCGCATTCACAACAGGGAGCAAAACGGCATTATACTGATCTGTTTGCGCACTAACTTGTAGTGTGTCAGATTTGTAGCCGACGCAGGAAATAATCAGTTCGTGCGCTAATGTATCTGCTTTGATGGACAGCGAAAACTGTCCTCGGGCATCGGTAATGGCCCCTTTATTTTGCCCAGTCAGGCTGATGTTGCCAAATGGAATGGGTTTGTGGCTGTCGGCATCGGTAACCGATCCACGAATTAGTCGAGTGGGAGATGGCTGCGCACACAGCACGTTTAGCCCAAGACCATGAAGTCCTAAGCCAATCAGCAGGAAAAATTTGTTCATTCAGGGTATTATCGTTTGGTAGAATTACTCCGGAGAATACGGCATGAGGCATCAACTCGAAGGTCGATGTCTGCCAGTCAGGAAATTACCAAACGACGGGTGGACCCCTGTGAGAGAAGCAGCGGAAGCGAAAATGAGACTGAAACGAACGGTTTTTAAACAGAAAAACCGACGCTAAACGCTCACGCAGAAGAAACAGAAACGCAAAAAAACTACCGATAACGACAGGCAGATGGGCCGCCAGATCGAGTAGTAGGATTTCCTGGGCTGTGTGATTATTGGGGAGGATTGGGCTTTTCCCAAAAGGCCAATAGGGGTGGGCGTGAACAATAAGTTTACCACTTGGCAAGCGGTGCGCATGGCGGAAAACCACACCGTTGAGCCACATAGCCAGAAACAGGCCAAGCAGCAAACGGGCTACGCGCAACCGATGTATGTGGAGCAAACCGATCATTAACTCGTGGGAATCAGTTTATCAAACCTGTATCAAAGATACGCAGGCTAATTATAATTGGTTTTAGACGAGTCTAAAAAAAATGTTTCATTGATTAAATGGCCACTTTGTGGGGTTGGCGAGCGAGGAAATATATTTTTCTGACAGGATTTACAGGATAAAACAGGATTAATCGCCTAGAAAAATCCTGTTTTATCCTGTAAATCCTGTCAGAAACTTTTAGCGACCTTTGCGTTTAAAAAAAACCTATGACCGTCGAAAATAAAACCATCATTATTTCTGGTGCATCACGTGGTATTGGCCGGGCAACCGCTATGCTCTTAGCCGAACACGGTGCCAATGTCGTCGTAACTGCCCGCAACGCCGACGAACTCAGTCAACTCGAAAAAGAAGCAACTGAAGGCCATACGCGCGGTAAAATCGTAGCGGTACCCGGCGACGTTACCAGTGAATCAGACATGGAAGCGGTTGTCAAAACAGCCCTTGATCAGTTCAAACACATCGATGTTGTCATCAATAATGCAGGCTACGGCATTTTCAAAAACGTAGACGAACTCTCCGTTAGCGAGTGGGACGACCTGATGGCGACCAACGTTAAAGGCACGTTTATTCTGACCAAAGCTGCGTTGCCAAGCCTGAAAGCGCAGGGTTCGGGACATATTGTCGTAGTGGCATCGGACGTAGCTAAGCGCACCTTTGCGGGTGGTTCGCTGTACACGGCGAGCAAGTACGCGCAGGAAGCGTTCACCGGCGCTCTGCGGAAGGAAGTCCGTTCGTTTGGCATCAAAGTGACGGGCGTTTACTCTGGTCTGGTGGACTCGAATTTCCACGCCAAAGGCGATCGTGCGGACACACGGGGAAGCTGGCTCCAAAACGAAGACATGGCCGAGTCGATGCTGTTCATCGTCAGCCGCCCGGCCCATGTGGTCATTGATGAGTTCATGGTGCACCCCTTGTCGCAGGAATATTGAGAGGGATATAGGATATATGTATTCATCAGCCTATACTTCATATATCCCTTAGTACTTTGTAAACACGAGATGAAGTTATCGTACGATGATTTCATCTCGTGTTTTTTCTAAACGCTTGCCGTGAGAGTAGGCTTTTTGTCGATTACGCTTCATTAGGTTGCTCCATTTTTATTCTCATTCAATTGATAATGAAGGCTACCTTTCTGGTATCACTCTTTACTCTGTTCAGTTTTCAGGTACTAGCACAGTCTGGCGTAAGCAGTCCCAAACCTGCCTCAAAGCGCTACTTTGGGCTCCATTTCGATTTTCATGCAATAAAGGACGATTCGTTGATTGGGCGAAACCTGTCTGAAAAAAGCCTTGATTCGTTGTTGACGGCGGTCAAGCCCGATTTTATTCAGGTCGATTGTAAAGGGCATACGGGCGTGTCGAGTTATCCGTCGAAAGCAGCTAATGCAACCGTCGCCCCGCATATTGTTGGCGATCCACTGGCATTTTACCGATCTGTTACCCGGAAACATGGTGTGGATTTGTACTTACACTATTCGGGTGTGTACGATGACGCTGCCTTGGCTAAACATCCAAACTGGGCAGTTCAGAAAGCAGATGGCTCTATCAATTCATCGAGAACATCTGTCCACGGTCCTTACGCTGACTCATTGCTGATTCCGCAGTTGAATGAACTGGCCGATTATGGGGCCAACGGCGTATGGGTCGATGGAGAATGCTGGGCAACAGTGCTGGATTATTCGCCAACGGCACTGGCGAAGTTTCGGGCTGAGACCGGTATTCAGACGGTGCCGCGTTCGGACAAAGATGCCAACTATGGTGCGTTTAAAGCTTTCGCCCGTCGGTCATTTGCGCAGTACATTGGACATTATGTAGATGCTGTTCATCGCCATCGACCAACGTTCCGAATTGCGTCGAACTGGGCGTATTCGTCCATGATGCCAGAACCTATTAAAACTAACGTTGACTTTCTGTCGGGCGATCTCACGCCCAGTAACAGTGTGAACTCAGCTGCGCTGGAAGGGCGAATTATGGCCGCACAAGGTCAGCTTTACCATAAGCCCTGGGATTTGATGTCGTGGAGTTTTTGGTATGAATTCAATCCAGTACAGAGGCAGGGTGATCAAAAATCGGCTGTTCACCTAATGCAGGAAGCAGCCGAAATAATCTCGCTTGGAGGTGGCTTTCAGGCCTATTATCAGCAGCGTCATAATGCCTCAATTGGCTTGCGCGAATTGCCCGTTATGGCTGCGTTGAGTCGTTTTGTACGGGCCAGACAACCCTTCTGTGAAGGGAGCGTGCCGGTACCGCAAATTGCCGTTTTGTATGCGAATTCGACAGTTAGTGCTTTCAATCAATCGTTGTTCGGCAATGGGCAGACACAGCGGATCAGTGGTGTGTTGACGGCACTTTTGGATGCCCAATTGCCTGTTGAAGTACTGTCGGAACAGCACCTTCAAGGGCGAATGAATCAATATCCAGTGATTGTGGTATCACAACAGGATTCGCTGGATACGGGATTCCGAAAGGAACTTCTTGACTATGTTCGGCAGGGTGGGCATCTGCTCCTGATTGGCGCTCAAACAACCCGGTCGTTTGCCAGCGAACTAGGGATTGAACCTGCTGGCACAGTGGTAAAAGGTCCCAAATGGGTATTGCATAATAGTTCGACGGTTGTGCTGACGGGCCCTTTTCAGCCCGTGCGTATTACAGGCAAGGATACGAAAGCTATCGACCTATTTCTAAAATCAGAAGCGGCTGATCCAGTGGCGGGTGTTATCGCTACCGAAACGTCATTTGGTAAAGGCCAGTTAACAGCCGTGTACGCTGACTTGAGTAGCGATTATCAGAAACATCAGCCAGCCAGACTACGCGACTTTATTGCCTCACTTGCCCGGCCATTATTACCGAAGCCTCTGGTCGAGGTAAGTGGTTCTCATTTAGTACATGTTGTCTTGAACCGCCAACATGGTCGGCTGGCTCTGAACCTGATCAATACCGGCGGTCGCCATGCCGACCCGCAGGTGTTTACCTACGACGAGGTGCCACCCCTAACGAACCTGACCATTCGACTCCGCACCGATGTGAAGCCAAAACGCATCGTGCAGCAACCCGAAAACAAAGTCTTACCGATTCACTATGCTAATGGCATCGCTACAGTGACTGTGCCGAAGTTGGGGATTCATTCGGTATTGATGGTGGAATAAGATATAGGATATATGATGTAGGGTGTATGATACATGTTTTGCTCTAGGCATATATCATACACCCTACATCATATATCCTATATCACAGCGTAAATTTCAACGCAACATTCACAATTCGACCTTCGAGCGGTGCCCAGATGGGGCGGAAGGTGGGTTGTACCGTTGGATTGGCGCCGAGAACGACGGTTTCGTAGTTGGCCTGTTTGATATTGAATAGGTTTTCGGCGTTCAACACCAGCCGCCAATGGTCGTTGTAGTGGTATTCGGCGGCCCCGGCGAAGAACCAGTAATTCGATACTTTTTGATTGTTATACAGGTATTGCGTGCCAACATAACTGGTTTCGATACCAAACCGGAAATGGTCGTTTTCCCAGGCTACCGTTGTCGAGAATTTGTCTTGTGGAGCCAGCGGCAAGTACGTATTGTCGGTTGGACCGTCGCGCCGGGCGAGGGTGTGGTTGTAGCCGAAATACAGTTCGTACGCTTTGTATTCGAGTCGCACGTAAGTATCCGTTCCAAGGCTCAGGATGTTATAGGGCGCGTTAATAAGTTGCGTATAGGCTCCTAAGTTATTCGACGTACTGGCAAAAGCCGACACGACTGGTGAGTTGACATAGGTGTAATAAAGCGCCTGATCGACTTGTAAAGAGATGCCGCTCTCGAACGATTTGGAATAAGCAATGTCAATATTCCCGCCAACCGACCGTTCTGCTTTCACCGTATTCACATCAATCGGCAGCAGACGTGGGAAAATCAAACTGACATTTAAGGCGCCGGGCGTCTGGTTCACGAACAGATTAGGCGTTTTATAACCTGTACCAACGCTCAAACGTACAGTCCAGGGCTCAGCTGGTTTCAGTTTGACCGATAGCCGGGGTAATAGGAAATTACCAAATGTGTTGTGATGATCGAAACGAAGTCCTGCCTGTATGGCTACTTTTTCGCTCACCTGCCAATCGTCCTGTACAAACCCACCAACCGTTGCGTAGGTATAGTTGATCAGAAGCGTACTATCTGGATTTTTCCGAAACTGCTCGACGGTGAGGTTAGCACCAACAATGAGTTGCTGCTTGCCAAAACGCACTAAATCATTGCCTTCCAGATAAACGGACGACTGACGCCCGTCAGACAGTTTTTGGTAATCCGTGTTTTGGCGATGAAATGTACTGACCGCTCCTTTCAACGTCAGCGCGTTTGTTTCGGAAGTATTATGGTTGATGTCGAAATCGACCGTATGTCGTTGGAGGTCGGTGATGTTTCGATAGCCGTTTGGCATAGAGCCTTCCAGGGCAGGTAGATAACCACCTTCGCGGTGTTCGTTGGTGAACGCATAACCAATGTTCAGTTTAGTGCGATCGGATGGGTTGTAGAAAAATTTGGGATGGAAGTTGAACTGTTTGATCTGCGGACTATCTGTAAACCCATCGCCAGTTACGTCTACGGCGAGCTGATCGGTATAACCTGTAAACAATGTTAGTCCAGTTTTACCATTGGCTCCGTAGCGCTGTGCGTAATAGGCATTGAGATTCGTCTCTTTCAGATTCGAATGATTGAGTAGGGCCGTAAATTCGGGTGTTGTAGACGTAGGCGCTTTGGATACGATATTGATCATCCCACCAATGGCTCCTCCGCCGTAGAGTGTGGAAACAGAGCCCTTGAAGACTTCAATCTGTTTTAAATCCAACGGTGGAATTTGCAAGACGCCGAGGTTCCCCGAAAAACCTTCATAAAGTGGCAGCCCATCACGCAGAATCTGAGTGTACTTAGGGTCAAGTCCCTGCATCCGAATGGCCTGATTGCCATTAACCGCCGATGTTCGCTGAACGTGAATGATCGAAATGTCGCCTAGAATACTGCTCACGTTACCGGGCACCACGGCGCTTTCTTCGTCCATGTCTTCCTGCCCAAGCACTTCCACCTTAATAGGCAAGTCCTCAATGCGCGAGTTGGTACGTGTGCCTGTAACGGTCACTTCGTCGATGGCTTCTACTGCCGCTTTCAGGCGAAAAACAAGCGTATCGCTCCCTGGTGTGACAGAGAATGATTCAGTTTCATAACCTACCGCACTAACTGTCAGGGTTTTGACATCGGCTGGTAAATCGGAAATACGGGCAATGCCACTGACGTCTGTGACAGCGCCAATTATTGGTTTACTGGTTGTACGAACCGTAGCAGCAATGACGGCTTCATGAGTCAGACTATCTTCAATCCGAATGATCCGGTTGGTCTGGCCAAATGCGGGTGCAATGGCTAGCGTGAGTAGCGTAAATAGGGCGACTAATTTCATCAGGTACAGATTTTGCCTGCAAGTAAGGGATGAATTATGAAGAGAATTTGAAGATAACCCACTCTTCGTTATAGTAACCCCACTTGAAACGAGTGTTCACCTTTCGCGCTATTGTACCCATATGTTAGCGGCAACCTGTAGCGATCGCAGATTTGTTTGACTAAGGCAAGCCCTAAGCCAGTTGAATCAGGGCGAGCTGGATCTTTTACAAATCGGTTAAATAGTTGATTGTCAGCAAATGGAAGGGGCTTGCCGGTATTTCGAATTTGCAGGGATTGCGCCGTTAATTCAATGCCAACAGAGCCTCCAGTATTCCCATGCCGAACCGCATTTTTTAGCAAATTAGTTACTAATACACTCACCAATTGCCTGTTTACCCGTAGTTGTATTGCCGGAGCTATTGATCGCTCAATGCTCATGTTTTTATGCTCGAAGAAGGGTTCGTACTCATCAATGTATTGAGTCAATAAGGCGCTCAAATCCACCAGTTCATCGGCAGCAAACTGATCGTTCTCAACTTGAGTGAGAAGCAATAGTGAACGGTTCATTTGACTCAGCCGGCTAAGCGCATCTGTCGCTCGTTGCAGGTGCGTATGATCGGCTTCATTCAGTCGTTCCGACTGCATCAGAAAGTCTAATTCGGCCGAGGCCACGGCCAGCGGTGTTTGCAATTCGTGCGATGCGTTTTCGGTAAACTGTTTCTGTAATGAAAACTGCCGACGTAATTTCTGGGTCAATTCGCTCAGCGATCGACTGAGTAGGCTAAACTCCCTAACGCGACTAGCTGGGAAGGATTGATCAGTCGCGCCATCGAGCCGAAAGCTACCCAACTGGCTGATGGTCATGTAAAAAGGTTCCCACAATCGACGGGATAAGCCCAGCCCAATGGCAACTGACAGGGCCATTAAGATCAGAAAGCCGACGATAACACCAGCCGACATCTCACGAGCCAGTTCATTGAACTCATAGTAGGGTAGTCGAACGGTCACTAAATAAGTCTGTCCGTTTGCCGACACCGTTTGCCTAAGCTGACGAACTTGAATCGGTTCATTCGTATCGAACGAATCAATCAAAACGATATCCCTGAAGTGAGGCCGTAAATGTCTGGTTGCAAGCTCAATATGTGGGTTATCATCCCAATCAGACACCTTGCGGAGTGGTTGTAGCTGTAGCCGCCGTTCGGTTTTCTTTACCTCCGCCACTAGAATCTCATCAACTTCATGCCGAATTTTTCGGTGGATAAGGGTATAAAATCCCACCGATCCAATCAACGCGATGGCTAAAGCCGTGAAGAGCAGATAACGAGCGGTTTGGCTAAGCAGACTCATGGGGTTCGGGTTGAGAAAACGTAGCCTGCACCATAGCGCGTCTGAATATAATCGGGGCAACCAGCGTTAATTAATTTCCGACGTAGATTCTTGACGTGTGTGTACAGAAATTCATGTGAGTCGGCAGCATCCATCGCATCGCCCCAAACGTGCTCGGCAATCGCTGACTTTGATAAGAGCCGGTCGGCATTCGTGACTAAAAAGAGCAAGAGTTCATATTCTTTTCCCGTCAATTTAATGTCGCTGTTGCGGATGCTCACGCGTTGTTGATCAGGCCAGAGTGTAAGCTCGCCCGCTTGTACCTGTGCATGTCCACCAAACAGCCGCCGACGCAGTACCGACCGTATTCGGGCGTTCAATTCGGGCAGATGAAAGGGTTTTGTCAGGTAATCGTCGGCTCCGGCATCGAGCCCGGTGAGTTTGTCGGCCAGCGCATCTTTAGCCGTTATGACAATAATACCCGCCGTTGACTGTCGCTTTTTAAGGGCACGTACCAGGTCAAGTCCATTGCCACCGGGCAGCATTAAATCGACGACAACGCAATCGTAGTCGTAATCATGCGCTTTTTCGGTGGCCTGCAAATAGGTATCGGCTGTGGTAACGCTATAACTTTCGCTTTCCAGATACTGGCGTACAGCCTTTTGTAAATCCGGTTCGTCTTCAACTAATAGGATTTTCATATAGTCTGGGCCAAGCTGGTGCCTGGCCCGTTTTATCTATACTGATCAAGCACCAGCTTGGCCCAACCACTACTGACTCCATTCAGTAGGCGTACGATCCCAACGATGACCTTTCAGTTCGTGTAATAATTCGGGCGACAGGCCAGTTCCATCACTAACGGCGGTGTTGGCTTCGACGTTCCGAATCTGACGCATACCAGGAATGGTCGTGTGTACATCAGGATTACTCAGAATAAAACGCAGTGCCATTTCGGGCATGGTCATTCCCGCCGGAATAAGCGGGCGGAGCGCATCCGCATGATCAACGCTACTGTTCAGGTTTTCGGGTACGAAATAGGTTGAGCGCCAGTCGTTAGCCGGAAACGTGGTCTCTTTGGTGAAGGTACCTGTCAACGTTCCTTCATCAAAAGGGACACGGGCAATGATACCGAGATTCATCTGATGGCAGAGTGGGAATAACTCATCTTCTGGATTCTGGTCGAAGATGTTGTAGATGACCTGTACCGCATCAATTAGTCCAGTGCGGAGGGTATTCAGGCAATTGTTGGGTTCCCAGCGATTCACAGAAACCCCCCATGCTCGAACCTTTCCCTGCTGAGTTAATTTCGTGACAGCCTCCTGCCACTCGTCCTGATTGGCCCAGTCATCTTCCCAAACGTGAAACTGCATGAGATCGATGGTATCGACACCGAGATTTTGCAGGCTTTTTTCGGTGTATTCCACAATGTAATCAGCGGGAAATACATCGTCAAGTTTAAAGTCTGATCTCGATGGCCATATGCGATTTTTGGGTGGAATTTTGGTGGCTGCGTATAACTGTTTGTCAGGGTTTCGCTTCAGGAGACCACCCAGTATTTGTTCACTTAATCCAGAGCCATATCCCCAGGCTGTATCGAAAAAGTTGCAACCGCGCTCAACAGCCAGATCAAGAGCCTGGTCAATTTGTGAACGTTCGGAGCCAGTCCAATCAGCAAGGCCCCACATGCCATAGCCAATTTCAGAGATTTCCCAGCCGGTACGGCCAAATGTACGGTAATTCATAAGATAAGGGTATTTAAACACATTGGATCGCCAAAGCGAGCCACAAAGAACACAAAGTTTTAAAGAAGATTGTATCGGCCTCAAAAGTATAAAGTAAGTTTTTATGGCAGGGACTAATAAAAAACATAGTGTTCTTTGTGGCTCGCTTTGACGGTCTGACGTGTTTAAACTGAAAAATGATGCTGGTTCGAATTGTTCGTATGACGTTTCAGGAAGGGGCGCTCGCTGAGTTTCAATCTATTTTTGATGGGTCGAAACAGCACATTCGTGCGTTTTCCGGTAATTGCCATCTTGAACTCCTGCGTGACCCGACTCATCCCAATGTTCGCATGACCTATAGTCTGTGGACATCTGCCGAAGCCCTGGAAGCCTACCGCCAGAGCGACTTATTTCGTACAACCTGGGCTGCCACAAAAGCACTATTTGCTGAACGCGCAGTGGCTTTTTCGGGAGAGAAACTGGAAGAGGTAATCCCTGGAGATAATTTGAGTAAAATCACTTAGAGTCTGCCTTCTTCATCGTGGCAAACTAACTGTTAACTACTCATGAATCGCTGGCTCTCTGTCGTTTACCTGACTACCTGCCTGCTAACGTGGCTTGCCTCGCTGGCGTTTGCTCAACCCGCAACGACCACCCTAACCGGCTCCGTTGCCGACGCCACCACCGGTAAGGCAATGCCGTTCGCTAATGTGTATTTAAATGGAAGCACACGGGGTACTGTTACCAATGAGCAGGGCAATTATTCACTTTCCGGTGTGCCGCTCGGCACGGTAGAAATAGTGGCTTCGTTTGTTGGCTACCAACCTCAACAACGAACACTGCGCCTGGATGCCAGTCAGAATAACAAAGCAAATTTTCGCCTGAAACCGAGCGATCAGACTTTGCTTACCGTGACGGTTCGTGGCAATCAGAAGAAATGGGAGCGGCATCTACGGCAGTTTAAACGCCAATTACTCGGCGAACCGTTTGGCGGGCAATGTCTGATCATGAACAGCGATGTGCTCAGCTTCAAAGAAGAAAATGGGCAGCTGAAGGCAACGGCTTCTGAGCCTTTGATTATTGAGAACCAGGCCTTAGGCTATAAGCTACGCTATGACCTTCTGTATTTCGATGGATCGTTTAAAAAGGTGTACTATGCAGGTAGCGTGCATTTTGATGAATTGAAACCCGCTGATGAGCGACAGGCTAAACGGTTCCGACGAAACCGAATGATTGCCTACAAAGGCTCAACCCGACACCTAATGGCTAGCTTAGTTGATGGTAGTTATGAAAAGGAAGGCTTTATGGTATATCGGGAAGATCCGGCCGTATTACCCATGAAATCGATAGCCAACCGGATCGTTTTGGCAGGTTCAGTTGGAACAGATACAACCAAAGGGCACCTATTGCCCTTGAAACTAAACGAATTAATACAGCCAGGTCGATTGCCGTTTGAACGACGATTGCTATCCGACAAGACATTGATTGTTTTTTATACCAATGCGATCTCTGTTTATTCGCCGTACATGGATGCCCGTTATGCTTACTCAGAGATTAAATTACCCGCCCAACAGATACAACTAACCACCGACGGAACCATTACAATACCTAATGGGATGGTCATCTCCGGATCATTGTCTGACGATCGCCTGTCGACACTGTTACCTGCCGATTGGCAACCAACAAAAACAGATGTTGACCCAGTGACCAACGCACCCCTAGTGGCTCAGGGAAAATTTCTATTACCTGATGCCCGTCAGAAACGAATTGCTGCAGCATTTAATGAGCGATTTCAGGCATTAGCACCAGTTCTATTTGTGCATACCGACAAACCATTTTATGCCACCGGTGATCGGATGTGGTTAAGTTCCTATTTGCTCGATGCTGTAACGAACCGCCGTCTTTTGGGGGAAACCGCCATGCATGTGGATTTGCTAACGCCCTCCGGAAAACTCATTCAACATCAATGGTTGCGGGTAACAGATGGTCGCGCTGTGGGCAATTTCAGACTATCGGATTCCTTAGCTACCGGCACCTATCGGTTGCGGGCTTATACCGATGAAGACGACGGGCAACTTCGCCCCGCTTTTGAACGTTCGATTGCCATTAATAACCTGTTTCAGAATAAGCTACAGAAACAAGTCGACACCGACGCCAAACCGCTGGATGTGCAGGTATTGCCTGAGGGAGGGCGTTGGGTAGTAGGATTACCGGCGAGACTAGGCATTAAAATCGTTGGTTCGGATGGGCAGGGGGTAAGGGCACAGGGCCAGATTGTAACAAATGAGGGTACGGAGGTTTGCCAATTAACCATCAATGCGTTTGGGATGGGCAGCTTTGTGATGACACCTGAAGCCGGTAAAAAATACTACGCTGATGTTGTCCATAACGGTCAGCACCAGCTTGTACCGCTCCCTGTAGCCGACAAGGAAGGGTATGTTTTCTCGGCCGATGTGGTTAGCGATACCAACCTGTTGGCGCTAACGATTGCCGGTACAAACCTGCCTTCGATGGATTCGGTTTATGTGCTCATTCAGCAACGGGGTCGCCTGATCGACCAGCGGAAAATCCTTCTGCAAAATGGCGTAGCTCGTGTGAGTTTGCCAGCCGAAGGATTTCCATCGGGTCTTAATCAGATTACACTCTACAACGCTGCTGCTCGTCCTCAGGGCGAGCGGCTCGTATTTATACCCGAACGATTACCACCTCTACGAATACTGGTGGGACTGAATAAACCCCGCTACCAGCCTCGTGAACAGGCTATTATGAGTATCAATTTGAGCGACGAAGGGATACCGTCAATTGCGGCTTTGTCAGCTTCCATTACAGATGCTGGTCAGGTACCTGAAGATACGGCTGCGGCTACGATTCAGACTCATCTATTGCTAACAGGGGAGTTAAGCGGGCGTATTGAGCAGCCTAACGTTTATGTGAAAGACAACTCGCTCGAAACACGCAGGGCTTTAGATGATCTCCTGCTCACGCAAGGCTGGCGACGGGTAAGTGGTACGCCGTCGACCGAACTGATGGGCGGAGTGTCGGTGATGGGGCGTGTACTAAACGCAAAGAATCAACCCATATCGGGAGCGCAGGTCATGGTGGCATCAACCGTGCCCGAACATGCTTTTGTCCGCTCGGCCGGAACGAACGACAAGGGTCGATTTCGGCTGGCGGGCCTGGAGATTGCTGATACTGTTCAATTGATGACCCAACTGGCTGATCATCAACTGAAGAATTATGCCGATAAAGATGCTCACCTTATCCTGGAAGGTCCCTGGGTATCCTGGCAACTGGATACGACTAGTATTCCCTCTAACTGGACAAATCTACATGCTCAATTGGCGGCAGCCCGGATTCGCCAGGAAAATGACACTGACCTGTATCGGGACAAAACCGCAAAACTATTGAAGGCAGTGACTGTGAGAGCCAAAAAAATGGATGAGCGTCCCCTGGATGTTCAGCGATCAAGTCTCCACAGCGAAGCTGACGCTACCCTTGTCTTCGACGAAACGTCTCCCCGATTTGCCAACCTCTATGAAATGATGCGTGGGAAATTATCAGGAGTAAATGTTATGCAGGTTGTTGATCCTACTAAAATGAATAATGGTAGTTATCAGGTGATTATTCGGGGAGTTGGGACCTTGAAAAGCAGCTCTCAACCGCTGTACCTGGTTGATGGTGTGAGCATTCAGGATAACGATGGAACCGCTCTGCTTTCCTTTAATCCGGGTGATATTGAGCGGATCGAAGTACTAAAAAATGGTGGCACGGCGGGTATCTACGGGGTTCGGGGTGGTAATGGGGTAATTGCCTTTTACACAAAACGCTTTCGGCCCGATCAGCAGAAAAGCGCGGCTAAGGGTGGCATGAAGCCGCTGCAACTCATTGGCTATGCGTCGGTTCAGCGGGAGTTTTATATGCCAAAATATACCGCAGAAACGCAGACACCTACGGCATCAGATCGGATTGATCGCCGGGACGTACTCTATTGGAAACCCCTTATGCAAACCGATAGCCAGGGTCACAGTCAACTGGTGTTTCCGTTATCGGATGTTGTCCGAACGTTGCGTGTGACCTTGCAGGGAATTACCGAAAATGGCCGGCCAATCGCAATTACCGAACTGATTCGGGTGCAATAAGTGATCAGTTATTACTTTCCCCAGGCTGGTGCCGGAGTTGTGGCATCGAACAATTCGTCGATATAATACTCCCGTCGATCCCGCTTATCGCATTCGTCACTCCCAATCGGGTACCGACAGGTTGCATATACCGCTACATTATCAGGGTTCATCAGGCTGACATAAGCTCCGTTCGGGAATTTATCCGTTTTGTGGCCTCGGTTCAGGAGACAATGACCTAATTCATGAAAAACCAGGCATTCCCGTTCATTGGCGCTGGCTGTTTTCCAGCAGAAATCGTCGGAATTAAGCGTAATTCGGGGTGTTTTTCCATTTTCGAGAACGCACTGTCCGCAAACATCTTCGCTTTGTGCCGTTCCGAACGTAACGATCAGGTTGGCCGTCGAAACGGATTTGTTACGCTTGGTTGCTTCATCCCGAAACGACTTCAGGTAAGGTTCTACCTCTGCCGGAACGCTATATTGAATCGGTTCGGGTTGCGAACCAGACTGGCAACCTGTTAATCCAGTGAGCAATAATATAACAACAAACAAACGCATGAAGCTATAAGTCACTGGCGCAGGTATTTACTCGTGCCAGTGACTAAAATGCCATCACGTAAAACTGGCAAAGAAACGATTGCCCAAACTCATGCATCTGCCGTTGGTAGGTGGGTTGGAAACCATAGCGTTCGTAAAACTGCATGAGCTTGGGGCGGGTCGCATCGGTCTCCAGTTCCAGGGTTCGTATGCCTCGTAGCGCGCATTCGTTTTTCCAGAAATCAATGATAGCCGCGAATAGATTTTGTCCACCAAACGCCCGACGAATGGCTAGCTTATGAATAAAACTGGACGTGTTGGGCGGCACATCAGGCCAATAGAGCGGATCTTCCCATTGAAGGATAAATACGGCAGCAGGTTCTGGTTCTGTACCATCTTCGCGGTCGGCATACATCACGTAGAGATTGCCTGTTGTGTGTTCATTTAGCAGGTTTTCCGGTGTAAGTGTGTCGATTTGCCAGAGTTCCTGGCCGTTGTCTACGAGCCACTGGCCAACTTCACGAAGCACCTCAATGGCTACCTCTGTCTGGTCATTGCGGAAGGAGAATTTCATCAAAAAAACAGGTTGTTGGCTAAAAAAGAATCGAAAAATCAGTCTGGCAAACCCCTCACGATAACAAGTAACCGAGGCCCGTTAACATTTAGACTGGCTTACAAGTTAAGCCAATATGACTGATTTAAACAAAACAATTCTGCCATCGCTGGGCAGCGGCCTGATTGGGGCCTGCGTACTGACCGCTCTCCACGAAACGGCCCGCCAATTTATTGACAAGGCCCCTCGGGCTGACATTCTGGGCATGCGAGCCATCAAAAAAGTAATGGAGAAAGCAGACGCAGAGCCACCTGCCGATGACGAACTCCACGACTGGGCATTGGGGGGCGACGTGGTATCAAATACGCTTTACTATAGTCTGATTGGGTTAGCCAAACCGAAAGATGCCCTTCTGGCTGGTGCGGCTCTAGGCGTAGTGGCAGGCGTTGGAGCGGTAGGTTTGCCCGGCCCTTTAGGCTTGGGAACAGCGCCCAGCAATCGCACACCGACTACAGCCGCTATGACAATCGGCTGGTACTTGATTGGCGGCCTGGCAACAGCTGCGGCTTATACATTCCTGAAACGTAAGTGAACTCATTCGGTCACCTGAATGCCTTCTTCTTTCAGATATCGACCAATATTGAAGCTTTTGCCATCCAGTAATTCCAAGTCGCGGTTCCAGTCCATTGTGAGCCAGGCATCGGCATTCTTTTCGGCGATCATCACCTGCTGCGAACTGGTGAAAATCCAGATAACTTTATCCGACCCAAAATCCAGTAGTTTTTTCGTCTTCTGGTTAACGTAATTAAAGTCGATAACTTTAGAAATATCGGCTTTCACGTCAATTTCAACGGCCACTTTAGCGGGAACTGTAACGTACTGGGTATTAATCTTATCTGGCGTTAATACGCTTCGGTCGTAAATGGCAACGTCGTGCGACAGATTATTGCGATGATCAAGATGTACTCCTGCTTCATTTGACGCAAACCAGTATTTTTTTTCGTCTAACTGACGAATCATAATACGCATAAAATAGGAGACAAGCACCCACTGTAATGAACTGGAACCCATAATATCTTCTGGTAATTTTTTGCCCGCCAATACGTCTTCATAGCCACGATAATAGAGCGGACGCCCATCCAGGACTTCATAGACCAGCGATTCCAAGGCAACGGGTGGCTGTTTTCTGACCGTAACCGAATTACGTCGCTTACGAGGTTGCTGTTGCGCTACTGTTTGCATACGTGTATTTTTTGGCAAGGTACACCTTTTTAGAATTTGATGGGGCGACTTGAGGCTGACCAATATCAAGAGTGATTCAGGCAAGATAATCGCTTTATAAACTAGCCGACGCAATTTTCTCTTCCAAAAAATGAAGCATTGCGCTCTCAAAAGGCGTAATGGCTTTGTAATCAAGCATGTCTCTAGGTGTTGTTTGAAGCGTGCCGAGTATCTTTTTTGCGTGATCAATGTCGGCCGCTTCGTTGGCCAGTGTGTTTTGATACGTATGAATGCCGAACAGAATGGCGCCTGAACGAGGGAGCCGGCTGAAGGTTTGGCGTTCGATTCGGATAAAAATCTGATCACCAACTGTGCTGGAGGTGAGCGTGGGGGCCAGATGTGCCAGCTCGTTGTTATAACCAGCCGAATATTTTGTAGACAGGTCCAGTTGGTCGGTAATTTTGAAGTTCCAGCTCGCCCGCCAGATGGGACGATGGGCTGGGATATGTTCCAGTAGTTTGTGGGCCGCCTGCATGGTTGGCTGAACCATAGTTGGAGCAGGTCGGTGAATGCCCAGAAATGTCTGCCCGATCTTATCGTCCATACACCAGCCGTTCGGAAAGCACAATTGCCCCGCCACGAGCGCGGCTGTGCCGTCGGCACTCAGGATCAGTAAATCTTCCTGCACTTGCCGTCCAACCCAATCAAGTGGCGCTTGTGGGAGCGTACCGGCATCGCCAAATATGAAGTGAAATTCCTCTGCCAACAGATTGTTTTGCCAATGCCATTGATCGCCAGTCTGGGTAAGCGAAAAGTACTGTGGATACCGTTTGGCGGTCTCTGTTAGTACCCGTTCCAATACGTCCCACTGGGCGAGTTCGGTAGCTGGTAGCGCCTGAAAATAATAGCGAAGGTCCTGGGCCAATAAGTCTCGTTTGAGTGCAATTTCGTGTCTGTACTCATCATCAACTTCGATTAGCAATTCGTGGGCCTGGAGCGGAGCCGTGCCCATGCGATGATCAAATGCATGGCTGAATGGGAAGTAAGGGAGCATATTCTTATGGGTAGGTTATCAATACCTACTAAAATAAACACTCTCCCGCTTTTCTGGCTAGTCAGAATGGATTATCCTGATTTTGTGTAAGTTATTGTCTGAATTTTTAAAGTTATTGATGAAACCAGGCTGTTCAGTTGAGTTTCCCTGAAGGCCAGAATATGGAATAGAGACTATTTTTAAGTTTAGATAAATAAAGAGTTAAAGATTTGGCCAAATTATTGCTTTTGGAGTCAAGAGCCTTGCTCAAGTCCTTCCTCTATCCATGAACGTTCGTTACCTTCTTAGTTTGCTGATTGGCTATTGCTTATCATGCACTTCGGTTTATGCCGATTGTCAAATTCCCCAAGCCACCTATACGTATACTATTACTCATCAGTCGGCTTCACTTAGCTGGTCGTATTATGGAGGCAGTTTTCCCTCCTATCAGGTACAATGGCGTATATCGGGCAGTGCAACCTGGACGACAAATCCGGTACTGACAACCACAGGTACTTCGTTGACAGGTCTCACAAACAACACGACGTATGAATGGCGGGTGCGATCAATATGTGCAGCTGGCGATACATCGGCTTATACAAGCACACAGGCTTTTCAAACGAAGTGCGATCCGCCATCTTCCCTATACATAGCCAATGTGACGCATGAGTCGGCGCAACTTTACTGGTATGTGCCAACTAATGGGCTTACGTATGAAGTACAATGGCGACCGGTGGGAGCCGCTACCTGGAACACGGTGAGTGGTTTGACAGGCAATTCCCTAAACCTGTCAGGATTAGCTGACGAAACTTCCTACGAATGGAAAGTTCGGACAACCTGCTCGGCGTCCGCTGCCTCTGATGTCGTAAATGGACCGATCATCCAAACCCACTGTCTGCCTCCTTCCAATACCCGGTTAACGCTGGCTAATCCTGAGGCTGTTGAACTTAAATGGGACGGTCCCCAGGCTAATGTTCTTTTCGACTTGCAATGGCGCCCAGCCGGAGCATCAAACTGGACATTGGTAGAAGGGATTTCTCTTCCCGAATATGTGTTGACTGGCCTGACTAATTCGACTACCTACGAGTGGCAGGTACGAACAGCCTGTTCGGCTGCATCAAAATCGGCCTTCTCGGATATAAAGCAGTTTGACACCAGTTGTCCATTGCCTGTTTATCTGTCATCCAGTTCGATAACCTATAATTCAGCTGTATTGGAATGGAGAGCTGCTTCGAGCGAGCTTCAATGGCGAGAGGCCGGGGCGGCTGACTGGAATACGGTCCCATCGGCTAAATCGCCTTACAGCCTGATTGGATTGGCGAATAATACGTCCTATGTATGGCGCGTACGAACGGTCTGTTCGGCGTCGGCTACGTCAGGCTATACGCCTTTGCAGCTAATCTCCACTCAATGCCGGGCACCAATGAATGCGCGAAGCTATCCAAATGCAACGGGTGGGCTGGAGCTATACTGGGACACATCGGATGGGGGCCCATTTGAAGTACAATGGCGGGCTACGGGTACAACTAACTGGTCTTCGGTAGCCGGTATTCCCAGTGCATCCTATATCCTTACGGGTTTGGCGCCCGAAACTGTGTATGAATGGCGGGTTCGTAAAGTATGCTCTACTACAGAATATTCGGCTTTTGCTACGGCTCAGCCCGTTCTGATAACCTGTAGTGTGCCAACGTACACGCAGAGCACGAATGGCACTAATACAACCATTGACTTGTCCTGGAGCGCAGGCGAAACCAGTGCCCGTTACGAGCTACAATGGCGAGCTGTCAATACAAGTAGCTGGACAACTATATCTGGCATCAATTCAGTAAGCTACAAACTGACGGGTTTACAGGCAAGTGTTCCTTATGAATGGCGGGTTCGTAAGCAATGTTCCGATCAGGTGGCTTCTGACTTTACTGCGAGCCAAACCTTTACACTGTCTTGTTCTCAGCCAACCTATTTTTATACCAATACGCTAACGAATTCATCCGCTATAATCGGTTGGTATGGGACCGCCACTTACCCACCCTACGAGCTTCAATATCGACTGGCAGGCGCCACTGACTGGACACTACTATCAGGATTGACGACGCCATCGTATTCCTTTACAGGTCTCAGCAATAATATAACGTATGAATGGCGAGTTCGGTCGGCCTGTTCGGGAGCTGGAGCATCGGATTTCTCGGCGATACAAACATTCCATACGCAGTGCGGGCCAGCCTTGTCGGGCCTTACTATAGGAGCTATTGATGTAAACTCGGCGCGATTAATCTGGCAGAATAATACCAGCACCGGTCTTTATGAGATACAATACCGTGATGTAGCGGGGGGCGACTGGATTGTGATACGACCCGAAGGAAGTGAAACCGATCCTTATTTTGGTATACCTGGTTACGGCAATAAGCAGTATACTCTCTATGGCTTAACGCTGGGCAAAACGTATGCGTGGCGAGTCCGAATGATTTGCGCGACTTCCATTTATTCGGATTTTGTGGATGGGCCGACGTTTACAACGGCCTGTTCTATACCCCAGGGTATCTATTGGTATCAGCAGACGAATACATCGGCCGCCATTTCCTGGAATTACTCGTCCGCAGCATCTAGTTACGACCTTCAATGGAGAGCCATTGATGCCAGTACATGGAATACAATTAATGGCCTGACCAATACTAGCTATGTACTAACGAATCTCATACCAGGTACCATGTATCAAGCCAGAGTCAGACAGCAATGTTTGACGGGTGCTGTCAGTGACTTTTCGGGGTCGGCAACGACGTTTGTGCAATGTATAATCCCATCCATAACGACCAATATACCGCTGTCATCCTCGTCGGCACAATTGACCTGGATGTATTACACGACAAATGGCAATGATGCGGCCACGGTTGCTCATGAGTTGCAGTATCGTATCTCTGGAACATCAGACTGGACACAGGTAACGGGTATTCTGGGTACTACCTATTCATTGACCGGACTGACTGCTGGAGCCAGTTATGAGTGGCGGGTTCGAGCCATCTGTTCGCAGAATGTTGTGTCTGATTTTTCAGGAACTTCCACGTTTGGATTAATCTGTCCAGTTCCTTATGTGTACGGGTATAACACGCAGACGAGCGCCACGGCGGCCCGATTATTCTGGGACAATTCCTCATCCAGTCAATCTTATGTGTTACGGTGGCGAATTGTGGGGACAACGGTTTGGTCGTCTCTAGCGGTGGCAACATCAACCTATTCCTTAACAGGTCTGACAAATAATACGACCTATGAATGGCAGGTTGCTGCTGACTGTGGCGGTTACTTATCGGATTTTTCGACCATACAATCATTTCAAACAAGTTGTCCATCGGTTTACTCTATGTTCCTGAGTGTAGGTAGTGTAGGCGCTGCTAGTGCTCAGTTAAACTGGAATGGATCGAATCAGTTTCCAGGCTTAACCTACACCCTTCAGTACCGAATTAGCGGCACGGTTATCTGGTCGGAGATAAATGGTCTGACAAGTACCTCAACATCACTGACCGGTTTAGCCAGTAAAACAATGTATGAATGGCGTGTTCGACCTATTTGTGAGTCAGGTGCAGCTTCTGCCTTTGCGCTTGGTAGCACGTTCGTAACCCAGTGTTCCAGCCCATATAGCTATTACGTAGATGGCACTACTACTCAGTCTGTTTCAATTATCTGGCGGCCTAATCCCGACAATGTCTATGTCAATTTACAATGGCGGCAAATCAATTCAAGCGCGCCCTGGAATGCCGTAAATGGCCTGACCAGTTCCGTTTATTCGCTAACTGGGCTGACACCCGGCACATCTTACGAATATCGGCTGCAGGGAGTCTGCTCGGCCAATGATCAGGGCCAGTCAAGTGGGTATACATTTATGACATTGCCCGTCAATTCGACGACGTTTTCGATCTATTCGGATAGTGTATCGTATCAGTCTATTCGCCTGAATTGGACAGGCCCTTCTGATCGTACGAACTATATACTACAGTGGCGGGAAAGCGGTGGTAACTGGACTAGCACCGGGCCGCTCTCAACGAGAAAATACCTGCTGACCGGATTAACAACGGGTACAACCTATGATATCCGGGTCAGTTATGTTGACGATAACGCTGTAACGTACGAAGCCACCATGTATGTTACGATGTACTGTCCTCGAATCTCGAGTGCGAGTACGGCTGCTATTACAACTACATCTGCTCAACTAAACTGGACGCCCGTCAATGCTCCTGTATTGGTGCAATGGCGCGTGGCTGGAACAACGCTCTGGAGCTCTGCAACGGGCGTAACCGGCAGTTCCTATTCGCTGACCGGGCTAACCAACAACACCGTCTATGAGTGGCGTCTGCAAACGGTCTGCTCTTCCAACGCAGTGAACGTAACCTATCCCATCTCATTCCGAACAGGTTGTCTGTTGCCAGTTTCCTTATTTACGCAAAATGTGACTACCCAATCAGCTCGATTGAGTTGGAGCGGCTCCGCTTCGCAATATTCAATACAGTACCGAATCGTCGGAACACCCAACTGGACTACCGTAACCGGTATTACATCGACCACCTATGCATTGATTGGATTAGTAACGAATACAACTTATGAATGGGCCGTATCGGCCACTTGTGGAGCAACGATCAGCAGCATTTATACCAGTCCGATCCGGTTTACAACAGCGTGTAGCCTGCCATATTATGTATACGTAAACGCTTCAGCCTCCGACCGGGCTCAATTCAGTTGGGATGGAGCTGAATCAACCTATCAGTTGCAATGGCGGGCTGTGGGGGCCACCGCATGGAATACCATTCCGGCAGTTACGTCGCCCTATACGCTGACCGGATTAACAACGGGTACGACCTATGAAGCTCGAATTCGGGCTGCCTGTGCTGTTGCTGCCAATGGACCGTTTTTACCAATTAACTCATTTACTCCCCAATGCGTGCCTGAATACTATTACAATGAGTATAAAAGTACGACGAATATAACCGCTGGTACTGCCCGGTTGAATTGGGAGTTCAATCCAGTATTGACCTATAGTTTGCGATGGCGAATTGTGGGGAGCAATTCCTGGACAAACGTGCCTGGCTATGTTACATCGCCTTACACATTAAGCGGCTTAACGAATAATACAACCTACGAATGGCAGCTTCACACAGCGTGTGAGCCTACGAATTATGCTTCATCTCAGGTTTTTCAAACAACCTGTGCTATGCCAGGGGGCTTATGGTCGGAGTCGCTGAGTGCTACATCTGTCAAACTTCACTGGAACAGTTCGGGCGAAGGTGTGCCTTATGAGCTACAGTGGCGTGCGTTTGGAACATCGGTCTGGACTACCGTATCCGGAATTACGAATACAAATTATGTACTGACTGGACTAGAGTTTTCTTCTACTTATGAATGGCAGGTGCGGAGTCAGTGCGTAGGCAGTTCGCCGTTTCAGTTAACCGTTTTATTTAAACTGGCAGATGATTGCTCGCTCAGTATATACACCATCCGCGAGGGCTCCTGGGATGACCCAACCGTATGGTCGTGCAACCGCATCCCCACGCTTACCGATCAGGTGAAACTGAATCATAAACTCGTTATCCCGAACGCCTATGTGGCAAAGGCTCTCTCCATTCGCTACGAAACAGGTGCCAGACTCACTTTGGGAGCGGGATCAAGTGTAAAAGTAGGAAACTGAGTTTTTAACCAGACTCAACTGTTGGTAAAGACAGAGGCTATTCGCTGGGTGTTAATCCGGCTTAACCTGGTCTGCATAAGGCTAAAGTCAAGTGTATATGAGCGCTAAAAACAACTATTGATTACCTTCGTGTGCGATCCCTGGAGAGAGTTAATTCAACAACGAATGTTAGATCAATACAAAGAGCAGCAGCCTTATTTACTGGCTTTAGATTCAATCATATTTGGTTTTGATGGAGAGAGTCTAAAAGTACTACTGGTTAAACGGGGAGTGGAGGAAAAAACCTGGTCACTGATGGGCGGATGGCTCCAGCCTAATGAAGGACTTGAACAGGCTGCGGCCCGAATTTTATTTGATCTGACGGGTTTATCCAATGTGTATCTGGAGCAATTATATGCGTTTGGCGACCCGCAACGCGATCCTATTGTCCGAACGATATCGGTAGCTTATTTCTCCCTGGTTAAAATAGCCGACTATGAGACGAAGATTTCAGAAGCGTTCCAGGCTCGCTGGTTTTCGATCTATGACCTCCCTCCATTGCTATTCGATCATGGCGATATGGTCGATTTAGCCATTAAACGACTACGCTACAAAGCAGCCCAGCATCCTTTAGGGTTTGAACTACTACCCGAGAAATTTACCATTCCTCAACTAAAGAAGTTGTACGATGCTGTTTACAATACAGAGTTTGACAAGCGAAATTTTAGCCGTAAGATCCTGTCCACGAACCTGCTGATCAAACTGGATGAGAAGCAAAAAGGCTTTTCGAAACGGGGGGCTTACTTTTATCAAGTCGACTCCAGCAAATACCGGGAGATCAACAACTCCTTTCTGAACTTCATTCCAACTTCAGAATTGGCTTTCTAGCTGCAAATAGCCACTATTCTGTACTACCAGGCGAAACGTTTGTACGCTAGTTAGAAATTTATTGAAAAAATAATGAGTGTCAATTTGACATTAAAATAATAAGTGTCAATTTTACATCAAAAATAAGTGTCAATAGTACACCACTAAGAATTGGTAGCTGTTGCTTCTGTTTTTAGGCTTACCAACAGTGCATCATACTTCATCCGTTGCTGACTATAACACATACATTTATACAGACACAAACGAATGGCAGCTTATTTAGTAGGCTATGATATTGGCAGTTCTTCCGTAAAAGTGGCTTTGGTCGATGCCAATACGGGGCAATTAGTTGCTTCGGCCACTAGCCCGGATCAGGAAATGAAAATCCTGTCTCCGCAATCGGGCTGGGGTGAGCAACAGCCCGAAGACTGGTGGCAGGAAGTAATCCGGGCAACTGGCCGATTGAAAAAAAAGTATCCATTTGATGGCGCTGATGTGCTGGCTATTGGTATTGCGTATCAGATGCACGGCCTGGTGGTCGTTGACAAAAACTTTGATGTACTACGACCCGCTATTATCTGGTGCGATAGTCGAGCCGTATCCATTGGACAGCAGGCCCTTCGTGATCTGGGTGAGACGTACTGTCTGGGCGATCTGCTTAATTCGCCGGGCAATTTCACGGCCGCTAAGCTAAAATGGGTAAAAGAGCATGAGCCTGAGGTGTATGAGCAAATCCATAAAATCATGCTTCCGGGCGACTACATCGCCCTGCGCCTGTCGGGGGAAGCACAGACGACGATTTCGGGTTTGTCAGAAGGTATCTTGTGGGATTTTAAGAACAATCAGGTAGCTCAGCATCTGCTCGATTATTTTGCCATTGATCCGTCGCTCCTTTCCGATGTAGTGCCAACCTTTGGTTTTCAGGCCAAGGTAAGTCACGAGGCAGCTAATCTGTTGGGTCTGAAAGCAGGTACGCCCATTACCTATCGGGCGGGCGATCAGCCCAACAATGCGTTTTCACTCAATGTGTTGCGAGCGGGCGAAGTAGCTGCAACCGCTGGAACATCTGGAGTGATTTACGGGATTACGCAGGAAACCTCTTCCGATCGGCAGGGACGTATAAACACCTTCGTTCATGTGAATAGCCAGCCAGAAGATCCGCATTTAGGCGTTCTGGCTTGTGTGAACGGAACCGGAATTCTCAATAGCTGGCTGCGTCGACTGGTGGGTAATTTATCGTATTACCAACTCAATGACTTAGCTGCTCAGGCCCCAATTGGTTCCGCTAACCTGCTTTTCTATCCCTTTGGCAATGGAGCGGAGCGTATTCTGGGCAATGCGAATCCGGGCGCAAATCTGAAAAACCTAAGCCTGACCACTCACCAGATTGAGCATGTTGTTCGGGCTGCGCAGGAAGGTATCGTTTTCGCGCTTACGATGGGGTTGCGAATTATGGAGTCGGTGGGCGTGTCTGCTCAGGTCGTTCGGGCAGGGGAAGCCAATATGTTTCTTAGCCCCGTGTTTCGGGAAGCGTTCGTCAATACGACCGGTGCTACTTTAGAATTATATAATACCGATGGCGCCCAGGGGGCAGCTCGGGGCGCAGGTGTGGGGGCGGGGATTTACACGACGTTTGAAGAAGCTTTTGCTTCTCTGAAACGAGTTAGCCTAACCGAGCCTGTACCCGCATTACAGGTGGCCTACGCAGACGCGTTTGACCGCTGGCATTCTCAATTGCAAACAACAGAATCAATTAACGTATAATCAGGTAACTAATCATGTCAAACATCACACTGGGCGACCGGGAGTTTTTCCCTGGCATTGGCTCTATTAACTACGAAGGTCCTAAATCTAAAAATCCATTAGCGTTTAAATGGTACAATCCTGATCTGGTTCTGGGCGGGAAGACGTTACGCGAGCAACTCCGCTTTGCCATTAGCTACTGGCACACCTTCTGCGGAACGGGTGGTGATCCCTTCGGGCCCGGAACACGCATTTTTCCCTGGGATCAGGATCAGGATGCGAACGTGCGGGCAAAGCTGAAAATGGATGCCGCTTTTGAATTCATTACCAAAATCGGAGCGCCTTATTATTGCTTCCACGACATTGATCTGGTTGATGAAGGACCGTCTGCAAGTGACTATGAAAAGCGCCTGCAAGCCATTGTGGACTACGGTCAGCAAAAGCAGAAAGCAAGTGGTGTGAAGCTACTTTGGGGTACGGCCAATGTATTCTCTAATCCGCGTTACATGAATGGCGCATCGACGAATCCAGATTTCGCGGTGCTGGCCTATGCTGGAACGCAGGTTAAAAACGCCATTGATGCAACCATAGCCTTAGGCGGAGAAAACTACGTGTTCTGGGGAGGTCGCGAAGGCTACATGTCTTTGCTGAATACCAACATGAAACGGGAAGTTGAGCACCTGGCGCAGTTTCTGACCATCGCCCGCGATTATGCCCGCAAACAGGGCTTTACGGGTACGTTCTTCATTGAGCCGAAGCCGATGGAACCCACTAAGCACCAGTACGACTACGATGCCGCTACGGTAATTGGCTTCCTACGTCAGTACGGTCTGGACAAGGATTTTCAATTGAATATTGAAGTCAATCACGCGACACTAGCTGGTCATACCTTCGACCATGAATTGCAGGTTGCTGCTGATGCTGGTATGTTAGGCAGCATTGATGCCAACCGGGGCGATTATCAGAACGGCTGGGATACCGATCAATTCCCGATCAATCTCTATGAACTGGTCGAAGCAGCTCTGGTGATTCATCAGGCAGGCGGCATTAAACCCGGTGGCATCAATTTCGACGCTAAAGTACGCCGGAACTCAACTGACCTGGAGGACCTGTTCGTTGCCCACATTGGGGGTATGGATGCTTTCGCTCGTTCGTTTATCGTAGCTGACGCTATTCTACAGGATTCGGATTATCTCAAGTTCCGAAAAGAGCGTTACAGTTCATTTGACAGTGGTCAGGGAAAAGCGTTTGAAGAAGGTAAGTTGACGCTGGAAGACCTACGCAGCTACACACTGGAAAACGGAGAACCTCAACTCCGCAGTGGCAAACAGGAGTGGCTCGAAAGCATTATTAATCAATATATCTGATAGTGTTACCCTCACCCCCGGCCCCTCTCCCAAACAGGAGAGGGGAGCAGGACCACTAGTTTTTAGCCCCTCTCCCGTTTTGGGAGAGGGGTTGGGGTGAGGGTAACACCAACACTTGTAAGTGACTATAAAACCAAACGCATGACAACGAACGAATTAACAAAAGCTGCCTCGCAGGTACGTCGGGACATTGTCCGGATGGTGCATGGTGTGGCATCTGGCCATCCGGGTGGCTCACTGGGCTGCACCGATTTATTGGTGAGTCTATATTTCCAGGCAATGGAGCTAAAAACGGACGATCAGGATTCGGTGGTGTTCGATATGAGCGGCACGGGAGAAGATATGTTCTTTCTATCCAACGGGCACATTTCTCCGGTCCTGTATTCTGTTCTGGCTCGCCGGGGGTATTTCCCTGTGAGTGAACTGGCGACGTTCCGGAAATTGGATTCCCGATTACAGGGGCACCCAGCTACAGCGGAGCATCTGCCGGGTGTCCGCATTGCCTCTGGCTCGTTAGGGCAGGGATTATCGGCCGCGGCTGGTGCTGCTTATGGTAAAAAGATTCGGAAGGACTCACACCTGGTGTATTGCTTAATGGGCGATGGCGAACAGCAGGAAGGTCAGATTTGGGAAGCCGCTGCTTTCATACCTCACCGAAAGCTGGACAACTTAATTGCCATTATCGATTTCAATGGACAGCAAATCGACGGTCCAACCGATGTTGTTTTAAATAACCGGGATCTGGGCGCTAAATATGAAGCCTTCGGCTGGACGGTGCTCCACATGGATGGTAATAAGGTTGATGAAGTGCTGGCTACACTGAAAGCCGCCAAACAGGCTAGTGGTCAGGGTTCTCCCATTTGTATCATCATGAAAACGGAAATGGGGCAGGGGGTAGACTTCATGATGCATACGCACAAGTGGCACGGGACGGCACCTAACAATGAGCAGCTTACGGCCGCCCTCGCACAACTGGAAGAAACTCTCGGCGACTACTAATTCAAACACCATGAAAACCTACACATTTACCGAAAAGAAAGATACGCGCTCCGGTTTTGGCGCGGGCATGGCTGAGTTGGGTCGCTCGAACCCAGACGTGGTTGCCTTGTGTGCTGATTTAGTAGCCTCGCTCAAACTGGACACGTTTATTAAAGAAAACCCAGATCGGTTCATTCAATGCGGTATTGCCGAAGCGAATATGATTGGCGTGGCGGCTGGCTTAACGTTGAGTGGACTGATTCCCTTTGCCACAACGTTTGCCAACTTCGGGTCGAGCCGGGTGTATGACCAGATTCGTCAGGCAGTGGCTTACTCCAACAAGAATGTCAAAATCTGCGTATCGCATGCGGGGTTGACATTGGGTGAAGATGGCGCTACGCACCAGGTACTGGAAGATATCGGCATGATGAAATCGCTGCCGGGTATGACCGTTATCAACCCCTGCGACTTCAATCAGACCAAAGCGGCTACCATTGCCATTGCCGACTATGAAGGCCCGGTTTACCTACGGTTTGGTCGTCCTGTTGTCCCCAACTTTACCCCCGCCGATCAGCCATTTGAGATTGGTAAAGCGGTTCATCTTAACGAAGGAGCCGATGTGTCCATTTTTGCTACTGGTCATTTAGTGTGGCAAGCTCTGGAAGCAGGCAAAATTCTGGCCGAACAGGGTGTTGACGCCGAAATCATTAATATTCATACAATTAAGCCGCTGGACAAAGAAGCGATCCTGAAATCGGTCTATAAAACAGGCTGCGCCGTAACAGCCGAAGAGCATCAGATGAATGGTGGTCTGGGTGATAGCGTAGCTCAAGTGTTAGCCTTGAACCATCCGGCACCGCTGGAAATGGTGGCCGTGAACGATTCGTTCGGGGAAAGCGGTACGCCAGATCAACTGATGGAAAAATACGGCTTGACGGCTGCGTCGATTGTTGCCAAAGCGCTGGCAGTTATCCAGCGGAAAAAATAAATCCTACTAATTACTTACGCTTAACACACATGAATAGAAAATTACGAATGGGCATGATTGGGGGCGGCAAGGACGCTTTCATTGGTGCCATTCACCGGCATGCTGCCAATCTGGACAGCACTATTGAATTGGTCTGTGGTGCCCTTAGCATTAATCCAGAAGTTGCTCAGGATAGTGCTCAATCGTTGTTTCTGCCCGCCGATCGTACGTACCTGACGTATCAGGAAATGCTGGAAAAAGAAGCCGCTCTTCCCGCCGAAAAACGGATCGATTTTGTCACGATTGTGACGCCTAACTTCGCCCATTTTGCCCCGGCTATGCTGGCTCTGGAGAAAGGCTTTCATGTAGTTATCGAAAAGCCCATTGCCTTCACCCTCGACGAAGCCAAACAGTTAAAACAAAAAGTGGAGGAAACGGGCCTTTTGTTACTGCTCACGCATACCTATTCTGGGTATCCTATGGTGAAGCAGGCACGACAAATGGTCCAGGCGGGTGAATTTGGGAAAGTTCGCAAAATATGGGTTGAGTACCCACAGGGATGGCTCAGCCAGCTCACCGAACGGGAAGGTAATGCACAGGCCGCCTGGCGAACCGACCCAAAACGATCAGGTAAAAGTGGCTGTATGGGCGACATTGGCACGCATGCAGCCCACTTGGCAGAGTACATATCGGGCTTGAAGATCACCGATTTATGCGCTCATCTATCGATCATGGTAGAAGGCCGTGCGTTGGATGATGATGGCAATGTATTGCTGAAATTTGAAGATGGTGCTACGGGCGTTTTAATGGCTTCGCAGGTAGCCGCTGGTGAAGAAAATGCCCTGAAAATCCGGATTTATGGCGAAAAAGGGGGAATCGAGTGGGCTCAGCAGGAACCGAATACGTTACTGGTAAAATGGCAGGATAAGCCAACCCAGATTTATCGCGCCGGAACAGGCTACAAGGATAACCTGTCGTCGTTTGCACTACACAATAGTCGCACGCCCGGTGGCCATCCTGAAGGGTATCTGGAAGCGTTCGGAAATTTGTACCGTAATTTTGCACTCACGCTGGCCGCTCGAATCGACGGAACAACGCCTTCTCCTGAAGCGCTGGATTACCCATCGGTTAACGAAGGTATTCGGGGAATGGCGTTCATTGATAACGTTGTTAAAAGCCACCAAAGCACCGAAAAGTGGACTGCTTTTGAGGTTTAACAGCTATGAGTAAGCTTGAATTTTAAGGAAAATTGGTATGACCCTGATGGAGTCAGATGTATATAGAACAAGCTTGACTATAACTATCTGACCCTGTCGGGGTCATATCCGTCAATAGTAAGACTCTGGGCCTCTATGGTTAAAAATATCAAATGAAAAGCCAGTTGTAAGCGTTTAATTGTCAATATATTAACTGTGGTAGTAATGCAGCATAAATTCTGGTTTAGCCTGTTGCTTTTATTCGTTATGATCAGTGGCGTAAAGGCCCAGCAAAACGAATTGCCTTATACAGCAATTAACCTTCAGACCCTGAATGATTTCAAGCCAACCGGTGCTAACTGGAAACTGGTTAGTGATGTCTTCTACGATTTCAATAAAGGCGGTGGGGGAAGTCTGAAATCGGGCAGTGGCGTCCTGACCAATGATTTATCGGGTAAGAGCAAAGATCACATCTTCACCAAAATGGAGCACGGAGATATTGATCTGGAGCTGGATTTCATGATGGAGAAAGGCTCAAATTCGGGTATTTATCTCCAGAGTCGTTATGAAGTGCAACTGTTCGATAGCTGGGGAGTCAAAGACCCTAAATCGTTGGATTGTGGGGCCATCTACGAGCGTTGGGACGATAGCCGACCTGAAGGCCGGAAAGGCTACGAAGGCCATCCTCCCGTACAAAATGTCAGCCGCGCCCCCGGTTTATGGCAGCACCTGAAAATCAGTTTCCGGGCACCCCGTTTCAACGCGCAAGGGGAGAAAATTGCCAACGCTCGCTTCGTAAAAGTCATGATGAATGGGGTGACTATTCACCAAAATATTGAAGTAACCGGCCCCACGAGATCAGCTGCCTTTCAGGATGAAAAACCCACAGGATCATTGATGATTCAGGGCGATCATGGCCCGGTTTCTATTCGAAATATCAGCTACAAAGCCTATGGCATTGAACCCATTACGCTAACTAATCTTCAATTGAAAGCCTACGACGGCAAGTTCCAGTCTGTCGATGAGTTCAGTACGCTCACACCCAAACGGGAAATGCCCATTGATGTGTTGGCTCATCTGGCACCTGGTAGTCGGGATAATTTTGCCGGTAAAATCACGGGCACTCTTCACATCCCGCACACGGGCGAGTATCTACTCAACCTGCACCTGCGCTGGATTCCGGCCGAAGTGAACACTAAAGTTCGCAACGGGGCTGGCGAACTGAAAATTGCAGGCAAAAAAGTGGTTGGTGTTACGACAGAAGATGGCGGATTCGTCGCCACGAAATTGACTCTTCCAGCAGGTGATTATCCGCTTGAGTTGGCCTATTACAAAAACTTCGGGTTGTGGTACGCTCGCAGTAACGACATTCTCTTGTCCATTGAAGGGCCCGGTGTTCCCTACACTACGTTGAATCCGGTTATCCGGGCTGAAGATCCGGTTAGCGAGATTGCTGTGCTGGCTAAAAACGAACCGGTCATGCAGCGTGGCTTTGTGAATCATCAGGGGACTAAGCACACGCATACCATATCGGTGGGTGAGCCGGATTTGGTGAATTATACGGTTGACCTCCGGAAAGGCGAGTTCCTGCAATTCTGGCGGGGTGATTTTTTAGAAACGACCCCAATGTGGCATGGTCGGGGTGAAACGCAGTTGTCGGTTCCGCTCGGCAGTGTTATCGAACGATCGGGAAAACCGTCGCTTGCTTTTCTGGCCGATCAGAATGCTGCCTGGCCCGACTCCAATGCTACCTATAACAACCTGGGTTACGATGTCGATAAATCGGGACGACCGGTTTTTAAATATACACTCGGTACTGCAAGTGTCCGGGAATCGTTTATGTCGGCCAACGAAGGCCGGAAACTGGCGCACTCATTTACTGTTACACCCGCCACACAGGATATCTGGTGCCGGCTTGCCGAAGGGAGGGATATTGTCGAACTGCCCAATGGTCTGTATGCCATCAATGACAAACAGTATTTCATTGAACTACCGGGCAAAGAAAAACCGGTTATCCGTACGACGGCCAAAAACACGAAAGAATTATTGCTACCGGTAAAAGCCGTGAATGGTGCCGGTACTGTCACCTATTCAATTGTCTGGTAAAGAGGCTATTTTCCCGAAAGCACTATGAAGATAATTCATCAAACCCTAAACCAGCTGGGAATAGCCACTCTGGTTGTCTCTGGTCTTTTCTGTCTGACTAGCCAGCCTGGTTTAGCGCAAATTCAATCCAAGACCGGGCAACCCGTCAGTTCGAGCAGTAAGCAGCCAGCTCCGGCTCCCAAAGGCTTAGCTAAAGTAGAAGCCGATCCCGAAAAAGAGGACGATTTTTACAAACTGATTTCACTATCTGTTCCGGAAGATGTCATTCTGGAAGTGGGTGGCATGGCTACGCTACCCGACGGTGGTCTGGCGATCTGTACGCGCCGGGGTGATGTATGGCTAGTGACAAATCCGTACATAAGTGGTACGGAGCGCCCAACGTACAAACGGTTTGCTTCTGGTTTACACGAACCGCTGGGGCTGGCTTACAAAGATGGGGATATCTACGTCACTCAGCGGAGTGAAATAACCCGGCTGCATGATGCGGATGGCGACGGACGCGCTGATTCCTATGACAAAATCTATTCGTGGCCGCTCTCGGGTAACTACCACGAATATTCGTATGGGCCAACCTTTCTGCCGAATGGCAACATGCTGGTTACCCTGAATGTAGGCTGGAGCAATAGCCTAGGGCACGGGGTGAGTCTGGCTCCCTGGCGCGGCTGGACGCTGGAAATTACGCCCGACGGCAAAATGATGCCCTTTGCGGCTGGGATGCGGTCGCCAGCGGGTTATGGCATGAACGCAGCTGGCGATTTCTTTTACACCGAAAACCAGGGTGACTGGGTTGGATCGGGGCGAATTTCACAGGTTGAGAAAGGCGATTTTCTGGGCAATGCCGAAAGCCTTCGCTGGACGGATTTACCGGGTTCTCCATTGAAACTAAAACCAGAAGAGGTGCCCAATACGGGCGAACCTTTATATGACGTAGCCAAACGATTTCCAGCCCTGAAAGCGCCCGCTGTCTGGTTGCCACATGGTATTCTGGGCATATCGACATCTGGATTTCTGTCCGACAATACCAACGGTAAATTCGGTCCTTTTGCGAATCAGGTGTTCGTTGGCGATCAGGGACAAAGCATTCTTTCGCGGGTTGATTTCGAGAAAGTGAAAGGTGAGTATCAGGGCGTTGTTTTTCCTTTTCGGGAAGGCTTCTCGTCGGGCGTGCTGCGGATGGTATGGGGTCACGATGCCTCTATGTTCGTAGGCATGACCAGCCGGGGTTGGTCGTCGACCGGGAAAGAGTTGTATAGTTTGCAGCGTGTGGTCTGGACAGGGCGAATGCCGTTCGAAATGAAGACCATTCACGCTATGCCCGACGGCTTCGAAATTGAGTTTACGGCCCCGGTTGATCAGGAATTAGCCGCCGATCCGGCTTCCTACAAAGTGACCGGATTCAATTATAAATACCATGCTACGTATGGCAGTCCCGTTATTAACCGGGCTGGCTGCCCTATCCGGGGCATCGTGGTATCGAAAGATGGACTGAAAGCGCGATTAGTGGTGGATAGCCTGCGACTGGGTTATATCCACGAAATCACGACCAATGGAGTTCGCTCGGAAACGGGTCGGGCGTTGTTGCATAATGTTGGTTACTATACGCTGAATAACCTTCCTGATGGCGAAAAGCTTGCCATTGCACCTGCCGCTCCCAAGCATGATCATGCCGAAATGGGTATGGCTTCGACGGCTTCAACTCCGCCTGTAAATGCAAAATCGACAGCGGCTAAAGCAAAGGCTACTACAACAAAAGTCAGTCCGACTAAAGCAACAGCCAAGCGCGTAACCGAACTACCGGCAGGTTGGGGCGAACCCGATTATACGATCACGCTAGGCACTAAACCTGGACTAAAATTTACGCCAGAGCAGTTCCAGGTCAGGGCAGGTAGTAAAGTGCGTATTATCTTTAATAACGAGGACGATATGCTTCACAACTTTGTGGTTGTTCAACCCGGTTCGGCTATTCAGGTGGGTGAGTTGGCTATGAAATTAGGGCTGGAAGGGCAAGAGAAAAATTACATTCCGGCTACCGATAAAGTGCTGCATCACACCAATCTGTTGCAGCCCAACACAAACGAAACCATTTACTTCATTGCCCCCGAAAAACCTGGCGATTATACCTACGAATGCTCTGTTCCAGGTCATTTTTATGTAATGCAGGGCACGATGAAGGTAACAAAATAGGCCGTTAAACGAGTATAGATTAGCAAAAGGGTCAAGCGCTCTGTTGGGATTCCAATGGAGCACTTGACCCTTTTGCTGATGAGACTGTGACCTTAGGCGTTGAGATTATTAAAAAAAATTAAAAATGCAGGTATCTTTGCCGCTTACACTTTTTCACCAAAGAATAGTGAAGCCGCATTTATCATTCCTATCTATTTCATTGGCCGTTTGTCTATTCGGCTTATTGATCTCAGTTTCCTCGAAGGTAGCTGCTCAGACTCCTGCTAAACGGTATGTACTCATTGGGTATGTAAGCGGAAACGGTTGGACAAAAGACCAGATCGAAGCTCGTAAACTCACGCACATTAACTATGCGTTTGCCATTCCCGCCGAGAATGGCGAGTTGGCTCCGATTTCGGCTAAAGACGCTGCTAATCTGGCCGCATTGACCTCACTACGGGAAGTTAATAAAGACCTGAAAATACTAATCTCGGTTGGTGGTTGGGGTGGTTGCAAGTATTTCTCGGATGCTGCGCTGACGGATGCATCACGTCGGAAATTTGCCAACAGTGCTGTGTCATTCCTGAAAAAATATAAACTCGATGGCGTTGACATTGACTGGGAATATCCAGATCAGATTGGCGCAGGCAATATCTTTCGACCCGAAGATAAGGCCAATTTTACCTTGTATCTGAAAGCCATTCGAGATCGACTCGATGAGCAGGGAAAAATAGACAAGCGCACTGGCGCCAATCATTATCTGCTGACAGCCGCCACCGGGGGCGACACGGTTTTTGTGAACCACACCAATTTGGGAGAAGCTCAGAAATACCTGGATTACGTTAACATCATGACGTATGACCTCTACCACGGCAACGATAAAGTTACGGGTCATCATAGCCCATTGGCGCAGTCTAAAAAAGGGGATCAATCGCGCAATAGCTCTATCTCGGCGGTAGAGGGACATATTCGGACGGGCGTTCCTGCGCGTAAAATCGTACTGGGAATTCCGTTCTACGGGCGTGGCTGGGCCGACGTTCGTCCGGTTGACAATGGTCTGTATCAGCCTTCTACAGGTAAACACTCGTTCATTAGCCACGATGAACTGGTGGACAAATACATCAATAAAAACGGATTTGTGCGCTATTGGGATGCTGATGCCAAGGCTCCATATTTGTGGAATCCAACCTCACGAACCTTTATTTCCTATGCCGATGTCGAATCGTTCGTTCCGAAGCTGGACTATGTGAAAAAGAAAGGCCTGGGAGGAATTATGTTCTGGGAGTACATCTACGATCTAAAGCACAAAGCGCTTCTTGATCCAGTCGTCAATGGTCTGAAATAACCTTATACTGACGATTCCTGTACCCACGAAGAAGACAACCATTAACGGGCTTTTATCCTGTTAATCCTGTCAGAAATTATCACCCGCAACCTGAATTCCGATTAATGAAATTCCTCAACTACCTACTGATCGCTTTGCTATTGACTATCCCGTTCTGGACGAAAGCGCAAAGACAGTATGAACTGAATACAGGTTGGCAGTGCAGTCCGATCACAAAGACGAAGGATGCGGGTTTAGCCATTTCTGTGCCAACGTATTCACTATCAAGCTGGTTACCCGCCGTTGTTCCGGGAACTGTTCTGACAACCATGCTGGCGAATAAGCAGGTGCCTGATCCATTTTACGGGATGAACAACAACAAAATCCCGGATATCTATACCACTGGGCGTGACTACTACACCTATTGGTTTGCGAAAGATTTTCAGGAAGTGCCCAAAGCGGGCGAACAGGTGTGGCTGAATTTTAGGGGGATCAACTACAGTTGCGATGTGTTTCTGAACGGCCAGCAAGTCAACAAGCGCCCATTTGTGGGTATGTTTCTGCGACAGTCGTTTAACATTACGTCGCTGCTTCGGAAGGATGGTAAAAACCGATTGGCGGTTATTGTTCATCCGCCCGATCCAGTTGGAAATCCCAATGGTGGACAAGGGGGCGATGGGACTATTGCCAAAAACGTGGCGCATCAATACGTAGCGGGCTGGGACTGGATTCAGCCCATTCGGGACCGGAACACGGGAATCTGGGACAAAGTGACCATCGAAAAGACAGGTACTGTCAACCTGAAAAATCCACACGTTGTTACGATCGTTCCCGGCAAACGCCTTTCCGATGGGCTGCAACAACCGGCTACTGTCCGCGTATCCGCCGAGCTGGAAAATACATCTGCTACCCGGCAGACAGGCGTGGTACGTTATACGCTAAACGGGCAGATCGTTACGAAGGCTGTTAGTCTGGCTCCCAACACAACAACAATCGTTGATTTACCCGCGCTGACGCTGGCTAAGCCGAAGTTGTGGTGGCCTGCTGGTTATGGAGAACAACACCTGTATCCGATGAACATACAGTTCCTGGCGGGTGATAAGGCCGTATCGGATGAGGAAAATCTATTGGTGGGTGTTCGAGAAATTCAGACCGAGTGGAACAGTACGACCCGAAGTCGCCAGATCTTGGTCAATGGGCAGAAGGTGTTCATCAAAGGAGCCAACTGGATTGTTTCCGATGCGATGCTGCGATTTACGCCCGAGCGATACAATGCAGAAATCCGATTCCACCGCGATATGAATCTGAACCTGATTCGTATCTGGGGTGGTGCCTTATCAGAACGACCGGAATTCTACCAGGCCTGTGACAAATACGGGCTGTTGGTGATGCAGGATTTCTGGGGATCGGGCGATTGTAATGGTCGCTGGGTCGATCCGATGAAGAAAGAAGATCAGTGGACACGCCGGAATTACCCCGACGATCACGGCCTTTTTCTAACATCGGCGATTGATCAGATCAAGATGATCCGCAATTATGCATCACTGGCGATCTGGTGCGGAGGAAATGAAATTACCTTGCCGCAAGACATCATGACACCCCTCCGTGACTCGATTTTGACGAAACTGGATGGCACGCGCTGGTTCATTGATTACTCGAACTCGGATGAAATGTCGTTCAACTTTCTGGGCGGAAACGGTGATGGTCCGTATGGTATTCAGCCAATTAGCCAATTCTGGTCGCACCGAACCTGGCCATTTAATTCAGAAGTGGGTTCGGTTGGCGTGGGTGATTATACGTCATTGGAGCGGTTCATTCCCAGGGAGAACTTAGTCGCACCCATTTATGCGAAAAACGGTAAAAGTCAGGTCGATTCAGTTTGGGATTACCACAAATACATTGGTTACGATGCCTCCATCGATCCATATGGCAAAGCAACCGACGTGCGCGATTTCGCCAGGAAAGCACAGCTCGTCAATTACGATCAATACCGGGCCTTGATGGAAGGATTCAGCTCGCACATGTGGGACTGGTATACTGGAACAATCATCTGGAAAACGCAGAACCCCTGGACGGCCCTGCGGGGGCAGATGTACGATTACTACCTTGATCCCAATGCCTGTCTCTACGGCCTGCATAATGGGAGCGAACCGCTACACATCATGTACAATCCCGTCGATAGCATGGTGATGGTCGTGAATAATACATTTCGCTACTATCGGGATATGATGATGGTGATCAAGGTCTACGACATGGCTGGTAAAGAAACTACACTTACCCAGGTGTTTTCTGAAATAGGCTCTACACTGGTTCGCCCGTACGTGCCGATTGGTCGTTCGTTGCAAGCGCTGACCAAAGACAAAGGAGCGTTTCTGATGTTGCAATTGCTCGACCTGAACAAGAAACCCATCAGCGAAAATATGTACTGGCTACCTGATGAAAAAGGGACATATTCTGGCTTGCAGCAACTGGCGAAAGCCCCCGTTCAGGTGAAAGCCCGGCTAGTGGCCAGCGGAAAAATAGACGTAACCCTAACGAACCCCGCCGGAAATCCGGTTGCGTTTTTCAATCGACTGTCGCTGGTCGATGCGACAACGAAAACGCGTCTGCTACCCGTATTCTACAGCGATAACTACATATCGATACCGCCCGGTCAGCAGAAAAGTATACTTATTGAGTTCACGCCGACCACTACAAATACACCGATGGTGTCGGTAGAGGGTTGGAACGTGACCGAGCAGTACATTCCGATAGCTATCCCGTGAAAAATGCTATTTCCGGGCTACCGGACACTGCTACAGTTTACCTATCGTCAATAGATTCAAAGAATAAAATTCCCAACTTATTCTTGTCCAATCATGGACAATGATTCGTCCGTTTCTGGACATCACTTTTTCTATTATCAAGCTGGTTTTGCTCTAAAGGCTCTTTTTTAACTCTGGCACCAGATTTGATTTAAGATATTGTATCTAATAAAATAGCCTGACACTCGCATGAAAAAGACCGTATTGGGGGAGTTGGAAGAGCTGGTGTTGCTGGTTGTGGCTGCTAGTACCGAAGAGGTCTATGGCGTTCCGGTTATGGAAGAACTTCAACGCCAGACAGGCCGAAGCTTCACCGTCAGTGCAGTGCATACAACCCTGTATCGACTCGAAGAAAAAGGATTTCTATCGTCCTCGGTGGGCGGGGCAACTGCCGAGCGGGGAGGACGCCGTAAGCGGCTGTTTGCCTTAACAGCGGCCGGTGGCCGGGTATTGCTTGAGATTCAGCAGATGCGTAATCAACTCTGGCAGTCCATTCCTGAGGGGAAATTTGACTTGCTGGGGCTATGAGTAAGCAACCTAACCCGAATGAGCCCCCCTATGCTGGCTCACCAACTCCTCGTTGGGCTGACCGTCTCCTGGAATGGTTCGTGGCTCCACACCTATTGGAGTACGTGCAGGGAGATTTGCAGGAAGTATTCTATAAGCGCGTGGAGCAGGTAGGGCTGACCCGCGCTCGGCGCGAGTACGGCTGGGCGGTGCTCCACTGCTTAACTCCGTTTTTTCATAAGTCACTTTCTAAACATCCTCAACCTGCACTAACGGATATGCTACGCAACTATGTCAAAATCGCATTTCGTAACCTTGCCAAAAACAAGGGGTACTCATTCATCAACATTGCAGGGCTTGCCATGGGCATGGCTGTGACGATGCTCATTGGGCTTTGGATTTACGATGAACTTTCGTTTAACCAGTATCATAAAAATTATGAGACCATTGCCCAGGTGAGGAGGTTGTATACAGACCCCAATATCCAAAAAACGGATGGAACAGATGCGATGCAACTTCCGATGGGGACCGCTCTAAAACGGAATTACCAGCACTATTTTAAGCATACCTTGATGGCCTGGTGGGTTGGGGAGTATACGCTTTCGACGGAGGATAAAAAAATGCCCAAAAAAGGGGAATTTATTGAAGCAGGCGCGTTGGAAATGCTTTCGCTGAACATGCTCAAAGGAAACTATGCATCGTTGACTGAACTTCACTCGATTGTGCTGTCAAAATCAGCATCGGAAGCCATTTTTGGTCAGGAAGATCCCATCAATAAACGACTAAAAATTGACAACAGAATTGAGGTGACCGTAACAGGTGTATATGAAGATATACCTCGAAATAATCGGTTTGGTGAAGTGCAGTTTTTTTCGCCCTGGGACTTATGGGTTGCGTCAAATGATTGGATCAAACAAACTGAAAACGATTGGGGCAACAGTTCATTTCCTATTTATGTGCAGTTGCAGCCTACTATTTCACTAGAAACAGCCAATGCTCGTATCAACGATTTTTATCAGAAAAGCACGCCAAAAGACATGGCTGGGCGGGCAGCAAAATACAAGTACGCAGTTTTTTTGTACCCGATGAACGAGTGGCATTTGTATTCGGAACTTAAAAATGGTAGGCCTGCGGGTGGGCGCATCACATTTGTTTGGCTTTTTGGTATTGTCGGCCTTTTTGTCTTGCTGTTGGCTTGTATCAATTTTATGAATTTGAGTACCGCAAGGAGCGAAAAACGAGCGAAAGAAATAGGTGTGCGGAAAGCCATTGGCTCGTTGAAAAATCAGCTTGTTCAGCAGTTTTTAAGCGAATCCTTCTTGGTGGTTATGTTGTCGTTTGTAGTGTCAATGGTACTCATTTCAATCGCTCTTCCCTGGTTTAATCAAGTGGCAGACAAAGAATTATCGTTGCCGGTTGAAAGACCACTTTTTTGGTTGTTCAATCTGGTATTTATTACTGTCACCGCCTTTTTAGCTGGCGCTTATCCTGCGTTTTACTTGTCTGCTTTTCAGCCAGTAAAAGTTCTGAAAGGACCATCCAGTCCGGGCACCTTTCGATTAGGACGCTTTGCGGCTTTACCTCGAAAAATCCTGGTGGTTGTCCAATTTGTCGTTTCGATTGTTTTGATTATCGGCACCATCGTCGTCTACAAACAAATTCAATTTGCCCAGGATCGCCCCGTGGGCTATAATCGGGAAGGCCTGATTACGATTCCGAAAAATGATCCCAAGTATGCCGGTAAACTGGATGTGTTACGAAGCGAGTTGCTCAATACAGGCATGGTGGCTGGCATGGAGCTGTCGTCAAGCCCTCTGACAGCCGTTCGAAACAATATGGGTGGTTTTAATTGGAAAGGCAAAGACCCTGAGATAGCTGACGATTTTGCTTTAACCGATGTATCGTATGGATTCGGTCAAGTGGTGGGTTGGCAGTTAATTGCAGGTCGGGATTTTTCCAAAGCCTTTACCACCGACAGTACGAAAATGATCATCAATGAATCGGCCGCTAACTACCTTGGTCTGAAAAACCCTATAGGAGAATTTATCACCTTTTATGACGGCAAAACATCCCGGCAAATTATTGGCGTGGTTAAGGATATGGTCAGGACCTCGCCCTATGAGCCCCAGAAGCGTGCGTTTTTCTTTTTAGATGCTAATTATGCTGCCGCCAGCCAGATTGCTATAAAAATCAAACCAACCGTCAGTGCTACCGAAGCCCTACCAAAAATCGAAGCCGTTTTCAAGAAAGTAGTCCCTTCGGCAGCCTTCGATTACAAATTTGTTGATGAAGAATACGCTAAAAAATTCAGTAATGAAGAAAGGATCAGTAAGCTTGCTTCGTTTTTTGCAACACTGGCCATTTTCATCAGTTGCCTGGGTCTGTTCGGGCTGGCTTCGTTCATCGCCGAACAACGTACCAAAGAGATTGGAGTTCGCAAAGTGTTGGGTGCTTCAGTGCTGAATCTATGGGGATTACTCTCTAAAGACTTCGTGTTTCTGATCGTCATTGCGCTGGGGATAGCAATCCCAACGGCCTGGTATTTTCTAACTGGTTGGCTCCAGAATTATACCTATCGGACTGAAATCTCCTGGTGGATTTTTGCCGTGTCGGGCCTTGGGGCTCTATTGGTTACTCTACTGACAGTCAGTTTCCAAAGCATCAAAGCCGCTTTGATAAATCCGGTCAAAAGTTTACGTTCAGAGTAAAATGCTGATTTCCAGAAAGTAAGTACTTACTTTCTGGAAATCAGTCAGATCAGCTAAGCACTATTTTTTATCGATGCGATACAGCCGTCCTTGGTCGGTAATGGCATATAAGGCACCGTCCTTACCCTGAGTTATATCGCGGAAACGCTGGAACTGATCGGCCAGCAATCGCTCTTCACCCACTATTTTACCATCCTTAATAACAAGCCGTGCGATGTGCATCCCACTCAGCGTACCCACAAACAGATTGTTCTTCCATTCTGGAATACGATCACTGCTGTAGAACGTCATGCCGCTGGGCGATACCGATGGGTCCCAATAATAGGCGGGTTGCTCAAGACCTTCTTTTTGCTGAATGGCATCCCCCACTTGTTTGCCACTGTATTCAATCCCGTAGGTAATAGTAGGCCAGCCATAATTTTTTCCGGGTTTGATATGGTTGATCTCATCGCCCCCTCTTGGCCCGAATTCCCCTTCCCATAAATCGCCGGTTACTGGATCAAACGCAAGGCTTTGCACATTACGATGCCCATACGAATACAGTTCGGGTCGAACACCGGCTTGGCCCGCAAATGGATTGCCGGGAGCAGGTTTACCATCTTTCGTGATACGAATCACTTTTCCCAGTCCCGAATTGAGCGACTGAGCCTGTGGTCGGGTTACCAGATCAGAACGCTCGCCCGTGCTAATGATCAGATTACCGGTTTTATCAACCAGAATCCGACCGCCATAATGCAGATTTCCTTTATACGCAGGAGTGGCCTGGTAAATGACCGTTGCGCCTTCAATCTTTTTTTCATCGGCCGACAGTTTGCCCTTGGCAACCGCCGTCAGATTTCCTTCGGCAAGAGGATCTGAAAATACCCAGTAGACCATTCGGTTGGTCTCGAAAGCGGGATCTACCCGAACACCCAGTAGACCACCCTGGCCAGATGGATTAACCTTGGGAATACCTGTGATTGGCTCGCTCACCTTACCGTCTGTCGTAACGATCCGCATCGTTCCTTCTTTCTCGGTAATGAGCAGTCGGCCATCAGGCAGGCTCGTAATACCCCACGGACTCTTCAAGGCTTCGGTTAATACCTTGCCTTCGTAGTTGGTAGCTGATTTTATCCCGGCAATTCGGGTTTGGCCAGGAAAAGCCGATTTATAGGCTGAATTGGGGTCTTTGGTCTCTACAGGAGAAAGTGACGCTGTTTGGCCAAAGGATGACGACGCCAGCGAGATGCCTGCTATCATGATTAGAATGCTTTTCTTCATTTGAGTTCAGCTATTGACTGCTTAATTAACGTGAATTTGGGATTAATGATTGATTGTAAATAAGCTTGACAAATAAACAGGTTTAAGGGCAAAAAATACTAACGAATTACTAACTCACAACTTGGTTAGTCCCGTTGAAGGACTTCCTCCAGTTTGGCTTTATAAATTCGCCCAATAGGAATTTCCTCGTTGTTGATTCGGATGTAGGTCGCACTAACGGCCTGAATATGATCGAGTGCGACAATGAACGATTTATGAATTCGTACAAATCGTTCAGGGGGCAATTTCTCTTCCAGATAACTAATCCGCAGGTAAGATACTAAAGGACCCGACACCGTATGAATCCGTACGTAATCTTTCAGCCCTTCAACCCATAAAATGTCCTCCAGAAAGAGTTTGACCATCTCTTTATTGACTTTGAAGTACTGGTACTCTTTTCCGGTTTTGGCTGATTCCGGCGGCTCAACAGCAACAGGAGTCATGGGGGAGAAACGGTAAATTTTGCCCACCGACTGGAGGAAGCGCTCGAATGAAATGGGTTTTACTAAAAAGTCCAGAACATCGAATTCGTAACTGTCCAGTGCATATTCCCGAAAGGCCGTCGTAAAAATAACCTTAGGCCGGTACCCTAATGGTCGCAGTAGATCAAAACCAGTCAGACGGGGCATCTGAATGTCCAGAAACAGGACATCAACCGGTGTATGCTGTAACGTTTGTAAGGCCTGAGTCGGGCTGTTGGAAATGCCGACCAGATTCAGGTCGGGCAAGCGACTGATGTAATCCTGCAACAGATTGGTTGCCAAGGGTTCATCGTCCAGTACAAAACAGCGAATGGCCATTAGTTTACATTGAATTTTAAGACGGCCAGAAACTGACCATCTTCTGGTAGGGTAACTAATTCATAGTTGCCGGGAAAGAGAATATCCAGCCGTTTTTTTAAGTTGGTCAAGCCTAAACCCGTTGTGGACGGATATATAATTCCATCGGGCACCGAGTTCTCGACCGAATAAACCAGACGGTCGCCACTCTGGAACAAATGTAATTGTATCCAGCAAGCATCTTCGGTTTGGGCGGCTCCATGCTTGAACGCATTCTCCACAAAGGGTAAGAGTAACATGGGAGGAATCAGTAGGTTCGTCAAATTCGTTAACTCACTAAAGTTTGTCTGAACATCCAGTCGATTCCCGTAGCGAATCTGTTCCAGCGAAATATAGTCGGTCAAATACGCCAGTTCTTTCGTAATCGATACCGTTGAACGATGGCTTTCGTGCAGTTGATAACTAAGCAAACCCGCCAGTCGTTGCAACAAATGCGGCATTTGGGCGGGCTGATGCAGCGAGACGGAAATCAGGTTATTAAGCGTATTAAACAGAAAATGGGGTTGAACCTGCGATTGAAGCAAGCGGTATTCGGCCGAGAGCTTTTCTCGCCGATAGGTCTCACTCAATTGCTGCTGGTGCAGAGCATGCCGAACCAGATTAACTGTCACAAAGAGGGCAACTACCAAATGCAACTGCATGGATTCGGCCAAGATTTTAGGCCAGTACCAATAGGATTTGAGCAAACCATTTGGATAATAGACGGGGTAGAACCAGGTGTAATTGACGGCTCGTCTGAGCAGACCGAAAACCAGTAAGCCACCAATTAAACTCAGCCAGAACCCAGGCATACGCCCTGACAGCAGAAAGTGACGGACAGTTACCAGCAGATGCCAGTAGCCCGCTACGATTAACAGAGGTAAGTTCAGCGTAATGAAACAAAGACTTTGCTGAAAATTATCCTGATAAGCCCCCGTATTGAGCCATTCAAACAGAAAGTACCCCAGCCAGAAAATACCCTGAGCCCCAACTTCCCGATAAGATCTAAGCGTACTGAAACGAGCCATCCCTGAATGATTTCTGCCGCAAAAAAAGCCTAAATCTACATCTTCTGTTCATCAAAACATGACCAATTAGCTCAACAACGTACGTAAGCTCCTCAACAGGGAAATGACTCGACAAACAACCAATTTTCTCGACCAACAGCACTGAGTGTATAGCTTACGTAGTGTGGAAGGGCTTTCGAGTCGTTAGTCTAAAATCTCACATACGTATTGAACTAGTTCATTGATTTGCCGATAGGAATACAACCATGAATCGTGTCACGTTTAAACTGGTCATTAACTATGCTACTCCGTCGAATCATTCCGATCACACTCCTGGTCCACTTGTTTAGAGTCTTCTTAACGAACGGGTTAGTGATTCCTGCCACCTACATTGTAGGTTTTAGACGGAGGTATTTCGCATGGCTCAGTGTTTTCGTTTTACTCTTACATGCCCATACAGGTCAGGCTCAGTTCGATCCAACGACTCAGCAAAGCGCTGCCGAAATCGATTCAAGCCGAGGGTATTGGCGATTAAAAACCCAGGCAGCTACCCGTAGCACACTAATCCAGTTTTTTGGCCCTGCTAAGGAACTCCTTTATGAAGAAATTATACCCGGAAAGTGGGTCAAACTCAGTCGAAAAAATCAGAAGCAGTTTGATCAATTATTAGATCAGTTACTAGCGAAACAGCTCCTGACAAATCGCATTGAAACCGAGACGCTTCCTCCAACACCTGTTGAACCAACCCCGCCCAGACTATCTGTAAGGTCGAACTCATCGCATGAATCCCCATCGGCGACCGCTTCTTACTTAGTACACGCTTATGTCAATTCGACAGGTAAATTGTACCTTATTGTCGATAACCCTGAGCGGCTACGCTACTCCGTTAAGGTCGTCGATCAGATAGGTAATGCGCTGTACGAAGAATTTACAAACCGTGATCAGTATCGCCGTAGACTGGATATATCGGCTCTGCCTCACGATGCCTATCAGGTAGTTGTACAGATCGATAACAAACCGTTTACTTATAAGGTAAAACGACAAGAGAACAAGATGGCTTATACGATCCAGCCATTGTCAATCCCAAATCCGCAGGCAATCGTTGAGCAAAATCGGCAAGACAGTAAACCCTTGCTTATACCCGTGACTATTGATTTATAGAAGTAGAGCCTGAATTCGGAATGCCAGGTGAGAATAAAAAACTGCTTGTTCGGTAAACAGGAATGTACGCAACTACTAAATGATCAAATTATTTGATTTTCGTAACTCTTTGTTTGAATACAATAAGGATAGGCGAATACGTATATCTAGTTTAGCCGTTGTAATGTGGGCTGGTTTTTCGTTAGTAACAAATGGATGATTAGGTGGTTGTATATGAGAAACTTAAGTCAATTTGAGGGCTGTAGACAGCAGGTTTTTGCCCAGTTTCCGCTCTGAATATCTTCAGCTAAACGATAATAGCTATGGCAAGCATCAACTTTAACATCAATGGTAAGGATCAGTCGATTGATGTCGATCCGCAAATGCCACTTCTGTGGGCAATTCGGGATGTGGTAGGGCTGAAAGGCACGAAGTACGGTTGTGGAGTTGCCCAGTGTGGCGCCTGCACTGTTCACCTAAACGGAGAAGCCGTACGTTCCTGCGTTACCCGAGTTGGTCGGGCTAACGGGCAAAAGATAATGACAATCGAAGGCTTATCGGAGAATAATAATCATCCCCTGCAACTGGCCTGGCAGGAAATAGACGTACCACAATGCGGGTATTGCCACTCCGGCCAGATTATGTCGGCCGCCGTGTTGTTGCGGGAAAATCCAAATCCAACCGACCAGGATATTGACAATGCAATGGCCGGTAATATTTGCCGCTGTGGCACCTATCTGCGCATCCGTAAGGCGATTCATTTAGCCGCCGGCGGCATGCAACAGAAGGTTGGTAAAAATGAGTAGAACTTTTGAGAACAAGCATAGAGATGCTCCCCTCTCCCGTTTTGGGAGAGGGGCCGGGGGTGGGGGAAAAGCAACTTGGGAGTTACCCTCACCCCAACCCCTCTCCCAAAACGGGAGAGGGGCTACAAACCATTTCAGGAAATGAAACAGCCTACTGAACCTAAGACACATTCGTTCCGACCTATACGAACAGGTATAGCCATAGGGGTTATTCTGACGGTAACGGCCATTATGGCGTCTACCTTCAAGACTACCGATAAGTTGACGGAGGAAGATGTCAAAACGAAGAACAAGACTAATCGGGCGCCCATTAATCGGGATAGCGTTGAGTCCGTGAAAGCCTTTGCGAGTGTCTATAAAGTGTTGATGAGCCCTCGCTGCATGAACTGCCATCCGGCAGGTGATGTGCCATTGCAAGGCGATGACAGCCATTTACATACAATGGGTCCTAAGCGGGGGGCAGAGGGCAAGGGACTCTATGCCATGAAATGTTCGAACTGTCACCAGCCCACCAACACACCGGGAGTACACACGCCACCGGGCAACCCCAACTGGCATTTACCGCCCGCTACGATGCGCATGGTTTTTCAGGGACGTACCCCGCATCAGCTAGCCAAACAGCTAATGGACCCAAAACAGAACGGGAATAAGACGAAGGAGCAGTTGCTTGAGCATGCCCACGATGGATTAGTGCTGGGGGGCTGGAATCCCGGCGAAGGTCGTACGCTGCCCCCAATGAGCCACGCCGAATTTACCAAAGCCTGGACTACCTGGATCAAAAAAGGAGCTTACGCGCCCAAGCCATAAGTAAGGCTTTTGCGAAAGCCCTATAACCAAAAGAATCGTCAGTCCAATCATCAACTATAGACACCATGACAGTATCCAGACGAAATTTCCTCAAAGTATCGGGTTTAACCGGAGCGGTTCTGTCCTTGGGTTTTTATAGCCCAACCAATGCCGAAGAAGCCGAAATTATCAAAGCTGTTGAGGCCGATAGTTTTGGCATTGAAATGAATGCGTGGGTGCATATTGATACATCGGGCAAGGTTACCATTTTCAGTCATCGGGCCGAAATGGGGCAGGGCGTTTATCAGGCTATCCCGCAGATGGTTGCCGAAGAGCTGGAAGTGAATCTGGATGAGGTGAACATCGTTTTTGCTAAAGGCGATAATAAGAAATACGGTAACCAGATCACGGGTGGTAGTTCGACCGTTCGTGGGTCATATAAGAATCTGCTGAACCTAGGAGCCACAGCCCGTACCATGCTCATTCAGGCCGCAGCCAACAAGTGGAGTGTTGCGCCAACTGAGTGTTACGCGCAGGGCGGGCATGTGTATCACCGGCCATCTGGCAAGCAGTTCCACTACGGAGAGCTAGTTATTGACGCGTCGAAGCTGGAGACACCCAAGAATGTCGTCCTGAAAAAGCGTTCGGACTACAAGCTCATTGGCAAGCCGCTCCCTCGGCAGGATACCAAGCTGAAAACCAATGGCACCGCTACTTTCGGACTGGATAAAGAAATTCCAGGTATGCTCTATGCGATGGTGGTGCGTAACCCTCGCCTTCGTGGAAAAGTAAAAAGCTTCGACGATACAGCAGCTCGCAAAATACCCGGTGTTAAACACGTTGTCAAGACGAGAATGGGCGTCTTTAGCACTTATCGAGAAGGGGTTGCCGTAGTGGCCGATTCAATATGGACGGCCATGCAGGCCAAGAAAGTTCTTAAGGTGGAATGGGACGATAGCGGTTTTGAGCATTTGAGCACGGCTGACATTTACAAACGTCAGGCAGAAGCGCTACAAACACAGGAAGGACTGCCCTTTAAGCAGCAGGGAGATGCGTCGGCCATTATCGCACAGGCGTCAAAGAAAATTGATGTGGTGTACGAAACACCTTATCAGTACCATAGTTGCATGGAACCCTTGAATTGTGTGGCTCACTATCAGGATGGTAAGCTCGAAATCTGGGGGCCGATCCAGGCGCCTGAGTGGGTGCAGGATTACATCAGCAAAGAAATGAATATCCCGCGCGATAAGGTTATTGTGAATATGACGTTTCTGGGGGGTGGTTTCGGTCGGAAAGCGTTTATGGATTATCCGCACGAAGCGTCGGTGATTTCGAAAGAAATTGGTGCTCCGGTGCAGGTTGTCTGGACGCGGGAGGATGATGCCACGCAGGGGCCTTATCGACCGGGCATCTCCTATCGCTGTGAGGGCGTGGTTGTCAATGGCGAAATCAGTGCGTTCAAGGTCAAGCTGGCCGGGCAAAACAACAGCCATTGGCGGGGAGGTGGCAAGGATAAACCGAATGGCAGTGCTTCTGAAGGCTTTCTGAAGCCTTATTTTGATAGCATAAAAAACCTGAGCATCCAGGACGTACCGTTTGAAACCCCCATTCCAACGATGTGGTGGCGATCAGTGTATGCATCTACCAACGGCTTTGCCTACGAAAGCTTTCTGGATGAACTAGCCATCGAAGCAGGTAAAGACCCGCTGGCGTTCCGAAAAGATTACCTAAAAGAGGAACGCCTGCACCAACTGATTGACAAAATGGAGGAAGTATCGGGTTGGAAAAGCCGGAAGAAAAACGAAGGCTACGGTACGGCTATTACGGAGTGTTTTGGCAGCACGGTTGGCCAGGTGGTGAAAGTATCCCGTAATACGGAGGGTAAACTAAAAATCGACCACGTCTGGGCCGTTATGGATTGTGGCTGGTACGTTAATCCAGATACGATTAAAGCGCAGGTAGAAGGTTGTATTGTGATGGGACTGGGCGCAGCCACCATGCATCAGGTAACGTTCCAGGACGGTATACCCGTCGACAAGAATTTCTATTCGTACCAACTGCCCCGCATCACCGATATTCCGCCCATTGACATACACATCATGGAAAATGATGCTGACGCAGGTGGAGTAGGAGAGCCCGGCTTACCGGCCTTCGCCCCAGCGTTGACAAACGCTATCTTTGATTTGACCGGCAAGCGAATCCGTAAACTTCCGTTTAGTCTGGCATCAGTTTAAGTATAAAAGAGTTTTTTCGACAGGATTTACAGGATGAACAGGATTTTTTGAGTAGGTAGAAATCCTGTTCATCCTGTAAATCCTGTCGAAAAAATACGCCCTAGTTGAATGGATAAAGCAGAAACGTTAGAAGAGCTATATACCCGGAAATTCGATTGGATGCCCGATACTATTCGTAATGAAATTGGGCATTTTAACGTGTTTCGGTTAGAGCCAATCGTGGGTGATAAAGCAAAACCTGTGCCCTATAAACGGCGGGATTATTACAAAGTCATGCTGGTTATTGGCAATAGCCAGGTGCATTATGCCGATAAAGTGGTTGAAGTACAAAAACAGGCTTTATCGTTTTCCAATCCATATATTCCGTATAAATGGGAACATCTGGATCAGATTCGCAGTGGCTTTTACTGCATTTTTAATCAGCATTTTTTCGCTCAATTTGGCGATCTAAACCAATACGCTGTTTTTCAGCCCAACGGTACTCACCTGTTTGAATTGGCCGATGAGCAGGTAACTCAGGTTGCGCGTATCTACGAGCGTATACTTGAGGAGATTAACTCCGATTATATTCATAAATATGATGTGCTCAGGAATCTGGTTTTTGAGCTGTTGCATTATGCGCTGAAAATGCAATCGTCGTCGAAATTTGACAAGCAACCGATCAACGCAGCACAACGAATTTCTACGCTGTTTCTGGAGCTTTTAGAACGCCAGTTTCCGCTTGATGATACCCACCAGCAGGTAAACTTTCGATCTCCTTCCGATTTCGCCACACAGTTGAATGTGCACGTAAATCATTTAAACCGGGCGGTTAAGGAAACGACGCAGAAAACGACTTCCCAACTCATTGCCGAGCGCATTTTGCAGGAATCAAAAACGCTCCTGAAACACAGCGCCTGGTCTGTCTCCGACATTGCGTATGCTTTAGGATTTACCGAAGTGACCCACTTCAATAACTTCTTCAAAAAGCATGTTCAAATGAGCCCGATGAAGTTTAAGGTTGCCTGAGTTACGAAGGTCGATCACTAGATCGTATCCTCTCAGACCAGGGATATGGTAAATCATCCCTGGAAACCTACAGCTCATCAATTAGTCATAATCATGTTGTACTGCCGGATTAATTTTATAACATCCGTAGAATCCGTATGAAAGAGATAAAGCGCATGTTGGAGGTTTATAAACAGATCGATTTGTCTGCGCGTAAAGTGGCGCTGGCAACGGTCGTTTATGTGGCCGGATCGGCTTATCGACGACCTGGTGCCCGTATGCTTGTCACCGACGATGGCCGTTGGGAAGGGGCTATAAGTGGTGGTTGTCTGGAAGGTGACGCGCTGCGTAAAGCCCGGCAAGTTATGCTGGATGGGAAACCGATGGTCGTGCGCTATGATACCATGGACGACGATGCCAACAGCCTGGGCATAGGGCTCGGCTGCAACGGCATTATCGATGTCTTTATTGAGCCAATTGACCCTGCTAATCCGGCCAATCCCATTGCCTTGCTGCGTGAATTTGTACAACTTCGGGATAAACGAGTTATTGCTACAGTTTACCAAAGTGGCTGGGAAACAGGCCTATCTGAAGGAGCCCGTTTTTTGCTCACCGACCAAACGGTTGAAAACATACCCAACTGGCTTCGTTCGGATATGAATTCGGTGATGCATTCCGGCAAACCCGTAACCCAGCTTTATGAAGTCAATGGAGGAATCGTAGACGTATTTATCGAGCGAATCGATCCCGGCATCGAGCTGGTGATTTTTGGCGCCGGTTACGATACGATTCCCCTAACGCGACTGGCAACCGAGATCGGCTGGCAGGTCACCATTACCGAAGATTGCATTGCACACCTGGCCCCAAAACGCTTCCCGGCTGCCACCTGTTTGCTCTACGCCGATGCAGAGGCCGTAACGGACAAAATTCCATTGACCGATCGAACGGCTGCGGTTCTGATGTCCCATAATTACAAGTATGACATGGCCGTTCTGACGAAATTAATGACGACCGATATTCCCTACATTGGCGTATTAGGCCCTCGCAAGCGTTATGAAAAGATGCAGATGGAGTGGGCGAAAACCGACCAGCATTTTTCATCTATGTGTTTAAATCGAGTGCATTCGCCCATCGGCTTGGACCTGGGTGCCGAAACCCCTGATGAAATAGCGCTATCCATTCTGGGCGAAATCAAAGCCTTTTTCAGTCAGCGATCGGGAGGCTTTTTGAAAGAGAAACCCGGACCGATTCACGAACGATTACCTGTTGAGCGGGTTCTGGCGTGACGATGGACGAAAGCTAAGTTTTAGTGGTGTCAGATGCTTTCATCTGACACGTTTAGGTTTTTAGAAACCTCGCTATGTCGGTTAGAAGTAACCGACATCACTGTAGACACTCCTAAATCAATCCGCTTGTAACAGACCTAATCCTAACAAAATCTTAACAAATTTTTATTTGTTGGCAGACTCAGTCTGTCTGGCGTTATATTCGAAAAAACATAACGAATTTATTAGTACTTACTTTTCCAACCTGTATGCTTAATTCTACACTTCTTTGGTTAAGTCTAACCACCCATGTTCCTACAGATACAATTCCTAACCCCGATACGCTGCGTTCCAGAGAATTGACCGAAGTCGTGGTTTCGGCATCGCGTGTGTCCGAATCAATCCTGCGCTCGCCGGTTAGTATTGAAGTACTGGATGCCCGGCGGATCAGGTTATCCGCTCAGCCATCTTATTTCGATGCCATCGAAAATATCAAAGGCGTTCAACTGCTTACCTCCAGCCTGGGTTTTAAAGTGTACAATACCCGTGGGTTTGCCGCCACGACCAACGTTCGATTTGTTCAACTCGTTGATGGTCGCGATAATCAGGCTCCGCACATTGGGGCACCCATTGCCAGCGCGCTGGCTCCCTCAGACCTTGATATTCAACAGGTCGAACTGGTGCCGGGTGTCGCGTCGGCCCTCTATGGCATGAATGCCTTGAACGGATTAGTCAACATCCTGACTCGCAACCCGTTCGATTCGGAAGGCTTGAGCATCGGCCAGAAAACCGGTGTCAACCATGTAGGCGATGCCGCTGTATCGGCCAAGATCTATTCGGAAACCAGTCTTCGGTATGCTCATCGGATTGGACAGCGATTCGCGTTCAAAGTGAATCTGGTTTATCAGAGTGGTTACGACTGGATTGCGGGTAACCGGGATGATTTGAACCCCAACGGCAACGCATCCCTAAGTTTGTTCGGAGCTGATAATCCCGCGTATGATCCCGTCAACGGCTATGGCAATGAAGCGGCTAACCGACGGACGATCACATTAGGCGGTAAACGATATAGTATCGGGCGGACGGGCTACTACGAAGCGGAGGCTACCGATTACGGACTAAAAAATCTACGGGGTGATTTGTCTCTGCATTACCGATTCTCACCGACAGTCGAACTCGCCTACACTTATCAGGGCGCTACGTTAAACAATGTCTATCAGCGTACCAATCGCTTTCGACTCGAGAATTACCGGCTCGACCAGCATAGTTTAACCTTAACCACACCTTCGATCCAAGTCCGGGCATATCGAAGCCGCGAAAACACGGGCGATTCGTATAACATCCGGTCAATGGCTGAAAACATTGACAAGTCGTTTAAATCCGATAATCAGTGGTTCACCGATTTTACGAATCAGTTCAATAAGGATACGCAGGCTGGTACAGCTGTTCCGGATGCGCTCCGAGATGCTCGGTCAGTAGCGGACCAGGGAAGGCCAGTTCCTGGAACGCAACCCTTTAACGACCTGATTGCCAAACTCCGCGACATTAACAACTGGGACATTGGCGCGGCCCTGCGGGTTCAGTCCTGGATGTATCATGTAGAAGGACAAGTTGAACCGACACGGGTCCTTTGGAAGCGGTTTCGAGAGCAGACTGGCTTAACAATTCAGGCTGGGTTCGATTTTCGGCGGTACGTGGTGTTTCCCGATGGTAACTATTTTATCAATCCTACTGAGGCTGGTAAAAATCTGGTATATGGCAAAACGGGGGGCTTTGTTCAACTGACGCGTACGTTTCTCGACAATAAACTAAAGGTATTCGGATCGTTGCGTCTCGACAAAAACTACTATTTCGATGCCCGGCTCAATCCTCGGTTGTCGGTCGTGTATTCGCCAACGGAGAATAACAATATTCGGGTTTCCTTCCAGAATGGCTATCGGTTCCCTTCGTTGTTTGAAGGTTTCACCAATATCAACTCGGGCGGTGTAAAGCGTGTTGGTGGCTTACCGATTATGTCGAAAGGGATTTACGAAAACGCATACCTCGTTACCTCCATCAACGCCTTTCAGACGGCTATCACTACAGATGTAAATACCAATCACCTAACGACTGATCAGGCTATTCAGAAAAATAAAGGGCTACTCAAACAAAGCCCCTATACCTATCTGAAGCCCGAACAGGTCAACAGTTTTGAAGTGGGTTACAAGGGATTGTTTTTTAAACAACGCCTTTTTGTCGATATAGACGCGTATTACATGGCCTACAAGAATTTCATTGCCCAGGTGAACGCTAACGTAGCCAAAGGTTCGAATCCTGACTCATTAGCGTATTATTTCTCCTCATCGACAACGCAGGATCGTTACCGGCTCTGGACTAATTCGCAAACTAAAGTATTCAATTATGGTGCTAGTCTTGGCTTGCGCTATAGTCTGACGACGAACTGGTCGGTGGGCGGAAATGCCTCGTTTGCGCAACTTGATCGAGCTGAAAACGGCGACGGCTTGGAGAGTTCATTCAACACACCCCGCTGGATTACGAACGTCAATATTTCGAATGGCAACCTGTGGCGGGGGATTGGCTTCTCGGTGAATTACAAACATCAGGACGCATTCTTATGGCAGTCGGAGTTGGCCACGGGCACTGTATCGGAGATTAACACGGTAGATGCCCAGGTCAGTTATCGGATTCAAAAACTAAATCTGTTGGTGAAAGCAGGCGGCACAAATATTCTCAATAAGTACTACTATACTTTCATCGGCGGCCCGGCCGTAGGCGGACTTTATTACACGAATCTGGTGTGGGAGCCAAGGTTTTAGATTTTAACGCAGAGAGCGCAGAGTTTAGCGCAAAGCTCGCAGAGTCAATCTACTTTGCGCTAAACTCTGCGCTCTCTGCGGTTAAAAAATGACCAAATAACCGTTCCGATTAGGTCAGTTAAAAAGCGCGTTGGGCTACTTTGAGGCAACAAGCGACCTCTTGCTAAAACACTAGGCTTTGATGGAGCGCGCTGAAACAGTAGGCGCTCCTTTAGGCTTCGCTTTGTAAGAACGGATGAACGCACTAATCTCTTGCCGTTCTTCAAGCGTTGGTTGACGATTGACAACTTCTACGTCTACCTCTTCAATCAACTTTGGGTTTTTCGGTTTCATAAGTAAAGTTTTATCAAATGGGTAGCCGCCTGTGTATCGACAAACATTCGAATTGAGCTCCCCAGACGTTGGGCCCCTAATAAGTCCTGGTAATGATTGATCAGTTTTGTTTTAGACTCAAAAACAATGAAACCTTCATATCCTCTCACAAACGACTCCTGACAAGCAATTGCAAATAAATTACCGGCTACGCCTTGATACAAACGCTCTTTTCCCCGATTGAAGGGAGCCGATTCAACAACGTTAATAAAGATGTGATCACCTAAATCAGACCAGCTGATCAAGCCTTGTATGACGTCTGGGTTTTCTTGAGTAGTTAACTTATAAACAACCCGATTAGCCACTTTAATTTCTCTTTTCCAGTCAAACGACCAGAACTTTTTATTTAAACGAGGCAGGTCTTTCGTTCTAATTTCGAGAAAGACTGTTTGAAACTGTTCTTGACTAATTCGATTGGTAATCAATTCTTTATTAATAGGCAGGGCAAAACGTATTGACAAGATACGAATAAAAGTCAAGTTTGAATCGAGTAATAAATCAACCTCTTGCCTGTAGGACGTGACCCCACGGGCAAATCGATAGTCCAACCTCCACTTAGATCGCAAGCGATCAAATCGACCTTTCAATTGAGGTTAAGGCATGTGTACTGTCGCTCCGTCTGGCTCAAATTCCAATGAAATGGAGTTCATGCAAAACCGCTTATGCGTTGGAGCCGGACCGTCATCAAATACGTGGCCCAGGTGGGAATCACACCGGCCACAGGTTACCTCCGTCCGGCGCATTCCGTGCGAATTATCGGGTTTGTAGAGGACATGATTTTGGCCGATGGGTTCAAAAAAACTGGGCCAGCCGCATGTACTGGCGAATTTAGCATCCGACTTAAACAGAACGTTTCCACACACAGCACAGTAATAGGTACCTCTGGTTTCACTGTCCCAGTATTTGCCCGTAAACGCCCGTTCTGTGGCTTGCTGACGCGCCACTGCGTATAAATCAGGGGACAGGATCTTTCTCCACTCCTCATTCGGTACGTTCAGGTGATGCGTATCGGTGTGTGAATAATAGGGATTGTTTTTGTGATTTTCATCTGATTTCAGATGCTGTGAATACGAGTTATCGAGAGACATGAGCAGAATTGCTAGAAAGATGACGACTAATTTCATGAACTTATGGCTTAAGCTTGTCTTTAAAGACCTGCTTGAATTTGGCTAGTTCTGGTTGTATAACCAGTTTACAGTAGCGCTGGTTGGGGTTTTGGTTGTAAAAGTTTTGATGGTAATCTTCAGCTTTATAAAAAACAGTAAAGGGATTCAGTTGGGTTACGACCTTAGTCTTGTAGACCTTTTCTGAATTTAGCTTGCCGATATAATAAGCCGCTTTCTGCTTTTGAGCCGCTGAATGATAAAAGATAGCTGATCGGTATTGCGTCCCCACATCATTACCCTGTCGGTTAAGTTGCGTGGGATCATGTGCTTTGAAAAAAGCGGCCAGCAAATCATCATACGTTATTTCTGAAGGATCGTACACAATGTTGCAGGCTTCGGCATGGCCGGTGGTACCGGTGCTCACTTGTTTGTAGGTGGGCTTGACAACATGCCCACCGGCATATCCTGACACCACTTTTTTGACGCCTTTTAGCTGTTGAAATTTAGCTTCTGTACACCAAAAACAGCCAGTGGCAAAGGTAGCGGTATCCATCCGTTGGATGGTCGAATTGCCGGAATTGCTAAAACGGGGAGCAGGATAAAAGGCCAGAGCAGAGTAACCCACAGTGAGCCATACGATCAAATAACCAATTCGTCTTTTCATCAATAAATGATAGATTTTGCGTAGGCGAATCAATACGTTAACACACTAGAAAAAGCAGCTTCCTACACAATCTAGTAACGATAAAAATGCGTCTTTTGTGCCAATAATAAACCGGATCACTTATGCCAGGCGTTACCTTATTTATGGTTTTATTGGGCTGTAAACCCCAAGGCAGACACGTCGAACAGCATGATGTGTTCTTCGGGATTGGTTCTTCCCTGAACGATCTTGTTCCCGACATGAAAGCGTTTTGGCCGGAAGCTGCGGGTAAGCTTCACATTGATGCCTGGCGCAAAGTGACAGCCGTAGAAGGCTATCAAGTGAGAATCACACCAAGGACGATTGCACCTACAGACGAAACGTCCCAACAGCAGACCAGCAAACTGTTTTTTATTAATCTGGGAGGTTATCAACCGAACAAATTCGAAGAACAACACTACGTATTACTGACAGTTAAATCGGACCGGGCGGCCGCCTTCAAAGAAGCTAAACAGACGCTCTTTTTTAAGCACAATCATTTCGAAAAGGCCGTCTCCCATATCGATGATAAATACGGTATTGATGTCGATGATCTTTATCAGATCGAGGAAATTCTGTCGCTGTCGCAAAAGGATACGTATCAGATCGAGCTACTACCTGCATCCGATTTACCGGAAGATCCTATTTCTCTAGGTTATCTAAAGTTGAGCAGCTTAACGAAAGCGTAAGCCGCCAGACATCTTTCCAAAGGTAGATTAGTAACAAATATCTTTGGACTGCGTTGTTTGAAATACATAAGTTTTTAGAATGGATAAGGTTGAAACTATAGAAGAGTTTTATCAGCGAAAATTCGATGGAGCAGCCTTCCGCTGGATGCCTGATACGCTTCGCCAGGATGTTGGACATTTCAATGTATTTCGGCTTAACTCCGATCTGGAAAGCAAGGCAAAGCCTGCCTCTAGCAGAAGGCGAGACTATTATAAAGTCAACCTGGTCATTGGGAACTGCAAACTACACTATGCCGATAAGGTGATTGAGATACACAAACAGGCATTGGTATTTTCGCATCCTACGATTCCTTATAAATGGGAACAGACGGGAGCTATGCCAAGTGGCTATTTTTTTGTGTTCAATCAGGAGTTCTTCCATCAGTATGGAAATTTTAATCAATATTCCGTCTTCCAGCCTAATGGAAATCATGTAGTTGAACTCTCGGATGAGCAACTGAAAAGGGCAGTTGGTATCTATGAGCGCATGCTCGAAGAGCTTGATTCTGAATACATTTACAAGTATGACGCCCTGCGAAATCTTGTGTTCGAACTACTTCATTTTTCCATGAAGATGCTGCCATCTGCCAATCTGGATAGACAGGCTATCAACGCTTCTCGGCGAATTTCTACTTTGTTTTCCGAGCTGTTAGAACGGCAATTTCCCATCGACGATCCTCGACAAACCGTGCAATTACGTTCAGCTTCCGATTTTGCCAGTCGGTTGATGATTCATGTCAATCACTTAAATCGGGCGGTTAAAGAAACTACTCAGAAAACCTCCTCGCAGCTCATTGCAGAACGAATTCTTCATGAGGCCAAAATTCTCCTGAAGCACAGTGCCTGGACGGTGTCTGAGATTGCCTACGCCTTAGGTTTCACCGAAGTGACCTACTTCAACAGTTTCTTTAAAAAATATACGCAGCTTAGCCCGGTAAAATTTAGAAATGTTTGAATACCATAGGGTATTGTTTGATTAGTGTTTAGCTGGCATGATGTGTCAGAGCGAACTTTGTGTTGTCATTTAAATCAATAAAACACAATGAAAACGCTCCTTACACTAGTCTCCATGTTGTTTGTCTCCCAGTCTTTCGGTCAATCGAAGACAGAATCTGAAATCGTTGCTCTCTCTAAAAAAAGAGCGAAGTGGTTAGTGGAAGGCAAACTGGATTCGCTAAAGACACTCTATGATGCAAACTCGATCACGGTGCATAACAATGGCCTGATCAAAACAACCGCCGAACACTTCGAGGATATCAAAAATGGCCGACCAATTTACAAGAGTATCGATATAAAAGAGAGTACCGTAAAAGACTTTGGCGACACGGCGATTTTAGTTGGTAAAGGCATGTTCAATATTGCCATGAATGGGCAGGATATGAACTACAATATGGTCTATACCGAAGTATACCTGAAACGTAATAATCAGTGGAAGTTGATCTCTCGTCAGGCTGTTCAGCAGAACTAGTTTTTAAGCGCAAAAGCAACGAGATCAATCTTCGTTTGCTACATGTTCAGATTTAGTCCCTCTGACAAACGTGATTATTTGATTTTCATATAAATCTGATTGATTTCTATATAAAAATCACCGTATTGTTTGCCCACTTTTGTAACGGAAAAAAGATGCCTCAGAGTTCTTCACTAACGAAAACCAAAACATGATTGCAACGAAAGGATATGCTGCTCAAACTAAAGACACTGAGCTGGCACTCTGGAATTTTGACCGGCGGGAAGTGGGACCGCACGATGTTCAATTTGATATTACCTATTGTGGCGTTTGCCATTCAGACCTTCACCAGATCAGGGGTGAATGGGGTGGCGAAATCTTTCCAATGGTTCCCGGACACGAAATTGTTGGTCGGGTCGTAGCAGTCGGTAACCATGTAACCAAGTTTAAAGTCGGTGATTTGGCAGGTACCGGCTGCATGGTCGACTCGTGCCGCGTCTGTGCGAATTGCCAGGATGGATTGGAGCAATATTGTACGAATGGTAATACGCTTACGTATAATAGCCTGGAGCAGGATCAGAAAACGCCTACCTATGGCGGTTATTCCAACACCATTGTAGTACATGAAGATTTCGTACTTCATATCTCCGAGAAACTGGATTTAGCAGCCGCAGCCCCATTACTTTGCGCCGGAATCACAACCTACTCGCCACTGAAGCACTGGAAGGTAGGCAAAGGACACAAACTGGCCGTTTTGGGCCTGGGTGGTCTTGGACACATGGGCGTAAAATTTGGAGTGGCACTGGGGGCAGAGGTGACCGTTCTGAGTACATCACCCAATAAAGAAGCGGACGCCCGGAAATTGGGCGCTCATAAGTTTATCGTTACGAGTGACCCCACTCAGTTGAAATCGGCAACTGGTTATTTCGATTTCATTCTGGATACCGTTTCTGCCGAGCATAGCTACAACCAATATCTAAGGCTTTTGAAAACCAATGGCGTACACATCTGTGTAGGAGCTCCACCGACGCCCGCAGCACTGATGGCCTTTAGTCTCATAATCGGCCGTAAAAGTCTGGCTGGCTCAAGTATTGGTGGTATTGCCGAAACGCAGGAGATGCTGGATTTCTGTGCTGAGCACAACATTGTATCTGATATTGAATTGATTAACATCAACGACATTCATCAGGCTTACGAGCGCATGCTCAAAGGCGATGTGCGCTACCGATTTGTCATCGATATGGCAACGCTGTAGTAAAATGAAGTTATTTTTAATCGCTCCGGCAGCCCGGAGCGATTAAAAACTACCTGGGTAAAGTGCTGAGGATAGTTGAAGCCCAGTTCAGTCAAGTCTAGCGTTATTTCTAGCTGTTTGATTTTCGTAATTTCCTGTTTGGATTTCGTTGTTTAATCCTTTGTCATTCTGGTAGGTTTGTACCACAATTAACACCTATCGTTATGAATACAACAATGCAGAAACGCAAACTAGGAAATAGTGGTCTTGAGGTATCGGCCATTGGCCTTGGCTGTATGGGCATGAGTTTTGGATACGGCCCGGCCAAGGATACAAAAGAGATGATTTCGCTAATCCATGCCGCTGTTGATCAGGGGGTAACCTTCTTCGATACAGCAGAGGTATATGGCCCTTATACCAACGAAGAACTGGTTGGTGAGGCTCTGGAACCGTTTAAAGGTAAGGTCGTAATTGCGACTAAATTCGGCTTCAATTTTCAGGATGGTAAACAGACTGGGTTAAATAGCCGCCCGGAAAATATCCGCCGGGTAGCCGAAGAATCGATGAAACGATTACGCATCGATGTAATTGATCTGTTCTATCAACACCGCGTTGATCCCAATGTACCGATTGAAGACGTAGCAGGAACGGTAAAAGATCTAATTCAGGAAGGTAAAGTGAAGCACTTTGGACTGTCGGAAGCCGGTGCTCAAACCATTCGCCGGGCACACGCCGTACAGCCCGTTACTGCTCTGCAAAGCGAATACTCACTCTGGACGCGACAGCACGAAAAAGAGATCATTCCAACAATCGAGGAATTGGGTATCGGTCTGGTGGCCTACAGTCCGCTTGGAAAAGGATTCCTGACCGGTAAAATTGATGAAAGTACCAAATTTGCCGAAGGTGATATTCGGAACATTCTGCCACGATATACCGAAGAAGCCCGTGTGGCCAATAAAACCCTACTGGATTTGCTGGATCAGTTTGCCGAGCGGCACAATGCCACGAACGCTCAAATTGCCTTAGCCTGGGTATTGGCCCAAAAGCCCTGGATTGTTCCCATCCCAGGTACGACAAAACTACACCGCCTGACAGAAAACAACGGAGCCGCTGCGATTCAGCTTATGGCCGACGAACTTCAGGAGATAAAGGCCGCGACTGCCCAAATTGATATAGTAGGCACTCGATACACCGAACAAATGGAGAAATCAACAGGACTGTAATCAGTTCATTGACTGCATTTACTCGCTATCGGCCATCACTAAACTTACCAGATCCTTTTCCCGTCAGGGCTTCCTTCTGTATGCTGGTTTAACCGGGACAGCCTTTTTACCAGAGCTGTCCTCCTTTCTGCTATGGGATGAACCGGAAGGCGAAAGCGTGCATTTTTCTTGAGTAAGGCAATCATTTTTAGATACATAGGTCAATTATGAAAAATCAAGATCGCAGAAACTTTTTAAAAACTGGGTCCCTGGTAAGCGCTTCGGCTCTGGCTTCTTCCTTGATGAGCCTTACGCCATCAGCAGTACAGGCATCATCGGGAAACGAGGCCCGTAACAAGGCCGCAAAGAATAAGACCCGCACGTTGGGTTCAGGCAAGCATAGCATTGAAGTGGCGTATGGGCTTGGCCTCGGTTGCATGGGCATGAGCTGGAATCGAAGCTTTGTGCCGGAGAAAAAAGACATGATTGCCGTTATCCGAAAAGCGTATGACATGGGTGTCAGCTTGTTTGATACGGCTGAAGCGTATGGCCCATTCAGAAACGAAGAATTAGTAGGAGAGGCCATCGCCCCTTTTCGAAACAAGATAACCCTGTGCAGCAAGTTTGGCTTCGACATTCAGAATGGGAAGATGACTGGTGGCTTTAACAGCAAACCCCAACACATCAAAGAAGTGGTTGAACAGTCACTAAAAAGACTGAAGACCGATCGTATTGATCTGCTGTATCAACACCGCGTTGACCCGGCTGTTCCTATGGAAGATGTTGCCGGAACAGTGAAAGATTTAATTGCCCAGGGAAAAGTAAAACACTTTGGTTTAAGCGAAGCAGGCCCGACAAATATCCGCAAGGCGCACGCTATACAACCGCTGACGGCTATCCAAACCGAATACTCGTTAATGACGAGAGATCCGGAGACCGATATATTTCCCGTTTGTGAAGAATTGGGCATTGGCTTTGTGCCCTACAGCCCGCTTTGTCGAGCTTATCTGACGGGCTATATCAATGAGCGGACAATGTATGTGCCTGACAATGATAACCGTCCTACGCTACCCCGTTATGCTCCGGATGCAGTAAAGGCCAATTGGGCCTTCATTGATGTACTGAGTGAGTTTGGTAACCAACGAGGTCTGACGGCAGCACAAGTGGCATTAGCCTGGCTTATGGCGCAAAAGCCTTGGGTTGTCCCGATTCCAGGAACAACAAAACTGGCTCATTTGCAGGAAAATCTATGGTCTTCCGATTTTGAATTCACCCCCGACGAGTTAAAAAACTTTACGGCGGCCATTTCAAAAATTAACATTGTTGGAGCCCGCTATCCAACCCCACAAACAAAATGAACAGTACCATTTAGGGTAAGTTGGAACCTTGCTGCTAACGTCATTTTACGGGTTACGCTGGCAATCGCCTTGTTTTCGATTTGCGCCAATAAACTGAATATGAAAAACGTAATCATTCTGGGTGCCAGTGGCAGTATCGCCAAACAGGTCACGAATCTGCTCGTGAAAAAGGAAGATATCAATCTGACGCTGTTTCTACGCGATGCCCGCCGGTTAGGTAATAAAGATGTTTCCAGACGTCGCGTTATTGAAGGTAATGTATTGAATTATAGTCAACTAAAAGAGGCTATTGCCGGTCAGGATATCGTGTATGTGAATTTGGCTGGTGACCTGGAAGTGATGATTAAAAACGTCGTTCAGGCTATGTCGGAAGAAGGCGTCAAAAAAATAATTTTCATCAGTTCGATTGGTATTTACGATACGCCTTTACGATCCGTTTTAATTCCTTATCGAAAAGGAGCCGATGTAATTGAAGCATCCGGACTGGATTACACGATTTTACGCCCAACCTGGTTTACTACTGTTGACGAAGTGGATTATGAAACCACCCGGAAAGGCGAGCCAGAGAAGGGATCAGTCATTTCTCAAAAAAGCCTGGCAACCTTGATTGTCGATATTATCGAGCGCCCTGAACAATATATACGTGCAAATCTGGGCGTAAACAAGCCTAATTCCTAGAGTAGATCGAATCGCTTTTATCTATACAAATCACTTATACAGACGATTTCTTTCTCTCTTCTCTATCTTTTATAACCTTAGCGTACGTGATGGCTACTCTAACCCTCTCAGAGATTAGAGTAGCCATCACGTACGCTAATTTATTGACGGAAGGGGCTGTGCCAGTCTCGGCATCAATAAGAATAGCGTTATTGCAAAATAATAATGAACTATGTTCAGCGGTTCTGCGTACATACCCACCAGAAAAGATATGTTGTGCAATAGCTACAGTCGATTTAGTAAACATACTTTTTCCCAACAAGTTATACCTCTACTTATAGTGCCGGAATGCCATTGACTTTACTGAATTATGTTGACTCCTCCCTCTTCTCCCGAGGAAATAAATAGATTGGATGCCTTAAGAAGTTATGCTATCCTGGACTCCTTACCTGAGGCCGATTATGATAATATGACTCACCTCGCTTCTCAAATCTGTCAGACTCCCATCTCATTAATTAGTCTGGTTGATGATAAACGGCAATGGTTTAAATCAAATCATGGGCTGGATGTTCGGGAAACACCCCGCGAATTTTCCTTTTGTGCCCATGCCATCATCAATCCACAGGAGACCCTGATTGTCCCGGATTCGCGGCTAGATGAACGCTTTGCTGAAAACCCTTTGGTCACAGGTGAGCCGCATGTCATTTTTTATGCTGGTGCCCCTTTAGTCGATGCCGATGGTTTTCCACTCGGTTCACTATGTGTCATTGACGATAAGCCAAAACAATTGAGCCAATTGCAGTTGACGGCTTTGCAAACCTTAGCTAAACAAGTGGTGAATCTGCTGACCTTACGAAAATCGAATAGCGCTTTGCAGCTTAGCGAACAGCGCTATCGAACCCTGGTGGATGAACTCGAGCAACAAGTACAGTCCCGTACTCAGGCGCTCACAGTAGCCAATGACCAGTTGAGCCAGGCCAATGAGTTGTTAAGTCGGTCCAATGGCAATCTGCAGGCATTTGCCTCAATAGCCTCGCACGATTTGCAGGAGCCATTGCGTAAAATTCAGTCGTTTAGTCATATCCTGCAAAGCCAGTATGCCGACCAGCTCGGCGAAGGGCGTACCTATCTGGAGCGGATGGAGTCGGCTGCCAGCCGCATGTCGGTCTTGATCCGGGACTTGTTGAGCTATTCCCGGATTTCGGCCATTCAGGACAGGCGTTCCTGGGTCTCTTTGTCAGCGATACTGCAAACGGTAGTCACGGACTTGGAACTGGTGATTGCTGAATCGAGGGCAATTGTTCAGGTCGAGCCGTTACCCGACGTGCTGGGTGATTCGATTCAATTGGGCCAGCTCTTTCAGAATTTACTCAGTAACGCCCTGAAATTTAGTCGGAATGATCGAACCGGCCGATCAATCGTTCCCTTTATTCGAATCAGTGTCCATACGCTACTGGTCAAGGACTTACCATCTTCGGTAAAGCCTACATTTTCGGCTCCGACTTATTATCGAATCGATGTAACCGATAACGGTATTGGCTTTGAGCAGAAGCATGCCGACCGGATCTTTCAGGTTTTTCAGCGTTTACATGGCAAGAACGAGTTTGCAGGCACGGGTATTGGTCTGGCTATTTGTGATAAGGTTGTTGCTCATCACGGCGGGGCGATTACAGCCAGTAGCCGACCCGGTCAGGGAGCAACTTTTAGTGTGTATCTGCCTAACTAACGGCACTTCGTTAGACTTACATTAGATGATCTTTTAGTTCGTTTACAAGTTCACGAATCTGTTTTGAGTGATCTTCTCTGACTTGATCTAAGGCCAAAGTACCCCCTAGTATAACCATCTTCTTATAGTCAAATCGTTTGCCCAACCGATCGTCCAGCATAACTGTTCGCATGCTTTGGGCTATGCCAGTTTGTGTTAAATGCGCTGTCGGATGCCCTGCCGTACAGACAACAAGGCCCAGTTTCAGGGTTTTCATACGCCGTAGCGGTTGCCCATTCTCATCGTAGCCATAGGCATAGCCCACCGAATAAACCCGGTCAAACCACCCTTTAAGTTTGGCTGGACAATCGCTCCACCACACAGGATAAAGAAAAAGTAGACAGTCTGCTTTCTCTATTTTTCGATGCTCTTCCAGCACATCCTCCGAAATGGGCAGACTTAGATTTGAAAACCCCTCACGTTCATATTCCTCCTCAGTCATGTCCGGCAGAAAATTCATGTCGTATAAATCAGAAAGCTCGACATGATGCTTTTCGGCTAGCAGTGCGTCTGTCAACTGCTTTAATACTTGATATGTGTATGATTTCTTACTGGGATGTGCGTACACGATGAATACATTCATAATCGAATGGCAGAAATGGTCGCGATAGATTCAGATGGCAATAAGTCGTACATAATGGGGATTGACAACGTCCGAGAATAAGTAACTCATGGGTGTACATTCTCTTCTGATGATAACTAACCTCCAAACGAAACGCCGACAGGCAGTAAGTAATTGGAAATGAAGTTTTAGCAAAAATAGTATAGCATCATACAATGATTAATAAAGCATTATTACTAGCCGCATTGCTTGCAGGTAGCCTGACCTCGGTTTTTTCTCAAAACCGAGTACCAGTACTAAGACAAGATATTCCCCTGGATTCTATTCGCCTGAGCGACCCGTTTATTTTGGCGGATAAAAAGACATCAGCCTACTATATGACGGGTACCGGGGGCATGTTGTGGAAAAGCAACGACCTGAAAAAATGGACTGGTCCGGTCTCCATAGCTAAGACTGATCCTGCATCCTGGATGGGAAAGAACCCAATGATTTGGGCTGCCGAACTCCACCCATACAAAGGCAAATACTACTATTTTGCCACCTTCACCAACAGGGCAGTGAAGATTGATACGGTTGGCGAGAATGTTATCGAACGCCGTGCCAGTCATGTTTTAGTCAGCGATAATCCCGAGGGACCTTATGTTCCCATGAAGGATTCGCTCTATCTGCCCGCAGACAAGCCCACCTTAGACGGCACATTTTGGGTGGATAAAGATGGAAAGCCCTATATGGTTTATTGTTACGAATGGCTGCAAAACCTGAATGGAACCATTGAAAAAGTAGAACTGAAGCCTGATTTGAGCGGCTCGATTGGCGAAGGGAAACTGCTCTTTCGGGCCAGCGAAAGTCCATGGAGTCGGGAGAAAGTGAACGATAAGGTTGGGCCTAATAAAGTGACCGATGGGCCGTATTTATTCCGTACAGGAACCGGCAGACTTGGCATGATCTGGACTAGTTGGGTGTATGATGTTTATACACAAGGGGTTGCCTATTCGAAAAGTGGTACACTGGATGGTCCCTGGATACAGGAAAGCGATCCTATAACGCCCCCAAACTATGGTCATGGTATGCTGTTCCGAACACTGGATGGCAAATGGTTAATGTCCCTGCACAGTCATAGGAGTAGTAATGGTCGTAATGTTCGGGTTCCTCATTTATTCGAAGTGGACTTTTCGGGTGACAAGTTAGTCGTCGGTAAGCCTTATACACCTTAACGAGGTAGTTCACTTCCATGCTGCTTTCTTCTGATAGAAGCAATATAAAAATAGACAAACAGCATAAGAGGGATTTTGAAAAACAACAATACAAAAGCGGTAACAGGGGCAAAGAAGGAAACCACTATCGAAACCAGTCCATTCAGCATATCCAGATTGAACATGATCCGGTATCGCTTTTGATGTTCTGAGTCAATAGTCTGGTTATCGACAAAGCTATCCAACACCGAATAATCCCATAAAAAATTTTGACAAACGGAAATCAGAAAAATATTAAGCGCATAAAGAAAGACGGCTGCCTTATCATTAAAATGATCACTCAATACACTTGTTGAAAAGGGGAGAATAACGATGAAAAACAACCATAGCATATTACACCATTTCAACCGCTCATCCATCTTTTTTATGTAAATAAATAACTGATGATGCGTATTCCAGAAACCGGAAATGTTGATGAATGAAAGTATAAAGGCAAGATATTGATGCCAGGGTTTTATCAAATCGGCAAAGTTGATTTTTTGCCCTTCTGGAATGTCAATCTTTAATTCCAAAGCAAGCAATGTTATGGCAATAGCGACGATGGCATCGCTAAAAAACAGTACTCGTTCATAAGGCAACTCTTCCTTTTCGATTTCTATCATAGAACAAATTTATAGGTTGAGTCTATTTGCCCTTCCTTATTTCGCTCGAAAACGTGCCTATTTTTAGTGTGATACATGAATCATTTCCCGTGAATCCTTTACGAAAACATTCTTATCCTTATTTAAATCCAAATAATAACGGAAATAGAAAGGTGACAATCAGAGCCCATAAGCAATAAATAGGCAGATAGGAAGCAATCACTTTTCTAACTTTGGTTAAATTAGCCTTCCTGGAGAGAACCCCGAAAAGTTGCACAGTTACTAAGAGCAGATTTATTAAAATTAAGGCATTGCTACCCAGCACCGCGGTTCTGTTGGGGGTAATTCCCCATTCTGAAATCCGAAACAAAATGGCAGACAGCGCAATGCCATTAACAACTACGGTCACAACAGATAACAGAAAAAGTACCCAAATTTCCGCTTGGCTTTTAGTCGCTTTAGCTGTTTCGGCAATAGAAAAGAAGATAATAGCCATAACACCAATCAATAAGCCATTGAAAAGCAATAAAAATTCCCGGTCGTTATAAGGGTCTTTTCCTGAATAAACGATGGCTACGAGATAAATCACCAGCATTACCAATACCAGCGGACTGAATATTTTAGCAATTACTGGAGAAACTTTACCAACTAAATGAGGATTAGTTTGGGTGAGGTAGGTGCCGATAATTGGCGCGGCTGGAAGGCCAAATACAATAATATTTTGAGAATAAAACTTTTCAATCTTTAAACCGATCAAATCGAATAAATTAATAGTTACACCCGTCATAATTCCGCCTGCTATCAGGATGAGTGTTGTCATAACCACGAGGTCACCGTTATACTTTAAATAATTAAGTCGCTTCTCCTCGTTATTACCCTTCTCGCCAACAAATGCAAAACCTAATATCGACCATAGAAATAAAATTAAATGAACACACGATAAAATTAATGTGTCGCTTTGCTTAACATCGGGCAGGGAGTTGATAAAAATTAACCCTACGAGAATTGCACCACTAATGAAAATATTTTTTCCGATTGATAATTTATTCTTCCAGGCGAAGTAAGCCGATAGCACCGGAAAAATGATAAAACCAATATTTCTGGGATAGAAAAAGTCGACGTTTATAGACAAAAATGAGGGCAGTTTTGCAATACTACCTGCCAGTACAGAAGCAATTATCACAAACAGTAATTCTCTGTTTGTACCCCAGTTAATCTCATCATTTTCATAAGCCAGTCGCTCATGCCAGAAATCCGCGAGTATATTGCCTTTGAGTTCCGGATATAGTGTACTGAATTCTCGCTTGAAAGGCACCTTGTTTGTTCGGTACATTTTTTCGAGTTGTCCGGGATCGTTTAGGTGGGTGAGTATTTCCTCTTTCATGAGTTTATATAGTTAAATTTTTGAGTTAAAACGGTCAATTCTGATCATTCAGGGCGTTTAATGCCACAACGTACCGGCCAATCATTCCTGCGCTCACTAACATTCGTTTACCTAATGAAAATGAATGAATCGATTGCGTAGTTAATTCATCTCTCTGTGTCATGTTAAATTAGTTTTAAAAGTTAAAAGTGATCTTAAAGAATCTTGTAAAGTACTTTGAGATTCAAAGTTGATATGTAAAAAAAATAGTAACTGTCTTTATCCTAGGAGGTAATAAGCTATTCAGAAATTCCTTTAATCAGTTTTTCCAATGCTTTTAGATGCTCATCGAACGCTTTTTTGCCCTCTTTAGTCATAAAATATTTGGTGTTGGATTTTCTATCGACAAATGTTTTTTCGACACCAATAAACTCTTCTTTTTCTAACGCCTTTATATGGCTTGCCAGGTTACCATCCGTCACATCAAGGTATTCTTTCAGTGCATTAAAGTCAAGCATATGATTAACCGCCAGCACCGACATGATGCCGAGCTTGATCCTACTTTCAAATGCTTTATTTAATCCCTCAATTGATATTTTCACCTTTCGTATCGGTAATGCATATAAATGCCATAAATAATATGAACTACCCCAAAACCTAGAGCCCAGCATATTAATCCATATTCAACAAAGTAGGCACTAATCAAACCTAGCCCTATTTCAATAAGACCAAAACTTTTTACTTCTTCGTAAGTGAAGTTGCTGGCATTATACAAGGCTAAGCCATAAAATAATAATGTAAATGGGGCAACAAGACCTATTAATCCTTTGGCGATCAAAATGAGTACTAAAAGTCCACCTACAATTAGTGGAACTGCCATATTAATTAGAAGCCGTTTAGCAATAGCATTCCAAAGTTTTTCGCCCCTTTTCGCAGCCTTTTTGTAGGAAAGAAAAATAGCAGTGCCTATCGCCAGTATTAATAGTACTATAGCTAAAAAAATAACCTTCGGCAAACTAGACGATAAACTGCCTGTTTTTGCGGTGCTGTAAACAACATTGTCAGGATTGAAATCTAAAAAGGTGTAGGCAATATAAGCTCCTGTCAATGCGTAAATGCCTGCCATGATACCTGCCCAACCAGAAAGCGACAGAAATTTCGAAGAACGCTCCATCATTGAGCGTATCTCAGTAATATGCCGCATATAATCCTGCTCTTCTTTCATTTCAAAGTGCTTTGAAATTCAAAGTTATGCAAGGATTACGAATATCCAAGAGCTACCGGAATTTTTTATAACTGATTTTTTAGGGTAAAGCCGGTTTATGCCGACTGAATTTTCGCTTCAGCCACGGATAGACATGATAGGCCACTTCCGTAGAAAGTAGTCCGATACCTGCTCCAACCAGCACATCCGATACCCAATGCTTGTCATTGATCATCCGTAAGGCTCCTGTTGTGGTAGCCATTGCATAGCCACCAATAGGAATCCAGGCGCTAACGCCACTAAACTCCCGATCCAGCAAAGCTGCCCCGGTAAAAGCATTGGCTGTATGACCCGATGGAAACGATAAGTAATTAGAGCCGTCGGGACGAAGTTCGTTGGTAGTATGTTTCAGTCCCAGAACTACACCTGTACTGATACCATAGGCTAACAAGCCGATAAAAGCCCGATCAAGCGGTTGGGAGCGCCCTTTCAGGCCCGCCAGACTTAAACCAGCCCAGGCTGCTGCAGGGCCATATTGTAGATAGTCGTCTACTTTGGTGCGAATATGAATTTTATCCTGAATCTCACTTCTGATATAAAATCGGTCGAAATGACTATTCGGATAATCTGGCGACAAGGCTAACCCAATGGATATGAGCGCTGTTGGTGCAACCCAGCGGAACGTAATGGGCTGGGCTGGAATACTGTCCCATTGCGCCCGGAAAGGCATGCCGTTTAGTGGTTGCCCAATAGCTGTGCCTAGTGTTAACCAGCTGATTAACAGCCAAAAGTAAAGTAAGGATGCCCTGTGTTGGGGTCGACTCATAGGGAATAATGCAAGGTTCTATTTACTCAGTACGTACTGGCGGCCCAAAGGGTGGGTTGGTAAGGCTGATACGGGCAGCGTAAAATAAAGAGAGAAACCTAAAGAGAATCTGTAGTTGGGCAGAACGCCAACTTTGGTCAGATCGAGTGACCAACTTCAAAATGTATTCAGTTTTGACTCAGTACTTTGGGGAAATATGTCAGGTGAAGCACCATGAAAATTCTGCTGATTGAAGATGAACCGTCCTTATTAGTGGCTATGCGACACTATTTAGAAGGTGAAAAATACACTGTGTCAACGGCCAACAGCTACCACAAAGCCTCGGAGAAAGTGCATGATTATGACTACGACTGTATTGTGGTCGATATAACGCTACCCGATGGTAATGGGTTATCGGTGGTGAAGGAGTTGAAGGAAGCACACTCGCAGGCAGGAATTATCATTGTATCGGCCAAAAACTCATTGGATGATAAGCTGACAGGTTTAGAATTAGGCGCCGATGATTACCTGACCAAGCCCTTTCACCTGCCCGAATTGAACGCCCGCATCCGGTCGTTGATGCGTCGACGCCAGCATGAGGGTGAAATGCAGCTCACATTTGGTGCTATTACGATTGTGCCGGCTCGCAAACAGGTACTGGTTAACCATGAGCCTGTGGAAATGACCGTCAAAGAATATGAACTGCTCTTGTTTCTGACGACCAACAAAGGTCGACTCTTATCTAAATCCGTCATTGTCGAACACGTCTGGGGTGATTATATGGATGGCATCGACTCGCACGATTTCCTGTATACTCATATGCGGAATCTGCGCAGGAAACTTCTCGACGCCGGTAGTCCGGATTACATAACTACGCGCTACGGAGCTGGGTATATCTTCTCAGAAACTAATGAAACTACTGCATAAAACGGCACTGTATCTGCTGATCGCAGCATTTCCCATTGCACTAGCGGGCGTTTTTCTGCTGAATTACTACATTCATCGGGAGGTGTTGCATGAAATTGACGAGCTACTCCTTAGTGAACTGATACTGGTAAAAGATCAACTTCGACAGCATCCGCCCGCGTCTACCGACCTCCATAGCTGGGACCATAACCTCCAGCTCGCGCTGGTAACGACACCTGTATCTGATAGGCTAGCTTTCAGGGATTCGACAACGCTGGATTTTCGCGAACACGAACAGGTTGCCGTTCGGATGCTACGAACCGGCTATACGGTAGGCAATCGACACTTTGTGATAACGCTTCAGCAATCGTATCTGGAATTTGACGAAATCGCCAGTGCATTATCTATTGGGGTTATTGTTTGTTTTCTGGTGGTTGTGGCCTTGCTCTTGCTGGCAGATGTAATCGTATCCCGACAAATCTGGCAGCCCTTTTACGCGATCATCCGACAGCTTCAACAGTATAGGGTCGACGGACCAGAAGAAACCGTCTTTCCAGTCAGCAACGTAGACGAATTTCGATTATTGAGCCAGTCACTCGATGAAATGAGTCACCGAACTCGCCATCAATACGCTCAGCAAAAGCAGTTTACCGATAATGCCTCGCACGAAATGCAAACGCCATTGAGTGTGTTGTCTTTTGAGCTAGACCTCCTGCAGCAGTCAGATCATCTGGACGAAGCTGATCTGGAGCGAATTCAGCGGTCGCAGCAATCGATTAAGCGCCTATCGGCCATGAACCAGTCCCTTTTGCTGCTGGCTAAAATTGATAACCATCAGTTCACCCATAGTGAATCGGTGGACATTGGGCAGGTGGTTAATCAGGTACTTGATAATTACATGGACTATATAACTCACAACGGCATCACCTTCAATCGAATGATTAAAGAAGGCGTTTGCCGACCCATGAACCGACAGTTAGCCGAAGTCCTCTTTGCGAATTTGATCAAAAATGCCGTTCGCCACGGGAGCCCGAACAGTTCGATTTTTGTGCAGGTAGGATTAACTAGTTTTATTATCACCAATGAAGGCGACCCCTTGCCTTTCCCTCAGGAACAGCTCTTTCAACGATTTGTCCGGAATCAGGCGCTACCTCAGTCGACCGGTCTGGGCTTAGCGCTGGTGAAAGAAATTGCCAGTCAGTATGGAATGCGAGTGGAGTATGACTACACAGGGGCCATGCGTCGGCACATGTTTCAAGTGGATTTCTAATGAAGCCGCATGGCTTTGGTTGCCCTGATGGACTGTGTAGTTATGACCTCCCTAACAGGGAATTAACTCCAGTAATGAACGATCTATATGTTTATTAATTACTGTCCAATCATGGACAATAATTCGTCCGTTTCTGGACAGCGTTACCTTCCTATTTATGGCTATAAATGCGCTGAAAGCTATTTTTTATGTCTGGCACAGGATTTGATTTAAGATATTGTATCTAATCGATTCGCTTGCTTATTCATGAAAAAGACCGTACTGGGAGAGTTGGAAGAATTGGTGCTACTGGTTGTTGCTGCTAGCACTGAGGATGTCTATGGAGTACCGGTTATGGAGCAGCTCCAACGGCAAACTGGGCGAAGTTTCACCGTCAGTGCGGTGCATACAACTCTCTACAGACTCGAAGAAAAAGGCTTTCTGTCGTCGTCGGTGGGTGGGGCAACTGCTGAACGAGGAGGAAGGCGTAAACGCCTATTTGCCCTAACAGAGGCTGGCGGTCAGGCTTTGTTAGATAGTCAACAGATGCGCACCCGGATTTGGCAGGCCATTCCCCAGGGTAAGCTTCAGCTACTGGGCTTGTCCGATACTCTCCTCTAAACCTACCATGGAAAAGCAACCTAAATCGCTACCACCTCGCTGGGCTGACCGACTATTAGAATGGTTTGTCGCCCCTCATCTGCTGGAGTATGTGCAGGGTGACTTACATGAAGACTTTCATAAGCAGGTTGGTCAGGTGGGACTGGCCCGTGCCCGATGTGCCTATGTCTGGGCCGTGCTGCATTGCTTAACGCCCTTCTTTATCAAACGACAAACGTTCCAGTCCAGCCATTACAGCGAGTATCCTAATCCCCTGTTTACTGACATGCTCTCGAACTACCTGACCATCGCTTTTCGGAACCTGTGGCGACACAAGGCGTTTACAGCTATCAACATTATTGGCTTAGCCGTGGGGCTGGCAACCTGCCTGCTCATTGTCCTTTTCGTGCTACACGAACTGAGCTACGATCGCTACTACGCCAACGCTGACCGAATGTATCGAATGACCCTATATAATCGGATGGGCGAAAAAGAATACAATTTTGCCTATACAAGCGAACCGGCCGGGCAAGCTCTATTGCATGATTGCCCTGGTGTGGAGGCTGTTACCCGTCTGCGCGATGACGGGGCGATGCTGGTTAAAAACGGTCAGGAAACCTTTAAAGAAGAAAATGTGGCCTTTGTTGATTCTAACTTCTTCTCGTTTTTTTCGATTCCCTTGCTAAAAGGCTACAAGGCAAGTGTACTCATTGAGCCTAAGACGCTGGTTCTCACACAAACAACTGCCCGGAAGTATTTTGGCTCGGCAGATCCCATCGGGAAAACGCTCTCGATGGGTAATCTGGGCGTTTTTCGGGTGACCGGCGTCTGTGCCGATGTTCCTTCTAACACGCACTTTCATTACGACATGTTTGGCTCGTTCCGGTCGGTTAACCAGGGCACCAAATGGCTAGCCAGCGGGGCTTACGTCTACCTATTGCTTCGGGATGGCTACTCAATTCAGCAGGTAGAAGCCCAAAGCAAAGGGTTTATTAGTAAGTACATGACCTCGGAAATCAAGGAGTTTCTGGGAATTACCCTGCCTGAATTCCTGCAAAAAGGCAATCGAATCGGTTTTGGCTTCCAGCCAGTTACCGCTATTCATTTACATTCCGATTTGGATGATGAGATGGAGGCCAACGGCGATATCAAATACGTATATATTTTTTCGGTGATTGCACTGTTTATCCTGCTGCTTGCCTGTATCAATTTCATGAACCTATCTACTGCCGGATCAGCAGGGCGCGCCAAAGAGGTAGGCGTTCGAAAAGTAATGGGCTCCGTTAAAACGCAGTTGGTCAGCCAGTTTCTGACAGAATCTATTCTTTTAACCTTTCTGGCACTAGGTTTGGCGCTGGGGCTCGTCTTCCTGCTATTGCCTGGCTTTAATGCATTGTCCGGGAAACAGTTTACCCCCGGTGAAATTGCTAACTGGCGGATGCTCTCCGGTACGTTAGGGGCCTGCCTGGTGATCGGCCTGCTGGCTGGTAGCTACCCGGCTTTTGTGTTGTCTTCGTTCAAACCCATTACGGTTCTTAATGGCAAGGGTCAAGCCAGCTTACGGAGCGGTTGGTTACGGAATACCTTAGTGACAGGCCAGTTTGTTGTGTCGATCGGTATCATTATCGCTACGATCGTTGCTAACCAGCAGTTACGGTTCATGCAAAACAAGAAGGTTGGTTTCGACAAAGAGCAGGTACTGGTTTTACACGATACGCAAGTGCTGGGCGCTAAATTAAATGCCTTTAAAGTCGAACTGGCTAAGTTGTCATCCGTCAATCGGGTAGTTCTGGCCGGTTTTTTACCCGCCGGAGCATCTAAACAGAGTCAGGATGGTATTCTGTTTCGGAATGGATCGCGAACAGGCATGCAACTGACAAAAAGCTATTTCGTCGACGAAGATTACCTGCCTACATTAGGAATGAGTCTGGCACTGGGGCGCAACTTTTCGAAGGCTTTTCCCTCTGATAGTTCGGCTGTACTGATTAACGAAGCTGCCGTTCGGGCGTATGGCTTTAAGACGCCTATTGGCCAACAGCTTTCCATAACCGGCGACGGTTCTGAAGGGAGCAAACGCACATACACGGTCGTTGGTGTGGTGAAGGACTTCCATTTCGAATCCATGCACCAGCGCATTGCTCCGTTAGTCATGTTCTATGGGGGAGACAATTCGCAACTGGCCTTACGCATCCAGACCGACGATGTGCCCAGGCTCCTAACCACCATCGAAAAGCGATGGAAGGCTGAGACGGGTAACCCGTTTGTGTACTCATTTTTAAACGAACGATTCAATACCCTGTACCAGTCTGAACAGCGGATTGGTCAACTATTTGGTGTTTTCGCTGGTTTGGCCGTGTTGATTTCATGTCTGGGCCTATTCGGACTGGCGGCTTTAACGACCCATCAGCGCACCAAGGAAATTGGCGTTCGAAAAGTGCTGGGGGCATCCGTTACGAGCATTGTCACGCTGTTACTAGCCAATTATCTCAGGCTAATTCTAATCGCCCTGGTGATTGCTTCGCCTATTGCCAGATACACCATGAGCCAGTGGTTGGGCGACTTTGCCTACAAAATTAACGTGGAGTGGTGGGTCTTTGCCGTGGCTGGTGGTCTGGCTATAGGCGTGGCTATATTAACTGTCAGCTACCAGGCTATTAAAGCCGCCCTGATGAATCCTGTCAAAAGCTTACGAACGGAATGAGCTGTGGAATATAGCAACATTTAGATTCGTAGTGAGCCACGGAACCCCCTGTTGCCATAGTAAGAATCGGCACCGTTATGATACACAAAGACAGTGTTATAGCGACGGTCACAAAACAGGGCACCGCCAAGTTGTCTGATATCAGCCGGAGTTATTATCCAGCTCGATGTTTTCGTATCGAAATTTCCAAGTTGCTGTAACGCTCGATATTCTTCTTCCGTTAAAAGTTCAACGCCTATGGCAGCGGCCATATCAATAACGTTATTCTCTGGTTTGTGCTCTTTTCTGGATTCCAGCGCTTTACGGTCGTAACAGGCACTTCGGCGACCTTTGGGACTTTCCGCTGAACAATCATAAAAGATGTATTCGTCCGTCTTTTGATCATGACCAACAACATCCGGTTCACCGCCAGTTCTTTCCATTTCATGGAGCGACCATAGTTTATCTGTAGCAGACGCCAGCTTTGCTTGTACGTTAGTCCATTCGAGGTCATGATGGCGGTTTTTGTTTTTCTCAAAACGGGCTTTTAATACGCTGATCAGTTCTTCACGTTGTTCTGATGACAGTTCTTTTTTATCGCTATTCATGTGGTTCAGATTTTATAGATTAATTGAAATGCTTTTTTCGGTTCTGCGGGGTGTCGAAAAGAGGGACTAACGCTGTGTAATACACGCAAATCGCTTTATGTTCTCATCGAATGCGCTAATCAGTTAATCCCTTTCCATCGAGAATATCCTGCATACTTTTTTCAATCCTGGATACTCGGGTTTTAGCTTGTTTGGGTGCCGAAAAATGAAGCAGGTATCCTCTTTGCCAGCCCGGTGTCAATGCCTCAAAAGCGGTTTTCAAAGCAGGGGTTTCGTCTAATTTCTGTTGAAATTCCTCCGGGATGGCGAACTCAGCCGTCTTTTTTAACTCTACTGTCAAACCGGCCTCTTCTACCTCAACGGCTTCATAGATGTAGGCTTGTAGGATGGATTTCAGCTCAATTATTTCCTGAATAGTAGTGAATCGAATCTGACGCGCGGCCTGCACATTCTCCGTTTGCTGGACTAGAATACCGTTGGGATCTTTTAACAGGGCACCTTTGAAAAACAAAAGCGCACAGTACTCTTTGAATACATGGAGTAGAACTATGTTATGTTTCTCAAACGTATAACAGGGACAGCCCCATTTCAATTCTTCGGTCAACTGACAGTCAAGAACGATCGTTCTCAATTGTCCTAATTCTTCCTGCCACTTTTTAGCTTTAGTAAAATAAAAATCAACCCTCGGATTCATGCGCTTTATTTATTGATTGACTAAACTAATTTTCCGATCGGCAGGTCTGAAATACCATGATACTACGGTCAGAACTAGCAATAGTAACGAGGGAGCTGTTTCGTTTATAGGATCACCCAGTGCGATATGCGAAAACATTGCTCCCGACATGGTAAAGAAAAAGCCGGCATAAGCCCATTCTTTTACTAAAGGAAATTTTGGGATCAGTAAGGCCACAACACCCAGAATTTTACAAACACCCAATAGGGTTAGAAAATACACAGGATAGCCCAAATGGGTAATACTATCTACTCCTCCCGACCCTGTTTTCTCTTTGACTAACTGCACTGCCCCAGTTGATAGCATCCCTAAGGCAAGCCAGATTGTGGCAATCCAATAAATGATTTTATCTCTCTTTGTCATAGCATGTTAGTTTAATTTACCTACAATGTTTTGCAATCGATTATGCGCCATGTTGATGCCCTGAGCAAAGGGTAGTTGCATCACCTGGTCTCGTTGCGCAACCGATTCATAGATTACGTGCATGGTGAGTTTGCTGGTGTCATCAGTAAGTTGTTCAAATTCCAGGAGCTCAAGCTGGACGCCAAAAGGAGTATTCTCCATTTCAAATGTCCGGGTGATTTTTTGGTTTGGGCTAAACGCATGGATTATCCCATTGAACCCGTATTTATTTCCTTTTGGATCGGTCGTTTCAAATTGATAACTACCATGCTTTTTACTGTCAAGTTTCAGCACTTTCGTTCCCATCCATTGCTCAACAATGTCGGGCTCCACATACGCTTTGAACAGTAATTCCAATGGCAAATCGAATTCCCTTGTAATCACTAATTCCTGTTTGCCATCCTCGGCATTGATTTTTGTTTTTCGTTCCATTAGCTGCTTTTGTATTGTTTCATTATTGTTTCCAGTTTAGTAAATCGATCATCCCACATTTGGCGGAATGGCTCAATGAAGTCGGCTACTTCTTTCATTTTTTTTGCATTGATGTGATAGTAAATTTCTCTGCCGTTTTGCGCCTGTTCGAGCAATTCGCACTCGGTAAGAATTTGCAGGTGTTTTGAAACGGTCGGTCTGGCTGTGTCAAAATTTGCGGCTATGGCTCCGGCAGTCATGGCTTGCGAAGCAACCAATAGAAGAATAGCCCTTCGTGTAGGATCTGCTATGGCCTGGAATACGTCTCGTCTTAAATTCATTGTGTAGTCATTTGACTACAAATATACATGTAGTTATTTGGCTACGCAAATTTCTCTTTGAAATCAGTGAAGAATTATCCCAAAGTGGGGCTGTGTGCGATGATACGGATTAGTCTCTGGCGTGGTAATAAGTAGGCAATTACTAAACCGGAAGATACACACTAAACGTAGCTCCCTGGCCAGGCTGGCTACTTGCCGTAATGGCCCCACCGTGGTTTTCCACCACCCGCTGACAAATCGCTAATCCTATGCCAGTGCCTGCATACTCGTTCTTGCCATGAAGGCGCTGGAACACCTGGAAAATGCGATCCGTATACTTTTCATCAAACCCGATCCCGTTATCTTCTACATTGATTTGATGATACAGCGAGGCTACTACATCAGGCCTCACGCCAGGTGGTAACTCGCTCCGTGATCGCTGGGAATACGCAATACGGATCTGAGGGGATTGGCCAGGGATCACAAACTTGATGGCATTCGTTAGTAAGTTCTGAAACAGCTGGCCCAGTTGTGACTCGTCTCCTCGGATCACCGGCAGCGTATCTACGCTAAGTTTTGCACCCGATTGGCTAATCTCCCAATCCAGTGTGGTGAGTACTTCAGTTATAATGGACTCAAGCGAAATGAGTCTGAAGGTCTGTTGGCGGGTCGTTATGCGTGAGTAGGTCAGCAGCGCTTTAATGAGTGTGGACATACGGGCGCCAGCAGCCGTGATGCGTTGTAAGTGATCTTTGGTCGCTGCATTCAGGTGCTCATCCAGTTGTTGCGTGAGTAGCGTACTGAACGATTGAATTTTGCGCAACGGCTCCTGCAAATCGTGGCTGGCCACGTAGGCAAAGGTTTGCAAATTATCATTAGATCGTTTCAGATCCGCGTTGGCCTGACTTAAATCATGGGTACGGGCTTTTACCCGCTCTTCCAGCTCAGCGGACAGATGCCGGTAGCGTTCTTCGCTCTGGCGAAGGGCTTCTTCGGCACTCTTCCGTTCGGTCACGTCGCTGGCCGTACCAAACCATTCCTGGATATTGCCCTGCTCATCCAGAATGGGGACAGCCCGCGAGAAGGTCCAGCCCACACTTCCATCTGCCTGAATAACCTGGTGTTCCAATTCGAACACCCGTTTGCCCGAAATAGCTGCTTCGATGGCTTTTTCTACCTGAATCTGGTCCTCTGCCGGAATATATTTCAGCAGCCAGTCGCGGCTGGGCTCCTGGGTATCCATCAAAAACGTTTTTCCGTCCAGTTGATTCATTTGCCGCCAGTCGGCACTCATGGTGTAAACCACGTCTGAACTGGCCGTCACAAACAAACGGAAACGCTCTTCACTAACCTGTAAAGCAGCTTCAGCCTGCTTACTATCGGTAATGTCCCGAGTCGTGCCAGCTATGGCTTCTACCTCTCCCTTCTCATTGAAAATAGGGGCAAATACGTAGTCGTACATGCGTTTACCCAGAGTGGCATGCGGAAAGGATACCTCGCCCCGAATGGGTTGTTTAGTCGCTACCACCTGGTCGATTTCCCGTTCGTGCATCTGAGCGTGCCAGGGTTCGTACCCATTTTCCAGTAGTCCTTTACCGATCGATTCTTCCCAGCTACTGCCCCACATATTCAGCAGCGCCTGATTCGCGTAAGTAAACCGATAGTTCAGATCAAAGGCATAGACCAGGTCAGGCGTACTGGCTGTAATGGCTTCATAAATCCGCTGCTGGCGCTGGGCAGCCTGACGGACTTTTTCCTCCCGTTGGTGGTCCAGTATCTGCGGGGGTACCTCCTGAGCCACACCTGCAAAGCGGTAGAGGTCACCGGTTTCTGAAAAGTAAGCTCTGCCGTAGAAGCGCACCCACCGTCGCTGGCCGTCGTCGGCGCCTAGGGTGCGGAAGGTTTGATCGTATTGCCCAGTCGATTGAGGATTTTTCGCCCACTGCATAGCCTCCCTGACCCGGCTTACATCCTCGGGATGAATATACTGGATAACCTGCTCAAACGGCAGCGTATTATCTTGGCCGAAACCGAATAGTTCCCGGCATCGGTCATCCCAGATGATCTGGTTGGTTTTTAGGTCTGCTTCCCAAACGCCCAGACCGGTCGCTTGTAAGGCAAAGTTTATGTCTAATCGCTCAATGAGCGTTTGCTTGTCGAAGCCAGGCATTGATGTTAAATGAACAGATGTAGAAACAGACCAGCAAGGAATAATTAATAATAGACATTTTGGTAAAAATGTTCATCTAACTCATCCAGGGGATCGCTTCGGCGAATCCTGCACCGAAGATGCGTATAAGCCCATCGTTCGTAGTGGGCGAGAACTTGGACGCAGCCTTTAACCCTCGTAAATAACTAACTGAAAATTAAGCAGCGATAAGAGTAGTTAACGAACGAACTGATTTGTCTATAAATTAGCTCCCTATTTAGCGATTGATATTCGCTCTACTAGCCCATAAATCCTAATCAATAACGTTAAAGAAGGTGAAGTTACTTGATTATGAATATACCCGTAACCAGTAGCGATCGATTGGCCACCAATTCGCTACTTCTTAATGCGATGCCCGGTAAGCATCTAATCCTGTTGCCCGATGAGTTGACGTTTCCCATTGTGGCCGTCTCAGATGATTACCTAACCGCCTTTGGCCTTCAGCGTGAGGGCTTGGTCGGGTATGGCGTGTTCGAACTGTTCTTTAAGGATGAGATCAATGCGGCCATTGCCCCACGACTCCAGCAATCGCTGATCCAGGTCATCCGAACAAAACAGACGCACATTATGGCCGATCAGCTCCACCAGTGGCCTAATGCCCAGACGGGTGCATTGGTGGAGCGTACCTGGCGTCCAGTTAATAAGCCGGTTATCGATAGTGATGGGCAACTGGCCTATATTATTCATACGGTGGAAGATATCACGCCAGAGGTGCAGTTGATGGAGGTCGCGCAGGCAAACTGGTATCTACAAACCATCATCAATTCGTTTAAAGAACCTATGCAGGTGCTTCAACCCGTTGTTGAAAACGGCGAGATCATTGACTTTTGCTTTAAGCTCACCAATCAGGCCTATGCTGCCTATGCCAACACCACGCCAGAACAATTGCAGGGCAAGCGGGTAGGGGAGGTTTTTCCTGGCTATTTCGAAACGGTGAGCTTTACCAACCCGGTTGAAACCTATAAAACGGGCCAACCACTTACCTTTGACATTCACTATGACAAAGATGGGCTCGATCTGTATAATGTCATGAGCACGGTCAAGCTGGATGATGAGGTAGTTATCCACTTTACCGATTTTACCCGTGTGCGGCAATTACAAAGTCAGCTCGAAAGTAAGATTGACGAATTGAACCGCTCCAACGCTAATTTACAGCAGTTTGCCTACATAGCCAGTCATGATTTGCAGGAGCCGCTGCGTAAAATTCAATCGTTCAGTTCCCTGTTGGCCAGTCAATTGGATGATCAGTTAACCCCAACCAGTCACGACTACCTTCAGCGCATCAGCCATGCAGGTGCCCGTATGTCTACGCTAATTAAGGATTTGCTGGCGTATTCGCGGATATCTGCCCAACAGCAGGATTTCGGCCCCGTTTCTCTGGCTACCGTAATAGCCGACGTACTAACCACGCTCGACTGGACAATTAGTCAGGAAAAGGCTAGGGTCGAAGTTGACGCCTTGCCAATCGTAACCGGTGATGCGTCTCAACTAGGTCAACTGTTTCAGAATCTACTCTCGAATGCGTTGAAATTTCGTGAGCCCAATCAACCGCCACGAGTGGAAGTACGAAGTGCTCTTCTGACCCGGAGTGAATTGCCTCTGGCCGTCAGGCCAACTAGCTCCGCGACTCAGTTTCACTGCATTAGTGTGCGCGATGAAGGAATTGGCTTTGATCCCCGGTATGTGGATCGCATTTTTCAGGTCTTTCAGCGGTTGCACGGAAAGCAGACATATGCTGGTACGGGTGTCGGCTTGGCCATCTGCCAACAAGTGGCGAACAATCATGGTGGTGGAATCACAGCCACCAGCGCGCCTGGCGAAGGGGCTACCTTCTGGGTGTATTTGCCTGTCTGATTCAGGCAATCTTTGTGGGACCGTTGGCATTCCACTGAGCTGGCATTTTACTGGGCTGGCACTCCACTGGGCTGGCATTCCAGTCGGGTTTGCCCCATTTTTTATGTCAACTCCCTGAGGAATTTTTCGATGTCGGTCTTTCCCTTTTCGGAGGCAACTAGCTCCAGTAGACCGGCCAGTCGGCGCAGGTAGGTATGCACGGCTGTAGTTTCATCGTCAATCAGCCCGTCAAGTGTTGCCTCGCATAGCCATAGTCGGGCAGTGGCGGCTAATGTGCCAAACAGTGTCTCCATTTTCGCTTCTGAAAGTGGCGATAGGTAACCTTCGCTTACCAGTCCGTTCAGCTCATGTGTAAAGGATTGTCGCCTTGAAGCTTGCCCCTGCTGGTATTGGTGCGCAAAGGCAATATCCTGCTTGAGCCACAACGGAAGACTTAGGAAAAACGCCCGGTATTGATATTGATTGAAATACATTCGTCTATTCATGTCCAGGAAACCGTATAGGCCAGACTCTTTCGGTTGATCTAATAACTCACCATTAGATACAGTTAATCGGTGAGCCAGCTCGGCTAACAAGTCATTCTTGGTCGGAAAATAATAGGTGATATGACCGCCCTTCACATTCAATTCTTTTGCCAGTTCGCGTACCCCGACATACTCCACCCCATGTGCATTGTACATTTCGATTGCCTTATTGACAATGAGTTCTCGGGTGGATTGTTTAGATTTTGACATTGTCAAGTTTTGTCTATAATTTTGACACTGTCAAAAATAAGAAAAGTATGGAACAAGTAAAAAACCAGATCCAACTCCCGTTAACAATTGTCAACGGCCCTGGAGATGTCATCATCTTCCAGCGGTATTATAAAAATAAAAAAGGACAGCAAGCCGTAGAAGTAGAAAATACGATACCTCCCAAAGGTGGGCCACCTATGCATGTGCATTATCGGCAGGATGAATCCCTTACCGTGATAGCCGGGACAATGGGTATTAAAGAACCAGGACAGCCCGAACGGTATATCACGGTTGGCCAAACTGTAGTATGGAAGGCCGGCCAGCCGCACAAGTTCTGGAACGCTGGTACCGATACGCTGCACTGCACAGGCTGGGTTGCCCCTGTAGATAGTTTCATTTTCCTGTTATCCGAGATCCATAAATCTGTGAATGCCGGTAATGGCAAGCCCAGTCTATTTGATATCGCGTATCTAATGAGACGGTATAAGTCCGAATTTTACATGTTAGAGATACCCGCTTTTGTCCAGGCAACCTTCTTTCCCTTTATGATATTCATCGGCAGCTTGTTGGGTAAGTACAAAAAGTATGCGGATGCTCCGGAACCTGTCCAGTAAGTCTGGTTCTCTTTCGGATGGACTTGCTGCCTTTTACTGGACACGTCTTTTTCGATCTTAACGTATTGTCCAGTAAAAGACAGTAAGTCCGCAACACTGGGCAAGCTCATTTGTTGAGGTCTGTTACCAAATACCCGAATGGCTTGGTCTCGAGTAACAAAGATTTACGCGCATCTACTTCTTTTCGTTCGGTTACATACCCATCCGTGTTGAGGGTGTAGGTAAAGAATGAACTGCTAACATGCTGATTGGTTGGTAGTTTAGTTTGCGTCACACTCGCTACCAAATGCTTACTGGGCTTGCCGAAAATTGGCAGATAAACTTCAGGGACTGGTTGCCCTTCATTTTGCGAATGGGGAACAGGAAGGTGGGCCCAACTGGTGTTTAGCGGGTTTTTGTCGGCCAGGACTGTGCTCCGAGATGATTGATTTTGGTCGTAGGTGAGAGTAAGTTCGTGTACAGCTACACCATCCTGTTTCCCGACACGGTCGTAGGTGATTGTTTTAATTAGATCATCATCGGCATTATAGGTGTATTCGGTCCGATTTGAGCTGTCCCAATACAAGTGCTGGCAAGTTTTGAGTTGACCTTTGGTCGTATACGTATAATACCACATGGTCGTTAATTCATGCTGCTTGTAATAGGCCACGTTTTCTTCGATCATAAGATAGCCGATCTGTGTCGATCTGTGACAGCGCCCAGTTGCATCATCGATCCAATATGCATCATAAAAAACGGGCTGATTATCTATGTAAGAGTACGCATCGATCCGATGGTCGGCATCGTCGTAGCTGTATTCCCGACGGTATTTTGTGTTGCCACGGGCATCTGCTCCAGAGGTTACCCGTTTCAATCGCCCATCATTGTAATAGGTCAGTGTTGCATCCCCATGTCTGGTAAGTTTATATACTTTAGGAAGCGCAGATAAGCGGGCACTGTTTGCTAATTCTGACGAGGTAACTACTGGCTGATCAGGAATAACCAGCTTGTTTTCCTGGCAGGACGTAAACCCAATCAGGACGACCAGGCTGGCGATTGCCATATTTTTTTGAAATAATGCGTTCATGTGTAGTGTGTTGTTTATTGTTGAGCAAAGGTGAGGTTGACAGAGGTCGCTAATCAAAAATTTAAGCACCATTGGTCCTGTCTGGCTATTGAATCGTAGCCAATTCGCAATGAATTGTTTTAGCGTCATCAGTTACTCGTTTGCCTTGAGCTTGTCAATACATGGAACACAAAAAAGCCCTCCGACGTGAACGGCGGAAGGCTTTTCATAAAGTCTTGACATAAACGTTCTAGTCATTTTCCCGCATGGATTGGGCCAGATTGTCATAACACGCTACCCAGGCCTGTTGCACGGCATTGTTCCAGTCATTGCCCAGGCCTCGTTCGAGTGTCCATAACAAGGCTTCTTTCACTGCCACATAGTGCTCGGGCTTTACACCATACCCTTTATGACTCCGGGCTAACTGACCAATTTCCTGTGCCACGGTAGTGGGGCGATCCAGACGAGCCACGATGATACTAAGCATGTCAACAAACTTTTTATATTGACTTTCCATCGAACCAGTAAACATGGGTCGCAGTGCCGGGTAGGTGATGAATAATTGTCCATAGAAGACATCACCCAGCACAGTTGGGTCTACCTCACGCAGGAGTTTCCAGGTTTGTTGAACGAGTTGAAGTTGTTGATTCGTCATGGGAAACCTTCTCAATAGGTTATTTAACAGTGGTTGAGTGTAAATGACTACATAAATACGTCTGTCGCCAATTTTTCTCCCACGACTCGTCGATATTGACTGTTCAGTGGCACGAAACCAGAGTCTAGTGGAATTGGTGGAGTAAGTGAAGTAGGTGGAATGAGTATACTGGTCACTTACTCCGCCTACTCCACTCACTCCACCAATTACTGCTAGATGACTCGTCCGGAATTTTGCGTCATTAAACTTGTATTCACTACGGTTCGTTGTCGAAAACTTGCGATTGGCGACTGAAACCGAAAGATTTAGACTAGATTTCCCGCTAGAACCTTCCCGCCATGAATGCACTCCTAATTGAAGACGAAAAGCTAGTTGCTCTTGAGCTGACGGCCAGTATTGCCGAAGTCGATCCAACCATTAAGATTGTAGGCACCGTCGGTAGCGTAAAAACGGCCCTGCGGTGGTTTGCCGAAAACGCGGAGCCCGATGTGATCTTTGCCGATATTCAACTTTCTGATGGGATCAGTTTTACCATTTTCGATAAGTTTAAGATAACCTGCCCCATTATTTTTACCACAGCCTATAATGAGTATGCTATTCAGGCCTTTAAAGTAAATGGCATCGACTACCTGCTCAAACCCGTCGACTGGGATGAGCTTCGGCAGGCCATTGCTAAAGCCCGATCCTTAACCAAAAATCAGAATAAGACAGCTATCGATGTACAGAAATTACTGAATGCGTTAAGTATACCCACTATCAGCAAACCTACCTATAAGGAACATTTTTTAGGAAACGCCCGGAATAGCTGGGTACCTGTCCGGGTAACTGATATTGCCTGCATTCTGCGCGATGAACTAAACTTTATGATCACCAATGCCGGGGAGCGTTATATTCTGGATTACGCGACACTCGATGAAATTGAATCGTTGCTCAACCCCGCTCAGTTTTACCGCGCCAGCCGCCATTGCCTGGTCAATATCAACGCGGTGCAGAGTGTGAAGGGGCTGGCAAATCTGAAACTTCTTCTTGTTCTGAAAAGTCCCAATCATCAGGTTGCTATCGACATCAGCCGCGACAAGGCTCCTTCCTTCAAGAAATGGCTGGAGCAATAATCCGTACCTGTTTTTGGCTGGCCTGCCTGCTGATTTGCCTGGCTGGACCCTTGTCCGGCCAGCAGCGACCCGTTCATGTTGAATTCGGGCACATTCGAGAGCAGGATGGGATTTTGTTGCAGTCGATCACCTGTTTCCAGCAAGACCGCGATGGCTTCCTTTGGGTAGGTACCAACAACGGCCTCAACCGTTATGACGGTACGCATATTGTTAGGTTCCGGCACCAGCAAAACAATCCAAACTCCCTGCTTAATAACCAGATTTATGCTCTCTGTGAAGATAAACAGGGGAACATCTGGGCCGCTTTCGAGAATGGGGTTAGTTGTTTTGATAAAGCTACAGGCCAGTTTCGTCATATTACTACCGTTCAAAACCAACTCCTGGGCATTTGCAAAAATATTCGGTGCGACAGGGCGGGTAATGTGTGGTTTACGAGTCGCCATCGGGGATTGTTTTGCTATGAGACGAAAAGCGGAACCGTGCAGTACTTCCCCTGTTACCCAGCCGACAGAACGGGGGGAGTCCATACGCTACCCAACGGCCTGGTCGAAGATCCTTTTCAGCCTGGTTTCTGGATGGCTGAGATTCATGGAATTCGCTACTTCGACACGGTCCGGCGACAGTTTACGACCTGTCGGAAAAACCCTGAAAAACTCTCCATTTTTACGCCGAATGACGTCTCCGCCCTGGCCATCGACGGCAATCACCTGTTGATTGCCGATCATACAGATCAATGCATTGTGCTATACGATCTGCAACACCAGCGGATTCTAAAGCGCATTAAACCCACTAATCCAAAGGACCGCGAAGACTTCTATGTGGCCAGTATCTTCGTTGACCGGCGGCACAATCTGTGGGTGAGCACATGGGATACCCGATCTTTTTACATTGATGCGCAAACGGATCAGTTTACCAGTTTGAGTCATGCGAAATCGGAGCCTACCGCCCTGGGTGCCGACATCATCTGGGGCGCCTGGCAGCACCCCGACAGTTCCGTTTGGCTGGCTACCGTAAACGGTATTGCCTATACGAATCCAGAGCGGGCACTGTATGACATCTATGATCTGGCGGCCCTGTTTCCAGCCCTGCCTGATGAGCGAGGCCTGATCAGCTTTGTCGAAGACGCAGACGGCTCGTGGTGGCTGGGCTCGTCAATTCGGGGGTTATTGCACTATGTGCCAGCGACTAACCAGCTCGACGTATACCGTCTGCCGAATCGCACGGCTAAATATCCCTGGGGAATGCCGGTTACAGGGTTGAGTCGGCGGGGAAACGAACTGTTTATAGGCTCTGACCATGCGGTTTATCGCTTTGACAGTCAAACGCATCAATTTCGGGAAATTTCGTTACCCCCCGAAGCCAGATCGATTTATTTGCGCTCATTTCGACTTCAGGGTGATCGATATTGGGTATTTGGTGACGGCAAACGGGCCTTTGCCTACGATATACCCAGTGCGCGCTGGCAGGTCTACCCGATTCAATCCATAAGCCAGGACCCTCGTTTTCTGGTTCGCCAATCTCTGCTTGATCGGCATGGGCAGTTGTGGCTCGACATCTATCCCGAAGGTTTTGCGCGCTTTGATTCCCAGCAGCATGGCTTTGTCGTGACCGACACCCGGCAGGCCGATTATGAAACCACAATTTGTTCGCTGGCCGAAGATCCAAACGGTGCATTCTTGATGGCAACCACCATGCATGGTCTGGTGCAATACGATCCCGTCAGTCGCCGGGATTCCGTTCGGGCTGAAAATGAATCGATGACCCTAAGCCAGTCAACAGCCGCGCTGCCCGACCGTTTCGGTAATATCTGGGTGGCCGATTTCAATGTTTTTTCCGTGATCACCCAGGCAAAAAAACAGGTGCTCAACTTTACACTACCCATCAACGTAAACACCGCCCGCTACGAATCGTACCTGTTTCCTATGCGTAACGGGCATATTCTATCGGCTCAGAAAGGGCACCTGGTCGAGTTTAAACCCGAAAATCTGGGCTTGTCGCCTTTACGCCAAACCGTATTGCTCAACCGTTTACTTCTGCCCGATACAACCCGGATACTTTATGGCGATACACTTCCCGTTCACCTGAACGTCGAAGAAAATTCATTTTCGATTGAGTTTAGCGTCCTGTCGGCCACAACAAAGCACCGGTACTTGTACAAACTGGAAGGTTACGACGAAGACTGGAACGAAGCAAATGGACAAACACGCGCCAGCTACACCAGGATAGGGGGCGGTGATTATACGTTCAGAGTCAAAGCGGTGGTTGGCGAAACCGAAACAGGCGAAACCCATTTACCCATCCATATTGACACGCCCGTCTACAACACCGGCTGGTTTAGGGCCGCCCTTCTGACTTTGGTGTTGGGACTTATGTACTGGTTTTACCGACACCGGGTCCGGCAAACTGCCCGATTGCATCATTTTCAGATTCAGACGACGCGTCTGGAGCGCGATAAAGCCCAGATTCAGTACCAAAACCTCATCAACCACCTCAACCCTCATTTTCTGTTCAATAGCTTAACTTCCCTCAACAGTCTGATCATCACGAAACCGAAAGAAGCCTCGGTGTTTCTACGAAAATTATCTGTGATTTATCGGTATATTTTACAAAATAAAAATAAGGAACTCGTCAGCCTACAGGACGAACTGAGCTTTGCCCAGAACTACATTGATTTACAGACAACCCGGTTTGGTAAGGCGTTGCAGATTACTGTTAGTATAGATTCGGTGTATTTAACTACTCAAATTGTGCCCGTTACCATCCAGAATCTATTGGAAAATACCATCAAGCACAACATCCTTGATGACGAAAATCCCCTTTATATCCGGATTTATACCGAAGAAGATACCCTATTTGTGGTGAACACCTTGCAGAAGAAAGACTTCGTAGAAACGTCGAACAAGCAGGGGCTGGCCAGCTTAAAATCCCTCTACGGCTATCTGAGTAAGCGGCCGGTTCTGGTAACCGAAACAGCCACCCATTTTCTGGTAGGAGTGCCCTTACTCTGAATGTCGATCTACCGGACGGGGTAAACCAGTTGCATCGTCTAAAGTGACCTAGCGCCCAAAATAGCCTGATTCGTTTGTAAAACGGTTCATGGCTAATCCATTACTGTTGAACTACTAAAAAGTTGCTATTGGACTTGAAATTTTTGAGAAGCGAGGCTCTCATTCGCACGTTTGTATCGGCAAAACGAAACTGCCAAAGGAAACGCCGAAAACCTAACAGAGTAGGTAAAACAACAAAGTAACTATGAAACAATCTGTAAAAATTATCCCCTTTTTTCTGTGTTTTTCCGCTTTGACTGGGCTGATGGCCTGTGAGCGTGAAACTGCCGAATCGCTGGTTCAGCCCGAGGCTGAGCAACAAACCGTTAGTCTTGCTGGTGGTATTGTGGTAAACACAACCAAATACCTGCTCACAAAACATGGTACTACTGTGCTATCCTATGATACGGATGGCAGATTAAAGAAAGTTACCCTTAGTCCAACCCATTATATTGACTATACCTACCAGGATGGAGAGTACAAGAGGGTTTTCACGAAAGAATATAATGACAACAAGCTGGATGTAGCCACAACCTATTATATCCACCGGGCACAAGCAGCAAATTCTTCAGGTTACATTCCAGTTCCGCCCAAAGGTTCTTACTACGAAAATTACCCTGACCAGTGTTATTATGTTGAGACCGAACGCTATATGCATTACCCGTTAGGAGATAAAACCATAAAAACGAATTGTCTGTATACCTATAATGATAAGGGGCAAATTGCAAAGGTGTATTTGGGTAACTGGCCAGAGCCAGACAACTTTATCGACTTTGCCTACAATACAAATGGTGATTTACTAAAAGCAACCGAGTATACTCCCCAAAAGGTCAAGATTCGTGAATCTACGTTTGAATACACCGCCTTTGGCGATCCGATCCGCAACGACCGGACTGTATTCAATCCTGAGGAATTGCAGGTAGATCCTTACGCAACGGTTTTTGGCAAATACAGCAATCACCTGGCACGGGCCAAAAAAATAGAGGCTTTTGCGCCGTACAGCTTAGAAAGTAATTACTACTATCAATACCTCATCAACTCAGATGGTTATGTAACAAAACGAGATACGTATACCATTTCGAACGCGCAATTGATCCAATCAACACCCTACGAGTATTTGGTTACCTCCCCCAGGAATACGCAATAGCGTTTCTGTTCATGTTTAAGCAGGTATAGAATACGCGATTTTCAAGGGGCTATTTGATGCGAAACGGGCGAAAGTTAGATTAGCCTAATCGGTTTAACCGCCGGAGATTTTATTCGACTTCTACATGGAGTGACTGCCATACAACGTTGTCCCGTATATGCATCTACGTTAGACTTAATACGCGACCTCAGCTAAATTGCGACTAGTTTCAGGAATCTTGTATAGTGAAAATCCCTCCGACGTAAACTCCGGAGGGATTTTTCATTGAGACTGTATAATCTTTCTTTTTTAAGTTAAAAAGTGTTTTTAATCGTAGTACCGCCCGTCCCGGTCGGGCGAGAGACAGTTGGATACACGCCCGACCGGGACGGGCGGTACTACAACACTTTTCGGTGCCATTCTGGAAAGTTTAAACAGCTTCATTAAAAGGAATGGCAGCCTGATTAGCGCAGAAATAAATACCCGCACGGCTGAAAGGGCGAAAACGACTGATGCCAAATTGACCACGATTCGACCGGCGAATTGTTGCCACTCATGGTGAAACATTTGAAAGGCCGCCACCTCACTGCACACATTTGTATCATCGAGCAACTCAGCAAATGATCTGAGGATGCTCCAGTCAACCAACATTCACTTTCCTTCTTTATCAGACATTACTCATGAACAAACTAATTGTATGCCAAATCAGTACGATCCTGTGTGGCCTGTCGGCAATTGTTATCCATTCCAGAGCGGATATGGTTTCCAATAGCAAGTTAATCGGAGCTGCGTTGGGGCTACTCAGTGCTATTTTCGGAACTCAGTGGATCGAATACCGAAAGCGGCAGGACGTGGGCGCTGCCCAATCTGGCTGGTCGGCCTGGATACGACGTTTCCTGTTTAGCTGCCTATTCGGGTTAACCATGTTGACCGCCAGGGCACAAACCGACTGGACCAATCGTCCCCAGGTCACAAGCCAGATTTTCGCCGATATTGCTTATGGAGATGGCAAATACGTAGCCGTGGTGGGGAATGATAATAAGGTTATCCGCTCAACTGACCAGGGATTTACCTGGACAACACAGGACGTAGGCGCATCAGGCGCTATGTATGCCATTGTTTATGCCAATAGCCAGTTTGTAGCGGTGGGCAACAGTGGCCACATAATCACATCAACCGATGGCCTGACGTGGAATGCCCACGAATCTGGTACAAACCAGCACTTGAGAGATATTACCTATAATTCGTACAGCGGTTTTGTGGCAGTCGGTTTCAACGGCGCCATCGTCATGTCTGTAGATGGCCAGACGTGGGTGCCGCGGAACTCAGGGACAACTCAGCGTTTTAATGGAGTAGCTTATGGTAGTGGCAAACTCGTCGTTGTAGGTGATGGGGGCCTGATTATGACTTCGGCTGATAAAGGCGTAACCTGGACGCCCAGAGTAGCCAATGTGCCTTATACGCTGAACGGAATCACGGGAGAAAGTATTGGAAATTTTGTTGCGGTAGGAACGAACAATAGCATTGTTACCTCGCCAGATGGTGTGGTGTGGACTAAACGAGTTGCATCGCTCAATAGCACAACACTCATTCTAAAGGTGGCCCGTAATACAGCGACGGGCAGTTATGTCGCGCTCACAACAACGAACAACAAAGTTCTTACGTCGCCAAATGGCATCACCTGGAGCGAACCAGCGTCCAATACTGGTCTGGGCTCTGGATTGTGTGGACTTCGTTTTCTTAACGGTAAGTTTCTGGCAGGAGGACGGTCAATTTTCTCGTCAGACAATGGAACAGACTGGAATCCACTGACATTCTCCAACGAAATACAGCTTAGTGCTGTGGCTTATGGCAATGGCAGGTATGTCGCTGTGGGTGCATATCGACCCGATTATGGCCCTGTCATTACGCCCGCAGTCAACGTTGCCATAACCTCAGGCGATGGAATCAATTTTTCGATTGGTAACACGTACCACTATAGCAATGGGGCACGAAGTTTTTACGATGTCACCTTTGGGAAAGGGTTATTTGTTGCTGTCGGGGAGGATGCCAATATTCAAACCTCTGTTGATGGGAAGGTATGGGAAAACCAAAAAATCCTGTTAGGACGTACTCTCAAAGGAATCGCCTATGGTGGAGGACTTTTTGTGGCTGTAGGCTATAATGGCGTTATTCTTTTTTCATCCGATGGGAAAACCTGGCTCAAGAATAACAGTGTTTCGGCAACTTACCATTACATGGGTATTACCTATGCCAATGGTCAATTTGTGGCCGTAGGGGCTCAGGGAGTCATTGCCACATCCACAGATGCCATGTCCTGGACCTTCCGCAATAGTGGCACCACCTACCAGTTGAACAGCGTGACCTATGGAAATGGCAAGTGGATTGCAGCTGGCTATAATAGTACGTTTGTTAACTCAACGGATGGTCTTCACTGGTCAAGTTCCCAATTGACTTCTGAGTTACATGCCAATCATATCACTTATGCCAATGGGCAATTTGTAATGGTCGGCCTCGACGGAAAGGTGTTCACTACATCCAATAATGTTTTGTGGTTATCCCCAAATGCCAATACTACGCACCATCTAAACGGCCTGGCGTATGGAAATGGCCTGTTTGTCGCCGTGGGTAATCAGGGAACCATTCTTACATCCCCCAACAATACGCCTGGCTCGTCAAATCTGATCAATCAACGTGCTGATGCTCAAAGTCGGCTGGCTGCAGTCGAGCCCAAATTAGAGGTAAATTTGCAGGCAATGACATACCCGAATCCGGTGGATGAAGAATTCAGTCTTGTCATTGAAGGTGCTATGAACCAGGAGGTTCGCCTATGGCTGGTCGATGGGCAAGGTCGTACCATCGTGGATCGGCAGGTCAATGTAGATCAGAGCCCGTATCGGGAGTCGATGAGTTTAGGCCAACACGAACCAGGCATGTATCTGCTACGAATAAGTACCGCCAGCCAAACTAAAACTCTTAAGCTGCTCAAAAAATGAGTAGCCAGAATTCTAGGAACGTTTAAAGTTGAATGTGCTGCTGATCCATACAGACAAGTAATTTGAGCCGTAGAAGAAAATCAGGAGAGGAGAATAGCACTCATCTTTGTGTCGTCAAATCATTAAACAATAACAATGGCAACGATAACAAAGATAGCTTTAGGCAACAACGGTCCACTCGTCTCTAAACTTGGATTAGGCTGTATGCGCATGTCATCTGTTTGGGGAGCTCCGGCAAAAGATGAACATGAAAGTATCGCGACCATCCAGCAGGCGTTAGATAGTGGCATTAATTTTCTGAATACCGGAGATTTTTACGGTAGTGGCCACAACGAGCTGCTGGTAGGCAAAGCCATCAAAGATCGACGGGATGATGCCTTCATCAGCGTTAAATTTGGTGCCATCTTTTATGGGGGACAATGGCTTGGATTAGACCTGCGTCCTATAGCCATCAAGAATTTCATCAACTATTCGTTGGTTCGTTTGGGTATAGATACAATCGATCTGTATCAGCCATGCCGACTTGATAACTCGGTTCCAATCGAAGATGTAATTGGAACGGTCGCCGACCTGATCAAAGAAGGAAAGGTGCGTTATCTGGGCGTATCTGAAATCACCGCCGATCAATTGCGCAAAGCCCATAGTGTACATCCTGTAACCGCTTTGGAAATAGGCTACTCATTGGCGGATCGACAGATAGAAAGTGACCTCCTTCCTACGGCTAAGGAACTTGGAATAGGGGTTGTAGCCTTTGCCAATACGGCCGAAGGATTACTGACTGGTGAACTGAAAGCACCGCTTCCGGCAAATGATATCCGTAATCACTTCTCGCGTTTTCAGGGCGAAAATCTGATCGAGAATCTGGAAAAAGTCGAGGTGTTAATCCAAATGGCTACCGATAAAGGATACACACCTACACAACTGGCCATTGCCTGGGTGAATGCGCAGGGTGATCATATCATGCCATTGGTCAGCATGAGCCGGCGATCACGGTTACCGGAAAATATGCAGGCCATGGAGATCGTCTTCACACCCGACGAGATGAATACACTGAACACGCAGTTTGCGCCCGGTGCGATATTGGGTGGTACGTATTTGCAGCGATAGTGAGCGATTGTCCAGAAGGACGCGCCAGTTTTAACTAGTTTCATCATGACGAATCCAACGGAAATACTGCCCGGAGTTATCTTTTACTCGTATCTCTCGACCATGAGAAAAGATACTGTCGCATTTCTACAGCACAATACGCTGGTGTTGCAGGTTTCGGGGCAGTTTACCTTGGATACGTCCAGTGAGAAAATCTCGATGCGGCAAGGTGAGATGTTGCTGATCGGCAAAAATCAACTGGGGCAGCTAACCAAAACCCCTTTGCCGGGTGAGGATTACGAAACAATTGTCATTTCCTTACAGGAAGATCTGCTCAGAACAATTGCCCTGGAAGAACAGGTAGCCATACCGCAGAAATACGTTGGCCCATCGAATATTCTTATTCCCGGCAACGATTTTCTGCGGGGCTATTTTCAATCGGTAATTCCTTATGCCCGCAATCCGGCAGACATGATACCGACTGCTATGGGAATTTTGAAAGTAAAGGAGGTCGTCAAGTTGTTGCTGCATACGATGCCTGAGCTCCGTTCTTTTTTGTTCGATTTTTCGGAGCCTTACAAGATCGATCTGGAAAAATTCATGCTCAGCAATTTTAAATTCAATGTTCCGGTTGAAAAATTTGCCCAGCTTACTGGCAGAAGCCTCGCCGGATTTAAGCGTGACTTCAAACGAACATTTGGTACGTCGCCCAGGCATTGGTTACAGGAGAGACGGCTGACAGAAGCCCTTCACCTTCTGGAAAAAAAGAACAAAAAATCATCTGAAATCTACCTCGACTTAGGCTTTGAAAGCCTTTCTCATTTCTCGCATTCGTTTAAGCAAAAGTTCGGCAAAGCGCCTTCACAATGGTTTTAGGGGTGGTCCAGTACAGGGTAGGCTGGATTAATTAGAAGTCAAGTGTAATCACCGACTCTGCCTGGTGGCCCGTTTATTAACTGTTCATTAACTTCATTCCCTGCTGGATCGTGACAATGGGCTTATAGCCCAATTCCTCTCTGGCTCGTCTGTCTTTGAGGGTGAATTCTAAGCCCAAAGTATTAACAAGGGCTTTGTAGAGAGGTGGGTGACCGTTAAGTTTAAAGGTTTTCCAAACGAATTCCATTATCGTAGCTATAATTTTTGCCATGCCCAGAGAAACGGATTTATCGGGGAGAGTGACACCCTGGGTCGCCACATATTGACTTATAAAGTCTTTGAAAACAGGCGACTCTCCGTCGGTAATAAAATAGGCTTTACCACTGGGTATGGCTCTTTCGGCTAAAATAAGCGCATGACAAACATTCAGAACGTGGGCGGTAGACAGATGATGCTTGCCACCGCCAATCAACTGCATTTGTCCTTCTTTGATGGCCTCAAGAACGGCTGGCAGGATGTTGTTATCACCTTTTCCCCAAATCATGGGCGGCCGGATGGAGATGGTTTGAAAGTCGTTGGTATGGGCTTGCAGAACCAGTTGCTCGGCTCGTAGTTTGGTTCTTGAATAACCATCAACGATATGATCAGACTGGAAGGTCTCATCAGCGTTCTCGATTGGCTTACCATTCATAATGACTGAGGAGGCACTCAAATCGATAAACTTCTTTACGCCTGCTTCTTTGGCCGCCGACAAGAGCAGTTTGGTGGCCTGAACATGAATTTTTTCCAGCTCTTCTTCGGAAGCAAAAAAATTCACCGAACCGGCTAGATGAAAAACGGACTCACAGCCTTTTAGACCCTGAGCCAATTGCTGGGCGTCGGTTAAGTCGCCACGAACAGCAATAGCTCCAAGCTGTTCTACTTTTTGGACGGCCTGGGGTGAACGGGCTAACGCTTTTACCTGATAGCCTTCCTCAATGAGCATGGGAATCAGGTTTTGACCCACAAAACCCGATCCTCCCGTTACAAATACCTGTTTCATACCTGGCTTACATTTAAAGCCAAAGTTGGGAAGGCTAGCCGGTACAAAACGTTTACAAAAGACAAGAACGCTTAAGGTTTCGTGATAATGCGTTTACGGATGCGGCTCAGGGAAGTAGGGGTGATGCCCAAATACGTGGCGAGCATATGTTGAGGCACTCGCTGTAAGATGTCAGGGTTTTGCGACAGTAATTTGACGTAGCGCTCCTCTGGGTTGTCTAAGATATACATTGTTAACGTCTGTTGAATTTGAATGAGGGTTAGTTCTAAGACTTTTCGAATAAATTCGTTCATCAACGGAATTTGACAATACAAGTGCTCTAAGTCTGCTTTTTTAAGAACAAGTAACTCACAGGGTTCCAGACATTCAATGATCTCCTGGCTATTGGTGCCCGTCATAAAGCTGTCAAAAGCAGCGATAAACGAGTTTGGTGTAGCAATGTAAACAGTGATCTGCTGGCCCTCTTTGACGAAGTATTTTCGGAGGCATCCCTTTAGGATAAAATAAAGTTCGTCTACCGGTTTGTCATAGGATACCAATTCTGTTTTGGCTTCCAGGTGCTTACTACCCAAAGCAGCCAGCAGAAGATCTTTGTCTGGCTGGGTGAATTTGACGTACCTATCTGTGTAAGTAAAAAATTGTTCCGTCATGAGAAGGACTCTATGTTTGACCATCCAAAAAGGATAAACATAAACAAAATGTGGGAATTATTCCGACATAGAGCCCTCACCACCAATCTCCGTCTGAATAAACGGCTGCACACCTTTTAGGTAGTGTTCTTCCTGAATTTGGCAGGCGATACGCCCACTCCTGGCTACCTTGTTTTTACGTAAACGCCTGCCTGAACTCAACCGGCGATAGATTAGTCTTGGTTTTGAACAACTTACTGAACGATTGCGGATGGTCAAAACCCAGCTCATAAGCGATCTCACTGACCGACAAAGCACTGGTTGACAGCTTTTCTTTCGCGGTTGAGATCAGCTTTTCATGAATATGCTGCTGGGTGCTTTGCCCAGTGAGCACTTTTAACAATCCACTCAGGTAATTGGGCGAAATATTCAGCTTTTCGGCAATGTAGACTACACTTGGTAAGCCATGTTTGCCTAAATCGTCACTGTTAAAATAGTCGGAAAGTACCTGTTCCAAACGGTCCAGCACCTTGTGATTCGCCATCTTACGGGTGATGAACTGGCGGTGATAAAAACGCTCGGTATATGTAAGCAGTAGTTCTAGTTGCGCGATGATGACATCCTGGCTGAATGTATCCACATTGGAGCGGCACTCCTGATCAATATGCTGCATAATGCCGATCAGGAGCTCTTCTTCTTTTGGCGACAGAAACAAAGCCTCATTTACCGAGTAATCGAAATACGCGTATTTTTTGATGGTTTTGGCCAGCGACGTATTCCAGAGAAAATCGGGATGGATAAGCAAGTGCCATCCCGTAGGCTGCTGTACCTGTGTATGATCGGTCTCCACCCTCAGAACTTGGCCCGGCGACATGCAGAACATGATGCCTTCATCGAAATCATAGTCCTGCTGCCCGTATTTCATCTTCACATTAAAATTCCGTTTAATGGCAATCGAATAGAAATCCATGATCCGGCTTAACGGCGCAGTGCACTGTCGTTTAATATCCTCAAACCTCGTCACACTCACCAGCGGATGCTCCGGCTTTGGCAGTTCCATAAACTGGTGATACTCGCTGATCGTTTTAATGCGTATGGGCTGCATAATGCAATGTACTTAATTACGATTATAGGCTGCGGCAAATTCTGTGATAAACTCTGGTAGTTTTACCTTGCCAAGCGCAGGCTTGTGCTTTTCATAGTCAGCGCGTAACAAACCGGTATGGATGGCAGCACCTAGTTCAACCAGCAGATCGGTAATGACCGGTGGTCTGCCTTGCTCCAGCATGCTGTTTCTTACCTGCTCGTCGGTAAACGTTACCCATTGCAGGTCAGGTTTGCCAATGGCTTCGCCAATTAATTTTGCTACCTCGCTGCAAGTGCGTTCATCACTGGCGATGTAACGTACTTTATTTTGAGGGTTTGCCGCTGTAAGTTCCTCAGCTGCAACGGCTGCAATATCCAGTGGAGAAACCATTACCAGTTTATCATCGCTACCAAAGTTGGTCCCAATAACCCCCTGCCTTTTTATCATACCCAAAAAATTGTACAGGTTATAGTAAAAATAGCCAGGACGGAGGCAGGTAACGGCAACACCATTCAGTTCATTCAAAATATCCTCAGCCTGGTGCGATCCTACAATAATGCCTGAACCCTTTTCCAGATCGGCGCCATAACTGCTCAGGTAAACGATGTGTTTAACAGCTGCGCTTTTTACGGCTTCGGCATAAGCATTGGCCACGTTGCGATAATAGCCGATCATATCCGTAGCGCCAAAATTGGGTGGTGTCATCCCATAAACGGCGTCAGCACCGGCAAATGCAGTTTTCAGAAACGCCACATCCTCTACCGATCCAATGGCTGCTTTTGCCCCTAACGCTTCTAGTTCCTGCTGTTTATCAGCTTTGCTGCTGATGATAGTTACCTCATGGCCTTTGGCTATCAGCTCCTGCGCAAGCGGCTTGCTTATGTTGCCTAACGAGCCAGTTATTATAATTTTCATAATGCTTTTGTGCTATTGTTTTGATACGGCAAATGTCTCGAGCAATAGCTAAGCCCTCATCACCAAATCTCAGATTGTTGTAGCCGAATATCACATAAGCCGACTGAAGTTACCTTTGTGTCTCAAAACGATGTCCCAGAAAAACAAAGATATCCCTGTTATCAAGTTGCCTGATGGAATTGGCGAAGGAATAATCATTGCCAGAGCATCGTTTAATAGTTCATCCGATTTCAAGGAAGTAGCGCGAGCGCACCGGGACGGTGGACATTCCTTCTTTCTGCAGGAAAAAGGAGTTACTCATATCGAAGTTGACTTTCAACTATATGAAGTAGAAGCTCCAGCGGTTCTGTACATGCATCCCAGCCAAGTACATCGTGTAGTCGAGTTTAAAAATGCAACGATTAGTAGCTGGATCATCACCAACGAAAATCTTCTACCAGAATATCTGCACGTATTAGAAGAGATCTCACCAGTCAATCCCCTGTCGCTGGAAACAGACGCGCTAGCCATTCTTTCACAAACCGCTTCGCTTTGTATCCAACTGTCCGAACGAAAGCAGGAGAAACTACACTACCAATTACTGAAAGAAAGCTGCAATCTATTAGTCGCCATAGTGGCCTCGCAGTATCTGGCCCAGGCAAAACCAACCCACAACTACTCCCGATTTGACCTGATAACCAAAGCGTTCAAATCCGAGCTGGAACGGCAGTTTACAACAGTGAAAAGCCCAGCCAGCTACGCTGAACACCTAAACATATCGACTCCGTATTTGAATGAGTGTGTCAAAATGACGACTGGTCATTCGGTTTCGTATCATATCCAGCAGCGTATTGTATTAGAAGCAAAGCGTCTGCTTCATCATTCCGAGAAATCGGTTAAGGAGATAGCCGCTGATCTGGGCTACGAAGATTACTCTTATTTTGTCAGGCTATTTAGTAAAGCTGCTGGAGTGACACCCTTAGTGTTTCGGAGTAAAAACCTCGATTAGTCCTATACTTACCACGTATCAATCTTGTGCGCCTTTTCACTAGTCTGTTCCTTTGTAGCCACTAAACGGATATACAAATGGACACACAGAAAGGATTGAATTTACTAGAAAACAAACGGATAGCCATTGTTGGAGGTGGCCCCGGTGGATTAACACTCGCCCTACTTTTACAACGTAAAGGGGCTGATGTGACCGTATATGAACGGGACTATAGCCCAGAAACACGTATCCAGGGCGCTATCGTTGATCTGCACGCTGACTCAGGCTTGAAAGTGATTAAGGCCGCCGGTTTGCTGGATGCGTTTAAAGCGGCTTATATGCCGGGGGCAGATAAATTCCGTACGCTTGATCAACACGCCAACATTTGCGTGGAAGAAGCTAGCCAAGGTACCGCTGCCGATTTTGAGGATGAACACTTCAGGCCAGAGATTGACCGAGGGGCACTTCGGAATGTGCTATTAAACGCTCTTTCGCCGGATACTGTGGTTTGGGATAGTCAGTTGACGAGCCTGGAAGAGGTGGCTACTACCTGGCACCTTACATTTAAAAATGGCACAACAGCAGTTGCCGATCTAGTCATCGGGGCAGACGGTTACCGGTCAAAAATCCGTCCGTATTTGACAGATGGGAAAGCCGTGTATTCAGGAGCAACCATCATCCAGGGAGAAATCGATCATCCTGAAAAAGATTGCCCTGAGATATATAAGTTGGTTGATAAAGCCAATCTCGTGGCCATCGGCGTCGGCAAATCCATTGCTGCCCAACCCAGAGGGGATGGGGGGCTTACGTTTTATGCTTCATCACTTTACGCCGAAGACTGGCTTAAAACCAGTGGCATTGATTTTACGAACCAAGACGAAGTGTATGCTTATCTAGTTGATTTTTATGAAGGCTGGAACCCGGTATTTTATACACTTTTTAAAGCTTGTAACCACTTTGTGCCACGGCCTTTAACCTATTTCCCGTTGGATCAACCCTGGGCTACTCAATCAACTATCACCCTGATTGGCGATGCGGCTCATTTAATGCCCCCATCCGGTGAGGGCGTCAATACGGCCATGCTGGATGCGTTGGATTTAAGTGAGTGCCTGACCAATAGTGAATTCGCTGATTTACAAACGGCTATTGCTGCTTATGAAGGCCAAATGCGGGCCAGGGCTGTTATCCTGTTAGCAGAGTCCCTGGGCGGGATCAAGGAATTTGCTTCTCCCTCTGAGGCCTCCGTTAAAGAACTCGTACCGCTGTACAATTAAAAAGGTTCTTAACGAATTGACTACTGTATTAGTGACGATCTTATCTTTTATTGACAACCCGTGTAGGTATAGCTAATCGTAGTCAGGTCAGGCTGTTGCGCCCCGTTGGTTAAGGTTTGACTAGCTTGTTTTGTGCTCAAAATGTAGCCCCCTGCGTTGAGTTGATTCTCGAACGTCTGCTCACTATACTGGACCATTTGGTGTTGATTATTTGCCGAATAAGCGCGGTAGCGCGTCAACAAACCCGGCTCTCCGAAGAGAGAAAGCACAGTAGGATGCCCTTTAAAAGCCAGCAGGCTTGATTCGGCCGGCTGGCCCGTTTGCCATTCCTGCGTGTAGTAAGTACTCAGGCTATCATTGATGTATTCCTGGTGCTTGATTAGGCGTCGGTTCGTATCGTACTCGTTGACTTGCACCAGCGTGCGGGCGGCTCCACTACCATCCGTTCCTGGAAAAGTCGCTTTGACCACCAGGCCATCTTGTAGCTCGAACACATAGCCACTGGTCAGTACAAGGGCTTTACCATTCTGATAGGTAATACTTTCCCCATTGCTGCTGGTTTGTTTGATAAGCTGGCCGGAGCCATCATAGGTATACGAAGTAGTCGTGACATTGGTTTGTTGCTGAGGACCGCTGGTGATATGGGAATCATAGATAACGTCCGTCTGGATGTAGTTAGTCAACCGCTCATTGGCGTAGGAATAGGTTTTAGTCGATACGTAATGATACTCGGATGGCTTTCCGGCAAACATGTATTGTTGATGGAGGTCCGTCACAGAACGGGTCAGAAAACCAGCGGCATCGTAGGTATAGGTATCGGTGGTGGTCGTTTTGTCGCTAGCGACCGTCGAGGAGTTGCTCTGACTAATCTTGGTTTTGTTGGTCAGATTTCCCTGGGCATCGTAGGCGTAATCGAGTTGAATAGTCCCATCGTTCCCCTGGCTGTGGAAAGTGCTCGCTGAATGCTGAATGCGGCAACCATTGGCAACAGTCACTTCGTTATCCTTTTTGGTGCCACAGCCCGCGCTCAGCCAGTTGAGGCCAACCCCTATGAGTGTTAGTCGGATAATAACTTGGATCGTTTTCATGCTTAGTCAAGTAAGGTTTACTGGCTAAGACGTAAAAACGTATCCAAACGCTGGCCGCTAGAGAGGTGATATAGTGGAATAAATAGAATCAGACCGTAATAACCGCTTCAATGGTTTTATCCAGAAACGGTTATTACGGCGACGGGCAAAAGTGTAGCAATCGCCCTAAGTAGGTTAAGGAATCAATTTTCCTCGCTGAGGGATTTATTCTTCTTCACCTTGGCTCCGTTCAGGCTACCAAATTTATAGCTGAATGTGGCCCGGACACTGGAATTATAAATGTACTGGTGAAAGTCCTGATTAAACTGGGCGGAGTTCAGCACCGATGTAAAGCCCATGCCACGCGTAAGAAAGTTCTCCGCCACGATGCCGATGCTTCCCCGTTTATTCGTAAAACTTTTCCGGGCTCCCAGCGAATACTGCGCGAAGCCAATTCGGTAGCCTTGCAGGGCAATATCTTTACCCCGGTAGCCGATGTTGGCCTGTAATACCCACCCTTTATCGAGTTGCATTTGCGTATCCATGCGCCCACCCCAACGAAAGCCCTGATTGCTGATCGTGGTCGACAGACCATTAATATCCAGCGCCAGCCCCTGAATAAAGCGGTACATAATATCGAGGTTGGCATTCACGCTCCACCGGGGAGTAATGTTGATCGTAGCAAACAAATTCGTGCCATAATTGTATTCCTTACCCAGGTTAGTCACCCGTGTTACAACGGCACCGACTAATGTATCCGAACGCTGGCTAATCGACTGAATATCATCGGTATTTAGTCGGGTGTAGAGCGAAAGGTTCAGGTACGTTTTCTTTACCTGCGTACTATACCCGATTTCAATCCGGTCTACGGTTTCAGGCTTTAAATACGGGTTCCCGACGCGGATATTAAGCGGGTTGGCCGTATTGAAGTTAGGATTCAGGTCGTCGATAAACGGTCGGCGGATACGGCGGGTATACCCAAACTTAAGACTGCTACTCTCTCCAACTTTTTTACCTATATTGATGCTGGGCAATAAACGACCATAATTGGGAATCGAAATATCGGTTGGTACGCCCGTACTCCCTCCAGTCTGCGCCTGAATACTGGTGTATTCATAACGGAAACCGGGCTTAATAACGACTCCACCGGGCAAGGTAAATGTGGTAGACAGGTAGGCTGCTGCAATGTTCTGGTCATAATTGAGTAAACCCGACGGGCGGCTGGGATCAACAGCATAGTCGGATGTGGGGCCTGCCAGCAGATAGTTATAGTCACTGGTTACGCGCCGAAGCGTATTTTTAGCGCCGAACTCTACCTGGAGCAGTTTGCTGACCGGAGTTTGGTAATCGGCCTGAAGAATAAATTCCTGGTTGGTGGCATCGTTCAGGTTTTGTTGCCGGGTCTTGATCAGTCCCAGCGTATCCAGGTTATTAGCCTCGAAATTGTTGGTCAAATTACTCCGGCTATACTGCGTTGAAAAGCTTAACTCTTTAGATGAGCCCTCATAGGTATGCAGGTAGTCAATGTTGACATCGATTGAATTGGATAGATTCTGCGTGTTCACGTCCCGTTTAGAGGGAGTAGCTACCTGTTCGCTGGAAAGCGTGTTGGTTAGCTGATGTTGATCCATGCTTAAATTCCGGATACCCAGCCGAACTCCCCCTGTTAGCGATTGATTTTTCGCCAGATCATAATCCAGTCCTAACGCATATTGAGCAAAGGTGCCTTTGTCGAAGGCGTCGATCCGTTGATGGGTCTGAACCGGTGTTGCTCCTGATGCCAGAAACGTTGTTTGATCCAGATCAGAGGCTGACGGGTTATAAATGACTCGACCATTCCCGTTAAGATTCAGGCCCAATTTTCCTTTTCGGAAACTGCCATTTAAGCCCAGCGTTGAATTGCGGTTACCCGTCCCACCATCAACGTCGAGGTGCAGGCCCTGAAGCGTATTCTTCTTGGTGATAATGTTAATAATTCCCCCGCTCCCCTCGGCGTCGTATTTCGCTGAAGGTGAGGTAATGACCTCCACCGTTTTGATCAAGTCGGCCGGAATTTGCCGGAGCGCATCAGCCAGATTCCCAGCCAGAATGGAGGAGGGTTTATTGTTGATCAGCACCCGCACGCTGGTACTACCTTGTAGTGAGACGTTCCCTGTCGGATCGACCGATAACATCGGCACTTTTTTCAGAATGTCAGTAGCATCGCCCCCTTTAGCCGCCACATCATTGTCGGCATTATAAATCAGCCGATCCACTTTATCTTCCACCAATGCTTTCTTGCCCGCTACAGTTACTTCGCCCAATGTACGTGTACTGGCGCTGAGTCGAATGACGCCAATATCTTTGGTTTGGCCCTTGCTTAAAATAATATTGTCAACGGACTTGGCCGTATATCCCAAAAATGAAATCAGTAGCCTGTAGGTGCCGGGCGCTAATTTGGTGAGGGTAAATTTTCCTTTTTCATCAGCCACTGCTCCATCTACCAATTTACCTGAATTGATTTCATACAAAGCCACGTTGGCAAATTCGACCGCTTTGGTCATGGTTGAATCAATGGCATATCCCGTAATTTTGGCGTTCCCTTTCGGAGTTACCTCCGAGATGCCCGGTTTAGGTTGATCGGCAGAAGGAGTGACAGATTGCGCTATGAGGTGGCCAGTAACGAGAAAACTAAGAAGTGTGTAAAAAATGTGTCGCATTAGCGATGTGTTTAACAGGTTGCGTTTGATCGATACAAAGAGAAGTACTATCAGGAACCTGTACTAAAAAATAGCGGTAGAAGGCCAATATCGGTGGTTAAATACCTAAAATCGACCGCTAAAAAGCAACGATACCTATACACTTTATTTACCCATCCATTCTTTAAAACTAGTCACTCGATCGAGGCTGACAAATACCTCCTGGCGGGGTGAAGGCGAAAGTTCTACTTTGAGTTTGCTACCCGAATAGGCATAAACCGATTTAATGGCCGATGTGCTGACCAGAAACGAGCGATTGACCCGAAAAAACTGATCGGGATCGACTAATTGCCCTAATCGGTCCAAACTAAAATCTATCGACACAGGAATACCCACATGAGGGGTTAGATAAGTTGCCTTATCCTCGAAAAAGAAGTAGGCAATCTCCTCCGTTCGAATACTTTTAAGTCTGGGCCCAATGCTCACCATAAACCGATCTCGGTAAGAAGGTGGGTCCAGTTTTTTCATCAACTGGGCAAAAACTGTCGTATCAAGTAAAGCCGTCGACTGGGTTTGGCGCACCAACTTGAACTTATCGATAGCGGCCGCTAGCTCATCGAATTCAAGGGGTTTTAGTAAATAGTCGATGCTATTGGCCTTGAAAGCCCGTAAGGTATATTGGTCAAAAGCAGTCGTAAAGATGATCGGAATCGTTAGGTTCAACTCTTGAATCAGGCTGAATCCCAGGCCATCTTCCAGGTGAATATCCAGAAAAATTAAGTCGGGCTGAAGCGGTTGCGGTGTACTAAACCACTGGATCGACTTGCTGACCGATGGCAGTTTAGCCAGCACACGAATCTGAGGGTCATATTCATGCAGGAGTAGTTCCAGGCCCTGGGCCGTCAGGGGCTCGTCTTCAATAATGACTACGTTCATGCGCTTGAAGGATGAATGAGTGAAAGAGTGAATGAGCGAAAGAAGTTCACATTCGCTCATTCACTCTTTCATTCTTTCGCTCTTTACATTAAAAGTGGAATTTTTACGATGAATACATTCGTCAGATCCTCAATCAATACAGGTCGATTGGTCAGAAGTTGGTAGCGTTTGGTAATATTTTGCAAACCCAGCCCGGTTGATTCCTCGGTTTGGAGACGAGGCCGAATCAAATTGCTGATGAGCAAATAATCCTGCACAATTTCGAGGGTGACCAGCAGCGGTACATCGGTTGACATTTGATTATGTTTTACCGCGTTCTCAATTAACAACTGAAGCGTCAGGGGAGCAATGCGGTATTGTTCGGCTATTTCCGGGGGAATATCCGTAATGACTCGAAATTTATCGCCAAAGCGAATATGCAGCAAAAATGTGTAAGCACTTACGAAAACCAATTCTTCCTGAAGTTTGACCGATTGAGCATCATATTGCTCTAAAACATAGCGATACGACTTTGCCAACTGCCCCACAAACTGGATGGAGAGTTTAGGGTTTACCGCAATGAGCGTCGACAGAATGCTGAAGCTATTGAACAAAAAATGCGGATTAACCTGATTTTTTAAGGCGACAAATTGAGCCTGAGCGGCCTCCTTCTGTAGTTTTTCTGCTTTGACACGTATGTCCTCCAACTGCCTGTAACTCCTGCGATTAGCGGCTAAATAAAACGCGGCTAACATGGCCAGGATGGTTAGCCCATTGTCTACTTTTTGCTGTTTGTTGCCCTGCGTAAATCGGTCGGATGGGCGAAGGTGAGTGGGCGAATGCGTTGATGTTGAGCCCTGTATGAGTTCCAGGCTTTTCATCCCCTCCCACAGGCGATAGAAACCCATGTTAAATAAAACGGCTAATCCACCCGCGATGAGTAAGGTAGCCAATTGAACGGGCAAATTGAATTCGGTGCGGAAGCCCTTCGGAAACAGGCTGAATATTCGTTGATGAAACCAATCGGAAACAGTGATCCACAAGCCGAAGAAGAGGATGGTAACCACAATCTCCATGATCCACAACGGCCAAATCCGCCCTAGCAGCCCCAGAGAAAACTGGTTAACAGCGACATAGAGTCGAATGGGCCAGTAAATAGCAAAAACGGTTGTTGCCAGTTGCCATCGTTGTCGATTCGTTAGGCGGTCAGTGGCGATTTCTGCCATTCTTGTTGATATAAAACACGAAGTAATTAAGCAAAATTATTGAACACAGAGCGGTTCGCCGTTACGACACGGAGGACATGAACAATCAACAAGGTATAAGTAATCAAGCAGCATAAAATGATGCTTTAGTTTGTATGACCCCTACAGGGTCAAATGTTTATAGAAAGGCCAATTTGCTATAAACATTTGACCCTGTAGGGGTCATATCAGGCAGTATAATGGGCTGTCTATATTCTTAAGGCGTACGGGTCACAGACGCGGTGGCTAGCGCCTGAATCTCTTTGTCGGGGTGCGATTTGATCACGCACTGATTGTCGAATAACATCGTCGTTCCGCTGGCTTCCGTATATGGTTTCCAGGCGGGTAATTCTTTGTAGTTCGGATTGCCCGTGCGAGCGAAACTAACCCACGATTGACTCATTTTACGGGCCAGCTCATAGGCATCTTTACCACCGCCCGTCATTTCTTCACAGCGGGCAACATTGTTGAACACAAACGGAATCTCCATGCAGTGAACAGCCTTGTAAGCCCCATCCAGCACGGGCGATTGCCAGGTGAACAGATATACGTACACCGGTGCCGTAGTATGAGCCGATTTTAAATTAGCCAGCTTGAGCGTATTGCTTCGGAACCGATCATCGATGTCGATCAGATCACTGGCTTTCGTATCGGTTGGGTAGGCCTTTTTAACCGCTTCGATATAGGCGTCCGTTTTATCACCGAAGCGTTTTTGCAGTTGCGCTTTCGCCTGCTCGGGAGTCGCATTCCGCAGGTTGCCACTCAGCGAGGCCATAAATTCGTTTTTGGTCGAACCAACCAGAAGCGGTACATAGCTGGAAATGGCCAGCGCTTCGGGCTGAACAGGTTGGTAAGGTAAAAACGAGCCATCGCGGGAAGGACCCCAGCCCAGGCCCGTTACCGGCTTACCTTCAGCAACCAACTGCTGACGGACTTTCTGTATGGCACGACTGCCAGCGGCCGCCAGTTTTTCGTAAGGAACCGTCTGAAGTGAATCAACCTGGCTGGCATTGAAACCCAGCTCTGCCAGAACGGCTTCACCCACCCGATGCGTCAAATCGCGTTCCTGGAATTGAGGGGCCGTTCCACTTTCGGCGATGGCTTTATGAATCAATCCTTTGGCCGAGGGTGTGTACATGAGCGTCGATACCTTACCCCCTCCACCAGATTGCCCGAAAATAGTCACATTGGATGGATCGCCCCCAAACTGATCAATGTTCGCCTTCACCCATTGTAGAGCCGCCACCAAATCCATCATGCCCACATTGGCCGACGATTTGTATTTATCACCATAATCGGACAAATCCAGAAAACCCAGAATATTGAGCCGATGATTAACCGACACCAGCACCACATCGCCCGTACGGCTCAAATTTTCGCCATCATAGGACGGTAATTCCTGCGACGAACCGGCCGAATACCCACCGCCGTGCAGCCAGACCATAACCGGGCGTTTGCGCGTAACGGCACTCCCAGAGGTAGCTACCTGGGGCGACCAGACGTTTAGCCGCAGGCAATCTTCGTTGGCGTAACCCCAGTCATGGTGATAGACAAACTCACTTTCGTCGTTTACCTGACTGGTCGGCGTCATAATGGGGCAAACCGGACCATAGGCCATCGACGAGCGCACACCCGTCCAGGAGTCCGGTTTGGAAGGAGCCATAAACCGTTTGGCTTTGGCATATGGAATCCCTTTGTAGGTGTAAATGCTATTGTGAATATAGCCTCTGACGGAGCCAGACTCCGTTTTAACAATAGCTGTCTGGCTACCCGTCACCAGGGGCGATCCGGTCGACGCCGTTTTTTGGGCGGTGACCGATAATGAGCTGACTACTAAAAGAGTCAATAAAAAGTTAGGGTTTAGGTTCATCGTTGTTAGGAATTTGTTTTGATGTTAGGAAGCTACTAATACGGATTCTATTGATTCTATTCAATTAGTAGTCAGAGTAATAGAATCCAAAGGATCAGCAAAATCTAAAGATCAACGTGACTACTTCGTCTCCGCAAAAAAATGCTGAATGGGAACAATGCCGTGAAGTTGATGAACAGGTAGCGGCACCGAAATAAAAAGATGACTAATGACGAGTTTATGTTGATCAATGACGGGTTTTCGTGGTTAGTGGATGATTTTTGTCGGTTAAGTACAATTTGTGGCTCCTGATTGAGAAAACCTGTGTCTCGCTTTTGGGCTGGAAATGGCGGTTAGCGATAAATCAAGGGACAGCGATGTGTAGGAATCGAATTCAATTTAGGAGTCCAACCTATCAGTCACCGAATTAGCCTGTGCTGGTTTGGTAGGGCTATTGAGGACTTCAGGCCTTATTTGTGATGCCTCAGTCAAGTTTTGCGGGTATTGGATAGTAGGATTTTCTCACCTACTTAGTGCAATTCTCATTTCCCCATTTTCTATGTGAATTCACATAGAAAATGGGCATAGTTTTATGCATTATTTATCTATAGTAAATGGGGAATTAAGTAATTAAGCAAAATAAGATTATATTAACTACCTGGGCCTCATGAGCCGAAAAGAAAAGGATATTGAATTGACCGAAAGTGAGCGGCTGACCTTGCGAGAAGGGTCAAAGCATCATCCTAAAACTGAGTTTAGAGAAAAATGTCAAGGCCTGCTCTTAAATTACTCTGGAATGAGTTTTAAGAAAATAGCTACTTATTTAGATGTCAATCATAATACCGTAGGCAACTGGGTAAATGCTTGGGAAACTTTTGGGCTTGTTGGTCTAACATGCCGAAGTGGGCAAGGTCGTAAACTTATTTTAAATACTACCAATACCACTCACACGCAATTGATCGATAAAGCAGTGGAAGCCCATTCGCAAAATGTGAAAGCGATCCAAGCCGAATTAGTAAAAGAATTGAATACATCCATGAGTTCGGATACAGTTAAACGCTTTTAAAAAAATAATTATTCATGGGTACACCGTCAGATGCGTCGCCATGAATAATTATTTTTGTCAAGTATATAATTGCCTTATTAATTAATCCAGCTTTTTGTCCTTCAAAAATTTGCTCATCAGATCCGCCACTTGTAAATTGTTCAGATCGGAGAAAGGAAAATGCGTATTGCCTTTGAGGCCAACCTCGGGCAAGTGAACGACGGTGACGTCACCTCCATGCCGATTGACAGCATCGCGCCATAACCGGGCCATCACCATCCGAGCCCGCCAACCGTCCGTCCCCGGATTGTCGCTTGGTTTTTCCGGGATGAAGTCACCGTAATAAATAATGATTGGGATCTTGGTAAGCTGCATAAATTGCGACATAGGCACACCTACGGCAGCCATTTGTCCACCGGCCATCTCAATAGGAGCGGGCACTTCCCCTTCTGGAAAAAGAAAACCACTGCCCGGTTCGTAGGCAACAATACCCTTAACATTCTGATTTTTTATCGCTGTTAGCCAGCCCATACCCCCTGAATGAGAGTGGGTGACCAGAACTCCTGGGCCAATTTTTTGAAACAGCGCAGCCGCTGCGTCCGTCGTTACCCCAATATCAATTGGCCCCACGTTGGGTACCATAGAGCGGAAATACTGATTCAGCGTAGCCGTGTCGCGTGCAAACTGTACTCCCTCGAAGTAGTTAGGCCATATACCGACCCGAAAAGTGCCAAACCATTGCTGCTCGTCAGGTGTAGGGTTGATGGTTCCTGCTGCGGTGCTACGGCCTGCGTTGCCACGTCGGGGTTGATCCAGTACATAAACACCGAAGCCTCGTCTTAGGAATATGTTCTGATACCCCTCCCGCCCGTCCGGCGTCGTTTCCCAGGTTTTAGAAAACTGACCGATTCCATGCCACATGACCAGCGGGTATTTACGCGCTTTTGGGGGAATCTGATAGAACACATAGGCATGATCACCATGGAAGGTTTGTCCGGCAGGTGTTGGCTTATACGGGTCAAATGTCCCAGGGCTAGCAATCACTTTTCCGCCAACGGCAAAACTTCCCTGTTCCTGTATCGTGATTAAGCCTGTTTTGCTGGTTCCACAGGCAGCCATAAACAAGGAAATTCCAGTTAGCAAAAGGAGTGCGTTCTTGTTTTGATTCATGTAGTTATATACAATTAAGTAGTCAATCAGTGCAGGTACAAAGCAGGAGGAAAAATCTCATTGAATATTGAGTTACCTCTTGTTTTGTACGTAGAATAAAAGTTTAGACCCGCCGATTTATTTCTTTTTAATAACCTCGAACGTCACGTTTATTGAATCCGGCCCTGTGAACAAGTCAATGCCTTTTTCTAATCTTGCCAAAACAATCAATCCCGCTTTTACTTCGTGATTATCCTGATTATAAAATGTAGCAATACCCCCGCCCAACCAGTACGATATATCGCCCTTTTGATACGTAGTTTTTATACTACCTTCTTTTGATAAAGACTGCGAAATACCACTGTATTTTTCCCGTTTACCCAGGTCATCCATGAGTAGGGTTAGGGGTAAGAGTTTTATAAAATCTCTCGTTGTTTTGCTATCAACAAAAGTGGCTATCCCCTCTTTCGTGCCCACCGTTATTTTTAAGGACAACCTGTCAAGCGGTTCGTCTATTTTTAGTTGGACAAGGCCTTTTCTTTCCAGTTCTGATTGGTCACGAATTATAGATCCAATTCCCCAAAAAGTCATTGGTATGATGAGCGAAATTGATAGTAATAAAATTGGTGCCTTATTCATTTGTTGAGGTCGATTAGTGATTTTTTTTGATCGAAAAACAGCTTTAGTCAGCCGCCATGTGAATTGTATGCTTGCGATCGAGTACGACAGATTGCTTGATGCACAGGTCTTTGCAAAGATCTCTACGATTCCCCTATCGGATTGTATATAAGTTACTGTTTTCAATACCAAAATCACTGATTCGATGGACAGCTCTGGGTATCCCTGGTTGGATATGATAAATTTGTCTAATACCCTGCTTATCTCATGGATATATGGCTGATACTCAAAAATTTGATACAGTTATTACGATCGGCAGTTTGTTGCCCGAGACCACGTCCACAAAAGCTTAATCGTTCAGTTCGACGAGTTGCTTTCGAGTTATTTTCAATTCGATAAGCCACGTACGCTGGGACTGCCAACGGTTGACTATTGTGCTGATCAACTGCATTAGCCGTCAATTATTTTGGGGATTTGATCAAAAAAGAAATCGGTGAAACGGCTCAGGAGTATATTCAGGCTAAGGTTATTGAGGTGGCGAAAGAACGAATATTTGACTCAAGCAAATCCGTGAGTCAAATCGCTTATGAACTGGGCTTCAAGTACCCCCAACATTTTATACGTTTATGTAAACAGCGAGTTGGGCAATCGCCTAACGTATATCGAATGTTGCACAATAATTAACTGCTAAACTACTAATCGAATCAGTAAAATGAGCGTTTAGTTAACTGATCCAAACGCTCATTTTCGACTAAGTTGCACGCTCATCTTGTGACTAAATGATTGGCATCAAACGCTACCTCTCCAGGACTACCTAACGCTTATAACAGAGCGGATCATACCATCACTTTTAGTCAGCACATACAGTTCTCCGTCATTATCTTCGGCTAACCGAAGGTCTATACGACCCGCACCCGCAATGAATGCTCTGCCCGGCAGGTTTGGGTTTGGGCCACCACGCTTTCGATACGTCTCTTCCGACAAGGTTCGTATCTGTGTGCCTAGTTCGTGGATCGGAGCCATCGTGAGTGGGTTACCATCATCGGCGGCTAGCAAATCCTTTAGTTTGGCATACCAGATACGGCCCGTCGTGATATCCCCGAACACTAGGGTGCCCTTCAAGGCTGCTATTCGTTTGCCCCGGTAAACAAAGCCATTGGCAATCGCGTCGCCACCGCCGGGCTTGTGGGGATACGCAATGACCGCATAGGTGGGCTTTATCGTGCCACGCTTCACTGAGTCTGAAACCAGAATGGGAATCACATCGTCCGTGGGTATCGGCTCCATACCGTTCGTCGATGACATACTCTGCGAGCCCTCGCGTAACGGATAGCCATAGTTCGCTCCTTTCTTGATGATCATCACAGTTTCCCAACTGACCAAGCCGATGTTGAAGGCCAGTAACACAGGCTGGCGGGGCCGGGCCGGGTCAATGTACCAGGTCAGCCGGTGCGGATTGCGCAGGCCTAAGGCCCATATTTCTTTGCGCGCACCCAAGACGGAGACAAATGGGTTGTCATTAGGTATCCGGTAGCGGCCATTCTCACTAAGAGTGCTGGTCGATACGTGCTCGTTCAGCGATGGAATGATGCGAAGTATTTTGCCCTGGTGCGTATCAAGCCGTTGTGTATACAATCGCATAGGACCTTGCCGCTCGCCCGTACCCGAATCCCCAACACCCAAATACATAATTCGCCAATCGGGGTCACCCGGCCGGGCTGCTGGATTGAAGGTGATCTCGTTGAGGGGATGCATATACGCTGGTGCATGCATACGTAACACTTCCCGGGCGGTCCCTTCGAACGTTGTGTTTCCGATTTGTCGATCTGTCCACTCTACAATAACCAGCTCACGTGAAGTCGGCGTATCTGTAGTAGACATTGGCCTGGTCAGCGCCGGTGTAGTTGAGTAGCCTGCCAGATCCAGGCCCGCTACAACGCCAGCCCTGGGCATTGTGCTCACTTGGGTTTCTGCGGGATTCTCCATATGGAGGGTATAGAAAATGCCATTGTGCGTGTAGTCTGGATCGAAGACGAAGTTCATCAGACCTGACGCGTAGCCTATGTTGGCGGCAAATCTGGGATATAGTCCGGTCTTATCGCCCCCGCCGTTGAAGTTCAGAAAGGGCATGAGTTGCTTGGTCTTCTTATCGAGTATATACAGCGGACCGTTCAGATCGTTGATGAAGGATCGCTGACTACCCGGTTCATCACGCAGGATGCTGCCACGCGCCAATAATCCCGTAACGCGATCTGCTGACATGTCGCCGGTGATGGGTAAAGCGATATAATCCGCTAGTTCAAGCGTGCGCTCTGGCGTCGACCCCACCGGTGCTGCTGCGGTTGGGGCTGCCGCCGTCGGTGCCGACGCCTGGGTTGAAGCCAGCGAGCGGACATAGGCGACTACGTTGCGAATCTCCGTATCCGACAGGCTTCCTGCAAAGGATGGCATCATCGTTGATGGAATGCCTTTCTTAATCACGGTGAAGATTTCGGCGTCGGTTGAACCGTGATCCCAGGCCTGATCGGTGAGGTCGGGCGGCTGCTTGCCCCCCTGCTCCGCAATGATAGAAATTTCAGCACCCGCCTTTACAGCTCCCTGAGCGCGGGCGCCATGACAATTCGCGCAGTTGACGGCATACAGACGCTGTCCATTAGTTAGGGGTTGCTGCTTTGCCCTTGTCTGCGCCTGGACAGATATCGTCCCTGCGGCCACCAGTAGGAACGATGCTAGTACATTGGTGAGGTTTACAATTAGTTGTTTCATTGTAGGGATTCTACTCCTGTTCGGCTGTTTTAATTTGCTTTTCCGTTCGTTACCGCTTTTTCAATAGCGTCTAATCTCGCTTTCCGTGTATCAGGTGTGGTCGCGGCCGTTCCATCGGATCGAAACTCAAATACCTCATTCTTCTTTGGATCATAAGCGGTCCAGGTAGGTAGTCCTTTGCCATTAGGGTTTCCGGTCTTAGCAAAGTTGGTCCAGTAGGTGTTCATCAAATGAGCCACTTCCTGGCTCTTGGGGGCAATGCTGGTTCCATTTCGACTGCTCAGGTTGTCAAATACGTAGGCGATTTCAGACGCGTGGGCAGCCCCGTATTTCATTCGTTCCTGCATGGATGGGTCGACATAGGAAAACATATATAAGTATGAGGGTATCCCATTGGCGACGAAGGCCTTCGCTGAGAATCGGGCTGGCTCCGCCCAAACCTTATCCGTATTAACCAGCGTGAGCATTTTAGCGATATCAGTTGTACCATCAGGATCATAGGCAGTGGCCATTTCACTTTTAACAGGCTCAAACAAAGCCAATAATTCTTCCTTCGATCGGGCATTGACAAAACCAGCTGGTACTTCAGCGCTATTCGATCCGATAAGTAATGGAACCCTCGCCTGCCTGCCTGCTTTAAAAGCGCTCTCTGCCGTTTCTACCACGAGCTTTCCATCGAGAATCGGACCTGAATACGTTGGTGGGCCACCTGGGCCTGCGGTTTCCTGTCCGCCATCAACTATCTCGGCGGCACTGAGTGCGCGGAGTTTAGCCAGCGCTGCTTCATCTACCCCTTCGATGCCATAGCGTTTGGCGAAGTTTACACCAATGGTTTCAGCTGACACGGGGTAATTGACATCGGCATTTTCTTTATTAATTGGCCGACCGGTAAGCACGCCGTCACGAGCACCACCCGATTCACTGATGGCCTTCTGAAAAAGGCCTTTCGCAGATGGTATGGACAGCAATGAGAGAACCGAGACCCCACCTGCTGACTCTCCGAAGATGGTCACGTTTTTTGGATCTCCGCCAAAGGCTGCAATATTGGTTTGAACCCACTTCAGCGCGGCAATCTGATCCATATAGGCGTAAGAGCCCTTAGGTTCCTCAGGGTGCTCGCGGCTCAGGGCAGGGAATGCGAAAAAGCCAAGACGACCCAATCGGTAATTGAAGGTAACTAAAATGACGCCTTGTTTGGCAAATTGAGTACCGTTATAACCCGGCTGAGAACCACTTCCGAATACGAACGCCCCTCCATAAATCCACACCATAACCGGAAGCTTTGCCTTCTCGGTAGCAGAAGCTGGTTTCCACAAATTGAGAAACAGGCAATCTTCAGATGAGGTGGTCGACATTGCGGGAGAACCCGGACCAAATCCTCGTTGTGGAGGTTCCGCTCCAAATTGACTGGCATCACGTTCTCCCTGCCAGGCAGCTACGGGTTGTGGTGGCCGCCAGCGATTAGCACCGACCGGTGGAGCTGCATAAGGAATCCCTTTGAAGCTGGTAACATCTCCCTCGGTCACTCCGCGCACAACACCAGAAGCCGTACGAACCTTTGGCACAGTTTGCTGCGCTTGTACAGTATAGGCAATCAGAAAGACAAATCCCAATACTAGTTTTTTCACGGTGATCTTGTTTAAAAAGTTAATTACATGACAGGTTTAGTAGATAGATGGAAGGGAGATAGCTTGCTGATATAGGTGATAGTATCTATCTTCCGCTAAGCATGTTCAGGTTCGTTGTAAAGATTAATAGCTATCAGGAAATCAATGGATTAATACTGGTTTGCCAGGCGTTTGGCTTGCACCGTATCAATCGTGACAAAGTTCTTGTTTATGCCTGGGAGGAGTTGTATACGGATTACAGATGTTACTACCATTATTACTGGTTTAGCTTGAACTAACTAGATATGGAGGTTGAAATGGCTATATTTATTGTCAAAAAAGTTATACTACTTTTTAAAGCCGAAACAGGATTCTTCTTGCAAAACAATCACCTTCTAACGCCCATGCATTCCATTAATCGTCGCGACTTTCTATCAGGTTTATCACTGGCCACAGCTGTATTGGCCACTCCCCGGTACGGGTTTTCGTGGGTTCATAAAGCCAACGAATTCGTTGAGGTAGATACCACTTATGGCCGGATCAAAGGCATGCGAACTGAAGGGGTAAGTGTATTCAAGGGAATACCTTACGGTGGTAGGGTCTCCGGAGATCGACGCTTTCGTCGACCGGCACCGCTCGAATCCTGGACGGGCGTGCGGGATGCGTTGCAGGTTGGTGCTCCTGCTATCCAGGCCCCTCGCCGGAATGAACCTGCTCCGGCAGAAGATTGCCTGTTTCTAAATGTCTGGACACCGGCTAATGACAATCGTAAACGACCAGTGATGTTTTATAATCATGGTGGAGGATTTGTGATTGGTTCGGGAGCATCGGCGAGCCAGGATGGGTCGAATCTGGCTCGTAACTTCGATGTGGTCGTCGTTGAAACTAACCATCGGCTGGGACTGCTGGGCTTTCTGTATCTGGATGAACTGGCCGGTTCCGATTACGCTGGCTCGGGCAACATGGGAATGCTCGACATCGTGGATGGCCTCAAGTGGGTCCATGACAACATTGCTCAGTTTGGGGGTGATCCGAATAATGTGATGATCTGGGGTGAATCGGGGGGCGGGGCCAAAACCTCCTGTTTATACGCGATGCCTTCAGCGGCTCCTTATTTCAACAAAGCCTCGATTGAAAGCGGGCCTGGGGTGCGCATGACGCTCAAAGAAACAGCCGCCGAAACAACCAGCCTGCTACTGAAAGAGTTGAACATTGCTCCTAAAGACTGGCGTAAATTATTGGATGTACCGGCGGCAGACTTGCTGGCCATGCAGGGTAAACTACCCTCTGTTGCGCCGTTTCTCGGAAAAAATACTAGTAAAGGAGTTGCGCCCCGTCGGGCTGGCGGATTTGGTCCCGTCGTCGATGGCCATGCACTACCCCATAACCCGTTCGATCCTACGGCACCGGCCATCTCCAAAAATAAGCCCTTACTGGTGGGCTGGAACGAGGACGAATTTACCTTTTTTGCCTGGGAACGAAAAGACACTGAGTTTGCCAAACTGGATTTCGAAGGGGTGCAGAAACGACTGGAACCGCAGTATGGCGAGGATACGCTTAAGCTGATCGAGGCCTACCGCAAAGCAACCCCCAACGCGACGGCCCCGCAACTCTATATTGCCATTTCTTCCATTGCCATGATGGGGCTGGGATCAGTTGACATCGCCGAAAAAAAAGCCAAACAAGGTGGAGCACCGGTCTTCCTATACAATTTTGGTTATAAGTCCGAGAAACCGATCCCCGGTACGGATTATCCAATGGGAACGCCCCATGCCATGGATATTTCCTTCAAGTTCAATAATGAAGTGCCACCCAGAGATGGATCAACGCCGAAAGAGAGCTTCTTCGGAGGCAACCGACCCGAACGGTTTACAGCCTCGCATCACTTTGCTGAATTATGGGCCACCTTCGCCCGAACGGGTAGACCAGCTGCTAAAGACGTGCCGACTTGGCCAGCCTATAATCTGAAAACCCGACCAACCATGCGGATTGATTCTACCTGCGAAATCATCGACAACCGATTTAATGAAGAACTTAACTTTTGGCGATCGATAGGACGATTGTAGACGGTTCTCTAGTTTTTTGGTTGTTTGTCGGAGTCAACAGGTCGTTGGTCTAAAAGTTTCCCGGTACCTGGAAATGATGCATTATCTTGCTTGAGTAGCGAATAGGTTACGTTATCCTGAAAGTTGGCTTAGTGGGGTTTCGGTGTGGTTTGGCTCAACTAAATCAGTAATAATGGTAGTAACATCTGTAATCCATATACAACTCCTCCCAAGGATTAATAAGAACTTTGTCTGGATTCCATTCGATTAGTACAAGTTGATATTGATACACTAGAATCCGGCTCTTGTCATTTTCTGGCGACTATCCCAACGTAGCATAAGGCATGAAAGAAATCAATCGTATACTGACCATTTATGATCAACTAGATCATGCTCAACGCAAAGTAGCATTAGCAACGGTTGTATACGTAGAGGGTTCAGCCTACCGACGACCCGGTGCCCGGATGCTGGTGAGTGACGATGGACGCTGGGAAGGGGCCATCAGTGGCGGTTGTCTGGAAGGGGATGCGTTGCGTAAAGCCCGTCAAGTCATGCTGGACGGTAAACCAATGGTCGTGCGCTACGATACCATGGATGATGATGCTAACAGTTTAGGGGTGGGCTTGGGGTGTAACGGCATTATCGATGTGTTTATCGAGCCAATTGATCCCGCCGATCCAATGAATCCTGTGGCTCTGTTAGGTGAATTCAGCCAGCTTCGTGACAGGCGCGTCATCGCCACCATTTGCCGAAAAACACCGGGCTTGACTATTAAAGAAGGTAGTCGATTTGTACTAACCGAGCAACTAACGGATCAGGTCCCTGGCTGGCTTCAGCAGGATATGGAACTGGTCATGGAAGTCGGTAAACCCCTGACATCAATAATTCCCCTTATTGGTGGGATGGTTGAGGTTTTTATTGAACGTCTGGACCCCGGTATCGAGCTCGTGATTTTCGGCGCTGGCTATGATACGATTCCCCTCACTCGGCTGGCCACCGAAATCGGCTGGCGTGTTACGGTAACCGAAGACTGCATTGCCCACTTAGCCCCCAAACGATTTCCTGAAGCAACCTGCCTGCTCTATGCCGATGCCAATGCTGTGACCGACAAACTTGTCTTCACGGATCGGACGGCCGCCGTGCTGATGTCGCATAACTACAACTACGATCTGGCGGTGTTAACGAAACTGCTGCCGAGGGATGTTCCCTATATCGGTGTGCTTGGCCCCCGGAAGCGCTACGAAAAAATGAAAGCCCATTGGGAACGAATGGGCCATTCGTTTTCCCCATCAATTTTGGGTCGAGTTCACTCCCCGATTGGTTTAGATTTGGGGGCTGAAACACCCGACGAAATAGCGCTTTCCATACTGAGTGAAGTTAAAGCCTTTTTCAGCCAGCGGAACGGCGGATTTTTAACCGACCGACCGGGGCCGATTCATGAACGGGTAACCTTTGACGAAGAAATAGTTATAATCTAACTTTAACCTGATAATCAACCTATATTTTCAGTTGTAAACCCTTTACTTCTTACCACTGTGGCAAAATTTAGCATAAAAATTAACGGCAAAATCAGGCAGTTGGACGTTGATCCTGCAACGCCGATGCTCTGGGTACTCCGCGATCACCTGGACATGCCCGGTACCAAATATGGCTGTGGTATCGCTCAGTGTGGCGCCTGCACGGTTCATCTAAATGGAACGGCAGTTCGCTCCTGTCAGCTACCCATTTCGGCTGTCGGCAAAGAAGCGATCACCACCATCGAGGGATTGTCGGCTACCGGTGATCATCCGGTGCAAAAAGCGTGGCTGGAACACGACGTGGCCCAGTGTGGGTATTGTCAATCCGGACAAATGATGAGCGCTGCTTCGCTTTTGAAGACTAATCCCAAGCCCACCGATGAGGACATCGATTTAGCGATGAGCGGCAACATCTGCCGGTGTGGTACGTATTTGCGCATCAAAGAGGCCATCAAATCGGCGGCCAAAGAAGGAACTAGCTCGTCTACCCGTAAATAAACCCTGACCATGAACACTCCTAAAATTACCCATAACCGGCGTTCTTTCTTAAAGGCTTCGCTGCTAACAGGCGGGGGCATGATGCTCAGTGTGAGTTGGTTATCCAGCGCGAAGGCCGCCGATAAACTTCAGGCATTGAACGTGCCTGAGCAATGGGCTCAGCTCAATGGTTATATACACATTACAGCGGGCAATGGAATTAAACTTATCTGTCCTAATCCTGAATTTGGTCAGAACGTCATGACGTCCCTACCCATGATGGTAGCCGAAGAATTGGATGTGGATTGGAAGAATGTAGTGGTTGAAATGGGGCCGCATGACAACGCGAAATTGGGACCTCAGTTTACGGGGGGCAGTAATTCGGTTCGCATGTACTGGAAACCACTCCGGGAAGCCGGGGCAGCAGCCCGGCAGATGCTATGCGAAGCAGCCGCCCAAGCCTGGGGCGTACCGGTAGCTGAAGTGACGACCAAAGCGGGTGTATTACAACACGCGAGCGGGAAATCGGCTACCTATGGTGAAATGGCCAGTAAAGCCGCTACACTTCCGGTGCCCAAAGGCATGAAACTAAAAGACCCGAAAGATTTTACCATTATCCGAAAACCCAAGAAAAATGTCGAAGGGCAAAAAATAGTCACCGGCAAACCACTGTTCGGTCTGGATTATCGGGTGGATGGAATGCTCATTGCTATGATTCAGCATCCACCCGCTTTCGGTATGAAACTCAAATCGTTTGATGCCTCACAAACGATCAAAATGCCGGGTATCAAGGATGTTTTCACGCTAAAGCTATATGAAGACGGGTTCGAGCAAGCTGGTTTCGACACCCGCACGTTCAACGATTTGCTGGTCGTGGTGGGCAAGACCACTTGGGAGGTCATGAATGCCCGCAAAAAGCTAAAGGTGGAGTGGGAGCCTGCTGGTGATACCAAAGATACTATGATGGGTAGGAACGGCAAACGGGAAGTTACAGTGCCCGGAGGCCTTGAAACCACCACTGCTCAGCTGGAAAAAATGGCAGAATGGGCTAAAAAACCAGCTCAACAGTTACGAAAAGACGGCGATCCGGAAACCGCATTCAAAAATGCGGCTCAGATTATCGAGCGCACGTATAATGCGCCCTTCCTCGCACACAATACCATGGAGCCGATGAATTTCTTCGCCCATGTAACCCCCGAAAAAGCCCTGGTAGCTGGTCCTTTACAAGCACCGGGTTGGGCAGAACCTGCCTTGTCAAAACGACTTGGCCTGCCTGCCGACAAAATTGAGATTCAGATGACCCGGATGGGTGGGGGCTTTGGCAGACGGGCGTATTGCCATTATATGACGGAAGCAGCTCTGATCTCCCAAAAGGTCAAAGCCCCGGTCAAACTAATTTACAGCCGCGAAGATGACATGACCTATGGCATCTATCGGCCCATGTACACGGCTACCTACCGGGCAGCGTTAGATGCGAATAAAAACCTGATCGGATTTCATGTGAAAGGCGGTGGAATACCCGAGCATGCCATCCATGCGAACCGCTTCCCGGCCGGTGCGGTGGATAACTACCTGGCCGAAGGCTGGGAGATACCGTCCAATATTACCATTGGCGCTTTCCGGGCTCCCCGTTCCAACTTCAACGCAGCCGCTGAGCAATCATTTTTAGATGAAGTGGCGGAGGCCATGGGCAAAGACCCGATCGAGTTTAGGCTTGAGCTGTTAAAACGAGCCAAGGAAAATCCAGTGGGCAAAAACAACGAGTATGATGCCGATCGATATGCGGGTGTTCTCAATTTAGTACGCGACAAGTCGGGTTGGAATAAGCCGGGCAATGAGAAGTACCATCGGGGCGTGGCCGCTTATTTCTGTCATAATTCATATGCGGCTCACGTGGTCGATATGGTGACCAAAGAGGGTAGCCCTTATGTCGAGCGGGTCTTTAGTGCGATGGACTGTGGCATCGTCGTCAATCCTGAATCGGCTACCAATATGGTACAAGGGGCGGTGGTCGACGGAATCGGCAATGCCTTCTACGGGGCGTTAACGCACAAAAATGGAGCGGCTGAGCAAAGCAATTTTAACAACTATCGGCTTATTCGGCATAATGAAGCCCCCAAGAAAATTGAGGTTCACTTTGTTGAAAATGACCTCGACCCAACGGGCTTAGGGGAGCCGCCTTTCCCCCCTGTCTTTGGCGCGGTAGCCAATGCGTTGTATAAAACGACCGGTAAACGACAATATAATCAGCCGTTTAAGCCCCAATTGGATAAACGGATCTAATCCTAGTGACTATTTACGCACTGGAGCCGGAAACTGGTTGATCAGTTCCGGCTCTTTGCTTTTTTAGTTTGTTCGTTACCAACCGCTCATACATGATCTTTGATAATCACAACCGCCCCATATCCTACCTTCGGCTGGCCGTAACGGACCGGTGTAATCTTCGGTGTTTTTACTGCATGCCCGCGGAGGGTATTAAGTATCTTCCCAAACAGCAGGTACTGTCGTATGAGGAGATGGAGCGGGTCGTCCGGGTACTGGCTCGATTGGGTGTTTCTAAAGTCCGTATTACGGGTGGAGAGCCATTTGTCCGGGCAGGCCTGATGGATTTTCTGCATCGGCTGTCAGGGATTGAGGGAATACAGGAGCTATCGCTCACAACCAACGGGGTGTTAACTGCCCCCCATGTCGCAGATTTGGCCGCATTGGGCGTCCGATCGGTCAATTTGAGCCTGGACACGTTGGACCGGGACCGATTTAAGAAAATTACCCGTCGGGATGAGTTGCCAGCTGTTTTAAAAACCCTTGACTTATTACTAAAGGCTGGGATTGAAACGAAGATCAATGCGGTGGTGATGGATGGACAAAACACCCAGGATTTAATTCCGCTGGCTAACCTGACTCGCTCCTTACCGGTGGATGTTCGATTTATCGAGGAAATGCCCTTCAATGGGGGAGGGAGTCATTACCCTGTTCTGAACTGGACGTACCGTCGAATTGTGGACGAGCTACAGGAACACTTTCCAGGTATGCAAAAACAGCCTGGCTTACCCTTCTCCACGTCGACAACGTATCAGATCCCTGGCCATCAGGGCACAATCGGGGTGATTGCGGCTTTTAGCCGAACGTTCTGTGGCACCTGTAATCGTATTCGGCTAACGGCTCAGGGTACACTTAAAACCTGTCTGTATGACGACGGAGTTCTCGATGTTCGTGCGTTGCTACGAAGTGGTTCATCAGATGATATACTAACTGACGCTTTTTTGCACGCCTTCGCCCATCGTCCCGTAAACGGTTTTGACGCCGAACAAAACCGAAGCCTGCGGTTCGGCGGCTCGATTAGCGAATCAATGGCGACCATTGGTGGGTAGTCTTATCTGCTAATACAGTTAACGTCTTTTTTCTTTTACGAATCCGTATGAATAGCCCCGTTTCAGTGCTTTTGTTTGGCATTACCCGTGACCTCACTGGTCAGTCATTACTTTCAATGTCTGTTGATCAGGAGGCTCGTGTCCAGGATTTACTAGACCAACTATATCAGCACTATCCCAAATTGGCGGATATCAAGTCACTATTAGTCGCTGTTAACGGCGAATACGCAGAAAGAGACCACTTACTTACCAGCAAAGATGAAATTGCCCTTATCCCTCCGGTTAGTGGTGGGTAAATCGCGTTCCGCTGCCGAGTAGCCGAGGTATCCTTTTGCTTACCTACGCTACTGATGACTTATTCACTTACTACGTTAAAAGCAGTTCTATGATTGCGATTACGACTGAACCAATTGATGTTGCCTCCGCCTTGCAAAACCTGCAAACTGAGCAAGCAGGGGCAATCGATCTTTTCCTGGGCGTTGTGCGTGACAATACAAAAAAACGCCCTGTTGATCGCCTTGAATACGAAGCATACGACCGAATGGCCATAAGTGAAATGCAGAAAATCGCCGATGAAGCGCATCGCCAATGGCCCATTCTTCGCTATACGATTATCCATCGAACCGGTACATTGCGTACTGGTGAATTAGCCGTTTTAATTGGGATTGCTTCTGCTCATCGTGCCGACGCGTTCGAGGCCTGCCGCTACATAATTGACACGATTAAACAAACGGTTCCAATCTGGAAGAAAGAGATCTTTACGGACGGTGAAGTTTGGGTTAACGCCCACCCCTAAGTATTGACATTCGTTAACCAAGGATTTTGAGTACGCTATAAACTTCGTCGATTAACGTGATCCAATCAACCGCCTAGTTTGACTGGGTCGCACCGGCCGGTCGGAATGCCAGACCACCGCCGGAGCGGGAACAGCGTTTGCTTTCAGATCAACTTTTGAATTACAGCTCAACAAGCAGTGGTTTTCACTTGGGCTTTCAGTTGATCAGCCTGCGAGTCGTCAAATCCTAATGGACTACTTAGCCGGTGGTGGATTAGGGTGTTCCATAACAGACTCAGTATTCATTACCGTATCTGATTTGGTTACGCTAGTCGTCGAATCGGTTGGTGACTCAGTGGTTGATTTTTCGGCCGAATTGCAGGCAAGCAGACAGCCAGCTACCAGAGCGAATGTGAGTAGTCTTGAAACGAGCTTGGTTTGCATAGGGTGGTGAATTTTCGGCAACTATGTCATCTACATTTAACCGCCAATCGAGTGTTTAGTTTAAAATGATACGTTTATAACCAGCTGTATAATAACTTCTAAGGTCATAATTTAACTAGTATTTCTGATCAATTTTAGAGCAAAGTTGCCCGTGGGTTACTTACTTGACATTTGCGAAATTGGCCATATTTAATTGAGCCGCATTAAGCGGTGTTTTGTTAAAGAATCAACCTGATGTTGAATTGATCATAACAAACCTCGTTATTCCTGCCAGAAAGTAATCCATTTTTATTTAGAACTTACCTGACATCTTTCTTTCTAACTACCCTTTTAAAACCGCAGGCTACCCATCAGGACTGCATCCAACTCAATGATAGAGGGAAAACCTTATACGTTTGATTATCTAAAATCAAATTAGCTGTAATTTCATTTATCGTATTCATATGGCCGTACAGTTCTATTATCGGTTTCTTTTCCTTCTGGCAGCCCTTTTCTGCCCAGGATTACTATTTGCTCAATCAGCTGATAGCTTAAAAAAGATATTACCGACTCTTCACGGCACAGCTCATATTAATGCACTTAATGGGCTAAGTGAAGCTTTTTGGAACGTTCGTAACCTTGATTCATCAAAAGCTCGGGCTTTTCAGGCTTTCGAAGCGTCCACAAAAAGTAACTATGAAGTAGGTGTAGGCGACGCTTTAACTAACCTGGCTGCCATAGATTATGAAATTGGGAATTTCGTTGACATGGAAAAAAGGAGCCTGACGTCCATTTCTCTATTTACGAAAGTCCATGCCCAAAAACGACTCGCTAAAGCCTATTCTTTGCTTGGCCAGTCGATTTGGGCACAAAGCAAATTTGATCCGGCCATTGAAGCCTTTAATCAGGCAATTATTTATTTCAGCCGATTCAATGATTCAACAGCACTCGGCAGGACATACGGCCGCTTGGCGCTGCTAGAAGAAGAACGGGGAAATTACGAACCAGCGTTTCAATACAGCTTAAAAGCCCTGAAATTCAACCGCAATGAGGCTTATTTTTCCTTAGGCCAATTATATGCCGATGTCGGCGATTATGAAACTGCCCGAGATTATTACCGAAAAATCAGTCAACGACTTAAACTAGGAACCTACCTTAAAATCGGTGAAACCTATTATCTACAAGCGAGGTATGATTCTGCCCAGTATTACTACCAGTTGCACATAAAAGAGAGTCGTGATTTGCCAAAAAAAACGTTGACTAAAGCGTACGCACTTCTGGGTGGATTATACTTGAAATTGAAAAAATACGATACTGCTTTAGCTTATCTAAACCTGGCGCTTACCGATTTTAAACAAGATAACAACCGCAACTGGGTCATGCGGGTCTTGCTGGAATTAGGCAAAACGTATAAGGAGACGGGCGAAGTCAACAAATCGATTAAAACCACAAATGAGCTTCTGACGTATGCAAAAGAGTCGGGAGCCAGGCAATATCTTCGGGACGCACATCAATTGCTATTCCAGCTATTCGATCAGCTAAAGCAGAATGATCGTGCTTATTGGCACCTTAAAGAATATACGACGCTCAACAATGAGATCGGGATTGATTTGTCGGCCCGCAAACTGGCTTTTTATAAAACCTCCTACGAACGGGAGCAGGCACAGTTAAACATTGCACTGTTAAATAAGCAGAAACAGTTGCAGCAGGAGGAACTGAAGCAAACGGCGCAGCAACGCCAATTCCTGTTTATCGGGCTGCTAGCAATCGCGCTCATCGGTGTCGTACTGATCCGAAATATATTATTGAAAAGACGAGAGGAGAAGCACCTTCGGGAACTGGCCGAGACGGAGCTCCAAATGCAAAAACTCGAAACAAAAAAGCAATTGGGTGAACTGGAAATGCAGGTTCTTCGAACGCAGATGAATCCCCATTTTCTGTTCAATTCCCTGAATTCAATCAACCGATTCATTCTACAAAATAACAAATCGCAAGCCTCGCTCTACCTGACTAAGTTTTCGAGGCTCGTGCGAATGATCCTGCAAAATTCGCAGAATAAGCTCATCACGCTGGAGCAGGAACTAGAATCGCTAAAACTCTATCTGAGCCTGGAAGTACTGCGTTTTGACGATCATTTTACTTATTCCATCACAGTGCCGGATGATCTTGACGTTTCAGTGTTGAAGGTGCCCCCGCTGATTATCCAGCCTTACGTCGAAAATGCAATCTGGCATGGATTGATGCACAAGGAGGAAAGAGGCCAACTAGAGATTGACTTGTCTGGGGAAAACGGGTTCATCAGTATCAAAATCACCGATAATGGAATTGGCCGTCAAAAAACGAATACGATTCCTGAGAAAGCAGATACGAACTATAAGCCAATGGGGTTAGGGATTACGTCGAAACGAATTGAGCTGGCACTGGAGTCTGCCTCACAGAGTCCTTCGGTGGTTATCAATGATCTTGTTGACATGAATGGTGCTCCATGTGGTACGGAGGTCATCCTTACATTACCAGTTATCTATGATTAACGCGATATTGATCGACGATGAAGCCCATTGCCTGGATACACTCAGTATCCTGTTATCAGAATACTGCCCCGACGTGACCATCCTTCAGACCTGTCGATCCGCCAAAACAGCGATTGTAGCCATTGAACAGGCAAAGCCGGATGTTATTTTTCTGGATATTCAGATGCCGGGAACAACTGGATTTCAGCTTCTGGAACAACTGGGTGAAGTTTCGTTTTCGGTAATTTTTACTACAAGTTATGACCAGTATGCGATTAAAGCGATCCATCTTAGCGCACTGGATTATCTTCTAAAACCAATTGACCCCAATGAATTGATGGTGGCCGTTGACAAGGTTAAACGGCAAAAGAAATTACCCTCCTCAGAGCAGTTTGAGATGCTTTTTGATCGCCTTCAACAGAAAAACAGCGGTTTCCGGAATATTGCCATTCCTACCGTCGAAGGCTTTGAATTTATCCCGGTAGACCAAATCGTTTATTGCGAAGCCGATGATAACTACACCTACTTACTACTGAAAAATAAACAGAAAGTTATTGCCTCCCGTACCCTTAAAGCAATCGAAGAGCAGCTCCGGGAATTCCCCTATTTCGTCCGCGTTCACCATTCTTATATTGTCAATATTAACGAAGTGACTAAATATGTCCGGGGCGAAGGCGGGTATCTAATCATGAGTGATAGTTCGGTGGTTAACGTATCCCGTAGTCGCAAGGAAGCCTTGCTTCGATTGTTTTGACGTAAAGCTTTCATTTGATGTCTCACCAAGTGAAAGCTTTAGCCATAAATAAGGTGGAAAAAGCTAGCCAGGCTGCTAGTAGTCTAGAGAAGACGATAATTCCCTGTAAGCATCCAGATCCTGCTGAAGCTTTGTTGCCACTTCTTCGGCCGTCTTTATGGCATCGGCTCCGGCCAGGAAGCGACGGGGTGGTTCTTCTAAATTAGTGAGGGTAATCAATGCCTGGGCAAGTTTGGCTGGATCGCCGGATTGTTGGCCATGATACTCTTTCCAGAATTGAACTTGTTGAATTCTGCGCTCATCATAATCGGCAATGGACAGCTCAGCGAATTGGGTTGATTCCTCTGTAAGCAATTCTGTACGAAAAAAGCCTGGATTGACAGTGATCGTCTGAATCCCAAAGGGCTCGATCTCGGCTTGCAAGGATTGCATCCAGCCCTCTAAACCAAACTTTGAAGCCGCATAAGCCGTTCCGAATGAAAAGCCCGTAAGACCAGCCGTCGATGATATCGTGATCACCAAACCAGAGCGCTGGCTGCGCATGACGGGAAGTACGGCTCGGGTAACATTCATGGGGCCAATCAGGCTAGTCAGTAGCTGGTTGGCCATTTGCTCGGGGGTCAACTCTTCAAAGAAGCCAGCATAAAAACTGGCTGCATTATTGACCAGTACATCGATGGTTCCAAATTGGTCTATACCAGCCTTAACGGCAGCTTCTGCGTCTGGTAGCTTGGTCACGTCAAGTTTGACAACCAACAAATCCTGGGAGTCTCCTAGTGCCTGCTTTACCCGATCCGGGTTGCGACCAGTGGCTACAACTCGATGACCAGCTCTCAGGGCGGCCTTAGCAATATCGACACCCATACCGCGCCCTGCGCCAGTGATGAGCCAAACTTTTTGGTTATTCATGGTAGTTTCTATTTCGCCCTCAGTTATGAAAACAAAGGTCACTACCAGCTCAAGAGAGAAATAAAGGAAATCAACGTAAAAACTAAGAAAATCAAAGAGAGGCAGTTCTAATCGACTTAGGGGTGTGGCCTGTTTTCTTTTTAAAGAAGTTATTGAAATAGGTAGGGTAGTCAAAGCCCAGCGCGTAGGCAATATCGGCAATGTTCCAATCGGTATGTTGCAGAAGGGCTTTGGCTTCGCTGATAATACGATCAGCAATATGGTCAGTGGTCGGTTTGCCAGTCACCGCTTTCACTGAGCTGTTCAGGTGATTGACATGAACGGCTAATTGTTGAGCAAAATCCTGTGCTGTTTTTAATTGAAGTGGACGGTCAGGGTTTTCGATGGGAAATTGCCGTTCCAGCAACTCCAGAAACACCGAGGTAATTCGCACAGCGGCATTTTTATGTTCTGGGGTGTTTTCCGAAGGCTGCATTTTTAATGCCTCGTGAATGAGTAGGCTAATGTAGTTTCGAATTAACTCATCCTTATATAGATAGTCGGCATCCTGCTCCGCAATCATTTTTTGATAGATCGCAGCAATCGAGGCTTTTTGACCTGGATTTAATTGTAAGATCGGTGTACCACCTAGTTTAAATAGGGGTGAGTGGAGTAAACTTTCTGAGCGATCGCTCAATTTTAGAAAATCCTCAGTGAATAGACAGGCATAACCGTCGGTTTGGGAAATGACCTCACACGAATAGGGAATGCGCGGATTCCCAAAAAACAAAATGGTGTCCTGAGTTTCAAAGCTTCGGTCGGCATAATGAAAACTATACTGCCCGGTATTGAGGCTTATTTTGTAAAAGTCTTTGCGATTATAGCTGTGGCCAGCCGACTTGTCGTCTACAGAGTAGGCTTTGAAGCCCGTTAACTTCAGTTCCGCATTGAAATCTGAGGGATTAATTGATTTTACCTTATTCATAGTCCAAAGTTAATGAAATCAAAGCGCACCGATTTGCTTTGAATCCTATAGGACCTTAACGCGAAGTGAAAAGGATTTTGTTTTTTAGGCAGGTGTATGTCGACTTCTAAAGGCTCTTCTCCTCAATTATTCTTCCCACGACAATGGGGCATTTTTATAAAAAATCGTCCCATTGTCCTACAACTACTTATCAAACCCGTCAACTACTCATTGCCACTTTACGAATCCGGCCACGTCGGATAGATTTGACCACCCAGTCAATAAGTGGGCATTTGGGGGAATTACTGTTAAGGATAACGTGGTAAGTCAGGTCGGACAGCTTGGCAGACGCAACCAATTCCGGGCGAATTAGACAGCGGAGGGCAATTGGCATTACAACAGTCGGTTTAGCTTCCAGGAAGAGTGCTCCGTTTCTTCCTGGAAGATTACCAAACCTGCAAAATGTTGCTTGAGGACACCTGGGTTAAAGAAGTTTACCTTTAATCACATTGATCATTATGAAGCGTAATTCAACATTGTCTGCCTATTGGGCAAGAGTACTTCAGACATTCACATTTTCTGTTATTGTCATCGTAGTGACAGGAAAGGCCGTGAATGCACAACATCCGTTTTATGCCTTTGTTTATGGGGATGCTACCCCAACCTACGCGGACGCTACCTCTTCGCATGTGCCGCAGGACCCTGATCTACACGCTTTAGATGCCACATTCGTAGACGTCGATAAAGACGGTGATCTGGACGTAGTTATTGCCGTTGAAATGGGGGCAAACAGGCTTTATCTGAATGATGGAAAAGGAAAACTCACCTGGAAAAAAGCAGCCTTCGGTACCGTTCGTCATGACAGTGAACATGTATTGAGTGCTGATTTTAATAAGGATGGCTATGCCGATGTAGTTTTTGTGGCCGAGGATGATCATGCGCATCAACTATTTTATGGTGGTCCTGGCGGTACATTTACCGAGGTGACCGATAGACTTCCCGCTAAAAGTGAGGGCAATGCCCTGGCGGTTGCTGATGTCAATAACGATGGCCTGCCGGATATTCTCGTCGGTAATTCGGGGGAAGAACGGCCGGGTAAAAAAGAACGGGCTTCGGGCCAGGATTTTCTTTGGCTCAATGATGCAAAACGCCCAGGTTACTTTATCGACGCGACAACCACACACATGCCCAAAGACAATGACGACACGCAAGATATTAAACTAGCTGATCTGGATGGGGATGGTGATCTAGATATGATTATCGCGAACGAAACGCCCCCCAGCCGATTACTGCTCAATGATGGCCAGGGTCATTTCTCCGATGCCTCTGATCGGCTGGAGTTGCTCGTACCGATGGAAACGCGAATGGTACAGATTGTTGATGTGAACGGCGATAAGAAACCTGATCTATTATTTTTTAACCTGACCAGCAACAATCACGGATGGGATAAAGACCCGCAGGTTCGGTTGCTCATCAACGACGGCAACGGTCGATTTAACGATCAGACAAAATCTCATTTACCTGAAAATCGATTTTCCAGTTGGGGAGGTACTATCGTCGACTTTAATCGGGATGGTCGGCCAGATATTCTCGTTGGGGCCATTCAGGTTCCGGGTTTTGTTCCGTTGCAGGTTCGGGCCTGGCAAAATGAGGGTAATGGCCAATTCAAGGATGTGACAACCGAAGTTGTGCCCAGCTTAACCGTTGGCCGTCACTGGGGAATGGCGTTGGGAGACTTAAATGGTGATGGTATCGACGATGTGTTTATCGGTGCCTGGGGTACGCAGGCTCGTCTGTTGCTGAGCCGAGTAAAGACCACTCCTGATTCAACGAAAGCTAAAGGTGAATAATTAAGTTTATTGTATTGATTATCAATGAGATATATTGAAATGATAGAATTTTATAAAAAAATATTGATTTTGGGAGGGGACACTTTTCGATTTTTCCCCACTACTATATAAAAGCAATATTATTTACTTTTTTCCCAGTAAAGTCCAGTGACTGCCTATCTACACTATACACCGGAAGATTTCATCCAGGACGATCATTTTCGCCGTTGGGTCCTCTCCCCCGATGACGAAATGGGGCAGTTCTGGACTAATTTCCTCACGATTTACCCCGATAAAAAAACGGATGTAACTAGGGCCCGAGCGTTACTGTTGGCGATGGAATCGTTAGGTGAAAGTCCCAGTTTTGAGCAGGGGCAGCGGATGAAGGCCACAATTTTTGATCAGATCGAACAGACTGAGCTTGCTAGTCCATCGGTATTTAAAACCGTTTACCGGAACGTATCAACCCACTGGCTATCGATCGCTGCAACCATAGCCCTGGTCGGAATGGTTTGGTGGTATATGGCGAGTCGTGGATCGAATAATTTACCGCCCACCTACGAAAAGCAGGTCGCTCAGGTAAGCGTTCCCCTCGTGGAGAAAGCTAATCCAACCAGAACTCCGCAACGTGTTCAGTTACCAGATGGGAGCAGCGTCCTGTTAAGTCCGAATTCGAAACTGAGTTATGAAAAGGACTTTACCGGCCAGCAGCGGAAAGTTTACCTATCGGGACAGGGTTATTTTGAGGTTGTGAAAAACGATTCGAAACCCTTTCTGGTCTTTGCCAACAACGTAGTGACGCAGGTTGTTGGTACGCGCTTTACGGTCAACAGCGCCCAGAGCGCCATTGGGATTAGCGTTATTGTCAAATCGGGAAAAGTAAAAGTATTTACCCTTGAACAGTACCAAAAACCAGAAACGCAAAAAGCAGCGGAAACAATCGTGCTCACCGCCAATCAGCAGGCAACCTATGATCCAGCACAGGAACAGCTGACCAAGAGCATTGTTGCTAAGCCGGACATTCTGCATAAACCCGAGAAGTTCCCCGGTTTCAATTTCCACAGTGCCGCTATCAACGATGTATTTTCCACCTTGGAGCAATCGTATGGGGTCACGATTGTCTATAACAAACAGACCGTTGAAAACTGTAATCTGACGGCTCAACTAGGCGATGAGCCCTTATTTAAAAAATTAGATATTATCTGCCGGACAATCGATGCGACCTATGAAGTGTGGGGGACAAAAATTGTTGTGACCGGAAAAGGCTGTTCACCCGAATAATTCCTACTAACCTTTTAACCCTAACCAACTCCTCGCTGCCTATGGGTAATTCGTAACCAGCTCCCCTAAAAATAAAAATACCGGTAATGTGTCCGCATTACCGGCAATTCCCCCTAGTGTTATCCGCTAACAAACCTGTTTCCAGCAGGTCGGGGATTGTTTTGCCCAGTAATTCCAATACATGAACCAAAACGGAGTAAATCTATGCAATTATTTTATAATTCCTTACCCTTATTGACCAAAGTTATGAAGGTCACAGGCACCCATGTCTTGCTGATTTTGATCTTTACCAACTTCAGCGTCGCTCGCCCCAGCTTTGCCCAGGAATTGTTGAACCGCCCGGTGTCAATGAACATCAAAAACAAGGAGTTAGGGCTGGTGCTGGATCAGATCTCGAAAGAGGCCAAGATCCGGTTTACCTATGTTCCCAAACTCATCGCCATGGATCAACGGGTCTCCCTGGTGGCCAACAAGGAAAAGCTGTCGACTGTTTTAGATCGGATTCTTAAACCGCTCAATATCAATTATGAGATCGATGGCGAGTTTATTGTTCTCAAACGAGAACCAGGACACAGCAATCGAACCATCGACAATGATGCGGCACGTTTATCGAAAGCAACCGCCCTTGCCGATGTGGCGTTAACCGGTACCGTTGCCGATGAAAAAGGTGAGCTTTTGCCTGGCGTTAGTGTGGTGCTTAAAGGTACGCAGCGTGGAACAACTACTAATGCTGATGGAGCGTTTTCATTCAACGTGCCTGATAATAAGGGTGTTCTGGTGTTCAGTTTTGTGGGCTATATAGCGCAGGAAGTCGAAATTGGGAATAAAACGTCCTTCGCTGTCCGCCTGGTTGCCGAAAGTAAATCATTGAGCGAAGTCGTCGTTGTCGGCTACGGTGTGCAGAAAAAGGAGACGCTCACGGGCGCTGTTTCTGCGGTTAGTGAAAAAGAGCTTCGCGCCGTACCGACTGGCGATGCCGCAGCCCGGCTTCAGGGACGCGTGGCGGGGGTCACGGTGGTTACCAACAGTGAACCAGGGGGGAATTCCACCGTTCGGGTACGGGGTATTGGTTCCATTAATAACAATGACCCTTTATATATTGTCGATGGGGTGCCAACCAACACCGGGCTGATGGGTATCAATCCCAACGATGTGGAGTCGATGACCGTACTTAAAGATGCATCAGCGGCTGCGATTTACGGATCACGAGGGGCCAATGGGGTTATTGTGGTAACGACTAAACGAGGCAAAAAGGGAACCTTAAAGCTAAGTTTCGACGCTCGCTACGGTGTGCAACAGGCAGCCAATCATCTCGACATGATGAATTCTCAGGAATTAGGTGAGCTTCTCTGGCAGCGCAAACGAAACAACGGATTAACCGTGGGTGGGCCCGGTTGGGCCGATGCTCAATTTGGCAATGGCCCAACACCGGTTATTCCCGATTACATTATCCCGGCAGGGGCAATGGCCAGTCAGGTGGATGAAAGCACCTATTCGTACCCAACCCCATACAATGGGATTACCAAAGCAAATAAAGAAGGCACCAACTGGTTCAAGGAATCGACCTCCGTTGCCCCCATTCAGGAATATAATTTATCCGTTTCGGGTGGAGGGGAAAAAAGCAATTTTGCCGTTTCTGCAGGTTATTTGAACCAAAAAGGGATTATCAATTATACTGGTTTCAATCGATACTCGCTTCGGGCAAATTCAGATTTCACCGTCACCAAGTGGCTTAAAATTGGCCAAACGATTGGAGCCACCTTATCCGATCGACTAGGCTACATTAATACGGGCACGAGTAATGCTGGTTCTGCGGTGGCTTATGCCATTCGCCAGAATCCCTTGATACCCGTTTATGATATTCGGGGCAACTTCGCGGGCACCAAAGCCGCCGGAACGGGAAATGGCGTAAATCCGGTAGCGCTGCTGTATCGGGCCAAAGACAATATTAATCGGCAAATGCGGCTTATGGGAAGTGTATACGCCCAGATTGATTTTACGCCCAATTTGTATGTAAAGAGCTTAATCGGTATCGATTACAATACCACCAGAGCTAAAATCCGAACGCTGGCTGATCCCGAATGGACCCAGACCACCAACAACAACGTACTCACCGAATCACAGCAGGATATCTTCCAATACAACTGGACCAATACCCTGAATTTTAACAAAACGTTTCGGAACGTTCATACGGTTAACGTGTTAGCAGGCGTCGAGGCTATTCGAAATAATAACCAGATTTTCACCGCCACCCGGTCGACCTTCCCCTTTACCGATCTGGATTATATGGTGCTCGACGCTGGTCAAAAGGACGTCTCCAATACGGGTACGTTTGATGAGTGGGCGCTCTTTTCCTACTTCGCCCGGGTTAACTACGACTATAAGGGTAAATACCTGTTTGAAGCGACTGCTCGGCGGGATGCCTCCTCCCGGTTTGCAGCGGCCAATCGGTGGGGAACCTTCCCGGCTTTTTCAGCGGGTTGGCGCATTGTCGAAGAACCCTTTTTAAAGAATGTAAGCTGGCTGAGTGATCTGAAAATCCGGGCGGGCTGGGGCCAGAATGGCAATGATAACGTAGGGAACTACAATTCGTATACGACCTACAGGGCGGCCGGTGCTGAATCCTACTACAACATTTCAGGAACCAGCAGTACCAAGTCGGATGCGGGCCTGCACCTCTATTCAATCGGAAATCCAGCGGGCCAATGGGAGTCGTCTACAACCACGAACCTTGGGCTGGACGTGGTGCTCTTGAACAACAAGTTTGAAGCGAACATCGACATTTACAATCGCCGGACGACGAACATGCTCTATCCTGACTCCCGGCCCGATACCTGGGGAGCTGTGGTATTACCGTCCATCAATGTCGGTGAAATGCGCAACAACGGGATCGATGTGATTTTAAGCTATCGAAACAAGATCGGAAAAGACCTCAATTTTAACATCGGGGCCAACCTGTCGCACTATAAAAACACGGTCGTTCGCTTGAATGGAAATCCCAACGAAATTCGGTACGGCAACACCTTACAGAACGACGTATATACCGCTACGACAGCAGGACAACCCATCTCTTCTTTTTATGGCTATATCGTAGACGGCATCTTCAATACCCAGGAAGAAGTGAGTGCGGCACCCAAGTATAATCCAGATATCAATGGTCGGGATACCTACAGCCGACCCGGTGTACTCAAGTTCCGGGATATCAACGGCGATGGAAAAATCACCACCGCTGACCGCACCTTTATCGGCTCGCCCCACCCGACGCTCACCTACGGTCTGAACCTGGCACTCAATTACAAGAACTTCGACATGACGATGTTTTTTCAGGGAGTTACCGGCAATAAGATTATTAACTACTTCAATCGGGAACTGCTCTTTACCCGAAACGAAGGCAACTACCTGAAGCGTCGGTTGTATGAGTCCTGGACGCCGGAACGCTACGCCAATGGGAATAAAATTACGCTGCCGATGACGCTGACCGATGATGCAAACATGCAAAAGCCGTCGACGTTCTTCGTGGAAAGTGGTGCCTATTTGCGCATGAAGGATTTTCAGATTGGCTACACACTACCCGCCGAACTGACTAAAAAACTGAAAGTGGATCGCCTGCGAGCCTACTTCCAATCGACCAATTTGTTTACGATCACAAAGTATTCAGGTTTAAATCCCGAGATCACCGAGCCAAACGACGGCAACAAGGGCGTCGATACCACGGTATATCCAACCCCTCAGATCTTTATGTTGGGCCTGAACCTGAATTTCTAATTCCTAAAACCGAACTAGCCATGAAAAATAAGTTATTTATAATCCTGACGGTGCTGCTTGGTGCCTGCACGGGGGATTTTTTAGAGATTAAACCCAAAGGCCAGACGTTTTATGAATCGCTGACCAACAAACAGGGCGTCAATCTGTTGCTAACGGGTGCGTATGCCGATATCGATGGGGTCAACGGGACTGTCGGCGATGGCTGGGCGAGCGCCGTAACCAACTGGGTATTTGGGGGTGTTTCTTCTGACGATGCCTACAAAGGCTCGAACTCAGGTGATCAAAACGCGATCAATGCCGTCGAAGGTTTTTTCTCCGACGCCCAGAATCTGTACGTGTCCCAGCACTGGACTCCCCTTTATGATGGCGTGGTGCGCTGTAATGACGTATTGAAGGCACTAAAGTCGGCCACCGACATGACCGATGCTGAAAAAAAACTGGTTGAGGGACAGGCGCGATTCCTGCGGGCTCATTACTATTTCGAGCTGACCAAAGTGCACGGAAAAGTCCCGTATATCGATGAAAACACCACGAATCCAACGGTTGTACCAAACGACCATGTGCTGTGGCCGGAGATGGAAGCCGACTTTAAGATGGCGGCCAATGCCTTACCGTCCCGTTGGTCCGATAAAGGGAGGGCCACTCAATGGGCGGCTAAAACCTATCTGGCCCGGATCTATATGTTTCAGAAGAAATTCCAGTTAGCCAAAGACCTGCTTCAGGACGTATACAGCAATGGCGGCTTCAGTTTAATGCCGAGCTATGAACAGAATTATATGATCAAAACCATCAATAACGCGGAGTCTATTTTTGAAATTCAATACGCGGTCAATGATGGTTTTCCCAACTCGCCAAACGCTGGTCTTGGCGAGTCGATCTGTGGCCCAAGTTTTATTGGATCAAGTGGCTTTTATTTACCAACTCACAGCTTAGTTAGTGCCTATCGGGTTAGTGCAGATGGTCTTCCCTTACTGGATGATACCTATTCGGCGGATGATATTCTACCGTTTGCCACCAATGGATCATCCGTATTGTACAAAGGTCCAGTTGATCCACGCCTGGATCATACCGTAGGCAGACCTGGCGTACCCTTTCTGGATTGGGGGATTCATCAGGGACTCTCCTGGGTTCGGGACCCCAGTAATGCTGGTCCTTATAACAACAAGAAGAACATGTTCCTCAAATCGGAACAGGGCGCCTTATCCAATACGACTGGTGTTCGGGTATTTCCCAATGCTAATAACTACCGATTATTTAAGCTCAGTAACGTGATCGTTTGGCTCGCCGAATGTGAAGCGGAGGTCGGCTCGTTGCAAAACGCTACAACCCTAATCAATGTGATCCGAAATCGGGCTAAAAACTCGAATGTAGTTCGGTTTGCGGATGGAACCCCAGCGGCTAATTATAAAGTCGAGCCTTATCCCACAACGTTTCCGACCAAAGACTACGCGCTCAATGCGATTCGGTATGAAAGTCGGCTTGAATTTGCGATGGAAGGCATTCGCTTTTTTGAACTCGTTCGTTGGGGCATCGTCGGCCCAGTGATGAACAATTACCTCGCGGTAGAAGGGACGATTTTACCTTATAACAAGGGGAAAGTCTTTAATGTAGGCCAGCATGAGATTTGGCCAATTCCTCAGCGTCAAATCGACATTTCTGTTAAAGATGGCAAGTCGGTACTGACCCAAAATCCAGGCTATTAATTCAGCACACATACACGTTTCCAGGGCTACTTAAAAAAGTAGCCCCGGCTTTTCTCATGTCAAAAAATAATCAACCATGAAAAAAATGCAACTAGGTAGACGCCGAAATAAGCTTTTTGGGATAGCTTCCCTGTCCATAGCCACGAGTCTTCTGGTCGGGTCAGCGGCCTTCCGGGATAATCGAACTGTAGATAAACCGTATTCGGACTGGACGGTTTACGGGGGAGGAAGTGAGAATATCAAATACTCGTCGTTGGATCAGATTAATACCAGCAACGTAAAAAATCTGCAGGTAGCCTGGGAGTATGCGTCGGGTGAAGCTTCCCCAACCAATACGACCGATATGAAAACCAATCCCATTATTGTCAATGGGATCATGTATGGCCTGAACCCGCAGTTGAAGCTGTTTGCCTTGGATGCCGCAACGGGAAAAGTAAAATGGGTATATGATCCGGGCAGTATTCCCGAAAAAGGAAAGAATGCAGGTCGTGGCCCTTTTGGCCCTTCCACGAAAATTTGCCGGGGTGTAACCTATTACAACGGTGGGAAGGATGACCAGCGGATTCTCTATACGCCAGGAGGGGGACATATGCTGTATTGCATCAATGCGCTGACGGGCAAAGTGATCCCAACCTTTGGTACGAATGGGCATATTGACTTGCACGACGATCTGGACATGGAAAATGCACACGATCTACATATTTCAAATACCAGTCCCGGCATTATTTACAAGAACCTGATCATCATGGGGTCGCGGCTGGCCGAAGCCGCCGAAGCGGCACCGGGTCATATTCGGGCGTTTGATGTGCATACGGGTAAGCGGAAGTGGATTTTTCATACGATCCCGCATCCGGGTGAGCCAGGCTATGAAACGTGGCAGAGTCCAGGTGCCTACAAATACGTGGGTGGGGCCAATGCCTGGGGTGGTTTTAGTCTGGACGAAAAACGAGGGCTGGTTTTTGCCGGTACCGGTTCTGCAACTCCTGATTTTTACGGCGGTAATCGCAAAGGAGACAACCTATACGCTAATTCGGTTTTGGCGCTGGATGCGGCTACGGGTAAACTGAAATGGCATTTCCAGACCGTTCACCATGATCTGTGGGACTGGGATCATGCCGCGCACCCCATTCTGGTGACGGTGAAAAAGGATGGTAAACCCGTGGATGCCGTTGTTCAGATTACCAAGCAGGGATTCATCTTTATGTTCAACCGGGAAACGGGCGAACCCATCCACCCGATCAACGAGATTCCGGTTCCTAAATCGGAACTGGCCGGTGAATGGACCTCGCCAACGCAACCCATACCCTCTTTTTTCAAACCTTTTGTTCGGCAGCAACTTACCGAAGCCGATCTGTTGAAAGAAGGTATTCCCGATTCATCCTATCAGGATATTCTGAAAAAATTCCGGTCGTATAAGACGGATAACATGTGGAATCCACCGTCGCTACAAGGCACGATTGAAAGTCCGGGCTGGAACGGCGGAGCGGAGTGGGGCGGGCCAACCTTTGACCCAACGTCGGGCATCATGTACATCAACGCCAATGAATCGCCCTGGGTGATGAAAATGCAGGAGGTCAAAAAAGGCGAAACTATTGCCAAACAAACCAACTTCGAGGCTGGCCAGATGCTGTATCAACAGAATTGCAGCGGTTGCCACGGGAAAGATAGACGGGCAGGCGAAACGAACAAGGCGTTAACGGCTAATCCATCGCTGGTAGGCATTGCCGAAAACAGCAATTTGAGACCCGGACAGAAATATGATGAGGCATCTTTTAAAAGCCTGATTACGTCGGGACGGAACAATATGCCGCCATTTAGCCACCTGAGTGCCGAGCAGAAAACCGCGCTGGCTTCCTTCATTTTGAATCTGGACAAAATTAAAGATCAGCCCTTCAAAGATCTGAATACGAAGGAAGAGCCAGAGCATTTCAGAACGCCTTACAGCTTTGCCGGGGGACCGTATGGCATTGGAAAATTCCTGACCAAAGAAGGTTTTCCCGCCGTGAAGACCCCCTGGGGTCATTTGTCCGCTGTCGATCTGAATACAGGCAAAGAACTCTGGAAACAGCCTCTCGGTGATTATCCTGAAATGAAAGCCAAAGGCATCCACTCAGGTAGTGAAAACTTCGGAGGATCGGTCGTGACAGCGGGGGGATTGGTCTTCATTGCCGCTACACGCGACGAAATGTTTCGGGCATTCGATAAGAAGACGGGCGAATTGCTTTGGGAAGTAAAGATTCCCGCAGCCGGCATTGCAACACCCGCAGTCTACCAGGTGAATGGTAAACAGTTTGTGGTCATTGCCTGCGGAGGTGGGGGTAAACAGCGCACGAAGTCGGGTGATAAGTACGTAGCGTTCGCTTTACCAACAGCCAAGAAATAATGTTGGGACAATCCTAAGAGCATCATCTGATTATGAAAAAAATACGAAATCAACTACTCATGCTGCTTGGCCTGACTATGCTGGGGTTGTCTGCAACCGCCCAGAAGTCAGAAGGAGATTGGCAGATACTTTTCAACGGCAACGATTTTAAGGGCTGGAAACATCTGAACGGCAACCACAAAGTGGAAGTGCAAGATGGCATGATTGTCGGGACGGTGGTTCCTGGTGAGCCGAACGGATTTCTCTGTACGGAACAGGAGTTCGGTGATTTTATTCTGGAATTAGACGTGTCGATCGATACGACGATGAATAATTCTGGTATTCAGTTTCGGAGTTTGAGTAACCTTGATTACCTGAATTATCGGTTACACGGGTACCAGATGGAGGTCGACCCCAAGCCACAGCGGTGGAGTGGAAGCATTTACGACGAAGCCCGTCGTGGCTGGTTGTATACGACTGAGTTGAACCTGCCGTCGAAAACGGCCTTTAAAAACAACGCCTGGAACCACTACCGCATTGAATGCTTTGGCACCAGTAACCGTACGTGGGTGAACGGGGTGCCGGTTTCGCATTTGATTGATGATGAAACACTTAAGGGGATGATTGGTTTACAGCTGCACAGCAATAACCCCAACGATCCGATTCCTCCGGGGAATCACCAGATTCGATTTAAAAACATCAAAATCAAAACGAGCAACATCAAGCCCTCCCCACCCGACGATATCTTCATCGTGAACCTGATCCCGAATGATTTATCAGCAGCGGAAAAACGGGCGGGATACAGTGCGCTGTTTGATGGGAAAACGGCGCAGGGGCTAACGGGAGCGGCAAATTCAACCTTTCCCGAATCAGATTGGGTGATTGAGCAGGGTACGTTGACGATTAAGGAGTCGAAACGGAAAGACAAGAAAAGCGTATTCTTGAAAAATCCGTATGCGGCTTTTGAATTGAAATTTGAATTCAGACTGGCGGAAGGAGCCGATAGTGGCGTAAAATACGGGTTGGCCAACCCGGAGGAAAAGACCGAGGGTCTCGAATTTCAAATCCAGGACGATATGCTGCCCGGCAATGTGCCGAGGGGGACGGATCTTACCGCACTGGGTTCGGTGAAGGGACTAGCGGAATCGAAGCAAACGCTTTTCTCGAAACGGCGGATTGGGCAGTGGAGCACAGCGATGATCCGCGTGTATCCCGACAACCGGGTCGAGCACTGGATCAATGGATTCAAAATGGCGGAATACAAAGGCAAGCCGCATGAAAAGGGCTTTATCATGCTGGAGAACAATGGACAATCTGTTTCATATCGAAGTATTAAAATCAAAGAATTACGCTGATGCAACTAGGTAGAGCGCTCGCCATTTTTGTGCTGTTTCTGTACAGTATCGGTTCCGTTTTTGGGCAAAAATTGACCGGCAACAGCCTTGAAATCGTCACCGAATCAGATACGTCGTTTTCCATTTACAAAGGCAAAGCCAGACAACTGGTACTGACGCAGGTAGCCAAAGCGGGCGAGCGGCCCTACATTCACCCCATTATGGCACCTGACGGAGAGGGACCAGTAACTGAGTTTCGCCCGAACCATCACCTTCATCAGACAGGCTTATTCTGGGGGTTGAAGCGGGTAAATGGCCGCGACTATTTCATGAAATGGAAGGCTGATTACTGGAAGCGGGTTTCGGCTAAAATTGTCACGGCGAAAGGGAAGCAAGTTGCCTGGCAAACGGTCTATTCTCTACTGGATTCAACCGGCCATGTGGTGTTAGTGGAAACGCAAAACTGGACCCTTCAGGAAGTGGATGGGAACTATCTGCTGGACTTTGACTGGAAAGGGAAGGCTCAGACGGACGTTACGATGGGCAAGTTTTACGTGGGCGGTTTATTTGTCCGGATGCCCTGGAACAAGGAGTTAGCTGGTGAAGTCATCAATGCTTCTGGGCAGATCAACAAGCAGGCTGAAGCCCAAAAGAGCGAATGGCTGGATGTCGGTATTCAACGAAAAGGCCGGTCGGACTGGGCGCATTTCACCCTGTTTGACAACCCGAAAAATAAAGCGTTCCCAACGCCCTGGCGGGTTGACGGCGAATTCGGGGTAGGGCCATCTCGCCAGATTCTGGAAGATTGGCGTATACCCAACGGAGAAACCGAAACCATCCGGTACCGACTTCTAATTTATACGGGCCCGATCAATCAACCGCAAATCCATGAAATAGCAAAAGCCTATCAACAGCAGTACGCACATTAATTTATTCAGCCTTAGCAAAGAGCAGATGAGCGCTACTAATTATAACTGCACGATTACCCTCAGAGCGATTAAACAGAGCTGTTTTTAACACAACGACATTTAGGTTTTACTATGGAACATATAACCGTGAACCGGTCCCGGCTTTTTCAAGCCAGCTGTTTTGCCCTGATTACAACGGCCTTTTCCTTCAGCATCCGCGCGGGCATCTTGCCCCAGTTAGGTAAAGAATTTGGCTTATCCGCTGAGCAACTGGGCTTTATTAACTCCATGTTCTTTTTCGGATTTCCCATCTCGATGATTATTGGCGGGTTAATTTATCACAGCATCGGACCAGAGCGCATTATGCGCGTTGCGTTTGTGGCTCATACGATCGGGATTCTGTTGACTATTTATGCACAGGGGTATACGGGGTTATTGATCTCGACATTTTTCATCGGTTTCGGCAATGGCTGCACGGAAGCGGCCTGTAACCCAATGATTGCTGATATGTACTCAGGTTCGCTGATGAATAAAATGCTGAACCGATTTCACATGTGGTTTCCGGGGGGCATTGTGATCGGCAGCCTGATCTCCAAATTCATGACCGATGCAGGTTTGTCCTGGCAGACCCAGATTTGGGTAATCATGATACCGACGGTGTTGTATGTGATCCTGTTCTTTGGACAAGCTTTTCCGCAACCTAAAGTAGAAGGGGCAACTTCATTGGCTCAGAATGCCAGGGCTTTGTTAACCCCTTTGTACGTATTTATTTTCTGCTGTATGGCGGTTACGGCCATTACTGAATTTGGTCCGCAGCAATGGGTGGGGCTCATCATGAGTAAAAGTGGAGCCAGTCCCATGCTCATTTTAGCGTTGGTAACGGGCCTGATGGCCATCGGTCGCTTTTTTGCTGGTCCTGTGGTTCACAAACTCGATCAGACCAGCATCCTGCTTGGATCGTCAGTATTTGCGTTAGTGGGTATTTACCTGTTCAGTACCCAAACGGGAACGGCAGCCTATGTGGCGGCTATCTTTTTTGCTATTGGCGTCTGTTATTTCTGGCCCACCATGATTGGCTTTGTGGCTGATCATATTCCTTTAAGCGGGGCATTGGGCATGTCCATCGTAGGGGGTATAGGTATGTTTTCAACGGCTATTTTCCAGCCCATCATCGGCCGATGGATCGATGGGGCACGGGCCGAATTAGCCTCGGTGGACATTCAGGGAGAACGTCTTGACTTAGCCGCCGGACAAGCCACCCTTGCTAAAATGACTACATTCCCCATTATCCTGATTATTGCCTTTACGATTCTCTGGTTTGTCATGCGGAACCGAAAAGTACGGGTAACGACGAACGTCGTTGCTGCAACTGACTATTAACCCTTTATAAAAAATCAATTCGTCTTCACGTTTTAAGCGCCTGAGTTAAGCAGGCATGCACTCATTATGTCCAGGAAATTGAATATTGCCATCGTTGGATTAGGTTTTGGGGCCGAATTCATTCCCATTTATCAGCGTCATCCAAACGCGAACATGTATGCGATCTGTCAGCGAAATGTTCAGAAACTTAATGAAATTGGAGAGGCTTACGGCATTGACAAGCGCTATAATAACTATGACGAGCTACTGGCTGACCCCAACGTTGATGCCGTGCATATTAACTCCCCCATCCCCAATCATGCCGAACAAAGTTTGAAAGCCTTACGGGCAGGTAAGCATGTGGCGTGTACAGTACCCATGGCCACAACCGTCGAAGATTGTATCGAAATCGTTCGGGTTACCATGGAGACAGGGAAAAAATACATGATGATGGAAACGGTTGTTTACAGCCGCGAGTTTCTGTTTGTCAAAGAGTTGTACGAGAAAGGAGAGCTGGGTAAAGTGCAGTTTTTAAAGGCCAGTCATCAACAGGATATGGACGGCTGGCCCGATTACTGGCCGGGTTTGCCCCCCATGCATTATGCCACACACTGCGTTGGCCCGGTTGCTGGTCTATTGAAACTGGAAGCCGAATACGTCTCCTGTTTTGGCTCAGGAACCATTCGGGAGGAACTGGCCAAGATTCATAACTCACCCTTTGCGGTCGAATCGGCGCATATCAAATTTAAAGACAGCGATTTAGCTGCGTATGTGTACCGTTCCTTGTTCGATGTGGCTCGTCAGTATCGGGAAAGCTTTGAGGTATACGGCAGCAAAAAATCGTTTGAATGGCCATTGATCGAAGATGAAAAGCCGGTGATTCATACGGCGAAAAAAACTGAACCCGAAATTCCAGAAGAGGTGGTGGTACCCGATTATGCCCACTATCTACCTAAAGAAATTGCCGGATTTACGACTAAGGGGGTTTATGATGCGGATGACCAACAGCATTTGTCGTTTACCCAGGGCGGAGGTCATGGTGGCTCCCATCCGCACATGGTCCACGAGTTTATCTCAGCAATTGTTGACGATCGCGACCCATTTCCTAATGCGGTTCAATCAGCCAATTGGACGAGCGTAGGCATAGTAGCACACGAGTCAGCCCTGAAAGGTGGCCAATTACTCCCCATCCCTGATTTTCGGGCCATTTAACAAGTTGTTTCAACTGACAAACCTTTCTCTTATGGAGCCCAAAACATCCTTACTTGATCTTTTTCCTGACGTTCAGGATATTCCTGCAACGGTTCGTTTATCGTCCCCGGTTCATCAACGTCACATCCTGATTAATGGGGAATTGCTACCCTGGGGCGGTTCCGTCCAGGCAGTCTATTCACCCATTTACATTCGGGATTCGTCGGGTGAGCTAAAGCCAGCCGTGATCGGAAGTTATCCGTTAGGTGGAGAAGATGAAGCTAAGTTGGCCTTGCAAGCCGCCGTAACTGCATTTGATGCGGGGAAGGGCGAATGGCCATCCATGTCCGTTCAGGAACGGATAAAACGAATTTGGGTGCTCATCCAGCACATGATCCGCCGGAAGGAGGATATTGTCAAGCTGATCGTTTGGGAAATTGGTAAAACGGTGCAGGATGCGGATACTGAATTTGAGCGTACCATCGGCTACATACTCGAAAGCATTAAAGCGCTGAAAAAGCTAACTAATGAGTCATCGCAATTTATAGTCCAGCAGAACTTTATTGGGCAGGTGAAAAAGGTACCTCATGGCGTGGTCCTGTGTATGGGGCCCTTTAACTATCCGCTCAATGAAACGTTTACGACCTTGATCCCGGCGCTTCTCATGGGAAACACGGTTTTATTTAAGCCGCCTAAACAGGGAACTCTATTATTTGAACCAATTCTGGAAGGCTTCGCGGAGGCTTTTCCCAAAGGAGTAGTCAATACCGTGTACGGGCGGGGGCGGGATATTGTGCCAACCCTGATGCAATCGGGGGACGTTGATGTGCTGGCGCTGATCGGCTCCAGTAAGGTGGCGAACAGCTTGAAGAAAATGCATCCAAAGTCGAATCGGCTCAAATCCATTTTAGGGCTGGATGCTAAAAATGCCGCTATTATCTGTGCAGATGCGGATATAGCGTTAGCTGTGAAGGAATGCGTAGCGGGTGCCTTAACGTATAATGGTCAACGTTGCACCGCACTTAAACTACTATTCGTTCATTCGAGCCTTGTCCAGAACTTTAATGAGCGGCTGGTGGAGGAAGTTGATAAACTAGTTGTGGGTATGCCCTGGGAAAGTGGGGTGACAATTACGCCATTAGCGGAACCAGACAAGCCTGCTTATTTGGTCAACTGCATTCAGGATGCGCTGGTGCATGGCGCAACAATCCTGAATAATGGTCACGATTCACAAACGACAACTGGCTCACTCGTGAAGCCGACTGTGCTTTTTCCGGTGAATGAGCAGATGATTGTGTATCGGGAAGAGCAGTTTGGCCCAATCATTCCCATTGTTCCGTTTGACAATCCACAGGTTGCGATTGACTATATCACCCAATCACCTTACGGTCAGCAGGTCAGTCTATTCAGCAGTGATCCAACGACGCTAAGCCTGATCATCGACAGACTGACGGGACAGGTTGGCCGGATTAATATCAATGCCCAGTGTCAACGAAGTCCGGACTCATTCCCGTTTTCAGGTCGCAAGGATTCGGCGGAAGGTACGCTTTCTGTGGTCGACGCACTAACTGCCTTTTCGGTTGATTCGGTTGTCGCCATGAAGCATACTACCCACAATGAACAGCTTCTGGAAGCGATCTTAGAACAAGGTATGTCCAGTCGACTTTCCAATCGAGTTCTCTTTTGAACGGGTTTGATGATTATCGATATACCGGATTAAAGCCAACTGAGTACACTTCAGGGGCTAAAAAATAGTTTTTATTGTTTTTTCATAGGTTGATTTCAGATACGGGATAAGATTCTGTCTTATTCCGTTCTTTACTTAACAATCAATTGTTTAACTAAAGTTTTACTATTTTTCGTTGTATTATATTGCTTTTAAATTGTGATTTTATAATCCCGATTTAGTAACTTTGGTTATTGCTGAAACCTATAACTTTGGAACAGAGCCTACCGTTAGATCATGTACTTTGGGATGCAATCCGAGAGGGTGACAAAGCGTCATTAGGCGAATTGTATGAACGCTATTATCGGCTCTTATACCGGTATGGCACCCGGTTAATTTCCGATACGGACCTGGTAGAAGATACGATCCAGGATGTCTTTATTACCATCTGGAATAACCGGCAGAAGCTGGCCATTGTCAAGAATAGTAAGGCCTATTTATTTACCATACTTCGGAGAGGTATTCATCAGAAATCGAAAAAAGATGAATTCATATCCGACATTGATACGACTCCAGATTTAGCGTATACAGAAGGGAAGGATAACTATGAGGATGCGGAATATGAGCAGTGGCTTGTTGAGAAATTAAGCACTGTTCTAAAAAGTTTACCTCAGCGCCAGATGGATGTTATCCTGTTGCGTTACTATGAGAATTTCCAGACATCGGAAATTGCTACAATCATGGGCATCACCGAGAAATCCGTGCGCAATACGCTTTACAAAGCATTGACGCATTTACGGGTACACATTCAGCCTTTGGATTTCATCCTCTTTATCTTTCTAGTGCTTCAGACCTTAGGGCTTTAGTATTTCTATTTTTTATCCTGAAATGCTTTAACTGGAAGGATAAATTCAATACTGCTTGCCAATATAGAAATCAGAGAATAACTGCTTCATAATCAACTTACTCAGATTCCTAAGTACTAAGTAAGCTCGTTTTCGTTATCATACACAGTTCATTTCTTCATATGTGAGGTTGGTTTTGATATTTTATATGTCGTTTAACCATTCCATGTCAGCAATCTCAGTACTATCTTGTTTGTCAATTTGCTTACGAGTCAGTGGTCTTCCGCAAGTTTGAATACGAATCTCTAAAGTATCGGATCTACTAGGTTAGAATTGTATTTAATACTAAAAGCCACACAAACCATTCATCCGCCATTTTTTACCACTGATACCAGAATGTGAATTAAAAATAACAGGTACCTTGCATCGCATAGTACCTTATTGTACCTTTGATTCATGAAATTCACGAAACCAGTAGATACGAATGAATATTGAAAACGCTCAAGTGCAAATGCGGAAGGGCATCCTGGAATTCTGCATTCTGCACATCATATCTCGGGGCGAAATATATGCCTCCGATATGCTCGACGAGCTGACCTCCGCCCGAATCATGGTTGTGGAAGGTACATTGTACCCTCTGTTAACCCGTTTGAAAAATGCCGGTCTGCTCGATTATAAATGGGTAGAGTCCACCTCCGGGCCACCACGCAAATACTACATTTTGACCGACCTTGGTCGCAATTCCTTAGATGCCCTAAACGAAACCTGGCAGGAACTTGCTGAGTCCGTTAATGCGATTGTCGGGAAAGTTGAGCAACATAAAAAACTCACAAATGGCGCAGTTTCTGTATCTCCCTCGCCTGATCCAACCATTCCCCCAGCCAACGCTTAACCTATTCTCTTCTATATAACCGAATCGTCGGACCGTCATGAAAAAGACAATAAGTATTAATATAAGTGGCGTCATCTTCCATATCGAAGAGGATGGCTACGACAAGCTGAAGAATTACCTGACCACAGTACAACAGTACTTTTCGACCTACGAAGACAGTCAGGAAATTGTAACGGACATTGAGAATCGGATCGCCGAAAAGCTGCTGGCTAAACTGAAGTCGGCTGATAAACAGGCCGTTTCTCTGGAAGATGTTAATGAACTGATTGCAGCAATGGGATCCGTTGCCGACTTTGAAGCCGTTGAGGAGGAAGAAGTTCTGGTAACCAGCGGTGGCCGCAATTCGGCACAGAGCACGGGACAGGGCGCTCGGAGTACGGGTGCGCAAAATCCTAATTCTGGCTCCTCACCCCATGCTACGAACCCTTCCTTTGAACCTCGGCGGCTGGTACGTGACCTGCGTCGAAAAACGCTTGGTGGTGTATGTGCTGGCTTAGCCCACTACTTCAACATTGATGTGGTATGGGTACGGTTAATTTTCCTTACGCTGTTTTTGGCCCTGCCACCATTAGGCCATGAATTTGGCGCTGGCGTATCGGGCTTTACGTTTATTATCTACATCGCTATGTGGATTTCGCTTCCTGGCGTTGGCACGATTGAAGATGATAAAACGGTTAAAAAGTTTTTCCGTAATCCAGAAGATAAAGTACTCGGGGGGGTGGCCTCTGGTATTGCCGCCTACTTCGGCGTCGACACAGGGATTATCCGGTTACTGTTTGTATTGGGTATTGTATTCTTCGGGGTTGGTTTCCTACTCTACATTGTGCTTTGGATGATTGCGCCCCAAGCCAATACACTCACCGAAAAAATGGAAATGCAGGGGCAACCCATCACGCTTTCCAACATTGAGCACAGCATCAAACAGAATCTGAACATCAACGAAACCGTTCATAACGAAAGTACACTGACACGCTTACTGTTGTTCCCTTTTCGGGCCATTGCTACGATAATTGGTGGACTGGGTAGTGCACTTGGGCCTCTGTTAAATGGTGTTGTAGCACTGATTCGGGTGTTTGCTGGCGTGATGATGCTGATTTTGGCCTTCGCCGGTATGATTGTTTGCCTGGCGTTTCTGGGTGCAGCTATCGGGGTTAGCACGGGTAATGCCTTCACAGGCAGTGATTTCCCGATAGAAATGTTCCGTCACGATATTTCTGCTCCGATGATACTGGCTGGTGTTCTGGTCGGCCTGATTCCTGCTTTTGGGTTAGCGATTCTGGGTATCATGCTCATCACGATGAAGAGTGTATTCAGTGGCCGTACAGCCCTCACGCTGGCTGGCGTCTGGCTCGTTAGTCTGGTGATTTTTGCCGGTACAGCTACTCCTGTGATTTCTAGCTTCCAACGCCGTGGAACCGTTGAAGAAACGAAAGTCCTGAATGTGCCAGCGGCTATCCCAACCTTTGCTATGAACGAGGTGGAAAATGATGATAACTGGCGGCCATCTATTGACATGAAAGGCTACGACGGCGCGACATTGAACTTAGTACAGTACTTTCGGTCGCAGGGGCGAAGTCGGGCAGATGCTCAGACGAATGCTCGTCAAATCAAGTATGCGTATACCATCAAAGATTCGACGGTACGTTTCAATGAAACGATAGAATTGGCACCGAATGCCCGCTTCCGGGGACAGGATTTAGACATGGATCTGATGATTCCCTATGAAAAGCCGTTCCGTATGACCCGTGATTTTGCTCGCTTTATTCGCAATGAATTTGGTGAGAAAGAGTTTGACCGGATGGCGTCGAGTATCTGGAAGTTCACGAAAAATGACGGACTGGTTTGTATTAACTACCCACGTGAGAAAGATCAGGACGATAACAGTGAGGACAACGACGTAACCGATCTTACTGATGATGTACAAAGCGCCGTTGCCAGCGAATTAGGGGATGATTTCGACCATATTGGCGATCATACCCGTCAATTTAATGTTAGTGATTTCTCGAAAGTGAACATTGGAGGTGCATTTGTAGTGCGATTTCGTAAAGGAATAGCCTATAAAGTAGTAGCCGATGGCCGCGAGAAAGATTTGGATGATGTGAACGTTAAGGTGACAGGTAATCGGTTAGAAGTTTCTGTTGACCGGAACGGCCTGTTCGACTGGAGTAATCGGAAACGTATTGGTCTGACCATCACCGTCCCTTCTATTGACGAATTGAAACTATCGGGTGCATCAAAAGCGAGTCTGGTCGAATTCGGGAATTTCAAGGACCTGACCATCGATATGAGTGGTGCCTGCCGGACGGTTTTTGACGGGTCGGTAGAGAAACTAAATCTCGAATTGTCGGGAGCCTCAAATGCAGTTCTGCGCGGCCATGCTAATAATCTGGAAGCTGACCTAAGTGGCGCCAGTAAAATTGAAGCCAACAGCATGGACGTAGACAAGGCTTCTGTTGATGCCAGCGGTGCCAGCCATGCTAATTTTGGCCACGTAGGCTCTATCGAAACCCAAACCTCAGGTGCCAGCAAGGTAACGCGACAGTAGGTTGTATTAAGTGAAGTAAGTATAATAAGTGAAGTGGGTGGAGTATGTGTAGTTACAAGGTGCGTTTTCACCTACTGCACTTACTCCACCCACTTCACTTACTTTTTCCGTTCAGCCGCTTCTTCCACTCTCTCCTCAGCCACCGCCACTTCTTTTTCCTGCTTTTTGTTTTCGCGTTCAAAAACCTGGATCAATACAATGAAGTAGGAGAGGAGCAGCGGGCCAACTACCAGACCTAGAATCCCGAAAATTGGCACACCTAACACAATACCCGCCAGCGTAATAAGGGGGTGAATGTCGCCCATTCGTCTGGCCAACATGATGCGGAGTAGATTGTCAATATTGATGATCACCACAGCACCAACAATCAAAATACCGGCTCCCTGCCCTGTATTACCCTGTGAGAGTTGAATTAATCCGGCTGGCCCCCAAACGATAGGCGTACCAAGGACAGGAATAAACGCCATAAAAAAGGCTACCGTACCCCAGAACAGTGAATCTGGTACCCCAAAAATCCACAGCGTTAATCCCGTTAGTACACCCTGCACCAAACTGACTAGCGCCTGCCCAAGAACATTGGCATTGACATTGTTTTTGAGAGATTCCCCAAGCTCTTTTTGGGTATCGCGTTTGAAAGGCAGGTATTTCTGAAGCCCTTTTTGAAAACTTTCCTGCTGGACAAACATGAAATACATGGTAAACAGCATAAGGCCAAGTATAACAATAAAATCCAGTGCGCCACCGGCCAGTGAGGGAAGTAATCGGCTGGCATAGGTGCCACCCTGTCGAAGAAGAGCCTGAATATTCTGTTGGCTGGTAATCTTGTAACCTGTCAGTTCTTCGGCTTTCTTGACTAAATTTAGAATGTCCTGGGTATGCTGTGAATAGTATTGAATTCGGTCAATGAGTAGTAAACTCAGTGTCAGAAAGGGCATGATAATAACGACCACTGAGAAAAGAATCAAGATTGACGTCACCAGTGATCGATTCCAGTTTCGTTTGATGGCCAACACTGTAAACCAGGGTCGAAAGACGACATAGAGAATGCCCGCTCCCAAAAAAGCCGATATATAGCCACTGAGTCCATACAGGATGAAGCCTGCAATGACAATCAGGCTCGCAATTAATAAAAACCGTTGTTGCTGGGGTGTGTAAATATTGGCCATAAATCAACTAAGTGCTGCGCTGAATATACGCATTTATTAAAAACGCATTAAACAGCCTGAATTGTTTGAATAAAAGAGGAGGAGTAGTTAGTGGAATGGGTGGAGTAAGTGTAGTTACAAGATGTGTTTTCACCTCCTACACTTACTCCACCCACTCCACTAATTCCACTAACTCAACATTCCGTGGCGCTCAATGCCAACCCAGCCTCCGACGTTTCCTTGTATTTCGTAGACATGTCGCGACCAGTGGCTTTCATCACCTTAATGACTGCATCGAGCGAAATTTTCTGGAATGAGGCAGCCCCAGAGGTGGCCAGTAGAAAAGCATTATAGGCCTTTACCGCACCCATCGCGTTGCGTTCGATGCACGGAATCTGGACATAACCGCCAATAGGGTCGCAGGTCATGCCCAGGTGATGTTCGATACCGATTTCGGCTGCTGCTTCGATTGGGCCGATGTCGCCAACAGGTTGAGCACAGCGCGTCAGAAAGGCAGCGCCCATGGCTGATGCTGTACCAATTTCGCCCATACAGCCCATTTCGGCACCTGAAATACTGGCGTTGTGTTTTACTAAAAAGCCGATGGCTGCGGCCGCCAGCATTCCGGAGCGCAGGGTTGGACGGTCGTAATGAAAGTGGTGTTTGGCTAAATACGTAAGTCCCGGAATTACGCCCGAAGCACCTGATGTTGGGGCTGTTACGACAATACCACCGGCTGCATTCTCTTCTGAAGCGGCTAAGCAATAGGCATTCAGAAAGATCAAAAAACTATCCGATGACTGACTCATACCCTTGGCCTGTTGGAACAGAATGGGCGCTTTTCGGCTCAGTTTAATAGAGCCGGGGAGTATGCCCTTGTGCCGAAGCCCACGTCGGACGGCCTTATGCATAAAGTCCAGAATCTGGTCGAGTCGCTGGCTTACTTCAGCTTTAGTCCGACCTGTCAGGGCCATTTCATTGGCCATTAATAAATCATCCAGAGAAATCTTACTGGCTTTAAGGTGATTTTTCAACTCGCCCATTGTCCCATATGGATAGGGGACCGACAGGCTTGTGGGGTCTATTTCTGGTTCTCCTTTGCGAATAATGAATCCACCACCAATGGAATAATATTCTTCCGAATATAATGTCTGATCTCCACTCGCTAGTCGTAACACCATCGTATTATGATAAGGTGAATCGTAGCGAACGCGCTCAAAATGAATCTGCTGGGGGCCAACCTCAATGAGTCGATCCCCAACGGGAACCGAATAGGTGACAGAAGCATCCCGCAGTAATTTTAGTAAAGCGTCAGGGTCTGTGGTTTCGGGTTGCCAACCCAATAAACCAGCCACTATGGCCCGGTCAGTGCCGTGCCCTTTGCCAGTTGCGCTCAGAGAGCCATATAGATGAACATGAATGGCATCGGCCTGTTGCTGAATATCGGTTGGCAGTTGAGCCAGTCGCTCCCGAAAATCGAAAGCAGCTTTCATAGGGCCGATGGTATGCGAACTCGATGGCCCCGGCCCGACCTTAAACAGATCAAAGACAGAGGTTGTGATGGGTATAGTAGACATGTTGATGAAGAAGATTTTGCAGGCTGATAGCGCAAGTCTCTGGTCTTGTACTATCGGTCCAAACTTCGAATCTGTTCCAGATATTCAGTTGGCAGCAGCACTCGCTGTACCACCGATCGAAGGCCGATAGCATTCAACAGGCTATACAAACCAAGTGAATAATTGAGTAACGATTTCTTGGGAAGACCCAGCAATTGACTTACCTGATTGGGTACGAGTATACCTTGTACCTGTCGAAGTAAATTATAACGCCAATTGCCTAGCTCTTCCTGGTATCGCCGGAACAATTTATCGGTAAACTCACTACGAACCAAATCACGGTTGAGATGGGCTTCCCGATCAATTTGCCAATCGGCATATGTAGTGGGCAAATCGGGTACGCCCATACCTGCCCCAACCTGCCTAAATACAGTAAAGAGTTCTTCGCGTTCAGAGTTGGTAAGTGGCCGTTTCAGCGTTTGATAGGCTCGCTCAGAGTAATCGATGAGCATGTATAACACGTCACGATAAGCCCAATCTGGAATTTGGTAACCTCGTTTATTCTCGACTCCCTTGTGAATAGCACTCATTCGACCAATAGCTTGTCGGGCTTTATCGTCGGGGAAAAATACAATCTCCTGTGCGTAACGAACCGTCGAAAACAGGCGACCAATAGGATCGGCGGGTAGTTTACCTGTATAAAAAAGCCAGTCGACAGCGCGATTCAACGCAAATTCAGCCGCCGATCCAGCAAAAACAAGTAGAATCACATCGGCATCTCCCCAAATCTGGCGAACGACGGAGCCGGGTTTTACGAAATAGGTTGTCATTGATGGTCAGAAAGTGGTCATAAGTAGTCAGATAAAACCTGACTATTGCTTGACAAATCTTACATTGCTAAGACAACGAATTCAACGCGTCGGTTCTTTCGTTTATTTTCTTCTGAATCGTTGGGAGCGGCTGGCTTAGTGTCGCCATAGCCATTGTGGCGAAGTCGCTTTTCGGCGATACCGTTGCGGACCAGGTAACTAGTAATTACTTTGGCGCGGTTCTCCGAAAGGGCCTGATTCAATCGTCTATCGCCAACATTATCGGTATGCCCCGCTATTTCGATGACCAGTTTCGGGGTTGCTACTAACGTTTTTACGAGCTTATTCAACTGCGGATATGACTCTGGTCGAAGTACATAGCTACTTTGGTCGAAGTAAACATTATCGAGCCGGAATGCCTGATTGACCTGTAGGTTTCGGAAGATACTGTCTGCCTTCGGTTCTTCTTTTTCGAGTCGAACCACATAGCCGTAGTCGGTGCAGGTGTCGCACGAAACGACCATCAATTCCTCTGTCTCATAATAGCCTGGGGCGCTGGCTAGTACACTCAGTGTGTCGGTACGAGTCAGTATGAATACAAAGGGTTTGCCGTTGAGTTGACTTTTGCCAGCAAATTCCTTCTTCGCCTGTCTGGCCTGAATGGTGAACTTTGCAGCTACTTCGGCTGATGTCTTATCGTCTACCGCCGAAATGGTAAATACTGTTTTCTGCGTTTTGACAACGCCTGATTGCTGGCCTAAGCAAAATAGAGGAAAGCAGCACAGCCATAGATAACGGACTAGAGTCATTGGCTTACTGGGTCGAGACTGAAAATTGTCATATTTACGATGACGGGCAAATCTTGTACCAAAATCGAAGGATTGCTATTCTGGATCTCCCACGCTATTCATTCTTCAGTCAACCAGACAACTTTTTGCTCAGACTGGTGGGCTTGACCAATAATATCGCGATAGAGTTCGGGACGCCTTGCGTTGATGTATCGGTAACCGCCTGCCTGTGTAAGCTTTTCCGGACTGAGCGTGGCTGTTACAAAATCATCGCCCAATGTTCGGCATTCGGCCAGGATATCGCCAAAGGGGTCAATAATCATCGAACAGCCGTTTTTCAACTGATCGTCATCCATACCGATTGGATTAGAGAAAACAGCATAAATGCCATTGTCATAGGCTCTTGCCGGAAGCCACTTCATGAGCCAGTCACGTCCTTTCATGCCCTCAAATTCGAGCCGAAGAGAAGTCGGGTCCGTTTCCCGATTTTCCCAGAGATTCGAATCGACAAAGCCTGCTCCTGGACGAGTGGAGGGTGTACACATCGTTACGTGAGGCATAAAAATTACGTTGGCTCCTAGTAGTGTGGTTGCCCGTACATTTTCGATAACGTTGTTATCGTAGCAAATTAAAATGCCAAATGTCCAGCCATAAAGGTCAAAAACGCAATATTGATCACCTGGAGTCAGGTAAGGATTTATAAAGGGATGCAATTTTCGGTATTTGGCAACCAACCCATTCTTATCGATGCAGACATACGCTTTAAATAAATTATCGTCTTCGTCTTTTTCAAAAAGCCCCGCTAGAACGGCAATATTATACGTCTGGGCTATTTCGGTTAGTCTGGCAATGCTTGGTCCATCTGGAATGAATTCTGCCAGATCAAGCATTTGTTCTTTCGATAAATGCCGGGCGAATGTATAACCTGTAATGGAGCATTCATGAAAGGCAACCACGTTTGCTCCCTGCTGGGCGGCTTTCCGCGAAATGTTCTCGATTACGGAGAGGTTATATACTTTATCGCCACTTCTATTTTCAAATTGGGCTGTCGAAATCTTAAGGTTTTCCATTAATCACTAGCTATTTATAGTACCCCCAAACCTCTCTACTAGTCGTTATCGGAGTTGTAACGATGTAGGGGATAACAACCTCGTCCAGCATACGGCGTCCATCGAGACGATCGTCGGGTAAACGATTGATGGGGACATGTGGCCCCGAAGTCTCCTTTTTATTGGTATACGTAAAAGCAACTGGTAATGCGTATTTACCGCTTAAAGATGGATCAACAGTAGCGAGTGTCTCCAACGCTTTTTTGACCTCCGCCGTAAATCCAAAGCCAACGTTATCTGGACTAAGTATCACAACATTCTTGATTGTCCCCTGCGAATCAACCTCAAATCCTGCATATACACGCCCATAAATTCCCTGTTTTCCAACCCAGCCTGGATACGTAATTTTAGGTTGAAGCGTTCGTTTGAATAGTTCTTCCTTACTTAAATGAGCGAGGTTTTTCCGTTCTTCAACTGTGAGCGAATCATAGACATTAACTGCGTCGATTAAATCGTTCGTGGTGAGTTGGCGAGCAGGAATTTTCGAATCAAGCGCTTCTGTCTGGTCAGACAAGGCTTCCAGAAGCAGTTTTTTGGATAGGTTAATCAGCTTGGGTTCGGCCTCACCTTTCTGGATATAATACTTTGTTTTGGTACGATAGATACCCTGAATATTTAAATCCTTATAATAGCGAGTCTTTATTTCTTCGGCGCTATTCCTTGGCTCTATCTGGTTGCTTAAGCTCATCCAAAGTTTCGTGGGGCCATTGTGTAAAAGTGAAAAATACGTTCGATACTCTAATCCGGCGATGCTATTTTGCAGCCGAACGAATGTTGTATTGTTAATTGTAAATAGCTCGGGCGTAATGACTTTCACTGCCGAGTCCCCGGCAAAACGGCACAACACTTCACTCGTGACTAAGTTGTAAGCCAGTTGGCAATCCAGTTCCTTTCCTGCTCGATCCAGTTGAACTTTACCTTCCTGCCATACAGGAAAAGTGAAAAAAGGATTTCCCAGAAAAGTTACTTTTATATAAGAGGCCGTAGACGTCGTTTGCCTGCCTGTCGCATACGAATCGGAGGTTGTTAAAATCTGCCCTTTTTCGTCCTGATAAACAGTGATTTGGCCATGAATTTTTGCCACAGAGGCACAGGATACAAATACAAACAGGATTAGCCGAATCATCATAAGTTAGTCGATCACAATTGAGTTATAAAATCTGAGCACTCAAATAAAAGCTAATTAGGGCAATAAAATCATAAAATATATCTAAAAATGACTATTTGTAATATATGACTTTACTAAGCGGATAGTTCACGAATCTATAGGCAAGCCTAAACGAAAAAAGCCCCAACCGGTTGGTTGAGGCTTTTTATTATTGGAAATTTATTTGTCAGGAATTTACACGCTATGCATCCAGCCAAAGCTGTCGGCAATTTTACCCGTGCGTAAATCGCTGAGGTAGTTTCTCACCCGAACTGCAACAGAATCTTCTGGTGAAAATTCGGGCAGCATATAGTCTTTGCCATTATAGCCGATCAATGAATAAGGCGATGAACCCACTGCCGTTCCGGCCCCAAAGGCTTCAGTCAATCGGCCCGTTTCGATACCACTGATTACTTCTTCGATAGAAACCAGGCGCTCTTCAACTTCCATCCCCCAGCTACGGGCAATTTTCAGAATCGAATCGCGGGTTACGCCTTTCAGGATTGAATCCGACGTAGCAGGAGTCACGATTTTTCCATCAATAACAAAAATGATATTCATCGTACCCGATTCCTCGATGTATTTATGCTCACGGGCATCGGTCCAGATCAACTGATCATAACCTTGTTGTTGAGCCATCAACGTTGGGTACAGGGAACCACCGTAGTTACCAGCACATTTGGCATAACCCACACCTCCTGGGGCCGAACGAATGAACTCGGTTTCGACTTTTAGTTTCGGCGGATTGGAATAATACGCGCCAACTGGGCAAGTGAAAATACAGAAACGGTACGTCTTTGAAGGAGCTACGCCCAGAAATGTATCGGTAGCAAACATATACGGACGGATGTACAACGAACTGTCGGGGGTATTGGGTACCCAATCCGCATCAACGCGTAGCAGCGCTTCCAGTCCGCCCATGAACACTTCTTCGGGCAGCGTAGCCATACACATTCGCTTGGCTGACTCGTTCATTCGCTCGAAGTTGGCGAGCGGACGGAACATAAACACCTCATTAGCCTGGTTCTTGAACGCTTTCATGCCTTCAAAAATTGACTGGCCATAATGCAGCGACGACAGAGCGGGGCTTAGGGTAAAATTGTCGAATGGCACGATCATTTGATTCTGCCATTCACCATCTACGAAATCGGCCACGAACATGTGATCCGAGAAATGTTTTCCGAAAGGCAGATGATTAAAATCTACCTCCTGAAGGCGGGAGCGTTCCGCTTTCCGCAATTCAATTTGCAATACGTCCGTCGTCATAACAGCTGTGGTTAATGAGTTAGCCTGCTGATGGTCAGGCTGCGGCAAAGCTAAAAAAATAGATTGACTAAGTTTAGTTGTCAAGACAACTTTTTTTTCTTTGTCATGCTGACGAAGGAAGCATCTTAACGTTTCCTTATTAAATTGTCAGGAGAATTCAAGATGCTTCCTTCGTCAGCATGACAAAATTAGATTATGTTCTAGGCTTCCATGCCACTTCCTCTGCGTTCAATTCCTGTGCCATCTTTCGGCCGAGCACAAATAGATAATCGGATAGGCGATTTAGGTACTGAATCACTAACTCATCAACCGGAGATTCCTCGGTTAAGGCAATCACCAATCGCTCAGCCCGGCGGCAAACTGTTCGGGCGAGGTGACAAAACGATACCGACTGATTTCCTCCCGGTAGAACAAACGCACGTAACTCAGGTAATTCAGTATCCATAGTGTCCATTGCCTGCTCAAGCAGCGCTACATCTGTCTGAATAATAACGGGTATCGCCCGTTTCGGAGCTTTCTCTGGATCTGTCGCGAGTTCAGCCCCAATGGTAAATAGCCGATCCTGGATTTCTTTTAATTCATCCTTGCGTCCCTCATTGCCTGGTTGGTCACGTACCAGACCAATCCACGAATTGAGTTCATCGACCGTACCGTACGTATCAATTCGTAAGTCGGCTTTACTGACCCGACGCCCACCAATCAACGCAGTTTGGCCTTTATCGCCTGTTTTTGTGTAAATCTTCATCGTGATTTAAAGAGCGAAAGAATGAATGAGTGATAGAGCGAAATGGCCCATATAGGTGAAAGGGATACTGATTGGCCCCAACATTAATAAGATAGTTATACGATTCGAATAAGCGAAACTAACGGATTTCACCTGTTCCAGCCGTACCTTTGCGCCCTGATTTTAAAAATTAGCCGTAAAGTTCATAAGGTGACTTGTGAAGGGGTTTTCGCTCTTTCATTCACTCTTTCACTCATTTAAATGAAAGCAGGTACTTTTTTCGTCCGTGTATGGCGTATTTTGTCCATTGCCGGATTCTTATTCGCGCTCTTTAGCAGTTATATTTCGTATCCCGATGAAGTCAACGTTCGTTTCGACGACCTGAATCATCCACTTCAAACGATCAATCGCGAAGTGATTTTTTACATCGCTATCGCCATTTTTCTAGTTAACAATACACTGGTTAATGCCGTTTCCCGACTCTTTCTTCGGGTTCCAACGGCTCAGCTTCCAGTTCCTAATCATACTATCTGGGCGGATCATCGCCCTAAACTGAACCTGATTTTTAAGGAATGGTTTACCATGATTATCGCGTCTATTAATACGATACTGGGCTTGGGTTTATTAGTACTTTCGTTTCTCAATCGGTCCGATCGCCCGATTCGGTACATTGAGTATGCCTGGTTATTACCACTGACTACCGCTATTCTGATTGCGGTACTAGCCTGGTTACCGATTCGTTTGTTCATGAAACCCGGTGACGATGACTGAAACAAATGACCTGTTATTGAGTCAGTTCCAATACGATCTGCCTGACGAGCGCATTGCCCGATTCCCGCTACCTCAGCGCGATGCGTCGAAATTGCTTGTTTACCAGCATGGGCAAATTCGTCATGAACGATTCACTAGTTTGCCCGAGTTTCTTCCTTCAGGCAGTTTTCTGGTTTTTAATAATACGAAGGTCATTCCCGCACGGCTACATTTTACCAAGCCAACGGGTGCCATTATTGAACTGTTTCTGTTGAGCCCATTCCCGAATTCGCAGCCCATTAGTCAGGCGATGGAAGCGACAGGGGCAGCTATTTGGCAGGGAATGATTGGCAACCGCAAACGCTGGAAACCCGACGAAATATTATACACGACCCTATCGACTCCCGATGGACATGTTGACTTGTCGGTTCGCTGGCATGACTATGAGCAATCTGCCGTTCAATTAAGTTGGCAACCTGCCGAATTAACCTTTGCCCAGCTCATCCAGTACGCGGGCGAAATTCCATTGCCACCTTATCTCAAACGTGAGGCCACTGATGCCGACCGAGAGACGTACCAGACCGTTTATTCGAAGCAAGAGGGAGCTGTAGCCGCGCCCACCGCCGGACTACATTTTACTCCCGCAGTATTCGATGCATTGGCCAAACAGGGAATTGAGCATGACTATTTAACGCTACATGTAGGGGCCGGAACATTTCAGCCAATTAAAACGGAGAATGTTCGACAGCATCATATGCATACAGAGGAAGTCGTGTATACACAGGAAAACCTACGTAATTTACTCGGCCATATAAATAATATAGTAGCGGTTGGCACAACCTCAATGCGGGCATTGGAAAGTTTGTATTGGATGGGGGTGAAATTGATACGCAAAGATGCCCAACCGTTCCGGCTCGACCAGCATTATGCCTATCAGTTACCTATTCATGAGCAACCAACAGCAGAGGAGTCATTAAGAGCTGTCTTAAGTGAGTTGATTGCTACGAATAAGGAATCGATTGTAGCGCATACCGGTATTTATATTACACCGGGTTACCAATTCAAATTGTGTAAAGGCATCGTTACCAATTTCCACCAACCCGGCTCGACCCTGATCCTACTTATTTCCGCCCTGATTGGTGATGACTGGAAGCGAGTATATACGGAAGCCCTCGAAAACGATTATCGCTTCCTGAGTTATGGCGACTCATCGTTGCTTTTGCCGTAAACTATTAATTTTGCAAACGAATATTAGAATTTAAAGAGCGAATAATAAGCGCCCTCTCAAACCGCTCTTTCGCTCTTGCACTCTTTCGCTCTTTATGAACTTCATTGAAGAACTCCGCTGGCGGGGTATGTTGAACGACATGACCCCTGGCACTGAAGAACAACTCCAGAAAGAAATAACTGCGGGTTATATTGGATTCGATCCTACAGCCGCATCGCTCCATATTGGTAACCTTGCCACTGTTATGTTGCTGGTGCATTTGCAACGGGCGGGCCACAAGCCGTTCGCACTGGTCGGGGGCGCTACGGGTATGATTGGCGATCCATCGGGTAAAGCCGCCGAACGTGAATTTCTCTCTGAAGAGACATTAAGACGCAATCAGGATGGCATCCGGCAACAGTTGGCCAAATTCCTCGACTTCGATAGCGGGGCTAATTCTGCCGAAATGGTCAATAATTATGACTGGTTTAAGGAAATTTCCTTCCTGGGTTTCCTGCGTGAAGCAGGCAAGCATATTACAGTCAATTATATGATGGCGAAAGATTCGGTCAAGAAGCGTCTTGAAACCGGAATTTCCTTTACCGAGTTTTCGTATCAGTTATTGCAGGGCTATGATTTCTATTGGCTCTACAAGAATAAGAATGTCCGATTACAAATGGGCGGCTCCGATCAGTGGGGTAATATCACAACCGGTACCGAACTGATCAGGCGTAAGGAAGGGCGCGAAGAATACCAGGCTTTTGCGTTGACTACTCCTTTGGTAACAAAAGCGGACGGCACCAAATTCGGAAAATCAGAAAGCGGTAACGTCTGGCTCGATCCGAGTCTGACGTCGCCGTACCAGTTCTATCAATTCTGGTTAAACACCACCGATGCCGATTGCCCACGACTGATTCGCGTCTTCACCCTGTTGTCACGCGAAGAAATCGAAGCGTTGGAGCGGGAACATAATGAGGCTCCTCATTTACGGATTTTACAAAAGGCAATTGCTAAAGATGTAACAAGCCGTATCCATTCGCAGGCTGGGTATGATCTGGCCGTTAAAGCATCTGAAGTGTTATTCGGAAAAGCCACCCTCGAAACACTACGGTCAATTCAGGTCGATGAGTTCGATATTATTTTTGATGGCGTACCTCAAACAGAGGTATCGGCTGATGAATTAGCCGATAGTAAAGATATTACAGATTTATTATCTATTGCCAGTAGGGGAGAAGTCTATGCTTCGAAAGGCGAAGCCCGACGTGCAATCACACAAAATGCCGTAAGTATCAACAAAACAAAAGTGGCCGATCCAGCCGCTTCTGCGGACTTAGAATGGCTTCAAGGGCGTTATGTGTTGGTTTCGAAAGGCAAGAAAAACCATTTATTGAAAAAAATATAGAAATTTTCTTGTGTGTAAATGACTGAGGCTGGGGGTCTTACCAAAGATTGTTTGGTGAGACCCCCATTTATTTTGCGAGGGGGCCTTGACAAGACTGAGAAATACCCCTACCTTTGCAGTCCCAAATCAGGGAAATGAA
>NZ_WPIN01000010.1 GCF_009754945.1 Spirosoma arboris
TGGAACGCTTTTCGGGATTACCTCAATGTGAACACACTCACTCGTCAGATATGGTCTAATCAATGGGCACACTGAGCTTGTCTAATTTCGCAAGTTCAGTGTGCCCATTGATTAGACCATATCATTCAAACTCATAAAGGTGCTTTCTTTATTAAGAAATCATCATTTTCTAAAAAAAAAATTCAATTCGCTGTAAGTGAAAAATGAGAGTTGCTAGTCTTGAAGGTGTAAGTAAAGTTTAACTGTTTATCCAGCTTAAACACAGTGCATAAGGAATGGCACAATTAGATGCTTCTACTTCAGGCGAATCGCTTCAGGAACACGTTTCGTTGCCTTTACCAGATCAACAAATGGATCTCGCTTCGTTGACCATGAATGATGAATTGTTCATCAGGAGAGCTATGGTCAATGATCCCGAAAAAGGGGTAGAACTGCTCTATAGACGGTATTTTCAGCCACTTTGTAGTCATGCGATCAAGTATGTTGGATCGAAAGCGGTAGCCGAGGATCTAGTGTCGGAGGTATTTTATGAATTTTATAAAACCTCAGCATTTCTGGAAGTCAGGTATTCCTATCGGTATTATTTATTCCGTTCTGTTCGAAATAGTGCATTTAGTTACATTAAATGGGAATTAAAACGAACGGAACATTTTGAGGATGCACATGAAGCGGCCTTTCCGACAGAACAAAGTCCAGAAACGATAAGCCAATTCGAAGAAATGTATCAGGATGTTCAAAACGCAGTAAATTCTTTGCCGTTTGAACGGCGAAAGATTTACCTGATGAACCGATTTGAAGGAAAGCGCTATCAGGAAATTGCCGATGAACTGACTATATCCGTGAAAACAGTGGAGGTTCAGCTGTACCGAGCCAACAAATACATCCGGACACTGCTTAGAAATAAATGGTTGCTTTCTATCTTTTTTTGCCTTTCTACTAGTTTTCCGCACTGACGTGTAAGTGGTAAACAGACGTTGCTCGTCTTACATACGACAATCCGAATGTATATGAAATCAGCAATCACGAAAGACCTGCTTTTTACTCATTTTATGGGAAAAACCTCAGCGATGCAAAAGCAGATGATTGATGAATGGGCAAAAGAGCTGGCTCATGAGGAGTTGTATTACACATGGCTAGAAGAATATGAAGCCATGTATCCAGAATATGAAGCGAATGTTGACAAAGCCATTGATGAGTACTACTTCTTTTTAAAAAAGATTAAAGCAGTTTCCAATAACCCTGAAGTTGAGTCAACAACTAAAGTTCGGACGATGGGTAGGTCAACATGGCTAAGGTGGAGTATGGCTGCTTCGGTTATTCTGTGTCTGTTTCTTACAGCCTGGCTGACGAGAAATACCTGGAAATACCAAACGTTCCAAACAGCCTTCGGACAAACCAGGACACTTCATTTGGAGGATGGCAGTCAGGTGACGCTAAATTCAAATTCATCACTCAAGGTACCTCGTTGGGGGTTCGGCCAAACAACCCGCCAGGTTTTTCTGGAAGGAGAAGCTTCGTTCTCCATTAAGCATACACCAACGCACCAAAAATTTATGGTTGGAACATCCAACCAATTTGAGGTTGAGGTTTTAGGAACGGAATTTACCGTATTTACCAGAGAGCGAGGATCAAAAGTTGTTTTGAATAAAGGGAAAGTTCAGCTCCATCTGCATTACGGCTCCCAAACCCGGACCATGGCCATGAGCCCTGGGGATTTAATTACGATGGATAACCAGAATCGAATACAAAAAACCGTCACTCCTCAACCCGAACTCCACGCTGCCTGGATGGGCCATCGGTATATTTTTAAGCAGACAACGCTTCGGGAAATCAACTATTTACTGTACGAAAATTACGGTATCAGCGCTGAAGTCGATAAGAAAGAATTACTCGACCAAACGCTTTCGGGAACATTCACAGCCGACAATGTGGATGAATTCCTCAACTTATTAGAAACAGTACTGGATCTTCATATCACTCGCCAAGAGAACAAAGTCTTTATTTCACAGGATAACCTTTAACATTCGTACCCTACTTTTCATGAAAAAACAATTTTACTCAAATTGTTGTGCGGTAGCATTGTATCTACTCGTAGGAGGAGTTGCGCAGGAGGGGCTCGCTCAACGAGCGTTGGCCTTCAGCCAACAAACCAATAAAACCGAACAACCGGGCCACGCAGGGCAAAAACGTATTTCGCTTAAGGAGGCCTTTACGGCACTTAAGGGGCATTATAAAGTAGATATTGTTTTTAAAGACCGAGCGGTAGAAAATTTTTCGGTTGCTACCAAAGACGTCGATTTTCGATTGGGCCTTGAGGAAAATTTAGCCATTATTCTTCGAAGCACTAGTTTGACATTCAAAAAGCTAAAAAACAATACGTACGCGATCACCAAAAATACGGAACGTATAGGGGCAATCGACGACCGAAATCCGCAGCCCAGTTCGGTTCAGACCCCCACTCTAATTCAGGAATCCAGGCCGGTCAATCAGGAATCTCGACCTACTGAAACGGCATCACCTTTGGAAAAAGTCATCATAGGAAAGGTTTCGGATGAACGGGGGGAGGGCTTACCCGGAGTATCCGTTTTGATCAAGGGAACTCAACAAGGGACGACAACCAATTCGGAGGGGAGTTTCAAACTCGCTATGCCTGATGAGCCATCTGTATTGGTGTTTTCGTTTGTAGGCTACCTAACGCAGGAAATAGCAGTTGGCAACCAAACATCACTAGCTATAACCCTGCACGTGGACCAGCGTAGTCTGGACGAAGTGGTGGTGGTTGGCTATGGAACCGTCAAAAAGAGTGATTTGACCGGCTCGGTGAGTTCAGTTAAAGGAACCGATATAAGTGCCTTCCCGAGCGCAAACGTCATGCAGGGGCTATCCGGAAGAGCTTCCGGTGTACAAGTGAAACAAAATACCGGTGCTCCAGGTGGGACAGTAAGTGTTCGAATTAGGGGCACCAATTCGATTCAGGGTAGCAACGAACCCTTATATGTCATTGACGGATTTCCGGTTAGTGGGCAACCATTGATGTTGAATAATTCGGAGATTGAAAGTATTGAAATCCTTAAAGATGCATCGGCAGTAGCCATTTACGGCTCCAGAGGAGCTAATGGGGTCGTATTAATTTCGACGAAGTCAGGAAAAGAAGGCAAAATGCGGGTTGACTACGAATCGAACTACGGCTCTCAACAATTGCGTAAAAAGATTGAGTTAATGAATGCACAGGAATATGCAACATTTTACAACATCTTAAGTGCAAACCAGGGGACAAGTCCGTCCTATACGCAAGAGCAAATCAATAGCTTTGGCCAAGGATTTGACTGGCAGGACTTTGTGTTCCGAAAGGCCCCTATCCAAACCCATTCGCTTAACATCAGCGGAGGAAATGCCAAAACGCAGTTTTCGGTTTCGGGTAGCTATTATGGTCAGGACGGCATTATCAAAGGGAGCGATTATCAACGCTATGGCCTACGAACCAATATTAACCACAGTATCAGCAACAAAATCAAGGTAGCGTTTTCTACTACCCTTTCTAGAAATCAAACCTCGCGACAAAACTCCGGAGGAGGAATTCAGGGGCAATCGCTGATCAGTGCATCGCTGGTCGCTTCACCTATCCAGACCCCTTACAACGACGACGGCACCTATCGGGTACTGACATCACCACTACCTATTATTGTTATTAATCCATTAAACTTTATCAATGAAACCTCCGACAAAGGCTTTTCTAATAAAGTTCTCGCCAACGCTTCGCTGTCGTTTGAACCGCTCAACGGATTGATCCTTAAAGTATACGGGGGGGTAGAAAATAGCGACGACAGAAATGATTTTTACCGCACCCGTAATTTCTTTAACCAGCAATCCAATGCTAGCGTAACCACCACGCAATTCACCAGTCTGCTGAATGAAAATACAATCACCTATAGCAAAAACATTGGCGCCAAGCACAAAATCGTGGCGTTGGGTGGGTTTACGTATCAGGATTTTGTCAATACATCCTTAAGCGCTTCCGGCACCGGCTTTCTAAGTGATGTAACCGAAAGTTATAATCTCGCTGCTGCCACCATACCGGGTATTCCTGGGTCTAGCTACGCTAAATCTGTCCTGTTATCCTATCTAGGAAGGGTCAATTACAGCTTTAACGATCGCATCCTGGCAACCGTAAGTTTCCGATCCGATGGCTCGTCAAAGTATAGTGAAGGAAATAAATGGGGCTTTTTCCCCTCTGCTGCCCTAGCCTGGAAAGTAAAAGAAGAACCATTCCTGGCTAAAAACGACGTTATCTCTGATCTGAAACTTAGGGGTAGCTGGGGCCGAACGGGTTCCCAGGCCATTGATGCGTATGCCACCTTAAACCAGTTAGCTGTTGGGAAAACAGTGTTTGGCGATGCACTTTACAACACCTTCGCCCCCAGCACAACCCTTCCCGGAAATTTAAAGTGGGAAACAACCGAGCAAACTGATTTCGGAATGGACTTGGCATTCCTGAACAACCGGATTCAGGTTACTGCCGATTATTATATAAAAAACACGCAGGATCTACTCAATTCCGTCCAGCTACCCTCTTCAATGGGATTTACCAATACTATTCGGAATATCGGAATCATCCAGAACAAAGGCTTTGAATTTTCGGTGAACGGCGCGGTGGTGAACAAAGGGGCTTTCAAATGGGACCTGAACGGAAATATCGCCTTTAACAAATCGAAAGTGGTCAAGCTGTACGGTGGGCAGCAAATTTTGACCGGCAGGGTAAGTGTGTTGATTTTTGATGACAATATTACCATGCTCCGTGAGGGTGAGCCGATGGGCGTGTTTTATGGCTATCAGGAAGATGGTTACGATCAAAAGGGTAGCGTAAAATATAAGGATATCAACAACGACGGAGTCATTAACACCAACGATAAAGTTATCCTGGGCAACCCGAACCCCAAATTCATCTATGGCTTGAATTCCTTTATGTCCTATAAAGGAATCGATCTTTCACTGTTCTGGCAAGGTTCACAAGCGAATGATATTGCCAATATCAGTGGAATCGGCAATACGTTGCATTACAGTTGGGGTATGAATATGCTGAAAGATGTACTGAACAACACCTGGACACCGGAAAACCCGAATGCGAAATACCCCAAAGTCACGATGTTTCAGAATATTAACTTCTCAAACCGATTCATTGAAGATGGCTCATACCTAAGGCTCCGCAATATTGAACTTGGCTATTCGCTGCCAACGGCCAAATGGAATCTCACCTGGATTAGAAACGCCAAGATTTATGTCAGTGGACAGAACCTGTTAACCTTCACGAAGTATTCCTGGTGGGATCCCGATGTTAATTCTGCTGGTGGAGCAAGTTCGGTTACGCAGGGAATTGACTTCTCGACGTACCCTGTCGCCAAATCATATACGGTTGGTCTCCGTGTCGGTTTTTAACCTTTTTACCAGATATTCTTATGAAAGCCAATATCTTACCCATTTGTTTGCTGTTGCTGCTTACTTCCTGCAACGATCTACTGATCGAAGCGCCAAAGTCAATTGCAGTAGAAACATTTTATAATACTGCCGTAGAAGTAGAAGGAGCCATCGCGGCCATTTATGCTCCGCTTAAAACGATTTATGGTTCAGAATATCTGCCTTTGCTGGAATCCTCAACCGACTATCATAAAGGAGGGGGCAGTTATGCACCCAATAGTGAGTTTCAGGGCCTGAATAGCACAAACATAACCCGGGCTGGCACCAAATGGGAAAGTTTTTATTTGGGGATACGGAACGCCAACTTAGTCCTGGCCAATGTGCCCAAAACCAAACAGCTAAGCGACGAGATCAAAAACAGGTACCTGGCCGAAGCTAAGTTCATGCGTGCCTTAATCTATTTTCAACTCGTGAGATGTTTCGGAGATTTGGTACTACGCACCGAAGCCAATATGGGCGAAACGAATGTGAAACGAAGCCCGTCGAGCGAGGTTTACAAACTGATTAAAGATGATTTGTTATTTGCCGAAAACCTGGTGCCCGCTACCGAACCCGCCCCCGGACGAGCCACGAAGTGGGCGGTAAAAACCCTCCTGGCTGACGTCTATTTTTATACCGGAAGTTATCCAGAAGCAGCCAATAAGGCAAAAGAAGTGATTGATTCCGGGAAATACGCGTTGGTCGAGGTAAGTACCGCCGACGATTTTACAAAATTATTTGGCCCTGAAGTCATCTCATCTTCAGAGGAAATCTTATCCCTAAAATACTCCAAAGATCAACAGTGGGGTTACCCTTTCTTCACCCATGCCATTAAAAGCCCCTACATGCTGGCAGCAGGCTTTGGCGGAGCGTTATATAGTGAGGAACAAAACTACGTCTATGCCAATTGGGATAAAAACGATCTCCGAAAGTCGTATGGCTGGTATAAATCCACACTGGCGTTTGGGACCAATACCATTCTGAATAAGAAATTTTCAGATCCGGGCAGTCTGCAACCCAGGAATGATTACCCCCTATATCGATATGCTGACTTGTTGCTGCTGTACGCCGAGGCATCCTGTGAAGCGGTGGGGCTACCCGACATAAACAGTCTTGATGCCTTGAATAAAGTACACCGAAGAGCGTATGGCTATAACTCCTCGCAGGCATCGCCTGTAGATTTCAAACTCGCCGATTATACAAAGGCATCATTCATCGAACTGGTCAGAAAAGAGCGGGGCTATGAGACACAGTCTGAGGGGAAGCGGTGGTTTGATTTGAAGAGAACAGGTAAGGCAAAAGAGTATATCAAGATAGCAACAGGAAAAGATATTGCGGACAAGCATTATTTGTGGCCAATCCCGCTGTCGGAGCTGAACTACAATGGCGCGTTGGACGCCGTGAAGGATCAAAATCTGGGGTATTAATGTCAACGCAACTACCTAAATAAGCAAATGAGCTCTATCGCCGAAATCCATGTCTTGTGTAGGTTAGTTTTAGCGATGGTTTGTCTGGTTTACCCGGCAACATCCTATTCAGCAGAGGTGCCGGGAGCCGTGATTGGCATGTATGAATGGTCGGCTCAAAATCTCAAGGTGACGCATTTCAGAAATGGCGATCCCATCCCGGAGGCAAAAACCGACGACGACTGGAAAAAAGCAGCCGAAAAAGGAACGCCCGCCTGGTGTTATTACAACAATGATCCGGCCAATGCCAGTACATATGGCGTGCTGTATAACTGGTTTGCCATTAACGACCCACGCGGTATTAGCCCTGTTGGGTGGGATATTGCGACCCGGGAAGCACTCCAGAACTTACAAACAGAACTAGGCCCCAAGAGTGGCGCTAAACTAAAAAGCAGATCGGCCTGGGCGGGTGGTTTACCCGGTTCTGACGAACGGGGATTCGGGGCCCTACCGGCCGGGGTGCGTTACATTGGCGGCTTGTTTCATGATCTGGGTAAGTATACTTATTTCTGGACCAATTCGTCAAAAGGAGTAGAGGCTGCCTTATATTTTAGCCTTGGTCATAAACACGATGGTGTCGATTCGACAGAAACGTTCAGCTTTCTCAAAAAAGGGGTCGGTATGTCGGTCAGGTGCGTGCGAAGGGTTGCCTACACAAGCTTTAGCATTGCTCCGAAAAACCTCCCTAACGACGGCATTATGTTCATTGATAATGAGTCTGTTAATCGGTCTGGACACTACGGCTCAGCCCTAACTGAGTGTAAAAACGGGGATATTCTGGCGTTTTACACCAACGTATCGGGTAAAATATTCCAGGGGCATGGCATAGCTGGTTGGTCAGAGTATAAGCGGTCGACTGATGGGGGGAAAACCTGGGGCAATCCAGTTGTTGTCTCTTACTCCCGAAAAGTTTGGGACGTTAACCGGGTCACCGGCGATTCCCTGCCTAAAGGAAAGTCATACATCGCGGCATTTGTTCGTTCGGTGATTACAGCCCCCAACGGAACGCTTGTTGCCTTTTTGTCCCGGCAACTGGCCAGTAATCGGGATAACTATCTGGGATTTAAAACGCCGGTGTACATCCTGAGCCATGACAATGGGCAAACCTGGACTGAGCCAAAGGAGGTCGATGAGATAGCTACGGCCAAAGAAATTAGTTTGACCAACGATGATGGGGCTTCTTTTGTGCAAGATGGGGTAATCTATACCGTCTTTATCGGCGGATACGGTACAGGTGAATACTCGTTTTATGCCTCGCACGACAATGGCGAGACGTTTGCCAAAGTGAGTGAAGGGCTATTCCAACACCGGAAATATAAGAGCAATTATTACTACATGACAGCCAAAGCACTGGACGACGGGCGGTTTATTGTCTACTCCTATGACCTCAATGACGAGTATAACTTGCCCTACGTGATTAGTAGTGATAAAGGCCGAACCTGGAGTGAAGTAAAGACTACCTATATGGCCAAGCGCGTTCGGGATGCACAGATGAGCGAAAAAATTGGCAACTACTATTTTATGGTGGGTCGTAGTGGCAGTTTTGGCAGCGACCCAATGAATCTGGTGCTCTATGCATCCAAAAATGGGATCGATTGGGACAATGGTCAGTATCTTAAAAAGGTACAAAAAACGCTCGATTCGTACTCGGCTATTGAGGTTGTTGGGAAATATGATCCAAAACAGGCGAAGAAAGTCCTGATACAGGGATCGGTTGGCTATGGGGTTGGCGCAAGTGTCAATGTCAAGCATTGGTGGATTGACGACGTGAAATAAGCGTTCAATCTCATCGTCAGTCATTCTAACGCTTAAGACGTATTCTGTATGAACTCAACGAGTCATTGGGGCGTAGTGATGGTATGCCTATGGGCCATTGCTGGCCTGCTGTCCGCTAGTCTTTTGGGCTGCCATTCGGCAACGCTTCCCATTACCGAAAATAAGTTTGATAGTCTGTCCCTTAACTCATTCGTGGAACCAGGATTCCCGGTTATAAGTACGTATCTGGATGCCCGAAAGTTAGGAAAACTCTTTCCAGACGATAATGTCGTTGCCCGTGGGTTGGTCATTCACCTGGATGATAGTGCCTACGTCTGTTTCGATCAGGATTTGTTACGCTGGTCGGTGGCCTGGTCCGGTAAATCACTCACGAAGAGTATGTTGCCGGAGGTGTCGTACCGCGATTTCTTCAACAAAAAGAATACGGTTCCGCTGGTGGCTGGCCAGCCAGATATAGCCAATGGGATCTATCCCGGATGGTCGGCTGGAAAACCAGTTCTGAATGAGATTCGCCCTAAGGCCCAATACCGGGAAGGTTTCACCTGGGGGCCGCTACCTGTTGATCATGGACGTTGGAAAGGAAGTTACGTATATGGGGGTAAGTTAGTTCTGGCGTATAGCGTTGCCGGTACCGATATTTTCGAAATGCCTGGTTGTATCCGACAGGATAAGGAGATCGTTTATACCAGAACCCTACAAGTAGGCGCATCATCCGACACGCTTTTCCTGAATGCGGCCGAAGTACGGGGAGGCACGAAAACCGTCAGTGATGGTAAAACAGCCTACATCTATTACGGTACCCATCAGGATTCGGTGATCGCCGTAGGCAGTAAACAGGATGGGAACTCGGTACGGGTAGTCAACGGACAATACTTCAGTGTATCGCTCCCGCCATCCGATCAAACCCGAAAGGTAACCGTCTGTTTATGGAAAGGGCTGGCTAACCATCTGAATCGCTTCCATTCCGTGACAGATAAGGCCAGTATTGACCTACCCGTATTTAAGGCGGGAGGCCATTCCCATTGGCCGGAAAAGGTGCTTACCAAGGGAAAAATCGCACCCGATTCGGCTGCGTTTGTAACGGATTTGTTGACATTGCCCATTCCCAATCCCTGGAAGCGAAATGTGCGAGTGACAGACATTGCCTTTCTGGATGAGCAGCGGGCTGCGGTCACTACGTTTGAGGGTGACGTATGGCTGGTCAGCGGAATTGATCAACAACTGGAGCATCTGTCGTGGAAACGATTTGCTTCGGGGTTGTATGAACCCATGAGTATCGAGGCCTACAAAGGACAACTGTATATTTTTGGGAAGGCTGGTATTGTCCGGTTACACGATTTGAATGGAGATGGAGAAGCCGATTATTACGAGAATTTCTGCGACTTAATGCAGCAGTCAGCGGAATCCTACGAATGGGCAGCCGATATGGTCATCTCGGAAAAGTATGGTATCCTGATTGCGAAAGGGGGAGGGGTAACAGCAAGGCCGGGCATCACAAAAACGCTGACTGAGGGCTTTCGGGCGGGCTCAAACCATTCGGGAGTGATTATGCGAATCTCACTGGATGGGAAAAAGACCGAACAAATCAGCACTGGCTTTCGGGCCCCTTATCTTGGGTTTCATCCGGTTACCGGCATGGTGACGGCAACCGATCAGCAAGGGAATTACGTGCCCAGTACACCGATCTACTTAGTTGAAAAGGGTGATTTTTTTGGTGTCCCTGCCACAAGTCACCGGACTGATAAGCCAGACCCAAAACGACCAATCACCTGGATTCCGCACCGGATCGATCGTTCGGCGGGTAGTCAGGTCTGGGTTACCAGCCAGTCAATGGGGCCACTCAACAACAAACTTCTGCATTTTTCATTTGGTCGCCCCGGTCTCTTTGAGGTACTCATTGATTCGACGTCCAACGGGGTGCAGGGGGCAGTGGCTCCGGTTAATGCCTATTATTCTACGCCCATCCTCAAAGGAACTATTGGCCCCCGTGATGGGCAACTATACATGGCCGGTTTTAACCTGTTTGGTAGCAGTTCGAAAGGCATCAGTGCCATTCAACGGCTACGATACACCGGCAAGAGGAGTTATATGCCTAACCACGTTGAAGTCGGTCGTCAAGGTATCCTGCTCTCCTTCGATTCGGCACTGGATGTCCGGAACGCTACCGATCCATCCAGTTACCGGGTAAAGCGGTGGAACTATAAACGAACGGAGGCTTATGGCTCGGGACATTTCAAGTTGGACGGTACGCCCGGTGAAGAGATCCTCCCGGTATTAGCCGCGTATCTGTCTGCCGACAAAAAGAAAATTCTCCTACTTGTTCCTGATATGCAGAAAGTTGACCAGATGGAGGTGTTGTACAAGGTGACTGCCAGCGATGGAAAACCAGTCCGTGATGGAGTCTGGTTTAGTGTCAATCAGCTAGATAATCTAGGCTTTCAACCACAGGGTTTTGCGAACGTAGATCTAAAAAAACTTCAGCTGAGCAAGGCGCAATTTTCCGCTCTCGTCAAGTTTGATCCTCCCATTACCAGAGAGCGGGGCAAAGAGCTTTTTGAGAAAATGGGGTGTATCGGCTGCCATTCTCCCGGAACCGAAACCGCTGGGATGTATGGACCACCCTTTAAAGGGCTGTATGGCTCAATACGAAAAATGGCCGATGGCTCCACCCTTGAAGCCAACGAAGCCTATCTGAAAGAATCGATTCTTGAGCCCAGCAGGAAAGTCGTAAAAGGTTATGATGCTGAAATGCCGTCTTTCCAGGGTGTCCTATCTGACTCTGATATTGAGGCTTTGCTATTGTACATTATGTATTTGAAATATTAGTCGAAACTGGAGCGTAATGCGATTGGCTATGGTAAATCTGTTTTGTGAGTGTTATAGTTGGAAGATGATACGTGTTCTATTCCTGCTTTTGACCGGGGTTATTGGGATCGCGTTCGGCCAAAAAGCCGGGCAATCCTCTGGCAACTATTCGTCAGACACGAAAATTCTGGCAACCGGGCAACAGCTTTTTGAGAACTACTGCTCGTCGTGCCATAATTTTTCGCAACGGAGTATTGGACCGGGATTGCACCAGGCTACCACCGAATCACCAAAAGTCTGGCTGAAAAAATTCATCCGAAACGCTCCCGCAATGATTAGTTCAGGGGATGCCAGGGCCACTCGGCTGTTTGGGGAATACAAGCAGATGATGCCTCCGTTTCCGTCGCTGGCCGATGATCAGGTGGACGCTATTCTCGCCTATATTCATAAAAACCAGAAAGTGGTAACCGCACAGCAGGCATCAGCCGACATAGCTATAAAAGACCCCATTCCGGCCAAAATACCACAAACCGGCGGGCAATTGTTTTTACAGTATCACTCCACCGCTCCGGCAACCGGCTCCACGGCTCCACTGGCTCGGATCAACAAAATGCAGGTATTGACAGGCGATCAGGAACGTCTTTTTGTCGTGGATTTGCAAGGGGTTTTGTACGAGATTACTGATAAAACGTGGCACATCGCGCTGGACATTCGGCCCTTGCGTACCCATTTTACGACGTCGCCGGGTTTAGGTACGGGCTTAGGAAGCTTCGCGTTTCATCCAGATTTTAGCGAAAATGGATTACTGTATACCTCCCATGCAGAGAAAGTCCATTCGGTGCGTGGCGATTTAGGGTTCGCCGATTCGATAAAAGTTGGTCTGCAATGGGTATTAACGGAATGGAAAATCGATAATTCGTCCAAACTGCCATTCACCGGAAAGAGCCGTGAAGTCTTACGAATCGACCTATTGACCATAGCGCATGGCGTGCAGGAAATTACGTTTAATCCCTTAGTCCGGAAAAGTCATGACGATTATGGCCTGCTCTACATTGGCATTGGGGATGGGGGCTCAGCGGAGAAAAAAGGGTTCTATCCGCTTTGCAGCAATAATAAAGTACCTAGTGGGTCGGTATTGCGAATCGACCCACTAGGGCGAACTAGTAGAAATCAGCAGTATGGTATTCCATCAACCAATCCGTTTGCCTTTGAGAAAGACCCAACAGTACTCAAAGAGATTTATTGCCGGGGTTTTCGGAACCCTAACCGCATCATCTGGACGCCTGACGGCAAAATGCTCATCGATGACATTGGCCAGTCCAATATCGAGGAAGTGAACCTTGGCATAGTCGGAGCCGATTACGGCTGGCCCGAACGGGAAGGAACATTCCGGGTCGATCCAAGGGGCGACATTAATAAAGTTTTCGCTGTGTCTACGACTGAGTCTGATAAAAAATATACAAACCCGATTCTACAATACGATCACGACGAAGGGCGAGCTATTTCTGGAGGCTTTGTTTATGATGGCCAAACGATACCGGCTCTAAAAGGTAAATACGTTTTTTCTGATATCACCAATGGCCGTGTTTTCATGACAGAAAACCGGGATTTATTGGTAGGTAAACTCGCTCCAATCCAGGAACTGGATCTATGGGTGGATAATGAGCGCACCACGTTTCAGAAACTGAACGGTACGGCCAAGCCCGACTCGCGTCTAGGGATAGGCCCCGGCGGAGAACTGTATTTTTTCACCAAAGCTGATGGGAAACTCTATAAAGTGATCGGTTTTCAGCCGAAGTGATCATAGATAACCACAGGCGGAGTGATTTAGGCAATCGGTTGGACAGTTATCACGATGCGTTTCGATAGGTATTTTGCCGAAATGCCTGAGATCGTTAAACCCGTTACAATGGTGATCAACTTCAGGCAGCTAAAGACACCTGCTGAGTGGTCAACTGTCCGCCTAACCTCAGCATCTGAAGGTACGATAATTTTAAGATAGGTTGGTAATTTAGTAAATTCTCACCAGTTGCGTGATCACTTTCTCAATTGATTTATTTCTGTACTACTACAAGTATAGTGTTCGAATATGCATCAAATTCTGAATGCGTTTTATACAGAATAGCGTTGAGTGGCATGCAAATTTGCACAAGGCGTACACAGCCGAATCAGAGGGTATGGACTAAGGTACCCATTTAATCCTGTTCCCCTCAACAAAGTTCTGCTGACATTGTCACTGACTACATCAACCGTAATCTACGTTTACAACTCATGTCCATTCTTTTTTCGCCACTAACCATCAGGGATATACGGTTGAAGAACCGCCTGGTCGTGTCGCCCATGTGCCAGTATTCAAGTGTGGATGGGTTTGCTTCTGATTGGCATCTGGTGCATTTGGGAAGCCGAGCGGTTGGAGGGGCTGGCCTTATTTTCACTGAGGCCACAGCTATATCAGCTGAAGGGCGGATTTCCCCAAATGATTTGGGACTCTGGCAGGACGACCATATTCCCGGTCTAAAACGAATTACAGAGTTTGTCCGGCAACAGGGTGCCGTAGCTGGCATTCAATTAGCCCATGCCGGTCGGAAAGCCAGCCACCAACGACCCTGGGAGGGAGGAGCTTCCATTGGGCCAACGAGTGAACTCGGTTGGCAGACGGTGGCTCCCTCAGCCATGCCCTTTCTGGAATCCGGACCAAAGCCCCTAGCGCTTACGATTGCTGGCATTCAGACCGTACTGGACGATTTTATGGCGGCTACCCAACGGGCATTAAAAGCGGGCTTTCAAGTGCTTGAAATTCATGCGGCTCATGGTTATTTGATCCACCAGTTTCTGTCACCGCTCAGTAATCATCGAGTCGATCAGTATGGTGGCTCCTTTGACAATCGCATTCGACTGCTTCTGGAAGTCATCGCGTGCGTTCAAACGGTGTGGCTAGCCGATTTACCTTTATTTGTGCGGCTATCAGCTACCGATTGGGCAGAGGGGGGCTGGTCGCTAGACGATTCGGTCGCTTTAGCGGCCATTCTCAAAGCGAAAGGAATTGATGTCGTCGATTGTTCCTCTGGGGGCAATCTACCCAATGTAAAAATTCCAGTTTCGCCAGGTTATCAAGTAACCTTTGCGGCCCGCATTAAGCAGCAAACGGGTATAATGACAGCCACGGTAGGTTTAATCACATCGGCGCATCAGGCGGAGGCAATTCTTGAAACTGGCCAAGCTGATCTGATCTTATTGGCCAGGGAGTTTTTACGCAATCCGTATTTCCCCTTACAGGCTGCATCGGTGCTGAGCGATCAGGTTAGTTGGCCTGTGCAATACGAACGGGCCCGAAATTTGTGAATAGTCAATTGTCTTCTCCAAGAGTCAAGGGACGTTTAAATGAACTCTAAGTGAGAGAGATAGTTCCTAAAAACAGCACTTGGCAGTCCAATATTGGAAATTTCGGAACTTTGACCAGCTAATCTCAATGGGAGAGGTTTTGAACCACATTTAGGAAATCAGGTTCCAAAACCTTTTGCTTAAACTCATTTTGCTCTTCAGGGTATTTGTCATAAAATTGAAAAATCACTCTGCTGAGATTTATCTCCAGTCATTTTCGGAGTGTGCCCTAGATGATAAAGCTACGATGCCATTGAAATTTAATTAATCCCATTAGAAGAACAAAAAACCGACCCTACACAGACCGGGGTTGTTGTCTTATAATCGGAGGAGTTTGACCGTATACCGTTGAGCGGCCGCCGAAACCCGAATCAGCAAGATGCCATGACGGTTCCCGAGCGGTAAACGAACAAGGTCCAACCCATTAGCCTGCGTCAGGGCTTGTTGGTGATAAGGTCGTCCCTGCGTATCGACCAGCTCGATTTGAACAGGCTGGCCCATTACTCCAATAATCTCGATTGTAGCTAATTCGCTATCGACCGGATTGCCCAATACCCGTACCTGTAAACCAGATCCTTCCTCGCTAACCCCAAGCCGGGCTGCGGCCGTGCAGGCCCTCAACCAGTTGTAGGCAAACTCCGTGGTCGTTCTGATTTGAGTGGCTTGTAGGGTGATGGTAGGATTGTCGGTGTACAGTGTTAGCGTATAAGGGCCCTGATTCGTAGTAGACCGCATTTCGTTGACCATCGAGAAGCTCACCGGGGAGCCATCCAGTCCTTCGTACTGTGGCGTAAACGTCACCCGATACTGACTGGCAGTTACGGTTTCACAGCTCACCGTCGTTACCCCTGTGATGCTGAAGGTAGCTGTGGGGGGCGGGTTGACGATCACGCGCACCTGATCGGTGACGGCGGGGGAATCATCTGAAGAGGCTACGGTGATGGTGAACGCCTGAACCCCGCTCAGGCGTGCCCCCACGCTGGCCGAGACCTCACTGGTGTTGGTGGCCGACAGCCTAAAGCCCGCCGGAGCTGCCCAGGTATAGGAATAAGGGGGCGTGCCTCCCGTGGCTGTTACGGACATGGTCAGGGTATTGCCTGCGCTAACCGTAGTGGAACTAACCCAGGTGTTTAGAGTCACCGGGGTGTATTGATGCAGCTTACTCACAAAAACGTCTCTATACCCCACCGAGGTTAGATTGAGCACCCCTGCACCGGGATCAAAATCGACAGTATACTGGAAATTACCGATGGTATAAACCCCTCCTCCATCATCCACAGCTACCGAATTGCTGAAAACATAATCATTGCTGCCACCGAATTGTTTGGCCCACACAAAGTTGCCCTCCGCATCGAGCTTGCTCACAAACATGGCAGAATATGCCGCGGTTAGATTGAACACCCCCACCCCAGGATCAAAATCCACCGTATAATAGAAAAGGCCGGTGGTGTAGACGTTGCCCGACCCATCTACCGCCAATGAAGTGCTGTAATCATTACCTGTGCTACCGACTCCTTTGGCCCAGACAAAGTTACCTCCCGCGTCGAGCTTGCTCACAAACATGTCCTCATATGCCCCCGGCGCCGAGGTCATATTGAACACGCCTGCACCGGGATCAAAATCGCCCGTATCCTGAAAATAGCCGGTGGTGTAGACGTTGCCCAGCTTATCCACCGCTATTGAAGTGCCCCCATCATGATATTTGCCGCCGAGTTGTTTGGCCCAGACAAAGTTACCCCCCGCGTCGAGCTTGCTCACAAAGACATCCGTATTCTTCCCCGCCGAGGTCAGGTTGAACACACCTACACCGGGATCAAAATCGAGCGTACCTAAGAAAAAGCCAGTGGTGTAGACGTTGCCCATCCCATCCACCGCCACCGAGGTGCCTTCGTCATTTTCTGTGCCACCGACTCGTTTGGCCCACACAAAGTTGCTTCCCGAGTCGAGCTTACTCATAAAGATGTCATAATCTCCCAACGAGGTCAGATTGAACACCCCGGCACCAGGATCAAAATCGGTCGTACCTAAGAAATAGCCGGTAGTGTAAACGTTGCCCGACCCATCCACCGCTATTGAAGCACCCCCATCATGACTGATGCCGCCGATTCGTTTGACCCAGACAAGGTTGCCCCCTGCGTCGAGCTTGCTCACAAACATATCATCATATCCTGCCGAGGTCAGATTGAGCACCCCTGCACCGGGATCAAAATCGACCGTATCATAGAATAAGCCGGTGGTGTAGACGTTGCCCGACCCATCTACCACGACTGAATTGCCAACATCATCACCGCTGCCGCCGAGTTGTTTGGCCCATATAAGGTTGCCCCCCGTGTTGAATTTGCTCACAAAGATGTCATCACCTCCCGCCGAGGTCAGATTGAATACCCCTGCACCGGGATCAAAATCGACCGTGCCTCGGAAATTACCGGTGGTGTAAACGTTACCCACTCCATCGACGGCCACCGACGTGCCTACTTGTGCAAGGTTACTATTGGTGCTGCTGAGTTGTTTGGCCCAGACTAATTTCTGGCCCTGAGTGGTCTGGCTAAATCCCCAACTCAGGAGCATCCAGATGAGTACCAGTAGCCATGGGCGGACATTTGCCACAACACCCGGCGATGGGGTAGTAGCTGCCGGGAAAACAACCGGCTGGAAATCAGATTGAACAGGATTCGGTAGAGAATAGATCATGATAAGAATTGGTTAGAAATAAACAGTAAGGATGGAATCGGCGTCGGTACGAAGGGGCATGTTCCCATCGCAGAGTGGTCAGATCATAAAGAGAGGACGTTTTATAGTCGGGAAATTAGTGCAGGGTCGATGGGGCCATTTTAGGCCGGAGGAGGGTGTCCATTTGCTGACGCAGGATAACCAGCTCCTTTTGCTGGTCAATCAGATGCAGCGTCAATTCCTCTACTTTCTCTAGTAGAGTTGCATTCATCCTGACTAAGTCAATCCCTTCTTTAGTCACTTGTTCAGCCGAAGGTACACCCGGTAAGTGTCCATGTTGGGCTACATACGTGGCAATCCAGGGCAAAGAACGCAGTTGGTAGGTGGAGCTAAAGACCTTATCACTCCACTCATCAGGACTGTTGATCCGCAGTTGATAACGAGCTTTGACAATTTCTCCCCGTTCATCGACCGCCAAAAACTGATCTGTAGCCTGGTTGGTGGGACTTCTCCTGGTGAGATTGGTTAGGCGAATACCACTTTTATTGGGGGATGGACTGACGACCTCCAGCCGATCCATTGGAGTCGAAGTCCCAATGCCCACGTTCACCCCGTTACCTAGTATCAGGGCATTACTCATAGCTACCCTACTATTAGACCCAATAGCGATTCCATTGAAGATGCCCTCATCGGCCTGGCTGTTGTAGCCCATCAGCACGTTATCACTGCCATTGGTAATGGTCATTCCCGAAGTCGGGCCAATAATAATATTGTTACTACCGGTGGTGACATTGTAGCCCGCATGATACCCCAGAAAGGTATTGCTCTGACCGGTTTGGCTATTATAGCCTGCCTTAGAGCCTACAAACACATTGCCCGATAGGGTATTCTTGAAGCCTGCCGAGTCGCCCAGCATGACGTTATAACTCCCGTCGGTGTTGTTATAGCTGGCTGCCGCGCCTACCACAACATTACCCGAGCCTGTTTTATTCTGATGCCCGGAAAATCGTCCTATGGCCGTATTTTGTTGCCCAATGGTGTTGGAGACACCAGCTTCGAACCCCACAAAGGCGTTGAAATCACCCGTCGAATTGTTGTAGCCAGCATACGACCCTAGAAAAGCATTGGCCGTACCGGATGTGTTGCTGTAACCGGCATAAGAACCGACAAACGCATTAGAAGCACCGTTTATGCTGGAGTGTCCGGCGTGGGTACCCAGAAAGGAATTGTCAGAGCCAGTCGTATTTTTATAGCCTGTTTCATTCCCCACAAACGTATTACTAGTCCCAACGGTATTAAGATACCCCGCTGTATGGCCCAAAAAGGTATTATTGCCGCTCAGTGTGTTGTTGCCCGCACCCCAGCCGACAAACGCATTGTTGCTACCCGTTACATTGTCATAACCTGCTCCTGCGCCGATATATGTGTTATAGTCACCCGTAGTGTTTTGGTAACCTGTAGCACCTCCCACAAACGTGTTGTAGGTTCCCGTTGTATTGTGTACTCCCGTGAGATTGCCAATGAAGGAATTGCTGAACCCGGTGGTATTGAAGGCTCCCGAGGAGTAGCCCACAAACGCATTGTAGTAGCCGGTGGTGTTAGCGTTCCCCGCGAAAGACCCCAAAAATGTGTTGTCATCCCCACCGGTACTGCCGTGTCCCGCGCTATAACCTAAAAATACGCTGTAGCTCCCGGTCGTACTAACAGGCCCGGCCGCTGTACCGACGATTGTGTTATGGTCACCGGGCGTTACTGAATTAGCTGTGTTTGCCACGTAGTTCAATTGGGCCTGAGCCACCGAAAAGGACAGTAACAGACCTGTAATCCAGAGTAGTACTGAGCGAGTTGTCATGGTGAAAAGGGGGTATCGATAGTTGGTCCAACTGAAATCAGTACTACTTAGGTTGGCTTGCTTTAGGCAACAGGATATTCATTTGTTGCTGCAGGATAGTTAGTTCCTGTTGCTGGGCGGCCATTGCTTTCTGCTGGGCAATCAGATAGAGCGTGAGTTCTTCGATTTTCTCCAGGAGTTTGGCGTTCAACAGGGCCGCGTCCATGCCCTGCCGGGTCATCTCCTGGGCCGAGGGAACGCCCGGCAAATGCTGGTTGACCGTAATGTACCGGGCCACTTCATCTAAAGAACGAAGGTGATAGGTTGGGGCAAACACCTTGTCGCTCCACTCGTTGGCCTGTGCCACCTGCACCCGGTAGTGGCTCAACACCACCCGCCCCTGGGCATCCACGCTCAGAAAACGGTCGGTGATGTTCACGGTAGGCGAACCGCTGCTCAGGTTCGCCAGTCGAAGTCCGCTTTGGCCTTCGGCTCCAGCTGTCAACACCAGATACTCCTGCTCGTCGGCCTGCAACTTCACCCGTTGGGCGAACTTTAAGCTACCGTGATTACGGATGTTGATAGTGCCACGAACGTCTAAGGGGTAGGCCGGAGCCGTCAGGCCAATGCCTACCTTGGTATTTTGGGCGCTGTCGCCCAGCACAATGGCGTTGTTGATGGCTACGTGGGCGTTGGCTCCGATGGCCGCTGCATTGGTCAAGTTGGTCAGGCCCGGAAGTGCATCAGCTCCGCTACCCAAAAAGATGTTGTTCGACCCCGTTAAATTGGTATAACCAGCACCATTCCCCAGAAATACATTATAATACCCTGTCGTGTTGGCATAGCCCGAAAAGGCTCCCAGAAAAGCGTTGTTTTGCCCAGTCGTGTTACTAAATCCGGTATAATAGCCTAGAAACGTGTTGCCCTGCGCTGTTGTACTATGGATACCAGCCTCACTACCCACGAATGTATTCCCCGAACCCGTGGTATTGGCGAAGCCCGTCTGATTTCCCAGAAAAGCATTGTCGCTACCCGTTGTGTTGGAAACCCCGGCCTGCATACCCAGAAAAGCATTGTTACTGCCCGTTGAGTTAGACGAGCCGGCATTCGTGCCCAGAAATGCATTATAAGAACCTGTGGTATTAGACGCACCAGCAGAAGTTCCCACAAACGAATTGCCCGAACCTGTTGTGTTGTAAAGACCTGTTTGGTAGCCCAAAAAGGCATTGCCGCTGCCGGTTGAGTTGGAATATCCCGTCTGAAAACCGACGAAGGTATTTTGTACAGCCGTAGTGCTGCTGAAGCCGGACTTTGACCCAATGAATATATTACCCGATGCGGTGTTGTTAAAACCCGCCGAATCACCCAGTATTACATTATAGCTCCCGGTCGTATTGGTATAATTAGCTGCTGCACCAAGGGCCACATTACCCGATCCTGTTCCGTTGCGATACCCTGCATACCGGCCAATAAGACTATTCTGATTACCTACCGTATTATTGGCTCCCGCCTGAAACCCCACAAACGAATTGTCGGAACCCGTTGAATTGGAGTAACCCGTATAGGTGCCCAGAAAGGCGTTGTTGGCCCCTTTGGTGTTGTTAAGGCCCGACTGAACTCCAAAAAACGCATTAGCACTCCCCTGCGACTGGATTGAACCAGCCTGATAGCCTACAAACGTGTTAGCAGTACCCGTCATGGCAGCGTTGCCCGCCCCCGGCCCAATCAGTGTGTTCAGCGTAGCGGGGGTAGGGGAGTTGGCCGTGTTAGCGACATAGTTGGTTTGGGCCTGAGCCGAAAAAAAAGACAGCCATAACAACCCGCTGCTATACAACAGGCGACGTAACCAGATCAGCCAGCTGGGACGGTCCGACGAAGTATCGCTACGCTTCTGGTAGTCAATCCACGGGTTGGGATACCCATTTCTGGCAATCGAAAAGAGGAAATAATTGGTACCGATGGCCAGTAGGCCACAAGGTATCGCTATTGACCGGCAAACGTTTCTCTTTTTCATGCGTGTTTTAGCAAAGGCAGTGCAAACGTACCGGGAACGCATTTCCCCCTGTTAACAGGCTGGTAACATCTTATAGCACTCCTGTAACATGCCTCAAAATCGCTTGAAAATCACGTCAAAACGCCCTGGCATTCAGGTTTTTGCACACCATTATCATTTTTGTGCCGATTTATAAATCATTTGTCAGATAGTCAGAATATGATGATACCTTACCGTCCCCTTGCACAACACGTACTATGGCTATACGTCTACTCATCCTGATTTTTGGCTTATACTTCCTGTCTCCCCCGCATCTGGTGACCGCCCAACAGAGCAAGCGCGACAGCCTCGACAATCTGCTCAAACATGCCGGCCCTGATACCAACCGAGTCCTTCTTCTGACCAAGGCAGTTGGTTTCTATTACACGTACAAACCCCAACAAGCCAAAAAATATGCCGATGAGGCTATGCAATTGGCTCAAAAGCTGGGTTATGGGCGGGGCATTGGGCGCAGCTATATTAGCCTGGGTATTTACAATTGGTTCCAGGGCAATTATCAGACCGGTATGGACTATACAAAAAAAGCGATCCCCTACTTTGAGGAGCTGAATGATGCAGATGGATTGGCATCAGCTTACGGAAACATAGGTATAAATTATAAAGGGATGGGGGATTTTTCGCATGCAACCGAGTACTCCTTTAAAAGCCTCAAACTGTGGGAAAAAGTAGGCAACCAGGCCCGAATCGCCTACCTCCTTAATAACATAGGCGTACTCTTAAAGGGCCAGCAGAAGTACGATCAGGCCCTTTATTACTTGCAGCAATCCTACACAAAAAGTGAAGGCATCGAACCCAACCATCAGGCGGGTGTTCTGGTGAACATGGCGTCGATTTGTATCTTGACAAAAGACTATACCAAAGCCATTAGCTATCTGACTCAGGCCCGAACCCGCTACGCAGCTCTTAACGAACCAAGTGGCCTGGTTATCTGCGATAACAACCTCGGCGAAACGTACTCCCGGCTGGGTCAGTACGCAAAGGCCGAACGGTTTCTCCAGCGGGCGCTGCAACTGGGTAGCCAAATCAACGACAAGGACAATATAATGGAGGTTCTGCTGGGGCTGGGTACTATGCGGTTAAAGACCGGGCGGGTCGCTGAGAGTTTTGCCTTTTTCGACAAAGTCTATGCGTTGGCCAGCGAGTCGAAAGACAACGAGAAACGATTGATGGTGTATAAAGGGCTGGCAACGGCCAACGCCCAGACCGGCAACTTTGCCAAAGCCTACCAGTTTCAGTCAAAATGGGTGGCCCTGAACGACTCCGTGTTTGGGGAAGAAAATGCCAAAAAAATTACCCGGATTCAGGCCGAGTACCAGTCGGAAAAGAAACAGGCCGAGATCGAACTGCTCAAAAAAGATCAGCAGGTATCGCGGTTGTGGCGCAACAGCATAGGTGCGGGCTTGCTGGCCCTGTTGCTCATTGCGGGGCTGGTGGTGAGTCAGCAACGGCTTAAAATTCATAGTAATCAGGTACTGCTGGATCAAAGCAAACTCGTAGCGGAGAAAAACAGTCAGTTAGAAATTCAAACGCATCTCCTGGAAGAGCAGGCAGTTACACTTACAGAGCAGGCTCACAAACTGAAGAATTTAGACGCGGTTAAATCCCGGTTCTTCACCAACATTACCCACGAATTTCGCACTCCGTTGACGCTGATTATGGGGACCATGAGTGCAAAAATGTATGAACTGACCAATCGCCCGGAAACTTTGCTGTATAAAAACGAGGCCACCGTCATGCAGCGCAATGCCCAGCGGCTCCTGCACCTGATTAATCAATTACTCGACTTGTCGAAACTTGAATCGGGTCGGCTCGATTTACAAACACAAACCAGCGACCTGCGCCCGCTGCTCAACGTGGTGTCGGCCTTGTTTTCGTCCTTAGCCAGTCAGCGGCATATTCGGTTATCGGTACACCTTTCGCCCTTTCCGCTGCCGGTGAATCACGATCCCGATCAGTTGGAGAAAGTAATGACCAACCTACTGTCAAATGCCTTCAAATTTACGCCCGATGGGGGCGAAATCACCCTCTCGGGCGGGTCGGTACAGATTCACGAACAGGCGTTTGTGGAACTGACGGTTGACGACACCGGCATTGGTGTAGCCCCCGATCAGGCGACACAGGTGTTTGAGCGGTTTTATCAGGGAACAGCCCCCCAGCAGGACCGGCAACCGGGCACGGGCGTTGGCTTGTCGTTGGTCAAAGAGATTGTGGAGTTGCACGGTGGTACCATCCGAATTGAACCCAAACCTACCCCTGGTGCCCGGGTTGTTGTTTGCTTGCCAATAGCCATCCAAACCGCTCCTGTCAACGAATTAGCTATCAGCGAATCGACTCCCAATCCGGTTACACTGGACACCATTTTCGAAGCAGATGACCCCTTGCCAATAGCTGAATCGGAAGTCATGGAATTGCGAAAATTCTCTACAAATCAGGTAGATACCAGCCATCAGCCGTTGTTGCTAATTGTGGATGACAATGACGACATCCGCCTATTTGTTCGGGAGCAGATGAGCCGAAATTACCGAGTGCTGGAAAGCGGAAACGGCCAGTCGGGGCTGCTTTCCGCCCAGGAAAATCTGCCTGATCTCATCATTAGCGATTGGATGATGCCCGACATGGACGGCCTCGAATTTTGTCACCGGATCAAAACCGACGATCGCACCAACCACATTCCATTTATTCTGCTAACGGCCCTATCGGCTCAGGACAAAAGGCTGACGGGCCTCGAAACCGGGGCTGACGACTACCTAACCAAGCCGTTCGATTCGCGGGAGTTGCTGGTCCGCACACAAAACCTGATTGCCAGCCGCCAAACGCTGCACGAACGATTTAGCCGCGAAATCAGGATTCAGCCCAAAGATATTACTGTTACCTCCGCCGACGAGAAATTCCTGATGCGGGTAATACGAATTGTGGAAGAAAACATGAGTAATGCCGAGTTCAGTGCTGAGCACTTCGGGCGCGAAGTGGGCCTAAGCCGGATGCAACTGCACCGCAAACTCCTCAGCCTGACGGGTCAATCATCGGGAGATTTTATCCGACAGATGCGGTTGAAGCGGGCCGCCCAACTGCTGGAAGGGCGGGCTGGTAACGTTTCGGAAATTGCCTACGGGGTAGGCTTCAATTCGTTGTCGTATTTTGCCAAGTGTTTCCGCGAACAGTTTGGAGTACTGCCCAGCGAATACCTGGGGCCAACCATATTGTCGGGTATGGGCGGCCTGGAGTAGTGTCTTGTACTGATTTTAACTGGACGTTTTTCTGAACAATTTTGATCGCCGATCAGGACAAGTTCGATAAATGATGTCAGAATCCCTTTTTGTGAACGATGACAAATGAACTAATTAGGAGAATCCGATCAAGGTAAGTTATAACTCAAAGTCGATAGGTGGCCTAGCTTTTGAGGCAACAAATTGAAGAGATAAATATTAATAAAAAGCGTTTCATTCTACTTCTTTTCGGATCGAAGTGCGCCAATCTGCTATGAATGGGATCACTTGCCCGTACTTTATTTCGAAAGAAATCAGGGCAGTTTATCCAAATTGCTCGTTTACAGACAATGGATTTTTGAGTTTTCTTACTCAGCGTAATGTAGTTATTCGATTGACAAAAGTGTCTGGTTAAAAGAACGGAGTCAATCAATTGTCTGATGGCAGATTTGGCGTGTTTCTTGCGAAGTTTACAAGTCAAACCAAACTATGATCAATAGTTTTCAGAACAAGTTACAACATGAGAATTCGAAAAATTCTAACCATAAAATAGACCCACTACTTCCTATTTTACTTTAACGATTTGCTGAGCGACGGCTTCTCCAATTCTATTTAAGCCGGCCTGACTGTAATGAATCTCGTCTGTCATCCAGTCTTTTTCGGGAAATTCCCCTGGATCAACAGAAACTACGTGGACGCCTGGCACTTGTCTGGCAACCTTACGCTGGCGTCTACACGGCGCTTTACCCGGTGTTCGGCCTTCTTAATCTTTTCGATTGTTGGACTGAACAAAAGAATTCGACCCTGTTCGGCCCAACTGCCGTACGTCTTTAATTCGGCTTTTTGATGACAGGAACTGCCTCCTCTCGCAGCAGAAACAATCACGATCGAATCTCCTGTAAGCGTATGTAAGGTGGTGGCTAGTGCTGGTGCAATGCTGCCCGTATTGGCCTTATTGAAATACTGATCATCTTGCCCGACAGGATCTTTCAATACCGACAGAGAATCCTTTTTTGTGTGATAATCGAAGCACATCGAGCATTGGTATTTCGCTGATGTCCGACTATCGCCCTGCCCAACAGCATTGCTTTGTCCAGCTAGTAAAAGCAGTCGTTGTTGAGCTTGGGTTGTTGTACGTGCCAACAAAATACTACTGACTATAAAGAGCGATGTATACAACATTGATTTCATGATGACTCTTTATGTGCTTTTTAGAAGGAATTTACAATGAAAAGGCAGTCATGAAATAAGAATTTTGCCGTGTGGAAACGATTTACGGCATTTGATACATGGAAAGGCCAGCGAATAATACGGCAAACAATCCATGTGTATCGTTATCGTAATACGGGCGATTGATATAATAGTTGACATCCTCAGAACACATAGTTCCCATGCAGATACGATGTACGGTTCCATCTGGTTCTATCGCTGTTTTAAGGGCCTCCCAACCTTTCTGAGCAATTCGTTTATAGGTTTTGGCGTTTAGCCAACCATAACGCACACCCCGGGCGATGGCCATGGTGAAAATAGCCGTACCCGAAACTTCTTTTGGTGAATCAGACCGATCCAATACATTCAACCAGAACCCACTTGCATCTTGTAATTTCACTAGTGCGGCTATATGCTTTTGATATTGAGCAAGAATCGGTTTGTACTGCGGGTGAGTTTTAGGCAGATTCATCAGCACTTCGGTCATGGCCCAGGTTGCCCAGCCATTCGCCCGTGACCAATGAGGAAGTTTAACCGCCCGTGCTGAGTAACGAGCATGCATATACAGATTCGCGGTTGAATCCCAGACCTGATTAGTAAACCCAATGAGCTGATTGGCCGCATCGTCCAGAAAGATTTTCTTCCTGGCTGGATCGGGCGTGTACAGAGCGGCCTGAACCAGAAATGGAATTCCCATAAACATGTCATCGGCCCAGGTCGTGTAGATTTCCGGCGTTACCCGTGTATAGATTCTCGAACCGGGGAGTCTGATCTGCTCATGCTGGGCATACTTCATCATCTTCTCAATGAACTGAGCATAGTCGTCCCGGTGAGAAAATGAACGAGTTTGTCGTAGTCGATAAATAAACGGTAGCGAAGGAGCCAGAGTAAAATCCAGCAATGGCGTATCAATTAGGTGATTATTAGCCGAATTAACGGCATTGAGTGCACCAACCTGATAACGAACAAAAGGAGCACTTTTCAAATGAAAATCGCAAAAATTGCTCGCGTAGTCATCATATTTTGTCTCGTGGGTAAGTTCAGCCAGTTGTTGCATCGCCCAGGCTGTCCCGCCATTGTGGTAATTCCAGTGGTAATTGGTACCCCAGGGTTGCGGATTGATTAGGTCGCCCAGAATATCAATTTTCGGAATTGTCCAGGTGACGGGACCACCCAAGCCAGGATACATAACGCCAAATTGCCTTTCTGCTTCGGGGGTATAAGGGGTGTCGATGCCCGTTCGCTGATCGTTCGTTATTGGATTGTCGAACGGGCCAATAATCAACCAGTTGGTCAACGAATTGATCGCTGTATCGACATTAGTCACGTTCGCCAGACCAAGTTGTGGATACGGATTCGTTGTCGGCAGTATGGCCCCTTTTTCGCTCGGTGGTTGCAGGTAAACGCGCCATTCCTTCCCTTGAGTCTCCGACTTAATAAGCAATTCATTGTTGCCTTTTCGAAGGGCCAGTTTTAGGGTATTAGGTAATTCAATACTGCGTTCTTCGTGCGCTAGCCGGATGGTATGATCTCCCCGCTTTACGTAAACCAGTTGCCCATTGAGCCAAATTTTACAGCCGTCATTGTGCTCGGTTTGTATCGTAAATTCCTGATCATCTGTCACGCTCAGGTTTGTAAAGGCGTAAGCTACAGCTGGCTTGCCAACGCCAAATGCTCGCCCAAAATCAACAAACTGAAGATCGTTGAAGGTATGATTGATAGGGCCTCTGACCAGTCTATAAGCAAATGGAGTATCTCGAATTAACTTATCGCCAATCAGCTTGACTACATCCAGCGGATTGGTCAGCGCGCTAATATTTTGTTGGCGGAGTTCTGAACCGGCCTGTTGTGCGGTTGAATTAATAGCAAACAGAAGCAAAAGGGATAGCAGGGCTGCCTGAATCAAGAGTTGATAATTCAGTCGAATACCATTTTTTTGGGCAATAGTCAGGACCATGCCTTTTCTGGAAGGCAATTGGAAAAGAAAGTTCACCATCGTTACGCGTAGTTAGTTAGGGGGAGCTGAGGCCGGATAGGTTAATATAGGCTTGGCGGCTTCTACAAATGGATTGTATTCATCGTAGCCATTTTCGTGACTGCGGGTATCCCTACGAAATGATTCATTTGGCTTAGGAAACCAGTTGATCATACGGGCCGGATCAGTATCACTCATCGTACTACGTTTACTGACACCATTGCCATTCGTGGCAGTAACCCAATACTCATAGACCTTGGCAGACTGAATGGTTTTGTCAAAAAAAACTCGTTCTGGCCCTGAATAGACGTTTATAACACGGGTCGAATCGCCATTCTTTTCGCGTCGGTAGAGCGAGTAGCGATTGGCCCCTAGAATTTGTCCCCATCGGATGGACACCCTTTTCCCCGATGGCTCAACCAGTAATCCCTCAGGCGCATGCGGAACCTGATCCGTGACGTAAATCGGGTACTCATCGGAAGGGGCGCTCCAGCCACCAGCTCCCTTACCCAGAATACGTACGTGTACTTTGGTACCATTCGTTAGACCCTGTAGTGGTAAACTGGTTTTTGGGAGGTTATCCGCTATGGTTCCCCAACTTACTCCACCGTCTTTGCTTAATTCAACGCGATATAGAGCGGCCCCCGGAATGGATTTCCAGGTAATAATAGCTCCCTCGCTTCGGTGAGTTGTACTGGTAATGGAAGTGGCAGCCGGAATAACACCCGTATTGGACCATTGCCAGGTATAATTGCCATTAATTAGTCTGACCTTCACTGCATTACCAGCTAGGTCTTGAGTTGGTAGCATCTTGCCATTCAGGTAAAATATCAAGCGTTTGGATTGTGGTTTAGTCAATACAAACGTAACCAGAACGGGTTCCTGTGCCTGAATGGACCCACTAAATCCATTGGTTTGCTGTTCGAGACTAAGGGCATTTTTACCGCTTTTCGTAAACGTGATCAGTAACCCTGGAATACCAATCTGTTTGCCGCTAAACAGGGCTGCTTTGTACGTATGATCCGTTCCCCGCTGGATAATCCCGGCCGTCCCCTGAAAGACCATTCCATCCAGTGAAACGGTTTTCTCGGCTGTCGACCGAAAGGCCCAGTCGACAGCTCCGGCATCTTTCGTTACAAGGCATCCGTAATCCGTTTTTTGGGCCTTCACGTCTGACTTGTGCGTAACTACCGTCAGGAAACTGCCTTTTCCATCATAATAACGGCCTTTTGTTAGCCGTTCGCCTTTATCATCGTGGTAATTACTCTTTGATGGCTGGATATCCGCATCTACAGGGACAACACCGGGCGATAGCTGCTGAATGATTGGAAAGTCGTCGTCTTTTCCCACAAACCAGGCAAAGCGGCCTTCCGTTTGCGGATTACTGACCTCATCAAAAATCAGAATATAATCGCCACCCGATTGCAGCACCGAACGGGAGCGGTAGTCAGGCAAGGCTTCTTTATTGGCGTTGATCTGGGCAAATTGGGCAAAGCCGAAATTACTTAACGGTTCGGCCAGATCGTTGGGCCCAACGCTTCGATAAACTCCCAAATGTCGGTAGCCGCCTGGCTTTTTTACACCAAAATTGGTACATCGCTCCACATCGCCGAACGGGCCATCGCCAACATCCTCCGGCCCGTTATGGCTATAGCGTTTTCCGTTGGCGTAATAATAAATAACCCCATTCCCCCCTTGCGCTGCTCGGCCCCAACGGTAGTTAGGTCCTTCGTCGATCTGTTGCAGGTGAACATACATTTCGTGAGTTGTACCAAATCCGTGACGTAGCGTAAACCCATAGCCCGTATACTTGGCTGAGCGCAGGTGTGGATTCGTGCCCTTATTATCTTTCCATTCGCTATCAGTAATACTGCCCCACGGATCGACACGACCATTTACATACTCAAATCCTTTATCGTCGGGCGAGGTAACCCAGAATAAATGCTCAGCTGTTAATGGATCGTAATAGACCATCTCCTGCCCCAGCATTCTCAGTAAGTTGGATGGAGTTATGCCGTGTGCATGAGCACCCTGTGGAGGGTTAACACGCTTGTTTCCGGCACTTTCCAAAGGAGAGGTCAGACCGTTTAGTAGCCAGTTGGCATATTGTGATAGGTTGGGTTGCAAGATCCGGTTTCGACCGTCGTACTGATGATGCAACAGATAACTCGTGCGTAAAGTTGGCTTCAGGAACGCCCAGGTATAGGTACCAATGTTTTCCGTCCAGCGACCACCCGTTGCCTGCCAGGCTGGTACGTCGGGACGAACGTGGTACTTGAAATTTAAGGCAATGGATTTTTCAAAATGGTCGGCCATATCCCTGGCCTGAGGGTGATTCGGAAACATAGCCGCAGCCAGTCCGGGAACCCCTTTGATATCGGCCAGAAAATTAGGATGGCCACTCAGCATGGTACGAATCGGCATTAGCGATTCATCCATAAACACTTGATTCATGAAGAGGAAGGCCGCTCGGTTTTGCCGTGCCTGCTCCGGCTGCATCATCTGCCGATACGCATCCCATCTCGGCATAATGGTTTCGTAATAGATGCGGGTGCCAACCGGACTAGGTCCAGTTGATCGTTCTGAATGATCAGCCACTAAGTCTAGCTGACTGGCAAATGTTTGAACCAAACTGGCGACTTCCGTACTGGCTTTTTCAGCATTCGGCCTAAAGAAAATGGGCGATAGATTTTCTTTTCCAGGATAGTTCAATACCCAGTTTTTGACTTTATCCAGCGAAATCCAGCCGTACCATCGACGTAGGTAATCAATATAGACAAAAGGCGTATTGGTCTTATTGACAACATCGACATCTTTCTGGTGCGGATAAATGGCCAAGCCCGTTGAGCGGGTTCCTGTTACGAGCGGAAAGCGCCAGTATAGCACCTCGTTGCGACGAAAAAACTGGATACACAGTTTCTCGTTCGACCCCCATAAGGCATAATCACCGTCATTCCATTTTTCCATCTCGTTGATGAAAAGGCCAATGGACTGATTCTCGGATTCATTCCAGAACGCGACTGTATGGAGGTTCCACCAGCTTAGCCAATTATCGTAGGGAGTAAGCTGAAAAGGGAGTTTTCCATTCGCCTGACTTTGTTGATCGTAAGGAAGCAGCGGATGTTTCTTGGCCGACGTGTCTATTGGGCCACCACCGATTGGTTCCCAGGCAAAACTAGTGTAACCCTTTGACGATGGGTTGACGGGCGCCCCAGGACGATTTGGGGTGTAACGAAAGTCTGGTTTGAGATGATCCCAAACCAATTGCCAGGCAAGTGAATCGTTCGGGCTAAAGCCTTGCATGCGCTCATCCAGTTCCAGAAAATCCATGCCTGCCACTAGCCGGATAGTAGCCGTATACCGTTTTATTTTACCGAATGTGTAAGCCAGCTTATATTCAGCCAGTAGCGGCCCAATGCTGCCTTCGGTTACGGTTAGTGAAGTAGGTTTTAAGCCAGCAGTCAAGACGCCACTACCGAGCCATGTTGTTGCATTTCCTACCCGCAGCATAGGTGGAACAGGTTTTGACGAATTGGTCGTTAAGGGTAATTCCGCCCGTACAAAGCCATTTGAGAGCACCAGCGTCTTGGCATTTTTTTGGATCGATACAACCGAAATATTCTCTAAGGTAGCAGGTTTAGCTGAGCCCTTTTCACTCGTGAGTCGAAATGTTTTCGTCGAACCAGATGGTAAATCGGTCAGGAAATATAGCGTTGCCTTTCGTACGCTTCCGCTGGTTAGCTGAACGTCGGTCAATTGAAAAGGTACTTCGGCTCCTGTTCCGGCATCGCGTAAATGTAAACTCCTTAATGCTACTCCGGCTTCCTTAAAATCAAGGTTATACCGAAGCCGGGTTAGCGGCCAGTTCATTTTAGGATGGTTTAGCTCGTCTCGTAGCTGAATCAAAAGCCCCTGTTGCTGCCAGTTTGCTGGCGCGACTAAAACGGTCGGAGCTGCTTGCGCAAATAGCCAGACTGGGCTTACCAGCAGCAACTGAATACAGAAAATACGGCAAAAAAAAAGCATAGTGCTACGTGTTCAGTCCCAGTGAAGGGATTCTAATTTGCCAATCAGGAGAAGATTGCTGAGGTACCAGTTATTTTCGGCGTAACGGCTGGGATCGTCTATTTTGATGTTTCGCTTTAGAATAATGGCCGCCTTGTCGAATGGGGTTCCTGGCACGCGAACGGTTACCTCATGTACACTATCGCTGAGCCCTTCCAGATAAAAACTGCTCTTTCGGTAATAATGACAAAATTGGTCGAAGCGTTGAATGTCCTTTTTTACCCCATCTAAGGTTACGTCCAGCATCCCTGATTTCGGCCCGATTACATCATAAAAACCCAGCGTAGTCCCTTTGAATCGAATGCGTAGAACAGCCTCTAGTGAGCTTACTTTGTAAATGGCAGGCATGAAACTGGAAAACAACTTCACTAGTTCATGATCGGCAGGAAGCTTTTCCCAGTGGGCCGAGGGAGGTAATTCCGAAAGTGTAATTAACTGGGCTGGCTCCCAATTATCAGTCGCTAATGGAGCAGGCAAACCATGCGTGTTTTTACCATGTATAGGTTCCATTGCTTCCAGATATTTGCGCACGACGCTGGCGTAAATCGGATGGCCCGACTTGGATAATGGGTGAGTTCGATCTGTCGTAAAGACAATCTTGCCCGGATTTTCCTCGGGCTTTCCCGTGAAAATCAGCGCCCCTTCTGTTGCCAGTCGAGCCACTTCTACGCCCATGTTAATGGATGGAATCTGATAGCGATTGGCAATTTCTTCCATCGTTTGCGCCGTTACCTGGTAGCGACCTTCCTGTAAATCCTTTAACTGATTGGCCGACAGCGTGTACACAAAACAGATATCGGTAGCAGGGTTGGCTTCCCAGATTTTCCGAACAATCCCTTCCATTGACTGGGTAATCTGGTGAGGAGAACGACCAGAATCATTGACGGCAAATTCCACAAAAACCAGATCTGGCTTGCGAATCAATACATCATGATCAATTCTGAAAACACCCAGATTTGAGCCCGTACCACCGATGGTTGCATTGATTTCGTTGAACGAATTATGGGGGTAATTAATGCGGAGCCAGTTAAACGTTAGGCTCCGCCATCCCTCGTCGGCTTCTGTAATACTACCCCCGATATAGGCCACGTTGATTTCACGCCCTTCCTTTATTTTCTGAAAGAAATTCGGCAGACCACCCCGTTGATGAAATTCGGGAGTATCCGTTAACCTGCCTTGAGCCAGAGATGCTTTTGTTGATAATGGCTTAGGGCAACTCCCGCTCAACAGCACCGTGATAACCAGCAGGGGTAAAATTAGAGTAGTTCGATTCATGTTACTAACGTTGCTTTAGACTGTAAGGCAGGGAATGAGGTAGGCCATACCGAGTAGTTGAATCAGTAGCCGGGGTTCTGTGTCAGAATAGGATTATACTGGATTTCTGCCAGCGGGATAGGAAACAGCATTTGGGATTGTTGCACCTGAACAATGGCCCCACCACTTTTAACGAAAAGCCCTTTATTTGGCACGTCTACCGTATTCGGAACCGATGAATACTTTGTATAAAACGCATTCATAACTGGAATAAGCCGATTGGTTCTAACCAGGTCGAACCATCGATGGCCCTCGAAGCTAAATTCCAGGCGCCGTTCGGTTTCAATGGCTAATCGAAGATCACTTTGGGACAAACCAGTCAGATTGGGTAATCCTGCTCTTGCCCGAACCTGATTGATGTAGGGTAGCGCATCGGTTGGTTTGCCCAGTTCGTTCAAGGCTTCAGCATGCATCAACAACACATCGGAATAGCGGAGTACAATCCAGTCATTATCACCATCATTGACGGCATAGGGTGGGCCATTAATGATGTATTTCCGGGTGAAATAATCAGCCTGTCCACTTTTGGTGTAATAGGTTGTTGAAAAAGTAGCTCGTTTATCGGCACCAGCATAGGCCGTATACAAATCCAGCCGTTGAGCGACCCCGCCCAATTGAACAATGTCGGCTCCAGAAAAAAGCGGCTCAAAGGCACTGGCAAACGTACTGCCGAGCCCAATGCCACCCGCCAGATACCGTACGGCGTAGACAATTTCTTTATTCATTTCATTGGCAGTGGAAAAAATATCACCGTATGACGTGGTTATCAGACTATTCACCGTAGCGAATTTTCCTGCTGTCGGCGTTCCCGGAATGAGTTCTCCTAGTTTGGCTACGGCTTGTTCGTAATTCTGCTGGGTGAGATAAACTTTCCCGAGTAAAGCCTTAGCGGAAACGCTCGTTGGACGGCCCAGATCGGCATTCGCGTAGGTCGTGGGCAATACCGCTTCGGCTGCTTTTAAATCCAGAATGATCTGATCATATACTTTGGCGGTGGGTGTTCGGCCATAGGCATACGCTGCCTGATAGTTGTCGCTAAGATCATCCGTGACGAGCGGAACATCCCCCCAGATGCGTACCAGGTTGAAGTAGTTCAGAGCCCGGATAAATTTCATTTCAGCCAGATAGCGATTTTTTAGTGTCGTGTCCATCTTCACCGCTCCGGCCTTCGCTAGTACGGTATTGGCCCGGCTGATGCATTTGTAGGAGCTGGTCCACATGGCTTGCAGGTTCGCATTACTGGGATCGACGTTGTAAATATTAAAGAAGTAATGCGCGTTGGCCGAAACAACTTCGTAAGCGTTATCGGTAGATAGCTCCCCGAACACAAAATAGGTAGGGTTATAAATGGATAGTAATCCATTATATACCGCATTGACAGCCGCCGTTACATTTGCCTGCGACGTAAATAAGTTATCCGTCGGGATTTTGGTGGGATCTGTCAGGTCCAGAAAACTGTCTTTACAGGAAGACAGCAGGGTAATCAGGAAGGAAAGAACCAGAATATATCGTTTCATTTTGGATAATGAGTTTTTAGTCCGAAATACGGCGTATTGTTATAAACCAATGAGCAAGCCAGCGGTGATCGTCCGGGCCAGCGGATAGGCACTGGCATCATAGCCATACGTAGGACTGGTAGTATTACCGTTATCGTTAGCCTCGGGATTATAGCCAATGTATTTGGTAAACGTGAACAGATTTTGCCCACTCGCGTAGATCCGTATGTTTTGCAATTTCAGTTTATTGGTAAGGCCTTTTGGAAGGGTATAACCCAGCGTTACCGTTCTGATTCGCAGAAACGAGGCATCATAAATGTAGCGGGTAGAGAAGTTGTTGGAGCCGCCCGATGAGGTTATGGTGGCTCGGGGTTGCCAGCCATTGCCTGGGTTATCGGGCGATTCCCACCGGTTCGCCACATCCGAGATGGAGTTGGCATTCCCATTGAAATAATAGCCTGCCCGCAGCCACTGGGCTGCTATTTTATTGCCTTGTGAACCCTGAACGATAACATTCAGATCAAAGCCTTTGTAACTGAAGGTATTAGTCAGTCCGTAAGTAAAGTTGGGAATGGGATTGCCCAGATATGTCATATCGTTCGCGTCGATTTTCCCATCCTTGTTTATATCTTCGTATTTAATATCGCCCGGTTTTGAGCCACCGTTTGCCCACTGTGGCCCTGCGTTCACTTCCTCCTGATTCTTGAAAACGCCAGTCTGTCGGTAGCCATAAAACTCACCTAAGGGCTGCCCCGCTACGACAATCACGTAGTTGTTGAAACCACCTGCGCTATAGTAAATGGGGTTTGCGTTAACCAGCGAGACGACCTTGTTTCGATTGAAGGAAATATTGGCATTGGTCTTCCAGTTGAATGCACCGGTTATATTCTGCGTGGTCAGCACGAACTCCAGTCCTTTGTTCTGAATCTGGCCGATGTTCTGCACAATCGTGGCCGCTGTACCAACAATGGCGGGTACGTTCCGGTTATTGAGCAAATCGGTTGTGATTCGGTAATAGGCATCAGCGGTGAAGTAGATTCGGTCGTGGAACAAGCCCAGTTCGAAGCCCAGATCAACCTGTTTGTTGGTTTCCCAGGTTAAACCGGTATTGGCAATATTACTAGCAGCATAGCCATAGGCTCGCGTACCTAAGCCAGCTCCAAAGTCGTAATTATACTGGGTTGCATAGCTTTGGGCGGAATAATCACCGATGTTGTAGTTGCCGGTCAGGCCGTAGCTCCCCCGAATTTTCAACTCGCTAATGCTGGAAAGTCGCTGGAGAAATGGTTCCTCCGTTACGCGCCACGCAACAGACGCCGATGGGAACAGAGCATACCGGTTATTGGTACCAAACCGCGAGGAGCCATCCCGACGAATAGCGGCCGAAACAATGTATCGGTCTTTGAAGCTATAATTAATCCGACCCAATGCCGATACCAGCGTATTTTTGGAATAGGTATTGGTGCTGATGGTTTGCCCGGCTCCACTTACATTTTGGACCAGATCATTGATAAAGGTGCCCGTAACGCCGGAAATGACGTTCGAATTAGCAACGGCCGACTGTGCGGAATAACCGGCCAATAGTGCAAACGAGTGGTCTTTAGCCACTGTTTTTGTATACGTAATCGTATTTTCCCACAGCCAGTTACTGGTCGAGCCAACTCGTTTTGCCGCAGCAATCCCAGCGGCTAATGGGTTACTCAGGTTTGCCGATGGTGCATTGCCACTGGGCAAGGTCGCTGGAGAGAACTGCTGACGGGTTTCATTGATAAACTCCATGCCGAAACTAGTCTTCGCTTTCAGACCATCAATAATTTCCCATTCAACAAACGAGTTGCCCAGAAAACGTGGGTTACTGCCCCGATCCTGGTATAAATCCAGTGCGGCTGTTGGACCTCTGAAATTGGGCGAAATGGAATTAGCTCCCTGGGTCAGCGGATAGTTCAACGTATTTGCATAGTCGCCGTTGGGTAGTTTAACCGGGAAAACTCCCGGCGTTTGCAGGGCAAATGTAATTGGATCGTTTCCCGCAGAAATTACGCTTGCGTCGTTTGTACCCGCTACCGTCTGATATTGCGTATTCGTGAGTGAAGGTGCCAGATTCAAACCGAACTTTACCCTGGATGTTAGTTGGGCATCCAGGTTTGCCCGTAAGGTAAATCGCTCATAACCAGTGCTGCGCAGAATGCCATCCTGTTTGAGGTAAGCCCCCGACACATTGAAACGGAACTTTTCGGTACCGCCCGAAGCCGATAGTTCGTGCTGTGTCATGGCGGCTGTTCGGAAGATTTCTTTTTGCCAGTCTGTATACGGTAAATTAGCAGGTGGGTTATCGTAGAAGGCATAATAGTTCAAACCAGCATTCACGGCTGACTCCTTGGAGAAGGCGATAAACTGCGGGTTGTTCATCATCGAAATTTCTTTGGGTAACTGCTGGAAACCCGTGTAGCCATGATAGTTGATACGGGTTTGGCCTTCTTTTCCGCGCTTGGTGGTGACGATAATAACGCCATTACCCCCTCGTGATCCATAGATGGCCGCAGCCGCTGCATCTTTCAGGACTTCAATCGACTGAATATCCCCAGGGTTTATCTGATTGAAGTTATCGGCACTGGCAAGCGGATAGCCATCCACGACATATAACGGACTGTTTCCCGCGCCTAACGAGCCAATGCCCCGGATGCGAATAACGGGAGCTGAGCCGGGCTGACCACCTGCCTGTGCAATGTTGACACCCGCCACCTGACCCGCCAGCGCCTGAGCAGGATTGGCAACCGAAATTTCCTTGAGCTGACTTCCCGAAACCGAACTGATGGCTGTGGAAAGAAACTTGCGCTGCTGTTCGCCATAACCAACAACGACTACTTCGTTCAGCGTTTTGTTATCCGTAGTGAGTACAATATCCAGTTGAGTCCGGTTAGTAACGGCCACTTCTTGCGGCATATAACCGATATAAGAAAAAATAAGTATACTATTCCCGTCCGGGATTGGTAATTGATAAGTGCCTTCGGAGTTGGTGGTCGTTCCGGTTGACGTTCCTTTCAACACGATACTGACGCCAGGAAGGACGCCCCCATGATCGGCGGTTACTTTTCCTGTAACGGTAAATAGTACTGACTGACTAAAGCTTACATGAACAAGCAGACTAAGTATGGTCAGTAGCAGCAAACCAGGTGTTCGGAAACTTTGCATCATAAGTAGAAAGAATAAGGGGGTTATGACTAGATCAGCAGCAGATTCAGTTTGGCGAATCCAGAACTCAACGACATAGAATTGTTTTGTTATATCATTGAATAGTATAAAATTCACCAGCAAAGTACGCCTGTTGGTTTAGCAACAGCGGGGAGAGATGTTGCAGGATTGTGTCGAAATGTTGCAGGATATTAGAATAGCTGAATTTGAGTGCGGATTTGCAACATTTCGACCAGGATTTGACCCATCTCGTCGGGGTGCTACCTGAAGTGGTCGGTTATTTTTACTGAATCGCCCGGCACTTCGCTGGTGCCAAACCGACAACCTTACTCGATGATGAAAAAACGACTTACCTACTGGGCCATTATGACCCTGGCATATAGCGTACTGATGGGTTTGTTTTTATGGCTGCTGTACCTGCTCTTGTGAGGAAGCTGGGTAATCAAGTAGGAACGGGCTTCCTCATTATTTATACCTTCAGTTTTTGTCAATAAAGTCTATGCCACGTAGTGGTTCGTTTTATCTGGTCCTGTTGCTCATTACCCAGACTTACTTGTCGTTTGGGCAGAGTAATCTTGCGGTGAATCGGACGAATACGATTGTACCTAATCTGGTTGTGGAGCGCTACAACAGCCACGATGGTTTGCCCGATGATCGCGTACGGGCCATTTTTCAGGATAGCCGGGGCTTTTTGTGGATTGGTACCCAAAACGGGCTTTGCCAGTACGATGGCTATCGGTTTAAGAAATACTATAAAAGCAATCACCCCAATCATATCTCCGGCAATTTTATCTATGCCATTTGTGAAGACACCGCTCATAGAATCTGGATTGGTAGCTCGGAGGGGCTCAATCTGTTCGATCCTAATACCGAGCAGTTTACCAATTTTCACCACCAACCGGGCAATCCAACATCGTTAATTCATGATCGAATCAAAAGCCTGCTGGTCGATCAATCGGGTCGTGTCTGGATTGGCACCGCTGGCGGATTGACTTCGTTTGAGCCAAAAACACAGTCGTTCAGGCAGTACAAACAGCATCCATTAACAACGACCATCAATAGCATTATCCGTTCAAAAGGCGATTATATCTGGATTTCAACGACCGATGGATTGGTTCATTATAACATTCGAACCAACCAGTTTACGCTACATCGGCTGAGTGTTCGGGCCGATCCTTATGGGGAGCGATTCTGGGCAATGGCCGAACGCGGAAACGATTTGTATGTGGCAACGAGCACAAATGGATTGGTTAAACTGGCCTATAACCAGAAAGCTGGCGTTCATGATTCATTGACCTATTTAACCCGGTTTGGGCGAAGCGGGGAAACGCTGGCGCAAACCGAACTCTTTGATTTATGCCTGGATAACGCCGGTGATTTGTGGCTGGCAACCGACCGGGGACTGGCGAAACTGGAAAACCTGGATACCCCATCCGTTCAATTGCGGTTTTACCGAACTAATCCTCAGAATACGAAAAGCATCAGCAGCGACCGGATTTATAAAGTACGCATTGACAATACGGCTGTTTTATGGTGCGGTACCGAAATGGGAATCAATAAGTTAGACCTGACAAGTTTGCCATTTCAGTACTATACCTTCACGGGGCTACAGCCGCAGGATCAGGTTCGGAGTATGGCTACATACGATGGTCAACATATATGGATTGGAGCGGGTAAGCAGGGAATATACCAATATGACATTCGAACGGGTATAACAAAAACGATGTCGCTTCAACCCGAAGATGCCTCCTTTCAGTCTGTTCGGTCTATGGCAATTAGCCCCGATAAAGCGCTTTGGATTGGCACGCTAGGTGGCGCGCTGCACATGCATGGAAACCAACTGGCAACTTATCAAAAACTCCTGAATGGCCGGGCGGTCTTTGCGCTTTTACCCGATTCAAAAGGCAACGTGTGGGTAGGTACAACCAATGGACTACTTCAGATTACCAAAGAAGGAAAGGTACTCGCTTGCCCACTCGGATCGATGCGCCGGCAGAATCCTGATTTTATCTGGTCGCTATTGGAGGACCATCAGGGACGAATCTGGGTAGGTATGGAAAATAATGGATTAGGTGTTATCGATCCACAAACTCGCGTGTTCACGCCGATAAATGGTCAAAAGCCTAACCAGATGCTAACAGGTAGCGCTATTTATTCGCTGATCGAATCGCCCAAAAATGTGATCTGGGCAGGCTCCGAATCGGGGCTAAACCGGATCAGTATGCAGCCTTCGGGAAGCAATGCGATTCAATATACCGTGCGAACCTACCACGAACCAGATGGCTTACCGGAGCAATCGGTTAAAAGCCTTCTGGCTGATAGTCTTGGTTATTTATGGATTAGTACCAGCAAAGGTCTGGCCCGACTCGATCCATCTACCAATCAATTTAGCTATTATCTACCTACTCTTTCATTTACGCCCAGCAGCCGCTATAAGTTTAGTGATCGCAACCTGCTTTTCGGCACCACGGATGGATTTGTAAAGGTTGATCCCACTCAGATTGCCCGAAAGACAGTAGCACCCCGAGTGGCCTTAACGGAGTTTAAACTTTTCAATAAAGAGATTGGTATTGGTGAAATTATACATGGCGATGTTGTTCTGAATCAGTCAATTGCTACTACTCGTGAGGTAACTCTTAATTACCAGAATACCGTTTTTACGATTGGTTTTACAGCCTTACATTTTGCCAATCCGTCGGCCAATACGTTTGCCTATCGGTTGCAGGGATTCGATAAAGATTGGATTACCACGACATCGGCCAACCGAACCGCAACCTATACCAATCTGGACCCCGGAACCTATCAGTTTTTTGTGAAAGCGACTAATAACGCCGGGGAATGGAGTTCGCAGCCCGCTCAATTAATCGTTACTATCTTACCACCACCCTGGAAAACAGGATGGGCCATCGCTTTTTATGTTCTGCTGTTCAATGGGCTACTCTTCGGATTTATTCGATACATTCTAAGTCAGAGCCGTCAGCGACAACAGTTGCTTTATGAACAACGAGAGCGAGAGCAACTCCAGAAACTGGAACAGGCGAAACTTCAGTTTTTTACGGATGTTTCCCACGAATTTAGAACACCGTTATCCTTGATTGTTGGCCCGGTTAATGATCTACAACAGGTAGATAATCTCCCGCCTGTTGTCCAGCAGAAAATCAGTCTTATCCGAAGGAACAGCCAGAAATTGCTTCATCTGATTGATGAGTTAATGACGTTTGAAAAGCTGGACCAGGGTATGCTCAAACTGAAACCGGGCTGGCAGGACCTCATCGAATTTACCCAGGAAGTCTGTTCCAATTTTGGCCAGTTGGCCACTGCTCGATCCATGACGTTCGAGGTATTGAAACCGAACTCAAGGCTACCCTTTTGGTTTGATGCAGATAAATTAGAAAAAGTACTTACCAATCTGATTGCCAATGCATTTAAGTTTACGCCAGATGGAGGTATAATTCGGGTTGAGGTGGACACGATTCCTGATAACAAGGCTAATCTGTCGGTATGTCTTCGTGTTACGGATACGGGAACTGGCATTACCGCAGACGAATTGCCGCATGTATTCGAGCGCTTTTTCCAGTCAGAGACGAGCCAATTCGGCACAGGGGTTGGCCTTTCGCTTACCAAAAATCTGGTTGAACTACACGGTGGTACTATTTCCGTTACCAGTACACCTGGTGTTCAAACCTGTTTTTCGGTGATTTTGCCAGGAACCGAACTGTATAATTCCGCCACTGTTGATCAACAGATAGCGCTGGTTAGTTCATACACAAACCAGGTTCAAGTGCCCATTGAAATAGGAAATGAATTAGCAGATGGTCATACGAACGATGCCATCGACGATCAGCCGCTTTTGCTGCTTGTCGATGACAACCATGAAATTCTAGACTATTTATACACGCTTTTTCGTACGAACTACCGGGTTATCCGGGCAGGTAACGGTCGGGAAGCATTACAGCAAATTTCGATAGACGAGCCAGACGCCATTATCAGTGATATTATCATGCCTGAAACGGACGGAATCGAGCTATGTCGTACGCTTAAAAGCGATCTGAATACCTGCCACATTCCGATCATACTGCTCACAGCTCGCGCTACGGTAGAGCATACGTTAGAAGGACTCCAAACCGGTGCCGACGATTATGTGTCGAAACCCTTTCAGCCAGAGTTATTACGTGTTCGGGTCCAAACGCTGATTCAGATGCGCAAGCAATTGATTGAAAAATATCGAACGAATCCAACGCTATCTCTTCCATCAACGGAAGCGACACTTCATCCGCTGGATAATGCCTTTTTACAGAAAGTACATAACACGATTATGACCAATTTGAGCAACGAAGAGTTTAGTGTAGAAGCCCTGGGCGATGCTGTTTCGATGAGCCGAAGTAATCTATTTCGCAAGCTGAAAGCCATAACTGGCCAAACACCGCTGGAACTCATTTACCATATTCGCCTGCAACGAGGGCGGGAGTTACTAATGAATCGTCAGTTGACAATTTCTGAGATTACCTACGAAGTTGGTTTCAAAACGCCTTCGTCATTCAGTAAGTCATTTAAAAAGCAGTTTGGTAAAACGCCTAAGGATTACCTCAATGATGCATTGATTGGATTGTATACCGTATAATCTATTGTCCGAGAACCAAGGGACGTTTTTCTAAACGGTTTTGGTATCCGATTATGACCAGTTCAGTTAATGATGATAAATACTCTTTTTTTTGAACGGTTACAGGTAAACTAAACTACCCGAATCAACCAATACAGTTATATAGCCAATCGCATTAGTAGTCAGGTTATTGTCGTAATAAATTGAGTAGATCTACATTAATAAAAAGAGTTTCTTACCACTTCTTTTCGGACCGTAGCATGCCAAGTTGCTCTAAGCTACGCACTTATTTAGTGGCCTTCCGACGGTCGATTTGTAGGCGATCAACTAGGTACTCGAATTTACTAAAGGGGGATTCGGATATAAGCTCGATTAACTTTTTGCTTTAATAGGTGCTTAGCTTCGAGATTGCAAAACTGTCTGGTTACAAAGCAGTTTAACACGGGTAATTTAGTCAATTGTCTACCGATCCGTCACCTCAACTGCCTGTAAGTTGAATATAGGCCAATCCAACCAATTCTGTTCCATTTTTACTACCTGTAAACGCCGGGAACAGACGGCTTTGTAATCAATAGGGTAGCCACTTGAGTCGAGAACGGGCTCGCAAATAAATCGTGAAGGATTAGATAAAGCACATTGATCATGCGCCCGGTACGACAATTGTGATCGTAAAACGGATAAATACGCTCAACTGATATTACTGATTAGCCGATCTAATGAGGATCTAAACTTCGTCAGGCCGCTAGCTACACGATTGAAGTACGCTTCCTGATTAGGCAATGACCATTGAAAATGGAAGGGCTCCTCTGGAAGCGTATAGATAACTTAGTTAGCAGACGTGCTTTTAACAGGAAAGTAGGATTTGTTAATAAACGATTCATTCGGAATATAAAGAAGTAAGCCTTCCTGATTAATTAGTTAACCCGTTTCAAGTATTCCCCACCATTTTCTATTTGGTTAACAATGGTTTAGGCCAATTGAACACGTATGCCTTTACAACGGTAATCAGTATAGACCCACCCAGATTTTCCGACTTAAGGCTAGTTCTTTATGGTCAAAATACAATTATAACCCCCGTTTGTATGAATCGAACGTACTACATTTTGCGGATACCGCTATTCGTCCTGACCCTGACGGTACTGCTCGGATGGACCAGGCCAATACAGGCTCAGACTCGTGCCTTGACGGGACGAGTGCTTGATGCCACTGAAAATAATGGCCTCCCCGGCGTCAATATTCTCTTGAAAGGCACCACCAATGGAACCACCACCGATGCCGACGGCAACTTCCGACTGAGTGTACCAAATGGACCAATCACGTTGGTTTTCTCATCAGTCGGCTATGTGGCACTGGAAACAGTAGTAGGTGGCAGTAATACTATCAATGTGTCATTACAATCAGATGCCCGTTCACTAAATGAAGTGGTTGTGGTTGGGTATGGCCAGAAAACAACGCGCAAATTGACCGAATCCATTGGCACAGTTCAAGCGCGTGACATTATTAAATTACCCGTTTCTAGCCCGGAGGCCGCCATTCAGGGGCGTGTTTCGGGAGTTCAGATTACGAGCGTTGACGGAACACCGGGGGCAGGAGTAGCTATTCGGATTCGGGGAGTTAGCACTGTTGGTAACAACCAGCCGCTGTTTGTGGTAGATGGGGTGCCAATTGGCGATGGCACCAGCAATCAGATCAATCCCGCTGACGTAGAAAGTATATCTGTCCTAAAAGATGCCTCATCGGCGTCAATTTATGGATTACGGGCAGCCAACGGAGTAGTTCTGATTACGACCAAACGGGGAAAGCAAGGCAAGCCGCGCGTAAACGTTGATGTCTATAGTGGGGTGCAAAACTTTCCTAATCAGTTGGACATGCTGAATACTCAACAGTATGTGGCGCTGGCTACGGAGTCCATTAACAACGCCAATGCTCAGGCGGGTCTTGTGCCGGGAAGTTCAGGCTATTTAGTGTTATCGCCTGATCTGCGGCCCGGAAGCCCATATCTCAATATTGACAATAGCAAAGCCTGGCGCGATGCTGCGCTTCACAAGAATGCACCCGTTAGCAACTATAACCTGTCCCTGTCGGGCGGTAATGATGTCTCCAATTACTTCATCTCATTGGGGTACTACCAACAACAGGCGATGGTGAATAAATATGATCTGAGTCGGTATTCGTTCCGGGTCAACAGCGATCATAAAGTGGGTAGTCGATTAAAAATTGGTCAGGCCTTAACGCTGACCTACAACCACACCTACCGGGGCTCCAACAATACGGGTGATGGCTTTATTTACGCCAGTACAACGAATATGCCACCCATACTCAGTATTTATGATACCGATCACCGCGTTCCGGGCAATCGCTATGGCTATACCGGCAACCTGAACGTAGCGGGCTTTGTAAGACTGAACAATATCGGGATCAACGCCGTCAATGAGAACCATGATTATGCCTACCGACTGCTGGGCAATATCTACGCCGAACTGGAAATCATAAAAGGCTTGAAATTTCGCTCAGTAGCCGCTGTTGATTATTCTCCCTACCGGCAAAGCTACTGGCGGCCCGGCTATACGGCTGCCGAATTGGGGCAGGAGCGAAATACCAATAATTACCAGGACGGTCGTGGTGAGGGTATTCAACAGGTGTTTACTAATACACTGACCTACAACGGTCAATTTGGCGGGCATTCCATCAACGCAATTGCAGGTATGGAATATCAGCAAATAAAGAGTAATTATCTGGGCTACAGTGGCGCTAATTTCCAAAGTACCGATCCTAATTTCTATTCGAGTATTCAGAATCAACAGGGAAATTCGAATGGGAATGGCGGATTTGCCTATAACAACGCTGTTTCATCCCTGGGCCAAAAAGCCTATGCATCGCGGTTTGGGCGGTTGAGCTATGATTATAAGGATACGTATCTGGTCACGCTGACGGCTCGTTACGATCAGTCGTCAAATTTTGCTCCTCAAAACCGGAGTAAACTGTTTCCTGCGGCATCGGCTGCCTGGCGTATTTCTAACGAATCGTTTTTTCAGAATAAACTACCCTTCGTGACCGATCTGAAAATACGCGGTAGCTGGGGTCAGTTAGGTAACGATAAAATCGGACTGGATTTCCCTTACCTGGCGCGGGTGCAGCAGGGCCCCTGGTACACATTTGGTGTTGGTCAGTCGTCGCTGAACGGAACGGGCATCCCGAATCTGGTAAACAGCGATCTCCGTTGGGAGGTTAACGAAAGCACCGATGCAGGTTTCGATCTGACACTTTTCGGTCGATTGAACCTGCTGGTTACGTATTACAATCGGAACACAAAAGATTTTTTGTACAGCCTGCCCGTCAATACGACCTCCGGGTTCACAAGCATTCCGGTTAATCTCGGTCTGGTTAATAACCGGGGCCTTGAGTTTGAAACCAGTTATAAAAAATCCTTCAAGTCGGGCCTGACGCTGGATTTCTTCGGGAACATAACTACGGTCAAGAATAAGCTGGTGGCTTTAGCGCCTAACGTTCAGGAGTTTGCGAGTGGTAACTATCGTACAGCGGTTGGTTATCCGATTGGGTATTTCTATGGCTACAAAGCGACGGGTATTTACCAGAATCAGGAGCAGGCAAATGCGGCTGTGCCTGATGTAACGGTCAACAAGCAGAAACCTGTACCGGGCGATATGATTTTCCAGGACAACAACGGCCCTGGCACCAACGGTCAGCAATTCAGCGGCACACCCGATGGTCAGATTACGACCGATGACCGGACCAATCTCGGCAAAACTATTCCTGATTTTTTCTATGGCTTTGGCGTGAATGCGAACTGGAAAGGATTTGACCTTGCCATTATGTTTCAAGGTATATCCGGGAACAGCATTTATAATTCCTACCGGGCCGCCAACGAAACAATGTCCGGTGCTGGAAACAACCAGTTAGTGAACGTTCTGGGACACTGGACAGGCGAAGGCACCAGCAATACCATACCTCGGGCTACCGCTCGTGATCTCAATGGAAATGCCCGGTTTTCCAGTCGCTGGATTGAACCCGGTGGATTTTTACGCCTGAAAAATGTGCAACTGGGCTATACCGTACCCAAAGCAGTACTCAACCGACTGAAAGTGGCGCAAACTGTTCGGGTGTACGTAGCAGCTAGCAACCTGTTCAGAATCACCAAATACACTGGCCTCGATCCAGAAGTGACCACGTTCAGTTCGCAATTGCAGGCCGGTACCGACAATGCAAACATGCCTCAACCTCGCACGGTGCAAATCGGGGCTAATCTTACTTTCTAAGCGCAACTCTCCTATGAAACGATCTTATATTCTTACACTTCTTACCACCTTGCTGATTGCCGGACTGTTTTCGCAATGCGAGAAGAAGCTCGACCTATCTCCATTGGGGGCACTTGATGAACAAACCTATTACCAATCGACTGACGATTTCAAAGGGGCAGCTGTTTTAGCCTATTCGACGCTGCTAAATTATACCTATGAGCAATTCGACGGGGGCGGTTGGTTTAAGGGTACAGGCATGATTGATGACGATCAGACCAGCCATAATAACGGGGCCGATAATATTGAGGAATTCAACTGGCGCTCGAACGACGGAACCTGGAGTGCGCTTTGGTCGAACACCTACAAGGGTATCCAACGCGCCAATATCATCATCGAAAAGCTGCCAACCGCGAAGGGCGTGCCCGACTCCACCAAGAAGGTGTTCGAAGCAGAAGCTCGTTTTCTGCGGGGTTACTTTAATTTCTTTCTGGTTATTAATTGGGGAAATGCGCCATTGGTTACCGTTACGCCCCGCACATTGGAGCAAACTCGTGCAGGTAATTCGCAACCGGGCGAGTTATGGGATGCGGCCATCGCTGATCTGAAGCTGGCGAAAGCGGGCTTGCCGGTCAAGTGGGACGACGCGAATAAGGGGCGGGCAACAAGTGGGGCCGCTTCTGCTATGCTGGGTAAATTGTTGCTTTTTCGTGCACAATGGGAAAAGAAACCTGCTCTCTACACGGAAGCCGCAACAGAGTTTCAGGGTTTAATCGGCAAATATTCGCTGGTGAAAAACTATCTGGACAACTTCACCCCTACCACAGAAAACAATGCGGAGTCCGTTTTTGAGGTTCAAATGGGAATTGGCGGTGTAAACCCCTGGCTTCCGGCCGATTTTGTGTTCTCGAACGGATCATCGGCTGGCACGGCACGACTTATTTATTACCGGGCAGCCTGTGGCCCAAACAATGTTTGTGCACCCGGAGCCGGGGGAACAGGCTATGGGCAGATTGAGATCACGGCAGGTCTTCAGAAAGAATTTGAAGCTGGTGATCCGCGCCGACAGGCCACACTGTTTCTGGATGGCGATTCGTACGATACGGGTACCAATATTGATGGCTCCCAGAAATGGGTATACAGCAAAAACTGGACAATTACGGGCTCAACGCCCGCCAAATACGTCCGTAAAGATGTAAACATCGACTATCGCTCGCCATTGAGTGTCAATAACCAACGAACAATTCGTTACGCCGATATTCTGCTCATGCTGGCTGAATGCAAGCTGTTGGGCCCGAAAGATAATGGGGGTGCGGTGGCGCTTATCAATCAGGTACGCCAACGCGCCGATGCAACGGGAAAAATACTGCCCGATGTTGCCGTTGGTACCGATGCCCAGGTTTTTAAAGCGTTGATGCACGAACGACGCGTAGAGCTTGCTCTGGAAGATCATCGCTACGACGACCTTGTTCGTTGGCACCGGGCGGGCCTGATTAACATCAAAACCGATGTTGATTTTGGTCGAACAACGGCCAATACAAATTGGGCTGAAAAGAATTTACTAAAACCCGTTCCGCAGAGTGAGCGCGATTTAAACCCCGCCATTGTGCAGAATACAGGTTTTTAAGGTTGCCGGTTTATTAGTTTAGGTTGGAGTAAGTACAACAGGCCGGATTCCGGCCTGTTGTCTTAAAGGGCCGGCTGATTCTGAGCCATTTGCCGGATTTGTCCAGTCATTTGCCGAATCTGTACTACCGGCCCACCAAAGAGAAGGAAGATATTTGTATCACTTTACCAAGATTAAGTTAAACATCATGATTGGTAAAGCTTGGAACGCTCGTCCGATGAAGCTGCTCAGGAGAAACTGGCGTCAGTTCGGGAAAGCGTCATTGATCAAACCAAAAAGTATTCTCTGGCTGGAACCCCTGGCACTTTTGCTGCTTTTTGGGTTGCTGCTGGGGCTTGTCTGGCTGGCTTTGTCCTGATACAAATTTCCTATTCCTATGAAAGACACCTTAACAATGACCGATCGGCAGCGGTCGCCGAAGTACCTACAGGTTGTTAATGCCGTAATTAGCGATATTGAAGGTGGCTCGTTGCGTATTGGCGATCGGTTGCCGTCGATTAACGATGCCTGCACCGATTGGTACCTGTCAAAAGACTCCGTTAAACGGGCATACGACACGCTTTCGCAACTCGGCTTGATTACGTCTGTGTATCGAAAAGGGTACTTTATTGCGGGTAAAGCGAATCGCCGGATTCAGCGGGTATTGATCATCACCGGCCAACTAACCGAAAGCGTCAAGCAACTCCACGACGCCATAGTTCGGCAGGTGGGCGGGAAGGCGCTCATCGACATTTGCACCTATAATTACCGGCAGGATCTGCTGGGCCAATTGATCGACAAGCACCTTGGCAACTACCATTATTTCCTGCTGATGCCGCATCTGGTCGAAACCAATCCCACGTCAATTCAATGTCTGAATAACCTGCCAGGTAATCAGTTGATTTTGGTTGGTAGCCAATGGAGGGACCTGTTGACACATGGTCATCAGATTTACTACGGTGGCCAAAAAGCCTTTTATGAAGCGCTGGAAAGCCAGTTAACTGTGTTGCGAAAATATAGCCAACTGAATCTGGTACTACCAAATCTCGATTTCTTCGAGGCCGATTATATCCAGGCATTCCAACAGTTTTGCACCCGTCACGATTTCAATTTTCAGCTGCTCGACGAACTCACAGAGACTGATATTTGTCTGCATCAGGCGTATTTCGTAACCGACAGTGCCGACCTGATTACGCTCGTGGATTACAGTCAGCAGCATGCCCACCAACTTGGTCAGGATCTGGGCGTTGTGAGCTTCACCGAGAATGAATATACACGGCTTTTAGCGGGTGGCGTGTCGGTGATTTCCCATCCGTCGGCCGAGGTGGGCCGATTGGTGGCGCAAATTCTAATTGGCCAACCTGGCTCTAGCCAACCGGCTTACTCACTTCCCCTTCAATTACAATTCCGGGCTTCTTGCTAGGCTATTTTTATGTTCTATTTTTCGTGGTATCAGGTCCGATGGCTGATCATCGGTCTGGTTGGATTGCTTGGGAGTTGTACATCCAAAGAGAAATTATTCGTTCAGCGAAAATCCTCCGAAACAGGGATTACGTTTGTCAATCGACTGACAGAGAACGATTCAGTGAATGTACTCTCGTTCGAATATATGTACAATGGCGGGGGCGTTGGCGTAGGGGATTTCAATAAGGATGGATTGCCCGATGTCTATTTTGCCGGGAATCAGGTGTCGAGTCAGTTATACCTAAATCAGGGAGATTTTCACTTTAAAGATATAACCCAGTCGTCGGGCACTGGTACTACTGTCTGGTGCACAGGGGTGAGCGTGGCCGACGTCAATCAGGATGGCTGGCCTGATATCTACGTGAGCGTGGCTGGCCCGACAAAAGACACGACCCAACGAACGAATAAGCTGTTTATTAACAATGGTTTACAGTCCGACGGTGTGCCAACATTCACCGAACAAGCTGCTGAATATGGCCTGAATGATAGGGGCTACAGCACCCAGGCGGCATTTTTCGATTACGACCGTGATGGCGATCTGGACTGCTACTTACTAACCAACGCCCTCGAGACAACGAATCGCAATACGTTACGACCCAAACGACTCGACGGCGAAGCACCCAGCACGGATCGGCTTTACCGAAACGATGGCCTGGCACCAGGTGCAAAATCACCCCATTTTACTAACGTATCACGAGAAACGGGCATTCTGGCAGAGGGATACGGTCTTGGTGTGTGTGTCAGTGATCTGGACGACAACGGTTGGCCGGATGTGTATTGTGCCAACGACTTTTTGTCGAACGATCTGGTGTGGCTCAACAGACCCGGAATTGGTAAGCCCGCTTTTTCTAATCAGGCGGCTACGTTGTTGAAACACCAAACCCATAACGGGATGGGCGTGGATATTGCCGACATTAACAACGATGCCTTGCCCGACATTGTCGTGCTCGATATGCTGCCACCCGATAATTACCGACAGAAAATGATGCTGCCCGGTTCCAACTACAATCGTTTTCAGATGGAACAACAGCTTGGTTATCAGCCTCAATATATGCGCAATACGTTGCAGTTAAACCGAGGAGCGAGCCAGGCAAACGGGCAATCGACAGTGAGTTTTAGCGAAATTGGCCAACTGGCGGGAATCGAAAAAACCGACTGGAGTTGGGCACCGCTATTGGCTGATCTGGACAACGACGGCTGGAAAGATTTGTACATCACAAACGGCTATCGGCGTGACGTTACCAACCTCGATTTCATTGTATTCAATCACGAGCAGGCATCGTTTGGGACACCCGAAGCACAATGGAAACAGACAAAAGAGGAGTTATATCGCCTGCCGGATGTAAAGGTTCCGAAATACGCGTATCGCAATCAGGGGGGTAATCCGGCGGCATCGCTGACGTTTGAGGATGTTTCGGATATCTGGGGGCTTAATCAGATTGGTTATTCAAATGGTGCCGCTTATGCTGATTTCGATAACGATGGTGATCTGGATTTGGTGACCAACAATATTGACGATGAGGTATTTGTACTGGAAAATCGGCTCAACCAGCAAAGCCACGAAAAAGGAAAGGAACATCACTGGCTTCGACTGACCATTGCGCCCGCACCGGGATTGCCCGTTACGATTGGCACTAAAGTCTGGTTGTATGCTGGTGGCCAAATGCAGATGCAGGAGCTGTCGCCCGTTCGTGGGTTTGTGTCCACTGTCGAAAACGTGCTTCACTTCGGCCTTGGAGCCGCCAGCCGTTTTGACTCGCTGGTGATCCGTTACCCGAATGGCCAAAAACAAGTCCTCTGGCAGAATACGGCTGACCAGATGCTTGCTATTTCGTACAAACCGGAAGGCGAATGGAAAGCTAAAGCGCCAGACCAACCACCTCTATTTACCGAACTCTCTGCTCAACAAAGCGGTTTGACGGTAGCTCATCAGGAAAATTCAGTCGTCGATTTTAATCGAACACCTTTGTTGCCACATCAATACTCGAAAAACGGCCCATGCCTAGCTGTTGGCGATATAAACGGCGATCACCTCGACGATTTTTTCATGGGCAACGACTATGGCAAGCTTTCGAACATTTACATGCAACAGGCAAATGGACAGTTTATAACGATAACCTTGCCCGGAAGCGATGCCTTTGAAGACATGGGTGCCGCCTTTTTCGATGCCGACGGTGACGGTGATCAGGATATATACGTGGTGAGTGGTGGCAGCCGTGAAGAAGGATTATCGGCTGCTTATCAGGACCGACTTTATCTCAATGATGGTACAACGAAGCCAACCTTCCGACCCGCACCACCGTCGGCCCTGCCCGCTACCCGATCCAGTGGTGCCTGCGTTACGGTTGGAGACTTTGACGGAGATGGTGATCTGGACTTATTCCGGGGAGGTCGAATTATTCCAGGCCAGTATCCTAAACCGGCTGATAGTTATTTACTTCGGAATGACGGGAGCAAATCGACTGGGCCCCGGTTCACCGACGTGACCGTTCAACTAGCGCCCGGTCTTCGCCACATTGGTTTAGTAACAGCCGCCCTCTGGACCGATGCGGACAACGATCACCGTGTCGATCTAATGTTGGTAGGAGAGTGGATGACGCCAACACTGTTTCATAACGAAGGTGGTCGATTGGTACTGCAAAAAGTAGATGGGCTCGATCAGGCGTCGGGCTGGTGGTGTTCGCTGCTGGCAAAGGATTTTGACGGCGATGGTGATATGGATTTCGTAGCCGGAAATCTGGGATTAAACTGCAAATTCCGCGCGTCGCCAACGGAGCCGGTACGCGTATTCGCTGATGATTTCGATCACAACGGTCGGCTTGACCCAATTCTAACATTTTACCTGAACCATGAGCACGTTCCAGTAGCGCAGCGCGACATATTGATGGTACAAATTCCCTCCATCAAAAAGCGTTTCCCAACGTTTCATGACTACGCCAGCCACCCGTTCGAGGACTTATTTACGGAGGACGAACGAAAGTTAGCCTACGTTCGGGAAGCTCAGCAGATGGCCAGTTGCTACATTGAAAATAAAGGCAAAGCCGGTTTTGTCGTCCACCAATTACCCATAGAAGCCCAGATGGCTCCGATCTATGGGATTCAATCAGAAGACTTCACCGGCGACGGTCGGCTAGATTTGTTACTAGTCGGCAACTTCTACGGAGCTGAAACCATTGGTGGCCAGCACGATGCGGGGAAAGGATTATTACTGTCGGGCGATGGTGCCGGGCATTTTCGGACGGTTTCGAATACCGGTTTAGTTATCGACAAAGACGCCAAAGCGGTAGCCCCACTCCGACGTAAAGACGGTTCGGTCTGGTGGTTAGTGGCAAATAACAATGGACCATTGCAGGTGATAGCCCCGCGCCGGCGGACCGGCAGATTTTTATGATTACTATGATTTAGGATTGATCTAAAAATCATGATTAATCTTAATAGTTATAAAAATCAGCGTTCTATCAATCATAAATTCTAATGCAAAACATCACCTTCCACCTTTTTATAACCCTTTTCCTAAACCTGACCGCAGTAGCGCAACAGCCCGATCCAACAGCACCTGATCATTGGGATGCCAGTTGGATTGGGCCTTGCAACACGTCCCTGAAACGGTACGGCGTTTTCATGTTTCGTAAAGAATTTAGTCTGGCCAGCAAACCCAAATCGTTCGTTGTTCATCTATCCGCCGACAATCGCTATCAGTTATTTGTAAACGGCAAATCTGTGATCCTGGGGCCGCAACGTTCCGATCCAGCACATTGGCGGTACGAGACAATTGATCTGGGGCCTTTTCTTCGGAATGGCAAAAATGTACTAGCTGCCTGGGTCTGGAATCAGGGTGAGCAAGTGGCCTGGGCGCAGTTGTCGCACCAGACGGGTCTATTGATTCAGGGTCATTCTACCGCTGAAGCCATCGTCAATACAAATCATAACTGGCGAGTCATGGAGAATATGGCGTATACACCACTGTCCAACATAAACCATATCGTCGGGCCATTTGACCAGGTTTTTGCGCAGCGATATCCCTGGAATTGGGAGCAACCGACTTTTGCGGATGATCAATGGCTATCCGCCTGCGAAACCGAACGACCTATTCCGTTCGCATCTTCTGAAAAAGCCCCTCGAAAATTAATGCCCCGTAATATTCCCCTTTTGGAGGAACGGCAACAGCGGTTCGCGCGTATTCGGCGAGCAGAGGGGATAACGGCCAATACGGCTTTTTTGACAGGTAATGGACCAATCAACATTCCAGCCGGGTCGACTGTTACGTTGCTCATTGATCAGGATTCCTTAACAACCGCTTACCCGGAATTGCTGGTTAGCGGAGGGCGCGGAGCCAAGATCACGGCAACCTACGCAGAAGCATTGGTCGATACGAAAACCGGTCAGAAGGGGAACCGGAATGACATAACGAACAAACGAATCAGGGGCGATTATGACGTTTTCCTGTTGGACGGGGAAACGAAGCGACTGTATCGACCGCTCTGGTATCGCACCTTTCGCTACGTTGAATTAACGATTGAAAATCATCAGGACCCGTTAATTATTCATGACTATTCCAGTCGATTTACCGCTTATTCCTTCATCGAAAAGGCCTCGTTTGCTAGTAGTGATTCAACTTTAGCGACTATGTGGGAAGTGGGCTGGCGCACTGCCCGGCTGTGCGCCAATGAAACCTATATGGATTGTCCGTATTATGAGCAGCTTCAGTACATTGGCGATACGCGGATTCAGGCATTGATTTCGCTTTACGTGTCGGGTGATGACCGGTTAATGCGCAACGCCATCCAGCAATTCGCTGATTCACAGATACCGGAAGGGCTAACGAGTAGCCGGTTTCCGTCCAATATGCATCAGGTAATTCCGCCATTTTCTTTGTTCTGGATCACGATGATTCATGATTATTGGATGCATCGCCGGGATGATGCATTTGTTAAATCATACTTGAATCAAATTCGGGACGTGTTGAAATTCCATGAGAAATACGTCAATAAACAGGGCATGCTGGACAAGATGCCGTACTGGAATTTTGTCGACTGGCCCAACGAGTGGCCTTGGAAAGGTCAGGAAGAATTAAGCGGTATTCCTGCCGGTGCGTTGGAGGGAAATTCGTCTATTTTAACCCTGCAATATGTGCTGGCACTACGTCAGGCAGCCGCTCTGTTGATGGCGTACGGCGAAAAATCAGATGCCACTCACTATGGCCAACTAGCCGATAAATTGAGCCAGTCTACCTATCAATTATGCTGGGATTCTTCCCGGAAAATGCTCGCCGACACACCCGCTAGAACGGAGTTTAGTCAGCACGTGAATGTACTAGGTGTGCTAGCAGATGCCATTCCGAAAGAGCAGCAAGCGGCTCTACTCCAGCGAATTTTGGTGGATACAACGATCGTCCAATGTACGATCTATTACCGATTCTACTTGAATCAGGCATTCCTGAAAGCGGGCCTTGGGAGTCAATACATTCCTATGTTAACTCCTTGGAGGCAAATGCTTTCGCTGGGCCTGACGACCTTTGCCGAACGACCAGAACCTACCCGATCTGACTGTCACGCCTGGAGTGCAAGCCCGGTTTACGACTTTCTGGCAACGGTATGCGGCATCAAACCTGCCTCGCCTGGTTTTAGTAGCGTTCGGATTACTCCACAACTTGGTCCGTTAGCTTGGGCATCGGGAAACGTACCACATCCCTTGGGTTTAATTCAGGTGAAATTCAGCCAAAAGGCTGGAGTACTGACGGCGGATATCAAACTGCCCTCAACATTGACCGGTGAACTAGTTTGGAATAACAAAATAGTAAAACTTCACGGCGGAAGCCAGCATTTGGTTGTTGGTGAGCATGTTCGATAAGCTTACGCTTTCAGAACGTCGCCCATATCCTGTTGGGATTTTGTAGACTGAATATATTCCCCAGGCGAAACGCCAAACTCCTTTCTGAAGGCGCGGATGAAGTAATTGGGGTCGTTGAAGCCAACCAGATAAGCGGTTTCGGCTACCTGATGCCCACCCGCACGGAGCCATTGCCGGGCTCGTTCCAACCGGATACTACGGATAAGGTCATTCCCGCCTTTGCCGGTTAAGGCCCTGAGTTTGCGATACAATTGCGTATTGCTCATGCCTAGTTCCCGCTCAAGTCGTTGTATATCGAGATCAGGGTCAGCGATGTGCGTTTCGATGAGCGAAAGGACTTTTTTGAGAAACTGTTCTTCGGCGGACTCAATCGGAAGGTCGGATGGTTGGAGATAGATCATCCGGCCGTATTTCTCGCGTAACTTCTGCCGACTCTGAATCAGGTTTTTCGCTCGGGTTCGGAGTAAGTCCACATTGAAGGGCTTCGTTACATAGTCATCGGCACCAACGCTCAGACCCTGTAGCTTACTTTCTGTACTCGATTTTGAGGTTAGTAAAATGAGTGGAACGTGACTGGTTTTTTCGTTGGTTTTGATGGCTTCGCACAACTGCACGCCGTCCATGTCGGGCATTAACCAATCACTTACAATGAGGTCGGGGACTTCTTTTTCTGCCTGTTCCAGCGCTTCTCTGCCGTTTGTGGCTTGTAAAACCCGGTAGTTTTGACTGAAACAATCGCTCAGATAATGCCGCAAATCGTCGTGATCTTCCACAATCAAAACCAAGGGTAAATCGCTGGACATATGCACGACTGGAATCGTTTCGTTAGGGGCTGTCTCTAGCCAGATTTCGGGCTTGTCAGCTACTGGAACTACATCTGCCGGACGATTCGATAGCCAATCGATGGGGAACGATAGTTCGGATACCGGCAGACTTACGGTGAACACCGTACCAACACCAAGCTGACTTTCGACCTGAATGCTGCCCCGGTGCAATTCGATCAGTTCACGCGTTAGTGCCAGGCCGATGCCTGTACCTGCTTTCTTAAGTTGGTGCTGCCCATTTACCTGATAAAAACGGTCGAAAATGTGCGTAACATGATTGGTCGGAATGCCAATGCCCGTATCCTCTACTTCCAGCAATAACTCGGGCGATTCACTGGCGTTACGTACCTGACAGCGAATGGTAACAGTGCCACCTTCTGCCGTGAATTTCAGAGCGTTGGCAATCAGGTTGTACAATATCTTTTCGACAATATCCGGGTCGAAGAAGGCGGGGAACGTCGTGAGTTCTGTTTCTACGCGCAGGGTTACGCGTTGCTGTACGGCAATCAGTTCAAAGGAACCTACCACCCGCCGAACGAATTCCAATACATCCTGCCGGTTGATTTCGGGACGGAGCAAACCCGATTCAAGTTTGGAGAGATCCAGTAACTGATTAATGAGTCGCAGAAGCCGGTTGGCATTCTGGTGCATGGTCTGGAACCAAAGTCGCCGGGGATCAGGTGCTCGGTCCGATAAAAACTGCTCTAAGGGAGTCAGTATGAGTGTTAAAGGCGTACGGAACTCGTGCGAAATATTGGTGAAAAAGCCAGACCGTAACCGATCCAGTTCACGGGCTTTTTCGGTTTCAATGTGCTCAATACGCAACTCGGTTTTATAGCCTTCCCGAATCTGAATCATCCGGCGAATGAGCATCAACAGACTGGCCACTAACCCTGCATATAAAAAATAGGCCCAGTAGGTGCGGTACCAGGGCGGAAGCACGATAAGCTGAAGCACAGTTTCTGAGGCCTTTGCGAAGTCATCGGAAGTGGCGGCTTTCACACGAAACGAATATGTACCGGGGTCAAGATTGGTGTAGGTCGCTGATTGTTGCGGGCCAACGAAGTTCCAGGCTTTTTCAAAACCGTCCAGGCGGTAGGCATATCGAATGTTCCGGTGCGCCTGAAATGCCACGGTGGCAAAATCGAAGGTCATAACGGTCTGATCGTGCCGAAGGGTGATGGACTTCGTGTCGGGCAGATTGCGGGTTAGTGGAGAATCGGCGGCTCCCGGAACCACGGCGCGGTTGAAGAGTTTCATACCGGTGATGTAAACCGGAAATGGCTGGGCATTGGTTTCGAAACGAACGGGATTGAAAACCGTTAAACCATACTTTCCCCCCCAGAAAAGCGTACCGTCGGGGCTCTGACTAACGGCTTTCTCCGTAAAATCATTGCCTGGTAAGCCGTCGCTTTTGCGATACGTACGTACCACCTGACCGGCTTCATTCAGTTGACAAAGGCCGTCGTTTGTGGCCGCCCATATGTTGCCCCGCTGATCCTGACTGAGGCTCATAATAGCGTCATTGGATAAGCCGTTGTCGGTCGAAATCAACTCAAAACGCTGTCGGCTGGTATTGAACCGGTGCAAACCGCCCAGGCTACCCACCCAAAGGCGGTGCTGCCGGTCTTCCAGCAGGCAGGTCACATGGCTATCATCCAGGCCATCGGGCAAGGTAAAGTGATGTCGACGAATCTGCCCTGTGCGTCTTCGCCACTCAATTAACCCTCGGCCCAGTGTTCCAATCCAAAGGGTGCTGTCACTTCCTTCCAGAACTGTCCTGAACGAATTATTGGTACGTGTAAATCCGTTTACCGGCTCGATCTGCCAGGTTTTTGTGTCTAATTGCCAGAGTGTCCCACGATTGGTGGCAACCCAGGCTTTGTGAGAACCAGTCGGAAGAACGCTGTGAATCTGTTCCGGATGTAACTGGGTTATGTGGCGCAAAACCCGGCCTGTCTCGGTGTCCATAACATCGGTGCCTTTGTTCCAGATACTAACCAGTAAGGTTCGATCTGACAAACTATTAAGAAACGTAACATCGTTTCCTGCCAGCGAAGTGGGGTCTCCGGGCCGATGCTTAAAATGGCGAAACGTGTTTGTTTTGCGGTTTAAATACGTGAGCCCCTGCGTACTTCCCAGCCAGACATTGCCCTGTTTATCAGCAGATACCGACGAAACCTGGGGCGTCATCAGACTGTTGGGTTGCCCGATCTGGTGGGTATATTGCTCAAATAAGCTGGGTCGGGCAAACCACACATTGAGCCCACCTTCCCACGTTCCCATCCAGATATTACCCTGTCTGTCGCCCCGGATGCACAGAATGGCGTGGGTGCTGAGGCTGTTTCGCACAGTTGGCTCCGCCCGGTAGTGTGTTGGTTGCCCGAAATCCGCCTGCGCCGAAACCAGTACACCATCGTCTGTACCCAGCCAGTACTTTCCTGTAGCATCTTCGAACAAACTCCGCGCGAAATTCACCCCCTCAATTGTTCTCTCCTGGTAATAAATCGATGAGAATGAGTCCTGAGCAGGGTTATATCGAAATAGGCCCCAGCCCTGAGTGCCTGCCAGCAGTTGGCCCCGGCTATCGCAAAGCAGTGTCATGACATTCCCGGTAGAAACGGCATTGCGGATCGGTACCTGATACGTTTGCACGTGATAATCAGACAAACGCATCTTCACGACAACGCCAGCTTCGTAGCCAATCCAAATGTTGCCATCATGATCTGGACAAACTGTAAACGGTCGTGTTTTGGGTAAATGGTATTTATCCGACGATAACTGGTTAACCTCCCGCGTAGCCGGATTAATCCAGAGAAGTCCCAACTCATTCGTTGTTGCCCAGATTTTGCCCGATCTGTCCTGATCCAGTGCCGTTATGGTAGCCGTCGATATATTGACGCCCGTTGATGTCCGAACTAAATGGTCAAAATGGATGCCTGTATTGTCTAATTGTGATAAGCCGCCGGAGCGTGTTCCCACCCACAGTCGGCCTTGCTTGTCCTCAAAAAGACAGGTTACTTCGTTGCTGCTCAAACTTTTGGGGTCTCGCTGAGAGCGACGATATACCTGAAAGCTCTGGCCATCATAGCGGTCCAGGCCGTCGGCGGTTGCCAGCCATAGAAACCCTTTTTGGTCCTGCAATAAGTCATGAATGGTACTGTGAGAGAGCCCATCGCCGGTATTAAGCAACTGAAAGTTAGCCTGTGCCTGAGCAGGTAACCAGGGTTTCAGCAACCAACTGATCAGAATTATTAAACAACCGAACCGCATTGTGGAAATATGTGAAATTTGGGCATGAAAAACAAGTTGGCTGTACCGGGTAAGCCGCTCGTTTACCAATCAGTATTTTCAACTTTGTAAAAATACATCTGCCATTAAATAAGAATAAAAATATAGGGATTAAGGATGTTGTTAAGCGGTCGACTGTTTCCATAGGTTCCCCTGATTGTGTTATTCACAATCGAGGAGAAATATGAAGAAACCTGTCTTATAAGGCATAGCTGTTGGCAACAGGTTTTATCGAATAGGAAGTTAGTTTCCTATTCAATGCTTTATGCCTGACTATGAAGTTGATCGGAGGTTTTCGTGGACGAATTTTGTAAATGTAAAAAATGAGACAACTATGTAATTTACAGAAGTTTAATTGGTTTGAAAAAAAATACGATTGATCTATAACTGGACGAAACGGCGTTAACCTTCAATCCTATTTGAAGAACTTAGATGTGTTTTTCAAATAGGGTTGTTAAGGGATTAAGCTAAAGCGAATACAAAGGTCGAGCAGTCTCTAAATGTGAGAATTGGTAGTATTCAACTGTAACAATTTAGCTATTATAAAATAAGCTAGTCAATCTCTCCAACGGTCTATTTCCCGAGTAGCTGTTTACGGTGATTGATCCCCCAGTTTAGTAGTTCCATCATCGCTTTCTTCAGCGAATGTGAATATTCAGTAGCAACATATTCAATTAGAACCGGCTGATTATCATGAACGATTCGTCTGATTAACTGATGTTCTTCCATATCTTTCAATTCTTTGGCTAGAACCTTCGGATTGATTTTAGGAATACTCTTCTGGATTTCTGAAAAACGTCGATTGTCATGCATGATTGACGTTAAAATCAACACTTTCCATTTGCCGCTGATCACATCCAGTGCATCCCGGAGTGGAAGCATCTGTTCGATACAATCAAGATACTTCGTTTCACCCTTGGTTAACAACATATCGCTTACGTTCAGGTAATGGCTTACGTACAGGTAACTGCGTATTGATGAAAAATAAAAGTACTGACCTTTGCCAAGTGAAACAAGCCTTTCTAGATCAATAAGAAGTCAGCCAAATGAATCAAAAGCGCTTAACCTTATCTTGGGAATCTCCAGTTACTACATCACGATTGAGAAATACAGCATAACCTGACATTCACTCAAAACCGTTGGCTTTACGACAACTTATTGAGGCTGTCGATTGAGATGGTCTAATTAATCGGCACAGTGAACTTGTCTAATTTCGCAAGATCATGCAGCCTAAAAACAAACCCGTTAAACGTCGTAAATACGACGCTACCTTCAAAGCCGATGTGCTGAAAATGATTGCTAATGGACAAAGCGTAGCTTACATAGCTCAAGCACTGGGTATCAGTGAAGCACTCATCTACAAATGGAAACAACGGAACAAAGGGGAAGAAAAATACCACCTTTTGAATCCAGCTTCTGATACTCAGCTGCTACTACAGCGTATTAGTCAGTTAGAAGCAGAACGCGAAATCTAAAAAAAAGCCTTAGGCATTATCAGCCGACAGACCTGAGATTACGCTATGAATTGGTTCAAGAGTTGGCTTCTGAGTTTGCGGTTGAAACTCTGTGCTCAGTGCTGGAAGTAAGTCGGACGGCCTACTATCGGTATTTACGGGGCGACAGCTATCAACTAACTTCTGAAAAAGCTGAATACCAGCAATTGGTCGAGCGGACTTTTGCTAAACATAAACGACGATAGGGCACCGGGCTGGCGTACCAGTCGACGCATTACGGCAGAGTTGCAGGAAAAAGGCCATTCAGTAGGACGCTATCAGGTTCGAACGCTAATGAAGATGGTTGGTTTACAGGCTATTCAACCGCTCCGGCGGCCCGGCTAAATCATTTGTACCACGAACGACAGATAGCACGCATGGTAGAGGCTACTGGCCAACCTTATTGTTAGATCAGCCTTTGCCCAAAGCGCCTAATTTAGTCTGGGTCAGCGATATAACTTATCTGCCGCTGGTCAACGGTGAATGGGGCTACTTGGCCACTTGGATGGATCTATTTTCGCGTAAAGTGGTGGGTTGGCAGGTGGGCGAAACGATGGAAGATGAATTGGTTGTACTTCCATTACGCCGTGCCTTGCAGGTACGCCAACCTGCTGTGGGCCTGATTATCCATCGCTCCGGCGACCCGGTCAGATCGGGGTGGCCAATATGTATCCACGGAGTTAAAAGAGTTAATCCGGTTGTGGCATATTAGGCCCAGCATGAGTCGGGCCGACGATCCTTACGACAATGCTTTTGCGGAATCGTTATGGACGGGGCCGCCCGTGCGGCCGCCTAAAGGCAGAGTTATTGGAAGGCGGGGTATTTCTGAGTGTTGAAGATGCTCGTACGGAAATCTTCGACTACATTGAGATTTATTATAACCGGGAGAGAAAGCATTCGTCGCTGGGCTATAAAAGCCCTGAGCAGTTTGAGCAGGAATACATTATAAATCTGACAAATTCAGTGTGCCGCTAAACTGGACCACCTCACCTCAACTGGATGATAGTTTAAACTGTGACTGTACGTTATTTCTACGCTTAGGTCTCGGTCAATTATAGCCGATACTTCGTAGCCAAGTTGCTTCAATTTAGTCCTCGTCTCATGAATGTTAACCGGCGTCCAATATAATCGGATGCCTTTATAGCCTTCCGGCTTGATTAGCGTACCTGCTCTTCGGTTGAGCCAAAAGGAAATATATTGGTTGTGAACCAGGCACCTGCACGACTTCACCTGACTCAATAGACTGTTTCCCTAAAAAGAATTACCTACTTTATTTTAGTAGAATTAGCTGAGCTAGACTTAGTAGCTGGTAGAAGCTTAAGCGCTTGGGCCACCTCTAGGGGGCGATCTGATTCCAATATGCTCGCTCCATCCTCAATAATAGACCGGTAAGCACTTGATCGTTCTTGCTCATTAGGCAGCTTATCATAACTCGATGCGGCCGAAATCATACACATAATCCCTTTGCCATTGAGCAATTGGTAGAGTTCCTTGTTTTCAGGTTTGATCGTTGGCCCAATGTAGGCAATCAGGTTGGCCGCCGGAATGCCCGCTTTTTCGTAGGCTTCCAGTTCCTGTTTGTTTTTGATAAAGGCCGAGAACATCCGATCTTTATTGTCCTCGTAATAATACCGCGCCTGCTCCGGCGAATGAACCGTGAGCATCACAAAGGCGTCAGCTTTATGCTGGCGAATGATGGCCGCCGTCATCGGAAACGGCACATCTTTTCGATCCAGATTAAGTACCGTTTTACCCCTTGCCCATTCGATGGCTTCGGCTAGGGTAGGAATTCGATCTTGTGTTACATTACCCTCGGCATCTTTCAGGTGGAGTTTTTTAAGTTCTTCCCAAGTGTAGTCCGAGAGCTTGCCGGTGCCGGTTGTCATGCGGTCTAAGTTGGCGTCGTGGAGCAGCACAATAACACTGTCTTTGGTGAGCCGAGGGTCTGTCTCAAAAAAAGCAGGGGTATATTTTAGAGTATTCTCGAAGGAGGCCAGTGAGTTTTCCGCAAACCCTTTGCCCATCCCACCTCGGTGTCCACTGATGATGGGCGTTTTCTTGTTAGTCCATTTGAAATAGGCGTGAAGATCCTGAACTGTTTTTATGGGTAGCCGATGCAGAGGCTGTGCCTGTAGGAGTGTCGGGTAGGTAAAGGCTAGCAGAGCCATTACTGAAGAGAGAAGAATTCGCTGTTTCACCAGTTGTATGCCCTAGTTCAGTGGGCCAGATAGGAAAATAATCGTCAAATTAATTAAACTATCCTTTCGTAAGACACTTGTAATTTGATTTTACAAACGTACGTCGTCAGTTGTATATATGGTATTCTAATAAGTTGGCCAGCTTTTACATCACATTAAGCTTGGGGTAGCTAAGTGACACTTCCAGGTGCTCATATTCTTACTATTAAGTCAGCAAATTCTCCTGCCAGTAATAGCTCTACAATACTGGTAAATTACAATTTTTGTAAGTATAAATTTAGTTATTTATATGAGTAAATGTATCCATTTCTGGTCATAAAAATGGGTATTTCTGGCTTAGGTTAGGTCTAGCGTATGCACACCGTTTAATAGATTTATTATATTTTAGTTAGTAATGAGTCATCCAGAAGATAGGGTAACTACGTATGTACTTAGCAATATACTATCTAGCCCATTCCACCTAATCACTACCCATAAATCATGCGCACTTTTTTAACAGACGAAGAAACAATTCGTCAATTTTTACCAGACAAGCCCAATCAGTGTTTCGAAACACTCTATAATCGTTATGTCAATAAAGTTTATAGGCGTTGCTTATCGATGACTAAAGACACTGAGAAAGCCGAAGATTTTACTCACGACATATTTCTGAAAGTATTCAGCAAGTTGGATGCCTTTCAGGAACGATCTAGTTTCTCAACCTGGCTTTACTCAATTGCTTATAACTATTGTTCAGACCAGCTTCGATTAGCCAAGCGACTTGACTTCGCTTCTATCGAAGAAGGTCTGAGTCTTGAATTGCCTGATTCACAGGAATCCATGTTGCATGAAGAAACAATTCAGCTCGTCAGACAGGCTATGGCCGCCCTTTCAGTCAAGGAGCGCACGTTACTCCACTTGAAATATGAAGATAGTATGAGTATTGAGGAAATTGCACAACTATATAACCTCAAACCCAGCGCCGTTAAGATGCGGTTGAAGAGAAGTCGGGAGAAAGTACAACAGTTTTGCGCTTTACATTACGCAGCATAAAGTCCAGAACCCGTACGATTAGCACACGAGGTATCTATTGTAGTTATACATAAGCTACATCTGGTTCAATAACCCTATTCTTCGCCAGATTTATTGGCCGTTGGAAATCAAGTTGCCGTCGCAATATAAACCAGCGACGACGCGATACAGGAAGCGCTACGCCGGTAACGAGATAAAATATGGGCCTGGGTGAATTATATTCCACCCGTTCAATGAACTGGCGATTAACCAGATAGTGGCGATGCAACCGGATAAACCAAGCGTCAGGCAATTTGGCCTCAATCCGTTTTATGGTGTATGGAACCAGTATTCGTCGACCGTCGGCGAACTGCAACCATGTATAGTTTAGTTCACCCTCTAGATACACTAAATCGGCTACAGACAGCCATTGAGCCCCATTACAATTGTCGTAAACGCGTAATCGTGGCCAGTTGATTAACTCGGAAGTAATCCATTGTTTGCGATCTACATAAAATGCCATAATATCTAGTAGTTGAGTGATTGAGCGAAACAGAGCAACCGCTAACGTAACAAGAGAGGCTTTTATAGCGCCAATGCAATGAGTACGTTTCTAGTGTGCTTAGTACCTTACGCAAACAATATGCCATATCCAGTATATTGTCTACAAAATCTACAGATTGAATTAGGCTTGATTACCAAAGTAGATACATATAGTCTTTCTTACGATACGCTAACCAGAAAGAGTGAGTATCAACTTCTATCTGATTAAGTATCCGACTAATTTGGCTAGGAGTCTAGCAAAAACTACGCCGATAGAGCTCTTATGGGTGCATGCCGGGTATATACGTAAATATGCAAGGAAGAGATTGCATAAAAGCTTGTTTTGGCTAAATTTTTTACAAAATAATCTTTCAAGAAGTCAAAAAGACTGAATCTGATGCATTAAGCCCTATTTGTCCATATTAAGCGCCTTAAATTTTATCTGATAATTGTAATAATTGCCCTAAATCAATACAGAACTGAAAATTAATTCGCACCTATTTTTACAATTGAAGGCGATAGGTAGACTAGTAACTTTGATTAGATATGCTCTATTTCTGTTTACCTGATGATTAGTTAGCTAGCCGACATTTACAAATGCAAGCATAAGTCGAATTGACTTCATGCTAGAAAAAAGAGAAAGCCCGGCTGCTTTCTAACAACCGGGCTTTCTCTTTTTCTGGCACGAGAAATTACATATTAATCGCTCGTTTATCGGTAGCGTCCAGACAAGCTTCTTTGAACGCTTCAGTGTAAGTTGGGTGAGCGTGCGACATGCGCGAAACATCTTCAGCAGATGCCCTGAATTCCATCGCTACGACGGCTTCAGCAATCATGTCGGCAGCACGGGCACCAATCATATGAACCCCCAAAATCTCGTCGGTTTCTTTGTGCGCTAATACCTTTACGAGACCATCTACGTCCATACTCGCCCGCGCTCTACCAAGGGCTTTAAATGGAAAGGAACCAACCTTGTAGGGAATTCCCTCTTGTTTTACTTCCTCTTCCGTATAACCTACTGATGCCACTTCGGGCCAGGTATAGACTACGCCCGGAATAAGACGATAATGAATATGTGGTTTTTGACCTACAATGGTTTCTGCAATGAAGGTACCTTCTTCTTCGGCTTTGTGCGCCAACATAGCACCACGAATTACGTCGCCAAGGGCATAAATGTGCGGGACATTTGTACGTAGGTGATCATCTACTTCTATTCTACCGCGATTGTCGGCTTTCACGCCAGCAGCTTCAAGGTTCAATCCGTCGGTATAGGGACGACGACCTACCGAAACCAGGCAATAGTCGCCGGTGAGTGTAATTTGCTCTCCCTTTGGGGTATCAGCACTTACTACCACTTCGTTACCTGTGTTTTCTACTTTCGTGACTTTATGACTGAAATAGAAATCAGCACCGAGTTTTTTGACGGCTTTTTGCAGCTCCTTGCCCATCGTTTTATCCATTGTTGGAATCATCGAATCGGCAAACTCCACAAATGACACCTTCGCACCAAGTCGGGCATAAACCGATCCTAATTCGGCACCGATTACACCTGCGCCAATCACGATGAGGTGTTTCGGCACTTCCTCAAGTTTCAGAGCCTCAGTCGATGTGATGACGCGTTTCTTATCAATCGGCATCGACGGGAACGACGATGGTTTTGAGCCCGTCGCGATAATAATATTCTTGCCTGTGATCGTCTGCTCAGAACCATCGGCTTTTGTAATTTTAATGGTGTGGGGATCCACAAACGAACCGACGCCGTGTAGCTCGTCGATTTTATTTTTCTTCATTAAAAAATTGATGCCTTTCGTCGTCACATCAACAACTTCCTGTTTACGCTTAATCATCTGCGCCAGGTCAACCTGCAAATCAGCCAGTTTGATGCCGTGTTCGGCAAAAGTATGTGCCGCATTATAAAAATGCTCCGACGAGTCGAGTAGTGCCTTCGACGGAATGCAACCAACATTAAGGCAAGTGCCCCCCAGCGACGGGTATTTTTCAATAATGGCCGTTTTCAGTCCGAGTTGGGCGCAACGAATGGCGCCGGTGTAGCCGCCTGGCCCCGAACCAATCATAATCACATCGTATTCCATGAAACAGTTGTTCTTAAGTTTCAGGTTTCATGTTCCCTATTCCCCGTTATCGACCTGCTTTTAACAAGCGACGAACCTGAAACTTGAAACCTGAAACCATTATTATAGATAGCATTCCGACTGCAAATTTGGTTCAGAATTTGATTACCTAAACCGATTTGTAAAAATTCGTGTTGGTTGTTCCGTAAGGCTCGCTTATCTGGAGCTGTTTTGTTGTGATTTATGCGCTTCGTTTATCCTTCTTTCCTTCTAGTTACGCTGTTAATCAGTAGTTGTACCGATTCTGCTCAGCAAGCTCAGGCCAATGTTTATTATGACGTACTAAGCTTTGTCAAACAGCAAATTTCGGACCTCTCAGCCCAAAAGCCGCTTGTTAACAAAGTTGTCTCTATTAATGAGGCCAGAAGTCAGCAAGCTATTCGAGATATTAACTGGAGTCATGAACTGGAGTTATTTACTCAGGCAGATATCAATAAACCAGCTCTTCGAAGCAGTTACCAGATTTCCCGGCCTGATTCGATGACATTTCGGTATACATTAAAAAACTCGGAGGAGCATTTAACTGTGCGATCACTTAGCGTGCAAGTTGACTCGGTGACTCATCAGCCACGCCGGATAGAAGCTGTTCTGCAAACCAATAATCCACTCTATTCGTCAGTACGTAATCTTCTGCTCGAAAGTGGACCAGTAGCTGGACAGTGGCGCGTACAGCACTATAAATTGTCTGGTTTTCAGAAACTCCCGTATTTCGACAAAAACGATTTTTTAGTAGAAGGGCGAGTACAATAAAAAAAGCAGGCAGTTCGCATCATCTGCGTGCCATTATTAAGCTTTTTCGAGATTTGACAAAACTGGCAGGATAAAAATAAAGGTCGTTCCTTCGTTGGGACCAGAGTGAATTTCATAGCGCCCCTGAATTAGATCCATACGTGCCTGAATATTATGAAGCCCCATACCCGTTGCATCACGGGGGTCCATACCACAACCGTTATCTTTTACAATCATATTCAACTCGTTATTGAATCGCCTAAACAGTATTTGAGCTTCCGTTGCTTCGGAGTGTCGAAGAATATTGCTGCATAGTTCAATACAAATCGAATACAAATTAAACTCAGCAGTTTTGTCTAGACGTGGTAACTCCGCGTTTTCTAGGCTGAATGCGATCTTCTGGCTGAGGTTGAGCTTGTGAACCAATCGCATAAGCGCCTGCGATAAGCCTTGTTTCTCTAGTTCGTCGGGTTGTAGGTTGTGGGATAAGTAACGTATTTCGGCAAAAGCCTCTTTGCTCATATTCAGCAAATTGTGATAAATCTGCTGCTCGCGATCGGCCATCTTTGCAGGGTTTAACGCTGACAAACTGGTTTTAATAGCAGCTAGTAATCCGCCAAGACTATCGTGCAAATCAGCAGCCATGCGTTTGCGTTCGAGCGTTTGACCACGTAACAGGGCTTCCTCAATTTCACGATTTTTGGCCCGTAGCTGGTCATTTGCGAGTTTTAGTTCGATCGTCCGAGCTAATACTTTATCTTCCAGATCATGGTTCAGCGCTTCGATTTCCAGTTTCTGACGGTTTATCAGGCGATTTTTACGGTAATAAACCGCAACAAAACCGAACAACATAGCTAAACCTCCAACCAGAACAATCCGTAAAAGGCTAGCCTGCTCAATATCGTGACTGAGTTGATCAATGTGGGCTCGTTGCTCCAGACGAGTTTTCTGTGATTCGGCCCGCAGACGCTCAGTTTCAATCGATTGCTTAAGGTGATTCATTCGGGTCTCACTTGCTAGTTGATCGCGTTCTGCTTCGGCCCGCAACCGATCCAATTCGGCTTGCCGACGCACGTTGATCAATTGTTGCTGTTGAATAAATCGTTCTTTTTCTGCCGCTATTGTCACTTGATTAATGTCGTACTTTTTCTGCACGGCTGACAATTCTTCTACTCGCTTGAGGTTTGTCAGACTATCCCGCAGTGCGCTGTACTCTTCATACATTGCCAATGCTTGAGCAGGCTGATTTGCCAGACGATACGCCCTGTATAACGATTGCGTAGCCATTTGTTGAATTCGAATATAACCAGCATCCCGTGCTACAACTACCGCTTTTTCGCCAAACTCAATAGCCAATTTGGGTTGGTTCGTCTGGGTATAGCATTCGGATAGTCGAGCCCAGACGGCGGCCTGTCCTGGACGGTCGTTTAGTTGGGTCCAAACAGCTAATCCCTCGTCAAAAACCTTAATGGCCTGTTCAGGTTTTTGACGGCTAATGAAGAAGTCGCCCAATCGCTCATCGGCATAAGCCAGATTAATCTGGGAGCGGGTTTCTAATGCGATTTGGCGGCTCGCTTCATACTGTTGACGAGCCTGTTCATATTGCCCCCGAATTTCATATACCTCGCCTATCTGGCTAATTGCCTGGCTGGTCAGTAACTTCCGATTTTTAGGTGTTAGTAATGTATTAAAACTGAGTAGTGTCTGCGAAAGTTGATAGCTCGACAGGGCATTGTTATACTCTTTCAAGAGCATGTAAATATCGCCCATATTCATTTGTACTTGCCAGCGTGGAGAGCTTTCGCGAGGTAGTTTTACACATAGTTCGGAAGCTCGCTGATTAATCTGGAGCGCGTGAGGGTAGTCACCTTTAACCGTTCGGAGGTAATATTCCTGAAACATTAAAGCCCGAACAGCATAGAGATTATTATGGTAGACAAGGGCTTGTTCTTCCAGTTGCTTCGCATACAGAAAACTACTGTCACGCTGCTGGCCACGCATTTGCTTGAACACAAGGGCCATAAAGCGTAAGCCCTCTAACCTGAGCGTATCATTCGTTCGGCTTCGTGGTAAACGAGCAGCTAGCTGGCGGTGTGTTCGGCCAAGGGTCAGCAAACTATCCATATAAGCGGCATCGCCCCGCCGGTCGAAATTTAGTTCCGGCAGTTTCGGACATGACTGGGCAAAGCAGGTGGCACACCAGCCGAGCATTGCCATTCCAAGCCAAACTGATCTCATAGGAATATTACTAACGTAATAGAAAGCACGAAAATACTCATTTAGTACAGTAAATCAAGGCATTGGCAAAATCAGAAGCTTATTTTTTGATTCTCGTATAGCGATAACGTGCTAGTAGATAATCTCAAGAAAAAGAAGCCTAGCAATTGCTTCTATGGCGACTAAAGTTACCTTTGTGCTCGATCATTAAAAAAAATTAATCTCCATTTAAACGGATAGCATTCTAATTGAATCTATACTAGTAAATCAAACGTAAGTCCAATTATTTCCACGAATAAGCTATATTTATCTTATTTCGGTATTACAGTATTATTTCTTGTCAGAAATAGAAGTTTTAAAGGAAAAAAATACCGTTTGGCAGATTTTTTGCACTGTATATTTGGATTTAAGCAGAATAATTTAGTATCTTCAAGGCTGGATCGCATAAAGATTGTAAAAAACATAACCTCCCTATACACTATCGGCACACAACTCTACGTTACCTAATTGTCTTACTGAAAATGGAAAAAGCCCAGGTAAACGACAGTGAGTTGATTTCCCTGTACATCCGTGGTAATGAAAAAGCCTTTGCTAAATTAGTGCAACGGCACAAATCGAAGATTTACACAACTATTTATCTGATTGTAAAAGATCAGTATGTAGCAGAAGATTTAATGCAGGACACGTTCATTAAGGCCGTGGACACGCTTAAGTCGGGTAGATACAACGAGGAGGGAAAATTTCTACCCTGGATTATTCGAATTGCTCACAACTTGGCCATTGACTATTTCCGAAAGGATAAACGCTACCCCAGTGTGGTGTTTGAGGACGGAAGCAGTGTGTTCAATACGCTTGAATTTGCGGAGGATTCAGTCGAATCACTCCAGATTCGGCAGGAAACACACGAGCACCTGCGTGAGTTGATTCAGCGGTTACCAGAACAACAGCGTCAGGTACTCATCATGCGGCACTACGAGGAAATGAGTTTCCAAGAGATTGCCGATGCAACCGGCGTCAGTATAAACACGGCTTTGGGACGTATGCGTTATGCGCTGATTAATCTGCGCAAACAACTAAGCAAACGTTCGCCGAGTTATGATAAAAACCTTTACCCAAGATGATGTAATCCGGTATGTCTATGAGGAGACCTCACCCGAGGAGAGTCTGCTCATTGAAGATGCCCTAATGTCGGAGCCGGATCTGATGACGTTCTTCCTCGAAGCCCTGGAACTTAGGGCTTTGATGAACAAAATAGAACGCCAACCACGGGTCAATACGGTTCAGGCTATCCTGAATTACTCCAAACACCATCCAGCAAACCCACCTGCTCGTTTACGACGTTCGTAACGAACAGATGGGTTTACTATGTATTGTATCCTGAGCGCTCATGTTCGGGTGTGAGAATTAGTTTTTTCACATCCTTACCTGAACGCTCAAGGTGCCTTATGCTATGCAAAAAAAAGAACGGTTCCGGCGTTTTATTGAGTACTTCACTGAGCATTATCCTGAGCCCAAAACAGAACTGAATTTCAGCAATCCTTACGAATTACTGGTTGCCGTAATTTTGTCGGCACAGTGTACCGACAAACGGATTAATCAGATTTCGCCTTCGCTATTTGCCCGATTTCCAGAAGCTGAGTCTCTGGCGGCAGCATCGGCAGATGAAGTGTTCACCTATATTCGTAGCGTTTCCTACCCGAATAATAAGGCAAAGCACCTGGTTGGAATGGCCAGAACATTAATGGAAAAATTTGATGGAGAAATTCCGGCAACAGTCGAAGAATTGCAGACGCTACCCGGTGTAGGCCGAAAAACAGCCCATGTAATTTTGTCGGTGGTGTACAACGAGCCAACTATGGCGGTCGACACGCACGTATTCCGCGTATCCCACAGAATTGGCTTGGCACCGCTCACCGCAACGACTCCGCTGGCCGTTGAAAAAGCCCTAATGGCTCACATCCCCAAGCAATACGTTCCCAAAGCGCACCATTGGCTTATTTTGCATGGTCGCTATATATGCCTCGCCCGCGCTCCTAAGTGCGAAGAGTGTGCATTGCGGGAGTTTTGTAAGTATTATGAGAAGAGTGTAGTGGTGAAATAGGTGTAGTGAGTGTAATAAGTTCAGGAATTGATAAACTTAGTACACTCACTTCACTCACTCAACTACTTCCTTAATACTGTTCTGTGCCAGCAAAGAAGAAGCTACCTTCTATTTCAGCGTTTTCGTCAGAATCCGAGCCATGAATGGCGTTGGCTTCGATTGACTTGGCATATAGCTTACGAATAGTGCCCTCTTCAGCTTGAGCTGGGTTAGTAGCACCAATCAATTTACGGAAGTCCGCGACGGCATTCTCTTTTTCAAGAATCATTGGGATAATGGCGCCTGACGACATGTAAGTACGCAGGTCGTTATAGAATGGGCGTTCGCGGTGAACAGCGTAGAATTGACCAGCCCGTTCGCCGGTCAGCTGCGTTTTTCGGAGAGCTACGATCCGGAAACCCGCTTCTTCAATCATCTTAATAATTGCACCTGTGTGCCCAGCCTCTACGGCATCGGGCTTAATCATTGTGAATGTTCGGTTCGTTGCCATTCTAATTCTTTGTATCCAAATTTTATTCGGCGCGAAGGTACAGACTTTCGACTTAAATGCCATTGAATTCGCTAATGCTCATTGGTTTTTGACGCAGAGATTCACAGAGCATAAATGAGATTCACGGAGAAATAACTACAAAACTCTCTGTGAATCTCTTTTATACTCTGTGAATCTCTGTGTTACAATTTTTCTATAGACTGTAAATCGTCCATCCCAATTAGTATTATTCGTACTTTTGGGTTTCGATTACGGCTTCGGCTGTTTATGTATGCAAGACATTGAAGCAATTGGCACGATTATTAGTCATCCGCAAACCGTGCTGATTACCACTCACCAGAATCCCGATGCCGATGCTATGGGGTCATCGCTGGGGCTGGCAGGTTACCTCCGCAAAAAAGGCCATCGGGTTACTGTGGTGACTCCGACTGACTATCCGCAAAACCTTCACTGGATGTCGGGTAACGACGACGTAATTGCGTTTGAGGAAAAAGTGCGGGTATCGGTCAGTCAGTTAATGGAGGAAGCAGATGTTATTTTCTGCCTGGACTTTTCGAATCTCGATCGAATCCGTGATCTCGGGCCTATGGTACGACAGTCACGCGCCCAAAAAGTACTGATCGATCATCACCTTGAACCGGAGTCATTCGCCGATTTAGCGCTTTGGGACCCAAGTGCTGCGTCAACCACTCAATTAATTTTCCGGCTTATTGTAGAGTTAGGAGACAAAGACCTGATTGATGTTCCGATTGCCGAATGTCTGTACTCAGGTCTGATGACCGACACGGGTTCGTTCCGTCATTCGAATACTACAGGTGATGTACACCGCATGGCAGCTCAGTTACTGGACCTCCATATTGATGTGAGCAGCATTCATCGGCGGATATTCGACAATGTGACGCTTGATAAATTCCGTTTGCTAGGTTACGTACTGAACGAAAAACTGAAAGTACTTCCCGAATACAAGTTCGCCTATATTACCTTGACTGATGCTGAACTGAAGCGGTATCGTTCTAAAACCGGCGATACCGAAGGTATGGTCAATTATGCGCTGGCTGTTGAAGGAGTTGTAATGGCCGCAATTCTAATTGACCGAAACGAAGAAATTCGTCTATCGTTCCGATCGGTTGGTGATTTTTCGGTACGGAATCTGGCCAGTACTCATTTCGATGGAGGAGGCCACCGAAATGCAGCTGGTGGACGATCTAAATTGTCGCTGGCTGAAACCGAGAAAAAACTTTTGTCTGTAGTACCCCTGTATCAGCAACAGTTGCTGGAAACCGTTTAAAAATTAGTATAAACCAAGTAATCTCTCATGTCTCTTAAAAATTTCGGGAAAGCCGCCCTACTTGTTGCTGTGGTAGCAGCCTGCGGTAAAAACCGCCAACAGGTGACGGAAAACGGCCTGAAGTACACAATTCACGAACAATCGGAAGGAACGCGTAAAGGCAAAGTCGGCGATATTTTGACACTACATCTTACGCTGATGAACAACAAAGATTCGGTTCTGCGCGACACGCACAAAGAAGGTGCTCCGTTTCAGATGTTATTGCAGGTTCCGCCTTTCAAAGGCTCCTACGAAGAAGGTCTGACGATGTTGGGTAAAGGTGATAGCGCTACATTCTACGTAAGTGCCGACTCGCTGTTCACACGGGCAATGCAGCCACTACCTCCAGGTGTTCAGAAAGGTACTGACATTGGTATTGCGGTGAAAGTAGTGAATGTGCAGACAGAGGATGAATACAAGAAAACCCAGGCTGCCGACATGGAAAAGCAAAAAGGTATCGATGCAAAAGTTATCGAAAACTATATTGCTAAGAACGGAATGGCTGGGAAAGCCCAGAAAACGGAATCAGGTGTATATTATGTGGTAACGCAACCAGGTAGTGGCCCAACGCCCCAGAAAGGCGAGGTAGTTCAGGTGCATTATACCGGTAAACTGTTAGACGGTAAAGTCTTCGACAGTTCGCGCACAAACCCACAGGCAGGTGGCAAACCAGCTCAATTCCAACTTGGCGTTGGCATGGTGATTCCGGGTTGGGAAGAAGGCGTCAGCAAATTGCATAAAGGCGAAAAAGCAACGCTGATTATTCCATCTTCACTGGCGTATGGTCCACGCGGAAATCAGGCAATTCCGGCCAATTCGGTACTGTTGTTTGATATCGAGCTGATCGATATTCAGAAAGGTCAGGCACCTCAGCCTGGAATGCCACAACCAAGCCGTTAATCCAATCGATAGGGTTTGACTTTTTTAGTAAGCCGTTTGCAGTTGTTGCTGTAAACGGCTTTTTTTGTTTATGATGGAACTCTGTTTTGCCACCAACAATCAACACAAACTCGACGAAGTTGCCGGTCAACTCGGCAATTCGTTTGTACTCAAAACCTTGCACGACATTGGCTGTGCCGATGAACTGCCTGAAACCACGGGCACAATTCCTGGCAACTCACGCCAGAAAGCCGATTATGTCTGGACGCATTTCGGCATTTCGTGCTTCGCTGATGATTCGGGTCTGGAGGTTGCCGCGCTTGATGGTGAACCGGGTGTTGATTCAGCATATTACTCTGGGAGTCGAGACGCGCAGAAAAATATTGAAAAACTACTTGGTAAACTAGGTGATACGAACAATCGTAAAGCGCAGTTCGTGACAGTCTTTACGCTTATCCTGCACGGCGTCGAGCACCAATTTGAAGGAATTATTGAAGGGCAGATTCTAGAAGAACCACGCGGTACAGGTGGCTTTGGCTATGATCCTGTTTTTCAGCCGGATGGATATGATCGAACCTTTGCCGAAATGAGTATCGAAGAAAAAAACGGAATGAGTCACCGATCGCGGGCATTAGCCAAAATGGTAGCTTATCTGGAAACGCAAATGAAGTTCTAAAACAAAAGTGGGGCAGGTTTGAGAATCTGCCCCACTTTTGTTTTAGAGAGAAATACTACTCAGATCGCGACGATCCAACTTTCGACGCCGACGATTTTTCCTTTTCTTTCTCCTTTTCAATTACTTTTTTAACGGCTTCTCGTTGATCATCACGTACAGTTGGATAAGTGATGCCCAACTGCTCTAGATACGTTTTATACTTACTGGGATCATAGTAAAACTTCTCCAGTTTCGGCTTAAACTCAGCCATGATCTTCTTGTTGAGGTAGATAGCTGGCTGTTCCTTGGGTGAAATCAGTGGCTCATACTTGATATCTTTGGTTTGTTCGTCTTTGTAATAAGCCCAGGATTCTTTGATCAGTTCTGGCTTCAGCAACAAATCCAATAAGGTCATTGCTTCAGCTTTAGCACCATAAACGATCCCTTTGTGGGCGATCGGAGTTGCCATCGAAATGGCATTTGCCCAGTGGTGACCTGGCAGACCAGGAATGTTGCTGGGGTAACGCAAGACGATGGTCGGCAGCGACCAGGAGATGTCGGCAATATCATCTGAGCCACCGCCCATGGGCGTCATGGCCTGTCCCCCCATCATCACTACCGGGGCCGAGGAAGTGGGCATACCCATCGAATCCAGTTTCATTGCTAAACCTTCGGTCTTTGGTGCCTGCAACTCAATCTGTGAAGCTCTGGCTAGTAGTTGGTCTTCTTCCGACCAGGTTGGCAAGCCTACTTTCTTGATGTTGTCATAAGCTGCCGCTGCCATTACTTTGTTGGTATGCACCGGCCAGGCCGACCCCAGAATCTCGTAAGTAAATTTGGTGTCCGTCATCATTGCAGCTCCCTCGGCAATCTTCACCCCAGTTTCAAAGAGTTTCTTGATTTTGGGATAAGTACGCTCGCGGAAGTAATACCAAACGGCGGCTTTAGAAGGGACAACGTTGGGTTGATCACCCCCATCAGAAATGACATAGTGCGAGCGCTGAGTAAGTTCGAGGTGTTCACGACGGAAGTTCCAGCCAATGTTCATTAACTCGACGGCGTCCAACGCACTGCGTCCGCGCCAGGGAGCACCAGCCGCGTGAGCTGCCTGACCTTCGAAATTAAATCGTACCGATACCAGACCATTGTTGCCATTGTCACCCCAGGATACACCGAGATTGTTACCTACGTGGGTGAAGATACAGGCATCCACATCCTTGAAATACCCATCCCGAACATAGAACGCTTTCGTACCAACCAATTCCTCGGCGACGCCCGGCCAAAGCATGAGCGTACCCGGAATTTTTTCGCGTTCCATCAACTTCTTCACCGCTAATACAGCCACGATATTAAGCGCCTGTCCCGAGTTATGACCTTCACCGTGGCCGGGAGCGCCTTCCACGATAGGATCTTTGTAGGCTACACCGGGTTTCTGGCTGGCTTTCGGAATACAGTCGATGTCGGAGCCAACGGCAATGAGTGGTTTGCCCGATCCCCAAGTGGCGATCCAGGCGCTAGGAATGCCAGAAATACCTGTTTTTACTGTAAACCCTTCTTTTTCGAGTAGTTCCGTCAGATACTTAAATGACTCTTCTTCCTGAAACCCTAACTCGGCAAAGCTGAAGAGCTTATCGTTGATTTGTTGGGCCAGAACCTTGTTGGCTTCCACAGAAGCAACTGCTTCGGCTTTGAGTTTGTCGAGTTTATCGTTGGATTTAACAGCTTTTTTTGCCTGTCCGAACAGCAGAGCAGGAGCGAGCAAAAATAGGCTAAAAAGCATTGTGTACTTTTTCATACCAGAGATGAGAGTTGTATTGAAGTGATTGAGTTAGTTATTAGTTAAGAAAGCGTCATTTCCCTTTTATTTCCTTCTCTTTTTCTGCGGCTTTGGCAATAGCTGCTCGCTGATCGTCGCGAAGAGTTGGATACTTGATACCTAGCTGTTCTAAGTACGTTTTGTACTTACTCGGATCGTAATAAAACTTCTCCAGTTTCGGCTTGAACTCGGCCATGATTTTCTTGTTGAGGTAAATTGCTGGCTGTTCCTTCGAGCTGATCAATGATTCATATTTGATGCCTTTGGTCTGTTCATCGTTGTAATACGACCAGGCGTCTTTAATGATCTCGGGCTTCAGTAGCATATCCAGCAGTGTCATAGCCTCGGCTTTAGCGCCAGCAACAACGCCTTTGTGGGCAATAGGCGTAGCCATCGAAATAGCATCACTCCAATGGTGACCAGGCAAAGCGGGAATATTGCTTGGATATCCTAAAACTACCGTCGGAACTGACCATGAAATATCGGCAATATCATCTGAACCACCTGATAATGGCGTCATTGCCTGTCCGCCCATCATCACTACGGGTGCCGAGGAAACTGGTAGACCAACGGAATCTATTTTGGTATCCAGACCATTCGTTCTGGGCGATTGAAGTTCGCGCTGTGTGGCTTTAGCCAGTAATTGATCTTCTTCCGACCAGGTTGGTAAACCCACCTTCTTTATGTTCTCGTACATAGCCGCTGCAATTGGTCGGTTGGTATGCACCGGCCAGGCTGAGCCAAGGATTTCGTAAGTGAATTTGGTATCAGTCATCAAAGCCGCTCCTTCAGCTATTTTCTTGCCCGTCTCAAATAACTCTTTGATTTTGGGATAAGTACGCTCGCGGAAGTAATACCACACAGCTGCTTTAGAAGGGACAACGTTGGGTTGATCACCCCCATCAGAAATGACATAGTGCGAGCGCTGAGTAAGTTCGAGGTGTTCGCGACGATAGTTCCAACCAATGTTCATTAACTCGACGGCATCCAAGGCACTGCGCCCCCGCCAAGGCGCACCGGCTGCGTGAGCCGCCTGACCTTCAAAATTGAATTTGGCTGAGATCATACCTGTGGTTCCATTGTCACCCCAGGCGACTCCGAAATTACTGGCAACATGGGTAAAAATGCAGGCATCTACATTCTTAAAATACCCATCCCGAACGTAAAAAGCTTTCGTGGCAAGCTGCTCTTCTGCTACACCCGGCCAGAGCATGAGCGTACCGGGAATTTTCTCTCGTTCCATCAGCTTCTTCACTGCCAGGACAGCTACGATATTAAGCGCCTGACCCGAGTTATGACCTTCACCATGACCGGGTGCTCCTTCGACAATCGGATCTTTGTAAGCCACACCCGGTTTCTGGCTAGCTTTCGGAATACAGTCGATGTCAGAACCAACGGCAATGAGTGGTTTGCCCGTTCCCCAAGTGGCGATCCAGGCTGTAGGAATACCTGCAACCCCTTTTTGGATAGTGAAGCCTTCTTTTTCGAGGATTGTGGTCAAGTACTTAAATGTCTCTTCCTCCTGAAATCCCAGCTCCGAAAAACTGAACAGCATGTCATTGATCTGCTGTGCCTGAACCTTATTAGCCTCCACAGAAGCCACGGCTTCCTGCTTTAACCGTTCAATTCGGTCTGCTGGTACAGTGGACTTTGGCGCTTTTTTGACTTGTCCAAACAGGAGCGTTGGCAGCAATAGTAATCCAAATAAAAGATTCGTACAGTTTTTCATCAGAAATGCCAAATTTTATAAGGATGATTGGGTAGTTAGCCGATAAAGATACGGTTTTATGAAATCTTATAATACAATGTATGGTCAAGATTGCGTAGGTCTGTAAACTGGAAGGCAACAAAAAAGCGATGAGATACTTCATCGCTTTTTTGTTGAATCGATTTCGAAACACAAACCTTAATAAAACCTACCTATCGTGAGGATGATGAAGAAACCTTAGACGCTGTTGCTGCTTTATCCAGCTCTTTTTTCACAGCCGCCCGTTGATCGTCACGTACAGTTGGATAAGTGATGCCCAACTGTTCCAGATACGTCTTGTACTTGCTGGGATCGTAGTAAAACTTCTCCAGCTTGGGCTTGAATTCGGCCATAATCTTCTTGTTCAAATAAATCGCGGGCTGTTCTTTTGGCGAAATCAGCGGCTCATACTTAATGTCTTTGGTTTGTTCGTCTTTGTAATAGGCCCAGGCATCTTTAATCAACTCAGGTTTCAGTAACAGGTCTAGCAAAGTCATGGCTTCGGCTTTTGCTCCATATACCACTCCTTTATGCGCGATTGGCGTTGCCATCGAAATGGCATTGGCCCAATGGTGACCCGGCAGACCAGGAATGTTGCTGGGGTAACGTAGCACGATGGTAGGTAGCGACCAGGAGATATCGGCGATGTCGTCGGAGCCACCGCCCATGGGCGTCATGGCCTGTCCCCCCATCATCACTACTGGAGCGGAGGAAGTGGGCATACCCATCGAATCTAATTTCGTGGCTAGCCCATCCATTTTGGGAGCCTGTAATTCAAGTTGCGAAGCTCTGGCCAGCAACTGATCTTCGTCTGACCAGGTTGGTAAGCCTACTTTCTTGATGTTGTCATAGGCTGCGGCTGCAATCGGGCGATTGGTATGCACCGGCCAGGCCGATCCCAGAATTTCGTAGGTAAACTTAGTATCCGTCATCATAGCTGCTCCCTCAGCTATCTTCTTTCCCGTCTCAAACAAGGCTTTGATTTTAGGATAGGTTCGTTCACGGAAAAAGTACCATACTGCCGCTTTTGAAGGCACTACGTTGGGTTGATCACCACCGTCAGAAATAACATAGTGTGAGCGCTGAGTTAATTCCAGATGTTCGCGCCGAAAATTCCAGCCGACGTTCATCAATTCAACGGCATCCAGGGCACTGCGTCCGCGCCAGGGAGCACCTGCTGCGTGAGCCGCCTGACCTTCAAAATTGAATTTCGCTGAGATTAACCCGTTATAGCCATTGTCACCCCAGGATACGCCGAGATTGTTACCTACGTGGGTGAATATACAGGCATCCACATCTTTGAAATACCCATCCCGAACGTAGAAGGCTTTGGTGCCCAGAAGCTCTTCGGCAACGCCCGGCCAGAGCATGAGTGTACCGGGAATTTTGTCCCGTTCCATCAACTTCTTGACCGCCAATACAGCCACGATGTTAAGCGCCTGTCCCGAGTTATGACCTTCGCCATGTCCGGGAGCTCCTTCAACGATAGGATCTTTATAGGCTACTCCGGGCTTTTGACTAGCTTTCGGAATACAGTCGATGTCAGAACCAACGGCAATGAGTGGCTTGCCCGATCCCCAGGTGGCAATCCAGGCCGTGGGAATACCCGCAACACCTTTTTTTATCGTAAAGCCTTCCTTTTCCAGCAGGCCCGTTAGGTAGTTTGCCGTTTCTTCCTCCTGGAAACCTAGTTCGGCAAAACTGAAGAGCTTATCATTGATTTGTTGAGCTAGAACCTTATTAGCCTCCACAGAAGCAACCGCTTCGGCTTTGAGTTTGTCAAGTTTATCGTTGGGCTTGGAGGCTTTCTTAGTCTGCCCAAATAGAAGAGCAGGAAGCAATAGAGCACCCAATAAAAGATTAGTACAGTATTTCATGAGTATTGCCAAATTTTATAAGTACGATTGGGCTTTTGTCAATTAAATATACTAGGAATGGGCTAGATTTTTCATAATTTGTTCTTTCAGGCTAAAAATGCTATTACATAAAGATCATTGACAATGGCTATCCTGTAAGAGGGATATTATGAAATATTCTTCTTATCTGTATACTTATCTACTATTGGGTAGACTTGTTAGATGCCTCTCAATGTGTAAATAACGGCATACCTACAATTAACTGCGCTGACCGAAAGTCGCCTATGTGAGTTGGACCATCTTTGATAATGTGTGGCAGAGTTCGTAATTCAGCATACAATCGCCGTTTTGTAGCTAATGGTATATCAATGCCTAAACCCAACAGATATCCAATGCTCAAGCCATTCCTCATTTGTATCTCAGTATCCACAAGATTATTACCACTAATATGACCTGTAAGTGTAAGGCTGTATGTAAATCCTACCCCAGCTTTAATATACCAACGCAGTGCCCGATTAAGGAATACATAGCGAGCTGTTATAGGTAAGGCTAGAAACTGTTCCTGAAATGAGTAGTAGCGGTAATCCTGAAATGTGGGATCTAATGGATTCGTAACAACTGTAGATTGCCCACCTTTATATTGAGTAAACAACGCTTCTAGCATTAACGATAGCCGTTTACGAGGCATTAATGTAAGAAACCCACCTAAAACAAATGTGTTGTAAACTGGATATAAGCCGTTCGGATTGAAATAAGGATTAGAGCTAACAAAGCTATAATCCCAGCGATTACGAACTACTCCCAGAATTGCACCAACTTCATAATGAAATGGAGATTTGGTTAAACTCGACAATTCTCCAGGTTTTACGCAGCGATTATAAGCGATAACAATCTGCTCAAAATACGAGTAGTCGTAGAAAAAACGATGAGATTCCAATCTGGCCAGAAAAGCTGGATCGGTACATTCTGTCAGGCTTCTATTGAGTAGCGTCCACGCCATTTTTCCACGCAACGGTACAAACGACTGATCGGGAAGTTGAAGCACGTAAGCCAGTTCTCCTTCCGGATTGTCCAGGCTGTACAAACTAATGTAACCTTTGATCCGTTCGCGAAGGAATAAGTGATTCGTAATACCTTCTTCGGTCAATAGGGCGGCTATGTGATTAACGCCTTCGGTCGTATATGATTTAAGCTGATCTGGCGTATAACTTCGTTCTGGAGCTCTGCTGTTCGCTCGTAGAAAAATAAGTTTATTTCCTTTCGCTCGCACTTCTCCTTGTAAGGTATCACCCTGACTAGTTATGACGCGGCCTGACGAGAAAAATTGCTGAGCAGATGTATTTGCAATATGTAATAGAGTAACTAGAATAATAATGAAGACTTGTTTCATCTCAAGTTGGTAGCTGTGGAAGTAAACGATTGGCCTAATAAAGCAATAAAAACAACAGAAGAAGTCATTAATTGAGAATCTATTTCTGTTTCACCCATGCCCCTAATTCACTACTTTTGCATCCGTACAGGAGGCCCTGCCAAGTTTTTGTATCGTTTTCAATCGTTTATAATCAAGTCAAATGGAAAAAATTAAGGTAGCAAATCCGGTTGTCGAACTGGATGGCGACGAAATGACCCGTATCATCTGGAAGTTCATTAAAGACAAGCTGATTCTGCCCTACGTCGACGTTGACATTAAATACTATGATCTAGGCATCGAGTACCGCGACGAAACCAACGACCAGGTAACGATTGATGCGGCTAATGCCATTAAAGAATACGGTGTGGGCATCAAATGTGCCACCATCACGCCCGATGAAGATCGGGTTAAAGAGTTCAACCTGAAGCAGATGTGGAAGTCGCCCAACGGCACGATCCGCAATATTCTGGACGGTACCGTATTCCGCGAGCCAATCGTGATGAGCAACGTACCACGTCTGGTTACCAACTGGAAATACCCTATCATCGTTGGCCGGCATGCGTTTGGTGATCAGTACCGTGCTACTGATTTCATCGTACCGGGCAAGGGTAAACTGACTATGAAGTTTGAAGGCGAAGACGGAACCGTACTGGAATACGACGTCTTCAAATTCCCAGGTGCCGGTGTTGCTATGGGTATGTATAACCTCGATGAGTCGATTCGCGGATTTGCGCAGGCTTGTTTCAACATGGCTCTGCAAAAAGGCTGGCCGTTATATCTCTCGACCAAAAACACGATCCTGAAAAAATACGACGGTCGTTTCAAGGATATTTTCCAGGAAATCTACGACGCCGAATTCAAAGCAAAAGGCGTTCATTACGAACACCGCCTGATCGATGATATGGTGGCTTCGGCACTGAAATGGGAAGGCAACTTCGTATGGGCTTGTAAAAACTACGATGGCGACGTTCAGTCGGATACGGTGGCTCAAGGCTTTGGCTCGCTGGGCCTGATGACCTCCGTGCTGGTTACACCCGATGGAGAAACAATGGAGGCCGAAGCGGCTCACGGTACGGTAACGCGTCACTACCGCGAGTACCAGAAAGGTAACAAAACCTCGACCAACCCAATTGCTTCGATCTACGCCTGGACACGTGGTCTGGCTTTCCGGGGCAAACTGGATGGTAACGAGGAGCTGATCAACTTCGCCAATGCGTTAGAAGCCGTTTGTGTTGAAACCGTTGAAAGCGGTAAAATGACGAAAGATTTGGCGCTATCAGCCTATCCGGCAGGCACGAAATTGGTAGCTGGTGAGCATTACCTCAACACCGAAGATTTCCTCGAAGCGCTGGATGAGAATCTGAAAGCGAAACTGTCCTGAACCGGGATTTAACAGATTTAAGGATTAATCTGATTTTGTTTACTGCTACTGTCTGAGAGCAAAATCCTGTAAATCCATAAATCAACTAAATCCCGGTTCAGACAAGTGCCACCTTTGTAGTAGGGTGGCACTTTTATTTTCTTTGCCATCCAAACTCTTTATTCTTTATGAAACATATTCTTACCCTTGTGGCTTTAGCCCTGCTCTCTGTCACAACATACGCTCACACGCCTGCTGGCGATCCACCTGTAAAAACCATGAAATCAACCTCCGTTCAACACATTGTGCTGTTTAAGTTCAAGCCCGAAACAACGGCTGCAAAAGTGAATGAAATTGTAGCCGCCTTCGAAGCCCTACCATCGCAAATAAAAGAGATCAAAGGATTTAAGTGGGGCACGAATAACAGTCCTGAAAAACTTAATAAAGGGCTGACACATGCGTTCATTCTGACTTTCGACAACGAGAAAGATCGGGATGCTTACTTACCGCATCCGGCTCACAAAAAATTTGGTACCATCGTTGGCCCGTGGCTAGCCGAAGTAACGGTTGTCGATTTCACCGATCAGGCGAAATAAGCGTCAGATAGGGTCAAATTGCTGATTACGACTAACATAACATACGCCATATCTTTGGAGACATGGCGTATGTTATGTTAGTCGTAATCAGCAATTTTCTGTATAGGTGGTTGGTTCGTGACCGTCAAGTTGAACACATCATTTCGTGCATAATGCCCGACGCAATCGAAGTCTAATTTGCTTTTCGCCAATATCGAAAAGTCAAGATCGGCAATCAGCAATCCTTCCTGATTCCAGAGAGGGCCCGTTAAGGTTTCGCCCATGGGCGAGATAATGACACTTCCACCAGGGCTCATAATTTCCGGTTCATCGGCCAAGTCGGCTTGATAGCGGTCAGGGTAGTCGACTTTTCTGACGAACTGATTGCTGGCTAAGACAAAACAACGACCTTCCAGGGCAATATGCTGCATGGTCGCTTGCCAGGAGTCGCGAGCATCGGCAGTGGGTGCCAGATAAATTTCGATGCCCTGCTGATAGAGGGCAGTTCGGGCCAATGGCATGTAGTTTTCCCAACAGATGAGTCCGCCTAATTTGCCAACTTCCGTGTCAAAACTGACCAATGTGCTACCATCGCTTTCGCCCCAGATGTAGCGCTCTAGTCCAGTTGGCTTTAGTTTTCGATGCTTCCCCAATAAACGCCCATCTTTCCCAAAATAAAGGAGTGCGCAATGGAGCGTTCCACCAATGGGTTCTTTTTCCGTTACACCCAACGCGACAAACAGGTTTGCCTTTTTTACGGCTTCCTGAATTCGGCTCGTTTGTGTCGAATCAACTTCCAGACTGTTTGCCCAATAATCTAACCATACGCTACGGCCTTTGTCGGTGCGTCGACCAACAATAGCATCGAACGTTAATCCACGTGGATAACAGGGTATAAACGATTCGGGAAATAGCACCAACTGGCAACCTTCCTGAGCTGCTTTTTCAAGCCAGTCAATAACCAGATCAACGCTCTTCTCCAAATCGAACAGGGCTGGAGTTGCCTGCACTACTCCGACTCGAATAGTTTTGAAATTCATTAGCTGGGAAATGTTAAATGCAAAGAGCACGCATATACTCTTAGCGATCTTTGCGGCAATACTTTGCGCTCTTTGCGTTTAAAATTTACAAATTCTTCTCTACAAAATCAGTCATCATCTGATACAGGTGCATACGGGTGTTGCCGCCGTAAATACCGTGATTTCGGTTGGGATAATAGAATGACTGAAACTGTTTCCCTGCTTCAATTAGGGCATTCTCAAACGCAATCGAATTCTGAAAATGCACATTATCATCGCCAGTGCCGTGAACTAACAGGTAGGGTCCACGTAGTTTGGAGGCATGCGTTACCGGTGAGTTATAGTCGTAACCGGCTGCGTTTTCCTGAGGACGTTTGAGGTAGCGTTCAGTGTAAATGGTATCATAGAATCGCCAGTTTGTAACGGGTGCTACCGATATGCCAGCATTGAACACATCGGCGCCTAAGGTCATGCAGAGAGCCGTCATATAACCACCATAGCTCCACCCCCAAATACCGACACGGTTTGGATCAACATAAGGCAGAGTTTTGAGCGAACGAGCCACTGTTATCTGATCTTCAGTTTCGAGTTTGCCCAATTGCGCGTAAGTCGACGTACGAAAGGCCGTTCCTCGTGCGCCAGTGCCTCGCCCATCGACAGACACAATGATGTAACCTTTCTGAACCAGCGTCTGATACCAGAAAAAATCACGGCTATCCCATTCATTCTTAACCGTCTGCGAACCAGGTCCACCATAGACGAACATCAAAATCGGATACTTTTTTGTACCCGTACTATCGAAGTTTGTAGGACGAATCATCCAACCGTTGAGCGGTGAGCCGTCGGCTGCTTTGGTTTGAAAAAACTGCTTCGGAGAAACGGAGAAAGAGGCTAAGCGCGCTTTTAAGTCATCATTTGTTTCCAGAGCACGAAGATCGTTAGTGGTTTTAGTATCGCGTAGGCTAACGGTTACAGGTGAATTCGTTGCTGTATGATACAGCAGATAGTAGGCAAAATCAGGACTGAAATTAGCGGTGTACGTACCTGGCTTTACGGATAATTTCTGTTTGTTCTGACCATCCAGCCCAATGCTGTATAGATGCCTTTCCAGTGGAGAAGCTTCGGTCGATGAGAAGAAAATCGTGCCACTCTTCTCATCAATACCCGATACGGTTGCCACCTCAAAGTTGCCCGATGTAATTGGACGGATAAGTTTACCCGTCAGGTCATACAGATAAAGGTGTTTATAGCCACTCCGTTCGCTGCTCCAGATAAATGACTTACTATTGTTTAGGTAGGTTAAATCGTCGGTAAATTCCAGATCAACATAGGTGGCACTCGTCTCGGTCAATATCGTTTGAGCCTGTCCCGTGGTGGCATTGATGTGCAGTAAGTCGAGTCTGTTCTGAAGCCGATTCATCCGGCGAACCGACAGCAAATTAGCGTTCTTTGTCCACTGAATTCTTGGCAAATAGATATCCGTTTCCGCCCCTGTTTGTGCCTGCACTTTCTTACCCGTCAGCACATCAGCAATCCAAACTGACACCAACGAATTGGCTTCACCTGCCTTGGGATATTTAAAGCGATAGTCGACTGGATACAGGCCACCCCAGAGTTGCATGTCATATTCGGGTACCCGACTTTCGTCGAACCGAATCCAGGCCAGGTGCTTACTGTCGGGAGACCATTCAAAGGCGCGTGCCATACTAAACTCCTCCTCATAAACCCAGTCGGCTCCGCCGTTAATGATGGCATTGCGTTTCCCGTCGGATGTCAGTTTTGTTTCTTTACCACTAGCTAACTCTACCGCAAACAAGTTATTGTCACGAACGAAAGCGACTCGTTTACCATCGGGCGAGAAGCTAGCATATTGCTGTTTACCAGCGCGACTAAGCAGAGTTAGCTGCTTTGTTGTCAGACTGTAGATGTAAAATTCAGCCCTACTTGATCGGCGATAAATTGGTTCTTCCTGTGTTGTTAGAAGTAGCTTTCGCTCATCGGACGATAGCTGATACCCGTCAATATGAATTGATTTACCTGCCACATTAGTCTGTCGTTCATCGAATAGTGTTTCAACCGGCAGGCCAGTTGTGATGTTGAATTTAACAATTTTACCACCATCAAGGGTCGTATAAAATCCACCGGATTTCATCCAATTAACCGCTTCAACTGTACGCTGAGCGAAGGTGCCTGCATTGCGCCCCCAAATGTCATCGAGCGTAACCAGCTTCTTGGTTTGGCTAAATGCCGCAGCACTAAATAGAAAAAAGAAAAGAGAGAGTAAAACGCGCGAATGTTTCATGCGTGTGGGCAAGTTTAAGAATTGAGATAAGCACAAAGCCACAGAGAACACAGAATGACCGCCAACCGGTTTTTCTCTGTGTTCTCTGTGGCTTTGTGCTCAATAACAAAAACAGTCTTATTTCACTGCTTCGGCAGGAACACTACCCGGTAATAAGCCTTTGCGTTTCAGGAGGGCCTCGGTAAACCGCAGATCGTTGTCGCTGGTGAAAATGTTAAACGGCAGATATAAAAACTGCGCTTTGGCTAGTCCTTTTGTAACCGTCTTAGCCAGCCAGTTTGCCTTTACATTCGTCATTGCTTCAGCGTTGTCCAGAAAAAGAATATAAGCGTCTTTATCCTTAATAACACTGTCAATCTGACTCCATTTCAAAATGCCGCCTTCTTTAGCATTAATCCGCATCAGAATCTGGCGACTGTCGATTTCATAAACGTACTTCTGAAATAGCGCCTTGCTTTGCTCCATTTGAGCAATACCCGTAATCTGCACAGCCCAGAACAGCACATACAGAATAGTAAGCACAACAATCACGATGTAAATCCAATAGTTGGGGTAGACTTTCGTCAGGCTCAGAACAACATTTAGCAGAATCAACGCCAAGGGCACAAATGCCCATTTCCAGTTATCTTTCACCCACTGCCGAAGGGCAATATTGATGTACGTTTTTTGGTCTAATGCGTACTTTTTAGTCTTAACAATCATAGTACCTCTACATGAAAGTGCAAAGATACAGGGGATTTACAATGTATGATGTAGAATGTAGGATATATGATGTAGGACATTCAGCATTTTGCAATACATCGTACATCATAGAGCATACCTATCAGGCTCATTCTTTTCTAAAGTGCAGCGCATTAATGACGTAGTTGTTGTCGGAGGTCTGACGCATGAGCACATAGACAGAGAACGTCCGACCGTCGGTTTCATACGTTCCTGTACTGTAGCGCAAGCGATCTGATGCACCACGATAAACAAAATCAAATCGATGTGGCGGGTACTTTCGGAAAAAAGACCGTAAAATTAATTCAGCGTGCGTCGCCTGAACTGCCGAAAATTCAATTTTCTCGGCGTCAATAACTAACTCGATAGTTTTCGCAAAACGAGCTGATAATCGACCGGCATCGCCACTACGTAACGATGTACTCACGGTTTGCGTAATATCGGTCTCTATAATCGGTTTGCCAGGCAGTATCCAAAGGAACAGCCCAAAAGTAAAGTGGATAATTGTGTACATAGCTGGTCAAAGAAGAGGTTATTTTGTACGACTAATGGCGAAAATTGTGCCAACTAACCAACTCAATTAGTTATTTCGCCGACTAGCTTCTTTTTTGCCATCTTTGCAGCTCTAAATCGTTTAGCCGATTCGCGCATGAACACCGCCCAGTCAACACTTATCCTGAATTCTGAGCAGATATATCAGAAAATCAGACGGATAGCCTTTCAGATTTACGAAAATAACTTTGAAGAAACAGCCCTGTTATTAGCGGGCATTTCGGGAGAAGGGTATATACTGGCTGAGGCATTGGCACGTGAATTGCGAACAATCTCGCCTTTCTCGGTCGATTTGATTCAGCTTAGCTTAGACAAATTGCAGATAGCCCAGCCTGTTGTTCATCATGACCGTTCGGCTGCTGATTTCACGGATAAAGTAATCGTAGTCGTAGATGATGTGTTGTATACAGGGCGGACGTTGGCGTTTAGTTTGCAACCTTTTTTGAGTATTCCCATCCGAAAACTTCAGGTAGCGGTTCTCATTGATCGGAATCACCCTCGCTACCCGGTTGCTGCCGATTATAAAGGGTATGAATTAAGTACGACCTTAACTGAACACGTGGATGTTGTGCTCAGCGATGAGAGTCGAATAGGAGTGTATTTGAGGTAGTTATTGGTTATTGAACGAATAATTCAATAACCAATAACCCAATAATTAATCAAGCTTTTGTTCCGCGAATCAGGCTGATTCCGGCAAAGAAGAAAATTCCCCCAAGAATAAGGTATACAAAGGATGCCTGGGCTACCCCGCCTTTTGTAAAATCCATTCCTCCATAAATCAGGCCACCCAAACCGAGTAGTGTGAGAATGATACCGAATATGCTTTTGACGTTCATGCGTTGAGTTATTTATCGCGAATGATAGATTATCAGACAGATAACTAACGCGAACCAATATAGTCCCGCAGAATTTCTGAATTTGTTTTTAACTAATGTGCATTAGGGATAAAGTGGTTTTTTGTGCAAAAAAATAACCCTGTCCTTTCTCGGACAGGGCTAATACTTGCTTTGTGATGAAAGTGATCTTATGGGTTAGATTCACGTTGGTACTATTAAGACGTTGAAAGCGTATTTTGGACACATTAAAAAAACGTTGGCACTAGTAGCGCCAACGTTTCATCTAACCCATAAGAGCTTGCAGACTAACAATTTGAAAGCCTGCAATCAAGCCTAATTTAGTTCCCTGAATTAACAAATGGTAACTTATTGATTATTTGGCGAAGTGTTTAGGAAACTAAATGCGCTAACTCCCACAGCCTCAGCGGTTGTTTTTACTACTTATTTTTTTGATGATAATTTTAAAATAGAGGCATCTTTTGCTAGCCGTACAAGACGTGTAGCTATATCATTTGTCCCGTACGCGGAAGAAACTACCTTGGTCGAAAAATCATGAACCAGGCCGCTTAATAAAAGTCTTCATGCTTTCCTATTACTAGTTTATATCTTAACTTAAATGGGCTCCTTGCTACTATACGAGGAGCCTGGCTAATTTTAAAACCATACTCATCAAATCTGGCTGATATGAAACGTCACAAACTGATCCGGCTAACGTCAGTACCTGCCCTTTTAGTGACATTAATTTTGTTTAATTCAGCTAGGAGCTTAGTTCTGAAAACAAACGAAGGCATTCCCGTTTGCGGATATGGAGCCGATGGCCCTGTCAATCGAATGGAAAACGGCAAGTTTATGATTCCTCTGCCGGGTTGGGGCAACTATTCCTACAAGATTTCTACGACAAAGGATAGTGCCCAGTTTTATTTTGATCAGGGCCTGACGATGTATTATAGCTATCATATGAAAGAGGCCATGGCTTCTTTCAAAGAAGCAGCGCGATTGGACCCCAATTGTCCGATGGCCTGGTGGGGACAAGCACTGGCAGGAGGCCCCTATTATAATGCGGCTCACACCTATACGGTTCCGCCAGGTATGGACGCTATTCTGACGCGTATGAACGAACTAGCCACTTACGCCAATCCGAAAGAAAAAAAGCTGATTCAGGTAATGAACACCCGGTATTCTGCTGACCCAGCTGATACTGAACGGAAAAAACTCAATCTGGCCTATGCGTCGGCTACCAGGCAACTCCTCACCGAATTTGATGATCCGGATATTAAAATGCTCTACGTAGACGCGATTATGCTGATACACGCCTGGGATTTCTGGACGAGCGATGGTAAGCCTAAAGATTGGACTCAGGAAGTGGTTACCCTAAGTGAAAATGTGCTGAAACAATACCCAAATCATCCGGCTGCCTTACATTATCATATTCATCTTACTGAAGCATCCAATCACCCTGAGGTAGCTCTAGCCAATGCCGACAAGCTTAAGACGCAGCTTTCTGGTGTAGCACATATGGTCCATATGGCGAGTCATGAATACCAACGCAATGGCCTTTTTGAGGAAGGGGTGATGGTCAATGACAAAGCGGCCGAAAATCTTTTACGGTATGATTCTCTGGTAACACAACTGGGTCTGGTGAAACATTCGCCCCATTATTTTGCTGTACAGACGTATTGTGCCTTGACGGGTGGTATGTACCAGGTTGGACTAAGAGACGCCCTGCGCTGCCGCCGATCTGTCTCTCCGCTGGCCGCAAATCCCTACGATCAATATCTCTATATGATGCCCTCGCTAACACAGGTTAGGCTGGGTAAATGGAATGAGATTTTAGCATCGGAGAAACCCGCTGAGAACTGGGCTTATGCCACCCTGTTAGATCATTTCTCACGAGGAATGGCGCTTGTGGGTATTGGAAAAACGGCCGAAGCCCGACTGCAGCGACAACTGCTTGGGGAAGCTCTAAAAGATCCGATTCTTGAAAAGCGACGTATTCCCTTCAATGCCCCACTTCCAGTGGCTCAGATTGCTGATCATATTCTGGAAGCCTTCATATTTTTTGCCGACAAAAGTTATGAGCAGGCTGTATCAAGCCTTCAAAAAGCAATCCTTCTTGAAGATCAATTAATTTATACGGAACCTAGCGACTGGCCCTTACCCGCCCGGCAGTTTTTAGGGGCGTATTTGCTTGCCATGCATAAGGAGAGGGAAGCAGAAGCCGTGTATCGCCAGGATCTGATTCATCATCCGGGGAATGGTTGGTCTTTAGTGGGCCTTCATAAGGCACTGAGCCTACAAGGCAAACGAGCTGAACTGCCGAAGATTAAAGCAGACTACCAGACAGCCTTCTCGAAGGCTGAGCAAATTCCGGCTTCTTCTGTTTATTAATTGGCCGCTCTCATGCAAAGGCTTCCATTTGACGCCGTATCACAACCGTGCTATGACGCCAACTGGAAGCCTTGATTAGATAGTGCTGTTGCGTAAAAAAATGGGGAGACCTCAATGCCTAACTTAAGGCATTCCGGCAAAAGTCTAAGCATTTTTTTACTTCGGCTACTGCGTTTGAACCTGCTGGTATCTGGTACTCCAATTCGACTGTAGCCGGGAATGTATACTTCTGTTCGCGCATTAGTGTCAACACCTGGAGCAAAGGCGTATCCCCTTTCCCCCAGGGTAAATTCCCCTTACCATTAGCCGGTAGCTGACGATCTTTGATGTGCATGCTCGCAATGCGTGTATGTTTTTGCCGAATCAGGCCTAGTGGATCGGGCTGACCAGCTGCTACATAATGGCCTAAATCAAAATTCATGGCATTACCCGGCGATTGCGCCAGGGCGGTATCCCAGAAGGTGGGCGTTTGTTGCTCATGCCCATGATACCCTACCCGTAGACCGTGTTTCTCGGCCATTTTTCCTAGTTTGAGTGTCTGTGCATCGTTCCCTGGATGTTCGACCGTTACCTGATTGGCACCTAAGACTTTAGCCGCCCGCATTCCGTAGTCAATATCGGCATCTGAATTCTGCATCCCGAACGCATCAGGCTTGAAGCCATAGATCGTTACGCCAGCCTGATTGAACATTTTACGAACCTTCTCGAACCTGTCCATAGGGGCAGAAAGTCGCCATTTAGCTACTTCGGCCCGATAGGCTTTCGTCTGTGCATCGGCTTCTGCTAACGTTTTTTGCTCATCTTCAGTTAGCGGCTGATTTTCGCGTCGTTTCCGCATCAATGGAAAAATTGTCTGCATATTGACCGGATTTTTGGGCGCTCCAGCATATGATTCGGCAGGGCCACCCATCAGTTCAATAGCACTGATGCCACTATCCAAAACATATTGCAGGGTAGCTTCGGCACTTTGGTCAGGCATATCCCGAAACGAGTAGGTAATGACGCCAATCTGCACGCCGTTAATTAACGAATTCGGCGTGCCCAGATTACGGATAATAGCGGGTGAACCAAAAAGCGGGTTGCTATTTATAATTGCTCCTGAAACAAGTGCTGCCGTGGCACCCAAAAACTGACGACGTGTTGGCTTATTTTCCATGTTTTAGTATTGATTGGCTGATAAAAATCAAAGGTTTGATTATTGGGCAAACACTTTCAAATGACCCATTGACCAGGGGATTTCATCCGAATCGTCTGCTAGACCTTCGCTCAATTGCATTTTTAAAAATTTGGCTTTCGCGCCATTAAGCAAAATAATGTTATCTCCGGCGACACCCTTCGTTTCGGTTTGAATCGGTTGCCAATTCTGGCCATCCGAGGACACCGATATTGTAAAGGCGCGTGGGTAGTTGTGAATGAACGGAATAGTCATTGTTGCGAAAGACTGACCGGGTTTTGGTTTCCAGCCTTTTTTGATCGTTTGGGGCGAGGTGAACTGTAATTCGGCCAGATTTACTTCTTTAGGAAACTCAATCTGGTACCACATGCCTTTTTGCTGGCTAACTCCCGTTGACCAGCCTTCGTAAGTGAAGGCTGTGGCTGGTGATACATTCCCACCAATACGGGTCGACGCTGTATGACTGGCTGTAACCGTCAACGATTGGGGCTGAATTTCATACGGAATTAATTTCGACAATTGAGCATACTGATACGCGCCCTGCTGGCCTGTCGTTTTTTTGCGAACGGCAGCCACCTGTTGTGGAGAAATCAATGACGCATCGTTTGACAAGCCATTCCGGATATACGAAAGCACATCTGCCACCCACTCATCCGACTGCTCTTTCATGCTGGCCATTAACCCACCTGCATAGGTCTTGCCTTCAATAGGGCCTTCCAGCCCATGTAGAACAACTCGAATGGCATAGTCTGGATGCGATTGGATATGGACTGACCCGGCTAAGGCTGGGGCCAGTAGTCGCCCGTTGCCAGCGGGAGTGCCCATGCCGTTGTTTCCGTGGCACTGCGAGCATAATTCGTTGTATACCAGGGCGCCACGTTCTACCTGAGCCTTCTGCGTAGCGCTCAACTCTGGCGCGCCAAATGGTCCCATGTTTCGTTGCTTGGGTGGCGTTAGAATTTGTTCTCCGATCACTTTGACACCCGTTGCCTTGTTGCTGGCCATTACGGTTTTGATGTCATTCTCCAAATCAGGCAGTTTTAAAAACTTGGCGGTGAGCATAGCCTGAATCTGCACGTCGGTGTTGGCATCAGCCAATGCCCGTTTATAAGTAGCTGCCAGCGTTTTATCGCCTGCTTTATACAGAGTTTCACTTGCCCGAAGCGCCTGGATGCGTAGACGAGGGTTGACATCTTGTACCATTTTTTGCACCACGCTTGTTTTTAGTGCGCCAAGCCCTTCCAGAGTCCAAAGAGCGTGGATTCGGGCTAACGGATTTTTGTCGGTTAGCGCCATAGTAGTTAGTTGCGGCACCACAGAGAGGTCTTTTCGCTGCACCAGTACTTGTTGAGCGGCATCCCGCCACCAGCCATTAGGATGCGTTAGGTGCTTTACCACATCAATCGACTTTTCTGCATACATATTTGGGCGGACTTTATCGCGTTCCTTTCCTTCGTAGGTGATACGCCAGATACGCCCCAAGCCCACAACTTTATCGAGTTGATACTGCTCAATTTTTGTCCGTAGGTACGTTCCTTTTTGAGTCCATTGCCCCTCCTGAATGATGCCGTGGTACATGTCAGTAATGTACAGAGTGCCATCGGGAGCAGTGGTCATATCAACAGGTCTGAATAAGGGGTCTGTCGAACGCAGAAACTCTGATTTCTGATCCTGATAAACATTGTGCAACGTAGTCAAACCTTCGGTAACAACAGGATTGACCTGACGAACAATTCGGGCGACGGGCTCGCCGTAAAAATATTGTCCTTTCAATTCGGCGGGTAGTCTGTCACCGCGATATACGTCATTACCAGCCGAGCCTGTTACATGGTTTAGGGAGCCGTCAGGTTGGCGGACTTCATCCATACCTCCCTGCATATCGGCAATTTTGACGGCAGCTCCCCAGGGTACATCAAAGCCCTTGGCAAACTCGCCTGGTACATCGAAATTGCCATATTGGATCGGGAACTGGAAATGCGAAGGCAAGCCAATGGCTCCGCCCTGAAACCAGAGTTTACCATCATCATCATGCGTAATTCCCCATTGAGCCCGGTTAGCGCCCGTTTTCTCACGAATAATGCCGTTGGGTGTTTCCCGAATACGGAAAGCATTTACCGTGCTATAGAGCCAGTTGTCCATGCCCCAATACATGAAAGCCTGCTGGTGCTCTACATTGCCCGACCGACCGTATTTATTCGTAAAAAACTCTTTCTTATCGGCCTTGCCGTCACCGTTGGTATCGGTGTATTTGTAGACATTGTCTGCATCAGATTCCATCGTGAGAATACAGTCTTTACCGTAGGGTAACACGAAGCGGGGGAAAATCAGGTTATCGACAAAAGTGGTTCCGGTTTCGTAGACACCATCGTTGTTTTTGTCTTCCCATCTGGAAATCCGGCTCGTAGGCTGCAACTCGTCTTTCGAATCAGCTGTGAGCATGTATGTTCGTAGTTCCAGCACATACATTCGCCCGTTGGCATCGAAAGAAATGGCACCGGGTTGCTGAATAGCGGGTTCGGTCAGAACGGGTTGAATTTTGTAGCCCGGCGGCAACAGAAAAAGATTGGCTTCTTCAGCCGGTTTTAAAGGTAAAACCGGCTCTTTAGAGGTCAAATCGATCCCTTTCCAGTCGGGATCTTCGGGATCAGCACCTTCGGGAAGTTTAACCTTGGGTAAGGTATCGCCCGCAACGTAAGTTGATTGCAATCGAATTTGATGGACTGGATCAAATCCAATGGAGGCCGATAAGACAACCGCCAGAAAAGCGCCTGTTAACGTGGTTATAGAGAAGGATTTCAGCATACCTCTTGACTTTATATAGTACTAAATCAGGAGAGGTATAAAACCTACTTAAACTTGTGTTTTTTCCTTTTTGAAGGCCTTTTATTATAGTTTCCTTACCTGAATTGAGAAGGCGTTTGCCGGATTTTCCACGAATAGAGTATGGATATCCCGGCTTGAAAAACCGTTTCGTTTTAGGGATGGAATAAGTAACGTAAAAATGGTAAGATAGTCCCGATAGTTGCCTCCATTGGGTTCGCCGACATTGTACCAGCCAGAATCCTGCGATACCAGCACCTGGTTCAATAGGCCATTTGCCTTCATTCTTTGCAGAAAGGTTACGTCATCCTTTATGCTTCTTGGATTAACACCGTCATAAGAAACCCAGCTCTTACGTTTTGCCGCGTCTATATGAAAAGCCATATTCTGCTCTTTTTGTGCATGTACCCAGATTCGTGCCGAAGGCGCTACGCCATTATCGGCTAAAATACGGAGCTGTTCGTTGGCTGCTTCGCCATTGTCGGTGTGCACAGCAATTGTTAGGCCGGTAGCCAGGTGAGTTAACGCTGCAGCTTCGATAATTTTTCGCTGGGCAACTGTCAAAGGAGCTTGATCGACACTTGTCTTAATAAATCCCGGCTTGATGCCAGTGCCTTCTACCCCATCCGTCCATTCCGCTATCCAGCGATCGGCCAGTTGACGAGCGCTTTCCGTATAGACGTGTTTGGGTAAGAACCGTTCATTAACCGCTCCATAATACCCCGTATTCGTAATAATATGTAGTTTGGTTGAGTCTGCCAGGCGTTTGAGCAGCTGTACATCACGTCCCAGATAAGCGGGGGAACAATCGATAAACGTAACGCAGCCTTTGTTCTTCACATCCTGTAAAAAGGGAAGCGCTCGGGCATAGACTTCGTCGACTTTATACCGATCGCGACTATATTTTTCCGCGCCTATAAAATCAGCCAGAACATGTTCGTGGGTTAACGTGAACTGCATATCGCGTGGTCGGATAGGTCCTTTCACCGTCATGACGATTTGTTCATTCAAATTGGTCAACAAGCTTTTAGGCGCTGTATAAAGGCCAACTCCTGCCAGAACGCTTTTCTGTATAAAGTTTCTTCGGCTTAGCATGGTTTGAATTGTGAGGATTTATATAGCTGATTAATAGGCGCATTTACTCAGCAAAGGAAACCCTTCTTTCAATAAGCGGTTTTTTATTTTGCCAAACAACACATTTAATAATATCCAATACCCAACCTGCTGGATTAACGCCGTTGGTCGAGAAAATCTGTTGTTTGCCGACCCGAAGGCACACTCTTTGCATTTCCGGTTGGTATTACGCTCGTTCAGAAGCCACGAGTTTATCTCAATTAACTGCCCAATGCTAAATAAAGAAGTGTATATAAAATAAGAGGTACTACCGCAATTGAAAACAACAGATACCAACAAAAAAGCCCCCGACGCGAACGAAGGGGGCTTCTGCTATACAATGCGATTGGCTTAACGTCCACGCATCCGGTAGGTGCTGCGGCCAACCTGACCGATTACCGGACCACCGATTTCGATGATGCGGGGCCGGGCTGGGCGGTTAATTTTCAGAAGATTCGTTTTCATTTCAGTAGTTGTTGTTTTTAGTTGATGATACAAAGGTGATTGATTCCTTTTGTTTCACCATATACTTGTTTATGAGTCGCTTAGATAAGCTGTTGAAGTGTGTAGAATCCTGTTTAAACCGTTCTGACTAAAACACCATAGCACCTATTGTTATGTTCGGGGCAGGCGTTAAACTTACATAAAGACTAGTTCCATTATCTACTATCTGACCTACACTCTTGCCTTTTACGGTTAAGCTTGTGGTAGTCCGATCAATATTGGTAACTAAAACACTAGGGAGCTTATAATTAATTTTAGTTTTACCAACCATACCGGTGACAGTAATAAGCACATGTTGATTATCAATCTTGATGGCATTTAAGGTTCCACTTGGAACAAGATCAATTACTGTTGGTGACCGATAATCGACAAGTTGATAGAGTCCCTCTACCGAACCAGCTACATCAGGCCCAACAGGCGGATTACAGGCTATTAGTAGACTTGTTAAGAGTAGAAGTAGACTATATTTTTTCATAAGCAGGTTTATACAGGTTGGTTGGGTGGACTTGATAAAATTGATAGCTCTAAGTTACTAGTTTAACGCGAACTATACGATTTCTATCAAGCTCTGGGGCGTGTAGGAGCAATAGGAACTACAAGCTCAACCTTGTATAAATGCCTTTCCGACGATATCGACGCGATGAACTAGTGAATTCATGCTAGCTAAGTGATTCTATAAAATGGCTAGCTAGACTTTGAGGAGCGATTCGATTTAAGGAGGGATTAACTTTTAGTAAAAAGCTAGCTTTTGTAGGAGCAGACAGTTCGATATTCGATTTGGCTAGAGCTTCTCTAAAACGTGTTGGGTTGGCATTTTTTAAGGTCAGCTCAACAATGTGTGAGCCGTTCTCAAACTGCGTGACGCTAAACCGTTCGTCTTTTTGAAGCAGACCGAATAACTGTTGCGCGTTCGTCCACGCTTGTTTATAATCCTTGGCAAAGCTGTCGGCGTAATACAAGGCTACTGCGGCAAAAGCCCAGGCGGCAGGCAACCCGCTACCAAACATCCGGCGTTCGTGAAATAAGTTGGTCGTAAAGCTTTTGGTACCCGCTAATACCGCTCCCGATGCTGCGTTGAAGCACTTCCAAAGTGAGGTATAAACCGTATCAAACGGCGCACTGTACTGAACAACTGATACGTTGTTATGCACGGGCTGGACAAAAAGTCTGGCACCATCCAGATGCATCTTTATGTCTTTGCTTCTGGCGTATTCGGCTATCTTCTGAACGCTCTCGTACCGAAATAGCTGATCTTTCTGACGCCTTACCGGCGATTCGATAGAGATAGCGCCAATGTGCGTTTCTACACGGCCACCTTGTGTTTTTTTGACAACACTATCCAGCTCGTCCAGACTAAATTCGACCGAATTTACGCCCAGCGGAATAAGCGTAAGTCCGCTTAAAGTTTGGGCACAGTCGCCAGTATCATTATACAAGTGACTCTGTTCCTGGACGATAACCCTACGATTTTGCCCGGCTAGATGACGAACTGCAATATGATTGGCCAACGTACCAGTCGGCATAAAAACCGCCGATTCTTTCCCGAGAAGGCTGACGAATTTTGCTTCCAGTTCCTCCACGACGCCACCATTAGAGTAGTAATCGGTTTTGATTTTTCCTTCGTCAGCCAATTTCATCAACAGGGCTGCGTATTCTTTCGGCGATAGCAACAAGCCATCATGGACGAAATCGACTGGGCCATGAGTTGGGCTGGCTTTACTAATCGGGCTACCGTACAACCTTGTTTGAGAAGCCGTAGCGGCCAGCATGCCGCCTATTTTTAGAAAATCTTTTCTACGCATGATTGTGTATGATCAGAACTTACTTCGACTTCGTTACCCAAAAAGAGGTTCCCCGAAACTGGCACCACGCTTTCGTTACCTGCTCTGCGTCGTTGCGAATAAACAACACATTCAGGTTCATCGAGGAGAAGTTGTCTGGAGCGTCCTGGTATAAATGGAAGAAGTTGCTCGTGTCGATCTTATTCCATAAGAAGTAGAGTTTGTTATCCTTTTGGCTAATTACCAACTCTGTTCCCGATTTATCCACATAGTTACCCACATACGCTGCGTAAAGTGCTGTTCTATCAACAGCTTTGGGTAAAGCACAAGTGCTTACACTGTCAATTTCCCGAATGAGTTCTTTGGCAAAGGAAGCCATTCCCTTTCGACCTTTTTCTACCGTAGCCAGGGCGGCATAGCCATTGATGCCACTGGTGTTCAGGTTTCCACCCGCAATCATCACGGGTGTCATTCCACCCGATTTTCCTTTCATTGATGAATCATTCACGGCCTTGCTCATGTCTACCAGGTCGGGACGTAGCGCGAGCAGATTGGACGATTCCAGTTCATCGGCGTGACCACTATACGACCGGGTACGGAAAGGCTGTTCGGCCTGCACAAATCCTTGCCGATCATAGCGACTGAAATACAGTACAATTCCTTCCTCAGCCAGGGTCTTAGCCGCCGTCACTAAAGTCGGCGTTGTACTGACGCCTATGTTGACGATATAAAATCGCTTCGGCCCATAAGCCGCTAAACTTCGCACAATCTGCACGACAGTACTAGTCGCGGTTTCGAAATTGATGCTCGTGGAGCCGGGGTACTTCAGAAAAGCAGGATAAAATCCATAACTAACAATGGGCGCAATGAGCACCTTTCGCTGAAGCGCTATTTCTTTGGCGTAACCTTCGGCCTGTAGGTAGTCGGTAGCTAAAGGCAAATGCGGACCGTGCTCTTTTGACCCTGCGCCCAGTGGAATGACAACGACAGCATCGGGCGTGAGAAGTTCGCGGGCTTTAGTCCAGGAAACATCTTCCAGATAAATAGCTTTGTTCGCAGGATTTCGGGTTTGTGCGGCTGCCGTCCAGGCAATGAAAAGCAGAAAAAGAGGAAACTGTATTTTCATAGAGTTGGAAAAAAATGATTAACCACAGAGACGACATAAGAATAAATGGCTCAAAATAAATATTTTATAACTTCGTGATCTCTGTACCTCTGTGTTTAATCATTTTTTTTTCTAGCCCATAACGACCTGGTCCCAGCCTGTCTTTTTGTATTGATTGAACAATAGCCAGAAAGCGGCAATGGATACAGGAATGGCTAGCCAAACGCCATATGGCACAAACGTCAGGCCATAATGCGAAAAACCGACTATCCCCAGAACGATGCCAATCAACAGTCCACGAGCGGTGATGTTTTGCTTCAACGCATCCTGTGCCGTTGAGAAGGGCATGTACCGGGTTGAAAGGAGAGCCGAACTTACTAACATTACCAGTGAATTACAGAACGCCAGGAGTACGTCGCTAATCTTATCGGTGCCGTATCGATAGAGAATATAAGCTGATAGTAAAAGGTAGAAAGGAGTCAGAAGTTTTATGATCAAAGCTTTTAGCGAGCCTGATAAAATAGCGCCCGGTTCGCGAATAGGAGCACTACCGTAGACCCAGGCAGCCCGATAATTATCTGAAACGCCGAGTTGGTAATGCGCTACCATCACATAAATACTGGCGAAGTACAGAGCAAATAGATAAAAGAAGCTACTCGAACCGAAGGTCTGTCCCTGAATCGACATAACAACCACATACGCCAGCCCAAATCCCAACTGTGGGTACGTTTTGAGTTTGAACTTGCGGTCGCGACCAGTTACACGCCAGGTAAAGGCAAAAGCAGCCCGTTCGAGTGGATTAGTCGTGAACCAGTCTGCGAACCGCTCTACCCAGCCTACACGAGTTTGCCGCGTTTCCTGAGCCGAGACAGCTGACACAACCGGGCGGCTTTCCTGATCGAGCCCGCTTAGTTTCTGCGTGAAATCGGATGTCAGAAAGCGGTTCATGAACCAGAGGCCGGCGAAAGGTGCTATGAAAGCAAGCGCCAGAAAAATCAAGTGCATTTGGTCAATCGCTGGTCGAACAACGGTATCGACTGCCCCCGCCATCCACATCGGCGGAACCAGATAATGCCACCATTGGTGTTCAAATGCCTGAGTCAGTCGCGTTTTTGGGTCCATCAAACGTGGTAATAACTGATACCCGCCGTAGACCAGAATTGCCATTACGATCTGGAAATAATTGATTACCTCACGCAGCTTTTCCTCACTGATGAAACGCATCAGCACCAGGTAAAACACATTGGTCAGGAATACCATCAGCACGGCTGATAATAGACTTAGTACTAGCATTAATACGCCCGCCAACGCACCAAAACGGTTCGATAGAATAAAAATCGCCCCGAGCGACAAGGAGAGCGCAATGGTGAAAAGGTAGCTGGAAATATGTACGACGCGGGCTAACCAGAGCGTGCGGTTACTAACAGGGCGAGGTAGAATAATCTGGTTATCCGATGAATCGAGGATGACCGATGAAAAATCGGAGATGAGTGTCATGGCACATAGCGCCATGGTATAGGAAAATTGCAGCGTGAGCGGGAAGAACATCCGATCTTGCTCGGGAAAGGACAGTATCCCTAGCGCGATAAAGCCACCAACGAGCATGTAAATGCCCAGAATACGAATAAAACTGTTGTTCGTTTCCTCAGATTGTTTGCCATAACGTCCCAAACTAACAAAGCTTCGACGGTTGTCCATCGTTAGTTTGACCTGCACAATAGCTCGCAGTTGACCATAATCAGCCCCCATTGTTCTGAACAGCGGTCGCAAACGGTCGAGTAGCCAGAGAATAATGGGTGTCATACGAGTTAGTTTTTCAGGGTATGAATAAACTCCTCGGCAACACCCGTCTGGCCTTCGCTACCGGTAAGTTCAGCAAACAGTTGTTCGAGTGATTCGGGACGTTGGTGTTGCAGCTCAGCAAAGGTGCCATCGGCAATGATCTGGCCCTGATTAATGATAATAATCCGGTCCGAAATCTTTTCCACTACGTCCATAATGTGCGAACTGTAGAAAACCGTTTTGCCACTGTTCGCCAACTGACGGATAATTTCTTTGACAAGCACAACTGCGTTGGCATCTAAACCGGACAATGGTTCATCCAGAAAAATAACGTCGGGATTATGCAGAAGCCCCGAAATGAGCAACACTTTCTGGCGCATACCTTTCGAGAAGGTTGTCATGCGGGCATTTGTGTAATCATTGAGTTGGAATAAGCGGAGCAAGTCAAGCGCCTTTCGTTCAATTTGCCCGGTCTCTAAACCATAAAGCTGCCCAATGAATTGCAGGTATTCCATTGGCGTCAACGTATCGTATAAGGCTGCATTCTCAGGAACGTAGCCAATTCGACGTTTGATTTCGAGCGAGTTGGTTTTTACGTCCATACCCAAAACCGTTGCTTCGCCTGCATAATCGGGTAGCATGCCGATCAGGATTTTGATCGTCGTAGACTTCCCGGCACCGTTCGGGCCGATGTATCCCACAACCTGTCCGGGCGATACATTCAAATTAATACCTTTCAGAACAGGTGTAGATCCGTACGACTTGTAAAGGTCGTTGAGTTGAATAATTGGCGTCATATTCATACATCAATATACACCAAAAGTCCCATCCAGCAGCAAGCCGAATGGGACTTTTGGTTTTTAGTCAGGATAACTGGTTAGGCAGTTACAGGCTCTGCTTCAACCAGATTGTGTTTCAGTAAGTATTCTGCAATTTGAACCGCGTTAGTTGCCGCGCCTTTGCGGAGGTTATCAGCCACGATCCACATGTTTAGTGTTTTGGGCTGACTTTCATCACGACGGATACGACCAACAAATACTTCGTCCTTACCGTGAGCCGTCAAGGGCATTGGGTAAATTTTGTTGGCTGGATCATCCTGAACGATAACGCCTTCGGTATTGCTGAGGATATTAACAATATCGCTTAGCTCAAATTCACTTTCGAATTCGATATTAACGGCTTCAGAGTGGCCCCCAATCGTTGGAATCCGAACCGTCGTGGCCGTTACCTGAATGGAGTCATCACCCATAATTTTCTTGGTCTCATTGACCATTTTCATCTCCTCTTTCGTATAGCCGTTGTCGAGGAATACGTCGATGTGTGGCAGTACGTTCAGGTCAATTGGGTGCGGATATACTTTCGCTACATCAGTATTGCCTGCGCGTTCAGCGAAAAGTTGGTCAACTGCTGCTTTCCCCGTTCCGGTTACCGACTGGTAGGTCGATACAACAACGCGCTTGATTTTGTAGCGATCATGCAAGGGTTTCAGCGCTACCACCATCTGGATGGTCGAGCAGTTTGGGTTGGCAATGATTTTGTCTTCTGGCGTAAGCGTATCGGCGTTTACTTCGGGAACAACCAGCTTTTTGGTTGGGTCCATACGCCAGGCCGACGAATTGTCGACAACGATGATACCTGCTTCGGCAAACTTGGGAGCCAACGCCAGCGATGTGCCACCGCCAGCCGAAAAAATCGCAATGGCAGGTTTGGCAGCAATAGCATCTTCGAAGCTTACGACTGTGTACGGTTTACCCTTGAACTCAACCTGTTTACCAACCGACCGCTCGGAAGCGACGGGAATGAGTTCAGATACAGGGAAGTTCCGTTCTGCCAGAACCTTCAGGATTTCGCCACCGACCAGGCCTGTGGCGCCAACGACTGCGATTTTCATTTTAGTAATGCGGACGGTTGGCCGAAGCCATGGAAATCCGCGTTTAAGTGGTTAATAAAAAGCGAGTTTCCCCGCAATGGCGGACTACCCGCCCTACAATTTGGAGTGCAAAAGTACGGCAAAACTTTGACGCACAGGAAGTATATTCTAAAAAAGTTAGAATCGGCCAACTAGTCCTACGCCTGAATTTGACAGCGACGAATAAGGCGTTAACTGCCAGGAGATGCCCTGCTGTTTAAGAGAACGATTATAATACTGAACAGATCGGCGAAGATGTGGGCCTGGGCGTAGCATATAGGCGCCAATGGCAGCCACGATCAAACCCGAAAACAAGGTTGTTACTCCTGCTTTTACGGCCGCCTGGTTTGTCCGGTCTGGAACAGAATTGCAATAACCATAGCATATGGTTCCGTTACTGACAACGCCCGTTGACGAATAAGGACCCTTGTTGGCCTCTCCAGAATGATCATTGGAAATACCCACAATCAGACCTACACCTGATGCTATGAGTCCTCCGCCAATTAACCATCCACCAGCATGCCGACTGGTTAAATAGCTGTTGAATTCGCGAATTGCATCAGGGTTATTAGACGCCAGAATGTATGGGCCCAGGTCTTTTGCATGTCGAACATCCAGTCCATCATACATATACTGCGTTCGCATGCTAGTCCCATAGCGACTATTGTAGGCAGGAACCAGGTCGCTTTCAATGGGTTTAAGATTCTCGGCAGAAACCGGAGGAGGTATTCTGTCCTGTTGCGCCCATACATGCAACGGGCCTAAGAGGAGTAAAAGCAGAACTTTTTTCATAGTCGTTGTTCTTTTTAGAAAGTTAATAACAACTAGGAATTCCTTATATTAAAATATAAATAAACTTTGATTAGATATTACTAATGCCGATTAGATGTTGTTAATTAAAGCTAAATAGCTGTTTAGGAGTAAGGCAGGCATCCAGTCTGATATCAGTAAGCTCAATATCGTCGATTTGTTCGACTGGATCGAATAGCGAAAGGCCCATCGTTAAACAGTCTGGTCGACAGTCGGCCAGAAAACGGTCATAGTAGCCCCCGCCATAACCAACGCGGTGTCCGCGTTTATCGAAGACCAGGAGTGGGACAAGAACCAGATCAATTAACTGGTTGTCAATGGCGGACTGCTGAGTCGCATCAATCGGTTCGGGAATGTCCCAGCGGTTTTTCTGTAAGCGAGTGTCTGCGTATAAAGGGTAGTGGGTAAGCTGATTAGACGTAATATCAGTTACCGAAACAGTAAATTTTAGTTGCGGAAACTGTTGCCAGATTGAGTTAATGATCAACCACGTATCAACTTCATGCTGCTTCTGAATCGGCAGAAACGTATGAATAAGGAGCGGATTGAAAGCTAATCCATTCTGAGTTAGAAAGTCTAGAAAAAGCTGCGCTATCGCCTGACTCCGATGATTAACTTCATCCAACGACAGGGTTTTCCGCCTGGTCAGAAACTCGCGACGTAGGTCAACTTTGTTCATACACTCACGACCGACTTCTATCTGTCGATTTTACTCTAAACAAAGCTGCATCCGGTAATCGAATGGATTAAAAGCGGCCAGCATTTTTTTGAGGAAATGGCGATCATTCAGGTAAAACGTTAGGAAGTTTTCGTTCCGCTCCTGCAAGCCACCGTTTGGAAAAAGCTCGTTTTTAACCGTCAATAATTGCCGAACACCCGTCTCCTGATTTCGCTCCTCGGCCCGTCGCATTTTCTTTTCGAGTCGGGCAACAGCGTTGGCAAACCGCTTGGTTTCGGCCAGAACTGCCTTTTCGAGCGTTGGGTCAACCATCTGCGCTTTGTGTAGAATAGCATCCAGCGCTTTATTTACGGTTTTGTTCTCGTTGTCGAACTTGAGTGCGTGCCGGGAATGATGTTCAACGTAAGCGTGCTTAAGCGTAAGCGTATCCTGGAAGAGTTCTTCGGGGGTAAGACCAAGCTTGCTGATACGTTTTGCGCTTACCGATGGAACGTACATGGCAAAGTTACGCGGCATCAATATGGGGAATGCCGTTTGAAAGTGCTCGAAAACTCCTTTCAACTGTAACCAATAAGGTACTTCCGATGGTCCGCCGATATAGGCCAGATTGGGTAAAATAGTCTCCTGATAGAGCGGACGCAGAACGACATTCGGACTGAATCGTTCGGGGTGTTCGTCTAATATGCCCAGCAACTCGCTTTCCGAAAACTTTAGCTTGGTATTTACTACTTTGTAGGTGCCATCTTCTTTGCGTTCAATACGTTCACGAAGTTGGTCATCCAGATAAAACAAGTTGATATCGCGTGGCGTAATAACCGTTTTGTAGCCTAGCGCTTCCAGCGCCTGCGTTTTTTGTTGAACCAACTCACCTGAGTGATGCTCTATAAGTTCATCACGCATAACGGGGGCAAAAACGCCCTTGAGTGCGGCATCGTCGGCATCTAAACAGACCAGGCCTTCGGCTCCAAATAACTCATTGATGTAATACCGGACAGCATTGGCTAGTGTATCCTGCTTGAGGTAGGATTCTTCAAACAGCGTTAATTTTTCGGGAATTTCAGCAAACAGCGTTTTTAGCTCCTTTGGATTCATGCGCCCAACGGCACCACGCTGTTCGGTTTGCCAGGCGTAACTTCTACCAAACATCGAAAAATGGTTGATTTCGGCGAAGTCATGGTCTTCGGTCGCCATCCAGTAAACCGGCACAAAATTGTAATCGGGATAGGTTTCTTTCAGCTTTCGAGCCAGGTTAATGGTCGTAATAAGCTTATAAACGATATAGAGTGGCCCTGTAAAAATATTCAGTTGATGACCCGTCGTGACGGTAAACGTATTGGGCTGAAGCAGGATTGAAAAATCAGGTTTGTTGGTAATAGTCTGATATTGGCGCTCAAGCGCATCTACTAAAACCTGTCGTTTTGATGTATCAAATGACTTATCGGCTATCTGCCCGCCAAAAGCAGCTACCTCTGGAAAACGATTGTAAAAAGGAGTTAAACTATCTTTTTTGTTGATGTAATCGAGGAATAGTGACGAAAACTGGCCGGTTGAGGTAAGCGGCAGGTACTGACAGTCCATGCGATGGGCGGGGGTTGGGATTTATTCGGCTCAACAACGGAAAAACCCGCAAGGTTCGGGTTGTATATCTCGATCCACTTGCGGGTTTATAAAACTTAGGAAACAATCTCCCCGTATAAATCAAAATCTTCAGCGCGGTCAATCCGCACATTGGCAAAATCTCCTTGCCTGACGTACTGTGCAGCAGGTACTAACACTTCGTTATCTACCTCGGGCGAGTCTGCTTCTGTGCGGCCAATGAAATAACCACCTTCTTTTCGATCAAAGAGCACTTTGTAGGTTTGGCCAACTTTCTGTTGATTCAGTTCCTGCGAAATGCCTTGCTGAAGTTCCATCAGCTCATCGGCGCGTTCCTGTTTGATTTCGTCTGGAACATCGTCTGGCATCGTATACGAGTGTGTTTGGTCTTCGTGCGAGTAGGTAAACACGCCCATCCGGTCGAAACGCATCCGTTCCACGAACTCGTAAGTCTCGCCAAACATGGCTTCTGTTTCGCCAGGGTGACCCACAATCAATGTTGTACGGAGCGTGATGCCAGGCACTCGATCGCGAATGGTATGAATTAAATCCTCTGTTTTCTCGCGTGTAATGCCTCGACGCATAAGTTTCAGTAACTCAGTCGAGCCGGTTTGCAGCGGCATATCCAGGTAATTGCAAACGTTTGGACGGTCGCGCATGACGTCCAATACTTCAAGTGGGAAACCCGATGGATAGGCGTATTGTAAGCGAATCCAATCAATACCTTCTACATCGGCCAGCTGGTTTATGAGATCAGCGAGATTTCGTTTTTTATAGAGATCAAGGCCGTAGTAAGTCAGATCCTGAGCGATTAAAATCAACTCTTTAGTGCCACGTCGGGCTAAGGATTTCGCTTCTGTTACTAGCTCGTCCATCGGGCGCGATACGTGTCCACCACGCATAAGCGGAATGGCACAGAACGAACAAGGCCGGTCGCAGCCTTCGGCAATTTTCAGATAAGCGTAGTGGGCTGGTGTTGTCAGAAGTCGTTCGCCAACGAGTTCGTGCTTGTAATCGGCACGAAGGGTTTTCAGCATTCGGGGCAACTCGTTGGTACCAAACCAGGCATCAACGGTCGGCATTTCGATTTCGAGTTCATCTTTGTACCGGTGCGAAAGACAGCCCGTTACGTAAACTTTATCCACAATGCCTGCTTCCTTGGCATCTACATAGCGCAGAATCGTGTTGATCGACTCTTCTTTGGCATTGTCGATGAAACCGCACGTATTGATCACGACAATGTTGGCGTCATCTTTCTTCGATTCGTGCGTCACGTTCATACCGTTGCCCTTGAGTTGCGTAAATAGCACCTCCGAATCCACAAGGTTCTTTGAGCAACCAAGCGTGACAATATTGATTTTATTAGTACGTACTCCTTTGGTTTTCATTAGTAACGCGGGTGGAAACCCGCGATTTATATTCAAAAGCGCTTCTTCCGCTCCGGCGGACTGTCCGCGTTAAATTAAAACACTGCCTGATGCGTAATCTCAACTTTTATCTGTGCTGTCTTATTTTTCTCGACAGTCACTGGAAAAATATTGTTCTTCGTGTCGTACAAGTTGGCATATAAGCCTTTCGGTTCCTGCACGATCACCGAATAGCGTCCAGTGGGCAGGCTGACACAGAACGTACCATCTTTCTCTGATTTAATAGTTTTAATAGGCTTGGCTGCTCCAACGGAATTAATAAAGCCGTTATCCCCTGCTTCCACCTGGCTCATATTCAACAATGGAAAAATAAGTACCTCACGCTCAACAGGAGAACCGGTAGCGTTAGACTTTGGAGAATCTGGGCCCGGCATATGATTACCTCGCTTTACTAGTACGGTTCCACAAATCCCCTGAACAGCAATCGATTTTGTTATTTTTCGACGGTGATTTTTCTGGGCACAGGTCGTCAATGAAAAGCCAAGAAGTAAAGCCAGTAAGATGGATGAGATGCGCATTATTTCTTAAAGAACGAATCCACAAACTCCATTTTATTGAAAGTTTGTAAATCCTCGATTTTCTCACCGACGCCAATGTATTTAACCGGAATTTTGAACTGATCCGAAATGCCGATAACTACGCCACCTTTAGCTGTACCATCTAACTTAGTGATAGCGAGTGCTGTAACTTCCGTTGCCTTAGTGAATTCTGTTGCCTGGATAAACGCATTCTGACCGGTCGATCCGTCAAGAACGAGAAGAACCTCATGCGGTGCATCAGGAGTAACCTTTTGCATAACCCGTTTAATTTTGGTCAACTCGTTCATCAGGTTGATTTTGGTATGAAGTCGACCAGCTGTGTCGATGATGACCACATCGGCATTCATATCGGTTGCTTTTTTCACCGCATCAAATGCTACAGCTGAAGGATCGGTATTCATACCGTGCGAAATGACCGGCACACCTACGCGATCACCCCAGAGTTTGAGCTGATCAACAGCTGCTGCCCGGAACGTATCGCCTGCGCCGAGCACTACCTGTTTGCCCCGCTTGTGGAATTGGGCGGCTAGTTTGCCAATTGTCGTGGTCTTACCTACACCATTGACACCTACGACCATAATTACATACGGCTTTTTGCCAACGGGTAAATCAAAGTCATCCGGGACGTCGGAGGTGTTATTATCTGAAAGCAACGCGGCAATTTCTTCGCGAAGAATTCGGTCGAGTTCGTCGGTGCCCATGTATTTATCGCGGGCAACACGTTCTTCAATTCGACGAATAATCTTAACAGTCGTTTCAACGCCTACATCCGACGAAATCAGAACGTTTTCAACTTCGTCAAGAACTTCTTCGTCAACGGTCGACTTGCCAACGACGGCTCGGCCAAGTTTCGAGAAAAAACTGTCTTTCGTTTTCTCTAACCCTTTGTCGAGTGTTTCTTTTTTTTCTTTCGAGAATAAGCCAAATAAAGCCATAATATACAGGGTCGCCGTGCGGTCGTGAGTCGATAGTGGATTAGCAATGAGTCATTAACCTACTAACGTCAAGATCATTACTACTAGAAGACGGCATAGGCAGTTGACTATTGACTGGTTCAACAAAACTATAGCAAAAAAAGTCCCACAGAGCCATGAAGGCTGTGGGACAAATTTCTTTGTACAGAAAGGGTTTGCCGATGCGACGGTTCGTCGACGCGATTGACGTAAGCAAGGTTAGCTTTTCAGCGCAGCCTGAACTTCATCAACTGGGACCATTTCTTCTTTGAAGGTGTACGCGCCGGTTTTGGGCGATTTCACGGCTTTGATGATTTTGGCGAATGCCTTACCGTTATCCTTCGTTTTCAGGGTTGCAACTACCTTTTTTGCCATGTCGATTTTGTAGTTTACGGTTTACGGTTCTCGGTTTTCGGATGCAGTATCAGATACTATCTGCTGTAAACCGAAAACTATAAACCTAAAACCTATTTAATTTCTTTATGTACCGTTACTTTCTTCAGGAACGGATTGTATTTCTTCCGTTCGATACGCGCCGGCGTATTTTTCCGGTTTTTCGTGGTGATGTACCGGGACATGCCGGGTACACCGCTGTCTTTCTGCTCGGTGCATTCCAGAATAACCTGGATTCTATTGGCGCCTTTCTTTGCCATCGCTAATGTTCGTTTTCTCGATAAGGAGCGCAAAGGTACGAAATCACTTTCATTTAGCCAATAGCTTCTTAATAAAAACTGATGATTTGTAGTGAATTAGGTCGGAAAAGCACGTAAAGTTTGGCAATAGGATTCCCTATTTCGACCTTTGATCTTGTCATGACCATGCAAACAATTCAATACGAGTACGCTCCCGGCCATTTTCGGACCTCAGAACCCACTGTCTATCGACCCGATATGTTGCAGGAGGGGGAGATGATTCTTAACATGGGACCGCAACACCCCTCAACGCATGGCGTGCTTCGATTAGAGGTAGTTACGGATGGAGAAATCATTGTTGACGTAGTGCCACACCTTGGTTATCTGCACCGCTGTTTTGAGAAACATGCTCAGTCGCTGCCTTTTAACCAGACAATTCCGTTCGTAGATCGGCTCGATTATCTGGCCGCTATGAATTGCGAACATGCCTTTGTCATGGGCGTTGAACGAATGCTCGGTATTCAGAATGATATTCCCAAGCGTACCGAATACATCCGTGTACTGGTGGCCGAACTGAACCGGATAGCCGCACACTTTGTCGGCATTGGTACGTATGCGCTCGATATCGGGGCTTATACACCTTTTCTCTGGCTCATGCGCGATCGGGAACACATCCAACGGCTACTCGAATGGGTGAGTGGCGCCCGGATGTTGTACAATTATATTTGGGTAGGGGGCTTGTTTTATGATCTTCCGGTAGGTTTTGAGGAACGATGCCGGGAATTTATTACCTATCTAAAACCCAAATTAGTGGAGTTGCAACAACTCGTCATCGAAAACGAAATTTTCGTGAAGCGGACTGCTAATGTAGGGGTACTTCCGTTGCCTGTTGCTATCAATTATGGTTGCACAGGTCCCATGCTACGTGGTTCGGGGTTGCGATATGATCTGCGCCGGGTAGATGGCTATTCCGTTTACCCTGAGTTAGAGTTCGATATTCCAATTGGCGAAGGGAAAATGGGGGTTGTAGGCGATTGTTGGGACCGAAACAATGTTCGCGTGCTGGAATGTCATGAATCCATCCGTATCATTGAGCAGTGCCTCGATCAACTCACCGGCAACCATCGACGCACTCGCGACTATGATCCACAAGCGGTTGTGCCGAAGAAGATTCGGCCGAAGGCGATGGATTTTTATGCCCGTGCTGAGAGCGCCAAGGGTGAACTGGGCTTTTTCTTCCGTACTGATGGAAAATCAGATGTTCCGGTACGTTGTAAATCCCGCTCATGCTGTTTTCATAATCTGTCGGTCATTCACGAAATCAGCCGGGGCGCTATGTTAGCTGATTTGGTGGCTATAATTGGATCAATTGATGTGGTAATGGGAGAGGTAGATCGGTAATGCCTCGTCTTATTCCAATACTAAAATATCAGGCGTATTCCGCCCTAAACCATCATAGTCCAAACCGTAACCAAGTACAAATTTATTCTCAATCTCAAAGCCAACGTACTGTAAATCAATTGGATTTCGGAGAGCTTCCGGTTTAAATAGTAACGTAGCAATAGCAAGCGAAGCCGGACTCTGCGCCTGAAGTTGATCACGGATATCACCGAGTGTTTTGCCCGTATCGACAATATCTTCGACTACGATTAAGTCGCGACCAGCAACTGACTCAGTTAAGCCAAGAATTTCCTTGAGCTGCCCAGTTGACTCGGTTCCTTTGTAAGACGAAACTCGGAGAAACGTGATTTCGCAGGGAATCGTTAACTGCTTAGCTAAGTCTGCCGCAAACAGAAAGGCCCCATTCAGGACAACGACCATGAGCGGAGTTTTGCCAGCATACGCCTGGTTAATCTGTTCGGCCAGTTCCTGAATGCGCGTCTGAATGGCTTCGGCGGTAATAAACGGGACGAACGTTTTGTCTTTTATGGTTATCATATCAGCGTCTGTGGGGCGGCAAAGATACGTTGATACAGAGGTCGTGGACAAAAAAATGATGGAAAAATAACGATTGGCAAACGCACAGCCGATGGATTACGTTGATATACTAACCAATTGATTTTGACGAAATGAAGAAACTCGTGTTGACGGTTTGGCTGATGGGTATGGCTATTCTGGCCCAGGCTCAACTCTATGATCCGTCGGCGTTTGATAAGAAATATGATGGTCTGCTGAAACACCCCGGTGTTCAGATTGAGTCGGCGGAGGCCATCAACCAGATGTACAATTACAAGTTCTACGAAGCGGATAAGGAGTTTCGGTGGTTGCGTCTGCGTTACCCAAAACATCCAATGCCTACCTTTTTGATGGGACTGGCTGAGTGGTGGAAAATCGTGCCGAATACCGATGAAACGGGCTACGATGACCAATGCCTGATGTACATGGATTCTACCATTACGCTGGCCGAAGAGCTATACGATAACAGCGAAAATAAACTCGAACCCGCATTTTTTCTGGCTGCTGCCTATGCCTTTAAAAGCCGCTTGTACTCGGAGCGGAAAAAATGGGCAAAGGCGACTTTTGCCGGTAAAAATGCATTGAAGTATTTCGAGAAATGTAAGGGTAATGCTGATTTTAGCCCAGAACTGCTCTTTGGCGATGGAATGTACAACTATTATGCGCAGTGGATTCCCGAAAATTACCCATTGTTGAAGCCAATTCTGATATTCTTTCCGAAAGGAAACAAGGCAAATGGCATCAAGGAGTTAGAGAAAACCGCAAACACAGCGTTCTACACACGCGTTGAAGCCCGTTATTTTCTGGTTCAGATTTACAGTATGGAGAATCAGTACGATAAGGCTTACCAGATGTCGAAATACATGAACGAGCAGTATCCTGACAACCCATTTTTTGAGCGGTACTTTGCTCGGTCGGCTTTTGTAACAGGACGCCTGAATGAAGCAGAACGAATTTCTAAGGATATTTTGGAAAAAGTTAGCCGTACCCAATCAGGTTATGAAGGCGTAAGTGGACGAACAGCAGCCTATATTCTGGCTTATGTTAATAGCGTATTTTATAACAATACGGCTGAAGCCAAAAAGTATTATCAGCAATCAGTGGATTTTTCTAAACAGACAAATTCGACGACTTCGGGTTACTACTTGTCGTCCCTGATAGGACTGGCCAAGATTGCAAATGGAGAGAAAAATTATGACCTGGCTCAGACGTACTTTAATGAAGTATTAGACAAAGCAGAACGAAAATCCAGTCAGTATAAAGAAGCTAAAAAAGCGCTTGACGACGCTAAAAAGTCGAGACGGGAAGAAAGACGAAAGAGGAAGGAATGAGGGCTATGTGTGCTATAGGATGTATGATGTAGGTTTTCCTGACTAGATCATACATCCTATAGCATAGATCAAGGAATAGGAAGCACTTTGCTTTCTTTAAAGGTCGACATGATGACCATAGTTTGGGTGCTTGCTACCTCATCTATTTCATTGATAACATCAAGCATTAAGGCCTGATACGATGAAATGTCTTTAGAAATTACTTTTAATAGAAAGTCTCCTGAACCGGTGATGTGGTGGCACTCGATGATTTCGGGGATTTGATTAACCCGATCTACGAACGACATCGTTGTATCCTTTTTGTGGCCAACCAGCGTCACCATAACGAATGTAGTGACTCCAAGGCCAATTTTTTCGCGACTCAATTGGGCATGGTAACTCTGAATAATTCCAGAAGTTTCCAGTTTTTTTACCCGTTCAAGTGTGGGTGCAGGTGAAAGACCGATTTCTTTAGAAAGCTGTGCATTGGTAATTTTGGCGTTGGCTTGCAGAATCTCTAGTACGTTGCGATCTATCTGATCTAATTTATGAATTGACATAAAAGGCGGTCGTCTGTTGAATAGAATTTGTATGCAGAACAGTGCAAATCTACTATCTTTTACGATAGAAAATTCTTAAAAACCTATGAATTTTTAGAAAAGTCGAAACAAATATTGCTTATCGGCACCATAAACGGCACAAAATTAAGCTTTATACAGTAGTTGCCAAATCCTATTTTTATCATTCGGTAGTAACCGCATGATTTATAATCCGTTACTTTCCTCATAAAGCAGCTTCTGTCATTTAACAGACCGATTATTCCTGAATAGTTAAGCTTGTAAGACGTTTATATAATTGTCTCGCTGTATACCGAATGCCATTAACATTCGTATTAATAAAGCAGATCGTTATTTTTGTCGATTAACCCACCCTCGTTAATGCGCTCGATTGCTTATTTCGTTCTATTGCTTGCTGTAATTGGTTGGGGGAGTTGCCGTCAGGCGAAGCCCGTTCCTGTTGCTACAAGAAGGCCACCCGTTAGACCTGTTAGTCCCGCTCGCCCAACAACTAGTCAGCCACCAGTTGCCCAGAAACCCGTAGTCGTTAAGACTACGCCCCCAAAAACTGCTACTGTGGTCGTAACAGCTATCCCGGAAGATTCTCTTGAGACGGATGGCGTGACTTTTCTGACACCACCACCACCAAAACGCGAGTTTCGGGCGGTATGGGTAGCGACGGTTGATAACATTGATTGGCCAAGTAAGAAAGGACTGCCTGTTGCCGATCAGCAGCGTGAAATTATAAGCATGTTCGACATGTATCAGCAGATGGGCCTGAATGCGGTAATTGTACAGATTCGATCAGCAGCTGATGCGTTTTATGCTAAGAGCTCAGAGCCCTGGTCAGAATGGCTGACGGGTCAGCAAGGCCTCGCGCCAGAACCGTTCTACGATCCGATGGAGCTCATGATTGATCAGGCTCATCAACGTGGCCTTGAATTTCATGCCTGGTTCAACCTCGACCGAGCTACATTCAGCAAATATTCCAGCATAGCTCCAACCAACATTATTTACCGGAAGCCGGGTTGGATGTTGAGCTATGGTGGACGGAAATTGTTCAACCTTGGTATACCTGCTGTGCGTTCGTATGTTGCTGGTATTGTCGCCAATGTAGTTCGGGAGTATGATATCGATGGGATTCATTTCGACGATTATTTTTATCCCTATGCCGAACCTGGTCAGGTTTTGCGGGACGACAGTACCTACAAGGCTAATTACAATGGCATGGTCAAAGCCGATTGGCGACGTGATAATGTTAACAAACTCATCGTTGAAATTCGGGATTCAATTCGGGCGAATAAACCGTGGATAAAGTTTGGTGTTAGTCCGTTTGGTGTCTGGAAAAACCAGAGCAATGATCCTGAAGGCTCGGCTACCAATGGTGGACAATCGTATTACGACAATTATGCTGATTCGCGAAAATGGGCGCGAGAAGGCACAATTGACTACATCGTGCCACAGGTTTATTTTAGTTCGGAATTTAGCCGGGTGCCTTATAAAACATTGATAGATTGGTGGAAACGCAATTCCGGGAAAGCGCATTTATACATTGGTCATGCTGTTTACCGGGTTGGGCGTGGCTCTGAGCGCGATCCGGGTTGGTGGCGGGCCACGGAATTTCCGAATCAGATACGCTATAACCGCCAGCACCAGGTTGTACAGGGTAGCGTTTTTTTCAGCGCAAAAAACTTAAAACTTAACCCACTTGCTTTCCGAGATTCACTACAAACGACTCTCTACCGTCATGTGGCCTTAGTACCGACTATGCCCTGGTTAGATAGTATTCCACCCCTGCCTCCCCGCGACTTGAAAGCGGCTATAACCTCTGATGGAGTAGAGTTATTTTGGCAAGAATCTGCCGAAGCCGCTGATGGTGATGGAGCCAACGAATACCTTATTTATCGCTTCGAAGGACGACGACCACGTTTACAATTGAATGATACCCGCTATATAGTAGCGCGTTGCCTTGGTGAATCGACCACACGATTTGTAGATAAAACCGCAGATCCTAAGAAGAAGTATGTGTACGCGATAACTGCCGTAGATCGCCTTCATAACGAAAGCCAGGAAGTCATTATAAAAGTGCAATGACTCAGTAACGCGGCCGCCCGGCCGCGTTACCAAAGTTACTTCATCACATTTTCCATTACCTCGTTGATCGAATGAGCGTCTGGAAAAAAACTGACGAGCTTTAACAAAATACCCTCAACAACAGCATCAGGGCAAGAAGCTCCACAGGTCAGCAAAACTGTGGCAGGTTCTTGACCATTGTAATGTGAAATGAAATTCTCCGTAACAACCTCCTGTTTAGTATGACCGTCGAAATGACGGATCAGCTTATCTGACAGGATTTTCTGTTCCGATTCGATAAAATAGGTCGGTAGTTTCTCTTCGCAGAGTTCAACGATATGTGAGGTATTAGAGGAATTATAACCACCCGCTACGATAGCGAAATCGGCTGGGTAGTCGAGTAACGCATAGGTAGCATCCTGATTATCGTTAGTGGCATAACAAAGTGTATCGCGGGTGTTGGCGAAATGCGTATCAACAGAGTCTGCGGTCAGGTTATATTTTTGAATCATTACCTGCTTTAAGTAATCGGCAATACTCTGGGTATCAGACGCCAACATTGTGGTCTGATTTACGACACCGATACGTTCCAAATCGCGACCTGGGTCGAACCCAACAGAATATTGATTGACAAACTCAGCATAAAAGGCATCGGGTGGCAACTCGCCTAGCATATACTTTGCCAAGCGTTGAGTTTGGGCCATATCTTTCACGACAACCGTAGGCGCACTTTCTTTACTATGAGAGAAAGTGGCTCGGGTTTCTTCGTGACTAGGTTTGCCGTGCACAACAACAGTGTAGTTTTTTTGCCCAATTTGTCCTGCCTTGTTCCATACTTTCTCGACAAATGGGCAGGTTGTATCATATTTAGCAACGTCAAGCCCCAGAGACGACAATTGATTCTGGGTTTCCAGGGTTGTCCCGAAGGCTGGAATGATGACAACATCTTCGGGCTTAAGATCGGACCACGAAACGAGTTGTTTGCCTTTCGTGTCCATAATAAAGCGAATGCCCCGATCCTGCAAATCGGCATTAACGTCGGGGTTATGAATCATCTCGCTCAGTAGAAATATTCGCTTACCCGGATTGTCGGAGATGGCTTTGTAGGCAATCTCCACCGCATTTTCGACCCCGTAACAAAACCCAAAATGTCGGGCGATTAACACCCGAATCGGGCCAAAATCAAGAAGAGTAGGGGTGAAGTCACGTTTCAGTTTATCCTTTTTCCGCCGAAATTCTTTCAGGGGAGTAATAATACTGCTGCGATAATAGTCGGGAATGTCAAACGATTTCATTGGTTGAAAGAACGAAAGAGTGGAGAAGCGAAAGGGTGAAACACACCTACGAGAGCTGCGTAACACAAGAATCTGTCGCTTGACTCGATCATGTTATTAACAGAACAACGAGCTATAGGGCTTCGTTCGCTGCAAAGGTAGCAACTGGATGTATTGTCGGTGTTAACGTTATTGAACAGGATAGATGAGCTATTGGAGAAAATTTTATATTTGATTATTGTTGTCACAACCTCCTCTTCGCCAATTTATTTATGGTAAATACTGCTACTCATTCGCTTGAGCAATGGGCTTTATGGCGCAAATTACTCTTCCGTTTTTTCGGCGTGTATCTCCTGCTTTACATGGCTCCCTTGACCTGGTTAGGCGATATACCCGTACTTAATCTGATTAGTGAGTATTACGGCAAAGCCGAAAACTGGCTTGTCAATTTGACCAATACCTACATTTTCCATGTAAAAGATGTACTTGTCCCATTGAATGGAAGTGGAGATACATCGTATGGATACGCTCAACTCTGTTTCTTTCTTCTGGCGGCAGTTGTGGGCATGGTTGTCTGGACAATCGTAGACAAACGAAAGAATTATGATAAGGCTTATTACTGGCTGTTGGTATTGGTCAGGTATTATGTGGCGATGTTTGCGTTGAGCTATGGTCTGATTAAGCTGTTTGGGCAGCAAATGATATTTCCTTCGTTAAGTGCGCTGGCAACTCCACTGGGTGATTTTTTGCCTATGCGCTTTTCCTGGTATTTTATTGGCTATTCGGTCCCATATCAGTTTTTCTCGGGAGCGGTTGAGGTCGTTGCAGGATTACTGCTGCTATTTCGACGTACCAGTACGTTGGGCGCATTTGTCGCTGCCAGCGTATTTCTCAACGTCATGATGATGAATCTTTGCTATGACATCCCGGTCAAACTGTTTTCCATTCATCTGTTTATATTCAGCAATTTTCTACTGATTGGAGATGTCAAACGCTTACTTAACTTTTTCGTTTTCAATAAGCCGACCCAACCAATGACTCGCCTAACGCTACCCACGAAATGGATGCGTATGGGACAGGCAGTTCTAAAAGTTGCGTTTGTTGGTGTATTTCTAGTGATGCCTTTAACAAGATTATTTTTTGATTCGCGGAGTTCAAAAGGCTCGTCGGTATCAAACAAACTAGCGACTGGCTTTTTCTCCGTCGATCAATTTCAGGGCAATGTAGTTGATAGCTTACGCTGGAAAGATGTCGTTTTTGAGCGGAACAACTCAGGGAGCGTTCAAACGGGCGATACATTGTTCCGACAACGGTATCGGCGCGGGTATTTTAGCTACGCACTTGACTCGCTCCAGCACACGATTGCCTTTAAAAAGTTTGCTACAGATTCTCTTCCCCTTTTTACGATGCACTATACAATGCCAGATACGAACAACATTGTGTTACAGGGAAGAATCAGAAATGACTCGATTGTTGTAGGTCTCAAACGCCAGAAACGCCATTTTCAATTAGCAGAGCGGCAATTTCATTGGCTTTCCGAAGCAAATCGGTAAAGACAGAACCAGCACGTCTGCGTGATTACAACTCAAGAACTTTGCCTAGAATATCGTCTAGGTACTCTCGCGAATTAGCCAAGCGGGGCACTTTGTGCTGACCACCTACCTTGCCACGCTGTTTCATCCAAGCATAGAAGGTGCCCGGTTGAACAATGTGAATACGAGGCCGTTTGAGGACCATATCATTATAACGTTTGGCGTCGTAATCGGAATTGACTTGCCGGAGGGTTTCGTCCAGAATTTGATTGAATCGCTGTTGACTATCAGGTTCTTGGGTGAATTCAATAACCCACTCATGGCAGCCATTCGCTCCATTGCTCATATAAACGGGACCAGCGGTGTAGTCAGAAATGATAGCACCGGTAGCTTCGCAGGCCCGTGTAATGGCCGTTTCTGCATTTTCAACGATAAGTTCTTCTCCAAAGGCATTGATAAAATGCTTTGTACGACCACTAACTTTCAGTCGGTGTGGATAGAGGGATGTAAATCGAACCGTATCCCCCACTTTATAGCGCCATAAACCGCCATTGGTCGAAACGACAAGGGCATAGTTTTTATCCAATTCAACTTCATTAATGGTCAACGCTTTTGGAAATGGTTGGTCAGTCTCATGAAAAGGAATAAATTCGTAGAAGATGCCATAGTCGAGCATAAGCAGCATTTCACCAACACGACTTAAGTCGTCCTGAATGGCAAAAAAGCCTTCGGAGGCATTATAAATCTCCTGATAGCGAACAGTTGACGAGGGAAATACCTGATGCTGAAACAACTCTCGGTAAGGCTGAAAGTTAACTGCACCGTGCATCATAACCTCAAAATTCGGCCAGACTTCCAGAATATTCGATTTGCCTGTGCGGGCCAGAATTTTGTCAATTAACACCATGCCCCAGGTCGGCACACCCAGCATACTCGTCACGTTTTCTTCCGACGTTATTTCGGCCATTCTCTCCAGTTTGGCTTCCCATTCATCCATCAGTGCAACCTGAATAGAAGGAGTGCGAATGTATTGTGCCCAACTGGGTAAGTTCTTCATGACCACTGCCGATACATCGCCAGCAGCACTGTTGGTACCGTACGGATTTTGGTGAAGACTTCCGCCAATGGATAATCCTTTCCCTTCAAACGCTTTACTATCTGGGTTATTCGCGATGTAAAGCGCCATCATATCCTTGCCACCTTTGAAATGACTCTCGTCCAGCGACTCGGTAGTAACGGGAATGAATTTGCTACGGGCATTGGTGGTTCCCGATGATTTGGAAAACCAGCGAACGGGCGACGGCCACAGAACCTTGCTTTCGCCTTTCATAACCCGTTCAATGTAGGGGAATAGATCTTCGTAGCTCGAGACGGGTACCTGCTGCTGAAAATCCCGAATCGTTTGAATGGATTTGTACTGGTATTTTTGGCCCCACTGAGTCCGACGGCCAGCCCGAATGAGTTGATGGAAAACCTTCTGTTGCACCACGCCCGGTTGCTTCATCATTGCCTCAATCCGCGGCAATCGCCGTTGCAGGAGCCATTTAAGCGTGGTGTTTAGGACAGTCATAGGGCTAAAAATAGCATAAACTAACTATATTGAACGAGTTAGCGATACAAATTTAATGGTACGGGTTGATTTATAAACCGCTGGCCCGATCAGGATAATCGGTGATTAAGCCATCGACTCCCCATTTTTTCAACCGGGTCATATCCTTGCGCTGGTTCACTGTCCAGGGAATAACCTTAATCCCCTGCTTGTGTAGCCAGACAATTTTCTTCTGACTCAGCAGCCGAAAGTACGGGCTATAAATATCGGGTTTGAAACCAAGTTCTTCTATGTTTTTCGCAGAGCTGCGGAGGTTTTCAACCAAAGCTGACAGCCTGACTTTGGGGTACTTACCTTCATCGGCACCCTGCTTCCACTGTTTCAATATGGTAAAGTCGAAACTCTGGATTGTTACTCTTTCTGGCGAAAGCTGCTTATGTAGAATTGCCTGAACAAGCTCACAAAAGACGGCTGGTTCGGGCTGACTTTTGTTGTATTCTGATGGTTCGCTTTTCAGTTCGATATTGTATGAGAACAGAGGCAGGTTTTTAGTCTTTCGGTAGGCTTCAGCCTGTTCGATTACCTCGCTCAGCAGCGGTTTATAAGTTTTTAGTTTTTGCTGTTCAGGATAGGCTGAGTTGCCCTCCGAGCCCACATCGTAGCGTTTGATGTCGGCATAATTCATCTGGTACAAGATCAGATTTTTTTGATCTTTTTTATCCACAGGCTTTCCATCAGGGGCAATACTGAAGGTTGCGTTAAAGTAAGGATCATGTGAAACAACTACTTGATTATCCTTGCTGATAACCACATCCATTTCTAAAGTTGTGACACCAAGGTCAAGAGCTTTCAAAAAAGCAGGAATCGTATTCTCAGGCATTAGACCCCGACAACCTCGGTGGCCTTGTAAATCAAAAGCATGCGGTTGTAGAAGAAGAACACTACTAGTCATACAAAAAAGGAAGAAAAGAACACGCATACGCTAGGGGATAGACTCAAAAATACTATTTCCGTTAGTCCAACTTTTCGCTTGTTATTCTTCTCAACCCGAATTCGTAGATACTACGGACTGAAAATCGACTGAACGGGCATTATTCCTATATTTAAGAACAAATTGCTTAGTTAAAAATAGGAATATTTTTTATTTGATCAGTACAATACTAAACTTGCAATAAGACTCCTTTCGTTCACCTTCACCTCATCATGCGCTACACAAAAGCAATAGTTAGTTCTGTTCTTACCATTCTGCTTATTTGGGCACTGAATCGGCCCTGGGGCAGTATTCCAGCCTTCGGTCCTCTCTTAAGTCCATTTGTCGGTTTCTGGCAAAACGCCGAATCAGCCAATACTACAGATGAAGAAATTACATTAAACGGTACCAAAGCGCCCGTTACAGTTATATTCGATGATTTAGCCATCCCGCACGTTTTCGCTCAGAACGATCAGGATGCCTATTTCGCACAAGGATATCTGACTGCTCGCGATCGGCTCTGGCAGATGGAGTTCCAAACTCATGCTGCTGCCGGGCGCGTTTCTGAGCTAGTGGGCGACAAAGCGCTGGAACTGGATCGTTTCAATCGGCATCTAGGCATGGGTTTCGGTGCTGAAAAAGCCGTAAAGGCAATGATGGCTGATCCTCGCTCCCGCGAATCGGTTGAGGCTTATACGGCGGGGGTAAATGCCTATATTAATCAACTAAAGCCAGCAAACTATCCGCTTGAATACAAATTATTGGGCTACGCTCCAGAGCCCTGGCAGCCTATTAAATGCGCTTACTTTCTGAAATATATGTCGGGCGTACTGGCCTTGGGTGCCGACGATCTGAACATGAGTAACGTACTGAAAAAATACGGCACAGTCGTTACCGCGGATCTTTTTCCTGATTATCCATTTCGGGAAGACCCCATTATTCCAGTTGGCACGAAGTGGGATTTTACGCCTGTCAAAATACCCGCTGTACCTGCCAATGTATTGCCTGATAAAAAGTCAGTCGCTATGAATTGGCCTGAGCAAGACCCAACGATTGGCAGTAATAACTGGGCAGTTGGACCGCAGAAATCAGCGTCGGGCTATCCTATCCTGGCCAATGATCCACACTTATCATTGAGCCTGCCTTCGATCTGGTATCAGATTCAACTCGTAACACCAACGATGAATGTTTACGGGGCTTCTATGCCTGGCTCACCTGGAGTTATTATCGGGTTTAATAAGCAAGTGGCCTGGGGTGTTACGAATGTAGGAGCTGATGTATTAGATTTTTACCAGATTCGGTTCAAAGACGCTTCCCGGCGGGAATATTGGCACGATAACAAATGGAAGCCCGTTAGCCGTCGGTTAGAAGTGATTAAAGTGAAGGGCATGCCTGATGTAGTTGATACGGTGTTATATACCCATCACGGCCCTGTTATGTACGAAGTGGGCCAGAAGCCTTTTGCCAAAAACGTTCCGGTAGGTTATGCCGCTCGTTGGATTGCCCATGAAGCTTCTAACGATTTTCTGACTTATTACCTGCTTGATCGTGCTAAAAATCATGACGACTATCGTAAGGCGTTAAGTTACTACGGCGCTCCAGCCCAAAATTTCGTTTTTGCCGATACCGCTAAAGATATTGCTATCTCGCCAAACGGACGCTTCCCACTCAAATGGAAAGACCAGGGCAAGTTTTTGTTAGATGGTACTAATCCCGCTCACGACTGGCAAGGCTGGATTCCGGCTGCACAGAATCCGCATGTGAAGAATCCGCCCAGAGGGTTTGTTAGTTCAGCCAATCAGTCGTCTACTGATCCAACCTACCCTTATTATATCAATTGGCAGTTCGCCCCATCTGAACGTGGTACGCGAATTAATCAGCGCTTAACAGTTATGCAACAGGCCACGCCCGATAGCCTGCGCGCTTTGCAAAATGACAACTTCAACCTTCAGGCGGCCAATGCATTGCCAGTCCTTCTACCTTATATGGAGGAGAAGTCATTATCGGCTGAGCAGAAAAAGGCATTTGACGTCATTAAGAAATGGCGTTACAACAATGACATTGCCGAAATAGGGCCAACCCTTTTTACTGAATGGATGCGTCAATATCTGGACGGCGTTTGGAAAGATGACTTTCCAAGCAACGACACAACGACGCTACGTTACCCAAGTTTCGATCGGACGCTGCATATGGCGGAGAAAGAACCAACGGCTCACTGGTTTGACGACATAACGACTTCTCCCAAAGAGACTATTGGTAGCGTACTAACACAAAGCTTTCGGGGCGCTGTGGATTCGCTAACTCGGCAGCACGGTGCCATGGGTACGGCCTGGCAATGGGGTCCGCATAAAGCGACACGAATTACTCACTTAGCCCGTCTGGATGCGCTTAGTGCGCTGAATGTACAAATCGGTGGTGGACGAAGCGTAGTCAATGCAACTAGCGAGCGACACGGCCCATCCTGGCGAATGGTCGTAGCCTTAGGACCAACGCCTAAAGCCTATGGTGTGTATCCGGGTGGACAGTCTGGAAATCCAGGTAGCCCCAATTATCTGAATATGCTCGAAACCTGGCGCACGGGCCAGCTTAATGAGTTGTTGTTTCTGCAGACAGCTCAGGATAAAAATTCGAGGATAAAACGGAAAATGACGTTAAAGTAACGTGGCCGGAAAGTCGCGATGTCCATTCAATTTAAAAAGCGGCTTTCCAGCCGCACTACACGATGATTCAAATTATTCTCATAGCCGTTTTAAGTCTATTGGCTCAATTTGTACTTCCCTGGTGGAGTTTGGCCATTATTGCGTTTCTGGTTTGTTTCTGGCGTAGTTCAAGCGCAGGCCAGTCGTTTTTTGCTGGCTTTTATGGGGTAGCGCTGGTGTGGCTAGCGTATGCCATTCTCCTCCATTCGCGTACCGATGGCGTTTTTACGGGACGAATGAGCGAATTGCTCTTTAAAACAAATAGCGCTATTCTTCCCGGACTTGTGACTGCAATAGTTGGCGGGTTGGTTGGTGGGTTAGCCGGGCTGTCGGGTTACTTTGTTAAAGGGGCTATCGGAAATGAAATCGCAAATCGTATCTCGTAAATCGTAAATCCCTCTACCTTTGTAGAATAAACTGATAACTAACTGATTCATTTCCTGTGAAGAATGCCTCGTTGATTCTAAACGTCATCCTGACGATTGCCGTAGCTGTACTGTACTACCTGCATTTTAAAGGCGCTCAGCCTGAATCGGCGGCTCCCGCCATAACAACACCTGCCGCAGCTAAAGGCAAATCCATTGTATATGTGAACGTTGATTCACTCCTAACGAAATACGAATATTTTAAAGATACTCAGAAAGTTCTTGAGAGTAAGCGTTTCCAATTGGAAACAGACCTTGCTGGTAAAGGCCGGAATCTGCAGAACAAAGTAACGTTTTTCCAACAACGGGCTGCTACGATGACTCAAGAGCAAGGCCGTGCTACAGAAGCTGCTCTTCAAAAAGAACAGCAAGACATCCTGGCTTATCGTGAGCGTGCTGCCCAAAGCCTGGCTGCCGAAGAACAAGCTAAAAACAAGCAACTGTACGACCAGATTTACGATTATCTGAAAAAAATAAACGGACAGAACAAATACGAGTTTGTTCTGGGCTATACCAAAGGTGGCGGTATCCTGTTTGCTGATCCATCTGTTGATCAAACGAAAGCGATTCTGGATGGCCTGAATAAAGAGTATACGGCTAAACAAACGAAGAAATAGCCTTCAAGCTTCTAAAGAAGCTGTGAACAACTGAAACCCGGCTTGCTGAACAGCAGTGTTCAATGAGCCGGGTTTGTTTTTACATCATATTGCAAATTTCTTTTCTTGACATAAACCTCCTGAGAGTTTCCGGTGTTCTTGCACTTACCCGGTTACCTTTGTGACCCAGATTAACCTAATTTGGCGTATTGCGTTCTAGTGTCAACCCACCTGACAATCAAGTTGCAATACATCATATATCCTACATCCTATATCAATATATGGCTTCTGCTTCTATTGTTAAACAAGTTGATATTCGGAATCGAAGAGCCTCGTTTGAGTATGCGTTTCTGGACAATTATACGGCTGGTATTGTTCTCACTGGTACTGAAATTAAATCGGTTCGGCAGGGAAAAGTGAATTTACAGGATGCTTACTGCCTGATTCATAATGACGAAATGTACATTCGGCAAATGAGCATTGCCGTTTATACTGAGGGTACCCATTACAATCATGAACCTCTCCGTGATCGGAAACTTCTACTCACCAAACGAGAGATCAAGCGTCTTACTGAAAAACTGAAAGATCAGGGACTCACTATTGTGCCCATCCGGCTTTTTACAAACGAACGGGGCTTTGCTAAAGTCGAGATTGCGCTGGCAAAAGGTAAAAAACTCTACGATAAACGGGATAGCATTAAAGAGCGCGAGGTTGAGCGGGATATGCAGCGGGAACGGTATTAAGTAGTAGGTGCAGTAAGTAAAGAAGGTGGGGTGAATGAACGTATCAACAACTGTTTTCACTCACTCCACCCTCTTTACCTACTGCATCTACTACACTTAATCTACCAACAACGACTAAATTTTCTGGAACTATTGCCGTTATGTGGATAACTCTGTAACTTGCTACCGTACAGAGGCATCTAAACGCGATATGGGTAGGAAAGTATTAGTCTTAAATCAAGATTACAGTGCGCTCAGCATTTGCTCCGTTCCCAAAGCATTCCTGCTGGTTTTTTTAGATAAAGCAGAACTCGTTGCCCAGTCCGAGCAGTTTATGCTCCGAACCGTTTCTGCCGAGTTCCCGATGCCGACGGTTATTAGGCTGCATCGGTACGTGAATCTGCCTTACAAAGGCGTAATGCTCACTCGGCAAAACATCTTCAAGCGCGACGGTCACCATTGTCAGTATTGTGGCACCACCGAAGACCTGACACTTGACCATGTGTTGCCGAAATCGCGGGGAGGTAAAACCAGTTGGGACAATCTGGCCACCGCCTGCAAACGCTGCAACTCGCGCAAAGGTGACTTTACGCCCGAAGAAGCTAATCTAAAACTTCGCCAAAAGCCGTTTAAACCCACGTTCCTCGTTTTTCTGCGTGAGTTTTCTGGCTCAATAGAGCAAAGCTGGATGCCATTTTTAGCGAAGAAAGAAAGGGCATTTCGATAGGAATTTTAGTTGAAAAGAAAAAGTGGAGTGGGTGTAGTATGTGGAGTAGTCTTAATAAACTCACTCCACGTACTGCACCCACTCCACTTTTTTACTCTTTCTGCCTTAAACACAAAGACTTTTGACGATTCCGAAACTTTTTTCGGAAAGCAATTGCTATCTTTGCAGTCCTTTTTTGAGGGCAAAAATTTATAACTAAAAGTCAGTTCGCCATTGACCCACGAACTGATGTACCGAGCGGGTCAGGGAAACATTTTTTATGAGCAAAACGCAGCAACGCGAACTGCCGGCATTTGATTGGGACCGGGCAGACAACAAAGGGTTTGGTAGTGGTTATTCGGTTGAAGAACATAACCGGATGTTGGAATTGTACGACAACACCCTGTCGGAAGTTAAAGAGAAAGAAGTAGTAATGGGAACCGTCGTTGGGATAACGGATCGGGAAGTATTACTCAACATCGGATTCAAGTCGGACGGCTTGGTACCAGCTTCTGAATTCCGGGATATGCCGGATCTGAAGATGGGTGATGAAATTGAAGTTTACGTAGAAAATCAGGAAGACCCGAACGGCCAACTGGTTCTTTCGCGCAAGAAAGCGAAAGTGATCACAGCATGGCAGAAAATCCAGCGCGCACTTGATGAAGACCTCGTTATTGATGGCTTTGTAAAACGCCGGACGAAAGGTGGTCTGATTGTTGATATTTTCAGCATTGAAGCATTCTTGCCAGGATCGCAAATCGACGTTAAGCCGATTCGTGATTTCGACATCTTTGTCGGTAAGAAAATGGAGGTTAAAGTCGTTAAGATCAACTATGCAAACGACAACGTAGTCGTTTCGCACAAAGTCCTGATCGAGAAAGACCTCGAAGCACAACGCGCTCAAATCCTGAACAACCTCGAAAAAGGTCAGGTATTGGAAGGCGTTATCAAAAATATGACCAACTTCGGTGTGTTCATCGATCTTGGTGGTGTCGATGGTCTGCTGCACATCACGGATATTTCGTGGGGCCGCATCAGTCACCCATCCGAAGTTCTGCACCTCGACCAGAAGGTCAATGTGGTTGTTCTGGACTTCGACGAAGATAAAAAACGTATCTCTCTGGGCATGAAGCAACTCCAGGCTCATCCTTGGGATGCTCTGGCTGAGGACATTCAGGTTGGTTCGAAAGTGAAAGGCAAAATCGTAAACGTAGCCGATTACGGTGCTTTCCTCGAAATTCAACCAGGTGTAGAAGGCTTGATCCACGTTTCAGAAATGTCGTGGTCGCAGCATCTGCGTAACCCACAGGAATTCCTGAAAGTTGGTGATGAAGTAGAGGCACAAGTGCTGACACTTGATCGTAACGATCGTAAAATGTCGTTAGGTATCAAACAACTGACCGAAGATCCTTGGACTCGCCCTGAACTGCGTACGAAATATGCAGTTGGCACCAAGCACAAAGGTCTGGTTCGTAACCTAACCAACTTCGGTCTGTTCCTTGAACTGGAAGAAGGTATCGATGGTCTGGTACACGTATCTGACTTATCTTGGACCAAGAAAATCAAACATCCTTCTGATTTCATCAAAGTTGGTGACGAACTCGAAGTTGTAGTTCTGGAGCTTGACGTAGACAATCGTCGTCTGGCGCTAGGTCACAAACAACTCGAAGAGAACCCATGGGATACGTTTGAAACTGTTTTCGCTGTTGGTACCGTACACCGTTGCACAATCCTGAGCAAAAACGACAAGATGGCTACACTCGAACTGCCTTATGGCATCGAAGGCTTCTCGTCGCTTAAGAACTTGGGCAAAGAAGACGGTACGTTTGCCGAAGTTGGCGAAACGCTTGATTTCAAAGTAACAGAGTTCTCGAAAGAAGAGAAACGCATTATGCTCTCGCACACGAAAACGTGGCAGGAGAAAAATGAGCCAGTTAAAGAGCAGAAGGCCCCTAAAGTCGCTGCTGCAAAAACTGCTTCGGCGCCAGCTCAGGCTGAACGTGGTGCTACCTTGGGCGACCTTGATGCATTGGCTGCTTTGAAGGAGCAAATGGAAGGTCGCAACTAAGCGGAGCTTTAAACGAAAAAATGCCCTTGGACTTTTTAGTTTAGGGGCATTTTTTTATGATCGGCTTTTCTACATTAAAGATAAAATCGTATGTTTGCACTCCCGAATCGAGGACCTGTCCTAAATTCGGTCTTATAAGGTTCCGTGGCCGAGTGGCTAGGCAGTGGTCTGCAAAACCTCGTACAGCGGTTCGAATCCGCTCGGAACCTCACCCTTCTTTACCGGAGTTAACCAATTCGATAGCAAATGTGCTATAATTCAATTGGTTAACTCCTTTTTTATTTACAGTACTTTACACATCTATGTAATCTATTGTAAACAAATTCCGTCACCTAATCCGTCACCTGCTTCTTTTTTATCGTAGTTTTGGTTTAAGCAGATCGCTACCACGATGAAGACGATAACTGACAAGTCAATCAAGTTCCTTTTGAAAGATGCCGGGTCTGACCGGGCTACGTTGATCTATTTGGTTTATCGATACGAGAACAAGCGCTTTATTACCTCAACTGGCCAAATGATTGAGTCCTTTCTTTGGGATGCCGAACGACAGCGAGCGAAAACGGATGCCAGGCTTGTCAAGAACAAACGGGAACGCGAATCAAACGAAACGGTCAATGCTCATCTGGAACGACAGCGCTCGGCGCTACTGAAAGTGCTACATTCGCTGCTGCTTGCCGAAATACAGCTCAGCAATGAGATTATAAAGCAACACTTAGATAGTGCGCTAGGGCGGCTTAAAAAGGCTTCGACCTTGCCAGGCAAGCCGATCACCTTCTTGGCCTATATCGATCAATTCGTTGAGGAGGCCCAATCCGGTAAGCGACTTAATAGCAAGTCCCGCCGATACGCTCCGATTACGATTAAAAGTTTTGCCAAGTTAAAACGGATACTGGAGCGGTATAGTCGTGAAATGAATCAGAAGGTAGACTATCCTGATTTTACAATCGAGTATTATCATAAGTTAAAGTCATGGATGACTGACCTGGGCTTATCCTTAAACTACATTGGCGCTCTGCTAAAGGACTTCAAACTACTTCTCAAGCAATCGCATAGTGAGGGATTGCATACCAATATGATCTTTCAACACCGGGATTTCAAACGAATGGTTGAGGAGGTTGATAACGTATACCTATCGAATGACGAGCTGAATCACCTGTTCAATCTTGACCTAGCGAAAAACACCCGACTTGATCGAATACGAGATCTATTTCTGATTGGATGCTATACAGGCCTTCGGTTTTCTGATTTCTCTGAGTTGCGACCAGAGAATATTACCCATAACGGCCAAATACTGACGCGTAACACGATAAAAACCGGAGAACGGGTTTCCATACCTCTAAATCCTAATGTACTGTCTATCCTCAAAAAATATGGTGGTATACCCCCTCGGACAATAACCAACCAGCGTATGAACAACTACCTGAAAGAGTTGAGTCAGTTTGCTGGATTCTCTGAACTCACGGAGGTCAGTCGAACTAAGGGGGGATTTAGGCAAACTAGGGCATTAGAAAAATGGGAATTGATTACGACCCACACTGCCAGGCGGTCATTTGCTACCAATGCCTACCTGGCTGGCGTCCCTACTATCTCGATCATGAAAATTACCGGGCACAAGTCAGAGTCGATGTTTATGCGCTATATCAAGATTTCCTCCGAGCAAAACGCAATGCTGATGCTTGATCATGCCCACTTTCAGTAGTTAAAACGAAGCTTGATTTGTAATTCGTTGTATTTCTTATTGCCCTTTATAGGCTTGTTTTAACGGTATCATACGAAAGTGATTAATTATCTGATGTTTTCTGTTTTTTTTATTTTTGTTTTTAAGCCTTATTTAACCTTACTTTACAACAAATAAAACAATCAACTATTTGTTGTTATGGTAGGGACCCCACAAGTCGTCATCCACGTTACGCCGGAACAATTCGAAAAGATCATTGAGGACCGGCTGGAAAATGCTTTTCAAAAACACTTATCGGCTAAAATCACAAAAGAACAGGATCCACTGGAGTTGGCCACGATCAAAAAAGTATGTAGTTTTTTACATATAACACGGCAGACGCTCCATAAAATGTCAAAAGATACGCCCGAGGGAGCTGCCATGCTTGTACCGCGCAAAGTGGGAAGACGCCTTCTTTATAAGTGGGAAGAAGTATTGGCCGTTGCCAAAGAGTACCGTCGATTCAAGGCCGCTTAGGTTAAGCAGTAAACGTATACCCTTGTCCGGTATGCCTGGAGTACAATAGCCTAATTCCAATTGACGATAACCTCAGATGGCATGAGCACGGTACTAAAATACATGAATACTTTCTGGATCTGGTTTGATCCATGTGCGCTCGAACTTGTTCAAAAGAGAGGAGGTGAGTCCGTATGAGCACTCGACAACCGAAATCGGACACCTCCCTAAATGGCTTATCAATGAATGAGCTTCAACAGAAGCTTAAAGAGGAGGCTCAGTTGTTCCAATCGACGACTGATCAACCGACGGTTAACTCGTTTCCGACTGAGGTATTACCGACTCCCTTACAAAAGTTAATCAATCAGACGGAGATGTATTCGCAATTCCGGCCAGAATGGATAGGCTCATCAATATTGTATGCTGCTAGTGTTGCCGTTGGTAATAGCATTGGGACAAAGTATAAGGGATGGGCACAGAAGGCCACACTATATCTGGCACTGGTCGGTCTGCCAGGTACGAACAAAAGTAGTCCCGCTGAAGAGGCTATCAAACCTCTTCGACAGCTTAATTCAGAGTCGAATCGGCTATTTAATCAGCAAATGGAGGAGTATAAACGATGGGAAAAGTTAAGTAAAAAGCAGCGACAGTTAGAAGGACTACCACTATTGATGATACCACCAGCCTACAAAACCTTACTGGTATCGGACGTTACGCCAGAGGCACTAATACAAACCCATCAGAATAATCCTTTTGGATTGGGTCTATTCATGGATGAACTGGCAGGCTGGTTTCAGAACTTTAACCGGTATAGCAAAGGTAGTGATCAGGAGTTCTGGCTATCAAACTGGTCTTTCTCCCCAATTAGTGTTATTCGGAAAACGTCAGCACCTATTCAGATTGATACCCCCTTTATTTCGATACTTGGCACGATTCAGCCTGGTATCTTAAATGAACTAGCCAAGGATGGCCGTAATCAGAACGGTTTCATTGATCGCATCCTATTCGCTTATCCGGATAACCAGTTGAAGCCCTACGATAGAGAGGGTGAACCCGATAGCGCTGTCCTAGAAGACTATAAGCAATGCATTATGAAGCTTTACGGCTTGCGTCAAGAATCGAAGTTGAGTGATAATGGCAATCCGGAGACCAGGTGGCTACCCTTTTCACCTGAAGCATTCGAGCAAATGAAGATCTGGAAAAACCGGAATACTGACCGGGGCAACCAGACCGAAAATCTGACTTTAAAGGGCATCTACGCCAAACTAGATGCCTACTGTATTCGGTTCGCTCTGCTGCTGGAGCTGCTTGACTGGGCTTTTGACCTATCCGATTTAACCCGAATCCGGTCCAGTACCGTCAACCGGGCCATTCAACTGGTCGAATACTTTCGTCAAAACACCGAAAAGGTCCATTTCGTATTAACGGAACAGACGGCTATTGATCGCCTACCCAAGGAGCAAATACGACTATTCAACGCCTTGCCAGATGAAATAAGCACCAAAGAAGCAGCGGCAATTGCTGATAAGCTTATACCACCAATATCGTCTCGAACGGTAAAGCGGCTTCTAAATACACCTGACGTCTTTAAGCGAGTTGGCCACGGCGAATACAGGAAGTGTGATTAAGGTGCGAAAAACTCACTTTGGCACTTTGGCATTTTGTTTGGCACTTTTTAACGTAGATAACATTCAGATTTTCAATTAATTAATACACGAAAGTGTCAAAGTGCCAAAATGCCACGAGGAATGTTTGAAAATCGATTTTCGCGTACGTACAACGTACCATTTTTATGAATTATTATAATATATTGATAATCAGTATATTATAGATTATTTAGATTTTAAATCCATTATTTCTAACTACTTGCTGGCACTTTGACACTTTGGCACTTTGATGAGTAACCACCTGATAGTTAGTGAGCTAGAGTTAAGGAAAAGTGCCAAACAAAGTGCCAAAGTGCCAAAACGACTATGTACCGGTATCAATTACCCAAAAAAGCGATTAAGTCGGATTGTCCTCAATGTGGACCCAAGCATCGACGGACTTTAAGTCGTTATGTCGATACCCGCACCAATGACCCATTACCAGAAATCTACGGTCTCTGTGACCGGGTCAGTAACTGCGGCTATCACCTTAGTCCCTATCACAAGAGTTCAACCGGCTTGACCTATGCCGATCAGCTATACGAGCAGGAGGGCCGGCAGTGGACTGATCAGAAACCTTATCAACGTACTGGCGCTTTCCGGTCAGCTATAGATAGCCCAGCTCCACAGCGTATTACCCCTGTCATCGCCATACCTGATGAGTTATTCCAGCAATCTCTGGGGCACTATGAGCGTAATCAATTCGCTTGCCTGTTACGTCAGCACTTTGGCATGGGAGCAGCTCAGGAGTTGTTAAACCGGTTTCAGGTAGGTACTTCATCACGCTGGCCCGGAGCCTGTGTATTCTGGTACATCGATGAGCAGAATCGGAAGCGGGGAGGGCAGATTAAACTCTTTGGGCAGGATTGGCACACGGAGAAATACTACGATCAGCATGGGCGAAAGTGCAGTAAGACCAGCTGGGTGCATTCAGTCCTGTTGTATCGCTGCAGGAGCCAGCAGGTACCTCCACCGCAATGGCTTATTGACTACCAGGAAACGGGAGCCTGCTGCCCCTGCCTATTCGGATTGCCTCAGCTTCACTCGGTTTCCGCTGATCAGCCAGTGGCGATCGTTGAAGCGCCCAAGACGGCCATCCTGAGTACCCCCTACTTTCCTGACTACGTTTGGCTGGCGGTTGGTTCGTTAACCTATTTGAATTCCAGCGAATCAGGTTTGCAACGATTGGCACCGATACGAGCCAGGCCTGTGACGTTCTTTCCTGATCTATCAAAAGATGGCAGCGCTTTTGATAGCTGGAGCCGTATCGCCGACGAACTAAATCAAGTAGGCTTTCAGATTAGCGTTTCTCGCTTACTGGAGAGTAATGCAACGGATAAGGAGCGAGCTGATGGGTTTGATCTGGCCGACTTTATCTTAGATAAGTGGAAGGGTTATCCACCAGACTGGGATGTAAGCAATGACTTACTTAGTGAAAATAAAGTACAACTCTGATCAAACTACTACTGTACCTGCGCAGGAATGTCAGCGTATTCATTTACCAGTTAACCAAAAAAATGATGAAAGAGGCAACTAAGTATAGCGAAAAAGACCGCCAGCATATTGCCTGGCTAGTCAGTACTCTTGTTAAGCACCCAGTCGATTGTGCAACGGCCGACGCAAGGTGGGTGGGTCTACGGAAAAATCAAGTAGCTTTTCAGATTATGCCCGCTATGGAAGTCGAACACAAAAGCCCGGTAAAGGAATTCTGGTGGGAGTCGAACTACTGTCATACCCAGCAGTTTTGGGACTCTCCAGTTGCGGCCGGTCTGCATTATGCTACCCATTTCCTTGCGTTTATCCAGACGAACCGAAACCCTCCTTCATAACTGCTAGCTCGTCCACGCAAAACTATTCGTAAAGGGGGAAGAGGGGAACAGGTACACTCAAAGATGGAATACCCCTTCCTGGCTGTTTTGGTTCCAGGTAGGGGTGTTCGGTACGAGTCGAAGGCTGTTCCCTTAGGCCCACCTGATCAATATGATGTAAACCATCCAAACTAGTTTAAACCACTTTTTGAATGATCTCCCATAAGTAAATTAATAAATCCCTTTGTGTATGACTGACCTTCGTCTCACTCCTGGTATCCTGTCCCTCAAACAAACACCCGCCGAGAAACTACTCCTGGCCTATATCTGTCAGCAAGCGGTCCTGGCGAACGGCCAGTGCACCGATAGTAATATCGTACTGGCCGAGGCTTTGGGTATGCATCATCAGACGGTATCTACCCTGGTGACCCGCTTAAGCGAGGCTACTCTACTAGAGACCACCACCCAGGCTAGTCAGGCCAATAGGCGCATCCTGATGCCTATAGGTGAGCTTCTGGCCGGCTATGAGCGATTGACTCATAGTACTCAATCAGACTATGAGCGATTTGCTCATAGTACCCAAGCCGACTATGAGCGATTGACTCATAGTACCTCGTCCGACTATCCGTCAAAACCGGATAGTACTCAGCCAGACTATGAGCGAATCACTCATAGTCCCGCCCGGAGGTGTCCCATTACCGACATTGATATTACTCATCAGGGGGAAAACTATCCGGTCGTGACGGCCGCGACCATCAAACGACTCTATAAAACGGATCGACAGCAGTTCGAAGAGGTCATGACTCGCCTGGAGGTGTCGGCCAAGAATGACTCCTCGATGTCGGGCCGTTGCATGAGCATGGCCCTTAAAGTGCAAGCCCTTGTCGACACGTATCCGGCCGACCACTTTAAAAAATTAGCCTTGAGTCAATTCCTGAGTGCTCATCGCCCCAAGCGACTATGTCCGGTTACCGACGTGGATATTACCCACCAGCGACCTAATTGTCGATTCGTCACCATCTTGACGCTTAAGAACCTGATCCGGACTGATCGGCCCGCGTTTGATCAACTGGTCAGTAGATTCCTGCATCGAGACCAATTTTCTGAATCGGTCTCGATGAAAACTCATTTACTGGCTGAACGGGTTCGGCAGGTGGGCAACACGCAGGTTTAACCATGGCTATACCCTTGACTGCACACAAACCTAGCTGATCCCCGTATTGACCGCTGGCCAGAGGATGGTGTGGGCTGGACTTTTGAGAAATCTTGTACTTAATAAGGATAGAGCGACTTGCTAGTTCGCCGGTATACACTGCGGGTTGTATCCGCGGATAAACTGTAAGGATTTAGTAGTTCACTTACGGTGATCGTTTCACCATTGGTGTCGGTTGTTAGATAATAGTTGATAAAACCGTCTCCCTTGTATTTGATGAGTACTGTATTGCGAGCTTCATCTGTAAAGGTGTGAGCTGTATCCCTCGACGTTTCATAAATCCGACGTTGTAAAGTATCGTTCTTGTAAAAGCCCACATAAGCCCCCTGGTCATCCGTCAACACGGCTAACTGCTTGGTATAGCCAACCGATTGGGGCGTACTAACGTGACTGGGAGTAGTGGTGCTGACCCACTCGAAAATGCCTCTTGTACCGCCCGCCAGTCGGTAATCAATGCCCTGCTTCTTGCAGCGCTGATTTAGCCAAAGAGTGCTTAAACAAATAAGAGCTAGGAGATAGTATGGATTCCTGTTTTTCATCGCCTCATATACGTTGAGTAATAGACCCCTACTCTTGATTAAGGGTTGAAACCTGTTTTGATGCTGTTATATAAGTGGCATTAGGATTAGCCAAAGGCCGCCCCTAGTATGCTGTGGCCTTTGGCTGGCTTATCAATCCAGGGAACTAACGGTGATGGGCTCATCTTCCCGAGAGTTATTGATCTCTCGAAGCTTGACCGCGTTGGGCACCACTTCGGTCAGCGATAGGATGGCTTGCGGAGGCCAAAAAGCCAATTTTTCATCCCCTTGAATATAGTAGGTCTTGCCCGCTTCCAAGGTTAAGGTCAAACTGGGTTTGGGGCCAAACCAGGGGTAGCCTATTTTCGTCGCGAAGGTATGTGTACCCGCTGGTAGCTGTACTAGACGGTGGGTATGCCGACTTAATTTACCGATGAGTTTATCCTGGTCGTAGAGCCGATACTTAATCTGTAGCCAAGTCGGGGGCGTACTTTGATAGAAGTACACCGTGGCCATTGGGGCGCTAGCTGGCGTGACGGCTGCTGAGGAGGACTGGGTAAAGCCATCCACTTTGCTCAATATGCTGAGTCCTAGTAGGCTTACTAGTTTTACTGCGTTCATAATTCATTGAGTTTTTGTTTACCTAGTTACTTAATCAGGGGACCCCTTACTTTTACTCATTTCGGTTCTATAATCTACGTAGCTGTTGCAAAAGTCGGACCCGGTTTAAACTTATCCTTCTATGGTCTTATCTCCTAAGTGCCGTTTAGGCCCAATCGAGCTGAGTTAATTCACTTTACTGAATTCATAAGCCGGCAAGTCTTGAGCCCTGCCTAAATCAATATACATTCGATTCTTATTAATATATAAAACAGGATTACGCACATACCAGTTGTCTTCCCTGGGCTGGGCATTGGTAGTAATCTGTAAATAGTGCCCTACCGGGTAGACTAACTTAACTACTTCATAATCAACCTTGTCAACTTGGATGCCATTGTCTATAATGCGAATCTGATTCTCACCGATAACCAGCTCTACATTCGGTAGAGTGGAGTTAAGAACCATGGACGATTGCTTGATCAACTTCCATTTGCCTGGTAACCACATCTTTGCCTGTGGCAAATCCAGGGTATAGTCTTTTAAGGGATAGAGAGTAGGGTCAACCTCGGCTGTTTTCTGACAACTGGTGATGCCCAAAGCTACTAGTAGCAACAAGTTCAAAACACTATTTTTCATCGTTCAACAGGCTAGTTCACACGGACAATATGATCCCCTAAAAGCCAATAAGGTTGGATTATGGGCTATTTTATAAGTTTAGCTACTGAGTTGGTCGTCAATTTAGCTTAGCTAACCCATTCCATACGTTTGCAACAGCCACGGGCAGTATGTTAACCTAAAGCCTTGCTTCAACAAGATATAATCGAAATGACGGATTTTCCGGGCGGCCACTGCCGTACGAACTGGCAATACTGCCCAAGTTATAGACCCCTGATTCGATCTGTGTACAGATCCAGAGCAACTCGACCTGATGTCGATATGTTGCCGACATAAGGTCGAAAACGCCCGAATGGATCTGCTTAATCATGCCCTCTGTTCGACATCCAAAAAGGGCGTTTTATTCCGTTTTTATTCCGTTATTTCTGATTAGTGACTGCTCTGAGTTGAGGCCTCCGCAGGGTCTTCAAAAGACCTTTTCTGCGACCCATCCGACCTGCCCGTTTTTGGTATTTTATTACTGTTCTATTCCTGTTATTGCCCAAGCTGGAGTCACCTTTTAAAGGTCTCTTGGTAGGGGTGTAGCGATCGATATGAGGTGAGCCAAAATCCCTATTTCATCACTGTTTTATCACTGTTATTGCTCAAAATAGATCGGCTCAGTAGTGGCGATTCGGCCGGCCTGGACGAGGCTTTTTCGGGGTCGATTTGACCTGGCCCGTTTTAGGATTTTATTCCTGTTCTATTCCTGTTATTGATCAAAATTGACCTCATAAACTAGGGGCCGCTCTGGCGAGTCGCCGGGCACGTAACTCCCTAAGTTCGTCCTGGATTTGCTGATCTGTTCTGGACTCGAGATTATCCCCGACTGCCTGTCCGATTTTGGTCTTGGCAGCTTTGGGGTTTGTCTACCTCGACATCATGTCGAGATGAATCCAGGAGGGGTTGGGACTCAACAATTCGTGTTTGTAATAAATGGATACGTTCCCCAAGCTGCTCCCTGATTAACAGGCTGGGGTTACTCGCTGAACTCAGGTTGATGACCGGGTTTCCATAGTCGACTGCCCTGTCCGGTTTACCATAGGCCGAATCCATCAGCGCAACGTAAGCGCGGGTATTTCCCTTGAAGGCCTCCCGGATCTGCAGGATGGTTATAATTTCCTCGACACTCAATAAGTCACGCTCTCCAGTCAAAGGATTGACAATGGATTGACTCATCTGAAGTAGTTCGAGGGCTACCGTCGAGCGGTTGCGTGACCCTTTGGGGCGGCCCGCCCGATTACCTGACTGGCCTTTCTGGAAACTACGGAGCGTACCTCCGTTTCTGCCTGGTCTATCCATACATGTGTGCTTACTTATTGGAAAAATACAACCGAATTTCGGGAGTTTACACTGTTCTTTCGCTGTTATTTCTCCAAGAGGCTCGGATTTATCCTATTCTGAATTGACTCACCTCGGCCTGTCAATACCTCATCAGGCGCACTTGATGTCCGATTGCTCACCTCGGCATAATTGATCTTAAATTATGCTTATAATACGGGAGACTATACGTTTGGGTACCGTGCCGAATGGGATACGACTCAAGGCTACTTACCGTGTCGATGGGGAAACGATAGAAGAGTAGATAGTACGAAAGCGAAGTATAACAGCTGTACTTAGTCCGAAATACCGTTTATCCGATCCGGTCCGGCTAAACGGTAGTCGTCAGACTGGCTATAGCCTGGACATGATTGGGGTGTTAACTACGTTACGCCCTCTCTGGTGGGCGACTGTGCGCGGAAATGACCGACGAAAAACCTTCCATCGACTTACAGTCGACGCGTGATGAGTTTTATACCGGGATGACTTCTTACGGGGGAACAGGCCTGCTGCCCAACCAGGTCTATAAGCGCCCTGAATTGTTGGCCGATTACCGGGAGTTTGCGGGCATGTCCGAAAAAGAATGCCCCTCCAGACGGTTTACCGACTATGTAAAAAGGTACGCCTATAGCAGGGGATGGGCGTTTAGGCTCGGTCCCAGTACTAAAAATCCTACGTTTAGCCTCCATGAAATCCACTAAAAAGGGGGAAGAGGGGAACAGGTTTACATTATAGTGGAACACCCCTTTTTGGTAGCTTCTTCTTTCTATTTAGGGGTGTTCCACTACAATAGAACCCTGTTCCCCTGTTCCCCTGTTTCTACTACTTTTCAAAGCCTGAAAGGGGGAGTAGAAGCTGGTTTAAGGCCGTTTACGATCTGACGAAAGCCGTCAAAATACTTGTAAACGCGGTTGAGGCTACGAATGGGATAGACCCTTTGCTCGATCAATCCCTTATCCGTGCTGGCTTGAGGCCTCTTTGCTCATCCGTAACCATCGGAGTTGAGCCATCAAAAATATTCCTACCGATGATTAGCTTGACTACTCTTACCCAGCTAAGAATAGTCAAGCTGATGGTTGACCGCTATGCTGGTGGATACCTGATCGTAGTTGGGTCGCCTATAGGTCTGCCACCGATCGCTTACAGGCTGGTGGGTTCGTCAAACTGTTCCCAATCCACTTGCCGGGCCACAAAGATTTCGTAGATGAGATTTTTCTTACCGGGTCGGTCGGGATCGGGCTCCATTTTCATGTGCGATAAGTGAGCCACGATATAGGTGGGCCAGGTGGCCGGAGCGTCGGCATCGTCGCCAATCAGTAAGGGTTGACCGTAGCTGTAGTGGGGTGGGGCCTCCACCACCACATCAGCCTGTAGTAGGGTATAGGTCTGTCGACTGGGATCGTCATAGAGTTGGATGCGCAGGAGTTGGGGCATGAGAGCGTTGTTTACGGTTACTTAAAGATACCTTCAGGAAAGGCGTAAAGAAGCCCCAGGACGCATTATTAATAGATTCTTCATCCAGCAGCCAGTCCTCAGAGTAGACACCGCATCCCTAAGGCTGACTCGCTAAACGGAGTAAGTTCGTAGAGGCATTGATTTCGCTATCTTCACCTTGACCGCACTCGCTCAAGCCGTGCCCATGGTCGGCTTAACTGGGTTCAAACGGTGACAGTTGATCAGCGTCCTCTCATACCCCCTCCTTATTGAAAGAATAGGCAGCCATGTCAGGCATATAACTTACTGTGAGTAGCAATAGCGTAGGTTGCGGGCAATCGACTATGCCTCTCTTGAAACCGTTAACAGAGCTGGAGGCCTTGGCCAGTCTATAGCGCCACAGGGGATCGTCAACTCCTTCACTTGGCAATGGCTAGCGAGTCGATAAGCAATCCTTGGGTGTAGCGTTAACTAAACCCCTAACTGAAAGTGGAACGTTGATTCGTGAACTGGCAAGTTGCGACAGCAATCCTATTCTAATAGCGTCATTATCATCGTTGACAGGTTGTCTCAGACAAACGGGCGTTTTAAGAAAATGAGAACTGAAAAAAAAGTGAGAGATTGTCAGCCTAGATCATGACCCACTCAATTTCAGGTGTTAAACTAGTTCAGTAGGTTTCGTATTCATAGTCGGTTTGCCCACTGCCATCTATCTGTACTTTTTTGATGGGCAGTTCCTGGGCGTTATAGGAATATACCTGACCGCTCACCAATAGATTATTTTTGCTAAGATTATGGGCCGAATACCCTCCACTGATGAGCACACCATACCAAGGGTTGGGATGAGTATCATACTGATAACGGATTGTATTACTAGGGCCGCCTGTAGCGTAAGTTGTCGTCACGTTAACCACATTATCCTGGCTATAGGAATAGGTGGCCGTAAATTCCATCCATAGCGTACCCTCATCATTGTAATTTTTACGAACGCCTTTAGTGGGGTACTTCCCGCTCCCGTATACATACTGCTCTTCATACTCCAGCATCGCTTTATCAAGCACAATTTTGTTAGCTTTCACCTCCATTAGTCGATTCTGAGCATCGTAAGTATACAAATACCGCCTGTAAAAATTGAGCGTATGACCTGGGTATTCGGGGTCCTGTTTCCACTCTGACTGGCTTACTAATCCCGTGTCATTATAGGTCAGATAATAGTCATCTTGGGCATATAGATACGTCGAGCCCGTAAAGGTCCGGGTAGACACCAGTTGATTGGCTTGGTTATAGGTGTAGTTGGTAATAGTGGTATAACTAAGTGGAGACGAACTACTGGTCGTACTAGTGGTCGACTTTTTGAGTCGATACCGAGGGGCTTGGACGTTGGGCTCTTGACACGATGCGAGTGTGCCTAGGAAGAGAAGAGCGACCAGCGTATAGGTAAGTAGTACTTTCAAGCTTTTATCGATTTAGACCAGGGTAAGCGATCAAGGTGTAAGGCAACCAATAACGTAACCTTAGGCAGGTCAGGTCGTTGAGTTAACCGGTTCTGGTTGTATATCGGCATTGACTGTAAAAGGTGAGTATCGTTTGAATTTAATCGTATCCTAGCATTCAGGCATCGATACTTGACGTATGAAAATCACGAAGCCACCTAACTGTTGATGGTTTTCCTGATTTATGGATACGAATTATTTATCTCATATAAACGCTCCCAAGCGAGACAAAGGAGCCTGCATGCGTTTGCTTTAAAAACCGGACGTTTAGGTGACGTGCAGGTAGTGATTTTAGGAGCAGAGTTGCTAGGTCTACCTTGATTTATTTTGTTGATACGATCTGACCTACCTACTAAAATGGATAGTTCATACGTTGAGCCAATAACGAGTGCAATCCCTGATCGATCCGATGAACATCCGCGGTGTAGTGCTGCTCTGGCTACTAGCCAATACGCTGAGCGTAGCTCAAAAACAAGCCAACCACTGGTACTTTGGCCAGAACGCTGGCCTTCGCTTTGACGTCAACTGCCAACCCATTGCCCTCCAGGACGGCCAGATGAGCAGTGATTATGGCAGTGCCGTCATGTCGGATGCGCAGACGGGACAACTCCTATTCTATACCGATAGCTACCGCATCTGGAATCGTCAGCATCAACTCATGCCCCACGGTCAGCTCACCGACTATGCCGGGCGGGGTGCTCTCAGTCAAGGCTCCTTGTTTGTGCCCGTGCCTGGCCAGCCCAGCCAGTATTACTTCTTTCATCTGGTCGAGACAAACCGCACTAACACCGGTCCCGCTGACTTTGCCCGGTTAACCTATTCGATCATTGATATGGGCCTGGATGAAGGGCGAGGCGACGTGGTCACAGCTAAGAAAGACTCTACCCTGGCTCAAGGCCTGGCTGGACGTCTGACGGCAATTCCTCACCAGAACGGCTACGACTATTGGGTATTGACTCACCAGTATAATACCGATGCGTTTTTGATTTATCCGGTGACGGCCCAAGGGATCGGTCCGGCTGATACGCTACGGATTGGATCTGTTTATCAAGGACAAGCGGTCTATGGCATGCTTAAAGCTTCGCCTGATGGGCATAAAGTCGCTTCTTCATCAATGACCACCCAGCCCCATGCCTTTGATCTATTTGACTTTAATCCTGCCACGGGTCGATTAACCAACTACGTGAATCTAGGTGATCTGCGCTTGCAGTACGGGGTATCTTTCTCCCCGGATAACTCCAAGCTTTACTTGACCACTCAGCAAGTTCTGCGTCCAAGCCAGCCTAATCAGGGCGTGGAGTATATCCGGCAATATGATTTGCGTTCGGCCGACCCAAAAACGATCATTGGTTCGGGTCGCAGCATTATTGACCAGAACCCCCTGACCAATTTCCCAACGACGAATCTTTCCCAACGTCAGGGCTTCTACGCGGCTTCGTTGCAACTGGGTCCCGATGGTCGTCTTTACTGTGTAGCGGATTATAGCAACCCCGTGGCCAGTGATCCCTGTTCGAACTGTAGTCAGCATATTCTGGTAATCAATCGCCCGAACGAGCCCGGCTTTGCTTGTAATGTGCAGCTGCAGACGGCGGAGCTAGGAGTTGGCCGGGTGGGCGATGCGAACGATTTGCCGAATTTCATGCAACACTACTTTAATGGTTTACTCCCTCTGGATTGCGCGTTTGATCAAGACGATGGCTGTACGGGCCAGAACATTAAACTCTTCCCCAACCCGGTTCAAGATCAAGCCGAGTTGCTGATTACGGATCTTTGTTACAAGCCCTACCAGTTACGCATTCTGAATGTAGTAGGTCAAGTGTTAAGTGCTTATTGGGTGACTACGGCCCGGTCCCAAGTCTTTAATTTTGGCCATTTAGCCGCTGGTCACTATGTGGCTGAATTGCGGTTTGCGAATCGAACGCTCATCAAGCGGTTCGTTAAACTGTAGGCGAATCAAAGAGCTCATAGCGAGATGGCTGACAGCAAATTGTATGCTACTAACCGGAGGTGACAGTTAATGAAAATTAATCGCCTCACAAAATGCTCCTAGCTGAGACGAAGGAATAGTCATATATCTACTTCGTAAATTAGGCGTTGTTGTTGCACAACTTAAATGGTCGTTTTTTTGCTAGCGAATTGGCCTTAATCAGGCCTGTTTTACGGCCATATCTAGGATCATATTACGGGGAACGTTATAGGTATCAGGAGCAAAGCCTTTCCTAAAATGAGTTGTGCAACAGCCACGGGCGTTTTAGGAGGTACTAAACTACTGTCCGCTTCTGCACGGCATTTGTCCAAAAGTGGACAATTTACTCTCACTTGATTCGGTAAAACTAGCTCTAAACGCATTCAAGCGTACTTTGAAAAGTTGGCCGAGTATTTGTACGACAAAGCCTATACTAATAATAGCCACGACCAATTCTAGTATGAAACGAGCATTTTTAGGGGAGTTGGAAGAAGTCGTCCTGCTAACCGTAGCAGCCCTCCAGGTATCGGCTTACTGTGCCTTAATTACCCAAACCATTGACCAGCAGATGGCCCGCAGCATCAGCTTTCCCACGGTCCACACCACCCTACAACGGTTGGAGGAGAAGAGCCTCGTTTCCTCGCAGATGGGCGGAGCCACCGCCGAGCGGGGAGGTCGTCAGAAACGCCTGTTTACCGTCACGACAGCCGGTCAGCGGGCGCTGATCGAGTGTCGGCAAATGCGCAGCCAATTGTGGCAGCAAATTCCAACTCCAGTTCTACAGCTATGGGGCGCTTAAGTGGCCGTAACGATCGCCACCCAGGGCCACCGAAATGGGCCGAGTGGTTACTGAACCGATTCAGTCCCACCGGCATGGAAGATGAATTGCAAGGCGATTTGTTGGAAATGTACGCCTATTGGGTAAAAATAGGAGGCATCTCAAAAGCCCAATGGTGGTATTGCTTGGCGGTCCTGCGGCTAATCCGCCCTTTTACCTATTCTCAACCGGAAGGTCACCGGACCGACCGCACCGGCGGACCGGTTCGAACCACCTCTAACTTAAGCCCAACTATGATTCGTAATTATGTTCTCATCGCCTGGCGTACGCTTACCCACAACAAAGCCTTTTCGGCCATCAACATTCTAGGCTTAGCCTTAGGCATGGGCTGTAGTCTGCTCATCTGGTTATGGGTCCAGGATGAACGCAGCATCGACTCATTTCATGCTAACCGCGACCGATTATATAGTGTCTATGAACGGGTCTTTTCGGAAGGAAAGGTTCAGGCGGGTCATTGGACGCCCGGCTTGTTAGCGCAGGAACTAAAACGCACCGTGCCCGAGGTAAAATACGCCTGTAGCTACCGTCAGCATGCAGCCACTTTTCAAGTCGGGGACAAAATCGTGGATATCGAGGGAGCCAGTGCGGGCGAGGATTTTTTCACCATGTTTAGTTTTCCCCTTTTACAAGGAACCGCACGAGCGGCCCTCAACGATCCAACCAAAATTGCCATTTCCCGTAAGATGGCCACCATCTTCTTTGGCAGTCCTCAAGCGGCAATGGGTAAAATCGTTCGCTACAATAACCGGCGGGATCTGATGATAAGCACCGTGTTTGAAAATCCACCCGTTACTTCCTCGCTTCAATTTGATTTTCTGTCGAACTGGAAAGCGCATACCCAGGACGTTGATTGGCTACAAACCTGGATCAATCGTAGCCCCGCCACGTTCATTGATCTGCAAGACAATGCCGATCCGGTGAAGGTAGAGGCTAAGTTGAAAGACTTCTTAAAAGCGTATCTCCACGAAGGAGATGGTGGTGGCTTTCATGTCGAATTAGGGCTGCAACGCTTCGATCAGATGTATCTGCATTCCACTTTCAAAGATGGTCAACCCGATGGGGGACGTATTGGCTATGTTCGCATTTTCTCCTTTGTGGCTCTATTCCTATTATTAATTGCCTGCATCAATTTTATGAACTTAGCCACGGCTCGCTCGGCCAAACGAGCCAAAGAAGTGGGCATTCGTAAAACGATTGGAGCCCTGCGTTTCTGGTTGGGTGTTCAGTTTGTGGGTGAAGCCATGCTGGTAACGTTCTTAGCCCTACTGGTTGCCTTGGTCGCGGTTGCCTTGCTGTTGCCTAGTTTTAATGAATTAACACGCAAGCAGATTAATTTACCCCTCTTACAGCCTCTATTCTGGGTAGGAATAGCCAGTCTGCTCGTCATTACAGGGTTAGTGGCCGGCAGCTATCCAGCCTTATTTTTGTCCGCTTTACAGCCCATCAAAGTATTGAAAGGCACGTTGCGTTTTAGCCCACAAGCGCAATTATTCCGCCGGGGGCTGGTTGTTTTTCAGTTTGTGCTATCGATGTTGATGATTATCGGCACGATTATCGTCTCTCAACAGATACACTATGTACAAACCAAAAACCTAGGCTATGACCGGGAGAATTTAATTTATTTTCAAGTCGTTGGTGATTTAGGAACGAAATATGAGGCTTTTAAACAACAACTGGCCAGTATGCCAGGTATACAGGCCATCAGTCGGGTTACTTCCGCTCCCTCACAAATGGGGGCTCATGCCTATGATATAGACTGGGCTGGTAAAAATCCGAATACCCGAGAAGTCTTCATTCATAATACGGTTGGGCATGGATTCTTGGCGATGATGAAACTTCAACTCCTACAAGGTCGTGACTTCTCGCCCCTATTTCCAACCGATTCGAACGCGTTTATTATCAATGAATCAGCACTCAAGCAGATCGGCTATAAAGAACCGCTTGGTAAACCGCTAACCGCTTTAGGTCGTCACGGAACCATTATTGGAGTAGTAAAAGATTTCCATATCCGATCGTTGCATGAGCCCATTGAGCCCTTAGTTCTTCTCTTTCATGAAGAGCTGGATTGGGGAAAATTTTTAGTCAAAACCAAGCCCGGTCAAACCAGGCAGGCTCTTGCCAGCCTGGAGAAGGTATTTAAACAGATGGAGCCCCAATTTCCATTTACTTACTATTTTGTTGATGAACAATATCAGAAGCTCTACCAGAGTGAGCAGGTGATTAATCAGCTGACCACTATTTTTGCCTTACTCACCATCTTTATTTCCTGCCTGGGTTTACTAGGACTTGCCTCCTTCACGGCTGAACAACGGACCAAGGAAATCGGTGTTCGCAAAGTATTAGGTGCCTCCGTAGCCAGTGTGGTAACGTTACTAGCGAGTGATTTTCTCAAACTAGTCGCCCTGGCCATTGTGGTGGCTAGTCCGTTAGGTTGGTATGTGATGAATCGATGGTTAAGTGATTTTGCCTATCGCATTGAGATAAGTGGCTGGGTGTTCCTGTTGGCTGGCTTGCTGGCGATGGGCGTCGCCCTATTGACCATTAGTTTTCAAAGCATCAAGGCGGCCTTATTAGATCCGGTCAAGTCCTTACGAAGCGAATAGCCTCCCAGAAGAGGTCTAAGAGTTCACCTCTAAACGTCTGTTTACTAAAGGCTCATTAGTGAGACGGCATTATTAAGCGACTTAGTAGTCTATCTCATAACGGCAAAGGCCACGCTCGAGCGTGGCCTTTGCCGTCCCATTTTCTTTTCAACAACCTTGATTATCAAGGTTAACAAAGATACTATTTTTAATTATTTGGATTTATAACACCAGGAGTCTGCTTCAGAATATGGGCGTTTCAGGAGACGAGGTTACGCCTAAAAATCAGATTTTTGCCTTTGGGGTAATTCAATAACAAATGTGGTCCCTTCACCCGCTTGGCTCTCAACTCGAAGCGCTCCTCCATGCCCTTTGGTGATGATGTCATAGCTCAGTGATAAGCCTAATCCGGTCCCTTCACCCGTGGGCTTGGTGGTGAAAAAAGGCTGAAAGATCTTCTGCTTCACGCTTTCAGGTATGCCTGTACCGTTGTCAGCGACCCGAATCTGAACGCTTTCTGGCGTCTTTTCGGTCGTAACCGTTAGGGTCGGCAAGTAGGATGAATCAGCGTGCTGCTGGCGCTCTCTGACGGCATAGAAGGCGTTGTTATACAGATTCAATAGGACACGCCCAATTTCTTGGGGGACTACATTGACTTGTCCCAAGTCAGCGTCATACTCAGTCACCAGAGTGCACTCGAACGATTTGTCTTTGGCCCTAAGCCCCTGATAGGCAATCTTGAGATATTCATCGGCCAGGGCATTGAGGTCAGTAGGTCGTTTTTCACCTGTTTCTGTGCGGGAATGTTCGAGCATGCCTTTAACAATATTACTGGCTCGACTGCCGTGATGGTTGATTTTCTGGAGGTTGCCACTGAGGTCGTCGGCGATGGCTAGTACGTCCTCGATATGTCCGGCCTGGGCTTCTTCTTTCAACTCCTCAATCATTTCAATAGATACTTCCGAGAAGTTGTTGACGAAGTTTAAAGGGTTCTGAATCTCATGGGCGATACCCGCCGTCAGCTCACCTAAAGAGGCCATTTTCTCTTTTTGAATCAATTGAGTTTGGGTCGCTTTCAGTTCGGTCAGGCTCTGCTGGGTTTTGTCCTGTTGCTGCTGAATTTCTTGTTTTTGGCGTTGGAGTAAAGCATTGGCCCGCTTCTTTTGAAAGTTATTGTGGTAAAGTATGGCCAACAGGCCACCGATCAAGGCGAGTATAGCGAGAGAGGCATAGAGTAATTGGCGTTGACGACGGACTTCCTCGGCCTGGAGTTGCTTATCTTTATTTAATAAAGTAATCTGGCTTTGCTGACGGCTCATCTGATCAGTAAACCGCATGGCTGTGGCCTTGCGGGTGACGTCTTCATTGTTGAGGCTATCTTTCAGGTTAATGTAGCGGCTTTGATACCTATAGGCACGATCATACTCATGAAGCTGGGCATGTAGATCAGCTAAAAGTTGACTAGCATCACGTGTGGTTTCCTTGTCTCGATATTGTTCAGCGATTATAAGTGCTTGCCGACCATAATAAAGAGCGCTGTCGGTCTGGTGGGTCTGGCTATAAGTTCGACATAAGGTAAGATAGGCACCCCTTAGGAAAACGTCTACTCGAAATTGCTTCCCCATAGCAACTACCTGACGTGCGTAGTGGGATGCCTGCGGTAAGTTACCCACTTGTTGGTATAAATCGGCTAATGAATTAAATATAAATGACTTTAACCGGAAGCTGTTCGGGTCAATGCCTTTTAACAGCTTCTGATAGATGGCGATCGCCTGTGGATAACGGCCAAGATCAGCGTAACTTCTAGCCAGATTCACCTCAACATTTTGTTGGTCTACTAAAGCCAGTGCCCCTCTTAATCGCTGAGCTCGTTGGGCATACTGTAATCCCTGCTCATAATCTGTTAGGCTGCTATAGATACTGGAAATACGAACTAAAGCCCGGACCTGCTGGGTAGTATCCTGTGCCCGCTGAGCCTGGTTTTGGGCTTGGAAAAAGTAGAATAACGACCGCGTATAGTTGCTTCGATTATCATACTGGTAACCAATACCCATCAATATATCGATCACTCGACTCGGCATGTTCCATCTTTTGGCCAAGGCTAGGGCTTGTAGGTTGTAACGTATGGCGTTGGCCGTATCCACATTGTAAGCTCCTAAATCGCTTAGGATGTCCAGCTGAAGTTCTTTTGCTCGACTTCGTTGTGCGAGTGCTAGGGCTTGCTTCAAAAGAGCTTGACTCTTCTTAGGATTGCTAACATGATAGTTAGATGCGACCATATAGCTCCAGGCCATATTTTCCAAGGTACGCGCTTGTCCGTTGAGGTACTTGAGTCGTTTGGCTAGTTCAAAAGCCTGGTTGAGCACTGAGTCACTCTGCTGTACTCTCAGGGTATCATAGCCCCTTTTTCGAAATCGTAAAGCATCTGCCAGTTCATTAAGTTGATTTACGTAGACAGTATCGGCCTGGGGATGTTTAGCTAGCACCGCCCGCAGGCTGTCAATCTTTTTGGTTTGGGCGATGACTGGTCTAATAATTAGACAGGAAAGCAAATAAATTAGTATCAATCGCGGCATGGTCAGAATGCAAGAGAAAAACAAACACCAAGATACTACTTAGGCTTCTCAAATATAGCTCTACTGGCCGCCACAGACTATCCCGTTTGAGCCAAAGACTGATACGTTTGGGACACCTCTAATAGGCATCAAAGTAAGTTATTCCATTACTCTCCTTTACAGGAGGAATTGTTTTTAGTAGCTATGCACTCATGGACGGTGAAGTTGTTGATTTGTTTAAGTGTTGGCTTCAGCCTGCTTACCTGTGTGGACCCAGTTGAGTCAACCATCAATAGCTCGCTGAATGTCCTAATTGTGGATTGTACCCTTACTGATAAAGCCGAAACACAGGTTATTCGACTGAATCGCTCCCAATCGGATCGACTCACTGGTCGATTCGGGTATGTACCCCTCACCAAGGCCAACGTTCAGCTAGTCGTTGATTCCGTTGAGGTCGTGATGGCCGAAGAAACCACGGATGGTCGCTATCAACTACCCGCTGACTTCAAGGGCCAAGTCGGTCATGTTTACCAACTCAAGTTCACCTTAGCCGATGGTACCCATTACGAATCCACCCCTGAGCTACTTCAGCCAGTGGCGCCGATTGGGCAAGTTCGAGCCCTATTTAATCCCACTAGTTTAAGCGCAACAGAGCGTTTAAATAATACCTACTCAGCCGCTCATGATTTCTACGTGGACTTTACCGACCAGGCCGATCAACCCAATTATTACCGGTGGGACTGGATGGATTGGGAGCGCCAGGAGTGGTGCCGCAGTTGCAATCGAGGCTTCTACCAGGTCAGGGATGCCCAAGGCAACTTAATCGAAGATTGTGTCAGTACCAATCTAAATTCATCCTTCACGGCTAGTTTTGATTACAATTGCCGAACGGCCTGTTGGGAAATTCTCTATAGTCATGAACTAGTTTTGTTCACGGATAAGTATAGCAATGGAAATCCGGTCAAGGGCTTACTGATTGGTCGGGTGCCTCTGTACTCCAAAGAGCCTTGCCTGGTTGAGCTTCGCCAAAGCTCCTTAACCAAACAGGCGTACGACTACTTTAATCAACTCCAGGAGCAAAGCCAGACGTCAGGCGGATTGGCAGGTGGACAGCCTGCTTTGTTAGTGGGCAACGTGCAGAATGTAGCCAAGCCCAATGAAGCCGTGGTTGGTTACTTCACCGTATCAAGTGTTTCTTCGGTTCGGTACTGGTTAAGCCGAACCGATGCGAGTGGGATTGCCCCTGGCTTATTTTTCGCCCTGAACGCTCGTGGCCCTGTCGATGAACCCCCATCGGGTCGGGATCGTCCACCCACTGCGGTTTGTGTTTCGAGTGATAGTCGAACGCCCTATAAACCCGAAGGCTGGAGAGATTAATTATCCGTTGCCTAAGTGAATGGTATCATAAAAAGTACTGAAACAACGAGAGATACGGTTGAGTAACGGATTTGGTATGAAACGGCAGATGCCCCTACTATCCAGCAAAACTTGCCAATTCAATGTGCCGCTAAACCGCACCACTTCAGTATACTAGCTTTGATAGGCTAGTCAGTGTAAGCTGGCTACAACAGCTAGGTTCAACCACCTGCTAGCGCATGAAAGTAAACGCAGTCCTATGCCAACGAGCTAATTCACTTTTATAATTGCCAAACATGGACTATTTATTAACGATAAAGCAAAAACTATTCATATATCTTACCATTTAATTAACTAATATCAATAAGTAGAAACTTTTATAGGCTGGTTTAGTAGTTTTATTGACTAAAGTATTTAGCGAGCATAGCCTATGTCTATTCCATCAAATGAGCATCAGCGTTTAGAAGCGTTATACCGATATCAGATTCTGGATACCTTGCCGGAAGAGGCATTCGACAGACTGACTCGGCTAGCATCGTTGATTTGTCAGGTACCCATCTCCCTAATCTCCCTGATCGATAAGCAGCGCTTATGGTGCAAATCAAGCGTAGGACTTGACGTCAAAGAAACTAGCCGGGATATTGCTTTTTGCCAGTACACCATCCTGGACGGTGACCTGCTCGAAGTAGAAGATACGCTGAACGATACTCGCTTCAAGCAAAATCCATTAGTCACGGCCGATCCGGCTATTCGCTTTTATGCCGGCTATCCCCTGACGGATCCCGCCGGGTTTGCTCTAGGGACGCTCTGTATCATGGATCAAGTGCCCAAAAAACTTACTGAGGCTCAGCAAAAAGCCCTCAAGCTACTAGCTGAGATGGCGATTGAGCGGATTGTGGCGCATCGACAGCAACAGGAGCTGATCTATTTTGAGCATCTGTTTACCGTGTCGAATGATTTGATCTTCGTGGCCGATCAGCAGGGGCACCTAAAAAAAATAAACCCGGCCTTTTGCCAAGTCTTGGGCTGGGATGAAGCTTATTTATTGACTGCTTCTTTTTTCGACTTAGCCCATCCCGATGACCGGCCAGCTCTCGAACAAGAAATCAATCAGATAGCAACTGGCCAATCGGCAGTCAACTTTACCTACCGCTTTCAGTGTCAAAACGGAACCTATCGGTACCTGCAATGGGTGGCAACGCCTGAAGCGGCTACGGGCTATTTGTTTGCCATTGCCCGGGATGTGACAGAGGAAAAACAAAAAGAGGTTCAACTCTTTCAGTCGGAGAAGCGATTCCGCTCATTCTTCGAAAACTCCCAGGGGTTCATGTGCATTCATGACCTGAAGGGCACCTTACTGTCGGTTAATACAGCCGGCGCTCAGGCCTTAGGCTATGAACCCCAGGACCTAATTGGCCATCGGTTACAAGATGTCGTTCCCCAGGAGCAGCACGCTGGGTTTGAGGTTTATCTGAACACCATTCGTCAAACCGGTCGAGCTCATGGAATCATGCATACGCTTCATAAAGACGGATCGCTCCAAATCTGGTTATTTGCCAATATTCTGGAACAGGAGTTGAATGGGGACTCCTACGTAATTGGAAATGCCATTGATATTACCCGTCGGCACCAGCTAGAGATCGATTTAAAGTGGAATAAGCAAATGCTGGAGCAGACCAATGAGGTGGCCCGCATTGGTACTTGGGAAGTGGATGTTATCCGGCAAACCGTCTATTGGTCATCGGTTACCAAAGCGATTCATGAAGTGCCTACTGACTATATACCAACCTTTGATCAGGCTATATCCTTTTTCCAGGGGGAACATCAGAAACGGATTCTGGATGCTGTCGACCGGGCAATTCATGAACAAAAAGCCTATGATTTAGAATTACCTATTAGAACAGCGAAAGGGAAAGAACTATGGGTACGGGCAGTAGGAACCGCTGAATTTGACTCTGGAACCTGTAAGCGCCTGTACGGTACTTTTCAGGATATTGACGAAAAGAAAAAAGCGAAACAGGCCTTAGTCAATGAGAAATTACGACTGGCGGCTTTTGTTGAACATGCACCGGCGGCCGTAGCTATGTTTGATCGCCAGATGACTTACCTGGCAGTGAGTAACCGCTGGAAAGAAGATTACAAACTGCAACAGGACATCGTTGGCTCTAAGCTACTGCCGAAGTTATTGGCTGAGTGGCAGGCCGTCTTTGAGCGCTGTCTTAATGGAGCCGTAGAAAAGAGTGATGAATACATCCACCGACCAGCGGGCTGGAACCATGATCAATACCTTCGCTGGGAAATCAGGCCCTGGTACCAGTTTGACGGTTCAATTGGGGGCATCATGATGTTTACCCAGGATATTACCGAATCCTGTCGCCAACGAGATGAACTGAAAAAAGCTAAACAACTCGCCGAACAGGCCAGTGTGGCAAAATCCGAATTTCTGGCCAATATGAGCCATGAAATCAGAACGCCACTGAACGGGGTGATTGGCTTTACCGATCTGGTGCTGAAAACATCACTTAATGAAACCCAGCACCAGTACCTCTCCATTGTCGACCAATCGGCCAATGCCTTGTTAGGCATCATCAACGATATTCTGGATTTTTCCAAAATCGAAGCGGGCAAACTAGAACTGGCCGTCGAGAAGGTCGATATCTACGAAATCAGTAGCCAGGCCGCCGATATCATTACCTATCAGGCCCAACACAAGGGGCTTGAAGTGCTGCTGAATCTGCCCGCCGATTTGCCCCGATTTATTTATATTGACTCGGTGCGCTTGAAACAGATCCTGGTGAATCTGCTGAGCAACGCGGTCAAGTTCACCGAGAAGGGAGAGATCGAGCTAAAAATCAATCCGTTAACCGATCCAGTCCAGGAGTATGTTACGCTTCACTTTGAGGTACGGGATACCGGCATTGGCATTAAGCCGGAGATGCAGGAACGGATCTTCGACGCTTTTTCTCAGGAAGATGCTTCTACCACCAAAAAATACGGCGGAACCGGCCTGGGATTAACGATCTCTAATAAGCTGCTAGGCTTGATGGACAGTCGGCTGGAGTTGGTTAGTACCCCTGGCGAAGGAAGCTGTTTTTCATTCGATGTGCGGCTAAAAACAGAGCTAGGTGACCCCATCAACTGGCAAGGTATCGACCAAATCAAGCATGTATTGATTGTGGATGACAATGCGCATAATCGGCTGATCTTACGGCAAATGTTTTTGTTACGCAATATTAGCGTTGAGGAAGCCAGCAACGGTTTTGAGGCCCTCCAGCTACTGGCCCAAAATAAGCAGTACGATGTGATTCTGTTGGATTACCATATGCCCTATATGGATGGATTGGAAACCATTGAGAAGATCCGGGCTAATTTTTCGTCGGCCACCGACAAGCAAGCCATTATTCTGCTGCATAGCTCAGCGGATGACGAACGCCTGATCAAGGCGAGTGAGTCGTTAGCCATTAACCAGCGTTTGGTCAAACCAGTCAAAATGACGGACTTGTTCCGGGCTTTATCCCGACTGGACCGACAGCATGAGCAGCCACTACCTATGGAGATAGATGATCCGTCGACTCAGGTGGGTACCCATGTCATGAAGGTGTTGCTGGTTGAAGACAATAAGGTAAACCAGTTATTGGCTAGAACCTTCTTAACCAAGTTAATCCCCAATGCCCAGATCTGGGAGGCTATTAACGGGCAGGAAGCGATAGACATGTATCAACAGCAGAAACCCGATTTGGTCCTGATGGATGTTCAGATGCCCGTTATGAATGGGTACGAAGCGACCCAACGCATTCGGGAGCTGGAACAGGGACGTCGTATTCCGATCATTGCCCTGACGGCTGGTACGGTAAAAGGCGAGCGGGAAAAGTGTCTGGCAGCGGGGATGGATGACTTTATCACCAAACCGATTGTGGAAAAATCGATGGCTTCGTTGTTGCAAAAATGGCTGGCGACAGACCCTGTTGATGGGCAGGAGATTGATACGACTGATGAACCTACTGCCCATTTTGATGTCCAGATATTAAAATCGATAGCCGGTCAGGATCTGGACTTTCTGAATACGCTAATGGAAGTGGCTGAAAGTGAACTTATTAGCTCATTGTCTACGCTGATCCAACAAGCAGAGGATAAAAATCTAGCGGGATTAAAATCAGCTGGACATAAACTCAATGGCACTGCTTTGAGTGCCGGTATGCCTATCTTAGCTCAACTAGCCCATAGGGTCGAACATCTGGATCAATTTGAGTTGAAGTGGGTAGGTGAGTTAGTGGATGGCATTTGCTCGGAGACGGGCAATGTGCTCGCCTTAATGAAAGAATCACTACAGGCGGATTAGTCTTCAAGCTCGATCAACAGCCATCTTAAGTCTACGGCTGCCTGATCGATTCAAAGGGGAGAGATCTTAAGTTCAATAGCGGAAAATATGTGCTTTCCTAAGCGGTTAATCGCCCAATAATCAATTCCGTTGTGGAATTTCGGCTAAATAAAGTAGCTTGAGCTTGCTATTGAATGCTGCTTATTTCAACGGTATATTCGTACCCACCATCCTATGGTAGACCCCCAAGAATGCCTTCGGCAGTTTAATCAGTTTATCCATGATCAACTTGCCCAAAAAGTCAAGGAACGACTCATTCAACAGGCACCCACTATTGACTGGTCGCAGGTTGACATCGTTTTAAATGCAGAGGCCAATGGATTCTATTTTGCCTCCCCGAATTCCCAGCTCTGCGAGCAGCTTCAGAGTATGTTTGCCCCGCTCAGCGAAGATTGGTCAGAGCAAACCCTATAAGTCTATTCGCTCAATCCTCTCTCTCTAGCTATTTATCCACAGATATACGGCTAATTTCCTTGGTAGCTAAGGTCTGTTTTTTTAGATCAAACGTTGTTGTCAACATGCGGAAAAACAAACTGACCGCCGAGCAAATCCTCTACATCGTGGGCGATGATAATTACAGCATCGTGCACCTGACTACTCACAAAAGGGTGCTACTGAGCCATACACTCAAGTGGTGTCAGGCCTACTACCCTGGCTTCATTCGGATTAGTAAACAGGCATTGATCAATCCCGCCTATGTAGTGAGCTGGCTAAAAACTAGTCGATTCGTGGCCAGCCTGACCATGCAGGACAATCGGCAATTAGGAATTGCTCGGCGCCGGATCTCCAGGGTGCTCGAGCAGTTTGAGCTGGCTCTTCACGCAGATGACTAAATAAAAAAAGCGAGTTCACAAAACTATTGGATTTGTTTGAGCGCCTAAAGTTGATGGCCCACTTTCCACTACCTTTCATAACAAATCATATTCCACCTGCTTCTCCAGAGCAACGGGTCACTGGGCTTCTCCGTACTAATCCGATAACCTGACCAAGTCTGCCCACTCACTATATTGGTAATAACGACCTGGTCAGAGGGCAATAATTGGCGCCTGAACATTTACCCGGTTTATTGATGGGGTTCCACTAGAGGCGCCATTTTTCGTTCTTCTTCGCCTCGAAGAAGGCTAGCGGACCTTTATCTAACTAATTTAAGCGATTTGCAACCCCTTAGCTTTCGTTGGAATCCATACCCTGATTCCTTTCAATTCACGCTATGAAGTATCTGCTTCGCTTTCATCTGTACGACAATCCATCCCGTCAAAGCTTCTATCAACTAGGGCCCGATCAATGGGTCAAGAAACGCCCTCAGTATGTCTACGGCTTACCCTACCGGTTAGAGCCTGAGGAGTTCGGCCCAATTGGTGCCCCTGGTCAGGTGTATGTGCTGGCAAATCCGCTCCGCGTTAAACCCCTTCTGGATTCCGCCAAACCAACCCAAAGCCAGTTACTCATTGAGGTCTTTTTCGCCAGACTCGAGGAGTGGGGTTGGTTCAGGGAGGCTCCGGAGGTAAGCCCAACCAGTACAACTGGCATGGATTCCTACCAACCTAAGCCCGTTGAAAAGGTGGCTGTCAGAGCACAGAATAGCCAACAGTAACAAAAAGAGATTGACGGGCTAAAGCCACTGGTAAAGGCGTTAGCTGAGAAGCAAACGCCTATCTAGTAGTGGACTCCAGTAGGAGCACACTACTCCTTGACTAAACAGATTCTACTTAATACGTTATGATTAAAACTAGTTGCCGAGCATTCTTTTTGTGCCTAGTACCCTACCTTCTCCAGGCTCAGTTTATCATTAACTCCCCCATGACCCGGTCGGTCATTCAACGAAATGCCGCCAATCGGGCTCAACTTACTATCGCCGGTAAAGCCCCAGGAACAGCCGCAACGATCGAAGCCCGACTCATACCTATGGTGGTAGGACAAGGTACGCCTAGTGACTGGACGCTCGTGGCTACCGTCAACAATGATCAAACATTTAGAGGAACGCTACCAGCTTTGGGCGGTTGGTATCGACTTGAGATACGAGCCAAATCAGCCAATACAGTGGTTGCTGATACCGCTGTTAACCGAGTTGGCGTTGGGGAGGTGTTCGTCATTGCAGGACAATCCAATGCCCAGGGGGGAATCGCCACCGATGTCCCACCAGCCATCGACGACCGAGTCTCCTGCATCGACTTCTTCCAGCGTGACCAGATCGACACTCAGACATTCCCTTTTCTGTTCAGCCATGTCAGTGCAGGAGCCAGCATTGGACCATCCAATGCGCCCTATCTCTGGGGAATTTTGGGTGATAGTTTGACCAAACGACTCAATGTGCCGATCCTGTTTCTGGGGGCCGCCCAGGGAGGCAGTAACAGTACCGAGTGGGCTAACAGCGCTGCGGCAGCACCCATCACCCTCCCCTATCAGCGAGTCAGTGCTACACTCTTATACTACATTAGTCGGCTGGGTATGCGGGCGATCTTATGGCATCAGGGTGAAAGCGACAGCGGTATATCTGAACAGACGTACTTCAACAATGTCAACTCGCTGATCACGAAAAGTCGTCAGCAACTGAGCCATAGCCGTCTGGCCTGGTTGGTCTCGCGGGCTAGTTATATCTCAGGGGCAACCAATGGCCAGGTGATTGCGGCTCAGAACCGGTTAAGTAACGAGGTCGCCGATGTGTATGCGGGTCCGGCAACCGATGGGTTGATTGGTCCCGACAACCGCGTGGATGACATTCATTTTGGCGGTCAGGGCCTGGTGCGTGTGGCCAATTTATGGAATCAGAGCCTGACAGACTTGTTTTTCAGTCAGTCAATTCCATTCACTCCTTCAGCCGACACGATTCGGACCGACGCAGGCTGGCAAGCAGTTACGAGCGGCACCGTGTTTAGCAGTCTACAGCGGGTCGGGTATCGGTATGAATCGTCGTTGCACAATTTTTTCCTGTTAGTTGGGGCAAGTTCGCCCGTCGAAGGGCGGTTGGAGCGGTTGGATAGTGGTGATTTTACTGACACCTCCTGGTCTGCTCTTACCATCACAGATAGTTCAGATTATGCCAATCCTGGCTTCAGTGATTATGGGTATTTACGTTTTTATGCACCGGGGGGTGTATCACCAGGAAGGTATCGGTTATCTGTGCGCCCGGTTGGTGATAAAGGTACAGGCTATCAACTCGAAACGGTCTTACATGATTTCCGCAATACGCTCTTCATTGGCAATGAGCCGACCCCACCCGTTACCCAGCAGGGCGACTTAGTCATCGGTTCTAACCTGGACTTACCTCAGGCTAACTTCGCAGCCCCAGGCAGTGTGGGTAATTTCGTGGTGAATGTGTTTGAGGTAGCTGGCCTGCCCACCTCCACGGGCAATGTGCAGCTCACCATTACCGTTCCCGTTGGCTATACCCTTGCCTTTGCCCCTACTCTCACTAGCATCAATGTGTCGGGCGGAGATCACAATCCCATAGTAGTGACAAATGGACAGTGGAAAGTGAGTCAGTCAGTGGGAGCACGTCAGTTGACGCTGACGATGAACCTGGGAGCCTTTATCCGCGGGGGAGGCAAATCGAGTTTAGGCTTCAGCATTACCCGGACAACGGCTAATTCGGGCAGTACGGATCATATCACTGTAAACGTGAAGGATGACTTGGCTGAACTTTTAAACAACAATGTCTATGTACGGGTGATCAATAGCTTGTAACTGGCTGGACCTGGAGCTTCGTGAGTCGCTCTAGCCCAATATGTTTCAGGATCCTAACCTTCTCGGTGCCTTCTTTTTTATCGTCTAAGCCATGCGATTGCCCCATGTATCAGCAATCCAGCTGTGTATGTACTAAACAACGCTGGCTCTGGTGAGATCAGCGTTGTTTAGTACATACACAGCTGGAGGTTTAGAGTCCACTTACGAGCAATTGCGAGAAATGGTGCAAGCCTTACGTAAGAATTGGGAGTTGACTTGAATACTAATAGGCGTTAACAACCTTTTAATTGGTTAGTGGTTATAAAAGCAAGCTGACAAGTGAAATGACAACGTGCCGAGCTTCGTTGGCTATTCATAGAGGGATATCGTTTAATTATGTGTAGAAATGCTGATTCTTTTAGAGTTAGCATTTTTTTTGTTACCATATCGTAATTTTTCAGTCTAAATGGTGTTGCTTAATTTCATATTGAAAGTATTTATATACTTAATAAAAGTATATAGTTAAAACAACCTACTAATGATGACGCGCGATTTTGAGGAACTTATTGACTTCTATGGGTCCCAACAACAACCTCAAACAGCTCAGTACTCTTTCCATTGGACCAATTCCAAAACTCTGCGAAACTGTATAACTCTGGCTATGCGTGGAGCTAAAGGCGGCAATAAGTCCAGCCTTAAGACATTGCGGTTGATTAAGGATTTATGCATGACCGAAAGGTTGGACATGGTGAACTAACCGAAAGTAAGGCCAGGGCTTGCTCAACTGCATGTTGTGGATGGCAGGGTTTTGACTGTTGGTGAAAGGAGTTAGAGTAGTCAACGAAACAGCCGACACCTAAGCAGATGGCGGCTGTTTGCCTTACTTAAAATTATCACTGACTCCGCTATGTACTGAGTAGTGGAGATACGATTCATTATGCCTTCTGTTTAAAGCCGAAACCGCTACCTGCTTCGCTGCTGGGTTAGTCGGTGAACCTCCAGCTTATAGAAGTCTACCGTCATACGTAAATAGTCGATCATGGCCGGGTCTTCTTCGCACTGATCGCCCTGGTTCTCCAGTTCGGTCAGCCACCTCTGAAACAGGTTGGCCGATTTTACGGCCTTGCCCAGTGGACTTAGACCGACGATCACCTGTCTGGTGTTGGGGGCCTTGACGAGTTTTAGCGGGGTATTTAATTTAGCCTCAACATCCTGTTTAGGTTTCACCTCCACAAAAAGCAATGCCTGCTGGAGTAGTTCCGGCTGAGGGGTTGGATACTGGATATAACCCCCGAAAAGGGCCGGATTGCGTAGCGAGGCCTCGAAGCGCTGCTCCTGCCGCAACTGATCAGCCAGCCGGTTATCGATAAACCGTCGGATCAAGGCCATTCCAGAGAGCCGCTTTAAGTCGGGGTGCATAGTTTTAATCTGTCGGACCAGCCGATGCTGGCGAATAAGGCGGGATAGATAGGTAAACATGATTTTGGGATAGGTGAACCAGGTCAATGCCCGTTTCGCTGTTTCATCAACGACTGGATCTCATGCTGATAGCGGGCCTGGTGATGAAGATAGCCAATCGAGGCCATAAAATTACCATAAGGGAGCTGCTCTACCTGCTCAAAGGAGATGCCCCGGTGCGCAGCCACGGCCGATACCAACGCATATTCTTTATAGGCTTCCAGTTCAGGAACCATCGACTCCGCCAGGTCTTCGAAGGCTGTTTTGGGTGGCTGAGAATGAAGGTGGTCTGCCCAGAACTCGTCGAGCTTCGATAGTTGGTCAAAAAAAAATGGGCCAGCGGCAAGGCTTCCGTAACAGGCAGTGCTTCGATCTGAGCGGTTATTTCCGTGAGCTGACTTCGATCCGACAAGCGGGCATTCATCAGGGCAGGATAGAGATAAACCGATAGTATCGATACTGCCATGGTCATATAATTAACCGATAGTTCCTCGTCAGCCAACTCATTGACAAACTCGTCTACGGTCCACTTCTGAAACAGCGTGCACATACCTAGCTCCTGGGGAGGCTTTACCCCCGCTATAACTTCCGGGACGGGTAAGGAGAGAAAATCGGGTGGCTGACTTAGAAATGGCATTCGGTCGATGGTGTCATCCTCGATACCAGCCATTACCTGTATTAGGGCATTAGCATCTGAGGCCAGCACTTCCAGCGCCTGTCGTTTATAAGCTGATCCTATCTGTGTTTCATTTAAATCCGAATTGACGAGTTTGGCACTGCGACTACTCAGATCAATAAACTGTTTGAGGGTAACTTCTGGCCACTCGGTAGGTACCGTGAAGGTGACGTCTGGGGTTTTAATCGTTAGCATGGAGGTGTGAAGGAAAAGAGTTAAAACGCAACAAGGGTGACCATACAGGCATGGCCATCGACATAATCCGAGATTTTATTGATGTAGTATAGACCATCCGATAAAGAAAGTGAGCCAATCCGTACGCGTTGTAAGCGGATAGGGCGTTCAAAATCCAGGCTGGCAATATCTGTGGGCATAAGGTGTACGGAGACTTCTAAGACGCGCATACGACGAAGAACCCGTAGTAAGCCCCTATAGTATCGATCGATGATACACTGCTCCCCTCGGTTAAGAAGCAGCGACGAAAAAGAGAGTGTAAATGGAGTGTCGTTCGAAATAGCCGAATTAGGCCTCATACCGAACCAGGCCGGTCTCAGGTTTACCGTTACCTCCTCCAGTGTTATGCCGTCTGACTTAAGCCGCTTGGTTTGCATTGGCTGAGTATCCCCTAGGGCTACTAACAGAAGTCGAGGGACGGTGCTCTGGTTGTTGATGGAGCTGCTACTACCTGAGCCGCTGACGGTGCGAATTTTGATCAACGGAGGATTGCCGTAGCCAGGTACCGATTGATCCGAATCTGTACTGGCCGCAAATGGCATCTCAAAGAGCGTCATGTCGGTGTCGAGCGTTGTGGCATCCACCCTAATAACCCCATTGCCGTAATTCGTCGTTTCCCCGGAACTCAAGCCTCTGGGCGCTACCTGCGCTTTTTTGGTCTCGTCGCTTTCCTTCCAGGTCAGGTAGTTGATTTGCGCATAGGGCTCCAGTCGAGGAATCCAGCCCGGTTCGGTACCCGTATCCACGCGTTTAGACCAATCGACGGCATTCGCCGTATTGTTAACTATTTTGGAGAGACTAACAAAAGCGACCTGACGACGAAATGGATCGACCGACCAGGTACCGCCCATCAGAAAGGCCAGTCCTTTCAGAAGTGCTAATCCGGTCACATCAGGAAGATTCCGGGCTACCGGCCAACGGTCACCCGTATGGGTGGTGGGATCAGGGGTGAACGACGCCCAGCTATTGTTCGGGTCGTTATACATGGTGAAACGAAAAGCGCCTAAATCGGTCTGCCGTTGGGCCCGGAGGTGGATCTGAATCCGGTCACCTGCCTGACAACCGATGGTTTCGTCGAGCGTTACATTGCCTATCGCATAGTAGAGGATATTATAGGGAGCGCCCTCTGAGAAGCGCTCGTTGGCCACTTCATTGCCATTCACCAGCACACTTAAAACCACTTCAATGGCTCCCGTTACAACCAGGCCCTTAAATGCCTGGAAAGCCTGCACGCGAACCCTCATCGCCGTATCGCAGACGTAGGAAAAGGAGGAGGTAGTATAATTGTGTAGCTTGCCCTGCTCAAAACCCTGATCGACTAGGTTATCTAAATTATAGGGCTGAACCCGATCAATGAAATAGCGACTACCCAGCGTGCCGCGATCCACCTCCTCCGTAGGAGCCTGCCAGGTAACGCGCGCTTTTCGATCAACTGACCACTGGTCATCGTGACTGGTGGGGTCTGATTCAGAAAAGGGGATAAGGAGTCGCTTAAACAAGTCATCGTTGCCTAGCTCACCTACCAAACGATACCCCTCTTCATAAAGCAGTTGGGTGAGTAACGTCTTGACGTAAACCGCGGGAAAAATCGTATCGTTAGCCGTGGCATTGCCACTTAACAGACCATAATCAACCAACGGATAACAAACCCCCTCGGTTGCCTCAGCGTGCAGGTTGACCTGTTCCAGAGTCCAGTCATGATCATACCGGGATAGATTAGCCGTCCGAATCGACCGGTCAAGCCGGTCAAATAAATTCTTTTTTTCCTGAAACAGGGTAACATCCCAGCCATTTGAAAATTTATCGAACTCGGCATAGCCCGAAAAGATCGTTTCTCCCCGAACGACAACTTTTGCCCTCAGTGTTTTGTATGGCCACTTGGAGGCACTATCTAGTTGCTCGGCGCTCGCCGTTAACTGTCGAATTGCGATTGAGTCAGCCAGTGAAAACGTGTTTGTATGGCTGATTTGCAGCGTCGTTGGCTTACTTAAATCGTTGCTCTGGAAGGTCGAGGCAATACCATCGGCGGTGGCCACCCAAACGTTTTCCAGAAAAAGGCCGTCCGTATTGGTCATATTGTTGTGGGATAGTTACTTAATAATCGGCCCGATTTTCAACCCGTACCCGCCGACCGACACCCGATTGAATATCCTTGACCTGTACCTGAGGAGCGGGCATCGACTTTACCGCCTGAGCAACCCCATTCACCACCGATTGGGTGACCAGCCGATTGATGCTATCCAGATTGATCGTACTCGGCTGAATCATTGGCTGTGATTGTGATAGGCTCATCACACCACCATAGGCCATTTGAAATGGGGTGTAAGTTCTGGGGCTGGCTATTTTGGGTGTTCCCTCAATCGCTACACCACCCGCCATCTGATTTGCGTAAGAGGCTAGGTTACGTAGTACAGGGTTTCGATAAACCCCTCTGGTCAAAATAATCTCGTCCCCTTCCATTTCACCTACATAGCGCCCTGATTTATGATACATCGGAATGCCTCCCTGGGCATGGGAGGGACCATTCACTAATCCACCCTGACTAGGATCTACGGCACCACCCTTGGCAAACTGTTGGGATGAAATGATACCAATCTGAACAAGACCAACAGCGCCGGCGAGGGCCATCAGGAATGGATTAGGTGCCGCTTCCAGAATCGCTTTTGCGGTATTGATAGTCGCTTCGACGAGCGCTATTTTTTTGCGCTGCTCGGCGGCCTCCTTCTCCAGCTTTGCTTTCTTCTTCTGATAATTGCGTTCGATACCCTCCCGGGCCTCCGCGCTCAACGCGGCCGAGTCTAATGCAGCCTGTTGTTGGTCATCGAGGGCTTTTGTTGCACTATCAATCTGGGCATTAATAACACTGGAAGCCGCTGAGGTTGCCTGGCTATACACATCGAGAACTTGACCGATTATCCGTTTATTGTGCTCCAGTTCGGCATCCTCTATCTCCCGGTTAGCCTTGTCATTGATCGCTTTTTTCTGGTCTGCCGTTAAATGGGCCACGTTAAGCGCTGCATCACGTTCCGCATTGATACCGTCAATCCGGGCCTGTAACTCCTCATGACTGCCGGCTTTTGATAAGGCTAACCGTGATTCAGCTACTGCTTTGGCATCCGCAATCTGGTCCGCATCGATCTGACGATTCAAGTCCCGGCGAGCGGCCGCGGCTTTGGCAATAATTGAATTTCGACGGACTTGAAAATCTTCCTCCAGTTTCTCTTTTGCCTTCGTATCGGTCGGATTGACTTTCTCCAGAGCAAACTTCTTTTCGATTTCGAGTAACTTCAACTGGGTTTTTTCTTCCAAATCAATGCGCTGACCGTCAAAAAGTCGTAGATCTGATAGGGTCGCTTCAGAAGCATCCTGGCGAATTTGAATTTTCTGGGCTTCCGCATTAGCGGTCTGTGTGATCTGAGATTGCTCAAATTGTTGGGTTAGTTGCTCAACATCAGCATTGTACTGGGCATCAAGTCGCCGAAGTTCGGCCGTCAACAGTCTTCTGTTCTTTATCCGATCGACAGCGTCCGATTTTTCTCTATCTAGCTGGGCTGATAAGGCATCTTTCTGTAAGTCAAATTCAGCCTGTGTTCCCTTTTGCACCAATGAAAGCCGAGCAGCTAATTGGGCATCCATAATAGCAAAGGTGCGCTGTTGGACCAATTGAGCATGTGCTTTAATAGCTTCTAACTCTTCGGCCTGTGCTTTGGCGTTGATGAGTTTTTTCTGAGCGACGGTCACATCAGCGCCAACCTTCTCCGCTTCGGCTTTCGCATGAATTAACGCAACCTGCCGGCGAAGTACCTCTTCCTCAATTTCGATCGTTGAATCGCCCTTCTGTTTGGCCACCACCAGAGCAAGTTCTGCTTCAGCGACCTGTTCAGCGGCCAACTTCTTGGCATTCTCTTCGACTTTCTGTATGCCTTCGGCTTCAATGGTATTGAGTTGATTCTGCAACTCGGTACGCTGTCCGATCCGATTCTTGGCGATATCATCTAATTTGGCTTCTTCCTGAGATACTTTCTCCCGAGCTTCGCGATTGTTCTGGTTGGCTTTTGCTTCAGCCTGGGCTAACTGTACCCGCTTTTTCTGTAAGGCTTCTTCGGCACTCTGGATTTTCTGGCTTGCGGCAAAAGCAGCACGTTCAGCCTTTGATCGAGTCTCAACTGATTTAGTAGTATCTTGAGCGATCTGTTTTTGACGCTCGATGAATTTCTCACTACGGGCGCGCTCGGTGTTCAGCTTAATTTCATCTTCCTTGATTTGGATACTGAGGTTAGCTAGGGCGACGCCCTGATCATAGGCCTTCTTTAGGTTGGTCGCTGCTCCCTCGGCACCGGTGCCCATCTGAATAAGGCCATCACCAACCTTACCCCAATCCCGGCTCCGGATACCGTCGATAATCACACCCAGGGCGGTAAAGCGATTGATGAGGTTCTGTTGAACGAATTTACCGAAGTCAATGATCCCCTGTTTTGGATTTTCCCAGGCATTGGCCAGCGCATCACCGATAGCAATCACTTTCGAGGTAAAGGCCGAAAAGATCGACGATAGGCCAGCGGTCGTTCTGGCCAGAAAGTCCATTCCTTTCTGCGATTTGGTCAGGATCAGGTATAGACCGGTCAGTATCGCAATCGGGAGCGCTGCGGCTAGAAGCAGGGCTGCCCCCCGGGCCGTTAACAGGAATTTGCCAAAGAGGTCAGCACCCTGCCAGGCTGATTTAAATGAATCCTGGGTTTGACCAAGGTTGACGCCTAAAATATTCGTGTCCCGAATATAGTCTTTAAGACTTTTCCCCGAATCCGACATAACCTTTCGGTTCTTATCCTGTATCCGGGTCAGGTCATTAATTTGCGTAAGCAGGACCCCGCCAACTGACAGATCATCACGTTTAGCTTTGGTCAACCCCCGATATTCATCCTCTAATTCAGAAATTAGGTCATCCAGTGCATCCATACTGCCTGCTGTGGCCTCAGAAATCGCCTGTTCCCGCTTTCGTTCAGCATTGAGCAGCTTTATTTGCTCGGCTAGTTGCTGTGAACTCTTCGCGCTTTTGCTCTCGGTATTGATGAGACTGGTCAGGCCCGACTCCAGCGCAGTGAATGATTTGACCGCTTGGACTGCGATGGCATTGGCAGACTTCTGTTTGGTTTGATGCTCAAGTAAGGTTTTAGAATAGCCGACCAGCTCCTTCTCGGTTTTGTCGATCTCAACCAGTAAGGCCTGCATCGTTTTTCGATAGACCTCTTCACCCAGCAGTTTACTCTCGAACATCTTCTGCGTCTTCTCCTTTTCAATGCGCAGGCTGGCCAATGCCGCCCGGGCAATTTCAGCGTTCTCTTTAACTTTTGGAATATCGAGCACTACTTCAAAGAGTAGCTGTTCCGTTTCTTGTGCCATTATTGTTATACGTTATAGGTGTGGTAAACCGTCAAAGCCGGTATAATGAAAAATAGCGAAGGGGTTATAAGTGCTCTTTCCGCAATAGCTTGTCCAGCAGTCCCGCCATGCTGAATCCGCGCTCTTTACAATGGCGAATGATCTCTTTTTTTCGCTCGGGCGAAACGTACGCTTCGATTCGCTTCATGCCCTTAGCCCGGCAGGGCTGGCATTTTGTATTCTGGATTGGGGTTACTTCGGCTTCCATACTTGTCCTGGATTGCTCCGTTTAGAGGTGTAGGGCGAAAGTAGACAGCAAATTCAGGAGCTGAGCTATGTCGGGAAAACTACGTCAAGTCGTAGTTTTAAAATAAAAATATCCGGCATGGGCCGGACTAGTCAATTTGGTTATTAGCTAACGTATACCGGGTCGTCATGAACACATCATGGCCCGGTTTCATCTGGGTGCCTTGATTCCCGTAGCGGTGCGTTTTTTTACACCTCTAGTGATACTTCTACTACCGAAGCTGTGGTGCAAAAACGCACCGCTACTGACACCTCTACCCCCTGAAGTAGCGGTGCAAAAATGCACTTCTAGTGCTACCTCTACTAGCACCTCTAGCGCACCTATTAATAAGGATATACCTATTACCTATATACCTACTACAAATAAAGCGCCCGTCGTTCCGACGTTTGATGTGTTTTGGAATGCCTATGACTACAAAGTAGGCCGCAAGGATTGTCAAAAAAAATGGGACCGATTACCACCCGAAGACAAGGTGGCTATCCTGACCGTTCTGCCGGCCTATGTTTAAGCTACACCGGAATCTCTAAAAATCGGATAAAGCTTTTTTTGCGGCCTCTCGTTTTCGTACCAGGCTCTTCGCCCTAGTAGTTAGATCACATTGAGTAACCGTATTCATAACAACTAGGTCACGTATGAATACGAGGGTAGTAATGTCCTCAACGCAGTTTTTATCGTAAAACCTATGCGTTGTCTCTGTGGCCACAATCTTTCCGTTAGTCCAGCTACTAGTATACTTTGACTCTTCCCTCTGCAGCTTATTCCCATTGCTGAGGTATACACAGTCGATAGGCTTCTTAACCGTTTTTATGACTGGTGGGCCGTATTTGAGCTTTAACGCTTCGTGGATATCAGTTGAATTGTCACATTGAAGGCCGATCAGTATGCCACCTTTGAAAGTGAGCCAAAGGTTTTTAATTTCGATACCAGCGACCTGGTAGGCTGGTATCTGGAATATCCGAACATCTGGACAAAATAAAGCTTGCTCAGGTGAGCGATCAGGATAAGCTTTATTGACAACGATTTCAGCAATTCCGAACTTTTCCGTATCCATATTCAGGTATTCATCCAGTATATGAATCGAATCCCCTGACTCTTTGGCAATCTCCTGAGTAATAGAAATAGGAGTTTTACCAATCTTAAATTTGCCAATACCCTCAACTTTATCTTGTGAGGTAACGGAACGTGTAAGAGCAATTAATAGAAAGTATAGATAGAATCTCATACAAAATGGATGGTTTTGGGTAAATATAAAATGTTATGCTAATCGAGCCAAAGCACGTACGTACGTGAAATAAGTGCGCCAAGAAGCAGTTGTCGTCTACTGAATCGACCGTTTATACGGAACCACTTGTCTAATAGGGCTAGGCCGTTATTTTTACACCTATAAACCCATTAATAATGTCAGAGGAAACAAAAAAAAAGGTCGGTCAATTAATTAGGGATGCCAGAAAATCAAAGGGCTTAACTCAAAAGGAGTTAGGGGAGAAATTAGGAGTTGTCGGCGTGACTATAAGTGACTATGAAACCGGAAGGCAAAATTTAACTCTTGATACATTAGATAAAATTGCCGAGGCCTTGGGGGTGAAAGCAAAAATAACCTTTGAGTAGGACTATTTTTTTTGTTCAATAATTTAGGATATATCCTAAATAAAGCTTAATATTGTTAAGTCAATCAGGAACAGAAAAGGCGATATAGCACCGAGGAGGTTGCCCGCTGGACCGTATGTACCGAGTTGACTCAACTAAATAAAGCAAAACCCCGTGCTAAACTTTCTGACGGCATAGCAACGGGGCGATGTGAAACAGTTTAACCTTACGAGTTATGTGTAACACAGGACAAATGTACCTGCGGGTAGGGGATTCTACAACCCTAACTCCACAGACGGTCTCAAAGCAGGCCCATTCTACTGCCCGCAATTACAAACGGCAGACCAATCAATCTTCCATTCTTCCACTGGTTACCCGATCAAAAGCGCAGGCCGCTAAATCGCCCCAATCGGTCGTTCCGGTTCAGCCAACGGATCAGCTTACCGGCTTCCAGAATCCAATTCCGACCGGTAAAACAAAGCCACAGGTCGTCGAATCCCCCTTCCAAGCCGCCCTACTGTTCATCACCGAAAACCACCGAGGCAACTCAGGCTTTAGTGCTTTTGTCTGTTACCTCGACGGAAAGCAGGTCGTCGCCATCGAGCGGCTACACCGTCTACGCGGGCATAATCCCGAAATTGATTTGACCAGCGTCCTAAGCAGAGCCCGACGTGATCGGACCATTGACGGGGTGATCATCGCTACCTGGCACCGGCCAACGGCCGAAGACCTGTATGCCGCCGAATTTGAGGATGAGGTAGAACGGCAGTACCAGATTCTACTGGAGGCTGACATTAAGCTGGTCGATAACCTGCGCTTATCGGAGACGGGTATGTATTCCTATTACGGCCAGCATCCTGACCTGTTTGAGTCGCCTGGTATTGACAAACGCGGCATTGGTCGGCTATACTGAGATGGAGCCAACCACCCAACTGATACCGGTACGCACATCGGGAGAGATGTTAACCGTCAGTAGTGTAGACTTTGCCAATGGTCTGGGTATCCAGCACCGGAGCTTACTGGAAACGATCCGCAGTCATCAAAAAGCGATTGAGACCGAGTTTGGAAGGGTTACGTTTGAAACGCAACCCTTCCAGACAGGAGGTGGTATACAAAATAAGGTCATTGTTCACCTGACCGAAGATCAGGCGCTGTTCATCGGTACGCTCAGCCGCAACTCCCAGCGGGTGGTTGCTTTCAAAGCCACGCTGGTCCGCTCCTTCTCCGAAGCCCGGCGCCAGCTGCGGGAAGTAGCTCAACCACTTTACCTCCAGCAACAGGAACAGCGACTGGCCCACCTCGAGCAGCAACTAAGCCAGATGATCGAGTCCCAGCAGCAGGCTGCCCGATCGCTACTCGAACTACCCCGCAGCTCAGACCCCCTGCCAGTGGAGACGACACGCATGAAGATTCAGCGCATTGTCAATAACTACTGCCGGGCCAAGGGTGTGGGTCAACAGGAGGTATGGCGCAAGGTTTACGACCGCTTGTACTACCTCTATCATGTTAGCATCCGTAGCTACAAACGATCTGATCGGGAAAGCTGGCTGGACGTGGCCGATCGGAGTGGTCACATGGAGAAGCTATACGCCATTGTCAGCGCTGAGTTGACCTATACCGAAGACTAAAATGAACCTTCAAACGCTCCGACCTTTTGTGGTGGCTAGTGTATGGCTACTCTTGGCTGCAGGTAGTGTCCGCTGGGCTGTCTATAGGGTAGCGACCCGCCGAGGATCGGGTCTACAAACCATTATAAACCATGGGTCAACCTCAACAGCACTCGATCCATATGTGGTGAGCCATTCAAACCTCAGTCGAGCAACAATTATTCGACTGGCAAGCCCTGCTCGATAAGCTTTTCTTATAGTGCTTTCTTTACATCATAATCTAAAAGATAACCTTAAATAGTAACAGGAAATCCCGGTTGATATGGCCGGGATTTCTTGTTTTTGTAGCGGTATTAATTATCGAAGCCATCGGAAGCGAACAGGTAATAAGTAGTTCCGTTTGTAGCGAGTATCTGGTATGACTTGATATAGTTATTATCAGAGATCTCCCGTATTCGATGTATCTACATGTTTTTGGTCCGCTTGCGTAACTCTACTTACTCAAATGATAACATTATTAACAGCATAAAGTAAGCTCTATGGTCCCAACTAATCACCTTAAGAGCATAGCTCAGATCGAGCGGCTCAGAGGTTAGGCAGTTCAAATCAGCACAAACCTAGTCGTAAAAACTACAGATCACTACAACCTATTTACCTGTTTCAGAGTCATGCGAAGACGAATGAGATCTGCTAACTATCCAAGGCTATGAAAAGGACATATTGGGCATTAATTAGCGTCTTAATTTATCTATTAAGCGCCTGCCAAAACGATTTGCCGGTTGAGCTGGCGGATTCTGATTATCTAATCTTCGGTCATTTCTACGGGGAGTGTGGGGGAGAGAGCTGCATTGAAATTTTTAAACTGGAACAAAGCCGCCTACTGGAAGATAAAAATGATAAGTACCCTAGCGCCAGTGATTTTTATGAAGGTGACTATGTGGCCTTGACTCAAGCGCAGTTTGCCAGTGTTCGCGATTTGGTGGATAGTTTTCCTGATGCCTTACGCAAGGAAACCAGTCGGGTCATTGGTCAGCCAGATGCGGGGGACTGGGGTGGTTTATATATTGAATTAAACTACAAGGGAAGTCGCCAGTTTTGGTTGATCGATCAGGCCAAGCGGAATGTACCCAATGAATACCATAGCTTTATTGATAAGGTGAACGAAAAAATAAAGTTATTGCAATAAGACTAAAGTAACTTAGCAGATTCTCAGGCAAGGATATTTCCTAAAATTACTAGGCTGGAGTGGGCTAACAGGAATTAATCAAAGGATAGACAATTCTTCTTTCGCCGAATCCATCGGTGCCCGGTAGGCCTCAACTGGAGAATATCAATTGGACCACCCAAATGATCTGGCTGTATCTTGACAACAGCCTTAATATACCGATCAATATAGTTGATTGGATCACTAGGTAGTAATCTGGTGTACTGATGCTTAATAGCTTCTGTGTCAAGGTGGTAACCTAAATATGACTCGGCTGGATTATCAAGTTTGTCATAACCGACAAATACGCCCTGATCATTAACAGCAGCGACATAAAAAACAGCGATGAATAGGTTAGCCTTACCGTTTTCGAAGCAAAATAATGGAATTCGAGCGACTACTTGTCTTGGAGGATGCTCTCGTAAGAATTGTTCCTGATTGTGGCGGTACACCCAGTTTAGATAGCTATTATATTTCTTCCGGACTGGCTCGGCAAAGGCTTGATAAAACTCGTCAAGGGTATGAGTATGACGAGCGGCTGCTTCGGCGCAGAAACGCTGTAATGAATCATTATCGCCAACAAAGGCGTAGTAGAAAGGGCCTACTTTCTGGATCTTACACCAGTCCGACTGCCAGCTCGATGGCCGTCCATCGAAATAGACGGTTTCCCGTTTGCTGTCGGCTCCGATGGTAATAAGTGAATCCGTCCGTGTAATGACAACGATAGTAGCTTGAAGCTGAAAAGAAAGCAGACTTAGGAAAAGGGGAAAAAGGTACTTCATGCTAAGAAAGTAGGAGAATATATGGCAAGATAGGTCTGCCCTTACGGCATCAATACAATAATAAATTGTCCTCTTATTATCTCAGCTTTCATCAGGCCTACAAGGATTTATTTTTTGAAAATCAGGCATGTCAATTTGCTTAAAACTATTTGATTCGAACATACTAAAAATGCTAAGCGCAAAGTCTTTGCAAGCGGAAGGAGGAAGGTTCTTGAGAAAATCATAAAAGTTTTGATAATCCTCAAAGATCTGTACTACATAGGGATTAATCTCAACCCATCGTTCCTCATCAAAATTAGTTTGTGGTTGAAATAACCACTTCATAAATTTATCGGGATACTGAATTACATAATTACGCATACTGTCATTGGCTTGGGGAGTGATTTTTATTATTCTGGTTTCATCTTCAATTAAGCCCCAATTTTGCCGATATATGAAAAATATCTCATCACCTTTTTCTGGCTCTGTTAAGATTGCATAATTCAAGATTTCTAATAAAAGATTTTTTAACTCAACTTCTTCAAGAAGTGGGCTCATTTCTTTTCTAATATGATTTCTAAGGAAAAAATTAGCCTCCTCAGCACGAATAGATGGAGAATAGCGCTTATCAGTAAGTAAGCTCATAATAAATTCTTCATAAAGTATAACCTTCTCTTGGTAATATGCCTTGACATTGAATTCAGTCTTAAGCAACAAAGCATTTAGATAATTTAGGTTCACTTGGTAAGCACTTGCTACCATAAATAGACAAGAGGTTATAGCTTCAAAATCTTCTTTATTCCTAAACGTTGAAATCCTTTCAAGATAAGTAAGCAGTTCATCTAGCCTTTTTTGCTCGGCCGTTTGATGAAAGTAAGCCTCAAGACTAGCTATACCCTTAGTTCTAGCTTCTTCAAACTTATGTATTGAAATTGAATCAAAAAGTTGGTAATAGAAATATAGATGAAATGTATCCTGGAATAAAAATGATCTGCTGGTACGCTTACGGTTAGTATCGAGCATACTCTTTAAATACTCTCTAAAAAAATTCTTTTTACTTTTTAGCACACTGAGCGAAGAAATATGCGGCAATTCAAAAAAATGATTAAATGAGTTTTCATCAAAGCTCCAAGTTGTTCGACCTGAGAATACAACTCCCAAAATATTTTGGCTGGCTAGTTGATTATATAAATCAGGGAAACGGTATTTAATTAACTCAAGAGTTAACAGGTCGTATAATTCCACTTCATTCCCAATAATTGAGTAGGTTAATTTAAACGAGTTAACGAACCGCTTAACATCTCGTATGTTTTCTAAATAACCTTTTACTCTAATTCTAGCTGTATATATTTCAGGGGCGTTAAATCCATCGTAAACCTTATCAAGACCATCTCCTTCAGGTTCATCTACCAGTGAAAGAACATCTTCAAACCGGTTAATTGTTGCTTCAGTCATATCTTTGAACAAATATTCACGTAAACTGATTGATATAGCTTTCTCCTCAATAGGAGGGAGCGATATTTCTAGTTGAAAAATTTTTTGGAGATAGTTTTCCTGTTTAACCATGTTGCCGCTGCTTGCTAATGCATTTATCACATATTGTTGGTCAAAGGCGGCAATAAAGAAGGTGTTGCTAAAGTCGGCGGTATTACGAATTAGTCGAATTATTGTCACCAATTCGTCGGGTAATAAACGATCCAAATCGTCAATTATAATAATAAGGCGCTTGCCAGAGCGTAGGATGGATTTATTAAGGGCGTCGTAACGGTCGGAAAGTGATTTTGAATTACCAAAGATCCGTGATGCAAATTGTGTAATAATCTTTATTAGTGAAGGATCTTCTGTTTCTGTTAATTTATCCGCATATTCTCGTAAACTAGCTGCTACCTGATCATCATAGGGCTTTAACTTAGTCTCAAGCTGGTCAAAAAAATGATTTAATAATTGCCCACTTTTTTCAAATTTCCATGGATTAAAATCAACAACGATATTTGAGTCATCATCTAAAGTCTCATTGGTTAAACGATCCTTTATTGAGTTAAGAAAGGATGTTTTACCATACCCCCATTCTGAAAGAACTGCAATAGCAAATGCTTTTTCCACCACCGTAGCTTTAATTACATTGGCAATATATCCTGCATAACTATAACGTGAAAGTGTGTCTTTTTCTGAATCAATTATATGTGGGAGATCTTCTACGAGCGCCAACGAAGAATTTGAACGCAAAGGTTTTCCAATATAAACGTAGGATATCAGAAAGAATAGCGCTGCAATCAGCAACAGATCACTGAGGTAGATAGATTGCCAATCAAAACACTTATAAAAATAAAGATGTGAGTTTAGACGTATTGCCATAATATACAAACAGATGATTAACCCGCTGTACCAAATTGATAATAGGGTTGGGTAGCGGCTTGTATATACTTTATAAATAGCTACTAAAAATGACAGGCTAGCAGCTACTAAGCAAGCGCAACTAATCACCCAATCTGGTTGAAAATATTGTAAAGCTGGAGAGCAAAAATTTATTAACAGCTTTAATAGCCAGCCGTTAAAGGCATATATAAATAACCACGCAACCAAAGGGGGTATGTAGCTGCTTAAGGGAGATTCAGATAAATAAGGATATTTAGACAAATAGGCGCTTAAAACCTTTTTTATTTTAATAAACATAATTCAAGTTACGGGCTTCGAGTTTATAAATTATCGGTTGTTAAGCCATTATAAAAATAGACCAACAAAACAAAAACGCTTTTAGAAGGAGTTCTAAGGCCGTAACTGCATGAATATTTGGGTACCTTCAGGAAGATGGATACCTGAATGTACTTAAGCTACTCAGAATTTATAATTACTCATCCGCTCATCAAGCTCCTTCCAGTTACTAATATGACGAGCCAATTCCGCCCAGAACTCTTTAGAATGGCTTTTGACCTTAGTATGGCAGAGCTCGTGTATGATCACGTAATCAATAAGCGAATAGGGGAGTTTAACTACATCTGGGTTGAGGATAATCACATCTGAATTTGTACAACTGCCCCATCGCTTCCCCATCCGACGAACCTTGAGATCAGTATAGGTTAGGCCGGTTGTTTGGGCCAGTTGACGAACACGTACCGTTAATTTCTCCTGCGCCTTTGTTCGAAAAAATGTGTCCAAAGCCTGTTGTATCGCTAATTGTCTATCTCCAGAAGGGTTGATCTGAATTTGAAAGCGGGAGTGATTAAAGTCAACTTGGGCCTTTTCCAGGTTAGGCATGAAAACGACCTCGGTATAGTAGTGTTTGCCCAGATAGGGGATACGTGACCCTGTTACAATATCACCTGTATTTACTTCCCTCACTAATTCCAGCTTTTCCAGAATCCAGCGGGCTTTTTTAAGGACCAGACTATCGGCCTGGGGAGAGGAAAGATGGGGGCCCTTTAAAACTACTCCCTCATCACGGGACACGCTAATATAGTGCACCTGGCTGTCGGGGCAGTGCTGCACAACATAACGGATCGTTCGGGCGCCGTAGGAAACGTCAGGCATGGGTATCTTTTCGGAGTAAATCTACCAGTTCTGCCGCCTTTTTTCGGGCTTCAGCGGGTGGTAGTTTGGCTTTTAGTAAACTAGTGATTTTGTTTTCAATGGCCTTACGTACCTCCCCTTTGTCTTTCCAGCCCACAATACCTAACTCGCCCCGGATATCGTCGAAGAGTTTTTTGGTGACCCTGGCTGATTCCTCCTCAAAGAGTACAGTCAACACATTGTATACATCAATCTGTTGCCTGGTCGTAAAGCCATGGGCTTGCGCGGAACGTTGCTCATTGATCAGATCATCCTGTAGCTGCATATACCCGATCAGGAGTTGTACCTGGTCAATACGGCCTGCTTTGTGCTCCTTTAGCAGATTATCTAAACGTTGCGCCAATGGTTCAAAGAACCCTGGATTACGATCCATCCCAACTTTTATGGTGTATTTAAGTTGGTTACGCATCTTTAGCTCCTTCGTTGCTGGTGAGGCATTCAGCAGGTCGGCCCTGAATTTATCGCGATCAAGAATCGACACCGGCTCATCCAGTAAATTATCGACACCCTCAGCGATCAGGTGGTCGTTAATTAATTGCTGAAGCATCCGGCTTTCGTTAGCGCTAATTTTTAACTCGTCATCATCAGGAAAGGCATTACGGGCTTTCAGCTTGATTTCATTGAATAAGTTAAAGTCAACCTGGTATCTCATCGCTACCTGGTTGGGCAATACAATGTTAACCGACTTATTAAACGCCTTTAGTAACTCCTTGAACTGATCCCGGAGGTGAATGGGCTCGATGTATCGGACAAAGCCGTCGATGAATGCCGTACGTTGATTCTGGCGATCAAATCTGACGGGTTTAGCGAAACTAATGAGTTTGGCGTGATTCAATTCCAGCTTCGGAATTTCGTCGTTTAGATTGCGCAGAATATCATCGGGGCGGAGGTCTCCCGAAAAAATGTCCAGCGCTTGTAGTAGATGAGCTGTAATTCCGCAGTAATCGATAATAAACCCAGCGGCTTTACTTCGGTAGGTCCGGTTAACACGGGCGATAGCCTGAAGCAGATTATGCTCTTTTAGGGGCTTGTCGAAGTATAGGCATCCGGCAATGGGTGCATCGTAGCCAGTCAGCAGCATGTCCGATACGATCAAAATAGCGGTGTTATCGTACTTTTTCTTCTTGCCTGCCTTATCCAGTTCATCCTCATTCCCGAATGGCAATTTGAAACTATCAATGACCGCCTTAACCTCCTCAGGTGGCGTTAAGAGTATATCTAAAGGCTCGTCAGGATTCTCCCGATTCCAGGCCAGACGTTCATAATGCTCAGCAGCAATCGGGTCGGATTTAGGCGAACCCAGACTAATCACCACTTTGGTAGTAAAATTATGTAAACCCTGAAGCCGCAGATTTAAGATGGTCAACTGATAATCTAAAGCTGCCTGACGGCCGGAACAGACTAATATGGCTTTATATCCATCGGGATAAATCTTATCACGGTAATGCTCCAGCAGATGCATGCTGATATCGCGAATACGTCCTGCCGAAAACTGGTATTTCCGTAGAGCTGCGTCTTTGAGCTTGCTTTTTTTTTCCTCTGATTCGGTAGAAAACTGAGCCTCAAAGGCCTCATCTAATTCAGCTTTTTTAACGTCTAGCCGGGCAATGCCTGCATCATAGAGCAGTTCAACCGTGGCCCCGTCGGTTACTGATTCCTTAATGGTATAGACATCAAGGTATTCCTCGCCGTAGAACTCGGCCAGCGTAGATTTATCCTCTTTGGATATGGGTGTACCCGTAAAGGCGATGAACTTGGCATTAGGCAGGACTGATCGCATGAAAGCGGCCAGGAAACCGTAATGACTGCGGTGGGCCTCATCGACCAGTACATATAAGTTTTCTTTCGTCGATAAGACTTCCAGTGGGATTTCCTGACGACTTACTTCTGCCCACTTACCATCTTGTAGCGCCTTTTTGACTTGTATTAATAAGTTCTCCTGAATATGGCGTTCCGTGCGAGTTAATCCCTCATCGTCTGGTACTTCATCGGCCGTTGCATTCTTATCGGCTTGCTGGAACTTCTGGAGCGTAGTTGTAATGACACCACCATAATCATTACGCAGGATTTTGTCCAGATGGGCCACTGAGCTTGCCTGTTGCACATCTTTAAAGCCGATATTCTGAAAGGTTGTCGTAATCTGTGTATCCAGATCGTTTCGGTCCGTTAGGACAATTACCGTTGGATTATCGAAGCCATATTGCTCAGCACGTAACTTACGGATGAGGTAGGCCATCGTAAGTAACTTGCCGCTGCCCTGCGTATGCCAAACGACGCCCCCTTGCTGGTGCTGTTGTAGTTTGTCAATGGTACTGTTTACGGCTCGTAGTTGCTGATAGCGCGGTAGTTTCTTAATAATTCGGCCTTCGTCCAGTTCAAACAAAACGAAATGGCGAATGATGTCCAACAGCCGATCGGGGCGAAATAGGTTGTATAGTAGTATATCCTGCTCGGTAGGTTTCCGATCGGCAAGCAACGTCGTTAATTCAGGGTTGTTGTCAGACCTAAAGTGAGAATAAAACGCTTGTGGTGCGCAGATCGCCCCGTATTTACCGCCGACTTCCCAGATGCCTGCACAAATCTGGTTATAGTAAAACAGCTTCTCATTGTTACGCTGGTAGGCATCCAGGTCATTCCAGGCGCTGTCCCAGGCACTGGGTGCGTTACCGGCCTTGCACTCAATGATTCCTAATGGTAGACCATTGATAAATACAACAATGTCGGGAATGGCCGTAAAAGTACGGCCCCGAAACCGCATTTGATTCACTACTAATAAGTCGTTCTTTCGGGCTGGCGAATAGTCAATGAAGCGGACAGGTATAAAGGTTTCCTTGCCGTCTATTTGCTGTTTAAGGGTAAACCCAGTACCCAAAAGTAAGGACCAGATATACTGGTTTGCTGCCATAAGCGAGGAAGCTGATACTTGGCTAATGCGTTCTAAGGCCCGTTGTTGATTGACCTCATCCAAGTCTGGATTAAGATTCTTAATAGCAGAACGCAACCGGCCAGTTAGAATAACTTCCCCTGCATCGGGCCGCTCGACTGACAATGCTACACCGGTTACATACTGATAACCGAGTTGTTGCAACAGGTGCAAGGCGGGCTGCTCTGACTGGAGAAATTCGGATCCTTGACTCATGCCAGTATAACGTCTTCAGCAACGCTTACCCGTAGCTTACCCGTAAGGAGTTGCTGCATTAGCCCACGCTTGAGGGTTTGGTAATGGGCTTTTTTATCGTGGAGAACTTGAATTTTTTCGTCTACAGTGGTGAGGATGTTGGCTATCTGATGTTGTTCGACAAGGGGTGGCAGGCTTGTAACAAATGAGTAAATAGTTTTAGGAGATGTATGAGACACAGTAGTTCCTGTTTTTGTAGCTCTCATATGTTTTCTATAAGGTTTAAAATTGAGAGTATGATACAGAAACTTAATATCTAACTGCTGTGCATTTTTCAATTCAACTAAGCCTAACCGCTGATTATGTAAAAACTTAAAGTCTGCATCTGGGATTATAGCAGGAGACCCTAAAATATTACAATCCTGTGTCAAATCAGTCATTGCAACAATTAATGACCCAGTTGCAAGAACATAAGCTTCTGGAACAAAACCTGTATAATATTTTTGTTTCCTCCAAACGAACTTTATACCTCCATCAGGATGAAAATTACCAGGAGTAAGTAATAAGTATTCATTCTTAACCTGTGTAAATGATTCACCCTCAAAAGCATAACCATGCTTAAGTGTAAATAAATCACCGAAGGTATGTACCTCCCACCCCTTCGGAATCTCTCCCAACGATGAATCTTTAAACTCCGTATGGCCAATACCTTTTGTCAACAAACGTTGCATGAGGCCGGTTTTCAGTTCAGTGGTTTTGGCTAACTGCTCGTCAATTACGGCTATTTTCTCATCCACCGTGGACAGGATTTTAGCTATTTTTTGCTGTTCGGGGAGAGGTGGAAGGGCTACTTTATGCTTATGGACAATGTTTCTGTTAAGTGTTGGTACACCAGTGCCAGTGCTGTATTGCTTTAGATCGAGGTCAAGTAGCAGAAAATAAAGAAATCGTGGAAAATTACCATTCATCTGTTTTACATAGAGAGTGGTGTTCAATGGCCAACAGTCATTTTCTTCAAAATAAACCTTTCCAATTGTACCAGATCGTCCTGTAACTATTGTTGGCCCTTTAACCTTCCATTCGTTATGGTTATCAATTTTACCATTTGACGCAATTAAAGGATAACTGCCTTTTATTCTGTGTTGAACAGGAAGGTCAAATCCTCTTTGTAATTCTAAAACGTCAATAAGCTCAACTACATCCCACTCCACCGGAATCTCCCCAAGTTCCGTCTGCTTCATTCCGTTGCTCATAATCCAATCTCCTCCAGCAGACTTTCCAGTTTGGCGTCAATATCGGCTTCTTTAGCTTCCAACTCGCGCAGGGCGGCATGAACGGCAGCTAACTCAATTACTTCGGCGGCTTCGCTCCGGTCAATGTAACGTGAGATGTTCAGGTTGTAGTCATTGGCTTTGATGTCGGCTAGATCAACCACATTCATAAACTTGTCCATATCCTGCCCCGCGTCGTAAGCGGTCAGAATGCGGGCCACGTGCTGGTCTTCCAGTTCGTTCTGGTTCTTACCTTCCTTAAACTCCTGGCTTGCGTCGATGATGCGCACACGCTTGCGAAGGGTCTCGGGTTTGGTTTTGGTCAGCACCCAGATAGCCGCCGGAATACCCGTATTATAGAACAGCGCCGAGGGCAGGCCCACAATGCCCTCCACGAGGTCAGCTTCCAGCAGTTTCTCGCGGATGCTGCCTTCGGCCCCACCTCTAAAGAGCGTACCATGGGGTAGTACCACACCCATGCGGCCATTTTGCTTAAGTACCGCTAGCATATGCTGTAAAAATGCCATATCGGCGTAGCCTCTAGGGGGTGTTCCGTAATGCAGTCTGCCAAATTTATCGGTTACTGCTGTGGCGTAGTTAGGTGCGACCTCCTTCTCTTTACCATCTTTATCCAGCTTTTTGGGTAAATTCACCTCGGCGGGTGTCCACCAGCGATCCTGTGAGAAAGGTGGGTTAGCAATTACTCGGTCGAAGAGTTGCAGTTCGGTATCGGAGTTTTTGTGTTGCGGGTTCACCAGTGTATCACCCTTACGCAGATCGGCACTGTCGAAATTATGCAACAGCATATTCAGCTTGGCAATAGCCCAGGTACCGATGTTCTTCTCCTGTCCAAATAGTGATACATTAACGATATTACCTACTTTGCCGCTTGACTGCCCAGCTACATAACGCGCTGATTCAATGAGCATTCCGCCTGATCCGCAGGTTGGGTCATAGACTGTTTGACCAGGTTGAGGTTTGATCAAACCAACAATCAATTTCACCACCCCGCGCGGGGTATAGAACTCACCCCCTTTTTTGCCCGCATCATCGGCAAATTGCTTGATGAGGTACTCATAAGCATCACCCAGCAGATCCGGCGTGTAGAGGTCAGCGTTTCGTAGCGAGTGCTGGTTGAAGTGACGTAGTAGCCGTTGCAGCGTATCGTCAGAAAGTCGCTCCTTATCCCCAAATTTGGTACTGGTCATAACACCTTCCAGATTCAGTTCTCTGTTTGCTTCTTCAATAGCATCAAACGCCTTATCAAGCATAACTCCTATATTCTCGGTTGCCTTTTTTATTTCAGACCAGCGTGCCTGTGGCGGCATTTTGAAATAGGTAGCTTCTTCGGCTTCTTCCCGAGAGACACCATCATTAGCCATTAGTGTTTCGACTTCCTCTTCGAATACGTCGTTAGCCCGTTTGAGGAAGAGCAACCCGAAAATGTAATTCTTAAAGTCGGAGCTGTCAATACTACCCCGCAGGATATTAGCCGAATCCCATAACCAGGATTCAAGAGTTTTCAGATCTAGTTTGGGCATATTACGTATATACGTATAGAAGACGTTGTTGTTTGAGCCGTTCTAATTGGCCATTCAATAGCGTTAAATACTTCCAGTTTTAAGTATAGATCGTGAATATAGGTTAAAGCAGGTAAACTATAGCCAACTACTGAATGCCCTAGAAACGGAAGTTTTATTATACTTTACGGTATTTTACTCATTCATACTTACTTGACTTTTATTCGAATGAGTGAGGTGAAGCGAAATTGATACAGAATACTTGGGAGGGAAATTATAAAAGATGCAATTAGCTCCTAAGGAGCTTAATAAGGTCAAAATTCTTTTACGGCAGATCTAGCCCAATTTAACCCGATTCCAGTTCCAAGTAAAGACAATGGCTAAACCAACAGATTACAATCTGCTAAACGCTTTACAGCGCATGAATCGACCTTACGCCAGAATCAACCCTACTTTCAACTGAAGGCGCTCTTTGAAGTCCTGAGGTAGGGTTGCCCAATGCTCAGTAAGCAGATCGACCAGTTGGTGACCATCGACCGTACCGATCCGCGGAAAACCGGGTTCGATTGCCATATCTAGGGCTTTCGGCTGAAATTTTGCTGTTGTAATAAAGGCGCCCTGGGTACCGCTGGGGATACTGGAGCGCAGGGCCTTTATATCCCTGGCACTAATGTGCGCGTTGAGCTGGTAGCGTTTGACCTGTACAATCAACTCAATACGGGCCAGATTGGCCACATTGAGCTGACCACGCACGTCGACACCTCCATCATGGGGTTTGCCCGTATGCTGAGCCTCGAAGCCGATAGCCGTTAGTAAATGCATGATCAGCAACTCAAACTCGGTGGCGTCAAGCTCAAGCAGGCGCTTAAGTACCTGTTCGGTATGATCATGATGCTGTTGAATAACCGCGGGTGAAGCCAGATCAGGTCGCTGAATAGCCTCGAAGAACTCTGAATCGTTACTGATCTGAAACACGGTCAAACTGGATCCCATCGTATTCTGCATAGGAATCGAGAGCACTCCCCGACGCAAAGTATTTGGGGACCAGCTAACCCGCTTACGCTGAGTGAAGGGACAGCTGTCATCAGGGCCTAGGAAGTAAGGGTTAGTTTGAACCTGACCATAATGAAGAATATTGGTATCAGCGGCCGGTGTAATGATGTAATCCCCAGGTTTGATGTCGAAAAGAAAACGGGCAATCTGGCCGACTTGCTGGCCAATGACCAGATTGCTGATTATGGCCGGATTGGCCTGGCGGAAACGCAACTTGATTTCTTCCCGATCATGAACCTGGGAAAGATCCTGTCCATTAAGCCAGCCAATGGCCGCGTACTGACCCTCTAAAAATTGGTTGGTGTACTGGCCATACATGGCACGAACACAGTAAACAGCTGGCATATAGTGATGCGGCTAAAGAGGAGAGTAAACCTATCGAAACCATTACCATTCCGATAGGTAGAGTGATACTGACAGCTTAAAGCTGATAAAGTCGAACAAATACTACGTCTTCAAAGCCATAGGTCGAAAGGGCTTACTAAACAAGGGCTTGAGCAGACTTTGAGGCCTTGCCGACGCTCGATAGCCTACTATATATATAAGTGTATTAAGGCCAGTATAAAACTGTCTCGAAAACATACTGGCATAGATCTGAATCGAGTATCAGAGTAAGGCAGAGAAGAGGGAATTAAAAATCAGCTCCAAATATTAATGTTGACTTTTATGAAGAGAAGTATAAATAAACCGGGTTACTTTGATGCCGGGTGAGGATTAAAGCCGAATAAATTGGATTAAGGCATTTTTTTAATGGATAACTATTTGTTGAATTGCCTTTAGTCTATAAATCGACCCGATCGAGTGTAACACTTGGATTAAAATTGGTAGAGGTTCGTCATTCCAGCACCTATTCCGTCACCTGAGTTTTGCTTGGTTGGTTAAATGTCTGATAGTGAATTAATTAATTTTAAAGGTTCGGGTTCGCTCGGAACCTCACCCTACTTTATCGGAGTTAACTGGTTTTAGAGCAATGTGCTGTAAATAAACTGGTTAACTCCTTTTGTTGCACGCAATTGTGCTGAATTTGATGCATCCCAGCACATCCAATCCGTCGTCGACTTGGTTTTATTGTAGCTTTTACCATAGCTTTATTGATAAAGTGAACGAAAAAATTAAGCTAGTACAATAGGTCTTGCTTGGACGTTAACAACCGCCCAGAAGGGTGAAATATTGTTCGCAGCGACGGATAGTCTCCATCTGCGAAAACTGGTCATTGTGGACGCATAGGGTTATACTAACCACTTGGCGAGAACTGTCGGAACGCCGAAAAAAGGTTAATTAAACGTCTGCTCAACGTTTCTTTGAATGGCTCTTCATGGAATGCCTAAAAAAGAGGAGTAGCTAAGATTATGTACGAACGTTAGCTACTCCCAAAATAGCCTTAGTAAAGATCATTAATGAACAGAATACGTGTGTGGGGCACGACTGAAATGCCAACGGTCCGCCGTAGCGTCCCAGTTCATCTGACAGATGATGGTTTTCCTGGTATGTAGTCATGAATTATTGATTCTCTCAAAGGCTGGTTTTAATAGCTGTCCAGTGGTACGCCACCGCGGCTCAATCAGTAGCACGAATTAACGGTCTGATCGTCAGTATATTGTCAACCATAGGGCTGCGAAAAAGTACATCTTTACGGCACTAGTAAATTGAAAGTAGACCTTAATCCGGCTGCCGGCATAGAGATCAATAGCAGTTGAGAGAAAGCAATGGCGTTTCAGCGTTGGCTCGGTGAATAAGCTTGATGCGAAAGAGATTCACAAATTTCGTTTTCTTTGCTCGTATGTATGACGCTATTCTCGCCCATGTGGGTCAGTTCATTTCGCTTGAGCCAGCAGAAGCTGATTATTTTACTACGCTGCTTCGCTACCGGATGCTTCGTAAACGGCAATACCTGGTGCAGTCAGGCGATGTCTGCAAGTTCGATTCATTCGTACTGAAAGGCTGTCTGCGCACCTATTTTGTCGATGAACGCGGGGGTGAACACGTCGTTCAGTTTGCTGTCGAGAATTGGTGGACGGGCGATTTGTATAGTTTTCTGACTCAGTCGCCAGCGGCTTACAATACGGATGCACTCGAAGATTCGGAATTGCTCCAGATTGATCAGGCAGCGTTAGATGAATTATATCAGCGCGTACCCAAATTCGAACGTTTTTTCGTATTCTCAGTCAACGCGCCTTTATCGCTGCCGAACAGCGGGCCATTGCCACTATAAGCCAAACCGCCGAAGAACGGTATCGCCACTTCATTAATCGCTATCCCGGCTTAGATCAGCGCGTACCCCAGCACTTGATTGCTTCCTATTTAGGCTTTACGCCAGAATTTCTGAGCCGGATGCGAAAGCAGATGGCGACGCGGAAATCTTAACCTACATCAAGCGTATTTCCTAAACTAGGTCAAGGATGCCTGCCAGAGGGGTGCTATAGCTTTGCATTGTCAAAATAAAACGACAACCAAAACAAACAAAGCAATGGACAAGCTCCTCAACAACATCCAACAACTCAATCAACTCGTGCTTCAGGGCCAGTCTCTGGAAGCCTTCGAACAGTATTACGACGAACAGATCGTGATGCAGGAAAATGCCCTGCCACCTACAGTTGGTAAAGCCGCCAATCGCCAACGCGAACTGGATTTTTACAGCAACATAACTGAACTACGCACGATTCAGGCGCTCGACGTGACGGTGGGTGATAACGTGACAATGGTGGTTTGGCATTACGACTACACCCACCGGGAGTGGGGCAAGAAAAACTATACACAGGTATCGGTGCAGCACTGGCGCGACGACAAGATCGTTCGGGAGCAATTTTTCTATGATTCTGCTAATTCGTAAACAACAAATACTCATGTTTCAACAATTCATTTCCACTCGCAACGACTTGGCTGGTCTTTTTCTTCGATTGCCACTTGGCACTGTTATGCTTTATCACGGTTTGCAAAAAGCGGCTGGTTGGTTCGGCGGCTACGGGTTTGCCGGCACCATGCAATTTTTCACCGATACGGTTCATATCCCCTGGATTATTGGTTTCCTGACAATTGTTATTGAAACGGTAGGAGCTGTTGGGTTACTGGTCGGCTTTCTGGGTCGAATCAATGCGCTGGGAACATTCGCGGTTATGCTAGGAGCGCTACTAACGACGCATTTACCTTTTGGTTTTTCGATGAATTGGTTTGGCAATCAACACGGCGAAGGCATCGAAATGCACCTATTAAGCTTAGGAATGAGTTTCGCCCTGGTGGTACTCGGCAGTGGCCGCTACTCTATTGATCGACTATTCACCCGATCCATTAAACCAGCCCTCGCAACTGCGTCGGATTCGTATCCCGAAAATGAATCAGTACATCAAAACGGGCTCATAATGTAGAGAGTCCTGTATAGGTACGGTCATCTGTGGTTTCATCGTAAATGGCCCCAATTTCAAACAAAGGATTGGGGCCGTTCAACCAGCTCAATAGCCCGGAATCTAAATCCGCTTGATTCAAATTCAAGGCAAAATTTGCTGATTTCGCTCTCGGTCAGCGTAAACACCAATCGAGTCTAATGAATGACCATTTGCTCGGCTTTCTCCAGCTTGATTCTTACCTCCGAAGTTTCCTTTATAGAAAGTGACTTTTTGTAGCTCGCTACGGCGCGTGACTTATCCCCTTTGGCCTTATACAAGTCACCTAGAAAGTTATACGCCAAAAAACTTTCGGGGTAATTTTTTAGGTTCATCGCAAACAGCGCTTCGGCTCTGTCAAATTGTTTTTTTTCATTAAACAGATAATACGCTAGATTATTAACCAGGGCTTCTGGTGGCAACAGGGTTTTCCCGTTGGCATCCGTCATACCATACTCCGAAGTGAGGTTTTCAAAATGTGCCTTTAGAAAGGAGGTAAAGTCGAACGTAGGATCTGAATAATAACTGTCTTTTAGTGTCAATGGGTAATCCTTGAACAGGAAATGCAGCGCGTCATAAGTAGCAATCAGGGGAACCGAACTGTGGGTATCCTGGTCGTAATACTTAAAGCTTGCTTGTAAACCATTCTGGCGCTTGGCCATAAGGTAGTTAGCCAGCTTAAGGATTGAACGGGGATGTAGCGTGCCACTCGTCGTATCGTTCTGAAGCCTTAATGTGTCCATCTCGCCCGGTTGTGTATGCGCCATCGCTAAGAACAGAGATATCCCAGAGTAAGAGGTGGCTTTTAAAGCCCCTTCCACCTCCTGCAATAACCGTTGATTGTCCCACCACATGCTTGGATCGATGGCGATATATCCCTTAAAAAGGGTTTTATGATGCAGCAAGGCATTGATCACCATCAAGCCACCTAATGAATGGCCGACCAAAATTCGATATGGGGTTGTGGGATAAGTGGAATCGATATGTGGGATTAATTCTTGTTCGATAAAGGCCATAAAGGTTTCACCGCCACCCGAAACGCTGGATGTGGCATTATCGATCCATAGACCACCCACCACATGCGTTGGGGTAAGATCCCTTTTCCGGTTGGTGTTAACGATGCCAACCAGTATGGCTTCTGGCCAAAAATTGTTGCCATTGACCGAACTTAAAAAACTGATTGTCGATGCCGTGCTGGCAAAATTCCATTCCGCATCGAGTAAATAAACAACGGGATATTTTTTTTTCGGATCACTCTTAGCTGATTCAGGCACATGAATCCAGATCGCCCTTTTCTCATGTAGCTTTTTGGAATCGATACTATCGATCTTGCCAATTGCTACAGAATTGCCGGGTTGGGCTTCAACCCAACTTATGAAAAGGGATAAAACGATAGATAACAACAATCGTTGCATGCTTCAATTTTTGGTACAAAGACGAGCATAGTGTCAAACTGTTGCAACGTGACGACCTGATTTTGTATTCTTTAAAAGTGCCCGAACGGATAAAGCCTGATACGAAAAAACATTCCTGTATCTGCTGATCAAATCGGGCGCTTTTTAAGACGGTCAAGCTAAACAAGAGTAAATCAGCTCCTATCATTTATTTATCGTCCGAGACCATCTTTTTCCGGTGTAACTCTCCCCATTTGCGTAAGGATTCAATTACTTCATATAGTGTTTGGCTATGAGCTGTTAACGTGTAAGTCACCTTAGCGGGATAGGTATCATATAGATTTCGCTTGACCAACCCGTTCAACTCCAGATCCCGTAATTCTTTGGAGAGCATTCGATCCGTAATCCCGTGAACCTCTTTGGCGATTTCCCCAAACCGCTTCTCCCCGAAGGTAAGGGCCACGATAATAGGCAACTTCCACTTCCCATTTAATACATCGAGGGCATCTCGTACAGGGCGCAACGTACGGCCACATTCCTCAGGTATTAAGTTTGTTGACTCCATAGACTATCGGTTTATAAGTAGCTGGTAGCTCGTCTTATTGGGACTGTCGCTATACTTGAGTATAGTACTATACTCAAGTATACTACTTACTAAAGTATAGCAAATGTAGTAAATTTGCAGAAGAAAAGGGAACACAATCAGTAACCCTTTATAAACCAGATAGTGGTATGAGCATTCAACGAAATCTTGCCAAAATATATACACCCCGGGCTCAGCAGGGATTTTTAGGAGCGGGCCATATTGCCAGTCCTGTCATTCAGGTTGACTTTTCAGAGAGCGATCCGTTTATTGTGTTGATGGATGATCGGCTCGAAAAACGGGATGACCAGCCAGCCGGTGGACCACACCCTCACGCCGGTTTTGAAACGGTTTCCCTATTGCTGGAAGGCGAAATGGGCGACGAGGCTTACCGCATGAGTGGGGGCGATTTACAGCTAATGACCGCCGGGAGTGGCATAATTCATACCGAAACCATCGAGCGTGAAGCGACTATGCGACTCTTGCAATTATGGTTGACGCTGCCCAAGAAAGACCGCTGGGCTACACCACGGGTGCAGGATATTCCGGTAAGCCATGTGCCCAGATTCACCGATGGGTCGGTAGACATCAAGGTCTACAGCGGCTCTTTGGCGGGTGTAACGTCGCCCGTTCAGAATTATACGCCCCTGATTCTGGCCGATATCCGGTTGGCGCCCCATGCATCAACCGTACAATACATTCCAGCTCCTTACACCGCCTTTTTGTATGCGATTGAAGGTAGTGTAGAAGTTGGCGACACGAAGAAACGGTTAACGAAGGATCAGGTGGGCTGGCTTGACCGAGTCCCGGATGATGACGTCCTGAGCGAACTTAGATTAACGGCTGGAGAAACGGGCGGTCGCGTCATTCTTTATGCCGGGGAACGTCAGGGGGACGAAATTGTATCACATGGGCCCTTCATTGGCGATAAGCAGGAAGACATTCGTCGGCTTTACCAGGATTTTAGACAGGGTAAGCTGAACCATATTTCAACCCTTCCGAAAGGACAACGGATTCTATACTAATCGGCTATGTGCTGATTGAAAGTCCTAATTCACAGGGGTTATAAATCAGAAATGACCGTTTCTGATTTATAACCCCTGTTTTGTAAATTCTCACGAAACGCTCCTAGTTGAGACAAAAGAACGTCCCTTAGTTAGCCAATCTACACATTCCCTGCTTGACTCCTTTAAATAAAGTTTTCTCATAAAAACTCTTTGCGTATAACTGCTGGTTGCGCTGCTTCAGGTAGAGGACTGTAAGTCGAACGCGACTCTGAGACTAACTGTGAATTATCAGAACGCCCTAGGTGACTTTCTCCATAACTCTCCCAATTTTAGATATAATAGCGCTTCCTGTACCTGACACCGGTTATCTTTACACTTGGTAAACATAAAAATGAGGCATGGCAAAGAACTATGTATCGTTGAAGGATGAATCTGTCCGGATCTTCAAAAATCCAATTCTTGACCTATTTTCGAGAGTGCACTGGAGTACACCTCTAATCTTTTGGGTTCCAGTAGTGATTGTATCGCTATACAAAGGGTTCACTAGCGGAGTATCCTTATTATATACGATTCTACTCTTTATAGGCGCACTCGGCTTTTGGACATTGGCAGAATACATACTGCATCGATATATCTTCCATTTTCATCCAACTACAGCTTTAGGCAAACGAATCAGTTTTTTAACGCATGGGGTACATCATGATTACCCAAATGATTCTAAGCGTTTAGTTATGCCTCCTTTGTTAGGGGCACCCTTGGCCGCTATCTTCTACCTGGCATTTTATTACGTACTAGGTGAGCGCTACGTGTATCCATTTTTTGCCGGCTTTATAACGGGGTATCTTATCTATGACATGATGCACTATGCGATTCACCACGCCAAATCTTCAAATTCGTTTCTACAAGAAATGAAAACTCATCATATGGTCCATCATTTTAACGATTCCGAATCAGGCTTTGGCGTAAGTAGTAAACTTTGGGACATCGTTTTTCGAACGCTTTTCGTGGCGAAAAGTAAAGAAAAGGTTACAAATTAAGATGAAGTGGTAAGAGACTCGTTTGAGTTGAAGACAACGTAGATGCGCATCCCTGCTTTTATATTCTCAACATATCCTCCTAGTTGAGACGAAAGAGCCTACGCATATCTGCTTCAAAAAATGGGTGTTTAAATAGACGATGAATTGGCTAGAATTTAGAGGGAAAAGCATTAGGTTAAGACGGGACAAACTCATCTCCACTCGCCAATTTAGCAGGATTAATAAGTATGCCCGTTCAATCAATAGGTATCGATTGGACTAGTTTAAAACGTAGGAGGTGCTGCACTAAGATCGGAATCCAAGAAATCCGTGATCATCGGGATCAGCCAATCCGTTCGCTGGATCATGCCAATATGGGTAGTACCCGGTAGAATGGCCAGTCGGGATTGGGGCAACCCGTGTAGATCCCCCATGTTTCCACCACCCTTGGCTCGAAATAACGCCAGAGCATGTTCATAACGGACGCCGTCAGCATCACCCATGGCCAGGAAGATCGGAGCCGGGATGCTTTTTACTTCTTTCGACCAATCATAAGGCCTTAGGTCGATACCGATCACCTTGTTGAAAAATTCAGGAAAATGGGCCGTATCGTTTCCGAGGCTTTCGTATTGCTCTTGAATTGGCGTGCCGTTAAATTGCTCGGCAGTGGCTGTCGCGAAACTAGCTTCTGCATCGGGCCACCAGCCGTCATGGGCATACGTACCGGACAAGACGACCAGTCTGCGTACCTGCTCTGGGTGGCGGACGGCTAACTGAAAAGCTACCCCGCCCCCCATACTGTAGCCCACGATGTCTGCCTGGTCTAGGTTGAGGTGTTTCAGCAGACCCGACACATCATCGGCCATTGTTTCGTACCTAATTTCGCGAGATATATCTCGGGTACGACCGTGCCCTTGCATTTCCGCTACAATCACTTTTCGGTCTTTCATCAGCAGAGGTATAATGTGTGACCAATTCAGCGGGATGGTCATAAACGAGCCATGCAGTAGGACGATGGGTTTGCCCTTACCATAAACCTCATAATACATGTTTAACCCGTTAACGGCTGCATAACCACTCTCAATAGGCTCTAAATTCTGGTTGACATCCATATCGCTTGAGGCAGGTAACGTTAGTTGACCATAAGTTGGCTCCTGGTGGTGAGCTACCATTAGCGTTATAACAAAGGCAAGCAAGCGACTGTTTAGGAGTTACTTAGGTATCACTTATTAGCCTTATAGCCAACTATCGGCGAAGAACAGCATGAAAAAGCAACCCACCCATGCAGCACAGATTCCCAATCCGGCCCTAAACCCTTTCCGCAAATTGGTTGGCGAATGGAAAACGGTAGGCACGCATCCGGCTCTTCCGGGCAAACAACTAACTGGATACTCTTCCTTCAATTGGATGGAAGGGGGCGCTTTTTTGATCTGGCATTCCGAGATGGATGAGGAAGGATTTCCTAATGGTATTGCCATTTTTGGCAGCGACGACGCCACTAATAAATGGTTCATGCTCTACTTTGATGAGCGGAAAGTGTCGAGAATGTATGAGGTTTCATTGCAGAATAATGTATTGAGTTGGTGGCGCGACGCGCCTGATTTCTCTCAACGATATATCTGGACCTTTACGGACGATGATAATACGATGATCAGTAAAGGTGAATTGAGCAAAAACGGCACGAGCTGGGAAGCCGATTTAGAACAGGTATTTACGCGCGTCATGTAATCGAACTGGCGTTACAACCCTATTGGTCTACTAATACTAAACCACGAGCCTATAGCTGGCAGGTCATGAGAAAACAAGTGCTTTTTATACAGGGCGGGGGGGACGATGGGTATAAGGCCGACGCACAGTTGGTGGACTCTCTGCAAAACGCATTAGGAGAGAATTATGAAATACGTTACCCTCAGCTGCAAACAGATCAGGCGGCTCCAGATTTTGGTTGGGTGGAGCAAATTGAAAACGAAATTGGTAAATTCACCAATGATGTCATTTTAGTCGCTCACTCCCTGGGTGCTTCCCTACTGCTTAAATACTTGTCTGAGCATAGGATTTCGAAAACAGTAGGCCGGATTTTCCTGCTCGCTACCCCCTTTTGGAAGGGCCAGGAGTCTTGGGTACAGGGGTTAAAACTTCCTGACGATTTCGCCAAACGCCTTCCCAAAAATAGTCGACTCTTTTTTTACCATTGTCAGGACGATAAAGAGGTCCCATTTGATAACCTTGCCATTTACCGACAAAAGCTTCCAGGGGCAACGTTTCGCGAAATGGAAAGTGGCGGTCACCAACTGGGCAACAACCTTACTGGAGTAGCCAAGGATATTAAAGCCTCCTAGTGTCAGATTATGCTCGCAATCAGCAACGTTGGGTGGTTACCAGGAAGATAGAGGGCTTTATTTGGCTGACTTGACGCTATCTGAGATAAACAAGACTTCACCTGATAATATTTGTATAAAAGAATTCTGTCACCATTAGGTACATATTCTCAAATAACGCTCCCGTGTGAGACGAAGGATCGCTCATGATATGTGCTTCAAAAATTGGCCGGTTTGGGCCGTGGTCAAGCCATTTTTTTCCTTCACCATCGGATGTTTTCAACTGGTTAAGCTTTTTCTGGAATGGATTTAGTCATAGCATAATGACAATATATGATCGCGGCTTTACCCTGCTCATTCAGTTGAAAGACTTCACAAGCCAGTCGGTCATTCACTGACGTGTAGTAAATAGCCAGCGTGTCGATACCCACAAAAACGTTGTGCAACGTGAAGTGTAGGTTGAGATAGGTAGCCAGGCTAAGCTGAAAATAACGTTCCAGGTCGCGCTTGCTTGTAATACAACCTGACTCATTGAACTTTAGCTGCGGAATGAATGGCGAATAAAATTTCAACTCGTCAGCATAATGGTCTAAAATAGCGGTCAGATCATGGGCATTAAACGCACTGATCCATTCATCGGCAAATTGGTAGGCTTGTTCCTGATTCATATGGCCTTGTCTGCTTTAAAAACCCAGCCAACGCCATACTTATCGGTGAATTGACCATAACTGCCAAAGGGCACCGAATGGAGTTCTTGAAACGTTCGCTTGTCCGGATCAGCCCCTTCGGCGAGTTTATCAAAAACTGATTTGAGTTCCTGGTAGGAGCTCCCAATCAGGAACAGACTAACCGTATTGCCTGGTTTAGGCTCCAGACTGGGGGAAGCCATCCAGTCGGTGGCCGAAATATCAATAGCACCGCTTTTTAGTTGCGCGTTAATAATGCGGTTGTGTTTTTCGACGGGCAACTGATCCTTCATAGGCGTATCAGCCAATTTGGTCAGGGTTAACTCGCCACCCAGACACTGCTGATAAAAGGTCATAGCCTCGGCACAATTGCCATCAAATAAGAGAAACGGGGTGCAATGGATCATGGTCTATTTCAGGGTTATTGATGAGTTACTCATTGATAAACGACTGCGTTTAACTAACTGATTGCTGCTCAGATGTACCGTAGCCACGTTTGCTCTTTATGCCGCTCCTTATAGGTTCCATACCATTTACAAAGCGGGTACATCAGCAAGACAATGAAGGCCCAAATCAAATAAACAGCCCATAAGTCAATGCCGCTGCCCGTTTTTGGTCGACCGAAATTAAAACCGAATACCAGATCAGCGCTTTTGAATCCTTGCAGAAAGACCATGACAAAAACGAGCGGGTGAATCAAATACCAGTGGACCAGAAAATAGAACAGAGGTGTTTTCCCATACACACGCACAATACCCGTCCAACGGTTATTCATGCCTTGTACCAGAGAAAGAATGAGAAACATGATCCCCAGAAAAAGTAAACAGAACTGCAGCGATGGGGGATATTTGTTCATGTTGACGAACGAGAGAAACGTGTAGAGCAGATTCTTTTGTTGAGACCAGTTGACCGGATCACCATATAGGTTAGCCGCTCTTAAAAGAATAAATAAACCCAGCGATAGTAAACCTGTCTTCAGAAAGATCTTTCGTTGGACCTTTTCGGGTGACTCGAAAAAATGGCCGACATCGTAGCCGATCAGCATAATGCCGAGCCAGGGAACCGGCGGGTAGGCGACAAAAAATAGTTTTCCGGTATTATACGGAAAAGCCATTGGTGAAAAAAGTGATCTCAGCACGTTTAAAAGCAAGTTTTCTGGGACCGGAATCAAGGTGATTAATCCATGAAGAGCGACGATTATACCTCCGATTAACCCGATCGTCCGGGAGGGCAATGGTAACAACGCGCTGAGGATAAGGAAACCAATCCCAATGGCGGCAATTACCTCAAAGATCAGTACATCGAAGTTCGGGTCGAACCACATGCCGAAATTGACTACACTGAACTCTAACCCCACCAGCCAGATGCCCCTTGATAACAGGAAGCGCCTTGTCGCGGCCAGATCCTGTTTAGCGTTCATTGACAGAAAAGCGGAAACACCGGAAAGAAACACGAACGTCGGGGCACATAAATACGTGACCCACCGGGTAAAAAATAACGCCGGTGTGGTGGTGGTCAGATCCGTAGGTGACTGCGTTAATGAAGTGGTATGCAACAGGTCACGAACGTGGTCCAGGGCCATAATGATCATAACCAGACCGCGCATAACATCAATACTGTTGTTTCGTTTCATGATTCTTGGTATTTCGCTTATCAATTCGTGAGCCTCATCGCCAACGTTCGATATCCTCTACCCATTTCTGCTGCTTCATGGTGAGCCCGATCAGTAACGCCACCCCGCTGTAAGCAAGCGCGTCAAACGCACTGGCCAGGAGATTGCCCCGGTTTGCTACGGGATTCGACAGAGCACCGGGGACATGGACCAGCCAGAACCACAAAAAGATCATCAGAGAAAGTAACAGGGCGATGATCCGGACCCTTATCCCCAGGATAATAGCTATGCCCGAAGCGGTTAAGGCGATGCCCGTCACATTGACCCAAAACAGGTGGTTTGCCATCCAATCGGGAACGGTATTTGCCAGAAACTCTGCATAAATAATGTGTGAGATCCCAAAGCTGGTTATAGTGTAGAGGAAAAACAGATTGCCATAGGGCATGATTTTTTCTAACGCCATCAGCTTACCGGTTAGTGGTATCTCAAACGAGTAGGCTACTACAAAGGCCCCACCAGCCAGAGCCAGTTCCTTCAAGGGAGCCGTCCATAAGCCTAAGTGATACAGTTTATTGGGTTCTGAGATGAGCTCGTAGGTCATATGAGTTCCCAGGAGCAGTGATAGCCAGACAGCACCCAGCAATAGAGCCGCTTTTTTCCCGGCACCGGATACAACCAGTAAAGTACTGGTGACGATCAGATAGAGTCCGAAAAGCCAGGCGAATACATTCAGGAAAGGGAGGTGATTCTGATAGACCGAAAAAAATACATCTCTGAAAGTCCCAAAATAAATTTGTTGACAACCATACACAAAAAGAGCGATAGCGTAGAAGGCCCTGCCAATCCGTACTAGTTGTTTCATGGTGATCTGGGTGTTACTGGATGGAAGCTCAAAAGTAGAGACAAGTCTTTTCGCCCAAGCTTATTATCTGTACACAACCTAATTCATCGATATACACCGTTTACCGATGAATTAGGTCGTTGATCGAAAATCGGGTACCGCAGTAGTTCGCTGAGGGCCAAAACGCTTACTTTAGCCTGGAATAGCCAGATCATGAAATTAACCAGAGAAGTTGCGTTCAATGCCGTTTTCTGGCTGCTGTATTTCCTCTATCAGTGGCTTGGTTTGGCGTCTCTATATGGCGATTATCCCGGCTACTTTATCAACGCCTGCATGGCCCTTCCGGTCGCCTTCTTCTTTTCCTGGCTGGCCGTTCATTTTCTGATTAAGAAGCATTTAGCGGAAACCAACAAGGCAATCTATTGGGTGTATCTGGTTCTCTACTCGATTTTGTTGCTCCTCGCTAGGCGGTATATCAATTATTATCTTATTTATCCGAAGTACTTTCCGCAAGCCCAGCATACACCGTTTCTTTCGACTGGAAAAATGCTGGTCGATTTTGTTAACCTCTACACAATAACCGGCTTATACGTTTTGTATTATTTTATACGATCCTGGTATGAGCAACGCTTACGAGTACAGCAATTGGTGCAGCAGAAAACGGCGGCAGAACTAGACCTGTTGAAAGCCCAGGTTCAGCCCCATTTTGTTTTTAATATGTTAAATAATATGTACGCTACGGCCTTAAAAAGTAGTCCCGAGACGGCATCGCTGATTGCGCATCTGTCGGGTTTTCTGGAGTACAATTTGTATGAATCAACTCAGGCGATGGTGGCCTTAACGACGGAGATTGCCTATATCGAACATTATATCGAACTACAAAAAAACAGATATGGTCCCAAACTGGACGTATCGATTAATATATATACCCCCATCAATGGTCTCCAGATCGCCCCTTTGCTCTTATTGCCCTTGGTGGAGAACAGCTTTAAACATGGCGTGGCTAACTCGTCAGGATTCAGCTGGATTCGGATCGATATTTCCAGGATGCCCGGCCAATTTTCGGTTAAGATCGCTAACAGTAAGGACGAACAGGGACCTATCCATGTATCCGCTACCGGAGGGATTGGCTTGTCGAACGTAAAAAAAAGATTGGTATTACTCTATCCGGATGCTCATGATCTAACGATTATTGACGAGCCTCATTCGTACCTGATTAGTTTGACAATTAAACCCTTGAAAAATGACGAACTGCTTAGTCGTTGATGATGAAGCGCCGGCCAGGACGTTACTCAATCAGCATCTTTCAGATCTGAACGGTTTTACCGTTTTAGCCTCCTTAGACAATGCGGTCGATGCGTTCACGTTTTTGCAGACAAACCCGGTTGACCTGGTATTCCTTGATATTCAGATGCCCAAACTATCGGGTCTTGAATTGATACGATCATTAAAAACCCGCCCAAAGATCATTCTAACGACTGCATACCGGGAGTACGGGGCCACTGCCTTTGATCTGGATGTGTTAGATTACCTGGTTAAACCGATCACCCAGGAACGATTCATGCGAGCCATCTCAAAGTACATGCAGTCTCAAAACAGCCCGGAGTTAGCTTCCCAGATTCCCAGTCGCTATGAGGAGATGTATATGTTTTTTAAGGTTGGCCGGGATCAACTGAAAATTTTCCTGAAGGACATTATTTTTATTGAGGGGTTGGCCGACTATATAAAGATACACACGAACGATAAGTCATACGTAGCGTCAGAAAAATTAGGGTACATGGAGGAGAAACTTCCTGACGCTAAGTTCATTCGGGTGCACAAATCGTTTATTATTGCCTGGGATAAACTACTCAGTTACAACACTGAGCAGGTTAATCTCGTTGCTGGAACCATTCCGCTGGGCCGGTTATATAAAAGTGCCTTTTTGCGAAAAATCCAGGCCGGAAGCGTAAGCTTGCCCGCCTTTAAGACCAACTCATAGTAGCGTTTGTTCGCTAAAAAAGGGTGGGGAGCGACGTATCACACCTGTGCTTGACAGTGAGACCTAGTCATGGAAACCAGGCCCCAGGGTTAACTCAAGACGAAGATATCGGAAGTAAATCAGGCCAATGAAGCGAATAGACAGGTGGGGTAAATGTATCGGTCAATTGGCGAAATGACGCGACCTGACTAGTTAGTCAGGGGGACAAGCAATCGGCTTCATTATAAAATTGATTGGATGGATAAGCCACTGCTTATCCATCCACCGTTCAGAAACGAATTTCTATATGTATAGTCGACGCTTTGGTTAAAACAAAGGGCATTTTGGTTAAATCTACCACCAATTGGTTGCAGACCTTTGTGTAACAAAACAGAGCAACGATGAAAGCAATCAGAATTTACGAGTTCGGCGAACCAGAGGTGATGAAAATTGTGGAGGTGGAGCGCCCTGCTCCCGCAGCCGATGAGATCTTGGTAAAAGTTTACGCGGCCAGTGTAAATCCAGCCGATTATATCATACGCCGAGGGGGAAATGAAGGGTTAAAGCCACTTTTGAAATTACCCATGGGATTAGGCATTGATGGGGCGGGAATTGTAGAAGAACTTGGCAGCGAAGTAACTGAATTCAAAAAAGGTGACCGGGTGTATGGTGTTCCCAATTATTTAGATGGCAGCTACACAGAATATCTTGCAGCAAAATCCACCCAATTTGCCCTTATGCCGCATACAATCAACTTTAACCAAGCCGCTTCGTTACCTGCCTGTGCACGGATGGCCTGGAGCGGTATGGTGGAGAAGGCGAAGGTCCAACCAGGCCAGCGTGTGTTGATCCATGGTGCGGCAGGGGGGATCGGAAACCTGGCGTTACAGTTTGCCAAGGCTTATGGTGCCTATGTCATTGGTACGGCATCGGCACATAATGCTGATTTTTTAAGAGAGTTAGGAGCTGACGAGGTGATCGACTATAACACCCAAAAATTTGAGGAGGTTGTGAGCGATATGGACGTGGTATTCAATGCTACGCCTACCACTACTGTTGATGAAGCGTTGCGCCTGAGATCTGTTCCGGTTTTGAAAGAAGGCGGTATCTTTGTTTGTACGCATGGCGTGTGGCCCAGCGAGGAGTTTAAGGGCCTACTGGCCAGAAAAAAGGCGACAGTTTTGATGGCTGGTGTCGATATAAATCACCAGCATTGCTTTACTGAAGTGGCCAAATTGATTGACGCGGGCAAAGTGAAAGCGATTGTCAGTAAGGTTTATCCATGGGAGCGGGCAGCCGAGGCACATCGCGATAGTGAAACGAAACATGTTCGCGGAAAAATTGTGCTCCAAATTCGTCAGGAAGATTAAAACCTATGCGGCACTATAAAACGATTAGCGAATGGTTCCAGGCCTGGCAACTGCCAAAGCCTGGACATCCGCTAATCAGTGTACTTCAGGTAGATGTTGCCAGAGTGATACGCAGCGGTGAGACAGTGGCGAGTTTTTGTGACTTTTATTGCATCGCTATCAAGCGGGTTACAGGTGCCGAAGAGCTTAAATTGAAATACGGGCAGCAACCTTATGATTTTAATGAGGGGATCATGTCTTTCGTATCGCCCGGCCAGGTAACCAGCCTTGCTGTCGAAAAAGACGTTGAAGTAAAGCAATCGGGATGGTATCTAATCGTCCATCCCGATTTCCTATGGAACACTCCATTAGCCGCTACTATAAGGCGATATGAGTTTTGGGATTATGCTGTAAACGAAGCTTTATTTCTTTCTGAAAAAGAAGAAGAGATTATTATCGGCATCCTTCAAAATATACATCGCGAAACACATGCGAATATTGACAAATTCAGCAAGCAGATCATTATATCACAGTTGGAAAGCTTGCTCAACTATGCTGAGCGCTTCTATAACCGTCAGTTCATTACACGCGAAAAGGCTAATCACCAACTACTTGATCGCCTGGAAAAAGCGTTGACTGATTACCTAAGCAGCGGGCAACCGGCCACTAAAGGTTTGCCGACCGTCAACGATATGGCCGCCCTGCTGCATATCACCCCAAAATACTTAAGTAGTCTGTTACGGATGCATACGGGGCAAAACACCCAGCACTATATCCACGAAAAGCTGATTGAAAGGGCCAAAGAACGAATATCCACCAGTGATCTTACCATGAGCGAGATCGCTTACGAATTGGGATTTGAACATGTGCAATCGTTTAGCCGATTGTTTAAAGCGAAAACCCGGCTTTCCCCACTGGCGTTCAGGCAGTCGTTCAACCATTAGCCATCAGAATTTCCGCATCGGAAGGTTATAGTTTCGACAGATGATGAAGTAATCTTTTCGGACTGATCCTACTGATAAAAGTAGTCTGCGACCTAAAACATGATTAAGTCGCTCAACTTTGGTTTGTAACCCCTACTTTACAAAATCTCACTAATCGCTCCCTTTCCGGTACGATGAACGAGGTGTATCATGTAACACTATCTAAAGTGTACTTTTCTATACAGGATTTCTAATTAATACAGGATAACGCAGATGAGTAACGCCCATCCCCGCGATGATGGTTGGGTTGCCAAGCACATACGGGGTGTTGGCCAGATGGTCGAAGAGCCGAATGCCAGAACCCAGAAGAACGGCAGCAATGTCAATCTGTAGTTCATCGAGTAGACCCGCGTTTAGACATTGCTGGATGGTATCCGCACCATGAACGCCAACGGCCTTTCCTGAGGCCGCAGCTTTAGCCTGCCTAACGGCCGACTCCAAGCCATCGGTGACGAAGTGTACAGTCGAGTTAGGCTTTGGCCAGCCATCAGGGATAGCGTGAGTCAGTACGAAGGCTGGTCCCCACCCATGATTACCTCCCCATCCATGGGCAACCTCGAAAGTACGTCTACCAGTTAGGACAGCGCCAAGTTCATGGACAAGACTTTTGTAATGTTGGGCACTGGGAGGGGATAGGTGGAAGGTCATGGCATCTGCTCCGCCAGCCTTGATTTCCACCTCGCCCGAAAAATACCAATCAAACACCTCGGCTACGCCATCCTGATTATCGGCGACATAGCCGTCAAGCGACATGGACATTATTGCGATTACTTTAGACATAGTTTTTTAAAATTAGTTAGCCCTTATAAAGTGTATAACAGGGAAATAGCTTGACACTAGCTATTTCCCTGTTATACCGATAACTATTATTTGCCTTTCGGTTCCATTTCATTGAAATCAACCTTTGTGTCTAGACCTTTCCTAGGGCTATAGACCAGATTTCTTAAGGAATATCGACATTAAGTTTACCCTGTCTTAGACTGAAATTGAGGTTGTGTTTAAACGCTGCTGAAAAAATAGCCGCTTTTCCAAAAACCGAAGTTTGATTAGGATATCGTGGTCTTTCAAACAGTCTACCAGGAGAATTAAGTAAAGACTAGTTCCTACTCAATGTAGTTGGTGCATAACCAATAGAGGGCAGACTAAAAAAGTCAGTATTTATCTCGGGGTGGTTGACGGCTGGAATAATCCTCTTTTCAAGTGACGATGGAATCTTCATGTATCTACTTCATAAACGGACGTTTGTTGAAGTGAACAAGACAGTTCAATGTTTTCCAAAAGAAATTTATCGGATCAATCACAACAATCAGACGTTCGGAGGGACATGATCAACTAAATAGGCGTTGCTGAAGGCCATTAATGTACATTGATCAGTTCCTAACAAAAGCGGCTCAGTTTGCCCAGATCCGAAGTCTAGGTCGGAAAGAGTCAGCTATTGCCCAAATTCCGCTTTTATCCCAAAAGAGTTCGTGTAGGTGTTTTTTGACGAAAAGAAGGCCTTCTTTATTATTATTCGCAATTCAGGTTTTGCTCCACCAACCGACAACAAAAACTTTATACACTCAACTTAGGAAGTGCCCACTAGGCTTATTCGTTACCTAAATTTTGATTCCCATTGAAATTGTTTGATATTCAATGGTTTATACGTAAATGTGCAATCCTAGTGTAACTAGAATTGTTACAGATTTGCGAAATAGTTTGTTGTTTCGGTTACTTCTAGGTAAGTAATTACATTAATTGAGGGGTGGTTGACGCTGGTCTATAGCCATATGGTAAGAGCAAATCTAGTTAGCTCGTCATGAGAATTTTAGACGACTTTTTAAATATCTGATTACTGGGAGTTAGGCACACATTGGTCTTTTCAAACAACAAGCTAAATTTTTAATGTGTATGCCGTTTTATAGACATACTAACTGAAGAGCCCTGGAATAGTACTTTTTTTAGCAAAAACAGTAATGATAAGTAATTATTCGTGGAAAATGGCGCTTAAAAGTTCTGATTAATTAGAACCAATATAAATAAAAACGACGGCACAAATAACTAAACATCAATTTTTGCCTATACAGCAATCGTGTCGTACTTTTGGGCGCTAATAAAAAAGCAGTGGTGATTATGTTGATTCACTCAATTAATATAGTTCATAAAATGAGTTGTTTATACAAGCTTTGCGGAGTCGTAGTTCTATCACTTATGCTACTGGTTTCCAGTGGTCAAGTGAAGGCACAGGATGCAGCTGCTCCAGCAGGCGGTGGTGATGCTGAAAAAGGAAAGACCCTGTTCACGAATAACTGCGCCCAATGTCACTCGGTGACCGGTGAAAAAGTCGTAGGACCTGGTCTCAAAGGAATTGAAACCCGTGCCCCAAGTAAAGACTGGTTGCATAAATGGATTAAAAACTCGTCGGCTCTGATTGCTACCGGTGATGCATATGCCAATCAGGTATTCAATGCCAACGGTAAAATTCAAATGTCAAGCTTCCCAAGCTTGAGCGATGCTGACATTGATGGTATCCTGGCATACATCGACGGAGCGAACAAAGCACCGGCTCCTGGACCAACCGCTACTACTGATGGTACTAGTTCTGCTCCCGCAGCAGCGGCCTCTTCTGGTCCATCAGAACTCTTCACATTTGTACTGATTGCTCTGTTGCTGGTAATGCTCTTGGTTTTAGGCGTTCTGCTGGCGATCGTATCGATTCTGTCGAAGGCTGTTTCTCCAATTACTGCTGAAGATGTAACCGTAGTAACATCTACATTTGGCCAACGCCTTAAAACGGGTCTGTCGGATGCTTTCAATAACCCGACACTTCGTTCGATTGTAATCTGGCTGTTTCTATTAGTAGCTGCTAAAGAAACGTTCGATGGTGCTTATAGCATCGGCATTCAGCAAGGTTATGCCCCTAAGCAGCCTATTGCTTACTCACATAAACTGCACGCAGGTCAATACAAAATTGACTGTAACTATTGCCATACTGGTGCTCAGAAAGGTAAGAATGCTACCATTCCTGCTGCTAACATCTGTATGAACTGCCATGGTGTCATCAAAAAAGAGTCACCAGAGATTCAAAAGATTTACACGGCTATTGAAGAGAATCGCCCTATCGAATGGGTTCGGGTTCACAACCTGCCTGATCTGGCTTACTTCAACCACTCTCAGCACGTAAACGTAGGTAATGTAGCTTGTCAGACCTGCCACGGCGAAATTGAGAAGATGGAAGTAGTAGAAGCTCGTTCATCATTGACGATGGGCTGGTGTATCGACTGCCACCGCCGTACTGAGGTGAACACCAAAGACAACGCTTACTACGACAAGCTCGTTGCTCTTCACCGGAAAGAAAGTAAAGAACCACTTAAGGTTGCTAACATCGGCGGTCTGGAATGTTCTAAATGTCACTATTAATCCACGGGGCCTGATCAGGCCAGCTCACCAATAGGGTACTTACCGCATACAACACGCATGGAAAATACATCTAAACGGTATTGGAAAGGGGTTGAGGAGTTACGCAACGATGAGACGTTTGTTAAGAACGCCAACAGCGAATTTGCGAACCCTGACCTGAGCGAATCGTCGAACGACCTGGATGGTTTGCTCGGTGGTTCAAACACCCAACGCCGTGACTTCCTCAAAGTAATGGGCTTTGGTATGGCAGCTGTTTCTCTAGCCGCCTGTGAAACACCAGTCCACAAAGCTATTCCGTATATTAATAAGCCGGAATTTACATTCCCATCAATATCTGACTATTACGCATCTACATTTAGTGAGGGCGGAGACTACGCAGCTATTCTTGTCGAAACTCGCGAAGGTCGGCCCATTAAAATAGAAGGCAATACGTCGTCAAGCGTATCGAAAGGTGGAACAACACCACGTTCGCAGGCATCAGTTCTGTCGCTTTACGACATCGATAAACTGAAAGGTCCAAAGCGTGGTGACGCCGACATCGACTGGGCTACTGCTGATAAGGAAATTCTCAGCCAGTTAAATTCAGTTGCGGCAAAAGGCGGAGCCATTCGCATTGTTACTTCGACAATTCTTAGCCCAGCTACCAAAGCAGTTATCGCCGATTTCGTAGCAAAATACCCAACGACGCGCCACATCACGTATGATGCGCACTCGGTATTTGGTATTGTTCAGGCTAACCAGGCTTCATTTGGTAAAGCAGTTATCCCATCCTATGATTTTGGTAAAGCGCAGACGATTGTCAGCGTTGGCGCCGACTTCCTGGGTACTTGGGTTGGCCCTATCGAGTATATGGGTCCATATGCTAAAGGACGGCAAATTGGTGCAATAGGTGGTGGTAAGAAAACCATGTCGCGCCATTATCAATTCGAGACTGGTCTTTCAATGACCGGCGCTAATGCTGATTACCGTACAGCGATCAAACCTTCACAGGAAGGACTGGTTGTTGCAGCTTTGTATAACAAGGTAGCAGCCAAGTTAGGTGGAGCAGCTATCAGCATAGCCGCGGTTGACGTTGCTCATTTGGACAAAGCAGCTACGGACCTCGCCAATTCAAAAGGTAAGGCACTGGTTGTATCGGGTTCGAATGATCCAAACATACAGATTGTTGTTAACGCGCTGAATAACCTCTTGGGTAGCTACGGCACAACGATCGATCTTAACTCACCAGTTAACTACCGGCAGGGTAACGATCAGCAAATGAGTGCCTTCATTAGCGAAGCTAAAGCTGGTCAGGTTGGTGCTGTGTTGTTCTTCGGAGCAAATCCAGTATACGATCATCCGAATGGTGCTGAACTAGCTGAGGCACTTCCTAAAATTGCTTTATCTGTTTCCTTTGCTGACCGGGCAGATGAAACCGCTTCATTAGCAAAATACATTACCCCAGCTCCTCACTTCCTGGAATGCTGGAATGATGCTGAGCCAAAACAAGGTTTCTATAGCCTCACGCAGCCAGCCATCACCCTTATTTTCAAAACCCGTCAATTCCAGTCGAGCTTACTGACCTGGATTGGTAAGCCTAGTGATTTCCAATCCTATCTGAAAAACTACTGGCGTGCTAATCAGTATCCAAAAGCATCGGGCTTTAGCTCATTTGACGCTTTCTGGGTAAAATGCCTGAACGATGGTGTTTTTGAACCAAACAAAGGAGCTGTAACTGCCGGTGGTGCTTCGTTCACTGGAAATGTTGCACAGGCCGCTGCTGGAATCGCCCAACGTTACAAGCCAACAACCGGCATGGAGTTGGACTTGTACGAAAAAGTGGGTATTGGTACAGGAGCCATGGCTAACAACCCTTGGTTACAAGAGTTACCTGATGCTGTTTCAAAAGCTTGTTGGGATAACTACGCTGCCATTTCGCAGAAAACAGCGAAGGCTATGGGTCTTGCCCAAAATGATCTGGTAACTGTTTCGGTAAATGGCAAATCAGTTGAATTGCCCGTACTGATTCAACCGGGCCAAGCTGACGATACTGTATCCATTGCTATCGGTTATGGTCGTGAGAAGGCAGGCAAATCGGCAAATGGTGTTGGTAAAAATGTCTTCCCATTTGTTAGCCTTACAGGTGGTTATGCTACGTATTCTTCCTTCTCTGCTAAAGTAGAAAAAGCAAGTGGATCGCATGTAATTGCTCAGACACAGACGCACGATACCGTAATGGGTCGTCGGGCAGTTTTGCAGGAATCTGTCTTATCTGAATATGTGAAGAACCCTAAGGCTGGTCGTTACGAGCCTAAAGTACAGACATCAGTAGGACCAACAGATCCAAACGATATTACTCTTTGGAACGGTTACGGTAAGCCAGTGCACTCATGGGGTATGGTCATTGACCTGAACTCATGCTTAGGTTGTGGTACTTGTATCGTTGCCTGTAACGCCGAAAACAATATTCAGGTTGTTGGCCGTAAGGAAGTCATTAATCGTCGTGAAATGCACTGGCTTCGAATTGACCGCTACTATAGCAGCGATGCCGAGCCTGAAGATTATTCGGCATTGGAAATCGCTTCTGCAAATCCAGAAGTAACGTTCCAGCCAATGCTTTGCCAGCATTGCAGCAATGCGCCTTGTGAAACGGTTTGTCCTGTATTGGCTACTACGCACAGCACAGAAGGTCTGAACCAAATGACCTACAACCGTTGTATCGGTACTCGTTATTGTGCTAACAACTGCCCATACAAAGTGCGTCGGTTCAACTGGTTCAAGTATTTTGACAATGATAACTACGATTATCATTTCAATAATGACCTGGGTAAAATGGTCATTAACCCAGATGTAACAGTTCGTTCACGTGGTGTTATTGAAAAATGCTCATTCTGTGTTCAACGGATTCAGGAAAGCAAACTGACAGCTAAGAAAGAACGTCGTAAACTGGGAGCTGATGAAGTTCAGACAGCTTGTTCGCAAGCTTGTTCGACCGGAGCGATTATCTTTGGTGATATGAACAACCCAGAGAGCACAATTTCGAAAGTACTTGAAGTTGAGCTGGAAGGACGGGCATTCCACGTACTGGAGGAAATCAACGTGAGACCACAAATCTCATACCTGACGAAAATCCGGAACAAAGACGAAGAGCCAACGAAAGAAGCTACTAAAGAATCACACGCATAAACCAATTGCGATTTAGATAAGTGAGTTGCAATGAGTAAAACCTTGTAATTTCACAAAGTATAAATCGTCTATCGTCAATCGTAAATACAATAAGTATATGTCGCATGTTACAGCAGCCGTAAGAACTCCCCTCGTCACCGGTGGCAAAACCTACGCCGACGTGACGGAGGATATCAGCAAACAGGTTGAAGGTAACCCTACTCGTGAGTGGACAATCGCCTTTACCATTGCGGTAGTTGTGCTCATTTACGGAGCCGCCTGCGTATTCTGGACCTGGTGGGAAGGTTTAGGTGTTTGGGGACTTAATAAAACCGTTGGCTGGGCGTGGGACATCACCAACTTCGTATGGTGGGTTGGTATCGGTCACGCCGGTACACTGATCTCCGCTATTTTGTTGCTATTCCGTCAGAAATGGCGGACGGCTGTAAACCGGGCGGCAGAGGCTATGACCATCTTCGCCGTATTGTGTGCAGCTAGCTTCATTATGATGCACGCAGGTCGTCCATGGGTAGCTTACTGGTGTTTACCACTACCTAACACACTTGGCTCACTTTGGGTAAACTTCAAATCGCCACTTGTTTGGGACGTATTTGCCATCAGCACTTACTTTACCGTATCATTAGTATTCTGGTACATGGGCCTTATCCCTGACCTGGCTACGATCCGTGACCGCGCGAAAAGCAAAGTATCTCGCTATATCTACGGTGCTTTCTCGTTAGGCTGGAACGGTTCGGCAAAGACATGGGCTCGTTATGAATACATGAGCTTGATTCTGGCCGGTCTTTCTACCCCACTTGTACTTTCGGTACACACCATTGTAAGTATGGACTTTGCTACCTCGGTTATTCCAGGCTGGCACACAACCATCTTCCCTCCTTACTTCGTTGCCGGTGCTATCTTCTCTGGCTTCGCGATGGTACAAAACCTGGTGTTGATCATCCGTGTCGTATTTAAGCTGGAAGATTACATCACGCTTGAGCACATCGAATCGATGAACAAGGTTATTACCCTGACCGGTTCGATTGTAGGGGTTGCTTACTTGACCGAGTTTTTCATTGCATGGTACTCTGGCGTTGAATTTGAAAGCTACGCCTTCATCAACCGGGCAACTGGACCATACTGGTGGGCTTACTGGGCCATGATGACGTGTAACGTAATTACGCCACAGCTATTCTGGTCAAGGGCAATTCGCCGGAGCATCGTCTGGACCTTCGTATTGTCGGTTATCGTGAACATTGGGATGTGGTTTGAGCGGTTCGTAATTATCGTGACTTCGCTGCACCGTGACTACCTACCATCGAGCTGGGCAATGTTCCACCCAACACTGTTCGATATTAGTGACTATATCTTCTCATTCGGATTCTTCTTTACCTTATTCCTGCTGTTCTCGAAATTCCTGCCAGTTGTGAACATGGCCGAAGTTAAAACGATCATTAAATCATCGTCTGAGAAATTGCCAATTTCGGTATCAGGTGTTGCTAAAGGCGAACGCGTTGCTAACCCAACATTCAATAAAGACGTAGAATAAAATTGTTTCATGTTTCAGGTTACGCAAGCTGGAACATGAGATTTGAAATCTGAAACAAAATAAAGGTATGTCAGACGTACATGGTAGCAGCAAATTCCTGGTCGGCATTTTTGACGATGACGATGTGGTGCTGAAGGCCGTTAAAGAAGTTAGGAATTCTGGAGTGCGGATTCATGAAGTTTATTCGCCCTTCCCAATTCACGGATTAGATATTGCACTAGGGCATCCACGTTCTCGTCTGGGTATCGCAGCCTTTTTGTTTGCGCTATCAGGAACGATTACGGCGCTTTCTTTAACATTCTATACGGAAGGTTTCGATTGGCCGATGATTGTTGGTGGTAAAGATTCTTACTCCCCGGTTATCTACGTGCCTGTTATTTTCGAGTTGACAGTACTGTTTTGCGCCTTGGGTATGGTTGGTACATTCATTGTATCAAACGGCATGGGCCCTACGGTTAAACCGTTGATGTACGACCTCAGAACAACCGATAATAAATTTGCTATGGCTATTGACCTGGGCAAAAATAATATTGGCGAAAGTGATATTGAGCAGATCCTGAAAAAGTCAGGTGCTGCTGAAGTTAATGTTAAGCAGTTCTAATGTTCAGGATGGGAATGATTACTAAACATACGAGCATAACGGCACTAGCTGTCATTGGACTACTCGTTGCAGGAACATCCTGCAAAAGAGGACATGATAACACTGGTGTTGAATATGCCCCCCAGATGTATGATGCTGTCGGTTATGAACCCTATCGGCAGATTAAGCCAAATACTATTAACCCTCAGGGGTTGAATATGCGGCTTCCGGCACGTGGTACAGTTGCCCGCCCTAACTATCATACGACATTCGGTGAAGGTAGCGAAGCTAAAACTGACCTGATGATGTATAATATTCCTGCGGATAGCATCGGAATAGCAGAGCGTGTATTGATAAACCCAATTCCTGAGACTGAAAAGTCAATGGCAGAAGGCCAAGTTCTATACACACGTTACTGCAGCCACTGTCATGGACAAACCGGTAAAGGTGATGGCCCGGTAGCAGCTCAATACAAGGGTGTGCCGAACTATGCAACTGATGCCTACAAGACATTGAACGACGGTCATATTTTCCATGTAATTACGCACGGAAAAGGCCGTATGTGGCCTCATGGTTCACAGATTACACCAGAGGACAGATGGAAAATTGTACAGTACGTACATAAACTCCAACAAGGTTAGTTCAACGCCAGACGCGCAGTGACAGACACTGACAATCGGCAGTTTCTATAACAGACGTCTACCGTTTTTTTATTAATTGACAACCAAATAAGAATGGCATCGGCTCACGCAATACCGTCCTTAGACGAAGAATTTGAATTTACTGCGGAATCCAAACGTCGATTACTGATCGGCATCGGAGCCGGAGTCGCGTTGGTAGCAATTGGCGCGTACTTACTGGCATCAGGTGCTGGTTCGCATGAAGCTCATGGAGCTGCTCACGCTGCAGGAGCACATGAAGCCCATGGTGGAGGTCACCATGAGTATAAATGGACAACCCGCCTATGGGCAAACGTCTGGGTAAACGCTGTTTATTTCACAGGCGCGTCTGTTGTAGGGATGTTTTTCATGTCGTACAACTACCTGGCCCAAGCTGGATGGTCTGTTGCTTTCAAACGTATTCCTGAAGCAATGCCAGCTTATTTACCTTTCATGGCGCTTGCTATATTAGGTACATTTTTCATTGCAGGGCATGACATGTTTCACTGGACACACCCAGGGTTATATGATAAAGCTAGTCCCGAGTTCGATCCCATTATTAACGGTAAGAAAGGATTTTTAAATACACCTTTCTACCTAGGTCGTATCATCGCCTATTTTGGGCTTTGGTATTTCCTATGGCAGCGCCTGCGTAGCTTCTCACTTCAAGAAGACCTATATGGCGGTACTACATATTACGAAAAGAGTATCAAATACGGTGTAGCCTTCCTATTGGTTTTCGGTGTAACCTCTTCTACATCGGCCTGGGATTTCGTTATGTCGATCGATACCCACTGGTTCAGCACAATGTTTGGCTGGTATACACTGGCAAGCTGGCATGTAACAGGTTTAGCTATCATTACGTTGACCGTTGTTACGCTGAAAGAAAAAGGTTATATGCAGTGGGTTAATGAAAGCCACTTACACGATCTTGGTAAGTTCATGTTTGCATTCAGTATTTTCTGGACTTACGTGTGGTTCGCTCAGTTCATGCTGATTTACTACGCTAACTTACCTGAGGAGACTATTTATTATCGTGAGCGTTTCAGTGGTTATGGTGGTATTTACAAAGCGCCATTCTTCATAAACATATTCTTAAACTTTGTATTTCCTTTCCTCGTTTTGATGACTCGGGATGCAAAGCGTACGTACATTATCCTGAAAGTAGCTGCCTGGGGCATTATCATTGGTCATTACTTTGACTTCTATACGAACATTATGCCGGGAACGGTAGGTGAGCATGGTGGTTTTGGTCCAATTGAATTCGGTATGATTTTGATTTTTGCTTCTGGATTTGCCTACAGTCTGTTTTCACAACTGACGAAAGCCAATTTGATCCCTAAAAATCACCCGATGTTAGAAGAAACCCTGCATCACGATATTTAAACATTAACCTTTAGAAAGCATGGTTTATATAGTCGCTTTGTTAGCGGTAATCTTTTTGGGGCTGGCGGCCGTAGTCGTTTCCCGAATGGCGGCCGTTGTAAAGAACGCAAGTGGCCCGGTCGAAGAAGGGCACATTGGATTGAGTAACCGTATTAACGGTATGCTAATGATCGTTTTCTTTGTCTTAGGCTTGATTGGTGCTGCTTGGTCCTTCCTATATGCAAAGCAGTTCTTTTTACCTGAAGCATCATCTCCACACGGTCGGCATACAGATTTTCTGTTTTGGCTGGGAATGAGCATTATTACGGTTGCTTTTGTTGTAACAAACGCCTTGTTGTTCTTCTTCGCCTGGCGTTATCAGCATCGGGATGGTTATAAAGCTGCTTACTATCCAGAAAACCATAAGCTAGAATTAATCTGGACGGTTATTCCGGCAGTAGTAATGGCGCTTTTGGTATTTACAGGTTGGAAAGCATGGCGGGATATTATGGCCGAAGCACCGGCAGACGCACAGGTATTTGAAATCGTTGGTAAGCAATTCAACTGGATTGCCCGTTACCCAGGTGTTGATAATAACAAACTAGGTTCGTTCAATTATAAGCTGATTGACAATAGCAACGAAACGGGGATTGATTATACAGACGAAGCATCATTCGATGATTTCGTATCTACTTCCGAATTACACATCCCAGTCAACAAGCCAATTTTATTGAAAATTCGCGCTCGTGATGTACTGCACAGTGTATTTATTCCTCACCTTCGGGTAAAGATGGATGCTGTTCCTGGTATGCCAACTCGTTTTCAGTTCACCGCTGATAAAACAACGGATGAAATGAAAAACATCACAGGCAATCCTAATTTCACGTACGAAATTGCCTGTACAGAAGTATGTGGTCAAGGTCACTTCTCGATGCGGATACGTTTAGTCGTTGAAGACGAAGCGTCTTGGTTAGCTTGGTGCAAAGAACAAAAGCCTCTGTTAACATCGACGCCAGAGTTAGCAAACCGTATACCGGCTAATCTAAAAGCAAAGGCGGCAAAGTATTTGCCTGCTGATGCAACGGCTGCACCAGCAGACAGTGTAACCGCATCAATACTACCAAAAGGGGTAATCGTAGCTAGCGCCACCCATTAATTTCTAAACTTACATTCAACCAAATACTATGGCGACTGTATCAGCTAACTCGGCAACCGTGGCGCATGCAGCAGAGCATGACCATCACGAGCCGCAAAGTTTTTGGCGCACGTATATTTTCTCGGAAGACCACAAAACCATTGCTAAGCAATACCTGATTTCAGGTATCTTTTGGTCAATTATTGGGATTAGTTTGTCGGTTATGTTCCGACTTCAGTTAGGGTTTCCTAATATGAAGCTAGATTTCTTACGCCCTATTCTTGGTACATGGATTAACGATACTGGTAAGCTTGACCCTGATTTCTACCTGGCATTAGTAACTATGCACGGTACAATCATGGTATTCTTCGTATTAACGGCTGGCTTGAGTGGCACGTTCTCAAACTTCCTGATTCCATTACAAGTGGGTGCACGTGATATGGCATCAGGCTTCCTGAACATGTTGTCATACTGGTTCTTCTTCATGGCCAGTGTTCTGATGTTCGGTTCGTTGTTCATCGAAACAGGACCAGCTTCTGGTGGTTGGGTAATTTACCCACCACTAAGTGCCCTGCCACAAGCCCACAAAGGATCAGAACTAGGTATGACCTTGTGGTTGGTTAGTATGGCCCTGTTTATTGTATCGCAATTACTTGGTGGAATCAACTACATTACCACCGTAATTAACCTGCGAACTCGCGGGATGTCATTCAGTAAATTGCCACTAACAATCTGGGCTTTCTTACTGACTGCTATACTAGGTTTGATCTCTTTCCCTGTATTACTTTCGGCTGCTCTACTTCTTATCTTCGACCGGAGCTTTGGTACTAGCTTTTACCTCTCTGAAATTTACATCAAAGGTGAAGCGCTTCCAAACGTAGGTGGTAGCCCTATCTTGTTCCAGCATTTGTTCTGGTTCTTGGGGCACCCTGAAGTATATATCGTATTGCTGCCTGCTCTCGGTATGACTTCTGAGATCATTGCAACCAACTCTCGGAAACCAATCTTTGGATACCGTGCCATGATTGCATCAATGATGGGTATCGCATTCCTGGCCTTTATCGTATGGGCTCACCATATGTTCGTGACAGGTATGAACCCATTCCTGGGCTCAATATTCATGTTCCTGACGCTCATTATTGCTGTTCCATCGGCCGTTAAAGCGTTCAACTACATTACGACCTTATGGCGGGGTAACATCCGATTTACTCCAGCTATGTTGTTCTCGATTGGGCTGGTGTCGTTCTTTATCTCTGGTGGTCTGACAGGTATTATCCTGGGCAACTCGGCACTTGATATCCAATTGCACGATACCTATTTTGTAGTAGCTCACTTCCACTTGGTGATGGGTGCTGCTTCAGCTTTTGGTTTATTAGCGGGTGTTTATCACTGGTTCCCCAAAATGTTTGGTCGCTTGATGAACGAAAAGCTTGGCTATATCCACTTCTGGATGACGTTTATCGGTATATACCTCGTGTTCTTCCCAATGCACTATATTGGTATTGCAGGTTTTCCACGTCGATATTATGCTTTCACTAGCTATGATTTCACGAAGAACATTTTTGCTGATATGAATGCCTTTATCAGCTTGGCGGCTATTTTCACCTTTACCGCCCAGTGGATATTCATCTACAATTTTGTTCACAGCTTAATTAAAGGAAAGAAATCTCCGCAAAACCCCTGGAAATCAAATACGCTGGAATGGACTGCACCGATTAGTCCTGGACATGGTAACTGGCCAGGTGAAATTCCTGCTGTATATCGTTGGCCGTATGACTACAGTAAGCCAGGTGCCAAAGATGATTTTATTCCTCAAAACGTGCCATACTCACAAACTCCTGAGTCTAATCTGCCACATGAAAATGAGTTGATTGGCCTGGAAAAAGAGATTGAGGCACAGAACCTGAATGACCAGTTCAATCAGCCTCACTAATAAAAAAGAGCAGCGTTTCCGGAGCCTGGCGTTTCTGACAGTAATTGTTATCTACCTGGTTATCTTAGCCGGTGGGATTGTCAGAAGTACAGGCTCCGGAATGGGCTGCCCTGATTGGCCAAAGTGTTTTGGGCGTTGGGTGCCACCTACTGAAATCTCGCAATTACCCGCAAATTATCAGGAGATTTATGGTGCTAAACTGAAAGGGGAGGTAGAGTTCAACGCTGTAAAAACCTGGATAGAATACGCCAATCGATTAGTAGGTGTTTTATCCGGTTTTTTTGTTTTTGCTACGTTGCTATCATCTTTAGTGTATCTCCGAAAAGACAAGGCAATCTTTTGGGGAAGTCTGGCAGCGTTTCTTTTGATTGGAGTTAATGGGTGGTTAGGCTCGCGTGTAGTAGCTACAGAATTAGCGCATTACATGATCACCATACATATGCTTTTAGCCATAGTGGTGGTTTTTGCCTTGCTATTTGTTCTAGTTCGTGCCAATGCCCCTCGATTGATGGCTGACTACCCAAAATCGCCATTATTGAGTTGGCTATTATTAATAGCACTACTAGTAACACTAAGTCAAGTTGTATTAGGAACACAGGTGAGAGATGCCCTTGATGAAGTAGTAAAACGATTGGGCTATTCGCAACGTGATAACTGGATTAATGAGTTGGATTGGCGTTTCTACATTCATCGCTCATTCTCGTTAGGTTTGCTAGCATTTCATCTGGTTGTCATTTACCAACTGCGTAAGTTTACCAAAAACGGCTGGCTCTCATGGTTAACGAATACCTTGATAGCTGCTATTGTTATTGAAATTGGAACTGGTATTACAATGGCCTATTTGGGTGTGCCTGCAATAGCACAACCTATCCACTTGGTGTTGGCTATAGTCATGGTTGGATTACAGTTTTCAATATGGTTGCTGGTAACACCAACGTTATTAGCAGCTAATCAAAAGTCTCTGAGGTCGCGATTAGTAGAAGTATAATATGGAAAAGACATTGGCAATAGCGGTTATTAATGTAAAAGCTAAAGCTTACATTGAGTTATTGAAATTGAAACTTACACTAGCGGTTGTATTCTCTGGTGTATTTGGTTATTGTTTGGCTGTAGATCAAATAAGCTGGTGGAAGATAGCCATATTGGTTGTTGCTTCTATTGGCATGACTGGGGCAGCAAATATTATTAACCAGATTATTGAAAAAGATTCGGATAAAGTAATGAAGCGGACAGCTGTCCGGCCATTACCAACAGGACGACTTACCGTTCGCGAGGCAGCAACATTCGCCTTTATTTTGTTTGGGATGGCCTGCTATCTGTATGTCCAGTTCTTCAATATCCGAGCTGCTGCTTTAGCTGTATTATCACTATTGCTTTACGGATTTGTTTACACTCCTCTTAAACGGAAAGGACAAATAGCAGTCTTTGTTGGCGCTTTACCTGGCGCTTTTCCTCCGATGATCGGCTGGGTTGCAGCCACGAACCAGTTTGGCTGGGTACCTGGTATTTTATTTGCGGTGCAGTTTTTCTGGCAGTTTCCTCATTTCTGGTCAATAGGCTGGCTGGCTTTTGATGAATATAAAAAGGCAGGTATTCAGATGATGCCAGGTAATGGAAAGACGACCGAAACGGCTTTCAGAATTATGATTTATACACTATTTCTGATTCCAATCGGCTGGCTTCCATTCCTGCTTGGTGTAACGGGTATTTACTCGGCTTTAGTAGCCATGCTGGGCGGAATCTTGTTTCTGGCACAAACGTTTCACTTAATGAGAACTTGTACAGATAGGGCAGCGCTGCAAATGATGTTCGGGTCGTTGCTATATTTGCCTATCGTACAGATTGTTTACCTGTTAGATAAAGTATAACAACAAATCATGAGTGAATTAGTAAATGACATTTCAATCGTTGAAGAGCCGCAGGAAACGCTCTCGATGAACCCCCGCAAGTTTATTCTATGGTTGTTCATTGTTAGTATCATCATGCTCTTCGCGGCTATGACCAGTGCTTATCTGGTTCGGAGAGCCGAAGGTAACTGGCTGGAATATGATATTCCATCGATATTTTCGTACAGTTCAGTTGTGCTAATCATAAGTAGCCTGACAATGCACTGGGCTTATCTGTCGGCAAAAAAAGACAATTTTGGGAGTCTGAAAATTGCGATAACTGTTACTTTTGTGCTTGGAGCGATTTTCCTGTACATGCAGTTCCAGGGTTGGGTCGAATTGGTTAACGAAAACGTCTTTTTTGTTGGCAATCCAGCCGGATCTTTTATGTACATTTTCACCGGATTACATGGTTTTCACCTGATTTCTGGCTTAATCGTACTTATTGTAGCGCTAATTGCCTCTTTCCGACTTCGCATTCATGCCACAAGCATGAATCAAATCGAAATTGCTGCCGCTTACTGGCATTTTTTAGACATTTTGTGGTTGTATTTGTTTTTCTTTTTAGTCTATTTCCATTGATAATCTCTTAGACGCATGGCGGCTACTGTAACACACGATACCCTGACGACCGACTCGGATCAAATATTCGACAAGAAAACCTGGATGGGTGGGGTTGAACCAATGAAAGTGAGCTACGGCAAGCTGATGATGTGGTTCTTCCTGATCTCCGATACCTTCACGTTCTCCGCTTTGCTGGTTACTTATGGCCTGATTCGGTATAGTTATCCAGCTTGGGACCCGGCTATTTACGGTGAAGTATTCAAGTTTTCAAACCTATACTGGCCAACGCCGGAAATGGTTTATGCTGCAGTACCATTCCTGCATGGTATTCACCTTCCATTGATTTTTGTAGGCATCATGACGTTTATCCTCATCTTTAGTAGCGTTACGATGGTACTTGCTGTAGAAGCAGGTCACCGAATGGATCGTGCTGATGTGGAAAAATATATGCTCTGGACGATTCTAGGCGGATTCACTTTCTTGGGAAGTCAGGCATGGGAATGGTCGCACTTTATTCATGGCACAGAAACAGGAACAACGATTAGCGAAATTATAAATGGCCAAACGATTCAACGAACCATTTTTGGAGCTAACCTTGTCGAAAATCAGTATGGACCACCAGCCTTTGCCGATTTATTCTTCTTTATAACCGGTTTCCATGGAACGCACGTATTTAGCGGTGTTATACTAAATATTTTGATTTTCTATCGGACTGCGACAGGATTATACGATCGTCGAGGTCATTATGAAATGGTTGAGAAAGTAGGTCTCTACTGGCACTTTGTTGATCTGGTTTGGGTATTTGTTTTTACGTTCTTCTATCTGGTCTAATAATTTTCTATCATGTCTGATCATACACACGGCACTCACGAGGTTGGCGAAATACCACCCGCTAATACAGGCCTTATCTGGCGTACGTTTATAATACTTTCTGTCATTACAGCGATTGAATTTACGCTGGCTTATTTAATGAAAGCTGGTACATTGAGAACGTCAATTTTCGTATTGATGACATTGGTTAAAGCTTTTTACATTGTTGGTGAGTTCATGCACCTTAAGCATGAAGTAAAAAGCCTGATTTGGGCAATTGTCATTCCAGTAGTATTTATCATTTGGTTACTGGTTGCTTTACTAACTGAGGGTGGCGCAATAGGCGACGCAGTTTTTGGATTTCATTAAGGTATGACAACCACTCGAAAAGCCGGGATCCTGCTCGCTACGCTGCTGGTCCCGGCTTTGCTGTATCTTTTCCTCAGGTTCGGTACGCAGAATCATTATGTACTAGGGCGATATTTGCCTAAAATCGACTCGACCAAAGGAGAACCCTTAATGGGAAAAGTCAAGCTAGCGGATGGAAGTGAAATAGTCGATACCATTTACAATCATATTCCTCCGTTCAAACTGATTGACCAGGATGGGAAAGTAATTGATCAATCCATCGTAAAAAATAAGATTTACGTTGCTAGCTTTTTCTTTACACGCTGTGGCACAATTTGCCCTCGAATTTCTTCGCAGTTGACACGAGTGCAGGATATTTTCATAAATAATCCTGACATCCTTTTCCTTTCACACACCGTCGACCCTGAACATGATCGTCCGGCACAATTAAAAGCATATGCACAGAAGTATAATGCCATTCCTGGTAGGTGGTATTTCCTGACTGGAAGCAAAGCCGACATCTATAATCTGGCGATGCATGGCTATTATTTGCCAACGGTTGATGCAGGCCTTAAGGAGGGTAAACCTGACGAAACTTTTATTCATAGCGAAAAGTTGGTATTAGTAGATAAAGAGGGGATTGTCAGAGGGTTTTATGATGGTACTGATAAAGAAGACGTAGATCGACTAGTACTTGAAACACGGGTGTTGTTAGATATTTATAGTAAAGAATAAATCAATAAAGCATGCAAACGGTACAACCGGTTCAGGAGCAGAAAGCTAATCGGGTGATTAATACATTGGCACTGGCAATTCCAATTGCAGTGGCTGTATTACTTGGCGTCCGGCAGAAAGTGGACTTAGGTGACTGGACAACCTATTTGCCGCATATTAACGGCATTATTAATTCCCTGACAACGATCCTGCTATTAATGGGATTTTACTTCATCAAACAGGAAAATGTAGAAGCGCATAAACGCACTATGTTAGCAGCCTTTACCTTAGGATCGCTATTTCTAGTGAGTTATGTACTGTATCACCTGACTAATGAATCAACTCCATTTGGCGGACAGGGTTGGGTTAGACCAGTTTATTATTTTCTGCTGGTATCGCACATTGTTCTTTCTGTAGTAGTTGTTTGGTTTGTTCTACGGGCTGTTTACTATGCGCTAAGTGGACAGATTACCCGGCACAAACAAACAGTGAAATATGCATTTCCAATCTGGTTGTACGTTAGCATCACGGGGGTGATTGTTTATTTGATGATCAAGCCGTATTACCTTCATTAATCTGGAGAAAAATATGAGAAGCTGGAAAGTAGTTCTACTAATCGTAATCTTGTTGGCTGTTACACCAGATCTGATGGCGCAATGTGCTATGTGCCGTGGCACGGTCGAGAGTACAGTCAGTAATGGCCGTAGTGTAGTGGCCTCAGACCTAAATTTGGGTATTTTATATTTGTTGTTGGCTCCTTACCTTATTGTTGCGTCAATTGGCTATCTATGGTATCGGAACAGTAAACGGGATCATGGAAGACGCATCGAAATTGCAGGGCGCGTTAAGCGGGCTATGTCCCAGATGTAGAAAAGGTAAAATTTTCAAAAAGCCATTCTACTCGCCGAAAGGGTTTGATGAAATGTATGAGCATTGTCCGCATTGTGGATTGCGATACGAAGTTGAGCCTGGTTACTTTATTGGAGCTATGTATGTCAGTTATGCCATTTCGGGTGGAGTTGCCCTGATAATCGGCTTTTTGTTATTCTATTTAGGCCATGATCCTGCTGGCTGGGTCTATGCGGCCGTTGTTGTTCCAGCCATGCTCTTTATCGCTCCCATTAATTTTCGAATATCACGCGTTATTTGGCTATACTATGTAGCTGGTATCAATTATGTAAAAGGGCTTTAAGGGCCCTTTTTTTATGCTCAAAAAAAATATTGATGGTCATGCAACCTATGCTCTATTATCTTGCATCTTGCTGTTGAACCTAAACAAATATGCTTCGACTAATACCGTTTTTTACGACTGAAGCGCAGTTAATTGCTGCTTTGAAGCGGGGCGAAGGCCGCGCTCACAAGGTCGTTTATGAGCGGTTTGCGGGCAAAATGCTAGCCGTTTGCACACGCTATTGCGCCAATCGTGACGACGCTGAAGAGGTAATGCTGGATGGCTTTATGCGGGTGTTTGAAAAGATTGAGCAGTTTAGGGAAGATGGGAGTTTTGAGGGCTGGATACGGCGTGTGATGGTGACAGAGTCACTCATGTTTTTGCGGAAGAATAAACAGTGGCGGCAAGAGATACCGATCGAAGACGTAACTGTAGAGCCAGACTATGCTTGGGCTGATACGGCGGTTAATGAAAATGATTTACTCCGAATAGTGAATCAATTACCCGATGGCTATCGTACGGTATTTAACCTCTATGCTATTGAAGGGTATTCTCACGCCGAAATTGCCGAAATGCTGGGTATTTCTGAAGGTACTTCAAAATCCCAGTTGAGTCGAGCGAGAATGCTATTGCAGGCAAATTTGAAGAAATTAGAACAGGAGCCAAAAATGCACCAACAGGTTGGCCAAAATGGATATTATGAAAAAACAGCCAGAAAAGCAGCCCATTGATGATCTGTTTGCCCGAAAACTGGGCAACATGTCTCTGCCGCCCAGTGCCGATGGCTTTGCGCGGCTACAGGCGCGTATGGGCCAAGGTAAGCAAGAAACGAAAATAGTATTCTGGCGCAATCCTGAAATGCAGCGCTATATGGCTGCTGCGGCTTGCCTGTTGCTGGTATGTTTGTTTGGGTGGCTTTACTGGCCATCAGGCGACAAATCGACTATAGATGGCGTACAAATAGCGACGAACCAGAAAGGCAAATCTGCTTCGACTGAAAAAAGGTCAGCTCAAAAGAAGGCAAGCTTAAAACAGCCTATTCAGCCTATTGATAATCAATCGATAGACAACGAAATAAATCCTGTAATGCCAGATAAGGACGTGGCTGAAGAACAATTAGCTGATATAAATAAAGGATCGGTAATCAGCAAACAGAATCGTGATCTCGCCAACCCATCAGTTGAAATTCATAAACCAACCCGGAAGGCTTTACCACTTTCAACCAATGAACCCGTTTTGGCGCAAACAAATCCAAACCCTGTCAATGCTAAAGCGAAGCCAGAAACTGTCAAGCAGGATGTTGTACAACCTATAGTTCAATCATCAACTGAACAGGTGGCCGAAACCAAACCAATAACAAAATCGGCCCCGAGTGCGGAGCGTGTACTGGTTGTAACGATTGCCGAACCAGAAGCCTTGGTTGCAGCTCGCCAAGCAGCTAAAAACGCAGTCGAAGAGCAATCTGTAGTCGCATCAACCGATAAACCAGAGAAAGAAACTAAAATGGGTGGATTGTGGCAGCAGGTCAAGCGAATCAAACAAGGGGAAGTATTTGCCCGTCAAGATAGTCCTAATGACGACGAACGGGGTTTGCTAGGCCGAGCATATAATGGCCTAAAACACAGTTTAGATAAAGATAAATCAACCAAGCAATGAAGAGGGGATTGTTTTTGGTCGCTATAGCAACGGCATGGCTTATGACCTTAGCCACTCAGGCTAAGCCGTTAAGTCCAACCGATTCATTGGTAATTCGGTTTGCTAATCGCACGCGTCTAGTTATTTATGGACCTGATAAAGCCAGTATTCAGGCCTTATCAAATTATGACCTGAATAAAATTGTGCGCGAAATGGGCATGAAACTCGATTCGGTGCCAGGCGGTCCAACAGCTATTTCGCAGGATGGCGGACGCTTCCTGAAAGATACAGTGCTTGTCGTTACCAAAAAGCAAGATGGTGTGACGGTCGTTATTAGTGGAACTAACGACTCCGCTAAAACCCCTGATTCACAAAAAGACAAGGATGATCAGCAATACAAGCAGGCATCTGAACGAGCGAAACGTAGGAGAGAAGGTAATAATTTTGATTACGGAGTAAGTATTGGCCTGAACAACTTCATCCAGCAAAGTACATCAGTGGCGTATCCTGAAGATAGCTATGACTTACGCCCCTTGGGATCGCGCTACTTTGCGTTATCTGCAGGAGCAATGCCAACGATTATTCGGGGTAAATACGCATCGCTGAAGTTATATTATGGGGTTGAAGTAGCCTGGAATAATTTTATGTTCGAAGGAAATAACGTGGCTGAGAAGACACCTACAGGAGTTGCTTTCCCTGATGCGGGAAGAGATCTGCAAAAAAGTAAGCTGACTGTTTGTACTATCGGCGTACCGGTTGTGCCGCGAGTTACCTTTTACAATAGCGATGGTCGGAAAATATGCCATATTGGTTTAGGCGGTTATGTGAATTACCGGCTCGATAGCTATCGGAAAATTAAGGAAGCAGATGGGAGTAAAGATCGCCGACATTCGGATTATTACCTGAATAACATTCGATACGGTTTGATGGCACATCTGGGCATTCGAAGCTTTGATTTTTTCGTAAAATATGATCTAAGCCCCTTGTTCGAAGTAGGCAAAGGTCCAGACGTTCGGACACTTACATTTGGTGTTGGGTTCTAATCGATGCAGAATAAATCTATTTCCATTATCGGTCTAGGCTGGTTGGGTTTACCATTGGCAAAAAAAATACAGATCGAGGGCTTTCGAGTAAAAGGGAGCACAACATCAACCGAGAAAACGATTTCTCTACAACAGGATGGTATTGATGCTTATCGCCTTCAGCTAATTCCGGAGCCGATTGGGAATCTGACAGCCTTGCTTCAAGTAGATACGCTCATTATCAATATTCCACCTAAAGCTGGTAAGCAAGGTGATGACTTTCACCCGGAACAGATAAGCCACTTAGCAGAAGCAATTCGTCAGTCGTCTATAAGACATATTATCTACGTCAGTTCTACGTCTATTTATCCCGAACTCAACCGAGTTGTTGTAGAAGATGATGTTGTTGAACCTCATCAATCTGCTGCACCTGGATTGGTTAAAGCGGAACAACTCATACTAAATCTGGCTCCTGACCGACTTGTAACTATACTGCGTTGCGGAGGCTTACTGGGTTACGATCGTATGCCAGGAAAATATGTTGCCGGGCGAACAGTTAATACCGGATCAGTACCTGTAAACTACCTTCACCGTGATGATGCCGTAGGTATTCTGATACATCTGATTCAGCGACAGATAAGTGGTAAGTTTAATGCTGTTTCGCCACAACATCCTATTCGTGAAGCAATCTACCGAAAAAACTGTGCTGATTTTGGATACGAACTGCCCACTTTCGTTACGCCATCCGAGCCAATTCCGTACAAAGTTATTGGCATCGAAAAATTGATGTTAGCAACAAATTACCAATTTCTGTATCCAGATCCACTGGCGTTTTACTACAAGCTATGATCGGAGAAGATGACGCATGCGTGTCAGGAAGAAACCGCCCGATGACGGTTTGCTAGTTGGTGTACTTGCTCGATTCAGTGCGGCAAGAAACAAAAAATACCCCTGCGCATGCCAAGCTCTAAAACGTTCGCTGAGCTGTTTATCATACTTCGGTAGATATTCGGTTAGTTTGTCCAGATCAAATCGCTCAGAAGCCACGCCAACGCCCGCGCGCTGCCCATCGATGGCGTTGCAAGCCTGCTCGTAGTGATTCGATTGTGGAATCATTAGCGCCGGTTTTCCCAGGTAGGCTGCTTCACAAACTGATTCGAAGCCAGCGGTAGTAACAATAGCTTTACAACGGGCCATGAATTCCAGAAAACGTTTACCATCAATAGCGTGGAACGTTAGGGTATCATCAATAACCTGATCTGCAACAGTTACACCTGAATGAAAGCCATCCAGGCGAATTTCAGGATGTTGTTCATGCGCTTTGAGTAGTTCAACTTTCAATCCGGGTTGTGTTACGTAAGCCAATAGGGAATCACCGGCAGAAGATTTCAATTCGGTTACCTCCTGCCGGAGTAAAGGCGGTACAATACGCAACCGTTGGCGTGGCTCATCGGCTTGCTTATCGAAGGATAAAGCTAGCAACTCCCGGGCGCCAAAGCAGGTTAGACGAGTGTTCAGCTTAAATGCTTGTCGATAAAACCATTGCCCTTTGGGTCGTTGAAAATTAGGGTGAAAGGCCATGTATTGATGAGCAATACATACCATAGGCACAGATGGACGCAGTAACGCATAGGTCAGTCCGCCGAGCATTTCAAAAAAATTGACAACAACATCGGGTTGTTCTTTCTCAATTATATTCCGCACTTGCAACAGGCTACGCCAGAACGGCTTTGCATAGCGCAAGGCTTGTATGGTCGTTTTAACAGGCTCCAGTGCGTTAGTACCCGCATTATACACTAATCCCGGGCTAAAAACTGGGGTGATAGGCGCTGAAAATTTCTCACTAAAAAATGTGGGGACATCCCGATCTGCGGTAATACCAACTATGGCACCAACCACTTCGTGACCCGCTATTTGTAAAATTTGAGCCAGTGATAAAGCTTGCGTCAAATGGCCTCGTCCTTCGCCTTGTACTAAGAATAAAACACGCATAATGCAATGAGGAATTAGATTGTGGGGACAGGTAAGGCATTATTTAGGCGCGAGCTGAGCGACTTAGTAGTTTCTGCCTGTGGTTTAACTTCATCTTCCTGTGCTAAATCCATTGTATAATAAAGCAAGCTCCAATTGCCTTCGTGATCCTCGACAAGCGCACTTAATGACTCAACCCAATCGCCAGAGTTCATGTAAATGATGCCATCGAATTCGCGAATGGCAGGTTGATGAATATGGCCGCAGATTACCCCGTCGCAGTTTCGGGCGCGAGCTAGCTCAGTCAGTTTTTGCTCGTAATCGGAGATGTAACTCACCGCCTGTTTAATGCGCGACTTAACCTGCTGGGAAAGAGAGTAGTAAGGTAGGCCGCGCCAGTTGCGGTAGTTGTTGTAAAACTTATTAATCCAGAGCAGAAACGTGTAACCTATATCGCCCAGATAGGCTAGCCACTTCATCTGGGAGGTTATCGAATCGAAGACATCGCCATGCGTGACGTAGAATTTTTTATTCCCGGAATGAAACGTGTAATCTTTACGAATCGAAAAATTCTTACCCACTTTAAGGGGCATTATCTGATCCAGAAAGTCATCGTGATTACCTCGTAGGTAAACAACTTTGGTATTGTAGTGAACGATTTGTCGTAAAACCGTTTTAAAAAAAGCAGTGTGTTTTTTCTTCCAGGTACCGTATTGTTTCAATTGCCAGCCATCAATGATATCGCCATTGAGGATAAGCTTTTGACAGGAGTAATTTCGCAAAAACTCGGTGGCCTCCTTTGCTTTCGATCCGGCAGTGCCGAGGTGAATATCGGAGAGCACAATTGTGCGGAACTGTGTGCTTACTTGCATGAACGAAACTAGACATCATGTATGAAGTAAGATTTATTGAACTGTTACTAAATTGACAAGATTATAGCTCTATGGGGGCAATGGTTCATATTGACTTAACAAACGACAAATAATGGAGAATCCAGTGCTTATTTTCGGAGCAGGGAGCCTGGGCCTGACGGCTTTAGACCTGTTTCAGCGTAATAGTGTAGTGGTTTATGGACTACTGGATGATAATAAAGAATTGCATGGTAAGGAGTTCGGTGATGTGTCGGTACTGGGCGAAACAGACGATGATGGCTTTCTGAAGCTGATCGGTCACAAGTGCGAAGCTTTTATTGCCATTAGTGATGCGCGTGTACGAAAACGCTTGGTCAAGATGCTGAACGAACGACGGAAAGTACAGCCTGTAAATGCTATCCATGATACAGCAATAGTCTCTAGCATGGCCACAATTGGTCATGGGAATCTACTGGCTGCTCGGGTAGTTATCAATCCATACGCCGAGATAGGGCAGCATTGTATTATTCAGGCTGGTACTGTGGTCGAGAGCCAGGCCAAACTTGGCGATTATGTTCAGATTGGAACAGGAAGCATAATCAACAGTGGCGTAACAATTGAAGAAGGTGCCTTTATCGGAACCGGCGCGACTATAATTGCCGGAATTGTCATCGGCAAAGGAGCTCGAGTAGGCGCAGGATCGGTTGTTGTAGAGAACGTTGACGCTGGTGCGACTGTATTTGGGAATCCAGCAAAGAAAATTTAAGAAGCGTATTTTAGTGGAGTAGATGGAGTGAGTGCAGTAAGTGTAGTGGTAGAAGTCACACACTACACTTACTGCACTCACTCCACTAACTAAATACAACTATTCAACATACAATACCTCGTTCGCCAGGAAATCCTGATAGGTACGCTCAAGACCCTGTTTTAGCTCTGTTGTATGTTTCCAGCCCATACTATGAAGGCGGGAAACGTCCATAAGCTTGCGAGGAGTGCCATCGGGTTTGTCTGTATTCCAACGCAGTTCGCCTTCGAAGCCAACAATTTCTTTGATGAGTTCCGCTACTTCACGGATTGTTACGTCTTCACCTGTACCTATATTGACGAACAGTTCACCATTATAATGTTCCATCAAAAAGAAACAGGCATCGGCCAGGTCGTCAGCGTGTAGAAACTCACGCATGGGCGACCCCGTTCCCCAAACCTCTACTGTTGGCTGATTGTTGATTTTGGCTTCGTGAAATTTACGGATCAGTGCGGGCAAAACATGCGAGCCCTGCAAATCATAATTGTCATTGGGGCCGTACAGGTTTGTAGGCATGGCCGAAATGAAATCGCAGCCATACTGGCTTCGGTAAGATTCGCAGAGTTTGATTCCTGTAATTTTTGCGATAGCATAGGGTTCGTTTGTCGATTCAAGGAAACCACTAAGCAGATATTCTTCTTTGAGCGGCTGCGGTGCTAATTTTGGGTAAATGCACGACGATCCAAGGAACAACAACTTCTTTACCTCTGTTTTATAAGCCTGATGGATAATGTTCGATTCAATCATAAGGTTATCGTACAGAAATTCGGCACGATAGGTGTTATTCGCCATAATACCACCAACTTTAGCGGCAGCCAGAAACACATACTCAGGGCGTTCCTGATCAAAGAAGTCTGCAACTGCCGTCTGATTACGTAAATCTAGTTCAGACGATGTTCGAGTGATAATAGTGGTGTAGCCTTCTGCTTGAAGTTTACGAATAATAGCCGAACCGACCATACCTCGATGTCCGGCAACATAAATACGAGCCTGTTTTTCCACGAGAATTGATTATAAGCAAACCGCCAATTAATTGGCGGACGAGTTGATAAAATAATACGACTTTATAAAGCGTTGCAAAACTAACAAACTTTAGGGATCAATCATTTTCCCCGTACTATGTTTGCTTTAAACTTAAAGTTACCCATTTTATTTATAGTATCAATCGGTATAACCGTATATGATACACTGGCACAGTCTTCAGGTACGGCTCCGTCGTCGCTTACCACGGCATCGAAGCCGGTGTTAGCACCATCGGGTGCGGCTCCATCTCCATTTGCTCCGTTTTCATCTGTGCCGTCATCACTTACTACGCTGGGTTTACCAACTATGTCGTCCTTAAAAGAGCAAAAAGACGCCTATGTTGCCGGTATTATGCCTGATTTAGGGCTAAAAGTTAAACAGTTAAAGAAACTAAAGGCTGATCGGAAGTCCAAAAATAAACTGTCAAAAACGGAATATGAGGGTTTGTCGATGGTCAAAGCGTATACGAAATTTGGTAGTGGCGACCGGACTATAGTCGAAGAGTTTCATGTTCTACGCGATAACGATGCTGCTAAACCACTGCCTTATGTCCGTGAAATAACCCGATATTATCAAAAATCTGCTCGTGTAACAAGTTCAATTGTTAAAGATGAAGGAGCTGGATTGTTATTGCACGGTCCATACAAACGTTACCAGAACGGCGATTTAGTGGAGGAAGGTTATTATTATGCGGGTATGAAAGATGGACGTTGGGAGAAATATGATGGTAATTTCATGCTTGTCGATAAAACCCGATGGCATTGGGGATTCCCAACGGAGTCGCAGTTAGTGTATTATGACTCTACACATCATAAGATCAAGGAAATTATTCCGAAAGAGTACGGTAAAGTAAAAGGCACCTACATGGCGTTTCATGAAAACGGTTTGCTGGCCGAAGAGGGGAAATATGATAATGGGGTGAAAATTGGTCGCTGGACGGAGTATTATCCAATTAATCCAGGCGGCCGGCGAATGCGCCGGAAACTTATTCAATATGCCAGTGATCGATGGGATACGGAGTTTGAGCCTTATACCATTACAGAGTGGGATGAGAAAGGCAAAGTCACATTTGAGCAATCAAAGAAAAAGGTTGTACAAGACGACGAGACAGAGAACTAGGAAGTAGTGAAGTAAGTGAAATAGTATAGTAGGAGCCTTCACGATTCCACTTACTTCACTAGTTTACTTAAATACTCCCTTAGGGTCGGGTGCTTTGGCTAATAGCTCGTTGAGGTAGCCTAAATCAAGCGAAGAAAAGTCAATGTTGCGGGCCTGGTGAAAATAGTCCCACGCTTTCTCATAATTTGCTTTCAAATAATAGACCATCGAAATCTTCTGATAAGACAAAGCGTTCGGATTGAGTGAAACCGCTTTCTGAAGATGACCCTCGGCTTCTGTCAGCATATCTTCATCTGGTTTTTCCTGATACTGTTTAAGTTCAACAGTTGCCAGATCAGTCATCAGAACGGTATTGCTGTCGTCTACGGCGATCCCTTTTTTCATCATTCGGATGGCATCCGGTAAGCGATTCTTCTGATAACAGACCACACCTAGTCCCCAATAGGCATCAGCATTTCGGTCGTTAAGCAACCATGATAAATTGAAGCGATGGGCAGCTGTGTCTAATTGGCCGCTACCAATATAATCCCAGCCACGAGCCGCAAAGAAGCTACTGGCATCAGATCGGGTGGCGAAATTGCGGTCGCAGTCATTCAGAAAATGAATTTCTTCATCAATCTGAGCGGCTGTCTTGGGGCGCTCACCAAAAAGAGGTAGCGTATTAACTGATTCTCCCGTATCAATTGACCCTCCTGCGTTTGTGGATTCTACCGACTGAATGGCTTCTTCCAGATTTTCGTGAGTCGATTTGGATTGACGCACTGCGTCACCCGACCGTGCCGATGTAATGAACTGCTTAGTTTGGGCAGCCGCAAAAAACGGTAACGCAACTAAAGTACACTGTATCAGACTGATCCGAACGCTCATAGGAAATCAATATACCTGGGGTACATGCTTTGGTAAAACGAAAGGAGTATCTAAATTAGTGCATTATCTGCAAATTACCGACGTCCTCCGCGAGATCCAGACCGCTTGGCACCGCCAATTTTATGACTAGCTCCACCCGAATGCGCTCCCGAAGTGCGCGAAAGGGGTTTCTTGGCACCTGCTTCTTTTGCTTTAGCAATCGACCTGGCTTTGCCAGGGGGTAAATTCTTCGCTTTTTTCTCGTGAAATGCACCTAAGAACTCTGGGTTATCTTTTCGACGTTGCTCATCAATTTCGCGCAACATGGCTTGTTGTTCGTCAAAAGGTGTTTCTGTAACCTCAACATTAGTTGGTAACGGTTCACGAGGAATAGTCATGCGAATAATTCTTTCAATTTTCTGCACATGATAGTCCTCGGCCATTGTCAGAAAGGTAATAGCTGCGCCTGCATGATTGGCACGGCCCGTTCGACCAATACGATGCACATAATCTTCGTAGATCAACGGTAAGTCGAAGTTGATCACATGACTCACCTCGGCCACATCAATGCCTCTGGCGGCCACATCTGTAGCTACCAGCACCTGCACATTGCCTTCTTTAAACGCATCCATGGCATTGATGCGTGTATTCTGGCCCTTGTTCGCATGGATTACCCTGATTTTATCGGTCTCCACTACTTTGCGCGCCAGAAATTTATAAATATTCTCGGCTGTGGTTTTTGTTCGTGCAAAAATGATGACCCGTTGGAAGGCATCTTTACTAATGAGATAATCCAGTAAATTGATTTTGGTGCGAAAATTCGGCACTTCGTAAATGACCTGGCTAACCATCTCGGCGGTTGATGCCTGAGGGGTCACCTCTACTTTTACTGGGGCTTCCAGAAACTCAGCTGATAGCCGTTCTACTCGCCCACCGAATGTTGCCGAAAACAGAAGATTCTGCCGCTTTGTAGGGATAATTTCCAGGATTGAACGGATTTGAGGCATAAAGCCCATATCCATCATCTTGTCAGCTTCGTCGAGTACCAGTGTGCGAATATCTTTTGTTACAATCTCTCCTAGTCGGTAAAGATCCATAAACCGCCCTGGAGTGGCAACTAATAAATCAACTCCTTTCCGAAGTGTTTCAATCTGCGTTTTAGGGCCAAGACCACCATAAAGTGCCAGATGGCGTAAGCCAGTGTATTTGCCTAATTCGCTTACAGCCTCATTTATCTGCATGACTAATTCACGGGTTGGGGCCAGAATTAAGGCACGGGGAGCTAACCCCTGTGCGTACTTAATTTTCATGAGGAGCGGCAATAAGTAAGCCGCAGTTTTGCCCGTACCCGTTTGAGCAATACCCAGTACGTCATGATTACCTAAACTCAGCGGAATCGTTTGCTGTTGGATAGGCGTTGGTTCTGTATAGCCGAGTTCCGCCACGGCATTAAGTAGTTGGCGGTTCAACTCGAACTGCTCGAAAGAGGTGATTTCCATAGAAAGGAGTTGGTAGGGGAGTAAGTTGCGAACTTATTCCTCTACCAACTTATTAAAACTGTTTCAGTATTCGTTCCACGGCACTAACATAACCTGAACCAAAGAGATTCACATGAACGAGGAGCGGGTATAGATTATAGATGGATACACGCTCGTTGAAGCCACTCTGGAGAGGAAATGCTTCATCATAAGCATCATAGAACCGCTCATCAAATCCAGCGAATAATTTCGTAAAGGCTAGTTCTGCTTCCCTGAATCCATAATAAACGGCGGGGTCAATTAGCGCGGGAAGGCCGCTTTCATTAATCAAGACATTCCCAGACCATAAATCCCCATGAAGAAGCGCTGGTCGTTCGTCAGGAATTAGATCTGGTAAGCGATTACGCAGGCGAAACAGTGCATCGTAGGCTTGCTTGGACAGTAAATCTTTGTAGAGGGCTAAACCAGCCTGAGGAAGAAGACGGTGATCGAAAAAGAAATCGAAACCATTGTCTGTAAGTTTATTGGTCTGCGGCAGCGAGCCAATATAATTGTCAAAATTTAAGCCAAATTTAGGCTGAGTGTGCGAGTGTAGAATGGTTAGCTTCTGGCCAAGCGTTTCCCAATATGTTTTAGTGGGCTTCCCAAAATCAATGTATTCAAGAATTAAATAACACTTTCCCAGATAATGACCATGACCAATCACCTGCGGAATTTGAAACGCTCCGGTTGGACGAAGTAGATCGAGACCCCAGGCTTCGGATTCGAACATACTGGGGTGTCCTCCGGCAGTATCATCAGTATGATTCCATTTGATGAAAAATATACCTGCCGACGAAAATACCTGAGCAGCCGTATTAATGTCGCCCCCTGATAAAAACTGGGTTTCGATCACATCAACGGATTGACCTAATACTGAAAACAGAATGTTTTCAAAAAAGGAAAATTGCTCATCACCCCAAAAATTCATGTGTTATTTAGTGTGTGGTTTAGGTGGTTCCCCGTCAGGATTTTCGGTAGTTTGCTGATCCGATTGGCTAATGTACCAGACACAGGTTAACTGTAAATGATAAAGCCGAAACTATAAATTTAAAATGAACCCACAAATTCAGCAACTATATCACATTGCTCAGAAACCCCAACGTCTAATTATTGGCCTTATGTCAGGTACTTCGCTCGATGGGCTTGACATTGCCCTTTGCCGTATTTCTGACTCTGGACCCGGTACTTTTGTCACTCTCGAGCAGTTTTTAACCGTACCATATGACGACGAGCTGAAGGCTGACATTCGTACCATCTTTGCTAAAACAGAAATAGAATTTGAGCAGCTCTGTTTGCTAAACCCATATATTGGACGATTACACGGGCAGATGATTCTCGATTGTTTGCGTATCTGGGGAATTGAACCTCATGAGATCGATGTAGTTGCCAGTCACGGCCAAACGGTATACCATGCACCCAAAAGTCAGCACCGACGCGATAAGTTCCCTAATGCTACTTTGCAGATTGGGGATGGCGATCATGTTGCGGCAGTAACTGGTATTATTACCTTCAGTGATTTTCGACAAAAACACGTAGCGCATGGGGGCGAGGGTGCTCCACTAGCGGTATATGGCGACTATTTTATGTTCTCCAAAAGGGGTGAAAACCGAATTCTGCTCAATATGGGCGGTATTGCCAACTTTACCTACTTACCTGCTAGTGAAGATGCCAGCAGCGTTTTTACAACCGACACAGGACCTGGGAACACAATTTTAGATGCTTATTCTCGAAAGCTGTTGAATAAGCCTTACGATGAAGATGGTAAACTCGCGGCCCAAGGTCAGGTAAACACCAAGTTACTCGAAGCCTTAAAAACAAATCCTTTCTTTGACGCCCCATTTCCCAAAACAACTGGTCCTGAAGTCTTCAATATGATTTACGTTGAGGAAGCACAGATTCGTAGTCAGACTATCGACTTACCTGGCGCTGATTTAATGGCTACCCTTGTACAATTTAGTGCCGATACCATTGTTGACGCTATTAAGCGTGTAATGCATGATGGTGAAACTTATCAGATTTATATGAGCGGAGGAGGCATGCACAACCCTGTATTGACGAAAGCACTTCAGGAAAAACTACCTAACTGCACTTTTGGGCGTACAGATGATCTGGGTATTAGTGGCGACGCGAAAGAAGCGGTTTTGTTCGCTGTACTGGCCAATGAAAGTCTGGCTGGAGGAAGTACCTCATTTGGCAATAGACAGGGCGTTCCGAACGTAACAATGGGGAAAGTGAGTTTCCCTGGTTAGTTCAAGTTCAATGTTCCAGGTTCGGCTCAATCATAACTACAACTTGGAACATTGAACTTGAAACAAATCAACTCTTAGGCCTAAAGATCTTCATTTTCTCTTCGTTGGTGGTCAAAAAAGGGCCGCCAATGAGGTCAATACAATACGGAATGGCCGGAAAAACAACCGATAAGCATTGTCCAATTGCTGTAGGCTTACCCGGCAAATTCAAGAGTAAGGTTTGATTTCGAATACCCGCTGTTTGGCGTGATAAAATGGCCGTTGGCACGTATTTAAGGCTTTCCTGGCGCATCAATTCGCCGAAACCAGGTAGCATTTTCTGGCAAACGGCTTCGGTGGCTTCTGGCGTTACATCTCGCAGGGCGGGGCCTGTACCGCCGGTTGTTACGACTAAACAGCAGCCTTCTTTGTCTGCCAGTTCAATCATGGTGGCTTCAAGTTGATCTTGTTCGTCGGGAATAACTCGATAAACAGGCTTCCAGGAACAAGTAAGCCATTCCGTTAGTAAACTGACAACGGCCTTTCCCGGAATATCTTCATAAACACCCGCGCTGGCCCGATCAGAAACGTTGATAATACCGATATAAATCATAATTGAAAAGTGAAAAATGAAGAGTGAAGAATGTAGAATAAACATGCTTGGAGCGTTCTATTCTACATTCTTCACTCTTCATTTTTCATTAAATATTATCAGGGTTTCTTCCGCTTTAACGCTAAATCATGCGCGGTGTCATAGTAAGAGCGGAGACTGCTCCAGTCGAACACGTCTGCTATGCTTTCAACACGGTTACGTTGTTTTATCCGGTCGCGTTGGGCCATTCGTACGAATCGGTAGAGTACATCCGCTAATTGATCGGCAGCCTCATTAAATGACTGTGTTCGGCGATTGATGACGTAAATGCCCCGGTTTTCGTAATCACGCATGATTTGCATAATGAAATCACCAAAGCCCGACTGGTCACTCGTGACAGTTGGAATTCCACGAACTACGCATTCCAGAGGTGTATAACCCCAAGGTTCGTAATAACTTGGGAAGACGCCAAGATGGCAACCGCGTACGAATTGACTGTAATCTAGGCCAAAGAGTGGATTGGTGGAGGCTATAAAATCGGGATGATAAACGATTTTAACCCGGTCGTATTCATTATTTACTAAGTTAGCCTGCCGGATAAATCGCGTCATATCATCTTCCTGAACCAGATTGTGTGTCACAAAAGGGGGAAGGTGTTTAGTTTTCCAGCTTTGAACAGTGCGTCGAAGCCGAAGTCGCCAATAGTCGTCTACAAAACTGTTTAAATCAGGTAACGACGTGCTTTGTGTATTGGAAGCCGCTGCTTGAAACAGGCGCTCACCAACTTGTTTTTCGATGCTTTCGCAGGTTTCCTGAATTTCATCGAGTAAGGCGCGCGAGTGAAGGACATCAGGATTGATAGAGGTGTAAGGCTGTTTCGTAACCATGAACATCACTACCGTCGTGTCCATGTTGGCTTCACGCATCCGATAGTTCAGGCGGGCAAGAGCTTCAAGAGTAAGGTCATATCCTTTGTTTGTAAACTCAAAACGACCTGAAGTAAAGAAATAGAGGGTTTTTTCCAGATCGAATGAATAGCTCTGAAAAAAGTGCCCCATTATAAACTCGTGAATCTTCTGTTTATACCGAACGTGTAGATTCTGGAATTCGTGAACAGCTGCGAATCGGGTGACATTCAATCCATTCGGTAAGACCAGATCGGGGTTTCTTCCTAAAAAAACCTCACATTCACGAGCTGTCACATCACTGACAGTGGTAAAAACATGCGATTGAAGGGCAGCTAGCCGCTCAATAGTTGCTTGTGTTTCAATACCGTAGTGCTGTGCTTCGCGCTTCCAGTCGAAAAACGGGAGTTTGCCATAAAAGCCCGGCTCGTTTTGGGCCAGATAGCGCCCAAGCATGGTAGCGTGTGTTGTAAATACCGTAGCTACTTTAACATTGTCTTTTCGTAGATCGGGCAGACCCGTACTAGCCATCCATTCGTGGAAATGAGCGACAAAATCAACACGACGAGCATGGTCTTCGGCCAGCAACGTGATGAATATTCGCACCATCTCGCCAAACACAATTGTTTGATTTACAAGATCTTCTATGTTAAGCGTCGAGAGCTGATGGTTTAGCCAAAGCTGGGTTTTGATTTGGTTAAGTTGATCAATACCGATGCTATTAAGGTCGAATAACACAACCCGAGGGCGCCCTGTCACTAACCAATAACCGTATTCGACGGTGTACCCTAATTGACGCATTTTACGAACCGTTTGGCCAATTTCTGTCTCGTCAGGTTCGGTGATAGGTTCAAATTCGGCGGCCGATCGTTGAGGGAAATAAGGCCCCAGTGCCACGTAGTTGTCATCCCATTTTTCGACCATTGCTGGTACTTTCGACCGGATAACCGTATAAATTCCACCTACCTGATTACACACCTCCCAGGCTATTTCGAGTAGGAGCTTCCGCTTCGATGTTGAAAATACCGATTCCAATGTAGTTCGTGATTTTAAATAGTTGTTTAGTCGCGTAATTAGCCACTTTTTGTACGGCAATTAAGTACTATAAACAATAAAAGAAAAACTTGTTTATTTCAAATATGACTTTGCATCCGTTACTTCTGTCCTTTTTTGCTGCGATAACGTGTAATTAAAACCGGGCTGAATACTATAAGCACCATACTCGCCCTTTTTGTTTAAAGCTAGAAAGCCAACCTGTATGTCTTTATAATCTTGCTTTTTGATAATTCGCATAGCCGCTTCTTCGCAGGCTTGCTGAGGTGTGTGTCCCTGGCGCATTAGTTCGACTACCAGAAAGGCACCACAGGTACGCATAACTAATTCGCCCAGACCCGTGGCACAGGCTCCACCAATTTCATTATCGACAAACAGTCCGGCACCAATAATTGGTGAATCGCCTACACGACCTCGCATTTTGTAGGCAAGTCCACTGGTAGTACAGGCACCTGAGATATCGCCTTTACTGTCGATGGCGAGCATACCAATGGTATCATGTCGTTCGATATTCGCAATAGGCTTGTACTTAGCTGTTTTGAGCCATTCTCGCCATTCTTTCTCGGCTTTTTTCGTGAGCAGGTTTTCTTTCTTAAATCCTTGCGATAAGGCAAAAGTTAGGGCTCCTTCGCCACTGAGCATCACGTGGGGAGTTTTTTCCATAACAGCCCGTGCTACAGAAATAGGATGCATAATGTGTTCCAGAAACGTTACAGAGCCCGCATTCCCTTTCTCGTCCATAATACAGGCATCGAGGGTCACATGACCGTCTCGATCGGGCCTGCCTCCATAGCCCACACTCATGTCCTCAGGATCGGCTTCTGGGACGCGAACACCCGCTTCAACAGCATCTAAAGCCCTACCACCGCCATCCAGCACGGCTTGGGCGGCTGCATTTGCTTTTGGCTGTTTCCAGGTTGAAATGGCGATAGGTCCACTGAGTAAAGGGCTTACGCCTTCGGAGGTAGTGAGTTGGCTGTCTGGGCCATCTGAAGTATGAACTGCTTTGGCCGAACTGAATGACAGTGAGGGAAGTAGCCCGGCCAGCGAGCTGAGAGTTAAAAAACGGCGTCGATTTACCATACATAGGCAGGTTACGACCCAAAATAAAGGAATAAACGGCTGGCATTTGCTACTTTTAGCCAATTTATTCATAACCACGTATGACGGCTCCTGACAAACATATATTACTTATGGACGGTCCCGATAGTAAGGGCCTTATTTATCATGTGACAGGTGTACTATTCCGGCATAATTTAAACATCATTCATAATGATGAATACGTAAGTCCGTCAGGCCGATTTTTCATGCGTACCGAGTTTGAGGGTACATTGGATAGTAACGCGTTATTACGTGAATTGCAGACCACGTTACCTGATTCGACCAATCAATCCGAGATTACATTTCGCCTGAATCCAAAGCGGAAGAAAAATATCGTTGTGATGGTTACAAAAGAGCATCATTGTTTGGGCGAATTGCTGATTCGGTATGCGTTCGACGAGTTAGATGCTGATATTCTGGCTGTTGTGGGTAACTATAGTCTATTGCAACCCCTGGTGAGCAAGTTTGGTATTCCCTTTCACTACATTTCACATGAAGGCAAAACTCGCGAAGAACATGAAGAAGCTATTCTGCGAACAATGGCTATTTATGAACCTGAGTACGTAGTATTAGCCAAGTATATGCGGGTACTTACGGCCAACTTTGTTAATCATTTTCCGAACCGAATTGTTAATATTCACCATTCATTTTTGCCCGCTTTTATAGGCGCTAACCCTTATCGACAGGCGTATGAGCGGGGCGTTAAAATTATTGGTGCTACCGCCCATTTCGTGAATAATGACTTAGATGAAGGCCCAATCATTGCCCAAAATGTGAAAGAAGTAGACCACCGTCATACGGCGGCCGATATGGCTACGGAAGGGAAAGATGTAGAAAAAATAGTGCTGTCTCAGGCACTAAAATTAGTCTTCAACGATCGGGTATTTATTTCGGGTAACCGAGCCATTGTACTATAGCTGTTCAACAACCGCCCTGATTTTCTCCTCACTGGCTTCTATGTATTCATACTCACCAGGTAGACTTGAGGCCATTGATACCGCTGGTTGTCGATAAATCATGCCGCTATCTTCTTTCTGACCACCGCTCAGGTGTAAAGCATGCACACCTGCCTCTATCAGTTTTGGCGTGTTTTGAGCGTTCACCCCGGCTCCTGCCATGATTTCAATTCGTCCGGCTGCTTTTTCTGTTAATTGATGAAGTACCGCTAAACCCAGCTCGACGGTTTGGTGCTGACCGGAGGTTAAAATTCGGACTGCCCCTGTACGAATAACGGCCTCTAAGGCTTCGAATGGGTCTCGGGTCATATCGAACGCCCGATGGAACGTAACGGGTAATGGCTTGGCTAATTCAACTAACTCGAGGGTTTGTGCTTCGTTTACGCTACCGTCAGCCTTCAAAACACCGAGGACTACACCATCGGCTCCCAGCGTTTTGGCCAGTAGAATATCGGCCTTCATGACTGCCAATTCGGTTTTTGAATATAAAAAATCGCCCCCGCGTGGCCGGATCATAACATAAAATGGAATGGTCAGGTGCTGACGGACGAGTTGAATCAGACCTGCGCTGGGCGTAGTGCCACCTTCGGCGAGGCCGCCACATAGTTCAATTCGTTTGGCGCCGGCTTGTTGCGCCGTTAGGCATGAGTCGAGCGAATAGGCGCATACTTCAATAACCATAAGTAGGCAAAAAAGGAGATTCGTAGAGAAAAGAAGACATTGCGCTAAATAAATAGAATGACCATTTACTAGTTTGTCTTTTAAATTTATTTACTTCGACAAAAACAAACGCCGTTGCTGCGCGTTAATCGCCTAAAACCCGGTAGAATAACGATTACGAACATTTTTGCCTAAAATAGCTTGGATATTAACGATTTTTTTACTTTTGCACCCTCATTGAAAATAGACATCAAAATACGAACACTATGTACTGGACTCTCGAATTAGCATCCTATCTGGAAGATGCCCCATGGCCTGCCACTAAAGACGAACTGATTGACTATTCAATTCGCTCAGGCGCTCCTCTTGAAGTAGTTGAAAACTTACAAGAACTTGAAGACGATGGTCAGCCGTACGAAAGTATCGAAGAGATTTGGCCAGATTATCCAACCAAAGATGACTTCTTCTTCAACGAAGACGAATATTGAGTCGTTCGGATATTTTTTGATAAAAAAGGCGTAATCCACTGGTTTGAGATTACGCCTTTTTTATATGTAGCATGGACGGTCGGCCGTTGCAACCCATGCTACGATGATTTTGATTCGGACTCCGATTTTTTGCTTTTTACAGGCCGATCATATTTTTTCGGCGCGTATAGAAAACCGAATGCTTCGGCACCTCCCTTCGTATGCACTTTATGATGAATGTAGTGCGCCCGCATAATGCGTTGCATATATCGGCCACTTGTATCGACTTTCATTTTTACCCGTCGATGAACGATAATGTCGTGGAAGACGAAATAAAAGAATCCATACAGTGTAACCCCTGCCCCAATCCACGCTAAATAACCCCATTCGGGGAATTCTACACCGATAAGAATTAAAGTAATGGCGGTCAGACTGAACACAACGGCAAACAAATCGTTCACCTCAAAGAAGCCATTGTGGTGGTTGTGGTGGTCGCGATGCCAACTCCATAGAAAACCATGCATGACATACTTATGTGTAAACCAGGCAACGCCTTCCATGAAGCCGAAAGTCCCTAAAACCAGAGCAACGTTTACCAGCATTTTTGTGTTTTGTATGAAGTAAAGAGTACTTTAGTAACGGTTAAGTACGTTGAAAAGTTGACGGAGACGAACCGAGTTTTTAACAAAAGATAGAGATACGAGTCTCTCATTTGCATGTTTGCAGAAAAGCCGTATCTTTAGCGCAAGTCAGTGTTCAACCAGATGAACCCATCGGTTATGGACTATCAAGCACTCAAAAACCTGGTCAAACGGGGAGAGGGTAGCAATTTAGAGTTCAAGCTGAAAACAAACCATCCCGAGAAAATCATCCGGGGCGTGGTAGCCTTCGCTAATACAAACGGCGGAATCATGCTCATCGGCGTCGGCGACGACAAAAAAATTCCGGGACTGAAATACGCCGATGAGGACGAATACCTGCTCGTCCGGGCTATTAACAAATTCTGTTTTCCGCGCATTTCCTACACAATCGAACGAGTACAACTTTACGATGAACGCGAAGTTCTCGTAATTCGGGTACCCCGAAGCCCGACTCGGCCTCATTACATCATTCCCGACCCTGCCGACCCCGACAGCAAGAAGGCTTACGTGCGCGTGGCCGACAAATCGGTGCAGGCCAGTCGCGAAGTGCGTGAGATTCTAAAAGGCGAACAGGCCGAACGCGACATTCGATTCAGCTACGGCGAGAAGGAGCATAAGCTCATGCAACACCTTGGCGAACACGATAGTATTACAGTCGATCTGTTCGCGAATATTGCCGGAGTTTCGCGCCGTATTGCTTCCAGAACGCTGGTGTTGTTGGTATTAGCTAATGTGCTGGAGATTCACCCGAGCGATGTAGTGGATCAGTACACCACACGAGCCATACAGTAGAATTGGGTATATATCGGGAAAGTCTTACTTTGTGAAGCTCAGTAATGCTGCATCACAAAACCAACGACTATGTCTCAACCCTTAGCCAGCCATAAACCTTTTGTTCCCGCTACCGAATCACCTGCTGAATTTACATTAAAAGCGATCATCACCGGGGCCGTCTTTGGCGTATTGTTCGGAGCTGCAACGGTTTACTTATCGCTCAAAGCTGGATTGTCGGTATCAGCTTCCATCCCAATTGCGGTACTGGCTATTTCGCTAGGTCGGCGTTTCTTGAACACGACCATTCTCGAAAACAACATCATTCAAACAACTGGCTCGGCGGGAGAGAGTATTGCATCGGGTGTGGTCTTCACGATGCCAGGTTTTCTTTTCCTGACGAACGGTAGTGGGGCTGACTTCTTCAATTACTGGACAATTCTGACATTGGCTATTCTGGGCGGCCTTATTGGTACACTCATGATGATACCATTGCGTCGATCGTTGATTGTGCAGGAGCATGGCACGCTTCCCTATCCTGAAGGTACCGCCTGTGCATCAGTGTTGATTGCCGGTGAAAAGGGCGGAGATTTTGCCAAAACGGCTTACCAGGGATTAGGGGCTGCTTTGCTTTATGCGCTACTCCAGAAAGTATTGCACGTAATTGCCGAAGTGCCGGTTTGGGCCACGAAACAGGCTAACCGGTATTTCCCATCAGCACAGGTTGCGGGAGAGATTACCCCAGAGTATTTAGGTGTTGGCTACATTATTGGCTTTCGTATCTCGGCAGTTTTAGTCGGCGGGGGAATATTGGCGTGGTTGGGCTTAATTCCTCTATTGGCGTCGGTAGTGCCGGGCGATACGATTGCCTTACAACTTCAAAAACTCGGCTATCTGACCAATCTGCAAACGGCGGGTGGTCCTGGCGGATGGAACCCAACGACACACACGTTTGCTGATACAGCCGTAGCCATTTATCGGGCTTATATTCGGCAAATTGGTGCGGGGGCCGTTACAGCGGGTGGATTCATGACACTGATTAAAACGATTCCGACCATTGTCTCTTCCTTCAAACAAAGCTTCAGTCGCTCGTCGATCAATGCTATTGAAAAGGAAGATGAACTGAGCGCCAGCAACCGCACACCTCGTACAGAACGGGACTTAAGCGTACGCATTGTTATTATTGGAAGCGTTGCGCTAACGGCATTGATGGTCGTGTTGCCTCAAATTCCCGGCGATTCGATCATAACTAAATTGCTGATTGCTATACTAGTCATTGTCTTCGGATTCTTTTTCGTTACGGTGTCTAGTCGGATTGTAGGGTTAATTGGCTCCAGTTCATCGCCTGTATCGGGGATGACCATTGCTACCATTATGGGGACATCTCTGGTTTTTATCGGCTTTGGTTTAACGGGTAAAGTGTACGAACCTGCTGTATTGGTGGTAGGTAGTATGATTTGCGTAGCCGCTGCCAACGCAGGAGGAACGTCACAGGATCTTAAAACGGGTTATCTGGTTGGCGCTACGCCAAAATACCAACAGATGGCGTTGTTTATCGGCGTCATTGTCTCGTCTCTGGTTGTAGGGGCAACGGTTAAAATTCTGGATACGCCTACTCCTGATTTGTTAGCGCAGGGTATTACGCATGCTATCGGTTCCGATAAGTTTCCGGCTCCTCAAGGAACGCTTATGGCCACGCTCATTAAGGGTTTGCTTTCCTTTAACCTCGACTGGCAGTTTGTGCTGGTCGGTGCCTTTATTGCGTTTGTGTTCGAGTTGGTTGGCGTTAGCGCGTTGGCTTTTGCTGTAGGGCTTTATTTACCTCTTTCAACGACGCTTCCTATTTTTGCCGGTGGGCTGGTGAAGTCAATTGTTGATTGGAATGCCAAGCGCAAAGGCACTGTAGAAGAAGACGCTGATCTGGGCAAGGGAAATCTCTTCGCGACGGGTTTAGTAGCTGGCGGAGCATTAGCCGGAGTCGTGGTGGCTCTACTGTCGGTCAATGAGTCAATTTATAACGGACTGGCATTGCTAACCCTGGAACCTGCACTAGCTGGAGCACTGGGAGAAAGCGGTTATGAGTTACTAGGTGCGCTGTCTTTTGCCGCATTAGCGATCGTACTCTGGCGAGTTGCGGAGAGCAGGCGTTGAGTAGCTACCGCTTACTAAATTGAGACGGCTGAGTATGTAAGTAGTTGAAAAGTAGTGGTTTATTGAGCAGGTTTTCTAACTCCTCTTCTTAACTACGTGCAATCATGCTTACTACGCTTTCGTCATTCTTTTATCGAATTGCTTCCTGGAAAACGTTGCTTCTGGGGATTATACTATACATACCTTTTCCGGTCTATGTATTTAAAAATCTGGAAGCTCAGATGAATACCTTAGCTGGAAAGCCAGTTGGCCCGATTGATTTATTGTTCGGATATGATCCGGCAAAGATCAGCCAACTGGTGGCAGACTATGGACCCGAAGGGCGGGGTATTTATGCACAGAGTGAACTAACCTACGATCTGATTTATCCAATTATCTACACATTTCTGTTTTGCATTATTCTCTCGTTGGTATTCAGGAACCGAACATATGCGCCTTTTCAACTAGTGAATATAGTGCCCGTGGGTATTTGGGGATTTGATTTACTGGAGAATACCTGCATCGTGTATTTGCTCAAAAGTTACCCTGAGTCACCCAATACGATTGCCTCACTTTGTTCGGTGTTTACCAATGCGAAATGGGCTATATCGGCAGTCGCATTGGGACTATTCGTATACGGGCTTGTTCGACTGGCAATAGGTGGGCAGCAAAGGCAAGTTGCCTAAGAAAAAGGCAGAGCAAGATTTATTTCGCTTGTCCTGCCTTTTTCAATAACTCTATCACTTTGTCTATAGGTAATTGTTCCACCTGATGTCCCTGATCACCCGTAAGGGTTTGGGCCGCAAAGAGCGAATTGATAATTGCTTCTTCGGTGGCTTCAATAGCAGCCATAAAGAGCGGAGATACATTATCATTTCGAAGTATTTTGACTTCATCGAACGAACTTTGGGTATCGTGCGGAATTTGGTAGGCAGTCGATACGGCGATGACATAATCGCCACTACCGTTCGAGGCAATGCCGCCCGTGCGTGCCAGGCCCATAAACGCCCGTTTCGCCAGTCGTTTCAGATTGCGGGCGTCTAAAGGAGCATCGGTTAGTACGACCATCATGCACGAGCCGTCGAGGTTTTCTTTAAATGAATACTTGCCCAGCGCTACACCAATCGGCACGCCGGCAATTTGTAATACACCCCCGAAATTTGTCTGTACCAGCGCACCAACCGTATAACCTCCCAACGATGCAGGTAACTTACGGGATGACGTCCCAATACCTCCTTTGAACCCAAAACAAATAGTTCCTGTGCCAGCCCCGACGTTGCCTTCGTCAACAGGTCCTGTTTTTGCCTGCTTGAGTGCATCCAGTACGTGCTGCTTTGTTACGTGCCGTCCACGAATATCATTAAGAAAACCATCGTTGGTCTCGCCTACTACCGAATTCACCGATCGTACTTGCTCGTTACCTTGCTGGCCTAGTGTGTAATCAATCAGAGCGTCGGCAGCGGTGGGAACGCTGAGCGTGTTCGTTAGAACAATTGGCGTTTCGAGCGTGCCGAGTTCTTCGATCTGACTATACCCCATTAATTTACCGAAACCATTACCGATGTAAATAGCGGCTGGACTTTTTTGCTGAAACTGATTGCCTGCGTGTGGCAGGATCGCTGTAACACCCGTACGAATAGTCTGCCCTTGTTTCAGGGTAATTTGGCCAACCCGAACGCCCGGCACGTCGGTGATAGCGTTGAACGTGCCAGTTGGTAACACCCCGAATCGGATGCCGTATTCGCGAGGACGTTTAGGCGTTTGAGCCATTGCAAAACTAGTAATGAGGAGTATAAACGATAGTGAAAGGAGCTTGTAATTGGAAAGCAAAAGCATCTGGTTATTCGCTTACTGAGTTGATTCAATGAGTTCAATATAATTGAATAATTGATCAAAACTACGGGCAGTCAGCCTTCATTAATACATACTCATATCCCTGTTCTGGATTCTTCAATACCCATTTGCCATTCTTTTCAATGCGTTCACCTTCTCGCCAGGTTACGGCATCGCCTTTCAGCGTGAAGACAACAGCATAAGATTGAGTAACGCCCTCACCTGACCGCTGCCAGTTGGCCAAAATCTGATTGTTTGTCAACGTGCCTTGTATAGGGCCGCGCGCTCGATCTTTCTCGAAGGGCAATACGTTTAGCTCTCCCGTTACTGTTGAATCCTTGATAACTAGCTGTAACAAAGTGGAGTCGCGGCCAATCACTTGCCGGAAACACATCGTATCTGGTCGAGCCGTCTCCGTGGTAGAAACATTCTTTGTCGAGTCGGTTTTGGTCGCCGATTCTGTTTGAGAAGAGCGTTGACCGCAGCTGTATAAGCAAAGTAATAAGGCTATGCAAGGCACTATTCTTGGCATCGGGGTAGTCCTATTTATCGTACTCATTAATGATTGGAAGATTCGTAGAAAACAAGTCGATTTTGTAACTGAGCCAACTGTTGCTGTAAATATTCCATACGATCCAGCAAATCGCTAACTACATCCAGATCATCGGCATGAATGGCTAGATCCTGATGCAAACGGACGAATTTCTCTAAGCGACCTACTTGCTCCGGCTGAACATAGGTAGTCTGTTCGACAATTGTCGTTTCGATCAGGCCATTATCAGCTAAGGTTTCGACAAACGTGATTTCGACATGGTGATGTACGCAGAAGTCACGAACAGAAATCAAGTGTGTAGTTTGCATAATATCAATGAATTATAGGGTCGATAGTTGGCGGAATAGTTCTTTCTGCTGATCGGTCAAATTTGTTGGTAGCTTCACTTGCCAGGTGATATACAGATCGCCGAAAGAACCGTCCTGTTTATAAATCGGGAAGCCTTTGCCTTTCAGTCTTACTTTCGTTCCAGACTGGGTTTCAGGCTTCACAGTTAGTTTTACTTTCCCGTCCATCGTTTCAACGACGCGCTCTCCGCCAAGCATAGCTGTATATAAGTCTATTTCCTCGTCAACGTATAAATCATTGCCTTTGCGTTTGTAGCGACTATCATCAGGAATAACGAAGGTGATGTACAAATCGCCATTAGGTCCACCGTTCATTCCCGGCGAGCCATAACCGGCCAGCTTGATTTTCTGCCCATTTTCGATACCCGCCTGAACCGTAATTCGGATATTCTTGCCGTCGACAGTCAGCGTTTGTTTGTGGGTAGTATAAGCATCGCGTAAGTCCAATTTCAATTCGGCCTGATAATCCTGGCCTTTGAATTTGGTCTGTCGTCGGCTGCCGCCCATCCCTCCATCTTGTCCAAACATAGACGAGAAGAAATCAGAGAAATCTGATCCTCCGAAACCGCCCGAGAAATCATAATCTCCCGTATCACCTTGTGCGTATTGTGGGCGCGATCGTTGTTGCTGACGAGCTTGCTCAAACTGTTCGGCATGTTGCCAGTCTTTGCCGTACTGGTCGTATTTCTTGCGTTTTTCGGGATCGCTCAGAACTTCGTTAGCTTCGTTTATCTGCTGAAATTTCTTGTTGGCCTCCGCGTCGTTTGGGTTCAGATCGGGGTGGTGTTTTCGAGCCAGCTTACGATAAGCTTTCTTAATGTCTTCGTCCGACGCTGTTTTGGGTACGCCCAGTACGCTGTAATAGTCGATAAAGTCCATAAGAGGTGGGAGTGTCTTTAGTTACAAACACGCTTAGTAAACACAGAAGAGATGAGGATGGTTGTAAAAATAATAGAAGACAAGTTGAGGAGACTATTGATTTTTATCAACTCATATTCTCGTAATTTGCCGCTCTAAAGTCAATCCTAAATCCTTATGAAAATTACTTATCTCTACGTTCTATTTATCGTATGTTCGCTCACAATCTGTACCACACACGCACAAACCACCAAAACGGGCTCGCTAGCCGACGTCAGTTTTATGGAAGGCCGTTGGTTAGGGACGTTCAATGGTGGGCCTATTGAAGCTGCCTGGATAGCGCCCGTTGGCGATAACCTGACTGGGTTTATGCGTATGATGCGCGACAACAAAGTCACCATGTACGAAATGCTGATTTTTGAGCAAACCGAACAAGGGCCCGTCGTGCTGGTGAAGCATTTTAAACCTGGGCTGATTGGGCAGGAAGAGAAGGATAAATCGGACCGCTACCGATTTATCGATGCTGGAAAAGATAAAGCCACCTTTGAAAAAGAAGACGGCTCTATTCGGATCATCTACGAAAAACGATCCGCCGACCAGTTAGCTATACAACGCGGGCAGTTGAAAGACGGTAAGTGGGCCTTTACGGATCTTTTTGTGTTCAATCGCTTTGGCAAATAAACGTTAGGGCTGCTTAGGGACGCTCAAACGAATAGATTTTGCCCGGTTCCAGTAATGGATGCGGACCTTCAAAACCGGTTTCGGAGAGTGTATAAGTCACGTTTTCGAAAAATGCCTCCGCAATCCACGGCTCAAATCGAAACTCGAAGTAGTTGTGAGCTTTGTTCGTAATGGGGAAAACCGAATAGCGATCTGGGCAAAGTTCAAATCGTAACGAAATGGCTTCCCCAGATTTCTGCTCAAACTGGACTTCGCCTTCCGAATTTGTCATTTCTCGTTGGATGGTCGATCCATTTTTAACCGCACATTCCACATAGCGCAGGATTTGTTTGTTCGGGTCGACGATGCGAATGGTTAGTTTATTGCCAGGAACGATTCGGCTGATTACCAGCGCAAAGTCTTTTTCTGGGCGTGGGCGGCTGGACAATGTAATCTGATTGCCTTGCTGTTTCCAGGTTCCCTGTCCCATTCGATCGACGGCCCCATAGGAAAAGAAAAATTCAAACGTAGCGTCATCATTTAGTTTGATGCCTGATCCTACTTCACGTACACCTGATAAATAATATTCTCCAGTCATTTTTTTTGGGGATTGCGCCACTGATTGACCTGCGATCAGACAGGCTACCAACCAGAGCAGTAATAGACGAATAAGGAACATGTGAAATCTATTTTGGCCGGAAAGCTATAGATTCCATTCGTCAACGAAGAGCCCCACTTACTAACTGGAAGAGACTGGTTAACAAACAGCGGAACGTGACTGTCAAATCACGCTCCGCTGTCTGTTTTCTGGCACTACTATATTTGTTTATTTCCCTGTGCTGAGTTTCGAGGCTTTTGCTTCATTCAATTCTTTAAGCAATTCGGTTACAGCCCGATCCAACTGCACATTTTTGTTGGTATAACTTTCGCCAATGGGACGCGCTACCTCAATATCGACCGGGCGAGGAGCTAATTCCATGTTTTTGCCAGTGTTGTCGGTAATCTTAATGAATGGCAAGCGTAAGTTCGATCCATCGATGAGCTGTGCGGCTGAGGTGTAAATGATCCAGCCGCCTGTGGGTTCGCCCACAACTTTGCCCAGTTTGAGCGTCCGGTAGCCTTCCGTAAAATCTTCCGCATCTGAAAGCGAATGCTGGTTCGTGACCAGAATCGTGGGCCTTTCCAGCGCCCGCTGGCCTAACTGGGTTCGGGCAGGAGCCGATGGAAGTCCACGTGGTGTCATGGTCATATAGCCTTTGCGGGTGAATACGTCCAGTGCATATGCATTTACGAATCCACCATTGTTATTCCGAACATCGACCACTACGCCTTCACGAGCATGATTGTCGGCATCTAAATCAATATTCAACTGAGCTAGCGACTCTGCCGACATATCGAATAAATGCACGTAGCCAAGCCGCCCATCGCTGGCTTTATTCACATAATCCCGTTGTTGTTGCACCCATTGTTTGTAGAGTAGAACTTTTTCCGTTGCCAGGTTGACAGGACGTATAACCACTTCATGCGGTGGAGCAGTAGCCGACGATGCAATCATCAATGAAATCCGGTGATTGATCTGGTTTTCCAGTAATTGATCGAGGTTCGTACCCGCATTGATTTTTGTATCGTCAACACCAAGTAGATAATCACCTACTTTGATGGTACCCGCTATATCAGCAGGACTCAACGCAATCACTTCGGTAATCCGGAGTCGACCTGTACTTTCGTATTCTGTCCGGTCGAAGCGAAGCCCAATACGTCCCGTAGTTGTCTGAACAGACCCGGCTGGGGCCGAAATGCCAGAGTGAGACGCATTCAATTCGCCTAACATCAGGCTAATGAGCCGACGTAATTCATCGGGTGTACGGGCACCTGCTGCCAGTGGTTCGTATTCGGCTCGAATAGCTTTCCAATCGGCTCCGTGAAAGGTTGAGTCATAAAAGCCTTTGCTCTGAATATCCCATGCCTGGCGGAAAACCTGTATTTTCTCTTCGCTGAAATCAACGTCCATTTCTGTTGAAATACTCAACGGTTTGGGCTCCCGTCTGTCCAGTGCAATGGATTGAATCCGCCCCTGTTCCAGGTAAAAAATCTCTTTGCCATCAGATGAGAATTGAACACCACTTTTGTTGCCGGGAGTTGACGTCAGCTGTCGCGCTACACTTTGCTCGCGCCCTAATTCATCTAGAGAATAGGTGTATAAATTCTGTTGGCCAGCTACAGTAGCGGTCAATAACAGAGTTTTACCATCCTTACTGATCGATTGTGCGTCAACATCGACCCCCACAGGCAACAGGCTCAGCCGTTGACGAATATCCTCGAAAACGATCTTTGTTGCTCCACCTTTGTCGGATTTGTCGGCCGTATCAGCACGTGCTGTAGTGTCTCGGGAAGCTGTCTTTGCGGTTGTCGTAGGGGCCGTCGCGGGCTTCAGCGTTTTCGGAATTTCCTCATTGAACAAGTCACGAAACTGATCTTCCCTGAATTTGGGAGAGCGAAGTACCAGATCAATTCGGGCAACCTGTGCCGTTTCAGTGCGCTGAGTAGTACTGAACAGAATATACTTTCCGTCGGGGCTCCAGCTCAGATTCCCACCAAACGTATTGGCCAGAAAACTAATGGGTTTACTTTCTCCGCCAGCAGCGGGAACAACCGAAATGTTCCGAAAGGTTTTGGCCCCAAACGACGCAAAAGCGATCCATTTTCCATCTGGAGACCATACAATGGAACCCGAAGAGGCAAAAGGTGGGCGGCCCAGAAAACCCTTTTTGAGGAGCTTCTCTTTCTTTGTTGCTATATCGAGTACGCGCAGTTCCTGTCCATTTCGAATGAACGCCAGCAATTTCCCATCGGGCGAAAATACGGGTGAGCTATCGTCGGTGAGGTCGTTGGTTAGTCGGGTTTCATCGCGGGTGCCAAAGTCATAACGGTAGAGATGAGCGACTCCATCGCGGCTGGACAAGTACACAAGACCCCGGCTGTTAGATGTCCAGACTGGTTGCGATTCATTAGCAGCCGTATGACTGATCCGGGTAGCATCGCCACCGTCTTTTGCCGAGGCTGCGAATACTTCACCATGTACTGTGAAAGCCACTTTCTTGCCATCGGGCGACAAGGCTAGTTCGCGGAATTGGCTGGCCTGTTTCAGATGTTCAACAGCAGGACTGGCCGCAACACCCCGAAGCCGGACTGAGATAGGCGTTGCCTGGCGGCTGGCAATATCGTATTTCCAGAGTCCGAAATCGCGTTCAAATACGATTGTCTTTCCATCGTACCCAATAGATGGCCAGACTACCCGTCCACTCGTAAACGTAGTCAGCATAGTTGGCTTTCCAGAAATGGGTTGCGACCACAGGTTTTGAATCTTGTTACGATCCGATACGTAGTAAATAGTTTTTCCATCCTGGCTCCACATGGGCCAAAGTTCTTTCGCTCCACTTTGGGTCACTTGCTCGTAGGCAGTTTCGGCTTTTTTTGTGTCAAGGTGATAAAGCCAGATTTCTGCTTCGTCAAGATGACTACGCCCTTTTCGCCACCATTGGTTAGAAGCAATTCCCCGCGCCGAAAAAGCCAGTGTTTTACCATCAGGTGAGGGCGCGCTATAAAATTCATTCGCGTAGCGATCAGCTGTAACGGGCATTGGAGTTCCGCCCGTAATGGCTACCCGGTAGATGTCGTTCATGCCGGAAATATCCCGGCTTGTCGATTGAAAATAGACCATTTTGCTATCGCGGGACCAGGCATTCAATACCTCGCTGCCATCATCATACGTAAGCCGTTTAATTGTTCCGGTTTCTAAGGTGAGTAGGTAAATGTCGCCATTCCCCGTGCGAGATGAGGCAAAAGCCAGGTATTTCCCATCGGGCGAATACAGCGGTCGCGACTCATTGTCTGGGTGCGATACGAGCAGACGGGCTTCGCCACCAGCGGTTGGTACGGTCCAGATATCGCCACCTGATACAAATGCGACTTCTGCACCATCGGGTGAAAGACTGGGCTCAGCGTAGGCAAATCTGGGAGTTGGCGTAGCTGATTGGGTTTGCCCTAAGGAAGGCAACGAGATGGCTGCCAGCAACAAACAACGGAGTAGTAAACGTGTTGACAAAGTGTGCATTGGGTAAAGAGGATTTATTTTCAGGTTATTCTCGTTTTCGTTAAAATTTGTGTGACAGAAAACGCAGATAGCCAACGCAAATGGCATCTAAATTTAAACATTATGCCTGATTCTCCCTATACCATTCCTGCTCAAACCCGCATCGGTCACGTTCACCTGAAAGTTGCCGATCTAGACCGGGCATTGGCGTTTTACCGAGACCTGTTGGGGTTTTCATTAATTACAATGTACGGTAAGGAGGCTGCCTTTATTTCGGCAGGAGGGTACCATCACCACATTGGCTTGAATACATGGTATAGTAAAGACGCACCACCGGCGCCCAAACGTTCTGCAGGTCTTTTTCATACCGCAATTCTGTATCCTACCCGCCGGGATCTGGCAGTAGCATTACAGCGGCTTGTCGACGCGAAGTATCCCATTACGGGCGCGTCGGATCATGGTGTGTCAGAAGCTATCTATCTCAATGATCCCGACCAGAATGGCGTTGAATTATATTGGGATCGCCCACAAGACCAATGGCCGCATAAACCAGATGGCTCTATCGAGATGTACACGCACCCATTGAACCTGGAGGGATTGTTGGCTGAGCTAGGATAGACAGCGCAACGAATTTCATCGAAGTAAAGCTGAAGGCAATTGATTGATGCCCTGGATTTGAATGTTCCGGTAAAACACTTCAGCACCCTCTGATTGTAACTGAATTTTTCCTTTGGTGAGTGGCTCAACCTGCCCATTAACCAGATGGCGAGTGTGTGTCAATACCAGATTTACTTTGCCATTCATGACGTGCAGGCAAGTATCACCGAAACAGTACAATTCCAGCACATTCCATTGGCCGGACGGTTTTTCATTATCTGGATTTTTAAGGCATGATCGACCAACAGGCGTTTTGTCCTGAAACGTTATCGGTGCAGCGCCCGGCTCATACATGTAGGTCCCTTTATCAGTTTTACGGGCTGAAATGTCGGTCAGGACATTCATGACGCCCCAGTAGTCCCCACAATCGCCTTCCTGTACCTGTAACTCGAAGGATTCCATCCAGAGCATAGGCGTTCCATGAGGGCCAACACTATGGTAAAGTAGTCCACTATCGCGGGGTTTGTCGAGTTTGGGGGGCCATTTTTGCGTTCCCCATTTAAATTCCATCTTAAGGTGGTAATTCTCAAAATCAGCCAGCGTATTAATACCACCAAACGTTTCTCCTGAAATACGCAGGGCAGGTTTTCCGTCTACGGTTACTACAGAAAAAACATGATTAGGGTCGTTGTTTAGGCCAATCGGAGGTGTTTTATCGCTTTGATTGTCTTTTGCATAGGGCTTATCCAGGTAGGTTTCCCAACCACTTAGATTTTTGCCATTGAAGAGGGTCTGCCACTTGCTCACGCCTTGGGCGGGTTGCGCACGAAGCGAAATGAGAGAAACCAGACTAAGGCATACTGGTAAGAAAAGGAATTTCATTGGAGGTAAGGATTTGGGGCTGTAAAAGAGGATTACGAAACGCTTTAAAACTAAAAATGCCATAACTGTTGAGCTATGGCATTTTTAGTTTTACAATTCCTGCAATTTCATATTCCTCCAGCGGACTTTAATTCCTCCGCCATCGTGTATTTGCAGGGCGATGGAGCCTTCGCCTTTACCAATTTTTTCGTCTGTTAAATCAACCATTTGTGTACCGTTCAGGAATGTCTGAACGTGATCGCCCTCTACGCGAATACGAAGCTTGTTCCACTCACCGGGTTTCAGAATGTTTTCTTTTTCATCGGGGATCTGAACGAGCCAGTTACGTCCATATGATTCATAAATACCACCCGTGTCATGGTTCGGTGGAGCTACTTCTACCTGCCAGCCACTAACTTTGGTCCCTTCGACAGTGGATCGGAAAAAGACACCACTGTTACCATTGGCTTCCTGCTTGAATTCCAGCGTTAGGTCGAAGTTTTTGTAGAATTTTTCGGTTGCTAAATAACCGTACTTCTTATCAGGGCCACTTTCGCAGATGAGTTCTCCGTTATCGACATACCATTTTTCAGTGCCGTAAATTTTCCAGCCGGTTAAGTCCTTACCATTAAACAGTTTAATGGTTTTGGTTGGTGCGGCCATAATAAATAGCATGAGGACCAGCCCGAGAGAGAGTAATTTAGTCATAAGGAATAGAGATACAGTTTAGTGAGAACTTGCCATGAGAACACAAACGGGAGCAGGTACTTTCACCGACTGACCGGTGTAGGTTAGTTTTCCCGTTTTCTGATCGCGCTTAAAAATCGTAATATTATCAGAATCCTGATGCGCCACGAACACAAATTCGCCTTTAGGATCGATCAGGAAGTTGCGGGGTGTTTTTCCTTCTGTCGGCTGATCGCCCACTTTAGTCAGTTTGCCATCGTTACCAATAGCAAAAATAGTCAACGCATTATAACCCCGATTTGATTGATATAGAAACTTGCCCGACGGATCAATGTGAATATCGGCACTGGTATTTTGACCAGTGAAATCGGCGGGTAGTGTTTTAACATTGTCCTCAAGCATCGTTAGGGCACCCGTTTGAGGATTACGGGAAAAGACAGCTACAGATGAGGTCATTTCTTCGACTAAATAAGCATATTTCCCATTAGGATGAAAGGTGAAATGGCGTGGCCCAGAACCTGGTTTCACCGTTGCATAGGGTGTTGAAGCTGGTTTTATCTTGCTGGCCTTAACATCGATATCGTATATATTTAGTTTATCGATGCCCAGATCAGCTACGTATACAAATCGATTGTCGGGAGCTAGTGTTGCCGAGTGAACGTGTGCTTTTTCCTGCCGTTGGGTGTTTGGGCCGGTACCTTCATCCTGAACACTGTCTGTTGCTTCGCCCAGCGTGCCATCTGCTTTAATAGGAAGTACGGCTAAACTGCCTCCGCCATAGTTGGAAACAAAGGCGGTTTTGCCCGTTTGGTCAACACTAACGTGACAAGGGCCCGCGCCGAGCGAAGACTGGCCATTCAAAAAAGTTAATTTACCGGTTGCCCGATCTATGGTGTAAGCACTAACACCACCTTCCGTTTTTGCGGCCCCTTCATTTACTGAGTAAAGATACTTACCCGACGGATGTATGGCCAGAAACGATGGACTTTTAGCATTAGAGACCGATTGGATCGGTTGCATAGTACCTGTTTTTCGGTCAAACTCAAATACATAGATACCTTCGCTACCTCGGAGAGAATAGGTTCCGATATACATAATCTCTTTGGCTGACTGAGCTTGTGCAGTCAGGCTTATACCAATCAAAACAATGCTTAATAGCTTATTCATAAAAACAATGATGAGTCAAATTAATAAGTGAGAAGCTGCTTTAAACTACCGATGTCATTTCGCTCATTCTACAGAATCCACTATTTTATTAAGTTCTAATCAATTTCTAAGTGAATTCTAAGGAAATAATGCAATCATAATTGCTTTACATGAATAATGCTGTTGAAACGAATAACCAGAATCTTGTACTTTTGCAGAATGATTCACTCTAGTTTGAGTATATATCGTTTATAACCTAACTTTTTCGTTACCCGTTACTATTCTTCTCTATCAGTATGAAACGAGTTTTGATTGTTATTGCTGCTGTAACTATGCTGGCTTCCTGCAATAGTAAGAAGCGGCTGGCTGAAATTAAATCCCTACAAGACGCTCGCGACAAGGCGGTTGCCTCGCTGAACGATTGTGACCAACGCACGACTGCCCTGAAAACACAATTGGCAGCCAAAGACACCGATCTACAAGGCAAAGACAAGCAGGTAGCTGATTTGCAATCGCAGATCGACTATCTTAAAAAGACGAATACGAACCTCCTTGATCGGATGTCAGATTTGTCGATTGTAAGTAAGTCGGGTGCCGAAAGTATTAAGAAATCGCTTGAAACGCTGAACGAGCAAACCAAGTACACCAATAACCTAAATTCGTCTATTCAACGGAAAGATTCGATGAATTTGGCGCTGGTTATGAGCCTGAAACGATCGCTGGACGATATCAACGATCAGGACGTACAGGTTGAGGTGAAAAAAGGTGTAGTTTATGTGTCTCTTTCAGATAAGCTCCTGTTCAAATCGGGTAGCTATGAAGTCCTGCCAGCCGCTGAAACCGTTCTGGGTAAAGTGGCTAAGGTTGTGAACGATCACAAAGAGCTTGATATTCTGGTAGAAGGCCATACAGATGTTGTCCCTATCGCGACATCGGCTATTAAAGACAACTGGGATTTGAGCGCATTACGGGCTACGTCTGTTGTTCGGACGTTGCAAAAGAAATTTAGCGTAGCTCCTGAGCGTATGACTGCTGGTGGTCGTTCAGAATTCGCACCGAAGGATGATAACACCACCGATGCTGGTCGTCAACAGAATCGCCGGACGGAAATCATTATTACCCCAAAACTGGATCAGTTCTTCAACTTATTGTCGAGCGGTCAGGCTGGCGGAAGTAAGTAAGAATCCTGTTGAATCAATGGCATAAAAAAGACCGAACCTTCGAAGGTTCGGTCTTTTTTATGCCATTGATTTATAAAATCTATCTATTCAGAATGCTTTTCCTCATCTGGTAATACGGATTCAGGCGTCTCCTGCTGACTTTCATCTGTTGGTGATTCATCTTCACCTTGAACAGATTGGGGCTCCTGAACACTCTGATCATTGTTGATAAGTTCCTCTGCTGGCAATACCGACGCTTCAACCGGATCTGGCCCAGAAATCGGAAGCATGCTATCTTCAACATGCTGATCGCCGAAGAATCGACGTTGAAAAAACAGAATAATGCAGACACCTATAAAAATACAGGAATCGGCTACGTTAAAAATAGGAGTTGAGTAATACTGGCCTCCCCAAACAGGTACCCAATCGGGAATAAATCCCTCCCAAACATCCACAAAAATCATGTCGATTACTTGGCCATGAAACCAGGGAGTAGGCGAACCATATGGCGCGTTATTCAGAAAAACACCATAGAATGTGCTGTCAATAACATTGCCAACAGCTCCGGCAAGAATCATGGCCATGGCCCATAAGAGCCCATTAGGTGCACCCCGATGCGCTAAATTCACGAGATAATAGCCAATGCCAACCATGGCAAACAAGCGAAATATGCTCAACAACAATTTGCCGTACTCATGGCCTAACTGCATCCCGAACGCCATGCCAGGGTTAAGTACGTAGTGTAGCTTGAGCCAATCGCCAACGAGTTTAACCTGACCCACAAAGCCGGGGGCCATATAGTGATGCACAGCCAATTTTACCCCCTGATCAAGTGCAATCAAGATAAGCGTTAGCAGAAAAAATTTAAAGGGACTTTTCTGAATCATAGTAAAAAAAGGTGGCACAGCATGGCTCGGGTTGCCCGGCTTGCTGTGCCAGTCATTAAATGCTTGTCAAAGGTTGTCATTGATAATCAACTATAGTCAGGCTTTGAGGACAACTCTTAACTATACTTGACCATGATTGACCACTTATCTTGGTCGGCAGTTCTTCCGGCGTTTCAACTCGTCACTAATTAAATTAAACTCCCGGCTACTCTGTCCAGCAATGGATTTGTTTTCGTCGGCCCGCCGAAATAGATAAGGCATAACCGTGTCGACAGGACCGTAAGGGACGTATTTGGCTACGTTGTAGTCGGCATTGGCCAGGTTATAGGAGATATTATCGCTCATGCCCAGCAACTGCGCGAAATAAATATGCGAGTCGTTGGATGCGATTCCCAACTGCTTCATTTGTTGTATGCAGTACCGACAACTTTCTTCATTGTGCGTACCAAGGCATACTGAGATGATATCCCGATGTTCCAAACAGAAGTCGATAGCTCCATTGAAGGCTAGGTCAGTATCTGCTTTGGTTGCTTGGATTGGATCTTGATATTCCTCTTCATGAGCGCGTAGTCGTTCTTTTTCGAGATAGGCTCCCCGCACTAGCTTCACGCCCAGATAGTATCCTTTGGCCTGGGCTTCGGCAGTGTCGCGTCGGAGGTGATCGAAGCTCTCCCAGCGATACATCTGGTAAGTATTATAGACAACGGGTCGCTCATGATTATAGCGATCCATCATTTCATACGCCAGCGTATCTATTGTATCCTGAATCCAGCTTTCTTCCGCATCGATAAAAATACGGACGTTCCGTTCGTAGGCTCGTCGACATAGTGTATCGACTCGCTGCATAACCCGATCAAATTCAGCTTTTTGTGACTTATTGAGCGAATCGCCAATCTGAACCGCTTCAAGCAATTCAGTTGAGGCAACGCCCGTCACTTTAAATACTGAAAAGGGGATATCTTTAGATTCGCTGGCTCGTTCTATCGTACGCAGAATTTCGAGTGTGGTTTCATCGAAACTTTTTTCGGTTTCTTCGCCTTCAACAGAATAATCGAGGATGGTGCCAACGTGAACGTCGTGGAGATGGCGGATGGTTTGTTCGCAATCCTGAATACTTTCGCCACCGCAGAATTGCTCGAAAATAGTGTTTTTAATGAGGAATTTAATGGGAAGATGCAGGCGTAAGGCGATCTTTATAAAAAAAGTACCTAAATTTACCAGCCATCCCTTATTCATCAACGCAAATAACCAGTAGGTCTTTCGGAGTTTGAAGTCCGACTGGGACGAAAAAGCAATCGAAGTGTCCTCAAATGAAACGGGTTTTACATCAGTAAGGCCCTGGACTGTCTCCGGCATTAGATTACTTCGGTTCGACATATCAGTGCTCCGTTTGGGCGGTGCTACTTGCATAACTTAAATGCGTGTCGGCTAACACGACCGAAATATATAACGAAATTTCGGTCTATCAGTTAACTCACCGGCGCGGCTTATTTGGACAAACTAAAAAAGGTTTTAGACAAATTAAGGAACCAGCTTGAAATACAGCCAATTCCCCTGCAAATATACTACAAAATTAAATTGAAAGTTCCCGATAGAGTAGTCGGTATTACTCTTAGATTAAGCGTTAAGTATGAAAGTAGAATTAGCCGTAGAGCCGCTTGGGTCGTGGATTGAGACCAACGGCAAACCTCTGATCATTGCCGGTCCGTGCAGTGCTGAGACCGAAGATCAGTTAGTTGAAACCGCTCGCCAGTTAAAAGCCCTGGACGCGGTTCATGTTATTCGCGCGGGTGTGTGGAAGCCCCGCACTCGTCCGGGTAGTTTTGAGGGTATGGGTGAAGCCGCTCTTCCCTGGATTCAGCGCGCCAAAGCGGAAACGGGTCTGCCGTTTGCGGTTGAGGTTGCCACGCCCGAGCACATCGAACTGGCTCTGAAATATGGTGTTGATATTCTGTGGGTAGGTGCCCGTACTACTGTTAACCCATTCAACGTACAGGAAATTGCTGACGCTTTGCGTGGAGTAGATGTACCTGTATTGGTGAAAAATCCTGTTAATCCGGATCTAGCCCTTTGGGTAGGTGCCTTTGAGCGTCTTGCCGGAGCTGGTATTACGAAATTAGGCGCTATTCACCGTGGATTTGCAACCGGCGAAGCCAGTAAATACCGTAACGTACCGATGTGGCAGATGGCTATTGAGTTGAAGTCGATCTTCCCTCAGTTGCCAATCATTGGTGATCCAAGCCACATGGCAGGCAAACGGGCGTATCTGAACGAATTAGCTCAGATGGCTATGGACCTTAACTACGATGGTCTGATTGTTGAATCGCATATCGATCCAGACAAAGCGTGGAGTGATGCTGCTCAGCAGTTGACACCTGCGGCTTTCGGTGAAATGCTCGATCACCTGCAAATTCGTCAGGTTGAGTCGCAAAATCTGGAATTCCAGAGTTTTACGGAGCAGTCACGTCGCAGCATCGATAACGTAGATCGGCAGATTGTCGAAATGTTAGCTGCCCGGATGGCCCTCGTAGAACGTCTGGCCGAATACAAACGTGATAATAACGTAACCCTGTTCCAGCCTGAACGCTGGAAAGAAATTCTGAAGACACGTACCGAATTGGGACAGAAGTTGGGATTGTACCCTGAACTGGTGGAAGAAATCTACAAGATTATCCACATGGAGTCGATTCGCAAGCAAACGGAAATTATCCACAGCGCAGCGCAAAGCGTATAGTTGGTATTGGTAAAGTAAGTGAAATGGGTGGAATAGGTGCAGTAAGTCTTGGAACTTACTGCACCTATTCCACCCATTTCACTTACTTTAACTTTAGGGTAAGTGTTGCGTTGTTATAACCAGCAAAACAACCTAGGCCGCCCTCAATATTGCTGGGAATAAGTACGGGTTCGGCAAATGGATTTCCTCGGGAACGCCGTTGCCGGATAATGGCTTCTTGGTATCGATAATATGATTGATCGATACTCAGTAGATTAACTGTAACTGAAGCTGTATTATACTGACTGTAAAAATCTGTTTGTTGATTACCAGTGCTAGAAACTGGGGTTAGAAAAGCCCTTCCGGAAACTATAGTGTCTCCATCGACTCCCACATCTGGAAACAATCCCCGATTTTCATCATCAAAAGAAAGGCTGTTGTAGTTTTCCTCCCGAACGTTGGTGGTTGTAGTGTATCGAAAAATACCGGCAACTTGATAGGCATTTGTTTGTCCAGCAGGGTCTAACCATTGTACTTGAACAAAGTAGCGTTTGAGCTGCGTACGAGACTGTTCGGTTAGTGAAGAAAATTTAATAAGCCCTGGGTCAACAGGTTGCGGGATGGTACATGTACTTGTTGCCTGTTGCCCATTGGCAGTTACGACAGTGAGTTTGTAGGTGTGTCCGGCTATAATTGGCAGTAGTTTAGTACTAATGCTATAGGCAGAATCTGCCGAAGGACGAACTTTATAATAGGGTAATACAACCGAGCGATCTCCTTCCGACAGCGTAACGGTCGCATTGGTAACGGTATTGCCAGGCTGTAACAGACTAATACTATCACCTACTACCGTATTGGACCGAGTTACTTTAACAGTAAGCAGCGTATCCTGTGGACATAAGAAACTGCTCACTACCAGTTTCGACGATTCAAGGCCTAATTGTCCCGGATCAACTTCGTTTCGCAAGCTATTGCATCCAGTAAGCAGAAGAAAGCCTAATAAGAATACAAGCAAGGCAAAAGTAATAGGATGATGTTGGCTTACTAATCGCATCAGAATTTGAAATTATAGCTGAATGCTGGGACAACTGGAAAAACTGAATAGCGAAAGAGCGCTGTTCTGGCAGGCTCTGTAGCGGTTGCTGCAACCGATTCAAGGCGGTAGAAAAATGGATTACGTCGGTCGTAGAGATTGTAAACGCTGATTTCCCAGGTTCGTTCGTGGTGCTTCTTTTGTTTATGAAACTGAATGCCCAGGTCAAAGCGATGGTAGGGCTCAGCGCGGAAGCTATTTTTCTGTGTACCATAATCGTCAGCAGTACGTGGGTTATTGAAAAACGTTTGTACAATACCGGGCGAACCTCCATAAACCAGCGTATTTCCTGCCCGGTAGGTATCAAAGCGGCCAACCGGCACTGTCAGCGCATTCCCCGTACCATAAACCCAAACTGCCGATAAGGTAATTTTCTTACTCAATTCATAAATACCTACTAACGAAATATCGTGCCGTCGGTCGTAGCGGGGGTAATACGGTTGACCACCATTTAGTTCGGCAAATTGCCACTGAGTCCAGGAAAGTGTATAGCCTGCCCAGCCCGAAAAACGCCCGACTTTCTTTTGGAGTAAGACTTCGGCACCGTACGACCACCCCCGACCTGCTGTTACGTTATCTTCCCAGCGTATACTGTTGGCAGACGTAGGATCATTCAATAGTAGAAAACTAGCCCCTTCCTTATAATTGATGATATTATTCATCGCTTTATAGTACCCTTCAACCGTTAGCGTCAACCCTTTGGCGAACGCGCCCCCGGTCGTAAAATCTTTGGCAAGCCCTAAAGCAACCTGCTGTGATTGCTGCGGTTTGACCCGGTCGGTACTAGGCACCCATAAATCGGTTGGGAGCCCTATGCCTGTGTTCGACAGCAGATGAACATATTGGTTCATGATCGCATATGACGCTTTAATCGACAAGTCTGGTTTGAGGGTAAAAGCTGCCGAAAGCCGAGGTTCAGGTTTAAAATAATTTACTCCCGTCTGATGGAAATAACTCAGACGGAGACCAGCATTGATACGTAAGCGATTGGATGGACGCCAGGTATCTTCTGCGTAAATGCCTGATTCCAGGACATCAATCGTATTGATATTGTTAACCGGCTGACTTACACCTGCATTTTGCAACACGACAGCACTTGGCGTAAAGCGATGGTACGTATTCTGCAAACCTACCTTTACGGAGTGCTGAGGGTTAGGGTAATAATCGACATCATACTTCAGTGAAAAATCACGAATGCCGGAATTGTATTCGAGTGAATAGGTATCCGTAGCTAGCGTACTCTTCTCTACTGCCGAAATCTGGAATTTGTAATCACTAAAAATTAAGGACAGGTTCGCGAATAGTTTCTGATTGAAGAGGTGATTCCATCGGAGTGTGCCCGTTGCATTTCCCCAGCCCAGTCCGATGTCATTGTTTTGGGTATTGTCGTGTGCATAAAACTTGTCGCGCCCAAAGTAACCGCTTAGATAGAGCTTATTGGTCGGACTGAAATCGTAATTTGCCTTGGCATTCAGGTCATAGAAGTAATAACCTGCCTGGGTTTGTCCTTTGGTCTGGGCGTTGATAAGGGGAGCAGCTATAATATCGAGATACGTTCGCCGGCCTGAAACCAGGAAAGAGCCTTTTTTATTTTTAGTCAGTGGACCTTCGAGGGTTAATCGGGAGGCAATCAGACCAATACCGCCTTCTCCATGGAGTTTCTCCCGGTTACCATCTTTCATATTCAGATCAATAACCGACGAGAGCCGACCGCCATAGCGGGCTGGAAATCCTCCTTTAATTAACTCAACGCTCTTAATCGCGTCGCCATTAAAGACCGAGAAAAAGCCAAATAAGTGGCTGGCGTTGTAAACGACGGCATCGTCCAGAATAATGAGATTCTGGTCTGGGCCACCGCCACGAACATAAATTCCCGTTTGCCCTTCTGAACCTTTCTGCACACCAGGCATCAATTGCAAAACCTTCAATACGTCTTTTTCGCCCAAAAAAGCCGGAATCTTTTTAATCTGCGCCACGGGAACATCAATCGTACTCATTTGCGCGCTTTCACTTACTTTCTCAACTGATGACCCCGCTTTTACCTGCACCTCCGAGAGTGCCCGACCAGGCGTAAGTAGTATATTTTGTGTCTGATTAGTGTGCAGATTCAGGACACGACTAACTGTTTCGTAGCCTACAAAGGAGTAGGCCAATCGAACACTATCCTGAGCAGGCAAAGTCAACGAATAAAATCCATAAGTATTGGTAGTTGTTCCTGTTGTTGTACCAGGCAAGTAAACATTCACACCAATTAGCGCTTCCAGACTCCCCGTTTCGCGCACATAGCCACTTACGGTAAACTTTTCAAATCCGCTTTGGGCTTTTAATAGACTGATTGACAGGAAGAATAATAGAAAACTACTGTACAGATACTTTCGCATAAATGGGTAATTCGTACGAATATAAACGTGAAGCTTGCATAAGAAAATCGCTCTGATACGAGGTATCTTTTTAAATTAATATTTCTTAGAAAAAGGATTATATGGAGAAACGAAGAAGCTGCTAATTCATTGCTCAGTTTCTGGTTCACATCGAAACAAAACGACTGATTATAAGGTACTATACCCAGTGTAGTTCTTTATGTTCAAGGCCTGAATAGATATGCTTCAATTCGATAAACTTTCGCTCAATATACCCGATACCGGAAAACCTCGTGTTATCATTATCGGTGGTGGTTTCGGAGGAATGAATCTGGCTAAAGCCCTGCGCAATATTAATGTGCAGGTGGTGCTGTTCGATAAACAAAATTACAACGGTTTCTGGCCATTATTGTACCAGGTGGCTACGGCTGGTTTAGAGCCAGATGCCATTGCCGAGCCGTTTCGTAAAATGTTCGACGGCTTCGACGATTTTCATTATCGAATGGTGCGGGTGAATAAGATTGATCCAACTGCAAAAACGGTTACGACGCTGATTGGCGATTTACATTATGATTTTTTAGTCGTTGCCAGTGGGGCAAAATCTAATTACTTTGGCAATGAGCAGATTAAAAAATACGCCTTTCCTCTGAAAACGATTCCTGAAGCACTCAACGTCCGAAGTCAGTTTTTGCAATGTTTTGAACAGGCCAGTGTTACAACCGACTTTGCCGAACGAGAGAGTTTGCTCACTTTCGTCATTGCCGGGGCGGGTCCAACAGGCGTGGAAATGGCTGGTTCATTGGCCGAAATGCGCAAACACGTACTGCCCAGTGATTATCCAGGACTGGATTTCAGCCAGATGAGTATCTACGTTGTCGAAGGCTTGGGTAAAGTATTGCCACCAATGTCGGACGAAGCCGGGAAGAAAGCCCAACAGTATCTCGAAGATCTGGGGGTTATTGTTAAGCTGAATACAATGGTCGAATCGTATGATGGGGAGACGGTGACCTTCAAAGGGGGCGAACAAATCAGAACCCAGACGTTGGTTTGGGGGGCTGGCGTTACCGGTGCGCTCATCGACGGTATTCCAGCTGAAGCGATTGAAAAAGGGCGAATTCTGGTCGATCCAATTAATCGAGTGCAGGGTCTGACCGACGTATTTGCGATTGGCGACATCGCCTTTATGAAATTGAAAGACTATCCCAAAGGCCACCCCGGTGTGGCTCAGCCTGCCATTCAACAGGGAAAACATTTAGCGAAGAACCTCCAGCGAATTCTGAAAAACGAACCAACAACACCCTTCGAATATTTTGATAAGGGGTCGCTGGCAATTGTAGGGCGAAGCCGAGCGGTTGCCGATTTACCTGGTAAGATTCATCTAGGCGGCTTTATTGCCTGGATGGCCTGGTTATTCGTTCACATCTGGTATTTAGTCGGTTTCCGGAGCAAACTAATCGTATTCAGCAACTGGGTATATCGACTATTCACCTACGAACGCGGCACGCGTATTATCATTCGCCCGTTTGTTCGAAAAGACGACAAAGTTGGTCAGGAAATGGTGGAACAGAATGAGCAGGCTTAAAACCTAAAGTTTGCCCAGTGGATAATTAAAGCCGAACAGGTATTTGTATTGCAGCGAATAGAAATGGTGCGTAGCCAGGCCCTGATGGTCAGCACCAAGTTTGGTATTGGTGTAGTCTACCCAGGCGCCCTGTAAGTCGGTTTGTATAAAAAAGTACTTCAGTATATCGAGTTTAAATCCGCCACTCAATGCTGCTACCACACCATGATAGTGAAAATAACCATCGTCATTGTTACCTAGCACACTCGAAATCGTGTAAGAAATCAATGGCCCGGCACCAACTTTACCCATAGCACTCAGTTGAAAAGCTTTAGAATGCCATAGTTTTTGCCGCTTCACCAAGTTGAGCATCAGGTAATTATTGCCATTGGTGTGTTGTAAATGCACAAAATCAGGCGTTACGAGCGTGTCCTTATCAATCTGATGCCCCCTGATCTGGCCCTTTACGTGAATAACCTGATTATCAGTAACGATGTATTTAAGGTGATCCCAACTTAGTTCGATCCCCAGGTCGCGTTTATCATTGAAAAAATACCCCAGGTTCATGTCATACTGCGGTATCGTCAGCGCATTTGGCTTATAAAAACTTTCCATATCAGGCCGATCATGGGCCTTCGCATCAATAAACGTAAAGTCGTAGTTATCCGTCGTTGTATTGCGGAAATGGATCGTGCTTTTGGTGTACCAGTCGCGGTTATAGCCCCAGGTGAAATACAAACTACCGCGCTGTTTACCCAACTTGATTGAGTTTTCGGGGAATGACTGTTGGGCTAAAACAGGATATAGTAAAGAATAGAATAAACCAGTGATCAGTAAAGATTTACAGTTCATACAGTACACAATAAGTGACGGTGGTGAAATGGTATGCAGGTGACAAATGCTAAATAAAGCGTATTTCACCTGTTTGAGTTCCGTACCTACTGTATACAGATATCCCCCAATGTATATACCTAAGTGGCGTATCCATTGGGGGATAATTCAACCCTCTTACCAGCCAGGGCGACCATACCCGTAGTTACCGCTATAAGGTCGTGGAGGACGTGGTGGTGGACCATAAGGACGTCTGTATCCGTAATGACGCCCATAATTAGGTCTGCTATAATAAGTTGAGGTGCAGCTTGTCACAGACGTTATCATCATTACTGCTACTAAAAAGGCAAGCAATTTTGAAGTTTTCATGGCTATGAATCTATTTTTATGTAATTCGAAGGTTAGATAAGTAGAACACATAAAGGATTAAAATCGCTGATTAAGCTTCGATTAAAGCTCTAGAAGATAAGCGCGTCTGAAACGTTTGTCCCAAATTCGCGTTCCACTAGTATCACTTTCCTGATTACACCATGCGCTGTATCAATCTTCGCACTACCCTGATGGCAAGTGCTTTTCTAGCACTATTATCTGGTTCGTCACCAGCCCAATCCACATCCGATACTACTTCTAAAGGCGGCCCACTCGATTTGGGCAAGATGTGGACCTTCGATAATCCTCCCAAAGACTATTTTCAGAAGACCTATAACTTCACTCCCGACGAAAAATGGTTTGATGAAACGCGTCTGGCCTCACTCCGATTTGCAGATTACTGTTCCGCTTCGTTCGTCTCAGCAAACGGGCTTGTGATGACCAATCACCACTGCGCCCGCGAGTCGGGAACGGGTGTGACTCGGAAAGGAGAAGACCTCAATGCCACCGGTTTTTTTGCTAAAACAGCTGCTGAAGAGCGAAAAGTGGATGGCTTGTTCGTCGATCAATTAGTGAAGATTGAAGACATTACGAAGCGTATTCAGGATGCTATGGCCGGTGCGGCATCTCAACCAGAACAGGCACAGCTACAGGCACGTGAAGAGGCATTTACAGCTGTAAAACAGGAATATGGGCAAAAAGCAGGCTGGAAAGGGCTGGAGCTTCAGACCATAACGTTTTATAACGGAGGCCGCTATTCGATTTATGGCTTCAAACGATATACCGATGTGCGTCTGGTATTCATGCCTGAACTGCAACTTGGCTTTTTCGGTGGTGATTACGACAATTTTACCTATCCGCGTTATGCTCTCGACTGCTCATTCTTCCGGGTATATGATAATGGAAAGCCGTTGCAAACGACCCATTTTTTTAAGTTTAACCCGAATGGCGTTCGGGATGGCGAACCCATTTTTGTGATCGGTAATCCCGGTCATACGGAACGGCTAAAAACAGTAGCCGAACTCGAATTTGATCGCGATTTACAGACGCCTGCTACCATTCAACTTCTTAAAAACCGGTCGGCTGCACTGCAAGCCTACAATGCAACCGCTAAAAACGATAGTGTTCTGAACGAAATCTTTAGCTACGAAAACAGCCTGAAAGCCTATGGTGGACAACTCGAAGGGTTGCGCGATGCCAGCTTGCTGGCGCGTAAAGCTGTTTTCGAAAACCAGTTTAAGGCAGCTGCCAAAGCCAAAAATCTTCCAGCTGATCAACTCAGAACCTGGGACGAAATTGCTACTAGTACGGCTCAGTTGCGTGCTATTTTTAAAGACGCAAATTATCTCGCTCCAAGTGAGCGCACGATGGGTGAGCTAATGACATTCGCTAATGTAGCTACTCAGTTTAGCGAATTGCTGGCTTCACGCCCACAGGATGCCGAGCGCGCCCGTTCGCTGATGGTCGCGCCAGAAGTGACCGATATGGGATTGGAAGAGGCTTACCTGGCAGCTCACCTGACTGAAGCACAAGCAGCCCTTGGGAATGATGATCCCTACGTAAAAGCGGCTCTAACTGGACCCGATGGCAAAAGTCGTAGCCCGAAAGAAGCAACGGCTTATCTCGTAAAAAATACGAAGCTTACCGATCCAGCTTTTCTGAAGGAATTATCTACCCGACCGAATATTGCCAGTTCGTCCAACGATCCAATGCTGGCTTTGGCTAAAATAGGCTTTCCTCGTTATGTGACAGCCGCCCGGCAAGCTCGGCAGCTTACACAACGGCAAGAGGTTTTGCGTGGGCAGTTGGGACGCATGCTCTATGATGTGTATGGTACAGCTGTGCCACCTGACGCCACTTTTTCGCTTCGGATTAACGATGGGGTTGTTCAATCGTATAACTACAATGGCACAAAAGCTCCTATCCTGACCACCTTTGCTGGCCTGTATGATCGGAATTATTCCTTTGCTAATAAAGCGCCCTGGGATTTGCCAGCTCGCTGGAAAAATCCGCCGATGGAGTTGTTGAAACAGCCTATGTGCTTTATCTCCACGAACGATATTATTGGCGGAAACTCCGGTAGCCCAATGATTAACAAAAATCGGGAAGCAGTAGGCTTGGCATTTGACGGGAATATGGAAAGCCTACCCGGCGAGTTCATTTTTGTGCCTGATCTAAACAGAACCATTTCGGTACATACAGGCGGAATCATTGCGGCCATGCGATATATTTACAAAGCAGACCGACTGGTAAATGAGCTGATTGGCGCGCCCGCTAAGCCAGTTTCCGTAAAGAAATAACGACTGCAAATACAGTTGAATTGCTATCCGTTTGAGCGGGTTAAAACAGATTTTTACCTGTTTTAACCCGCTCAATTCGCTTTAACGCATTATATTTATAACAAACACCCACCCAAGCCAATGACCAAATCTGAAATTCCAGTGATGCCCCAGTTTTTCGACCGGTATATCAATATCGCCGATAACGTATTTATCATGGAGGCTCTCACTCAATCGGCATCGTTTGAGAGTTTGATGCCAGCCTACAAACTCGAAGCCATCGGCGATCTTCGGTATGCGCCCGAGAAATGGATGGTAAAAGACATTGTGCAGCACGTTATTGATAACGAGCGTATTATGTCGTACCGAGCGTTACGCTTTGCCCGAAATGATCAGACCAGTTTACCTGGCTATGATGAAGAATTGTTTGGTAAAAATTCCCGCGCCACCCGACGAACTATCCCTGATTTATACGCCGAATATGCCGATGTCAGACAGTCGACCATTGCGCTCTACAAAAGCTTCGACAATGAAATGCTGCTCCGTAGTGGCATCTGTTTTCACCAGACTATTTCTGTGCTGGCCTTAGGCTTTGTGATCGTGGGTCATGCTCAGCATCATGCTAATATTATTCGGGAACGCTATTTGCCACTTCTTACCAAACTATGATTAAACAAACCTTCCTCTTCATCGCCATCACGGCGCAGGCCGTTTGCGCCCAGACTAAATCAAAAATAACAGCTACCGACCTCACACGAATTAGGCAGATCGGTGGTATCGAACTGGCCCCCGACGGGCAACGGGCCGTTTACACGCTCACAACCATTGAAACTAATCCTGATCAAAAGGAGGAGTATGACTACAAAACGCACATTTATTTAACAGGCCTGAAGCCGGGCGATACGAAAGCGCTAACACGTGGCCCCGAGTCAGCACGACAAGCTACCTGGTCGCCCGATGGGAAATGGCTGGCTTTTGTCCGGACGGTGAAAGCAAAAAGTCAGATCTTCATCATGTCGTTGGATGGGGGCGAAGCCTGGCAGTTGACGAATAGTACTTATGGAGCCTATAATCCGCTTTGGTCGCCCGATGGAAAACGGATTGCGTTTACGGGCGGTGTAACCATGGCCCAGATGCTGACGGATTCGTTATTAAATCCAGCCAAAGGCGGACCGTCCTGGTCGCTCGAAAAACCGGGTTTTACCAATAATAATTTTATTAAGGTCGATAAAAAAGTAAAGCCTAATCCTGACGGTTCGCTGGCTGAAATTCGCGCTTATCTGAATAAAGATGTTGAGGATAAAAAGGCGAAAGTTATTAACCGACTTAATTTTCAAGGTGAAGCCACAACCGAGCCGGATATAACCTTTACACATTTATACGTAATCGATGTGGCCGAGGGAGCAACGCCCAAACCTTTGACGCGAGGCTATTCGTCTTATGGTGCCGCCAACTGGCTTCCCAATGGACAAGGTTTATTGGCCGTAACCGACCGCGATTCGCTCAAACACCCCGACCGTGAGCAGGATAATGCTATTTTCTTTATTTCGGCGGACGGTTCTGGCAAAAAAACGCTGGTTCTCGGCGAAGAAGGCAAAAGTTATGGTGCGCCAGAAATATCGCCAGATGGTAAGCAACTGGCGTTTCTGGTTAGCCCATCGGAAGGAGTCAATTTCTCGCAAATTGGTCTGGCAACGCTCAACGGCTCAACAGCTTCGGGTACCCAACTTGTTACCTTCGACCGGGCTGCCGGAAATCTGGTTTGGGCAACGCTATCCAGCTCGGCAAAAGGTAAAAAAGCCGTTACAAGTGATGTTATCTACTTTACGGCTTCGTCGAATGGAGGAGCCCCACTGTATCGGCTTGATCCCGCTACCCGTCAGGTTACCCAACTAACCGATTTTGAAAGTGGTGTTACCGGTTTCGATGTAGTAGGCAATCGGGTGGTTATCGCTAAAACCGAAGTAGCGAATCCATCGGAACTCTATGTAACGGATGAAACTGCCAAAGCGCAAACAAAACTGAGCAATCATAACGACTGGGTTGCCCAACGGCAGCTTAGTCTCCCTCAAAAACGCACCTATAAAAACTCGCTTGGCCAAACGGTGGATTACTGGATTATGAAGCCGACGGTTTTTGAGGCCAATAAAAAGTATCCGCTCCTACTAAATATGCACGGTGGCCCAACCGCTATGTGGGGACCAGGCGAGCAGTCCATGTGGCATGAGTTTCAGTATATGTGTGCACAAGGATATGGCGTCGTCTATGCGAATCCGCGCGGGTCGGGCGGGTACGGCATCAATTTCCAACGAGCCAACATTAAGGATTGGGGCACTGGGCCAGCAGAGGATGTTCTGGCCGCCGAAAGCGACGCAGCGAAAGAAGCCTGGGTTGACACCAGTCGGCAGGTGATTACAGGAGGGTCGTATGCGGGCTATCTCACCGCCTGGATCGTTGGGCATGATAATCGGTTCAAAGCGGCCTTCGCACAACGGGGCGTGTATGATCTCACAACTTTCCTGGGCGAAGGCAATGCCTGGCGGCTCATTCCGAGCTACTTCGCTTATCCCTGGTCTGCCGATGCCAAGGTGTTGGAGACCAATTCACCCTACACCTTCGTGCAGAATATTAAAACACCTCTGCTAATTAAGCATGGCGAAAATGATCTTCGCACGGGCCCTATTCAGAGCGAAATGATGTATAAAAGTCTTAAAATATTAGGTCGCCCAGTGGAGTATGTGCGCATGCCCGGTGCCACGCACGAACTAAGTCGATCAGGTAATGTTCGGCAACGCATTGACAGAATACTGCGAATTTATGAATTCTTCGAGCGGTATATAGGCCCCGATTCGCAGGTATTAACGCAGAAGTAATGAAGTAAGGCGGGTCCCACCCGCCTTACGTTTTTGCTAGAAATGAACCGCAAACTAAAGGAGAATGACATTCAATTCTTTATTTCTATAAGTTTATGACCATCATTAACCTGCTCAGATCATGACTGTTCGCTGTTTGTTTTTTTGCCTGCTTTTTTTGACAACTGTCAGTTTTGCACAAATCGCAAACGATAATACCCTAAAGGCGCAGATTGACGGAAAGGAATTTACGACGCAGCCACGCCGAATTAAGATTGCCAATTTCTGGTGGATAACGGCTAATACGGTAAAACCTGACAAATCGCTTCGAATATGGTTGGGGCGCTTCGATAAAAGTGATGTTCTCGAATCGGGTACCTATCTGGTCGTTGACGCCGACAAGCCAGACACCAAAGAAAATAAGAAGAAATACGAAGATATGGGCAAGTATAAAGGCATTGCCGTCATTAAATACGTCGAAGAAACCAAAGAGCCTCGTATGGAGTATCACGTCGGTAAGTCGAAAAATGCCGATGAGACAATACAGGTTAAAATGGGGACCGATGGTTTTCTGGAAGCTACCTTTTCTGGTACATTGGAAGGCAGCTATTGGAAAGAAAAAGCAACTGCTACCGTTTTTGGCGGCATGGGTCGCCTAATGAACAAGATGCAGGATAAAGCTATTACGAAGGCTTCGGGCTATGATTCCGATATTGATCCCGAAGGAAACGGCTATAAAAAGCAGGAAAAAGTAGACCAAATCGTCATCTCGAACGGCACATTCAGATTGAAATTGAATTAAACATGTTTGGTTGTATCCCAGATGCGAATGGGTCATTTTTGTTGATCAACTCTATTTTTGTCTTCATGTCAGCAAACGACTGATATGAAGACTTTTTTTTACGTGATTTGTATCTATGAGTAAACAGCAGGAATCGCTCGAAGAGGCACATAAGTTTCATTACTGGAAAACCCAGATGGAAGCAAATGGCATGAAAATCAATGCCATTAATGATTTTTATATTCGTCGAAGACACAATGGTGAAGTGTTGTTCGCCATGCTCGAAGTGGACGCGGATACGCCTGAAGGCGACAAAATTCCCCCTGCACTATTTCTGAAAGGCCACGCAGCATCGATGCTGGTTTGCCTGATTGACAAAGATACCCGCGAGAAATTTGTGGTATTGGTGAAACAACGACGTATTGCCGATGGCTCGCAAACCTATGAGCATCCTGCCGGAATGGTTGACGCCAGTGATGATCCCGGCGATGTAGCCGCTCGTGAAATTGGCGAAGAAATTGGCCTTACTGTTATGGCCGATGAGTTGACGAAGCTAAACCCACGGGTTTGGTTTCCCAGCACCGGCACCAGCGACGAAGGGATGCACTTTTTCTATATCGAGAAAGAAATGGCTCGTGACGAAATCATGGCGTTTCACCTCAAAAATATGGGAAGTGAGGCAGAGCATGAGCGTATTGTCAGTGTAGTGGCTACGTTGCCAGAATCGCATAAGCTCATCACCAATGTGAACGGATTACTGCTTAATTTTCTCTATCTGAAACATGTAGGAGATTATGAGACGATGAAGTTGCTATAGACAAAGCAACTATATGCAGTTAACTCATACATGTTGACTTCGACTACAAACCACGAACTACAAACTGAGAATAGAATGGATGAATTCATGCAGGAGGCTATTAATCAGGCCCGAAAAAGTTTGAGCGAAGGTGGTATTCCCATCGGCTCGACACTGATTAAAAATGGAAAATTGGTGGCATCTGGTCATAATAAGCGTGTGCAGGAAGACAACCCAATTTTGCACGGTGAAATGGATTGTCTGAATAATGCAGGGCGCGTCGGGTCGTTTCGTGACACAGTTATTTACTCCACGTTGATGCCGTGTTATATGTGCGCTGGAACCATTGTACAATTCAAAATTCCGAAAGTGATTGTCGGCGAATCGCGGACCTTTCCGGGAGCACGGGAATTCATGGAGCAGCATGGGGTAGAGGTGATCGATCTTGACCTACCCGAATGCGTTGAGATGATGAATCAGTTCATTGCCGAAAAACCAACACTCTGGAACGAAGACATCGGAGAGTTATAAGTGGCATGCTTATGTTACCTATCCAGTTAAGATACGTCACATAAGCCATTGCTATAACTAACCGGACTCGTGCGATTTTCTGTATTTTTCATTGCGTTTGCCATAGGATATTCTTATTCCCTTAACGTACTAGCGCAACGATCAGAAATCTGGCGTGAAAAGCCCGGAACCTGGCTGTTGAACACGGGTTTAGGTACAACGAAATATACAGGAGATTTGAGTGAGCTGGGGAATATTGCTCACTTACAACTGGGATTGGGTGTCAATATAGCTGCAACCTATCGGATTTCTCAACAGCTTTCGTATCGGGCAGAGGTTCAGCTTTATTATATCTATGCCCACCAAAAATACACCCGAAATTTCTACAACAATCTATCGTTCAGAAGTCTGAATCCTGATATTTGGACGGGTATGCAGGTGGATCTATGGCCTGTCAACGATCCTCATCGGGCCACTATTCCCTATGTGCTTCTAGGTGCTGGTATAACCTACATGCGACCGAAAGCGGTCTATAAGGATAAATCGTACGGGCTATCCGTACTCCAAACCGAAGGTGTAGCTTATAATCAACTGGCGGGTATTGTTCGCTATGGATTCGGGATACCACTCCTGGCTAATGAGCGATTTCGATTTATGCTTGAGGGGACATACACACATGTTTTAAGCGATTATCTGGACGATGTTAGCTCGGTTTACCCTGATCGTAGCAGCATGAGCTCATTGGCAGCCGCCCTATCCGACCGACGTGCTGAACTAGGTACAACGCCTAATGAACCTGGTGAACAACGGGGCAATACGGGTAAAAATGATGGATATTTTATGGTATCGGGTCGTCTGATCTTCGTTATCATTACACCAGGCCAGCGGAGCTACCGCCGGCAAATTGGTCGTTAGGCTTTTGGGGGCTTTTGCTGTATTTTTGGGCTAAAACCCGGCAGCAATGCCTTTCCTAACCGAATGAGTCCAGCAATTTTTATAGATGCCCTTCAAAACGAACTCCAATCTATTCAGTACGGGGAATCTCCGCCCGAACTCTATGACCCCATTCGATATATTATGAATCTTGGTGGTAAGCGCATGCGGCCTTTATTGACCCTTATGTCGACTTACCTGTTTACTGACGACTGGAAAAAAGCGGTTCGGCCCGCGTTGGGCGTAGAGGTCTTCCACAATTTTACCCTCATGCACGATGATATTATGGATCAGGCTCCCTTGCGTCGGGGGAACCCCACTGTGCATGAAAAATGGAATGGGAATACGGCTATCCTGTCTGGAGATGTGATGCTGGTCAATGCGTATCAACTGCTGCTATCGATCGAAGCGGATAAACTAAAGCCTGCTTTAGAGCGCTTTAGCCGGACCGCAGCTGAGGTTTGTGAGGGCCAGCAGATGGATATGAATTTTGAAACTCGCTGGGACGTTACCGAAGCCGAATATATCGACATGATTCGCCTGAAGACGTCGGTCTTGTTAGGCTATGCGCTTGAACTTGGCGGTTTAATTGCTGGAGCTGATGCTGAAACAACCCGTCATCTTTATGAAGGTGGGATGAACATTGGTGTTGGTTTTCAGTTAAAAGATGATTTGCTTGATGTATATGGTGACCCTATCAAGTTTGGTAAACAAGTTGGTGGCGACATTATCGCCAACAAAAAAACCTTTTTACTCATAAAAGCACTCCAGCAAGCTCAGGGATCAATCCGGGATGAACTAACCGACTGGCTAACCCGAAAAACCTTTGACAAAGTTGAAAAAGTGCAGGCTGTCACGGCTATATACGACCAGTTAGGTATTCGCCAACAGACCGAAACTCGTATTAACGACTATTTTGCCCGGGGATTTGCCAACTTCGATCAAATCAATGCCGAGTCTGACCGGAAGAATTTGTTGATTCAATTCACTCGCCAATTAGTCGAACGCGAAAGCTGAGAAAAGATGTATGATATAGGATATATGAGGTATGCTAGCTATTCTCTATATAATACTTCATATATCCTACATCCTATACCATACATAAAATCATGAGCATAACCATTATTATCATTGTTGTCACGGTCCTCGTTAGTGTTCTGGCCTGGAGAGATTACAGCCTTATGGATCGGTTTATAATGAACCCCTATCGAATAGCAAGTCGGGGGGAGTATTATCGATTGATCACGTCAGGTTTTCTACATGCCGACTGGGGACACTTGTTGTTCAACATGATTAGCTTCTACTTCTTTGCTAGTTTTATTGAGCAACTATTTTATTACTTATTTGCGGGAAGCGGTGCGGTATACCTAGTTGGATTTTACTTAGCTGCCATTTTAGTATCTGACATTCCTACCTTTCTAAAGCATCGAAACGATCCGGGGTACAATTCGCTGGGCGCATCGGGGGGCGTATCTGCCATTATTTTTGCCGCTATTCTATTTCGACCTTTAACGCCTATCTCCCTGTTTTTTCTCCCGATCGGTATCCCTGGATTCATTTTTGGACCATTGTATCTTGCTTATTCTTACTACGAAGCTCGTCGTGGAGGTAGTAATATTAATCACGATGCTCACTTCTATGGAGCATTATTCGGTATCGTGTTTATGATTATTGTGTACCCACAAGTGCTCCCTGATTTTTTCGAACAGATTGCTGGCTGGCGCCTGTTTTAGTAAATACGATCCTATTGTCGACTTACTATGTTCAGCCTGTTCAATCAACCATACCCATCCACAAATATGCCTATGCAGGAACTGCGTAAGGCTGCGGTAATTGGGCTATTCGTTGGTTTGTTTTTGCTGATCTTTCAGCCGTTTGGGATTAACCTATGGGAGACACCGAATAAAGCGCTTAAAGTAATAGGTTTTGGCGCTGTTACATTTGTTATAACGGCCATCAATTTTGTCATTTGGCCACGGCTATTCCCAAAGCTATTCGCAGAACAAACCTGGACAATTGGGCGTGAAATTCTGTTCGTAACAACAAATGTTTTGCTGATTGCCATTGCTAACCGACTTTATCTGTCAGGGTTGCTGGAACCTAAAGAGGAGAGTGGTTTGAACTGGCTAAATATGATTGTCGTGACTTTCCTGATCGCTGTATTTCCTGTAACAGGTCTGGTATTACTCAATTATATTCGGGAGCTCAAAAAATACAGTCGCGCTGCCGCCGATCTGCCAATTCATAGTTCAGTTACAGATAACATTCCTACAATGAATACGGTAGTTACAGCTGCGTCTGAATTACCAGATTCTATAGTAACGCTGGTGGCTGATAATGAGAAAGACAAACTGACTCTACCAATCGAATCCCTGGTTTTTATCGAGTCCAGCGATAATTATTGCACTGTCGTTTATCTTAAAAATGAGCAGCCTGCTAAACCGCTTCTACGGAGCAGCTTGAGTCGATTAGAAAAACAGATTGCCCAACCGCACATTGTCCGGTGTCATCGTTCCTATGTGGTTAATCTTAATCGGGTTGAGCGCGTAACGGGTAATGCACAAGGTTACAAACTTCACTTACTAGGTGGGCAGTTTCAACTACCCGTGGCCAGACAGTATAACGAAACGCTGGTTGCCGAGCTGAAAGCGTTGTAAAATAGCCCTCTGTTCGTCCCTAAAGCCGTTTTTAGTTGCCAAACATCCCTAAAATTGCTGTTCACCCCTTTTAGTTGCAGCAGGTTGGCGAGCCGATGTAAGTTTGTCTCAACGAACGACAAGCACACAAACGGCTATGAAAACGCTGATTATTTCTCTCCTCATTATCCATATCGCTACCGGTTTCACTGCCTTGCTGGTTGGCCTGATCCCTATGTTTTCTAAAAAAGGCAGCCAACTACATAATCGGACCGGGCTGATCTATGTGTATTGCATGATTACCGTTGCGATAACGGCGTTGCTATTATGCGGCTTACAGCCCTTCAAAATGATGCGTCTGTTCCTGACAGGTATCGCTGTCTTTAGTTTTTACTTAAGCATGACGGGCTGGCGCGCAACGAAGCAGAAAAAGACAGGTCCAACATCATTCGATAAGGGACTTACCTTCATAACACTGATGGTCAGCGTGGGAATGATTGGCTTTGGCGTGTATTTATTGGCGCTAAATGGAGCATCATTCTTCCCGATTTTATTCTCTTTTTTCGGGGTGCTGACATTGACATTTGCCGGACGTGATGTCAAACAAATGACGCAGCCTACGGAAAAAATGCATTGGTTTTTTCAGCATTTCACGCGGATGGGTGGTTCTTATATTGCCACATTTACAGCCGCTTTGGTCACGAATCTGGCTCGTATACTGCCTGACAATGCGCCCGATTGGGCTGGTACTCTTGGCTGGATCGCCCCAAGCATCATTGGAGGAATGCTAATTGGCAGAACAGTGCGGTATTATAAGAAGAAATTTAGTGCTGTGAAGACGCCCGTAGTCGCCTAATCATTTTTGTAATGACTCTTTGGCGGTTGGCAGTGCTTTTTCAGCCCAAAGCTTCATTTGTTTACCTGAATAATGCAGGCCATCAGAAGCAAATTGTGTTTCATCACCTGAAGCTGACCGGGTCAGCGGAGTAATGTCAACGAAAGTAATGGCTGCTTTCTCACACTCATCTCTGGCAATGGTATTGAACTGGTCAATCTCCTGAGCGATTCTAGCTTTGCTCTGGCCAGCGGCATAGGGTGAATAACCCCAATCGGGAATCGATAAGACAAAAACGTGTGCCGTTTTACCTCCGGCAAACTTGGTGGCCGTTTGCAGCAACTCTCGAAACTCAGTTCGATACGTATCCTGACTCTGACCACGATATTGATTGTTGACGCCAATTAGCAACGAAACCAGACTATATGTTTTCTGATTGCCACTGGCTTTAATCGCATCCTGCAGTTCAGATGTTGTCCAGCCGGTACGAGCAATAATATCCGGGCTTGCTATATCCAAACCGTCTTTGCGTAAAAGCCCAGCTAATTGAACGCTCCAGCGATCAGTTTCTGAAACGCGTTCCCCAATGGTATAGGAATCGCCAAGTGATAGGAAGCTATATTTCGATGCATCAGCGTTCGGATTTTCGATCATGTCGTGTTGGGTGCAGGCTAGTAAAATTATCTGAACCAGGATTTGTGTGATTAGTTGGATTGTCATGATTTAGAGAAACGTTGATGCCTAGTTACAATAAACGATTTGTGCCCTAAATCAGATTTAAAGAATCTGATTTAGGGCACAAAATCATGATAATCATTTAGATCAAGAAAATCCCGGTTCGGATTACTCCTGTTCCAGCAAAAACGCCTTAATGAATGGGTCAAGGTCGCCATCCAGCACGGCTTCTGTATTAGACGTTTGGTAACCCGTGCGATGGTCTTTCACCCGCCGATCATCCAATACGTAAGAACGTATTTGGGAGCCCCACTCGATTTTCTGCTTGCTGGCTTCTACTTCGGCGCGGGCCGCGTTCCGCTTCTGCACCTCGATTTCGTAGAGTTTTGATTTCAGTAAGCGTATGGCCACCTCCTTATTCTGCAACTGACTCCGTTCCTGCTGACACTCAATAATCAAACCCGACGGTTTGTGCTTCAGTCGGACAGCCGTTTCTACTTTGTTCACATTCTGTCCACCAGCACCACCCGATCGGAACGTATCCCAGTCAATATCGGCCGGATTGACTTCAATGTTAATCGTATCGTCAATTAATGGGTAAGCATATACCGAGGCAAATGATGTATGCCGTCGGGCGTTGGAGTCGAACGGAGAAATGCGCACCAGGCGGTGAACACCATTCTCGGATTTTAGAAAGCCGTAGGCAAGTGCACCATCGACCTCAATCGTAGCTGATTTAATACCAGCTGTATCGCCCTCCTGATAATCGACCTGTTTTAATCCGTAACCATGTTTTTCGGCCCAGCGCATATACATGCGATAAAGCATATCAGCCCAGTCCTGACTTTCTGTACCACCTGCCCCGGCGTTTATTTCGAGGACTGCACTAAGCTGATCTTCCTCATTACCGAGCATTTTTTTGAGTTCAAGGTCGTCAAGCGTGTCTTTAAGCTTACTCCCTTCCTCGTCCACTTCTTCCTCACTCACATCGCCGGCTTCGTAGAATTCGAATAGCGTTTCGAGATCGCCGAACTGGCTATTCAATTTCTCATAACCGCTGGTCCAGCCTTTCAGGGCACGAACCTGCTTCATTACGCCTTCGGCACGGGCAGCATTGGTCCAGAACTCAGGTTGAAAGGTTTGCTGCTCGAGTTCAGCTAATTGTTCTTTCTTGGCATCGTAGTCAAAGATACCTCCTTAGAGCCTCTACTCTGGCTCTCAAGTCGGTCAACTGGTCGGTTGTCATGAACTTGTCGTATTGTTAAAAAAATAATCTCCGTGTCCTAAATTAGGATCACAAAGATAGAACAAAAGAAAGTGGGGGAGAGGTTTCAGCAGATGTGTATAGGAATTTGCCTGCTTTGTCGCTAGCTTTCTTATGTAAAACCTTTCTCGGGCTATGAAATACAGTTTACTGATTCTGATCCCTTTACTCTTAATTTCATGGATTGCCTTAGGGCAAATTGACTCGTCTAAAGCATCTGTGTGTGGATTCGGTTTACTATGGCAACAGCAGCGTGCACGTGACCCATTATTTGTCCAGCGGTTAAATCAATCCGAAGCCACTTTTCAACAGCAAATTGCCCGCCAGCGTGGTGCACGGGTTGCGCAGGAAACTGTTTATACACTTCCCGTAGTCGTTCACGTAATCCATAATGGCGAATCTATCGGTAGTGCTAACAATCCTTCTGACGCGTCTATCCAGGCTATGATTGGCGTACTGAATGCTGGCTTTCGCAAGAGCTTTCCGCAATCGGGTGGGGTTGATATAGGTATTCAGTTTCAACTAGCTATGCGGTCGCCCCAGTGTGGTAGTACCTCCGGTATTAATCGGGTAAACGGCAGTAGCGTAACGAATTATACAAGCGGTGGCATTGCCATTGGAACGTATGGGGGTAGCGCCGACGAAGTGGCCGTAAAGTCGCTCAGTCGTTGGCCTAATACAGATTACATTAACATCTGGATTGTAAATAAGATTAATGGAGATGCCAACGCCGGTGGTTTTGCTTTTTTTCCTGAGTACAACTCCGCGCTCAATGATGGTATTGTGGTCTGTGCTGGCACAGTTACCAGTACGAACAAAACCATTGTTCACGAAATGGGGCACGTCTTCAATTTGTATCACACCTTCCATGACTATGATAATGGGAATGAAACAACCTGCCCTCCATCAACTTCCTGTACAACTACCGGCGACCGCGTTTGCGATACCGAACCAGTGTTGAATAGTACCTGTGGAGTTACATCAAATACTTGTACAGGGGCTGCGTTTCAGATAGCCGATGCAAGCATGAATTATACCGTACTGAACAATTACATGGGCTATACGAGCTGCCAATGGATGTTTACGCAAGGTCAGAAAGATCGAATGCGAACGGCACTATTAGCGTTTCGGGGTGGATTATTGAGTTCTGGTGCATTATCGGCTCCAGCAGCTAGTCCGCCTACAGTTTGTTCCGTTTCGGCCGCGAATGGATTGTCGCCTTATTATGGGGTTGGGCGATTGACCTTCAACACACTTGATGTCTATTCTAATTCTTCGATGGCCGACGGTGCTTTTTATGTGGATCGGACCTGTAACCAACGCACTACGCTTACTGCGGGGCAGTCGTACTCATTAGCAGTCCAGGGTACTTACAATAACTACCAGTATTTACGAGCGTACGTAGATTATAACGCAGACGGTGATTTCAATGATGCTGGCGAAACACTGATGACAACTTCGGCAGGTAGCGCAACGGTTATTGTAACTGTGCCTGCTGCTGTCAATGTTAAAATAAATACACCATTACGGCTCCGAATTATTGCAGATAACCCTAATCCTACGGGGCAAGCACCTACACCCTGCAATCTGGTAGGTACATCGTCCGTAAATGAGGGAGTTGGACAGGTGGAGGACTATACCGTTGTTGTTCAACGGCGTACTGTTATTTCAGTCGCATCGGGTAGTTGGGCAACACCAGCCACTTGGTCCTGTACCTGTGTGCCCACTTCTGCTGATATTGTTTCGGTACAGTCCGGGCATATTGTGTCGATTAGTAGTGGCATGAAGCAGGCCCTAAATCTAACGCTCCAAGGGAGATTGCAATATGCAGTGGGTGGGCAATTACAATTGACAGGTAATTAAGACGAATAGCCCCGTATCAACTTTTCGACCTACCTTTGTGTTCTGTAATCACGGACATTACACATTTTTCATTATATATTTTTCATAAAACTAATGGCTTCACAGTACGACGTAATCGTTGTGGGTAGCGGGCCTGGCGGCTATGTAGCTGCTATCCGGGCGTCGCAGTTAGGATTGAAAACCGCCGTTGTCGAGCGCGAGAGCCTTGGCGGCATTTGTCTGAACTGGGGCTGTATCCCAACCAAAGCCCTGCTTAAATCAGCGCAGGTTTTTGAGTATATCAAGCATTCGGCCGATTACGGAATCACCGTTTCGGGTGAATCGAAAGCTGATTTTGGTGCAGTTATTAAGCGGAGTCGGGGCGTGGCTGATAGCATGAGCAAAGGCGTTCAGTTCCTGATGAAGAAAAATAAAATTGATGTTATCAATGGTTTTGGTAAGGTAAAACCCGGTAAGAAAGTCGACGTAACGGCGGCTGATGGAAAAGTTACCGAATACGAAGCCAAGCACATCATTATTGCTACTGGAGGCCGTGCACGTCAATTGCCGAGTGTCCCTATCGATGGCAACAAAGTGATTGAATATCGCAAAGCCATGACGCTGGATAAGAAGCCAGATAGCATGCTTGTGATTGGGTCAGGTGCGATTGGCGTTGAGTTTGCTTACGTCTACGCTAGCATGGGTACGAAAGTGACAATCATCGAGTTTCTGCCAAACGTAGTACCCGTTGAAGACGAAGACATCTCGAAAGAGCTGGCAAAACAGTACAAAAAGATCGGCATCGATATTTATACCAAGTCGGAGGTGACGAAAGTAGACACCAGTGGCAGCGGATGTAAAGTGTTTGTAAAAACACCCGATGGCGAAAAAACCTTTGATGTCGACGTTGTGCTATCGGCTGCGGGTGTTGTTGCCAATATCGAAAACATCGGTTTGGAAGAAGTCGGAATTACGGTTGATCGGGGCAAAATCGTTTCCGATGATTATTACCGCACCAATGTTGAAGGCTATTATGCCATCGGCGACGTAACAAAAGGCCAGGCGCTGGCGCACGTAGCTTCTGCCGAAGCGATCATTTGCGTTGAGAAAATTGCTGGGCTACCACACGTAGAACCGCTGAACTACAATAACATCCCCGGCTGTACGTACTGCACACCTGAAATTGCATCGGTAGGTTATACTGAGAAAGCCGCTCGCGAAGCGGGTTATGAGCTAAAGGTGGGTAAATTTCCTTTCACCGCATCGGGTAAAGCGAAAGCTGCTGGCGCACCAGAAGGTTTCGTGAAAGTTATTTTCGATGCCAAATACGGTGAGTTCCTGGGCGCTCACTTCATTGGCACCAACGTAACCGAAATGATTGCGGAGGTAGTGGCGGCTCGTAAACTGGAAACGACTGGGGAGGAAATCCTGAAAACGGTTCACCCGCACCCAACCATGTCGGAAGCAATTAAAGACGCTACCGAAGCCGCCTACGGTGAAGCAATTCACTTGTAATATTTTTCGTCTGTCATTTTATGCTTGTCATTCCGACGAAAGGAGGAATCTCAAGCCTCCCTATTAATCAAGCTCGAGATTCCTCCTTTCGTCGGAATGACAAGCATAAAATGACAAAAACAAAAAAGGCTACTAGTATCCAACTAGCAGCCTTTTTTGTTGACACTTGTAGTGCTATTTCAGGATTTTCCAGTGCATCAATCCAAGCTTTGTGAAGAAATAAAACAATGAAGTGCGTAGGACACCGAGGCCGTAGATGGAACTGCGTCGGAAGTTGATGGAGGAAGCTTCATCAAAATACTTGGTGGGGCAGGTAACTTCGCCAATTTCGTAACCCTTATAGAAAATCTGGGCGATCATTTCGTTATCGAAAATGAAATCATCGGAATTATGCGTGAAATCCAGATTGCGAAGGACTTCGCCAGAAAACGCCCGGTAGCCTGTATGATATTCAGAAAGCTTCTGATTCATGAGGATATTCTGCGTGAGCGTCAGAAACCGATTGGCAATGTATTTATACATTGGCATGCCTCCCTTTAAAGCACCCTTCCCCAAAATACGCGAGGCAAATACAACCGGATACAGTCCATTGCCAATAATCGTAATCATAGCAGGCAGTAGCAAGGGTGTGTACTGATAATCAGGGTGAAGCATGACTACAATGTCGGCACCAAGCTCAATCGCTTTAGCGTAACAGGTCTTCTGGTTGCCGCCGTAGCCTTTATTCCGATCATGCCGAATAACATGCCGAATGCCCAGACGACGAGCTACTTCAACGGTATTATCGGGACTGGCATCATCAACTAAAATAACGTCATCAACTAAGTCAAGCGGAATTTCACGGTAGGTACGTTCCAGCGTTAGGGCTGCCCGGTAGGCGGGCATGACCACAATCACTTTTTTCTCATTAAACATAGGGCAAAATTAAGAGGTGGGTATTACTGTACCAATATTTTTAACAATAGCAGCCGTTTCCTTCAGGATATTGGGCGTAGATTTGTTGTTTAACCGACAGTACTACCTGATCCAGGCCTTAATTGGCTGTATATTTAGCAATTATGTTTTCCAGCGAAACTATATTTTTTCTTGCCTTTGCCGCTTTTGTCCTTCTTATAATGATCGTAGACCTTGGGGTTTTCTCCAAGAAGAAAAGTCATGTTGTTCAGTTTAAAGAGGCTGCCATCTGGAGTGCTATCTGGGTTGCTTTATCCGTTGGCTTCTATTTTTTTCTGCAATATTTCGGTTACCTGGTTCATGGTATCGATACATTTGCCCGCCTTCAGGAAGTACGTGACCTATATGCTGATCATGTTAAACTCGTTCCCGGCAATTTTGCTGCCAGTTTAGAGAGCTTTCAGGCCAACATGGCTTTAGAATACATAACTGGTTATCTGGTAGAATATTCACTCTCTGCCGATAATATTTTTGTATTTATACTGATATTCAGCTCCTTTGGTGTTCATGAGCGCTATTACAAAAAGATTTTGGTGTGGGGTATTCTGGGAGCAATTATACTACGATTTATTTTTATTTTCCTGGGTTCCGCGTTGATTCAGCGCTTCGAATGGATCATGTACCTCTTTGGCGCTTTTTTGGTTTACACAGGCGTTCAATTGTTCTTTCAGAAAGAGGAAGACGAGAAAATTGATCCTGCTCAGCACCCCGTAATTCGGTTTGCCAGCAAGTACCTGAATGTTTACCACCGCAATGTGACGGATAATTTTTTCATCCGCCGAAAGTCAGATAGAAAGATATTCGTGACTCCTCTATTTCTGATCGTTATTGTCGTTGCTTTTACCGATTTAGTGTTCGCGGTTGACTCAATTCCAGCTATTTTCTCGATTACAAAAGACCCATACATTGTCTTTTTCTCCAATGTATTTGCCATCATGGGACTACGTTCCATGTTTTTCTTCCTGTCGAGCATTATGAGCCAGTTCCGTTTCCTGAAAGTTGGGCTGGCGGTGCTGTTGACGTTTATTGGCGCTAAAATGCTGGCTGAGCATTGGCTGGCGGGTTTAGGTTTCAAACCCGTTTACTCGTTGTATATTATTATTGGTATCCTGGGTGTCAGTATTCTAGCTTCCTGGTTGATACCGGAAAAGAAAGAGGAAAACTAATTTTTGGACAACGATCTGAAATCGCTGGTATTGGAGATAATTCATCAGTCCAACACTTAAGATGCTATAGGCTGGTGGCTGTTGACCTATGCCTATTCTGGAATTAACCCAGTTTTGAGTCCATACACTCTTCTGGCAAAATCGGCTTAAACAGACTTCGGTCAGCACTTTGACGAATTCCTGCGCATTTAATTTCTGTTAAATTTTATCAAGAATTTTTTCCTGAGTAAATCCATTTTTTCCTAATTTTCGTTATAGTGATGTGTAATCGCTTGTAAGTATGAAAATTATGTCAGAATCGCGATTTCTCTCATTTTCCAATCGGTATTGTTCTACAGTTCCGGTTAGCACGACCGGCTCATTGTGGGCGGGTTATGGAGGATGGCGTTATACTGGTTGCTCTTTTTTGCTTAGGAGACGGATCGATCAGCCCAAACCACATAGCTCTGGGGCTGCCTGCCAATTTATACGGCCAGGGATTGACTACGATTCCATTCCATTTTCGTCACGCCTGTTACGTTCCGTTTTTCGGACCTGGTCCCGAATTGATGAAACGTTACTGTCATTCAGGATTGGGAAACCGACATCGCGATTGGCAGCTTAATATTTTCTTGATTAGTCATGGAAGTCCCAAAAGAATACTTAACTCTAAGCGGTCCCTGGACGTTAGTTTTATTAGTCTCCGTATCGCTCTTCTGCATTGTTATCGAGAGTCTTGGAAGATTGGTTTTTAATCTTGTTTGGTGATCGATTGTGGATTTTGTGGTATACGCACACACTTATGTGGAAAATGTACCCCTTTTTCCACACGTACTGTCCTGAAGTAAAAAGTATATAATTACTGCAAGTTATTGACTATCAGGGTATTTATGGTAGAGTAAGTAAGTTGGCGCAATTTGTGCTATAGGGTAATTAATAATATGAACTAGCTAGCTGCCAGCAACACAAGGTAGCATATTCATAGATTACCTACTCAACGTTAAGAAAACTGGAAGAAAGAAGCCTGGTCGTAACCAGGCTTCTTTTGCTTTAGACGTGCCTGGGAGCGACTTTCCTGAACGGATA
>NZ_WPIN01000011.1 GCF_009754945.1 Spirosoma arboris
ATCTCTTTTCAAGATTTTGAAATATATTCCTTTCCAGCGTATAAAGAGTGCCCTGCCTTCCACTTTCATTTTGCAGAAATATAAAGCCAAGACCGAGCTGAGGATAAAAAGAGCAAAGAGAATTATACCCTGCATCATGACCACTATGATAAATCCATAACCCTTTTTCCCACGAATCAATTACCTGCCAGCCAAGACCTATTGAAAAATTCCTCACATCGCCCCAGCTTGGTTTATGGGACAGAAGAACGGCCAGGTCATTTTCTTTTACATTCAACTCGATATAGGTCAGCATGTCATTCACTGTAGATTTTACCGTAAAGAGCCCAGGAGTTGATTTTTGCATGGGTAGTATAGGCTCGCCTTTCTCATTATAAGGTGTTGCGAAACGGCTGCTGTCCTTGAGAGCTGTATTCAGTTTTGTATCGTTCATACGGAGCGAGCTTCCATAATAGTCATTAAAGATAGTATTTAACGATTTGCCATAAACTCTCTCCAAAGCCATTCCCAGAATTATAAAACTGCCTACCGAATAGTTACGTTCCACTCCTGGTAGTGTATCTATTTTTAACCGATGAAGATCATCTATAACCTTTTCTCTTGGGTAGGCATATAAGTAGTTCATAAAATCATTCCATGGCATGTGGTCAACATCCTTTGGGTAAGTTATAAAATTGAACTGGCGAAAACCGCCGGTATGGTTTGCCAAGTCAATCAACGTAACTGGATGTCCATGATAAGACAGGTTGGAGAAGTTGCCTTTTAAATAATTACGCACATCATCAGTTAACCGCATTTTTTTATCAACTACTGCCTTTGCCAATAACTGGGAAATAAACGTCTTTGCAATCGACCCCACCTGATAGATGGTATTGCCTGTAGGCAGAATTCCTGAGTTTTTTTTCACCTCTCCATAAGTATATACGTATTTGTTACCATCCTTGTAAACGCCGATAGAAAGCGAAACGGCTTCAGGATTGCACATATAAACAAGTGCATATTTGTGCACCACGGAATCGAGATTTGTTTTGAGTGGGTTGTTAGTTGGTATAGCTTGTCCAGTCATTCCGGGTTGCAAGATAAATTCGCCTATCCGATATTGCTTTATCATTCCATCTTCTGACCTGAGTTCTAATTTTGCCGTTTTATTTTTCCCTACCCAAGTAAAATATTTTACACTGCCAAGATCGTCTGTTAGTACAGTAGAAATAATATCACCGGTATTCCTTTTTTCTAATGAAAAATCATTTATACAATTCTCCTCCGACTGATGTGCAATAAAAAAATCATTTCCTAATTTATAAATCCCGTTGAAATCGTCCTTGTTGTAACAGGCAATCATTGAATCATTTAACTGTTTATATCTTAACAATGTGCTTATTTGTGCATAGGTGGTAGAGAATTGCAACAGACCGGCAAGGCATATAATAAATTTCATGTCGTGTAATGGCTGGGTATCTTTCTTTGATCGATCCGTGAATAAGTCCATAAAGTTTTGACATTACTTACTGCTTATGAATGTCTGAAAGGGCTTGCGAACTATAGACTCTTTACGGACTAACTCACGAATCAACAACACTAGTGTAAATGGAATAGTAATGTCTCTATTTAATAGAGACGTTGTCTAAAGCTTGCCTTACAAGCGATTTTAGGGGACTATCCAACATGCGTACGAAGTTGGACAGCCCTCTATTTAGTTCGCTCGAAAACGATATCACTTACCATTTCCTCAAGGGGCATAGTGATCGTTACGATCTTACCCTCGTTATCCGTAGTAAACCGGAGTCTTCCACCCGGCGAAGCTTCGAAGATATCATACGTAAAATGCTTTAGCACCAGATCGACCTTATTAAAGCGGGCTACCAGCTCGCTACCTTTTAAATGCACGTCAATCGTGCCATATCCTGGATTAAAATAGTTGCCCGTGTAGTCTTTCAACGGATGTGATAAAGGCGCGGGCTTCATTGGATTGGCGGATTGATCGGCATTGGGTTTATGGTTACTAGCATAATAGGTCTTATACCCCGGAAACCAGCTTGCCCAGTCGCCATTCGTACCAGGAAGATCAGTGCGCCCTTCGTTCAATAATCGATCCGAAAGATAGTCCCGGATCAAACTGGTGGCGTAGTCGCCAAATTCGTTGGACAACACCACGATGCCGACCCGGTGCGGGCTGCTGTACCCATTAGCATCTGGGTAAAAACACGCCGTCGAGTTAGAAAGCCGCCCGGTACCACTGTGTTCAACCCTGAAATGCCCCCCCCTAAAAGCGGACAAATACCAACCCAAACCATAACTGTAGTTATCGATCGGCATCTGCGGGTGGATGGCTTCTTTTACATACCAATCGGGGATAACCTGTTTATCCTTATACTTACCACCATTGAGCCAGGCGGTTAGCCATTTGCTCATATCCATAACGGATGAGACTATCCCACCCGCAGGGCAATTCGGATTCGGTTCATTGCCATAATCGCCTGCCATAATCTTTCCTGTTTGCTCGTCATAATAATAGCCTAGCGAATGATCGGGGCTGGCCATCAGGCCAGCGGCCGACAGATAAGTATTGGACATGTCCAGCGGCATCAGCAAACGCTCAGTCAGCGTTTGCTCATAGCTTTGCCCGGTTATTTTTTCAGACACCACACCCAGTACGGTATACATCAGGTTGTTGTAATGATATTTACCGCGCAGTTCCGTAAATGGCTGTAAATACCTGATCCGATTAATGAGACTGTCTCTGGGCTGTGCGTTGTCAAAGAAATCGGACACCTGGTCATGCCTCGGTAAGCCAGTACGATGGGCCATCAGGTCCCTTATGGTTGCATGTTCCGTCGTGTAATCGTTATAGAACCTAAACCAGGGGATGTATTGATGTACTGGTTGGTCCAGCCCCAGCTTGCCCGCTTCGGCTAGTATGCCGCAAAGGGCACCCGTAAAAGCTTTCGTGCAGGAGTTTATGGGGAACACGGTGTTGGGCGTCACCGGAAGCTTTTTCTCGTAATCACGGTAACCAAAGCCTTTGGCGTAAATAACCTTATCGTTCTCGACGACCGCTACGGCGAAGCCGGCAATATGGAATTGTTTTAATACACTATCGGCATAGGTATCCATATTCTTAAATCTAGGATCGTTGTTTGGGGTTTGCGCAACGAGTGTTCCTACCCAGAGCGATAAGCAAGCTAACAGATTGTGTTTCATGTCAATGTAGTTTGGAGCCAGCAAACATAGGCCAGTCCTTTCAATACCGATAGAATGAATTTAACCTACTCCAGAAATGAGTGTCAGCTAACAAACTGGGTTACGTTGGCTCGGTTTATTTTCGACTAGCCACAACTGATTGGCTCGACTTTTCCCCTAGACGTGAAAATAGTGCCCCGTAAGTAAATGATTAATAAAATACCCCATTGGTCTGCCCTCCAAAAGGAACTCATCCAAGTCGGATCAAACCGAAAACAGAGGTACTCCCTAAAACAGGATCATGTTAATTGATTATAGCTTTTGCCAAGCAGTGGGAAGCATGCCCGTAAACGATTTAAAATTGCGGATAAAATGGCTTTGGTCAGAAAAGCCACAGGCATAGGCTACAGACACGAGATCAGTTGGGGAAGATCGGATCATGCTAATCGCATGGCGAATCTTCAACATACGGCAATATTCGCCTAACGTATACGAAAAATAGATCGGGAAATACCTTGAGATAGTAACGGGATGGATACCGCAGGTGAGGGATAATTCTGCTAAAGTTATTTTTTCAGTCCATCGATCATTTAATATCTCTTGGACGATTTTTACCCATAATGGGATCCCCGGATAAACCAATTTGGCTTGTCCTAAGATCAAGTTTAATAGTAACATACGTAGTGAATCGGCAGAATGGGTATCCGGATTAGCTAATTCATCGTACGTTTTTAGCATTAGTATGCCCGTGAGTGGATGCTTTTTCAGGGCTTCGGAAACAGTACTTTCGTTAATACTATATAATGAAAAGAAGCTTTCGGATAGTTCAAAATTAATATGGTAAGAGGGGGTTATGACTTTTGTTATTTGATGGGGCTCACCAGCTTGATACCAGGTTATACTGCCTGGTGGACGCTCATAATGATCACGCTTAGCTTCGGCACACCCCCCCTTGAGCACAAAACTAAAATGGGCATTTTGGTGGTAATGTTTTACGCCATAAAAATCGTCGGGAGACATCAAGGTCTGGCTGACAATAAAATCGCCGGGTCGTATGCTATTAATCTCCCGGCTTATATGATCCCCTTCTTTCAAGATCTTCATAAGTTGGTAGGCTCAATTATCATACCAAATGCACAAGTGTTTATAAGTCACAAAATTAACTAATATAAACTTACCTGTTTTGTATCGTAAGCGGACAGTAACTGTCCATTTTCAATGATCCTGTATTAACACTATAGGTGCGTTTAAAAAAAGGTATGGCACGGGCCGCCCCGATAAACCACGGTCCGTCTCGGAGTCGCGCTCGACTTGCGGTCACAACGCGAAAATTCGAGTCTCAAATAAACGCCCGAATTATAGATACTCCCTTGTCTTAGTTGGGAGCGATTCCTATGAACAAAACAAGCCCCGCCAACTAAAAATTATTCTATTTCTCATGCACCGCCATATAAACCGTTCTGCGCTCCATGACAGCGACCATCCGATGCACTAATTTGTTCCGAATGGCATTGTAAACACTCATCTTGCGCTTCCCAGCCTCTACTTTCCGCTCAAAATAATCCCTCAATTCTCCTTTTGTTTTAACAGCGGCTAAGGCGGCCATGTGTAGGAGGTGTTTCAATTTGGTATTCGCCATCCGACTGACCTTTGTTCGGCCCCTCACCGAAGTGCCGGATTCATAAGCAAAAGGAGCAACCCCAGCATAGCTGGCCAGCTTTTTAGCGTCCGAAAAGCGGCCGGGCCGCCGGTGCGGTAAAATTGCTGGTGAAGATGAGCATAAACAAAGCCGTTTGTCGACCCACTCCAGGTATGCTCAGGAGTAAATCCATGTTCGATTTTAACTCTGGGGAGGCCTTGATGTGGCGCTCAATCTGAGCCTCAACTAGTTTGAGCTGCTTCTGTAAGCCAACTAATGCTACCTCACTGGTCTGTTGATGTAGTTTAAATTCTGCTAACAGCCCCATCGCCTGATAGTCCTGACTTAAATCTGTGAAGGCCTTGGCCATTTCCATTAAGCGTTCCCGTTGCTGGGCAAGCTGACGAACAGTAGCTAACACACTGTCCGCCAATTTGAATAGCCTCTGATCACGCTGATGGCGTATACAGTATTTGGCAATCAGTCGGGCATCAGCTTTGTCGGTTTTTCCACGCGTCAAGCCCAATGAACGTTTAATATGGACCGCCGATTGCAGCCATAAATTAGCGCCGATAGGATAAAAGAAGTTGATTATAGGCTGGCAATAGATGCCCGTATATTCCATACAGAACAACGTTGTTTCCAGCCCGAAGTCGGGCAATTTTTCCAGTTGTTTGAGCAAAGTTTCCATTCCAGCTTTGGAGTTGGGAATGGTGAGTTCAAGTTTCCGGTTTTCTAGTGCATCAATGACACAAACTGCATTGGTTTTCTTGCCAATATCAGTACCGATGAAGTACCGGGCCGCCGGTGCGGTTGTAAGTGATCATAGTTTAGCCTGTTAATGATACATATTATAAGTGCGCAGACAGATGAACGAAACCGCTCCGGCGGCCCGGTGTGATAGTAGGCCTTATGCCTCAATTCCTATAGGTTCCTTTTCTGCTTTCAAAGAGTGAGCGGAGACTGTATCGCATCGATAGGTCTACCACCTGGTTATGTGATTAGCTCGCCCCACTACTCCTTGAAATATCTCGTTTTTTAGTAACAAAGGCTATCAGTAAATCTTGGTTTTGTCTCAGAATCAAACCTAACAGTTTATATGAGATAAATAATTCGTTTCCATAAATCAGGAAAACCATCACCAGTTAGGTGACTTCGTGATTTTCATACGTCAAGTATCGATACCTGAATGCTAGGATACGATTAAATTCAAACGATACTCACCTTTTACAGTCAATGCCGATATACAACCAGAACCGGTTAACTCAACGACCTGACCTGCCTAAGGTTACGTTATGGGTTGCCTTACACCTTGATCGCTTACCCTGGTCTAAATCGATAAAAGCTTGAAAGTACTACTTACCTATGCGCTGGTCGCTCTTCTCTTCCTAGGCACACTCGCATCGTGTCAAGAGCCCAACGTCCAAGCCCCTCGGTATCGACTCAAAAAGTCGACCACTAGTACGACCAGTCGTTCGTCTCCACTTAGTTATACCACTATTACCAACTACAACTATAACCAAGCCAATCAACTGGTGTCTACCCGGACCTTTACGGGCTCGACGTATCTATATGCCCAAGATGACTATTATCTGACCTATAATGACACGGGATTATTAAGCCAGTCAGAGTGGAAACAGGACCCTGAATACCCAGGTCATACGCTCAATTTTTACAGGCGGTATTTGTATACTTACGATGCTCAGAATCGACTAATGGAGGTGAAAGCTACTAAAATTGTGCTTGGTAAAGCGATGCTGGAGTATGAAGAGCAGTATGTATACGGGAGCGGGAAGAACCCCACTAAAGGCGTTCGTAAAAATTACAATGATGAGGGTACACTATGGATGGAATTTACGGCCAGCTATTCTTATAACCAGGATAATGTGGCTAACGTGACGACAACTTACGCTACAGGCGGCCCTAGTAATACAATCCGTTATCAGTATGATGATCATCCCAACCCCTGGTATGGTGTGCTCATCAGTGGAGGGTATTCGGCCCATAATCTTAGCAAAAATAATCTATTGGTGAGCGGTCAGGTATATTCCTATAACGCCCAGGAACTGCCCATCCAAACAGTACAGATAGATGGCAGTGGGCAAACCGACTATGAATACGAAACCTACTGAGCTAGTTTAACACCTGAAATTGAGTGGGGCGTGATCTAGGCGGCCAATCTCTCACTTTTTTTTCAGTTCTCATTTTCTTAAAACGCCCATTTCCTGAAGCAGATAGATGAATTATTCGTCGTCTCAAGAAGGAGCATTTCCTAAGAACAAGTAACTGATGATTACAAAATGGTAAAGAGTTTACATTGTGTCCTATTACGAACAGGCTTTGTCCGAAACAGGACAAGAACAGTTAATTATATGGCTGATTATTAGGTCTTTACGGTAATGGCATGGCATTTGAAAAGCAGCTATTGAAAAGACAGGCCGGTTCACTAATGAAAATCAGTGCATTTCGTTGAGGTCACATCACTCAACTGTAAAACGTGGTCAGTAGCCAATATGACTAAAAAGTATGCATGATCTATGTATATACTGAACCAGGGTGAGTTCCTTGGCCACATTAGCCGACGCTTTGACACCCATCAGGGACTTACCCTTATTGAGACGGTTTACCACACCTATGTGTATCAGGGGAGCCATTTTCACCAGAATACTCATCTTACTTTATTCTTGCAAGGGGGCACCTTCGAGAAGCGAAAGCACCTGAGCGATGATGTCAGGCCCGGCAATTTACGCTTTTACTATAGCGGGGAGATTCACCAGAATCTGAACACCCGATTTCCGTCTAAAAATATCAATCTGGACATAAGTGCCGACTTTTTCAGTAAACAGCAACTCGACGAAGCGGATATAGACCGGGCGTTGGTCAAAAATCCGCACGCTAGGGCGATCCTGTTAAAAATGTACAAAGAAGCCCTGCTGCCAGATCGCTTTTCGAACGACAGCATCCTGATGCTGTTTCACCAACTGATCGATCCAACAACCAGCTTTCAACGAAAGAAAAAGCCAGCCTGGGTAATTCAGCTCAACGAGCTGCTACAGGATTGCTGGAGCGAGCCGACTTCGCTTGCTGAACTGTCCAGGATACTTAAGGTAAACCCAATTACGATCTCCAAACACTTTCCCCGTTATTTTGGCTGTACCTTGAGCGAATACATCCGACGGGTTAAGGTATCGCGTGCCTTACAGCGAATCCGACAGCCAGCCGTTTCGTTGACGGCCCTCGCTTATGAATGCGGTTTCGCCGATCAAAGCCACTTCACCCGGATACTTAAAGAGCAAACCGGATTTTTACCCAAGCAACTCCAAAAACTGTAGCTGTTCACAACAGGCAAATTTCATTCTATTCCAGGCTACTTACCGCCCGTAATTTCGCTCGACAGATCGACGCCACCATTCGTTGTTAATTACTGAAAAGTCCCACTACGTAAAACGCCAAATCAGTGACCATGGTAGAATCCCCTCGTATAAACAGTGTGAAATTAGCAATTGGATTACTAGCTATAGCCATCGTTTTGGGCCAATCTGTCTGGGCGCAGCCAGTGGTTACCCGTCTGGATAGCCTTTTTTCCGCCCGCCACAACAAATCTCAGCTTAGTGGAAATGTACTAATCGCCCAACAGGGGACTGTCGTGTATCAACGCTCATTTGGCTATGCTGACCGAGAGAACAAAATTCGGATGACTAAACCATCGCGATTTCATCTGGCTTCTACGAGTAAATTATTTACCGCCGTCGCTATCCTCCAACTAAAGGAAAAAGGGTTGATCAAGCTGACGGATCCCATCAGGAAGTATCTTCCTGATTTTCCATATACCCGTATTACAGTCTGGCATTTACTCACCCACACGTCCGGATTACCGGATTTCCAGATTTTCGAACCTTACTACCAGCAAGATCCAAAACGGATTCTAACCAATGCGGATTTGATTCCAGCCCTAAAACGCTATGGTAAAGTGTTGTTTGAGCCGGGTGAAAAATGGAGCTATTCCAGTCCGGGAACTGCTTTGCTGGCGGCTATTGTCGAGAAAATGACGCGCTTACCTTTTGAACAATACCTTAAAAAGCAGATCTGGACGGTGTCTGGTATGCACCATACGTACATTAATTCGTTAAGCGCGTTAGTTCATGACGAAAAACGGGTGAAAAACTATGCCTACCCGACGCTGTTCTCCGATAGTGTGCAACTCGCCGACTCCATCCCAAGACACCAGGAGTTTGCTCAGGAGTCCGGCGCGTTGATTGGACCAGGCTTAGTCGTCAGCGATATGGATGATCTGTTTCTCTTCGATCAGGCCTTGTCTGCGGGCAAACTACTGAAGCCAGCAACGATGGAGGAGGCGTTTACCCCCATCAAACTCAATAACGGGCACTATGCTCAGCCCGAACCGTTTTTAGGAAAAACGGCATTCGGACTTGGCTGGTTTATCCTGACCGAAGATCCTACTCGGAAAGTGGTTCTTCATACCGGCAAGCAGGGCGGTCTAGTATCCATTTTTATACGCGACCTTACCCGCCAACAGACCTTCATTTTACTGGATAATTCGGAGAGCTATGGGTTGAACAATACTACGTTGAATGCCATCCGGATAGTGGACAATAGACCCCTACTGGCGTTAAAAGAGTCGCTGAGCTTCATCTATGCCAAAGATATCATCAAGCATGGGACTGATTACGCGGTTAGCCATTTCAATCAATTGAAATCGGATACGCTTCATTATTATCTGAATCTGTTTGAGCTGGACTATGTTGGCCATCAACTGATGGCGAACCACCAAGCCGAACGAGGACTGGAAACGCTACGATTACTGACTCAACTGAATCCAGCGAACTGGTTTCCTTATTATAGTTACGGGAAAGCCTTATTGACCTCTGGCAAGAAGGAGGAGGCAGCCATGAGCTTAGCCAAATCGCTGTCGCTGTCTCCCGGCAATAAAGAAGTTCAGCAAGTAGTAGACCAGCTAAAAAGCAATTAGCTGACCGTGCTCCTGGCAATTTGGCCAATTGTAGTTCCTTACTGCCTTGTCGCTTACCGCAATCCGATCCTAATTCAACCTGGTGGGTGAATTACTGGAGAGATGTCGAGTTCGACTTAGGTAAAGGCGGTCTATTCTGCAAGCGGGAAATACAAATTTCTTAAGTTTTGTCCATCTCTTTGAATGTCCATTTCCTGAAGTATAAACATGAAAGTCCTTTGTCTCAGGAAGGAGCCTTTTACGAGATGAACTAATCATCGGCTATAAAACCGTTTGTAGACCAAATGAAGTGTCTGATGAATTGGAACGTTCAGGTAAGCCTGTGCATTTTAGCCGTGCTTAGTCCCATTCGAGGTGTCCATTTACGGATACAAGCTGTCCGTAAGTGGACAAGATTCTCGCTAAATTAGCCTCAGAGTATGTATTGAATAGTCTAAAAGTAAGAGTCCGTCTTATTTTGGAGTTACTAAGCTACCAAGATCATGAACCAATCGTTTCAAGAACTAACGGACTCTCAATGGCAAGTTATTCAACTAATTCTGAATGACAAACGCAAACGCTGGCATTCCCTTCGTACCATTATTAATGCCATTCTATGGATTAATTACACCGGATTGCAGTGGCGCGAATTAGATAAAATGACAGATGATAAACTACCTTGGTTGTACGTCGTCAACCGAAAGTGGACAGATGCGGGTGAAAAGAGAAGAGATACTTTTAAGTACTTTGTAAACGCTGAAAAATATGATTTTTCCGGCGTTTCAGCATTGATAACTGCTTAGTTTTTTGCCGTTCCGCTACGATTTGCTCTTGGCGACCCCAGTACGCATCAGCTGGACGTACATTCTCGAGTGATTCATGGTAGCGTTGGTGATTATAGTAAGCTACCCACTCCGTTAGGCGTTCTCTCAACTCATCCGGACTGTAGTAGTGCTCCAATAACAGCACATTTTTCTTCGACCGGTGATAGCGCTCGATTTTTCCTTGTGTCATGGGATGAAACGGCGCACTGCGAATATGCTCAATGCTTTCCCTTTCAGATACTCTTTTAAATGCCGAGACACGTAAGCTGAACCATTGTCCGACAGCAACGAGGTCGCTGATCAGCCCTCAGACTACTGGCTTTTAGAGCCGCTTGCATGGTTCGTTCCACATCTGTCGCCTGCATACCCGGACACAGTTCCCACGCTAAAATATAGCGTGAATAGTCATCCAGCACCGTCGAGAGGTAATACCATCCCCAGGTCTTGATCTTGAAATACGTAAAGTCGGTTTGCCAAAGTTGGTTGGGCGCGGTAGTGGGGTTGTAGAACTGATCAGCTGCTTCCTGCAGTCGATAAGCGGGAGTGGTAATTAAGCCCCGACTTTTTAGAATACGGTAAACGGTTGATTCTGAGACAAACCATCCTTCATTATCAACAATATAGCAAGCCAATTCCCGGCAAGACAGATCGGGTCGTTCTAAGGCTAGTTCGACCACACGGCCTTTCTCTGTAGGTGGCAGTTGGTTCCAAGCACTGGTGCGCCGATAAGCCGGATCAGCCAAGCCATCATAGCCACTCTCCAAATAGCGTTTGTACCACTGATAAAACGTCGACCGATTAATACCTAACTCCTTCAAGGTAGCTTTAACGCTCAAAGGCGATTGTTCGACCAACGTGATGATCTCCGCGCGGCGTCCGCTATCTTTTCGGACTGAGTCATGTGATGGTAGCGATTAATCGTCGGCTTTAAGCCGCGGTGGCGGACCACCTTTTTTTTAATACCCGATTCTCTAGGCTCAATTCAGCCACCAGTTGTTTGAGGGCTTCATTTTCTGACTTAATGGACTGTACTTCAGGTGCGGTAGCTTCGCGAGTAGTATCGCCTGCCAGTCGCTTTTTACCGGCTTCCAAAAATTCCTTACTCCAGCGGTAATAAATGTTGGTATTGAGTCCTTCCCGCCGACAGATCTCGGCCACTGACTGTTCGCCCTGCAAGCCTTCCAGGACAATCCGGATCTTTTCTTCAGCAGTATACTGACGTCGGGTCTGCCGCTGGATGTCTTTAATGATAGATAGGGCTGGTTTACATTCAGTAGCAGCCGAGGAGTTGGTAGCGGAACGCTTAGACGGGGATGATTTGACCGATTTGGACATTACTAAGGTGATTTAGGTGAAACAATTTAGGAAATTGTCTCTTCCCATTTCCACCCCATTTGTCCACTTTTACTTGACGACGTACACCATCGGCTTCCCGTGCACAGATGGCCAGGTTAGCTCCTTCCTGAGCCAATACTCTAGCCAGCTCAAGTCCTAACCCCCGCGACCCACCCGTAATGACGACGGTTTTACCCCGAAAATCCAGTTTACGTTTTTGGGCAAGAATGGCTTTGATGGCAGTCCAGGCAGTTACCCCGGCGACGGTCCATAGTACGGCTTTTGTCGGAATCGATATGCGCATGGTCTGAATATGAGTTACCTCGAAATAACCCTCCTCGCGACTAAAGGTTGGGGAAACAGGCAGAAATTGGCGAATGGTTCACGACTAAACCAGGTATGCTCCGTTACTTAATTTCTGCAAACAACCCAGCTCTTCACTTGTTACGATAGCACAACCCGTTTTATACTCATTGCGGACCCGTATGAATCTAACGCTCGGCACTCTCTTGCCAACCAACGAATCGCCATCCCTGCCTGCGATACAGACAGCAACCAGGCAACCAGTAACGCTAACCGTAAATGGTGTCAAAACAGAATTACAGCTGGCTCCCTGGACCTCACTGCTCGATGCGTTGCGCGAATACATGCACCTGACGGGTACCAAGAAAGGCTGCGATCATGGCCAGTGCGGAGCCTGTACGGTGCTGGTCAACAACAAGCGAATTAATGCCTGTCTGACGCTGGCCATCATGCAGGAAGATACTCAGATCACAACCATTGAAGGGCTGAGCAGTCTGGATCAGACATCCAGCTCATCGAAGTTACACCCTCTACAACGGGCTTTTATCGACCATGATGCGTTTCAGTGTGGGTATTGCACGCCGGGTCAGATCTGTTCAGCCGTCGGGCTACTGAACGAAGGGCATGCCAAAACAGCCGACGACGTGCGCGAATTGATGAGCGGCAACATTTGCCGTTGCGGTGCTTACCCCGGTATTGTTGCAGCGATTACATCGGTTATGGATTCTCAACCGACTACTGTATGAACAGCTTTACGTACGCCCGAGCTAGTGGCATTACGCAGGCAGTGGTCGAACGGTCGGCGAAAACGGACGCTGCGTTCATTGCAGGAGGAACGAACCTGCTCGATCTGATGAAGGAAAATGTGGCCCGGCCTACTCATTTGATCGATATCAACCACCTGCCGCTGACAACGATTACCTCAATCGAAAGTGGCGGCCTGCGGCTGGGAGCCCTTGTCACCAATGCTGATACCGCTTATCACCAGCAGGTTACTCAGCGGTACCCACTGCTGTCGCAGGCGATTCTGGCGGGGGCTTCTGCCCAACTGCGAAACATGGCAACCGATGGTGGAAACCTAATGCAACGAACTCGCTGCTATTATTTCTACGATACCGCAACGCCCTGCAATAAGCGAGAACCCGGCTCAGGCTGCTCGGCCATCACCGGCTTTAACCGGATTCACGCAATTCTAGGTACGTATGCCCAAGATCAGCAAGTGTATTGCATTGCTACCCATCCGTCGGATATGTGCGTGGCTTTGGCCGCTCTCGAAGCCGTCGTGCGCGTAACGGGCCCTGACGGGGATCGCACTATTCCATTGGCCGAATTCCATCGGTTGCCTGGTGATACACCCCACCTTGATAATGTGCTTCAGGATGGGGAATTGATTACGGCCATTGATCTGCCTGCCGACGGATTTCCAGATCATTATGCGTATCTCAAGCTACGAGATCGTAGTTCGTATGCCTTTGCTCTGGTGTCGGTAGCAGCGGCCCTGGACATTCAGGACGGGCAGATTAAAGATGCCCGGATCGCGTTGGGCGGAGTAGCGCATAGACCCTGGCGACGCCCAGACCTGGAAGCAACACTGACGGAAAAAGCGCCCAATAAGACTGTTTTTCAGTATGTAGCCGATGCCATGCTCGAAGGAGCGCAGGGCTTTGGACACAATACCTTCAAAATAGAACTGGCTAAACGAGCCATCGTACGTGCTCTGCTTCAAGCCACTAATCGCCCATCAGCCGTATGACACAATACACCGGAAGACCCTTAAACCGTGTAGACGGGGTAGATAAAGTAACGGGAAAAGCCAACTATGCCGCTGAATTCGACGTACAGGGTTTACTCTACGGCTACATCGTAAACAGTACGATTACCAAAGGGAAAATCAGGCAAATTCATACGGATGACGCCCGGAGGGTTGAGGGCATCGTATCCATTTTTACGCATGAAAATCGGCCCAAACTTGCCTGGTTCGATCTAAGCTATAAAGATCAGGATGCCCCTCCAGGCTCACCCTTTCGTCCCTTGAGGGATGCACAAATCCAGTTTAATGGTCAACCTATTGCGCTGGTCGTGGCCGAAACGTTTGAGCTAGCCCGGTATGCCGCTACCCTGATTCGGGTTGATTATGAGCAGGAAACTCACCAAACCGATTTACAGGCCAATCGGCATAAAGCCCGAAAGCCTGCTGTAGGCATGGCGACCTTATTCAAACCACCACCACCTGATCCACGCGGTAATTTTGAAGAAGCCTTCAGGAATGCACCCGTACAGGTCGCCAGTGAGTATGTCCACGGCTCGGAACATCATAATCCGATGGAGCTTTTTGCCAGCACGGTCGTATACGAGAAGGGACGCTATAAGTCGGGCGAGCGTTATACCATTTACGATAAAACGCAGGGCGTCACCAATAGTATCCTCTATGTTTCACAGGTATTCAACATTCCGTTTAAGGATATTCGGGTCATCTCGCCTTATGTTGGCGGAGGCTTTGGGTCGGCGCTACGACCACAGCATCAACTGTTTCTGGCTGTACTGGCCGCCAGGGAACTGAAACGATCGGTGCGGGTTACGCTCACTCGGCAACAGATGTTCACCTTAGGCTACCGCCCGGCAACCGTACAGACCGTAGCGCTGGGCGCTTCGTCTGACGGAACGATGACAGCAATGTACCACGATGGAGTGGCCGTAACCTCACAATTTGAAGATTATACGGAAGTAGTTACCACTTGGGGTGGGCTATTGTATCCGGCTGAACACGTAAAATTCGACCAGAAAATCATATCCCTTGATGTGGCAACGCCCATGGATATGCGCGCACCCGGTGGCGTTACGGGTGTTACGGCCCTTGAGTGTGCAGTCGACGAACTGGCCTACAAATTGGGCATGGACCCGCTGGAGTTGCGATTACGCAATTATACCGAGCGCAATATGAATAATGATCTGACGTATTCCAGCAAAGAACTTCGGGAATGTTTTCGACGGGGAGCCGAACGGTTCGGCTGGGCAAAACGCAATCCCGAGCCTCGCTCCATGCGCAAGGAACACACCTTGGTAGGTTGGGGGATGGCCACCGGAATCTGGGATGCCTTTCATGCACCCGCCCGGGCAGAGGCGGTCCTGATGGTCAATGGAAAGCTACGGGTCAGCAGCGCTACCGCCGATATCGGTACGGGCACTTACACCATCATGACGCAGATAGCTGCTGATACGCTGGGAATACCCATGGAAGATGTGCTGTTTAAACTGGGCGATACTGATCTGCCAGTGGCGCCTATTGCAGGCGGTTCCTGGACAGCGGCCACCGTCGGGTCAGCCGTGAAAGCAGCTTGCGAAGCAGTGGGTGAAAAACTATTTAAACTAGCCCGAAAATTGCCCAATTCGCCCTTCGCCAAGGTTCGTTTCTCGGATGTGCTATTTGCCGAGAAAGCCATTCGGTTAAAAAAAGATCCTGCTATAGCGATTCCCTTACAGACACTTATCGATGCCAATGGAGGTGCAGCTGTCCGGGCCATCTCCACTTCAGTACCCAATCTGTTGAAGCAACGGAAGTATGCCCGTAATACGCATTCAGCCGTGTTTGTCGAAGTCGAAGTCGATGAGGATTTTGGGACAGTTCGCGTAACACGGGCGGTAACATCTGTAGCTGCCGGGCGCATCCTGAATCCCAAAACGGCACGCAGTCAGATCATTGGCGGTATGGTGTGGGGCATCAGTAAGGCGCTGGAAGAAGAAAGTGTGATGGATCACCAGTTCGGGCGGATTATGAACCACTCGCTAGCCGAATACCATGTGCCCGTCAACGCCGACATTCATGAGTTAGATGTCATTTTTGTAGAAGAACACGACGACATTGTTAATCCGCTCGGTGTAAAAGGGGTAGGTGAAATTGGTATTGTGGGCATGCCAGCTGCCATTGCCAATGCCGTTTTCCATGCCACGGGTATCCGGGTGCGAACCTTACCCATCACACTGGATAAACTTCTGACAGCGGCTACTACAGAAGTATCAACATCATGAAAGCATACTCGTCTGTTGAGAGGCAGAGACCTAACCTCTGGCTATTACTGCCCTCTTTTTGATATAACCAGTTGGATTTGGGAGCCGTTACGTAGTGGGCTTCTGTTTTTATAATTGATACTGAATAGTCAGCAATTGATAGTACCGCATTTACCTATTAATCCGTCAACGTATCATGAAAAACGAAAAATACACTTCCCAGCAGGACCCTCGTCAGGTCTATCCAGCGCCACCTTATAATCAACAATCACCCATCGAGCCGCCGGGAAACGATAGCCAGATGCATCCTAAACCAGATTATGGTGAAGCATCCTACCAGGGAAGTGGTAAACTCAACGGGCGAAAAGCACTGATTACAGGAGCCGACAGTGGTATCGGTCGAGCGGTAGCACTGGCCTTCGCCCGAGAGGGTGCAGACATCCTGATTGCCTATCTGGAAGAAGCAGCGGATGCCAGGGAAACCGCACGTCTAGTTGAAGAGTCAGGCCGACAAGCCGTACTGATTAAAGGCGACATTCAGCAGGAAGCCCATTGTCAACACCTGATTCAGCAGGCGGTGGACGAATGGGGCCAGTTGGACATTTTGGTCAATAATGCAGCTTTTCAGATGAGCCATCAGTCCATTGCAGAACTGTCATCAGAGGAATTTGAGCAGACCTTTCGGACGAACATCTTTGCCATGTTTTATCTCTGTAAAGCGGCTATTCCGATCATGAAACCGGGTAGTGCGATCATCAATACGTCATCGATCCAGGCTTATGAACCGAAACCTCATTTGCTAGCCTATGCAGCAACCAAAGCGGCCATTGCCAACTTCACCAAAGCCCTGTCCCAAGAAGCGATGGAACACGGGATTCGGGTGAATGCGGTAGCTCCTGGACCGGTATGGACTCCTCTTATTCCTTCCACCATGCCACCAGAACGCTATGAGCAGTTTGGCGCTGATACACCCGTAGGCAGAGCTGCTCAACCGGCTGAGTTATCCCCAGTCTATGTCTTGCTAGCCTCTCCCGAGGCCAGCTACATCACAGGCATGATTTATGGGATAACGGGGGGAAAACGACTAGATTGACGTTTTTATCTACTCGCGTAGGGGTATCAGTAAACTGGAGATTGACGCTCAATGAATCGTGAGTGAACACCTGACAGCCAATCAATATTCACTCACAGGTGTAGTAACAAACCAATACTAACTTACAAAAAAGTATGCTGGATCTCGTGCAAAAGCAAAATCGGTGTGCACGGACACCTGGGTTGTTTAGTAAAGTGTATCCAGTCAACTGTAGCAAGTCCACTAAACAAGTAGCCATGGGGAGCTTGTTTAATAAGAGCTCGGAACTAAACTTCGCTTTCCTATAAAAATAACTTGGCCTGCTTCATTGAGGTACTATCACCCGCCTGAACGATCAAGTACAGGACAGTTGGTTTGTCTGGCTTCAGGAACACCGGACTTAGTTCAATTCGGTTAAATACATCCGCTCCCATCGACTGGCTAGTTGATAGACGTTTCCTCGTTTAACAACGGCAAACCGTTGAGCCGGAAACCTCTTCTCGCTTTTAGCCGAGTCGATCCGCTCTAAGGTTAATGAATCATTATTTACCTGCCAGCCAATGGTCATCTGCTCTGAAATCCCTTGTTTACTGACCCAAAACTGGCCTCTGTGGTTTCGAAGCAAGACTAATCGTATGGCCGTATCCTTGAACCGAACAGCAGCGGGTCCGTCCAGGCTTACCGCGAATGTTTTACCCGCTAATGACCGATCGGACGTAACCTGGCTTGCCTGGCTTGTCTCTGGCGAACACTGAGGGACTATGAGGATAGTCAGCAGGCAAGCCATCCGTCTCATCACCGCAAGTACAGAATGCATAATCGAGTATAGGAAATGATGCAACCACTTAACATCGAACAAGGATTAGATTGTTTTAAGCAGTGTGATTGAAAACCTTACAATTTGGTTGGTGATTATAAGCGGCTTTGTTTCCCTTACTAACAACTCCTCTTCCTGGCAGTTATCTCCTAAACGTGTCTCATTATTCCATCACAGTGAATTTTCTTCTGGTCAGACAAAGGCAACTGCTCATGAGCATTCTATCATTCCTATACGGTTATTCGCCGACTCCCTGCCGATGCCTCAGGAGCCCCCAAGCCTCCGAAAGGCCTGGGAGCTAAGGTCTGGGGCGTTTTACGGGACGCCTTCAACGGATTTATGGACGACCGCTGCCTCAAGCTGAGTGCGTCCCTGGCGTATTACACCATTTTTTCACTAGCACCTTTGCTGGTGCTAGTCATGGCACTGGCCAGTATTTTTTTGGGCGAAGAAGCCATCCGCGGCCAAATCTTTGGCCAAATTAATGGACTGGTGGGTAATCAAGCGGCTAAGCAAATTCAGGATATTATCAAGCAGGTAGGCTTATCGGGCAAAACCAATACGGCGCTGATTGTCGGGATTGGTACCTTGTTATTGGGAGCCACCAGTATCTTCATCGAGATCCAGGATTCGGTCAATCTGATCTGGCGGGTGAAGGCTAAACCCAAACGGGGCTGGCTCAAACTGCTCAAAGATCGGCTGTTGTCCTCCTCCTTAGTGGTCAGCTTAGGGTTTCTGCTGCTGGTCTCCTTAGTCGTCAACGGTCTGCTATTGGCCTTGAGCAATCAGTTAACCCGTTTCTTACCGGGTCTGGGGGTATACCTCATTAGCGCCCTTAATTTTGCCATTAGTACGGCGGTGATAACAGTACTCTTCGGGGTCATTTTTAAGGTGTTGCCCGATGCCAAAATTGCCTGGAAAGATATGCGGCTGGGCGCCATTTTTACGGCCTTACTCTTTATGCTGGGCCGTTATTTGTTTGGATTATATATTGATACGACGGCGACCGGTTCGACTTATGGAGCAGCTGGCTCTCTGATTATTATTTTAACCTGGATTTATTATACAGCCGCTATTTTATATTTTGGGGCGGAATTCACCCAGGCGTATGCCAATCAAGTAGGCATCAAGATCGAACCCGCTGATCATGCGGTTTATGTCGAGCAAACGGAACGGGAGCGCTCCGTTGACACGATTCCGACCGGGCAGAAGGTAAAGCAGGTTAAACAGTAGTCATTTATGGATAGGCATTGTAGGTAGCCAGCCGCCATCACCAACGCAGTTTTCCATGCCATGGGTATCCGCGTTCGCGAAATGCCTATTACACCGGTAAACTCTTGATAGCGTCTAATCCATCCGAGCCATATCATGAAACAGCAATCAGTCATTGATCAGCTATCCCAGGAGGTGAAGTTACTACAGGGAGAAGCAACGAAAGATGTTACCTATTCTAGTCAGCAAACCTTTCCAGATGAAGTCACTACTTCAGCGGCTTTTAATCGATCAATCGAAAAACTATGGAACGTTGCCGCCTGGTCTAATCTATCCCCCTTTACAGCCACCTTCAAGCTGTTTGATTCGGCGGGTCAACCCAAAGTAGGCTGTGTTCCTCAGCAGGACGATTACATTCAGGTGATAATCCCGGGCCCAGCCCCGGAAAACTGGGTGCAGGTTACCCATACCTATAGCGGAGAAAAGTGGGCCGAATTTACGGTTCGTCCCAGCCACGATCCGCATAAGCCCCCTTCGGCGCAAATCGATCATTTTTTTCATGCCGAGGCTCGCAGCACGTTCCGCGTTGAACGAACAGGTACCACTATTACGGCGTACGAAATTGGGCGTTACGAAGGCATCAATCGAGATTCGCCCCAGGCCGGTCATCGAGGTCTGGTCAATACGGTGATGGCGGAGGTGGGTTGGCTGTTCTACCAAAAATTACAGTGGAAACACCTGACCGACTATCTGGTTCATGTAGAGAGCTAGCTAGGTAGCCAACAACCTGACTCCTTGGTAAACTGTCTGTAGTCTCCCAAGCCAGTATCATTTACCAACCCATCGACTTGAAGGCTCTTTGCCTGGGTTTCGGTATAAATTTCGTCCAGTGTATGTGGATTGATGAGCGTTTGAGTACCGTATTGATTCCAGTACGCATTGGCCAACGGCGCTACCCCGACCGAATCGACCTTAGTTTTTATAGCGATCAATAGGCTCTTGATGACAGGTCTGACCTTCTGAAACCGGCTACGAAAAGCTACGCTATTTTGTCAGGTAACGAAGGGTTTCTGCATTTCGAACCGCATTTCCCTCTCCATCGTTGTTGAAATAAACAAATACGTCTTTGCCCAAGCTCACCCACTCTCCAACCCGATCGGCCCACCAGTGTAAATCAGAGTCCGAGTAAGATCCGCTATACAGCTGGTGGGGATCAGGGCCATGCATCCGGACATAAACAAAAGGAGCTGTCGCTCGCAGGATACAAGGTAGGCGCGCCCCACTCATGATGCAGTAAGCGATTTGGTGCTGTTCGAGCAAGGCAAAAATAGCTTCGTTGTGCCAACTGATATGCCGAAACTCGATGGCTACTCGCATCCAGACCGGAATCTGTTTCACAAAGTAGGCCAGTCGGGCATAATCATAGGGATGATTGGGCGAAAGCTGAACCAGAAGGATGGCCCGCTTGTCGCGCAGTTGGTGCCAGCAAGCTTGTATACGCTCGATCCAATTTTCAGGCGCATAGAGTTTTTTGGCGTGGGTCAGCCCACGGGATGCTTTCACCGTCAGCAGAAAACCATCTGGTAAATGTCGTCGCCAACCAGCAAACGTTGCTAGCTTGGGCCAACGGTAGAAGCTACTGTTTAATTCAACGGTGTGAAACCGTTGTACGTAATACCCTAATCGGTCATGCACGGGGGTTGCCGATGGGTATAAAACGCCCTGCCAATGATTATAGCTCCACCCGGAGGTGCCAATGTGAATGCTCATGCCTTCCTAACAAACGCACCTAAGACGATCTTGGTGGTGCTTTAGAATTTAACTCAACAGGTTATAAACTGTTCTTCTTTTTCGAAATGATCGGTTTAGGAGTCTATGCTGAGATCAGTAACAAAGAACTGATCCTTGAACAGGATTGCATTTTGATAACCTACATCATTCAAAAGATTTGGCTTTCAAAACCATTACTTGGGAGCTAGCCCCTATTTCGTCCCCAAAATAGCCTTACCTTGATTCGCAAATGATCAAATAAGGCTGTCCATGGTGGATAGCTTGCGAATCGATCCAGACGTACGAATATTAATCTCCGATAATCTGCTTAAAGTCTGCCTCATTGAGCTTGTTTCAGCTTGAACTAGCCTTTTTCGTTTGCCTACAGATGATCATATCATTTCTCAAAAGAGTGTTTATCGAGATGGAAAAAACAATGTAGATACAGCAAGAATATATGAATTTGTCTGTAGTTACAAAGAGATGTAACTTGCGTCAATATTAAGGACAATCCCACCAAATTATATAACTTAAATGAGCGTTTCCTCGTGGTTTCAACAGTTTTGTACAAACATCCAGATTTCGAATGATAACGTTTCAACCATCGCATACCGTTATAAGCGTATTACTAGCCAGCTAAATGCAAATTACTGGAACAATAATGCTTCCGAAACTGCAAACAGTCTCTACGTTGGCTCGTATGGTCGCGATACAGACATTCATGTCAGCGATATTGATATGATTTTCCGGCTTCCTTGGGATAAGCATACACAGTACAATAACCACTCGGGAAATGGGCAATCGGCTCTAATCCAAGAAGTTAAAAATATTGTATTAAAAACTTATTCCAGGACATCGGTACGGGGAGATGGCCAAGTTGTTGTCGTTGAATTTTCTGATGACATACGATTCGAACTTGTGCCCGTTTTTGCCTATACTGATGGTTCTTTTTGTTACCCAGATACAAACAACGGAGGCAGTTGGAAGACCACAAATCCCAAGCCTGAGATTCAAGCCATCAAAGAAGCAAATGACAATTGGAATAAGAATCTAAAGCGTTTATGCCGAATGGCTAGAGCCTGGAAGGACAACAATAATGTAAATATAAAAGGGATACTTATCGATACTTTAGCATATCACTTCATGAGTGGTTGGTCATATACTGACAAAAGTTATTTGTATTATGATTATATGTCTCGGGATTTCTTTGCTTACCTGTACGAAGCTAGAAATAACTATTCCGGCTGGGAAATACCAGGTAGCAAAGAAACAATCTATAGAGATGGCGTCTTTACGTCAAAGGCAAAATCAGCTTACGACCTATGTTTACTAGCTATTCAAAAGGAAAAAGATTATCCAACTACCGCAAAGCGACATTGGCGAGAAATTTATGGAGCCGAATTCCCAGCCTAACCCCCTTCCTGACCTACATGCACTCACTGACCAAATTCGAGAAATTTATGGTCGGGTTGTGTATTCGCACAAAACACAGGAAAAATGTGCGGATATTCTCAATAACCAACATCGACTGATCAAGACCTGGCAATTAATTTTGTCAGCCTTCACGACTACAAGTGTATTATCAAGGGTGTTTACAGGTTATGATTGGACGTTGGCTGCCGCAGCAATATTATCAACCATACAGTTTGGTTTCAATGCCTATCTGAAAGAATATGATTTAGGTAAGGTTGCTCAGCGACATGCCGAATCAGCAAATGACCTATTAGGCATCCGAGAGGCTTACTTTACGTTGCTGACAGACATCCAATCAAAATTAATAAGAGTGGAGGATGTAGTTGCCAAGCGTGACCAATTGGAACAAGATTTATTGAACATTTACAAGAGTGCTCCCCGCTCCTTTCCTAGTGCCTATAGAGCAGCTTCTAAAGCACTAAAAGAGATGGAGGAGATGACTTTTTCTGATGCGGAGATAGACAAGTTTTTGCCAAACATTCTTCGAAAGTGCAAAAACTAAGTAACCTATAGAGTCAACTGAATGTAGAGTCATGAAAAGTGTCTTTTAAAATGTCCCATTTACGGAGATGCAATCGCCTTCGTCTCACATGGGAGGGTTTATTAAGGCAATGCCCATTTGCTTGTTAATAGGCTAACTATTTTTCGTACTTTACTTCCCAAAGTACGAAAACGAAATACTATGGCGCTGCAAAATCGCCTATATATGTTTGTAAATCAATATAATCCCTACCTTTACCTAGCTTGTACCCTTAACTGATCATCATGCACCAAGAAAAAATATTTGAAATATTAGTGGTGGATGATGAGCCTCCTATCAGTGATGTACTTAGCCGAGTGGCCCGGGAGTGCTCGCTGAACTGTGTCAGCAGGTTTTATTCGAAGCGATGTGATTTTATTCGTTCTTCAAAGATAATGCTGAACTGATTGATAATCTCTTTCCAGTTATAGGTCGTCGTCTCCCATTTAATCTGCAAATTCTGAATCACCAGATAGACCAGTTTTTGTAAAGCTACATCCGACGAAAAAGCACCCTTCGTCTTGGTCACTTTGCGTAGTTGACGATGATAACCTTCGACCGTGTTGGTCGTGTACATCACTTTACGAATGGGGGCTGGATAGTCGAAAAAGGGCGATAACAATTCCCATTTCTCCACCCAAGGCTGGATGGCTTTAGGATAAGCGGAGCCCCATTTTTCCTGTACGACTAACAGGTTTTCTAAACCTTGCTCCCGATTAGGAGCCTGATAAATTGTTTTCAGATCAGTAGCCAGCTCTTTCAATAACTTGTCGGGTACGAACCGAAAACTGTTGCGGAGCTGATGAACAATACAGAGTTGTACCGTAGTGGCCGGAAAAACACTGGCAATGGCTGTATCGAAACCCTTCAAGCCATCCACGCAGGTAATTAACAGGTCTTCTACTCCGCGTTGTTTTAGATCGGTGAGCACCGTTAACCAGAATTTAGCTGATTCACTTTCAGCCGTATAAATGCCTAGAACCTGCTTTTTGCCTGAAAAACTCAGCCCGATCACGCTATAAAGTACACGCGTGACCACTTTGCCATCATGGCGCACTTTGTAATAGATGCCGTCGAGCCACACCAATGTGTATAGACTTTCCAATGGCCGGTTCTGCCACTCCCGCATGGCCGGAATAACCTTATCCGTAATGGCGGTTAACTCACTGTCGGAGAGCGAGTAGCCATACATCTCTACTAGGTGCTGGCTAATGTCGGCATAGCTATTGCCTACGCTGTAGAGCGAAAGCACCTTCTGTTCGAGTTGGGGAGTGAGTACAACCTGTCGTTTGGGAACGATCTGAGGTTGATAGCTGCCGGTTCGGTCACGAGGAGTCTGCAACTCTAAAGGGCCAGCACTGCTTTTGACCTGCTTAGTGGTTTTTCCATTTCGACGGTTCTGCTCAGGGAGCCGGGTTTGGGCCAAGTGGCCATCCATTTCGCCCTCTAAAGCCGACTCTAAAAAGTGTTTGAGTAAAGGCGCGAACAGGCCGTTTTCGCCCCTGAGGGGTTTACCTTCATAGAGGCCTTTAATAGCGGCCTGTTTGAAGGCCTCAAAATCGAACTCGTTAGTCATGATAGTGAAAATAAGAGTTTTTATCCCTTTATTCACCTGTGACACAGTTCAGCGAGCAGTCTCAGTGGCCCAAACCCTATTTCCTGAAGCGAGCTTTATCAATACAACCTCCGCTAAAGAGACAATAGACCATTTGGATAAACGAGAATATGACCTCCCTCAGTTAATTTTATTAGATGTTGATCTAAAACAATCCGTTGGTGGATTAGACTTATTGCCACAATTGATTGAGCGCTTTAAAGGGCATGTACCTATCATTATCTTTAGTGGCATAGGGGATGAGTTAACGGTTCACCAAGCCTATGAGCGGGGAGCTGTGGCCTATACCAAAAAACCGAGCGATTTACAGGGTTGGAAAAACTATGTGGCAGCCATGCGAGACTATTGGTATGGTACAACTCGACTGCCAACTATTGATCCTTCTTTTGACTAGTGCCATTTCCATGCTGCCAAGCTGATTACCCACCGTTTTACTTAGCTTTATACTATGCCGACCAAATTTGCCGTGCTTGTGGTGGATGATGATCTTTCGTTGCAGACCCTATTGAGTAAAGCAGCTAAAAAAGGATTTCCAGAAGCTTCCTTTACTCAAGTCGCCAACGTTGATCAAGCTAAAGAATATTTTAGTTCGTTGTCAGGCCCTGCTCCTCGATTAGTGCTATTAGATATTCATTTAAACGCTGCTGAGACTGGCTTCGCCTTTTTATCGTACCTACGCGCCGATAAACGCAATAACGCGTTGCCAGTGATCATGTTAACAGTCAGTGAAGCATCATCTGATATTCGTAAAGCCTATGAAAATGGGGTCAATTCCTTTGCCATCAAGCCCTTCAAAATGAGCGAATGGGAAGATTATTTAGCCGCTCTACGCACCTACTGGTTTGAAACGGTGACCTTACCGACTATTTATTTCAATAAAGAAGACTAACTTATTTGTGGCGATGGCTATCGAAAAAATAGCAAGAAATTAACGTAGAATTTCTTGTTGTTTTTCAAAATACGTTCTTGGTAAAGTAGCTGTTTCATACCAAAATAAACGTAAATTAAATAGGAAATTTTTCCAGTCCAGAAACGTAAACGGCTTCACAAAGTAAGACGTTGCGCCCAACAAATAGGCTTCTTTCACGTGCTTTTGATTTTCGCTTTGAGATAATATAATTGCAGGTAGCAACTTCCCTAATGGATGAATTTTCAGCAGGTTAAGGAAATCTAATCCCGTATGAGCGCCAGGCAAAAACACATCCAATAGGATCAAGTTAGGCCCTTTGCCCTCTAAGTTGTATAAATAGACTACAGCTTCATCAAAGGTGTTAATGGAGATGAAATCCGCTTCGGGGAAACTACTTTTTGCCGCCCGATGAATAATGTCAACAATAGCTAGATCATCTTCCACCAGCAAGATTGGAAATGTAAGCTTACCGGATTGAAGAGCAGATGTCATTTTAGCTGTGTTTAACAAATATAATCAGATTTAGAGGTAAATGGTTATTAGAATTCGATTAGGACAGATTATAATGTTTTATAAGATGGCCATTCATCTTGTAATAAGCCATTTTGCCCGTTTCGTACTTTTCTTCTTAAAATACGAAAATCGGTACTTGATTGACCTTTCAAACCTCCTTGCAACTTGATATTTGGGCGTTTTGAATTGGGTTAATTTTCGTATTTTCTAGAATAGGACGAAAATAGAATTATCAGACCTATATGGCTACATAATGGGCAATCGCGTTGCTTATTGAAAATTGCGAAGTTCCTGCATCATATCGACCAGAGAGATCGCCGTGACATCTTTGGAAATCGGATAGCGTTCTTGGCCTGGATAAACCAGAAATCGTCTGGTCGCACCAATATCTTCGCAACCCAGATAAAACCCTTTGGACAGGACGGGGGCCATTGAACGCTTAATCTCAATCGCATATTTCTGCTGCATGTTCCGTTCAATAACGAGATCAATTTCCGCGCCCGCCGATGTCCGGTAAAACCACGGTGTGACACCGGGTGGTAAGCTGGATAACAGGTTTTCCACCACGAACCCCTCCCAACTGGCTCCCACCACCGGATGACCTAGCAGATCATCCATAGTTGTCAGGTTGAGTAACGCATGGGTAATGCCACTATCGCGAATATAAACTTTCGGTGCTTTGACCAATCGTTTGCCGACGTTTCCAGACCACGGACGCAGATGGCGGATCAGCAACAGGTCTTCCAGCAGTTCGATATAGCGTTTAGTCGTCGGTATGGTAATGCCAAGACTTGCTCCTAATTGGGCCATGTTCAATTGAGCGCCTTGATTGTGGGCCAGCATTGTCCACAAAAGCCGTAAAGTAGTCGCTGGAATGCGGGGTCCAAACTGTGGCACATCCCGCTCTAAATAGGTATTAATAAAGTTGAGCCGCCAGCGAAGACTAGCCGGATCGGTTTTGGCTAAAAAGCTGTCGGAAAATCCACCACGCAACCAAAGCCGGTTCTGATCGCCGGTCTTGTGGTCGATGATTTCCGTAGCGGTCAAACCCGATAGTTCCTTATAGGCTATGCGACCGGCCAGGGATTCAGATGCCTGTTTTAATAGATCAAGCGATGCTGATCCCAAAATGAGAAATTGCCCCGTTTTGTATCCCTGTTTGCGTCGTCGGTCGATGACACCGCGCAAAATGGCGAACAACTCGGGGACGCGCTGGATTTCATCCAGAATGATGAGTTGTCCCTTATGCAGCTCAAAATATGCTTCGGGTTCACGCAGTTTGGCTTGATCCGTCGGACTTTCAAGATCAAGATAGATCGGATCGGGATTGATAGCGGTTGCAATTTCTTCCGCCAGTGTTGTTTTGCCAACTTGGCGAGGGCCAAGGACGGCCACGGCTGGAAACTCCTCCAGGAGCTGAGCGATTTCAATCTGGGCTTCGCGCGTTATCATCCTTGCAATTATAACACAATGTATTAGATTTACAAGGATAATTTTATGGTCGAGCAGAAAGCTAACAAACTGTACAAGTTATTGGATTCGCTATTGAAATAGAATTCGAAATAAAAATCTACGCTTTTTTCTACCTATACCATTCTTAAATCTAAATATACCATACTAGACTGCTTATTTATAAGGTATCCAGTTAGGCTTACCTAAATTCTTAAATACCAGAAAATAAAGTTTTCACTAAAAATGATAATCTCGTTGCCCTCCTAAATAAACGAGCTTTATAACACTAAGCAAATTCTTTAAATTCAATTGACGAATTGATCTTTTTTTAGATTTAGTCAACATTTCTGAAATAATAAACCTTTGCCATAGTTTTCCGTGAAATTGCCCTACTTTAGAAGCCTTTTGAAAATATTGACTCTTAATTTAAAAATTAAATACTTGTTCTTTATTCAAATTTATTTTTGAAATTTAAGCTTTAACTATATATATATGGTAAAGGGTGCTTTTGCTTCGAATTTTGCTTGTCAACTTGATCAAAGGAGAGAATCGGTCATTTTGCGCATTTGTGCTTTAGGTTTATTAGTATCTATTATGTTATCATTCCACTTGTGGTGGCTACCTCGAAAGTTCACAGTTGTTACTTTCATTGAAAATTTTCCTTACTATATTTTATTAAATAACATACTTTTTATTAGTTTATTAATCACAATCATCTGTTCAATATTACAACCTCTAAGGCCATTGTCTTGCCTTATTTCTATTTTACTGATTCTACTCATTGGTCTAGACCAAATTCGATTACAACCATGGGTATATTTCTATTGGCTGTTTTTTATCTCTCACTTTTTTTTTAATAGACTGCAATTAGTTTTTAATCGAGCAACAATTAGTAGTATGTACATCTGGGCTGGAATTTATAAATTTACTGGTGCTTACATGATTAACGGAGCTAGTTTAGCTAATACCGCCTTCCCATTTATTCCAGAATTAGCAGGTAATATTAGCACTGCAATAATCCCACCACTTGAATTGCTGATTGGGATTGGATTGTGGATACCAACTTACTATCGACACATACCTTTTTTAGCTTTTGGACTACATGGGATTATTCTTATACTTCTCATAAAATTAAATATGAATTCAGTTGTCTGGCCATGGAATTTCTCTCTTATATTTCTGCTTTATTTTATTCCCGCCCCTTCTACCCCAGATATAATGGGATTAAAAAAATGGACTCAGATAACTGCTGTGGCCTCCTTGTTTATCATCCCAGCCTTTTCGATCATTAGCTTAATTCCACGTGCAATGGCTTGGCATCTTTATTCAGGCGATAGTTATCAAATAATATGTATTGATAGTACTAGTGCAATCGTACTTAATTCTGCATGTGTGTCTGAGCTAAACGTTCCTTTACCTTCTGAACCAGGAATACTATTTCATATCCAAAAGGAAAATTGCAATCGCAATCCTTCTATTCGGCTACTGCTAAGATGGCCCTATGATCAACATCGACAGGATAGTTTAGTCAGTTGCCCATCAACATCATTTTGATACTCTTTGTGATAGTGTTACTATATTTAAGAAAAACTACGAATATTCCGAACCTATTTACTTATCAATATCTAATTTGCAAATCCACCCTGTTGGTGTTTAAATAGCCGCCAGTAGACCAATGGAATTACGGTCCAAGACGCTAGAACGCCCACGCTCATACCGCCAATTACTGCTTGGGCCAATGGCTGTTGTAACTCCGAACCTAACCCCCCACTGAATAATACTGGGAGTAAGCCCAAAACTGTAGTCAGGAAAGTCATGATCTGCGACTTTAGACGCCGTAGCCCGGCTAGCCGAATCCCTTCAATCAAAGAAGGCGAACTGCTACGATTCATAGTATCGATTTTCAAGATTGAGTCATTATCTAATAAACCAACCAAAACGACCATACCTATGGCTGACATTATATTTATACTATTGCCGAACAAATAAAGCGACCAGATGGCGCCGGCAATACCTAGGCCAATAATCAGTAGGACAATCAACGGTTGTTGAGTCGACTCAAACTGGGCCGTTAGAATGCAAAACAACAGCGCGATGGCAACAGCCACAATGCCAAGCAGTTCACTCAGATACCTACTGTCGCGAAAATAATGGCCCGTCCAACTGGTCAGCACGCCCGGCACATTGCGAATCATAGCATCGACCCTTTCCTGAACATCATCAACCGTTTGATTATTAACTTCATAATCAAATGGTATAAACGGGCCTTGGCGGTCGGCGTAGAAAATAGTATAGTCGCTATAAGGAAGTATTTCGATTAGGCTATGGAGTGGAATAGCCTGGTGCTGGCGGTTATAAACAAAAGTGTTTTGCCAGTTAGACTGCCAAAGAGGCCCGCTAAACATAAGCGGAATAAATCGCTGTTCGCTTTGGATATTAGTAATCGGGTAATTATTAAAAACCGTTTTTAAGGTTTGTACTACCGACTCGTCGGCTACATTATACAGCAACAACTTATCAGAACGTAATCGCACCTTTAATTGACTCTGCTCACCAATAGGATTCGATGGCAAGCCAATTTGCGCCAGTTGTCGAGCAATCTGTCCAGTAAGCTCTGGTTCGAGCGGTTGCTGCCCTTGTGTATTATACAATTTAAGTCGCAAAGGTGGCTCTGTAGTTCCAAATAACTGTTCAAATACGTTGCGAGCAGGCCTGAAATCGGCCATGGCCAGCGGGTATTGCTGTCGTAGTTGCTGAGTTAAGGCTAGCGCAACCTTTTTGGAATTACGATCAGAGTCGGTACGTAGACTAAGTAAAGTTTCACTTTCGGTTTGTTGAAATTGACGGTTTAGTAAGAACTGTTGCTGTCCTGTAAAGGCACTAATATAAATTAGAAAGGGTCGTATCGATTTGGTGAGTAGGTCCGTTCGACGTTGGTTTTCGGCCACCGTCAAAGGCTCATTCCAGTCGATAAAAACTTCTAGTTCATTATGGCTTACGTTGGGCATTCCCCGTTTCTCAATCAGAACACCCATCAAGATGGCCCCGGACAGTAGCCCCACCAGCCCCAACACTAACATCCATTTAAAACGAAATGCTGCCGAGAACATTACGTTATACCCCCACTCTAGCCAGCGCGTAAACAGCGTTGGTGGCAGCAAAACTTTGATATTCTGCCGATGATAAATCAGCGAGTATACTACTGGTATGAGCGTGTATGAACACAATAGCGATATACCTAAAGCTAGCGATACTGATACAGCCTGATCGAAAAATAATGCCCCAGCCAGACCGCTAAGAAGCAATAATGGCAAAAAAACTGCTGAATTAGTTAATACTGATGTAAACAAAGGAGTAATAACCTCATTAGCACCTATTGCACAACTTTCTATTACGCTCAAGCCTTCATCCCGTTTTTCCTCCACGTTTTCAAGAATGATAATTGCACTGTCGACAATCTCGCCCATACCTAGTACCAGCCCTGCCAAAGACACGATGTTGATGGATAATTTTAGTAAAAAAAAGCCAAGAAATGTAATCGCTATCGAGACTGGAATCACTAGGCCGATCAGTAGCGTGAGACGCCAGTCACGCATGAACAAAAAAACCATGCCGAAGGTCAACAACGCGCCAGTTAGTAAATTGCTGATGAAATTATTAATCGAAATATCGAGCAGTTCAGTTTGATCCTGACTAAGAGTAAACTCAAGTTGCGGGTAATCTTTCTGAAATTGACCGAGTAGTTTGTCTAACTCCCGACGCAGGTGCAACAACTGGGCATCATTCTGCTTGATAATGGCAAGACAGATGCCTCGTTTACTATTAAAGGCGTATATTCCGCGCAGTGGTCGTTCGCGGAGCGAAACAGTTGCCAATTCTCGCAGCGCAATCAACCGGCGAGGTGTTTCAGTATAGGCATCTTGTTCGGTGAGTACGTTGTCCGCAAAATAACTTACGCGGGGGTCATTTTGCGCTAAGGGTCCTGTCAACCCAACCCCACCCACGCTAATGACAACATTTCCCACGTCCTGTACCGTTTGGAGTACAGATGAAAATCGGATGTTATATTGATAAGGGCCTTCACGAACACTGAAGTTGCCAGGCTGTAAGTTCGCCTGTTTTAGGGCCTCAGCCAATTGCTGCTCCGTCAAACCCAAGCTTGCCAGCCTGCCTGCATCAGCCTGTACCAGTACTTCGGGCTGTGACAGACCCGTAGCATCTACTAGAGCCACTTCAGGTAGTTGCTCAATGCGTCGTTTGAGTACATTTTCGCTAAACTCGCTTAAAGCCAAAAAATCCTCCCGATAGTTTGGCCCCGGCAATACATTGAGGTTGAAAACCGGAATGTCGCCAGCACCAGCCTTAATGACTTTTGGCCGATCGAGGTCGCGAGGAAGTTGATCCAATATAGCATCGATTTTTTCGTTAGTTTCAAGATACGCCAGCCGGACATTGGTGCCGTAGCCAAACCGCAACGTCAGCACGGCCAGTCCATCCTGTACCACGGTCTGAATATCATCTAAATGAGTAACTTGCAGGAGTTGATTTCGGATAGGCTGCTCAATGGTGCGTTGCAACTCCCGTGCTGACGCCGACGGGTAGCTGACCTGGACCGTAATTTCAGGAACCGGAATATTTGGCAGCAGCGATACTGGTAATTGGAAAAACGCTAGCCCCCCTAGCACTGTCAGCGACAGTGTAACCACACAAACTGCAATGGGCCGATAGACAAGATAACGAATCATTGTTTTTGTGCTGTTACCGGCGAGTCGTGGGCTAGGTTGAGACTACCTACTACGATCACTTGCTCATTCGATTTTAGGCCTGCGGCAATGGCCACTTCGGTATCATTCTCGTGGGCTATAGTCACGTAATGCCACTTAGCCAAACCCTTCTCTACGGTAAACACCACCTTCCTGCCACTCCTTTCTACCACTGCTGACCGGGGAATTATGACTTGCTTGGCTAGCCTTCGTTCGATGAACACACGTGCGTTCATACCCTCGAATAGCCGATCATTGGGGTGGTTTATCTTTGCCTTGACTAACACCAAACCCTGTCCGTTAACATACGGATTAATCTCCGACACGATGCCTATGTAAGACTGATTCGGTAGGGAAAACGGTATAATCCGGACTGACTGACCATTCTGCACGCCCCCCAATTCGCTTTCCAGCACCGAAAACTCGACAAGTAGACCTGCTTGGCTCAACAATGTGCAAAAAGGCTCGAAGGAGGTAATGAAATTGTAGGGTTTCGCCGATAGATTGGCAACTAAACCGGCATAAGGGGCTCGCAACACGGTATATTCGAGTTGTTGCCGGGCAGCGGCCAGCGTGGTTTGCGCCCGATAATAACCGCTTTTGGTAAGAACAAAAGTACGAGCATTAGGTTTCAGACTAGCTGTATCGGTTTCGTGTCCGCCGTACTCAGCAATGAGAGCACGAAGCTGCACTTTCACCTCTGCTACTTGATCCTGTGCTATCCTCAAAGCTAGTTGCTGATCGCGATCATCAAGCCGTGCCAGCATCTGCCCAGCGGCAATAGCTTCACCGTTACGAGCGTCAATTTGATTGATAGTGCCGCTAATGCGGAAACTAAGTTTGCTCTGGTCTGGTGCCCGCAATACGCCGGTTGCTACCGATTTTAATACAAACGCGCCTAGGCGGGCTGGTTGGGTAATAACCAAACTAGCCCGGTTTGTCCCCAAGCGATTAGAATACGTGCTATCAGAGTGGGTAGCTGTCGAAGTTGGCGATTGGCAAGCTACCAACCTCAAGGCTATCCAACTTATAATAGCAAATTCATTTAAGGTTTTGCATCGCTTTGGGTAACTTAAAAAGATTAGTAACAAGTGTATTTGCTTCGAGTGGATATGTTTGTATTGAGTCATCCTATTTATAAGAAGCACTTGCTTCAACAAAGGGTGATGTAATACTATCTGATAATTTGTCTTTGTGCCCTAAAGTTGAACTAAATGGCCTTATAATTGGGAAGCAAGTACGGCATCCTGATCGCAAGCTGTTTCTGGAGTAGCTGGGTTCAAAAAATTATCCACTTCACATACATTAATGTGAGGCTAGGTGAAGTGGAAGATTTCAGAATTGTTTTGCAACCCCTATTGCTTGCATTTTAAAGGCAAATTATGGCGTTTACCAATCAGTAAAGCAGGTTAATAAATCGATTGTTTTATAACGACCACCTTGCAGCCATTGTCAATCACCTTCTCCCAATCATCCCTACTAAGTAATCGATTCTTGTTCCTTATAACAGCACTGTCCTCGTAGAAGGGTGCACTTACGATGAGGTGTTTGTAAACATAATAGCCGGATTCTTATCCTAAATAAGAGTAGATTTGTGACCCTGTACTGCCGAAAATGATTCCTAATCCTGACTCAGGGTGGCCTTATGGCCAAAAAGCTAGTTATGTAACTGGAGTAGATGGTCATGGCTCATAGTGAGACCCAATAAATTTGTTGGGACAATGAGTGATACGCCATTATGACCAGTGTGAAAAATGCATAGACTCCATTGGATAAGTGGGTTGCTGTCTGATAGCATCGCTTAACTTCAAACGTTCCCTTTCATTTTAAATTATTAAGCTTTTGACCATGTAGTCAAGAAATAGTTCGGTAATAGCATTCAGTAATTATGGTCTATTTTTTTTGCAATTTTGTTAGAACGTTGACCAAATTTGTTCCTCTAAGATTTTTTACAAGTATTTTACCATTTGGATCTATTAAAACAGTAGCTGGGTAGCTTTTGATTTTATAAAGGTCAACTAGGTTATTTAATGAGTCTGATATAATCTGAGGCCATTCTATCTGATTCTTTTCAACGTATTTTTTAAGTGTTTCTGGCGTGTCGTGACTAACAACACCCAAAAATACAATTAAAGATCGATCTGTTTTATTATACGCTTCTTTCAAATACGGTAATTCTTGTCGACAAGGCAAGCACCAGGTACCCCAGAAATCAATTAGTACATACTTACCTCTAAGATCAAGTAATGATATATCTTTATTTTCAAAAAAATCTTTATTTTTAAATAATGGTGCCCTATAGCCAACTTGTGTCGAATATAAACTATCATATTTGTTAGCAGGTTGAATTTGAAGTACATTTTTAACCAAATCAACACCAATGTATTTATAGTATGATTGGCTTATTTTAAAATACTCGCCTTCCTTACTCATTAAAGTAGGGAATAATTTTTTAGAAAATTTATCAGTCATTTTTATATTCGCAGTTGTATCGTTTAATACAATTGCAGTTGTATTAAAAAAAGCTGGGTTAGTAAAGTTTGAAGAAACAACTGCTATTTGATACGGGCTACCATCAGTTATATAATTTGCAACTAAATATGAAGGAAAACTACAACGAACTCCATCTTCAGTTTTCCAAATACCAAGATTAGTTTTAAATGATTTTATTTTATTTTTATAAAAAAGCTCATATGAAATCTCATGTATAGTATTTAAACTATTTACATCGGCGGCATTACTAGGCTCGAATGCTTGTTCATCACTAAAGTCTAAGTTATTGTTACTATCAAGCATTGCTAGCCGTTTACCAGAATTATCAAGCCCTGTTATTACATAAACATAGCATTGAATTGGCCGTACTGAGAGTGTTTTTGGGTCTGGTGTCCAATTCCAATTTTTCTGTAAATCTTCATAGAATTCTTTTGATAATTTTCCCGATTGCGCATTTTGAAAAACGTACTGAAAATTGTCTATTAAGATTCTACCTTGTTTCAATTGCTGCCAATTTCGAGGAAGGCCTTTTAGTTTTATATATGTATTAGTCCACTCGTTAACTTTGCTACTATCTTCCCACGAAGGTATAATGTATCCATTTACAAAAGGCCCATATCCTTCTATTTTTTCAAATGGCAATTCAATAATATTACTTTGTGCCCATACTGTGCTTATGGCGTTAATATAAAAAAGTATTACAAAAGCAGTTTTCATCTCTTTGTTAGCTATATGGTCTTTAAAAGGATTACAATTACTACTCAATAGTATAGAGTAGTAAAGTTGGATTACTTTGTTCATTAATAAACTTAGTTGTCAGTTTAAATTTATCTAGGGATAAAATTTGATCTTGATCCGCTTTAGAATCTAATTTCCTTAGAAAAGGCTCAAAAATTTCGTAATTAAGTACAGAGATAAATTCTGACTTACTGGCATATGCTGGGTGTATAAAAAATGGAATTTTATTATAAGATTCAATTTTGATTTTATTACCAGATATAGCTTTTTTCTTATTTTTTAAATAAAATGTATATATATCGCCATGAGAAGACTCTTTAAGTGCAAATGTTCTCAAATATATCGCTTTATCTGTTCCACAAAAGTCACTTGCATAAATATGTTTGTTTGAATTATTTTTCATATATTTTATCATATCTTCAAAAGGTCCATTTAAAATATGACTTTCTATTTTTAAGTCTCCTAAATCGAATTTGAAAAGAGAATTTAATCTATTGCTTTTGTTGATTATAAATAATTCATCTGAAAATCTCGGGAAAAATTTTAGATCCGATGATTTACTAAACGACTTTGATATAGGCCTAAAATTATTCTTATTATCTTTTCCAATTGGCTCAAGATAACCTGCTATGATTTTTGAAAATGTTGAATCCATAACTATTAAGTTGTGCTTATCAAATTCTGGTGACAGTTCTCTCAATTGGTTAGCAAATAAGCCCCTTTCAATAATGAAGTTCCCATTGGAAAATACAAAATCGTTAAAATATGTTGGAGTTTTTATATTTTTTAAGAATTTTCCATTTAAATCATACTTAACAATTTTTTTAAGAGAATTATCATAAATATAAAGGCCTTTAGAATCCTCATCAACATCCATACTAAATGGCTTTAAAAATTCTAAGGGCCCCGCGCCGGTTGCGAAAATTTTTTTTATAAATTTCCCCTTCCTATCAAATATATATACAGCTTTATTAATACTCTTATCAAGTATATATATTTTATTATCTGCTATTTTGATATCGTTTATTTTCCCTATTAAACATTTTTTATTTGTTTCTAAATGAACTACATCGATTTCTTTAATAAGGCTATCTATAATTATTTCTGAATCCATATCACTAAAAACGTCAATCGTGGTTGCCTTGATTGATGTTTCGGACAATTTGGCGCTTTCATTCGAACGAGAACAGTTGATATTAAAAATTAAAATTAAGCCAAAAGTAATAGAAGGTATACTTTTGTTTATATAATCCAAAAGTCTTTGCATATTAAATAAATAATTTTCAACTATAAACATTAAATTATTAATCTTATGGCTCTTATGTAGAGAAGTATTACCAAAAAGGCGATGCTTCTTTTTTAAGCTACTTTTGAAGTATTTTATCGAGTTTTTTTGCATAATATAGTATAATTTAATTCATCAATAATATCACAATGCAAGTTATATATGGCAATAGGCTCAAATATTAAGTAGAGGCTATTTTAGGCATATTTTTATAATTATATATTCAGAAAGAATAACAGGAATTAAATACAACTTTTGATACTATAAAAAGATATAGTATCAAAAGTTGTGTGTTTACTTTCAGGCACCAAATAATTCTAGACAATTAGAGGCAGGGTTGTGGTCCACAATTTTGTGTACCTCCATCAAGGCAATCTAGGCGAAACTGCCCCGTTTGATAAGGCATAAAGTTTTCATCATATGCTACACAAGGTTCTTCTACTTGTATTTTATCAGGTTCCCCCACACTTTCTTGCGCTTTCGCCTCAAAAGAATTGAACATTGTTAACCCTGATGTCAGGCCTGTTATTGCCGAAATCAACATCAGTCTTTTGAGCACTCCGGAAAATCTTTTCATAATTTTATCCTGTTTAAAAGTTAAATATTTTGTTTAATTAATTAAAATTGAATTGAAATATTAAATATGGCAATATATATCCTCAAAATTTATTATTCGGCAAGGGAATGATCTTGCCAATAGAAATGTTTTTTTCATATGATAAATTCTATATTTATTTATGATTTTTTCCAATAAGCTAAATAGCCTTAAAACAGTTACCATTATTGATGCGTTTTTTTGTCCAATATAATTCATAATTCGCTTAAAACTCAATGGGTAAAAGCCCCTTTTTTAACGAAAAAAACACCCCTTTTCTAACGGGAAAAACACCTCCTTTTTAACGGGGAAATCCCATATGAAATGAATATATTAATTTTTGATGTTCTAACTAATAATATTTGAATAGATGTGTAAATATTTAGCGCGAAAAAAGCTACTAGTCTCAAATATTAATATGTAAATTAATACATAGGAATAATTGGCATATTTCCGAGAGTCCGCTTCTGTTTTTAATCCGCCAAGCTAGGAGAAAAATGCCATTTGACTTTCGGACAACCTACTAACCCAAAGCAATATCGTTTCGGCTAGCTTTTAGATACCCTGATAGATAGTGATTCCGATTTTTTATACCACCCCTTAATTTTGTCGGAATGGTTGCTAACTTAGCCAATCATGAAAGCAAAAAGCCGTCTTCAATTTATCTCCGTGTTTAAGATCGTTTTATAGACCCGTGCATTACCGTAATAAAGGTGATCTCCTTTTTGTTGAAGAAAGCTTGTACCAAGGGTCTTTTTCCAGCCATTTGACTTGACCCAGAACCGCAACTGTTAGCTCTTCTAGGCTCGTAAAAACCTGATTCTTTAAACTACGCTTCAATTGGCTCCAGACCAACTCGACTGGGCTGAGTTGGGGACTATAGGCCGGTAGACGTTCCAGGGGAATCCGTCCTGGACGTTTTTTCAAAAAGGCTTTTACCACTTAACTGCAGTGGATGGCTGCCCCATCCCAGATTAGAAGCATATCTCGTTTCCCATAGCGTCCACACAACTTATTAAGAAACCATACGATGTCTTCACTGGTAAATGGCTGATCTTGACCGGCTACATAGATTCGACCATTGGGCGCCATAGCGGCAATCAAGCTTAAATGCGCACGCCCTGCTTGCTCCATTACTACCGGGGTCTGCCCACAAGGTGCCCAGGTATGAGCTAATAAAGGCAGCAAATAGCACGCCGACTCATCCACGTATAAAATGACTCGCCCATCTGCTTTTTTTGAGTTCAGGGAAACGCTCTTCTCCCCATTGAGCCACTGCCTGTGAGTCTTGCTGGCTGGCTTTTCGCTACGGTTTCTGTCGGCTCTAATTGAGTTTTGTCAAAATACGACCAACTTGAGAAGGGTCGTAACTGACACCAAATATTTTTTTGATCACTTCATTGACACTTTGCCGCGTCCAAATCGCTCCGCTAAAGCGTGATATGTTGCTCCTTTATTGAGTTCATTCACTAATTGGCTGAGTTATTTAGCTGATAAACGAGCGAGTGCCCCTGTTCGCTTCCCTTCTTGCAAGGCTTTGGCTCCTTGCTGCTGGTATTTCTTCAGGGTTCGGCTAACCCAAGGTTGAGTCAAACCAAATACTATAGTGTTCCCGATAAGTTGGCTCTTACGCACTTTGTGTGGTTCAGTATTGATAAAGTACTCGTTGCCGTAACAAGTCCAGTTTGGCTCGTCCATACATCTGCCTCTTAATGAGCTTTAGTCTGGTCACTTGCCCTTCGGTTTGACCATTGCTCCAGGCGGTGGCCAAGGCTGCTCGAACGGCCGCATAGTCCTGTTGAAAACGAAGTCCAAACTGCTGGAGTAACACGGCTGAACAATTTTGACAATGGGCCAACCAATCGTCTAATAAAACCGCCTGGCGAGTTCGAACCATGATGGACTCAGTCCTGACAAACGTAGCGCAGGATTTGTCGATCAGTCTGTTCCAGGAAGCAGATTGGGCGTACCATTAGCCAAGCAAGTTGTTGAGCACTGGGTAACTCAACAACTGGTTGATGAGAGAGTAGCGAGTTGATTACGGCCTGTTTTTGAGTCATTGGCACCGGCTCATTAGGACGTCTACTCAACCATTTACTTACCTGATTGTGAGCACCCGGATAGCCCTGCTGACAAAGTTCTCGCCACAACTGTTGAGCGTTACGACAGCCCTGCTGATAGCGATTTTCCAAGTAGTCCAGAAAGGAGTCAGCATGCTGCGTCCGGTTGGTCGCCGGATTCGTTCGGGAAAGGATTCGGCGTAGGCATACCGACAAACAGTACTACGATTCATGGCCAGTTGCCGACTAATCTTAGAAATAGAAAGCCCTGCTTGGCGCAACTGCTGTACTTTATTAAAGTAGCCTAAGCGTCTTTCCCGGCCAGCCAAACGAGCTTCCATTTCATTTTTTGAATAATCCCGCATCACATAGTTAAGTCGATCTGTTGCCGGTTGAGTTGTTGGACTGGCTTCAGATACTGGCAACAGCTTCCATAGTTGTTGATAGCAACTGGTTAGTATCCTTTCTACAACTTGCTCCAGGTTTTGCAACAAATGTCATCGATCGGCCACTTGCATAGCTTGTGGAGCTCCCTCACGCGCTCCCCGAGCATACTCACTCGAACGATCTCTTCCGGGCCGCCGTTGCGGTAATCACTTCTACACCTGGATGGGTTTTCAGCCAATCGCGCATTCCTTCCGCAGTCCGCCCTTCCAATAAATCAATGGGTTGATGTCGATCCAAATCGACTAAAATCGTACCATATGTCTTGGTTTTCCGTACCGCCCAGTCATCAACTCCTAAAGCACGAGGTGTTTTAAACTTACCGGTTGCCATCGCCGGATTAACCGTAATAGGGTATAATAACTAGTGGGCATATGTAGATGAGTTAGCAACCGGCTGCCTGCTATTGAGGACAATGCGGGTTTTGAGTATAAAATTTCGATCATTCATCTATCGACCCGTATCAAGTACTCCGAAATTGATGACAACTATGGCAGCCAAACGATTGCAGGCATTTATCAACGTGCCTTCGATTTGTTGCCCCCTTTTTCATCACTTTCACCGACAACGCTATGAGCTTTACTATGAAGTATACGGCTCACCCTAAGCGCAAAACCAGTTTTATTAAAACCGTCGAGGAGAGTGGTCGCATCCATGCGTTGATCCAGAAAGGCAAGCCTTGGCGTAATGGGTTCATCGAACGCAGTAACCGGACGGATAAAGACGAGTTGTTCACTCAACTGCGCTTCAGTAGTTCTGAAGAGCGGAAGTACCAGCTCAAGTTGTGGGAGATGGCTTATAATCACCATCGTCCGCACCAGGGCTTGACCAATCAGATTCCCTTCCAGGTCTATTTTCGAGACTACCCGCTTCATGCTGCTACGCGTGGAATAACCTAATCACTCAATACACCTAGGCTTTTTAATCTCCAAACTATATTCTAACTAAAGGAAATGATGAATTTTATGAAGGGTGAAGTTTGGTTGCTCTTTAGGTTTGGCTGTTCATTTATTTTCTTAGCATGTCAAGTAGTTTGAAAAACCTGTACAATATTTAGGTAGTACCTTTAACTTTAAAAGTAGCTACTCAAAACGTTTTCTCAGCAAAAAAAGTGGTAGATAAATACCCACAGCCAGTAATGACATTAGCAGTCCGCCAATAGTACCGACACCTAATGCATACCAGAACGGCTCCTGCCCAAAAAGCAGAAACGGAATCATGCCTATGACTGTTGATAAAATAGTCATCAGCACGGGCCCTATTTTATGTCGGAACGCTTTTTGGTAAGTTCTTATACTTGACAAATGCAAAAACCTGTTACGTATATGGTTCATCTCGGCCACAACAAAAATACCCACACAAACGACGTTGCCCGATAGTAATATAAGACTAGTAAAGCCGCCCTGATCAAAATTACTGTCGGTCCAGTAAAAAGCTAAAAAAACTCCGATATATGACAAAGGAATCAATCCAATTAGGGCCATAGGTTGCCATAAGCTCTCAAAAACAACAGCACAGATAATATATATCAACAGTACGGCCAAGCCTATTAACTCGTAAGGGGTGCTTTCATCGGTGCCAAACCAATAACGGTCCATCGCTTTGACGGTATAGCCAAGTGGTAGTTTGGGACGAAATTCTTCTAGGGTTTTAGCTAGGAATTTTTGGCCGAAATTATAACTTCCCAAATACTCGAAACTCACAATCCGCCGATATTGTTGATCTTGCTTATGGATTTCAGGAATCACTTTTTGGCGGACAACTGTACTCGTCTCAGCAAGTTTAAAATTGGACGTACCAATCTTTATCAGTTGGTGTTGTAACATCCAGATATCGGTAGTGCAGCTTTGGGCGGGCACCAGTTTGATAGCTCCATAGTCTCCATTCATAAAAGCATACAAGTCAGGTTGAGGGCGGGCGTTATAGTCGGCTAGCCGGTTATATAGGGCGGTTGTACCGATGCCATTTAAGGCTAATGCTTCGGGGTTTACACGGAGCTGAAATTCATACAGACTCTTCTGTTGAAATAAACTGGGGCTCCGGTTGGTATTGACAGATTGAACGCGTGGGTGCTTTTCGAGTTGCCGAGCCAGCACACTAGCTTGAACTTCCAGCTGCCGATAATTATAGCCAAACATTTCAATGCTGAAGGTAGGTGTTTCTTCCGCGCCAAGCTTTTGGCTAAATCCCTGCCCTACACCAAAAATATCCCAATCAACCCCGCTCATTTCGGTCGAAAGTAGAATAGCCCGATTTTTTATCTGGTACGGAAAAATACCATTAGCATATGGCTCTCGAAAATAAACCGTCAGGATGCCTTCCTGTCCACTATTGATCTGGGTAATAAACTTATCTATCTCCCCATACTGGCTAAACTCTTTCTCGAATCGACGGAATATGGCATCCATCTGTTCAGGCGTACTCTGATTGGGTAATTCCAAAATGATGTATAAAATCGTCCGATCGGCTTCTCGCTGATACGATCCTTCATGAACGTTATTGATAAACAGACGCAATGTTCCTCCCAGCCATTTATCTACCATTGGCTTTAAATACTCGACATACCAGTTATTCCCAAGCACGGTATTGTAGTATGGAGCCAGAGAATTATTTGTCTCTACTGTGACTGGCAACCAGAATACTGGCAAGCCGAAGAGCAACACCGCTCCCGTTAGGGCAAGCCCCCGAAATCGAAGCAGCCCCGTCAGTAATCGTCTATACTGTCGCTCCATCCAAAGTACCCTCCGAATACGCCTGTTCCTCACCTTTAGCTCCCTCCCCGCCCCTCTTATCTCCCCCCAAAACCTTTCTATTATTACTGGTACAAACCCCATCGATACGAAAAACGAAACAGATAATGTGATAGCCATTACAAGCGCAAAGTCGGTCAGTGCTTGGCGGTTTTCTTCTGGCAGAAACCAAACGATCGCCAGGCCTACATATGTAGTCAATGTTGCCCCTAATAGCGCCGTAAATACCTTCCCATCACGGTACCGTTGGTAATGGTCAATCATCACAATTACGTTGTCCATCACAATACCTAATGAAGCGGTGAGGGCAGCCAGTGAGTAGAGGTGAATTTCCACTTTGAACCACACAAAAACTAGTAATGACAGAAGTAGCGTCACGACAGTGCTACTAATAATGAGCGTAATATAGTTTCGGCTTCGAGTTGTTAAAGCCACAAATAGCAATAGGAACATTGTTGATACACTCGTCTGAACTCCAATTTGTTGAAGGTTCTCGCGAATGTAAGTCGTAGTGTCGTAGGCGATATCAAGTCGATAATTGGGGGGTAACGTTAGAGTAGCAATTTGTCGGTGCAATGCAGTGGCTACTCGGATTTGATTAGATCCTCTCGCGGCCGACATCACAATGTTGATAGCCGTTTTGCCATTAATGCGGTAAAACTGATTAGCTGGTGGCTCCTGTCGGACTGAACTGACTAGATCACTCAGATAAATTATCCGTCCTGCCCTATTTGCCACCGGAATTTTCCGCCAGCAATTGGCATCAACCTCTGTATTATCCAGTCCGACGCGCAGGATACGACCGGTTGTCTGACGAAGTTGCCCCAATGGTTCGCGCTGGAAATACTTCGTTATAGCACGTTGTAAATCGGCTTCTGTCAGTTGCAACACTGGAAGGACATCGGCATTATAGGTAAGTAACCATTCTGAGCGGGTACCGCCATAAACGGACACATTGCCCACATCTGACACAGCAGCCAGTAGGGGTTTTATTTGTTCGTTGGCGTAGCGTTGTAGGGTACCAGGAGAGTCCGGGCCACTTAGCTGAAGTATTATTAGCGGTTTGGTTCGCTCGTGTTCTCTGGGGCTGTTTAGACTTAATTCCGGATAACTCACTTCATGGGGAAGTTGCGGATATACCTGTCTGATTAAGGCGGCTACCTCAAAACGAGTAGCATCCAAATCAGTAGTACGGTCGAGTTCAAGAGTAATATTACTTCCATTATAGCCTGATACCGAACTGATTTTTTTTACACCTTCCAGTGTGGCGAGCACCCCTTCTAGCCGGGACGTTACCTGCTGTTCTAAAACCTCTGGAGCAGCACCCGGCCAAGTATAGCTAAGGGAAAGTGAACGACCACCCGTCGAGGGAGTCAATTGCATTGACAGACCGGGCAACATAAGGCAACCGACGATGGCCAGTACAATAAACGCAACCAGAAGCCCGTAACTACGAAACATTGAGTAGCTAAAAAATATTTTCAAAAACTATAATGCGAATCATTGGCAACTATATGATGGCTTCTAAGGCCTTCACCGATCGCTATCGTCAACACTTAATCGACGCTGATGGGTCAGCCAAGCAAAGTTTCATTCCATGCTCCACGTTTGGGGAACAATACAAACATCTTGATTCCGAACGGCTTACGAATCACGTCCACAAACCAATTATAGGTTTCCTTGACAAGTGTTTCAAATCAGCACTATAACCGCTATCTACAAAGATTATTATCAGCTGAAAGAAATTAATCCTGACTTTGTGTAAACGAGCCAGTCTAAGCCCCCAATTGCTTATCAATATAAACCTCAGCGATTAGCTTTCACCTTATATTTAGCAGCTATTAAGGGGTAGGCATAAATAGGAACCCTTGAATATTAAAGGGTTGATGACCAAACCAATCCAATTACATCCGCAGTTCCCTGTACGCCAAATTACTGTATTTGCCTGACTTTCTACATAATAGTTGGCAACAACCAGACCAGTAACGGGAAAGCCCTAAACTTTTCGAGTAGGTATTTGTCTTACCTTTTGTGTTCATGCTCCTCAAACGTATTTATGCTTTTGCTGCCATGCAGCGCTGGGCTAAAGCCAATTATGGCTTGCTGGGTTGGCAACAGGCTCCAGACCTAAACTATCCGTAGGTTTCTGGGATTCGAATCACTAGATTTACTCATTGATAATATAAACTACTAGATGAGGCATCTTGGAATTTACTGCCTACGTTTTAGTGGTCGTGTCCTTACCCCGTTCGGTGAGCCAGTTGTGACTAGAATTTAAGCCGCCTGTGAGGCCCTCCTGAAAAGTGTTCCGCTCAAAGATTGAGGATCGGACGTTCATTTGTTTGTTTTTGCTTCCCCTTTCCAACCTCATTCGGGGTTAAACCTCCCAGCGAGCTGTGAGGTCGGAAGTTATTGTATTCTTGCCGCCAGTATTCAATTTTTTGGCGGGCATCTTCCAACGATAAAAACCAGTGCGCATTTAAACATTCGTCTCTGAAACTGCCATTGAATGATTCAATAAACGGGTTGTCAGTCGGTTTACCAGGCCTGGAAAAATCCAGTGTTACTCCATTATCATACGCCCATAAGTCCAGTGCCTTCGAAATAAATTCACTCCCGTTATCGACTTGAATCCGTTGGGGCACAGCCAAATCTACACTTTTTAAGTGATTCATCACTGCTACTACATCTTCTGCTTTTAAGGACTGTCCGACGTGAATGGCTAGGCACTGTCGGCTATAATTATCGCCTATAGTTAAAGCCCGGATTTTTCGCCCGTCAAAAAGCTGGTCGGCTACAAAATCCATGCTCCAGCACTGATGAATATTGGAGAGTTGGGGGCGATCCAACCGGTGAGCAGCCGCTCGATTACGGCGAGGCCGCTTGCTTCTGAGATGCAATCCTTCTTCACAATATACCCTATATACCCTTTTATGGTTGTCACGCCAGCCCTCTCTACGCAGCAACACATAAATCCGCTGATAACCGTACCGAACCCTTACTTGAGCAATTTCTTTAATCCGTTTCCGGATCACGGAGTCATCTCGACGACGAGACTTATACTGCAAGGAGGATCGACGAAACTGAATTACAGAGCATGCACGACGAGCCGAAACGCGATAGTTTTCCATTAAACTTGAGGCCTGTTTTCTCTGCTGGACTGGCCTTAAAGCTTTTTTTAAGCACATCCTGAAGCATTTGTTTGTCCAGACTTAAGTCGGCCACTAGCTGTTTCAACTGACGGTTTTCTTCTTCCAACTGATGTAATCGTCGGAGCTCTGCAACACCCAAGCCACCATATTTCTTTTTCCAATTGTAAAAGGTAGCCTCGCTGATGCCCATTTTTCGACATACTTCGGCCACGGCCACTCCGGTCTAAGCTTGCTTGAGAGCAAAGACGATTTGGGCTTCGGTGAACTTGGTTTTCTTCATGGCAATTGTCTGGTTGTTTTAAGATAATACAATTGCCCGATTTTCTCTACTTTATACTGGAACGCTTTTCTGGGGGGAGGTCAAACATGTTGAAGTTGCTCATTATAATAGTCAAAAGGGGAAAGATATTCATCAGCCGTAGTGCTTTTTGCATCTTATTCGAGTAACGAGCCGACTGCTGAACCAGATGCAGCCGATGATATAAATACGTAACTGTTGAAAGGTATCACTCAGCAAAAAACTTCCCGCTAATAAGCTAAGCGAGTGAAGTTTCTGAATCCAGATACAGTCGATCACATCAGTCTTACGTCGGCACGGGCAATGTAGTTCAAAAGAATTATTTTTCATTGTTATTCTTTTTAGGTTAGTTCCTTATTTGACACCCAAAGAACTATTACCTTTTACAACCTATCGCACAGCATCAAATACCCGAAGCTGATATCGTTGGGTAGACCCAGAATCTGTCGTGTTATTTTGTCGGAAACGCTTGACCACCCTATGAATGAAACAAACTTGTGAAGCTTAGGGCCGATACTCCACGCAAAATACGGGCTGGATGAAATGTAACGACTCTTTGAGCAGATTCTGAAGCAATGAGTTTAAGTATGAGTGTTATAAAATCTTTAAATTATTTAAATTCGTACCTTAAACATCTTATCTAGCCACGCAGAGTGAGTTATATAATTTCTAATCCTACTGCCAGTCTACTGCCAATTGTTCGTCATAGTGATAAACCTAGACCTGTATTACTGCTTGGAGCAGGAGCATCAGTTAAATCGGGTATACCCTTGGCAGGAGAATGTGTAAGCCAAATTGCTAAATGGGCTTATGCCAGAGAAAAGAATATAAACATTCATAAGTATCCATTAAGCCGAAGTGACTGGTGGCCATGGTTGCAGGAGAAATCATGGTTCCAAGCGGATAAATCCGAACCAGATTTATATCCGCTTCTAGTCAAACACCTCTTGATACCTAGGGAGGAAAGAACTAGTTTTTTGTTGGATATGATTAATCCTGATGTTCCACCCAGTCAAGGCTATTTTGCATTAGCAGAATTATTACATAGCAATAATTTCAAAACGGTTCTTACAACCAATTTTGATGATTGCTTATTGGTTGCCAAAAATAATATTCGTCGGCCACATTATATTGATGTAATAAAAACGGAGTCAGATTACACAAAGATTTCGACGGTTCCAACCCGGCCACAGCTTATCTATATTCATGGCGCGGTTGAAAACTACAATGATAGGAATACGCTAGAAGAAGTAGGACGTTTAGATGAGAGGCTTGTGCGGGAGATTTTCTATTTGTTGCGCGACCGCCCATTGATTGTTGCAGGTTATCGTGGAGCTGAGAAATCTGTCATGGAACATTTGTTACTTGAAAATGCCCAATACGCGAATAATTATCGGCATGGTATCTTCTGGTGTATTCGTAGAGATAGTCCCCCAGATAAAAGCCCTCCCCTTCTTAAGAGTTTGATTAATTGTATTGGTAGTAATTTTCAATTTATTCAGATTGATGGATTTGATGAGCTATTTGAGAATGAGCTTCTAGGAAAAATACAAGCAGATGGTATATCTTCAATAGACTCTGAAACTAAATCAAGTCGAGTAAATACTAATCAAGCCCCTCCAACTTATGATATGACACCTGTCAGAAAGTGGCAGGACGAAGATTTAGCTAATGCCATCTTACGGGAGCGCTTAATACAGTATTGTAAAGCACTTAAGACATATGTACCTGATAGTATTACAAGAGACTGGCTTATGAGCCAGCAATTACATCTGAATTTGCTCAGTAAAACATCTAATGGGGAAATTTGGGTCAATGCCTCAGGCTTACTCCTTTTTGCTAAAGAACCGCAACGTTACATTCCTGCCAGCCAAATAAGAATTCGATTTATTGGTAATAATATTTGGCTCAAAAATATTTTAAATGAAGGCGAAGAGGATAGTCGGGAATCGTTTGGAGAAATTTACGAGCAAGTCGTTGATGGAAATCTTTGGGTACAATTAAATGCAATTAATGATATTCTTTCGTTAATCAATAAGCCATATATACTTAAAGGGGAGGTTTCTGAAACAGTGCTTCCATATCCACCTGTAGCTTTAAAAGAACTTATCGTCAATGCTATTGTGCACCGTGATTACGAGTCTGATAGACAAACAGTTATTGAAGTGTATTCCGATAAAATCAAGATTGTAAATTCTGGCGGTTTAGTCGACGAAGTACTAAAACAAGTAGATTCTAATGAAAGTATAGAACTAGAAATTGCAAAAGGAAAACGAGGTATCAAAGGTTATCGCAACCCTGTTATTGCTGATCTGTTTTATGGAGCTGGAGCTATGGAGAAGAAAGGCTCTGGTCTTCAAGATGTATTTCAATTAGTTCATTTGAATAACGGTTCAGTTCATTTTGGCCCTAGTGATGATAATGCCTCGTTCGAGGTAACTATATGGTCAAGGCCTGAAGTCGTTGATGCAGAAACTAATACTGCATTACCAACAAGCGTTGGCTCTACGAGGTATGCAGGGAACATTTTTGAGTTATTATCTTATCCACCTTTTGTCTACCATGCCCAATCATTGTTTGGTTGGGCTAAAGATATTTTTGTCGAGCTTGGCGAAAACCCAGTGCCCCCATTTTTACTTAAATCAAATCGAATATTCTCATTCGCTGATTTAAGTCAGAAAAATAATTATTTAAAAAAAGTTATACAGACGGGCACAGTGGAGATAATGTCCACTCTAGAGTTTGAAGAAGTAGTAGGTGAGCGTGACTTGGTATATTTATTTAATAAAATATTTATAACTCATCTCTATTCGAAAGGATTAGTTGTAGACGCTAGCCGTAATCGGGCTTACTTTCCTAAGTTTGATGAAAACGCACGTATCATTTCTTATCAGGCGCGAATCAAGCGAGCATCGCGAACTGTTGCCAAACCTATGCTGGCATCTGATGGCATACGGATAAAGTATTGGGAGCATAAAGCATTTTCCTACAAGATGAAAAAGTTTGGTAATACATGGGGGGTACTAATAACTCCTGGCTATGTTTTTACCGTAGATGGATTAAAGCGCCTTTTAGCACCAGAAAGAGTTGGGAAATTATCAACTAAACGAGCTTCTCGTGATTATAATAGTGCCGTCTTAAATGATCTATTTTTCTGGTCCTGGGTTATTTCTGGCGGTAATCGAGGTTCGTTCGATATACCTATCTTTTCTATACCGACTGACCCTTCGGATCCACAAGGGGATGCTAATGCTGAACTAGCTCTTACCTTTTCATCCCAAATGCCTGTCACAACTATTAATGAAGTTGCCGTTGACCTACGTCAGACAGGTACTGAAATCGACTGGGAAGAAATTGGAGAACTTGATGAACTGCTCAGCCAATATGCAGATGAGGAAGCTGATCAGAATTCAGCCATAGATGACTAACCCCAAATTCATGTCCATCACTATTGATATATCTGAAATACCTGAACCACAATTAGAATTTGGTGGACCCGGCCCGTTTACTGATCCCAAAACTGGTTTAATAAATGCCGGTCCATTTGACTTGTTATTTGGAGCTGCGCATCGAACTGAAATTCGTTTGGGAATTGTTGGACCATCGCTTATGAATCAGCGGGCTGTAACTTGGTTCTCACGGTGCCGTGGGATGCTAAGCTCAGGAATGTCTAACTCTGTTCAATATCCAGATTTTCCAGGATTCCAAGCGATATTTCGTTCAGAATTGAAATTGAGTTCTCAATGGACAGTCGATCTAAATGAAGATAAACTCGCCGGTGCCTTAAGCGAAAAAAGCCAAAAAAAGTGTTTTGAAGACATTTTATCTTTATATGCAGCTGGGTTTAAAAAGTTAGCAACTTCAGAAATTGGCTCTCCAGATGTCATTATCTGTTGCTTGCCAGACGAAGTAGTCGATCGTTGTTGGAGCATACAAAACACGCTTACAGCTCAAGAAAAGAAAGCCTTAGAAGCTCTGAAAAAGAAGCAGGCCTCTGGACAGTTATCATTATTTGATGAACCTGTTGAAGAGATTTCCGAAGATTTAGAAAGGCGAGACTTTCGGCGTGCGTTAAAAGCCAAAGCAATGGCAGAACGGATACCTATACAAATTGTAACTGATCGAGCCTTATTAGACGCGGTAAATGGTCAGGATCCCGCTACTCGAGCTTGGCATCTTTGTGTATCAATCTATTATAAAGCTGGCGGAATTCCTTGGCGCCTGCGTAGCGAAGGACCTGAAACGTGTTTCGTTGGCATTAGCTTTTATCATTTAAAAACCAATCTTCGCCACTTAGTTAAATCATGCATTGCTCAAGGATTTTCTTCTGAAGGTGAAGGTTTCGCTCTACGTGGCGTAAGTATTCCTCCTGAAAAAGCACAGAAACGTGACGTTCATTTGTCTGAAGAGCAGGCATTCTATATGGGTCAACGGATACTTTCTGAATACCACGACCGAACGGGGGGATATCCACTACGAATGGTCATTCATAAATCTTCTTGGTATAACGATGACGAAATCAACGGTTTTCGGCAAGCTTTTAAGAATATTCCGGTAGTAGAGTTAATTAACTTAATGCATACGGATTTCAGACTAGTTAATTACGGCAGCTATCCACCGAAGCGGGGTACACTTTGTACAGTGAACGAAAGCGCTTACTACCTATTTAACACTGGCTTTATGCCATCCTTAGGAACTTATCCAGGCCCACATATTCCAAGGCCATTAGAAATTCGAAGTGACCAACCTTTTGACATTTACCGCACTGCAAGTGATATCATGTCTCTTTCACGCATGAATTGGAATACATCTAGTATTACTGGCGGCCAACCAGTAACTTTATTCTTCTCGCGGCAAGTTGGTGGTATCATGTCGGAATACGGTGAAAATAACCCTACTGAACCGCCATCCTCATTTCGCTTTTACATTTGATTCACCACTGCAAATATTACTCAATAGCGCTCAGCTACCTATAACGAATAAATCAACGAAAGCTTGGCTCAAGCATGATTTTATTGTTGCAAATGTCTCGCCCTTCCACCTTTAAAGTAATAGGGCAAACTGCTTTCGCACTTCATCCAAAATAGCTTCACTTTCTCCTTGTTCTAGGGTGGCCTCGAAGGTCGTTAAATACGAATTAGGCAAAACGACTCTTTCCACTATATCATCACTTGAATCATGCATAAATGACTTGGCTGACAGATCAATACAATCCAAAATACTAGACTATATAGTATCACTCTTGCTGAACATGATCCGGTCAATAATGAGTGGGCCTAATCCTTGAGCAGGGATTCAAATTCTTGGACTAACCTACTGAAGCGCTTGCAACTGAGATAAACTTTTCAAGCCTAGTCCCCAGTTCAATTCCCGATTTCGAGCAGAATACAAACAAAGATTATAATCCACTGATTATCAATTACCATTTTGGTCCAAAATAAACTCCTACCTATATCCCCTTTAGATATAATTGTACAATATTACTTCTACAATTATGAGTAGCCGCTTTGAGGGCTGACGAAACGACTGACCTACTGAATATTGTGGAGCTCCTGCATCATATCGACCAGAGAGATCGCCATCACACCTTTGGAAATCAGATAGCGTTCTTGGCCTGGATAAACCAGAAATCGTTTGGCCGCGCCAATGTCTTCGCAACCCAGATAAAACCCTTTGGACAGGACGGGAGCCATCGAACGCCTGATCTCGATTGCGTATTTCTGTTGCGTGTTCCGTTCAATAACGAGATCAATTTCCGCGCCTGCCGATGTCCGATAAAACCACGGTGTGACACCGGGGGGCAAGCTGGATAACAGGTTTTCCACCACAAACCCCTCCCAACTGGCTCCCACCACCGGATGACCTAGCAGATCATCCATACTTGTCAGGTTGAGTAAGGCATGAGTAATGCCACTATCACGAATATAAACTTTAGGTGCTTTGACCAGCCGTTTGCCGACGTTGCCAGACCACGGACGCAAATGGCGGATCAGTAACAGATCTTCCAGCAGTTCGATATACCGTTTGGTCGTGGGTATGGTAATACCAAGACTGGCTCCTAGTTGGGCCATGTTCAGTTGAGCACCTTGATTGTGGGCCAACATTGTCCACAAAAGCCGTAAAGTAGTCGCTGGAATGCGAGGGCCAAATTGCGGCACATCCCGCTCTAAATAGGTATTAATAAAGTTGAGCCGCCAGCGAAGACTGGCCGGATCGGTTTTGGCTAAAAAGCTGTCGGGAAATCCGCCACGCAACCATAGCCGGTTCTGATCACCAGACTTTGGGGCGATGATTTCCGTAGCGGTCAAACCCGATAGTTCCTTATAGGCTATGCGACCGGCCAGGGATTCAGATGCCTGTTTTAATAGATCAAGCGATGCTGATCCCAAAATGAGAAATTGCCCTGTTTTGTATCCCTGTCTGCGTCGTCGGTCGATGACACCGCGCAAAATGGCAAACAACTCGGGGACACGCTGAATTTCATCCAGAATGATGAGTTGTCCCTTATGCAGCTCAAAATACGCTTCGGGTTCACGCAGTTTGGCCTGATCTGTTGGGCTTTCTAGATCAAGATAGATCGGATCGGGATTGATAGCGGTTGCAATTGTTTCCGCCAGCGTTGTTTTGCCGACCTGTCGGGGGCCAAGGACGGCCACGGCTGGAAACTCCTCCAGGAGTTGAGCGATTTCAATCTGGGCTTCACGCGTTATCATCCTTGCAATTATAACACGATATATTAAATTTACAAGGATAATTTTAAGGGCTTAATAAAAAATTTGCGTTAAATAGAAAGCGAATAACTCCTATAACACGTTGAATCCAATCTGAAAATGGAGTCCGAAATAAAAATGTATGCTTTTTCTACTTATACCATTCTTAGATCTGTTTATACAACTCTAGTCTGCTCATTTGCAAGGGAATTCGGATTGTGCTGGCTAAATACAGAAGCGCACCAGGTGACACGTGCCTGGCGCGTTTCTGTATAAACTGAAATGTTCTCAGCAGCTTTTGAAAAAAAGTCTAAGAAGGTATTTAGGAATTATATTTTGTAATGAGGCTAGAGTCGCTAAAGCAACAGATGAATATTAGCCAAATACAGCCAACTAACCGAAGGTAATAGTGTATACTCGTAGTGTTTGATGATTCGGCGAAAGTAATTGGTCCAAGAAATCATGAGTTCGACTACCTAGCACTTGGCAACGGGCACAAACCCTTGGGTTGATTCAGGCCGCAAGGCTTTCTCAAAGTCAATCGACCAATAAGCTAAGGTTTTGGCAAAAACTCCATTGTAAGACTAATCCCCATACACTTTTTCTAAGCACCCGCCTACCCGCCAAAAAATATCGCCTTATAATTATCTGTGATGGTTCGTAACATACGCTACAGTTAAAAATGTTTTGATTATGTGCGATTTCCTGTTTCTTTGATATTATGTTACCAAGGTTGGGAGCAACGACCTTGGTGAATAAAAGCACAAAAACAGACCGGTGTTATCGGTCTGTTTTTGTGCTTAAAAGGGTTCTATAGTGTGTCATTTTTCATCTTAGACTTCACTCGTAGTTGCTTATATCGCTTCCCCGAGGTTTTTATGATTAAGCCGTCTTCCGTTAACTGAATAACAATCTTGCCGATTGATGTTCTTACTCCTAAGACATCGTTGTAATAGCGGTCGTTATCATCATATAGATATTTTATATATCCGCTTTGCCGAAGTGCCCGCTCGGTTGATAAAAACAGGTGAGAGTTTTGCTGTAACATCTCGTCCAGATTATTCATTAATCGGGAAGCCTTATTTGCCCACTGGTGGAGACCATAACCGATTAGAATTTTCTTTATCTCGTTTAATTCGACAATAAAATCTTCTATTTGGAGGTAAGTGTATCGAGTTATGTGGCCCAACTCACCGAGTTCTTTTTCAATTGTTACACTGAGTTCTGGCCACTGACCACGTAGTTTTTTGACGCGGGCTTTCAGTTTGTTCATCGCGCGAAATGATTCCAATTCGCTATTCAGTGCAAACAGGCTGGATGAAAGCAGCTCTTTGAAAAGCCTGAAATTTTGGTTATCGTGAGAGTGATGCATGTTCGTATGATCAGTTAGTTTAGTTTCTTCAATAAAAAAGGCGGAGGTTTTAGCCCCCGCCTTTAGCGTTCTGCTACTCATGCAGGGGCTAGCTAGTATTATATTTCACATTCATTCCTCCATGAACATGATAATGTAGACTGTTTCCGTGAGTGGCTGGAACAGGAACAGCACACACGGTGTGTGGGTCGAATGATGATATATAGGCAGCTACATTATTCATGATGAATTTTATCTGGTCTTACATTGATAAACATCTTGACATACGGAACTTCTTCCCTACATGCCAATCTCAAATCCTAGACTCGATTGGAGTCAAGGTTCCCGAATGTTCAGTTCACACCTTTGGTTCAGTCGCGATACAAAGCTAAAGACGCTGTTTTACAAATCCAAAAAAAAATTTGTTATATATTTTTTAACATTAAATTCTATATATAATTTAACAGTCGTTTCATTACATGCTATATAAACGCTTAAATCAGTAATCTTGTAAATAATTTGTAATTTTGACTTGCTGACAATGTATCAGTAGAGTATACTAACTTAACAGAATATGGCGCATTTTCCGAGTTCCTTACAAGCTAAATATTCTCTTGAAAGCTCTGATCTTTATAATAAGCTCGATACGGTCTGGTTAAAGGAGCTTGAACAGAAAGAGCAAGAAGCTCAAAAAAACAAGCCTGTTGATAAAAGTCTGTCAATTATTGAGGAGCTTATCTTGAGTAAAAAACTTCGGGAAGAAAAATTATGCAAAGCAATGCTAGCAGATATGGGTATAAAGAAATACAGAAAGTTTACGTTGCCTACTAATGAAATACTAGAAGCAATCAGAAACAAGAAGGAAATTGATGGATTTAATATTGCTAACGCAGTTAAAAATCCAAAATTTCGCTTTTATACCAGTGATAGCCCACTTGCTAGTCTTGAAATATCAAACACTATGGCTAGTGTTATAAAAGATATTAAAGATAGTAATATTTTCATGAAAAGAGGAAGACAAAAAAGACAAGAAAATGCAGACGAATATGCGAGAAACATACATAGTATAATAAATGAAGTTACCGTTCATGAAACATTTAAATCTTTTAGAGAGGCTGCCAATTTTCTCAATGATCAAAAAATCCCTACACCTTTAAACAAAAGATGGCAGCCTAGAACGCTGACATTATTGAATCAGCGTTGGGAAGCTCTTGGCTTAAGTACTCTTACACCAAAGCCTAAGTAGCCTTATTTGAATTTATTATAGCTCCTTAGCTCGCCTTTATCCCTATTCGATGAAAGATGCATTGATTCAAGACAGATTATTGGAAAAAGCGAATTGAAGCCAAGTAACCATATCTAAAACGATTACATAGCTTCTTTGATCTCATGCCTTGAAAACCACTGAAAACCGCGTTCAACGGCCATTTTATTATCGTATATGTCGTGAAACTCTACTTTCAGAGTAATCGGGTTTAACTGATCACGGACACGGTTCAATGCCTCTTCGCTCTCCTGGGGAGCAAGAGAGGCATCAAAAATTGTCAGGAATGAAGTGGGTAGAATAACTTTTCGCACGGACTCATTTACGCTAATCCTTGTGTAAGATCGACTATCTAATTCTAGGCAATCTTCGATAGACGTATATGCTTTATCATCTTTTTGAAAAATGAGCCGATCAATAATCATCGGCCCTAAGCCATTGTTCGTGACTCGAACATAGATATGACCCTGGCGGTCTTCCAAATCAATTTGTCCTAATGGCTTGAGGGATTTTTCATTATGGGTTCGCTGCAAATACACCTGCCAAAACAAGCCTATTAATGCCAACACTGAAATAACCACCGTCATATCACCCATCATTGTCAGCCTGACCTTTCCTGGTTAAGTCTAGAACGAGAGGATACCGAGCAGGAGTTAAAGCATCTTAAAATCCCGGAGTCGTTTCAACCGTTCTTTAGCCTGAAGATCATACAGTAACGGAATGATTCGGTGATAGAGGCTGCATTGAGGATCTTTGCCGTTCAACCTATAGACGGGACAACCACTGGTACAGACCGCATTGTATCGACAAGATTTACAGTCATTCGACCGATTCTCCTCTTCATGACTGCCCTGCTCAATCATATCGACCAAGTCTAAGTCAGGGTTGAAGATAGAGTGGGACGATTGGTGCTCGTCGCCAAAGTGGACATGGCAGTAATTGAGGGTGCCATCGACATAAATAGCTCCCCCGGAAAATCCAGATGCACACGTCTGAAACCCTAATTCATGAGGCTTGAGATCACAGAATTGATGCCGATGAGAGAATTGCCAGCCGGTCTGAATGGCTTCTTCCATGAGGGCGTAGGATGCCAGAAGATTGCTTTCTAAAAGCTCTGCATCAAGTGCTTCGCCTTTGACAATTGAATAGCGAAACGGCACATCCAGATCGATTAAATAGCGGGTCAACTCGGGTAGTCCCTTCAGATTCTGGTTAGTGACGACGGTGTTAACCGCTACTGGAATGTGATGAGCTAATAACGTTCTTAAATTCCGATCAATGCGTTTAAATGTGCCTGTACCCTGTTTGAATGATCTACTGGCATCATTGTAAGCTTCGACACCATCTAGTGAAATACCGAAGCTAACAGCATGCTCCTCACAAAACGTGATGATCTCATCGGTTAGAATAGTCAGATTGGTAATGAAAGATGCCTCAAAGCGGCATCCTAGTTCATGTAACTGTTGGCGAATTTCAGGGATAAACGCTTTCCAGGATTTGAACTGGGTTAAGGGCTCACCACCGGCCAGCCGGAATTTAATGTGTTTAAGCTTTCGCTTAATAACTGTTTCGACCACCTTCTCCAGCAATTGCTGTTTAGTGCTATCCGACATACCGTCGGTGGTGTTCAGGGTCGATATGTAGCAATAGCTACAAACCAGATTACAGCGGTTGGTGGTATGAATCCAGAAATTGAGCGATTGAGGGGAACTTGGCTTTTCCGGCTTGCTGAACTGGTCATCAAACCGAATAATTTCGGTTTGTGAGAGAAGTTTAAAATAATCCTCCAAAACGGTCGGAGAAATGTCTAGCCGCTCGCTCAATACAGAGACCGTAGAGCGGCCATCAATGGCCTTTATAATATCGGCTTGAGCCTCTGTTAGAAGGCGAAGCGATTGTGGATAAGCACAATTGACAGCAAAGGAATATCCCGGCTCAATTGGCCGCAGCAACAGATGCGGTGATTTGACGGGGATCAATGGCTTCATCGTCTTCAGTCGAATAGTAAGCTGAACAATCGCAATTGGTATTGATAGATGGGGCAATCAGTTCTTTTGGGCCGATTAGTTTTGTCAGGATTGAAAAATCATCAAACAAAATATCGTTCTTGCGGACCGCGGTCATAGTTGAAGTTTTTTAAAGTGATACCTGCCCGAAAGTTACAGCATTAGATCCGGCCTCCATTAACGATAACGCTTGTATCGAACAAGTCTATTGCTTGTTTTTTACCAGAGCGATTTCATTTAGATTTGTACATGGACACACATGTAATACACCAGGGGCGTAACGTAAAGCGGATTCGGGAGATGCTTGGGATCAAGCAGGATGTTCTGGCAACGTCATTGGGACTTAGTCAGCAGTCAATCTCTCAAATAGAGCAAAAAGAAGTATTAGAGATTGCTACATTGCAAAAAGTATCAAAAGCCCTTGGCGTTTCAGAAGACGCCATAAAGAGTTTTTCTGAAGAAGCCGTAGTTAATATTGTAGCCAATACGATCAACAACCATGATCAATCGGCTGTTGTAAATTACTATCCAACCTTCAATCCGATTGATAAAATAGTTGAATTGTACGAAGAAAAATCAGCCCTTTACGAGAGAATGCTCACACTGGAAAAAGAAAGAAATGAATTGTTACTGAAACTACTAAATTCAAAAGAATAAGCTGGAAAGAATTTACCATTTTTGGGCAAATAGAGGAGACGCATCGGCTGCGGCTTGCCCGTGTTCTAATAGAATTTCACGATATTTAATCAGTGCAATAGACTTATAATCAGCTTCTGATATAAAATCAGGTAGCTTAAAAACATCTTTAGCAATCACATTTCGCATCCACATTTCAGCGATCGGCGAATGTTCTAATTTGGGTTCATAACCTGAAAATCTAGTCAGCTACTTGGGCAATGAAATCAGCTTGACTCAGTTGACCCTGCCAATAGTTTTGCACGAGTAAGCGTAAATAGGGTTCGTATGGTATGATTATACTATCACTCGGCAAATAGCCAAGATGGGCCTCAATCAGAACGTGCCCTTCTCTCTTGAGGTTTGGTATATTGTGGCATCAAGAAGCAGATTATCCCAGCTTACTGTATCTAGACGAGCTTCCAGGAGTGTTCCAGTAAAAACGATTTCAAAACATTTATCGTCACTGTTATTTTTTTAATATTTTTTTGACGCACATCCATTGTCCGCACCTATATTATAAGTGATCCAATTTATTTATATTAGCATAATAATATTAAATATCAAGGCATAATTTATTAAAATAAAGATAGTTTCCTTTACTTTAAACTAAATTATCATGGGAGAAAAAGAAGTCCACGCTCAGCAGTATAAAGAGCGCTTTGATTTAAACGAGCAACAAGCCAAAACATGGGGAGAATTTCTTAAACGGAAACGCGATTTCACGCAAAGATACGGCGCTGATTATACTGACATTTTGCTGAAAGACGAGAAAAAAACATTAGAGGCTAAATTTAGCCAAGATCATAAAGATTTGAATGAACAACACTACCAAGAATGGTTGAAATATCACGAAAATGAACCACAGAGTAAGCCTTACAACCTACCCAAATTTCTAAAAAATCCAGAAGGAATAAAAGACCAAAGCAGAACTGATAAAAGCCCTAACCAAGTCGTTAGCCACACTTTTCGTCAACCACTATTTGTTAATCCTTTTAAGCAAGTAGATGAAGTACAACAGAACCTACCCCCCAGCCAAACAAAGAATAGTGAGGCATCAAAAGATTTTTTGAACACAACGCACCCTACGTCAATAGAAAACTCTGAAAAAGAAACTACAGAACTAACAGAAAGGAAGATTGACACCATGTCTTCACGGTTTTCGCAGAGTTTGAGGTATACTCAAGCTCGTGAGAGTATTGGGCAGTTCTCCGGGAAAGTGCGTGACCTAAAGACCAAAAAGGGTAAAGATAGAGAATAAGCTTTGTCTATGTCAGTCCTTATCAGGTTCGATGTGCCGACCTTTCGTTCTATTTGGCGTATTAGGTCGATCCCCTTTCAACCAAGATGGAAGTCGATCCCTAGTTTGCTCCTTTATAAGTTGCTGCCTACCTGCTTGAAAACCGGCGTTTCGTATATTCTCAACATTAATTTTCGCCAATTGCTCAGCAAGTTCTGGCATGTATGCTGCGATGGTATAACCTTCATTAAAGCCTTTTAAATAGTCTGGTTCGACTTTATCTTGATCTTCCATAGTTAGAACGTATTTTTAGCGTTTTGCTCAAGATAAGCTTCAACTGAAGCTCGGTCGTAAAGAATAATCTTTTTTTGCGGTTGAGTAAAACGAATCTTCCCTTCATCTCTCAATTTCTGCAATGTTGTTTTCGATTTGATATTTAAAAGCAGCATCGCTTGTTCGTCGGAAACCCATTTTTCTTTTTCCTGCCCTGCCTTCTCTATAAGCCGAGCAACAACCTGCTCAATCAGAATATAAAAAGCTTCGTCTTGCAGGCAGATTACTTCCATTTTATTTAATAAACGTAAGATTAAAGCTGTAAATAAGTAGACTATTATTTATAAGAAATCATTTTTAATTCACTTACTCTTATTTTCTATTTGCAAATTAAGATTATTAAAGCCGACAACCTTATAAAATTGCCCAAGCCGTGTAGTTTCTTCCCCAATGCCTGATTTCACGAATCCAAATAGTACGCGCAACCATTGCAATCCCATACTTATTATTGATCCGTGAATTAATCTGTAAAGAAGGCTACCTCCTTTTTATGGAAGAAGACCTGAACTAGTTTCCGATTCCCCTCTAATAAATTGACCTGTTCTAAGACCGCTACCGTCAGATCATCTAAGGACAGAAACACTCGGTTTTTCAATCCCTGTTTGATCTGATTCCACACTAATTCGGTTGGGTTTAGCTCGGGACTATAAGCTGGCAAACGCTCCAAGTGTACTCGTCCAGGGCGCTCTTTTAAAAATGCTTTGACTGCTTCTCCACTGTGGATCGAAGCCCCATCCCAGATAATAAGCAAATCGCGCTTACGATAGCGACTGCACAACTTGTCTAAAAACCAGATTATATCTTCGCCACTGAAGGAGTGATCCTGACCTCCGACATAAATGCGACCATTAGGAGCGATAGCGGCAATCAAGCTCAGATGGTCCCGACCTGCTTTTTCCATTAATACAGGCGTTTTACCTCGCGGTGCCCAAGTTAAACCCAGCATGGGCAATAAATAACAGGCTGACTCATCGACATAAAGAATGACTCGTTGCTCAGCTTGCGCTTTTTTTAAGTTCAGTCGGACCGCCGATGCGGTAAGTGTTCGACTCGCCATTGCTCGACTCGTTGGGCGTTCTGCTGACGCGCTTTGGGCTGCGGTTTCTGCCGGCTCCATTCGGCCTTTTTCAGTAAACGCCCCACTTGTGAGGGATCGTAACTAACACCAAAGAGTCGCTTGATGACTTCATTAACGCGTGGTCTTGTCCATATATGACCTGGAAAGCCATGATGTTCAGCGCCTTTGTTTAACTCCTCAATCAACTGCGTTATCTGCAAGTCGGTTAGTCGGCAAGCTGGTCCGGTGGGCTTATGCCAAGCTAAAGCGGCTTGACCGTCCTGGCGATATTTTTTCAGCGTTCGGCTGACCCATCCTTCAGTTAGGCCTAGGGCTTGAGCAATCATGGTTTGTTTCCAGCCAGCCTCTTTTAGTTCTGCACACCGTCGACGCAATAACTCATAGTCAGATGGTTTATAAGTTGCCATGACCAACAAAGAATCAAGCTTTACAAGCCTACTCACGGATCAATAAAGGAAGATACCCAATTCTGGCAATAATCCTGATGATTATCATTTATTCTGGACACAGAGCGATTACTTTTCAAATACTCGAAATAGAAAAGAATATAACTCGAAGGAAATGGCAGACCTCCCATGGAGTGAATGGTTGGAAACGGTAGGATAATGTAGCTCCTGTTCTCGCCCTTTACCGGCAAATAGTTTCTGTTTCAAGACATAGATCACTCCATCCCCAAAACAGCATCAAGCGCATCATCAGCTGTTTTATTTATGAAATTGCTCTGATACCCAATCGTGGTTGTGATATTAGAGTGCCGATAAAGCTTCTGTAACATCTGAACCGGTATTTTGTCGCCTGAGATATTGCCAAACGTATGCCGCGCAATGTGCATGGTTACAGGCTTAGCAATTCCAGCCCGTTCAGAGATTATGGTCAGAGCCTTATTAAGCCGTTTTACAGCATAGGAAATCTTCCGCTGTACATGGTATGTATCCTCTGAGTCCTCTAGCACTTTCAACTCGGGGAATATTAAATCGTTTTTCTTTGGCTGTTTTTTATATTGCTTCAGAATAGCAAGCACTTTTTCAGGCGTTTTCAATGAACCGGCCTTGTTGTTCTTGCCCATCGTATAATGCATCCGGTCATCTTGGAAATCCGACCATTTCATTCGCAAGACATCCGAAATCCGCATTCCAGCAAAATAAAAAGACACTAACCATATGTTCCGTGCGTGATTCAAATATTCGTTATCAGACAGATCAATCTGTTCAAGGTTTTTGACTTCTGATGGTACAAGTCCGATCTTTATGGAGTCTGGAAACTTGATAGAAATCTTGCCTTTACCGAACGGATAATATTTCGCATCGACCATATTACCTGCAATCGCCTGATTATAGACCGTTCGGATAACGATTAAATGATTGATGACCGTGCGTTCACTAATCTGGCGTGTACCCTTCAGATAAGCCCTAAAACGGTTTAAAAGTGGCACATCAATTTCAGAGAAAGTTATATCAGCTCCGTCTAGGAATTCACGAAAATGCTTGATACGAGCTTCATCGGTTTTTACACGGTTGTACTTACCCTCATTCCGCATATTTTCGATACATTGGCTAGCCAACGTAAAAAATGATTTACCATCCTTTGGCTTGATCTGCTTACGAATGGCGCTCACCGATACGTCTTTTTGTTGGACTTGAAGATCAATCAATTTATCACTGACCTCCGCTTTCTTCTTCAGGATCAAATTATTCAACCGTGTGGAATTGGGGTGGCTTTTCTTGACTTTTTGACTTGAAGCATCCCATTCACTTTCAAGCAGGTTAAACCCCAAATGAAAAAAGGTTGATTTTCGATCTTGGGTAATGCGTAGAGCAAGCGGATATGTATTATCTAGATTTCGCTTTTTGCGCAGGACAACTTTAATTGCTGAAGCCATAAAATGATTATATTAGATGCGGTAAATCACTCTAATTGAGGCCCAAACAAAAGCATTTGGTACAACATAGGTACAACAAATCGTGTTTTTTTATGGTTTCCTGTAATTCAATAATAAATATAAATATTTGATAATCAGCAGATATTAAACCATATCGCACCATATGAGACCATATTCCATAGAATTCATAACCCTAAGGTCGGCAGTTCGATCCTGCTCCCCGCTACTTAGCAAAAAAAGTCCTTTACAAGCACGTAGAGGACTTTTTTTATGCTTTAAGAGGCTTTTTGAGGTGTGTGCTGAATGCAACACAATAAACTTAGTGCATTTATAAGTATGGTTCAATACTCTTAATATATGAATTTCACTCCTATATATTCCTTCTGAAATTGCCTATAGCGTTTCACTTTTACCCTGAATTAATTAGCGCTGCGGTTCTTTTATACATTTATTCCCCTATATAGCTTAATCAAGTAGTGAGCTAGCTCAAGTTCTACCCTTGTGCAGATCCGTAGCCGATGCGCCTGCAAGTAAACGTAGACTTGAAGAATCAGTAGGTATTGATACTTCCTTTACCGTTAATGCTATACGTCATAGTCTTGCTAAGCGCAGGATACGTGTCATTAGCGTGTGCATGCAATAATCATAGTAGCTGAAGAGTTGCTCCGGGCTAAATATCCAAAATTGCAGTGAGACCATTGGAACTAATTGGAGCCGACGTATGCTGATGTGTCACTTTCCAGCCGTTTTCAAATTTTGAAAATCCGAGTGTTATTCGATTCTTCATACTCCTTAAAACAGCACCGTCGCTTGAAATAGCTTGAAACTGAATCAGGGCACTGGCAAATCCTACATTGCCTGACTGATGAATATTCACCATGTCGAAGTCAACTTTTACTTTTTCTTCCCCTAAAGAACCAAGCCAGTCTTTAATAACTTTACTCCATTCCAGTGAGTTCGACTGATAACCTTGATCCCACATATCGAATATAACGGCTTGCTCATCGTACAGATTGATCATGGCCGTTGTGTCCTTACGCCAAGCAGAAGTTTGGTAAATCGTGAAAAATTCTTCGATCTCCATAAAACCTATTTTAATTTTTTAAGGATTTTCCTAGTTCTCTCAAAAGTGCAGTTAGCTAAGTCCAAAACACCCGTCGAAGACAATGTGGCTCTGGTAGAAGATGGCCACATTCTGGAGATACCCTTCGTTTTGCCCTTTACTTTATAGGGTATTATACAAAATCACGGGCCTCGTCTTTGGTATCGAACACCCGCCAGGGCTGGAAACTGGCTTGTGTTTCCCCTTCAAAATAACCGACTTGGTACGGCTTGCTCATGGAATAAATATAGTGAACCGTCTGTGATTTTACAAAGCAATGTCCAACCTCATATATCTGTAAAGTACGAAATAGCATTATGGCGGTATTACACCACAGATGGGTATTATATAGTAATCAGCTCTAGAGCGACTTATCCTTGAATCAAGCGAAGCATTACATTTGCACAAACATAACGGTAGCCATTTTTGAGGTCGTTTTTAAACAAGCCATTTCCATAATGTGTTAAAACTGGCCGAGCAGTTTAAATTTGAATTGCGACATAGTTACACTTTATCCATGACCTCTACGTGACGGGTTTTAGCTAGATAAACCTGGGTTGATCACGTGTTTTTCCCCTTCGTACCTAAACGGATGAATAATGAATCAATTCAAACGGGCTATGACCAAATGTGGATGGTTGGAAAAAAGGATTTGGCCCAGGGAATTGTGGATGTTGACCCGATTCCAGATGCAACCAGTAAACGGTGGGGAGTTAGCGCAATACTGCGTATACCCACCATTTTTGGCGAATCCCTTTTACCGCTGATCGACACCCTAAAAACCAAAACGGGATCGAGGCACACGTTCCATGACACAGCTACCTTTCATGTTACCTTACGGTCCATCGAGTTTTTCCGAAAAGATGTACCCGATGGAGATTTTGCAGTTTGTACCTATTCGAAACTTTTACAAGAGCTTGCCCCGCAGTTTTCTCCATTTGGTATTCGCTTTGCCGGTTTGTCGGCCAATCGAGTGGGCATCATCTTACAAGGCTATCCGGTCGATGCGCAAATTCAGTTATTCCGTCAGCAAGTTCATCAGCACTTAGCTAACCATCAATTTCTTCAAGGGCCGGAACAACAGAATCCCCGATTAAATACCCATATCAGTTTGGTCGTTTTTGGCGGCCCTTTAAAAAATGGCCAGGATCTAATCCAGTATGTAGATCAACACCGTCGAACAGGCTATGGCCAAATGGAGGCCAGTTCAATTGATCTGGTTCGCTATGAACGAGATGAACGCTCCGTGAAAATTGTCACACTTGATCGATTTGCTCTAGGTTAACAAACGCTGTTTAAATTTATTTAGCCATTCGCGCTTAGCAGTAGAGCATGGGTGTCTATCTATAAAAATAATTGCTCCATCCTGGTCATGAACTGGATTACACGAGAACGCCCGAAAATCGACCGAATGGCCTGTCCCTGGCTCATCAAACGGTTTATCGATACCCAAGCCATCATTCTGTTCGCCCCAGAAGATCAGGCAATCCACCAGGCACAAGTTGTAGACGCTATACCGTTTGATGTACCTGGTGTCGAATACACACATTACGAAGATCGTTGTACATTCGACTACTTCCTTCAAAAACATGCGCTCACGGATCCGGCTTTGCAGATCATCGCCCCCATTATTCGCGGAGCGGATACGGTGAACTGAAAGTAATCCAGTCTACCTGATGCTATAAGGAACTGTAATTGTGTCGGTCTCTATTTCATTACTGACATGTAAATTCCGATCCCGGATCTGAATTCGATACTTCGTCACGTAGTTCTTGTAGCTTGTTCCGTAATGATAGATTTGGTGCAAGTCCAGGCTACCTTCAATGGCTCCTTTCTGGCCTTCCCGGCTCAATTGAGGAAAATATAAGGTAGTATTCTCTCCAGAAGTAATCGCCTGATACTGGTCGTTTTCAAGGCGATACGCAGTGATCCTGTAATTCCCCCACCCGCCCGCCTGCGTGTAGCGACCCGAATCAAGGCTGGATAATGGTATGTTGTTACCCAGATCGCCATCCCCATCTTTAAATCCGATGGTGATCACCAGGGAGTCCCTTTTTTGCTGTCCAACACCTGATCCGCCTTCAAGTGTATACCGGCTAAGCCCTTTAAACTCAATTTGAGGAACATTGGAATATTGAGGCTCTGTAAAACAGGCTGTGACCGTCAGGCTTAACGAGAGTATAAAAGCATATCGGAGCACTACCCAGTTGAAAGTACGCGTTTGTAGCATAGTCTTGTAATAAATGTCCTGATGAGTCTATAACCGATTAACTGAAATCCTTGTCAATTCCGTATTCTAATGCCCTAAAACTTATACTAAAACAAGAGTAAGTAGTCTCAAAAAAAGGAGATTGATACTATAAAGTTAGTATTACTTTTTCACGAAAATATTTTACACATATACCTATTACATTTACTTATAATTGTCAATAATTAAAATAAGTAACAAAATCAACATTTATTCATGTCCGTAGCAGCTAGAAATAATGTGCAATTACTTGGCAATCTTTTGTCGGATAAGACAATTGTATTTGCTCATGGGTTTGGTACCGACCAGCGAGCCTGGCTTGAAGTCGTCTCGGCCTTTACCGACGACTATAAAGTTGTTTTGTTCGATTATGTAGGCGCAAATGAAAAAACAGTTCCCTTCTTTACTAACTGGAAATACAAGCACCTGCATGCCTATGCAAGCGATATCTTAGACATTATTGAAGAGCTTGGTCTACAAAATATTACGTTCATTGGACACTCAGCGGGCGGCATGACCGGAGCGTTGGCTGCTATTCAGGAACCAGACTGGTTTTCCCGACTCATTTTACTAAATGCGTCACCATGTTACGTCAACCAGGACGGTTACGTTGGTGGTTTTAGCACGGCTATATTAAGTGAGCTTTTTGCTCAGATGGAAACTAACTTCCACGCCTGGGCTAGCGGTTTTGCCCCCATGGTTATGGCAAATCCAGATCGTCCACATCTGGCCAATTCCTTTTCCAGTACTCTTTCGGCGATGCGACCAGATGTAGCACTGGCCATCGCGAAAGTTATTTTTTATTCTGATCATCGGTTAGATATAGGACAACTGTCTCATCCAACGCTACTGATTCAGGCACAGGAAGATGTTGCTGTTCCGCATGAAGTTGGCTATTTTCTGGAGAAGCATATTCCCAATTCGATCCTGACTTTTTTGGATACAGAAGGGCACCTGCCCCACATCAGTGATGCAGACAAAGTGATTAGAACCATTAAACCGTTTCTTAATTAACTAAATGCCTGGTTCTGTTGGCCAATCAGGTCTTTTAACGCAGACTGCCTGATTCTTATACCCAGAACCAATCGGCAAGCTTAGCTTGTCGATCTATACCTTGTAACCCATAAAACATGATTGACTTTAACGGTCTTGAAAAACGATTTCGGGCTATTGAAGAGACTGAAATTGGTCCGAAGTTATTGGAGGCCTATGCATCGGAACTACTTCCCTTTCTAGGTGCAGATGTCTGCTACATTATACAGGAACGAGATGAATGGACAGCCGCCGTACTGTATTCCACCAATCCTAAACTGACGGCTTCCTATGTCAATCCCACTCAATTCAACGACTTAACCCAATCAACATCGTTTTTTCTTGAACTAGATTTTGTGCCTCGCCGGGCATTGAAAGAATTACTGGGCGTTTATTCCTATGTCGCTGGTTTTCGCTTACGTAATTATACATTTAAAGGCTGGATTGTAGTAGGTTGGACCAAACAGCCTGCATTCTCAGCGAGTGACATTGAGAATGCCCTCTATAGGTTGGGTGATAAAATATTGATCTGCACTCTATCGTTCCAGCAAATTGCGCTGGATCAGCAATATAGGTTCCTGTTTGGGGTGGTTCCGCAGGCAATTGTGCTCATTAATGAAGCCGAAGACATAAACTGGGTCAATCCATCGGCTCTTGAGTTATTGAATCTGGAAGCAGGTGACCTCCGCCCATCATCGGCCAGTTTATCGGTAGGTATGCTCCAGCTCCGAAATCGTGCGCTTAATAAGGACACCATTAACCAAACAGCTTCGGAACTGATTAGTAATCCGACCTTTGTCAGTAAAGAGTGGATTTGGACATTTCCCGAAAAGGTATTATCTGTTTTTACAAAACCTATTTTTTCCCCTTATTTCAAGGGCCGAATCTGGTTATTCAATGACGTAACTGAACTGTATCTTAAACATCAGCAACTTTCCGACGCCAACCTGGAAATTGAAAACCTTATCAGTGTAATCGCACATGATTTAAAGTCTCCCCTATCCACGATCAGTTTTGTTTTTAGCTTCCTGCCTATGATTGGGCCGCTGAATGATGAGCAAACTGAAAGTATCGAACATGGTCAGAAAACGATTAAACGTGGCCTTAATCTGATCGATAGCATTGTTTATTTCAACAGTCTGGCTACTACTAATCAGCCCATAGAAACGGAAGATATTGAACTGGATAATCTGATCGATATGGTTGTCGATAGCTTTTTAGCACAGGCTTATCAGAAAGAAATTTCACTTCATATTGAGCGCAACCATCCGCCAGTTATCCTCCATTCAGATCCTAAATCGCTGGTTCGCATTCTGGATAATTTGATCAGTAACGCACTGAAGTTTTCGCCATTTGGCCGGAGTGTGCATGTGCAAACCGAGCTAGTGAACCATCAGCTAAGGATTGCCATCAAAGACGAAGGGCCTGGTATATCGCCCGACGACCGAGTCAAACTTTTCAAGCGATTCCAGCGATTATCGGCTCAGCCTACTAATAACGAAGGTTCATCGGGTCTGGGACTGTCTATCGTAAAATCACTGACTGAAAAACTGGGCGCGACTATCGAAGTTGAAAGTATAGTACACCTAGGTACAACTTTTCGGATAGTCTTTCCGAGCGTCAGCCTGTCACGCTCAATCTCACCTACCATTCCTGAAAAATACTGACCGCTGACGAAAAAAGAACGAAAATAAGCTGCTTCAATGACTACATTTTCCTCAATATCCCCATTCAGTCAGTTTAGATGCACATCAAACTCTCATTTTCGTACGTACTTACATTCCTTCTGTTGCTGATTGTCCTGTTAGAACTTCATGAAACAGTGCATATTGTTGTTGGGTATTTCATTTGTGGCTGCTGGGGACCACGCGACTTTAATGTTTGGTCTTTGTGTAAAGGTTGCCCTGAAAATCATCCACTTTGGTGGGTCGCCACACTGGCTGGCCCTTTAGCGTCTTTTGCACTTATGTGGCTGGGAATGATTTGGTTGAGTGCTAAGCCATCCAATAAAACCCTCCTAGGCTTTTCATTGGTTTTTGCCAATATTCCCTTTGGCAGGATCAGTAATGTGATGATGGGTGGTGGCGATGAAATGGTGGTGACCAGACATTTTCTTAAAGCTGATTACAGTCGTACGCAGATGATTTTAATCTGTTCGGTTTTGGTGTTGTGCCTTGGTTTACCCCCGATCATCAAAGCCTATAAGGTGCTGACTAACCGACGAGCCTGGCTTTATCTACTTGGATTTTTAACGCTGCCTTTGCTCTTCTTATTGATTTATGTACTAACGGGATTGAACTCCCTTTTAACCAGAGGCTTCCTGGCAACTCCCTGGATTATGGGCACACCCGTATTAATTACTCTTCACACCAGTATTGCTTTAGTGGGCCTGATCTGGCTACGAAAAAACCTATTTAAATCAACAAAAAATTTACGTATATAGAGAGTAGTTCACTATTGAGAATGAGTTTATACGCGAGAATTCACTCTAGTTATAAACTTAACTCAACGTAACACAATGACGACATTGACCATTCGGTGGGGGTTCTTTTTAGGATTTGGACTATGGTTAACCGGATTTATTGCAGCATTTGCACAGCCTACCCTCCCCCAAAAACTACCTGTTTGTACAATTCCTGAATTGACCACCCAGCAAAAACAAAGCCTTCAGAAGCAACTCGACTTCGTCCTTCAGCTCAAAAAATCGTCCCGCCTTCCAACTGCTTCTTCCATCACTTACGTACCGATCCGACCCCATATTTTTCGGACAAGCAACGGGTCAGGAGGTTTCGACCTGACGGCTCTCAATTTTGCGATGGCTCGAACGAATCACTATTTTTTACTAAATGGAACCGGTATCCAATTTTACTTCTGTGGCGATACCCCTGACTATGTTGATAATGATGATGCGTATACTGATTTTGATCAAAATCGGGACCGAAACCTGTTGGTTGACGTCAGGAATGCCCTGAATCAGTATTATTTCAATTTCTCTACAACAATCTCTGGATTTGGCTATTATCCTTACGATGACCTAATATCGACACGCTCTTATATTTCTACTAATCACTATAATGTAGAGGGCCAGCTTATTGGCATAGCCAACTATACAATGCCTCATGAGCTGGGACATAACTTTTTTCTTTATCACACATTCAGCCCCAATCGCTCGACTGATGAGTTGGTTACGCGGGGTGCAGGCGCGAACTGTTCTACCGCTGGAGACCTTATCTGCGATACGCCTGCTGACCCTTACAACCTGCCGGGCGCAACCATTGAGACCAACAATTTCTGCGTGACATATACCGGCACCATTACCGATGCAAATGGAGATTTATATACGCCACTAGTTGATAACTTTATGTCCTACTATCCGTATTATGCCCGCTGTCGTGACGATAAGTTTACGCCTGGGCAAGTTGAACGTATGCAGGAAGCGTTGTATATGCGACAGCATTATATGAATTGCACGCTCGATTGTCCACCCACGAATGTAGCTTCACCCACGAATCTATCTGTCACTCCTACAGCAACTTCGGTGGTACTTACCTGGCAGGATAATGCCAGTAATGAGATGGGCTATTTCATCGAACGATCCTCCCCTCAAACGGATCTTGTGGCCATTAGTGGTGTGGGGCCTAATGTGACTACATTTACAGATACCAGCGCCAGAGCAGGAATTGCTTATTCCTATCGCATTCGCCCTTCCAATACAACTACGGGTAGCCTAAGTCCAATTGTGTCGTTGGAAAGTGGGTTTTATACCATTAATTCCGGCGCATGGAATGATCCAGGTATATGGTCTTTTGGTCAGGTACCAACTGAAACGGATGACGTGCATATTAGACATGCAGTTACCGTACCTCAAAATTACAAGGCAAAAGCACAACGAATCATTTATGAATCACCTGTGAAAGTGACACTTGACAATGAAGGTGAGCTCCTATTGAGTCAGTAAAACAAACTAATTCTATGGCGTTTTTTTAGGCAGCTTGGTTGCGTAGGGTGCTACCCAAAAAGCGGCCATGACTGCGCTTAACCAGGCTAATCCTGTACATCCCCACATAATCACCTGAAAACTATGCAGGAAGGCCACCTGAATAGCTCGGTGTATCAAAGGTCGATTAGTTGTAGCGATTCCAGTTGGAATGGGGGTAGCGCCCAGTAGATTCGACTTCGCCTGTAAGGCAGCTTCAACACTCGCGGGCAAATGCAAGGTCTGGATTTGTTCACCTAGCTGATAGCTGAAGGTAGCCAGGACCACCGAACCGGCCACAGCCAGCGCTAATACGGCAGCGGCACGAGCAACAGCATTGTTAATACCTGAAGCAGTTCCTGCATAATGGCTCGCCACCGAGCCCATGACCGTATTGGTTAGCGGCACCACCGTTAGTGTCAGGCCAGCACCAATCGTCAGCACAGCGGGTAAAAAGGTGAACCAATAGTCAGTAGGTCCACTAGTGAGGCCTATCAGTGACAGTCCTAAGAAGCCAAGACCGGTAACAGTCGGCCCCAAGATCAACAGTCGTCGGGGACCATACTGATCTGACAAATCTCCTACCCAGCGGGAAAGCAAGATGAGCGGCAAGGGCAGTGGAATAAAGGCCAGTCCCGCCAGAGCAGGTCGATACCCCTGGAGCTGCACCAAATTAAGCGACAGGAAAAAGGAAACTATACTTAGGGCTCCATATAAAAACAGAGTCAGTAGGTTGGTGCCCGCAAACGTGTGCACCTGGAATAACGACATGGGTACCAGCGGTTCCTGCTGTCGCGTCTCAAACCAGACGAAGGCGGCCAAACTGATCAGACCGCCGATCAACGTCCCATAAACAGCCGGCTGATCGGGTCCCAGTGTCGACCACATGGTAAAACTATACGTTAAACCGGCCAGGCCAAGGGAGGACAATCCACCCCCGATGTAATCGATAGTGCCTTTAGTAGATTCATCCCGGGTTTCGGGGACTTTCCAGTAAATAATCCCCAGGGCAGCCAAACCAAGGGGTAAGTTCAGTAAAAAAACGACCCGCCAGAGTCCTTCTCCAGCCAGCAATCCACCCAGCAAAGGCCCAGCCACGCTGGTCAGGGCACCAGCGGCCGACCAGGTGCCAATGGCCTTGCCGCGCTGCTTATCGGCAAACACGGCCGTAATAATGGCCAGACTTCCGGGTATCAATAAGGCACCACCCAGTCCCTGCCCGGTGCGTGCCGCGATCAGCCACTCGATAGACGGAGCCGCTGCGCAGGCGGCTGAACAGGCAACGAATAAACTGATGCCGATGAGCATTATTTTCTTTCGTCCCAGGTGATCTCCTAGTGCACCGCCCACCAGAATCAGAGCAGCCAGCATCAGGGCGTAGGCATTGACGACCCAGACCAGTTGGGTTGCATCGGCTTTCAGACTCCGCTGAATGGCAGGTAGGGCAACATTGAGGGCAGAGGCATCAATGGAAGCCATGCTGGAAGCCAGAATCATGGCTGTCAATATCCAGTTATGGGATTGACTCGAATTTTTACCAGGTAAGGCCATAGGAATCCGTTAGGGGTAAAGGAAAGTGCCCCTACCAGATAGATAAAGCAATTTAATCGATATTGGTTATATTGAGCCCTGAGCCTCTGGAAATCAATTCATTCGATATGCGCTTCGGCTCGAATCGATCATGTCATTGTTTATAGTGCGTCCCAATTACACCTGTTTAAACTAAAATCAACCTGACATCAATGAACCTTTCCTCAAAACGACGCGGATTTTTAAAACGATTAATGGCCGGCTCAGTAGCTGCCTTAACGCAACCCCTGCTTGTAGAATCTGCTGAAGCTGCCACGCACCCAGGCTTTCTGTCAGATTCGCCACAAGTAGTCGATGAGGCCTATTGGCAGACCATTAAGGAGCAGTTTGCTGTACCGGCTAATCTGATGATGGTCAACGCAGCCAACCTCTGTCCTAGACCTCAATTCATTACCGATCTGATCCGGGTGACGGCAACAAGTTTAGAAAAAGATGTCTCGTTTCAAAATCGATCCCAATTTGAAGCCAGGCGTCAGCTGGCATTGGAGAAATTAGCCCAGTTTATCGGTGTCAGCAGCGCCGAAGTCGGTATTACCCGCAATACGACCGAAAGTAATAACATGCTGGTCAATGGGCTTGATTTTAAAGCGGGCGATGAAATCATCATCTGGGACCAGAATCATCCGACGAATGGTCTGGCCTGGGAGCAGAAAGCCAAACGGCAAGGTTTCACGGTCAAGAAAGTTAGTATTCCTGCTGGTTTTACCACCACCCAGGATCTAATTGCCCCCTTCCAGCAAGCCATCACTCCCAAAACCAGACTGATCACTTTTTCGCATATTTCCAACTCAACGGGACTGATGCTACCCGCTAAAGAACTGTGTCAGTTAGCCAGTAGTCGGGGCATTTTGACACTGGTTGATGGCGCTCAGTCTTTTGGATTTATGGAGCTTGATCTTAAGACCATGGGGTGCGATTTTTATACAGCCAGCACGCATAAATGGCTGATGGGCCCTCTGGAAAATGGAATTCTGTTTAGCAAAAAAGAACATCTGGCCAAGCTGTGGCCCAGTGTAATTGGCGTGGGTTGGCACGATGATACCCAGACCGTCGACAAAAAAATATGCCTACTGGGCCAGCGTAACGATCCTACGACTTCAGCCCTGCCCGCCATTCTTGATTTTCACGAGAAAATTGGCCGCAAAACCATTGAAGATCGGGTTCGCCATTTGACGCTTTATTTGAAAGAATCGATACAGAAACAGATTCCTCAGGCTTCGTTCATCACTCCCCTATCCGCCCAGATGAGCGGAGGTATTGTAACCGTGTCGATACCGGGCAAACCATCGGCAGATCTGTTCCAGAAATTATACAGTGATTACGGTATAGCCTGTGCCTCGGTGGGCAATTTGCGCATTTCACCCCATATCTATAACACGCATTCGGACTTGGACAAGCTCGTAAAAGCGCTGGTTACGTTATCCAGTTAACGGGATTTTTCGGATAACCTGATCTTCCCAGTTTAGCTTTTAGCCTATACTATCGATTAAACCTCCTGAACGATAAAGCTTTCATTGGGATTGGCTTGCACGACAAACGTCTTGGTCAGGGTTTCTGTGCCCGTTGCAATCGTCATCTTGTAGGTACCAGCGCCTAAGTTTGAGAAGTCGAATTGTTGACTCAGTCCATTTTGTAGGGCTACGGTTGTGGTATAGACAGATTGACCATTGGCATCCCAGATAGCAAGCTGCCCTTTGGTTTGAAGAGGTTGAACATAAAGTTTGATTTTATGCTCGGCGGTCATCACCAGGCGGGCCTGGGCGGCTGTAGGTTGAGTCGTCGATTGATGAGCGAACGATGCTGAACTGGCTACCAGTCCCAACATCAGAATAACTACTTTTTTCATGGCTTTAGTCGTAATTGTTTCTTTGTCTCGTTTAACCGGATCGCCGGTGCAACTGCGTTGGCGATTCGGTGAGACAAAGTTGCCATGAGACTGTTGAGCTAGAAAATGAAAGATGCTGAGTACAAGAATAAGGTTACTGAGTGTGGATTATTGACTGATGAATGCCTAAAAGGCTTCTCACTCAGTTAACTCATTGACTAGTAGCTATGATTGCAAATCATAAAACCGCCACTTGGTTTTAAAGTCTTTCGGCAATGGCTGATTTGTCAGGATGGCACGAATCATTTCAATGGGCATCGAATTGATTTGCAGGACGGCGTCATGAAATTGCTTATGCGTCATTTTGCCACTGTCGACCAGTTCTTTCTTTAGTGCCAGAAACTGAAACCCGCCCGTCATATAAGCCAACTGATAAAGAGGAGGATAGCCCCCAACAAACGAACGCCGAACTTCGCCCTCAGCATTGGCCCGCTCATGCCCAACCCGCTCGACCAGGAAGTCGATGCATTGCTGAGGTCCCCATTTGCCCAAGTGATAATTGAGTGAAAAAATAATTCGGGCGCACCGGTGCATCCGCCAGAATAGCATCCCGATCCGATCTTCCGGCGACTGTGGAAAGCCCTGATCCCACAGCAGCATTTCCCAGTACAATGCCCAGCCTTCGATCCAGAACGGAGTATCGAAACTACGGTACGTTTTGTAGCGATTGTTCATGAAGCTCTGCAAGTGATGCCCGGCAATCAATTCATGATGTACCGTTGCGCGCGAAAAATGAGGGTTGTTGCCCCGCATGCTCATCAGTTTGTCGGGATGTTTCATGCCCTCAGTCGGGTATGAAATCTGAATAGACTCGCCCCCTAAAAAGAACGGGTTGACCAATTGCCGCTCCGGCGACATCATGGTCATTCGCCAGGTTTCTTCGGCAATAGGTGGAATAGTAATTAGGTCTTTTGCTTTCAAAAACGCGACCGATTCGTCCAATAAGCGAAGAATCATCTCAGGCTGTTTGCCAGCGGGTACGTAACTGTTTTTTACTTTTTCCTGAGCCGCTTTCCAGTTATCGCCAAAGCCCATTTCGCGCGAGGCTTTGAGGAGTTCGCGGTCACACCAGGCAAACTCCTTGTTGGCCATAGCGATCAATTCCTCGGGCGAGTAGGCAATCATTTCGTTTTGCAATTGGCGCAGTAATTCCGTTCTACCAACGGCTACACCTGCAATGCCACTGCCATCATCCTTAACCGGCGCTGCTTCCCGGCTCTTCTTTCGGAAAAAGGAGGTATAGGCCGTCAGTACACTATCTGCTTTCTGGTATGGCTCAGGTATCCACCACGAAAAATCCGGATCATAGTGATTGTAGAAGGTGTAAATGCTTTTCAAGGCTTTCTGGAGCCCATCGGCAGTTAGTTCGGCCCGTCGCAGCAACGCCCCATCCAACTTCGTGTTCTTGTCAATTTCGGGTTGAATCTTTCGAATCTGAGGACCGATACCTGCCAGACTCTGAGCAAGTTGCCGGGCATCCAGAACGTGCCCCCGACGACGTAATTTCTCAGCGGCATAAATCGTGTCGGCAAAGGGAAACCAGGCTTTAATTTGTTCTCGTTCCGTCGCTTCGTCGGCTAGCTTATGGAGCTGTTCCTGCAAATCCCGCCGAAACAGTAGATAATCGACTCGGCTATCGGTGTTCATCCGATCAAAATTCAGTTGCTCTAGCTGCTTCAAATACTCAGTATCCAGTTTTTGAAACCGCTCCCGACGCTCAGGAGAGCCGGTTATTGTATAAAATCGACTCAGGCTGCCAAAGTCGGCGTAATACTGGGTTAGTAGATGGTGCACATCACTACTCTGCGGGTTCACACTGCTGAGTGGATTAGGCTGAGCCATCAGACTGCCTACCAGCAACAGCTTCGCAATCAGTAGCGAACAGCCTAAAAATCGTTGATGTATCCTATTCATTTTTTGTGTCAGTAGTGTAGGGTTGATTAATGCTTAGGCTTCAAAGACGCATGAGTACCTCGTAGCCAATCTGCCAATATTGCCGATTGGAGCGCCGTTGGAGCAGATTGCCGGGTTAGTTTCAGCTGCCGAACCTTTTTTGTGCCGAGTTGAATTGATTTTGTGTCGGGCTGCCCTTGTTGCAACAATTGTAGCGTTACGGTATCACCGGCGACTTTCGTCTGGCTCAGTGCCTGAATAGCCGCTACTGTAGCAACCTGATCATCAATCAGTAACAATTGATCCCCGGTTCGTACGCCAGCTTTCCAGGCAGGCGATTCCCAGTCAACGCTGGTCACGAACACACTGTCTCCTTTTGCCCTTGTTGCAACGCCCAGCCAGCCACCCGGTTGTGCCTGTACATTGTCTGTCAGGTTCAGGCCTGCATAAGCCAGGTAGTTGGCGTAGTCAATAGGCTTCACGGTTGAGGTATACTCGAAAACCTTAGCCAGCGATGTTCCCGCCGTTTTTTCGCAAACCGACCGGAATTCATCATCTGTAAAGCCCCGATTTTGGGTTCGATAGTATGTCTGATAGAGCGTTCGCATGACATCATCGAGCGACTTCTTATTCTGGGTCGCGTGCCGAATGGTCAAATCCAGCAAAACACCTAAAATTGCTCCCTTTTCGTAGTACGAAATGCTCTTATACGCGTCATCGCCAGTTCGGCCAAAGGGACCGTCTTCCCAGGTTTCGTAACTGGCCTGGGTTGCCGATTGATGCAACCGGCCGGGCTTATTCTCAAACGAGGTCATCATAGATTGCCAGGTGTTGAGCACGTCGTCCTGTGACATTAGTTCCGCCCGGCGCAGAATCAGGTATTCATAATAGACCGTAAGTCCTTCTGATACCCAAAGCATGTTGGTTCGGTTTTCGTGTTCGTAGTCGAATGGGCCTAAGGCGATGGGGCGGATGCGTTTGACGTTGTAGTGGTGAAAATATTCGTGGGTCAGAAAACTATACATCCGCAATCGACCCGCCGGTTTATCCAGGCCCGCTCCACTGAAACTGATGGAGGTCGAATTTAAATGTTCGATACCGCCACCACCCGGTCCGATGGCCAGAAACGTATAGTGTTTGTAGGGAATATCGCCAATAACGGCCACACTGCTTTCCACGATTTTCTTCAGATCGGCGATGAATTGCTGCCGGTCGAAATCACCCATATTATAGCCAACAAAATAATGCGGCACACCACCAACAGTAAATGCGGGTAGTTGCTCCAGTTTACCCATCAGAATCGGACTGTCATATAATACATCGAAATCGGGCGCTGTGAACGTATGACGCTGCCCAGGAATTGAGTCCAGACCAGTAGCAATCAGGTCAGGCCATTCGGTGGAGGGATGAAGCGTGATGGTAACGGGCTGCTTTAGTTGATTAACCACGTGAACAAACAACCCGGCGGGTGAGATATAACCCTTATTCTCGTCGAGGTAAGGGCTCGCGACAAAGTTGCGGGTTGCCTTTACGTCATAGGTAAACACCAGTTGCTTCGCCGAGCCAGTCTGTACTACCCAGGTGCTGTTTCCAGTTTTTTTCCAGGCAAGGGCTTTTTCCGATTCATCTGTAACCCGAACATTGTCAACATTGGCTGCATAGTTCATCATCTGGTAGTAGCCGGGTGTCCAGGCGGGCATTTTTAATGTCAGCGTCGGTACATTTCCAGTCGGGCACCGAAACGTAACATGATACATATGCGTGGCCGGTTGCGCCATCGCTACATCGAAATGCCAATTGCTCGCCGACGTCTGTGCCTTAGCAACGATATTGTTTAACAGCAAAAAGAACGTTAATAGCCATACATAGACTGACGACCATTGGGTGGCTACCTGCATTCGTTTAGGATTCATAGTTTCTCCCTTGTTTTTCAAAGGATTAGAATTTTCAAATTCTATTTTTTAGCCCCTCTCCCGTTTTGGGAGAGGGGTTGGGACGGTCGGCCGCTGCCGTGAGGGGGAATAGATTACGCCTTACCCTGCCGACTAATAAGTACATAGTAAATAGGAACTCCCAGGAGAATAATGCCCAGGCCCGGCAACGTATAACGCGTCTCGAAAATGAGCAGCAGCACCGCCAATGCGAATGCGATGACTACATAAACGGCGGGCAGAAATGGGTAACCCGGAGCCTTATACGGTCGTGGCAATTCAGGGCGATTCCAGCGCAGGCGGTAAATACCCAGAATGGTTAGAATGTAAAATAACAACACCCCGAAAATGACCAGTGCCAACAGGTTGTTGTACTCACCTGTGAGGCACAAAACACTAGCCCAGATACACTGCATCCAGAGGCTATAACCCGGTACATCATTCTTGTTGAGGACGCTGGCCTTCTGGAAAAACAGCCCGTCTTTCGCCATAATGTAATAGACGCGGGCACCCGACAGAATCAGGCCATTGTTGCAGCCAAACGTAGAGATCATCGCCATAATGGCCATGATGACGGTGCCGCTGCTGCCAAAAATATAATCAGCCGTCACCACACCAACCCGATCGCTGGGAGCAAAAGCAATGGCTTTCAGGGGGACTACCGCCAGATACATCACATTGGTCAGGATGAAAATAATGGTTACCACCAACGTGCCCAGGACCAGACTCAGGCCAATGTTACGCTCGGGCCGTTTCACTTCGCTGGCGATGGATGTGATGCTGTTCCAGGAGTCGCTCGAAAAGAGTGTTCCTTTCATTGAAATGGCAATCGCGCCAAAAGCCGCCAAACCAGCTAGTGGGGTGTACGACAGTTGGTCGCCCGTTAGCGTCAGGCTCGACAGACTCCAGGCGTTTTGCCAGTTAGCCTCCCAGATATCGGAGCGAGCGCCCCAGATGAAGCCGCAGATAATTAGCCCGAACAGTGACACCAGCTTTATGATGGTCAGAAAGGTTTGCAGCGCAGCCCCGTCTTTCACCCCGCGACTATTAATGTACGTCAGCAGGGTAATTACTAGAATCGCTACCAATTGAGCCGCCGATAGCCGAAAAAAGCCCGCTTCAAGCAAAATGTTGGTGTCGCTGAAGGCTGGAATCAGGTAGGCGGTGAATTTGGCAAAAGCGACCCCCACGGCAGCAATCGTACCCGTTTGAATAACAGCGAAAAACGACCAGCCGTATAGAAAACCAACCAGCGGATTATACGCTTCCCTTAGGTATACGTACTGACCACCGGCTTTGGGGAACATGGCAGCTAACTCCCCATAACTAACGGCGGCAATTACCGTTATGATACCGGCCAGCAACCACATAAACAGCATCCAGCCAGCCCCACCGACGCTGCGGGTTATCTCGGCAGAAACGATAAAAATGCCCGATCCGATCATGGACCCAGCCACAATCATCGTGGCATCCAGTAAACCCAGTCGCGGCACAAATTCCGTTGTTGGTTCGGTCTTGGTTTGCATAGCGTAGTTACGGTTTATATTTGCTGATCTATGTTCATCACCAAACAACTGTTGGTGTTTGAGTTGAATGACCACTAATTCTATGGCAATTAAATCATTCTATTGTGTATCTAAATGAAGTAACTTTCGTACTTGTTAAAAAACTATCAGTACTTGCTAACTAGTGCGCAATGGAGGCCGATCCTGGCTACTATCTTCGTTGTATAATTTACTTACCTTAGTACACTGACTGAATCTATTGGGTAACGTATCAGGCGTTTACTGAGCTGTACGACACCTATCTGGAAACACTATCCACTCCGGCCTTACGTAGGTTAAACCGTCAGAAACTTAACGAAGCTGATACTATTTTGCTAACGAAAGACGCTCATTGCACATGTTTATAAATCGACTAAAAACAGGGCTGGTACTGATGTTATCCACCCTACTGGTAGCAGGATACGCTCAGCCTAAATCGGGTGGCGATTATCCAATTCAGCCTGTGCCGTTTACGTCGGTAAAGGTAACCGACCAGTTTTGGGCACCCCGCATTCGGCTCAATCATGACGTTACTATTCCGATTGCCCTCAAGCATTGTTACAGCACGGGGCGGGTCGATAACTTTCTCATCGCCGGACATCTGAAGCAGGGTAGTAAATTCTGCACCGAATTTCCCTTCGACGATACCGATATTTATAAAATCATTGAAGGGGCCAGTTATTCGCTCCAGACCTTTCCAGACAAAAAGCTGGAATCCCGCATCGATTCATTGATCGATTATGTAGCGCGGGCGCAGGAGCCTGACGGATACCTCTATACGGCCCGAACCATCGACCCACTGCACCCACATCCCTGGTCGGGGTTGAAACGCTGGGAAAAAGAGTCGGACTTGAGCCATGAACTCTATAATAGCGGTCACCTTTTCGAAGCGGCCGTGGCGCATTATCAGGCGACGGGTAAACGATCGTTGCTCAATGTTGCGATTAAAAACGCAGATCTCTTGGTCAAGGATTTTGGCCCTGGTAAACTCCATTACGCCCCCGGCCATCAGATTGTGGAGATGGGATTGGTGAAACTGTACCGAACGACGGGCAAACAACAATACCTGAATCTGGCGAAATTCCTGCTCGATGTACGCGGTAAAGGCAAGGAGTACAGTCAGGATCACAAGCCGGTTATTGACCAAACGGAAGCTGTTGGGCACGCGGTCCGGGCTACTTACATGTATTCGGGTATGGCCGATGTAGCGGCCATTACAGGCGATAAAGCCTATCTGAATGCTATCGACCACATCTGGAACGATGTCGTCGATGACAAATATTACATAACGGGCGGCATTGGTGCCGAGGGTGGCCACGAAGGATTTGGCAAAGCCTATGACCTTCCTAACATGGCGGCTTACAACGAAACCTGCGCGGCTATTGGCAACATCTACTGGAACCAACGCCTGTTTCTGCTCCACGGTGATGCCAAATTTTATGATGTACTGGAGCGAACACTCTACAACGGAATGCTCTCGGGTGTATCGCTCAGTGGCGACCGGTTTTTCTACCCTAATCCGCTCGAATCGAAAGGACAACATGCCCGTAGTGCGTGGTTTGGCTGTGCCTGCTGCCCCAGTAATGTGTGCCGGTTCATTCCGTCGGTGCCGGGCTATGTCTATGCGCAACGGGGAGATCGGCTCTACGCTAATCTATTCATTAACAGCACGGCAACGATTACGCTCAACGGTACTGCCGTTACCGTGGCCCAGGAGACAAAATACCCCTGGAATGGCGACGTCGCGTTTACGGTGAATCCAGCCAAAACGAAAGCGTTTGAACTGGCTATTCGAATTCCGGGTTGGGCGCAGAATCAGCCGGTTCCGGGTAATTTGTATTCGTTTGCCAGTCAGGAAAAAACGCCTGTCACGTTAACGATCAATGGCAAACCTGTTTCTTACAAACTGGAAAATGGTTATGCTATTATCAGCCAGTCGTGGAAGAAAGGAGACGTCGTTCGACTGTCGCTGCCTATGGATATTCGCCGGGTGGAGGCCAGCGCTAACGTGAAAGCCGATCAGGACAAAATAGCGCTGGAACGGGGCCCAATCGTTTATTGTGCCGAGTGGTCAGATTCGCCAGATGGCCATGTTCTCGATCTGATCGTTCCCGATAATGCGCCGTTACAGGCTGAGTTTAGCGCCAGCTCACTAGGCAGCATTGAACTGATTACGGGCGATGTACAGAAAGTAAAGCGGGGACTGAACAACGAGATTGAAACCAGCCCGGCCAAACTCACGGCGATTCCATACTACGCCTGGGCCAACCGGGGCACCGGCGAGATGGCCGTCTGGCTGGCCACCAAACCGACGGCGGCTAAGCCAACGCCTGTCCCAACGATTGCCTCAACCAGTACGATTTCGGCTTCGCATAAAACCAAGGCGCTGATGGCGTTGAATGATCAGGATACGCCGAAAAACTCGAATGATCGAGACAATTTGTATTACCACTGGTGGCCGAAAAAAGATACCCTGCAATGGGTTCAGTATACCTTCGAAAAGCCCGCTATGGTTTCGTCGGCCAAAGTGTACTGGTTCGATGACAGTCCGTGGGGAGGATGCCGGATTCCGGATTCTTGGAAATTGCTTTACCAGACTGCAGCCGGCGACTGGCAGGAAGTAAAAATCAAAAAACCTTACACGGTCACCAAAGACAAGTTTGACGAGATTGCCTTCGAACCGGTACAAACGGGTGCGCTACGCATGCAGGTACAATTGCCCAAAGAAGCAGCCAGCGGCATCATTGAATGGTCGGTAGGCCATGACTAAAACTAAATCCCTTGAAAGGGCAGACAGCGTATCCTCGGTCTGTGTCTCAAGTTCTCGCTTGGCTTCGCCGAGTGAGGATTATTATTTCAAGGGCCTCCGGCCCGTTTTATAGTAGTCTACCGGCCAGAGGCCGTCAAAAAATAGCCCTCACTCGGCGAAGCCAAGCGAGAACTTGAGGCTTCCCATTCCTGATAAAACAACCATGAAAAAACTAGTTGTCACGATTACGCTATCGCTTCTAGCGGCAATAGGCTTCAGCCAGTCCTATGCCCCTGAACAGGATAATCCAACCGTAAAAGTGAAACCTGTGGTGTCCATCAAAGCGTATGCCTTTCCGCTCGGAGCTGTTAAACTGCTCGACAGTCCATTTAAACGGGCGATGGAAGCGGACACGCGCTACCTGCTGGAACTCAAACCTGATCGGCTACTCTCAGAGTTTCGGGTGCATTCGGGATTAAAGGCCAAAGCGGAGAAATACGGTGGCTGGGAATCATCGGGCCTGGCGGGACACACTCTTGGCCATTACCTGTCGGCCTGTGCGCTTCAGTATACCACCAGTAACGATCCCGAATATTTAAAACGAGTCAACTACATCGTTGATGAACTGGCCGAATGCCAGCAAGCTCGGAAAACGGGGTACGTAGGAGCCATTCCGCGCGAAGACAGCGTATTTGCCGAAGTGTCGCAGGGCATTATTCGCTCGCGGGGATTCGATCTGAATGGAGCCTGGTCGCCCTGGTACACCGTGCATAAAGTGATGGCGGGTTTGCTGGATGCCTATCTGTATTGTACCAATGACAAAGCCCTGAAAGTCAACGTAAGTATGGCAGACTGGGCGGGTGAGATTCTTAAAAATCTGAATGACGAACAGATTCAGAAAATGCTGCTCTGCGAATACGGCGGCATGAACGATGTGCTGGTGAACACGTATTCGCTGACGGGCAACAAAAAGTACCTCGATCTATCCTACAAATTTCATGACAAACGTATTCTGGATTCGCTGGCGGTTCATAAGGACATTTTACCGGGTCGGCATTCCAACACGCAGGTTCCCAAGCTGATTGGTACTATTCGGCGCTACGAACTGACGGGCAATCAGAACGATTTTGCTATGTCGGATTTCTTCTGGAATACGGTTGTCAATCATCATACCTACGCACCGGGCGGCAACAGCAATTATGAATACCTGAGTACGCCCGACCAGCTCAACGATAAGCTGACCGACAACACAATGGAGACCTGCAATACCTACAACATGCTGAAGCTAACCCGGCATTTGTTTGCGCTACATCCCAGTTCTTCGTACATGGATTTCTACGAACGCGGTCTTTACAACCACATTCTGGCGTCGCAAAACCACAAAACGGGCATGGTGTGCTATTTTGTCCCCTTGCGGATGGGTACCCGAAAGCATTTCAGCGATGAGGAAGAAAGCTTTACCTGCTGTGTAGGTTCGGGTATGGAAAACCACGTCAAGTATGGGGAGAGCATCTATTTCAAAGGGGCTGACGGTAGCTTGTATGTTAACCTCTTTATACCATCGGAGCTGAACTGGACCGAGAAAGGATTGCGTCTGACGATGACATCGAATCTCCCCACCGATCCCACGGTATCACTGACCGTTCAGGCCGACAAAGCTATTGCTGTACCGATTCGGATTCGTAAACCTAGCTGGATTAACGGCGAGATGACCGTTCGAGTCAACGGCAAATCCGTGTCGACTACCCGGATCGAAGAAGGATACGTAGTGATTGCCCGGAAGTGGAAAACCGGCGACAAAATCGAATTTACACTCCCGGCTAATCTGCGCTACGTTGCCATGCCAGACAATCCGGCCCGGCAGGCCTTTTTCTATGGCCCAGTCCTGTTAGCGGGCGATTTAGGAGCCAAAGAACCTGATCCGATGCAGGGCGTTCCTGTATTCGTGACCAATAACACCGACCCAAATCAGTGGCTCAAACCTGATAGCCAGCCACTTGAATTTGAAACGACCAATACAGGCACCCAATCAGCCGTAAAGCTGAAACCGTTTTACGAACTTCAGGCAAATTATTACACGGTGTATTGGGACGTATTTACGCCCGAAAGTTGGAAAAAGCAGCAGGCTGTTTACGAGCAAAAACGCCGAGAAGCCGCAGACCTGGAACGCCGTACCGTCGATTTGCTGCGGGTGGGTGAAATGCAGCCCGAACGTGATCACAACTTCACGGGCGATAAGCTGGAAACAGGCGAAGATCACACCCGCAAATTCCGGGTAGCCAATGGTGGTAGCTCCATGACGTTTACCATGAAAACCGACCCGAATGCGCAGAACATCCTGATTGGTACGTACTGGGGAATGGATAATCGGGGACGGCTGTTCGAGGTACTGGTCGATGATAAAGTGATTGCCAGTGAAGACCTGAACAAGTACAAGGAAAGTCGCTTCTACGATATTTCGTATACGATTCCCGCGGAATTGACGAAAGGGAAAGAGTCCGTTACTATTAAGCTTCAGGCCAAACCGAACAATTCAGCGGGGCCGGTTTATGGCCTGCGGTTAGTGCGTGAGTAAGTCGTGAATGAACCAGGTGTTGATAGTTAGTCAATTATGGGATTATTTTTTTATCATTCCGACCTTAGGAGGAATCTCAACGTTGCGTATTAGTCAAGCTTGAGATTCCTCCTAAGGTCGGAATGACAGAAAGCATCCTAACGTTTTCTACAAAAGGAAAAGTTAAAAATATACTAATGAAGCCCTTATTGTTCAAAATTCCGTCTGTCGATGATCGGTCGTTTCGTATCGAGCAGGATAATCTGGCGCATTTTTATGGGCATCTGCATTTTCATCCAGAGATTCAATTGACGCTAATCCAGGAGGGCGAGGGTACATTGATTGCCGGCGACAAGATCGACCGATTTATGCCCTACGATATTCTGATGCTGGGTACGAATCTTCCGCACGTATTACGAAGTGATCCAGCGTATTTTCAGCCCGATTCAACCCGGCGCTCGACGTCAGTTTCTATTCTGTTTCGCCCAGAACAACTGGCGTCAACCGTATTCGAATTACCCGAGACCCGGCATCTGAACCAACTGCTCCAGGAATCCCGGCATGGGGTTCGGTTTCGCAGTCGGGAAGGGCATCCACTGGCCGAACAGTTAACCGCTATTCCAGGGCTTCGGCCATTCGAACAATTTCTGAGTCTATTAACGATACTGGATTATCTGGCGGCCAATCCGGCCCGGGAAGTGCTGTCGGTGGTGGCATATGAACAACCACAGCGCCCCGAAGATCACCGACGCCTGGAACAGGTATTTTCGTATATTCTTGAACGGTACGATTCGCCAATCTCGCTGGACGATGTAGCGAATATCGCGAATCTGACACCAGGAGCCTTCTGCCGCTTTTTCCGTCAGCATACCCGCAAAAAGTTTTCGACCCTGCTCAATGAAGTCCGTATCGAACATGCCTGCCGTCATCTGCGCGAATCCAAGCAAACCATTAGTCAGATTGCCTTCAGTTGTGGGTACACAAATCTGTCAAATTTCAATCGTCAATTCAAAGAAGTTACCGGGTTAACTCCCGGTGATTATATTCGAAGCTATCACAATCAACAGGTAAAAAAACAGTTCTCTACTTAGTTAGACTTTACAACCGCCATCCATCTCTATGTTCACAAGACGAAACTTCCTGCGTATTTCCAGTCTTTCTGCCGCACCGATCTTGTCTGTGCTGGACGAGTTCCCAAAACAATGGCTGTCGGACAGTCCCGAACCGGTGCCTGTTCGCTTCACGGGAGATGGGCCGATTTATTCGCCGACTGACTTTATTGCCAAACTTGGGCAAATCAATCAAGCGCAACCTATCGAGCGGGATGTTTATGGAAAAGGGGGTAGCATTGATGCATTAACCAAACAATTTGCGACGATCACCGGTAAAGAGGCTGCTATTTATCTGGCCTCAGGTACGTTGGCCAATCAACTGGCGATTTCAGTGCTGAGCGGTGACAATACAAAAGTATTCACTCAGGAAACCAGTCACGTTTATCGCGACGAAGCTGATGCGGCTCAGTCGGTATTTGGCAAGCGGCTCATTCCACTAGCGCCTAAGAAAGCCTATTTTACGGTAACCGAACTCCAGCAGTCCATTGAGGAACACAATCAGGGCGAAGTGTTCAGAAGCGGTATTGGCGCCGTATCCATTGAAAATCCAGTTCGCCGATGTGATGGCCAGTTTGTTCCCATCAACGAAATCAAACAAATAGCGGCTTTCTGTCGGCAGCAAGGCTACAAACTACATCTGGACGGCGCTCGTCTTTACATGGCGGCCACCTATTCAAACACATCCATAGCCGAGTATGCGTCTTACTTTGATACGGTCTACATCTCCCTCTATAAATACCTTGGTGCAGCAGGCGGTGCCGTTCTTTGTGGCCCCAAAGCAACGATTGACCGGATGGAACATTTAGCCAAAATTCATGGGGGTGTTGTCTTCATGAGTTGGGCCAATGCGGCCATGGCCCTGCATCATCTGACAGGTTTGGAGGATCGCCTGAAACGTAGTGCCGATCAGGCTTCCCAATTGTTTGCCCGACTTAATCAATTGCCTGATCTTAAAATCACAGCAATTGAAGGGGGTACCAACATATCAAATCTACAATTGTCCCGGTCTGTGAATGCTAAAAAACTGAATGAAATCCTGTGGCAGAAACATCGTATTGGCCTGGCAGGAGCGAACGCCGATGGATTACTAAAGTTGATGGTGAACGATAGCTTATTAAACCGTACAAACGATCAGCTTGTGACTGCCTTTAAAGAGGCTCTCACACAGGCCAAAGCTTAATATTTCTGTAATTATTTTTCTCTTTTGAAAGCAACAGCTTCAATTTCTACCAAGTAATCTGAGTTGGCTAAACCGGCAACAACAATTCCAGAAATAACAGGTGGATTACTCAGCTTTTTCAAAAAACTTTGGGCTCCTTCAAAACCCTTTCTCACGTCCTGACCCTGTACAATATAAATTGTCAATTTAAACAAGTCGTCTAGCGTTGCATCGCAGGAATGTAAAGCCGTTTCAATGTTTTTTAAACTATATTCTGTTTGTAAAGCGATATCCCCTTTCCCAATTATTTCCAGGTCTTTTGTTATTGCATTCTGTCCGCCAATATAAATTGTGCTTCCATTTCCTTTCGTAATGGCAATTTGAGAGAAAGCTGGATTTTTTAATAATTCATCCGGATTGAGAAATTCAATATTTGAGTCCATATCTTATTTATAAAACAATTTTATCCACAGAGAACACAGAGATATAATCTATTAAATATTAACTCTGTGTTCTCTAAATTGTTGATCAAACACGTTAGTTTAGCAGTAGAATAATAGCGGATTTTCCTCCAACGTGTAGTTCGTCAGAATTGGCAGTCAGCGTTTTGCCATTTAGTACATATTTTTTGCCGCGAAGCCCCTTCTGTTTAATCGTATAATTCCAGTCAGCGTTTTTTGACGAGAGGTCGTATTCTGTACCCCTACTGGTTTTCTTTACGGCAAAGGCAATCAGGTTATTGCCAACAGGCAGGTCTGAGACGTTGATGTTGTCCCAGCCAGAGGGCAGATTTGGCGAAAACGTGATTGTTTTTTTGTAAGCATCTGGTTGTACGCCGAATACGTGCGTTATCAGTGGCACGGCGAGTCCGTAAATTGTCCAGGCCTGATCCGGGCACCCATAATCAGGCATCATTTCCGAAATAGACCCCGGCAATACCCGACCAAACGTCTGCACTAGTTTATTGACGTACCACATCGACTCATCGGTACGCCCATAGGTAGCCTCTGCCACAGCCTGAACACCGGTCGCAATCGTCATCATGCTTCTTCGTTCCACGGCAGAAAGGTAGGGTCCATACGCACCCGTATGCTCGGTACGCACTTTATCGAGAAGTTTGATTGCTTTATCGGATGGCGCGATACCAGATTCTATAGGCGTACTGATCACCCAGTTTTTATTCGTAAACCACCCCTTTTGTGTTCCTTCGGGAAACGTTTCCAAATGGGCAAGCAGCTTCTTGTAAAACTCTTCCTTTTGGACAAATTCATGTGAACGGTTGTCGGCTCTGGTCTCCAGTTGAAGTTGTTCTATGGCTCCTTTTGTGGTCGTGATAGCCTGTTCACGCGTGCCATAGAAATCGCAATAGCTACCTTCCGTTTCATCCCAGAACAACGTATTGACCAAATTTTTAAGGACTGTTGCTTTCTGCGCGTAGTCCTGTTGAGCCGCAGGGTCGTTAACGATAGCTGCCATCTTTGAGGTAACGTCCAATGCCTGCTGCGTGTATACGGCCACGTCAACTAGTTCAGCATTAAGCCCTTTAACCTCCATAATACCATACCCTTCAGGAAACATATTGCCATTTTTATCCTGATCTGTCAATAACCAATGGATGCCTTGTTTGATATATGGATACATTTCCTTGAGGAAATCCACATCGCCTGTCCACTCAAATACCTTCCAGACAGCTATGGCGAACTGGGCTGTTTCCTGGGTATTACCCTTATTGCCCACAAACCCATTTGACGACATTTCGTGGATGATACGTCCGTTTCCATTCGTTTTTTCAGAAACCTGTTTAATTGTCCTGAGGGTAGACTTTGCCAGTTCATGGCCCCCTAAAGCCACTACCCCTTGTTGAGCATAAGAGTTGTCGCAACCAAAAAGCCAGGGATATTCGATAGCACCAGCTCCCAGAAAACGGCCAATGCCTGGCAGATCACTAACTAACCATTCTGTATCTACCTTGCCCCAATTGACTACCTGTTGTAGTTTCTTATCCGGAATATCTAGTTTAACCCGGTTTATAATAGATGCGTAATAAGCCTTTTTTTCAGCCAATAACCGATCCTGGTTTTTTAAAATAGCTTCATAACTAGCCAGTGCCGATTCACTATTTTTAGTCGAGCCTGCTATTACAAAAACAGCCGTAATCTGTTCGTTCGGTTTAATCGTCACCCGGTGCGTTGACGAGGCAGATTTGCCCAGTCCTATCGTTTCAGTTGGTGTCGGAACATTTAGTGCATGACTACTCGCCGGAATGGATGATCCCCAGACAGTAAACCAAGAATTTTTGACATCCCGCGCTAAATAAACCGATCGGTTAGCGTTCCAGGAAATTGAATCTGTAGCATCAATTATATTATTTTCTTTTGAAAACCATACAGGGCTAACGTCAGTTTTTGCAACGAAATCGACAGTTAATACCCGCGATTTAGAAGTGCTATTTTTTATCGTATACGTAACCACAATTCCCTCCTTTCCTTGTGGGCAATATTGAAACCGTTCTACCTGAATGCCATCCAGAATTGGTGAATATAAAAATTTGCTACCGTACGGATATGTGATAAACTCGCGGGCATCTTTTAACCAGGCAGAAGCTCCTCCTTTTTCATTAGTCAATTTCAACCAGAAGCCATCCAGCAATTTTATAGGTGCCATCCATAATCCCCCCATTTCTCCTTTTACATGCGAACCCAGATCGGGAAAATCGCCATTCTGTGTGCCTACTATATAAGTTCTATCACCGGCAGTAATATAGGGTTTCGTTAAATTGGCGCCCTTGTTAGAAAGGCCATTCATTAGTTCAGCGCTGTACAAATCGTTGCTTTGCCCAAACGAATTGCCCGCAGTGAGTACTTCTATAATTGACACGAGTAAAGAAACTGCACAACTAAATTTTCGCATAAGTTTAAGGGTATTACTGTATAAAACTGAAAGCTACCGAATCGGCCCGTTTCATCATTGCAGATCCACTACTTTTTTTGATGAATGCCTCTTCATTTCAGATACAGTAGCATCTTTATGCGATCGGTTAGCATTGCGCACCGACCGCCGGAGACCGTATCTTTGACCAGGCAATAATGAACCTGGTTTTATGATGCGCTGGCGATGGTTATTGTGGTTAGTCTTACCGCTGTTAATGAGCCCGTTGGGCTTGCTGGCACAGCCTTCTGACGTGTCGTTTCAGCATTATACTACGGAGGAAGGTTTATCGAATGATCAGGTTACGGCAATCCTGAAAGACCGGCGCGGGTTTATGTGGTTTGGCACCGTTAACGGACTGAATCGATTCGACGGTCTACAATTCACGGTTTACAAACGAAGCGGGCCACGACAGGCCGGGCCAGGCTTGGCCGGGCAAGCAGATGGGTTACCGGGCAATTATGTTGTAAGTGATGGGTTGGTGGAGGATCGGGATGGATTCATCTGGGTCTCTACCAACCGGGGCCTCTGCCGATACAATCCTCAAACCGATCGCTTTCAGGCATTTCCGATTCCTCAACAGCGCGATAGTGTAGCCGACAATGACTTTGTGTCGCCCGTCCGTTTCGACCAGTCTGGCTTTGGCTGGTTCGCATCGGTCGATCATTTGTACCGCCTGGAACCACATACCGGTCGCCTAACTTCTTTCCCGGTGCCAGCCATTCGGCCCAGCACTTATCCCATACCTTTTCCTGACCGACAGGGGCACCTTTGGATGCAGCATTGGGGGGCTATTTATCGTTTCGACCTAGCAACGCGTCGGTACACATACTTCATCGGAACGGATGATAAGCACCCAAACACAGGGCTCCAGGTAGAACTATTAACTACCGATCAGCGTGGACAGCTTTACGCGATCATGAGTCAGGGAGAACTATATCGCTATGACGCTGCAACGGATCGGTTTGGCAAATTTCTGGCCCATCCGGGTGGCATTACAAGTCTGGCGAATGATAAGTTGCCGGATGGTCGACCTTTTCTCTGGTTGGGCGGGTACAATCGGCTAACCGCTTATTTGCCCGCAACGAACCGATTTACCGATTTCACGCATGTAGCCAATGATCCGCTGAGTTATCCCGGCGGCACTGTCGGAGTCATGAAGTCCGACGCACAAACGGGTATTGTCTGGATCGGAACCTCGGAAGGTTTAACGAAAATAGATCCGGTAGCCCTGAAATTTAGTCGAAAGTGGCTCACAAACTCCGCTAAGGAGTCGCCTGAACCGGTAGAAATTGTTCGTCAGGATGATCATAATGATGATCTGTATTGGGTCCTGGGGCACAACAGGCTTTATCGCTGGGATCGTCAGTCTGGTTTATTACAGGCAGTGTCTACCGATTCCCATCTATCCAATCGCTTGTGCTACGATATGATTCAGGACAGGCAGGGTCGGTTATGGATTGGTCTAGCAGGAGGGGTTGCGGTCTATGATCCGGCTACATTTCGGTGGCAGATTCGGGACGATATTGGCCCAAAAGATCGAAAAGACAAGGTAACGGTACAAACACTGTGTCAGGGCGCTGATGGTCGAATCTGGCTGGGTACCACGTTCGATGGTCTGTTCTGGTATGATCCCACTACGAATCAAATCCAGTATTGGTCAACTCAGGCTTTCAATCCGTTATCGACGGGTATAAGTCTGCTGCAAACCGATCTTCGTGGCTGGATCTGGGCGCAAACCCGATCGGGACTATTTCGATTAAATCCGACTACCGGGCAAACAAAGCGGGTTCAATTGCGCGGGGCGGAGAAAGCCGTTCAACCATCCGACCGACTCCATAGCACCTTTCTGGTCGATAGCCGGGGGCAGCTATGGGTATCGGGAATTGATTTTCTGGTTCAGGCCGATACCAGCGGGCAAATTCACCAGACATACACGCTGACGAATGGTCTGCTGGCCGACCACGTTTTCAGTATTACCGAAGATAAGCGAGGGCACCTTTGGTTAGCAACCGATGAGCAATTGCATGAGCTGGACCTCAAAACCCGACACTTCAGGTATTATAACAAAGCGAACGGGTTATTTTCCAACACTCAGTTTAAACCGATTAGTACGGATCGGCAGGGCACGTTGTTCACGGGATTTTTCGGTGCGTTTGCGTACTGGCAACCCGAACAACTTCGACAGAATAATGTACCGCCCCCAGTAGTGATTACGCATATTCGGGTCAATAATCGACCGAGGGCCGTAACATCTCCTATTCAACTCGAACCATCCGAAACAACGCTGTCACTGGATTTTGCGGCCCTTAACTACAGCCAACCCGAAAAGAATCGTTATGCTTATCAATTGCTGGGCTTCGATCCCGATTGGGTAATGACCAATGATCTGACAGCAACGTACACAAATCTGGAACCGGGAAATTATACGTTCCGGGTAAAGGCGGCTAATAACGATGGGGTTTGGAATGAGACGGGTGCTACGCTGGCGATTCAGGTGGTACCACCCTATTGGAAAACAAGCTGGTTTCGATTGGTTGTTGTGTTACTGATTCTGAGCATTCTTTACGTCAGTTATCAGTACCGCGAACGGCAACGCCAACATCTCGAACGCATTCGTAACCGCATTGCTACCGATCTGCATGACGATATGGGCTCAACCCTCAGTAGCATTCGTATTTTCAGCGATGTCGTGCAACAGCAGATTGCGCCGACAACCCCCGAAGCAGTGCCCATTTTACAACGGATCAGCAACAGTGCGACTACGCTATCGGAGTCGATGCAGGATATTATCTGGACCATTCAAACGAAACATGATCGGCTGGACGATGTGATTACCCGCATGCGCGAGTTTGGCTTAAAAATGGCTGAGGCTAAAGGAATTACCTTTCATATGCAGGTGTCGGATCAGTTCGAAAAGACGCGCCTGAATGTTGAGCAACGGCGCAACCTGTACCTTATTTTTAAAGAAAGTATTAACAACGCGGTGAAATACGCTAATCCTTCCCGGATAGATGTCGAATTGAGCATCACGACTGGCAAACAATTACACCTGACGATTAAGGACGACGGGCGCGGTTTCGATACAGCTACCGTTCAATCGGGCAACGGCTTACCTAATCTGCATAAACGTGCCCAGGAAATAAAAGGAAAACTAACGCTGACATCGAAACCGGGAAGCGGGACCGCTATAGAACTATTCACTAAATTATGACTGACTCCATTAATCTGGTTTATTACGAAGACAATCGGGACCTCCGCGAAGGCATCTCCTTTCTGCTTCAGGCCACGCCGGGTCTGGAACTACTGGGCGCGTTTGCCAACTGCCGAAATCTGACCAACGAAATGCGTTCTCTGCAACCCGATGTGGTGCTTATGGATATTGATTTGCCAGGTATTACGGGTATCGAAGCCGTGCCCATTGTCAAGGCAACCTCGCCCCAAACTCAGGTGCTGATGCTGACCGTATTCGACAACGAAGAGAAGATTTTTCAGGCGATACGGAACGGAGCGAGTGGTTACCTGCTCAAACATACGCCCCCATCGGAGATCCTAGCAGCCATTTTTGACGTTCACCGGGGCGGTTCGCCCATGACAGCCAATGTTGCCCGGCAGGTACTCCGCTTTTTTCAACAACAAAATGCCCTGCCTACCGATAAACCATCTGCCAAAGAAACCGCGCCAGAATCCCGCCCTGACCCCGACGACTATAAACTGTCTTCCCGCGAACTGGACATTGTGAAAGGGTTAGTAGCGGGTTACAGCTACAAACTCATTGCCGATGAACTGCATATCAGCATCGACACCGTCCGCTCCCACATTCGCCACATCTACGACAAATTACAGGTCAACTCCAAGACCGAAGCTATCCTGAAAGCCATGCGCGAGGGGTTAGTGTGAGGACAAGGGTGCCTCTTATTGATTTGAATTAAAAACCGCCGAAAATATTAGCCCACTGCTTTAGCTGTGGGTCTATGAAAAAACGCCCGATACGATAACCGTTTCAACGGTTTCAGCTCCTCATAAACCGTTGAAACGGTTGGTTTCATTCGGTTTCTTTCTGGTAACCCACGGCTTAAGCAGTAGGCTGATAGATGGCCTTTTCGACGCTTAATTATTTCACATCAATCAGGGTGTTGGGGGCTAATAGGCTTTTCAACTCAAACTTAAGGCAATTATGCCGCCCAATATCAGCACACTGGCAAGTAGCCTTCGTTTGCTATCTTTTTCATTGAATACTCGTGAACCCATAAATACACCTAACAAAATGCTTGTTTCTCTGGCTGGCGCAACGACTGTCAACGGCGCATATCTCAGCGCTTCCAATACCAGTATGTAAGCAGCAGGACTCAATATGGCAATGGCAATAATGATCCATTTATGCAGTTTTATCTCTCTTTTTAGTTCTTCTTTTTTGGACAATATGAAGGGAAAAAGCAAAATAGCCCCAAAAAGATTGGTAGCCAGTGTGAGCGGCAAGGGGGATACGGCATAGGACTTTACGGCAATTGTGTCATTAAACGTGTATAAGGCAATAAACAAACCCGTAAGCACACCGTACGTAATGCCTGTCATTAGTTGCTTGTTGTCATCTTTTTTAAAGCTTAATCCGGTTATCAGCAGCACTCCTGCAATCATTAAGATCAAGCCAATAGTTGTCGTTATCCTCACCTGTTCGTGTAAGAATAAAATAGCCGCTATAGACGAAAATAACGGCCCTGATCCTCGGGCAAGCGGGTATACAACAGAAAGATCAGCACTTCTATACCCCTTTTGTAATACGATATAGTAGCCAAGATGCAGTACTGCGCTGCTTACCGAAAACCATATGAGTGGTTGTGAATAGGTAATGTCGCCCTGCTTTAGTTTAACGAGTAATACGGGTAAATACACAATATTACTGGCGATATACATTAACCAGATATAAGGCGTTTTTCCTTGTGTTTTTTTGGAGAGCAGATTCCAGGAAGCATGTAGAACGGCAGCGGTTAGTACCAGCGATAAAACGTATAAACTCATTTCCGGTGGTTAAATGGCGAACTTTTAGGTTGTAGTCAATGACTCTTTCAGAGTTGCAAGTTAGCCAAAGTACGCTTCATGCCATTTTAACAGGCAATAACTGGACTTTCACTATCAGAGCCGATTTATCATTTAAAAATCCCCTGTAACCTTCTAAAGACAAGGCAGTTTCCAGTTCAATTTTAATCCATTTACTACTGGATCTACTTTAATCAATCATGAAATCTGTTTCTCTGACAGGGGTGAAATTTTCCATCTTTCTTACGCTACTGATATTGTCAATAAGCACGCTGGCGCAAAAAAAGGCAGTCGTGGATTACACGCCCCCAAAGCAATATGGACCAAAGGCTTTGCAGGAAGACTTTTTGATTTTTAGAAAGACCCTGGAAACTACGTATCCCAGCCTGTATCGCTATGCTGATTCGGTGACCATCAACACGTATCTGGACAAGCAATTTGGCCTACTCAATAGGCCGATGGACGAAACTGAATTTTATAAACTAATTGCCCTCAGCTGTGCGCGTCTAAACGATGAACATCTGATTGCTAAGCTTTCGCCTGACTATTTCAAGAATCAGTTTTTCAACAAGGTTAAGATTTTCCCCTTTACCTTCAAGATCATCAATCGCCGATTTTATATTGTAAAAAGTGCCTCCAACCCCTCTCCTATTAAACCAGGTTCCGAGCTTATTTCGATCAACGGCCGATCAATGGAAGAGATCTTAACTCGGCTGCTCCCCGCTATTCCTGCCGATGGTTATATCCAAACGTTTAAAATCCGCCATCTGGAAGATTACTCGACTACGCAGGAAGAGAACCTGTTTGATATAATTTATCCTCTTTTTGTTGAAGAAGCGACTTCGTTCCGCCTTGAGTACATTCCAGTTGACGAACCGACAGGCAAACAAACGGTAGTCGTTGCCGGTCTGACTAGGGACGAGTACCGAAAATTTTATACAGAGAGACGAGTTCTTGAAAAACCGCTTACGTTTACTTATTTGAAAGAAGATGTAGCGTATTTAAAGATTAGCTCTTTTCTGGGCTGGCACAGACGAGCGTTCAAGCAAAATTTCGATTCGCTTTATCAAGTCGTTTTTAATGAGCTTAAAGTCAAAAATACCCCGCATCTGATTCTGGATCTACGAAATAATGAGGGTGGAGACGGCACCGGAGAGAAACTGATTGCTTACCTGCTTCAAAAGCCCTATCGACACTTTGATTACCTCGAGAAAAAATATATTGGCCTGCCTCCAGTAAGTACTTATTTGGAGAGCGGAAACCAGCTCTATGTAGCAGATTCGATGGTTTATAAAACGGCAACTGGTAGCTACCGACCCAAGCCAGAATACTACCGTCGTTGGACGCCCCTTTTGCTGGAACAGCAGCCTAAGGCCAATCATTTCAATGGGCAATTGACTGTACTCGCCAACGGTGCTTCGGGCTCAATGGCGGCTGTAGTCTGTAGTTTTCTAAAGTCGAATCAGCGAGCGGTTTTTGTCGGCGAAGAAACTGGCGGGGCTATGGAAGGCCCCACAGCGAGATCTTTCACAAAATTAACGTTGCCCAATACCCATATTAGCATTGGCGTGCCGTTAACCAAAACAGTTAATGCCGTAACCTACACCAAAGGAAGAGGGGTAATTCCAGATTACTGGATTGAGCCTACTATCGACGACCTGCTTCATGGTGTGGATACAGAACTGAACTTTGCCCTGAAGCTAATCAATCAAAAATAAACAAAGTTTAGAAAAAGAGAACCCGTACATTTTTCTCCGTGAAAAATCAACGTACCTTTGTCATCAGATGATATGATGAATACACCAATCAACAGAAGATCATTAGCGGATGAGGTAGCTAATCAGATCCAGACCTATATTCAGTCAGGGCAGTACGTGGCGAATCAACAATTGCCTACTGAACCAGACCTGATGAGACAATATGGGGTTGGGCGTTCTACCATTCGGGAAGCAGTCAAAATGTTGGTAAATGCTGGCTTGTTACGCGTCCAGCAAGGAGTTGGGACATTTATTGAGCAGAATCCGGTTAGCAACGAGACATTACATCAACGCTTAAAACGGGCAGAATCAAAAGATATTGATGAAGTACGGCAACTGATAGAAGTTAAAATTGCCCAAAAAGCCGCGATCAATCGTACCCAACAGCAACTCGACCAGATTGAAGAATTTCTAAATCAACGGATTCAGGCATCTCTTGACGGCAAGACGGAGGAATGCATCCAAGCGGACATCAACTTTCATCTGAGTATTGCCAAAGCCTCCGGTAATGAGATTTTAGCCGATATGTACGAGGCCTTTTCCACCCGTTTGAAAAGCTGGTTTTTACAAATCTATCCTGACACGAGTACGTTTATCCAGACGAATGATCTTCACCGATCTTTATTTCTGAGTATTAAAGAGGGTAATGAAGAAAAAGCGTTGAATGATGCCAGTCGAATTTTAAGACATTGATTTTTTTTATTATTAAACATCAGATGATATGATGAGTAACTCAATTAGTCAGCCGTTGTCAACCGCGACGCAACAAGCTCAACGAACCATTTATCCAATCCTGCTGGCCGTTAGTTTTGCGCACTTGCTCAATGATACCATGCAAGCGGTTATTGCTTCCGTCTATCCCCTGCTCAAAGTCGATTTTCACCTGAGTTTTGCCCAGATCGGTTTAGTAACACTTGCTTATCAATTAACTGCTTCTCTGTTGCAACCGTTTGTCGGTCTTTACACGGACAAACACCCTAAACCGTTCTCGATTGCCGTAGGTATGATCTTTTCATTCGTGGGAATCATGGCATTAGCCTGGGCATCGTCCTTCGGTTGGATTTTATTCGCCGTCAGTCTAATTGGGATTGGCTCATCCATCTTTCATCCAGAATCGTCCCGTATTGCCTATCTGTCATCAGGTGGCAAACGAGGGTTGGCTCAATCGGTTTTTCAGTTAGGCGGCAACAGCGGTAGCGCGTTGGGACCTTTGTTAGCTGCGTTGATCGTGGCACCTTTTGGCCAACATAACCTGATGTGGTTCTCGGTAGCGGCTTTGCTGGGAGGAGTTTTAGCCATCACAATCGGGAAATGGTATAAGGGCCACGCGTTGCCTAAAACAGCCAAAACAGGATCGTCAATCAATCCACTGGTCACTCGTAATCAAGTTATTTTCTCCCTGGTGATCCTGCTTCTGTTAATTTTCTCAAAGTATGTGTACCTGGCGGGCATGACCAGTTATTACACATTCTTTTTGATGGACAAGTTTGGCCTTACTATACAAGACGCTCAGGTTCATCTGTTTATCTTTTCAGCAGCCGTTGCCATTGGTACCGTAGCTGGCGGCCCACTGGGCGATCGGTTTGGTCGTAAATACATTATCTGGATTTCGATCCTGGGAGCCGCTCCCTTCACACTGCTACTGCCTTATGCGGATCTATTTTGGACAACCATTCTGTCGATCTGTATCGGCCTGATTATTTCGTCGGCCTTTTCAGCGATTGTGGTTTATGCCCAGGAACTCGTACCCGGTAAGGTGGGCCTGATTGCGGGGTTATTTTTTGGTCTGTCTTTTGGCATGGGGGGACTGGGTTCAGCCTTACTAGGCAGCCTGGCCGATCAAACCAGTGTCAGTTATGTGTTTCATGTTTGTGCTTTTCTGCCTTTAATCGGCATTATCACTAGCTTTCTACCCAAGCTCAAACATAACTAATCATGTCTCGTTAGCGATCTGTCATAATCTAATAGTCTAAAAATCACATCATCTGGGGGCCTTGGCGGGCCCTTTTCACATGTTTGTGCGATTGATGGATGTTTGGTAGACGGCCAACTTTGTAGCAACTAATGAACGCTACAAAATGAACCGTCAACTTTCCTCCAACAACCTCATGGCCAACTTCTTCAGCTTCTCCGAGATCGATCTGCTCGTATTTGGCCTAATTGTACTATTTAATGTTAGCCTGGCTGTTTCGGCGGCCTATGCCCAGCCATTGAGTCGACCCAGCGTGGTCGGTTCTGTTCGTGACGCGGCTGGAAAACCCGTTGAATTTGCGACAGTTCTGTTGCTGAAAACGGGAGATTCCGCACCAGCTACGTCGTCGGTTACCAGTCAATCAGCTTCAGCGGCTAAGCTCGTTAAAGGAGCCGTAGGTGATGCCCATGGACGATATGTTTTTGACAATATTGGTCCAGGCACGTATCAGGTTGCAGCCCAAATGGTCGGGTATCAAAAAACTACGTCCGCCCTGTTCACGGTTGTCGCAGATCAGCCTGAAGTTAAGGTGCCGCCTATTACGTTGCTCCAATCGTCTCAAACACTTGGCGAAGTGACGGTTGCGGCCAAGAAGCCTTTCATCGAGCAATTGCCAGACAAAACGGTGATTAACGTAGAGAACAGCATTGTTTCGGCAGGTGGAACGGCGCTGGAAGTGCTGGAAAAAGCACCGGGTATCCTGGTCGACAATCAGAATGACCGTATTACCCTGAAAGGTCGCGAGGGTACACTAATCATGATCGATGGGAAGCCGACCTATCTGTCGGCGCAGGAAGTCGTAAATCTGCTCCGCAATACACCGTCCAATGGCGTTGAAAGCATCGAACTGATCACGAATCCATCGGCTCGTTATGATGCGGCTGGCAATGCAGGTATCATCAACATTCGGCTCAAACGGGGCAGTCGCAAAAGTGGTACTAATGGTAGTTCAACCCTGGGCGCAGGCTATGGCCGATTTCCGAAAGCGTCGGCAGGGCTGACACTTAACCACCGGGCAGGCGGGTTGAACGTATTCGGGAATTACAACTATGATTACCGGGAAAGTTTCGGTTCTGTCGATGCGTTGCGAAAGTTCGGATCAGGCGACTCGCTGACAACCGTGAACAACCTCGGCTACCGGCCCAGTACGGCCCAAAACCATACATTCAAGGTGGGTGCCGACTATGCACTGAGTAAACGAACTTCGATCGGGGTGATGGCAAATGGTCTCATCAGCAATAACCAGGCGACGATCGATAATAAGAATCTTGTCTATGATGCAAAAGGCCAACTGGAGCAGACAGTAACCATGATTAATGTGTCGACCCGAGGTACCAATCGGTTGGCTACCAATGTGAATTTTAAGCATACATTCGATACGCTGGGTCGGGAATTAACGGTAGATGCCGATTATTCACGGGTAACGATTCAACCGCAGGATAACATGCGGACGCGCTATCTGGGGACCGGTGGCGAAGAAACGCAACCCGAACTTATTCAGCGGAACCGACCACCTTCTACGGTAACGATTCGAGCCGCCAAAGCGGATTATGTTCATCCGCTACATCAGGGCGGGCGCCTGGAAGCTGGTGGTAAGATTTCCTACGTGACATCGGATAATGACGTTCGTTTTGAGACACTTACCGAAAATGGTTACGTAGCTGATCCGCAGCGAACAAATCATTTCCTGTACGATGAAACAATCACGGCAGGCTACCTCAACGCGAACCGTGACTGGGGCAAGTGGTCGGTACAGGCTGGTATTCGGGCGGAGCATACGCGTTCGCTCGAGAATTCGGTTACGCTGAGTAAGGTGATCGACCGGAACTATCTAAACCTGTTTCCCAGCGCATTTTTGACCTATAAGGCAAATCAGGATCACCAATGGCGGGCTTCCTATAGTCGGCGCATCGACCGGCCTAACTACCAGGATTTGAACCCTTTTGTGTACGTCATGGACCCCTACACCTATAACCAGGGCAACCCGTTTCTGCGTCCGCAATACACCAACGCGTTCCAGGTGAGCTATACATACAGGAACGAAACCAACATCAGTCTAAGCTATAACCATACGACCGATGTCATTACGGGTGTCAACGAGCAACAGGAACGGGTGATGCGCGTAACGACTGTAAATCTCGCTGCTCTGGACAATATCAATCTGAGTGTAAGTCTACCCCTGAAACCAACTAACTGGTGGAATCTCCAGCCGAGTGCCAATGTATTCTGGAATGCCTACAATGCCGAGTTTGCCGGCCAGCGACTCGACTACCGACAGCTATCTGCCAACCTAACGCTGAACCAGAGCTTCATCCTGCCTTACGGGCTAACGGCCGAACTATCAGGCTTCTATAATTCACCTTCAGTGTATGGAATGATGCACTTTAGAGGTATGGGGCAGTTGAGTGTGGGATTACAAAAGAGTCTATGGGACAAAGCGGCCACCTTACGTCTGAATGTCAGCGATATACTGCACACGATGCGATCGGGCGGTACGCTAAACTTTGCGAGCACGAACCTAAGCTTCATCAGTCAATGGGAAAGTCGTGTTGCACGTTTAACGTTCACCTACAATTTCGGTAATCGCAACCTGAAAACAGCCCGCCAACGCCGATCAGGTGTCGAAGACGAACAGAATCGCATTGGTGGTGGCAACAATTAAGAACGATCGAGAAATCATGAAAAAACTACTCTTTATACCCCTCTTTCTGCTAACTCAGATTGTCGTAAGCGCGCAAGTTCTGCCCCCCGAGGAACGGCAGAGCACCATCGACACGGTACTCAAATTACTTAACGAACGGTATGTTTTCCCGGATGTGGCTCGAAAAATGGAGCAGTTCGTGCGTAGTAAACGAGACGTTTACAGCACGATTACAGAGGGTAATGCCCTCGCTGCTCAATTGACCAACGACTTCCGGTCCATTGCCCACGACAAACATCTGAACGTTGGTTATCACCCCGAAGGCATACCCGATGAGCAAATCTGGAAAAAGGAACCAACATCCGCCGAACGTGAAGCCCAACGGGCGGGTATGCGTGCCGGATTACTACATGAGAATTTTGGCATTCTGGACGTATCCGTGCTCAAATTCAACATTGGCTATCTGAACTTTAAGTACCTGGCTCCCCCCGAATTTGCGGGTGAATCGTATTCAGCGGCCATGAATTATCTCGCCAAAACCGATGCCTTAATCATCGACTTGCGGCAATGTAGGGGAGCCATTTCAGAGCATGCCATTCCGTTTTTGTGTAGCTATTTCTTTGCTGAACCAACGCATTTGAATGATCTCTACTGGCGGGATGGCAACATAACCAATCAATCCTGGACTTACGCGGAAGTACCCGGCCATCAATACCTGAACAAACCGATTTACGTGCTAACCAGCAAGCAAACCTTTTCGGGCGCAGAAGAATTGGCGTACGATTTGAAAAACCTGAAGCGAGCTACTTTACTGGGTGAAACAACGGGCGGAGGGGCCAACCCAGGTGGAACGCAGCGGATCAATGCGCATTTTGAGATGTTCCTGCCCTTCGGCCGCGCTATTAATCCCATTACCCATACCAACTGGGAAGGCGTAGGAGTTGAACCAGATAGTGCAGTTTCGGCGAAACTGGCCCTGTACAAAGCTCAGCTGCTGGCGTTACGACACATCATCGCCGATTCTACCACAGAACCCAATTGGCGAACTGAACTGACGACGCAGCTAACGTCTCTGGAGAAGAACCCGCCCGTTTTTATCAGGCATACGTTCACGCTGAAAGGGTACCCACAGGCCAAGCAGGTTGCTCTAGCGGGCTCTTTTAACAACTGGTCTCAAAGTCCGCTTGTCCGAAAAGGGGATTCCTGGGTAGGTGATGTGGACGTAGAGCCCGGCAAGGTTTCCTATAAGTTCATTGTCAATGGTCAATGGATTATTGACCCCGCCAACCCACGAACTGAGGGGGATGGGAAATACACCAATTCGGTTTTAGAGATTGTGCGTTAGCCTGCTATTCGATTCAACTTTTTGCTTGCGTCAAAAAGGATACTTCTATTACTTTGGGCAAACCAAAGCAGTTACTTAAACGTATGCGCTACTTCTTTTTAGTTGTTTTAATCCACACCATACATCTTTTTACACACCAGTCTTCATTAGCCCAAACGATCGTAAAAGGGGAACGTAGCGGCATCAGGCAAGAAGTACGTATTGATGAGCATACAAGACTCTTTGACAAGACTTCGGGTAAACAAATTTCCTATCAGGAATATCGGGCGTTGATCAAGGATGATCCGTTCGGTTATCACCTGGAGCCCATTATTGATGAGTATGGCCAAGCCAGTGCCTACAAGATTCGACCTACCACTGCCGAGGAGAGAGAAACGCATAGTTTCAAGGATTTTGAATCAGGCCCGAAACCTAAGATAGGTGAACCAGTACCTGAATTTATCATGAAGGGGATTGACGACAAAGTGTATCGATCAACGGCGTTAAAAGGCAACGTCATTGTCCTGAGCTTTTGGATTAGTTTAAGCAAACCGTTCTGGGGACCAAATCATGCAAAACTCTTCGCCGATGCACTGCACCCCTATCAGTCGGAAACGGGTCTCATTTCGTTAGGTATTTTACAAGAGTCCAAGGAAGCTATAGTCAATGTAATGGCTACCGAAACGCTACCGTTTATTCCTGTTCCTAACTCGTATGGCTTTAATCGAAAATTTCAGATAACTACAGGCCCAAGCTTTATGGTCATTGATCGATCAGGAAACCTGGCCGCTCTTGTCGAGGGATCGGAATACGATGAATTACGAAAAGCCCTGCAGACCGTAAGCCGCTAAAACCGAACCTTTGCTCAAAGCTTGACAATCTAAATAGAGCGCTTTTATATAACCCCGTTCTCGCTTGGCTTCCCGACCGGGCGACATAGAGAGCTCTATTTTCGGGTACAAGTCGTGAATCGTGAGATAATCCGATACACTTCCTGTTGATTGACAACACCCAGGGAAATCACACGGGTACGGGTATTTATTCTACTATATGTCAGTGCTTCCAACGAGTCGCATACTTCGTGGTAACTCGTTACGCTTGTAGGTACTGTTTGATTGGTCACCTGAACAGTCTCAACAAGTTGACAATTATAACAGGGACCTGGCTGTTTTGGAAAACAGGCGGATAACGTTACACTAACCAGCAATAAAAGTAGATATTTCAAAATAATAGTCAGTTGTTGTTTAGTCTATACCAGACTGTGTAAATATAGGTACCTGATCGAAATTCCTCGTTCAGTAGCGGACACTAACTGTACGCTTTCGGACATCCGCGAGTCCCCCCTCTAGCTATAAATGACTAATAAACAAGCCTTTACCCTATTGGCACTGCATTTGTTTAGCAAATAGCAAGAAAACAAAGCCTGTAAAGAGAATACTATGGGGAGAGCCTACCTGGGCGAATTTGAAGAACTCGTCCTGTTGACCGTAGCCATCCTGAATGGTAGTGCCTATGGTCTCAGCATTGCGGATGAACTAAAGCAGCGCACCCACCGATCAATAAACCTCAGTGGTGTACATGTGGCTTTATATCGCCTGGAAGAGAAGGGCCTGGTGCAATCCGAGTACGGAGGTGCGACAGCTACGCGCGGAGGACGTAGAAAGCGCCTGTTTAGTATCACTGCAATTGGTCAGCAAACGTTGAGTGACCTGCGGGAAGTGCGCAACGAGCTTTGGGCTGCTATTCCAACGCTTAGCTTATCTTAACGTATGGCAAACTCATCGCCCCACCCGCCTGCCTGGGCCGATCAACTGCTGAGCTGGCTATGTCCGGCCGAGTTAGTCGAAGAGTTACTGGGGGACCTGCATGAGCAGTTTTACCAGCAGGTACAGAGTCTGGGCGAATCAAAAGCTCGTCAGCAGTACATCTGGGAAGTGCTCCGGTTTGTTCGGCCTTATTTTCTCCAGCAACGGGCATCCAACATCAGCAAATCACTTGAATACCCATCACCTTTTTTTTTGAGTCCTGACATGATCCGAAATTACGTAAAAATCGCCCTAAGAAATCTGATCAAGAATAAGTCCTACTCGGTCATCAACATTGGTGGTCTGGCGGTAGGCATGGCCGTGGCGATGCTCATTGGCATTTGGATAAATGACGAATTATCCGCCAATAAGCACCATAAAAACTACGAAACCCTCTACCAGGTAAAAATGCACCAAACCTTTGATGGGCGCAGAGGTACGCAGGATGCCATACCGTTTCCACTTGGCGACGAACTACAGGCCAAATACCCAGACTTCAAGGCGGTAGCGATGTTCGATTGGGGGAGCAATCGTTCGCTGGTCGTTGGCAATCAAAAATTCCTTAAAGACGGACATTTCATCGGCGAAGATGTCATCGATATGTTTTCGTTGAACATCCTGAATGGCAGTAAAAACCCACTAAAGGAGCCATATTCGATTGTACTTACCGATGAAACGGCTCAGGCTATTTTCGGGAATCAGGACCCGATTGGTAAGATCCTCAAACTGGACAATATGGTGGATTTGAAAGTAACCGCCGTAGTAGCTAAGCAGCCAAAAAATGCCACGCTTCAATTTGATTATCTGCTTCCGTGGCAACTACAGGAGAATATGTATGACTGGATAAAAAAATTCCACAAAACAAATTGGGGAAATAACTCCTGGGGCGTTTATGTCCAGCTCAAAGACGGGATAAATCCAGAGCAAACCAACGCGAAAATAAAAGATGTAGTATTATCCCATTTATCATCTAATGAAAACACGGTAAAACTCATTAAGCCCGAAGTGTTCATCCACCCGATGGCCAAATGGCGACTTTATTCCGATTTTACCGAAGGAAAAAATACGGGTGGTTTTATTAAATACGTTCAGTTGTTTGGTGTTTTTGGTTTATTTATTCTGGTCATAGCCTGCATTAATTTCATGAACCTCAGCACGGCTCGTTCCGAAAAACGGGCCAAAGAAGTGGGCGTTCGAAAAGCCGTTGGCTCGGGCCGGGAGCAACTTATCGGGCAGTTTTTGAGTGAATCCATTTTGATTGCCGGTATGGCACTGGTGCTGGCGTTGGGCATCGTGTTGGTGTCGCTGCCTTATTTCAATACGCTGACCGAGAAAACGATGACGATTGGATTCGAGAACCCCATCTTTTGGGGGATTATGATCGTTTTTACGGTATTCACAGGTCTACTGGCAGGCAGCTACCCGGCGCTTTATCTGTCGTCGTTCAACCCCGTCAAGATTCTCAAAGGGGGCGTTCATGTCGGAAAAAGTGCTGCTTTGCCCCGAAAGATCCTGGTTGTTGTTCAATTCACCTTTTCCATTGTGCTGATGATTGGTACCATCATCATTTATCAGCAGATACAGCATGGCAAAAACCGACCGATTGGGTTTAACAATAGAGGCCTTATTTCGGTCAATTCCTCCAAAGATTTAATTGACCACCTTGAAGCCCTTCGCAGCGAATTACTGGCCTCGGGGGTGGTCTCGTCTATTTGCAAATCCAATTCACCACCGACTCAAATTTGGAGCAATAATAATGGCTGGGAATGGAAGGGATCGACTCCCGCGGAGAAATCTGTTCTTTTCAGTACCATTGCCACTAATTTCGATTACATCAAAACAATTGGGATTAAACTCAAAGAAGGGCGGGATTTTTCAAGGGACTTTACGACCGATTCCTCAGGTGTAATTTTAAATGAAGCCGCTGTCAAACGAATGGGATTGAAGCATCCTGTAGGCGAGATACTAAAATGGAATGGCAGAGATCGGACAGTTGTTGGGGTAATTCCTGACATCATGATGGAATCGCCCTACCGCGCCATTTCGCCCCTGACCATTGTTTTTGAAAAGGACTGGGTCAGCTTCATTTGCGTACGCATAAATCCAAACGTAGCCTCTTCGGTAGCCATCGACAAAATCCGGCCAATTTTTGATAAATACAATCCTGGTTTTCCGTTCGATTATAAGTTTGCCGATACGGAGTACAGCAAAAAATTCAGCTACGAAGAGCTAATCGGCAACCTGTCGGCCATTGTTTCCCTACTGGCCATATTCATTTCCTGTCTGGGTTTATTTGGTCTGGCTTCCTTCATGGCAGAGCAGCGCACCAAAGAAATTGGCATCCGTAAAGTCCTGGGAGCCAGCGTAGCCAATGTGTGGGGCTTGCTCTCCAAAGACTTCGTTCTGTTAGTCATTATTTCGTGTTTAGTCGCTTCGCCCATTGCCTGGTATGCCATGAACCAATGGCTGGAAGACTACACCTACAAAATAAGTATTGGGGTCGGTGTCTTTCTGACAGTCCTTGCTATGGCTCTGCTAATCACCTTGTTGACGGTTAGCTACCAGGCGATCAAAGCCGGTTTGCTCAACCCAGTGAAGAGCCTGAGAAGCGAATAAAGACTGGAAATAATGGGGAAAATCAGCCTTTTCGGGCTGATGCAGCTAAGGGCATACGCTCAGACACTAATTGCCGCATACGACCATAACTACGGTTCGCTTTCAGCTGACTTTTGGTTAGATGCCGACACTGTAAACATTCTACTTTACCACCCTGGCCGGTCCGCTGGTCAATGGGCGAAATAGTTTGAGCCTGAAGGCAGTGATCGTTGGTGTGATAGACTAACTGATGAAGTGTATAAAAGGGGGATACTTGTGCCATGATGATAAACGTTTAAACGTGAGCTAATAGATAACTAAAATTTAGGCTAATGGTTATTTGCCAGCTCTGCCCGTTACTATGTAGTCAAGTATAACGCCTGACACTGACCAGGCAGTGGCCAGGCGTTATACGTTATAATCGCTAATCGGCTATTCCTGGACAAAGCGTAGTCGTACTGTGTGAAGCATAGCTTGCTCTGATTTCGATACGCTTAGCTTTTTCCCCATCAGTTGTTGAGTTAGGTCCTGATTCAACAACTGATCCTGACTAACTACCTCTACGTGCTCAATTCTGTTGTCAGTGCTGACCCGAAACCGAATAGCTACTGAGGAGTTATGAGTCGTCCTTTGCAATGATTTTGGGAAATTAATGTAATGAGCTAATTGTTGTTGTAGCTCTGCCTCTGGGCCTGTTTTGGCTTCAGACGGTGTGTAAAGTCCAGATACTAACCAACCAAGGATGAGAGGTAATGCGCGAAAATAGTTCATGGAAGTATTTGATTGTCTGTTTAGTTAACATGACAAATGTAGGATGAGCTATAACGGCTTGCCAGTCGGAATTGGTGGTTAGTGGACCTTAAGGCATACTTGGCGCGGATACTGGTTTGATTGGTTTTATCAATCTTCGTAGACAGAGGTTGATAGCTTTACGAGTTCCTTAAGGATCGAGTGGATCGTTGGGGTCCATATGCAGGCTTTCCTGTGTTGGGTAAAATTCAATGTCGTGGGGCGAAATACGGTGCTTGTCTCGGTAAGGCAAATAGCCTAATTCACGGCGGTTTCGATCATCAAAAGCACTATTAGTGGCATAGTCTGTCTGGCTTTGGGTAGTTACAAACACACATCGCTTATCCATCGGAAAACCGTACCGAATCAGGATGCGATTGGCATTGCGCAAATTCGTGGTTGTATGCCGGGCATGAGGGTCAATCAGTATAGCCGATTCGGGAAGTGCATGTTTCTGCATCAGGTAGCGTTTCATTTCGACGGCTTCGGCATAGGGACCACGAAATGGATAGCAATAGCCACCACTCACCACAACAAAGGGTGCCCATCCTTTTCGATACCGGGCAGCAACTAAATCCAATCGCATTTTATTGAGTGGACTAAGGGGAGTTGTAGTCAGTTCGGGTCCATTACCCGGCACAACAATAGCGGCATAGCTGTAGCTCTGCCACTTTGTTAGTTTGACACGGGCGAAGGCTTTTTGATTATCACGCTGTTCCATGGGTTCATGACGGGCAGGTTCATCGCGGTCATTAGCATCCATCAGTTGCATTGCTACGGCCAATGAGGGCTGATAGACCAACGTCATCGTATCAGCCTGCTCGGCCAGATAAGCACATATATCTTTTAGAACCGTTCGGTAATAACGACCATGAACTGGATAATTCGCTGAATCTATTCTCGGATATCTCATTTTCTTCCCGAGCCCAAACTGGTCGATAATGTAGTTGATTCCCAACACATACTGACTCCAGGCCCGGACTATTAACTCATTATTGGGCAACGTAGTAAAGCGCTGGTAGCAACCCGATGGGCGTAAGTGCGCATTAATGAGTTGGTCGAATACAGCTTGGTTGTGATTATAAAGCGTTTGTAGAGCTGATATAAATTGCAGCGAATCAACTGACGACCACCGGAACCCACTCATCAGCGACTCAGGTGTATTGCACGTATCCTGAGCGTGTGCTTTAAGGAGATTGATCCGTTGGTGCAACATAGCTTTTAACGTTGCATCCTGACTAATGATCTTCTGAAGAGCCGGTGTATGCTGAAGGACAGTAAGCAGGTAGAAGTTTTTATCGACCACCCGATTTTCTGAAGCTAACAGCCGATAGGTTGGCTGAAATCCGGTCTGAGCTTGTCCCTGTAGCGCATAGAGTATACTGAGCCACAGAATGCTAAAAAGTTTATAATTCATCGTGGTAAAAAAAAGCGGGATGCCAATTGGCATCCCGCTCGTTATAGGTATGATTTAATACCCTGGATTCTGAGCCATCCCCGTTGGATTCAACTTGTACTCGTTAAAGGGAATCGGGTAATAGTAATCTTTCGTACCAAAGTTCGTGAGCTGGGCAGCACCAAAGTCCGCCTGACTTTTTGCGCGGATGTAGGCCGTCAATTCATCTGGTGTAAAGAACCGCAACAAGTCGAACCAGCGCTGATTTTCAAAGGCCAGCTCAACCCGACGTTCGTGCAAAATGGCTAATTTGAGCGTTGGGTATTTTGCACTGTAGGCTGGATTTGTTTTCGCTACGTCATAGAGTGGCAAATTTGCTCGCTGGCGTACTTGATCCAGAAAGCCAGTAGCCGTGGCTTCGTCACCAAGGTACAGATTCACTTCGGCTAGCATCAGAATCACGTCAGCATAGCGGATTAACAACCAGTCGTTACCTCCGTAGCCGCTTGTACCGGCAGTCGAACTGGCATCCCGAAACTTAGTGATGAAATAATCCTTCACCACCGATGCGTTGGCGTATTTGATCGAAAAATCTTTTCGAGGATCGCCATCTTCGTAATCCTTCACCAGATCAGGGGTTACGTTCCCACCGACACCCGTTGTGGTTTTCAGGGAGTTAATCGTCTCGCCCTGCGCCTGATTGTTGGCCGCAATACTCGACGAATAATTGATATCGCCCTGCTTGTAGACAATCTGAAAAATGGCTTCTGGATTAGTCGTTTTTTTACTCACATCAAACACATCCGTATACGGAATTTCCTTTAGCACACCGAACGTCCGTTTGGTATAAGCGTTTGTCAAAAACGTTTTTGCCTGGGCTAGATTTGCTGCTCGATTCGCCTGATCCAGCGTTGTTGCCATTGTGAGATACACCTGTCCCATCAGCGCATTACCCGCTACTTTCGAGACACGGCCCTTATCGGCCGCAGATCGAACATCAGGAAGCGTGCTATTGACCACATCGGTCAGGTCAGCCACAATCTGAGCGTAGACTTTCTCTTTTTTCTCCCGAAAGGTATTCGCCGTTACCTCGTCAGTCGTAGTCAGGGGTTTGGTCACTAGCGGCACATCGCCCCATTTACGAACCAGATGAAAATAAATCAGTGCCCGGATGAATTTAGCTTCGGCCTGGTACTGGGTCTTTGTATCTGTTTTGGCATACGTCACATTTTCAGAACCCGCCAATACGTAGTTCGCCCGGGTGATCGTCTGATAGAGTGAAGTCCAGTGCGTTTGCAGATAGGAGTTACTGGGTAACAAAGCAAACGCGTTAAACTGGAACGGTTCACCCGCATTTGACTGGTTGTCGTTTCGTCCGGTGTTATCCGACCGTTCTTCCGAAAAAAGCCCGCTGCCTTCGGCAATGCCGTTGTTATCCCGCAAGGCATTGTACACGCCATTTAGTGCCAGCAGCACATCGTTTTCCGTCTTGTAATAATCAGCGGTGGCAATTGCGTTCGGATTGGTTTCTACCAGAAAATCCTGACTGCACGACCCCAGCGTAAGCAGAGTTAGCAGTACTAAATATCGAAGAGATGATGTATACGTCATGATTATGTCGGTTGCTGAACCATGTGATGAAAAACGGCTAATGCATTGTCTAACAGCATTCACCTTCTTCAACCTAGCTCATTTTCATTAAAAAGTGATGCGTGCGCCGATGTTGTAGCCTCGTGCCAGTGGGTACTTTCCGTAGTCTACGCCCGGTGCCAGGTTTGCGCCGTTGTTATAATCTACCTCCGGATTATAGCCTTTGTATTTGGTGAACGTGAAAGCGTTGTTGACGTTCGCGTATAGTCGCAGACCGCTTACCCGTACTTTCGTTAGCAGAGAGGCTGGCAGATTATAGCCCAGCGTAATATTCGTACAGCGCAAATACGAACCGTTTTGCAAATAAAAGGTCGAAAGGCGGGTGCTATTACCTTGTGTACCACCCCGTGATGCCCGGAAAACCTGACCATTGCCCGGCTGGTCTTCTGAACGATAACGATCCGCCACCACTGAGTACTGATTACCTGAACCTTCCATATTGAACAGGTAATAGTCCTGACCATCAAGTACCTGACTGCCGTAAACGCCATTGAACGATGCGTTGGCATCAAAGGCTTTGTAGCTGGCGTTGATCGAAAAACCGTAGGTAAATTTCGGATACGGGCTACCAATCACCTGCTTATCGGCATCATTCACTACCCCATCTCCATTGACATCCTGAAAAATCAGGTCACCGGGTCGAAGCGGGTTAGTTGACGCCGTTGAACGGGCCGGGCCTTTCAGCACATAGCCTGCCGGGAATGATTGGGTGGCGGCATTGTAGACCGCATTATCGGCGGCCAGATTGTCCACATCTTTCTGACGCACCATACCAATCACTTTGAAGCCGTAGAACATACCCACCGGTTGGCCTTCCTGCGTAATGTGGGTGATGTAAGACCGTTCAGCTCCGGCCACCAGAATCGTGTTAGCCCCGCCCATATTGAGGACTTTGTTGCGATTCAGGGAAATATTACCACTCAGGTTCAACTTGAAATCCTGGGTCGAAACGGCCCGGCCATCCACCTGAAACTCAATTCCCCGGTTCCGAATTTTGGAATTACGCAGGTTAGTCAGAATACTGGTCGCACCAGAAATCGCTGAAATAGGCTGATTGAACAGTAAGTTGTAGGAATCGCTCAAATAGGCATTGGCAATTAACAGCAGCCGATTGTTGAACAAGCCCACATCCAGACCCAGATTATACTGCGAGGTCGATTCCCAGCCAAGCTTCTGATCTTTAATTGGTCCCGAATAGAAGGCTGTCTGAATAGTACCTGAGCCAAATACAGCACCGGTTGGGCTGTTCATGGTTTGTAGGTAGTTGTAGTTACCAACGTTATAGTTACCCGTTAGGCCCCAGCTTCCACGAAGTTTAAGGGTTGAAGCCGCGCCAAGCCAGTCGGTATAAAATGGTTCGTTCGAGATAGTCCACCCGGCTGATAGCGACGGAAAATTACCCCAGCGGTTAAGCGGCCCGAACCGCGATGAGCCATCTGTCCGGAAAGCGGCTGTCAGGTAATAGCGGTCGTCGTAATTGTATTCGGCCCGCGCCAGATACGACAGCAGGGTTTCTTCCTGTTTGCCGGTTCCTGTAAAGCCAACACTGCTTGTCGCGAGTGACGTAGTTGTGTTTGGAACAGCACTGCCTACTGCAGACGGTAAATTCAGAAAAAAGTTAGTAGCATCGGCTCCTTTGGCCGTTATTTCCTGAACCGCATCATTCTGGAACCCCTGCGCCGACACGCTGATCTGATCGAGATTCGTTTTCTGAGCCGAATAACCAACCAGTCCATTCAGCCTGTGCTTACCAAACTGTTTGGCGTACGTAGCTGTAAATTCGGCCAGCAGGTTTTGTGTACTGAGTGTTAGTGCCGAAGCGGTAGCCGCTGCAATCGCCTGAGGTGAATACGGCGGGTTGTTGCCATTGCTCAGGCTGGTGGGCAGGTAATACTCGTATTTTTCGTTGTAAGTCTGCAAACCCACGTTCGCTTTCGCCACCAGTCCTGGAATGATTTCGTAGCTGGCGGTACCGTTAAACGTACCCCGAAGACCTTTGCGGGTGATATTCGTTTCTTCGGCCACAGCCACGGGATTTTCAATGGTCTGGTATCCGTATACGGGCTGTTGGGAGGCCATTTCATTTTTTATCAGATTGCCGTTGTCATCACGAGCCCGGAACGTCGGCGCATAAATGAGCGCACCCAGAATTGGTCCCTGATTGAATCGGCCTTCCTGCACTTCGCGGTTATTGGTCGAAGTAACGAACATGCTTGCTCCAACCTTAAACTTCTTGCTGACATCAGCGTCGATATTCGCCCGGAAGTTCAGGCGCTCCTGTTTGGTCGCAACAATAATTCCCTGCTGATTCTGGTAGCCACCACTGATCAGGTACCGAACGCCGTTAGCGCCCCCCGAAAAGGTAAGGTTATGGCGGTTGACGGGTGCGTTTCGGTAGAGTTCATTCTGCCAATCTGTATTGTATTTGGGCGCGATGAGTTTCTGATTGGCAAAATCATAAAAATCCGTTGGAATACTGACCGAGGCAGCGTTGCCTACATTGGCAATCCGTGTAGCGTTGTTATCCGAGAACATGGCATCGCTCCAGGTTTTACCCGCATTTTGCACTAAATCGCGGTACGTATTATTACGACCGTCGATCACTAGTTGCTCAAACCCGGTGGCATCCAGTAGTTTTACCTTTTTGGCTAATTGATTGATGCCATACTGGTATTCATATTCGAATTTGCCTTTACCATCCTTACCTCGCTTTGTCGTGATCAGGACCACACCACCCGACGCCCGCGAACCGTAAATGGCTGCCGAAGCCGCATCTTTCAGAATATCAATGCTTTCAATATCATTCGGATTAATGAATACATCATTACCCGCCGGGAAACCGTCGATAACATACAGCGGATCTGAACTGGCGTTGATGGACCCAATACCCCGCACCCGGATTTTGGTCGAATTATACGGAGCGCCCCCCACCTGCGATACCTGAACCCCGGCGAGTTTTCCCACCAGCGCCTGACCCAGCGTGGGAGCCGCTATATTCAGTTCACGCGCCTTTACATTGGCAATTGCTCCGGTGACGTCACTCTTCCGCAAGGTCTGGTACCCCACGGCGACCACTTCACTTAACTGATTGACATCCTCTTTTAATCGGATATTGAACGTAAGCTGCGAGCCAACAACAATCTCCTGGGTCACAAAACCCACTGACGAGACAACGAGTGTAGCTCCGGGATTTACCTCAATGGTGAATTGACCATTCGCGTCCGTAACGGTCCCTTTGCGCGTTTGCTTTTCAATGATGTTGGTGCCCGGAACCGGCTGATTCTGTTCATCGACAACAGTGCCGCTTATCCGGGTTACGGATCGGGTACTAGCCTTGAGGGGTCTATCGGCCAGCGCCGTTCGATGAGCGAGTGGGCTGATAAGCAGTGCCAATAAAAGCACCGCTCTGCCCAATTGAATTGAGTAGCGATTCATGTCAAGTTGTATAATTGTTGGATTAGTTGTACAGATAAATAAGGATCGAACGCCTTACCAGGACAGGCTCATGAAGTTCGCGTTGTTCGTTCGCGACGAAGTAACAGCAAGACCCATTTTCAGGTCGCCAAGGAGAGCAAAGCCTTCTAATTCATCGGCTTTGTCTATATCTATTGTCTTAATCACCGTTTCCCGGCCCGACTCAATAGATTTTTTAAGGTCAAGAAACGTAAATCGCCATTTCCGGCCTTCGATCTGGTTTTGAATCAGGACCAGCATGCCTTTTGACGGAATCCAGTGCAGGTTTTGCACCCAGGGCGAGCAGGTGAACTTTTTCACCACCACACCCGGCTCGCTGGTTTTTTTCGCTTTGGCCAACAGTAGCGGATCATACAGTCGTACTTCATTCGCTTTATCACCATAATCAGCGGTCGCCACGTACCATTTATTTTGGTACTGGACGTATTCGGGCCGAGTACCCTGAATGCAAGCGTCATCGTCGATGGTGTGTAATAGATTATTGTCTAATGTACCCGTCCGGAGAAGCCCGGCCCAGTTAACTAAATAGATGACGGCCCGCCATTTCGTCCCTTCGGGATTGAGTCGGATACTATTGCCGATGAATGTTGGCCCAGTTTTATTGTAGGCGATTCCCGTAGGATGATTAATAACATCCTGGCCGTCTACAGTCAGTTTAACTTGCTGACCCGTGTAGCTTAATGCGTCGTTAGTATGGGTATAGGTGCGGATGACGCCCACTTCCCGGTCGCCATATAAATAGACTTTCCCCTGTTGGTAACTCACTCCCTGACAGGCACCAAGTGAGTCGACGGTGATGGATGACGTTAAAGACAGATCAAAATCTCTACCTAAAAAAGACGATAATCCGATTAGGCAAACTACAGTAAAGAGTAGTTTCATTAGGTACGTTTAGCGTTGAGGAAGTGAGCTAATCAGGCCGATATTGTAGAAAAACTCTCTACGTAGTCAGCTAGTCGCTATCAAAACACAAAGGAAGCCGCCAGACATTACCTCAGTTTTATTCAAATGTTTCCAAACTGTTAAGATTAGTCTATCAATCAGTTGGTGTCTCACCCGTTCTCGCTTGGCTTTGCCGAGTGAGGATTATTTTTTTAACGGCCTCTGGCCGGTGTGATTACGAATAACGTCCAAAACGGGCCAGAGGCCCTTGAAGGAATAGTCCTCACTCGGCGAAGCCAAGCGAGAACGGGGGTCTATCAATCCGTTGATGCCTCTTCTATAGCATGCACCAGTAACAAAAAAGCGCCCGACCATTGGTCAGGCGCTTTCCGCACTCTCTTCTTAACCTAATTAAATAGATTGGGATAATCTGAAATGATGCCGTCAACACCTAATTGGCGAAGACCTTCTATCTCAGCTTTCGTATTTACTGTCCAGGGAATAATCACCATACCTTGCTGGTGGCAGGACTTCACAGTTTCAGCGGTTACCGATTTGTAATAGGGACTGTAGGTATGTGGTGTGAAGCCCAATGTGGCCAGATTTTCAGTCAGTGATTTCGTATTCGCTGTCAGGTACGACAATGAAATATTAGGAAACTGTTGATGAATCAACTGCAATGGCCGAGCGTCAAACGACTGGATGGTCAGTCGCTTACCCAGGTTTTTAGACTGGCAAACCGCCAGCACTAAATCGACAAACTCTTTGGGTTCGGGATGCGAAACCCCATCCCCTGCTGGCGCTGATTTGATCTCAATGTTGTACATCGGCATAGGCAATCCCTTCGCTTTAGCGTATGTTTCCACCGAGTCGATCAGTTCGGAAAGAAGCGGTTTGTACGCCTTGAATTTCTGCTGTTGGGCAAATTGAGGATGCGGTTTACTGCCCACGTCAAATTTCTTGATGTCAGCATAGGTCAACTGATATAAATTGATCGACTTCTGCTCTTCGGCTGTAACCGGTGTACCATCCGGTTTTAGGGCTATCTCCGAAGACATATACGTATCATGCGAGACAACCACCTGCTTGTCTTTCGAGATTACCGCGTCCATCTCAAGTGTCTGAACCCCCAGATCAAGGGCTTTTTTCATGGCTGGAATCGTATTCTCGGGCATCAACCCACGAGCACCCCGATGCCCCTGCCGATCAAATTTAGATTGGGCAAACAGAGTATGTGCGCACAACAACAGGCTTAAGACTAGTTTGATTTTCATTAGATTGTCTTTAAAGGTTAAACGCAAAGGCGCAAAGAACGCAATGGATAGACTTGCTTTGCGACCTTTGCACCTACCCTTTGCGTCTTTGCGTTTAAAAAAAAATTAAAATCCGTAGCGTAGACCAATCTGAATTTGGAACGGATCGCCCGACGGTGTAACGGCACCTGTTGCGTTTACGCGATAAGTAAACTGTTGGGCTGTCTGACTAAATGCAGGGACGGCCGCGTTGCCTCCTGAAGCCGGAATACCCAGCGCATACAACGCCTGATTTCCCAGAGATAGGTTTGTGCCCTTGTTTCGATTCAGCAAATTGGCCACGTTGAAGGCATCCACTGATAAATCAATATACTGTCTTTTTCTAAACAATAGGAACCGCTTGCTGGCCCGCAGATCGAAAACGCCGTAGAAACCATTGATGCCGCCGTTACGTTCGGCAATCTTGCCTGAGTTCGCATTGATGTAATCTTTAAGGCTCTGGCTGGCGGTGGGACTATCCAGCAGGGTCTGTAAACCAGTCCGTACATTGGCAGCCACTTCCGGGTTGTTTCTATCGAAAACGAAGGCCAGATCATTCGTTGTCACAAAGTCACCATTGTTATTAGCACCCGACAGCAGCGAATACCGCGTACCACCAATGCCCGAATAACGGAACCCTACCGAGATACCATAGAACGAAGGCAGTGTACCATAGATGACCAGTTTATTTCGGAACTGATTGTCGGAGTAACTCATTTTACTTAGATCGCGTGGATCATCTTTTACTAATTGCACCAGGGTTGCCGTGTTAGCCACATTGCCATTGTATGACGTGTTGTCTTTGGTATCGTTCCAGGTGTAGCTGGCCGAAATTTCGCCATCCCGGAAATACTGATACGTTCCATCCAGCACAACGGCAAACTGATTTACTTTACCCTGACTACCTAGCTCAAGTACTCGACCCAGCCGTTGGCTGATCCGGCCCTGCTGCCAGTCGCCCGCGCCGTTCGAAGGCATTGAATTTAGGGGCACATAAACACCCCGGTTGTCTTCGTTAGCTAGTCGAAAAAACGGTTGCTCTACAATGTTTCTGTCTACGTAGGTGTAGTTATGGCGAGCCATCGACGCATAGCCAGTCAAACTAACTTTCAGTTTATCAGTGAGATAGCGCGTATACGACAGGTTCGCTTTGTAGAGTACCGGCACCCGGGCATCGGCACCAGTCATGTTGATGGTTGGTAATTGAAAGGCTGCCAGTGAAGGAATATTGGCGTAGTTAGCCCGGTAAGCGGCAAAATCCGGCGTTGGTATGTTCGGAGCCCGTACATCTACGGTTCCATAATGTTTACCATCGAAGGTGAGGTTGTTGATGATGACGTAGTTGTTGATGTCCGATGCGAACACACCCGCTCCGAACCGGATGAAATCCTTGTGCGCTTCGTTGACATCCCACGTTAACTGCAACCGGGGCTGCGCTACGAATGATTTAAGTTGATTATCGGTACGCAGTTTCAGGTCATCAAAAACTACTTGATTGAAGGCTGCTTTTGGATAAATCCCCAAATCGAACCGCAACCCAGCGGTCATATCCAGGCCCGGAGCTAGTTTCGTACTCATCTGCCCGTACAAACCGGCGTTGAGTGTATTACCAACAACCGTTGGGTCGGCTACCAGGGGCACTTCCCGGAAATACCGATAGGGTTGCAGCCGCTCAAACTTGTCCAGTGCCGAAGCAGCAACATTATTGACAACTTCTGATGTATAGTGGAAACGTCCGTTGACTTCACTCCCATACAGCGACTTAGCATGGGTGTACATCAGGTCGATACCAAATGTGTATTGCGCTTTGTTGGTGTTATAGTACAGGTTATCAACCAGTTGAATCACGTTGTTGGTGAACCCTTCCTGCGCAAAGCGGTGCCCCCCCATCTGGATGCTAGTCGCCCGACTGACCCCATCAATGGTCGATGCTACGTTCTCTACGATGTTGCGGGGAATATTGGCAGCCGGCAGCTGATCGCCAGGGGCGCTTTTCTGATAGGTGTATAAATGTTGAACTTTCAGTTCGTTGGTAATCTGCGAATTGAGCGAAGTACGCAGTGTAGCCAACAGGCTATTGTCGATGTTGAAATCATTACCATACGATTCGTAGATATTAATGGCGGTGTTGTCGGCCAGTCCCAGCTTGTTGCGATCGTTGGTGTAGTTGTCACGGACAGTCAGCAGGTTTTTCTCGTTGATCTGCCAGTCAATGCGGGCAAAACCAGCATCTGTAGGTCGAACTTTACTGAACGTGCCATACTGGGCTGTATTGGCCGTGCCATATTTAGTCTGGGCAATGCTCACAAACCGGTCGAGGGTAGCTCGGGTAACCAGAAACCGGCTTTCATCGGCAGGCGTCTGAACATCAGCAATTATCAACGGACGCGAATCCTGCTGATGATCCCACACAACAAAATAGTGTAGTTTGTCTTTGATGATCGGCCCACCCAGCGAAAAGCCGAATTGGTTGGTCGAGAACGGAACCTTGCGCTCGTTGCCCCGAATGTCGTACCGGCTTGATAGCCAGTTGGCACGTGTGTAGTTAAAAATACTGCCTGTTAATTTGTTCGTGCCCGCTTTGGTCACAGCACTGATAGTACCCCCACCGCTACGACCGTAAATAACATCATATTGGTTAGTAACCACTTTAAATTCGCGTACGGCCTCAATGGAAATCGAGTAAGGGGCTCCGCTGCGGCTGGTCGTTGGACCAGCCGATGTTGGGTTTTTGGCTGTCGTGCCATCGATTGTAAAGTTTGTCGACGAACCAAGCTGCCCGGATAGATTGGTCCCCCGGCTCAACGGCGACAGATCGGTTAAGGAGGTGAAATTCCGGCCATTAACCGGAAGAGCAGCAATTGACCGGGCCGTTATAGTCGTAGCAGCCCCCAGATACTCCGTCTTATTTTTCAGTCCTGAGGCCACCACCTGCACAACTTCGAGCGATTGGCCGTTCTCTTCCATGTTGAGGTTTACCCGGATGGCATCACCCTGATTCAGTGTATAGCCAGTTCTTTGCTGGTCGCCAAAGCCAACAAACGTAACCCGAATGGAGTATGGTCCACCCAGCGGCAATTCTTTGAACAGGTATTCACCCTGGGCATTGGTGACGGTCCCTGTAGTAAACCCCGTCGATTCGTTACGAACCTGAACGGTAGCACCCGGTAGCGGTGATTTCTGTTTTTCTGAAATGACCCCGGCTATGGAAGCCTGCGTAGTTTGGGCTGTTGTTTTGTTGATGAAGAAACAAGAAAAGAGAAGCAGCCAGAAGGTAATAAGTAGGTATTTTTTCATGCAGCAGATAAGTGAAATTCTCGGCTGCAAAGAGAGTGGAACTACTCGGCTTTAATGTTATTTTAATATTAACAAATTGTCATTTTTGTTAGTGTATATACCTTCTTTATATGGTACAGGAGCGAATATGGCACGTATAACCTAGTGGTAGGTAGACTACTATCGCCATACGAAAGTACCCACAGCGCCAGCCGACAGTGTTGCGGTGGCTTGCTTGCCCTCACTATCAATAGTGAATGTCTGCGTGGATGGGCTATCGTTCAAAACAATCAGCACCATGCGGCCATCGGGCGTTTTGAACGCAACATTAGGTAAGTTTTTCACTTCATCGGATGCGATACGAACCGAACCCGGACGCACAAATTTAGAAGCGACTGCCACATTGTAATAAGCTGGATTCCGTTTGACGGAGTTCCCATTGATGGTTAACGCTCCCAAACACTGATCACAGCCACCGGGCGTGTGTGGATTTTGTTTCGGATCGGCAGCAAGATTCCATTGCAATACGGTTCGACTCCAGTTGCGGGTGGCGCCAATAATAAGCTCGCGAACATGCCACGCCAAATCGCCTTTCAGATTACCGGGTGCCCCTATCCATTGCTCTGTGAAGTACAGGTTTTTATCGGGATAGGCCTTATGTACCTCCGAGAGCGCACTGATAGATCCTCCGTACAAATGAAAAGCCGATCCATCAACGTATTTCCGAGCGTCGGGGTCGCTCAGGACGGTTATCGGGTAATCGGGCCGGTCAGCGTTATGGTCGTAAAGAATGATTTTCGTTTTGAGCTTAGCCGCTTTGAACGCAGGTCCCAGGCTTTTTTTGATAAACAGGGCCTGCTCGGCAGGCAGCATCAGCAAGCTAGGATTATTGCCCGGATGCAGCGGCTCATTCTGAATCGTGACAGCATCCAGTTGAATCCCCTCTTTTGCCATACCCTGAATGTATTTCACAAAATAGCGAGCGTAGGTATCATAATATTCAAGTTTCAGGCTTCCTCCTTTCGAGTTCCCATTGGACTTCATCCAGGTTGGTGGAGACCAGGGTGACCCCAGTAGTTTGATAGCTGGATTGATGGCGAGAATCTCTTTTAGAATCGGAATCAGATGCTGCTGATCGGGTGCCAGACTGAATTTCGCCAGGGTCGGATCGGTTTCGCCAGCGGGTAGGTCATCGTAGGAAAACACTTGCTCATCAAGGTCTGATGCACCGATGCTCACGCGTAGATAACTAACGCCAATGCCCTTGCCTTCGGTCGAGAACAGTTCTTTGAGCAGCTTAGCCCGAGCGGAAGTTTCCATTCGGCTGATGAGCATAGCACTCCCGCCCGTCAGCGTATAGCCGAAGCCATCAATAGTTTGGTAGGTTTGCGCCGGATCGATATGAATTGTTGGCGAATCCTTTCGCCCATCCTTGAAAGTCAACGAGGGCTGCTGAACGAATAAAACCGGCCGCGTCGGGTCCGTTAACCAAAATTCGATCCGGCCGGGAGTGGCCCCGCCTGGATTGGCCTGGCCTGAGGTGGCCCGATCAGAAGATGCCCGTTTTGAGCTAGTTTGTCCATAGCTGGCATTCGCGAAGGAGACGAGTAAGCTTATCAGAAAACTAACCAGAAACAACCGTACTGGGTGCTTATACATACGCATATTCAGGGCTCATATAGTGATTGAGACTCCCTGCGAATGTAAATCACTTTTTACCAAAAGCTACTGATGCGTTTCCGAAATCGATTTGTTACTCGCTGGCGATCGCTTCGTTTTTCGCTTCCGCCGATTCAGGTGGACATTCTTCAATTCATAGTGAATCCCCTGAACTTTAGCCGTTTCCTGGTAATCGTGGAGCATATTAAAAATATCGTGATCAATAAAGGGCGCTTTGGTCCCATCAATTAGTACTTCGTCACCCGATTCAAGCGAGTTCAGGGCTTCCTTCAATTGCGGTTTACTGAGAAAATAGAGATCTTTTTCGAATTCAATTGTCACTTTGTTCCCATTACGGGCCAACTGAAAAGTGGACTGGAAATTCGTGTACAGCACATACATGATTCCAACAACCGAACCGAGCGCAATACCAATGAGAAGATCGGTGAAGACAATACCAACGACCGTTACCATAAACGGCACAAACTGACTCCAGCCATCTCGGTATGTTTTTTTGAAAATCGACGGTTTCGCTAGTTTATAGCCGACCATAATCAGCACCGTCGCCAGACAGGACAAGGGAATCAGGTTGAGCAATGCGCCCCCTAAAAACACCGCCAGCATCAGAAAAACCCCATGTAGTATAGTCGACATACGCGTTCGGGCTCCGCCATAGACATTAGCCGATGTCCGCACCACAACCGACGTTACCGGCAGTCCGCCAATTAAACCCGACAACATATTACCAACGCCCTGCGCGATTAATTCCTGATTGGTAGACGATATACGTTTTGCTGAATCGAGCCGATCAGAGGCTTCGAGGTTCAGTAGAGTTTCGAGGCTGGCAACCAGGGCAATCGTAGCGGCAACTCCATAAATCTGTGGGTTGCTCAAACTACTGACATCAGGGAAATAGAAAATAGAAAACAGGCTTTTACCGGGCGATATAGTCGGAATTTGCACCATGTGCTGATGAGCCGTATCACCCAGGTACCAATCAGGAACTGCCACCCGAAAGAACTCATTCAAGGCCACGCCGGCACACACGACTACCAATGCAGCCGGAAAACTTTTGAAGATCGTTCGACTACTTCGCCCTGCCAGTACATCCCAGATAATTAAAAAAGCGAGTGAAACTAAGCTAATGACCACAGCACCCGGACTAGCTGTTTCGATAGCCCGGTATATTTCTGAGATGGTATTTTCGCCATCGGCCAATTGCTGAAACTCAAATTCTCCTTCATAGTCATTATCGCGGCCCAGAGCATGCGGAATTTGCTTCAGAATAATCACAATTCCGATGGCAACGAGCATTCCCTTAATAACGCTATCCGGAAAAAAACTACTGAAACGACCTGCTTTAATCAGGCCGAGTAGTAATTGCATCAGGCCCGCCAGAACAACAGCAACCAGAAATGCTTCGTAAGAGCCTACTTTTGCAATGGAGTCGGCCACAATAACCGCCAAACCGGCAGCGGGTCCACTCACACTAATTTCGGAACCCGATAGCAGGCCAATCACCATGCCACCAACCATCCCCGCTACCAGGCCTGAAAACAAAGGGGCACCCGATGCCAGAGCGATACCCAGGCAAAGCGGCAAAGCCACTAAAAAAACAGACAAACTAGCGGGAACATCCCGTCGAAAATAGGCTGCTTTATAATGCGTAAGGGTGTGAAGAGGGCTAACTAATTTCATAAACGGTAGTTTTGCAGGCTTTGATGCGAGTTTGTAACGCCCAATCAATTGAACTCGTTGCACAAAATTAAAAACAAATTAAAATTTGATTAAAAATCAATTAATAAAAATTGTTCACTCCACTTTCTCCCAGCGAACGGCAGTTTATTCAGCATCACCTTACCGATGATGTTCGGATAGTATTGCTACGCCCAAATCCGCCTGGATTAGATGTAAAAAAGCTGGCTTCCCAAATTGCAGCCCGGCAAAAAGCTCGGGAGAAATTACCTACCTGGTACGCGAACGATCAATTAATTTTCCCACCAGCACTGTCTGTAGAACAGGCATCTTCTGAGCGAACAGCCCTCTATAAAGCCTCGCTCGTGCAGGGCGAATTACTAGTCGATCTCACGGGGGGTATGGGCGTTGACACATGGGCATTTGCCCAGCAGGTTGCACACGTAATGTATATAGAACACCAGCCCGAACTGGCGGCACTGGCAGCTCACAATTTACCGCTACTGGGTAGTTTGAACGTAACGGTTCAGGTCGGAAATGGCTTATCCTTACTCGACAATCAAGAAGGGAACACGCCCAAATGGAGCTCACTGGCCAAACCCGCCGACTGGATTTATCTGGACCCTCATCGGCGCGATGAGCAGGGTGGACGAGTTGTAAGTCTCGAAAGCTGCGAACCCGATATTACCCAGCCCGGCGTCGTTTCAACCTTATTAAAAAGGGCCAGAAAAATTTTAGTGAAGGCATCCCCGTTACTTGACATCGATACAGCCGTCAGACAGTTATCTGATTTAGTCGAATCGGTGCATATTGTGGCCGTTCAGGGAGAAGTCAAAGAAATTTTATTAACACTTAGTAATCAACTTATTAAAAAAGACGACATTAAATTTAACACTGTTAACCTGTTAAATAACAAAGTCGTTCTGTTGCAGTTTCAGTGGCAGGAGGAACGTGGTGCCGCTGTTGAGTTGGGCAACCCGCAACGGTACATTTATGAGCCCAATGCAGCCGTGTTAAAGGCTGGCGCATTTCGATTAATAGCCGCCCGGTTTGGCCTGGCCAAGCTGGCTCCCAACAGTCATTTATACACGAGCAATGAATTAAGGTCGGATTTTCCCGGCCGGATATTTGAGCTTCAGGACATGATTAAACCAGATAGTAAAGCCGTGAAAGTAGCCGTTCCAGACCTGAAAGCGAACCTCACTGTGCGCAACTTCCCGCAGACGGTAGCCGAGTTGCGAAAGAAATTATCGTTGCGTGAAGGGGGGGCTATTTATATTCTGGCAACAACATTACTAAATGGCGACAAACGCTTGTTGATTACAAAAAAAGCAGATCAAAACCAGTCTAACTAACTTAACAACATCCCGGCGCAAGCCAATTAAACTACATACAACCATGAACACTTTAGTACGTTATATCCTGATTATAGGGCTATTAACCATCAAAACTTCAACCTTTGCTCAAACCGTTTATGCAGGAGAAAGCACGATTGACAAGGCGAAAGTATCGGGCCTCTATTTAACGCTACAGGGCGATGGCAAGCAGATCGAAAAAGATTGGGAAACACAACTTCAGAAATTCGGCCGGCTCACGTCGTCTCGTGGCACCTATCGTGTTCCCAATGCCAGTATTTCATCAATTTCATCAGAGCCGATTAATTTAGTTAGTACAGTAAAATCATCGCGGACATCGGCTACTATTTTTGCCGGTTTTGACCTCGGCAATGGCAACTTTGTAACGCCGGGTGGCACAGGTTACTCAGCCGCCGAAGCCCTATTAAAAGGCTTTGCCGACAGCACCTTATATGGTCAGGAAGTAAAAACGGCCGAAGGCGGATTCGATGAAGCCCAGAAGAATCATCAGAAAATGGTTCGAAAGGGGGAACAGTTGCAGCGCGCTATTGAGCAAAATGGCAAAGAAAAAGAGAAGCTGCTGAAGCGGATTGATGAAAATGCCAAGGAGCTGGAACAGCTAAATAAAGATGTGGAGACCAACAAAACCGATCAGGCAACAGCGCTCACGGAATTGGAAAGTCGCAAAAGCAACATCGAAGCCGTGAAGGCGAAGAAGAATAATTAACGCTTAAAGGACTCGATTTTACGATGCCATTAGTTGGCTAAAGATCACTCAGAGCCGTCACCGTTGTGGCGGCTCTAATTGTTTATAAGAGTCTGATCACCCGCAAATCGCTGTCGAGTTTGAAATAACCCCGATCCAAGAACCCAACAATCGCGTTTAGTTTCGCTTCGAACGGCGTATCGCCGTAGGATACTGCGCCCACCCCAACGATATGCACGTTGGATTTCCCAGCCCGATTTCGTGCTGCGGTGAGTAGCACTTCGGGTTTATACGGACAGGCAACGTAGGTGTCGCAAAGGGCTGCATAGTCGGCAAGTATACGGTTGCAATCTGTTTCGGATAAGAATTCGACGCCGTGTCGGGGTAGCTGGTTCTGGATTTCCTGAATTCGGTTCATGGCTGCAATCTACCGATTTCGATTATCGTGTGTTTACCAAATCGTTCGGACTAGTCTCCTGTTACTTGTTCTCAATAGAGGCTGCGAATATACCTCTATTGAGAATATAATGATAAAAAGCGGCACAACGGCGAGCCTCTGCCGTCATAAAAAACGTTGGCACCAAGGGCACCAACGTTTGATCTAACCCATAAGTGCTTACGCGGGACATATATGTGAAAAGCGTAAGCGGCAACAAATTAGTTATAGCTAATCAATAACCAGTAACTTAATTAATTATACGGCGGTAGCTAATTAGTATCAGCTAGTTATGTGTCAAGACAAGGGAAATAAGGTTATTTAATTGGCAGTTGAATCATTGTCGAACTACTAGTACCTAGTTGTGTCGTTGGCAGGCTACCATCCCACTTAGCAATCCACTGTTGCTGAATAAGCATGGGGGTTAATGTTTTTTGTTTTAGCTCATTGGCCCTCGCTTCTGCCTCTGCTTCAATGATTTTAGCCCGTGCAATACCACTAGCTTTCGTAACGGCAATTTCAGCGCTGGCTTTTTCGGCGGCAACCTGGTTGTTGAGCCGTAACGCGTTTTGTACCGCGGTATTCTTAGCATCAATCATAGCCTGTAACGACTCAGGCGGTGTGAGATTCGACGTGATGTTTTCGAAAGAGAAGCCGTCATCGGTCAATGATTTGCGCAATTTTGCCTCTACCTGTTCTTCAAAACCAACCCGGTTATTGACTAAAGAATCGGGTGTAAAGGTGTTGGCAACATCGCGGTAGGAGTTATAGACAATCGTGCGTAAGATGTTATTCTCAATATCGGGGAGTTCTTTCCGGTATTTCCGATACACATTGGCTCCCTGGCCTTTCACTAAATGGTAGTTTAAGGTAGGGTCAATTTTGAAAAGCGTCCCTCCTTTTGCACTGACCGTAAACGGGTCAAAATCTTTGGTCTGTGTGAAGGTAGGATACTGTTCAATGAAGGACGTAAGGGGATTAAAGAATATCCATCCCGTTACATTCTCAATGTCATTGGCTCCCCGATCAGAACCGATCTTGCTCACCTTAATTCCTTCGTGGGAGGCATCAACGGTGGTGCAACTTTTACTAATGATGACAATCCCCAACAGGAGTCCGATACTCCAAATAGCAATACTTACCTTATTCATTTTGAGTTGTGGTTAAATGGATTCTTAGTGAAGGCTTTAGTTTTAAACGAGATAACGAGTAACCCGGCCAGGAAGAATAGTCCGACGATATTTAGAGCGGTGTTTTTCTGATTGAGCAGTGTAAAGCCCGTATCAACGGACAGAACAAAACAGACAGCCCAGGCCAGGACAAGAAAAATTCGTTGTGTGTTCATTGGTGTAAGGGGTTATTTTCTACTGGCGAAGGTAATCGCGGTAGAACCCCTTGCCCGATTATTTTTTTTAAATGGCCAAAACAGCCATTTTTCGGGCCAATTGTCTGTATGAAGCTGGATTAAGTCGTCAAGCCAGTCTCTTTATTAAACCAGTCTCGACTGGTTTAATAAAGAGACTGGCCCCTCTCCCAAAACAGGAGAGGGGTGCAGAGTGTGGATGCAAGTTAGAAATTAACAGACCTGCCCTAAAGGGGAGAAAATTTGGGTAGGCTGCCCCCCCCTTCAGGGGCTGGGGGGGTATTTTCAGATAAGGGAAACTTCTAGCGGAGTAGCCAGGGCAGTCCGTTTTCGATACCTTTCGAAATGGGCGTTAGCCGTTGAAACGCATCTTTCCGCCCTTCCACATCAGCCGTGTCGAACCGTTTATACGTAGCCCAATCGACATAAGCGGTATTCGTATGCTTATGTAAAAAGCCGCCAGAGGCAATTTTTTCGGCATCCAATTCTGGGGTATACACGACAGTCAGTGTAACCGACTCCGTTTCACCTTTTGGATAAAATGTCCAGGTTAGCTTCATAGTCCTCAAAATTATAAAATCTTCCGCTATTGATGAATAGCCACATTTCGTCAGCTAATCACCACTTATAAAGCGATTCCTACCCAACATAGAGTTAAGCCATTGAGATCTGCTTTGTCCGCTAGCTTTGGCTTCGTTCCTCCCATTGATTTAAATCGAATGAAAATTAGCCCTTTAGTAGTCACCGCAAGTTTGCTGTTCACCTTAGCGCTGGTCGTTCATACGGCACAGGCGCAAACGCCAAAAGAATCGCTGCTGATTACTCACCTTGTCAAAGGTGCCAATCAGCCAGGTGCACATTCAGAAGGCGACGTTTTTCTCATGGTCAAAATTGGGAAAATCGAGTACATAGCCGAGCTTGAATCGGGCAAAGTGGTCAGTCAACACAATGCAGACGTTGTTGGTGGTGGCCTGTGTGGCAATTATGCCGAAGTCAGCGTAAATCTGTTAAATAAAGCCCAGCAGGAAACAGCCCAGGGAGCCGGTCAGGTATTAAAATTCAGCAACGGCAAATGGAAAATGATTGCCTTATCGGAAGGTGATTACGCCTGCGACAAATTGAAAGGCATCTCTCAGGCCGTTATAACCTGCTTAAAAGTCGAGTGCAATTGAGTTTCCAACAGTTCGCCTTTTTTAACCAACACTTACCTACAATTATGAAAATTTTAGCCATCCTGTTTCTGTCCATTTTGGTTCTTGGTTTCCTGTTTGTCCAATGGGCCAACAAACCAGAAAATGTTGAGGCATTACAGAAAAAACGAGCCATGGAGGCCGCTCAAAAAATAAAGGATGAGAAAAAACAGGTCGCCATTCAGAAAGAGCAAGTTGTTGTTCAGAAAGAAATTGAAACGAAAAAAGCTAGTATGAAACTGGCGATTGACGAGAACTTTGCCAATAGTCGGTTTGAACAACTTGACTTCAGGTACAGTAACATCAGCTATTTTGACGTCAAGAAAAATGAATTGAATTTTTCGGGGATGGTTTACAAAGGCCAAAATCCGCAGGCTTATTTTATGATCTCCAATGATGACTTTGGCGATTTTACGGCAGAAATGCAGACGGGCATCTGGGGTGGTGATTCCTACGCAGGAATTTTTTGGGGTGCTCAACCCAATGGTGACAAAAATCCCAACCAGTATCAGGCGGCTTATGCGTCGCCGAATACCCTATATGTCGAAGCCGGCGATGATGAGCATTTCGGTCTTGGCGGCTTGATTTCGAGCGAAAATAATCAACTGCTTCGTGTGGAGCGATTTGGCAAACACGTACAGATTAGTGTGAACGGCAGAGTTCTTTTTAACGAAAATGTAGCATCAGCCGAACGAGGCAAGGTCGGCATTATCATCGGCCATCGGGGCGGAATTCGTCCTAATATTGAGTCCATTAGCATTGGCATAAAACAGTTTAAAGTTTGGCAATAACTTCTCGCTGTAACGTCAGTTGTGTATATTCGTGGAAGCAAGGATAATCTCTTTCGTTTCGTATGTCGTCTGGCGACCAGGTCATGTTTTTCTACTTAGGCGCAGTTAGTGCGATCTGGGTACTAAACGCCGTGCGGTGGAGTTTTTCCAGGAGTTGGATCGATGGTCTGTTTACCCTGCTGGTGCTCATTTCACTTACTCAGTCGCTCTACTTCTCACTATTTGGCGATACCATTCAATTAACAAAAGCGGGCTATTCGGCTAGTCATAGCCTGCACCGGGGCCTGATAAAAATCATTTTTCTGGAGTTGATTTACCTGCTCTTTGGCGGTGTCAACTGGCAACCTTCGTCGAGGAAATGGTGGCGCTGGGGGCAGGCCGGTATGGCAATTTGCATGCTGACCGATATTGGGTTACTCTTACTGTCAGACAAGGATTGGTATCAGACATCAGCGGGCCATATCGTTTCTGGATTGTACTGGTGCTTACTCATAGGCATCAGTGTGTTGGGTATCCGAATAGCGGCCAAACGACCAAATGCTACCGGAAAAACATTTATCATGGGTAGTATTTTTATGCTGCTGAATGAGATGTACGTCCTGATCTATGCATTGATCCATAAATGGCCTTTTCCAGACACGATCGTATCCATTGATTTGCAAAGACAGCTCCTTTGGGGCGGACGCATCTTTGAATTGCTCTGGTTTTCGATTTGTCTGGTTTTCTACCAGCGCTATGTGGCCGTGACCAAGGCGATCGAACAAACCCAATTGACCGAGCAATTAAAGCAGGAACGGCTGGAGGCTGAATTGTCGATGCGCCGATTAGAGCAGGAAAAGACCGATGTTCAACTACGAGCCTTGCAGGCCCAGGTCAACCCGCATTTCCTCTTCAACAGCCTTAACTCGTTATCTGCCCTGATTGATGACGATCAGCAGCAAGCCAGTCAGTTTGTTGATCAACTTAGCCTGGTTTACCGATACTTATTAAAAACAACCGACCAATCCCTAACGACGCTTGCCAGCGAACTCGACTTTATTGATTCATATTATCACCTGCTCAAAACTCGTCATGGTAATGGGTTAACACTCACGGTACACGTCGACTCTGCTTACCAAACCCGATTAATTCCGCCCCTAACCCTCCAGTTACTGGTCGAAAATGCCGTGAAGCACAACATCATCCTGGCAAGTAATCCGTTATGCATCGATATCTTTACCGATGAAGTTGGCTATTTAGTGGTGCGTAATAATCTCCAGCGCAAGCGAACGCTTGTTTTATCAAATGGAATCGGATTGTCGACTATTCTTACCCAGTATCACAAACTCGACCAGCCAGCCCCAGACATCATTGAAGGCGATGGCAGGTTCACGGTTCGCCTGCCGCTCATTCAATCTCAGGTCGAACTCGTTTAGCCCTGAAATTGCCTAAAGCACTTTTCCTTCCTTAGCATATTCCCGCAGAATGGCGCTTTCCAGGCGTTTGCGATCCAGGGAACGCGACTTATCAGCCAATACTTCCACAGCGCAGTAATGCACTACATTCAGAATACTGGCTCCTGTCATTTCAAAGCGAGCGGCTATCTGCTGCCAATCAATATCGTCGGCAATATGAATCTGAGTGGGTAACGTTCGCTGCCAGATCGCCTGCCGTTCTTCGGTTCGTGGTATTGGAAAATGAATAATCGTCTGGAAGCGCCGAATGAACGCTTCATCGATATTGGATCGCTGATTGGTTGCCAGAATGACCAGCCCGTTATAACTTTCAATGCGTTGCAGTAGATAGGCCACTTCCTGGTTGGCATACTTATCATGAGCATCGCGGATATCCGTCCGTTTACCAAATATGGCATCGGCTTCATCGAAAAAAAGAATCCAGGATTTGTTCTCCGCCTTATCAAACAGTCGCGACAGGTTTTTTTCGGTTTCACCGATGTACTTAGAGACCACACGCGATAAGTCGATACGAAACACGTCTTTGCCCGTGTGCTTTCCCAACAGGGTAGCCGTCAGTGTTTTACCAGTACCTGGCGGGCCGAAAAACAAAGCTCGATAGCCAGGTTTAATCCGTTTCCCCATGCCCCAATCCTGCAAAAGCGTATCGTTATGCGTAATCCAGTGTTCAATTTCACGTATCTGACGCTGCGTACCGGGGTGCAGCACCAAATCACTCCATTCCATAGCGGTCTCAATGTGTTCGGCCGGAAAATCAATACTGAAGCGCGGTCGACTGACAACTCCTATCGTTAATTGTTCTACCAGCTCAGCATCAAGCACTAAACGCCCACTCATGGCAGGTTCACCTTCGTGCACAGGTTCAAGCCACAAGATGTGTTTCTGCGAAAACCAGTGTTCATGGCTAAGAATAGACTGAATATCAATCCGTTTGCTTAACTCATCGCCTGCCAGTACAAATTGGGCCGTTTCGCCGGTAGGGATAATCCCCCGGTGACTTGCCCCCTTAACTCCACCAAATTCGGGCAGGTCGCCCCCTTCGGGCAGGAATTTGGCAATGAGTTGATTAAAAAATCTCGGCTGCAAGTGAGGGGTCAGAGCCAGCAGCAACAGTACATATTCATCGAAAGAAGGTTGATACGTTTTAATAAATGCGGCAAAAGGCGAGTCGTCTTCGTAGTAAGCCGTACCGCTCACCTCTATTTCTTCTGTCTGCCCAAAATGCACTTTCAGCCGACCGGTAACGACCGACCGAAGGTAATTGAGCGCAGTGGTGAGATTAACGGCATTAACCATAGGAGGCTTACTGAGGCTTATTTATACGAAATTATTGGTAGCACAGGCGATTAAAAGAACACAGTTATCATGGAGAAAATTGTATTTATTTCATCACGCTAAACAGTCAAAAAATCGAGCAATTCAACGTCTGTTTTAAGAAAATCTATCGCTTTTTGAGTTTGGTTTTTATTTTCTTTACTCCATCGTTTATTATAGGCAATAACGTGCATAATGGAGTTGCTCTCTCTATATATTTGAATAGTCATCCATGTATTTTTATCGACTTGCTCTTCAAGAAGTTTCCACCCATACTCCATTGTTAAAAGCGAATGAAACGCGTTTATTTGCTCATTGGGGTCAAAATTTAAGGAAGCTTGCCAATCGAAACCTAGCCAGTGATAGATGACTAATTTACCAGCTTTTATTTCAATCGCGTCGAATCCTGGCCAAGTAGTTGGATTATCCGTTAGTTCAGTTTCGATAGGGGGTTTAGGGCTTTGTCGTTCAAATACTACCTGTTGATGCTGATCAGGTTTAGCACCTAACTGAAGATAATCGTTTAGTTCAGTTTCAGGGTTTTCTGAATGGTGACTTCTGTGCAGTAATATGGCTAGAGGAAGACAAAAGCTGGATAAAGTCATGCTCCAGAGTGGATGGTCGGGGCAAAGAGCCAAGTCGAACAAATTTCCTATATTAGTTTTAGGGATCAGTTCCAGCCATTCATGCTCAGTGTCGATGTGCCCTTCATGTATTCCTGTATGTTCTAAATCAGAGAAATCGTTTTCAATTATTTTCCTGATCAATACCTGAAGGCTTCGATGCAGTTTATGATTCGGTAGTTTTAGTTCAGCAGCCCTTTTTAAATGATTATCGGAATGGCTATTACCGATGTAAGCCAATAAAGCTAAATTGGTAAAAACAGGAAAAACAGTATCCTGCCTCAGTACATTATTGTCTTTTTCTACGTAATAAGCTAGCCACTTATCGGTGAATTTTTTAGTCTCTTCATAAAGCTTATCGTCCCCACACATAAGTCCCAAAAGGCCTAATTTATGATTACCGATTAATTCTGTTTCCTTCCCCCAATTAGCCAAACTTTTAATTAGCTTTTGGCGGATGTCAAATCGATTGGAAGCAATATTAATCCAGGCCATTCCAGTATTAATTAAATTGTTTGTGTAGTAACCGTTACATTTCCTAACACCTGAGATACGTCCTCTTTTGATAAGCTATAGGGTTCTTTAGTTAATATAGCCCTTAATTTTACCATGATAACCCCTTTCACTTTTGCCAGCGTGGCGTCACTGATTTTAGCTTTACCCGCCAGAAAATAAGTGACGGTAACTTGCCCGGACTTCAGCAGAGAATCTATCTTTTTTACTTTATCTAAATCTCCACTTTCAAGAAGTTTTTCTCGTTTTTGGGTAATATTAGTCAGCAGATTATCGGTTGTTGCCGAGAACGGATTATCCCTCTCCTGCTGCTTTTGCTGGTTCTGGTAGCCAAAGTATTGCGGATGGTCCCCAAAAGCTCCTTTCGTATCGCCAATATGCAATTGACCTCCTCCTGGTTTCGAACTGCTCTGAATACCAAACTGGTCGAAACCAGGGTCCATAAGCCTTTTATCCGAAGCAACCAATGATTCAAATTCAGGCTTATTCGCTTTCAACCAGTCGTCAGCTGCTTTCTCAGCTGCCAGAAGCTTTTCATTGCTTGTTGTGCGTTGCCAGTTACTCCGAGTTTCATTCCAGAACCAGGTAGTTCCGGCGGAATCTTTGCAATAATCATGGAGATTTCCCCCATGCGACCGGGCTTTATATTTTTCAATGGGCTGAACAGCTCCCGGTGGCACACCATGACCATCATCCTCCTGAAGCTGAATCGAATCCTTAACCGGGTTAACCTCTCCTCGAATATGGTACTTAATACCTGGCTCATCCACCACCGTTAACGAAACTAACCGATATTTTTTCTTAATGGACGCAAGAGTGGTAGTCATTTTCTTCCTATCCATTTTAGGCTCTTTTCCGGCAGTTTCGGCTTCTTTTACGGCTGCGTTCAGATCTTTTTCTTTTTCTGCTGGCGACCGGGTATCGTCTTTATCCTTGTTGAATAGATTTTTCATCTTCTTCAACATCTCCCCTATCCAGGCTACAATTTTATCCAGTCCCCTATCAATTGGTTGACGGATACGCTTGATAATGCCGACCAGTTTGTCGGGTACGTTGCCCAGACCGACAAACTTGGCCAGGAACGCGATGATGACGGTCAGCGTGTTGGCCATGACCTGTTCAACTTTCTTGGCAGCGCCTTCTACCTGACCTGAGGCAATGGCGGAGATGGAGTCGATAAAGGAAGCGACGACGGCAGCAATCTGGTTGATTTTCTGGATGAAGAACGTAACGGTATTGTAGATGGCAATAATGGCCTGCACGACTGCGCCCGCCGGGTTCAGCATGCTTACCAGTTTCATAACAGCGGCTTTGACCACCTCGGTCGTAATCATCTGAGTGATCTGAGCGATCATCTGATCTTTCATCTCACTGAGTTCAGCTTTGATCTGATCCCAGGCGGCCACAGGTCCATCTTTCACAAGCGTAACCAGTATACCTGCCGTTTTTTCCAGCACGACCAATACAGGCTCCGGAATGATTTTGACCAGTTTGCTGCGAATATTTTGCCAGGTCAGGCCCAGGACGGAGAGTACCAGCTTGATGATCTCGAATAAATCGAATGACTTTGGAATATATACCCCTGCTTCGCCAAGAGGTCCGGTAAGCCACTTGATCAGAGCCGTTTTTAAGTGCTCAAGAATGTTACTCGCAAACAGTTCAAAGCCTCGTTTTCCCGCCTTCACCAGGTTATTAACAAAGCCAATCGGGTTTTTCAGGATGGCGTGAAAAGCTGCTTTGGCTTTCGCAATGTAGGGCATGACGCCGGGTGCCACCACCGAGAAGAGTATCTCCAACAGGCTGATAACCTGATTGAGGCCCCAACTGATAAAATCGGACGCGATGCTGGCAAAGGAGCCGACAATTTTGGTGAATGCCCCGGCTACTGTAATAATATCCTGAAAGGTCAGGGAAGTCAATGTATCGACAATTCGGCGCGGGATCGTGCGAACGAAGCCCATTAAGCCCTCCAGCGCGCCCTGGAACCACGCCCAGGCACGGGGAATGGCGTTGCCTTTTTTGATGTTTTCCCAGATTTCCTCCTGCCCTATCAATTTCATAAACCCGCCAATGAGCGTATCGGCATTGCGGGGAACCGGTTCGCCCGTAATGGGGTCTTCGCCGAGAATGGCTTTGAGTAAATCATAACCACGGGTGCCCTGAGCCAACGCAGCCAGGGGTTTCAGAATCGCATCCTTAACAATCTTCAGTATTTCGGTTACGACGTTGCCTGCAAAGTCAATCAACCGCCCGACGGGTTCGCTAAAGATGCGTTTGGCCCGATCCCACACGCCCCCAAGGTCGAATATATCGGTCCAGCTAAGCGAGTCGATGAAGCGATCCAGACTGGCTTTCAGATCACTTCCGATGTTGCCCAGCGTGGCCAGTTTCTGCTCAACCCAAGCTCCGGCCTTGTTGAACACTCCATGATTGTCGAGTGCCTGCGTAATCAGGTGCCCGCCCGGTACTAACTCCACCAGCGCCCGTAGAATATTGGCAGCACTCCGATCGGTAGACTGCATATTGATGGGATTGAACCCCAATATGATGGTCAGCAGTCGGTAACCGGGAATATTGTAGGCCTTATCGGCGAAGTAATCCAGAGCATCCTGTACGCCCAATCGCTGAATGGGCGGTGGTGTTGTGGCCGTTGCTACTTTGGGACTACGCTGAATCGAATGGCCCTGTTGTATAGTATGGGTCAGTTCGTGAGCCAGCAATTGCTTGCCATCGCTGGTACCGGGCTGGTACTGATCGCGGGAGAAAAAGATGTGATTCTGATATGTAAATGCTCTGGCACTCAGGTGATTGTTTATACTAGCCGATTCGGGATCACTATGAATTCGGACATTGCTAAAGTCGGCACCAAAACGCGGTTCCATATAACTACGTACATCGCCCGACATCGGCTGCCCACCCGTCGTTTTGTTCTGAATCGCCGACTGCGTACTCGCTGCAACGGCGGGTGCCCCATCACCGCTTTTTCGCTGCAGTTTATCATCTTCTTTCTTTTGAAGCTTGTCGTCCTGAGCCGGGGCTTTCTGGAGTTTATCGTCTTCTTTCTTCTGAATTTTCGTTTCGTTCAGCTCAGCCTTCTGCACCTTATCGTCGGGCATACTGGCTTTCTGAATTTTGTCATCTTCTTTTTTCTGAAGTTTATCGTCTGGCTGCCGTTGTAGTTTGTCATCTTTGGTGGAGGTTGCCGGGGCAGGCATCCGCATGACTTTATCCGCCATTTTATCGGCTTCCTGCTCAAATTTATCGCCGGGCTGATTCACCCGCATTTTCATCTGAACAGCGGGGGCAGCGGTCTGGGTAGCTGGCTCGAAAAAATCACCACCACCCGCCTTCGCAAAGAAAGGCTGATTCGTTACCTGAGAAGCAGGTTTCGAAGGGGTTGCCGATGATTTATCTGAGCCGGATTTCATGGTTAATTCATGCGTTTTGTCTCTGTTATTGCCATTCTACCCGAAGCATAGTTTTCATCCAGGGCAGTTGTATCCGTGAAATGAGCCAGGGAAGTTGATCGACTAAAATATCGAAGGATGCCGTTTCAACCTGCAACAGCCAGTCACCATCGGCCCGCAGGGAGAGCTTACCGGGTCGTATCAGAAACGTACCGCGCAGGGCGTCAGTGGACGTATTGCGCAACGCTTCCCAGTAGCGGACAACGGTTCTGAGTAAAACGTCCGCTTCTTCCAGTTCAGTAGCTGTCAGTGCCACGTCAGATTCTACCGGCATGTCCATCGGCAAATTGCATAGCACTTTAGGCAACAAAAGCTCGTATTCCGGCGCAACGGTTTGACCAGTAGCCAGATAATACAGTAGACAGAGTGCTCGCTCGGGTTGCACTAACTGATCTCCCTGAGCAATTCCCAGCGCGCCAAAAAACTGGGCCAGAAATGGATGTAGCAAAACTAGTCCCGCATGATCTACATAAACCCCTTCCTGTACACTCAGTTGCCCGTTAGCTTGACGCTGTGTATGCTGCTGGGCCTCTTCGTTTTCAGGATTCTGCCGGACCTCATCGTTTTTTTGCTCGATCGTTGGGGGTTGAGTAGACCATTTTTCAGATTGCGTGACACTGGGCCAATGACGTTCCAGTTGCTGTTTCAGCCTGTCCGTTTTTACAATCGGAAGTGTATGCCAGACCTCAGACACAATCTGTTGCTCTGTCATCTGCCTGTGCTCGGCTAGATGGACAAAAGCGGTTTCCCAGAGCTGTCGAGTAACCAGCGCAAGTTCGGCAGGTTCACTTCCCGTAGCATGCAGAACTGTCAGGACAGCATGTAATATAGGTTGGTTTGCTGGCGACAGTCGGGTAAATAGAATTTCCAGAAAAACTGGCGAAAACTGGCGTATCAATCGGTTCCGTACAGGAGCAGAACTTAGTATTGATCGAATGCTGTCTACGAACGCGCGTCTCGTTATAGTGGCTTCAGATTCTTTATGCCACGAATCCAGTAAAACCTGCTCAAGTGTTTTCCCAACTGGCAGGCGAAAAAACCAGGGTAGGCTTCCAGTCTTCAGGAAATACACAAAGGCCTCCGTCACCGATTGTGCATTTGTCTTGCGAACACTAGTATGATCGCTTTGGCCTGGATTCACGTCCACCAACGAGTTTTGCAGCTGAATAGACTGTTCTAAAGCCCGTTCCACCAATTCGACGATGTCTTGCTCCAGTCGATCCAGGGATACGACACCCGCGTCGATCTCCAGTCGGTCAATATACAGATGCCCATCCGACGGTGCACACCGATCCAGCGCCCGCTCGATGGCGGGCAGTAGCCAGTTCCGGCAGAGCTCCGGGAGCTGGCTATGGAGCGCCATGCCCTCGGATTCCGTGCCGTTCAGGTCGATATGGACATATTGTTGTCGGATGATGTGGGTCATTGCTGAACAGTGGTAGTCGTTGTCCCGAAACAGCCTTTGGTGGTAATTACTGTCAGACGCACTTTTGCGCCTAAGTTTCTGAGCGTAACAGCGTCAATTGTGTTACCAACGAAGAGCGGTTCAGCCGCCATAGGCACATCCCAGACCCAGGCTAAAATATCACCCACCGGTACATTCGTTTTCCCTGTAAATTTAAAGAGAGGTATTCCTGCAGGTACATTGGAAATGGAAGCCTGCACTTTAGGCGTGGGTCCAGTACAACGGGCCTCGTAATTCGTATGTTGGCATTGATTGCGATCGTTGTAGTTAAAAGCGGGAACTGGGGCTATTTTGCCAGATCGCCGGTTGGTCAGAATAGCGCCATCGAATGGCGCACCCGCAGCATCCTTTTCATTCGTGTAGCGCATCGTCAGGCTGAAGGCCCCCTCGGATATGTTCACGGAATAATCAAAGTCAAGGCTGAACGTATCATCAATAAAATGCTCAATCAAGAGTACACCAAATGGGTCCTTATCCGTTGGTTCATACGTTATCACCAGGCGATTATCGCCATGATCCTCATCGGCCTGCTTCATAAACTTCTGTACGACCTCATTCAATTGCTTGATCACCTTCCCGATAGCACCCGTAAAATCAGCCCGGAGTGCATCTACAGGTAGCTGAAGCGCTGTTTCAGAACCAGGCAATTCGATAGGCTTACCGTTAAACTGGAATCTCACAGCCGACTCCTGTTTGTAGGCATTATACGCCACAAGCTCACCAGGTGGCTGAATCCATAATCGATAAGCAGCCCGAACCGATTTACCATCGCTGGGTAGGTTGCAACAGGCATGCTGCAAGTCGATGGTGGCTGTCCAGTTATTGGTATCTCGTACTGTAATCGTAACAGCCTCTCCACTCTGAACCGGATCGGTACTGAATACGTCCTCATTGATTTGCAGCTCGTCGGCAGCTCGCTTGTAAAAATACGGGGGCGTCCCACCTTTGATATGAACAGCGGCCTGATATTGATTCTCTTTGCAGGAATAATCGGCCTCCGACACCGTCAGTCTTAGGAACGCTGGTATGGTCACCTCCTGAACTTCCGTTACGGCCCCAACAGCGTCGGTGACAATCAATCGGCGTACACCGGCTGCTACCGTTATAGGTCCATCAATAGAAACAGGAGCCGCATCGTCAATCTGAACCTGATAGGGGGCAGTGCCTCCCGTTGGCTCAATGGTCAGTGGAGCGTCCTCATTCTCTGTGGTAAGGCCGGCACTCACTGAAAAAGCAAGAGGTGGCAGACAGGTGTGATTTACAGTTTTGGTGGCCGTGCAGGAACGATTGTCGGTAATGGTAATCACCACATCCGTATCGCCGGGCAAGGTATCGCTGGTGTACTGGTTGCTGTTCGCAATGGTTCCCCGATCAGCCGTATACGGCCCCTGGCCACCCTGAATGCCGAACGTAACCACATACGTATTGGTCGCATCGTCACTGCATATATACCGCGGTTCGCCCAGAACAAGCTGTTGGCCAATCTGAATCGTTTGCGGGTACGATTCCGTCGTTTCGGCATCCTGAATTATCAGCTTGCGGGAGCCCGTATTCAGCGAAAGAATTCCTTCTAGTGGCTTGTAATCGTCCCCATCTACTTTCACACTATAGGGTCCTACGCCACCTTTCGGAGTCAGGGTTACCTCGGCCTGGCCGTTCTCATTCGTACAGCCAATAACATACGTAAAGGAGGGCTTAACTTTGGGTAGTACAAACTGCACCGACGAGCCCGAACCATATAAATAAGGCAGGTAAAAATCAGCGATCACCGTGCCATCCGTCAATTCATTAACGGCATCGGCAATGATCTTTTTCAAGGCATCTTCCTGAGCGGGAGGAACTTCTGTTGGTTTTGGAGGTACTACACCCGTCAAGGCGCCTAACACCAGCCGGATATCGTCGTTAGCCGCCAATAGTCGATCCTTACTAATGCGGGAAAAAGCATTCAGTAAGATATTAGTATTGGCGAGCGGTTGAGCTGGCTGCGCCGAAGCCAGGAGTAGCGTCGATGCCTGTAATCGGGTTGCTGTAGCAAGCTGAAAGGCATTCAGGTTAACCATCAGCGTTGGAGCAACCGGGTCCGGATCATCATGGTAGACGAGGACAAATGTACCGCCCATGGGCACGCCCGCTTTATGCTGAATGCCTGGATTTTTTTGCAGGAAGAAACTAAGAAACTGTTGCTGTTTGAGTTCTTTAAGCCGTCGTTTATACTCATCCTCAATGGATCGAATGGGCTCGAGTTTGCAGGTGAAGAGAATCTGCTCAAACTGGTTTATCAAATCCGCTTCGGGCAGAAATGGAGCCAGGGCTGGGGGTTGTTTTGTTACTTCATCACTTCGGAAGTAGCGAATCATCCCATTCAGATCCTGGTATTTATTCTCGAAGTCGGCAAAATTCAATTGATCCAGGCTGTCAGGTATACTTTCAGCCAGTTTGGTCAGGTAATAAATAGAGACAACGAAGGGTTGAAATTTTGGGTTGGGGGCAATGGTAGCGGTAAACAATTTACAAAAGACAAGCAGGACTGTATTGCTATCGATACTGTTTTGATCGACCTCGATATACGGCATTCCCTGCAATTGGGCCTGATATTTTTCATACCAGGCGCCTAATGTTCCGGCCGCATAGCTGTAATTGGCTGCATAGGTTTTAAGCAATGGTAACTGAGGGGTTCCGGCAGGCTCTTTCCCGTCGATCGGCAGGTTGTAAAAATCCCGAATCCCCTCTGCCAGTGCCGACAGAAGTTCTTCTCGGAAGGCATCGAACAAGGCTTCCAAATCCTGAAATCGGGTCGATTCCTTCGTTAGATCAATGGCTATTTTTTCGTCGAAAGCGCCCGTTCGTAACGCAACAATATCGATGGGCAGCCGGTATTGACTTTTCAGACTCAACAGGGTGGTCAGTACCGATTGATAGTTTTTCCCCAAATGCCCTTCGATCCGCAGGAAATTATAGGGTTCCAGATCATACCGCAACGACTGAGTTACAAATTTGGGTGCCGCCGGTACGTATTCATCCGACCGATAGCTCAAGTTCTGATTGGCCCGATTCCGGCGGGTTTTCTCCGCATTCCAAAGCTGAAACAAAGGTGTGGAGCCCGTCTGCTGATAATAATACGGAATCGCTTTGGTCGATAGCGGAGCCGCCGACAGGCTGCTGGGCGTAATCCGAATCTGGACATCGGTTGGCGCGTTAGGTACTGAATTTGGCAGTGGTGGGTTCAGCGTAAACTGTGCAATCATTTCCGCTAATCGCTGGAACAACTGCCGGAGTTGATTCTCCTGCTCTTCGCAGCCACCAACCGCCGATGATGCGACGAAGGTCTGCCGATAAACGCCGGGATTGGGCGTCGACGAGGGAACCGTCAAGCCGAGCATCAGGTGCTGAGGAAACAACGTCTCCGACGGACAACACGCACATAGTAACTCCAGCCCGATTTGGCACAACTCAGTATACCCCCGAATCAGGTCATCGAAAAAGTCATAATAATATGGCAGAAAACGTACCTGATCGGTAGTAGTCGGAGCCTGATCTAAAAAGCCAAATTTGGTAGCAAAATCAATGGACGGGTCCGGAAAATCGGCCACGATGGGCTTGAAAGCCGCATAAGCCGCTTTGAGGGCGTCACCGATCGTTTGAGCCAATTGATCGACTTGGAAAACCGTCTGGAAGCCCGCCAGTACGTCGTTGGACGTTGCCGGACTGGTATTCGGTACATCGTACCGGGGCATGCGCAGATCCGGCAGATTCAGGCGAGTTTGCAAAGCGGCTTCCAGTTCGCTGGCCGTACTACCAACGTTAAGGTCGTTTGCACTGGCCACGATTTTCACTAAATCGGCCGTTTGAATCAGCAATGGCCGTATCCTGACGTCCATTTCGGCCCCTTTATCATCGCAATTGTTAGCACTACAATTGCGAAGTTTTGCCGTTTTAAGCTCCAGAAACAACAGTACCGCTTTGCCCGTCAGGAAATTTGCGGGTGTATCCAGCGTTGTGACATTCGGTTCATCTTTCGGAAATAATTCCCACAACTCATAGGGAACGGCTGGGACCGGGACAGTATCCATAAAAGGCGCGTAGGCCAGATCGTCTGTCACTTTTCGGTAGCCGACCAGCTCCACATCATCCGGTTGCAACACCAGATACCCCGCCGACGTAATCCCGCATCCTTTCGACAGGGCAATACTCTGACGGACAGCATCGTATCGGATGGTCAATCCGCAGACGATTCCAATCCCGATGAGGTTGGCCCGTGTGAGTCGTTCCTGTTCGTCTAAATAATCGAAGACCTGGTTCAGGTGATCGTTCGTAAGGACCTGATTGGCCTCAAATATGGGATAGTTAAATGCGGTCGCTTGCATGGAAAGTTGCGGTTTTAGCTAATTGGGGGCGGATCATGATTTTTTGATGGGATAGTTGCCGAGGGCCGTACTGCCTAACCGAACGGGGTTCTGATCGCTGCCATCATCGCAGTCGTGCAGCGTAGCGCCCGGATAGGTATTGCGTAGCTTACTGAGGAGATCCACCACCATCCAAAGGCGATAGGATACCTCCATATAGGAGGCATAACGCTCCGACAGCAACGCACTCAGTGCCGTAACGGTGTTGGCGGTGAAGGTAAAATCGGTACCGAGTTGAAGCGCACGGGGCGCAAATGTGCTAAAATCCAGTTCGCTAAACGCGAGCCCTGAACGGATATTACCCGCCATCCAGGCATAGAAATCCATTCCATAGTTCGACAGAATCGCGGTGGCACGCTGGCATAGTTTAGCCTGCTGATCCCGCGACAGACTTGCACCGGAACCCACTACATTGCTGGTCAGAATCGCTTCAACATTTTCCTGAAGATGTTGTTCTGTCCAGTCAATAGCCGCATTGGCTCCCAGCCAGGCTTGCCAGACATTTTCAAACCGTTCGAATTGCCATCCAGATAAGGCAATCTGTTGAAAATAAGTCACCATCATGCCCAGCACATCTGCCCACAACGCATCCTCCAGAACCGTCGTGCAGGCAATGTCTGCGGCCTTTAGGTTCGTCGTAAATACTGTCGTCAGAGCCGTTTTCAGGGAATCAGCATGAAAAAAAAGCAGCGTTTTATCGGCGTACCAGGCATGGAAGACTTTACTGAAAGCGGCATAAATAGCCTGGGCACATGTGCAGGCTTCCTGCTCACTGGGGCGGGTGCCTCCGGCCGTTTTACCGGTTGTTTCCAGTAAATCGGCCAATTTGGTGATAACCGGATCGCAGGGATTTTCGATAAACCCATCATTGCCTATCCAACAGATTTTGGGCAGCAGATGCGATGGAGTTTCCTGCTGGATCGTCGTATTGGCAAACCGACGCATCTCCATGTTTTCGCTGAACGGCTCGATCCAGCCCGGCATCACAAACGTTAACCGGAATGAATAGGGATCTTCGTCGCCACAGGTACCACAGTCGCCTTCGGCGCAGGCCGGATACAAGGCATCGCCCGGAAATTTGGGGCGTAATAACAGGTGTTCGGCCAAAATGGCGCGCTCGTTACTACTCCAGTTTACCAATTCAGTTTCAATTGGTTGGACTTCTGCTTCGGTTGTAAACAGGTTGGGATATTGTCCGAGTAGATCCCCATTGTCGGCGGTAACGGTAAGCCGAAACTGACCCGATTCGGCAGTACGTTGATAGGCATCCGGCTGAATCATCCGCTTTAGGATATCCCGAAACTGCTGCCATGCTTTACGGGTTGCCTCTTCTTTCAGGGCTTCATTTACAGCCAGCGGCCCTTCTAACCAAACCGTATTGTTTTTGTCTTTCAGTTGGTAATGATCGATGATAAAGGGACCTTCGGCAGGGCCCGAAAACGCCCACGAGAACGTTAGATCAGGATACCCAAGCAGGAGGCTAATCCGACGCTTCAGGCCCGGCACATTGGCTGGATCAGTAAGGTTTTTCTGTTGGTTAAAGGCTCTACCTCGGTCGTGACTAATTGTTGGATAGGCCTTTAGAAAGGAAATCTTGTCGCCAATCAGGTGTTCCTGAGCCACCTGCTCTCCCTGTAAATTGGTCAGTAGAAAGGCATAATCGCCAAACTGTTCCCCAAAGCGAGCCATCAGGTGATCGAGAAAGCGGTTTCGTCGCTCTTCAAATTCCGGCACAGTTTCGACCATTGACTGCAAAGTCGCAGCCGTCAGGCCCGTTGCGGGGTCCGTATTGACAAGTTCGTCCCATCCCTGAATATCGTCCTCTCCGAACAACCGGCTAAAATAGGTCTGATTACTAGCCGGATTCAGTGAAAACAGGCTAGCGGTATTGGTTACCTGTGCGAAGGCATTTCCCAGAAGTTGTTCAAATACCATCAGATACGCTTTCAATTGCTTTGCCTGTGCCTTTCGCAATGGCGTCGACCGAGCGGGTAAGCCTTCCGGTCCAATGCCGTAGGTCACGGGGAGCGTGTACTGAACGGGGAAATAATCGTCCAGCCGACGATAGGTACCGGCGGGCGGCAGTAAATCCTCTCCTACTGAATCGTCAGTTGTGGAAATGTTGAACTTCGGCTGCTCAGCTTCTCCGCGTAATTGTGTCAGCGTATCGCTGGCTTCGTCTAGTCTGGGTTGAAATGGCAGGCCGTTTTTGTAGAACAGGAAGTTCGACTGATTAAAATACAGTCGAGGCTGGTGCTGACTGCTCATAAACAACTGCCATCGGGCACTGGATTTATTCGCATCGAAGTTCAGGCTCGTACCGACTTGCGTCGGGTCAGCGGCCCCTTTCACCACATTCCCTTCCGAGTCGTATTTAGCCAGCATCAGGTCATTTACGGCTACGACCCCCTCGATATCCATCAATCGATTGATGATGTCCGAAGTTCGCAGGACCGTTTTCAATTGGGCTGCTGCCAGGTCGTCAGACTTAATAAATCCGTTTTTCAGTTTTGGCCCGTTGAAGATGTCTTCCACAGCTTCTCCATTGTCCATCAGCTCTTTCAGGCTGTAGAACAGAACAGGCGGATTCATATATTGGTCGATCTGAAACCAGATCTCAGCCTGTATGCGTTCGATGTCTGCATCGGGCCGCACTTCCACGTCGGCGCAAACCGAAACGTCCTCCACCTCCACGCCTTTCACCCGGCAAAAATCTTCGTCCAGGTTCCGAAAACACTGCAATGCCCGTTTGGCCGCTTTAACCGACTCCGCTACGTTGAGCAGTTTACGGCAGTATCGCCAAATGGCTCCCGTGGGCGTTGAGTTACCCAGTTGGTTCATCAGGTCGGCAACCGTTGCCTGATTTTTAACGAACGTATCACTGTAGATACGCACGCTAACATTCTCAATCGTGATTGTCTTGCCGCCCGCCACCGGTTCAATTTCATAGCTGGCGTAAAACAGCGAACGCCAGTTGTTTTGAAGCAGTTTATTCCCAGCCGGTGTTTGGTCGAACGAGGTACTATCCGTTTTACTCCTGTTGAATTTCAGGAGTTTAAAGGTTGGCGGATTTGTTTCGTCGGCGAAAACGGCTTTATTTTTTAACAATACATCCCATTCATCCCATTGCTGAAGCTCCCAGTTCGGAAAGCGCAATTCCAGTTTAACGGGATGCCGTTCCCCGTCATCGTCAAAGATGGCGTAGGCATACTCAATTTTCCGGTCGTTCAAATCGCCCAGCTCCGGGTCGGCTTCCAGTTCAAGTAGCACTTCGTATAAGCCGGTTGGGTCGACTTGCACGGGCTGGAGTAGTGGATCAGTAGGTTTCTGATACGATAGCGTCAACTGGTCTTTCTCACACCAGGCATAGTAATGCAGATCGCAGGCGCACTTTTTACTGGAAATCCAGGCATTCCGAATTTGATCGAGATCGATGAGCAGCCGACGAAAATCATCTGGTGTACAGGGATTTATCGTTAAAATTTCCCGGGCTGTAAAAAAAGCCTGATCAGGGTACAGTTGGCGTGACGGATCGGGCGGAGTCGTTGGCGGCTCAGTCGTCAGAATATCCTTAATATCCCATCCGATTCGATAGGCGACGTCAGTCAACGCATAACACAGGGACTCATGGAGTGTGATACCCGAATCGTGGAGGTTATAATCCGTCCAGAAACGGCTCCCCATCTGCTCAATAAATCCAATTCCCTCTCTGCGCAGCTGGAAAAAGTCCTGGGCAGGTTTCAGAACGGGCTGTTTAGGTATGATAAGCGGTTGCTGGCTCATGCTTCGCAGGGGCAGTGGTCGGAAGCCGGTACATCTTCCGCCGGTTGAATGACTGTGATGGTGTGGTAAGTGGCCGGTACAGAAACCAGGATTGAGATGGCTTTTGATCCTTCAATCTCCTGCTGGTCCTCCGTTCCGGGTAGGTTATTTATATCGTGGAATAGCTGAAAATCAGTTACGTAATCGACGTAGGACTGTTCTTCTACGAAATTGATCAGTAGGGATTTGTAGACTTTACCTCCGAATGAAGGACCGCCCGAACTCGCAAAAGCCCAGGGCGACAGAAAACGGGTAATCGCTTCCTGCAATCGGACTTTATAAAAAGTTTCGTCGAACCCATCGTAAAACTTGACCCGGAATCGAACCCGTACACCTTCGAACTGTGGATTTTTGACATGTAGTTTCACGAAGGAGGAAAGTCGCTGGCTTAGGAAGTCGTGAATCTCTTCCAATACGCCCAGACTCGTGTAGGGCTTCAGCGGATCGCGCTGATTCTGAATTTGTTGATCAGGAACTGCAATCAGCGTGACATGACCGGGCGCCAGTTCTTTGTAAATACCCGGTTCATAATAGGTGTGATTGAGGCATTTCACTTTATACAACTGCGGGAAAGCCTCCAGTACCAGCCGTTCATAATCCCAGAGCCCAATTGCCCGGTCTTTATGTCGAAGGCGTTCACTCACCCGCGTATAAAATCCCTGGGATGCCTCTTTACCACGCCCGCCAAACGTAGGAAACGGCTGATCTATTTTCTTAACGGCGGCATCGGGCTGATCTAGTTTGGTAATCGTTCCGGCGGGGAGCACCTTGGCCGGGAAAGCCGGATCATTGCCCTGATCGGTGAACGTGACGCGCAGTGCCTGTGCAGCAACACGGATCAATCGGCAAACCGCTTCGCTCTTTTCCACTACGGCTACCCGTATCCAATGCATTCCCGTTGGCAGCAGGCTATTAGCTGCCGTCGCGTCGCGGGGCATGGACAGGGTAACAATACCCGAACGGACAAATTCGCCCGTTGTGTCCACCACCGCTTCTTTAGGGAAAGCAACCCAGTTATTTCCGCTCAAATAGCTCCAGGACAGGTGATTTTTCGGCTTTTCGGCATTTGGATCAGCCGTGCCATCTGCCACCTGAATGAGGAGTGCGAGATTCTGAGGAGGCATCAGGTTTGTCACGCCGATATAAAATTCACCCTCATGGCTGTTCATCACACCGGCCTCGGCATGGCTAAATGACGGCAGCAACGTAGTTGGCGCATTGGCCGCCAACGCCGGGTGTCGCTCAGCCATACCGAAGGGTGCCAGATGATAAAATTTAGCCCCTGTCTTGTCTTTACTGGTTGTCGAATCCAGCAAAATAGGGTCGGCCGTTACGGAATAGCCCAGACGGATGGATGCCAGTTCGGGAGGCTCTGGAGCAATGGGCAGGGTAGTTGGTATTGTACTGGCCTGCAATGCACTAAAATTCACCAGTTTGTCCGACAGATTGGCCAATTTGAATATACCTGTCTTCGCCAGTATTTCAGAAGTTACCGTTGCTTTTTCCTCAGGCGTTGCAGCTGCTGTTGCGGTGGAGTTCGCAGTTTCTAACGCTGCGGAAGCCCCTGCCGCGGCTACAGCCGCCAGATTTGCCAGGTAGGCGTTCAAATCTGTCTGCCACTTTTTATACCCAAAATCGCCATTGGTCGATAACCTCAGAAAGCCCCCAACTGTGGTCGCACTGAAGAAATCGTCGGGCGAATAGTCGACCGTTACGGGCGGGTTTACCGGAATCGTTAGTTGAATTGGGTTGGTCCGTATATCTACAGAATTGGTTAGGGGTGCCCACTCTCCTTTGTTCAGGTACGCCATCGCCAGTGTTGGCAGCGTGGCCGGAAGCTTTCGCCAGGCCAGATCAAGGTAGATAGTCGGGTTTGGCTTCTGAAAGACTTCTTTACTACCGATCAGCAACGCCGAATTCTGCTGCGGAATTGGTCCAAATGGCTGGAAAGGCTTCGACAGATCGACTGGTCCGAAATCATTACTGACGGCCAATGCTTTCAATCCGGGCTTGTTCAGATTTCCATTTTCGTCAAGACCAACCGAAACTGAAATGGTGCAACTTTTCACCACAGCGGTTTCCAATTCAGCATAATCATATACCTGATCGGCTTGCTGATTCAGGATGACTTTAACAAGCGGGTATGCTGTCTGGAAATCGCCCCCATGCAGTTCAGCGTTATATGGCAGAATTGCGGGCACATCGGCTTCGAGGACAAACGACAGCGTTGCCGTTTGCGAATCGGTGGTTGCGAAATCGACTGGCATAGAGAACCATCCTTTTTCGGTGGTCAGGTATACCGTAACCTGACCACCGAATGTCCGTTTTTCGGTTAACAGAAACGTCAGGCTTATTTTTCGGTAGCCGCCAGTCAGATAGAGCACAGGCGAAGCCAGAGCGAAACCTACCTCAGCCTTAGGCATCAGAATAGCCTTTAGCGCTCCATCTACGTATTGTTTATTAAAAAACGGATGCCAGGAACCATCGGCAGAGGTTAAGGCTGCCCCTACTCCATCCTGCGAATTGGCCACCGGCGACGCATACAGACGCCCGACCTGCTTATTGGCATTGGCGTTTTCGCCGGTAACGGGTTCGTTTGTGTGCCGGTAAACGGTTTTCAGCGCCGTTACTACCGCCTGATTGGCCACAAAATCGGCATCATTGACAAAAAAGACATCTTTACTCTGATCATCCTTCCCCGCTTTAAACAACTCGCCCTTCTCCACCAAAAAGGAATCGGTTTGTTTTGCCAGTTCCAGCAAGAGGTGAGCATGGCTAGGTTCGGCTGGTTTTTCGCGCAGATGCAGAATATCGCGGCAATAAAAATCAAGGTGCCTACCTGTCAGGGTATTGGTTTCCTGACGAGCGTATTCCTGAAGGCGCAAAAAGGCCAGAAACAGCGTATAATGCGGTTCATGATCGTCCCGTTTGGTCAGGGTATCGTTCAGCGCTGTTTTAGCCATCGCCACAATCCGGGCGAATACCTTCAGGAATTGGTCAAAAACAGATGTAAACAGGTTGTGAGTGGCAATATGATTGATTTTCTCAAAGACCGTTGCACCCGAACCATACACTCCAGCCTGCGCCGGAATGCCTTCTACGAATTTTGTCCAGTTGGGGGATTTATCGGTTATCCAATCGGTCGATAAGCCATTCTTATAGATCGTACTAAACGGAATTGCCGGGTTGCCCATCAGCTGAAAATCAGGCTGACTATTTACAAGTAGCGACGTTGCTTCGTCCAGTTCATCCTCATTTGGTGCTGCTTTCAGGTTGGGTTTATAATAGGCTATCAGACGCACAAAACTAGGCGCTAACTGATTTTGAATCAGGTTCTGTAGCGTGCTTTTGAGCGGAACATCTGCGGGCAGGTTTTCTTTTAGGGTATCCAGCTGCCGGGCAAGCGTAGCCGCATAGCCAAACAGATACCCCAGGTAGTTTTTTAGGTCCGGTTCGTTCGTCTGATGGCTATTGTCATTCAGAAAATCGAAGGCTTCCTTGACGCGGGTTTTGTAGGCTGTTACATCTGCTATAGCCGCTACCGCTAGTTGTAGCGAAACATCGTTCGAGAAGAATTGCTCCCAATTTCCTGAAGCGGCATTACTACTGTTGTAATAGATCAGGTAACGGGCATAGGCCTGGGCAAACACCATTCCGTGCGCAATGGTCCGCTCATTTACAGGTGCATAGCCAGGATCAAGCGCACGGCTGTTGCGCTGTTCCTGACTAGTTCCTTCGCGGACGAGTTTTAACGGGTCGATGTTCTGATTGCAGTCCATTCGGTTGATGGCTTAATTACGGTCGGGCAATAGATTCAGTGTGGCCGTAAGGTTGATGTCTGAGCCTTCCTGGATGTAGTATGGGAAGACGAAATTGAAGCGCGAATTGGTCGTTCGCACCGTATAGGTCACCTCAATCAAGACGACGCCTTCTAATTCACGACTACTGTCCAGAAGAACATTTTCGAGGTCAATTCGTGGTTCGTAATACAGAATAGCCGACTCGATTTTATCTTCCAGCAGTGTTTTTGTTGTGGTGTCGAGGCTTTCATAAAGCAGTTCCTGCAGGTTGCAACCATAATCGGGCAACATAACCCGTTCGGTCGGAATGGTCGTCAGCAATACCTCTAAACTAGAGGCAATGTCTGCTTCCTGTTCCAGCATCTCGACGCCCGAAAGCCTCATATTGAAGGTTGGCGGGAATGACCAGCCACGGCCCAGAAAGGATAGATCCATTGAACAAGGTGTTTTTTACAGTTTAGTTAATCTGCACGATGCCTCCCTGAATCACAGTTGCAGCATTCCCTTTCACGGTCGTATTTGCGCCCGACAGTTCGGCAGTGCCTGTTGCCTGAGCTTTCAGCGACGACTGGGCTTTCATCTCAACCGTCATTCCTTCGATTTTCAGGTTTTTGCCCGCCTTCAGAATCAGGTCTTTATCGCTTTCAATCGTAATCCCTTTACTGTCCATCGTAATTTTATTCCCGTTCTTATCTTCGAGCTTGATATCATTGTCTGAGAGGGTAATTTTATTCCCTTTAGGCATCTCAAAGGCCAGGGTTTTCTTTCCATCGTCAAACGTCATTTTTATCTTCTCTCTCGATACGTACCCTTTTTCGTCGTTGGTTTGCGAAGGGGGCTTTGGTGCCGGTTTTTTACTACTGTGGCACATGCCCAGCACAATCGGATATCGGGGATCATCCTGTAAAAAACCAACCATTACCTCGTCGCCAACTTCCGGCCTGAAATAGGTTCCCCGGTTGTTGCCTGCGTCCAGGGTTACAATGCGTGCCCACACCCCTTCTTCCTGTGGGCTCACCAGCGGCAGGCGAATCTTGATGCGGTCTTCGCCATCAGGATCTCCTTCCAGTTTGGTTACTACACCAATTTGTAGTCCGCTCACGGCTGGCAAGAGACCAGCTGCCGGTAGTGGCCTTAGGTTGTAGGCTTGCGCAATGGGTTCAGGATTAAGGCCAAACTGCACGTCGGTTTCCCAGTTTCCTCCCGCAAACTGATGCCAGATACCCGTCACCAGCACCTTCCCCTGAAGCCGATCGCCAATGCCTCCCAATTCAATTACTTTGCCCGGCATTACCTCCGCTGTTCCCTGAAACCGAACCCGCCCGCGAACTTTAGCCAGACGTTCCCGGAGCAGGCGACCATCGGCCCAGGCCTGGAGTTCGGGCGTTGAGAGCTTGCCACCGTGGCGCAGGTCGTGGGCGTTTCCTCCGAGTACTCCCGCCAGCGCCGTGGGCGTTAGATTGCCCGTATTGGTGGTCGTGGGTTCACTGGCCTCAACCTTCACCATCTCCTGATCCGTTGCATTCCAGCTATGGGTTGTAATACCCGGACTCTGTAAGCGAGCGTCGATTTCGGCATCCAGTTCAAGAATCGTGGAGCCAAACGCAGCGTTTAACACCGGACTTTGCCCCATATCGGGCTTGACGATTCGGAGTTTGTCGTCTTCCACCATCACGAACAGACCGTTGGCTTCGGCCCGGCAAAGCATGAAATCCCAATCTGTAGCCTCATATTGAACGACTTCCGGGAGGTTGGGTTTCGTGGTGGCCACTTCCTTGGCGAGTTTATAGCGCCCAATGATTTCCTCCAGAATATCATTGTCTTTTTTATTCTCGTAATAGGCACTTTTCAGTCCTGAGGTCATTTTCACAGCTTCATGGCGACACTCAACAATCAGAAAGCTGCCGTTTTTACGGATTTTTATGCTGTACTTGATAACGATACCTTTGAAAACGGTAGACTCATTCGAGCGGTAACCCAGTTTGATTTCGATCTTTTTCCCTGGGATGAAATGGGCTTCATTACCAACAGCAAACGTTCCTTTCGACGCTTCGCCATCCTGGATATGGATTGTTGCCGACGGTATTCGGTTCATATCCCGCACGATAGTGAGCGAAGCCAGGTGAATTGTACCGGGAATTTCGGTGCCCTCCACCAGCACTTTTACCGTGCAGACATCCGGCGTTGCCGGTGTTGAAATAGCCGATGAGCTAGCGTTGTTGGCCACAGTTGGCGTTAGTTTGACGTTTTATCAATCGGCGGAAATATGAGTTCGGTACCCGGAACGAGTTGGCGGAAATTACCAAGTCCGTTAATCTCAGCTACTTTCAGGTAGTAGCGTGTATCGCCGTAAATCTGGTAGCACATCAGAGGCAACGAATCACCAGCTTTGACCAGGCGCACATGCGTGAGATCGGGCGAGCTTTTGTTTTCTTTGGCTGCCCGCTTCATCTCCTCGATGCTACTCTTGAACTTCACCTTCGCCACTGCCCGGATGGGGCTCCCATCTGGCTTGAATAGTTTATAGGTGATGCTCAGCTCCGTTACACGCCCTTTAAAAATGGAATTTTCGCCCCAAACGAGTTTAAAATGCCGGGGCTCGTGCGAGTCGCCCTTGTATTCGATCAATACCTGCTTGAATTTCTTAATGTCATCGGCGATGTTATCACGGGGATTATCGTCGATGATGCCGGTATTGTCGAAGAGGAATTCGAACGTGATTTCCTCCGGTTCGGTGTACTCATACTTCAGTTGTTTACCGCTGGTTCCCTGTCCCTGCCCTGATCCCGAAAATTTGAGTTTATACTCGAGTGTGTAGGTTTCCGGATTGATGAGTGCTTCGAAATACGCATCGTTCTTGATGGCTTCGGCTTTGCCACCGGTTTCGGCTTCTTTCGAGTCCTTAAAACCCAGAATAAGCATTTTTTCTAGTTTTCCTCCGGTTGCCATCAGCGTTCCTGTTTTTCCTGAAGTATCTGCAAGACCTGTTCAACACACTCAGCGATCAGCGCATCCTTGTCCTCGCCACTACCCCCACTCGCCGGTGGTTGAGACGCGGGTTGCGCCGTTGCCCCACCACCTGCTGACGGGGCATTGACCGTAACGCGGATGTGCAGTTCTCTGATCTCAATAGGCATTGTTTATCAATGATTTATCCTGACTCTATGTATTGATTCATATCCTCGGTCTGTGTCCTCACAGAACGCCTGTGGCTACCCTTCGTTAAAGCGTTCTGTGAGGACACAGACCGAGGATACGGTGATTCTAAAAACTGACTGATAATACCCCCCAGCCCAGGGTGTTAAGTTAGCCCCTCCCGCAACGGCGGATCGCCCAAAACAGGAGAGGGGAGCAAATCGGGACAAAAACCCAGAGCTTAACAGCCCTGCCCTTTAGGTAATTGGGAGGCCCTTTACTTGATGGTGAAATACCGATAAATCAGTTCAAGCGTTTCGATGACGACGGCGTTGTCGTTCGCGTTCAGGTCACTCACGAGCCATTTTTTAGGAATAGCATGAAACACACTCCAGGTGCGCAATGGCTCACCCTGTTCATTCATGAGAATGATGTTGATATCTGATGCCGTAAACGTTCTATCACGGAAGGCATTCAGGAACCAGTCGATCACGGCAGAATCGGTGAGCATCCCACGTTTCAAAACGAGATCGGCATACTTCGTCCGCACCGGGAGTTTGTGTGTAAAGCGGTTTTCGCCCCCTTCTTTAAACTCTTCCGAGTCGTATTCAACCGACAAACCCGACACAGACTGAAATCGAACGTCGTTTTTGTTCTGGCTGATACTGAATTCCACTTTGTAATAAAAGCCCCAGGGCGGATAATAATCGACCATGATCCGACACGTTTAGTCCGTTTGCCCAAAAACTCAAATCCTCATTAGTTTCAAACCCTCATGGGCGATTTCGATGGTTTCTACGGCAATTTCGTTCGCATCTGATTTGAGGTCAGGCGCAGTCACTTTTACCGGAAAACAACGGGTAGCCGACCAGACAGCTACAGGTGTGTGTTTTTCATTCAACAGCCGAATTGTCACATCCCGCCGACCACCATCTCGCGCGTTGGCAATTTCATCCAGCCAGGTGTTAAAGTCGAAGTCACCCTCGAATTTGCCGCGCTTCATGGTAATGTTGCTGAACTTTCGCATGCCCGGCATCTTTATTTTGTTGAAATCTTTGCTGTCGCTGTGTCGATATTCGATGACTTCCACCTGCATATCGAGGCCGGTAATTTCGGTGAAGCTAATTTTTGCGCCACCCCAATCCACTTGAAACTGAAACCGGGGTAAAGGATATTCCTGTGCCATAATGTGTTAGCCAGTAAAGGGTGAAAGAAGTATGTTAAATGCCTAAAATCGGGTAGCGTAGGTAAATCCTACAATCGCTCAGGATTCGGCCATTTTGTGTGAAAACTTCAGAATAATGAATTCAGCCGGTCGTACAGCAACCAATCCGATTTCGAGATTCATCCGTCCTTCCAGAATATCCAGGGCCGTCATGGTTTTGCCCAGACCTACAGCCACATAAAACGCATGTTCGGGTTTAACGCCCTGCAAAGCTCCCTGACGCCAGAGCGTAGTCAGGAAGTTTTCGATCATCGACTGCATCTTTACCCAGGTGTTGGCATCGTTGGGTTCGAAAACGAACTGCTCAGTGGCTTTTTTAACGGATTCTTCTATAAAATTGAAGAGCCGCCGAACGGGCACATACCGCCATTCGTTGTCGTTGCCGGCAAGGGTACGCGCACCCCAAACCAGTGTTCCTTTACCCGGAAACGCACGAATAATATTGATCGACTTACCGGCGTTGACATCCACATTATAAGCGCCCTGCTGCGTTTGCGAGACCTTTACCATTGGGCTTATCACGGCATTCAGGCTTACATTAGCTGGCGCTTTCCAAACCCCTCGTTCATTATCAGTTTTGGCGTAGATACCTGCTACCGCTCCACTTGGCGGAAGTTGGTTAAGTGCCTCCCCGCCTTTGTTGACCAGCTCTTTAAATTTACCAAAAGCAGCCAGCAGTGTATCGTTGAGACTTTTTTCAAACTCATTTATACTACTCTGAATGGAACTGATCATTTGAAGGGCATCCGTCAAGGCAAAATAGGCGGCTCCTTCAATCACATCGGCGCGTTTTTTCAGGCTATCAACGGTAGCCGGATATTGTGCGGTTACCGCAGCTTTCTGGGAAACATCCTTTAATAATGTGGCTCCATCTGCAAAACCGAGTAGTTTGGCGGTGGCATCCAGGGTAGCACCTGTCTGGACAACGTTTGCAATAGGAGCAGCTGAGGATATAGTGATGGCTGCCAGGTAAGCATCGGCATCAGCTTTTACCTGATCGGCCGCGATTTTCGCATCAGCTTTTGCCTTCGCATCGACAGCTAACCCAGCATTTGCGGGGTCAGCATCAGCGTCAGTTTTTGCTTTATCGGCTGCCGTTTTAGCATCGTCAGCGGCTGTTTTAGCATCATCAGCCGCTTTCTGGGCTGCTGTTTTGGCAGCGGCATTAGCGCCTTGTAGAACAGAGTGCGAAACCAGTGTTGTTATTGAGTTGTTCAGCGTGGAACCTTTCAGATAGGAGGCTATGGTTTTCTTGATTTCAAACTTCGAACCTGCCACATCAGGCTGTTCATTCAGGCTCTGAATTGCCTGTAAAACACTCAAAGTCAATCCTGTAAATTGCTGCAAAGCAGTTACCAACTGAGCGGCTGTGCTCGCATCATTGGTCGCCCGGTACGCATCCAGTGCAGCTTGCAGCGAATCATCAAGCGTTTTATCGGCCGATCCGGTTATCGCAGTGACACCATTGATCACCGACGTACTGGCCTGCTCAACTAGCTTAATGTCCCGAATTAAATTCAGAATGTCGGCATCGGTTGTCAGGCTTTCCAGTTGAATGTCGGTTCCGATGCCATCCCGTTTGAGCGATAGATTTCTTCGCCAGATCTGCCGCTGAATGTTAGCATTGATCCACGGCCCATAAGCAGCTCCGTATTTTAGATCATTGATACCAATACTCGTACGGAAATTCGCAATTTCTTTATCGAAGGCTACAAAATCGGTTGTTTTAACCAGGTCACAAATCGCCACCCGATCTTTGAGCGTTGCACACTGGCCCAGCGCCGTCTGTTGCAGTGCATAAGGCCCCTTATCGACAGAAACCGCATCGGGCAACAGAATGATCGTTGGTTCATCCTCTTTCTCCAGCTCAGCCAGGCCGTTTGCAATGTCGTCCGATTTAATGCCTACAGCCGAGGCAGGATATAGCCCAACCGAGATGATAAAGCAACGCCCTCCCCCATTGGCATAAAACATCCGTAGACTATCGTATAGATACAGTGCACTACTTGCCTGGCTTCTGACAAAGTTGTTGTTGTTGTCCAGATAAATAACGACATCCTGTGATGGAGCTCCGCCAAAAACCTCCTCGTACTCAGCAATTGATTCAATAGGCGTAGGTTTCAGGATGAGCGATTCGCCATTTCTGATCGCCTGTTCTGTATACCCGACAAATGCCGGAATGGCTGTTTCGACCGGGGCGATGGAAGGCGGAAATTTGGGAATTTCCTCGACGTATACACCCGGAGTATTATACACTGCTGCCATAGTTTAGTTTTTTAACAAGTTGATAATGCGACAGTTATTTAGTGATAGTAGAAAATAGGCCCGTAATTCGCTGGGGATCAACAGGGTCAAAAGCAATGGTAATCGAATCGGTTGACGGTCTTGGCTTCATGCTTTCTTCGCGGCTTACTTGACGATCAGGACTAAACCAGGTAAGCGGAAGTGGAGTAGGCTCCTTTGAGAGCAGATTGCCCGTTAGCTTATCGTAATACGCCCGGAACGTTGAGCGATTTTTCAAATGAATCTGAAAGACAGGGGGAATTGCTTTGGGCAGCCCACGAGGAATGCCAGGAGTAGCGCCATCGGTAACGCAACTAAAATCGGCATCATCGGGACGCTCGACGGCTATCCTGACGAGCGCGTACACCGTATCGGGAATTGCATCGGACAGTTGTACACCGCGCAAACCAGCTTCAGGAAAATCGACCAGATCAGGGAGAGGAGCGATGACTGGAATGTCTTCCTGATGCACAAAGACCGGCAGGTTTTGGGCCTGTGAACCAAGCTCCTGAGTCAATGCGCCAGGCTGATCGCCTGTTAGCTGAAGCAAAGCCGTATTGTCCAATACGAGCGACTCAACTTTAGCCTGATCGCTATCCGTAAGTTTGGGAATTTCTTTCGATAAATACAGGCTTTTTACCCCATCTATCGTTCGGGCTGTACCCGTCAGATTCGACAGAACAGCAACCCCCTGCTTATACCGATACATGGTATTCTCCCGTCGGTTAACATACTCAGTAATTGTCTGCTTAGGGAGCGTTAAGGCCGTATAGGTGAAGAAGTCCGTATTTTGTACCGTTAGCACCAGTTCAAGCAAAGTATCTGCTGGCACAACTGTTCCGGCTGGCACAACCACTACGCAACCCAACGCTGTATTTTTATAAATGGCACCCAGTTTTTTTAATAGCTTTTCGGTCGGGCTGGTAGGCGCTATGGCTAAAAACTGACGTAAATCATAAGTCAATAATCGATCTTCCTGCTGCTGCTTTGTCAGCAGATCGAATAGAATGGAGCCCTGATCCAGCCAATAATGGTGAAACAGCCGCAGTTCGAACAATCGTCGATACCCATTTTGAACGCGCTCTGCCATATCAATTCCTTACAGGTTTTTTATGATAGAAATCACTGACCACGTCTGTAATCAAGCCGCTTTCGTTCAAGACGGCTTTAAATTTCAGATCGAGCATGCGTAGCGTGTACAAGGCAAATGGGTACTGTTTTCCGCCCAGTGTTCCCCACAAGTAATTGATCTCTTCTACGGTTGGTGAATACAAGTCGAAAATCAACTTGAATACCTCTAATTGATCGCGTTGATTAGTCAGAGCAGGCGGTGGATTTAATGAATCCGGGTCGACGTTTTCCTGGGTAAATGTTTTTTTATATTGAAAGAACTGAAGGCCACGGGACAACATCAGCAAGGCGCTCGGATACTTGATATGCGTTGACGCCATGAGGATCTGAAAATTCAGAAAAATGGGCGGGTTTTCGTACGTGACACTGAGTTTGGCGTCGTTTCGAACGTAATTAGGCAGGTTCTTTAAGGTTTTCTCCTCCCGAATATTAACCACTGATAACACAAGCCGATCCCGGGGTACCAAGGCATCAGACCCGCCCGATCCCAGTCCTTCTGCCAAATTGCCGAGAACGGCTTGATTGGCATCTACCTGATTATCCTCAGGCAGGTTATATGACTGGAGATGACGGTTTAACTCGTTGACGATGATACTGAGCGCGTGCGCAATCATAGTTAAATCTCCTAAAGGTGTGTGGCTTATTAGTCGCAGGAAGTCAATCGTAAGGAAACAACCGAGGGCAGATTTTTTTATACTAGTTGATCAGTAGAGCATTGATCGAATGTAAATCGGCAATAGGGTTACTAATCGCATATTTTGATTTAACGGTATAATGAATTATCAATGAGCCCATAGGCGTGATTACGCAGAGAGCCCCGGATCATGTATGATCCGGGGCTCTCTGTTATGTACCGTACTAATCGTATGCTGGTTGTAATTCGAGTTTTGTACTGGAAAGAAAAACCTACTCCTGAGATTCTTGAGTTGGTTCTTCGGCTACTTCCTGAGGGAGTTCAATTGGTCGTATACTAATTGTGTTTACACCATTTATTTTGACTCGATATTCCCAATCTTTTTGGATCTTGTTCCCAAAGTATTCTTTGAGTAACGGATGAGAAAAGCTGGCTCCATGCTTAGAGGTTTTCTTTCGCTCAATTGTGCAATGTATTCGTTGATCGTTTGGAAGAGTTACTACGACAATTTTACCATGATCACCAAAATACGAATCAACACTAGCTGGTACGTTCACAATACCCTGTTTGTGACTGGCTAATTGTGCAGAAATCGTAAAAGCGGGTTGACTCGGTAGTTTCTTCGGTTGACTGTCTGTAGACATGAGACTTTTTTATAGTGAAGCACAAAGGTATATAATAATAAAATCAGTAATTTACTATGCGGGACAGAATTAGCAATTACGCTAATCTCCCGGTCATTTCTTCCACGCTCCAAGCAGCCGTCGGATGATGATTATTTCACCGATATGGTAGGCATTATGATCACCGATAAGCAGGGCTTCGCGAAGTAAATTCTGTCCATCGCCATGAGCAAAAGGTGCGTATAAATCGTTCTGAGGGTCATTTAGCAGCCCAATAAAGTCAGTACGGTCCTTCAGAATCTGATCCAGTGCCTGTTGCCAGGCGTCCTCATTTGGAGGGGCAATCTCTTTGGCCCAGAACCCATCCGGCCAGGGGGGCGACTGATGGTCTGCATTTCGGGAAAATTCGAGAATATCCCATTGAACCGTTCGAATATGATCTACTAATTGCCAGATACTATAAGGAAGTTTATCTGGCTTTACGCCCCGTAGTTCGGCGGGTAAGCCCTTAACCGCGCCGTCAAACGATTGGTGTGCATTGCTATCCGTCAGTAAACTGATCAGTTGCTTCCGTACGGCTGAGTTTATGTCTTCGACAGTCTGATTGGGTTGAGTCATGATGCTTGTAGTCTGGTATTCTATAACTACCAATTTTTGTCAGAAGTAGTTTATTTTTTAGGTTATCAGTTTCACCTACCTTCGAGTCTGTCTGCTTTAGTATCCATTTCCAATCCAGACATCCTTGAATTTTCAGGACAAAACTGGCCCTTTCCAGTTATCAATTCATGAAAGCAATTAGCATAACTCACCCCGGCGATAGCCATGTACTTCAACTACAGGAGCGCCCTATTCCACAACCCGAATCAGGGCAAGTGCTGGTTCGGGTACGGGCAGCTGGCGTTAATCGAAGCGATATCCATTTGCGGGAGGGTAGTTATGGCCCCGATCCAACCGGTCAGATTCCGGGCCTGGAGGTGGCCGGTGTTATTGAAAAATGTGGCCCTGATACCAGTCGCTGGCAGGTTGGTAATCGAGTTTGTGCCCTCCTATCTGGCGGTGGGTATGCCGACTATGTAGCAGTCGATGAACGGCATTGCCTACCCATTCCGCCCAGTTTATCCTTTGTCGAAGCAGCCGCTCTACCCGAAACGGTGCTTACCGTCTGGTCAACAATTTTCCAGTGGGCGCATCTGGCAGCGGGAGAAAATTTACTCGTTCACGGTGGTAGCAGTGGCATTGGCGTTACTGCCATTCAGTTGGCAAACGCATTCGGAGCCAACGCCTATGCAACGGCGGGCAGCGACGAGAAATGTGCCGCCTGTGAGCAATTAGGGGCCATCAAGTGCATCAATTACAAAAAAGAAGACTTCGAAAGGGCACTTACAGACGTAGGTATCAATGTCGTGCTGGACATGGTTGGGGGCGATTACACGCCCAAAAACCTTCGCCTGCTGGCTACCGACGGCCGACTGATGTTTATTAATGCCATGCAGGGCGCCGACAGCCAGATTAACATTCCGACGCTGATGCAGAAACGAATTACGCTCAGTGGCAGTATGCTCAAACCACGCGATGCTAACTTTAAAGCTGCATTGACTGCCGATGTCGAACACCATGTTTGGCCATTGTTAGCTGATGGACGCCTGAAAGCGATTGTTTACCGAACATTCCCGCTCGCAGAAGCGGCCCAGGCGCAACAACTTATGGCTGATAGCGAACACATTGGTAAGATTATTCTTGAGATTCCAGACGAATCGTATTAAGCGCTAAACCATGGCTACTACATTTCTTACCGCCGAATGGCGAAATTTAATATTTGCCAACTATGTCCTCGATCGCCGGGTACTTGATCCATTGCTGCCTTATGGAACCGAACTTGACGAGTTTAATGGCATCTGCTACGGTAGTTTGGTGGGGTTTTATTTCCAGAATGTAAAGCTATTTGGAAACGTATCGGTGCCTTTTCATCGCCAGTTTGAAGAGTTCAACCTACGCTTTTATGTCCGACGAAAATCGCCAACTGGATGGAAACGAGGTGTCGTATTTGTAAAAGAACTGGTTCCCAAATTCGCCATCTCGCTGGTAGCCAATACGCTGTACGGCGAACCATACGAAACGCATCCAATGCGTCATCGTTGGGATATCCAGGAGAAAGTCCAGTATATCGACTACGAGTGGGAAGTTGACTCAAACTGGAACCACATCCGGGTTAGTGCCGACCGTACGGGCCATCCCCTTGTTCCAGAAAGCGAAGAAGCTTTCATTACCGAACACTATTGGGGGTATACTAAACGGGGCAACGGTCGAACATCGGAATATGAAGTGGTTCACCCACCCTGGAACATCTACCCCGTGAAGACGTATGACGTTCGTTGTGACGTAGCGACGCTGTATGGAGCTGACTTTGCGCCGTTTTTTGACCACCCACCAGCCTCGGTGTTTCTGGCTGACGGCTCAGCAGTAGAGGTCAAATCAGGCGAGGCAATAGACCGTTAATTTTCATGATTTCTGTCATTGTAATTGGCCTTATTTAGCACAAAAATCAGCGTCGAATGGCTTGGTAGAGTGCGAGAAAATTCGTATCTTTCGTATAGATAATCAGAACGTTAAGTCCTATGCAACCTTCGCAAACACCCTCCGCAGGTCCGTTTTTACCTAGCCCGGAAAACTTCCTCAACGACGTTGACAATTGCCTCAGTTTGTATACGCTAAACGAGTTGAAAGATCGGCTGGTTAATCAATATCGGACGAATCCATTGATCAATACTGAAGCTTACGATGCCATCTGGAAAGCCATGCACCGGAAATCCTGGGCTCTCAAAGGCAAGTGGAATAAATACCATCATCGCTTCCTCGCCATTTCCTAATTACATAGACAAAATTTTAAACACGGAGGCATACATGATCTTAAATACTTTGTGTTCTCCGTGCCTCCGTGTTTAAAAATCTATTCCATTACTTAATCCAAACTTGCTGCGTAAACGCCCCATTGATGGCGGCATCCCACACCTCAACCCGAACCCAGGTTCTATTTTTCAGATTGGTTGTTAGATTGAATGCCTGTTTGCCAAAAGGAAGTGTGTGCGTCAGGTCGATGCGTTCGCGAAACACCTGCTTGCCATCGCCCGATATGATTTCGGCAAACGTTAGCGGAAATGTCCAGTCAACAGTCAGCGCAATTGTTGCTTTGCCGTCGGCGGATAGTGTAAGGGTTTCGCCCGCACCTTTTCCATTGACCGTAAAACGAGGCAGCATAATCTCGCCCGTTGTTACGAAGAATTTACCCTGCTGCATAACATCCAGAATAGGCTGCCAACCCTGACTGTACTCTGGCAGTTTATCCAATTGTAAATAGTTGACATTCAAGTGAGCATAGGTTTCGTTCTCCGGCTCCATTGAGAAAATGTCAGATTCTGCTATGACGTGTTTTTTCAATCCCCAGTTAGCCATATCATCCATCAGATCTAACACGCGTCGACTCAATCGCGGCTCCGACAAATCGGCGGGGATGTTTTTCCAGGCCGCGCCAAAAAAGTGATCAGACTTATAAAAATCTTCGTCTTTGTACTGATCCGGGAAACCGGTTGAGCCTTTGGTTCGGGCGTGGGCTGTCCAGGCCAACCCATGCTCAACTTCCAGCAGTTTCAGCATATCGTTCTTATCGGCAATGCGATATACTTTCCCGTACGTCGGATCATCCATCACAAACGGCATTTCGGGTTTACGGGACATAATCCAGTACACCGGTTTCGGAAAAAAGTCCAGCCAGTGACCACCAAAAAAATTATTGGGTTCTTCGCCCGGAAGCAGGAGAAAATCACTGTCGGAGAGTCGTTTGCACTCACTGAACAGGGTCTTTAGCTCCAGAAGTCGCTGGTCATCTGGCCCTTTAGGATGGCCGGGGCCATGAAATTCGGCAAGGTGTACGATGTTGACACCCGAGTTTTTGAACACCTTCACAAAATTGGGCACTTCAGGTACCGGCTTGCCCGCCAGCACCGTATTCATGGTATGCTCATTATGAAAATGGCTCGACATGGTTTTGTAGCCGGGCACCACCGGGTACTTGTCATTATGGGTAAATTGCTTCACCTCGTCCAGCGCTTTGGCGGGCGTATCTGTACTTAGCAGGAAAAAAAAGTTTAGCCGCTGCTGGGTTTTCGGGGGGGCGTTCACCCAGGGAACCCACCGCCGATCGCCCATTAAATCCTGCCGGATACCAATACCAAAATCAGGAACCAGGCTCCGATAATTGGTCCCGTACCACGTAAAATCCAGGTTATACGCTTCATCCAGCGGGTAAAAATATTGGTGAGGTGCCGGAAATACGGCCAGGCTTCCGTTGTTAGTTGTCCCGATAATCGTCCGGTATTTGACGGCCTGCGCTTTATTTGGCTGCTTCAGATCGGCCGCAATGCGTTGCATCTGGTTATCAGTGTCCGACCAGGCAAGGGAACTCCATACTGGTTGTTTGGTCACCAGACCCGCATCGTAGAGAATGGCTGTCGAGTCAACTTCAGTGGCCATCACCGCAGCAACATTAACCAGAGGGCTACCCGCATAGACCGTGATTTCGAGAGCACCACTGAAAGTAGCCGCTTTCACCTCCGAGAGCCTAACGACGGTTCGGGTACCGATGGTTTTGACGCTGGCAGTTCGTTTAGTCAGCTCAACAGCATATGATTTGTGGGGTAGCTTGTTGGTCTTGTCGAAGAAGATATTCCAGCCATTTTGGGAGACCAGATCCCGTTTGCCAATGGTTAGTACAAAGGCCGGATCTAAAGCTTTGGCGATCTCATGGACTTTCCCCTGCCGGGTTAGCTGAAGGCTATTGAAGAGCGGTTTAGTCTGTTCGAGGTTAAGGACCAGCTTTGCCGTTTCTTTTCCTTTCGCTGGCCAGCTCACCACCAAACTATTTCCCTGACTGATTACGCTAGTGCCACTTTTTTTCTGATACCCAGACAAATCTACCGGTAGCTGTGCGTAAACAACCGGGCAGATTAGCCCCAACAAAATCAATAATCGTTTCTTCATAAACCTTCTCCGTTATGATCCACATAAGGTAGTCATCGGGAGAATCTAATGCCACAACCCGTTCAGACGATGGCATTCGCTTTCGTAAGCTCTATCGAATAAACGACAGCAATATGTTCACTACCTCTTCTGAAGCTTCCTCGGGCGCGTAATGGCCACTACCGGGAATTACCTGCCCACTAACGTTAGTCAACCCACTCTCGCGAAATCCCGTTAGGTAATCGTCAATCTTTCCGTATTCACGTTCCCCACGCAGATACAGTAAAGGTGTCTGGACAGGTTCGCCTTTGGCTGCGACATTGTCTTTTTCATCCTGGCCAAAAGCTCGGTACCACTCAAACCCCGTATGCAGGGCGTCATAACTCGAATAGGCTTCGGCATAAGCGTTTCTGGCCTGTTCTTCAATCTTGTCTGGTTTTGCCGCGATGGTGGTAAAGAAATAATCGAAATAAATGCGCTGTTTTCCCATCACCAGCGCTTCGGGCAAGTCTGGAATGGAGTGAAACGGGAAATGCCAGATATGCGGATTTTTCTTAACCTGACTCCACGGTTCAACCCCTGGCACAACGACGTTCATAATGACGGCCTTGGAGAGATCATTTGGGTAGGCACGCAGGAAGGCATAAGTAACCATCCCGCCAAGGTCATGCCCGACCAAAGTTACTTTAGTCAATCCCAGTTCGGCAATTACACCCTTTACATAACGGGCAATAGTGCGCGTGTCATTGGCAGGAATTTTCTCAGATTCTCCAATCCCCGGCAAATCAATAGCAACGACGTAGAATTGCCCGGCCAAACCAGTCATGACATTCCTGAAAGCCATCCAGTTTTGGGGAAATCCATGCAGGAAAAGAATAGCCGGATTATCGTTTTGGCCTGCTGTGACAGCGTGGATCGCTGTGCCCTCTATTGATAGTTGCTGCGAATGAAAACCCGATTGCTCGGATAGCTTATCTACACTTTTCATAGATTATCGTTGAGCATTTGTTCACGAATCAAGTCAAAATCAGCTTGACCAATTTCAAAAAAACCGAAACGGAACGGATAGCCCCAGGATTTTTTGTTCGGTATAAAATCAAGCTCGCCAATAAGCGGCACGATGGAAACGTCTTTGGTGGGATAAAACGTCACGTTCCGGCGGAAAGGGACAAAGTTGTCTGCCATCGTAACCTGATAAATAGTCTCATCGCTTACCTGCCCGATTGCCGTAAACGCCTGACATTTTTCGTCGTTTTCCAGGACTAGTTTTGGCGAATAGAAGATCACCCAGTCGTTCATCTTCATCCGTTTGAGCGGAGCCTCCTTACCGTGGTTAGCTTGCATGAAGCCCCCGGAAACGCCCCGCATGACATGGTCTTTTGAAGCGACTACTATCCAGTATCGTTGCGCCTGATCCATACCGCCTTCGTCTATCAGATTATGGTGTTCTTAGAACTGGTCATCATACTTTGGCCGGACTAAATCTGCCAGCTTCTTCGGAGCGACTTCACAATAAGCCGCCGTCAGGGCGTCCAGCAGCGTTTCTTCGTTTACTTTCTGTAAACTAACTAATGTCCATCCCTGTTTGCCCCATTTGTTGGGCACCGGGTAAATGACTGTCCGATCAAAGGTTGAAAAAAGATCCTGGTCGATTTCGGATAATTTAAGACAGCACCGATTTTCCTTGACGTTGAGCGTAACAACGACCTTCTTACCTACTTTGAACGACGTTTTGTCGAAGTGTGGCCCTTCGGTCATTTCAGGAAACGACAGGGCCATCTGCCGGAATGTATCAATGTCAACCATGAGTTAATGAGCGTTGATTTTTTTGTACGTCTGAGTAAGCCGAACAAGCTTGTTGACAACTGGCTTATTTCGACCCCGGTGCCAGGCCATCGACACAACCAGGTCGGGAGATTTTTCGCGAAGAGGCTTAAATACGACATCCGAAAAAGGCCCGTTAGACAGCATATCGACAGTTAACGTTATGCCCAAACCGGCGCTAACCATATTGATCCGGGCGGCTTGTGAAGAGCTTTCCTGTAGAATATTCGGCCTGTAACCCGCTTGTTCAAAGAGACGAAGTTGCTCATCAAGCAAAGCCGGGTTTTCATATCTCGGACAGAGAATAAAATTCTCTTCCCGCAACTGAGCCAACGAAATAATATCTTCGCCAGCTAACCGATGATGCAACGGTAACACAACGACATAGCCTGTTTGCCCTAAAGGCTGGCTGGTCAGGTCGGGCAAACTAACGGAGCCATACGTAAAAGCCACGTCCAGTCGATCCTCGACTAAAGCCGTAGACAGCGTCAGGTTGCAGCCCTCCTGTAAGATAAGTTTAACGCCTGGATAGTGCTGTTTAAACTCCTTCAACAACGGAGTAAGAATGGCCTGAAGCATTGCACTGTCGTAGCCTATCCGCATTTCTCCTATTTCGCCCTGTCGCACCAGTCTGGCCTTCGCGACCGACCGTTCTACTTGCTGGAGAGTTTTACAGGTTTCTGCCCAGAATACCTTACCCACATCGGTCAACACGACTTTCTTCTTATAGCGAATAAACAAAGGGAAACCCAGCTCGTCCTCCAACTCTTTAATCTGCTTACTGACAGCGGGTTGAGAGATATTTAGGCGGTCGGCGGCCTGACCAAAATGTAACGTTTGGGCAACGGCTTCAAAATAGCGAAGATGGCGTAGTTCCATTGATAACTAGTGGTTATGAATGCGATTACTATTCACCATCAATTCGGGGATAGAAATCGGCGTTGTCGAAGGTTGTTCAGGCAAATCAAGTATAAAAATCATGAAAACTGTTGAATTGAGTGCCTTTGGAATTGAACACTTACACGTAGTAGAACGTGCCGAACCTACACTGAAAGAACAGGATGTGCTCGTACAAATTGAAGCGGTATCGCTCAATTATCTCGACTTAGCCTTAATTAAGGGTGTCTACAAACCCGATCTGGCCTTTCCAGCCATTCCTACATCCGACGGTTCAGGAACCGTACTGCAAGTTGGCAATGCAGTCACTCGCTGGAAACCGGGCGATCGGGTCACGGTTCATTTTAAGCAAGACTGGTTGTCGGGCCCAACAACGGCCGAAACCGAAGCCCGACGCGTGGGCGTTACTTTACCGGGCGTACTTGCTCAACGCGTAGTGCTTCCAGAGCATGGACTGGTCAGGACACCCGATTCACTAACGGCCGAAGAAGCCTCGACACTACCCATTGCGGGACTGACAGCCTGGTCGGGATTGCTGGATGAAGGGAATCTACAAATTGGGCAAACCCTGCTGGTACAGGGAACGGGCGGGGTTTCGCTTGCAGCACTTCAGTTGGCGAAAGCGTCTGGTGCGCGTGTTATTGCGACAACCAGTAGTGACGAAAAAGCGCAGAAACTACGAACGTTGGGAGCCGATCACGTTATCAACTACCGCCAAACGCCCAATTGGGAGCAGTCAGTCCTGGAATTAACAGCGGGCAAAGGCGCCGACATCACATTGGATGTGGCTGGTACAGAAACCTTTACAAAGTCGATGCAGGCTGTTAAACAGAATGGTTTTGTCGGCATAGTGGGCTTTCTCTCGGGTACAGAGGCTCCCATGAATCTGTACATACCAGTCTTGAAGTCGTTGACCTTAAGAGGGCTGAGCGTCGGAAGCCGACAGGCCTTCGAACAGTATTTACAAGCCCTAACCGTTATGCAGATTAAGCCGGTGATTGATCGGGTATTTCCGATTGAACAGGTACAGGATGCCTTCCGGTATTTTGAGAGCGGTCAACATTTCGGCAAAGTCGTTATTCGGCTGTAGGAGTCAATTTTTTAAACCGCAGAGGCACAGCGAACGCAGCGTAATAAGAGGATGGCTAAAAATCAGATTTTCATTTACTTACCTTACCCAACCTCTGAAGGGCAGGGTTGCTAAGTGCTCTGTTTTTAGCCCCTCTCCTGTTTTAGGAGAGGGGTTGGGACGGTCGGCCGCTGCCGTGAGGTGAAGGCCACTTGCCCTCACCCCCGACCCCTCTCCCGAAAACAGGAGAGGGGAGCAAATCGGGACAAAAATTTAGAGCTTAACAGTCCTGACCTTCAGGGAATGGGGGTAAAACCGAGACTGTTTTTATGTAATTTAGGCAGCCTCCAAAACAGTGACTGTAAAGCAACAATAACTTTATCTGATAGCAGCGTCGCTAATAGCCCCAATCTCACTTCAACACAATTTCGCCCGTTTGCGCATCCAGAAGCAACGTAGATCCTGCTGTTAAGGGAATACTGATCGATTTACCATTTTTCAACTGGATTGTGCGTGTGCCGCCGTCTTTAGTATGAACCATCAACAGACCCGAGTTGGCGTAAGTAAAATCGTTCTTTTCGTTGTAAATATGGCACCCTGCCTTTCGGAAAATTTCGCGAAATCCGTCGATACCATTGAGCGGTAAGCCGCAGAAAATCGAGGTAAATTCTTTGCCTTGTTTACGGGCAATAACGGGCTGATTCGCCCCTTCCAATTCGGCCAGTGACTGAGCCGATTTATCGTTTATCACAACCAGTGGTTCCACAGGACCGCTGAATTTGTAGCTATAGTTGGGAGACAGAAATTTGACAACTGGCGCCTTATCGACAGTGGCCCGTTCGAGGTTCATGCCGGTCAGCGATTTGACGAAGGTTAGGTCAAGACGGTCGCCATTGGTGTAGCCAGTTAGGTAATTCCAGACGATTGTCCGGCCATTTTTCGCCACTTTCTCCTGAATGAATTTCCGCTGGATATCCGTCAATTTGTAGACGTTCATAAATACAACAGCCTTGTACTGATTCAGGTTAACCCGATCAAGATCAAAGTCGTAAATCTGATCGCCAACCGTTCCCGAACGCAGGGCTTGTTCGATGGAATGGTCGAGCACATTCACAGTGATTGGCAACGGAGCCGATTTCAGGTAATAAAACACATCCTGACTCCAGACATAGAGTACATCAGCTTCTGACTTGTAGGGAACGACTAGGCGCTTTTCAAAAAATTGCTTTTCCTGCTTCATACTGGCCAGATAATTAGGATCATCCCACCAGCCGAAACCCTTTTGCGGGCCGAAATCATAGAACCAGAAACCAATGCCCCGCATGAGCGGCAGTAAGGCACACCGCTTCATAATGTTGGCATAGGTAGTGTCGTACCGGGATATATACCGAATGTTCTCAAAGTCATTTTTATACAGATAACCGTTGTCAATTTCATCGAACCAGAGCTTGCCATGCAGCAGTGTCGATTCAATAATACCCCGTGAGTTCCCCGAACCGCCAGCCTTCCGACTATCAGGCCAGTAGGTTTGTGGCGCTGACAGATAATCAATGTAGGGGCTATCCAGAATCTGCCTGATGAATAAATGCCCACCCACCGTCTGGCGGTTGAACGTCATGTGCAGGTAGCCGTAAAATATACCAGTGACAATGGGCCGCGGCCAGGTTTCCTTAACGAGTCGACAGAAATACTCGGCGTCCTCAGCCACAACTTGTTGCTGGGCAGTGAAGTAGTCAATGGTACGCTGCTCCTGAATAGGATCTTTGAAAAAACCGTCCTGGGTTTTGAGCCGCTCAGCCGTGTTGGGCACAGTGGCATTATCGAGCGTAAAGGCCGTTGATTTCCAGGCTTTTTGTAATGCCTGATTGGTTTTGTATTTCGCTTTGAGCCAGTTACGAAAATAAGTTGTCATGGCTGGGCTCGTATCGGGGTCGTGCTCGATGAAGCCCCAGTAGTGCCACTCGCCATAAATACCACCCGCTACGTGCATGCCGATTAGGGCATTGCCTTCGGGTGTTTTCGACAGTTTTTGACACAGCTCGACTAGTTTCTGCCCAGATTCCTGTTTCCATTTAGCCGATGCCAGACTCGCCCGTAAGGCCGCATGAATATCGTGCTCTTCGTTATGAAAGGGTGGTCCAGCTTTCAGGGTTGTATCGACTGGTGCGTCGGCAAACTGAGTACATTCGTCGGGGTGGGCTTTGTTCCACCAGAAGGGTGCATTGACGTGAATACGTATTACTACGCTGGCGTCGGGACATTGATCGAGAACTCCCCGCACCTGACGTTGTGCTTTGCGGATATCGAGGGTATCACTGGCCGATGACCAGATATCTTCGAGCCACAAGTCTACCTGAAAAAGCCGAAACCCAATCTGACAGAAGTTGTTAAGATTTCGGGCGGGCACTTCCTCCCACGACCACCGTCCGCCATAGGCGTGCGTCAACGCATAGAAGGTGGGGGCTTGGGGAGCTCCATTGACAAACAGCGTAGGCCGACCATTGTACGGCTTTACCTCCACTGATTTGGGTGATTGAGCGTAGAGAATCTGGCAGAGACAGACTAGAAAAATGGAATAAGCAAGCTTCATCGGAAAGGGCGGAACGAACTATATCACCTGTTCAGCAGCCATTTATACTGCTGGGTTAACAGGATACTAATTACCCTAAACGAATTTCCACTCTCTCCTACTCTGTCATCAGTTGTTCTGTCTCTACCTGAATACGGTTTCCTGGCTCGCCCGCAAACTATCCTGTTTACGAATGGAATTAATTGAGCCCTCAACAGATCGCCTGTTAATTGAATCCTGCCGGGCCGACAGGCGCAGAACCTCCGACCGATGGTCGCTTGTCTTGCGTAGCAGCCAGCCAGCAACCACCAGCAATAGTATCAATAGAAAGATTTTAGCCGCTTTCACGGTAACATTTTTTTAGACTATCGCTCCTTTTTTAGACTATCACTCCTGCCGACTGTACTCATGGCTTTACTCCGAGATAAACTATTAACCTTAAAAACGGCATAAATAATCCCGATTACGATAAAAATGGCCAGAATAATAAGCGGTCGGTTTTGAGTGAAATCCTTCATTATTGGTTTATAAGCTTAGGTTGGTGTTTGGAAAGGGACTTAAGTTTTGCCAGTGGCGTCAATGATTCTTTATGGGTAATAGCGTAGTATCCGGATGAACCCTGAGGGGTCGCCAGTTCATAGCTTTGCTCTTCAGCGCGTTTTTGCGGTTGAACTTCCTGCGGTGTCTTTGCTTCAGCTTTTTTCAGTTGGCCAAGTTTGTAGGCTCTACGGCTACTAATTGTCTGGTAAGTAATAATAGTCAGCAGTACTAGAATATAAAGAGGAATGCTCATGGGTATACGCGTTAATGTTGAGTTGTTACGATCGGTCCATAGTTAAGTTAAGAAAGGGAATTGGAACGCCGGGATTAATGGTATGTTAGAATTAGTAATAGCTAGTTATAGTTTAGACTTAGATTATAGCCAAATGGTAACAAAATGTTGTCAATTTCTTTTTTCTTCTTTATTGATCGATCTATAGCAACAATCGGGCCACCTATAAGTCGCTCATTAGTTGGGTTAATTAAAGCACAGTTTACCGGCCAGGCCCTTTTTTAGAACTTCGCCCGCGATAAATTACTCCTTTTGTTCCAATAGCTGCTGCAATGCTTTTTTGCCGTCTTCATTGCCAGGCCAGAGCCTAATTGATTTTCTATACATGGCGATTGCCTCCTGCTTTTTGCCCTCTTTTGCCAGAGCGATGGCATAGCTGTCGTAGGTGTTTCCACTTTTGGGAAATAGCAGCGTATTGAGCTTAAAAACCTCCAGCGAGAGTTCGTTATGATTGGGCAACGATGCGCTTAGTAAATCGAATCCGAGCCGATTCATTTCTAACTCATCTACATAATAATGCGTACTGTCATCTTTCAGAGAATGGAACGTACTGATGGCATGATCGGCCCCTTTCGTAACCAAGGCTTCTCCATAAACTCTTACTAGCGACTGCTTTAGCTGAATGTCAAGCGGTGGCCGATCGTTCAGGATATTGGACAGCGACACCATAACCTGAAGCGGATTAGAATCGGTATTATCGTAAAAGATAATGGTCTGGGGTTTGGTGAGGTTTCTGTGCAGGAACGTGGTTAGCCCAACAATATGACCATCATGAAACATAAACCGGTTGACCGGCTCTGTCTTGCTGGAATAAACGCTCCAGCCCAGGCCATATGAGCGCGTACTGCTCCCCGTATGAAAAACTGTCCCGTTATTTAAGACTACGGGCGTCGATGCCGCTTCCAGTAAGGCCGGACTAATCAGTTTTCCGGCAGTTAACGCCTGATCAAAATGCCATAAATCCTGGATAGTACTCACAACGTTGCCCGGCCCTATTAACCCACCTAGATTGTAGTAGGTGTAATATTGGTTATGATCCAGCGAGTCGACCTTGTGGTAGGTTGTCATATACATAGTAGGGCGCGTATATCGGGTTGTATTGCTCATGCCTGCTTCCCGCACATACGTCTGTTCCATACCAGCGGGCGTGAACACGTTTTTTTTCAGATAAGCGGGAAATGGCATCCGGCTCACTTTTTCGACCAGCATGGCCAGTAAAAAATAGTTGGTGTTGTTGTATCGATAATCTGCGCCGGGCTGGAAGGTTAATGGCTTTTTCGGGTCTACCAGATGTTCATACGCCTGTTGATTCGTAATGATCTCTTCCGGGTGCGCTTTTACATAATCGTCTTCATACCGCTCCAGACTAGGCAGACCAGAGGTTTGCGCTACCAGATGTCGAATGGTGACAGCTGGATATGGAAAGTCAGGGAAGTAGACCGCAAAGGGGTCTTCCAGTTTTAGTTTCCCTCGTTGCACTAATTGTAAAACAGCAATAGCGGTAAACGGCTTGGACAGCGAAGCCAGATTAAAGTGGGTCGTATCGGTATTGGCGATGTGCTTGCCGAAATCAAGATATCCGAATGATTTTTTATAGATAACCTGCCCCTGCTCAGCCACCAATACACTCCCGTTTAGTAGCCGATGATCGGCTAGTGTTGTTAAAAATGAGTCGATGCGCGCTACCTTAGGATGCACGGCAGGCGTTGGACTCTGGGCAAACCCGGCCTGACATAAAATGACCAACATTAGGATTGCCAAGCTGCTGCGATTGATGATTCTGCGCATAGTATGTGTTTGTTAATACGTTAAAAATTTATGATCCTGGACACCTAAGTAAGAAAATATTCTTATGTTTAGTGCGTTGATATCCAGAAGGCAAGGCAAACATAAATAAATTTTCAAAAACATAAGAAATATTTCTTATGTTTGTTTCATGAAATCGACAAAAAAAGAAAAAGGTGATCATCCAGAGCCTACTAAATCGGAACTGGAGATCCTGCAGGTGCTCTGGGAATTTGGTCCGTCAACGGCACGCTTCGTGAACGATCACCTGAATCAGCATAACCGGAAGGTCATTTATATGTCTACGCTTAAGCTGATGCAGATCATGGTAGAAAAGGGCTTCCTCAAAAAGGACGAAAGCCAGATGAAGCACATTTACTGGGCAGCTGTAGAAGAGGGGAAAACGAAAGGATACCTGCTGGACCGAGTCGTGGACACGTTGTTCAACGGGTCGGCGGGTAGTTTGATGATGCAGTTACTAGGCAACAAAAAAATATCGCCAACCGAAATGGAGACGTTCCGGGAACTGATAAAAAAAATAGACCAAAAACAATAGACCAATATGGAAGCTCCATTTTTAACCCACTGGATTTCAGGGGCGCTACTAAATGCCATTTGCTGGACACTCATTCATTCGCTATGGATAGGCTTTCTGATTGCGGTGCTTACCGGAGGGGTAATCATCGGCACCCAAAAAGCGTCTTCCCGGCTCCGTTATCAGCTTTTGTGTAGTTGCCTGTTGCTGTTTGCCGGAACGATGAGTTTCGTTTTCTACCAGGAACTAACGACCTATCATTCAGGTCAGTCGGCAAATTACACGCCGACCGTACTAACGCCCGACTTTACAGCTGCTTTGGCGAAAGATAGTAGCACTGGGACTATTACCGAGGACTCTCCTATTCTTAGCCAGCTTACGGCGTTCATCAATCAACAGGCAGGTTGGATTTTTGCTATTTGGCTCCTGTTTTTTATCATCAAAAGCCTGAAATTAATCAGTGGCCTCTATTACGTTCATCGGATTCGGTATCATAAAGTCCATGCACCGACCGATGAGTGGGAACGTAAAGTACTGGACTTTAGTCGCGTTCTGGGCATTCAGCAGACAATCACACTGGTACAGTCAGAATTAGTGAATATACCAGTCACAGTTGGCGTATTAAAACCCGTAATTCTGTTGCCGATGGGTTTACTTTTCCAATTGCCGCCCGAACAGATCGATACGATTTTGTGGCATGAGCTGGCGCATATCTGGCGACGGGATTATCTGATCAACCTGCTGCAAAGTCTGGTGGAAATCGTGTTCTTTTTCAACCCAGGCTTATTGTGGCTATCGGCCTTGATTCGGGAAGAACGGGAGGTTTGTTGTGATGATGTCGTACTGGCCCATACCGCTCAGAAAACTAATTACCTGGAAGCTTTATTTGCCTTTCAAACCTATAGTGCTCAGCCTGCCGGATACACAATGGCGTTGGGTTTCGGGAATCAGCAGTTGATGAATCGATTAAAACGGATGGTTTCTCAGGAAAATAAGCGACTAAGTGTCGTTGAGAAAATCGTGCTGCTTTCAGGCCTACTTCTGCTGTCTGCCTTTGCCTTTACTCCTACCGTAACGCCACCGATTACGCAACAGGTGGTAACTCCAACAAAGGACGCCCCAGGGCAAAAGACTGCTAAATATGCAGCCACGCTGATTCAAAAAACGACCAATTCTAAACTGGCTAAAGTTCTCCATCCAGGCCAAGACCAACGAGTTAACGCACCCATCGTATCCAGTATACCAAGCGCAATACCGAAGGATACTGCCCGCATCTTCACTAGCATTCTGTTTGTGAATAACAACCACGATATGGCTAACCGGGAGATGATGGTACGTGACGACAAAGGGAATCGCTACCATCTAAAAATTGCCAATAATCAGTTACTCGCGCTGGAGGTAAATGGAGTTAACATTCCAGAAAATGAGCGAATTGAATACAGCGAGCTACTTCCTCAAATCGACCGATCAATCGCGGAAAAATCGCGGGCAAAGCAGGAAACGATTGCTGAGTTTAAAGCGAAGTCGATTGAGGATCGTCGGCAACAGCTTAGCCAATTGATACAGAGTAAACAGGCAAAAGCAAATAACCTCCAGAAGAAACTACCTCCGTTGCCCGACATTTCCAATGATCAGGAACGGGTACGCGGCATCATTGCCACGCTGGTACAGGAGAACGTCGTTACCGATCCGGCTACCGTCGATTGGTTTGGTTTAAGCGATGATGAGCTAGTCGTTAATGGCAACCGACAACCCGATGCACTACATAAAAAACTGAAAGCAGCTTACGGCATCAAGCCTCAATATGGGCTGTATTACGGCCCGGTAAAAATGGTGGGAACAGGCGTATTTCTGGATAAAGGCGATTTGTGAGACGATCTTGATCTGTCAACTAACTCAACAGCGCTGCAGAATACTGCAGCGCTGTTGAGTTAGTTGATAATAAGTTTCTTACGCTTCCTCTAACGCCTTAATATCGAGCTTAGACATTTTCATCATGGCAGCCATTGCCCGTTTAGCTTTTTCGGGGTCTTTGTTGCTTAACAAACTCCCCAGTTCCGAAGGTACAATTTGCCATGACACGCCGAATTTGTCTTTCAACCAGCCACAAGGGCCTTTTTCCCCTCCCTCAGAGAGTTTCTCCCAATACGTGTCTATTTCTTCCTGTGTTTCGCAATTGACGAAGAGCGAAATGCCGTCCGAAAACTTAAAATGAGGACCTCCATTCAAGGCCATAAACTCTTGCCCATCGAGCTGAAACGTGACCGACATAACGCTGCCCGCTGGTACAGGTGCACCCTCACCGTAATGGCTAATCCGGCCAATTTTTGAGTTTTTAAACAGGGAGGTGTAAAGGGTAGCCGCTTCTTCGGCCTGATTGTTAAAGGTTAGAAATGTCGTGATCTTTTGCATGTTGTTTACCGGTTGTTATTGAAACAAATTTACCGCAAATCGACGCCAGGCAAGGTGGGTAAAGACGACAAATGAAGGGTGGAATCCGACTTTAATACACGCTAAAGGCTAATTCAACAAAAGACCGCGACTTTTTTTGCAACTCCTTTCGGGTTATATCCCGATCGAATGGACGATTTAGATTATTACCGGCGAGGTCTTCCAATCGTCCCTCGATTCGCAGTCGATACTGCCCTTTTTGCCAGGCAGCATCTGGTTTAAACAAACTCAATTTTTCGTTATCCCCGATTTGCCAACTGCCTGAAACAGGTTTGCCAGTCTCATTAAAAACATGCAGTGTTTCGGCCAATAAACTGTAGTCGAGTGCTTCGCCAAAAGCTACTTCCAAGGGTTGCACACTTCCCGAGGCCGGTGGAGCTAACGCCCATTGTGCAGGAGCGGGCGATAAACTGTCCCGTTGAACTGCCAGAAATGATTTTGTCGTTGGTTTCGCCAACGTAGCGCCCTGCTGATCAGGCCAGGCGGACGAAACAACCAGCTGATATTGACTACCGGCCTGCAAGGGAGCGCCTAATCGTTTATTCGGCAATAAATCGCGCTTGATTCGTCCGGGGTCCAGCCAGAGAGTAAGTATCGTTCGATCTGCATTCCAAAGCTCGGGCTGGAGATCGAGGAAGACACCAGGCAGCGTATCCGCCTTGTTTTTTATCAACGAGACATAATTAAGAGATTGGCCTTCCCGCATAGGCCGGGAAAAATGGAGATAAATTTTCAGCAGGTTATCCGGCAACGAATCCTGAGATGGGTAAATAGCCAGTAATTTCGGATTGTCGCCCGACGACAGGGTTGGGATAGTCATTTCACTCAAACGCTGGTTTCTCAGCCAAACATCGTAGCGGAGCCCACGCGTGAACGGAATCAACGGCTCAAAAATAGCAACATCACCAGTCAGGCTGATCGTACCGGCAATGGCTGTCTCTTTACCAGCCAGCCGTACCGACAGCAATTGATTCAACGAATCGGCGGGAACAGTTTTCAGTAACGGGCTAGCAATAGAAATACCCGTAGCGCGCTTGTCGGCCCACTGGATTTTGATGCCCGTATCTTCTGCCTGGTGACAGGCAACAAACAGCCCACAAACAAAAAAAATCAGGCTATACGTCGCGTATAACCTGATTTGTCCTGATTGAAAATTTTTATAAATACCGCTCACTGGATGTCCAAAGATCAAGATTGCCATTGGAACGACGTTGTAGTAACACCATCCGCGAATCATCGAGTTTGTCCAGTTGAATCACGTTTGTCAACGGCAGGGAGACAAAATCTACCCCGGCTGTCGCAAAATTTTCTTCAACGGGCGTGGTTAGTGAGCCCTGGTAAGCTTCTATATTTTTGTATTTCACTTTAAATACCGGCCGACTCGAATTAGCCATCATTAAAAAGGAGTCGCTGCCTTTCTTCAGAATGACCATATCCAGGGGCTGATTGCCGCTACCCATTTCCGCAACAGTCCGGCCTTTTACGTGGCTTCCGGCCTTTAACTCATCAAGTGGAAACAGAACCAGTGGTGTGCAGGTGTAGCTGGCCAACAGGTATTTCTTGCCTTTAATTTCGGTTGTCGTAAACGTCTTGATTGGGGCCATTGTCTCGTATCTACCGTGCGCTGCATGGTAGATTTCGAGCGAAGCCTGATCCTGAGCGCTTGTAAATGGAAATGGAATGCTGCGGAATGTAGAGCCAAACTCCTGATTCGATAATCCACTCACCAATAGCTTGCCATCGGCAAAGCCCATGTCGGAAATGGACGCAATGCGCAAGGACTCTCCACGCCCGTCTTTGGCATCTTCAGCCGGGGCATTAGTTAAGGCCAGGGTCGAGAAGGGTACCTCTTTCAGGGAAACGGGTGTAAGTTTATCACCCTCTACTTTAAGCAGCACTGGCGTCCCATCGCTATGCTGAACAGCGCAATAGACATTTTTCGATTTCGGGTTAACGGCAATATCCTGAATCGTGATGTTCTTCACCTCAGTTCCTAACAGAGCGGCAATTTTCTGATCGATGTTTTTAACATCAACCTGACCAGGCTTTTCGACCGCGCTGGCATCTTTGGTATCGATGGCGAACACAGTGGCGCTCTTTCCGTCACCAATGAACAAGATTCCATCAGGACCAAAAGTCAGGGCGTTGATCGACTTAATGGCAGGTGTTCCAATCACCAATCCGTACTGATTTTTGGGTGATCGAGTCGTTGTAGCCAGCAATAAAAGGCCAGCAAAGCCAACGGCCAGTACAGAATATATTCTTTTCATGTTGGTAGAATTTAGTTTAAAGACCACGTTGATTAGGGAAACGAATGTAAGTATAATGTCCTGAATTTCAATCGAATTACCAAGAATTCCTGTACTAGTTCACTAACGGTTCATAATCTATTTCCAGAAAATCCTGCACTGACTTTATCCAATGCTCCTGCACAAAATGAACATGGCTTGGGTGATTGTTATACTGCTCATAAAGCTCCGCATTTTCGAACTCCATTGATAATCCAAAATCGAAGTTATTTTTTGGACTGATTTGCTTCATGCATTCAAATTTTTGCACACCGGGTATAGCTGTCAATTCCTTTACAGCATTGAAAAATGCCTGCTCTCCCAGCGAATCAACTTGATCCTTCAGTTTAAAAACAACCGTGTGTCGTATCATAAATACAGTTAAAATTGCTTTATCCAGAAGAGGAAAAAGGACGGTGTTTACTTATTCTGGCTTAACCTGACACGAGTGAATGCGCCCTATTGAATCAAAAAACGCCCTGACTTGATGCGACACAAATCAGGGCGTTTTTTCGTCATATTTGTTAATTACTGCTTGGTGAATTCGCCAGTAACTTTAAGTTCAATCTCATCGCTGACAACCACGACAGGAATCGTACCTACGCCAAAATCAGAGCGTTTCAGGGTACCTGTCACTTTAAAGCCAGCTTTTTCCTGCTCCTTGCCACCCATGCCTTTCGCCGTTATGGGACCATTCATCGTAACAGCCAGCGTTACGGGTTTCGTTACGCCGTGCATGGTCAGGTCGCCCGTTAGGCTGTATTGCTTGCCTTCTGTTTTCTTGAACGATGTGCTCTTGAATGTCAGCGTTGGAAATTTGGCAGCATCAAAGAAATCAGGGCTTTTCAGGTGGTTATCCCGGCGTTCGTTATCGGTACTGATGCTATTTACATCGGCAGAAAACGTAAAAACCGCGTCCGACAAATCGGCCTTTGCCGATGTAATTGAGGCATCGAAGGTTTTGAATTTACCATCTACTTCCGATAGTAGGTTGTGGGTAACGGTGAAGCCAACACCAGAGTGAGCTTTATCAACCGCCCAGGTTTGCGCATAGGAAGTTGAAAGGGTAATCAGGCAGGCAACGGTGAACAAAATTGATTTCATGTGTGATTGGAATTGGATTGGTGAAAATTGAATTTAAGCAATATAGTTAATTATTTATCTTGGACGACCACCCGCTGGGGCTGCCTGTTGCTGTCCACCGCCATCGCCACCACCTTCGCCACCTTTCACGTCGTCGTTACTGACCGACTTCTTCCGGCGTTGTTCTTCGAAGGTCATTTTGCCGATACGATAAGTGAACGTCACTTTCAGGTTCGCATTGTACAGGTGGTTAACGTTAACCTGCGAAAGCAGGGGAGAATTTAGCGTAGTACGCATCGTTACGCCGTTACCAGCGAAGTTTTCGGCTGCCAGACCAATGCTGCCCCGCTTACTGGCCAGATCCTTCCGAACACCCAGCGAGTACATATAGAAACTACCCATCGTCCCCTGTAACTGAGGGTTTGGTCCCCGGAAGAAGCTGAATACCTGCGCACTCCAGCCTTTATCGAGTTGTAACTGACTCATCAACCGACCGCCAATACTAACACCTGTGTTACTGATTGTTACAGTTTTACCATCGGCACCGGGTGTTGTTCCCTGCATGTATACGTAGTAGCCATCCAGACCACCATTGAGGCTCCATTTCGAGGTCAGGTTGGTATTGAAGAATACGTTAGCGCCAACGGTACGCTGCACACCAATATTCTGGAACGTCGTGATAATGGCTCCAGCCGGATAGCCCATCAGCGTGTCGGCAGGAATACGAACCTGGGTAATCGCGTTGTTGGTCAACCGTCCGAATACAGACGCGTTCAGGTACGTTTTCTTGATAGTCGTACTCAGACTTACCTCACCATTGTCGGTTAATTCAGGGCTCAGGTTTGGATTCCCAGTCATGATCATCAATGGGTTGGCTGTATTTACGTTCGGGTTCAATTGTTGCAGACCTGGACGTTGAATGCGTCGGTTGTAAGCCGCTTTGAGCGTGGTACCACCTTTCAACCCCTTCGATACGTTAATACTTGGCACAAGGTTGCTATAGGCAGGAATATTTAATGGAGTATTTTCATTTGCCGTAGCGGTAATGCTCGTGTGTTCGTAGCGTGTACCTACTTTAAAAGTGTATTTGCTGGGCGTTACATAGGTATACGAGATATAACCTGCGCCAATATTCTGGCTATACTTTAGCGAGCCTGCCGGATTGTTGGGATCTAAGGCAAGTTCGCTCGAACTACTTCCAACCAGGTACTGGTAACGACTATCTACCTGACGCATGATGGCCTTACCACCAAATTCCAGCAATTGATTTTTCCGGATCGGCGTTTGATAGTCGCTCTGAAGAGTTACCTCCTGGTTGGTATTGTTGTTCAGGTTCTGCTGACGCCCCGTTAAGGCTCCGGTGCTGTTGTTCAGCAGGTCGGCGTAAAAGTTGTTCGTCAACCCCGTGCGGCTATATTGAGTAGAAATGCTCCACTCCTGCTGCGGCTTGAACGTACGAATGTAATCCAGGTTCATATCGACCGAATTAGACAGATCTTTCCGGTTTACGTCCCGATTGGTCATACTCACCAGCGTCTCATTGGAAAAGGTGCTGGTCAACTGCTGCTGTTGCTGAACGAAATTCCGGGTACCGTAGCGAACGTTGGCCGACAGTGATTGATTCTTAGCCAGATCATAGTCGAATCCCAATGTATACTGACCAAATATTGGCTTATCAAAAGCTGTACCTGTCTGGTTAGTCCGCAACGCCTGTCCACCTACCAACGTTGTCTGATCTAAGGTTGACGAGGCATGGTTATACATAGCCCGACCAAAGCCACCAAGTGTAATGCCTAGTTTCCCCTGCCGATACGATCCGTTCAACCCTAGATTAGAAGCTCGTAAACCAGCTCCCGCATCTACGTTTAGGGTTAAGCCGTGTAGTGTATTCTTTTTGGTGACGATATTGATAATGCCAGCGGCACCTTCCGCATCGTATTTGGCTGAAGGGCTTGTGATCACCTCTACCGACTTAATCATGTCGGCGGGCAACTGTTTCAGTGCGTCGGCTACGTTGGCCGCTACAATTGTCGATGGTTTGTTATTGATCAGCACCCGAATGTTGGAGCTTCCCCGCAGGCTAACATTGCCATCCAGATCGACCGACAGCATCGGTACGCGCTTCAATACGTCCGAAGCATCGCCCCCTTTGGCTGTCATGTCTTTATCGGCATTGAAAACCAGGCGATCTACTTTCTCTTCGATGAGCGCTGCATTTCCCGTTACGACCACCTCGCCCAGCATGCGTACATCTGCCGGAAGTTTTACTGACCCAAGATTGAGATCTGTTCCTTTCGCAATGGTAAAGGATTTGGAGTCGCGGGTTTTGTAGCCAATGAATGAATATTGAAGCCGATATTCACCTGGTGCTAATTTAGCGAGTGAGAAACTTCCTTTCGCATCGGAGGTGGTACCATCGATAGGCTTATTGGTTTTTACATTCATAAGGGCAATCGTCGCAAACTCAACGGGTTTCCCAGACGTTGAATCGACCAGAATACCGGCGATCTTGCCATTGCCCTTCGGTGTGTCGTCTGCTACGCCGGTAAATTCGGCCTTTTTACGTCCATTGTCCTGCCCAAAGCCACCGGGACCGCCGGGGCCACCACCTGGAGGGCCACCAAATTGAGCGTATGCGGTCTGCGTATTTGTCAGACCACTCCAAAGACCAAGTGTTAGAAGTAGAAGTATGAGTTGCTTGCGCATTGGTATGTATAATTTCAGATTGATGGTTCAAAACAACAGCTGTTCGGTCAATCCAAAAAACGCAATAGACTGAGGGGTAGAAAACATCGGCAGATAGCCCATTTCAGCCGATGAATGGCTAAGTAGTTATACATGGTTAAAAATCGGACCATTCGTCGGTTAAACTAAGCAAGCTATCGGCAAAGTCGGGGGAACCAGCGATTGGCGGAAGCAGAATCAGAGATTTGCTGTAAACTTGTAGCTTTCCTGACGATTATGGCCGTTACTCTATTTTCCCGTCGTTACGTTCCTGTGCTAATCCACGTGCTGGGCTGGTTCCTAATGGGTTATCTCCTGTTTTTCTCCCAGTCGTTTAACTCCGAAATCCAGTTTCCCCGCCTTTTCTGGGTGAGGCAGTGTCTGTTTTTTGGCCTTATGGTGGGTATATTCTATTTGAACTCACAGCGACTGGTACCCCGTCTGCTTTTACAGGGACAAACCAGCCAATATATCCTGGCCTTACTCGCGGTGATCATCGTCGTTATTATACTGGTGGGTTGCGTTGAATTTGGGTTTGATTTATCCACGAAGATGCACCGGGCTTTTCATCCCGACGGTAAGGGGAAACCCAAACTATATGGCTGGCTACAGCCTACCCTGTTTACTATTTTCCTCGTTTTAGGGATCAGCACCAGCGTTGCGATGTTGCTAAAGTGGCAGGATGACGCCAACCTCCGAACAGCACTGGAACAGGCCAAAACAACTTCTGAGCTCTCGTTTTTAAAAGCCCAGATCAATCCGCACTTTTTCTTTAATACACTCAATAATATCTACGCGCTCACCCTGATCGATACCGAAACAGCCCGTGAAGCCATACACCGGCTCTCTCGAATGATGCGTTATGTGCTGTATGAAACCCAGTCGGGCACAACACTTTTGAGTAAAGAGCTCTCGTTCGTCAGCGATTATATTCAGCTCATGCAACTCCGGCTGACCGATAAGGTAAGTGTTACTCTCAATACACCAAGTCCGCTGCACGATCAGCCCATTGCGCCCATGCTCTTGCTGCCTTTCGTCGAGAATGCCTTCAAACATGGCGTCAGTGCGATGCACCCTAGCCGGATTCACATTGCCATTGAGCAAGAGCAGAATAAGTTGTTGCTCGATGTTCACAATACGTTGTTTGTTGAAAAAGCACCCTCGCTCGAAACAGGCAATGGCATTGGCTTAACCAATACCCGCCGACGGCTCGATCTGCTTTATCCCGATCAATACGAACTTCAGATCAATGAGCATACAGCCGCTGGCGAATACCATGTTCACCTAACCCTCGCCCTGTCATGACGCTTTCCTGCATTGCAGTTGATGATGAACCGCTGGCTCTTGGCCTGGTGTGTGCCTTTATTGAAAAAACGCCCTTCCTGCAATTGGCTGGCCGGTATAGCAGCGCCGTTGAAGCCTTGCAGGGTTTGATGAAGACCCCCGTAGACGTCATTTTCCTGGACATTCAAATGCCTGACCTGACGGGTCTGGAGCTCGCTCGCGTACTGGAACGCAGCAACCGGGGCACGCAAAATACCCGAATCATCTTCACCACCGCCTTCGATCAATTTGCCCTCGATGGCTTTCGGGTCGATGCGCTGGATTATCTGCTCAAACCGTTCAATTACGAAGAGTTTCTACGGGCAGCCAGTAAGGCCCGTAATTATTTCGAACTTATACAACGTCCTGATACATTGCCAGTTGCAGCCCCTACACCAGTCATCGTTGAAGTCGCCGATGACTACCTGTTCCTGAAAGTTGAGTATCAGTTAGTTCGCGTTGCGTACAGCGATATTTTGTACATCGAAGGGCTCAAAGACTATGTAAAAGTCTATCGACAGAGTGATCCCAACAAGCCGCTGCTGTCGTTAACGAGCCTGAAGACACTAGAAGAAAAACTACCAACCCGACAGTTTATGCGGGTGCATCGGTCATTTATTGTCGCTCTGGATCGGATCAACGCCGTTACACGCAACTCGGTACAAATCGGGTCGGCCATGATTCCGGTTAGCGATCAGTACAAAGACGTCTTCGGTCAATTCATCAGCCGCTGGCTGTAGTGGCGTGGCGCCTAGTGATGTCAGCTACTTATAGCTGGCAATTTAGGTTTCTCAAAACCTAAATTTTATGTACAATAGGTTTTGAGAAACCTATGTCAGCTACTTATAACCGACATCACGAGAAAATCAAAATCCACTCAGTAAAGTAGGAAGCAATTTGGCACTTCTTTCTGGTAGGTAAAGCTACTATTATGAAGGTTGAAGCCGCTATTGCTACCGGTGCTGGAAGTTTTCAAATTGATTTTATTGACGTAGGTGAGCCTCAGGGCGACGAAGTGCTGGTTGACATCAAAGCCGCCGGCATCTGCCATACCGACTTCGATTCGCTTTCGTGGGGGAAACCCATTGTTATGGGGCACGAAGGCGCGGGCGTTGTTCGTAGTGTTGGCCCGCTCGTTAGGAAAGTACAACCGGGCGATTCGGTTATTCTAAACTGGGCCATTCCCTGTGGCTATTGTTTTCAATGTCTGGAAGGAAATCAGCACATCTGCGAGGTAAATTCGCCGGTCACTTCCGGCAATAAAGCCAGTGGAGGCCATGCCGCGCTGGAACGCACAACCTACAAAGGCCAACCCATCGAACGATCGTTTAGCCTCGGCACTATGTCAGGAGCGACCGTTGTGCGGGAAGCGGCCATTGTGAAAACGAACGTTCCCATTCCTTTTCCATCAGCCGCTATTGTGGGTTGTGGTGTTATGACGGGCGTGGGTTCGGTCATGAATGCAGCTCAGGTAAAACCCGGCCGATCAGTTGTCGTGGTGGGCACTGGGGGCGTAGGCCTGAACGTGATTCAGGGAGCACGTATTTCCGGAGCTGGGATGATTATCGCAGTCGATGTCAATCCCAACCGACTGGAAATGGCCATTCGGTACGGAGCTACCCATACCATTCTCGCCGACCGGGCCGACAAAGGATTGTCCAAGGCGGTTAGTGAAGTTAAACAGCTAACCGGTGGACGAGGAGCAGATTACGCCTTCGAATGCACGGCCATCCCCGAACTTGGCGCCGTGCCGCTGGCAATGGTCCGAAACGCTGGAGTCGCCTGTCAGGTTAGCGGAATTGAACAGGAAATCAGCATCGATATGAACCTGTTCGAGTGGGACAAAATCTACATCAATCCCCTCTATGGCAAATGTCGGCCGGAAATCGATATTCCTATTTTGCTCAATCTATACCAGAAAGGCGATTTGATTCTGGATGATCTGGTTACCCGAACTTATTCCCTTCATCAACTCGACATCGCCTTCGACGACATGCTGAAGGGTCGCAATGCCAAAGGCGTACTGGTTTTCTGATGGCTTCAACGTTTCGAACAATCTCCATTTCCAATCCGGCTTATGAGCAGGATGGGCTGCGTTACATTACTGTCAAGACGCCGAATTTGACAGGGCGAGGGGACATAACAATCTGGCTGCCTGATCCTGAGTTGATTGGACAAGAACCTTTGCCGCTTGTCATTTTACTGCATGGCGTGTATGGCAGTCATTGGGCCTGGTCGCTGAAAGGCGGAGCACACCGAACGGCAGAGCGATTAATTCGGGAAGGTCGAATTCGCCCAATGATTCTGGCCATGCCTTCTGATGGTCTTTGGGGCGACGGCAGCGGCTATTTACCCCATAATGGGCTTGATTTTGAGCGCTGGATTATTGAGGATGTCCCCAACGCGGTACGAGAAGTGCTGCCTCCCGATCAGTTGACGAACTTCCCGGCGCACTTGTTTATCGCGGGTTTGTCGATGGGTGGTTTCGGGGCACTGCGACTAGCCGCTAAATATCCTGAGCGATTCCGGGCCGTTTGCGGAATGTCGTCGATTACACACGTCAATCAGTTGCCGCTTTTTGTGGAAGAACCGCTCAGCGAGTATCGGCAGACGAACTCAGTCGATGAATCTGTCCTTGATTTGATGATTCAGAATCGGGCGAAGTTGCCTTTTATCCGGTTCGACTGCGGTACGGAAGACTTGTTAATCGAACACAACCAAGCCTTACATCAGGGTTTATCGGAACAAGGCATTCCCCATCAATACGTTGAATATCCCGGCGGACACGAATGGCCATATTGGCAAGAGCACCTTGCCGATGCGTTGCTTTTTTTTAACGCATTGTAATGTGCACACACCATTTACCCATGCAGGACAAGTATTGATCAATTGGCATAATCAGTTCGTTATCAGCCCAAAACTGCGCCAATAAGCGATTTATAGTGATGATAGACTACAGGTAGTATTTGCCAGAAATGCTCTTTATTGGTTCGTTATGAACGTGAAGAAGCTCTACTATCTTTTGACGCTTTGTGTCTGTATTCCGTCGGCTATGCAAGCCCAGAGTAAAACGGATTTTTATCGTCTTTCTCATCAGCAACGTAGTGGTTTCGGGTTTCGAATGGGCCTTAACTACTCGCTGGCCACTGTCAGTGACTTTTATGTGAATAGTTCAACGCCTATCACAAGTCTGGGCGGAGTGCGGCCTAAAAGCAGTTATTATCTGGGCGGATTCTACTACAAAGAGCTAATTCCCAATCAATTAACATATCGACTAGAAGCTAACCTACAACAGAAAGGAGTTGGGTCTGTTGATCCTGTCGGGAAGCCTGTAATCAATGCCCGCTACTATTATCTCGGTGTCACGCCACTGATTGGCTTACAGTTATTCAACAAGTTAACTATTTACACAGGCCCTGAGCTAAATGTACTCGTTGCGAAAACAAACTCCTGGGGAAAGGGCTATCCACTTGAAATTGGATTGACAGCGCGGCTTTCGTACACAGTTGGCAAAATTGGCATCGAGGCCAGTTATTTCAGAGGATTTACCAGGTATGATCAATTAAAGGATTCCAGTCCATTTGGTGGTCCATTTGAATTTGATTTTTACAACCAGAATGCACAGCTAGGCTTGATTTATCATTGGCAATAATTTCTATACACACATGATACGACGACTGCTTATGCTCTGGTTTACGTCTGTAACAGTCTATGCGCAGACAATACCGCTTGCTCCCAATCGAATTTTTGATACCGGGAAAGACTCAACCAACGTACCGATTACTCCCGTTCTCAAATCAACTCGTCTCATAAAAGCAGGCCTTAATGTACCCTTGTTTCGACAAAGCACGTTTACGCCAAACTGGATTACAGCAGGTCTTGACGTTACGGCGGAACAAAAAATTACCAATGGGTTAACTTTAGTTGGCAGTCTCGAAAGTAATTACAGCTTCAGACGCGGATTACAACTTTACACACTGGAAATGCCGCTCGGTCTCCGGTATTACTTTTCGATTGGTAAACGGATGCGTCAACGAGCCGATCGGCATAGCTTTTTCAGCCATTATATAGGGTTTCAGACGTATAATGTTCTCTTCACAAATCTTCATTCTGATAATTCTCCGCAATATCGTTCCTCTTTAGAGCGCTATTATCGTGGTCAACTGGTTCGGTATAATACAAATGAGGGTATTCTCAACGAATCGTTTAACATGATGCAAAACGCTTATTTTCAGGTGGGCACCCAGCTTCAGCTAGGTCACAGTAAGTATCTGGATATAAATGCTGTTGTTCCGATTCCTGGCATAATCTATCATAAAACGGATTACACAATTTCTACGCCCGCTTATGTAAACATTAAATATGGGCTCTTCTGGTAGAGATGCCAGAAGCAATCAATCACAAATTTTACGTCATTCTCCCAACCACAGCAACCGTTTTGTGCACTGGATTGATTGTGCTCATTAGCCACTCAAACGGTTGCGCTGCTTTTACTAAATGAGCTGGATGCCTTTGACGAATGCAATCCAGTTCTTTTCCCCTACTACTGCTTCAGCATCTTCGTCAGCACCACTTCATATTCTTTGCTGGCTACGTTGTAACGGATGGCTTATTCGCCAGGGCAATCTTTACCCTATCCAGTTTACCAGCCGTTACAGGCTCAATTCGCCCCTTTTTCTTCAACCCATTTCCAGTCAAACTAGCTGTTTGACTGGTTGCAGGTGGGCTATATTCTCGATTTTACAGTTCACACAGCCAAACTTCCGTTTCATCTACTTTCCAGCTAGCGATTGGACAACCACCTCCCAACTTTGATCCCGTAAACAACATGCACCGAGTCAAACAGACCGATCAATATGAAATTTTTTACCTCTTTTTTTCTGCTTTTCTGTATAAACATACTGGTTCGGGGCCAGGTCGTTACGTATCAGGGGACGGTTATCGACGGGCAAACCAAAGAACCGATACCGGGCGCTACTATTCGTATAAAAGGCACTGCTACCGGAACAGTCACCGACGCCCAGGGGCACTTTTCGGTAACTGGGCAGCAGGCAACCGACAGTTTGATCATTAGCAGCATCGGTTATCAGGAACGTCGGGTTGCTTCATCGGGAAAATTAACCATTGCGCTGACGCCCCGAATTGAAGACCTTCAGCCTGTAGTGGTGACTGCCAGCCGCGAAGCTCAGGCTCGTTCAGAAGCGCCAATGGCCATTAGCCGCCTATCGTCGGGGTTGTTACAAGAAACCAAGCCTGTCAATCTCTACGAGGTCATCAACAAAACGCCGGGCGTGGTCATGCCGAACCTTGGCAATGAACAACACATGATGGGGATACGGCAACCCTTCAGTACCAACGCGTATTACCTCTACCTCGAAGATGGTTTACCGGTACGGCCGATGGGCATTTTCAACCACAACGCCCTCATTGAATTGAACAGCTTTTCGATCAGTTCGGTCGAGGTCGTCAAAGGGCCCGTATCATCGCTATATGGTCCCGAAGCGGTCGGTGGCGCGATCAATTTTCTGACGCATCGTCCTACAGCCGTGCCGGTTGTTCGGGTAGGCATTATGGGCGATAGCTGGGGGTACCGGCGCGCTCAGGCAGGGGCTGGTGGTATGTTAACCAAACGATTGGGTCTGTTTGCGGGCGCATCGGTGGCACGACAACGGAATAGCTGGCAGGCACAGAGTGATTTCGATAAGCTGTCGCTCAACGCACGCGCTGAATATGCGTTCTCCAACCAAACGCGCCTGACAGGAACAGTAGCCTATAATCAGTATCATTCCCAAACCGGAGGTAGTGTAGACAGCCTGGCGTATTACAGCCGTCAGTACGCAAGCACAACCGATTTCACCTACCGCGACGTCCTATCCTTACGGTCGAGACTGACACTGGAACACCGCTGGGCAACCAATAGTGAAACGTCTCTGACGGCCTTTTATCGGGATAACAGCCTGAAACAAAACCCAAACTATAGCATTCGCTGGAAATCAGGGGCGACGACAGCCACGGGTGAAATTAACGAAAACGCGTTCCACAGCATTGGTCTGATGGCGCAGCACAGCCAGCGTTTTTCCTGTATGGACAGCAGATTACTGGTGGGCGCCTTGTTCGACAATTCACCAACAACCTATTATGCTTACCAGACTGAATTACAGGCCACGCTACGACCTGATAAACGGTCGGTAGAGCGCTACGTTCAGGTACGCGAACTTCCCGATCAGTTCCTGAGTCGGTATGCGGCTACCATTCATAATCTGGCTGCTTATGCTCAATATGATTTCGCCCCTCTGCCGAATCTGCGCCTGTCGGCAGGTGTCCGATACGACCGAATGGCGTTTGATTACGAGAACTTTCTGGATAAAACGACAGGGACAAAAGATTACGATCAATTGACGCCTAAACTGGGATTGACCTACGATCTGGGACGGGATGCTGGTCTGTATGCAAACGTCAGTCGGGGATTTTCTCCACCGGGATTAACCGCTGTGTTCCGTAAAAATCCGAACGCCGTTATCGGTCAACCGCCTTTCTATTATAATCTCCAGTCGGCACAATTTACCAATCTGGAAGTTGGCGGTTGGGCATCGTTTCTCGGCCGAAAAGTCAATATCGACTGGGCTGTGTATCAGATGAATGGCACGAACGAACTGCTCAGCATTCGCCAGCCCGACAACTCGACCGACTACCAGAGCGCAGGCCGAACGCTTCATCGGGGTCTTGAATATAGCCTGACGTATAAGCCGACCAGTCAGTGGTTTTTCCGATTCGGAGGCACCAATGGCATCCATCGCTTTGTCGACTTTGCCCTCAGCAATCAACAGTCCGATGCGGTTCAGAATCTGGCTAATTACGACATGCCACAGGCTCCGCGCTGGGTAGCGAACACGGAGTTAACCTATAAGCCCAGTTGGGCGAAAGGGGCGCGGGTGGCTCTGGAATGGCAACGTATCGGACCCTGGTATCAGAACCAGATCAACACGGTTCTTTACGAGGATCGGGGAGCGTTTGGTGCACGTGGTGTTAGTGTGCTGAATCTGCGTACCGGCTACGTTTACAAAGCATTCGAAGTGTATGCAAACGTGCTAAATCTTACGAACGAGCTGTACGCCAACAACGCTACGCGAGGGAATGCAACTACCGACCGCACGACGTTCACACCAGCCGCACCCCGCACAGTTGTGGTCGGATTACAATACAATTTCACCGGCAACTAATTCTCCACCATCCATGAAAACACTCCTCTTACTGACCGCTCTGCTTGTTAGCAACCTAACCTTTGCTGCGAATCCTGTCGATTCATGCCTGGTAATGCCTAATGCATCGTTTCCGCGACTGATAACTGATGAACGAGGCAACCCCGTTTTAACCTGGATCGAGCGTAGTGAAAGCAGTCTGTCCCTGGTACACCGTATATCAACAGATGGCGGGCAAACATTCGGTGAGCCGACGCGCATAAGCCTACCTGCTACGACATCGGCCCACGGCGAAGATGTTCCGAAGTTAATTTTCAAAGGCGACGGTACGCGCATGGTGGTATTTAGCCTGCCCAAACCAACGTCAGACGCTCTTCGCGCAGGAAATCTGTTGTATAAACGCTCATCGGATCAGGGGAAAACCTGGAGTCAGGAACAACCCATACACCGCGATACAACTGCCGGAAAGAGCCATTCCTACGCCGAGCTGACTCGCCTGCCCAACGGCGAAGTTGGTCTGATCTGGCTGGATGAAAAATTAGCCAATCGCGAAGGGCGCACGGTCCGATTCACGCAGACAGTGGCCAGCGGTGGATTTGGGCCGGAGATTGTCGTAGACTCCAACGCCTGCCAGTGCTGCCGTCCCGGCATTGTTGTCGACAAAGAGGGGCGCATTTATCTAACCTACCGCGACTGGCTATCTGCCGAAACTGGGCTTGGAGCACGGGATATCAGCTACACCGTATCGACGGATGGTGGGCAGTCGTTCAGTCAGCCGACAGTGCTGGTTAACGATAATTGGCAGATCAATGCCTGTCCACATTCGGGACCGCAGTTGTTCGTTCAGGATGAAGCCGTTTATGCAACCTGGTATTCTGGTACCAGCAACCATGCGGGCATCCGTCTAGCCCGGCTGGACAAGTCGCAAACACCCGAATTAATTGCCGGGTCAAATCGGACGCATCCGCAGCTAACGGGCTGGCCCGATGGTCGATTGGCGATGGTTTGGGAGGAGTTGGTGGGCGAGGCCCCTGACGCTTATCGGCAAACAATGGTGCGAATCTATGCTGCCAATGGTGAGTTCCGGACAAAAGCGTTAACAGCAACCGGTGAGTTAACATCATTGCCCGTACTTCTACCAACGTCTACAGGTTTGCTGGTCGCCTATCAGGTTTGGCAGGGTCAGAGTACCAGCGTTTTAGTAAAGCGAGTTCCTTTTTTTCAACCATAAACAATCAAATACAATCCAATGAACCTGTTTGCACTGGCTATTGTAGCCGCCACGACCCTGATGGGGTCCAATGACACGCCTACGGGCGACAAGAAACCCGCCACCTCTATTCGGTATGGCGAATCGGTGAAAGCTGGAAACGGAACCCTACGTTCCTTTGTTCGGCTCGATGCCAAAGGAAATCCTGCCCAATTGGGGGTAGCCATTTCAGAGGCTACGCTGACAAGTTTACCTGCCGAAGACGCTTTCTGGGTGCTGACGATGCCAAAGGGAAGCGATAAAACTCAGGTACAGCACGTATCGTTCAACTGGATGCCGCATGGTCACGAACCAGATGGCGTGTACAACGTGCCTCATTTTGACTGTCACTTTTACTATACTTCGAATGAAGACCGGTTAGGCATCATCGAGAACGATCCTCGTTTTGCCAAAGATCCTGTCGGTGAGTATCTTCCAAAAGGATATGTAAAAGGTCCAGCGATTCCTCAAATGGGCGCCCACTGGCTTGACCCTACGAGTCCTGAGCTTAACGGCAAACCGTTTACCACGACCTTCATTTACGGAGCACTCGATGGCAAGGTGACTTTCCTGGAGTCGATGTTTACGCTTGACTTCCTGAAGAAAGTGCAGGACGAGCAACTATCAATAAAACAGCCAGAGAAAGTGGAAAAAGCTGGCCTCTACCCTGCTGATTATCGTTATGTGTATAATGCTGCCGAGAAGCAATATGAAGTGATTCTGGAAAACCTCCAGAACCGTCAGTAAATTTTTAAGTAAACATAGTGTCCACAGAGCGTACAAAGTTTTAATTATCACCCATTAAAACTTTGTACGCTCTGTGGACACTAATTTTGCGTTCTTACTCAACAATACTTTCCCATTCATAGGAGTTCATTCTGCATGAGCAGTAAAGTATTGTTCAATCTCGGTTATTGCATTTTCAAGTCCTTTTTCGCTTCGTATTTCCCGTCCAATTGCGCTGACATTTTTTTGAATTTTCTCTGACTGTATGTTTTGGATAGCAGCAATAAGTTTATCAGCATTTAGTTTTTTTAGTGGAATATGAATACCTAAGTTTCTTTTTTCAACTAGTTTTCCCCAGGTTGGCTGATCAGTATAAAACGAAATAATGATTACCGGCAATTCATTCCGCAACATGGCTGCCAACGTACCTGCTCCACCATGAAAAACACCAACTTTACATTTCGGCAATACCGTCTCGTGATTAACATATTTTGCAACAAACAACCTATCATGCTTTGGTAAATTATCAAATAACGACCAACCTGTACAAAATAAAATTCGTTCGTTGGTCTTTTCTAAAATTGTCGATAGGATGCCTGTTATTTTTCCAGTGTTACCAATTCCATTACTACCAAATCCAATATAGACAGGTTTCTCGCCATTTTGTAGCCAATCAGTCAGATCAGCGGGAGTCCTGTCTAAAAAATGGGCGTCTCTTTTTTGATTTGGCACCGTCAAAAAGCCTGTTATTTTATGATGCCTTTCCCAGTCTTTAGGCTGCGGAATAAGTGCTGGACTAAGGCAATACAAGTCCAATACTTTTTGTTTATCAATGTAATTGAGTAAGTTTTCAGTCAACACGTTTAAGCCTAATTCCTGTCGATATTCATTTGTGTCGTTTTTTATGATTTTCCAAAAGAAACGTTGAGCAATTTTATAAGTCAATTTATTATACCAGGGGAAGTCTAAAAAATCAAAATCGCCTAATGGGAATTCTTTTGTTGTCACAACAGGTGGCATAAAATAAGTCAAAGCCATTTTCTTATTCTGTTTTTCAGCAATGGCACTCACAATAGGAAGTGTCATGGCGTTGGCAATAATAAAATCGACTTTACTTATTGCTTCATAATAACTTTTTCGCAGAGGCTCTCTTGTGTCGTGAAGTACGTTAAAATAATACTGCATCAATTTTATGGGATTCTCCGACTGCACAATGGCTTGCCCTTCGCTTGAATTCATCATCGTTTCAGAATTTCCATAAAGAGGCTGAAAAGGAATAGCAAAACCTTCTACAAAATCGTTAAAGTCTTCGGTAGCCGAAATAGTAACCTGATGTCCTCTATCCATTAACCCCAAGGCTAAGGCAATATACGGTTGCAGATCGCCACGTGTACCGTACGTATAAATTCCGATATTCATTAATTCCCATCTGCTGGTTTAAAGTCTTTCACAATAGGGCATTTATCGCAGAAATATATCCATATTTCTCCCAAACAAGCGAAGGCAGACCATCTGGCCTGCCTTCGCTTGTTTAAGAATACGATTACGGTTTATGCTTCTATGCCGAATTCCTGAGCCAGCATTTTTGCTACCTGAATGGCTTCAGCAGAAGGTGGCCCTTGGGGAGCTGGGGGTAATACGGGCATTTGAGCGGGTTTAGCCTGGCTAGGATGGCGAAAAAAATTCTCAAAACCAGCAGGACTTATAGTTAGTATAGTTCTGGCGGTTTCCGTCAGTACCTGGAATGTGTGTGGGATACCTTTCGGCATCAGGACATAATCGCCCGCTTTGGCGATAAAAACATGTTCGCCAATCGTAAAGCGAATAGAACCTTCCAGCAGGTAGATAGCCTCATCTTCGCGAGTATGCGTATGCAGAGGTGGCTCAGCACCTGGTCGGGTCGTTACGTCAATCTGAGCAAATCGCCCGTTGGTCTGTTCGCCATCAACTAATACTTTCATCAAGGTTCCAGCGTACCAGAACGCATTTTCAACTGTGTTAGCCCGGTTCGTCAGGGGGGCCAGGGGTACTAATGTGTTCATTGTCTTGCGGTTTAAAAGAGTTGTTTGCTGCGTCGTTTATGACGGATCAAAATTGGCAATGAACCTATTCCTCTTCAATAGATGGATGGATGAAACGGTACTTTAGATGGATGAAATGCTAAACACGCTTCTTGCCTTGCAGTGTCCGTAATTCCGGAAATTTTTCTCATTTAAGAGGCTCACGACAGACTGGCAAGGGGAATTTTAGGAGATTGACGGTTCACCCCGCAACAATGACGCTTCACCAGGCGCTATTTCCGTTTTGTCGACCTTATAGTTGGTCTGAAAGCTCGAAATTGTCGACTTTTAAGCCATTTTTCTTAACCTATCGTAAGTTCTTTCATGACATTTGCTACCTGGAATCTGTTGTTCACAGGCATGGTCAGCTCCATTCTGTTACTAAATGTGGTACAGTGGAGCATTTACTGGGAGCGAATTTATGGTCTATACACCTTGTATATGCTCGCCTGGCTGGTCTACTTCAGCTTGAGGGTAGATGAAATCAATGAATACGTAACCGGAAACATTTGGTATTTTGTCCGGGCTACGGCGCCCATGCTTGCCTATTTTGTTTACTTCGATTTTGCCGATTCCCTGATTCAACTGCAAAATCGCCTGCCTGCCCTATTCCGGTTGTTTCGTCTGGCTAAAGCTATCATTTTGATTTATCTACTGCTGATGGGCGCGTTGTGTTTTGGCACAACCGACTGGCATGAAACGATTTACGAAACCGCACATACCGTGATGCGATTACTCATGGTTGCCCTGGCAACTTATGGAATCGTACGAATTAGACAACTGAAAGGTGTAGTCCCGCGCTACGTCGCTTTAGGTTCGGCGTTTTTACTCATTGGTGGCATCACGGCTATGGTATTATCAATGATGAATCAATCGCTAGAAAAACCGCAATTATTCCTCTCTGCGCCCTTAACATACCTGGAGTTTGGTATCCTTGCCGAGTTAATCTGCTTCACCTTAGTGTTGGGGTATCAACAGCGTCGGGGGGCTATCAAGAGTGCTATTATCGAGCAACGACTCGCCCGAGAGCGTGAACGCCACCAACGGGAACAGGTTGAAGCAGAACTGGTTACTGAAAAATTACAGCAGCAAATGTCGGCGATGCAGATGATGGCGTTACAGACGCAGTTGAACCCGCATTTCCTGTTCAATAGCCTCAACTCGCTTTCATCACTTATAGCCGACGAACCCGCTAAAGCTGTCCGATTTGTAGACGAGATGTCGAGCGTTTATCGGTACCTTCTTCGTACGAATAACCTTACACTCACGACCTTACAAATCGAACTGGTGTTTATCGACTCATACTATCACCTACTAAAAACGCGCTACGGAGCGGGCATTGAGTTAATCAAAACGGTCGACGATGCTTTTCTGATGTACAAATTACCTCCGCTAACCTTGCAATTATTGCTCGAAAACGCGGTGAAGCACAACATCGTCTCAACAGACCAACCTTTAGTAATTCGATTCGACACGAGTATCGACGGTTGGCTGACGGTGAGCAATACGCTCCAGCGAAAGGTGGTCAACCGTGTAAATTCAACCCAGAAAGGGCTGTTGAATATTCTCTCAAAATATCAGCTATTAGGGCAACTTCCCCCAAAGATGGAAGAAACCGCCAACGAGTTTATCGTGGCATTGCCGCTGATTGACCCTGATTAGAGAGGGTACTTATCCAGCCGTGATCGTAAACACCGGCGTTTCCTGAAATCGGGAAGCAACAATAAGCTTTGTGTTGCCCATGTGGGGCGTAAATAAATCGCTGGCCACTTGCGGACAATTGTTGTCTTTCGACAGGTGAGACAACAATACATGACTCATAAAATCAGGTTTGTGTGTCCTGAAAATTTCCAGTGCCTGCTGGTTGGACAGGTGTCCTTTACCACCCCGAATCCGTTGTTTGAGAAAATAGGGATAACGTCCATTGGCTAACAAATCATCGTCATAATTGGCTTCCAGAAAGGCAGCGTGGCATTGTTTGAAATGATGAATGAGGTGTTCACAGGGAGCGCCAATGTCGGTAAAAACACCTACGTTGGTATCCTTGTAAGAAATCAGAAAACTATGTGGATCATTAGCATCGTGCAACTTAGGAAAAGCGGTAACGCAGAGTTCACCAATCCAGACCGGTTCATACCCACGCAATGCCCGAAGTGGGAATAATTGTATGGGGAAACCTGAATTTTGCAACGTACCCGGTGTAATGAATACGGGCAACTGGTATTTTTTGGCGAGTTGGGGAATGCCCCGGATATGATCAGAATGTTCGTGAGAAACAAAAATAGCCTTCACTTTCTCCATCGATAACCCCAGACGAAGCATCCGCCGTTCGGTTTCTTTACAGGAGATTCCGGCATCGATTAAAACGGCTTCGCGGTCATTTCCAACATAATAGCAATTCCCGTTACTGCCCGAATTTAACGAAGTGATAAACAAATTCATGATAAACTAACAAGCTACATACTCTTTCTTCTACACGAAGATACGCCATTATTAGGCTTGGGCGGGCTTTTCTCCGCTCTCCGGCTTTTCTTTTTTTGCATTCGCCTTCAACGCTTCCAGCCCTTTCTTCCCATAAGCTAGCTTTGTAATAGCGATATATAAAACAGGCACCACGAAAATAGCGATCGAAGTAGCCGCCAGCATACCGCCTAACACCGTACGGCCAATGGTAGAGCGGGCAACGCCCCCTGCCCCACTCGCCAGCGCCAGTGGAAATACACCCAAAATGAACGCCAGAGAAGTCATCAGAATCGGGCGTAGTCGCAAGCGAACGGCTTCAATAGTCGATTCAAGCAAATCTTCGCCTTTATCGACGCGCTCCTTCGCAAATTCGACAATCAGAATGGCGTTTTTGGCCGCAAGACCAATCAGCGTAATCAGACCAATCTGGGCGTATACATTGTTCGTCAGGTACGGAAACAGAATAAGCGCCGTAATAGCCCCTAAAGCACCAATCGGCACCGAAAGCAACACGGAGAAAGGCACCGACCAGCTTTCGTACAAAGCCGCCAGGAACAGAAATACGAAACCAACCGACAGCATGAAAATATAAATCGAGCTGCTACCGGCATTGATTTCTTCGCGGCTCAGGCCCCCAAAATCATAAGCGTATCCGGCAGGTAGAACCTTGTCAGCTACTTCACGCAGGGCATCATTGGCCTGGCTACTACTAAAGCCCGGTTTGGCAACGCCGTTCAATTCGACAGACCGAAACAGGTTAAAGTGAGAAATCAGCGGGGCATTCTCAATCACACTCGTTTTAATAACCGTACTGATCGGCACCAATTGACCTGCACCATTTCGAACATAATATTGATTAAGTGCTTTTATATCATCTCGATACATCGTATCCGCCTGAGCAACGACCCGGAATTTTCGGCCATAAATAATGAAATCATTGACGTACTGACTCCCCAGTAAGGTCTGCATGGTTGTATAAACTGAGCTGACTGAAATACCCAGTTTTTTACACTTATCACGATCTACGTCGACACGATAAGCAGGCGACTTGGCCGTAAAGTAGGTAAAGGCCCGGCCAATTTCAGGGCGTTTGTTAGCCTCGGCCAGAAAATTCTGTACCACACCATCAAATGCCTGGACATCATCGTTGGTTTCCCGCTGCTGAATCTCAAACGTGAACCCCGACGATTGCCCAAGACCCGGAATAGCCGGTGGTTGCAAAACCTGCGGTCGGGCATCGTTCAAGCTAGACAGCGCTTTTTGTAGTTTAACCACTAATGAGTCGGCCTGTAAGTTGCGATCCTTCCGCTCGTCCCAGGGTTTTAAGGACATAAAGACCGTACCACTGTTTGATTTCGATGCGAATGTGACCGCATTCAAACCACCCAACGCGGCAAAGTGAGCGACATAAGGCTGCGCTTTCAGAATACTCATAATTTTATTGAGTACCACCAAACTCCGGGCAGTCGAAGCCGCTTCGGGAATTTCGTACGTTACAATCAGTCGCCCTTCATCTTCAGTCGGGATAAAGCCAGTTGGTTTGGCGCGGAATAATAAACCCGTACCGATATAGACCACAACAAGCCCCACAATAACCAGTGGAGTGGCTTTAATGAGTCGTTTTACGCCGTTTGAATAGGCATTCGTGAGTCGTTCAAACCACTGATTAAACTTATAAAATAACTTATCCAGGCCCTTTGCTTTTTCGTCGATATGCATTGGGCGAAGCAGCAGGGTACACAAAGCGGGCGTCAGCGACAGCGCGACAAAAGCCGAAATCAATACCGAAACGGCAATCGTAATGGCGAACTGCTGATACAATCGCCCGACGATTCCCGGAATAAATCCAACCGGCACAAACACAGCCGCCAGAATCAGGGCAATAGCAATAACCGGAGCCGAAATCTCGCGCATGGCTTCCATTGTAGCCTCTTTCGGTGACATGCCTTTATCGAGGTTAACCTGTACGGCCTCCACTACCACAATGGCATCATCGACCACAATCCCAATCGCCAATACAAACGCAAAGAGGGTTAGCGTATTAATGGTAAAACCAAGAGGGACAAACAACGCAAACGTACCAACAATTGATACCGGAATAGCCAATAACGTAATGAGTGTCGCCCGCCAGCTTTGCAGGAACAAAAACACAACTAAAATCACCAGTACCAGCGCTTCGAGCAGTGTTTGTACTACCTCCGAAATAGATACCTGAATAACCGAAACCGACTCAAACGGGACAACATATTCAATGTCTTTCGGAAATGTTTTTTTCAGGTTATCCATTGCCGAGTATACGCCTTCGGCAGTAGCCAGGGCATTGCTACCCGGCAACTGATAAACAAGCAGATAGGAAGCCCGCTTACCATCTACGAACGAGTTACTGGCATAGGAAAATTTACCCAACTGCACCCGCGCTACGTCTTCCAGATACACGAGTGAGCCTTTGGATGGATCGCTGCGAACAATAATCTTTTTAAACTCTTCCTCCTTACTCAGTCGACTATTGGTAAAGACAGAATATTCAAAGGCCTGAGAAGCTGGCTGAGGTGATGCTCCGACAGAACCGCCCGCCACCTGGAGGTTCTGCTCCTGTAAAGCGGCCACAACATCATCGGGTGTCATACCCAGTTGCGTTAATCGATCTGGTTTGAGCCAGATACGCATACTGAAATCATCGGCCCGGCTGAAAATATCGCCCACGCCCGGCACCCGCAACAAGGCATCCCGGATGTAAATGTTTGTATAGTTATCTAAAAACGAAACGTTGTGCGTTCCCTTCGGCGAATAGATGGCCACCAGCATAAACAGCGATGGATTTCGCTTACGAACGACAACGCCCAGACGGGTAACTTCCTGAGGTAATTGTGGCTGAGCAATACCAACACGGTTCTGCACATCCAGGGCCGCAATATTCACATCGGTACCCACCTTGAATGTCACGTTCATGGTCATCCGACCGTCGTTCGTGGCATTGGTCTGCACATAGTCCATACCGGGGGTACCATTCACCTGCGTTTCGATGGGTGTGGCCACGGTTTGTTCCACCGTTTGCGCATCAGCCCCCGTGTATGTACCAGTCACCTGCACCACAGGCGGAGTAATATCGGGATACTGACTAACGGGTAAACTTAATAAAGCCAGCACCCCCAGCGCAACAATCACAATGGATGCAACGATAGCAGTAACAGGCCGATTTATAAATATTTCTGCGAACATAATTTAAAGAGTGAAAGAGCGACCCGGTGAATGGGTGAGTTAACCAACGAGCCGAATGGTTCGGGCTTTCACTCATTCACCCTTTCGCTCATTTATTTTGCGGATGCTGTTTGCTTGCTACTGGAATCGCGTGGGGCACCGCCCTGTTGTTCAGGTTGACTAACGCGCACTTTGGCTCCGTCGCGGATTTTTTGTGTTCCTTCCGTGACGATCGTTTCGCCTTCGGTCAGACCGTTTTTGACGATTACTTTATCGTTGATTCGAGCGCCGAGGGTTACTTTTTTCTGACTAACCTTACTGCTGTCGCCTACCACAAATACGAAATACTCGCTCATTTGCTCGGTTACAGCCTGATATGGAATCAATAACTGAGGCTCACCTGAGCTATTTTTCACTCGTACATTGGCATTCAGACCCACTTTCAATTGTTTGTTGGCGTTTGGAAAGGCAATCCTGACACGCAACGTACCCGTTTGCGGATCAACAGCCCGGTCGATGATCCGCACCGAGCCAGGATATTTGTATTTACTTCCATTGGGCAGCATTAGCACCAACGTTGAGTCCCGCACTACATTGGCCTGGGTCTGCAATTTGATAAAACGCGGAATCTGGGTTTCATCGACCTGAACATCGGCCGCAATCGGGTTATCCGACGAGATCGTGTTAAGTGGCGTTGAACCGGGAGCTACAGCCGCGCCCAGTCGAACCTGAGAGATGCCAATCGTTCCGTCGAGTGGGGCATAAATGGTCGTGTATTTCAGGTTCGTTGCCACTTGCTGAATCGTGGCCTGAGAAGCTTCTACCTGCATTTTGGCCGCTTCCAGCGTAGCATTGGCATTATCGACCAGTTGTTTGGCAACGGCATCCTGCTGTGCCAGCGTATTATACCGATCTGCGTCTTTTTGCGCCCGGTTCAGGTTCGCTTTCTGAACGTTCAGGTTCGCTACAGCCTGGTCGTAGGAGGCTCGATATTGCTGAGGATCAATCGTATACAATTTTTGTCCCTTGCTCACATGCTGACCATCCTGAAAAAAGATACCCGTAATATTCCCGGCCACCTGCGGCTGGATCTCTACTTCGAGTAGAGCGGTCACAGTTGCGGGAAATTGATCATAATACGTTGCACTGCCTTTGGTCACCTTCACGGCCGATACGGCTGTGGGGGGCGGAGGAGCCTGTTGCTGTTCATTTTTTTTGCCGCCACAAGCGGTAAGTAACAAGGCCAGGAGAAATCCCGATATGGCCAGATTTATAGGGTGCTTCATGATGTTAATGGCACTTTTGTCATGCTGACGAAGGAAGCATCTTCGGTAACCAAATACGCTGATTGCTTTTCCCGAAGATGCTTCCTTCGTCAGCATGACAAAAATTAAAATTGGATCGCGCCTAACGCTCGTTGAACGTCTAACTTACTGATCAACACCTGATACAGCGCATTGAATACATTAAGCCGTGCGGTTCGAAGATCAGCTTCAGCGATGGTCACATCTAAATACGTTTTGATGCCCGAGCGATATTGCAGGTTAATAACCCGGTATACATCTTCGGCCAGTTGCTGATTTTCGACCAACGCCAGGTAGTTCGCCAGGTTGCCCTTGTAGTTGGCCAACGCTGTTGCATACTCGGCATCGACAGCGCTGGTTAAGGCGACTAAGTCCCAATTGAGCCGTTGAACCTGCAACTCCGCAATTTTTGTCTGATGAATACGACGCCCTCCCTGAAAAATGGGTAGCGCAAGTGTTAATCCGATCAACGAGTTCGGGAACGACAGGCTGTAGAGTTGCCCAAAGGAGCTATTTTGATATAACAAATTGTAGTTACCAAAAGCAGATACAGAGGGCAGATACGACCAGCGATTATAGCGGACATTGGCATCCAGCAATCGTCCCTGGGTTTGCAAAAGCTGGTATTCAATACGATTTTGGGGATTTACCAGCAGCATTGTATCCAGTGCAACTTCATTGGCCAACTGCAATGTATCGTACGAAACCGCCAACTGACTGTTAGGCGGATAGCCCATTAGCTGCTTGAGCGTCTGGTATTTTGCCCCAATTAAATCACGGTACTGTTTCCGTTGAGCCACGGAATTATTAAGGGCAATCTTCGCTCGCTGCGGGTCGGTTTTATCGACGATGCCACTCTGGTATTGGTTCGTAGCATCCTGTAAACTACGCTGCAACCGAGCAATGTCCTGACTCAGAATGTCGACCTGACGTTGCGTCAGAATCAGATCATAGAATGCTTTACTGACGTTTACAACTACGTCAATTTTATTTTTAACCGTCGTTTGCGTGGCCTGTGTGCGGTATACATCCGCCGTTCGACTGGCCAGTAAAACATCACGATTAAAAATACTCTGCGTTACTGAAAGTGAAGCTGTTGAGGTATTCGCGGCTCCCAGGCTCACCGGTTGTTTCTCACCTGTAGTGGCATTCGGGATGAGTGTTACAGGCAGTTTGAGGTAATGAAGCAGATTGTAGGAGGCACTAATTTGCGGATACCAGGCTGCCAGTGCACTTTGAACTGTACGTTCGGCAATGTCCTGATCGATAATCGACTGCCGAACAACAGGTTGGTGACCTAAAGCATACTGTATACAATCGGCTAGGTAAGCCTGTTTAGCTAATGAATCCGTTGTTTTCTGAGCTACTACATCAATCGACAAAAACCACCCAATCGCAAAAAGAAAGCCAATAAACGTTTTATTCATACATGAAACCCGTCTTTGGTAAATAGTCAACGGCGTGTACTACTTACAACTCGTTCGAGTGACCATTTTGTTCGTTCGTTTCTAAGAAATTAACGACTGGAGCTAGCTACCTAGGTAATTTTGCCGCTACGTATATCCGTAAAATAGCTTGTTATAGTGGTCTGATAATGACTAGTTTTCGAAGTCAACCTATAGTTCCTACCCTTGTTGTGACCTGAATGTTAAATTATTCTTAAATCTAAAAAACAGGTAAGGCCCATAACATCAGCTTGGCTCTTATTTTGGTATGACCCCGATGGGGTCGAATTTTTATAGCCACAATTTTTTCTATTCTGGTTATCCTAAATACACATACACCATACTATAAATCCCTTCGTTTCTGCTTTACCACAGTTTGAGTTTGCCAAAGCCGGGCAAAGACCGTAATTTTCGGACTATTTATCAGTACGCAACCACATGACTGAAGCAACCAAAGACTCCGACGAAGGGGTTACCAACGAAAATAGCACCGCTGGTGGCAGTGCTGGTAGCTCCCTCAATTTTATTGAACAAATCGTAGAAGAAGACCTGGCCTCTGGTAAAAACGGTGGACGTATTCATACGCGCTTTCCACCCGAACCAAACGGCTATCTACATATTGGCCACGCCAAATCCATTTGCCTGAATTTCGGACTGGCAGATAAGTACGGCGGGCAAACGAACCTTCGTTTCGATGACACGAATCCCGTTACAGAAGATACCGAATACGTCGATTCGATCAAGAACGATGTACGCTGGCTTGGCTTCAACTGGGAGAACGAATTTTACGCATCGGATTACTTCGACCAGATCTATCTGTTCGCGGAAACACTGATTCAGAAAGGGTTAGCGTACGTAGATGATTCAACCTCGGAGGAGATTGCCGCGCAGAAAGGTACACCTACCGAACCAGGGCGCCTGAGTCAGTACCGCGACCGGAGTGTCGATGAAAACCTCGATCTGTTCCGACGTATGAAAGCGGGTGAGTATCCCGATGGCGCGAAAGTATTGCGGGCAAAGGTCGACATGGCCTCACCGAATATGCAACTGCGCGATCCGATTATCTACCGCATCAAACACGCACATCACCATCGTACGGGCGACACCTGGTGTATCTACCCCATGTACGATTTCGCCCACGGACAATCCGACGCGATTGAGCACATTACGCACTCGCTCTGTACGCTGGAGTTCGAAGTGCACCGTCCTTTATACGATTGGTTTATCGACAAACTCAACATTTTCCCATCCCGACAAATTGAGTTTGCGCGGCTCAACCTGACCTATACGGTCATGAGCAAACGTAAACTAAAACAACTGGTAGAAGATGGTCACGTGACCGGTTGGGACGACCCTCGCATGCCGACTATTGCCGGTATTCGTCGGCGTGGATACACGCCAGCCAGCATCCGCGAGTTTGCCGACCGTATCGGGATTGCCAAACGGGATAACCTCATTGACGTAGGACTGCTGGAGTTTTGTCTGCGCGAAGAGTTGAACAAAACGACCCATCGCGTAATGGCTGTTTTAGATGAAAAGCCGCTGAAACTTGTCATCACGAATTACGAACTGAGCCGCGAGGAGATCATGCGGATCGAGAACAATCCCGAAGATGCGACGGCAGGCGAACGCGACGTACCGTTCAGTCGGGAGGTGTATATTGAGCGGGACGATTTCATGGAAAACCCACCGAAGAAATTCTTCCGATTGTTTCCGGGTGGTATGGTTCGGCTGAAAGGCGCGTACATCATCAAGTGTGATGAAGTCGTAAAAGACAACGCGGGCGAGATTATCGAGCTGCGTTGCTCTTACATTCCCGAAAGCCGTAGTGGTTCCGATACATCGGGGATCAATGTAAAAGGTACGATTCACTGGGTATCGGTGCCTCACGCAGTAGAAGCCGAAGTTCGTCTTTACGACCGCTTATTCTCGGTAGAAAACCCTGCCGCCGACGAACGTGAATTCCGGGAGTTACTGAATCCAAATTCGCTGGAAGTCGTGCGTGCTTTTGTCGAGCCCGCGTTGGTAGAAGCCGCCCGTTCGGGTGCACAATCCAACTTCCAGTTCATGCGCAAAGGCTACTTCATCCTCGACCAGGATTCCACTTCCGATCGGCCGGTATTTAACCGGACAGTAACGCTGAAAGACGGCTGGGCGAAGGAGCTGAAGAAGGGGTAATGGTTATTTATCTAAGATCTAGGGCCGATTACTTTCCCAAGTAAAACGGTCCTAGATTTTGTTATTTAACACTAATCCGATTGGGCGATAAAATAGCACAACAGAAAGTTCCTGTTATTCTGTTTTCAGTATATCCGGCAGTAATTCCAATATCTCAGGAAAGCGTAATATTTTTGTTTGGCCGTAGCCACCCAGAATAAGCAAGTCAGGATCACCCGTCAATAAATAATCAGCCCGAGCATCACGGCATAAGCTCAGCAAATAAAAATCATTTTCGTCCCGACCAACTTTAACCTTGGAAGTAACAAATACCTTTAAACTTAAGCTTGTAAATAGCGTCAGAAATTGATGAGTTATGGCTTCATCTATTCCCTTTTGTTGAAAGTAACTATGTCGAGGCAGGGCTTCAACTTCTGCTACTAGCTCATCAGCATAACAAATGTCAATTTGGTCGGCAACCTCAAGTAGCTCATAAAAATGGGTACGAGTTCGGCCTCCAATCAATACACTGGCTAATAGATTTGGATCAATAACAATTCGAGGCTTTTTACTCATTGCGGCCTGCTCGAATTTCAGCAAGAGCCTGATTTACGTCTTCCTGTGTATAATCGTCATTGTTTGGCAATGTTTTTAAAAAGGCTTTCATACCACCGATAGCTTCCTTTTTTGCCTGAACAGATGCCTGGTTCGGAATCAATTCAACAAAATTCAGGCTACGTAGGTAGGTCAGTAAGGCTTCAGCCTGTGGCTCATCTTCTACTCTTAATACGTATTCACTCATAGTATTGTCGGATGATTCACTAGTACGTTTATATCAAAAATACGATTTTTATAGTTCCCACATAGAGCAGACCCATTTCCTATCACTTCCCGCAAGCCGCACTTCCGGTACAGGCCAAACTCACAAATAATTCAGAGCGAATTTTCCAGCCTGCGTCTGTTCTACGCCACATGGCCAGGTAAACACCCGTGATCGTTTGAATACCGTCGGGGCGTTGGAAACGACCTGTCCAGTGGCCATTCTCGGCGGCAAGTGGGCTCGTTGTACTGATCTGGATACGATCCATAGTGCGAACGTACCCCATAAAGTTGGGGTCTTTAAACTGCACCGCTACGGATGCCAGCACCGAATCTCGGCCCGATACGTGTGATCCACTTCCCCGAGTCACTTCAATATCTGGCAACATCGTCTGCCCAAACGCAGTCAGGTCGCGGGCTTGAATAGCCTGATTTGACTGCGCTCGCAACGACTTGATCGCTGCTACATCCGCAGATTCGGAAGTCTTGTCAACCTGAGCAAACAGGTCAAGTGAAATCTGTGTCAGAACAACTAGCAGATAAGGGACTAAGGAGCGGTTCATCAGGTAAGTTTGTTTTTAATTTTTCTGACAGGATTAACGGGATAAGGCAGGATTTCCTTCTGCTAATTAATCCTGTTTTATCCCGTTAATCCTGTCAAAAAGAAAAATTACTTCAATCGGTAAACCGGATACCGGTTGTGTGTTTTTTCGTAGTAGGGCGTCTGGCGGTAAATGAAGTCCAGTTGGGCATCGGCGTTTTCGGCAAAGGCTTTGTCCGATGCTCGTTTCTCGTCCAGCTTTTTACGCAATGAGGGATCTTTCTTAAGGAGTTCAGCGGCAGTATCTTCAAAAATATAATCTGAGAAATACTCTTTCTGGTCGAGCGTGCTGTCGAAGAAATTCCAGGCGAAGAACGAATCGACACCCTGCGGTTCAAGAGTTTCAACGATATATCGATTCGTAGGTTGGTTGGCCAGAATAAGGTAATCGCCTTTGTAGAATTGTATCTGTTGTGTCTCCGACCGCACTTTCACTCCCGAATGAATATAATGCCCTTCGTAGGGTCGCTGCCCACTTTTATAGTCGGTGATGTAGTAGGCTGATACTGCCATCAACGTGTCTTTAGGCAAGGTCTGCAGTTTTACCCCATTTCGTTTTAGCAGGGTAATTACTTCCCACCAGGCTTGCGGAATAACATAGGCCCGTGGCTTGTCAACCTGCGCATCGACGGCAAATGTGTTCCAGTAAGGAATACGCTTTGTGAATGGTTTCGAGCGGTCATAATAGAGACGCTTCAAGCCCGATACTTCGCTGAGTTTGTAAGCAGCTGAGTATCCCAGAAAGGTAATTGAATCCGTTTTCGTACGATCCAGTTTATAGCTCAGCGGAAAGCTTGTCTGCTGACTAACTGCCTCGTTCGCTTTCTTCTGATTCGCTAGAATTGTTTGGGCATCTCGATCACATAACTGCATGACAGATTCATCGAACGCATAGGAAGCTTTCACCCGCGCAGGATAGTCTTTCCACATGTGCGTCTCCAACGTAAAACCGAAACAATTGAACAAAGTCGCGTAACCCGTTGAATAGCGGGGCGAATCGTTGTAGCCAATCAGGCCACTATCAGGCGTATCCGAAAAACTGTCTACATACGGAGCCGGGGGAAATCCCTTTGCGGTCAGAGTTTTGTCCAGTTCCGCCTGAAATGTTTTCACCATGTAGCTCGACACGGTCGGGTGGAGCTTGTCTTTCTGGGTCGCGAAATACGTGAGTATGTGTTGATAGTCAGCACCATCGCTGGTATGGTTATCAATAAACACCTGGGGCTTCAACGACTGATACATTACCTGAAACGCTTTGGTGTTTTCGGCCTCGGCTTTGATAAAATCGCGATTCAGATTCAGGTTGCGGGCGTTTCCCCGAAAGCCGTAAGATTCCGGTCCATTCTGGTTCACCCGCGATACTCCCCGATTCAATGCACCATCGATATTATACACCGGCACAATGGCCAGCAGTACATTTTTGGGTAGTTTGTTGGCCTTTAATAAATCCCGCGCCATCATCATGCAGGCATCGATACCTTCGAGTTCGCCAGGGTGAATCCCGTTGTTAATCAGCAGCGTTACGCGGTTGGGGCGAGACGAAAATTGTTTATCAGCGGCTAACAGAAACACATGGAGCGGTTTACCAATGTCGGTTTTCCCAACCTCTACGAGTTTCGCCTGATCGTATTGCCGGTCTAACTGCTGATACCAGCTTATGATCTGGGCATACGTCGCAGTCTGGTTCGTATTGCGTTCATAGGGTGTTACGTCCGATGGTTTGGTTTGTGCGAACAGGGACGTTGAACCAAGTCTAAGAAGTGAGCAACTGATAACGATAAGCCGTAGATAACAGTGATTGACGAACGGAAAGCCTAATTTCATGTATGATGTTTTCTAGCCGATAGGATTACCTATAGTTCTTTACTATAACAGACATTGGTTGAGAAATTCAGTGCGACCCCTTCAGGGTCGTATGTTTATAGTAAAAGCATACCTCTCTATAAACATACGACCCTGAAGGAATCGCACCAAATACGGCAACGAGATTCACAGATTTTACCATTCCCTAGGCCTGTGTCCTCACAGGCCCTTGACCGGATGGCAACGTTGGCTGACGCAAGAGTGGCCTGTGAGGACACAGGCCTAGGGAAGCCTACGTATGTGCAACTTTACGTTTTTTCTTCGGTAAAACTGGTGTGTTCGCCGGCGGCATTCGGTGGTGGGTAGCCTGTTCATAGGCATAACATAACTTCACGAGGGTGGGCTCACTAAACGGCCGACCAAAGAATTGTAAACCAGCTGGTAAGTTATCGTACGTAAAGCCCATTGGGACCGTAAAAGCAGGAAAGCCCGTTGGCGGAGAGAGTGCATTGTTGTTCGTTCCCGATGGCGTATTCAGATCACCAATGAGCCGGGGTGGGTAACTAAACGATGGATATACCAGCACATCAACCCCGGTTGAGTCCATCGCCCGAAGCAGCAGTTTCCGAAGCCGCTCGCGGAGTGCCATATTCTTTGCCCATCCTTTATGCGCTTCAGGCGCCAGTGTATCCTTATCTGAATCCAATAGCGTTTTTTCGATACTTGGGTGAAATTGTCTCGATTTGATAATGGATGTCAGGCTCTTATGTGGTGCATTGGGCCCTAAATTGGCCAGATATATATTGAAATCGCGCCGTAGTTGCGGAATGGTATCAGCCGATTTACTGATTGTATCCAGTTCAGGTACCCGAACCGAATCAACAACAATGGCACCGGCAGCGCGAAGTTCATCCAATGCTTTATTAAATAGAGCATACACTTGCGGGTCAGAATTTTTTGTGGTGCATAATTGCCGAAATACGCCAATGCGCGCCCCTTTCAGGCCATCTTTGTCTAGAAATTGTCGGTAAGACTGCGGAATTTTGCCCTCACTTCGTCGGGTTACAGTATCCGCTTTGTCGTAGCCAGCAATTACGTCGAGTACCCGAACAGCATCTTCTACTGTCCGACAAATGGGGCCACCTGTATCATTTGTCATCGCCAGTGGAGCAATACCGCTCCGGCTCACTAAGCCCAGCGTGGGTCGAAAACCAACCAGACTTTGGTGCGACGAAGGTCCTCGTATTGAACTACCGGTATCGGTTCCCAAGCCAATGGTTCCAAAATCGGCCGCTACGGCAGCCGCTGTACCCCCACTCGACCCAGCCGTCGTCCGTTTCGTATCGTACGGATTCCGTGAATAGCCGGGCAAAATAGAACTAACCGAAAAATTCCCCGATGTGGCAAATTCGGCCAGATTCGATTTGGCAATGATAATGGCTCCGGCTTCCCGAATTCGCTGAATTACAAACGCATCGTTGGGTGGAATAGACTTTTTCATTGCCAGCGTGCCATTGGTCGTTGGCATATCGAACGTATTGTAATTGTCTTTCACGATCACTGGGATTCCGTGCAGCGGCCCAACGAACTTGCCCGTCACTTTATAGAGGGAATCGAGCCGATGAGCTTCTGCCAACGCTTTGGGATTCACCATAATAATGGAATTCAAAAAAGGGCCCTGTTTGTCGTACGCATCAATACGATCCAGATAAAGTTGCACCAGTTGTTCAGCGGTCAGTTTACCCGACTGCATGGCATTATGAAGCTGGTCGATGGTGGCTTCGCGCAACTGTTTTGGCTTGAACGACTGGGCGTTGACGACTGAAACGAGAAGCAATAAATTGAGGAGAAGAGGGAGTACAAGTTTCTTCATTTTCACGACACGCAAAAGATATTAATTACGAATTAAGACTGAATAGCAGAATAAATTATCGAACAAGAATAGTTACACCAATTTTTGTCATAAAAATAAACCCAAATACAGAACAATTACCGAAGCCATCAAAAAGTACAACTTTTCATCATTTCCGTTTAATGAAGTTAAAGTGAGCATACCGTTTGACCTTACCCCGCCAAATCACGTATTTGCGTAAGATTGTTAAGTGTTTCAGGTTCAAGGTTTATTGAACCTGAAACTAGTTAAAGCCTGAAACCTAGAACTTTACATCATGAACCTCAATCGCAGAGATTTTCTCCAGCAACTTGGCTTCGGTGCCGCTGGTTTGGCTATTGCCTCTACCCTACCCAACACAGGTTGGGCTTTACCAACCAAAACGGGCAAACTTCCCCGCAGTTTACCTGAAGCTCAGGGCGTTGCTCCTGGCGGCCTGCTTGATTTTATCAATACTGCAGAAGCCCAAAAGCTAAATATTCACAGTATGATGGTGCTTCGGCATGGGCAGGTTGTGGCAGAGGGCTGGTGGGCACCGTATGCCCCTCAGTACATTCATACGCTCTATTCGCTGAGCAAGAGCTTTACCTCGTCGGCTGTCGGGATGGCTGTTGACGAAAAGCGATTAACCGTTGAGGATAAGGTTGTTTCGTTCTTTCCTAAAGACGTGCCTGCCACTATCAGTGTGAATCTGGCTGCTATGCGGGTGAAGGATCTACTAACCATGTCGACAGGGCATGATAAGGACACAACACCTGCGTTACGGGGCGGTACTGACAACAACTGGGTTAAATCATTCCTGGCCCAACCCGTCGATCATGAACCGGGCACATTCTACATGTACAACAGTGGTGCCACGTATATGCTTTCGGCCATTGTGCAGAAGCTAACGGGGCAAACCATACTCGAATATCTGAAACCACGTTTATTCGGGCCACTGGGTATTGAAGGCATGGATTGGGAGGTCGATCCCAATGGCATAAATACCGGTGGCTGGGGTCTGCGGATAAAGACGGAAGATATTGCCAAGTTCGGACAACTCTACTTACAAAAGGGCACATGGAATGGAAAACGGCTGATTTCTGAAGCATGGATTCATGACGCTACCCGCAAGGAAGTAGATTCGAAGGGAGGTAAAGGCGATGCCAGTGTAAACGACTGGATTCAAGGGTATGGGTATCAGTTCTGGCGATGCCGCAACGACGCTTATCGGGCCGATGGTGCGTTCGGTCAATTCTGCGTTGTGCTACCCAAAGAAGACGCCCTGATAGCCATCACTGCCGAATCAGCGAATACCCAGGGGATTCTCGATGCGATCTGGAATCACATTCTGCCAGCCCTTCGGGGAACGGGCCTACCCGCCGATAAAATGAAACAGGCAGCATTAGCGCAAAAGCTGACAACCCTGACGCTAACACCAAGCGTTTCGCAGGCGACCTCGTCGGTACAAGCCAAAATAAGCGGCAAGACGTATACAGTCGCCGACAATTCGTTACACGTGAAAGATGTTTCCCTGACATTCGGCAAGGATGGCTGCATATTCAAACTTCAGGACAACGAGGGTGCTCATCAGGTATTGTGTGGTGTTGGTCGCTGGCGGGATAGTACGACTACTTTCTCAGTAGCGCCACTTTCCTTAACACCAACGCCCGTTCCAAATGGTCCTAACCGACAGGTGGCTGGTAGTGGTGGCTGGCAGGATGAAAATACGTTTGTCATGACCTGGCGATTTATTGAAACCGCCCACTACGAAGTAGTAACCTGCCGGTTTGGTGCCGACGGTGTTCAGGTGGAATTTCAAAATAGCATAAGCATCCTCACGAAAGGAAAAGACAAACGCCCTGTGCTGGAAGGAAAAGCCGTGGCGTAATCTATTGTCATTGGTTGACATGTTAACCACGAAGGCACCGAGAACACTAAGATTGTTAATTCAACTTGGTGTTCTCGGTGCCTTCGTGGTTAATAACTTTGCCTTAATGCTTACACTCCAGTACGATTTTAACTTCGGTTAAACTTGTTGTCCGCTGGCTTAGTGAACTTTGGTCCGTTCATAGTTTCGACTGTGAGTTAACTAGATCAGGTCAAACGTATCACTTCTTTTTCACGACACAAGTATGAAAGTCAGCACCACAAAAACCGTTGTTTTTATTACAGGAGCCTTTGTCTCCTCAGCCTGCTGGAACGACTGGAAAGCCTATTTTGAACGCAAAGGTTATACTTGCTATGCTCCTTCCTGGCCCCACAAAGACGCACTGGCAGCCACCTTGCGGCTGCAACATCCAGATGCCCGTATAGCCGCCAATGGTCTGGCAAGCGTGACCGATTTCTTTGCTGATTTTGTTCAGAAACTCCCCGAAAAGCCAATTCTGATTGGACATTCCTTTGGTGGTCTGATGACTCAACTCCTGTTGCAACGAGATCTGGCAGCGGCTGGTATAGCTATTGATTCTGGCCCACCCCAGTTTTTACTTACAACCAAATTTTCTTTCGCAAAATCAATCTACAAAGCATTTGGCTTTTTCACGGACGTAAACAAACCCTATTTGATGTCCTTCAAAGATTGGCAGTATGCCTTCACCAACGGCCTACCACTGGAAGAACAAAAAGCAAGTTATGAAGCGCTATTGCTTCCCGAAAGCAAGCGACTTTTCCGGGAAGCACTGACCAGCGTAGCTCACGTAGATTATAAAAAGCCACACGCTCCTCTATTATTTACGGCTGGCAGCAACGATCATATCGTGCCAGCCTCGCTCAACTATAGCAATTATAAAAAATACAAAGACAAAAATTCGGTAACAGATTTTAAAGAATTTGAAGGCCGAACTCACTTTGTTCTAGGGCAGAAGAACTGGCAGGAGGTAGCCGATTATTGTTTAAACTGGATTGCCCAACATTGAGTATTAAGGGCGATCGATTCACGTAGTACAAAATCTGATGTGGCCGGGCAAAACAATGTTTTGCCCGGCCATTCTTTTTTGAAATCAATCTTACCGACAAGAAACGCTCTACCGTTTTATCACTCGTTTGTACCAACTCATCACAAGCTTTTGTCGGTTGACCAGGCTGAGCCTCGGAGAAGCCTCAATGAACGACCAACTTTGTCCAGTCAATCAGGCAATTCAAATGATAGCTGTCAAACGCAACCTCTTTTTCAACTGTAAACAACAATAGACAATGAACCGCTTTACTACCTCAATCCTGGCTGTGATGGCCACTCTAACGCTAACAATCTCGTCTTGTAAGAAAGACAATGGCGCTGTTCAGCCCACGACCGACAATAGCCTTGCTTTTGTTGGCAAAAATCTGATGATGACCTCCTTCCAGGTTAATCCAGCTATTGACCTCGACGGCGACGGTAAACTCGATTCCGACCTAACGGTTTTCCTCCGTGCCTGCGACAAAGACAACACCATTATTTTCGAGAAGAATGGAACGATGTCTGGCAGCAATGGCCAACTCTCCTGCTCCGACGATGAGTCAGACCCTTCGACTGTAAAACCTAGCCACTGGACGTATAATGAACAGACGAAAACCATTCATATCGTGGAAGACGGTGACCCAACCGATGTTTCGGATTGGAAAGTGGTAGAAGCATCGGCTAGTGGGCTGAAAGTCGAGCTATCGGTCACCGAGCCTACCAAGTCGTACACGACCATCATGACCTGGAAGGCGCTATAAGTCGCTCAGTCATTTGGTTGAACCTTCCTCTTTTTAACATCATGAAATCACGTAAACAAATTACTCTTCTCACACTGGTTGTCAGCTATTTGTTTGTAGCTGCCCGTTCTGGCGACGTAATGACCGAACTAAGTATTCAGGCAGGTAAACTCCGGCAGGATGTTTTACTAAATCTAAAAGAAGAAAAGTGGTTCTTTTTCAACGCAACGGCCTCTATGCGGCAGATGGCTCGTCGGCTTCCTGAATCGTCTCGTGTAGCAACAGTACATGCTTTAGGAAAAGTTGTTCGGGCTTACGTTGAGTCGCCAATGTTTAAACAGGAATGGCTTCAGGATGTACGAACGTATTACCCTTATGATGAGTCGTATACCGAAGAGGGGCTTACTAAACAAAAGCAGGCCAGTGAAATTGAAAAAGCTGCACAGAAAACACAAATAGCCGCTTTGGATCAAGCTTTTGCTCAAATGGACCCAGCCATGCTGCAACTAGGCGTTCGGGCACAATTGTCGCAGGAAGAACAGGAATTGGCTTCTTTATCGGGCAGCGAGCGGACAAGTAAGGGGCAACAGATTGCAGCGCTAAAAAAGATGCTGAATCTACCTCCGGCGGAATTTAAGAAGCAGTACCTGGCTTCAATCAAAGAGCAGGCTCAGAGCAACATAAACCAATCGAATGCTCCGGCGACTTTAGATAAAGAACAATTGATTTATCAACGGAAGCAGAAAGCTGAGTTCGACGCTCACGCCGATTTTCGTCCGCTCCTCAAAAAACGACTGCAGGACTTTATCGCTCTGACTGAAACTGTTGATTTTGAAGCTCGTCTGATACCAATGGGTTACAAACAGGAGTTCGCCAATCCACTTTATCAGCGCAAACCTGCCGAGTGGAAATTCCTGTACCGACTGGGGAAAGAACCCGTAGCTGAAGCTCGTCTATTTGCGCAGCAGTGGCTGGCAGACTTGCATTAATTGTACTTTTTGTTTCCACTGAGTCTTTTGCTTGAAGGGTGTTCGATACGCCATATCCTAAAGGTATAGCGCATTGAACACCCTTCAAGCAAAAGACTATTCCTGATGAAAAACTCGCTCCAGCGGAACGGCAACCGGCGAATTATCGGGATTTGTCTCCATCAAATCAGCCATGTAAGCCCACCATTTCTTCATAATGGGTAGCTTGGGCAAGTCAGCAGTGGTGTGGTTGGCAACTCGTTTCTGAACGGCAAATAGAGTTCCCGTAGCTCGGTCGAGAAAAATCGAGTAATCACGAACGCCTGCGTCGATCAGGGTCGCTGTTAGCTCCGGCCATATTTCGTCGTGACGGCGTTGATACTCAGCCTCAACACCGGGTTTCAATTTCATTGTAAAGGCGACTTCTTCCATACGTATCTATTATTGAAGCGCGAATGGCGCGGGGTAAAAATCCAAATTATCAATGAAGATCTGCTCAATCCCCGTCAGCTGAGATCTAATTAAAATTTAACGTTTCAGTTTACACAACTCCGTTCCAGCCAGTAGAAAACAACCGAGCCCATAGTCCTCGAAATCGGGCTTGCTATCATAGGTTACAGGCTGGCCCTCTTTGGGTTCTTTGCCCGTTCCCTGCACGTAGCCTAAGAAGCCGTTCGGATGAACGGAATCAGTAGCCATCGCATTCCAGGCTTTAGCAATAATAGGGCGATATGTTTTACTATCGAGTAACCCATGATTAATGCCCCAGGCCATGCCGTAAACAAACAAGGCCGTTCCCGTGAGTTCTTTACCGCCATAGTTGTTTGGATCATGTAAGCTCACGTTCCAGTATCCATCTGGGCGTTGAAGAGGAACTAGTGCCTTCATCATTTCCAGGTACGTTTTTTCGTACTCGTCCCGGTGCGGGGCGTCTTTCGGCATAATGTCGAGCACCCGAACTAAAGCGGCCACAACCCAACCATTCCCCCGCGACCAATAACAATCCTGCCCATTGGGTTCTTTGTAAGGGGGCACAAAATCCTTATCACGCCACCACAAATGATCCTCAGGATTATACAGACCGTTGCCGCCATGTTTGGTTTTCGAGTAGTTGTAAATCTGGTACATCTTCTCGAAATAGGCAGTCGCACTCTCGCTATGGTCTTTTTCCAGTACGCCTAATTGGGCAAACACCGGCATGGCCATCTGCAACGCATCGATCCAGTTCCAATCATCAATTTTATCGCTTTTCAGCATCCCATTGATCGACGCTTTGATGTCGTGAAGACGCTCAGGCTTGTGGTCGATGAGGTACAAATCAATATAGGTTTGTCCACAACACTGATCGTCGGCATTACGGGAGTTTATGCCACTTCGGAGACCCCAGTGGTGCTTTTCACCCCACTCAACGGCATAATCGTAATACGCTTTCCTTTTATCGATTCCGTATAACGCCATCAGACCCTCGTAATACACCGCCCGTGTCCAGATGTTGCTGGGACGGGTTTTGTTGGTCACGATTTCCTTACCGGGATCGGGCCAGGTCTTCATAAAATAATCGTTCGCCAACGTCATTTTGGCGATAATCTCCTTTCTATCAGGAAGTTTCTGCGCCTGTACGGTCAAGCTTACTAAAAAAAACAGTAGTAACATCCGGCTGACCGAGTGTCTGATTGTCATAGCAGATTGGGGGAGGCTTAAGTTTCAGCCCGGTCGTCAGATTGGTTCTATCCCATCTCAGGAAGCACTCCGACGACCGGTTGAAACATCAAATCAATGCGCAACGGCGTGAGCAGTGTACTTCTTTAACTCAACGCAATCACCGGGTAGTGGGTAGGAATTCCAGTGCTGATGTATGGCCAAGGCAGCTCCCAGCGCCGACGCCTGCGCAACCGATGCCGCATAGACTTCGATAGTCGGGAAAGCCGTTGCCAGCAGATTCATGTAGATCGGATTTTTACCAAAACCACCATCGACAAAAATGCGCTTCACGGGCGAGCCCTCTAGAACTAAATTAGTCGAAATCAGTTGCTGCGATATAATGTCGAGAATAAGTTGATGGTAGGCTTCTTCGTAGGTTACGAAATCAGCAAGATTCCGTTGTCCAAACAGTGATCCTTTCATCGAAAGAAGCTGGTTTCCCTTCGCATCCTGTTCGGTGGTCACCTGGCTCGCCTGATGGCGCAACTGATCAATAGTGGTCGGATTGTATGCCACTTGCTTGTACTGACTAACCGGCACATTGAAATGCTCAGCCAACCGTTTGACCTGCTGCTCATGCTCGTAACCCGCAAATAAGCGGGCCGCTTTCACGGGTTGGCCTTTGTAATGCATGAAGTTAAGGCAGTCGTACTGCAATTCTTCCGGTGTCAGTGGGCGACTGTTAAAAGGGTTCATGCTTACACACCAGGTTCCGGTCGAAATCAGCACAAAGGGCTCCTGAAACGAAGACAGGTAGGGAATTAGAGCGGATGAACTATCGTGAAGTCCAACGCCAACTTGTAAGCTATCATCACCCAAGACCGTCAGGCGAGCAGAATCAGAAGCAACTATGGGAGCCAAACGGGTGTCGAGTTGTTCATCCGTAACCCACTGATGATAGGCTTGCCGATCAAAGTCCCAGAGCATGGTATGACACCCGATGCTGGTTAGATCGGAGACGGCCCAGCCGCTAATCACATGACTAACGTACTGGGGCAGATGCAAAGCAAAGGCTAGTTTGTTAAAGAGATCAGGCTGCTCATATTTGAGCCGGTACAACTGTAGGCCCGAGTTCAAACTACCCAGCGAAGGCGACGCCGTTTGCCGGGTTAGCGTAGACTCCCCTCCGTAGGCACTGAAAAGCTGATTCAGTAAGTGATCAGGATATGCTTTGAGATAGTTGTATAAAGGCGCAAGCGGTTGACCGGTTTGATCGATATACACCAGGCTGGCTCCATAAGCCGAAACATTTACCGCCTTAACAAGGAAATCAGGCAAAGCCACTACTTCCGTCAGTAACGTAGTGATCCAGTTCGTGAGCCGGTTCAGGTCATCGCAGAGGTCACCATCCTCATCGGTTATCTCGTCAAACTGTTCCGATTTTTCCCAGACGATTCGATACTGTTCGTCGAAGAGAAATAGCTTTTTATTGGTCTTACCAATGTCGAAAATGGCAATGACGGGAAGTCTTTCCATATATGATGTAGGTGCGTTATGTATGATGTATGATATAGGATGTATAATCGTGGCCGTACATACATCCTATATCATACATCATTTTACAGTCCCGTTGCTACTGTTTTGGCACCCCGTTCACCGATGAGTTGCTGGCGGATATTCAGTTGTCGATACAAACCCAGTGGATTCAGTGCAGCACCTGCCCGGCGACGAGCTTCGGCTACTAATGGGCGCACATCTGTCCGGAATGCATCCTGCAAAATTTCCTGAGCACGTACCGGATCGTTGGCTTCACGGGCCTCTTCGAGCGCAGCCCGATCTACCAATAAAGCCTGCGCATAAGCCAGTTGAATCGCTTCTACCGATTGCAGAAGGTCTTCGAGGGGATCTTTTACGTTGTGACTGGCATCAATCATCCAGCCAAGGTCTTTGGCATGATTCATTCCCCGAGCATCCAGACCATCGACCAATTCGGTAAAGATCAGGAATAGTTGGTAAGGTTTAATGCTACCTGCGGTCAGGTCGTCGTCGCCGTATTTGGAGTCGTTGAAGTGGAATCCACCCAGCTTACCCTGATGCAACAGAATCGCCACAATTTGTTCGATGTTGGCGTTGGGCAGATGGTGTCCTAAATCTACGAGCGTGTACGCTTTCGGGCCAAGTTTGTTGGCGTACAGAAAACTGCTACCCCAATCGCCGACGGTCATCGAATAGAAATTCGGTTCAAAAGCTTTGTACTCTACAAATAGCTTCCAGTCGTTGGGGAGAGCGGCATAGATTTCTTCCAGGCTCGACAGCGTACGATCAAAAGCTTTACGGAAATTGAGTTGACCAGGAAAGCAAGAACCATCTGACAACCAGACCGTCAGCGCATCTGAACCCAGTGCCACTCCATGCCGAATAACCTCAATGTTATGGTCGATAGCCTGCTGCCGAATAGCCGGATCTGTATGTTGAAGCGATCCAAACTTGTAGCTCAATGGCTGATCAGGTTGATCCTGGAACGTATTAGAGTTCACGGCGTCGAACCGTAATCCGTGCTTGGCAGCGAGTTGCTTGATCGCCAGTGGATCGGTAGGGATATCCCAGGGAATGTGCAGTGAGATAGCCCCACTAGCGCGGTTCAGGGCATGTAGCAAGCCTACATCAGCAATTTTCTCTTCCAGCGAACGAGGCTCGCCCCCACCCGGAAAACGACCAAAGCGCGTGCCGCCTGTGCCCAATGCCCAACTTGGAATAGCAATCTGAAAATCAATCAGTTTCTGAATAATCGGTTCAGCCGTAGCGACCTCCTGAGTCCAGTACGACAGTTTCCGCTGGTGGCCTTCCAACTGCGACTGGTTAAACTCGGCAATATGTTCGGGTTCGAGTTGCATAAAGGTTAAAGGTTTATGTATCCATTTTATGGATTTTCAGTCATATTTTCCAATCATCAGCCCACACATTTATGTGTGGGATTAAAAGTCAATTATTCGCCATTCATTAACCGTTTTAACGGTTTTTACTAATTCCACCATGAGCCATTCCAAATCCAAAATCTGGGTTCACGCGGTTTTCGCAACTAAAGATCGGCAACCGCTGATTACACCTATCATTCGCCCTACGGTGCATTCCGAACTACGAAATCAACTTATCACCATGGCTTGTTTTGTTGATTGTATTGGCGGGGTGACCGACCATGTTCATCTTTTGTTTCTGCTCAATCCTAAAAAATCAATGGCTGACGTGGTTAAGCAAATCAAAGGCGGAAGTTCACATATGTTTAATCAGACAAAATTGACAGCGACGCATTTTGCATGGCAAATTGGCTATGGTGCGTTTTCGGTTAGTGAATCACATGTACCACGCGTTCGGGCATATATTTTAAATCAAGAGGAACATCACCGTAATGTAACATTTATGGATGAGTACCGCCGATTTATGGTTCATTATGGATTGCCCGTTGATGAAATAGGATAGTCCCGAAAACCGTTGAAACGGTTAAAAATGATGCACAAAATTCTGTTGATTAAACCCACAAATAAATTTGTGGGCTGATAGTTTTGTGGTGTCGGTTTGAAGAAACCGACACCACAAAAACCGTAAACCATATTCCTATTTTACCGTACAAACGCCATTGCTACACCACCGTCTACGTTCAGGACGTTGCCCGTAGATTTGGCTAGTAGACCGTTTGTAAACGCTAAACAGGCATTGGCAATATCATCGGGAAGAATGATTTCGTTCAGCAATGTCCGTTTGGCATAATAGGCAGGAAGTTCGGCCACCGTTATGCCGTACGCTTTTGCACGGCCTTCTGCCCAGGCACCCGCCCAGATTTTCGAGTCGGAAATGACGGCGTCAGGATTCACTACGTTTACCCGGATGTGATCCTTACCTAATTCGGCTGCATTCAACCGGCTCAGGTGCAATTGAGCCGCTTTAGCTGAGCCATAACCGGCGTTATTTGGTCCCGACACCAGGGCATTTTTACTGACAATGTTCAGGACATCGCCACCCAGTTTCTGTTTCCGCATCACCTCAACAGCTTTCTGCGTCACTAAAAACTGACCTTTCACCAACACGTCGTACAGCAAATCCCAGTCTTTTTCGGTGTGCTCTTCGATGGGTTTGGAAATGCTCAATCCCGCGCAATTGACCACGATATCGACTCCTCCGAAAGCCAGTGCAGCCGTATCAAACGTAGCGGAAATTGTGTCGGCTTTCGTTACGTCCAACTGATCGGCCGCATAGGCATCTTTGCCATATTGTTTCAGGAACTCGTCTTTTGCCCCTGCCAGTCGGTCAGCGTCGTTATCATTGATCACAACAACAGCACCTTCGGCTAGAAATTTCTTGGCGATAGCCTTCCCGATGCCACCCGCACTACCCGTAATCAGGGCAATTTTACCCGACAATGGTTTCGGTTTCGGCATCCGTTGAAGTTTTGCCTCTTCAAGTAACCAGTATTCAATGTCGAAGGCTTCCTGTTCGGGCAGACCTACATAGTCTGACACGGCTTCGGCGCCCTTCATTACGTTGATGGCGTTGGTATAAAATTCTGCGGCTACCCGCGCCGTCTGCTTGTCTTTAGCAAAGGTGAACATACCTACCGCTGGCCACAGCAACACCACCGGATTTGGGTCACGGATAGCTGGGCTGTTCTCGTGTTTACAACGTTCGTAATAAGCGGTATAGTCGGCCCGGTAATCTTCAAACGCTTTTTCCAGATAGGCAATGCTGCCTTCACCTGCCAACTGAGCGGGGTCCAATACCAATGGACGAATTTTGGTACGCAGAAAGTGGTCAGGGCAGCTTGTACCCAAACGAGCCAGACGAGGCAGATCATTTGAGTTCACGAATTCCAGCACGCGTGCGTCGTCGGTGAAGTGGCCAATCATCTGGCGATGGCCTGAAGCCAGACCACGAAGAACCGGCATCAGCGCAGCGGCCTGTTTTTTGCGGGTATCGGCATCCGTGTTCTCCAGCGCCTGCCCACCAAATACTGGCCGTTTTTTGCCATAATTTTGATTCAGGAATTCAGACGCCTGCTCAATCACTTCGAGCGTATTCATATACGACTCGTAAGACGTATCACCCCAAGTAAATAAACCGTGGCCACCCAGAATAATACCACGTAGATTTGGGTTTTTCTGGATCGCTTCTTCCAGTTTCAGACCGAGGTCAAAACCAGGGCGCTGCCAGGGAATCCAGGCCATTTTATCGCCCCAAATTTGGTGCATAATGGCCTCTCCATCACGACTGGCGGCAATCGCAATCAGCGCATCAGGGTGAAGGTGATCAATATGTTTGTACGGCAACAGGCCATGTAGGGGCGTATCAATTGAAGGGGCGGCACATTTAGGATCGAAGAGACAGTGGTCGAACAGGCCAACCATTTCATCCTCAAACGCCAGCCCCCGGTAGCGACTTTTCAACGCATGCAGGCGCTCAACATACAGATTCGCACAGCCTTTTTTGGTCAATGTTCCAATATCACCACCGGAACCTTTTACCCACATTACCTCGACAGGCTCGCCGGTAAGCGGATTGGTTTCCATTAACTTAACGGATGTATTTCCCCCGGCATAGTTCGTCAGGCGTAGATCGGCCCCGAGCAGATTGGAACGATAAATAAACAAAGCCACTTCGTCACCGGCCAGCTCTGCCGCCTTTTGCTCATCCCAGAGATAGCTAACGTAGTTGAACGCTTGCGTTGTATTCATAAAAAGATAAATAAGTAGTATCCGACAGTAATCTTGTTTTGTACAAAGTACGTTAGGCTAATTTTCTCCTGCTTCATGTACTCTCCTGTTATAATCACATTATAACGGCAAAATACCTGAATGATTTTTGCCAGTCCAGATGGGCGAATATACAGGAGAGAACAGGTAGGTTTTAGCAACTAACAAGGATAAATTTGAAAATTATGCCGGGGCTACCCACACAGTACTAATTTTCCCTCACGCATTTATCATTCATCATTTATAATTAGAAAATAGTGGCTGTAATCTTGGGTGTAGTATTTCATGCACCGGGCAGTTACCAAAGCTTTAAAACAGTATTGTAATTGATTTCTTTATGCAAGTTCTGATTGGCATCATTTACCACACGATTGGTGGCGGTTTTTCGGGCAGCTTTTACATGCCCTTCAATAAAGTGAAAGGGTGGGCCTGGGAAAGCTTCTGGATTGTTGGCGGCCTTTTTTCCTGGCTTATTGTACCTCCCCTGGCGGCCTATTTAACCATCCCCGATTTTGCAGCCATCATTGCCTCGGCAGATATGAATGTTAAGATGCTCACGTTCGTATTTGGTTTGCTATGGGGCATCGGTGGGCTGACGTATGGTCTGGGCGTTCGCTATCTAGGCATGTCGCTCGGGAATTCAGTCGTGTTAGGATTCAGCTCGGCTTTCGGAGCACTGGTACCTTCCATCTATTATAATCTCAACCCCGTTAAAGGAAAAGTCTCGTTTACCGATATGCTGGGCTCAAGTGGGGGGCAGCTGGTATTGCTGGGCGTACTCGTTTGCCTGATCGGAATTGCAATCTCGGGTAAAGCTGGTATGATGAAGGAAGCTGAACTTTCTGAAGCCGAGAAGAAAGCGTCTGTCAAAGAGTTCAGCCTTGTGAAGGGCCTGATCATTGCCGTGATCTCCGGTATTCTGAGTGCCTTCTTCAACTATGGCATCGAAGCGGGCAAACCCCTGGCCGATCAGGCTGTTTTGCAAGGTTGCAATCCCTTGTTTCAGAACAACGTAACCTACGTGGTCGTATTATGGGGCGGACTGACCACTAACTTTTTGTGGTGCATGTACTTAAACGCCAAGAATAAAACCTTCGGCAATTACACCGATACCCGGACGCCAATTCTGGCCAATGTGCTTTTTTCGGCAACCGCTGGTACCATGTGGTTTCTCCAGTTTTTCTTCTACGGAATGGGTGAAAGTAAGCTGGGCAATGGTGCCAGTTCCTGGATTACGCACATGGCCACCATCATCCTGACCGCGAACATTTGGGGCTTGTATCTGAAGGAGTGGTCGGGAGTGTCGGCGGCTACCTTTCGCACCTTCGTCACCGGCATTGTTGTGATTCTTATTGCAATTGTACTGGTGGGAATCGGCAATTCTCTTTGAGCAGAGAATGAACCCATCAGTACTACCTCCAGGCAGGTAATCATCGGAATCGGGAATTACCTGGCTGCGTAAAATCACGACACCCAACGAACAGAAGCCGGTCAGAGCAATGGATAAATTTGCTTTGACTGGCTTCTGTTCGTTGGTCCCTTTGGCTAAATTGCAGCTCAGCAACTGGCAGACAAGGAGAATAGATTAAAAACTCATTAAATTGCCGACCTTTACGACATGTAAACTGCGAATGGTTGTGCCATTCATCCCTCAAACGTTAAAAACGCTCCTATGAAAAAAAGAGACAAATTAGGCCTCATTCACAAGTACTATCCTAATGCCGTAACCTCAATCGATGGCATCAATACGCTCATTGATTTTGTAGAAGAAAACCTGGATCTGGAACCAGCGCAAATTATGTTCGCCGATAGCATCTGTAGCGATGACGTTAACAGTATTCAATATCCAGCCCGAGCTCAGGAGTTTTTAGGCCCGTTTAAATTAGGAGGCTTGGATGGGTTTCCTTTCACAGGATTAACCGGTATGGCCGCCTTCGCCAGTCACGTTCCCGACGATGGGGCTGTATTTGTTTATTACGGTCCACATATCGGCGTCTCCGCCGAAGGAGTTCTTGGTGAAATTCACCGGCATGGCCAACAAATAACCTCCAGTTGCTGTGGAGCGGCCAAAGGAGCGCTGAATAAGCTTAAAAATAATGCCATTACTGAAGGGGATGTCAAGGATATCGACTATCAGATGAATACGCTTGAGCAAATTCTTTTCAGACAAAAAGACCGAATCCTAAAATCGGATATTCCACTTTACGAAGCCACAGAAGTAATCTATGAGGCCATTGATGAGCGCATTCAGGAACTCGTTGCTCAAACGAAGTACAATTGCAAATACATTATCCTGCTAGGTACCATTCACATCAATAGCGATAGCGACATCGGTTCGTTTACTGCCGTTAAACGCTTCGATGTCATTGACATAGCCCTTGGGCACAGACAAAATTACTTAGCACAACGCTACTTCGCCTGATGCCGTTTTAGCCAGCTTCCATCGGATAGTCATTCTGACTATTCGATGGTTATTTTCTAGAATACTTCCCGGGCAATTTTCATTACGTTATCGGCCTTGCCCATGGTGTAAAAATGCAGTACTGGAGCGCCAGCTGCTGTAAGTTCACGACACTGTTGAATACACCACTCCACCCCCACCTGCCGGGCCTGTTGGTCGTTTTCACAAGCTTCTACCGCTTTTACGAGATCTTCGGGTAGCTCGAGGTGAAAAAGTTTGGGTAAAATCTGGAGTTGTTTGCGGGTGCTAAGCGGTTTCAATCCCGGAATAATCGGCACTGTAATACCTTCCTGTCGGCACCGATCAGCGAATGACAGGAATTTCTGATTATCGAAAAACATCTGCGTTACAATGTAGTCAGCCCCTTTATCGATTTTCTGTTTGAGGTAATGAAAATCAATATCGTGGTCGATAGCTTCAAAATGTTTTTCGGGATAAGCTGCCACACCGATACAGAAGTTACTGGGAGCCAGCGCCGTATCTTCTTCATGCAGGTAAATTCCACGATTCATATTTGCTACTTGCTCGACTAGTTCGCTGGCATACATATAGCCATTCTCTTTAGCCTTAAACGTTGTAAAGGGTTTGGCCGGATCGCCCCGAAGCACCAGTGCATTGTCGATACCGAGGTAGTGCAAATCGATCAGAAAGTCTTCCGTTTCTTCACGGGAAAAGCCGCCACAGAGCACATGTGGTACGGGATCAACGCCAAACCGGTGCATAATAGCCGAACAGATCCCTACCGTGCCAGGTCGTTTCCGCGTCACAATTTTCTGGATGGTTCCGTCGGGTAAAGGCCGTTCAATGTATTCTTCGCGATGATAGGTAACATCAATGAAAGGCGGCTTAAACTCCATCAGCGGCTCAATATTGTCGAGCAGATTCTTCAGATTATCTCCTTTTATTGGGGGAATTACTTCAATCGAAAAAATGGGTTTGCCGTTTGCAGCCTTGATATGATCGGTAATTTTAGTCATTAGTCAAATAAACACTTGCGCGTAGACAGGTCAAAGTTAACGCGAAAACACAGCCAGACTCACGTAAATTCCATTGGCAGTTCCATTGCTCCAGGGTTGCACATCGAGTCGGCGCCCAAGGTCTGTTTTATTTTTCACTTCGTGCAGCTTGGGAATCCCCCATCCCACCAGTGAACCAAACGCAGCCCCGGCCAGCAGGTCGGAAGGATAATGCAGCCCCCCTTCAAAACGTAGTACAGACGTAGCTGTAGCCAGTCCGAGCGAACCAATCCAAACAACAGGCTTCAACTTTGACTGGGGGAAATAATGACGAAAGACTTCACTTGTGAAAACTGCCGTCGCAAACGCATTCGTAGCATGACCCGAGAAAAACGATTGCCGGGCATCACGAGTCAGTTTTTCGTCTAAAGGAGTTGAGGGATTGTAAACAAATGGGCGGGTTCGTTGGGTTACACCCTTTATCGTTCGTTCGACACCATTTGCCAGCAGCAGCGTTTCGATATACATCACGGCCACTGTTTTAAAATCCTGCCGCATTGGTTTTGTACCAATTGCAAGTAAGCCAGCCAGAGCTACGTTACCCGCCAACGTAACATTACTTAGCTGATCGGCCGACGATGACCAGCGATAAACCGCCTTCCTATCCAGAGCATTAATATCGTCTGGACTAAGCGTACTGATTTCCGCCTGCGTAAGTGGATCAATACTATGGTTAAGGGCTAATGATGCCCCCAGGGTTACTATCCCAGCGCCCAGCAATGTGATTTCCCGACTCGTCTTTAATTGATAAGGGGATTGCGCAAATGAAATGATGAATGATGAATGATAAATGATGAATGAAATGATAGCTATATAGCTCTTTGAATAAACTAACTGTTGAAAATACATCATATATCAGCTATAATACATAGATTTTACTGTACCCGCACCACTTGTGGCACATCGGCAAGATACACCAACCTTCCCTCAACTTCAGGGTAACCCATATCCCTATACAAATTTGTGAAATAACGTAACGTATCAATTGGATTGCCCTTCCTGGGTGCTTCAATACCTGGCATCGACTCGTACTGCACCAGAACGATGTGCCCATCGGGGAAATGGACAACTCGATGAGGTGCGCCATGCATCCGTTTGCTACTCAGAATAGTCCGGTCGGTATCAATTCGGAGTGTTGCATCAAATAGGGTGGCCAAGTCTGGATGCGATACAATAGCCAATAAACTAAGTTTTAATACTTCACATTCGATCTTACGAATCAACCCTTCGCTCACGAGTTGACGAAGTACTGTATCAATGGCATCGGGGCCTTTAATCAGGCTCAGAGCTGCTAAAAGTTTTCGATCCCGCTCGCGGGTGCGCTCAAAAGTTGCAACATCGAACATACGATCAGCCTGCCGACGTAGTTGCATATCCTGCCCCCGATTTCCACTCACGACATCGTCCAGAAAAATCTCATCGATCTCTTCGTCCAGTTGATGATGTGATATAACCTCTGCGCACAAGCTGATTTCGTAGCTAAGTCGGCTATTTTCCCAGGCACAACCGCAATTGCGGGCTACTTCACTGTCGCGCAGGAAGGCATGCAGCCAGTAGCTAACATCTTTCTGGTTGCCCACTTTATCGAAATCAGATGCCTTCGCGATGATGTACAGACGATCTGTGGGGCGCGTGAAAGCCACGTACAACAGATTCATATTTTCGATGAATGTGCGTGTCAGCTCTTCTTCATATTGAGCAGCCACCGACGCAGGCGCACTACGTAGTTTGCTGGTTGTGTTGGCCGGTGCCGATAGAAGCCGGGGAAGCTTTCCGAGGCCACTTCCATTATCATGCGAAAGCGGATCGGCGCGAATCTCGGCTAGGTCGAGCCAGATGGTGCTATCATTTATCGGCTCAACCCGCCAGTTGGCAAAGGGAATGATCACCACCGGAAATTCCAGCCCCTTCGATTTGTGAATCGTTTGAATACTGACTGCATTCCGCGCATTGCCTTCTACTGAAATTTTCTGGCGAACGCTGTCCCAATACACCAGAAAATCGCTCAGGTGGCCACTACGTTTCTGATTGAATGTCAGCACTTCATCTAAAAACCGAAACAGAAACGGGTTGTGTTCTGCCTGATTGAATAGGCCAAACTGAGCTGTTAGGCGCTCAGCTAATTCGTACGGATTTAGTTGCCCCAGTGCATACGGATCGAGCGGATAGCCTTCTACGGCCAGGTAATCATAGACAGCAGAAATGTCGTCCTCGGCCACGTTACGAAGTTTCTCGGTCAACGTATCGTCGGGAAAAATCCCTTGCACAACCCGGTGAAATAAGTACAGCAGCTCATAACGTAGCACTCGTAGGTCAGGGCGTTGAAGGACCCGCATAAGCGTAACGAGCCATTTGACCGGATCTGAAAATTCCAGCGATAGCGAATCGGCCGATACGAGCGGAATCTGACGAGCATTCAATTCATTGGCGAGTGCTCTGGCGTGCGATTTTTTACGACATAAGATGGCAATATCTTTGTAATGATACCCCTCCGCCAACGACCTCTCCAGATGCGCAATGGTCGTTTCGAGCATCCGTGTGGTTAGGTCTTTCCCGAGTTCGTCGTCCTTGTCTACAAAGTCTAATTGAACGTGGCCCGCCTTGTTCGCTTTCGGTTGCGCTTTCTGATGGAACTGCTGCTCAGCATCGAATACATCGGTCAATTTCGGGTGCTGATACTCAAACTGGCGCGCGACGAACTCAAAAAAGTCATTATTAAAGCGCACAATTGGTTCTGCACTACGCCAATTGGTATCCAGTATTTCCGGTTTTAGATGCCCATCGAGCATGCCAATACGGTCGGCCGTCCAGGAGCTGGGATTATGCGCCACTTTCAGACTGTCCAGATCCTGTCGATGCAGGGCTACGATCTGGTCCATATCGCCCCCCCGGAAGCGGTAAATTGCCTGCTTACCATCGCCCACGGCCAGATTGAAATGCGCGGCCCCGAGAGAGTTTTCGATGAGCGGGAGTAAGTTGGCAAACTGTAAGCGGGAGGTATCCTGAAATTCGTCGATCAGAATGTGGTTATACTTCGTACCCAGTCGCTCATACAGAAACGGCACTGGCTCCGATGCGACAATACCCAAAATCTTCTTGTTGAACTCTGAAATATGCACCCGCCCGTCTTTCTGAAGCAGGTCATCGAACTCCACACGTATTTGTTTCAACAGCGCCAGCTTCTGCAAATGCGGCAACAGACAATCGAACAAATTTACCTCCCGACTACTCTCCGTTCGGATAGCCTCGATCTGATCAAAACAGTTGCACAGCTCTTCTGCAATGCTATCAATGGCGCCTGTTATAGGAAGCGGTGTTTTGGGCAAATACCAGTCGCCCTCAATCTGCTTACGGTGTGTAGCTGTCGGCTCTTTCTCAAAATTGGTAAAGGCAATGGTCTTAAAATAAGCTGCAATACTATTTTTCTTGCCCTTAAAATCTTCTTCGCTAAGTCCTTTGCTGGTAATCAATGACCAGGCTCGCTGACCCTGATCAATAATAGACGTTTCTACCTGCCGATTATACTCCATCAATTGAAGCCGAATGGCACGTAACGCACCCGGTGACAGCTCCTGAGCGGCATTGACGGCATCGTAAAACTGGTCGGAGGTTAGGTTGCGGCCGAATTCTTTGAGCAGTTCGGGCAGTTGATTCCAGCTTTTTCCTTCTGTAGCAGCATGAGTGTAGTATTCACTCAGAATGGCCGTTATCTCCTCCATTTCCTCTGTCCCTGCCTTCTCAATCAGATTATCGATCGCGAGTTCGAGGATTTCGTCGGTTTCCATCTCCACCTCAAATGAATAGGGCAACCCGAGTTCATCGGTAAATGCCATTACCACGCGCTGTGTAAACGAATCAATCGTTGTGACGCTAAAATCAGCGTATCGATGGAGAATAGTTTTGAAAACAGAAGCCGCTTTTTTGCGTAAGTCAGCCTTAGCAATCTCAAATGAACCGGTATGAAGTGGTGTGCCATACAAGTCAACGACCAATTCATCCAGTAGAGGAAGTTCTTTCGTTCCGGCAATGTCGGAGAGTCGTTCCAGAATCCGGTTCTTCATCTCATTGGCGGCTGCGTTCGTAAACGTCACCGCCAGAATATGCCGAAAATAGTCATCCTTCGCTCCCGGCCGAAGCGCCAGTTTCAGGTACTCTTTGGTAAGCGTATATGTCTTACCCGACCCTGCCGAAGAACTGTATATTTTGAACATGGAAGCGAGGAGCGAGGAGCGAGGAGCGAGGAGTTGCTGGCGCTCCAGCATTCTCACTCCTAATTCCTCGCTCCTACTACCTTTTAAAAATTATACCGTAACCCTACTCCTGTATTCAAATTCAGGAAGAATGGGGCCTGGAGTAGTTCGACGTAAGCACCTGTTTCCAAAAAAAACGAGTACGGTTTTCCAGTCGGAAAATATTCCAGACCAGCAATACCCGAGCCGCCTAAAGACAACGCGTTTTCGTATTCCCCATTCAATCGGGGCGGATAATACCGACGATTATTAATCTGACCACCAAATCCATAATACGCCCGAATACTTTCGCTTTTTGTTAACGCGGCATGCCATAAGAAATGACCCTGAATGGCTAATCCAACGCTTTTGTACTCTCCGGCGCGATAGCTGCGCTTGGTACCATAAATACCGCCATAAGTCCCAATATTCAAGTCGAAAGCGTGATTCGTACCAAAGTATTTCCGAATATTTATGCCCGACGGTTCACCAATACGAGCACCTATTGACCAGTTATTATACTGCGCCTGCGCATTGTTTGGCGTCATTACCCAGCCGACGAGGGCCAATACTGTTAATAGAAACGATTTTTTCATAGAGTAAGCAATTAGTCTTCCTTAGACTACAGGGTTCGGTTCTCGTAACTGATATACCACCTCAATTACGCTCAACTACAAATCAGGCTTTTACACCAGTTCTGGCTTTGTGGCTTCTTCGCCTGTTCCGAGGGGCAAGTCATCTGGCGTAATTGATACGTTGGTAAATGTTTGAAGTACCGACAGTAGCCGCTCATTTTCAGCTCGTATACCCACCGAAATGCGCAGGCAACCGTCGCACAGCTTCACTTTTGATCGGTCTCGAACAATCACCTGCTGCTCGATCAGGTGCTCAAACATGCCCTTTGCATCCTCAAATTGAACGAGCAAAAAGTTGGCATCAGACGGGTGAATAACCTCCACTGATAGCAAAGAACGCAGATTATCGGCCAAAAACTGCCGTTCTATCAAAATTTGCTCAACCATTTCATTCTTTTCCTCTTCATGGGCAAGCGCATCAAGAGCGAGCGTCTGCGTAGGAGCCGAAATGTTATAAGGTGGTTTGATTTTGTTAAGCACCTGAATCAACTCCTCTGAGGCAAAGCACATCCCCAACCGTAAAGCGGCCAGCCCCCACGCCTTCGAGAACGTCTGCAACACGACCAGATTGGGGTACTTATCCAGTTCACTCGTCCAAGATGACGTATTGGCAAAATCAATATAGGCTTCGTCTACAATGACTAATGAATGATCAGCCGCTTCGAGAATAGCACGAATGGCGTCGGCCTGAAGCAAATTCCCTGACGGATTATTGGGAGAACATAACCAGATCAGTTTTGTATTTGGCGTGATGGCCGCAAGCACAGCGGCCGTATCCACCTGAAAATCGGGCGTCAATGGTACTTTGATGATGTCAACATCATTCACAGCTGCTGAGACTTCGTACATGCCATAGGTTGGCGGCATAATCAATAGATTGTCCTTGCCTGGCGCACAGGTCGCACGCACAAGCAGGTCAATGGGTTCATCGGAACCATTCCCCAGAAAAATCTGCTCAGGTCGAACACCTTTTATAGGCGCCAATCTATGCTTAATGGCCCACTGATGTGGGTCAGGGTAGCGGTTATAATCGCCGGTATCGGTAGTAGAGCCGATAGGATTTTCGTTGGCATCCAGAAATACGCCCACTTTACCCGTATACTCATCACGAGCCGATGAATATGGAGTCAGAGTAAGAATGTGCGGGCGAAGGAGGTTATTGAGATTGAACATAAATTGGTCAACTTAAAATTAATTAACTGGGGGTTGGCCGCCACCGAAATGACTGTTCGTTGATTGCCCGCATGGTACAAAGTACGCCGTTGAGGTGGTCGTATTCATGTTGAATTAACTCCGAAAGAGGCCAGTCTGTAACCTCCCAGGCATGCGACTTCCACTGTTCGTCGCGGTAGGTAAGTGTCAGGCTGCAATGTCGCTGAACGCGCACCAATAGATTTGGGAAACTCATGCAATCGTCCCAGAGTTCGTTTTTCTCGTTGCTAACGGTTGCTAATTCGGGATTGATAATAACAATCGGGCGATCGATATTGAGGTAAATCAGCCGTTTCATAATGCCGAGTTGCGGAGCGGCAATACCACGCCCGAACTGATATTTCGCCCGAATTTCTTCCATGACGTTATGTAGATCGGCCACCCAACCTGCCACCAAAGGAAGCTCTGACTCTAGCACTGGCTCGCAGGTTTCGTACAGGCGGGGATCGCCTAAGAGTAGAAGGTCATCGAGGTGTTTCATCAGCAATCGATCTATAAAGGCTGTTTTTTCCTTCGTGACAATAAATAGATCAGGCAACTTACTCCAACTAAACTAATCAATACGTAAAGTCCATCCCGTAGCGTAGGTCTGAACGTTGACTTATCAACACGAACGGGAGGCTCGAACGTTAGTGCCTCTTCGGGAATAGGTTGATTAAGGATGGGTTGATACGTCAGACTCTTTTTTACAAATTGCTTACTCTTACTACTTGAATCGGCTTCGTCAACTCGACGTAACAGGAAGGTTTTCTGATCAATCCAGAGAAAAGGTACTTTATTTTTCCAATAAGCATTGGCAAGGTGACCGGTAAGCCGATAGCAGGGACTCTTATCCAGTATAGCTGTACCAATCAATTTCACATCTTGCAACGAGTCGATACCCCAGCCAGCGTCCGTAGGTTTAACTATAAGTAAGAAAGGAACTTTACGGGATGATGTGCCAGAAACGCCCGTGGCCATACCTAAAGCTGCAACCAATGAGGCTTCGTGGCTCGTTGAATCCCATATAGTCCACCATGCTTGTACATTAGCCCCCTGGCTCCAGATTACCATCTTTTCAAGCGGGGTATTAGGCGGCTTAGGCTGAACTTCATATTGAAAACGAAATCGGTTTGCTTGCCGATTATAAGCCGTCGTAAAGTCCTGGATAGTCGTAAATTTTGGCTTCGTCTGACCAAACTCGTAAAAATCGGTTTGTACACGCCCATGATCCTGATATGTATTCGCTTCGGCATAAACACGTAACATTCGCTCAAAAATCTGTTTTCCTGACGGGTCCTGGCTTTGTACAGAACCAATTCTCAGAAGAACAACACAACCCGTCATAAACCATTTTGTCAGGAAGAGCTTGTATTGGTTAGCCCCTGCTGTAAGCTGCGCTGATTTCATTTGAGACTATTTTTTAGAGAGTCAATCAACCTATCAATTTCATCTTCCGTATTAAAATAATGGGGCGATATCCTGAGGGTAGCCGAGAACATACCTTTTCGTTTAAAATCCAGAATAGCCGCTTCGTAAGGACTAATTGATGTATTAATGTGTTCCGCTAACAAGGCCGCTTGCAGTTCAGCAGCTGACATCTTCTCACTAAACAGAGTTATTATGCTTGATAACTGACTGCCTTCATCGAACAATTGCACACCCGGCAGCTCAGTAAGTCGAGTTCGGAGTATCGCGCAAAGTTGGTCATTTCGTTCGGCAATGGCTTCAATCCCCACAGCCAATGCATAGCGATTAGCTTCGACAGCACCTAAAACGAGTGCGTGCGGGAACTCCCAATCTTCGAAGCGTTTGGCCGTTGGCTCCAGTTGATACGTATCAGCCGACTCCCAGGAAGCACCATGAAGGTCGACAAAAAGGGGCGCCATGTTGGCAACCAAAACCTTGTCTGAGACATACAAAAAGCCCATTCCACGTGGCCCCCGTAGAAACTTCCGGCAAGTGGCAGTCAGGAAATCACAATGAATCTGACTCACATCAACGGGTAATTGCCCTACTGACTGACAGGCATCAACCAGGTACAATACATCGTATTCGCGGCAAATCTGCCCAATCGCTTCGACAGGTTGGACTAAACCCGAGTTTGTTGGCACGTGAGTAACAGCAACTAAGCGCGGGCGAAGCGCCTTAATTTTATCGGCCATATCAGCAACCGAAACCCCACCCGTTGGCTCATCTGCCGCCCGAACGATCTCAATACCAAACCGCTTTCGTAACGATAAAAACGCAATCTGGTTGGAGACGTAATCATTCGTTGTGGTCAGAATAATATCACCTCGCTGAAACGGTATAGACGATAACGCACGGGCATATGCATCTGTAGCATTGGCAGTTGCCGCGATGTGATTCGCAGTGGTGTTCAGCAAATCAGCCGTTGAGGCATAAAAATCCTGAATGGCTTCTTTACGGATCGCAGCAGCTTCATAACCGCCAATCTGAGCTTCTAATGCAATGTGCTGGGTTATCGCGTCGACAACCGGCTTTGGCATCAGGGCTGCTCCGGCATTGTTAAAATGGGCAACATGCTGAACGCCTGGCGTATCGGCGCGGAGGGAAAGAAGGTCGAGCATCAGAAAATTAAGCTAGTTAGCGTAAATCAGACCGGATTTGCTTCAGTAAGGCTTGCCAGTCGAAGAGTCACAGCCCGCTTGTGTGCGTCCAGCGATTCGGCTTCGGCCATGGCTTCAACCACTGGGCCTACGTTCTGCAACCCCTCTGGTGTAATGTGCTGAATCGTAATTTTCTTAACAAAGCTATCCAGCGATACACCACTATAAGCTCGTGCAAACCCATTGGTGGGCAACGTATGATTAGTGCCTGACGCATAATCGCCCGCTGATTCTGGCGTATAATTTCCGAGGAAAATAGAACCCGCATTAATGATCTGCTCGGCTACCTCTTCAGCATTTTCGATACTCAGAATCAAGTGCTCGGCAGCGTAGTCATTCAACAGATCAATAGCATCAGCTTGATTATCAAGCAAAATCATCTTACTATTTTCCAATGCTTTAGCAGCCATATCCTGCCGGGGAAGTCGGCTTAGTTGTGTGCCTAGTGTTAGATTAACACTGTTAAGTAGCTTTTTACTGGTTGAAACCAGCAACACCTGACTGTCGGCCCCATGTTCAGCCTGCGACAACAAATCGGCAGCAACAAACGATGGAATCGCCGAGTCATCAGCATACACAGCAACCTCACTTGGGCCAGCAGGCATATCAATAGCCATGCCTTCCTTCGCTACCAGCATCTTGGCAGCGGTCACGTATTGGTTACCCGGCCCGAAAATTTTATAGACCTGCGGCACCGACTCCGTGCCATAGGCCATAGCGGCAATAGCTTGCGCCCCTCCAATGCGAAATACTTTTGTTACGCCAACTAATTTGGCTGCAAAGTATATGGCCGGGTGATTGCTCGGTGTACAAAGTACTACCTCACGACAGCCTGCCAGTTGCGCAGGAATACCCAGCATCAATACCGTACTGAAAAGTGGAGCCGTCCCTCCCGGAATGTACAGTCCAACCTTTTCGATACCTACGCTTTTACGCCAGCACATAACACCCGGCATCGTTTCAACTTTCTCAATCGGCTGTTTCTGCCGCTCATGAAACAGGCGAATGTTCTGGTATGCTTGCCGAATGGCCGCTTTCAGTTCATCACTCAGCTGGCTTTCGGCTGCGTCAAGTTCATCAGAACTAACCTGTAGTTGGCTACTATCCAGATCTATCTTATCAAATTTCTTCGCCAGTTCAACCAGGGCAGAATCGCCCCCAGCTCGAACTTGTGCCAATATGGGTGCTACCGCAGTTTCAATCTGCTGCGTTGACTGCACAGGCCGAGCCAACAAAGCAGGCCATTCAGCGCGGTCAGGAAAGGGAATGATATTCATGAATGATGTTGTAAGTAAACAAGTTGTAAGTTGTAAGTTGAGAATACAGCTATCAATACCATAGTTATAACTTACTCACTTACAACTTACAACTTGTTTAATAGATCATTTTCTCAATTGGAATAACCAGTATACCTTCCGCACCGGCGGCTCGGATGGCTTCAATATTTTCCCAGAATTCATTTTCGTTCAGCACCGAATGAACTGAACTCCAGCCTTCAGTAGCTAGTGGCGTTACGGTCGGGCTTTTCATGCCGGGTAGTAAAGCTGTTATCTGATCGAGGGCATGATTCGGCGCATTCAACACAATGTATTTATTGTTTTTAGCCGCCTGAACCGATTTGATTCGAAACAGGAGTTTGTCGACTAACGACTGCTTGTCGGCATCCAGTTCAGGGCGGGCAATGAGAATGGCTTCGGATCGAAAAATCGTTTCAACCTCTTTCAAGCCGTTGCTCAACAGCGTACTTCCAGAACTGACAATATCGCAAACGGCTTCGGCAAGACCGATGCTTGGTGCAATTTCAACCGATCCACTAATCTCATGAATCTCAGCCTGCACGCCCTGCTCAGCTAAGTATTTCCCTAATAAATTCGGGTAAGAAGTGGCGATATTTTTACCGTCCAGATGTTGAATACCCGTCCAGTCAACACCGCGCGGAACAGCAATGGACAGGCGGCATTTGGAAAAGCCCAGTTTATGAATAGTTGTCACAGGGCGGCCTGTTTCAACGGCTACATTTTCGCCGACGATGCCTAAATCGGCCACGCCATCTTCAACGTAACCAGGAATATCGTCGTCGCGCAGGAACAGGAATTCAGCGGGGAAGTTCGACGAAATGGACTTGAGTTTACCGGTGCCGTAATCGAATCGGATACCACATTCTTTGAAAAGCTGGTATGAATCTTCGCTTAACCGACCGTTTTTTTGCAGGGCAATGCGTAATACAGAAGACATTAACTGAGGTATGATATAGGATGTATGATAGCGTCCATACACTACGTACTTTATTGATTTTCAACACAAAGTCATTTTTAGCCTGTAAGGCAAACAATGATCTATGGAATCAGGGGGCAAAAGTACAGGAAAATGGACAGGTTTTGATGTTTTGACGGAGCAACACTTGGTCGCACGGGCTTAGCAGCCGCGATGGTGGCGACGATGTCGGAAGGGAGAATGTGTGGCCCGTTGGGAAATCATAGGGCAAAGGTAAAGAAGAATTGAGGACTTTCGCAAAAAGCCGTGGCGCGGCTTGTATGAAGGCCATTGAAAGTTTGGCACAACTTCTTACAGTATGTGTAAAAGCGTTGGAGCCTATAAGCATAACCATTCCAGCGAACCTTCCGTATCTTTGTCTATGCTTTTAGAACAGAATCAACAGACAACAATAGAATCTACAATCGCCACCCTACCCGTTATGGAAGCCTTTTACACGCTTCAGGGCGAAGGCGCACATACAGGTCGGGCTGCTTACTTTATCCGGCTTGGTGGTTGCGATGTAGGCTGCTTCTGGTGCGATGTAAAAGAATCCTGGGACGTCAATGCGCACCCTAAATTATCGATTCAATCCATTGTTGATGGCGCTCTGGAATATCCAGGACGAATGGCTGTCATCACCGGTGGAGAACCACTCATGCACGATCTCACCGAATTAACAGTCGCTTTACAAAAGGCGGGTTTCCAGACCAATATTGAAACGTCGGGCGTGTGTAAAGCCGTGACAGGTTCATGGGACTGGATTTGCTTTTCACCAAAGAAATTTAAAGCCCCTAACCCCGACATTTACAATAAAGCGAACGAGCTGAAAGTTATTATCTACAACCAATCTGACTTTGCTTTCGCAGAGTCGTTTGTGCCGCATTTACGCCCCGATTGCAGGCTCTTTTTGCAAACCGAATGGGGACGTTCCAATGAAATGCTACCACGCATCGTTGAGTATGTAAAAGATCACCCGCAATGGCAAATTTCGTTGCAGACACACAAGTATATGGACATCCCGTAAAGGGGCGTGGAGCGTGGAGCATGGAGTATGGCTCACTAAAGAAATTCAGGTTGTTTACCCTGCTCCCAGCCCCTTGCACCCTGCTTATTACCCTGCTCCTTGCACCCTGCTCTCTGCTCTTTGCTCAAACTCCCAAAGCCCAGGAACTCTACGCCCAATCCATTAAATTATTTGGCGAACGGAAAGCAGACGAAGCCATTCCGTTTATGGAGCAGGCTATAAAACAGGACCCTAATTTTACGGATGCCTACCTCAAGCTCGGGCAGCTCTACGAGTTTACTAAACGCTACGACCCTGCTCTGGCCGTCTATCGCAATGCCATAAAACTACAACCCGACAGTCCGGCATCGGGAGCGGCCTACCAGTCGCTGAGTAACACACTACTTCGGTTAGGCCGGTACAGTGAAGCCCTGCCCTATCTCGAAAAATACCAGACGATGTTTGCCCCTCAATCGGCCCAGGCGAAGCGAATTGCCCGGCAGATTGAAACGGCACGCTTTGCGCAGGAGGCAATACAACATCCACAGGCCGTCGATCCCAAACCCCTATCATCAGTGCTTCAAACAACGCCTTCTCAGTATTTTCCGGTGCTAACTGCCGATGAGCAAACATTAGTATTTACGGCTCTGAAACCAGAAGGTGATGAAGACCTGATGACGGCCACGTTTAACGGCGAAATCTGGTCGCCACCAACCTCGTTAGCGAGTAGTATTAATACCCCCGAAAACGAAGGAACAGCCAGCTTGTCGGCAGATGGGCGTACGATTGTGTTTACAGCCTGCCAGGGTCGCAAAGGCTTCGGCAGTTGTGATTTATACATGAGTCACAAAACGGGTGACGACTGGTCGAGCCCTGAAAATTTGGGCACGCCCATCAATACCCGTTATTATGAATCGCAACCAGCCCTATCGGCAGATGGGCGTCAACTTTATTTTGTTTCAGACCGACCGGGAGGAAAAGGTCGTCGTGATATCTGGCGAAGCGAGCGGAATGCGACTGGCGACTGGAATGAACCCGTTAACTTAGGCGAGCCGGTCAATACACCTTTCAATGAAGCATCCCCTTTTATTCACCCGAATGGGCAAAGCCTGTTTTTTGCTTCAGAGGGCCATATCGGTATGGGTGGGTACGACCTGTTTGTAGCCGATAATAGCGCATCAGGCTGGTCGGCTCCTACGAACTTAGGCTATCCAATTAATACATCAGAAGATCAGGCATCTTTATTTGTATCGGCCAATGGCAAACGGGCCTATTATTCCTATGAAGAACAAAAAGATGGGGTTTCGCAAAAATCCCGGCTTTACACCTTCGATTTACCCGAATCATTACGGGAGCGGATTAAGCCAGTAACGTATTTGAAGGGTGTTGTGACCGATGCCAAAACCAAAAAGCCACTCAACGCCAGCCTTGAGTTAATTGATTTAAAGACGAATCAGGTCGTTTCACGTTTGCAAACCGATAGCCAGACAGGCCAATACACAGCTGTACTGCCCAGTGGAGGTGAATATGCGTTGTATGTGAGCCAGCCAGGGTATCTCTTCAAAAGCTTGTCGTTCGATTTGACGCAGAAAACAAAAGGGGATGGCATGTCACTAACAGTACCGTTAGAACCTGCAGTAGCTGGAACGTCTGCCAACGAAACATTGAATAATCTATTCTTTGAATCGGGCCGGTATGATCTCGCCGAAAAATCCAAAACTGAACTCGATCGATTGTCCGCTTTTTTGCAAGCCAACCCAACCCTCAAAGTTGAGATTTTGGGGCATACCGATGATAAAGGCGATGCTGCTACGAACCTGGCCCTCTCTCAAAAACGGGCACAAGCCGTTGTCACTTATCTTGCTAAAGCGGGTATTGAAGCAAGTCGTATACGAGCAGTTGGTTATGGCAAAACCCGCCCGCTCGTTCCAAATACGACTGATGAAAACCGGCAACTCAACCGACGCATTGAATGGAAACTCCTTTGATGGATGAGCTATGATTTAGCCTACACATGTGCAATAAATCCTAATTCGCCCATCGTAATTCGTAAATCCATTGCTGTTTGCGGGATTTTTTTCAATTTTGTGTACGTTGTCTCAATACCCTCGCTTTTTAGAGAACGGTATTTTAGTTACCAGGCAACTCATTCTCATTGCAATGACTCCCGAACACGTTAAGTGCTTAATTATAGGTTCCGGTCCAGCTGGTTATACGGCGGCCATTTATGCCTCACGGGCCAATATGAAACCCGTCCTGTACCAGGGCGAACAACCTGGTGGCCAGCTCACCATCACCAACGAAGTAGATAATTTTCCAGGCTACCCCAACGGCGTTAATGGTCCTCAAATGATGCAGGATCTGGAAGCACAGGCTCGTCGGTTTGGCACGGATATCCGATATGGGTTGGTAACGAAAGTTATCTTCGCAGAGCAACCTGGTCCAGGCAACCCACACCGGGCTATTGTTGACGATAAATACGAAATCACAGCAGATTCTGTAATTATTTCAACTGGTGCATCGGCTAAATGGCTTGGATTACCCTCCGAAATGCGGTTGAATGGCCGAGGTGTATCGGCTTGTGCCGTCTGTGATGGCTTCTTTTTCAGAGGTCAGGATGTGGCTATTGTAGGAGCGGGTGATACAGCCGCCGAGGAAGCCAGCTACTTAGCTAATCTGTGCCGAAAAGTGTATATGCTGGTCCGTCGTGATGAAATGCGGGCTTCGCATTTCATGCAACAGCGCGTTAAATCGGCTCACAACATCGAAATTCTTTATAACTCAGCTACCGAAGAGGTATTGGGTGACGAAGATGTGTCGGGTGTGCTGGTAAAAAATACGGTAACCGGCGAAGAGCGTATTTTAGACGTAACAGGTTTTTTTGTGGCCATTGGCCATAAACCTAATACAGATATTTTCCGGGAGTTTCTTGATCTGGATGACAACGGTTACATTCTGACTGAGAAGGGAAGCACTCGAACCAATATACCCGGTGTATTTGCCTGCGGAGACGCACAGGATAACATCTATCGTCAAGCTGTTACAGCAGCCGGTACAGGCTGTATGGCTGCTCTTGACGCAGAGCGTTATTTAGTCACGCTGGAAATGCAGGGTGAAGAGATTGTTCATTAACAAAACTAGTTGTAAGCTGTAAGTTGCCAGGTTGTTAAATCAAGCCATCACAATGGTTATGACTTCAACTTAGCAACTTACAGCTTACAACTCATCTATTTCCGATGAGAAGAACCGCTACACAGTGGCTATTGGCCATTGGGTGTTTGTGCTTGACCGTAACAGCACAGGCTCAGGAGCGCGGGCGATTTAAAAATAACCTGCGTATCACGCCAAAAAACGGAGCCAATCCGAATGCCCCAGTCGTTGAACAGCCGCAAAAAGCAGACGACCAGTTTGAACAGGAAACGACTCAATTGCGGTTTAATAACCAATTTGAACCGAAAAAGGAATTAAATCCGGTTGTCAGCGAAGACACCAGCCAGCTCGATCAGGGCGAAACCAGTGTAGTCGAAGTAATTGATTCGGTACTTGTTGGCAACGAATGGGTGAAAATTGCCGATTACTACGCCGTTTGGGATTCCCGCACCATTGATCCGTATAATATCAATCCACTCGAATTTGACGAAACGATTGATATTAAATTGTATGATCCGCCTGCCAACCGCTACTGGTCAGCCCCATTGAGCGAAGGTAAAATGACGTCTAACTTTGGGTTTCGCTGGGGGCGCTGGCACACAGGTACCGACCTCGATCTTGAAACGGGTACACCAATCTATACAGCTTTCGATGGAATTGTGCGCGTTGTAGGATGGGACGGAAATGGTTATGGCCGCTTTGTACTGGTTCGTCATTATAACGGCCTGGAAACGCTTTATGGCCATATGTCAAAGCAAACCGTTGAACAAGGTCAGCTCGTTAAAGCGGGTGACCAGTTGGGGTTAGGTGGTAGTACAGGGCGTAGTTCTGGACCTCACTTACATTTTGAAACACGCTATGAAGGCAACCCATTTAGCCCCCTCAACATCTTCTCATTCCCAGAAAACACGATTAATTCCGACCACTTTCTGTTAACAGGTTCTGTTTGGGATTACTTACGGGGAGGTCGTTCATCGTCATCAGAATCCAGTTCGCGACCACGCTTCAAACGAACCGTATTGCACAAGGTTCGGTCAGGCGAAACTCTGAGTTCTATTGCCGAGCGCTACGGCATGTCGTTATCAACATTAAAGCGCAAAAATCACATATCCGGCTCACGGCTTCGGCCCGGACAAAAAATACGTGTGCATTAGGTAACGTATTGCATTTTCGCAAATAAACGCTACCTTTGCACCCTCATTTCCAATTTCATACACAACACATGTACGCAATCGTAGAGATCGCAGGGCAGCAATTCAAGATCCAGAAAGGTCGCACCATCTATACCCACCGGTTAGAGGGCGATGTGGACGCTGCACTTGCCTCCGACAAGGTGAAAGTTCTCCTTGTTGACAACGAAGGGAGCATTAGCATCGGTGCTCCGACCGTCGCTGGAGCGTCGGTATCCGCTAAAATCGTCGAACACCTGAAAGGCGAGAAAGTTATCGTCTTCAAGAAGAAACGTCGGAAAGGTTACAAAAAGAAAAATGGCCACCGTCAGTATCTGACGAAGGTCCTGATCGAAGACATCACTCTATAAAGTCATAAGTTTGTAAGTTGTACGTTATAAGTGTCTGACTTCGGTTTTCACTTACTACTTACTCACTTACTACTTGCTAACTCCTTCAGAAAAAATGGCACACAAGAAAGGTGTAGGTAGTTCCAAAAACGGCCGTGATTCACACAGCAAACGCCTGGGTGTAAAACTATTCGGCGGTCAGTCGGCTATTGCTGGCAATATCATTGTCCGCCAACGCGGTACAAAACACCATCCCGGCAAAAACGTCGGTTTAGGTAAAGATTATACGCTGTTCGCTCTGGTAGCGGGTACTGTGAAATTCCGTCCAGGCCGCGATAGCCGCTCGTACGTGGATATCATCCCAGCAGGACCATCGGCTGTTGAAACAGCTCCTGTTGCTGAAGCAGCAGCTTAATTATACTATAAACCTGTAAGGTTTTTTATAGAAACCCGTTTAACAATCGTTGAACGGGTTTTTTCGTATATAAAAACTAAAAAAACAGGCGGACTGTTACCTCTGTACTAATACCGGCTCCTGTGCCAGTAAACTGAAACTTTCCTAACAATGAATTCTACGTTAAACCGTCCCGTATCCATTTTTACGGAAGGAAGCCCCAACCCGAACTCCATGAAGTTCGTGGTTAACTTTGAGCTTGTACCTACCGGCCTTTCATTTGACTACGCAACGCCGGGCGACGCCCTCCTCGAAGGGAAAGCTTCCCCTCTGGCTGTAGCTCTATTCGGCTTTGAATTTGTGCGCCGGGTATTTATTTCGGGCAATTTCGTGACCGTTACGAAAGATGATGAAACCGATTGGGACGAAGTTTTATTTGAGATCAAACTCTTCCTTAAAGACTATTTTGGCGACCAGAAACCCGTGTTTGCTCAGCGGACAATGGATGTCAATAGCACTAAACTCGATATGGACTCCGAAACGGTACAGAAAATAAAGGCTGTACTGGATCAATATATCAAACCAGCTGTTGAATCGGATGGTGGAGCCATTAATTTCTACTCTTTCGATGAACCGAGTGGCACCGTAAAAGTCTTACTACAAGGTTCGTGTAGCGGTTGCCCTTCCTCTACCCTTACGCTGAAAGCTGGTATAGAAAATCTACTAACTCGTCTGGTTCCAGAAGTAAAACTTGTTGAAGCAGAAGGCGTATAATCAGCCCAAGACACTTACCTAAAGTGCGTTCGACTGATGGTTTATAATTGACAAAAGCGCTATTGAGTCATAATCAATAGCGCTTTTTATTTTCGAATAGATCAACGTCGAAAAGTCGGGCATTTAACGACCGACGGCGGAATCAGATAATGAATTGAGATCTGGGTCAGTATATAATAATCATTACCGGGTAACCCACGCCTAACTTCGCTGGGTACTGTATATAAAGTAGACAAGGCTTTAGTCCGGTCATCGCCTGTACGAGCGGCAATAGGTTCGGCGCGTCGGTCAGAAAAGGTAGTCGAGAGCCCGTTGGGTAAGTCGCCCGGATTTGGATAAAATCCACTTACGTCGTCGAGATAATCCGTGAATGTATAGCGAAAGCTGAGTTCAGCTGCCAGATTCAAACTTTCTGTAAGTTGCCAGCGCATTCCTACTCCAACCGGTATTGCAACCGTAAGTAGTGAATAGGGTTTAGCGTAACCAGGCTTCCCTTGCCCTTCGGTGCCTAATGGTTGTAAAGCTACCCAATCCCCTAACGAGCCATCTGCATTAACAGGCATACGCGCTTTCGGATTATGCGCCACCAAAGCGACACCCAGCGTTAAATAAGGCGTAAAAGCTGGGCGTTGGTTAGGCCGACGGCCTTCAGGATTAAATTGATATATACCACTCAAAGCCAACTCTTTGAGGTCATTCCGAAAGTGAAGGTTCCGCTGAAATTGTGCCGGATGCACATTCGGTTCATCTTTATTAAAGGTGTAATCATCGCCAGCCAATCGTATTACAGTAAATGACGCCCGCCCGGAAAAACGGGGGCTGAAATGACGGGTAAAACTCCCTCCAAGGTTCCAGCGAGGTAGTAATGAAAAGCTTTGAAATGCTTGATTAGGGGGAGACAGTTCGCCCAAATAGAACGACGAACCGCCCCCCAGGCCCACTTCAGAAAACGGAATAAATTGTGAATTTCCACGACGTTGTGCTTGTGCATCGATTAGGCAAAAAAGCGCCATGTAGACCATAGCCAGTAACAATTTCATATATATACAATTCGGTAGGTTTCAAAATAACGTAAAATAGATCTTTATAATGATAAAGTTTGGAAGATTTTGTTGCTATGATGATTCTATATTCAACAAGTACTATCATTGTTCAAACGATAGAAAGCTATGATTTAGGATGACCAGGCAGGAACTTTCTACTGGCCAAATCTTAGTATGTTTTTATTTACCGTTATTTCGTCTACGAAAAATACAAGTATTGACACAGCTCATTTAGGGCGACTAAGTGCCTTTATTTTTACCATTCACTCAAAATAAATCTGTCGTTATCTAACCCTGGCGTCGGATTTGCGTTTCTTTTGTAGAACTCGTTTCCATTCACTTATTCACTGCATGAAGTATTTGCTTAGTTTGGGGCTGTTTTTGCTAACAGCGATAGTAGGTTTTACCCAGAACCTTCTTGGTATTTCAACTAGTCGCTATGGTGGAACGAACCGGCTTTACATCAATCCCGCTTTAGCCGCCGACTCTCCCTCCAAATTTTATCTAAACGTTTTTACGGGTAATGGGCATGTTGATAATAATTATGTTCGATACCAGGCTCCATTCTCCTTACTCAGACTGATTACAGGCACTGTACCTGCCCAATATAAAAATGCCAGTGGCTCGATTAAATTTGAGCAGGCCTATACCGAGGAAATGCTAAATGGCAAAGCCAAAAACGGAACGGTTTGGGGGGAAATACGTGGTCCTTCACTTCTAATGAAAACTGGCGAACGGGGAGCATTTGCTATAACGACCCGGTTTCGGGGTGTTGCACAGGTGTTTGGGGCTTCAGAGCCGTTGCTATCAGCCCTTCGGGCCAGTTTAAATGATGGAGCCTTGTATAGCATTCCCAGCAACGATAATAAACTCAATGCCAACACGAACACTTATGCCGAATTGGGCCTGACCTATGCCGGAACTATCCTGGAAGGTGATGGCCGTAAGCTCTTGCTGGGAGCTACTGCAAAGTTTTTACTGGGGTACAATGCTCAGCAACTCATTAATCGGGGAATGAATTATCGAATTGTTCAGGACCCTGTCAATGTAAACAGCGCCTATCTGGAAGTAAATAAATTAGATGCAACCCTTGCCTACACAACCTATCTTCAGAACCGAAGCCTGACCCCCTCCACTTTATTTAGTTCGTCGGTACCCGGTCGTGGATTCGGCTTCGATATCGGTCTGACGTATATTGATCAATACGATACAGATAGCCCAGCCTTACAATTGGGTATAGCCCTTACCGACATTGGTGGCTTGACCTATAAGGGTCAATCGTATACCTATACGGACATTGGTACTAATCCGGTCAATTTCCGAAGTAGTGATTTCAATAACCTCAACGGCACCAGTTCCATTATCGAGGTTATTCAGGATAAGTTAAACACGGGTCGAACGCCCGACAAAAATACGTTTAGAGCGGGTTTACCAACCTCCCTAAACCTGACAGCCGACTATCAACTGCCTGGTGGTTTTGGTATAAACCTGACCTATTTACAGGATGTTCGGGCCGTACAGGCAGCCGCCATTCATCAGCCATCGATAGTGGCAATTACTCCGCGATATGATGCTCGCTGGCTCAGCTTAGCGGTGCCTGTGGCTTATTTAAATGGGGGATTGACCGCAGGTGCTTCCATTCGGGTGGGACCGGGTTGGCTAGGTACAGATAACTTTCTTGGTCTGCTTGGCACAAAATCCAACGGCATCCAACCCCGTGGATTAGACATCTATGCTGGCTTAGCATTTGGTATTGGACGAGTGGAAGAAGAGTGAAGTAGGTGAAGTAGGTGAAGTGAGTCTATTAAGTATAGTGAGTTGGACTTACTACACCTACTCCACCACTTCACCATTTTCACCAGAATTGCGTATTTTTGATTAAATCTGCCAATAAACGGGTATTTGTAGGGTCTGTTATGACCGAACGAGCTACTTTTTTTGATACACCACTTCTTTACCTGAAAGGGTTAGGACCGCAGCGTACTGAACTGCTCAACAAAGAGTTGAATCTGTTCACATACGGCGATCTGATCCAATATTATCCCTTTCGCTATGATGATCGCTCCCGTTTTTATACCATTAGCGAACTAATGGATTCTATGCCCTCCGCACAAATACGCGGGCGGCTCCGCGACTGGTATATGGAGGGAGAAGGTCCGAAAAAACGATTAGTCGCTACGTTTACCGATGGTACTGGCTCGCTGAGTCTTGTCTGGTTTCAGGGTATAACTTACATCGAAAAAACACTTCGGCGCGACGGCGAGTACATTGCTTACGGCAAACCTCAGTCGTTCAATGGGCAATTCAGTATTATACATCCAGAGCTTGAAAATACGAATACCGCTACAGAACACGAACCTGGCTTTTTCCCGGTTTATAACCTCACCGAAAAACTCCGCAAACGCCATCTCGACAGCAAAGTTCTTGGAAAAGTGATGCGGATCTTGCTCGAACAGTCGTGGTCGCATATTCATGAAACCCTGCCCGACTCTCTCGTCCAGCAATTTCGGCTAATTGGTAAGCGTGAGGCTATGTGGAATATTCATCTGCCCCAAAATCAGGGTTGGCTGAAACAGGCGCAACGGAGATTGAAATTCGAAGAGCTGTTCTATAATCAACTGCGTTTAATTAAAAATAAGCTTATTCAGAAAGAGGAGTTTCCTGGGCAAATTTTCCGGGATACGTCGCTGATGAAGCACTTTTATAACGAACTGCTGCCTTTTGAGTTGACAGGTGCGCAGCAGCGGGTTATCAAAGAAATTTATGCCGACTTCCTAACGGGGAAACAGATGAACCGGTTGTTGCAGGGAGATGTGGGAAGCGGGAAAACCATTGTTGCCTTTATCGCCTGCCTGATGGCGATTGGAAACGGAGCACAGGCCTGCCTAATGGCGCCTACCGAAATCCTGGCCGACCAGCATTATAACGGACTAAAACCCTTTGCCGATGCGATGGGGCTAAATCTTGGTATTCTAACCGGCTCGACGAATAAGAAACGTCGATTAGTCCTGCATGAGGAACTGCAATCAGGCAAAATGCACATTCTGGTAGGTACGCACGCCTTACTCGAAGACGCTGTTCAATACAAGAATCTTGGTTTATGTATTATTGATGAACAGCACCGCTTTGGTGTAGCGCAACGGGCCAAATTATGGCGGAAGAACGAAGTGGTTCCGCCACATATTCTGGTCATGACGGCCACGCCTATTCCGCGCACGCTGGCCATGACACTCTATGGTAACCTCGATGTGTCGGTTATTGATGAGTTGCCCAAGGGTCGTAAACCAATTAAAACCGTCCATAAATACGACAAGCACCGCTCAGAGGTCTTTGGGTTTATGCGGCAGCAGATCGAGCTCGGGCGACAAGTGTATGTTGTGTATCCGCTCATCGAAGAGTCCGAAAAACTCGACTATAAAGACCTGATGGACGGCTTTGAAAGCATGCAACGGGCATTTCCTCGTCCCAAATATGAAGTAGGTATGCTTCATGGCAAAATGCTTCCCTACGAGAAAGACGATGAGATGAAGCGATTTCTGAAGCACGAAACGCAGATTCTGGTCGCTACTACAGTCATTGAGGTAGGTGTCAACGTACCCAACGCCAGCGTTATGGTCATTGAAAGTGCCGAGCGATTCGGCTTATCACAATTACACCAATTGCGCGGTCGGGTTGGGCGGGGAGCCGAGCAATCGTATTGTGTGATGATGACCGGTTATAAACTCAGCACTGACACTCGTACCCGGCTCGAAACCATGGTACGCACCAACAATGGTTTCGAGATTGCCGATGTCGACTTGCAATTGCGCGGTCCTGGCGACTTAACCGGTACGCAGCAAAGTGGCGTCATGGATCTGATGATTGCTGACTTAGCCAAAGATGGCGCTATTCTCACAGCTGCCCGCGAGTCGGCACAGGCGATTCTAGCAGAAGATCCCGAATTGGTATTACCGCAACACGCCCCCATCCGAAATCATGTAGATGGGCTCAAACAAACCGAAAATAACTGGGGGCGAATAAGCTAGTGTAGAACCAACGAGCAATAAAAAACGCTAACCCTATAGGAGTCAGCGTTTTTGGTAATACATCTACATAGCCTGCACATATGTCCAATATATTGCAATCGTACTAGTAGTGCACAATTATTATACCAAATTACTTATAATCTAGGGATTTCATGGTCTTAATCTAGTAATAGTAAATTATACCCGCGTTATAGTTACTATTTACTAGAGTATCTGGCTCTTATGGCAAACAGTCAAACGTTTGAATGCCTCCTCGCAAATTACCCAGAACCAAGGGATTACAGACACAATTTGCCTGCCCTGAAGGGCAATACATAGTACGTTTCTCAGTCCCGGTTGGAAGAAGCCGACCAGGATCTCCATTGTAAGTCGTACAGCTACAAGTGACATTATCTGGCGGAATCCGGTGATCATCACAAGCCCAGGGAAAGGCACTCAAAACCAGAAAACTGATCAGGCCAGCTGACTTTCCGAACGCTACTATTCCAGTAGATTTTTTGTTCATTTCGCTATTGATTAAAGAGTGAAGGAATGTAATTGAGGGTATCCTGAATCTACCTCAGGCCTGATTGACGGCTGAGATATACTTATCAAAGATCATCTATAACTTATAGAATCACTTTCTGATTGGAGACAGATTTTATCCGATTTGGGACAAAGCAATTGTAAAAAAGAGACATCCTGTCCGTTGGAGCAGTGAGTTAAGTTAACCACTTATCTCACGTTTTACACACTCTATAGCCCAATTTCAACACCTTATCAATTAGTCATTTCGATCCAATGCGGCTGCCCTTAATTTTGTCCGCAAGTGAACAAGGTATGTCCAGTTACGGACGATAGGCATAAACAATAAAGAACGTAACACTCTGATAATCAAAATACATAATCAGTTGGCACGTACTTTGAATTCACTAGATCAACTCAGTAAACAACAACATAAACACTAAACAACTACTACCATGTTACCACTAATGAGCAAAGTCGCTGCCTCTCTTTTAGTAAGCGCTTCGACACTTTTTAATCCCACTACCCCAAAAACACTTTCTTTTGATGCCAGTGCATATGTGACGGCTGATCATCAAATTCGGATAGCCGTTCAGAAATCAGCCGAAGTACCTGTCAACGTGGTGCTTCGCAACAAAAGTTATGAGGTGCTTTACCAACACAACATTGGCAAAAAAGAAGATAAGTACGCCGTAAAGTTGAATGTGAATGATCTGGCCGACGGGGAGTATGAACTGGAGATCAAATCGAGTGAAGGCAGCATTGTTAAACAACTGAATGTGTCTTCTCTACCGGTTCAGAAACTGATTCGAACCATTGCTATGAACTAAGAAACAGGTAAGTAGAATCAATGATAGAGCCCGGCAGTAGCTGGGCTTTGTCATATGGTCAAAAGATAGATTATGAAGTACAAGCTTTTATTGATTGACTAACAGATACCTAGGCTATTGTTTCTTTTTTTCTTTTTCAGTAAATATTTAGTGACCCCTTAGCACTATCACAGTCTAAAGAATAAACCGTATCTTATTGGCTTGACTATCATGAATACCCAAAGTCTCCATTCGGCCATCCTTAATTATATCCTCTGCACACTGGTTGTTCTTTCGACCATTGTCATTGGATTGATTGTCGTTCTATAAGCTTATTATTTTACCGCTTCAAGTCGAGCAAGCCCGAGTAGAGCTGTCAATCTTTCCACAAGCCACCTGTGCCTATACAGGCTTTTCCCCATTAATGCGCCCGATGCTCAAACGGGTAAGCTAATACCTGTACAGTATCGATAAAAAGACTTAGTTAGGTAATGGAACAGCAAGCAGTAAGAAAGCCTGATAATTTAATTGTCTCAGGCATCTTGTATGTGTTACCAACTGTTTTTTGAACCGCTGATTACCGGCGGGAGTCAGAACCTCAGACTGATTCATATCCTGTAGGAGGATTTGTAACTCAGCTTGCATCCGCATCCGCAGACCCATCATCCGTTTTCTTGCGACTTCGTTGAGTTTATTCTCCTGAATACAGGCGTCCACCTTGTAATAGTAGTCATAAAAAGTAGCTAGTGATGCTGACCATTCGGCTGCTACACTTTTGCCTGACAACTGGTTAGATGAGGGGTTACGATTCACCAGGAATTTACTATTCATGTTTGAGTAATAGTTAAAAAATGGAACCTGAAAAAGGAAACTACGAGTGTAGTGGTTCACGTTGAAAAGTAATCCTGTGACTGCTCCCCCCCTCAATACGGAGACTTGTTAAATAAGGTTGCGTAGGTGCCAGCAGCCATTAAAAAAGCTTATTTGTACGGATTGGCGTTTATTTAGTCCTTACTTTAATTATGAAAAAAAGTAGCGAAACTCGTTTAATATGCGGTCAATAAATATGACTAGAATAATCGTCGCTACACCATTAGTTACTCCAGTTATTGAAACGGCCGTTACTTACAGCTAATCTGCGTAAAGCGGGTCACAGAACTATTATAAGGGCAATATTTTCAGGTTAAGTACGTGTTTAATTGGACTTATGCACCCAGCATTAAAAGAATATCTTAGCGGGAAACTTGACTTATCACTTCAAGACGAGCAACTAGTAAGTCGCTGTTTCAAATCTAAATTCGCTGCACGGAATGAAATCATGGTAGCTAAAGGAGCAGTAGCCCGGCACTTGTATTTTGTTGTCAAAGGTTGCCTGCGCGTTTTTCTTACTGGTGAAGACGGGAGTGAATCAACTCGCTTTCTGGTCGTTGAAGGCCGGTTTGGTACGGCTTTCCCTAGCTTCATTCTCCGACAACCTTCTGCAGCAGCCATTCAAAGCCTGGAGTCATCCGAATTACTTACCTTAAGCTATGAGGACCGCCAAACCCTTTATGAACAAGTACCTGGTTGGGAAACCATGGATCGGATTGGGCTCGAGTTAGATTACATTGCTTCTATCCAACGGATCGAAAGCTTTATCACAATGGATGCTAAGATGCGTTATGAAATTCTTCAGCAAACAAATCCTGACCTTATTCGTAGGTTACCAGCCAAGATCATTGCAGATTATTTGGGCATATCCCAGGAAACATTGAGTCGTTTAAAAGCCAAACGTTGATTTGTTGACTTTTATCAATTTTTTTAGGCTGTCTTCTACCGTGCTTTGTGGTATTCGTTAAGAAACCATGCTCCAGAAACTTATTATCGGATTGTTACTGGCCACTCATTCGATTGGCTTTGCTCAGGTCAAACAAAGCACCAATATTGGCCAACAGACTTTTTCATTTATCGATCCATCGCGCCATCGACTCGTGAAAACGGAAGTATGGTACCCTACTGCCGATACACTTAAAAAGAGTGATCAGTACTTTTCTCCATTTATTCGACAGTTTACCGTACGGAATGGCCAATTACCAACCAGACAACTCCCGCTCATTTTATTTTCGCATGGTACTGGTGGTGGTAGACTTACGCTTGAGTGGCTGGCACAGGGATTAGCTCGAAAAGGCTTTATGGTAGCCGCTGTTGATCACTATGGCAATACCTTTGACAACAAAATCCCACTTGAATTTTTAAAACCATGGGAGCGGCCACTAGATATTAGTTTTGCGCTAACCTCCCTGTTGCAAAACGAAAGCTTCAAAGCAGTCATTGACTCTAGTCGAATAGGGGCACTAGGTTTTTCATTCGGTGGGTATACTGTCATTGCCTTAGCTGGTGCCGTCACCAATTTTACTACGTTGCTAACCTATTACAAAACAAACGGCCGCCATGAATTGGAGATACCTGAGCTTCCGGGCATTTCAACATATGTAGATGATCCTACTCTCGCAGAGGCTGCTAAAGAAACTCCTCCGTTAAAGGATAATCGGATAAAGGCTTTTTTTTCTATTTCACCAGCTCTCGGACAAGGCTTCACCAAGTCAGAACAAGTCAAGGCCATACAAGCTCCTATTTACATTATTGGCTCACAAAGCGATAGTATTGCACCAGTAGTAGCCAATGCCCGCCACTTTCACAAACTTATAAGAGGCTCCCGGTATTATGAGTTTCCGGGTAAAACTGGGCATTATGTTATGCTAAGCGAGGCCATCGAAGAACTAAAAAAATCAGATCCAATCTATTTTACAGATGACAAATCGGTCGATCGGCACCAAATTCATGGTCAGGTTATTGATTTATCTGTAGATTTTTTCAGAAACAAACTAAAATTGCGGTGATCTTTTTCTTCGTAATGGCGACTAATTTCCACGTGACATTTTCAGGCTATATTTTAGTAAATAAGGTGAGTATATTTACTAAATCCATGTACGCTCTTTCTTCGTTTATGAATCAATAGCTGCCACTTACAAACCAATAAGTTCCGCTCATAAGATGCTGATTTGTAAATAGTTTTATATATGATATTTTTGGCATTTTATTCTTTGCCAGAACTATCATGAAGCGCTTAGCTGCTGCTCAACTTCAGCATAAGTTTGACCCGGAAAAAGTCCTTTATTTAACTGGAGACGTTAATTACTGCTCAGTTCATCTGGTTAATGGAACCGTCATCCTAACTAGTCGGACGTTAAAGTGGTATAGTGATCGGTGGCCCCAATTTATGCGTGTTCACAAAGGCCACCTTGTCAATCCCCAACACATTTATAGTTGTGTTGTGGCTTCTCCTATTGTAGCGCATCTGATCATGAGTGACGGCGCTCGTCTCCCAATAAGTCGCAGGCGTATCATTCCAGTAATTGACCAATTAGGCATTGAGTTATCTACTTACTCCACCCAAAGTAGCTACCTGATTAAATCAGAAGAAGGCATTTGACGTTAAAGCACTAAATAAGAAGCCAAAATTACAGCGGCAATATCAGTAAAAATACGCCCATATCCTTATTAGCAATTTAATGATTAGCGTCAATTTTACATTACAATTAATTGATTATCAGCTATATGACAAATAATCTCTACCAAATACGTTAGAAGTAGTTATATAATAAACGCCAAAACAAATAGTAGGAAAATAAGTATTTATGCTTAATAATATTGTTCATTTTGAATGACTTAATCTGAGCTGATACGCCTGAGAATGGAATTTCCACTAACTACATTCGTCGAACTTTCTTTTAAAGGGCGAGTGATCGAGGCAGAATTTGGCGATGGAATGTTTTACAGTAAATTTCCGCTGGCTGAATCATCGACTTTGTTTTTAGATCCCAGGCACGAAATCGAGTATTTTTATTCGACGGATCCGGTAAAAATGATTAAAGAAGTTGGTGAGTTCTCCATCAGATTTTTACGGGAAGAAGCCTGATACCTCTATTTCTACATGCCCATAAAACATGTTGGCTGATCTAAGCCAATCGGGGTCAAAAAATCAGTTTCCAAATACTTTCAGCAACTAACCAAAAGACCGCAGTAGAGATAAGGGCAATAAGCGTCCATGGACCGGGTATAGGCAGTGATTTGCGAATCGTTTTCATGGCCCAAAGCAAGTCGGGCTGAATAAATAAGGAGTAAAAGGTAGGTTAAAAAGCTATGAAAAATCCCGATCAGCAACCGCCAAACGGGATTCTGGCAAACTCGATAAAATGCGCAAAAAACTTTCATTTATCGGTCTCAAATTAAATCTATAGTCCTAGCTGGTAAAACCGTCTCCCACACGATAGGCAATGGTAGGCTTTACAGGGAATAAATTTCATCGGCATTGGCCTGCGCCTGCGGTCTGGATGAGGATTGCCACATCTGGGACATCCTTTTTTGTTGGTAAATGTTCGTAAGAGGTAGAACAGCGTCAGGCTGCCACCACCAAGCAGTAGAGGAAGTTGGAATGTCATGATTAAGAGGAAGTTAGATGGTATTTTAGATACGCTAAAAGTCCTCCAATCATCGCAATATGAAGCTCTTATTTATTAATATGAGGCACTTATTTATTAATAGGTAGGGTAAGTACTATCACTGATCGCAACCGGAGACAAAACAAAAAGCCATGAACACGGCCACAAAGTGTTGAGCCGATTCATGGCAGCCAGTAAAATTAATGAACCTCTGATTAGTGAGTGGCAAAAACGTGATAAAACTTGTAGCGACAGCGGTTGCAGCAATACCGTTTCATCGGGAACTGCCTAGCCCAGGCAGGTCGGTGAATCCGAATATGTTTTATCGATTTGCATTCTGGGCATCGCTCTTTAAGCGTAAAGCCAGCCTCTATGAAGACCATAGGAATGGCAACGGCAATTCCAAAAAGAAAAGCTATGGCAAGTAACATTGTTGAGAAAGTGTTTAGGAGGTAATCAAAAATAATACAAAACTACCAATTACCTACACTTTATGTTACCAATAATCGCATAACTAATCTTTAATAGATATAATTATAAGCTTGCTCTGCCACTAGACAACTTTTCACCGCAACTCAGGTCGAGCCCAATGAATTGCTTACTTAATCTGGAAGTGAGCTAGAGATTAGTTTATTAAATCATGCAATAGCTTCCTGCTGATTCTGGCAATAGGTATAGCCGGGCGACCAAATCGATTAATTCTGAAGCCGAGTGTGGGGAAATGCTCTTTAGTTGATTATCGCCTTTGACGATAAGAATTACAGTTGACAATCTTCTCGAATCGTCTGAATTGCCCGTTAAAACTGAATAAAGCTCTATTTCGCCGAATAATAAATAAAGACTTTACATTAATAAATGTATGATTATGAATGGGTACTTTAAGCAGTAACTCCATAGCTCAATCAACCTGACACTCTAATTAAACAATATTACTTGTGATGAAAACTAAAAACGTGTTACGCGTAGGTCAGCTGGCCAATACATTAGCTGATTTGACCTATGCTCAGACCGTTGTACCGCCTGAACAGATGCAAGTGAACAGCATCCAGAAGATCCTCCCCGACCTGGTCGCTGAACTACGATCTATTTTTATCGCTGAAACGGGAGAAAACCCCTGGGCTATGCCCATCGAGGCTATTAGCCAACAGCATCTGGATGAATTAAGTCAGACCTTTATCGGTGAGGATAGCCAATTTCCTGATTTCTATACGTTCTGGCCCAATTTTCTGGCCAGTGAGCCCGAGCCTACTCAGATGAGTAAACTACTCGAGCAGGTCAAAGATTGGGGTTATGTCATGGATGATGATTCCGAGACTGTATTAGATTAGAAAGCTATACTTTACGTATACCCCCGAGCGGTCCACCAGATAAGACCGCTTGCTTTGTTTAAGATGATTCAGAAGCTAGCAATAGGTTCATATCCATACATAATGCCGGGTTCGAGACTATATCTCTATGACCAGTAATGTACAGCCATCAGTGCATTTGGAATGCCACTGGTTATGAGCAAAACATCATTGTAAACACAAAAGCCCGACCAGGTCGGTCAGGCTTTTGCTAATTTGTTTAAGCAAATTTGGCATGGGCTGGCACAAAACAATCCCATTCCGGTTTAATCAGATGCGTACTTGCCAGACGCTTTTCTGGCAAGTTTAGGCCTAGTTGGTAGGCAACTGCTTTAATTCGCCTGCGACCAATGAGAAGACGTGCACCATTTCGCATAATCAGGTGAGCTACCTCTGAGGAAATCACGATACAGCTATGAATGTATTCCGGATTAACCAGGCTACCCTTGTGGACGCGCATAAACTGAGGCCACCGATCACTGTACCATTTTAACGTTCGGCTAGTTAAAACGGCTTGACCAGTAAGTAGATACACTGTGCTGTAATTAACTTCCCCAGTTAAATAGAGGACTTTCTCCGGGTCAAACTTATGCTGTACTTGAGCAGCAAATAATTGTTTCATAAACGGTATTGTTAAATAGATAGGTGGGCCAATAGGGGTCTATATGGTACCTAAGTATAGCAATAATTACTTTATAATTTATCATTATATTTAATCGGTAACATAAAATCTTCTAATATTCCAATAGGGCTTTAGCAACGGATAAGGAGGAGTATTAAACTTTCTCAAGTTTAGGCAATTCGGGCCTGGGCTGGCAGGAAGGTATTCCATTCCGGTTTGATCACATGGGTAGTGGTCCCCGAAGCCTTAGGCATGTCAATACCTAATTGCTCTACCACTTCACTAATCCGCCTTCGGCCGATAGGAAGACGAGCCCCGTTCCGCATAATCAGGTGCGCGACAATGGAGGAAACCACGACACAGCTATGAATCTGCTCCGGGTTAACCAGGCTACCCTTGTGGACGCGCATAAACTGAGGCCATCGATCATTGTACCACTTTAACGTTCGGCTGGTTAAAACGGTCTTGCCATTAAGCAGATACACGGTGCAGTAGTTAACGTCCCCGGTTAAATAGATGACCTTTTCCGGGTCAAACTTATGCTGTACTTGAGCAGCAGCTAATCGCTTCATAATAGAAATAAATCAATGGAGTGGAAAGTATAATTATCATATATGACTACGCAGTATACGACAAAACAGATTTATTATTTATGTCACTATTGTTTCAGTAATAAAGAATCTTCAGTTAATCCTATAGACTTTATTTAACGGTTTGACTAGTCAACTGTCGATGAATAGGTTGGTCTGCTCCCACCGTGTATCGAACCTAACAAACCGTTTTTACAACTTGTGAATACGGTTTGTTATTTTTATATTATATTTTAAATCAGATAGTTATAAGCAAAAATCAACACCATATAGTTTGGCGTAAAATGGGAGTAGCAGCCTATGAGTTCTTGCTTTAGCTTATCATATACACACTTCTCCAACTACATAATTAGCTTTTCATCCTAAGTATTTAACCAAATGAATTTAAAATGGACGTTAATAAAGCGCTGGTTAAAAAATGCATGGTTTACTATAAGTTTGTTCTTTTGGTATCGGAAAGAACGTCGGAAAATAGATCGCCAAATGAAAAAATGAATAGATCTAAACCAATCGGTTAGCATAACCTTCACTTATATAAAACATTGCACACTGTTTTATGAATCTCTGTTCATTAACATGTATCGGGTTCTTAATGGCTCTGCTAGCTATTAGTAATAGCTATGGATGTACTTGTAGCATAGCTGTAAATCGCACAATCAAGGAAAGTATAGAAAGTACACCGGCTGTTTTTACAGGAACTGTACTAGCTGAATCTTATGCTGACCTGGGGGCGGGCCAAATGAGAGCCTATTTAATTAAGGTCAAAAAAATCTTTAAGGGCAATGTGCGACCTGATACAGTAGTCGTTTTGACTAATCTTAACGAAGCAAGTTGTGGTATCCGATTTAAAGTCCATAGTAAAATAGTAGTTTTCTCCACGGCCAATCTCAAGGGGGATAAACCTATAAATGAGCATCGTTTTTTTGAAACTAATATTTGTACCCGGAGCGGTCTTTATAAAGAAGCTTATAGCAAGCAGCTATCGGCAGCAATTCGCAGTCAGTAATTAGTATTCATAAAATTTGCGTTTTTCTACTTGTTACAAGTGTTATGATGGAACTACACTCGTAAAATAATCTGCATTGCCCTGAAATTAGGTTGTCAGTTTTTGGGGAGTAATTATTGGTCAATGTTGTTTTGGGGTTCGGTAGAGATCATGCCTTTGCCTCGTTTGTATACTTTGGGCTTCCAATGTTTCTTTAATGGTTGATCCGTTAAATGAGCTACAGAATGCCGCACGGGCGGCCCCACATTGACCCGTTCAGCCATAGCATTCTCATAGGGATCGCCGTGTTGAGTCACACTAATGGAAATGTCTGCTCCCTGTAATTTCCGTATGTACTGAAAACTACAATATTGACGGTGTCGATCAGACGGGCCGCCCGCGCGGTGATGGATGAGTTCATTTTGTGGAAAGTGTAAAGTAAGCCCTTACCTTTTAAAACTTCCTCCTATAAAGACGTGTAGTGATCGCCTATTGCTACTAGCTATTCTTTTTAACCCACTAGTACTTTATCATCTTAGCCCTAATCCTATTATCAAAGTATTACCAAATCACGTCACAGCGTCTGAATTCCTAATTAAACTTAATTTGCATCGCACAATCAACCATTTCTTATGAAAATTACTTACAAAGCTTGGTTTATTCTTTTACTAGTACCCATTGCCCTATTTAGTTGCAACGACCATCGGCTGGGCGGCTCTCTCTCTCCGGTACGGTTGCGGTTAAAGACTACGAACGACGGTACAACCTTGGTTACCTACAACTATGATAGTCAGAATCAACCCGCTTCTATTACCCGTAATCAGATCACAAGTAGTATTATGCATGGCGATCCTCAACGAGTCCTCACCGACTCCGACCCATATGCCACCAATGTTTTTTATATCAGAAATAGTGCTCAAGCCAACAGTACTGTTATTGTTTTCCCGCCAGTGCTCAGTAATACTAGCTTTTTAGCAACAGAATACGGGCGTTTCAACACTGGAAAGATTTTTTTCAATGTACCGGTACGTAAGTATACCTATGACTTCGATACCTCTGGGCGTTTAACAAGAATTTCAGATTTTTCAGATGCTCCCGACATCAATGGTGCCTCTTATGAGTATACGGGCGAGAACATCACTAAAGAGAATGTATTTACTTCGGCAGGTCATGGTGATGTTTATACCAACACCTTTACCTACGACGATAAAATCAATCCTTTTTACGGCCTTCTGGACCCTCAAATTAATGCACGTTTGCGGTTTTCCAGAAACAACATCCTAACGCTTCAGAGTGCGGGGAGAGGGGCAGTACCCAATACGACCTATGCCTACGAATACAATGCACAGGGATTACCGACTAAGCTCACCACGACGGTAAATGGGAATCAGAGTGGAATAACGACGTTTACCTATGAGTCCTATTAAATAATGCTTTGGGCCCCTATTGAACTAGGTTAAAACGGGCTGTATCCGTTTTAACCTAGTTCTTGTCTGTTTTATATCGCGGTGGAGACACTGGCGCTTAATCAAATCAATATCTTGAGTAGCTTCCCAAAGGGCGATCGCACCGGTATGATTTCAATTATATAGGTCCTGGCCGGTTCCCTGTAGGCCAATTGCCTCAAGTACTTTTGCATGACGTCTATCAATATACTTTGGGCCAACTATTTTTTTTCCTGGCTTATGGCCGAACCATGTAGCCGTTGCCTTTGAGAAAGCTGGAGGTTTACCTGTGGTTGCCAAACAGCTCATCGGCTCGCAACCCTTCGTCAAGGTCCATAACAGCAGTAGTGGCACGCCTACCAATATACGTGCTATTGTGATTGGAAATGAAGTAGTATCCGCAATGGAGCGAACGGCCAGCCAAGGCGATTTTAGGGCGAATTTATCCAAAGGTGGATATGGTCGTACAATTGACTTAAGCGCTGAAGAGACAAATATTTGCATCAAAGCAGCCAAAGCAGTAGGACTAGAGTTTGCTGGAGTGGATTTGATCCGTGAAAAGATGGGACATACTTATGTAACATAGGTAAATGGCAACCCAGGCACAGGTATTATCGACATAACAAAAAAGAATCACTTTGAAAATCTGGTGAAATACATTGAAATAAAATCAGAAAAGAACGAGACGACACCGGCACCTATACAATTGCCAGAAAATGATAAAGACGACGAGCAGCAGGAGGTAAGCGAAGTAATATCAGTAAACACTTACCGAGATTTGTTAGCGAAGGAAATTAATGGGAACTTAAATTACAATGAAGGAGGAATGCTAACTTTTTTCAAAAATAAATTTGGCAGAATCTAGTTAAATATTAAAACATCTAAAACCGAGCTAACAACTTTCTATAATGCATATTTGAAAATATTCTTAAAGAGAAGGCTAATCAATTTCATTTGAAGTAATTTATTCTCACCTAAATAACTTCAAATGCCCTTTCTTTCCATCGGTGAAATAGGCTTTAGAATATAAATATTCTAAAGCCTATTTCACCGATCATTATGCAGGCAAAGTTTCGCATTCACCAACGGATTTAAAAATATACATTAAAAATCTATCTAAATATTTTCTAATAGAAAGCACATGATTTATAGTTAAATTAATCTTCCATTCAGCATCAAATATTGGTACTTTAATTAGTGCAAAACCCTGTCTTTCAACTGGAGTGTTATCAAGGTACAGTTGAAGTTTCGAAAGGTTTTTATCAGATAGCTTTCCTGATGAATGTAATAGTGTATGTCTTACTATTCTCAACTCATAGTATCGAATAAATGCCTCAACGAAACCCATATTCATACTTTCAGGTTTTTTTAAATTTACTTTCCCAGGATCAATAAAGAAATTCAACAAATTATCGTTTGTCCAAGAATTTCGAATGTGTTTTTCTAGATCTAAATCGGATATATTTGGATCAATCATTTGTATAAAATACTCATATAAATCCTCCAAAGTCGCATCAACCAGTGAGATAGAAGCAATTAAATAATTTCTATAAATAATATTTAAAACGTCAGATGTATATTTACTCACAAGTTCTTCATTTGTAAATTGAACATCAACTTCATTATCGAGTCTTAATTCAATTGGAATGTTAAGAGTAGTAGATAGGCCATTTGTAGTAGTGAGTGATGCATATCTATCAGCAGCAATAAAGCATGAATTAGTGAGTAAAGCATTCTCTGTGTAGTTCTCTATAGTTTTAGCTACGCCTAAACCTAAAATTAATAAAGCTTCATTTTTCTGCTCGTGTGTCATAATATTTAAATTTGTTTAAAGTAGAACAGTAAGTAAGATAATAAATTTCAAAAGTTGACAGTTTAAAAGATCATCAATTATTCACGATTACTTACTCTATACAGACGCGACCTCGTTACACCATACCTTAAATTTCTAGTATCAAAAGCAGGGAAAGTGCCTTCTAATACTTCCACAATTAATTCATTAATAATAGGGTTTTCTATTGACCCAGCCGTGCAAGTAATCCTATAATTATCATTTTTGTCAATTTTAACATGAATAACTTGGTCTGCATCGCAAACAACAGCTAGATTGGGGTTATGAGTCACTAATATAACTTGCCTAGTCTCCTTAGCCTTTTGAATAAAAGGCACTAAAACCAAAAAAATGCTTTGGTTATCTAAGTTTTCTTCAGGTTGGTCTATAATTAATGGTAATTGGTCTTTATCCAACAATAAATAAAAAATAAGCAAAAGTGCTCCTCTTTCACCTGGAGATAAAGATGAAATTTCTTTGTCTGCTAATTTTAGTTGAAAAATAGGTTCTAAATATTCTAAACCATATATATAATTGTAAACATCTTCCGGTCTAACATTTGACTTCAATTGACTTTGAATATTCTTTGCAACAAAGAATTTTTCATTTCGAGTATCATAAAGCAAATCTCTAGTTATATTATTAACAAAATTAACAACTCCATCTATATCATTGAAATTAGTATCGTTCAATAAATTATTTATTTTTTTACTTGCAATATCTCTGCTGTAGAAACTTCCTGATTTAGCATAATTAATAAAGCTATCAAATCTGTCAGCAAATCCATTTACGGCAAACGCAGCATCAAAATCAATTTTATATGAGGCTAGTTGTTTTTTATAATTTTCTTTAAAATTTAATACAGGCTCATACAACTCTTTATATACAGCAATAATTTCACTCTTCTGATAAAATAGTTTTACAAGGAGTTCTTCACGTTGTTTATAACAATGAGTTAATAGGTGCTCAAGTATAAAATTAACATATTCCCGATCAGCCTCCAACTTACTTAGTTCTGAACGCAAATCGCTTAAGTCTTGATTCCATTTAGCAACTTTACCCAAATAACCTTGATATTCTTTACTTGGTTGATCTAACTTATCTTGTAAAATAGTGAGATCGTTTTCAATTTCAGCTTTAATTTTATATAAACTAACAGCTCGAGTAGGTCTATAGTCTTCAACATAATTTTCATTTTCTAAATAAAAATTTTCATCAAAAACTATTGAAGAATCCAATTTACTTTCAATTACTTCTAACTCGTCTTTCTTATTATGCAATAGTTTTTCTAGTTCACTATAATCTAATTTATACTTAAATATTGAATCAATATCAATATGATTAATCGCAAGAAAACCTTTCTGTTGTGATACAAATCTATTTATACAGTCTTTAAAAGATGAGAACAACTGAATCGATTTATTAATATTTTCTATCTCAAGATATAGTCGTTCTCTCTCGTGATTAGTTTGATCAATATCTTCATCAATTTGTTCAAGTAAGGCTCTATATTCATTTACTTCGTTATTAATTTGAATATTTTCTTCTGACACATTTGCACTTTGAACATAACTAGGTTCAATTGGTTCTTTCTCAATTAATACTAATATTTTCTTATTTACAGCATCAATATTATCATATATTTCTTGTCTATATTCAGGTTTATTTTGACTTTCCAATTCTAATATTTCATCATGCAATAATTTTAGTTCAGATTTAGTTTGCTCAATATTATTTCTAATTGCTTCAGTTTTAAAGCTAATTATTTCATCTAGTGAGTTTTTGTTAAGTCGCTTCTCATTAGGTATTCTAGAAAATATAATTTTCCTAATTTCTTTCTCAAAAAGGCCTTTACTAGTTTCGGGAAGGCAAAGTTTTTCTAAGAAACTTTGAGGAATATAATTTACTCTTTCAGGGCTAGACTCTAAAGGGCTATCAAAAAGTGTTACATTATTTATTTTACCATCGCGCCAATGTATTGTAGCATTAAATTGCTTCCCTTTATATTCTGGCGATTTGTTAAATCGTTCGCTATTAAGAAATGATTTAGGTTTTTTTGCATTTGCACAGAGAGCGATTATATCTGCTAATGCTGTTTTACCACTTCCTTTATTACCGATAATGGCAATAAGGCCAGGATTTAATTGTATGTCAATATTATCAAACCATTCTTCATTTAAGTTTACATTATTTATCTTATTTACCTTAACTCTATCTATAAAATTTGTCGTATTAAGCTCAACATGTTTTTTATTTTCAGGTTCTATACCAATAAATACACGTCTATGTTCGTAAATAATTTGTCTTAATCCATCAAAATTAAGCTCTGACTTAATCCATAAGTATCTATCTCTATTTTTTACAAATAATTCAGCAGAGTTATGAGCGTCACTACCCCATATGCTTGGCTTAATTGATTTAAATTCTTTAACAATATCAGTTGCTTTCTGGCCAAGTCCCCATGCAATTGTATTAGGGTTAGAGGCCATTAAGAAATCTGATTTCTGAATTAATACTTTCCTTGTATTATGACCTTGGCCTCTCCAATCAACTTGATTTAAATCTTCATCAGCAGGTATAGCAAGTACATATTTATCTTTGAAAATATTTTTATTTAGCACTTTACAAATCTGCGTAGCATTAACAACGACAGTAGTCATACCTACTACTAGATCTGAATCATTTCTAAATTCTTGCTGCTCGGATTTAAGTTTTTTACCTAAGCTAATTAAATTAGAAACTCTAAGCTTACGAAGTTCATCCGTACTCTGAGGATTACCTTCGTAAACAAAGTCAAGCTCGTGTAAAAAATTTTCTTCTATATCTATTATTGGTACTTCTTCTGAAAATAAAACATGAAAATTAATCCTATTATTTATTTTTTTTGTTGGAATGAGAATATCGAGTCTAAATTCAATATTTGGTATAATTAATATTGAATTTATCCGATTTATTTCTTCATCATCAAATTCTAAAAATTTTAGTTTGCCTGGATTATTTAAGTAATCATTTTTTAATTTCTTATACCCTTCTATGGTAAAGTAATCCGTAATCCCAATAGCATGAATGTTGTTTTGGAGTGCTGCATTAAAAAGATTTTTTACATATACGTCCCAATTAGAACCGAATCCATTATTTAAAGCTGAAAAAGGAGTATGAACATGTAAATCCCATTTTCTCCAAACTGAACCAATATCTGAAAAAGCCATTAACTCTGGATTTTAAATACTTTGAGGCAGATGCTCTATTAATAATTTGTCCCTTATTTGTAACCTAT
>NZ_WPIN01000012.1 GCF_009754945.1 Spirosoma arboris
AATGGTGTATAAGCTTATTGCAATCTACCCAAAGCTACTTTAAGAACGTGTTGGGGAATTGAGAAAGGTTGAGAGTCGTGCCAACTTTGTGGTCGCCAAACGACAAAGTCATGCCCAAACAGTATACGAAACTGACCGACCCTCAATGGGACGCAATTTCCTCCTTTTTTGATCTCAAACGCAAGCGTAAACACAATCTACGTCAAATGGTGAACATCATTTTATGGTTGCTACGCACAGGCGCTCAATGGCGTAATTTACCTGAGAAATGGCCTATCTGGCAGGCCGTTTATTATTATTTTGAGCGATGGAAGCAGGATGGCACCCTCGAGCGAATCAATGTAGCGCTGAATCAATTGGATCGAAAGCGAATCAAAAAAGAAGCGTATCCCTCTGTACTATGTATTGATTCACAAAGTGTTAAGCTAAACCCTATGATCAACGAATACCGAGGTACCGATGCCAACAAACGCATCAATGGACGCAAGCGACAACTGGTTGTCGATACCCAAGGTCGACTCTGGGTAGCAGCGGTTCACGCTGCCAATCAAGCCGATGGTCCTGCTGCTATTTCGCTGATTGGGGATATACTTTGGCGAGCGGGAGAACGCTTAGAAAAAGTGTATGGCGACCAGTCGTATAATGGCGTTTTTGCCCAATCATTGGCCCAATGGAGCATTGATTTTGAAAAGGCCTCGCGGCCTAAGTCGGTCCAAGGTTTTGTGCCGGTTGCCAAACGTTGGGTCGTTGAACGCAGTATTGCTTGGACGAATTACTTCCGTCGCATCGTCAAAGATTATGAGTATACGTTATTATCTTCGGTCAACTGGCTGTATTTGGCTAACATCCAACTAATGCTTCAGCGAATCGAACCTGATCACAAAAGATAATTCCCCAACACGTTCTAATGATACGTATTATTCAATATCAATCACTTGATTTAACGGTACTTAAATGGATATATACTTATATAAGTAGTCAAGAATTACTTATCTCAAAATACCCTCTTTTTAAGAGATACTTAACTCATCATCCCCTACCCACGTAGCTTCATTCCGTATCTCTCCCCCTTTCTAATGCCGGTTTCAACTAGCAGTATATAGAAAAGGCCCGACAGCAATCTGTATGTTGTCGGGCCTTTTCACTGCGTCCACACTTACGCATAGATAGATTCATCTATCCAGCTAACATAACGAGTATTATTAACTACTTTGGGCATCTGCACAGGCATTGGGCTAAAACACCTTTGTCTTGATTGTTTTTATAGCATCTATATCCCGTTCCCACTACTACCGGAGCACTATTTCCATATTCACCGCTTTGGCCTTGGCAGGTTGTCCCAAAGCTATCCACAGTAGAAGTACACCCAATATTAGCACAGGATGTTTGGCAAGGTTGAGTACTATAGGTATTGCCTATCGCTTGAACGGCGGTTGTGTAATGATTAACAGGCGTATCTGTTGGGGTTAACAGTATCCAACTTGAACCATTATATCCCTCGAAATTAGTCCCATTCCAGCGTATTGTCCCAGCTACAGCAATGGAAGCATTACCTACCAATAAATTAGTGACCTTCACTGATCCAGGATTGGTATTAGCAATATCATTACCCGTCAATTGCCAATTTTGAGTTGCCGCATTTGCATCAAGAGTGAGAATGACATTACCGGAAGCATCTACTGACAACTGTTTACCGTTGGAGGTCGCAGCAGGTGAGGTACTTTTAAGATTGGTAAAGCTCAGGCCACTTGTATTCGCCAGTGGACTTTTGATGGCTGTAGGTGTTAGCGTAATTGTTTGGGCAGCAGAAGAAATGAAGGAAATAGCCCAGAAAGCGGATATAAGTAGAAACTGACGCATAAGGAGTTAAGGTTATTGGTGTGACTTAAATCTAGTTAAGTAGCTAGAATTCTACAAGTAGCAATATTTGATCTAGCTACATATTTTAAGTTCGTCTGTATAAAACTATCATTCTCTAAAAAAAGGGGGTTTTTCCCGTAGGAAGTAAGGGGAGAAGAGGAGTAATTGTGGGCTTGGAAAAGCTTTATCGGCTAACCTATTTCTCCTTGATTGTCAGGTTAATATAGTTTAGTGGGTTTGCGTACAAAAATTAGTTGGGTGCTAGACCATAAATTGCTTCAACTTCCAGTTTTCGGGCGACAGGGTGAACGCCCCACAAGGTATGTTTAAGCTTCCATTTCCAGCTTTCGGTTGATATAGCGAACGCCCCTAATGCAGTCAAATTAAATTCTATTTATTCAAAAAAATCAACTACATGAACGTAGATTTAACGAATACATTCAAGGATGCAAGACAACATCTAACTATGTGGAAAGCAAGGTATTCACCAGCAGAATACCCACAAAAAGTTGTTATGAATATTTTCTATCGGAAATATACGATAGACAAAATGTGGTCACGGGTCATTAATCAAACGCACCCTACATGGCAAATTGCTTACCAAAACAATAAACTCAAATATGCGGAAGTTGCTCAGCATGAAATAGTACCAGTACTGGAAGCTTTGATTAAATCAGACAAAAAAGTATCTACAAGCAGATACTCTGATTTCGCTCAATATGTCAAATCGGCCTCTCAAGGAGACGAGAACGCAATTAAAGCTGTTGAGTTCACGTACTTTCTGCATCGAATTTTTGACGAACTCACTACTGTATGGATTTCAATGGTCAGCAGTGGAGACACTAAAATAAATGCAATCGCGAAGATGACTGGTGCGATTCTCGCTCCTGAAACTCCCATCACAGGTTACGCTGATATTGAAAGTATTTTTGACCAATTAGGGGCTGAGAAATATTTGTACTCACTGTTCATGAAAGAGATGAACAACCAAATATAAATAATGCTTTTCGCTCCGCGTGGGCGGGCTTCCGGCGACAGGACTCTCGTCCCGTCGTCGGGAATTCAGCCCAACCAAACGGGTGTGTAAAGGTTCAGGTACGGTTGTTCAGTTGAGTTACGCACCCACCATCAACACCCGTTGGCGTTGGGTGGAACGTCCAAAATGGGTTCGTGTGCCAGCGTCTATACGACAGGCGGCACGTCCCAAAACTGAGCGGTTTTTACTCACAAGGAGGTTCCCGTTGACTTGTCAACCGCCCCATAATTCGGGTTTTGACAGGTTAGGCAGGTTGCGTGTGACACGAGAAACGCTCCGGTTGAGCAAGTTTAGATTTTTAGGGTGACATCTTAGAGATGGGGTAAACGCCCCAACAGTCCGGCTTGAAAACTATAGCATACACAACGCGAAATGCGTATTTTGTATTGAAAGTGCGGCATTCGGCGAGTAACAGGCTATTAAAACAAGATACTCTACTAAATGAAAATTCATCAGGACAATTTTTCTTATTCGATTCTACTTTCTATTGATCGTGGAAAATCTAAAGGTTCAGGCTTTCGTTTAAAATATAAAGGCTTCAATTTTTTGATTTCAGCTAAGCATGTTTTCTATAATGAAGATGACAAGCTTTATGGTGATACTCTGATTGCTACTTGTCCATCTTCACCTTTAGGAAATGGCACCATCACATTTGAAATTGATTTAACAGCAGCTAAAATATTCAAATCCGCAAATTCGGACGTTTGCATAATCTTGTTGGGTAAAAATCAGCATCTTTCTGAGCCAGCCGGACATTTAAAGCTTGAAACTGGTAACTATAAGCGTCCAGCAACTCTTGAACTTGAACCGTCAGTAAGCGTATTGGAACAATCAGCCAAACACATAACGTCGTTGGACATTGAAGCAACACGGAACCTTGCTGAAATAGGGATTGCAAATGAAGTTTATCTAATGGGGTATCCAACGTCACTTGGGCTGACACATAGTAAGTATTTTGATATCACTAGGCCATTGATAAGGAAAGGAATCATATCGGGAGTGAACATGAAAGAGGGAACTTTTATTATCGATTGCCCTTCTTATCAAGGAAATTCCGGGGGACCAATTATTGAACAAGGCGAAGATGGGTATTTTAGAGTCATTGGATTAGTTTCTCAGTATATTCCCTATGAAACGATATGGTACAATAATAGAGAACGTATAAAAAATGTTGAAATCGCAAATTCTGGTTTCTCGGTTTGTGTTCCGTTTGACAAAATAACTGAGCTAATTGAGCAGCACATTAACAGCCTATAATATTACATTGGCAATATGAAGGAGTATTCAAAACTATTTGATTACCAACTCGAACGACAGAAAAAAAATGTAGTCTCACTCTGTACGATTGAGTTTCTAGAGACAGGCCGCATGTCCCGAAGGAGATCGTTCAGCCCAACGAAAATGAGGGTGTAAAGGTTGAATCAGTGCTGATAAATGAGTACCTCGCTCAACATAAGCCCTCTAAGGCATTGGTGAAAAGCACAAATATAAAACGGCCATTCTTGCCCCCTTCCTCCTCACTTATCTCCTATTAATAATCCCTCAAATCGTAGACTAGGCTTTAATTCCAAACCTCTTTCCTACCTCCGATTCAACCGCATTCTCCCAGCATTGAGGCCAGCCTATAACTTAAGGATTTACCTGTAAGCCTTACTAGCTATAATGTAAGCTCTAAAGGGGTTGTATTAATTTGCCATATTGATTGTTATACTAATTATTAGTAAGCTAATTAAATTACAAGTTCTTTCTATCTTTGATGCTTATAATGTAAGCACTCAACGCCCGCCGGAATGGAATGGAAAGTGGAATATGGTTTAATACTTTTTTTAGCATTTGCGGGCGTAACCTACCGATTAACACAAGGTAAGATGGATTCAATGGGAACAATCATGCAGCGCGTCTACGCTCAGTTCTACGCCTTTCTGTTCACGGTCGTACTGTACATTGGACTCCTGTTAATGATCTGGGGTTGGCACATTGTCATTGTCTGTATTGCCACGCTTCTACTGGCTCCCGTCTCGGAGCGGTTCATCTGGCTGTGGATGCAAAGCCAGAATTCGTCCAAAAGTGTCTGGCAGTACATTAAGCGATTTCGCAAAACATGGGACGCCATGGAACAGGAAAACTCAACGAATAATGAAAATCCAACAGACCAATGAATCAGACACCCATGTACATCGTCTTTACCTGCATCTCAGGCCTTGCCCAGTACGGGGCATTACTTCTTAACGTAGACAGCAAATCGAAAGTCTGGAAACGGGGCATCTACGTCGGCATGATCGGAAGTGCCTACAGCGCTGGCGCGTTTGGTATACCCCGCTTTGAGCTCTATCCATGCCTGGTATTTATGATCGCCATCGCCGTCATGCTTTCCTGCGTAGTCGGCTCCTACTACACGGCGCCCATTCCGGAAAGTTTTACCCCCCTCCAACGTGAAGAGCGAATTGAAGTCAAGCATAGCGCCCTTCGCCAATTAGGGATTGGTTTGATTCTGTCCATTCTGGTCGCCACCTGCGTGGGTTATACCCAAAGTCAGTCAGACGGCAATCGGGTACAGATTGGCTTTGCGGGTGTGGTGTACCGTCTCGCGGATGAGGTAAAATCCCTGCATGGGGTAGTGAGTGATTTGGTGGTTGATGTTAGACAGCTGAAGGCAGAGAATCGGCATCGGGCTAAAGCGGATTCAATTGCCCAGATGCGGTCACTGCGCAATCAGGAGAAAATGCTGAAGCAGAATCGGTAGGACTAAACCAAAAAGGTCATCTGCATACGCAAATGACCTTTCAACAACCACCGTTTGTTCACTTTTAATTTCTTTAAAGATAACAAAAAAAGGCCACTAGCAACCGAAATCGCGCATGGCCTTACCTCTAGTTCCCATTTTGAGGATATGCAAAACTAGTCTATTTCTATGACCCCTCCAGTTATTAGAACCCCATACGCCTATCAGCTAATGAATCTGGGCTGGGCAGTTGATCAATCCATTCCAGGCTATGGCATGATCGACGTACTCAGGCGATTCCAGGCGGCTAGTCTGGATCGAAACGGCAATCCGCTGGAAGTTGACGGCGTGTTCGGCCAAATCACCTTCGATGCCCTGTTTAAAGAATACCCGTTACCGGGCGCTACGCTCACATCCCGAGTACTGGCCATCGCCAAAAGTCAGATTGGCATTTCAGAGGTGCCACATGGTTCGAATCGTGGACCACAGGTCGATTTATATTTAAAAACATGTGGCTTATCACCCGGCTATCCATGGTGCAGTGCTTGGGTATACTGGTGCTTTCAACAAGCATCTAGACAGTTAGGTATCAAAAACCCCTGTCCGAAAAGTGCGGGTGTTCTCAATATGTGGGCATTAGCAGGGTATAAAGAATCAGGTTTAAAAAGGCTCACCTCCCTACAGGTGGAAGATGAGCCGGAATTGGTCAAACCCGGTATGCAATTCTTAATGAAGTTTTCCGCTACGGCTGGCCACACTGGACTAGTCGAGAGTGTTGGGAAAGGTGGTTTACTCACCACCATTGAGGGCAATACAGCTCAAAATACTGGGACACGTGAAGGGAATGCGGTTTGCAGACTTACCAGACGACGGATCGATTCGATTAATCTTGGATTTATTTCTTATCAGTAACCTCAACTTCCCATGAATCCAAAATCAACTTGGTCCAAAAAGGACAGGGCATTAGGTGAAGTGCTTATCCGACATGAGCTTAATAAATTAAGTTATGTGGCCATGGTATTGCTTCGCTGGACTGGACTAAGTGGCTGGTTTATCATTAATCGAATCAATCGCAACACCAAAATAGCCGTGGAATACAAAAAGCTGGCTGAAAAATTCGACAAAGACTATGCTGGAGCAGAAGTGAAAGTACCAGCGGCCTATGAGCGCATCTTGAATAAGTATTATGTCTCTAAAAACTAAGCTCGACCATGAACAACTATCAATTAGGCGATAAAGTACGCTGGGTTGTACATCAGGGCAATCGGGTTGTCTTTGAAGATGTCATTTTCACGATAGTAGGCATTCAGGATGATTCAGTCAAGTTACGCGGCAACATAACTGGAACGGGCGATGTCACTCCAATTCATTTTATCCCCATTGAAGAGATTGTTCCTGCCGAATCAGCCAAACGCTTTGACTTTCGCGATGTACATCGGCTAATTGATTTAGCAGGAACGATAAAACTGTTTATGGTAACCAGTCAAACCATCACCCCGGGAATGATTGATGAATATACAGAACTGGCTACTCGGTTGAAGATTGAGCAACCCATACAGTTCAAATAGGCTAGCAAGCTCAAAAAGGTAACGAAAAGTAACGAAAAGTAACGGTCATGAAAGACCTGAAGCAACGGTTTGTTGAAGAATACTGCATTGTCTGGAAAGGCGCACCTGCGGCTATTCGGGCTGGCTATGCCAAAAGCAGGGCGAAGCAAACCGCGCGCGATTTGTTGCAGGATCCTGAAATCCAAGCCGCCATCAAAGAATATCATTCTAAACATGGCATGTCAGTTGAAGAGGCCATTAAACGTAACACGGATATTGGTCGAACCCGTCTAAATGATTACATGAAGGTGGAGGAGGTATGGGAATCGACCTTTGAACGAAAGCCACTAGCTGACCTGATCGCAGAATTGAACCTGCAAATTAAAATTGACGATGAATTTTCGGATAGAGCTGGGCTAACAGAACAGGAACAGGGTAAAATATTCGAACTTAATAAAGCCCGTGAGCGGGAAATCTTGCGCTATGAGATTGAACTGAAACTTAATCCCAAAGCCTACCGTGTTGTCAAATCCGAGCCACGACCCGTCGAAAAACCAACAGTTGATCTTATAAAATTAGCGAAAGCTGATGAAGAGGGGGCTATTAAAAAGATATCATGGAATGAACGTGGGCTGCCATCCGTAGAAATGTATCCTGCTGATGCTGCCATTAAAACTGCACTACAGATTCACGGTAAGCTGGTAGAGAAACATGATCATTCCTCTAGTGATGGGAGTATGACCCCTAAAAGCATTGCCATTGATCCGGCAAAGCTTACCCCTGAGCAATTATCAAACCTTGTTGATGTGATTCGCAATGTCGAGCAGTCCTAATAATATAATTATCGCCAACGCGGATGAAATCGAACGGTTCGCCTGTCAGCACTCGTTTTTCGAGTTCGTCAAATCCTTCTGGTCGGTAGTCATCAAAGAAAAACCAGTCTATAACTGGCACATTCCTTATCTGTGTGGTGAGTTGCAGGCGCTCAGCAAATCCATTGTCGCCAGAGAAACCAAGCCCTATGACCTCATCATCAACATCCCACCCGGAACCACCAAAAGCACGATAGTTACGATCATGTTTCCGGCGTGGCTCTGGACACAGGATGCCTCGATTCGAATCATTTCCAATTCGTATTCGATGGATTTGTCCATTGAACACGCCGTCAAAAGTCGGGATATTATTCTGTCCGACAAGTTCAAACGGTTATTCCCTGAAATCGTTGTTCGAAAAGATAAAGGCGCCAAGTCGATGTACGAAACGACAAAGACCGGTGCGCGCTACACAACCTCAACAGGTGGCACGATTACGGGTAAACACGCCCACGTCATCATTAACGATGATCCGCTGAATCCATCCCAGGCCGCCAGTGATGCGGATCGGAAGTCAGCCAATGAGCATACCAAAACCCTCGCTTCACGGAAAGTCAACAAGGAGAATACGCCAACTATCCTGATCATGCAGCGGCTTCATGAAGAAGATCCGACGGGCTATATTCTCAAGAAAAAAGGCGATTCGATACGTCATATCTGTCTGCCTGCAGAAGCCTCTGATGACATCAAGCCGTCTGAACTTCGCCAGTATTACGTAAATGGCTTACTGGACGCCAATCGGCTCAATCAAAAGGTTTTGCAGGAAGCACAGGTGGACTTGGGCAGTCGGGCCTACGCGGGTCAATTCGGCCAATCCCCCTTTGTGGATGGGGGTAATATTATCAAAAAGGAATGGTTTCGCTTCGTTGACCGGGAGACGTTTGCCCGGATGCGAAAAAACGAACCCATTGTCTTTTTTGGCGATACAGCGTTTACCGAAAAATCAGGCGAGAATGACCCGACAGGTCTGATGGCGACCTGCAAGATTGGGCAGGATATGTTCATCACCAGTGCGGTGAAGGTGTATAAGGAATTTCCTGACCTGATCGAATTTGTCAAGACCTGGACAAAAGCCAATGGCTACACCTCGGCCAGTACCATCCGCATTGAACCCAAAGCCAACGGATTATCCGTAGTTCAACAGATGCGACGCATAACAGGCCTCAACATTACCAATACACCGAGTCCGAAAGATGATAAGACGACGCGCTTAACGACGGCTTCGCCCAAGGTTGAGTGTGGCCGGGTGATACTCGTAAGTGATCTATGGAACGAGGAGGTCATTGAGGAGGTGACGGGCTTCCCGGCCAAATCCCATGATGAGTATGTTGACCTGATTGCCTACGCCATTGATTACCATTTGAATGCCGGAACCCAAAATAATTCATCCTACGCTGGTTACTTCCAATGAAATACGCCCAAATTACCCAGACCGACCAAATCGAGGAGTCCATCAAAATCCTGTCGGCCACAGTACCAGACTGCAAGGTGGAGGATTACCGCAATCAGTATGAGATTACCGATAAACGGGAAATCATGGACGTAACCAAACGTCCCAATAAAACCATCAAGGTGGACGAAACAACTACCCGACTGGAGTATGTCAACCGGCTGGCCTTACCCCTACAGAAACGGATTGTCAACTCCACGGTCTCGTTCACGTTTGGCAATCCAGTGGAACTGGTCTGTGAAGCCGATGAGGAAACCACCGAAGGGCAAATCCTGACGGCCGTCAAGCGGATGCTCTCCGATAATAAGATTGATAGTTTCAACCGGGGCATTGCTCGGGATTTAGCCCGGTGCACCGAAGTGGCCGAATGCTGGTTTCCGGTACCTACTGAGGAAAGTCATGATCATTATGGCTTTACCACTTCGTTTAAAATTCGGGTGCAGCAGTTTTCGCCCTGGAATGGCGATATGCTCTACCCATTTTTCGATAAAACCGGCGATATGATTGCCTTTAGCCGGGCTTTTGCCCAAAAAGAGGACGGCAAGGATGTGAGGTACTTTGAGGTCTACACCGACGAAGAGAAAGTCATCTGGAAGAATGCCGGGCAGGGTTGGGAGGAAGAATCTAAAGAGCCCAATGTACTCAAAAAGATTCCGGTGGTGTATGCCAAACAGGATCGGGTCGAATGGCATGACGTGGAAACGATGATCAATAGACTCGAAAAGGTACTGTCCAATTTTGGCGATACCAATGATTATTTCGGTTCGCCGATTCTGGGCATCTGGGGCAAAATCATGGGCCTCTCGGCGAAGGGTACCCAGGGCAAAGTGATGGAGTTTGAAGGCGATGCCAAGGCCGAATACATCAGCTGGGACCAGGCGCCCGAGTCGGTCAAGTTCGAGGTAGAAAATCTATTTCGGTTGATATATGGGCTATCGCAAACACCCGACCTTTCCTTTGATTCCGTGAAAGGGCTGGACATTTCGGGCATCGCCATGCGGTTTTTATTCATGGATGCTCACCTGAAGGTTCAGGACAAGCGGGAAATATTGGATGCGTACCTGCAACGGCGCATCAACATCTTAAAAGCGTTTGTGGGCGTACTGAATACGACCTGGCGGAAACAATCCCTGAAGCTGGAAATTGCGCCGAAAATCGTTCCGTTTATCATCACCAACGAGAAGGATATTATTGATCTATTAAGCGAAGCCACGGGCGGCAAACCGGTCATTTCGCAGAAAACAGCGGTCGGTATGACGGGCCTTGTGGATGACGTGGAAGAGGAATATAAGCAAATTCAGCAGGAGCAAGAGCAGGCCAATAAACTTGATGTATTTAACCCAGTCGCCTAAATGAGTAATCGTAAATTCTCCATCACCGACTGGAACAAGCGCCACTTTAATCAGGTGGAGCAGTATGCCCACCGCCTGGAAGTCATCTACCAAAGTGCCGTTCGGGATGCCGCCCTAATAGCCGCAGACCTTGCCCTGAAACCTCGAAAGGTATTCGAGTTTGACGATTACCCCCAGGTAAAAGAGCAGGTCAAAGCCCTCTTGCAAAAGCTGGCGGCTCAAATCATTGTCACCATCTACTCAGGCCAGAAAGCGCAATGGGAGTTTGCCAACGCAAAGAACGATGCGTTTGTGGGGTATGTACTGGGTAAAACGTCGTTATCGCGTGCCGCCGTGAAACGGTACAATGCTCGTAATTTAGAGGCATTGGCTGCGTTTCAAACCCGAAAAGTGGCAGGTCTAACGATTTCAGATCGGGTTTTCAACTACACCTCTCAATTCAAACGGGAGATTGAATTTGCGCTGGATGTGGGACTCGGCGAAGGTCGCTCGACCAATCAGCTGAGTCAGGATTTGCGCGGCTATTTACAAGAACCTGATAAGCTGTTTCACCGGGTGAGGAACAAACGGGGCAATCTGGTTTTATCCAAACCGGGGAGCCTCTATCATCCTGGTCAAGGCGTGTACCGCAGTAGTTATAAAAACGCCCAACGATTGGCCAGAACCGAGATTAATTCCGCCTATCGGGAATCGGATCGACTCCGCTGGAATGCACTTGATTTCGTGGTTGGGATTGAAGTGAAACGGAGCAACAACCCCTACCCTTGTGATGTATGTGATAGCCTGAAGGGGATTTACCCCAAAACGTACGTCTTCCGGGGGAACCATAGTAATTGCCGATGTTATGCTGTTTCCATCCTCGCTACACCAGCTGAGCTCAGCAAGTTGAATCAGATGCTATTTCGTGACGAGGAGCCGTCGAACTTTACCAGTGTGAACGAGGTGACTGACATCAATCCAGGTTATCTGGAGTGGGTGGAGAAAAACAAAGAGAAGCTACTCAAGGCTAAGTCGTTGCCTTCGTTTGTCGGAGACAATTTGGGAAAGATTCCTCAACTGGACTTCCTAAAGCGGTAGCTTATTGCTTTAAAGGCACCCCCAATAAGATCTGATGCGAACAGGCGCCTACATTATAATCAATACCCAGAATGGCAATGGCCCGACTGCGTAACGTAGACAGCTGATCGATACCTTCATAGGTTTCCTTCCCTCCACCAGAATATTGACAATCTCGGTGTAGCCCTCTTTAACCGGCTTATTGGCAGGCTTATCCATAAGCGGATCTTTCAGGCGCTTTTTGATGTCCTGAATGGTGTTTCTGATCTGTAGTTCAGTGGGTTTCACTTATTGAACCTGTTTAAACTTTTTATGACTCATAACCGGTGTTTTTTATCGTACCAACAAAGAAGGAATCTTCGGGTGGGGAGTTTCTTTGTAGCCTCCGAAAATCCCTCCTTTGTCAGGATGCCAAAAATGCTATCAAAACAAAAGTTTAAACAGCTTATATATTAAAACGTTATTGTACAGATAGTGCCGGATACGCTTAACGAAAAATTGAGGTTAGTTATATGCATAGGATAATCAAGACTATATTGATCCATAGAAACATTGGGCGAGTTCCTTTGCTCAAGAACAGCTGTACCGCCTGAGGTATATTGACCTGGTGTACTATTATAATAGTAGCTTCGATGTTGACAGGGGCCATACAAACTATAGCCGCTTTCACAATTTACATCAAATGTGCCAGTGACATGCCAATTGTCACTGTATACGGATCCATTAAATAAACCTCCCCAAAAATATGTTCTAATATTCATTTCTTCATGCGTTCTATACCCATTAAATGTTTGTTGATCCGTTTGTGGGTCATAAGTGTATTCAGGATTATTCCACGCAACAGTCCATAATGCTATTTTTTGATGGATTCCAGCAGGATTAGTAGATTCAGTTTCAGATTCTTCATAAAACTGTGTTCTCGAATCCCTCGCTCTGGCATCATGTTGTACAAAATTATTCATAGCAACATTTATGCGATCAGAAGTAGATGTTGTTATCGCTGACTTTATTTTCTCCAAATCGTTAGAGGAGAAGTTTTTGCCAACGTACATTACTTTGGTATACATATCAGTAAACTGCATCAAATAGCCACCTACTTTCAATAGTCCATCTTTGTTAATAACGCTATTCTGAGCTTTATCAGCCGTAGGGGACTTTATCCAGAAAGAGCGACCATATTCATCAAAAAGAAAAGATGATTTATTCTCTAATACAAATTTTGAATGTAATAGACTTGGATCCTTTAAAACCCCATTCGCATTAGTGGCTTGATCAATGGTTAAATTCTCAATATATTTTTTATCCTCAGAAATAGCTAAATCATAGAAACTACGAACAGATATAAAATTTAGATTTTTTTCCCACTTGTTCATTTCTTCTTCTGTCATCGTTTTCAGAGCAGTTAACTGCTCTTGGTAAACTTTAGAATTTGAAAATTCTAAGAATACACCATTGTTAACTACACCATCTTGGTTCTTTTGAAGTTGACTTACGTCAAAAGATTCTTTGCATGATAATGATACAAGCATTAAAATAAAAACCATCCAACCAGTTGTAGGAATTGATAGATTTTTCATGGCATTTGCTACTTGTTTAGAGTTGAAAGATGTACTTAAGCGTTGAATAAGAATGAAATTGTTTAACTTTTGAGGAAATCTCGATTACGTAAGCTGCCAGTTACACCAGAAAATATAATTGGGTTATCGGAGGAATTTTGTCCGTCTTTGTAAAGAAATTGAATTGATGTATATGAATACTTCTTTTCAAATGCAATACGGTTTTCAACTGAAAACTTTGGATTGCTACTTATTCAAAATCTGTTATCAAGCGGTCACAAGATACATGGAATATTACCAACCAATCAGAGGTAATAATAAGTTATTTCATAATTGATAAAGCTTAAATAGTTAATAAAAAAATTTCAAACTTCACTTAAGTTTTTTTGTCTAGTAACAGTAGACGTGATTTCGAAAGGAAGGGTTTGTAATTATATAATGACTATCAAGAAAATACATTAAAATGCTTATTTAATACAAAATTGCCGGTTATATCAAAAAGAATCAATGGGATATTTCCCGTAGTTTTTGGGATATTTCCCGTATTTTTCTGGGAAATATCCCGTATTTTCGGCTCATGCACAGGTCTTGAATTTCCCCTTGCGGAATGGTTGCAATAATGTTTTTCATACCTGCTTAGTTATTATCTGATCACGAATTGCCACCATGGAATCCGCCAAGTTAAAGGAGAAGGGCCATTAGCTTACAATACGTCCCCTTGTCGGTTACGAATGGCCAGGGAGTTGGTTGTAGGTTATAGTTTGATTGTTTAGTTAGTGTAGTAAATGATTTTATCAACCAGGCCACGTCAGTTTGATGTGGCTTGCTTTTCTGTATTCACTTTCCGGAGCAGTCTGCCAATCACATTCGCCACACGGCCATTTTCGAATTGAACCAGCATGTTGCCGTTCGTGCCCCTGATGCATTTGTCTCCATTCATGACTGCGGTGCATAACTGACCTTTCAGGGTAGGGTCAGTCATCCGATCCCCCAGATAGGTGTATGTTGATAAAATTTTCGTCATATGATTTGTACTTACAATTGGTTAGGTTGCACACCAAGTCGTATGTATGAGAAAAAGACTACCTAAAACAAAGCCGGTTGATTATTTTGATCCCCAGACAGTATTATACCTGACTGGTAGTGATAATTACAGCCAGGTTCACCTGGTGAATGGCCGGGTTATCTTATCTGCCCGCACCTTGAAATGGTTTGAACGACAATGGCCGGTCTTTTTACGACCCCATAAAAGCGCCCTGATCAATCCAGATTACGTGCATGGGCTGTTGATCGGATCAACTCTACGATTCCCCAGCTATGTAGTTATGCAAGACAACGTCCAACTGCCCATATCCCGCCGTCGGGTACCCTGGATGATCTGTTACTTTAAATAGTCGTCCACAAGGCGTTCGCCGACCGGTTCCTGCCTAGAACAATTGCAATTGGCCAGTACTGGCATTGATTTTTGGCGTCTCATAACTCCACCAGCCTTGCGACCCTTTGGCCTTTATCGGCTCATCAAAAGCGGTAGCGTTCTTAGTTCGCCAGATCCACCGCCCAGGTTCATAATTGCCATACCGAAATTCCCGATCCTCAATCTCAAATTGTTCAGGGCTCAAATTGGGACTACTAAATTCATTCATCCAATCCTCACTGCGTTGGTAGCTGACGATCTCAACAGTTCCAAGTATTACCCCTAGTGGCAACTGAACACCTTTGAGGTCTTCGCAGAATGGCCAGGTGAGCATGAGATCTTTGGCATACTTGTGCATTGTTTTCGCAGCGGCAATACCAATGATACCTTTTACCTTTTCATGATGCCAGGAGCGCGTTTCGTTGCTTTTGAGTACATGCCCGTTCCGCTTGAGGAACATCAGCGTGGCGTAGGGTTGGTGTAGGGTGATGATTCGCATAATTTACTCTTCGTAGAAGAACGTTTGAAACGCATATTTAACCGATTCGCCATTATTGAAAAAGTCTTCTCGCAGCGACTTCCAATCAGTCGATTCAATCGATTCTGGAATGAATCCATCTGCTTTTTGCAATTGACGAAAAGCTCCCTCATACTCAAACCAATTGGTCAAATTACCAGACACAACTGGTTCGACATCTGGAATGTGTGCAAACCGTTTATCATCCCATCGTTTCAGTTCCTCCGGATCGGCCATATAGCCTACCAGTTCGGGATTCTGAAATATATTGCCTACAACTCTGGCATCTTTAATTTCACCAATCTGTGCGAAGCAGGCATGCTCCGAAGTCACTTCTCCAATAAGGCCAAAACACCCATCTCGAAAAGCGATTTCATTATAGACCAATCCGAACCCCTTTAGCTCCATTTTGTCTTCGTGGCGAGTTTCAATAATATCGCCCTCGTAGACATCTTTGCCATCCATATCGGTTTGGCCCGTAAATTCCATCATGACACCATTGCCATGCATGTGAGCATCATAGGCACCATCCAGGCTGAGATTCGGCTGATAGGCCATGGTATTGCGAAGTTCGACAACGGGATACTCACTCGTATGCCAGAGCCTGAATTTTAGCTGTCTCATTTTTCTGGAGTTGTATTAAGCGTAAGCCGAACCTCATAGCCAGTAGCCTGTTCAATGGCACCCTGAATATTATTGGCCACATCTGTTTCAATCGTCAGTGGTTGAATAGCCGTATCAGGCACATCAATCACGGCGTTCAACTGCGGCTTCTGAAATAAACTAGTAGGCAGATTTAAGCTGACCGAAATAGCGATTTCATCCCAGTTCAATCCGGGCTTTGTTTTGAGCGCCTTGATACTCCCCTTACTGTTAACGACTAGAAAAAAGTTGGTTTTCATTTGTGTATCTGTTTTAACAATTTCCTGCGTACTGTCTGTGCGGCTTGCAAATCGACCAGGCTGATGTTACTCTGCCGTCGCATGGTCGGGCTTTTCTGAAGTTGCTCAATGCCGATCTGGATGAGGTAGGCGGCCGTGCGGAGGCCATCGGATTTAGTCAGCTTTTTCATGCTGCAACGCACCTCCTTTTCTTCAACCGAGGGGCTAAAACTTCAATCATGCTTTTGGGAACCAACGGATGCACCGAGTTGCCAATAAATTTCTTTTGATGGGTTTCGGCGCCCTTTAACACGTAGTCATCAGGAAAGCCCTGAATACGCTTGAGTTCGGGCACATTGAGCATACGCATCTTTATGTCCACAATGCCAAAGGCAGCCATGAACTGCTTGATCTTGATCGTACAGGGACTATCACCCGGCAGAATCTGAATGGCCAGTTCGCCCGATGAGGTCACTACTAAATAAGGATAGTGTCGGTCGGCTGTTATTGTCGGAGCTACCTCGTCAATCGAACGTAGAGTATTGTTAAATTGAGCATTAAGTAAATAGTGATGATTGCCGGTAAGCAGAGTTGGAGCAGGTTGATCAACACTAGTCGGTACGTTATCGTGTTGATTATTCATTAGCAACTGACACTGGACAACCGAAACCGGCGCTTTGTCCTGACGGGCGATAAGTGTAGGTGCGGGATCATCCAGATCACTACTGTTTCCGAACCAACCGGGATTCTGCAGAAAGCCTTCAACGGGTTCGACACTGACCAACCGTTGATTAGGAATGGTCGTAAGGGCCGTTGTTGGCTCGTTTAAATCCTGCGTTTGGCAGCCTTCACTGAAATAGTTGGCCATAAATCGTTCCGTCCGGATGAGGCCAAACTTTGGGTTTTCCGTTAACGTACCCGCTGGCTGATCAATGGACGCCGGTTCGCTATTGCCATACTGCTGATCAATAAAGTGCTCACACTGCACCAGCGAAACCCGGTCTTTGGTCGGAATTGTCGGCGATGGCTCATCGATGGAGGTGGTTTGGCCGCCACCCGAATAATAATTTGCCAGAAAATTAGCCTGGACGAATGCGCAGCGGTTTTCCGTTGTCAGCGTTCCGCACAGCTCATCCATTCCTGTATTTCTGGATTCGGGTTTGCCGCCGTAATATTTACTAAGGAACGCCTGTACCAGCTCCTGATTCCCGCCAGTTGTCGTCACCGTGCGGGCAGGTCCATCGATGGAAACTATCCGCCCTTCGGGACTTCGGCCAGCGACATCATTTTGCCGCTGAACAATGAAGGCCGCTTTTACCAGCGCGTGACTATCGGAGGTTGTCAGTGCACCGGCAGGACCATCGATACTAATGTTTTTCCCTTCCGGTTTCCCCGAATAATACTTGCTTAAAAAGCTGACATCGCCATTGGCAACATGTTTCAGTAAACCCGCATAGATCCGTTCCAGCGTATTCTCAACCAGATCCTCCCGGTCCTGCGGGCGAAGGGCCATATTGCTTTTACGGCCAAAGATGCTGTGCCCCTCATCGCTAAAATCCAGCACATCCCGAACGGGCATCCACGGTTTGAGCTTATCGAATAGCGAAGTCTGGCCCATCAGTACCTGCTTGCCAACCACTTTGGCATGGGTCGGTTCTGGCCAGACAATTGGAATATTCTTTTTGGCGAAAATGGCGAAGTAGCGCAGCCGGGAGGTATAGGCTCCGAAGTCAGCGGCATTCAATAAGCGGGAATCGAACTGATAGCCCATATCCTGAATCTGACGAACCCAGCGTTGATAATACTGGCCTTTGGTGCGACTTTCCGGTATCCAGTGATAATCCCACTCCTTTTTCTTCTTATCGTAAATCATGTGACAGGCGGGTGCTGCATGACCATCCCAGGTGTGTTTCATATCGGGCTTGGCGATCATGGGTCCCCACGCCATAAACTCCCGAACGTTTTCCACCGTGAACAGATCTGGTTTCAATACGCGTAAGTAATTTGGCATAAATTCAGCGAGTGAGCGGCTGTCAGCATCGCGGGATTTACCTCCTTTGGCATTGCTGAAATTTGTACACTCCAACGAACCGTGAAAGAGTAAAACGGCATTGGGATAGAGTTTTCGGGCAGCCTGAACAACGGCCAGAATTCGGCGGGGCAGGGTCTTATCCCGAATATCCTCCACAAAGTGCATGGTCTCGGGATGGTTAGCTGCATGGGAGGCAATGGCCAGTTTGTCATGATTGATCCCGACAATAACCACAGCCAGCCGGTTGCCGAATCGATCAACTGCCCGCTCAACGCCTTCGGTCCAGCCGCCAGCTCCACAGAAAGAGTCTATTATAGTAAAGTATCCCCCACCAGAGGTGGGGGCTTTATGAAAAAATACCCCCAAAGGGGGATAACTAGTTGAAGAGGTCGGTTTGGCGCCCGTCGGCTTCCTCTTGTTTATCTTGATCTTCCTGATACTTGATGTATCGGCGAATTTTGTCCTCATCCAATCCGATTGTACTTACAAAGTAGCCTCGTGACCAAAAATGATTTCCCCAGTAAGGTTTCTTTTTTAAACTCGGGAATGCCTTAAACATATTGATTGCTGTCTTCCCTTTAATCGTGCCCAATACTTCTGCAACACTACACTTAGGCGGAATCGAACACATTAAATGCACATGATCAGGCTGCACATTCAACTCCAAAACCTCCACTTCTTTCCAACTACAGACTGTGCGTATTTTATCCTCAACCATATCGGCAATCACTTCCCGAAGGATACAGTATCGATATTTGGGAGTCCACACAATGTGGTAGACACAATAGTAAAAGCTGTGCGATGATCGACGATATTTGCCCATGCCACAAGGTAAAAAAACTGGCACAGCCATTCAACATCACCACCGCCAAAGGCGGTGGTTTTAATACTTCAATAAATTTGACAAGCTCAGGGACTATTTTAGGCTTGGGCGCAACGCGGTAGCTCATGAGTAACGAGGTTTTTGTACGCTTTTGAAGGTTGGTAATCGAATCCGATAAGAATCCCGGTCTGACCAGCCATTAATGAACTGCCAGGTGCATAGTAACCAGCCAGGTCAGGATTCTTACGGGTGAAAAAACAGGGGCAGGCAGGTGGCCCGCGCGTGAGACGAATACTCATGCCAGTACTGGAAACTGCCTGATGTGTAAATCATCAGGAATGGACTGAATCTTATCGACCTGCTTGAAGAAATACGGTACCTGTTGCACTTGACATTGATACTTCATCGACCGTGCCCAATCCGTATCGAATGGCCGCTTACCCGGTCCAGACTCCCCACCCTGAATGACCCAGTGAATCCCGTTTAGGTCGATGTTGGGAATGTTTTCCAACTGAGGCTCTAGCGATAAAAACCGTTTCCCATTGACGCGTTTCAACTGTTTAAGAAGGGTTACCAATTGCGACCGCTTGACAATGCTGGTGCCGAACATCACGTTGGCCGGTGGAGATGTCTTCCAGCGTTCGGGAATGATTTTATTGAAGTTCGACGGCCTTTTGGTCAATAAAAGATGCAACAGATTTGGCGTCGATGGAATGACCTCATTAAAATAACGTTGCCGAATATGAGTGTTATCAATTGGGGAGTTGTCATTCACATCGATAGCCTGAACGCCCAGTCGGTTTATGAGAAACATTGGCTTTTCGGCGATATCCATCATGGATCCCACGAACACCCGATGCACTTCCCCCGCAGCCTCGGCTAGTCGCTGGTATTTCTCAAAGGCTTTCCAAACGCCCTTGATTTCCATTCTGGGCGTTTCTTTACCCCATATAGGAACGGGTTGATACCGTTTTGCCCAGGCTTTGGCGTAGCAGTTATCGCAGCCTTCATGCACCTCTTCACAACCCCACCAAAGGTTCGCGGTGTGATGCGTCCATTCAATTTTAGAATCTTTTGCCATGATAATTGTTTAGTTAGATGCTCCTCGTTGCCAAACACTTCGATTGGACAGGGTATAGTCGGCCTCTGAAATCACCGAAATGCGTTCGAAAAGCGGAGCGTTCAAACTGGGATGGGTATGCTCCAGTTCGGTACCCAAAAGATCTTCCTGTAACCAATGTTGGATGTCCCACAACTGCTGTTCACCGATTTCCCCTTCCAGCATATGTAAAGGGTCTGGCAGGTCATAGACGACAATTATTTTAGCCATAACCCTAAGCAGATTGAAGTAGGTCAAACAGGGTTGGTACCTTCCGTTTGTATTCAGCCTCCCGGTGATAAGCCACATTGCACCGGAAATAGTCAGGATTGAGCTCACAGGAGTAGCTGCGCCGGTTCAACGGAATCGCCCGATTGCCGACGGTACCCAGACCTCCAAAGGGATCATACACCACATCGCCTTCGTTGGAGTAGCGAACAATGGCCCGATCAACGATATCGATCTGAAACGGGCAGATGTGTTGCTCCTCCCGATGCTGGGATTGACGACTGTTCAGGGTGTGCATGCGAACCACATCATCCCAGACGTATTCGGACCGGGCGGCCACACGCAGCGATTCGAACGTCGCGGGCAGCTTGCCCCGCTTATCCATTTCGTTAGCTGATTCGACGTGGGCAGCATAATTGTACACCGTTTCCCGGCTTCGCTCCATGAACACCGAAGCTATTTTATCGACCTGCCAGTTAGCTATTTCCTCTGGCGTAAGCAGGGTATCGCCCGATGAATTCCACTTAGCGCGGGCATCGATCTGCCATTTGCCACGGGTGTAGGCCTCCTTGGCTTTGACCACCGGAATATCGGCGTAGGCTTTACTGGTATCGGTGGGCAGCTTCCGAAACAACAGCAGGTATTCGGGCGAGCCAACCCCCATTTTACTCCCATCTTTACATTGCTCTGTCCACCCCAACCGGTAGGTACCATTGTTTTCGCGAACCACATCCGTTTCGATGGTGATCATGCCCATAAACTCAAACCCGTGTTTCATAAAATGAAAGGTGGTTTTCATGTGAAAGGGATTCACCGTCGGCATACCCGTACCCGTCACAGAGCCAAACAGGATCCGGTCTTTGACGTGAACAACTGCCAGTCGGCCCGGTTGCAAGACCCGGTGCAGATTGGGCGTCAGAAAATCCATTTGGGCAAAGAAATGGTCATCATTATTGGTGTGACCAAGATCGTTGTAGGAGGGCGTGTACTCGTAATGATTGGAAAAGGGAATGCTGGTTAGAATAAGCCCGACGCTGTTTTCTTCCATACGCGCCGTCTCCAGAATACAATCGTTATGCACGGCCGTAAACCGATCTCCGCTCACCTGCTCACGCTCCACCCCCATCGACCGGTTTAGTTCACTGTGCATAGCCGTTTGGGATAAACCAAACTCCTTGACAATCCCAGTCATGGTCGCCACTAGTTCATCATGCCGTTGCCATTTAGCCTCAAACTCACGCCGAACATGTTCCTCCGCATCGGTATAGATGAAATGGACATGGCATTCGTGCGACTGGCCATACCGTTGAATCCGGTGAACAGCCTGGATAATGTCGTTAAATTTGTAGGTGATGCCCAAGAAGATAGCGCTGTAACAATGCTTCTGAAAGTTGCACCCTTGCCCCGCTATGGATGGTTTGGTGGCTAGTATTCGATAATCGCCGTGCTTGAAGTCGATTAGCAGTTTTTCCTTCAGGGCATCGTCCTGTGAGCCGTACACGGATTTAAAACTGGTCCAACCCAGCAGGTCGGCCGTTTCCTCTAGTTTTTCGCGTTCTTTTTCCAGGTCATGCCAGATCACCCAACTCGTATCAGAGGGCTCTCCGTCTACGATGCCGGTGGCATGCACAATTCTGGCATCAATACTGTCTCGTTTTTCTTTAGCGGAGGAGCGCAGGTCAATGGCCTCATCCCGAATGAGCTTTAACTGGCCATCGCGATCTACCGCACTTTCCTCTTTGGGTAGATTAATTAGATGCCAATGCCGGTGCAGTTTGGGTAACGCAAAACCCTCATCCGAATAGCCAAGATCGGAGGGTTTTGTAATGAACAAAGCCCACGAAGAAACCCATAGCCAGAATTCCCGCTCTTTGTGGGGATGGATGGTCAGGTTATTGGCCTTCGTCGAATCGCGCTTAAAAAACCGAGTCAACGCCTGCCCCGTATCCATCACGCCCAGGAATCCCGCGTAGTGAATCAGCTCTTTGTATTTGTTGGGCGAAGGCGTGGCCGTACACACATACCGGAATTGAACCGCCTGGAATTTAGATAAAAACTCCTGATAGGTTTTCGAACCGTAGGAACGCAGCACACTAGCCTCATCCAGACTGGCAAACACAAAGTAATCCGGCTGAATATCCCCATCCCGAACCCGCTCATAGTTAGTGATGATGATGCGGGTTTGAGTAGCTTCCACCTCCGCCTGCGTTCGGCAATAAGTTATTGACGTGTCGAGCATCTGGGCGGCTTCGTAAAACTCCTGTTTGACAGCCAGCGGACAAACGATGAGGGCTTTCCCTTCGCGGCCCGCTAAACACAGCATGGCCAGTTGCAACTGGATGATGGTTTTGCCCAGTCCAAAGTGAGCGAAGATGGCCCGGCAGCCTCCCTCGGCTCCCCATTGAATGGCATTGGCCTGATACGGAAAACAAATGGAGTGAATCTGCTCCCGATTAACCATAAAACCGGTTTTGGGCGTTGGTACCATCTTTTCCGATAGAAATCCCTGATACTCCCTGAGAAATTGATAGTCGTTCATAGCTGTTTGTAGCGTCGAATGGTGCGTTTTTTATCTTGGGCCACGGGCGCGTCCACTTCAGCCAGATCCTTCGCCAGATGCGCGGGCAGCCGTAGCGTTTGGCCCAGGGCGGCATACTTGGCGCGTTTCAATGCCAACTGATGCGGTTTGACATACACCACCCTGGGCACGAAGATGGTTTTACCCGTCAGCGGGCAGGGAATCAGGCCAGAAATGTCAGACGGGTCTAGCTTTTCGGCCATTGGGGTGAAGCCTTTGGTGTTGGATTTAGTGACGTTTTGATGGTTTTTAGCCATGATTTTGACAGATTAGAGAGTACATGCCCAAAGCGGGCGAAGCCAGCGGAAAAAGGGGCAGGATGTGAGTTGATTGGTTAGTCTACAGGTTCTTCAACTTGATTTCGACGGGCTTTTTCGGTCTCCACTATGGCCAGCACATCGGGTATATTTTGAGCTTTGGACCGGCGTTCGAGATCTTCCAAAATCTCGAATTCAATATCCTCCGCGTTTTCGGCCAAATACTTGGCAAAGTTTTTATCACTGGAAATGGGCGTCGTGATTTCCGGGGTTTTATGCAGTTTGGCCCGTTGAATGAAAAGCTTGATTTCTTTGATCTTTTCCTGACCCAAACTGGCCAGTAAACTATTGCCGGTCTGAATCATGTCGGATTTGAATTTCCGGTTTTGCTCTTCACCCCATTCGGCTTTTTCCAGCAGGTATTTCCGAAAGAAGTCCGACACAACCGTTCCGTCAATCCGGTTGAAAATTGGCCCATATCGGCCCGCTTTTACCCGTTTTAAACACAGAATCAGATCTTTTACGGTTTCATTAGGAAATTCACCACACCACACCAGAGCGTATTCAAACAGTTGACGGGCATCCATCCGAAGGGAGGTATTCAAACCATCGTTGAACAGCTTCAGAATGGCACAGACCAGTTTAAGTACGGTCGGCTTGCCGTGAAAGCCAATGACCTGCTGAACAGTTGACGCCGTTGCTGCCTTTTCGATGGTAACCGATTCCTGCAAAGCAATCAGGGACATATACGACTCTTCCGAGAGTTCTTTGGCTTCGCTGAGCTTAAGTGCCGAAGTACCTTTCAGCGAGTCCATCAATTCCCGCTCCGGTTTCGGCTGTGCTTTGGCGATTCCCTGATTGCCGGTGGTTTGTAGGTTTCGATTGGCGTTGTTCATCAGCTTGAAGTCGTAAAAGTTGATCCTTGATCCAGTTTAGGCAGTGTTTTAAAACCTCCGGGTAGCTTCGGGTTGTCAGGTTTTTGGTAGCCCATTGCTCCGAGACAAAGAGCGAAATCCATTGCAGGGCGGCTTCACCTCTAAGCCCATGATGCTTGCTGAGGTGCTCAATAACGCGTCGTTCGGAGTGAAGTTTTTTGGTAAACTCGTCCAATTCAGCTAGATCAGCCTCACTCAGATCATCGGTGGGGAAAGGGGGCGCGCGGAACTGGGGGTTAGGGGCATTTTCAGCGTCGATCTCCTCGGCATCAACCTCCAAAATTTCGGCTTCACCCGCGTTTTTTTTAGTTAAGTTTAAATTATTCTCTTCTTCTATTATTCTCTTATACATCGGATTTTGGTCCGATGCCCCTTCGGATTCTTTTCCGATGGCCTTCGGATTTTGGTCCGATGGTTCTGATTCTGATCCGATGGTTTGAGGCTCAATGAGGCTACCCTTCGGATTTTCATCCGTACCATCGGATTTTTTTCCGATGGTACTTTCTATCAGGTAAGAATTAGGACATAGCGCATACCAGCTTTGGTTCTGTTGTTTGTTTCTGGGATGTGCTTTTAGAAATTCTTTGTCACAAAGCGCCTTCATTCGACGGTACATCGTATCGCGTTTCAGCTTTAGCATCGGCAGCTGAGTGCAGATATTATCATGCTGAAACCAGTAATACGTAGTCCCTTCCTCCACCCAGGACCAGCACGTTTTCGAGAAATTCAAACAAAAGTCTATAATCGCCCCATCAACCATGTCGAGGTCAAAACCATGCTCCATGATGGCCCGTTGGTTGATATTTAACTCGAACTTCATAGAGACTTTACGTTTCCCAATAACTGCTTACATTACAAGCAGTTATTGGGCTGTTTACGAGCGAACGATACACACTATACGCTAGGTAGTTGGTTCCAATACATCCGCCTTGTTCACGGAAAAGAACAGGGGTTGTACCGGTTTATGAAACGTCCACATCGAACACCACAGCTTTCCCGTTAGCAGGATCTTGAGCCGGTCCAGCGGAGCGAGTTGCCAACAGGCCACCATCTGCCCCTGGTCGCCTTCCTTGAAGTGAGCGGGCAGTGGTCGATATTCGGGTTGATCCTTGGCAACGCGGGTATGCTGCTCGGGGAATTCAATCGGTGTTAGGCCATAGAGCCGCTTTTGCTCGGCATCAAGTTTCACGGTCGAAAGGGTTCGATACAACAGATAGCCAACCAGAAGCATGGCCAGCGAGACGAGCGGTATGGCCACCTTGAGAAATGTGCTTAAGAGAATAAACATCGTGTGAAATTGATTAGAGGGTGAACGGGCTGCTACTGTTCGATGATCACGATGTCCGGCGCAATCTCCTCAATACCCTTCAATACCTGATCAATCTCCGAATCGCGCATCCCTTCAATCAGATCATTGACCACCGGCGAAACCAGCGTACAGGTAAAATCATCGGGATTAATGTACACCTCCACCTCAAAGACTTCTTTCTTGGTACCCTTGAAAATGGGCATGACCAGGTTAAACGCTTGGGGTAGATTGCTGGTCACCAGCTGGGCCCGTAATTCCCGTACATTGCCTTTGTTGTCATTCTGCTTTTCAATTTCCTTATCCACCTTCGCCCGAAACTGTTGAAGGTCGGAAACGAGCTGCATGGCCACAGAAGGATTCTCAAAGGCGGTGCGGTTCATCTTAAACAGCTGAGCCATCTGGTAATTGGTCAGGTATTTACCGGAGTTGACCCCGAAGGTGATGAACATCGGATGGTATTCGAGTTTGCCCGTAATCATTGGCGCATACGGATCTGTTTCGTGCACATCGAGCTCAATCGACAGCTTGTTTCGGTCAACCGTTACCAAGCATTTTAATTGCTCAATCGTTGTAATTCGCTTGAGTAGCCACAGGAGTGGACTAGCTAGCACACCCGACCGATGGGTAACCACGGGTTCACGCAGTTCCAGCGCTTCACCCTGCCGGATGGTCAGTTCGTTTTCGTCAGAGACAAGATTTACTGTGAATTCTGGTTTCATGAATTAGAGTGATTTGAAAATGAGAGAATTAAGAATATTCTTACCTGACTAAGAAAATTAGTCGTTGGTGCCGGTCATGTACTCATCACGGCGATTGACAGCGAAGACCGTCTGCTGATTTTCACCGGGACGCATCGGTCGGGAGCTAACCAGTCTTCCCTCAGCATTGTAGTAGCCAACGAGTTTGGCATCAGCTTCGAAGAACATATAACACGGCTCGGTGACCTGTTCGGCTTTGTTGCGCAGGAACAAAAGCGTCAGACCGGCTTTCCCTTTTAGCTCTTTGAGTGTCAGGTTAAAGGCATCATTGGCCTTTTTCTTTTCGGCCTCCAGCTTGGCGATCTGGATACTGACATCGGTATAGGAATCCTTTAACTGATTCAGCTCATCCGATTCGTAGGGCTTGAGGTATTCCAGGGTTTCGACCCTATCGCAACTGTCAGACAGAATCTGTTTTCGGTCGGCCGGGGCAACCTCGGCAAATAATTGGTTTTGCATAGAAATAGACTTGGTTTGGTAAGTGCTTAGTAAGGTAGATTATCTTCCTCTTCGTCATCGTCCTCTTCGTCATCACCACTTTCAATCCGACGCTGAGCCGTTTCATCGACCGCTGGCTTAATCATTTGACGAATATCCCAGGCAGTAATGGGCTTGAATTTGATCTGTTCAGCGCGGGCCTTAGCAACCTCTTCGGTGACGGGGTTGATTGCATAGATTGAGGAGGGATTTAGCAATCGATCAAAACTGGGACTGTCAGAGGTAGCTGGTATCGAAACCCGAAAGAACGTAGCGGACCAAAGGTTTGTTCAGTGACATGGCCAGCGAGTTGCTGATGACCAAAAAGCTCCAGGATACACCAGGCTTCAAATTTTTGAACGGGCGTTTGAGGGTTCATACTTATCTAAATTTGAGGTTAAAGCTTATTGATAGGCACTACTTTAAAACCAGCCCGTTTCCATCCATTTGAATCAACAGGCGCCAACGTTTCCGTTTTAGCGACTAAAAGCCCGTCGATATAATGGAACCATTGAACGGCCAGCGGTTGATAATTGATTACGTAGGTCAGGCCCGTATGAACGATCTGCCAAGCGCCGGTTTTAACCAAAGCGATTTCTAGGGGCTTAGTCAGATCATGATGGGGACTCAGAATTAAACTATCACTATCCACATCTCGACGGGCCGTTTTTTGATACAGCATGTGCGGACAAAGCCGGATTGATTCGCGGGCACAGGCTTCATGCATAAAGCAGTCAGTGCCGACCCGATTCGTTAAGCCTTTTGGACCCGTGACCATAAACGAGGCTTTATCAAGTGACTTACTACATACCCAGCACTTTTTGAACTTGAGGCAAGTCACCCATTTCCGCCCGTCGGCACGGTGAAAATTAGGCATGGATTCTCCTGAAGCATCGGGCAGCCATTGCACAAAGTAGGGCACTGGGTAGCCCCGGTGAAACGGCAGGTGTTGCCAAATCGGTGGAACATCAGCTTGTTTCATCAGATAGCCGGTTGAAGCAAATAAAACCGCCGTTTTTCGCCATCATATTCCACTCCGTAGTTAATACCGTGTCCGAGCAGTTCATCAAACAGATCATCCTTTTGACTATCATTCAGGAAAGTAAATCCATTCAATTCCGCCAAATGCGCATCCCATTCTTTCGAGTTTTCTAAGCTTAATTGCTGGTAGCGTTGCTGCCAGTCCAGCACTTTCTGGGAGTTGGGCGATAGAGCCCGCTTACTGGGATGTTGGGGAATGCTTAGTTGATCGGCGGTAACGACCTTTTTGCCGGATTGCTCCACAATGGCCTTTACCTGTTCTTGTTGAGAAGTTGGCAACTCAGCCCGCAGGTAAAATTTATGCCCAAACACCTCGGGAAAGGCCAGCTGAACGCCCCGGCATAAAGCCAGTTCGTAAAGCTCCTGTTTGGTAATCGGCGGTACTTTCTGCTCGACTTCGGCGCGACTTAGCTTGATCTGACCAGAAATTTTCTTGTTAAAGAAAAAGTTAAGCTCACACAGATCATCTGTTTTGTGAATGATCTTGGTTTCACAACCGTCATGGCGTCCAATCACCCGTTCAATTAAAACGGGCCTATCGACAATAACCCGGTTGTTTTCCACCGAGATACCGAACAAACTTTCGGTGATGGTCAGGCTCAATAAACTACCGAACAGAATTTTGGCATAAAACTGCTCGGGCGAACCTGCGCCAAACGCGCCGGATCCAGATAGGTTTCGGGCAATAATGTCCAGCTCAGCGTGTGAAGAGGGAATTAATAAAGAGTTCATGATGATGCGATTTATGGAGCACGATGTGGTGCATGCAGAGATAGGCTTTAACGCTAATAAACAGGGCCACTACCATCAGGGTCGGGACCACGTACTCAGTCAGGAGTCGTTTCATCGGAAGATCGAGTAAACAACGTAGCTCCAGCCAGCAATTCCGGCCAGAATAATAATGGACCAGGTCACTAGTGAAACCGGCTCAATTTTTGGCTTTTCTTTTGGCTTCGCCTTGGCCTCTACCAGAATCTTGGCGAGTGTTTGACGGTGCTGCTGGGGGTGCGTACCGAGTCGATATTTTGACATGGCAGGACGGGAAGTTTTAGAAGCGAGGTTCATAAAGGCGTAGGGGTTTGAGGTTCAGGTTTTGGCTCATCCAAACAGAGAATCCACCGTAGTAGGTTAATTTCAACGGCATCCCGGTGGCTTTTCCAGTTGAGGGCTTCCAGCGTCTTTAGGCGATCCGTTAGTTCCTGTTCAGATCGTACCATGGGGATTAGGTTTGGCGCTGTATTGTCGATAGCTACCCCCGTTCACTTTGTAGCAGTTCAGCTTTTCCGCCCGTTTGTCCAGCGCGGAAGTGGCCAGACCCATTTTCTTAGTTTCCTTCAGTCGGTGGATCGTGCCCCCGTTCTGACCAATTCTGAGATCATCTGCCATCGCGTTCAACTGTTCCAAGGTGGTGCACCTAGCCACGGCCTTATCCCAGTCTTTCAGAGTGGGGTATTTCAGAAAGGAGGCTGGCGGGGAGCTGGTTTGTTTTTCTTGTTTTGTTTCCATTGTTTTGTGCTGTAATTGATTTTGGTACTGACCCGACTCGCCTGAGTTGGGTTTTGTCTTTTCTTATGGGAATAGATGAAACGTTAGTGTTTGTAGTCATACTGGAAATACAGCCAGGCACAGAGTAGCCCCAGACACAGGGCAATCAGCAACACGAGTTCTACCAATCTGAGAAGGGCCTGCTTCATGTTCATTAGATCTTGGCTAGGTTAGAAGAACTGGAGCCAGTAGCCCCAGTCCTTGCCTTTTTATATCCACACCAGTTGCACAGGGTTTCCCCCGCACTCAACTCCCTCCCCTTTTTTTCGGGGAAGTATCGTTTACCCGGCTGCGTGCACTTTTCCAGCCGCACGCCAGGCGTCTAAGTCTTTTCGTTTGTAGGAAATAATCCGGCCTACTTTTATATGTTCCAGCCCCCGCTCCCGGTAGTGGTACATCGTTTTAGGTTGTACGCCGAGGTATTTAGCCGCATCCCGCTCGTAGATATCGACGTTGTCCAGAATATCCCGAACTTCTGACAAGGCCTTATTACTGGCGTCCAGTTGAGCCGAGATGCGCAGCATCAGATCGGGCAATTCGGCGAGTGCTTGAAGAAATAAGTCCATACAAGTGCTTGAGAAGGCGGCTTTGTCAGACCCCCTTGGTTACGTTATACACCGTTGTTTCACTGACGTTAAATTTTTGGGCGACGGCTGTCTTAGCTGCCGTTGCCATCGCGCCCCGCTTCAACAGGCGAGCGTAGGTGTTCCGAATTTTCTTATTTCGGGCTTCTAGTTGCTTTCGGAGGGGGGTGGTTAGCATGAGAAGGCAAGAATTAAGAGATACGAACACCTGTTCTAAGCCTGGACACGTTGGCACCGGAAAACAACGAAGGTGGTGGTGAAGTCGGCGCGGGGGTTGGGGGAACTACGGGTGTATCCTCATCAGAGTCATTACTATTGTCCCATCTTTTACGAATAGCCTCCACCCCTTTAGGGGTTACAAACAATTGAGGGTACGACTCTTCTTTGTCACCACGTCGAAAAGTCTTTTGGCGAACCATAAACCAGCCCTGATCTACAAATTGCTGGTACGGCTGATTGTGCCCCCGATGGTAGAAAAGGATTTTGTCGTTTCGTAAAAAATCAAATAGCCTATTTTGGCCAGTGCCAATCATTTTAGCAACTTCAGCGATTGTGTAATATCCTTCAGCATCCATTGTTCGCTTATATTGCTCAAGCTTGGGTTTGGCCGCTTCGATTTGAAGTTGCTGTTCCTGAGTTACCTTAAGCTGATCAATGTAAGCCTGTAATGCCTCAATGTGATTTTGGGGCAGGTAGTAAACGGAGGAGGCAGGAACAATGGACTGTTCTGTACGAGCTACTTCTAGTTGGTCAGCAACGGCGTGGAAGACTTGGCGGTAAATTTCAAAGACAGCACGTACTTTTCGAGCGACCAAATGTTCCATGCAAGGAACCGATAGTTGGTAAATTATTTCCCCCCTTCCCCTACCTGAATTTTCACCTTTTTGGGTGAAAAATAAATAATCCTCATTTTCAAAGCATTCCTTTTTGAGGACATCTACGGCCTTCTGTTTTTTGGTATAAACTAGTGGCCACACCTCATCCAAATTAACCGGATACTTCTCTCCTGATTTCGCCAACTGCCGCACTTTCTCAAAGTAGGCTTTAATGGTGGCGGGATTGCTTAAGTTAATTGCAGTGTTCATGGCTAGTACTCGATTGTCTGCGTTCCGGTGATGCGAGCTTTATAATGCACTTTGCCTTTCCGGGGGAAAAAACTGCCCTCCGTATCTGTAATGTGAACCTCTAGCCCCAACTCAGCTGCCCTGATAAGCAGGCTAGTGAGCCCAGTTAGTTGCATTCGGATTGCCTGAGCGAGGTCATTTCGCTTTTCTTCTGTTGTCATGGGATTAGGCAGCTACACGTGATGCTTTGCGTTCGTTGTCAATTTTTCGATCTGCCTCAGCCCGTTCTAAGCGGGTTAATCCTTCGCAGAAAGCATCGTAGGTTGGCTGAGTCACGTTTTCAAAGCGAATGACCTTTTGTGCAGCTCGCTCCGAAATACCTCCCAGAGCAGCAGCAGCCTTAATACCGCCTTCGGTCTTAGCTAGTCGCTTACGAAGGGACTGTTCGATATGCTTGCTAATTATCATCGTTCATATATATATTGCGTACACTCAAACGTGCATTCATCCGTTTATCAATTTTGTATAACAAAGTTAATCAATTCTGTTTAACATTTGCAAATATGTTACACAAAATATTATACAATATTGTTTAATTTATATGAATGCGTACTCAATAGGCGTGGAAGCAAGAGAGGCTATTAGAAAAATTATAGAGGCTAGGGATATTTCGGTCAGGTCACTTTCGGCTATGATTGAAATAGCAGAGCAAAGCGTATCTAGTATGCTTAGTGGAGGCCGAACACTAACAGATAAAACTTTGGCTAAAATGTCCAAAGCCCTAGATGTGCCATTCGAGATTGTTAAATATGGAGAAGGCCTTGAGCCGTATCTAAAAGGTAAGCCAAGCCAAGAAGAAGCTAGGGCAATAGGATTAATAGATGAGACGGAAGTAGTGACCAGTAAGTCTGGCATGGAATTTCGCGACCTTGATAATGGCATGGTTCTAATGACCATGACACTAGTACCAGAATATGCATATGCCAGTTATCCACACGGCTGGCGAGACCCGGAATACTTGATAGAGTTACCTAAATATTCGATTGTTTTACCTGCCCCAGAGCCAGGCTTTTTTCGAGCCTTTGAGGTGCGTGGCGACTCTATGGATGATGGTACCAAATATGCCATTGGGCATGGGGATGTGGCTGTTGGCAAGAAAATAGATCCTGATATGTGGAATTATAAGCTTTATCAGAATGGAGGAACAGACTACATAGTCGTCACTCATGACGGTGTAATCTGCAAGCGTATAATAGATCAGGATATAAAAGAGGGTGTAATTATTTGTGCTTCGAAAAACCCTAACAAAAATGAATATCCAAATTTCACTATTCGTCTATCAGAGGTATATGAACTTTATAAAATCAGAAAGATAGATCGCGATTGGAACCATAGATAGAGTAATTATCAAACTAAGCCAGCAACCTTAACCCCACCTCACCATCCAATGCCTAGATTAAACTTCCTGTTTTGGAATCTTCAAAAAAAAGACCTGACAACTCAACTGGTCAATATTTGCAGAAGCAGGGAAGTTGATGTACTAGTTCTGGCAGAAAATGTTATTAATGAGGCATCTCTATTACTTGCATTGAATGTAGCTGGAGCTGACTATTATCCCAATAACCCTGTTTCTCAATGCAAAAAAGTTACAATAATTACAAAATTTCATTTTGATTTTATCTCGCCAGTTTTTGACAGTAATAGAATTACTATTCGGCGAGTCAGCTTACCACTTTGGGAGGATTTTTTATTAGTGGGAGTTCATCTAATCGACAAAGGGAGCCATTCTGACGATAGTCAGAGTGACGAAGCAACCAACATTGTTAATGAAATAAATAAGGCCGAGATTGATAATAATATTATTAGCAGCCTCGTCGTAGGCGATTTTAACATGAATCCATTTGAGTCAGGTATGATTAAAGCTCCGGGTTTTCATGCAACGATGAGTAGTGCAGTAGCCAATGCATTGACAAGGGTAGTACAGGAGCGAACATACAAATTCTTTTACAATCCAATGTGGAGCTTGTATGGCGATTTACACAAAGAAATTGCAGGTAGCTACTATTATAGAAGTGCCCAGCATGTCAACTATGACTGGAATCTCTTTGATCAAGTATTAATTCGACCTAGCTTACTTAATCACTTCGTCAAAAGAAGCTTGGAGATCGTAATAACTGATGGTATTAGTTCGCTTTTAGATGTACATGGTAGACCGAACAAAACTACCTATTCCGATCATTTACCGATTTTTTTCTCTTTAAATAACTAAACAATGGAAAGTCAAAATCTTTGGCCTGAATTTGAATTTATTCCGGCAAGGCAGCCAAAAACAATTTTGAGAGAGCAAGCTAATTTTCTAATTCAAAAAACTAAAAATATATTATCAGCTGATATAGAGTCCTCTCAAAGCCGGGATTTAATTTATCACAGATTTATAATATATGCTCCTGCTTTGAATAACTATCGTTATGAACTGCTTGTAGTTAGGCACACCATAATTACATATCCTTTAGATGTATTTTTCGAAGGAGAAGCATTTTCGACTGCAAATGATGAAGGTGAACTTTTGAATGCCTTAAGTAATATTTTTAATCATCCATCAACAAAAAAAGTCTTGGATTCTCTCTTATCGCAAAGTATAGCAGAATAACCAGTTTTATTTATAAGCAATCTTCTTTCCACATCACAATGAAACAGCTCCTCACCCTCCTACTCTTTGCCTCCTCCCTCTCCTGCTTCGCGCAACTTGACACAATCTACACCAGCACCGAAAAAATCGCGTGTACAATCAAGGAGGTAACGCCTGACGCGATTCAATTCACTTACCCAGGCGAAGCTCTATCAAATTCAATCTATAAAAACACAGTTAATAAAATTGTATTTCGCTCTGGGCGAACTCAATTATTCTCCGAATCAACTTCATTAAATAAAATTAACCACCGCAGACGATTTTTAACTATTAACCAAACTCAATGAAACAACTCTTTACTTTTCTTTTAGTAGCCATACCGATTTGCCTGCATGGTCAGGATAACTTAGTTATTACTTCGCCTAATACCTCCATCCCTGGTGCTTATAATACAGTGATTGGTATAAATGCTGGAAATATTGGCATCACAGGCCAAAACAACGTGGCCACTGGCTACTATGCCGGCAATGGATTGACATCAGGCAGTGATAATACCTTTTTGGGTAATTCAGCGGGAATCCGAACGACAGTTGGTAAAGACAATACGTATTTAGGGTCTGGCGCTGGCTATATTAACACCAGTGGAAGCCGAAATCTGTTTGGGGGTGCTTATGCCGGATTTAATTCAACGACAGGAAACGAGAATACATTTTTAGGCAGTGCTTCCGGTACTAATAACAAGACTGGTAGTCGGAATACGTTTGTTGGCATGAATTCAGGCTATGCTACGATGTCGGGGGTTCAAAATGTTAGTTTGGGCTTTCAGTCTAGTTATAATAATATAAACGGGAATGGCAATACGCACATTGGCACCCTTGCTGGGGGATATAATCAATCAGGTTCTTTCAATGTAATGGTTGGCGATTCAGCTGGTCTCAATAATACGCAGTCAGGGAATGTATTTGTTGGCTCAAAGTCAGGGTATACGAATACATCTGGCGCTAATAATGTGTTTGTTGGTCTACTTGCTGGTAATGCAAATACAATTGCATTCGGTAACACTTTTGTAGGTGCTTATGCTGGACGAGCAAACGCAATAGGTAATAGCAATAGCTTTTTTGGGGCAAGTGCGGGCGAACAAAACACAGGTGGCGGTAATTCTTTTTTCGGTAATCACGCTGGTTCTAGTAATACTACTGGCAATCAAAATACATTTATTGGAGCTTCGTCAGGATTTCTTAACAATGAAGGGAAAGCTAATATATTCATTGGCTCCAGTGCAGGATTTTACAACACAACCGGCTCGAACAACATCATCATAGGTCCCAACGCTGGTAACACCATCACCGATGGAACCGACAACGTTCTAATCGGCTACAATTCTCAGGCAGAAGACGGTCTCCACAATGCCACGGCCATCGGATCCGGCTCCCATGTGGCCATCAGCAACGCCCTGATCCTGGGCAATCAGGCCAACGTGGGGATTGGCACCTCCGCGCCCACCACAAGCCTCCATGTCAAAAGTTCCCAGGCTAATGAGTCTGGTGTTCGCCTGGAGCAATTAACGACCTCCTCGCCTACGTCCCGCTCGACGGATCAATTCCTGACCGTCGATGAGAATGGCAATGTGGTCAAAGCCCGGTACCAGCTACGTATTAATAATCCTTCTGAATGGAGCGATAAGGTGTTTACACCGGGCTATCAGCTTCGAACACTTACCGATGTGTCATCTTACATTGCTCAGCATGGCCATTTGCCGGGTGTGCCCTCGGCTCAGCAGGTGACTAAAGAGGGCATTGACCTGATCAAGATGAATGCGACACTTCTTGAGAAAGTGGAGGAGTTGACGCTGTATTTACTTGAGCAACAGAAGGTAAATAAGGAGATGAAAGCCCAGATTGAAGAGTTGAAGCGGTTGATGAAAAGATGATTTTTAATTAAATGAAAGCATTCTCTTATCCACAATAAATTTTTTCATAAATGAACGATAGCGGCTTACTAAAAGAACTACTTGATAGCTACAATAAACAAGCGAGTCTTCTCTGGACAGTCGGAGCCTTTGTTATTGTGAATATTATAGTCGGCATAATTAATTTAATAGCTCAATATAATATTAAAAAGCTTGACATTACAGTCCATAAAACAAATCTTCAGGAGACAAAAAGACTTGATTTAATGAATGACTTATACAAAAGAATGGATTCACTAAGAAATATATTTAATGATAACCCAACATTACAAGCCGAACTACAATCAACATTTCAATTCTTAAGCGAAAATGGGTTTTATCTTAAAAATGGAGAAATGAAGGTTGCCAGAGAGTGTTGTGATTATTTTTCTACTCTTTTAATTAGTCAGGCTAACAAAGATATAGCTAAAGAAAAACTATTTCTAGAAAATTTCAAAAAGGAATTCATTAAATGATAATAAAATTTCCTAAAAATTTTTATAATCAAAGTGCAGTGCTAAGTGTACTGGAACAAACAAAATTTCTTTTTGGAAACGAATGGAAGTTTAAGCCTGGAATGAGATTTGATTGTAGAGAGGTGCATAAAATATCAATATACGGCGTATTGATTTTATATAAAATAATTGATTATGGATATAGAAATCAATGTTTTTTTAAAGCCAGCTTTTTAGGTAATATGCGTTTTTTCGAAAGTGTGTGGAAACTATATGGGTTCTCTCAGTTAATGAGTTCTTATTTTGAAGATAATCACACTGATCGTTCATATAGTTTTATGGAGTTTAAAACTGAACATAACATTATTATTGCACCTCAGCCTTTATTAAGAATGGAACATGAGCATGTTAATAATATATTGCAGAGAGTTTTTGCTCCAAAACTAAATGCTTTCTATAATGATAATCCAAAAGGAGTTGATATGGCCTTTGGGTGTATAAGTGAGATTATTGGAAACTTTTGGGAGCACTCTAATGATCAAAGTTCTATGTTGGTCGCAGAAGGATTAAAAGACCAAATTGAGATTTCATGCGTTGATAATGGCTTTGGCATTATTTCAACAATGAGAAAATCTAATCAATTTAAAGCAAGTGTTACTGATGAGGCTATTCTACTTAAAGCTCTAAATAAGGGAATCACCTCAAAACCAAAAAGTAACCATATGGGATATGGGTTATGGATAATTGACGAAATTGTGACACGAGTTGGTGGAAAATTCTTCATTTTTACTGAAGGAGTATATTATAGTAATGAATACAAGAAAAAATCGGTAAAAAAATGTGGATTTTGGCGGGGAACAATATTATACCTACTTTTACCCATGGTTAATCCAATTACACCATCTCAAATCATTGAAAAAGAACTTGTTACTGACAATAGTACGCTACCAATAAATTTCGTTTAGCATGAAAACAATTTATTTAAAACACTATGGCTTCGTTATTAGTGATAGCGAACTTGGGCAGAAAATATTTGATGATATTATAAGTGCTTTAGATGAATTTAATTTTCTAACCATTGATTTCGATGAAATCATTTCTATGGCTACTTTTTGTTCAAAACAAATTTTCGGAAAATTATATTTAAAATTAAGCTCAAAGGTTTTTTTTGAAAGAGTAAGAATTGCAAACGCTACCAATGAAATGAGAATTGTTGTCCGTCTTGGAATAGAAAAAGCTCTGGAAGATCAGTAAATAATAAGAGTGAAATTTTTCTACTATAGGTTACCCGCCAAACAACCTAATCGTCCCCTAGTAACGTTTTCCTCATCATCGCCTGCTCATGTCAAGAACGCCAACGCTATCAGTTTAAGGCAGCTTATTCGTTGGATTGAGTACCCAACCACTTGACCATTTCCTCACCATCGGAAGAGGAATGCCCCTTTTGCTGGTTATACTCCCTAATAACTAAATACACGGGTTTCGGTCAGGTCATGCCTACTGGGTGTGACCTGACTTTGTTTGAGCCGTTGCCTCACTCGTAAAAGGCATTGTGCTGATTAGGCGTTAATCCTAATTCATATTACATAGAATGGATTTAATTCATGCCGCTTCGGATTTGGAGCGGTTTTGATTTTATACCCCTTCGGCTTCCGGGTTGCCAATGGTTCACTGACCAAAAACCGCATCCACCGCCGAATCCAAACTCCCATCTTCCAATTCCCCCCGGTAAATTTCGCTCGTCTTGACACTGGAATGGCCAAACAACGCCTGAAAGTCAAAGATCGTCACCCCCTTCCCGGCTTTCATGGCCCGAACCGCTGCATCGCCCACGCTATGGCGCGCGGAGTGGTTCGACAGCTTGCCGCCAATCACTTCCACCCCCCGCTCCACCACCACTTCCCGAATGGCCCGGTTTAGCTGACCCGTTCTGGCCGCAATGCGCTTTTGCAACGCAATGGCGAAGGCCCTGGGCATCGCCCTGACCTGGTCATAGGTTCGGTACCGGGCGTAGTCGGCGGCTTGGTCCAAAAATGGCAAGAGATAGGTGCCGCCTGACAGGCCCAGTTTCCAGACTAGTTTCAGATGCGCGATGGCATCCGGCGATAGCTTCAGACTAATCTTGCGGCCATTCTTCTGCATCTGGTAGCGAAGCCGGATCGGGTAACCGGCATCGTCTAATTCATACCATTCGTACCGTGAACGGAGTAAGTCTCCCACCCGCATGCCCGCCTGGAAGTAGCTGGCCAACCAGCACCAGCGGGCCCAATCTTCCCAGACGAACATCAGCTTGCCATTGCCCACCGAAGGCCTATAAAACGTATAACGACCTTCTTTCAGGGCGTCGAGACCTTTTTCGCGGAGCCTGCCTTTATTGGCACTCTTGGCGTTTAGCTTCTCGATTTCCAGAAAAGGCGACGTGGTCAGCATCTCCCGTTTACTAACCCCTCTGGCTTGCTGTACCTCCTCGTAAATGACCCGGAGCGAGGAAATGTATTGATTGATAGTCGAGTTCTTAAGACCCTTCTCCAGAAGTTTTTGACGGTAGGTTTGTAGCAGTACCGGCGTGATCTGCTCAATGGTTACCGATTCGCCCACGATGGAAAGAAATCCCGACAATACGTGGGTCGTGTCCGATACAGTAACCTGCGAAATGTCATGCCGTTGCACAGCTTTGGTGGCAAGCTCTTTATAAGTGGTGGAGGATCCTGAGGCTTCGTACCGTAGCTTGCAGTCTTTGGGACTCAGGTAGGGCTCTTTTTCCAGATACCCCTCGACTGTTTCCCGAATCTTGTCCAGTGCTTTTTTAATTGTACTATTCTCCGTTTTGGCCGTTAGGTGCGTGGAGCGAATCCACTGCAAATCCTTCTTTTCGGGGTTCCAGTATTTTTTGTAAATCTCGGTCGATAACTGAATCCGGGCAGGCTTGTGATCCTTTCTGTGGAGACGGATCATGATGTGGTACAGGCCCGATTTGCCGGGCTTGTCAGCGAGTTCAACATTATAGGTCATGGGCGGCTGGAAATTTCAGTAAAGATAACACTACTGTAATATTACTGAAACGTTTTTGAGATAGGCTTACTTTTTGGGGTAATTGCCCTAACTCCAAGAATGGGCTAAAATGACCTGTATGACCCTATCAGGCGGGAAAGTGGAGGGTTGGCGTAGGTTTGTTGCAGTTATGAAGAAAAAATGACAAAATAGTTTACGGTTTATAGTTTACGGTCTACAGTTAGTCGATCCATAACGAACCGTAAACTGAAACCCAAACCTGTTCAACTTAACTTGCGGTCTTTCCAAACATATCCTTTTCCCTGGGCAGCCAGCCCGAAAAAAAGAACGTACAAAGGATAAATCAATTGCGTCAGTGGAATGATCCATACCGACGATTTTTTTTGTAAAAAAACAAGAATCTGTCGTAAAAACAAAAACTCTGATACTGCTTTTAATCCTATAACTACAAGAGTCGTATTTCCGTTTAAAAATCCCATCAACCAACCCAGAATAGCTACTATCGGGGCGGCATTGCTCAGAAAAACAAAAACAGCCAGCACCGAAGGCAAATAACTCTTATAAGCCCTCCACTTACTTGCCCACCGTTTGCGCTGGTTGTAAAACGCACGCATTGATCGATGGGGTTGCGTTCGAACAATGGCGTCGGCACTTTTTAAAAACCGAATCCCATCAGGATAACGGGTCGAAATCTTGTGCATCAGAAACTCATCATCGCCCGATGCCAGATGGTCGACACCCGCAAAACCGCCCACTTCCGCAAATACTTCCTTTACGTAACAAAGGTTGGCACCGTTGCACATAGTTGGAACACCAAGTGCCATTGTGCAGGCTCCGCTCCCAATCAGGCTTGCAAATTCAACTGTTTGTAAGGAGTCAAAAATAGTTTCTTCGGTTGTAAAAGTCACTGGACCAGAAATCAGTCTGGCTCCTGTTTCTTTATAGAAAGAGGCTATTGCTCTCAACCAGTGAGGCCCAACGCGACAATCGCCATCGGTTGCGACAATCAGACTGCCCGCTGCCAGCGCAATACTTTGAGTGATTGCTCTTTTTTTGGGAGAAGCAGTTTGTTCGTTTGTTAAGGGCAGAGGGCGCAGAATAAAGGAGGCCTGTTGTTGGGCGTATTGCTGAATAATTGAGAGCGTAGTATCGGTAGATGAATCGTCGGCAACAATTACTTCGAAATGCGGGTAGGACTGTCGATTCAGGTCATTGAGCAGGTTTTCTATATGTTCTGCCTCGTTTCGAACTGGAATTACGACAGTAATAAACGGTGTATTTGCTGCATCCGTGCCGATTCCTTCAGCCTGAAACGATGGAATTCGTAGCCAGGTCAGCCAAAGCGTGAGCGTAAAGAGTGCATACAGTAGGCTAACTGCCAACAAAAAAACGGTCATTTACTTATCATTTGTGGTCATTGATAATCAGTTCTGGAATGATTATCAATGACGGCTAATCTTTAGTTTCCAGACCCAAATTAATCCAACTAATACGGGAGTCAGGACATTTGCCAACCAGAGTGTCAGGGTTGCCGTAATCAAAACGGGGGCCGGAACCCGTTCAAACGGAGCAAACACCCATAATGAAGCCGCTTCCCGCACACCCAAATCGCTTAGTAAATTGAATGCAGGGGTAATCGTTTTTACCAGAAATACCAACCCAATACCAGATGCTGAGACAGCAGGCGGCAGGAATATGCCTACTACGCGCATAGCGAAGTAAAACTGAACCGAAAACACAATATAGCGAAGAGCTGCAACGCTAAGCGCCAGACCAATTTCCAAACCTGAGTAAAGACCCGCTACGTTCCAATAGGTTGCAAATCGCGCCAGAGTCGGCCAGGTCGAAAGCCATAGAACAAGCCTGCGACGCACCATCCCAAATACGACTCCTCCCAGCGACAATACGCACAAGGCAATCAACAACACCTGTGCAGTCGATGTATTTCGCTCAGGAACAATTACCAGATACTGCGCCCAGGCTACTGTCCCGAATACCAGAGCGACGTAAAACTGCATCCCTCCTGACACTAAGGATGCTCCGATTGCTTCGGCGCGTCCTTTGCGTACTGATAATACCCGGCCAGCCGTATCGCCCAGTTGCGCAGGCAACGCAAATCCTAACGACACGCCGGTTAATACCCCCCGGTAAGCGTCCCAAAATGACGTTTTTTCGACACGCTGAAGTAGAATCTGCCATTTCAAGGCCTCAAAACCCCAGTTAACTGGGGTTAACACTACTAATCCAATGGCCCAGCGTTCGGGATGATCAACGGTGAGAAGTTGAGTTTGTACTGTTTCCCAATCGAACGGTTGCTGCCGAACTACATGGACGATATAGGCCACAAGTCCGGCAAAAACGACGATTTTAGCCCAAAAGGTGATTTTTTTATCTGGTTTCAGCGACAATACGTAGGAGAACACGTTACTTTGTATGAGAGCCTAACGCCCAATTCATGATTATCACACCTACTTCATCTACCCTCACCAAAGAGAAAATTATTCTCGGTGTCGATCCCGGAACCCAAATTGCTGGTTATGGCATCATTTCGGTGAAAGCGGGCGTCATGAGCATGATGCAATACGGCGTGGTTCAGTTGACCAAATATAGCACTTACCAACTGAAGCTTCAGAAACTCTACGAAACCATCCTCCGCCTGATTGACGAATATAACCCGGATGAGATGGCCATCGAAGATCCATTTTTCGGCAAAAACGTACAGGCTATGCTTAAGCTTGGGCGAGCGCAGGGTGTAGTTATGGCCGCTGCTTTATCCCGGAATATTCCGATTGTAGAGTATGCCCCCCGGCGTATAAAACAGTCCGTAACGGGCAACGGAAATGCGTCCAAAGATCAGGTGTCGCAGATGGTTAGCCATTTGCTGAAAGAAAATCTAGACCCTCAGTTTTTCGACGCTACCGACGCGCTGGCCATTGCCATTTGCCATCATTTTCACGAAAATGCGTTACCGGTTGCTCCGGGCAAAAAGACAAAGAAAGGTGCCTGGGGCGCATTTGTGAGCGAGAATTCAGGGCGAGTGATGTAATCCAAATCGACTTATTCACCGGCACATTCTGCCTGCCTGCCACAATTCTGCTTACCAATCAACCGATTTAGCTGATTCAGGAGTAATTTCCCTCCATGAATAATCGGCTTTCGACCATCGCGATTCACGTGCTTGGTTGCCTAACCTTTCTGGCACTGCCCTATATTTTTGCGTCGAATGGACTGGCAAAACTGGCCGAACTCCCCAACAATCCGCATGAGCAACGCAACCTGATATCGTATCTACTGACAATTGTCTTTTTCTACACGAATTACTACGTCCTGATTCCAAGGTTGTTTTTCCATAGAAAATATGTTCTCTATGCACTCGCTTCAGTAGGCTGTTTTCTACTCATTGAAAGTACGCTTGTTGCCATCAATCGGCAGGGGATTGGTTCACCAGTAAGGCGTCAGCCTCCTCCAATCGACGACCGCATGGGGCATCGACCACTACCGCCATTTCCAAACGGCCCACGTCCACCTTTCCCATCAGACCATTTTCCAGAACCAGGATCTCAACCATCAGGCTTACCGTCCGAACTTAGTCAAACGTTTTTCCTGACGCTGGTCGGATTTCTGATGGCCCTCGCTATACGCGTTAATAACCGATGGCGAGAGACTGAACAGGAAAAAATTCAGACAGAACTCTCCTATCTGAAAGCACAGATTAACCCACATTTTCTATTCAATACGCTCAACAGCATTTACTCACTGGCAATTATCGAATCGCCCCCGACAGCTGATGCCATTGTTAAACTGTCGTCATTTTTACGGTACGTTATTCAGGAATCGGAAAAAAATCTGGTTTCGTTACGGAATGAACTCGATTATGTGGGGCAGTATATTTCCCTGCAAAAGCTGCGATTGGGTGATACGGTACAGATCGATTTTTCGGTTGAAGGCAATGCCAACGGTAAACAAATTGTCCCTTTGTTGCTGATCTCCTTCATTGAAAATGCATTCAAATACGGTGTTAGTCCTGAAGAGCCGTCTGGGATTCAAATTGTCATCGCCATTAAGGATGCTGAATTGCACTGCTACGTGGCCAATAAGAAAGTACGCGTGTTCCAGCCTACAGCCGTAGCCAGTGGCATTGGACTAACCAATACAAAAGCTCGTTTGCAACTTCTGTATCCTGAGCGTCATCGACTGGTTATTAGCGACAAACCAGATAGTTTTACGGTCGACTTATCCATTACTCTGTCATGATTCGCGCTATTGCCTTAGACGACGAACCCCCTGCCCTGCGGATACTTACCCACTTCTGCCAGCAAGTGGACTTCATCGATCTGCAAAAAACGTTTACCCGCACCGATGAGGCTCTGCGTTACCTGGAGCAATTTCCTGTCGACCTTTTGTTTTTGGACATCAATATGCCGTCGATGTCGGGTATTGATTTTTATAAGGCTACGGGGTCCGAATCAGCCAATCAGTCTGTCAACCGGATGGTTATTTTCACGACAGCTTATGCCGAATATGCCGTCGAAGGCTTTACGCTCAATGCTGTCGATTACTTATTAAAGCCATTTACCTTCGAGCGTTTTTTGCAGGCGGCTAACAAAGCGACCGATTTCTACCGATGGCAGCAGCGCTCCGATAAAGCGAGCGAAGCCTATATTTACGTCCGGGCTGACTACAGCCTTCATAAGATTGCCCTGGCTGATATTTTATTCATTGAAGGGTTAGACGATTACCTCAAAATACACTTTCAGCCGACTAGTACGGGTAAAAATCGAACCGACATACCTCGACCCATCGTTGCCCGAATGACCATGAAAGCCATGATGGAACGACTCCCTAGTACGGATTTTGCGCGGGTGCATCGTTCGTATATCGTACCCTTGAATCGCATAGAAACCATTCGAAACAAGGCGATTTTATTAGATGGCCGTGAAATTCCGATCGGTGCCAGCTATGAAGCTGACTTACTGAACCGATTCGGGCAATAAACTTCCGTTTACCGACACAAACGGACTGTTTACCGCAAACCTCAGCGGTAAAGCAACATTAAATTTCCTCGCTGCGTACTGTCCTATATAAATCAACTTCCTGTTTATTACTTAGTATGGAACGCAAAGAATTTTTGAAACGAGGTTTTGGCAGTTTATTAGGTATCGCTGCCGTTGCACCGCTTGTTGGAGCATGTTCATCCTCAACGGTTGATCCTGTTTCAACTACCACTACTGGAACCAGCACATCGACGGGTTCAACCAATGGCAGTTCGTCAAGCAATTGTAGCGTCACACCCAGCGAAACCGAAGGCCCCTTTCCCACTAAAGTGCCTGCCAACTTCGTCCGAAAAGACATCACGGATGGTCGAACAGGAGTTGCGTTTACCATGAATATCACGATCAAAAATGCGAACAACAGCTGTGCCGCTTTGTCTGGTGCGTTGGTCGATGTCTGGCATTGTGATAAAGATGGGTACTATTCGGAATATGGTGGAAGCGGTATGCAAAGCGTTAATTTCACGACTGTCGATTTCTTGCGGGGTCGGCAAACGACGGATACTAATGGGCTAGTTTCGTTCACGTCTATTTTCCCCGGCTGGTATTCGGGCAGAGCGCCACACGTTCACGTGCATATTTACAATTCAGCAGGCAAATCGTTGTTGGTAACGCAGATCGCCTTCCCATACGATATCACAACCATTGTTTATACAACGGCTCAGTCTTATGGCTATACCAAAGGCGTACAGGACACAAAGAATGAATCGGACAACGTCTTTTCGGATGGCTTCACGACTGAATTAGCGACCGTTTCGGGAAGCATTTCTGCCGGGTACACACTCTCGCATACAATAGTTGTCAGCGCATAATATCTTTTAACCACAGAGAACACGGAGTTTTTACCTGCTTTTCCTCCGTATTCTCTGTGGTTAAAAACTTTAAAATATCTGATTGATTGAAGCTTATAACTAGTTATGACAAAAGGGATCATTCGCCTGAGTTATCGAAAGATCATTGACGCTACGTCTCAAAAACCGTGGGACAAATTCGTTTTTGAGGATACCTACATGGAATTTTACATGCAGGCCCAGTACTATAACCAGGCGAACAAATACAGTACGTTTCAGGAGTTGCTGGATAATGTCCCTAACGCCGATAAGCTCCATAACCTGACCAGTAGGGCTGCTATTGGCTACATCCGGCAGTTAAACAAAATCATCCCTGACATTGCAAATAGTTCAGGGAAACTGTGTCTCCCGTTTACGCAATTCAAATTTGAGATTATTCAGTCGCATGTTCAGACTAAAGATGCTCATAAAATTGCTATCTTATTTTATAGCGAACCGCTAACCTGGATCGATACGCTTATTGACCGATTACTGATTGCTTACGGCGACCAGCGAGAAGCCCTGCAAACGGGCAAAGAGATAGAGACAGACCTGATTGCCCTACAACCCTATCTTAGTATTTCGTCATTCCAGCAGGCAGATTTGCCGAATTAATCCCTATGGATAATCACACCCAGGCTCAACTGTACCTGTCCGACCAGCGGGGCTGTTCACAAATCGATTACTTCCGGAGTTTTCACGACTTCAATTTTGGCAGTTATGTATCGGAACATAGAGAGCCTTTCGGAGCCTTGAAGCTCCTGAACGACGATACACTGAAAGCTGGCTATAGCATCAGCATGCATGTGGAGGAAACTACAACGGTTATTCTACTTCCGATTGTTGGTGGACTTGAATACCAAAGCAGCGTAGGCACTGGCTTTCTGGAAGCTGGTCAGACTCAGATTCTTTCGTTATCAGCTGGTATGAGTTACCAAATCAGTAATCCATACGAAACAGAGCTGATCAATTTTATACAGATCTGGCTAACAGATCAATCGAGTGCGTTTACTCCAGCAAGCCAGCAAACAAGTTTTAATCTTACCGATAAAAATAAGCTCCTCCCTTTTTTCTCAATAAACTCGACAGCCAATACAAATCATGGCCAGAGTACTGGCTTTATTGGTACCTATGCTGGTCGTGAAGAAGACGTTTATCAGCTAAGAAAAGCGGAAAACGGGATCTTTGTATTCATACTTAGCGGTGCCTTTGAAATTCAGAACAGGCTTCTTCACGAACGGGACGGGCTAGCGTTGTCGGCGATACAACATGGAGAGGTAGACTTTGAGGCTTTATCAAACGACGCAATTCTCCTGCTCCTGGAAATTCCCCTGAACGAATCCTAAAAAACCAAGTCAATTATTTATCCTGGAAAAGCAGCTAGATGCCGATTCACTGTTGCCTTACATTCGAAAAGAGAGGTTGTATTGGATACCTCCATATGTGCGAAATATCGTCATAACACAGGTCGATGCAATCGTTACTCCATCATTGACAGCAGGCTTCCAGTTAAATTTCTCAGGCATCCACTCGGGCATATTACGCAGTATCTGCTGAACGTAGCTGCCTACAACAGGAACCTGCTGTTCTGCATATGGGGCGGTGTAAACAGATACACTAACGCGAACAACCTGACCAATCTCATTGATGGTCAACGACGCATTTATCCTCCGTACCTTCTCTCCATCCAGTACCGACGCCAGTTTTTGATTTAGATACGCTTGTAAGTCCTGGGGTCTACCCAGAAACTTAGCCGGTTGGTAAAACGGCTCACATTTTTGTTCAACTCCCTCCGGTGTATAACACTGGCTCTTGGTCAGGCGCCCATTCTTGTAAAATTCCTTCCGCTTAATGGTACCATCCTCATAAAAAGCCATAAAGGGGCCATGCAACGCATCCTCTTTATAGTCGCAGTTTATGTATATCTGCCCGGAAGGATACATGATTTTAGTAGGCCCATGATGAATTATTCGGCTGATACTGTCTAATTGAAAGCCATTGGCAAGCGTTTTGGGCAATAACGTATAGGAATCCGTACGGAATAACGCGCCATTTTTTCGGTAAATACGGACGGTAAAGTACTGATCATGCTTACCATAATAAAGAATCTCTTCATCATAGTCGGCAAACTCATGGCGAACTGTATACGTCAGCTTCGTATGAACAGAATCTGCCTGCGCATACACAGATTGACCGGGCAACCAGGGAAGCAGGAAATATAAAGCGATTATCAAATAGTTCCTGTAGAGCGTAATCCTCATTTTCCAGGTATATAAGCCTTAAGCAATGACAACTGATTAGTTACTAAGATAGTTATTCTTGCAGTATTGTGCTACTAACTATCTATTATGGTTGTCTATCAACATACCCTTCATTTACCGGCCTACTCTCGCGGTTTTCATTTGATTACCCGACTTATTGAGCGTGAATTTACTGACCTGCAACAGATTCGCACAGGATTATTGCAGGTGTTTATTCAGCACACATCGGCCAGTCTGACCATCAATGAGAATGCTGACCCAACTGTACGAGGTGATTTTGAGCGATTTTTTAATAAGACAGTGCCGGAAAACGCCCCCTATTACCAACACGATTACGAGGGTTCCGACGATATGCCCGCTCATCTGAAAGCCGCGATGCTGGGCCATTCGGTCACGATTCCTATTACGAACGGGCGATTGAATCTGGGAACGTGGCAGGGTATTTATCTTGGCGAACATCGCAATCATGGCGGCCGTCGAACGCTGATACTCACTGCCTGGGGAGAATTGATGAATGAATGATTTTACAAAATTCAGTTCATTTTTTGCCAGCTACCTTATAATGAACAATTCTCCAGACTCTCTTTGCTCAAAAAGAGAATCTGGAGAATCATTACCGTGTCTTTAGGCTACTTATCAATAATTTTCATACTCAAAATATAAGGTTTCCAGCACACTGTTACCACTCGCCGTAACGCGCTTGGTTGGCAAATTGGCCGCGTTGTAGGTATACGAATACAGCGTAACTACTCCCCCTGATATAGCAGAGGTTATATTATTTTGACTTAACGTGACCAGGCTATTAATCACACCCCCAAAATACGTGTTGTCATTTAAACTTGCACTGATTGGTATGGCAAACATACCAGGCCTAGGAATGACAAAGAGCCCATAGAACGGGTTTACGTTCGTGTCAAATGCATAGGTAATAGTTCCAGTAGTGGTGAAGGAAGTACCGCGAAAAATCGTTGATGAGACAATAGCGGTCGTTACGTTATTGCCAGTATAGGTATATGAATTGTTCCCAGTGACCGAGACACCAGGAATGCTAAAGGATATAGAACCACCTACTACCCGGTTGGCAGGATCATATTGAGGGGTCACTGACCAGCCCGGATTAGGAATTGAGTAATTAGTTGAGAGCCCAAATCCAGACACTTGGCCAGCCCCATTATAACCATATGAATAAAGTTCAACCGGGTTAGGCGAACTCCCAGATCGTCTGACAACTTCGCGCCGAGCCTGGATGAGTCGATTTTGGGCATTATATTGAAAAACCGTGTTCTCCACTGGCGTTGTACTACTATCGGGTGCCTGGTACCCAATAATCAAACTAAGACGCCCTTGCGCATCGTATTTAAACGCGCTAACCTTCGATGTACCATTCGGTCCGTCCTGGGTTATTGTTTTAACCCGCAAACGGCTAGCCCCTGGTGTAACAGCCGGAATTCGGTGATCTGCGCAGCCGACAAACCCGACAATAAGCAGCAGACAACTAATGGATTTAAGTAAATTTTTGGTCTTCATGGGATATAGTAATAAGCTATTATGTTAAAACATTCGCCTTTTCTAGCTATCAACTAAACGGCTGTTAATCAGCATTATTAATAACAGCAGCTTAGTTGATTTCTACTATGCGAATTCGCCATGAAGGTATTTTGCATTCTATTTATTTCCTAATACTTTTCCGGTTTAAACGTTGAACTGGTTACAGAATTTATAAAGCGGTCACTTTTTACAAAAAACTAATGTAGGATCTGCCAGACCTCCTGCACACTCGTGACAGGTAACTGACAAGCCCGATTATAGCATACATATATGGCCGTCTGTCCATTCACCAATCCACGCTGTTCCAATAGGGGTAATTCACTTTTGTCTGTTGTACCACTCAGAACTTTATTTGGGTAAAATTCAGCATCTAGTTCAGCTCTGAACTGATCAGCGTCGGGACCAACAATAGCGATTTCGGCAGTGGGTCGTGAACGCAGGGCAAACTGAGCCGCCCAATTGGTCAGGTAATCGGCGTTTTGCTGCACCAGCGGTTGCATTCGGCCTAGCATCTGATCGGCACGTTCAGCATAGTCAGGCCGGTCAAGCAGTAGGCTCAACAGGTATAAATTTTCAGCCATCATCGAGTTCGACGAGGGGATAACATTGTCGAACAGTTCTTTACGGCGAGCAATCAACTCTTCACCATTTTTATCGGTAAAGAAAAAGAGCGGTTCCGGGCCGGTTAGTTCATCAACCGAAGCGTCACTAAAATTGGCCAATACATACTTCGTTAGCTGATCGGCTTCGGTAAGCCAGCTTTCGGTGAAGGTAGCCTGATAGAGCGCCAGAAACCCATCGATAACTGCCGCATAGTCGTCCAGAAAACCAGCCTGCCGGGCACGACCCAGTTTATATGTATGCCATAACCGGCCCGATCTGGCGTCTCGCATTTTTTTCAACAGAAAATAAGCCAGCCGAAGAGCAAGTGTCAAAAACTCAGGCTCGCCAAAAACGCGATAGGCTGTAGCCAGCCCTTTCAACATTAGCCCATTCCACGAGCACAGAATTTTATCATCCAACCCTGGTCGGATACGTTCGTTACGCACCTGCAACAGGCGGATATGTGTAGCATCCAGCCGTACATTCAGGTCGGCCAGCGACCAGCCCATGCGTTCGGCAAACGCTTCGTCCGATTCGGTGCGGTGCAGAATATTACGTCCGTGTTCCCAGTTACCAGCATCGGTCAGGCTGTACAATTCAGCGAACCAGTCGTAATCGGCACCCAGTATTTCCCGCAACTCTGGCGTTGTAAAGGTGTAAAATTTACCCTCTACGCCTTCACTGTCGGCGTCAAGTGCAGAATAAAATCCGCCTTCGGGACTAAGTAGTTCACGCTGGGCAAAACCAATAGTCTGATAAACCACGTGTTTGTAAAGCGGACTTTTTGTCAAGCTATAGGCTTCAGCATACAGGGTTAGCAGTTGGCCATTGTCGTACAGCATCTTCTCGAAATGGGGAGCAAACCAGTCACCATCTGTCGAATAGCGGGCAAAACCACCTCCGAGCTGATCATAAATACCGCCCAACGCCATCCGGTCAAGTGTCAGTTTCACCTGATGTAGGGTACGGTCCGACGTTTCGGCATCGTTCCCGGTAGCGTCGTAATAACGCAATAAAAATCGCCAGACGCTCGGCATCGGAAACTTCGGTGCCCGACGCATGCCACCTTTTTCATCATCCGTTTTGACCGCCACTTTTCGATACAATACCTCTACCGTTTCGGGGGCAAATAATGGATCGTTTTGAGTAAGGCCATACCGCTCAGCATCTGTCAGGTTCAACTCACGCGCAAACCCCTCCGCCGACTGCACTAAGTCCTGCCGGTGTTCGTCGAAAGCCGAACGAACACTGTCCAGCAAGTTCACCCAGTTCTTTTTCGGCAGATAGGTAAGCCCGTAAAAAGGCTTGGCATCAGGCATTAAGAACACGTTGAGCGGCCAACCACCTTGCACACCCATTGCCTGCACAGCGTCCATATAAATAGAGTCGACATCCGGACGTTCTTCGCGGTCAACTTTAATGCAGACAAAATTTTCATTCATCAACCAGGCAACATCCTCTTTCTCAAAAGATTCCCGTTCCATTACGTGGCACCAATGGCAGGCCGAATACCCAATACTGACAAGAATTGGTTTGTCTTCGGCAACGGCTTTGGTCAGGGCTTCTTCGCCCCAGGGGTACCAGTCAACCGGGTTATTGGCATGTTGAAGCAGGTAGGGACTCGTTTCGTATTGGAGTTGATTTGGCATGATCAATAAGTAGTCAATAGTCGTCAGGCAATAGTCAGGAGCGGCCAGGACTTGTTAAGGGAGTTCATTGCTGGGAACTACCGATTTATGACTATTTTTTTCGTCTGACTTCCGGTTTCGTTCTGGATTCTGAGCACATACAATCCAGCGGGCAAATTCGCCACAGTAATGGTCTCTTTACTACCGATAACCGCTTTCCTAACGATAGGTTGCCCGTTTGTGTTTAACAAAACAAGTTCGGTAGGTATCGTGGGAAGTTTTCCAAACGATACCGTCAGGCTGGTTTCGGTTGGATTCGGGAATACCGTAACCTCCGCCAAAATGGGTTCTGTTGCCGTAATTGTACCCATATCGAACCGACACAGGTAGACTTCAGTGCCAGTAAGCTCGATGGTCTGCTGCCAGGATTTATACCGAACTAGTACGCTGGTTTTCGCACCATCGGCCGCATACGGATTCTGGGCAGCAATCAGGATTTTGTTTCCGTTCACTACTCCCCGCCAAACAGGAAGCTGCTTATTCATAAGATCTCGTGCGGGTGTTTCGATCACTAATTCATACGTTCCCTGAAACATATCGGCGAATTGTGACAATCGATACAGCCCATGCGTAAAGTACTCGTAAGCGGCATAAGTATCCGTTCGCGTTTGCGTCAGCGTAGGGTTCTCCCAAAGCCATAAGCCAGCAGCTCCCGAAAAAAAAGGAAAAATAGCCGTTGCTTCAGCCATAAAGGGCTGGATAAAGTTTGGGTAACTACTCGAACTATCATGATACCGGAGCCAGACCCAGGGCACCACCGGTTTCGTGCTCCAGGCGCGGTTTACCTCGACCTGAAACAATAGATAGGCCAGGTAATCCTTTGCCAGCGGATTCGGATAATCATAATAGTAATAGTCTGAGGGCGACAGGGCATCCAACTGATCATAGTATGGCCCCCCAATCCCTTTCCCTAGCGAATCCTGAACGATATAATTTGTCCGGCTGAGGTTTGTTGTCCAGTCGGCCCAGGTAAAGGTTGGTACATTTAGATAGGTGTTCAGCACGGGCGTATCGGCATAGCTGCTTACACTAACACCCGTCAGGTCGGCATGCTGGCGAACGTAACGAAGACCTTCTGCGTAAAGGTTACGCATGGCTTTTTTATAGGCAGCCACAAAATCAGCGTCGGCTAGATTCCGGTACGTTTCGGGAACGCGGGTATCGGTTTTGATTTTCAAAATCCGGGTATCGGTTTCCTGGAATCGTTCAATATCCAGTGCCAGTCTATTTACCGGGAGACTATAAAGGCCAGCCGCATTTTTCTGTCCGCCCGCCAGCTCCGACAAAAAACGATCCCATTTGGCCTGATACGCGGTCAGGTCATTCGCCCAGGGACTTTCGATGGTTTCCCATGGCTGACTCAGTCCCGTTGCAAATCCGTAATACACCAATGCGCGTTGTTTCGCCTGAACGAGCGAGCCGTATTCGCTATCGTTAACATCGACCAAATGGCTAAACCCATGCCGCAACGGACTAGCCTGGGTATCGGTAAAGCGAGGACCGCCATAGATGACCGGAAACGGGAGTGTAAAATCGGGAAACTTACTCCACTCAATCTGATTGGGCTGGCTAACGGGTGTGAAGTTGAGTCGATCAGCGCACTGTTGAGCGCTGGCCAATGAGCCAAAACCCAGCCCAAATCCACTAAACCAGACAAACAAAATGCTAAATGAAACTCGCATTGCTTAAACTTTCGCCACAGTCAAGGAACCGAAACAGGGCGAAATATAACCTTTCGTTTACAAAGCCGGTTTGTCCAGTCGGAATTACTTTGTTTGCCACATCTCAACTACTTCATTGTTGCCGTTATACAGCCGACTGTTAACCAGGGCAAAATCCATGTTGCAATATGCAAAAAGAGCCTGCCCGTTCGGGTTAAACAAACAGACAGACGCTTTTCGCTCCGAGCGAAAGTCCTAGTTTCTTAAACCGGAACCTCGATTTTATAGGATTCCTCTTTCGGCGATCTGGCATCTACTGAAAACGGGCCTGCACCGTTCAGCGCTATAAACAGGCAGGTAATCAATAGCGAAAAATCGGTTCGAACCTCATGGAGAAAAGCCCAGATCCCGGCCTGGGGCGGTGAAGGTGGTAAGGGTAGCGGAGACGTACCGAGATAAAGAGCAATTTTTGTCGTCAGAATAGCGACAATCATCTCTCCGACAAAAATCAGGCTGACAAGCCGGCTTCGGTAACCAAGAATCAGTAAAATACCGCCCACAATCTCCAGCACCGCAATGAAGTGCGCCGTTTCGGCTGGATACGGAAAGCCTAATTTTGTAAATCGGCCTACGCCCTGGTTCGTATACACAAACTTCAGAATACCTTCCCACAGGAAAATAGAGCCACTCATCAGGCGAAGTAAAAGGGTAGCCGAGACGCCTTTGGCTGATCGGTCAAGTACCCAGGCAATTAGATTATTCATTGTTCTGACGTTTAAAATCTTCAGCAAAAGTGAGGCACAACCCCTAAAGTCGTTGTTAAAGACTTGCTAAACATGTTTAAAACATTGTTAAAAAAAGCCGTCGATTTTAAGACCCTGTGTACTTTCGGTGATGAAACGTACATCCTTACGCGGGTTAATGGTTTTAGCAACCGGCCTGGTTATCGGTATTCTGCTCACCCAGGTGCTGTTTTTAAAAAAGGCAGCTGATTTTGAAGAACGACTGACCGACCAAACCATCAAAACGGCGCTGATTCGGGTAAGACGATTGGTCATGAATACGGCCTTGCCCCAAAACGCAGGTGATTCAACCGGTATTCGTCAGCTTTCGCCCCCGTATTTTGTGGTTAATATTGATAGACAAGTCGATGAAGCCTTCCTGAAACAACAATTGGAACAGGAGTTATATCGTGTTCAGATTACGGACGACTTTCAATTCGCAATTTTTGACAAGGTCAACCAAAAGCTTGTTTTTGGTGAGTATGTGGCTCGGGATAAACCCGCTCGAAAAGCGTTACCGGTTAAAGGACTGCCAACATACGCGTCTAATGACTACTATTTTTGCGTGTATTTCCCGTTTAAAAACCACATTATTCTCCGCGAACTGAATGTCTGGATTCTCTTTAGCCTTTTAGTAGGTCTGGCGGTTATCGTTTTTGGATATGCTATTTTTATTATTCTCCGGCAGCGTCAGCTTGCTGAGATTCAAACGGATTTTATCAATTCGATGACGCATGAATTCCAAACCCCAATCGCTACGATTTCGATCTCAGCCGAAGCGTTAAAAACAAAGGGAATGGTGGTATCGCCGGAGCGAATCGATCACTATGCCAGTATTATCCATCAGGAATCCAAACGACTTGCCAATCAGGTAGAAACGATTTTACAGGTAGCCAGAACCGATCAGCAACACCTGCATCTTATTCGACAATCGGTACATCTTCAGGACTGTCTGTTGGCGATTATGCAGAAGGTACAACTCAATACGAAGACTGATCCGGCTGCGTTGACGCTTAGGGTCCCTACCGAACCCATTTACCTTTCCGTCGATCCGATCCATTTTTCGAACGCCATCTATAACGTATTGGACAATGCAATAAAATACTCCACAGAAATCATTGATGTAGTCATGACCGTTCAGCCGGACGAATCCTGGGTTATCATTGCCATTACGGACAAGGGAGTTGGTATTTCTAAGAAAAATGCGAAACGTATTTTTAAAAAGTTTTATCGTATTCCCACCCAGGGCCCTGATGCGCGTACGGGTTTCGGTATTGGATTACATTATGTTCAACAAATTGTAAAGGCGCACAACGGTAGCATTTTTGTAGAAAGTAAGCTGGGTGAGGGCACTACCTTTTCTATCCGTATCCCTAAATAAGTTAAGCTATGGGGCCTGCGAAGGTTATGTTAGTAGAAGATTATCCTAATTTAGGGTATGTCATTAAAGATTATTTAACGTTTAAAGGCTATAAGACCACCTTGTTTGAGGATGGAGAGCAGGCCTGGCGGGGCTTTACAGAGTCGCCCTTTGACATTTGCGTATTGGATATTATGCTCCCCAAAAAGAACGGCTTCGAACTACTAAAAGCGATACGCGGCTCGAATGCAGAGATACCGGTCATTTTTATTTCGGCCAGGGCACTAGATGAGGATAAAATCACGGGCTTACGGTTAGGGGCCGATGATTACATCGTCAAGCCGTTTAGTGTTGAAGAACTATATCTACGCATCGAAGTATTTTTAAACAGGCCAAAAAAAATGCAACCCGTAGAGACCGTCGTTCAGATAGGTGCCTATTGGTTCGATTACCCCAATCATCAACTGAACTCTGCCTCAGGTAGCATTCAAATAACGCACAAAGAAGCCCAGATTTTAAAACTGCTGTACACCCATCTTAACCAGACTGTTGAACGCGAAACCATTCTACAGTTGATCTGGGGTGATACAGATTATTTTATGGGCCGAAGTCTGGATGTCTATTTATCCCGTTTGCGAAAGTATATGCTGGATGATCCATCCGTGGAAATTGTGAATGTGTATGGGGTAGGGTTTAAATTAGCCATAAGAATAGCTTATCCATGAGAATCTTCCTTTTGTGCTGGGCAGTCGTTTTAACTTCCTTTCCAGTTTTCTCTCAACCCATTAAATCAAACGTCTACTCTGCGGCTCAGTCACCCATTTTCAACCAGTCGGGTTACGAGGAACGAACCTTACTAGAGGGAAGTACCCGAGATTTTTCCCACTTAATTGTCCAGGTCATAACGGTATTGGCCAATCAACCTGACCGGCTCACTCAACAGCTCGATGAAGAGGCTGTACTGATTATCAAAGCGGGTGAATTAACGCTGACACTTGGGGAGAAACGCAAAACCCTGAGGCCCGGTAGCGCCGTTATGATCATGCCTGGTGATGAGTACCAAATAGAAAATAAGGCTGCCCAGCCCCTAACCTATTACTTCATTCGATACACCTCCAACGAAGTGCCGGATCTGGATTTGTATCGACTAATGGGTAATTCGTTCTGGGTCGACTGGCGGGAGGTGCCTTCTGTTTCTGATAATCATAGGGAGAGCCGGCGGTTGTTGGCGCCAGCGACCATAATGAGTAGCCGGATTGTTATGCAAGTCACTAAACTCGACCCTGGCTCACGGAGCGATGCACCTCACTCCCACCGGGCAGCTGAACTCCTACTCATTCTGGGAAATCCGGTTCAGGTTAATCTTGATGGGACGTTGAAAGTGGCGAAGGCAGGTGATGTTGTCTTTGTGGAATCGGACGTGTATCACGCTATACAAAATAGCAATCAAGAAGGCAGTACCTACTTATCGTTTCAATTTTAGTCCTCAGAAATGGTCTGGCTAAATCGGGGCACGGCAAGTGCTTAAGAATTGCGGCTAGTTTCCCCCGTAATCACTCGTGTGATCGCGCCAGACTGAGTGCGGATGCACCGTCCCTGGAATATCGCGACTGGGTTGTCCCGAATACTCAATCCAGACACGCGGGCCGTCGATTCGTACGTAATCACCGGGTTGGCTCATGGTGCCACTTCCCGAAAATGCGACGTACGTATTGTCGAGATCGGTCGTGTAATTCGTCAGCACCGTGGCGACTGTAGCCGGGTCCAGATCGTTAACGTAGAGTTTGATGGCGTTCAGTACGAGTTTTTTCTGCGTAGCGCTCAAAGTACCCACTTTGATACCCTGTTTGGTGGTGGGGAATTGACCATCTGCGCCAGGCCCCAGCAATATATCGCGAAACGTAGCCGACAACTTGGCGGTAGTCTGCTCAGCATTAGTCAAGCTACCCAGCATGTCAGCAAAGGCCTGCCGCTCCTGTTCCATCGACTGATGAGTACGCCCATTAATCGTGACAGGTGCGATGGGTTCAACACCACGAAAAGAAGGAGTTAGGCCAATTGCTTTACCATCCTTGTACGTGTTCGCGACAGCGAAATGGTGCCCTCCAAACTGCAATTCCCATAGACCGGTCGCGCTAGGCGTACCCAGAAACGCCAGATAATAATTGCCCGCGTTGAAGGTGCTGGTTTTATTAATGAGCTTACCCAGGTATTCGTCGGCGGCCAGATTACCTTCCAGTTCATCGAATCCCTCATTGGGTACGTTCTGAGCCATTGCAGCTGCCAGCAGGGTTTTAGCCGCTTTGAGCTGGACTTCATTGAGCGATCCCAGCTGGATACCCACCCGCCGGGGACGTTCAGAAAATTCAGGAAAGTTCGACCACTTAGCCGCGTCGGTTTTCGAATAGGTTCGTTGCACCGTGGCTACCTGATCGGCAGAAAGCGTCGCTTTGAAGGCCTCCGCCAGACAAACTATTCGGGCCAGTCCTTTGGCAGATGAACAATCATCCTCTATCCTGGCTAGTGGTATGCCGGGAATAGGATTCGTTGAAAAAGCGTGATATTGACTTTGCAGGGTTACCGTTAAGGAAAGGGCAACCAATCCTGTGCTGTATAGAAGCGAGAGCGATTTCATGCGTTTAAGCTTATCTGGAAAATGAGATTTATTCTTTATTTACCTAGCCATTCCTTGAAATCAGCTAGTCGATCATTACTAACAAACACCTCCTGACGGGGTAATGGCTGCAAATCAAGTTTGAGTTTACTACCCGAATAGGTGTGAATCGTGCGAATGGCCTCCATCGAAACCAGAAAAGCCCGATTGACCCGAAAAAACTGACCAGGGTCAAGCATCGCAATTAATTTATCTAAACTGTATTCCAGGCTAATATGCTGCCCATCGTGGGTAGTGAGCCAGGTGGACTTTTCTTCGTAGTAAAAGTAGGCAATCTCCGATGTGTGGATACTGCGAATTTTGGTACCTATTGTCACCATGAACCGATTTTTATAGGGCGACGGTGACGTTTGCAGCGTTTTGAGAAGAGCGGTTAGATCAGGTTGGGTAACAGCGGTCGCCGACGCTCTCAGGCGTTTAAACTTATCCAGGGCAGCGCCCAGTTCATTGGCGTCAATGGGTTTTAGCAGGTAATCAATACTATTGGTTTTGAAGGCCTGAAGGGTATATTGATCATAGGCGGTCGTAAAAATGACTGGCAACGTCAAGCCCGCCCGTTCAATAAGTCGAAAGCCCGAATCATCTTCCAGATGAATATCCAGAAACAGCAGATCGGGCTGGGGCAAGCCCTGCTGAGCCCTGTCAGCAAACCAGGCAACTCCTTTGGCCACTGAAGTTAACACGGTTAATACTGTTATGGCTGGATCATAGGCCTTCAGCAATCCTTCCAGTCGCCGGGCCGTTAGTTTTTCGTCTTCAACAAGAACAACATTCATGATAGCAACGGTATTTTCACAACAAATTCACCATCCTGTTCACCCACCCAGACCGGCTTGGCAGACAGCAACTGATACCGACTCACGATATTCTGTAGCCCTACTCCGGTCGAGTCATCGGGGTGAGGGCGAGGCTGATACCGATTGGCCACCCGCAGATAGTCGTCCTCCCGACTGATGGTAACAACCAGAGGTTCCTCATCCGACATCTGGTTATGCTTGACGGCATTTTCAACCAGTAACTGAAGTGTCAACGGAGCAATTTGATAACGATCCCGGTCGGCTTCTGCTACATCGATACGTACCTGAAGTCGTTCATCAAAGCGAATCATCAGCAAAAAGGTATACGCTTGAATGAAATCCAGTTCTGTTCGTAGCGGTACGCGTTCATTGTCCCGCTGCTCCAGAATGTAGCGATAGGCTTTCGATAACTGATTGATGAACTCGATCGATAGTTTGGCATCATACTCCACCAGTGACGACAGAATGCTTAAACTATTAAACAAAAAATGGGGATTAACCTGATTGCGTAAGGCAGCAAACTGGGCCTGGGCAGCTTCTTTTTCCAGCCGTTCGGCCTTCACCAGCAGAGCCTGCATTTGTCGGCTTGATCGGCGATTAGCGGTAAGGTAATAAGCAGACAGCAGCGACATCACGACCAACCCATCATTCAACCGTTTGCGTTGCCCTCCACCCTCATTCGGATGCCGGCCATGTGCGAAGTTGGGCGCATGTTTTAATCGGGGAAATTCGTGCTCAATTCCCTGATCCATTCGCCGGTGGGCATGCCCGAATAGATTATTGAAGGTCAATGCGAATAAAGCCGCCACCAGCAACGCGATTAGTTGGGCGATTAATTTAACTTCACCTGGGCGCTGTCCAGTCAATTGCCGGGCAAATTGGCCAAGTAGTTTATCGACCAGACTTATCCATCCCCAGAAGAAGAAAAATGTCATCGTCATTTCGATGGCTAAAAACGGAAGCCTACTGGTCAGGTCCGACCCTTTCAGCGGAAATACATTTAAGTACACCCGGATTGGCATGTAAATCAGCAGTAAACCGGCGGCTAGTCCGGCCGTTTGAGTCCAGGAGAGCGAAGCGGGGTCAGGCTTTTTTGTCATCATAGGAAAGTTAGGCATCACCCAGGATATTCCATTCATCGGTACCAGCTACTAGTCCCAGCATTAAACCAATTACTTTTTTCATGGCTTGTTTACTTATTTATGATGTTTCACCGAATCGTCGATCTGGTGAAACAAAGTTGTCTTAGTAAGGTCGCTCAGAAAAAAGAATGGGTGTGAATGTCTGTTTTGTAGGGTCGAAGGTGGTCTTTTCCCCGGCAAATACGAAACATGAAGTAATGCTGAGAGATTTGTTTAGCTTATCCTTTTAGTCGGTACAAATAGCGCCGGTCCTCCCCTTTGCCTGGAAAACTTTAGTATTTCTTTAGAATCTCCCTATTGATTTGATCAAAAAACAACACTATGAAAAAGATCATGTTAGCCGGTGTAGCCGCTCTTCTGGCCGGAGGACTGTACGCCCAAACCCTAAAGGAATCAGCCGTACCAGCGGTGGTAAAAAGTTCCTTCACGAAGATGTTTCCCAATGCTAAGTCCGTCAAATGGTCGAAGGAAAGCGCGACTGAATTTGAAGCCGAATTCAAAAACGGATCATTGACCCAAGCCGCCAATTTCGATGCTTCAGGAAGTTGGGTAGTCACGGAAACGGAAATTAAAAAGGCAGACTTGCCAGGCCCAGTAGCTAAAGCGATCGCCAAGGATTTTGCTGGCTATAAGACGGGGGAGAGTGAAAAGGTCGAAAAGCCAAATAAGCCCATGTATTTCGAAGTGAAAGTAGAAAAAGGCGAAGTGGGTTATGTTTTAGAGATTTCTCCAGAAGGGAAAATCCTTAAGAAGGAGAAAGATGTATAAGAGAAAGACGAAAAAGAAGGCAAGAAGAATTAAACGTGTCAATCTCCTCACTCCTTAACAAATCCGCCCAACCAGATCTGGTTGGGCGGATTTGTTAAGGAGTGACTTATACACTGTCTATGAGATACAATTCGTAAAAATTTCGGGTCGCTTGACAGTAGTCAATTCGTTTTCTTGCTATAGCGCAATTTTTGTTCGTCTGCACTCTAGTAATTTTGAGTCCCCTAAAACAAGCAAACATGGAAGTATCCGCAAAACTTTTGGAAGACAGCCTACTCGTCATTTGGAATGACAGGAATCCAGAAAGCAGATTGAAAGCAATGAATGAGATTTATGCACCTGACATTCTCTTTTATGAATCCAATGAAGGCCAGGCAATTACTGGCTATCTTGCTATAAATGAGCTGATTTCAGGATTGCAATCCCAATGGCCATCCGAGTTCAAATTTGAACTCACCGGCCCGGCAAAAGTTAACCACCAGATTCAGCACATCGCCTGGAGGCTTGGTATTCCCGGCCAGGCGCAGGCAGCCTCTGGAATGGATGTGGCCATTATTGACAATCACAAAATAAAGTCGCTTCATTTATTTCTGGATGCCCCGGAGAACGGCTAGATTGAAGAGACCATTGCAGTTGACAGAAGCCATCAGAGCTTATGGAAAGATAGCCAGTTCAATCAATCATTTTGCCGATCTGACTGATTCATTAACGATTTGTTTGCTAACTTTTTTTGGCTTTGTGGCAAAAAAAGGTGTCTATTGCACCACTAGTAGGGTGTTACAAACGAGGCATCGTTACTCATAAGTTGGCGATTAAGCGTTCTGGCTGATCATCACAAAGAGCCCTAGTACACCCGACTATTTTTTCAATCCTCACAATCAATACACAACGACATGAGCACGATTCGAGTAAAGGACGGAACCGAGATTTATTACAAAGACTGGGGAACAGGACAACCGATTGTTTTCCACCACGGCTGGCCGTTATCCGGCGATGACTGGGACGCCCAGATGATGTTTTTTCTCAACAAAGGCTTTCGCGTAATTGCTCATGACCGTCGTGGGCATGGACGATCATCTCAAACGGCTGATGGTCATGATATGGACACTTATGCTGCCGATGTGGCCGAGTTGACAGCCTTTCTTGATTTAAAAGATGCGATACATGTCGGCCATTCAACTGGAGGTGGCGAAGTGATTCGTTATGTAGCCAAACATGGACAAGGTCGGGTTGCGAAAGCCGTGCTGATTAGCGCTGTGACGCCCATTATGGTAAAGACTGATGCAAATCCGGATGGTATCCCCATGTCGATATTTGATGAAATTCGCGAAGGTACGGCAACTCACCGACCCCAGTATTTTCAGGATTTTACTCTGCCATTTTATGGCTATAACCGAGAGGGAGCCAACGTTTCGCAAGGCATTCGGGATAACTGGTGGCGCCAGGGCATGATGGGGGGAATCAAAGCCCATTATGATTGTATCAAGGCTTTTTCGGAAACTGATTTTACCGAAGACCTTAAGAGTGTGGATGTGCCTGTGCTGGTCATGCATGGTGAGGATGATCAGATCGTTCCTTTCCCTCTGACAGGAGTCAAAGCCGCTAAGCTGTTAAAACATGGAAGCCTGATTTCGTATCCAGGGTTTCCGCATGGTATGCCAACGACCGAAGCCGCTACGATTAATGCCGATCTGTTGACATTTATTCAGTCGTGATGAGATCAAGGTATAGCTCATTCTGAAAACGAAAAGCGACCATTAATTTGGTCGCTTTTCGTTTAATCGGTGAACGTGTTAAGGGCAAACGTGGATTAATAGAGTCCACAAAATCTACACAGTATTCCCTATTAATTTTTCAAATGCATGAGCTTTTGAATATCCAGCAATGTAATCTGGGTGCCAGTAATGTCAATTAGGCCCTCATTTCGAAAATCACTCAAGGTTCGAATGACCGCTTCAGTAGAAGCCCCTACTAGCTGCGACCAGTTCTCCCTCGATAAGCTCATAGGCAATGAACTAGCAGGAGCAGGCACGTCAGGTAAACCCGCGGGCATCGCATAGAATTTACGCTGAACAAGTAATAATGCTTCAGCGACTCGTTTTCGTACCGTCTGATAGGCCAGTTTGAGCAATCGTTCCTGAGCTTCGGTTACGTTCAGGGCCAACGAGCGCACAAACAGGTTAGCCACATCCTGGCTATTATATAGAAGTGTGAGAAAATCATCTTTGGGTATACTGCATACTTCCGCATCGGTTAATAATTCAGCCGATTCATAATACGTACTACCTCTTAACAAAGCCAGATAGCCCACAAAATCACCATCGCCAACCAAACGAGTGATGAATGTATTGCCAGCTTCATCCCTGTCAATTAGTTTCACCTGGCCATGACGGATAAAATATAAGAAATTCGGGACGCTACCCGCCTGAAAGAGGATCTGTTTCTTTTTGAGCTGACTGGTTGGGTACGTTTCACAAAGTCGCTGGCTGGCCTGGTAGCCATGCGTGAGTGCTTGTCGTAGTGTATCAAACCCCTTGAGTCGCGATTCATTTTTTTCTTTACTGAGCCGTAAAGCGACTACATTGAGCAGCACTACATTTTCAAACGGTTTAATCAAATAATCGTCGGCTCCTAAGTCCATACCCTGCCGAAAATCTGTCACTTCGGCTTTAGCCGATAGAAAGATAAATGGAATACCAGCCATAGCAGGATCTTTACTTAGAATATGACGTACCCCGTAGCCGTCTAATTCGGGCATCATAATATCGCACAGGATCAAATCAGGACGGAATTGTCTGGCGAATTCAATACCCTGTTTCCCATTACTCGCTGAGACAACTGTGTACTGGGCTAATTTGAGAATTTCGGTAATATTCTCCCGCATTTCCAGCGTATCGTCAATAACCAGTATAGTTTTCATGCGGGTAACGACGGTAAGGGTACCTGAACGGTAAAGGTGGTTCCTAATCCCAGCTCACTATGAAACGTAATTGTGCCGCCCAATAGATCGACAGACCGCTTCACGATGTAAAGACCCAGGCCCGTTCCGGAAACGTGGCTGACATTGCGGGCCCGGAAGAAATTGGTAAACAAGTTAGCCTGATCAGGTTCAGGAATACCTATACCCCAATCCCTGACGGAAAGTACCAATTGGTTGCTCTGAACAGCTATCGTCAGCAAAATATCTTTCTCTTCCGAAGAGTATTTACTGGCATTGGACAACAGATTAATAAGTATATTCTTAATCATATAGCCATCGATCGTAATTGTTTCAGGGCCTTCCAGGTATTGATAGATAATGCGCTGTCCAGGTTTGAGGAAGCTCTGCATCTCCTCAATCAGTTCCTCGCAAAAATCGACCAGAACGAGCAACTGCGCTTTATTTGCCCACTTTTTCTGTTCTAACTGGGTAATTAACAGGAAGTCATCCAGTATACGTGTCAGTCGCTGAATAGCTGACTGAATGCGCTGGACATGCCGCTTGCGGTTATCGCCATCATCGACACCACTATACTCATCGATCAGGGTTGCTGAGGAGAGAATAGTAGCCATTGGGGTACGAAATTCATGGGAAGCCATCGTCACGAAATTCGACTTTAGTTCATTTAACTTCCGCTCCTGAATCAGTAGCTGCTCAGTCTGTTGCCGAATCTGAGTTCGTTTGGTTGCATCAACCGCTGTAACAATAATGCGTTCCACCCGTCCATCTATTTCGGGAAAAGGCTCATAAGTAAACTCAAAATAAACCGTTTCCAGCTGTCCATGCCGTTTTAATGTAACGGGTAACTCTGTTCCCACAAAGGGTTGACCCGTACGCAGCACCTCGGTTAAAAGTTCTTCAAATCCTTGGCCTTGCGCTTCGGGTAGGGCTTCAAATATGGGAATGCCCAGCAGTTGCTCTTCGGTACGGTCCCACAACGCACACATAATCGGATTCGTCAACTCAACCACGAATGTCGGCCCTCTAAAAATGCAGATAGCCGTTGGAGCATGGTGGAAAATCCGCTCCAGATAAGCCGCGCTGGACTCCACCCGATGCCGGGCAATTACCTGTTCAGTTACCTCCACAAGCACCACCGTAATACCCGTAATCAGGCCATCTACTTCCCTAAGAGGAACAAAGCTGGCATTGATATAGCCTCTTTGGAGTAGCCCATCGCGTAGCAAAGTAGTGGGCAATTCGTTTCCGACAAATGGAACTCCTGTTTGCAGGACACCCAGAAGTAATTCTTCAAAACCCTGTCCGGCGGCTTCGACAAGTACCTCAAAAGCAGGTTTGCCCAGCATTTGCTCCTGCGTACGACCTATAATCAGGCACATTTGCTGATTAATTAGTTCGGTGATGAACTCAGGGCCACGCATCACCGAAATGGCTACTGGTGTGTCATCCAACAGGCGTTGAAACCTATGTTCAATTTGTTCAAGCTGCGATTGAGTGCCTTGCTCCCAGGTCACCTGCTGGGTAGTGCCTTTAAATTGACTGAGTTCGCCTACTTCATTAAAAAAAGCCTTACCTGTGGATTGTAACCAACGCAGCTGTCCATCATGGCCCCCAATAACACGGTAGGATAATTCAACTTGCTCCCCGGAACGGGCCGTTACTATCCATTGGATAATCCGGCTAATACGAATCACATCATCAGGATGAATAAGTGGAAGAATTTGCTGATATGTAAATTCTTGACCATTAACCACCCCGTAAAGTTTTTTACATCCGTCATCCCAATCAACCAACCTAGTACGCATATCTACGGTCCAGTGGCCTACCTGGCTAGATTCAGATGCTAATTGAGCCTGCTTTAGATAGGCTTGATAGCTTTCCCCCTGTCTAAGTATCTCCTGACAGATAAATAGTACACCCGCAACCAGACCAGCCTCATTCCAGACCGGGCTATATTCAGCAGCCCAGGGTACCTTACTGATGGCACTACCCCGAACTGTAGAAATCAACTCCGCATCGCTCTGGTTTGCCTGGCCTTCAACAAACGCCTGAGTAATATGGTGGGCAATGCTGGGCCACTGATTAGCCCAGCAAGCTTCCCCTCGCTGGCCAAGTGCAGTGGGATGTTTGCCCTGGTTACTTAGGAAGTGACGAAAGGCATCATTGTAAAATTGAAGCCGATCTTCACCCCACCATAGGAACATGGGGAAACTCGAATGCAACATCGTGCCCAGGATCGTGCATAAACTATTGGACCACTTAGTCATTGGTCCAATAGAGGTAGTTCCCCAGTCAAATTGCTGGATTAAGTACCCCATCTCCCCGCTTCCCCTTAAAAATGAAAACGTTAACTGGTTTGGATCAGATTTCATGGATAGAAGTGAAAACGCAGCGCATAAACTTAATCTTATCAAGATGCTACAGTCAAATTTATGACTTTAATCAATCTTTTATATGATTAAAATCATAACAATGTACAAATTTTGTGACCATTTCCATTACACATAGAACTTGATGATTCTATATTTGACAATAAGCTACTTAATAGATTGCATCAAGATTATGAGGCCATTTTCCTCGACTCAAACGTATATGAAAGTCCCGCCAGCCCAAAAAGAACCTCCGCTATGCTCTGGAATAATGCCTGACACGGTGTTTAAGAATTGGATGATAGCCGTCGCATTATTGCTTCAAAACTACAGGCAACTACGCAATTTGCAGGCTAGATATTACCTGGAATTACACTTGCCGATGGCTCATTCGGCTGGGATTGGTCAGTGCTCTCTTCGAGAATTGCAACGGTTGATTAACCTATTTGAGAGCGAAATTGAAGCACTTCTAAAAGACATGAATAAGTCAGGCAAGCAAAGGCCTCTGACTCTTTCTGAGAGTCATAATCAGGTAATCGCCCATACACAGCGCCTGCATCAATTAAATTATCAAGCCCAGCTTCGACTTCAGGTAGCAGACCAATCCGCTTCTTAACAAGCTTTCATCTGCAATAAAAGCACAGACGCTACCACCAGGCCAGGTATCGAATCCATTTTGCCATTGCCCATAAACTCAACAACCCATTGGCCTTGCGAGGTATAGAAGCCACTAGGGTTTGTTATGATCTCCCCTTCAATAATACAACCATGAGCGACAAAGAGTTACTAGCTTTTTCAAAGGCCTATCACAAGCTGATCACACGGGGCATGGGCCCTGGGTTTACCATCCAGGCTGAGGGTCTGGGACTTTTTATTTTAGACCAGCGGGCTGGGTATACGAGGCCGACTAAGTTTCCTAAGGTAAAAAATCTGTTAATCAGCGCCCTATCCCAGCTTCTGCGTACTACCCACTACAAGGCGTTCCAGTTGCAAATGGCAGCCTGGCAGCAAACCATACTCAGCGCTTCGTCTAGTAAGGAGCTTGGCCAATTTTGCGTTCACCTGGCTGAGCTACTGTTTCCGCCGGGTGAAGAAGAGTCCATTTTTACAGGGGAAAAGGGACTTCAATAAAGGGGACGCCTACTTCTTGAGAATCTATTATTCACACTAAACAGACGATCTTATGAACAATGATGATTTACAGCGCTATGCTGGGGCCTTTGAACTTCTTATTAATAAAGGGTTGGGGGCAAAGACCACCCAACCCGCAGGCAGCTTTGAGCGGGTCGTCCAGATCCGAGAAGGCCTGATTCCAGGCACCAAAACACTGACTTCAATTAAAAGCCTGCTAGCCAAGGCATTAATCCGGTTAACCCGCTCGACGGAGTTTAATCACCTGTATTCGAACCTGACGGACTGGCAACAACAGCTTACAGTCATCCGTACCCCCACTGAGCTTGGCCGGTTTTGTGAATACCTGACAGGGGAGTTTTTTCCTAATAGTGATAAGCAGAACGCATGAAAATTTAATCGTGTTTGTCAATTCTCTTCATCACCACTCGCCGATTTGCCTTTCTTCACTTTGGCTCCATTCAGGTTGCCAATTTTATAGCTGAATGTCAGGCGGATACTGGAGTTGTAGATATACTGACGGAAATCCTGGTTGAACTGGGCCGAGTTCAGCACCGATGTAAAGCCCATACCATTGGTCAGAAAATTCTCGGCGGCAAGTCCCAGGCTGCCCCGTTTGTTGGTGAATGATTTGCGGGCACCTAACGAATATTGAGCAAAGCCAATTCGATACCCTTGCAACGCGATGTCTTTACCCCGATAGCCGATGTTAGCCTGAATGGCCCAACCTTTGTCGAATTGTATCTGGCTATCGAATCGGCCACCCCACCGAACACCCGTGTTACTGAGTGGAATGGATAGCCCCGATACATCCAGAGCCAACCCACTGATATAGCGGTACATAATGTCGATGTTCGTATTGACGCTCCATCGAGGGGTAATATTTACCGTAGCGAACAGATTAGTGCCGTAGTTGTATTCCTTACCAATGTTTGATCGGCGGCTAACGACCGCACCGATCAGCGTGTCGGACCGTTGACTAATCGACTGGATATCATCCCGATTGAGTCGCGTGTAAAGTGTCAGGTTCAGGTACGTTTTTTTGACGTAGGTACTATAGCCAAATTCAATCCGGTCGGTTATTTCTGGTTTTAAATAAGGGTTACCGATGGAAATATTGTACGGATTGGCTGCGTTGAAATTGGGGTTCAAATCCTGAACGTTCGGGCGCTGAATCCGGCGGTTGTAGGCCAGTTTAATCGTAGTCGACTCGTTAAGCTTTTTCGATAGATTGATACTGGGCACCAGTTTTCCGTAGTTCGGAATGGAAATCGGCCCCTGGTTTCCTGTCGATGACCCTCCAGTCTGAGCCTGAATGCTGGTGTATTCGTAACGCGTTCCTGCCTTGATCGTGATCTTATTATGCGTCGTTAGTGTATACGACAGATACGCTGCCCCAATGTTCTGGTCATACAACAGGGAACCATCTGGGCGCTGGTTATCAACCGAATACTCAGAGGTTGGGCCCGCTAGTAAGTACTGATACTGGCTGTTCACCCGCCGATAGGTCTCCTTGGCCCCAAATTCCAGTTGTTGGGTTTGGCTGATAGGCGTCTGGTAATCCACTTGCAAAACGAATTCCTGACTGGTATTGAAATTCAGATTCCGTTGCCGAGTGGTCAGGACACCCAGCGTATCCAGATTATTGGCGTCGAAATTATTGGTCAGGTGATTCTGACTGTACTGGGTCGAAATGCTTAATTCACGATTAGGTTTGTCGCCTGTGCCGGGATAGGTATGCAGGTAGTCGATGTTCATATCCACTGAATTCGATAAATCCTGGCTATTCACATCCCGTCGCGACGGTGCGCCTACGATATTTCCATTCAATAAACTGGTCGCCAAGTGCTGGTCTCGATTTAAGTTGCGGAGTCCAAACCGGACACCTCCCGTTAGCGATTGATTTTTTGCGATATCATAGTCCAGCCCCAGCGCATACTGTCCAAACAGACCCTTATCAAAACCATCCGAATGCTGGCGAGTTCGAACGGGCGCAATGGATTCACCCAGAAACGTCGTCTGATTCAAATCTGAACCCGATGGATTGTAAACTCCCCGACCATTGCCGTTCAGACTAACACCCAGTTTCCCTTTTCGGAAACTACCATTCAGCCCCAGCGTGGAGGTTCGATTACCGACACCACCATCCACATCCAGATGCAACCCCTGCAATGTATTTTTCTTGGTGATGATGTTGATAATACCGCCCGAACCTTCGGCATCATATTTTGCCGAAGGGCTCGTAATAACCTCTACCGTTTTAATTAAATCGGCGGGAATCTGCCGCAAAGCATCGGCCAGGTTTCCTGCCAGAATCGATGAGGGTTTGTTATTGATCAACACCCGTACATTGGAACTGCCCTGCAACGACACATTCCCGGTCAAATCGACTGATAGCATCGGCACTTTTTTAAGAATATCCGTCGCGTCTCCTCCTTTAGCCGCCAGATCGACATCGGCATTATACACCAGCCGATCAACCTTATCTTCTACGAGCGCTTTCGTTCCAGCCACGGTTACCTCGTTGAGTGTGCGGGTGCTGGCACTGAGCCGGATAACACCCAGATCCTTAACCTGACCTTTGCCAATTACCACGTTGTCAATTGGTTTGGCGTTGTAGCCCAGAAAAGAGATGAGCAGTTTATAAGTACCGGGCGCTACTTTGGTGAGTGTAAATTTACCTTTGTCATCGGCGACAGTGCCGTCAACCAGTTTATCGGTAGCCGTATTATAAACAGCGATGTTGGCATATTCAACCGCTTTAGTCAAGGTTGAATCGACCACATAGCCCGAAATTTTTGCATTTCCTTTTGACAATGGTTCCCCAACGGTTGCAGGTGCTAGTTGACTAGGTTGACCAGAAGGCGACTGTATAGGCGCTCCGGTGGGTGTTTGAGCCAGCGCAATACTCGTAGTCAGCAAAAAGAGAAATCCCGTAATTTTAAAAGACATAATGAGGGAATAATCAAGTAAAGTTTTTCAAACGCAATAGGCAACCAAGGCCTGATTGTAACTCATTTTTTGTCCTTCCGACGCCAGGAGGAATCTCAAGATTGACTAATACGAAACTTGAGATTTCTCCTGGCGCCGGAAGGACAGAAAACGCCAATTGGTATATAGGAAAGCTTAGATTACAGTGTGCTTAGCTTACTTAATAAACTGGCCTTTTTCGTCAAAAATCAGGTCTTTACCACCTACCTCTGCTTCGTAGGTTTTCTTGCCTTTCGCATCGACGATTTCAGCAGCTTCCTTAATTTTTTTCCCAGCGTAATGTTTGGCCACATACTCCCGAACGGATGCAGGCAACGCCGATTCGGCAATGGTCGTTTCTGTTTCGAGTACATTGCCTTTGGCGTCGATCACTAACGACAACTCCTTCCCATTATGGGTCAGACCTGCCTCATAGTTCCCATCTTCTTTCTCCCATTTCACGTTTTTCACACCCGGATACAATCGGGCAACAGTAGCTTTGGCGGCCGCTGGCACATCAATCGTAAACACAGTTATGGCAGGCGCTGAATGAATTATGTAGTTAGTCAAAGAAACCGAAGCAGCGTATGCCGTAGTGAATATTACCAGGCCACTGATCAATAACGTATACATTTGTTTCTGTTGTTTTAGTTTTCGAATCAAACCTACTACTGGATTCTAAAGCAATTTTGAAGTTGTAGCAGTTAGTAGCCCTATAATGTCGATAGCTACCACTAGCACCGGTTCGTCTTCAGTCGGCAAAATTTTCATATTAGGTTTCCTCCTTTACGCTACCCTCCTATCCGCCTGATTCTATAAAGTGCCGTAGCCACCCCACCCTTACGACTCTCGACACGTAATGACTAGTGAATAGACCATATGAATACAGGCGATCGTCCTTGCAACAGGCGTAGGAGAATATTCGTAATGGGTAACGAAGGCGACGAATTCTTTGTCCCGTAAAACAAACACAACCAAATTCTGTAAAAAATCTGTTTGCAGCCATTACGACGGCCCTAACTTATTTATAGTTCACACAATCAATCGCTTATGACCACTTTCACCCATCTATGCCGGTATATAAACCAGCAGTTCACACTACCGGTATCAGGCATCAAATCGTACCACCGCCTGCAAACCGATTTAGGACTAAACGACATTGAGGCAATCGAAGTGGTCGTTTTTATGGAATTATTGTATGGGCTAACCTTACCCGATGAGACTCTTACGTCTTCACTCTCGGTGGCGCAATTATGTAAGCTCATTGAGCAATATGCAGAAAAAGAACAGCCTGATTCGACATTTCTAGTGTATCGAAATCCACAACAAGTTTTTGCCCGAGTCAGCTAGATCGAAAATCGTCTGTAGTAAAAAAACCTGTTACGTGGTTCCAAGAAGATGGTTTTCAGCCTACCTGTCCCATTGGAGAAAGTTGTTCCAATTACTCAATAAATTTCAGTAAACCGGCATTCGCTTACTATTTCTTCAGTTATTTTTCTAGGGTTTCCTGTTGCCAAAGTACAAAACATTGGGAGCGTCTGAACGAGCGGCAGCGATGTCAAGTTTGCCGTCTTCGTTGAAATCACCAACGGCAAAACCATACACAGTCCCTTTGGAATCACCAAACGAAATTGAGTTAAAACTGCGACCTGTCCCGTCATTAAAAAATACGGACGACGGTGCTTCTACATGGCCAACAAGAATATCAACTTTCTTGTCGTTGTTTAGGTCAACCAGGGTAAGCGCATAAGGAACTATCCTGGAATCAGCGATACGAATACCGGCTGAAAAGGTTTGATCTTTTTGGCCAAAATACAGGCTTACTCCCTTGTTTTCGTCTACAGTTACAATGTCTAGTAGCTTGTCTGCATTAATATCAGCTACGGCTGCCACACGAATAGTGGCGTCAGACGGGCCGAATGGAATACGACGCGTATCTGAAAAGGTGATCGCTGAGCTGCCCAGATATACATAACTCTGACCACCGTCCCGATGTGGTACAACAAGGTCAATAAACCCACCATGATTAATATCCGCAGGGGCTATGGTCGTGGCAGGATAAGGAGCGACTGGGATGCAATTCGCAGTAAACTGCCCTTTCCCGCTGTTTAAGCAGATATAATTTGATGTTTTCCCCAAATCACCTCTGTTTGCCAAAATGATATCCGGCAATCCATCGGCGTTGATATCAGCGACGGACAAATTCCGTGTTGGCCATTCAGGAAGACCAAATTCAGACCCAATCGTGAAACTCCCTTTCCCGTCATTCAGATAAATTCGCTTCGAGTCTGGCGAATCATTGCTAATCGCAATATCAGGAAAACCATCTCCATTAAAATCAGCCAGACCACCGGTATAGGAGCGGTCTGCAACCTTCCCGAGGTTATACGCCTTTCGTATGCCGCCCATTCCATCACCAAGAAGGACGCGGTCTACAATAGGCCAATGCCGTCCCTTCACCAGCAATAGGTCAAGATGGCCATCGCCATCGAAATCGCCCATACTTACGTTCGCCGTTGTATCGACTTTCTCTTCAAGTTGTAACGTATGATTGAAGTCTGGTAAATCCTGAGTAGACTTCCTCTTTTCCTGATTGTGACTGGCAGCATCCTTGTTCTGCTGAGCAAGAATTTCAGGAGTTACAGTACCGACAAGGCAAATAAGTACTAAAAAAAATTTCATAGCAGTTTAGTAAACGTGTGAACTATAACCCCAGCTTGCTTAAAAACGAATCCCGGTATGTTTCGGCAATGGGGATTTCTTTTTGTTGAACATAGACCCGGTTGCCGTCAATATGATTGATCATCGATTTATTGATCAGAAAGGATCGATGCACGCGGATAAATAAATCGGCGGGCAATAACGCGGTCAAGGTGGAGAAAGCCATTTTAGGTAAAAAAGTTGACCCGATAGTCACCACTTTGGTATAGTTACCCTGTGCTTCAATATACAGGCAATCGTCATAAGCCACCTTGTAAATCTTGCCCTCTGACTTGACAAAAAAATACGTTTGCGGGGATGGCGTGTTGGCTTCGGCAACCCGTTTTGGGCTTCCCTGAAGTTTTTCCTTCGCCTTATCCACCGCCACGATAAACCGCTCCAGCGAAAAGGGTTTGAGTAAATAATCACAGGCAGCCAGGTCAAACGCGGTTACGGCATATTCCTCATAAGCCGTTGTGAAGATAACCTGGGGCGAATTTTTCAGGGTATTTACAAAGCTGATACCGGTGAGTACCGGCATGTGAATGTCCAAAAAGATCAGGTCGATCGATTGCTCGGATAAGATCGCTTTAGCCTCCAGCGCATGGCCACATTCGGCAATAATGTGCAGCTCCGGCAAATGGCTACAATAGTTCCGAAGGATCGTTCGGGCGACCGGCTCATCATCGACGATCAGGCAATTGATCATGGCGTTCCTGTTTTATTTTTATCCGAAGCTCAACGGTATAGACGTCATTGGCGGCCTCCTGTCTCAGCGAATAGTCACTCCCATACAATAGCTCAAGCCGCCTAAGCGTATTCGCTAGTCCAACCCCTGACTCTTCGTTCAGGAATTGATCGTTCTGGTTTTCAGATTGATACGAGTTACTCACAGTAAAGCAGATAAAGTTATCCGAAATTTTCAAGGAGATCGTTATGTGAATCTGCGGCACCAATGTGTTTTTGGCATGTTTAAACGCATTTTCCACAAACACAATGAGCACCAAAGGGGCAATCTTACTGGTTGGCGCAATCACGGGTTCGATATCTGTTTGCAGGACGAGCCGGTCACTGATTCGGATTTGCTCAAAATCAATGTAGTTCTGAATATAGTCCAGCTCCTCCTTCAGAGGCACAAATGGCTTTTTGGCGCTGTATACCGAATACCGTAAGAGGTTGGATAGCTTCAGCAGTAAAGCCGGAACCCGTTCGTGCTCGTCAATTGAAATGCCGTATAGATTATTCAGCACATTGAACAGAAAATGCGGGCTTAACTGGGCCTGTAATACATTGAATTCACTTTGCTTTTGTTCGGCTTTGATCTGGGCCTCCTGTACTTCCTTTTGTACAGTTGCCCGAATCAGTTTCAAGAACATACCCATGATCAGGCCAATCAAAAAGAAGGGCATGATGTCGACCCCTAACTCCCAAAGTTCTGCATGCGGATGACTGAATACATACCTGACAACTAACCACTTAAGAACAAGTAACCCCAAACTCGACAGCAGCGTGTAGCCTATAAAACGAACCAGTTCCTTCCGGAGATACCAGCGGCCCAGCAGCCAGCGACCCGTATACATGCAGAGCAGGAAGAAGATACAATCAATCCCCGTCGACCAGTTATTCTCAAATCGATACCCTTGCAACTGCATCAAATACCAGCCCACTCCTAAACCGGCCAAAACGGAGGCCGAGAAAATGAGGTGCAAGCTTAGCTTGTTTCCGCTGATGAGCTGCCGAACGGTTTTCAAGAGTGTAGGACAAGTTTAAGTTGACTGTTTATCGGCACAGCTTGTGCCTATTTTTTTTCGACAGGATTACAGGATTTAACAGGATTATATTGACTAAAAATCCTGTTAAATCCTGTAATCCTGTCGAAAAAGAAACTTGTTTTGCATCCGTTTTCATGGCTCAAAGATCGATGAATCCAACTACCGAAAAAGTTCGGGGGGCCACTCTGCCCGATTGGGGGACGGATCACGACAAACGGGTGACGAAAGGGCTTACCCACCGAAAACACCATTCTACATCCCACTCCACAGCACCCGTCCCCAAAAATTGAGCGTGTTCAGCATAGGATCGATGTTTGGGCAGGATTTCTCACGAACGAGCCTGCCCTATGAACCGCTATTTTTTGTTGCCGCTGGCGATGCTGGCAATCCTCTGTACGCCCACGAAAGCCCAATCGATCACCGGAAAAATCAGTGGGCAAATCCGGGATCCCCAAAACAGAGCCCTCCCAGGTGCCACGGTTATCTTACAGGAAAGGCAGGACTCTACGGTCAAAAAAGTCAGCCTTTCTGATACTGATGGCGCTTTTGAGGTTAAAAACCTACCCAAAGGCGACTATGTACTGAGTTGTTCCTACGTCGGTTTTCAGGCGTACAAAAGTGGCCTTTTAACGATTACCGAAACACAGACTGCCTTACGTCTGCCCGTCATTGTTTTACAGGCTTCCACGCCAAAAACGTTAAACGAAGTAGTCGTTACAGCTAAAAAACCCCTGGTTGAACAAAAAATAGATCGACTCATTGTCAACGTCGATGCCATGCTTACTGCAGCGGGTGGCAATGCCCTGGACGTATTAGCCAAAAGCCCCGGTGTGATGGTGAGCACGAATGATGATATCAGTCTGAATGGCAAACGGAATGTGCTGGTACTGATCGATGACAGGCCCACCTATATGTCGGCGCAGGATCTGGCGGCTTATCTACGATCTCTGCCCGGCGGTTTGCTGGATAAGGTCGAATTGATCAGTAATCCTCCGGCCCGGTACGATGCAGCCGGGGGCGCCATTATCAATATCGTGTTGAAAAAAAACAGAGCGGCTGGTTTTAACGGCAGTTTAAATCTGGGCTATAACCAAGGGCGCTATGGTCGCAGCAACAACGCATTACTCCTGAATTACCGCACCAAAAAGTTCAACATCTTTACCAATAGCAGCTTCAGCCGCGACCGGAATTTCAGCGAAGAAACCTACAGCCGTTATTTTTTTACGGACGCAGGATTACCTCAATCTACTATCCTGCAAACCAGCCAGTCAAACTATACGTCCAATGGCTGGAACGGGCGGATCGGAATGGATTATGTTGCGTCGCCTAAAACAACCATCGGTATCCTGTTTACCAGTTCTACCCGTCCTAAATCCGACCGACTCGATTATACCAGCAATCAATATACTGGCTTAATGCAATTGGATTCGGTATCGAAAGGCTATACCGATGGCCACTATCAATCCAGGAATACTGGGCTCAATCTGAACCTATCGCATAAATTCGACAGTACGGGTAAGCTATTGATGGCCAACGTAGATTACCTGACTTTTCAGACTAACACAAATCAGTTTTCGCCGATTGACACGTATCGACCTGACGGTCAGTTGGCAAATACGCAGGAGCGGCTTTTTATTATCCCCTCGACGGTTCGGATTTATGCGGGAAAATTGGATTATACGCAGCCCTTAGCTGGCAAAGCCGAATTTAGTGCTGGCCTTAAATCGAGTTATGTGATGACTGACACGGAATCGAATTGGTTCAACCAGACAGGAGATGGCTCGGTTCCTGATTATGGAAAAAGCAACCATTTTCAATACACCGAAGCCATCAATGCCGCCTATGTCAACCTGAAAAAGGAGTGGTCGCGTTGGGCCATCCAGACGGGTTTACGCCTGGAGAATACCCAATCAACAGGCCATCAGTTAGCTAACCCAGCAACGGTTGATTCCACGTTTCACCGAAGCTATACCTGGCAATTTCCATCGCTGTATCTATCGTATAAACTCGATAAGCGTGGCGATAACACCCTTGTGCTGAGCTATAGTAAACGGATTCGGCGACCCGGCTACCAGCAACTGAACCCATTCCTGTTTTTCCAGGATCGATACTCCTATTCCGGTGGCAATCCGAACCTGATTCCCGGCTATGGCCAGTCCATTGACCTACGCTATACCTACAAACATTATCTGGGTGTTACGCTTGCCTATAGCTGGGACAAAAATGGCATCAATCCCATTACGAAAGCCGTTGGCGATCAGTTTATTACCCGCCCCCAAAACTTTTACCAGGGTCATTCGCTTGGGATAATACCCAACGTATCGTTTTCACCAACCAGTTGGTGGACAGTCAATATTAGCGCCGTTTTATTAGCCATTAGAAATCAGGGTAATGCAGCGGGTGTGACAATCGATCAACAATCGAACCTTCACGAAGTGGAAACCATGAATCAGTTTCAGTTGGGCAAAACCTGGAGTGCCGAATTGACCGGCTTTTTTCCTGGTAGCCAATTCTTCGCCCAAACCAAAAGCAGCTCGATTTATAACATTAGTGCTGGCCTCCAAAAAACCATTCTCCAGAGACAGGGAACGCTGCGCTTAACTGTAAACGACATCTTCTATACGCTGGTGATGCACAGCCAAACCGTTGCCCTTAACCAGATTTCGGCGTTCTATACCCGACAAAGCGATACACGTCGGGTTGGACTCTCCTTTATGTATCGCTTTGGCAAAGAGGCCAATGCCCGAAAACGGAATACTGTTGGGAGCGCCGAAGATGAGAAGATGCGAACGAATTAAATGGAGACACTTCTACTAAAGCGTTGCCATATCGATCACAAAGCGATAGTTAATGTCTCCTTTGAGCATTCGGTCATAGGCCGCGTGAATGTCTTTTATGTCGATGATTTCAATATCCGCTACGATAGTATGCGCTGCACAAAAGTCAAGCATTTCCTGTGTTTCCGGGATACCGCCGGAGGCTGAACCTACTACACTTTTGCGACCTAATTGCAACAGGCCCACTTGTTTAACCTGAAAGCCTTGAGGTGGAATGCCAACAACAATGTGTATGCCATCCAGTTTTAACAGCGAAAGATAAAAGTCGAAATCATGTTCGGCGCTAACCGTATCGATGATAAAATCGAACGATGATTTTACTTTTTCAACCTCCTCCGTATTACTGGTTACGACAAAGTGTTGAGCACCTAATTTTTTAGCATCCGCTTCTTTATGGGGTGATGTGCTCAGGATGGTTACTTCGGCCCCCAGGGCTACGCCAAACTTCACTGCCATATGCCCAAGTCCACCTAAACCCAGCACGGCTACCTTATGCCCTTTGCCTACTTTCCAATGCTTCATTGGTGAATAGGTCGTTATACCGGCACACAATAAAGGGGCTGCCGCAGCCAGATCCAAGTTCTGGGGAATGCGTACGGTAAATGATTCATCAGAGACAATTGTGTTCGAGTAGCCACCATAAGTTGGTCGGTTGTCCAGATATTTATCCAGGGCATTGTAGGTCGGAATTACTCCATTTTCGCAATAGACTTCCAATCCTTCCTCGCAGTGATGGCATTTCCTGCAAGAGTTAACCAGCGTTCCCACACCGGCCAGGTCGCCAACCTTAAACCCTTTTACGTGGTCGCCAACTTTACTGATGCGACCTACAATTTCGTGTCCCGGAACCATTGGAAAAATACCCGGAAACCATTCATTGTTTATCTGAGCTAAATCAGAATGGCATACACCACAGTATAAAATTTCTACTTGCACATCATGTGCGCCTACTTCTCTTCTTTCAAAGTTCCAGAGCGCTAATGTTTCGTTGGCACGTTGTGCTGCATACCCTTTTGCTGCTATCATTGGTTGTGATTTTTGTTGTTTTGACCGCTGCAAAAGTACCGGCAAGGCATACGCCCCCAGATGTGTATATCAAACAGAAAACTGAGAAAATCAAAGCGTGCTTACGCATGAACGAGAAAGTACCATAAGGGTCAACCCTCTATTGCTTAATACGGGCAATATTTGATTTTTACAGCTTTTTATTTGGTATCAGTAAGTTCAGTCTCTTCTTTTTGATGAATTTTGGGTTCACCAAGGGAACATCACCAAGTGACAAGAGAGGCAATCAGGAACAAGATGAAAAAGACCAATTTAAGTGAAGACCTGAAGCTGGATGATCGTGTTTGGATGCCCGCCGATATCAATAAGGATATTCAGCATTTCAATGTTTTTTATGTCAGGCACAATAACGATGACCGGTTCAACTGTAAACCTTTTAGCAGGAAGTCGTTATATAAAATCAGCCTGTTGAAAGGAAAAACGAGACTTTATTATGCTGACAAAACAATGGAGTTTGATTGCGGGCTGCTATTTTCTAATCCCAACATCCCTTATTCCTGGGAGCACCTGGAATCGGAACAGGTGGCCTACTTTTGTATCTTCACCGATGAGTTTTTTGATCAGTTTATCAACCTCAATGAATACCCCGTTTTCCAACCCGGCTATGTACCACTTTTCCAACTAAGCCCGGAGCAGTTCACTGATTTTGAGAATCTATTCAAACAAATGCTGAGCGAAATTGCGCTTGAGTTCAGTTATAAATATGATTCGCTCAGGGCCATGGTTCTCCAGCTTATTCTAACAGCACTAAAGCTGAACCCTTCTACTTTTCATCGGTATAAGGACTCCAATGGTAGTCAACGAATTGTGTCCATTTTTATGGAACTATTGGAAAGACAGTTCCCCATTGAGTCGACGATGCAGCGGATGGAATTACGCTATCCAACCGATTTTGCCAATCAATTATCCATCCATATCAACCACCTGAACCATGCCTTGAAGCAGGTAACGGGTAAAACGACTTCTCAACTCATTGCTATACGAATTATGCAGGAAGCCCGGAGTCTTCTTCAGCATACGGATTGGAATATCACTGAAATAGCCTGGTGTTTGGGCTTTGATGACCTTCCGCATTTTATTAATTTTTTCAAACGAAACCAGCAACTCACGCCAAAGCTTTATAGAAAGATACAGGCTAGTTGATCGTTGATAAATACAATCTAATCGTTCTACTTCCTATATTTGCCATCAATACGGGAAATGGTGTCTTCCTGATCCAACCGCCCTCTTGAAGGGATGATGGCGCCTATTAGGGCTAAACGTTTTTTCAGCGTTCTAATAGGTATTGTTATATGTCATCATTCCGGTTTCGCGTTCCTCGTTCAATTGCCCCCCTGTTCTGGCAACAACCCATTCTGTTTTTCCTGGCCAAATGGCTACTCCTATCAGCGCTAATCGGCTTGCTGGTTGGCTCAGCCTCAGCGTTGTTTCTGGTATTGCTGGATTGGGCTACCTCATGGCGGGAAGCACATGTATGGGTTATTTCCCTATTGCCCGTTGCTGGATTTCTAATTGGTTGCCTATATCATTATGCAGGCAAAGATGTAGAAGCGGGCAATAATTTATTGCTGGAAACGATTCACCGGCCATCCGGGATCATTCCGTTGAAGATGGCCCCGTTTGTGCTTGTCGGTACCATAACTACCCATTTATTTGGCGGATCGGCGGGCCGTGAAGGAACGGCCCTGCAAATTGGTGGCTCGATTGCGGATCAATTTACCTACTTATTTCGCCTTCGCCCCCGCGACCGTCGCTTACTTCTGATTGCTGGAATTGCGGCTGGGTTTGGTTCTGTCTTTGGGACACCCCTGGCTGGGACGATTTTTGGGCTGGAAGTATTTTTACTTGGCCGGTTGCAATACGAAGGCCTGTTCCCAGCCTTAGCCGCGTCCTTCTTTGCCGATCTGACCACCAGGGCGTGGGGTGTTGGTCACACACACTATCACATTCCCAGCATTCCCTCACTCACCGTTCCACATGTACTCTGGGCGATGTTGGCTGGCATCATCTTTGGCCTTTGCTCGATTGTATTTAGTGAACTTACACATCGAATCAGCGGGTTCTTTAAAACGCATGTAGCTTATCCTCCTTTGCGTCCGGTTATTGGCGGAGCCGTTGTGGCTTTAGCTGTGTTCGGATTAGGCACGACTAAATACATTGGCTTAGGCATTCCCACCTTGATCGCTTCGTTTACAACTCAGCTACCACCTTATGATTTTGCCCTGAAAATCCTGTTTACCGCATTAACGCTTGGAGCAGCCTTCAAGGGTGGTGAAGTAACGCCCTTGTTCTTTATTGGCGCTACACTGGGCAATGCGCTTTCGTTTTTCATTCCCTTACCTACCGGCTTGTTGGCGGGAATGGGATTTGTAGCGGTGTTCGCCGGGGCAGCTAATACACCCCTGGCCTGTACGTTAATGGCCATCGAGCTCTTTGGCGCAGATTGTGGCCCCTATGCCGCTATTGCCTGCGTAATGGCTTACTTCTTCTCTGGGCATCGGGGCATATACGGTTCGCAGGTAGTGGGTCAGTCTAAACATTTGGTTTACCGACGTCATGAAGGCCAAAAGCTGGCGAGTCTGAGATCGATTCAGCGGAAAAATAGACCCTAAAAGCGCATACCATTCTGAAATGAAGTGAGAAGTCATTAATCTCCTAGACTATTCACGATTAGAATTGCATCAGAATTGGGCCATATCTTCGCTTGCATTCCTGCAGAACCATGAGACTTTTAGTTGTTGAAGACGAACCAGCCCTCCGAGAATCCGTTCGTGCTTATATGGAGAAAGAAGGGTACCGTGTATCGACGGCTGGCCGATTTAATCTAGCCTCGCAACAAATTAATGATGCCGACTACGATTGTTTTCTGGTTGATATTGGCTTACCCGACGGCAGTGGACTCGATCTGGTACGTTCCATTAAAGAGAGTCAGCCGCAGGCGGGCATCATCGTGATTTCGGCCCGGACTGGTTTAGACGATAAGCTAACCGGATTAGATCTGGGCGCTGACGATTATCTGACCAAACCCTTTCACCTTTCCGAATTAAATGCACGGGTTCGGTCGGTGCTGCGCCGGCGACTCTTCGAAGGAGAACGCATGATCACCTTCGGCGTCATTAGTATCCAGCCCCAGAACCAGTCGGTTAGTGTAAATGGGCAACCGATTGAGGTGATTGGGAAAGCGTATGAGTTGCTACTCTACTTTATTGCCAATAAAAACCGGCTATTGAGTAAGGCAGCTATAGCCGAACACATTTGGGGAGAGTCGATGGAATTGGCGGAGTCGCACGAGTTTATTTATCAGCATGTGAAGAACTTACGGAAGAAATTGCTGGGCGCGGGTTGTCCTGATTACCTGAAAACGCGCTACGGAGTTGGTTATCTGTTTTCTCTGACACCATGAAAAACCTGCTTTCACTCACCTTTCGGTATTATGCGGCTCTGGCCGCTTTACTGTGGTTGCTGAGTGTCCCTGTTTCCTATTTTATCATTCAGCGCCTGGTTATTCAGGATGTGGATGATGCGCTGTTAGCCCGTAAAACCGAAATTGGTCTCCTCCTTACTAACGATCATCATCAACTCCTCGAATACCTGCCTCGCGCAGACCCAGATGTGCAACTAAAGCTGATCACCAGACAACCGGGTTTTAAACAGCCTATTTCAGATCGGCTCTATGATACGACCTATTACTTACCCCTGCTCGATGAGTGGGAACCTCATCGGGAATTAAAAACCGGGTTATCCGTGAATGGTCAGTTGTATCAACTGCGACTTCGTCAGTCACTGGTTGAACGGGAAGACTTTATTGTGACCATAACTGGCCTGCAAACCGGCGTTTTCTTGCTGTTACTGCTCGGTTTGGGATTAATTAACCGGCAGATGACCCGTCGGCTCTGGCAGCCGTTTACGGATGTACTGGGAATTATTCGACGATTCAGACTTGAAAAAGACCCGCTTCCAGACTGGCCTGCTACGCAGGTACTTGAGTTCAATGAGTTACAAGGTGATCTGACGACACTCATCCGCAGGAACCAGGTTGTGTACGCTTCCCAAAAACAATTTACGGAAAACGCATCGCATGAACTGCAAACACCACTGGCGGTAATATCCGCTGAATTGGAAGTCTTATTTCAGTCAGAAGGACTTCCTGATGAAGAGCTAGCCCATGTACAGCGAGCGACCGAAGCTGTCCAGCGACTGGCGCAACTGAATAAAGCGCTCACGCTGCTCACGCAAATTGAAAATCGTCAGTTTATCGAAGACAAATCAGTGCATATTGGTCAACTCATCGACCGACTGCTCAAGACAAACGCGGAATTTATTCGCCACAAGCAACTTCGCCTGACCTATACTCAGAGCGCTGATCCAGCCGTATTGATGAACCCACAATTAGCCGAAGTGCTGCTGGGAAACTTAGTACGAAACGCCATCCGACATACGCCCACGGGTGGAGACATCACCATCCACTTATTGGCTCATCAATTACGAGTAAGCAATTCCGGTGAATCATTACCGTTTCCCGAAGAGGCAATTTTTGAGCGGTTTGTTAAAAATCCGGCGTTGCCTGAAGCTACCGGACTAGGTTTGGCCATTGCTCACCAGATCGCTGACCGCTACGGCTTATCGTTAACTTACACTTACGAGTCCGATCAACATCACTTCATAGTAAGCTGGCGCATCAATTGACACTGCCTTATCAGAATTCCTTCATAATTGATCGGTAAGTTTAGTCTTCACAGTCAAGTTTTAAAGCTATGTGGTGGATTTATGCATTGGGATCGGCGGTTTTCGCTGCGCTAACGGCGGTTTTAGCCAAAGTTGGTATCAAAGGAGTCAATTCGGATCTGGCCACGGCGATTCGTACGGTTGTTATTTTAGTTGTCGCCTGGGGAATTGTTTTGGGCCGTGGCGGTCTGGAGAGTTTACCTACCCTGACCCGTCAAAACTGGTTATTTCTGATCCTCTCCGGGATGGCAACCGGCTTATCCTGGATTTTCTACTTCAAGGCGCTTCAACTCGGCAAAGTCTCGCAGGTAGCGCCTGTCGATAAGCTCAGTGTCGCCATTGCCATCTTACTATCCGTGCTGTTTCTGGGGGAAGTGCTGACCTGGAAAGCGGCACTCGGTGCTGTCCTGATAATAGGCGGTACGCTGGTATTGATTTTATAAACGTATCCAGAGAACCCTAACGCAGGATTCAGATTTCCATTAGAATTGACCTGTACGTTTGCTTCCCACAATCAAGTTTTCATGTATTACTTGTCTTAAGTCGAGGAAAACTTGATTGAATTTGACACGTATATCCAGAAAATAGACATGGAAAAATGGGTTGCTTACGCCATCATCTCAATGCTGTTTGCCGGTCTTACTTCGGTCATTGCAAAGTTTGGGCTTAAACACGTTAGCGGAGATACGGGCCTGGCTGTGCGTACCGTTGTCGTGTTTCTGCTTGTCTGGAGCAACGCCCTGATTGGGCAAGGGATTAACCAATTTCGTGCCCTGGATCGATCATCAGTTATTTTTCTAGCCATATCCGGCGTCACAACCTCACTATCCTGGATCTTTTATTATCGAGCCATAAAGCTCGGTCCGGTTTCGCAGGTGGCCATGATTGACAAGGGCAGCATCGTTATTGCGTTAGTGCTCTCGGTCTGGATACTCAAAGAACCAATCACACTAAAAACGATGGGGGGAGCCATGCTCATTCTACTGGGCCTTGTCGTTATTGCCTGGAAATGATTATTTAGTTAACAATATTGGCATTTCAGGAAAGCTGTATTCGTTGCTGACCTGTTAGTTGACCGCCTGTTTGAGTTGATCCATAAAGACCCGGAAGAATTTACACCCTTACCATAGGATTCAGATTTCCATTAGAATTGGCCTGTACGTTTGTGCTATAACCCTGGTACTAATCACCAGTTATAGCATATGCGATACACAATAGCTTTCCTACTTGTGATAGGAGTTGCCGGATCTCTACAGGCCCAACTCATATCCGAAAAACAAGTGCCGGTTACGATTCAACAGGCCTTAAAAAAACTTCACCCAACGGTACAGAACCTCCAGTGGGAACGGTCAACACCGTATTACGAAGCCATTTTTACGCTGAATAATAACCACCGGGCGATCAAATTCGATACGAAAGGCCAGGTAGCTGAAACAGAAGTTGGCATTCCTATCGCAACCCTTCCGGCTTCCATTGCTGCCTATATGAAAGCGCATTATCCTAAAGAACGGATTCAGGCTGCGGAGACCGTCACGAAAGCGAACAGCGAAAAGACCTACGAAATTCGGATTACGGGTATGGAAGTCGTCTTTTCCAGTACCGGTAAATTCCTCGAAGAAGAAAAAGATTGACGACTGTATTCACTTACGTTATGAGCGCTATCATTCGAAAACAGCACCACTATTTAAAGCTGGGCCTGAGTTTAGGATTATTATGCCTTGCCGGCCTGATTCCCTTGCTGGCTCAGCCACCTCAACAAGGTTTGGAGGTATACTTAACTAGTGCTCGCCAAACCAGTCCACTGATCCGGGACAATCAGCTTCAGATTCAGGGTAATGCCCTGGAAGCGCAGCGGTTACTGGCGCTCTACACCAAACCATTGGTGCAATTAAACGGGAATGCCCAATTCGCTCCGATTTTTTCCATGGACAATGGAGGAGTAAAACCCGATTTTAACTCCAATGGAGCCAGCCGGTATTACGGTTATGATCTGGCCGTTTCCAATGGAGGGTTGTATCAGGGGTTGGTGAATGTGACCCAACCCATTTCTAATCTGTTTCGGGCCAAAGCCTACGCGGAGCCATTAGCGCTGGCTTCCCAGATTAGTCAGGCTGTTATTGGGTTGGGGCAGCACGATGTAGAGCGGATTGTCACTGATCAATATATCCTTTGTCTGCAGGATCGCTTGCAGGTTCAGTACACCGACAGCCTGCTCCAAGTACTGAGTGATCAACGGCTTATCGTCAAGAAATTCGTCGAATCCTCCCTGCTCAAACAGTCCGATCTAACGCTGGTGGATATTGAAGCCGAAACCCAACGCAACCTGCGGGTGGGTTATCAAACCGCCTATCGGCGGGATGTTCTGGAACTGAATGCTCTGAGTGGGATTGTCGATACAACCCAGGTCGACCTGGCTCCCCTGAACCTGACGATGGCCCCTGATATTGGGTTTGCTGAATCTGGGTTTACCCGACGTTACGCATTGGATAGCCTGACCCTACGCGCCCAGCAGAACATCTTCGAGCTGAAGTACCGGCCTCAGTGGATTTTCAACGCCAATGGTGGTCTCAATACATCGTACCTACCCGAGATCCCGATGCGATTTGGCTTCGGTGCGGGCGTATCGCTGGTCTGGACACTCTATGACGGGCATCAAAAACGACTAAACGCCCAGCGAACGGCCATTTTGCAACAGAGTTACGGCAATTATCGCCGGTTCATGATCAATCAGAATGACGTGCGTCGGGAACGGATTCGCGGAGAATTACGTGGATTGGAAAATCGACTACTCGTCTACCAACAGCAGATCGCGGGCTATCAATCGGTACTGGCCTCCTATCGCCGGGAGCTGTTGCAGGGCCAGTTGCCCATCATCAATTATATCACCGTCGTGAAAAACATGGTAGCCGTCCGCCGGGACGCGCTATTGCTTCAGTCAAACCGACAACTCCTCATCAATGCGTACAATTATTATAACTGGTAGCCTCTGGGTTACTTTGCTACTGGTGCTGGGTGCCTGTAGTTCGTCGGATCAAGCGGGTTCTGCTCCAGCGCAGGATCAGGCGGTTGCCCGCACACCCGTTACGGTACAGGCAATCGGTCGGGGCGGCATCAGCAACAGTCTGACGCTGTTTGGTACCACGCTCTATCTGCGTCGAAACGCGGTTACTGCGCCCGTAGCCGCCTTTATTACCAAAGTTTATGTAAGCCTGGGTCAGCGGGTTCAGAGCGGGCAGCCTCTCTATCAACTCGAGACTAAAGAGCGTCGGGCGCTGGGAAACCTATCCGTTGGGGGCGACTCGGCGCTATTGGGACGGATCATCGTCAAAGCGGCCTCCGGTGGTCTGATTAGCACTTTCGATAAACAACAGACCGGCGATTACGTGTTGGAAGGCACTCAGCTTTGTACCATTGCTGAGGATAATGCGCTGGCCGTTCAGGTCAACGTTCCTTACGAATATCAGGCGCTGGCCAAACCCGGACGGAGTTGCCGGGTTCGCCTGCCCGATGGACGTGCCCTAACCGCTACGTTCCAAACGCCCCTGACAACGGTTAATGCGCTGGCACAAACCCAGAGCGTTCTGGCCCGAATCAATAGCCCTGTGCCCTTGCCCGAAAACCTCACCGTACAAGTCGATGTGACCAGTCAGGCTAATCCACAGGCACAATTGCTTCCGAAGGCTGCTATCCTGAGCGATGAAATGCTCCAACATTTTTGGGTGATGCGGCTAATTAACGACAGTACCGCCGTGAAAGTCCCGGTACAATTGGGCGAGAAGACTACGACCACCGTCGAGGTGAAAAGCCCCATTTTCGGGGCTGGCGATCGAATCATCACGGAAGGCAATTACGGCCTGCCCGATACCGCTCGGGTGCTGGTAAACGCGAAAAAGCTATGATCGAGCAACCAACCGTATCGGAACCCGTTAGCCGGCCCGAACAACCCAAACGGTCGTATTTCGAGGTGTTTAGTCGCCCCATTTTGTTTACCGGCGTGTTGCTGCTTCTGGCGGGTATATACGCTTACACCCGGATGCAGACGAATCTGTTTCCCGAAGTACTCTTTCCACGTGTGTCCATCATCGCCGACAATGGGCAGCAACCCATTGATCGGATGATGATTACCGTGACCAAACCGCTCGAAAGTGCGGTTAAAAAGGTCAATGGAGTGACCATTGTGAAGACCAGCACCAGCCGGGGTAGTTGCACCATCGACGTGTTTTTTGAGTGGGGGCAGGACATTTATACCCAGAAAACCCAGGTGGAAAGTCGCATCAACGAGATTCGGAATTTCCTGCCGCCGGGGGTGAACCTGTCCATCGAGGCCATGAATCAGTCCCTGTTTCCGGTCTATGGATTTACGCTGGAAAGCGACCGGCATGGGCTAGTGGCCCTCCGCGACAAGGCGAATCTGCTCGCCCGACCCTTATTTTCTCAGGTACCCGGCATTTCCAATGTGGTCGTTCGGGGTGGGAAAGCGAAAGAAATTGTGATCCTGCCCAACGCGGTGAAACTGGCCTCGTTGAATCTGTCAATTTCGGCCCTGATGACGGCTATCAATGCCAATAACAACGTGCTTTCCAACGGCTACATCGCCGATTACCGACGGCTGTACCTAACCCTGACAGACACGCGGGTACTGGACGTGGACGCGCTGAGTGCACTGATCGTCAAGAACGACGGCACCCGGATTGTTCACCTCTCTGAAGTGGCCCAAATTCAGGTGCAGGAACAGCAGCAGGAATTTCTGGTGGTCAATGCCAACGGTCATCAGGCCGTACAGATTGATCTGGTCAAGCAACCGGGGGTCAATCTGATTGATTTTGCCAAAAATGCCGAAGCCAAAGCCGTCGAAATCAACCGGATTCTGCCCAAAGGGATGCACGTCAAGCCGTACTACAATCAGTCGGCTTTCGTAGGCGACAGTATTCACAGCGTGATCAAGACCATCTATGAAGGCTTGATTCTGGCCATTCTGGTGATGATCGTTTTCCTCCGCTCGTGGCGAGCCTCAACGGTGGTGTTACTGACGATTCCGGTTACCCTGGCATTTACGGTGCTGGTGCTTTACGTTGTGGGTATTACCATCAACATCATGTCGCTGGGGGCCATTGCCGCATCGATTGGCCTAATTATCGACGATGCCATTGTCATTATCGAGCAGATTTACCGCGTGCATGAAGAGCAACCTAAAAAGGACAAGTTTGCCGTCGTGCAGGAAGCGATTCACAATCTGTTTCCGGCGATGGTCGGTTCCTCGCTCAGCACAATTGTCATTCACTTTCCGTTCCGGCTGATGAGCGGACTGGCCGGTAGTTTCTTCCGGGAGTTATCGGACACGATGCAGATTACGATGGTCTGTTCCTTTCTGGTGACCTGGCTCCTACTGCCCGTACTCCACTTACTAATTGGCTTTAAGCATGAGAAAAATGCCAAACCGATTGATGAAGCTGCGAACGTTCGTCAGTTAAGCTGGCTAACGAACCTGTTCACCAAACCGCTGATTTCCATTCTATTTGTAGCCTTACTCGGTGTGGGAGCGTGGTTGTCCTACAGCAGACTGGAAACGGGTTTCCTCCCCGATCTGGACGAAGGCACGATTGTGCTTGACTACTTTACACCCCCCGGTACGTCCATTCAGGAGACCGACCGGATTCTGCGCGAAGCCGAAAAAGTCATCGTGGCCCACCCGGACGTAGCTACGTATTCACGCCGGACAGGTATACGCATGGCCTTTCGGGGCGTACCACCCAACTTTGGGGACTACTCCATTCAGTTAAAATCGACCCGAACGAAAACCACGATTGAGGTCATCGACGAACTGCGGACGCGCATTCATGCTGTTGAGCCCGTGTTAGATATCTCCTTCGGTCAGCGAATTGCCGATTTGCTGGGCGATTTGATGAGCACCTCTCAGCCAATTGAGATCAAGCTGTTTGGAGATAACTACACTCTGCTTCAGCGTTTATCCAAACAGGCATCGGGGATATTGGAAAAGGTGCCGGGTATCGTCGATGTGAACGATGGGCTGGTCGAAGCGGGGCCATCGCTGGTCTTTGAGCCGGACCAGGAGAAGCTAAGCCAGTACAAGATTGGACTAACCGATTTTCAGACGCAGCTAACCGCTTATACGGGCGGGGTGGCACTGGGGCCAAATGCCGCACAGCCAGTACCATCGCCCGCACAGGCTGCGCTAACAGCCGGTATTCAGGTGGGCTCGTTTCAGGATGGTGAGCAGATGCGCCGAATGGTGCTTCGATTCGCCAATTTTGATTCGAATGATCTGGACAAAATGCGCAACGTACTGATTTTTCTACCCGATGGCACCACCCGGCCCCTATCGTTTTTCTGTAAAGTGAGTGTACTGGCGGGCGAAATCGAGCAGCGACGGGAAGACCTTAAATCGACCGTTGTGCTCACTGCCCGTCTGGATGCTCGTGACCTGGGAAGCGCTATCAAAGAGATCCAGACCCAATTCGCCCAGAAATTACCCCTGCCACAAGGCTATACAGTTGGCTACGGCGGAGCCTATTCAGAACAACAACAATCGTTTAGCGAGTTACTGCTGATTCTAACGCTGGCTTCGCTGCTGGTGCTGGCCGTTCTGATGTTCTTATTCAAAGACTGGTGGCTGTCGGTGCTGGTATTAGTCCTGTCGCTACTCGGCATTACCGGTTGTATTACGGCTCTTTTTGTCACGGGGATTCCTCTAAACGTCAGCAGTTATACAGGCATCATCATGATTGTGGGGATCATTGCGGAGAATGCCATTTTCACCGTCAACCAGTTTGAACATACCCTGCAACGCACTGGTAATGTCGATGAGTCGGTCAACTACGCTATTGCGTTGCGGCTACGCCCTAAACTGATGACGGCTATTGGCGCGATCCTGGCGCTGATGCCCTTAGCGCTCGGTTTTGGGCTGGGCGCTCAAATGCAGCAACCGCTGGCGGTGGCCGTCATCGGGGGGTTTGTGGCCGGTTTGCCGCTGCTGCTATTGGTATTTCCGACCGCGCTACGGGCATTGTATCACCGACGAGAAAAAAAATAGATAAACATGACGTTACGATTCATTCATGGTCTAACAGTCTTTTTCAATCCTATGGTCAGCCAGTGTCTATTTCCGCTTATACCAGTAAATCGTTTGCGGAGTAGCGTTAGGGTTTTCGCTAGTTGTGTAATAGCCCGACCTATCGATAGCCCAGCCAATGGCTTCGCCCTGCGGTTCATTGGCCAGTGGGATAAGTCGGGGCGTACGCTTGAGCGCGTCCGCAACAGACTCCCCCGTTCGGCGGGAGTAGTAAAACAACTGTCCGTATGTACGAATCAAAATTTCCCGATTATCAGGCGAAATTCCCGCCGAAGTCACTTTATCAAAGGGCATCACCAGCAGACGTTTCATCATGATGGTTTGCGTTAACGACTGCGGGTAAGTGGCCTGATACAGTTCCGCACGATCACCTTTCGAGAGGATATATAAATCTTTCGTAGCTGGGTCAATCAGAATAGCTTCGGCATTTTGTGGGCCGTCGGGCAGTGTCAGCCGAATGGCTTCGGCATTAGTTACCGTACCTGTATAGGGTAATTTCTGTCCAGAAATGGTGGGCTCCGGGAATCGGTAGATTATCTTTTCGGGATAGCGCCGTTTGTTATCCCCAATTTCAGCCAGATATACATAGGTTTCACCCGACACAGGCCCTGGCCCAACGGTTATATCTTCCCAGTCACGGTTGGTGGCTCCATCAATGGTAAACCGAGCCGCAACGCTCCCATCTGGTCGTAGTAACTGAATCTGATTAGAATTTCCAGAATCCTCTTCTGTCCATAGAAAGCCCGGATTACGGCGGCTGGGTGCTACTCCCGACGATTCCTCCAAATCGGAGTCGGTCATTGTGCCTATCTGTTTAGGCTGGGCAAATAGGGTGGTATCACTGGCTATATCATCGACTACGTAGCTTACCCTGGGCAATGGATCTGACGTAGCAGCTGTGCTGGTTTCGGATGTCGATTCACCTGATTGCTGACAGGAATTCAGCAAACCAACCAGCAGCACAGGTGGGAGGAGGAATAGATATTTCATAAAACGGAAAATAAATAATCCCCGATTGCGGACGTTCCCATGACCGCAACCGGGGAGATGATCTACTCCGTGATAACCTGACGGACTTAATGCAGGTTCCCTTTGCCGTTGCTCGGATAGGCACCAATGTCCGTACTGGGTGGTGTAATTTCCGTTGAACCAAAGTTGGGACTCACGGGCACCACGATCAGCGGGCTGAAACTGGTTGTGCCTTTGCCAATAGCGGGTGATGTTGACTGTAGGCGGAAGTTCCAGGTCCCTGCATACGTAACATCTGATACTTTCTTCGTTGCTACGTAAGGCAGCGGAAAGTTCACGAACTGTGGGTTGTTTTTCTGAACCACCGCCGACCCGTCATAGACCTGACCAAGCTTATAGCCAGCGGGCAGGAACGACGCAGGAGCGGGAATATCGCTGGTTTGCGGCTTGGTAGTGAAGAGAACCGGATAAATCTGGTTCGCCATCTTCAGCGAATCGACATAGTTGTAGTTATTGCTGTACTTGATATTGGCGGTATCGGCTACCACCAGTGCGTTACCGGCATACGATTGCGTGGCACCCACAATCCGCGGACCATACTTGTCGTTCACCATCAGGTTGTTATAATAGCCACCTTTTGCGCCTTCCTCGAAGTTGATCGAACCCCCACGCCCATCGGCAGAACGACGATAACCGCTATGAACAATAGTGTTATTATAGAACATAAGGTTTGTTTGGGGCTGACCGGGTTTCTGACCATTGTTTGACGCTTTGGGGCCGTTCGTGGCTGAACCAATGACCAGGTTATAGGCAAAGTTCCCCACCGTTCCGCCTTTTACGTTCCAGGCTTCGCCACCCGTGAATCCGCACTTTTCGAAGGTATTTCGCATCACGTTGTACCGGCCACCGAAGGGGCGCATCGGATCATCGACCGAGCCATAAACCCATGAATCTTCCAGAACAACAATTCCATCCGAGTTAGCCGAAGAGACAACATATGCTTTGCCACCGTTCGCGATAAACGACACAGGCGAGGTCACGACCGTACCGCCACCGAATTCAAGGTGCGTCCATTTAATGATGATATTTTTGAACGTCGTTTCGCCCAGGATACCACCCCACAGACCCGCATAAGCTGGATCTTTTGTTACATCGGCACCAGGTGTGTCGGTTTTAGTCGCCGTGGGAACGGTGAAATAGATAGGTTTTTCCTGTGTACCCAACGACAGGAACGAGCCTTTCACGATGAAACTCCACACGCCCTTGCCATCGAAATACACCTTGGCTCCGGGCTGAACAACCAGCGTATCGCCTTCATTGATAAATACATCGCCGGTAACCCGGTAGGTCGAATCGGCCAGGAGTGTCCCTTTCACTACGCCAGATAAGGGCGTTTTTGTACTAATGGCAACCCCGGCTTTAAAAAACGGAGCCGATACCTGTACATCTTCTGATTTGCTACAGCCGGAAAGACCAGCCATCAGCCCGGCAGCTACGGTCATAGCGGCCAATCCCAAACGAATTTGATGGTTCATAGTTGAAAAAATAAATAAGCAATGGGTGATAAAACGACTAGTGTTTATAGCGGAACCCAATCAGATAGGTCTGACCAAACAGATCTTTCTGCACCAAAATCCGATCGGTGCGGAGTTGCTCCGGCAGAGTACTCAGGGTATTGGGCTTAAGAATCTCGGAAATGATCGGGTTATTGAGCAAATTGGTCAACTTGGCAAAAACCGAGAACCGAGTTCCCGAAGCCCGGTTGATCCCGAAGCGTTTCTCCGCCGAAAAATCCAGTTGCGAGGTGCCCCGCTGCCAATAATCCAGGTTCAAATACGGCGACACGACGTTGATCCGCTTACCCGTGTACACCCAGGCCAGTTGCGCATCGACATTGATCCGCTGATTTTTATACACCAGTGATAGGTTCGCAATGTGATCGGATTGCCCCTGCAAAGGCCGTGTCTGCGACGCGTTAGTCACCACGGTTGAGCCTTGGGCATCGCGGCCGTATACCAGTTTCGAGGTCGTAATACTCGATTTGGTAAAGGTGTAGTTACCCGTCAATCCCCAGTCACTGAAGAACTTAGCGAATACTAATTCAGCACCAAAGTTGGTGGCCGTACCGAAGTTAAGCGGCTGGTAGAGCGTATTGACCTGGCTCACCTGGTTGAAGCCATATTCAATCGGGTTCTGGATGTTTTTGTAAAATCCACCGATCAGCAATTGCTGGCTTCCGCCTGGAAATAGTTCATACCGCAGGTCAATGTTATCGGCAACGGTATGCTTGAGGTATGGATTACCCGACTCGGTATAATAATCACCGGGAAACAGCGCCGGAACCAGTTCGAAATAACCGGGTCGGCTAATGCCCCGGAAGTATGAAAACCGGACATTTTCGAGGTTCGACAACTGGTATTTGAGGTGCAGACTCGGTAAGATATCCAGGTAACTGATCTTGCCTGTCTTACCCGTCGAGGTGACCGGCAACTGCGATACATAGGCCTGATTGGTATTTTCGAAGCGAACCCCTCCCACCAATTGCCAGCGACTGGCCAGGGTGACTTTCCCCTGCACATAGCCCGCTGCGATTTGCTCCTTAGCGGTATAATTGTTTCCGTTCGCACTGTCCGACAAGGCCGTTGCCGCGGGAAAGAACGACAGCGTTGCCTGGTTGATGCTCGTGTACACCTGCCGATCACCGCCGGGCAAAACCGTCGATAAGCTGTAATCGTTGTAGTAATTAGTCCGATCTTTATCGCGATACATCCCGCCCACCGATACTTCAGCATTCGAAATCGGGTAGTACGTCAGGTTGAGATAACCCGTCAGATCACGGTCACTGTTGCGGGTCCAGATATAAGTCACCGGGTTAATGAACTGCGATCCGGCGATGGGGTTGCCGTTTATATCGGGTTCTACCCGGTAGGTAACGCTATAACTGGCCCAGCTCGGCGTTTGGCTCTTCGCCTGTGAATACACCGCCGACCAGTTCAATTTAAGCTTTGCGTTGGTTGGTTGTCCCAATAGAATATGGTCGCCCTGCAAGGTGGCACTATAGATGTTTTGCCGCCGGAACACCGACCGTTCACTGGTAGTAATATCCCCAAATTTGGTCAATTGGTCGCCCAGAATGGTTCGGTGTTGTTTGTCATCGAGCTGCATAAAGAGACCGTACAAACTCAGCTTATGGCGATCAGTAAACGCATAATCGAACTTGGCATTCAGCCCCGTCCTGGCCTGTTCGTTGGAGTTAATCCGGTTATCGACCGATGTAAAAATGGGGGTATTCGGCAGCGGGTCTGGACTTGGCTGGCCATTGATGGTGAAAAACGTAGTGGTGCCGCCCCGGTACGTATGCTGGTAACTACCGCCCAGTAAAAAGCCCAGACGGTGGTTGAAAATCCGGTTTCCAATCGACAGGCTAAACAACCCGTTTACAGGCAGTGATATCTTGTTGTAATTGAGCGACGTACGCGAAAACTGCGACGGTTGCGCGTAGGCCGTATTACTGCCCATGATCTCCGAGGGGGAGCGGAAGTTGATGTCTTTCGTACTGAATCCCTGAAAAGGCTGGTTACCAAAAATCTGGCTGTACCCGCCCGATGCGGTAGCCGATAGCGTCAGATAATCCGGTGCCGATTTCATGATCATGTTCATCGAACCCCCAATTGCATCGCCTTCCATATTGGGAGTAAGCGCCTTCACGACTTCCAGACGTTCGAGTAGATCGGCGGGAAAAATGTCCATCGGCACGTAGCGGTTTTTATTATCCGGGCTGGGGATTTTGATCCCGTTGACCAACGTATAATTGTACCGCCGATCCATACCCCGGATGATGGCAAATTGCCCGTCGCCGGTACCATTTCGCACTACCGAAACGCCCGATACGCGCTGCAATACGTTGGCAACTGTAATGTCAGGCAGTAGCGAAATAGCTTTGGCGCCAATGATATTCAGGACATTATCAGCCTTCTGTTCCGTTTTTCGGGTGTTATTCTCCTGTTCCCGATCACCGGATGCCGTCACGACCACCTCGGTTAAGTCGTGGCTACTTTCCGCCAGAGTAAAGTTTTGAACAACCAATTCACTGGCAATGACAACCGTTTTCTGAGTTCGCTGGTAGCTAACATACTGCACCATACAGGTGTATGTCCCGGCAGGAACGCCTTTAATGAGATAACTCCCATCCAGCCCGACCGTACCCCCGAATTTGGTATTGGCCAGACTTACAGTCGCGCCGATGAGTGGCTCGCCGGTTCGGGCATCCATCACGGAGCCTTTCAACGTAGCCGCCTGCACCGAAAGCGATCCAAGTAACAGCAGTAGTGTGTAAAAAATAGATTTCATGTGTATGGCGTCAACTTGTACCCGTGTATTCATTAGTTACCCTGCACCATGAGTGGCTCAATCTGAAACAGCCCCGGCGTGGCTGGATTGATCGTCACTTTTACAGCATGGATATTATCTTCCCCGAAGGTTTGTAGTCGAGTGAAATTGTCTAGATCTTTCTTACCCTTTCCGCCCTTTACGTACAGCGGCTTATCGACCAGAAAAACGTGCGAATCTCCATTGACCAGCAGCACTGGCTTTTTGAAGTCTACGGTCAGCGTCTGGAGCTTTTCTTTCAGGGCAATAAAGGCGTTCGCTTCCTTGGCGTCTTTTGCCGGATTGTACATATCGGCCTGCGTGAATAGCACCACCGCGATGTTGTTAGCTGCCTTCGCCTGAGAAAAAACTTCGTCCAGCCACGCCAGATTAGCCTTATTCCGGTCGTAGAATTCGGCATTGTTCCCCTTCGGATCGGGGTAAAAATTGTTGTTTGTTCCGACTATGTGGACGGTGGCAAACGCGACATTTCCGTGCTGCCAGCGGTTGTTTTCAACGTAGGTAGCAAACTCAGGATGTTTAGCCTGTGAGGTCAACGGTAATTTGGATTTCCCCAGACTGGCTTTCCCATCGAAAAACAGTTTCCGAATGGTGGCGAGTCGCTCGTCGATGTCGTATTTGCCAGGTGTGTGTTTGTTGCAATCCGTCCACTCATTATCACCAGGCGTATAAATCAGCGGCTTATCAAACTGGTTGAAATAGCCGTGAATCTTTTGATAATACGCATCCGAGCAATCATTCTCGCTCGACTTGATATCGCCGACGTGCACATTGAAGACCTGATTCTGTTTGTTCACATCCCGAATGAGGTTCTCGAAACGGCCATAATCTTCGGGAAGATTATAGGGCATATCGCCGAACGCAACAAAGCTAAAGGTCGGTTGTGCAGTGAGTTGTTGGGCTTGGGCAATAGCCCCAAATGCCATTAAGACACTAACTATCAGCAGGAAAGAAAATTTTATTTGTCTCATTGGTATAAAATGGGTCATTAACTAGATTGACTTACCGCAGCTTTACATCACGGCAAATGGTGCCAAACGTTTCGGCATTGAATGCTTTTAAGCTAACCGTTGATCCGTTCACCGAAATCAGGCCCAGTACAGGCGGTTCCGTGAAATACTGAAACTGCTTCATCCAGGGCGTTGCCAGCATCGCGTAGGGCGCCGAACCTCCTCCCCCATTGTTGATGTGATAAAACGTACGGCTCAATTTCAGTTTAGGCAGCGTGTAGCTTTCAGGATACATGGGTGTATCGGGCGTTACGTGCAGAAAAGCGAAGTTGTGTTCGTCGCCCGATAGGAAGGCCAGGAACTTTTTGCTCTTGTTGACACACAAATCCAGCAACTGATCTCTACGCTCCAGAATGCCCGTTTTCACCGGTGTTCCAGCCACTTTCGGCCGTTCAGCGTTGTTGCCTTCGTACCACATAGCCCCATTTGCATGATCGCCATTGGGAAATACGGCACTGTGGACATTGACAAAAATGTGGTCGATACTGGGGTCTTTCTCCAGTTTCTGCATGGTTTCGGTCAGCCACTTGAACTGTTCGTCCATGATATAGCCTTCCGGCGATCCGTCAACACCCGGATAATGCGACTTCCAGTACTCAGTATTCAGGACAATCATCCCCACATTGTCGTAGCTATAGTAGTATACATTTTCCTGGTACGTTGGAAAATCAACCTGCTTGTTATCAGGGTCGTAACTCGCGCCGTCTTCACTTGCTGGGCCGTTGGCTGGGTGCACAAACGCTCGAGCAAACGTGGCCTCCCCTGATTCGGTTTGATACGGGAACCGGTCGATCTTCGGGTTTTTCTTCGTCTCCGGGTCTGGCGCAAACGTCAGGTAATTCACTTCATGATCACCCATACCGGTATAAACCGGAATCTTGTGCCAGAATGGCTCCAAAGCTCGCTTCCAGTTCGTATACTCCATCAGGTGGCCATCTTCACTCGGATTGCCGCCCGTCGTTAGATCGCCCGTGGCCTGCATAAAAACGGCTCCATTGAGTAAAGCGGCTGCCATAATCGCCCGAGATGACTGGTAATTTGTCCCCCCGAAATCACGCTCTCCCCCACCCGACGTTGCCCGGTTTGCGCAGGCAAACGCGAACGTAAAAGGCTTTCGGCTACCCGAAGCAGGCGCTGTTCGAAAGGAATGTTGTTCGGCTCGCGACGCTAACGATATGCTATATACGTTATCCGTGGCAGGCCGCAAACCCGTGACTGTAATCTCGTGGTGAGTCGTTTCCTTCGAATCGCCGAACGTCTGGTTGCCGACCGAAATCGTCGTCTTTACCGGTACCTGCGTTTCATAGGAAATGACACAGCCCGTCGGTGTTAGGTTGTTGATAAATGGCCCTTCAATAACCGTCGGCACGACCGTGTAAGGCCCCTTCCCGGTAAACGCAACCCGACCTTCGTAAATAATTCGCCCGGCATTGTCGAGAACCCGGTAGCCAATAACGCCCTGGCCTTTCTCGCTTAGCTTAAAGAAATCGTTTACGGCTTTAACCGCACCTTTAATGTCCAGCAGGGCTTTTCCATCCTGAATGGCTACCGTACGGGGCAGGAACGCGATGGCAGGGTATTCAGCCTTTTCATTGTATGGCCCATAGGCCACGGTTCCAGTAAAACCCGGTTTGCTGAAATCAAGGAGAATACCAGTATCATTACCAACCGGGTTGCCTACCATCTGCGTCAATGAATAGGCATCTTTTTTATCCATATCAACCAGTTTCTGGCCGTTTCGGGTCAGGACTAACTGGCCCGTTTCGCTATAGTTGAGGCCGGATAAAACAGTGGGTATAACTGGCTTTTCAGACTGAGCCTGGGTTAGGAACGGGCAAAGCGTGGCCAGACAAGCCCCCAATAAGGCTTTATGAACGAAAGACAACATGTGTAGTTGGATGATTAGTTATTCGACCGATTACTGCTTCGGACTTGGCCCGTAAACATACACCCCGAACGTACCGGGTGCAGGTGTTTTACCATCGGCCTGATAATCGGCTCCGCTCAGGTAAATGCGGTGCGTTGTGCCTCGGTGAACCATTGTCTTCTGACCTGGTTTTGTTGTAAGCGTCTGAACAACAGAATATTTATCGGGTGAGTCCTGATGGATGATCGTGACATTACCCTCACCGTTTGAGGTCATGATCAGTTTCAGATCTTTCTCATAAACGACTGCATCGACACCGCCACCAATCGGTAAAGACTGGACGATTTTCCCGGTCGAAGCATCCATCACAACCAGTGCCTGTGGCTTACGGCATACTGAAAACAAGCGGTTCGTACTCGCATCGAAGGCTATTCCAGTCGGTACACCGCCATTGGGAGCCACAGAATACTTGTTTTTTACCTTAAGTGACTTCGTATCAATCTCGAAAATCTCGTTGGTATCTTCGTTGTTATTAAAAACGCTCCCCTTCTCATTCGCTACCGCAAACTCTGGTGCGCCACCCATTTCTACCGTTCCAACCACTTTGTCGGTTGTGGCGTCGATAGCCACTGCATCTCCACTGCCATTGTTAAACACAAAAATTCGCTTCGTACCCTTATCGTACATAACGGCATCTGCCTTCTTACCCGTAACCGAAATCGTTTGCAGGACTTTGAAGGTATTGTAATCGAACACCGTGATGGTGTTATCCGTACCGTTGGTGATGTAACCTTTATTCAGGTCTTTCGCCAGGCCGATACCATGAACGCCCTTCAGACCGGTGATCTCACCAATCTGTTTGTTCGTGTTTAAGTCAATGACGTGTACCCGATCAAAGTGCGATACGAAGAGTCGTTCGCGCTCGCCATCCATTTTCAGGTAATCCCATTTGCCATCGCCTGTGGGCAGGCTGATTTTCTCAATAAACGAATACGTAGGCGTTGTTTGCGCGAGAACTTGTACCTGGCTGGCTCCGACAAGGCAGGCAGCAATCGTAATTTTCTGGATAAAAGAGACCATAGGTTATGGAGTGAAAGGGAAACTAGTTTCGACCCTTTTCGCCAGCAAACTTATAGACTATTTCCAAGACACAACGATACAATAATTTAAATTAATCATTTGATAACAAGAGATTTACAATTAATTAATATTAATTATTTATAGAACAAAAGCCATAATCGATCGACTGCCTTTTGTGGCAGATCTAGCGGTTATGGCTGCGATATGATAGGGTTGATCAGTTTGTAAAATCTACACTAGTCGAACTAGTCCATAAACGACTAGTCCAAAGGAACAGAATGGGAAATCCTGATTTCATCATGACCACAAAAGTGATGGTCAATTTTGAAGCAAATCTGAAGTTTATGCAGATTTGGGGACCTTCTGTCCATAGTTCTAGCGATCCCACTATTAATCCTAAAACCAACTCCATTAAGGCCCAGGCTTGTTTCAAAAATTGGCCCTGTAGCCTTATTCTGCTTAATGAAGTGTGACTCTAAGCGAAAGCCCTACTTCAAAGTCTCTTCAGAATATCCCTGTTAGTTTGTAGCCGTTATCGTAATGGCTAGATTAAATTTTTACCGAATGACAACGAACCAGCTTCAACATCATATTCAGCATCGTTTCGGTCGACTCGCTACCCGTTACCCGGGCCTTGTGCATTGGTTGGCTGAACGTTTGACGACCGAACATTTTCGTGGCTTACCCTTTACAGTACTAGCCGGACTCCTGGTCGTTAATGTGATGGTACTCTCCGAAATTGCCGAAAATCTGGTCAACACCGAGCCAATGGTTCGCGTCGATCACGGCTTCACACAGTGGCTCTTTCGGGAGCGGAGTACATCGATCAGCCAATTGCTCTATGCATTAACCTGGCTGGGTTCTGCTTATGTAACGGTTGCTCTAACACTAGTTGGATCGCTGGTTTTGTACCGCCAAAAAAAGGGGCGCAACATTATAATCCTTTGGATTTTGATGGCTGGTGTCGGCCTGTTTGTGCAGGTTGGCAAACGAACGTTTATTCGGGCACGGCCTACAGAGGTGGCCTATTATACAGAATCAGGCTATTCTTTTCCCAGCGGTCATTCGGCCACGGCCATGACACTCTATGGACTACTCGGTTACTGGCTGGTTCGGGGACGGCGTCGGATTCGGAACCGATGGCTGGTGGGTCTTAGTGCCGTGGGGCTGATTTTAGTGGTTGGTTTCAGCCGGATTTACCTGGGTGTTCATTTTTTGAGCGACGTATTGGGCGGCTATCTGCTAGGCGCCTGCTGGCTAATCGTAGGCATTGTGCTCACCGAATGGCAGCGGACGAGTCATTCAGCCAATATTGGTTAGAATTTTCCAATTGATAGCAGGCTCACGAGGTTAAAAGTTTACTCCTCTCACCAGGAATTAACGAACGAAAGTGGCGAGTAAGAGCCTTTTCAGGACTTACTCGCCAAACGATCGGGTAGTGGTGTAGTTTATCTTAAAATGACTTTAGGATCGGGGCCGGCCACCACCACTAGGCGCAGCCTGTTGTTGCTGGTTATCATTACCACCACCTTCTCCTCCTTTCACATCGTCGTTGTTAATCGATTTCTTCTGTTTGGAGTCCACAAACTTCATCTTGCCAAGTTTATAGGTGAAGGTCAACCGTACACCCGCGTTGTAAAAACTACTGATACTCGATTGACTCAGAATGGACGAGTTCGACTCAGATCGGACCGTAAACGGGTGATTGAAAAAGTTCTCGGCTACTAAGCCAATACTGCCTTTTTTCTGAGCGATGTCTTTCTTGAAGCCCAGGTTATAGAAGGCAAACGAACCCTGGTAGCCCTGCAACTGAATGCGTCGGCCCATCATACCACCTCCACCCTGGAGTCCCCAGCCGTTGCCGATCGTGTAGTTACCAAATAGTCGGCCCCCTAATACCCAGCCCGTATTTGACGCGGAATAAATTGGATTGGCATTGTTATTAGTCAGATTTACGTGCATCAGGTCCAAGCCGCCATTAAGTTGTAGTTTCGACGACAGGTTGATGTTGCCAAACAAGTTTAGCCCGTAAGTATCTTCGTAACCTACATTCTGGTAGGTCGTGCGAATGGCCGTCTGCGCTACATTGTTCACCAGCACCGTTGCCGTATCACGCACGCTGGTGATCTCATTGTTGGTGCGTCGGGCAAACAGAGCAGCCGTCAGGTAAACCGATTTGATGGGCATCGACAGGCTCAACTCGACGTTGTCGGTCAGTTCGGGTGAAAGATAGGGATTACCCTGGCTGATATTGGTGGGATTGGATGTGTTGATGTTGGGATTCAGGAACTGGATGCCCGGCCGCTGAATCCGGCGATTATAGGCCAGCTTCAGCATTTTATTGCCTTTCAGCGATTTCGAGATATTGATACTTGGCACCAGATTCCCGTAGTTGGCCAGCGAAATAGGCGTACCCGTCTGCTCAGAACCAAACCGGGCGTTCAAGATCGTATATTCATAGCGAGCTCCGGCTTTAAGGGTGTATTTCTTGGGCAGCGATGCTGTTAATGAGGCATATGCGCCTACGATATCCTGCTCATAGTTCAAGGAATTGTTTGATCGGGTATTGTCCACTGCGTAGTCGCCGGTTGCGCCCTGGGCCAGGTAGTACGTATAGTCACTGTTTACCTGACGCATAATCCCTTTGCCACCAAATTCCAGAAGTTGCTTCTGCCCGATAGGTGTCTGGTAATCAATCTGAAGCGTTGACTCCCGATTGGTACTAGGATTATCGTTACGCTGCCGCGAGAGAATCGTTTGCATATCGGTTGTGCTCAGCAAGTCGGCAGTGAAGTTGTTTTGCCGGTTATTTTGACTGAAGAGACCTAGAATGCTCAGTTCCTGTTGCGGCTTGTAGGTTTTGGTATAGGTTACGTTGGCATCGATGGTCCCATTGATGTCATTGGTAACCACATTGCGGTCATTGAGCAAGGGCACAGTAACACCAGGTAGATAGGTGGTGGTCAACAAGCCATTCTGGGTTGCGTTGCCGTTTCTGGCTCCATACCGTACGCTGGCCGTCAGCGATGTATTCTTGTCAATCGTGTAATCCCAGCCTAACTGATAGTTACCAAATAGCCGTTCGGTGAGTGTACTGGCATTCTGAATGGTAGTCTGATCACCGGCAGCCGTTTTCGTTGTCTGCGTATTCTGAAACTCGCCTTTCACGTTGTATTCAGCCCGACCAAAGCCACTCAGAGAGAAACCCATTTTACCGGTGCGATAGTTGGCATTCAGGCCAAGCATTGAGCCCCGGTTGCCTAACCCACTGTTTACATCGAGCGTCAGACCCTGCAACGTTGTCTTCTTGGTCACGATATTGATAATCCCACCCGACCCTTCGGCATCATACTTGGCCGAAGGGCTGGTGATGACTTCCACGCTCTTGATCATATCGGCCGGAATTTGTTTCAGGGCGTCGGCTACACTGGCTGCTACGATGGTACTGGGTTTGTTGTTGATCAGCACCTGAATGTTACTACTGCCACGCAAGGTAAGGTTACCGTCGAGATCGACTGTCAGCATCGGTACCTTCCGCATTACATCAGAGGCATCGCCCCCTCGGGTAGTCACGTCTTTTTCGGCATTATACACCAGACGATCTACTTTCTCTTCAAACATCGCAGCCTGCCCAGTCACGGTGGCTTCGGCGAGCGTCTGGACATCGGGAGGCAGGTTCACCACACCCACGTTAATGTCAGACCCTTTTACAATCGTGATCGGGGCTGATGTGCGATTTTTGTAGCCGATAAAGGAATACTGGAGTTTATAGGTACCGGATGCCAATCGGGTGAGTGCGAACCGCCCTTTATCATCGGCCGTCGTGCCGTCAATGGGCTTTTTGGTCTGCACATTGATCAGCGCAATCGTTGCATATTCGACGGGCTTACTAGTCGTCGAGTCCATCAGTATACCCGCAATTTTACCATTTCCCTTGGGCTTGGTATCGGTATCTGTTCCAGGGATAAATGTTTTTTCCTGTTTCTGACCAAACCCATCATTGCCCGGCCCGCCGGGTCGACCGCCAGGGCCACCGGGACCAAACTGTGCAAAAGCCGTACTGGTAACAAAGAACAAAAGGACTATATTTTTCATGGGATTCATCCGCCGTGGCAGGTTATTTTAATGACAGAGCAAAATTGTCAGACAGACCCAGCGTCGGAAAATGAATCTTGCCGAATGGCTGATTTAAGGGGGTGGATCGAATATTTGGAGGGACAGAGCTACGCAAGTGACCTTACAGCATAAGTTTTCCAACTATACTGACTGGCAAGGGGGATTTGATTATACAGTACGAGTACAAACCCCGACCCGATTGCGGTCGGGGTTTGTACTCGGTATCGTTCGCCAGAAAAACGGGTAAATGTTTCAGGCTAGTTTCAGTAAATGAATTACATCATCCTGATAACCAACACAATACATTCTTTTTATTGATTTTTCGCCAAAACTAGTGAATTTTAAGGGCGTAAAGCGGCCCGGTTACTAAACGAATTGGCAAACGCTTCCCGTTATTTCGTTAGAGACTTACAAAACGGCTTTATCTCGTTATGAATACAATCCGACTTCTGCTGGTATGTACCGCGCTGTTGATTACACTAACCCATTGCAAAAAAGATGATGGGGCCACTCCTACTGAAGCCTCACAAACTGATTTGCTGGTTGCCAACAACTGGCGTACCGTTCAGGTATCGACTCCAGATGGTCAGGCTATCAATAAAAGCCGCCTGAATTTGGCCACTCAGGTATTGTATGATCTGAACATGCAGTTTCGTAACGACGGAACTGTTCGCGCTCTCGACCCGAAACAATCCAATTCGGTCGTTAACGGCGGCACCTGGAAGTTAGCTACCGACAACCAATCGATCGACGTAGATGTATCGGGCTTCAAAGGCAACTTCCCAATTATTCAACTGACCAAGAATAAACTTATCCTCCGTCAGCGCGCCCCTGTCGATGGCAAAGACTCCGATATCAATCTGGAGTTCGATCCTACTTTATGAGTAGTATGATTTTTTCATACTTATAGCATACGCTATTCTTCCCCCAATCAGCACTTGCTCCAGAACCTACTTTGGAGCAAATCGAGTTGCTGTGTTTTTTCCTTTCGTAGCCGCTGAATAGCCCAGCCTACTCCAAGATGCTGGACATTTTGGAGTAGGCTGGGCTATTTCTGTTACTATACACTCAACTAACGTCTAATAGCCGGAAATCTCGAAATATGAGAACATGCCTATCTTTAATTATAATATTCTCTATAAATAGATATTTATTGGTATAAATTTTGCTACTATAAGTTTACTATAGGGTATAATCCCTGCATCAGTTTGTGTGTCGACAAACCTATTTTGTAGCTACACTAGCCTGGTGAAACGGCTCTAGAGCGGTCTTTAGGCAAGAATTCTCTTGTCGGAAGGCTAAACCTGGGAAATTTTGCGCCTATTATGATTTCCTACCGTAAACGACTACTGGCTTATTTTAACATTCTGGCTCTGATCAGCCTACCAAGCCGTCGGGATATTGCTTTAGCCTATTTGTGTGGGATTGCTTTATGGACAATTGGCTGCGTATCGTCCAGGCAAGTCGTCTATTTTCAGGATAATTCCGGAACAACAGGTAGTGTCCCAATTGCCGAAGCTTACACACCTCGTATTAAGCCGGGCGATGTACTCTCGATTCAAGTGAGTAGCCTTAACCCCGAAGCAAGTGTCTTCTTCAACCCGTATACGCTTCCAACGGCAACTGGGCGCATACAACAAACGAATACGAACGGGCTACCCGAAATGGCAGGCTATCTGGTAGCAGCAACGGGTGACATTGAGCTGCCCTTAGTGGGCAATCTGACCGTTGGCAATCTGACTGTAAGTGAGTGCAATGCATTGATCAGGCAAAAACTAACGCCCTTTTTAAAAGAGCCAACAGTTAACGTACGCAACCAGAATTTTCGCATTTCGGTGCTGGGCGAAGTAACGCGACCTGCCTTATTCACGATCCCCAATGATCAGATTACCTTGATTGAAGCGCTTAGTTTAGCGGGCGATGCAACCATCTATGGCCGACGGGACAATGTGCTGGTGATTCGGGAAGAAAGTGGCAAAAAAACATTCTCCCGAGTTGATCTAACCCAGCGTAATTTATTCCGATCTCCTTATTACTATCTGCATCCTAATGACATTGTTTATGTCGAGCCAGGTAAGGCACGCGTCGCAAATGCCGACCGCTTTTATCTGGTTGTCCCGACCATATTGAGCGCCCTGTCATTTGTTGCCATCCTACTCACCCGTAATTAATCCATACTCACCCGTTATGTCTACTTCATCCAACTATTCATACGTACCCTACCAGGTGATGGATGCAGATAGCACCTTTCGCACAACGCTGCTTCGCTATGTCCGTCACTGGTATTGGTTCCTGATTGCCCTCGGTCTAATGCTGATGGCCGCCTATTTCTATCTACAGTTTAAGCAACCAATCTATCTGAGTCAAAGCAGTTTATTAATCAAAGATGAAAAAAAGGGCCTCGACTCCGACAATATCCTGAAGGATCTGGAAATTTTCGCCCCTAAAAAAATAGTCGAAAACGAGATCGAAGTGTTCAAATCACACACCTTGATGAATCAGGTGGTGAAAGAACTTGGGCTCGATGTAACGTATTTCCACAACACCCAATACGGTCGGCGGGAGGTGTTTCAGCAATCTCCCCTCCGACTTATCATTGAGCAACCCACCAGTGCTTTGTATCAGGACAAGCCTTTTACGGTCGAGTTCATCAATGCGAATACTATTAAGGTCGCTGATAAGCTGTACTTACTCAATACCAGCGTCCAGACACCCATGGGGCGCCTGCGCTTCTTTCCCCGCCAGACAGTATCGGCCAGCACCGAGCCGTTGTTCATACAAGTAGCGCCACGCAGCCAGACCGCTAATGCCTATTTACGGGTGCTAAAAGCTGAACCTACGAGCAAAGCATCGACAGTCATTATGCTCTCGATTGAGACCGGAGTACCTGATAAAGGCGAAGCCATTTTAAATCGACTGATCGATTTGTACACCAAAGCTTCGGTGCTCGATAAGAATCGAGTGGCATCAAATACACTGAATTTTATTGATGATCGATTACAGCTAGTATCAGGCGAATTACAAACCGTTGAGAAAGGCGTTGAAAATTATAAATCCTCGGAAGGCATTACCGATCTGGGCGTACAGGCTAAAGGCTTTCTGGAAAGTGCTCAACAAAACGATACGGAACTGAGTCAGGTCAATATTCAATTGCAGGCCCTGAACGACATTCAAAAGTATGTGTATAGTCAACCCGAACACCGCAGCGGCACACCCGCAACGCTCGGTTTAAGTGACCCTACCTTACTTGGGCTTTTCGAAATGTTCACGAAACTGGAAGCCCAGCAAGATCAATTAATGCGGACAACTTCGGAGCAGAATCCACTCCTGCAAACCGTTAATAGCCAGCTCCGTACCACCAAGTCCAATATCTCCGAGAATATTGAGTCAATGCGTGAAATTTTGTCCGGAACCCGGCAGCAATTTATGGCCAACAACCGGAAAATAGAGGGTGTTATCCGAACGATCCCGGCCAAAGAACGTATTCTGCTGAACATTACCCGGCAACAGGCCATTAAAAATGATTTATATACCTACCTGCTGAGAAAACGGGAGGAAACCGCCGTTTCATACGCGTCGGCTATATCAGATTCCCGCGTCATTGATGCCGCTCTTACGGATGCAAAGCCCATAAAACCCAATCAATCCTTACTCTATCTACTGTTTGGGCTGGCAGGCTTGGCGCTCCCTGCCATCTTCTTAGGCGTATACGATCTGGTCAATAACCGCGTTATGCACCGATCTGACGTAGAAGAAGGCACTCACGTTCCTATTCTGGGTGAGATCGTCAAGAAAAAGCAGTCGGAAGCACTCGTCGTTGCCAACCGAAGCAATAGCGTTATTGCTGAACAGATTCGAATGTTGAGGACAAACCTCAACTATCTGCGTAGTAGCCAGGAAAGCAGTCAGGTACTCTTATTCACCTCTAGCATTGAGGGCGAAGGGAAGTCCTTTATCTCATTAAATCTCGGTGCTAGTCTGGCATTAGTGGGTATGCGTACTGTGATTCTGGAAATGGATCTGCGTAAGCCCCGGCTTCGCCAATCGCTGAATATGCCCGATGGACCTGGACTGAGTGACTACCTCTCCGGCGAAATAGCCTTAGCACAGATTGTCACGCCAATACCTGACAAAACAAATTACTTCATTATCACCAGTGGAGCGCTCCCCCCTAATCCATCTGAGATACTAACTGGGGCCCGGCTACAGCAGCTTATACTTGACTTAAAAAAACACTTTGATTACGTCCTGATCGATGCCCCACCTATTGGCTTAGTGACTGATGCCCAACTTATTGCGAAGCATGCCGATGCAACACTTTACATCGTTCGGCATGATGTAACGCCAAAGAACTGCCTGAAAATGCTAGAGTCGCTATACCGGGAGAAACGTTTCAACAAACTTAATGTCATACTCAATGCTGTACAGAACGACGCATCCAGCTATTATAGTTATGGTGGTTACAAAAGCGAAGCGTATCAGACCAAAGAAGTGCTGAAAAAGAAGACATTTCTCAGTCGGTTCAACCTTACTTAATTCTGGTATCTTATGGTTTCCGAGGCAATCAAAACCCAGGGGATTGAGAAACGAAAAGCCCAGCTCATTGCAGCCTATTCAATAGGTTATCCAGCCAAACGAGTAGTTGATCTGGTTGTGAGTAGTCTGATCATCGTCTTTTTTCTAAGCTGGATGATTCCGCTTATCGGGATCGCTATTATCCTTACCTCACCGGGGCCTATGATTTTTGTACAACTTCGGTCGGGTCGAAACGGTCGGCAATTTCGGTGTTTAAAATTTCGAACGATGTATACATCGGGTCAGGGCGTTTTTCTGCCAGCTACTAAAAATGATCCCCGGGTTACGCCCCTGGGGCGGCTATTACGCCGGACAAACCTGGATGAACTACCACAGTTTCTGAACGTACTGTTGGGCGATATGAGTCTGGTAGGTCCCCGTCCTCATCCACTCGATTTAGATGCAGAGCACTGGTTCACTCTCCCAAACTATCCCCTCCGATACGGCATTCGTCCCGGTATTACGGGTCTGGCGCAGGTTAACGGCTGCCGGGGCAGCATCAGTTATAATTTGATGATGAAACACCGGGTTCGCTACGACCTGCTATACATCCGGAAGGCATCTTTTGTGCTTGATATCTACCTATGTCTTCGAACAATTAGAGCGATGTTCACCAACAACACGGACGCCTACTAACATTCACTAACCTATCCTGCTTGTGGTTAAATTTATTAATCTAAAACGCATTGATGCCCGAAGTCTGATCGTCTATCGAAACGTAATCGAGTCGATTTTCCTGAAAGGTGCAGGCGTGGTGATTGGTTTCCTGACTGTTACACTCACGGTTCAGTATATCAGTGTCAAAGATTTTGGTATCTGGATGACCATTACCTTTCTGACTAGCTGGTTCAGCTTAGTCGATGTAAGTTTTGGTAACGGGTTAAGAAACAGCTTAGTGCTGTTTTTTGATACGGGAGATCATGAGCAGGCCAAAAAGTACGTCAGTACACTGTATTTTCTTTCGGGTGCGTTTGCGCTGGTACTTTGTGTCATTTTTGGAGCCATTCATTTTTTTCTGGACTGGACAACCCTCCTCAATATTGATAGCGACCAGCCTGCGCTCATTAATACCATCATTACGTATACACTTATCAGTTTCAGCCTACAACTCCTGCTGAAACCAATCACGTCGATTTTGCTGGCCAATCAGCGAGCGGCAGCCGTAGCCTGGATTTTACTAATCGTCAACACGGCGGTAATCGCTCTGATTTATTTCGCGTCAATCTTCCTGAACGAATCGTTATTAGTCATTGCCCACATCTACAATCTGGTACCCGTGCTGGTATTTGGGGGAGCCTCTGTCTATTTTTTTCGTACTGATTATACTCGTTTAGCCCCTGGCTTAAGCTATATAGACGTTTCGTTAATCCGGAAATTAGTGACGATCAGTGGTCAGTTTTTCTTTCTTCAACTCGTCAGTATCATTGTATTTACGTCTGGCGGGCTTTTCATTTCCTATTATCTGGGTTCAGATAGCGTAGCCCCTTATAGTATTGCCAACAAATACTTTAGTGTTTTACCGTTCATTTATGGCATCTTCATTACACCGTACTGGTCAGCTTTTACTGATGCCTACATCAAACAGGATATCGTCTGGATTCAGTCTACAATCCGGCGGCTCAATCTAATCTGTGCTTCCATGGCAGGGCTGGCTTTATTGATGCTGGCCGTGGCCCAGCCACTATTTTCTCTCTGGATAGGGTCGAAGATTCAGATCCCGACCAGCCTTTCTGGTTGGTTGACGGCCTATGTCATCAGTTTTATTTTCCTGAGCAATTACAATTATTTCATCAACGGAGTGGGGCAGATCAAAAAACTTGTCCAGACATCCTTGATCGGTATTGTGCTCTACTTCCCCTTCAATTATGTCCTTTTTCATTTTACTGATGCTGGCCCAGCCAGTGTAGTTATTGCCGGTACACTCTGGAATTGTTTTTTGCTGGTCGTGTGTATAAGCCAATACCGTCAGATCATGAACTCATTGAGCCATAAAACCGAGAATTATGCTCTTCAGGATTAGCAGACTTGTCTACAGAACGGTTCGGTTTGTGAAACGACGGATTTGGCAGGCAGTCCAGCGGCTGATAACTCATCTGTATTTTTACCTGAATGGAGTGCATTATGGCAAAGGAATGAGAAGCTATGGCGTTCCGGTTATCGACATTATGGATGGCAGCCAAATGGTTGTAGGCGAGTCTTTTGTGTTGATCAACGGCATGAATTATAACAACCGGATTGGCAGGCAACAACCCTGTTTTTTCATTGCGAATCTGGGGGGTAAAATTCGTATTGGCGATCATGTGGGTATGAGTGCCACGGCTCTGATATGCCATGAGTCAATCACGATTGGCAACAATGTGACCATAGGCGGCAACACGGTCATTTATGATACAGACTTTCATAGTCTGGATGCGAATCAGCGGGCAGGTTATGCCGACAATGCGCTGGCGGCCACGGCTCCCGTACGTATTGAAGATGGTGCTTTTATAGGTGCTCACGTTACGATACTCAAAGGGGTGACCGTCGGCCATCATGCAGTCATAGGCGCCGGTTCGGTAGTAACAAAGAGCGTTCCGGCCAATCAGATTTGGGCGGGCAATCCAGCACGGTTTGTTAAAGAGTTATCAACGGACGCAGGATCATGAAAAAATATCTGCTGATCATCGTTTGTTGCCTGGTTGCGCAACTTACTCCCCTAGTCTATCGGGCGGTGTTCAACTACAACGAGTATTTTATCTATCCCTCCTTACTGAGCCATACGCTCTTAATCGTACCCATCTTCATCCTATTTCATCTTAAGAATCGCTTTACCAAAGCTTTTTTGACATTCTGGATGCTGTGGCTTTACCTGGGCGAATTTAAAATATTGAATTACTACGCCATCAATCCTTATTACATCTCTATGGATGAAGGCTGTATCATTTACAATATCTTCCTGATTGCCATGAGTGTTGGCATGCTCATTCATGATACAAACTACGTATTCCCAACGAGAACAGAGGAGGGACAGGAAAAAGGCTATTTACTCTACCACGATTTGACCTGGTTTGAATACCCACTCCTCCTTTTTCCGCTCATCTGGTTTGTCGATTTCATTCGAAATGTCGGTTTTATACCCATCTTTTCCGGTAGTGATGTTACCGAAAAAATGTACCATATCAATTATGGCTACGTATATAATTTCGGTTTCTTCAACTGCGTTTCAGCAGTTTTGCTATACGAACGCTTTCTAAAGAGTAGCCGAAAACCAGAAAAGATAGTCTGGCTTTTGATGACGATCCTGGCCATTCTGATTACGTCGATTGACAGTAAGCGTTTGTTCCTGCTGATCTCGATTAGCGCCATCTTTTTCTATGAGAAGATCATGGCGGGCAAGTTTACCATCAACCTGCGATCTGTAATCATGATCCTTGTCGCAGCAGTACTTTATGTTAGCTTACAAAACCTCCGATTGGGTAGTAGTTCAGCCTCTCAATTTGCCAGAGAAGGACTTCCAATGGGTGTTGAGTTTCGGGAATATATTCGAGCCGTAAACGAGTTTAAACCAGGTGAAATTCCAGGGTATGATCTGACTGCGAGTACACTGGCCAATCTGATTAATTCAGCCATTCTGAACGTTGCGGATATCAATAAAGCGGACCTGGTTACAAAGGATAGTGCGATGACGTTTATGACCCTCTTTGACCCAGACAATACAATGGGGATTCGTACGGGCCTGATTTCAGAGCTGTACTTCGCCTATGATTTCTACGGACTGATCATTATGCTTGTGTTCGGGTATATGGTCAGTTATGTTGCCTATGCCATGCTAGCGACCCAAATGAAATCCAATATGATCCTGCTCACCATTATTTTTTCGTTGCTGATGCTGACTGTGTTTGGACAAAGCTCGGTTACCGCTGGCTCGTTATGCGTATTATTTTATTTGCATCTCGTCATTCGGTGGGCCAGACCCTCCCGCTATACAAACGGCGTCGATTTTTTAGGTTTATGAAAAAGCTATCCATCATTACAATAAATTATAACAACGCACAGGGGTTAAGGAAAACCATAGAGAGCGTTGTCAGCCAAGAAAATCCTGATTACGAATATATTGTGATAGATGGTAACTCAACTGATGACAGTGTAGTTGTCATCGAACAATATGCTGACCAGATAACGTACTGGGCATCAGAGTCTAACAGAGGCATTTATGGCAACATGAACCAGGGCATTCAAGAGGCAACAGGAGAATATTGTTTATTCTTGAACTCCGGCGATTGGCTGGTACCGGGCGCGCTAAACAGGATATTACCCCTTTGTAAAAATTTTGATATTTTTTACTGCAATACGTATCTAAGCTACACTATAACCAGGACAAAAGAATTGCGTTACCCCAAAGAATTAACGCTTTTTAGTTTTTACAAAAGGAACATTAACCATCAATCCACGTTGATAAAAACCAGTCTTTTTGACACATATGGTTTGTACAATGAGAAAAACAGGGTTCACTCCGATTATGAATTTTGGATTAAAGCCATAATAATGGGTAACTGTTCATGTAAGCATTTAGACGATTTTTTGGCTTACTATGATATGAATGGCATTAGTTCGAAGCCAAATCCGTCATCACAAGCTGAATTGTTGAAAATTCTGAATACGTATGTTCCACCAAGAATTTTAGCTGATTACCAATATTGGCTAGGAGACAACAAGGTGAGTAAAGTAATACATTGGCTTAAATCTAAAGAAATTTGGTAGTGGCTACCATCACCATTAACCAGTTTCGGACATGAAGGAGTTGTCGAAAAACCTAATCCACTCTCTTTGTCGATAACTCCGCTATGAAACAGAGAATCAAGGCATTCATCAAACAGCGCCCAATACTACTGAAACTAGCCTTAGTCATTCAGACAGGGTCGTTGTTAAAGCCAACACTAACGAAAAAGATTCGGGGGAAACAAAACAAGATCACTGTTGATGGATCGGCTTTTTGTGTGAACTGTGTGGCCGATATTATCGGTCGGTATAATACCATCATTATTGAAGAAGGAGCCCGGCTCAACGGAGTCACGTTCTACATTAGGGGCAATTCAAATCGCATTTTTATCGCTAAACAGGCTCAGTTCAAACGAGGGGGCAGTCTCTGGGTTGAAGATGAACGGTGCGAAATTCGCATTGGGGAACGCACCGAGATCGAAGATGCGCATATTGCCGTTACGGAACCCGGCTCTACCATCCAGATTGGAAAAGACTGCTTACTCGCCTATGATATTGATGTACGGACAGGTGACTCTCACTCCATTCTGGATGCGGTGACCCAACAGCGAATCAACTACGCCAACGATGTGATCATTGACGATCACGTCTGGATTGCAGCTCATTGCAGCATACTGAAAGGCGTGCATATCCGAAACGATTCAATCGTAGCCACGCGGTCGGTCGTGACAAAATCATTCGATCAGGAAGGAGTTATTATTGGTGGTAATCCTGCAAAAATTCTGAGAGAACACATAACCTGGAATCGTGACCGTATTTACGAACCATCAGCCCAGGTTTAGAGCAAATAGCTACCAACAGGCTCCACTCGATTTAATTCATTATAAAGACGAATGATGGCCTGGTAGGACGCTTCCTTTGAATAACGCTTGTATTCCTGGCGACTAGTTTGCGCATACAACTCAAGCTGCTCAGGTTGCTGACTCAGACGGTCAATTACTCGATTCAGATCGTCGCTATTGCCGGTTTTAAATAATAAACCTGTCTTCCCATCCACTACAATCTGATTCAGGTTATCCTGATCGGAGCAGATAATAGGTGTACCGGTTGCAAATGCTTCCAGAATAACCGTTGGTAGCCCCTCATACCATACCGACGGTACAATAAGTGCACGGCAGGTTTTCAGCGCTTCAAGCACTGTAGACCGATCCTGCCAGCCCGTAAACTCCACATGTGGCAACGTAGCGGCTACGCGACTTACGTCCTCATTCAAAGGACCATCACCAATGATTTTCAGCCTGAATACTTTTTTCTGGGCCGCTTCCAGCAGCGTACTAATCCCTTTTTCGGGTGATAGCCGACCAATAAACAGAAAATAATCCTGCCGTTGCCGGGGATCTGCATAGCCTACATCTGGAACAAAATTCGGTTTAACCACCACCTGGGAAGGCGAAAGACGGAGTGACGACGATAGAATTTTCTGGCGGGCAAAATCCGTTAAAACAACAAATCGATCAACGCTACGCCAGATGCCCGTTAGTTTATGAAGCAACGTAATAAAGCTTAGCTGCGCCGATTGTAGGTGTGACTGGCGGAAACAGGCATGGCGAATACCTGCTAAGGGAACTAGTTGTGACAGGCAGGTTTCGCAGGGTATCTTCCCTTCGCGCATGAGCAGGCCATTCACGCATACCAAACGGTAATTATGAACGGTCATGACTACGGGCACACCGCGTTGCTTAGCCGCCCGAATGACAGCCGCCGTAGCGGTGTAGAACAGATTGTGAATGTGAACGACATCGGGTCGAAATCGGTCAATTGCCTGCTTAACACGGTTGGCCGATTTTGTATTATATAGTGATCGGGTAGCTGCACCCAGCTTGCTCAACGCCGTTCCATCGAAGCTTTCGTTGGTGAATGTAATCGTTTCGACAGCTAGTCCATGTTCACGCAAGAGGTCGGCTTCCTGTTGAAAAACAGTGTCCTCTCCCCCCGCCTGCTGGTAATAATTATGGATGAGCAATACGCGTATGGTCATTGCTTCCTTCCTGACATCAGATAGGTTTTCAGCTTGTTCCAGGCCCGCACTGATTTACTAAACTTTCGCCGAAACCGTCGGGCGTACTCAGGATGAACGGACACCTCTTCTGGTAAATGAAATCGCCGAAACGAACTCCGATCCAGCACTGTTTTGTATCGATTATAGACAACCTCAGTGGTCGAATCCACGGAATCGATGCCTATATTGATTGTCTTGGAAACCGTTGGATACACCGTTACGCCACCCTCTTTGAACTCACTATAGCACAGGCGAATATCCCAGGCGTCAATTTCCTTCGTTTTGGCTCGCGTCAACATCCGAACCCGGTCCTGACCATCTTCGTTGAACGCCTGACACGCAGATTCATCGGTTATAAACGTATCAAAATCGGATAGTTCCCAATCCACTCGCTGCCAGCGGTCGGCCCATATCCCCCAGCCCCAGGCGCAGGTTCGTCCGAAGAAATACACATCGGACTGATAGCCCTCGGGACGCGGAAACGGGAACGTATACCCACCGATCGAGAAGACTTTCGGCGTTTCGGCGTACTGTTCCAGGCACTGGTTCATATAATTCAGGAAGTTTGGGCTGGTTACGATGTCGTCTTCCAGCACAATGACCGACGGATGGGTTTGCAGAACAGTAGTAACGCCCTCAATGATCGAATTAGCGCAGCCCTTATTCGTTTCCCGATATACCCGATGAATCGTTCGAAATCCCGTCAGTTTATCCAGAACAGCCCGTACGGCTTCCACTTTAGCCACTTCATCGACTTGCTGGGGCCGGGGTCCATCGACAAAAACATACAGATCGCTTTCTTCAGCTAAGTAGTTGGCCTGTAGGGCTGTAAGTGTTTGTTCAAGTTCGTTGGCGCGTTTGAAGGCAAATAAAACAATGGGAACAGGCATGCAGATGTATGGTGTATGATATAGGATGTATTAGTTTCCAGTTTGACGCAATTGACGAATCCATTGCCTGGTGAGGTAGAAAACAAACAGTGAGTTCGTGATAAAATACCGCGAGAATAGACGGCGTGGCTCCTGAACGAAGCGATACAACCACTCCAGACCAGCGAGTTGCATCCAGCGTGGCGCTCGTTTTTGTATCCCCACCGTTACGGGCAATGCCCCTCCTACGCCGAGCAACACAGCCGGAATTCGGTTCGACAGGGCGGCCATCCATTTTTCCTGCTTTGGGCAGCCCAGCGCCACGAAAACCAGACCCGCTCCCGACGACCTGATACGGTCAATTACTTCGGCTTCTTCGCTGGGCGTGAGCGGTCGAAAAGGCGGAGCGTACATGCCCGCAATAGTCAGATCAGGGTGATGACGATGGCAAAAACTGGCGCAGGTGTTGAGTACCTCTGCCGTCGAACCATAGAAATAGACAGGTATTTCATGCTGGGCGGCTTCCTGAAGTAGTGTAGGCAGCACATCGAGCCCCGTAATACGTTCCTGACGAATCCCATATAGTAAACGGAGTGCCCAGGCCAGAGGTACTCCATCGGCGGTTGTCCAGGTAGCAACATTGACCATGCTGGCAAAGGCCGGGTCATGAACGGCTTCAACAACCATATGTGCGTTAGCAAAACACGCATAACCAGACTGGCGTTGCTGAGCAGTTTGTATTATCTCCCGTATAAATTGACGGTAGGCTATGAGCACCAACTCCAGACTAATAACTGTCTTCCGACCAGCCTGCGACGGTAATAACGTGGACTCAGTAGAGAGCGACATAGCGAAACCCGAATGATCGTCGGGTATTAATAGACGAAAAATCAGGAAGAAGTAACATTGACGAGATCAGGGAAATGTCAACAATATGCTTAACTCGTTAGGAAGCCTGGACTTCTTGACCCTTCCCAAACGAGTTTGCTGTACATTTACAACCGGATGCGTTTACCATCTGACATCGCTTGTGTCTTTCCCATCAATGAATATAGCCAATCAAGTACTAAGTCAATTGCGTGCGCTCGTCAGGAATCAGCCCGCTTCTCCGCCCCTGCAACCCACCTGTTATTGGCAAACGGATATTCACTCGCATTTGCTACCGGGCGTCGATGATGGTGTAACCAGTCTGGAAGACGCACTCACCTGCCTGAAGCAGCTATCGGCCTGGGGTATTCAACGGGTTATTACCACCCCCCACGTTAGTCAGGACTGGCACCCAAATACACAGGCCAGTCTGCTCGCTGGTCAGACAATGCTGCGAGATGTAGTAGCTGAGCACCAGATTCCCATTACAATCGATGTTGCTGCCGAGTACTTACTCGACGATTTATTCCTGGATCTGCTCCGCGCCGATCAGCTTTTGAGTTTCGGTCAGCAGAAGTACGTACTCTTTGAGACCGGCTGGGCGGCAGCTCCACGGTTCGTAAACGAAATAATTTTTCACTTACTGGCCCAGGGCTACCAGCCACTGCTGGCGCACCCTGAACGCTATACGTATTACCATACCGACCTGAAACCGCTGGCTGAATTGCGCAAGGCGGGTTGTCTGTTTCAACTAAACTGGGGCTCGATGACAGGACGATATGGCCGTCGGGTACAGGCGCAGGCGCATCGTTTGTTAACGAACAAATGGGTCGATTTTATGGGGTCGGATATGCATCGTACTGCCGACCTAGACTTGTTTGGCAAACTAATTACTTCGGCCGACTATCAACTTCTGCAACAGCAACCCCTTCGCAATCAGGAGCTCACAACTACATAAGGTCAGCTATAGACCGTTTACTTCTATACTGTATGAATTCGCTACGTTTTGAAACTGAACCCGGATTTTTTATAACAGCCGACGCCTGGGGTGACCCAGCGAATCCGCCCGTACTACTGCTGCATGGTGGTGGGCAAACGAGGCATTCCTGGGGCGACACGGCCCGATGGCTAGCCGATGCTGGCTGGTACGCAATTGCGCTTGATGCTCGTGGACACGGTGACAGCGATTGGTCGCCAGAAGGCCATTATACGATCGATTACCTGGCCAGTGATCTCCGCGCCGTAATTGCTCAACTTGATCAGAAACCAGCTCTTGTAGGAGCTTCCATGGGTGGCATGACAGCCCTGATTGCGGAAGGAGAACGGTTGCCTGGTACTGAATCCATTTGCACAGCCATTGTATTGGTAGACATTGCGCCCAGAACCGAGCAAAAAGGCATTGAGCGAATTTTTGCCTTTATGAGTAACAATCAGGACGGTTTTGCCAGTTTAAACGAAGCCGCCGAAGCTGTTGCGGCCTATCTCCCTCATCGGTCGCGCCCATCCGATAATAGCCGCCTGGAAAAGAATCTACGCTTACGAAAAAGCCCTGACGGCGAGTTGCGCTATTACTGGCACTGGGACCCGACCATGCTGGCCGTCTGGCGACAAACAACTGATCCTTCCAGGCAGATTCAAAATGAAGAACGGTTATATAAGGCTGCTCAGGCACTCATAATACCCACACTCATTGTACGCGGAGGTATCAGTGATGTGGTCAGCGAAAAAGTCATGGCCGAATTTCTGGATGCCGTGCCGCACGTACACAGTGTGAGCGTTGCCAACGCTGGCCACATGGTTGCCGGAGATTCAAATCATGCCTTTACGAAGGCGGTGATTGAGTTTTTAACTAGCGAAAGAACGAAAGAGTGAAAGAGCGATGTATCTTGCTCAACCACTTTTTCACTCCTGCGCTCATTCACTCTTTCGCTCTTTCACCTTTTATGCAAAAAAACAACCCCCGTATCCTTACTGCCTGGACATTTTACGATTGGGCCAACTCGGTTCACTCGCTCGTCATTGTCTCCAGTATTTTCCCGGTTTATTTCTCGGCGACAGCGTTGAATGAAACCGGTGGCCCGATCATCAATTTTCTGGGGCTCTCCATCAAAAACTCGGTCTTGTTTTCGTATACCATTTCGGCGGCTTTTCTGTTTACGGCCATGCTGTCGCCCATTTGCACTGCCATTGCCGATTATAGTGGTAAGAAGAAAACATTTATGAAAGTGTTCTGCTATACGGGAGCTATCAGCTGTAGCCTGCTGTATTTCTTCACGCAGGAAACAACCACCTTCGCTATTATCTGCTTCTGGCTCAGCCTGATTGGCTGGAGTGGCAGTATTGTCTTCTATAATTCGTACTTGCCCGACATTGCTACTGAAGATCAGTATGATCGCGTGAGTGCACGTGGATTTTCGATGGGCTATTTAGGCAGCGTTCTGCTCATGGTCTTTAATCTGCTGGTGATTCTGAAACGCGAGTGGTTCGGTAATATCTCCGAAGCAATGGCCTCCCGAATTGCGTTTCTAACCGTTGGTCTGTGGTGGATTGGATTCGCTCAAATCCCCTTTAGCCGACTGCCAGACGGATTGAAAAAGGCAGGAGAACGAAGTGGTAATTACCTGCTGAATGGCTTCAAGGAGTTGCGTCATGTGTGGACCAATTTACAGGAACGTCCGCTGGCCAAGCGCTTTCTGGTTTCCTTTTTCGTGTACAATATGGCGGTTCAAACCGTTATGTACGTGGCAACTATCTTCGGAAGTGACGAGTTAAAATTACCCGGTCAGAGCCTGATTATCACGATTCTATTGATTCAGTTAGTGGCGATTCCGGGTGCCTACGGATTCTCCCGTCTGTCGGAACGGCTTGGGAATACCCATGCCCTAATGGTGGCCGTGTTGATCTGGATTGGGGTTTGTACTGCCGCCTATTTTGTGCAAACGGAATCCCAGTTTTTTATCCTGGCGGCCGTGGTTGGTCTTGTTATGGGTGGCATTCAATCACTTTCCCGCTCAACGTATTCCAAGCTTATTCCGGCCACTACGGACACCGCTTCGTATTTCAGCTTCTACGACGTGACCGAAAAAACGTCCATCGTTTTTGGTACTTTGGTGTACGGTCTGATTGAACAACTCACCGGTAGTATGCGCAACAGCATACTGGCTCTGCTTGTGCTGTTTGTCATTGGATTTGTGCTTTTATGGCGCATTCCTTCGCAAAAAGTTTATCACAGCCATTTGGAAACAGAGGAAGTTTTGTAAGTTTGTGGCCCGGTTAGCAATAGCCAGCCGGTTTCAAAGGAGGTTAGCTCAGTTGGTTCAGAGCGCTGCTTTGACAGAGCAGAGGTCAGCGGTTCGAGCCCGCTACTTCCTACTAAATTTTAAAAATCCCTCAAATCTGGCTGATTTGAGGGATTTTTATCTTTTACGTGTGTGTGAAGTGTATCAATAACGCTTCTTCAAGTGTATGTAATTAATACTTCTTACCTGCAAGGTGCCAGCACCAAATTTATTTTAAACGATGATCTAACCTAAAACGCCCGGTCAATAGCTTGACCGGGCGTTTTAGTTACTACCTATACACCATCAATGGTAGGGATCAGGTGTCTTTTCTACTCAGTTACTGGTTGTCGTATAGGGGGTGTAGTTTAGGTGAGGCCCGAAACTACCACTAATTTTTCTGTCAACTAGCTACCTTTTAATAAACTCAAAAACCCAGCCCTATGCTAGGTTTTCAATCACCTTCAATGTCGCCGGATCAATCGTCACCTCCCGGTCAAAATCCTGCATAGCCTCATCTGCTCGGATGTATTCGGGCCAGCCGGTGCGGAAATTATACTGCTCAATGCTGTCGCGTTTGGCATACTGGGGCATAATTTCCGAATAAACTAGCCCCTCATTTGTGATTACGTAAAAATTACCGGATTTGCCCACAAACGCCTGGGGGTAGTTGGTTTTTGCCATTATTCAAAGATATAAGAGCCATGGTACTATATAGCAGCCTGGCTTCACAATATATGCGTTTGGACTGTCGATGCCTTTAGGCTACTAAGCAAACTTGTCTGAAAATCCCTGATTTCTCATAAAACTTAAAGTGTTTTTTAATATATCTAATAGATTTTTCATTGAAGGTTCTAGTGCGTTAGGATTAGTTGTATTATCATTCCTTCGAATTGGTTCGTCGCTAACTAAGTCATAATTATTCTCATATAAACTTCGTGTGCCATCATATTTAATATCTTTATTCCATTTTAACTTTAAGAAAACATTTTTATTGAAGATGATTGTCTGGGGGTATAAGATGTATTGCGCTTGATTAAATTGATAATCTGCATCTTTATGAAAGGAAACTGTAAGCAATTCCTTATTATTAAAATTCTCTATCAACAGTTGTAACGGAGCTAATACCTTTATTGCAGAATATTTGTCTCTAATGGCGTAATTAGCGCCGTTTGCATTATAAGATAAAAGCGAATCAAATAAAGTATCAAAGCCTCCAAATATGACAATTAATATTTTGATTATTTTTAAATATTCGAAATCATTAGATTCAATATAAAATTCACTACCTGAATAACCTTTCACTTCTTCTGATGGACGCATATTTGGGTTATGCCTTACAACAAGAGTATAATCTTTTGTGGTACCATTTACTATAACGAAATTGTTCACCACAGGCGCAAAGCGGTGCTTAATAATACTGCGTAACGTTTTTCCATTATTTACAAAATAAACTAAATATTCGCTCAGTAATTTTTTGCCATCCTCGCTTAAAACAGAGCTTATTGCCTCCGACTGGCAATACATAGCAATGGCTTGTGTATTGGAAAATGAGAAAACATCCCTGGAGTAGAACTTTTCAATATAGCCTGTGAAGTCAACCAAAGGGCCATACTTATGCGTGAAAATATGTTGGATATTGTTGTAATCGCAGACCAAGATAATCTTATCGAAACCAAATTTGTTTTGCCCATTGGCAAAGTCCTGATGGACACTAAGGATGTTTAAAATCCTGAAAATGTGTTCTGGATCAAGCCGGTCTAGATCATCAATAACTAATATGGATTGTTTCCCATCACTAGAACGATCAATACCTTTGCGAATCATCTGAGACAAAAGGTCGTCTTCAAATATTGACCCTTTAATATCCTTTGAGCTTTCTAAATATTTTTGTAAACCACTGGCTATAGTATCAAGATGCTGATCAAGCTCTTTTTTATGCTTCTGATAACTCTCATAAGTGGTTAACAAGGAATTCCCAATTTTACCCACCTTACCTACTACGCCAGAAATCGGCTCTTTTAAACCAAGCGCTTCAATTGGAGCTTCCTCTAAGACACTGAAAAGTAATTTAAATATATCTTTTGGGTTGTTAATAAAGTATTGATAGGCATATAAGTCTACTTCATATTTTACCTTAATTTCATTTTTTATTTCATCTTGCTCTAATAGTTGATAAGCAAGGTCATACTTAATATATTCAAAAATATCTTCATTCTGGCTGACAATATATTTAATTGGAGATAGCCAGAAAGTTCTAGCCGATTCTTTAATTGATTCAAAATATTTTCCTAGAAAATAGGTTTTACCACTGCCAAAAGGTGCAGAAAATAGAATACGTTGATTTCCTTCACTGTTAAAATGATTATTAAATGCCTCAAAGGGCCGGTCAATGTTAATTTCTGTCATGATTAACGATTGGTATGGATTATTTACTCTATTTAATTGCTCCAATTTGAACTCCTCGATGCTTCAAATACACATACAAGGTAGGCTTGGCTATCCCCAACTGCTTGGCAATTTCATTCACTGATAGCTTCTTTTCTTTATAAAGACTTTCGGCAATCCGGGATTTATTCTCAGCTTCCTTGGATAAGCCTTTCTTCCGGCCTAGCTGCTGGCCGCGCCTTCGGGCGGAGGCAAGCCCCGCTTGAGTACGCTCCTTTATAACCTCCCGTTCGAACTCGGCTAAACTGGCGAAGATTCGGAAGACTAGTCTGCCCTGGGCTGTGGTGGTGTCAATCGGGTCGTTCAAGCTGATCAGGCCGATACCCCGACTCTCCAGTGTGGAGACGAGTTCGACCAGGTGAGGCAGTGATCTGCCTAGTCTGTCCAGTTTCCAGATAACTACCGTATCACCTTCGCGCACGTGCTCCAGTAATTTTTGAAGTTCTGTCCGTTCGACTTTGGCTCCACTGGCCTTCTCTTGGAAGATCTTCTCACAGCCAGATGCTTTCAAGGCATCTAATTGAAGAGAAAGGTTTTGATCCTGGGTTGATACTCGGGCGTAGCCGATTTTCATAAGTACTAATCGCGTTTACGTTTGTAGATATCTCTCCCTTTCATGCTGTCATCTTCATCTTTAATGAATAATCCTGTATAGAGGGCGTTGAAAAATTCCGATTCGTTTATCGTTTCCCATCGATCATCTATGTAGGCGGAAAATAAAGGCCTATGATCAGCGCTTTGTAACTTTTCTGCATTTTTTAGTTTCCCCGATAGAGATTTCATAGGTAAGGATTTTAGAAGCCTAGGAGCTTCAGTATTATTGGTCTAGAATGGTTCGATTAATCCACTACAATATACGAAAAAATGAACTAATTAATTGAACCGTTTAATCTAACCGAAAAGAAAACGAAAAGTGAGGTTTGGGCGGTGCAGGATGGGTTAGATTATACCACCATTTCAGGTCACTACTCTCTATTAAAGTTCTAGAACAGCTTGCAGTTCATAAATACTAGTCAATCCTTCTACGAATTAGTTCGAGTTTTCAATTGTTGGGGCTACAGTAGCAAAAAACCTCAAATCTGCTCCAAACCATCGTCTTTTCTAATTATGAACTGGATCACACGAGAACGGCCAAAAATCGACCGTCTGGCTTGCCCCTGGCTCATCAAACGATTTATTGACCCGGAAGCGGACATTATTTATGTGCCTGAAGATCGGGTGATTCAGCAAGCGCAGGCGTTAAAGGCCATTCCCTTTGATGTGCCCAATGTCGAATACACACATTACGAAGATCGTTGCACATTCGATTACTTTCTTCAAAAACACGCCCTCACAGACCCGGCTTTGCAAGCAATGGCCCCCATTGTTCGCGGGGCAGATACCGACGATCACGCTTTGGCGGCACAAGCCGCTGGCCTGTGGGCTATTTCAGCGGGGTTGTCATTCAATATCCAGGATGACCAACAATTGTTAGCGCAGGGCATGGTTATTTATGATGCGCTCTATAGCTGGGCCAGGCATCTGCAAACCGTCAAACACACCCAAAGCCCCACCGAGCGGCTATTACTAGAGGTATTACATACCTTTCTGAACCGTGGAGACAAACGAAAATCACCCGCCTGGGTGCATGAATTAAAGGAATTGATTCAAGATCAGATAGACACCAATTTGACGCTGAGTCTGACTGAATTATCAGAAAATTTAGCAATTAATCCGGCCTATGTATCCCGCACCTTTGCCCGCTATTTCGATGACCTTTCTTTTGGCGAATACATTCGCAAATTACGGATTGAGAAAGCCTTACAATTGCTGGACACAACCACCTATAGCCTAACCGAAATCGCTTATCTGACTGGCTTCTCTGACCAGAGTCATTTTACCCGTATTTTTAAAAAGCAGACTGGACAAAACCCCTCTGAATACCGAAAAAAAAGAGTAAAAGGTAAAGCAGATACAAAAGGTTAAATTCATTCTATTTCCTGGCTAACCACCGGCGTATCCTTGTGCCAAAACTGATACGTCATTGATGAAAAGCTCCCGATTCGCTTCTCTTGCTACCTTCCTGTTCATAGCCCTATTCTGGTGTTTGACTGTAGCTCGTGTTTTTGCTCAGACACCACTCCCGCCAACCTATCCGCGCATGGTTGGCTACCTTGGCGTTCTTCACCCATTGTTGACAATTGATGAGCGAGGTTCTGAAACGAACTTTAAGGATTATTATCTGGTCGGCTTTCCTATTGGCCTGAACCTATGGAAAACCAAACAAATCGGCTTTTCGGTCGAAGTGGTTCCCTTGATTCGGGCGCAGGACGGGACTAGTCGCGTGGCCAATGTGCTGTTTCATCCCGGCGTACTGGTCAATCTGGGACATGATTTTACGTTTGCCGGGCGGCTGGCGTTTGAAACATCGGGCCGGTACGGCGTAACGCCCGTGTTCAATAAAATTGTTCGGCATGGTCAAACGCTCAACTATTTTGTGGCAGTGCCTTTGCCCGTGCGTTTCGGTAATGATCGGCCTATGTCAGCAACAATTGGCTTTCAGTTTGGCATTGTTTTCTAGTTCGTTAACCCATTTTTAAATGATTTCAATAAGGCCATGAAACGACGAAATTTCTTACAGACCGCAACAGCAATCAGCGCCATTCCCATCTGTGGGAGCGTATTGGACAATGGCGAACTTACCATAAAAACACCTGCTCTTTCGGTCGAAGATCAGGAAAGTATTGCCAATGCATTAGGCAAAAAGGGAACCTACAACGAAGCTCAAGCCACCTATACCGTACCACTGCCCCGCAATGATTTGAAAGTGACGATCAAAGGTGCGGCAGGCGTTCCTGAGCCGGTGCCGATTCCGTTTGGCTTTGGCGGCTGGGTATCGTTCAAGAAAACGTTGGATGGTAAGCAAACCGTGATGATGAGCGATACGGTATTACTGGAAGATGAAGTAAATCCGTTGATCGACGCTACCCATTCGGCAGGCTTGGAAGTGGGAGCCATCCATAACCATTTTTTCTATGAACAGCCGCGCATTTTTTACATGCACCTGCACGGCATGGGGAGTACGGCAGAACTGGCCAAAAAATATGCCACTGCCATCGGAAATACAAAGCTGTTTCCGGCCAATCAACCCCAAGCAACTACACCCGCTTCAACCACGAGCCAGACCGGCAAAGAGCTTTTCGATCTACCAGCTCTTGATGGGTTGGTAAACTATAAAGGCGTCGTCAACGGCCCTACTTACAAATACACGGTTGGCCGGGACGATGTACAAATTGTGGCTATGGGTGCTGAAATGACAGCCGCCATTGGGCTAAACTCCTGGGCGTCATTTGCTGGCAAACAGGATGCCGCCCACATTGCTGGTGATATTGCCATGCTGGAAGGAGAAGTAAACAATGTAATCAGCGCCCTGCGGAGCCATAAACTTGAAGTCGTGGCCACTCACCACCATATGTTAGGCGAACAGCCACGAACCGTTTTCCTGCACTACTATGGACGAGGCCCGGCGCTCGAATTAGCCAAAGGATTTCGGGCGGCACTCGATCAATTAGGGAAACCGGGAAGCATGAACCATAAATGATTGAAACCACCCTATGAAAGAACAAGCTTCTTACTCACGCAATGACTTGGTACGGTACTTTGTCCGCTTGGGCACGTTGGGGTTTGGTGGGCCACCCGCTTTAGTTAGTGCCATGCACCGCGATTTAGTCATTGATCGACAGTGGATTAGTGAGGACGATTACCGGGAAGGTATGGCGTTGGCTCAATTGGCGCCTGGCCCCTTGGCGGCTCAACTGGCTATCTATATGGGCTATGTTCATTATGGTAGCTTGGGTGCTACATTGGTTGGCCTAGCCTTCGTATTGCCTTCCTTTATTATGGTCGTTGCGTTGGGTTGGGCTTATCAACAGTTTGGGGGCTTGCCTTGGATGCAAGCTATATTCTACGGTATTGGGGCCGCCGTGATTGGCATTGTTGCGAATGGCACGTACAAACTAACGACCAAAACTGTTGGTAAGGATCAATTGAGTTGGGGGTTATTTGCGGTATCTGCTATCGCTACAGCGGTCACAGAATCGGAATTGTTGTGGCTGGTTTTGCTGTCGGGTGGCATCTATTGGCTAGTGAAAACACCCCCTCACTTAATCCGGCCCGGTGTGGGGAATAGCCTTGTTCCCTTTCTGCCACAACTTCAAGATTTCCAAACTAACTCTATTCTTTGGAAGCTGGCAGTTTTCTTTGCCAAAGCAGGCACCTTTGTATTTGGTAGTGGGCTGGCCATTGTCCCATTTTTGTATGGTGGTGTAGTCAAAGAATACGGCTGGTTGACCGAGCAACAGTTTTTAGATGCCGTAGCGGTGGCCATGATTACGCCCGGCCCCGTTGTTATTACCGTGGCTTTTATTGGGTATTTGGTGGCTGGTTTGCCGGGGGCTTGTGTTGCCGCCTTGGCTACATTCCTACCCTGCTATTTGTTGACGGTTCTGCCTGCGCCCTACTTCAAACGTTGGGGTAAGAATCCAAGCATCAAAGCATTTGTTGACGGAATTACAATTGCCGCAGTTGGAGCTATAGCCGGGGCGGTGATTGTGCTGGCCCGCCGTCAGTTAGTTGATATACCGGCTATTTTAATCGCAATAACTACTATCGGGCTACTTTATCGCTTTAAAAAACTACCTGAATTAAGTATCATTGGTGGAGCCGCCATGATTGGTTTGTTGTTGCGTTACATTGTATAATTTGTATGTGAACAGGGTAATGAATCTGTGATGGTCGTTGCAGATTCATTTCTCTATAGTGATGGTCGAAAGCTTATTTTTGCTAATCCCAATGATCTGGATTGGCTACATTTTACTGGACAAAAAGATAAGTAACATCTGTCGTGAAAGGTAACAAGCCTAATCTCAAAAAATGCTCCCGCATGAGACGAAGGGGCGTTTATGTATTTACTCATAAATAGAGTGTTTTGGGAAACGGCCAAGTAGGCTTCCTCTGTAACAATACAAAATATACAATGCGTATTTTGTATTGAAAGTGCGTCAATCGGCGAGTTAGCGGTCATTGAAAACTAACTTGCTACAAACAACATATCACTTAATCGACAAATGGAAAGTTTAACAAGTAAGCAACTAGTTAAAAAGTATTCGGTTTTGATATGTTTGATTACTTCAGGGCTATTAATAGTAAAAGCAACATTGGCCTATCCAGGCGGCTCAGTGCTTGACAAAAATTCTATAGGGTTTGACTGGTCGAAAAATTTCCTAAGCAATTTGTTTGCACCAAAAGCGATAAATGGGTCAGAAAACCCTGGCTGGATTTGGGCACTTATTGGAATGGTATTCCACTCGGTTGGTTATGGAATTTTTTTTATTAACATGTCAAAAAAGATATCTTCAAGACAATGGGCTACTAGTTTAAAATTTATAGGCGCTACCAACATCATACTTATTTTCTTAATCGCAACACCCTTGCATGACTTGGGAGTACTATCGATCATTTTAACATTGATTGGTTTATTTACGATTACTGTATTTATCCTACAGTCAAAACTTCATTTACTTAAAGTCTGCTGTATTATTTGCTTATTAACTTATTACTCTTTCTTTTTCCTTTTTGGTTTAGGTTATTTGGGTTTAGCAGTCATCATGCAGAAAGTATATATTATAAGCTCGATGTTATTAGTTTTAGGCCTAGAGTATTTTACCAACTATGAAGACTTCATTCCAATTAAATCGGGAGGACAAAAAATATAAGCGACGAATCGCTGATGCAGTCCACCAGGCAGTTAAACAATTTGTTGATTAACTCTCCCAACTGAGACGAGGAGGTGTCTATAATTCGGGCGTTTTAGGGAACGTTAGCATCGATGTGGGCTATTCAATCAAATAATTACCGTTTACACATATCCACAGACGGCACAGCCAGGGCAAGCTTACCAACTCAGCTTAGCGAACTACTTTGTCGATCCAGATGGAAACCCCTTAACCTATATCGTTGCCGGCCTTCCCGCACCCCTGACCCCAACAGGCGTCATTATTAGTGGTACGCCCGCCGGCACGGGCAGTTTTCCCATCAGTGTAACGGTGGTTGATCCAGTTTGCCAATCATTTACTGAAATATTATCTTTACAAAATCTTATAAGTCTTCCTTATAAGGACTAGGAGGACGACCTCCCCCATAATGGGATTTAATTCGGGACGACCCGGCTTCTTAAAAGAGGTCAGAGTTATGTCTTGGGTTTATCTAGTTTTTGCTGGACTGTTAGAGGTCGTTTGGGCCTACTTTATGAAACAGTCGGATGGTTTTAGCCGCCTTATCCCATCCCTAATCACCCTCGTTGCTATGATGGCTAGTTTTGGTCTGTTGGCGATAGCCATCCGAACCTTACCATTAGGAACAGCCTATACGATTTGGACGGGCATAGGAGCTGTAGGAGCATTCATTATTGGTATTATCTTTTTGGGCGAACAAGTGAGCCTTCCCCGTTTGATAGCTGCCTTGCTAATTATTGCTGGTCTTATCCTGATGAAACTCAGTTCGAATCATTAAAACTAGAATACGGCCAAACTCAGACACTACCAGAAAAGGCAGGTATTCTACATACCTTGATACAAAATAAACGGTGGATAGTATTCAAGAAACTAAAAACACGAGGGAAGTAGTTTAATTCTACTCAAACCATGACAATACCGAATCATTTACAGAGTCTTCCTATTCAGGGAAAAACTCAATTCGTTTACTCAGAAAAATAGCGATTTCCTTGCCGTGTTCTGCATCATATAAAGTCATATTCAAGCCATCAAGCTCAAAACCATTTCGTTGATAAAAATCAATGGCATCTCCGTTGGTGTTTTGAGTTTCAAGAGTAATAACTCTGACTTGCTCTTGCTTGGCTTCTTCGATAAGCGTAGCCAATAACTGGCTTCCAATTCCTCTGCCTTGATAGGATTTAACAACCTCTATATAATCAATCCAAAACGAATTATTCCACGCTCGTTTCTCCACGATCATCACGCCCACCAAACATTCTTGGTCGAAACTCCCCCAGGAATACCCCTGAGAAATCAACTCATGATAGTGAGCTATCGTTTCTTGATCGACATGCCATCGTTTACTATAAGGCTTTTCAAGTCTATATCGCTGGAGTTTGATTACTATGGTATCAACACTTATTTTTTTCTCAACCTGGTAACTATAGCAGGACGTATAGCCCGAATCGCCAAGTGCCTTTTGGTGCTCGGATGTGAATGCAACAAGCTTTCTAATAGAAATCACAATACTTATTTTTTTGGTTGTATAAGGGGCGTGGCGGTTGCAAAAGTCGGAACCGGTTTAAACTTATCCTTCTATGGTCTTATCTCCTAAGTGCAGTTTAGGCCCAATCGAGCTGAGTTAATTCACTTTACTGAATTCATAAGCAGGCAAGTCTTGAGCCCTGCCTAAATCAATATACATTCGATTCTTATTAATATATAAAACAGGATTACGCACATACCAGTTGTCTTCCCTGGGCTGGGCATTGGTAGTAATCTGTAAATAGTGCCCTACCTGGTACGCTAACTTAACTACTTCATAATCAACCTTGTCAGCTTGGGTGCCATTGTCTATAACGCTAATCTGATTCTCACCGATAACCAGCTCTACATTCGGTAGAGTGGAGTTAAGAACCATGGACGATTGCTTGATCAACTTCCATTTACCTGGTAACCACATCTTTGCCTGTGGCAAATCCAGAGTATAGTCTTTTAAGGGATAGACTGATTTGGTCGTCAATTTAGGCTTAGCTAACCCATTCCATACTTTTGCAACAGCCACGGGAGTATGTTAACCTAGACCAAAAAGCACAATATTGAGCCCCAGATTTTGCATGACCATAAGTTATAGGCCTCCTAGGTAGAGCTAATCACTTTAACGCACTTCGATCAAAGGTGCGCTTAAATAAATATTGCTGACTAAGATTAGTATTAGCAAAACTGGTCCGGCTATTCATACTCGCCGTTAAGCCAATGTATTGCCAGCCTAAACTAGCCAGATAGTTAAAAGCATCGACTAGGTTTGCTCGTTTCTCTACTTGCTTCAGTTGCGCCAGCAGTGCTGTATCCTTAAAAGCCATTAACGAATTTTCGTACCCTAGAAAAAGTTTAAAGGTATTTTGCTCTCTAACGGCTTTGACTGTTGTCTCATTAATGAGGAGGCAATACTTATCAATTTTGTCTTGCGCCAGCAAATGGGAAAGTGGTCCAAGACAGCAGAACAACATAAGGGATAAAGTCAATTGTCTCATATAAATAAGGTGTATTCTATTGTATAATCAATGATATGTTAGCCAAAGTACGAAACTACAGCCTTAATACTCTTGAGTTGTTAATCTCTTGAAACCCTCCTATTGAACTATTAGCCACAGCTTTCAATTGGCTACCCATCAATAGGTTGTTTATGGTTGATGCGTTCTAGCACTGCCTCTAATGCTTGAGCCACACTCACAGCAATATCAGGTTTTACACCCTACCTTTTCCCAATCGGTCTTCGTAATTGGCTTATCCATATAACTCCATAGCTCGACGAGCTACATTATCTCAAAAGTGCTAGTAATTGACTCATTTGAGATAATGTCTTTCCCCACACCACCCGACCTTTGACCTAGTCAAAAACGAAACACAAACACAAATACAATAAGATCATGAAAACGCTCATCAAACCCCTGCTCGTTGCGATCGCCCTGGTGATCACCACTGCCTATACTACTTTAGCTCAAGCTCCTGCCGACGCTCAACCAAGCCCTGCTTTCCAAAGTGGCATCTATACCAACAAAGCGGGGAAATTGCAGATCGCTCTTGATAAACAAACGGGTCATGCCCTTCAGATTCGATTGGCCGATGGCACTGGCCAAATGTTCTTTGTTAAACACGTGGGGAAACAAGAAACCGCCGTTCGCTTACAACTCGATATGAGTGACTTACCTGACGGCGCTTATCAATTGAGCATCACAGACGGCAAGAAAACCACTCAACACACAGTGACGCTGGGAACCCAGAAACCTCAGGATATCAGCCGATTGGTGGCCATCAACTAATAGCCTGCTATCCGCCATACCCTTAATCCGATAAACATGAGTCATCCCGAATTTTGAGAAGCTAATCACAAAATTCGGGATGACTCATGTATCGCTCCTACTTGAGACGAAGGTATCATCATCTATCTGCTTCAAAAATTGGGCGTTTTAGGAAACGGTAATTTAAGGGTGGACTATTCAATAAAATAATTTACCGTTTACACATATCTAAAAAGCTCAATACCAACAATTTAGTAGTATTAGGAAGTACCACAAGCTTCATAAACTTAAACACTCCTGATATGTCTACACGTACTACTACTCGGACGCTCGGCTGGTTAATTGGATTATTACTGCTTGTCTGCTGGAATTTGCAGGCGGAGGTTAAGGCTACTCTCACCAAGACCGATTCAAGTCAGGCTTCAACGTCTATTCGTGAACCCAATACGGCTATCGACCCCACCCCCCTCAGTCTAACGGCCATTGTGGGCGTACCCTTCAAGAAAACGATGCCTCTCTTAGTACCTCTCGATAGCTTACTTTCGTATGATTTGACAGGACTACCCGCCAATGGACTGCGTATTGAACTGGGCAGGCCGCCCGGCATCCAGGGTATTCCGCTGACTTCAGGGGTGGTGAACTTAACCCTGGTCAATAACACAGTCCTCCGCTCGGCCTGGCGACCCATCATTATTACCGTCATCGATGCCCCCCTGCCCCCCCCCCTCAGTCTAACGGCCATTGTGGGGGTGCCCTTCCAGAAAACGATGCCTCTCTTAGTACCTCTCGATAGCTTACTTTCGTACGATTTGACAGGACTACCCGCCAATGGACTGCGTATTGAACTGGGCAGGCCGCCCGGCATCCAGGGTATTCCTATTACCTCCGGGGTGGTGAACTTAACCCTAGTCAACAACACAGTCCTCCGCTCGGCCTGGCGACCCATCATCATTACCGTCATCGACGCGCCCCCTGTCCCCCCCCTCAATTTAACGGCCACGGTGGGGGTTCCCTTCCAGCAAACGCTGCCTTACTTAGTACCTGTCGATAGCTTACTGAGCCTATGGGTGACGGGGCTGCCAGCAAATGGACTGAATTTTGCACCGAGCAGTCCGCCCGCCATCCAGGGTATTCCGCTGACCTCAGGGGTCATGAATTTAACCCTGGTCAACAACACAGTCCTCCGCTCGGCCTGGCGACCCATCGTCATTACCGTCAACCCATCAGCGACTAGCTTCGCCATTACCGGCGTCAACCTCATTAGTTGCCAGACCATCTCGGCCAACCAACGACTACTCACCTTCAACCCCCAATACGTGGGTACCACGGGGCAGCCCATCATTTTTACCGTCTATCAGCAGCTCCCCCTGACCTCCCAACCAGGACCCTACAGCCTCAATCTCGACTCCAGCAATCCAATCATTACCCTGATTGCCCAGCAGAACGGGGTCCTCACCAGCTATAACTATCAGTGGCTGGCGGCCTGTAACAACTCTACCCCCAACCGACCCCCAACCACCACGGGGATTCCCCCACAGACGGCACAGCCAGGGCAAGCCTACCAACTCAGCTTGGCTAACTATTTTACCGATCCAGATGGAAACCCCTTAACCTATATCGTATCCGGTCTTCCCTCGACGCTGAACCTAACAGGGGTCATCATTAGTGGTACACCCTCCGGCACGGGCAGTTTTCCCATCAGTGTAACGGCGGTTGATCCAAGTGGCTTGTTTGTCGCCACCAGCTTCCAACTCACCGTGAACGGGACTACTCCACCCACTCAACCCTTTGCTTTAGTTAGCGTCACCACGAATGGATGTCAGAACCTGGGGGGCAATCAGTGGCAGGTGACATTTACTCCTCAGTATACAGGGCTGACAGGTGAGCCAATCGTGCTGGCCATGACCAATGGAACAATCACGACTCAGGCTGGTCCTTATAGCCAGACCTTATCGACGAATGAGCCGCTGCTGACGCTGATTGCCCAGCAGGGTAATACGACCTCGGCCTATAACTACTTCTGGCTGGCGGCCTGTACTGGGGGTGCCCGACAGGGAGCCAGTGAGGTCAGCAACGGCTTACAGGTTAAGGTGTTTGGGAATCCAATCCAGAGCCAGCAGGTGGACGTAGAAATTAGCGGAGTTATGGGGAGTTGGGTGGAGGTGACGGTCATGGACCTTCAGGGCCGAAGCCATCACCAGCAGCGGTTGGAATGGCCCAGTGATGGGGAACGGATCAGTCTGCCAGTAGGCCAGGGAGCAGGTATGCATCTGGTTCAGGTACGCACGAAGGGTCAAGTTCAAACGGTAAAATTGATCAAGAGCCGGTAAGATTTGTTCAAAAGAGAACAGACCCGCCTAAAACCCCCAAATTCGTTGAATTTGGGGGTTTTTCAATCATAGGAATGAGCACACCAAATAAGGTTCTCAGAAATTAGAACGGCTATCTTCACGTCAAAAAGGTAGATTCACCAATAAATTGATTAGTCAATAATTACTCTAGGTTTACATAATTCCAGTGGCTGTTGCAAAACCCAATGCCTACAAATCCTAGATTGTAATTGGCCTGATAAATAACAAAACGTTGCCAGTTCAACACGCCAGTTCGCAGCAGTATTGACTTTTGCAACAACCAATGCACTTATACAACAGCAAAAACTTAACTAGAACAGGTGAAGTAATTCTTACTTATTTAGAAGATTCAAACCTGACATAAAAGGCACCTGACGCGTGCTTACCCTTTATTGTCACTTTATATTCCGCTCCTTTCTGATTGACCAAGTGAAAGGAATCCGCTTCAGAGGATTCAATCTTTTGATCGAATATGCGTTCTGAAGCTGACTTTATAATAGCCTCCAATTGACCATCCGTTTCTTTGAATTGGTAAGCTAGATAAGTATCATTATCAGGTACATGGAGCGTGAACGTTTGTTTACCATTTAATTCTTTAAACTCGGCTTGAGCAACCTGAGAATTAGAGGTTCCTTGCCAGTTTTTGGTAGAAGAGCACGAACATAGGAACAAGCTGATACCAATGCATACTATAAAACGGGTCATCATGATGGCTTTTAAAGTTAACTAGATAGTGATTCTCTTTATTAGCCAGTAGATGAATAACTGCCTCTCTGGGTTGCATCAGTCAGACACAAATTGTCTTACACTTTGATTATTTCAAGGATAGGATATTAAACAAAGAGCACGGATTAGAGTAATAACCTATTTGTGGAAAGACCGCCTTAGCAGGACAAATAATTCGCCGGAATAATTATAACTTAATCGATCTCATTAGCTTAGATTTATTGATTTGATGAAAGCTCATTTGACTTTGCTACTTATTGGTCTCAGTCTAGTTAGTCAGGGACAAAACAAAGGATTTGTGCTGATTGGCCGAATTGTCGGCGATGATGCCTCCCAAAAGGCCACCTTGTTTCAGCGGGACATTGCTCGAGCCGATACCACGCCAATTGCTAATGGCCAATTCACCTTCACCGGTAAGGTCCATCATCCCTATATTGCTAGCGTTGGTACCGATAAAGCCTGGCAGGGCCTAGGTGTGTGGCTTAGTAATGATACGATACGAGCTAGCTTTAAACTAGACGGGGGGTATCTTCAGCCGATTGAAGTTAGTGGTCCCCCAGAAACCGTGGACTATTTTACCAATCTCAACCAAATAAATGCCTATAATACCTCTACGCTCAGTAGAGCCCAAAAGAACCAACAGGTGGCTGATCTAATCAGTCAGTATGTGGTTAGTCATCCTACTTCCTCTTATTCCTTTTTCCTGGTGAGTATGAATTCCAGAACGTTAGGAGCTAGTTTAAGTAAAGACCTGATAGCCAGGCTATCCCCTGCACTTCAGAATTCACAGGATGCCCAGGACTTAAAGAAGAAACTGCTGAACGAAGAGGCCACGGCTCTTGATAAGACCCTAAATGGTTTTAGCTTGCCCGATACAAACGGCGTGCTCCAGCGAGTTCTTCCTTCCGGCAAGCCCTACACCTTGCTCGCCTTTTGGGCCTCCTGGTGTGCGCCTTGCCGGATTCACAATCGTCGGGATTTGGTCAAGTTATATCAACGCCTTGACCATACCCGGGTTGAGCTAATTAGTATTTCCCTGGATGATAATCGAGCCGCCTGGGTCAACGCCATCGCAAAAGATGGTCTAACCTGGCCACAGCTTTCGGATCTTAATTATTTGTCAGGCCCTATCGCCAAGCAGTTGGCTCTCAATGCCGTACCTCAATTTATATTGGTTGATGGCTCGAATAAAGTGCTAGCAACTACTCTTGACAGTGCGATTCGAATAATTGATAAGAAATAAACTGCTGGTATAAGTACTAATATAGTTAGAAGCCAAAAATCGGCTAATGAGATCGTAGGTTAGGGTCACGCATATTGCTCTTTGATAAATAGCGGCTCTAATACACTACGATGGTCTTCGCCCCATTTTGCAGTCAATTCAATGACGGGGATCAATGTTTCGCCAAGTGGGGTGAGGTTATATTCGACCTTCAAAGGCTTTTGATCAAAACTAGTTTTGGAAACGATACCATGCTCCACCAACTGGTTTAACTGGGTGTCTAACAACCTCCGCGACGCTTTAGAAATTTTGCGATGCAATTCGCCAGGCCGCCTGATGCCAGAATGAATGCTCCAGATAAGACTGATCTTCCACTTCCCATTCATAACTTCCATAAACAAGTGGAGGCCGCAGTCGAGTTCGACGGGTAATTTTTTCTCGTACATCCTTCAAATATAAGCTAGTTGAAGATCTTTTAAATACGGCTGAATTTAGCCCTACTTGATTGTGCTTTACTCGCTCCTGACCTTTGTTGTATGAAACATAAATTATTCGGCACACACACCGGTTTACCAGCTAGCGAACTGATAATGGGTGGCTCACAGTTGGGTGATCGCCGGGGCTATGGCACTACCGCCCAGGACGCACTTCAGATACTCTCGGCTTATGCTGATGCTGGTGGGAACTTCATCGATGTAGCTGACCAGTATCAGTTTGGCGAAGCGGAAGAGACTGTTGGTAGGTTTATTGAGCACAAACGGCACGATTTTATTATTTGTACTAAGTATACCCGAAGCAGTTTACCCGATCCCGCGCTCGCCAATGCCGGTAACCACCGCAAAGCCATGCGTCAGGCAATAGAGGGCAGTTTGAGACGCCTGAGGACGGATTACATCGACCTGTATATACCGCATTTTGATGACGGAGTAACGCCGTTAGAAGAAACCGTTCGTGGTCTGGAAGACCTGGTTACAGCTGGTAAAGTTTTGTATACGGGTTTAGCAAACTTTCCTGCTTGGAAAGCGGCAGCTATTGCTACTGCCATACCGCTGACCGCTATACAAGTTGAATATAACCTATTGCAACGGATAGCAGAACGGGAGTTGACGCCAATGGCGGAACACTTCGGTTTGGGTATGATGTGTTATTCTCCTTTGGCGGGAGGCTTACTGACAGGAAAATATCGGCAGGGGTCAGCTGGGCGACTAACTGTTTCTGCGGCCGACGGTTATCAGGAAGACGAGCGGACAAAGATCATACTCGATCAACTGGAGCTGATGGCCAACGAACTTGAAGCCACTCCTGGGCAGATAGCGTTAGCCTGGGCGTTAAGTAAAGGCGTCTTCCCGATCATTGGAGCACGAACACTAGCCCATCTTGAGACAAGTTTAAGGGCGGTCGATATTCATTTACAGGCTGACCAAGTAAAGCTTCTGGATGAAATTAGCGCCATTGCGATGGGTTATCCTCACGAACTGCTGGCAACCGTGCAGAAAAAATATTGAGCAATGTTGATTGGTATATACGTTTTCGCCTGTGGCATTGCCCCTAAAACTGTATTTTCAGTTATTCGGACCTCCGAAGGCGGTACAAATAGGGCGCTTTATTGGCCGCTCCAGTGAACTTCTTTTCCAGTCGTTCCAGTACATTCTGTTCCAGGATCTTCTTGGGGAAATTATTGGCAGCAAACCCTCGGTCATAGATCGCTTCATAAAGTTGCTGGACCTCTTTCATGGTAAACACCTCGGGTAAAAGGTGGTAGGCAAGTACCTTCTGATCCAGAAACAGGCGCAATGTTTCCAACGCACTTTCCACAATTTCGTTGTGATCCATGACCATCAAGGGCAATTCCTTAATGGAATACCAACCGATCGATTCATCCAGTTCAATCTTCTGAAGCCTTACCTGACTGATATCCACCAGGGCATAAAAGCCAATTGAAATAAATCGCCGGGTGAACCAGTCATACTCTTTCCGGTTGAATCGCCGATCCCCCAGTTTTTCGGCATTCAACTCAATGAGTCGCTCCAGAAAGCCTTTACTGGTACGGGTCGTACTGCCAAATACTCTAAACTGATCCAGATACACATCCTTAATACCTGTTCGGGCTTCCAGAATTCGACCAGCAGCCTCATCAAGATTCTCGTCCTGATAGACAAATCCACCGGGTAAAGACCAAAAATCACCCTTGAAATCTAATTTGGGAATGAGCACCTTGAGTTGACCATCCTGATAACCGAAGATGACACAATCGACCTGAAGCTGTGGGATATAGTTTTGTTCGCTGGGAGAATGCATGTACGGATAGATTGGTAAACAGCTATAAGTGAGTATATAACTGACAACAAAAATCAGATCATTCGCCACCTGTAAATGATCGGTACGGCAATCCAAGGGTCAGTCGGTACGCCCTGTTCATCATGGTGATACAAAGGTAAAGAATTATAAAAATATTATTATCTATTTTTTAGATAATAAAGAGATTTCACGCTTATCTTTGTGAGCATAGATCTGGCTGAAGCCCAATTAACCGTTGAGGGTTGTCCATTAATAGCCAGCACCTTGCACGAAATATGAAAGAGACGATACATCTGCTGGCTAGCCTGCTCATCATAACCATGAGTGGAAGCCGAATTTATGGTCAAACCACTCCAGCCAGCGACACCCTGTTCAAAGCTCCTTATATTGATCAGGATGAATGGCGCGATAAACCAGTGCGTCATCACTATATGCATGGCGGATTCAAGGGAACCGATACTCGCTTCTCGTTTTATTTTCCCTCAAAAGAACAGTACCAGGGCCGGTTCTTTCAGTACATCACCCCAGTGCCGGACAATGAATATTTATCCCAGGGTGCTACGGGAGAAGGAGATAAGATTGGCTTCTCGATTGCCAGTGGTGCCTACTTCATAGAAACCAATGGGGGTGGTAAGGCAGCCATGCCTGGTCCTGGGGCTAACGCCAGCATTGGCGCTTACCGGGCCAATGCGGCTGTTGCGGCCTATTCAAGAGTGGTGGCGACCAAGCAGTTTGGCGGAGGCCGACCCTATGGCTATGCGTTTGGGGGCAGTGGCGGGGCCTTTCGGACCATCTCCTCCATTGAAAATACGAATGGTGTCTGGGATGGAGTTGTCCCTTACGTGTTGGGTTCGCCAATGGCCCTGCCCAATGTATTTACTGTCCGCATGCACGCCATGCGGGTATTACAGCACAAGTTTCCTCAAATCGTGGACGCCCTTGAGCCAGGTGGTAGCGGGGATATGTATGCCGGTCTAAATGACGAAGAACAGGCCGCTCTGCGCGAAGTAACGAAGATGGGATTTCCGCCCAAAGCCTGGTCTAATTACCAGAAGATGGGGATTCATGCGTTTCCCGCTATATATCCTGCCTTAACAGCTATCGATAAAAAATACTTTTCTGACTTCTGGACCGTTCCCGGCTATCTGGGAGCCAACCCGCCAGCTTCGCTGCTTGGTGGGCGAATTCAGCAGGTGAGTAAAATAAAAACGAGTATTACCCAGGAGCAGGCCATCAAACTTGGTCTGGTTCAAGGGCCTTTGCCGGGTGAAGCCCATGGTACAGCTGATGCGGCCTGGAAAGCGATTGGTGAAAAAGGCGGAACCATGCCGGTAGCTTTTCAACTGGATTCCCCCTTGCCTGCCGTTCAGTTTCTGGGTGGTGAATTGATCATCAAGAGCGGTGCCGCAGCAGGCAAAACGTTACTGCTGACCCAGATAGCTGGCGACAAGGTTGTGCTGGGCACTAATGATCTAAAACTTCTGGCCCAGATTAAGTCGGGCGATGAAGTGCAGGTTGATAATTCTAATTTTCTGGCTGCTCAAACCTATCACCGGCACCAGGTGCCGGGAAAAGATTATCCGGTATGGGATCAGTTTCGGGATGCAACTGGCAAACCGATCTATCCCCAGCGTCCCATGCTGATTGGCCCGTTGATGGCGATGGGCGCAACGGGCACCTTGCAGAGTGGAAAGTTCAAGGGTAAAATGATTCTGGTCGAATCGCTTTGGGATACCGAAGCATATCCCTGGCAGGCGGACTGGTATCGATCGAAAGTAAAAGAAACGCTGGGTGACAGTCTGGACAACCATTTCCGGCTTTGGTTTACCGACCATGCGAATCATGCCGACTATATACAACCCGGCGATCCGACGCATATTGTCAGTTATCTGGGTGTCTTACAACAGGCCCTGCGTGATTTGAGCTTATGGGTTGAAAAGGGAGTAGCGCCACCCGCCAACACCACCCATGATGTGGTGGATGGTCAAGTGGTCGTTCCAGCCAGTGCAACAGCCCGTAAAGGTATTCAGCCGGTCATCGATCTGCGGGTCAACGGAAGGAAACAAATCGAGGTTCCTACAGGTCAGCCGGTCAATTTCATGGCACAAATCGAAGTGCCGCCCAATACGGGAAAGGTGGTGTCGGCAGAATGGGACTTTGAGGGAGTTGGCACATTTCCGGTAAAGGGGAAGCTAGAGTCGGCTACCAAAGCAGGCTCCCCCACAACGGTGAAAGCAACCTATACCTTTTCTAAACCAGGAACTTACTTCACCATCCTGCGAGCAGCATCCCAACGTCAGGGCGATACTAAAACACCTTATGCACGAATCAAAAACCTTGATCGAGTGCGCGTTGTGGTTAAGTAGAAAAATAGCTTCGGGCTTAGTATTGTTCGTTTGGGTTCTAACAAATAAGGACGTATTCTCACAAAGTGCTCCTAGTTGAGATGGCAAATTCCTCATCGTTTTGCTTTAAAAATAGGCGTGGCTGTTGCACACCCCAACGACAAGTCGTAAAATACTCAAAGGCACTAACTTTGCTTAATGCCTTTGAGTATTCATATTCACCATAACAATCCGTATTCATTACTCTACTCCGTTCGCAAACTCTTTACCGGGTTGGCTATGGCTGCTTTGATCGATTGAAAGCTTACGGTTGCCAAGGTTATCATCAACGCACCTATACCTGCTCCTGCAAAAACCCACCACGATAAGGTTGTTCTGTATTCATAATTCTGCAGCCAGTTGTTCATGAAGTAGTAAGACAGCGGAACCGAAAAAAGGAACGAAAAAACAACCAGGAACATAAACTCTTTTGATAACAAATTCCAGACAGAAAAAACGGAAGCACCCAATACTTTCCTTAAGCCAATTTCTTTTTTGCGCTGCTCGGCAACAAACGAAGCTAAGCCCAGCAAGCCAAGACAGGCGATGAAGACAGCCAGCGCTGCGAAGAAGGCAGCCAGGTTACCAATACGCTGCTCATCAGAAAATTTTTGAGCATATTCTTCGTCAATAAATGTATAATCAAACGGTGCAGCTGGATTATATTTTTCAAACACCTTCGCTAGTTTACCCAGCGCATCGGGCAAGGGTATGCCTGCTTTCATGCTTACATAGATTACATTAACCCAGCCTGGGTTCACTAAAAAAATGGTTGGCGTTACAGGTGCATACGGCGATTCCATCACCATATCGTTTACAACACCAACTACGATTAAATTCTTATCATCTTTTCGGATGGTTTTGCCCACAATATTTTTCAGGCCGGTGAGTTTTACAGCGGCTTCATTCAGAATGATGGAATTGCTGTCATTAAAATCTTTCGAAAAATCACGTCCTTCTTTTAGCTGCCAGTGGATGGTTTTACCATAGTCCTGCGTGACACTGACGGTACCGAATGATGGCTGTGTTGCCGGGTCTTTCCCTTCCCAGCTATAGCCAATTTGACTGGACCACACACTGGTTACAGGGCTGGATGATTCGGCCATATTTTCAACCACATTGGTGGCCAGTAAATCGCTACGCATGGCATCGTAATGCCCGAAGAGGTCAGGGGTTGTCATATACACAGCGAGTAAGCTTTCGCGGTTATAACCAACCGGGCGATTCTTGGCAAATTGTATTTGTTTATAGACGATGATGGTGCCGATAACGAGGGTAATGGAAACGCTGAACTGTACGACCACTAATACTTTACGGGGCAGCGATGCAAACCGGCCAACACGGTATGTGCCTTTTAAAACGGTTAGCGGGTCAAAACGGGATAGATAGAAGGCGGGGTAACTGCCTGCAAGCAATCCTGTACCTATCGTAAAGCCGACGCATACGATCCAGAAGAAAACATGGCCCAAAGGCAATGTCATTTGCTTATCTGAAAGTGTATTGAACAGCGGCAATACTAACTGCGCAAACAGGAGAGCGAATAAAAAGGCAATACCCGCAATCAACATGGCTTCACTTAAAAACTGGCTTACCAACTGATTTTTTAAGGAGCCAACGGCTTTGCGGACGCCCACTTCTTTACTGCGTTTTTCACTGCGTGCAGTAGACAGGTTCATGAAGTTAATACAGGCAAGCAGCAATACAAAAATGCCAATGATGGCAAACAGATTGACAAATTGTATTCGGCCACCAGCTACTTTACCATTCTTAAATTCACTGTATAGCCGCCAGTTATTCATAGGCTGGAGTACCAGCTCTTCTTGACCATCGCTGGCGGCATTCAAATGCGCCATGGAAGTCAGCTTTATCTTCGCTGTTTCTTTAGTAATATCAACATGATCGTTCAACTGCACGTAACACTGAAAAGACTTATTGTCCCAATGCTTCATCGATTCTTTCACCCAGTCAACCATGCTCACATATTTACCCCACGGTATAAATAGTTTGGCTTCATTCAGGGTGGTATTATGCGGCAGGTCTTCATAGACACCGGCAACTGTATAGTTGGCCTGGTTATCAATTCGCAGCACTTTATTGAGAGGGTCAGCATCGCCAAATAACGATGTTGCGACCGATGCGCTCAACAAAATAGATGACGGGTCCTCTAGACCGTTGATGTTTCCTTTCAGCATGTTTAGGGTAAGCATAGACGGGAAATTTGCTTCCACCCACATGCCCTTCGCCGTAATTTTTTTGTCGCCAGCGGCAAGTTCACGGCTCTGGATCATCGATGCCATGCTCACGTTTTCAAAGTCGCTGCCATAGTTGGCACGCAGCTCATTGCCAAGGGGCGATGCCACAAACCGATTGGTGGTTAACTCACCGCCATTTCTTACCAACGTGGTCATTACCTGCGCAAGCCGGTCATGGTTTTTGTGGTAATGGTCATACGTAAGCTCGTCCCAAATCCACAAGCTGATTAGCATGGCCACAGCCATGCCTGCTGCCAGACCAAGGATAGTAATGGACGAATACCCTTTGTTTTTCCAAAGGTTACGCCAGGCGATTTTAAAATAGTTACGAATCATGTCAGGATTAATTAGTGGTGACGAGGAGTATTCAGGGGTAATGAGAGGGCGGGTGGTAGCGGGTCGCTTCGGAAAGAAACCCCTCTGCCAGTGGGCCAGCCTGGCCAATCGACGCCGTAGGTAATAGGGTCGAATGACTTTCAGGGCTTCCAGACCATACCACCAACGAGCCCGCCGGGGACCGACCTGGTCAAGCCGCTGGGCAAACTGCTCCTGCAAATCCCCCTGCAACTCTTCCAGCAGTTCCGTGGGCGTCAACCAGCTGAGCAGGCGGTCGGCCCAGCGGGGCGGCCCCTGCGGGTTGGGTGAAGGCTTGTTCATGGCTTAGGAAAAGAAAGGAGTGGGTAAGGCCTCCCAAAACCCCATCCGCAGTTGACGCATCTCCCGCAGCACTTGATGACCATCCGCCGTCAGGGTGAATAGGCGTTTACGCCGTCCGCCCCTGGCCAGGGTAGCTCCGCCTAAGACCGAGCCAACGAGGCCTTTTTCCTCCAGGCGATACAAGACCACATGCACCCCCGTGACGGACGTGGTTCGTTGGGTTCGTTGCTTGAGTTCATCGGCAATCGAGACGCCATAGGCGCCAGTGGGTTGTTGTTCCAGGAGGGCAACAGCGAGTAAGACCAACTCTTCAAACTCCCCCAGGTAGGTTCGACTCATAACAAACAGTCTAAAAAAGATATATTTCTTTAGTACTTGTTGAACAAATAAAATGCCAATTATGCAACTGGCTATTTGTCAGATATATAGCCTGATGAATAGTGAATACATGTCCGAAACCGTACAAAAGCTGTCCGGTAATAGATCAGCATGGATCGTTTATATGACCTTCGATTTACACAGGACACATTCTCCTAAAAGGCTCCCAAGTGTAAGGGTGGACTATTCAATAAAATAATTTACCGTTCACACATCCGTAAGGAGTTTACTACCCTGAGTTAAGTAATATTAGGAGATACCACAATCTTAATAAACTTAATCACTCCTCATATGTCTACACGTACTACTTCTCGGAGACTTGCCTGGTTAATCGGATTGTTGCTCCTTGTCTACTGCAATTTGAAGGCGGAGGTTAGGCTTACTTTCACCAAGACCGATTCAATTCAGTCTACAAAGTCTTTTAGTGAACCAAATACGGCTATCGACCCCACCCCCATTAGCCTTACGGCTATCGCTGGAGTGCCGTTTAAGTACAAGATACCGGCCCTACTGCTCCCTACTAATACGATCTACTCCTCACTAGAGCTTCCCGGCAATGGATTACGAATATCCTATGAAACGTATCCTCCCTCTATCGTCGGCGCGCCAAACGCCACGGGCGTCATGAACCTAACCATCAATGCGCACAATGTTGTGAATAATGTGGAGAGTTCAGCCTGGGTACCCATTACCATCACAGTCATTGCCCCAACTCCCATCAGCCTGACGGCTACCGCTGGGGTGCCATTTAAATACAAGCTACCAGTCCTACTGCCCCCCCAAGGCACTGCCTACACCTCGTCAGAGCTTCCTGGCAATGGCTTGAGATTATCGTATGAAACTATTCCCGCTTCCATCGTCGGCGCGCCAAACAGTACGGGTGTTATGAACCTGACTATCAATGCAAATATTACTGTGAATGGTGAGCCAGAGGTAGCTTGGGTACCCATCTCCATCACCGTGATTCCGCCCACTCCTATTAGTCTGACGGCCACCGTTGGGGTGCCATTTCATTACAAAACACCACTCTTGCTGCCTGACATCAGTACACAATACACTGCTAATGGACTGCCTAACAATGGATTGAGTTTGTTTACCGCGACGACTGAGCCTTATATTACGGGTACACCTACCGCCAGTGGCGTGATGAACCTGACGCTCAACGCACACAGTAATGTGAATAGTCAGGAGGAATCGGCCTGGCAACCCATCATCATTACCGTCAATCCATCAGCCACTAGCTTCGCCATTACCGGCGTCAACCTCATTAGTTGCCAGACCATCTCGGCCAACCAACGACTACTCACCTTCAACCCCCAATACGTGGGTACCACGGGGCAGCCCATCATTTTTACCGTCTATCAGCAGCTCCCCCTGACCTCCCAACCAGGACCCTACAGCCTCAATCTCGACTCCAGCAATCCAATCATTACCCTGATTGCCCAGCAGAACGGGGTCCTCACCAGCTATAACTATCAGTGGCTGGCGGCCTGTAACAACTCTACCCCCAACCGACCCCCAACCACCACGGGGATTCCCCCACAGACGGCACAGCCAGGGCAAGCCTACCAACTCAGCTTGGCTAACTATTTTACCGATCCAGATGGAAACCCCTTAACCTATATCGTATCCGGTCTTCCCTCGACGCTGAACCTAACAGGGGTCATCATTAGTGGTACACCCTCCGGCACGGGCAGTTTTCCCATCAGTGTAACGGCGGTTGATCCAAGTGGCTTGTTTGTCGCCACCAGCTTCCAACTCACCGTGAACGGGACTACTCCACCAAATCAGCCTTTTACTTTAGTTAGCCTCACCACGAATGGGTGTCAGAATCTGGGAGGCAATCAGTGGCAGGTAACATTTACTCCTCAGTATACAGGGCTGACGGGTGAGTCAATCGTGCTGGCCATGACCAATGGAACGATTACGACTCAGGCTGGTCCTTATAGCCAGACCTTATCGACGACTGAGCCGCTACTAACGCTGATTGCCCAGCAGGGCAACACGACCTCGGCCTATAACTACTTCTGGCTGGCGGCCTGTACTGGGGGTGCCCGGCAGGGAGCCAGTGAGATCAGCAACGGCTTACAGGTTAAGGTGTTTGGGAATCCAATCCAGAGTCAGCAGGTGGACGTAGAAATTAGTGGCGTAATCGGGAGTTGGGTAGAGGTGACGGTCATGGACCTTCAGGGCCGAAGCCATCACCAGCAGCGGTTGGAATGGCCCAGTGATGGGGAACGGATCAACCTACCAGTAGGCCAGGGAGCAGGTACGCATCTGGTTCAGGTACGCACGGAGGGTCAGGTTCAAACGGTAAAATTGATCAAGAGCCGGTAAGATTTGTTTAGCAGAGAACAGACCCGCCTGAACTAAATTGGCGGGTCTGTTTTTAGCATGAAATCTGCCGATCAAACTTCCTATCTGTAAGTATTGGGCATTAATTCGCCAATAACGCTCCTCCTTGCGACGAAGTAGTTGTCATGTATGTGCTTCTTAAATAGGGCATTTCTTAGTACACTACCGTTTTTACCCACAACAATAGTGCACGGTTCACCAAAGCTGAAAGTTAACTCATTGACAAGAAGCGATCTGCTGGCCCGAGTCTTCCTATAGATGCTTTCTTTATTAGGTACTCAGGTCAACTACTGGTAGTCAGGCAGTACAATCTCATCTTCCTGGCTTTCTTTCTCGGATTTAGTAGACGTAAACAAGCCAAACACCTCCTGAACGGGCTTGCTGGCGACAATACCCGCCACCGTGTTTAACAACGAAACGCCCAGCTGTGTCCGCGGATACACCAGCCAGGGGACACCGGGTGGCAATTTCTGCACAGCCTCCACGTAGGGGCGCATGCGTTTCTCATAAGCCACAAAGGCCGCCTGATAGTCCTGGTGGCTAGCCAGCTCACCGGCCAGCAGGTAAGCCCCCACCATGGCCAGGGTCGTGCCTTTTCCCGTTAGGGGCGTGGGGCAATAGGCAGCATCTCCGATCATGGCCACGCGGCCGTCAAACCAGCGGGGAGCCTTAATCTGCCCCACCTTGTCGAAGTATACATCGGCCGTATCATCCAGGGCGCCTACGATCCGCTCGGTTTCCCAACCCGCCCCCGCTAACTTATCTTTAAGCATTTGTTTCTGCTCGGCAGCAGAAAGGTTGTCATAGGCTTGCTCAGCGGCCATAAAAGCCACGGATGCTCGCATCGTACCCTGTTTATCAGGACGCAGCATCACGATTCGGCGGTCAACGGCAGTGTACCAGCGCCACCAATCATTGTCGGTCTTCTGCCGGGGAATAGTCAGGTACGCCGTATAGAGGCCTAAATACTTGAATACAGGCTCTTCACCAAACACCAGTCGGCGGGTACGCGAGCGGATGCCATCAGCGGCAATGACAAACTGGAAAGTGTCGGTCTTGCCGCTCGAAAAGGTGACATTCACCTGATCGGGCCGCTGTTCCAGAGCCGTGATCGAGTCCCCAAACCAATAGGTTACGTTTTGTTTGGTGCGCTCGTAGAGGATGCTCACCAGATCGCCCCGGATAATCTCTAATTCCTGAGTGCCACTCATGGCCCCGTCTTTAGGAAAGGCCGCGACCACCTGATTATCCTGACCGATGAGCTGAAGTCCCAGCTCCCCTGTATTAGCCGCCCGGATATCGGCTTCAATGCCCATTTTCTGAGCAATGAGCTGGGCGGGACCATTCACGTCAATGTTCTGGCCACCCAGTCGTAGGGCGGGTGCCCGTTCGACTACTGTGACGTTGAATCCGTAGTGAGCCAGCCAGTAGGCCAGCGTGGGTCCCGCAATGCTAGCGCCAGATATAAGAACTTTCCTGGCTTCTGAATTTATCATATGCGTGTAAATGAATTTCGAGTTGATCGAATCGTGGCGCAAACACGCGGGATTGAGTTTATACGCCTAATAAGGTCAATTGGTAGAGTAATAAGGCAGTATGTATGGCCCAGGCCACCTGCCATCCGTATCAACTAAGCGCCTGCCTAAAGGTTCATCTTCCAGAGAAACAGCTCGGTCGCTTAAGAACAAAAATTTGAAGAAATCACCCCCTACTTCGCTAAAAACGAGCGAACCGCCTTTTGTATGGTAGCCGATTCACAGCTAATCACCATATGCCCACAAGCGCTATCGAGTTTCACTAAGGGTACCTGTAAAAACTGGGCCAGTTCGATGGCCCCGTCCGGGGTGACCATATGGTCTTGAACGCCGACGATGACCAGCAACTGGGCTTTGATAATCGATCGTAACTCCGCCATCGGTTTGCCTCGGTAAATATCCATGCCAATCATCGCCCGGAGTTGGGAGGCCCAATCATACGGGTTTCGTTTCCTATAACTTTCCTCCTGTTCCTGAATGAAACCCGGCGCAGCCTCCGATTTTAGGTGTTCCCGAAAATAAACGGGGGTTGTCAGAACTAACTCATGGAGCCTACCTACCGTTCGCATGGCTTCGGCGGAGAAATTTCCGCCTTCTAAAATGCGAAGTTGCGTGCCCCACTGTACTAGATCATAACTACCTTGTTTAGGCGTCCCAATAATGGGAACTACTTTATCCATAAAATCGGGATAAGTCACTAGCCACTCGAAACATTGCATGCCCCCCATCGAAATGCCCATTACGGCCTGTAAATGCGATAGCCCTAACGATTTAGTCACCAGTATATATTCACTACGAACCATATCCCGGATGCTGAATTGTGGAAATAGGGCTTCTGCCTGGGTTGGGCTATTGGATGGTGAGGAGGAAATACCATCCCCCAAGGCATCAACGACAATAGTAAAATACTGCGTACTATCGGCTATGCCTCCTGGGTTGGCGACAAAGGACACGTTGGCAGAAGTCCCCCCGAACCAGGTTGGTACCAGAATGGCGTTTGAGCGAGTCGCATTTAGTTTTCCAAACGTTCGGTAGCCTATTCGACAACTCCGAATAAGTTGACCATTCTCTAGTTGAAAATCACCAATATCAGCAAAGCGTTGCTGAGCCGCCAGTTGATTTGTCAGTAGACACAAGTTGAGGAGAATAGGCATCCACTTCACCCAACAAGCCCGCCTATTGATCGGCAACTGCTGACGATATGGGATCATTCGAGAAACGGTCTTTTTCATAGCATAGCCTTGCCAATAGAAATCTATTCAACAATTGGCGATCAAATCTGGGAAATAATCTCGAAAAGTTAACATTTTCTGTTTCAGGCCATTGAATAGCCCAAATCGGAATATTACAGGATCATTTGGAACCTCTTAAGGCTCATTGATAGTTGCCCCGATTTGCGTATTCTCACTAAAACGCTCCTATGTGAGACGAAGAAGCGTTCATGTATGTACATCTCAACTGGGACGTTTAATGTGATTTGGACCTGAATACCCGGACACAAAACTTAGTTAACCGCTTGTACCGATGAGTAGGATAGATTTTATCGATACAATGCTTCTTAGACATTGTACCTCTTATACACTATGCTTTAGATGATAAATCGTAAAGTTCTTGTATATCTATTGATTACTTTCACCTGGACTTGGACAAACTGGTTTATTGGCTTACAGTATATAGCCAAGGAACTGAATCAAGTGACTACCGATCAGTTTGTTCGCTGCTTTTTCCTGGGCGTCTATGGTCCTGCTCTTGGGGCTATTCTGACCACAGCCTATTTTGGCGGTGTTCAAGGAACAATTGCACTGCTTAAGAAACTAATTATCTGGAAAGCACCACTGACCATCTACGCGGTCATCGTTCTCGCTCCCATATTGGTTTTAGGCATGGGGATCGCCTTATATGCCTGGTTCGTTGGCCCTGTTGGCCCCGTTGATACGCATGCTTTTGCGGTCATTCCCAATCTATTGCTTGCCTCCTTAGTGGCAGGTCCTTTAGGCGAAGAATTGGGTTGGCGAGGTCTGCTACTACCGGAATTACAGACTAAATTTTCCGCGTTGAAAAGCAGCTTACTCATCGGCATTAGTTGGTATGGCTGGCATCTTCCTTTATTCTTTGCTCCCTTTGGCACCCTGGTAAGTGGTCAACCGCTCAGGCTTATTCCATTGGTAATCTACCTGGCCTTTGTTATTTGCCTTTCCTGCGTTTACACCTGGCTAGTCAATAATTCGAATGGGAGTGTGCTGATTGCCATTCTCATTCACCTATCGATTAATGCTGGCATTGCGCTATTATTTTTCCCTGCGTTAAAAGAGGGGGCCAAAACGTGTTATTTTTTAGCTACGCTACCGCTTATACTGATCACCTTGTATCTGAGTAAACGAACCGGTTTTACGGCGACCCTTAGCTCAGATTGATATTAAAGAGAAGCAAGTCAAGTATGGAAAAGCCCCAGTGAACATACTACGTCGATAAGCGGTTCGATCCTTCTACTCCTGCCTGAAGCAAATGAACTGTTACTTTATTGAACCCGGATTAACTGAACGCCCAGTACAGGACGACCATCAGCCGTAACGCCCTGGATCACCACACGTACCGTTCGCACTACGTCCGATAGCGGAAACCGTAACTGGCTGTGTCCCTGGCTATCGGTCTGCATGAGTGGTTTCCAGTATAAAACATCCCGGTAATCGACGGGGCCGGAAATGGAGTCAGTGGCTACTTCTGTATTATAGCGTGGAACGTAGAATTCGCGCTGTACAGACGGGTAACCAATAAATTGAATGGGCTTCATACCCTCTCTGGGTGTCGCGCTTCCCTGCATGGATCGTGATCTTTTTGTGTAAAAAGCAATGACTCCGTTTCCTCCCCGAGCCCCGTATGTACCCGTCGTAATGGCGCTTTTCAGTACTTCGATACGCTCAATATCGGTTGGGCTGAAGAAAAACAAAGCAGTTCCATCTGGATCCTCTATGGGCATACCATCCATCAAATACAATGGTTGTGAAGACAGGCTAAAACTATTTGCTCCCCGTATAGATACCCTATAACTACGCGGTACTGCAGCCCCTTCTCGCCTAACCGTCACGCCTGTTAATCGTCCCTGAAGCATTTCGTATAGATTCTGGAAGGCTGGCGATTTCTCATCAACCACAATAACGGCATCGGCCTCATTGTGCAAACTACGCTGTTGAATATCCTCGGGTCTTTTATCGAATTTCTGCGCTCGAACCGACACTTCTTGCAGCACTTTCGCCGTTTTGTCCCGGTAAAAATCAGTGTTTGCTTCCTGCCGAAGGCGAGCCGCTTCCAGTTGGGCGCGCAACGTTGACCAGTTTGGCACAATTGTTAGTTTACTGGATTCCCATCCTTTACCGGTGGCTTCCTGAACTAGAAAAGCTTCTTTGCTAGAAATGTTTCTTAACTGACGATCAGTGATTCGCGTCAGTAATTGTATCGTATCGGTAATAGCCATTCCCGCCAGTCGAAAGCGCCCCTGTTCGTCAGCGCCAGCCGATTTTGCGAACGATTTCCCGAGGCCTATCGATGCTACAATAATCTGTGCATCGGGTATGGGTTGATTTTTTTCATTCACAATACGCCCCCTGAGCGATACACCACCCAGCGAATCCGTTTCGGGCGTGCCACTGACCCGTCGCCAGCCCTGTGTCAGCAGCAGGTCGTCCAGCGCTCGTCGAGTTTCGGCAGATGGCTTCATGACGTATTGGTTGGGGTTTTCGATACGTCCCCGAAGCTCTCCCGTTAGCAACAAGTGTGTTGACAAGGCAGCATCGGCGGTATCACCAGGCACTTTATCGGCATCGGTAATCGACGCTGATAAAGCGGCTAACGCTGGCAATCCGTTATCGCTCAGATTGAGGCTCAGGCTAACCTGTTCGCGAGGCTGATAACGGGTTTTGTTGAATCCCATCAATACCCGTACTGGCGCAGTGAATTCGGGCACAAAAACTAATCGCTCAGCTTGAGGCTTAGCGATGGCATCATACAGGGTGATTTGCGCCAGACCCGGCAACCAGCTCATCATGGGCAAGCTTATCTTCGCCACCCCATTTTGCAGGAGAATTTTTCGCTGATCGACCACACGGCCATGTTGTTGAATCAGAATATACGCGGAGTCGATAACGGCCCGATTAGCGCTCAGTATGGTCAAGGCCAGACGGGTTGTATCGCTGATCGCATCGGCCGAAAACAACAATCCTTCCGTTTCGGGTTTGGGCAAAGCAACGTGTTGCGACTGATTGTTGTAGGTTAGGTCGGTGTAGTAAGTTCGTTGTGGCTTTGGCTCCATCGACACGCTGGTCATCCCCTGCTGATTGGTCTTGAAACGAACAACTTCAGCTCCCAGGTCGTCGACGATACGTCCTGCGATGGACAAGCCATGACCATTGGACTGGACAATTTTCACCCCCAGACGCGCTGGCAATCCGGCAATCCAGCGACCACCTTCCGGCAAAATCTGAACATCTAGAGGCTGAGGAACAGAATCACTACGTACCGATACCTCGTTCCGTAACAGGTTATAGATCGTCACCGACCGCTCGAAAGCCGGGCGTCGCTGGGCGTCATCCTCATCGGTATAGGCACGCAAGCGATACGTTCCCGTCATGAGTGTATCCGACAGGCGGAAATTACCTTCGCCCCGTCCGTCAACGATACGCACCCACTGGTGTTGCACGAGTTTACCGGTTGCCGCAAGCAGGTCAACATGTATAGCCGTTTCGCCAGTGGCTCGTTGGTGACTAGCCGCGTCGAGGAAGTATGTGCTCATCCAGAGTCGATCGCCAGTGGTGTAAAAGGGTTTATCGATGTGCACAAACAAGGTAGGAGCCAGCAACTTGAATCGCTCGTTGAAGGCCGTCGTGATCCGTTCCAGGCGAGCGTCGGGTGGTGCAAGTTTTCCCGGTGTAACCAACTGGTTACCTGGCTGCGATTCCTTCTCATTGCCTTCGGGTTTCCAGTCGGCGGGCAACATAGTCGATAGCCGATCATTCCCCATCGAGCCTTTCGCTTCCATGCCTTCCGGCATTGTAATAATCCCATCGACAGTCATTTGCAGCTGCCCACTAGGCAGTCTCATTTCTGTATAGGCGTAACGAGCATCGGGATAGGGCGAGAAACCCGAGGTCGCATTCGTATAGAATACGATCAGTTTCATGGGCGAAACCAATTTACGTTCAGTGGCTAATCGACCGGGTTGAATCAAGGTAGCCGTTTTAATGGGAACCAGCCGTTTGTAGTCGCTAACCGCAGCAGCCAGGGTAATAGACCGCCGTTCGAGGGAGATCGGCTTAGTTAGATCTTCCTGATAAACCAGAAAGCCTGACTGCTCGAATGTATTGTTAATTAGGCTGGCCATCAAATGCCGGATGGAGCCTTTGTAAGCCATCAGTCGGTTGCGCTGAAACCGGCTGGCTTGCCGTTCATTCTCAGGTTTTACTTCTTCGAAACGGGCAGTTCCCGCCGAATAAACATTGCCTGACGTAGCAGCATCGAAATGTTGCAGGTCATAAATCAGTCGATAACCCAGCGCCTGATTATCAATAACTAACGGCTCATTAGCCGTTGCGTACAGATGATCTTTATCTTCTTTAAAATTGAGAACTTCGCTGTTGACCAGCAGACACTGTGAGCCAAAGGGTTCGCCGAAGAGTTGCTTTTTAAACTGACGCAAATGCCGCTCCCATTGCTTGGGATTTCCCCGTACGGTTACGGCATCCAGCGTTTGTTCACTCGGTTTAAGCGGGAAATTGGCTTTCTGGGGCGCCGTATTATCGAATCGAATTTTTTGCGTAGTCGGCTGATACCCAACAAATGACGCGGCTATTTCGACCGTACCCAGTGGAATCCCAGCAAGGGTATACGCTCCTTTTTCATCGGTGACAGCCCCTCGCGTGCTGCCATTGACATAGACGTTGGCAAACGGCATGGGTTTTCCCGTCGTGGCATCGGTTACGTAGCCGGTCAGAACGACTGTCGTTTGTCCTTGAGCCAGTAGGGTCGATCCTAAAAGTAGAACGGCCGTTATCCAGCCGATGAAGAACGAGTAACGCATAGTCAGTTAGTAAATTACCCGCTCGAAAAAGAACTCCGTTACGTAATTATACCTATGGCTGTACCAGGCAATAGATTGCCAGTAAATGAGTTGGAGTGATCATCAAAACCGCCCCTTCCAGCCTACAACGGCACTTTGACTACAACTTTCTGCCTTTTGGCTAAAATGATTTTGCTCTGGCTACTGACTTTTGCATCAACAAAAAAGTCAAAGTCATGAACATCGTATTAACAGGCTCCCTGGGTAATATTGGCAAACCGCTCTCCCAGGAATTGGTACAAAAAGGGCACGCCGTTACCGTCATCAGTAGCAACCCGGAACGACAAAAAGAGATTAAAGCTATAGGCGCAAAGTCCGCCATTGGTACCATGCAGGACACCAATTTTCTGGCCCAAATCTTTACCGGCGCCGATATTGTTTACCTTATGGAAACGATGGAGGCCGTTGGGGATAGCTTTGATAAATCTGTTGACTTTATTGGTGAGATCACCCGGATTGGTCAGCACTACAAGCAGGCAATTGAGCGCTCGGGCGTCAAGAAGGTGGTTCACCTGAGCAGCATTGGAGCTCATATGGATCAAGGGAATGGCATTCTTCTTTTCCATCATAACGTAGAGCAGATCCTGAGGCAGCTACCGGCGGAAGTCGCCATCAAATTTATTCGTCCCGTTGGCTTTTATAGCAACATGCTTTCGTTTATACCCACCATTAAACGTCAGGGAGCCATTATTTCTAACTATGGGGGTGATACAAAAGAACCGTGGGTATCGCCAGAAGACATTGCTACTGTAATTTGCGAAGAAATGGACAAGCCGTTTGAAGGTCGTATGGTTCGCTACGTGGCCAGTGATGAAGTATCGCCCAATGAAATCGCCGACGCGTTAGGCAAAGCCATTGGTAAACCGGACCTGCAATGGAAGGTCATTTCCGATGAGCAACTCTTGACTAGCTGGCTGACTATCGGATTTAATGAGCAGGTAGCCAAGGGCTTTATCGAGCTGCAGGCCAGTCAGGGTAATGGCAACTTGTACGAGGACTATTACCGTAACCGGCCAACGCTGGGTACCGTAAAGCTGGCCGACTTTGCCCAGAATTTTGCCCGAGCTTACCACAACGACTAATCATTGATAACCATACAGTAGCCATGTCGACCGTTCAGCGCATTAAAACCATCAGTGAGTTTCACCGGCTCAGGGGCCTGCCGAAACCCGAACATCCGCTCATTAGCGTGGTCAATTACAGCGCTATCCAGCGCACACCGGAAATGAGCTCTGTAAGTTGGGTGCTGAATTTTTATCAGATTTCCATCAAACGGGGCGTGGCTGCCAAGCTTAAATACGGTCAGCAGGCATATGATTTTGATGAAGGCGTCATGTTTTTCATTGCACCTGGTCAGGTGTTCCGCATTGAAGCCGATCCAACCCTGAGCAGTCAGCGTTCGGGTTGGATGCTACTGATTCATCCAGACTTTTTGTGGAATACGCAACTGGCCAGGACCATCAAACAGTACGAGTACTTTGATTATTCGGTGGCGGAAGCTCTGTTTCTATCCGATAAGGAAGAGACGACCATTAATACCATCATTGAAACGATGCGCCAGGAGTACCATGCCAATATGGACAAATTCAGTCAGGGGATCATCATCTCCCAGCTAGAAACCCTGCTGGGCTATGCCGAGCGATTTTATCATCGTCAGTTTATCACCAGAAAAATCAGTAACCACGCGATTCTGGGCCGGCTGGAAGACATCCTGTCGGATTATTTCCGACAGGATGAGTTGGCAAAAAATGGGCTGCCCAGTGTGCATTACCTGGCAGAGGCCCTTACCGTTTCGCCAAAGTATTTGAGCAGTTTGTTAAAAGTGCTGACCGGGCAAACTGCCCAGCAGCATATTCATGAAAAGCTTATTGAGCGGGCGAAAGAGCAATTATCCACCACTAATCTTTCGGTTGGCGAGATTGCCTACGCCCTGGGTTTTGAGCACCAGCAATCCTTCAGTAAACTGTTTAAGGCAAAGACCCAGCTTACCCCGTTGGCATTCCGGCAATCGTTTACCGAAAATTGACGGCTATTGTTGAACTAACTCAATCATATCTGCCAACCAGCGTCATAATTGATCTGGCTTCAAGCTGGATTTCTTTGGAAGAAACAATCGATTTGGCCAGCGTTTTTGTTTCAGTCGTTTTATAACAGTCAAAACGGCCATGACGAATCGTTAATCCATGAAGCGGTAAGGTTATTGGATCAGCTGTCATGTTGATGCAAACCACTACGATTTGCCTGGAACGCATGTCCTTATAAGCCGATATCATACACTGACCAGCCTCTTGTCTGGGATCACTATTGGCAAGCTGGACGGCTACCCGCTTCATACCAGGTCGCACAAACCGAGCGTAGTTGCCAAACGCCCAAAGTTGTTTTGACTCAATCACTTGCCCATCCTGTCGGGCGTTGTCGTGCTTAGTGTAGGTACCATCAGGCCCATTGATATACACCAGTCCATCGCTGTAATTGTACGGATTGATAGCCAGCCACCATTGCCACGACGTTACATTACTTACTGTCAGGTCGTTATGAATAACTTTGGCAACATATAGGCCGTAATCTATGTCTGTGTGGCGGGGGCTGCCGTTGTAGCGCCCACAGATGTCGCCTAGAACACCGAACTCACTTTGCCAGAGCATCGGATTGCCGACTGCTTTAGCGCGTTGGGCCACTTTCTGTCGAACAGCCACTAGCACCGAATCCGAACAGGTAGTGAAGTAGCTGTGATACGCCCAAATCGGTTCAACGTTGGGCAGTTTGGTTAGCAATGCCCCCTGTTTTCCGGCAAAAAAGTAATCCAATTGGTTACCACGACCGCTTTCAGCTTTTTCGTAGAGGAAGTTGAGCTGTCCCGCTTCACCGGTCACTACAGTCGTCGGGGCTTTTTTAGCGGCCAATTTTGCCGATAAGGCTTTCGTGACGGCAGCAATATCGGCATTTTCGGCCGGTGAACCTTCCTGCCCGGCTTTACCGTTTTTTCCGGCTGTCCAGTCCCACTGCGGTTCGTTGATGGGACTCAGGTAATCGAACTTAAAATGATGAGCCACCGTCACTAAAAAATCAGTGAAGGCTTCCATAGCACCAGGCTTGAGATTAATCGACTTGCCTCCTGACGAAAAAGCTTTGCCATTTAGGGTCATCTGTACGGGGGGAGAGTTGGTGAAGCCCAGTGTGTAGCGCACCCCCCGTTGCCGGGCTGCCTGCAAAAACCACTGACTTCCGCCCTGTTTGGTCCAGTCGAAACGACCCAGGTTATCGACAAAACATTCCTCTCGACGCCACGGATCACCAATGTGGCTGCTGTCTCCCTGTTCATAGCTCCCTGCGCCGATATTCATCCGCCATAACGACAGGCCAATTCCCCTGGGCTGACCATCAGGTAGCGTATCCAGACTAAACAACAAGTCAGCAATATGATTTTTCTTCCTTTCATCGTGCCATTTGCCAATAAATTTAGCCGACCAGCAGTCCGATGCGCCAAAACTATGGATAGTCTGAAATTCTTCCCGTAGGTTAATAGTTACTGATCTCCCAATACGTCGAGGCCGATGAGTCGTTTGGCCCGGTGACTCAATGATTCTGACAGAGCTACTTAGGCTGATAAAGACAATCAGGGCGAGCAGACTAATTTTAACCATACTTTTCATTGCCCATAGAGGCTTTCATGTAGTCGATATGATGGGCTACTTCAATCGGTTGATCTGCTCGTAATAATATTTTTTGGTTTGACGTACAGAGGGGAGATTACTCGGCTTATCTTCTGCGTCGCGCTCTACATAAATAGGACCGTTGAAGTTCTGCCGTTTCAACTCCTGAAAAATGGCCGGAAAATCTAACACGCCCGTGCCAACAGGTACATCTTTTAAGCTAGGATCATTATAGGCAGCAATGTCTTTTAGGTGTACGCCAATGACATGTCCCTTTAGTTTTTTTAAGGCATCCACCGGATTGATACCGCTCTTGGGCCAGTGTCCTAAGTCGGCACAGGCACCAAAGTTGGGATGATTTTTTAACGCGGCTAATACCGAATCGGGGTGCCAATATTGACTTACTCCTTTCCAGTGTTCATGGATGGCTACTTTCATCCCGTAAATGCCGGCTAAGCTGTCGATTTCATCCCACAGGTTTACCGGAGGCTCGGCAGTGACAAATTTGGCGCCAAGTTGTTTAGCAATCTCAAATTGTTTTTTCCAGGAATTAACCGTTTTATCCCCGACTATATAGACCGATTCGGCCTGTAAACGTCGCTGATCTATCATTTTTCTAAGTTTGGCCATGCCTCCTGGCGAGAGCTGAAGCATCAACGAATCGTTTAAGGCAGGCCCAGCTTTATGAAATGTATTAGGCTCAATGTAGGTTATGCCTGCACTATCCACTTTCGCTAATGCATCCTGGAAATTAACCGTATGGAACGTCCAGAGAGCAACGCCGAATTTCCATTTATTGACTCCCTTCCCTGTACCAGAGGTTGAGGCATCCTGTCCAAAAGCATTGAATGAGGCTACGATCAATAAAATGATTAGCAGATGGATTTTCATAATCAATTTGACTTGTCTTGTTATATAATGCAAAGAAGAATCCTGCGCTTTATATCTATTGAATCACGACTAATTAGAAGGCAAGCTCTGTCATATACCTACTATAAAACACCTAAATGCTGCTGGGAGCATACCCGTACTGTTTTTTGAAGGCATACGAAAAATGTGATAAGTTTTCAAAACCCACCTCCAGATACACATCTACGGGTCTTCGCTTCTTTTCTGTGATTTGATAATGAGCCAGCGCCAGCCGTTTTTGAGTCAGCCATTTCTGCGGTGACGTATAGAAGGCTTTCTTAAAATCCCGCTTGAACGTAGTCAAACTTCGACCGGTTAAATAACCAAACTTGTCCATGGGCATATTGAACATAAAGTTCTTTTCCATGAACTCAGCCAGGTTGATTTTTCCCGGCTCCTCCACATTACTGATGGTGTTGAATACTTCCTGATCTATCAGTTTCAGAATCGAAATGGCTTCATCCACCTTTGCTTCGGCCAGGCTTTCAGGTAATTCGTTTTTCAGGTTGAAATATGGCACCAGCGAATTAAACAAACTGTCTAGCAACGGATGGGCTGCCATGCATTTAATACCGGTTCTCGGGGACGGGTGAATCGGCTTTATATGATGCTTTATGGCGTACTGCTGCATGGCTTCCGGGGTTAGGTAAATGGCGACTGATTTATAGGGTCTGCCGTCTTTGCCTGTCTTCCATACCTTGGCCAGATCGTTGCGGGGAAAGAAAATGGTATCACCCGCCCCAATGACATAGGTGATATCGGGCAGGATGATTTTCATCTCGCCCGATATCATTCGGATCACGGTATTCTTCTCCACAATCAATTCATCCCGGTAATATTTCTCGTCTGTGCAGGTCAGAAAAATATTGGCCTTGGAAACCGATTGTGTAGTATGCGTTATCATACGGACAAAAGTAGTCGATTAATAGGTACCGGGTTGCATGTTGGCCAGCATCGGTATCGCTGCCGGTTTAACCCCATTGATCTCAATGCCACCGTGCTGCATCATTGGGATCATGTCCTTATACTCGGCCAGAAATGTTTTGGGCGGTGTAGAAAGGGCATCCAGTGAAGCTATTTCTTCGGCGGTTAGTGTCACATCGGTAGCGGCAATATTGGATTCCAGTTGTTGCTCATTGCGCACACCAATGATGGTTGAGGTAACGCCGGGCTTGTTGTTTACCCAACTCAAGGCTACAGCCGCTACATTGGTGTTGTGGATTTCAGCTATGCGTTGCAGTTCGTCGATGATTTGTAGTGCATTTTCGGTAGGTGGATTGCCGCCATTACGGTCTTTCCATCGACCATCTACATTCCCGACATTGGCTCGGGTATATTTGCCAGAGAGCAACCCATTTTTTAACGGACTCCAGGGAGTAATGCCTAAGCCTAACTCCAGAGCCATTGGTACAAGTTCGTCCTCGACGGTTCGTTGCAATAAGGAATATTCGATTTGCAAGCCAATAAATGGGGTCCAATCTTTGAAATATGCGGCCGTTTGTGCCTGTGCAATCTTCCAGGCAGGCGCATCGCTGACGCCGATATACCGGATCTTTCCACTTTGTACAGCCCGATCTAGCGAGCGCATAGTTTCTTCCATTGGGGTCAGAAAATCCCAGGAGTGAATCCAGTACAGATCAATGTAATCGGTTTGCAGTCTTTTTAATGAATGCTCCAGGTTAGTCATCAGCGATTTGTTGCCTGTGCCGCCGGTGTTTGGATTGCCGGGAAACACATTGTTGGCAAATTTGGTCGCAATCACCGTTTCTGTCCGTAGCGAGGAATGCCTACCGATCACATCGCCGATAATGCGTTCCGAATGGTTATTGGTGTAAATGTTGGCAGTGTCAATAAAATTGCCGCCTTTCTCTACGTAGGCGTTGATCATTCGGGTGGATTCATCCACGCTGGCACCCCAGCCCCAGTCTTCGCCAAAGGTCATAGCTCCCAGACAGAGCGGACTTACTTTCAGCCCAGATTTCCCTAGTATTCGATACGATTGTAATGACATTGTTGAGTTGGTTTTGTTATCTGATTGGTCATTCCTGTTAATTGCTCCATAGTCTATTTTACTTTGGTGTGGCAAAATTAGATCGGTATTTAACGGGCGGGTTTGTTTAAAAGGCCGATTTTACTTTGTTTAAAAGGCCTTTCACAATCCACCTCCGATTGGGAGAAGTATAGACATGGATCGATCCATCGAAAAGCGATTAGGAGGCTTTTGTTTGGGTAGTTCTGAAAAATCGTGGTACCCGGATTGTGGGTATGGGAGTTACATGGCTGGAAGAGTTGTGCGACAGCTACGGGTATTTTTTGAGATTGTCACGTTTTGAGTAATGCGCCTAAAGTTTTCGTACTTTGGCTGAATCGCTAAAAAACACCGCAGTATCTTCTTCAGTTAAGAGAGACGAATGGACACGTTAATCAAAATATTGGTGGTAGAAGATGAAATGCTCATTGGGGCAAAAATCTCTATGCTGCTAACCAATCTAGGGTACGAAGTAGCGGGTATACTACCCCGTGGTGAAGAGGCTATTGTGCACGTAGAAGAAAACCGACCCGATATTATTCTGCTCGACATCAATTTAAAAGGGAAGATGGATGGCATTGAGACAGCTTCCCGTAGAGGCTAACATTAAAAAGTATGAGACCGTTTAGGATAATATTATGAATAAGGGAAAGCTGGAGGAGTTCAATGAGACAAATTTTTCCCCGACTGTACTATTTCATATGGCCCCTGAGAACGTGGTCGGAATTAATGATGCGAGAACCTATTACGGGCACTTCCTCACCGGTTTCTCCAGTATTAAATTTAAGATTAAAGAGGTATTTGGACAAGGGAACAAACTCACCAAGCATTGGGTGTTTAGCGGAGTACATACCGGCGACTTTTTTGGAATACCCGTTACTGATTTGCCAGTAACACTACAAGGGTCAACGATAGTCCGTATGGAAAACGGAATTATTATGGAAGAGCAGGATTTCTTCGACAACCTGGACTTACTAACCCAGCTTGGGGTATACTAATACGAATTGCCAACAAAATACCAGAAAGCGTTCTGCTCAAAATCACCAGTTTTTGCAAAACAAGGAAGCAAGTCCCTCAAGGGGCCTGCTTTTGAACTATCTGAAGTTGCCGACCTACTGTCCGTTTCTGTACTCAAGTTTGTCCATTTCTGGACAGATACTTACCTGTTGAGTCATAAAATGGCCCTTTTAAGCGAAATAAACCACTGTTGAAAATTTGGCCAAATATTTGTACGACAAAGTCTATACTAATAACAGCTGCTTTGTTACCATGAAACGAGCATTTTTGGGGGAGTTAGAGGAAGTTGTCCTGCTGACGGTAGCTGCTTTACAGGAATCGGCATACTGTGCTTCGATTACTCAAACCATTGACCAGCAACTGGGCCGCAATATCAGCTTTCCTACAGTCCATACGACCCTACAGCGGTTGGAAGAAAAAGGCGTTGTCTCTTCCCTGATGGGTGGAGCGACTGCCGAACGAGAAGGTCGTCAAAAACGGCTGTTCACCGTCACGGCGGCTGGCCAGCGGGCGCTGATGGAGTGCCGATTAGTTCGAACCCAATTGTGGGACGGTCCGGCGATCCGGCAGATTCCAACCTCAATCATACAGCTATGGGAAGCTTAATTACCGATGACGAAGGTTTTCCTAAGCCGCCCCGCTGGGCTGTCTGGCTACTGAGTCACTTCTGTCCAGGTGGTCTGGAAGATGAACTGCAAGGTGATCTGCTGGAGATGTATACGTACTGGCTGAAGACAGTAGGCGTATCAAAAGCTCGTTGGCGATATGTACTAGCAGTCCTTCGGTTAATTCGCCCTTTTACAAGGTCCAGGGCTAGCCAAACTAAAGATTATACTCACCCGGAATACCGCCAGTTCGAACGCTGGTCCAACGACGTTCGAACCACATTTATAGTTCAACCCGCTATGCTACCTAACTATATCAAAATTGCCTTTCGCAATCTAACTCGCAACAAGATTTATTCCTTCATCAATATTGCCGGTTTAAGCATTGGCCTGGCTTGTGCCATGCTTATTATGCTGTATGTAAAAGATGAAGTAAGCTTTGACAGGTTTCATAAAAATGTAAACAACATTTACCGTATTGCAAAAAAATCAAAACACAACGATGAAAATGGCAGTACTGGGTTTTTACAAGGACCGAGGTTTACGAAAAATATTCCTGGAATAAAATCTTTTGTTCGTGTTCAGGGCGGTTCTGAAGATATAAAAAAAGGAACTGAACTACAGGAGCAGGATGGCGTATTACATGTTGACTCAAATTTCTTTTCTGTATTTACATTCCCTTTAGTAGACGGAAATCCTAAAACCTGTTTGACAGAACCACATTCAATTGTATTGAGCGAAGATGCTGCAATGAAATATTTTGCTACAACTGAGGCTGTCGGCAACGTAATGATGATAAAAGAAGATACCACTTTTGTTTCTTACAAAGTAACGGCTGTTGCAAAACGTTGTCCGCAAAATTCTTCCATACAATTTGATGTGTTGCTGCCTTTCAACGTATCCGATACTGATGCAAAGGACACCCATAACTGGTTTAATTCTTTTCTAAGCACATTTGTAGTACTGGACGACAAAGCAAACCTACAAACTGTGGAAAAACAAATGCAACGCTTTTATGTTGCAGATGCGAAACAAACTTTTGAGGAGATGCTGAAAAATGATGGTGGAGACCACGATCTTTTTTCTATGGGCACTTATTTTTTGCAACCGTATCTTGACATGCATTTGAATATGATGGAAATATTTGCAAGTAATAGTTTAACTAACGCAAGTAATCCGATGCATTCCTATTTACTGTCCAGCATTGCATTGTTTGTGTTGCTGATTGCCTGCATCAATTTTGTAAACCTAACTATTGCACGGTCTATTAAGCGAGCGAAAGAAATTGGTATTCGCAAAGTGGTGGGCAGTGATAGAAAACAATTAATAGTTCAGTTTCTCGGTGAATCGTTTTTGCTCTGTACTATTGCTTTTGTATTAGCTATTGAGCTGGTCCAATTGTTATTGCCGTTATTTAATGAGCTTACCAATAAAGCATTGGTAATTTCCTATTTGTTCGATACAAAATTAATTGCAGGTTATAGTTCTTTATACATTATCACAGGCTTGCTTGCAGGCTTTTATCCAGCATTGGTTTTATCTGGCTATAATCCTGTACAAACTTTGTATAGCCGTTTTCAAATTGCAGGGAAAAATTACCTACAAAAATCGCTGGTAGTCTTACAGTTTACGCTGGCATCGTTTTTAATCATTGCCGCCTGTACAATTTATGCACAGTTTAATTTATTGACCAAAACAGATTTGGGATATGATGATACAAATCTTGTACTGATAAATAAACAAAACTTAAAACATACTGACGCTGCTATTTTTGAAAACGAGCTACTGAAGAGTACAAATATTGTTGGAGTTGGCGCCAAAAATGCAGGTGCCTGGGCAACACTAGGGAAAAATGCAGTTGGTTCTACTATAATTTTTCAAAACGAAACAATTGACGAAAACTATTTATCTATATTAAAAATCCCATTGATAGCAGGCAGAAATTTTTCAACCGCTTATCCTACCGATCCAACTCAGTCTGTTATCGTAAATGAAAGTTTTGTAAAGGCTGCGAAATGGAAAAATCCAATTGGCGAGATAGTAAAGTCAAATCACTCAATATATCATGTAATTGGTGTAATAAAAGATTATCACTTTGCCTCATTAACCAGAAAAATAACACCGCAATTATTTTCCATGAATGGTTTATATGGAGCTTATTATATCAAGATAAAACCCAACACAGCAGCTGCAAGTTTAAAATGGATACAAAAAACATATCAGCAGTTTTACCCAATGAACCCATATTCATACGTGTTTAAAAACGATGAAAATCGGAGACAGTACGCTGAAGTTGAAAAATGGAAACAGATCATATTGTTTGGTGCCGTATTGACTATTTTTATTTCATGCATCGGTTTATTTGGATTATCTGTTTTATCGGCAGAAAAAAGAACCAAAGAAATCAGCATACGCAAAGTGTTGGGCGCTTCAGTACAGCATATTGTTACAACACTTTCAATAGATTTTATAAAGTTGGTTGTAGTAGCGTTGATTATTGCGTCACCATTAGCATACATATCAGCCAATAAATGGCTACAAAATTATCCTTATCGCATCATGTTTAACTGGTGGTTGTTTGCGTCAACAGGATTGTTAGTCATGTTGATTGCTTTATTTACGGTTAGTTTTCAATCTATCAAAGCCGCCATTGCAAACCCGGTGAAGAGCTTGAGAGCGGAATGAGCAATGTGAGTGGGTTTTATATCCTCAAAATGTCCTCTTTCCAAAAGACAGCTGAATCTTCCAGTTAAGCATATTGAGCAGAGCGGTAAAGTAAAATAGACTGGCCCTTTCCTTAAGGTTTATTAGTATGGAGGCATCCGACAACGTAAATCTGACCCTATCCCAGAAAGTCCGGCTGGCAGCCATCGTATTCGCCATTTATTGGCCACTCCGCTTTTATATTAATTTAAATGACTTCGATTTAGGTAAAATCGGGGCATTTTGGCTGGTTATCTGGCTGTCGGAAATTCCCATTACCATTGCGCTCTTCACCTTCTGGCTGAGCCTGCTGGAATGGTTGGAGAACAAAGTAAACGGTCAGTTCGGGCGGCTTTCTCAATTGAACGGTAAGTTTGCTGTCCAACTCGCAACTCTGCTTATTGCAGGTATACTCTCGTTTGGCTTTGATTGGGCTTTTTTTGGGTTATTGCACCAGGCGCGTAAGGCATTCGATCCTTCAGAAAGGTCGATGATTCACACTCAGGCTACTCAAACCATCTCAGACAATAGGGAAATTTTCCACAAAAACGATGGTCAACGGCGTCATAAGGCAACAACTGCGTTAACGGTTATGGCCTTATTGATGGCTTATTATTTAGCGGCCAACCGTCGTAGAGATAAAGTAGTTGCGCAATTGCAGGTAAATGCCGAGCAGTTAAAACGGGAAGCCTCTCAAGCGCAATTTGCCGCCTTGAAAAATCAGGTGAACCCTCATTTTCTGTTTAATAGTTTAAGCATCCTGTCCTCGCTAGTGGATGTCAATCCTAAATTGTCAATTCGTTTTATCAATCATCTTTCCCGGGCGTATCGCTACATTTTGGAACATCGGGATTCTGAACGGATCAATCTGAAAACGGAATTGGAATTCCTGAATGCCTACTGCTTTTTATTGACGATTCGGTTTGACGACCGATTTCAACTCGTCAATACCATTTCTGAGGAAGAATCTGCCCATTTTAGTATTGCTCCGTTAACCTTGCAGTTGCTACTGGAAAATGCCGTCAAGCATAATCAGGTGTCCCGGAAGCAGCCGCTGGTCGTGACGCTGACCATTGAGGGTTATTATTTATTAATCAGCAATCCAATTCTGCTTCGTCTGGCCGATGAAACCTACACAGAAAACTCTACCGGCATAGGTCTGGACAATATTACCAAACGCTATCGATTACTCACCGACCGTCCTGTGCTAGTCACTCAGAAGGATAATACCTTTATTGTTAGTATACCCCTTTTACAATGAACGTAGTCATTATAGAAGACGAAACCCTCTCTGCTCAACGTCTGGAAGTGCTTATAAATGCGTATGACGCATCCATACAGGTACTGGCGATGCTATCCTCTGTTGCCGAAGCGGTTGAGTGGTTCAGGCATCAAACGCCAGCCAACCTACCCGATTTGGTATTCATGGATATTCACCTGGAAGACGGCAGCGCATTTGGCCTCATTGAAAAGATTAAACTGACGATTCCCATTATCTTCACGACAGCTTACGAGACCTATGCCATTCAGGCTTTTAAAGCGAACAGCATCGACTATTTGCTCAAGCCCATTGATGAGGACGAGCTGGCAGCTGCCATCGATAAATTCAAGTGGACTCAGCAGAAACAGCGCCCAATACTTATCAGCCCATCGAAGCCCCTACTAAGCTGGCAGGATACTTCCGACCCATTACCTTACAAGGATCGGTTTATGGTTACAGTCGGAACAAAGATTAAAAGCATTGGTGTGGATCAGATCGCCTATTTTTTTTATGAAGAGAAGACCACCTATCTCACCACTCAGGATGAGCAAACGATGGTGGTTGAATATAGTCTGGATAAAGTAACCAGCACGCTTAACCCCCATCAATTCTTCCGGGTGAACCGAGCCTACTTAGTCAGTTTATCGGCAATCCAATCGATTCATACTTACTCTGGCAGCAAATTAACCCTGAAGCTGCACCCAACTCCCCGGCACGATGTGTTCGTTAGCCCTGATCGGCTACATGACTTTAAGAAATGGCTTGGTAAATAAAGGCCTATACTACCTGCCAGGGCTACTTTTTCGACCTACAAAATTGGACGTTCGACCAAAAAAAATCAGGAATAGGCTGTATCGGTTTGGTTTAGGAGGGCGTAGCTTTCAAATTTATTCGCTGCCCTACTCATAAAGGCCGTCAATTTTCATTAAGTATTAGATAGGATAAAGCAGTCTGGCTTTGCTGGGCTGCTTTTTTGTGTTTGTCGACCTACGTTTATCCGATAATCTTACGCATTCGTCGGTGAAAAACAGCTAAACGCCGATTTGCTCAGACCGTGGTTGGGATACGGACTATATTTGGCCAGGTTTGGCTTATAACCGCCAATGGGTATTACGAATCAGCTGGCGGGGCAACTAGATCCTGTTGGTAGCTTGCTTAATTTTAAAATCATGATGAAGTTTCAAAATCAATGGTCACGACGGGAGTTCCTCACCTCTGTCGCAGGGGCTAGTGCTGCCATGGTGCTGAACCCGCTGACATCCTGGGCTATCGACGAGATCGACCCACGGGTGGCCGCGATCGTAGCCAATACGATTGGCATCGACACGCACAATCATATCGACGTCCCGATCATCGCGGCTGAGGTACCTGGTCCAACGATCGACCTGGTCGGCGAAATGAAACGATCCGGCTTATCGGCCATCTGCATGACATTCGCCGTCGACTATCAACCACTACGCAACCCCGGAGACGCCTACGAACGGTTCAAGAATGGGTTGGCGTCAATGGATAAGCAGTTGGCCCAAAACAACTTGAAGCGCTCCCTTAACATGGCAGACATCCGTGCTGCTCATAAGAAACGCCAGCCAGCCATTATCCAGGCGGTCGAGGGCGGTCACTTTCTTGAAGGGAAGCTGGAGAGGCTCGGAGAGGCTTATAATCAGGGTTTACGGCAGCTGGGCCTGCTTCATGACAATGATGCGGCCGTGCCGCTGGGTGATGTTTACACAAAGGATCCGCAATTTGGTGGATTAACCACCTTCGGGGCTGATGTTCTCAAAGAATGCAACAAGCTTGGTATTCTTGTCGATCTTACCCATGCCAGCGATCAAACGATTGACGCTGCGCTCAAATTGGCGACTCATCCTGTAGTTATTTCTCATACGGGTCTCAATACCCAACTAGGCAGTAATCCGGTCATGTCAAAAATGATGCGGCCAAGGCTTATCAGCAAGGAACAGGCTAAAATTGTTGCCGATGCAGGTGGCGTAATTGGGGTATGGACACACCTGGCCGACTCGCCTTTAGAGTATGCTCAGAACATTCGGGCTATGGTCGATGTCATCGGAGCCGACCATGTCTGCATCGGTACTGATACCAAGTTGACCCCGTCGTATAGATCCCCCAATTCCGGGAATCAGCAAGGCGGTCCTCCTCCGGGAAATAATCCTGGCAATCAGCAGGGCGGCCCTCCAGGTGGAAATAATGGCCAGAACGGTCCGGGCGGTGGTCAAAATCGCGCACGAGTTGGCGAGCGCACGAACGAAGCCTGGCAAGATCAGAAGGTCGGGTTCTATTACGCTGTTGTCGATTCTCTATTAAAGGTTGGCTTTTCCGAAGCCGAAATCGGCAAAATTGGCGGTGGCAATTTCGGCCGTGTGTTTGATGCCTCCACGGCAGGTCACCATTGATATATTGACCAATTTAAGATTCCTCCTGGCATCGAAAGTTGTTGGTTATTGAGTTATGTAGATGATTAACCGCCTACAAATCAATAACCAACAACAATTCCTTCCCTTACCTAAGCTAGTGCTTTTCTGGCCTCGCGGTCAGGATCATTGGCTAAAACGGGGGTGTCATCCAGAATCATGGTCTCCCCATTCTGGGTGGTGTAAGGCTTCCAGTTCGGCAGTCCTCCCCCATTGGGATTGCTGGTTTTAGCAAAATTGAGAAACGAGTGGGCCATCTTGTCCGATAAAGCTCTTGGTCGTTTGCCTCCTCCGGTATGCGTAAGCATCAAATCCGTATTGTAAAACCAAAAACAAATATCGTCGCAATGGAAAGCACGCATCCGACCATCAAATAGCGGGGGTTGCCAGCCAAACCAGGCCACATATACGGGCGCTTTTTGTTGCGATGCCTTCGCATCGGCGCTGGCAACAGCATTCTTTCGGTTCGAAACGATCAGCGCCCAGATCTCAATGGGGCGAGCCTTTGGGAAGTTTTTTGCGTATGCATCGACAACCTCACTGGCTTTATCGCCAAAGCGGGGCTTGATTTTCTCTTTCACTTCGGCCAGAGAAATGCTTTCTAACGAAGAATCTGTCCGATCAGGGTTTTGTTCATGAAACGTGGTGCAGAGAAGCAGCGGAATGTCGGCCGAAAAATGGTTGGGATCACTGAAAAAGGCACCTCCATTCATCGTTACACCATCGGCTACCGGCGCGTATCCGCCCCGCTGGATATTCATCCGTTTCGCTTCGTCGGCCATTTTCTCGACGGCCCGGTTGGCGATGTCAATATACTGCCGCCACGGAATCTGCTGAAGTTTATCGATCTCACCGGGCTTCAGGCCAGCCTCTTCCAGTACTTTCTGCCCTAATTTTTCCGCATACTCCTTATTGACGCCAGCCAGCGAGCTACCGCTCAACGCAACCGCTTTATGAAACAGCCCTTTCGCAGATGGCATATTCATCAGCGTGGTCACTTTGGCTCCTCCCCCAGACTGCCCAATAATGGTCACGTTGTTCGGATCTCCACCAAAATTGGCAATATTGTTCTTGACCCATTCGAGGGCGGCTACCATATCCAGATTTCCCACATTACCAGATGCGGCATGTCCACCGGCGGCTTTCAGATCGGTATAGCCCAGCGAACCGAGCCGGTGATTGATCGAACAGAAAACGATATTACCCAGACGAGAAAGGTTTTCGCCATGATACCCGTCCTGTTCAATCGCGTTCCCGTTGACGAAACCTCCGCCGTGTAACCAGACAACTACCGGGCGTTTTTGGGTGTCCAGTGCCGGTGTCCATACGTTTAATTTCAGACAGTCTTCCGATACATCGTCGTAGTTCCAGTGATCAACGAACGATGCGTAAACATTGGCGTACCGCTTCTCCATAATTTGAGGAGCAGAGTTCCCCCACCAGAGAGTAGGGCGAATATCGGTCCACGGCGTAGGTTTTTGTGGGGGCATGAATCGATTCTTACCCGAAGTATCAGCGCCATAAGGTACCCCTAAAAATTGATGAATACCCCGCAGAATAAACCCTCTGATTTTTCCATGTTCTGTAGTTGCAATAGCAATAGAATCGCCCACAAACAAAATTTGATCGTCTCCGGCTGGTTTTGCGATTTTAGGCATAGGGGCCGTAGCAGCCGTGGATTGGTGAGTTATACCCAAACTGGCTGCGCCAACGCCTAGCGACTGTAAGAAATTACGTCTCGACGGTTTCATCGACTGATTTTAGTTAAAGGTTGAAGAAAACGAATCCCCCGCCGACTGAAACGGGAAGGGTACGATAAAACTTGGAAAGGGCTCAATACGAGGTTTTTACTATTCTTATTTTCGTTCATCCCGCTAAATCCTTCACTCGTCAGGCGAATGCTGAGGCTCGGAAGTTTCGATTTTCAGGGCAGCAGGAGCGAATCTACTTTTGACATGTCAAACAAAAACAAGTAAACAATACACAAATCATGAAAAAGATTCTTCTCCTGGTGTTCGGACTGGTAGCCAATTCAGCATCATTTGCACATTCAGCCAATACACAACCAACTACCGATCAGGCTCGTCTGGTTATGACTGCCGAACATAAAATCAAACTCTACATTCAACCCCTTCAAGCCAAAGGCCAGCTTGCCATCTGGGATGCCAACGGTCGGCCGGTCTACACCTCAACCGTAGCGCTTCAAAAAGGATTGAGTCAGCAATTTGACTTCTCAAGATTAGGTACGGGCACCTACCGATTGACGCTCGTAGCGGGTACAGAAACCCTCTCGAAAACGTTTGTTGTGCAGGCCAATCCCAATGAGAGCTTTGTCGTTCAGGAAAATTAATCGTATACCTGAGTCACCTGAAAAGGCTCGTCTCTTGTTGGGTGACTCAGACCCTATCCTCCGTTCTCGCTTGGCTTCGCCGAGTGAGGACTATAGTTTTAACGGCCTCTGGCCGGAGTAATACGTCAAAAACGGGCCAGAGGCCCTTGAACTAATACTCCTTACTCGGCGTAGCCAAGCGAGAACGGGGGGAATGGGGAATAACGTATAGCGCCCGTTTTATCTGTGCTGGCATAAGCATCAAAGAGCAGTAGTCAGCTGGCGCTCTTTGCCTTTGTACTGACAACATACCATGGTCGCAAAGCTAACTTACCGACAGAAATGGCAATTAGCCATTCGATTACTACTCCTGTATTCTCCCCTAATACTGTATATCAACCTGCCCGAATCTGTTCGAAATCCGATTGGTCTGGTAAAGATATTACCCTTTATAGTAGTCTTCGTTCTGATTGCGTTGGGCTTATATTTCGTCTGGATTACAGCCACTGATTGGATTCAAATTCAATTATTCCGATGGTTTGGCGAGGATTTTTTATTTGATTTCAGCTGGCGGGCTTTGGTGCTGACCATGCTCATCTCACTCGGGCTGGCTCTCCTCTACGCACAGGTTTTCCAACTGATCGTTTTTGGGCTGTTTAAACTGGTTTTTCAGATTGGGTTGCTACCCCAGCATCACCCTAAGACCCAACCCTTTACGCCTGAAGTATTTGCTTATTTAGAGCGAGTGAACAACGTGTTTAACCTGGTTATCATGTTGTCTGCTTTCTATTTAACTATAATTTCCCGCTCCTATCAGCAGATAAAAGATGTACAGCTTCGGGCCGAACGGTCGGAGAAAGAAGCCGCGCTGAGCCAGGTAGAAGCGTTGAAACATCAACTCAGCCCCCATTTTCTCTTCAACAGCCTGAGTATTCTTACCTCGATGGTGCATGAGGACGCCAATCTGTCTGAGCAATTCATCAAGCAACTGTCCAACGTGTATCGCTATATTCTGGAGCAACGGGATCAGGAACTGGTTGCGCTTAAAACAGAGATAGAGTTCATTCGTGCCTACACGTTTCTGCTCCAGATTCGGTTCGAAAACAAATTTGATGTCTTTATCGACATCACTCCATCGCAGCAGGAGCAGTATCGAATTGCCCCGTTATCGCTTCAATTACTGGTCGAAAATGCGGTTAAGCACAATCGAATGTCGATTGCCAAGCCACTACACGTGCGCATTTACTGCCAGGATGATGTCCTGATCGTCGAAAACCGCTGGCTACCCCGCGATCAACCCGAACCTTCGACCGGCGTGGGCTTACAGAATATTATCAATCGCTATGCCCTGCTTACTCACCGACCCGTGTGGTATGGCCATCAGGATCAATCGTTTGTCGTCAAAATCCCCCTCTTATCATGAACGTCGTCATTATTGAAGATGAAGATCGCAACGCCCGCCATCTGGAGCGATTACTAAAAAAGTACGACCCAACGATTCATATCCTGACGCAATTGCCATCTGTAAAAGAAGCGGTTGAGTGGTTTAGCCAAAATGCCAGTGGCCAATCGCCACATCCCGATTTGGTTTTCATGGATATTCACCTGGAAGACGGGCTCGCTTTCCGCATTTTCGAGCAGTTGAATTTAACCCTCCCCGTTATTTTCACGACCGCCTACGAGGAGTATATGATTAAAGCCTTCAAAGTGAATAGCATCGACTACCTGCTCAAACCTGTCGATTTCGATGAGCTGGTAGCGGCTTTGGAGAAGTTCAAAACGATCCGGGCAAAGCCTGAATTACCCGACCTGAACGCCCTGTTTCAGATGATGCAAAAGCCGCATGAAAGCCGGTTTAAAGAGCGATTCATGATTAGTATCGGCACTAAAATTCATAGCGTGGAGGTAGCCCATACTGCTTACTTTTTTTCGGAAGAAAAGGCCACGTTTCTTGTAGCCAGAGACGGGCACTCCTTCCCACTCGAATACAGTCTTGATCAGTTGACGGGTTTGTTAGACCCGAACCAGTTTTTCCGAGTAAACCGTCAGTTTCTGGTGGCCAGACTTGCTATTCAAACCATCCATGCTTTTTCGGCGGGCAAACTAAAGCTGGACTTGCTACCACCATCTCGTTTGGAAGTATTTGTTAGTATGAGCCGTATGTCTGAGTTTAAAGACTGGCTGGGTCGTTGACTTTCTCCAGCCTCTTATTGGTAATTTTCCAGCAATAAATATCAAAAAACATTGCCTAAATTTCATCGAATAGAGAAATCTACCCTATCTTTATTGCGTAAATAGTACACATTGACAAGTAACCTTGTTCAATTAAGGTCGATCTGTTTTCTTACTTTTCTATTACTTTTAAATCAATGCATTTCATGAAAAAAATCGTTTTTACGTTTGCCTGTTTCGTTTCCCTCTCTGCAGCTTACGCAGCTACTTCAACCGGTACAATCCCTCAAATCACTAAGAAGACAAGTCTGGCAGATTCGGTGAATCTAGCCGACTATGTAGGCAAATACAAAATGCAGGGATTGCCGTTTGACTACATTACAATCGGCCTAAAAGAGGGAAAACTCACGATCAGTACGGGTGATCAGGATGGGACACTGACTCCGTTAAAAGAAGCCGATAAATTCGATGCCAATGGCCAGGCTACGCTACAATTCGTGCGGGATGCCGATAAAAAGGTAACAGGTATGAAGCTCGACGCTCAGGGTATGGCTTTTGATGGCAAAAAAGAGTCATAATGAAAAAAATAGTACTTCTGGCCTGGATGCTCCCGGTTTTGGCCGTGGGGCAGCCTTCGCCACTTCAACAGGGCTTTCAGTCCCCGCCCAATGCAGCCAAGCCCCGCGTATGGTGGCATTGGATGAACGGCAACATCACTAAAGAGGGCATTACGAAAGATCTCGAATGGATGAAGCGCGTGGGTATCGGTGGTTTTCAGAACTTTGACGCTAGCTTGTTGACGCCCAGTGTAACACCCAAAAAGCTGGTGTTCATGACTCCCGAATGGAAGGATGCGTTTAAACACACTACTGAGCTAGCCAAAAAGCTTGGGCTCGAAATGGCCATTGCTGGTTCACCCGGCTGGAGTGTAACGGGTGGCCCGTGGGTAGCGCCCAGCGATGCCATGAAAAAATACGTCTGGAGTGAAACACGGGTAACAGGTGGAAAACCATTTTCGGGGAAATTGCCCCAGCCTCCAGCTACAACGGGTAACTTCCAGAATGTGCCCCTGCCCACTGCGAGTGCCTTCAGCGGCCCAACGGGCGAACTGCCGACCTATTACGCCGATGCGGTTGTGATTGCCTATCGTTTGCCTGCCGCAGAAAAATCGCTGGCGACCTTCAACCCCAAAGTCACCTCAAGTGGTGGCACCTTTACGCTTGCCGAACTAACCGACGGTGATGTAGGAAAAAGCCAATTACTTCCACCAATGGAAGTGGGTCAGGACATGTGGATTCAATACGAGTTTGACAGTCCGCAAACATTCAAGGCATTTACGATTGTAGGGGCAAGCAGCGGGGGTGCACTGGCTGAATTCAGAGGGGCGCCCGACAACCGAACCCTGAAAGTGAGCGACGATGGCGTTAATTTCCGCGATGTTGTACCGATTAAGGGCAGTCTGGTGGCGCAGAACACAATGAGCATTGAGCCTACAACAGCCAAATATTTCCGCTTTACGATCAAAACGTTATCCCCTGCTGGTAACCCATTTGCGGCAATGATGGGTGGCAATGCGGACCCAGGAAAACCAGAAGGTGTACAGGTGGCCGAATTAGTGCTGCACAATACCGACCGCGTCGACAAGTTTGAGGACAAGGCAGGTTTCAGCCCCTGGAAAGAAAACACGCCGACGTTAGTAAAGTCCAGCGCCGACGCGATTCCGACCGAAAATATAGTAGATCTGACTTCGAAAATGATCGCCGATGGGACGCTGAACTGGACCGCTCCCCCCGGAGACTGGGTGGTGATGCGCCTGGGCTATTCGATCACAGGACGAAAAAACCACCCTGCTTCGCCTGAGGCTACGGGTCTGGAAGTGGATAAACTCGACAAAGTAGCCGTCCGAAAGTACATCGATACGTATCTGGACATGTACAAAGATGCCACCGGCGGGCAGATGGGTCCGCAGGGATTGGAATATATGGTGCTGGATAGCTACGAAGCGGGCCACATGACCTGGACCAAGGCCATGCCCGAAGAGTTCCAGAAACGGCGTGGGTATGATCTCAAACCCTGGATTCCGGTACTGGCGGGCCGGGTAGTGAAAAGTGCCGAAGCCAGTGAAAAATTTCTGTGGGATTTCCGCAAGACCATTGGTGAACTGATCGTCGAAAATCACTACGAAGTCATCGGTGATGCGCTACACGCCCGAGGCATGAAACGCTATACGGAGTCGCACGAGAATGGCCGAATTTACCTGGCCGACGGGATGGATGTGAAGCGTAAGGCAGATATTCCAATGTCGGCCATGTGGACGCCGGGCAGTCTGGCTGGTGGTGACGAAGAAGAAGTTCGCAGTGAGGCCGACATTCGGGAAGCAGCTTCAGTAGCGCATATCTACGGGCAAAATCTGGTTGCCGCCGAATCGATGACCTCCACACGTAATCCGTTTGCCTGGTATCCGGAAAAACTGAAGCGTACGGCTGATATGGAAATGGCTTCAGGACTGAACCGTTTCGTCGTGCATACGTCCGTACACCAGCCGCTTGATGACAAAAAACCTGGATTTTCACTCGGCCCCTTCGGACAGTATTTCACCCGGCAGGAAACCTGGGCCGAACAGGCAAACGTCTGGATGGCCTACCTGGGTCGGAGTTGCTTCCTGCTTCAGCAGGGCAAACCGGTCGTGGATGTGCTATACTATTACGGCGAGAACAACAACATCACGCAGACATGTGCCGAAAAACTACCCGCTATACCAGTTGGCTATGCATTCGACTTTGCTAACGCGACTGCGCTAACGACTGCACTTCGCGTGGAAGGGGGCAAGCTTGTCGCGTCGAGCGGTCAGCAATACCGGCTGTTGGCGCTGGATGCCTCGGCAAAGACGATGACACTGCCCGTCCTCAAAAAACTAGGCGAACTAGTCAAAGCGGGCCTGAAAGTAGTCGGTGTAAAACCCGAACGCTCACCTAGTTTAAGCGATAGCCCAACGGAGTTTACCGCACTTGTGAACCAGATCTGGAGCAATCCGAATGTATCAACCAAGCCAATAGATGCGGTGTTGAACGAGATAGGCGTGCAAAAGGACGTGGATATAGTTGGGGCTAGTGCCAAAATTTTATACGTACATCGCCAAACCAAAGACACGGATATTTACTGGCTGGATAACCGGAGCGAGAACCCGAACGAGGCTCAGATCAGCTTCCGGGTAACGGGCAAAGTACCTCAGTTGTGGAATCCGCAAACCGGCAAATTGGAGAAAGTATCGTACCAACAGAAAGACGGGCGCACGATTGTCCCGCTCAAGTTCGAGTCGTGGGACGCCTACTTTATCGTTTTCGGCGACAAGGCGACAGTGGCTTCCTATACCAAGCCTGCTGTTACTGAATCACCAGTCGCCAGTGTATCCGGTACCTGGGCCGTTCACTTCCAGGAAGGTCGGGGTGCTCCCCAGCAGGCAACGATGACCAAACTAACGTCGTTGTCCGAAAATGCCGATCCGGGCATCAAGTATTTCTCCGGCACTGCCATTTATGACAATACGTTCGACCTACCAACGGTGACTAAAAACGCATCCTACCTGCTCGATTTGGGTGATGTAAAAAACATCGCCGAGGTGATTGTCAACGGCAAAAATGTAGGTACTGCCTGGAAGAGTCCTTTCCGCCTTGACATTACCGAGGCCCTGAAACCGGGTCGTAATACGGTTCAGGTAAAGGTCACCAACCTATGGGCCAATCGCCTGATCGGTGATGCGCAACCCGGCGTGACCAGCAAAATCACGTACACAACCTTACCGTTTTACCGGGCCGATGCACCCCTACTGCCGTCGGGTCTTCTGGGACCAGTTCGTGTACTAGCCGTCACGCCCACTACGGCAACGGCAGCCCTAAAGCGATAAACGGGTGCGACGATTAAGGGCGGAAACTTATTGAAGTAATCTGCTAAAAAGTACTAAAAAAGCTTCCTCAATCAGATTGAGGAAGCTTTTTTAGTAAACCCACTTATGCTGTTCAGTTGCGGACATACATTGTACGCTTTCGGGCGACGGGCGGCCCTAATTGAATCCGGTGAAGAGTTTACGGAGTGAATAAGCTGTTGTATTCGCTTTGATTTTAATACACATGTACCAAAATAATCACCTAACAAGGCGTTCCGCAGTGGCCTTTAAAACCAATAAATTCGGTCTTTAAAACAAAACCCTAAAAATTCGACCAATCTACCTTTGTTCCAACAAGTTAGCAGTCAACCAATGGAACAATCAACAACAGTAGACAATTACAATGGAGTTCTCCAGAAGCCAATCCATTCAGGCTTCACCGCTACGTCAACCACCGCTGACGTTATTAACGGAATCGACCTTACTGGAAAGACGGCCATCGTAACCGGCGGTTATGCCGGTATTGGCCTGGAAACCGTAAAAACTTTTGTCGAGGCAGGGGCTAAAGTCATCGTACCCGCCCGCGATCGGACCAAAGCCGCAACGAATCTGGCAGGAATCCAGCGCGTAACCATCGAAGCGATGGATCTGATGGACCCATCTTCGATTGATGTGTTTGCCCAAAAATTCCTGGCAACCGATAGTGTGCTTCACATTCTGGTTAACAATGCGGGTATTATGTGGGTGCCGCTCCAGCGGGATGCACGAGGCTACGAATCACAATTAGCCACCAATCATCTGGGTCATTTCCAACTCACTGCCCGACTTTGGCCAGCTCTGAAAAAAGCGGGCGGAGCACGAGTTATTAATGTATCTTCGTACGGCCACCAGATAGCGCCATTCAATTTTGAGGACCCCAATTTTGAGCACCATGAGTACGAAACGTTAATGGGTTATGGGCAATCGAAAACAGCGAACAATCTGTTTGCCGTAGAATTGGATCATCGCGGTAAAAATGCCGATGTGCGTGCCTTTTCACTCCACCCCGGTTCGGTAAACGGCACCGATCTGGGTCGAGTTGCCCCTATGGATTTATTTAAACGGATGGGTACCCATGACGCCAATGGAAATCTGTTCCCAGATGTCGCGAGGAAATTAAAGACCATTCCGCAAGGGGCAGCGACAACCGTTTGGTGTGCCACAAGCCCGCAGCTAACGGCTATAGGCGGTGTGTATTGCGAAGATGCCGATGTGGCCGAGTTAGATTTGGGCACGATTGACCATCGATATGATGAGCCTTCAACCCTTCGAGGTGTACAGCCTTATTCGGTCGATGCGGAAAATGCGCAACGATTGTGGACCTTAAGCGAGGAGCTAACCGGAGTGCTGTTTAAAGCAGATTGAAGGTAGTTGGGGGGCTTGCCCGGCCCCTCCCGCAACGGCGGACCTCCCAAAACGGGAGACGGGTGTCGCATGTTCTCGCTTGGCTTCGCCGAGTGAGGGTTATCTTTTTAACGGCCTCTGGCCGGAGTGAATATTACGTCAAAAACGGGCCAGAGGCCCTTGAACTAATAGTCCTCACTCGGCGAAGCCAAGCGAGAACGTGGGGGGAACGTGAAACTTAAAAATCGTGGGATATCAAGCGCACTACATACATCCTGATTTGAAGCTATCGCGCTTCGATGATAAGTTTTATAAGGCCGATGTGTTGTTTGAACACCACTTGTTGGTGTGGTTTATTTCGGGCGAAACGAAGATTGTGCAGGGAGAGAATACCTTTTGGTTCGGGGCTGGCGACACGTTGTTGTTTCCCCGAAATCAACTGGTTACGGTTATTAATTATCCTAAAGATGGCTTGCCACATCAGTCGGCGGTAATGCATCTTACGCCAAAGCGGCTAACCGATTTTTATGCTAAAAACAGGGTTGATGTTAAGCCTATGCCAACGCCTGCATTTCGCACATTTGATCGGCACCCGCTGCTGAAAAGTTGCCTGGCTTCATTGATTCCCTATTTCGATCTGAACGAATCACTGCCTGATGTGATTGCGGCCATAAAAATCGACGAAGCGATTAACATCCTTCGGACGATTGATACTGATATCGACCATTTGCTGGCCAATTTTGACGAACCCGGCAAGATCAGCCTGACCGATTTTATGGAGCAGAATTACATGTTCAACATGACGATGGATAAATTCGGTTACCTGACAGGCCGCAGTCTGACTACGTTCAAGCGTGATTTTAAAAAGACATTCCAGACGACTCCCCAAAAATGGATTACAAACAAGCGACTGGAGCTCGCTCATTATCAGATCAGAGAGAAAAAGCGACGACCTTCCGACGTTTATTTAGAGGTTGGTTTCGAGAACCTCTCCCATTTTGGTCATGCCTTTAAAAAGCGTTTTGGCTATGCCCCAACCGAACTCGCAGGGTAGTGAATCTGCGGGATTGCTTCTGCTATCCACTCACTTAACAGCCAGATGAAAAGGATCAATCTCATTTGTGGTCGAGTGCTGGTGTAACGACAGGGGCATCGTGATCCGTAGGGCCAGCAGCAGTTGTACCAATTGTTTCATGAAGCCAGTTGAGTTGATCCAGATAAGCCTGCACATTTAGATCATGCCCGGTATCATACCACTTGATCGTCTTGGGGTCAGGAGCCGCCCGATGCAGTTGAGTCGCATTCGCTATAGGAATGGCTGAGTCCTGCCGGCCATTCTGAAAGAGGAATTTAGTGGCTCCCAACTGCTTCAGATAATGAATGGGTTCTAGCGGTAGCATAGCGGCACGCCATCGTTCCTGCTGCTCTTTACTTAGAGAACGAAAGGTTTCACCCTGACTGCCCGGATCTGTAAAATGAGTGACCAACCCGCCATCGGCTACCGATAAAATATAGCTCTTGACACGGGATTCTATTCCTGACAACAATACGCCCATAGTTCCTCCATAACTTCGCCCGACAAAGCCTATCCGGTTGGCATCAACGTCAGAACGAGCAATGAGTAAATCGACGGCTCGCTGCAAATCGACAATTATCTGTACCTGTTCACTACTATCCTGAGGGGTAAACGTCAGAGCCTCTCCGCTTCGACGGGCAAAGGGAGCATCTAAAGCGACTACCACTGCACCATGACGGGCAATATAAGCTGCTCGGGGAATGTAGGCTTTGGCGCTGCTTGGTAATCCATGAGCCAGCACCACTCCAGCAAACGGTCCCTTGCCAGAAGGCACTACCAATATTCCCGTAACTACACCTCCCTTCGGGCTAGGAAAGCTGATTTGACGAATAGTGAGGTCTTTCTGTCGGTTTGTAATCGACTCGTTGATCGGCAAAGGAGTTTGTCGGTCATAACTGAATAGACTGGGACTGGTTACTTGTCCTAACGCACTTATCGATAGGTTTAAGGCAACTAAGAAAAAACTGGCAAGGAACGTGTTTTGTCGCATGGTTTTAAAATTAACCAAAGCTACAAAACACGTTTTTTCTTTGTAAGAATAAGGGGCAAAAATGATAGATCATTATACTTCCGATTGGAGATCTATGTTGCATATGCTTGAATTGGCTGGCTATTGGTTGTAATTTATTAATTCCATCCGGTAAATTCACCCCTGTGAAACACACGCTCAACACCCTTCGACAACAGGCTATTGCCAGTTCGCTTTTTCCACCTACTAGCTTACAGGAAGCAATCGAGCGCCTTGGCTTCGTTCAGGCCGATCCGATTCGGGTACCCGCACGGGCACAGGATCTCATTCTCCGCCACCGGGTTAACAACTATAGAGTTGGCGACCTTGAAAACGATTATCCTTCTCTTAGGCTGGAAGAAGACTTCCTGTATGCTTACGGCTTCATGCCTAAATCCACCTGGCAATTAATACATCCCCGCCCCGAAAGCGAGCTGAGTGCGGCTGACCGGCGCGTGTTCGATCTTGTTGCCAGCAACCCACCTATTCACCCTCGTCAAGTAGAAGCCTATCTGGGTCGTACCCGCGAGATCAATGACTGGGGCGGTTATTCAACCGGAACAACCCGAACGCTGCAGGCGCTCCATTACCGGGGTCTTTTGCGGGTAGCCAGGCGAGACAATGGTATCAAACTATATGAATTGGCCATTCACCAGTACCCTTCGGTAGACCCAGCCGAGCGCCTGCGCCAGTTAGCCCTGTTGATTACTACCATCTTTAGCCCCCTCTCCGACCGTAGTTTGCGAACTATTTTATCACATCTGGCCCGCGCTTCACCCGCCCTCGACGGTCGGAAATCAATCGTTACGCAGCTACTAAAATCCGGCGACTTAGCCCATACTATTGTCGACGGTGTTCGGTATGTCTGGCCAGCTTCGGCCCCGGTCGATTATACACCCAATGAAACGGTACGCTTTCTGGCCCCATTCGATCCCTTGGTTTGGGATCGTCAGCGCTTCGAACATTTGTGGGGTTGGTTGTACCGATTTGAAGCCTATACACCTCCCGCCAAACGACAGTTGGGCTATTATGCGCTGCCCATGCTGTGGCGTGATGAGATGATTGGATGGGTAAACATTGCCAATTCGGCGGGGAATCTGGCAGTAGAACCTGGCTTTAAAAAAGACGTGCCGCTAGAGGACGCTTTTCTACATGAATTTGAAGCAGAAGTAGAACGAGTTCGACTATTTCTGCAAAAGAGACCTGGAAATGACTAACCTCACTGATGAAGCTTGTTCGAGTAACCGTTTCTAAAGCCAATTAAGTTACTGTTTGTCAGGATCAGGAAACGGTTTTATATTTGTGCCGTTAAAACGAATATCATCTCTTCATGTAAGATCTAAGTAAGAAGGATGCCTTCCATCCTACGTTCTGGCCTAATAGAACGTGTTGACAGCAGTTTTGTCAATTCGCCAGTACACTGTCGTTCTGTGTATTGATTTCCACTTAGAAAACATGTGATCCATTTTTCCTTATAGGGCAACAAACTGTTGCTTATCTCACGCTATAACCAACACCATTTCTGGGCTGTTTGGCTATTTGCGTTCCTATTCTTCTCATTCGTTTTTACAGTCAATTCAGCAAACTCATGAGTATTGTCGTGAACTCACTTTCCTATGTACATCCTGACCGGGAAAGCCTGTTTCAGAATATCAGCCTATCTATTGCTGCAGGCGAAAAAGCTGCCCTGGTGGGGAGTAATGGAGCGGGCAAATCAACGCTATTACAAGTTATTGCCGGTAATCTTCAACCAGCAGAAGGTGAACTTATCCTTTCCGAAAAACCCTATTATGTGCCTCAGCATTTAGGGCAATACGATGCCTGTTCAATTGCGCAGGTCTTACAGGTAGATCAGAAGTTAGGGGCGTTACATGCCATTCTCGACGGCGATGTATCTCCTGATAATTTTACCATGCTGAATGATGACTGGACTATTGACGAACGAGTGGCTATAGCCCTATCTTACTGGAAATTAGCTCATTTGTCTCTTTCTCAAAACCTAAATTCGTTGAGTGGTGGTGAGAAAACAAAGGTTTTTCTCGCAGGCATTTTGATTCATTCTCCCGGCATTATCCTGTTGGACGAACCCTCGAATCATTTGGATTCTGCGAGTCGTGAATTACTCTATGACCTTATCAGAACGAATAAGGCAACTAGTCTCGTGGTCAGCCATGACAGAATGTTATTAAATCTGCTGAACACCACATTAGAACTCAGCAAGGGCGGAATCGAGGTTTATGGCGGAAATTATGATTTCTATAAAGAGCAGAAAGAAGGAAAACTCCATGCTTTACAAGCGCAGGTAGACGAGAAGCAGAAATCACTGAAACAAGCCCAGCAAAAAGCAAGGGATGTCGCCGAGCAACGCCAAAAGCAGGAGGCAAGGGGAAAGGTGCAGGGCCAGAAACAATCGTTGCCCCGTATTATTGCAGGTGGTCGTAAAAGTCAGGCCGAACAAAGCACCGCTAAACTAAAGGATGTCCAGGCCGAGAAAATCAATGATCTTTCGGATAATCTGAAGCAAACCAGGGCGCAACTACATGAATCCCAGGCGTTAAAAATAGACCTACGGAAATCCGATTTACATAGTGGGAAGATTCTGATCGAGGCAAAAGGAATAAATTTCGCTTATGGTGATCGACCTCTCTGGCAATCCCCGTTGAGTTTCCAGGTTCGCTCTGGCGATCGGATCAGGATTGAGGGGAATAATGGCTCGGGTAAAACGACACTACTTAGCCTGATGATGGGTCGCTTACAACCAACGGTTGGTGGCATATCGATTGCCGATTTCCAGTATGTATATATCGATCAGGAATATTCAATGCTCGACAATCAATTATCTGTTTTTGAGCAGGTTCAACAATTCAATACGCGCCATCTGTTAGAGCACGAGCTAAAAATGATGCTGCACTATTACCAATTCCCTCGTGAAGCCTGGGATAGAAAATGCGCGGACCTGAGCGGAGGTGAGAAAATGAAATTAACGCTTTGCTGTCTGGCTGTTCGTACAAATTCGCCCGACGTACTGATCCTGGACGAACCGACCAATAATTTGGATATGTCCAGTCAGGAAATACTCACCAGAGCTGTAAAGGATTTTACCGGCTCCATACTGGTCATTTCGCATGACCAGTACTTTATTAATGAAATTCAAGCAGAGTCAACGATCAGACTTTACTCATAAACTCGTACTTGACAGTAAAAGCACCTTAACAAAAGCATAATCTACCGTTGACAACAATACGTATCCTTGTAGTTGCATAGGTATCCGGTAGGATTTACCTTGCAGGTCTTAATCCAGACAACCTATGAGCCGCTTAGCTGTCTTCTTCTTCCTCGCCTGCATGAGCCTGTTTACTCCTCTGTATGGCTGGAATAAGCCCACACATATGGTGACGGGCGCCATTGCCTATCGCGAATTACAAACGACCAACCCGCAGCTTGCATCCCGAGTTGTCGCTATCCTACGGCAGCATCCGAATTATCAACAACTATGGGCCAGTAAACTGGCAGACCCTTCTTTATCCGAAGACGACCGCAACCAGTATCTATTTATGCTGGCCGCTCGCTGGCCCGATGATATACGGGGTAACGCCTATGACCACCCCACCTGGCACTATATCAACTATGTGTATGCGCCAGAACAAGGCATAGCCCGAACCGATACAAGCCTTGCTACCGGAGAAAATATTCTGCAGGCATTCGCCATGAATCGGCAGATTCTGCGTAGTAATGCTCCGGATAGTGCCAAAGCGATTGCCCTATGCTGGCTGTTTCACCTCGCGGGTGATGTACATATGCCCCTGCACACCACCGCGCTGATTGACAAGCAGTTTCCAGAAGGAGACCGGGGAGGGAATCTATTCAAAATTAAAGTCCTGATGAGCAGTCAGACCATCAACCTTCACTCGTTCTGGGATGGTATGCTCCTGGGTGCAGATGATTACCAGTCGGCCCGAAATCTGGCTGTTCAGGTTCGGAAGGCTGTTCATCGGGATCAGTTACCGCAGCTGGGTAAACAGGACATCACAAGCTGGTCAAGAGAAAGCTTTCAGCTGGCACAGGATAATGCGTACAGGAGCAATACCCTCTCGGCGGGTACCGATCAGGAAGGAGCCGTTTTACCGGCAGACTATGTTGCCACGGTTAAGCCCATTGCCCAACGACAGGTCGCTTTAGCAGGTTACCGGTTGGCCGACGAGTTAAGTGCAGATTTGGCAAATTAGTGCTTGATCAAAATAGATTCTGGTGGATTCTATTTTGATCAAGCACTGGTAATAAGTCATTTACAATCCTGAAATGACGCGGGCGTAGACGTTATTCGTTATGTTGCTATCATAGCCATTGGTGGCATCATCGGCCACATTGATCGTGATATTAGCCGTGCTGCCTGAGTTAGCATTGGTTCGGGTGATGCTGAAACCAAGATTAATCGTGTTACCTGCCCCGATCGACTGACCCGCTTTCATCTTCAATGAAATCTGGCGATTATCCACGGTGTTCGTCACAGTCCAGTTAGCGTTACTCACTGCTACATTCGTACCACCCGACACATTGATACTCGTGATGGAGGGAGCAAACGCAAGGGTATACCCTACTGGAGCCGTGGCGGTAATAGCCACACTACCTGCAGTAGTAGAAAACCCATTAACCTCAGAGAGACCCACGACAAAGTTGCCTACACTGCCCGAGCTAGCAAAATTGGCTTGGGGTAGCGTAAGCGTGGGCGATAAATCGGGGGTGGTTGGTTTATAGATTATTTTATAAAGAGCACTGGAATCTCTACTCAGGTAATAGAGATTCCCATCTAATCCTGTCGATATATTGAGGGAGTTGCCTGGTAAGCCGGTGGCAAACGAAGATCGGCTGGGAGGATTTACCGATAAGTCGATGTTGTTTATCCAGCTATTACAAAGATCCTGATAGAAATATTTGCCAATGAAGCTGGATGGATAGTTCGTCGTGACTGGGTTAAAAAATGTTCCACCCGTGAGGGCGCACCCGCTTCCATCAGCCGGGCCGGTATGCGGATAATAAAAAATTGGATTGGTATAGCTTGTACAGGACGGAGTGGTACACACTCCTTCTGCATTCGGCCACCCAAAATTCAATCCTCCCGTTGTGGCATCATTAATTTCCTCCCAGGTACTCTGCCCTACATCATTGATGAAGATTCGGCCTGTTCCGGGCTGAATCGAAATCGTATAGGGATTGCGCACACCATAGGCCCACACTTGTTTGCGCTGTGCAGATCCGGTCGGAAATGGATTATCGGCGGGCGCGCTACCATCGGGGTTGATGCGCAGTATCTTGCCTAGGTTGGTATCCAGGTTTTGCGCATTGGCACCATTCGCATTTTCGCCAACGCCTACATAGAGCTTACCGTCTTTTCCAAACTTCATGGCTCCGCCATTGTGATTGGTCGCTGAACTTAAGGGGTCTAAATCCAGAATAATAACTTCGCTACCCGCTAAGACAACATCGCCATTGGCAGTATACCGACTTATACGATTATGGGGCGGACTACCCGGAATAGTATGATAGAGGTAGATGTAGTGATTCGTTGCAAAATCAGGGTCCAGCACAACACCAATAAGCCCTCGTTCCCCAGCGGCATCTACGGTCAGCGATATAAAAGGTGTAGCTAGGAGCGCTCCATTTTTGATAACTCGTAGATTTCCTCCCTGCTCGGTTACAAAAATGCGTCCGTCAGAAGCAAATGCCATGGCTGTAGGGCCACCAAGGTTTTTCACGACTTGTATCTGGCTAAAGTTAGCGGGGTAAGTCTGCGCATATGCAGCTACAGTAATTACTTGCGCTAGAGCGAAGGCAAGAAGTAATTGATTGCCTTTTCTACCGATCGATTTTGGCCTGTACTCGTAGAAACTTGTCATAAACTGCGGACATAAAGTGAAACAAAATCCTTACTCTATACCGACGAACTAGTATTATTTCTACAATGTTTATTAATATACTATTTTACACATAAAGTGTAACCGATTTGCGAATACGATAGTCTTGTTTCAATTAGAATGCAAACTCGATCTGGAACTCGGTCCAGCCGTCTTCGTTGGTTTTGAGCGAGAATGAAAACTGGTGATTTAGGAGGATTTCGCGGGTGAGCGTTAGACCAATACCCTGACCTTCGGGCTTGGTGCTATAGAAGGGATTGAACAAATTGGCCTCAATATCATTGAGAATTGGCTCCCCATTGTCGCGAATAAAGAGATGGCGAGCCGTACTAATTACCTCGACGCGTTGCCCCGATTCGCAGGCTTCGAGGGCGTTTTTCACAATATTGACCAGCACCTGCTCAATCTGTTCAACATCAACTACCTGAATATTGGCTTCTTTGGCTACGAATTGGAGGTTAACCCCTCGTAACTCGGCTTGCGGCTGCATCAATCGAACGACACTACGGGCAATTTCGCCGATGTCCATTGCTCGTTTCTGGGGCTGAGGCAACCGGACAACATCAGCAAACCGACGCATGAAGCGGTTCAGTCGGTCATTGCGCTCGATGGCTACCCGGACGGCGTGTTGCACATCGGGATCAGCCACGTAGGTATGCGTAACATCGAGAATTGAATTCACGGCCCCAATGGAATTGTTTACCTCATGCGCCATCATCCGAATTACCTTGCTGTAGGCTTTCTTTTCGCTGGCCAGAATTTCTGGTGTAAGCTCTTCAATGATCAGAAATGATCGCCGGAAGCCCCGATCCATGAAGTTCGACCGTAACACTTTGTAGGTTTCGAGTCCATTGGGTTTCATAATCCGCGACTCCCCATCAGCCAGATCGGCGATTTGGGCAAGCAGTGAAAACCCGAGTTCAGCCAGCTGTTTTCCGACGACTTCGTTGGGCTGCACCGATAGCAGTTGACTCGCCTTTGGGTTGACAGACGCCACATTCCCATCGAAATCAAAAATCAGGATCGCAATTGGGGCCGCTTCAATGAGTTTTTCCAGGAAAAACTGCTGCTCAACCTGCCGGGTCCGTTCCTGCCGAAGCTGATCAATCATGAGGTTATAAACGGTTATTAATTCATCGACTTCCTGATTGCCCGTCGGCACAAATTTGACGGTAAAGTCTTTATCCCGAATGGCTTCAATACCCGACGCAATGAACTCCGACGGTTGCTGAAACGCCCGATAGATTCGTACGGCTATGTACCCTGAAATCAAGATCAGGATTTCTGACGCAATAAACCAGAGTTTATTTTCCTGTAATATCCAGCCAATCAGTGCGATGAGGACAAGATGAATGACGGAGATGTAAATCAGGTAGCGGGTTCGTAGGGGTAACTTCATTCCTCAGTTGTGTAGGGAATGCCAAATTTCTCTAATCGACGGTAGAGCGCAAAACGGGTGATGCCCAACGCCCTCGCTACTTTCGCAACTCGATTATGATGAAAGTCCATAGCCCGCTGAATCATCTGATACTCCATCTCCTCCAGCGTCATAGTGCCAACCTGTGGCAGGGAGCTGGCATGAGGCATGGGGCTAGTGCTTGAGGTGAGGTTTCGTTGGAAATCTTCGGTTTGTAGTTCGTCGTTGGATGATAGGAGAACGGTTCGCTCAACTACGTTTTTTAGCTGGCGAATATTTCCCGGTAGTGCGAGGCTTTTCAACCATTTCTGCGCCACTGAACCCACTCGCAGATCTGGGCGATTGTAGATGGTTTTCAGATTGTTAACAAAGTAATTTACCAGTAGCGGAATATCACCAGGGCGCTCCCTCAAAGCTGGTAGTCGAACCGTGATAAGGTTGATCCGATAAAACAAATCTTCGCGAAACTGTCCTTTACTGACCATCTCTTCCAGATTTCGGTTGGTCGCGCAAATGACCCGTACATCCACCGTTCGTGACTTGCTGCTCCCTAGCGGCTCGAATGTTCGATCCTGCAAAACGCGAAGTAATTTAACCTGACTGGCGGGATCAAGATCGCCAATTTCATCTAAGAAAATGGAGCCCTTATTGGCTAGCTCGAAGCGACCTATGCGGTCGGTTTTGGCATCGGTAAAGGCCCCGCGCACATGCCCAAACAGTTCACTCTCGAACAGCGTGGACGAAATACCACCCAAGTTGACTTTTACAAACGGCTGGCGTTTTCGTTGACTATTCTGGTGAATAGCTTCGGCAATGAGTTCTTTACCGGTACCGCTTTCGCCCGTAATAAGCACGGGCGCGTCGGTTGGGGCCACGCGCCCGATGGTCGTCAGAATATCCAGCAGATTCGGGTCTTCACCAACGATGTTATCGAAGCGAAACTGTTGGTCGAGCTTACGGCGACTTGGCGATGCCGCCAGCGGTTGTGCCAGATTTAGCGCCGTTCGGACCGACTGCACCAAATGGTCATTCTGCCAGGGTTTCGTAATGAAGTCCTTCGCCCCGGCCTTCATACCTTCCACCGCAAGGTCGATACTCCCCCATCCCGTAATTAGAATAACCGGCACATTAGGCAGCCGCTCCCGAATCCGACGTAACAACCTCAGCCCATCATCGCCGGAGGTATCGACCGAAAAATTCATATCCAGCAGAATCAACTCCGGCGCTTCTTCATTCAGAACCTCAAAGGCTTCAAACGGGCCATCGGCTACACGCACGGTGAATCCTTCTTTCCTGAACAGTAAGGAAAGCGAGGTTTGAATAGCAATATCGTCGTCGATGATGAGGAGCATGTTTTTCTATCAGCCCACAAATTTATTTGTGGGAAACCACGAATTAAAAATCCCGTCTATTCCAATGGTTTTAACCATTTCTGGGCCAGCATCTTACCGCATAAGTCGTTGAAACGACTGTTGGCAACCACGATTATTTCTATGTCCCACAAATAAATTTGTGGTCTAAAAAACAATCATTCTTCATGCAACGCCACTGCGGGTTGTATCATGGCGGCTTGTCGGCTGGGGAACAGGGCGCAGAGCGTGACAATGCCGTAGATGATAGCGACTGCAATGAGGATAGCGATTATATAAATGCTTGCCTGTAAGTCAAATACGTTCAGCAACGGAAATTGGGCGGCAAACAGCAATCCAATCAGCATGGCAAAGGTAGCCAGTACCCAGATTTCGCTGATGAATTGGGTCGAAATTCCATTGCCCGTAGCTCCCAACGCCCGGCGCAGGCCGATTTCTCCGCGTCGTTTGGCAATGCTCAGGTTCAGGACGCCAAACAAGCCAAGCGCTACATTGATCAGCAAAAAACCACTCACAACCAGCGCAATAATAATGGGGACTAACACAAGATTGCTCTGGTTTTTTCGTGAATCGGTCAGGTAATCGACTTCCACGCTCCAGCCAGTCATCATAGACGCGATGTCTTTCACGATTTTAGCTTCAAATACGGCGTCGGTGCCGGGTTTTACTTTGATTAGCATGGTATCATTCCAGATCGCATCGGTCTTGACCAATTCAAATAAGGCAGGTCTATTGGTCATAAATTCGCCTTTCGCTTTGAAGTTATCGATCACGCCAACAACCCGAAACTTCTCCCCGATGATTTTCCCTAATGGGTTTTCGTCACCAAACAGTCCTTCTTTCGTTTTTTGATTAATGATCACCGGCGTGTATTTGCCCACACTGTCCGCATTGCGATACCACTTTCCACTAGCTACCGACATGTCGAGTGTTTTGGCAAAATTCTCATCGGTTACGTAAAAATCCGCGAGCACTTTCCGCTTATTATACTCAACGCCATTGTTCATCGTGTTGGCCGAAAACGGAAAATTACTGCTCATTCGGGAAACCGATTCTACTTCGGGATATGCTTTCAGGCGTTGCTGGACGCGTTGTAGTTTATCGGCGATTTCGGTCGTGTCCTGGTTCGCTTTAAGGCCTATTGCCCAGACGTTTTCATAGGAAAACCCTAGCGGCTCCCTATAATTTCCAACATTCACAACAATCAATGTTGCCAGTCCGAATAGGACCATAAACGACGCCCAGATCTCTACAATCAGTAAAGCATGCGTCTTCTTCTTGTTCCAGATTAATTTAAACAGATGGGGGATCATGATTAAAGAGCGAAAGGGTGAATGAGCGAAAGAGTGACCAAGTGATCCAGCTTTTCGCTCTTTCACTCATTCACTCTTTCGCGCTTTAAGATTTTAACGCTTCAGCGATGTTTAATTTCGACATGCGCAGGGCGGGTAACACGCCTGATAGCAATCCAAAAATGAGGCAGACCAAGAGACTGATAATGAAGACGTTCAGATTGATTGCCAGGTCGGCGTAGGCAATTATACCGCTGGTATTGATCAGATGAATGACAATCATTGTCAGGCCTAAAGCAATGGTGCCGCCGATGAGTGTAATAAAAATATTCTCGACGATAAACTGCCAGACCAGCGTTTTCACGGGCGCACCAAAGGCTTTCCGAATCCCGATTTCTGATGCTCTTTCCATGATACGGCTAACATTTATGTTCACCAGGTTGATTGCCGGGAGACCCATTAACATGAACATAACAAACGCAATGACACCAAAGAAAATGGTCTTCAGCCCCGCGTTCCCGTCCATAATAGTGCCTACAAAATTTTCCAGATAGGGCTCACTTTTCACATCCAGTATCGCATACTTAAACCCATCCTGAATGCCGGGCAACGGAATTCGGTCGATATGACTCTGAAACTCATCCTGAATCGCTTTTAAATCCGATTTATCTTTAGCCAGTATCATTGCCACATAGCCCCCTCGCATACCGGTATTCTGGTAATTACTTTTGGGAGCGGTATACGGAAAGAAAACGTCTGCGTATGTAAATGGCCGGGTAACCGGGCTGGCTTTTACGACGCCAATCACCTTATAATGAATGTTTTCGATTTCGACATCCTTGCCAACAACGGGTTCAGTAGCGCTCTCAAAATAGTGCTTCTTGAAATCGTCGGTAATTACCAGTACGTTTTCGCCATTGGCAATATTCTGTTCATTGTAGGGTTTGCCTTCCAGAAATTCGAAATCCGTTACCCGCCAGAAATCGGCATCGGTGAATTTGGTATTGAGTTTAATTTTCTGCGAACCCACATAAGCATTCGAGCTATTGATAAACGTGCAGATCGTGACCCGTTCAGGGGTTTTCAGCGATTTGGCATACTCCGTCAGAAATTTGAAACTCATAGGCCCCGACTGCCGGGACGTCCGACTCGAATCCTGTTGAGTCATTTGCATGATATAGAGCGTTCGATCCCGCTTATTTTCAGGGTAATGACTCCCGATCAGGTGATCTAAAAAAGAGGTCAGCACCATCAACACGGTCAGTGTCAGACTAATGCCGAATAGCGTAATGAAGGTGTAGAACGGATGCCGCAGCAACACCTTCCAGGCGATTTTGATGTAGTTCAGTAGCATGACTAATAGCGAAAGAGTGAATGAGTGAAAGAGCGAACTAGTGATCCAGCCTTTCCGCTTTTTCACTAATTCACTCTTTCGCTCTTTATAAAACTTGCGTTCCGTCGAAAAGGCGAATAAGTCGGTGGGTGCGTTTGGCCATTTGTTCGTCGTGGGTAACCATCACGATGGTAGCGCCGTCGTCGTTGAGTTGTTGTAGGATATTCATGATTTCGTTGCCCATCGCACTGTCGAGGTTACCGGTGGGCTCATCGGCCAGAATAATATCGGGATTACCAACAATGGCGCGGGCAATAGCTACCCGCTGCTTCTGCCCACCCGACAACTGCTTCGGAAAGTGCTTCATGCGGTTACTCAAGCCCACTTTCGTCAGTGCTTCTTTGGCATATTCCTGACGCGGTTTGCCATTGGTCGAGCGATACAGCAGTGGAATCTCTACGTTATCGATTACCGACAGGTCGTTGATGAGGTGGAAGCTCTGAAAAATGAAGCCGATCTTCTGGTTCCGCAATCGAGCCAGCTCCTTATCGGTGTACTTCGTTACAGGCTGCCCATCCAGTTGTACAGTGCCTTTGGAGGGTTCATCGAGCAGGCCCATTACGTTGAGCAGCGTACTCTTACCGCAACCCGACGGCCCCATAATGGAAACGAATTCACCTTTCTTAATATCCAGGTTGATGTTGTTCAGCGCCAGCGTCTCAATGGTGCTGGTGCGATAGACTTTTTCGATGTTTTGGAGGTTGATCATGGTTTTTTGTTTTGGGTTAACCTCACCCCCAGCCCCTCTCCTAAAACAAGGAGAGGGGAGCAACGGAAGTCATAAACGCCAACTTTAGCCTAAGTCTTACCAATAATAGATTTGAGAAATCAAGCTAGACGTTAACAACTCCCCTCTCCTGATTTCAGGAGAGGGGCCGGGGGTGAGGTTAAGTGAGCTAATATTTTATTTTCTGGTTCGTTTCAAAATCATACAATGTCAATAAGCGTAGTGTGTAAAACGCCTGCCAGTAATCGCGTAAAGCCAGGGTCGCATCACGTCGGGCGCGGTCTTTCTCCTGCGTGGCAATTCCTAAATCGGTCACACTGAGGTCGCTCAGTTTGAAGCGATCCTGCGCAATCTGGTAGCGATTCTGGCCAATCTGGTCAGCTTTAGCAGTCAGAACCACTTGTTGCCGAAGCATTTGTAAGAGTGTTACCTGCGTAAAGATTTCCTGTTCGAAGGTTAGCTTGTCCTGCTCTACGGTTTGCTGCGCCAGCTCCCGGTTCGCTTTAGCCGTTTCGACAATTGCCTGCGCCCGGCCCCAGGTCATAATGGGCAATGTGAATTGGAGCGAGACGTATTCGCGGTTCTGCGGACGCACATACACATCAAGGAGATTGGGGCCCTGATTCGATAGCCCATACCCCGCCGTAAGTGTCGCGTTCAGGCCGTTGTTTTTGCGGGCTTTTTCCAGATCACGTTCGGCCTCCAGCAACCGTCGTTTAAACGCGATGGCTGCCGCCCGATTGGCAGTGGCCTCGCTGATCGCCCGATTCACATCGACGGTCAGGTCAGGAATCTGGTTAGGGATGGTCAACTCAAGCGGTCGTGTTTGGTTAATGACCGATCGATCGTTTTCTTCATTGCGGTAGCCTATAAACGTTTTCAGTTTCAGCGAAGCCACCGCTGCTGTTTGTCGCGCCGATGCCAGATCTTTTTCGGCATTGAGGACGCTTAGTTGCAGTTGTAACAGATCATTCTGCGAAATCTTGCCGAGGTCAAGCTTATGTAAAGCAATCCGATAAAGTGTATCATTATTCACCCGGTTGGTTTCGGCAATTTGCAGATTTACCTGCGATACCAACAGGTCGAAATACAGGTTTGTCGCGTTCAGTGAAACCTGTTCCAGCGATTCGATCAGTTGCTGATTTCCTTCGGAAAATAACAGCGGCTGAATTTTTCGATCCCAACGCATCGGGTTGAATTGAAACAGCGGTTGCGATAAGCCAATACCAAAGGGAATCCCATTGTAGAGCTTGGTATTTTGAATAAAGTTATCGAACCGCTGGAGCTGCTTCTGGACAAAAATAGTCCCACCTGTCGGGGCAATCGTCTGGCTCAACGACAAATTCAGGATCGAGTTGTTATACGATACCGGCTCAAACTGGATGTTGCCATCGGGCTGGGTTACCTGTATATACGAGCGTGTAAAATTAGGCAACGACCCATCCAGACTAAGTTGTGGCTTGTACTGCGCCAGAAACGAGCGGAAGGCCCAGATGTTGGTGCGCTGTTGCGTATTGGCCCGTTTCGCCGATACCGACTGTGCCTGTGCCAGTTGCAAAACCTCGTTCAAGGTCATGGTTTGTGCCGACACTTGTCCAACTAGGCTAAGCAAACCAAGTATTAGTATAAAAAAGCGGTTCATAACGAGTCTGGGTTAGTGTTTTGGCTCAATGGTGATTTCTTCCAGATGCTCGTACTGACTCAAATCCGTCAGGATAATTTGTTCGCCCGGCTGGACTCCTGACTTTATTTCTACAAAGTCGAAGTTAGACAAACCAAGCGCGATCTCCCTACGGTGCGCCACCTGACTTCCTTTCGGTAACACATATACGTACTGTGTTCGCTTGCCTTTGAACGCAGGCCCGTTCGCTACTCGTACGGCCTTCGCTACCCGGTCAGTGATGACGAATACTTCTACTTTCATATTCGGGCGAAGAGACGCGTGGTGGCTGTTATCCAATTGGATCACAAACTGTACGATTCCATTTTTCACCGCGGGTTTTACCTGCGTAATTAGCCCACGCAGATTGGTTTCGTTTACTTTAACCGTAACCGGCAACCCCACTTTAACCTGATCGGCATACACATCAGAGCATGATCCTTCCACTCGAAAACTGGCCAGATCAGCCAGCTTAGCCAGCATTTCGCCTTCGTTCACCGCCGAACCGATATTCTCATTCACCCAAGTCAGCACGCCCGGACGGTCGGCAATGATGTCGGCCTGTTTTAGTTTATGGGTTAACTCTTTCAGGTTTTTTTCTTCAATCTGCGCCTGTAACGTCGTTTCGCGCAGGCTGGCGCTCATCGACTGCCTATTGTAGCTGAGGTCGTTTTCTAACTGCTTTTTCTCCAGTTCGGCTACACGAAGAGAATTTTCGGCGCGGGTCACATCTTCGCCAGTGCTTCCTCCTACTTTCTGCAACCGTTTGGCGCCTTCCAGATCAGCCCGTAAGCGATTGATATTGAGCAGTTTTATTTGATCGTTCACCTCGGCATCGTACAGGCTTTTATTCAGTTTCATACGTAGCTGATCGATGCCGTTCCGTTTCAGCGCCAGTTGATCATTGAGTTTTTCAAGTTCAATTTCGGTGAGCGACTTATCGAGATCCAGAATTGGCTGACCCGCTTTTACTGACGTACCCGGCATGAGTAATACGCGTCGGATACTGGCCCGAATGGGGCTGGTATAAATCTGCTCATAAGCCGGAATGACTTCGCCTGTTGCGTTAAGGGAGTTTTCGACCGGGCCGATTTCAGCGGTTGCAAGGCGAATTCGATCAGCTTCGACAGAGGTTTTGAGCGCGTTCCGTGTCCAGAGAATGACCAGCGCCAACGCCACAACGGTCGTTACCCCAATGAGCAGGTTCCGATTGCGGCCACGATTGGCAATTTCTGGGGCAAGTTCTTTATCCATTTTCTGTGTTGTATTACACAGATAGAAGGCCAAAGAGTGTGCCAGCAGTTATGCAACTACCAATCAAGTAGTTAACAAAAAACAGCAATAAAAAAACGTGCGATTTCGCACAGGTTATTGCCGTTTCGCACAGTTACAAATACCCCCCCCTGAAGGGGGTTTAGTTCACTGGTGAGCAGAGCCCCCTTCAGGGGGGGGTATTTGCAGATAGGTTCTGGCACTTCCGAAAGGTTTTCGTACCTTTTTATCCCATTACCAGAGCCAATGGATATCCCTTCAAAAAATGACAAAAGTTAGCTTTACAATCCTCTTTCAATTTCTCTTTTTTATCTCCTTTGCCCAGCAGAATCTTGTTCCCTATGTCCACCCATTGATTGGCACAGAAAAAATGGGGCACACCTTTCCGGGTGCTACGGTGCCATTTGGGTCAGTTCAATTAAGTCCCGATTCGGATACATTATCGTATGAGTTCAATGGCAAGTACAACGGCGATGTTTACCGGTACTGCGCGGGTTATAAATACGAAGACAAAACGATTGTTGGGTTTAGTCATACGCACTTCAGTGGCACTGGCCATTCGGATTTGGGCGATTTTTTAATCATGCCAACGCAGGGCGCTTTGCAACTCAATCCAGGAGTGGCGTCGAATCCAAAGGGCGGGTACCGATCAGCGTTTTCCCACGCGAACGAGGTGGCCGAAGCGGGTTATTATAAAGTCAAACTCGATGACCATGCCATTACGGTTGAATTGACAGCTTCCAATCGGGTTGGGTTTCACCAGTATACCTTTCCCAAATCTGATCAGTCGCACATTATTCTCGATCTGATGCATGGCATTTACAATTATGAGGATAAAGGTGTCTGGACGTACGTACGAGTGGTAAATGACACATTGATAACGGGTTACCGGCAAACGAACGGCTGGGCACGTACCCGAACGGTGTATTTCGCCCTATCATTCTCGAAACCGTTTAAATCTTATGGCCAGAAAAATCTGGATAAAGTACAGGTCTACAAGGGCTTCTGGCGCAAATTCGACCAGACGAAAAACTTCCCGGAAATAGCGGGCAAGAAAATCCGTATGTATTTCGATTTCGATACGAATGAAGGAGAAAAAATAAAGTTGAAGATGGCCATTTCGCCGGTTAGTCAGGAGAACGCGTTGGCCAACATGCAAGCCGAAATCCCGCACTGGGACTTCGAGCAAACCAAAGCACGGGCTCAGGCTGATTGGAATAAAGAGTTAACTAAAATCCAGATCGATGCTTCTGAAACGGATAAAGTGAATTTCTATACCTCACTGTATCACTCGTTTATTAACCCAACGATGTACATGGACGTCAATGGCCAGTATAAAGGATTGGATCAGGGCGTTCATTCGGCATCTGGGTTTACCAATTACACGACGTTCTCGCTTTGGGATACATACCGGGCACTCCACCCGTTTTTCAATCTGATTCAGCCCGGACGGAACAATGATATGGTACAATCCATGTTGGCTCATTACGACCAAAGCACCCTAAAAATGCTGCCTGTCTGGTCGCATTACGCCAACGACAACTGGTGCATGAGCGGATACCACAGCGTATCAGTACTGGCCGATGCAGTGATCAAGGGAACATTTAAAGGCGATGCACAGAAAGCCCTTGACGCTTGTATTGCCACCTCCAACCATCGTGATTATGAAGGTATTGGAGACTATATCGACAAAGGGTATATTCCTGAAAGCGCCAATAGAACCTCCGTATCAAATACGCTGGAATATGCGTATGATGACTGGTGCATTGCCCAATTAGCCAAGAAGCTGAATCGCTCTGATGTATACGCCACCTACCTGAAACGTTCCGAAAACTGGAAGAACGTTTACGATACGTCCATTGGGTTTATGCGTCCCCGATTGGCCAATGGCTCGTTCAAACCCGAATTCGACGTTTATAAAACGGAAGGACAGGGTTTTATCGAAGGCAATTCCTGGAATTTCAGCTTTTTCGTTCCGCAAAATCCAGCGGCTCTAATGCAGGCAATGGGTGGTCCTAAAAAGTTTGCGAATCGGCTCGATTCGCTCTTCTCGATGCATCTGCCAGATGAGTTTTTTGCCGAAACCGAAGACATTACCCGCGAAGGAATCATTGGTGGGTATATTCACGGCAACGAACCGGCCCACCACATTGCCTATTTGTACAACTGGGCGGGGCAGCCCTGGAAAACACAGGAACGTATCCGTATGATCCTCAACATGCAGTACAAATCCACGCCCGACGGTTTGGGCGGCAACGACGACTGTGGGCAAATGAGTGCCTGGTACATGTTCTCGTCAATGGGATTTTATCCAGTAGCACCCGGCTCAGAAGAGTATTCGCTAGGCAGCCCTTCGGTCAAAAGTGCCCGTCTGAATCTCGAAAATGGGCAGACATTTACCATCGAAGCCATCAATCAGGGCGACAAAAATGTGTATGTGCAAAAGGTACTGCTGAATGGAAAGGAACTAACCCAGCCCGTCATTACGCATACAGACATTATGAAAGGCGGCAAGTTGACGTTTTACATGAGTGCAAAGCCAGCGAAAAAGTAGGTTGCTATTTTCCGTAAAATTTGCAACCTATTTTTTGTCATTCCGACCTCAGGAGGAATCTCAAGCTTCATATTAATCAAGCTTGAGATTCCTCCTGAGGTCGGAATGACAAAAAATAAATCAATGATAAAACCTTTCTACACCAGCACCGCTCCACCATCAACCGTAATGATCTGACCAGTACTGAATGGCTGTCTTAGTAGATATAGATAGGTTTGTGCAATATCCTCCGCTTCGCCAACCCGTTTAACGGGCAACGAACTTCCAATCTGGCTATACATACCCTCCCGATCAGCGTCTGACATACCCGACCACAAATTGGTTTTTACTACCCCCGGCGATACAGCATTGACACGCACTGGCGCAAGTTCCATCGCCATGGCTCGGGTGAAGCCCTCCATAGCGGCACAAATGCTCGCACCTAACGACCAGCCAGCATTGGGTCGCTGACTGGCAATACCACTAGTCAGCACAATGGAGCCGTCTTTACTCATATGCGGATATCCATATTTAACGGCCATAAACGCACCCCAATAGCGAATATTGAAGTACGAACGAGCCTCATCAAGTTGTGCATTGGCAAGATTACTTAATTTAATCCCTTCTCCAGCCGTATAAACAAGGTGATCAAATCCGCCTATCTGATCGAAAAAGCCGACGACTTCCTGCTCATTGGTTAAGTCCACACGATACCCTTCGCTACCTTCTGGCAGTTCGGTTAAAGCCTGATCAATACGTTGTTGATTGCTGGATGCAATAATAACTTGTGCCCCTTCTGCCGCGGCTGCTTTGGCGGTTGCCAACCCAATACCTGAGCTCCCTCCTATTAATACGACTCGTTTCCCAACTAAAAAACCGTTCACTGTTTGCTGATTCATAACCTGATTTATTTGCTTTTGACGCAGCAAATTTCCCTCAGCGAACGGGAGTTTCATTTACCAAATGGTAAAAACGGAATTGGTGAGACAGACATACGCCATATCTTTGGAGATATGGCGTATGTCTGTCTCACCAATTCCGTTTTTAAAAGCTATTTCTTCGAATCCGGCTCAGCGATTGTTGGGTAATGCCTAAATACGACGCAATACTCTGTAAGGACACCCGCAACGCAATCTCCGGCTGGCGGATTAAAAATTGTTGATAGCGCGTCATGGCATCCTCCCCTAAATAGGCATTCCGAATCTGAATTTTGTACAGCAGTGTCTGTTGCGTCAGTTTATCAATCAGCTCTTTCAGGTAAGGGAAGCGATCGTAGAGAAGCAATAAACTGCGTTTCGGCAGGACAATCACTTGTGTAGGGCAAGCCGCCCGAATACTTTCTCTGGCCGGAACACCCCGATTGAAACTGTCCAGAATGGTTACCAGTTGGTTTTCTTTCAGGAAATAGTGAGTCAGTTCCCGCCCCTGCTCGTTCTGGGTAACAATGCGCACAACTCCATCGCAAATGAAAAAGAGATTCGTAGCAATAGAACCCTCTTTGAGCAGATAGTCGCCCTCAGCCAGGCTCCGATACGACAATTCCTGCTGAATCACATCGACATCGGCCGACGGAATATTCTTAAAAAGACGTAAATAAGTAAATAAGGGGACAAACCGAGTTGCATCCTGACGCTCTGTATGTGGTTCGGTATCCATGCTAAAAACAGCTTAAAAGCGGAACGATGAAATGGCCCGCATTGATCGCCATAAAAATAGCTATAATCCAGGAACCTGCTTGATTATGCCTTTAGGTTGATAACGGATTCGTTTGCCGAAAACAAGTCGAATATAGTCCGCATTAGTATTGATTAATCCTTGCGAGAAGGTTCGATTCATCAACGTGGACGACCCATATAATCCACCATAAAAGATACTTGAGCTATAGCCAATCGTAGCCGATGCAATTCCCTCCCAGCCAAGCTGTAGCCGACTTTCGGTGCCCGTCAACTCGTTATGGGTTTGTTGCAATAAAATCGTTGCCCCCGGTCGTACGGTGAAACTGATAAAATAGTGCTTGCGAAAGACAATCGTCTGGCTATAGCCTAGATCAATGCCCACGGCCAGCGATTTTAGGTTTAGCAAACGAGACTCAGGCCGGAAATCATCGTGCAATGCCGAAGGTACTATCGATGAATCAGCCCGAATGAGCTGATAGGTTAGCGATGTGCCAACGTTCCAGGAACTTGCCCCTTTGCGTTGCTCCTCGCGCTGAAGCAACGCAGCAGGAGTCGAGAGTTGTAGCGGATTAAACTGATATAACAACCGGCTTGACACAGTCTGACTTCGCAGATCGTCCCGATATGGATAGGCGGAATGATGGTCAAACCAGTTTGCTTCAAGAATGTCAGGATTGCTGATATAAAAACCCCGATAAAACTGATACTGGGTAGATAACCAATATCGTCGGTTGTTTAAATTGATAGTAATCCCAAATGGTTTTGTCTTCCCCCTCAGATCGTTGTTGTAACCGAAAAAAGGAAGCTTAACCGTTATTTCCGTTCCGAACCACTTGTAGTTGATACCCGGCCCGAGGGTCCAGGCCAGGTTGGGCCTATAGATTAATGAATTGGGCGATCCAGCCACACGCAACGTATAATCCTGCCGGTCGCTGACAATATAAAAATGTAACTGCCGATAATAGGTCGTTATGTACGCTCGATCAACCCGTGGGATCTTGGTTTTCAACAATGTATCCAGCGGAATACCTAACAGGCTAAGTCCCTGACCATAACTACCAAAGTGGCTCCCGATCAGCAGGATAAGCAGTAACCATCTACCCCGTAAACCTTTACCCATGCTTTAAAACAGGAAACTATCTTGCCATTAACATGAGCAAAATAGATAATGTTTTTACAAGACTACGACCGCTTTACCGATTACCTTACGTTCCATCATGTCGGTGAGCGCTTGCGGAGCTTCGGCCAATGTATAGTGCTTCGAGATATAGGGTGAAATTTTACCTTCCATCGCCCAAATGGCAATGTCCTGCATATTTTGCTGGCTCAGGGCGGCTTCTTTCTGCGTAAACATGCCCCAGAAAACACCCACCAGCGAGCTTCCTTTAAGCAGCGCCAGATTGAGTGGAATTTTCGGGATTTCACCACCAGCAAACCCAACGACCAGGTATCGCCCTCGCCAGGCCAGCGAACGAATGGCTGGCTCTGCCCATTTATCACCAACAGGATCGTAGATGACGTCAACGCCTTTGCCCTGTGTGATGTCTTTGATACGTTCGCGCAGATCTTCTTTGGTGTAGTTGATCATGTAGGTAGCCCCTTTCTCGTTGCAGACAGCCAGTTTTTCGTCGGAGGAAGCAGCTGCAATGACCGTAGCTCCCATCATATCGCCTAATTCAACCGCAGCTAAACCTACCCCTCCGGCAGCTCCCAAAACCAGGAGCGTTTCGCCAGGCTGAAGTTGCCCGCGATCTTTCAGTGCGTGATACGACGTTCCATACGCATACATGGTCGATGCGCCTGTAATGAAATCCATTCCCTTTGGTAGTGGAATCGTGGTTCGGGCATCCGAAATTCGCTCTTCGGCCAATCCGCCATGCGAGCCGAAAGTAAATACACGATCGCCGGGTTTAACGTGTTTTACACCTTCGCCCACCGATGTCACAATACCCGATGATTCACTCCCTGGCGAAAACGGCAGCGGAGGTTTAAACTGGTACATATTCCGAATCGTAAGTGTATCCGGAAAATTCAGGCTACAGGCTTTCGTCTGAATCAACACTTCGCCAGGACCAGGCACAGGCGAGGGAATGTCTTCGAGTGTAAGCGTATCGGGCAGGCCGTACGCGCGGCAAAGAATAGCTTTCATGTAGTTTTAAAATTTATCCTCAAATGCAGTGGTTCCGTCCAGTCGATTAAAGCGAACGAAATCTACTGAACCCGTGCCTTCAAATTCGTAGCTGACACCTACAATATCGGTAAACGCATTGGGTGCGATAGCCTCATACGCCTTTTTACCACCCACAAAAAGTTGCACGTGTTTATTTCGAACCTCACACCGAACGTCTACCCACTTAGTCAAATCGGCACCGAAGGCTGACAAATCCGTGGTCTTTGCCTCTGCATAATGGCCAGCCAGGTATAAGTTCAAATCGGCGATACAGCCCTTCGCCGACAGCGGAATCGATAAGTATTGATTTTTGCACAGCACTAAGATATGAACATGCTGGCACGCCGAGGACCCTTTTCTGAAGTCATTCTTCACCCGCGTTTCGAATACAAAATTTCTGGCGTTGAGTCGCTCAAACTCACGTACATAGCGATAAAGCACTGTTGGGGGCTGGGGTTGCATCGGAATATTATGGGCCTCAATAGCTGCAACCGACAAACCCAGGGCACCATTATGGATAGCTTCTTCGGGTTTAACGTAAACCGGAACGGGATTCCGCATAACAGCTACGTGCCAGCCATCCGACAGAATCATCAGATTGTGTTGCTTCACGATCTGCCTGCCTATCACCAGCTTGGCCCGATAGTAGCCCGGCGTATAATAAATAGAGGTGTATTCGTGACCATTCTTTGGTACCAACTCGCGCCGATTCGGGTCCCACGATTGTTGGATAAATACCGAATCGGTGGGCGAGGCTGTAGCGTCATAGTGAAAAACGACCGAGTTCGGAAGCCCTTTCGTCACCGGTCGGCTACTGAATGAGAAGTCGGCAGAAGAGAGTGGCTCTGGCGTAGCATAATTCAGAAAAAAGACCAGCGTCCCGACGATTCCAGCCAATAACCCACCCCCAATCCACCAGCGACGTTTGTCAGATGAACGGCGCAATTGAACCGGTTCTGGCACAACCGCCGGCATTTTTTTTAGATGCTCAGGCTGGACAATCGACTCGTATTGAGGCAAACCGTCTTGTGGAAAATCATTCTGCGGGGCATCTTTAAAATGCGACCAATTTTCATAGCCAACAAACTGCACCAGGGCATTGAGCGTGGTAGCTGTAGGGGCAGAATCGTAGCGCACGCGTCCCCAGACTCGTTTTAGGGTGGTCACACTTAAGGAGATGCCCGTTTGATCGGCAATCTGCTCACCAAGCCGCTCAAAATCCTGGGTAGACCAACCGTCGCTTCTCCCCCAGCCTATTTTCTCCTCAATCAACCGACGGCAGCGGGTGAGTTCTCTATCTTCCTGTTGCGTAATCATAAAAACCTACTCATCAACCACTTACTCTCTTGTGCAAACTTGAACAGAAGTTGAACGCCATTGAATGGCTCTTGTGTGACGGGCTTCGCAAGTTTGTTTTCGTTCGCGCTTAATTAACCAAATGTACTGAAACAAACGATGAAAAAACGGCCGAAAGTCTTTGTATTTCTGCTTCTGATGCTTGCCCATCTAGTCAATGCCCAAACCGCAGTCCCATACGGCAACAATCTACAAGCTGGCCACTATTACAACGTAGGCGATGCCAAAATCTACTACGAACTCTATGGAAAAGGCAAACCTATTGTGCTCCTGCATGGCGGCCTGTTCGGGTACATTGATGAATACGAATTCCTGATTCCGAAGCTAGCCCAAACGCATCAGGTCATCGCGATTGGCACTCGTGGACATGGCAAATCGGAGATTGGTACCAAGGCGTTTTCGTACCAGCAACTCGCCGACGATGCCTTTGCCGTCATCAGGAGTATAACCAAAGATAGCGTGCTCGTACTTGGTTTCAGTGATGGCGGAATAACGGGCTATAACCTCACGGCTACGCACCCCGAGCTGGTTCGAAAACTGGTTGCCATTGGATCACCCCAACGATCAGCTGACCGCGTTTTGTCCGTTCAGGAAGAAGGTAAAATGACACCCGAACGGCTGGACAAGATGGCTCCCGATTTCGTAAAATCCAGAAAGGCGATTATGCCCGACGCGAGCCGGTGGAGCGAGTTACTGGATAAGCTTGACGTGCTTTGGAATCAGCCGACGTTCATTTCCGACGCGGCTATTCGCCAAATCAAATGCCCCGTTCTGGTCATGGCGGGTGACAAAGACCCTTATTTCAAGACTGAAAAAGTCGTCGAAACAGCCCGGATTTTTCAGCATGGCACCTTGTCCATTATTTCAGGCTGTGGACATGTCGTACTCTATTGCAACTTCCCGGCGGTCTGGGAAGCAATCGTTCCATTTATCAATAAACCCTCAAAATCATGAAAATCGTTGTATTGACGTCACTTATCGGCTTGATCAGCCTGAAAACGATCGCCCAGTCGGTTGAGAATTACGGCGACTTTTCGACCAGGCAATGGACATTCAGCGGAAAGACAGCCAAGGCTGATTACTTAGGCAAGCCCGCAATCAAGCTCATTCGCGAAAAGGAAATCGCTACTGGTGCCACTATCGCCTACCTCAATAACTACACTTTCTCAGACGGAAGTATCGAGCTGGACATTGCGACACCGTTGCCCAAATCGACGATCTCATTCCTGGGGGTGATTTTTCATTTTAACGAAGTTGGTACTGAGCCACGCTACGAGTGTTTTTACTTCCGTCCGTTCATGTCGGGCCAGTTGGGAGCTATGCAATACATGCCCATCAACAACGGCCTTGTCAACTGGCAAGACTACCAAGCCGCTGTTTATCAGGGTGCTCCAGTTTGTAAAACGCAGCAATGGTTCCATGTCAAAATCGATGTAAAAGGACCGATGGCCACCGTTTTCGTGGATGGTAAGCAAGTGTACCAGATCAAGAATCTGGCTCGTGGCAGTTCAAAAGGATCGGTTGGACTCTGGCTGGGCAACACCCCTGAAGGTTATTTCGCCAACTTCAAGGTAACCAAAGCCGCTACAGCCGCCAGTAAACCGATGAACTAACAATGACTAATCAGCATCGATTGATATTCACTATGAAAGCAGTAGTATTTTTTTTAGTAGTCGTAATTGGTAGTCAGGCAGTTGCCCAAACCACGGTACCGTTCGATTCGTCAGCCTGGATTTATGAGGGGAAGGTTACCAAAGAGACTTTTCAGGGTAAAGATGGCATTCGCCTGACCGATGGTCGTATTACTCTGAAAGACAATACGTTTAAAAACGGCATCATCGAATTTGACATGACCCTATCACCGGAGCGCAACTTCCCCGGATTTGCGTTTCGTATGCAGGACAGAAACAATTTTGAGCACATATACCTGCGGCCCCATCGGGTGGGTAATCCTGACGCGATTCAATACATACCCATTTTTAATGGGCAGGATTCCTGGCAATTCTATTATGGCGACGGCTATTCAACAACCGTCAACTATCCCATGAATGAGTGGGCGCACATTAAATTGGTTGTTCGGGACACTCAGGCCGAGGTATATATTGGCAATCCAACTGAACCATCTTTGGTGATTCACCAGCTGAAACGTGAGCCCAAATCAGGTCGAATCAGCCTGGATAACGGCGCGCCATCAACTATTCGTTTTGCTAATTTTCACTATACCAAAACAGATAATCCACCGATGGCGGGTAAGTTCAAGCCCGCAGCCGGGTACTCTGTTGAACTGGCAAGTTTCCAGCACCTTCGACGAAAAGCTACTACAAACCGACTATACGATTCCGCAGTCAGTCGCTAACCAATTAACCTGGAATACGTTAACTGCCGAAAACTCAGGAAAACTCAATGTATCCAGAATTCGTAAACGTAGCGAAGCAGCCAATACCGTATTCACTAAACTGACAATCGTTTCCGATAAACCGCAGATCAAGAAATTAAACCTCGGCTTTAGCGACCGCGCCAAAGTGTATGTCAATGGTCGGTTAGTGTATGCAGGTCAGGATGAATTCCTGTCTAGGGATTACCGCTTTCTGGGCACCGTTGGCTATTACGATGAAATTTATCTCGATCTGAAGAAAGGACAAAACGAACTCTGGATCGCGGTCTCCGAAAACTTTGGCGGCTGGGGTGTTCAGGGAAAAATTGCGGATCAGAGTGGCCTGACGATTAAACCATAGCCTTGTGCAACGTTTTCAATAATGAGCCATCTCTGAGGTAGTTTAAGGTTTCTTTTAGTGTGTTTTAGTCCCTCTCCCGTTTTGGGAGAGGGGAGAAAAACGCCGATTCGGAGTATTTCTCCATAAACTCAAAATGACCTTTCTGAAACAATCTCACCCATCTACTTTACGAAACCTCACAACCTTATTGATTGGCTTTGGGTGTACATTCTCCCTGTTTGTCCAGGCTCAAAACCTCCCAAGTCTGTTAACCGAACGACCGTTTAACAGTACATTTTCGATTGTTGCGTATGATGCCAAAGCACAACAATGGGGAATTGCCGTAGCCACGAACAACATTTATGTGGGCAACTCAACGATCTATATTCAACCGGGTGTGGGGGCTATTTCGGTCATTGCCGAAACATTGCCCGATTATGGTATCAATGGACTAAAGCAGTTGAGTCAGGGAAAACTGCCCGAAGAAGCTATCAACTTCACGCGTCAAACCGATGATCAAGCTGATTATCGGCAAGTATCCGTCGTGGACAAGCAGGGACGAGCTTATGCGTTTACAGGCCATTCCCTGACTTACATGAAAGGACAGGCAGGCCATCGAATTGGCAATGGCTATGTCGTTATGGGGAACCAACTGGCCGACAGCGTTTTAACGCGAATGGCGCACACCTATGAACAAGCAACCGGAACCCTCGCTCAACGGCTGGTTGCCAGTCTCATTGCGGGGCAAAAAGCGGGTGGTCAGGTAAATGGTAAGCAGTCGGCGGCTCTTGTGGTAAAAGAGACTCAGGATGAGTGGTTCAACCAAATCGATCTTCGAGTCGATCATTCTTACACGCCGTTCGATGATCTTCATCGGCTACTCAATTATCACAACGGGCGACCTTTCCTGAATCAGGCCATCACTCAACTACGCATGGGCAACCGGGAACGGGGCATGGGATTGCTGCACCGAGCCGATACACTAGTCAAAGGATGGTATGGTATCTATAGCAAACTGGCAACGGCTTATAGTCTGGCTGGTCAGGATGAAAAGGCCCTCGCTGTCATTCAGGATGCCTTGCAACACGAACCGGCCTGGCGAGAGAATCTATCGGCGTTTTACTATTTGCGATCTTACCCGACTTACAGGAAATTGATCGACGAAACTAAATTTACCGTCAAGGACTGGAGTAATGCCATCCAGCAAACACTTAATCTTGGAAAGGCCGCAGAAGCCCTGAAATTAGCCAATCAACTGGCAGACCGTTATCCGCAGGCCACCTACATTGCTTACCTGCAGGGCAATGCATACAAGGCTAACAAAGACGTAATCAACGCCAAGGTCTGCTACCAGAAAGCGCTTCGACTAGATCCGCAGAATGCCGATGCCCGACGCGCTCTACAAACGTTACCTTAATAGGTTTATTGATTTATAAACTGATATGACCCCGTTGGGGTCATATCAGTTTATAGCCTAATTTGGGGTGATTCCTTTCCTATTTCTCAATCAACCGAGCCCGTATCGTTATTAATGCTTCTTCATACGATGCGCCAATTGGAATGGCGTGGCCTGCTACTGTAATTTCCTGACGCGCCATTTTTTCAATCTTATCAACGGCCACGCAAAACGACCGATGGACGCGTATGAAGCGATCTGTCGGCAAGGTTTGAAGCAGATCGCCCATTGTTTGCCGACTGAGTAGCTTCCGATTTTTCAACATGAATATCAGATAGTTACCCTCGGATTCAATGTACAGAATATCGTCGAGCATCACTTTTTCTTCCTCGTAACCTGTCTTTACAAAGATGAACTCCTGCCCTTTATCGGAACGTAATGTATGCATATCGAGTGCTTTTGTGCAGGCTTTCAGGAAGCGGGCTAATGAAAATGGTTTCAGAAGATAATCAACGGCGTCCAGCTCAAAACCCTGCACGGCAAAGTCGGAGTAGGCGGTGGTAAAAACAATCATCGGAACTTTAGGCAGGCATTTAACTACGTCAACACCCGAAATATCCGGCATTTTGATATCCAGAAAAAGCAGGTCAACACGGTTGGTCTGCAACCAGGCAATCGCATCAAAAGCATCGGTAAAACTCGCTTTTAAATCCAGAAACGGGACTTTAGCGGCATGGAGTTTTATGACTTCCAGAGCCTGGGGTTCATCGTCGATGGCGATTGCGGTAAGGGTCATGTTCAATTGATTAATTTGCTTTCGTCCAATGCTCGCGACCCCAGGCAACCAGCCCTGTAATGGTACCATCCTGAGCGGCTTCAAATTTAACCGGGCCACCGTCATCTTTCGCGAAAAAGTCAAGATCCGATTCGGGCTGTAAGGTAAATTCAAAATTATTCCAAAGCTGTTTTACCTGTAAGGCATTGTCCGTTACAGATAGTTGAAGGATGAGTTTCGGGTAGTCTTTTATGGTATACTTTCCAGCCATGGTCGCTAGTTTCTGTTGCGATACCTGAGCCAGCTTTTTCATAACAGGCTTGAAGTCAGACCAGCCATAGGCAGCTGAAACACTACGCATCAGCTCGTAAATCAAGTCCATTCCACTATCGGAATTGGTCATGATCACGACGCCCTGGCCCGTTTTCGCAAACCCATATAAAAAGCATTTATAACCCGCATTGCTACCCCCATGACTGAACACCAGCGCATTACCCGCTCCTTTCACTTCGGGCCCCAGACCGTGGTTACCTAGCTCTTTGGTTAGCATCAACTTTGTCATTTGTTCTGACAATACGTGGTTAGCCTTCCCTTGTAGCGATTGTTGGACTTCAATAATGTACTGAGCCAAATCGGAAGGCGTTGTCCATAGACCAGCAGGCGCCATTTCGGGGTAGGTGTGCCAATCGCCGGGAATCTTTTTCCCATTTCCAAAGTGGGCGATACTAGCGTTTACTTTCCTGGCATCGGGCAACGGCTGCTCGTATGTACTGTGCTGCATTCCAAGTGGTGAGAGCACCGTTTTTTGCATAAACGCCGGAAACGTTTCGCCTGTTATATCGGTAATGGCCTGTTGCATAACTACATACCCACCACCCGAATACCGCCAGCGAACACCGGGAACGGTATCTGAAACGACGGCTGGCGAATTGGCCGGTTTTTCGCCAGTCAACACCTGAACGACAGTTGGCAGCTCTTTCCCCTGGGCATACCCGCCAAAACCATGTACCGTCAGTCCAGCGGTGTGCGATAATAGACCCCGCAACGTAACGGGTTTCTGCTCCGTGAACCGCGATGAAGGAATTTTCCAGCTTTTGAGGTATTGATTGATATCGGTATCCAGACTCAGCTTCCCTTGCTCAATCAGTTTCAGTGCACCCAGCGCCGACACGGGTTTACTGATCGAAGCCGCCTGAAACAGGGTTTGCACATTGGCTTTTTGCAGACTGTCGGCGCTGAGATAGCCATACGCTTTCGCCCATTCCAGTTTTCCGTTATTGACCACCGCAATACTCACAGCGGGCACATGAAGCTGCCGCATCCGCTCGACGATGGGGTAGTGAATAGGTGATTCACCAATTAATTGTACGGGCGGCATCAGGCCGGTTTCGATTTGCTGGATTTTCTGAACGAGATCTGGCGTCTGCGACGTTTGCGCTTGCCCAAACACAACCGGAATAAGCCACAGGAGAAGTAGGATCGTAATGAGGTATTTCATGGTAAGACAATGGGGAAAGAGCGAATGAGTGAAAGAGCGAAGCTAACAGTACCAAATCACCAGTACACCAGCGTCAGAGACACAAAATAGTCCTGCTCCGATTGCTGAATATCGAGTTGGTAGCGACCGGGATAAATCAAGTCCAACCGCTTGCGAACATTGTCGAGCCCTACGCCGGATTGATCTTCTTCCGGATCGTGGCGATCTGCGGTTTCTGTTTGTTTAAGATGCCGGGAGTTATGCACTTTGAAGTACAGGCGGGTCTCATCCAAAGTCAGGGTGATGTAAATCCAGGACGGATGCCGGAGACGGATGCCATGCTTAAACGCATTTTCGACAAAGGGCGTCAACATCATAGGGGCCAGATAAATGGCACGTTTCGGTTCCTGAATGTTCACCCGGATTTCGATAGGATGCGTTTCGTCGATGCGCATCCGCTGAATCTCAATGTAGTTGCGCAGGTACTCAACCTCCTTGTCGAGCGGAATACGGTCGCGGTTATTTTCCTGCAACATAAAACGCATCATGTCGCCCAATTTCTGGATACCATCGGCCGTTTTTTCGCTGTTTTCTCGCAGTGCTGTAGCATACAAACTATTCAGTGCGTTGAACAGAAAGTGAGGATTTATCTGCGCCTGTAAGCTCGACAGTTCTGCCGATTTGGCCGAAACCTGCGTCTGAAGCACGACTTTTTCTTTGCTCATTATCGTCCGTACATAGGCAATAACTAGCGCGCTCGGTACAACAATACTCAGGGTAACTATGATTGGGTCGGCGGAGTGCATGACAAACCCGGCAGCCGCTGCCCATAATATTGTAGTCGCCAGGTAGGCTAAAAATAGAAAGAGTAAGCAAGTACTAATTAGCACGACTTCTGACGACCGGGGAGCTCGAAAGGCTGGTAAAATATAGGCGTAGGCATAGGCTTGAAGAAATAGAATTTGAATCCCGATACCCAATATCATCAACATGTCCCGATTCCCGCCCTGCCATAAGGTTGGGGGCAGATTCAGCACCAACGCCAGACTAATCAACGTAGCTATCATCCCCACAAAAGGCAGGTAACTAATCCGTTTTTGCTGCTCAGGAAGTTCTGTTACCAGATTCTGATGCACATAACTGAATAGTTGAAAAAGCAGTTGATAGGCCAGCAGGAAAATTCCCAACCCGATTGCATCAGCTAAAACCGTCCGTTTGCGGTACAGCGAAAACACCTTCAGACCGATAATATTGTCGAGGGTATCGTATTGATATCGAACGTGTAACTTTAGGAAATGATATGCGAACGTACTTGCCAGCAACAGCATGATAGTCAGCACAATGAATATCCCCGCTTTCTGGTCGTTGGTGCGATCCTGGATGAGTGGGTACGCCAGATTATGAAAGATGTACCACGCTCCCAACACGAGACACACACCCGCAATCAGCGGAATATTGTTGTTCAGTGTATGGTTATAAATGGCCAGATTTCGCCAAACAACCGACGAAGGAACCCGGTTGCTTTCGGCAATCTCGACCATAGCGTTGATCCGGTTAATCTCTTCGATCAATCGCCTGATGACATAAATAACCGCTGTGCTCAGTACGAATACCAGTTCATAGCGACGGATAAGCTGCAAGTCCCGCATTGCTTTGGTTGATTTTTGACCAAAACTAAGCGGGACTCACAAGCGTCGGCGAAAAATGGGGTGAACTGGTAGAAAAATGGGTTGAAATAGTGTGGAGCATGGTGCGCGGAGCAAGGAATAGTAATACCCCTGCTCCGCGCACCATGCTCCACGCTCCTATTCAGACCGAAGAGAACGTACTGGATTCATTAGGGCCGCTTTCACACTTTGAAAGCTCACTGTCAATAACGTAATCGCCAGAGCACCAGCGCCCGATACGGCAAAAATCCACCAGGATAACTCTGTTCGATAGTCATATTTCTGAAGCCAGTTGTTGAGAAAGTAGTAAGCGATAGGCGTAGCGATACCAAAGGCTATTATGACTAGAATCACAAAATCTTTTGACAATAATCCCCACAGATTCAGGACGGAAGCCCCTAATACTTTCCGCACGCCAATTTCCTTTGTACGCTGTTCGGCAATGAATGAAGCCAGTCCAAAAATGCCTAAACAGCTAATAAAAATGGCCAGGACCGCAAAGAAGGACGCCAGCTTGCCGATCCGTTCTTCATCCCCGAATTTTTTGGCGTATTCGTCATCAATGAACCTGTACTCAAACGGAATAGCCGAGTTGTATTTTTTGAACACTCGTTCAATTGTTCCAATCGCATCGCTACTCGGCGTATTTGGGTTAATTTTGAGAATGATCGTGTTGAGGTCGCCTTTTCTGAGGTAGAAAAACGTTTGTTTGATGGGGTCATACGGGTTTTGCGTCACCATGTTTTTGACGACTCCAACGACATGTACCAGTTTATCTCCCCATTTTATAGTTTCGCCGATGGGCTGTTTCATGCCCATGTAGTTTACAGCCGCTTCATTGACGATGACGCCTGATGAATCGCTCGCAAAGTCGGTTGAGAAATCCCGACCTTCTTTAATTTTCCAGTCGACCGTTTTGCCAAAATCCTGTGTTACGCCCAACGTTACAAACTCCTCCTGCATGGCGGGATCTTTCCCTTTCCAACTCAATCCACTATTGGTCAGATACGTATTGGTTATCTGCGTTTCCGATTCGGCTACGTTCAACACAGCGCCTGTCTCTAGCAAATCGTCTCGAAAGGCCTGAAAATGATTCCGAATATCGCCCGCATTAATGGTCAGCAAACTACTTCGGTTATAGCCAATCGGGCGGTTCTTTGCGTACTGAATTTGACGAAACACGATGAGCGTTCCGATGATCAACGTAACAGATACGGTAAATTGAACGACCACTAATAGTTTACGGGGAACGGCGGCAAACCGACCAACTCGAAACCGGCCCTTCAGGACTTTGACGGGCTGAAATGACGACAAATACAATGCCGGATAACTACCAGCAATCAGGCCCGTAAGCAGACTGAATCCTACGCCTATTAGCCAGAAGGCAGGCGTTTCCCAAAGAATTGCCATCTGTTTATCAGCCACTTCATTGAAAACAGGAAGGATGAGCTGTACCAACAGCAAGGACAGCAAAAAAGCAATGATTACAACTAATAGCGATTCGCTAAAAAATTGACTTACCAGTTGACTCCGAACAGAACCGACTGCTTTACGGATACCTACTTCTTTAGCTCGTTTCTCGGAGCGAGCCGTGCTTAAATTCATAAAATTGATACAGGCCAGCAGCAGCACAAACAGGCCAATAATGCCAAATAACCAAACATATTGAATGCGACCACCGGACGTAATGCCGTTCTTAAACTCGGAATACAGATGCCAGTTTCTCATCGGTTGAAGGAAAATCTCAGGATTATTCCGCGCTCCTTCCTTACCGACCCTATTCCGTTTAGCATGCTTAATGAGGGCCGAGACCGTATTCATATCGGCCTTGTCAGCCACTTGAGCAAATGTCTGAAACCAACTGGCACCCCAGGGATTTTGGAGAATTTGTTCTAGTCCTTGACTTTTTACCATTAACTCCCAGGGAGCAATAAATGACAGATTGGCAAAGCTGGAATTAGTGGGCAAATCTTCGTAAACGCCCGTTATTTTCACATCCAGCTTATTATCAAGCCGGATGATTTTATTCAGCGGATCGGCATTACCAAAAAATGCCTTTGCTACTGATTTTGAGAGCAGAATTGAATTAATGTCCTGTAAGCCAGAAAGTGACCCTTTCAGCATCGTCAGCGAGAGCATGTCGGGGGCTTCTGCCTCCATATAATTGCCGCCCTTCGTTAGCTTCTTTTCGCCGAGCGATAATAAATGGTCACCTATCCAGCCTGCTCGTACTACATAGGTAAAGTTATTGCCATAGGTCGTTCGCAGTTCAGGTCCAAGTGGCATGGCTACGTTCGACCAGGTCTGAACTTCGCCGTCAAAGGTTTGATTCTGCATGACCTGGGCAATTCGGTCGTAGTTCGGGAAGGATTTATCGAACGATATTTCGTCATAAACCCAAAGGCCAATGAGCATCGCCACGGCCATACCCACAGCTAATCCACCAATGTTGATGAATGAATACACCTTGTTTTTGACCAGGTTACGAAGAGCGATTTTGAGATAATTACGTAGCATATCAGGACTTAGGAAAAAGGTGGTCGGATATTGGGATGGGGTACGTTTAATCATCGAAGGCCGCACATAAGCCAGCACTTCCCGCCAGTAACGCCGTCGGGCGTTGGTTTCTCCATATTTCGCTACTCGAAGTGCATAGCGTTCATGCAAGTCGCCGAGCACCTCTTCCCGAAGATGAGGAGCACAGAACCAGTTAAGAAGACGGTCAGCTAAGCGGGGCGGGGTCATGGCTTTGGGCAGGGAGCGCGGTGCATGGGGCGGGGAGCACCGAGCATGGCTTTACCCCTGCCCCGCGCTCCCTGCTCCACGCTATTCAGATCGTAGGGAAGTAACTGGATTCATCAAAGCAGCTTTTACACTTTGGAAGCTTACTGTCAGCAGGGCGATTAGTATCGCGAGCAAACCCGCCAGTCCGAAAATCCACCAGGATAATTCTTCTTTGTAGGCAAACCCCTGCAACCATTTATCCATTGCCCACCACGAAATCGGGGTCGCAATGACAATGGCGATGACCACGAGCCTGAGAAATTCGTTGGACAGCAAACCGACAATGCTGGCGACCGATGCCCCTAATACCTTTCGCACTCCGATTTCTTTCGTACGCTGTTCGGCGGTGAAGGAAGCCAGTCCAAACAAGCCTAAACAGGCAATGAAGATGGCAAGAAAGGCGAAGTAGTTGATCAGTGTACCAACAATCTGTTCGCTTTTGTACATACGTTGAAATTCCTGATCAGCAAAGGAATACGTAAATGGAATCTTCGGATTAAGCTGTTTACAGAGCGTTTCCAGGCTCGCCAGTGCCTGTTTGGTCTGGCCGGGTTGGGTGCGTACCATCAGATTACCATAGGTATTATTTTCGCCAAACCACATAATGATAGGCTTGATGGGTTCATGTAAGGATTGAAAGTGGAAATCCTGCACAACACCGATGATTTTGCCGGGCTTTCCCCAGAATGTTAGCGGCTGACCGACTGGCGATCCGGCGGTCCGGTTTTTGTAGCCGATACGCTGCGCAGCCTGTTCGTTAATCACATACCCTCCTGAATCGGTTGAAAACGCACGAGAAAAATAGCGCCCTCCCATTAATTTCATATTCAGCACCTTATCCATATCGTAGCCGACCGAAACCTGTGCAAAACCAACACTAACCGTTGGATCTTTCCCTGGCCAGTCGACCCAGGTTGTATTACTTCCTATATCACCAGGTTGGTAGTCCATTCGGGAAACGCCCTGAATACCCGGCATCCGTTGTAGTTCCTGCTTTAGCGTCGCGTATTTTGGCAATAAATCGCCTTCCATCGGGACATAAATCAGGTTTTCCCGGTCGAAACCCAGATTTTTTGTCTGAATGAAATTGACCTGACGATACACCACAAACGTACCAATAATCAAGAGCATCGAAATCACAAACTGAAATACGACTAACCCTTCCCGAAACCGAGTTGCCCCCGGCCGAATGGTCAATAAGCCCTTTAATACACGTACCGGCTGTAACGACGACAGAAATAAAGCTGGATAACTGCCTGCCACAATACCCGTAATGGCCACAATACAGCCCAGGGCTACCCAAAAGTCTACCTCCGCAAAAGGCATCGCCACTTGTTTGCCACTCAGTTGATTAAAGCTCGGCAATAACAAACCGACCAGTAAAAGTGCCACCAGAACAGCTACGATGGTAAGTAAAAGTGTTTCTCCCAAAAACTGTGTGATCAGCCAGGATCGCTCGGCGCCCACTACTTTGCGGATACCCACTTCTTTGGCCCGCTTAGCCGAGCGGGCTGTACTTAAATTCATGAAGTTGATGCAGGCAATCAACAACATAAACACAGCTACGATGCTTAAGAGACGTACATAGTCGATGCGCCCACCCGAAATTTCTCCGTTCTCCGTTTGGTCGTGCAGGTAGATATCGTTAAACGGTTGAAGAAACAACTCAACATCGAACTGGCTGGCATTTTTTGAATTTATGCCCAGGTAGCTCCGCAGAAAATGTTTGATTTTGGCTTCGAAAGCGGGTACATCCGCGTCGGGGCGGAGTTGAACAAATGTCCACGGACTTGGATTGCCCCATCCGCTGGCCCAGGTATGCTGACGTTTCATAAAATCCTCCCAGGGAAGCAGGAAATCATAGTTTTGCGAGGTGTTCGGAGGCAAATTCTCAAAAACAGCGGTAACCTGATAATCATCCTTATTTTCAATGCGAATGGATTTACCCATAGCCGCCTGAGGGCTGCCAAAATAGGATTCCGCCAATTTCCGGGAGATGGCCAGACCGTTGGGCGATTTCAGCGCAGTCTCAGGAGAGCCGATCAATAAGGGAACACTGAATAACTTGAACCAGTCGGCCCCTACCCAATCGCCCACCTCCTTGTTAATTTTATTGCCTACACTAAATGCCATGTGTGCATGCCGATTCGTATAACCCGTTGCGCGTACGATTTCTGGAAATTTCTTCGGCAGTTCCTGTGCCATAAGTGCCGGTGTCGATGGCATAGCCATTCGTTTACCATCAGATAATTGCCGCCACATAACTCGATACAACTGTGGCCCGTTGGCGTGGTAGCGATCTACACTGAGTTCATCCCGTACCCATAGAAAAATCAGCAGACTACAGGTCAGCCCCAGTGCCAGCCCCAGAATATTAATAAGTGAAAAAGATTTGTTCCGCCAGAAGCTGCGAAGAGCGATTTTGAGATAATTACGTAGCATGTCAGGACTCAGGAAAAAAGGTGATGAGAACTCACTAGATTGTCGTTTAATCATCGAAGGCCGCACATAAGCCAGCACTTCGCGCCAATACCGTCGTCGGGCATTGGTTTCTCCATATTTCGCTGCCCGAAGTGCATACCGTTCATGCAGGTCGCCGAGCACCTCTTCCCGAAGGTGAGGAGCACAGAACCAGTTGAGCAGGCGGTTAGCGAAACGGGGCGGTTTCATGGAGTGAGCTTGGAGCGCGGTGCAGGGGGCGGGGTGCACCGAGCCTGGTTTTGGCCCTGCTCCGTGCTCCTTGCCCCACGCCCACCCTATTCAGATCGTAGAGAGGTAACTGGATTCATGATAGCTGCTTTGATAGACTGGTAGCTAACAACCAGTAGCGTAATCGCGATGATCGAAGTACCCGTTAACAGGTAAATACTGGCCCCGACATCAATACGGTAAGCGAACGTCGACAACCATTTTGTCACGACCCACCCGGCAACCGGAAACGCGATAACCATAGCGATCACGACCAGTTTCAGGAAATCTTTGGATAGCATCACAACGATATTATCAGCGGAAGCACCCACTACTTTCCGAATCCCGATTTCTTTCTGTCGTCGCTGTGCCGTAAACGCCGTTAAGCCAAACAGCCCCAGGCAGGAGATGACAATAGCCAATCCAGCAAAGTAGCGGGATAGAACTGCCACTCGCTGTTCCGAGGCATACAAGGTCTGGTAATCCTGATCCACAAACTTGTAATCGAAGGGAAGTCCTTGATTGTAGCGTTTATAAAGTTGCTCAATCTGACTCAGAACGGCCTTTTCTTTTCCCGCTTTAATTTTTACGAGGATATTACTGGCATGAGGCTCAAAGCTTAAAAAGAAAGGTGCTACTTTTTTATACAGTGACTCAAAATTAAAGTCTTTAATGATGCCAACAATTTGCTTTTTAGCTCCCCACATCGTCACCGTTTTACCAATCGGATTTTTAAGTCCCATAGCGGCAATAGCGGCTTCGTTAAAGATTACTTTTGAACTGTCGGAACCAAAATTCCTTGAAAAAGAACGCCCTTTTGTTACATTAAGATTTAACGTTTCGACAAGGTCATAATCTACGTACAAACCGCTAAATTCAACCCGTTCTGTTTTACCTTCCCAATCAATGCCTCCGCCCCCACTATGGCTACCAATTAAATCGCCACTCATGCTTGAGGCATTTACGACGTCAGGAATCGCTTTTACTTCGGCAAGAAAAGCTTGCTGGTGGTCTTTGATTTTTCCTTCATTCGAGAAATGAATAATATTCTCCTTGTTATAACCTAAGTTTTTGGTCTGAACAAATTCCATCTGTTTGTAAATAACCAAAACGCCAACAATAAACAGGACTGACAAGGCAAATTGAAATACGACCAGTCCTTTGCGTATCCACAACTGACTTAACGACGTTTGCAATTTGCCTTTCAGTACGGTCACAGGTTTGAAACCCGACAAATAAAAGGCAGGATAACTCCCCGCTAGAAGCCCCGTAATGAGCGTGATTATGAGAATGATAAGTCCAGGCTTAGGGTCAAAACTAAGGCTGAGTTGCTTTCCGGTGACGTCGTTGAATACGGGAAGGGCAAGAGAAACAAGCAGGAGTGCGACCAATAAGGACAAAAAACTCATCAAGGTAGACTCACCCAAATACTGAAAAACAAGCGTTGATCGGGTGGCTCCAACTACTTTTTTAACGCCCACTTCTTTCATTCGTTTCGACGCTTTTGCCGTCGACAAATTCATAAAATTGATGCAGGCAATAATCAATATGAATAGCGCTATCACGGAAAACAGTTTGACGTATTCAATTCGTCCACCGGTGGGCACGCCGTTTACATAGACATTGTGCAGGTACTTATCAGAGTATCGTTGTAGAAATAGTCGACCAATCCAGTGCAGGTTTTTTGTGCCGTTTGCCGCTTTGAATTTATCCCTAACAAACTCCTTGATTTTTGCATTGAATTTATCGGCATCAACACCTTCTTTTAGGGTAATATACACGGTGATTCGATTGCTATCCCAGTTGCTATCCATCGTGCTTTTTGCGAGATATAACTCGTTTGTCAGGAGTATATCAAACGTTTCGGATGAGTTATGCTGGGGTTTCTCAAATACACCAGCAATTTTATAATTGCCCGTATATTTTCCTTCATTCCAGTGAATGAGTTTATTGATTGCGTTTTCGGTGCTACCGAATAAGTTGGCAGCTAGTTCATCAGAAATTACGATCGAATTTTCATCCCGAAGAACCTGATTTTTATTCCCCCGAATGAGGGAATACGAGAAGACATTGAAAAAGTCAGCCCCCGCAAACTTGCTCACCGCTTTCACATGTTTATCGTCAACCGATACGATTCCATCAGATAACCCATCGGAGGTGGGGACGATGTGTTCTATTTCCGGCATCTCGGCAGCCAGCGCTGGCACAAGGAGGTCAGAATTATTTTCATACGTTTGAATGTCGTTTGGCCCCTCTTCCAGGTTCCTCATGATCTGATATAATCGACGATCATTCGCGTGAAATTTGTCAATCGTTAATTCGTCGTTCACCCACAGGTAAATCATGACGATACACGCTAAACCCAGCGAAAGGCCAATTAAATTGAGAAACGTAAACAGGCGATCCTGCAGGAGATTTCGCCAGGCGATTTTGAGATAATTACGTAGCATATCAGGACTTAGGAAAAATGGGTTTGGAAACTCAGATGGTTGTCGTTTAATAATCGAAGGCCGTACATAGGCCAGCACCTCGCGCCAATACCGCCGTTGGGCATTAGCTTCTCCATACTTCGCTGCCCGAAGTGCATAGCGTTCATGCAGGTCACCTAGCACCTCTTCCCGAAGATGAGGAGCACAGAACCAGTTGAGCAGGCGATCAGCTATATACGGCGGTTTCATAATGTAGTACCGACCGTCTCGGTCGGCTGTTAATACTTTTTATCAACCCGACCGGGACGGTCGGTACTACAATTACTCGCTTCGCAAGCTTTTTACAGGATTTACCAGAGCCGCTTTAATACTCTGAAAACTCACAGTTAGCAAGGTGATTACCAGCGCTCCTGCGCCTGATACGGCAAAAATCCACCAGGACAATTCCGTTCGGTACGTATACTTCTGGAGCCAGCCCGATAGAAAATACCAGGCAATGGGCGTAGCGATGCCAAACGCAATGATGACCAGCACCACAAAATCTTTAGAGAGCAATCCCCACAGATTCAACACCGATGCGCCCAGCACTTTGCGAACGCCAATCTCTTTGGTACGTTGCTCAGCTACGTAAGAAGCCAATCCAAACAGACCCAGACAGCTAATGAAGATGGCCAGGATGGCGAAGAAACTAGCTAGTTTGCCAATACGCTCTTCGGCGGCAAATTTCAAGTTATACTCCTGGTCAGCAAATTGGTACTCGAAGGGCGCCGATGGAATGAGCTTTTTGAAAACCGCTTCAATTTTTGGCAAGGCTTCGCTGGCACTTGTGTTCGGGTTGATTTTAATATGTATCCAGTTGGTGCCTCCATGTGCCCGGATCATAAAGATGGTTGGGAAGATCGGCTCGTAGGGCGACTCCATAACCATATCTTTAATGACGCCTAAAATTTTGTAATTCATAAGCGGCATTTCCTGAAATTTCCAACTCACCGCTTCACCAACCGGACTCTTTAAGCCCATGTATTTGGCAGCCGCTTCGTTGATCACCATTCCTGACGAGTCGGACGTAAAGTCTCTCGAAAAATCGCGACCTTTTACAAATTGCCAGCCTACGGTTTTCCCATACTCGGGCGTTACGACTAACGTGCCGAAACTATCGGTTAGCGATGGACTTTTGCCTTTCCAGCTAAAGCCCCCGTTTCCTGACCATACTTCGGTTACCCGCCCCATCGACTCCGCCATTTCCGATACGACACCGGTCTGCTTCAGCTCATTTCGAAGGATTTCGTGTTTTCCATAAAAATCATCCGATTTCATCGAGACCAGGAGTAGCCCATCACGTGTATACCCGACCGGGCGATTCTTCGCATACTGAATCTGACGATAGATAATAATGGTGCCGATAATAAGGGTTACGGAAACCGTGAATTGCAGGACCACCAGCACCTTACGGGGTACAGCCGCAAATCGCCCGACTCTAAACGTGCCTTTCAATACTTTTACAGGTTGAAAAGAAGACAGATAAAGTGCGGGATAACTACCTGCCAGAAGCCCCGTTAGACCGATAAAGCCCAGACTCACCAACCAGAACCAAAGATTACTCCAGGGAATGACCATTTGCTTGGCAGCCAGCTCATTAAACCAGGACAAAGAACTTACTGTCAGAAGGATGGCCAGTAAAAAGGCGACAATAACAACCAGAAAAGACTCACTATAAAATTGATTGATCAACTGACTACGTATCGAACCTACCGCTTTTCGAATCCCAACTTCCTTTGCCCGTTTTTCGGAGCGGGCTGTACTTAAATTAATGAAGTTGATGCAGGCCAGCAGTAGAACGAATGCGCCAATAATTCCAATTAACCAGACCTGTTGAAGCGGTGCGGTATCAATTACCCCTCGCTTATAATTATGCAGATGCCAGTCCCGCATCGGAAGCAAAAAGACCTCCGGCTTACGCTTGATTTCTTCTTTAAAGTTCGCCAGATTTTTTATTTCGGCATCTTTTATCGCGGCAGAGACTGTCTCAACATCCGTGTCTGGATTGATTTCTGCGTAGATTTTCAAAAAATGATTCGCCCAATCATTCATGGCGCGCTCCTGAATCCAGGGATTATCTGAAACCCATAACTCAAACGGTGCGATGAACTTAAGATCGTGAAAATGAGTGTTCTGCGGCAAATCTTCATAGACCCCCGTCACTTTGACGTCTAGCTTGTTGTTGATTTTCATCAACCGATTGATGGGGTCAGCGTCGCCAAACAGCGCGTTGGCCGTTGCTGCCGACAGCATAATTGCATGGGGATCGGTCAGCCCCGACCGGCTTCCATGAAGCATCTTCAAGGTCAGCATTTCGGGTGCATCGGCATCCATAAACAACCCCTTCCTCGACACCTTCTTATCACCAGCCGACAGGACATTATCAATGTCCCATGAGGCCATCACAATGTGTTTGAAATAGGCCTTATAGTTCTTTTTAAGCTCAGTACCCAACGGAAACTGCACAGATGAATTCACGCCAACGCCCTGTTCGCCATACTCAAATGAGCGTACCTGAGCAATCCGGTCGTAATGTTTATGGTAGGTATTAAAGGATAGTTCATCATAAATCCAGAGGCCAATGAGCATTGCTACAGCCATGCCGGTTGCCAGTCCGCCAATGTTGATGAGTGAATAGGCCTTATGCCTGGCCAGATTCCGAAAAGCGATTTTCAAATAATTACGTAGCATGTCTGTATTTGTTGGTTTAGGAAACTCAGATGATTGTCGTTTAATAATTGAGGGTCGCACATAGGCCAGCACTTCACGCCAGTAGCGCCGTCGGGCTCTAGCTTCTCCCCACTGCTGCGCCCAGAGTGCATAGCGTTCGTGCAAGTCACCGAGCACCTCTTCCCGAAGGTGAGGAGCGCAGAACCAGCTCAGCAGACGGTCAGCGAAGCGGGGCGGGGTCATAGTGAAGAATGTAGTGTTAGAGTGAAGAATAAATAATCAACGTCCAATCATTTTTAAAATCTATTTATCACTCTACATTCTTCATTCCGAACGAAGTGATTTAACGGGGTTCATCAAAGCCGCTTTCATACTCTGGAAACTCACCGTCAGCAACGTCAATAGTAGCGCACCAGAGCCCGACAAGGCAAAAATCCACCACGAAATCTCGGTTCGGTACTCGTATTTCTGAAGCCAGTTGGTAAGGAAATAATAAGCGATAGGTGTGGCGATACCAAAGCCAATACCGACCAGAACCACAAAATCTTTCGAAAGCAATCCCCACAGATTCAGTACAGACGCGCCCAGTACTTTCCGAACACCAATTTCCTTCGTGCGCTGCTCGGCCACATACGACGCCAACCCAAACAGGCCCAGACAGCTAATCAAAATGGCCAGAACAGCAAAGAACGAAGTCAGTTTTCCAATACGTTCTTCCGTACGAAACTTGGCGGCATATTCATCATCAGCAAATTTGTATTCGAAGGGTGCCGACGGAATGAGCTTTTTAAAGACTGCTTCGATTTTGGGCAACGCATCGCTGGTGCTTATGGCCGGGTTAAGTCTGATATTGATCCAGTTAGGATTCCCAAATAAACAAAAGACGGTGGGTTTGATCGGCTGAAATGGCGACTCCATGACCATGTCTTTTACTACCCCTATTATTCGAAACGGCTTTTCTATATTGTTCGTCATCCATTGGCTTTTCCAGTGAATCGTTTCGCCAACCGGCTTCTGCAAACCCATCAATTTGGCAGCCGTTTCATTAATGACAAAGCCACTGGAATCTGAAGCAAATTCTTTCGAAAAATTGCGCCCCGCTACAAACTGCCAGCCTACGGCCTGGGCGTATTCGGGCGTAATCGATAAAGTAGCAAATTGGTCGGTCGACGCTGTCGTCAGACCTTTCCATCGGAAGCCCTCATTTGTCGACCAGACCCCTGTAATTGGACTTTGTGATTCGGCCACGTTGGTTACAGCACCCGTATTTTTCAATTCGGTACGTAACAAATCGGTTTTTCCGTTAAAATCGTCCGACTGCATGGGTACCATCAACAAGCCAGCCCGCGAGTACCCAATCGGGCGATTTTTGGCAAATTGAACCTGACGGTAAACGACGAGCGTGTAGATAATCAGCGAAATAGAAACGGTAAACTGCATTATGACTAACACCTGACGGGGCAGGGAGGCAAAGCGTCCCATCTGCACTCTCGCTAACCCGGCCCCTTTCAATACCTTGACTGGCTGGAAGGATGTTAAATACAAAGCCGGGTAACTACCTGCCAGCAAACCAGTCAGTAACATGAACCCGAGACAAGACAGCCAGAAAAGCCCATTTCCCCAAAGGATCGTCATTTGCTTGGCAGCCAAATCGTTGAACCAGGGCAAAGTCATTGTTACAAGTAGGATTGCCAGCGTAAAAGCCAGCAATACGACCAGAAAAGATTCGCTAAAAAACTGGCCAATCAGTTGAATTCGAAGCGAACCAATCGCCTTTCGAATCCCTACTTCCCGGGCCCGTTGTTCGGAACGGGCAGTGGACAGATTCATGAAATTGATGCAGGCCAGCAACAACACAAAAAAGCCAATTAAGCCAACTATCCAGACGTATTGAATAGGCCCATCGCTAATAACCCCGTTTTTAAAATCGGAATACAAATGCCAGTTACGCATGGGATTCAGCCACATTTGCGGGTTCGTTGCAGCTTCTTCCTTCATGCTCTCCAGGCGCCTGATCACATTCAGTTCCGAATCTTTTATGCTGGCCGTGACCTTGTCGAAATCAGTATTGGGCTGAATTTCTACATAAATAAAGAGCGCATGGTTGTCCCATTTTTTCTGGCTCATATAGGCATTCGTCGCCACGAAATAATCCCAGGATGCCAGAAACTGAGTGTCCTGTAGTTGCGTATTCTGCGGTAAATCTTCGTAAACTCCGGTCACACGTACATCCTTATCGGTACTGATCTTCACCTGTTTACCCATTGGATCGGTATCGCCAAACAACGCGCTAGCCGTGGACGCCGACAGCAAGATGGATTGTTGATCCTGTAAGCCTGCCCAAGTTCCTTTGAGCATGTGAAGCGTAAATAGTTCAGGCGCTTCGGCCCCAATAAATCGTCCTTTTTTTGAGAGCTTCTTTTCGCCAGAAGAAAGGATATGATCACCTGTGTGCGTAGATGTTACAATATGCTTAAAGTGACGTTTGTAGTTTGTCGTCAATTCATGAATGAATGGATAGGGTAATGATTGAGACGTCTTTGTCTCGTCATGCACAACCTGATTTTGCATGATCTGTGCAATCCGGTCGTAGTTTTTATGGTACGTGTTAAACGACAGTTCGTCATACACCCACAAGCCAATGAGCATCGCTACAGCCATGCCCACAGCCAGCCCGCCAATGTTGATAAAGGAATACCCTTTGTTCTTGACAAGAGTCCGAAAAGCGATTTTCAAGTAATTTCGTAACATATCAGTAGTTGTTGGGTTTGGGTAGGCTGAAGGTTGTCGTTTGATAATGGAAGGCCGCACATAGGCCAGCACTTCGCGCCAGTAACGCCATCGAGCATTAGCTTCTCCCCGCTGTTGCGCCCATAGTGCATAGCGTTCGTGCAGGTCGCCGAGCACCTCTTCCCGAAGGTGAGGAGCGCAGAACCAGTTCAGCAGACGGTCAGCTATATACGGTGGTTTCATAAGGTGCAAGATGCCTGGGGCAGGACAAGAAGTGCCGTGCTATTCAGAACGTAACGCAGTAACTGGATTCATTAAAGCAGCCTTTACAGATCGGTAGCCTACGGTTAAAATGGCAATGATGAATGTGACTGAAATCGCTAAAAGAAAGATTCCCGCGCTGAGCTTGATCCGATACTGAAAATCCTCCAGATAGCGATTCATAGCCCACCATCCAAGCGGGGCCGCTATGGCAAACGCAAACACGAGTAACTGGGTGAACTCTTTTCCAAATAGCCATATAATTTGGCCGGAATTGGCTCCCAATGTTTTTCTGACGCCAATTTCTTTGATCTTTTGAGTCGCCATGAAGGAGATCAATCCGTACAACCCCAGACAACTAATGAAGATAGCAATGCCCGCAAAAAGCTCAATGAGTTGCAGGATCAGCTTGTCGGTTTCATAGAACCGGGCAATCTGATCGTCAAGAAACTGGTAAGAATAGACGTTGGCGGGATACATCTCACTCCAGATCTTTTCGATCGAAGCCAGGGTATTCGGCAGGTCTTTGGGATTGACTTTGATGGCGCAATTGACATAATTACTAACACTGGTTGTCAGGCAGACAGCATCAATAGATCGGCGGAATGACTTATTGTGAAAGTCTTTTAACACGCCCACAATAGTCCCTGTTTGTCCGTTGATGCTCGCAGTTTTACCCAGTATTTGCCGGGGATTTCGAATTCCTAATTTTTTTACGGCCGTTTCGTTCAACAAATACTCCCGCGTGGTATCTGACGGGTACAGATTTCGGCCTGCTATTAGTGTCAGGCCAAACGTGGCTACATAATTGGGATCGCCCGCCTTATAGTAAATCGTAAACTTTTCGGGTTCCGGGCGCGAATCATACTGGATTCCCGTATCAAAATTATTTTCTGGAGAGGCCGGAGCCGCATTGCAGAAGGCGGCTTTTTTCACGCCTGCAACCTGCGATAAACGAGCGCTCAACGTGCTAACCTGCGCCGACGAATGCTCTGGCACAGGTAGCATAACGATGGCATCTTTATTGAACCCCATATCGGCCTGACTGTTATAGCGCATTTGGCTCATAACCACAATGGTACCAATAATGAGCGTCTGTGAGATGGCAAACTGCGTAACAACGAGTACGCGTCGCACCGAAAAACCACCGGCCTGTTTAACCGACAGCTTCCCTTTGAGCGCCAGAATAGGCTGAAAACCACTGATAATCAATCCTGGATAGGAACCGGAGATAAACGTAACCAGGACGACTAAAGCCGGCAAAAACGTAAGTAACCGGTAATCACTCAACAGATTGAGCGTGAGCCGGGTTTGCACTAATTGATTCAGGTAAGGTAAAGCCAGATAAGCTACCCCTAAAGCAATCACAGCAGCGATACTGGCAATGAGGGCTGTTTCTGTAATAAACTGCCTGAAGAGTTGTATCCGTAAACTCCCCAGCACTTTGCGAACGCCAATTTCTTTTGAGCGGCTTACCGCCTGCGCGGTTGCTAAGTTTATGAAGTTAATACAAGCCGTAACGAGCAGAAAAAGCCCAATTAATGACAGCGTCAGAAGCTGATTTTTGGTAATAAAGCCCCCCAATTTAGGATTGACATGAATATCGGCCAGTGGTTGTAGTTTAAATCGAAAATTGCCGGCTTCCTTCGCGCTATAGTATTTTTTGTTGAGACTCGTCAGTGCTTTCTCTACGTTCGCTGCCGACTCTCCTGCTTTTAATTTCAGGAAACAATTCATTCCTCCGTAAATACCCCCCCAGGTATCCAGCCAGGGATTGGTTTCCTTAAGGGTTACATACGACAAATAAATTTCCTCCCGACGATCCGTATTGACGGGTAAGTTTTTTAGTATTCCCGTAATCCGGAAATTGGTTTTGTTATCCAGTCGAATAAGTTGGCCGATGGGCTCCTGCCGGCCAAAATATTTAGTAGCCAGATTCTGTGTAATCACCGCCGTATTCGGTTCTTTAAGCAGGTTCTTTTTGGAGCCCGCTACCAGCGAAAAATCCATTAGCTCTAGAAAAGCAGCCTCGGCATACGCTACGCCATGAGCTTCCTGAAACTTTTTATTCTCTTTCGATGCAGGCAGCGAGATCAGACCACCAAAGCCAACAACGCGGGCAACTTTATCGAAAAAGGGGTAATCCTGTTGCAAAGCTTGTCCCAAAGGCGCCGGAACAGAGCCAATCTGATTGTCCTGGTCTTTAGGCATTTCGGCAATGACACGATATAGTCGATCGGCATCTGGTTGAAACGTATCAAAACTCAGATGGTAATTCACGAACATAAAGATGAGTATGCCACAACTCATGCCGAGCGCAAGACCTAGTATATTAATGAGCGAATACGATTTTTGGCGCATCAACGTACGCTGGGCAACAGTGAAATAATTCCGTAGCATAGCTGTATTTGTTGGTTTAGGATATAAATCAGGTTGTCGTTTCATCATTGAGGGCCGCACATACGCCAGCACTTCGCGCCAGTAGCGTCGTCGGGCTCTAGCTTCTCCCCGCTGCTGCGCCCATAATGCATACCGTTCATGCAAGTCACCGAGCACCTCTTCCCGAAGGTGAGGAGCACAGAACCAGCTCAGCAGACGGTCAGCTATATACGGCGGCTTCATAGCGGGGGTAGGGCTATTCCGATCGTAAGGATTTAACTGGGTTCATTAAAGCTGCTTTCACACTCTGGAAACTTACGGTTAGTAAGGCAATACCGACAGCCAGCAGGCCCGCCAGACCGAGCATCCACCATTCCACATCAATCCTGTAGGCAAAATCCTGCAGCCATTGATTCATGGCATACCAGGCAAGAGGACAGGCAATAAGAATCGCTAGTACTACCAGTTTCACAAAATCTTTAATGAGCAATTGTGTAATGCCCGGTACAGAGGCTCCCATAACTTTTCGAATGCCAATCTCTTTTGTGCGTCGCTCAATTACAAAGGCAGACAGCGCAAACAATCCCAGGCTGGCAATGACAACAGCTAACAGGGCAAATACAGAAAACAGCTGTTGTGTGCGTTGCTCACTGGCATAAAAGGTCGCGAATCGATCATCAAGAAAATGATATTCAAGCGGACCATTTGGACTAAAGGCATCCCATTGATTTTTTAAGTCGTCAAGAAAACCAGCGACATCAGTGGTTTTAATTTTTATAACGATGCCTCCAAAATTATTGCCCATCAGCATCATGAGTGGGGCAACCTTTTGTTTTACAGAAACGTAGTTAAAATCCTTAACGACACCTATAACTTTATATTCATGCTGACCCGATCTAACAATTGATTTGCCCACAGGATTTGTCCCACTCCACCCTAATTCGCTAACGGCAGACTCATTAAGAATTACCCCAGAAATAGAATCAGTTGGAAAATCTCTGGAGAAATTCCGTCCCTGTAGCATCTGTATTCCCAACGTTCGTAGGTAAGCATAATCTACATGAAAAATATTCATATGGATTTCGGTTCCATTCGAGGTTTCATTTTTAGGATATACCTGCGTTCCATCCATCATTTCGCCACCCGGAAAATATCTTGAATTAGTGGCTGTCAGCACACGGCTATTTTGCAAAAGCTGATCCTTAAAAGCAAGTTGATTATTGCCCAACAAACGTGTGTCGGGCAGGGCTATAACCTGATCTTTATCGTATCCCAGCTTTTTAGTCTGCATGTATTGCAGTTGCTTATACACAACAATCGTAGCAATAATTAAAATAGTAGAGATAGAAAACTGGAATACGATTAAACCATTATGTAATGGTTTCTTTTGAGGGCTTTTTGTAAACAGTGATCCTTTTAATGTTTTAATAATCGTAAAAGAGGACAAGAAAAAAGCGGGATAAATACCAGCTACTATTCCAGATAAGAAACTGACCACAAACACGGTAAGTACAGATTGATACTTCAGAAAAAAGGCGAAGCTGATCGTCCTGTCTGCAATCTGATTAAAATAAGGTAAGAATAAGAGAGTGAGGATATAAGCGAATAGCATCGAGAAAAAAGTGAGCAATACCGACTCCGTAAGGAACTGAACGATCAATTGATTTTTTATTGATCCCATTACTTTACGAACCCCTACTTCTCTTGCGCGCTTTACTGCCTGGGCAGTAGAAAGATTAGTAAAATTAACGCAGGCTAACAGCAGGATAAACAGCGCTAAGATTGAGAAAATATAAACGTATTTTATGTCACCATTAGGTTCCAATTCATATTTGCTATTTGAATACAGATGAATATCTGTAAGCGGTTGCAATAGAAAACGAAAGGTATCTACTGATTTCTGGGCTTCGGCCAAACTTACTCCCATATCGCGCTGCACTTCTGGAACTACATATTTTGCTACGAGTTGTGGAAATTTTGCTTCCAGCTTTTTAGGGTCAGCTTTATCATTTAATTCCAGATACGTATAAAAACCAATGTTGCTCCAGGTTGGATTCGTGATATGGCGCGTTGATAAACTCAAAAATGCATCATAATGAAAATGTGAATTATCGGGTACTTTTTCGATTATACCCGTCACTTTATACGCTGTTCGCTGAGTGCCAATCGCTACTGATTTTCCGATCGGATCTTCAGTACCAAAATATTTTTCAGCAAATGCTTTTGAGAGAACAATACTGTTGGGGGCCAAAAGAGCATCTGTGGCATTGCCTTCAATGAGCGGAATAGAAAATAGTTGTAGGAAATTTGGGTCCGCAAAAGCGATATGTGCTTCTTTAAATTGCTTCTCTTTATATTGGACATAATCACTGACAGGTAAAAGTCGTACAGATGCTTTCACTTCGGGAAACGCATTTTTAATTCCTTCCCCAACTCCTGTATCTACATTCGGATAAACAGCAACATCGCCATTCCCAATAAGGGATACATTTAATCGATATATATTTTTGGCATTCGCAGGATACGTATCATAACTCAGTTCAGTATAAACAAACACCGAAATCAGCATAAAGCTGGCAAGGCCGATAGCCAATCCGAAAATGTTTATAAACGAAAACGTTTTATTAGTGCGCAGGTTACGCCAGGCAATTTTGAAATAATTTCGTAGCATATCAGTAAGTATTGGAGTAGAATACATTTCAACCGTTGGTTGTCGTCTAATCATCGAAGGCCGCATATAAACCAGCACCTCCCGCCAGTAACGTCGTCGGGCTTTGGCTTCACCCCACTGCTGTTCCCAGAGTGCAAATCGCTCATGCAAATCGCCCAGCACTTCCTCACGCAAATGAGGAGCGCAGAACCAGTTGAGCAGGCGATCAGCTAAAAAAGGCGGCTTCATAATGTAGTACCGACCGTCCCGGTCGGGCGTAATACTAGGTCTATTCACCCGACCGGGACGGTCGGCGTTACAATTATTCCGACCGTAAGGATTTCACCGGATTCATCAACGCTGCTTTCACACTCTGGAAGCTCACCGTCAGCAGCGCAATCACGATGGCTAGCAAACCCGCCAGAGCAAAAATCCACCAGGATAGTTCTTCTTTATAGGCGAACCCCTGCAACCATTTAGTCATGGCATACCAAGCTAATGGTGAGGCAATTACAATGGCCACCACGACTAGTTTCAGGAAATCATTGGACAGTAAACCGACAATACTGAATACCGACGCGCCTAACACCTTCCGCACACCAATCTCTTTGGTACGCTGTTCGGCCGTAAACGAAGCCAGTCCGAACAAGCCCAGACAGGCAATGAAAATGGCCAGAAAGGCGAAGTAATTGACCAGTTCGCCAACAACCTGCTCACTTTTATACATGTTCTGATATTCCTGATCGGCAAAGAAGTACGTAAAGGGAGATGTTGGATTAAGTTGCTTGCAAATCGCTTCCAGACTTGCCAGTGCCTCTTTCGTCTGACCGGGTTGGGTACGTATCAGGAGATTCCCATACAGATCCGTTTCATTCAACCGGATAATCAACGGCTGAATGGGGTCATGTAACGATTGAAAGTGAAAGTCCTGGACAACGCCGATGATTGTACCCTGCTTTCCCCAGAACGTTAGCGATTGTCCAATAGGATTTTTATAGCCAATTCGACGGGCTGCCTGTTCATTAATAATGTATGCGGCCGAATCGGTAGCATAGGCCCGTGAGAAATCACGACCAGCCAATAGCCTGGTCTTCAAGACCTTCTCCATATCATACCCAACACCTGTGTGGGAAAATTGAATTTTGATAGTCGGATCTTTCCCAGTCCAGTCTGCGTCCCCCGTGCTTTGTGCAATGAAGGTAGGTTTCATATCCATGTGGCTAATCGATTGAATCCCCGGCATAGTCATCAGCTCTTGCTTTAGTACCGTGTATTTCTTCGACAATCCACCTTCCAGCGGAATATAGATCAGATTCTCCCGATCGAAGCCCAGGTTTGTCGTTTGAATGAAGTTGACCTGACGGTACACGACAAACGTTCCTATGATGAGTAGCATTGAAATTACAAACTGAACCACCACCAGCCCCTGTCGGAAGCGAGTAGCACCCGGTCGAAACTTCAGCGCGCCCTTTAATACCCGAACAGGTTGTAGTGAGGAGAGAAACAAGGCAGGATAGCTACCTGCAAGAATTCCTGTGATGGCGACTATGCCCACTAAGGCCAGCACAAAATTCAGTTCGCCAAACGGCATGGCGATTGCTTTCCCTGTTAGTTCATTAAAGCCAGGGAGCAGCAATGCAATCAATAATAGGGCTACTACGACGGCTATAAACGTCAATAACATAGCTTCGCCAATAAACTGGGCAATCAATCGCGACCGCTCGGCTCCTACCACCTTGCGGATACCCACTTCCTTGGCCCGTTTCGCCGAGCGGGCCGTTGCCAAATTCATGAAGTTGATGCAGGCAATCAGTAGGATAAACACGGCTACGATACTGAACAACCGAACATATCCAATGCGCCCGCCAGCGATTTCGCCGTTTTCGGTTTCCGAATGCAGATAGACATCTTCAAAAGGTTGTATGAACAATTCAATATTATAACTGGCCAGATTTTTAGGATCAATCTCTTTATTATAGCCCCAGAGAAAGTTCTTGATTTTAGCCTGAAAAGCAGCTAGATCTGTATCAGGCCGCAATTGTAGAAACGTTCTGGGTCCCTGATTTCCCCAATCTTTGGCCCAGCCATTGCGCTTCTCGAAATCGACCCAGGGAAGCAGGAAATCATATTGATCATTTGTATTCTGAGGTAGATTCTCAAAAACTGCCGTCACCTGATAAGCTTCATTATGATCAATCTGAATAGCCTTACCGATAGCTGCCTGCGGGCTATCAAAGTAGTTTTCGGCTAATTTCCGGGAAATAGCCAGGCTGTTAGGTGTTTTTAGCGCCGTTTCGGGCGTACCAGCCACTAGCGGTACGCTGAACATCTTGAACCAGTCAGCACCTGCCCAGTTGCCTTTCTCCTTATTCACTTTATTATTGACAGAGAATGTCAAACTGCCCCCCCAAGCGAAACCAGCGGCTCGAACCACTTCCGGAAATTTCTTCGGCAGTTCCATCGAAATCGGCCAGGGCGTACCGGGGCCTGCTGTGCGTTTGCCGTCACTAAACTTCCGCTCCATCAGTCGATACAACTGCGGTCCATTGGCATGGTAACGATCCACGCTGAGTTCATCTCGAACCCACAAGAAAATCAGCAGGCTACAGGTCAGGCCCAACGCCAGACCCAGAATATTAATGGCCGAAAAGGATTTATTCTGCCAGAAATTTCGAAAAGCGATTTTGAAATAGTTACGTAGCATATCGGGGCCTAGTAAAAAATGGATTGAGTATTCATTATCAGTAGGTTGTCGTCTAATCATCGAAGGCCGCACATACGCCAGTACTTCCCGCCAGTAGCGCCATCGTGCACGAGCCTCTCCTACTCGCTCCACGCGCAACGCATAACGTTCGTGCAAATCGCCCAGCACTTCCTCACGCAAATGAGGAGCGCAGAACCAATTGAGCAGGCGATCAGCTAAGCGAGGTGGTTGGTTCATTGCGTGGAGCAAGGGGCGGGGTGCAGGGGCACAGGGCCAGATTTTCCCGGCTCCGTGCTCCTTGCTCCACGCTATTCCGAACGAAGTGAAGTAACTGGATTAAGCAAAGCCGCTTTTATACTTTGGAAACTGATGGTTAGTAAGGTGATCGCCAGGGCACTTGCACCCGAGGCTGCAAAAATCCACCACGACAACTCCGTTCGATACGTGAAATTCTGTAGCCAGGTATCCAGCGCGTAGTAAGCAATGGGCGAAGCGATAGCAAAAGCGATGATGACTAACAGGACGAAATCTTTCGAAAGCAATCCCCACATGTCCAGCACCGAAGCGCCAAGCACTTTACGGATACCAATTTCTTTGGTGCGTTGCTCGGCCATAAAAGAAGCCAGTCCAAACAAGCCCAGACAGGATATGAAAATGGCAAGGATGGTGAACACGAAAGCCAGATCACTAATTCGCTCTTCTTTAGCAAACTTCCGGGCATACTCCTGATCCGCAAACTTATAATCGAAAGGGGCCGAAGGAACAAGTTTCTTAAAGACAGCTTCCAGGTTGGGGAGTGCCTCTGCTACGCTTACGTTCGGATTCAATCGGATATTGATCCAGTCATAGGCATTCTCCAGAAAGAAAACAGTGGGTATCGTCGGCTCGTAAGGCGATAGGGCTACCATGTCTTTTACGACGCCCAGAATGGTGTAGGCTTTCGGCTTACGCCATTCTGGACCCCAGGTAATCGTCTCGCCAACCGGATTTTGCAGTCTCATTAATTTGGCAAATGATTCGTTGACAATGAAACCCGCAGAATCACTGGCGAATGCTCTGGTAAAGTCTCTGCCTGCGGCAAATTGCCAGCCCACCGTTTTACCATACTCTGTGCTAACCGGCAAGGTACCGCATCCGTTAGGGCAGGCTATATCTGTGCCTTTTCGGGAAAATCCACCATTCCACATGGTGATGTTCGTTACCGCACTCCGCGATTCGGCCACTTCATCTACATAGCCTGTTTTCTTCAATTCATACCTGAGCAGCTCAATTTTACCCTTGAAATCGGCTGTTTGTTCCTTAATCATCAGCAGCCCTTCCCGGCTATAGCCAATCGGGCGATTTTTAGCGTACTGAATTTGTCGGTACACGATTAACGTACTAATAATCAGGGTAACTGAAACCGTAAACTGGACGACGACCAATACTTTTCGGGGCATTGACGCCAACCGACCAGTGCCCAACGCGCCCAGTCCCGAAGTGCCTTTCAGTACCTTGATCGGCTGAAAAGAGGACAAATAAAGAGCCGGATAACTTCCTGCTAAAAAGCCGGTTAGTAGAATAAACCCAAGGATGACCAACCAGAAATACAGGCTGGTTGTGGGAAACACTAGCTGCTTGGCGGCTATATCGTTAAACCAGGGCAATGCCACATTTACCAGGAGTAGCGTGACAATAAACGCGATGGTAATGATCAAAAAAGACTCACTAAAAAACTGACTAACCAACTGAGTACGTAACGAACCTACCGCCTTCCGAATCCCGACTTCCTTCGCTCGTTTCGCCGACCGGGCCGTCGATAAATTCATAAAGTTGATACAGGCCAGCAGCAGAACAAACGCCCCGATCAGGCCAATCAGCCAGACCATCTGTACAGGCCCCAGATCATCGACGTAAAAATTGCCATACAAATGCCATCGACTCATAGGGAGCAGGCTTATTTGCGGATGACTGGCCAACTGATCCTTAACTCGGGCTTTGTCAAGTTTTTTAAGGTTGTTGAGTTCGATATCTTTAATGGCAATCGAAACCTGGTTAATATCGGTTTGCGGCTGAAGCTGAACATAGATCGAGAGAAACCAGTTGTTCCATTGCTGCTCCTTTACCCAGGGATTGACCGAAGTCCACAAATCGAAAGGGGCAAAAAAATTCACCTCATGGAATTCGGTGTTGTGGGGCAAGTCTTCATAAACACCGGTCACCTTCGCATCCATATTACCGTTAATCTTCACGAGCTTATTCAGTGGATCTGTAGTGCCGAAGATCGCCTTAGCCGTCGAGGCCGATAATAAGATGGAATGTGGATCGTTCAGCCCTGCCCAACTGCCTTTGAGCATGTGCAGCGAAAGCATGTCTGGAACTCCACTTTCAATGAATTGTCCTTTCTGGCTAATTTTTATTTCGTCCGTAGCCAGAATATAGTCTTCGGCTTCCCTGGCTATCAAAATGTGTTTGAAGTAGTCTGAGTAATTCGCTTTCAGTTCAGTTGCCAGCGGATAAGGCAATGTGGCATTCGAATATCGTTTCCCATCTTGCCGACCTAGCTCCCTGACCTGGGCAATGCGGTCGTAGTTTTTGTGATAGGTATTAAAGGAAAGTTCATCCCACACCCACAATCCATTTAGCATCGCAACGGCCATACCAATAGCCAACCCGCCAATATTAATAAAGGAGTACGCCTTGTTTCTGGCAAGATTGCGAAAAGCGATTTTTAGATAATTGCGCAGCATTGTTGTATTGGTTGGATTTGGGTACACACTAGATTGTCGTCTAATAATCGAGGGCCGTACATAGGCCAGCACTTCGCGCCAGTAGCGTCGTCGGGCTTTGGCTTCGCCCACCTGCGCTACCCGTAAGGCATACCGTTCATGCAAATCGCCTAGCACCTCTTCCCGCAGATGTGGAGCGCAGAACCAGTTGAGCAGGCAGTCAGCTAAAAAAGGCGGCTTCATAATGTAGTGCCGACCGTCGCGGTCGGGCGTAATACTAGGTCTATTCACCCAACCGTCCCGGTCGGCACTACAATTACTCCGAACGAAGTGAGGTAACCGGGTCCATTAAAGCCGCTTTCACACTCTGAAAACTCACCGTTAGCAAGGTGACCACCAACGCACCCGTGCCCGACGCGACAAAAATCCACCACGAAATCTCCGTATGGTATTTGTATTTCTGGAGCCAGTTATCGAGGTAGTACCAGGCAATGGGTGTGGCAATGCCGAAGGAAATAAAGACCAGCAGCACAAAATCTTTTGAGAGTAAGCCCCACAGGCTGAACACCGATGCGCCTAATACTTTCCGAACGCCAATTTCTTTTGTACGCTGTTCAGCCACGAACGAAGCCAGTCCAAACAGGCCCAGACAGGAGATAAAAATGGCCAGTATAGCGAAGAATGTAGCCAATGTGCCAATGCGCTCTTCGGCAGCAAATTTTTTGGCGTATTCCTGATCGGCAAATTTGTAGTTGAAGGGCGATGCAGGATTATATTTCTGAAAAACAGCCCCAATTTTACTGACTGCTTCACTGGCACTTGTATTGGGGTTCAGCTTAATATTTACAAAATTTCCGCTGAAATTGCCCAGGTAAAAAAGCGTTTGCTTTACAGGCTCATAAGGCGACTCCATCACCATGTCTTTAATGACGCCAATCACTTTATAGGTCAAAAAACCATCCTGGGTTTTTTCTCTGACTATCTGACCCACTGGATTTTTCAAACCCATAAATTTCACAGCGGCTTCATTTAAAACCAGGCCCAATGAATCAGTGGCGAATGCTCTTGAGAAGTCCCGACCTTCTTTAAATTGCCAGCCTACCGTTTTACCAAATTCGTGTGTTACACCAATGACTGCAAAATTGGCGTCCTGATTCGGGTCTTTTCCGGCCCAATCAAAGCCCCCGTTATTATTCCAGACACCCGTCAATGGACTTTCTGACTCGGCCATTTCGACAACTGCCCCCGACTTTATTAGATCGTCGCGAAAGGCGTCGTAATGATTATGAATATCAGCCGTAGTCGTCTGTACGTAAAGCAATCCATTCCGGCTATAGCCAATGGGTCGATTTTTGGCAAATTGAATCTGTCGAAAAACGATGATGGTACCGATGATCAACGCAACGGATACAGTGAACTGGATAACAACCAATACCTGACGAGGAATAGCTGCAAAACGACCTACCCGGAAAGTACCTTTCAGGATTTTAACGGGTTGAAACGACGATAAATAAAAGGCGGGATAACTGCCCGAGATCAGCCCAGTAAGGAAGCAAAAACTGATGCCCAACAGCCAGAATACAGGTGTTGACCAAAGCATGGTCATTTTCTTATCGGCAACGTCGTTGAAAAATGGCAGAATGAGTTGCACTAAAAGCAACGAAATCGCAAAAGAAATGAAAACGACTAACAGCGATTCGCTTAAAAACTGACCAATTAACTGACTACGAATTGACCCGACTGCTTTGCGAATACCAACCTCTTTAGCCCGTTTTTCGGAACGAGCCGTACTCAGGTTCATGAAATTGATGCAGGCCAGCAGCAGAACAAACGCCCCGATAATCCCAAACAACCAAACAAACTGAATCCGACCGCCTACGTTTACGCCGTTTTTAAATTCCGAATACAAATGCCAATTGCTCATTGGCTGGAGGAAAATTTCGGGCTTTTGCTTGGCTTCTTCTTTATCTATATGCTGGAGTTTAGCCTCTTTTATCTTTGCGGATACAGCCTCCATACCGGCTGAATGATCGGCAAGCTGGACAAAGATTTGAAACGAATTATTACTCCACCTATCCTGAGAATTTTTCACCCAGTCGCGGATAGCCACATTCACCTGCCAGGGAACGAGGTAATCAAGGTTATTGAATTGAGTATTATAGGGTAAATCTTCGTAGACGCCCGTAACTTTCACAGCGATTTGATTATCTATTTTCAGCACTTTACCCATTGGATCACCTTCGCCAAAAAAGGCATTAGCCACGGATTCGGAAATCATAATGGAATAAGGCTCTTTCAGCCCCGCCCGTGTGCCTTTGAGCATCTTTAACGAAAGCATGTCAGGGGCGCCTGGTTCGATATAATTACCAGCCTTCCACAATTTCTTATCGCCAACCGATAACGTATGGCCTTCTGTCCAGGAGGATAACAAAACGTGCTTGAACTCACTCCCATAGGTTGTACGCAGTTCGTTGGCTAACGGTAAAGGCACGGAAAGTTGCGTAACAGTTTCACCATTCACATTGTAATGCTGCATGACCGTTGCAATACGGTCGTAATTTTTATGGTATTTGTCAAACGACAGTTCATCATAAATCCAAAGGCCAATCAGCATAGCTATGGCCATACCAACGGCCAGCCCACCAATATTGATGAACGAATACACCTTGTTTCTGACCAGATTTCGAAACGCGATTTTCAAATAATTCCGTAGCATGACTGTATTTGTTGGATTAGGATATGTACCGAAGCGTCGGTGATGCGGCACTCCGACCGCCGGTTGTCGTCTAATAATCGAAGGCCGAACATAGGCCAACACTTCTCGCCAATACCGACGTCGGGCCTTGGCTTCGCCCCATTGGGCTACCTGTAAAGCATAGCGTTCATACAAATCACCGAGCACTTCCTCCCGCAGATGCGGAGCACAAAGCCACTCTATGAACCAGGTAATCCATTTCGGAGCATACTGATGATTCGGCTTTCTCGAGCTTGATTTTTCAGGCTTCATAACTGGCTCAGAGTTATTACTGCCAATCCAGTAATAAATGTGAATCGATGCGCTCCCAGAGTCGGTTTCGAACGGCACGCACATCCTGCAGGATGCGGCCACCTAACGCCGAAACGGTGAACAGGCGCTTCCGGCGTCCTCCCCGCTCGGCGGTAGCTTCGCCCAGAAAGGACGAGACATATCCTTTCTGCTCCAATCGTTGCAGAGCAGCGTGAACTGCACCTGTACTAACCGAATTGCCCGTTTCCCGCTCAAGTTCTTCGGCAATGACAACCGAATATGCTTTGGGGGAAAGTGCGGCTACAGCCAGCAAAACTACCTCCTCAAACTCGCCTAAATCACTGCGTCGCATGAACCGAACGTTTGGCTATTGAACATTAGAATCTGATTTCCTCTATTTCCGTATATCAAATGATCTGCCAAAAGAAAAAAAGGCCTAATCCAGGCTAAAAAGGGCTTTTCTTACGTGCAGAGGCTTATATACATTGTCCGTTTATGGACAAAAAGTGTACGCATCTGGACAGGTTCCGGCATAAAAAAAGGCCGCGTTACAACGCGACCTTTTTCTTATCTGATGGAGATTAAGAACAACTCTTAATTGCCAACCATAAATACTGCATTACTAAACAACAGCTTACCATTGTACCAGAAACCCCGGAATAGCGGATCATCGGCCAGGTACACAATACTACCCCGACCATAGGTCTGAACACCCATGAGCAAGGTATTTTTCAGTTTCTCTTTAGCGTTTTTACCCGAAAAACCAGCTACATAGTTGTCGGTTTTTAAATAGCCAACATTCCAGCCATCTTTCAGGAAATCGAAATTAAAGGCGTTCTGGACAAGTGAGTAATAACCGTTTGTCAGCCCAAAGCCTAGTGGGTGAGTCGTATCGATATTCACCCGATAAATACTGCCGGGTATGTCATCAGAAATAGCTGCCCGCTCCCGGTTAGCGTAGGTTGTGACGGAATCGGCAGCATTCCCCTTTTTAGCTTTATCCTTATCAGCGGGCTTGTCTTCTTTCTCTTTCAGGGCAAAGCCGTCTTTACCGGCCAGAAATGATGCAGCTCGCTCCATAGCAATGAGCTTCCCTCCTGCCCGAACCCATTCTTTGATGGCCGACAGAACTCGCTCATTCAGGAAACGACTGTAATTGTAGTTCGTTGGCAGAATGAGTACGTCGAACTTACTCCACTCAACGTTGCCCAGCGAATTCATGTCCAGCAATGTGATCGGATAATTCAACTCCTGGTCGAAGAAATGCCAGACTTCACCGGCCGAAGGAGGTGGCGTACCATCGCCAAGTACAACAGCCACTTTCGGCGCTTTAAGACCTGTCACATAATCCGAACCAAAATCGGAACCGGTCGTTACAAAGCCTGTTTGCACGCCTACTACATCCGCACCTGCCTGAGTAGCAGCCTGCATTACCAGCGTACCCAGCCGATCACCAACACGCTCATTCCCTGTTCGGGTAATAATTAGTGTGCCAGATGGATACGTTTTACCCTCAACTTCAAATTGCTTTTCAGCGGCTCTTACCCGAATTTTCTGTTTCAGTAAGGACGCCAATGTTTGCACAGCCGGCACCGACTGCCAACGAACGAGGTAGGCATAAGCGGTAGCGGGCAACGTAGCCGCAGCGGGGGCAGTGGGAGCCGTTGATGTAGGTGTCAGGCGAGTGGTAACGCCATAAGTTTGTAAGCCAAACGCGTAGGGTAACGACCAGGCCGTAATGTCATAAGTCGCAGAATCCTCCAGCGCCGAATTTTGCTCGAACAGGATTTTAAGCAGGGTAGATTTAGGCTGATAGGCGCTAATCACAATATCTTCAGCCGCTACCGATACACTTTTATCCGTCTTCTGAGTGGTGTAATTGAACCCACCAGCTACCGTCTGCGCTTTACCTGCATAGCCAAAACTGATTTTGTTACGGTCCAAAAGTTGTTGCAAAGCCTTCAGGCGCCCAGCATCGCCATTTGATTTGATCACGTAGCTCTTATAAGCGCCAATGGGCGTGTTCCGCGATTTGTCAAAGAACTGACCGAATTCCTTCACTATTTCGGCAGGCCGATCGGCTACTGATTCTAGTGTAGCAATACTGGCCGTATAATGGTGATCGATCCGCTGACGAAGGGTAAGCGTATCGCCGTCCGCTTTTTCAATCGCTAAGCCAGCCCGGCCGCTTCCCCCCTGCTCGTAGGTCATCCCAATGGCACCATTATAGGTTGGATACGTGTCGCCATAGCTGGGGTAAAATAAGTCGAAGCGTTCGCGGGTGTAATAGAGCCAGCCACTTTTGTCGAAATAACGGCTGCAGTATTCACCAATCGTTTGCTGGAATTTTCGTTGGTATGGAGTGATATCTTCGTGATACGGCTTGGCAGAAGGCGCAAAATAATAGGGACTTTCAACCCCCATCTCGTGAAAATCGCCGTGCAATTGGGGCATCCATTGCTGATAAAGCGCCATTCGTTGCTGCGTAATTTCCTGCGTTTGCCAGGCCCAGTCGCGGTTAGGATCGAAGAGGTAATGTGTATAACGACCACCGGGCCAGGGCTCGCTATGTTCGCGGGCCGATGGTGTAGGGTTCGGATTACGGCCAAGCATCTGATTATACCAGTTCACATAACGATCGTGGCCATCGGGATTCAAACCGGGGTCAAGAATAACGACTGTCGAATTCATGATTTTCTGCGAAACGGCATCGGATGTATTTAATAACCGATACAACACGTCCATAAACGCTTCGGAGCTAACGGCCTCATTGCCATGAACGTTGTAGCTAAGCCAGGCAATAGGTGGTTGAGCCGCCGATGTTGGGCTTCCCTCCATCAGGCCAATACGCTTTAAGTTGTTGGTCCGAATTTCTTCCAGGCGAGCCATGTTTGCTTCTGACCCAAGCGCCACAACCATGAGCTGGCGACCTTCGTAGGAAGTTCCATAGGGAATTAGTTTAATACGATTGGGTAGCTGCCGGGCTACCTGTTCGGCATAGGCTATTACACGGTGATGGGGGGTAAATCGGTCGCCAATCTTGTAGCCAAGAAACTGGGCGGGTGATAACAAGGTAGTTGATGAAGAGGTAGACGTTTGAGCCAGAGCTGACTCGGTCTGGACGGATAACGACGCGACCGCCAGACCCGCCAGCAATAAAATGTGTTTCATGTATGCGATGAAAAAAATGAGAAAGCTAACCTCCTCAAAAATAGCAGTAAATCGACCACAAACCCTTTTTTTAGAAAAATTTTAGTGGTCAGTGTTGCATTTTAAAAACATCGCCTTACCTTTGCACCACGATTCGCCACCAGGGCAGCCACAAGCCAAACTGATGGGTCTTTTAAACAAGACGGCCGATTCGTCTAGCGGTTAGGACATCGCCCTTTCACGGCGGTAACACGGGTTCGATTCCCGTATCGGTCACTAACAATTGCCACTGCGGTGGAGCAAAAGCCCTGAATCTTCAATGATTCAGGGCTTCTTTGTTTTAACTCAAAAAGTCTGTTTGAGCCAGGTTAATCACCTGCTGAAACGGTGGTTTTAATGAACGAATAGGGAGGCAAATCAACACCCTTGAAGCTTCTGAGAGTAACTAAGGTTTTCCAGGGGTAATTGAAAATAAGTTGATTAAGAGTCCCTTTGACCAGATTCAGTGTAAATCGTACCGTCCTACCGTTATCTGACCAGTCCAATCCATTATTTTGTCGGGTAATCTCCAGACGCTCCTGTTTCAACTTACCCTGTTCGCTGACAGCCCGGATTACATCAAATGAGCTAAGCTCTTTCATGGGCTCGGAGAAGTGAATCACAAAAGTAGCAAGGGTATCTTCAATCGTTTTGTTGGCCAGGTTACAATCGGTGATCAACGGCTTACTAAGATCGGGTTGTCGCAAACCAATCTGTTTAATGAAGATTGGGTATAAGTCCTTGAGTGTCTGTCCTGGTTTACGATAATGATAAAGTGTAGCCAGCTCCCTGTTAAATAAGGAACTGGCGTAAAAGCCACGGGTTTCATTCTGTAGTGCCCAATCGGTATTGACTTTGGCAGTCACGTCTGGGAAATAAGTTTGGGTGTAGAGATCATACACCGCCCAGGTCATATACTCATTAAACGTAGCCAGACTATCCTGCTCATAGCCACTGCCGGTATCCCATTTCTGATTACTAAAGTTAGCCTTCAGCAAAGTCCGGTATTGATCTGTAAGGGGGTTAACAAAGGCATGATCCAATTCGGTAAAGAGCATATGGGTACCAGAAGCAATCGCTTCCTGACTAACCGTACGAACGGCTTTACCGGTCAGCAAAAAATTGGGTAACGTGATAAAATCCGTGCCCACATCCCCTACCATCCGGTGACAGTTCATACGCCCTACCAACGGAGACAAGACAATGGCATAGGAGGTAATTTCCTGACGTTTACCCAATTCTTTTTCTAAGAATTGGAGCATCTCTGGGTAACGTTGCGAGGCTAGATAATCAGTTGCCAGACGTTGATAATAGGGAAGATGATCTTTATAGAATTGTCGAAAACCGGTGACCTTTACAAAGTCGTCGACCAGTTCCAGGTTCTCTTCAAACGGGTTAAAGCCTCGATTTGCCGTAAACGCCAACGTCCTGACCAGATGGCTATCTTTATTAAAATCGAACGCATAGGCATCCGTTCTGAAGCTGAGATAACTTTCCCACTTTTCCCGCGAATAATTCACCTTAGCCAGCAGCGGGTGGCTGGCATACTGGTCAAAGTGCAGCCTCACTTCCTGGTAGTAGGCCGATTGTTGCGACACCTCCCAGGGATCGCTTTTTCCATAGTCGGTAAGGGCTAAAATAATGTTAGCCAGCTCATAGGTTTCGGATAATCTGATGAGTTGATGATCCCTGGTTTCTGCTTTACCGATAAGGCAGGAAGCGGCCAAAATGAGCACAAGTAGGACGGCTGATAATTTTGTCATCAGAGTGGTGATAAAATTTGAGTGTATATATCGGCTACAGGTTTAGCGCTTTCTTTATCACTTCTTTTTTACCTCTGGATATCGGCACTTCTGTACCATTGGTCAGCAGCAGAAAATCGCCAAATTCTTTCTTCCAGCTTTTGATAAAGGCTGTGTTCACTAAATGAGATTGATGACAGCGAATGAAGCTATAGTCCCGGAGAATTTCTTCGTATTCATAAATGGGTTTGCAAACAAGCAAGGCGTCGCCGTCGACTAAAAAGAAGGTTGTATAGTTGTTAGACGATTCACAGCGAATGATCTCACTGGTCTTCACAAATCGGGTTTCCCTAGTGGTCGCCAACGCCAGACGCTGCTCTTCTTTAGAGGGCTGGGTCTTGAGCAGTTGCATCAGATTTTCCAACTGCTGATTCTGGACTTTTAGCTGTCGTTGTTTACTAGCTTTAGCCACCGCTGCCTGCAACTCAGCAATATCTACGGGTTTGAGCAGATAATCTACTGCCGCAAAACGCATCGCCTGAATGGCATACTGATCATAGGCCGTCACAAAGATGATTTCAAAATCGTACTGAGCCAGGCTACGTAACATGGCAAATCCATCCTGATCGGGCATCTGAATGTCCAGAAAGAGCAGGTCTGGTTGATAGGTATACAACCCCACTTTACCCTGTTCGGCACTCAACGCTACAGCGCATACGTCTACCTGTGGACAGTACATTGCTAGCAAGGCCCGAAGGTTGTCCAGGTTATGTTGCTCGTCATCAATCAGAATCGCTTTCATATAAACCAATGCGTAAAAATTAAGGTCACTTCGGTACCAGTGGGCAAGTGGCTGTTGATCGTTAAGCTTATAGGCTGCTCGCTGTTAAGCTCGTTTACTAACTTGATCCGATCGCGGGTAAGTTTTAAGCCAAAGCCATCGGTAGCCTCATGAGTCGCAAAACCGCGTCCGTTATCGGAGATTCTGGTGATTAAGGTGTTGTCTATCTTTTCAAGCTCGATGTTAATCAGGCCTGATTGCTGTAAGGCAGCAACCCCATGTTTGACTGCATTTTCCAGTAAGGGTTGCCATAACAGAGAAGGTACATTGGTCGTATACACATTAACCGATTCATCGACATGGATGGCATATTGGAACCCAAACCGAAGCTGCTCAAGCTTGAGGTATGTATCCATCGTTTGCAATTCTTCGTTGAGAGAGGTTTCCTCCTTACGGCTTAACGAGTCTCGCATCAACCGGGCGAAATCCGACAAATAATCATTGGCCCCTTTGATGTCCTGTCGGTTAATCAGTCCCTGAATCGAGCTCAGGGCGTTGAACACAAAATGAGGATTAAGCTGGGCGTAAAGTGCCTTTAGCTCTAGTTGCAGCTTTTGCCTGTTGGCTGTTTCCTGCTGAGTTTTACGCCGTTGCCGAATCAACAGGTTCACGAATAAGAGGAGCCCCAACACTACAACACCCATAAGAATAGCTATGAGTTTGAACCAGATGGATTGGTACCACGCAGATTCTACGTCAAAACGATATTCGGTTACGTGTTGAGGCTGTACCAAGTACCGTATACGTAGCCGATACTCACCGGGCAAAAAATCTTTAAGCCAGATAAAGCTGTTCGCATACTCGTTACTATGCCATGGATGCATCACCTGGTCGTTGCGGATCAGCTGATATTGAATCTGCTCTTTCGAATAAATATCGGCATTCAGAAAAAAGATCAGATTGGTATTGGTAGCTGGTAAGCGAAGATCTTTGTCCAGGGACTGAGTCAGGCCAGTATCTTTTTCGTTGGCCCAGGGATATTGCAGCTTTTTCAGAAAGGTATCAAAGTTGGCTGAGGTATAGATGTTCGACACACTCGGCCGGATTGATTCCCAGGCTACCATAGACGTCGCGATGATCTGCTGATCACTCGTTTTTCTGACATCTACAATCAACATCTTTCCCAAAGGCGCTTTGTAACCACCCAGATAAGCCATTTGGGGTAACCCCGCGCTTTTGATCAGGGCTGAATCTGTAAAATTAGCGATAGACTTCCACGGCACGATCACGTTTTGAGTGGGATAGTCCATAACCCGGAACTGATAGCTATAGGCATTGGTCCTGTTCACCCCGTGCAGGAAAAATTGCGCTCTGGCGGTATCAAAAGTCGTACGGGCAACCAGGTTGGCAGGCCGTATCTTTTTAAAGGAATTATCCCTGGCTAGGTCATAAAAATAGGCGCTGTTGCCATGCGTTTTCCAGAAAGAGTTGTTCGCCTTGGGTATGGCTAAGATCAACGCCACAGTTGAGACTTTGTCCATAGCTCCAGAAGGGAAACTCTGCGAGTAATCTCCCCAATTGATCTGGGCATAAAGGGGGCTAACTATATGGATGAGGAAAAGAATAACTAAGCTTCCCTTTTTCATGGCGTTTCATCTGTGCCACAAAGGTCTACTCTTCTTTTTATAAATATAGATGAACTGTGAATCCGGTCTCTGTGGCTGTGAATCGTGCTTATTGGGCAGCTAAACAGGAATCAGAAAGGGGCTGCCTGAGCCGCAGGCATCAGATATAACGTGGCCATCGGCACCATGTCTCCACTTTCATCAGGATGTGGTGTTTGTTCTAATAAGGGCGCTTTGACGACAACCACCCGATACGGTATTGACTTACGATCTTCATTGACGATGGCCATCTGATGCTCAGTTCCTACCTGAAAAGTTGGCCCAAAAGCAGTATCAAAATCTACCCAGGCATCCGGAGCAAATTGAGTGGCTGACCGCTGGGAAGTATCCGTATAAAGCATTAATCGTAATAATACTTGTGGCGTTAACAGAGTTGCGTTTCCTTCCTGAACATCCATATGATATAGTTATCACAATACAAGATAAGTAAAACATAAAGTTAATAAAAACCAGTATTATTTCTGATAAAGGGAGACTTTTATTAAAAACGATTTCTTTAAACGCCCATACCCTACAAGGCGGTGGTTGGCATCAAAATAGTCCACTATTTTTGGCGTTCTTCGTAAAACAGGTCAATCTTAATTTGCAGGGCTAGCATGCCTGGATCGACTTTACCTGAGAAATAACTCGTCACCAGGTGTATGGCCTGATGCAGAAGTCGACACTCTTCCAAATCGAAAGTTTGCAATTTTCTTAACGCCTACAATTCCACCGGTGTCTGTTGCTCAATATAGCGAACCGATATAGTTGTATTCCTGGAGTTCAGCTTACGACATCATTTAATTTTTCATCGGATCAACCTAGTACTTTGGGGTCTGCTCGTTGGCAATTGCCTACCCTTACGATCCAGAAGTAGAAGCTAACTGGATAGCCAGCAAAAAGCATAATCAGATAACTTAGTAGCAAAATCCTCTGACAACGTTAACCCGCCTTTACACTGGAGTTTGTTGTGACTAGATAGCAAACTCCAGTGTATTCAGCAGAATGAAGAAGTTAATCAATTCGATTAAACGAGCTTAAATGCTATTGAGTTTGATGACTGGCCGCTGCCTAGTCATATTCGCCAGGTAGACCGATTGGCTCGGTCGTAAGCCACGAACCTATTCGTTCCGTAAGGATTTCACTGGGTTCATCTGGGCCGCCTTCACGCTCTGAAAACTCACCGTTAGCAGCACAACTACTCCCGTTACCAGTAACGATAGCAGAAACATGAGCGGGCTCATCGAAATCTTATAGGCAAAGTTGTTTAGCCAACTTGTCATGACCCACCACCCCAAGGGTGCCGACAGCAAAAAAGCAATGCCAATCAGCCGTACATACTCCCGGCTAAACAGCCACAGAATACTGCTTACACTGGCGCCCAGCACCTTGCGCACGCCAACCTCCTTCCTTCGTTGCAACACCATGAACAAAACCAGGCCATATAAGCCCATACAACCGATAAACAAGGCAAGCCCGGCAAAACAGTTGATCAGCCGACCCATGGTTTGTTCTTGCTGATAAGCCTTCTGGAGTTGCTGTTCCACAAACTCCGGCTCGAAAAAACTATCGGGATAAACCTGATTGTATACCCGCTCTAACTGACTCAACGCCCGACTATAGTTGGCCGAACTCAATTGAATATTGGCCGAATAGAAGCCACTCGCTAACGTAGTCATAAACAATGGGTTTATTCCCTGTTTAAGATCCAGCTGATTGTAATCGGTTAACACCCCGACAATCTCCAGGGGAGCAAACCCCTCTTTGTGCAAGAATCTGCCCAATACTTCTGCCGGGCGGTTAAAGCCCAGTCGGTGCATGAACGTTTCGTTGATAAGTGCTTCACGGGCCGTGTCGGAAGGATGCAGGTTACGTCCGGCTACTAATTTCAGACCATACAGGCCCACATAATCAGCATCAATCCAAGTCTGCTGGGGTGTATACGGCTCTATTTGAGGACGGGTGTCGAAACGTACCCGGGTTTGGCTGGTCATGCCTGACTGGGGAGGTCCACCCAGTGAATAGCTGAATTGGCCTACATCGGGTAGGGTTGTAGCCAGATTCCGGAAAGTACTCAGTTTACTTAAGTCCTGGGTGGGCGTGTTGGGCAGACTCACCGTCAGGATAGCATCCTTTCGAAAGCCCAAATCCTTATTCCGAACATAGCTGAGTTGATAAGCCACCACGACCAATCCGATAATCAGCAGCTGAGAAATAGCGAACTGGGCGGTCACTAGTCCCCGTCTGAGGGAGAACCCGCCTGCCTGCTGTGTAGTGAGCCGTCCGGCTAAGGCAACGACGGGTCGGAATCCCGCTACAACCAAAGCTGGATACAGACCCGCTAGCAGAATGACCGCTACTACCAATAGGGCTATCCACCCGATCACTGATGGTGAAAAGTAAAAGGTAAACCGAAATGGGCCATGCAGGTAGGTATGAACCAGCGTTTGCCCATACCAACATACGCCAGCCGCCAGCACTAAGGCGAGTAGGACAATGAGCGTCGTTTCGCCCATGAATTGCCAGAATAACTGGGCTTTAGTACTGCCCAATACCTTCCGAACACCTACTTCCCGAGCCCGGTTGAGAGCCTGTGCCGTGGCCAGGTTCACAAAATTGATACTAGCCGTACCGACCAGCAACAGGCCGATCAATACCAGTGAAAGCAGCAATTCCCGGCTCACCCCACCATACTCGGGCGATAAGTGCATGTCGCTAAAGGGTACGACAGGGTAAGATGTCTCCTTGATTTGGTTGGGATTGTATTTCTTGACAAATGACAGAAGCTGCCGATTCCAGTCGTTAACAGTGAAACGGTCGTTGAACAGGGCGAAACAGTGTGTACTGCCATTTGTGTTGTTAAACGGTTGATCTTCAGGACGGGTACCGAGCTGGTCTTTAAGTGAGCCCCAGGAAGCCATGATCGAGTACGCCAGATCGGTATCATCCCGGTAGTCCGCAAACACCCCAACTACCCGGGCGGGAATGCGGGCATCGAGTCGGACGACCCGGCCAACGACGCCGGTTGTCGTACCGAAACAATTACGAGCCATCTCGGCGCTCATGACAACCGTACCTGGTTGACTGAGATCATCAGGTCCTCCGGCCAGCCAGCTATAGTCGAAAATGCGGAAATAGGCCGGTTCAACAAAAGCACCCTTATAATTTTTATCCTTGATTTTCTTGTCGTCTCCATTGGCAACGGGTACCACTACCAGCGGTGCATACCACTCATCCAGCATCGCCACCTGGTCAATATCAGGGTAATCGGTATGAATCGCCTGCCCCAATGGATACGGGATGCCCTGAATATTGATATCACCGGTAGGCGACGAAAAGCGGGAGGTAAATTGATAGATTCGGTTGAAATTATGATGGTAGTGGTCCGTTTGGTAATGGTAGCGGACCAGTGCGAAAATAAGCAGTGCACAGCCCATGCCCAGGGCCAGCCCGGTTACATTAATGAAGGCGTAGGCCTGGTTCTTTCGTAGGTTACGCCAGGCAATGAGAAGATAGTTTCGGATCATAGCGGGTTGTAAAGAAAAGTTAGTCTTTGAATCGGGTTGAGAACGGTGGTCTGGCTGGCTAGTTCTGGTTAAGGCAAAAGGACGAATTAGCCGTAAGACGGCCAGCCCATACTGCCAACGGGCGCTTGATACGCCTTTCGTCTGTACCCAATAGGTGTACATCTCCAGCATATCGCCCTGCAATTCGTCTTCGGCTCCTGGTGGACTAAAGCGACTCAGTAGCCAGCTAGCCCAGCGTGGTGGTCTTCCGCCTTTGGTTAAGCGCCCCATAGCTGTAGAACTGGAGTTGGAATCTGCTCCCACAAGTAAGTCCGCAGGTGTCGACACTCGATAAGTGCCTGCTGACCTGCTACCGTTACAGTAAATAGCCGTTTCTGACGGCCTCCCCGCTCGGTGGTTGCTCCACCCATCAGGGAAGAGACGAAGCCTTTTTCCTCTAGCCGTTGCAGAGTGGTGTGGACAGTTGGAAAGCTAATGCTGCGGGCCATTTGCTGGTCAATAGTTTGCGTAATCGAGGCACAATAAGCCGACTTTTGCAGCGCGGCTACGGTCAGCAAGACGATCTCTTCTAACTCACCTAAAAAGGGTCGTTTCATAATCGAAAGCGGTTGAAACTGGGTATCATCTAGATTAGTATAGATTTTGTCGTACAAATACCTTACCAAACTCTTAAAAATTGGCTTGATGGCCTCGCAAGGACTATTTTAGGCCGTTGGTAGATGATAAGCTGTCCATTTCTGGACAACTCAATGTTCAGAAATGGACAGGGCCTGCGGTTTTACCAAGAGGTACAAGCTAATTCCATTGAAGCTACTATGGTTTCTACTCCGTCCGTAAGACTTTGGCGTGGATGGTATTAAAAAATTGAGGGGTTAGTCCGATAAAAGTAGCGATATGTTTCTGGGGTATGCGATTGATCAAATGCGGATACTGCTCCCGAAAGTGAATATATCGCTCTTCCCCACTCATGGACAAGAGTTGCAGGCTTCGTAGGTGTTGACTTACCAGTGACTGCTGATAGGATAGCCGGAAAAACCGCTCAAGGGCAGGCGTTTTTCGCATAAATTCCTCCAGATCAATATGACTGAACTGATAAAGCTCCGAATCCTCAACGGCTACGATGTTGACAAACGAAGGAGCGGAATGGGTCCGACTGTACAAATCGGAAATCCACCAATCCTCGGTTGCGAAATAGAGGTTATGCTCAATCCCACCCGAATCCAGGAAGTATGTTCGCAAACAACCTGAGTTCACATAGTATTCATGATGACAGATGCTACCTGCCGGCAAAAGTGCCTCTTTTCGTTTGAGGCTTTTGATGGAGAACATAGCGCAGAACTGCTCTTCTTCATCTGCCGTTAGAGACGTGTAGCGCCTGATGTTTTCCAAAAGACTGATGACCGACATAACAATAAGAGTACGCGTAAAACCCACAAAAATCGCACTTCCCGCTCGGGTAAAAACTAAGGTACCTTAATTTTTTTCTCCCGAGTATGCCAGAGTTTTGTGAACAAACTCTGTAAGTTCATGATGCGGATAACTGAAGGGCGCCTGGGCTTTGAATCACCTGGCACCCGTTACCCACCGGCCAAAAATAGCTGTCGGGAGGATATAGCACTGGCCCGAGTGCACAAAAGGAGCGCAGGAAACACTGGCCCAAATGACCCGATTTGTTACGAATCAGACGTTGAAATTGGTGTAGCTTCCCGTAAACACAAGCAACTTCTCTAGTATACCCATGACATCCCCTTTAGAATCGAACGAACTAACTGATCGGCAGTCCATTCGGGCCCTGATCGATGCTTATGCTCACCACGCTGATCGCCGGGAAACCCAGCGGCAGGCAGATCTTTTTACAGAAGACGCTAAAATCGAAGTTTATCCGGGTGAACCTGGTCAACACGAGCCAATTACGACTATACAGGGGCACCAGGCATTATTGGCTGGCTTTGCTGACCTGAAAACCTATGATGTAACCCAGCATGTGAATGGTCAGCATACGGTAGTCCTCGAGGGAGACCGGGCAACTGGTGAAGTTTACTGTTTAGCTCATCACATCTGGATAGAGCATGGCCAGCGGATGTTCATGGTTATGGGCATTCGCTATTACGACACGTACGTTCGAACAGCAGGGAGGTGGCTCTTTGCTGAACGAAAGCTCATCATTGATTGGACCGATAAACGCCCCTCCAATCCTTAGTAAACGTACCGATCAAGAGCTACTGGATACCTCCCCAATGATCAGATCGTAGCGTTCTTCACGGAGCAGTTGGCCCCACTGATTTAGTTCAATCGACGTACTTAGCGCAAAGCCTGCTTTTTTGTACATGGAAATAGCCTTTTGCTGCACATCGGTCGTCAACAAATAAACCCGTCTGAACGCTGTTTCTGTACAGTAGGCAAGGGCCGTCTCCAGAAGCTTTTTGCCGATGCCGGTACCTCGAAAAACGGGATGAACCAAAAACCATCGTACTTGAGCTTCATCATTAGGCCGGCTTTGAATCGCAATACAGCCGATGATCTGGTCATGATACAGCGCTAGCCAGATTTTATCTTTATCCGCATTATAATGCTCCAGAAAGTCATAAAACGTCTTAACCACATAGCCTTCAAAGGCCTGCGAATAGCCTTCTTCCTGCGCATACAACACACCATGTAAATAAATTAAGTAGCCAATATCACCCGGCTTCAGCCCTTCCTGGTAGACAACCTGTTGGGCCAGAAGTTGACTGGTATAATTCGTAGAGAACAGATCTTCAATGGTTTTCATCGCATTGACAACCATAGCTCGTTCGGATGGGCTCAACTGGAGAAGAAACTGGTCGATCTGCTCATCGGATTTGGCTTGCAGGACATCCAGTAAAGCACGTCCTGCTTCTGTCAGTTGGATGTCATAAGCCCGACCATCGCTGGCAGAAGCTACTTTGGTCAGTAAGCCTCGGTTTGATAGGAGCTTGATGATTCGACTGAGGTAGCCTTTGTCCAGGTTGAGCTGATCACTTAGCTCCTGAGCAGTTAGCGAATGCCGCTGACCAATCTCGTATAAGACCCGTATTTCTGCTAACGAGTACGAACTTTGCAGAATGTGTTGATTGAGTAGTCCCAGGTGGGATGTGTAGAAGCGGTTGAACGACCGGATTTGTTTTATTTCCCTTTCCATTATGCAAAGCTAGCAATTAGTTGCTTTTGGCAACTAATTGTCAATAAGTTTATCGGCACTAGATGAAATGATGTAAGCCGTTCTCAACGTAGCGAATCAATAATTCAGTTGCAGAACGCTATTCTCACTGATGATGGATATCTAAAAAATGACAATAAATGGCGCATTCGCACGATTAAATTATTCTAATAATTTTTCCAATAAAATACCATATATATAGTACAAAATAAAGAAATAAGTCCTTTATAGCACTCTTAAATAAAGCTATTGTTCAGTTGGTAGCTATAAAATATCTCAGTGGAAAAGAACTGGTAAGCTCGTTCGAGGCTTAAAGATTATGGATAGGTACTGAAACGATGATTAAAGGACTTTTACTGATTTTGATGTTTTACTGGCTTGGGGAGGCAGTCAGTGTGTTAATCAACGGATTTATTCCGGGGAGCGTTATTGGTATGCTTTTCTTGTTTGGCTGCCTAATGCTGAAATGGGTTAAGCCTGGGCAGGTACGCGAAACGGCAAAACTACTGACGGGAAATATGGCCTTGTTTCTAACACCCGCATCGGTGGGGATTATGCTGTATATCCAACCGCTTTTACAAGCTATCGTACCCATTGCTGTGGCAATTGTAGTCAGCACAACATTGACCATTCTGGTCGTAGCCCTTGTTCAACGATTTTTTGAAACAAGAGCAAAACGTAAACAATACGCCAAATGACCCCTATAGCTACTCAATTTAAATCGCTTTTCTCAGGTGAACTAGCCTCCTTATTGCTGGTCCTGGCTACATTCTGGTTCGGTATTTATTTAAACAAGCGTTTTAAGCTTCCTTTACTACAGCCAATCCTGGTTTCCCTTACACTGGTAGTTCTATTTCTGAACTTTTCCGGCATAAGCTATGCAACATTCTTTGCTCAATCCCACTTGTTAACTTTTATGGTTGGCCCTTCGGTAGTGGCCCTGGGCTATGTGCTGTTTGAGCAGATAGAAAACTTTAAAGGGCATATTGGCTCTATTCTGCTCAGCGTTTTGGTTGGCTGTATTGTGGCAATTGTCAGTGTCGTGCTAACGGCAAAAGCATTGGAGGCCGATTCAGTGCTGTTAGCCTCCTTAGCGCCTAAATCGGCCACTATGCCCATTGCGGTACAACTATCAAAAAACGCGGGTGGCGTACCTGAATTAACGATTGCGTTCCTTGTACTCAGCGGTCTGTACGGTGGCCTAATTGGTCCATCGATTCTACGGCTAGCTGGCGTAAAGAGTAAATTAGCGATTGGGCTGTCGTTGGGGGCAGCCTCCCACGCCATAGGCACAGCTCGCGCGCTGGAATTAGGCGCTATTGAAGGGGCGGCCAGTGGATTAGCCATTGGGATAATGGGCATCCTTACGGCATTGGTACTACCCCTGCTAGAGAGACTACTCTATTAAAGTACAAGGGTTAGCGTGCAGGCCCAATCTCCTAAGAGGAGAAATATACCACTTTTGCCATCTTTTCCACCGTCTTTAAAGTTAAACCTACTCCCTGTATAGTAGGTCTGATGACCCCTTGTGACTGGTTGTAGCTTTGATTCATCAATCGAACCAAAAACCAAAAACAACTTTATCTCAGTCATGAAAACGGCTTATCTGGTTATCCTCTTCACTGTTTCTGCTACCCTTTGCCTTTCCTCGTGCAGCAAAAAGTCCGACGATGTAATGCCTGCTCAAACCACAACTGCACCTGTAACTGTTCAGACAACACCTACTCAATCAACTACTCAGACTGCGGCTGGATTTCAGGTCAAAGTAGATGGGTATCTCTATACGCCTGACTTTAATTATGCCCTCACTACCTCTCCGGGCGATAATGACTACTTCGGCGTATATGGACTCGACAGTAAAACGGGAAATTTGGTGGCGCTGCTCTTACCCAAAACGGTGGGCGTGGGGACTACTCCCATTAACACGGTCAATATGGGGATTATGACGGTGAACCAATATGATTTCTCGACCCGCAATGGGGGCACGGGAACGGTGACGATTACCAAAAAGACGGCCACCAACGTGATTGGCACGTTTAGTTTTACGGCTTATGATGCTTCGGGCACGCTCAAAAGCAATTTAACGGAAGGCAGTTTCAACGTGGCTTTTAAGTAACCGACTTGAGGTTAGCCTTTTAATAGAGATTACCCCATAGAAACGGTCGAACTGAATCGACTCTTTCTATGGGGTAATTTGCTTATACCGGGGAGGGGCCAATTAGGCATCATTCGAACAGGGACGAAGAGCCTAAAACTAGCCACTAATAGATTGCCTTCTTATTAGGTTAACGTGCTATTTTAGGGAATATTGCTTGAATAGAAATTTAGTTAAATAATTGATTAACAGATAGTTATTTTAAAATTACTTGATTTATATTCGCGGCTCGATCATGAGATTTTTGCGCACAGCCAGCATAAGTAGGCAGAACGTTTAAGCGAAAATTCGTCTATTGATCAGCATCTACGATTCATTCTTTAAGCATAGCAGATGAGTAACGCGACAGAACAACAAGAACGAGAATTCCTGGCGGAGGTCAAGGAAAAACTTACATTGGCTATCAAACGTATCGATGACGCTGTAAGGCAATTTTCCGATGAGCTCAGAGAGAAAAAGCAATATATTCATGAACACCAGTCAGGTATGGATGAAGCCGATATGGTGGCTGCGGACCAATCTATTAACCGGATGGCGTTTACAGGTGGAGCAGCCGTAGCCAGAAAACATAAGCTACTTAAGCTTGGGCAATCCCCGTACTTTGGCCGCATTGATTTCATCAACAGGGATAATGAGCGGTCGATTGTGTACATCGGCATCTACGCCTTCGCCGACCAGGGGCAGCGTACGAATTTGATCTATGATTGGCGAGCGCCGATTTCTTCCATGTTCTATGACTTCGAGCTGGGCGAAGCGTCCTATCCAACACCTTCTGGAATAGTTCATGGCAACATTGCCTTGAAACGTCAATACAAAATCAGAGATGGCCACCTGGAGTTCATGATCGAAAACGACGTGAACATTCATGACGACGTTCTTCAGAAAGAGCTTGCCAACTCGTCGGACGACAAGATGAAGAACATTGTCGCTACCATTCAACGGGATCAGAATGCCGTTATCCGGAACGAAACGGCTTCGGTAATGGTCATCCAGGGCGTGGCTGGCTCGGGTAAAACATCGATTGCTTTACATCGAATTGCCTTCCTGTTATACCGCTTCAGAGATACCATCGCGGCAAAAGACATTCTCATTATTTCTCCCAACAAAGTATTCGCTGATTACATTTCCAACGTCCTGCCCGAACTGGGGGAGGAACACATCCCGGAAATGGGCATGGATGAACTGGCCAGGGACTTACTTGAAAAGAAATACAAGTTCCAGACGTTCTTCGAGCAGGTGTCAACCTTACTGGATGGAAAAGACCTGGCTTTTATCGAACGCATCCGCTTCAAATCCTCGGCTGACTTTCTCAGCAAGCTGAATCAATACCTGCTTTATATTGAGAATAACTACTTCAGGGTTAGCCAGCTCCAGGTTGGCCAAACCCTGGTTCCTGCCTCATTTATTCGTGAAAAGTTCATGGCCTACCACCGGGCTCCTATCTTAAAACGATTTCCGCTGGTGGTCAAAGATGTTCAGTCGTATGTAAGCCTTAAAACAGGTCAAAAGCTTAGCGGGCAGCAGAAAACAAAAATCTGGGAAGCCATTCCTCGCATGTTTACGTTTAACAATGTACTAGACCTTTACACGGATTTTTACCGCTGGCTTGGTAAACCTGAGCTTTTCAAGATCGACCACCGCCTGATAGTAGAATACGCCGATGTGTTTGCCCTGATTTACTTCCGCATACGGCTGGAAGGCCTCACCACCTATAATCATGTTAAGCACTTGCTGGTGGACGAGATGCAGGATTATACACCCGTCCACTATGCCGTCTTGTCAAGATTGTTCCTTTGCCGAAAGACTATTTTGGGCGATGTAAGCCAGACCGTTAATCCCTACAGCGCTTCATCAGCCGAAATGATTGAGGGCGTGTTTCCTCAGGCCGACGTGATCAGACTTTATCGAAGCTACCGATCAACCTTAGAAATTACGGCCTTTGCGCAGCGCATCATACCCAACCCTAATATTATCCCGATGGAAAGGCATGGTCAGGAACCTACAGTGACTCGCTATAACAACAGCAATCAGGAATTAGAAGCCATTAACCAACTGATTACAACGTTTCAGGAATCACAAAATAGATCACTTGGCATCATCTGCAAAACAACCCGACAGGCAGCCGATACGTATGATGCGCTCAAAGCGCCAGGCGTTCATTTGCTCACCAGCGAGTCGGCGGACTTTGAAGAAGGCGTTATCGTCACGACGGCGCACTTGGCGAAAGGCCTTGAATTTGATGAGGTCATTGTGCCCTTTGCTTCGGCCGATACGTATAGAACAGAGGCCGATAAGCAAATGCTCTATATCGCCTGCACACGAGCGATGCATCTCCTAAGGGTGACTTATTCTGGCGAGCTCACCGAATTTTTGTCGGCATAAAGGAAAACCTAACGGGAAGAGGGATCAGATGAATCCTTCTTGTGTGAAAAAAGACTATAGCTTACTCAACAACATAGTGGCCAAGTTACAACGTCAGCGAGAGAAGTGCCTCGGTAACCACTCTAAATTATATATTCATTTGCTTACAGAATTGTACAGTGGAGTAGAAATAGAGAAAGTCTATTTTTATATAACTGGTAGGCATTTTTCTGCTTAGATAGTTGCGGAATAAGGTTTCAAATTGACCATTTTATTACTTAAATA
>NZ_WPIN01000013.1 GCF_009754945.1 Spirosoma arboris
TACCTGATAGCTTATCGAGTTTACTGGTTACCTTCATAAAATCCCTAAAAGCGAAAAAAGGAAACAAATTCTGGCTAAATCATATCTATAGCCAATTATATTGGTACTTAAATGGATCAATCTTATCAAAAACTACTAACTAGTCGGCAAGATCGAATCTTTTGTTAGTAGTCGCCTTTTCGCTTGAGTTGTTTTTGCGTTTCCAACTGATCATTTTGAATTTTATGCTGTCATAAAGCAGGCCTACTGCCAACAAGGTTGCTGGTAAAAGTAAAACATAGAGGCCTGCATGGGAATAAAGAAGTCCGCTGACAATGCCTCCTAAAAAGAAGTATATAATGATTCTTAGCCGAAGTCTAATCGTGGCAATTAGTTTATCTCGTTGTTCTTTGATTTTATAAAAAAATAGTTGAGATAACTCGATACCCAAGTCCGTAAAAAGGCCTGTTAAATGGGTTGTACGGACCATAGCATCCGAGATTCTTGTTACCAAAGCGTTTTGTAAACCCATGGCGAACAATAGGCTATAAGTTATAAAATCTGCGTGCCCTTGAAGTAAGGCTTGCCCCCCTAAGGCAATGGCATATAATATAAGGCTTTCAAGTAGGGCCGGAATAATATAAATAAAGCGTTCATTTTTTCTAGTTATAATTTCGATAAGCAAGCTTGAGGTAAATGAGCCCAAAAAGAAAAATAGAATATAGATAAAAAAGATAAGGCCATTAGCGAGGTGAAGCTTAAAAATTTCATCAATAAAAAAGGCAAAGTGTCCGGTTACATTGGTAGTGAGTCGCTGCACCGATAAAAAGCCTGCCACATTGACTATTCCAGCGACAAATGACAGTAAGGAAGCAATTTTTTTATTATGGCTTAACATTCTAGCCTTTCCCTGATGTCTGAACATGCTGTTAGGTTATCAAGTAGTCACTTGATTTGGTGGGACCTAAAATTATAGCTAACTGAACGTAATCGATTTATACGGAGCTCCCAATTATTGTATATCATCAACCGAAAGTGGACAGATGCAGGTGAAAAGAGAAGAGAGACTTTTAAGTATTTTGTAAACGCTGAAAAAAATGATTTTTCCGGCTTTTCGACAGCGATAACTGTTTTAATTTTTTGCCGTTCCACTAGGATTTACTCTTGACGGCCCCAGTATGCATCCCTGGGTCGTACATTGTCTAGTGATTCATGGTAGTGTTAGTGTGGACTAGCTACATTTGACTGGACACCAAGTTAAGCATAATCTACCTTAGTAAATTATAAAAACTAGGATACAGGGGGTGTTCCTTTGAATTTTTTGCTTAATGATGATCACAGCCATCAATTGGCTATCCGGTCAGGCCAACTTCATTTTGTAAAGAAAAAGGGGCAGATTCCGAGATTGCTTAAAACAAAAATCGGGAGGCCAGAATAAGTGACATTGAAACTCAGTAATAAATTAATCCGCTCTACTCATCGTGCTGAGAATGAAGGTGACAACCGACGTCTCCCAATACAATAGTTCTAGCTAGTCACAAAAGCTAAAGATATACATCCCGGATTGACCAAACTGAAGAAGCTCTGGCAGTTGCGGCCATAAATCGGGAAAATCGGTTATAGAGGAAGGAAACACTATTCAGCCCACATGGCCAACTTTCAAACCGTCATCTTTATCCTCGCCATCTTGATTGGCTTGTCAGCCATCGCTGACAAAATCAAACTTCCTTACCCAATTCTGCTGGTGGGAACGGGCTTAGTGATTGGGTTTGTACCTTTCCTGCCTAACCTGGCTCTGGATCCCGACGTAGCACTGGTCATTTTTCTACCCCCGTTGCTCTACGATGCGGCCTCCAAAACGGCCTGGCAGGAGTTTACCCGCTCCATTCGACCCATCACCACTTTAGCTGTTACGCTGGTGTTTTTCACCACAACAGCCGTCGCTGCGGCTGCCCATTACGTGATTCCAGGCTTTAGCTGGCCGCTGGCCTTCGTGTTGGGGGCTATTGTCTCGCCCCCGGACGCCGTGGCCGCCAATAGTATCATTAAAGGCTTAGGACTCAACAAACGGGTAATTGCCATTCTGGAAGGGGAAAGCCTGCTCAACGATGCCTCCGCTCTGGTGGCTTATCGATATGCCGTAGCCGCCGTGATGACCGGCAGCTTCGTACTCTGGGAGGCCAGTCTGCAATTTCTGATCCTGGCCGGCGGGGGGCTATTGTTGGGTGGGCTACTAGGTTGGTTAATGACGGTAGCCCTCCAACGAATCGCCAGTGCAACGATCCAAACCAGCCTGACCTTACTGGCCCCTTACCTAGCCTACCTAGCCGCTGAACACGTCCACGCGTCGGGTATACTGGCCGTCGTCAGCGCCGGGCTCGTTATCACGCGTCGAACCCCGGAAGTGTTTTCGCCCCAGGCGCGCCTGGAATCCCGGGCCGTCTGGGACACCGCCATTTTTTTGCTGGAAGGGGTGGTCTTTATTCTGATTGGCTTACAGCTTCCAACTATTGTGACGGACTTGCACGGGTATACCACTGGTGAGCTGGCCTTATATAGTGTTGTGGTGAGCGTCGTCACGATTGTGATCCGAATTCTTTGGGTGTTTTTTAGTTCGTATTACCCGAAAGTGTTAGGTTGGTCTGAGCAATCAACCATCAGTAGTTCGGACACCGATAAACCTCCCAACCAAGTGGATTGGCGAAACGTACTGATTGTGGCCTGGACGGGCACGCGGGGCGTGATCTCCCTGGCGACGGCACTAGCCCTACCGCTCTCGCTGGCAGGGGGTGAATTGTTCCCCCAGCGCAACCTGATTCTCTTTTTGGCCTTCGTGGTTATCCTATCTACCCTGGTGCTCCAGGGGCTGACTTTACCCCTGCTGATCCAGCTGCTGGGCGTAAAATCTCAGAACGACCAGGCGCGGGAAGATCAGGCACTGGAGTTGCTGCTGGCTAGCCGGGCATTAAGGTATTTGGAAAATGACTTTCCCATGGCCTTACCCGGTCCCTTGAAACAAACCCTTGCCCGGCGGTATCAACTGTTAGTCAACGAACTTGGCGCTACACTTCAGGAATCTGAATTCGGGATAAACCCAGATAATGAACGCTCGTTAGTGGGTGAGATGCGGGCGGCTGAGCGAACCTTGGGGGAATACCAGCAGTCCTTACTGGTGGAGCTGGCCCGGGAAAATCGCTTTAGTGATGAGGTGTTACGAACGGCTGAACGGCGATTAGACCTGGAAATGGCCCGGCTGGATGCTTCGGAGCAAGCCGCTGGGGAGTAGGGACTGATCCTACAGTTCAAGGGAATCAAGAGCCGGTTTATGACCGAATTTTCGGCATACGAATTTACGGGCCTTGCTCTCTTTTACGGGATAGCGAGATCCTGTTTAAGTTAGTGTCGAGTTGAACCTAACCAATCCAGTATGAAGATTCACATTGGTACCTCCGGGTGGAGCTACGATCATTGGCAGGGCATTTTATACCCCCATGGAACCCCTGTCCATGACCGGCTAGAGCATTATGGGCAACGCTTTCAGACCGTTGAGCTAAACAGTAGTTTCTACCGCTGGCCAAAGCAATCGACGTTTGTCGGCTGGCGACGACGTTTACCGGAGGGCTTTCTGTTAACCGTGAAAGCGCCCCGGGGCTTGACTCACGCCAAAAAACTCTATGCCCCTGAAGGCTGGATCGAGCGTATACAAGCTTGCTGGCACCAACTGCGCGACAAGCGAGCCGTCCTGCTGGTTCAGCTTTCCCCCAATCATTCCTACGATTATGAGCGACTTGCCTATTTTTTGAAACAGCTTCCAGTCTGGATGCGGGTAGCCATCGAATTTCGGCACATAAGTTGGCATACTGAAGCCATTTTTGGCTTGCTCGAACAGTATCAGGTCGCTTACTGCATTATGAGTGGGGCGCACTTACCTTGTATGCTGCGCGCAACCGCTCCCTTTGTTTATGTACGCCTGCACGGGCCTGATCGCCACCATCTGTATGGGGGCTCCTACTCGGATACAGATCTGCGCTGGTGGGCCCATCGGCTAAGGGAGTGGGTTGATATGGGCAAGGAGGTCTTTGTTTATTTCAACAATGATGGGGGAGGGAATGCGGTTCGGAATGCCGAAACACTCCGTTATTTGATACAATAGAGAACGTTCCCCTGGACGTTTCAAGCGCATAAGTTGATCGACTTAGCCGGTCAGTCAGCTGTATACTTGGTATCCTTTACGGGACATGTCGTTAAATGACCTTTACGTAGTGTCCAATTTTAGATCGTTTACTGTTTTGTCCAGTAAAAGGTAGCGAATTCATAAAAAGCAACAGCATTAACCTGGAGGCCTTCAGCTAAACTTATGTCAAGCTCGATAATAGCTCTATGGTGAAAGTGTATAGGCTAAACAAAGTAGGAAGCTGACCTCAAGCGAGTCAACTTAAAGACGGTTGAACACACAGACTCCTTACCTTCTCCCGACTTCGCTTCAGGCGCATCTTGACCGCACTCGGTTTGATTTCGTACAACTGGGCCAGTTCCTCAATACTCATGCCATCCTCGTACTTCAAGCGCAGCAACGCCCGTTCCTCGACCGACAGCGCAGTCATGGCCTGTTGGACAACCTGGAGTGCTTCTTCGTGCAACTGGCTGTCCGCTACATCAGTTGTATGGTGGTCCATACCTGCTTCTTCCCAACTGGTGGTGGGCAACCGTTTGGCTAGCCGGAGTTGATCGGCACAATAGTTATAGGAAATTGAATAGAGCCAGGTCGAAAAAGTAGATCGTTCCTGAAAGGCATCCAGCTTATGAAATACTTTTAGAAAGATGTCTTGGGTAAAATCCTGCGCCTGATCGGCATCTTTGGTCATCGAAAGGCACCGTTTATAGACCTTATTAACGTATCGGTTATACAGGGTTTCGAAGCACTGATTGGGTTGGTTAGGCAATAATTGACGAATGGTTTCTTCGTCCGATAAGGAAGCGTACATGAATAAAGGAACTGTTACAAGTTTAAACTATCATGTATGATTAAATAAAAAGGTGTTTATTATATACTTTAGATTCAAATCGAATACTAAAGACACAATTAATCTACTAGACGGTAGACTTAATTTGGGCTATCCTTGTCAAGAATAGCTAGCTCCTTGAGTAAATCTACTCAAGGAGCTAGCAGCGTATTGATCTATCCGCTGCTGACTTAGCGCTTTGACAAGTCTAGTCTTAATTAATGAGTTCTAGAGGCCAGACAGCGTAACTGACTAGTTCACCCTAGCGGGTAGGTGCCTGGAGAGGAGTTAGGAAGCAGCCACAAACAAGCGGAGGTCCAGGAATTTTACTCAGGTTACTAAAACCAAACGAGTTCGGCTTTGACCGTTACTTTTTCGACCTATTCCGGTCTAAAAAGGAGTCGTTTCACTAAATCTGTAGCGGCTAAAAGGCTGGCCAATCCTAACCATCACCGCTGACCTTTGCTCAGCGTGACCAATCAAGACTTACCCAATTGGCTCGCTATACCCGTTGGTATAGGGTTTGCCCGTCAACGCAACCTGACTTAGGGGGGCTCCCTATTGGTGAACAGGTTTGGTCAGCTGCTTTTTACGTTTGAATACGCCGAACTTCTAAGGCGACACCCTTTACGCATATCCACTCATGGATACTAAATTCCTCAGCCGCCAACGACCCCCATCCCAGCACTTGGACGACCGAACTGTAGTGGCCGATTGGGTAGCATCGCTCGCTACGTTTTATGACTCCTATCATCAAGTGGCGGCTTGTCTTCACGGCGAGCCGGGGATAAACAGCGGTTACCCACCAGAGACGCTAATGGCCCTACGGATGAGCATGGAAGCGGAGTTGCAACTGCTTTTTCAGGATATGGATCGCTCCCCCCATACGTCTGCCCATGAAAAGCCATTCAATCAAAAGCTAGCCACTCACACAAAGCACCTAACCCACTTAAATCAGCAGGCCTTCTTGCTGCTAGTTGACCTGTTCCCCAAGTAGTTTTTTACGGCTGCCCGCTGATCACCTAGGTTGTCGTTCTGATTATACAAAAGTAACTCCCAGGCTCTTTACGGATGGGCATGCAGGGACAAACACCAATTTTTTCGTCGGATTAAACGCTTTAATCAGAAAGCAGCTTGGCTAGTCGGGCAGCTACCTATGATTAATGGTTGGGGTAACAACCCTCCTGGGGCTAGTTTATGGGCGACAGGAAGAGGATCAGGCCAATAACTTTATGCTTTGGGCCACTTTAGCCTGCAAGTCGGCCAGGGCAGATCCTTCTCCGCCTAAAAAGGCTGCCAGGTCTGGCTTAGCCCGGATTTCAATTAGTGTCGAGGCCATCGTGTAGTGGGTGATGCGCGCCCAGTCCTGCTCGGTAACGGGCGCTAAGAGTGGGCTTGGCTCAACTACCTCCAGCAGGAGCCGCCGAAATTCGGCGAAGCTTTCAGCGACTAGAATAGGGGATGAATGGGGGGTGAATTGCTGGATCTGCCGGGCTTGCAGTTGCAACCGTTCGATGCGAGACAAAGGAGGGTTAGTCATGTTATGGGTTAGCTAAGGGTCTACTAGATGATTTGGAATCAATAAGTGCTATTGGTCCTTGTTGGTACTTTTTTGACGAGCCTTTGCCGAACGGACTGGCTTCGTGTAGCCCTGGCCAATGGGTTAAATGGATGGCGTGCTTCTGGCGCATCTACTGCAAGAGTGCAGCCCGTGAAGGTCAATTTTTTACCGCTAGATAATACAGCATGATCAGGCTGATGGAACACAAGACCAGGACCATGATTAGAATAGGCCGTAGCCGCCGTTCAGTAGGAGTGGGCATAAAGGCTTGCTTTTAGAAAAGGTACGTGGCATAGGCTTAGTCCTCTACAACCTACAAGGAATACTCAATAATGTCAAATGAGAAACAAATTCTCCCCTGGTGAAGACCATTACTTCACGATCCGGCCTAGATTCTAGTTGTCTTTTGACTGCCCTAGTTGCATCTTTGTCCCATCGCTATCAAAAAGTTTCTCTTAACCAGTCAGCCACTCTATCAGGGGGTGTACCCCGGTTGATGGGGTCCAGAAAGCCTGGGGCAAGGCGCTATTTAATCATTAGGCTGCATAACGTATATGGCCGCAAGTTCACCCGCCAGGATGGGTTGCTGGTTTTAGAAGTACTTCGCAAGCTGGGTATTGACTTGGGGGAGATTACCGTTGCCGCTAGCTAGTAAGGTCAATTGCACTTGGTACCAACTTACCCTGGTTAGCTCACTTGGTTACGCTCCTGACGAGGGATCAGATCTATCAGCTAGCTTCCTGACCCCTGTTGAAGCAACGGTTTTGACGATACCGCTTCCGTCGAGTTTAACGGTGAGTCCCCCATTGCTCGTACTGCGAAGCACGACCGCTTCACTACGGCTCCGCAAGAAGCCTTTCACGGTATTGGTCACACTGACGCGATCACCGGCAGAAAAGATAAGGTTCATACAGAGAGACTTGGCTAGGGAAAGATACAAAAAAAGTTCAGTAATATATCAGTTCGTTACGTGTTTTGCCCAAACCTTTTGCTCGTTACCCGGTTAACGTATGCCTATGGATTTCATAAAACAGAATTAGGGCAGGTCACCTCAGATTGAGGTGGCCTGACTTGTTATTGAGCGATCTTATAAGCTGGTTTTTTAGTAGTACCACCGCCAAGTTAATCCTCAGTTTAAGGCTGCCAATGTCTTTTCAGGCTGATTGTGTAGCTCTTGTAAACGCTGTTGAGGCCGTAGCTTCTCTGGGACCAACTCCAGGTGGAGGTCAAGCAAATCAGCCAACTGCTGGACCTGCTGACAAAGCCACTTGTCGTAGGGGTGGTTCATTGCCTCCTACTAAGGGTCATAGGATTTATCTTGAATGGTCGCTGAAGAATATGAGCCAGCTATTTGTTTATTATTTTTCCTTTTAGTAAATAATTAGTGACCCTTTTGTGAAATAGAGTCTAAGGTATAAACTGTATTTAAGTGGCTTACTGATCATGAAAACCCAAAAGCGCCATTCTGTTCTGCTCAACTATATCGTTTTCACGCTGGCCCTCATGTCTGCCCTTGTTGCCGGGTTGATCATACTCTCTTGAGGGCCTTCCGTAAGTGAATCCTTCGTGTAGGAAGTGCAGGCGGTAAAACATCTTTTTATTTTTTAGTAAGCACTGGCGACTGTTAGCAGAACTGTATTTTTAAGCCATACAGCCTTCAGCCTAGCTGCAGCGCCCAAAAAAGCGCAACCCAATCGTCAGGTTGCGCAGGTTAAGCTAGAAGAGTACGGGAGTCAGGAAAGAAGGCAAAGTGACAGGGGAGTCTAAACTACTGTTAAACCATCCCTACTTTTGTCTGTTTCATTCGTATGAATCCAGTTATTTCCTCTGGCGACAGGGTTAATGTGGAACGCATCGTAAATGGCTTCCACCGGGGCGAGGATAAAGCGACCGTGTTGAGGAGGCACCGTAGTGGCCAAGTCAGGATCAAGCTCGACGGAAGTGGCATCGTTAGAACCATTTCACCCGATCGGATCAAGAAGATTGCCGACGGCAAGCCTATACGATTTGGTCTGTAGTAGGACTTACTACTCACCCAGCAACAAATCAGGCTACCCTAAAGCCGAAGCGATCTGAATACAACCCTTGAAGAGTAATTCTCTAGCTAATCAATCCTGAAAGACGTTCGGGTCAGTAGCGGTAATTTATTCACCTTTTTGCCGGAGGTGTTTGGTCGCCCAATAGCCCATTACTATCGATTTCTCGTACTATAGATAGCCAGGTACAGTTATGAATTAGGTTGGATAAGATCAAAACGCCAGCCTCGTTGGAATTGGCGTTTTCTATAGTATATCACTATTACTAGGTACTGGCCTTTATGGCTAAAGTAACTACTTGCTGAATGTCCACCCACCCTGAAGCTGACTCAGGTCACTAGTAAGTTAGGTCCTGTTGTCCAGACGGTATCGGTGCTCCTTAACTTTTGCGCAGTGCTGTACATACGCTTGAGTCATTTCTGAAAAGCAGCGTTACTGTCGAATCCAGCCTTTGAGTAGGGTCTTAGCCCACATGAAGTACTGAAGCATACTCAGGTCGGGGTTATCTTGGATAAATTTTTCCATTATTGTCGCAAACTCGCGTTCTTCTTCTGGGGTAAAGGCGGCCTGTTTTTCTTTCAGCCAACGAGGCATAAATTCGGTAATTGCCTTGCGCCGGCGGAGCTCTTCATCGCTTTCCATTATAGGCATATATAATTTCGTCTCTTTGTAGTGGGAAGAGCCCAGCGGACCTTCCTGTTTATTGGTAAAGCCTGGTGGATCATTCGCAAAGCTTTGTTATCGTATAGCGCCTTTATCGTTAATGGATTTCAGCATCTGCAATACTTCCTTATCGGTAAGCGCCTTGCCCCAACTAGCTACGATACCCACAATCAAATTACTTACTCGTAATTGCTGTAAACTTGACGCAATTACGAGTGGTGGCTTATTGAGTAGGTTGGTTAAATCACCTGTAAGGCCTTCAGCATGGCATGTAAGAGCGATTTCATGCAGTATCTGGTCTCGCATATCATACATGGCTTTTTATAGCTAAAATGGCGTTTATAGGCTTTTTCCTCTTTTTCGCCTTCTATTTTTAAACTAACAGGTATAAAGGATAAAGGGCTGCAAGGCGTTTTTATAGACTAGAGATGCTTTAACATGAAATTTCGGTTTTACGCTCCCAGGCTTTATTCATTCTACTGCCAGTCGGTTTGCTAGCTACTTCATGAGTGTATTTCTATGGCCTAATGACTAACCTAAGAGTAATTTAGGAAAATAGCAAATAAGCCAAACAGGTCTATGGAAGGATGGCTCTCAGTGCAGGAAATGCAGGCATAAACAACTATTTTTTATTTTCCCCTGCAACCGATCAGGGTTATTAGTGCCAACTTGCCTGTTCCAAGAGATTTCTGGAAAGACTCTATAGGGAGCTTTTGCCATGTAGACGAGGGCTTGTTTGACAAAATGATTGGGCCTTATTGCTCTCAATTGAGTTACTCTTAGCAAATTGTACGCCATAGGCCCAACATTCTTTAACTTCCCCAACCCATCAGTTAATTACCCATGTTAGAACTAAGTAAAATTACTTGTCTTTCCGTCAAGTAAGACACAAGTGTTTGTTAACAAACCAGAAACGCCGGTCTCGCATGAGGCTGGTGTTTTTTCTTATGACGCTCACTATTCCCTTTTCGTCTAAGCCGCAGGATTGCCAGGCTACAATCAGTTACGGTAAGTCTCTAACGCTGGCTCTGGTAGGGTCATCATTGTTTAGTAGATACCCATCTGGAGGTTCAAAGTCACATAAATATAACAAGCTGCCCAACTAATGAAGCCGGGCAGCTTTATTTTTACTTGGTTAATATCGCTAACCTCGATTACTGCGCTAGCTGGCACAAGGCGATATACGTAAGCGCTCCCCTAATCAGTTTCCGATAAGTTCCGGCTTTATAAGCAATAGGTGTAGCCACTTAGCTTGCATAGCACGGGTAATACGCTCCTGCACGATTTGATCTTTATTGACAACCTGGCTATACTCTAAGTGTACGCTCAATGAGGCCACCAACTCGGCTGCTGTTCTTCCAATGACAAATTTTCCTGTTGACACTGCAACAGGATAAAGTCAATCGTCGTCATCGTCGACTACTAAAATAGTATACTTCAGGGGTTGTTGAGTAGAGAAATTGGCAAAATGTAGGCCGCATTTAAACGTCAAATTCTCGAACTAGGGCCTTGACTCTGAGTGATTAACCGCTTTCGACCAACTTAGTTTTTACGAATTATAATCACGTTAAATACTAAACCAACCAATAAGTTGGTACTTGTTTATTACTCATCCAATCAGTAACATTGCCTGTATCCCCCACTTCCTACTTCATCCCGTGCCATCACCTCTATCCCCAACTGTTTGGATTGTTGACGACGACGAAGACGATCAACAATTTATTCGCTCCGCCTTTTGGGATGGAGAGCCTCCCATTAGTGTGCTTTCTCTAAGTGATGGGGAAGAACTACTACCCATGCTGGCTGACTGTATTGAAGTACCCCGACTAATTCTGTTGGATATTAATATGCCTCGTAAGGATGGGTTTGAGACCCTGCAGGAGTTGCGAAACCTTTATTCTTATACCGATCTGCCCGTTGTCATGCTGACTACATCTTCGAATGAAGACGACCGGAAGCGTTCTTTCCGTTTAGGAGCGAATCAGTTTTTGACCAAGCCGCTTACCTATGAGCAATTGCGTGAGATGGCACAGGCATTAAGCAAGAACTGGGAGTTAACTTAATACCTACGTACTTGCTTTGCCAACTCGGTAAGCGGGAGTTGGACCGGTAGTTCGACGTTGAAGCAAGAATCCCCCGTACTTTAACTGGGGAGGTCAAATTTATGGGCTAAAGGGGAAAAGTACTCTTGAGACGTTAAAGGTGCAGTTTGGACACAAAAAACGTTGGGGCCAGTAGCGCCAACGTTTCATCTAACCTATATATGTTTGTAATCTACCGAAACGATTGGCTTACAACCGACAATAAAATAGTCAAAATATTCTGCTATTACTAATTAATAGACGGCCTTGTTAAGTAAAAAAATCACGTTTAGGTAACAATAAAAAACAGCCGTCCTCTAAGTAGCTAACGGCTGTCAGGATTCTCACCGTAACAACTTCAGTTACAAATGGTATACAAGCACCGATTCTGTTTGTTATCTACTGAATTGAATAGTAAGGCAGTGGGACCGTCACCCTGTTACCAATTTTTGTCACTAAAAGCGCATTATGTTTATTCAAAGTTACCGACTAGTAAATTAATTAACAGTTGGCCTTAACAAACGATTTGCATGTTGATCGTCTACTTAGGCGAGTTCTTATGGGTTAGATCTAAATGCTGGTACTACTAATAGCGCCAGCATTTTTTTGTTACCACATTGTAGTTTTTTAGTATAAGTAGTATTGCCTAACTTTATATTGTAAAATATTAACATATTTAATGTAAGCCTATAGTTAAAACAAGATACTAATTATGATGCGTGATCTTGACGAACTTCTTGACTTCTACGGGTCCCAACAACGACCTCAACCAACCCAGTACTCCTTCCATTGGACCAATTCCAAAACCCTGCGAAACTGTATAACTCTGGCTATGCTTGGGGCTAAAAACGGCAATACGTCCAGCCTTAAGACGTTGCGCCTGATCAAGGATTTATGCATGGTGGAAAGATTAGTCATGATTAACTAACCGAAAAGTAAGGCCAAAACCTTCTCAATTATATGTTGTGAATGGCCGGGGTCTGGCTGTCAATGACAGGAGTTTGTAGATAAAGTAGTCAACTAAACAGACGCCACCTAAGCAGGTGGCGTCTGTTTGCCTTACTTAAAAATTATCACTGGCCTCTATTACTCACTGAAGACATATTTGTTGCAGAAACTAAGTGCAATGGAAAAGCCCCTGCCATGGCTGGTCAGGGGCTTTGAGGTTAAAAAGAGAAAGTTGCCTGTGAACAAGTAGCCAAAAGTAACATAGGTTCAGTTACTAATTGAAGCAAATGTTGTGAATGACCCCAGTTGGATGGTCAACAACAGGATTTTGTAGGTGAGAAAAGACCAACCCTAAACCCTGTTGAGGGGGAATAAAAATCATATAACCTTAGCGATGTATTCTTTTAAATCTAAAATAGCTCGCTTAAGCGCGTAGTAGTGTGGGTAAATGTGAAATGCCGACCTGGATCGAAATTTGTGAGGAGAATGACAAAAAAGTTAAGTAAAATTATTATAGTTTTATCGTATTAACTTACTGGCACCGTCTGCAATGGGGCATGTTATAGGTCAAAAGATTAAGGAAGCTCGACTAAAAGCGGGCTTGACCCAAAAAGAACTAAGTGAACGGCTAGGTATCTCAGCCGCAGCCGTTAATAAATTTGAAAGGCGACAAACACCTCCTTCAATATCTACACTTGAGCGGGTTGCTAAAGCAATTGGCTGTACGCTAGTGATTGATTTTAATTGATATTTTTTCCCAGCAATCCCTAAATCCTTTGCTTGAAAAGAAGAGAAAATGGCTTAAAGATCTTTATAGAGCCTATACATAAACTTTTATATTTGCCACTCTGCGTTTACTTAATTGGTTCAATGCCTGCTCAATTTACCATATTGCTGGTCGATGATAATCCGGATGTTGCCGACATCCTAAAACGGGTTTCTAGTCAATCATTTCCCGAAGTCCACTATGTACAGGTCAACAATTTTACAGAAGCTTCCAGATATCTGGATGATCTGGAAGGACTAGGGCCAAACATAGTCCTGTTAGATGTAAACCTCCAGACTGAACCAGGTGGGTTAGAATTTTTAACTCAAATGCGAAAGCACCCCGTTGTTTGCTTAGTGCCTATTATCATTCTAACAGGCATAACTAGTAAGGCATTAGCGTTAGAAGCCTACAGACGAGGAGCTAATGCGTTCACGATCAAGCCGTTTGATTATGGGGATTGGAAAGCTTACGTTAATGACCTGCGAACTTTCTGGTTTTTAACCGCAACAGTACCCAGATTATATTTCGGCGGGTAATTTTCCGGTTGATTCATAGAACACTACAGCTAATCAGCTTGTTAAGCTCTACTTTGTCTAAACAGTCATCCCCTATGCCAGACGCTAAATCCTTTGAAATCTTAGTAGTGGATGATGAGCCCCCCATCTGCGAGCTACTGGAATGGGTAGCCAGTCAGCTATTCCCGGAAGCTACGTTTATTAATGCCAGGTCAGCCCAAGAAACACTTGATCATTTAGACAAGAAGCCCGATAAAATCCCGCAGTTAATTCTGTTAGATATTGATTTAGGCACTTCCGTTAATGGATTGGACTTGATTCCTCAACTCAATGACCGCTTAAGGGGCAAGACTCCCATCGTTATGCTGACCTCCTCTACGGAGCCACCTGTCGTTAAGCAGGCGTATGAAAAAGGAGCAGTAGCCTATACACGGAAGCCCGATGATTTGCAGGGGTGGCGTACGTATGTGACTGCTCTGCGTTCTTACTGGCATGACACAACCATCCTGCCTACAACTATACAGTCTTAGCAAACCGCGACAAGCGATTTATAAATTCCCCTACCTTGTTAATGGTTTCTTTTTTAGTTATAACTTCCCGTTATAATACTTATTATTTTTAGCTATGGAGTGCTTATATTGCAAGCAGTTTTTTAATTAAGCAATCAGGCTGTCGATGAATTCTTCCACTGTGGCTCTTTCCTTTGGTACACTAATTCGGGATCCTGAATTACCGTACCATTAAAGGAAATACGAATATATAGTTATCGGGAAATGCCCAAAGGTTAAGTTTCAGGGAAGGGGAGAGCTCAAATAAATGCTTACTTTCGTACTTTAAGTAGAAAAGGACGAAATGGCATATTACAACGCAAACCGCCATAAGCGGACATTTTTAGTATTTAGATGATCTTCTCCCAATTGTCTCAGAAGATATGAAGTTATCAAGGCAGTTCAAGTAGTTGCGAAGGTCGCTACTAATTGAATGTAACTTAAGCAGATCGGTTATGCTTTTTTGTAGTTTCTTCCGTCTAGCACAATTTACTTTTGCTTGAGAAGATATTGCCCAATCAAAAAGGCAGTGCTGTTCTAACCCGCTGCTTAATTACCCATTCAAGGAGAATTTTCTGGCCATTACGATCGCAGAAACGGGGAGACAACACCGCCTTTTCAGAATAGATAGAGTCAAGCTGTGGTCAGGCAAGCTGGACTTGGGCTAGAGCAAACGAACGCCAGTCCGGTTTGATCATGTGCGTATTTATACCAGAATATTTGGATAAGGCAATCCCAAGCTGATCAACCACTTCATTAATTCGTCTGCGGCCAACAGCAAGTCGGGCGCCGTTATTCATCACGAGGTGGGCTTCGATAGAGGAAACCACAATACAACTGTGAATATGAGCTGGGTTAACCAGATTGCCTTTGTGAGCGCGTAGAAACTGAGGCCACCGCTCACAGTACCATTTTAGGGTCCGGCTGGTTAAAATAGCCTGGCCATTCCGTAAATACACAGTGCTATAATTAGCGTCTCCAGTTAAATAGAGGATATCCTTTGGGTCAAACTTATGCTGGACTTGAGCAGCGTCTGATCGCTTCATAATAGGTATACTTGAAAGGAGTGGAAAACCTAGATCGCCATATAGTTAGTCAAAATTAATAAGACTACCTTTATAATTCATAATTTTAAAGTTTCAGTAACAAAGAATCTCCTGATACTCCAATAACAGGACAAATAGAATCCCCAGCAAATGCAAAAGCCGACTTGATAAGTTTCACCTGACCCCAAAAAGCGTCTTTGCAAGCTGTAAAGACTCATTATTAGTTTCTGCTTAAGGGGCTAGGCAATCTGGACTTGGACTGCTATAAAGGCAGCCCATTCCGGATTAATCACATAGGTACTGCTGGCGGAAAATTTGGGCAAGGTAATGCCTAGTTGGTAGGTAACGGTTTTAATTCGCCTGCGGCCAATGAGAAGACGAGCGCCATCGCGCATAATCAGGTGAGATACCTCAGAAGAAACCACAATACAGCTATGAATCTGCTCGGGGTTAACCAGGCTGCCTTTGTGAACGCGTAGTAACTGGGGCCACCGCTCACTGTACCATTTTAGGGTCCGGCTGGTAACAATGGCCTGGCCATCCAGGAGGTATACCGTGCTGTAATTAATATCCCCGATTAAATACAGTATCTGGGAGACATCAAACTTGTGTAGCAGCGGAACTGCGTCTGATCGTTTCATAAAAAAAGAGGTAGGCAATAAGTAGTCTAGGGTCCTATAAGTATAGAACTAATAATCCAATTACATTTTAACCCTTGTCCAGGAGCAGTCTACCGAGGTGAACAAGCAGGGTCCTACGTAGTTAGATGGCCATAAAAAAGTGCCTTTGTGGCTTGTAAAGATGCTTTTTCTATATTCTACTAATAATCAGATAGTTATAAATAAAGCCCCAACGCTAAGAACTGTGCACGCTATTAGCGTTGGGGCATGTAAACACTCAAAGGGTCAGTTAATTATGCCTACGAAGCAAAGCTACGTGGGTAAAAGCAAGTATGCAACCCCTGCTTGGAGCGGCCACACTTACTGCACCCAAATTTACCTACTTATTGCGGCCATTGCCCGGATTGGCCCATGCAGCAGCAGTTTTTGGCCAGGCGTTATACGACGCACTGGAAGGAGATACTGAAGGTGAAGAAAAAGAGATTGAGCTACAACTGTATTTTTGACTATCTTAGTTGTATCATTTATATAATGGTGGGATACAAACGGAAACGCCCGGCTAAATCTAAGCCGGGCGTTTTTTTGATCTAGGCCACCAAAGTATATATAATACTAATCTAAGTTGCGAGATTGATCGGATAGACATAAGCTTTATCAACGGCGTAGGCCAGCACAAATAGGAACACCTTCAATAGAAACCCTTTGGCCGTAACAGCGTGAATCTTACGAGGGAAAAGTGCCTCTATCTGGCTAATGACCGTCTCGATAGGCTTTCGAAAGTGCTTCTTGAGAAAACGTTGCCAAGCTTCATCGGGTCGTTTTGAGGTACGCTTACGATGAATTAGAAGCGTAATCTGCTCGCAGTCAGCATACAAGTCCTCTTGTTCATAGTCGGTATAGCCACTGTCCCCGTATAACTTACTGCCTGCGGGTAAATCCAGTTGCATCGACTGGAAGGCCGTGCTATCATGAAAGCTGCCTGCACCAACGTAATAATCCACCGGTTGACCGGACGCTGTTGTGATGAGTTGGACTTTAAAGCCGTAGAACGGGGCCGCCCGCGCGGTACTCCTCTTTAGCTTCATTGTAGCCGTGGTAGGCTTTGCCCGTCAAGAGTTTACAAACAGGAATGCGACAGTTGCGGCAGACAGATACCGGAAAGGAGTCAATGATGTAACGAGCGGACGCATTAAGCTCTTTTAAGGCCAAGCCCATAGCCTGAAAGACCAGCAATAGAGTGGCTTCTAAGCGGTGTAACCGGTGATTAAATCCTGATTTGTCAATCATCCGGCACCCCATATGGCGTTGCATGTAATCACAAGCGGTGGCTTGATTTCCGTAGAAGAACAGGGCTGCCATTAGGGCAGTGGTAGCTACTTCAGCCTCATTAAGTTTGCAATGAGCGTCCGTTTTTAGGCCCATGATTTGAAACATATCATCGAGTAGGCAGTAAATTGCCAGTGCCTTGTCAGTCATGTGGGTGATCGTATAAAGTGTCAGCTACTTCAAAACGATCTCCCCGGCTGACGGGGTTCATATCTCGCAACTTAGATTAATACTAATTAAGAATTGGTTTGTCGTATTTTAACCCCATGAATTACGCTGACGAAATTATCCAAGATTTATCATACCTGAAACTGCTGGAGAAACAACAGACCAAAGCTCAACTCCGTGATTATGTCCAGTTTCTCCGACTGCTTAAGGCAGGCGAGTGCCCGACTCAGGAGGCAGCAGCTAACCAGGTCAATTTAAGCCTACGACAGGCACAACGACTTTGGAGACGCTATCGACAGGATGGACTCGACTCGCTGATCCAAACTAGATAGGCTGGGTATATGGGTAAACTATCGACTACCCAAATGAGTCGATTGCGGCAATTCCTCTTCGATGATCAAGCTCAAACCTTAGCGCATATCCATGCAAGCCTTGGTGTCAGACGAGAACTATTTGCAAACCTGCCAGATTCCGCTGGTAGCCGGTCGGTTTTTTGAGGGTCGTGATGCCGACTCGCTGACTATTGTTCTGAACGAAAAAGCGGTTCGGGCGATGGGGTATCGAAAATCAGGGTATACTATCGGCAAACAACTCCGGATGATGAGTGACCCACGGCTGTTTACGGTAGTTGGGGTGAGCGAGGATTTTCATTTCAATTCTATGCAGCAAGCTATCCAACCCATGCTGTTTTTTCGATCAAGGGCGTTTCTATCTACCGTTAACTCTCCTTCAAACTCCATCCTGGTTATATTTCTCACAGCTTGGAGTCCATTCAGCAGCAGTAGTCTACGCTTTTTCAAGATGCCCTTTCGAGTACCAGTTTATGGATCAGACGCTGGAAAAGCTCTATCAAACGGAATTGCAACTGAAGAAGGCCGCTTACCTAGCGACGGCTCTAGCCTTGCTGGTGGTGCTGCTAAGTTTGGTAGGCTTGGTCTCGCTGAGCGTAATTCGGCGGGCTAAAGAGATCGGTATCCGTAAAGTGCTCGGCGCATCAGTCGTGGGCATCGTGGGCTTATTTGTGGCGGAATACGCCTGGGTGCTGCTGGAAAATGTATTAGCGTGGCCATTAGCCTACTGGCTCGTATCAAAATGGCTAGCGGACTATACGTACCACATTCGATTAGTTGGCTACCCTTCGTGGGGGTAGGGTTAGTCGTTGCTCTGTTAACTACTTTACTCATTAGCTTCCAATCGATCAAAGCGGCTCTAGTGAATCCGGTCCAGTCGCTACGAAGCGAATAAAAGTAATTTTGATAGCAAGTGGTATTAGCTATTAGTGGTTGGGATGCAAGTTTATAAAGTCGTCAAGGCCGTTCTTAGCTTGGCAGTGCTATTTTCCTTGTCTCAAGAATCGCTCCTCAGCATGAGGCGTGAAAGACGAAGTCTGTTGTAGGCAAAAGTAGTGATTTCTACAGTTAAAACTTACAACTAGTCCCTTCTAAGGAGGCAGTTGTAGGTTTTTTATTGATTTATAGCTAGACCTACTAGCGCCAATACTGGCTCATTAAATCAGCTACCCAATCCGGTTGTTTGAGACTAGTCTGAGGTTGAAATTCTTGGAAAACAGGCTTGATATCCAGTACTGGGGTCCCATCAATTGCGTCCAAAAATTTTACGACAATCGTTCTGCCTCGGTGTTCTACCAGTTCAACCGTACACAGACCAAGCTGATTAGGCCGATCTTTTTTACGTTGACCAAAAATGCCCATCAATGGATAGGCTAGATTACCGCGTGGGTGCCCAGAAAAGACAATATTTTCCGGGGCAACTTGATTAAAATAATATATAATCTCTAAGTGTGAGAACGCTTCAATGTTATCTAATACTTCGCTAGGCATATGGTCAGCTAGTTCAATCTCAGATATAATGTCTCCCCAGGCGTCATCGATTGGCTGCTGACGAGTGTTTTTCACAACTGCTACATTAGTTAGGTGTATGTCCATCTCAAATGAATAATGGGTGGATCATTTCGCTATCGAAGCGAATGGAGGTACTGATACAGCGACTTTAACTCGCTGTCGGTGTATTGGGCCGTCATTTTCCAGGGCATTTCATTGTTATTCAGTTGATGACCAGTTGGCGTTTTGCCCGTTCGTAAAGTGCGGATAAACTGCTCTTTCGTCCAACGGCCGGTAGCACCACTGCGGGTCAGATCGGCTATCCGTGATCCGCCCGGCAGGGTTGGTTTCCCGCCTTTCATCGAAGGCTGGTGACAGCCTATGCACGACACAGCCAGATACTTCCCCTGCGCAATGCCTTCTAGCGTGTCGGCCTGGACAACCATCGGCCGGTTGTGATCAATCTGCTCGACTGGCAGCAACGGCATCTTCCCGACATAAGTCAATAGCTTCACAACGGGCCCTAGCTGATTCGCTGGCAGCTGGTTGTCAACAGGGCGGAGGTGTTGGCAATAGGCAATGAGAGCTTGCAAATCCGATTTTGCCAGGACTGTCGTTTCGTGGGAAGGCATGTACAGCAGCGGGCGTCCACTTCGATCCACCCCGTGCCGAAGGGCCATCAGCCAATCAGACGTGCTGTAATCGGTAGGGCGACCGCCCTGGCCCCACGTTAAGTTAGACGACGATAAGCGGCCAAGGGGGAAATTGTCAACCAAGACTTTTCCGGACAGCTTTTCGCCGTGGCATTCAACACAGCCTTTAATCAGGGCTAAGTGCTCACCTCGTGCCAGCGTAGCCCCATCCTGAGGAATAACTACTTGCTCAGTCTTAAATGCGTATCGTTTATCGATTCGCCCGTTGATCATGTAGGCGATAAAGAGGTAGATCATTAAGAAAATAACGGTCATCGCCAGGAGGGTACCGCCGATCCATTTGCCAAGTTTGCGCAGAGTGTTCATCCAACGTTTTGTGTTTGTGGTCACACAAAACTGGGGACTTGGTTGCTTTGGGCCAGGTGGCATCTGTTTAAAGCAGCGAGTTAAACGTGCGAAGCGGCTTAATAGTGGATTAAACTCTTTAGGCACAAATCGGCTCCTTACTTCTTCAGCCCTTAAAAATCAGTGGCTCGTTCCTGGTTCATCAAGACTTCTTATTAAGCATAGAATCAGTTTCTGGTATACTAGATATTGATATAATGTAAGCCGCGCCAGTAGGAACTGAACGCGGCTTTTCTCAGGCAAAGAGAATGCTCAACTGCCTGCAGGTTTCGAGAATTTTATTCCTTTATAGTCTATTCTATATTGGCTAAGATATTAGGCCCTATTCGGCCACCTCGATGTGCATTTCATAAATAGTTTCGATATAGTAACTCGATTGAAAAATCGTCGTTACGGATTCTTCATACGCCTGGTTGGAATCCAGAATACGAACGTAAAGCGGTTGGTTGGTCGAGATGCGACGGGCCGAGACGCGGTATTTGCCGATAGGCACGCCTTGTGCGGTATAATAATCGGTATGGAAGGTAAGCGTTTCGCCTTTGGAGCCATCGATCAGGGAAATTGGTTCCAGCATGAACTCAATATCACCGGTGTTAAAACTCGTGCGATTCGTTACTTCTACAGTGCCGCCGTATAAACCATCGTCGCCAAAGTTGCCCGTTTTTTCGCCCCAAAGTTTGAGCTGTAAGTTTTTAACGGCTCCCTCATCGGGCAAAAAGGTATCGTCGGCCTCGGTGAACAGCGGTAGCTGATAGGTCTTCCCTTCGAATTTCATCTTCACGTTCCCCCGCACGTAGAACGCACCGATGCCGGGCTCGTTGGGTAGGCTGATTCTGTAGTTCCCATTCGCATCCGTTGTACCGATGACGTTCTTACCAACCCAGATAGCATTGTTGGCAATGATGGTAGCCTCAGCCAATGGTCGGCCCTGGGTGTCGACCACATGACCTTTGACAAAACCGGCCTGAACCTTACCAGGATCAGTAGAGAGAGAATCTTTGGTGCAGGCTGCCAGACTGAGTAGGCCTGCTAGTAGTAAAAAACGGTTTATAGTTTTCATAGCAATTGTTGTTTAAAAGAGGATTGAAAAGGAATAACCTGATTAGACCAAGGTGGTCTGGTTTTTGGCTGGAGCGGTGGACGATTCGCTCAGCAGTTCCGAGATATATCTTTCACACAGACTGTTGGTGGCATACTGTTTAAACTCAGCACCAAGTCGCTGGACGTTGATTCGGTAGTACGGATCGCTGAGCACCTTTTCGACACTCTTTTTTATTTTTGCCGCAGTAGGGGTTTCCGTTTTTAGATTGATACCTACCTTAAAATAGCCGATGCGGGCTGTGATCTCGTTTTTGCCTTCGTGGACGCCCGCAGCTATTAGTGGCAGGCCGTGTTGCAACGCCAGCATTGTTCCGCCGTATCCCCCATTGGTCACGTAGACATCGGCAAAAGGCATGACGGAGTTAAAGTCGATAAAGTCTTCAATAAGTACGTTGGCCAGCGGATAGTTCGCCCGAAGTTCTACCGTCTGGGAACCACCGGTCGTTACGATAACCAGCGTACGAGCATCGTCTTTGAAGGCTTCCAGGGTAGGAATGATGAGTTTTTTCGGATCGCGCTCAACGGTGCCTTGTGTCACCAGAATTACCCGCTTATATTGATTTACCCGGGCCACGTGCTTGAAAGGATGCTTCGGTCCCTGGCTATAGGGAAGCAACGGACCTACGAATCGGATGTTGGGGCTCATATCCGGGCGAGAGTACTCGAAACCGGGCGTACCACTTTGCAGATACAGGTCGGGAGTACGGGTAAACGTATCGAAAACAAACTCCTTCTTGGGCGTTAATCCATACTGAACCAGTATTTGATTGTACACATCGGTACAGGGCTTCAGCAGAACGTTGGTAATCAGGTAGCGCATAAAATCCTGCTTAAGTCGCCCCAGGAACGTATTGGAAGGCTCCATACCGAGTCCAGTTGGGGGTAACGCTTTCGAGCTCTCACCCAATGGCCCGATGCCGATGGATACGACCGGTACGTTTAACAGCTTTCTCAGGATTAGCCCACCACTGAAGGCAGCATCGCACAGGAGCAGATCGAAGGGAAATTCTTCATAAATGGCTTTTACATCACTGACCAGTTCGGGGGCTCTGAAGAAAAAGACATTATTCAGATCGAAGCGAAGGCGCTTGATGGTACCTTTCATCTGTAGTCGTTCGGGAAACGCAGTGTCCAGATTGAGTTGGTTGACTTCGCGAGCTTTTTGGTATGGGTAGAACGGAATACCCAGTTTACGGATTTTGTCTTCGTAGCTGGGGCCCGTGTACCAGCGAACGTCGTGGCCGACACCTTGTAAATGTTTGGCAAGTCCCGTTAGCGGGTTCAGGTGGCCATCCAGGGGCATAGTGGCAATAAGAATACGTTTGTGGTTCATTGGATTGTTGTTTATGGTTTTTGTAAAAGAGAAAATTAACTGACTGTTGCCCATTGCAGCAGGGCCTGCTTTGACGGGAGCTTATCCTGAATAAAATCAGTGAATACTAAGGCATAATCGACTAGTAGACAGCTAACACCCCATAAAAGGGTCAGGAGTAGCGTTAGCGTGATAGTCACCCATTGGTTGTAAGGCATTGCTTTTTTCATGCGTATGGATTGGTTTTGGGTAAACCGTGTTGTTTACTGTCCGACAAAATTCTGATGATTAGTCAGCTTCTGAAATCCCGCCCTGTCTAAAGTATCGTTCTCACCCGTCGAAACAGCACAAGACTCATTTTAAGCAGCCGCGCTATCTGCGCTGCCGAATCGACTATTCTCTGATTGATTTGACGGAAATACTTGTCGAAATACCGTTCAGATTCCCTTCCCCAGTTGGCATTGGAGACGCTAAACCCCATACTTCTCTTTAATAATGAACCTATTTCAAGCTTTTGTTCAGAACCGTTTTTGTCATTGTGAGGGACGAAGAATCTTAGTGCCTCTTAGTTCGTAAGTAAGGAAACTGTAAGATTCTTCGTCCCTCACAATGACAAAAACGGCTCCTACTGACTTCGCTTCGAAACATGAAATAGGCTTACTTAGTAGACCGTCAAGACGGTTCATTGAATGGGTATATGTTTACTGAATTCACAGCTAAAGCGGTGGCACAATACGCTTATTGATCACAAGATAGCTTGACTGCTAGGCGCTGGATTCTGGCTGCTTCGATTGCAGCAAGTGCCACTTCGAGCACATACCGATTGGTTAAAGCACCTCCCTCCCCTCAATTTTGGGTGATCAAACCAATACCAAGCTGATCAATTGGGTCTGTTCCTAACCAATTAGACACGCTTGTTAACCACCGGAAAAACCAATGACAACGCCACCCCGCTCCGGACCACTTGTCGGGCGAACCATAGTCAATCCTGTTCTAAAAGAGGAAACAATCTTCTTGGAAATCAGCCGTGAAAGCGGTGGACGTCATACACTCGTTGATGTACTACTAGCCCCCGAAGCCGGAACCCCAATGCATTATCACACCGATTTTTCGGAAGAGTTTACGTGCCTGGAAGGTGAGCTGAGTATAAAGCTTAACAAGAAGATTATCCGGCTAAAACGGGGCGAATCCATTATCGCGCCCGCTCGTAGCAAGCATCGCTTTTTTAATCAATCGAGAGCGCCATGCCGATTTCAGTGCCGATTTACGCCCGGTTTTCCCGGCTTTGAGCAGACGCTACAGATTTCCTACGGCCTGGCCCGCGACGGGAAAACCACGGCGCAGGGAACTCCAAAAAATCCCTATGTACTGGGTTATCTGGTCCTGATTAGCGAAACGCGCATGTCAGGTTGGCTAGCCTTTTTGCAGCCGCTATTAAACTGGCTGGGGCGGCAGGCGCTCAAAAATGGCGTTGCTGCTGAGCTTCAACGGCGCTATCTGGCGGTCTGGTAGCCGTCAATTCATCTGTGTTCTCTTTCAATTTTTTACAACAACTAATGAATCAATCAACTCTCTTTTTAATCATGAAACGTTTCCTGTATGTCCCCCTATTTTTTTTCGTCGGTCTGCTGGCCTGTCAAAAGGCTACTGAGGCTGTCAATCCGGTGAATACAAATAAACCATCTGACACAACGACCCATACCTCCCCGACCCACTCTGGAGTTGTATATGAGCATGGTACGCCGGTCGGCCAGCCCACTCAGAAAACAATCGGCCCGCAAGGAGGTACGATGACCTCAGCTGATGGTACGCTGGCCATGACCATTCCCGCCGGAGCTGTTTCCAAAGCGACAACCTTCACCATGCAGCCGGTTAAACCCACATTACCTGGGTTAATTGGGGAGCAGTCGTTCCGACTTCTTCCCGAAGGACAGACCTTTGCTCAGCCAATTACCCTCCAGTACCACTACGATGCCGATAGTCTGGACGGCACGTCGGCGCAGGCGCTATTCATGGCTTATCAGGACAGTGATGGCTACTGGAACGCATTGCCTAAAACGGCACTTGACGAAACCGCACAGACGCTTACAGTCAGCACGAAACACTTTAGCGATTGGGGAGCCTTTGCCGAATATATGTTAACTGCCAGTCCCGATGTCATTTTCCCCGCCCAATCGTCGACGCTTGACATCGTCGGCTACGGAGACGATTTTTCACAACCGCTGCACGAGTTGGATGATGCCGTCAAACTGGCTCACCAAAAAACACTGGAGGACCCTGCCAACATCAAAAACTGGCGATATGCTGGGAGTAGTGGTACGCTGGAAGTGGCAAAAGCCCGCACGTCGGCAACTTTCTGGCCTTCAGAAAGTGTAGCTAAAGGTAAAACGGTGATAAAGGTCGATATCTATAACATTATACCGGCTGAGCAATCGCCCCGGGGCAGCGCAACTGGTAAAGTTGAACTCCTAAAAACCATCCGAATTGAGGGGGCCTATTTCCGGGCTACGGTGAACGGCAAAAGTTCCGAGGGCAAAGTCTGGCATGGCCTGGTAACTGCCAACCAAACAAGCATCGGTGGTTTATTGGTCAGTGGTGACTATATCGATCTGGCGATTGGCCAAACAGACCTTCATCCCGGCCGGATTGCCTATGCAGGCGACGACGCGACCAACCTGGCATCGACGGGCAATGCCCTAGCCACGCTGGAAATCGACGGCGACCTGACCCGGGAGTATGTAAGCTGGTATTCCCCCTGCGAGGGCGAGCACCTCATTCCGTCATCAGGATACATCACTATCGATGAGGTGAAGGAGTTTTACGGGGTTACCTACGTGCGAGGATCGTTCGAGGTGACGACGTACTGGGAAGAGGGCGAATGTCCGGACGTAAAGCTCGATAAGAAAACCATCAGTGGGGAGTTCCGGGTGCAGCTGAAAAAGAAGTAGCCGAACATCAAAGAAGAAGAAGAAATCCAACTGTGGCCAATGAACCCAATGTTCAACTCATTACGTCGGTCTCTGTTACCTATACTCATCTGGATTGTCTGCTTATTACCACGGGTTAGCCGTAGCCAACCCGTGGTGGCAGGTCCTGATCAACCGATTGACGCTCAGACGCGCAGAGTTGTCATTCAGTCGCTTATGCAGCAACTCGGTAGCCAGTATGTATTTCCGAAGGTAGTCGCTCAGATTCAGGAAGTTATTCAAGCCAAACTGAGCGCTGGCGACTATGACTCAATTACTAGCAGCAAGGCATTTGCCGATACTCTTACCGCTCATATACAGCGAATTAGCCACGATAAGCATTTGCGGCTGTTTTACCAGAATACACCGAGTAAGTCTTCTGACGGTAGCTCAACGGCCAATGAGCAAGCTGCGCTGCAACAGTATGGTCGGAGAATTAATTTCGGTTTCGGAAAACCGGAACTGCTACCGGGCAATATTGGCTATCTACGAATCGATGAATTTATGCCGATAGCACTGGCTGCCGGAACGGCTACAGACGCGATGAATTACCTGAGTCAGACCGATGCACTGATTCTGGATGTCCGCCATAATCGAGGGGGAGATCCCGCCATGGTGGCTTTTCTGGCCAGCTACTTTTTTGGGTCCGATTCAGTGCATCTAAACGATATTGTCAGCCGGGGTGGGAAGTCAGTTCAGGCGTTCTGGACGCATTCGCAGCTTCCGGGCAAACGCTACGTCGGCAAGCCGGTTTATCTGCTTACCAGCACAAAGACGTTTTCGGCGGGCGAAGAATTTGCCTATGATTTGCAGAATCTGAAACGCGCCATCCTCGTTGGCGAATTAACGGCCGGTGGCGCTCATTCCGGAGAGATGATTCGAATCGGAGATCATTTTACAGCCTTTATCCCCGTCGAATATGCCCGAAATCCCATTACCCAAACTAACTGGGAGGGAACGGGTGTAAAGCCAGACCTGGCGATCGCTCAGCGTAAAGCACAGAAAAAAGCGCATATCATAGCCCTGAAAACACTGATTTCCAGCACGCCCGGGGCTGTAAAAAAACGGGAGCTTGCCAGGGTCATTGAGCAGCTAAACGCAGTAGACTAACCAACATCGCAACCTTGTTTAATCGATCCAGGTACGTTATCTTTAACGACTCCATCCATCAATCCATGAACCGCCCTATCCACGACTTTTGGATACGCGTCGTCGGTATTAGCTTTCTGGCAACCCTAGCCATTTTAGACGATGACGTGATTCAGCAGCCCCTCACGTCGGAGGGGCTGGCTTCGATTGGCCTCAACGTCGTATCGATTATCCTGATCTGGCATCTGAACCGGGCCATCAATATCTACGGCCGGTACGTTGTGCTGGACCAGCTACACCCTACGTACCGACTGGCCCTAACCCTGCTGGCCTGTATGCTGGCGACTACGCTGTTTTCCTGGTCGGCCGATTTAATCCGGTACAGCTACTCGCAGGGAACGTTTATTGGGTTTCGAGTGGGCGAGCGACCTACCGTGATTCGCCTGGGCAATCATGTGTTCCGATTTAGTCCGAATGGCATCGATTTTTTTCATGCTAACTTCATTGCGCTGTTTTTTGTAACAGTCTATGAGTTAGTGTTTTATCGACTGGATTCGTCGCACTACAAGGCTCAGTTGCTTCAGTCAGAGCAGGAACGCGAGAAACTACGGGTGACCAATATGCAGAGCCAATTGGATGCACTCAAACAGCAAGTGAATCCACACTTTCTGTTCAACAGCCTCAATTCCCTGATTGCCCTGATCCGTAAAAATCCTCGGCAGGCCGAAACCTTTGCCGAAGAACTCAGTTCGGTATATCGCTACATATTACGCGCCAATGAACAGAATCTAACCGATTTAACTACGGAACTGGAATTCATCCATTCGTATGCCCATCTGCTACAAACACGATATGGCGAGGGTTTTGAGTTAACTATTCAGGTAGATCAGCGATTTGGGCGGTACCAACTGCCTCCATTGACGTTACAGCTTTTACTTGAAAATGCAGTGAAGCACAATGTTGTGCTCGCTAGCAAGCCATTACGGGTTGACATTCAGACCGATGAACTAGCGAATCTCCACATCCGAAACAACTTGCAACAAAAAAAGCAGGGTGTTATCTCCAACGGCGTGGGCCTGGCCAACATTATGGCGAAATACGAAACGCTGGGGCAAGCCAAACCGTCGGTGCGGGAAGAAGCTGGGCAGTTTGTGGTGGCCTTGCCCCTAATTCCTGTGTAATACTCGTTTTCGTAACACCTTCTTCAGGCTGCTTTAGGCTGGCTTTACGCTGTTTTGACCATCCTATTGACGGATTCGAACGGCCTATAGGTCCTATTCAGGGCGTCAACAGTTTACTTTACTGACGAAACGAACCTTCTGGCTTACCAGCTGCCCCCTCAACGCTGGCCATGTGATGAACGTACTCCTGATTGAAGACGAAGAATTAGCGGTCTTTCGGTTAACCGAACTCCTGTCGGAAGTGGCTCCACAGGTAAAGATTGTTCAGACCACGCCTAGCGTTGAAGCGTCGGTTGCCTATCTGCAAACGGCTCCTGAGCTGGACTTAATCTTCATGGACATCGAACTAGCGGATGGACAGAGTTTCGAGATTTTTGACCAAACGACGGTTTCAGCGCCAATCATCTTCACTACGTCCTACGATGAATACGCTATCAAAGCGTTTAAGGTCAATAGTATTGATTATCTGCTCAAACCCATCAAGCAGCAGGAACTGGCGGCTAGTCTGGAAAAATATGGGCAACTCAACCGTCGACCCCAAGTCAAATCCGTCCCGGTTGTGGCCATCGATGCCTTAATTCAACAATTACGACAACAGACCCAACCGACTGACTACCGACGTCGTTTTCTGGTTCGGCACCTCTCGCAATGGTTGCCGATCGATGTAGCCGACATTGCCTATTTTCACTATGAAGATCGGGTTACGTTACTTCGCACCTTGAGCGGTCAGAAATATTCACTGGATTACAAACTCGAAGAGCTGGAGGATATGCTCGATCCGTCTCTGTTTTTTCGGGTGAATCGTCAGTTTCTAATCAGTGTCCATTCCGTCCAGCAAATCCATTCGTATTTTCATCATAAACTGAAGCTGGTGTTAAAACCGGTGCCTACCGATGAGGTATTAGTCAGCCGGGAACGCGCCACGGATTTTCGAAAGTGGATGGGCAAATAACCATCTAGTAAGGATTCATCCCAAAATAATCGGTCAGCAACTGATCAAACACTTTAGGACTGGTAACAAGTTGCTCATACGTTTGCCCATTTTTGGTTCGCTTTAGCGAGTGATCTGTTAGTGTTATGCGGCCTTCTTCCGTGATGAGCGTACAGACTTTATTCCGGGTAAAAAACGAGGCAGGTGATGTCTGATGATAGTGACACATCGCATCAAAGGCAGACAGTTCCTGTGGGGTAAGCGTAAACTGATACACATTTTCCCACAAGCCAGCTTCGGTACGTTGAGACAGCATAAACGAACCATAAGCCGGTTGGGTAATTCGATAACAGCCCGTGTGATCTTCCTGAACAGAATCAACAATAAGCCGTAAAGGATACAGCGGAAAACGACGTCCCAAACCGATATCCACCAGATAATCAATCTCGTTTATTTGTACGATCAGCGCTAGATGGTCAAACTCTGGATTGAAGCCAATGCCTGCCGTATAGGTGCGTCCTGACACGCGCTTTACAGTGAAACCCAGTTCAAGGAGCAGTTCATAAAAAAGTCCATTCAACTCGTAGCAAATTCCACCGCGTCGCTGGGTAACGATTTTCTCGAACAGTGCATCGACCGACAAGCGGATAGGAATACCTGCGTGAATCGCCAGATTTTCCAGCGGTATGGCCAGCAAGTGCTGGTAGTGTAAGGTTTGCAGGCTAGCCAAACAGATGTCGGGCCAGCCTACATAACCAATTCGCTTCAGATAAGCGGAGGCATTCATGGCGATTGCAGATTTGTGCTTAATACGAATAGGTAGCGGATAACGAACCCCCAGAATAGTACGTCGTACGTTGTTTGGGCTTACCTTCCGCGTCATACATATAGACGTACGTTTCCCGTCCAATCTCGTTGCCGTCGCGGTAACGCACAATGCGGGTGCGGTAATTATTTGCGTAGAAGGTTACGTTCGGCAGGAAAGGGAAAGCTGCGAACAGGTTCTCTACGTGTTTACCCCGGTCAAAATCAGCATATGTCGTCACGGTTTCGATTCGATAATCGTCCGTACCGGGGATTTTCACCCAATCGGTACAGGTCGTCAGGTTGCCCGATTGGTCATACTGATACGTTTTACGACCTACGTAGCTGTCGGTCATGGATTGGGCGTCAAGCTGCACTAATTGTCCAATAGCGCTGTATTGATACGTTCGTATAAATAGCAGGCGTCCTTTAGCAGAATATTCCTCTACGCGATTAACCTGATTGGTTGGGCTGTATTGATAAAGAAAATAGCCCGCTCCCCGTAGATCGACCCGTTTTAACTGACCATTCGGCTGGTACAAGAATTGATACTCTCGCTGCTGCATCATGCCATTACCACCTAATACAGTTGTCGCCTGATTACGGTAATATATCACTTGATTAGCGGCATCGTATTGCACTTCCTGGTAATCATTGGCGGCATACGCAATGCGAAACGTGCGGAATACTCCAACAGAACCGTCGGTTGTCGTACCACTGCCCGGTTGGGTAGTCGTACTACTATTGGGCTGGGTTGCAGTGCCGCTACCCGGTAGGCTGCTAATGGGGTCGGGCGCTTTCAACAGATCAACATCGTGCTTACAGGCGGTTGTTAGCAGAGCCAGTATGACTAAAAAATAGATTGTTTTCATGATAAGAGGTGTAGCTATGAATCGGTGCGGGTGACTGCGCTAGCGATGGCGAGCGAAGCCACCCACCTAGATTCGTTTATTGTTTGAAGTAGCGAATGGTCCCGTTGGATTGCTCACTTTCGAAGCATGTTTTGCCGTAATAGGTCGTCAGCTTGCCGAACCAGTTGGTGTAGGTGGCCGGATAGAGTTTCTCTACTGCCAGGTCGTGGGCAAATACATCGTTATTGTAGACTTTGCCATTGGCCGGGTAGTACTTGAATTGCATATCACCGTTGCTATCCAGGTCAATTTCGTACGTGCCGTTGGTTTCAACCCGCTGGGTATCTTCTGACGAATACGTAGCCGTCGAAGCGGTTACGATGCTGAAGCCCGTTCCATCGGGGTTGATGTGGAAGACTGCGCCAAAAGCCCAGGCTGGCACGGTATGGCCGTTCGGACTGACTACATTGGTGCTGCTTACCTGCGTGAGTTGCCATTCGCCGACCAGTTCAGCGGGTACGGTTTTGCGTGGGCCATTGCCATATTCATTGGGTCGAAGCCCGTTACCCGGCTGGCAGGCCGTGTTCGTTAGTACTAGGAAGACGAGTACAAGCCAGCTGATCCGGGGAAGCACAAAATGGTAGTGATTCGTAGACCATTTGGTGAGAGCTGCTTTAGCAGCCATTGAGAAAGTACTTGTTGTGAACGTTTTCATATGTGTCCGCTACGCGGTGTTTAATGGTTCAAAAATTTGTCGTTTAACACCACAAACGTAGACAGGCACTGCGGACGGTGGAATCTCAACCGAGTCGAATTGAGGATTGATGAAGCCGAACCGGATGAAAGTCGCGCTTAATCTTTTGGGCGATCACCTTCCCATCCATTCTTTAAAGGACGTGAGTTTCTCCCGGCTTACCACCACATCTTTATCACTATCTGGTTTAAGCTTGAGAGCCAGTCGGTTGCCAAAGTAGGTTTGGATCTGATCCACACTAGTTGCCGAGACCAGAAACGAACGACCCACCCGAAAAAACTGTGCAGGGTCCAGCATCTGCTCCAGCTCATCCATACTGTAATCAACCAGCATCTTCCGGCCATCGAAGGTCCGAATCTGATTCATTCGGTTGTCGGTAAAGAAATAAGCAATCTGATGCGTGTCGACCGAAAGCAGTTTAGCGGCATACTGCACCAGAAACCGCTTTCGATAATCTTTGGGAGCGAGTTGTTTTCGGAGCTCATCCAACAGGTTATTCACACTCACTTCCGAACGTGACCCTTGCTGGCGACCGAACTTATCCAGAGCAGCCCTAAGCTCATCTTTCTGTACAGGTTTGAGCAAATAATCGACGCTATTGACCTTAAAGGCGCGTATGGCATATTCGTCGTAGGAAGTCGTAAAAATGACGGGCGGTTTAACCCCCGTCTGTTCAAAAATCCGGAAACTCTGCCCGTCCGATAGTTCGATATCCATCAGAATCAGATCGGGTGTATCAGGCTGGCCTGCTGCCTGGTGAGCCTGTAGCCAGGCCACCGTTTCCCGGACACTAGTCGTGACTGCTACTACCGTAGCGTCTGGTTCGACGGCAGCCAGCGTCTTGGTCAATTTCTTAGCCGCAATATCTTCGTCTTCAACGAGTAAGATGTTCATGGTATTGGTAAAAAAAGGTTATGAATAAACAGAAACATTGTCCGCCTGAATCAGCGGAATAATAACGGCAAACTGATCGTCGGTTTCGTCAATACGAATATCTCCCTGACCCAGCAGCCGGAATTTGGTCGTGATATTGCGCAACCCGATCTGGGTCGATACTAGGGATTGCGGCTTTTTTTGTAAGTTATTGCGCACGGTCAGCGTACCGTCGGGCTGAGTATGAATGCTGACAGTCAATGGCTGGAATTTATCAATGACATTATGCTTGACGGCATTTTCGACCAGCAGTTGCAGGGTCAGCGAAGGAAGCAGATACGATTCGTAGACCGATTCGATGTCTATTTGCAGATGTAGATTATCGCCGTAGCGAGTTTTCAGCAAATGAAAATAGGACCGGATAAATTGAAGTTCAGTACTGAGATCAATGAGTTCGTGTTCGTTAGCCCGCAGCAGGTAGCGGTATACTTTACACAACTCATTGAGAAAATCTTCCGCCCGCTCGGTATCATCCCCAATCAGGTACGAGAGCGTATTGAGGCTATTAAACAGGAAGTGTGGATTAACCTGTTGCTTTAAGCTGTCCAGTTGGGTTTGCAGATTTTCTTTTTTGAGTGTTTCGGCCTCTTTTTCGGATTTCAGCAGCCGGATGAAATAATAAACGGCTTCTTGTACACCTGCGATAAATACCGTAAAAAGTACCCCGGTTGGCAAGGCATTGGTAAACGCAAATTCCGGATACGGAGCATGGTAACCCGAAACATTCACCAGCAGCATGTCCGTACAGTCAATTAGGACGATGAGTACCCAGCAAACTGGTAACATCAGCGACACGCGCCGTCGGATCTGAGACAGATGCGGGAACCATTTTCGAGACTGGATAATCACCCATCGCAATGACTCCCAACTGGCTGTCCGAATCAGCAGAAATTCCAGGCTATACTTCAATGTAGTCAGCCTGGGGGCTGAGCTAGTAACCCAAAGCTATACAGGTCAACGATTACCAGCAGGCTGATACCCACAACACGAATCCAACGGTAATCGACCTTTTCCACGCGATCAGTAAGAGGCTAAAGTTTAGTCCTGAAATTAGGCCATGATAGAACTAACGACCAGTTAGATTTGCTCGAAGTGCGTGAAAATCAGGCTGAATTGCGTGAATATCAGGTTAAAGTTCCTACTGATGCTGGATGGATTGATGGGGAAATTAATACGGCTAAGCTACAAGTGAAGAAGGTAGCCTTTGTGGCAGGTTTATGGCTGGAATCAGGGTTTTGACTACTTAAAACCACCAGAATGTGGACTCAAATAGGCTTATCCTCAATTCGAACAGAACCCCTATCGAACTGACTGATGCGTCTGCCAACTTTGTATCGCCGGACGGCAAAACAGTCTCTCTCCGGCAATAAACTTTATTCTTTCAACCAAAAACAGTAAACACCGTGTACAGTCAAATTCTCCGTCGTGCTTCCCTGGCAGCCTTGCTGCTCGTTGGTTCACTCTCTGCCTGTAAACAACAGGCTACCGAAGTTAATCCTGCTCCCGCTCCTGTCAGCGAATTGTCCAGCCGCGTTTCTGGCCAATACACGCTCAAACAGGTAACGGCAAACGGTCAAGTCTACTCCGCCGACGACGCTGATCTGAAGGGCGGTGCCAAGATCAGTCGTGTCAGCGCCACCAGCGTAAACCTGGATCTAGACATTAATACGCTCTCGACGAACGAAGCCGTCATGAACGGTTCGGTCTCTGGCCTTACCTTAACCGATGCTGGTAACGACGAAGTGAACCTGGTTAAAGGTTCGGACACGATTGGTAAAGGCAGCTCCAACAAATTGACACTGAACGTAAAAGGTGGTGATGGCGTAGCATATGGCTTAATTATGACCAAATAAGTAGTGTTGGTTTAGCCAACTTTTCCAAACCTGAGTCCTCGTCTGGTCAAAACGAGGACTCCGTGTGTTAACTGGTAATGGTAGCGTTCTTATAAGTTTGTAAAAAGAATTTTGCAACATCTTTAACGTATACTACAGATTAAGCTTCGGTGGCCGGTACCGTAACGGCAGACCGTACTGGTGCGGGAACACTGGAGAGCTATTAAACTAGTAGGCTGCCATTGTAAAAGGAAAATTCTCTCAAAACCCTCCCAAAAGAGACGAAGAGAAATTTGCGTATCTGTAATTGGGGCGTTTTCTGAAACGGTAATTAGCATGAAGTTTCGTATTTTGGCCATCACGTAACCTAAAGACAGTTTTATTAACTCTTCTAAGGTAATGGTGAAGTAGCGGCAGAGCTTCTGCCAACTATTCCAGGATACAGAAGGGAGAAAGCTATCCTAGGTATACTTTCTAAAATCGCGACATAATCAAGTTTACTTTTCGCCCTGCTAAAGATTACTCCCTATTAATTTTAGAAAGCTCCCGTTGAAATACGGGAAGCCCGCGACCATAGACGAATACCATCAACCATGAAAGAACCCCATTAAGCAATCCTGGATTACTATATCGTGCCTTTCACGGGTCGGCATAAAACGGGCTTCCCTATTTAGTTATATATCTGGTCCAACAGGTGATTAGAGCTGATGGTTGTAAAACACAAAGTCTCCTCCTTGGCTCACTCCCTTCATAAACGCCACCGTTGATTCAGAATAAGATCCACTCAGTTCCATACGGTTTACGGTCCAATCCACCGTATATTTTTCGGAAAGCGGTTTAATCGCTTCAAGATGGCTCAAGAAAGCGGCTTCATCTTTATAGGCTTCAATGATCAGGCATTCGTAGCTATCCGCCTGATGATACGTAACATGCGTGAGCACATTCTCCGAACCTTCCTGCTGAACGATCTTTTTTACTTCATTGACCATTTGTGTGAAGCGCTCCCAATCGGTAGGGCTTATCGTGACTTGGGCATGGAGTCGAACGATTGATTGATTTGACATGGCGGGGGATCGTTTTAGGGTTTAACAATGATTTTACCGACCGTATTCTTGGTTTGAATCAAGGCGTGCGCTTTTGCCATTTCTTCCAGAGGGAATATTGAGGAGATGTGCGTCTTTATAGCACCCGAAGCCAGTAAGGCGGCTATCGCCTGCATATCGCGCAGGTAGCTTTCCTCCGGATGTCTCACGTTTACCCGGAGTACAGTCACATCCTTTTCTGCCTTGGCTCGCTCAATAAACTCGGGGTCAGGATATACAATCAGGCTTAACAGGGTTCCGCCCGGCTTCAAGGCTTTTAACGAGCGCTCGATATGCCGTTCGTCGTCACTCCAAACGGTATCATGCACCAGGTCGGCGTCGGTGATGATTTCTTCGAACCGTTGGGTTTCATAATCAATGAACTCATCGGCCCCTAGTCCTAACACAAACTCCCGGCCGGATGCGGCTGAGACGCCAATCACATAAGCCCCGAAATGTTTGGAAAACTGAACGGCATAATGACCAACTCCGCCTGAGGCACCGTGAATGATCACTTTGTCACCTTTTTTCAACTGGCCGTGGTCCATAATAGAAACCCAGGCGGTTAGGGCGGCCATCGTTGCACCAGCCGCTTCTTCAAACGAAACATTGGCTGGTTTTAAGACCATTTCGGCTTCCGGTGCTGCTACGTATTCAGCGTAAGCGTTAGCCTGACCCACAAACTTAAAATTGCCAAATACTTCATCCCCTTTTTTAAAGCGGGTAACCGCGCTGCCTGTTTCGACAACAACGCCCGCCACGTCCCATCCGAGGATAATATGCTCTTCGGTGCCTTTGTATTGGTAGACCCAGTCCAGGGCTTCTTTGGTTCTTCGGACAAAAGCGTCCACTGGATTGATACCAATGGCTTTTACCTGCACTAATACTTCGTTCTCGGTAATGGCCGGTGTTGGGATGTCGATCAGCACTAGGTTTTCGGGTGCGCCGATTTCTTTTAATACGATTGCTCTCATTTTTCTTTGTTTTATGAGGCAAAAGTAGCGGCCCGGACAAGGAGGGATTTTGTTTAAACTGTCATTCTGGTTTGTTCAACATGTCAATGAAGAATCAGAAATTAAACGGTGTGGGCTGAATCAGCTTTTGTAGAAAATTCTCAGCTGCTTGATTCGAGCTTTAACCCGTTTATTGTTCATCGGCTCAAAGCGCACTACCTCGACATTATTCTTTCTAACCAATATTCGGAATGGTTGGCCCATTTTGCGGGTATGATGATAGATGGCTTCGAGCTCGGCCAAATCCTCAAACCAGGCGGCCATTCCATAAAGCGAGGCAAATGGCGTCTGCTGAAGGGCTTTGTAAACGTCCGCGGCTGAGTCGATGGGTGCCGACCCCGTTCGGAAGCGGGTCTTTTCTAATAATGGATGGACAAACGTATTAACCGGACGATTCATCGTAGACCAGATATTTTTTGTAAACGTAGTCGGTTCAGCCAGTGCTTCGCTGGTTTTGGGATGAGGTGTAATGCTTAAAACGGCATCGACCACGTGGGTCGCTTCATGGAGTAAAACATATTGAATAGCATCCGATGTCCCCGCTTCAACCCGGATGGTAAAGACCGAATCAGTTGACTGGTTAAAGGATGTATATTCTTTCTTAGTGGCCCATTCCGAAACGGTTTCCCCTAAAATGCCTGCCCGAAAGGTTATGTTATACAGTTTTGTCGAATCGGAACTTTCCACCGGAGAGGTCAGCGCGTTATTGGGCATATTATCCATGAAGCTAACGCTTTGCAAATGCGCTTTCAGAATTTTCTGATGGAGAGGAGGCAACACGGCAAAGGCTCGCTCAACCTTTTCCTTTTCGGCTTCGGTTAATTCATGGTTTATCGGCTTCATCCCTGCCTCCCGAAACATCCTAAAAACAGCCTCTGGGGCTACCGAGATACGTTTCCCGGGTTCACCGTTGAGCGGTTGGGCTACTGTTGGAGCTTGAATGATCAGTGAGGAGAACAGGAATAGAATGAGTTTAAAAAGCCGTTGAATTAGGTATCGTTTAGTGTTAAATCGACTCGCTGGGTGCATATCCAAACTGTTTTTTGAACGCGAAGGAGAAGTGGGATAGATTTTCAAATCCGGTTTCCAGATAGACGTCAACTGGTTTTTTATGGTTTTTAGCAATCTGAAAACGAGCCAGTTCAAGCCGTTTATGGGTCAGCCATTTTTGGGGCGTCATCTGAAAAGTCTTCCTGAAGTCGCGATTGAAGGTGGATAGGCTTCTGCCCGTGAGATAGGCAAATTTCTCAAGCGGTATATTGAACATGAAGTTCTTCTCCATAAACGCCACCAGATCCAGTTTGCCGGGGTCGGAGAAATCCGTCAGGATAGCATCGGCATTCTTACTGATTGATCGAATGATTGAAATAGCCTCTTCTATTTTCAGTTGCGCGATGGTAAGCGGGAGTTGGTCCTGTAAGTTAAAATAAGGGATGACGGACGCAAAAAAACTGTCCAGCAGTGGATGCGACCCAAGCGGTTGGGTTTGACCGGAATAGTGCAGAGGTCTGGTAAACGTTGTTTTCGAGTAATATTGCTGCAACTGGGCGGTAGTGAGTGCCAGCACAATAGCTTTATAGGGCTTTCCATCCCGGGGCTTTTTGATGACCGAAGAAAGCTGATGGCGAGGAAACAAAATCGTATCGCCTGGCAGAAAGGTGTAGGATTGATCAGCCTGTACCACTTTCATTTCCCCCGATAAGATCCGAACGAACGAATGGAAATCGAGAACGATCTCGTCTTTAAAAATAGCCTCTTCGGTCACAGCCCAAATCATGTTGGCAAACCGGTTTTCATGCTTTGTGGCCATACGTAAACTGCGTGATCTCAGTTAAATGACTGCCTGAATGCTAGGGGCGAAACGTTGGTTTTCTTTTTAAACAGTTTGTTGAATGATTGCGGATAGTCAAAACCTAACTGATAGGCAATCTCTCGAACTGTCAAATTCGTGGTGGATAGCAATTCCTTGGCTTTTTCCATCAATTTGTTATGAATGTGCTGCTGCGTGGTTTGGCCGGTGATGCTACGGAGCATATCGCTTAAGTAATTCGTGGAAATGCCTAATTGCCCGGCGATGAACTGCACTGTAGGCAATCCCGAAGCTAGTGCTTTTTCATCTGTAAAATACTCGTTTAACAAATTTTCCAGCCGGATTAGCGTTTCATTACAGGCAATTTTTCGCGTGATGAATTGCCGATTATAAAACCGGTTACAATACTGCAAAAGCAGTTCGATCTGGGCGATGATGATATCCTGACTAAACTGATCAATGTTGCCCTGGTATTCTCGTTCAATATTGTTGAAAATGCCATCCAGGATTTCTTCTTCCTGCTCGGACAAATGCAAGGCCTCGCTTACTTCATAGGAGAAGAAGCCATAGTTCTTGATCGTTTTTGCTAATGGATAACCGGCCAGAAAGTCAGGATGGAAGTTCAGGGCCACTCCTTCCTGCAATTCAGTTTCACCTTCTTCGTGGGCTAGCACCTGGTTAGGCGAAAAGAACGACATGGTGCCGGAATCATAGTCATAATACCGCTGACCGTATTTGAACGTGCCGGCATCCCTTTTAATGGCAATACAGTAAAATCCAATGACCATATTGCCGGTCCAGCCTGCATTGGCGTTAGGCACTTCATTCAACCTAAAAACCGAAACCAGTGGATGTTTCGGTTTGGGCAGCCCTCTCAGCTTGTGGAGGGCTGAAATAGAGTCTATATGGATCGATGTGTTTTTCATTGCTACTTATCCGCTTAAATTGTCGCTCGCATGAGCGCGTCTTTCATCGCTTGTCCATACGCCCTGGCATCGGTTTCTTTATGCTGGGCCACCAATTCGGCGTGCAGCTTCAGACCGAGGCTAAGTCTTTGGGGCAACGAGAAACGCTCCACCTTAGATAGCCATTCGAGCAGTTCCTCTTTAGTTACATTTGTACAATAGATCGGCGAACCCGGCTGTTGTCGCCAGGAGTCTGCTATTGTACCAGCATCATGAGGTTCGTAGCCCAACTGATCGACTAGGGTTGCGATCCGTTGTTTGGCCTGGACATCATCGCCCGAAATGGGCAAGGCAATCCGGCCAATTGTACCTTTGGGCATCGACAGGGCGTCCAGGGAACGCCAGTTGATGGAGTTGAATACCTTGATGATCGGGTATCCTATCTGCTTTTCAACCCATTCGCTTTCTGTTAACCCGTTTTCAATGTCATCAATAACGCCATCACGGATTGGATAGTAATTCCCCACATCAACAACAATGGTCCCGTTTCTCACGGTTCGAAACAAGCCGTTTGGCAGATTAACGATGTTTTTTTGTGGAATGACGAGAAACACCACATCGACATTCTGCACGACCTCATCAACGGTAACAGCTTGTGCGCCTATTTCATTGGCAAGCGGTTGAAGCGTTTCAGGCCCACGCGAGTTCGTCATTTTCACGTGATGGCCTGCGGCTACTAGTTTTCGGACGAGCACTTCGCCAATAAGGCCGACACCGATAAATCCGAATTGGAGCGTTTCCATCTCTGTTGAATTACAGCGTTGCCATATCTATCACAAAGCGGTAGCGAACGTCGCCTTTTTCCATGCGCTCAAAGGCTTCATTGATGTTTTTGATGTCAATGAGTTCAATGTCGGAAACAATATTGTGTTCGGCACAAAAGTCCAGCATATCCTGGGTTTCTTGCAAACCGCCCGAACCCGATCCGGTGATGGCTTTATTACCTACTACTACCGAAAAGGAGGAAATTTCCCAGGGCTTTGCGGGTAAACCGACATTGATATAGGTACCATTTGTTTTCAGTAAGCCGATGTAGGGATGAATGTCGTGGTCGGCTGAAACGGTGTCGATAATGAAATCGAATGAGTGAAATACCGATTTCATCTGGGCTTCGTCTTTAGAGACAATGAAATGGTGCGCTCCTAATTGGTTGGCAGACGCTTCTTTACTGGCCGATGTACTGATGACGGTTACTTCGGCGCCCAGGGCAAGACCGAACTTTACACCCATGTGCCCTAAACCACCCAAGCCGACGATGGCCAGTTTGTGCCCGTTGCCCACCTTCCATTTTCGCAGGGGCGAATACATGGTGATACCCGCGCACAATAAGGGGGCCGTGGCAGCCAGATCAAGTTGGTCGGAGATGCGGAAGGCAAAATCTTCGTGAACGACAATATTGTCCGCGTAGCCACCGTAGGTTACCTGTCCGTCTTTACCCACTCCGTTGTAGGTATAGACCACTTGCTGTTCGCAGAAGTTTTCGTGCCCACTTTTACAGTCGGCGCACTCCCGGCAGGAATCGACCATAGTGCCCACTCCCGCGTAGTCGCCGATGGTGAATTTGTGGGCCTGAGGGCCTACCGCCTTTATTATACCGACAATTTCATGCCCCGGCACCATAGGGTAGATGCCTGGGAACCAAGTGTCTCTGGTGAAGTGGATGTCGGTATGGCAGACGCCACAGAATAAAATCTCAATTTGCACGTCGTGTGCGTCGAGTTCTCGACGCTCAAAATTCCAGGGAGCTAACTCTGCATTCACTCGCTGCGCTGCATATCCTTTTGTGGCGATCATACTGCTTTGTGTTAAAACAGCACAAAATTGGGTAACGGGCAGCAGAAGGAGTTGTCCAAATCTCAGAAAGGAGTATCCAAAATTGATCAGGCAAGAAATATGGTTTACTTGATAAGGAGCAGTCTCCACCTGGTGTGTGAACCATGATTTCAGTAAACAATTTTTTCTTAATGACACTTGCTTTCACGAATTACACAATCTCAGAAAATGCTCGTTGCGAGGAATGTCGGGCTGATTGTTTTACCAGAAGCTGGATGGTCAAGTCCGCTTTACTGATCATAGTGGAAGAGATTACTAAACAATCTCCCAGAAATATACCTAACCGCCCTTTAATTGTGTAGCACTTTACCTCTACACTTCCAGGTACTTACTCAACTGGAACCCGCTACTTGACCGCTGGTGCTTTCTTTGGCCCTAAGAAGGCCTCTTTTTATTACCTGGCAGCCCGGCCCACTTGTTTACGCATTAGTGGATGAGGGGTATCTAAATTTTTTTTGCTATATTTGAATATTCAAATATAATAAAGTTAATACATGGATAGTCCACTGCATCGGTATAAAGCCGAGTTTTTCAAAACCCTGGGACACCCTCTCCGACTGGCCATATTAGATGCACTACGCTCAGGGCCCTTGTCGGTTACCGAATTACAAGCGGTTACCAAGGCCGATCAATCCATGCTTTCCCAGCATTTGTCCCGGCTCCGGAATATGAATTTCGTCACCGCTCGCCGGGAAGCAACAACCATCTTTTATCAGGTACATGACCAAGAGATTTATCAATTTCTGGATCTGGCCCGCCAGATCTACGGGCGCCAGTTAAAGCGTTCAGAAGACATATTGACCGAGTTGAATCAGGCTTAACGCCCCAGACCTGCTCGGAAATATTGCTTAAGGTATTTAGCCCATGAATGGACACACTGTTTTCCAAAAAAATCAATCCCCTATTCCGGGTGGAACATCGCATCCATTGTTTTTGGAACAGGCTGTGCTGCACGAGCTAAAGCACTACCTGCCGGCGCAGGCTCCGCTGAAAGACTTTGTTCACCATAATCCTTTACATGGCTTTCAGCATCAACCCTTCGAGCGGGCTATTCAGCAGGCGGCTGAAGTAGTGGGCTACCGTGTCTTGTTTTCCCTGGAACAGTTTCGCTCGTTATATGCCGCCGGGCGAATTTCGGAGTCCTTACTGAAGGCCGTATTAATTGAACGAAAAGGGGCTCGTCAACAGGAACTCTGGACGTTTAACCTGCTCCGAAAAACGTATCCTGCGTTGGATGCCCCCCGAATTGGGCGGTTACGGGAGGGGTGGAAATTGTACTACCAGCTGGATATGGATGCCTTGGTCCATCCAGTTCTATTTCGATTACTGGGCAACTTTCTGGATCAGGGTATTGCGGTGTCGGCTTTCCCCTATCGACATCTGGATTTTCTGTCGGCTGTCCGGGCCATGGAGCAGAGTAGTCTGGTCAGTCTGTTTCACTCAAAACGAGTCCGCCGTCTTTTCCATTCGAACGCGTATACCATCCGGGATTTACTGACCCTGCTGGTTGGGCAGGAATCACTTTATAAACAATACCTCTTTGATCAGCAGTTGGCCCACCCAGGCTGGTCGGGTATGGTGGCGGTGATTGAGCATCAGCCTCAGTCGTTACTCGACCCCAGACGCATTTCCCTCCAGGAAATGATCATGCTGGAGTTGCTGCTCGAACTAGATGCGCTGGATACCCGATTCGGTGAGCATTGGCAACCCTTAGGCCAGTACAACGTCAAACCATCCATCGACCTGTTCGCCCCCATCGTACCGACAGAGCAGTGGGAAGTCCTTTGCCTCTGGCAGCAGGCCTATGAGTGGAGTTATTACGATCAGGTATTGGCGGGGATTCAATCGGCCGCTGCCGAATCCGTCTTACCGACCAAAAGTTTCCAGGGTATTTTCTGTCTGGATGATCGGGAATGTTCGCTGCGACGCTATCTAGAAAGCCTGGACTCAACTTGTGAAACCTTTGGCACGCCGGGATTCTTCAACGTTGCGTTTTACTTTCAGCCCCAGGGAGCAAATACCTACACGAAACTTTGCCCCGCTCCCGTTACGCCCCGTCACCTGATTAAAGAATTGGGAGGAGCCGGTAATTGGCCCAAAAGCATTCATTTTACCAAGGCTTCCCAAACCTTACTACGCGGGGTTGTCATCAGCCAGACCGTAGGCTTCTGGTCGGCCCTCCGACTTTTATTGACGGTCGTTCGACCGGCGATGAGCCCAGGGATGGCCTCCTCCTATCAGCACATGCAACCCGGTTCCCGCCTGACGGTGGAACAAACCTCTGTGCGCCAGGAGAACGGCTTACAGATAGGCTTTACCCTCGACGAGATGGCCGAGCGGGTAGAAGGCTTACTCACCAGCATTGGCCTGGTCAAGGAGTTTGCCCCGATCGTGTACGTGATTGGCCACGGAGCCAGCAGCGTAAATAATCCGTACTATGCCGCCTACGATTGTGGAGCCTGTTCGGGTCGCCCCGGATCGGTCAATGCGCGGGTCATTTGCCAGATGGCCAACCATCCGAACGTGCGCGACCGGCTACGACATAAGGGCATCATCATTCCCGCCGAAACACAGTTTTTGAGTGGGCTTCATGACACCACCCGCGATGACATTTGCTTCTATGACGAAGCCTTGTTGTCGCCCGCCAATCAGCAACGTCATCAGCAGCATATCGCCTTATTCGAACAGGCACTGGATCAAAATGCGAAAGAACGGTCCCGGCGGTTTGACTCCATCGATAGCCAGCTGAGTGCAGCCACGATTCATGCCCAGATTCGTCGACGATCCGTATCGTTGTTTGAGCCTCGTCCCGAACTCAATCATGCCACCAACGCCGTCTGTCTGATCGGGCAGCGCAGCCTGTCGAGGAATTTATTTTTAGACCGTCGGTCTTTTCTCAATTCCTACGATTATCGGCTTGATCCAACGGGGCAGGCCTTAGCGCGTATTGTGCAGGCGGCTACGCCGGTTTGTGGCGGTATTAACCTGGAATATTTCTTTTCCCGGGTCGATACCCAAAAGCTAGGGGCGGGTAGCAAACTGCCCCATAACGTAATGGGCCTGATTGGTGTGACCAATGGGGTTAATGGCGACTTGCGGCCTGGTTTGCCAACCCAAATGACGGAAGTCCACGACCCGGTTCGGCTCTTGATGGTCATTGAACAGACGCCCGATGTCGTCCTGAAGGCCATTCAACAGGCACCCCAGACCTACGAATGGTTTCTGAACGAGTGGGTTCACCTGGTCGTCGTCCATCCCCACACGCGGGTTCTTAATCGGTTCAAATCGGGACTATTCCAGCCCTACCAACCCCGTCAGAAAAGGGTAGAGACGATTACTGACCTACCCGCGTTGGTGGCTTCCGATCCGACCAATCTGCCGGTGTTTCAACTTGCCCAACACGCCTGAACCGATGGAGCAGCTACTGCCTCTTTTGATCATTATTCCCCTGGTCGGCCTCTTCATCGGGGTCTGGATAAACCCCTCCAATGAATCCGCCATTGCCTGGACGGCCATGACTACCGTTGGTCTTCATTTACTGTTTATGGTAGGCTTTGTGGCCTATTGGGTGTTTCACCAACAGCCATCGCTCACCCTGACCAGCCTCGAACTGGTTGCCACGAACGACTACCGCTTCGGGCTGGATTTTTACGTTGACCGGCTTACGGCAGTTTATCTGCTGGTGGGGGCTTTACTAGTTCTGTTGGTGGTGATCTACAGCCGGTATTATTTACACCGCGAGCGTGGGTACAAGCGCTTCTTTTTGACCACGCTTTTCTTTTACCTGGGCTATGTCCTGATTGTGGTGGCCGGGAATCTGGAAACGATGTTTATAGGCTGGGAGGTAATTGGTCTCTCATCGTTTCTGCTGATTGCGTTCTATCGAGGCCGCTACTTACCCGTCCAGAATGCCCTGAAAGTCTTTTCGGTGTATCGGCTGGCGGATGTGGGCCTATTGCTGGCTATGTGGATGAGCCACCATCTCTGGCACGAGACGATCACGTTTGCTCAAATGACTAATTATGAGCGGGTGCATACTCAGTTACAAACCCATAGCGGGCTTGATGTAGTTGTTGGCGGCATGATCCTGTTGGCCGCCATCACCAAATCGGCTCAGTTTCCTTTTTCGGCCTGGCTCCCCCGAGCCATAGAAGGCCCAACCCCGTCGAGTGCTATTTTTTACGGATCGCTGTCGGTGCATATCGGCGTTTTCCTGCTCCTGCGAACGGCACCGTTGTGGGAGCAACAACCAGCCATTCGACTGTTGATGGGGGGAATCGGTCTATTGACCAGCTTGATGGCGACGGGGATTGCCCACGTTCAGGCTTCCATCAAGAGCCAGATTGCGTATGCCTGTATTGCTCAGATTGGGATTATGTTTCTGGAAATAGCTCTAGGCTTTCCTACCCTGGCCCTCATTCATTTTGCGGGACACGCGTTTCTGAGGACCTATCAGCTGCTGGTATCGCCGTCGATTGTCAGTTATTTGATCCGGGGACAAGTCTACAATCCGGTTCCAATGACCTCTACCAGCATGTGGCCTAGGCGCTTAAGAGACACCTGGTACGTATGGAGCCTACAGGAATGGAACCTGAATACCCTACTATACCAACTGCCGCAGCGAGGAATCAACTGGCTGGGGCAGCACCTGTCGGTCTTATCCCCAAACCGGGTCATGGGGCTGGGCCTACCGCTCTACGGCATCGGTTTATTGGGCGCTTACCATCAGGAGATCATTCCGTCTCAATTAAAGCACTGCCTAGCTATCTTCTTCGCACTGATTGGATTACTATTCGTTTTGCGTTCCTTCACCAAGCGAAAAAATGGATGGCTGAGTTGGCTCTTGGTGGTGATGAATCCGTTCTGGGTTGCCCTGGCCGTGGCCTACAATGAGGCCTTTTCGGTTGGTCAGGTTCAACTGTATCTGAGCGGGGTTGCAATGGCTGGCCTAGTGGGGGCTGGTTGTCTTCGTTGGCTCTTATCAACGGAGGGTCGCCTACCACTGAGTCCGTATTCGGGTTATGCGTATCCCTATCCCAAGCTGGCTTTCGGATTTTTATTGTGCTGTCTGGGCGTAGCTGGCTTCCCCATTACCCCAACTTTTGTCGGGGAAGATGTACTGTTCAGTCACATCCATCCCCATCAGGCAACGCTGGCTAGTTTGGTTGCAATGAGCTTTATTTTAAACGGCCTTTCGACGATTCGCCTATACGCCAGGATCTTTTTAGGTCCCTGGCCTGATACACCCTATGGTACAGCCCATCGGTCCTCATGATGGGCTCGTAGCCATGTACCTTCATGACCAACGATCTTTTTTTTCGCTAACCCCATACATATGGAAACTATTTATAAGCGACTTACCCATCAGGTTTTAACCCAGGGAATTGTTCGTTCGACAGTCCTCCAACCAACGGCTGACCTTCGGCTGGATCTGGCCTATCGCCCCTCCGATATCAGTGAACTGGCCAGCTTACTAGAGCGAGAACTGAACCTGTCGATCCCTACTGAAGACTACACTCGCTTCACGACCCTCTATGAATCAGCCAGATACCTGAAGGAGCGGCTTCAAACGCCTTAGTAACCGACCATCCGTTGGCTAGTTGTCCTGATTCACATTCGTTTTTTAGTACTCACTATTTTTTCACAAATTATTTTTTTTGTCTTATGAGTCATCCCATCTATTCAGAAATTCCCGATACGTCTGACTTAACCTACTGGTCGATCAAAGCACAAGACGGTCAACTGCGTTGCGTCACGTTTGTGCCCCGCGATAAGGAGTTACACCAACAGCTAAAGCGCAAGGCATGGGCGGCTAAGGCGCCAACAGCCCGAAATCGAAAGCACTAAGTTTACAGGGAGGTAGGATACGTTTGTGATTTGGTAGTTTGTCAGACGGTGCAGGCAACCTCACCGGACTTACCCTATACCCTGTTTATAAGTACACAGCCGTGGGTTTAATCTCATTAAACTGTTAGGTTCGCTGTTGAGACAAAACACAGATTCATGGCTGGCCTTTGTCGCTAAAAACCAAGACCTTTCAATAGGTAGCGGGGCGAGCTATTCAAAAAACTAGGTATAGACCTATCGATGCGATACAGACCCCGCTACCCTTTGAGTGCAGAACAGGGAACTCATAGGAATTGAGGCACCAGGCCTACTATCGCTCCCAAACGAGACGAACGCATTATCATGCCTCTATTTCAAGAGTGGGGCTTTTCAAGAGACAAATTGGAGTTTCAGGGGGGGCAATTACCATTGGTCAACCCTCCGGAATCTCCAATTACTGCTAACAAGTGAAAATAAGGGCCAGTTGGGCAGTTAAAATTCGTCCCATCGAGGTTGCTTCACCGTACAGAAAAATTGATCGGCAAATTATAAAAGCAATCCACCGCTTGACCATCTACTTTGCCAGGAACCCAATTTGGCATACTGGCGACCAGTCGTATCGCTTCCGCATCGATCTCAGGGGACACCCCCTTTAAGACCTTCACCTGCTCAATGCCACCCTGTTTAGTAATTAGAAATCGAATAAAAATCCCGTCCGGCTACTCCGGCTGCCTGGGCTGCTTTCGGATACCGTAGATTTTCACTGATATACTGACCCAGTTTACTCATGCCGCCCGGAAATTCGGGTTGTTGTTGGACAACTGTGTACAGCACACGATCAGGCGTTGAACTGGAATCTGTTTGAACCGTTTGGGCTTGAAGAGGCAGCCATAATGCTGTTAGAACCAAGGTCGTTAGAAGGGACGTATACATGGCATTGCTGGTTTTACAAGTGCATATAGGTTAGCCAAATTACAAACTATTTGGCTTCATACTCATCTACGATTAATCTCATGAAATCCTCCCATCTGAGACGAAGGAGCGTTCATATATAAACCCAATAAATGTGGTGTTTACCGAAACGGTCGCTCGAAGCATCCCAACTCCACTGGTACCTTCATAGTATACGACAGAGTATGTGTACTTTTCAGTAAAATAATGACCGATGCCTTACCGGAAGTACTATTTTTTGCCCGAAACGCGCGCCAAATACTGGGACTATTTCTTGCTTTCAGCCCAAGTCTTATTAGCTTGGACGCTATTGCGGTATGGATGGGCAAAGCTGAATGATCAACAGTTTGGGGTGAATGAAAAGGTCTTGAATATGCCCCTCAAAAGTGTTGGACTCTTTAAGCTTTCATGGTATCTGGCAGATCACGAGCCGTTTAAATCATTCATTGGTGTTTCCCAGATTGTCACGGGGCTACTCATGCTTTGGCCTAAAACAGCCCTGATCGGCACACTACTATCGATCCCTATTTGGCTTAATATTTTGTTTTGGGATATGACGTTTATGGAAGGTTTTACGGATGCTTTCCAGTTTCGTCTCAGTTACTATTTAGTACTCAGTGGGCTAATCATATATCACTACCGAACCCATTCGTATCCGGCTCTACGCTCGCTCTATATAGCGGATATTAAAATCACTTACCCAGTCTGGACATACTTTCTATTACCAATTATGGCCGTTGGCGTTGAGGTTATTGGTGGCCTTCTGAGGTGGATTCTCTAGCTATATTTGCTGCTTGTATAGCAATTATAGCAATCTCAAATAATGCTCATTTGAAGTTGCACTAGCTACTGAAATTAATCAATTTTACAATCGGTTTATTGTCAACGACTTATCCCTTTAGAAAAATGGCCAAGAAACCCTATACAACCATGCTGCTTGCTACCGTATTCCTCTTGCTAGGCCTAGTGGGAATCGCTGCTTTTGTGGTGGCATTCCAGGCTTGGCTAACCACTACCGGAACCTCTTCCTTAGCAGCCCTATTCACCTTGGGCTGGAGTGTTACCTTCCTCGCCACTGCCGTCCTCATTTGGCTTCGATCTCGGCGTGCTGCGTTGGTTTTCCTGGCAGCGATAGGCTTCCTGTTATTTCTGGCCTCGTACATTTTCCCCGGCGCTCAGCTTCTTCTCCTCCTCCCTTTGTTTGGCTTCATTCTTCTTTTGGCTTTTCTGGGCTATCAGCATCTCCAACGTGCAGGTAGTAAGACCACCTAACAAGTGATACAAGCTGACCAAGGGTTGTTCCGACTTTATGGAGATGTCTGCGAAAAGCTTGCCTAGACTAGCGTCGCATAAAAACGCTCCTACACGATACAGCTTTATACACAACTGGTGTAAACGATGGCAAGTCGAGCGCGTCGGATGGCCGATGCCACTCCGAGACGAACCGTCGGTGCCGAACCATTCCTTAGAACTACCCGACTAGAGCCCTACCTCATAGAATTCATTCCGATACATCGGAGGGCGATGGCGGCTTCGTGTTATCTAAGCGGGCATAACTGAAGAATTTTTGCCGACCCGCATACCGAGGATTCGTGCCCGTTCTAACCGGTGAAAACGAAAGATGGTGGGCAAACAACGATTCAATCGTATCGGCGATGGCTTGTACTTCATCCGCACTATCTCCCTCAAGGCGTATCTGTACCATGTTCTGACTAATTAGCTCGGGCTTCTTAGCAATAGCTGTTAATTGCTGGTCAACACCAACTGGGCTAAGTCGTGATAGACAGCTTCGTCTTGTCGAAACCGGTCATTCATGGATAGATTGGCCTGGGCGGTAAACAGCGTATAATTGATCGCATTATAGAGCAACCACACATTCGATTCACTTTCCAGCAGGCGTTCCTCCTCCCCCATGCGGGTCATCGCCTGGCGGGCTAACATTTTGGGTAGCTTCGCATCGACCAGCAATTGTTCGGCTTGTTGTTTGTCGACTCGTTGCTGGGCCATCTGTTTATAAATGTCCAAGGTCAAACCCGTATCCTGCTTGAGAAACTGAGCGACAACCTGTTCCAAATACTGCTCAAAGAGGTCTAAGTCCAGCCCTTTATGATGAAACTTCCGGGATAAGGTCTGCTCCTGCTGCTGCCCTTTTAGGTGCTGGTAGGTATAAGCGGCCTGGAAGCTCGTTTTGATTTCCTTGGCTTCCTTGTACTTTTTGGGTTTTCCTTTGAGTAACCAGTTTAGGTATTCATCCAGGTTCATGAACTCATCGGACCAACCCATCAGGCCATTACTGCAAACCTGGCGGTAATAACTAATGCGCATCCGAGCTTCCTGGTAATGCTCGACGGTGGTGGTGTTGACCACGGTTGCCTGCACTTTGAAAGGCATTTTACCATTGTAGGAGTTATTAAACACCAATGATCGGGTTAGTGTATCGGTTTGTTTGCCAATCTGAAAACGCTCGCCTTGCGTGACAACGTTAATGGCAAATTCGCCATTAGCTGTAAAGCGTACATCCAGTAGGTAATCTGAGATGAGTCGATCCACGACCTCACGCAGCAACGAGTTTGGGATGATACTGTATTCATTGCTTTGGGCGGCATAGACGATGGGTTTGCGGCCGGATGGTTCACCAATAATGAGTTGTTGCCGATCGGTGGCCGCGATTTCATAATCGGGCAGAATGTCGGAAAAGGGCACTGCTTTAATGGGAAAGCAGATGTCGTCCCACTGAGACGATGCGGATGGGCGATTACTGACAGCTGGCATAATTAGTAGTTGTGTTTTTGTAATTACAAATTTACAATTACTATTTAATAACTACTTAAATATAACTATTTTTTTGTAATTACAATCCTATTTATACGCCTATCAATCTTCGATTAGATCACTTTTATCCTGATTTTCAGGGAATACGGTTTGATCTACCGGCATTTTCTGCATCGTTAGGGCTGTCAGTTCTACCAGGCTGATTTTAAGATAAGTCGCAATATCCCAGATTACAGACAGTGTTGGATTCTTAAGCCCTCGCTCAATTCGTGAAATATAGGTTCGATCAACTCCACATTGGTCTGCTAACTCGTCCTGAGTTAAGCCTTTACTTAATCGCTCCTGCTTAACGGCTTTCCCAAAAGCAATCGAAATAGGACTACTACCGGGCATATAACATACAATTTAGCAACACTACGATACCATTATTATTCACTTATCGACCGAATATAAATACTGGCTTTACCAAAACTGACTTTATCTGGGTAGGTCTCCAATTCTCGATCAATCAATTTATTATCGTAAGCAACCGGGCGAGTTATATATTTGGTGTCGATAAAGATAATATTGAGCCGCTCACTAATGGCCCCCCCTTCTTCGGCCCGTTGGGTATGCTTTAGTAAATGTTCATTAGCGGTTCCTGTCTTGAGTTGATCGGCATCTTCAAAGAAGCGAAACGAGCAGTACCAGTACCGATAATAATGTTCGTAATTGGAGGTGCAGAACTGAAACTGATCTGGTGTCAGTTGGATTGCCCGCAGTAAATTATCAATCTCTAGCAGTTTGCGGTTCTGGCCAGGTGTAAGTTGATCTAAAAATGAACGGGCATAGAGTTCATCCCGCTGCTGTCTTAAAATAGTTAAGGCGGTTTCAGCTTTGACGTCCCTGTCGATTTGATACTTATGCTTATTGTAAAAGGTTAGGGATATGGCTGGCCGCTCGAAATTGACGAGCTTAAAATTTTTATATGGCCTGCCCGGTCGATGATACGGTCGAAACAACTCCATGTGACTGGCGGGTACAAAATAAAATTCTAAGTCGGTCTCATTTGGTAAGGCACTGATCTGATGGATCATGGGTTGCAAATCGACCTTACAGGTATTGAGTACGAGTCGGATGGCTGGTAAAGGCAGTAAGTCGGATTGTTTCGCTTTAGCCATGGCTCAAATTTTAGTATTGGTTAGCAAAAATAAGCATTACTATTTACCTGGAAGGGAAATAGTTGATATAATTTCCAACTTTCTCCCCTATTATATGATCAGAAATTACCCTTTTAATTTTTTGATCCTTATCAAAACCTATTTTTTGACTATAAATTGCTAATAATCAGTACATTATTAAAGTTAAAACCTTTTTCGTTATCACTCAACATTCACAAATACGTCAGATTTTACCAGTCAAAACATTTAATTTTAGATATAACTAATCAATTTTAAGTTCTGCAAAGGATATATAGTTACATAATGTTTAAAAAAGATTACTAATTCTTTTAAGCACCCCACTTCGAAACTCCTTAAAGCTAATAATATAAAGATATAACATATTGATCAATTATTATCTAACTTACTAAAAGTTAGCAAGTTAGATAATAATAAGTACTGTTTAACAGGTGCTATTACAAGTTTTAAGGTGGATTTTCTAACTTTTAAGTATGGCCTACTAAAATACACACTACTATCGCCTTTAATTATGTGAGAAAAACAAGTTCATGGATGTGTTTTTAACTCAATTACAAGTTCTAAGGTGAAAATTAATGTTGTTGCTAAAATCTATCATTAATAAATAAAATCCCATCACTAGATTACTAATAATAAACCACTTTTTTACTAAAAATCTCTTTAATCCTTATAACAATTAGCATTTTGGGAGTTTATCACTACTGTATTTTAGGGTTAAAAATACATTTATAAAGTTTGCTTCTGCAACTGACGAGCATATTCTATAATTTCGTCGCAGACCTGGTTTAAATCGACATTCTTTGTATTCAACTTATTAATTAGCTGATTAAGCCTCTGTTTCAACTCCTCAGTTTTGACAGCTTTTTCATTTTTTACAGTTCGGCGGGATTTAGTAATATTACCTTGTTGCTCCTCGCCTTGTTTAACAGCATTTTCTAGCTCATCTTGATTCAAAATTGGCGCAGGAAGATTACCTAGCTTTCCCAGTTGTTGTACTAAAATTTTATCTACTTTTAGCCTTCCCGATAATATTTCCTGTTTGAAAGTTGGATCTAATAGCTCTAACCCTTGAGCATATGCCGCATCACGTTTAATGGTTTTTTCACTAACATTAAACTGTTTGCCAAGTCGATTAGCTGTTGTTTGCTGGCCCTCTCCTCCTATTTCTAGATCATCATTTTGAATCCCCTTTATGCCCTCTGACTCATAAAGGTCATTCTGACCCTTTTGATTATCCCTACTGTATTTACCTTTTTCCTGCTTTTCCCGTAAATATCGGAGGCCTCGCAAATAGGACACCTGCTCAGGAGCCAAATTACGCCTACCAAGTTGATTATCAATCATAAAGAACTTCACCTGTTCAAGCGAAGGGAAGCTCATTAGATGTACTTTAAAATCTAAATGATGTTTCTGACAAATAGCATATCTATTGTGACCATCAATAAGAATATAGGCTGTGGCAGTCGTTCCTAAATCTGGGACATTATCGCCTGTTGTCTCCCAGACAAGAAGTGCTTCTCGACAACCATTCTGTAATATGTTTTCCTCTAACTGCTTATACTCATCTGATAACAGTGGGGGTATGTAGGCCGCAAGCTCAGGTAAAACGATAATATGTTGTTTAATGTCTTCATGACGCAGTAAACTTTGATCTTTTATCATTGTTTTTGCATCCAAGCCTAACTGATATTTCTTTGCCATGAATAGGTCAATATAAAGGGATCGGTTTTAATTATTCTATGCAACACGTTGCCCGGTTAATTCTAAAGCCAAATTTCGGTAATCGACTGCACCATGAGAATCTTTTGCATAAGTAAATATGTCTTGCTGTGCAATTTGCGATTCCTTCAATGCTACATTCAATCTTATCTCCGAATTAAAAATTGTGAAATTCGTCAAGACTCCTCCTCGAATGTAGTTAAGCATATCTCTATGAACATTCAATCGTCTATCGACTAAGGTCAAAACTATACCCTCTACCTTTAATTCGTGATTAATACGATCTCGTACCTGCATAATGCGCTCGAATAAGTTATTAATCCCTTTCATTGCGGATGCTTCTGGCTGAAGAGTAATTAAGCACGAATTAGAGGCAACCAAGGCTGAATTGGTGAATATATTAAGTGCGGGAGGACAATCAATTAGAATATAATCATACTGCGAGCGTAGTCCTGAAATTACATTTTTTAGCTGATTAACCCCTCCTACTGCCTGTACTAATTCCAAATCAGCATTGGCTAATTCTAAATCGCTCGGTGATAAATCGAAATTGCTACTGATTGATACAATCGGTAATGGTTCATTTTTTAATAGTGAATGAACTACCTGCTTTTGTGGCTCCTCTACTCCTAGTACTTGAGACAGATTGCCTTGTGAGTCTAAATCAATAAGCAATACACGATTTCCTAAAATCGACAGAGCCTTTCCAAGGTTTAACGTTGTTGTAGTTTTACCAACACCCCCTTTGTGATTTGCTATCGAGATCACTTTTGCCTTACGGGCTGAAAAATCGACGTAACCATATTTTTTTAGAATAGGGTATAATGATCCTAAGTGTTTTGCATTAAGAACCCTCCCACCCGCCAGAGCCTTTGTTAGTGTAGTTGTGGGTATACCTGCTTCTTGTTCAATAACTGAAGCTGATAATGCTGGATTCTGATGAAAAAACGTAAGTACGTCTGAGTTCGTGATCATAAGCCCAATAGCCAATATTTGTCCTAATATTAGGACAAATATTGGCTATTGTCAAGTAATGTGGACTAAAATCTATAATAAGGGTGAATATTTACTAATAAATTTAAAATCTATGCCTTAATTATGAGTAAAAGCCCCTCTAATTGCGAGTAAAGTACCGTCACGGGAATTTTACATTTCTGGTTTTTACAGGCTGATAGAAGTTTGCCTACGACCCCTTTTTTCCTGAATTTTTTCAAAAAAGCTCGCTATTAACTTAATTGGCTTAGCATTAATAATATTTAACCTATTAGTAAATTAAAGACTCTGTAACTATCTGATAAACAATTATTTATAAGGGGTAATTACGAGGAAACTACCGTTAATTACGAGGAAACTACCGTCTAACTGCGAGGAAACTACCGTTAATTACGAGGAAACTACCGTCTAACTGCGAGGAAACTACCGTTAATTATGAGGAAACCACCGTACCTACGAGGAAACTACCGTGAACTGCGAGGAAATAACCGTATTTACGAGGAAACTACCGTGAAAAGCCTATTTTTTCAAAGGTTGTCAAACAGCAACATTATATAAAGTGGTGATTTTAAAGCTATTGAATATCATCGGTTTTAAGAAATATCTATTTATAATCTATTGCGAGTAGAAGTACGTCAATACTTATAGATTTTCAATGAATTACGAGGAAACTACCGTGAAAAGATTGTTTTTACACACTTTTAAGCTCATTTCAAATGATTGATAAATCAATTGCGAGTAAAGTACCGTCAAAATTATAGCTTAATCATGTCCTGAATCAAGTAAAGACACTTATTCTTTATTCAGATATTCAGTCGCTCACAAAGTGACGGGCTTTTACTCGCAATTCATAAAAACAATGCTGACAATGCTTGGTAGTATTGTAAAAAATCCTCAACTTGAAGGATAGCTTGTAGGCTCAGGAGCTTTTTTTAGCTTTGTAATAAGACTCATATTATATGTCCAAAAGTACTAGGGCTGACGATTCTCAAACCGAATTATTCAGCAACGATTCAGAGTTCCTAGAAGCAGATAGGAGGGCTACAACTCGCCAAATAAGGCAAGATAATATGGTTGCCCAACATAACGACTTAGTTCGCGCTCGTTATGAAATGTCTTTGCTAGAGTCTCGTTTGTTCGTTTGTCTGCTAGGAAGAATCGATAGGAAGGACAAAGATTTTGTACTATGCCGCATTCCTGTCTCTGAACTATACCCGGATGAGAAAGTAGGAGGGAAGGCATATTCACAAGTACGTGAAGCTGTGGTTCGATTAGCCAGCCGGGTTATTCATGTAGAAACTAGAGATGAGCAGGGCAGACGAGAGATTGTTAGTAACCCGCTAATGGCAACTTGCCGTTACAAAGAAGGCTCAGGATACCTTATTGCCCAATTCAACAATTTCGTAAAACCGTATCTACTAGAACTTCAAGGTAACTTCACTGTTGCCGAAATACAGACCCTGCTAGGGTTTCGGAGTTTTTATTCATACAGGCTCTATTGGCTCCTCAAATCTTCGTCCTTTCACCATGATAAAATAAAACTGGAATTAGCTGCCCTTAAAAAAACATTAAATCTGGAGCAACGTTATCAGAATTTTGCCGACTTCAAACGCTTTGTTTTAGATATTGCTAAAAATGAGCTGAGTGTTACGGACATGGCCTTTGAATATGAGCAGATCAAAGAAGGAAGGGCTGTAAGTTCCCTACTTTTCTATCTATTACGGCCAGCCGTCATTACGCAAGACGAGATTAAGTTACCAGAAGGAACCCAACAAACATTAACTGAAATAGGAATAAGCCTAAAATCACTTAATGAAATAAAGGTACGCTTTCAACAGGAGCAACTTTCCGAAGACTATTTGCGATTCGTCATCAAGTATTACCAAGAAGCAAAAAAGAATGGTCGGATCAAATCCTCAGCAGGGGCCATCTATAAAGCACTAATGACCGACCAACTAAGCCAAGAATTTAAGGCTTGGAAAGCTGAACAGCCTATTTATCAGGCACCCAAATCAACACCAAAAGCACAGAATGTAGAAGTAATTGATTTAGAGGTCTTAAAAGAACAATTCACAACTTTACGGGGAAAAGGGCTTTCTGATTATAGCACATTTGAAGAATATTTAAACTGGATGTTAAGTCAGAAAGAATATGATATGGATATAGTTGATGGAAAAGAAGTATTGACTTATACAGAGATTAAGTAAAGATTGACTTCATTCGTCGCACTTCGAACTCACTATACTCTAGAGCGAAGAAACGACAACTACTGGAGTACTGCATACGTAGATTACTAAGCTGCGAATATACCTGAAAAACAGTGGTGGCTATAAATGGGCTACCGAACGATTCGTCAGTTATAGGTTTCAATGTCCCTTCACTATTCAAAAAGAACTCTTGGCAATTACCGTCCTCCATGTACAAAACATAACTCAGTGTTGTACTCTCCTGACCAGTTTCGATAGGCTCATCTACTTTAAACGGGACTTCAGGTTTATGGGTGCGCATAATGTTTATGGATTAGCATAATAACGCCTAAAATCGGGGTAAAACGTTACCGTTTTTGAGAGAGGTTTACCAACAGGACAAAACTGTGTACCATCGGGACAAAACTGTGTACGAACGGGGTTCACCTTTTTCGCTTTTGATCGTTATATAGCAAGAGCAAACCAACGTTAAATGAGTGAACTTAATCTTGTAAACCCTAAGCATGAAGAGGAGATCTACCGGCATGGGGATTTGGTCCTGACTGTGGGGCATAGGATCGATCCAGCGGCTGTTGATCTGCTAAAGCGTACCATTTATGGTACACGTGGGGTCCGATATCAGCACACCAACCAGGAAACCAAAATCAATGATTTAGTGAAGCCCCTGTTCTTTCACTTGCGTCAGGCTGATCGGCTGATTGGCACGTACTGCCTGGATGAACGAACGCTTGAGATGGGATCGGTACAAACAACCGGTTTCTATGGGCGTTACCTGGCTGTTGAGGAGACCTATTCTGGTAAAGGGTATGGCAGGTTGCTTAAGCAACAGGCAATGACCTATGTGGAACAGCAAACCCCCTCCCCTTTCCTATTTTATTCCTATATCGAAGCTAAAAATGTTCGTTCGGTAGCAATTTCTCAAAAGGAAGGATTTCAGTCAGTGGCCACGCTGAAAACCTACTTTTTTCGACGCTATTCACCTGTGCAGGATAAGCGATTCAGTGTGGCCACTGCTAATGATCTCCATCATATTCAACCGGTACTGAATCAAGTTTACCGATCCTACCGGTTTAAGACATTTGCCCACATTGGCTATCAGAATCAGTATTTTGTACTAAAGGAACAAGGCCAGATTGTGGCTGGCGTTCAGGCCAATCCCGTTTGCTGGCGATTTTATCAGATGCCTGGCGTAATGGGCTGGGTATTAATGAACCTGGTTCCCCTAGTTTCGGCAACCCGGCGCTTTTTTAATCCAGCCCGGAACGAGTTTGTGGTCATGGAAGGCCTGTATTATCAGAAAGGTCGACCTGAGTTGCTTCGAATCCTACTCGAAAGTGTGCTGGCTCATTTTGGCCTTCATTCGGCCATGTGTGAAATCGATCAGAGCGATCCGCTGGTGCCGCAGCTGCTGCACTCATCCATGGGCGCCTTAAGTGGCTTTGAAAAGGGTGTCAACACGTATGTTCTGGTAAAAGCTACAGGCTTATCCGAGCATCACGTGCAGGCAAAATCACCTGTCTACGTTTCCTGCTTCGACTATGCCTAAATCCACAGACCAAATGAGAACGGATGAGATTGGCCTTCAGGCCTTACTGGAGAGCTCCCGGCAGAAGCTGACCAAACCGTTTGCCCGAACGCAGCGAACGTTGCTGGTGATGCTCAATGCCAGCTATATCATACTGACGCCCATTTTTCTGATCATGGAGAAGCTGGCCAGCGGCCACTTTGTTCCGCACCCGATTTTAGGTTATATCTACGCAGCCGTCGGATTGGCTAACCTGGCTTCTTTTCTCTACAATGGCTTACTCTTGATGGGTATTCAGTCCATAAACCTGTTGGGCTGGAAAGGATCAATAACTAATGATCGTAAGCTGGATATTATTCTGAGGTGGGCAAGTCTACTTTCAATTATGCTGATGAGCGTCTGCCATATGTTGGGTGTTGGCAATCCAAGTAGCGACGCGATTTTAACCGACTTTGCCCTGGCTCATTCGCTCATTGTACTGTCAGCTATGCTGATTGGTCGTCAGGCCTCGTTCGTTTGGTTCCTGCTGGTGATCGGTCTGCTCGTTTACGTATCATTCGTACAAAAAGGCTATTCGTACCAATTTAATTATCTGACTCCCCGTGAATCGGTGCGTTATGAACTAGCCCTCAAGCAGCGTCAGCCCTGGGCTTTGGCCCGGCAGCAGGAGCTTAAAGTCAATGCGCTTAATCCGCCAACCGTCTCCCGTTATTTTAATACCTGGCTGGTTTTTATTCTGATTGCTTTTTTTACGGCCTATTTCTTCATGAGTATCACGCTCGACGTGTTCAACGTGATTCCGACCGTAACGGAAGATATCAAAGAGGCTATCAACGCTTCCAAACGACAGGAGATGGCTATCGAGCGGGAACGGAGTCAGGCCGAAGAGCAGCGGCTTCAGCTCAGGGAGCAGACTCTTCAGGCAGAGTTAAGAGCACTAAAATCTCAGATCAACCCGCATTTCCTCTACAACACCCTTTATCACTTCTACATTAAAAGTTCGGATGCATTACCCGATCTGAGCCAGGCTATTCTGAAACTATCGGACATTATGCGCTACAGCATGCAGGATGATTTGCACCTAGTCAATCTGGATGGTGAAATCAATTACATGAATCACTTCATTGCTCTTCACCAGGAGCGCAATAACAACAAACTTTATATTGATTTTACAGTCAAGGGCATGACGGCCGAGAAAATGATTCCACCCTTTGTGTTCATTAGCTTGGTGGAGAATGCCTTTAAACATGGTAAAATGAATGAAGCTGCTCACCCGCTAATTATTCGCATTGAGACGACCGAAACCAGCATACTTTTTTATTGTAGCAATCGGAAGAATCAAAAAAACCGGCCAGAATCCAATAACATCGGCCTAACGAACCTGATTCGTCGACTGGAGTTAACCTATGAGGGTCGATACGAATACTCCGTTAATCAGGATGAGCTTCAGTACAGTTGTCAGTTAATTATACATACCTAACCATTTATTCCCTTTTTTATGGCAGCGCTCTCCTGCATTGTTGTCGATGATGAAGAAATGGCCATCGAGCACCTAAAAGGCTACATTGCCAAAGTCCCCTTTTTAATAGTCGAGGGATCGTTTACGGATCCGACCCAGGCCCTTGCCTTTCTGGAGAACCACGCCGTCGAACTGGTATTTCTGGACATTGAGATGCCTAATTTTGCTATTGATGGCCTGGATTTCATGAAGATCAGGGGCAATAAACTGAATTACATCCTCACAACCTCCTACCCCAAATACGCGCTCCCCAGCTATGATTATGATGTGGTTGACTTTCTCTGTAAGCCCTACCCGTTTGATCGGTTTTTGAAGGCCGTCAACAAGGCCCGTGCACTGAATGAAGTCTCGTCAGAGGTGTCCGAATCAGAGGACCATACGTATGTTCGGGTTGATGGCAAGCTGCAACGCATCGACTTTACCGAAATACTCTGGATTGAAAGTGAGCGAACGTACGTTTCCATTTATACGCTGACCGATCGCATCAACCTACATCTTTCGATGAGTGAATTGGAGGTCATACTACCTACCAAGCTTTTTGTCCGGGTTCATAAATCATACATCGTCGCCAAAAAGAAAATTGACTTGGTAGAGAAAGAGCAGCTGGGCATCAAAAAAGAAAGCCAGACTAAGCTCATACCGATCGGAGAGGCTTACAGAAAAAACCTGATGAAGGCGATTTTCCCGAATCGTAAGAAGTAGGGTAAAGACAAAGAAATAAGTGATTATATCAACTTAATCACGTTAAAAATTAAAAGGGCCTATAAATCAAGACCAGCGAAACAGAAACATAGAGTAGTGGTAATACCCACCTCTTTAGCATATGCAAAGTATCTTGTGAGCCTCTTAACCGACCACTGATAAAAAAGCAATGGCTGTTACAATAATCAACGAACCCATTACCCAATCAGCCCATCGAATAGCCTGGTTAATGGTTTCAACTTGAAAGTTGACCAAAACTATTGTAACAAAAAGCAAAAACATCGTTATCACTTTTGCAACTACCTGAATCTTAAATTCTGTACTGACTTCTGACTGATTAGCATTCATGCTATTAAAATCTAAAGATTACTACCTAGCTAGGTGGAGGTTCCATTTAGGATTACGTCTTTTGAAGGATCTGACGACGATTATTAAATTCACCAATTTCCAGTGCATAAATCCGGCAGATTGGTGGATACTTGGGACGTAATTCCTCTCGTTTTTTGAGTGCTTGCCTAAGTATTTTGAACTCCTGGGGTTGTTCATTACCCGGATCCGTTAGACCAATAAGCTTGCCATCTGCCGATAAGAAGAACTCTTTCCCGCCACCGTCTTCAAGGTTAATTACGTAATTCATTTCTGTAGTGAGCCAATGTATAGTGGATATAAATGGGGTGTTAGCGTCGAACAAAACTAGCTATTTCTCTTTGATTGGCCGTTACCTTTCGCCTGATCGTCTCCAGCTAACCGCTGGACCCGGGCGTTCTCCTTTTCCTTTTGAATCAAATCTTTTAGAGCAGGCAGTTGGCTCGCTTCCAGACAAATTCCATTTTCTAGCTTCACCTGGGCTAAGGGGTTTAAAAAACCATATTGACCTCGTTGATTGAGGGTTAGTGACATTGTAGCGCCCTGTTCTTCGGCCTGTTGACGAAACTGCTGTAAGGAGCGGTTCATCTGGGTTGCAGAGTTGCCATAAAGTAGCTCCACACCCTGTTCATCCTTGATGGTGAAGCCAAACTTCTCCCCTAGCTTTACTTCTCGAACCAGCTCCTGATTAAAATCCTTGCTATTCGACTTTTTAATTTGAATCCGTTGGTCTAATTGCGTTAACTCCAAAAGCGTCTGACTAACCAGTTGAAGCGAGCCCGAAGCTTCCGGAATATTCAGAACAAACTGCTTCTGATTGTGCCCCACTGTAATCAGTTGACCATTCAACTCCTTTTTTTCCAGCGGATCGGCATCAGTTGAAAACTGAGCTTGTACGCTTTTGTTGAAGGCTTCTATTCGGTCCAGTAACGCTTCCCACATCGATCGGTATTCCTCTTGCTCTGGCAAGAGGTAGCCAATCCGGTTAATACCCGCTACCGTTGGCGTTAATGGGAATTTCGTAGCTGATAGCTGCTGAATGAATTGCAGATCAAACAAATGACCTTTCGAGTCATTATCAAACGCTAAGTTGATTTTCCAGTCGACCGCTTTGTCAAATGAAGCGATATACCGACTAATCGTATTCACTTGTTGAGCCGTAAGCTGGCCACCGGTGGAAAAGTAAACGGCATCAAAATTCTCATCTCCTCGAATGGTCCGCAGCTGCTTATGTGAAAGCGCATCAATGCCACTTTCCAGAATAAAGAATCGCGCTGGTTTCGGTGGTGGATTGGAAATAAATACACTGCTGTAGCGATCACTGCCCGGCGCGTGCAACTTCACATTTTCGTTACGAAGCTCCAGACCTGTCACTTCAGTTGACAACCCGTTGTAATAGGGGAAGGCTACGTTGTTAAAGGTGATGTATTTACGCTCCGGGTGTTCCTTGGCCACTAAAAAGCTTTCCGACTCTCCTTTTTGCGGATCAAAATACGATACCTGAGAAACGACCTTGTTGGCAAATTCAGGGCTCAAAATCGTCTGGGGAGCAATTTCACGTTTGTTCAGGTAATTATCAGCTTCGAGGGGCCTGATATCAAAGATATCTTTAGCAAAGGCTTGCTTTGGCTTATCGTCGGTTAGTCTGGCCGTTGCCTGGCGATTCTGTGAAACAACTGATGGATCCACCCGCAGGTAATCATAGATCACGTTGGTTATGTTCTTGAATTCATGCTCCGAAGGCCGATTAAAAGTGGAAAAAACGGTCGTCAGTCGGTTACGAATGAAATCAATGATGGTACCCGAGTCAGTAAAATCACCAGCGCGCTGGTACACTTGCTGAGCGGCATCCTGAGGGTTTTTGATGATAATGGTATCATCATATAAGGCGTTCTCTAGTACCGGTCGACTCTTGCCTTTGCGCAGCTGGATTTCATAGCCATACTGCACAGCCAACTCACCAATGGAGACGTTAGCCCGTAATTCCTGAACTGGGATCAAGTTGGGAAAGCGCTCCTTGAGTTCATCAAACTTTGTCATTTTATGTAGTGGTAGGTAAGAATTAGCTAATCTTTTTAGCCTGCCGCTTTATTGGTTCTCCCGATGTTGGCTCAGGCAGATCTTTGATCGTTTCTAGCTGCTTGTGGGTGGGAATTGTTGTCCCCGCAGTCGTTTCCTGATTGAGGGTTTGATCGGTCTTGGCACCTTCGTTATTGTGGGCAATCTGCTGATGAAATTGCCGATCAGGTGTTATCTGAACATCTAACCGGTTAACATCAGAAAATTGTAGGGCTTGGCGCGCGGCCGATACAGATACCGTCGCGGTGAACGGTTCCCCCTGTTGATCGAGTAGGCCAGCTAATTGTACCGAATGGCCACTAATCAACTGTAACTGCTGCTCTTTGGTCAGATCAATCCCCAGAAGATTTGTCGGTAGCTGCTCGGTTCGAACCTGCCACAATTCAACCGTATTGGTCTGATCATCCACCCGTAGAAAGGTTGGAACTAAACTACCATTCTCAGCCATCAGTAAAGGCCTCGCCAAAGCGCCCTCCTGCAGGAGTTGATTCCGTTCGTCGGAGCTTAAGCGAATACCGCCGATTTCTTCGGGGATGGTTAGGGATTGTAGAATCGGAGTTACCCGAATGTCCGGTCCGGCCTCCGTCATCACAATGCGTAAACTACCTTCCAGTTTCAAATCGGGGGTTAGATAAATAATCAGAGGTACGGTCTGTTTGCCGGAAAAGAGTGCTTCAGCTACCTGAGGCCAGGCTGATAGCCGCTCGGGACCCCATCCGATCTGTTCCAGATTTTTCTCCAGCTGCAACTGGTAAGGCTCAAGTTGCTTTCGTAGCACAGCCGATTGCTCCTCAGGGCTTAAAAAATTATCGGTTAAAGCGTATTGCCAGGCCGCTTGTCCCTGACTAAGACTGGGAGCAATATTGTCGAGGCCATCTGCTTGTGTACGCGCATAATTGATGGATTCGGCTTCCATAAAATGGGCGTTTTGAAGGTTTTAAGATTGATATTTTAGTAAAGGTATAAATTATACCTATGGCAAAAATAGAATCTGTAAAATAGTAAGGGGAAAGTTACACTATCTGTAATGGGCTAGTTTTCTTTTGAATCGTTTCACCAGAAAATGAACCTTATTTTAAACCAACAAGACATAAAAAAACGGGTCATTTTAACCCGTTTTCGTTGATTGGCTGAAATAACCTTATAAGCTCAGCAGTTCAGCAGCCTGGGGTAATTCAGTTTCCGAACCGTAAAGGTCTTTATCTTCCAGAGGCTCATACCCTAGCTGGCGCAACTGATTCGTCAAATCCTCATACCCTTTGTTCAGCAACCGGCTTAACTGGTGAATCTGATTACTGATCTTCAGAAGTTCATTCCCCGATGAAAGCATCATGGGTATTCGGCTATTGTCCTCAAACAGAATCCAATCCAGGTTATAGCCGTATCCCCGGTAAAATAGAAGTAAGGCAACCAGGGCGTGCGTTGTGCCTCCTAAGCCATTTTCGAGCCGGTAAACCTTATGTTTTTCCAGTCCGCATTTATCCCCCACATCCTGCGTGTTGAGCTTAGTACCCAGCCGATCGCTGAGGTGTTTCCGTAGGCTGACCAGTCGGTCGCTAATTACGTCTGTCATTCGTAGTTTGCAGTTTGGGCGTTTTGGGTAGGAATTTAGTTTTTTCTACGAGTCTGGAAAGTTCCGTCTCGACCAATGCCCCGATATCAGCTTTGATCTGTTTGTAATTTTCCAACACACTGTCTTCAGGACTCTGCTGAGCAAAAATAGAAAAGTCCGGTAATTCCTTTGCTTTTTGTTCTTTCTCAAACTCAGCCACATCAATCGCCAGTCGGGCATGAAACGCTTTTTTATCGCTTTCCTGACCAACGTTATCCGAGAGAACCCCCGCAAACCAGCCCTGACTGAGCTGAGCCATTTTAGCGGCTGGTACCATCCAGTTCAACTCGGTTGAAAAACCGTGTGTGGTATCCTCCGACTGAACATTGATATTTTCTTTTCGCTGCACGTTTTTACCAATCCGGTTCTGCATGGCCTCCGCCGTTTTGTCAAACACTTGCCCCGAAATGATATTACCACAGGTGTTTTTTATCGACTCCGCTTCTTTGGTACCATAATCTTTCTCCAACTGCGAAAAGTCCTGCATCCCAATCGTAACAGCTACCCGGTTACTACGTGCCGTTTGGATAAGCTCACCGATGCCTTTAAAATAAATGGTGGGTAGTTCGTCGACGACGAGTGAGGACGGATGTTGACCCGATTTGTTGATCAGGCTCATAATCCTGTAGTTATACAAACCCAATGCCGCTCCGTAGGTATCTTTCACGGTCTGATTGTTGCCTAAACATACGATTTTGGGTTCGTCCGGATCATTTATTTCGAGCGAGAAATCATGCGCGCTCATCGTCCAGTAAAGCGCCGGGCTGGCCACCCTGGCTAATGCGATCTGCGCGGTTGATATCTGGCCTTCCAACTGATCGACCGCCCCCCCTTGTGCTGCCGACGCAAACGGAACTGTCAGGGTGGCCAGGTCAGGATGGTCCATCAGAATGGGGATGATTTCCCGGTAGTTGCGCGTAGCCAGCTCGATCAGGTGCGGAAATGTGCAGTACTGGCCCTGATCATAGGTGCGCAGATACCAGATCAGCGTAGCCACGTAGTTGATGGGGGATTCAACAAAGTACTCCCCTTGCCGCTCGACCCACTTTCGGTTGAGATTCATCAGCATCATACGAGCGGTTTCAACCGCATGCGATATCGTGGGTATATAGCCGGGATGGATTGGATTGCTGCGGTGCGACTTTCGGGGATCATCAAAATTGATGCAATAGAATCTCATCTTTTTAGGGAGCACCTTTCTGTGCTTAATCATCGCATTATAGGTGACCATGGTAAGCGACGGGTATTTGAAATCATAGACGTACATCGACAGCCCTTTCTCGATGTGCTGCCGGATGACCGAATGAATAACCCCATAGGTTTTACCGGATCCGGGCGATCCCATCAGCAGCAAGGCCCGGAAGGCCGCTGATATATTGAGCCAGCCTTTTCGCTTTCCCTCAAATTCGTACTCAGTTGGAATGTTAACCGAATAAGGATTCGTTAGTAACCTTTCTTCCTGGGGAAAGGTCTCATTGGCTTTGTTGAATTTATCCTTTCCCAGCGTCGAGCCTAATAACCGGTTAATGCCCTGCGTCCCTTTGAGCAGGTAAAGCACTCCAACTATGGTCGTTACCAGGTAGACAATACTGAGTGTAGGTACATCCAGCCGCCGAAGGATCCAGTCACTATTTTCCCGAAGCAGAAACGTAGAGCCGATGTAAAGCAGAATGCCAAAAAGTATCGTTTTAACAACCTGGCTGACCTGTAGCGTAGCGGACTTGACGCCACGACTGCTAATTCCGTAGCCGCCAATGCACAAACCAGCTGCCATCTTACACGGCCACGGACTTCCGAACAAAGTAGGATTAGCGGCAAATTTTCCAATAATGGTATCGACTAAGGGATTGGATACGCCAAGCTCCACAAAGAAATTATGCAGCTCTACGTACAAATGGATGGCTAAGGCACCTAACCCAAACCATAGTACGATTTCGGCATTGTGATTGAGTTGTTTTCGGTCTTCTCTCATTGGATTGACGAGTAAATGTTAATATTAGGTCCATTCAGGATAATCGGGGTTTGTGGGCTCGTTTAAGCATTTTCTTTAATTCATATTCACTGGTTTGCTCATCACCACCTCTGCCGATGGCGTTCAGCAACTGCCGTATTAATTCTACATTTTGCATGGATTCCTGGTCTTGAATTTGATTGGTTGGCGTGCTGGTAAAATCGGTTTCCTCCGGCTTGGGAGTAAGCTTAGGGGTAAGTTTAGGAGTGAGTTCGGAGTCAGTCTCACGGATATTGGGAGGCCTGTATGTTTCCCCCAGCGAAGCTTTTAAAGCCCCTGCGGTAAATTGCTTTCCTAATTCACTACCGGTGTATATGGCTCGCTGCTGAACATCGATAAATGAGATACCAAACAGGATACCATCTTTACCCACATGGGGAAGTACTTCAACGCCAGCTTTGGAGAGATTCTGTTGAAAGCTATCCCATGATCGACTTTCGTTCAGCAGGGGTTCGGTTTTGGCCCTGAGCCTCGCAACCCGGTCCCCTTTCACTTTCTTACCGACTTTCATTCGACGGTTAACCGTGTCCATAGTTGGCTGATAGGGGAGGCTACTGGCTTTAAATGCAGTTCCCTGGGTGATTTTATGGCTGTCGATGGCTGAATACACCAGACCAGGACTTTTACCCTTCAGCTTTACTTCTGTGGCTTTGACGTTGTAGATACTGAGCAGCTGGTTGAACTGCGAAAAGCTACTGAAGGTAAAGTCCCTCAAAATACCATTGACTATGGTAGATACATCCCGTTTTAGGTCCCCCCTCCCATAGTCAATCGGCTCAAGTTTGGTCCGCTCTGGACGCAACGCTGTCCGTTCTGCGATTTGTAAGCCAAATTCGATTTCGATGGACTGACGGAGTTTATTCGACCGCTCCCGTTCAAAGTTGTCAGGTAATTTTTTGCCCGTATCGTCGACCCGGACCGAAACGATATGAATATGGGTATGGTCCGTGTCGTAATGCTGATAAACAACGTAAGGCTGCCGGTCGTAACCCATACCAGCCATATACCGGTCAGCAATCGCGAGCAGATCGTCTTCAGATGGATTTTCGCCTGGCGCAAACGAGAGACTCACGTGAAAGGTTGGCTTTTTGATCAGCTCATTTCCCGCAGCTTGGTCTTCCAGCTGTTCGGCAATGGTCGACAACCTTAATTCCTGCACATTCTGATTAATGCCTTCGTAATTGCGGACGGCTAACCGTTGTGCTTCACCTCTCCCAACTTTCTCCTCGTTGTAATAAACGGCACCGGTGGGACTTGCTCCGCTACTAATTCGTGCCACCATTTGCCTTCTATTTAAAGGGGTCTTCCTGACTAAGTAAAACTATTAATCGCCCAAATTCCGAATCGAAGCCATTCACCCTTTGCACCATTTTTTCCACTTCACGCTGGAGATTCTGGTAGTCTGTGGTACTATTGATTCGCTTCCTCGATTGATTGATACTGACACCAATTCGTAATAGATCAGCTCTCATTTCCCGCAATAGTGACAAGGCTGACTCCTGATAGGTACTATGTTGAGGCTTCATTCGCATGGGTTTATCTAGGCAAATTGTGCGAATAAACTTGGATAAATCAGCTGATTTTGTGGTTGCTTTACGATCCATTAGGCGGATGAATTCCTGCTCATTAAAGAGCACTTTAACCGCTCGCGTTTTCGATTCTGATGACTGTTTCTTGGGCGCTCCTCCCTTGTTTATTTTAGTTTCCATAAGGTTATTGGTTATTTCTGACCGACTTTGAATACTTCTCAACTCCTGCTTGCACGGCGATAGCAAGATGTGTTTTTATGGCCATAAAAACACATCTTGCTATCGCCGTGCAAGCAGGATAATAGCCGAGTAATTCTATGTTATTGACGTGACAAGGTGATTCGTCATTCAGATAACTAGGTGACCAATCTTCCTGGAGACTTGTCTCTTACCAACCACATTCTAAAGATCTAATAAAGTGACTCGTCTTATCTGCACGTATGCCCATAATCGCCTTGTCACGTCGTCACTTAATCTCCTAGTTATTTGGTCTCTTACATGACTTGTCTTAATGATGATTATACTATACACAATTGCGATGATGTGACAAAGAGACTAATCGCATAAGTGATTTGTCACTCACGTGCGTGATCACGCACGTTACATTTGGTATTTTAATTTTTTTCGTTTTGCTTTAGGGCATTAATCAAATAAGATAATTCATGACCTCTTCAAATTCGCAGTTTCAAACTGAGACTACTGACGGGGCTCTAGGCTCACCTGCTGTTATTGCATTTGCTACCCAAAAAGGAGGTATGGGCAAAACCACACTTTCCGTTTTAGTTGCTTCCTGGCTTCATTACAAGCGAAGAATAAAGGTGGCTATACTAGATGTTGACGGTGCTCAGCTATCTGTCTACAATCAGCGCATTCGGGAGAGCCAGCAGATTCAGGACGATTCGCACGCCAGTGCTAAATTGGAAGAGCAGAACATTGAGCCCTACCCAATTCTTTCCGGCAATCCTGCCGATGTTCCTGAGCTACTGGCTGATATGCCTGAGGGAATACAGGTGGTATTTATCGATATGCCCGGTAACATCGATGTAGCTGGCTACGAAACGGCTCTCAAGACTGTGGACTACCTGATCGTGCCAATGGAAACCTCTGAGTATTCCGTAACCACAGGCATCAACTACCTGAATGCAATTCAGGAAATTAACCTGCTTCCCGTTGAGCGCTGTCGAATCGTTTGGAACAAATACAAGCCTTCACGAGATGGCGAATTAGCAGATCTGCTGGAGGAGCGTTTTAAAACCATTGGCCTGGAATGTCTGAAGAGCCGCATACCGCAGCGAGATTCCTATCAGGACTCGGCAAACCGGTCGACGCTATTCCCCATGCCTGTTAACTACCTACGTAACAGTGGCCTCAAGGATCTATTTCCTGAAATCGAAATGCTCCTAAACTTAACAGCAAAACCGATCAGCGATGAAGAATGAGAATAAACGCCTGAGCGATGTAACCCGTCAGAACTCAACCGATCGGGTCAATAAGTTCGCCAACTCGTTAATGCCAATGGCGCCCAAACCAAAGGTTGATCAACCGAAGGAGGAAGCAACTGCATCGCCGGTTGAGTCAACACCGGAACATGAGCCTATTCAACCTACGCAAGTTGCTCTGGGTAGCGAACCGCCTAAAGCGCTCGTAAAAGCGGAAAGAGTCCGTAAAACGGTAAGCTTTTCAGTCGACGATGTGGTAAGCATAGCTACGAAAGAAGGGGATGTATTCAACAAGATGGTCCGGATTACCGATGATCATCACGAACTGCTTCGAGAGCTTTCTTATAAATACCGTAAGAACATGAATACCATTGTCCGCAATTTGATTGACCTGTTGGATCAGGCTTATCAAAAAGAAAAGAAAGGAGGGGAGGGCCATGCTTAATCAGTACACCTGGTGGGACTTTGCCAAAGTGGTTGGAGTCGCCGTTGTCGTTTACTACATCTACGTATTTTGGAAGTATTACCGGGAAGATATCCGGGAGTGGATCGCCAATCGGGGGACCAAACCCGCTAAATCCGATTCGGGCGCAGTGGAGGAAGAGGATAGCTCAGGACTATATTCCGTAAAAAACTACGAGAATAGACCCTATGAAACCCTACAAATGAATCCGGCGACTGCGCCTGATGAAGTATTTCCGTCAACAAGCAGCTTGAATGAAACCGAACTAACTGGAATAGCCATTTACCAGGATGCTGAATTTACCCTTCCCCTTCAGGGCACGGTTCAACGTTCGACTGAACGTTCATTATCCGAACTGTTGAACACAGCACAGCGCATAATGCTTACTGAAACAGGTAAGCTTTCCTCAAAAGACCCCAGTGATACCGAAGCGGATAAGCTGGCCACCGTTATCAATCAGCAAAAGGAGAGCAAGGGCCTATTGACCGGTATCCCGTTCACTCGTTAAGTAAGATGTCAAAGAACATTGGTTACCGCGTCAACATGTCGTACTGATAGGTACGTTTCTTTCATGCTATAGAGCACTATTAGGGTCAGACACTCCGTCTGGCCTTTTTTATTGCCAAGTTATAACATCATTTCGAAAAATACATATTATGTTATTTTTCTATAAATAAAGTTCATAAAAAGACATTATATACTATAATAGATCGTTAATAAGGCCAGTCAGTCTGTTAAGCAAGTCATGAAAAGCCGCACAGTTAAGATTATATATTGTCATTTCTAAGGAATATTAAAATATTTTTGATTTTTATTTAACTGATTTATAGTTTATTAAACATAAATTTTAAATTTTAGCTTTAAAAATTATACATCAATGTATTACATATTTTAAAATACAATATTAATTTAGTTTCATAATTTAAATTATTTCCCCTAATTCTTTCGTCAAAAACCTCTTCCCATGTTCAAACGGACAAAATTTCTAGCTATGCAGGTTGCGCTGCTCGTGGACCTGCTGTTTATGACCACACTGGCCAATTCGCAGGCAACCGGTAATGGAGCCGCTGCCTTAAGCACGACCGCTACAACGATCCGCAGTTACGCAACAGCAGCCCAAACCATCATCCTGGCATTGGGTGTAGTCATTGGATTAATCGGGGCTGTGCGTGTGTACTCCAAGTTTCACAATGGCGATCCTGACACGCAGAAAGCAGTAATGAGTTGGTTTGGGGCTGCGCTATTTCTAGTCGCTGTCGGTACGATTCTAACGGCCTTCTTCGGATAATGCTGGAGATCAACAAAGGCATCGGTAAGCCCGTCGAGTTTCGAGGCCTAAAGGGTACTTATTTGTATCTATCTGTCGGCATCGTCATTGGTAGCTTACTACTTGCCCTGACGCTTTACGGACTATTCGGCTTAAACACTTACATGGCCACGCTCATTGTCGTGGGCAGCGCCCTGGGGGGCATTTGGTTCTGCATTCGGCTTTCCGCAAAATACGGTGTATCGGGTCTACTCAAACTGGAAGCAACCCGCAATCAACCTAAGGCCATTTTGATTTCGTCGGCTAACCCATTTTCTCAGCTCCGTGAAACTAAACGCTCGAAGTCTCGAAACCGCGCTGCCACTGCTAGCCGTTGAAAATAACTGTCTGATCAGTAAGATGGCGGACATTACGGTGGGTTTCCGGCTTCATCTGCCCGAAATCTTTACGCTCTCCGGAGAGGATTATCGCACGCTCCACAGCGCCCTGGTAAAAGCCATCAAGCTAATGCCCGTTGGCACCATGATTCATAAACAGGATTGGTTTACCGAGGAACGTTACCAGCCCGATCTGGAGCAAGGCGATGATAGTTTTCTGACTCAGGCATTCCACCGACATTTCGTCGAGCGGCCCTTCCTGAATCATTATTGCTACCTCTACATTTCCAAACTGCCCAAACATCGCCAGAAGCAAAAAAGCAATGGCCATAGTTTGACCCGGCGTCGTCTGGTTCCAAAAGAACAGATGAGTGCACGCGAACTACAGCCATTCTTTGATGCCGTATCGCAATTCGAGCGGATCCTGTTGGATGGTGGAATTACGGCTCAGCGATTGACCGATGAGGAGCTGGTAAGTGGGAAAGGGGATAAAGGCATTGTGCCTAATTATTTCCGTCTTCAGCCTGATGGAAACCGGAAAGTGATTCTGGAAGATTGGGACATTGACGGCCGGGTCCGGATCGGATCTAAAGATGTGCTCTGTTTTACGCTATCGGATGCCGAGACGCTACCTCAAGCGGTCGATATCATGGCCAACTATGGACCGCTCTCATCAGATAGCACCCAGTTTGCTGTTGGTAATGTACTGCCTGTTGGGCTCATGCTTCCCTGCAACCACGTCTATAACCAGTATATCTGTTTAGATGATGCACAGGCCGCTTTACGGAAATTTGAGCAAACCGCCCGAAATCTGAATTCCCTTTCCCAGTTCTCTTCAGAAAACGCCATTAACCGGGATTGGACAACGCGGTACATTCAGGAAGCCATTCAGCATCAGCGAACGGTTTGTCGATCGCACTTCAATGTGATGGTCTGGACCGAAAAGCCAGAGCAGCTGGATTACCTTCGGGCCCGTACCTCTTCAGCCATTGCTCAGCTGGACTGTTTGCCCAAACAGAACACAATGGATGCGGCCAGGCTGCTCTGGGCGGGTATACCTGGCAATGCGGGGGATCTGCCACTCGACGAAACGTTTTACACCTTCGTTGAGCAGGCCGTTTGCTTTTTCAATCTGGAGTCAGTTTACCAGTCTTCCTTATCACCTTTTGGTATTCGACTCTGTGATCGGCAGGGCAAACCGGTTTGGGTTGATCTGTCGGATGAACCCATGCAGAAAGGTTGGGTGACTAATCGCAACAAGTTCGTAATCGGGCCATCTGGATCGGGTAAATCCTTTTTCATGAATCACCTGGTACGTCAGTATTATGAGCAGGATACACACATCTTACTAGTCGACGTCGGCCATTCGTACCGGGGCTTATGTGAACTCGTTCGCCGGAAAACAAGGGGGAAAGATGGCATCTATCTGGCCTATGAAGAGGATAAACCCATTACGTTCAATCCCTTCTACGTTGAAGATGGGTTTTATTCGATTGATAAAGTAACGTCTATCAACACACTACTTAAAACGCTCTGGAAGAATGAAACCGAAAGCTTCTCCAGAACCGAGGAAGTAGCGCTTTCGGATGCCGTGGAAGAATTTATCAAACAGGTTAAGAAAGGTAGGGCAGAGGCCTCGTTTAACGGCTTTTACGAGTACTGTAACGATGAGCAGGGGTTTCGGGCCTTCCTGAAGGAAAAGAAGTATACGGACAAGTATTTCGACATTGAGCAGTTCATCATCACCATGCAGCCATTTTACAAGGGTGGTAAGTATGACTATCTGCTCAACTCGACGATGAACGTGGATCTTCTCAATAAACGGTTCATTGTCTTCGAGCTGGACAACATTAAGGATCATCCAATTCTATTCCCCATTGTGACGCTGATTATTATGGAAACCTTCGTCACCAAAATGCGCCGGTTGGATCTGGCAACCCGGAAAATGATGGTGATCGAGGAGGCCTGGAAAGCGATCGCTAAAGAGTCGATGGCTGATTACATCAAGTATCTGTTCAAGACAGTACGGAAACACTTTGGTGAAGCGCTGGTGGTCACTCAGGAAATTGATGATATCATCGGTAACAATATTGTTAAAGACGCCATTATCAACAACTCCGATTGTAAGATTCTGCTCGATCAGAGTAAGTATCAGCACCGGTTCGAAGAGATACGTCAGTTGCTGGGTCTGTCGGAGAAACAGAAGCAATTGATCCTTTCGGTCAATAAAGACAATGATCAACGCCGGAAATATAAGGAGGTCTTCATTGCACTGGGAGCCAGGGCCAAAGTCTACGCTACCGAAGTTAGCCTGGAGGAATATGCGGCCTATACGACGGAGTCTCCTGAAAAAGCTGAGGTCATTCGTCGAACTTCTCAGAACGGTGGCGATATCCAGGTGGCCATCATTGACTTTGCCGATGCCAGGCGAAAACCAGAATTAGCCTGACGGATTCGAGGCAAGTAAAAACGGGCTGCTAGTCAGCGAATTACATGCCTTGTCGGTTTGTGAGTTAAGCAAACAGCCGATCAAAAACACCAGCTGTAGGCCCAAATAACAAGACCTGTTTACTCAATCGACACGAGGTCTTTATCGGTTCATTTTTATCCATTCTATCGACATGATCTTACTCCAGCTACCCGGTGGGAGCACCTACATCGACTATGGATTCTATCAGAAGTTTTCGTCGATGGAGGCTGCCATTACCACGGCTTACTCCGAAGTGCAGCAGGGTATGGGCAACCTGGGAGCAGTAGCCTCTTCCATTGCTGCAATTGCAGCAACTTTCTACATAGGTATGCGCGTTCTGGGCCATTTCGCCCGGGCGGAAAGCATCGATGTGTTCCCGCTGCTGCGGCCGTTCGCCATTGGCTTTCTCGTCCTCAATTTCACCATGGTTACCGACTTTTTAGACGCGCTCATGAAACCGGTTGAAGTCGTCACTCAAAATATGGTCGACGTGCAGACAACCCGTATTCAGCAGCTAGAAGAGATGCGTCAGGATAAACTAGCTGAAAAGATGAACCAGCTGGATAAAAAGCTGGAAGAAACCAGTATGTGGTCCGCAACGGGGCAGTACTTGGCACTCATCACGGAGAAATTCAAAGTATACCTCGACGAGGGGTTTCAGCAGGTGCTCAAAAACCTGTTTTACGCCTTGTTCCTGGCCGCTCGCCTGGTTATTCTGACCACCCGAGCCTTCTTTTTAATTGTCCTAACGATCGTTGGTCCGCTGTCTTTTGCCCTGGCTATCTTCACTGGCTTTCAGGATTCACATTTGATGTGGATTGCCCGATATGTACAGATTTCGTTATGGTTTCCACTGGCCAACATTCTGGGTACTATTGTCACCTATCTGCAAGGCAAGGTCATTGCGCTTCAGTATCTGGAGCTAACTAACAACGTTCCTGACGAAGCGCAAAGTGGCGATATCATCTACATGGTCTTTATGATCATTGCCACGATGGCCTATTTCACCATTCCAACGATTGCCTCCTACATCATTTCTTCCTCGGGTGTGGGTAACGCGTTACAGCGGATGACGAACATGACTTCCGCTATGGTCATGGGCACGGTTATGCCAGCTGCGGGTATGGTGGGGGCTGCTGCAGTAGCGGGTGGAAACGGTGTCGCCAGGGGAGTAGGGGCCGCAGCTGGCTTAGGCTGGGAGGTCGCTGCGGGTGTAGGGCAGACGGCCGCTAATTATGCCCAATACTACGGCACAGCAGCTAAACAGGAATTTCAAAACATGCGAAATATTTCTAAAAGCTCCGATTAACTATGGCTGCTCAAGATCAAACCTTTTTTAAGTCGCTGCGCAATCTGGAGACCTCCTACCGCAACATTCGTATACTGGCCTTTGTCAGCGTAGCCATCTTTGGACTAATTACCCTGGGAAGCCTGGTCTTCGCTTACCAAGTGAAAACTGATTCGGAGAGTCGAATCTATGTGGTGGAGCAGGGTAAGTCGCTCATTGCGGCCCTACGCAACGATGTGCGGGAAAACAGGCCAGTAGAGGGTCGGGATCACATTCGACGATTCCATGAGCTGTTTTTTACGCTCGATCCTGACGCTAAAAGCATTGAGGAAAACATCCGGGAGGCCATTCCCTACGCCGATGATAGTGCCGCCCGTCTTTACACAGATACCAAAGAGAAAGGCTATTATACTCAGCTTATTCAGGCCTCCGCTTCGCAGGAAATTCAGGTCGACAGCATCCAGCTGGATTTAAATCAGTACCCATACGCTTTTCGAACGTTTGCCCGGCAGCAGATCATTCGCCTGACAAACATCACCACGCGCCGGTTGATTACAACCGGTTATCTACGTAATGTCAGCCGCTCGGATATTAACCCCCACGGGTTTCTGATTGAAAAGTTTACAGTTGTTGATAACACGGACCTGGAGGAACGGATACGCCTATGAGACGAATTCTGAGTTTACTAACCGGTTTCGGAGATTTCCTGCTTAGTCTTTCCGATCGGACCCGAAAAGTGCTGGTACTTGGCGCACTGCTGTTGCTGGGTGGGGGAGGGGTTTATAAACTAGTTGTCAATCTTAAGCGGTTGACGAATCCCCTGCCGATGGCTTCGCCGGAACAGATCCTTCGACCTATGGAGAAGCTGGTTCGTCAAACCTCCTCTGAGGTTACTGATTACCAATCGGCCAAGCAAGCGAACCTAAGTCGACTGGATAGCATCAGTCGAAAGCTTACCAACTTCAAACCTGCCAACCCATGAATACCGCATTTTCTGAAGCTGCTTTCCTGCGCGAACGTAAAGCCATGCTTATGTATCCAGTTATCGTGCTCCCTTTTTTAGTGGCCCTATTTTATCTGCTTGGTGGAGGAAAGGGCGAACGGTACCTGTCTCAACAATCTTTAGTTGATCAGCAAGGCAAAGATGGTTTTAACGCCAGTGTTCCCAAGGCGAAGCGGGGGTCAATTGATGGCCGAAACGTGGAAACGCCCGGCTACGGAAAATCCGTTGCTGGCCAGGTGCTCTCCAGTTTTACCAATACCCGGCTGGATTCAACGGGTAATCACTTGAAGTCAATTCCAGAAGCCGCGACTAGCCAGCCCGTTCATACTTCATCACTCGCCTGGCAGCCGGTGCAAACGCCAACCGTTTCTTCACCATCACCGCGTGTTCAAAGACAGCGCACAAGGGTTAGTCAGCCAAAAACGAGCAGCGTTTATTCCTATCAGCCACCAGGCTTTCAACCTGGTGGCGCTGATCGAGGACCTACGCCAAAAGCAGAAACCATACCGTTTCGAAACAACCCTCCACCAACGACAGGGGATAAAGCCAGCCTGTCAGCTACTGGGTTTAATTCTTACCCAGGTATGAGTTTACCATCAACCAATAGCCAGGCCAATGAAACAGGTCGAACAGCTTCCGTGAAGGTGAGCGATAATCTGACAGCGACCCGGTTATCGGATCCTATAAACCCCGCTGACGCCTTCAATACAGCCCCGACAATGGGTTCTCGTCGACAAGCCGAACAAGCAGTCCTCAGCGGAAGTAATTCGTACGGGTCTAAAAAAAACATCGTCTGGATGATTCCAGTTGTCGTGCACGAAGATCAGTCGTTCAAAAGTGGCAATGTGGTGAAGTTGCGACTGACAAAAGAGATTTCCGCTGACGGCGTTACGATCCCAGTCAATACCATTTTGCACGCCGTCTGTCAAACCAGCGATGATCGGCTGCGGATGGCCGTTCGGAATCTTCAACTCGGTGGCCAGCTGATCCCCCTCGATCTGGAGGTTTATGATATCGACGGAATTGCGGGTGTGAACATGCCTGGTCTTTCTAATCAGGTGGGCGGCCAAATGCAGGCCTCGGCTATTCAGGGATTACAGATACCTGGTGCTGGTGGACTGGTGAACACCGTGGCCAGTCAGGCCCGCATGAGTGCCTCTAATGCGGCCAGACAGCCAACTGTGAAGCTGAAAGCAGGCTATAATCTTTTTCTCAAAGCGCAGTGATCATAATGCAATTCTGGATTGCATTTAACTAACCAAGTCAACTAAACTAAACATGAAACAGATACTTTTCTTACTTCTCAGCCTGGGCTCGCTATCCAGTCAGGCGCAACTGGCCTTCGTCCTGCCGATGACCAATTCAACAATTCGACCTTCCTACGCCCTGCAAGTGAGCACCAACAAAACGACGCACATCATTTTCCCCTATGAGATTCGCTACGCCGATCTGGGCAGTAAGGATATTGCCGGGGAAGCCGTTGAGAAAGCAGGCAACGTATTTCGCTTAAAAGCCATTGCTCAGAATCCCTTTATGGAAACCAACCTGACGGTTGTAACGGCCGACGGGCGGCTGTTCAGTTTTCTGGTTTCCTACAAAGAGCATCCGGATGCAGTCACCTACGACCTGACCAAAGTACTACTCGATAGGGATGTAAGTAAGTCCGCCAAAGTTAGTAGTGGCTCGCAGGCCCGGTTAGCCGATAACCTGAATCGGCAGGGAGAGATGGCCATGCATAGCCGCCGAAAGATTCGCCACATCGGCTATAAATCGCAGGGTGTCAATTTATACCTAAAGAATATTCTCTACAAAGATGATGTCATGTACCTGGTTTTGGGCATGGAAAACAGCTCTAAACTCAATTACGATATCGATTACCTGCGCACCTACGTCATGCAGCAGAAACAGGCGGGTGAAAGCTCAGCCACCCAGGATGTTCCGGTTGACCCAATCAAAGTCTTCGATGCTAGTGAAAACGTGATTCCTCGTCATGATGAATTAACAAAGGTCATCGCCATCGAACGGTTAACGCTGGAGCGTGATCGGCGCCTAGTCGTGCAGATGGGGGAGGAGAGTGGAGGCCGTCAGCTGACCATTGCCATCGGTCCCGAGGAACTGGCCACCGCACGGCCTCTATAAATCCAGTCGATCAATTCACCTGTAACTAAATTATCCATCATGCATAAGTACAAGTCAACCTTATCCATTATGTGTAAGCGAAGTGTACTGTTGATCAGCGCACTCCTCTGTTGGCAATCCGTCACGGCTCAAATTCACCAAGCTGGTCAAACAACGATTGAATTATCCGCTGGCCTGGTCGATGGTTTCAAGCTACCTGGTAAAGATAATTTTGGTGTGTTTTGTGGATTATCCTACAGTCGATACAAAACTCTGAATGCCTATTGGAAAGGCACAGTGCATCTCAATCAGAAATTTTATGCCTATGACCGATCGCTGGTACCCGTATCCCAGTGGCTTCTCGAAGGGACGTATTTTACCCGGGTTATGGGACTGATCAACCGCTCCTGGGTAATTAACGTTGGTGGTGGCGTAGCTGGCGGGTACGAATCAATTAATCAGGACCGGGGAGAAGTACAGGGTGCTAGCCTAATGAACCGATCGGAATGGGTTTTTGGCCCAACGCTGGCGATTGAATGCGAGTACATATTAACCGGGCGCACCATTTTAGTAGTACGGGCTCAGGAATATTACCTCTTCCGCTCGAACATCATTCCTACCCGGTTCAATGTGGGTGTTGGCATCAAATTCATCCTTGACACAGATTCGGAGTATAAATGAAAAATCTACTTTCCCTCATTCTTATTTGGCTGGCCATGGGCTGTCAGTCGGAGTCGCTGGACATTCGGGCGAATTATCGAATCCGGCTTAATGCGACCTTACCTGGTACCGCCCTGAAAGCGCACCAACGCTATGCACTTCCTTTGGTGTTGCTGACCGATTCCTATTATTCGGAATATGGATATAAACTTCAGTTTTATCAGCAAACAGGCTTGGGCAGACTGGAGCAGGGCAGTATCAATGAGCATACACCCGTACTGCAGAAAGTCGCCGTGAACCTCCCTTTAGGAATGTCTAGCTGGGTGTATATTCCTGAGGCTGTAGGAGCTAGTCAGGTGATTCTCATTGCTCAGCAGGAGCGGGGCTACACTCAGCCCGACACCCTACGCCTAAACTTTCAGGTTGAACCTTAAGTCCTTCCACTGATCGCTATGAAATTCTACTTTATTCCCATTCTCACCCTGTTTATACTGAACGGTTCAGCCGCCGGTGCTCAGAGTACTGGGGACGTGCTCAACATTGCCCTAAAAGGAGATGCCAATACCGAGCAGTCGGCCAAACTGGAGTTGATTCGTATCCTTCAGGAACGATTGAATAAACTCACCGTCGCTCAGCTCAATTCCCGCATTCTGGTCTCGACGGGCGTAAAGAACTACTACAAAGTAGCTGAGATCTTTAAAATGCACGATCAGATGTGGGGCTTTCGGGCTCAGCTGACCACGGAATCCCAGGCGTTAGCCACTGCGAATCCCGGCTTTGGTGAAGCTGGAAATAATTTCATCTGGAAATATCAAATGCAATTCAATGAAGCTATGAGCACAGCCGGCGTGATCAAGAACCAAACCAAAGTACTGATTACCGATGGTAAGCCAATTGCCTTGCCGCCGATGCCTACGTTCAGCATCTCACCACCAGCATCGGTGGACGATATGGCCAATTCCTTTGTCGGTACCATGAACAGCATCATGAGCCAATACGGTATCAAGTCACAGGAAGATATTGATAAGCTCCCGGCAGATCAGAAAGCGGCCTTCCAGGCTGCTGTCGATGCGGCCAAGGCAGATTTTGAAAAAGCGTTGAAAGCCTCGGCCAGCGCTACGACCAAGTCCTCGCTGACGCTACTTGGCAATGTAATTGGCACATTAGTTGGCGTACCCGGTGCTGGCTCAATCATCGCAGGCCTGGCCAGTGGAGACAAGGGAGCGATTTCAGGTCTGGTTGGCTCTATCGTCGACCGGTTTGACATTCCGGATGAGTACTTTGACTCGGAAACGCTGAAGCTGACTGATGCCGAACGAATAAAAATGATCGACGAACTGCACTCCCGGATGTCGGAAATGTTTCAAAAGGGCATTGCGTTGCGGGCTAACATGAACGCAGAGGTCAAAAAACGCTATGATACCATTAGCCAGCCAAGAAACGAACAAATCTTGTACGGCCCGAAAAAGTGAGAGAAACGATATTTGAAGCAAGGTGTGTAAATCGCAAATCACAGTAAGCCTATGAATCGCAATGTCAATATCCTTTTTGGAATGATCATTCTGCTGTTGGTAGGATCCTGCAGCAAAAAAAACGATCCTGATACGCAGCTGCCGTCTTATTTACGTATACCTACTGATTTGACGGGCTATGGCGGTTCAGGTAAAATTACCATCGATGGCGATCTGACGTTACGGGCAGAAGGGGAAGAAACGCTCGATCCGACGACCAAAACCTATTCAGGTGTGTTAGGGCGAATTACGATCGCTGACATAACGGCTCAGTTTACCGCTGGCCAGCCACTGCCCTATAAACAGACTTCCTCCGTTCCACCAGCCTATTATACAAACGGACAACTCTCAGTGATCAACACGTTGGCGGTGGGAATCTATCCGATGGGCTATCAGAGCAAGCCAACTCCCACCGGTGCCAATGCCGATCTCATTCTGAATCTGCCAGGCCCGCAGCTGTACTCTGCCCGCCTTGGCACGTTGTCAATTAGCGAATCAACCGTAATTAAAGTGCAGAATGGTCGAACTCTCTACCGCATTCAGGGTACTCTCCTGTGTGCACTAACGGCCGTTGGTACCGGTACCAAAGCTGGCCAGGATTATACCATTACCGGCTCATTTGATTTGCTGTTGGTCAATTAAAAAACGATTAAGAATAGTCCTAAAACTTCCAAGAGGATAAAGACTTATTCGGACGTTTTTCTGAACGGTTTTGACAGTTGATTGTGACTCGTTCATTTAATGATGTGACATGACCTTTTTGTGAACGATCACAAATGAACTAATTTATACGACTTACCTAATATAAGTTACACCATAAAACTGATTGGTAGCGTAGCTAATGCCGCAATAAATTGAAGAGGTCAACATTAATAAAAAGTGTTTCTTTCCACTTCTTTTCGGCTCGTAGCACGCCTATCTGCTCCAGGCTACGCAAATATTTTGACGCCGTCCGACGGTCGATTCCTAAGCGATCCACCAGGTATTCAATCTTACTGTAGGGGTATTCAAATAAGACCTCAACTAACTCTTTGCTGTATACTTTGGGTGCTTGGCCGCGAACTTGCTCAACCGTCTGGTCAAATAGCCCTTGAATACGAGTAATCTGATCAATCGTCTGCCGAGCTGTTACTTCGACGGCCTCTAATATGAATAGGATCCAATCCGACCAGTTCTGCTCAGTCCGCACTGCCTGTAAAAGCCGGTAATAGTCTGCTTTGTGCTCAATGATGTAGCCACTTAAGTAAAGAATAGGCTCTGCTAATAAGTCGTGAAGGATAAGATAAAGTACATTGATAATTCGGCCCGTACGCCCATTACCATCATAAAAGGGGTGAATACTCTCAAACTGATAATGTTGTATAGCCAGCTTGATGAGTGTAGAAACCTCGTTAGGCTCATTTGTATTGAGATATTCTTCCAGGTTATGCATTAACTCCTTGAGCACAGAAGGATCATCGGGAGGTGTGTAGATCACTTGGTTGGTTCGATCATTCCGTAGGCTGGTACCGGGAAGCCGACGCATACCTGCTTGGTTTTGCTCCAGTTCCTGCTGAATCTGAAGGATACCATTGATGCTTAAAAATCCCTTCTGTTTAATAAATCGATAGCCTGTGTAGAGGGCTTGTCGGTAGCGCAGTACTTCTTTGGTAGCTGTATCAACATCTTGTCCTTTGATGGTCAAGGCCTGGTAGAGCTTGTCATCGGTGGTAATAATATTTTCAATTTCAGAGGAAGCTTTCGCTTCTTTTAGGACCAGCGCATTGATTAAGATAGCGGGATTGGGTAATAATCGGCTCAACCCTTTTAATTCAGCTAGCGCTGAAGCAGCCCGGCTTTCCTGCCGCAGGATCGGTATGGTTTCAACGAGTTCACGCGCAGGCGGTAAGAGGGGTAGCTTATTGTAAGGAAGTTCGGCTCGAAATTGATTCATGTACAAATATGGTAAAAAAACGTACACGATAAAGCAATCATGTACACAGAATGTACATGATTGCTTTGACAAACCTGAACGAGATTTCGTCTGTCAAACCGTTTAAGTTGCTGAAGCTTGGATCGAAATGCTGAGGTCTTTTCTAAAACAAGCTGGAGGTTTTCGTTATCGATTTCCTAGATATGTTGTCCTGAAAATTTACCGACGTTTTCATTGACGATTTTCATTGACGATTAATCTTAACCAAAACTTTCATTGTGAGTAGTTGAGTATGTCCGCTATTGGCCGAATTCTGTACGATTTCGGACACGTGATTACGTACAATACCCGTCAAACAGTTGCTAAGGCCTGTTTTACACACTGGCACTCCATTTGTTTAGCAAATAACAAGCAAATGAGAAAACCGACTACGAACCATCATGGACCGGGCTTACTTAGGAGAATTTGAAGAACTGGTTTTATTAACAGCAGCCGTGCTGGAAGGTACTGCTTACGGCGTAACGATTGCAGCCGAACTTAAGCAACGCACCAGTCGAACCATCAGCTTAAGCGGGGTGCACGTCGCCCTATATCGGTTGGAAGAAAAAGGCTTTGTCCGCTCGGAACTCGGTGGCGCAACGGCGGCCCGGGGTGGTCGGCGAAAGCGGCTGTTCACCATTACCGCAGCTGGTAAGCGTACCCTGGCTGAAATGCGTGAGCTTCGGAATGAACTCTGGGACGCTATGCCAAACCCTTCGCTGTCGTGATTCATGCCGTACTCTCAACCCAATTCTCCTCCGCCAGTCCCACCGAATCGCCGGCCGCCCCGTTGGGCCGACCGTCTGCTAACCTGGTTTTGCCCACCGGAATTACGGGAAGAGCTGCTAGGCGATCTGCATGAACAGTTTGAGCAACAGGTGGCGGAATTGGGCGCAGCAAAAGCGCGTCGGCTGTACGTCTGGGAGGTCATCCGATTCTGCCGCCCGTATTTTATTCGGCGACGGGTAAAGGCTGTTACCGCTCAATCAACCGATTATTCGTCCATCTCTTTATTTAGTCAAACCATGTCTATATCACGAAATTATTTGACGGTTGCCTGGCGAAAGCTTCAGCAAAACAGGACGTTCTCGATTATTAACGTACTGGGATTAGCCATCGGCATGGCGACCTGCCTGCTCATCAGTCTGTACATACTGGATGAGTTGCGTTTCGACCGATTTAACATAAAGGCCGACCGAATTTATCGGGTGAACACCGACCTGAAAATCGGCGAAGCTGAGCACCAGTTAGCCACCGTGCCTGACCCGTTCGGACCTACGTTTGCCCACGATTTTCCGCAAGTTGAACGGCAGGTTCGGTTCCGCAACTACGGCGGTTATCTGGTCAGAAAGGGAGCTGAAAGCTTGAAAGAAGAAGGAGTTGTTTTTGTGGATTCAACCCTCTTTGATGTCTTTACGCTGCCTTTGGTCGCGGGTAATCCCCGAACAGCCCTGACGGAACCAAATACCGTGGTTATTACGGAAAGTATTGCCCGGAAATACTTCGGTACAACGCAGGTGCTGGGTAAAACGCTGACATTCAATCGTACTGAACAGGACAAAATTACGGGTGTCATACGCGATATACCCACTACTTCCCATTTCCGGTTCGACTTTTTCCGCTCGATGCTATCCATTGATGAGGCCAAGCAGGGTAATTGGCTGGGTTTCAACTTTACTACCTATCTCTTGCTGAAAAAAGGCACTCAGCCCAGTAGCTTGGTCGCTCAACTACGCACGTTTACAGATCGTTATGCATCGCCCGCCTTACAGAAATGGGGGGGTACTGACCTCAAGGGATTTGAGAAAACAGGCGGCTACATCCGCTACAGCCTGATGCCGCTGACGGATATTCATCTCCGATCGGATCGCATTTCCGAACTGGCGCCCAACAGCGATATCCGCTACGTACTGATGTTCGGCGCGATGGCCCTCTTTATTCTCCTGATCGCCTGCGTGAACTTCATGAACCTCTCAACAGCTCAGTCGGCGGGGCGGGCCAAAGAAGTGGGGATGCGAAAAGTGTTGGGGTCAATGCACTGGCAGTTAATCGGTCAATTCCTAATTGAATCCATGCTGATGAGTGGGCTGGCCCTGGTAGTGGCTATTGGGTTAGGGGTTGTTTTGCTCCCTTACTTCAACACATTAGCGAATAAAACGATCCACCTAGTAGCACCTGATCAGCTCATGCTGCTACCAGCCCTGCTGGGTTTTGCCTTACTTGTTGGGTTGCTGGCGGGTAGCTATCCGGCCTTTTTTCTGGCTCGTTTTCAGCCGATCAAAGTATTAAAAGGGGCGGTGCAATCGGGTGCTCGAAAGAGTCGTTTACGGAACGGTCTGGTTGTTTTTCAGTTCGCAACCTCCCTCGTTATCATCATCGGTACGTTTGTCATCTATGCACAACTTAACTTTATCCGTTCCCAAAAGGTTGGCTTTGACAAGGACCAGGTCCTGCTCATCAAAGATGCCAATGCATTGGGTACTCAGGTGGCTGCTTTCCGCAACGAAGTAGGGCAATTACCCGGTGTCGTGACGGGTACGACTACCGGCTTTTTCCCGGTTGATGGATGGGGGCAGAATAGTGAAGCCTTTTTTCCGGAGGGCGTCAAAGAAGCCGAGAAAGCGTTAAAGATGGAAATCTGGAACGTCGATGCGGACTACCTGCCTACATTGGGTATTAAGCTGACCGAAGGTCGAAATTTTTCAAAGCAGCTCTCCACGGATTCATCCGCCATTCTGATTAATGAGGCTGCAGCCCGGCTACTGGGCTATCGTAGCCCGATTAACCATACAATCGAACGAAAACGCTCAGCCAAACGAACCGATACGTACACCATTATCGGCGTGGTCAAGGACTTTAATTTTCAGTCGCTTCGGCAGTCGGTAGGGCCGTTGATTCTCCATTTGGATAAATCAGAACAAGGTATTGGGTTCAAATTAGCCACCCGCGACGTCGCGGGTGTGGTTGCCAATATTGAAGCAAAATGGAAAACTATGGCCGGGGGGCAGCCTTTCAGCTACTCGTTTCTGGATGAGTCCTTCGACCGGATGTACCGTTCTGAACAGCGCGTTGGGCAGGTCTTTGTTTCGTTTGCTGCGCTGGCCATTCTGATTGCCTGTCTGGGACTATTTGGCCTGTCTGCTTTTACAGCCGAACGACGCACCAAGGAGATTGGCGTTCGTAAGGTATTGGGTGCCAGTACGGGCAGCATCGTTGGCCTGCTCTCTAAAGATTTCCTAAAACTAGTGCTGATCGCTATCGGGATTGCTTCGCCAGTTGCCTGGTACGCCATGAACCGGTGGCTCCAAAATTTCGCCTATAAAATCGACATTGGGTGGTGGATATTCGTTCTGGCTGGCTTACTAACCCTGGCGATCGCTTTGCTAACCGTCAGCTTCCAAAGTATCAAAGCCGCCCTGGTGAATCCGGTAAAGAGTTTGCGTAGCGAATAAGCCAATGAAACCAAGCGGACCATCTGAAGACGCCACTCGGCCAGCCCCACCCGCCTGGGCCGACCGCTTATTGGTTTGGTTTTGCCCGTTAGAATTACGGGAAGAACTGCTGGGTGATTTGCATGAGCAATTTGATCAGCAAGTAGAGGAGTTTGGTCAAGCAAAGGCCCAACGACTGTATGTCTGGGAGATCATCCGGTTTTGCCGGCCTTATTTCCTCAAACGACGCGTCAGCGATGCCTTCAAGCCGCAGGCCCATCCAACCAATAAACCAGTGGTTTTAGGCCGTCAACCTGCTTACCAGTATACATCCAGTAATTACCCAACCCCAGCTATAACCGATATGCTACGCAACTATCTTAAAATCGCATTACGTAATCTCTGGCGAAATCGGGGCTTAACGAGCATCAACCTACTGGGGCTTTCAACAGGCATAGCCTGCAGCCTGCTCATCCTGTTATTTGTCCGCCACGAACTGAGCTACGACCGGTTCCATACTGATGCCGACCGAATCTACCGGGTCGTTAAGGATTTTGTTAACGACGATGGCAGCCGGTTGCCCGATGCCACTACGCCACCAGCGCTGGCCCCGGCCCTCCAACGCGAAATGCCGGAAGTCGAACGTGTGACACGGGTGTTTCCCAACTGGGGAGCTAATTATCTGATCCGATACGATGATAAGCAGTTTTACGAAGAAGGACTTTACCGGGTGGATAGCAGTTTCTTCGACGTATTTACCTTCCCGTTTGTGCAGGGCGCCCCTAAAGAAGCTTTCCGGCAGCTTAACTCGATTGTGCTGACCGAGACTATGGCGCACAAGTATTTCGGTGCTCAGAACCCGATGGGTAAAGTTTTGAAGGTGGGAAATCTGGGTGATTTGATGGTATCGGGTGTTCTGGGCGATGTGCCAGAGACGTCGCATTTCCACTTCGATTTTCTGATTTCAACCCGCAAAATCGGCGGCAATATCGATACCGACTGGGGCTTCTATAATTTCTATACGTACATTAAGCTAAAAGCTGGTGCGCGTATTGCCGAACTGGAACCCAAAATTCAGGCGCTCTACAAACGCAACAACCGGGAAGCGACGAACCAGTTTTATACCCAGGCGCTGATCGACATTCACCTCACCTCCAACCTGAAATGGGAACTCGCTCCCAACAGCGACCGGCTTTATATCTACGTTTTCACGGTTCTCGGACTCTTTATTCTCTTGATTGCCGCCATCAATTACGTCAATTTAGCCACGGCCAAATCCTCCCTTCGGGCCAAAGAAGTTGGTGTGCGCAAAGTGAGCGGGGCGGTCAAATCGTCGTTGATTCAGCAATTTCTGATTGAATCCATTATCATTTGCCTGTTGTCGGCTGTGGTGGCGGTTCTATTCGCGCAGGTGTTTCTGCCTCTTGTCAATGAGCTAACTCAGAAGCACCTTCAGTTACTGAATACAGCGAATGTAACCCTCTTTGGCTGGATTCTGCTGACAGCCATGCTGATCGGTACAATCGCTGGGTTGTTTCCCGCCTTATACCTATCTTCCTTTAAGCCGGTCATTGTTCTCAAAGGGTTAAAGCTGAAGGAAAAAGGCATTCTGACTATTCGAAAAGGGCTGGTGGTCGTTCAGTTTACCATCTCTATTGTTCTGGTGGCAGGTGCGCTGATTATTTCTAAACAGATGCGCTTTATCCAGTCGGCCCGGTTGGGACTCAATAAAGAGCAGGTGCTGATTATTCGCGACGCGGGTCAGATGCCGAATGCAACCCGTTCGGCACTACAACAGGCCATACGTCAACTGAGCGGAGTGGGCAAAGTAGCCACATCCGATGGTATTGTAGGGGGCCAGAACTGGACGAATGGCATGCGCGCTAAAGGGTCGGACAAAGAGCAACTCGTTAACTTTTTAAGTGTCGGCTATGATTTCCTCGATGTCATGGGTATGCAGATTAAAGAAGGCCGCAATTTTTCGGCGGCCTTCCCGGCTGATACGCTGACCAACGGTGCTGGGAAGACCCTGGACCAAACCATTGGGAGCACTATACTCAATGAGCGAGCCGTTAAGGAACTGGGCGTTGCCAAACCTCTTATCGGGCAGAAAATCGTCTGGGGACGAGACGGCGACACGACCTATTACCTCAATCTGGTTGGGGTCGTCAAGGATTTTCATTTCACCTCCCTACGGAGCGAAATTAAACCGTTTGCCTTTGTCAATAGCCCCCGGCGGCAATTGTATTTCACGGTTAAGTTAGCTACTGACAAGGTGAGCACTACGTTGGCTCAGCTTGAAAACCAGTGGCAGACGTTCGTACCGGATCGGCCGATTCAGTACTCGTTTTTAGACGAGACCTTTGCTAAGCTTTACATGGCCGAACGGCGTTTCCAGGCCGTGTTTACGATACTGGTAGGGCTGGGTATTTTCATTGCTTGTATGGGATTATTTGCTCTGTCGGCCTTTACGGCTGAACAACGCACCAAGGAAATCGGCATCCGCAAAGTACTGGGCGCGTCCGTAGGCAGTATTGTAACGCTGCTTGCTCAGGATTTTTTGAAACTTGTTCTCATCGCCGTTCTACTAGCCAGTCCGCTAGCCTGGTGGACCATGAGCCGTTGGTTACAGGACTTTGCTTACAAAATTACGATCGAGTGGTGGGTGTTTGCCCTGGCAGGCTTGCTTGCGGTTGGTATTGCCCTACTGACGGTGAGTTTCCAAAGCATCAAAGCTGCGTTGGTGAATCCAGTGAAATCATTAAAAGCAGAATAATCAGACCAAACGTCATGAAACACAACGCCTTTTGTCTCCTCCTGTTCCTGACCACCGGAACGTGTATTCATGCGCAGCAGCGAAGCGCTGAAAATCACGCTATTGACATAGCCAAAAATGACTTTAGCAAAACTAAATTCATGCGGAAAGAAAAATTTGGCGTCGTCAAAGAAAAACACAAGGTGATCGAATCCACACCGGTGGTGGAGAGAAATCCTGAGTTTTATTCGGGTAACTATTGGTATGAATCCTTGCAGTACAAACTGGAAATCCGAACGGATGAGCAGCATAAGCTGATGGCTACGCTTAGTATACCTGGCCAGCCGGACATACGCCTAAAAAATGTGACGGTCACCGACGCTTATTTTATCGGCTTTAAACCAAACCAGGACGGTACGGAAGAGAAATGGGAAGGTGTCTTCATCAACAAGACTGATGATAGCCATACCACGTTTGGTCTGGGCATCAAGCTCGCAACGCCTATTGCATTAACGCAAGGGCTAAAAATAACTAAGCTGTTCTTTGCAAAGGTTTCTCCGTAAAGCAGATAACCTACTGACAACTAATGAGCTCCAACGTAACTCCTCATCATCCGACTCCGCCGGCCTGGGCTGACCGCCTGCTGGCCTGGTTCTGCCCGCCTGAATTACGGGAAGAACTATTAGGCGATCTGCACGAGCAGTTTGATCAGCAGGTAGCGGAATTTGGTGAGGCGAAAGCCCGACGGCTATACGTTTGGGAAGTCATCCGATTCTGTCGCCCCTATTTTATCGAGCGTCGAATGACTGCCACGCCCCGAACGTCCTATGAATATCCCCGACCGCTTCCTACAAATCCAGTCATGATTCAAAACTACCTCAAAATCGCCTGGCGCAACCTGATTCGCCACAAAACCTTTTCAGCCATCAATATCCTGGGCCTGGTGCTGGGGATGGCCAGCAGCCTACTGATTCTGTTGTGGGTACAGCACGAACGTAGCATCGATCACTTCCACGCCAACGGATCACGACTGTATCAGGTGTTTGAGAATCAGCAGACTACGGGTAACGACCTGAACACGACCATGACCACGCCCCAATTGATGGCCCCGGCTTTGGTGGCCGAAGTGCCCCAGGTTGAGCGTAGCGTGCACATGACACCAGGAAGTAGGCTCCTGCTGACGGTGGGTAACCAGGCCTACAAGGAAATAGGCATCTATGCCAGCACGGATTTATTTCAGCTATTCTCCTTTCCCCTAGTGCAGGGTAATCCCAAAACGGCGCTGGTTGGCCCGGCCTCCATTGTTATTTCCGAAACCGTAGCGCGAAAACTCTTTGGCCGTACGGATGTGGTAGGCCGGTCGGTGCGGGTAGGCGACAATGACGACCGACAGATAACAGGCGTAGTTCAGGACATCCCCGAAACGGCGTCGCTCAAATTCGATTTTGTTTTACCCGCTGCACCCTACATCAGGAAGACCCAACCCAATCCCCGCTGGGGGAGAAACGGCTGGCGAACGTTTGCCCTGCTGCATCCCAACACCGACGTGAATGCCCTCAATGCGAAACTGCTGAACTTTGTCCAACGGCATGATTCGACGATGACCAAGTTTACTACGTTTTTATTTCCGTATCAGGACATCTACCTGTATTCCAAATTTACCAACGGCCAGCCCGACGGTGGCCGCATTGAGTACGTGCGGCTATTTACCATCGTCGCCATTTTCCTGCTGCTCATCGCCTGTATCAATTTTATGAACTTAGCCACGGCCCGTTCAGCGAAACGAGCCAGGGAGGTAGGCATCCGCAAGGTGGTAGGCGCCGGGCGGTCATACTTACTGAGTCAATTCGTGGGGGAGGCCGTGTTGATGGCCCTGTTGTCGCTCCTGATCGCGGTGGTACTTGTACAAGTGCTCCTGCCACTATTTAATCAACTGACCGAAAAGCACCTGGTTATCCAGTATGGCAATCCGGTCTACTGGGCGGTGTTGCTCAGTTTAGCTCTGGCAACGGGACTGATTGCAGGTAGTTATCCAGCCCTGTTTCTTTCGTCCTTCCAACCCGTGAAGGTGTTAAAAAACACCCTACAGTTAACGGCGAGTGCCGTCATCTTTCGTCAGGGATTGGTGGTCTTTCAGTTTGCCCTCTCGCTGCTGCTGATTATCGGTACGTTGATTGTTAGTCAACAAATGGCCTACATTCGGGGCAAAAATCTGGGTATCAACCGGGAAAACGTCATCTATATGCGGGTGGAAGGCGAATTGGCGAAGCACTTTGAACCATTTCGGCAGGCGCTGTTGCAGGCACCCGGTATCCAGTCAGTGTCCTCGTCTGATGAAGATCCGTTGTATATTGGTAATTCAACCACGGGCGTAGAATGGCGCGGGAAGCCAGACACGGACAACACCCTGTTTTACCAGCTGCCGGTGAGTTATGATTTTATCAAAACGATGAAGATCGGCCTGGTGGCAGGCCGGGATTTTTCCAAGGCGTTCCCGGCCGATAGCAGTAATTATATCATCAACGAAGAAGCCGCCCGGCGCATGGGTATGCGGCAGCCTCTTGGTCAGGAATTAACCAATGAGGGCGTACCGGGGACAATTGTGGGGTTAGTCAAAAATTTTCATCTCAACTCCCTTCGGGTAGCTATCGAACCGCTGGTTATCTATTTAGGTCCATCAAATTCCACCCTGCTGGTACGCACTCAACCCGGCCAAACGGAACAGGCGCTGGCCAGTATGGAGCGCCTTGCCAAGCAGTTCAACCCAGCTTATCCATTCGCTTACACGTTTGCTGATGACAATTTTGAGCGACAGTACAAGAGCGAGATGCTGGTGGGGCAACTAACCCGTTACTTTGCCGGAATCGCCATTGTCATTGCCTGTCTGGGTCTGTTCGGGCTGGCCCTATTTATGGCTGAACAACGCACTAAAGAAATTGGCGTGCGCAAAGTACTGGGAGCCAGTGTCAGCAGTATTGTGGCCTTACTCTCCGGCAGCTTTTTGAAATTAGTGCTGGTGGCCATTGGAATTGCTTCGCCGATTGCTTGGTGGGTCATGCATGAGTGGTTGCAGGCATTCGCTTACCGTATCGACATCGCCTGGTGGATGTTTGCTTTGGCGGGCGGACTGGTTATAGGCATTGCGCTACTAACAGTGAGTTTTCAGAGCATCAAAGCCGCTTTGGTGAATCCGGTAAAGAGCTTACGGAGTGAGTAAGAACTCGTTTTTGCGAGAATCACTATAGAATTTTCTAGCGGCCTTGGCGTATCGTACCCAGAAAGCTCTCCGTGATGCATACGGTAGTAATCTGCTGACTAATCCTTGATGCTGTCGAATGAGCGCGGTAAATGTCTGCTGCTCGCCGAATAGGACCTGATGAATGAAGATTTGCTCATCAACAGACCAAAGTACCGGTTTCATTGATTGATCAGACTGATTTATACTGCATAATGTAGCACACGATTAGGAATGAATCATTTTCCTGCCGTAGGTAGGAATGGCCTTTTAGCCGAAAAACGTGTCGTGTATAGGATTAATCAAGATAACTGCCAACCATTGTCTATATCAGCAAGAAAAAGCATTGCTATAACTGCCTGAAACGATTTTCCAATTGACCTCACCTCAGGACGAATGAAATCATACTGCTGTTGAATCTGAGCCATTCGGGCCTGATCAATGGGTTGACCGACAGGAAACGCCTGCCCCAACTCTTCGAAGTATGCCTGAAAATTGCCCGGTGTATCGATTTCCATCATGCGGGCCCGCTGCTGGCCTGGATTGGAAAACCGATGAACGACGCCTGCCGGAATATAGACCGAGTTGCCGACCATAGCTCTACGGATTTACCATCGACGACAATCCTGACCGTTCCTTCGATCACATAAAAGGTGTGGGTAGTGATCCGGTGCGCATGGGGTGGTGGGCCGGGGAAACCTGCGGGCAAATCATGCTCAAAGACACAATAGAGACCATTGGTAGCGGTTTGACTGACGAGAAAGGTGGTTTTGCAGTCGCCGATCTGAATGCTTCGGCCTGTCTGAGCCGTAGTAATAATGGTTATGTTAGTGGAGGGAGTCATAGCAATGTTCGATTAGATGACTGGTGGAACGCGATACCAAGTGGCCTCGGTATCGCGTTTGAAAATGGATTTTCTATTGATCTTGACAACAACCCGGGTCTCCAAACCCGAGAAGGTTATTTGAGCTTAACGGCCCAGTAATCACCCTCAGCTCCAAAGTTTCGCTGAGTTTTTTCCCCACTGATAGACGAGTTGGAACTGCCAGCCGCCAGGATACCACCATCGGCAGTAATAATCAACTTATACAGATAATCATCATCAGCCCCACCGATCGTTTTGTCCCACAAAATCTCGCCCTGAGCGTTTACTTTAACGACCCAATAATCCCCATAGCCTCGGCTTGTTTCCGTTTTATCCCCATTGATCGATCCACCGCTTGATCCACCTATAAGATACCCTCCATCGGTGGTAGCAGCCAGGGAAGTTATCAAATCGGTGCTTGACGTGCCGATGGTTTTATCCCATACTTTATTGCCCTGACTATCCAGTTTAATAACCCAATAATCCATCGTTACCCTGCCTTTTGCCGCCTGGCTTTTATCTCCGCCCGCACCGGCGTTGGTACTAGCTCCCAGTAAAAACCCGCCATCGCTGGTAGCAATCGCATCCTCAAGGGTATTGTCTCCAATGAGCGTCTGCAAGGTCTTTTCCCACACTTTATTCCCATTGCCATCAATTTTGACTAGCCAAGAAGTACTTACCAAGGTAGTCTTACCGGGCTCATATACATAACCGCTTTTGTTGCCAGCCAATAGAAAGCCGCCATCGGCTGTGCGCACAATCGCTTTTAACTCCTCTTTGTCCGCCGTTCCGTAACTTTTATCCCATTGCTTTTTGCCATTGGCATCAATCTTCATGATCCAGTAATCAGTACCTCCCTTCGTTCCATTCTCAATGCCATACTTCATAAAACGGGTATCGGCACTTGAATTGGTGCTGCCCCCTAACAGATAGCCACCATCAGCCGTTGGCACCATCGCAGTTAGTCTCTCATCGCCCGTACCGCCCGCTGTAATATCCCATTGCCGGTTGCCTGGCTTGCCCAGCTTAACAACCCAGAAATCATAGCCCCGTGAGTCGCTACTTTTAGTCCCCGTCCCTATCACGGCAAACAAAGGATCCTTGGGCGAGTTGGAGTATCCTCCCAGCAGATAACCGCCGTCGCTGGTCTGCAGCATGGAGGTTAGTTTATCAACGCCCGAACCGCCAACGGTTTGCATGGCCCGTCTGGCCCCATTTGGATCCATGTTGACCAGCCAGAAATCATAGCCCCCCAGATTAAGGGTAGTCTTGTTGCCGCTGGTGGGGGAATCAGAAGAGCCTCCCAGCACCACTCCTCCATCAGCCAGCGCTATGGCAGCAGTAAGGTCATCCGTACCAGCGACGTATTGTCCTCCATTTGCGGTAGGGATTACCTTGGTATCTCCGCCAAACGTGGCGTCCCAAAGTTTAATGGGAGCCGGTTGAATGGCAACCCGGGCACCGGACGAAGTGGGCTTAACCACCTCGTCCGTCAATTCATCTGGTTTACAATTCCAAACCAGTATCGAAGCCGTCATGACGGCCATAAGTGTGTACTTTTTCATGTTCTTGTGTTGTGAAAATTGTTGTGAATGGTAGATTAAACTTGATTAAAGTGTCAGGGTCTGCTTGAGCGTAGCGGCTGCCTGGAGAATGGCTTGCTGAATAGCCGGGATGTGCGCAATCGGATTCAATAGACCGTAGTCGTGAATTTGGCCGACATATCGAGCCAGAGTGACCGGCACACCGGCCGCATCCAACTTACGGGCGTAGGCTTCTCCTTCATCCCGTAGCACATCATTCTCCGCCGTTTGCACCAGGGCAGGAGGTAAGCCTTGCAATTGTTCCAACGAAGCCTGCAAGGGCGAGGCATATATCTGCTGACGTTGCGCTGTATCGGGTAGATAATTATCCCAGAACCAGATCATCATGTCCCGCGTCAAAAAACGCCCTTCGCTGAACTGGTGGTACGAGTCTGTGTCAAAGTTGGCATCGGTAACGGGCCACAGCAAAACTTGTAATTTGATTTTTGGGCCGTTTTTATCTTTAGCCATCAGGGCAATGACCGCCGACATGTTTCCACCGACACTGTTGCCCACGACGGCCAGGTTCGTCCCGTCTACGCCAATCTCAGCGCCATGCTCGGCCACCCATTGTGTAGCGGCATAAATCTCGTTGATGGCCGTTGGGTACTGCGCTTCCGGCGACGGGGTGTAATCGGGGAAAACCGCTACGGCCCCACTGGCTACCACCAAATCCCGAACCAGTCGGCGGTGAGTCGGATAATCGCCCAACACCCAGCCACCGCCGTGGATAAAGATGAAGACAGGTGCATCGGCTTTGGCGTGTTGGGGTTTGGCAATATGGATATTGACGGTATAGCCGTTCTGAATAATGGTCCGCTCGGATTCGTCAATACCGGAATAATCGACTTCGACCGACTGTTGGGCCCCAACCAGCACCTGGCGGGCCTCTGCCGGTGTGAGTTGTTGGAGGGGTTTGCCATCCCCTGCATTGAGAGCGACTAAAAAGGTTCTCACCTGGGTGAAGATCTGGGGATCCTGTTCGCCGTTGATTTGTGAGGTTGCCATGATAAATGTAGTGTAAGTGAATGAATGATTTGTAAAAACTGAATTGACATGGCAAAATTATATCCCTTAAAGGCCTGGATAAAGGTTAAAATGGGCCTATAAATTGCATATTTTTCCCTGTGTGGTATATTTGTCCAACTTTAGCTCACTGACTGAGAGATGCATTGACCTGTTACGGTAACCCGACGAGTCGGATCGCTTCGCTTTGGGCCATCACCGATCTATTGTTCGAAACCATGGAGCCTATCTATTTTGAATCAAACTATAAGAAACTGGGTCTACTGCCCCTGAATCAAACGACTTTCCTGCAGGCCAATCAGGAGAAGTATAAACCGTATATCAAGATTCTGTACTTGCCGGAGGAGTACTGCCTGACGGTGGATTTCAACCAGTTTCGTACCAGGCAGCCCAGCCTGTTTTTTATTAATAGTAATCAGTTCGTTCAACTCCAGTCCGCCGGGCCAGCCGCCGGTTTTCTGATTTATTACAATCGGGATTTCTACTGCATTCAGATGCACGATGAGGAAGTAGCCTGCGATGGATTGTTGTTCAACAACGTCTATCAAATGCCGATGACCGTACTGTCGGGTGATGAGTGCCTGGTGATTGGGCAGGCTTTTGCGCAGATTCAGCGGGAGCTGAGTCAGCAGGAATCGGCGCATGAAGAAATGATTCGGACCTATCTTAAACAGGTCATTATTCGGGCTACGCGCTTGTGGAAGCAGCAACAGGCAGGCACATTGACCGTAGCGGCTGATCTGGATCTGTTTCGTGATTTCAGCCGGTTGGTGGACATTCACTACCGGGACAAACACAATGTAGCCGACTATGCCCAGTTGCTGGCCGTAGCCCCCAAAACCCTTTCGAACAAGTTCAACCGATTGAATCTGACGCCACCCAATGAGATCATCAAAGATCGGATTCTATTGGAGGCCAAACGGTTGCTGATGTACTCTTCGCTGAGTATCAAAGAGATTGCCTATCAGTTAGGCTACGAAGACCCGGCTTATTTCAACCGGCTGTTTACGGGCAAAACCGGCGAAACGCCAGCCATCTACAAGAAGAAAATCCGGCAACTGGCAGATTAATCTCTCCGGTGAGTGGTCATTCACCGGGTTTAGGAATGTTTCGTGAGCGAGTCAGCGTTATGGTCGTCGTGCATCCAATCAATTCAATGGGAGTTATACCTTCGTTCTGATTTGGTCCAAGGGCATGGAAGGAATCGTATGCTACTAAATGCGTTTGACAGTAATTAAAATTGCCAAGCCGGTTCAGATCCGAATCGGACAGTTTTCTGTACAGTTTTACCTTAATAGTCGATTGTAATGCAATGGATTGACTTCCAGACTAATACGCGTTCGGTTAATTAGAATTAATGCCCTTTAATTGAACGAAATTGTTCTGTTAAGTTCTATACTTTGGTTCTGTAAAGGCCAAAACCGGACAGTTGAAACAGCGAGTACGTAAACATATAAAGATGATTCTGATGCTTTGTTCGCTTTTTAGTCATGTGCGTGGCTGAATGCTTTAGGGTTTATTAACTCCTACGCAATAGGGCATAACTCTGATCGGCAATTTACAACTCTTCGTTAGTCGGGATCACTAAAATTTTAACCGCTGCATCGACACGGCTAATGTCCCGAATCTCACCCGAAGGCATGCTATTTTTCTCCTAATTGAGGTGGATGTTCAGAAAGTCCAGGTCGGTACAAATCTGTTGGCGCATGGCGCTGTCATTTTCGCCCACGCCTGCCGTGAAAATCAGGGCATCCAATCCATTCAGTACAGCAGCATAAGCCCCAATGTATTTCCGGATTCGATACGCATAGATCTCCAGAGCAAGGGCTGCTATACGATCACCGGCTTGCTGGGCTTTTTGAATAGCACGCATATCATGTAGACCCGTAAGCCCCATCATACCCGATTGTTTTTCAAGCAGATTCGTAATCTCATCCAAGCTATAGCCATTACGAACTAAATGGAAAATTATGAAGGGATCAATATCGCCTGAGCGGGTTCCCATGACCAGGCCAGAGTGGACTAAAACCCATACTCGTATCTAATGACTTGCCGGCCTCTACCGCGGTAATACTACAGCCATTCCCCAGATGGATGCTGATGAGTTTAGCATTGGGGTTTCCTAACCAGGCCAAAGCCTTTTCACTGACGTATTGATGGCTGGTACCAGGAAAACCATACACCCGAATGGCATGTTTTTCGTATAAGGCATTCGGGATCGCATACCGGAACGCGTATTCCGGTATCGTCTGATGAAAGGCCGTGGCGAAAACCGCGATTTGACGGGCGTGAGGAAACGTCTTCTCGGCCATTTCAATGCACTGATAATCGATGGGATTATGAAGCGGTGCCAACGGAAACAGGGCTTTTATTGTTTCTTTAACCCCTGGTATAATCAGGGTAGCACGGGTAAAGTAGTTGCCCCCGTGTACAACCCGATGTCCGACGACCTGGATCGAATCAGGTGATTGTCCTACGCCGGTTTCATAATCCAATAATAGTTGAATCATTTGCTGAAAGCCAGCAGCATAGTCAGCAATAGGCTCCTTCAGTTCAATAACTTTTACCGGTTCGACAGTACCGATTGAATGGCGAATGATGGTTTCAGCGGTACCAATCCGTTCAATTACGCCTGTACACAGTGGGTTATCAGACGGCATATCGAAGAGTTGGTACTTCAACGAACTGCTTCCCAAATTGATCACAAGAATATGCATAGGCTATAAGTAACTATCTGCCGAGAATTTTATCAACTTTCCCAAGTCCAGTTGCGTACCTCGGGCATATCCTGGCCGTACCTATTGATGTACTCCCTGTGTTCAATCAGCTTGTCCTGCATCGCCTGCTTGAGATACCCCAGCCGGTTTCTGAGTTGAGGGAGTCGGTCAATCACATCCTGAACCAGATGATAGCGATCCAACTCATTGAGCACGGTCATGTCGAACGGGGTAGTGATGGTCCCTTCCTCCTTGTAGCCCCGAACGTGGATGTTCCGGTGATTGGTTCGTTTATACGTCAGCCGGTGAATCAACCACGGATAGCCGTGAAAAGCAAAAATGACGGGTTTATTTTCGGTAAACAATAAGTCAAATGCCGTATCGTCCAGACCATGCGGGTGCTCACTGGCCGATTGGAGCCGCATCAGATCGACCACATTCACCACCCGGATTTTTAAATCAGGTAGGGTCTGGCGCAGAATGGAAACGGCGGCCAGGGTTTCCAGTGTCGGCACATCCCCCGCGCAGGCCATGACTACGTCTGGTTCGCAGCCGGTATCGTTGCTGGCCCAGGTCCAGATGCCGATGCCCCGGCTACAATGCGTGACGGCCGAGGGCATATCCAGCCATTGCGGAGCGGGATGCTTACCGGCCACCACCACATTGACATAATGCCGGGAGCGCAGGCAGTGATCCATCACCGATAGCAGGCAATTAGCATCGGGCGGTAAATAGACCCGAACCACTTCCGCTTTTTTATTGACCACTACGTCAAGAAAACCGGGATCCTGATGGGTAAATCCATTATGGTCCTGCCGCCACACGTGCGACGCCAGCAGGTAATTAAGCGAAGCGATTTTACGGCGCCAGGGAATAGTTAGGGTAACCTTCAGCCACTTGGCATGTTGGTTGAACATCGAATCCACGATATGGATAAAGGCTTCGTAGCTATTGAACAAACCATGTCGGCCCGTTAGCAGATAGCCTTCCAGCCAGCCTTCGCACTGGTGTTCGCTGAGCATCTCCATCACCCGGCCGTCGGGAGCCAGCAATTCATCGGATGGAAGCTGGTCGCCTTCCCACTGTCGGGTAGTAGCCTCAAAAACCGCGTTTAGTTTGTTCGACAAGGTTTCGTCGGGCCCGAAAATCCGGAAATTCCGTTGCGATTCGTTGAACCGGATAATATCCCGCAGAAACCTGCCCACAATCGCCGTGTCAGATTCGTTTATACTACCGGAGCTTGTAATCGGAACGGCATAATCCCGAAAATCAGGAATACGCAAGTCTTTGAGGAGCAGGCCGCCATTGGCGTGTGGGTTGGCGCCCATTCGCCGGTTTCCCGCTGGGGCTAGCGCCTGTAGTTCGGGAATTAACCGACCAGCATTGTCAAACAGTTCGTCAGGGCGGTAGCTTTTCAGCCAGGTTTCCAGTTCCGTAAGGTGTGCCGAATTGGTAGCAGGGTCGGTAATGGGTACCTGATGCGCCCGGAATGTGCCTTCTATGGGCAGGCCGTTCACCATTTTGGGGCCAGTCCAGCCTTTAGGTGATCGTAGAAGGATCATGGGCCAGCGTGGCCGCTCGGTTTTCCCCTGCTCACGTGCTTCCTGCTGAATAGATTGAATTGTCTGAATAACCTCATCGAGTACGGTGGACATTGTTTGGTGCATAACCATCGGGTCATCGCCCTCGACAAAATACGGTGTCCAGCCATAGCCGTAGAATAACTGCTGGAGTTCTTCATGACTGATTCGAGCCAGGACGGTTGGATTCGCAATTTTATATCCGTTCAGGTGCAGGATAGGTAGTACTACCCCATCCGTAGCCGGATTCAGAAACTTGTTTGAGTGCCAGGCCGTTGCCAGTGGGCCAGTTTCAGCTTCCCCATCACCCACCACGCAGGTCGCAATCAAATCCGGATTGTCAAACACGGCCCCAAAAGCATGACTAAGGGAATAGCCTAACTCACCGCCTTCGTGGATGGAGCCCGGACACTCCGGTGAAACGTGGCTGGGAATACCGCCCGGAAACGAAAACTGGGTAAATAATTTTTTTAGGCCTGCTTCGTCCTGGGTGATATTGGAATACACCTCGCTGTAGGTGCCTTCCAGATAGGTGTTGGCCACCAACGACGGACCGCCATGCCCAGGGCCAGATAGGTAAATCATATTCAGGTCATGTTCCCGAATTAATCGGTTCAGGTGGGCATAAATAAAATTCTGACCGGGCGAAGTGCCCCAGTGGCCCAGCAGCATCGCTTTAATATGCTCCGGCTTGAGCGGTTCCCGTAGCAATGGATTGTCGCGTAGGTACATTTGGCCCACCGACAGGTAGTTAGCCGCCCGCCAATAGGCATCAATGGCCTGTAACGTTTCGGCAGACGGTTTGGGGAATGGCTCGGTTCGATTGATTGTCATTGCCTTGTTAGCGAAAAAGAAGATTTGTTGGACGGGTTACCTAATGCTGGATGTACCGACCCGTTTTCGATTGAATATGAATTCGATATAATACAGTCGGGGGGGCGTAGGCGGCTCTGTCGTTTCGGATGGGCTCCATTCAGCTACCGGTGTTTCATCGTCAAATAGGGGAGGCTGGCGGATTCCCAATCGTTGCAACATCCACAACCGCTCGTCGCCGGTTAGCTCTTCGGCAGTTCCCTGAATAACCACACTGCGCCATAGCGTTGAGGATACTATCTCATCAACCTCAAAACATACAGTTGGATTTTGGCCAATCAAGCGTGTTTTAGTTCCCTCACGCGTGTGCATATACACAAACTGGCCATCATACAGATAAGTGACCGGAACCAGCGAAATTTCATCATTGGCTGCACAAGCTAACCGACCAAACCACTGACTTGTAAGCAGGTGCTGAATCACTTCATCGGTTAAATAGCCAAGCATCGATTACCAGATACGGTAGCGGTTTTTGAAAAAAGCAGGGCTATATAGCCATGTCCTGTATCGGCTGCCACCGTATAAGCAAAGATGGGGGCCAGGGCTGATCCTGGCTCTGAGTAAGGTCAGCTTTTTGGATGATGAATGTCAGGGAACAATCCCAGGTGCCCGGCTAACTTGTGGGCAAATTCCATCATAGACTTACCCACCATGAAAACCCTTGTTTTTGCGACTGATTTTTCCGCCAATGCGCACCGAGCCGCTCGATTTGCGGGTCAGTTAGCCTACGACCTGAAGGCAACCCTGATTTTAGTCCATGCCTATCATCTCTGGCCGGATAATCCAGCCAAAACGGGTGATTTCCCGCTATCCGTAAAGGCCATGCACGATAACAGCGAAACGAAATTACATAAGTTAGCAGGCGAACTCCGCGAACTAGTAGGCCCAACGGTCGCCATCCGCTGTCAGGCGCAGGAAGGCCATACCATGAATGCCATCCGTTTGGTGACGAAAACCGAGCAGGCCGATCTGCTGATTATGTCGACGGTAGGCACTGCACCGCAGAGTGCGCAACGATTCGGGAGTATGGCTACGGGCATGGTTGCCGAGACGGAGGTACCGCTATTGCTTATTCCGCCGGGCATTAGCTATGCAGGCTTAAAAAATGCCGTGCTATGTATTGACCTGACTGAGCCACCCAATGCTTTGACTCTTGATCAGACGTTGCAGTTCGCCAAATCGGTTGGCTGCGTACTGAACATATTGTGTATCAACGACAAACCCGGCGATGCCAACATCCATGAGCAGGCTGAACACCTGCGTCGGCTGCTGAGCCAGCAACCGCATACGCTCACCATCGAAACCGGCAGGGAGCTTTATGATACGATTCTGACCTTTGCGCACACCAATAAAGCAGACCTGATTATGATGCTGCCCCAAACCCGAAGCTGGTTCTGGAAACTACTTCATGAGGGCGAAACCCAGCGCCTGGCTCGCCTGACTGATATTCCGTTACTGGCCATAGTCTGAAATCTGTTGCTGCTTATCTACTATGACCATCGCGTTTTTTAGTTGCCATCCTTACGAACAGCCTTTTCTTGAAGCGGCTAATGCCAATCACCGCCACCAGCTAACCTTTTTGCCCCAGCTACTCACGCCCGAAACGGTACACCTGGCAGCCAGTCATGATGCCATTTGTGTATTTGTCAACGACCAGCTTACTGGCCCCACGCTGCAACGGCTGGCCAGTGAGGGTATTCGGCTGGTGGCTCTACGCTGTACGGGTTATAATCAGGTCGATATTCCGACGGCCAGGCAGTTAGGTATTCGTATTCTGCGCGTACCGACTTACTCGCCCCATTCGGTGGCCGAGCACGCCGTGGCGCTGCTGATGGCGCTGAACCGGAAAACGCATCTGGCGTATCAGCGCACCCGAAAAAATAATTTTACGCTCGATGGGTTGATGGGGTTTGACCTTTACGGCAAGCGGGTAGGCGTTATTGGTACCGGCAAAATCGGGATGATGTTTTCCCGGATTATGCTGGGTTTTGGTTGTCACGTATTGGCGTACGATAAAGTTCGCTCGGCCATCCTGCAACAGCTTGGGGTAGAATATCTGCCGATGGAGGATGTACTGGCCTCGTCGGATATTATTTCGTTGCATTGTCCGCTGACGCCCGAAACCCATCATCTTATCAATGAGGCTTCGTTGGCCCAGATGAAACCAGGTGCCTATTTGATCAATACCAGTCGGGGCGGATTAATGGATGCCCGCGCCGTAGTAGAAGCCCTGAAAAGCGGTCAGCTGGGCGCCCTGGGTATGGATGTATACGAGCTGGAAGACGATTTCTTTTTTGCCGACTGGTCCGGTCAGGAACTTCCCGACGCCGAGCTGAATACACTGACACATCTACCAAACGTACTGGTCACCTCGCACCAGTTTTTTTTCACCGCCGAGGCTATGGAGCAAATTGCTCACACGACACTCAATAACCTAACCTATCTGGAACAGCAACGCTTACCGGACGATTGCCTGGTAGTTGGTTAAGTAAGGGGGTAGTGCGTTGTCGATAACCAGTCTGGGTTACCTGGGCTGGTTATTTATCTTTTCCCGAATAGACGGCCCGATGAATACAACTCTATTGACCCAGACAGAACCCGATTTATCTACCTTTTGGGCCTTATCGGCTGATCAGGTACTGGTGCGGCTACAGACAACCGAATCAGGATTGAGCACTCCACAAGCGGAGCTGGTTCGGCAAATTGCAGGACCGAATCAACTCCAGGCCCCGCAAAAAGGCTCGGCCATTGGTTTGTTCTTGAGTCAGTTCAAAAGCCCGATTTCGATCATTCTGCTGGCGGCTGAAACACTCTCGTTCTTTCTCCACGATACGACCGATGCCGTCATTATTTTCGTCATTATCTTGCTGAGTGGCCTGCTTGGTTTCTGGCAGGAAAAAGGGGCGTCTGACGCTATGCAGCGGTTGCTTTCCCTGGTGGGGGTGAAAGCAACGGTCTGGCGCAATGGGCAGGAAACCGATCTTCCCGTTGAAGACGTTGTTGCAGGCGATGTGGTGAGCCTGCGAGCGGGCGACCTAGTGCCTGCCGACAGCTATCTGCTAGCGTCCAATGAACTGTTTGTCAATGAAGCAACCCTGACGGGGGAAACCTATCCGGTTGATAAACAACCCAGCGTACTGGCAACCGATACGCCCATTGCCAAACGGCAGAATGCCCTGTTCATGGGTTCGCACGTAGTGAGTGGTAGTGGCCGGGTTGTGGTCGTGCAAACGGGCGCACGTACAGAGCTGGGACGGATCGCGCAACGGATCAGCCAGACTCCGCCCGAAACCGATTTTGAGCGGGGTATCCGGCAGTTTGGTTATCTGCTCATGGAAATTACGCTGGTGCTGGTCATCCTGATTTTCGCCATCAATGTTGGCTTGCACAAACCCGTTTTAACCGCGTTTCTGTTTTCACTGGCTATTGCCGTTGGCCTGACGCCCCAGTTACTACCGGCTATTATCAGCATTAATCTGGCTAAAGGAGCTAGTCGCATGGCACAGCAGCAGGTGATTGTTAAACGATTATCGGCCATTGAAAACATCGGCAGCATGAACGTGCTCTGTTCCGACAAAACGGGTACGCTCACCGAAGGTAGTGTCCGGGTGGATCGTATTATGGACGTTTGGGAAAAGCCTTCCGGGCAGGCGCAATTGCTGGCTAAACTAAACGCGCAGCTTCAGCAGGGGTTTCGGAATGCCATCGATGAGGCTATTCTGGCGTTTGACACCACCGATGTATCGGCTTATCCGCGTGTAGACGAAATACCGTACGATTTCATTCGTAAACGGCTGACCATCCTGACCGAAATTGATGGACAGACAGTCATGAGTACGAAAGGTGCTGTTCAGAACATACTGGAAATCTGTACGTTTGTGGATCGGGGAACGGAAGCGCCGATTCCGCTGACCGAGGTGCGGGCGCAGATTGAGCAAACCTATCAAACGCTCAGTAGTCAGGGATTCCGAACGCTGGGGCTGGCCACCAAAAACACCAACGGCAAACGGGACATTGATAAGAGTGATGAATCCGACATGACGTTTCTGGGATTCATTACGCTGTTCGACCCGCCTAAAGCGGGTATCTCCGAAACCCTGGCGACGCTGACAGGATTGGGAATTCAACTCAAAATGATTACGGGCGATAATGCGCTTGTGGCCAGTTGCATAGCCGAACGCATGGGCATCGACTGCCCCGACGTGCTGACAGGTGCTGCGCTGCGACAACTCTCTCCCGAAGCACTCCGCCAAAAAGTAGTGGATACGCCTGTGTTCGCCGAGGTCGAACCCAATCAGAAAGAAAGCATCATTCTGGCTTTACAGAAAGCGGGTTTCGTGGTGGGTTACATGGGCGACGGTATTAACGACGCCAGTGCCCTGCATGCATCCGACGTAGGCATTTCGGTCGATTCGGCGGTGGATGTCGCCAAAGAATCGGCTGATATTGTTCTGCTGCAACAAAACCTGAATGTGCTGATCGACGGCATTCGCGAAGGTCGCCGGACGTTTGCCAATACGCTCAAGTACATCTTTATGGCCACCAGCGCCAACTTCGGCAATATGTTCAGCATGGCGGGGGCATCGCTGTTTTTACCGTTTCTTCCGTTGTTGCCCACCCAGATTCTGCTCACCAATTTACTGACCGATCTGCCCGAAATGACCATTGGTTCGGACAACGTCGAGCCTGAAGCCATAGCCAAACCTGCCCGTTGGGATCTGCCCTTTATTCGGCACTTTATGCTGACGTTCGGGCCGCTCAGTTCGGTTTTTGATTACCTGAGTTTCGGACTCTTGCTCTGGGTATTCCATGCCAACGAACACTTGTTTCAAACGGGTTGGTTTGTCGAGTCGGTTCTTTCAGCTTCCATCATCGTGCTGGTCGTTCGTACCCGTCAGGCGTTTTATCGGACCAGGCCGAGTAAGTGGCTGATGATGGCTACCGGCTTCGTTGTACTGGTGGTGTTGCTGTTGCCGCTCTCACCACTGGCTTCCGTTTTTGGTTTTAGCCCATTACCTCTATCTCTGTATGGAGCCATCCTGGGTATTGTGGGTACCTATGTCGTAGCGGCAGAGGGGCTTAAGCACTGGTTTTACCGAACGTACGCAAGCGGACCAGCGCGATAGGTAGTTAAGGCCATCAGACAGATATAGCTTCGGTCGATAAGGGTATCGTCTGGGGTAGCGAATACAGTTTCTCATAGTATTCTATCGCCATCCGGTCCGAGTCAAATTGGGGTGATACGTTGAGAATACCAGCTTTCTGGATGCGTAACCACTGCGCGGGTTGCTCGTAGTACATCGGTAAAATAACCGTTTCCAATAGCGTAAACAGATTGTCGGCGTCAAAAGCATCCTGCTCATGGGCGGGCCAGGTGGGGTCGGCTTCGGGCAGGACAAAGCTGTTGAGGCCGGGACGAGCGAACTCTGGTATCCAGCCGTCGTTGGTTGAACAGTTGATGGCTCCGTTCATGGCCGCTGTCATACCACTGGTACCAGAGGCTTCGCGGGTGAGCCGGGGCGTATTCAGCCACAGATCGGCCCCCTGTTTCAGCAGTTTCGACAGGTGCATCTCGTAGCCCACCAGCACTGAGCTGTTGACATAGTTTTTGGACACATGCACCAGCCGGTCGAAGGTGCCGATGCTGGCATAATCGAAGGGGTAGGGTTTCCCCGCCCAGATAAGCTGCACCGGATAGCGGGAGTTGGTCATTAACCGGTCGAAGCGGGCTGAGTCTGACAGTAGCAGATCGGCGCGTTTATAGCCCGCAAACCGACGCGCCCACACCATCGTAAACACGGCCGGGTCGTAGAGATCGCCGGTCTGGTTGGCTACTTCGTCAAACAGGCATTGCTTCGCCGTTTTTTTATGAGCGATCAGTGTGGCATCATCGTCGTTAGCCGCTGCCGTATACAAGGCCGAATTTCCCCAGAATGCCTGATTCTGCGCGTTAGTAATGGCAATAATAGGCGCCAGATCAGGGTAACCCTGCCAGAGCTGTTTGCTCACCTCCTGATGTTTTTTCGAAACGGCATTGGCACGGCCAGACAGGCGCAAGGCACCCAGCGCCCAGTTGAACGTATCGTCAGCTATACCCGTCAGTTGCCGTACTTCGGTTAGGGGCAGGTAATTAAAAAAGCCCATTCGGTCCAGTAATCGAATGTCGCTTCGGGGGTTACCCGCTTCCTCAGGCGTATGCGTCGTGAACACCAGCCGCTGCCGAACGGCCTCCCGACTTCCCAATTGCTGGTACAGATAAAACGCCAGGGGCAACGGGTGACTTTCGTTCATGTGGTATACATCCGGCGTCAGATTCAATTGCTCCAGGAGTTTGGCCCCACCAATACCCAGCAGAATGCTCGACGCAATGCGGGTTTCGGGGTTGGCATCGTAAAGTTTATGGCAGATGGTCTGAGCCAGGTAATCGTTCTCCGGTAAGTCAGTTGACAGGAAATACATCGGTACCGTCCCGAAAACGGTCGGTGGCAGGTAGTAAGCCGTCACCCAGACGGGTGCATAATTGACCTGAATTTGAAATTTCAGCTGAGTAGGCTGAAGAAAACTGTACTGCTTTTCCAGAAAAAGCACGTCCATGGTCTGATCTGCCTTGCGGACCTGATCGTAATAACCGTATTTCCATAGAATTCCGATGGCTGTAATTGGCTGTTGCAAGTGGTAAGCACTGCGCATATGTGAACCGGCCAGAAAACCCAGCCCACCCGAATAGGTTTTAAGCGGCTGGGCTACGGCAAATTCCATCGAAAAATAAGCTACCTGACGGGTTGGTGGGGTTTTAGAAACAAGAGGAGTCATCAAGTGAGTGGTCGTAGATGGTCGTCGTTCAAAAATCGGTCATTCGCTCGATTAAGAATCTGAGTGCCCTCAGCCTTTTCATTGATTTTTGTTGGATGAATTGATTGGTAACGGTTTTTTGGCAGAATTTTCTCCATTGAATCAACTCGATTATGATAAGTTTTTGTGAAGAACGAATTCCGGCGGCTTACAAAATTCGGGGGGAGTCGTGCAGAATTTCTGGTCTGCACTGTTTTTATTGTCTTTAAACGTTCCGTTTGTTTAATTTCATCTATCCGGTCGTCAGCCTCAGGCGTATCCGTCACGAGCAAACTCAATCACATGGAACACCATCCAGCAGGTAACCACTCAAAACCAGCCTTTACCGACCCTAAAGAAGCCCACGATAGCCAGCAACATCATGCAAATATGGCCCATATGCATCACGAACATATGGCTACAGGGCTATCAAGGCATAATAGGCATGGAGAACATGAGCACCAAGCCATGATTACCGATTTTCTGCGCCGGTTCTGGGTATGTGTTGTTTTATCATTGCCTGTTGTGGCTTTGTCAATGATGTTTCAACAGCTGGTTGGTTATCATCTTGATTTTGCCTATCGGGAGTGGATCGTTCTGGTACTGGCAACAATCATTTATGGATACGGTGGTTGGCCATTCCTGACCGGACTGGTGAGTGAACTGCGTCCTCATCAGGCCGGCCCTCCCCGACCGGGTATGATGACTCTAGTTGCTGTCGCCATCACGACTGCCTACGTGTATAGTGTCGTTGTATCGCTCGGGTGGTTACGCGGTACCGAACGCGGCCCGATGGATTTCTTTTGGGAACTGGCCACCCTGATCGACATCATGCTGCTGGGCCATTACCTGGAAATGAAGTCGGTGGCTGGGGCCTCGCACTCACTGGAGTTGATTGTACAAATGCTTCCCTCCATGGCTCATAAGGTTGATGGCAATACGCTAAACGATTCAAATGTCAGTATGTTAGTTACCGGTGATAGGGTATTGATTCGGCCCGGCGAGCGCATCCCTGTCGATGGAGAGGTTATGGAGGGAAGTAGTGCCGTAAATGAGAGTATGCTAACGGGCGAGAGTGTACCCGTACAAAAATCTGCGCGAAGTACGGTCATTGCCGGGTCGGTCAACGGAGAAGGGTCGCTTACCGTTCGAGTCACCCGTAAAGGTGAGGATAGCTATCTCCATAAAGTGATCCACATGGTACAGGAAGCACAGAACACTAAATCACAAACCCAAACGCTGGCCGACCGGGCAGCGGGTTGGTTAACCATTCTGTCGCTTTCCGGTGGTTTTTTTACCCTAATAGCCTGGCTCTGGACTGGTCATGATGTCGCTTTTGCGGTTGAACGGATGGTTACGGTCATGGTCACAGCCTGTCCGCACGCGCTGGGCGTAGCTATCCCCCTGGTGGTAGCCATATCAACGGCTATTTCCGCCCAGAAAGGCTTGCTCATTCGGAATCGTACCGCTTTCGAAGAAGCCCGAAAAATTACAGCAATCGTTTTTGATAAAACGGGGACACTAACCAAAGGCGAGTTTGGGGTTACCCGCATTAAGGCGCTAACGAACACCACCGATGAAGCCACGTTACTCCGTATGACGGCTGCTGTAGAGCAACACTCTCAACATCCCATTGCGCAAGGCATCGTTCGCGAAGCCCGAAAACGCGGAGCCATTATACCTGCTGTCCAGCACTTTCAGTCTATAACCGGCAAGGGCGTTTCGGCCACCGTAAATGATCGACAGGTTGTGGTTGTCAGTCCCGGTTATCTGAAAGAAAAAAACATTGGCCTACCTTCCGATGCGTTCACGAGTGGAGCCGAAACGGTTGTGTTTGTGTTGATCGATAACCAACTCATGGGTTATATCGCCCTAGCCGATGCGATTCGTGAGGATGCTAAAGGGGCTGTCCAGCGGTTGCAGTCCTCAGGGATCAACGTGTACATGGCTACCGGCGATAATCAGAAAGTAGCCGAGGCCGTTGCCCAGGAATTGGGTTTGGATAAGGTTTATGCCAACGTACTGCCCGATCAGAAAGTAAACCTTGTGAAAGACCTGCAGCAGCAGGGGCAGTTTGTCGCCATGACAGGCGACGGTGTTAACGACGCCCCAGCCCTAGCCCAGGCGGACGTGGGCATTGCCGTCGGATCAGGTACCGACGTAGCCGCCGAAACGGCCGATATCATTTTGGTCACCAGCAACCCAACTGACATCACCAACCTGGTTGATTTTGGAAAAGCGACCTATAGTAAGATGATTCAGAACTTACTTTGGGCAACGGGCTACAATGTAGTGACTATTCCGTTGGCGGCTGGCGTACTGTATCCGAACTTCCTATTAAGTCCGACCATCGGGGCACTATTGATGAGCGTTAGTACCGTTGTTGTCGCCTTCAATGCCCAGTTGTTACGTCGGCAACTTACCTAAAAGCCGAATCAGTCTTATTTTCAGTATAGGAGATAGTCCCGCATCAATAGTTCACGACATGGTTACTCCGTAATCGTAGGCCAATAAAAATGAACCAGGCTGCAAACAGACAGTCTGAAACAAAACCAATAGTTGGTCCAACCAACCAGGGGTAGGCATTCAGGAAATCAAATACGCCAGTGATAAATCCCAGATACGTGGCTGGCTGGCCGATGCTCGTGTTTTTCAGGCCAAAACTTACCAGTATGGTGGCGATACCCAGTAGAATAAACGCGGCATGCATTCCACCATAGTAGATACTGAGGATTAGTTTTTGACTTTCAGCCGACAGCGAAATATCGTAAACTGGATAAACCAATCGTCCCTGAATAACAACCAGAAAAATAAACAGGGGGATAACTGTAGCCAACAGTCCACAGCCTACTATGGCTTTGATTGGATCCGACTCGTTTAGCAGTTTAAACAAGACAATGAGCGCCGGAATAAGCGAGATTGTTGCAAAAAACAATAACTCATTGGATAAGGCTATCTTAAATCGGCCGTCAGCTAACCAGTTGAGAAGGGCACTAGTCGATGAAGGCACATTGGGCAGTGAGAATAGAAAGAGACATCGGATAAAGAAGAGGACACCGGCGATGATGAACGCAAGTCCCCCGAACCGGAAAAGCTTTAGTGTTCGTTGATCCACAGGTTTTGCGTTTAGTAATCTATCAACTGAGTTTGAAATTGCCAATCAGTACCATTTATGCCGTTATAATAGCTTTGACTACCTTGTTAACTTGACCAGATCCGAATCAGTCGAACCATTAGTAGTGGCAAAAACCCGGCTCCCACAATCAGCAGCAACGCCTTGGGATCGAGTGGTTGAATGGCCAGCACATCATGAATCAATGGTACGTAATAGGTAAATAACAGAATACCGATGCACAGCAACAGAGCGAGCCAGACGTATCGGTTTCGGGTAATCTCATTGACAAAAAACGACGCCTGTTTGCCCGAATACATGTTAAATACGTGCAGCAGTTGCACCCACGATACCATGTAGAACGTCAGTGTACGACTTTGCGCTTCTGTATACCCCCACTGCCAGCGTGAATAGACGTACGTACCCAAGACTGCCAATGTCATGAGCAGGGCGTAACGCACCACTCGGCCCCAGTCGGAGCGGCTGAGCAGTGGATGGTTCGGCGAACGCGGGGGGCGTTGCATCAGCACCCGATTCTCCCGACCAATACCCAGCGCCAGCGCCGGAAAGACATCGGTAACGATATTGACGAACAGAATTTGCAAGGGGAGAAGCGGACTGGACAGACCGGCCAGTTCGGCCAAAGCCATCACAAAAATTTCGCTCAGGTTACAGGATAGCAGAAAGATGACGAACTTACGGATGTTCTCGAAAATCACCCGGCCTTGACCGATGGCCCGCACGATGGACGCAAACGAATCGTCCTTGAGAACCAGGTCGGCGGCTTCGGCGGCTACGGGTGTACCCCGCAGGCCCATCGCGATGCCGATATCCGCTTTTTTGAGGGCGGGAGCGTCATTGACCCCATCGCCGGTCATGCCGACGACATTGCCCTGCCGTTGGTAGAAGTCGATAAGCGCCAGTTTTTGAGCTGGGCTAACCCGGGCAAACACCCGGCAGGTCAGTAGTCGGGTCTGCTCATCGGGCGTAAACTGATCGAAGGCACCGAGGTCTTTACCCGTCATCACCAGCGAATCATCCGGCTCAATAAGGGCTACCTGCCGGGCAATCGTCAGCGCCGTGGCGGGATGGTCGCCCGTGGCCATTATGACCCGAATGCCCGCCTTTCGGCATGCTATCAGCGCATCCGTAACGGACAATCGGGGTGGGTCCAGAAAGCCGATTAGGCCAACAAAAAGAAGCTCTTGCTGGGCGAAGGTATCCAGGTCGGGCTGATCGGTTGTTTCGTAGTACGCAAATGCCAGCGTTCGTAACCCTGCCTGCGCCATCGTTTCGGCGCGTTGGTGCTGACGTTTTCGCTGCTCGATGGTCAGCGCAACGCAGCGATCCAGTACCTCTTCCAGTGCTCCTTTGACCACTACCAGATACCCGTTCTCCGACCGGTGCAGGGTTGCCATCATACGGGTGTCGGAACTGAATGCCTGTTCGGCCAGACGCGGATTCTGGTTACGAATTAAATCGGTCTGATAACCAGTTTGATGAGCAAATTTTAACAAGGCTACCTCAACCGGATCACCCAACTCACGGCTTTCCTCGTCCTGAATAGTTACCTCGGCATTGTTGCAGAGGACGCCCAACAGAATCAGTTGCTCGAAGGCATCAGTTTGATAGATAGAATTATCTGTTGACTGGCGAGGTGTTTTTTCTGTATTTTTGTCAATTTCAGCGTAGAGATCGGTTTGGTCGCCCAAAAGCTGAAGACTGAAAACATCAATGCGATTTTCGGTGAGTGTACCCGTTTTGTCGGTAAAAATAACATTGGTTCCCCCCAGCGTTTCAACGGCGGATAGTCGCTTGACCAGAACCTTTTTACGTGCCAGCCGTAGCATGCCGTAGGCGAGAGCCATCGTCGCCACTACCGACAGCCCCTCGGGAATGGCCGCGATAGCCAGCGCAACCGATGTTTCGAGCAGGGGGAGTAGCGCTTCCTGACGGAGCAGCCCAACCAGCACAAACAAGGCGGTAAGCCCCAGCGTAACGCCGATAAGGACTTTGGATAAGGCGTCGAGCTTTGCCTCCAGGGGCGTTGCTGTTTGCCGGGCCTTGCCCACCAGCTGTGCGATCTTGCCCAGTTCTGTTTGGCCGCCGATGGCCGTCACCACGGCTCGGCCGGTGCCGGCCGTAACGGCTGTGCCTTTGAAAAGCCGATTTGTCTGATCACTCAGGGGTGCGTCGGCGGGGGCAGATGTCGTTGTTTTGGCGACGGGTGACGATTCGCCCGTCAGCGTCGACTCGTCCAGTTCAAGCTGATGCACATCCAGCAGTTCCGCATCCGCCACAATAACGTCGCCGGCTTCAACCAGCAGCAGGTCGCCCATCGTAATTAGATCGGAGCGAATTTCCTGTACCTGCCCATCGCGGATCACACGGACTGGCGCTATGTCCAACTGGCGCAGGGCCTGCATCGACCGTCCCGCATGCCATTCCAGGATAAAACCGGTCAGCGTATTTATGACCAATACCGCCAGAATTGCCCAGCCTTCAGCCACATCGCCGAGGGCAAACGATAACCCGGCCGCTACAGCCAGCACCCAGACAATAAGGCTCCTGAATTGCCGAAGCAATACCGTCAACCAGCTTTCCGTCTTCTGTGTTTCCAGACGATTGGGTCCATGTTCCGCCAGGCGTTGCGCGGCTTCGGCTGTAGTCAGCCCCCGCTTCAGGTCTATATTGGGAAACTGTTGGGACAGGGTGGCGTTGAGCATAAACGAATATATCTAGAAGAAACTACAGCGGCATCTGCCACCAGTTGTACACATCCCGATAGACGCGTATGGCACCCGTTTCGTCTATATCCAGCACGTTATAGGTAATGATTATCGGAACCGGTTTAGGCAATGGAATCGTCTTCGGACTGGCCTGTTTGAGGCAACTGGTCAGGAAAGAAGCCTCGAAACGGGCTGTTACTAAGAGCTGATTGGCTAGTTCGACGGGTTTCTCTACGCGGATGCAACCGTGGCTCAACGCCCGGTTTCCGTTTGCAAATAACCCTCGCTGATTGGTATCGTGCAGGTAGATGTCGTATGGACTATTGACGCCAAATTTCATCACCCCCAGGGCATTGTCGCAGCCAGTCGATTGCCGCAACCAGTAAGGGAACGTTTGGGTGATACTGCCTGACCAGTTCACCGAATCGGGTGGTACGATACGTCCCCGCGCATCAATTACCTGTAAGTTCATATCGGCCAGCACAACTGCCGGATTCTTTCGAATTTTAGGAAGCAATTCCTTAACAGCAATTGAACGGGGCACATTCCAGTAGGGATAGGTAACGATGTTCGTAAGCTGTGCCGTGAAACTGGGCGTAGGCGTTTGGGCTTTACCGACAATCACTCGGCTCGTAAGCCGTGTAACGCCCTGCCGATCAACAACCCGCAAGGTTGCCGAAGGAATATTAACCAGTACGCGCTTATCTGCCGGAAAGCGGTTGAGCCAGCGGTAGGTGTTCAACGTCGTTTTCACCTGCTCGATGGTGAGTGAATCGGCCATGTAATCATCGATTAGGCAGCGCATACAGTACTCCTTTAATTGACGATAGTTGGGGTCGTGCGATTCCAGCGAATCCAGCAGCGGGCACCAGTCGGCACCATTCAGAAACTGCCGCATGAGCCGCCGAAGGCGGGTTGTATCCATCTGTTCGACCAGTCCCTGATAGCTGAGCCGCCGACTGGGCTTTCCGTAAATGATCTGGGTAAAATAGGCCTTCAGGCAGGTCGAATCAGGCGTATAACATAGACTATCGACACCAATCTCGCCCGCATACTGGCGTAAACGCACCCAGTCATCGCTGGACTGGCCGAGGCTTAAAAGAGGGAGTAGTAGAAACGCAATAAGCAAGTGACGCAGCATGCTGGTATGGGAATGAATAGCGTTGTAGGATCGCTCAAAATTGCTAACTATAAGATCATTTTTGACTGATAATCATCAGCTTATTAGCTGAACTCAATCAAGCCAGCGATTGATCAGCCTCATGGACTGGTGAGCCAGAGTAAGCCAACTTTGTTGTGCCAATCAGCTTCTAGTGGCTGTTCTACCATTCCTCTTAACGCTATGACTTTCGAACCTGCTTCCCAATTACTGGCCTTTGTGCTGCCAATGTCATTCCTGAAAGGTGATTTACTCTTCAGGCGAATCAACAACGAGCCAGAAGAGATTCGCCTGCCGGTAAAACCGACAGCTAAACCGCGCCATGTGGTTTCAACGGCTCAGCTTGCCAAAGGACTTTGGCGCGTGTACCTGAACTGGTCGGACAGTCGTGGGCAATACCACGACGAGAAAGAAATTCAGATTACCTGATTCGGTCTACTCCCTTTTTCGGCGGAAATTATGAGTACGTTCTTCTTCAACTACCTGTTCTGGATTGCCTATGGTGTTTCCAATCTGGCGGCTGTCCTGCTAATGATCGCCTGTTACAAACGGCCCGTCGTAGCTCGATTAGGCTTCGCTGTTCTGTTCGGCTGGGCCAGTTGGTTCAATGTCTCTACGGTTCTGGAAACGCCCTGGGTTTATACCGATTTTGCCGACTACGCCCTGCTAGGCTATCGCTGGTTTATTCTGGGGCCATTCCAGAAACTAGTTGCTCCAGTTGTGCTGGCCATTGCGCTGGGGCAGCTAATGATTGCGGCTTCGATGCCGCTGATGGGGCGATTTTTTAAGCTAGGCTGTTTGGGCGGATTGCTTTTCTCGGCTGCGATTTTGCCACTAGGTCTGGGTTCTGCCTTTCCGGCGATGGTGTTTATAGCTGTTGGTTTCTACCGACTGTATCAACATCCTGCCGATCGTCTACTCTGGAAGCGATCCTCTGGCCGGTCAACCCGTCAACTGAACCTTACATTGCATAACTAATTGAATCATACCGATGAGGATGAAAGCAAGGTTGACGTTCATTAAAATCATCCATACAGCTATATGGCTTTTTTTCAATGTCGTGATTTTCTATCTGCTGTATGCCGTGATCTGGGGTAAAATTGATGCATGGGTCTGGATTTGTATCGGTCTGATTGGGCTGGAAATGCTGACCTTACTTGGTTTTGGCTGGGTTTGTCCGGTCACTCTGCTGGCCAAACGCTATTCCACGTCCAGGCAGGAAAATTTCGACATCTATCTACCAAACTGGCTAGCCCGCTATAACAAGGAAATCTACTCGGTTCTTATGTTGATCGCCCTGATCATCCTCGGGTACCGGTTCATTCAGTCTCATTTTTAACTACACAACCATGAAAAAAATCCTCTTATTAACCGACTTTTCAGCAGCTTCCGAGCACGCTATTCATTTTGCCCAGGCGCTTTTTAGCGATGCGACCGCCCAGTTTTGTCTGGTCAACGCCTATCCGCTGGAGGCCGATACAACCTATAATACCGAGGTATTGGCGGAAACCTACCGGCAGTACGCGGAGGAAAATCTGAAGAAATTACTCCACACCATCCGCGGGGAATGTGTTCCCGCTTATCATTCGTACCGGGGCGAGATCATTCCGGGCTGGCCTGTAGGAGCGGTGGAGGCTATTCTGGCGAGTGAATCGTTTGATCTGGTTGTTGTAGGAGCTACTGGCAAAGGAAACAGCGAATGGATCGGTAGTGTAGCTACTGGGCTGATTCGACAGCTAAAAACGGCTGTGCTAGTCGTGCCTGCTACCGCTCCGATTCGGCCCCTTAGCAACATTGTACTGGCCAGCGATTATCAGCTTCGAGGGGAAACGGCAGTGCTCAAACCGCTGAATGAACTGGCGACATTTAAAAACACTCAATTAACCCTGCTAACGATTGAAGACCCAGATAATCGGGCCGCCTGGCCTTCCGTCAACGAGCAGGCTGAACTCCTGAGTTATTTCGATACAATAGAAACAGATGTCTATTGCATTCACGACGACGATGTGCTACATGGTATCAATTCGTATCTGGATACGCATACGGTGGATTTACTGGTTACTGTACCGCATCAGAAAGGCTGGCTGGAAGCACTGACGGGGCAGAGTGTAAGCCGCCATTTGGCGTATCGGCCCCGTGTGCCCCTACTAACGCTGTACGATGGTGTAGCAATCTACCCCGAGCCGGAAACAGAAACCAGTACACGAGGTGCCTGGCAGGAAGAATCCTAGACGGCCACAACGAATCGTTTTATTACCCACTTAAAAGTAATCCACTTTATAATGTTACCCACTACCATGAAAGCGGCCGTGGCCCGTGCCTATGGGCAGCCGCTGCAACTGGAGCAGGTTCCGGTTCCTACGGTTGTACCTGGACGAATTCTGGTCAAAGTCGCGGCCTGTGGCGTATGTCATACCGACCTGCACGCCATCAACGGCGACTGGCCCGTTAAAGCCACACTACCCCTGATTCCGGGGCATGAGGGCGTCGGCACGGTTGTCGCTGTCGGTGCAGGGGTAACCAGCGTGAAAGAAGGCGATCGCGTCGGTGTTCCCTGGCTGTACACGGCCTGCGGCCACTGCGAGCACTGTTTTTCGGGCTGGGAAACTCTCTGCGAAAACCAGCAGAATACTAGTTATTCGGTGCAGGGAAGCTACGCCGAATACGTACTCGCCGATCCAAATTACGTGGGTCATCTGCCCGATAACCTGCCCTTTGCCGAAGCCGCTCCCATTCTTTGTGCGGGTGTTACGGTCTACAAAGGCTTGAAAGAAACCGATACGAAACCGGGTGAATGGGTGGCTATTTCAGGCATTGGCGGGCTGGGTCACCTGGCGGTACAATACGCCAAAGCGATGGGCCTGCACGTAGCTGCGGTGGATATCAGCGAGGATAAGCTGGCGCTGGCCAAATCAGTGGGCGCTGAGTTAACCATCAATGCAGCTACCGAAGACCCGGTGGCCCGAATTCAGCAGGCGATTCACGGCGCTCATGGCGTACTGGTGACGGCCGTTTCGCGCCCGGCCTTTGCGCAGGCGGTGGGTATGCTACGTCGTCATGGCACATTGTCGCTGGTTGGGCTGCCACCCGGTGATTTTGACCTGAATATTTTCGATGTGGTGCTGGCTCGTAAAACCGTTCGGGGCTCGATTGTGGGTACCCGCCTGGATCTGGCCGAAAGTCTGGCGTTTGCCGCCGATGGGAAAGTGAAGGTGCACTACCACACCGACCGGCTGGAGAATATCAATCAGGTACTTACTGACATGGCCGCTGGACAGGTCAACGGGCGGGTGGTGCTGGAAGTCGCCTGACGATTAGCCATGAAGGCGGTTATAAATCAAATACGTGTGAATCGTATGAAACACGACAAAGACAAAGGCTATCGACAGAAAATACCAGCGATGAAACGGAATATTGCGGTAAAATGATTGACCAATCAGCCCAATACCAATTAACCAGATTAAGGGTGTATACGCTGGAGCCATAAATCCCCAAAGACTATGGCTCCAGCTACTTGTTGGGTAGTAGATCAAGGGTAACCAGGAAGCGAAATAGACCAGCAGCCCCGCCACATAGACAAACAGCCCCCTTTTTTGTATACCTGACACCATCCGAATGGGCATCAATAGGGTCAGTAGGAAAACAAGGGTCCGCGAGCTGTTTTCTCCATACGATAGCCAGGCTGGAAGGTTATGCCAGAATACGTCTGGCTGATAGGCTCCCGGCAGTTTATCGGTCAACAATGTATCCCAGATTAGTACAGGGATGGTTAGCAGAAAGCAATTTACCAAATAGGGTTTAATCGAAGCTAGGCTCATAGGTAAAAGGCTTGCTAACTACGATGATCGGTTAAAAAGTCGTCTACGGATCTTCGTAAGGAAACGGGCTTCGGATAATCCCTGACATAACCAATTCGGAGCAGGAACTGAATGGGTTGACTAATGCCTAGTTCGCCAGGTAACTGCTGACAGTAAGGGCCTTCTTCCAGCAACTGGGTCATTGGATGAAGGGCAATGCTCCGTTCCCGAAGCTGTACCCAAAGGCGTTGCAACCGCCTGCCCGCTTCCAGCAGCGCGGTCGGCGTTGAATCGGGACTGGTCAGTAACAGCCAGCCACCAGAATGGGCAACCTGCTCACTGACTCGCTTCAGCCCCTGCTCCCGAAAGCTTTTTTTGAGGACCGTTGCCGGGGTGAAAAAGTGACTGACCACCCAGCCACTAATGCCGGTTAGCTCAAGACCTGCCGTCGTTAATCCATCGCGATGGCTCTTGGCATCGGTCTCGCTGAACCGGATCCAGTTGGCTAATTCCTGCTGAGCCTGGTTCCGATAGGTCTGCTGTCGATTGGCGTCCAGGGTTTGTTCATTCAGCCTCCTCCAGTGCGGGTCATTTCGAGGTATATAAACGAAATGCTCTTTTTCGGAGGCCGTCAACGCCAGCATATCCTGGCCGGAAATCGCTTTGTCCAGAAAAGGAGCGCGCATGGTGCGCCTTTCCTGAAGTTTAGTAATGTCAAAATTAGCTACCTGTCCAGATTTAATGAGTTTCACGTCTAATACCTCCTCGTCTTGGTTCGACGTGGCCAGTAACGTCCATTGGCAATGATAGCCATAATAACCGGCGGCATAGTCCAGACTCTGACTGAAAGCACCTAGCGATAACATCGTTTCGCGTTGATTGGGATCGACGACGGGCAACCACCGGGAGGAATCATTCCCAATAATCCAGTGGTAGGGTTCGATGTACTCGATTTGCCAGGGCTGGGTATTGTGCCCGCTGGGCGCCAGCGCAGCCAGCGTTAATATGTCCCGTTCGTTTGGCTGAAGTACAATAGGATTTTTCTTGCTGATTGAAAAAAGGTTCGTATTCATCGGTCTGGATAGGGTGGTTTTCATGAATAGCAAACCGCCCGTAGCTGACAGAAAGGTTCTCCGATTCATGATGAGCCGTTTACAGTCGCATAATCAGGACCGACATCGATGCGTGATTCAGCACATCTTCGGCCACGCTGCCTTCAATCCAATGTCGCAGGCCGGTATGTCCGTGAGTAAATAGCACCACCAGATCGGCCTTCACTTTCTCGGCATACTGCAGAATACCATCGGGTACAGTTTTGTCGTGCTTAATTGTTAACTGATAGGGTGAAATTCCCTGCACCTGAGCGTAGTCTGCCATCCATTGCTGAATACCTTCCGGCTCACGGCTATCGGTGGGCGTTAGTACGTAGACAAACTGCTGGACTTGTTGGCTGGTGAGCAGAAACGGATAGGTATGAGGCTGCATTAGCTTTTCATCCAGGTCAATGCCGCAAATACTATGCTGGGGGTTGAAATGCATCAGCGGTTGCTTAACGACCAGCACGGGACAGCTAGCATGTCGGACAATCAGTTCTGCGTGGGACCCTTCCAGCCATTCCCGCAGGCCCGATGCGCCTTTTGATGCGAGCACGATCAGGTCAGCAGGTTGTTCAGTAATGCAACGAATTAACCCTTCGATATTGCTGCCTAACTTCTTTTTGATCGTGACGCCTGCATAGGCAGGATTAGCGGCCATTGTGCACAGGGCTTCTTTGGCCTCATTCCAAGCCTCCTGGTAGACAGGGTTCAGGTCATAGGTGAAACCGCCGACTGGATCGGGTATAGGGGCTAGCTCATTCAGTACAGTGTGCAGGAGAATAATTTCGGCCTGATAGGTACGTGCCAGACCGACAGCTACATCCAGCGCATAAGGGGTCATCGGGCTTAAATCGGTGGGAACCAGAATCGTTTTCATGAAGAGTAGTAGAGGTTTACTTGTTTCCTCAAAGGAAGCGGAAAGTCAGTTACTCATCCATGAGCCAATGCAGTTGGTAACCTGATAGAAATCAGGACAATAGCTGACCTGACTTCTTATTCCCCACCCGGCTTACCGCTAACTTTGAATTCAGCTGCGTAATAGGCCTCTTACTTATATACGAATCACCCTGGAACAGCTAGCTGACTCTTGTTAACCTCATTAACTTAATAAACACTATGAAAAAGTTAACGTATTTCCTCATTCTCCTAAGTTTATCGATCTCTCCTTTGTTTGCCCAGCAGGCCCAGGATTACAAAGGGCATTATATCAACGCGAAGGGCGATGTGTATTTTCAGGACGAAAAGGTTGGTTTGGTCACTAAACAGGGCATTATTCAGGATGCCAAAGGGAAAAAAGTAGCGTTTTTAAACTCTGATGGCACATTATCAGACGCTCAGGGAAAGAAACTGGGCAAAGTAGCCAAAAATGGAGAAGCCTATTATAACGCGAACGGAGAACTCATATTCACCGTCAAAGACAGAAAAGGGGAGACCTGCGACATTCTGGATGCGAAAGGGAACAAGATAGGTTCAGTTGATGATGGTCTAAAAGGATCAGCCTGTGCTTTGCATTGTCTGAGCAACGGATTGGATGTGCGCACCCACCAAAAACCAGTGGCGAAGAAAAAATAACCAGGTAATGTCTTGTCCTGATTGGTATCGGACCTTTTTCTGAACTATTTTGAAGGCTAGTTTCCACTAGTTCAGTTATTGTTGGCAGTTACCCTTTTCGTGAACGATAACGACTGAACTAGTTTATACGATTCTTCAACATACGTTACATCTTAAAGTCAGTTGAGTGCTTGGTTATTGGCGCAACAAATTGAATAGCTCAACATTAATAAAATGGGCTCCTAAGATGGCTTTAACGGTTACCCTTGTTTGTACTTGCCTAAGATCTGAATGTCCTGTAAAAATAGGATAAAATTTCAGGCAGGCCTATACATTTATTCAGAGGGTATTCTCCTAGGGTGGTAATTTTCATAAGGATTGCCGATCTCTATCTAGTAGGATAGAAGCCTGATCATCGGTAAATTTCATAATGGAAGAGTTTAAGCAATACCCAGAACTACTTAAACGGGTTAAACAACAGATTCAACAGGCTCAAGTTAAAGTAGCTACATCTGCCAATCAACAACTCTTACTGTCCTATTGGCAGGTGGGTAGTTTAATCCTGTTTTTTCAGCAACAACAAGGCTGGGGAGCCAAGTTAATTGATCGTCTTTCAGTTGACATTCACCAGGCGTTTCCGAGGGTTGATGGCTTTTCAACTCGTAACTTGGGCTACATGAAGAAATTTGTGTTGGCTAATCTGCCCTTAATTTTGCAACACCTTGTTGCAAAATTACATGAAACCTCTCAGGATACCGTAGATGCAGTCCCGATGTTAGACAATGCAGAAAACTTCGAGCAATTATTCTTATGTGACTGTAATCAATGACTATCTCCGAACCAAAGAGGATAATCCAACAATTGGTTTGCTCTTGTGCAAGGGCAACAACCAAGCCTTGGCTAAGTATGCTCTGGCAGGCATCACCAATCCCTTAAGTGTGGCCGATTATCAATTAACCAGAGCAGTCCCTGAGGATTTGAAATCGCAACTGCCTTCCATTGAAGATCTTGAACAGGAGTTGAAAAATAAAGGTGAGCGTCTGGATTAACAGACTCAAAATCTGGCTCTGAATCTATCCCGAGGGTTTTGTGAACGATTTTTGAGTAAAAAGGAAATATAGTTTTTTTAATGCTGTCAATCTTGAAAACGTGCTTCCTTAATAGCGGGCCTACTGTAAGCAGATTCTAAAACTGCCAGCCTTAGGCTGGTAGCGCTTTCCAGTAAATCGCCTATCCACTTTAGAACGCCTGATAGTATGACTGCTATTTTTAATTAGAAATTATGAATAGTGTTTGAATGTAAATGGAATTACTGAGAGTCCGAAATCCGGTAGATCAGCCGTTTCAACAGCAGTTCCTTCTTCTGTTGGAAGTGTCAATTGCGGTTCAGTACTCGTTTTAAACGCTAGTTTTTGATTACTTAGCACGTAGTCGCGCAATTCAACTTCATAATTAGCAAAGGCTGTTGGTAGATTTTCCTTATGTGAGGCCAATTCGCTAGATAGTACACACGCACCAACCATAGCTACTGAAGTGCTTTGACCAAGCGACAGCGATACGCTGTAACCCGCATCGCCAACTAACACGACGCGCCCTTTAGACCAGGTATCCATTATCGTTTGGTTCACCGAGTCGAAGTAGAAATTAGTTGAGGTCTGCATGAACTCTTTTAGTTTCAACATCATTCCCCCGACGTTAGCCGCCCGTTCTGCGATCAGCCGCTTTTGGGCATTAAGGTCCCTGTGATCATAGTCCAGTGGCTCACTGGAACTGAATCCTAAATACGCTCTGGCTTCACGGTCTCTCTCTTTAGCGATGCACACGGCTAGCGGAGTGCCTTCGTGTTGAAAAATCATTTCCCAATGGTCGAGCTCAAAATAATTCGGCATTGTAAATATCGCGACATAATGGCCAAGGTAACGGATGAACTGTTCGTCACTACCAAACACAATCTTTCGTACGTTTGACCGTATACCGTCGGCACCAATAACCAGATCAAAGCGCTGTGAAGCCGCATGGGAAAAGGTTACATCGACGCCTGTTTCATCCTGATCAAGCGTTACAATGGTGTCATCAAACATATAAGTTACCTGATCGCCAACGGCTTCAAAGAGGACATGACACAGGTCATCACGCAATATCTCAACATCAGGGCTGTCATGCCTGCCTCCAGTAAATGTTTGCTCGTAGTTGCTATATATCTCTTTCCCTGATATAGCCTCAACCACTGACATACCTTTCAGCTTAGTACTGTTGTTGCGAATCGAATCCAGTATTCCCATCCGTTCGGCTACTTCTAAGGCGGGCCCACGTACATCAACGGCCTGCCCCCCTGGACGGATATGGGAAGCGCGTTCTACAATCGTAACGGTAAAGCCATAGTTTGTTAGCCAATAAGCGGTGCTAAGTCCGGCAATACTTGCCCCCGAAATGAGCACATTGATTTTGTTTGCTGATTCCATGTTGTATACGAGTTTTTTGTCAATGCAAAGCAACATCGTATATGGGGGGGCAACAATAGCAATAACGGGCAAGTAGTGGACTATTCAGGGTTTCTGTTTCGAAACGTCAAGGCCGTTATTCCTGTGACCTTGGTAAAGAACCGTGAAAAATAAGGATAATCATCATAGCCCAATTCAGCTGCAATTTCTTTTACCGATCTATCAGAATGATATAATAAACGCTTGGCTTCTAAGATTACCCGTTGTTGGATGTGATATGAAACAGAATGACCCGTTGTGTTTTTGACACATTCGTTCAAATAATCTGTAGATATATTTAGTTTTTGAGCGTACGCAGTCGGTTTCTTGACGGTGGCATATTCACGTTCCAATGCTGATTTGAAGGCTTTGGTGATGAGTTCAAACCGTGAAAGTTTGTCTGCTGGCTTCGAGGTTTCTACGTATTGAGAAGCGACTAAAGCGACTAATGTGTTACAGCTGTCTTTTAGTAAGGAATGATATAATTTATCGTTGGTTCTTTCCGAGAGTTTTAGGCATAGAGATGCCGCTTCGGAGATAATGGAAAACGTTTCTTTCGTTAACGATAGGGGTTTTGCCGGTGCAATGTCAGCCAATACGTTAAGGTATTCAGGGTGTAGATTTTCAGTATTAATTACCCAAAAGCTGACCGTCACCTGTTCAAAAGTGATTACCCGATGCACTTGATGGGGATGAATATAGATAACCGACGATTGCTTTATGTCATATTTTTGAAAATCAATTTCTATCGAAATAGTCCCTTTTTCGGGCAAGAAGAATAAATGATAGTCATCCCGGTGTGATTGCTTGGCCTGCTTAAGAGTTCTTAATTCGGCTTGCCCGAAGGTACTTAACTCGTTAACCGAGGCTTTTCCAATGGCAATACCTGGACCGAACATGTCCGCCATTGGGTTTAAAGGAATGTGTTTGATTTTCTGACGCATCGTTTATCAATTCACGACACAATGATACTCTTTTTAAGGGGGTATACGGTCTTGCCCATGTTTGGAAGACCCAGTAGCTGAATTGCATTTCGATTTGCGGACATTCTGTCAAAAACAGGAAATACACCCAGCACTCCAGCTATACTGTCTAGTAAGAATCATAGTGCTGGTTAACTCCTACTGATGGTTGTATTTAAAGGTAATCTGGAGAAACAAACAACCCTTTATTGTCACAAGGCCCAAAGGACTTTCAGGCTATTCCCATAACTTCGATCAATCAACATTAATTATCTGTCAGTGACTATAAGATGCCTTTTAGATAGCTTGTTCCAAAACGAATCGGACGTCTAAATGAATGATTTTTGAGTATAATGGTGTATTGTTATAATAAATTAATAACTGTCAACTTTAGCCACTAGCATGTGGCTCGTTTAGGCCAATGGACTGATTACATGGGCTGGAGGGAAAAAATATAAACCCGGTCATCACGAACTTTACGGGTAATAATACCAGATTCTGTCAGCCACTTTAAGGATGAGTATACAGTGCCTCGACTAATGCTTGGATGTTCATTTCGCAGAAAACTCCAAAGAGAATCACCATCTATTCCATGTTCAAACTGACTAAGTGACAAAGCCACCACCTCTCGTTTTTTGGCCGGTCGGAAGCCATTCTGCCGGGCATAATCTCTAATTTTATCTACCAATTCTTGATCCATACGGGATTAAATATATGTGAAGGGGAGTACAACGCGTTCCTCTTCGAAAAATACCAATATCGATATGATGCCTGGGCTTCGCAACTTGGCCCCTATAAAGTCCCCTGGCGTTTTAGCGAGTTAAATGTCATCCTGCATCTGTAGCAGTCATACAGGTAATAACCACCCTTGCCGACCAATGAGGGTAAAACTTCACAAGTGTTAAGCGTAAGCAAGCGAAGCTCACTATATAGTCTGTCAACTATCGGATAGTCTATAAATCACGATTAGTTACCCTAGTCTACGTTAATCAAAAATAAGAGCAATGTTCATCTCTGTCTCAACAAATCGACGGTTGGCGGTCTTTTACCGACGAACGATAAGGGTTTTGGCTAAGTCTATTTCTGTAAACATTGTTACAAGTCGCTCAAAGTGAACGCGAGCTAAATCCATGATTACTTTTTCGAAGCCTATTCTCCAAGCCAAGGGGACCACTTGTCATGTGTTATTCTTCCTAAATTTAGCTGGCGATAAACCTTTCCCTTTCCCAAATAGACGGATAAAATATTTGGGATCTTCGAAACCCAGCCGAGTGGAAATCTCCTGAACGCTTAGATCGGTATAAACCAGTAAACGTTGGGCTTCGGTCAAAATCGACTGTTGGATATGGTAGGTAACTGAAAAGCCCGTCACGGACTTAACTGTATCATTCAGGTGGCTGGTCGACACATTCAACTGTTGGGCATAGGACGAAGGCTGCTTGCAAATTAGCACCTGCTGATTCAGTAATTGACGGAATTTTCGGGTCATTTCTAGATTTCGGGAGGAATAGTCCCGAATTCGGTCATTGAGTTGCACCTGGAAAATAGCGGCCACTCGGTAGATAAACCCATTGAGCAATGTCTGAACGAGCTTATGATGAAAAATGACCGTTTTGTTCTTATGCAGGGACTCATCAATTAGTATTAGCATGTTTCTGAACCATTCCTGCTCTCGTTCATCCAACGTTAATAAAGTTACGCTTGAGAGTGACTGTTCAAGTAAATTTCGAACTGTTTCATCAATCAGTTTGGCATCAAATCCCAGTATCCAGCCCTTACAGGGGGGAGCAGAGCCAACCTGATGAATTTGACCTGGATACGATAACAGGAAAGACGTTTTATTAATTGTTACGGGCTGAAAATCAATGCAAGTGGTTATGGTGCCCTCTTCGAGAAAAAAACAGGTGTAATGATCATGCCGGTGCGGATGAGCCAATTCGTCCTGATACTGTTGAAGCATCGGAAGCGGCAACTTGAACAGGGCTATCCCTTCCGAATGTTCATCCATTTGATAGACCAGTATCGGGTCTTTGGCCACAGATCGTAGTGGGTGATTATCGCCAAAATCCGTGTGCATAGATAGTCGTGTTATAATGAGTTCTGGTTTTCAGCTTTTTCCGCAATTCCCGAACCATGGGTATATAGCCCGCAATATAAATCGAACTGTACTCAATTAAATCTTTGTTACGTGTCCAGTTTTCTAAGGTATCCAAACTACTACTACTCCCTTCAGGTTGGCGAATAAACTCAAATTCCGGATTTTCATGGCGTAACTCAATTGGAATTTGGTAGTCATGTTGGAGAAATACGCCTATTTCCAGAGGATGCTCAACTGGGTCGGTCAACTGCTTTAATCCCAGCATATGGCCAAGCGCACTCCCATCAACCAGACCTAAAATCTTACCTGGTTTTGCGGGTAGGAGGGCGGCATGAGCAGGGCCTACAATGACCTGATCACCCGGCTGAACACGTTGAGCCCAGCGGCTACCCGCCCCGTTATGTCCGGTTTCAACATACAGCGTGCAGATTCCCTTTTCCGCTTCCTACCAGGCAGGGGTGTAATCGCGGTATTCAAATTCATCCACTTTGCACTTCAGCCGGGGTATCGTTTTCCATTTATCCATATCCACGGTCGGAAGGGATAAGTCAATTTCAACCATTGAAGCGGGATTCCATGTTCTGACGTCCAATACGTTGGCGTGTTCGGCCAATGTTTTTTCCATCAGCTTAAAGGCGGCTCTTTTTATGATATTTGCCATAGCTATTCATTAATTTGCCTGGCAAAAGTAACTGGCGAAGATCGGTGATTTGTCCGACAAATGACGGATTATGGTGGACGATTCGCGTTTTGGGTGATCGTGCTTTAATGAATCTATTTATAACTCCCAGCCATGAGCTAGCTGAGAGTGAGGTTGGTATGCTCATTAGGTATCATTAGGCTATCAAAGCCTAACCAGGGTACGTAATAAGGCTAGTGAGCGTAGCATTAGCTAGTTTTTAAGCGACCATCCCTGAGACAACGGTTTTAGCTGGTACGTTTGGGCATCTACCCAAACCGGTTCATCAGCTGATATTGATTTCAATTTGGGGGTAACTACTAGCAGAAACTGGGTCGACTGATCACCAACAACAGTCACAACTTCGCGCTGAGATTCCAGTTCCGGCTCGTCAATTCGGATTATGTATTGACCGGGAGGCAACTGACCGAACGTAAACTGTCCATACTGGTTGGTAACGGTTCGTCGGCACCCGTTCCGAATTAATACACGGACAAAGGCGGCAGGCTGATGATCGGGCTTAAGCAATTGCCCCTGAATGTCGCCGGGTAAATCGATTTGTGCCCACGCCGGATTAATCAGGCTAATTAATAAAATTAACTCTAGTACATATTTCATTAACAGATCGTTAGGGTAGTTGCAGGACCTGCAACTACCGGTCAATTTACACGACTCAATCTGATTACTTTACATCCACTACGTAGGTTGCACATCGCCAGACCGACTGGTACGTTTTGCCATTTTGTTCACCAGTTTGTTTTTCGGTTTTTGACGCTTCAATCCAGTAGCGACCCGGCCAAAGGGGGGTAAATTCGGCTATACCATTGGCTTTGGTCTGGATTTCCCGGATCCAGCCACTAGGTGAAGAAACCGTTACATGAAGTTTTTCGGATGGTTTTTCCTTAAAATAGCCCGCCAGTGAAATTGTCTGTCCAACTTTAGGAGTCTTGTCTGCCTGGGTCAGGGCTACGTTCAGTTCGTTTGGCGTGGCTTGGGATGCCGTGCTGACCTTACCCACACTTACGGTAGCGGTAGCATTAAATTGATATTTGGTTGTGCCACCCAGTTCCTTAGCAACATGGCCTACCGCTAGGGTATAAACACCATCCTGCTCGGGGGTAAATTCGGCGATAAAATGGTCCTGAACTGAGGTGACGGGGAGTTTGGTTTTCTGCCCATCGGGACTAATAAGCCACAGGTCAAACTGGCTGACATCCGAATACCAATCAGCTACTTTTTCGGGCGTTTCGCCGGGTTCGGCGTAGAGAATGGTAACTGTTTGTTTCTGACTCTTTTTACCAATTGAGTTGGTTTGTATCCATAACGCATGAGCATATACGTCTGTGAAATTAAGAAGTGAAATTAGCAGAATAAGCAAGCTGAATCGGTTCATGACAGGGCAGTTTAAATAGACGATTAATTAGATTGGATGTACTGGTGTGGTATCAGTTAAGGATAAAGCGTATCAAGCATTGCCTAACTGCCCAACTTTCTCCGTTACCAGTACTGAACTTGGCTGAGCAGGCTTTTTCTGCTCGATCTTCCACAGAATTGCCCCGCTACATATCGATAGAGAAAGAAAAAGCACATCGATAAACAGGATGTCATAAGCGCCATGGGTAAAGGTGTTCCAAAACCAGTTACCGCGAAGGACACCATCAGCTAGCGGCAGTAGAAAACAGGTTACCACGGATAAGAATAGCGATTGCCGATTCACCAGGGCGAGATCTTTCCGAACCAGGAAATAAACGCCCAGAGCGAGCCATGAATAAAAGTACCAATGATAGAGGGTCGATTGTCCCGGTTTATTAAGAAACAGTAGGGCAGTCATCGTGAACGCCGTAACTGGCAACAGGCTTAAGCTGGAAGAGATATACACATTAGCCGTCCAGAAATTGAATGTCCGTTTACGGGCGGGTATATTCTTGTTGTCCCTGGCTACCAGCCAGATCATTACCCCTGAGTTAATGACGATACAGCCTAGAATCCCCAACACAAAATAGATTACGCGCAGAGGTCTGCCCCCAAAATCACCAAAATGCAGGTGTAAAATAAGTCCTCGGACTGTGTGTATATACGAAGACGTTGACAGTGGAGTCCGTTCCGAAAGGATCTTCTGATCGCGTATCCGGTAAATCAGTTCTCCCTGTCCAGTAAGCTGGGCATCCGTATGGGGCTTTCCCTGGATCACTACGTGCATGTTTTCATCCCCGTAGTTTCGGATGGCGATCAAACTGATATCGCTTTGTTGCCATTTCTGTTCGGTGTGCGTAACCAGTTGATTAATATCGAATTTGGTGGTCAATGCCTTATTCGCATATGCAAATTCCGATTTTACGCCGTACCCCAGATCCTGATAAATTTTTTCTTCATCGCCCTTGTAAAATAACTTCGTGTAGGGAATAATGAGGAAGGAATTAAAGATCAGGATCACGCCCGTAACCGCGAACACGAGTTGATACGGAAAACCGATCACCCCCAGAACCGTATGCAGATCGGTCCATAGCGTTTTGCGTTTACTCCAGGGTCGGAACGTAAAGAAATTCGATACGATCTTGTCCCAGTGCAGCAGCAGCCCCGTGATCAAGGCGAATAGAAAGATAAACGAGACAATACCGGCCAGCAGGTAGCCAAAAGGTACGCCAATGCTAAAAGGGAAAACCTGGTTTACCTGCGCTAAAAAATGCAACCGGTACAAAAATTCACCGATGGTATAGCTGGATGCGTAATCAGCTTCCTGCTGTTTGCTGAAATCATAGGTAAAGAACGCCGAATCATCATCTCCGCCCCGGCCTCTGCCCCGCCCGCGTTTGCCTTCCGGTTTCTTTTTCGGCTTCTTCAGTTTTTGTACGATCGGATCGTGCGAGGCCGTCATGGACACGTATACGCCCGACTGATGCCGTTGCATCGTCAAATCAAAATCGCGCCCTTTTAGGTTATGATGTTTAGCGAGTGAATCAAGGATGTAGTTGAAATCCTTTTTTACTCCCGCTTTGTGGCTCAGATAGGACTCATTTTTTTGCCACGAGGCCAGGTCGTCCTTAAAGAACGAGAACGAACCGGCAAAGAACATGACATACAAAATCGCGCAGATAATGATGCCACTGACCGTATGCGTGTTGAAATAGATATTGTATTTCCTGTTATCCATAATTGGAACCGATTCTAACTAAAGTAAATGCCTGAACAGACTCCTATTACTAGTGCATAAATGGCCCAGGTTTTCCAGGCTTGCGGGATCAGGAAAGCAACCAATAAAAGCGTTGCCCAAAGCAGATAACCTGTTATGAACGAGGTTACCATGATGTATTCTTTAGGGAATACACGGGTCAGGGCTACGTGAAAACTGATGGTTACTAAATAGCCGCCCAGTGAACCCGCCAGGATTTTAGACAATTTTATCCAGGGCGATTTTGTTAGGTATTTTTTATTGGCTGGCATAGCTAAAGGATTATTTCTAGGATCACACAACTAACATAGATCGCGGCAACACTCGGTACACGGAGGTAATTGAACGGCTCGATAACCACCGAAAGGCAACCAACGGCCATCAGTCCCACAACAAAGCCAAACAGACCGCTCGCCAAACCCCATTGCATGACGAAGCCCACGCAGGCAATCAGCGCCAAGGCCGCTCCGATAAGACGCGTTTGCGATTTATTCGTTTGCGCGTAGGCCCATAAACCGCCTATGGGCTGACGTTTGGGAGCCGTAATTTGCCACAGGTAAAAGGCGACAAACTGGATGAAGTACAAGGTGGTAATCATAAGCAATTAGGCATGATTTGCCCGATGTGTTGTATAAACTGTAGAACCGGAAGAACACAGCGCCTTCCGGTTCTACAGCATTGGGTATCTTATTTCAGGTTTTGTACGGCGGTAACGGATCCACCCTCCACTTTCAGACCGCGGGTAGCGGTTTGCGTGCTGGCATCAATTTTATAGATGTAGCTGGTGCCATCCGTTAAGTTGACGCCGATATAGCCCGTTTTACCATCTTTAGGAGAATAGTTGGTTTTGGTCAGGTTGGAGATGCTGGCTACGTCGGGCATGCCTGTAACGGCTTTGTAGGTTTTATCCACTACGTTTACGATACCTACTCGCTTTCCAGCCGGGAATCCAGACGTTTTTTCCGCCTTTGCCGCAGCGTTTACGACATACGTATTGTTGCCTAGATACAGCCACGACGTAATGTTCATTCCACCGCTGGCGGCTTCCACGTCGAAAAAATAGCTTTGGTCAAACTCGGTAGTCCCTGAAGTGATTTTTAAGATTGCCGAGGGTTTGGTGGTAGAAATCGTTCCGCCGGTGGTAGCAGCCGCCGGAGAATAGCCATAGATATCCCCATTTTCCTGAACGGAAAGGCCGTCTGTGAAATACGCACCAATAAAACTAGTCCGCTTATCGGTGATCACCTTGTCAAGTTTCATGTCGGCGTAGTTATAAATCGCAATGGAAGCTTGATTGGGATAAGCGGTGTTGAAGCTCCGATCGTTGATCGTTTGATAGGGAGCAAATAGCTTCGTACCCACTTGTTTGATCCAGGTGAAATGAGCCAGTTCGCCCAGCCCGGTCACATCGAGGGTATTCACAGTTCCTTCCGAAGAGATGGTCAGGCTGTTCGTATTGACCTTATACCAGCTAGAGGTAGGTGCAGTCAGGCTTCGTGAAATTTTAAACAGCAACAGATCATCGTTAACTGGCGCAAAAGCCTGTACGGTTTCGGTCTGAAAATTGGTCAGTTTGGTCAGCTTGCCATTCTGGATGTTGTAGGCAGTAACGGCACCGGGGTTGCCCTGACCGTACAGCATACTGAAGAATTTTCCGTTGTGGGTTACGTAATAGCGGTATGTGCCATCCTGCTCAACCCCGTTACCTGCCGTTGAAATGGTGCCTGTATCCAGATTTTGAGCTGTTAGCAGATAATCAGCCACACCTGTAGAAGCGGCCGGACTAACCGCCAATATAAAATTACCTGGGTTATCGAGTGCAGGGTCATTCTTGTCACTACACGATGCTATAATTCCCGCAGCAACAGCTAGCGCGAGAGTCGATTTAAATTTCATAGAGATTATATGTTAAACGAATTGAAGAAATAGCGAAGGTTAATGTAGAAGCCGCGACCGGGCTTTTGTAAGCTGAAGTTGTCGTACAGGCGATTATCGGTGATGTTGCGAACTTCCAGTCCGATATTGTACTTACCATTTTTCAGGCTATAGACCGCATTCAGGTCATGACTAACCTGCTGGGGAATACTCAGTTTATCACCCCCGCGGCTGGGCCAGTACAACCAGAATTTGTGCACATACAGCATATTGTAGCCGATGTTCAGCACGCTTCCCTTTTGTCCGAGATCCCGAAGCGTTACCGAGGCATCTGCGTTACCGAAGAAATACGGGATATTGGGCATTTGATCCTTGTAAACTGGACTCAGGACAAGGTTGCCATTGCTGTCAAACACATACTGTTGTCGATTCTCCAGCTTCTGATACGTGAGGGTTGCTCCAGCCGATACGAATTTTTTGTAAGAGTATCTGACCTCACCTTCACCGCCAAGGGTAAACACGCCGTCGAGGTTATCCAGCACCAAAGAGGATTGATTCTGATTGAATCGGGAATAGATGTAATTATCGGAATAGCGGTAAATAGCGTTTGCATTAATCAGAAAACGGTGGACATCTTTAGCCGTAAAACTGTAGTTGAACCCCACGTTTATGTTCTGACTTTGCTCGGGTTTTAGGGAAAGATTACCCTGCACTAATTCCACATCCCCAAACAGTTCGTTGGCTTCAGGTAACCGATTGGCCTGCTCGTAAGATGCTTTCAACTGCAAACCGGGTGTCGGGAAATAACTGGCAGCTACTCCAAAGCCAAGTTTATTGAAAGAAGGCTGTCCGGGCGTATTCTGGTATAAATATTTCCCGAAGATAGAGGTGATCCATTTATCTTTTTCATCGTAGGTATAGCCGACACCCAATACATTTTTAGCCAGTCGGGGTCGTACATCGCCCTGCGTGAAACTTTCGTTAAATGCATCCGTACCTTTTCGGTAAAACGTACTGAATACGTTACTCACCGCAATGGCTTGCCGATCCGATAGTTTGTAGTTGGCCGTAGCCGTGACAAGTCCATTGTTGTTGCCGTATTTCGACAGACTGCGGCCGCGACCTTCTCCATTCGGATTCGGTTTTGAATTCCCGTACCAGTCAAATCGTGCCGACAGCGTATCGATGTTCTGTTCTTTGCCCAGGTTATAATTCGCGTTCAGCGTCACATCGAGACCTTTGATAAGGTCTGTTTTGCGGTACTTTAGTGTAGGCATCACAATGTTGCCCCGTCTGTGCCAGCCACCGAAAACCGCCACCATGCGAGCGCCCGTTTGCAACTCCTTATAATTTTTCCCCAGCGTGATACCGAAGAGCAATTGGTCCGCGAATTTTTTGCCCACCACACCCACACTGGCAATAACCGTTTCGTTGTGGTAGGTGTCGTGAAAACGCCTGACTACGGCATTCGGCGTATATGCCCCGGTATAGATATCGGCGGCATCAACCGTTACTTTGTAGTTGTTATTCGAATAATTCTGGAAGGCATTTAGCCGCACGGTAAAGCCACTCTTGCTCGTAACAGCCGCGTTTACTACGCTACGATGTGTGTTGAATGAGCCAAAGGAATACGAAGCATCCACATAATTCCGAAACCTGTCGCCGGTAACAATGTTGATCGCCCCGCCCAACGCATCTGAACCCAGCCAGATCGGAACAACCCCTTTATAGACTTCAACCCGTTCAGCAATATTGATCGGAATGTTATTGATCTGAAACGACGAACCAAAATTGTCCATTGGTACTCCGTCAATAAAATAACGGATACGACTGCCAGAAAAACCGTTTAGAGAAAGATTGAAATTGGAGCCGACACCTCCTGATTCGCGAACCCGTACACCAGAAACCCGGTCCAGAGCGCTACTAAGATCAAGCGTAGAATTGTAGAGTTGCTTGGCATCAATGGCCGTAACATTGAACGATTGCCGGTTCACCTCCTGGACTTCGGTACGACCGACTATCGTTACCACATCTAAATCATTGGATTCTGGCTTAAGATTGACGTCCAGCCGCGTCGGCTTACCATCTTGTAGGTAAACCACCTGGCTAATTTTCTGATAGCCAACAAACGAGATGACAACCGTGTGTTTTCCAGCGCTTATGTTATCTAGCCGGTATGTTCCCTCTGAACTAGCGAACGTTCCCCGGCTTCGGCCGGCCAGACTAACCGAGGCTCCCGGTAGTGCCTGACCCTCAGCGTTCCGAATAGTTCCTATTAGACTGCCGCCCGTTTGTTGGGCCCAGCTACAAAATGTAAGAAGACATAGAAGTCCTACATGCAGAATTTTGTTAATTTGCATTTGCTTTATGATGTTACCCCATTGTACAGCACCTGTCTAGCGACAGGCCGAGCCGGATGGTTGCAGCCCTCCGGCTCTTTCTATTTATACAGACCGCTTAAAGCTGCCCCAAGGCTTTCTTTAAACTGGTCAACTCTTGATCTGTAGTTGCAGCTACAGGCCAAGATTTTATAAACAGTGGCACAAAACTAAGTCATTATTTATATTCATTCCAAATAGCATTAATGCCTTTTTAATATTGCTTCTAAAAGTGCAATAGATTATTCTTATTGATATATAAAAATGCATTGGTCTTTTTGAGCTACCTCTTTTCGGTATCTCGCTACCTAGCGGTGGTCTTATCTTATCTAAAGATTTTTCCACATACTGGACACACCTCTTTTCGTCATTAAGAAATTAAAGGTGTTGTGTCTGAAAGGCGCATTACTAAACCGGCATTCGATTCCCTACTCAGCTGGCAGTTAACATTTTAAAGCGCTTCTTTTTCGGAAACAACCTTCTTTAACCAAGGCTGTATGTATTCAATTGGGTGGATAGGTATCAAATCCATACACTTTATGAATCGATTCGTCTAAGCTAATTGTCGAGCCAAAAATTTACATCCATTATTTAGAATAATTATAAATAGTGTCTACTTTTGCCGAGTGTTATGCCCAAGTTGGTTGGGTAAGTTAAGCATCAGGTAGTCTAAAAGACGTTAGAAATATCCAATGGATCAGGTAAGTTACCCTCTATTTTGCAGCGTTTATGGCCAGATTACCTATTGCTGTTACAGTGCCGAATACAGCATTGATTTTGGCGCATTGCAGATTTGGGTTTGTCAGGAGCGGTTAAGACAATTCGCCTGTCGGATTAATCAACTGGTACAAGTCAAAAGCCCGCTTCACCAATCACCATTCTCTCACACAGTTGACATTTGTCCACCCAACTGCGACGGCGAAGCCTTTCGGTTCGCCGTCGACGAATTGATAGATCTACAAACACTGCTCAATGGAGCATTAGTGATGATTGATTTTTACCAGTTTCTAGATGCAAATCTGTTTCGGATCGAGACTAGCTCATAATGAACGATGAAAACGCTCCGATTTAGAACCAACATTGACTGCATGGGCAGATTTCAACAGGCTGTTTGCGGTTTAGCTTGTCTGCATGGTCGGTATTGCCAACTTAACGTTGATCTACTGGAAGCAACTCATTTGCTGACGCTTACTAGCGATTCACTGACGACCAACGAAGTAATCGACGCGCTTCAGCGGGAAGGAATTAGCTGCCAGCAGGTAAGTGAAGAGTAAGTCTTATTCGTCGTCAATTAGAATGAATACCTCATGAATGAATTAATCTATAAAATAAGTTTGGGGTTACTGGTGATCGCCATGAATGGCATCCGATTCTATTTTCAGCAACGCTATAAAACGACTCATGCTCATAGAATACCTGAACGTGAACCTATTCGGGAACGGGTACTAGTGGGGATCGTAACCCTTTCGCTAGCTCCTCCAGGGCTGCTTTGGCTCTTTACCGATTGGCTCTCATTTGGGCAACTATCCCTGCCTGATGGAGTGAGAGTGGTAGGGTTTCTGATAGGTGCTTATGCCATGTGGCTTTTTTATAGAGTTCATAGGCAACTAGGTGATAACTGGAGCCTGTGCTGGAAATCCGACCTCAGCATCAACTCGTAGTATCGGGGCTTTACCGCTACGTACGCCATCCGATGTATGCCGACATGCTACTCTGGGTCGTTTCCTTCGGACTGCTCACGGCCAACTGGTTCTACAGCCTCACGATGTCTGTCGGTATGACCATTCTGTTTGTAGTGCGCATTCCGGATGAGGAAAAACTCATGATCGACCAGTTTGGCGACCAGTATCGGCACTATATGAAAACCACTAAACGACTTATTCCTTACCTGTTTTAGGGCAGTTCAACGAATAAGCAAGTCTAAGGAAGCCATTATACTCCTCAGCTTAGGATTTTAGTATTCTGAAATTTAGCATGGTACGATTGATTGGCAAATTGGTTAAATGGATCGGTATCGTACTGCTTACGTTATTGGCAGGTAGTAGTTTGTTTGAGTACTATACCCGTTGGAAACTTGAGCAGACTTTGCTGGATGGTAAAACGTTCGTCGAAATCGATGGGCACCTTGTTCACTACGTCCAAAAAGGGCAGGGACCATGCACCGTCGTGTTTGTCTGCGGGCTGGGAAGCGATCATACCATGTGGCAACCGATTCAGGATAGCGTCGCCAAACAGGCCGTAACGATCTCCTACGACTGTAGTGGTTTATTTCTAAGTGAAGCTAGTCAGCGCCCTATTACGAACGAGACCGTTTCGACCGAACTGGCCCAGCTTCTGGAAAAAACGGCCTGTCCCAAGCCCTACATCATGATTGCCCATTCGATGGGGGGCATTTATATGAGACCCTTTATTCAGCAGCACCGTGACGATATTAGCGGCATCGTGCTAGCCGAATCCGCTCATCCGTTGCAACTGAAAAAAGCCTCGCCTGAGCTGTTGAAAACCTTGGGAGCTCCTCCACGCTGGCTGGTCAAATTGCTGGTAAACACAGGTATTTACCGTATTCTATTTACGTTCGTTCCGCTGTCAAACGAGTTACCAATCGATCAATGGTTTAATCGGAATGCCCGCGATTATTTTTACCGATCGGTTAATACCCTTTTTGATGAGGTCGCCAATGATGACCGGAATTTTGCCGATGCTGAGCAATACACGTCTTTCGGAACAATCCCACTAACAGTAATTACGGGAACTTCGTCGATACGAACCCAGGGATTTCCGCGAAAAGAAGGACAAGAATACCGACAAATCGTGGCCACTCTCCACCGCGATCTATTAAACCTATCCACGAACAGTCGGTTGGTAAAAGCCAGCCAAAGTGGCCATATGATTCAGGCAGAACAACCCGATCTGGTCACGGCCGAGATTCAGGCGCTGATCAACCTCTTGCCAAACCCTCAGTAATATGCATTTGACGAAAATATACGTATTGTTTATCCTAATTTTTGGAGTAATTCAAGTTGATCGAACGGTTGTGGCTCAAGTCCACCCGTTAGCAGTGACCTCCCATTCCCTGAAAGGAACCGTCATCGACTCGTTAACCCAAAGGCCCATTGAGTATGCGACGGTTAGTGTCCAGGATAGCGCGCAAAAGACCCTCGCTATTACCTATACCAACAGCGAGGGGGTATTCACCCTACCCATTGCACAGGCGGGAAATTATGTTTTGTTCGCATCGTTTGTTGGCTATGGGACCAGGCGGATTCCCTGTATCGTCCAGCCGTCAGTAACGAGTCAGGAATTACGCCCAATCTTTTTGGCTGCCGATGTACAGGTTCTGGAAAGCATCACGGTGCGGGGGCAACGCCAACTGGTAGAACAGAAGCCAGGCATGTTGGTTTATCATGCCGAGGACGACGTGACTAATCTGGGTGGAACGGCTGCCGATGTGCTGCGGAAAGCCCCTGTTCTGAGCGTTGATGCGGACGGGAATGTACGGATGCGGGGAAGTCAAAATCTGAAAATTCTAATCAATGGCCGTTATTCCGGGCAGATGGCCCGTAACCCCGCCGACGCGCTGAACATGATTCCCTCTGACATCATCAAATCGGTTGAAGTAATCACCAGCCCTTCATCCCGCTACGAAGCCGAAGGGGCCGCTGGAGTAATCAATATCATTACCAAGAAAAGCCTGTCGCAGCTTAGTGGTGCAATGGAAGCCGGTTTTAGTAATCTGGAAGCTGTATTTAATCCACGGGTGGCCTTCTCGACAGGGAAATGGGACATCAACGCCTATGCGCACCTGCACCGTTCTCGCGTAAAAACGGAAAGTAATCTTACTCGCCAATCAATCGACGGTACGTATCAGCTAAATCAGCAATTGATTATGAATAATGCCCGGCCACACGGTTCGGGAGACGTGTCGGCTAATTACGAAGCTGACTCCAGCCAGGTAATTAGTATGTCGGCGGCCTGGTGGTTTGGCAATTGGCCCGCCAGCAGCAACCAGCAATACCAGATTCAGCAGGGCACTCAGCAACAGGCGTTTCTTCAGCAAACCCAGACCCAAGGGGCTCCCAATGAAGGACTGGAGGTAAGTCTGAGTTACCTGAAGCGACTCCGCAAACCCGAACAGTCGTTTTTTATCATTGGCCAGTACAACAATAATTTCCGGGATGATTTTAATTACTACGCCCGCCAAGTCGATCTGGAAAACAGGCTCTTGTATCAGGAGCAGAATAACAATCACATGCATACCAACGAGTGGACGTTTCAGACCGATTACGCCCACCCACTTGCCCGAGACGGCAAAAAAATATTGGAAATTGGTCTGAAAACGGTGTTGCGGGACGTAACGAGTGGCTATACTACCCTGATCAGTTCATCCACCGATCCGGCTCAGCTTCAAATCAGTGCGGCCCGGACGAATGTGTTCGATTATAGCCAGAATGTGTTGGCTGCCTACGCACAAGCCAAATGGACAGCCTCGGGAGGCTGGTTTGCCCAGGCCGGTATACGACTGGAAGAAACCTATCTGAATGGCCATTTTCAAACTACACTGTTACCATTTACTAATCAGTTTACCAACTGGGTACCGAGTGCAACACTGGTCAAAAAATGGCGAGATAGTAATAGCTTGACGTTGAGTTATACGCAACGGATTTCACGTCCGTCGATCATTGACCTAAATCCCAATATAGACGCCCGTGATGCCCGTAATCTGGTGACAGGGAATCACGATCTTCGTCCGGAAGTCATGCATCAGGGGGAGCTTTCCTATAGCCTGTCGGCCCCTTCAGGCTTATTTCTGAATACAACTCTGTTTGGTAAGCAAACGGCTAACTCCATTGAAGATGTGATCCAAGTTAATACGTCAGGCGTGTCAACGACCACCAAACAGAATGTGGCTGCCAACAAGCAGTACGGCATGAATGTATCTACTTCGTTTTCGCTCTTACCTGACTGGAGCCTGGGCAGCAATGCCCGCTTAAGCTATCTCAATTTTCAGAGTCGTTATCTGGGAATACAAAGTGAAGGCTGGAGCGCAGGGATTAACGTAAATACTACGTATAAACTGGCTGGGCATTACACATTACAAGCTTTTGGTGATTACGATTCGCGGGCGATAACCTTGCAGGGTTACCAAACAAGTTGGCTGTATTATAGTTTGGCCGTGAAAAAAGAGTTTCCGAAAACCAAGGTCACGATTGGATTCTCGGCTGTCAATCCGTTTCAGGCGTTTGCCAGCCGCAGTGATGTAATAATCGCTTCCAGTTTTGAATCCACAACGGCCAATCGCTATTATAACCGAGCCTTTAAAGTCACCCTAAACTGGAAATTCGGAGAGGCTGGCAACCAGCGCAGTCGCCGGGGTGTCGACAACGACGATGTGAAGAGCAGTGGTGAGCGATAGAGCTGTTAAGGCAAATAAGAAATCATCGATAGGAAAAACGTTAACCGTCCACTTATTATAATATGAACAACGTAGAACTATTTGAGAATGAACGGGCAACTGGCTACAATCAGTTTGTAGAAATCTGGATACCGAATTATCATTATTTCTTATACTGCTTGCCCAAGCTATTGAGCGAAACGACCGCTAAAGATTTGCTGGTAGTCGGCTGTGGAACAGGCAAGAAATTGAACGATTTATCCACGTGCCTAAGGATTGGGACATAACCGGAATAGACCCTTCGCCTGATATGATTAAACAGGCACGGGAAAAACTACGAGATTACAAGAACGTAACCCTGATTGAAGGGCTATTGACTGATCTTGACCCGGCAAGAAAATATGGAGCCGCTACCCTCTTACTAGTTCTCCATTTTCTTGATGATCAGGGTGCCAAACTGAACTTGCTCAAAGCCATTTCCCAACGATTAGCACCGGGTGCGCCCTTTGTCATGCTGGATATTACTAGCGATAAGGTCCACATTAAACAAAATTTAGGCATCCTAATACTAATTTGAAATGTCTATGACGTATTTCTGATATAGGGGTAAGCCGCCAATTCAATGACGCGCTCTGGCTCTGCAAAGTAGGTCTGTAAAACTAGCTCAACACAAGTCTGGGCTTGGTCGAGCGTCTCAAAAACCCGACTCTTCAACTGCCGACGCACTTCTTCAAAGAAACGTTCTACTGGATTTAATTCTGGACAGGCTGTGGGTAGATGGGCCAGCATCAGTTGAGTATCGGCCACCAAGGAGGCTTGGTGAGCAGTGGCTCGATCAACAACTAGCAGCGTCGGGTGGCTCAGTTCCTGATTTAACTGTTGGCTAAATAAGCGGAAACAGGCTTTATTGAGGGCGGGTAGAAACATGGCGAAAACGTATCCAGTTAAGGGAGCTAAAGCCACAAACAGGTGAACAAAAGAATAGCCAATGTGAATGGGAGCTAGCGGGCGATGCCCTTGTGGCCCCCATTTACGACCCAGCTCAGTACGGGTGCCCACGCGCATTTCATCTTCAAATAAAATGGGCTTGTTGTGCATACGGATGGGCTAATTGGCTAAAGTTTTTTTGAACGTTTGCAGGGCAGCGGGATCTTGTCGCCGATTAACGGGACGGCCTGTTTTCGCTTTGATTTTCAAGCGTTGGCAGAGTTTACAAAGGCCACTCAGGGTATAGTCAATGGCCCATCGTTGCTGGATGTAGCCTTGAATCTGTTCTAGGGTTTGGGCTTCATCGAGTCGCAGCCAGTTCTGAAGTTGACTAAGTTGGTAAGCGGATAGTTTACCAAAGCCAGGCTGGTAAGTTGGCTCAACGAGCGCAGTAAGTCCACTTTGGCAGTAAGTCTGCCACAAGCGTTGGCTTTGCCGAAGGGCCAGCCCAATGGCTTCGCCCGCTTGTCGTTGATTCGCTGCCTTTCCTTCTTTAAGCAGGCGCAGGAAACGGATTCGATCTCGATTTCGAGCGAGTTTTTGGCGAGCTTCAGCTAGACGTAATTCGTCAACCGATTGGGTGATGTGGCTACTATAATCCATGTGTGAATATACGTCATAGACATTTCAAATTAGTATAAGATTGCTTTTGCCAGATGGCTTGGACGATGAGCAAGTAACGAATCGCCTAAATCGGATAGAGCATGAACTTTATCCGGTTTCCGAGACAAGATTGGCAGAATTATGTGTTGAAGCAGGATTTGAAGCTCCCCTGCGCTTTTTTCAAACATCCATCTACATGGGTTGGCTGACTAAAAAGCAATAACTAAACGAATAAGAAACAGTGACTATCCAACTTTGGGATCTTGGCTTTGAACTTATAGATGTACTGTACAACAGGATGGACCTGCTACGTTTGACTGGACAGTAAGTTAAACTTCATCTACCTTAGTGAACTGGCTCAGCTACTTTTAACTGGAAACAAAATTAAGCATGCTCTTACTGTCCAGAAAAAGCTAACAATTAGTTTATATTATTGGAAATTACAGCCTCGGACTATCTCTACAGCCATTCAAAGAAAAAAGCAAGAAAACAATGTATACGTTGGAATTAGTTAAAAAATGGCTCGAGGGATTTAATGACTGTGTGGATTCGCTCCAGCACCACAATGTCATAACAACAGACACCCTGAAAAAATATGGTAACACGATTTCTGTTACCAATACCGCAGTTACGAAAGTTGAGTTCGACCTACTCGTACAGAGCCTTCGTGGTTCCGCACCAGTTAACCCGCCTTTTGGCACCATTCGCACCATTGAGGTTAAACAAAATGTCAGCGGGATCGGGGATACAGAGTTGGAACTTGATTGGCACACAGATGGGAATTTGCTTCCAGTTCCACCACAGTTTTTTCTGCTGTATTTCAAGCAGATTGACCAGGCAGGGGGTGGCATCAGTTGGTTTTATCCAATTCATCAGTTGTTGGTAGACCTACCCTGGTGGGTAATCGAGGCTCTTACGATTAGCCACATAAGGCTTGCGCGTGATGAATGGGAATGGGTAGGGCCGCTCTTAGGGTTTGATGAAAAGGGTATTTGTTTTCGTTGGCGTTGGGATAAAGAACTACAGCCAGAAGTTGTTGACAGTCGTGGTCTAAAAGCCAGGCAAGCCCTTGACTATTTGGCTGTTACCTTAGCTAAAAAGAAACCTATAGCGTATAGAGCTCAACAGAATGATCTTGTCCTTGTACCCAACCGCCTGTTTTTACACGGACGAAGTCAATTGGCAGCTAAATCGAGTCGATGCGTGTACAGGGGATGGATTGAATGAGTGTACCACAATGGCAACTGGATAAACTGAATTAACTTGACAATTAGTAAGCATTTCGGCATACTACAGCTTTTTGTTTGTCATGATTCCGAAGCCTACAGCCATAAACTGCTGCCATTGACTAGAAAATAAAATATAGATCGTTAAACGTGTTTTCCGGGAAAAGGAAGAAAGTCTACATAACCTAGTTTAGGATTATCTTAGTCTTTCACAGGATGACTACGTGTTTTTAGCCTTGAAACAGTCATAGGGATACAGATTTTAATTTAGATTTAGTCTAGAAAGTCAATTCGTTTGGAAATTTAATGCCATTTTTGGAATTGGTTGACGTCAAATGGTATGAAGAAAGCGGTCTCAATAGCTCTGTTTGTCCTGTTTCTTTACCACACACTGGCTTATGTGCTGGTGTGTGTAGGACTCTGGTGGCAGGCCGAGACCGATTTATCGAAACGACTTTTAGTCTACCGGGCAACCGATAGTCTGATTGAGTTTCAGATTCCACTAGTCAACAAGTCTGATGTGCATACGATGGCTCGGACAACATCCGATGGTTTCCGGTATCACGGACATTTCTATGATGTGGTCAGTCTGGAAATTCGGGGCGATACCTTGTTCATGGCTGGTTTAGAGATCAAACGAAAGCAACGAAGCTCGTTCTGGCAAAGTGATTTGCTGGCTTTTCTGAATGATCATATCAAAGGCGCGACGGATTCTCACCGCAAGAATAATCAACTCCTTAAACTGCTGCTTAAAGAATTCTCGCCTAGTCCACGATTAACTTTTTGTTTTCGTTCTTCCAACTGGCGCGACGTCATTCGTATTCCCGAAGGGTTGTCAGTCTTCTCCTCCCGTTCGCTACCCATCCATTCACCCCCGCCCGAAGTCTGAGCGCACGTTTTGCTGGTAGCTGCATAGCACGCTTTTAAAAGCAGGTCGCTATGGCTATGTGCCTTTTCGCTGAAAAAGGCAACTGGTAACCTATTCCCCTATGGCTAACCAATAAATTTTATCCTCATGCGTCAAATTCATGACTTAGCCGAAATTGCGCGGCTTTTCTTTAGAATGGGGTGCATTGCCTTCGGCGGACCAGCGGCTCACATTGCCTTAATGGAGGTCGAAGTGGTTCGAAAACGAAACTGGATCAGTCACGCCCATTTCCTCGATCTGATCGGGGCTACGAACCTGATCCCCGGCCCTAATTCGACCGAAATGGCCATGCACTGTGGTCAGGAGCGAGCGGGCTGGAAAGGACTAGTAGTGGCAGGAGTCTGTTTTATTTTCCCGTCCGTCGTTATCACATCCGGCTTTGCCTGGCTTTATCAGCTCTATGGCAACCTGCCGCAGGTACAGCCTTTTCTGTATGGGATAAATGCCGCTGTTGTTGCCCTGATCGTATCGGCCCTCATTCCGCTAGCGAAAAAAGCGGTCAAAAGCACCGAATTAGCTATGCTTGGCGTCGCAACCATCGTCGCCTGCCTGTCCGGTGTCAATGAGTTGGCCGCTCTGTTTGGGTGTGGATTTGTCGGGGTGCTCCTCTATCTGGTCAAAACCTATGGCCGCAATCGGACGAACCTTTTTTCGGGCGTTCTGATGCAAATACTGGCGATGACGGCATCGGAAATGAACCTAGCCATCTTTCGGGTCTTTTTCAAAGTTGGCTGTTTACTGTATGGAAGTGGGTATGTGCTATTTGCCTTTCTGGATGCCGAACTGGTACAAACGCATGTTCTGTCACGTACGGTACTGACCGATGCGATTGCCGTGGGGCAGTTTACGCCCGGCCCCGTACTGTCTTCAGCCACCTTCATTGGCTGGCAGTTGAATAGTCTGAGCGGTGCACTAACGGCTACGGTTGGTGTGTTTTTACCCTCGTTCCTATTCGTAGCACTGCTGAATCCACTGCTGCCCAGACTCCGAAAGTCGAAGCTGATGTCGGCCTTTCTGGATGCGGTCAATGTAGCGTCTGTGGCCGTCATCGTGGTTGTTTGCCTACGCATGGGCCAAATTGCGATTGTCGATTGGCGAACAGGGCTCATTTTGGCCCTGAGTTTGGTGTTTGTACTTCGATTTAAGTCGGTCAATGCCATGTGGATCGTGGTGGGTAGTTCCTTACTCGGGTATCTGCTCACGCTAGTGTAACGCTCCATGAGTAGCCAATGGGGACTCGGGCATGTCGCATGGCCTGTAGGAGACTATTGGCTCTATTTTTCAACAATTCTTTCCGTGAATGTTTCAATGAAATCAGCTATATATTTCTGCTTACTCGTCGGCTTTATCCCCTGTACGACGATGGCACAAACGGTCCTTTCAGGAACCGTGACCGATAAATCGAGTGGAAGGCCACTGGCCAGGGCTACCATCCAGCTCGTCGACTTAAAACGCAGTACCCTGACCGATGAGAAAGGGGGGTACCAGTTGGATAATCTACCTCAACAGCGATTTGTGATCCGGCTCTCCCACGTTGGGTATACGACCGTAACCGACTCGGTTGATCTGGCCCAAAACGCGGTTCGTAACTATGCACTCGAACCAGCCAGTCGTACGCTGGAGGAGGTGCTGGTGATGGGGAATGCACAGGATGGCTACCGATTCGAACAGGCGCAGACGGGCCCCTTAGGCAATATTCCACTAAAGGATACGCCTTATTCGGTCAACGTTACGTCGGGTGATTTGATCGAGAATCGGAGTGCGCACACGCTGGCCGATGCGCTTCAAACGAATCCCACCGTGGCACTGCTGGCCTCATCGAATGCCTATTCGTCGCTCTCTCGGATGATGATCCGGGGCTTTACGGCTGCCGATCAAAGTGAGCTTCGGGATGGCATGACGGATCGTAGTTTTACGTTTCCCCATTTAGAAAATGTCGCCCGTATCGAAGTGTTAAATGGGCTCTCCAGTTTTCTTTACGGGTTTTCCTCGATTGGCGGCACCATCAACTATGTCAGCAAACAACCCACGGCCACGCCTTTGGCCTCACTTGCGTTAGGCTCGTATGGAAACGGAACGAAGTATATCCATGCTGATCTGGGTGGCTATACGATGGCAAACGATCGACTGGGCTACCGGGTCAATGCCTACCGAGAGGAAGGACCAACCTATATTCAGGGCGGTCAGCAACGAAGAACATTGTTCTCCGGCGTTTTCGATTATCGACTCTGGGCTAATACCCACCTAAAGCTCGATATAACCCAGCAGGACTACCTGGTGCAGGGGCTTCAAACTTATTTCCTTCCCCTTTCAACTGCGACGGAACTACCAGCGGCCTTTGATCCCAGCAAACAGTATGGACAGCCCTGGACCTATAATGAGTCCCAAAAAACGCAGCTTGGGATTGGCCTTGAATCGAAACTCAATTCGGTTTTTAGTCTACGAACGGCTTTTCGGTACAATGATATGTGGCGAAAGTATTCCTATGTAGCGGCTAAACTCACCAGCAATGAGGGGAACACATACCAGGAAATCTACTGGGATTCCCCACGCCAGTATCAGGCTACCCATTCCGGCTATGCCTATCTGGACGCTAATCTGAAAACGGGCTCCGTACAGCATGCCCTGACAGCGGGTTATTCCGTGGCCCAGTATTTCTACCAACGAGGAGTCGATATTAATGTCTTACTCGGTACATCGACCGTCGATGCGCCTAGTTCGTTTACCGTACCGGCTTACGCGACGACGCAAACGACCTATCAGGGGCAGGTGCTTAGCAACATTCAGCTTAGCGACCGAATTAGTTTTAGTCCATCCTGGCAGGCCTTGATCGGGCTCAATTATTCATCGATTCAGCAGACGGCCGGGGGAGTAGCCACCAGTATCAGCACCAGCAACTATTCCCAATCTCAGGTTACCCCCAGTGCATCGCTCGTCTTTAAACCCATCTCGGCCGTGTCGATTTACGGCTCCTACATGCAGGGGTTAGCCGCCGGTGGATTCGCTCCCGCTACGGCCACGAATGCTAATCAGCAACTAGCTCCTAGTATGAGCGACCAATACGAAGTGGGTGCCAAAGCAACCATCGGTGCACTGGATCTGACGACGGCCTTGTTTCGGATCAACAAGATCAATGAATATACGGATCCAACCGACCAGGTCTATAAGCAGGATGGCCGTCAGGTACATCAGGGGATCGAGCTGACGGCAACGGGTAAACTGACCCAGCGACTGACCCTGATTGGCGGATTTACATTTCTGAAAGCTCGGATGCAGAAGGCAGCGAACAACACGGCCATCGAGGGTAAGATTCCGATCAATGTACCTCAGCAGCAGGTCCGACTTTATCTGGAATATGCAATTCCTGGCCTAACGGGGCTGACCTGGACGGCGGCAGTTAATTATTTTGGAAAACGACCGACCAACGCGCTCAACACCCTGTTTCTACCCGACGTGACGACGATCGATACAGGTCTTCGCTATCAACTTGCCATCAAAGAGCATAAACTAGGTCTTCACCTCAATATCGGCAATCTGCTCAATAAAGCGTACTGGGCCAATTACCGCGATGGCGATGGGTTGCAACTGGGATCACCCCGCATGACTTCGTTCGGAATAAAATATACCCTCTAAGCTCGTGGCTACTATTCTGGATTTTATGGTGTCAGGTTTTGAACCTGACACCATAAAAAAAATCGCTAAAATGAACCAACAAAAACAAGTTCGTCGAGAAAATGGACGGGTACTAGCCACTCGACAGGTCTATAAAAAGCTAACGAAACGGAGGATGTACTGGCTCGTGCTAGCCTTACTGGCAGTCGTTAGTTTACTGTTTATTGATATTCTAACGGGGCCAGCCTGGCTAACGCCCAAAGAGGTATTCGCGGGACTATTTCAGCCTACGGCGGTACCCGCCAACACGCAGATAATTGTGCGGCTCATGCGGCTGCCGATTGCCTTGATGGCCGTTGTCGTGGGGGCTTCCTTAGGTGTCGCCGGGGCCGAAATGCAAACCATTCTGAACAATCCACTGGCCAGCCCCTATACGCTGGGCGTATCCTCGGCAGCCTCGTTTGGGGCCGCTTTAGCCATTGTACTGGGAAGAGGGATAGGCCCGGTCAGTGAGCTATGGCTCGTACCGACCAATGCCTTTGTGTTCGCCATCCTGTCGTCCTTGTTGATCAATCTCATTGCCAAAACCCGCTATGGAGCAGTCCATACCATCATTCTAACGGGAGTAGCGTTCAGTTTCCTCTTTACCTCCCTGCTTTCGTTTCTGCAATACGTAGCCCATGAAAATGAACTACAGGCCATTGTGTTCTGGATGTTTGGCAGTCTTCAGGGAGCTACCTGGAATCAGATCGCCATCGTGAGCCTGGTGTTGCTGCTGACTCTACCACTATTGATTCGGAATGCTTGGCGATTAACCGCCTTAAAATTGGGCGATGGCAAGGTGAAAAGTATGGGGATTAACGTCGAGCAGCTTCGGTTAAACGTGCTCATTCTGATCGCCGTTCTCACAGCGGTGTCCGTCTGCTTTGTGGGCTCGATCGGGTTTGTGGGACTAGTGGCTCCGCATCTGGCCCGTTGGCTAGTGGGTGACGATCAACGGTTTTTGCTGCCCGGCTCTGCACTTCTGGGCGCTATTATGCTTTCCGTGTCGTCTATTGCTAGCAAACTGTTGATTCCAGGGGCTATTTTCCCGGTTGGCATCACGACCTCGATTATTGGCATCCCGTTTCTGCTCGTAATTATTCTTTCGGCCAAACGACCTTATTCTTGATGCTCCAGCTAACGAATGTATCCTATCAGTATACCCATCGTTTTGTCCTACAAGGGGTTTCACTACAGTTTGGCGCGGGTATAACGGCGATCATCGGCCCAAATGGAGCGGGTAAATCAACGCTGATTAAATGCCTGGCCGGGGTATTGACGCCGAGTGGCCAGATTCAGGTCAATGGGCGGCAAGTGGGGGCTGCCTATCCGGAATTCTATACGGAGGTGATTAGTTATTTGCCCCAAGCGGTGGCGACCGATGCCGCCATCACCGTTTTTGAAATGGTGCTCCTGGGCCTGTTAAATTCCCTGTCGCTGTACGTGAGTGATGAGCAGATTGAACACGTTTATACAACACTGGACGAACTGGGAATCGGTGAGCTAGCCTCGGCCTATATCCATGAACTCAGCGGAGGTCAGCAGCAATTAGTGGCGATTGCTCAGGCTCTGGTGAAAGAACCGGCTATTCTCTTACTTGATGAGCCCCTCAACAGCCTGGATATTCAGCATCAGTTTGAGATGCTCAACCTGATTCGGTCCGTTACCGATCAAAAAGGATTAACCACACTGATCGCGCTGCATGATCTGAATCTGGCGATGCGCTATGCTGACCAAGTTGTGGTGCTCCATCAGGGCCATGTCTACGCCTATGGAGCACCCGAAGACGTGATTACGCCCAGCATGATTCAAGCGGTTTATGGCGTTGACGCTCAGGTTGACGCTAACCAGGATGGCACACTTTTTGTCAATTTGAAAGGGCTGTTACCCGCCAGCCCTAACCAACCGTAAATGCATTATGACTCTTTTACAGCGTAATTTTTGTTCGATTACGGCCGTCCAATTGGCCGAAAATCTATTTGCGACGACGCCCGTCATGCACCGGTTTCTGCTGATTGAATATAATTACGCCTGGGAGGAGAAAGTCCTGGAAACCAGTACGATTATCCCGGATGAAGTCAAGGCTTTTTTAGATACCGGCGTGGAGAACGGTGATTTTTCCAGAATTTTCCTGGTTAAAAATGGGCAGAGCAATCGGGATTCCATTCACCTATTTCTGGTTAACAATCGACCGGAAGATCCATTTGCTAAACAACTCTGTATCAATAACTATCAGGACTTGTTAGCGATTGATTTTCGGCAGGAATTTGCTAATGAAACGGATCGTTTACCCGAGCCGATGTATCTGGTTTGTACGCACGGGAAGGTCGATATGTGCTGTTCTAAGTTCGGTCTGCCCATCTATAAACGATTGATCGAACTGGGAGCCGATGTCTGGCAATGTACGCATGTCACCGGCGACCGGTTTGCGCCCAATGTGGTTCAGGTTCCTTCCGGTCATTATTACGGCCATCTTCAGTTAGATGAGATCGAGCCGTTTTACGACACGCTGCAAAGCAATCAGCTTTACTTTACGAAGTATCGCGGCCAAAGCTGGTATTCGAAACCCCAGCAGGCGGCTGACTATTTTCTACGCAAGCACCTGGCTGATTTTCAAGTCGATAGTTTAACGCTCGTCAAAAGCGAGGTGCTCTCAGATGATAGCCAGAAGTTTATCTTCAGCCACCGGGATCGTCAGGCAGACTACGCACTCGTAATCCAGTACACGCTTTCCGAGCCCGTATATGTTATGAATTGTAAAGCGACTGAGAAGAAACCCGTTGACCTATTCAACCTGCTCTCGCTGACGAAGTTAACGCAACTGCCTAGTGAAGAGAAACCATCCAGGTACCACTATACGCAATTGGCATAAATCGGCGATAAAACTCGCGTAGATTCTGTTCCGGAGTCAGATCGGCGAATGCTTGTGGATAGATATCTTTAGCCAGTGCCTGAACAGCGGCAAAACAGGAAATAATGGCCGTGTTATGGAAAACGCTATAAACCCGTTTGGTTTTTACCGCTTTCAGATTCGCCCAGCCCGGACGCTGGGTATACCTTTGGAGCAACGCTTCCGATTCGGCTGGTGTGGCATAATAACCTAATCGCATGGACCCTGCTGTCGTCGTCCAGTTTTGACCCGTAATCACAATTATATCGGGATTGACGGTCAACACGTATTCGGGGTTGATAGGCTCCTGTTTGGCGACGACCCCATCGGCAATATTTTTAACGCGGAGTTGGTGCAAGACCATGCCCCAGGAGGTATATACTTTAGGATTCCCGATACTGCCGTACGTAGCGCCAAATTTGGTTGGCCCAGTGACGCCCTGCTCGAGATAGACCGACGGAACAGGCTCCTTAATAGTTTTGAGTCGAGTCACCACCTTATTCAATTGGTCGTTTACGTAGCTGACGATTTCATTCGCTTTTTGCTCTTTCCCTAGTAGCTTCCCTAATAACCCAATACCTTTCTGTGAACCAGTTAATGGATCATTGGAGCCATCCAAGTAAACAACGGGTAAGCCAGACGCTTCCAGTTTGGCGACGTATTTATACCCTCGTTCGATTAGAAATTTATCGGCAATGACTAGATCAGGGGCCAACGTAATAAGCTGCTCAACGCTAAGGGCATCGGTATAGACACTGCCGGTTAGCGGTAAATTTTTCAGCGAAGGGTATTTCTGGGTAAACTTCTCGAAGGCTTCTTCATCATCCGTTTTCAGATCGGGTCCCCAGGCAATTACTTTTTGTGGCAGTTCATCCCCTAATAGGGGTGCTAGTTCATAAATATCCTTACTCCGCAAAAGAATGATCCGCTCAATCTTCTTTTTCAGCGTAACCCTATGCCCCGCTAAATCGGTAATTGTCTGCTGATCCGATCCATCAACGACATTCTGTCCGGCTGGTTGCTGATGCGTGTAAAAATAGAAGCCTGCAACACCCAGTAAGGCCACTACGATAAGAAGAACGATTCGATTTTTAAACATATTGATCTAGTGAAATGCGCTCTATTTGCTTAGGAAAGGGTGCATACGTCGACGGTCAGGTAAAGTTATGCGGTCTTTAGTCGAAATCAACGTATGGGTTTCGTTAGGCTATATCTCTGGTTAATTTGTAACAGACGAACCCGTCGATTTCTGCACCTTACCTATAATTCTCTTCGGATATCGCGAGGCAATGTGCCAAATCGGTCTTTAAACGCCTTACTAAAATGCTGCTGATTTTTATAACCGGTTAGCAGGGAGATTTCGCCGATGGATTGATTCGTTCGTTGAAGTAGTTCCTTTGCCTTCTGCATACGTAGCTCATGCACATGGCCAAAAATGGTTTGATTAAATAGTTGCTTATAACCCTTTTTTAGTTTGTCGATATTGAGGCCGAACTCAGAAGCTAGTTCAGGAAGCGAATAGGTAAGTTCGCCTGTTGTTTGGATCAATTCGTTTAGTTGATACAACTTTTGTTTATCATCTGGGTGCAGTTTTACGGAATGCGATTCCTCTTCATTGAACTGTTTTACCTGTAATAAAAACAGTTCCTGAACTTTGGTTTCCAAATACAGCTGTCGAAGCGGATCAGGAAACTGACAGGACAGGATCGCCTGAATGATCTGATGCATTTCGGACGTAATCGGCCTGCTTTCCTTGCCCAGCAGGGTGGCATTACCTGCTTCCATCCTTCGGTAAAATTCGGCGATTAACGAAACCTCATCATTCAACAATTTGGACAAATAGGTAGGATGGAAGTTGACTTCGAACGTTATGTAATTGGCGCAACGCTCATGGAGTAAGAAATCTTTTTGGTGAGTAGGTAAATAAAACAGATTATGTTGATTCCGCTGAATCTGTAGTACATAGGCATTACTGCCCAGCGTGGCAGACTCATAGCCGGTGAGGCCAAAATGCATTTGTAGAAGGGGCTGATCGACCATGACATTGAGACCCAGCTGATAAGGGAGACTGGCCATAGAATGCACAATTTGCATATCAGGAAGATCGATCATTTTAAATTTCCCACGCATACCAAGCCCCTCCGTCTGGTAATGACGGATGCGGAGCCCCCCAGCCTGGTAATCGTCAAGGCAGTGCTCACCAATAACCTCAAGCAAGTCGGCTTCATCCAGAATAATTCGTTGTTTCACGACATTGATTGTTTCGTTTTCAGTAGCCCAATAAGAGCTGGGTTAAACTAATTTTAAGCGCAACACATCTAAAGATCTTACACCCTTTCAAAACGCTTTCCAGTTTACACGTAATGTTGTCCATTTCTTAGCTATTTACTGCTTCCTGAGTTGGGTGATAATTTTTGTTGATAAAATCATGGATCAACGATAGAGAGCCTCGTCGCGAGTAAAATCTCTTCCTATTGCGGTAATCAAACTTCTTTTTGCGTCAATCCGGTTGGCAAACTACGACTAATTTTGTCTCAATTTAAACTAATTCTAAATAAGAACGACAAAATTCATGTCAATACCTATACAACGAACAGTACTTTTTCTTAAAAGGGCAGTATTGTTTTTTATGATTTTATCCGGAGTAAGTGCAGTTGCTCAGACTGGACGAGGAACGATTCGGGGAACGGTGACGACGGCCGACAGTAAGCCAGCCGCTTTTGTGACAATTTTGATTAAGGGAACTAATCGAGGAAGCCTGACTGATGAAACGGGCCAGTTTACGATCAAAAATGTGCCGACTGGCCCACAGAGTCTGCTTATTTTCCTGATCGGTTACCAGCCTGAAGAGCACACCCTCCAAGTGCAGGCGGGAGAGATCGTAGCTGCCAATGTACAACTGGCGGAGACGGCTCAGCAGCTAGATGAAATTGTGGTGTCTGGCTTGGCCACCAACCGATTTGCCCAGAAAGAAACCGACTATATCGCCCGGATGCCACTTAAGAACCTGGAAAACCCCCAGGTATATACAGTTATTCCCAAAGAGCTACTGAAAGAACAGGTGGCGGTTAGTATTAATAATGCGCTTAGCAATGCCACAGGGGCGGCTCCGGTAACCTATCCTGCCGGTGGATTTGGGATTACGTCACGAGGTTTTTCGACCGGTATTAATGCGCGTAACGGCCTGGAAACCGCAGCTTCCCGTTCATCGGTCGATATTGGCAATGTCGAACGAATTGAAGTCATTAAAGGCCCATCAGGTACGCTGTTTGGTTCGTCAATTTCTTCGTTTGGCGGTGTTGTCAATCTGGTTACGAAAAAGCCCTTCGAAACGGCTCAGACCGAAGTGGGCTACACGTTTGGTAGCTACGGCCTCAACCGATTTACAGTGGATGTGAATACGCCGGTGAATGCCGAAAAGACAGCGTTATTCAGGATCAATGCGGCTGTAAATCGGCAGAATAGTTTTCTCAACTACGGCTATAACAATACTTTGCTGATTGCCCCTAGTTTCTCGTATAAAGTGAGTGATCGGTTGACGGTACTAGCCGATGCCGAATATTTAGGTGTCAACCAGACCCGGTCGACATATACGCGAGTGACGGCCGCTTCAGGGATCGATAATCCGGCTGCCATTCCGTTGGATTACCGTAAATCCTTATATCTCGACGATGCCAATGCCATTACAACGGCCAGTAAATTTTTCTTACAAGCCAACTACAAGCTTTCCAGCAGTTGGACATCGTCAACGCTATTTTCGTTCGTTAGTGAGAATGCCAAACAAAGTTACCAGTACTACCCGACCTGGATTTCGCCGACGAGCGTTGCCCGGAATATCCTGATCTATGGACCTATTTATAACAACTATACCAATCTTCAGCAGAATTTCACGGGAACGCTGACCACAGGCCCTATCGACCACAAGATCCTGTTGGGGGTAAACTATCGGTTCTATAACGGTGAATTTAATTATGCTTCCAGCGGTAGTCGGTTCGTGGATACGGTGAACGTAACGAAAACGTTTACGGCGCTTAACAAAGCGAAAATCGATCAGTTTATGCTGACCTATGGCAGTGTCATTCCCTTCGGCGTGTCTGATCAGTCAACATATAGTGTCTATGGGAGCGACGTACTGACCTTTTCTGATCGGTTATCAGCAATGCTCAGTCTGCGTCTTGATCGATACGACTACAAAGGTGTGTCAGGCACGGATGCGTACGGACAAACGTCGCTGGCACCAAAGCTGGGACTTGTTTATCAACTGGTTAAAGATCAGGTGTCGATCTTTGGAAACTACATGAGTGGTTTTCAGAACAGTGCTCCTGTTAATCAGCCCGATGGTAGTTTACTAGTATTAAGGCCTATTTACGCCAATCAGTCCGAAGGTGGCATAAAAGCCGAAGCCTTTGGGCGCAAGCTGAACCTGTCGTTAAGTTACTACTATATTGCTATCAAGAATGCCACCCGCACCGATGCCAAAAGCTTCACCTATCAGGATGGCGAACAGGTCAGCAAGGGGTTCGAAGTTGAATTAATCGCTAACCCTGTCCGAGGATTGAATTTGGTACTAGGGTATGCTTATAATGATAACCGAATTGTGAAAGCCAGTGACGCGTCTATATCGGGCAACAAAGCCGCCAATGCCCCTACAAACGTATTTAATGGCTGGCTGAGCTACAAATTTCAGGGAAAAGTGCTGAAAGGCCTCGGGCTTGGGTTCGGTGGCAACTATGTAGACAAAAACTTCCTGACCACCGCCAATACGTATTATTTACCTGCTTATACGGCGCTCAACGGAACGCTCTTCTACGAGCAGCCCCGCTGGCGCTTTGGCCTCAAGCTGAACAATCTGGGCGATCAATGCTACTGGGACCTCTACGGATCGCCCCAGGCCCCTCGTAACCTGGCGGCTAATCTGACGGTACGTTTCTAACCCAGAAGATTCGCTTTATAAAGGTGTTACAAGAGTCTACGACGGATTGCAGTCAGGCAATCCGTCGTCCTTTTTTCGCTAATTATCTATCTTATGAGTAAGAAAAAACGAAGCTTATTTCGGCGTGTGAACGAATGGCTGCATTTATGGCTGGGATTGACATCCGGCCTTGTTGTTTTTGTGGTGTGTTTTTGCGCCTGTTTGTGGGTGTTTCGCTACGAAGTCTGGTATTTTACGGAGACCTACCAGCGGGTGGAGCCGCAGCAGAAGCCTTTTCTGGCCCCATCGGTTTTGATGAAGAAGGCCCAGGATTTTGCACAAAAAACCGAAGGAAAGCCGGTTACACTGACGGGTATTACCTATGGAAGAACGGATAAATCAGCTTTTGTCAGTTATCAACCATCGAAAGAGGCTTATTATGCGATCTATCTAAATCCATATACGGGCGAAATCATTCACCGTAAAACAGGGCCATCAACCGCTGAAGCGTTTTTTATTTTTGCCCGAAGTGGCCACCGGTTCTTCTTTCTGCCTCCAGCTATCGGTAGCCCCATTGTCGGCAGCGCCTGTATCATTTTCGTCATTCTAATGATTACCGGACTTATTTGGTGGTATCCCCAGAAATGGACAAAATCAACGCGAGCCAAAAGTTTCACCATCAAATGGGGGGCTACCTGGAAGCGTATTAATCTGGACCTACATAACGTATTAGGGTTCTATGCACTACTAGTTTGCATGGCGTTAACCATTTCAGGCATTGTGTATAGCTTCCATTGGTTTGATAAATCCTATCACTGGTTGCTTACGGGGAATACCCAGTCCAACGCACATGGTGATGAGATGCCTCCACCCCATTCAGATACAACGCTGACAGCACGTGTTTACGCTAATCCGGAAGATAGAATCTGGCAGGAAGTTGGTGGTCAACACCCGGATGAGGTAGGCAAAGTAAGTATTTCTTTTCCCAAGACGCTGAGCGATCCTTATGAAGTACTTATCAACCCGGAAGACCCCAACATTTATAAAATGTATCACCGCTTTTTTGATCGGAACAGTCTGGCTGAATTGCCTTCCGAGGAATCACGACGTTACGAAGATGCTTCCACGGGTGAAAAAATATATCGACTGAATTTTGATATTCATGTGGGTCAAATTGGGGGATTATCCACCCGAATTTTAGCGTTCTTTGTTAGTTTAATCGGGGCAAGCCTCCCGATTACTGGCTTTATCATCTGGTGGAATCGCGGAAAAAAATCAAGCCGAAGATCGGGCTCAATCCCTGACACGTCAACTGCCCTGGGAATGAGCTAATCATCTACTCTGGGTTCAATGATTTCCATGCTAATGTATATCTTCTAGTCGCTCTGCATACTACAAGGCGACTTGCTGCTATATCTCTATCCGTCAGATACTCTTCCACATTTGGTAAACTATGTCTTGTCCTGATTGGTATCGGAGGTTTTTCTGAACGGTTTTGATCACTAATCATGGGGAGTTCAGTTAATGATGATAACTGCCCTTTTTATGAACGATCAAAAATGAACTACTCTATACAAATCAACTTACATAAGATACATCCTAAAGCCTACTCGTAATATGGCCTTTGGTACAGCGGAAAGTATATTGGGCATTTTTTTACCAGAGACAACTCTAATTAATCTGAACGTATTGTCCGATAAATAGAACATCTCTAATAGTTAGATCGTATTTAGCAAGCTCACATCGTAAAAATAGGCTATATAGCGTTATTACTAAGTCAGCTTATTCAGCTAAATAAAGGCTGTTTAATGTTAGCCAGCACTGATACAAGCCCCGCGGTACATGGAAACACCCTTTCCATTTCCCGCCTTTTAACGGTAAAAGCACATCGCCCTGACGGTTCAGATAGCCATACCATTCGCCATTAATCGGATCGGGAAAATGCGCCCAGGTATAGGCATGTACGCGTTCAAACCAGGTCCAGCATACCTGATTCCCCGTTTTCTGATAGCCTTTCAGCAACGTGACGAGCGTTTCAACATGCACCCACCACAGCTTCTGGTCCCATTCCAATTGCTGGGGCGGATGTCCCTGACTATCCATAAAATAAAAGAGACCACCGTATTGAGTATCCCAGGCGTAGTCCAGTGTGTCGAGCGTAATGCGAACGGCCTTTTCGAGCAGCGCCCGGTCATTTCGCCGGGTGGCCAGGTCCATAATGAACCACATCGCTTCGATAGCATGACCGGGGTTCAACAATCGACCTTCATAACTGTCCGAGAACTGACCATCGGGCGTAACGTTTTCCCGAATGAGTCCGGATTCCGGATCGTAGAAAACGTCCATCACTTCATGAATGCATTCGTCAATGGTTTGTTCCACCAACTGACGATCGAGCAGGTGTTCAATTTCCAGTGAAAGGTTGCACAGAATCATGGGCAGCGCGAAATTCTTGAGCGGCCGCGTGCCCGCAATCGCTTTGTTCCACTGTCCTTTCGGGTTATCGCGACGACGTAGAATCTGCTCAAACGTCAATTTGGCGATCTGGGCGTATTCGTCATTAACCGTAGCTAAGGATAACTGCCCGAACGCCATCGTCGCGAAACAATCCGAAAAAATATTATAGGGCTGTACCAGCGGACGACCGTCGCGGGTCAGTGAAAAATACCAGCTTCCGTCGTCGGCGCGCCCATATTTTTTTAGAAAATCGGCTCCATGCTGAGCCGCCTTCAGCCAGTCACTACGTTGCTCAACTTTGTTGTACAGCATCGAGAAGGTCCAGACCTGCCGCGCCTGAAGCCAGATGAATTTATCAGTGTCGTAAACATTGCCCTGCTGGTCGAGACAAGTGAAAAATCCGCCATCCTGCTGATCAATAGAATGGATCTGCCAGAATGGAATGACATCATTCAGCAACGCGTCACGGTAAAGTTGCGTGTAAGTTTGGGTTATAATCATGTCAAAGATCCGTTAATTAATCAGCCAGTCGTAGCGAAAGCGAGCGTAGGAGATTTTGGTGTATTTGTCTTTTTCGTAGAGCACGCCAATGGTGGAGTCCTGCTGAATGACCAGATCTGAGTAGGCGGACGAGCCCGCGTAAATAGATTTTCCCGCCGACCAGCTTTTGCCCTCATCTTTGCTTACCCGAATTGTTAAATTCGTGCGACTGGTCTGGCTATTGGCATTCGAAAATAGAAGTACTTTCTGACCGCTACGTGGCTGATAATCGATCATACTCCCCTGGCAAACAGGGTCAGGTAAATCGTTGGCGACTACCGCCGGCTCCCAGCTTTCGCCCCCGTTCACGGATGCTGCCAGCAACCTGTTTTTGACATCGCCCGACTGGTTGCGGGCATTCAGCAACAGACCCCCGCTGGCCATTTCAGCAGCTGTACTTTCATTGCCACCTGGATAGGGTATGGTGGGCGATAGTTTCCAGGTTTTTCCATGATCATCCGAATAAAATCCGTGCGCCCGGTAATCGCGAAACTGCGGTTGTGGCTGACCTTCGGAGTGATTGGCCGCCACAAAAATTCGTCCTTTGTACCGACCTTTCTGCAGTTGCAGCGCGTGACCGGGCGTGTTGGCATATGAGCGCCAATCTTCGGTAAACGCATACTTCGGGTTCATGTCCGGTTTATTGGGCCGGGATACCTGGGTCGTAATGTTTATGGGTTCCGACCAGCTTTGACCGCCGTCTGCACTGGTTTTATACCAAACCTCCCGAACGGCCAATCCTTTTCGAACATCAGCTTCAGAAGCAGTGCCTGTATTATACAATAAAAATAGTCGGCCAGCGGGAAAGCGAGGGTCGGTTAAATCGAACACGGGCGCAGCGTTACCGGCTTGCATCATGCCAAAATCAACAACTGCCTGAATTGGGCTCCATGATTGCCCCTTGTCGTTACTGGTTCGCAGGACGATATCGACATCGCCAAAATCCCCGCAATCGGTTCGGCGCCCTTCGGCAAACGCCAGCAGCGTTCCATTCGGCGCTTTTACAATAGCCGGTATCCGGTAGCAGAGATAGCCCCCTTCGCCATTTTGAAAGACCGTCGTTTCCTGAACGGCCTGATTTACCGAATCAGCAGCCAGAGCGCCCTGTTTCGGTACGTTGGGTTGGCAAGTTGCAAGGCCAACTGCCAATAGAAATGAATACAACATACCTGCGTCAGAATAACCGTTGAAAATGATTCTCGAAGTGGTTACGCATCGCATTTCGAAGGGCTTCGGGCGTGCCATGCTGGATAACGTCGACAATGCCCCGGTGCGAGACAAACTTTTTCTGTTGTACCTGCTTTTTCAGGATGCCGCTTTCGTGTACGTACTTGAAAATGGGCAGCAGCATCCGCTGAAACCGCCGTAGCGTTTCGTTGCCGGTAATGTCGTACAACTTACCGTGGAAGCGGATTTCCTGCTCCGAGTCGAAAATCATGTCTTCGGTATTGATGGGTTCATTAGCGACAATTGCGTAGAGTTCGTCGATGTCATTCTGGGTCACCCGTTCGAAAATCAGATCGCCCATCCCGATCTCCATAACCATGCGTAACTCGAAAATATCGCGCAGGGTGGCGTTGTCCAGAATGCCGGGATACAGTGTTTTTTCAATTAGCGACAGCAGATCCGGATTGGTGATCACCGTTCCGCGCTTTTTCTTGGTATCGAGCATTCCCCGCATCCGCAACCGTAATAAAGCTTCGCGCAGCACCGTCCGGCTGACACCCAATTGGGCCGCTAATTCGATCTCCTTTGGAATCACATCCCCCGCTTTAAACTGCTTGTCGTTGAAAAATTCGAGCAGGTCGGTCTCCACTTTGTCGACCAGTGTTGCATTCTCATTCAACTTAAAATCATTCTGGCTATGTACGTACTCCATGTATTATGTATAATATAAAAAGTCAGTTTCTTCGATTATGTATGACAATATTCGGGAATCTATGGGGTAAAAAAAAATATTTCCTCATTTTTTGACTTTTATGTATAACATAATACCTTTGTCAAGTCATACTTATTCCTTAGTCTACTGAAAACTATGTCAATACGTTCTATTTATCCTTACAAATGCAGTCGATATGTATTACATATTGTTTGCTGGCTGGTCGCCTTTAGTGCCTGGGCTCAGCCGACTCCGCTCTCCGGCACGGTTCGAGATGCCCGCACTAACGAGACGCTGCCGGGCGTAAACATTACCATTAAAGGAACGACCCGCGGGACGGTAACCAATCAGGATGGTCAGTTCACGCTACCCGTTCGCAAAGGCGACATTATAGTGGCCTCGCTCATCAGCATGAGCACGCAGGAAGTCGTGATCGATAACCAGGCAGCTCTCGACATCAAGCTGGCTGAAAGTGCCAAAAGTCTGGACGAAGTGGTGGTGGTCGGCTACGGTCAGCAGAGCCGAAAAACGCTAACCGGGTCCGTGTCGACCATCGATCAGACGGTTTTTAAATCCGTACCACGAACCAACGTGGGCACCGCCCTGCAGGGAACAGCCCCAGGTTTGCGCGTGCAGCAAACAACGGGTCAGCCCGGCTCGACACCAACAATTGTTTTCCGAGGAGGCACTGACTTTAACGGTTCTGGTTCGCCACTAGTCGTGCTTGATGGCGTTATTGTTCCCTCTCTCTTTGGTATCAATATGGAAGATGTGGAGAGCATTGACCTGCTCAAGGATGCGGCATCGGCGGCTATTTACGGAGCGAGGGCCTCGAACGGGGTAATCCTGGTGACGACCAAAAAAGGCAAGAAAGGCCGCACGTCCGTGACCTATAGCTACAAACGAGCCAACAATTATATCCGGCGAAATCCACTCCAGTATATGAGTGCGGAAGACTATATCGTCTGGAACCGACGAGGCTTGGCTAGTCGATTTGCCGCAGCACAGGCTGATAACAACACCGCCGAAATGAACAACGCCCGAAACCAGTTAACGGGTGCCTGGGGCTGGGGCGTCAATTCGGGCTGGACAGCACCCGATGGAAAATACTCGACCCAACTGGTGTCAAACAGCAACCGGAATCTGCTCACTGACCCACAGTATCATTTATTGCTCGATAAAAATCCGTTCAACGCCAACCTGACGGACAGTCTGTTGTACCGCTCTATTTCGCAACGCCAACTGGAAGACCTGATTCTGCAACAAGGCACGCTCAATGAGCATTACCTGAACGTATCGGGCGGTAACGATCAGGGTAATTTTTCGCTGGGTGTGGGCAGTATCAGCGACGTGGGAACCCTGATCGGTTCGTCACTGAGCCGGATGAACATGAATTTCAACGGTGGCTTAAACGTCGGCAAAAATTTGGTCGTGAACCTGAATATGTCAGGCTACAGTGCAAAAACGACACCGTCGTACCTGTCTGCCGATGGCGGAGGGGGCGTTGGGGGCGGGATCGTTCAGCGGTTTACGGGCATTGCCCCCACCGTTCGATTAACGAATGACTTAACTGGCGCTGAGCTTCCCGGCGTTGATGGCAGTACGCTCGGTAACCCGACGTATTTCCGGGATAAATTTTACAACCAAACCCTCGAACAACGCTATTCAGGCGGCCTGAATCTGGAATATACTATCCTGCCGGGGTTGAAAGCGCTGGCGTCGGCGTCAGGATTTTATCGGTACACCACAAACGACAGTTTTACCAAAGCGTACATCAACGGAACCGGTGGTGCGTTGGTCAACACACGCAATGCTTCCTTTACGAACCAGCGGGCCAGTCAGTATACGTACAATGCGTTCCTTCAGTATACCAAAGATGTTGGCAAGCATACGGTATCGGCTTTAGCAGGCGGGGAGTTTTTTGAATCCCGGGTGTATGATTATGGGGCGACGGCCAACCTGGCCGCTACCGATTTTATTCCCTGGTTATCGGCCTCAATAGCCGCGGTAGGCGTGCCAACCTCTTCATTTTCAAGCTGGCAACGGCTGGCCTCGGTCATTGGGCGATTTAATTACACCTTCGCCAATACGTACCTGCTGAACATCAATATGCGGTACGATGGCACCTCGAAGCTCATCACGAATCAGTATGGTTTCTTCCCCGGCGTTTCATTAGGCTGGAACATGCACTATGCAGATTTCTTCGCCAATTCGTTCCTCCGACGCTACGTGTCCACGCTCAAACCGCGGATCAGTTTTGGCGAAAACGGCAGCATCAACCCACTCAACAGCGCGGGTCAGCCGTTGATTGGCGATTACGCAACAATTCCGCAGTATGGCAGCGTTGGTACGTATAACGGACAGCCTGGTTTTGCGGTCGGTGGTATTACGAACACCAACCTCAAATGGGAGCGGGCCAATACGCTCAATTTCGGTCTGGATGTGGGTCTGCTGAACAACCGCGTCACCGTGATTGCCGATTACTTCATCCGCAACGTGTACGATAAGATTACGTCACTGACCATACCGGCCTGGAATGGCTATAATTCATACGTAACCAACCTGGGTCAACTTCAGAACCGGGGCATTGAGCTGGAAATCAGAGCAAATGTGTTGAAGCCTTCGAGCGCCAACGGGGTATCCTGGACCGTCAGTGCCAACGTATTCCATGTGAAGAACTTTGCCAAAAAGCTTCCCAATAATGGCCTGGACCTGAATCGGCAGGGCGCTGTTCAGATTTTTGATCCCGGCCAGAACAAACTAGTGTGGGTAGGCGGTTTGCAGGAAGGCAAACGCGTTGGACTGGACGAAATTTATGCGCCGATCTATGACGGTATCTATACATCGCAGGCCCAACTGGATGAGCGCGCCAACCTCTGGAACTCGTATCTGCCCTATACGAATAAGCGAATTAAATTGCTGGGCGATGCCCGCTGGCGGGATACCGACAAAAACGATACGCTGGACTACCGCGATAATGTCTACGTCGGTCGCACGACGCCAACGATCCAAGGCGGGTTTTCGTCGAACCTGTCCTGGAAAGGCTTTAATCTGTATGGTCAATTCGATTATTCGCTGGGCTTTATCATCGCCAATCAGTCGTACCTGCGGGGCATGTCGCAGGTACAGGGCTCGCAGAATGGGCCAATTGACGTAACGAATACCTGGTCACCCGAGAATCCGACGGGTACGTTGCCCCGCTATTACTGGGCCAACTACGGCCGGAACTACTTCACCGATGCCGGTGGCAGTACGACTCCACCCGCCAATTTCTGGCAAAAGGGCGATTACTTAGCGATGCGCGAAGTAACGCTAAGCTACGATATGCCCGCTAAGTTGCTCGAACGGGTAGCCCGTAATCGGGTCAAGAGTCTTCGGGTATTCCTGACGGGCTCAAACCTGGTGTATTTCACGGGCTATAACGGGACGTTCCCCGAAGTGGGTGGCAACGATGTGGGTCGCTTCCCGTTGCCCCGAACCGCCACATTGGGGGCCACGATCAGTCTTTAATCTCCAAGCCGAACATCATGAAAACGTACAAACTAACGATTGCATTCGTCGGCTGTCTGGTTGCCAGTTCCGGCCTGTTTTCCTGCCAGGATCAACTTCGGGAAGTCATTCCCCAAACCTCACTCAACCAGAGCCTGGTCTTATCGGATGCCAACGCGGCCCTGACCCTGTATACGGGTGTCTATTCTTCCTTCCGAACGTATCACAGTACGTTATTCACGCTGGGGGAGATGCGTTCCGATATCTGGGCGGATGGTCTCTTTACCGAATCGGAGGATACGGGACTAAAACAATACTGGTCGCATAACATCAGTGCCACGAATGTGCCCATCGACAACTGGGGGGGGCTCTACAACCTGATCGACCGCATCAATACGGTTATTAAACTGTTTCCGGCGGCACCCCTCGACGAAGCCAAACGGAAAACCTGCCTCGCCGAAATGTACGGCATGCGGGCTTACGTGTACTATACACTCCTGCAAACCTGGGGAGGTGTTCCCATCAGCACAGACCCCGTTACGTCCGTGGATAATCTGACTGATTTGTACAAAGCCCGGTCAACACCCGACGAGGTGATGAAACTGATCAAAAGCGATCTGGAGCAGTCGCTGACGCTTTTCGCGGGTAACAATGCGTTTGCGACCAAGCGCGTCAACTGGAGTCGGGCGGCTACGCTGACCCTGAAAGGCGATGTATTTATCTGGTCGGGTACGCACATGGGTGGTGGAAACGCCGATTTCACGACGGCTAAATCGGCGTTGGACGAGGTAAAAGCGTTGCCAACGCTGGGGCTACAGGGTACGTTTGCCGACATCTTTGACCCGACCAAAAAGAGTAATAACAAGGAGATCATTTTTGCCATTAACTATGAGAAAAATGAAGCGACCCAGGGCGTGTATGGTAATTTTCTGGTGAACACAACGCAGGCTGGTACGTTGTTTTTCGATCCGGTTCCGGGCCCGGCCGTAGCGGTGAATGCAACCTATCCCCTCGTGAGTGGAGCCAGCCGGGTGGGCATGTCCAGCGCCACCCTAACCAAACTAAGTAACGCCAAAGATCAGCGCATCCGCCCTTCTTTTCGCGTGATGTACCGCAATACCGCGGGCTTTCCCATTGCCGGTGTCATGCTGACAAAATTCATTGGCCGGGTTGATTCGGGTATACAGCTTTACGACAATGACTTTCCCATTTATCGCTACGCCGATGTGTTGCTGTTGCTGTCCGAAGCGAATACGAAATTGGGCAACGATCCATCTGCCGACATCAATGCCATTCGGGCACGAGCCTATGGGACAGGCTTTACCGTATACACCAATGGAAGTCAGGAAGCCAACATGAATGCAATTCTGGATGAATACCTGCGGGAGTTTATTGGGGAAGGGAAGCGTTGGTGGGCCTTGCGCCGGGCAGGGAATGCGTATGTATTCGCGGCCGTAAACCCTGTTTATCTGCCCGCCACGCAGGTTTATAAACTGCTTCTACCCATTTCCATTTCCATGCTTAACACCGATCCGAAACTAGTTCAGACGCCTGGGTACTAAATCAAGTAAAGGTCTTTGTGTTGTTTGCCAGTAGAGACCGTATACACTCACATCAAGTATAGGTTAGGTTTGTTCGCAGTTCCTTCGGATTATGTCCGAAGGAACTCTTCTTCCTCCATTTTTATGTCATATATTCCAAAAACCGAAGGGCTGGTGGCCGCTCCGTTCACCCCCATGCACGCTAATGGTAGCCTGAATCTGGCCACCATTCCTGAGTATGCTCATTTTCTCGTTCAAAACGGTATCAAAGGCGCTTTTATCGGCGGCTCAACCGGTGAGGGCGTATCGCTTTCCTTTCCTGAAAAACTGGAACTGCTCCAGGCCTGGGGCCAGGTCGATGAACCCAGCTTGGCTAAAATCATGCTGGTTGGCGGTACATCTCTGGAAGAAAGCAAGCTACTTGCCAAGGAGGCCTCCCGTGCTGGTTTTCAGGCGGTAGCTGTACTGGCTCCGTTTTATTTCAAACCAGCGAATGTAGAACTCCTGGCTCAGTTTTGCATTCAGATTGGCGAAGCTGCACCCGATCTGGGCCTTTATTTCTATCATATTCCCGCTCTGACGGGAGCCAATCTGTCGATGATTGATTTTCTGGCCTGCATCGACGGGCGACTGCCCAACTTTTACGGCATCAAATACACCCACAATGACCTGATGGATTTTCGGCAATGTGTATTATTCGAAAAGCAGAAGTACGATATTCTGTGGGGTTGGGATGAAATTTACCTGGCGGCCATGGCAATGGGCGCTCGTGGGGCGGTGGGTAGTACATTCAATTACGCAGCTCCGTTGTATTATGACCTCATGGCTGCCTTCAACGCAGGTGATTTGGAAAAGGCCCGGCAGTTGCAGGATAAATCCATCGCCATTGTCCGTATCTTAGGCAAATACGGCGGTATTGCCACTGGGAAAGCCTTCATGCGGGCGGTGGGCATCGACTGTGGTGGTTTTCGGCTTCCTATAGCCAACATGTCGGCTGTACAGTATCCACGTTTTCTGGAGGATTTACACGCCATCGACTTTTACGCCTATGCCTCACAAATGCCCGTATCGACGGTTGTCAACGCGGATTAAACGGACTGGCATTGGACTCCTTATGACTTATCTGTCGGTACTTTCAGCCAGTGCGCAGGCTCAGTTGCGTTATACCCTACTCCCGGATTTGCCTGCCTTGACCGGTCAGCCAAATCCGGGAGTAGCCGGGGCGTTTGCCGGTGCCAGTCATGACGCCTTACTCATAGCGGGCGGAGCCAATTTTCCGAATGGCTTTCCCTGGCAGGGTGGCACAAAAGTCTGGCATTCGACCGTTTATGTGCTAGTTCGCGAAGGAAATAGGTATCGATGGCAAGCCACGCACCAGCTGGATCGGCCACGGGCATATGGCGCTTCGGTGGTCTGGAATGAGCAACTGATTTGCGTGGGTGGCAATGACGAAAAGCAACGATTCGCCGATGTGTTTAGTCTCCAGTGGAATCCATTGACGGCTACACTCAACCAGCAGTCGCTTCCTGCACTTCCCTTGCCTCTGGCGAATCTGGCCGCTGCTATTTCAGGCAATAGCCTATATGTGTTTGGTGGTGAATCGGATCGGGGAACAGAAACGGGCTTATACGTACTCGACCTGAAAGCGCTGACCCGCGGCTGGCAAAAACTGGCTGATCTGCCCGGTCCGGCAAGAGCGTATACGGCCATGACAGCGCAGTCAGACGGAACCGATCAGTCGCTATACGTAGTGGGTGGTCGGCAGACGGTAAATGGCGTAACTACGATTTATTCCGATGTCTACGCCTATCAAATCAATCGGAAACAGTGGAAACGGTTACCCGATATGCGTCAACCGCTGGCGGCCCATCAGGTCATTGCCTTTGGTTCACAGTCATTGGTTGTGTTTGGCGGTGACGATGGAAAACGACTTCGACAAATTGAAGCCCTGACAAATCAGGTAAAGGTATTGCCCGAAGGCGTTGACAAGGAAAAACGCACGACGGAACGGAACAACCTTCAGATCGATCATCCGGGCTTTATCAAAACGGTCTGGCAGTTGCGAACGGATACAAAAATCTGGTCAGTGGTGGACACATTACCGTTCCCGTCGCCCGTAACAACTCCGCTGGTCCGCTGGGGCAATAGCGTTATTATACCCAGCGGTGAAATTACGCCCGGCATCCGAACGCCTGCTATCTGGAAAATCGACTAAATTTTTTTGAGAGGATTTACAGAATAAATCAGGATTGAGGAATGAAAAATTTCTGATTTATCCTGTAAATCCTCTCAAAAAAATACCATTATGACATCTGGCAAATGAACGACAAGGCAGTAAGTCAACCGGGGAGGCTGTATCCATGGGTGGTGGTGGGCCTCTTATGGGTGGTAGCCATGCTGAATTATATGGACCGGCAGATGCTGGCGACCATGCGACCATCCATGCAGCTGGATATCAGCGAATTGCAGTCGGCCACTAATTTCGGTCGGCTGATGGCTATTTTTCTCTGGATTTATGGCTGCATGAGTCCGGTATCGGGGATCGTTGCCGATCGGTTCAACCGGAAATGGCTGATTGTGGGCAGTTTATTTGTCTGGTCGGGGGTTACGTTCTCAATGGGATACGCCACGACCTTTGATCAGCTCTACTGGCTACGGGCCATTATGGGTGTCAGTGAAGCCCTTTATATTCCGGCGGGTCTGGCGCTTATTGCCGATTTTCACACGACCAAAACCCGGTCGCTGGCTATCGGTATTCACATGACGGGCCTCTACATGGGCCAGGCGCTAGGGGGATTCGGCGCAACTGTGGCAGAGTCATATTCCTGGCCAACGGCCTTTCAGGGATTTGGAATTGCCGGATTGCTGTATGCCGTTATGCTCAGCTTTTTCTTGCGGGAAACCAACCGGGGCGCGTCAGCCCAGTCCCTGATTACGGATAAATTTAAACCCCAAAGCATACCCTTGACGAAAGGCCTGAGTTTGCTGCTGGCGAATACGTCGTTCTGGATCATTCTCTTCTATTACGCTATCCCTAGTCTACCCGGTTGGGCAACCAAAAACTGGCTTCCCACGCTCTTTGCCACGAACCTAAACATCGATATGGGTACGGCCGGGCCTCTTTCCACGATCACGATTGCTATGTCTTCCTTTCTAGGTGTGATTTTTGGCGGCATCTTGTCTGATCGGTGGGTGCAAACAAATCATCGGGGACGGATTTATACTAGCGCTATCGGCTTATCCCTGACGATCCCCTCGCTACTGCTCATTGGCTTTGGCGACTCCCTTTTTCATGTAGTGGGGGCAGCCCTGTGTTTTGGGTTTGGTTACGGCATGTTCGATGCCAACAATATGCCGATTCTGTGCCAGTTCGTTCCCGCCCGCCATCGCGCAACGGCCTACGGTATTATGAACATGACGGGGGTCTTTGCGGGGGCACTGGTGACTAACTGGCTGGGAAAATCGATGGATTCGGGTCAACTGGGTTCTGATTTCGCCATGCTATCGGGTATCGTACTGGTGGCGTTGTTGGTGCAGTTATATTTTTTAAGACCGACCGTCAATGATATTGTCGCAGGCGAAAGTTAACGTATTCAAGTGGCTGACGTATGCTCTCATTTTCTGCGTAGCAGTTTGTCCGGCTTACGGGCAGCTTCGTCTGGCGGATGTCTGGCAAAGCGGGATGGTCATCCAACGCGATAAACCCATACCGATATGGGGATGGGCCAGGCCCGGTCAGACGGTGCGAGTCCAGTTTGAAAATGAACAACGGCAGACAGTGGTAAAGGCTGACTCAAGTTGGTCGCTTCACTTACAATCCCGTGCTGCATCGGCAACACCTACCCGCCTGACGATCAGAACGGATCAGGATATGCTCCAGCTAACTAACCTGCTGATTGGCGATGTCTGGATTTGTGCGGGTCAGTCGAATATGGCCTTCCCGGTAATCAATAACCAGTTTGCGGCTCAAACGTTACGTCAACCGAAGAACCGGAGCCTTCGGCTTTTCAATAAAATTCCGGCGCTGTCAACCTATAACGTAGCGTATGAACCGGCCGACCTGCCGCACCTGAATCCGACCGGGTTTTATCAATCGGCAAGTTGGCAGGAAGCTGATTCAGTAGCTGTCCGGTTGTTTTCGGCGATCGGGTACTACTTTGGCCAGACGGTTCAGCAATCACTTAATATCCCCATCGGATTGATTAATCTGGCGGTTGGCGGCTCGCCAACGGAAGCCTGGATGCGCCCGGCTAGTGTCATCGCTGATCCAATAACCCAACCGATAATTAAGGGCGATTGGTGGCAAAATTCCGCCTTGGAACCCTGGTGTAGTCAACGAGGGCAGGAAAATCTGGATAAACTAATTCAGGCAGGCTATAAGTTGCCTGCTGATTCGCTGGGGTATGAGCACCCATTCAAACCCGGTTTCCTGTATCAGTCTGCCATCGAGCCGTTGCTCCGGTTCCCAATCAAAGGCATCATCTGGTATCAGGGGGAGAGCAACGCCTTAAGCCTTGCGAGGGCTAAGCAGCATGAGCGCCTGTTTCCACTTTTAGTTGAGGATTGGCGGAAGCAGTGGCAACAGGGCGATATGCCGTTTTACTTCTGTCAGCTTTCCTCTATAGGTACCGAAAAAGGCTATAAATCCGAGAACTGGCCGTGGTTTCGGGATAGTCAGCGTCGATTAGCTGAGCGGCTGCCCAACGTCGGTATGGTTATTACCAGCGATGTTGGCAATCCCACAGACGTTCACCCTATCCACAAACGGGTCGTCGGGGAACGACTGGCCCGGGAAGCGTTAATCAAAACCTACGGTCAGCAGGCTATAGGAACACCTGAGCTTGTGTCCGTCTCTCGGGTCAGGAACGGAATCAGATTACGCTTTCGGCAAACGGGGGCGGGACTTCGAACTGCCGATACCCAAGCGATTCGCGGTTTTTCGGTTGGGGATTCTAGTGGCCCTCAACAGGACGTATCAGCGCACTATCGGGCTAATCAAGTCTTTCTTAGCTTTCCCAAAGGGAAATCGTACTCCCATATTTATTATGGCTGGAAACCGTATACCACGGCCAATCTCGTCAACAGCGCCGGTCTACCGGTCTCTACATTTACCTGTTCCATTTTATGAGAATACTCATTTGTTTTCTAATTTTTGGCATCACACTTGATGGCTGGGCTGCTCATCCGCCTTTGCTTCCCGCTCCTCAGCAAGTTGCCTGGACGGGAAAATCGGTAGCGATAAAAGGGATGATTAATGTAGTGGCCCACTCGTCTGGAAGTAAGTCTATTGCCGACTCCATTCAGCACTTTATAAAAACGGTTGGTGGTAGGAGCGTACAGCTGACATCGCAATCGGCCTCGAAGAGCGCCTTTGTTATTACAGTTGCACTGGATACCGATTTACCGGCACTTCGGCAGAACCAGGAAAGCTATCAGTTGCTTGTGTCACCTACTCGAATTGAACTGAAAGCGCTGACAACGACTGGCCTTTTCTGGGGCTATCGAACCCTTCAGCAATTAACAGATGTGGAGAGTAAGTCAATTGCAGGCTGCACCATTGTCGATTTTCCGGCCTTCCCCATTCGGGGGTTCATGCACGATGTGGGCCGTAGTTTTATTTCGATTGAAACGCTCAAACGGCACATTGATCGGCTTTCCCATTATAAAATCAATACGTTTCACTGGCACCTGACCGAAGATCTGGCCTGGCGATTACAGAGTGACGTTGTCCCCCGTTTAACCGATTCATCGGTAACGGTCCGGTTTCCGGGACAGTTCTATACCAAACAGCAGGCCCGCGATTTGGTCGATTATTGTAAACAGCGCCACGTATTGCTTATCCCCGAAATCGACATGCCGGGCCACAGTGCCGCTTTTCGTCGGGCTACCGGATATGACATGCAGTCCAGCGAGGGCAAGGCGCTTGTAAAGCAGTTGTTGCGCGAGGTATGCGACCTTTTCGACGTTCCTTATCTTCACATTGGCACGGATGAGGTGGCGTTTAACGATTCACTCTTCGTCCCCGAAATGGCAACCGTCGTGCGTGACTGTGGCAAAGAAGTGATTGGCTGGCTGCCCGGTGCCCGGCTGGACAAAAAGATGATCCGGCAACTATGGATGAGTACCGTAAAGCCAGCCGCTGGACAACACGTGATTGATTCGCGGAATCTATATCTGAATCATTTTAGCACACTGGCCGACTTGATCAGTGTGTATCAGCGCACGATCTGCGATACCACCTGGGGCTCATCGGAACGCCTGGGGGCTATTGCCTGCGTGTGGAATGACCGAAAGCAGCCGAATGAAACTGAAATCGAACGGCTGAACGGGTTTTACCCGATCATGCTGGCCGTTGCCGAACGGTCCTGGCGCGGGGGCGGCTTACCCGAAACCGAAGCAGGAACCGTCATCCAGAATCAACCTGATTTTGCCGAATTTGAAGACCGATTACTCACCCATAAACGGCACTATTTCAATTCATTGGAGTTTCCCTACGTTCGCCAAAGTACTATAAACTGGCGAATTAGTGAGCCGTTTGCCAATCAGGGAAAACTGGAAGCTGTTTTTCCTCCCGAGACGGAGAACCTTGATTTGCAGGGTATAGAGGCAACGGGGGGTACAATTTATCTGCGTCACGTTTGGGGGCCAACTGTCGTGCGGGCGTACCTGACCAACCCACAGCCGAATCACACCGTTTATGCCTATACCTATGTGTTTTCGCCCCGAGCCCAGACAGTAGGTGCCTGGGTTAATTTTCACAACTATGGACGATCGGAGAAAGATGCCAGCCCGCCCCAAGGCCAGTGGGATTACAAAGGAAGTAAAATCTGGGTCAATGATCAGGAGCTAATACCACCGACTTGGACGAATGCTGGTTTACATCCGTTGGGCAATGAGCAGCCCTATACAGACGAACCCTACGAAAATCGTCAACCGAAGTCAGTTTCGCTCAAAAAAGGCTGGAATAAAGTGCTGATAAAATTGCCAATCGGTGAGTTTCGGACGGATACGTATCGATTAGGAAAATGGATGTTCACCTGCGTTTTCGTTAAGCCAGTAAACAATCAACTAGAAGCCGTTGATGGATTGATTTATTCTCCAGATAAAATGAAAAGGTTGCGATTAAGATAACGTGCTTAATTTGTCTTATCCAAGGATACATCGGACGTTTTTCTGAACGGTTTTGATTTCTGAATACGATAAGTTCAGTTAATGATGGAAACTATCCTTTTTGTGAACGATTACAAATGAACTAATTTAAACGAACCAATCAACATAAGTTACATCTTGAAAGCCTAAGGGTAGCCTGCTTATTAACGTAGCAAACCGAAGAGGTCACCCTGAATTAAGAGCTCCCCTTTCCACTTCTTTGCGGTTTGTAGTTCCCCTGTGCTATTCCCTACTAAGTGATCAGGGTTTGATTAGAGCCTATCCCGCTTGTTTGAACTCAACTGGTGTCATAAAACCTAGCGCCTGGTGAGGCCGTTCTGTGTTATAGACCTTCAACCAATCCTCAATTACCTCCCGTACCTGAGCTAAATTACGAAACAGGTACGCATTTAATATCTCCCGACGAAAACTTCCAGTAAAGCGCTCGATAAAAGCATTCTGAACGGTCCGCCGTAGCGGTGGGTTTGCCCGGTTGAATCCAATGCAAACGGATCTCTTTCGCTTCGCACCACTCCGTCAGCGCAGTACTGATAAATTCAGGACCATTATCACAGCGCAGACAGTCTGGGTTTCCATAGCTTTCAAGCAATTGCTCAAGAAAACGAATAACCCGTTTAGCGGGTAGTGAATAATCTACCTCTACGCCCAATGCCTCTCGACTATAATCATCCAAGACATTGAGAGTCCGAAATCGACGGCCATCTCGCAAAGCGTCAGCCATAAAATCCAAAGACCATACCTGGTTTACAGCCGTTGCTTTGGGTAAGGGCTTACGCACATGATCCGGCAAGCGCCTTCGTTTCCGTTTGGGCAGGTTTAACCCTAATTGGCGATAAACGCGCCAAAGCCGTTTGTGGTTGTACGGATGACCCTGCCGACGCAAGCGGTGACGAATCTTCCAAAATCCCCATCCTGGATGACGCCGGGCAATGGTTTGAAGGGCCTGTTCAACTTCGTTATCCGGCTGGCGCTTGGATAGGTAAGCATTCGACGGCTTAACCCAGCCAAACGGCAAGCGCGCTGCTGGCTATAGACCTTGGCTTTGACAATCCACTGGGCCAACTGACGACGTTGAGCAGGCCCTACCACAGCGATTTCTATGGATTAAGCAAGGGCTATCGTATAATTTTTGTCATATTTTTCACCCCGACGAACCACCGCGCAAACCCGGTGAATCAGCTTATTACGAACTGCATTCAACACCAGCATCGTATGCTTGCCCTCACCTATTTTTCGTAGGTAGTAGTCCTGAAGATCGCCTTTGACCTGGATCGCCGACATGGTGCCCATGTGAATCAAGGATTTCAGCCGCTTTCTGGCCTGGTGGCTCACTCTGGTTTTACCACGAACACTCGTGCCCGAACGGTACTCGAAGGGAGCAACACCAGCATGGCAAGCCAACTTTTTAGGATCACTAATAGTCTGCATCTCATTAGTGGCTACTAACAGTTCCGTCGCAATCACAGGCCCAATGCCCGGCACAGAGACTATCAGATCAAACAATTCCTTCAGCCGAGCATCGGTCTGAATGAGATCCTTGATCTGTTGTTCAACGACTTTTTGTTCTTCTTGGAGAGCCGTTAGCGACTTTTTGACATTGCCTTTGAGTGTCTTTTGCAACGATTTGCCGATGAACGTTTCCTGCTCGGCTACCGGAACAGCCAACAGATTATAGGCTTGGTTGAGCCGCTGACGGGTGGCACTCAGAAAAGCCAGTTTCTGAATAATCTCGCGTGGCGGCTGCCAGAGGCACATTTGGTCGCGGAAACGATAGGCGTATTGGGCAATCCGCTGAGCATCAATTTTATCGGTTTTGCCCCGTTGCATCCCACCAGCCTGTTTGATCTGCAAGGATGATTCCAGCCAGATCGCCAGTTTTTGTTGGTCAAGTAAGTCCAACAGGTGGGCGTTGTAGATGCCAGTATGTTCCATGCAAAAAACGGCCTGTTTGGGGTTCCAGCCAGGCAGTGCTTTAAACTGGGCGAAAGCAGTCTTGATGCCCGCCAAGGTGTTGGGCGTGTGGGTGCTGAGTCGCACCCCTTGTTGAGTGTATACGGCCCAATCGAGGGTGTCTTTCGCGATGTCGATGCCAATAAAGTAGCAAAAGTCCATGATGCTATTTAGTTTTGGATGAGTAGTCAACAACTTGCTTACACTCGAACCCTTTTGTGGGCCTGAGAACCCTAATTTCTATCCGAGTCTGGGCAATGTAAACAGAGTGGGGACTGAATCGCTGCATAGGTCTAACTCCTTGGCGGACCGATAGTGTACCCCATTCTGGTTGACTACTGGCAAGCTACCCAATCTTGGTTTCTTACCAGCCCTCAAACCTAAAGGGCGGACCGTCACTTTTTTTTGAGGGCTTCTTTTATAACTTCATGGTCCAGGCTCAGTTCAGCCGGTCCGCCGGTGCGGTACATTTTCTTCAGCCGTCGGTTCTCGTCCGCTCCGGCGGCCCGGTTCGAGATCTTTGAGCCGTTTCAACTCGGAGGCTTCCATACCGCAGTACTTCTGTCGCTCCGGCGCCCCGGCTCTAGTTGTAGAAGGTGGCTTCACGAATGCCATGCTCACGAGCGATTTGTACAACGGTCTGGCCATTTTGCTGTTGTTTAAGAATAGCCACGATTTGGGCTTCACTGAATCGGTTTGCTTTCATTTTTCTTCCCTTTTGTGAAAAGTTAGGGGGAAGTCTCTATTTTTCAACCGATCACTTTTAGGGGAAGCTTACAGTGGTTAGTATTCCCCCTAAGGTGTCGATCTCTGAGTTGATGGGCACCCTAAAAGGCAAGTTGGCCATTAAGCTCTTCAAAAGTTATCCTCAACTCAAGAAGAAGCCCTACTGGGGTAATCATTTCTGGGCACGGGGTTATTTTGTGAACACGGTTGGTATCAATGAAGATCATATTCGTCGGTATGTAAAGCACCAAGAGGCTGAAGATCGTAAAGAAGAAAGCCAGAATGAAGGTTTCGACCTGTTTGAGTCTCCTAATGAGTAGTCTGCGGGCTATGCCCGCCACTTTTTACCAAATCCACCTGCAAAGCAGGTGGTTGTTTAATTTATAAGAGTTAACTTTGGGGAGGTTAACTCATTGACAGTTGGTGAGCAGAACAATTCAAGCTAACATCTGTTCATAAAACTCTTTGGGTATTAAGTACGATCATTTAATGCCTGTTTCGAAACCTAATCCCTTTACTCTGCAAATCTGAATTTTCATTCTATTTATTTTCTATTCTTTATAATAAAACTGTCTAGTTTTTAAGGTGAGGTCTGTTTTTTATTTATTTCGGTGTCCGATTATACTTCAGCAACTCATTTGCCCACGGAATAAAATAGGAGAAGTTGGGCGCATCTGTGTGACCGCCGTTATGTTGGCGCCAGGCCAGTTCCCCGTTTAGCAGACCCGTTAGAACAGGGGGCATTTTCTCGGCATTGTACTCGTTATTTACACTTAAGTCTCGTACTCCCAGCAATTTAAACACAGGTCCAGCGGCCACGGTAGCCTTATAACTCCCCGCCTGATCGAGCCATCTGGCATCCCCTTTTTCGGGTATTCCGTAGCTAACAAAAGTAGGTCGTGGTGCACACAGTGCCAGTAATTCGTGTGAATCAATCGGAAGATCACAGCCTGTTTTGCGGCCAAATGATGATTCGTCAGTCGCGTATTTCAGGTAATTACCCGCCATCCAGTGGTAACCACCACTACCCGCAAGGTTTTCAACAGCTTCGCCAAATACCCGGCGTTGTAGCGTAACCCCGCCTTTCCCCGATGAACCGATTAAAACCATGCCAAAACGCTGGTCAAAAGCCATTGTGACTAAGGCCGCTTTCCCATACCGCGAAACCCCTTCAATGCCTACCTGCTTAGCGTTGACCTGTGGCTCGGTTTCCAAATAATCTAAAGCCCGTGAGGCTCCCCATGCCCAGGCTCTCAAGGCACCCCAATCATCAGGCTTGCGGGGCTGGCCTTTGTTCACTAAGCCAATGATACCCCGTGTCAGACCAGCTCCGTTGTCGGCCTGAATACTACTTGTTTCGAGTGTGCAATAGCCCCAGCCAGCTGCCAATAACTGTTCGGTTGGGGATGAGTCGGCGTTGGGGGCCGGCGCAAAAAAGTTAGGTCCGGGCAGGCGGGTAATGGGATCGTAAGCTGGATAACGGTCAAAAATGGCTTTCAACTCCGGATTTTGCTTGATCATCATTTCCTTGAACGCCGTATTGATTTTTTCCATGTCAGCTAACGAAGGCTGGGCGGGAGCCGGTAAGGCCGGGGGCAAGAACCCAAACATTATCAGGACCGGAATAGGGCCTTTTACATTCTGGGGTAATACCAGCACCATATTGATGTTCACATTGATTAACGGGTATTCGCTATTATCTACCTGACCAATCAGTTGTTTGGCTACTACCGGAATTCGGCCTACGAATTCGTTATCCGTAACTTTAGTAATCCAGGTTACTTTTGGTACGTTCTTAGGCACGCGGCCATACATTTCCCGTTCAAAATCGTCTATGATTTCGGGACGCCGAACTTTCCACCATTGCTCAGGTGTGGTGACTTTTTTCCCATTCTTCGTAGTCAGCACATCGGGTAGTTGCGGGCAGGGATCAGCCTGCGACTCGTCGTAATTAGCATGGTTTGGATCTGACTCGTTACCACTTGGACCGGGTCTTAGTTTTTTGATGCCCAGCTGTTGCATCATATTCGCCTGATCCTGAATGGCCGTGAGCGTTTTAAGGGGGGGATATTTACTACTGTCGATGCTTGCCTGTTGGGCCACTCCCTTAGTAAGGAACATTGACAACATAAGTATCAGATACTTTTGCATAGGAATTGAGGTTTAGAGAAAGGTTATTGGTCAGTTCGGAAGGGCGAGGCAGGCAGACCTTCTTTGTTGTAGAGATTCGGATTTACGGGATTGTCGGCCCAGGCATAGCGAACGTATTGAGGAGCCGCTACTTCGTCGCTCCACACAATTACCTTTCCGTCTTCTATTTTCGCTTTCGCCCAGACAAACTTTTTGTCAGCACCGGCAATGGCGAATTCACTGGGTTCCTCGCCATCATTCGTTATCAGCCCTCCACCCGTATTGGTAAATCTGACGACGATTTTATCCTTTTCAACCGTGGCAGATTGAACTAACGGACCTGAATACACGATGGCTTCTTTGTAAGCAGTTTTTATTGCTGCCAGCGCCAGCCTTTCGCCAACACCTTTTTTGTTATCGGGGTGAATATCGTTCCACTCGCCCAGGTCAATTGCTACGGCCATGGCGGTGTTAGGGAGTGCCAGGGTCTTAAGTTGCGCTTCTCTCAACACCGCCCAACTGCTTTCGGTTGGCTTATAATTGTAATCCATAAAGCCAGGTAGCTGTACATACAAGAAGGGTAGATCTCCTTGTCGCCATTTCTGTCGCCAGTCTTTTAGCAAAGCCGGAAGCAGGGCTGCATATTCCTGAGGTTTACCAGCATTACTTTCGCCCTGATACCAACAAAATCCTTTGATTCCATAGTTAATTTCTGGAGCGACCATCGCATTATATAAGGCCGTTGGTTGATTCTGAGCATTAATCCCTCCAGCAGAATTCCCTCCTGCGAGAGGCCGATAGGCAGTACCTACTTTATAGTGCCAGGTTCCTTTCAGATCAACAGTGTCGGCTCCGGCGAAAAGACAGTAAGGTTTGTCGGGTACGAAGCCGCCTTTACCAGCGTTGTTGGTTACCCGCACGACCAGTAGGTTTTTGCCCGCTTTCAGAACATCGGCTGGCACTGAATAGCGCCGTTGAGGATACATATAGGTAGTTTTTCCAACCGACTTGCCATTAATGTAGAGTTCGTCAGCGTCAACGATGCGTCCCAGAAATACTTTGGCGGGTTTACCCACCATCGAAGCGGGTACGTCGATTTCTTTTCGGTACCAAACAACCCCATTCAAATCCCGGATACCCTGATCTTCCCAATAGCCCGGAACGTTAATTGGATGCCAGCCTTTGGGTATGTATGCAGCATCGTACCATTTTGTACTTCCCGATAAACCTAAATCGACGGGCGGAACGGGTCTATTCGTATTCGTTTGTTGTCGGCGGCTCAGGCTATTGATATAGGTCGTGTCTTTATTCTTTTCAATAGTCGCCTTCAGTGTCGAAAATTCGGCCAGGCTTTCTTCACTAGTCCAGGCCTCAATGGGCGTGCCTCCTACACTGGCGTTGATGATACCTATGGGTATCTTATAGCGTTCGTAGAGTTTTTTGGCGAAGAAGTAAGCAACAGCAGAAAAAGGGCGTACATCCTCGCCCACGGCTGATTTCCACTGACCATTTGGCAGATCGGCCTGGGGAGCTTGAAGGTTCGTTAAGGTCGGTATCCAGAACTGCCGAATTTGTGGGTAATTGGCTTCTGCAATTTCGTTGGCATACGTAACGTCGTGGATATTCATCTGATGCACCATGTTGCTTTGCCCACTACAAAACCAGACGTCACCCAATAAAATATCGTTGAGCAGAAGCCGTGACTTGCCGACTATCTCCATCGTGAATGGGCCTCCTGCCGACATAGAGGGCAGCTTCACTAACCACTGTCTGGTAGTGTTGGTTACCGTTTTGTAGTTTTTGTTTTTAAACCGCACCGTAATTGGCTCGCCGGGAGTAGCCCATCCCCAAATATTGAGCGGAACATCTCGTTGCAGCACCATTCCATCGCTGATCAGCTTAGGCAACCGGAGCTGGGCGTGGACTGCTGTATGGGCAATGAAAAGAAAACAGAGTAAGGCAAAACGTTTCATTAGGTGTTAAGGTATTTTTTCGACAGGATTAACAAGATTGATTATGTCGTTTAAAATTCTGCCAATCTTGTTAATCCTGTCGAAAAAGGTAGTTATTGTTTAACCGTCTCTTCCGGACCGAGATAACTTTGTTCAAGACCACCGAAATCAAGGACCAATTTTTGGAGAACAACGCCGGGGTTTACCATCCAGAATTTTACCGTGTGTTTTCCGGCTGTGGCAATTTTGTGCGTCGTGGATTTAATGATGATATTCTCCGACACCCATTTATTCCAGATGCCTTTGTCGCTGGTTTTATCTTCTTTATTCAGGCTAAGGAGTTGTGGGATTTCATCATCCACCGACATGGCGTATTGCAGACCGTTTTCGTCCCGGAAAAGATTTAACGTAGGGGAGAAGTAAGCGTTGATCGAGCATTCCCCTGCTTTATCCGTGACGATCTCGTACTCCAGGTGGGGCGCATTCCCACCTGGCTTTTGCTCGCTGGCTGTTACCGGGAAGGGTGTAATAGCCGACCCCGTTCGGCCATGATCTGGCAAGACTTTCCAGCTAATCCCACCAGTAGTTACGGCTTTGGTATAGTGGTCAGCATCGATGGAAATTCCATGTTTGGCAGGCTGAACGGGAGTCGTTTTAGGTCTTGACCCTACAGCCGAATCTGGTGAGAGATACTGAACTGTTGGTATTTTTTGCTGGTTGGGCTGCTGCCAGTACGTATAGCCAATGTGGGTCTGACTCATCAGGTGATTCCATTTGCCCTTATTCAGGCGATGATATGCCAAGGTAATTAATGAATCCTTGACGTACAGTTCATTTACTTTATCGGCATACTGGTTGGTTTCTTTCCACTTATTCACATAAGCCTGTTTATTCAACGCTACGGTATAGTACATCTCATTCAGGTTCGAACAGGCTTTAATCGGGTGCAGAACCAGTTGAAAATAAGCGTCTTTATACATTTCGGTTAATTCATTGTTTATGCTTTCCGCTTTAATCAGAAGTTCTTTATACGCGTCGACTACTGTTTTCCATTCGCCAGAAGCTAAACTATAGGTATTTGCATCGAGCAGTTCTGGTTTTCGTCGGGCATTGTACTTTCCATAGTTCGCCAGCAACCTGGCAATGTCGTTGGCATGCGATTTCCCGAATTGATCGGCGGCCCAATGTTCTGTATAAGCAGTCAGTTGGTCTGCGTCAATTTTTTTGGGATTCCAGGCATAGTCCAGAAAGAAAGAAATCGGAAATTCCATGGGTTTAATGTCGCCAACGTTGACAATCCAGATGTCGCGCACGTTGTATTCCCAGGCTAAGTGCATTTGTTCCCAGATACGCGGAAGTGGATTGGTATTTAGCCATTTATAGTTACGCGGTCCGCCGACGTAATCGAAATGATAGTAGATGCCATAGCCCCCTTTACGCGGTTTTTCATCTAGCCTGGGAAGTTTACGCAGGTTCCCCCAGTTATCGTCGGAAAGTAGCAGCGTTACATCATCGGGCACCCGCATCCCCTTGTCGTAATAATCCTGAACCTCTTTGTAGAGCGCCCATAGTTGCGGAGTTTCTGTTGCTGGTTTGCCAGTTACCTCATTGATAATGGCGCGCTGATCGGTTACAATTTGTTCCAGCAATGCGGTAGCCGTTTCTCTGGACATCGGTGCGTCGCCATCGCCCCGCATGCCAACACTCACAATTTTTTCGTTCGTGGCTCGCTTAATACCATCACGCCAGAACTGTTGTAGTTTTTCTTTGTTTGTTTCATAATTCCAGGGGCCTCCGCCTACTCTACGCCATTCGTCGTGCGCCCGCATTAGAGGCTCGTGGTGCGATGTGCCAATGACAATGCCATATTTATCAGCGGCTTTGATGTTCAGAGAGTCATCGGCGTAAAAAGCATTGCCCCACATGGCAGGCCATATATAGTTGCCTTTCAACCGGAGAACCAGTTCAAAAAACTTCTCGTAGAATAGGTGGTTAAAGCCGCCAAATTTTTCTTTCGTCCAGCCCGAAAGTGCCGGGGCTTCATCGTTGATAAAAAGACCTCTGTATTTTACGTTCGGTGCATCGGTCAGGTTAATCTTTTCGTTAATGAAAAGCTCTTTCTGGTGCACTACGGGTACGTCGGCCCACCAGTGCCAGGGCGATATCCCCATTTGTTTGGACAACTCGAATACGCCATAAGCGGCACCCCGTCGGTCATTCCCGGCAATGAGTAGCGTATGAGTTATACCCGGAGCCGGATTCGTAATGGTTTGTACTAACGAGGCTTCCCATTTTTTATCAATTGCACTCGTATTGATCTTCCTTTGCGAAGCCAGTTGTTTTATGAAAGATGACTGTTGTAACGTCCCAATGGCAATGACGTTTTTATAGTTGCTACTGATAGCCGTAACAATAGGAATCTTTTTGCCGGTTACTTGCTCAATGTCCTGTTGCAGTAGTGTTGCGGCTGTTTTTACCAGTTCGGGTTCATGACTATCAATATAAATCACCGCTTTCGTAACTGCGAAAGCGGATTTGTCTACCAGGATACGCTGAGCCCAGCCTGAGGATGAAAGAAGGATGAACAGACTTACAAGTAGGGTTGCTTTCATTTTGCTATCGACATTAAGTATCGAAAGGAGTGAATGGGCTTGCTTTAAAAATTCACCACGCCCTCAAACGCTTTCTTAGGCTGGCCACTCTGGTCAAATAACAGCGGATAATCTTTGCGGCCTGCAACGGGGAAATTATCCAGCCAGGAGTACCGATCAGATAGGTTCCAGAATGTAACGCCGGTGATTTTGTCGCGATGCTTACGAAATACCTCGAACAGCATTTTGTAATGGGCTGCCTGTTTATCAGCGATTTCTGGCGTAAACTCGCTTTTGTCTGAATCGCGACGTTCCCGACGCTCGTGCTCCTTGGGGTAGACGGATACGTCGACTTCTGTAAACTGCACCTTTAGGCCCAGGCTGGCAAACTTGTTGATCGACTCCTCTAATTCGTGTCGGGTAGGTTCGTAAATGGACCAGTGAGCCTGTAAACCGACTCCATCAATGGGTACCATTTTGTCCTTTAGTTTTTTCAGCAACTGGTAAATCCGATTCCGCTTCGAGGCATCTTCGGTATTGTAATCGTTGTAGAATAGTTGGGCCGATGGATCTGCTTCGTGGGCATATTGAAAGGCCTTTTCGATGTAGTCTTCGCCGATGATCTCGTAAAATTTCGATTGACGGTAGATGCTTTTACCAGTATCAGGAACTGCTTCATTCACGACGTCCCAGGCGTAAATTTTACCTTTATATCGGCCCATAACGTCGGTAATATGCCGTTTTAGCCGGGTGAGCAACACGTCACGACTTACGGTTTTTCCCGTTGAATCAGTAAAAAACCAGCGGGGCGTCTGGTTGTGCCAACAGAGCGTATGACCTCGTAGTTTGATATTGTTCTGCTGGGCAAAATCGGCGATGGCATCAGCATCTTTCCAGTTGTAACGGTTCTCTTCTGGATGTATAGGCCCCATTTTCATGGCATTTTCGGGCGTTATACTGTTGAATTGGACTTTGATCAATTCAGCATCCGGCCCCGGCTGTATCATCCGTGGATTAACGGCCACACCAATTGGAAAATAAGACTTATAGGCTTCTTTGAGCGTAGGCTGATTGATTGGATCGGCGGGAGGGAGTGTTGCCCCCAAGACGATAAAGCTCCCAATCAGAAGCGCTAATCCCGTTCGTTTTTTCATGAGTAGTTAGGGGAAGGTGAAATGAATAATGTAGAATGGATAATGAGTCTACTGAAAAACATTATCCATTCTACATTACTCATTATCAATTATATACCTGCTCAGTAGCCCGGATTTTGCGGGAACTTTGGCCCGTCTACAACGCGGTCGATTTGCGATTGTGGAATGGGGCGTAGCATATTAAAGTCCTGTATGTAAGGAGCTGCCTCTGGATTCCAGGCTTTCACGCGACGAACCAGCGAACGAGTTCGAACCAAATCTTGCCAGCGTTGCCATTCACCGAAAAACTCACGGCTCCGCTCGTCCAGAATAAAATCTACCGTTAGGTCAGCTGGGGTGATTGTCATCGCGGTAACAGCCGCTGTATTCTGCACTGCCGTGTTTGTTTTGCGATAAGCCGCCCGTTGGCGCACGACGTTAATGAGCGCAGCTGCCTTCGTTGCGTCACCTGCTTTCAGGTAGGCTTCAGCTCCGGTCAGATACACATCCGAAAAGCGGTATAAAACCACTGGGCGCGTTGATGGATCGTTGATGTTGGCCCCCCGACTAGGGTCCATGAATTTCTTTAGCGCAGGGTAAATCGCGTTATTCCATAGGCTCGGCGGTACTACAATTCCTTTAAAGGGTCTTGTCCCAATAAACTGGGGAGCACCAGCTACTTCATAGTCCGTAAACAAGACCGTTGTATCAACGCCCACAACCGTTGTATAACCAATCCCCCGGCTGTTGTTAGCGGTTGTGGCCGTATTCGTAACCGACGTATTCGCGATGTAAACGGTATAGAATGAATTGGCGAACCGCGAATCGACATCGCGTTTGGTAAAGGCCTGATCCAGGAAGTAATTCTTCCCCGAATTATCACCCGATGGCCATTTGTAGCTGTTGGGGCGCATCCGAATAAAAGGCCGTCCGTAATACGAATCCCGAAGCATGCCTGAAGGGCCCGCAAAAACCAAGGTTCCAGCGGCATTTTTGTAGGCGTTGACGGTGCTGTTGGTCGGGTAATTCCAGTTGGTGAGCCAGGGCGTCAGGTTTTGCGCAGCGCCACCAGCGGCCTGACCACCTACGGTGTAATAGCCATATTTAGGATCAGAAGAGTGATCGCTGACGAACATGGATTCTTTGCCGTAATCATTGGCTGGTAGAAACGCGTCGCCGAAATCTTGCCACAGGTCCAGGCCGTAAGTGCCTTTGTTGGCAATGATATCTGCGCAGATCGAAGCCGCCTGGGTGAAGTCATCCGCTGTATTGTTTAGCCAGCCACGAGTCAGGTAGGCTTTGGCTAGCAACAGTTGCGCCACTGGTTTGGTAGCCGCTTTCCCCAGAAAGGGAGCCGTTGGCTGATTCGGTAAATCAGTAGCCGCTTCCGTCAAGTCTTTGATAATCTGTTCGTAAACTTGCGCTACTGGCTGACGTGAATCGGCCTGAGACGGTACCGTGATAAAGGTCGTATGCAGGGGAACATCGCCAAAGGTCTGTACTAAATAAAAGTACCAGAAACCCCGTAAAAACTTGGCCTGTGCCAGATATTGTCGGCGGGTAGCATCGGGTAGGTCAACGGTTTGTCCATATTGCAGTACGCCATTTAAGGTATTAATGTCCTGGAATGCCACGTTCCAGGCAGCGCCAAAGTTACCGCTATTAAGCCCGTTATAGGTGTAAACGGGGCTTCCTCCTGAACTGGCTCCCTGCAAAAACTCGTCGGTTCCTCCCTGCATTTCTACGGTGAACCCTTCGGTACCCCAGTCTGATCGAATATCGTTATAGACCCCGGCGATTCCGCCTAACACACCAGAAGCACTGTTAAAGAACGAAGGGACAACTTGTGATTGGGGGTGCTCCTCCAGCAATTTTTCACAACCTGTGCTGAAAAAAGCAATCAGACCAAGAACGCACCCTATTTTTATGGTTTTCATTGTCGTGCTGATAATTAGAATTTAAGATTGACGCCCAGTGTGAATTGCCGTACAGGTGGATTATTTAAATTGACCACAACCTGACGGGCAGGTGTACCTGTGTCGCCAGCCGTTGTTGTTACCGTTCCGCCATTGCTTCCGGCTGCTAGGGCATAACCGTTCCCTTCTGGATCAATAGCCAGGTGATCTCGAACCAATGGTGAATAAAGAATAAGAGGGTTGGTTGCATTCAGATACACCCGGGCCGAGCTAAACCCAATCTTCTTAATCAATTGCGTAGCGAACGTATAGCCCAGATTTATGCTTCTAACCTTGATGAATGAGCCATCGTAATAGCCCAGCGTGGAAGCATAATACAGCACAGAATTGTTGGCATCCGGTGCCGGGAAGGCATTTGTTGGATTCGTGTCGGTCCAGTAATCAACCTTGATCTGGTTAACACGTCCCTGATTGAAGAAGGGGAATCCACCCGCACCACCTGCGTTACCCGTGAGGTAAGGAACCACCACTTTCATGCCCATCCGGGCGAAGGTGACAATCGACAGATCGAACCCTTTAAAGCTGAACCGATTGGTTAGGCCACCTTCCCAGTTCGGCTGGAAGTTACCGATGATCTGTCGGTCCTGAGGGTCGATTTTTCCATCCCCGTTAACGTCTTCCACCCGGATTTGACCCGGCTGCTGAACCGGTGAGGTTTGTTTGGCCAGCGTACCGTTTTCCTTATCGGCATTCTGCCAGATACCTATTTTTTTGTAGTCGTAGATTACACTCAGCGGTTGGCCAACGAACCAGCCTGCGCCGACATTCGATTGCTCAGCAGGAGTGGTAAGCTGAGTGATTTTTTCCCGGTTGAAGAAGAAAACCACATCCGCGCTCCAGTTAAATCCTTTTGGGTGCCGAATAATATCGCCGGTTATAGAAATCTCCATGCCCTTTCCTTCTGTTCTACCCAGATTCTTCAACGTAGAACCGGCTCCGTTACTGGCTGGTAGTGGGACCGATAGCAGGATGTCTTTTGTTTTCTGATGGTAATAGTCAATGCTACCTGTCAGGCGGTTGCTGAATAAACCAAAATCAAGACCGATGTCCACCTGTGACGTTGATTGCCAGCCTAAGTTGGTTGCGGGCAAACTGGTAACTGTGTATGCTAATTGCTGACCAGCGGTGCCCTGCCCAAAATTGTAATACCCCGCCGTTAGTGCGCCCAACGTGGCATATGGACTTACGTTCCGGTTTCCCGATATACCAAAGCCACCTCTCAGTTTTAGATTGGTAATCGCCTGTATACTCTTGATGAAACTTTCCTCGGCGATGTTCCAGCCCAGGCCAATGGCCGGGTAGTTGAAATATTGATTCCCCGGCGAGAGCGTAGAGGACCCATCGCGTCGCATCGTGAGGGTAAGCAAGTATTTGTCTGCGTAACTATAGTTGACCCGACCCATGTACGAGATCAGCCCTTGTTCGGTAAAGGATTGCAGGGTGGGGTCTGCTACAGGTGTGCCGCTGGCCAGACCAAAATTAGAGCTGAGGATGTAATCAGCCGGAACTCCGGTTACACTGAAATTACTTCCCTGTGAGTGGTCTTTTACGACTTCAAACAAGCCAGTAAACCCAATTTTATGTTTCTGGGCAATGGTTTTGTCGTAATAAAGCAAGTGCTGTAAATCGTAATTCCAGGTTTCCGAATTACTGAGACTGGCGCTGGACGATGACTGAACGGTAGCTGTATTCACATACGTCAACGGTCCGCTGTAGTTATTGCCTGCGCCCTGGCTATAGTTCAAGCCCGCATTGAACCGGTATCGTAATCCATCAATGATGTTCACTTCGGCGTAAATACTGTTGAACGTTCGAAGATTGCGGTTGCGGGCCAGGATGGCGTCGCTTTTTGTCGTAAGCGTTAACGGGCTAATGTAGTTGGGCGCATCAAGCGACCCGACTGCGGGCTGAAGATTTACCGTGCCATCTGCGTTGTAGGGAGAGGCCAATGGGGTTAACCGAACCAGGTTCGAAGGAACACCTGCCCCACCCGGTGTATTCGTATACGTCAGGGTATTCAGCGTGTTTAACCCCACTTTTATTCGACGGCCAATGCGCTGATCGATGGTGGCCCGGATATTATAACGGTTGAAGTTCTGGCCAGGAATAATGCCTTGCTCCCGGAAAAAACCGGCATTCATACCATACTGCGTCGTTTCGGTGCCACCTTGTAAACTCAATTGATGGTTGGAAGTGTAGCCTTTCTGGTAGATAAGCTTCTGCCAATCCGTAGAAACGCCCGCTGCCAAGGCATCCTTTTCCGCCTGCGTTAGACCGTACGACGTTGTGCCTGGAGACGTCCGGTTATAGGTGGCGGCATCGGTTTTAAACTGCGCATATTCGGCCCCATTATACACCGGATACTCATTCATGATGGACGTAACGCTTTGGTAACCATCATAGCTGATGACAGGCTTGCCAGTTTTCCCTCGTTTAGTCGTTATGAGCAGTACGCCACCTGCCCCCCGCGATCCGTAGATAGCAGTAGCCGATGCATCTTTCAGGATTTCGATATTGGCAATGTCATCGGGGTTGATGTCATTGAGACCACTATAAGGTATCCCATCGACCACAACCAGCGGACCATCCAGCGCATCGGCTCCCGTTTGACTAGTGGTCAGGGTGCGGTTTCCTCGGATACGAATCTGCCCTTGCGAACCCGGTGTAGCGCCGTTGCTCGTAATCGATACCCCGGCAGCCCGCCCTTTTAGCTGGTTTACCAAATTAGGGGCAGGTACTTCCTTCAGCGTCGTTTCGGTAACGGTTGCTACCGCACCTGTGATATCTCGTTTTCGTTGCGTACCATAGCCAACGACCACTACTTCGTTGAGGGTTTTGTCGTCGGTTGCCAGCGTAACATTGATGACTGATCGGCTACCCACAGACACCTCCTGCGAGGTATAGCCAATAAAGGAGAAAACAAGTACGATTCCGGCCTCCTCGGGAATGGAGAGACGATAATTTCCCGTAACGTCTGTTGTTGTGCCCCGCGTCGTATTCTTGATCTGGATATTGACGCCTGGCAGCCCCTCGCCGTTTTCTGCTGTAACTCGACCCGTCAGTTGCTTATCTACACGGATTGGGTTACTGATTTGTCTATTTACAAACTCCTGCGGCCTGCCGTCATGAGCAATACTTATCTGGGTCAGAATAATGGCAAGCATAATTTGTATGCCTGAGCCTCTCATAATCCTTTCCCACCGGTTGTGATTCAGTAAAATGTGATGCATCGGTTTACGTAGGTTATCATTTACTGCGTTTAGGAGTACTTATAGCTGCCCAAAGAGGGTGGACAGTGATTTAATTGTAAAGTTCTAATTATTAAATTTGTAAAGCAATCGGTTGCATAACAAATTTTTCATGATATAGTATAATTGCATTTATTGCACTGTTTTAGTTTATAACTGTGTTTTTTGTTGGATATTGGTCTTTTTGAACGCTATTATGGATAAAATACACTGTATTACTTGCAAATTTTATAAGTATTTATACGGATAATTAATGGTATTCAATCGATTGCAAAATTAGTTTATGTAATTTGGATTGTATTTTGCTCCACTACCAATAGGTATTTACCACAATGCAGAAGGAAATTACCATTTACGACATAGCCAAACAGTTGGAGCTCTCCCCGGCAACAGTAAGTCGGGCTTTGAACGACCATCCGGCCATTAATCAGAATACCAAGACGTTAGTTGCCAATAAAGCGATGGAGATGGGGTATCGCTCCAATATGTTTGCCAGTAACCTTCGTCGGCAGCGGACCAAGACTATAGGCGTAATTGTACCCAGGCTAGACAGTGCTTTTATGTCGACCGTTTTATCGGGTATGGAGAAAGTAGCTAATGAAAGCAGTTATAATCTGATTATCAGCCAGTCTTTAGAGTCAGTCACGAAAGAAATTGCGAACGCAAAAACCATGTTCGATAGTCGGGTGGACGGATTACTGGTATCGCTGGCGTCTGACACAGATAATCTCGACCATTTCAATACATTTTTTAGGAAGGGGATTCCCCTTATCCTGTTTGATCGGGTAATCGCTCAGAAAAACTGCATCAATATTGTTATTGACAACCAAAAAGCGGGCTATGATGCAACGATCCACCTGATTAATCAGGGCTGTAAACGCATCCTGCATGTAACAGGTAGTTTGAAACGCAATGTGTATGCTGACCGGTTAAGAGGGTACAAACTAGCTTTGCTTGAACATGGATTGACGGGCGGAGCCGAGTTAGAACGGAGCACTAATTTGACTCGGCAGGACGGCCTGGATCTAGTCAATTACATTAAAAGTATGGCTATTCCACCCGATGGCCTTTTTATCGCCAGTGATTTTTGTGCGGCAACCTGTATTACCGCCTTAAAGCAAAGTGGCTTTTCTGTTCCAACCGATATTGCGGTAGTTGGTTTCAATGATGACCCCGTTTCGCTGGTCATTGATCCTGGGTTAACGACCATCCATTATCCTGGTCAGGAGATGGGGGAAATAGCAGCACAAAGCTTAATTAATCACTTGAATGGGTTGTTGCGGTTAAGTACGACCAATACCATTCTCTTGAATCACGAACTGGTCGTTAGAGGTTCCTCACAACGAGTCGTGTCACAAAGCACATTACCCTAAGTCGGACGTTTTTCTGAACGGTGGCTGGGTAGGAGGGAAGGGGCTGGAAACGGCTTTTTTGCGTTCAATAAACCCGTTCAATTTAATGGTTCACCATTTTTAGTCAAGTTTTGGTTTTTGTGAACGAATGACCTCTATCAGAGTACCTTGCGTATGCAGTCTGATTACCTATCCTTCATCCTTTATTAAGTAACTTCGCCGATGGGAGGTCATGTTTGTTACGATCCCATTTTTCTCAAAAAGACGTCTTTCCTTTCCCGCTAAATGGATCAATTAGTTTCTGAAATTCGGCAGATTATTCATCAATCAAGAGAAAGTGCAGTTCGCTCTATCAATCATGCCCTAGCCCTAATGTACTGGCATATTGGCCGGGTTATCGTGGAAGATGAGCAGCAAGGGCAAGACCGGGCCACGTATGGTAAAGGGCTGATTAAAAACCTTTCGAGTCAATTAGTTGCAGATTATGGCGAAAACTTTTCGAGCCGAAATCTCCAGTTAAGTCGACAGTTTTACCTCACCTATCCAATTGTGAACTCACTGAGTTCACAATTGACCTGGACGCATTATAAAGTCTTGGTGCGATGGGAAGACGCTAGTAAGCGAGCGTTCTACATGGCCGAAACGGAGAAAAATGCCTGGACGGTGCGGCAACTGGAGCGGCAGATCAACAGCTTACTGTATGAACGGTTATTGATGAGTCAGGATAAGGAAAGTGTTTTAGCGATTGCTCAATCGCAAGCTAAGCCAACTCAACCTCATCAGGTGATCAAAGATCCTATGGTGTTAGAATTTTTAGGATTGAAACCACAAGCAAGTTATTACGAGCATGACATTGAAAGCGCCATTATCACCCATATTCAGGAATTTCTCTTGGAGCTAGGTAATGGTTTCTCCTTCGTCGCCCGGCAAAAGCGGATCATCATTGACAGTGACGAATTCAAAATTGACTTAGTCTTCTATAATCGGTTATTACAATGTTTTGTGCTGCTAGATCTGAAAATGGATAAGATAACTCATCAAGATTTAGGCCAGTTACAAATGTATGTTAACTACTACGACCGAGATATAAAGGAGTCTTATGAAAATCCCACGATTGGTGTTTTGTTATGTGCGGACAAGAATGACGCCGTGGTCCGGTATACGCTGCCGGAGAACAATACCCAGTTATTTGCCAGTAAGTATCAATTGCATCTACCTACAGAGCAGCAGCTAATCGACGAAATTCGAAAAGAATTAACGGGCGATGAGGCTGACCTGTAACATTATTTGCACGCAATTCCTTTTTAGTTATTAGCTCAGTAACTGTCGAATAAGTACACCCTCCATGACCACAAGAAAAAGGTGTTTGTAGAAATCACGGTTTAGCCTTAAGATGGGGTGGACTTGCAACATAATACTGGACAATGTACGGCCAGCTGATGAGTACTGGGGTCGCCAAGAACAAATCGTAGCGGAACGGCAAAAAACTAAGCAGTTAACTATGATTAGTCGACGGAAAAATCATATTTTTCAGCGCTTACAAAGTGATTAAAAGTATCTCTTCTCTTTTCAACCGCATTTGTCCACTTTGGGCTGACGATATACACTTACAAGAATCCCACATTTAACTTCCTTTTCAGAAGAACATTTTAACTCAACGATCCAAACTATATAATTTTCTATTCTCCTCTGTTAAAGGGGCAATTTTATCTGGATGATTTTCTATCCATTGAATTGCTCCCTCTGCTGTATAAGATATCCTGATTGTGTTGTTTCCAGAAACTGTCAGGATACGGTTAGCATCAGCAGAGAACACCGCCGAATTCACCGTAGCCTTATAGGGCAGGGTAGCTAGCAGCTTGCCCTGGCTATCCCACAGTCGAGCTGTCTGGTCGAGGGAAGCCGTCAGGATACGGCTGGCATCAGCAGAGAACACCGCCGAATTCACTGCAGCCTCATGGTTCAGGGTAGCTAGCAGCTTGCCCTGGCTATCCCACAGCCGAGCTGTCTGGTCGAAGGAAGCCGTCAGGATACGGCTGGCATCGGCAGAGAACACCGCCGAATTCACTGCAGCCTCATGGTTCAGGGTAGCCAGCAGCTTGCCCTGGCTATCCCACACCCGAGCTGTCTGGTCGTCGGAAGCCGTCAGGATACGGTTAGCATCAGCAGAGAACACCGCCGAATTCACTGCAGCCTTATGGTGCAGGGTAGCCAGCAGCTTGCCCTGGCTATCCCACAGCCGAGCTGTCTGGTCGAAGGAAGCCGTCAGGATACGGCTGGCATCAGCAGAGAACACTGCCGAATTCACCTCATTCTTATGGTGCAGGGTAGCCAGCAGCTTACCCTGGCTATCCCACACACAGCCGAGCTGTGCTGTCGAGAGAAGCCGTCAGGATACGGCTGGCATCAGCAGAGAACACCGCCCTATACACTGCATCTTTATGGTGCAGAGTAGCCAGCAGCTTACCCTGGCTATCCCACAGCCGAGCTGTCTGGTCGAAGGAAGCCGTCAGGATACGGCTGGCATCAGCAGAGAACACTGCCGAATACACCGTATTCTTGTGTCTCAAGGTTGATTTAGCGAACCATACGCTATCTGAGCGATTAAACTCATTGACAATTCGATCATAAACTTGAGGTAAGCTTAAGTTATAAGCTGCTGCAGCCTTTAACAATTGTAACGCCTGATCGGGAGGTAGCTTAGCACTTTCCGCTGCCCAGTAATAAGCTTTTATCTGCTGGGCATTTTCCTTTGCTGTTACATAGAAATAAGTAGCAATTACTGAAGCTATTAACGCCATAACGGCTATTACTGTGGCAGTTTGGCTACGTATGTTAGCTTGCTTCGTTAACACATTTACTTTATATTCCAATGTTCTCGCTTGTTCTTCTGCAAGCCTCTTTCGTTCTTCTGCCAGCCTCTCTAGTTCCTCTTCTACTTTTTTTCGCTCTTCGCGATATTCGGTCACTGGCTTTACCAGCGTGTCATGCGCCAGTTCATAAATCATCCGGCCCTGACTATCACGCTCTACCCGCAGCAGTGAAGTTGCTACTAGTTTATTAAGTAATTCCTCCGTCAGTCCCTCTCCTACAAAACGGCTTAGAAGGTACTCCAGCGCAAACGGAAGGCGTCGGCCTTGTTTAACCAGTTCTTCCTCAATAATTTTTTTAGCGATTACTTGTTCTTCAGGTTTTAAAAGCTCTAAGGTTTGAACATAGTAGCTACGAAATATATCCTGAATACCGACTTCTTCGTTTGTGTTTATTTTAGCCGAATGAATGTTATTACTATCCGTATTCAGGAACAATAAATCATTATAATGAAGAATGATAGGTTGTCGGTTTTGCCGCTGGATTTCTGGTACAATAAACTTCTCAAATGTGCTACACACAATTTGTAAGTTAGTTGTCTCAATTTTATGGTCCTGAACATTCCGAATACCCGTTAGAATTTGGTCTATAAAATCTGGATCGTACTCAAAAGCAGGTGTTTTGTAGCCCCCTTCTTTATTGGCTGGTTGCCGAATTGCGTCAATCGCTTCATCATCATCTAAAGCGTCTAATTCATAACAGTGCCTTAAAACTGCTGGATGAAAATCTTTTAATTCATTGAGCAAAGCCAACCGATCCGTGCGAATAGAGAAAACCACTTTTATCTCCGGTTTCCGGTAAAGCAGTTCCTGATCGGTCTCATCGAGCACTTTTATACGCTGGCTACTGGCAGCCAGCAGCCAGTCGGGAACAATCCGGTACAAAACGTCGGACAACTGCTGCTTGAAGTCAATAACCTGGTTGGCTGGGTACGAAAACAATTCCTCAAATTGATCAAACAGTAGCACAAACTGATTCACATCTGTTTGAATCTGAAAGTTTTTGATCCGGTACCAAATTGACTGGTTATTGGGCGACAGATTGGACAGTAAGCCGTCAACTACACTTGACGCAAATAACTCGCCCGTGGCTTCTGCCGGTGTAAGCTGTCGTGAGCGGTCTTCCGGGTTATAATTGCCGAAACGAATTTTGAAGAAAGGCAATTGGGCTTTTTGTAGCTTGGGCACAATACCGGCGTTGATCAGTGAGCTTTTGCCAAAACCACTTCGGCCGTATAGCACCACTATCTGTTGAGTATAAATCAGCTTAAATAATTCTTCGCGGTCGTGATCACGGCCGAAAAATAGATCCTGTTCTTCAGTCGTAAAAGGTTTGATACCAGGATAGCGTGTATTCACAGTAGAGTTATGGTATGGTTTAGGAGTTCATTTCATCAAGTAGTCGCTTGATCTCAGTGGCTACTTGCTGCCAGGCATGGTTAGGCTTTGCCCAATCTTCTACGGCTATTAATTGGTAATCGTTACCCGGATCTTTCGGACTGAAATTCAAATCCTTTAACAAAGGCAGACCTTTATCTAAAGGCGCAGCATCTTCAAACATTGTAGCTCTTACCAGAACCGGTACTATATGCACATCTGTACGCTGTTGTCGTAACCCCAAAGCTTCTTTAAGCTCAATGTTATAGCAATAGGTAGAATTCAAAAAGTAATCGCTAATCAACAGTATAATAATTTTTGACCGCTTTAATTGCATAGCAATTTCATTAGACCACTCTTCGCCCGCTCTAAGCGCATCATCAGCCCAAATTTTTACGCGCCCACTGTTCTCAAGTTGAAATAATTTGAGTTTAAGATCGTCCTTAAATAAGTTGTCCTTTCTCGCATAAGAAATGAATATTGGCACCGCGTAATTGGAAGAAATTGAATGCCGCCCATCTTTCTCTTCTGTATTTCCGGAACGCTGGCTGCGTAAAATGCCTTCCTGTTGACACTTAGCGTGGAGTTCATTAATAAAGACAGAAGGCTCTAAATCGATTACCCCCAACGAAAAATTGTTCATCACAAAAGTTAAGGCGTTATGTTGGAGAGAAGTAACTGCGGCGGCCCGGTAGGCTTCATGGGCACATAACTTCTTTAGCAGAAGATGCATGTACCACTTATCAAACATCGCTCCTAGGAAGATATATGTATTGGCGTTACGTAGGACGGCATTCAGATTAGTAGGGAAATCTTTTGGACCAAAAATATTGGATAGATAGGTGAATAAATCGTCGAAGGTCAGAATCAATTGTTGATCATTATCTGATTTACTCAGGAGGTTGTAAATTAATGGCTCATCGATGGAAGGCAATTTTGCAATTGGCTCGGGGTTTTCCCGAATGGGCTGGAACCCAAACTGGACCTTCAAGCCTTTCTGCTCCAAGGTGGTTTTCAACGTATCATCGGGAATTAGCGATAGAATTAGATGAAACGGTAAATCAGCCAGCCCGTTATAAAATTTCTGCAAGCCGAAGTGTGTTCGGTAAAAAGTCTGGAGGGCATCGGCCACTTCGAGCCTTACATCAAACCGTTGAAAGAAGAACAACTCTTCATTAGGGAAAACATGTAAATCGTCTTTCGAGAACTGACCGGCTAATGATTCACTAAATTCATCAAATAAGGATTTATCATTCGATCTGGCCACGTCTGGGCCTATAATAAAAACACAACGTTCCTCTTTAAGCGCCTTGAGTAAGACATTTCATCGTACGCTCACGCGTTGAATCATTGTAGACATAATAAAAGAAGGTTCGTGTGAAAATTAAGAGGCTCACTTATAAAAATATAGCCATATGAGTGGAGGTAAAATGTCCCTAGTCTCACAAAACGCCGTATTCTGCGTCCGTCAAAGAGCTGATCGGTTACGAAGTCCATGCTCCAGCACTGACAAATACTGGAGAGTTGAGGCCGATCTAGTCGACGTAAGGCCATTCGATAACGCTGAGATTGTTTACTGCGCAAGTTGAGCCCTTCAAGACGATATAAACGGTGTACCCGCTTGTGATTATCGCGCCAACCTTGCCGTCTAAGCAGAGTAAAAATGCGCTGACATCCATACCGTACACGGGTTTCAGCAATTTCTCGAATGCGTTTTCGAATCACCGTATCATCTCGCCTACGAGCTTTGTAAAACCAGGTTGACCTACGTAGCATTACTACTTCACAGGCTCGTCGATTCAATATCCGGTACTCATCTATCAGGCCCCGGGCCAACCCTCGGCGTTGGGCTGACCTCAGAGCTTTTTTTGATCACCTCCTGGAGCATCTACTTCTCAAGGCTTAAATCAGCGACCAACTGCTTTAATTGTTGGTTCTCCTCTTCGAGTTGACGAAGTCGCCGAAGTTCGGGAACGCCCAAGTCCCCATACTTTTTCTTCCAATTATAGAAGGTCGCTTCGCTAATGCCCATCTTGCGGTAAACCTCAGCGACAACGGTTCCGGTGTCGGCCTGTCGAAGCGCGAAAACAATCTGAGCTTCGGTGAATTTGGTCTTCTTCATAAGCAATTATTTGGTTGTTAAAAGTACCGAAAATCGCCCGAACTCTCTACTTTAGAGCGGGCCACTTTACAGGGAGGAGGTCAAAAAAAGGGTGTTTTTCCCGTATCTAAAGAATAATTATAAATATAACTTGGTGCAATTTTTCAAAAATATGGAAACAATTCATTGTATATAAAATATTTTAAATACAATGAATACTTGTACTAGATGCTACTTGCTTAGAAGACTATCATAATATATTCAAAACTGAGCAAGTTAATAGTATATATTTAATTAGATTTTGTTACTTATAAGAGGAGTATTGAACTAGTTCTGCCGCGCATACTACTTTATGAATAAGCCTAAAATTTTCATTTCATACGCTCATTCTGATGAAGAATACAAGGTAAACATTGAGAAACAACTTTCAACCTTAAAAAGAAATAATGAGATAGAACTATGGAATGATAGAATGATAAATGCAGGTAAAGAGTGGGATAAAGAAATAAAAAAGGAGCTACTTGAGGCAGATATTATTTTGTTGCTTATAAGTGCAGACTTTTTAGCTTCTGATTACTGTAATGATATCGAAGTTAGAATTGCTCTTGAGAAACATGAGTTAAAACAAGCTATTATAATTCCAATAATTATTAGAGCTTGCGATTGGAATGCGGCACCATTTGGTAAAATACAAGCGTTACCTAAAAATGCTAAACCAATTAAAAATTGGCCCGATGTTGACGAAGCATATCTTGATGTTATAAGAGGTATTAGAAATATTTTGTTTCATAAAACCCAAATAGAAATATCGAGTACACATATACTACACGAGTTTCCAACCTATCCAATGGTAGATGCGGTTGATGTTCCTAAAAATATTATTGATAACATAAGTAAGACAATTCCTATAAATGAAGCTGAAACTTGGATAAATGAGGCTAACAGATTTAGGAAAAAAGCTGACCCTGATGATCCAAAAACAACCATTATTGAGCTGCATACACTTCAATCGGTCTATCAACTTTCATCTTCCGATTACTGGGCTAAAGTGATAGGGCAAGCAAGACTACACGGACCTAGAATGTTAGCAGCCTTACTGCTAACAGTACCTGATTCTGGATTTACAACTAGTGCTAAAGAAGATAAAGATGAATTGTTACAAAGACTAAAACAATATAATTTATGAAAACCTTTGTCAAGTGCTTATCGGGTATATTGCTACTTATTAATATTTTGGGGCAATTACACGCGCAAAATACGATAGAACTTGATTCGAAGAGTAATACCCAAGCCCTCGGAGCTATTTCTAAATATACATACAATCAGGCTAGTATTGTAGATGATGAGTTAGAAAGAATGGGTTTCACTATACCCACAAATATAGCTCGAAACCAATGGATGAATTTTCCAACTGTTAGAAAGATAGAATGGGCTTACTTGTCGGCAGAAAAAGCTGCTCCTGGCAGTGGAGAAAAGGTTTTAGCTTTGTTATCAAAAAGCCTTGCCCAACAATATCAATCCGCTAACACAGATCCACTCTTAAGTCGTTTAATAAATATTTCTACCTCTCCTAGAATACAATTTGCTAAAATAATTAATCTACCTACTGTTTCACCAGTTAGAGTAGATATAAAAAAGGTGATTGTTAAAATTGCAAAATACACTGATGATGATGCGTTAGGGGGAATAAATGGGGTTTTGACAAAGCACTTTGGTTTCACTGAGAATGAAGCTTTTGATATTCAACGCAACACTAGGAATATTAATGAAGCTTTACAAAAAGGGATAACTGATTGTAAAGGTTGTGGTGATGTAAAAGTCCAAAAAGCAAACATCAAAAGTGTTATAACCGATCTTAATAAATCTTTTGAGAGCAGTCGCTATGAGGCTGATTTCGTTCCTTTTATGGATAACAATGGTGGGTTCAGTGATGGTGGTGGGTTCAGTGATGGTGGTGGCTTCAGTGGTAGTGGTGGCTTTAGTGGTGGTAGAAGCGGAAATATCTATTCTGATCCCACGACAACAAGTGTTAAACCACGTGGTAATGGGCCTAGAGGTGGTGGCGTGAGACCGCCATCAACTTCGTTTAATTCTCAAACTCACTACTCTAATTTTGTTAAAGCAAATTATTCAGGCTCAAATTCTTCAAGAAGATTTTCAGCGATGAAAATCAAAAGAGGGGGGTTTGGTGGAGTCATATTTGGTAATACAGTTAAAGTAGATCCCAATTTAAAAAAGTTAGTGTTGGATAGTTTGCAATGGATACCTAATGTTGATAACAAGTTTGAGGAAAGAGGTACTTTAGTTTTTAACTACAAATTAGGCTCTCCTAAGTATGTAAAGAATATATTATTGGAAGATTTTTTCGCTGCTTATGATATCATTTTTAATAATAGGAACGATGACTCTAAGTTTGTGGAGGGAGCAGGTATTGGATTAGCTAGCCTTACTTATGGGGCAAATACATCCTCTTTCAATGGAATATATTATACTGATTATAAAGGTAGAGAGAAGAGAAATATCTTACTTCATCCATCTGTTGCAAATTTAACAATTGGCCGTTCGCTTATTTATACAGATACTGCGCCGATTATTCTTAAAGATATTACTCATAAAATACCTAGTAAATATGAAATTAATAAAGTTAATAATGTTTTATCTAGATTTACAGATTGGAAAGTAGCAGATATGCCAGTAATAATCTCATACAATAATGATGAAATTGTTTTAAATACTATTAAGTCAATATCTGATAATAAAATTTATTTTACAATGATAGGAATAGGTGAATCTAGTTTTTTCGAGTACAATAGAGTAGATTCAACATCTTTTAACAATATTGCTCCAATTCTTTATAAAACTAATTATAACTATAAGCGAGTAAATGATTTTATAAAAATATTTGATATACTTAGATATGTTAAATCTGAAAAAGTTACTAAAATAACTTCACAACCTGTTTACGATAAATTTACACTTTACCCTCATTATATTGCTTTCGACACTACAGGTATTTTTTTTGAAACTCCATTGCAAGAAGGAACTAATTGGAGAAAAATTATAAACTCTAAGATCGATAGCGTACAATACACTAGCGGGGTAGATACGATTAAACACAATATTGCAAAAAGTATGTTACAATCTGCGATTAATGATAATACGAAGAACGATACCTTATGGAAACGAATAAATAACTATTATTATGCTCAACAAAATATAGAAAAAATATGTAATACTACTACCAATAAATCTACATATACTAACTCTTTAGATATATATGAACGCTATACTATTTCAGATTCTTTGTATAAATTAATCGACAATGATCCCAGGATACTAAACTTAAAAAATAGATTAAAACATTTATCAGACAGCCTGAAGGTTCTTAATTCTCTACTAAGCAATAAAGAATCCTTTCTTAATTCATACTGTCCAGACAAATTAAAAGATTACAGAAAATTAAATTCTGAGTTAAAAACCTTAAAATATGCATCTGAAAAGTATTACTCCGTATATGATTCAATTCAATATATAGTAATGTCTTGCGATGCTTATGTTAGTTTGTCTGATAAACTAAAATCAATGAGAAAATCAGAATATGAAGTTTATGATGATATATATAAATTTAGAAATTCTGTATACCGTAATGAAATAGAATTACTACGTCTAATAACTAAAGAAAGAAATTCGTTGAATTTTTTAGTAAGGAAGATATGTGCAGAAAAATAAATTTGGTGAAGGGGAGTTTCCAACATCCGTACGAGATGTTTCATGAATATTATTCCATAAAGATACCTAGCTATTGATGGGTGAATTGAGTGAACACTAAAAGAAACGTTCGATTTCTTTACTTGGCCAAGGCTCAGCAAATTGATATTATTTGAGCCCATTTTTTCGGTAATAAACTCTTCAATTAATTAATGAAAGCTTTCAGTCAGTCCAAATCGAGTTGTTTTGCTAATATAGCTGACCTGGTGGAACATTTCGTACGAATGTTGGCCGCCCCCCTTATTCCATATAATCGGTGAAAACCTGGCTTGTCTGCCAGCCAGTCAGTTAGTCTGAGTATGAAATGGTCTTCGTAACAAAGCCATGACGCACGTTGTGCAAACGATACAAATCTGACAAATATGCGTTAAGCATAACCACTTGTTATATAGGTAACTAGCTAACTAACAATGGTTAATCGTATTAAAAAGGACAGCAGTGTGATTAGCTATCAGGGCAATATTTGAGCCTCCAAGTTCAACCATAAAGCTGGACGCACACCACCTCCATCTCTGGGGCTGCCGAAGACACCGTTACCTCGTACGTAAACATGGCCATGTTTATTGATGCTCGCACCAGTTCGTCCGTAATAGCCGGGTGACCGGAGCCGCCACCAATGAAAATCACCCCCGTATCTGGCTTGACGTTTACTATTATTGTCGTCATCGATGGCCCAGGTCTGCCCCCCTTTATTCCTCAGGTTTGTGATGCTGTCGCCGAAATACTGGCAAACCTCTTCCAGGCTTAATAGAAATAAGTGGTCAGTCGTGTCTTGGCCACCTGGTGTGTTAAACCACGGATTGTTATCATTTCGGTTTGTAATCTCCATGATTCTTGCTTTCTCGCCTTGGCTGAACGCCGTATAAATTGCCTCGTTAAGATAGTGCCTTAAGGCGCAGTTGGCCCAAGTAATGTCTTCAAAATTAGTATGGTACCATCTCAGTTCCAATATATCTTGGGTAATAAGGAGTGCCCTGCGGCCGTCCTCAATAGCCAGCACTTGCCAAGCATACTGGCCAAAGGTTATGATGTCATCTTTAACCATTCTCTCTATATTGGATAGGTCAACATCATGCGGTAACTGTCTGGTTAGTCAACTTTCTTAATCTCAGTCGCACTGAGGGTGATCGTAAATTCACGCCGTTGACTATTCCAGCAATGTACCCGCTCACCGTATTGACTGATCACGGGGACAGGCCAGTCAATTTCACCGTTAGCCTCAACTAACTCCTGAGCAATCTTCGGGTCAATTAGCGTTACCAAGTCATCAATCTTGAACTCGTGGTTTTTCTTTATGAAGTACTGGAGTAACTAATCTGCTAGTTAATTTAGGATGAGCTGGTTTAATAGCTAGTAGCCCTTACCTTCCTACCGCTTTACCAGCGGATCAGTCAGCAGGCCCGTGTTTATTATCTGCCTTTGTCCCTGATAAAAGTCTTAAAGTCAAGTAAATGAAAGCATCCAATATCCGTTTTTTTTCGCCCACTGAGAATCGACAGCCTACGGCTAAGGCTGAAAAAGCCACTAAACCAGCTAAACTAAAGTTAACCGGTTACGTTTCGACGGTGGGTAAACTCGTTTTGCCGACCAAGACCGTGGCTCATATAGGGGTCGATCTAGGCAAAACATTCTTCAAAGTAGGCATGGACGAAGGCAAGCGCAAAGCTAAATCGTTGTATTTAGTACCAAGCAATACCGATGAGGGGACCTTTGTCTTCGAGAAAGCGGCTAAAAGTTATACGTTGGCCTTACCCTTTATCTTGAAAAAGAGTGGCGTTGATTTTACTAAAACGAAATACGACTTTACGATTCGTCTTTTCGAGTATGAAGGCACGACCGCCTTTGAACTACAAGTCACCCCTGAGGCAGTGGCTGCCAAAGTTCCATATACTGGTAAGCCAAGAGGCCGAAAACCTAAGCAGGCCTCCGATGCCGAGTAACGTTATTGAGCCCTGACTACTCAGGGCTTTTTTGTGGTTTGTATTTTTTTAGACTGGCAAGGCAATTTTCAACCGGCCTAGATTGCATAAGGCCATCTTATTTCAGCTTCTCTTAAGTTTTCCTTTTTCTGCCATCCTGACAACTTTTAGGCGATGAATTCTATGCCCTTTTCGATTACTCTTGTTTTGTCAAAAGGCAAGAACGCTCCTTCCTAATTAGTGGCAAAAAGCGCCGGGATTTTTTCGCTACTGCTAAGCCTACTATTCGTTTCTCCCCTTACAGAACTTTGAAGTGAAGGTCAAATCTGCTTTTCATCACCTTTACACAACATTTACGCTGGTTCACGTTGAGTCATCACCTACTGACGGGCTTTTACTCGCAATAAACCCTCAATGCCAATAAATTCTAATCCTGAAAAGATTCAGCTATTTGTAACTACGTAAATAGTTACTCGTAATAACGGTTAAAAATCAAAGCTCATAGCGCAGCGAACGCCATCGTTCATCGGGTACTTGATAGCCCAATGCTTGATGAGGCCGATCGCTGTTGTAATGAATAAGCCAGTCCGCTACGACTTGACGAAAACTTGCCTCATCCACTAATTCACGCCAACTCAAGCCTTCCCATTCTAGATTACGCCATAGACTCCGAATGAAAATACTCACGGATGCTTTACCCTGCCTTAAGTCGACGGGCCACACTTCGGCTTGGGAATAAACCGCTTGAACTTCTGGGCTTTTGAAAACTGGATCAATGCCGACCACTAAGGCGGGAGGCTTTCCATAAGTACTTATGGCTAATGACAATACGGTTGCTGTAGGCGTTGGTTTTAACGGCCGCAAAAGATCCCAGGTCAGTAATTTACGACTTAGCAAGTCCATAACACCCACCATTACATAGGTTTTGCGCTGCCACTTGATGACTGACCGGTCGAAAATCCAACAATCGGGTAGATTCGCTTGGGAAAGATTGGCCATAAGATATAAGTATTTAGGAGATCAATCTTCTAACGCCAGTTGCTCCCGTAACCACTCGATGGTCTGGCTTTGGCGGAAGGCAAACCATCCCTGCCGATACTCACCTGACTCATCAATCAGCTGTTTAAATCGTCGGAACGGCTTGGGCTGATCTAGAGCGTAAAGTAGTCGATTACGAAAGAGCGGGGAGTCTACCTCTGAAATAAAGCGCTCCATGATCTGAAACGATTCTCGGCTGCTCATGGAAGTAATCTCCAGATAATCGTCGGGATGGGCTTCGATCTCATCCATCTCTTGTTGCCAGTCATCGGTGTCCGGAAACTGGTCTGGATCAGGAAAGGCGATGAGTTCACCAGTTTGTCGGTGTAGATAGCACTTCATACCTGTTTCCAACTCCTCAACCACTTTTTTTAATTGTTCATCACTCAGCGCTTCCACGGTTAATTTACAATTTAGAATTAACGCTATAGCTTCAATCGCTTAATTACTAGTTCCTTATAAAAGCTTAATCTTCATCCGTTAACGATTCCTTTCCGTCCATACGACCACTGGCTTGATGAAAGGCATAATCCTCAGCACTTAAGTTTATGCGTAGAAACTCATCCATGCCTATATCGTGCCGTTCAAGGACATAGCGCCGAAACGGAAAGCTCCGTTTCGCTTTTTCCAAGCCGCCTGCCTTCTCGGCTCTGCGCAGGCCCTCATGGGGTAAGCCTTCTAAATACTCTTCAAAATAGATCTGGAGCAGTTCCCGGGCAGAACGGCTTTCGGATTGAGGAGCGAGTTGCCGTTCTAGCCAGTCGAGTAAGTCTTCGTTGGAAGCGACGGGTTCGGAATCGGGCTGCCAATCACCTTGTCCAAAGACAGCTAACTCCTTGGCCCTATTATAATAACAGTAGGTAGCATTCCCGATCCGAAACATCCGAGCCATATAGTCTCGTTGTCCTTCTGGTAGTGAGGCTAGCACCTGTGCTTGCTGCACATTGTATTTTTCAATGGGATGTTTCATTGATTTTCAGTATCTATATCGACTTCGCCCTCTACAGGTGGAAATTTTAGTTTGGCTGAATCATGGAACAAGACCCAATCCTGGGCTGATTTGGGCTTTTCGCCCTGATGAATCCGCTCCAATGACCAAATCTGCGCATAGTCAATACGGATTCGCTCCCGTTCAGCGGGCAGTTGGTTTTTCAGAATGACATCGATCTGAAAGCCATCCTTCTCGAAGTTGGGATTCCAGAGGGCATCATAGTCAATATAGAGAGGAGCTTGCCACCAACGCGTAACCGATCGTTCGGTAGGTTGCTGAATGTCAAAGTAATTGGCCTTCAGCCAGTAACTACACTGGGGATCCTGGATATCCTCCACCATTTGTCGGAGTAGTCTTGGCAAAGCTGTTTCGTCGCTCGTCGTCATCGTGTTCAAAAGCAAGGTGTCTTACAAACCTAACTTCATGGCTGCGTTGTGTTTGACCACCTGTTGTACCCGGGTATAGCGGTCAATCATGGTGCGGGTACGGTGTTTCGTTTGTTGCATGATCTCTGAGTCATCGGCTCCATTTAACTTGGCTACCGTCACAAACGACGCCCGCAGCGAGTGGGCCGAATAATCCTGTCCCAGAAAAGCCTTTACCGCACGAGCCACCTGTTTATCCGATAGTCGATCCTCGGTGATTTGCTCCCCCTTCCGGATTCGAACGAAGAGTGGTCCAGTTGCACGATTTAGTATGGCCATATAATCTTGCAGATTCCGGACTGGGCAGGTGTCCGGGTCAGCACTAAAAAACAAGGCTTTCTGCTCGGTTTTACCGTATTGATTGGTTTTGCTACCGGCATAGCTAATCACGGCTCCTTCGCGGGTGAACTGCACTCCCTCCAGATTGAGGGCGACTAATTCGGATCGGCGAAAAGCACAGGAAAAGCCCACTAACAACATCGCCCGATCCCGCAGGCCCGTCAGCGTGGCCGGCATGAGTCGAATATTCCCTTTATACTCCGCTAGGTCGAAGGCCGGGGCTTGGAGCGGTTCAGTACCGATGGTTCGCTTGATGCCCTCCAAGACGATTTTAACCCCTTCGTCGAAACTCGGATCAGGTTGCTGGTGCAGCCGATGCCATTTACGAATACTGGCCAGTCGACGCGACACGGTGGCCCACTTATGTTCGGTGGCCAGATCGGACAGATACGTGGCCAGGGTTGCAGAGGTCATGGGCAGCGGTGGCAATTCATTTCCAGTTAACCACTCAGTCGCATGCTGGATATCCGACTCATAGGCGATCTTGGAGTTCGTTGCCCCTTCGAGTCCCTTCTGAAAAAAGGCGGCCGTTTGCTGGGCCATTTCTTCTTTGGTTGGCCGAAGTACTACGGTCTGGTCGGTCGTTGTCGAGGTTGGTATCATATCTTGGAGTCTAAATCACCAATTCATGCCGAAATATAACATTTATTTATTATGTCCGATAAGTAAAGTTTATTGGACGTAATAATAAGAATGGTATAATCTTAATTCAATAACTATTTAATCAAGATTGCATTTTTATAAGTATTGATTTGTAATTACAAAAATGTAATTACTTTGCTATAGATTTTCCATAAATTGAATCCAATAGGCTATTGGTAGTTCTGCTGAAAGAAGATATCTCGTTGCGGTCATTTGAGAGAAAAATCAATCTCATCAACTCAACTAAAATGTGAGATTTTAATTTTGATTAATGAGATGACATTTTGAGACTGTAGTTTAGATAGAATTGCATTGCTAGGACATCTACTATCTCCATCTTAGTAATAGGGCGTTTCCTGAGAGGCCAAGTTTATTTATTTTGGCTAGCCTTTAGTAAGGAGACGGCTTTTTCCAACACCCTATCCGAACCGCCGATATAATAAGCCGGCTCAGCCTCCAACACTATATCGGGTTGAACCCCATGGCCATCAAACAGCCTCCCGTTGGCCTGAAAAGAAGCCATCGTACTGAGCGTGAGCCGAATGGGTGTGGCGCCCAAAATAAAGCTCTCACTATTGCCACTACCTCCCCCACTGGGTGTACCCAGCAGCGTTACATTTTTCACCCCTTTCAGCCCAGCTAAGAAAATATCGCACGCACTGAAACATTTGGCATTCATCAACACCACCACCGGTTTATCAAAATGATAAATACTGGCGTCCACTCTCGAGCGCAAAGCCAGATAATGCCAGGGGCTAAATTGGCCTACGGGTAGTTCCCATTCCGGTTTAAACCTCTTTTTGAAGCCCTCAATCGCTAACCGCTCAGCTGGGCTCCATTGAGCGTCGTCTTCCCTAAACATGAAGGGACCACCCGCCAGATGATTTTCGTTCCGTGAAACATGAAGCCGATAAGCAGCGGCTGTGAATACATGCGGTGGTGCCGTAGGCGATGCCAGATAGGAGTATAGCCATAGAAGGGCGGCACGATCCCCACCATCGTTATCCCGCACATCCACAATCAAGCCTGATGCATTTCGGAATTGAGGCATCCAAGTGGTTATCTCTTTCAGCGAAGGCTCTTTCTCCATCGTTGGTAAGCGGAGATACCCAATATTGTTGTTCAGTAAACGGGAAGGTTGCTGGGGCCAAATCGGATAGGAGAAAGGAGCCTTAGCGACTGGTAGTTCTACGACCCGGGTATGCTGACCGGTTGCATCGGTCAATTCAACCCGAACGGTTTGTTTCCGGGGAAGGCCCAATTCCTTGCGCCAGTAATCGAGCCGGCCCAGAAAGCGAACCACGCAACGATGTCTGATCCAATGGGGTGCTCCCTTGGGTACGCGCGTAGCCGCCTGATCAATCCACTGCTGGATGGGTCGGCCGTCAATCCGAGTCAGGTAGGGAAAGCCGTCCGCTACAAAAGCTGTATGATTGGATTGCAAGGCAATAAACCGATCCCCTTCGACTTCGATTAGAAAGGGAAGACATCCGCCGGTGGGCCACTGATAGCCCCGCACCCGCGAGTGGCCGTCGATACCCATAGCCACGATTTTTTCAATTTCGACGGCGAAGTGATCGGTCGAAATGCCTGATTTAATTTTTTGCCGTAGTGCCTTTATAGCCTTCAGATAATTGGCTTTATTGGCATATCAGTACGACCAGCGGGTATCCAGCGCTACCTGAAAGGAGTCCAACGCGCTTAATAGGACAGCGACAGAATCCGTTCTGTAAGACAAGGTGGATGGTTTATCTACCAGTCGGTTATACCCATTGGGCTCGATCCATACCCGATCTATCTGAGCTACCCAAGCCCATAGGAAGACTAGTATAATACTACAATGGATAATGAATTTCAACGGTATTAGATTTAGGTTAGCCTATCAAGCAGTTATAAAATAAACAAATACATCTGGATTCCTCAAGCCCGATACGGATAGGTAGCTTAAACACGCTGATCGGATCAATCTCAGTATATGTTCGTTTTTTGTAAGATGGCCATTGCCTGAGGGTGACTTATAGCTTTCCAGTCGGTTCCAGCGGCTGAACTGATCGTTATGGAACGGGGAATAGGGGTATTAGTTTTTGGGAGTGACAACCAAATTCGCAAAATGGGCATCCGTGCCGTAGCCAATCCACAGACCAATGGCCCCCACCTGGTCAGGGCCGTGCTTCAAGTCATTGACAATCAAGCTGGGCTGGCTAGCCCCGTGGACGTACAGCCGGGCTTTATCGCCCTGCACCTCAATCCGAATCTTCGTCCACTCGCCCGCCACTAAGTCCACGTACGACTCATATTTTTCCGGAGTTTCTTTCCGTAATTTTTGCCAGGGATAGTCGGGGTAAGAAACGTACTGCACCGAGTGATTGCGCCGAAGCTGATCCTGGGCCCGACCGTTGGTGGGCCGCAGGTAGATACATTCAAACTTCGACTCGTCGTCGGCCATTCGGAAGGCGATGCCCACAAAGCCCCGGGCTAATTCACCCGCCGTCGCCAGCGGCTTAGCGGCCAGTTCCACTTCAATGGTGCCGTTGTGAAACCGCAGATTCCTGATTTTGGCGTGGGTTACTTCCGGGCCAGCCGTGTTGTTGGCCATAGCGGAATCGCTCACGCGCACACTGGAGTTACCCAGGTAGGTCTCGACGGACACCTGGGCTTTCACCGGCAGTAAGCCATCTAAGCTATTGAGGGGCATTTTCCGTTGAGTAGGCTGACACAGACCGGCACTCCCCACGAGGATAGTCAAGGCAAGGGCTAGCAGTAAGTTGGTTTTCATGAATTTGTGGTTTAGTCGTAAGGGATACGAGTTAGGGGTTGAGCAATAGTATGAGTCCAAATCTTCATTCCGATCGAAGACTCTTCACCGGATTCATGAGGGCAGCTTTAAGGCTTTGGTAGCTCACGGTTAACAGGGCGATAACCACCGCCAGCAAACCCGCCAGCGCAAAAACCCACCACTCGATGGTAATCTTATAGGCAAATCCTTCTAACCAACCCCTCATAAAATAGTAGGCCCCTGGCGAAGCCAGCAGCGTAGCCAACAAAACCAACTGAAGAAAATCCCGCGCTAATAAAGCAACAATACTTAGCGCAGAAGCCCCCAAGACTTTACGGACACCAATTTCTTTTGTCCGTCGTTCCGTCATAAACGTGGCCAGAGCAAAGAGACCTAAACAGGCAATCAATAGAGCGATTAGCGTAATGCCGGTAAAAATATGCTCAAAAAGGGTATCAGCGTGATGCAGAGCGGCAAACCGTTCGTCGATAAACGAGTAACTGAATGGTCGGTCAGGGACTAAGGCTTCCCATTTGTGTTGAATAGCCTCAATCGTTGCTTCTACGTCGGATGAGCGCAGTTTGACCAACAAATTCGATAAATTTTGCCGACCCAGCATAAAGGCAAACGGTTGAATCGTTTGGTGCAGGGACGAATAATGAAAATCCTTTACGACACCAACCACGGTTCGATAATCGCCCTGTAGATTCGTATTAAGGATGCTCCCCAAAGGATGATTTAATTCTAATTGTTTGGCGGCTGTTTCATTGACCAGCAGGGAAGTAGAGGAATCTGATGGAAACTGAGTCGAGAAGAGTCGTCCCTGCCTGAGCTGTATACCCAGCACAGCCAACCCTTGGTTGTCGACCGTTATGTAATTAACCGCTACTCCTTTATCCGTTCCTTTTAGGGCCATCCCCATAGTCGAGTTGGTATAGCCAATTGCATCCGAAGCAGCACCGATTTTAGCAACGCCTGGTAAGGCTGCTAGTTCTTGCTGAAGAACGTCCAGGTTGGTCAGACCGTCAATGTTAGGTAATACCATGACCTGATCTTTATCAAAACCCAGCGAGCTAGTTCGCAGAAAATGCAATTGCTGGGTAACGATGATCGTGCCAATAATGAGTCCTGCTGACACGGCAAACTGACCCGTAACCAACCCCTGTCGTAACCGACTGAACGCGCTACCTGGCAAATGTTGCCCTTTCAAAACGTGTACGGGTTCATAGGAGGAAAGCACCAAAGCCGGATAGATACCGGCCAGCAATCCGGTTCCACTCGCTAGAAGAATGACCAATAGACTAACCATCCAGCCTTGTTGGTTCGATAAGCTTAGTTGTTTTTCAACGAATTGATTGAAAACGGGTAAGAGTAGGAACAGTAACCCAATGGCTACTAGTCCCGCCATCAGCGCCGACAAAATTCCTTCGCCTAAAAATTGGCCAATCAACGATTGACGGTGGGCCCCTGCTACCTTCCGCACCCCTACTTCCCGCGCCCGGCGGGCGGCTCGTGCTGTGGCGAGGTTAATGTAGTTGATGGCTGCCACAATCAGTACGAACAGGGCCACAAAGGATAAAATACGCACGTACGATTGTTCGCCGTTAGGAGCCAATTCCCACTTGAGTTTGGAGGTTAAATGAATCTGGGTTAGTGGCTGACTATAGAATTGGTTTAAATCGTCCGGTTGATGGCGTTTGAACAACGACTGCAAGTTGGCTGCGAAGCGCTCGGCATTAGCGTTCGGTTTCAACTTGACGTAGGTGTAAAAAACATAGGTTTTCCAATTTGAATTGAGCGTTGCGTCTAACGTGCGTAGCGGAATCAAAAAATCAAACCGAAAGTGAGCGTTCGAAGGGATGTCAGCCAGTACACCCGTTACGACGAAATCGCCCGGCTTTACATCTAGGTCGAGTCGTTTGCCAATCGGATTTTCGTCCCCAAAATATTTGCGTGCGGCTGATTCCGTCAGGACAATCGAGGTAGGCGTGGTCAATGCCGTTTGCGCGTTCCCAGCAACAAAAGGGAAGCTAAAAATGCTAAAGAAGTTAGCGTCAACCCGATAGACTCTTTCTTCATAAAACCGTTGGTCACCTCGTTTAACCAGGTACTTTTGGCCCCAATTAGGATATAAACGGGTGACAGCCTGTATCTCAGGCAATTCGGCCTGCAGAGCAGGGGCTAATGCCGCCGGAGTTGTTGCATCAGGCGTTCGCATGCCACCGCGTGTTACAAAATCTTTGGCGACGCGGTAAATGCGATCCGCATCGTCATGAAACGAGTCATAAGACCGTTCGTCGTAGACCCACAATCCGATAAAGGCAGTGCTCGTCAGGCTTAGTGCCAACCCACCAATGTTGATTAGACTGTATAGCTTATGCCGCCATAGGTTCCGCCAGGCGACTGTGAAATAGTTTCGTAGCATGTCAGGATGTAAAAAAAACGGTTGAGAATAGTCATTCGATTGGCTAGTTCTGGGCCAGCTAAACGGGCGAATCAATTGCAGCACCGCCAGCACATATCGCCAGCGGGCTCTGGGTAAACCGATGGTCTTCACCCAGTAGACGTACATTTCCTGCAAATCACCTTGCAGCTCATCTTCAAATCCGGTTGGGCTGAAGCGGCTCATTAACCACTCAGCCCAACCGGGCGGGCGGATGTTGATGTTCATGGCTTATTCGCTGCGTAAGCTTTTGACCGGATTCACCAAGGCCGCTTTAATACTTTGAAAACTGACCGTCAACACCGCAATACCCACGGCCACTAATCCCGCTAGCACAAAGACCCACCACTCAATAGTGATGCGATAGGCGAAGTCCTGTAACCATTGGTTCATGGCCCACCAGGCAATGGGGCTGGCCAGCCCAATTGCGACCAGAACTGGTTTCAGAAAACCTTTTGAGAGTAGTCCAACAATGTTAGTGACCGATGCGCCCAGCACTTTGCGAACGCCTATTTCTTTGGTGCGTTGCTCGGCCGTGAAGGCGGCCAGGCCAAACAGGCCCAGGCAGGAAATAAAGAGGGCAATAAGGGCAAATAGGTTGGCCAGCGTGCCCATAACCGATTCCGTGCGGTAAGCCTGCTCAAACTCCTGGTCAACAAAGGAATAATCAAAGGGATAGCCGGGGTTGAAGTCCTGGCATACCTTCGCCAGGCTTGTCAGGGCTTCTTTGGTTTTTCCAGGCTCCGTGCGGACAAAAAGGTAGCGCGTAGATGTTGGAGCAAGTGGTATGATGGCTGGTACGGTAGGCGAATACAGGGAGGTCATGCTAAAGTTTTTGACGATACCCACTACCTGCCCTTGTTTCCCGTACACCTCTATCCGTTTGCCAAGCACGTCTTTGCCCATCATCCGGGCGGCTTCTTCATTCAGGATAAAGTTCAGCGAATCGGCTCCAAAGTCCCTGGTGAAATCGCGCCCGGCAGCCAGTTGCATGTGCATGGTTTTCACAAAATCGTAATTGCCGAATATGATGTAAAAGAGTTGTTTGTTATCGGCCGGTTTTCCACGCCATCCTACGGCAAGCGTATTGGTTGATTTACCCAGCGGGTTGTTGCCGGATGTGGTTACGCTTTCAATGCCGGGCTGCTTTCCTAATTCCTGCATCAAGGCCTCGGCATTGTCTTTCAGCGCCCCTTCCTGCGGCACATATAACAGGTTGGCACGATCCAGGCCCAAGTTAATGGTGCGGATATAAGTGAGCTGCTGGTACACCACGATAGTCGATACAATGAGCAGTATAGACAGCATGAACTGGAATACCACAAGCCCCTGGCGTATGGAAACCGTGCCCTGTTGCTTGCTAAGGCTCCCCTTCAGCACAATGACCGGCCTGAACGAAGAAAGGTAGAGGGCCGGGTAACTTCCCGATACGACGCCGACAATCAGAGAAGTGCCCATCATGCCCAGCAGGAAACCAGCATTCAAATTGTTTAAGGCAATTTTTTTGCCGGTAAGGTCATCGAAAAACGGCAGCAGGGCTACCATAAGCGCCAGCGCTAGCAGGAAGGCGATAAAGGCCATGGCCGTGGATTCAAGAATAAATTGAACGATGAGTGATACCCGTTGGGCACCCATTGTTTTACGCACGCCAATTTCACGGGCGCGTTGCGAGGAACGGGCCGTGGCCAGATTCATAAAGTTGATACAGGCGATCACCAGCAAAAACACGCCAGCGGCTAAAAAGATGTTTACATAGTCGATGCGCCCGCCGGCAAGCTGCCCGTTTTTATAGGTGCCATGCAGATAAATATCCCCAAAACGCTGTAAAAAAAGCTGCGTACCTTCCCAGCCCGCCTTGGCCATAATATCGGCCACTTTTGCATTGAAAGCCGGTAAAGAAGCGTCTTTTTGCAGTTTGGCATAAATGGCGCAAGACATATACCCCCAGCTCCTGTATCTGTCTTCATCCTGCTGTATCCAGGCCGCTATAGGCAGTACCACATCAAACTGTAGAGTAGAGTTTTGGGGCACATCGCGTACAACGCCGGTTATGGTACATTGCCGGTTATGGTCAACCGTTATGGTTTTGCCAATAAGCGGTCTGCCCGCCCGCCAGTCGGCACCAAAAAGTCTGGCCGCAGTGCTGGCCGAAATAACCACATTTCCCGGACTTTGCAGGGCCGTTTGTGGGTTACCTTGTAGGAAAGGGAACGAGAAGATGCGAAAGAAACCCGGGCTTGCGTAACCGCCTTTCTCCCGGAAGTTGGTATTGCCGCTTGTGACAATAAACTGCTGGTCCAGCATCGATGCCGCTACGTCTTCTACTTCCGGGTAACCCGTTTGCAGGGCTTCTGCCACCCGCTCCGGCAGGGATGTCCAGGTATCTATTTTTCCGTCTGTGGTAAAATTGCGCCACACCTGGTATAGCTGGCCGCTGTCCTGATGAAAGCGGTCATAGCTGGTTTCATCGGCCACCCATACCATAATAAAAAGGCTACAGATTAGTCCCAGGGTTAACCCCGCTATATTTATGAGGGTATAGAACTTGTTTTTGGCTAAATGTCGCCAGGCAGTTTTAACGTAGTTTCGTATCATAACTGGATGTAAAAGAAAGGGTTGAGAGTAGTCATTAGACTGTTTAGTCGTAGGCTTGGTAAAGGGGCGAATCAACCGCAGGACCGCGAGTGCATATCGCCAGCGGGCTCTGGACAAACCGACTGTCTTCACCCAGTAGACGTACATTTCCAGCAAATCACCTTGCAGCTCATCTTCAAATCCAGGCGGGCTGAAGCGGCTCATTAACCACTCAGTCGGAATGCCGCAGCACCAGCGGGGTGGCTTTGGGAAGCGTTCCTCCCCCTCAGTTAAGCTCCCCATAACTGTACTACTGAAGTTGGAATCTGATCCCATAATTGGCTACGCACCTGCCGACACTCGAGCAAGGCCCGCTGCCCTGCCGCCGTGACGGTAAATAACCGTTTCTGGCGCCCACCCCGTTCGGCGGTGGCTCCTCCCATCTGAGAGGAGACAAAGCCCTTCTCTGCCAGCCGTTGCAGGGTGGTGTGGACAGTGGGAAAGCTGATGCTTCGAGCCATCTGCTGATCAATGGTTTGGGTAATCAAGGCGCAATAAGCCTGTTCCTGCAGCGCGGCCACCGTCAACAGGACAACTTCTTCCAGTTCTCCTAAAAAAGCTCGTTTCATGGCGTAAATCGGTCAGATCAGTTCGGCCATCCAAGGGCTTTGTTATACTAATTCTACGTTAAATCAGATACTACTCCTTCCTCAATGATTTCACCGGATTCGTCATCGCGGCTTTGATACTTTGGTAAATCACCGTTGTCCAGCAAATCAGGAGCGTGAGCAGACAGGCGGCAACGAATACCCAGACACCGATGTCGGTTTTGTAGGGAAAATGTTGCAGCCACGTATACATCGAATACCAGGCAATCGGAATGGCGATCGGGAACGAGAACAGGACCAGTTTGGTGAAGTCTTTGGAAAGCAATACCACCACACTCGACACGGAGGCTCCCAGCACTTTCCGAACGCCAATTTCTTTGACCCGCTGTTCGGTGGTGAAGGTGGCTAACCCAAATAACCCTAAGCAGGCAATGAGGATAGTTAGGGCCGAAAAAGCCGTAAACACCCGACTGCGAATTTCGTCAGCTTCGTAAGCCAATTCAAAATCCTGGTCCAGGAAACGATACTCAAACAGCCGATCGGGATATGTCTCCCGCCATTGCTGCCCAATGAACGCGATCGTTTTCTCCATATCTCTGGGCCGTATCTTAATGTGAATGACCTTATTAGCTGGGCGATATAGGATGATCATTGGCTCGATAAGGCTGTAAAGCGACTGCTGATGAAAGTCTTTGACAACACCGATTACCTGGGCCACTGGCTGTGCTGGCTGATCTGGCTGGGGAAGACTACCAAGGATAACTTTCTTGCCCAACGGTTCTTTCCAGCCCATCCGCTGCACAGTCGCCTGATTCACAATGACGGAGTTGAGCGTATCCGCTGGAATTTTTTCGGAGAAATCCCGGCCAGCCACCAGCCTCATCCCCATCGTTTTCAGATAATCATAGTCGACGCGCATCGGCCTGAATCCCATCTCCTTTAAACCTGTATTGGACTCTACGGTGAACAGGGTGCGATCGCCAATATGGCTGGTTGGGGCTGAAGCGGAGGCTACGTCGAGAATATTTGGGTTCGTGAGCAGCGTATTTCTCAGCGAATTAAATTGCTGGCGGGGCTGTCGTCCCCGATAATCAATGGTCAAGACCTGCTCCTGGTCGTATCCTAAGTCATGATTACGCATGAAGTTAAGCTGCTTATACACAATCCAGGTGCAGATGAGCATCGTTAACGAGATGGCAAACTGAGCGACAACCAGCGATTTACGGAAGAAACTGCCCCCCTTTGCATTAAACGCCCCTTTAAGAACGGTAGCTGGTTCGAAAGCGGACAGGTAAAAAGCAGGATAACTACCACTGATGAATCCCGTGAATCCGACAATACCCAGCGCAATCAGTACGTATTGCGGACGGAGCAATTCGCGAAACTGGATTTCTTTTCCTGAAACGGAATTGAAGAAAGGCAACAAAATCATCACCAGAAACAGACTGACGGATAAAGCCAGCACTGTCATTAGCACTGATTCGGTCAGGAACTGCGCCATCAACCGACTTCGAGCCGAACCCATCACTTTTCGAAGGCCAACTTCCTTCGCTCGTTTAGCTGACCGGGCAGTGGCTAAGTTCATGTAATTGATACTGGCCAGCAGCAACATAAAAAATGCCACCGCACTGAAGGTGTACACATAGCCAATATTTCCGTTCGATTCGCCTTCGAGATTAGAGTATAAGTGAATGCTGGTTAGTGGTTGTAGTTCGTAGGAGATTTTGATGCCCATTCGCTTGAAAATCGGCCCCATGTATTTATCGTACACTTCCGGAAACTTGCTTTCCAGAATTTTGGTATCGAAGTTTTCGGGCAAGACCAGATAGCTATAAATGTAAATGCCGTCCCATTCCGAAGCCCTCCGTTCTTTAGACCCTAACGACAACAGTCCATTGAAGGTAAAGTGGGAGTTCTTCGGAATGTCTTCCAGCACACCCGTCACTTTGTAAAACGTGGTATCATTCGTTTGAAGCGACTGACCCAGCGCGCTGCCCGAACCGAAGAATTTCTGGGCGGCCTTCTGGGTCAACACTACGCTACCGGGTTGGGCCAGCGCTGTTTTAGGATCACCTTCGACAAACTTGTAGCTAAATACGTCGAACACGGTGGAATCGGCGGCATAGATATGGTCTTCATAAAATCGTTTCTCGCCTTGCCGGAACATAACCTGGCCGTAAGGAAAGAACCGCACATAATTTTTGACAAAGGGGTAATCCTGCTTGAGCGTTTTGACCAAAGGCGGTTGCGTACTTCTCATGCGGTGGTCTTTGTCGGGCTCGGTAATGTGAGAGACGATGCGGTAAATCTGGGAAGCCTTGGCCTGATAGCGGTCGTAGCTGAGTTCATCAGTCACGTACAGGAGCAAGAGCATCCCGCAGGTAACCCCAATGGTGAGCCCCAAAATGTTAATCAGGCTATAGAATTTGTCCTTCCACAGATTTCGACAGGCGATCTTGAGATAGTTGAGAAGCATGTCAGGATGTAAGGTTGAGGGTTGAGAATAATCATTGGGTCGGCTGGTCATAAACCGGGCGAAGGGGCGAATCATCCGCAGGACAGCCAGCACATATCGCCAGCGAGCTCTGGCCAAACCGACGGTCTTCACCCAGTAGGCGTACATCTCCAGCAGATCACCTTGCAGTTCATCTTCTAATCCGGGCGGGCTGAAGTGGTTTAGTAGCCACTCCGCCCAGCGGGGTGGACCCTTCCCTTTGGTTAAGCGCTCCATAGCTGTAACACTTGGGTTGGAATCTGTTTCCATAATTCGCTACGCATTTGCCGACACTCAATCAGGGCCCGCTGACCAGCTGCTGTAATGGTAAACAGGCGTTTCTGACGACCTCCCCGCTCGGGGGTGGCTCCGCCCATATGGGAAGAGACAAAACCCTTTTCCGCTAACCGTTGTAAAGTGGTGTGCACCGTGGGAAAGCTAATGCTACGGGCCATTTGCTGATCAATGGTTTGGGTAATGGCGGCACAATAGGCCGACTCTTGCAGGGCGGCTACTGTCAGGAGGACGACTTCTTCTAACTCTCCTAAAAAGGCTCGTTTCATAGCAGAAAGTGGTTAACAGGCTCCGGCACGGTCGGCAATGCTCGGGGCTTCTGGTCCGATTACCAGCCTGGCCATCACAGCCTGTATTAATATAGACTTTGTCGTACAAATAGAGGGCCAAACTTTTCTAATTAGGCCTGTCGGCACGACAAGCCCTATTTTATGGACTCATCTGGTGAAGGTTTGTCCTAAAATGGACAACTTAAGTCCAAAAATGGACAGACCATTCACTGGAGGGTTTAAGAGGTCGCTTTAGTTACAGACTGAATTTGTCACATTTGTAAAATACGCCTACCGCGTCGGCGGCCCGATCAAATTGTGCAGGGCTTCGGTAGCCGAGCGACGACTGGGGCGATGCTTTCACTCCCGATTAGAATAAACCTCAATGTAGTCGAAGATTTTAAGATTCCGCGCGGCTTCGGCCTTTAGATTTACTCCGTTGCACGATTCTAAGATTCGACCCTGTAACTTAATGCCATTCATAGCTAGTGAAAACCAACTCCGACAGGAACACCTTAAGGCTTCGGCAAGGTAAGACCTATGGACGGATTCAGGGACCTGTCGGAACATCTTAGACGCTAACTTCAACCGGGTCGCCGGTGCGATAGAAATGCGGGCTAACGACCCATTAGAAAGCGGGGCGCCCCGTGGCGTATTGAGGAGTCTAAACGTTGGTCAACCCTGTTTTTTTACCCTGTACAACTATGCAGTTTACTTATTTTTTTGGAGTGGATGTCTCCAAAGCTACCCTCGACTTTGCGGTTGCCAAAGGAAATCAAATCTTGTTTCATCAACAGGTAGCTAATGATAAGAAAGGTATCACGCAGTTTATCAAAGACTTACGTCAGCAAACAAAAACAAGCCTAGGCCAATGCTTATTCTGTATGGAATTTACGGGTATCTATAATAACCCCTTGCTGAAAGCACTTCACCAGCAGTCTGCCAATATCTGGGTGGAGCGAGCCGCTCATATTCAAGAAAGTATAGGGCTCACACGAGTTAAGACCGATCAAGTGGATGCCAAACGCATTGCCCTTTTTGCTTATAAAAATCGCGACGAAGCTCGCTTATGGACACCACCCCGCGCCGTTATTGCTCAACTAGACCGATTGACGGCGCAACGTGCCCGACTGGTCAAAGTTATTAAAATATTACAGACCCCCTTGACCCGACTGAAAAGCCCATACGGCATTCTGGAAGAAGAACATACTCGCCGATTGATTTCTACTTATCTCCAGGCCGCACCGATGGACATTTATGACATTGGTGGAGGAACTGGCCCTTATTCAGCCTGGCTTGCCGAGGCCGGTCATCACGTTTATTTTTCAGACATTGTCCCCCATCACGTCGAACTCTTTAAAAGCCGGTATGGATCATCGAAACCTGGTATTTCGATCGGCGTGGAAGATGCCCGGCAGCTCAGTTATGAAGACAATGTAGCCGACCTGATTCTGCTAAATGGCCCACTGTATCATTTGATTGACAGACAGGATCGGCTTCGGGTATTGACTGAAGCGAAACGGATCCTAAAGGATACAGGGCTTCTGTTAGGCTTCTCTATATCCAGATTTGCCGGATTAATTTATGCCCTGTCCTCAGGAGAAGTTTTTAACAATGACTATTTTGAGATGGAAGCTGTTTAAACTTTAGTCAAAATCCCCAAAACCATGTGAATTTTGAAGTGCCAACTTTAAATACACACAGTAATGGGGATCATGGACAAAGCTATGATTGAAACCTGGATTTTGCCCCATCTTACCATCGGAACGCGCAGATTTGATACCACTGTACCGCTCACCGAAATTGTAAGATGCATTTTTCATCGGCTCAAGACGGGTTGCCAATGGCGCGAATTACCCACTAAAGAATTCTTTACCGACAAGGTTTTGCACTGGAATTCGGTCTTTTATTACTACAATAAATGGAGTAAAGCCAACTGCTGGCGTACAATCTGGGTTAACCTTCTCACTAAAAATCGGACGTATCTGGATATGTCGAGCGTAGAGTTTGATGGTAGCCACACGCCAGCTAAAAATGGGGGCGATGGCGTAGGATACCAAGGGCGAAAAGCCTGCAACACAACGAACGCACTTTTTATAGCAGATAATCAAGGGGTTATGTTAGCCATGTCCACGCCCCAGGAAGGTCAGCATCATGACCTGTTTCAGATCCAGATCTTGTTTGACGAAATCTGTCAACTCCTCAAAGAGGCAGGTCTGGATTTAAAGGGATTGTTTCTCAACGCAGACGCGGGTTTTGACTCGGCGGAGTTTGTCGCAGCTTGTGAAAAAGAGCAGATTATTGCCAACGTGAAAGACAATCCTAGAAATTCAGCTACCTCCCAACAACCGGTTTACGAACAGGGTACCCATATTTTTGATGCCCAGCTTTACCAGGATCGTTCCGTGATTGAACTTGCCAACGCCTGGATAGACGGCTTCAAGGCGCTCTTAGTGCGGTTTGAGTTTTCGGTCAGAAACTGGATGAGTTTACATTTTATCGCCTTCTCGGTCATTTTCTTACGGAAAGTCAATCGAAAAAGAAAAGTTTAAACAGCTTCCTGGTTAGCTTAGTGAACTATTCTTTTTAAATTGTATGAAAAAAATCGTCTCTGTACTCACACTGCTCCTGTCCATTCACTTCACACAAGCCCAGGATTTCAGCAACTACAGAAAAGAAGTCTTTATTCAGGGGGCGGATACCTTGCGCTACCGAATGTTATATCCTGAAAACTATAAAAAAAGAAAGCGCTACCCCCTAGTCGTTTTCCTGCATGGGGCGGGGGAAAGGGGGAATGATAATGAACATCAGTTGGATCTGGGGGCCTCTCTATTTTTAAGCGATTCTGTGCGTCACCAATTTCCAGCTTTTGTTATTTTTCCCCAATGCCCCACCGATAGTACTTGGAACAAGTTCATCACTAAATCCGATACCACGGAGGCCTACAACCGTACCTTAAATAGCGTAGGGCTTACCACCTCCGAGCGGTTGGTCAAACAGTTGATGGATAGTTTAGTCGACCATAAACTAGCCGATAAGAAACGGATGTATATTGGTGGCCTCTCGCTGGGCGGTTTCGGCACCTACGATTTAGTCATTCATTATCCGGATTATTTTGCGGCCGCCTTTTCCATCTGCGGCCAAGCCAATGTAAACTTATATACCAAAAAAGCAGGCCATGTCCCTCTTTGGATCTTTCACGGAGCGATCGATAATGTAATTCCTGTACAACCCAACCGGGATTTGTATCAATCCTTACAAAAGAAGGGTGCTAAGCAGGTGAAGTATACGGAATATGCAGGCGTCATGCATAACAGTTGGATCAACGCGTTTGTTGAGCCAAGTCTACTTCCTTGGCTATTTTCGTTTAAAAAGTAGCGTAGGTCGTTGGGCGGCCTAGTATATTTTTAGGAATCGATGGCTAGGATCGCTTAGCTATTTCGTTCCTATGCTTTTATAAACGAAGCCGCTGAATTAGGATAATCTCAAAATACCCTCATATTGAGTTACTATAATTTTTAGACAACGATTGGTCTGGTCAATAATTATGTGCCACTCATATGCCGTAGCAAGGCAATCGTCAATCTTATTTTGAAAAATCTTTGGAGGCCCTAGCTTTGCGGAAAACGTTAACTGCGTCCTGTTATGCGCATCTACTCCGTTTAAAAACGTATTTCTAAATAGTTCAAATGAAAAATTTCATATCGCTAATTACGCTATTGATTTGTATTCATTTCTCACATGCGCAGGATTTCAGTGCCTATAAAAAGGCGGTGTTTGTGCGGGGCAAAAACACCTTACTTTATCGGATCATGTATCCTGTCGATTATAACGTAAATAAGTCCTATCCGTTGATCGTATTCCTCCATGGGGCGGGACTAAGAGGAAATGACAATGAACGGCAGCTCACCGATGGTGGTCGTTTCTTTTTAACTGATTCGATCCGAACTAAGTATCCTGCCATTGTTATTTTCCCGCAATGTCCTTCGGATAGCATGTGGTTCAAGCATCCTCCGAGTCCACCCTTTGACACAACCGTAGCGGTTAACCATCAGATGAACACGCTGGCACTATCCACCCCGGAAAGGCTGGTTAAGCTTTTAATGGACAGTTTGGCAGCCCACAAAATCGCCGACAAAAAAAGAATTTATCTGGGTGGCACGTCGCTGGGTGGCTTTGGAACCTACGATTTGACCAGTCACTATCCGGATTATTTTGCCGCCGTGTTCCCCATATGTGGGCAGGCAAACGTAGCCTTATATCCGAAAAGGGCAAAGAACGTTCCAGTATGGATTTTTCACGGGGCCATGGATGATGTGATTAACATCTGGCCTGATAGAGCCATGATTAAAGCTTTACAACAAAGCGGTGCAAAACATGCGCGATACACGGAATACCCGGAGGGAAAGCATAACATTGACGCCAATGTATTCGCAGAACCAGATCTGTTCCCTTGGCTATTTTCGTTTAGAAAGTAGTCTAAGGCATTGGGCGGTACTATTTATTTCTGGAGAACTGTATGGGTGAGATCGCTTGGCTATTTTGTTACTCTACATGTATATACAAATCCGATTAGCCAGGTAATCCCGTAAAAACGCTCTATTATTGCCACAGTTAAGAAGCAGATCTATACACAATCCTTCAGCTCATTGTGAGGTGTATTATTGCGGGACGCTTCCACTTTAGGATGACTGTATAAACTACATCTACGGGCTTGTGGTCGGTTTCTCCATTTTAACTAGCGATTTTTCCGCCTACTATTCATTTATAATTTGTTGCTTTCCTGTTGGTGTGAGAACGTAGCGGCCTGATTTTTTAGACCCTTCAAACTGAATCAGCTTAGCCTCACGCAGTATCTCTAAGTCCCTTCGAATGGTCTTTTCCGTCACCCCATAGCGCTCCGCCCACTGGGTGGAGCGAAGCGGTTTGTCGTGGGCTATATCCGTTAGGATGCCCGCAATGCGTTGGCGGGACGGTTCGCTTAATAGGACATTTATTGGTACATTTATTAGGACACCAGTCGATTCCTTCGACTTTTGGTCGCTACTTGCTATCGCAACACTGGGGGCAACCATAGCACTCATTAGTCGGTCGTCGAGGGGAATAATGGTACGGAACATGTCACCCTCTATGAATTGCGCTTCTTTGCCGTTGGCGTAGGCCCCAATATATTTCGTTACCTTCCTGACGCCCGAACCAAGCTGATCCATGAAGCCAGTCTCCTTGAAAAAGTTGGCTAGAGTGGGATTCTTGGTGCGGGGCGTAAACGAATCAGGGTTGATAGGTCCCTGATAAAATGCCCGGTTGGGATTTTCGAATACGACCCGGTCGCGGTAGATCATCATGCGGGCGGTAAAACCGCTGCTATACTCACGGTGAGCCAACAGATTAACGATGACCTCTCGAAAGATAACTCCCCGGATGCTGATGCGCTGCGGGCCTTCCAGGTAGAAGGGATCGTAGAGATGCTTATCAACGAAGTCGATGAGCCGGTCGTACGTGTTGAGCAGGTTGTCACGAATATAGTCGCGGTCGTCGTAGCGATCCTCATCCACCCGGCGGAGCAACGCGTCAACAAAATACTGCGGTACAGTTGTCAGCAGCGTCTGCGGAGTGCCGAAGAGCAGGGCCGTGGCCAAGGTGTAACCTTCTTTGCCAGTCTGTACATCACGCTGCCAAAGGCCCGCACTACGGAGCATGGCTTCGTCCGACATAGTCACCCAAGGATGTTGCCGGTCTCGATACACCTGGGCCAATTGCCGGGCGCGTTGTAACGTAGCAGCGTTGAGGTCAGCCAGCGTAAGGTGGGGCAAAACTTGATTCTCGGAGAAATAAGCGGCTTTGCGAAGATACATTAGCCGCAAGGTTTCAGGATCAGTAATACGGAAATCACCATCAGCACTGCGGTCGTAGGGATACCCTTTCGTGCGGTGTACCTGTGAACCGGGCGGAACAGGTACATACAGCACCGTTTTTCCGTCAATTTCAATGACTTCAGGGAAAAGCATACAGATCGGCGACAGCTTTTCAGGACTATTAGCGGTGGTGACGAGGTCCTTTACCAGCTTGTTGACCTTGTGAGGATCAACGCCCGTGATGGTGCCATTGTCGCGGACGCCAAGCAGCACTACACCTCCCTCCCGGTTGAGAAAGGCACAGATGGTCTCAAACAGCGAACGGGGAAGATCAGTATGAGCTTCCTTGAACTCGACAGTCGGTCCTTCTCCCTGACGGAGTATTTGTCGAATACGCTGCTCATCACTCATAGACATTAAAGTGGATCAATGTGGCCAGTGGTTACAAGACCTCTTCTGATCGGAGGAAATTAAAAACACGCATAAGCTTTTGCCTATCCTGACGGTCAATCTTCAGACGAAAGTCTTGTGTAAGCCGGCGATATAAGGCATCGTACACTGCTTCATCTAATTCTGTCTCAGAACCTACCTGGATGAAACAACCCGTAAGTGCTTCCCCAGTGGATTGTCCATCCGAACGACGGAAAGTAACCAACTGAGTCCCGATCTTAACTACAATCGTTTCCAGGTCTATTTGCTTAATGAGACCAACAGAGCCTTGTCGTTGCCTAGGATATTCACAGATAACTCGTTGATCCAGTTGCAGAGAATCTGGCAAAATATTAGTCATTGATTGATGGAAGATAACCGACGGGTAAAGATAACAGAAAATGGGGCAGGCTTAAGAGGAATTGCTCACTCTGTCTACATCTCATCTTTATGATACCCGTAACACGTTTTGTCTGCGTATTCACAAAAGGAGACTGCTCGCTAAACTGTGTCACAGGTGAATGAAAGGAGTAAAACCTCTAACTTTCACCATCATGACTAACGAGTTCGAACGGTCCGCCGTCGCGGTTTGAGGCCTTCAAACAGGCCGCCATCAAAGGCCTTTATGAAGGTAAGCCCCTGACAGGCGAAAATGGCCTATTTGCTCCTTTGCTCAAACACTTTTTAGAGTCCGCTTTGGAAGGAGAAATGGATGGCCATTTAGCCCAGACCCGACTTCCCGAGCAGAACCGTCGAAACGGCAAAACTACTAAGCAGGTTAAAAGCAGTGCTGGCCCCTTAGAGTTGCAGACTCCGCGTGACCGAACCGCTCCGGCGGCCCGGCGGCCGTTATCAACCCCAGATCGTTCCCAAACGACGGGTCGTACTAACACCCCAACTTGAACAGAAGCCGGGCCGCCGGAGCGGTGCTTTCGCTCTACAGCGTAGGCAATAGCTATGCCGACATCAGCCAACACCTACTAGAGATGTATGGCTATTCGCTCTCTGACAGCGAGTTAACCGCCATTACGGATAAGGTCATTCCTGCCATGCGGGAGTGGCAGAATCGACCCTTGGAAAGCTTATACACCTTGGTGTGGCTCGACGGCATCTACTACAAAGTGCGCCATGATGGCAAAGTTGTCACGCGCGTACTTTATAGCGTGATCGGGCTGAGTTTATCAGGAAAAAAGCAAGTACTGGGCATTTATACGGCTGAAAGTGAATCAGCTAAATTCTGGTTAACGGTGCTTACCGATCTGAAGCAACGCGGAGTGGAAGACCTGTTAATTACCTGCGTGGATGGCTTGAAGGGTTTCGATACAGCCATTGGCAGTGTTTTTCCGGCCACCACAGTACAGCTCTGTATTGTTCATCAACTCCGCAACAGTTTTCGGTTCGTGCCCGACAAGTTATTGAAAGAGTTGGCCAACGATCTGAAAACTGTTTATCAGGCCCCCAACCGAGAGCAGGGCTTAGAAAACTTGTTAACAGTGCAAGAAAAATGGGGATCAGCTTACCCCAAAGCCGTCCAACCGTGGCTGGAAAAATGGGAATTACTATCGCCGTTTTTCGACTATCCAGCCGCTATTCGTAAGGTAATGTACACAACCAATACGGTGGAAGGCTATCACCGGCAGCTACGGAAAGTGACTAAAACAAAAGGGGCTTTTTCGTCAGATGTAGCTTTGCAAAAATTGGTTTATTTGACCATTCAGAACCTGCAAATCAAATGGGAGACGACGACTTATAATTGGAAAGAGATCATCAATCAATTCAGCATTATCTTTGAAAAACGAATTCAATCCCATCGCTTCGAGTAAAATCCTGCTGACACAGTTCTGCGAGCACTCCCGTTTGAGAGATAACCGAGGGTTTAAAGAAACATTAAATTAATCAGCCGCCAATCTAAAACCTATCTAATCACGTTTCTTTACTATTCGCACTAGTTCACTCAGTAAAACCAAGACTTGAACTATGGATCAATGGACCAAAGTGGGGCTATTTACACTGGTGCTGCTCGCTCAGGTAGGGTTTGCTCAAACGCCAACCCACACTAAAATTTACCTATTTAATATCACCAGTGGTGGGCTGATAAAGCCCATTACGCTACGGACGAGCTTGAATCCTGATAACCCCATTCGGATCAAGAGTCGGGAGTGCGTGCTGCTTGAAACCGATGAAGATAGCTTAGGGCTACTGGTCAACGACCAAGTCGAATCCTTTCCGTTTGAGCGTGGCCAAACCTATTATTATGTTGTCAGTTCTGATTACATGCCTATCTTCACGGTAAACGAAGTATCCAGACGCGTATTTTGGTTGACGGCTCAGGTGAACAATTCGCAAAAAATCACCTCCTATCTGTTAGCTAAAAAGGGCTTAAGTACGTCTACTCGGTAAGGCTATCAGTTAGCTATTGGGCCTTTCTTGGATTCCCAGACCAACAAAAAATCAGCGTTTATATGAGATAAGGAAAAATTAACCTTCAATGCCTCTATCGCCTAGCTGAAAACCGAGTTGATCCAGACAAGTTGGGTCGCTTTGCCGTTTCATAGGGCAGCTGTCCTTACCCCATTCAGTGAGCCAGTTTTGACTGGACTTAAGCCGCCTGTCGATATTCAACCGGCGTCATAAACTGTAAGGCCTGATGAGGCCGTTCCTTGTTATACTCTATCAGCCATGCATCCACCGTTTGGCGTACCTGTCTAATACTGGCAAATATATGAGCATCTAAAACCTCCCGGCGAAAGGTTCCGTTGAAGCGCTCAATATAAGCCGGTCCGCCGGTGCGGTTTTGCCCGGTTCAATCCAGCATAACTCGATCGTCTGACCTTTACACCAATCTTGCAAAGCCTGACGAATAAACCGCTCCGGCGGCCCGGTCCGGCCCATTATCACTCCGAATCCGCTCCGGTTTACCATATCGTTCCATCAGTTGATCCAACAATCGGATAACTCGGCCCGATGGTAACGAGTAATCGACCGCACGGGCGGCCCCGCTCAATACCCAGCGCTTCACGATTGTAGTCGTCGACTACATTTAACGTGCGAAACTTACGGCCGCCCGTTAAGTTGTCCGACGTAAAATCCAACGACCAGCACTGATGACAAGCTGTTGCTTTTGGCAGCGGCTTGCGTAGCGCATTGGGTAGCCGTTTCTTGGTTGTTCGCCGTAAACTCAACCCTAATTTTCTGTACAATCGCCTAACCCGCTTATGGTTAACCAACTCGCCCTGCTTGCGCAACCGGCGATAAATCTTCAGTACACCCCACTGCTTATGCCGTCGAGCCAACTGCTCGATCCGGCTTGCCAGCACTTTATTCTTGTCTTTGATAATTATTGGCTCAACAATGGCATTACGGCTAAGGCCCACCCAACGACAGGCTTTTCGTTGACTAATCTGTTTCTGATCAACCATCCACCTGACTAGCCCTCGACGCTCGGCAGGCCTCACCACTTTTTTGAAAGTGCTTCTTTGATAACTTCGTTTTGCAAACTTAGCTCAGCATACATCCGCACGGGCGGCCCCGTTCTTGAGTCGGCGGTTTTCATCTTCCAATTCTTTAAGCCGCTTGACTTCCGACACCTGCATGCCGCCATATTTGGCCCGCCAATTGTAAAAGGTGGCTTCGCTGATGCCATGCTCACGAGTGATTTGCGCGACAGTTTGACCGCTATCCTGTTGCTTAAGAATTGTTACGATCTGTGATTCGGTAAATCGTGTCTGTTTCATTTCCCCTTTGTTTACCAGTGAAATTTAAGTTTTTTACTCTACTTTTCACTGGCTTACTTTTATGGGATCAGGACAACAGTTCTAAATCAATAAAATAATCCACAGTAGAAAAGTACAACATTTAACAACCTTTCACACAATAGCTATTTTAGATTCTCTATCAGCTTATTTACGACTAACATATTTTACACACCAATGATGCTGGTCGTACGTTTGTAAAATTCGATGAGAAATTCATCAACTTATAGGTTGGTCGGTGTTCGATTCATTTCCAGCCAATACCGACAAAGTCGCTCAAGCACGTCCTTTAATGTATCCAAATTCGCTGCTTTGGCTATAAACGAATTGGCACCTGCTTCGTAACATCCGTTGATTTCATCCGCCGAGGCATCGGCACTCATCATCACCACCGGAATTTTCTTATAAGTGGCATGCTCTTTCAGGCCCAGGAGCGTTTGATGCCCACCTAGGTGGGGCATGTGCCGATCGAGTAGAATTAGACGGGGTAGCGGATTTAGGTAAGGAAGCGCAGCTAAAAACTCGTCCCCATCGGCAAAGAAAGAGACCGAGTATGCCGGAAAATAATGACTGAACAATTCCCCAAGTAGGAAGAGGTAATCAGCCGCATCATCTACAATACAGATTTGGGAGCCTGAGGTCATATCAATTGTCAATGCTAAGAGACCAACATCCGGTTGTTCGGTTCGTTCCGGAAGTGGTGAGATTGGGCGACCAGGCGAAAAACTCGCCTATCTAAACAGGCGTGTCAAAGAGATGAACTCTGACTTAATCAATAAGTTCTAATCCTGGTAAGCGCCATCGCCATACGAAATGGCAAATACAGCCACCAATACCTAAACGAGACTGTATTCAACCAAACTGACTGATGTTAGTTTGTCCAACAAATTTGTTCTAAATATGAGGCAATGGGCTGTTTTGTCGGTCATGCGATCAGCAGAGCCTAGTGGCCTATAACATAGCAGTATATGTATGTTTGTTTATCAAAAAACTAAGACCTACTTTTAATTCGCATGACGCTCTATTCTTAGCAGCTAAACTTGCGGTTTGGAGCCGTCGTGACTGCCTTCTACTGTACAGCCCAAACCCGTGACTGCCAATTATAAAAATGCGACCATACTGATCGCTGAAGCTAATGAGGACCAATGGCGGCTCATTCAAGAGGCCATACGCCAGCAATTACCTACAGTGAAAGCTGTACAAGCGAGTTCCCTACCTCAAGCAATGAAACTCTTGGAGGGCTGGCGACAGCAAGAGTGGGACATGGCTAAACTCTTGTTGCTGGACCCACACTTGCCCCAGTTGACCGATGGGTGGCACTTACTTAGGTGGATGAAAGCTATGTCAGCTTCTATTCGGCAGATTCCCGTGGTGGTCTTGAGTTATTCCGAGGCTCAGGCTGATATTAATGAAGCTTATCAACTGGGTGCTTCTTCTTACTTGGTCAAACCAACCGAGTTGGCTGATTGGTTAACTTGTTTAGGGGCTCTACGTGCCTACTGGTGGGAAACCGTTACACTACCGCCTGTTCATTATGGCTTTGAATAGACCTAACTCCCTTTTCGAGCATTTGTCTGTATGCTTTTGCTACTAAGCAAATGGTCATTGTATATTGTAATACGATCATAATGCCGTTTCGTACTTTAAGAAGAATAGTACGAAACGGCATTATCCTATTTACATAACTACCTAACGGGTGAATGATTCTACCCCATCGCTCAGGAATGGAAACGATTCCTAGAAGCTATGTGAAGGTTAACTATAAAATAGTTAGCAAGATGTTGTAAACTGAATTGGGTGCTTATTCTGAGTGGCTACCCAGCTTTAAGCATTCTGTCCTTACTAAGCGGTCTGTGGTTGACCGTTTATCTGGTATCCAATAGCGAATAAATACCCGTTTTTTGATTAATTTCTGCTGTAGGCAGGTAATCATCAACACTCATTCCTGACGTTAGTAGAGCAAGGGCCAATTTTTTATTGTTGGACTTGATATAGGGGTTCCGCACACTTGTCATTAAGAGTAGATGAATAGTAATACAAAAATTGGTACTTGTGGCTTTAACGGCTCTAAAACGGACTATGCCCAGCATTTCTCCAGCGTCGAAATACAGCATACCTTCTACCAACCTCCCCTTTTATCTACCTTAGAGCGATGGCGAACCGAAATGCCAACTCACTTTGAGTTTACCCTCAAAGCCTGGCAGCTTATTACTCACCAAGCCAAGAGTCCGACCTACAAG
>NZ_WPIN01000014.1 GCF_009754945.1 Spirosoma arboris
CGCCGAGTTCACGGTAAAATGCTTTCGTCAGTTCGTATCCACTGCCAACCATGGGTAATAAAGTTTAGCGATTCGGCAGCTATAAAGCTTGCAGAGCACGTTTTGGAGAAAGAGAATTAAGCCAGGTTTGTAAACTCGGCTCATCTGAAGCAATATGAGTTTGACAATCCAATTCAGACGGAATGCTGCGAGAAGATTTACCAGGTGAAAGCGCAACGATTCGCCCAGCATGACCACCTACAAGAATATGAATGATAAAGCCGTATGAGGTTGGTCTGCACAGCACTACTTCACCCTTTGAGGCCCGTACAATGGAAGTAATTTTATGGAGGATCATGCCGCTTTGTACCCCTCCTTGCGGCTTTTAGACTGCTTACGACGATCAAGCCGGGTTGCGATATGTTGGCGAGCTTGTTCTTCTAATTCCCCATTAGTCGCCTTGCGACCATTCTTTACCCATTCAGAAAGTTCGGAAAGAAAAAAGTACAGATTTCCGGTTCCATCAGGTTTATGATGAGGAATCTTTTTTTCGTAAACAAGGCCATAAACTGTTGCTTCTGTCTTGTTTAGAAAGGCAGCGACTTCTTTTACCCTAACAGGTCGCTCCTCAATAGGAGTCGATGGTTTCGCAAGCTGATCTAGGTATTCGCGAATCGATTGAACCAATTGGCGCGTTTCGCTTACCTCATTTTGGAGTTTTTGAAGATCAAGTATCATACATCGGCCGGTTTATAAAGCCGATGGCAAAGGGACGAAAAGAATAATGTCCACTTCAAGGGCAGTGGACAGGAAACGGACATATAATGGACCCAAAAACTACATTTTATTTGTCTTTATCTTTCCCTCGTAAATATTTAACCAGAATTGAAGGCTTAAAGGATACGATATTCATACCGTCATTTCGTACGAAGAAATTCGGTATCTGCTCACTAAGCAATTTTGCTCCTTGCTCTGGAACTGCTCCAGCCTCAAAAAAAGTTAGTCCAAAGGCTTTTACCTGACATGTTACTACTATATGATTTTTAGGCATGTCTCCTCTGTTAATCAAATTTTGAAGAGTCAAATGATCAGCGTCGTCAATAAATAAGCAAAGGTCATCATATAAAGCCTGTTTTGAATTTTGTAAGATAAATAGAGGTGGAGATGATGGAGAAGGGGCTGCAGAGGGTGTTGTGTAATCAACAAATTGATCTTGAGATTTAGATTCTTGCCACGATTTGTGCTCCTGTTGATCTTCCTGCTGCTTGGCGGATTGTTCAGAAGATTTGTGTAATGGGATGTAATTCCTACCACTATTAGTTATGCTAAAGTCATCCTCAGTGATTTCAACGTCATGCTTTAGGGATACAAGCCCAAAACGAGTTGCAGCCTTTCTAATATGACTGGCCAGGCCTATTAATGAACTTATATATCCATTGCTAATAAGTAGGAAGGATGAATCTTTTATGCTTTGGCTGATACTAAAGTCATTTTGCATAATTATTTCGGCGCTAAGTTCCTCAAATTGCTTCAGGAGGCTAATAACACCTTCATAATAAACATCTTCTACATATGTTTTTAGCCAAGCTGGATTAGATAAATTGACTCGAAGTACCTCGTCAAACTCATCCATAAAATCCTGGCCAGGATTTGACATATATAAAATATTTTGCTTTGCCTCATCGAATGGCTTATCGATAAGTTGAAGATAGAATTGATAATGTGCTTCCGAATAAGCCTTTTCAAATGATCTAAAATATTTACCTGTATAAATCATAAGGATTTAGAGTAATACTGCTTGTGACAGCTTTGTCAGACAATTTTAGGCGGAGTAGGGGAGATACTATAATTCTATCTTAAGCCGGTTAACCGCAGTTCGTTTCTGGCTGTCAACCACTTTAGCGTATACCTGAGTTGTCAATAGTTTCTTATGCCCTAAGAGCTTCGATACAGTATAAATATCCGTTCCCTGCTGAAGTTGTAGAGTCGCAAACGTATGACGAAAACAGTGGAATGTAACCGGACGGGTAATGCCAGTGTCATCTAGCCATTTGGCAAGTTTTTTATTGAGCATTTCCGAATAGTTGAGCCGAGGAAAGACGCGAGCTGTTGGCTGACCTTCATCCCCCAAAAACTGACGCGCCTGTTCAGTTATAGGCAACGTTTCGGGCATTTGCGTCTTTCTGGTCGTAAAACGGAGAGAATATCCTGTTTCGTCGTGTTTGACCTGTTGCCAGGTAAGGGCTGCGATATCGGAGAATCGTAAGCCTGTCAAAGCAGAAAAAAGGGCAGCCTGTTTTAAATCAGGCCGATCACAATCGGTACGGGAAAGAGTTGTTAATTCTTCAAGTCCCAGAAATTCTCGTTGGACTTCCTGTATAGGTATACGTTTGACCTTTGATAGAAAGTCAGTGGTTAAGGTACCATCGTCGACCGCGCGTCGAAGAGTAGTCTTAAAATGCTGGAAATAGTTGGCTTTGGAGTTTTGTGCTAAACTCACTTCATTCATCAGGCTGTCTCGGAAACGGTTACAGAACTCGGCGGTTAAGTGTTTAGTTAAAAGCTTACCTCCGGCGAACTTTTCAAATCGTTTTGCCATAGCTCGCCATGAGTTTCGGGCTCCTTTGCTCCGACCTTTGTAGGCGTCAACTTGAGCCGTCACGTAACTGACAAAGTCAACTTCTGTTTTGCGGCTTTTTACAAACCCAAACGCGCCGTTCTGAATAGCTACCTGTCGCTGGGCAACAATACGGGCGGCAAGCTCCTTGGTCTCCCAGTTGTGAAGTTTATCCGGCTCCGTGCGGGGCTTTTCAAATAAATAAAGTCCCAGAAACTCACGACGGGTTAGCTGACTGGTTTCAGGATTAGGAATAGGAGGATAGAAGTCAAGATATAGGCTTTTACGGCCACCACTGATCTTCTTTTCGCGCAGGGTTACTTTCATCGTTGTTCTTGGGATCTGTCTGTCTGACGGATACAAACCAAAGGTGCAAACGAGGTACAATAATGTACAGAAATGGGACGAAAAAAGATTTAGGTATTAATAATTGAAGTGAATGAAATTGGCCTTTTTGAGCTATTAGAGGCTATTTTCCTTAGGTGTTTATTTTGACCTATTTTGTATGTGTAACTTTCCGTCTAATAGCTGCATAGGAGAGAAGTTGTGCTCAGCCTGTCAGACAGACTGAGCACTTTTTTTGGCAAAGCTACATAAAGAAACAGGTTCGATGCCGTTAAACTTACATCAGTTTATCGTGTTGGCAGGATGTAGTCAACCTGCTGAGCTTCCCATACAGACGGGATTTCCAGTCGTTGCAGCATTCGCTGAAGTACATCATTGGGCACGACATGCTCGCGATCCCGGTTTTGCCGAACGAGCTGCTGGTAAGGAACTTCGAGATAGATAATCCGAACCCGTGCTTTGTAAGTTACAAATAACTCGACTAGTTGTTGCCGCAACTGACGCGTTAGGTTTGTGGCATTCCAAACGAACGAGGTTTGGCTACGTAACAGCGCTTTAGCTTCATCCTTGGCCAATTGGACAACCCGACTGGTACCCTGTTTGTCTGTCGGACTAATTTTCAGTCTCTGTCGATATGTATCCAAACTAACAACGGGCCAGTCGGCTAGATGACGGGAAACGAAGGTGTCTTTTCCCGAACCGGGCAAACCCGATAAAAGCACTACCTCGCAGGCTGCCTCGCCAAATGGCTCGTAATCTGGATGAGCGTCGTCGCGACTGAAATAGTGAAACCGGGCTGATGGGCTCGCAAATGAACGCGGTTGCCCCCAGCAATTAGCTTCTCGACAGAACTCCTCAAACAAATCAACCCGATACAACAAATCGGCCTGATCCGTGCATAGTCTGCCTTGTACGTCCGCCCTTGCCAACATCGTTAACCAGTGCGTATTTACCTCAAGGCTCACCTGCAACAGGGTTTTCAATGGATCAGGCTTCTCAAAAATCCAGAGCGGCAGGCCGTGATATCGTATCAATTTGCAAATCTGCTCCCGCTTGAAAAAAGGAGCGGGCGAAAGGATATGATGGGCTACATAGAGCATTTCACGAGCTGTTCGTTCACCGCGTCGGGCGTGCCCTTTCGAGGTAATGCTGCCATCTGGCTCGACCACCGTTGTTGAGCGTTTTTCTACATCGTGCAGCAATGCGGCTGTCCAGAGTATTTCCTGACTATCAGTTGATAGCGATTCATAGTCAGCTTGCTCCGCTAAGCAGTTCATTACCATCTGAGTGTGTGTTGCCACATCTCCTTCGGCATGGTGGCGTGGGTCTTGTACGACCCCCGCCATATCCCGAACCTCTGGAAAATGATGGATGAGCGCAGACCATTGTTTATCATTTGTGAATGTCCACATGACGTTTGGTAGTTAACGCAGACCGCTTGGCTGCTCGTGAATCAATCGGGCACGTTGCCAGTTTCGGGTCCAGTGTTCATCCGTTTTGACGTGTCCTTTCCGAACGTACTTGAAGACATTCTGAGGGTGATCGGCAACCGAAAATCCATTCGCATTCCGGGTCACAATGCCTTCGCGTGTGCAGGACTCGCCCGTTTGGGCATCATACGAACCAAATGTACTGGGGTGGGTGGCCCATTTCTGCACGTCAGTTTCTAAAGCCGCTAAGTCGAAAGGTTGCGACTGAATCGCTAGTACAGGTACCGTCGGAAAATCGAGCAGGTGCGCGTAAAACTGAACTTCTTCCCAGGAGAGCCACTGATCACCTTCGCGAATTGCAAAGACGTAGAAGTAGGCCTCTAATCGGGAATAGGCGATCGAGTGCACGGCATACAGATTTTCGCCAAATACCTCCAGATCACCGAGATCATAGTTTATAATCTCCCAGCGCTCACGCAGGTGGCGCGTCCAGGGTGTTTGAGTAGGGGTAGCATGCGAACGGGCAAACACGCCATAGCGGTTTAGGCAGTTATTCTCTCCATCTAGTTTCTCTGTATGAACGAGTGTTTCGATGCGGGAAATAGCTTCCTGGCTGTTGTAATTGATTCGGTCGTCGCTCGTTGTACCCGGCGAAAACGGGTAATGATACGTCCGGCCATATTTGCGGGAAATCATGTTAATCGCGTTTTGATGAGACAATAAAAACACAGGCACTTTACCGGGTGGTAAAGGCTATCCAAGGAGTGGAGCCTGTGCGCGATTACATGACATTCAGTAGCTTACGGATTGATGATTGATTAAGCGCTGCAAAGATAAGAGTATGCATTCAATAAATCACCCGTACGTTTCCTGCCATTCTTTCTTCAGTTTTTTGTACTCCGCATCTTCGCGCGCTTCCAAATATTTACCGTAAAATATCCGGGCTGATTCCGCTTTAATTGGATCTTCCTCTCGCGGAAGTTGTTTGCGGCCATGGGCACCAGATTTCCCTTTTTTGTCATCAGGAACGGGACCGTCGTATTTCTGACCAGTGGTGTGGTTTGCATAACGCCTTGCTCGAGTGTAGCCCATCATAAGAAACTTCCTGGCCATGTCCATACCAATAAAGTCGCCTTTCGCTTTATAATCCAGAAAGAGCTGGTAAATTTTTTCGGACGATTCTCGGGCTATTTCGGGAGTCTTGAACCGCCAGTAAGGAAGAATTTCGGACTTGTAGGGCTGTACTAACAGAACACCCATTTCCCCTTTTCCGACGCGATAAAGCTCGGGTTGTTCACGGAGATTCAGATTCTGGTAATCGAGATCGTAGTTAAAGGAACGGTCAGTTGAAGGCATTGGCTCAATATCATTTGTTACTGCTGTCTATAACAACGAATAGGACAAAAGAGCTATCCCCGCAACAAACGTGAATCGAACCGATAAGGTTGTTTAGCCGTGGCCCGCCGAATTTTCATACTTTCGCTTCAAAATCAGCAGCTATGATTTGGTACAACAAACCGGCAATCTGGTCGGAGGAGCGGGACTGGCTACATATGCGAGTCGAAGGTGATACAGATTTCTGGCGCGTAACTCATTATGATTTTGTCCGTGACAATGGACATTTCTATTTCCGGGAGCAGGCTGGGGATTTTGTCGCGAGTGTGAAGGTGACGGGGCACTATAAAAATCAATATGATCAGGCTGGACTGATGCTTCGACTAGATGAACACAACTGGATCAAGACGGGTATTGAGTATGTGGATGAACAGCAGCATGTTAGCGCGGTGGTTACGCGCGAGTTTTCTGACTGGTCGGTATGCCCACAACCACATAACCCGCCGTCTGTTTATTTACGACTAACACGGCAGCACGATTCGGTGCGTATTGATTATTCGCTCGATGATTTCACCTACCAAATGGTACGATTGGCGTATTTCCCGGTCGGTGTTCCTGTGCAGATTGGCCCAATGGCAGCGGCTCCGGATGGCGGTGGGTTCGACGTAACGTTCGAGCAATTCTCGGTGCTGAGCATATCGTGATTAAAAATTTTGCCTATTTTCTCAGTTGCTTCAATAAACGATAGTCTGCCCACTGGATTAATCCCACTCCAGCAATGGTCAGTAGCAAAGGGATGGTCAGCTTTGAAAAGGGTAGTGGTTGGCTGAACAGCGAAAAACCATCAGGGAGCAAGCCAAACCATTCTGGACTCGGGTTCATATTGAAAGCAGGCCCGAGTATGCCCACGGCGGCTTAGGTGTAAGTATTCCATGGCCAGTACACGGCACTCAATCACCGCAAAGTTTTTGCGACCAGCTTCGCTTTCCTCGTCCGACGGTAACTTATCAATCAGATGTTCTGGAAAACCAGGGTAGGGGTGCGGCTGTACAGTACCCGGTTTTTGTTCGGAAAGATAAGCCTTTCGTCCACCTACCCACAGCCTGCTCCAGTGATCATCGGCTATATAATCGTCGGTGTGAAGTCGGGTTTCTATTGTCAGGCGGAGTTGCACCTGGCGATTGGCATCCCAGAAAAGGAGCGATGCTTGTGGAGATGCTTCAAGTTGTAGCACCTTTTCAGAACGTGCATCCGAATAAAACCAGACGTACTTATGATCTATGTCAACCAGACGTAGAATCACGATTCGGGCATCGGCACCTCTGGACGTACAGCTAGCCATAATCATGGTTTTGAAGCCCGATCCTACCGATTCATCCTCTTTTTGTTCGGCAGCTGCCAGGAGTTGCTCCCAACTGGTGCGTTCGAGATCGGGGAGCATGGCAACGGCTTCTGAATTCTCCCGACTTTCCTGGTGATTGGATGCTGGTGTATGAATGCTCATAATGTGCGCTGATCAAGGGTTATTAACGGGCTGCCTGCTCCTTTTGTTTGCAATCGACGAATGAACGTGGCATAACCCAAGAGCCACTTTATTTGTTTAGTAAGTATCATATCGGAGGTTATCGGTAAATTCATCTGCCTATGTGTTATCATAAATCACTTGTTGTTTCTGCTCCTGAACTGGAGACTCGCTACGAGGCACAACTGCCTGCATCGGCCCATTTTCAGCCGGTATACCATGCCAATGCCTACCAGTTTCCGGCCTGGCCGATACTGACGCACCAGGAACCCGGACGGTTTCAGATGATGCATTGGGGGTTAATTCCGCGTTGGACCAAAACAGACGATGACGCTGCTGAAATACGTACCTGGACGATCAACGCCCGATCAGAAACGATTTACGATAAGCCCTCTTTTCGCTCGGCTGCACAGGCGGGAAAACGCTGCCTGATTCCGGTAACTGGCTTTTATGAATGGCATACGAAGGGAAGCAAAAAGTTTCCGTTCTACATCACGGCGACGGATCAGAAAATCGCGTCTATTGCGGGGCTTTGGGATGAATGGACCGACCCGGAAACCGGTGAACTGAAGTCGACCTACACGCTCCTGACGACTGATGCGAATCCGCTGTTGGCCGCTATTCACAATTCGAAGAAGCGGATGCCTTGCCTGCTTACACCAGAAGCCGAACATGCCTGGCTCCATAATGATCTGAGCGAAAAGGATGCACTGGCTTTACTGGAGAAACAGTACCCAACCAGTCGAATGCATAGCTACAGCATTAGCAAACGCATAACGTCACGGTCTGAGCCAAGCGATGTTCCTGAAGTAATGGCTCCGTCTACCTATACGGAATTAAGCGATCAGCCTCAGTTGTTCGCCTGATTAGGCAAGCCTGATAGCTCCTCTCCCAAAACGGGAGAGGGGAGAAATGTAGGACTTTATAGTCTTATAACATTGCCGCACCAAATACGCCGGCGCTGTCGCCTAGCTTTGGTTTGAGGATGCGATTATTTAGTTCGCGACTGTTGAACACGTATTTTCGAGCGCGTTCGACTCCTTCTGTATAGAGTAAATCAACGTTGCCGAGACCACCGCCCAGCACAATCACATCAGGATCAAGGATGTTGATAATAACCGAGATGCCCCGGCCAAAATATTCCAAAAGTCGGTTTACAGTCTGGCTGGCAACCAGGTCGTTTCCTTGCTGATACCGCTCCATAATTTCCTGCATTGTCCGTTCTTCTTTACTAACCTGCTGATAATAGCGCTGGAGGGCTGGCCCCGAAAGAACCTGCTCTACGCATCCCCGTTTGCCGCAGTAGCAGGGGTATCCATTCTCTTCCAGCGTATTATGCCCCCATTCTCCTCCGAGTCCCTGTAAGCCATTCAACACAAAAGGGCGACCATAGGGTTTGGAATGCCTGCTACGCACCACAATACCTCCACCTACACCCGTACCCATAATTACGCCAAACACTGTCTGGTAGTCGGGTACCACCTCCGGTACGATTCCCATAGTCGCTTCGGCAAGAGCCAGACAGTTGGCATCATTCGCTATCTCAACGGGTAAACCTAACAGGCGCCCTAAGTCCTGTTTCATGGGTTTGCCATTAAGAACAGTGGTGTTACAGTTCTTCATCGCTTGACGGGCTGGATCGAACGTACCGGGCGTCGCAAAACCGATTCGTTCGGGTTTGATGCCCGTTTCATCTTTTAGCATATCGATGAGCTTAACAATCTGATGCAGAATGTGATCGTAGCCATTATGGGCTTCGGTGTCAATTCGCTTGCGAACAAGGACGGCGTCGGGTGAGGGAGCTGATAGGACAACGCCTTCAATCTTGGTGCCTCCCAGGTCAATACCCCAATAAGACTTCATAAACGAATGAGTGACCGGATCGCCGGTCCGATTAGAAAATTCGATTTACGATTTAATTCGTTTCTCCACGTAGCTTTACGGTTAAAATCTTATTAAGCGTCCGTTATAATTTTTTACTTACTATGCTTACCATCGGTCAGAAAGCACCTGATTTTACATTGTTCAATACAGCCCGAAAAGAAGTGTCTATACATGATTTTCAGGGAAAGAACCTGATTATCCTATTTTTCCCAATGGCTTTTACCAGCACCTGTACCGCCGAACTTTGCGAAATGCGCGACAACATCGGTGTTTACTCAGGGTTGAATGCCGAAGTAGTTGGCATCTCGGTTGACTCTCCGTTTACGCTGGCTAAATTTAAAGAAGATCAAAACCTGCCTTTCGATCTATTATCAGATTTCAACAAAGAAGTATCGCAAGCCTATGATACGTATTACGAAACCTTTGCGATGAATCTGAAAGGCGTGAGTAAACGGTCTGCTTTCGTTGTTGATAAAAATGGGCTTATTCAATACGTCGAAGTGCTCGAAAACGCTGGCAACGTCCCTAATTTTCAGGCTATACAGGAAACATTGACTTCACTTAACTAATGATGAATTATGAATGATAAATGAAGAATGTAATTCTCAGGCATTCTTCATTTATCATTCATAATTCATCATTCTACCACATGGCCTGGTATCATAACTTTTTTCATGGATTGCCGCAGGACGCCTGGAAAGCTGCCCAAACTGAGGAGCAAACGCAGCTTGATCTCGAACTGCTCGTCGAATCGCTTGACTTTGGCCCCGACGACAGAATTCTGGATGTATTCTGCGGATATGGGCGCCATGCCCTACCACTTGCCCGAATGGGGGCTCGTATGACAGGAGTCGATATTGCCGTCGACTATATCACCGAACTTGAATCGGTTGCTACTCAGGAGAAATTGCCGCTTGTTGCCATCGCAGACGATTTTCTGGCCATGCCAGAAGTTCAGATTGGTGTTATGGCTTCATTCGATGCGGCCTATTGTCTGGGTAATAGTTTTAGTTTCTTCCCTCGCCCCGACATGCTGACTTTTCTAACGCGCATTGCTACCCTGTTAAAGCCAGGAGGGCGATTTTTAGCGCATTCGGAGATGGTGGCTGAGTCGGTTCTTCCCGATTACCAGGCACGTAACTGGCAACCTGTTGAAGATACTTCTGGAGAGTCGATCCTGTTTTTGGTTGAAAACGAATACGCTCCCCTTCACAGTCGTATCGACTCACATCTGACGTACGTAAAAGCAGGGGAAATACAGTCACGTACTGCTCAGCATTATATATATACCCTTGCCGAACTCAGTCAATTGTTTGCCGAAGCGGGTTTGACTATACTCGATTGTTATGGGACTGTAGAAGGAGATCCTTATGCACTGGGTGACGAAGCTGTATGGTTACTTGCGCAACGACTTTAAGAGTCTGGTCAATAAAAAATAACCAATTAGGAAGAAATGTTAACTTTTATTCTATAGAATAAGAAGATATAATAACCGGAAAAGAGATAATTGGAGTTTTTTGAGGAAATTCACATCAACTGTAGACAATGCAATCATTAATCCGTAGTTTTCAGTCAATATAACACCGTTAACTGAAAGCAGTAATAACCTACTTACTCCTATGGAAACTATTGAACGCAAGCCGCGCAGCCGTGAGCAAACTCGCTCTGGCATCGTAAAAACGGCTAAGTCCATTGCTCGCCGGGAGGGCTGGCAGGCGGTATCGATTCGTAAAATAGCTGACGCAATTGAATACAGTGCCCCAATAGTCTATGAATATTTTGACAGCAAAGATGTGTTGTTAGATGAAATCCGGAATGAAGGATTTCGCCACTTATATCAGCAGTATGACCGTATCCTGAGTCTCTACCGAGACCCGGAAAAACGCCTATATGAAATTTCGCTGGTGCAATGGGAATTTGCCCGTGAGAACCCTGAAATCTATCAGGTGATGTACAATCTGGACGGTGCTTATTGCACAATTCCGGTTTATCAGTCAGAATCCATGCAGGCTGTAAATCGCGTTGTGTGCAAAACAATCTTCTCCTTTATTCCCAAAGCAGAAGAAAGTATCAAGCGCCTGTATTTTCAATGGTGGTCTATATCTCACGGAATGATTGCATTGGCGATGCTACTCAAAGACGAGCAACCGCTCGATCAATCCGAACAAGTCTACCGCGAAACGATGCGTCGCTTCGTACGTGATTTGCGCTAACGCAACGGCGGAGCGGATCGCCCGTGTTACATCATGCATATTGCCGTTATAGGCGCAACAGGAATGCTCGGGCAACCTGTTGCGCAAGAACTCATTAAGGCTGGATTTGCAGTTCGCATTATTGCACGTGACGTACCCAAAACACTCTCTTTGTTCCCAGATACAGAGGTTGTTTCTGGGGATTTGCGTAGCGTTGCGGGACTAAAGGATTCGCTTCGAGGTATAGATGTAGTCTATTTGAATTTATCTATCAAACAGAACGAGAAGCGAACCGATTTTCACGCAGAAGCTGGAGGATTGATCAATCTGATTGAGGCCGCAAAATTCGCTGGTGTCCGCCGAATAAGTTACCTATCGTCCATCATCATGCGTTATCAGGGCATGAATGGTTTCAACTGGTGGGTATTTGACGTAAAGCAAGAAGCCGTTCGGCTTATTAAAGCTTCCGGAGTTCCCTACAGCATTTTTTATCCGTCCTGTTTTATGGATTCTATAAACGGCACGCAACGTGTCGGGCGTTTTATCCTGTTGGTTGGGCGATCTGCTGTAAAACCGTGGTATGTAGCTGCCAATGATTATGGTAAACAGATGGTAAGGGCTTTCCTGATTGCGCAGGATGGTCAAAATCAGGAGTATGTAATTCAAGGTCCAGAGGCTGTTACGCAGCACGAGGTCGCCGAACGATTTGTGGCTTCCTACCGACACGGAAAGTTACAGATCTTGACAACCCCGCCTTTCCTAATGCAACTTGGTCGCCCATTTTCCGCACAGGCCGACTACGGTTGGCACATCACAGAAGCCCTGAACAACTATCCGGAAACCTTCGAAGCCGCACAAACCTGGGTCGATTTGGGCAAACCTAAAACAACAATAGAGCTATTTGCTAAAAATAGTCAGGCATAATCAGTGATTGCTATTGCTGACTATGCCTGACTCATTTTTACGATGCACCACCTGCACGGCGTTTTTCTTCTTCGGCACCACCAGACCGCCGACGTGATTGGGGCACGGTGTCGCTGCCAAAGCGGTAGGTAAGTGAGGCTGTCGCTATTCGTGTATCCTGCCGTTGATAGAAACGCTCAACATAATTGGCATAGGTAGAGGTAGCATGTAACGGACTGGTATAGAAGATATCGGTCATATTTAACCGCAATGTCCCTTTCTTTCCCCACATAATTTTCTGGAGTCCCATATTGAGTTGGCCCAGCGGCTGGATATCTAAGAAACCATAAAGCTGTCTCGATTGATAGTTCCCCGCCAAATCCGCTGTCCAGCCACGACCCAGCGTGAAGGTATTGGTATTATTGATCGTGAAAGCAGGTAAACCCTGGTTGAGTGATGTACCCGCCAGATCGCCGATAAACCGGTTGTAAAATGCGACAACATTGTTATCCATCGTCCACCAGTTTGTTGGTTGAACTGGAATGGTCAGTGTCAGGCCGTAATAGTCAGAGCGGGTCAGATTCTGAAACGTTGATACGGCCTGCCGATTTCCCTCTGGTGCCGGTTGAATAACACTGACGATGGGTTGATCGGTACGGCTATAGCTAATTGACGTCATAAACTTCTGTTTGAATGTATGCGTCAGTTCGATGTTGTAACTCAACTGCGGATAGAGCGATGGATTGCCTGTGAAATAGGTTGTAGCGTCGATATACGCCCGGAAAGGGTTCAGCTGATTGTACGTTGGCCGGTCAATCCGACGACTAAGCGATAAACTTAGATCCTGCGTTTTTGATACGGTTTGTTTGACAAATACACTGGGAAAAAGTTGAAAATAGTGCCGTTCGAAACCGTTGTTGCCAATTAGTTGCAGGCCGCGTGCATTCGTTTGTTCGCCCCGTAATCCCAACTGAACAGACGTCTTTTTGAAAGTCTTATTGACGTTCAAATAAGCGGCATTGATGTTTTCATCGTAGCGGAACTGATTACTTTTGCCCGTATCCACTACACTCTTGCCTTCGCTGATATTCGTGAATAATACATCGTTATCCGCATTGACCCAACTCGCTTTTACCCCGCCTTCCAGTCGGGTTTTGTTTGGGAACGTATGCACATAATCGGCTTTGAACGAACTGATATTCAGACCTCCATTTAGCTTTCCATCCAATACAGTTGGCGACTGAATGGGCACGGTAAACGTAGTTGCCAAATTCTGGAGTCGGTGAATTCCGTAGTGAGCAAAGTCGACGTCGGCGGTTAGTTCACTACGCCCCGTTGAGTCGAAGCTGTGTTTCAGATTTAGGTTAGCCGCTGTATTCGGCGTTTCTAAGGTTCGATGATTGGCCGATTGATAGCTGGATTGTAAGTTGCCCAACTCATCGAACGTTTGCGTAACGTTAGGTATGCTGGCTTCGGCATGATTTACTAATCCATTGACTACAGCACCAAGTGTTGTTCGTTTCGACAATGTATAGTCCAGCCCAGCCCGATACGTGTGGGAGACCCAATGCGTTTTTCCCACATTATCCTGAACACTACTACCAATGAACTGATTTGCCTGATAGAAATCCCGATGCAGCATCAGTTGACTAAATTGGTTTCGGTCGTTATAGTTGTAATTCCCGAAGATGTTTACTTTTTTGTGCCGGTGATTCAGCGAAAGGCCGCTCGTAAACTTGCCATATTTTCCGTAGCCGTAACTCGTAGTTACACTGCCATTTGTGCCTTGCCGACCATCTTTTTTGAGTTTGATCGCGATGATACCCGCACTGCCAGCAGCATCGTACTTGGCAGGTGGATTGGTTATAAGTTCAATTTTCTCGATCGAATTGGCAGGCAGAGCACGTAGCATCTCACCTAATTCGGCTCCTGTCATCGGCACTCGCTTGCCATCAATAAGTACCAGAACACCCTGTTTCCCTCGTAGTGCCAGATTGTCATTTTGATCGACAGTTACACCCGGTGATCGGCTAAGTATCTCCAGCGATGTTGCTCCAGCACTAAGTGTGGTTCCTTCCACATTGACTACAATGCGGTCGGTTTCTCGTTCAAACAGAGGTTTACGTGCTTGTACCGTAACTTCTTTCAATTGCGTTTTACTACTGGACTTTAACAGAATTGGCGCTAATGTCTGGTTGGTTGATGCCACGACAAAAGGAGCCGTTTGGACACGTTCGAACCCTACCTGCGAGGCCGAAACAAAATAACTTCCTGCTGCTAGTCGGTCGAATCGAAATGTTCCGGTTGCATCGCTAAACTCGGTTTTGACAACGACCGAATCGGAGGCTCTATGTAAAGCCACCGTGGCAAATTCCACCGTTGTACCTGCCGGGTCGCGCACTGTACCTGATAAAACAGGGTCCGATTTGGCGTATAAGCCTGACCAGCCAGCCAATAAGAGAAGGAAAAGAGAAAACGCGCGTAGAGAGAAGTGCATAGTATATACTGTTTAGGTCAATCTGATAAACCAGATAAAAGAGCCTAAACCATATTCTCAGCGCGGCATTTCTCCATAAACGGGCAAAAATCGGTATTAGTGGAAAGCAAGATTCAACTGATAACGACTGCTTCTACCACCGCCAATAGGGATAAAGATCTGTTTATCAACTAAATCCTGTAGATCTCTAGTGGCTGTTGCTTTCGATGTCTTACTAATGCCAATGTATTTACGGGCATTCATACCCCTTTCGAAACCGACTGTACCGTTCTCAAACATCCGGGCAATAACTTTTTGCTGGCGTTCATTAAGGCTGGTTTTGTGGATGTCGAAAAAATGAGTTTTCTGCAATACAAACCCAAGGGTAGCTAAGAAGTCATCTTGTGAAGTCAATATCACATCAGAAAAATAGGTAAGCCAGCTAGTTATTTCGTTTGATCGCTGGCTTTTTTGCAACGCATCATAATATGCCTTCTTAGTTGCTTCTATGGTTCTGGATAAACTTAGCAACACAGGTTGGCCTAGACTTTGTGAAAGAGATTTTTCGGCGATAATGCGCCCTATCCGCCCGTTTCCATCTTCAAATGGGTGTATAGATTCAAAATAGAGATGGGCTATCGAGGCTCTGATCAACGGGTTTGTAATTGTGCCGGCTTGATTAGGAGAAGTAGTGTTAAACCAATCAATAAATCGGTTCATTTCGGCTGGTACATTCATAGAGGGAGGAGCTTCAAAATGAATTTTTTCTTTTCCCATCGCTCCAGATATTACCTGCATAGGTTCAGTGTGTGTGCGCCAGCGCCCGATTTCTATGCCGTAGCTACCTTTCATCAATAAGGTATGCCAATGGAACAGCATGGTTTCTGAAAGAGGTTGGTCGAACGTGGTGCGCACTAGCACCAGCAATTCGGCCATTCCTTCTGAGCGTTTATCGTTTATGCGAACCGTATCGCTAGTAAGCCCTAAATTTCGTTTGATCGATGAAATGACGTCTTGCCGACTGATAAATTCACCTTCTATGGCCGAAGTCTTGATGGCTTCATTGACCATAACATCAACCAAAACCTCCCGACGAGTTTCAATGGGTAAGCTATCAAATTGGCCTGTACTCTTTCCTGCTTTTTGGGCAAACTGGAGGGCATTTTGCTCCATACAGAGCAGATCGAAACGGAAGGTGGGCCAGTCAGTCTGTTGCCAGTTATAGCGTGCCATGAGCCGAATAATAATAGCTATTCGGCTCAAATATAATAGTTTTATGAGCCGAATAACAACGGATTTAATGCATAGGCAGGCTCTTCACCTTTCCACCAGCAACGTCGTCGACACTATGCTGAATAATGAAAGCGTTTGGGTCAATCTCTAAAACAATGGAGCGTAATCTACTGATTTCCAGTCGGGTAACTACGGTATACAAAACACTATCGATTTCCTTGTGACTACCGTGCTTGCCGTAACCTCCCTGACCTTTTAGAATCGTTATGCCCCAACCCTTTGCTATAATCTGCTCCCGTATTGGCTCTGGCTGTTTGGAGATGATAAGAATTGCCGTATATTCCTCAATACCGTGAATAACAAAATCGACTGTTTTAGAAGCAGCGAAGTACGTGATCATCGAATAAAGCGCTGGACTGATGCCCAGGAAGAAGGCCGCAGCCCCGAAAATGAGTACGTTGAGTACTAAAATAACATCGCTCACTTTCAGAATCGGACTACTTCGACTAATGAGCAGAGCGGCAATCTCGGTGCCGTCCAGTACAGCACCACCCCGCATGGCAAGCCCAATACCCGCCCCAATAAAGAAGCCCCCAAAAACGGCTGTTAGCAAAAGATCGGGCGTTACATCTGGGTAGGGGATAAGAGCCAGACTAAGGGAAAGACCAGCAATGGCCAATGTACTTTTAACCGCAAATTGCCGACCAAACTGCCGGTAACCTAACCCAATAAACGGCAGGTTAATAACTAATAACCAGATCGGTAGCGGAATGCTAAATAAGGTAGCTAGCAGCATAGAAATGCCCGTAACACCTCCGTCGATGAAATGACTCGACGTTAAAAATCCTTTGATACCCATGCCCGCACTGAGTACCCCGGCAATAATGAAAGCTGTATCTTTAATCGTTCTGAAAGCAGAGGTTTGTCTAACCATATTGACAGTTGAGTAGGGTGGAATAAGTGAAGTAGGTGGAGTGAGTGGTAGTGAGTGAAGTACATACTACACTTAATACCACTCACTCCACCTACTTCACGTAATTAACAATGTCCTAATATAACCCTTCTATCGACAAATACCGTTCGCCGGTATCATAACAAAAGGTCAAAATTCGACTGCCGGGGGCAATGTCGGGGAGTTTCTTGGCAACAGCGGCCAACGATGCGCCAGAAGAAACGCCAACGAATACACCTTCTTCCTTGGCCGATCGGCGAGCCATTTCGTAAGCCTCATCTTTACTTACCTGAATAGCGCCATCCAGCAGATCAGTGTGCAGGTTTTGAGGAATAAAGCCTGCGCCAATGCCCTGAATGGGGTGCGGGCCTGGTGCTCCTCCGCTAATAACTGGCGATAGTTCTGGCTCTACGGCATATACTTTCAGATTTGGAAATTTCTGTTTAAGTACCTGCCCTACACCTGTGATATGGCCACCCGTACCCACACCCGTAATCAGTACATCGAAACCTTCAGGAAAATCGGCCAGGATTTCTTCGGCTGTTGTACGAACGTGGATATCGATGTTGGCGGGGTTCTCAAACTGCTGTGGCATCCAGGCGCCAGGAGTTTGGGCAACCAGTTCGTGAGCCCGTTCGATAGCCCCTTTCATGCCTTTCTCGCGAGGTGTTAGGTCGAATTCGGCTCCATAAGCAGCCATGATTTTCCGACGCTCAATGCTCATGGATTCGGGCATGACCAGGATTATTTTATAGCCTTTTACCGCAGCTACCATAGCTAGACCAATGCCTGTATTGCCGGATGTTGGCTCAATAATAGTGCTATCGGAGGTAAGCAGTCCTTTTGCTTCGGCATCGTCAATCATAGCCAGAGCAATACGGTCTTTGATGCTGGCGCCGGGGTTGGCCCGCTCTAATTTGGTCCAGACTTCGTAGCCTGGAAATAGACGGTTAATACGCACATGGGGCGTTTGGCCGATCGTGTCGAGAATAGTAGTAGCTTTCATTTGGGGTTGGTTTAGTTAGTGTAGTAGGTGAAGTGGTGGAGTAAGTGAATAGGTGGAGTGAGTTAAGTAGGGTAAACAACGTTACTTAGTTAACTCACTCCACCTATTCCAATGACTTCACCACTTCACTACATTAAATGACAAAATTGATTGGCTCGACAGATTCCATCGATTTTAACCGAACTTCGGTCTGGTGCTGGTGGAATACGAGCGAATGGGCTTCAACACTGCTGGTTAACCAGACGTTACCACCGATTACTGAGTCGTGTCCCACAACCGTATGACCACCAAGAATGGTGGCATTGGCATAAATGACTACGTTATTTTCGATGGTTGGGTGGCGTTTTTTCTGCGCCATCGATTTGGCAACGTGCGTAGCTCCAAGCGTTACGCCCTGATAAATCTTCACATTGTTGCCGATGATCGTTGTTTCGCCGATGACGACGCCCGTGCCATGATCAATAAAAAACGATTTGCCAATTTGAGCACCTGGATGGATATCGATACCTGTCTGCCCATGTGCATATTCGGTCAACATTCGGGGTAAGAGCGGTACGTTGAGCTTCAATAACTCGTGCGCGATTCGATAGACAGAGATCGCATAAAAACCAGGATAAACCGCAACAACTTCTTCAATACCAACCGAAGCCGGGTCATTATCGACAATGGCGTGGGCATCCAACAGCAGATTGTCGTAAATGACCGGCAATTGATCGAAAAACCGTCCAGTAATTACGGCCGGGCTTTCCGATAGGTTTTTTTCTAATGGGCACAGCAGATTGGTCAGTTGATCGTGCAGACTCTGATACGTCTCTTCTACGTGCTGCGAAATCGACTTGCAATCTTGTGTAACCGGAAAAAGCAACCGCATTAATTGGTCAATAAAGCGTCCGGCGTCCGGTCTTGATGGGAGTTTGTAGCGGTAGTGTGAACGTTGAGCTTGAAGGTGGTCAAGGAGGGTATTAGTCGCAGTGGTCATAGTATTGTGTTGGTTAATAGATCAAATGGCACTACTGAATTTTGATTGTTAAGTTCGAGTATAGTAGAATCTGCGCCCCGTTCTGTAGAAACACTACCTTAGGACTCTATTCGCTTAACGAACAAAAGCTAAGTCTATGGCAAAGAGATTCTATGATTTTGGAACAAAATGCGGGCCGCAAAGTTCGCCGGACATATTTGGAGTCTGATTTGTACCGTAAATTTTAGAAACTAATGACAGGAATCATCATGTTTAGTAAAACCATCATCACGTTTGTCATTTCCCTAATCGCGACGTCGGGGGTTTCCTGGCTCGTGGCACTGGCCTGTAAGCCGGAAAAACAGACTGATGTCGTTGTAGCTGATTCGGCTGGCAGCACCTGGGGCACGGCGCTTGCGAAAGTCGTGAACGCCTATCCAAAACTGACATTTAGCTCCCCGGTTGAGTATACCTACGCCAATGACGGCACCAACCGGGTGTTTGTCGTGGAGCAGGATGGGCGGATTCGGGTATTTGAAAATGATGCCAACACCACTTCGGCAGCTACCTATTTAGATATTCGCTCGAAAGTATCGTCGGGTGGTGAGATGGGATTGCTGGGGCTGGCCTTTCACCCAAATTTCAAACAGAATGGTTTCTTCTACGTCAATTATACAAAAAGTAATCCCCGCGAAACGATTGTGAGTCGTTTCAAGGCATCATCTGCCAATGTGTCGGAAGTAGACCCTGCTTCTGAAGTGATTCTGTTTCGCTTCGATCAGCCTTATGCCAATCACAACGGAGGAAAAGTCCTGTTTGGACCAGACGGATATTTATACGTATCTACCGGCGATGGGGGCAGTGGGGGAGACCCGCAGAACAACGGACAGAATCGGGCCAACTGGTTAGGGAAAATCTTACGTGTCGATGTAAACAGTACCGACAAGGGACAGTATGGCATTCCGAATGACAATCCATTTAAAGGCAACACCAATGGTTATCGGGAAGAGATTTTTGCCTACGGCCTTCGAAACCCCTGGCGAATTAGCTTCGACGAGAAAGGCCAGCTTTGGGCGGGTGATGTGGGGCAGAATGCCATCGAAGAAGTGGATATCGTTACGAAAGGTGGAAACTACGGCTGGCGGATTAAAGAAGGAAATGCTGACTACAATGCGAAAGATAATACGGTGAATTCATCGGAGTTAATTGCCCCGATCTGGCAGTATTCCCATGACAATGGCAATGTATCCATCACGGGTGGATTCGTCTATCGTGGCTCAACTAATTCAACTTTAAAGGGTAAGTATATTTATGCCGATTACGCGAGCGGTCGTGTCTGGGCATTAACACCTAACGGTACTAAATCGGGTACGAATCAGGAACTTGTTTCGGGAGCCGGGGCTATTTCGGCCTTCGGCGAAGATCAGAAAAATGAACTCTATCTCTGCGAATATGGAGGAGGCAAGATTCTAAAACTGGTGCAGAATTAATTAGCCTATTTTTCTTTCGACAGGATTTACAGGATAAAACAGGATTTTTTTTCAATTCTATAATCCTGTTTTATCTGTAAATCCTGTCGAAAGAAAAAGTATAGCTTCAAGCCTCGCTCGACTAAAGCGGGGCTTTTTTATAAAAGGCTAACATTGTGTTATTGTTAACCTTATCGTACGCTCCTAAGAATTGGCGTTGGGGTATTGGTCTTTATAGTCTACGGATTCTGTAGAAAAATAGAAACACATGTGCCGGACACGAATTCGTAACTATAAGACTATCAGCAGTTGGCTCGAAATTGGTACAAAAGCAAGCAAAACCAATTTAGTTAAACTCAAAACCACAGTAATCATGGCAACATTTGGAGAAAGCATCGCTAACTTTTTCGGAGGCACAGATACGGAAACAGAGGAAGGTCTCCGGGGTCTATTCATTTCGGAACTCAAGGATATTTACTACGCTGAAAAGCAAGCTGTAGATGCCCTTGGCGAACAGGCCGATGCATCGACCACCGATGAAGTACGGAGCGCTTTCCTGCAACATCAGGAAGAAACCCGAAACCACTTAGCTCGACTGGAGCAGGTATTTAACAGCATCAGTGTTGATGTTGAAGAAGGGTCCAGCGACGCCATTGATGGGTTGGTTGGTGATGCTCAGCGGATTGTCTCGAATACTAACACAGGTTCATTGACGCGTGATGCTGGTTTAATCATCGCGAGTCAAAAAATTGAACACCATGAAATTGCTTCCTATGGATCGGTCGTGACCTTTGCGCAGGTACTTGGCTACAACGAGGCCGCACGGCTGCTGGAACAAACACTGAACGAAGAGAAAAATGCAGATAAGAAATTAACTACCCTGGCCGAGTCATTTATTAACAGCCGGGCGTCGTCAGAAGATGATGGTTCTTCGCCCCGGAATGATGATGACGCTGATGACTTCAATAAGTGGGGTGTCGTTAATCCAGATGGCGTTCGGTACGACGACCCAACTACAAACAGTAATTCGTCAAAGTCGACTTATAGCGGCAATTCTAGTATACCGCTGGCGGGTACATCAGGCATCTAGAACTGGCCTGATATAAAGAGAGACCAGGCTGAAATAGCCCCAGAAAAAGATAAAAATTCATCTTTTTCTGGGGCTATAATTTTGTTTGGCAAAAATGAACTTGATCGGTTATACTTGCTTCAGTTATCCTTTAATTTCGATCTATTTTTACTTGTATGGACAATCTATCCCGCGATCTACTTAATGCCGATGAATTATTAGCGAAGCCAATTACACCTACAAGCCAATCGAAGCGCCTGGCCAATTTGCTACTTGATATGCTGTTTTTTTACAGTATTGTCTTTACAGTTGGTGTGATCGTTCTGCTGATTTATCCAGAAGTAGGGTATTCTGTTGAATCAGTAAACCCACTAGTTGATCGTGTGGTTGGGGCCTTACTATATGTGGCCTACTATATGGTATTCGAAACCTGGCTGGGGAAAACGCCTGGAAAGATAATTACAAAAACAAAAGTTGTCGATAAGCAAGGCCAAAAGCCAGACTTTACCACCCTACTAGGGCGTAATTTAGCCCGGATTATTCCATTCGATGCGTTCACATTTTTACGGGAAAATCCCATCGGAATGCATGACCGAATGGCGCGTACAATGGTCATTGATGATCGACCAACTCTGACGCTCGACCAGTCGCTCCGAAACATACCTGACTAACTGATGACAACTGCTGTTTTTGACTCTCCACTTGGCTCAGTACGTATCTCTGGCGATAATAAGGGTGTTTCCGTTATTTCCTGCACCGACATTTCAGTGCGGGAAATTGGTTCTGAAACCGGTCTTGCCGGGTCACTAGATGAGCCAGTTCGGGAGGCTGTTCGGCAATTACAGGACTATTTTGCCGGAACCCGCCAAACGTTTGATTTTCCATTGAATCCAGCAGGAACTGCTTTTCAACAAACGGTTTGGCGGGCGTTGCTCGACGTGCCGTTTGGCACCACATTATCTTATTTAGCGCTAAGCCGACGCATTGGGGACGAAAAAGCTATTCGGGCTGTAGCGGCTGCCAATGGCCGAAATCCACTTTGGATTGTTGTGCCCTGCCACCGCATCATCGGTTCCGACGGATCGCTGACAGGCTATGCCGGTGGACTGTGGCGCAAACAATGGCTGCTGGAGCATGAGGGTGCTTTTGCCCGATCGAGTCAATTGTCGTTGTTCTAAATTGTCAAGATAACTCCTGACCATTCTTAACAAATCAGAACAACTCACTCAAATACACCACCACGCCCAGTGAGATGCGGAAGGCAGTTACATCGGCTTTTTCATCGAAAAAATTAATACCATTCACATAAACGGGTGATTTTGCGCCCGCTTGCAAGCTTCCATTCAAGGTGATCGCAACGGGTAACGATACAAAATAATTTAGACCTGCTCCAACATGCAGGGTTCCTCCTTTAAAGATAAGATTATCGCGCCCGCCATTTACGTTGAGCACCTGATCGGCTTTGCCTGTTTGATAAGCGTACCCCAGCTCGGCATACGGACGGAGTGCATGGGTCGTCGCCGAAAAGTTAAAACGCACCCCACCCGTAGCGTGGGTAAAATGGAAGGACTTTGCAGCGATTTTAGTGGCACTGAGTGAGTTGAAATCATATTGTGCAAAGACTTCGAAGCGTTGGTTGAAACCATACCCAACCCGGCCACCAATGCCTGGTCCGCTACCCGCGTTCTCATCTAAAAACTGAAAGTGATCGGAGGACCAACCCATATAATGGCCTTGTATACCCAGGCTAAGGCCTTCTGTAGTAGATCGTTGGCGAATGGTTTGCCCCCACAGGGTATTCGAGACCAGGAGACTTATACCAACGAATAGGAACATAAATCGGACAGATTTCATAACAATCAGGCTATTAGGTATTAAGTGAAAGAATGTAGTGAGATGATTTTTAGAGGTTGATAACATCATCGCCCGTGCGGACTTCAAATGTTTGCCCTGAACGAAACAGTACGGGCTGACCTTTAGCTTCTTCGCTGAACGTGGCCGACCGAAGCGAAACTCGTTTGCCGTTTACCGCTTCGACGGTTGTGATTCGGAATTCAAGCAGATTCCTTTTTCGAAACACGTCGCCATCAGCCCGCTTGATCCGGCTAACTTCGCCATAGGCTGTTGCCCCGCTCTGAATGACTACTTCGCCGTCGCTCGTTACGGGCTCAACTACCCGAAAACGAACAGCTTGCCCTTCCTGAGAGGCATCGGACGAAAGCCCATCGATTAGAGCCAGATTGACGCGCAGTCGGCGAATGGAAATGGATTTTCGGGCCGTTGTTTTGGGTGCAGAAACTACAGGCTCTGGTTCTGAATGAGTGATTGGTGTGCCAGAATTGGCGGGCGTTTCGGGCCGTACCAGTGGATCGGACTTAGGTTGTTCGGGAGACCCAACACCCGATTTTTTGACCAGTACAGGCCCGTTTCCATATGGCCGCGGAACGATGGATTTAGGTTGTTTCCCGATCACCTTCTTTTCGGCGGGTTCGGGCTGCTGCCTGGGTTCGGGAACGGCTATTGTGCTAGGCGTGCTACTGGTTTCATTGGCTAACGAAACAACAGTGGTTTGCGAATCTACAGGCTGTTTTGCCGGATCGTTTTTCGTGGCCAAACCTGTACCAGTCACGTGTCTTTTTCTCGTTTCGGGCTTAGTATCGTCGGTCCTGTCGAAAAAGATTAGCCCGATAAATAGTAGAGCAACTACGGTAAGTCCGCCTGCCAATACGGTTTGCCAGTTGTCGGATAACCATTTTTGAGCTGGTTGTGTGCGTACTGAACTGCGATCCGGCGAAATCTCGGTGGTTTCGAGCAATACGGTTTTGCGAACGGGTTGGATATTCAAGACGTCGGCGGTAGTCACGGGCCGTCGGGGAATAAGTGACGTTGGTTCGAGCGTTGGAATCTGCGAAAAGAACGGTTGAAGGGCTTTTTGAAACTCTTTGGCGTCGGCAAATCGCTTGGCCGGATTTTTCTCCAGGGCTTTATGAACAATCGTTTCCAGTTCTTTCGGCACATTCGCGTTTAGTTTCCGGAGGGCAATTGGCTTTTCCCGAATAATGGCCTGCATCAGGGTGTAATCGGTCTGGCTGGCAAAGGGAAGTTTTCCCGACAATAACTCATACAACAGAATGCCCATGGCGTAAAGGTCTGAAGCAGGGGAGGGAGCTTCGCCCTGAACGAGTTCGGGAGCCATGTATTCGAGCGTTCCCACAATGCGATTCACCTGAGTCAGACGCTGGTTGCCGATAACACGAGCAATCCCAAAGTCCATCAGTTTAATGCTTCCTTCTGGGGTAAGCATCAGGTTCGCTGGTTTGATATCGCGGTGTAAAATCCCTTTCTTATGGGCATGGGCTAATCCTTCTAACCCTTGCCGGGTAATTTCAGCGGCCACCGCAGCCGGTAAAGCACCCGTTTTTCGGATCAGGGTTTCCAGACTGTCACCTTCGACGTATTCCATCGCCATGAAATAGTCGGAACCATCCTGAAGAAAATTATACACCACCGCAATATTCGGATGGTTGAGCCGGGCCAGAATCAAGGCTTCGTTGCGAAATCGCTCCATAAACGAAGTTTGACTAACCAGGTGCGTGTGAAGCATCTTGACTGCCACTGGCCGTTCGAGATGCGTATCGATAGCCTGATAGACGGTCCCCATTCCACCTTCGCCCAGCAGCGATTCAACGCGGTAATGATGGATCAGTCGGCCTTTCATGGTTGGTTGCATGGTGGTAGTCATTGAGGTAGTTCCAGATCACGGGTGAAGGGTAAGTCGATTTCCCGGGTTTCTTTGGTCGTCGTTGTAGTATCGGCTACAACACGTTCGGCCAGCACAATCGTAATGTTATCGTGCCCCCCCCGACTCTTGGCCATGTGCACTAATTCGTCGGCAGCATCGTGCAGATTAGTCCGCTTCAATACCCGGACGAAATCGGCCTCAAGGCAATATTCATACAGACCATCGGAACAGAGCAACAACCGGTCGCCCGCATCGAAGGGCAGAACACAACGCCCCAGATCGACGCGAACATCAGCTTTGGTGCCCATTGCCTGCGTCAGTACATTCCGTTCTGGATGGTTGGCAGCTGCTTCGGGAGTGATTTCGCCCGATCGAAGCAGTTCCTGAATATACGTATGGTCCTGAGTTAGCTGGATAAGCTGCCCCGTTTTAAACAAATAGGCCCGGCTGTCGCCAACGTGAGCGAAATAAAGTTGCTGATCGTGAATCACAATGGCCGTGCACGTAGTGCCCATACCCCGAAAGGCATCGTGTTGACGAGCCTCGTCGAAGATTTGGCGATTGGCCATCTGGAATGCCCGCAGCAAACTTTTTTCGATGGATTCTGTGTGCTGAAAATATTCTCGGTTGATGATTTCGGCTGCCATCTGGCTGGCTACTTCGCCGGCCAAGTGGCCACCCATGCCGTCGGCTACTAGGAGTAGATGTCCTTTGATCCGGCGAATACCTTCATCGGCCAGACGGACAAACAAGCCAGTGTCTTCATTGTTTTGCCGGACATTCCCCAAATCTGAAACGACAACCGCGTTTACTTCGTCGGTCGACGAGGTTCCGGCTGGTTCAACACGGGTTGGTTGCTCGACGACCGATTCGGCTGTTTCCGGGAGTGTTTCCGGATCGTTTTTGCCGAATAGCCAGGTAAGGAAATTTTTCATGATTGTGGGGTTGCTATCGGTCAAAATAACACTGGTATAACTCCTGTACTTGGGGATCAATAATAAACTGCTGCTGGGCTCCCTGATGCCGAATGGTAATGGGGATTGGCTGTCCGGGCGTCCGTTTTACCACAAAAGGTTCTTTGGATTGCACCGTGCCATCGGGCATAACAAGCTCAAGATCATAGTCGGCGTTGAGTACTTCGACTCGAATTTGCTCGTACTGTTTAGTGGGCGTAACGGTTGTTATTTCCTCCTGGTCAGCTTTTTTTTCTTCCTTTTTTGTCTGGTTAATCAGAATGAGCAGCCCTAAACCTGCTACAACGGCCAGGATCCAATAACGAATGGTGTGGATAGAAGCCCAATCGACTATTGGGAAATTTGGTAACGAAAACCCATTTTCGGCCATGAACCCTTGTTGCACAGTCGTTGACAGCATTGACTCTATATCGGCTGCGGCCGGACGCTTCATCGGATTGACATGCAGGCAATTGGTAATCAAAGCGGCCAGTTCGGGCGAAATTGTCGGATTCAACAGTTGAGGGCGGGTAAAGTGCCCTCGTTCAATTTGATGGCGTAGTAGAAGCGGATTTCGTTCATCGAAGGGTAGGTGACCGGTAGTCATCTCGTACAAGAGGACCCCCAGCGCCCATACATCCGATTTTTGTTCAACCTGACCCCGGAATTGCTCCGGGGCCATAAATTCCGTTGTTCCAACGGCAAACCCAACTTTTGTCAGTTGAGGAGTATCGCGGCCTTTGGCAATGCCAAAATCAACCACTTTTACCTGTCCATTGAGTCGAATCCTGACGTTTGAGGGTTTCAGATCGCGGTGGATAATTCCCATTTGGTGCAGGTAGGCCATCGCGTCGGCAATCTGTCTGATGATTCGGGTAGCCTCTTCATTAGTCAGGCGTTCCCTTCGTCGAATCAGTTCATCTAACGCTAGGCCATCGATCCATTCAATCACTAAAGCAGGGCGGTCATCGAGTAGGCTAAAGTCGTACAGAGCCGCAATGTTAGGGTGTGAAATCGATGCCTGAACAAGGGCTTCGTTGCGGAAGCGGGCTGCAAATTCGGGCCGGTATAACACTTTCACCGCTGCCAGACGGCCCGTTTCAAGATGGGTAGCTTTAAACACTTCACCCATTCCGCCTGCTCCGACATACTCTGTCAGGCGATAGCCAGCAACGATGCGAGAGAGGTAAGGATGGGTGAGTGACATGGATGTAGAAGCGGAAAGCTGGTTAATTAAAATGTCAGGTATTGTCAGGGACTTATTCAACTACTTGCCGTCGGCCCATCAGTTCCAGACCATATTTGATAGGGATGGCGAAGGTGATGCGTGTGGCATCCTCACGGCTGGTGCTGGCGGAGAAGATCCCAATGGCGTTGCCATCTTTGTCGAATACAGGTCCACCACTGTTGCCCGACCCGGTTGCGTTGGCCGTAAGTTGGTAATAGTCACCAAATTCGCTGTAATAGGCGGCTGCTTTACCTGCCGATTGACCACGTAGAATCTTGCCGATATTGCCAGGAGTAACTGTTACGTCGGGCACTTTTACAATTTGAGCGTTGCGATTGGCAAAGTCGCCTGAATATTCACCGACAAACACATCGGGAGAAATACCGGGGTAACCCATGACCGTAATCGGCTGACCAACGGCGATCGTTTTATCCGCATCGCGCAGTTTAACGGGGGCTAATGATTCGGCCAGGTCAATTTTGATGAGGGCAACATCGTGTTTTGGCGAAACAACGGGCTTGCCCTGGGCTGGGAATCGCTGTTCGTTTTTGTTGAACGTTACATCCATGTAGGTATTTACCCCATCGATAATTTTACCCGACATCGGTTTTTTGCCAAAGAACTGCGTTTCGCCAGGTACCCAACGGAATTCCTGCACTGGCTGATCGCTGATTTCCCATCCTTTTGCGCCCTGAACGAGTAGTATGCCTGGGAATGCATCCTGCGGGAAACTGTAGTACGAATTCCAGGCGGCTGCTACGTGCCGATTGGTCATAATGTGTCCCTGAGGTGAGACCACAAAGCCCGTTCCACTGGCTCCAGCCATGGCTATGGGCTTGCCAACAGCTACATTCCGTTTCAGACCCAATAGCGGTTCAATTTTTCCGGGTGCCGTTTCAATGTACACGGCTTTATTTACTACACGACCGTCAGACAGTTTAATCGGCATGTATTCGTGATAGATATCGTCGCCGGTAGTGTGAACCAGTTTATACCCAAATTCGATGAACACAACTTTGCTGGTATTTTCGGCTGCGATCTGCTCGGCGGTTAACCCATCTTTCGCTGGCTCGATAATTCTCGTTGAATCGTGGTGGTGAACCTCAATTCGTTGAATTTTAGGCTTTAATTCATCTTTGAAGGCATAGGCTAAACCAGATACTATCACCAGCAGGCCAGCTACACCCAGCACCATCGATTTGCTGGTTTTCCGGCGTTCGGTCATCATCATCCGCTCCACAGTTTGTTTGCCCAGGCCTACTTTATGCGGAATGGCCATATCATTATCGCCCGATGCGGCCACTGTTTCAGCAAGACTCATTTCTTTCGTAGGCTGAATCGATACCGGAATATCGACAACGCGAGTGCTCATCATCAGTTCAGCAGGGCGTGGGTTCAGATCGAACTGGAACACAGGACCACCCTGACCGAGTTGAATTTCGTCGCCGGGTTGGATGGGGGCTGAACCAGCGATACGGCTTTTATTGACGAAAATGCCATTGCGGGAATTGTTATCGACCAAGGTGAAGGAAAACGGTTTGCCGGGCTCCCGAACAATTTTGCCGTGTTCGCGGGAAACAGCCGAGTCGCGTTCTGGATCGAACCGCACCACATTCGTAGCCGCCCGACCGAAGGTCAGCTCATTGTACTTCTTATAATCGAACTCTTCAACCTGATTTGCTTTACTGCCAGTTAAGTGGCGAATGACGTAACGATTTACTAGAGTTGCCATGATTTTGTATATGTCTTGAGTTGAAAATTGATTGCCGTTTGACTGATACAAAGTTGGCGGATGGGCCGTCCGTGGGAAATCGGGAAATTCCCGGATTTAACCCCCGGCGAACCTATATTTTTCGTCTATAGGTTTTCCTATATTTTGCCGTAGGTGCTTGTCATTAAGCTCGTTAAATGGCTACTTTGGCGTATTAAAGAGTGAAAGAGTGAATGAGCGAAAGAGTGCCTAACGGTTCTCACGCTCATTCACTCATTGAAAACTATGCGTTATATTATATTCCTCTTGCTGACCTGCACCATCGCCGTTGCGCAGAATCCGATCATCGATTCGTTGCGGAACCAGTTGACGAAACTGCCCGTGGACACCAATCGGGTGAAAACGATGCACGAACTGGCAACCAACCTGTGGTGGAATGGCTATGACTCGCTGGCCCGACAAACGCTCTACCAGGCAATGCGTATGGCCAAACAGATAAACTATTCTTCAGGCGAGATTCGCGCCCGACTGGCTCAGGCCCGGATTGAAGCGGACTATCTATCCGATACTAAATCGGCCCATGCGCAACTGGACACGGCTCAGCAAATGGCCATTGCCATTCATGATCTTTCGTTGCAGGGACAGGTGCTTTTGCGACGGGCTCAACTCTATGAAAACATCATGGAGAAGCTACCCGAAGCCAGAAGCCTGCTGGATAAATCCTTGCAGAAATTTCAGCAAGCTCATGACCGACAATGGGAAGCGCAGACGTATAACGAACTGGCGATCATGAAAATGGGCGAAGGTAATTACGTAGCTGCCATTAACTTATGGCTCAACGCCCGCCGACTTCAGGAGTCGATTCACGATTGGAAAGGCCTGCGGTCCACTTTGCCGAATCTTGGTATGGTTTACATAAAACTAAAGCGCTACGACGAAGCTATGGCCTGCTTTACCGAAGCTGAAAAAGTGGCCGACCGCCTGAATGACAACCTGGTTCGAACGTTTATCCTTAGCCGGAAAGCCGAGATACTCGAAAAAGAAGGAAAATACGCACTAGCGCTAGAATCCTACATGGGTGAGGTAAAAGCCTACCTGAATCCATACCAGCCTAGCCATCTGGCCAGAGCGTATGGGGCAGTTGGTCGAATATATATTCAACTCAAGCAGTATGATAAAGCACTTGAATACAGTCAGTTGGCTCAGAGTACATATCGTAAGACTGTTGAGAAAACGAGAGAAGCACTGGAACATAATGCGCAGGCTAATTTCGGAAAGATCTATCTCGCGCTGAAACAATACGACCGTGTGGTTCCGTACGCTCAGGCAGGTCTGGAGTGGACAAAAGATGTGAAAGAAATGCGGCCTGAGCGAACAGAGTACGTTCGCCAACTGGCTGAAGCCTATGATCATCTGGGGCAACCTGCTAAAGCACTTCATTATTTTAAATGGTACAAAGCCGAAGCCGACACCATGCTCAATGAAGAGGCCATGCAGAAAGCCACTGTGGCCAGCATGACCTATGACTTCGAGAAAAAACAGCAGGGCGTTCGCTTAAAACAGGCCCAGCAGGAAGCTAGAATACAATTGCTGGAAAACGATAAACTCGAACAGACCCGTAACCTGCTGATTGTCTTACTCCTATTGGTTGCGGGTATTCTCAGTTTCGTATTTTGGAATAACCGCCGACTCCGTGTCAGAAACGAAGAGCTTTCCGAGAAAAACGCCGAAATCGAAGCCGCTTTGTATCGGGGTCAGACGCTCGAACGCAAACGGGTTGCGAGTGAACTACATGATAGCGTAGCCGCCAAAGTATCGGCGTTAAAATGGCGATTCGAAGCGTTTGATACGTCGCAGTTTGATGCGGATCAGCATCGGGAACACGCCCGACTGCTGGATCATATGGGTGAAGTGTATGAAGATATTCGGGCCATTTCACACAACCTGATGCCCGAAATTCTCGAGAAACAAGGCCTTCAGGCGGCACTAATCAAATTGACCGATACGCTGAAGGTGCAGAACAAAACCCGGTTCTTGCTGGAAGTTGAGAAATCTGGGGAGGATGTCCGAGGCAAAACCGCCTACGAACTCTACACGATCACCCTCGAATTGGTCAACAATATACTGAAGCACGCAAAAGCCCGCCAGGCCGACATTTCGTTAGCTCGCCAGAATGGCTTTCTGATGCTAACCGTTCAGGATGATGGGCAGGGTATGCCAGCGGGAAAAAATCAGGATGGCTTTGGTACGCTGAATATTAAATCGCGTTTGGAGCGGCTAGGTGGTACCTATCTGGTTTCCAGCCCAGCTGAAGGCGGAACATGTATTAACGTTCAGATTCCAATTGCTGCGTAACCTACAACAACCCATGCTTCACTGCATATTTGATAATTCCAATTGAATTTTTGACGCCCAATTTTCGGAGAATATTATGTCGATGCGTTTCAACGGTACCAGGGCTGATGAAGAGTTTGTCGGCGATAGCGTTGGTTGATAATTCCTGTGCTACGAGTTTGATGATTTCGATTTCACGGTCGGTTAGCGGGACAAGTAGAGCCGGGGCTTCATCCGATGGCCTTACCGATTCGACCGGTAGCGCCATCAACTGCGTCATGACAGATTCGGAGAAATATTTTTCGCCCCTGGCTAGTGTTTTCATCGCCTTTTCAAGCTCGGCTTTACCCGCTTTTTTCATAACATAGCCTGAAATGCCCGCCCGAAAAGCCTCCCGAATCCGATCAGCATCTTCCGATACCGTCAGCATCAGTATTTTAAGCTGAGGAAAATGCTGGCGTACCTGCAATGTCAGATTGATACCGTTAAGGAGAGGCATGTCCATATCCGTTAACAGAATATCCACCTCGTTCTCGTGGAGAAAACCAACAACCTGCCGGCTATCGCTTAAGGTGCCTACAACTTCTACGCCTTCAATGCGGCTCAGAAGTAAGGATAAACTGTCTAAAATGATTTCGTGATCGTCGGTTAATAATACACGTATGGGCGAGGGCATATGAAATACAAATCAAAACAGTAGTGAAATAGATCAAATATACTAGGTGTTTTAGCGATTGACAATGAACGTTTTTAGCGTATGGACAAGATCTTTTGAGGGAATTTAAACTTTCGGGACCACGATGCAGTATATTCACGATATGCACACTGCACTACCCTTGTTACTATTGTCCAGCCTGGTCCTGACAATAGTTGCCTGCGCTCCACGGTACAAAGGCCCGGTTACCGATCATTTCGACGGAAAGAAATTCTTTAATCCGGGTATGCCGGAGCAAACATCGGGTGGTTTACTCAAATGGCTATTGCATCGGGACAAAGGCCCCTGGCCAGAGCAACCCGACGCCTTTGTGGGCTCCCGACCTGCCACACGCATTGAAGGCGATAGCCTGGTGCTCACTTTTGTCAATCATTCTACCTTTCTAATCCAGACAAACGGACTTAACATTCTAACCGATCCGGTCTGGTCGAAACGTGTTGGGCCAACGTCATGGCTGGGCATCAAGCGCAAACGTCCGCCAGGACTTCGGTTTGAGGAATTACCTCCAATTGACGTAGTCCTGCTCAGCCATAATCACTATGACCACCTCGATTTGCCCACCATCAGGAAATTAGTGAAAGCGTATAACCCGCTCTTTGTTACACCGCTGGGTGTGTCATATCTGCCTAAATCGGTAAAGGGTCGTACAACCCGCGAACTCGACTGGAATGATACGTTACAGATCAATGAGAAACTTCGGCTTACCTGCACCCAGGCGCAGCATTTCAGCAATCGGGGTATGGGCGACCGCGATGAAACCCTCTGGTGCGGTTACCTGCTTCATACCAGTTTCGGGACAACCTATTTCTGTGGCGACAGCGGCTATGGTCCCCATTTTAAGCGCATTGGTGAGCAGGCGGGTGGGCCGATAAAACTGGCGTTGCTGCCTATTGGCTCATATCGGCCCGAATGGTTTATGGCGCCTGTTCACGTGTCGCCTGCCGGAGCCGTGCAGGCATTTATTGACCTAAAAGCTACCCAGGCGGTCGGCATTCATTTCGGGACGTTTCAGCAGGGCGACGATGGTTTAGCTGAGCCTGTTGATGATTTGCGAAAATCCTTGCGCGAGAAGAAGATTGCTGAAGAAAAATTTCTGGTTCCGAAAGAAGGCCACCCAATGGTGTTTAAATAAGCTACAATAAAATATTATTAACTGCCTGAATAGCAGGTGGAATGTCTGTTTCGTCGAGCATTTCGCGGAGGTCGATTTCGATGGTGCGGCTCATGGAGGTAATGGGCGTGTCGTTGGCTCCACCTTCGAATGGATTCTCAGTGCTTTCTCCAACCTGCTCCAGGCTCATGAATACCCACGACACCAGCACGCCAAACGGAATAGTCAGCCAGACGATATGCTCACCCAATTTGTCGAATTCTTTTAACAAACCAAACGGAACTAGCCACACAAACAGGCGAATAAACAGGCCATTGATAGTGGCAAATTGACGAGGGTAGGGGAAATTCTTAATTCGCTCGCTCTTGCCCTGATGCTCATACAGTTCTTTCAGCATCAGCGCCAGTTCTATATAGCGATAATTCTCGATCCAACCCTGGTCGACCAGCTCCCGAAGCTGTTTTGATTGAAGACTAATCAACTGTGTGGCCCGATTTTTTTTGCTCAGTACATAGTCAGCTTCCTGAGTAGATACTAATTTCCTGAGTTCATCGGCCAGATTGCTTTCCCGTTCAGTGATTTTATAAAACTTCTGATACTCAGCATTGTACTCTTTGTCAATGTTTTCCCAGACCCGCGATTCCCGCAGTTGAAATCGTAAAGCGGTTAGCCAGGCTATGTGCCTGTAAATGAGTTGCTGATGGATGGCTTTAGAATCAGCGCCCGATGCTGCTGGGTTACGGACAAAATCCCGAATCATGATGCCCAGACTCCGACTGCTGTTGACTATGCCTCCCCAAATCTGACGGGCTTCCCAGGAGCGGGCATAAGTCGCATTATTACGAAATCCGGCAATAAATGCAGCTGCCGTACCTAGCAAAGCAATGGGTACCCAGGGCATGCCCAGCCATGTAAAGCCGATCACCTGATAAAGAACCGTTACGCCCGTATTAATGGCAATTAACCAGTATAAATTCTGGCGTGTCCAAACTATAAATTCCTTTAAGGTATACTTTCTTCCAGCGTGCATGGTGGTGGTGTAGTGTGTGTAGTAAGTGAAGTGGTGGAGTGAGTGAAGTGGGTGTAATAGTGGCCTAACTTCACTTATTACACTTACTTCACTCACTCTACTACACTAATTTAATTTTTTCTCATAGGCCAGGAATCGTAATCCAGGACGAAAACCAAGTGTGATTTCTCCGGCATACTGATACCCTAGTTTCGGAAAGAGTTTCTGAGTGCCCTGGTTCTCAGAATTGGTATCAATGCGTAGAAACTTGATGCCCCGTTCAAGCGCGAGCTGTTCGGCTTGCTCCAGCAAAGCAACAGCTACGCCTTGTCCACGAAAAGCGGGATCAACAGCCAGCCGATGCGTAACAACCGCTCGCTGACTGAGGTCGAAGCCGACCTGAGCATACTCGGGCTCCTGATCTTCGGTTAGAGCCGCTACACCTGCGAGCTGACCATCAATGTCGGCCACCCAAAGCTGTGCTTTCGTAATGTCGTTTCCGAAGACTGTTTCGTTGGGGTAATGGTCGTCCCACTGAAAATTACCCGTTTCGTGCATAAGTGGTATAACATTCTTTAACAGGTTCAGTAAAGCTGGGATATCGGCAGTAGTAGCAGGGCGAATGGTCATGGATGAATAAGCGTAGTTCGGTGTTTTTAAAAATTAGGATTAGTTTCTCTAGCCACAACAATACGATCCCCATGACTTTTCGGCATCGATGTCACGGTGAAAACGACGTCATTTGAAGAGTCATTGCGCATTTGATGCGGGACTAATGGTGGGATTTCAATGCCCTCATTAGCCTTTAGGTGAATTGTTTCCTGGCCAATCTCCATGGTTGCTTCACCCGCTAGTACAAAGAAAAACTGGTGTGACTTCTGGTGATAATGCTTCACCTCAACCGTACCCGGTGGCATTCGTTCCTGAATGATACTCAGTGAATCTGACTTCACTAAATGCCAGCCATCGCACTGGTCACCCCAGGTATAATGCTCCGCATTTTGGGTGGAAATGGGTTGAAGAGATTCCTCCTTCATTGCTTATGTATACGCTGCTTATTTCCCTTCTTTCAGCATTTCTACCACTAGCGTCAACTCATTAACGGTGGCTTCCGGGTCGCCCGAAAACCCGATTTGACGGTAGCGCACGCGACCATTGGGTCCAATCACCACCTTCGTCGGAATTCCCTGAACTTTATAGGCGTTAGCTACTTTCTGCTGCGTGTCGAGCGGCACAACGAAATTGTAAGGGTGTTTGTCCATGAACGAATGAACTCGTTGTAAGGGGCCGCCTTCGCGTGTATTGACAAATAGAAACCGAACGTTTGGATCATTCTGAAATCGGGTTTGCGCCTGTTGCATGGCTGGGAACGACGCAATGCAAGGCCCGCACCAGGTAGCCCAAAAATCAAGCACAATCACTTTTCCTTTAAAGGCCGACGACGAAATGGTGCGTCCCAGCAAGTCGGTGAGGGCAAAGGCGGGAGCGGGTTCATTAATTAGCTTCTCCTGAAGTTCATCGCGCTGGTCGGCCTTAATGTCGGCTTCGAGGTTGGCTAAATAAGCATCCGCTTTTGCAGGAGTATTGCCCGGTTGTTTGGCATACCAGTCGCGTAATGTGGTTTTTAGACCTGATGTCGCCTTGTCCACTTGTATTGCGGCTTCAACCATTGGGAGCGCATCGGTAGCATGGTTTGTACGAAGGGCACAAAGGAAATAGCGTTCATTAGTGCGCGGGTCGCTATTCTCGGCATCGTCGGGATTAATAACATCCTGATAAACCGTATAGGCTTCAGCGTATTTGCCCTGTTGTTCCAGCGTACGGGCGTAGGTATTCATCAACTGCCGTTGTCGGGTCTGTCTTTCTGCTTCCCAATTGCCCGGTGCGACCCTGGGTTTAGCATGTGCTTTTAGAACTGTCAGCGCGTGCTTAATCAGTTGCTCAGCTTCGGGTAATGATCGCCGTTCTTCCGCTAATTGATAGGCTATGGTGTTCAGAACCAGTACATCTGTTTGTGTCGTGGGTTGCTGCTCAACAAATGCAACTAACCCACGAATGTCGTTATTTTTGAAGTACCCGTTGGTCATGATTACCGCCAGGTCGGACAAATGTGATGAGGTTGGAAATTCATGAACAAAGGCTTCGTACGCGGCTTTCTGGCGATTCCAATCCGTTTGGGCCCGGATGGCTATGGCGCGGTCTTTCTGCACTAATGAACCGGCAGGTTCCACTGTTTTCTGGCGCTCGCGTAGCGCATTGACTTTCTGAAAGTCGCCTAAACTTTCGTACAATTTTGACGCATCTGTCAATTCAGCAAGCGTTGGGTTTGGGCGAGATGCCAGATAAGCCTCAATCTCGTTTTTTACTTTAGGTCCATAGCCGAGTTTCCTCTGCTTAATCAGAGCCGCTAAATGATCGGACCAGTATAAAGGGCGTAGGTCAGGATTTTGCGCCAGTTCATGCTCATATAGCGTAACGACCCAGGTTGGATCGAAGCGGGTATTCGTTTCGTTCAGAAAATGACTACGGGTAAATACTGATGCCTGACCACCAGTAGCATGCGGTACAATCCGGCCTGATGCATCATTAACTGGAATGACATAAAATTGCCCACAATTGAGATCAGTGCGTTGTGGCAGCTTACTGTTTCGGAAAAACAGCATTGTTCCGGTAGCATCTTTTGTTGGAATGTAAAGCTCTCCAACGTAATCAGCTCCCTGCCGCACTAACGTGACGGTCGTTGGCTTGCTGATTTGCATCATGTTAGGCGCTCCATAGCGTACGTACCGCCCTTCAAGTGTGCTGTCTTTAGCTAAAGGCGTCGTTTGTGGGCTATACGTAAAGGAAACGATCTGCCCAAGCTGTGGTCGTTCCGGGGAAAAACAGAATTGAGCAGATGCTGAAAAACAGCATGTCAGCAGTAAGAAGACGACACCGAAAATTAATCGCATAACGTTAAAAATAAACTTGTTTTATACGGCTACTGGTTCTTCTTTTCGCACGGGTTTCGATACGGCCCATAAGCCAATAAACGTGAACAATCCGTTGAGTAGCAGGCGTTCAAAGCCAAACTGATAACCACCAAACCAGGACGCTGAGTTTTCATTGACAATGTAGGTTAGCACGGGTGATGCCAGACAGATGAACGGCACAAGCCGATCAATAACCGGACGCTGGCTGAAAATACCAAAGGCATAAAGCCCTAATAATGGCCCGTAGGTATAGCCTGCAATATCAAAAACAGCCGTGATAACTTCCTTACTATTGAGTTGACGGAAAACAATGATGACAATATAAAACAATAGCGAGAAGCCAATGTGCACGATGTGTTTGATCCGGGATCGTTCAACTTCAGGGCGTTTCTCCACGTCCATGAAATCTACACAGAAAGAGGTTGTCAGGGCTGTTAGAGCAGAGTCGGCGCTAGCGTATGTAGCGGCTGTAATGCCCAGCAGGAACGTAATGGCAACCACAAGGCCAAGGTGATTCAAGGCTAGCATCGGGTATAGATCATCGGTACGGGCCGGAATCTCGATGCCTTCGCGTTGGGCATACACGTACAACAACACGCCGAGCGAGAGGAACATAAAGTTGACGAAAACGAGCGTAACCGTAAACCAGAACATGTTCTTCTGGGCCTCGCCAATATTTTTGCAGGTCAGGTTTTTCTGCATCAGATCCTGATCCAGACCTGTCATCACAATAGCGATGAACGCCCCCGAAATGAATTGCTTGAAAAAGTTCTTCGGGTCGTTGCCATCCCAGTAAAATACCTGTGACATTGAACTATTTTTCACGGTCTGTACTAACCCACCGAACGATAAACCCAGTTCTTGAGAGATCAGAATAATGGTCAATACGACAGCTGTAACCAGAAATACAGTTTGGAGTGTATCCGTTACAATAATGGTTTTAACGCCCCCTTTGAATGTGTAAATCCAGATTAATCCGATTGTAATGAACACCGAAACCTCGAACGGAATACCTAGTGCGTTGAATAATGCAATCTGCAACACACCAGCCGCCACATAGAGTCGAACGGCTGAACCTACTGTTCGGGCGAGCAGGAAGAAACCAGCTCCGGATTTGTACGACCAGAACCCAAATCGCTTTTCAAGGTAGCCGTAAATCGAAATCAGATTGAGTCGGTAATAAAGCGGCATCAGCACCGAACCGATCACAAAATAGCCAACTATATAGCCTAGTACGACCTGGAAATATGAAAACCCGATTTTACCTACGGCTCCCGGTACCGAAATGAAAGTAACCCCTGACAGCGAGGTGCCTATCATACCGAAAGCCACTAACCACCAGGGTGATTGGCGGTTAGCCGTAAAAAAAGCGTTGGTATCAGCTCCTCGGGCCGTGTAAAACGAGACGGCAATCAGCATCCCGAAATAAGCTACTAAAATCACTAAAGCGAGGGTAGTATTCATGTATTGAATTGGTGATCTACGAAGTACGAGCTACGATTTCAGCGAGCATCTGAAAGCAACTTTTTGCGCTCAAATAAGGTTGTTTTAGTATACGGATAAGGTTTTTAAAACTGCCCGTTTTTCCGTAAATTTGCTAAGTAAACACGCTTTTCGATCCCATGCAACCTTTTGAAGAAAACGACTGGTCGACCGATGTAGATGTACTCGATGATGTAGTTGAAACCGACGTCCATAACCTTGTGGTTTTCAATGACGATGTCAATACGTTTGAACACGTTATTGATACCTTGATCGACGTTTGTGAACATACACAGGAACAGGCCGAACAATGCACCCTATTGATCCATTACAAAGGCAAGTGCGCTGTCAAAAACGGTTCATGGGAAGAACTTGTGCCCATGCGTAACGAGATCTGCCGGCGAGGCATCTCTGCTGAAGTCTTAAACTAATGATGAATGATGAATTATGAATGATTTGCCAGAACGGTGATTTCTGTTTGTAATTCATCATTTATCATTCATAATTCATCATTCTCTTGGAATACCCCTCCAAACTTATAGAAGACGCAGTTAACGAGGTGTCGAAACTGCCGGGAATTGGGAAAAAAACTGCGCTCCGGCTGGTATTGCATCTCCTTAAACGGGATGAAGACCAAACAGAACTATTGGCTCAGAGCTTAACGGCCATGCGTACGAAGGTTAAATATTGCCGAAAGTGCCATAACCTGTCTGATCACGATTTGTGTACCATTTGTGCCAGCCACAAACGCGATCAGTCATTGATTTGCGTTGTTGAAGACACGAGGGATGTGCTGGCCATTGAGAATACAGCTCAGTTTAAAGGGCTCTATCATGTGCTGGGTGGCATCATTTCGCCCGTTGAGGGGGTAGGTCCGAGCGATTTGCAGATCGATTCACTCATGGCTCGGTTGCGCGGTTCCGAAGGCGAACAGGTGCGTGAAATTATCCTGGCCATCAGCCCTACCATGGAAGGGGATACAACCGCTTTTTATCTCCAAAAGAAGCTCAAGCCTTTTAATATCAAAATCTCGACCATTGCCCGTGGTGTTCCTATTGGGGGCGATCTCGAATACGCCGACGAGATAACGCTTGGCCGAAGTATTCTGAGCCGGATTGCGTACGAATAAACTCTGGCTCCAGTTCCAGAAATAGATGCGATTGGCATCAAAAACTCGTTTCTTTGCGGCTGTGACCTTGGGTTGTTGAACATTTGCCCATTTACAGGGTTTTGCTTAATGGCTCTCGTGGTCGCAGACCTAAGGTCGTAGACACTTTTTGTTTCTCCCAAAACCAATCATTCGCATGAATCGCTCCGAGTTTTTGAAACTGGCATTCGGTACTTCAGCCAGCTTGATAGCCTTCCGTTCTCTTGGCTTTGCACCTGCTCAGGCAGAAGGACCGTTTAAACTGGCTCCATTGCCTTATGATGCTGGCGCGCTTGAACCACATATCGATAAAATGACCATGGAAATCCACCACGACAAACACCATAAGGCGTATGTGGATAACCTCAATAAGGCCGTTGCTGGAACCGATATGGCGAAGATGGACATTGAAGCCCTGGTGAAAAGTGTGACAACCAGCACTCCGGCGGCTGTTCGCAACAATGCAGGAGGGCACTGGAATCATACGTTCTTCTGGAACATTATGGGCCCCAACGCGGGTGGCTCACCGAAGGGTGCATTGACCGAAGCCATTAATAAGAAATATACATCGTTCGATAATTTCAAAACCGAGTGGGGTAAGGCAGCAACGGGTCGCTTTGGTTCTGGCTGGGTGTGGCTCATCAAGAATGGTAACGATGTCGAAATAATTTCGACGCCTAATCAGGACAATCCATTAATGGCGTTGGCAGAGAAAAAAGGAACACCTGTCCTGGGCCTTGATGTTTGGGAACATGCATATTACCTGAAATACCAGAATCGTCGTCCCGAATATGTTACAGCCTTCTGGAACGTTGTTGACTGGAATAAAGTAGGAAAGAATTTCGGAGCGTAATCGGCTAGAGTAAGGGACGTAAGTGAAAGTAAGTGGAGTGGGTGAAGTAAGTGCTATATGCACTACTCCATCCACTCCACTTACTTTCACTTACCCCATAAATTCATATTTTTGTGAAAATAGATTTCGTCTATGTTAACAGAAGAATTATACAATGAAATCCCGTCATTAGACCTGGCGGATTTCACCTCAGGCGATCCTGACCGCAAAGCCAAATTCGTGCAGGATTTAGGCCGGGCGTTTAATCAGATTGGATTTGTGGCCATTCGTAACCACGGCCTGACCGATGAATTGACTAAAAAATTATACGATTCAGCAAAGGAGTTTTTCTCTGCACCCGATAATGTTAAGCAGAAATATGAGCACCCTGAACTGAATGGCCAGCGCGGCTATATTGGCAAAGGGAAAGAAACAGCTAAAGGCTTTAAAATAGCTGATTTAAAGGAATTTTATCATATTGGTCAGCCCGAGCCAGAAGGCGATATGCCCGGCAATGTGATTCCTGAAGAATACCCCGAATTTGGTGAAGCAACCCTAACGGCCTATCGGACTCTCGAAAATGCAGGCAAGCAATTACTACGTGCTATTGCCCTGTACCTGGAGTTGCCTGAAACCTATTTTGACGACAAAGTGCGGAATGGCGACAGTATCCTCCGAGCCTTGCATTACTTCCCACTCGATCCCAATACCACGCCTGATGGCGCTGTACGAGCCGCTGCCCACGGCGACATTAACCTGATTACCTTGCTCATGGGTGCTTCGGCTGACGGCCTCGAAGTGTTGCGTCGCGATGGCAAATGGATTGGCATTACGGCCCTGCCCGATCAGGTTGTGGTCAATGTAGGCGATATGCTTGATCGACTTACGAATCATAAACTGAAATCGACAATTCATCAGGTCGTAAATCCGCCCCGCGAGAAAATGAATCAGTCGCGGTACTCGATTCCGTTTTTCATGCACCCGCGCGCCGATATGAACCTTACCAGTCTGGAAAGTTGCATTGACGCCCAGCATCCCAAACTGTATGTTGACATGACGGCGGGTGAATTTTTGGACGAGCGGTTGATGGAATTAGGGTTGAAAAAGAAATAATTAGTCAATAGTCAGGTTTTGTCAAGAATTGCCCGATAATCGGTTTAAAACGACTCTTGCCAATCCTGACTATTCTTGACAAATTTTGACCACTCTCCTGACCCGCTAATCATGTTGCCCTACCTAACCGCTACCAAACCCGTACGCCGAATCCGTTACTTCATCTTTCTGAAAGATGTGCTGATTCTTGCGCTCACGACGTTTGGCGGGCCTCAGGTACATCTGGCCATGTTCTATGACCGATTGGTGCATAAAAGGCGGTATTTGACCGAAGAAGAATTGCTGGAATTAAATGCACTGGGTCAGGTATTGCCGGGGCCAACGTCAACGCAGACGATTACGGCCTTAGGCTTTAAAATTGGTGGGCCAAACTTAGCGTACCTAACCGTTATCATTTGGATTTTGCCCGCTGTATTAATCATGACGGCGGCTGGAATCGGTATCTTTTATCTGGAACGGCACAATCTTTCGCTCCAGTTTGCCCGTTTCATTCAACCAATGGCCGTTGGCTTCATGGTGGTAGCTGGGTACCGAATTGGGCAAAAAGTTATTCATGATAAAATAAGCCTTGCCCTTGCGCTCATAGCGGCTTTAGCTGGCTATCTATTTCGCTCGCCCGTTATGACGCCCATCGTTATCACTATTGGTGGGCTCACTACAGCGCTGGCTTATCAGAAACAAGAGCGGATGGAAAAAAAGCCCCTGCGCGTGCAGTGGGATAATTTTTTTCTATGGTTGGGCGTCTTTATCCTGGCTGCCGGATTGGGGGCTGTTACACATTCGCTTCCCGTACGGTTGTTCGAAAACTTTTATCGGAACGGTAGTTTCGTCTTTGGTGGGGGACAGGTGTTAACCCCCATGCTGTACAATGAGTTTGTAGCCTTTAAGCATTACCTGACCCGAGAAGAATTCCTGTCGGGGCTTGGGCTGGTGCAGGCGGTACCAGGACCAGTGTTTTCGTTTGCGTCATACATTGGTGCGTTGTCCATGCGTGACGCTGGTTTTCATGGCCAACTATGGGGCAGCCTTGTGTCGACGGTCGGGATTTTTCTGCCCGGCACGTTTTTGATCTTCTTTGTCTACCGTTTCTGGGAACAACTTAAACGGTATCGTGTGGTGCGGGCGTCGTTGGGAGGTATCAATGCAGCCAGCACGGGATTAACAGCAGCAGCAGCCATCGCCCTTTTTGAGCCTATGGCTCCGTACTGGCCTTCAGTCGTTGTTGTATTGGTTACAATCTGCTTGTTACTCTATACGAGAATTCCACCCTATGCACTGATTTTAGGCGGTCTGCTGGCAGGTATAATTTTGTAGGAAAAGCAAACTGGCGCGTTAGACCTTCTTCATTTTAACACATCAGCCAGTTCGAATCTGCCTGAATAAGTAGAAAAAGCCTACTATATTCGGTAGAATCGGGTACAAACGGCAGAAAAATCTGAAAAATCTGGCTTTTGCCTATAAGGCTACCTCTTATTATTGAGAGAAAAACGCGTAGTTTTACCCTATAGCGTTCATCCTCATATACATACCTCGTCATGTCTACTCGTAGAACCTTCTTTCGCCAGACTGCAGCCGCAGCGACTGGTGCGCTGACTCTCCCTCAGTTTTTACCCGAAACGTTTGCCAGTCCCATTCCTACTGCCGATGCCGGGTTGAAATCGGCTGCTCAGTGGGCGCAGGACGAAGACTTCTGGTCGTGGGTAAAATCAGAATATACGGTATCGCCAACGTTGCTCAATCTCAACAATGGGGGCGTTTGTCCGCAGCCGAAAGTAGTGCAGGATGCGCACATTCGTTTCTACCAGTATTGTAACGAAGCGCCATCGTATTACATGTGGCGTATTCTCGACCAGGGCCGCGAATCTTTGCGCGAGAAACTGGCTGATTTAGGTGGCTGTTCGCCCGAAGAAATTGCCATCAATCGAAACGCTACCGAAGGATTGAACACGGTTATTTTCGGCCTGAATTTAAAGCCGGGCGATGAGGTTGTTTTGACCAAACAGGATTACCCGAATATGCTGAACGCGTGGAAACAGCGGGAAAAGCGCGACGGTATCAAACTGGTTTATCTGGATTTGAACTTACCCAGCGAGGACGAAAATTACCTTACTGAACAATACGTAAAAGCATTTACCCCCAGAACGAAAGTTGTCCATGTTACCCACATGATCAACTGGATAGGGCAAGTGATGCCCGTTCGGAAAATAGCCGATGAAGCCCACAAACGAGGCATTGAGGTAATTGCCGATGGTGCGCACTCATTTGCCCTTTTCGATTTCAAAATCCCCGACCTCGGCGCCGATTATTACGCCACCAGTCTGCATAAGTGGCTTTGCGCGCCTTTCGGAAGTGGTATGCTGTATATCAAGCAAAACAAGATTCGTAATATCTGGGCATTGCTCTCCAATAATGAACCCGACGGGCCAGACATTCGTAAATTCGAGAGTCTGGGTACGCGCTCGTTTGCATCTGAAATGGCCATCGGTACCGCCGTTGATTTTCATAACAGCATTGGGTCGGCGAGGAAGTTTGCTCGGGCACACTACCTGAAAAATTACTGGATGGAACGCGTTAAAGACTTGCCGGGCGTGAAGATCCATACGTCGCTCAAACCCGAATTTGCCGGTGCTGTTGGCCTGTTTTCCATCGACGGTATGAAGACCAGCGAAGTGGACGGACAGTTGCTGAATAAGTATAAAATTCATACGACGGGGATTGACTGGGAAAACATTCACGGTGTTCGTGTGACACCCCACGTGTATCATTCACCCAAAGACCTCGACCGACTGGTGGTGGCAATCACACAGATGTCGGAGAAACAGGCGCTGGCCAGCAAGCAGAAGAAGAGTTAATTTATCGTTTATAATACCTAGCAGATTTGCGCAGCAGATGAATAGATTCTGCGCGAATCTGCTTTTATTTTTGAGCGTATCCGAGAAACCAATCAAGCTAGTAACGCTCATCTTTAAACTATGGATCAATTGAAATGGGGTATTATTGGTTGCGGAGATGTAACCGAAGTGAAAAGCGGCCCGGCTTTTAATAAAGTGCCTAATTCGAGTTTGGTGGCAGTGATGCGCAGAGATGCCGAAAAAGCCGCCGATTATGCCAAACGCCACAATGTACCTACCTGGTATGATGATGCCGATGCCCTAATTAACGACCCCAATGTCAATGCGATATATGTGGCAACACCGCCAGATACGCATGCCGAGTACGCCATTCGAGCGATGCGGGCCGGAAAGCCAGTTTACGTCGAAAAGCCGATGGCCAGAAATGCGGCCGAATGCGAAGCTATGAATCAGGTGAGCCGGGAAACGGGTGTGCCTCTGTTAGTGGCATTTTATCGTCGGTCGCTTCCATATTTTCTGAAGATTAAAGAGCTGGTCGACGAGAAAGTAATTGGTGACATTCGGTACGTTCGGGTTCTATTGAATTGGCAACCGTACGCCGAAGAAGTAGGGGAGAACCCAAAACCAAGATGGCGGGTTGACCCTGAAATTTCGGGCGGTGGCCATTTTCATGACCTTGCATCTCACCAATTCGATTTTCTGGAATACGTCTTTGGTCCAATCAAAACCGCTAGTGGAATCGCCAGAAACCAGGCTGGACTCTACCAGGCAGATGACGTGGTTATCGCAAACTTTGAGTTTGAATCCGGCGTATTGGGTACAGGAAACTGGTGCTGGACTGTGAATAAAGAGCAGCGAATCGAGGTGACAGAGTTTATAGGCTCTAAAGGGAAAATCTCGTTTTCTTATTTTGAGATGAACTTCATTAAGGTAGAAACTGAAGCAGGTACAGTTGACTACACCATTCCATATCCAGAGAATATACAACAGCCACTGATTGAGTCGATTGTGAGCGAGCTTCGAGGGGAAGGGAAATGCCCAAGTACGGGAGAGACAGGGGCAAGGGCAAATGCCATAATTGATCAGATTACAGCACATTGATACGAAGAGACCGTCGAACGGTCTCTTCGTATTTTTAATTATTTTACATACAAATACTGAATTAATAAAACCATTTTACATACATTTGGAGAATTAATACAATCAGAAGAATAACCGACCAAGCCCATGAAGGGGAGTAATCTGGGGGAATTTGAAGAACTCGTGCTGCTTACTATTGCCGCATTAGTCAACGACGCTTACAGTGTAGCCGTTTGTGATGAGCTGGAAAAACATACGGGCCGAGTCGCCAAATTGGGTGTTGTGCATGCCGTTCTGAATCGGCTGGAAGAGAAGGGCTTAGTGAAAAGCCATCTGGGTGATGCAACCAGCACGCGAGGGGGTAAACGCAAACGCTATTACGAAGTAACGCACGCGGGTAAAATTGCCTTGACAAATGCCAAAGATGTGCGGGAGTCACTCTGGCGTATTATCCCCGGATTCAATCTGGAAGGCTCAATATGACACGATTTGACAGCCAAAACGATCGGTCTGGAGACCAATCCGATTTGCCTCAACCGCCCCGTTGGGCGCAGCGCCTGATTAGCTGGTATTGCCGCCCCGACTTACTGGAAGACCTGCAGGGTGATCTGAATGAATACTTTGAGCGTAATCTGAAAGCTAAAGGCGCCAAACGCGCCCGATTGATTTACTGCCTCGATGCCCTGAAGTTTTTCAGATTATACACCATCCGCAAACCCGATTTCCTAAACCTTTTTATTCACTGGATCATGATTGGCAGCTACCTCAAAACCTCCCGGCGCAGTCTGGTGCGCAACAAATTATTTTCCTTCATTAACATTTTCGGGCTGGCCGTGAGCATGTCGGTAGGTCTGCTCGTTATTTCCCTGATCTCGGATTTTCTTTCGTACGATGATTTTCAACTGAAGAAAGATAGAACATATCGGGTCATCACTACATTTCAGAACGTAGATCAGCCTGCTGTGGAATTAGCTTCTACATCGGTAAAGGTTGGCAGGAAAATCCGGGAAACGGTAGCCGGAGTAGAAGATCTAACGATTCTTCGTAATGGATTTTCTGGCGATGCCCATGTGGGTGAAACGGTCGTACCCTTTGGGGCTTTTTGGGCAGATAATTCATTTTTCAAGGTATTTACATTTCCCTTACTAAAAGGAGATCCGGCTACTGCTCTCAAAGAGCCGTATTCATTGGTGTTGACCGAAAAAACGGCAAAAAAACTATTCGGAGATGTTGATCCACTGGGCAAGTCAATACGATTTGATTCGCTGAATTATACGGTTACGGGTGTTGCGAAAGATGTTCCCAAGCTATCACACGTACGGTTTGACGCACTGGTTTCGTTTGCTACGGCCGATGCGTTGTTAGCCAAAGCAGATCCTAATTTTTACAGCTGGGAAAATGTCTGGCAGAATTATGTCTATATGGTGCTGCCAGAGAATAGTGATCCTGAATCGGTACAAGCTATCCTTGATAAACTGAATACGAAGGAAAACGCTGCCATAAAGAATAAAAAGTTTACCGTTGCGCTCCAACCATTAAATAAAGTCGTATTAAGCAAGCGACTAGATAACTCGATTGGCCCCACCATGATGCCTATTGTCATATGGATTTTAGGGGGCCTGGCTTTCGTAATTATTCTCTCTGCCTGCTTTAATTACACCAATCTCTCCATTGCCCGTTCGCTTAGACGATCTCGGGAAGTAGGCATTCGTAAAATTATCGGTGCTATGAAAAGTCATGTACTAGGACAGTTCATGGCCGAATCGGTAATCATTGCCCTGTTGGCTCTGGTGTTTTCTTTTGGTCTGTTTTTGTTCTTACGAACCCAATTCCTGGCGCTCGATCCACATATCGGTGATCTGGTCGTACTTGATTTGTCACCCCGGATCATTCTCTATTTTCTGGTCTTTGCCATAGTGGTTGGTCTGGCTGCCGGTTTTTTGCCCGCCTTATTTTTCTCCCGGATCAATGCGCTTCAGGTCATAAAAGACGTCTCAACCGTAAAGGTATTTCAGCGGGTCAGTATGCGTAAAGCATTGATTGTCATTCAGTATACATTTTCACTGATTTTTATCGCCACAACCCTGATTGGCTATAACCAATATCGTGGACTTGTCCTGTTCGATCTGGGCTTTACGACTGAAAATATTTTGAACATCAGCATGCAGGGCAATAAAGGGAATGTATTAGCCAAAGAGTTATCGGAAATTCCGTCTGTTCGTGAAGTGTCTCAATCGCTGATGATTACAAGCTTGGGAAGTATTCATGGGACAACTATGAAATATACTGATCCCCGAGATTCGGCAATGGTGTGGCTCAATTTGGTTGATGAGCATTATTTGCCTGTGCATAACCATAAACTGGTCGCTGGCAAAAACTTTACCTTACGTCCGAAGAAAGGAGAAGAAAGTGAAATCATCGTGAATGAACAGGTGCTGAAACGGTTCAACATTGCCAAAAGAGATCCTGAAAAAGCACTGGGCAAAGTAGTGACCGTCGATGGAAATAAACTCACCATCGTAGGCGTACTAAAGGACTTTCATTATGGAACAATGGAAAAGAAGATTGAACCCGTTATGTTCCGCTACTCGTCCGACGAGCCCTGGGGTTATCTGAATGTCAAGATTGCTCCCACCGATCTGCCTGCCACAATGGCGAGTATCGACAATGTCTGGCGGAAGATTGATAAGATTCATCCGCTGGAGGCCAAATTTTACGATGATCAGATTGAACTGGCCTATAGTCAATTCTCGGTCATGGTGAAGGTGATTGGCTTCATTGCTTTCCTGGCCATCTGCATTGCCTCCCTGGGCTTGTTTGGCATGGTTGTATTCACGACCGAAACTCGCTTAAAAGAAATTAGCATCCGTAAAGTACTGGGCGCAACCGAAGGCGGATTGGTTTTTTTACTGAGCAAAGGATTTTTGGGACTGCTGCTTATCGCTAGCTTAGTTGCTCTTCCGGCCACCTATTTCTTTTTCGACAAAGTCGTTCTAACCAATTTTGCCTACCACCAACCCATCGGCCTGAGTGAATTACTGATCGGAGTAGTGATGGTTATGGTACTGGCCTTTTTACTGATTGGCTCCCAAACCTTAAAAGCCGCCCGGAAGAACCCTGCCAACGTGTTGAAGAGTGAGTAGAGACGCAAACCATTGCGTCTCTACGTGAGAACCGACCGATACCAAAATCCAATCGCCCCGAGCCAGCCCAACACCAACCAAGCACCCACAGGAACCCCAAACATAATGGCCAGTAAGCCGCCGATAAACGTAGCCAGTACACCTGACAGCCAGCGTTCGGGAATTATGGTGCGACCATACGAAAGGCTATGCATAAGGAGAATACATCCCCAACCTGTCAGCCAGAGCCATATGACGTAATCGAACCGAATTTCGGACGGGCAATTGCGTAGTAAAATCAAGAGTTCGGGAAACCAGATTAGGCCGTAGGTAAATGCGTACCGCGCGAAGCGCTGTAGCCAGGATAAGGGCAGATTTTCCAGGAAGAGTAAATACTTTTTCTCAAACTCACTGATTTGTCCGCCCACCTGCGAATGACCTAATACGGCCAGTAACAAACCGATGAGCAGTAGGCGTTGGTCGTAATCGTCGGTAGGGTAGAGCCGGCAAACACCGGCCAATAAAAGCCCCGAAAAGGATTTCGTCAGGACGAACGAGAGGGGTTCGTGGCGTAGCCAATAAGCAGGAAAGAACAGCTCGTAAGGGAGCTGGACTGTCAGATGTGGTAACCGAAGTGAATCAGGGTTAGGGTGGCGAAGTCGATAATCGGCTGCGGTAGCCCCCATTATCAGTAAGATCAGAATAACCAGAACAATAGCACTGAGCGAATCCCATCGCTGGAAATGAATGCCTAGCTGGATCATCCAGCCTGCGTAGGCAATAATGGGTAATAACAGACCCGTTTGTATCGCCAGCCACAGCGCCCACCGCTTTGAGGTTGGGATAAGCCAGAATGTTTGTAGAAATAAATGCTCTGGAGCTGTTAATTCCTGCCAGATAAACGCAATGGTTTTAAGGAGGTATAAAGTCCACAGAACGAATACAATAGCCAGAAAAAATGGCGACCCCAATGCTGCGGTAATCAGCGCTTTGTGTTCCGTAGCGCTCAGAAACCCAAAAGCTAGCAGGAGGATTACCAGAAAGGTACCCGCGTTTTTGGCGTAAAAGGGGCTAATGAAAATCCGATTGAGAAAGGTCAGCATGGCATGATTAAGTTGTGGTCGTAATAACCCCTTCATTCACTTGCCAAACACTGGTTATAGGCAAACCCGTTAGGCTGACATCCTGGTGGGACGTCAGTAGAAACGAAACACCCTCGCTCGTATGGAGTTGCTGGATATAAGCGAATAGTTTCTCGGCGGTGGCTACATCTAAGGTCGTAAGGGGTTCGTCCAGTAAAACCAGTTGGGGTGTTCCGAGTAAGGCCAGAAGAAGAGACAGCTTCTTGAGCATGCCACTCGAAAACTGGCCGGTGGGTTTCGTCCAGAACGAATCGACTCCCAATAAGTTAGCTACTGCATCGACTTGCCCGACAGGAGATTTCTTGGCTTTACTGACAAATCCGACAAGATCACGGGCGCTTAGAAAAGATGGATATAGCGGCTCGGCTTCGGCATAGTTAACCCGCATTCGGTAGGCAACTGGATCGCGACTGATTTCGTACTTTCCAGCCAATACAATCTCACCTGAAAACGGAAGTAAGCCTGCAACAGTACGGAAAAGGGTCGTTTTGCCGGAACCATTACCACCCCGAAAATAATGAAATCCAGGTGGGAGTTGAAGTTCCGGTACGGTCAGGGCAATGTGACCATTGTAGGCTTTGGTGAGGTTAGTGACAGTGAGCAATTTTTGAATGATGACCGGGTCGCCGGTGCGATTATAAATGATGAATGAAATGTGCACAGTACTGTGCCGTTGACAAAATTCATCATTCATCATTTATAATTCATCATTCCACGTCACCATTTCACACTCAACCGAACACCACCCATGCCATTTCGGCCTGGGGCGGCATTGTAATACCGGTTGCCAACTGCGTTCAGGTCGTAGCCAAGCGAGTAGCTTCTGTCCAAAAGATTGTCGCCACTGGCATAGACATCGAGCGTCCAGTGCTGACCTAAGTTGCGCCGGAAGCCGAGGGTAGCCTGTAATAACTGTGTCGGATTAGATAAGGCTGTATTCGCGTCGTTCAGCGCAAATTCTAAAAGAAACTGATAGGTTAAATGGGCATAGAAGCCCGACTTAGTCTCCGCATCAATACCGGTTACGTTTGTCGTGGGTGCTACACCAGGAATTCGATTGTTTGATAAGTCGACGGCGCCCTGTTGATAATCGCGATACCGATAATTGACGAGTGTCAAGCTATTCCACAAGCGGAGAAGAGAAAAGGTGGATGAGCTGGAAAACGACGAGGGAAGAATAAAATCATAAGCGAGCTGCGCTTCTAAACCCGGCTGATCTGTCCGACCGGCATTCACAAAATAGTCTGCCCCGGCAGCATCCGACCGGCGAACAATGGTTTCGCGCAGTTGAAGTTTATACAGCGCGACATCGAACCGCAATCGACTATGGAAGACTGATCCCCGAATGCCCACTTCATAACTTGTTCCACGTTCAGGGTTGAGTGTTGTGCTGAATCCACCAGCAGAGGGGTGTACTTCCTGACTCGATGGGGCTGAATAGCCCGTACTAATGCTTACAAAAGCCGACAAATTGGGGCCGAAGGTGCGAAGCAGAGCTATTCGTGGTAACCAGACAGGATTGAAATTGCGGTTGATCGTAGCCGTTGGCAGCCCTCCGGCTCGTACCATAAACCGGGTAAAATCATATTGAACATCATTTCGACTAATACCTGCCGTTAGTCGGAAGTGAGCAGGTAACTCTGTTTCGGCCTGGGCAAAAATGGTTGACTGGCGCGAAATCAGTTCTTCATCGGTCTGGATACTATCAGGCACTCCAGCCCGGTTTCCAAAATTTCGGTCTACGGTGAAGTTGCGTAAGAACTCCCCGCCCACCGTAAGGACCGTGGGCAGAGGACTATTCGGGAAGCGGAATTGAGTAACCGTCCGTCCACCGACACCCATGTCGGTCCGTCTTTCGTAGTTCGTGATAAACGGATTGGCAAAGTCGGTAGTGGAACCAAAGATAACGGTTGTATTCTGTATGCGATCACTCCATCGGTATTCGTGTGACAACCCGAAATAGCTCACTTTCTGGTAAATACCTGCCTGTTGGGCTGCACTGCTGGGTAGGGTAGCGGTAGCCGGACGTGAGGCTCGTGGATTGGCAAGAAATTGCGCTTCGGTCAGGCCACCAGGCGTTTGGTAGTGCAGATCCGAATACATAGCCAGTACCGAAACCGTTCGTTTAGGGCTAACGCTGAACGAACCAATTAAGCTCAGATTGTCGCGTACAACTGCACTTTGATCACGGTAACCATCAGATTGTAAGTGATTGTAATTGAGTGCTATGGCCGAATTGTTTTTGCCCGTTTGCAGGGCAATACCATTGCCATACAGCCCATATGATCCACCCAAAGCAGAGACTTCAACATTACTTTTACCCGCCGGAACCGCAAGTCCGCTAAACAGAATGGTGCCTCCTGTTCCGGCGCCATACAAGCTTCCCGACGGTCCTTTGATAACTTCAATGCGCCCCAATGCCCGAACATCTAATGCATTCAGGTTTGTGTTGCCGCCTGCATCGGTAAGCGGCATTTCGTTCCAGTACGTTTTAATATTACGGACCCCAAATGGCGACCGGATCGCGCTCCCTCGAATTGCCAGCCTATAACTGCCCGGAGACCGCTCATCTGCCCGAACGCCGGGCAGCGTATTAAGCGCAGGAACAAGAGTGGGGGTGCCAAATCGTTGATTCAAATCCCGGCGAGTGAGCAACCCTACCGATGCTGGTGTTTCCAGTAGGCGTCGATTGGTCGCATACCCCTTAACAACAACTTCATTAAGCTGAAGTGTGTCATCTAACGACGAAGCCGTTGGCGTTTGGGCAACTAAAATTGAGGGAAAAAATAAGCCGGAAACTAGAGCGAATGGAAGGAAACGTTTGAGCATATTGCTACGGGATAAGTAGCACAAAAGTACAACGTAACAGTTGAATGCAGCGTTTTTTGTCAGGTATAGGCAAAGTTTTCAACTCACAATTTTAGGTGTAGATTGGGATGAAAACCAGTAAAGTTCTCGTTTCTTAGTTCGGCAACTTCACCCGATATAAGCGAAACGGGTAATCCACTTTGTCTTCCCCATTATTATAGCGTTTGGTACGGTGAATCTGTGCGGCTGTCACATATAGATACCCATCGCTACCAATGCCGAAGCTATCAGGCCAAAGCAGCCGATTATCCTGAACAAGCATTTTTAATTGACGATCAGGAGTAAAGTATCGGATGGCTTTGTCGGGTGAATCGGTTAAATAGATGTTTCCGGCTTTATCTGCAATCATGCCGTGTGAGACGCCCGTTTCGCCCATTATCTCAACATGCGAAGCTACCTCGGTAGGGGATAAGGCAGGATTTGTTAAGTAAGTTGTGGCTATACGGAATAGTTTTGTTTGTGTAATGGGTCTGAAATAGAGATACTTGAAGTCGTGAGTCAAGGCAATACCGTTGACGTTGCTTCGGAATGGGTTTCCCCGCGTGTCGCGCACTTCCTTGCCATCAATATTGAGCACAAAATTTGGGTCAGCTTTGGTTGATTTATCGTTTTCCAAAACTGTTCGGCTCTTACCCGAAGCCAGGTCCAGCACCACAATGGCTCCTCGTCCGGGATCTGACAGATACGCAACCTGCTGCCGCGAATCGACCTGCACATCATTCAGGCCAGTTCGCTCGCGAGGTAAATCCTCGAACCGATAAATCTTCTCAATCTGATTGGTTGACAGGTTGACTTTTACCAACTTAATACCTTCTGGAATGGCTTTCTGGCCCGCAGGACTGGCTGGGTCAAGTACCCAGAGTGTATTGGTCTGATCGACGAAAAGAGCCTGTACATTGATGAATCGACTTTGTGGTTTCAGTGAATCCCACTGGTTCCATTCAGCGTTTGGATAAGGATGTCGTTCGCCCTTGATGAGTTCTGCTAGTCCGTCATCGTAATTGCCAGGGTTTTTCGGAAACGTAACGAAAATGCGGTTCGCTTTCGAAACGCCTAAGCCAATGGGTTGATGTTTTCCAAATTCGGCTACAGTCTCCAGCTTCGATTGTGCCGTTGAGAGCAGGCTACTTAACAAGAAAAATAGGCTCAAGAATCCTGGTTTCATTCTATGCTTGACCGTTTGTCAGTTCCTTTTTTGATAGGGTTAGCAGTTAGAAAAATCCTGTTTTATCCCGTTAATCCTGTCAAAACCCTTTACCCAACCCGTTCCGCCGATTTCCAGATTTGATCGTCGTAGTTAATACCGAGACCTGGCGTGCTGGGTATTTGCATGACACCATTCTGTACACGAATGGCGGGTTCATACCACGAAGGCACTTTGCCATTCAACTCGTAGACAAACTCCTGCAAGCCGTAAAGGTTTGGACAAACGGCGGCTAAGTGCCAAAACGGGGCGATAAGCGGGTCGGATTTGGGCGTGTGGGGAGCTATGTTTTTACCAAAACTTCGGGCAATTTCTGCCACCTGCAGGCCCCGTAATATGCCTCCGTTATAATAGACATCGGCCTGTAATAGATCATAGACATCAGTTCGGGCCAACCGCTCAAAGCGATACAGACTCGTATCCTGTTCACCACCTGCCATTACCAGTTTAGTAATTGCTTTATTGACTCGACGAATACCGTCTTCGTCCTCAAAATTGCAGGGCTCCTCAAAAATGGCAACCCCGTTATCTTCCAGCATGTGACCTATCCTGATGCCTTCTTCGGGCGTGTATGAACCGTTGGCATCGGCGTAAATAGTTATGCTGTCGCCTAGTTTCTTACGAACTAAAGGCACAAAAGCTCGTGTCCGACGTTCGTCCTCAGGCGTATTCTGCATTCGCCCACCAACCTTGATTTTTACCCCTTTAGCCCCCGTAGCGGCCAGTTTCTGCGCCAATCGGTCAACAACCACATCGGCAGTATCTGTGCCTCGATCAAAATCAGAAATGTAGACGTCGTAGTTAGTGCGAACAGTTTGCCCCAGCAACTGATAAACGGGCTTTTTAACCTGTTTACCCAGTAAATCCCAAACCGCAATCTCGACCGAACCAATGCAGTTCCAGAGCGGCATGCCCGCATATTTGTAATTCGAATTAAGCCGGTACGCATTATCAACTAACATCGGCAAATCACGGGCATCTTTACCTGTAAAGTGCTCAATAATAAGTCCTTTTAGTAGCGAAGATAGATTTTGCATCCGTTCGTTGCATTGCGTAATGCCCCGCGTCCCATCCTGTGCTGTTACCACCAGCATAAGTTGTCCCTGCGTTTTTAGTAGCTCTACAGACCGAATGAGGACAGGATCGGAAATCGCTTTATGCAGATCAGGTAGTTGCCAATTGGGCAGGTCACTGGTCGATCTCTGATTCTGCCCGAAAAGGTCTTTATGGGCGAGCAGGCTGCTGCCCATGAGGGTATTTTGGAGGAACTGTCGGCGCTGCATAGGGCTAAGTCGAAGGGCTAAACCGGCAAAGGCGGCTGTGCACCCGTCATACTGGCAAAATCCTGATTTTTCGTTATATTTGTTTCAAATCAAGCGGTTTGCTGACCGGGAAGTTAAGGTCAGCTGTGTTCCACCATCATTCAGCTGTTACCTTGACATTTCAGGAATTTAATCTCCATGACGACCTGCTGGCCGGCGTGGATGCCATGAACTACTTAAAAGCCACTCCGATTCAGGAACTAGCCATTCCCAAAATTCTCGAAGGGCGCGACCTGATTGCCAGCGCTCAGACTGGAACCGGAAAAACGGCGGCTTACCTTATTCCACTTCTCGATAGAATCTCCCACGCCAACCACGACCATACCAGCACGCTTATTCTAGTGCCAACGCGTGAACTCGCCAAACAGATTGATGAGCAGGTAGAAGGCTTCGGTTATTTTGTAGAGGCTAATAGCATCGCCATTTACGGTGGAGGCAAAGGCGACGATTGGGACAAGCAGCGAAAAGCGCTCGAAACCGGAGCCGATATTATCATTGCCACTCCGGGTCGACTTATTGCACACATGCAACTCGGCTATGTTCATTTCGATAAGATTGACTATCTGGTACTCGATGAAGCCGATAAAATGCTCGACATGGGCTTTTCGGACGATATAATAAACATTGTAGCGAAACTGCCTGTCAAACGGCAAACCTTGCTGTTTTCGGCTACGATGCCCAATAAAATCCGTGAGTTTTCGAAACGAATTCTGGTTGACCCCGAAGAAATTCGGTTGGCCGTTTCGAAACCAGCGGCCGGTATCGATCAGCAGTTTTATCTGGCTTATGACAGCCAGAAGCTGCCGCTGTTGGCCCACCTGATTAAAAACAGTACAAAGCCTGTGCAGAGCATGGTGCTGTTTACATCCCGGAAATCGGAAGTGAATGGAATCGTGCGGGCGTTGAGCAAACTGGGTTATGAAGCACGAGGCATCAGTTCTGATCTAGAGCAGGATGACCGCGAAGTCGTGTTGCGTGATTTTAAAAATAAAGCGTTCCCGATTCTGGTCGCCACCGATGTGCTGTCGCGTGGTATCGACATCGATAATCTGACCCACGTTGTCAATTACGATATTCCGCGTGATGCCGAAGATTATGTTCACCGAATCGGTCGTACGGCACGGGCGGCTACTACAGGTACAGCCATTACGTTCATTAGCGATCAGGATCAGAACCGCATCGTAAATATTGAACGGTTGATTGAGCGGGAGGTCGAAAAACAGTCGATTACCGAAGCGCTCGACATGGGTAAATCACCGGTTTTCGACCCAAAACGATTCAGTGGTCTACGGGGTAAAGGAGGCTCTCGCGGTGGTTCAGGTCGGGGTGGTCGCGATGGACGCCGTGGTGATGGCCGCCAGCGGCACGAGAGCAATAAACCAGCGACTGGTGAGCGACGAGAAGGTCGTCGTGATCAACGCACCGATGCTGAATCCAAACCCCACCCAGAAGGAATAATGCCTATTACTGAGGGTTCGACAAATGCAACATCTGAAGGAGTAGCGCAGTCACTTCCGGTCGATGCTGGTGGGCAGGCAAAAAACAAACGTCGGAAAAAACGCCGGAGAGGCCCGAAAGGTGAAGGCCGTCCGAATGACCAGAGCCAGTCATCGGTTTCGGTGCCCGCTGGAGAATAAGCGTTTATCAATCTTGTCAGACAGCCTGGTCGTTGCAACGGGCTGTCTTTTTTATTGTCTTTTATTGCAGCACAAAACCGCTCTCCCATGACCTCCCTAATTTCTCGCCGGACAACTTTGCAAACGCTGTCGCTGGCGACTGGTGGATTATTGACACAATCAATTGACCTGGTGGCAGCTCAGCAACCAGCTCCCAAAAAATTAGGTGTTGCTCTGGTCGGTTTAGGGAATTATGCGACCAATCAACTAGCCCCAGCGTTACTTGAAACCCAAAATTGTTATCTGGCGGGTATCGTAACGGGCTCTCCCGATAAGGCGAAGAGCTGGTCAGAGAAATACACGATTCCTGCGAAGAACATCTACAATTACCAAACCTTCGACCAAATTCGGAACAATCCCGATATTGATATTATCTATGTGGTTCTGCCTAATTTTCTGCATGCTGAATACACCATTCGGGCAGCTCAGGCGGGCAAGCATGTGATTTGTGAGAAGCCGATGGCTATGAATGCTGAGGAAGCCCGGCAGATGATTTCGGCCTGCGAAAGAGCCGGTGTACAGTTGTCTGTGGGTTATAGACTGTATTTCGAACCACATCATCTGGAGATGCGCCGATTAGCCGCTGATAATACATTCGGACATGTAAAGGTGATCGAGTCAGGCTTGGGTTTCACCGTACCAGGACCAAATTCCTGGCGACTGGATAAGAAAATCGGTGGGGGAGGAGCCATTATGGACTTAGGCATTTACGCCATCCAGGGTGCCCGCCGAATGATCAATCTGGACCCCATAAGTGTGACTGCTCAGGCGTTTACGTTCGATAAGGAGCATTTTAAAGATATTCACGAAACGGTCTTCTGGCAGTTCGAATTTCCCGGTGGTACCGTAGCGCATTGTAGTACTACTTATTCGTCATACGTAGATCGACTTTATGCTACCTGCGAGCGCGGCTGGTTTAAACTCGAACCCTCCTTCAATGCTACAGGCGCTCAGGGTGTTACTAGCCGAGGAGCAATGGACGTACCTTCTCCGCATTATCAGCAAATTGCTCAGATGGATGCATTTGTTCAGGCCATTCGAACGAAATCGAAACCCGAAGCATCGGGCGAAGAGGGTTGGAAAGATATGAAGCTGATTGGGGCTATTCTACAGGCCGCTGAAACCGGCCGGAAAATTCAACTCGACTGGAGAAGTTAGAACGGATGATGTTATAAAATTAATGTGTTTACGTGTTTTCTCTGAATTTTAAATTCATTAATTTATTTGGTTTTAAATAGATGTAATCACGTTCAAAATCAAATACCATATTAAATCGTTTTAAAAGATCATTACCAACGTAATTAACCTCAAAACCTACTGGATTTTTGCTTCCTAAAACGAGCGTGGGAATGTTTGTAAGCTCAAACGTATTAAGTTTCAAGAGCGGGAATAGCATTAATTTAGTCTCATACTTTACGCCCCTCGGATCGCGAATAACTGATGATTTAATGAGCTTTAAATTCTGAGAGAAATTTTGCTTACTTGCCCAGGTGCTATCTAAAATAATGGCCTGATCCGAACCCGTGTCAATTAAAAAAGTACCAGTATATTTTTTGTTTTCTATGGAAAAGGCTCCTTTCATACAGACAAAAGAATGGATAAATTCCAACTTTGATTTAACGTAGCCTTTCAACGCCTTTGGTAATTCTGAATGAATTAGTAGACGATTATGATCGTAATCGATTTCTACTTGTTTCCCTTCAAATAGATTCCATCCAAAACGCCCATCCATATCGTGTGAGGTTAATCCTGTAGCAGTAACCTCAGGATTAGTCCATACCGAATTGCCCATTTGCAATTTAAAAATCTTAGTTAAATTAGTATAATTTGGAGTTGCTTTGCCCGCTAGGACATCAGGTTGATTTGATAACAATTTTGTCTTTTTAAGGATAGCATCTTTCGTTAAATGAAAATCGAACGAGCCAACATCAAAATGTAAGTTTAGCGTATCAGTGTCGTTAATAATAGTTTTTACCTGAATCGCATTAAATGCCGTCAGTGTAAAAGGAATTGTATCATGAGTAATAGCCCTTCTTTGGTGCGTACTTTTTGACGGAATTGCGCTTGCAATTTGCGTGTAGCAGGAATCTTTGCCATTTAACAGAACAATAAAATTGTATTTTGTTCCTGGTTTTACTTTTACCTTTATAGAATCTATGTCTGTATAAAATGTCACCCATTTTGTTTTTCTCGTTCTATCCGCCGTAAAAATATCTGGTCTGATCTTCGGAGAAAGTGCCCAGGCATTTTTATCTAAATAGCCACCATCATTGATAGCTACACGTTTGGACGTTGCTTTAATAATGGGCAATGTTGACTGGGCAAAAATTGATTGAGTTAAAAATAATAAAATAGCAAAAAGTGTATAGTTCATTTAGTTGAATAGGCTTGGTTTTTAGTTGGCTGATTATATGAGTGTTGTTTACAAATCTAGAGACTGGTAATACAAATTGCTTATTTTATTAGATAAGACTTGAGATAGTCCTATTTAGCCCGACAGTTAAGTGTACAGGTTGTCACACAAAGTTAAATAGTGATTCTGTTAAAATTGTGTCGGGCTCATATTGTCAAGCGATGAGTTCTATCGCTTTTCAAAAAGATCTACTTTCAGTCTAAAACAGCAAGAGTCCACCACGGCGGCTTGACATGAATGTATTGTTAAAGGATAATCAAGTCCGTTATTAAGTGCCATACAGCTTTGTCCCACAGCCTAGTTAAGTGCTAACATTTTATTATCCATACTCTTTTTAGCGATAAAATATATTATCCGAAATGTCCGGTGGGACACTTCGTCGCTCGATAGTTATTGCGGAATAGGCTCGTTTGTGGTAATATTGCAGCTTTAAATACATTTAATACATAATAAAACTTCAGAACCCTTCAGCACCCATATTAGAACCAAGATAAGTGCATTTCTGCTTGTTATATTTCCTTTTAAACTAAAATTTACTGGGAATAAAAAAATGCTCGAATAATCTTATTAATTAAAACTCCTTAGTCGATGGATTTATATAAACCTCTGGTTAGTATTATTATTGCTGTTTATAATGGTGGTGATTATTTAGAAGGTGCAATTAAGAGCATACTTGTCCAAGAATATAAAAACTACGAAATTATTATAATTGATGGAGGTTCAAGTGATAATACTTTAGAAATCATTGATCTCTATAAACAGGATATCTTCTACACAATAAGTGAACCAGATAATGGAATTTATAGTGCTTGGAACAAAGGGCTTAAGGTAGCTTCTGGTGATTGGATTGCTTTTTTAGGTTCAGACGATATTCTATATCCTCATGCCTTTCAATCTTACATAAATTATATTACTGATCATCCAAATAAAGAGCTGTTAGAATTTATTTCATCGAGAATTAACCTTGTTAATAACAATCTAGAGATAATAGATACAGTAGGTAAAGCATGGGATTGGCCGCTCTTTAAACGTAATATGATTACTTGGCACGTAGGGTGTTTTCATTCTAAAAACTTATTTGCTAAATATGGATTATTTGATGAAGATTATAAAGTTTCTGGAGATTATGAACTTCTGTTGAGACCCAAAGAGCTTTTACAAACAGGTTATTTACCAGTAACAACAGTTATGATGCGTGATGGAGGAGTAAGCACAAGATTATTATTTAAAGCTATCGACGAAACCTATAGAGCTAAAGTGAAGAATAAAATTATCTCTTCATCTATTAGCCCTTTACTTATCTATAATAATAAAGTCAAATTATTTATAAAAATGTTCTTAGTAAGAATTGGTTTTATAGAAAAATTATAGAATTTATTATTTTCTATCTTAGGAAAAAGCTTCTAGTATGTGATTTAATAAAGTAAGTACCTATTTAGCTTTCTTAGCTTGAGAGACTAATAATCAAGCTAAGAAAGCTAAATAGGTACTTGTGATAAAGCGATAGTGTTGTATAAAGTTATCGCTTTATTTTTTTTATGAGCGACTTAGGCAACATTCGTCCTATACTGCGAACAATACCAGTAATACTGGCGGCCTTTGCATGGCCATCCTGATTGACTGGTCGTCCGAAATATTTATTAGGGACTAACTTTCCTGTAATAATATTCCGGATTTTTCTGACGAACAGTTTATCGATGGTCGTATCTGAACGAAGGGGTGTGTAGTAGACACAGTCTTCAAAGAAATAGTGCGTAACCTGGCTATGGCGGCTTGATGTAGGGTCATTTATTGGCTCGCCACCATGCAATAAGTTTGAAGCCCAGATTAAGGCATTACCTTTAGGCATGTTCATAATCATTTTTTTCAACCCTTGTGCTTCAATGATTGTTGCCAACCGTTTTTCGTATTCACGATACACTCCTTCTTTCCCATAAAGCTCTTCGACAGTTTGGGCAGATGAACCACTTAGGCCCATGTCGATCATGTCATAAAATGGCAATTTATGACTGCCTGGGTAATAATGAAGGGGCCCATTATCATTATGGATATCTTCAAGAGCAACCCAAACTCCACACATAAACTTCTGGGGAATTGAGTTAAAGTGCACAGCGTCAGAATGTGTAAGTTGCTGGGTGCCAACGGGGAAATTTAATGTCTGGAAAGGGATTGGCTCCCGACGATACAAGATACGGAGCACTTCAAGAATACGTGGTGCCGTAGCAATTTCGCGTGTTGCAGATACCGTTTCCCAAGCATCCTGAACCCGAGCGCCACCTTTATACAAAGGCTCAACACCAGCTATAGCTTTATCTAAAACGCTTCCTGAAATTTGTGGATCAAAAATAACGTAACCATCTTTTGCAAATCTAAGTGCAATTTCTTTTAGTTCCGGATCTAAGTTTGACTGGTTCAACTCCTGTGTAAAGAATGGAGATTCAACCCATGGCATATTGAAAGGAGGGTTATCTAGTACCTTAGTGGTAGGGGTGATAGAAGTCATAATCGAATTAATTTGAATTTCCTCCAAACCTATAAAGAACCATTAACTTATACAATGACTCTTAGCACTCATTATCGTCAGTTACAACTTTGCTTTACTTACTTTAAGCTATCACATTTAGGATGTGTCGGATAAGTTCGTTTGGTTCTAGTCTTCTCCGACCTGATTAGATGATTGTACCCACCTGACTGGAATTAATAAATTTTTGTAAGTTCCTATTTGCCAAACCTTTTTCTGTGAGTCGATGGCATCGATAGAGCATTGAATACGGGTTGCCAATAGCCGCCCGTATGCTCCACGGCGGTGATGATAATTTTATATGATAAGCGCTTGGTGATACTAGTATAGACGCCAAATCCGTGTAGAAGATTTTTATTTCGATCGACTTGATTGGTTGGTCTGCTCTTTCCAATGGCAAAAAATGTTGCCAGAAATACTCAACAAGCAATCAAACTACAACTGGCACCCTTGGGTTGTCAATAACCGCCAGCCCAAGGATGTTGGTTGTATACGCTTCTTCAGACTTTCAGAGTGACTTTTCTGTGATGCGATTTTGGGCATGATATAGCTAAGCAACTAAATCTGGACCACCTCGAATGACTGCGCGATAATACAAAAGGCGTAATAGAAATTTGAGGCCCTTATACAGCTTTCGAGTTTCAAACTAATGGAAACTTGTTTTAGAAGACTTCACCCAGGTTGAAAAATAATCCATGAGAGCCATCGAAACCGAAGCCGTAATCGACGGAGAGATTTGTTCGTGAGACTTTGTTCATTTTAATCCGAATACCACCGCCTACGGCCGGAGCAATTTTTTCAAACTGGTTGGTGTTCTGCTCTGTAACAGATTGGGCATTGGCAAAAACCACTCCGCCCAGCAATCGGTCGTTGGTAATATGAAAACGGTATTCGGCTTCTGCATAGATGAAATTTTTTCCTCTAAACCTCCCCTGAATGAACCCACGACCTACGTTACCTGTGTTATCCCAACCTGTGCTAGGTAAATCCAAAAATGGTGGATCACCATTGAAGGTGAAGGCATTATAAGACCATAATGCCAGAATATTACCTGATTGTAGAGATATTGGAATATACTTTCGAGCTTCTAATAATAATGACTTGTAGGTATCGTCACTTCCTAAAAGCTCCATATTGGCTCTAAGTACAGCATTGAGATATAAGCCACCGCTTGGATTAATGGCATTACTTCGGTTATCGTAAAGCAAATGCAATGCAGGGCCTGATGAAACCGAACGCCCTTGAATACCAGACGAATAGCGGGAAATGCGTACTAATTCACGAACGCCATTAGGGCCTTCAACATAGCTGTCAATATTCCAATGTAAGTCTAGGTAATACCCAACACCGCCGTATAAATTAGGAGCTAACCGGCGTAGAAAACTCTGATAAAACCGGAAGTATGCGTAATCCATATTGATAATCCTATCGGTGGTAGTATACATACCGAGACCGTAGGTAGCCTGAGGATAGTGCATCAATCGCCAATCGTTGGTCCATAGGTAGCGATTGTTCCGACTCCAGATCTGCGAATTAGCCGTTAGAATTATCTGATTATTCTGGGTGTATGATAGCTGACCGCTTACTGACGACATATTGGCGCCTGGTTTTCGGAAAGGTGTATTTACTAATACCGCTACCAGTGCTTTGGTTTGTAAAGTATAGCCAATTTGCGGGATGACTAACAAAAAGCGTTTGCCTTCTTCCAGGTTCGACGAGTCATGTGGAGTAATATGTAAGCGCGGATACCATCGCTTTACCAGATCTGCAACATCGTGTAAACGGGGTACTGGTTGCGTATTTTTTACGGCCATCGTATCCACTAATGGCATCTGTGCCAGGCAACAGGTAATCTCCGATACACTTAACAGCAGGAAGCCCACAAACAAACGGGTAACGAGTTTCATGAGTGGGTTTATACGTGTTGCATAGGTTGATAAACAGTACTTTAAGGGGGCAATCGGGTACGCTCTTGAAGCTGTTCTACGCATACCCAAACGTAAAAAAACATCGGAATGTTGCAAGTACAAACGCAGGAGCGAAAAACAGAATCGGTCTAATAAGGTAAGTAGAACTCGATACTTATTGTTTGTGATAGTGCAAAAATACAGCTATCAGGCCCAATCTGAAATCCAGGTCGGGCTTTTCCGTTTTCAGAAAGCGTTTATCTATTCTTTTTTGTCGGCTATTAGTTCCAGAATTGATTTCCTGCTCTATGAGAATTTAATGACGTTTTTATCCCGACCTGTTGATATTATCTACATAGAGGATGGCAAAGTAAAGAAGGAAAACGTGCATGGTAGAATAAAAAGAATGGTTATTACGGAATAAAGAAACAATTTTCTGTGCTAAGATAAATTATTTTCTTTAATGTCAATTTGCAAAATATTCTTTGGGTAAACTATCCGTAAACCCATTTATTTCTGTATTTTTGGCCGTTAACCCAATCATCAACTCATCTATTTCATGTTTAAACCTCTCCTGACAGGGCTGCTCGCAGCCGGTTTGGCCTACTCCTCCATAGCTCAGACGACCTTTCCGGTAAATGGCGTTTACGACGAGCGACCGGGGCTATATGCCTTCACCAACGCAACCATTATTGTTGATCCGCAAACTACGTTACAGAATGCTACCCTACTAGTTCGTAATGGCCGGGTCGAAGCGGTTGGTACAGCTGTTAACGTGCCCGCCAGTGCCGTCGTTACTGATTTAAAAGGCAAACGGATTTATCCGGCACTCATTGACATTGATTCCGATTACGGAATGCCAGAAATTACCCGCACAGGTGGTGGGGGCGGTGGCCGTGGGGCTGGTGGAGCTCCTCAGTATGAGTCGAACAAAAAAGGGGCGTATTATTGGAATCAGGCCATCCAGCCCGAAAATGAAGCCAGTATATTGTTCAAGGCGAATCCGACCAAAGCAGATGAACTCCGTAAGCTAGGCTTCGGTGTCGTGTTGACACATGCTCACGACGGTATTGCTCGGGGAACTGGCTCACTGGTGACGCTGGCTGATGATCGCGAGAATTCGATCGTACTGAAACCTACTGTTACGGCCCACTATTCGTTCAGCAAAGGGACGTCGGGACAGCAGTACCCTAACTCGATGATGGGCGTGGTTGCCTTGCTACGTCAGGCCATGTACGATGCCGATTGGTATAAACGGGCGGGTAGTAAAGAGCAGGCAAATATGTCGCTCGACGCGTTGAATCGTACCCGTTCGCTACCGGCTATTTTCGAAGCGAATGATAAGTTAGGTATTGTTCGTGCCGATAAAATCGGTGATGAATTCGGGATTCAATATATTATACGTAGCTCGGGCGACGAGTATCAGCGTTTAGACGAGGTGAAAGCAACCGGAGCCTCGCTTATTGTGCCTCTCAATTTTCCTCAGCCGTATGATGTTGAAGATTCGTGGGATGCCGACAATGTATCACTAGCCGAACTCAAGCATTGGGAAATGGCGCCAATGAACGCCGGACGGGTTGCCGCAGCAAATATCCCATTTGCGCTAACAACGGCTGGCCTTCGGAATAAAGCCGATTTCTGGGCGAACCTTCGCAAAGCCATAGAAAATGGGTTATCTGAGCAAAAAGCACTCGAAGCATTGACAACCATACCGGCAAAGCTCATCCACGTCGAAGATATGGTAGGTACGCTGCAGAAAGGTCAGGTAGCCAATTTCCTGATCACATCGGGCAATTTATTCAGCGCCGATAATGTGATCTTTGAAAACTGGATGCAGGGGAAACAGTACATTGTTGCCAACAAGAACGCGGCCGATTTACGCGGAAGCTGGAATCTGACGGTAGGCAGTCAGAGCAATCTCAAACTGAACATTACTGGAAAAACGCCAGATAAGCCAGAATATCAGATTCTGGTGGACACGGTTAAAGTGACACCCAAAGTAGCCGTAGCAGGTGATATTATTTCGATTCAGGTTCAACTGGATAAACGCAGACCAGGTACGACTCGCCTGACAGGTTACCGCACGGGCACTACGATCAAAGGCGATGGCGAATCTCCAGATGGTAAAACCATCACCTGGTCGGCAGTTCGTGCGGGCGATGTTCCATCGTCAACAAGTGCGACGAGCTCAACAGCGCCTATCGCATCGGCGACAGCTACTACACCGGCCAGCAACACCGCAGCTACGTTACTTTATCCGTTTGTGGGAATGGGTAACCTGAAAAAACCACAGGCCGAAACGGTACTGATTCGGAATGCGACGGTCTGGACGAATGAAAAAGACGGTATTCTGGCTAATACAGATGTATTGGTTGAGGGGGGGAAGATTTCTAAAATAGGTAAAAGCCTAACCGCTCCAGCAGGGGTTAAAGTCGTTGACGGAACAGGCAAGCACCTCACCAATGGTATTATCGATGAACACTCACACATTGCGTTGCTGTCAATCAATGAAGGTGGCCAATCCAGCTCGGCCGAAGTTCGGATGTCGGACGTAATCAATCCTGACGACATCAACATTTACCGTCAGCTAGCAGGTGGCGTTACTACTTCGCAACTCCTGCATGGTTCGGCTAACGCGATTGGCGGACAGTCGGCCATTGTAAAACTCAAATGGGGCGAACCTGCCGATGGAATGCTGATCAAAGGTGCCGACGGTTTTATTAAGTTCGCGCTTGGTGAGAACGTAAAGCAAGCCAACTACCCAAACCCGAACGTACTGACCCGTTTCCCACAATCGCGGATGGGCGTAGAGCAGGTCTATATGGATCACTTCACACGGGCTAAGGAGTACGCAAAAGGATGGACTGATTACAACAAACTGGGCGCTAAAGAAAAGGCAACGGCAATTGCGCCCCGTCGCGACATTGAACTTGACGCACTGGCCGAAATTTTGGCTAAAAAACGCTTCATTACCTGTCACTCCTACGTACAGTCGGAAATTAACATGCTGCTGAAAGTGGCTGATTCACTGGGCTTTAAAGTCAATACGTTTACGCACATTCTGGAAGGCTATAAACTGGCCGACAAAATGGCGAAGCATGGTGTAGGTGGCTCGTCATTTGCCGACTGGTGGGCATACAAAATGGAAGTACATGATGCGATTCCGTACAATGCGGCTCTCATGCACCACCAGGGTGTAACGGTTTCTATCAACTCCGATGATGCCGAAATGGCCCGTCGTTTGAATCAGGAAGCGGCTAAAACCGTCGAATACGGTGGTGTGCCCGAAGAAGATGCCTGGAAAATGGTGACGCTCAATCCTGCCAAACTACTGCATTTAGACAGCAAACTTGGCAGCATTCGGGCTGGTAAAGATGCCGATCTGGTACTTTGGAATGCCCACCCATTATCTATTTATGCTCGCCCAGAAATCACAATGATTGAAGGTGCTACCTATTTCAGCCTGAAAGATGAAGATGCCAAACGTGACGCTGTACAAGCCGAACGTGCCCGGATTATTCAGAAGATGCTGACAGCTAAAGCGGGCGGTGCTTCGACCGTACGGCCAAACTTCCGGCGGGCACGTATGTGGCATTGCGAAGACGTAGAAGGAATGTTTGCAGAAGAGGAAGGGAAATAGACCGCGCGGGCGGCCCCGCCGGGATTTATCTGATTTAACTGATTTTCTTGATTTTGTTATCCTCTGCGTTCTTTGCGAATTCTCTTTAATCTCTGCGTTTACCATTAAAAACATGAAAAAACTACTCATACCTATACTTACCCTGGTCACGCTTACGAGCTACGGCCAGAATCCGGCTCCGGCTAAGCCGCAGACGAAGGCTATTGCGCTCACAGGCGGTACTGTGCACGTTGGCACCGGACAGGTGATTCCCAACGGCATTGTCCTGTTCAGCAATGGCGTTATTACAAATGTGGTGGATGGCACGACTGTTCGCCTGAACCTGAATGATGTCGAGGTGATCGACGTGTCGGGCAAGCACGTATATCCTGGCCTTATCTCGCCGGTATCGACGGTTGGTCTGCAGGAAACGGGTGCTGTTCGGGCTACGGTCGATATGCGTGAAATCGGCATTCTGAACCCAAATATCCGGTCGCTGATTGCGTACAATACCGACTCCGAAATTATTCCGACCATTCGGAACAATGGTGTGTTGTTTTCTCAGGCCGTGCCACAAGGAGGTACCATTTCGGGAAGCTCGAGCGTCATGATGTCCGATGGCTGGAACTGGGAAGATGCTGCATTAAAGAAAGATGACGGCATCTGGCTCAACTGGCCTACCTATTTGGCTCGTGATTTCAATTTTGAGGATTTCACAACCGTTGTTCGGAAAAACGAACGCCGTGCAGCGGCCATTGATGCGCTTCGGGCGACGTTTGCTGATGCCAAAGCGTATGCAGCTCTGTCAAATCCAACTCCGTTGAACCTCAAGCTGGAATCGATGCGTGGCTTATTTACGGGCAAACAGAATCTGTATATCCGCGCCGACTATGGTAAAGACATCATGGAGGCTGTTACGTTCGCAAAGTCAGTGGGTGTACCGAAAGTGGTGATCGTTGGAGGAGAAGAAGCACACCGCGTGGTTACGTTTCTAAAGGAAAACAACGTTCCGGTTATTCTGAGTGAATTACACCGATTGCCCAGTCGCGAAGATGAAGATGTCGATCTGCCATACCGGATGCCGGGCATTCTACAAAAGGCTGGCGTGTTAGTTGGTCTGAGCTATGCCGATGGCTGGTGGCGGACTCGTAACCTGCCGTTTCTGGCCGGAACAGCCGCTGGTTTTGGGGTAACGGATCGCGAAGAAGCGCTGAAAATGGTCACCTCGAATACGGCCAAAATTCTAGGCATTGACAACCTTGTTGGTACGCTTGAAAAAGGTAAACACGCAACGCTGTTCGTTTCGGCAGGTGATGCTTTAGATATGCGGACAAACGTTGTGGAACAGGTGTTTATTCAGGGCCGGAAGGTGAACCTGGATGATCGCCACAAGCGCCTTTACAAGACGTATAAAGACAAGTACGAGAATAAATAGTAACGAGAATAATGGCTGATTGATTTTTGTCATCCCGACGAAGGAGGGATCTTAGGGTTTCTTAACTCCCTAATAAGGGTGGTTTAAGATCCCTCCTTTGTCGGGATGATAAAAAAGCTTACAATTCACGTTAATCCCTTTTATAAGCCCGTAAAGGCTGTTGGTTAATGCCGAATAACAACGTATTCCCGATTGGCAATACAGCCCGTACATCACCCGTTAGTTGAAACCCTGCCTGTTGCTGTGGCACTGCAAGGAAATTTCCCTTTCCATCACCCCGCAAGAGTAAACCATAATTCGCATCGGATCGACCGAACCGTAGACGGGCTTGTGCTGTATTGCCACACAGAAGTAGATCTTTTCGTCCGTCCTTATCATAATCCAGCGCCGTTAGTGTAAAAATAGGAGCTTCCTGAACAGCTAATGGTAATGGCTTTTCTGCGAATTTGCCAGATGGCGTACTCAGAAATAGGCTGGTTTTTAGCTGGTTGGCAACCAACTTATTCGATCCTTCTAATTGTTCCTCAGTAAACACATCGGCTAGCGTAGCATTCGAATAACTATCGTAGTTGGTGAACTTATGGCGAAGCATGCCTAGTTGCTCAAGCAGTTCGTCGCGGGTGGCATGGGGGTAGCTTTTCCCTTGTACGTACAGACATAGAATAGGGTCTATTTTGCCGTTTTTATCGAAATCCTTGTAAATCAACTCGGCAGGTTCCTTATCACTGGCGCGACATTGAGTATTCAGTCCCTGATTTCCCACTACTAAGTCTGGCCGACCATCGCCGTTGAGGTCATCGACCAGCAGCTTGTTCCACCAACCCCGCGATTCTTTGTCGAAATATGCCTTTGTCTGATCAGTTAAACCAGCTCCCTTGTCGAAGCCGAGTACCGTTATGGGCATCCATTCACCAACGATCACTAGTTCAGGTTTACGGTCGGCATTGAGGTCAATCCAGGCGGCATCGGTGACCATGCCTAGCGTGGAGAGCATAGGTGCTAGTTTGGCTGTCTGATCGGTGAATTTCCCATGACCGTCGTTAATGAGCAGGAAGCTCTTTGGTGTTTCTGGATAACGACCCGGCACCACCCGGCCACCGACGAACAAATCAGGCTGCTTATCACCATTAACATCGGTGACTCGTACACAGGCTGCACTGGTATTCAGAACGGGCAATGCATTTGGACTTTTGGTAAAATTCCCTTTGCCGTCATTTAGATACAGACGATCCTGCAAGCGCGGATCATCAAGAGCCAGGTTGCCATAACCACCGCTGCATACATAGAGATCAGGAAATCCGTCGGCATTGGCGTCGAAGAAAATGGCGTCGGCATCATTGCTTAATTTGTCGGCTTCAAAAGCGGGCTGGACTTTTCGACTGAATTGATTACCAGTTTGCTGGATAAATAAGGCTCCGGCTTGCTCTATACTTCCGCCCACATATACATCCTCAAGCCCGTCGCCATTCACGTCGGCTTTGGTTAGACACGGCCCATTAAATGACTGCGCATTGACCAAAAGTGTTTGCCGTTTAAAATCGTTGGTTTTGTTGATCGGGTCGGCAAAAACGACTGGCGTTTTGATTTCCTGAAATAGGGAAGGGGCAACCTTAGGCGTCTGGAAAGTTGCCTGCGCATTTTTCTCTTGTAAAGCCAGCAGTTGATCCGCTTTAACATTGGTCAGCAACTGCTGCTTCCCTGTTGGCCAAACCACTCGAAGCGAATCAATTGCCGAATCTTCGCCTAACCCAAAATGCAGCCGGGGCGACATGCTCGACTGATAACCGCGCGTAGGCATCTGCTCAACGTACTGTTGCTTGCTCTTGCGATAGAGTGTTAACTTGGCACCCACTCCCTGTGTGTTCGCTCCTGCTCCTTCCAGCTTTACAGTCAAATAGTGATGATGGAGTTCCTTATTGGTTTCGTTCTGAAAAATAAAGGCTGGCTGGTTTGTATTATTAACCACGAGGTCTAAATCCCCATCGTTATCCAAATCGGCGTAGGCGGCTCCTGTACTGTTGGAATGTTGCGTTAATCCCCAGGCCGAGCCAACATTGGTAAATGTGACTTCTCCCGAAGGATCACCACCCCGATTTCGGAACATATAATTCACGACGTTGGAGGAAGGGATTTTATGAACGAGCTCCAGTACATCTTCGCGCCGGAAATTTGTCGGGCGATTTTTCATGTAGTCGGTCATATATTTCAGGAAATCCAGGTTCGTATAGTCGCGAACATACCCATTGGTAATGTAAAGGTCTTTCCAGCCATCATTATCATAATCGGCAAGTAGGGGAGACCAACTCCAGTCGGTATTGGAGATACCCGCCATCTGACCCACTTCGGAGAATAAAGGTGCCGAGCTTGATGCATGGCGCGCGGCAGCTCCCTGCTCCTTGCTCCCTGCTCCCGAGCCCCATGATCCTTCGTTAATCTGAAGCATGTTCCGCATGTGCTGGTAATGAAAACCCGATTGCACACTAAGGTCAAATTTTTCGTAATTGTCGGGAGCCATGAGCAGTTTCTGCCGACGGTTGTCCTCGGGAAGCATATCGAGTGTCAGAATATCTGGGCGACTGTCGTTGTTCACATCGGCGACATCGTTACCCATCGAAAAATTGGATATGTGACGAACGCTGGCGCTGAGCTGATTCGTAAACACTGGACCACCAGATCGACCGCCCTGATTGTTGATGTAGAGATAATCTGGGACGCCGTAATCATTGGAGATATACAAATCTGGCCATCCATCATTATTGAGGTCTGATACGCCGACTCCCAGCCCATAACTCAGTACCGAACTACTTAAACCTGATTGTTCGGTTATGTCTTCAAACCGATTTTCGGTATTCTTCAGCAATCGAACCCCAATCTCCGGATTGGGTTGTTTCATGATAGCCGCAGTCGCTTGGGGATCGAGGATGGGCAACAGACGGGGATTATGATTGAGTAAAAATAGGTCGAGGTCACCATCCCGATCATAATCGAAAAAAGTAGCCTGCGTGCTCTGCCCTGGTCTGTCCAAACCATACTGGGCCGTCTGTTCAGAAAAATGTGGAATGCCCTGGGCATCAGGCCCATCGTTGATGAAGAGTTGAGGAATACGTTTTTGAGGAGGTAAACTGCCTGAATAGCAGACAAATAAATCAAGTCGACCGTCGCCGTTGACATCAGCCATCGAAGCCCCCGTACGCCAGGGACCTTCGCGTCCGGCGACACCAGCGGTTGCTGTTACGTCGGTAAATTTCAAGCCTCCTTTATTGATGTACAACTGGTTTGGCACCATATTTCCGCTGAAGAAAATATCTTCCAGACCATCGCCATTCAGATCTCCGACAGCCACACCCCCACCATTGTAGAAATACTCGTACATCAGTACGTTTGTATTCAGCCCTTCGGTCAGGTTGTTGGAGAACGTGACCCCAGTTTGTTCGGGTGATAATGACGTAAAAAGGGGAGGGCCACTAGCCTCATTAGGTTCGTTAGCTTGGTCAGACGTATGACAGGCAACTACCGAAACCAAACTGACAAGGGTAAACAGACGCGTAATCGTTTTCACGTAATCCGGGTTTATGAGAAATTAGCTAAAACTAAACTAAAAAATGCCAGTACCCGTAAGCACTGGCATTTTTTAGTTAAAAGCATTTCTGCTGGATTATTAATAACCGGGGTTCTGAATCAGTTTATTGTTCCGGTTAATTTCGTCCCGACTGATGGGCAGGAAGTAGACTTTATCATCCCATTTCCGGTTTTCTTTACCAGTCCCTAAATCCTGCGCGCTATAAGTATAATCGTAATTGTCTTTGCTATACTTATAGGTTGTCACCGACTTTCCTGCTTTCAGCTTACCTGTAATCGTGATAATCTGAGCCTGTTTTCCTAAAGCAGTTGGCGCAATCATCCAGCGTCGAACGTCGTAGAAACGCTGCTCTTCAAACAGCATTTCGATGTTTCGTTCGTTCTGATAGCGTGCTACGAGTGCTGCACCAGATTCTGTAATGGCAGGCATACCTACACGGAAACGAATAGCGTTGATCCACTTTTTGGCCTCAGCTTCCTGCCCCAGCGCGATACAGGCTTCAGCATAGTTGAAGACCACTTCTGTAAAGCGAATCTGAATAGAAGGTACTTCCTGACGAATATTCATGTCCACCAACGTTGGGTCTGGGTCCATAAATTTCCGAATACCGTAGCCTGTCCAGGTGCCGTTCCAGTTCTCAATCGTACTGTTACGTGTATCTAATCCATTGTATGGAGTAACTGCACCACCGCCAGTTCCAACTTCGTATTGACCCATTTGAATCTGACCCGCTGGGTCGATACCTGCGCCATCGGCTGTACGAGGTTTCCACTGAGCACCATCATACAGAATAGATACATAGAAACGAGGGTCACGATTCTCGTAAGGAGCAGCTGCCTGAGCTGGATTTTTCCAGTCGAACTTTGTTCCATCCATCATTTCGTAACTGTCAACCAGATTCTGAGTCGGTTCACTTGACGTCCAGCCGTGGTAACCATTCGGCATGTTGTTACGGGGATACCAGGAAGCCCAGTCGTCGTAAGAAGTACGAATGTTATATTTCAGGAAAATTCCATCCGCTTCGCCACCGTTGCGTGATAAAAACAGGTTAACATAGTTCGCCTGCCCTTCGGTTGCCGTAACGGGTGCTGTCAGATTCAGTTTATAACCGTACTGGTTTAGATCCATAACAGCTTTGGCTGCGTCCTTAGCCTTCTGCCAACGAGCTGTGCGATCGCCACTCACGTAACCCAGTAGTTCTGGATTGGCAAAGCCAGCAATTACAGTCGATTTAGATTTGGCCGTCGGAATATCGTGCAGATCGCTGGCAGCATACAACAGTACGCGGGCTTTGAGCGCCATGGCAGCGCCCATCGTAGCACGACCACTTGTCAATGTCTTACCTTTCAGTAAGACAGAGGCTGAATCCAGATCGCTTACGATAGCATTTACACATTCTTCGTAGGTATTCCGGGAGATGGTAAACGTCGATTCGTCCAGCGTATAGGCTGATTTAATAATCGGAATTGCTCCATAATAGCGAAGCAGTTGATTATGATAATAAGCCCGCAGAAAATACATTTCACCTTTCATCCGATCGGCAATACCGCTACTGTTGTTGAATTTAGGTTTCGCTAAATTGGCCAGGGCAATATTGGCAGCCCGGATGCGAGCATACATAGCACTCCACTCCGTCATGACAGGGATGTCCCCTAAATTGGACGGACTCACGGTCGACTCATTAACCGACTGTTTACCGAAGCTATACAGTGCATTGTCGGTTTGACAGTCGAAATTCATCTGGCTCAGAATACCATCCCGAAGGCCATTGTAGACATCCGTTACGAAAGACTCAGATAGGGATGCATCAGCCCAGACCGCATCTCCCGATACCTTATCGAGCGGTTTGGTGTTCAAAAAATCGGTATTACAGGCTGCCATCGTTACGCCTATGACCAGGCCGAACGACAGACACTTTATTATATAGTTCATACTATGCTGATTGATCGTTTAGAAACTAACAGATAACCCCGTGTTAATAACCCGAGACTGGGGATAGTACTGCGCGCTGCTGCTGGTCGACTCAGGATCGAACAGACCCTTCATTGCAGGGGCGTAAGTAGCCAGATTTAGCCCATTTACGTAAACCCGCAGGTTGTTTAACCCGACTTTGTTGGCGATTGTGCTTGGTAATGTATAGCCCAATTCAACATTCTTCAGACGTACATAGTCGGTGCTTTTCAGCCAGTAGCTGGTTCCGTTCGAAAAATATTGATTGCTCCGGTCAACAATACGTGGATCGACTGTGCTTGGGTTATCGACTGTCCAGCGGTGATCGTAGCTGTATTGAAGGAAGTTGCCGATCGTGCCCGACTCCGTTTGAAGGAAGATTTGACCACCAGTCGATGCCTGAACAAGCACACTAAAGTCGAAACCTTTGTAACGCAGACTAGCATTGAAACCACCCTGAAAACGAGGCTGATTGTTCCGGTCGGCCCGTACTCGGTCGTTTCCGTCAATCTTACCGTTTCCGTCGATGTCCTTAAGCCGCATATCGCCAGGACGTAATAAGCTGGCACCTACACCGGTGTAATCCACTTTGTTAGCATCGATCTCGGCTTGGGTTGAGAAAATACCATCATATTGGTACATCAACGTTCCGTTCTGCTGATTAGGGTCGTTAACGTTGCTTGGGATAGGCTTACCAGTCGAACGTTGCCATTCTGGCGCACCTGGTGTTTCGTCCCAGAAGGTAATGGTGTTCTTGGCATAACCGCCGTTTACACTCACGCTATATTTCAGGTCGCCCGCCTGACCATTGTAACCAACCCGGAATTCGTACCCTTTGTTGGTAACTTTACCAATGTTTGTGGCGGGTAGGGTAGCACCAGTCGTTTGAGGGATAGAAGCACTTTTCCGCCATAAGATATTCGACCGTTTGTTCTGGAAGACGTCAAATTCGAAGAAAATCTTGCCGTTCAGTGCTGATCCTTCCAAACCAATATCTGTATTGTTGGCTACTTCCCAGGTGAGCGCCTTATTTGGTACGCCATTTTCATAGAGTGTTGGTACAACCTGGTTACCCGTTACATAACCCCAGGTCGAATTCGCTACGTCGCCATATGCGTAGGTTGGCAAGTAGTCATATTCACGCAAGGTATTGTTGAAGTATACCTGATCGTTCCCCAATTGACCCCATGATGCCCGAAGTTTCAGTGAGCTGATAGCAGGAAGGCCCTTCTTGAAAAAATCTTCTTCCGAAATACGCCAGCCCGCCGATACGCCAGGGAAGAAACCCCATCGGCTCGATGCTGGGAACATATACGAAGCATCGTATCGCCACAGAAATTCGGCAAGGTATTTTTCTTTGAAGTTGTAACCTGCCCGACCGAAATAACTCATCCGAGCCCGTTCCCAGGCAGCGGTTGTGTTACTGTTTTTCTCAGCATTACCACCCGCAAATAACTGGTCGATAGCGGTAGAGGCAAAGTACTTGCGATAGCCTGAGAACCCGTTCGAGTTCGACTGTTCTTTGGTAATACCCGCCAGTACAGTTATGGCGTGATTGCTCCCGAACACATGGTCGTACGTCAAAATACCGGACAACAGCGAATTCAGCTGGTCGTTCGTATATTGATTAAGCGTTGCCTGTGCTGGGCCTTTCTGTACTGGTTGCAGTATCGGCTGTTTGTTCGCATCGTAGGAGGTATAATCCCAGCTGTAAACGGTCCAGGGTGTTTGCCAGGTTTTGCCTTGTTGTATGTATTTATCAAGGGCAACACTACCGGTCAATTTCAAACCTGGAATCCAGGGGTTAGTGATGTTTACGCTGGCATTGCTTTGCAGGTAATAGCGTGTATCTCTATCGTAACCTGTAGCGTTGGTCGTGATTAACACCGGTTGCTGACCATTCTCAATGTCAGGAGCTGGCTGACCACTAGGCCAGTAAGCTGGCTTATTAGGATATCCCCGCATCAGCATCCGGAAAATAGAACCCGGATCTACTGTTGGGTTAAACCGGTTTTCCTGACGACCTACTATACCAATAACGGTACTGATGTACTTGCTAACTTTAGCGTCCAGATTCATGCGGAAGTCATACTGCTTATAGCCCGTTGCCGAGTTTTTATAGTAGCCATCCTGATTCTGATAGTTCACCGATGTCAGGTATTTAATATTTTCGCTACCACCTACCAATTGCAACGTGTGACGCGACTGAGGAGACCATGTTTTCAGTGTTGAGCCAAACCAATCGGTATTGGGATGTCCCCAGGGGTCCGAACCGTCCTGATATTTCTTAAGGTCATCAGGTGTAAAAGCAGCTTTGGCAACCGACTTGTCGTCGGGCCGGGTGTAGCTACCTGTAGCCGCAAAAGCAGCCGAAGCATCTTTCCAATACTGCGAAGGCAGGTTATACACGTTTATTTCATTGTTCAATTGAGCATATTCAGCCGCCGTTGCCATTTTAGGAATGACGGTTGGCTGGCTAAAACCCTGATTGAAACTGTAGGATAACTCAGGCTTGCCACTTTTGCCGCGCTTGGTCGTTACCAGAATAACGCCATTAGCCGCCCGCGAGCCATAAATAGCAGCCGAAGCATCTTTCAGAACAGACATGCTTTCGATATCGGCTGGATTCAACCGGTCGATACCCCCAGCCCGAGCTGGTACACCATCGATAACGATCAGGGCATCCGTATTACCTAATGTGTTTGAACCACGAATCCGGATTGCAGCACCATCATTTCCGGGTTGACCACTAGAGTTGGTGGCAATAACACCTGGCATCCGACCCGCAATTGAGTTAGTCAGGTTCATCGCTGGCGACTTGATCAGATCAGATCCTTTTACAGTTGCTACGGCTCCCGTTACGGTTTCTTTCTTCTGCTCGCCATACCCTACTACAACGACTTCGTTCAGCATTTTGTCGTCTGAAGCGAGGGTAACGTTAATCGAATTTCGGCCTGTCGCTGCGATTTCCTGGGTTACATACCCTATGTAGGAAAATACCAGCGTTTCGTTACCCCTTGCTAAGTTAAGGGTGTAATCACCAGTCGCAGATGATACCGTACCAGTTGTTGTACCCTTTACAACAATACTGACCCCTGGTAACGCTAAGCCCTGCGCATCGATCACTTTGCCAGTTACTTTCGATTGAGCAATGGCCCCAATCGAGCAAAAAAGGCTGAATAGAAACACAGAACAGAACGCGATTCGCCTGAGCTGGATCGTGTTTGTCGGGAAGTTATCTCCTTGTAGAAAGAAGATCTTCTGATGGGTAAATTGTTTTTGCATAAGCTTTAACCTCTATTTAATTGGATTAACAAAAGCTTAAAGCAAAATACTTAAGTCTTTATACTTAGCCGATTTTACCCTTTTATTACTATTTTTTGATGAATTAGGACAGCTGGTAAAATATTTTAAAAAGCAAATAAATAATTGAAAAATCTTTATTGGTTACTTGTAGCCTAATAGGCAAAAAAAAAGCGCGATGTTAATCAGCCCCCACCTATGCAGGTAGCGGCTGATTCTTATTAAGTGGCATCAATAAGATTACAAAAAAATAAAGAATTTTCGAGGGAAATAGCCAGCGTACTTATCGGCCATCTTTGTCATCGTTGCTGATCTTTTTACCCTTTTTACCGCCCCCAGCATTCATTTGCCCAAATCGCCATTCGAATGTGAGTCGAACCGAACGACGGATAAAGTAATAAGTAGACTCCGACTCAAAAGTTGGGGCTGACTGCCGGTTAGTCTGGCTTACCCCGCGTATGAACGGGTTATTAAGCCCCAAGGTTAAGCTAGCCTGTTTGTTCATAAACTCACGTTTGGCTGAAATACTGTGCCAGTAAAAACCGGTATTGGTTCCCTGTAAACTAATCCAGCCTGAGCTATAATTACCATTCGCCTGGAGGGTGTAGTTTTGCGCTAGCTTGTAGCTGGTGTTCATATTGACACTCCAGACGAGTCCGCTGTTACCCTGATTAAGTGCCGGGCTGAACAGATCTACATAGCGAATATCACCCCCTCCATTCAAATTCCAGTTTTTAACGGGTTGACTGCTTAGGTTTACGTTTAGCCCCATGGCTTTCCGCTGAGCGATGTTCTGCGGCTTACTGGTAGAAATTCCGGCTGCATCAACCGTTGAGATATAATCGATGGCATTGTTGGTCAGCCGCCAGTACAGTGCCGAATTCACCGATAGCCCCTTCTTCGTACTTACATTGTAGGAAAGTTCGGTGGCGTGACTCAACTCAGGATTGAGGTAAGGGTTGCCAGTCTGGATATTTTTTGGATCACTCTGATTAAGCCAGGGATTCAAAGACCAGATCATAGGCCGCTGGATACGCTGAGTGTAGCTTATCTTCAGGGTATGGGATTTAACGCTTTTAGATAAGGTAATGCTTGGAATCAAATTCGTGTACTCACTGGCCAATTTGGTTTGAGTGGTAAAAAAATCACCCTTGATATTGGTATGTTCAAAGCGCGCTCCGGCATTCAGACTCCATTTTCGTTTTGTATCAATCCGCAAAGCGGTATAGCCCGAATAAATCCGTTGGGTATAATTGAAATCATTTGACTGAGAAGAATCGGCTACCAGTGGACTTTGTCCATCCAGCGACTGCGTAACCCGGTATTCGCTTCCAATGTCGCGTAGAATACTTTTAGCGCCTACTTCGAGTTTGATACTGGTTGTGTCTTTTCGCCCATATATTGTAAACGGATGGGTGTAGTCAGTTTGAAAGGTGTATTCTTTATTGCGACTATAGTTACTGCTATGCTGGCGATAGATCAACGATTCGGATGTAGAATACCGATCTGTATCGTAAAAGTAATTATCGGGCATTAGGCTGAACTGGGTTAGCAGCGAAAACTCCTGACCCGGCTTTTTGAATGATTTCGTATAGCCCAAATCAAGTTGGCCGTTGCCATAGGGGTTACTGAATTGAATGTCATTTCGAAAGGCTTGCAGTTCATTCCCCGCCGGATTTGTCAGCCGGTTCTGCACACTACTGTTATTGGGGTAATGACCTCCCCAAACGTTGGCGGCAAAATTGAAATGATTCGTTGAATCAGGGTCATAATCAATACTCATTTCGCCATATCCACCCGTACCGGTATTGTCGGCAGTACTAGTCTGGGTTAGGATACTCAGTGGCTGGCTCGGCCCGTCACTACTCGGCATCAGATTGGTTCGCACCGATTGGCTTTCCCGTCTATTCCGAAACTGGTAGCCGTTGGCAGAAAGCGAAAGACCGAACTTCTTCTTCTTCAGATTCAGCGTAGTTCCAACTCCCCGGTTTAAATTACCCGCCGTAACCGAAGCGGAGCCATTAAACCCCTGAAGGGCTTTCTTCGTGATAATATTAATGACTCCGGCAGAACCTTCTGCATCGTATTTGGCACCAGGGCTGGTAATGACTTCGATGGATTTTATGACATTCGCGGGCATTTGGCGTAGTGCATCAGCCAAGTTTCGTGCCATCATGGCCGAGGGTTTGCCATTGATAAGCACCTTGATATTTCCGTTACCCCGCATTTGTACATTGCCATCCATATCAACGCTCAGAGTTGGTACTTTTCGGAGAACATCGGCAGCTGTACCGCCGGCATTCGAGATGTCTTTTTCGGCATTATAAACCAGGCGATCACCTTTGTCTTCAACGATTGCTTTTTGACCAGCTACAGTTACTTCACCCAGTGTTTTTCCCTCCGCAGCAATCAGAATTGGACCCAGTTGAACGGACGGGTGCTCCGTCGTTAGGGAGACCGGAAGATTTTTGGTTTTGTATCCCACGAATGACACAACTAACCGATAATTACCTAATGGCAAATTGGGTAATACAAAGGTGCCAGCTCCGTCGGTGGTGGTGCCGGTAAGAAGTTTAGTTCCGTCCATCAGGGCAACTGTGGCAAAAGGAACGGATTTAGTCGTTGTAGAGTCGGTGAGCGAACCGGTGAGCTTACCAGGGTTGAGGGCTTGAGCAAGGGCACTAGCAATCCCGACGCCAAGCAGGAGCAGCGTGAAAAGATGTTTCATCGAAAAGTAAAATCAGAAAGAAGAACCTGTTAGGTGCGAGCAGCCAAGGCAGCAGGAGTTAAATTTTGGTGAGTAACGGAACGTGTAATCCGGTTTTACGCGTCTCCGTTAATTTTGAATTAAAGATGGAGATGGATCTACGTATGTTGCATCCGTCGTTAAAATAAGTTGTCTATCGGGCAAATCAGTTGATGGGATGAGGTGGCGTAGGTTCATTATCCCTCCGAAGACGACTTAGTCAGGGAAATATTACAGATCCATGTAATTTTTATTTATGACCTGGCCTTGCCAGCTGGTTAACTGGCTTATTTCAGGTGTTCATCGAGAAGTAAGCTGCTCTGCTCAGTGACTTTTATAAGCTATTCACGGCTTTTAGTGTAGCCTCATAATTCGGCTCCAGCATTTGATCGGCGACGTACTCTGCGTACCGAATCTGGTCTTGCTGATCAATAACAAACACGGCCCGTTGCAATAAGCGCCATTCTTTCAAAAGTACTCCATATGCCTGGCCAAACTGCTCACTGCGGTGGGCTGATAACGATTGATGGTTGACCCCTTCGAGTTGGTGCCAACGAGCCTGCGCAAAAGGCAGGTCCATACTAATGCTATAAAGAATCACATTGGCCGGTAAATCGGCACTCAACGATTGCCAGCGGTGGGTTTCTATCTGGCATACGGGCGTATCGATTGAGTTGACCACATTCAGCAGACGTATTTTTCCGGCAGAATCGGTTAACCGAACCTGTTCCATGGCCGAAGTGGCAGGGTTAAAATAATCTAGTTCGAAGGCTGGGGCTGGCTCACCCGGATGCAGTTGGCGACCTACAACGGTCAAAGCTTCGCCCAATTCAAAGGCTTCGTTGATTCGTTCTTCCATGACCGAAAGGTAGCAGAATTCCGATAAATTCTCAATTCAAACTGACAACCACGAAGGGGAGAGGTGAGGATATTTACCGGCGAACAAACACGCCCTGTTATGCCTGATTTTGATTATCGTATCCTGTTAGTGAATACTTACGCGGCTTTTAACGCACGAGCCATTGATGAAGTTCTGACCACTATGCATCCTGATGTAGACTGGCCAAATGGCTGGGAAGGAGGCCGCGTAATTGGTCACGAAGCCGTGCGCGACTACTGGACCCGTCAATGGGCAGTTCTGGACCCAAGGGTTGAGCCGCTTCGGTTTGAAACCGATCCCATAGGACACATCGTAGTGGATGTCCATCAGGTTGTTAAAGATCCGTCAGGCAGTATTCTGTCAGATGGAATGGTGCAACATGTTTACCAGTTTGAAGATGGCCTGGTTAGGCGAATGGACATCAGGCACATCTGATGAGGATTCTATTGAGTCCGTTTAATTCGGGTGGCGACTTCAATAGCAGGGTTGCCACCTACGGGCACGTAGTAATAATCCGCCTGACTGTTGTCGCTATTATAAAATTGGAAGGCGTCTTTTAATGAACCCAAGTTAGACGAGGGGCGAGGTGTTAGATATACGTTGAACGTGTATTTGCCCTGACCATTCGGAACGCTGACAATGTACGCTTTCGGATACGAACGATTCTCACCGGGCGAAAAGCCATCATTGGGCGTTGCCTGTATATCAACCTGAACGGTGTCTTTCGTAATCCGCTTAATTTGTAACGTAAATGTCTTGCCGTTTATAGGATATGGCAAAGGGGTTGAATTGCCTCTGTAGGTAAAGGCGGTATAATTACCCTGCAAAATACTGGCTGGATCGGCAGCAGGATCGTCTTGTTTGCAGGCTGCGCAAGTCAGTACGGCTAAACAAAACAGGATAGATTGCTTTTTCATAAGGCTAACGGTTAAGGCTTTAACCAATGACTTTCCGACTCACAAAAAGTTTTGTTTTTATTGGCTTTTTAATTTCAGTTAAATGAGGATTAATAGAACGCAGATTTTTGTAATGACCATAACCGATCATAAAAATCTGCGTTCTATTGATTTAGTTTTGAATAACCGGAAACTGGGCAATACGTAGAGTCGTGCACCCGTAAGGCACCAGAATAACCTCCTCTTCCTGTTCAGCTTTCAGGTTATAGATAGGGCTGTAAGGAATCGGCCCCGTCATCTCGCTATACAGTTGCCAGAACGGAATGCGCTTGGCTTTTAGCCGAATTTCAGACGGTGCATTTTCCAGATTCCAGGGATAATTGGCTACGGATTCTTTTTGAGTCACCTTAGCGGTTTGCGGCAGTTTCGTATCCGATACGTCTAGCAAGCCGTAGTTCCAGGGCGTTGTAGGACGCACTTCCGTATATTGATTTCCGTAGGCAATTGGATCTTTTTCGTTCTGGACGGTCTTCCACTCTTCGCCCATTTTCAGCGCGTAGGTTAGAGGTCCCCGCTCTACAGAGACCGAGTTTTCGTGCCACTGGTTTTTGAAAACGTGCATGGGTAAACGTAGCTCGACGACATCGCCCGATTTCCAGGCCCGATTCAGGACCACAATCTGATTTCCAACTGACGTTTTAACCGGCTGACCATTCACCGAAATAGTTGCTTGTTTGCACCAGGCTGGAATCCGTACGTGGAAAGGAAACTTGATGGTGTTTACAGACTTATCAGTTGTCAGCGTAAACCGAATTAGTTCATTAAACGGGTAGGTCGTTTCTTCGGTGAACGTCACTTCGTTTCCACCTGCTACGTACGCTTTCACCTGGCTAGGAGAATAAACCAATGCGGCTAAACCCTGATCGGCGGTAGCGTACCACAGACTTTGGGTAAACTTCGGCCAGCCCTGGTGCATATTGGACGTACAGCAAGGATAGCCGGTTAGTAAACCCACGCAACCATCGGTACCGCCATGATTCTGATCGAAGTTTCGTACATGCCGGGTGAGCATAACCTGATTGGCCTGTTGGAAATACTGACGCCCCATAAAATCGTCGCTTACCTGAGCAGGCAATGCATTAAAGGCGATTTTTTCCAACTGATCGGCAAAAGAAACGTTGCCAGTAATGCCAATCATGCTTTCCAGACTAAACATCATCTCCACCGCCGTGCATAGCTCTGAACCCTGAGTCGGGTTATTGCCATGCAGGGCTTCGTCGCCCCCATATAAACCGTGCGCCATACCGTTATAATGGCGAATATCGGCGAGCCCTTTTTTTACTGCTTCCAGGTATTTTGGTTCAGCATGTTGCTGGTAATAAATCAACGGTTCTTTAATACCCTGCGCCAGATTGACGCAATGAATGCTTCCGGGTTGCGAGAGCATATTGGTATGCAGAAAGCCGTTGGTATAATCGAAAGTTTGTTTGTGAAGCAGATCGGCCAGCTTGAGTAGGAATGCATCGCCGGTCTGGTTATAGAGCCAGTAGACGATCATCAAATTGTCGCCAGCTCGATAGCGTGCCCAGAATGTCCAATGGTCGAGCGGAAATGTAGGTAACTGCTGCAATTGATACTTGAAGTAGTTGGTCATCAGCTTAATTACTCGTGGATCGCCAGTGGCTGAGTGATACTGCTTCAGGATTTTAAGCATCACCATTTTGGGCCACCAGTCCTGGCAGTTGTCACGTTGTAAGCCTGCTTCGTGTGGGTAATCGGTCAAAGGGCCGAAGTATCCATTCGGTTGCTGACTATTGATGGCCCAGTCTACCCAGGGTTTCGTTTTGGCAATCAACTCCTTGTCATCCAGCAGATAGGCGAGGGGCAATAGCCCGTCTATCCAATAGGGGCCGCGTTCCCACTGGTCTCCATCTCCACCGAGCCAACCATTTCGTTTGCCCATAACCGACGGATAAAGTTCATCGAGCCTGCCGGAAGCTCCGGTTTTTTGCCTTAGAAGCATTTCCTTAAGCCAACCCTGCGCTTTGATCGCTCCCAGCGGTAATTCGATATAGGGATTGGGGCGGAGAGGCTTTCGATTGTTCAGGTAAGTTCGGGAAAGGACAGGTTTGCTTACCGATTGAGGTTGGGCACTCGCGTGGATGGCCGTGACTAAGCCAATCAGACACAACAGGGTTAGGCGCATAAATGGGTAAAACCAAGGTTAATCGTTGCCCATATTGGGTACGTAAAGAACAGCAAAGAAATAGGATAAGGTTATACTACTGATTAAACGCGAGAAGAGATTACTTGTACCGTTGGGTACAACCTACGACCGTTCGGGAGAAAAAGAAATGCATAAGTTAACTTTTTTACTTATTTACATATGGATGGGTGATTCATGTTACTGAAGTGGGTTGGGTAGACATAATGAGCTAGTATGCGAGTCATCATAATTACTGTTTCTATACTAAGTGTGTTGGTTGTCCATATAGCCAGGTCGCAGAGCCCAGTTAATGGTACTGGGAATCTTAGTTCAGGTGGCCGAACCCGCACGTTCTCCTATCATTTACCGACCAATATCCCCAAAGATAATCTGGCACTCGTCATTGGTTTCCATGGCGATGGCGGAACTGGGGCCGGATTTCAGGCGTATGCGGGCCTGGATGCACTTGCCAATGCACAGAATTTTATCACTGTTTATCCCGATGCCGTAACTGTCGGCGGGAGCATTCAATTCAATAAATACGCCGATACAGCACCCGGATTTGGTAAAGCAGGCGATACAAATGGGCCGAATCCTCCCGATCCCAATGCACCCGACGACGTTCTGTTTACAGCTGATCTCATCGATTATTTCGCGCAGAAGTACCGCATCAATCGGAATCGAGTGTACGTGACCGGGCACTCAGGAGGTGGGTATATGTGCTATTTCCTGAGCATGACGTTACCGAACAAAATCGCGGCTTTTGCACCGGTTGCGGCTAGTTTGTGGGGAAATAATGCGTATCTGAACACGTATTTTTCGGCTAATACCTACACCCCTGTTCCCGTTTTGCATATCCACAGTAAAGGCGATCCTACGGTCGATGCGCCGATTATTCCTTACCCGAAAACACCCGCTTATGTATGGCCGCTATCGAACTACTCGGGCTTAAATTGTACGAACTGGAGCTCCTACACAACAACGGCCTTTAATCCAAATGTAGACTCGTTAACTTTTTGTGGATCAGGTAAAAAGGTTATCCTGCTCATGACGAAAGATGCGACGCATGGATGGAGCTCCCAGTTCAATGTGGCACAAACGATTTGGAATTTCGTTAAAGGATACCAACTAAACAGTTACCCTGAAATTGATAACCACCTGAAAGTTGATCAGTTTGGCTACTTGCCTCTGGCTAAGAAAATTGCCGTTATTAGTGGCCCACAAACGGGCTACAATGCAGCTGAAACGTTTACCCCATCCAGCTATTATCAAATCCGTAAAACAAATAATGATGCTGTAGTTTTCCGAGGAGCACCCGTGGCCTGGAATGGAGGGACTACACATACGCAATCGGGCGACAAAGCCTGGTGGTTCGATTTTTCGGCTGTTCAGGAAGCGGGCCAATATTATGTCTATGATTCGCTTCAGCGTAAACGCTCTTACACATTTGAGATCAGCAATACGGTCTACCAACCCGTGTTGAAACAGGCTGCCCGTGTTTTCTTCTATCAACGGAGTGGTTTTGCTAAACAAACACCCTACGCAGAAACACCCTGGACTGACGGTGCTGCCTTTCTGGGCGCTCAACAGGATACTGATTGTCGGCTGGTGAGCAATACGGCAGCGGCTACCTCGCTGGATTTACAGGGGGGCTGGTTCGATGCAGGCGATTACAACAAATACGTACCGTTTACCTATGGCCCTCTTGTCGATATGTTACTGGCCTATCAGGAAAATCCCGCAGCCTGGACCGATGATTTCAACATCCCGGAATCAGGGAATGGCATTCCCGATTTACTGGACGAAGTAAAGTGGGAACTCGACTGGTTGCGTCGTATGCAACAACCCAATGGGTCGCTGCTTCATAAAGTATCGGTGACGGACTTTAGCGCGACTTCACCACCCAGTGCGGATACACACCCTCGACGCTACGGAGCAGCCAGTACAGATGCCACCGCCACAGGTGCCGCCGTATTTGCGCTGGCAGCTATTCAGTTTAAATCGTTGAGTAATCCGCAGATGCAGACCTATGGGAACACCCTGCAAACCGCGGCCATCAAAGCGTTCAACTGGGCAGACACTAACTCGGCAGTACTCTTTAACAATACGGGTTTCCAAAGTGTGGCGGCTACATACGCCGATCATGATCGGCTGGCACGACGAGTAGCCGCAGCTGCTTTTCTATATGTGCTCACCGGCGATAATACATACAGGATGTTTTTCGATGCGCATTATAATCAGATTCACCTGATTCAGTGGGGATTTGCTTATCCGTTTGAGGCTACTTATCAGGATGCGTTGCTGTATTATGCCCGTGCTCCGGGTGCTACGACCAGCGTTAAAAACGCGATTTTATCTGCCTACACAACTAGCCTTAAAACGAGTAACAGTGATAATTTGCCCGCTTATCTGAGTCAATCGGATGCCTATCGCGCTTTTCTGAAAAACGATAATTATACCTGGGGCAGTAATGAAACGAAAGCTCACCAGGGAAATATGTTTTTTTCGATGAATACCTATAGTCAGGATGCTGTCAACAAAACGAATTATCGAGATGCAGGCATGGGTTTTATTCATTACCTGCATGGCGTGAATCCCACTTCCTATTGTTACCTGACCAACATGAGTGCTTACGGGGGTGAATTTTCGGCTCCAACAATGTATCATTCCTGGTTTGGTGATGGAACCGTCTTCGATTTTAATCCGCCACCGGCTTACCTGATGGGCGGGGCCAACCCAACCTACACGCCCGATGCGGCTTACTCGGGGCCAGTGATTAGCCCACCGCAAAACCAGCCGATCCAGAAATCCTACAAAGCCTGGAATACAAGCTACCCCGAAAACTCATGGCAACTTAATGAGCCAGCCATTTATTCGCAGGGAGCTTACCTTCGACTACTTGCTCAGACGATGTGTTATACCGATATGATAACCAGCGTAAAATCAGGCAATTGGAATGATGCAACGACTTGGACATGCGGACGAGTCCCGTCGATTACAGACCGTGTTTTGATCCAACAAAGTCATGTCGTTATAGTCGATATGGTCGTCAACGCCAAAAAGTTGGAACTGAAAGGAAAGCTTACGTATATAAACGGCGGAAAGCTTAATCTAGGAAACTGACAACCAACGGCAATAGCTATCCATGCGTAGCCACGATGTCTGGCGTCTCTGCTACTTTATCGATAAGGTCAATTTTTGAAACCGATACAACCAACGTTGCCAGGGCATTTTTAGAACGTTCGTCAACCATCAACACCCAATCTGTTTTGTCAACTCGATGCGTTTTATGTCCGATAGGGTTGTGAACGGTGGCATTGGTAGCCTCCCGACGGGCTAGTGTCATATTGATGGTATCCCCTTCTTTAAACGTAGGTACAAAGCTGAAATAGCCATCAGCAATCACCTTCCCTGATTTGTTTTCAGATGCGGACTCAAAAAAGATAACTTTCAGATTTTCGGATTGACTGGCCATTTGTATGTAGTGAAATTAAGGATGCTAACACTTACCTAACTGCCTAAACACGTTAAATGTTATGGGTATCCGTTCAATCTGCCTTGCCCGAAGGTAATCCGATGAATTAATATTGATGCGCTGGTTTTTGCAAAACAGCCGCAATCAGCGTACTTTTGCGGCTGAAAAATGGTCCCGTAGCTCAGCTGGATAGAGCATCTTCCTTCTAAGAAGGCGGTCATTGGTTCGAATCCAATCGGGATCACATTGAAAAAAAGCTAGTTAACTTATTTGTTGACTAGCTTTTTTGTTTTAGGTACAACAAATGATATGTGTCCTGGCTAATATGGTGGTTATATGCTACATCTTTAACTAACCGAAAATTTAACCAATACATTAAAGAATTAGGTGAAAAGGCTGATTTTCAATAGCTATGGCCAACGATTTGCAGTTTGATAAATTGGGCTATCTGACCCCCTATAGCGCAATAACAACCAATATAGAAACGCTTGAAAGAATATTTGTAGATGGATTTATAGATTCGACTACCCGCCGAAACTTGTTCGATGCCTATCAACAGTACAATACACAAATAAAGAACAATTTGCCAGACGGGGAGGTATTTACGGGAGTTTTGTAACTCGCAAAAGAAACCCAAACGATATTGATATGGTAACGTTTATTGACTTTAGGCGCTATGAACAATATGAGCCATTTTTTGACAGTTTACGGCAATTACACTATTTGCGTAAGACTGATGTTGACGGGTATTTCGTTCGGGTTTACCCCGCCGATCATCCGAATTACAGGTTGTTTGACCTTGACCGGGCCGATTGGAGTTTTCGATTTAATACGCCCAAACCAAAGGGCAATAAAGGATTCTTGGAACTAACCTACTGACCAATGGAAATCTATGAACATTTAAACGACAATCAACCGGCAAATGCTGATGAACGGGCCGCAATGGTTGCCCGGTTGCTTGACTTAATAGAACGCACAAACGCGGCTATAGACCGACATACAGTTCAGGAGAAACCCGACCAGTTAGCTATTCGGCAGTATACCGAACTACGGGACGAATACGTACGGGAGTTTGCGGATTTGGTGCAACCTATCGGATTAGTTGTTCAGGTACCGCCAAATCGTCAGGCAGCATAAATTACAATAACTGGAATGCATTAAATTATACCATTGTGATGCGCTTAATATCGGCAATATGTTTTGTTGTTTAAAAAAATAAAAGTATCCTTTGGGGTACTGTGGGTTTGATTCCCTCGCTATCTGCATTATTTTACAATCTAGTATAACCTTATAATCTGACTGACTACTAATTAACGACCAAACCAAATATGGCCAAGTCAATAAACTATTATGATCGTGCTCAATTAGCTAAGAGAAGAATACTGCATCCAGATTCAAAGACATTCAATTTGGACAAAGTAATTCAGCTAACTGGGCTAATTATTGAGAGAAGACTAGAGTGGGATATAGAGTGTCACACCGACGATATTACTACATCATTAAAAGAGGTATTTAATGTAGAAACTACATTTTTTAATTTATCTTATCCTCCAGAAATGGAGCAAAATGGTGATGATGAGTACTATAGTTTTGACTTTGATTTGCAAGAATGGTACATACTTATGCTCAATCTTGATAAAGAATTGAGAGAGATGTTTCAGAGTAAAAACGAGTCAATATTACAAAATCGAGAGGCTGCATATTTGATGGATAATCTAGTTAACCTCATCTTACCAACGTTCACTGACGTGCATGAAAGTTGTTTAAAAGTATGGGGAGATATTTTTTTGTAGATGGAGTAAGGCATTACAGAGAGCCTAAAACTAAAATAGAGCTAGAAAATGTAGAATATTCTTCCATCCTGTTAAATGCCCTTTCATCATGGGCGCTGAAGATTATAGAAAACGTCAAATTCTATTCCCCCGAAGTGTATGAAAGACATAGACAGCAAATAGAACATTACTTCAGGTTTACAAATGGGTTACTTATTGATCCTATCTCAGATAAAGCAGAATTTAGTGCAAGGCAAATAAATGATACCCCCACCAAAGACCAAGTCTTATTACTAAATGAGTTAGGTGTTTTTGACATACCGTCTATTAAAAATCTAACTACTGAGAATAAAGGCAAACTATTCGCCCGGTTATTAAATCGTAATGAGAAGAACGTAACTGAGTGTATACGCAATTGCGATCCCAAAGGCAACAGACAGGCAGCAGATAATCCTTACATCTACGCAAATAAAGTAAGCTCTATAAATCAATTACTAGCAAGTCTAGGCTTCTTTACAAAGTTGTAGCCCCTATATAACCCACTACACGCATTCAGACCCACCAACTTTGAGCCGTACTAAATCAACTACGGCCCATGTTACGCAACACATTTACACGAATACAGGAAATAAAACCGGGAAGTATAATTCTAATTAAATTACAACAGGCTGACGGTGGCCCTAAACAACGTCCAGCAATAGTTTTGAAACAGATGCCTGGCTATGGTGATTTTTTGGTTTGTGGCATTTCTTCCAGGCTACAACAAACAATACCAGAGTTTGACGAAGTATTAAGATCTAACTCCATAAACGGGCTTAAAGTAACGTCTGTTATACGATTAGGATTCCTGGACGTAATACCAGCTAAACATATTGTTGAAGTTATTGGCCGGGTTCCTGACGTGCTATATAATAGCTTACTTCAACGATTAGCCGACTACCTTAAACAGATAGAAACCTGACCTATATTTTTTGACTAACAATCCGATAAATGTTGGTATTCGGACAAAAAAACGGATCGGGAAACCACCCACCCGATTCTGACCAAATCAAATAGCCAATAAAGACCACTTGGCAACCCAATCGCCAACTAAGGCGATAAACTATTCTCTTATTGCCTCCTCATGTTTAATTAAAGGACTGCCTGTATTCCAAAGGCGTTTGTTTTGCTTTACTTTTAAATAATTTGCTAAACGACTGCGGAAATTCAAAGCCCAATTGATAGGCAATTTCATTTACCGATAGTTCTGTGGAAGCCAAAATATCTTTTGCATACTCAATCAGTTTTTCATGAATGAACTGTTGTGCGGTTTGCCCGTACTGTTTCTTTAAACAGTCACTCAGGTATTTAGGTGATAAATTTAACTGGGATGCCAGAAAAGTTGTCGTCGGCAATCCTTTTACGTTTGCCGAATTTTCAAAATAAGTAGTTAATATCAGCTCGGCTTTTTGGAGTAAGGAGTTATTAATAGGCTTGCGAACGATGAACTGCCGGTTATAATATCGATTGCAATAGGATAATAACAAATCTAAGTTGGCAATAGTGATATCCTGGCTGAAATTATCAATAGGTAAACTGATTTCTTTTTTAATTTGGTTAAGGATGTTTTCGATGGTTTTTTCTTCATCCTCCGACAAAATCAATGCTTCATTCAGTTCGTAGCCAAAGTAGCCATACTCTCTTATCTTTTGATGTAAGGGGAAGTTTCTAATAAAATCAGGATGAATAAGCAACGCCCAACCGGATTGGGGTTGCCAATCGCCCGGCTCAATAATCTGTATTTGTTTGGGAGCAAAGAAAGACATGATTCCTTCATCGAAATCATAAGGTGTTTGCCCATATTTTACTTTGCAGGGGCAGCCTTTCTTCAGGGTAATCTGATATAGATGAGAAATGAATTTTACTTTCTGCTCAATTACGGCTTTAGGTACTTCGTCAAATCGAAAAATACTGACCAACGGATGTTTGGGCTTGCGAATTCCGATCACCTGATGCTGTTGTGCAACAGATTGAACGACAACCGGTTGAGGTTCCTCTTTCTTCATATTGACAAACGTCGATGAAAAGATTAATTAAACGCTCATTTTTCTCCGATAGGATGCTGCCATGCGTTTGGCAAGCATTGCATTAGGGAATAATGCCGTCATTTTTGCTGCCATTCGGTTGGAGACTCCCGAAATAACAACGTGTTTCTTTTGATCCAAACCTTTCAATGCCTCATCAGCCACTTCTTCTGGTGTTTGCAAATTGGCTCCTTCAGTTAATGCTTTCCCTTTTTCGTTTTCGATACCTGCCGCCTGGTTGAAATTAGTTTTTGTTAGCCCCGGACAAAGTAACATCACATGAATGTTGTGCGGCTTGCACTCTTCAGTAATGGCTTCGGTAAAGGAGCGCACAAAAACTTTGCTTGCTGCATAAACGGCCATATAGGGAACGGGCATAAAAGCGGCCATTGAGGCCACATTGATTATCGTTCCGCTTTTTCTTTTTTGCATTTGCGGCAGAAAGAAATGCGTCATCGCTACAAATGAGGCATTGTTTAGCTGCAACATGTCAAGTTCGCCTTTTAAAGGAAGTTCTGAAAATTCTCCGCCAGAACCTATTCCTGCGTTGTTGATCAGCGTTTCAATCTCCAGATTACGTTTTTGGGTTTCCGTAAAAATCAGTTCCGCAGCTTCCGGCTTCGATAAATCAGCCGCAATGTAGTGAGCCTCAATACCAAATTGTTTAGAAAGCTGTTGACAAAGAATAGCTAATTTTTCAGTGTTTCTGGCGACCAATACCAGGTTGTGCTTTCTTATGGCTAATTTGTTAGCAAGGGCTTCCCCAATTCCACCCGACGCGCCTGTAATTAATGTTGCTTTCACGTTTCTGCTGTTTAACGTTTACAGCACAAAAGTGGCGTACCTCAAGTTAATAAAAGTGTTCAAAAGTCGGATTGTTGTGTTTGAAATTCGGTAATGATAATCACGACTTTACTTGACACTCTAGTAGTCTAGTCGGATTGCCTATGTAAGTTTCCCCTTCCCGGATGTAGTGATCCAACGTTAGTTTGGCGCTTCATTTCTTTAGCTTCTCAATTTCTTCTTGTTGCTGTTCAATCTGCTTCTGGGTCTTAATCATAGTGCTAAAAACCAAAATCGGCCTTTGGTGCGTCGTTATCTTTTGCTGATAGGCTCGGTTTTTGATAACAGAAAACTCGGTATCTGATTGGAGTTATGATGGTTTTAAGTAGCCCATAATCGGTTATTGAGTTTGCCTATCCGTAGCGTGCTGGAAGCAATTAACGTCTATTCAATTAAATAGCCCGAAATGAAACGCATTCTGTCAATCGTTCTATCTCTGACTACATTTCTTGCTTTTGGCCAAAACGCTGAAATTGGCCGACAAGTAAGCCAAAATCTACGTGGGTCTAGCCTGAATGTGAACGCCTTGAAGGCTGACGTCATTAACTCGCCTGTCAGCACGACGCTATCCGGAAATATAACGATAAGTGGTATAAATCAGGTTGACAAATTAACCTATCACACACTCAATGCAACCAGTTCGCTATTCATCTGTATTGACCCGGTGAACGGGAGCGACACAAAAGACCCGTCTGAATATACCGTTCAGACCGAAAATTTTACGGGTGGGGTCGTCTTCAAAACCTTGGACAAGGCTATCGAATGGATAAACGGTAGTTCAGGTTATAGCTACTTCGTCAGCATCCGTAATACTTCGTCAGCTAATCCGGTTGTACTGAGCGCAGACCATGAGGTCAATAATAAATACATTATCCTGTATTCGGCAGACTATCCTACACTCGCCAGTATAGTCTTAAATGCGGGTCTGTTTGCCAGTACGGGGACAATGCTACAACTACTTACCCTGGATTTAACCATAAATGGCTCTAATCGGATTGGATTAGATGGGGGTGATATTGTTGTTCAGAATTCAATTATCCGACCTTCAGTGTCCTGTTCAAATCTGTATTATGTTACGATGGGGAGAATGTATCTTGACAATTCGACCTACGTTTTTAGCGCTAACAATCAGAGTATTGTACAACCATCGGGCGGATACGGAGCGCAGGTTAGTATCGGTATGCATGGCCCTTTGGTATTTACCATGGGATCGTTTACTGGCCTTTCGCTTATATCGGCAGCGCACAGAGGCTACAATCTAAGTGTGAAGTGTAAGGATAACGCTACGTTTCCTATGGCTTTAAACATCGAAGGCGGACTTTTCCAATACGGACAAACACTTGTGCAGGGACAAGCTATGTTCGACCCTACCAATAGCAATTATAAGAGCGTTTTGCATGGCCCTACGCCTATCCGAACGCCGGATATGAATAGTAACAGTGCAGATTTGACGGGCAGTTTAAAAACGGTGGTAGTCGATGAAAACGGACGCTTTGGAGTTCGCGGCAACCGATTTACCACCGTGCAGCGCGATGCACTAACGCCCTATGAAGGCTTAGAAATATACAATCTGACGACGCACACCAAAGAATTCTGGAACGGAACTACCTGGAAAACCATCCTTACCAACTAGGGTAATAGCAGCCTTTACCCGCACATTTACAACTTTACCGTAACAATTCTGCCAGGTATCCTTTTGCGTTTTCATTCGTCGGGTCTTTTTCAATGGCTTTCTGGTAATATAGAATCGCCAGTTGTTTCAACCCTTTCTTCGTATAACAATCGGCTATCAATTGGTAAGCATAGGAATAATCATTCGGCTGAACAGGTAAAGTCGTGCTCAGTTCAAAAAGCCGAATAGCCTCGTCGAACCGCTGCCGATGCATGAGGTATTTACCCGTATTCACCAGATCGCCGATTTCGAAGCTGAGGTCATACCGATTCTGCTGATGCTCCCTGACATCTCGGTAGAAAGCAATTCCCTGGTCGAAATCAGCCAGTACTTTTTCGCGAAGATCCAGATACAACGACCGTTTGGGAACCGTATAGGGTTGCCCTTTCAGGATAGCAATAATACTGTTCGTCAACGCATTCACTTTAAACTGTTGGCTGTTGGTCATCAGAACGACAACGATATCGTTCTCTACATCGTGGGTCATCAGGGCTTCGTAATTATAGTTGGAGCCATGATGCTGATGCCAGGTCAGTTTATCGGCGTTAAAAACGGCATGACCCAGACTACTTTCGTTTCCGCCAAGATCTACTGCCAGCGCTTGCATGGCCGCTTTGTTGACCAACTGGTAGCTATCCAGTTTGACAAGCCAGTTGTATAAATCGTCAATTGACAACCGAGGCCACCCACTCATTTGCTGATCGTACGAGCTTTCTTTGAAATTGCTGTCAAACGCCCGAGTCATTTCCGGTGCAGTTATCGGCAGATCCATAAATGTATGGTTCATCTGCATCGGTTTCAGGAGATGTTCGGTTATAAACGCACTATAGTTCTGGCCCTAAATGGCTTCAATTACCTGACGCTGAAGATATACATTGGAATAGCTATAGGCATAGGCTTTCCCAGGCCTAAAGGCCAATGTTTTCAGACTTTTCAACTCATCATGGATTTGCTGATCGCTCGTTGCCGCACTTATTGGCAGACCACTCGTATAGTTGATCAGGTGCCTGAGCTGGATACTATCGGCCCATGTAGGGAGATCCTTCAGGTACTGGCTGAGCCTGTTATTGAGCGATAGTTTTCCCTGCTGCTGCAAAAGCAACAAGCTTACGCCATTGAACTCTTTGGAAATGGAGCCAATGTCGAAGAGTTTATCGATGGTCAGTTTTTTGGTCCGGCTGCCATCAGCATAGCCCAGGCTGTTTCGGTATTGGATCGTTCCTTGATGAACAACCAGTACGTTGCCATTGAAAACGCCCAACTGATGAGCAGCGTGCATGAGCGAATCGATCCGGTTGTTTTGTTGGTGCTGAGCAACCGAATGGGGAGATACTAGCCCCAATAGGGCCAGACTGAATAGGATTAATGGGTAAGTGCGCATCGTATAGTTGTTAAAATCAATCAATGATACGACTCAGGCACGTACCAGAATCCGGAAAACTTGCCAACCGCACGACCCGTTTGTGAACGACACCTGAACCGATTTTGGGACGCTTATCTTTGTGCATTCACCAACGATCATGACGAGAATCAAACAGCTGATTACATGGTTTAGCCTAGCTTGGTTGCTCGCGTTGGCAGGCTGTCAGCAGGATTCGGTCAGGCCGGAACGTATCCTGTTAAAGCTGGGTGATCAGCCAGAATGGGCAGCTTTGGACTGGAATGACCAGGACTGGGAGGCCACGAATGGGACGTCTCACCAAGAGCTATTCTGGCTACGCTTCCATATGCGGCTGGATTCTACCGTCACCAGACAAAAACCACTGGGAGTAAAGGTCGTTGCCCTGGGCTCCTTCGATGCGTTCTGGGACGGGCGGTTGATCGGTCATAATGGTCAGGTTGGACGTACGAAAGCCACAGAACGACCCGGCAAGCATGCCACGTATTGGCTCTTACCTGATACCGATACGAAACCTGGCGTTCATGTGCTGGCGCTACGGGTGTCCAATTTCTATGCCCGCACAGGCTACAGTTTTTATAATTGCAGCCTGGATAATTACCCGGACATGGTACGGGCATCGGTACAGACAATTGCCTGGATGGCTATGCTGGCGGGCGCATTTCTGATCGGCGCTATTTATTACCTGTTTTTATCCCTCCACAATCGCCGGGAGCCCCTTTTTTGGTTATTTAGCCTGATTTGTGGGTTATTCTTCTGCCTGATTATCGCGGAGTACCTGCCCCTCATCTGGTCGTATCAATACGACGTGCAAACGCCCAGACTAGAGGTGATTGGGGTGCTCACCCTGAGTATTTCGCTGTTGGTTCCTTCCTTTTTAAACCGCCAATTTGCGCTCTTCAACCCAACGCGATTCACGCTCCCGTTGCTTCTTCTTTTGCTGGGTATTTACGTCAACTTTCACGGACGGTACGATTTTACGGCCCAATTGATGAGTTTAACTATGGGCATTAGTGCGTTACTGCTGGCGCTATTGGCAGTGCACCAACAGCGGAAAGGAGCCCTCAGTATTCTCATTTCTGTCGGTTTAAGTGGCCTGTTAGCCTGCTTTTTATATTATGATTATAGCCTTTACCTGAGTTTTGGGTTTTTACTGCTGGCCATGCTCTATGGGCTGGTTATCCGCTCCAGGGAAATTGACCAGGCTTATCAACAGACCTTACTGCTGTCTGAACGCCTGAAAACAGAATTGCTGAAAAAAAGTATCCAGCCTCATTTTTTGCTCAATACATTAACCTCGCTGATCGACTGGATTGAAGAGTCGCCGAAGCAGGGCGTTGTATTTATTGAAGCGCTGGCGAGCGAGTTTAAACTATTGAACCAAATGGTCGATGTGCGTTTGGTAGCCATTACTCACGAAATTGAACTCTGCAAAAGCCATTTGGTGGTCATGCGCTTTCGGAAAGAGATTCACTATGTCTGGGATGATTTCGACATTGATCTCAGGGATACGCTTCCACCTGCCTTGTTACATACCGCCCTGGAAAATGGGATTACCCATAGTTTGCCACTCGCCGATGGGACAATCCGATTCCAACTATATTTTCAGCGAACCAACGTCTACCGGCAGTATCAACTACGCACGATAGCCACTAACCGAATCGTCGGAAAAGAACCAGAAAAAGGGACTGGATTACCGTATATGAGAGCACGACTAACCGAAAGCTATGGTAATAACTGGACATTGCTCTCTCAGGAAAGTGACGAAGGCTGGCTGACCCAGATAACGATTTATGAGAATTCTAATCATTGAAGACGAAGCCCGGATTGCGGCCCGCATTGAACGATTCGTGCGGGAGATCCTGGGTAATGAACTAACCAGTCTGACCAGTTGCGATGCGGTCGCGAGTGGCATCGAACATATTCGTACCCATGGTATAGATTTGTTGTTTCTGGATTTGAATCTGAATGGGCAAGACGGTTTCGAAGTGCTGAAAAACGTAATCGCTGAATCCTTTCATACGATTATCATTTCAGCGTATACCGACAAGGCGATCACTGCCTTTGAGTACGGCGTACTCGATTTTATTGCCAAACCGTTTGCTAGCGAGCGGGTAGGACAGGCCTTGGATCGGGTTAGGTTGAAATCGACTAGTATGCAGCATCCGCTTAAGTTTCTAGCAGTAAAAACGCGCGGAATCGTTCGATTAATTCAGGTAGATGATGTCCTCTTTGTGCAAGGGTCGGGTGTGTATTCAGAACTTCACTTACATAATGGGACGACGGCTCTGCACGATAAATCACTGGAAAAACTGGAACAGCTCCTGCCCACTTCCTTTGAACGAATTCATAAATCCTATCTGGCTGACAGTCGTTACTTTGCTGCGCTTCAAATTCAATCGGGTGGTCGATATGCGCTTCAGTTAACCAGTGGCCATCAACTGCCCATTGGCCGGACGCGGTATGAGCAGATCAAACGGCGATTTAAGTAGGGGCTAATAGGCTTTTTCAGCCTATTAGCCGCCTGAATTCGACACGTTGGTAGCCCATTGTCAAACGTCAGTCGATTCAGATTAACCTCTTCCCGATTTCGAAACTGGTGGATATGCAGGTAAGAGCTGATGTTCCACTTATCGTGACTGACCGAAATACGCGGGTTAACGGCCTCAGATTCCCGGCCACCACTTCCAGCGTACCGCTCACCTGCTGCTGGACCTTTTTAGTGATGATGTTAATTACGTATGCGGCCCCCTTCGGCGTCGTAACGAGCGGATGGACTGGTGATTACCTCAATGGCTTTGATCGAATTGGCAGGCATCATGTTCAATGCATGGGCTGCACCCCTTGAACTAAGAGGAAGGGCTACTAACACTGCCGAGTTTTCATCCCTCTCCTGGTTTTCAGGGGCGGGGCCGGGGGTGGAGTGATTAAAACTATACTTCATAACGAACAGAGTGGTTACGAGAAGCCGATTTGGCTTTTTTTCGTCGGCCGAATCCACGACGGCCCCACCAGACATAAAAACCGGTGATGGGCAAGCTGGCACAAATCAGGCTGGCGATAAAATAGATGATCTTGGTAGGCATATTGCCAATAGCTCCTACGTGTATGGCGTAATTGGTGCGACGAAGCCAGTCGGCAAAGTTCAGTTGGTCGATCTGAATGACTGTTGATGGCAGTTGTTTCAGCGTGTATTGATCCAGGTAAATGTCGCGCCAGGAACCTTTGTCCATATCGGTGCAAACGTAGATTGCATCGGTGGGTTTTTGAGGAAGCGAGACGATAATGACGTCTTTGTTATAGACAGCCAACTCGTCCATTCCTTTTTTGAAGGCTAAATCCACACTGGCCAGTCTGCTTCTAGTTGGCATCTGCATTGTATCAGATACATATTCGCCCCGCCGGTAAGGAGCCGGCGATTCACCGCCCGACGCGAGCCAGTAAACACCTTTGTTGATCCAGGCAAATCCCATAATCAACCCGGTGAGCGTAATGACCAAAGCCACAATGAGCGAATAAAAGCCCAGTACATTGTGCAAATCATAATTGACTCGCTTGAACTTGGCTTTCCACTTGATTTTAAAGCTCTTATCGCGGGTGCTCTTATTCCATTTTTTTGGCCACCACAAAATCAGGCCGGTAATCAACAAAACGAAAAAAATCAGAGTTGCCCATGCTACAATATGCTGCCCCACTTCACCGTCAATCCATAGGCTGGTGTGCCCTTCCAGAACGAACCGAAAGAAATCTTCCTCATCGACAATACCGGCAACAGCACCTGTATACGGGTTAACGAACACCGTCGAATCGGAGTCTAACGTGACTTTGACGGTCCGTCCATGCCCCTGATACCAGAGACTCAACGTCTTTTTGTCTGGAAAAACAGCTTTCATTTTCTGCTGAATCATCGACGGAGGCAGGTAAATGGTTTCGGCAGGTCGTTCCGCGTTCTGCCAGGGCTGCGTCAGTGGCTTGAGTTCCTGCTCGAAGACCAGAATACAGCCTGTAACCGCCACAACGAACACAACGATGCCCGATGCCAGACCAAGCCATAAATGAAGCCAGGCATTGATTTTTTTTAAGATCATGACAGGAGAGTGGGAAGAAGCGTTAATTGTGTAAATGCTTCTGTTTATCAGCTGTTTGAGGACTGTTAAGCTTAGCCCCGCTCCTAAAACAGGAGCGGGGTTGGGTGAGGTGGGTTATCCGAATTGATCGCTTCCCCTCACCCCCGACCCCTCTCCCAAAACGGGAGAGGGGAGCAAATTGGGACAAAACACTTACTTCGTTTTTTCGAGACGGAGAATGTAGTTGATACCTCCTACGAACTCAGCACCTTGTGTCAGTTTATCGGTGCTTGGATCGTATTCCCAGATGTAGTCTTTATCGGCTGCGTTGACAGCGATGTACGCTTTCCCATTTTCGACAACTACGGCCTGCACCATCCGCTCACCTTTATCGACAGGTAGCGCCAGCGTTTTAATAAATGCGCCATTTTTAACATCGATCACCGAGAATGAATGATCGGCATCGATCGACTCGCCAGCTACGCGCGTACGAACAATGGCTTTGCCATTGCCGATATACCACATGGCAGCTCCCATACCATTGCTCACTTTAGACGAAAAGTCGAAGTAATATGATTGATCTAGGGTCGTGCTGCCGCTCTTGATCCGATACACAGCCGAGGGGGATTTGTAATCGTAATTATAAACCGGGTCGGTCATAAAGTAGATGTCTCCGTTTTCGTCCTGGAACGAAGCTGGAGCGTATACGGCCGGACCGCCGGGATTGGTTGAACGAACATCTGAGATGTTGCTCTCTACAGCCATCGTCGATGCATTGATGACCGCTACGTTCAGCTGTTGATAAACCGGCATATTAGGGTAAACCGACCAATCTTCTGAAGCGAAGCTATACCCTAGGAACAACTTGCCCGCCCGGTATTCGGCAAAGCCCATTGAGTACGTACTAAAGCCGGTTGGATATGCCTGTAAATCAAGTTTACCCGTCGTAACGGTCATGTCAGCCACTTTAATGACGGCATAACGGCCTTCGTTTTTGCCGCCGTTATCGCCGATACCAAAGATCACCAGCGTCTGATCATCGATCCACGCGTAGGTGCTCCAGTCTAGGTAGGTAAAGGGAACCTCTTTATCGACTACTACGGCACCATTGGCAACATGATATTTGCCCAGCCGACCACTTCCGGCATTGGCATGATAATAAAATCCATTTTTCTGGATGATGTCCTGCGCATACACTTTGCCGGTCATTTCCGCGCCGTTGCCTAACAGGCTGATTGTACCCGAAGTCAGCGACGGAATATCGGCAATGTAATAGGCAATGTTGGGCCAGGAACCCACCGCCAGCACGGCCGAATAAGTACCTGCTTCTTGTGTTGGGTTTACGTTACTATCGCTGCTACATCCGTTTAGGGCGAATGCCAGCAGGGTTATCAGAATCGTTTTGACAGGGAAGTTGAGAAATCGGCTCATTGAGTTGATTTGTAAAAAACTAGTGGTTGTTATTTAAGGAAATAGCGGAGTTTCACAGAGAAAGCACGTCCGGGTTTCTGCAAACGGAAGTTGTCGAAAGCCAGCGCATCGGTCAGATTGCGGCACTCACCCGAAATGTTGTAGCGACCGTTGTTGACCGAATAGCTCAACGTAGCGTTGTGGATCAACTGGTCGGGGATACTCGATTTGCCATTCACGTTGCCATAGGCCGCCCAGGTTAGGTAGAACCAGTGAACACATTGCGTGTACCAGTTGAATTGCAGCCGCGTCCCGTTGCCGAAAACGTTATTCTTTCCAACACTCAGGTTGGCATTGCCAAAAAACCAGGGCTGGTTCGGAATCTTGTTCTTGTAGGTAGCCTCGTAGACCGTAGAACTCGTGCTACCGTACTTGGTCATGTTAACCGCGCTTTGGTAAGTAGCCTTAATGTTAAACGACAGCAGATCAGCATAATCGTAGCGGAGTTCGGCCTCGAAACCCGTGACACGCACACTCGACTTATTCTCGTTTTTGAGGGCCTTCGATCGCTGATCAGGCACGGGATAGATGAAATCCTGTGCGTCGCGATAGAACCCAGAGGCTTCGGCAAAAAATCGGTGTTTGTTAAATCGTAGCCCGTAATAACCACCCAGGTTGGCGTTGTAGCTGCTTTCGGGTTTGAGGTCGGGGTTGGGTTGAACGTTCAGGCCATCGCCAAATACTTCATCAACTTCCTGCAAGCGGTAGGCCCGTTCGAGCGATAGTTTCACCCCCAGATCGGGCAGGACTTTGAAACGCGAGGCCAGGCCATACCCGAATTTGTCGAAATGAGTAGTTAGTTTTTGATACGCGAGGTCAACGTATTTGTTACGTTCCAGCCCTAAACCATAATACTTGGCAAAAAAGGTGTTGGTCAGGCGTTTGTCCAGAAACTCTTGCTGATAAGCAAAGCCGATGATCTGCTTGTTCATCAGCCCCGGCATATCGTCTCCCGACACCAGCAGGGAGTTGTAACTCTCGTTTTTGAGATGATCGAGCGTGTAGTTGAGGTTGAAGGAATGTTGCTCGTTCAGGACGTAGCTCAGATTGGCCCGCAGGAAAGTTCGGGGGCGAATAATGTAGGAAAGCGACTTGATACTCCCCATTTCGCTGGCAGATTTAGTCGTCCAGAAACCATCCCAGTAATATTGACGGAAAAGCGTATCAGCTGTGATATAGGTATCTTTTGACCGTGATGCGAACAGGCTCAGATCGAGACCTTTTATGAACAGATCGTTCTTTTTGTAGCGCAGTGTGGCCGTTGAAGCTTTGTTTTTTCGGGTTACGTTTCCGTATACAATTGTCTGTTCGAAGCCGGTTTGTAAATCCTGCTGCCCTTCCGAATAGCCCAGACCAGCATAGAACACATCGGCCCAGCGCTTACCAGAAATGCCCACTTCCACCTGCCCCATGCCCGATTTATAGTGGTCATGAAACCGACGTACATCGGCTACCACAAACGAAGCGCCCGTTAGGTCAGTAATTTCGTTGCCGACACGCTTACCTCCTTCGAGGATTTCTACCCCCTTCATTTTGTAATTGTTGTCGGAGTAGTTGTAAAAGCCACTGGCCTTGACCGTGATGCCCGTTGGCTTGTGGACATATTGACCCGTCAGCGCCGACCGATGCGTGTTGAATGATCCATAACTATGACTGATGTCCAGGTAGTTTTGCTGACGCTGGTTGGTGATGACGTTCACCGCTCCGCCCATCGCATCGGAACCGAGCTGAACGGGCACGACGCCTTTGTAAACCTCAATCCGCTCGGCCAGATTAACCGGAATGCTATTGAGCGATACGGCGCTACCCAGAATTTCCAGCGGTACACCGTCGATGAAATACTTGACGGCTTTACCCGAAAGGCCATTGATCGAAAAGTTGAAGTTGGAGCCTAAACCGCCCTGTTCCCGAATCCGTACGCCCGTGCTCCGGTTTAGCACCTGGTTCAGATCGGCGTTGGAGTTGGCAAATTGTTTGGTTTCAATTGCGTTGACCGTGAACGCCTGTTCCTTAATCTGCTGGGTTTCGGTTTTCCCAAACACACTGACTTCGCTCAGGTTCTGCTGGTTTTCGGTTAAGCTAAAATTTGCTGTTTGGGACTGACGGGACTTGATTGTAACCTCCTTGAAAACAGGCAGGTAGCCAATGGCCGAACTGCCAATGGTATAGTTTCCCGGCTTGAGTGACGCAAATGAATAGAAACCGTTGGCATCGCAGGTGGTGCCGTATGACGTATTCTTAAGGGCGACGGTAGCGCCGGGAATGGCTACGCCCGATTCGGATTTGACATAGCCCGACAGCACTGCAACGGCTTGCCCGGAAGCAGCAAACGACAGTAACCAGAAGGAACTAAGCAGGTAAAAAAGTACAGATTGACGATACTGCATTGGTTGATCTAAAAAGTAGCTATCAACCAATGAGTAGCGTCATCGTCAACTTCCCGAAGGTCGTGGGAAGAAAAAAGTTGAATTTTTTAATTGAACGACAATCCTTTATCCTACCACGGACTTATCCCGGTATCGGGAGCGTTGTCATCGCTGAAAAACTGACTCGTTGGTCCATCTGGGCCAATCGTAGCTGCTTTTACCAGACGTGCTGCTGCATCAGTTACTGTACCCGGCCCACTGTGGTGATTGAAATCGGTAGCGGTGTAGCCCGGATCAACCACGTTGACCTTAAACGATGTGTCCCGCAGTTCATAGGCCAAGACGATGGTATAGGCATTCAGGGCTGCTTTGGATGCCGTATAGCAAGCTCCTTTTACATGATAATACTTCCAGCTGGGGTCATTATGCAGCGTCAGCGAACCTAAGCCGGAGGTGACATTGACGATCCTTGGTTCCGGGGATTGTTTCAGCAGGTCGATAAAGGCCTGTGTGGTTTCGATGACCCCAAACAAATTGGTTTCAAAAACTTGCCTGAACACGCTAATGTCTGCCTCAAGCGCCGTTTGAGGAAAACCGCCACTGATGCCAGCATTGTTGATCAGCACATCCAGAACACTGATTTTCTGACCTAGTGCCTCACGGGCGGCTTTAATGGAGTCGAGGTTGTCAACGTCAATCGTAATGGGCTCGACCTTGTCAAATCCTTCCGACTTCAGTTGATCAACCGCCTGTTTGCCTTTTTGCTCATCACGGCTTCCCAGGTATATGTAGTAGCCTTTTTGTAATAACTGTCGGGCTGTTTCGAAGCCGATGCTTTTGTTCGCTCCGGTAATCAGTACTGTTTTCATTGTTCATCTGTTTGTGATGGGACAAAATTACCGCGTTCCATACAAGCAGTTGACACACATTCTTCGGCATTACTGGTACATTTCACGGGTAGTTGCCCGGTACTCTGCTGGCGTGAGGTCGGTTTCTCTTTTGAAGAAGCGGCTGAAATACGATGCATCTGAAAAGCCGAGCTCAAAAGCGATTTCCTTTAATGAATGTTGGGTGTGAAACAGCATGCGCCTGGCTTCCAGCACCAGCCGTTCATGGATGTGGGCGATGGCAGGTCGGCCACTTTGGGCTTTCACGGCTTCGCTTAGATACCCGGCAGATACGTTGAGCAGGGAAGCATACTCGCTCACCTGATGCAATTCGCGAAAGTGCTCATCAATTATAGCCTGATAATTCTTCAGCAGAAGTTTGTCAACAGAAAACGATGAGCTCTCAAACTGTTCCGTATAGAGTCGGCTCAAATAGGTCAGTACTACTGTTAGGTAAGCGGTAAGCATGCGTTGCTGCCATTCACTAGGTCTGGTGTACTCGGTATGAATCTTATCCAGGATGTCTTCGATGAAGAGCACATCGTTTTCTGACAGCAATAATTCGTGAGCGTTCTGTGGGTTTCGAATCACTGGCAGTTTCCCCAGGGATGCACTCTCCTGTAAGGCCAGGAACTCGCTGGTAAACGCCAGAGCAGTACCCCACATAGGCTTAGGTTCTTCTTTGACGGTTAGCTGGTTAGGTACAAAAATATAAAAGGTATTATCTCTGGTAACGTAGGGAGTCATATCCACCCAATGACGGCTGTTGCCCCGGCGGGCAAATACAAGCAGATAATAATCCTTGCGGTGTGGTATCAGCAGTTCAGATTGATGAGTCAGCGCCCCTTCAAAGCGGGCCATGCTAAATAGCTTTCCGCCTAGAACCGGGTCCTGGGCTAATGTGTAAACTGGTACCGATTGATCATTAGTGATTATATTCATTCCTGAAATTACAAAATTCCTGCCGTTATTGTCAGGTGGTTCGAGGCTTTCGTCACGGATTCAACCGCTCTATTCCCAAGATATAATCAACTTGATTAGCAAAAGAGGTTTTCGGGTCGACCCGGAGAGACTATTCCTTTTCGTTGTCTTTGGGAAAATGGCCTTCCTATACAGCAATTAGCTAAAACCGATAGAACGTATTACGTATTCAGAATCAGGCTTTAGACGTAATCGGATGTCGAGTTTGTAGTTTCTATTTCAGAAGCCCGTGTATATACTGTAGCTGACAGAGAGTATTATTGCGGCTTATATACCCCAACAGTGATGAGCCTGAATAAATCGACAGCCTACCCATCAACACCAACCCACCATTTCGAATTACTGGACGGCCTTCGGGGAGTTGCCGCCATTGCCGTGGTCATCTTTCATTTCATGGAATTAATTGCGCCTGATTACAAGGACAATTTCATCGCGCATGCCTATCTGGCCGTTGACTTCTTCTTCTGTTTATCCGGCTTCGTCATTGCGTACGCGTATGATCATAAATTACAGACAATTGGCATACTCTCTTTTCTGAAACTCCGGTTAATTCGTCTGCATCCACTAGTGATAATAGGGTCGGTAATCGGGTTGATCGCGTTTATTTTTGATCCGTTCAGCAATCTGCATCAAGTATATGCCGACAAAATCGTAATCATGTTTGTCGCGTCCTGTCTGATGATTCCTTATCCGCTGGTACGCGAACGCTACTTTAATCTGTTCCATTTAAATCCACCTACCTGGTCGTTGTTTTGGGAATACGTTGCCAACCTGCTGTATGCGCTCGTATTGGTGAAGCTGCGCCCGAAACCATTGTGGATCGTAACGGCCATAGCCGCCATGCTACTGATCTGGGAGGCTCGCCAGGCAAATTATCTGGGGGTGGGGTTTGGAGGGGATACCTTTTGGGGTGGAGGTATCCGGGCGCTCTATCCGTTTCTGGCCGGAATGATCGTATATCGTTCCCAGTGGATTATTAAATCTCGTCTTGGCTTTATTCCGGTGAGCCTATTGTTGCTGCTAACCTTTTTCGTCCCGTTCTCAAAGTCCACCGCCTGGTTTGTCGATTTAGGGATTGTACTCATTTACTTTCCCTTCCTGATTGCTCTGGGGGCAGGGACTCGCCCCGGAGCCGCGATGGCTAAGATTTGCCGGTTTTCGGGCGAGATCTCATATCCACTTTATATGGTCCATTACCCATTCATATGGCTGGTCCTAAGTTATATGGAAGTTAAAAAGCCGCCGATAGGTCAACTGACGATGATCACCTTAATGGGTGTCTTTCTGCTGATTTGTTTTGCGTATGTAGTCATGCGCTTTTTAGATATTCCTATTCGCAATTACCTAAAAAGGGTATTGACGAAAACAGCGTGATTTGTGAATTGCGTTACACCGAATAGACTCTTTACTACTTCAGCTTTTTTCGTAACCAGGCTCTTATTGGTTCATCGTACCATCTTAAACTGACATAAGCCAACACGATAGCTCCTGAAAAGGTGAGCAGGGCATAGGGCCAGGCCTGTCCTAATGTAATGCCCTTATGATTGCTTACCCAGGCCACGTAAAAATAGACAAGCACATAATGCGTCATGTATAAGGGATAGGAAAGATTGCCCAGGAACTGACAAATTTTAGCTTCCGTTTGACTACGCACAACACCACTGGCACCGATATAGACAATGAGTGGAAAGACAATGATGATGCAAAAAGCTTCGTACAAACCATTCATCCAAAGATGTGTTGCACCACCTATTCTTGGCATAAGCAAAACAGCCGCAACCAGAAGGCTACACCATACGAACGCATTTTTGATGTAAGTAGGCCGGGATACCCTGGATAAAAGCAAACCGGCAAAAAATGGGAATATGGTACGTATTATCCCAATACGCATGTGTTCAGCATTAAGGGTCCAGCCACCGGTAACATCTCCGTTCGGGTTCGTAACAGCAAAATGCAAAAGCACGGCACCTGCCAGTACGACAAAACAAGCCAATGCTTTATTCGATAATTTTCGTAGACCCAGCGCATAAAGAATATTGGCTATATACTCGAAAAATAATGACCAGCCAACACTATTGAGCGGATGCATTTCTTGCCAGCCGCGTATATCCATAGAAAGTGGGACGGGTAAAATCGTATAACCGATCAGCATAACGACGATCAGCTTCCATACAGGAACTGTATGAATGAGCGGCCATATCGTTGAGTCGGTAAAGTAAAAGCCTATGGCGCCGAGCGTCATGCCCAATACAACGAGTGGTTGCAGCCGCTCGAACCGGCGACGAAGAAAACCGCCGATGGTTAATTTGTCCCATCTGTCGTCGTACGCATACCCAATGACAAAGCCGGATAGCAGAAAGAAAAAATCAACGGCCAGGTAACCGTGATTTACAACATTGTCAAGGTGGCTGCTGGCAAGTGGCTCAGTAAGGTGAAAGAAGACCACGATAATAGCTGCTACCCCCCGAAGTCCATCTAATAGTTGATAATGCGGCTTTGTGCCAAGCTTGTTATTGTTCATTAATAACAGGAAATTTAGTGCTACATGTTCGTATTACCCAGCAATACTAACTGATCACGGATTTAATCGCTCCAGCCGCAGGATGTAGTCAACCTGATCGTCGAAATGCATTCCCTTGCGAAGTGAACTGGTTTTGGGGTCGTAAATCCAGATGTAGTTGCCACCGATGTTGGGGTTTACGGCAATGTAGACCAACCCATTTTCGATTAATATGCAATTGCGGGCCGTCCCTTTGTCAAGCGGCAAGTCAAGACGGGTCGTAGTTTGTTTAGCCAGATCGAGTACGTAAAAATCGAAATGGGGAACCAGATAATGATCCTCCATACCTTTAAAAAGTCCTTTTCGTTCGGTACGTACGATGGCTTTGCCATTTCCAATATACCAGAATCCATAGCCGTGGTTATGAATTGGTGAAGCCGACAGGTTGAAAAAATAAGTTGGATCAAGCGCGCCAGTAGCTTTGTTGATGCGGAAAATGCCGGTGGGCTTGGATGGATTATCGCCCAACGCAATACCCGGACACGCGATAAAATAGAAATCCCCTTTCTCATCCGTAAAGAAATGCGATTGCCGCGTATTGATCCCTCCCGGATACGTTGAGCGGGTATCTTTGGTCGTATGAATGGGTTTCAGGCCGGGATACGTTAATTCGCCTACGTACAATGTATCGCTCGTGGTATAGCTGTTCAGGTCGGTTTTATGGTAGGTATAACCCAGATATAGGTGTCCATTCAGGAATGTCGAGAAACCGATAGACATGGAGTTGAAACTGTTCGCTGGTTTCGGCAGATTAACCTCGCCTTCTACAATCAGCTTCATTGGCTCCAGCTTCATTTTGGCATAGCGTACTTTTGAGTTTTTGGCGTCGTAGCCGATAAGTAGCAACGTATCTCTGAGCCAGTTGTAGTTGTCAACACTCCAGGTACCTGCCAGTTGAATCGAGTCGGTTTGAACGAACTCCTTGTTGATGATCGTATTTTGTAGGAACCGGCCACTTTTCCAGTTAAGTCGATAATAGTGGTTGTTGTGGGCAATCAGTTCGTAAAAAATTCGGGAAGGAGTAACTCTGGCGCCTTGTATAAGCGGATTGATATGGCCGGAGTCGATTGTATCGGTTTGAAGGATATATTCCGCCCCGTCCTTCATCATTACGTAGAGGCTGTATTTTTTCTTTTGACTCGGTTGGTCGCCCGTTTTTTCTGGAGCACAGGCAATGAGTTGACTTAATCCCAAAAAGAGCAATACTGTACTGAAACAGTTCCAGGAGATTCCCTTCATACCTTTTCTTAGATATTGAACTGCATCATAAGGTGACGTTGCATCAAAGGTGGCAGGCCAGAGAGAGAGCCTTGCGAAAGAATAATCACCTCATTGTTGTTGGATGCATTACCGTAGTTCAGTGCAATATAGTGTTGTCCTTTTTTTAGGGTCATTTTCTCGATTGCCTTATCGGGCCGAACGCAGATACCCTGTATGGTTAATTCAATATCCCGTTTTGGGTTGATCAGCATAGCCCCACAAAACTCAATTCGTCCCGTTTCGTTGTTAATCTCAACGTTGCTTTTTGGGCCAACCGACAGGGAATAGGCACTTTCCTGAAGATCCTTGTTAGCGGTTTCCGAGACGTTATTGACAATAATTACACCAGTATCGGTAGATTGAGTTTTAAAATAAAAAGCAGTAAGTCCAGCCAGCGAAACCAGGAGAATTGCAGCCGCCTGTCGCCAGAACGGCTTGAAAAAGAGCTGAACGACCGGTTTTTGCCGTGAGGGAAGCACCGTCGAGATTTCTTCCCACATATCGTTCTGAATTCTGGCCTTGCTTTCGCCAATGGGTAACGGTAACGTAGGTTCGTCGGTGAATTCATCATCGAAAAGCCAGGACTCTACCGCCTTTATTTCGTCGGGCGAACAGTGTCCGTTGTGGTATTTTTCGATAAGTTCCTTACTAATCTCCATGAATGCGCTTCGGCAAAATAGCTGCTTATGGTAAAAGTAGCATAAATAAGGAATAACCGTAAGTCGCAAAGATAAACTAGGTGAAGTATTCGGAAAGATTTGTTTTCAGCGTCGATAGGGCGCGGGTAATGTGATATTCGACGGCCCGTTCTGAGATCAGAAGCAACGAAGCAATTTCTTTATTGGATAACCCTTGTTCGCGGCTCATTCTAAACACATTCCGACACTGAGCGGGTAATGTCTCAACCAGGTTACTGACTTTCTCTTTCAGGTTGTTATACAGAACGTCGTTTTCTGTACTATTACTGGCAGTACTTTTATGCGTAATACACTCCGCAGCGTACTCCTGCCGTATTTTACTGTTTCTCAGGTGTTCAAACACTTTAAACTTTGCGGACCGGACGAGGTAACGTTCAATAGACGTCGTAATTTCCAGTTCATCCCGTCGTTCCCAGAGCGATTTGAAAATATCCTGCACCATTCCTTTGGCGACTTCAACATCACGAAGGTTACTGTAGCATACATTAAATACCTGTTCCCAATGCTGCAAATATATCTCCCGAAACGATTGTTCATCGATTCGAACAGGATCAGTAGAGCGTATTAGTTCTGGCATATAACGAGGAGAATGTGCAAAGATAATCTGCCACTCCTGTTTTATGTAGATTAATTCTAAATAAATTACTCCCTTATCTGGTATCGACCTATCCTGTCTCCACCAATTCAGCATCACCCGCAGTTGACGATAATGCCATAGTGGATACCTTTTTGTAATGAAATAATAGGAGCATTATATACAGCGAAGCGATGGTATGCAAGAATTAAATGTGGTCATGATCGGGCCTAAAGTAAATCATAGTTTATTGTTATTAAAAGAAGTAAACAACAGATTTACAGTTTTTTAGCGACTCAAAAATTTATGACAAAATATCGCTTATTCGTGGCATGAAAACGCAAATTGGCAGGGTTTTGGGTGTATTTCATGTAAAAACTAACTACCCCAATGTCCTCTCCTAAAAACGTACAATTATTGAAAGAATACATCAAAACGTTCATAGCAACGGAAGTGGTCTTTCCTGGTATTCCACCTCGGCAGTGGGGTGTAGCATTTAGCCCCTCTGAGCTGAATGAAGTTTATACTGGACTAAAGTTTGTCATTCGAAAGGCTCATCCTCTCCAGGATAGCGCTATGATAGCAGCTTTCGAGCAAATTGAAGCATCGAAGTCACTGGATTTACACTGGTTTTTATACGACTATTGGCGTGAAGTAGTCGTTATATTCGAATTCTACCCTAATTTGGGTGAACACTACCCAACCAGTTATCATCCTAGACAGCCCTACCAAGGTTGGTCTTGGCAACAGCCTGCTTAACATAGTAGACGAGTTGGTTAAGCAACTGCTGGAAAAGAAATAAGCTCCGGCTACAAAAGCCCCTCCCTTCACGGGTTGGGGCTTTTCGTTTGGGCCGGTTACAAGCTTTTATGCGTATTGAGTGATAAGGTTATAATACTTGATCAGTCAGGTTTTTACCTTTTTAATAAGCGCTGATGGACCAACTTCATCAATGCATCTCGATAATTGCGGCTCATGGGCAAGCTTTTGCCACCTAGTTTGATTTCGTTCCCTTCAATCGCTTCGATTTTTGATCCGTTGACCAGATACGATTGATGGATCTTGATAAACTGTTCTACGGGCAACTGTGATTCCAGACTTTTCATTGTCAGATAAGCCAGGATCGTTTTACGTTCGGTGTAAATACGCACATAATTGCCCACACTTTCCGCATAAAGAATGTCGTTCAATTCCAGTTTTTCAATTCGTTTTTCGCTTTTAATAAACAGATACGAAGGCGATAAGCTCGTTGTTGCCCCATGCTTCAGCTGAAAGTAATCTTTGGCCTTATGCACTGCTTTCAGGAATCGACTAAAGGCAAAGGGTTTTAATAGATAATCGATGATATCCAGCTCATAGCCTTCCAGGGCATAACGAGGAAAAGCCGTGGTGAGAATCACCAGCGAGTCGATGTCCAGTTTTTGCAGGAACTGGAGGCCAGAAATCTTGGGCATCTCAATATCCAGGAAGATCAGGTCAGTTGTCGTATGACTGAGAAATAGGTCTGCCTTCATTGCACTTTCAAAACTACCCTGCCAGTCCAGGAAGGGTACCTGTTCGACAAATTCATGCAGGAGTTTACGGGCAACGGGCTCGTCATCCACAATAATACAGCGGAGCTTCTTCATAGGGTGAGTATTAAATGCACCTGATACAGATTCTGTTCTTTTTTTATCGCCAGTTGGTACCGGTCCTTATACAATAGGTCCAGTCTTCTGACGGCGTTCGTCAGGCCGATACCGCCCACATCAGGTTCCGTTTCTTCATACGAATTTTCGCAGGTAAAATCGAGCCGGCCTGCATCCTCCTTCAACCGGATCATGATTCGGTTGATAATCGTATCATCCCGGGAAACGTATTTAAACGCATTCTCGACAAAAGCCATGAAAAGCAGCGGGGCAATTTTGACTCCACCGTTCTGGTAGGTTAAGGTAGAGCTAACCTGCATATTCTCATTACTGCGGGCTTTTTGCAGAGCCACGTAATTTTTCAGGTAGTTTACTTCCTTCTCCAGCGCAATCATATCGACGTCGGCTTCATATAAATTGTACCGCAGCAGATCGGAAAATTGCACCATCATATCCCTGGCCTGGAAGTTACCCTTGTCAATCGAGCCGTAAACAGTGTTGAGGCCATTAAACAGAAAATGAGGGTTTATTTGCAAACGCAGGTATTTTAGTTCGGTTTGCAGTTGGTTGATCTGGCTATTTTTGACTTGCTCCTGCTGGTCTGACCATTTCTGGGTTACGTACAGCATAGACGTAATGACCGTGCAACAGAGAGCATACACAAAATTATCCCAGAAACCACCGCTGGTTTTGGTGAGGGCATCCTGAAAAAGAACGTCGTGAATCATGTGATTATACCGGCTGATACAGAAGGTATATCCCGAGAGTAACACAAGAAGGCTGGCGAGATACCAGCCAAACCGTTGCTTTTCAAGCAGGTAGGGTATTAACAAGGCGCTATTGGCGATGATCATACCTGCAAATAGAGAAAAGTGGACGAGGAGCGTAAAGAGGTACGAAAAACAGGAAATTACACTGTCACCTATATAGGTAGGTTTCTCGATAATCAAGGCGCCGATATAGGCCAGCCAAAAAAGTACATTGTAGATACGCCGTTTGATTAACATCGCCTGTCTGGGTCCGGTAAATAGATAAATATATTTTATTGACCTGACAAACGGAAACGGCCCATTTAGTCGAATACTGCTTATCACGCTAAAAGGTGCACTTATCCTGCAAGCGATGCCTATTGTCCCGTAAATTTTTTGGTTCAACTAAATTCACTACATCATCTATACGGCTGATTTTCAATCGCCTTGTTCGTGTTCATTCAGGTTGTATCCTGTTTATAGATACGTGGTTCTGCACGTCAGATTTCAGGCAAAACTGTCCGATTACGTAGACTATGCCCACGACTGTCATATATTTTTTTAAAGTGCAAATGGTCCCTATACTTTTATGAAAACTTGATTCTCTAGTCGAGGCCGTACCAACATTTACTATAAAAAACCAAATCAACAACTCATGAATAAGATTGTAGGCTTTGGCCAACACGTAGACGGATATGACATTCCTGTGTTAAATGAGCGCGAGATAAGAGCAACGGCGGGAATCTATTTTTTTACCATCTTTTTGGCGCTCATGCTCATTCTATTTAAGAATGATTTTTTGCTGGCAAAATATGCGATAACCGTATTCCTGGCTGATTTCCTCATTCGTGTATTTATAAATCCTGAATTTTCACCTGCCTTACTCATTGGGCGGTTAATCGTTAGCAATCAAACACCTGAATATGTTGGCGCTCAGCAAAAGAAGTTTGCCTGGATCATTGGTGTCATTTTATCAGGCACAATGTTTATTCTACTGGTGGTCGTCAATGCCTACAGCCCAATAACCGGCATTGTTTGCCTGATTTGCTTAGTATTCCTGTTTTTTGAATCGGCGTTTGGTATCTGTTTAGGATGTACCGTGTATCGACTAATTTATCAGGAAAAAGCGCAATACTGCCCTGGCGAAGTTTGTGATCGTATGTCCAGACAGCCTATTCAGAAAACATCTATTAGTCAGCTATTTATTGTTTTTGGTTTTGCGGTCTCTATTATCCTCATGGCCTTTTTATTTAATGATCAGTTTAGTAAAAAGCCTCATAATATGTTTGGAATAAATCGCGCTGAACAGGCAAAATAAACGCTATATGTAAGCCTTATTTTTTCATGCGGTATAACTGAAATCGGGATATGGTTCAGCCCAGTGATTTAGAGGAATTTTTCGCTCCCTTCCGTAGAAATATTATCGGTCGGCAACAAACGTTTGATTCCCCGTTTGGTAAAAAAGAGATACTTTATGCGGATTGGACCGCCAGTGGTCGGGCATACGGACCGATTGAAGAGTGTATTCAACAGCAGATCATGCCTTTTCTGGCTAATACGCATACCGAGACGACCTTTACAGGCAGTCTGATGTCAAAGGCGTATGAAGCAGCTAAGGACATTGTTAAACACCATGTTCATGCCCAGAGCGATGATGTCCTGATTTTTTGCGGTAGCGGCATGACCGCAGCAGTGAATAAGTTGCAGCGGCTATTGGGCCTGAGACTCCCGGAACGACTACTGGATTACGTAAAAAAGGAAGACTGTTTCGATCCCGTGGTGTCTACTGGTCAGGCGGTTACGGTACCCAGGTGTTTAGAGAAATACCTGTCTTTGGATGAGACGTTAAGGCCGATTGTTTTTGTGACTCACATGGAGCATCACAGCAATCAGACCAGCTGGCTGGAAACCATTGCCACGGTCGAAATCATTCCTTCAGATGCGAACGGGGATGTTGATGTCGATGGCTTTAAGGATTTATTGGACCAGTATAAACATCGGAAAAATAAAATAGCGGCTATTACAGCTTGTTCAAATGTGACTGGTATTCAAACGCCTTATCACCAAATTGCCAGGTTAATTCATGCCTACCAGGGAGTCTGTTTTGTTGATTTTGCCTGTTCGGCTCCCTACGTGGACATCAATATGCACCCGACCGAAAAGGGAACTCATTTAGATGCGATTTACTTTTCTCCCCATAAATTTTTGGGCGGCCCAGGCACGGCTGGTGTGTTGATTTTCAATCAAAAACTCTATAAAAACCACATTCCTGATCAGCCGGGAGGGGGCACAATTCTGTATAGTAACCCCTGGAAGGAGCACGTCTATAGCACCGATATAGAACAGCGGGAGGATGGCGGCACTCCGCCCATCTTGCAGGGGATAAAAGTAGCTATGTGTATTCGCCTGAAGGAAGCTATGGGCGTTGACAATATCCGTAAACGGGAAGACGAACTGTTGCAGATCATATTTGATCGGTTCTCAACCATGAAACAGGTACATCTACTGGAAGGGCATTATAAAAACAGACTGGGTGTGATTTCCTTCCTTGTGGAGGGAGTCCATTATAATTTGGTGGTCAAACAGCTGAATGATCGATTTGGTATTCAGACCCGAGGAGGCTGTTCGTGTGCTGGTACGTATGGACACGTATTGTTGCAGGTTGATGCGCGTAGATCGCACGAACTCTTGACATCGATTCAATCCGGCGATCATCTGAGTAAGCCAGGCTGGGTACGATTATCCCTGCATCCCACGATGACGAATGCCGAAATGGAGTTTATCCTGGACGCCATCGAGTGGACAGCCTCGCATAGTCAGGAGTGGATACACGAGTATACCTACGATCATGAACATAACCAATTTGTCGTCAATGGACTAAAATCCCAATCATCCATTTCGTTTGATAATTGGTTCACGGCCTCTCATTGGGTTAATTCTTAAGCTCCAGCTATGCCCATTGAAGGCAACGAGCCCTGCTCATTTTTTTGTGTATACAGCAGCGGGTAGCGTGACGGTTTCAAACCAGTAATTCCGTAACCCTTTCAAATAGCTTTGCCAATCGCTATAACTAAATGGCTTGACCGAAAACGAATTGGCACCCCATTCGTAGGCTTGCCGAACATCAGAAGCTGCTTCACTAACGGTCAGCATAACCACGGGCAACAGGCTGTTTTGTTTATCCAATCGTAGATAGGACAAGAAATCCAAGCCACTTTCGGGAGCCTTTAAATTGATATCTAACAGTACCAGACGAGGCCCATATCCATCGAGTGTATTCAGAAACGTTTTGGCCTGGCTGACGTTGGCCACCTGGGTGAATGCAGCTTCGGGAAAACTGGTTTGGGAGGCTTGGTTTAGTATACCAAGCAGCGTGGAATCATCGTCCACGACAAGAACTCGAAATTTTGAAGGCATAGTTACGGATGAATTAGAACGCTAAAGAAACAAAAAAGCAGTTTTGCAAGACAAATGTGCAACAATGTAATGATAGAATAGCGAGTCTACTGTTGTAAAACGTACCATTCGGCGAGTAGTTCAGTGTTGTTTAATTATTATTTTTTGCTAGAAAAACTGATGACAACTGGCATAACTTTATGGCTTCCTTTTTTACTACTAGTTGAACTACTTATGATTCGGAATGCTGGTCTTCTTGTTGTTTTAGTCGCCTGTATACTGTCTGGCGGATGGGTTTTGTTGGATAGGGCGTCGCTGCCAATACTTGCCGAGCCTGATTTCCCGGCAGAGCTTACAGCCTTTACGCCTTATGCTGCCAATCCGGTTTTTAGCGGGACAGGAACGGATACCTGGGATCAGAAAATTCGGGAAAGGGGATACATTCTACAGGAAAATGGACAGTATCATCTTTGGTACACTGGGTATCGGGAGGGGAAAGATCAGACCTGGTCACTGGGTTATGCTACATCACCTGATGGCCTGACCTGGACCCGTTACAAAGGCAACCCTATTCATCAGTCGACCTGGGTTGAAGATATGTCCGTAATCAAATCCGATGGCACGTATTATATGTTTGCCGAAGGCAAGGATGATGTGGCCCACCTACTTACCTCAACGGATCGGATTAACTGGCAGGAGCGAGGGCCAATCGAGATTCGATATACTAACCATCAACCCCTTAGTAAAGGGCCGTATGGAACACCAACGATCTGGAAGGAGAAGGATGTCTGGTATCTTTTTTACGAACGAAATGATCAGGCGGTCTGGCTGGCAACCTCAAAAGATCTGAAGGTGTGGACCAACGTGCAGGATGAACCAGTTCTTGCCAAAGGCCCGCAAGAGTATGATTTGTATGCCGTTGCTATGAATCAGGTGATTCGCTATAAAGGCTTATATTACGCCTATTACCACGCATCGGCCTTTGCCGATTGGCACGAGTGGTCAACCAACGTTGCCGTATCGAATGACCTGATTCACTGGACGAAGTACACGAGAAATCCAATTATGAAAGGCAACACATCGAGCGGTATTCTGGTCAACGACGGCTCCCAGTATCGGCTTTATACCATGCATCCAGCGGTTAATGTTTTTCTGCCAGTGGCAAAGAAATAATGTTAGGCCTTTCGCCTGGAGCCGTGCCACGGTTTAATTAAGCGTCACGAAGAACCGTGGTACGGCTCCAGGCGAAAGGCCTACATGTAACTGGTTTTATAAAAGCCCATCCGGGCCAACGGCCTCAATATCCGGTGGACCATCGGGATAGTAGCGGAAAGTGGTTTTGGCAATCAGAGAAGGGTAAGGTTTGAAGGTAATCCAGCGCAGTGGCCATTTGCGTAGCCATAACGCGCTTGTTGTTAACCCCGTGAACCAACTGGGCGGCCGTTGGTAACCAAAAGCCATCCGTAATTTATCGTTGATGAGCGCTGCAAATGTGGGCTGGACAAGCGGATGCAGAAATCGGGGAAACCATCCCTCAACAATCCGCACGGTCGCATCGGCAATTTTACGATTGCTTTCTGTATAGCGAAAGTATCTATCCTCATAGGCATCGGTAAAAGCGCGTAAGTCAGCCAGATCGTTGGGAAGATCGCGTAGGTTCATGCGCCGGCCTACTTCCCGAAAAAAGTAAAAAAGAGCCTGTTCTTCCGAAGGCGTCAGTTTCCGCCAGCCATAACGATTGAGCCAATCAATAGGGTAGAAGACAAACGTGGCTAGCACAAACAGAAAATCGGCATTGTCAATACGATAGTGTCCGTGAATCTTATTCATGTGAGCAATAGCGCGTTGGCCTTTCTCGCTGTCGTAACCCGATTCCATAAACTCCGAAATTAGTCGGCTCGTATCATCGTAGCGTTTCTGGCCATGTCGTTCAAATTCGCCCGTTCGGGCCAGTAGTCCCGACACGCGCGGACTGGCGTAGGTATGAAACAGAGCCAGTTCGAGGGAGCGGGTTATATCGAAGGGAAATTCGTAAGCAGTCAGTAAATGCACGATACGCTGGTTATCGCGGATAGGATCGAGGGATTGCAATTCACGCCGAACGGCCGGATTGCGAAACAGGCCGAATCGTTTACTATAGATAGCGTTCATGGATACGAGGCTGTCATCAATTGACTTCCTACACGAAAGTTAGGCAACAAGTTGCCAGTTTGGTCTAGCCGCTAAGAATGACAATAAGAATTGTACTGACTGTCTGTTATACTTACCTTTATAAAGGCAGTTATAGCGAGATTTTCTGGAATAAGACTACAACCTCGAAGAGGTGTCATTTTTATAGAAAATTAGCCAAAGAGCACCTATAAGAACTCCAAAGGAGTGATATCTGTCGTGAAGCTATGCCACTCCTTTGGAGTTCTTATAGGCCGTTTGAGTCATATAACTGCTATAATAATTTCATCCGGTATCGGCCGTATGACTAAAGTATTTTTATAGGAAAGTCCTATAATTTGAAACAAGTAATTTGATATAAAGGGAAGGACAAAAACTTTCACCACCTAAACTTAAATGAAATGAGGAATGTAGTGAAGAAATTAAAAACAGTATCGCTTGATACAATGATCGATAAGCATATCGGCAAAATAGGAACACAACGGCGCGATACGTTTGAAAATGAACTGAAAATCGAACTATTAGGGAGTGCAATTAGACAAGCCAGAAAAGAACGTCACTTGACCCAAGAACAATTAGGTGACTTAGTGGGTGTTCAAAAAGCACAAATATCTAAATTAGAGAATAGTGTGACGAATGCCAGATTTGAAACAATCCTGAAAGTATTTTCTGCCTTAGGCGCAAAGGTGAATTTTAACGTAGAGTTAGATGATAAACAAATGACACTTTCCTGAATTTAAGCTGCTTTTTTCATTATCCCGAACGCCCACCTTATAAGTGAAATTGAAACTCCGCTGGTATTTATGAGCACAGGTTTCTATTCGCCCAATGGTCTACTGACCAACAAGCCCCACAATCAGTGAACCGTGAGCACATGGTTCAATTTATTAAAACCCGTTTGGGTTTCCCAGAGCCCATCATTGGCCAGTCGAATGCTATAAGCTGGGTTCGTCGCCAGTGAGGCATACCCATCCGGGAAATTTAAAAGTAGTTCGTACTGCCCTGCTTTTATAGCGTCAGGAAGCTTGACCGACTGACGAATCTGATGCAAGCCGGGCAGCAACCGTCGAACATCCGTTTGTAAGGGAAGTGTGTAGACTACTCCCGTTTTCGTATTACGCAAAATGAGTTGAAGTGGCCTTGGGTTGTAGGGAGAAGCATATCCAACATTATCAATAGTTACCGCAATGTTTACAGGCTTACCCGCCTTCCCTGATTCGGCGAACGTAGCGGTACGAAGTACAAAGCGATAGCCGAGTCGGCGACGAATGTTGTCCATGCAGCCATTGGCTTGCCAGTCGTTGTTTACCTCATTGTTATAGCTGGCGTTCAGGTAGCTATAGTGCATCAACGCCATTTCCTGTTCAGCACGGCCAAGGGGCGCGCAATCATTTTGAGGGCTGAAAGCATCGTCGCAGGTTTCGCCACCAACCGCTGTATATCGGCTGTCCTGTGCCATATACTGGCGTAGCACATCCGTAGCGGGACCGCGCTTGGTCGACGAATTACCCACGTCATAAAATGTCCCATAGTCGTCGGGGCTGGCAAGAAAACAGTCGTTGTGAAAGCCAATCCGCGCGGCTGGAGCACGCCCAAAACCAGCAACATCAGCTATAGCAGCCGATGTAATTGGCGCTTTGGGACCATAGACAAACCGTTGTTTAATCTGCGGTGTACGCACTTGTACCATACGGTCGGCGGGTAGTGCTTTCAGGAGAGCCGCCAATACCTGGTTTCGATCCTGCCAGCTACTATCGGGCACGACAGCCAGCCCATTGGTAGAGGCATCACCGAAATAATCAGTGAAGTAGTTCTCGCCCCAAATGCCAATGAAACCCATCTGAAAAACGGCAATGACATCGGCATTTTCATGCAACAAAGGGCTTAGCTGGCTAATGTGTTTCAACACAATCGCTTTGGGCGCATCGCCATAGGGCGGACATATTTTATATTGATCGGGACAATCGCCGGTGGTGGCTTTATCGGTGTAGGCAAATCGAAGAATGAATTTGACGCCAGTGGCGCGGGCAATGGCAAAATCGGCCCGTACTTTTTCCAGGAAGTCCTCACTGAGCGGACTATCTTTAAACGTTTCCAGCCGATAGCTCCGATACACCAACGAACAGTAGATTGAATAGGTCGCCTTTGAGACACGTTGGGGCTGGGTTCGATAGGTCGTAAGCGTAGCTGCATCAAGTGGTACAAATTTGGCTGACGAAGTAGAAATAGGAATGTAAAAACCTCGTTCAGGATTCAGAAAATCTTCCTGACTCTCTCGGTACGCTACGTGGTGGCCCTGCGCCTGAACGCTCGTTGGGGTTACTAAACAGCAACAGGCTACTAACGCGAGTAGGTATACATGATAGTTCATGCCTGCAAATTAACCGTTACTGGTTAACCGAAGAAATCCTATCTTACAGTTGCGAATACAACCTCTTTCTAGAAAACCTTCCTATGCAAACGCGAAAGCAGTTTTTGAAAAATGTATGTACAATAGCGGCTGGTGCTTCCTGGTTGTCCGTCGATGGACTGTCAGGCTTTGCAATGCCAGCGCCTAAGAAATCAATCTATTTTGATTTTCACTGCCATCCCGGCTGGTCAATGGCCGAACATACCTTTGCGAATAACGCAGAGACAATGCTTCCCCAAACGGTCAGCGATATGAAGGAAGGCCATCTGACCAGCGGATTTCTCGCCCTGGTGGCCGATGCGCCCCTGATAAAACCAGGCCCCAAAGGAATCATCATTACCCGGAAATATTCGCCGGGAGAGGGCTGGACAGAATATAAGCGCCAGATTCAACGGGTAAAAGAGGTGTTTGCACAAGTGTCAGTCCCGTTTTCAACGGATCTTAACGACCTGAGCACCAAGAATAATGGTCCCATTGCATATCTGGCTGTGGAAGGGGGCGATTTTTTAGATGACCAGGTGGGCCGGATCGAAGAAGCTTATCAGGACGGGGTTCGCTCCATACAATTAGTGCACTATGCACCCAATAACCTCGGCGACCTTCAGACGGCTGAAGCGACGTTCAATGGGTTATCTCCGTTTGGCAAAGACGTAGTAAAAAGGATGAATGAATTAGGTATGGCGATTGACGTAGCTCACGCTTCGTTTCAAACGGCTAAAGATGTGGCCAACCTGACGAAGGCCCCGATCATTTTATCGCATAGTATTCTGCAAATGGATGCCGATCGCCCAATTGCCCTCCGAGCTATTTCAAAAGAGCATGCAAAAGTAGTCGCTGATACGGGTGGAGTTATTGGAGCCTGGCCTTCGGGATTCAATAAAAGTTTTGACGAATATGTCGATAACATCAAGCGCCTGGTCGATGTGGTCGGCATTGATCACGTGGGAATTGGCACCGATATGGCGGCAAACTTCAAACCGGTTTTAACCAACTATACCCAATACCCTCAGGTAGCGGAAGCCTTAAAATCGAAAGGCTTGACTAGCGAGGAAGTTGATAAGATTATGGGCGAAAACGCCAAAGTTGTATTAGGGAAGATCGCTAAATCCAGGACAAAGAAGATGTAAGACCAATTTTTTCGACAGGATTTACAGGATTAAACAGGATTTCCAGTGGCTAAAAATCCTGTTTAATCCTGTAAATCCTGTCGAAAAAGGAGGCACAATCTGTGCCGATATTCAGCCAAATTAAACTTGCTCTACATCTTCCGATCCATTTTGGCTACTACAAACGGGGATTCGGCTACAGTCATCTTATCGCCAGCGAAGACCTTTGTGATCAAAAGTTGATAACAGCGATTATGATTCACTCGAAAGGATATGCAGCGCAAAGTGCTGAAACCGATTTAGCACCCTGGAATTTTGAACGGCGGGAAGTTGGCCCCCACGACGTACTGATCGACATTGCCTACTGTGGAGTTTGCCACACTGATATTCACCTGACCCGCAACGAATGGTTCCCTGGCCTGTTTCCGATGGTGCCCGGTCATGAGATTGTGGGCATTATTGCGCAGGTAGGCAGCCATGTAACGAAGTTTAAGCCCGGCGACCGGGCCGCCATTGGCGTCATGGTCGATTCGTGCCGGGAATGTGAAGACTGTAAAAATGGACAGGAGCAATTCTGTGCCGTAAGTCCGGTCGTGACCTATAATAATCTCGATCACTACGGTATGCCTGCCTATGGCGGTTATGCGAACAACATCGTCTCGAATGAAGATTTTGCACACCATGTTTCTGATAAACTGGACTTTGCCGGTGTGGCTCCCTTGCTCTGTGCAGGCATCACAACGTATTCGCCCTTACGAAAATGGAAGGTTGGCAAAGGGCATAAACTAGCGGTGGTTGGCCTAGGTGGATTGGGCCACATGGCCGTGAAATTCGGCGTAGCGTTTGGCGCGGAGGTAACCGTTCTGAGTACATCGCCGGGTAAAGAAGAAGCCGCAAGAAAGCTGGGCGCGCATCACTTTGTGGTCACGAAAGATGATGAGCAGATGAAGTCGGCGTTACGGTCGTTCCACTTCATTATTGATACCGTTGCTGCCGACCACGACATTAATCCTTACCTCGCCTTACTGAAAACGAATGGCGTGTATATCAACGTCGGTATGCCCGTCGAGCCCTGGCAAGTTTCGTCGTTTACGTTGGCTACAGGCAATAAAATAGTGTCTGGTTCGGGCGCGGGTGGTTTGCCGGAAACCCAGGAAATGCTGGACTTCTGCGCCGAACATAACATCGTAGCTGATGTAGAACTGATTGATATCAAAGACATTCACACCGCTTTTGAACGGATGCTGAAAGGAGATGTGTTATACCGCTTTGTGATTGATATGGCCACGTTGTGAGATGAAAAAAGAACCCACTCCACCCTATGTATTCCATTCTGTTTCTGAACTACACAAAGCGTTGGGATTACCAAAGCCGCTGCATCCGCTGGTGAGCTTGAGTAATTATCAGGACATCAGGGCGAATACAGATGAAATTGCCAAGGGCATGATGACGAATATGTACAAGATTTCGTACAAAAAGCATTATACCGGCAAGGTGCGCTATGGGCAGAGTTATTATGATTTTGATGAAGGCGGCCTCTGCTTCGTTTCGCCGAATCAGTTGATTACAGAATCGAGGCCGCGCGGTGAATACGAGGGTTTTACGCTGATCATTCACCCTGATTTTCTCCGTCCGTATCCATTAGGAAAGACGATCAAAAACTATGGCTTCTTTTCGTATTCGTCCAATGAAGCCCTGCACCTTTCAGAGAAGGAAAAAGAGACCATCATGGGCGTGTTCGGAAGTATTGGTGAAGAATTGGCGTTGCCGATTGATCAATACAGTCAGGATGTGATCGTTTCGCAGATTGAGTTATTGCTCAATTACAGCAACCGCTTTTACAACCGACAGTTTATTACTCGCAAAGCCGCCAATCACGATATACTGACAAAGCTGGAAACGCTGCTAGCCGATTATTTTGACAGCCAAAAACCATTAATAGAGGGCTTACCAACGGTTCAGTATATATCCGAACAACTGGCGGTTTCGCCCCACTACCTGAGCGATATGCTCCGGTCGCTTACGGGAATGAATACCCAGCAACATATTCACAATAAGCTGATTGACAAAGCGAAAGAAATACTAAGTACGAGTAATCTGACTACCGCCGAAGTTGCCTATCAGCTTGGTTTTGAACATCCCCAATCGTTCAACAAGATCTTCAAGCGCAAGACAAACGTATCGCCAATTGAATTCAGGCAGTCGTTTAATTGATAATTTTTTTGTCATTCCTCTTACACTGAATACCTCACGTTAAAAAAAGTTTTGCCAATTTGTCCAATCCGGAAAGTTCGATTGTCAATGAGTCGTAAAACAAAAACTCAGACAAATGGAACAACGATTGAATGTCCAGGAAAAAGGGCAAAACGCTCTGAAAACGCTTTTTGGGATTGGTAGCTATTTAAAGAAATCGCACATTGATGAAGCACTTCAGAACCTGATTTACTTTCGCGTATCCCAGATCAACAGCTGTGCGTATTGCCTGGATATGCACTACAAAGACGCCCGCGCCAAAGGAGAAACGGAGCAACGATTATATGGCTTAAGTGCCTGGCGCGAATCGCCGTATTATACCGACCGGGAGCGAGCGGCATTCGCCTGGGCCGAGGCCGTTACTGCCTGTCATGTTCCGGATGATGTTTACAGTCAGGCAAAAGGACAGTTTTCTGATGAAGAACTAATTGATCTGACACTGGCCGTTACCACGATCAACACCTGGAATCGCTTCAATCATGCCTTCATGGACATAACTACTCCAGGAAGCTATCGGGTTGGCCAATTCGGTTAAGTTCATGTCAAATAACCACTAACTTTCTGCCACTAAAAAGCGCCATGAACGAATTCCTGTTAGTAATTCACCGGGACCTGACCAGCAAAGATGCCAGTCCATCGCCCGAACAAATGCAAGCCTCCATCAAGCCGTTTCAGGATTGGATCGGAGGAATTGCGGCTCAAAACAAACTTGTCAGCCCTCCCAAACGCTGGGATGCGGGTGGGCGGGTTATCAAGCAAAACAACACAGTACTCAATGGTCCATATGCCGAAATTAAAGAATCGGTTGGGGGCTTACTTATGATCAGAGCGGCTGATTATGATGAGGCTGTTGAAATTGCTCAGGGATGCCCAGTTTTGAAATGGGGTGCCGTTGTTGAAGTGCGTATGGCTATGCCAACGGTGTAATAAATTAAAAATGGACGAGAGCGAACTATTGCCTCATTTGTTCAGAACAGAGTACCGAAAACTGGTTTCGGTACTCTGTTATTTGTTTGGTATTGAGCATATTGAAATTGCTGAAGACATTGTTAGCGATACGTTTCTGTCGGCCACCGAATTGTGGAGCCTCAATCAGATACCCGAAAATCCGACTGGGTGGCTATATACGGTCGCAAAAAATAAAACGAAGAATTACTTAAAACGGAATGCCCTTTTCGAACAAAAGCTGTCGGCCGATATAAAATACAATACACCCAAAGGAGAAGAAATTGACCTTGATCTGTCGACGAAGAACATTGCCGACAGTCAACTGGCTATGATTTTTACGGTTTGCAATCCACACATTTCGAGTGAATCACAGATTTCACTAGCGCTGAATTTGCTTTGTGGCTTTGGCATTCAGGAAATTGCAGACGCCTTTTTGACCAATAAAGACGTAATTTATAAACGGGTTAACCGGGCAAAGTCTGCATTAAAAGAAGCCCGGATAAAAATTGAACAACCCACGATATCGGAAATTAACAACCGACTGGAAACGGTTTTGACAACCCTGTATTTACTGTTCTCCGAGGGCTATTTTTCGACGGCCCAAAACGTACTGCTCCGGAAAGATTTATGCGCCGAAGCCATGCGACTAACGTACTTGTTGATCGAAAACGAAGCCACGAATAAACCAGCCGTTAATGCCCTGTTTGCCCTGATGAGTTTTCATGCCTCCCGATTCGATGCCCGAACCGACGAGCAGGGTGAGATTATTTTGTACCAGGATCAGGACGAAACACGATGGAATCAGGAATTGATTGAGCAGGGCACTTATTATTTAAATCAGGCTTCTACCGGTGATCAACTCACTAAGTACCATCTGGAAGCTGGAATTGCCTACTGGCATACGCATAAGGAAGACTCTCCTGAAAAGTGGGAAAGTATTTTGCAGCTTTATAATCAACTGCTTATGCTGGAGTATTCACCCCTGGCTGCCCTAAACCGGACGTTTGCCCTGGCGAAAGCGAATGGAAAAGAGGAAGCTATTCGTGAGGCCGAAAAATTAAAGCTTATCGATAATCACTATTATTACTCCCTGCTGGGTTATCTCTACACCGATCTTGACAACGCAAAAGCAGTACGTCATTTTGAAAAGGCGCTTTCCCTTACCAGTTCGCACGCTGTCAAAATCGCACTAGCCAAAAATATCGATCGATTGATGAGCCCCGCAAACCCTCAAACCCAATTAGCCCATGTCCTATTGCCGCGCCATTGACACAATGTCCGAAGAGCGTAAAGCCTTACATAAAGCCTACCACGACCACCTGTATGGCTTTCCCATTCATGACGATAATGAACTGTTTTGTCGATTGGTGCTGGAAATCAATCAGGCGGGGCTGAGTTGGGAAACCATTCTGAAAAAGGAAGCGACTTTCCGAAAAGCGTACGATAATTTTGATCTGCAAACCGTGGCGGCCTACACCGATGCTGACCGGGAGCGACTACTATCCGATCCGGGCATCATCCGCAACCGACTGAAAGTGAACGCTGCCATCGATAACGCCAAAACTATATTGCGGCTACAAGAGGAACACGGTTCATTTGAGAAATGGCTGGAACTGAACCACCCAAAGACAAAAGCCGAGTGGGTGAAGCTCTTTAAAAAGACGTTCCGCTTTACGGGTGGTGAAATCGTCAACGAGTTTCTAATGAGCATTGGTTATCTGCCCGGCGCTCATGCAGAAGATTGCGCGATTTATAACAACGTCATGGAAGCTAAGCCATTGTGGATTAGGAGTATGTAGAAAAATACGAATGAGTTTGGATTATGAAACACCTGTTTGTTACCTCTTCGTTTTTACTGCTAAGCTATGCGGTGCGTGGTCAACAGAGTTCGCTGTCAACGGAATTGCCAATTACGAACGTCGCAACGGTTGTTTTAAAGCTGGATGGGTACCCTGATTTTCTTGTACCTGACAACAATAATGTCTGGATCACCAATGTAAAGCGTATTGATAAACTGTCGCCGACAACTAATAAACCCATCCTGAGTGTTCCGGTGCCCGAACCCTGTGGCGCCATGGCTGTTGGATTTGGTGCCGTATGGGTGGCTAACTGTAGCGATAAATCAATTTATAGAATTGATCGGTTGACCGGTAAACTAGTGGCCAAAATACCAACGGGATTGGCGGATAAGCACGGGGAATTAAGCCTTGCGGTGGGTGACGGTTCCGTATGGGTACTTTCCGATAGCACAGGAATTTTAGCCCGTATCGACCCTAAAACCAATAAATTACAGGCAACCATCAGAGTATTACCCTTTTCCTATTGTGTCGCGTTTGGCTACGGTGCGGTATGGATAACCAATACCGGTCAGGGTAAAAACAGACCAGGCGCAGGTACAAATGCAGGATCGGTTCAGCGAATTGACCCGCAGACGAATAAAGTGGTTGTTACGATACCGACTGGTATGGTGCCCCGCTTTCTTGCCGTCGGGGAAAACGGCGTATGGACGCTCAATCAGGGCGATGGTTCCGTCAGTCGGATTGACCCTTACACGAATAAATTAATCGCAACAATTGATGTGAAAGCAACTGGTTTAGGTGGTGATATTGCTGCTGGAGCCGGTAAGGTTTGGGTCAGAGGAAATAAAACTGTTTTTCTGGCTACTATAAATCCCAAAACCAATTCTGTTGATAAGCGATATGGGCCAATCTCGGGCAGTGGTGCCGTTCGAGTGACGAATGATAAAAGCGTATGGATTTCATCACATGATATAAATACCGTCTGGATCATTAAACCATAACGATTAAGTCCCAGCCAGTTAGCCTACTGAGCGCGCTAACGTGCTACGTCCTTCCCACCGATAAAGCCAATCTGATAGCCATCGAAACAGGCTCGTGGTGCCGAGGTAGAAGTACATCAGGAACAGAAGTTTGAAGAATCCACGCCGGAAAGTGAAGGGAACGTTGGCACCATCTACATGCTGAATAATAAGGCCAAATAGAGCGTAGGTGCCTGCTATCCAGAGGAGTACGGTAAGCCCACGTTTGTCGCGAAAAACGACAATGTTTGCGAAAGCCAGGATCAGGCAAACCCAAACAGCATAGCCCCAGTAAACCGCATCGAAAACCACCTGATTGTTCATGTTGGAATATACCCTGATGAGCTGGGTCAGATAACCATTGGTTACTGCATGGATTGCGCTCAGATTCGCAGTCGAGGAGATAGGAATGTAACCTCGCAAGAAGACGTAATTCCAGAAGATAATTGGTAATAAACAGGCGATTGATAAAGCAATTGCACGAACAAGCGCCTTGCTTTTCGGAATGTCGGCAGATTGTACAAGTACCAGCAGCGAGCCAATTGGCACAAAGAAAATAGTTTCGGTACGAGTCCAGCAGGCAATGGCTAGTAAAAGGGCGCTTCCAACAAATGAACCGCGTTGTCTTGATTCAAGGTAACGTTGCAATAAGATAACTCCCGAGGCAAAGAAGGCCGCATTGGCCCAATCGGTTTGCACCAGAAAGGTGTAGGCAAATAGTTCTGGAGAGCAGGCCAGAATTGTGATCAATAGATCCGCAAGTAGTGGATGGATTCGTTCGCGAAGTTCAGCATATAAAAACAATCCGAACGAAACGACCAGAATCGTCAGCCAGATCTTCCCAAACACAAATGGCCCAACTCCGTCTGCTGCCAGTAAATAAATGATCTGTTGCATGGTAGTAAACGGAGCATAGAACGGCTGATTACTGAAAACCGAAACAGATGGTAAATGCTCTGTAAAGACCGACGAGACTAAGGTGTGTTCCCTGACGGCAAACGTTGCCACCAGATCAGGCCCGACGATCGTGTCAAATGGAATATTCGGAAACCAGGCGCATTTCCAGGCACTGATGAACAATAAATAGCCCCAGAAGACTAGAAACGGCAATTCACAGAGCCGAAAGGACAGTCGTTCCCACGTAAATAGCGAACGTAGATAGCCTAGTTGCCCACGTACCAGCATCAGGGACAGGCAAGCCATTACAGCTAATCCCAGAAACATCGGAGTAGGAGCGATGGGAAGATGAATCAGTTGCAAAATTACGGGCAGTATTGAACTAACTCCCAGGCCTGCTAACATCGAAAGCCCCAGTAAACTAAAGCCGTTCGTCAGTGCTCGCAGGCGAGTAACCAGCCCAAAGCCAAGTAGAAATTGTGCGCTAATAACAAAGACAAGGGACAAACTCATGGTTTTGATGTCTTATAATAAGCCTTGGCTTGTTGAGGTGTATAGGCAAAAAAATGAGGATCGTACTTCCTGAATTCGGCCATAACTAAAGGGCGATTATGGTCCTTGAATGTCAATAGAAAAATCTTGTTGTCGTATACCCAAAACGTATGCGTTGCCTGTTGCAACAGCGAATCAGGCGCGGTCATATCGAGCAAATGAACTGACTTGCCAAGGTGATAGTATAGCACACTTGGGTACAACCAGGCATATCCATTCGCTTTCCCTTCCTGCCAGGCGTTTCGAATCAAGTACCGTTGGGGAGGAATCAGAAAGTAATCAGTAGGTTGAGTACGTTGCCGGATTAATTCGGTGTACACATAAGCCTCCTTATACCCTTCCCGTTTACGAACCGAAACGTCAGTTTGTTTCCCAAGTGTCTGCTGTTGCGTATAAAATCGATCAACGGTTTTGGTAAGCCATGTTCTGTTTTTTGGTAGCCATACGATCACAAACAGGCTAACGAGGCTTATGAACAAATAGCTAATCTGCCTGATCCAGAACTGTCGATTAGCAGGTGAAAAAGAAAGCGGACGCATCTTATTGAGTCAACAGACGTTATATTTACACAGCTATAACGGCTTGATTTCTCCAAATTGACCATTCTTTATGAATCGACAAAAATTGATTATTAATTTGACCCGATGGCTGGCTGTTTTTCTGCTGATAGCGGGTTTGATGCCTATCAACCTAAGAGCACAGACCGTGCTGATCATCTCAGGCGAGGTAACCAAACCATTGACGCTGCAAGCCGCCGATTTGAAAGCGATGCCACATACCGAGGTAACGGGTAATGATCGGGATGCAAAGGAACATAAATATTCTGGGATACCGCTTTCGGAATTGCTCAAGCAGGCGGGAGCTACGCTAGGCAGTGCGCTTCGGGGCGAAAACCTGACCAAGTACGTTGCTATAAAAGCGATCGACGGTTATGAAGTCATTTTCGCACTCGCTGAAATCGATCCTGATTTTGCCAGCCGGGTAATTGTCCTGGCCGACGCCGTCGATGGAGCGCCACTACCTCAGGGTGTTGGGCCTTATCGGGTGGTGGTTCCCGGTGAGAAAAAACCTGCCCGCTGGATTCGGGAGGTGAAGTCGATTGAGGTGCGGTTCGCTAAATAAGTTAAGAATGAAGAATTAAGAGTGAAGAATAAGGCTCCAGCGATATTCTTCATTCTTCATTAAAAAACGGGTTATGCGTATTGGTCATATCGGTCTTGGTTTGGCGTTTGTTGCCGTTCTGGCTTCGGCCTGGACGGTTGACGAGCCTGTGCCAACAGGCCCATACGCGCTCCATTACCCCGCTTCATTCGGGGGGCGATTTACCATTCCCGCCGATAATCCTACGACGCAGGAGGGCGTTTATCTCGGGCGGATGTTATTTTACGAACCCAGTATATCGTCTACGAAAACCATCTCCTGTGCAAGTTGCCACCAGCAAGCGCGCGCATTTACCGATGGACAGGCCTTGAGTGTCGGCGTTACTGGAAAACGTACCCAACGGAATTCAATGTCCTTAGTCAATTTATTGTGGGTAAGACAGTTGTTTTGGGATGGCCGGTCGAGTAGTCTCGAAGAACAAGCGCTGGTCCCCATGGCGCATCCCGACGAAATGGGGTTAGCTCCGGGCGAAGCAGCCCAGGTTTTACAAAAAACGACTTCTTACCCTGCCCTTTTCAAACGTGTCTTCGGCTCCGACACGATTACTGATGCACGTATCGGCAAAGCCATCGCCCAATTTGAACGAACGCTGATTTCAGCTAATTCGCCCTACGACCAGTATTTGGAGGGAAATTATAAACTAACTGAATCGGAACAACGGGGTTTACAGTTATTCAATGTTGCACCGTCGATGGAGCGGAATGTTCGGGGTGGCAACTGCGCTCATTGTCACGGAGGCCCAAAACTCTATCAGGAATTATTTCACAACAACGGCCTTGAGCAGAAAGCGACTGATTCTGGTCGGCAGGGGATTACCGGACTGGAACTCGATCACGGACGATTCCGCGTACCGACCTTACGAAATGTTGCGCTAACGGCTCCCTACATGCACGACGGTCGATTGGCAACGCTGAATGACGTGCTGGATCATTATAGTGAGCACATTCTGGCCAGCCCGACGTTAAGTCGTGAGCTGCCGGGTCATACAAACGGATTTCATTTGACTGCGGGAGAAAAGACGGATCTGATTGCCTTTTTGCATTTGTTTACGGATAGTACGTTTATCAATAATCCAAAATTCGGGAATCCGCATTTAACGAGTTTAACTACCAAAAAATAGCCTCGAATTCTTTGCCTTATGAAAAAACTACTTCTTTCCCTTCTTCTGCTTCCCGTAACACTGTTAGCGCAGACCCAGCCTCTGCGCGTAGCAGTGGCGGCTAATGCGCAGTTCGTGATGGAACAGTTAAAAACGGCGTTTCAGAAAAAGACGGGCGTCGAGGTGGAGTCTATCGTGAACTCATCGGGTAAACTTACCACCCAAATTCAGCAGGGAGCACCTTATGATGTGTTTCTGTCGGCTGATATGGATTATCCGCAAACACTGCACAAAGCAGGATTAACGGTGGACGCTCCCGTTATTTATGCGTATGGCTCTCTGGTACTCTGGACGCTAAGTGAGCTACCATTAACTGCCGATTTAAAAGTACTTTCTGATCCTTCTGTTCACCACGTTGCCATTGCAAATCCGGCTACCGCTCCATACGGAGAAGCAGCTGTTTCGTTCCTGAAATACAAAAAGTTATTGGATCAGGTACAGCCCAAAGTTGTTTACGGCGAAAGCATCGCCCAGGTGAACCAATACGTATTGACTGGCGCAGCCGAGATAGGCTTTACGGCCAAATCGGTGGTGCTCGACCCTAGCCTGACGAAGCGCGGACACTGGATCGACTTGCCAACAACAGGCTATTCGCCGATTGCACAAGGGGTTGTCGTTTTGAAACGAAGCACCCTAACGAAAGAAGCCCAGCAGTTTATGGAGTTTTTGCGTAGTCCGGCGGCCCGGCGTATTTTGCAACAGTTTGGCTACCGTTCGCCCGCTTCCTGAATCTGATAATCATGCCCATCGACTGGGAACCCATCTGGCTAACCTTACGCTTAGCGGGTATCACCACCTTCATTTTACTCCTGATCGGCGTTCCCTTAGCGGGTTGGCTGGCGCTTAGTCGCTTTCGATTCAAACCAGTAGTCGAAGCCCTGATTAGTCTCCCGCTGGTATTGCCACCTTCGGTTGTTGGCTTTTACCTGCTCGTAGCCTTCAGTCCGACCAGCGCATTCGGGGCCTGGCTGTTAAAAACGGTCGATCTTCAGCTTGTATTTTCGTTCGAAGGCTTAGTCGTGGCTTCGTTGTTGTATAGTTTGCCGTTTATGGTGCATCCGGTTCAAGCTGGTATAGAAAATCTCCCTATTTCCTGGCGGGAAGCTTCCTACACATTAGGCCAATCGCGCAGTCGAACGATGTGGCGTGTCTTGTTACCCAACTGTAAACCTGCATTGCTCACCGGCATTGTTCTTACGTTTGCCCACACTATTGGCGAATTTGGCCTGGTGCTAATGATTGGCGGAAACTTACCTGGTCAGACCCGCGTCGCTTCCATCGCCATTTATGACGAAGTCGAATTGCTTCATTTCGAAACGGCCCATACTTACGCAGCTTTGTTGCTGGGCCTTTCGTTTGCCATTTTGTTGTTGGTATATGGCATCAATAAACGCGTAACGGTATGATTCACATCGACGTTGTCATACCACGCCTGTTTGCTGAAGGGGCCAGTGATCTTCATGTAAAACTTGAGATCGAATCGGGTAGCTTACTCGCATTGGTTGGACCTTCTGGCTCTGGAAAAACGACGCTGCTGCGATTGCTGGCAGGGCTCGAAACACCTCAACAGGGGCGAATCGTGGTTGATAACGACGTATGGCTAGACAAGCAACAGGCGATAAACCGGCCTCCTCAGCAACGTTCGATTGGCTATGTGTTTCAGGATACGGCTCTGTTTCCGAATATGACCGTTCGGGAAAATATTCAATATGCGGCTCCATCTGGACAGAGAGCTTTACTGGATGAATTGGTTGAGGCCACAGGTCTGGAACCCTTTATCGATCAAAAGCCCATACGCTTGTCAGGAGGGCAGCGGCAGCGGGTGGCGTTGGCCCGTGCATTGGTTCGTCGGCCTAAACTCTTACTATTGGATGAACCGTTTGCCGCACTGGATGCCGATGCCAGTCAGACGCTTCGGCAAGTGTTGCTGAAACTGCATCAGAACTGGGGGACAACAACGCTACTGGTGAGTCACCACGAGGTCGATGTACAGGCGCTCGCCGATCGGGTTATTCGCATGGTACAGGGCCGTATTCAAACGGACGACCTTATCGCAAACCGAATTACGGCCAGAGTTCAGCTGGAAGCGATCAAACGTATTGAGTACGATGAAGCCCGGCAGTATTGGATTATTGAAACCGATACGACTCTGATACAATCATCCAATCCGGCTTGGGAAAATCGACGCGTGGGCGATTTAATCCAGATTGGAGTCAGTTAATTCATGGGCAACTAGCATAGCCTGAATCAAGACCCTTCGGCCATTTTAACCCGAATGTTGATCATTACCTCATCGGCGAGAATCAGACTTGGTTTGCCGAGGTCGAAATCCAATCGATTGACTTTCAGATTGCCTATAAATTCGTTTTTGGGAGATACCGAAAATGGCAATTTTACGTCTCGGTGGATGCCTTTCATGGTAAGCTCAAAAATGCCTTCGTAGGTATTCGGGCTGATTTTTCGAATGGTCTTCGACTGTAACGTAATCATCGGATTCTTTTCGGCATCGAAATAATCCGGTTTCTGTAAATGCTTGTCTCGTAGCGTCAAACCCGTTTTTATGGTATTGACTGGAACTGACGCCTGAATCAGAGCTTGTTCGGGATGTTCGGGGTTGAACTGAATAGCGGCCTCTGTACCCGTAAACGTGCCATTTACAGTTAATCCCGCATTTACAATTTGAAACCGAATTTCTGATTCTTCAATTTTTGTATTCGGAGGTACGGAACCGGCAAACAGGCAAAGCAGCAAATAAAGCCATAAGGATGGTTGCATACGTGTTAAAGCGTTTTGAGAAAGGCCAATAGCGCATTTCGATCAGTTGGCGATAATTCCAGGCCAAACTCATGCCCACGAACAGCCCTTGTTTTTACATCTGCCCCTTTAAATCCGGTCGGAATATAGTCGTCTCGAAGTCGTTTTGGGTCAAGCATGTCATCTAGTTTGGCCAACGAACCATCGTGCAGAAAAGGCCCTCGGTACCAGACACCTTTCAACGACGGAATTTTATAATACCCAGTACCCCGCCGTGTTTTCAGCGTATAGCCCGGATCAGTGCCGATAGAAATGTCGAAAATATCATATTTTTTCAGATGGTCTTCAGGCACGGTAAAACCATCTGCGGGTGTTAACATATTGTTGGTGTAAAGCGGTGGTGTATGACAACTGACGCAACCTTGCTCAATGAAAACCGTTTCACCACGTTTCGAAATCTCAGTTGGTTTGTTGGGATTGACGGGTGGTTTCAGCGAATAAACGTACTTGGCAAGCGCATACAATTGGGCTTCACTGTGTCGATCAAACGTGCCGGTAAAACGACTTTTACCGGCTTCGGGCCTTGTTTTGTGCTGATCTCCGGCAGGAATATAGCCGTCGTAATCACCTAAAAAATCCAATGCCTGATTGATGGCAATATAACGCATCATATCGCCGATGTTCCGGTGGCGAGACAGACCACCGTGATCCAGATACGTACGATCCTGAACCCCGATCAGGTCAGGTACCGAAGGAGGAAACAAAATACTGGTGCCCTGACGGCCAAATGTACCAGGAGGAACCGCTTCGAAAGCCTTAGTAATTGCCGCTTTTGAGCTATGACTAAGCTGACTATTCGGGTCGTCTTTCACAAAGGGAGCATCAAATAAAATGCCTGATAAAAATTGGGCACCTGCTTCAGGAAAGTCAGGTTTTCGAATCAGCCAGGCGGTGGCTAAATCGCCGGGGAAATTGCCCTGGGCGCCTTTAAGTACCATTCCGTTCGACTCGACACGGGTGTGGCACATACTACAGGCAAGATTTCCCGTTAACACTTTCCCTTTTTCCGGAATAACGTATCGGGCATAGGGCATAATGCCATCTTTGGTCAACGGCATTTTGGTGTACGCATAAAAAGCTGGATCACGAATATCCTCATCCGATATAATGGCACCGTCAAGATCAATTGGCGCATCGAAAAGCAACTCACCCGCCTTAATCCAGTCTGCTTCGGTTTTGAGTTTTGCTGGGTCGAAAACTACCTGTGGCTCCTGTTTCTTTAGCCATTCCCAATACCCTTTGGGTTCACGACCGGGCGCATAGACTGGGTAATTTTTATAAATAACCCGTTCGGGCAACTGATAATAATAACTGGTCGGTACATGCTTTGGCGAAGCTTTTGAGGTGGCCAGAGGCAGTTCAACGGTAGCCATCGCCGTACTGTCCCAGGTGCGTGGAATATCAGGCGTAAAGGGAACCAATACATTCGCCTGATCTCCATTTGTTTGTGTAGTATAACTAAAGATGCCCAGAAGTAAACAGTTCAAAAAGAGGATGGATAGAGCCGATAGAAGCTGTTTCATGCACAGGAATGGTTTTTTAGCAAAATATAATAATGGAAAGCTAGTTGAACAACTCTTTGAGTATGCGGTCAATGTTGTCAGTGATAAGGATTAATTCGAATCGTCCCAAGAAATAAAGAAGTAGGCTGATTCGCAATTTGCCAGGAGAAGCGTAAATGGATATTTTTTATATGAGAAATAGTATTATTGTTCTGTAAATCAAGTAGTTGTCTGTGATTTATTTTGAACTTAGCAATGCTGCCAGACGTTTATTTACTAGACGCTCAATGCCTGATTCATGCCCGATTTCAATCCGTCAATTATCTTATATACTGCCGACGCGCTCAACGAACGGGGGGAGGCCATATTGGCGCATTTTCCGAATGTCGAGACGCTCGAGCTGAAGCAGCACAACCGCTTACCCGAGTTGGGTATGAATCATTTCAAGATCAAGTCCGACGTGTTGGTGCTGGGTAAATTGAAGACGCAGGATATAAAATGGAGCGGTCGTAGTGCAGATTACATTGCGCCAAGTCTGGCAAATGGCTGTTTCGGTGGGTGTGCCTATTGCTACGTTGACCGGCACAAAAACGCTAATCCGATTACACTATTTACCAACATCGACGAGAATCTGGCGAGTGTTGACCAACATGTTCATTCACTGGCTTGGCCTAAGCCTATCAATCAGACAGACCCGACGTTCTGGACCTATGACATCGGTTGCAACTCGGATATTTCGATTGATTACGACCTGACTGATGGCATTCAGGAGGTATTCTCTTTTTACCGCGATCATCCACGTGCCAAAGCTACGTTCGCGACTAAATTCGTAAACCCAGCGCTCCTCAACTTCGATCCAAAACGGAAAATACGCATCCGCTTCAGTCTGATGCCCAGCCACGTCAGCAAACTTGTGGACGTGCGAACGGATAGCATCGAAAAGCGGATTGCCGCGATTAATGACTTCTACGACGCAGGTTACGAAGTGCACGTCAATTTCTCGCCAGTTATCGTCTACAGCGGTCCCGATGGGGATCGCAAAGCGTGGCGCAACGACTACCGCGAGCTATTTCGTCAGCTCAATGCAACGCTACGTCCCCAAGTCCGAGAGCAGCTCAAATGTGAAGTTATTTTTCTGACTCACAACCAATGGCAGCATCAGGCCAATTTAGCCATCAACCCAAAAGCCGAAGAACTGCTGTGGGTACCTGAATTACAGGAGAGTAAAGTCAGCCAGTTTGGTGGCTGGAATATCCGTTATAACCACCAGTTGAAGCGGAAAATGATTGAAATTTTCGAGCAATTAGTTCGGGAAGAGATTCCGTGGTGTGAGATTCGGTATATTTTCTGACCGGGATTTAGCTGATTTAGGGATTCAAGCTGATTTTGCTTTTTAAATAGATTCGCATCTTTGACGCGCAAAACAAAATCAGCTTGAATCCCTAAATCAGCTAAATCCCGGTTCAGATTAGTGACTATGCTGCTTTACATACTCGTCCATCGAGAACTTGCCGGAGCCGATGACGAGGAACCAGAGCAACAATAACAAGACGATAACCGACAGCCAAAGCTCAGAATTCAAGGGCGAAAAACCCTGACTAATGTTGACGAAAAAGAGCGCACCTACCAGAATAGGAAGTTGTAGAATAACCATCAAACGGGTCAGGCAGCCGAGCGCGATCAGAAAGCCCCCCATCAAGTGGGCAAAGGCCACATAATGCACCAGCATTACGGGCCAGAGACTAAAGTGCAAACCACCGACTAATCGAGTCAAATAAGCCGTATCACTAATGAAACTGACGCCTTTCAGCACCAGTATAATGCCCAGCACAATTCGCAGGGCGTCGGTCCAGGCAGGGTGATGGGTATCGCCCCAGTTTTCAATTCGATTTAAAACGTTCATACCTGTAAGTGGTTTAGTGAAAACTAATCGAATATACAGGTAGGGTAACTAAAAAACAAGCTGATTGTTAGGGAGTTATTTTGAAAATTGGTTAGCTAGTCAAAGAAAAAATAATCGACCGTCTTCTGTCCGAACTAGCGGTAATTAGTAAGCTTGATTTTGCTGGAACTCCCTAACATGCAGTCGCCATAATCTGCTCATTATACCCGATTATATAAGTAATCTACCGTTTCCTAAATAGTCTGGATGATTGGACAAGTAGATGGGTGAACTGACTAAATTACTCTCATCTTGTCAAGTTAAAATCACTCTTCACATCAATCCAGTTCCTATGAATCCCACCGTTGATCCTGCCAGCAATGCATTGGCTCCTTTGAGACCCATTTGTTTTATGATTATGCCCTATGGCAAAAAGCCTACTCAGTCTGAAAGTGGAGTTGCCATTATTGATTACGATGCACTGTGGGACAAAGCCCTTTTTCCGCTCATTGATCAGGACCTTAATTATTATCCAGTACGGGCAGATCAGGATTTGGGGGCTATGATTATCAAAGAGATGATTGAACGACTCGCTCTGGCCGATTTAGTTATTGCTGATGTCTCGACGCCTAACGCTAATGTATATTATGAAATTGGTGTTCGGCATGCTGCCAGGGAAACAGGCTGCGTGATGATTTCGGCGGATTGGTCGAAGCAATTGTTCGATATTAGTCAGATGCGTCAGGTTCGTTATCCTTTGCCCGAAGGAACTATAACCGACGAAACCGCAGCGGCTGTACGAGAAAAGTTAAAAGGGATATTGCCGCTTGTAACAGGAATCTCGCCAGTTTTTGATTCGCTTCCCGGTTTTCCGTCCAAAATGGATATAAGCAGGACGACTTCATTTCGGGGTCAGGTTGAAGAATTATCTAGATTCTCGACTGAAGTACGAAAAATCCGACTCCTTCAGGATACTAAAGAACGGTCAGCTCAATCGAAACAATTAATTGAAAAGTATAAAAAAGCAGCATACACATTACCTGGAGTCGCCCTGGAAATCATCTACCTGCTTCGCGATAATGCCGATTGGGCAGAAACGCTGGTTTTTCTTGAAAGTTTGCCTGATACATTTCAATCCCTGCCGGTTGTAAAAGAACAGACTTGTTTAGTGAAATCTAAGAATGGCAGCCATATCGAAGCTATTGCTGCCCTAAAAGAGTTAATCGCCACTTCTGGAGACAGCTCGGAGCGACGCGGGCTAATTGGAGGGCGATATAAAAAACTGTTTAATAGTACGAAAGACAATCCCTCACAAAAGAGCAACTATCTGGATCAGGCAATTGCGGAGTATACCAAGGGAATGATGCTTGACTTAAATGATTATTTTCCATCCTGTAACCTCCCTCGACTACTACGGACTCGTAACGAATTTGATGATGGAAAGCAGGCTCAGGTCGCGGCTATTATTGCCCTGGCAGCCTGCGAACGGAAACGGGCAATTGACCCTTCTGATGAGTGGCTATTACCTACCTTGCTTGGTCTGGCCTTTGATGCTGGGGATATCAATACGGCACAAAACCTTTATAAAGAAATGAGAGATACCGGAGTCCAGCCGTTTAAGCTGGAGACAACTGTTCCTGACCTTGAAACGGCGATCAGCCTTATTAAAGATGAAACAATCAGTTCTCAATTGACTACGATTCTTTTACGTATAAAAGCGTTAGTTCAATGACTATTAAGGAAAAACTTACGAAAACAGGGCCTAAGCGATTATTGGCCCTTGATGGAGGAGGAGTACGGAGCGCCATTTCGCTGGAGATACTAGCCGAACTTGAACGGACGATCCGGCAAACGGAAGGCGCACCAGAAACATTTGTTCTGGCCGATTACTATGATTATATCGCCGGAACTGGCTCTGGCGCCTTTATTGCGGCCTGTCTGTCGCTGGGTATGCATGTCGCTGACATTTGTACTCAGTTTACTCCGATTGCCATAGAAGCATTTGCCCCGACGGATTCGGTGTACCCAGTCCGAAGTCGACAACGGGAAGAAAAACTGGACAAGATGCTTCAGGAATTGTTTGGTTTGGATACACTCCTGGGAAGTGATAAACTCAAAACCTTGTTGTTGCTAGTGCTTAAAGCGGCCGATTCTGACTCTCCCTGGACACTTACCAACAATCCCAACGCCTTTTACAATCAGGCCAACCAGCCTAAAAACAACCTGACTATTCCGCTCTGGCAGCTTGTAAAAGCCAGTTTAACCACCCCTATATTTATTTGTCCGGAACAAATTCAACTGCCAACGGCTACACTCTCTATGGTGGATGGAAGTGTCAGTATGTACAATAATCCTGCATTCCTCTTATTTCTGAATGTAACGTCTCCGATATATAAAATTAATTGGCCGGTTGGCGAAGATAAATTACAGCTTACATCCGTCGGAACGGGTCGAAATCCAGGCGTCAACGTCAATATAGGCCCAAAGGAGGTGAATCCACTTTTTCAAATGGGGGCAATTTCGTCAGGATTACTACAGTCGGCTTCTTTTGAGCAGGATTATCTATGTCGCTTTTTCGGCCGATGCGTGGCTGGCGATGTGTTAACGCAGGAAATAGGCGATATGATTGGGCAGAAATCTGGATTGCCAGGTAAATTTTTTACGTATCTCCGGTATGATATCGAACTTTCAAATCCAAATCTGTTCACAATAGGCTTGGCTTCCATACCGGCAGAATCCGTTCTGGCAGTTGATGCAGTTGACGCCCTGCCGGCATTACAGCTTATTGGTAAAACGGTTGCCCAAAATAAGGTTATGGCCGCTCACTTTACGACGCGACAGACGACTAATCTTGGGAGTAAAGAAGTGCCTAGCAGACTGGAAATGCGCGGGCCTGTTGCCGAGAAACGAGGTGTAGATTTTAGCTTTCTAGGTGAACCAGCTAAAGAGACTCCGCAACAGAAGGATACACTAGACGAAGAGAAAATTCAACTAGCGCAGGGTTATGAATATCAGGGCAATAGTTCTTACGACTCCTGGAAATGGTGGATATGGGTCAAAGGCACGGAGAAAACATTGGATACTGTAGCCTATGTTACCTATTATTTGCATTCTTCTTTTCCGAATCCGGTTCGGAAGGTAACGGATCGAAAATCAAAATTCAGATTAGACGCAGTAGGGTGGGGTGTTTTTTTAATTCGAGCGACCATAACGTTTAAAAACGGCAAAGAAAAACAAGTAACCCATTATTTGGAACTAGGTTATCCAGACGGCACATTCACGACTAAATAAATCATTTGCGGCTGTCAATCAACTCATTTTACAACACACCTATATACCCTTCATTCAATGAAAATATTCGTTGCCTTCGGTTATAATGATCGTGATAAATGGATTCCTGAGCTAGTATTTCCTGTCATCAAAGCGTTCGGACATGATGTGATATCTGGTGAAGATATACAGGGGCAAATATTGTCAGAAGCTGTGGCAGGTAATATTAGACGAAGTGATGCCCTCATTGCTTTTTTAACCCGGCGTGGAGATAAGGCTGAGAATGGCATATGGCCTACGCACCGATGGGTTACGGATGAACTTTCTGTGGCTATTGAATCAAGACGACTAGTTGTTGAGGTTCGTGAAACAGGCGTTGATTCACAGGGAGGCATTGCGGGCGATAGACAGCGTATTGAGTACGATGAGAGTCGACGGGATCGTTTCCTGGTTGAACTTGTTAAAACAATAGGCTCGTGGACACAGAACGTGCAGGTAAATATGCAGCTACTACCCGAAGATTTTTCGAATGAAATCCGTCCTTTTTTAGAATCGCCTTATCTACGCTGTACCTACCGATTATATATCGACAATACCATATCAGAAGAATTTCCAACCAGAATTCTCCCATTGCCGGGAGGCTTATCTATTCAGGCGCTCAATGTACAGAAAGGTGCCTTAATTCAAGTTAAAGTGATCGCCAACAATACTACCTGGGTTTCTGATTATATGAGTACAGGCTCGTACAGTATTCAGCTTCGGAAGGCAATGTAAGTGTTCTGACTACTAGTCTATTTAGTTAACTTTTCCTTTCCGTAAATACAGCTTATCGAAAAATAATAAATGCAGATTAGAGACTATCCAACCTATTGTAATTAATCCTAAACCAAGGATAATGCGCGTAATCGCTCCCTTATAGTTAAGTAGTTTTCCGGCAATTGCTCTAATAACTAATATAGAAGCCAAGGCAATAATAACCCAGCCGATAGCGCTAACTATGGTCGATAAAGCGCCTGCCTGATAAATAGCGAATCCGATTGCGATGAGCCCGACTAAAAGGCCTGCCAAAAGGATTTTTCGGGCAAGTTGTAGAGGCTCGGAAAGCATCCATACTTTCATGAATTTTTCGCGGGATACGTCCAGGATATCCAGGAGCTGCTTCAATTCAGGATTTGTTTCTTTTGACGTTAGATTATTTTTTATCTGTAAAAATTTCCATGAGCTGGATACTGGTTTATCCTTGCAATAGGTAGAATGAACCATTAAATAGCCACTGGTCATTAACGAAAATGCTTCAGTATCATGAAATGAGTCCAGATCAGTTCGAATAGCAGATAGGCGAGCCTGCATGTCTTTTCGAATAGTATAACTCGTGAAGGGATCTAAGTTGGGATTAACTGGGCTAGGATCTTCACAATTTATCCAGTCGACAGGGATAACATCTAAATCCATTTTTAGGTGAATGAACATCAATTCCTTTAATAGACCAGCTCGTTTCAGACTTAGCAAATCCTGATACTGCGCATTCCGAATCCGCTCCATGAGTACGTCGTTGGTGCGTGGAGGAACGCCCAGAATACTGCTGCTGGGGTCGTCTTCCGAACTCATCTGACCGCTGGCATCGCTCACCAACAGTACTGAACAATCCTGCTCCAGTAATCCACAAATACCCTGATTGTCGTGAACACCACCATCGACCAGTCGAACGATTTTATGCTCATACAAATCTTTTCGGGCCAGCGGCTCAAACAAGCCGGGTACGCAAGATGAAGCAGCCACGGCATGACCTAAGCGGATAGACCGCCCAACTTCAGGTTTGTAATACATTCGCCGTAATCGATAATTGCCGTCAATCTGCTGAATGGCCGCCGGAGATTCTCCCATCCAGGACGCCGTAAACTGCCAGTTATGTCCGGTATTAAGGGTTGTAGCGTTCAGGATAAGCATAGGTACTTTGGCCTGCCTACGCCAGTTGTCTGATTTAATTGAAAAAGATTCTATTGGCTTTCCATCGTCGTCAATCGGTTTAACTAATAACTCATTGAGCCAGATTGGCTTATTATCTGTATTAATAGATTGCCTATCACCGCTTAGGCCTTTTTTATTTCCGTTGCTGCAGTCAGCATACCTGTCTGTATCGTTTATTTTGGCGAAAAGCTCCTGTTCGTATAATTCGCCAACCCGTTCGGTACGGGAGTAATTTCGGTCGATAAGCATCTTCAGATTACTGCCGAAATCTGCGAGTACACGAGTTCGGATGTTGCGTTGCACTCCCGCCAGAAAATCCCGTTCAATGTCTTTGACCAGTTCGATATAACACTCTCTGGTAATAGCGCTGTCTGGAACAGATTCCAGTAAATTTTTGGCCTTTAGGTAGTAGTAGGCTCCAATAATGGAACCGCCTGATACACAGGACAGCACTTCAATATGCCGAAGTTTATCGAGTTCGGCTAGTTTGGCCAAAACACCAATATGGTATAGCGAAGCCCGGAATCCACCTCCTGATAGGGCGAGGCCGGTCTTTCCATTAAAAATAGCCTGTAAAGCCTCTGGCTCAACTTTGGTAAAGGCTCGTAAAACCGTCCAGGCTTCTGAAACCTGTGCCTGTTCAACACTATTTTCGTGTAATACCGCCAGTTTCGCTAATTGTCGGGCTGTGGTTTCTACTTGCCAATCAGGAATGGCGTCCTGGGTGCCTTTTTTCTCCTGAATAAAGGTATACGCACGCTCCAGCCAGGAGCGTGCAGTTGTGTACTCCTGTAGTCCAAAATACACTTCAGCCACCGTAACCAGATACCAATAATCTGTAGTGGTTTCCGGCGTATGCCCCACTGTTAATTTTTCTTTCAAGGCTTCCCGAATGCCGCTGGCTTTTTTCTGTAAAACTGACCGTTCAGGGGTAACTCCCTTGGGCTGCGCTTCCTGACTTTCCTGTTGAATTAGCAAATCCAGCATAAAGGCTGCGTTGACACCCGTATATCCCCAATCGTCGTACTCAGGCTTGCCGGTCATGTAGCTGTCAAAGCCACGCTGATAATAAGCCAAAGAAGTTTCCAGGTTTTGGACCTGTCCATCCGACTCCCATTTGCGCTTATAAATGGCCCCGGCAATACCTAATGTTTCTGAATTTTCTGTAGTAGAACTAAGTTTCGGAGAATCCTCTACCAGGATAGCTAGCGCCTGATCCAGCCGTTTAAGTAAAGGTAAATCTGGATCCTTATACGTGCTGACTGCACATTTCTGATCTAGCTTGAGCTGGACCTCTGGCAAAAGACCGGGTAATTTTCTTGCTTTTTCCAGAACTCGGCGGGCATAACTGAGGGCTCGCTTATTGGACAATTGCTGAGCAAGTTCCAGCGCTTTTCTAGCAGTCAGAGCTGGAGTAGAAAGTTGGCCATCCAGATTCAGAAATGAGCGGGCTTCTTTAATGGCATCCATGTCGTAGAAGGTTTGGTGGGTAGGTGGTTCGAATCAGGCAATTGTTTTTCAATCGTCATTTGGCTGTCTAAGTGCCTCAATTAATCGGTCAATATTGGCCTCGTACGCTGCATCAGTTGTCATATCAAGCCATATATTAGCCGACATACTGAGTCTAGGATTACAGATCTCCCGCATAATCATTAACAGCCGACGCTGGCTTTTTTCGAGTCCAAGATGTTGTGATAGTAGATTCTCTAATTCAGTAAAATTACTTTCTAAGTAAGCTGGCGTGAGCACTGCCAGCGTATAAGCACTTTGCTCAACTGCCCGTTCCATTTCTTTAATGAGAGAAGCGCCAAGTCGAAACGACTTGTGGTCAATGAAAACTCGTAAACCTGCTTTTTCTAAATAAGGAACCAAGACCTGGCGCACCCATGTCATCTCAGGATTTCGTTGGCGATAGCTAACGAAGACATCAAATTTATACTCATTCATTGGTATAGGGTTTGGGATAATGTCAAGTTAGTCCTCTTGAATATTGGCGATTTTCTTTGCTTTTTCCGCCCATTTTTTCGGGTCAAGGTCCCAGCGGGTAACGTATCCATTTCGTTCACCAGAGAATAAGAATTCATTGTTTTGGCTAAACGTTAGTGCCCAAACCTGATCAGATGTTGTGAGAGCCGAACCAAAACGATCGTGTGTTGCTACATTCCATAAATTAATCTTTTTATCATCTCCTCCAGATGCCAGTAGTTTTCCGTTAGGGCTGAAAGCCAATGACCAGATACCGTTTGCGTGGCCCATTAGTGCAGGCCCGACTGGTTGCCTTTTGGAAATGTTCCAAAGAAAAATCATGCGGTCGCTTGCGCTTGAGGCTAACAATTTACCATCTGGACTAAACGCGATACGTTTAATTTCTTTACTATGATTTTTAGGTAAAACTATAGCACTATAATCGTTCAGATTCCATAGAATAATCAGCCGATCGCTTCCGCCTGAGGCAAGTAGTTTACCATCAGGACTAAATCTTACACAGGCTATACCAGCTCTGTGAATTTTAGGCAAGGTGGTAATTAATTTGTAGGTAGAGATATCCCATAATTTTATAACTGTGTCGGCGCCACAGGTTGCCAGTAAACGCCCATTTGGACTGATATCTAGGTAGTTAACAGCTTTTTTGTCTACTTTGAGTGATTTGGTATATCGTTTATCAAAGGTATTCCAGAATGTAAGTACACCTTGATCATCACCCAAAACAACAGTTCCACCTTTGGGCGACAAAGCCAAACAATTGATAATACTGTTCTTGCTTTTTAATGGTTTTCCTATAGGTTTATGAGACAATACATTCCATATAATAATTGATTTATCATTACTAGCCGAAGCTAGAGTGCTATCATTAATAAACAGAACATCGGTGATAGCTTCCTTATGCCCAGCTAATGTATCTGTAAGCTTACCCGTTTTAGCATCATATATTCGAACGGTTTTACTCTTACTGGCTACCGCCAATCGATTGCTGGTAGGGCTATAGGATAACCCGTATATTGTACCCTGTGTAGATTTAATCTCTTTAGGATATTTGGAAGGAAGGTTCCAGAATTTTAGGGTTCCGTCATAACCGCCAGAAACGATTTGATTACCATTAGGATTAAATGACAGCACATTAATTCCTTTTTTGCTTTCAAGTAGGGTAAACTTTTCCCTATTAATATCCCACAGCCGAAGTCTGTTATTTTGGCTGTCATCTCCGATGGCTAAAATTTCTCCGCTTGGATTAAAGCTGGCAGATTTGGCATAAGCAGTACAGACACTATCCGTATCAATTAATACTGTAGATCTTATACGCTTCCAGGTTTTAGTATTGTACAATACAACAGTACAACGGTCATAACAAACCGCCAGAGTTAGCCCATCTGGACTAAATGTGAGGCTGTTGACATCGCCCCTATGAGCTCTTAGCTTTAAACCTGTTGATTTCTGGGTAGCTACATTCCATAATTTAACAGTTCCATCATCGCTACCTGTGGCAACTAGTGTGTTTTCCTTGTTGAAGGCAATACAGGAAATAGATTCTGTATGAAGTTTTACAGCAGGGCAAACTGGTTGTTGACTGGCAATATTCCATAGGGTTAGCGTACCATCTGACTGACCAGAAGCTAATATCTTCCGATCACTACTTAATGCTAGGCAATTAGGGTACATTGTTGTCTGAGTGGAGAATGAAATGGTCGGTTTTTGATCAAGATCATTGAAAGTTAACGTCCCATGTTGATCACCGGTAAGCATATGTTTCTGATCTGAGTCGAATCTAATAGATTGAATAGCAAATGGCGACTGGAATAATTTTTCGCCGAGCAAATTAGGATTCGGCAAATCCCAAAGAATAATATTGTTATCCCAACCAGAGGAAATAAGAGTTTTGCCATCTTGCGTGATGTCGACACTATTTATCTGATCCCGATGACCTGTCAAAGGATTTCCTAACTGCTCATAATTATTCATGTTCCATTGAATAATTTTTCGATCTGCGCCACAGGAAAATAACGTATCTCCGGTTGGACTAAACTTCAATCCCATAACAGATTCTGTGTGTCCTAAAAAGGCATATTCTAATGAGCGCCTGCTGGGAACATCCCAGATAATTAAGTTTTTATCGGTATCACCTCCTGAGCCAGATGCCAACAATGTGCCATCAGGACTAAATGCCAGTGCATATACACTACCATAGTGTTCATCGAGCGGATCACCTATAGGTTTACGGGTTTTTGTATTCCAGAATATGATTTTTTGATCAGAATCTCCTGAGGTTATTAATTGCCCATCTGGGCTAAACGCTATGCAATTAATAGTACTTTCGTGCGCAGATAATGAATCAATAAATTGATGCGTAACCGCATTCCAGAGAGTAATCTGTTTATCTGTGCCACCAGATGCCAGTAGGTTTCCATTATGACTGTATGCTAAGGCAGCAATATTATTGTTTTTGTCCACCAGTGTATCGATAGATTTTCGGGTAAGAACATCCCATAAAACAATTGTTCCGTCGGCACTCGCCGAAGCGACTGTTTTCCCATCTGGACTAAATTCAACGACATTTACGGCCTTTGAATGTCCCAAAAGAGGTTTGGTCAATGGCCTCTCATTAATCAAATCCCAGAACACGATTGTACCATCTGCATGACCTGAGACAAAAATTTTACTGTTGGGGCTAATTTTTACATTCCAGGCAAATGCCGAATGACTGTGCAAAAATTTTCGTAAATGAGGGCTTTGACCAAGGGTTGATAAAAGGCTTCCTCGTGTATCGATATTGTTATCTTTGTTATAAGCCTTACTGCTTAAGAAAAGAGCGCGATCTAACTGCACATCAATGTACGTTAATGCTTGAGCAGCTAACTGTCGAGACTGAGCGATATTTAATTCAATTACCGCGTAAATGAAAGCGGCAATAGCAAATACGGCTATAGTCGATATAATATAATTTCGCTGTCGTATATCCTTTATTTCCTTCTCACGAGCAGCCTCTTTTGCCTCTTTAATGGCATCCAATTCTCTTTGACTGACTCCTACTAAAGCCTGTACGTCATCGCTAAAACCTAAATCTTTTGCATCAGGGCTGTTGAGCCAACTGGTAGCCTCAAGTAGTTCGGTGGCGTCGAGTAAACCACCGTTGCTGCGGCCTAAACGTACCCACTCGGCAGCTTTTTGTTCCAGTCGCCTTCTTACTTGCTCGGTTTCCCTTCGTTCTCTAATCCAGCCTTGTAACTTGGGCCAGCCATCGATTAGGGATTCATGGGCAATATCGACATTGGGATTTTTACTGTTTTCTTCTGCATTGAACGTTAATAACCGATTATTGACTAGATGATTAATACAAGTTGTAAATTCAGTCGGATTATCATCTGTACTGTGTAGTTCCGAAACTGGTTGTTGTCGACGGGTATCGGGGCGGCCTTCGCCAAATTGAACCAACCGAAGGAAAATGCGTCGGGCTATCAACTGCTGCTCAGGCAACAAACTCGCATACGTGGCATCTGCCTTAGCTGCCATGGCAACGGCAAGGCCACTTTTGCCAAGTTGTTTATAAGATTGGAATGTAATTAGTTTATTGGATCTCTTTTCCCAAAGCAACACCATGGCTTCCTGCATCAAAGGCAGTACTCCTGGCTCGTTAGCTGCGTCACTTAATAAGCGATCCAGCAACTTCGGTTCAAGAAAAACGCCTACACCGCTAGCTGGTTTTTCAATTGCCTTTGCTAACGATTCATCTCGTAACGGCACTAATTCCAATCGTTCGCTAGCGTCAATTGGCCATAATCGGCTTCCCATTAAATCCTGATAGAAGGCAGCCCGCATACATAATAAAATACAACAGTCTGGGTGCCGACGAAGATTTTGTAGGGCTGTAGTAAATTTATCCTGCTCGTCCCGACTCGCCAGATTGAATAATTCTTCAAACTGGTCAATAACAAGCAGTAACCGTTCCGACGGCTTATTCTTATCCAGCAAATCACAAATAAGAGTGCTTGGGTCGGTGGTTAGTTCTCCTTCTAATAAAGTACTAAGTCTTTCTGTGGGCTGATCGCCCGGACGCATATCGCGGACTAACCAATAGCCTTTAGTGAAAAAACTGCTTTGGGGGAGCTGAGATAATATCCCGGCATAAGTGAGGGATGATTTGCCTGAACCTGATGCGCCGATAATGGCAATAAAATGCTGATAGCGAAGCCGACGAAGCATATCATTGATTTCGTCGTCCCTCCCAAAAAAAACAGATGCATTTTCGGTTGTGAAAGGTCGCAATCCTGGATAGGGACAAGGAATTGTCTCTGTGGTTGGTTCGGGAAGCAGAAGTAAGTCTCGCAACCGAGTGGTTTCAGTGGCCCAATCGGTGGCTAACCGAAAATCAAGGCTAACCCGAAACTCGATACGAAGCGGTATGCTGACTTCTTCTAGTTTAATTGGAATCAGACGGTTCCGTTGGCTGGCTACAACTGCGTATGTCGCAAGTTGTTCACTAAAATCTGCCCAATCATCAGCAATATAGGCTGGTGTGAAGACTAATATAACATACCGACTAGCCTTTATGGCTCGTTCAAATTCAGCTACTATTGATTTTCCCGGTTGAAATTGGGAGGTAGTAATTACTTGTTTAGGGGATAGGCCGAGTTCGGGTAGCAAATAGCCATATACCCATTGCTGATCGGCTTTAGCGTGAGAAATAAACAACTCATAAGTTGCTGACATTTCCATTTGATTTGTGAGGTTGTGTATGGATAATATGGTTGATCAAACTGACCTTTAAAGGAGTAGTCAGATTAGTCAATGTCGCTTTTGGTAAAAGGCAAGCTTATTAACTAAAATACCATATATCTAGCTGATTCTTAGCTGTTTTTAGCTAACGGTAGGTAAGCTGGCCTAAATGATTTGAGTGATGATACGACCGTTAGCTAAAACGCGCTGATATAAATTTTGAATACTTAGAAAACGCGCTTATTTTCCTTACCTCATACCCTTTCCTTTCCATATCATATGACACAACCATCTTGGGGCACACTTGCCTATCGTTACAGTATTGCACAACCACAACGTAAACTTCTGGCTCTGGATGGAGGGGGCATTCGTGGCCTGATTACGCTTCAGATACTGCTTGAATTAGAAAGTCAATTAAAAACTAAACTGGGTAGAGGAGACGACTTCCGTTTAGCCGAGTATTTCGATTACATTGCTGGTACCAGTACCGGCGCCATTATTGCCGCTGGTCTGAGCCTGGGCTTTTCCGTTCAGAAATTGATAGACTTCTATCTTGAAAAAGGGGAAGCTATGTTCGACAAAGCGTTTCTGGCGAACTGGGGGCATAATCTATACTCTGATCAGGCATTACTTGAAGAACTAAAAGCGACTTTTGGCGATGGAACAGACCTGTTTTTAAACGCTGGCCAATTCCATAGTTTACTTCTGGTGGTGACTATGAATCGAACTACCGATTCTCCCTGGCCTATCAGCAATAACCCCTGGGCGAAGTACAATGATCCCAATCGCCCGGATTGTAATTTAAGAATTAAACTCTTTCAACTCGTAAGGGCCAGCACTGCTGCACCCGTTTATTTCCCACCTGAAAAATTAGAGTGGGAAGCTAAAAATGCCAAAAAGACCTTTGAGTATGTTGATGGCGGAATGACTCCATATAATAATCCTGCCTTTTTGCTGTTTCGGATGGCTACACACCCTGCTTATAAACTAGAGTGGCAGACTGGTGAGGATAATTTATTGTTGGTATCTGTTGGAACGGGCGCATCTGTAACGACAGGTGGTTATGGCAATATTATAGACACACTCAAGTCACTACCTGATAATCTGATGTATGCGAGTCTGGTAGATCAGGATATCAATTGTCGAACGTTTGGTTGTTGCGCCTATGGAGCGCCCATTGACCGGGAGCTTGGAGACTTAGTGCTGCCTGAGGAGGCTATGGCAAACCCGGATCGGGCGAAACGACTCTTCCGATATGTTCGCTACAATGTTGATCTGAGCCAGGATGGGTTAAATGCGTTAGGACTTTCCACTATTAAATCCGACGATGTTCGCCAGCTCGACTCCGTTAAGTTTAAGGATCAACTTCAACTGGTGGGAAAAACAGCTGCCGCTGCTCAGGTGAAAATCGCCCATCTGGGTAATTTCATCTGATTATGAAAGCGTTTGTCGTTCGACCGTCTGGTACCAGGGAGGTGGCCAAACGCGACCCGAATTATTGGTCAATTTTTGGGAAAACATCAAGACACTCGATCCGAATAAGAAGGCGGAGATTTATCGCTTTTTGCCGTAATACGAAAACTCGTTGGATAGCCTCCTGGGCCGATAAGGAGACCGATGCCAATCGGTGGGTTGCTGCACTAATGCCTCCTTTTCTGAAACAAGACTATGAGCGTGGATTTAATAAGGATTTAAGTCATTTTTACTCAGGTGGCAGTGCTCTGGGATTCCTCACGGTAATTATTGCATTGGCCGAAGGGCATCCCGATACATGAGAATTAGAGTATGAGTCAGCAGTTAAGGCAAAACAGGCTTTACAAGACTATAAAGATCACCATCAAGAACTAGGAGTCGTGGTGAGAGCTTCACTGGAAGCCACTCAGAAGCGATTTCAACTCACGGGGGAATCGGAACTCCTGGGTTGCCGTTTCCCGACCAGACATTAGGTCAGTTCCTGGACGAATCCGTTCAATTTGCAGGACCAGGCTGGGTAGACCGTTTCAATGAACTATATGATCATGCAGGTCCAGCCCTGCCAACAGCTTACTATTTTTTTTAATAATTTGGATTTTTAATTTCAAAACCCTAGGAGCCAAAATAGTTGCTAGTTATTACTGGTTTAGTTGTGCAATGAGGCTAGCCAAAATAGCTAAATATTTCTTCTTTGGGGCTTTCTAAGTCTGGAAAATTTTGCAAAAATTAATTAGTCTGTTAGTTGATTGGAAATAATCGAATCCAAATGAAATTCTAAGTAACTTAGTCAGTCAATATTGTTTGCCTTGATTAAAGCAAGACAAAGACTAATAAGTAATAAAGTTATTAACTTATTTTAATCATTAATAAAGTATGTCGGCTTATTTGTCAAGTGGCCTTCCTGATCCTGTTCTTCCGTTAGATGAGGATTGGGATAAAATTATTGATGCACAGCAAGCCAATAAATGCATTTTGATTTTAGGGCCCGATGTTATAACTATTCAGGGGAAAACTTTATTTGAATTCGTAAGTGAATCTATATTTAAAAAACATTCAGGAATAAAAATTTTTTCAAATGAACAACTATTGCACATTCCAAAGGAAAATGCGATACGAAATAAATTAAGATTTGAATTAAATGATTTTTATGAAAAGTGTAACGAGTTGAAAGAAGTATATGAACTGGTCGCATTATTGCCTTTTCATTTAATTTTGTCCTTTATTCCACATGATGGATTATTTAAAACTATTAGGTTAAAATCAAAGTATGGGTCAAAAGCAAAATTCGGTTTTCAACCGGTGAAGGACCCACCTATAAGTGTAGCAGAACCTACAAAAGAACAACCTTTAGTATATAATATGCTTCCCCCAATTCTAAACCCGAATATAAGCAACAAAACCATCGAGCAACCATTACTTACATTTGAAGATTTATTTGATTATATATCTGGCGTGTTAGGAGCGCGCGAGTTGCCAACCAATTTGCAGTATGTTTTAGGTGAAGCTATAACCTTCGTTTTCTTAGGTGTACCTTTCGAAAATTGGTATACACATTTACTACTTAAAAAGATTTGTGGAATTAATGCTACTTATCTCAAAGCTTATGAAAGTGGACTTTCTGAAAAAACCCGAACATTTGTAGTAGATAATTTTTCTTTAGATTTTATGGATATTGATCCTAAACAGTTTCTAAAAGATTGGCATGCAAAACTAAAGAAAATGCAAGACGAAACAATTTTGGAATCTAATTCAGACCATTATGGAGATTTTGCCAGTGAAATTAATTTAAATGATAAAGAGCCGATTTCAGTATTTATTTCTTATGCTCACAATAATATTAATGAGATGACAATATTGAAGAATAATTTAGAAGCAATGTATCAAAAAAAATTGATTATATGGACTGATGTTAGATTAGAGGGTGGGGAAAAATGGTCGACAGAAATAGAAAATCAGATTAAAAAAGCTCGTATTATTTTATTGATATTGACTTGGGATTACTTGCGTTCTTCCTATTGCTGGTATGAAGAACTTAAATATGCGCTTGATCTCTATAAGGACGACCCAACTATACGTATTATACCAATCATGATGGGTGAATGTCCATGGGGAGATAAAGACCTACCGGACGATTTGGGGCGTAAACTATCAGAAAAATTTACAGACGCGTGGAAAATAGAGAGGAACTTGGCTAATCTACAAGCAATTCCAACAAACTCAAAGGGTAGACTTTTGCCAATTGACAAATGGCCTAAACGTGATTATTATTGGACAGCGTTATATAATCAAATGCAAATCATAATTAAAAATATGTAGGCCATTAGAAAGCAATGAATGACTCCTCTAATTTCCTTTACCGATATCCTGGTACTCGACCATTTGTTCAACATGATGAACGTTTATTTTTTGGGCGAAAAAATGACGCTAGAGAGCTATTTAAACTTATTTATGTCCAATCAATTGTAGTTATTTATGGGAAAAGTGGTTATGGAAAAAGTTCACTGTTGAACGCAGAAGTTGGCCCTAATCTTTCGAGAGAAGGTTTGCCTTTCTTTAATATTCGTTTTGGTAATTTCAATCCTGATCCTAATTACAAGGAACATCAAGTTACTCCCATTCAAGCTGTTATTCAAGAAATTAAGCACCTACAGCCGCTGGATTCGCTGACTGGACTTTTCCATGAAGAAGAATCATTATGGTATACGGTAAAGCAATTCCAAGTATCACAATTCTGTAATCAGCTTGTGCTAATATTTGATCAATTTGAGGAATTTTTTTCCTATCCTGAGGAGCAGCAACTTATTTTTTCTCAACAATTGTCAGATTTATTTAATCGTATTTCATTTCGCTCATTAATCGAAAGTTCTGATCAATATTCTGTGCTCAGTCCTACCAAAAAGGCGCTGGTACGCACAAATCCTATTGTGAAAATTGTATTTTCAATCCGTTCAGATAGTCTAGAATTACTTAATAAATTAAAAGATTTACATCCTGGTATTCTGCGTCACTGCTATAAGCTTGATGCAATCGATGAGGCCAATGCAGAAGCTGCCATACGTGAACCTGCAAGACTCCCTAAATCTGAAGGATATGGAAATTATCCATTTGAATATGAAGATAAATTATTGAAAGCCATACTAGAAGCTATTAAACATAATGGAAAAATAGATGCAGCTAATTTGCAGATTGTGTGTAGGTATTTGGAAAAGAATATTTTGCCGACTAAGGAAATAAATAAAGAGAAAAATTTAAAACTACTAGAATTAGATGATTTAAAATATATTTCTGGCGGACTTGACGGTATTTTTAAAGATTTTTATGATCGTTCTCTTCAGGAATTAGATAGTAAAAAGCACGTTGGTTTGGCGCAAAAAATTATAGAGAATGAATTTGTAAAAGATGGTAAGAGAATACCATTTTTGTCTACTTACCTCCTTTCTCGCTTTAAATCTGATGGTTTAAATATTGGTATTTTAAACAAATTGACCGAAGTAGTATTACTGCATAAATACCGTGATAATGATAATAGAGAATTTTATGAGCTAGCTCACGATACGTTGATTGGGCCAGTTGCTGAAGCTGCTCAAATTCGTAAAGAACGAGCCTTGAAAAAAAGATATTATAAAGCAATAGCTGCTTTTGTAGCATTAGCTATTATTCTAGGTGGAACCATACTGTTCTTCTTATACGTGCAAGGTCTTACTATCTCTATAAGAGCGCTTACACTAGACCGTGATAATAAACAAAAAGAATTGATCTATAAGCAGAAGCTTTTATATAGTGCGCAATTGAGCTTTGCGAAAATGCAAGAAACATATACTTTAACAAAAAAAGAATTATCTAACAAAAAGAAACAAGTTGATTTGCTAAATATACAACTTGAAGAAAGGAGGAGATATTTGGAATTGATTGTTGGTAAAATTCGTAAAGTACAAGAAGAATTAAATTTAGCTAATAAAGAAGCTTTTTTTAATCAAAGAGCATTAATTTACTTGGAAAAAGGAGAACCTTTAGAAGCTAAAAATGCTTTTCAAAGATTAAAACAAACAACTAATCAATATTGGTGGGTAAATTATAATATAGGTTCTATATATCAACAGCTTGGTCAGTACGAACAAGCCGATGAAAATTTGCATGCTGCTCTGGCTTCTATTGAGGGTAAAGACCCCGAAAATAGAATAAGGAGAATTATTACAATGAACAGAATAGCCCAAGTTTATAGAAATAGATACAAAATAATTTTAGATAAAAATAAGTATGGAGATTTAGTGAATCAGTATGAAAAATTATTAAATGACCTGAAAACTGACACGACTACCAGTGATAAAAAGCTGTATCTGGCAAGTGTCCAAAATGATTTGGCTGATTTTTATACTTCGCAAGGCGAATATGAATTAGCCGAGCCCTTATATGTATCGTCTTTAAGTAATAGAAGAACAACTTTACAAAGCAAAGATTCAAGGATAGTAGATATTATAGATAAACTTGCAGAAGTATATTTAAGAGAGCAGAAATATTCTGATGCTATCAAGAAAATGAATGAAAAAATTAATATTTTAGAAAATGCTTATGGGGCAGATAATTACCTTTTAGCATCTGCTTATCAAGACCTTGCCATAGGTTACCTAAGTTTTGGAACTGCTAAAGACTCTATCTCATTGCGAAATAAAGCAAATTCACTTTTTACCCTTTCACAAACTCTTTTTGAAAAGAAAATAGACTCAAAAATATCAACTGTTAAGCAAGAGAAACTTCAAAAATTATATACAGAAATCGGTCGATATAGTACTGCGAAAAGACTTTATTATAAGGAAATTAATAGAATGGATAGCTTAAAAGATTCGAGGATTGTTAATCAATATGTTAGATTCGCTGATTTTTATGCTACATTGTCTATGTATGATTCGACAAATATCTTGTATAAAGAAGCGATAAGATTAAAGCAAAAACAATTAACTAACCGAAATAGCACTAGAAAAGACACACTGGAATATCAACATATACTAGAGAAGTTCGCCGATACACTAAGTAAACATCGCCAGGGGAAGTCTGCTTTAGTATATTATAATCGTATTGATAGTTTCAGAGTTGATTACTTTGGTAATAATAGCCCTATATTAACGAATAACTTAAAAAAAATTGCCGATTTGTCTGAAAGTAATAAATCAGAAATTATTTATAATAGTATTATTAGAATTTGGAGACCACTTATTGGAACGCAGGATAATAAGAAAAAACAACCTGCTACTAATAAATGGTGGACTCAAAGATGGGCGATGAGTAAACCAATTGTTTTAGATTGGTATTGGGATGATCCAGAGGCATATATAGCCAGCCTTGATAAACTAGCCAGCCTTTATGCTAAACGAAATGAAAATGCTGCCGCTCTAAAGCTATATGATGAAGCCTTTTTAGCGTTACTTGTTTTTTATACACCTGGCGAAGTTATTGATAATCCTGAGACGAATGTCAAAGTAAACGATAGGAAGCAAAGGCCTTTCGCCGTATACAAGCCTAAATATTTTCCAGATATTTCAAATTTCAATGAGATATCTCTTGCGGTTTTAGATCATTATATCTACTTACTACAAACTTTAGGTAAAGATAAACAAGCTGACCAACTAAGAAAAAGCCCTTTATATTTAACTTTAATAAGTGTGAGCAAAAAGAACCTATTAGCCAAAATATTATAATTACTAATTATGAGACATATTATATACAGATGGGTCTTAATTTATATAATATTATGGCTATATTATACTAATGCAACTATCATATATGCTCAGTCTTTCCCTTATGATCCGATTATTAGATCACCTTCCAAGTATAATAGTAAAGAGCTGAAAAAAGGAGATAATCAATATATGACTCGTCAGGATTTTGAGTCACAATATAAAATTGTTCCTAATCCTAGTGATTCATTACTTCAGCCTTTCCTTTATAAACAAAATTCCTGGCCTTGGCGAGTTGGAGTTTTTAGTGGGTTTAATTACGCTTATTGTGGAACGTGGGAAAATACTTTTGGGCCTAATAAGCGAGATAAAACACTTTATAATGGAACAGGTTTTAACGTTACAGGTAGTATTGATTATTTCCTGACACCTGCTAAACGTCGCCTGCGTTTTGCGGTAGGAACTGCTTTCGGGTATCAAAACTACATTACTCGTGATGTCTATGAGGATTATTTGCATAGCCTGGCAGCGGCCCGTACGCCTGGTGTCAGCCGTGATCAGGTTACGATTGATCAGCGAGCTTCGGAGGACACTTACCTGACTGCCGGGATGGTAATGACTTTCACACTGACCCGCGGTCATCGAAATCCTTATGCAACAACATTTATTGAAGTGACAGCCCGTGGCGGTTTGTTTCATACACAAGCAGCAACAATTACAGCCTTTATTCCTTCGCAAAATACCACAGTTCCCACAGCGTCGATGGTTACGGGTGGCGCACTTATACGGACTGTGAATCCTAGCTCAAATCTATATCATCCTGGAGCGTTAGGGTCATTGGCTCTTTTTTTTCCACTGCGCAACAACTGGAATGTTGGTATACAGGCACAGGGATTTATTTCTCAATTAAACTACCTGATTGTAAATGGCCAAGAAGAACAGTTATATGAGTTTAAGCGCAAACATGGTGGATTTAGTGTTGGGATAGCTATACGCAGAAGCTTTCCTCACAGGCGTCTAATTCCTATCAAAAATGATACTGATACAAGTAATACAAATTTTAGTCGTGACGTAATTACTAATAATATTCCTCCTGATCCAATTATTGTATCATCCTCTCTAACTAAAAATAAACGGCGTAGAGAGAATATGGGGAAAAGCTCTTTTATGATGCGTCAGGGCTATGATACCACACATATTCAAACTATCCCTAACGACCCTAATCTTCAACCTTTCCTGTACAGGCAAAATCCAAAATCCTGGCCTTGGCGAGTAGGAATTTTTGGTGGAGTCAATTTAGCCAATTGCGGAACATGGGAGAGTTTGTCTAGCTCTTCTACAGGCAATTATGCTCAGCATAATGGTGTGGGCATTAACCTGACTGGAAATGTCGACTACTATCTGACACCTGATACCCGCCAACTACGTTTTGGTATAGGAACCGCATTTGGCTACCAGAATAGCAATACGAGAGAAGGCTATCGAAATTACCTATATGATCTGGCAGCCGCTCGTACCCCAAGGGTCTCCCGCGACCAGGTGACAATACTTCAGGGTGCATCAATAAATACATACTTAACTGCGGGTCTGTTAGGAACATATACATTTCATAGGAAAGCAATCGCCGTTGAGCTAGGTATACGCGGGGGCTTATTTCGTACAGAAGCAGCTACTATATCGGCATTTATACCATCACAAGGTACTGTTTTTCCAATGGGGCCACTGGTTGAAGGTGGAGTGCTTATTCAACGGGTTAGCCCTGATTCGAAACTTTATCATGGCGGTGGCACAATGTCGCTTGGTGTATTCTTTCCATTTAGTAAAAATTGGCAGTTAGGTGTTCAGGCCCAAGGCCTTAGTACAAAACTTAATTATTTAATAATAAATGGAATCGATGATCAGACAACCTCTTATAAAAAATCGTACAATAGTTTTAGTTTCGGTATTGCCTTACGCAGACTACTGCCTAGAAGATATCTGGTTCCTGTAGCAAAATGAATAACACACGTTATGTATTGAGGAAGCGCAATAGCATAGGATTTTAAATAATAAGCAGCTGATTAATTTTTTCCTACCATGTCCTTCTATAAAGTTTACATATCGTCCACCTTTCGTGATTTAGCGCCGTATCGAAAAACGGTGATGGAAACACTACATAAGGTACCCAACTTTAAGGTGGTCGGCATGGAGTACTATACAGCAGAAAGCACGCAGCCGCTTGATCGTTGCTTGCAGGACGTGGCCGATTGTGAGATTTACATTCTCATTCTGGCAAACCGATATGGCTATATAATTGAAGGACAGGATAAGTCGATTACCCATCTGGAATACCTCAAGGCGAAAGACCTTGGCAAAGTAATTCTTGTGTTTCTTGCTGATAATAAAGATGGTCGATTCCCGCCCGATGCCGATGAGCCTGGGCAACCATCGCCCGACGATAAACAGGCGAAACTAAAGGATCTGAAAAAAGTTGTAGGTAGCGCGTTCCTCTTGCCTCCTGAAGGCTTTACGTCGGAATATCATCTGGCCTTACAAGTAATGGAAGCACTGGTGCGAAATCCACGCGTGGATTTCGATGGGGTTTTTCCCGAAGAGCGTAAAATTTTCTGCGATCGGGCAAATCAGGTCTATAACTTTTATGAACTGATTCGCAAAAAGGAGCCATTTAATGTTTTTCTGATTCAGGGAAAGGAAGAGGATTTAAGTCAAAGCCTGGTGGAGCGGTTAAGTAAGTATTATCTGGTTTCATCAGATCCTACATCGTTGAGCTTCCATGAACTCATTGTCGAACCTGATTACGAAAAATTTAAAAGTTTACTTGTTAATGAACTTTGCCTCAAACTGATTCCATATGAGTCCGAACAACCCAGCGATCTGGTTGGCTTGCTGACAGCCTTAAAGGCCAACGAGGTTAGTATACTTACCTTAGAGGTGTCTGTAAGTGATGAAGTTAAATGGCAACAAGGGTATCAATACCTGGATAGAATTTTAAAGGAATTTTCGTTGGCCAGTGCCCAGGTTCAGGGCATACGGGTATATTGGTTCATTATGATCGATGTACCTGATTCATTACAGGAACAGGTTCAATCGGTGCCTATTCTGAAGGCGCCACCGCTGGCAATGCTGCAACGTGATGACATCAAAAGCTGGATTAGTACGTATATCAACAGTGATGCGGCAACGGTTCTGAAACTATTGAAACTCTGCTTTACAGCCATGCCGGCCCCACCGCAAACATTCGACATGCTAGAGGCCCAGGAGTATCTTCAGCGATTTATTAAACGCTTCAACGTTCGTCGGAAAAAGGAAGATGCTGAACTATTAGACATTTTACCCTAACCATGCCACTTACCTTACGAACCATTCCTGTCGATCTGAAGCCGTCCAACTACCTCATGGACAGCCGGCTGCAACGTGCCGTTGAATTAGCCTATGCCCTGAACAAACCACTGTTGGTAAGTGGCGAACCGGGTACGGGTAAAACTCAGCTGGCCTGGCACATAGCCGATATACTGGCTAAACAAACTGAAGGCACGCAGGCGCCTTTTTTGAATGAACCCATTGAGTTTTACACTAAATCGACATCGACAGCTACCGATTTATTTTATACCTACGATGCGGTAAGTCATTTCAGGAGTAAAGAACAAACCGATACAAACGCCTTTGTCGATTTCACCGCGTTGGGACGTGCCCGTGTGCTGGCTCATGGACGCAATAGTCCGGCTCTGTTAGCTGCCAACATACAGCCGCTGCTTGACCGCTGCGATCGATTAACAACTACTCCCCGAAGTAGCGTGGTTTTGATCGATGAGATTGATAAAGCGCCCCGAGAGTTTCCAAATGATCTGCTCAATGAGATGGAGTCGGGCGAATTTCGCGTTCGGGAGCTTAATTTCTCGCTCAAAAAACCACAGAACGACGCTCGGGTCGTAGTCATATTAACCTCTAATTTTGAGAAAAGCCTGCCCAATGCGTTTCTGCGACGCTGCGTGTTTTATCATATTCCATTCCCTAGTGATGACCAACTCCTGGAAATTGTCAATCTGCGCTTAGGACTTAGCCAGTCGCCAGCAGTAAGCGAAGCCTTACGACGATTCCGGAGCTTTCGCGACCAGGCGCGGCAATCGTCCAGCCGAGTGCCGTCTACCGCCGAATTTCTTGACTGGTTACGCGTGTTAAATGCCGATAAGTTGCTTATCGACAATACTTTCCCACCCCTTCATACCCATTCCAGTCGGGCTTTATATGAATCGTCGCTGGTGGTGCTGCAAAAAGATGGAGCTGCCTTCGACAAGAATAACCCGTTGCTGGCGTGATACCCGTCGATCCGACCCTAGCGACTACCGCCTGGCCATTGGCCGGTCTTTTCGACGCATTGCGCCGTGAAGGCTTTCAACTGCGCCCGGATGATTACGTAGAGGTCGTTCAGGTGCTTAATACGTTTCAACCGCAGTCTTATGCCGACTTGCAGGCGTTGATTGCTCCGTTAATTGTAACCAGCGATGAAGAGCAGGAGAAGTTTGACCGCATTTTCGAACGAGTCCGCCAGGCAGAAGGTATCCAACCTCACGTTGTTACAAAGAAACGACTGCCCTGGAACTGGTTGATAACTGCTTTTCTGGTACTTGTGGTAGTTGGATATACCGCATTTTTCTGGCCTGCCCCTACGTTCAAAACAGACTTATACCTGCTGAAGCCTGAGGGCCCGTATGAAGTAGGGGATACGCTTGTTTTTTCGATTGATTCCTCCATGCGACAAGCGGCTGGTTCGAGGGCGCGCTGGCAGTGGGAAACCGCAGATGGTCAACCGTATCCTCATCCCAACGAGTTAGAACTACAAGTGGTAGCTGAACACGCTGGCCCGCTCGTTGTGAATGTACGAGGTCGGCAGGGGAGGGGTTTGTTATTCACAAGTTGGACAGATAGTATACGAAGTATCGAAATCCCGATTTGCGATAACCTGCCTGTTGTTCAGATCGACAGTGTACGGTTGTCGACTTCTCCGCTCCGCTATCGTTTTTCAGCCCGGCTGGTTGGCTCTGTTAAGCCTTTGCAACGCACGAACTGGCAGCTCAACGACGGCGTTGTGGCGAGTAATCAGACAGAGTGGGAACATACCTTTAAGGCAGGTTCGGTTCCCGCTGCTTACAATGTGCGTTTCACGGCCTTCCCCGATACAGTTCAGCGACTTTGTTTTGGCGAAGCCAGATTGGAGGTGGATGTTCCTGAATTGAATCAGCCTCCTTTTACAATTGACCTACAGCCAGCGGGGAATTTAATCAAGCCTATAACGCAACGGACAAATGCTTATGCCTGGGCAATTGGATTGGTCGGTACCTTACTGGCTATTCTGATGGGCATTTATTACTGGCTGACCGCTCAGAAACCAGCGAAAAAAAATGACTTAAACCTTACCGGTACTAATCCACTGTCCCGATTTGCCAGCACTAAGCCCCCCTTAGAAATTCCGTTTGAAAACAGGGATCGCGAGCTGATTACCCTCGATCAGGCGTTTTACCGTACTGTGCGCCTTTTACGTCAACCAGCCGAGGGTGAAATCCGACGATTGAATATTGGGCAGACTATGCAGGCAACCATGCACGAGGGTGGCTTGCCAACACTGGTCTACCAGCCTCATTTTACAGAAACGGAATACTTATTTCTGATTGACCAGAGTCAGGTACGGAGTCAGCAGGTAGCCTTGTTCGAGTATTTGTTTCAGGCATTTACCCGGGAAAACGTATGTGTCGAACGGTTCTTTTTCCACAAGACATTTGATCGGTTTACGAACGAAACCCACCCCAAAGGCCTGTCACTCCGTCAATTATCGGATAGCTATACTGGGCGCACATTAATCATTTGGAGCAACGGTTATCCGCTGCTTTACCCGCCTTACCCTGTGGTGGAGCCATTCGTTCGTGATGCATTGGTAGATTGGCCATTACGTGCAATTCTGACGCCTGTTCCGTTTGCTGACTGGGGTTCGAAAGAGCTGGCTTTGAAGGCCGATTTCTTACTCTTACCCGCTGACTTGGTGGGTCAGCTGCGATTAATGCAGGTATTGACCGAAAATCAACCGAATCAGGATGCGTATCTGGAGCAACACGAAAAGGAATTGTATTCAACAGACTATGTCGATTTTCGATCTGTGGCTGGATTGAGGAAATACCTGGGTGACGAGCTTATTCAGTGGCTGGCTGCGCTGGCCATTTATCCACGTATTCGCTGGGAGGTAGTTGTGGAGATGGGTCGAACGCTGATGACTCCCGAAGCGGTCAACTTTACAAATCTGCTTAAACTGGCGCGTATTAGTTGGATGCAGGAGGGATCGTTTCCCGATAAAACGCGTTTGGAACTGCTGAAAACGTTGCACCCTGACAACGAAGTGAAGGCTCGTGTAACGCTTCTGAGGATGCTCAACAAAGCCGAGCAATACTTTCCCGGCGACCACTTTTACGATGGCGAAAAATTCCTGTTACAAACCGCCAGCCAGTTTGCGCTCTACGCCTATGATTCTGAAAAATACGCTGAGTACCAGCCAGCGCAGCAAGTCTTTAAGGCCCTTTACGAGCAAGGACAGTATCCTGATGGCGCCATGCTTCGTTACCTTGAAAATCCGGATGGTATCTGGACAACGTTGTTACCCACTACTGGCTCATCAATCGATCAATCGAGCCAATCGTCAGTAGACTCATTACGGCCAATCCCGCTTCAGGCGTACTTGACAAATCTGCCAGCTCCACCCGAAGCAGCGCCTGAGGAACCGCCAATAAATAGAAAACCACAATACTTACTGGCGGCCATTGGCGCTACTTTTCTGAGCCTTTTAGGATTGTGGTATTTATCTTCCAGGCCCCAGAATCAGGAAATAGACCTGGATCAGCAAATTCCGGTTACGATTTCGCTCGATTCAAGCCTTTGTGTAACGGCCCGGAATACAGTCAACAATGCCTATAACTCTCCTCGCTGGAGATTTTTTCTAAATGATTCGTTGTTGACTGTCAACAGCCTGCATGCGACACGCTCATTACCACTCCGAAATCTGATTATGGATTCGGCGAAAGTGCCAGCAGATTCGATGGCGTTGCGGGCAATGTTTTCGGTAAGTGACACGATGTCGGGAGGAGGGAGGCAGTACAGTTCTGTACAGTTTAGCCGGGATACATTGCGGGTTCGGATTAGTTGCCCAAATTCTCTGATAGTACCCCCAACAGCTTCTAATGATAGCTCGTCAACGGTCTATATTCAGTACTCATTTAGAGATCAGATCAATAAAGCCCGGCAATTGCAAACACGATTAAGCGCAAGCGGTTTTCGTGTGCCAGGCATTGAGCTTCGTGCTACCTACAGAGATTCTACGCAGGTTCGGTATTTTGCGAATCAGGATCGTTCCGAAGCAGACTCCGTTGCCAGTATTGTAAAAAGTCTTTTTAAACTTCGGATTGTTCGGATTGTAAAAGTTGGTGGCATTAAGAAAGCACCGGTGGAGGTTTGGCTGAATACTGGGGCAGCAACGAATGCGTTCATTTGTCAAAGCGTTCCAATAAGCTGGGCTAATCAGTTTAATGGATGGCAGGCGAAAGTAAATGGGTATACGTATACGATTAACACTTCGAGGAATCGCATTACTTTAAATACAGAATCATCGAAAGTACCCCCCACTGTAGATCCAAAAACCGGTGCACTAAGTGCTATAGGTTCATCATTAAGTATAGAGCTTGCGGGGTCAATTGAAAGCATCTGCAGGCAAAATGGCGTGTACATCGTGCAACTGGCAAACCATATTGGTCGAACATTGCTCATTCGAAATGTAACACGTACTTCCTGCACTCTTGCTGTTGTCAGGTTTAATGCGAACCAGTTGAACGGCTCACAAGGGAAAGCCTATTTTGACAGGGTTTTAAGTAGTGCGAGTTTCCGACAGTACCGCTACGTAACCACTAAACAGCCACAAAGCCAGACAACGAACGCCGACGCTGTCCAGCAAACTACCAACCCAGGTAATGAGTACAATCAGAGCCCAATTCAGACAGCAACACCAGCTCCGACAAGTACGGAAAGCTTGCGGTTAGCAGCTCAAAAATCGGCAGATATGACTGTAAAGGCCGGTCTTGAGGCCTACCAGAATGGACAATATGAAGAGGCTGTTAAGTTATTCGATCAGTCGCTGGAGAAGAACCCGGCCAATGCCTTCGTATTGGATATGAAAGGCTCCTCATTATTCAAATTAAAGCGATACGATGAGGCAGAGGCTACCCTCTTAACTGCTACAAAAGTAGACCCCAAAGATGCCTGGCCTTACTTTGATTTAGCCCGTGTTTATTGTGCAATGGGCAGATCGGCAGAAGCGAATAGTGCGAAACGTCAGGCTATAAAATTACAACCCGACATGCAGACGATTATGCGGAAAGACAGAGAGTTTATACGCGTGTGCGGGGCGGAGGCTTCGGCGAAATAAATAATACTGGTTTGCTAGCTTTCACTGAAGTAGCAAACCAGTATTTTCTTTAGCTGTCAAGTCAATAACTAAACTTCCTCCAGTGGCCCAATATGCACTGGCGCCAACTGAGCAAATTCCTCATCGTCAAACAACCGGGACCGAATCAAAAATCGAACACCCAACGGAATTTCTAGTGAGAAACTGGCACCACGCCCGCGGGTTATATCGACAGTCAGATGCGTATGTTGCCAATACTCGAACTGATCGCTCGACATCCAGAAGTCGCACCCGTCAATCTGACCCAGCAAGACATCCGACGAGCCAATAATGAATTCGCCTGCGGCATAGCACATAGGCGAGGAACCATCACAGCAACCGCCACTCTGGTGAAACATAAGCGGTCCGTGTTCTGCACGAAGCTTATCTATGATTTCGGCAGCCGCCGGAGTGAGGTCTATTCTGTCCATAATAGTGAGTGAGCGAAAGAGTTAATGAGTGAAAGAGCGAAAACTGAATGCGCCAGCTTTTCGCTCTTTCACTCATTAACTCTTTCGCTCTTTAATCAAAAGAATCCTAATTTGTTTTTGCTGTAGGAGATCAATAAATTCTTGACCTGACGGTAGTGGTTCAGCATCATCAGGTGGTTTTCGCGACCGAAGCCCGACTTCTTGTAGCCACCAAACGGTGCGTGTGCTGGGTAATCATGGTAGCAGTTTACCCAAACACGTCCCGCCTGAATCTGCCGTGGAATGGTGTACAGTTCATGCGCATCGCGTGACCAGAAACCGGCACCTAATCCATAAAGCGTATCATTGGCAATGGCAACCGCTTCGTCGGCATCTTTGAAGGTCGTAACCGATAGGACAGGCCCAAAGATTTCTTCCTGAAAGATTCGCATCTTGTTGTTGCCTTTGAAAATCGTTGGCTGAATGTAGAAACCACCTTCTACGCTATTGGCCGGACCGCCACCCGTCAGCACTTCGGCCCCCTCTTTTTTGCCGATGTCGATGTACGACAAAATTTTCTCGTATTGGTCGTTGCTGGCTTGCGCGCCCATCATCGTCTCTGGATCGAGCGGATGGCCAAGTTTGATGGCTTTGGTCCGTTCAATAACCCGCTCGATAAACTTGTCGTAAATGTCTTCATGAACCAGCAAGCGTGAAGGGCAGGTACAGATTTCACCCTGATTCAGCGCAAACATCACAGCGCCTTCCACGCATTTATCGAAGAACTCATCGTCGGCGTCGGCAATGGATTTCATGAAAATGTTTGGTGATTTGCCACCCAATTCCATCGTGACGGGAACAAGATTTTCTGATGCGTACTGCATAATCAGCCGACCAGTAGTGGTTTCTCCCGTAAAAGCTACCTTATTGACGCGCTTGTGTTGCGCCAGCGGCTTGCCTGCTTCTGGTCCAAATCCCTGAATAATATTGACTACGCCCGCAGGAATGATACCTTCCAGCAACTCGATCATGATGGCCAGCGACGTAGGTGTTTGTTCGGCGGGTTTAATAACCACACAACAACCAGCGGCTAATGCTGGAGCCAGTTTCCAGGTAGCCATCAGTAGCGGGAAGTTCCAGGGAATAATCTGGCCAACGACACCAATAGGCTCTTTAATAATCAGCGACAATGTATCGGCGTTGAGTTCGGTTGCTGAACCTTCTTCGGCACGGATTACGCCTGCAAAATAACGGAAGTGATCGACCACGAGCGGTAGGTCGGCCGCCATTGTTTCGCGGAGTGCTTTGCCATTCTCAACGGTTTCGACACGGGCCAGAAATTCAAGATTCTGTTCAATGACATCGGCAATCTGGAGCAGTACTTTGCTACGTTCGGTAGCCGATGTTTTTCCCCAGGTCTCAAATGCTTTATGAGCAGCATCAACAGCTAAATCAACATCGGCGGCTTTCGAGCGGGGCATTTTAGCAATCAGGCTACCATCTACCGGCGATTCATTGTCGAAATACTCTCCGCCAACGGGTGGCACCCATTTACCGCCAATGTAGTTTTCATACTGGGTCTTAAACATTGGCCGGGGCATAATCTTGCTCGGTGCTTCTGCAGTTTGCATGAGTTAAAAAGGATTTATGTGATTTAATTAGCTTCTTCACAAATTTTGCCGAAATTGTACAACTATAATTGCGTTATACTCTCAAAAACTTACGGAATTCTCCCATCCTCGAACGCATGAAAAAAATAGGAAAAGGTAGTACGAACGAAGCCATTAGTGCGTGGGGAGCACGGTTAGACACGCTGGTGGAGAATAAGCTGACACTCAGTCACGACGAAGCCGAATTACACCTATATGAGACGTTTCAGCAAGCCGATCTCATCCAGCTACGGTTCAACGCACCTGTCATGACGAGTATGCTGAGTGGTCGAAAAGTGATGCACTTACGCGAAATGGAGCCTTTTAATTACCAGCCTGGTGAATCATTACTATTACCGTCGGATCGGTTGATGCAGATCGATTTCCCCGATGCGACAACAGATGATCCGACTCGGTGCCTGGCTTTAACTATTTCGGACGAGTTTATTCGCGAAACAATTGCAGAGCTGAATGAGAATGTGCCTCGTGTGGAAACCATAGATCAATGGCAGTTAAATACCGATAATTATTTGCTGCAAAACGACCCTGAAATCAGTTCATTGACGGATAAGCTCATCCGGCTATTCCGTGAAAACAACCCATTTAAGACATTCTTTATCAAAAATACCTTGCGCGAACTGATTGTTCGGCTCTCACAAACGCAGGTACAGTCGGGTTTGCTTCTGCAAACGAGTGAGCATATTAATACGAATCGGCTCGCGTATGTTGTAACCTATATTCGCGAGAACTTGACCCGTACGTTATCGGTGGAGGAATTGTGTGATAAAGCCTGTCTATCAAAGTCCCACTTTTTCAGACTTTTCAAAAGCGAACTGGGCGTTTCTCCGGCTCAATTCATTTTGACTGAGCGCATTCGTCGGGCTAAAGCTATTCTGAGCAATCCCGCTAAAACTATTACGGATGCCTGCTATGAATCGGGATTCAACAGTGTAACTCATTTTAGTAATGCTTTTCGGTCGGTAGAGCATGTCTGTCCCCGTCAGTTCAAACGGCAACTGTTGAGGCTGAATTAAGAATGATGTAGTAAGGTATATGATGTGTATTGGACCTGCTATCCTTTACTGGACACGTCTTTAAATGACCTTTATGTAAGGTCCAATTTTAGAACGTTTACTGTTTTGTGCAGTAAAAGGTAGCAAATTCACTTTACCTAATTGCACTTAATATACCAGCTGTGAAGGGTCACTTTCACGCTACGAAATCCCAGACTGGTAGATCACCCTTCAGCAGGACTTTCTTTCGGGTAGCCCTTCGTTGATTCTTCGCTTATGCGTTCCACTCCATTGCTGACTTTTCTTGTTTGCCTACTCGGTCTACTTCCAATCGCCTGTGTGGACCCCGAAGACCTCGTCCTGACAGGCACGGTGGATATCATCGTGGTCGATGGTACCGTGACCAATCTGGCCGAGCTCCAGTTTATTAAAATCAACCGTTCCCGGGCCGACCGGCTGACGGGCCGCTTTGGTACCCTGCCCATCACCAAAGCCCAGGTCGAAGTGGTCATGGATTCCTCGGTCGTGATTCCAGCCCATGAAACCACCGATGGCCTTTACCAACTACCAGCAGACTTCAAAGGCCAGGTAGGGCATGCCTACCAGTTGCGACTTACCCTTAGCGACGGCACTCATTATGAGTCGACCCAGCAAGTGATGCCCGCAGCCCCCCCCATTGATAAGATCCACGCCCAGTTTAACCTCAAGAGTCTGTCCCCTCCCGTGCGGGGATACTATACGTCGGGTCATGATGTGTTTATCGAGTTGCAGGACCCCTCCGACCAGCGCAACTATTACCGCTGGGATTGGATTGACTACGAACCTCAGCATTGGTGCCGCAGCTGTTACCAAGGCTTTTATTCGATCTTTACCCCAATCGAAGTGAGTCATGAGCGATATATCTCCGGGCCGGACTTGTACGAAGACTGTTATTTCCCGCACCCCGTTTATACTACTGATTTCGTTTACAACCGCAACTTTGATTACGTCTGCCGCACTCAATGCTGGGAGATGCTGCATAGTTACAACGTGACACTATTTGACGACCAATATACCAATGGGGGTCTTATCCCCAACTTCAAAGTAGCCGCCATCCCCTTCTATCAACATGGCCCTTGTTTGGTGCATGTGCGCCAGTCCTCGATAACCCCCGATGCCTATCACTATTACAAGCTGTTTCAGGATCAAACCCAGAACACGGGCGGCCTGGCCGACACGCCCCCCAGCGCTCCCATTGGTAACGTGCACAATGTGGCAAACCCTAAAGAAATAGTCGTGGGTTATTTTACGGCCTCGGGGGTGTATAGTAAACCGCTCTATATTGACCGTCAGGATTATCAGGGCCTGCCTTTGGGCTACGATCTCCTCAACGGATATTCGGATCAGGTAGGGGCTGAGCTCTTCTATGCCTTGTACGGACGCTACCCCAATCCCGAACCCGCTCCCGACCTCAATCCTCCTCGAAATGCCCCTCTGATCATACCCTTTTTCATCGACAATACGCCCCGCCCACCGACGGCCTTATGTGCGCCCCTCGACCTACGAACGCCCTACAAGCCAGAAGGCTGGCCCAATTAATTTTGTTGTATAATCTACACTATATTTAGATGCCAAAAATGGGCTAACTATAACGACCATTTTTGATGTGATACTGTTAGTATGCCGTTTCGTACTTTAAAAAGAAAAGTACGAAAATAGAATTGTCCTATCCTGAGCTGAAATGGAGCAGATACGCGCTCGATTCTATGCAACACGTGATAAAGCAATTGATACATTACGAGCACAAGGTAAATGATGAGGAAGTAAAGTGATTAACCACTAAAATCGCTGCGTCAAAGCCTGTTAATTTGGGTGGTTGGCTAGGTAAATGTATAACTGCTAGCTCATACATTTATCCGATTGTGGCCAGGAAGCTTAGGGAATAATTTTGCTGAAGGGTTGGCCCACTGAATGGATTGAATTCAGCGGGCAGCTAAGTCCAACTGATGATTTAACAGCAATTCATTCCCTTTGACTTTATGAAAGCTCTTTACAGTGTACTGATTTTAACCATCAGCCCAGCTTGGCTACTGGCCCAAACAAACTATGTAGCTAACACAGCTAATTCGTATGCCCCTAGTACCAACAATACTCTGATAGGGCCAGGAGCAGGGGCCAATATTACAGGCAATGGAGGTAGCAACGTATTCACGGGCTATCAGGCGGGCTATAAAAATACCACGGGCTATTTTAATGTTTTCATCGGGCAGGGGGCAGGATATTCCAACCTGGTAGGAAATTACAACACGTTTGTGGGCACGGAGGCCGGCAACGCCAATACAGGATTCTACAATGTATTCATGGGCTATCGGGCTGGTGTCAGAAACACGAGTGGACTAGCCAACACGTTTCTTGGGACTCATGCGGGCGAAGCTAATCTTACGGGATATCGCAATGTATTTGTAGGCCACACTGCGGGAAATAACAACAAAACTGGTAGTGACAATGTCTATATCGGGTATTCGGCTGGTGATTTTGGTACGGATGGGCAACGGAATGTGTTTGTTGGGAATAGTGCAGGAGGATCCAATTCGACCGGTAGCGATAACCTGTTTGCTGGCCATGCAGCGGGTGTTGCGGTTACTACGGGCTACAGCAACGTAGTCTTAGGGGTTTATGCCGCTAGACAAATTGGCGCTGGCCATAACAATGTGGTCATTGGCGATTCGGCGGGGTATAATAGTAATACGTCAGGCAATCTGTTTGTTGGTTCTAAAGCGGGTTATAGGACCAGCAACGGTTCGCTGAATGCCTTTTTAGGCTATCAGGCGGGTTATAATAATACCTCAGGGAGTTATAATGCTTTTTTGGGTAATCAGGCCGGCATCAACAATACGTCAGGAGCTTACAATACCTTTATGGGTAATCAGGCGGGTTTCGGGAATTCGACCGGTAGCTATAATGTGTTTATGGGTGAAAATACGGGGTCCAGTAACACAACCGGTAGTTCAAATGCGTTTATCGGCACTCGGGCTGGTTTTAATAATACCAAGGGAGGAGGCAATGCATTTATGGGCTACTTTGCGGGCTATAGTAACATGGAAGGCGTCAATAATTCGGCTCTGGGTTATTCGGCGGGCTTTGGCACCACGTCGGGCTCCAATAATACCTTCGTGGGGACTAGCGCAGGCTCCACCAATACCAGCGGTGCCAACAATACCTTCATCGGTGCGGCAACTAATACCTCGGTCAGTAGCCTGACTAACGCTACGGCCATTGGTTATAACGCCAAAGTTAACATCAGCAACGCCCTGGTGCTGGGTAGCGGAGCCAACGTCGGCATCGGTACCTCAGCACCTAACAACAAACTGGAAATCACCCAGGGTACAACCGGCAATAGTGGGTTACGCTTCACCAACCTGACCAGCAGCATCACGCCCAGCATTAGTACCAATCAGTTTTTAACAGTTAACGCGAACGGGGATGTGGTACTGGCTCTGGTGGGCGGCAGCAAAGGAGCCTTTCGTTCGGCAGCTGGGGCGGATTCAATAAGTTTGTGGAGTAGTGATGGATTGAATCTTCATAATGTGAATAGTAGTGGTGGGGTAGTGATTGGGCCAGGTATTCAACATACGCCAGCAGGCTATCGGCTATACGTAGCCGATGGGGTGCTCACCGAGAAAGTGAAGGTGGCCGTAAAGAGCAGTGCCGATTGGAGCGATTACGTGTTTGCGCCAGACTATAAACTGACTTCACTAACTGAGGTGGCAGCCCACATTCAACAGAAAGGACATTTGCCGGGTATTCCTTCAGCAACAGAGATGGTTGAGCACGGAAATGATCTGCATCAGACAGATGCCAGATTGCTGGCCAAGATCGAAGAACTCACCCTATATACGATTCAGTTGGAGAAAGCCAACCATCTTTTACAGGAAAGTCAGAAAAGCCAACAAGCTATCAACCAACAACAACAGGCTCAGCTTGACGAATTAAAGCGATTGGTTGACCAATTACTCAATAAGAAATAAACAGACCATCGGCTGTTGTCATATATAAAGCTGGGCAATCGGTGCTTTTGCATCCCGGTTTTGTGGCTAATCCGGGTTCAGTGCGAGATTAATAATCATCGGCACTTATCGAATTGCCTGCTCGGTTTGTGTATCGAAGAAGTGAAGCTTATCAATTTCCCAAAACAAAGCAATCGGCTGACCGAACGTAACGGACGCCCCGCCAGGCAGTTTGGCGACAAACCGACGGCCTTCAATTGTAAAATAGGCCAGGATTTCGCTACCCATATGTTCTATGGCGTCAATTAAGGTAGCTGTTTCAGCGGAGTAATTTCGTTGTGACAAACCAATAGGCTGCTCCCGAATGTGCTCTGCCCGAACACCGAGCGTTACGTCGCGACCTTCGTAAGGTGCTAGTGCCGTCTGATGAATCGACGTTGACAAGTCAATCCGAACCGTACCCTCTGTACTTTCAAAACTTATTTTTTTATCCGAATTGATAATTCGACCGGTTAGGAAATTCATAGGGGGCGAACCGATAAAACCGGCAACAAACAAATTGGCAGGCTGATTATACAGCACTAAAGGTGTATCGTATTGAAGCACGTCGCCATGACGTAGTACCACAATCCGGTCGCCGAGAGTCATGGCCTCGATCTGGTCGTGGGTAACGTAAATCATTGTGGCCTGCAACTCGCGGTGAAGTTTCTGCAGCTCGATACGCGTCTGACCGCGCAGTTTGGCATCCAGATTACTGAGCGGTTCGTCGAATAAGAACACTTTTGGATTTCGTACGATAGCCCGCCCAATAGCCACGCGTTGCCGCTGCCCACCCGACATATCTTTAGGCTTTCGATTGAGAAGATTCTCAATTTCCAGGATTCTGGCTGCGTTGGTCACGCGTTGCCGGATTTCATCGCTGGCCATGTTCCGTAACTTCAGCCCAAACGCCATGTTGTCGTAAACGGTCATGTGCGGGTAAAGCGCGTAATTCTGAAATACCATGGCAATGTCGCGATCTTTCGGAGCACGATCGTTGATACGTTGTCCATCAATCAGCAAGTCTCCATCGGTGATATCTTCCAGACCGGCAATCATCCGCAACAATGTAGACTTGCCACAACCCGACGGCCCAACCAGCACGACAAACTCGCGGTCTTTGACGTCAATATTGACATCGTTGATCACCTTCGGTCCACCTGGGTAAGCCTTGGCAATGTGACGTAGTATAACTTCAGCCATTCGCTATTTATATTTTTCTAATGCTTTCACTGCGTCAGGATATTGTTCGAGCCTTTGAAACGCCCAGAGCGATTCGATAGTTGATTCGGCGCCTGAATTGCGATTAATCTGACTACTTGAGATAATCCCATCGTACCCTCGTCCCGATGCCTGGTCGTACATAGGCGTATTGGCTACGTTTTTTCCCAGAAACCAACTTGTCAGTTGCCCGGCTAAGTCGGCATATTTAGCATCTTTTGTTTGATCAAATGCTTCCAGCGCAGCCCAAACCATCGGCCGAATACCATAGGCAATCTGCGAAACCTGACTGGATTTAAGCGGTTTAACTTCAGTACCGGGTTGTTGTACCGTAAACGATTCCAGAAAACCCAGTTGAATTAGATACGGGTAAAAATTATCAATTTCACGCTTAGCGGCTGCAATCCAAGTCGGTTTATTCAAGGCTTTTCCAACCCGTAATAAGGCATACGATTGATCACTGGCATAGGCATGCCAGCCATTGTCAAAACTCAGAATAGCGCCATATGGATACTTGCCTACATCACCGTATTGCATCGCCAGAATACCATCACCCAGCAATTCAATCAGGTTCAGAACATCGGGATTTGGGGTTTGCTGATAGAGATTAGTCAGAGAAATCAGCATAATGGCTGCCTGGTCGGTGCCCGAACCGAAAGGAAGCCATTTAGGCACCTGAATACCCTGAACGAAATTGTACTCTTTTGGCTTGTTGCCAAAGTCGCGAAGCATATTGGCCGTCAGTTTCTGGATGGCCGTCTGCATACGCCCCGCCAGGGTCGCATCCACTTTTTGGTAGTACGGATAAGCTTCGCTTAAAAGCCATAAGGCTCTCCACGACCAAAAATTTGCTTCAGCCACGCTCGTCTGAAATGTCTTGTTAATGGTTCTATCGGGCCAGAGGAAATTATAAAAATACCCGTTGTCGGCTTGTAATTGCAGAACGAACTCGGTCATTGTCCGCAATTTGGTTTGCGTGTCTTTATTGGTTGATAGATCCGGTTCACGTAACATTAGCAGGGCTGCCCGCGCTACGTCGTCGATGCAGGTGAATCCTTCGTCGGTATCCGTCACGAGGTGATAATCCGGCGCTTCGCTGTAGATGGCTACCGTTCCAACGTCGGTTCCGTTCGAAGCCAATTTAACCGTTTGATACAGTCGATCCAGATGCGACAGATTAACGTAGCGTGTTGTTGGCGTAATCGTCTGGGCAACAGGCTGCTCTTTCTTACACGAAAACGCGAAGAGTAAAATTTGCAGCGTAAGAAGTTTCAAAAAAACAGGACGAATCATAACGTTTCAGTTCTAGTATTTCCTGGTCTCGCAATGACAGGAAAGAAATTTAATCTTTTAAGCCCGAAGACGCCATGCTTCGGATGAAGTGTTTTTGGAAAAACAGGTACAAAATCACAATCGGAATAGCCAGCATAACGGCAGCCGCAATCTTAACCCCTAATTGTCCTTCGGCCCGACCACCAACGGAAAATAGCGTTACCAGTTGCGGCATCGTCATCCTTGATTCATCCCGAATAACGATCAATGGCCATAAGGCTTCATTCCACAAACCCATGAATGTCAGGATAGTAATGGTCAGGACCGTCGGTAAAATATTGGGAATCAGTATCTGAAAAATAATCCGCATCTCATTGGCCCCATCCATCCGGGCCGCATCGATCAACGCCTGTGGTAAGCTCTGAAATGCCTGCCGAAATAACAGGATCGACAAGGAGCTGAGCGCAAAGGGTACAATCAGTGCCAGATACGTATCCACCCAACCTAGCCGCACCATGGTGATGTAGTTCGGAATAAGCGTGATCTGAAATGGTAGCGTCATCGTGAAAATGATGAGGTAAAAAATCCAGTTCCGCCCTACAAAATCCAGTTTTGCCAGTGCATAACCGACCATTGCACCCGATACCAAAACCAGTCCTGTTGTCAATAGCGCAACAAAGGAGCTATTCAAAAAGGCCCGGTCGAGCGGAATTTTGGTGAACACCGTTACGTAGTTGTTCCACGTAAAACCCACCGGCAACAATGTCAAATCTCCCAGCCCACTCTCCGACGACAGGGACGCGCTCACCATCCAGATAAACGGATAAATGAACGACACGGCCGCCAGGATCAGGAGAATGTATTTTATACTGGTTTGAAGCATGTTATGTTTTTAGTTTACACTTCCTGCTCAACGTATCGTCGCTGAATGACCACGACAAATAGAATTATCAGCGCAAAGCAGAAGCCTAACGTTGCAGAATAGCCCATGTGATAATATTGAAAGGCTTGCCGGTAAATGTACATTACCGCTGAGAGCGTCGTGTTCATGGGCCCGCCCTGCGTCATGATGTAGGGTTCGACAAAGAGCGAAAATCCACTAATTGTTGAGAGGACAACTACGGTAAAAATTGTTGGGTTGATCATTGGCAGCGTAATGAACCGAAACTTCTGCCAGTTGGTGGCTCCTTCGAGATCAGCAGCTTCATAATATTGCACGGGCACAGATTGCAGTCCGACCAGAAACAGAATAACGTACAGCCCAACATTTTTCCAGGTCGCCATTACAGCAATGGAATACATCGCCACCGCTGGATCGTCGAGCCAGGCGACACGAGGCACACTCATGGCCGTCAGCAATCGATTCAGAATACCCGAGTTGAAGCTTAATAGTTGCTGCCACAAAATCGTAACGACCACGCCCGACACGATAACCGGCAGGAAAAAAGCCGCCCGAAAAAACGATGCGCCACGTACCGTTCGGTTCAGTAACTCTGCCAATACCAGTGCCACAACAATTTGTAACGGAATGTGTACCAGCAGGAAACGTACCGTATTCCAGACTGCCTGCCAGAACAGCCGATCTTTGAAAAGGTGTTCGTAATTGGCTAACCCAACGTAGTGCATCGGCGAAATGATGTTCCAGCTATGGAACGTCAGCACCACCGAGAATACGACCGGGAACGCCACAAACACCGCGAAATGCAGGATGTAAGGCGAAACGAGAAGATAGGGCGTCCACTTTTTCATAATGAGTGAAAGAGTGAAAGAATGAAAGAGTGGAAGGGCGTTTCAGTTGGTTGCGCTCTTTCACTCTTTCATTCTTTCGCTCATTAATAACACATCTACCGCCTTGGCTGCGTCGGCAATGGCGGCTTCGGGTGTCTTTTTGTTAAAAATTACGCAGGCTTCGTATTCCTGCGAGATAATATCAAAGACTTCCACAATTACTTCCGAATTATCCACGCCTTTGATGTAGCGGGCCTGTTTGGCAAAGGGAAGTAAACGCGGATTCTTTGTTAGGAAGGAGGCAAAATACGGATCCGTATCGACGTTTTTCCGACGCGGAAACTGACCCGTTAATTCCATTAGTTGCAAATCTCCGGGCTTGTCTATGAGTGTTTTTACAAATTCCCAGGCGGCTTGCGGATCGCGGCAGGTGTTGAAAATGACAATGTTTTTGGGGTCACCATACGTATAGGCCGGACCGCGATGGTTGTCTGGAACGGGCATGGCATAGGTACCGTATTCAAAACCAGGATCTTTGAATTTCTCCAGGAAACCTACCGTCCAGGGACCCGTAAACTGCGAGGCAATACGCTTGGCTAAAAATGGGTCACGAGTAGCCGAAAGACGCTCCTTTGCGAAATAGCCATCTTTGTACAGCGTCTGTAAAAACCGAAATACCTCAATCGCGTATTGGTTGTTGAAAGCAGCCCGATTGTTCGTAATAAGTGGAGCACCATTAGAAGCCGCCAGATAAAGCGGATAAAAATTGAAGAGCCGTTCGTACCAGATTGCTTTCACTTCTGTATAACCCAGCCATTGATCAACGTAGCCATCGCCATCACTATCCTGTTTAAACTGACGCCCGGCATTGAGGTATTTTGTATAGGTATAGGGAGGCTTTGCATTATGCAGGGCATTCATCGCGAGGGTATTAGAGACCAGCATAATCGGATTCACTTTCCAGGGTACCTGATAAATATGGCCATCCGCCGACGTAATTTCCCGAATAACGGTACTATCACAGCGGGTCATCATGAACTCCCGAAATCCTTTCAGCGTGTCTAGAGGGATTAATACACCCGCTTTGGCGTACATCTCCACGCTACCCTGCCACATATTGGCGTAAATATCGGGTGTGGTTTTGCCCACCACCGATGCCAGAATGATTTCTTCACTCGACTGCCCTTCTGGAATAGGCTGGTAATGTAACGGCTTATCAGGTCGCTGTTTCTGCCATTGAGCCGTAAAGTTTTTGGCAAAAGCAATTTCTCCCGCATTATTGGAGCACCAGAACGTGAGTGGACGGTTTGTCGCCTGTTCGCGGTTGCAGCCGGTCAGCCAGAGAAAACAAAGTAGCGCGAGGAGTTTGGACATTAGACGGAATCAAAGAAACTAGTTAATAACAGCTCTCCCCTAAAGAGGGCTTTGTCCGGAAGGGAGGAAGGCACCCTTTAGGGGGAGAGCTGCTATTAACCTTGCAAAGCAATCATTACGGCTTCTCAGCCGTATAAATCGATTTTACCTGCGTATCACTGAGGGCTACATTATAGATTCGGACTTCATCTAGATCACCCCGGAAGTAGCCTCCCCAAGGACCGTAGAAATTATTGCCGTCGGCATCATCCTTTTGAGAAGCTTCATCGAGTTTATACAAACTCGTTGGCAAATCCTGACCAATAGCTAAGCTAATCGTACTCTTCACCGCCACAGGGTCACCTGTTAGGTTAGGCCAGTTTTTTACCAGGGTTCCGTTCAGGTAAAAATTCATATTACCCGCTTTGTAAGTCACCGTGATATGATACCATTTGTTAAGGTCCAACGTTGGATCGGCATTGTCATGGTCGATAATGCCAGTGCCCGTCTTAATTGTAAAGAAGGCGTAATTTGCCTGTTGAATATTGAATTTATAGCCATTCCAACGATTCAGGCCCAACATATAGTTGTTGGCATTACTTGAATCCATACGTGCCCACAAACTGACCGTAATTTCTTTCGATGGATTCAACGCCGTGTTGTAAGGGACTTCAATATTGCCACCTTTAAAGAAGTGATAGGCTTTATTATCAACGCCGTACCGGTCTTTCGTCAGCGTTGGTGTACCCGCTCCCCATATGGCCGCACCTGCCTTCAGACTTCCATCGAACCCTTTCCCCGATGCATCTTTTGTGTCTCCATCCATTTTCATATAGAGCACCAGATTGGTTGGGGCAATTTGCTGCACCTGCTTACTTAGAAACAGGAGCCCGGCCTGGCCCAAATTTGTATAGGCATTGTTCACATCTGATTGGACAGCGTTGGTGTTGTTATACACGGTCGTAGCCGCGTCAATAGCCGCTTTAAATACGGCTTTAGAGCCCGCTTCAAATTGACCGACTTGTGTCCCTTCAACAGCAAGCGCGTACCCAGCATTAGCACTGTCTAAGCGGGCTTTGAGTTTTGTTTTATCTGCGGGTACAACAACGGGGTCATCCGTTTTTTTACAAGCTTCAAATAAGACTAACAGGAGCATGAAAGCCATCATTACGCTCAGCATGGAGCGAACAGAAAACAAATTGTTTTTCATTGGTTTTGTGAGTTAAATTAATTGGTAAATCGGTTAAAATTGTGTTCTCCCTAACGTCAACCTGGCTGGCAGTCGGATGGAGATCGGTAGCGGCCGACCGCCCTTTGGGGATTTAGGGGGTTACTATGGTTCATTATTCAGTCAAAATTTTAAAGCTTTATTGGTATCCCGCTCACTCTGCGGAATCGGGAAATAACGGTTGGCGTCATAGGTAAACGATGGCTTATCACGGAGTGCATTTTGCGCGTAATCTTTTCCCCAGCGCATTAGATCGAAGAAACGGTGAAATTCCTGACCCAGCTCAACCCGCCGTTCGTGGTAGATCGCATCGCGAAGGCTCGATTGGCTCGTGTTTGTTACGTCGGGTAGCAACCCTGCGGGTACGGTTGCTACAACTGTTCCAGAACCTGGTGTGCCTGATATGGGCGCACTCAGGGTCGGATCATTGAGGTAGCTTTCCCGCGCCCGCTTCCTCACCTGATTGAGTAGGGGCAGCGCTTCGGCCGAACGACCTAACTCATTGAGTGCTTCGGCCTGCCATAATAATACGTCCGCATAGCGAATCGCTACGTAGTTCAGATTACCATCGCCTTTTGTGCTGGCTGGAATTTCGGACAATGGTTGCTCATGCTTTTTGGTCAGATAACCCGTTGGGGACCAGGCTGGATCAAACGACTGGCCGTTAACCCAATTCTTGCCCGACCGCCCAACCGTATAATCGAGTCGGGGATCAACAACGCCCGCACTCGTTTTCTCAAACTCGTTGACAAAACCGACCGTTGGGGCGTTGAAAAAATAGCCGTTTTCGTTCGCACGGGGAGCAAACCATTGATTCAGTCGATTGCCGGTAAAGGGGACCTGACCCGTTAAATGCTGTACGGCGAAAACGGTTTCGGTGCTGTTCTTATGAGCCTGATCGAAATTCTGGGAGAACACCGGCAACAGCGAGTAGTTGCCAATAGCTTGTACCTGTGCGGCCGTTGTGGCGGCCAGTTGCCATTTTTTCTCGTACAGATACGCTTTCGCTAATAAGGCGGTAGCTGCTCCCTTCGTTGCCCGGCCTACATCCGATCCCGTATAGGCTGAAGGTAGATTTTTGATGGCTTCCTGCAAATCTGGCTCAATCGCCTGTTCATAAATCGTTGCTACCGGCGACTGCGTAATCTGGAGTTGATCGGCGTTTTTTGGCTCCAGCAACAGGGGTATAGGGCCATAAATGTTTACTAAATAGAAATAATACAAGGCCCGTAAGAACCGGGCTTCACCCAAAATACGATTCTGCACGGTAGCGCTCATATTGATGGCAGGAACCCGTGCCAGAATCTGGTTGCACCGGTAAATGCCTTCGTACATTTCGCCCCACTGCGACTCAACGGGTCCGTTGCTGGGATAAATCTGAAAATCGTCGATCAAACCAATATCTGCCTGATCGCCGGGGTCACCGCCCTTGGCCGCATCATCGGACGCTACGTCGCCAAAGACCCATAACCGGTTGCGGTCACTCGAAAACGTCAGGGGTGTATAAGCCGCATTGATGGCCAGAATTGCCTGCGCCTGAGTCTGATAGAAAGCCCCGTCAGAATAATTGCCGAGCAGTTGTTCGTCCAGGTAATTTTTACAGCCGCCCATGGTTAGAGCCAGCAGACAGGCACTAAGCAGTAATACATAAATTCTTTTCATAACGTTACGTTCAAAAACTAATATTCAATCCCACAGTGTACGTCTTCGCACTCGGATAGGTCCCCCAGTCAATGCCGACCGCTACGTCGCCACGAAATTGTTCGTTATTGACGTTATCGCTCGTTTGTTGCTCAGGATCAAGGCCCGGATACTTGGTGAAGGTCAGCAGGTTTTGTCCCGCTACGTAGATACGTACCGTCGATGAGCCGATCTTCTGACTGATCTTGGCGGGCAACGTATAACCGATCTGCAGGTTTTTTAGCCGTGTATACGCTCCATCTTCCAGAAAGCGCGTAGAGGGTTGCTTATTATTGGCCGCTCCTCGCCACGACACACGTGGCTGCGTATTGCTCGTACCTTCGCCGGTCCAATGCTGATCGACTACGCGCTGTGTGACATTGAACGCCCGGTAGAACCCTTCAATATCGGTGGCCACCTGGTAGTAAATTTTATTGCCCGATACGCCCTGAAAAAACGCCGACAGATCGAACCCTTTCCATTGCACATTCGCCGTAAAACCATACAGCAACGTTGGAATCGGGCTACCCACGTGCGACCGATCATTCTGATCAATAATACCATCCCCATTTATATCGGCGAACTTTACGTCGCCCGGCTGGATGTTATTCCCCTGAAAGGCACTGGTGAATATTTGCTCTTTGTTCTGAAAAATTCCAGCTTGCGTTAGCAAATAAAATGACCCAATCGGGTACCCCGGCTCCGTTAACGTGGCGAAAACGCCGTTGTCAATTCGTCCACCTGGAATGGGGCGGCCATCGCTGAGCGAGGTTACTTTATTCCGTATGAATGACCCATTAGCGGTTAAGTCGAAACTTACCGGTCCAATTCGGTTCCGATACGTTAGATCAATTTCGAGACCTCTGTTTTCGACACGACCGGCATTCACATAGGGAACTCCCGACGTACCGCCCGAACGCGGTACAGGAATCGGCACCAACATATCCGACGTAGTCTTGATAAAATAGTCGACATTCAACTGTAGTCTATTTTGAAAAAACGCAGCATCAAGGCCAATATCGGTTTGAGTCGAAGCTTCCCATTTCACCGTCGAATTGCCCCGACTGGTGATCGCGTAGCCGTTATTTGTCTGCTGCGGACTCCCCAGAGGATAGTTGTAGCCACTCCCGACGATGGACGCGTAGGGGTAATTGCCAATATCCTGATTACCCAACTGCCCAATACTAGCCCGCACTTTCAACGCCGACACGATATTAGTTAATGGCTGAAAAAAGGCTTCCTGATCAATGTTCCAGCCAACTGATCCCGAAAAGAACGTAGCGTAGCGATTCTGAGGTGAAAAGCGCGAAGATCCATCCCGCCGAACGTTGAGAGTTGCCAGGTATTTGTTCTGATAGGCGTAGTTGAGTCGGAAAAATTGTGAAAGCAGTTTCCAGCGCTGATCCCCTTCCGAAGCCGAACGACCCAGCGGATCGTTACCCCGACCCAGGTAGCGGAGGTTGGGGTCCTGGTCAATAAAATTCCGGTCAGAGCCAGTTAGGTCGCGGCCAATATTTTGAATGGCTTCCATCCCTAACAAGGCGGATATATCGTGTTTCGAGCCAAAGGTATGCGTGTAGTTCAGCGTGTTATTCCAGTTCAGATTCGTACTGGTACTGATGTGATCGCTCAATGTAGCGGGGCTATTGATCCGGCCATTGGTGCCCCAGTTTTCGTTATAAATTTTCTGATTGACGACGCTAATGTCCACGCCCCCATCTGAACGGAAACGCAAATCTTTCATAATCTGCCACTCGGCAAACAGGTTGCCAAAGACTCGGTATTGATTCTGCTTATTATCCTGCTTATTGGCCAGTCCGACTGGGTTATAACCGTCGCCGTAGAGGTCAGGGCGAGCGGGCAAATCGGTATAATTTCCAGTCGAATCGTAGACAGAAACAGCAGGCGTATGAAATAGCGCGTACCGAACAATACTACCACCATTACCCCCATAACCATCACCTGAACTCCCCACGATGCTACGGTTCGAGTAGGTCATATTTATATTTGTCCCAATCTTCAGCTTGCCTTTAATATCGGTATCCAGACTCGTCCGTAGCGCGTAGCGTTTGTAACCTGAGTTTAGGATAATACCCTGCTGATCGAAGTAGTTGCCCGAAATCAGGTAGTGCGACCGGTCGGTGCCACCACTGATTGACAACTGGTAATTCTGAATGGGAGCCGTGCGAAAAATAGCGCGTTGCCAATCGGTATTCGGCAGTGAATTTGGATCCGCCGTTATGAGTTTTCGGAATAGTGTTGGGTCGCCGATGGTCGCATTATCGGCGTTAGCCGCTTCGTTATACATCTTTACGTAGTCGGCGGTGTTGGCCATTGGAATCAATCGCCCATGTTGCTGAACCCCTGTATAACTATTAAAGGAAATGCGCGGAGCCCCGGACTGGCCGCGCTTGGTCGTCACGACAACAACACCATTGGCCGACCGGGCGCCGTAGATCGCTGCCGACGATGCATCTTTCAGCACCGACATACTTTCAACATCGTTCGGATTCAGCAGGCTACCCGGATCTTTAGTCGGTACGCCGTCTATGACAAAAAGCGGACTGTTATCATTGATTGTCCCAACGCCCCGGATACGTATCGACACCGCTTCGCCCGGTTGACCCGAAGACTGCGTTACCCGAACCCCAGCGGCTTTTCCCTGCAATGCCTGATCAATACCACCGACCGGCAACCGGCCAATATCTTTTGATGTAACAGTCGAAACAGCGCCAGTCAGGTCGGCTTTCTTTTGAGTTCCATAGCCAACGAAAACAACTTCATCGAGTGTTTTAGTATCCTCAAGCAGCATTACGTTCATGTCGGTTTGATTGCCGACTGTAACTTCCTGCGTAACGTAACCTATATACGAAAATTGAAGAATGGCTCCCTGATCAGGGATAGTCAATTGAAATCGACCATTCGCATCGGTCGCAGTGCCCTTCGAGTCGCCTTTGATCAGTACATTCACACCGGGTAGTGTCTGGTTCTTAGCGTCGACTACTCTACCTGTAACAGATCGATCAACTGAAAATCCGTTGTTAGGATGCCGTTTATTAGCTAGCGATGGTGTGACAAAACTAAGCAGGCTCAGAAGTAGTAGCGCGTAGCAATAATACCCCCTGACATGTAGAAATGTAAAGGTGTGATTCATAAAAAATACGTTGAGTTGATCCAAAAAATTACTTTAGGTCACATTTAGTAATTTTTCGGCAAATACTACTTTTATTTCACTCAATAATACAAAAAATAACGATCAATAGTGAATAGTGTTTGCTGAAACGAAGCATTTATGACCTAATGGACTTATTTTCTTTTATACGGCCTGATTTAGGGGCAGCCAGCGTATTCTGGCGTCGTATTGGTCTGAAGAGGAACTGATGGCTGCTTACACTGATCAAGCGAAATGATCAGCAACATCCCAATAAAGAGACGAGAAGAATACTTAATAGATATGTTTTTATTTGTTACACACTTTTAATTATTGCAGCTAATTGAGCCGTATTTTTGAGTGACAATATGGTGAATACCTAGTTGAGACCTTAATCATAATCACCAAATGAGCAATCAAAAGCAGGCACGATAAGTCCACCACTTACTGAGATCTTGTAGTGCCGAAAAACCTAATGATTTGCTGCTTTTCATCCTTATTTGTATCTTTTTGAAGGTTCTTCAGTGTAAGTATCTGTAAAATAGATACTTACACCTGATCTTTAGTTATGACAACAAAAACTGCCTCAAAAGCTGTCTTTACAGCCCCTACGCTGGAGTTCATGCGCGAACTCGTTCAAAATAATAACCGGGAATGGTTTCATGCTAATCGGGCTCGCTATGATGCTGCTAAAGCCGAACTCTGTGGTGTAGTCGAGCGAGTGCTGGCGGGACTAAGCCCTTTTGAACCGCTAGCCAACACCACTGTAAAAGACTGTATTTTTCGCATCAACCGCGACATTCGTTTCTCGAAAGACAAAGCCCCTTATAAATCGAATCTGGCATTTGCCATTGGCCCCGGTGGCCGGCATTCGGGACGTATTGATTACTATATACATATTCAGCCCGATAATCAATCATTTCTAGGCGCTGGCATGTGGCAGCCAACTCCGGCTAACCTTGCTAAATTTCGGCAGGAGGTAGACTATAATGTCCAGGAACTGAAAGACATTATTGAAGCCGAGGAGTTTAAAATCTATTTCCCGGAAGCTCACGGCGAGACACTAAAAGTGATGCCCAAAGGCTACCCTGCCGACCATCCTGAAATTGACTTACTGCGCCGAAAGGAATTATTCTTTATGCATCGTTTTACCGATAAAGAGGTCTTGAAGCCCAACTTCGCTGACGAAATCGTGCGCGGTAGCCGCATTATCAAACCCTACTGCGATTTATTGAATTATCTATTCTACGACGAGAAGGAAGAGCAGGTGACGTTGTAGAGAAGTTGTGAATGTAGACTTGGCCAAGGCTTCACTGAATAGATATTCCCGAAAGTTCGTATTGGCACCCTTCGCCCAGATTTCGCCGTAATACTTCCTCTGCGACAGGGCTAAGCAGTACTGCTGCTTCCTGTTCAGTTGGCCTGGCTTCGGTTTCAACGGTCGTTGATATATAAGTACTTACACGGACATCATGGCATAGCATGTAAGCACTTAGTTTGTATGTGTTATTCATGTTGCCGTTAATCTAAACGTGCATAAAGAACCCAAATACAGCTATTTTTAACTACATAAAAAATAAAAAGCCTACCGCTTGAGTAAACGGTAGGCTTTTTTAATAAAAGTTCAGCTACTATTCGACGGCAATCATCGACACCGCTTTCGCTTCGAGCATACTTTCGCCCATCAGGTAGATATCAGCAGCGCGGGCGGCCTCACGACCTTCCGAAATTGCCCAAACCACCAGCGATTGACCCCGGCGCATATCGCCAGCAGCAAATACTTTAGGATTTGTGGTTGTCTGGTAATTCGATGCTTTTATGTTGCCACGTTCGTCGTACTCAACGCCGAGATCGTCTAACAAACCATTATGTTGCGGGTGGAGGAAGCCAGCAGCCAGCAGCGCCAGTTCGCAGGGAACGTCACGCTCGGAACCGGGTAGTTCAACCATCTGCATGCGACCGTTTTCGTTTTTCCAGGTCAGATCAACAATACGGAGCGCTTTTAGATTGCCATTTTCATCACCAATGAATTCTTTGGTATTGATGGACCAGTGCCGGTCGCAACCTTCCTCATGTGAGGTGCTGGTGCGAAGCATCATGGGCCAGTTAGGCCAGGGTGTATTTTCTGCCCGGTCTTTGGGCGGCATCGGCATTAGCTCAATTTGTGTCACGCTGGTAGCGCCGTGTCGGTTCGAGGTACCAACGCAGTCGGAACCCGTATCACCACCACCAATGACCACTACATTTTTACCCGTTGCCAACAGTTCGCCATCGGCGTATACCTCACCGCGATGATCGACCTTAACGGGCAAATTAGCATTACGCTTATTTTGCTGGCTCAGGAATTCCATAGCTGGGTAAACCCCCTTGAGGTCACGACCTGGAATGGGTAGATCGCGCGGAACGGTTGAACCACCCGTGAGCATCACTAGATCGAAGTCATTCAATAAGTCTTTCGCCTTCAGGTCAACGCCGACATTAACGCCCGTTTTGAAGGTAATACCTTCGGCTTCCATGACGGCTAGTCGACGATCGATAGTCCATTTTTCAAGTTTGAAATCGGGGATGCCGTAACGGAGTAAGCCGCCAATCTGATCGGCCCGTTCGAATAGAGTAACCGTATGACCCGCCTTGTTCAACTGAGCTGCAGCGGCTAGTCCTGCTGGACCAGAACCTACAACGGCTACCTGTTTCCCTGTACGCTCTTTTGGTACTTTAGGTGTAACGTAGCCATGTTCAAATGCAGCTTCAGCAATTGATTTTTCAATGAATTCAATGGCAACGGGCGGTTTATTGATGCCCAGCACGCACGATGCTTCGCAGGGGGCAGGGCAAATGCGACCTGTAAACTCCGGGAAGTTATTGGTCGAACTCAGAATCTCATAGGCGTAGGCCCAGTTCTGTTCATAAACCGCATCGTTGAACTCAGGAATGATGTTTCCGAGTGGGCAGCCGCTATGGCAAAATGGTGTACCACAGTCCATACAACGGGCTGCCTGCCGCTGAGAGTCCTGCTCCGAATGCGGCATTTCAATTTCCTTATAATCGTGAACTCGCTGCTGTGGATCGCGCTTTTTGGGGAGCTCACGCGTAAATTCTAAAAATCCGGTAGGTTTTCCCATAGTTTTTTATCCCTGTGTCACATCTACGGTTATGTCCTGATAAACAATGTTCTTATCGCGAATCTGATCGGCAAGTGAGATGCCACGACCGGCTAGTGCCTGACGGAAATCGCTTGGCATTACCTTCACAAACTTACCAAGCTGGTTGTCCCAATCCTGAATCAGGGCCAGAGCAACGTTACTGGTTGTGTATTGGAAGTGCTTTTCAATATACTCGCGAATAATACCCTGATCTTCCTCAGTCAGACCTTCTAAGCTCACCATTTCAGGGTTTACTTTAGACGCAAACGTTCCATCCTGATCGTAGACATAAGCGACACCGCCCGACATCCCGGCTGCAAAGTTTTTGCCTGTTTGTCCCAGAATGACCACCAGGCCACCAGTCATATATTCCAGACCGTGATCGCCTACGCCTTCAACGACGACTTTAGCGCCTGAGTTACGAACGCAGAACCGTTCGCCAGCCATGCCCCGAATAAAGGCTTCGCCTGAAGTAGCACCGTAGAATGATACGTTACCAACGATGCTGTTTTCATCTGGCTTGAACTGGGCTGTGCGGTCAGGGTACACAATCAGTTGTGCTCCGCAAAGACCTTTGCCGAAGTAGTCATTGGCATCGCCTTCAAGCTCAAGTTTGATACCGCTCGTGCTGAACGCACCAAAACTCTGACCCGCTGTACCGCGTAGCTTAACATGTATAGTACTATCAGGCAGACCGGGACCACCGTATACTTTCGAGATTTCGTTGGACAACATTGTACCGATACTTCGGTCGATATTCTGCACCGTAAATTCTCCGTAAACTGATTCAGTAGCGCCGTCCAGAGCAGGTTGGGCTAACTCGATCAACTTACGATCGAGGACCTCGTCCAGATGGTGATTTTGCTCTTCCTGTTTGTACAGAGCAACGTCAAGATTCGTTGGCTCTTTGTAAATCAGTGCGTCGAGGTTGATTTTTTTGTATTTCCAGTGCGCCAGATTCTCGCGGAGTTCAAGCATTTGGGCCTGTCCAACCATTTCGTTGATGGTACGGAAGCCCAGTTCGGCCATGATCTCACGCAATTCCATCGCCAGGAAGGTAAACATATTCACCACGTGCTCAGGCTTACCAGTGAATAGCGCGCGGAGTTCCTTATTCTGAGTGGCCACACCTACAGGGCAGGTATTCAGATGACACTTCCGCATCATGATACAGCCTGTAGCAACCAGTGCCGCCGTAGCCACACCGAATTCTTCGGCTCCGAGCAAGGCGGCAATAGCTAAGTCACGACCCGTACGCATCTGTCCATCGGCTTGCACCGTTACACGACCGCGCAGTTTGTTTTTAACCAATGTCTGATGCGCTTCGGCCAGACCCAATTCCCAGGGTAGACCCGCGTGGCGAATCGACGAGAGGGGAGATGCGCCTGTCCCGCCATCGTGTCCCGAAATCAGGATATGGTCGGCGTGGGCTTTAGCAACCCCAGTGGCAATTGTACCGACACCTGCTTCTGACACGAGCTTAACACTGATTCGGGCAGCCCGGTTGGCGTTTTTAAGATCGGAAATAAGTTGCGCTAAATCCTCAATCGAGTAGATGTCGTGGTGGGGAGGGGGCGAAATTAGACCAACACCGGGTGTTGAGTGACGTGTTCGGCCAATCCAGTCATCGACTTTGAAACCGGGCAACTGACCACCTTCACCGGGTTTAGCACCCTGTGCCATCTTAATTTGCAGTTCGCGGGCGTTGGTCAGGTAGTAGCTTGTTACACCGAAACGACCCGATGCTACTTGCTTAATGCTGGAATTCATGCTGTCGCCGTTTTCAAGCGGAGTATAGCGGAGTTCGTCTTCACCACCTTCGCCCGAATTGCTTTTTCCGCCGATGCGATTCATGGCAATCGCCAGCGTTGTGTGGGCTTCCCAGGAGATTGACCCAAATGACATCGCACCTGTAGCAAAACGTTTGAAGATGGCTTCAATAGGCTCAACCTCATCGAGAGGTACTGATGCACCTTTCTTAAACTTCAACAAACCGCGCAGCGTAATTGCTTTTTGCGTCTGATCGTCAATGAGTTTGGAATATTTCTTGAAGAGCGAATAGTCGTTCTTCTTCGTAGACTGTTGTAATAGGTGAATTGTATCGGGATTGAAAATATGCTTTTCACCCCGCTGTTTCCACTGATATATACCGCCAACCTCCAGGCGAGAAATTGACACCGACATATCGGGGAAGGCAACTGCATGACGAACCAGAATTTCCTTCGCTATTTCGTCCAGTCCCATGCCGCCAATGCGCGATACAGTTCCCGTGAAATATCGGCTCACAACGTCCTGGTTTAGACCAAGACATTCGAAGATCATGGCACCCTGATAGGATTGCAGGGTTGAGATACCCATCTTCGAGAAGATTTTGAGCAACTCACCATTAACCGCCTTCACGTAGTTCTTAAACAGCTTGTCGAGATCGTAATCAACTGCCAGCAAGCCTTTTGCTTTCATGTTGGCAATCGTCTCGAACGCCATGTATGGGTTCACACCCGAAGCACCATAACCGATGAGAGTAGCCACGTGGTGAGTTTCCCAAACATCGCCCGCTTCGACCACAAGTCCGACTTTTCCGCGCAATCCCTGACGAATCAGGTAATGGTGAATAGCCGATGTTGCCAGCAGCGACGGAATAGGGGCGTGGCTCGAATCAATCGCCCGATCAGACAGTACCAGAATCGAGTAGCCGTCCTGAATGGCATCTTCGGCGTAGCGGCAAATGCGGTCAAGAGCACGTTCGAGCGAACGACCTTCGCCATCAGCTGTAAACAGACAGTTGATCGTTTTAGCCTGGAAATTAGGCTTGTCGATGAACCGAAGCTTATCAAATTCCTTAGTTGTGAGTACGGGTTGATCTAATTCTACCTGACGGCAATGGACCGGCGATTCACTCAACAGGTTATACGTTGCGCCTACAAACGAGATTAGCGACATGATAGATCGCTCCCGGATCGAGTCAATCGGTGGGTTGGTTACCTGTGCAAATAACTGCTTGAAGTAGTGGCTCATGTGCTGGCTCTGCTCTGAGAGTATAGCCAGGGGAATATCAATACCCATCGAACCGAGAGCTTCCTTACCGGTCTCAACCATCGGGGCCAGAATCATTCGAAGATCTTCCGATGTAAACCCAAACGCTTGTTGCATCCGTAGCAACTTCGCTGGTTCGTAAGGGCTATACGTCCGAATGGGTGATTCTAAATCCTGAATCCTGATTTTATTGTCGTCAAGCCATTGTTGATAAGGCTGGCGTGCGCAAATCTCGGCTTTGATCTCTTCGTCTGATACAATGCGACCCTGTTCCATATCAACCAGGAACATCTTACCAGGTTGCAAACGACCTTTCGAAACTACCGTAGCTGGGTCAATGTCCAGGACACCAACTTCCGACGCCATAATAACGATGTCGTCAGTTGTCACCCAGAAACGGGACGGACGCAGACCATTACGGTCGAGTGTAGCGCCCACGATGCTGCCATCTGTAAACGAAATAGACGCCGGGCCATCCCAAGGCTCGATCAGAGCCGCGTGAAATTCGTAAAACGCTTTCCGAACGGGGTCCATGTGTTGATTACCATCCCAGGCTTCTGGAACGAGCATCATCATCACATGGGGCAATGACCGGCCACTCATGACGAGCAACTCAATGGCATTGTCGAGATTGGCGGAGTCGGATTGCTTAGGATCACAGATGGGCAATAGCATGTCCATCTCATCCTTGGTAAATTTGGATGATTCGAGCAGACCTTCAGCGGCTTTGATCCAGTTCACATTGCCGCGTACGGTGTTGATTTCACCATTGTGGGCAATGTATCGGAAGGGCTGAGCCAGCTTCCACGATGGAAAGGTGTTGGTCGAGAAACGGGAATGGACAACACCCAGGGCAGAAACAACTTCATCGTTCTGCAAATCGGGGAAATACGGCTCCAGCTGTAACGTTGTGAGCTGACCCTTATACGTAATTGTCCGACAGGAGAGTGACGAGAAGTAGAAGTGGTCAACACCCGCAATCGTCTCGTTAATAATACGAGTACTGTAGTTGCGCAGAATGTATAGTTTTCGCTCAAAATCTTCCGCATTGGTAACATCGACAGGGCGTTTAATAAACACCTGTTCCATTTGCGGTTCCGCTGAACGCGATCCGTTACCAAGATCACTATTATTGACCGGCACAACCCGATAACAAAGGAGTTCTAGTCCCAGGCGTTTCATTTTCCGGTTCAGGACGGCACGACACTCTTCGCGCAGCCACACATCTTTCGGGAAATATACCATCCCAACGCCGTATTCGAACGCAGGGGGCAAATGAACACCCAGCTTACGGGTTTCGTCCACGAAAAACTCGTGCGGAATCTGGATGAGTAACCCCGCGCCATCGCCGGAGTTGGGTTCAGATCCAACAGCTCCCCGGTGTTCCATACGCCGAAGCATCTGGAGGGCATCCGATACAATCTGGTGAGACTTTCGACCTTTAATATGGGCCACAAAGCCAATACCGCAATTGTCGTGTTCAAACTCGGGGCGGTAGAGTCCCGCCAATTGGTCAACCTGATCAGACATGGTCGTAACAGTGTTGGATAAGGCCGTTATTTTCGATATTCTGATTAACAGAATGGTAAAAAATAAGGGCAATTATTAAGAAAATCTAAATTAACAACTAGCCCGGCGATAATTAAATCCGGAGATGGTAGTCGGGCTGAAGGGCGTTTGTGACAAAGTCATGCAATATACTACCAAAAAAATTTGGCAAAAACAGCTTTTCCCGGAATATACTAGTAAACGGCACTAATTGTAAATTCGATTATAAATGTTCTTGAAAAATGCCAATTCAACAACCCCAGCCAGATAGATCAACCTGTAAAGTAGCTCCTTCTGTAGTTGAAATTGCACGAAAATACGAATCCTGATTGAGTACTTCCCGTAAAGAGTAATCAACCAAGGCCACTACTTTTCGTGTTTTATGGGCTTTCCACCAATCATTACAAACTTAACCCGCTGTAATTCAGTGATGTCAATTAATGGATCTCCTTTTACAGCGATAAGGTCAGCTAGTTTGCCCACTTCTACTGTACCCAAGTCCTTTTCTTTACCCATCATTTCGGCATTCACTTTGGTGCCTGCCAGTATGGCTTGCATAGGTGTCATGCCTAGTTTGACCAGTTCAGCAAATTCACGGGCAGGAAAAGTAGGTGGGAAACCCACATTATCAGTTCCTAAGGCTATTTTGACGCCTTTTTGAATCGCTAACGAAAGCATTCGATTCTTCACATTCTCAGCTTGATCGTGCTTTCCTAACTGAACAGCTTTGACGAGTGCCTTACTGTTAAAGTATTTTTCCTGAAAGAATAAACCTACTGCCAATGTAGGTACCAAGTATGTCCCATGCTGTAGCATAAGGTTAATGCCTTCCTCATCCAGATACGAACCATGCTCCACAGAACGAACGCCAGCTTTAATCGCCATTTTTATGCCCTCTGTAGCATGAGCATGGGCCATAACGGGCTTGTGCCGTCGGGCGGCTTCATCCATAACGGCTTTTAATTCTTCGTCACTGAAATGGACATCCTGAGGATTGTCGCCAACGGTCATAAAAGCGCCTGTCACTAATATTTTTATCCAGTCGCTGCCATGTTTGATTTCTTCCCGAACTGCTTTTCGCATCTCTTCGGGGCCATTGGCAACCAGACCATCGGCAATAATAGGCTGTTCATACGACAGAAAATTGATGTCTCCACCTCCGCCCGTCACCGATATATAATGGCCAGCTCCGAATATGTGCGGACCAACGAATAATCCTTTGTTAATCGCGTTCCGAATATCAAACTGGGCATAGGCTACATCAGCATCTCCAGCAATGCGCAGGGTGGTCCATCCTGCATATAATAGGTCTTGCATGTTTTTTAGACCTTCCAGTGCCTTCTGGGCAGATGATCGACGTAAATGGTCAACCTGATAATCATCTTTGTCAATAAAAGGATGGACGTGGGCATCAATCAGGCCGGGGAGTACCGTATACTCGCCGAGATCAGTAATGGGAACTCCTTTGGGGATATTATTCTTACCGCCTATTGCGATAATTCGGTCAGCTTCAATAATGATGGCTGCGTTTTGAATGACTTTTCCCGTGCCGTCAATTAATTGTTTACAGACAATGGCGGTTTTCTGCGCACGAAGCCCTGTACTTGCCAAACCCACTATTATAACCCCTAACCAGTAGTGTTTAAATCGCATAAGCAGATTTCGTGAAAATTGGATTTCTAGGGTTGTTGAGTAAAGGCTATTGCTCAAACATAGCGAAAAACAGGCAGGGAACCTATCGTACAACACATAAAAAAAGCCGCTCAGTTGAGCGGCTTGGCGGTTTTTGTGATTCGGCTGGGATTCGAACCCAGGACCCATACATTAAAAGTGTATTGCTCTACCAGCTGAGCTACCAAATCATTTCCCTTTCGGCAAACGGGTCGTTCGTCGTTTGGGAATGCAAAAGTAGAGGTTTGTTTTTGTAAACGCAATACTAAGCGCGAAAAAATTTTAATTGTTGGGTGAGTTTTACCGCTTCGACAGCTTCTCGAACATCATGAACACGTAGAATCGATGCGCCTTTTAGTAGAGCTGCTGTGTTTAAAACAGTAGTACCATTTAGTGCTTCATCGGCTCTGATGTTCAGAGTTTTCCAGATGGTTGTTTTCCGGGATAGACCGACTAGAATAGGTTCGTCGAATAGCTGAAAAGCATCCAGTTTATCGAGTAACTCAAAATTTTGCGTTGGTGTCTTCGCAAAGCCAAATCCGGGGTCTAAAATAATGTCTTTAGCACCCAATGAACGTAATTCAGCCAGGCGAATAGCTAGTTCGTCGATTATTTCCGTGACGACATTGTGATAGGTTGCCAATGACTGCATCGTTTGCGGAGTGCCTCGCATATGCATCAATATATAGGGGACTCCCAACATAGCTACTGTTTCGAACATAGCCGGGTCGAGGGTACCGCCAGCTACATCATTGACGATTGATGCTCCTGATTTTACTGCCTGCCGTGCTACCGATGCCCGAAAGGTATCGATTGAGATCAGCGCATCGGGAAAATTCGCTAGAATTGCTTCTATAATAGGCAGCACCCGGTCGGCTTCTTCGGTGGGACTAACGGCAGCTGCACCCGGGCGAGTGGAGTACCCACCAATATCTAAAAAGGTAGCGCCATCGTCGAGCATTTGCTGGGCTACCTCAACGGCAACTGTAGTCGCCGTTTTGTTGGGCGTAACCCGACTGCCGGCAAAGAACGAATCGGGGGTTGCATTCAGGATGCCCATCACTGCTGGCTGGGTCAAATCAACCAGCCGCCCCCGGCAGTTCAGCGTTTTTTTTGTAACTTTCGGCATCAAAGTAGTCGTAAGTCTGTAAGTCGTAAGTGGTAAGTGCTTACGCAAGTTTTTACTTGCGACCTACAACATAGCACTTACAACTTGTGAATACAGAATCCGAATATCGGCAGGTTATCCAACGCTGCAAAGACCTGTTCCTGAAAAAAAATAAAGATTACGGCACAGCCTGGCGTATTCTACGGCTGTCCAGCATCACCGATCAGATTTTTATTAAAGCACAACGCATCCGAACCTTGCAGGAAACGGGCGTAAGTCGCGTAGGAGAGGGTATCGAACCGGAATTTGTGGGTATCATTAATTACTGTGTGATGGCTCTGATTCAGATGCAGTTAGCGCATGACAAACGGACAGATATCCCAACCGACGAACTTGAACAACTCTACGATGGACAGATTGGCCAGGTTATTGAGTTATTGTTTGCCAAGAACCATGATTATGGCGAAGCCTGGCGTGATATGCGCGTTAGTTCAATGACCGATATTATTTTAATGAAACTGCTACGAACGAAGCAAATTGAAGACAATCGAGGGGCTACTCTGGTGTCTGAAGGTGTAGAGGCTAATTATATGGATATGATTAACTACGCCGTTTTCTGCTTGATAAAATTAACAATTAAGTAGACGGATTATAGGGTTAACAGGATGCTCACCAAGAATAAAATCATCTTAACCCGATAACCCTTTCAAGAAAATATGAACCCAACTACATCGCAGACTAAAGTCAAAACCGGCACGCCACCCATGCTGATTGCCGCCCGTATTGCCCGTATTCTAGTCGGGATTGTTTTTATTTTTTCGGGCCTGATTAAGCTCAACGATCCTGTTGGTACTCAGATTAAATTCGAAGAATATTTTGAAGTTTTCGCCCAGGATGTGCCATTCCTGCATGATTTCTTCATGGCCCTGGTCCCATTCACGCTGATCATGTCTGTGTTATTCTGCGCAGCTGAGGTAATTCTTGGGGTGGCCCTGCTTGTTTCCTATAAGCCTAAAATTACGGTCTGGCTGCTGTTTTTTCTGATTACCTTTTTTACGTTCCTGACCTTCTATTCAGCCTATTTTGATCGTGTAACCGACTGTGGGTGTTTTGGAGATGCCATTAAGCTCAAGCCCTGGACGTCATTCACGAAAGACATTGTTCTGACGGTATTGATCCTGTTTATTATTGGTCACCGAAATCGGCTTCGATCCCGTAATACAGGCTGGTTAGTGGGAATTACAGTTGCCCTGACCCTTGCGCTTGGTGTCTATGCCGTTCAGTTTCTGCCACCAATTGATATGCTTCCTTATGCCGTGGGTAAGAGCATTCCGGCACAGATGAAGCCTTCGGAACCGCTGCGGTATAAGTATGTGATGGAAAAAGATGGTAAGACGACAGAATTTGAAACGTACCCTACAGACCAGAGCTACAAATTCAAAGAAATGACGCTGGTCAATGAAAAAGCCAAGCCTAAAATTACAGATTATCGGGTCTGGAATGACGAAGGTGATTTTACCCAGCAAACGTTTGAAGGCAACAAGCTCTTTATCATCATTAAGAATACGAAAGACATTGATGCTGGAAGTCTGCCCGCTGTTCGTGCCCTGATCGAAGGCTTACAGGGAAGCAATATATCGCCTTACATTCTGACTTCGACCAGTGACGATGAGATCAAAGCGTTCCGAAAGGAATATCAGTTAGAGAACGTACCCTATTACAAAGCCGACGCTACCGTTCTAAAAACCATCATGCGCTCTAATCCTGGTACCTGGCTGATGAGTAATGGCGTGGTGCGTGGCAAGTGGCATTATAATTCAACGCCGGATGCGGCTAAGGTGAAGGATTTAGTGAAGTAGGTGTACTGAGTGCAGTCTGTGAAATGAGTGTGAGAAATCACTACTCTCACTAACTGCACTCAGTACACCTACTTCACTAAATCCACTAATCATGAAAAATATCTTTCTTATCGGCATGCCCTCATCGGGCAAGAGTACGTTGGGTAAACGTATCGCTGATGTATTACATTATCGGTTTGTCGATACTGACAAAATCATTGTTCGGGAGGAAGGGCGCTCCATTCCTGAAATTTTTGCCCAGTCGGGAGAAGCCTATTTTCGGGAAGCTGAACGACGGGTACTGCGAACCATACGGCCTGGCGATAGTCTGGTGGTTTCGACAGGCGGAGGAATGCCCTGCTTTCACGATAATATGGCCTATATTAAAGCTACCGGTGTATCCGTATTTTTGGATGTACCTATTGAGGTGCTCGTTCGCCGAATTCTGGCCCATGCCCATGAGGACCGTCCCCTTAACAAGGCCAATGACCCCGAATTAGCCTCTACCTTACAAAAGCGTTACGAAACTCGCTTTCCAATTTATTCCCAGGCCACCATCATTGTTCCGGGTGAAACAACTGAGGACGAAGTACTGCAAAGGATAGGAGAGTGGTTGTAAATAAATAAGCAGTTCGTTAATCGACTTTCCTCATTAGATACAGCGATGAGGTGACAACAGTCCACTGGTAATCAGTGGACTGTTTTTGTATAAATACTGTAATCGGCCAGCCATTATTCTAGTTAGTTACTTGTCAAAAAGTCTATATTTGAGGGTATAACCCATAAGCAGATTACCCGATGATAACTGCAAAAAAGCCACCGATGGCGGGTATTTATAGCGCGAATAGCTACAGTCCTAACCAGCTCCATTGCTAAAAACACAACATGAAAAATACTAAAAAGCTACTCCTTTTTCTTATGACGTTTTTGGTGATGCTGTCGGGTTTTGCCCAATCGACATTGCCCGTTGCTTCGGCTGGTACCACTGTATATGGTAGTAATATCAAAGTAGGGAAATACGCCAACATCCGGGGATTCAAGATGTATTACGAAGTCTATGGCGCTGGTAAACCCATGCTCTTTATTCATGGTAACGGTGGTTCGATCAACAACTTCAAAAACCAGATTCCGTATTTCGCTAAAAACTACAAAGTGATTGCAGTTGATAGTCGGGCGCAGGGAAAATCAATTGATACCAGCGATTCGCTTACCTACGAAATGATGGCCGACGACTTTAACGCCCTGCTGAATCAGCTTCATCTGGATTCGTGCTACGTTGTTGGCTGGAGCGATGGGGGTATCAATGGATTGTTATTGGCGATGCGTCATCCCGAAAAAGTAAAGAAACTGGCTATTACCGGAGCCAACTTATGGCCCGATACGACGGCCGTTGAACCGGGCCTTTTTCAGTGGATTGTATCGGCCAATGACAGTTTGGCGAAGGCATCGCAAACTCCGGCTACCAAAGCACAGAAGAAACTGCTCAATCTGATGGTATTCAATCCAAACATCTCGACGGCAGAATTGAAAAAAGTACACTGTCCTACGCTGGTAATCGGTGGTGATAATGATGTGATTGTGCCGAAACACACGATGATCATTGCTGAGGGAATTCCGCAATCGTATCTGTGGATTTTACCCAATTCCGGGCATTCGACGCTCGTCCGTTACAAGGATATGTTCAATCAAGTGGTTGGCGATTTTTTCAAAATGCCATATCGAAAAATAAATGGAATGGCAAAACTTGACTAAACGAATGATTTGTGTAGTCTATAATGCACTAATTCTTAGTAGATTGACTCATTAATCGCCAAAGTTCTCCTCAATTTTAACATGAAAACTTTAGTTGCCTGCTTGCTTCTACTAGCTTCATTACCGCTTGTTAATCAGGCACAGTCTGCTAAAAGAGCAGAAATTAGGGAAATCCAACTGTCGGGCAGTGGCTACGAATTGGGTTTGCAGCATGGTAAAGTATTGAAAAAAGAAATTGCCGAGTTAGTCGCTAAAATGAAGGCGAACACGACACGAGTTCTCGGCAAAGAGGCTAATCAGGTTATCAACGAATTCATACAATATGCCCAGTTTACGGATGCCATTAAGCAATACACGCCTGACCTGTATGAAGAAGTAAAGGGAATTGCAGATGGGTCGGAACAAGCTCTGAACGATATCATGGTTTTCAATTTACTGGATGAGTTTTGGGTGTATCAGGACAATCTGGCCAATCATCATTGTAGTGGTGTGGGCGTACCGGCGTCAAATGGTAATCCAGCTTATATCGCTCAAAATATGGACATTGAGAGCTATACCGACGGCTATCAAATCCTGATTCGTTTATCAAAAACGCCCACACGACCTGAGCAATTCATTTTGACGCATCCGGGCTGCATCGCTCTGGCTGGGATGAACGAGACAGGGGTTGGTGCCTGCATGAATACGCTCATGCAACTGAAAGCTTCCTCGAAAGGCTTACCCGTTGCATTTATAGTAAGGCGTATTCTTGCGAGCACCGACAAAAAAGACCTGCTGAATTTTATTCAGACCGTACCGCATGCTTCTGGCCAAAACTATATTATTGGCATCAAAGACGAGGTCTATGATTTTGAGGCTTCTGCCAATAAAGTTGTCCGATTTGACCCTAAAAATGCCAATGGTACGATCTACCACACCAATCACCCTCTTGTCAATGACGACGTAAAAGACTGGTTCAAAAAGCCCAGTCTCGCCCCGGAAAAATCAAACAGTCATATTCGGTTAGCGTCTGTTCAGAACAGAGTAATGAGAAGCCCAATCGTGAATGATGGACTGATAAAAGAAGCGTTACGCGCTAAGGATGATAAAAATAATCCTGTTTGTCGTGCCCCCAAAAATGGCGGATTTACATTCGTTTCAATGATCATGACACTAACAGGTACGCCTTTTCTTCAAGTCACGGCAGGGCCACCCGATGAGTCGGAATACAAGCGAGCTGAATTTAGCAATCGTGCAATGTCAGCGAAAAACCGATGAAAGCGGTATTCGGAGGACTGAGTGGCCAATAAAAATTAGAAAAATGGAAAAGGCATACAAATACCTTGGCTATTATTTGCTGCTATTTATTCCTTTGCCCACGCCATAGTATAAAAACTACTCATGAACAGAACGATTACTTTACTCGCATTGCTTCTCCAGTTTTTGTTTGCACAGGCCCAAACAAAAATTATTGACATGCACATTCATTCCTACACCGATAGTGACTTTGGTGGACGGGAGCCAGCTACCGATTATTATGGACATAAAGGTTCCGTAAATGCGGAAGCACACCGGGTAGCCACCTTTGCTGCATTCAAAAAATACAATATCGTAAAAGCAATGGTAAGCGGTAATCCAGAAAGTGTAGAGAACTGGGTGGCTAAAGACAGTGACCATCGTATCATCAGGGGCATTTTAATATATTCTGCCCATGATTACGGGATGGATAGTGTACGTTTTGAGCAACTGATCAAGGACAAAAAAATTGAAGTTTTTGGCGAAGTGGGGGCTTATTATGGCGGTACTACTCTCAACGACGCTTCTTGGCAGCCTTATTTACGCATCTGTGAGAAATATGATATTCCTGTAGCCCTTCATACCGGTGGCGGTGATCCAGGCGGCACCGGCTCCTGGTCACCCAGGGCACGTCTTACCTTAGGCGATCCTTACCTGATAGAAGATGTGCTTGTCAAGTATCCTAAGCTTCGGATTTATATCATGCATTCTGGCGAAGACTGGCATGAACATGCGCTTAGGCTGATGGCTTATTATCCCCAATTGTATTCCGATTTAGGAGCCATGTTATGGGTTGAACCGCTAAGCCAGCGATATGTTACTGACTTTTTGAGAAATGCCAAACAGGCGGGCTATTTAAACCGAGTCATGTTCGGTTCTGACCAGATGATCTGGCCCTATGCCATTGAAAAATCTATTCACTTTCTGAATAGCCTGCCTTTCCTGACTAAGCATGACAAAGAGAATATACTTTATAACAATGCCATGCGATTTTTATGGCGTGGCCAGTGAATTGCTTTTTGAAAAAACTGTAGACATGATATCGTCACCAATTATCTATAGTTGGTGCTGGCTAACAACCAAGTCGTCAAGCTAACTGAACCATGTTGAGTCATGAATTAAAACGGACGAAAAGACGCGTATCACTTTCTGCAAAAGCAATGAATCCATTTATAGCCTACATTCTGATCATCAATTTCAATAAATAGTACTTATTCTACCTGTCTATGAAAAATGCACTACTTGGTTGTCTAATTCTGACTTCATCGTTGGCTATTGCCCAGATAAAGACAAACAATCTGAAAATCAATCAGCAACGGATTCAGACTCGGCTACTGGAACTATCAAAATTTGGAGAACTCCCCAACGGTGGAATAGGGCGGGTGGCGTATAGCAAGGCCGATCAGGAAGGCCGGGCCTACTTTATAGGGCTGATGAAAAAAGCCGGACTCGACGTAACGATTGACTTCGCGGGCAATCTCATTGGCCGACGAAAAGGGAAAAATCCAGCCTTGAAACCCATCGCCTTTGGATCGCACATCGATAGTGTACCGAATGGAGGCAATTACGACGGCCCCGTTGGTTCAATTAGCGGACTGGAACTGATTGAGACGCTTAACGAAAATAACATCGTTACCGAACACCCTCTGGAGCTGATCATTTTTGCCAATGAAGAAGGTGGTACGGTCGGTAGTGGCGCCCTAATTGGTAAAATCACCCCAGCTGCATTGAAATCGGTGACCCAAAGCGGGCTGACGATAGCCGACGGTATTCGGGCTATTGGCGGAAATCCAGATAGCCTCAGTAAAGTAGTTCGAAAAAAAGGCGATGTGGCTGCCTTTATTGAACTGCACATTGAGCAAGGTGGCATCTTAATGACCGAAAATCTACAGATCGGTGTGGTCGAAGGGATTGTCGGGATTGAACACTGGGATGCAACGGTTGAAGGAGTGCCCAATCATGCTGGTACAACGCCTATGAATAGCCGACGCGATGCGCTACTGGCGGCTGCAAAACTGATTGTTGCCTTGAATGAGGTGATAACAAGCCATGAAGGCCGACAAGTGGGGACTATTGGTAAAATTGTGGCCGAGCCTGGTGCGTATAATGTTATTCCGGGAAAGGTGATTCTAGGGGTGGAAATCAGGGATTTATCGCATGATAAAATCTGGAAGTTATTTCATGAAGTAGAAGCAAAAGCCAAGGAAATTGCCAAAGCCTCAGAAACGACGATCACATTTACGCAGTCTTCCATAGGAGTAACCCCTGCCCTTACGGCTAAACCGATTCAGGACAAAATCATCAGTGCAGCCAAAGCAATGGGCTTTTCGTACCGCTATATGCAAAGTGGGGCCGGGCATGATTCGCAGGAAATGGCGCAAATCGCACCGGTGGGCATGATTTTTATCCCCAGTGTAGGTGGTATCAGCCACTCACCCAAAGAATTCTCAAAAGGGGTTGATATTGGCAATGGGGCCAATGTGTTACTGCAAACGTTGTTAGCGCTTGATCGGGAGTGAAACCTGAAAAAATCGGGAAATTATCAGCTACCAAATCAGTTTTCTGTATGAGTTAACTGACACAACTGCCCGATAAACTATGATGTCGAACTGCCTCAGCCACGCCAGGGTGCCTTGGGTTACCTCGAATATAGCTTTCTGGCTACTGCTGGCAATTTAGCTGACAACAGTAATTCGGGACCGATTCAGAACGGTATAGGCAAACAGGACTGGACCAACTTCAATGAGGCTGACGATTATTCGTACGCCAACAATGGCAGTTATACTAAAAACAGTCGAATTACCGCCTATCGAAATGGCATGCTGATCTGGGGTACCGAACCTGCTACTGTCAATACGGTGCAGAGCCTGAAGATTTCGACCGAGAATAAAAGTTCGACCACGACCAATTCGATCAGTACATACTTGCAACTCAACAATGTGGGTAACGTACCAGTCAATTATAGTGATCTGAAAGTGCGTTACTACTTCACCTCGGACGGTACACCCTCACTGAATTTCTATCTGGATTATGCCATGCTGGGCAATAGTAACGTGAAAGGCCAGTTTATAAAGATCAATCCACCCTTGGCCAATGCCGATACGTATCTGGAAATCACATTTCCCAATCTGAGCAAGCTGTATCCCTTGAGTGGTATAGGCAACATTCAGTATCGAATTGCTAAGCAGGACTGGAGCAATTTCAATCAGAGCAATGACTATTCGTATCATAATGGCAGTAGTCCGATGAGTGAAAACAATCGGGTGGTAGTGTATCTGGCGAGTCAGCGGGTGTACGGCACCGAACCTGGTGCGGGTGCCCGAGTCGGAACGGAGTTGACTGAGCCCAACCTGAGCGTGACGGTATTAGGTAACCCGGTTCGGGGTACTGAATTGGCTGTTGAAGTTCGTGGCGCCGAAAGCCAACCACTACGCTTTCAACTGACAGATTTACAGGGAAAAGTAGTAAGTGAGCGCTTGCTGGAGGTGGCTGGATCGGTAGAACAACAGCGCCTGGTGGTGAGTGAAGGGGTGAATGGCTTGCTACTGTTGCAGGTGAGTACGCCCATCCAGCGTCAAATTGTGAAGGTGCTTCTGGAGAAATAGTGAATGCTCGTTTGCCGTTAATTAATAAAATAGCTTAAACAAACAAAGGCGGACCAGAGCCGTCTTTGTTTGTTTAAGCTATAAAGACTTTGTTAGAAAAACACACCCAGCGACAACATCAGATTGGCGCTACGATTGTTGGTCGCAACTGTCGGCGTATCCGCACTGTTGGGCAATTCGAAGGGCGAGTAGCCTGATTTGTATGTTAGGTAAGAACCTGATACGTCAGCAAAAAAACGATCGTTTCGTACGCCCAATCCAGCGGAGAGCAGCAATTTAGATCGGTCGGCTTTGGCTACCCGATCCAGATCAACTTTATAGGCACTGGGCAAATAAGCAACCCCTGCCCGTAGGCGAAGTAATCCCGCTCGGATTTCGGCACCTGCCCGTACATTGACCACGTTTTGATAGGTTTCCTGAACAAACCGCTTCACATCATTTCTGAAATCGATGTTATCCTGTTGATTGGTGAAGGAAGAGGTGCGCACCCGCATGCCCTGATAATTCACGTACTCCGCAGTTGCAGTCAGGAAGCCAATTTTGCCATTTCCAATAAAGTAAGTGGCACCACCAGACGCCCGTAAGGGTGTTTGCAGTGAATAGGTGAAATCATTGGATGGATCAACCACATCCACATAATTTGTTGTCAGGTGAAGATTAGGATCTTTGGCCACCGCCGACAAGGTTTGGCTAAACGTTTCATTGGCACTACTGAACGTGGGTGAAATGAACGTAGCACCAATCTGTAGTTGGGGAATTAGTTTATAGATTACCCCCAGCGATGCGTTTATCCCACTCCCAGTTATGTTTAGACCATTTGTCTGTCCATAGTTTGCAAAAGTTTTTCCATTCACGGGGGTTTCCAGGAATATAACTTCCGATGTATATTTTAGGTGAGTCAGGGCAATTGAGCCACCAATATAAAGTTTGTCATCTAAGTTGCCTGAATAGGCCAGTGTCCATTGTGAATGCGCACCCGACCGGTTGATGGTTGAGCGCTGATCTTTTTGGGTAGTGGCATCATAGCGTGTATAAGGCGGCCCTGAGTAACTCGGTGTTGTTGTTGTGGTAGGATTGATCAGATACAATCCATAAGCAGCAGCCTCTTTAAAATCAGCCTGTCGGTCATTTGGATAAAATCCGTTAATTAGCTCGGTTTCACTATACTGAGCCGAATTGGCCGAATTAATATACGTCTGCGCAATGGATGAATTTGGGTTGTTATTTAACCCGCGTGCATCTATGTAATCGAAGAAATTGGTTGACTGTGAATAACCAACACCAAAAGAGGTCCGACGCCAACGACTGCTACCGTTAACTTTACCGGGTAAAATAAGGCTCAATTGGCCAATACTGACTTTGCCACCGCTGCCTGTTGTCTGTTGCCCTAAAAACGTACTTTGATTATTGGCCGATGTAAACATTGGACTAATGCTCAACTCAGACCGGTTGTAAAAGGCTAATCCCGCCGGGTTACCCGACAGGTTACTGGCATCACCACCCAGAGCAGCGTGGTTACCACCAATGCCTCGAAAGCGGGCCGTACCATTCTGACTAAAATCAGAATAACGGAAAGCATCGTCAGCATAATCAAAAGCTGCTCCCTGACTAAAGGCCAGGTGAGATGCGACTACAAAGGCTACTGTAAAAAAGGAATGTTTAGTCATATTCATAAAGCTTTATAAAGCGATTGGTGGAATGCGCTATGTATGCCGGGGCGCTGGTTATAGATTATTAGGCTATTGAGTTAGTAAGTTAGTGATATACAATGCACTGGATATAGCCTACTAACTCAATACCTGTAACCAACTTCCCTTTAGAACAGATAAACGAATAAACGTTTAATTGTCTTGTTATAAATACATAGGTGGCACAACACATACAAAACGAAAATCCCCGCTAATTGTCCTAACTAGCGGGGATTTTTTATTTATAATTTAATAAATGTTAGCGTGGACCACGGCCGCCACCGCCTGAGTGACCACCACCACCGGAGAAGCCGCCACCCCCCGAACTAGGGGCACTATAGCTTGGCGTACTAAAACTACGGCTTGGCGCGCTATAGCTGGGTTGTTGATAGCTTGGCTGATAGCTGCTCCGGCCACCCTGACTGCTTTGATAGGAGGGTTGTTGGTAGCTTGGCTGATAGCTGCTTCGACTTCCACCACTGTTGCTGTTGCTATAGCTGGAACCACTAGTCGATGGTGTGTAGCTACCCCGGCTGCTCTCCCGTGGGCGAGCGTAGTAATCGCTGTTACTGGTGCCTGAATTGCTGTTATAAGAGGGTGCTGCCGTGCTGGTGCTTGTTCGGCCATTGCTATTCGAGCTGTTATCGTAGTAATAACTACCCCGATTGCTGCCACTGCTGGGGCGAGCGTAGTAGCTATCACTTCTCGATGTAGAACCTGTGCTGGCACTTGTACGACCTCCATTTGGATTGTACGTACGGGCTGAGTTATCGAAAGGGGATGAATAACGACCCGATGAGCGATCACTGGTTCTGGCGTACGTCCGAGTACGATATGGATCGGCTCCCGTTACGTAAGCATTATTGATGTACGAGCCTCCATAATAACCTCCTCCGTAAAAGGGAGAATAAAATGGGCTGTAATAACCGCCATAGCCATACGCATATGAACTATAGAAGGGGTCATAAAATGAACCATAGCCGAATGGGCTGTATGCAAAGGCACTGCCATATCCAAATGGTGAGTAGAACGGACTTCCGAAGCCCATACCAAAGCTGTTGTAACCATAACCTCCATAGCCTCCAAAAGCACCCATGCCTAAGCCAAGGCCCAGGCCACTATAGAAGCCGGTATTGTTGAAACCCCAGCGATTCCAGCTATAAGCTGAGGTCGTAGCGGCATTGTAGCCATTCACGAAGCCTGAGTTATAGGCATTCGTTCCGGTATCGTTCCAGCCCGGATCAGGCGAAAGCCCCCGATTTAGTTTACGGGCGCTCAATTCGGTATAATACTCATCCGTGTTGCTGGTTCCGTTTGTACCGTATTGCTGATCGTCCACATAATCGGGATTGGCATTCCGAAGAGAGCGTTGCTGCTGGCGGTCGTAACGTTGCAGAGATCGGCTTGATTGCTGACCGCTGTAACTATCCGACTGCCGATTGCTGGCATATACGGGCGCGTTACCAGAAACACCATACAGATCATCCGCTTCACTGGTGTTCTGCGCAGTTTGACGGCTGGAAGTACACCCCCAGATACTAAGCAGAGCGGCCAACGTCAGGTAAGAATATAGTCGTTGCGTTTTCATTTGGCAAGGGAATTAAAGTAACAAAGTGTCATATAAACTGCCATTTCAATATATAACACTGGAATGACGGGTTTGATTACAAAAATAGAGTAAAAACCTATCTTTGCAAGTTATCTTTTAGTTAGATTCCATTTTATACATAAAGGTTTAATCCGTCTTAAAAAAAAAGTTAAGAATAGTTAAATATGGTCAGGACAATCCCTGACTACCCTTAATCATTCCTGACGAGTGAAAACATGGCAAAAGCAATTCCGTCCCGTAGTGAAAATTATTCCGAGTGGTATAACGAATTAATTAAAAAGGCTGACCTGGCCGAAAATTCAGCCGTTCGGGGCTGTATGGTTATCAAACCCTATGGGTTTTCGATCTGGGAAAAAATGCAGCGAGCATTGGATGATATGTTCAAAGAAACAGGCCATTCGAACGCTTATTTTCCTTTGTTTATCCCGAAGTCATTCCTGAGTAAAGAAGCGTCGCACGTAGAAGGCTTTGCCAAAGAGTGCGCCGTTGTAACGCACTACCGGCTTAAAAATGCTGAAGATGGTTCGGGAGTAATTGTTGATCCTGAGGCTAAACTGGAAGAAGAATTGATTGTACGGCCTACTTCGGAAACGGTAATCTGGAGCACGTACAAAAACTGGATTCAATCTTATCGTGACCTGCCATTGCTCATTAACCAATGGGCCAACGTAGTGCGCTGGGAAATGCGGACACGAATTTTTTTGCGAACAACCGAATTCCTTTGGCAGGAAGGTCATACAGCTCACGCAACGTCTGAGGAAGCACAAGCCGAAACCCAGCAAATGCTTGATGTATACGCAACGTTCGCCGAAGAATGGATGGCTGTACCGGTCATCAAAGGCGCTAAAACAGCCAATGAGCGGTTCGCCGGAGCCGAAGATACGCTCTGTATCGAGGCTATGATGCAGGATGGCAAGGCGCTTCAGGCCGGTACGTCGCACTTTTTGGGGCAGAATTTTGCGAAGGCGTTTGACGTGCAGTTTCTGAACAAACAGAATCAACTGGATTACGTTTGGGGTACTTCCTGGGGTGTTTCGACCCGGTTGATGGGCGCTTTGATTATGGCTCACTCCGACGACGATGGACTGGTGTTACCGCCAAAACTGGCCCCTATTCAGGTGGTTATTGTGCCAATTTACCGGACTGAAGAACAACTGGAACAACTAACAGCTAAGTTGAAACCGCTGATTCAGGAATTGAAAAAAGCAGGAATTTCGGTGAAATATGATGATTCGGATGCCAACAAACCCGGCTGGAAGTTTGCCGAGTATGAATTGCGTGGTGTTCCGGTTCGGTTGGCAATGGGCGGTCGTGATCTGGAAAATGGCACGGTCGAAATAGCCCGGCGCGATTTGAAAACTAAAGAAACCGTTTCGTTTGACGGCCTGACTGAGCGTATTAAAGCGTTGCTGGATGATATCCAGCAGACTATTTACGCGAAAGCCAGGACATTCCGTCAAGACAATACTTTCCGGGTCGATACATTCGAGCAGTTTCAGGAACAAATTGAGAAAGGAGGCTTTTTGATGGCTCACTGGGATGGGACATCTGAAACCGAGGAAGCCATTAAAGAAGCCACTAAAGCCACTATTCGCTGCATTCCGTTCGATCAGGAAGTCGAAGAAGGCGTTTGTGTGTATTCAGGCAAACCTTCGAAAGGGCGCGTCGTGTTTGCCCGGGCGTATTAAAAATAGGTAAGGGTAGTCAAAAAATGGTCAGGTATTGTCAGGTCTAGTTTAGCAACTCTTGATAATATCTGACCATTTTTTGATTATACCTGGTAGCCTATAATTTAGCCAACCATTCATCGGTTGAAATGGGTGATCTGCCGATTTTTTCCGGGCTCCGGTCTATTGCGTTTTTGGGAGTGAGCGAACTACTGTTGTTTTGACTCATGAATTTATGGTCTTACCATGAGGAGGTATTTCTATGCCGGAATATCGCTCATCCATATAGACTGTTTAAACCCCAAACGTATACCTATGAGTACCAGACGTTCGTTCCTTCGTGATGCCGGAGCTTTAACATTAGGCGGTCTTGTTTTGCCCCAATTGTCTCAGGCCGATTCCCTATTTTCTGCCATAGCTCCCCGCCCAATTGGGCTTCAGTTATTTACGCTGTTTAAGCCTATGAGCGATGATCCGAAAGGAACCCTCGAAAAAGTGGCAGCCGTGGGCTATAAGGAAGTTGAATCGGCTTTTAGTTTAAGGGGTGGCTATTACGGCTATACCGCAAAGGAATTTAAAAAAGTGGTCGAAGGACTGGGTATGACATGGCGGGCTCACCATGCTATGGGCGCACCATTCCGTCCACGGCCAACACCACCCTCCAGCGCAACCGGAACTGCAAGTGGAGGACAAGGAGCAGGTGGTGCCAATCCACGTCCGGCGATGGATTTTTCCAAGATGCCTCCCATGCTCAGCCTGCGAGATAACTACCAGCAGCTCGTTGACGAAGCGGGTGAAGGGGGATTGACTTATCTGGTTTGTGCCAGTACCCCTGTGGCCACGCTCGATGAGATTCAGAAGTCCATTGAGGTATTTCAGAAAACGGGTGAGGCTTGTAAAAAAGCGGGTATCGGGTTTGCCTATCATAACCACGCCACCGAATTTGATGCCGTTGAAGGTGGGAAAACACCCTATGATTTAATCCTTTCGCAAACAGACAAAGAGCTGGTTAAGATGGAGTTAGATCTTGCCTGGGCTGTGAAGGCGGGTAAAGACCCCGTTAAATTATTTCAGGAGCATCCGGGCCGTTTCCCGCTCTGGCATACCAAGGATATCAAGTCTGATCTGAAAACGATTACGGAGGTAGGCAATGGAGTCGTAGATTTTAAAAGTGCGTTTGCAGCCGCTAAAACGGCTGGACTGAAGTACTTCTTTGTGGAGCAGGACATGGCGGCTCAGCCTATCGAGAGTATTACAACCAGTTATACGTACCTGAAAAATCTACAAGCCTGATCAGACGAGTTGTTATGAAAAAAATAAATTTGATCGGAAAGAAGTGGCCCCAGCATTTTGCCTGGCCACTGTCAATTTCCCTGCAGGCGGTGCTGGTGCTTGGATTAGCGTCTTTTGTGATGCAGGACGATTCACCATCCCAAAAGCCCGATGAGAGCCGCTTTACCCCTGTAGTCGTGGCCGATGATCTTGACGAACCAATGACGTTCGAGGTGCTGAAAGATGGGACTGCTTATATTATTGAGCGAAAAGGGGGCTTTAAGAAATACGACCCGGTTACCAAAACGGTCGACCTGATTGCGACGATTCCGGTTAACACAAAATATACCTCGGCGGAGGGTAAGGTATCGGAAGCGGAGGAAGGTTTGATGGGAATGAGTCTTGATCCGAATTTCTCAACCAACCATTGGGTGTACTTATATTATGCCCATCCGACCGAGAAAAAACACATCCTGACGCGATGGGAGTTACGGGATAATAAACTGGTCGATAACTCAGAAAAAGTTTTGATCGAAGTGCCCACTCAGCGTGAAGTATGCTGTCATACCGGCGGGGGAATGACCTGGGATCGAGCGGGTAATCTTTACCTAACGGTTGGTAATAATACGGGTAATCAGCAGGCCGCTCAAACCGATGAGCGACCTGGTCGCAGTAGTTGGGACGATCAGGGGCACGCTGGGAATACGGAGGATCTGCGGGGTAAAATACTGCGTATCCATCCCGAAGCCAACGGTACCTACACCATCCCGACGGGTAACCTGTTTCCAAAGGGGACAGCCAAGACCCGGCCCGAAATTTATTCGATGGGGCACCGCAATCCCTGGCGGATATCAATTGATAGTAAGACGGGTTACATCTATTGGGGCGAAGTTGGGCCCGATGCCACTGCCGACTCAGAGATTGGCCCCCGCGGATATGACGAACTGAATCAGGCCCGAAAGCCAGGCAATTTTGGCTGGCCCTGGTTTGTAGGGAACAATCAGCCATTCCCGGTCTATGACTACGCGGAGAAAAAGCCATTAGAGAAAAAAGATCCGACTAAGCCGATTAACAATTCGCCAAATAACACGGGTTTAAAGGAGTTGCCACCTGTAGCACCGCCGTTTATTTATTATCCCTATGGCGTTTCTGAAGATTTCCCATTAGTGGGTACAGGATCGCGTTCTGCAACAGGCGGACCAGTTTATCATCAGGCTGATTTTAAAGGTGCGAAACGGCCCTGGCCTGCTTATTACGAGAACAAATGGATTATCACCGATTTCTCGCGGGGCTGGATTATGGCTGTCACGATGGATGCCGAGGGTAATTATAAATCGATGGAGCGTGTATTGCCCAACTATCACCCTGTTGAGCCCATTGACATGAAGTTTGGTCCTGATGGGGATTTATATACACTGGAATATGGTAGTAACTGGTTCCGTAAAAGCGACAATGCCAAGCTGGTTCGGATTGAGTACAATGGCGGTAACCGGAAACCCATTGTCGAAGTATCAGCCAGTAAAAAAGGAGGCACCGTTCCTCTGAATCTAACGCTGTTAACTAATGGTACGAAAGATTTCGATGGTGACAAACTGACCTATCAGTGGAAGATAACGGCCCCTGGAATGACCCCTCAGGTCTTCAACGTTGCTGAACCTGAAATCAAACTGGAAAAAGCAGGTGTCTATACGGCTACACTAACAGTAACCGACTCAAAAGGAGCCGCTAACAGCAAATCGATGAAGCTAATTGCGGGAAATGAGCCACCTGCGGTGGCGGTTAACCTGACCAGCAATAAAACGTTTTTCTTCCCAGATCAACCCATTCGGTACGTCGTTAGTGTGGACGATAAGGAAGATGGTAGCCTGAGCAATGGTAAAATTGCGCCCGAAAAAGTGGCCATGAGCATTGATTATACCTCAGAAGGGTTCGATTATGCCGAAGTTATGCAGAGCCAGCGAAGTGTCGATGCATCCACCCAGTATGCGGTTGCACAAACGCTCATTAGCCAGAGTGATTGCAAAGTTTGCCATCAGGTGAATACAAAATCGGTTGGTCCCATGTTTACCGCTATCGCAACAAAGTACAAAGGTAATACTGGAGCAACCGATCAACTGGTCAAGAAAATTCGGAATGGTGGAGTAGGGGTATGGGGTGACGTTGCCATGCCTGGTCACCCAGCAATGTCGGTAGCCGATGCCGAAATTATTGTGAAGTATATCCTGAATGTAAACGAGAAGACATTCAGTTCGCTGCCGATACAGGGGAGTTATAGCGTCAAAGTACCAGAAGGTGATAACGGACAGGGCTCGGTGCTGGTGCGGGCTGCTTATACCGACCGGGGTGGCAAAACCGTTCCCACACAAACATCCGAACGCATGATCGTGCTGCGTAGTCCACAAGTGAATGCCTCAGATGCGTCTGTCGTTCTCGGAGCTGATTTAAAAGCGCGGGGTATGGGTAAAGGTATGAATGTCATTCCCTACGCCAATAGCTATATTGGTTTCCATCGTCTCGATCTAACGGGTATCAAACAACTGGATTTTGGCGCTTCTGCCCAGCGACGCGAAGGTAGTTCGGGAGGCATCATCGAAGCGCACTTGAATTCACCTACGGGGCCGCTTATTGGTGAAGCCAATGTCGAACTGGCACCTGAAGTCGATATGGCCAAGCTAATGGCCCAGATGGAATCGGGTGCAGCTACGCCACCAGCTAGTGCATCGGCAACAGCGGGCGCGCCTAATTCGGCGGCAAGTCCCGCTCGATTCAGGCGACCTGCTCCTTCAGTTAAAATGGCACTAAAAGATACAGAGGGCATTCACGACGTTTACTTCGTCTTTAAAAACGATAAAGCCAAAGCGATTCAACCGCTTATGACGGTGGCGGGTATTAAGTTTATGGAATCAGTAAGTCAGTAGTTTGACCGTTCGGTGTAAACTTTTAATGTCAGTAGCGAGTTGGTAAAAATTAACGTAGAAGCAAATTCTTGTCGGAAGTTCCGGTATTTTTGCGAAGCGTTTACAACAAACCACTTGTATTATGGCACAAGCAAAATCTGGTGACACCGTTCAGGTGCATTACACAGGAACCCTAACCGATGGAACCATATTTGATTCATCAGCAGGACGTACACCACTGGAATTTACAGTTGGTAGCGGCCAGGTGATTAAAGGATTCGATGAAGGAGTGGCGGGTATGAATCAGGGTGAAAAGAAAACCATTAACATTCCGGTAGAGGATGCCTATGGACCTGCCAACGAAGAAATGATTTTCACGTTGAACCGTTCAGATATTCCGGATGATATCCCACTTGAAGTGGGCATGACGCTCAATATGCATGAAGATGGCAACCCCCGGCCTATCCCGGTCATCGTTCGCGATCTTACAGAAACGAACGTTACGCTCGATGCAAACCACCCGCTGGCGGGCCAGGAGCTTACCTTCGAAGTTGAGCTTGTTGGCGTAAAATCGCCTTCCGGATTGATTTTGTAAGATTCTGAAATAACTGAAGTGGGTGAACTGACTTTAAACGTAAAGTCAGTTCACCCACTTCAGTTATTTCAGAATCTTAGTTTACTCCGCTTTCTTTTCTAAGAGCAGCAATTCGCTCAACTCACGGAGGGCGGTTTGGATACCCCGTAAATTGGCGCGAGCCACATAGGCCGCTAAGGCAACAGTGATCGCTCCTACATTTAAAGCAAGGGGCAAATTGTGGATATGTTTCAGGCTTGATTGAGCATCGGCAGTAGCCTGCTGAATGCGCTCTGCCATTTCGGTCACATCGACAAAGGCCGGCCGACTTGCCAGCGTTTGAAGATCCTGAGCCCGATTGAGTAGGCTATTTTGATAAGCATTGAGGTCTAAATGTTGCTCATGCGATAGTTCTGGCCAATGGACTACCTGATACTCGTTGAGTGCCTGAGCCATGTTGCAATAGCTTCTTATAATGCCAGTACGTTGATCCGGCGTAAAATCTTCCATAAACAGATTGGGTTCTGCATCTATCCACCGTCTGGGAAATGGTTGGACTTTACTGGTAAATTAAGTCACTAACTGTTGATTAACGGGCTAACTTTTGAACGAACGGTCAAAAATATGAAGCTCAACTGGCACTCTTCCGAGGTAGTGGGGATGGTGTAAACTCCGATTTAAGCTGCTGTTAAAATCAAAAAAAGCCCGCTGCCTTCGTAAGAAGGCAGCGGGCAGAATTAGTGGTGTGGCCAGGCTTGTCCGAAAAGACTGACCACGTGTGTTGAGAGTGGGTAATGAACTTCGTAAAGGCGAGTCGCCGTCGAATTCAGCTTAGTGCTGAATGTCAATACGAGTCGTAAATTGTTTCTGATTTGGGCCAACCACAAATGTGTAGGCTCCAGCAGGTAAACTAGATAAATCGAATCGGCGAGTTGTGCCTTTGAAAGAATCTACTTGTACCAGAACGTTCTGAGGATCGTAGATAGCTACAGTTGATTCTTCTACGTTTTTAGAAGGCAACACGACTTCGATCTTGTTCTTTTCATAAGCAGTCAGCGTTGGCTCAGCAACTTGTTGCAGGTTGCGGTCGTCGATGTTTACCGAGTTGGCTTTAATCGTAAGCCCTTGCGACATCCACCAGGCGTTGTTGCCAGCCGTCAGAAAATACTGACCATCGGGTAAGCTGTTCAGGTTGAACGAGGTTGCCTTCTGGTTGTTTTTGGTGATGATTCCCCGGTAGAGAACGTTGCCGTCTGCATCAATGATTGCCACGTCAACGGGTGCCCCCGGCTTTGTATAAACACGTACTTTCTTTTGTTCGGACTTCTCAACTTTCACACCACCCATTCCTGAACCATTGTCTGCATTAGCAACTCCTGTGCCGGCTAGACTCCATACTGACAAGAGTACAGCGATTGATAAACGGATTTTTTTCATTGGTTTGAAATTTTGTTTTAACCGCTACAAAGGTGTGGGGTAAACACGATTTAATGCAATAGGTAAGTCCGTTTACAGCCTGTTATAGATGAATATTCATGTAAAAACACAATTTGCTATAGGTTTAGTAGGGCGATTATTAAAAAAGTACAACAAGTCCCTATAAATAACGTATGAATTGTATTTTTCTAATAATTTTAAATAATAGGATTTTTTGAATTTGAAAGTCTATTTTTTAGTCATATTATTCTATTTTGTGAAAAACAGTTAAATACATAAGTAAACCAACTGCCGTTAACTCGGGTAAAAAATAGGGAAAACCACCCTTTTGACGCATACCAGATTAACCTTTGCCAATCTAAGATCGATGGAAGAGTCAATTTTATTATTGTAAAATACCATTATTGAGAAAATAGTACTACTTGGAGTTTTGCAGGATTTTTATAGAAATAGTTATATTTTTGAGGTCAGGTACTTTTGCTTAAAAACAACTTATTTATACTTCACGAAACGGATGGGAGCTTTAGATTGGCAACGGAAAATTTATCTGGATGGCTTTGCGGGACAAGTTTCCAAAATTTCGCCCAACGCGTTTCAATTAGAGCAAGCTGCCAGTCGCCAAATGACAGCCGAAGCAGCAGCTTATATTCTGGGAGGGGCAGGGAGTGAGCAAACCATTTTAGCGAATCAAAAGGGTTTTGGACATTGGAAAATTGTGCCCCGGATGCTCCGAAACGTAGAGAATCCAGACCTTAGTATCGAATTGCTGGGTCAGAAACTACCCTCGCCGATTCTGCTAGCGCCTATCGGCGTGCTGGAAATGGCACATCCAGAGGCTGACCTAGCGGTAGCGCGAGCGGCTATGGCAACAGGCGTGCCGTTCATTTTTTCAAATCAGGCATCGGTGTCGATGGAAGCATGTTCAGAGGCTATGGGTAATTCAATGCGCCTGTTTCAACTCTACTGGAGCCGCTCCCGCGATTTAGTAACCAGCTTTGTCAAACGAGCTGAAGCCTGTGGTTGTAGCGCCATAGTACTGACACTTGATACAACGATGCTTGGCTGGCGAACGCAGGATCTGGCACTGGGACATCTGCCATTTTTGCATGGCAAGGGTCTCGCTCAATATACCTCTGATCCGGTTTTTCAACAACTTCTGGACGAATTTCTTCAACGCCCACCTGCCGCCCGTCCGTCCATAACAACTACGACCCTCAGGAATTTGCTGGGCTCTGTTCGACGGTATCCAACAGGTTCATTTCTGCATAAACTACGCTCAGGGAGAGCCATGGGGGCTGTTTCATTGTTTTCGGGCATCTATAGTAATCCGACCATCACCTGGGACGATCTGGCGTTTTTACGCGGGCAAACCCGATTACCAATACTACTCAAAGGAATTTTACACCCTGACGATGCCCGTAAAGCAGTGGACTACGGTATGGATGGTGTCATTGTTTCTAATCATGGCGGGCGGCAGGTAGATGGGTCAATTAGTACCATTGAAGCACTTCCGAGTGTAGTAGCGGCTGTAAATGGGCAATTACCTGTGTTGCTTGACAGTGGTATTCGGGGTGGGGCAGATGTGATTAAGGCACTTGCCCTGGGAGCTAAAGCCGTTTGCCTGGGTCGTCCTTACGTTTATGGCCTTGCGCTGGAAGGACAGCGTGGAGTTGAAACTGTGATTCGAAATTTACTGGCAGATCTGGAACTGACACTGGGCCTAAGTGGCTATAAGACCCTGGCAGAGCTTACTACCGACAGCCTCCGTCTTAGTTAACGAAAGGTCTTCGAGCGCTTTCCGAATGCCCAATAATGTTCTCCAGATTTCCATTCCGAAATATTAAATTCATTTAATCTGGCCATTCAGACAGACCTATTTCAGGTAATAATCCATAAATCGTTTGTAGTTTGCCGCTGATAAGTCTGATCAACATGCTTTATTGGTTACTAGATGAAGTGTCTCTTTAAAACAAATGGATCAGCCACGACTTACCAATAAACAAACACATCGTTAGAAAGGTATGGATCAGGTATTAAAGGGACAGATTGCCATTATCACCGGAGCCAGTAGTGGTATTGGAGCAGGCGTAGCGAAGTCGCTGGCGGCTGCCGGAGCTACTGTTGTCGTGAATTATCCCGTTGAGGCTACAAAACCAGCAGCCGACGCTGTCTTAAAAGAAATCACTGACGCAGGCGGAGTGGGAATCGTAGCCTTGTGTGATGTCAGTAAAGAAGATCAGGTTATCAAGTTATTTGCCGACGTTGTGGCTCAATACGGTACGGTCGATATTTTAATCAATAACGCGGGTTTACAACGCGATGCGAAGTTCGATGAGATGACGCTCGATCAGTGGAATACCGTTATTAGTGTTAATCTAACCGGGCAGTTTTTGTGCGCCCGCGAGGCTATCCGGGAATTTCTTCGTCGGGGACCGCGCCCGGAAGTATCAGCTGCTACCGGAAAAATTATCTGCATGAGTTCCGTTCATGAGTTAATTCCCTGGGGTGGACATGCGAACTATGCAACCTCAAAAGGGGGCATTAAAATGCTGATGCAGTCACTAGCGCAGGAGTATGGCGATCGTAAAATTCGGGTCAATAGTATTTGCCCTGGAGCCATTCAAACCCCTATTAATCGGGCTGCCTGGGAAACACCTCAGGCACTGAACAGTCTGATGTCGTTGATTCCCTACAACCGCATCGGTCAACCTCAGGACATCGGCAACCTTGCCGTGTTCCTATCCTCTGATCAATCTGATTACATCACCGGAGCCAGCATTTTCATCGACGGCGGCATGACCGTTTTCGAAGGCTTTTCTACGGGCGGGTGATCGGTTATATATGATGTATGATATAGGAAATATGAGATTGATAGCTCCTAAATCATACACCCTACATCATAATTCAATACAGTGACAATCGAACAACAACGCTTAGAAGACCCAACCTGGCGACAATGGGGCCCTTACGTCTCTGATCGCCAGTGGGGTACTGTGCGCGAGGATTATAGTTCCAATGGCGATGCCTGGAATTATACGACGCATGATATGGCCCGTAGTTATACGTATCGTTGGGGCGAAGAAGGTATTGCGGGCATTTCTGATGATAAGCAACAGCTTTGTCTGGCGTTGGCGCTCTGGAATGAGAAAGATCCTATTTTAAAAGAGCGTTATTTCGGCCTGACGAACAGTGAGGGAAATCACGGCGAAGACGTTAAAGAACTCTATTATTACATAGACAACACCCCAACGCATTCGTATCAGCGAATGCTTTACAAATACCCGCAGGCAGCCTACCCTTATCAATGGCTTGTCGATGAAAACCGACAACGAACTCGTCTGGAGCCCGAATTTGAATTGCTTGACACGGGTATTTTCGATGAGGATCGCTACTTCGATGTATTTGTCGAGTATGCCAAAGCAGGCCCGAAGGATATTTTAATGAATGTGACGGTGCATAATCGCGGCCCCGAAGCAGCCACCTTACACCTCTTGCCAACACTCTGGTTTAGAAATACATGGATATTTGGCGATGACTCCGACGGGGTGCCCAATTATCGACCTTCGCTGATATGGCAACCCAATGGAACAGTATCGGTTGAAGATTCGGACTTAGGGCGCTACGTACTTCATGCCGACGGGAAGCCGGACTGGCTGTTTTGTGAAAACGAAACAAACATGGTTCGGCTTTACAATACGCACTCCGGTTCGCGCTATCCAAAAGATGGTATTAATGACTATGTAGTACAGGGTGCCGATACCGTCAACCCAGCCCATACAGGTACTAAAGCCGCTGCGCATTATACACTGACAATTAATGCGGGGAGCTCCGTAACAGTTCGTCTACGACTCGAAGCCCCTGGAACGATGGTGGCTGATCTGGTGGCACCCTTCGCCGATTTCGACCATATTCTCGGGCAGAGAAAGGCTGAGGCCGATGCGTTTTACGCCCATATTCATCCCAAGGAAGCGACTGCCGATGAAAAATTAGTGCAACGGCAGGCATTTGCAGGCATGCTCTGGAGTAAGCAGTATTATTATTATGATGTATCGCGCTGGCTGGCTGGCGATCAGGGCGTAGAGTCGCAACATCACCCACCACCACCGCCCGAACGGTTACAGGGCCGCAATCATACGTGGCTGCAACTCATCAATGCAGGCGTTATTTCGATGCCCGACAAGTGGGAGTATCCCTGGTATGCGGCTTGGGATTGGGCGTTTCATTGTGTAACCCTATCGGTGATAGACCCCGGTTTTGCCAAGCAGCAGCTTATGATGCTCACCAATGAATGGTTCATGCATCCTAATGGTCAGTTGCCAGCTTACGAGTGGAATTTCTCTGATGTGAACCCGCCCGTGCAGGCGTGGGCAGCCTGGCGTATCTACCACCTGGAATTGGAGCGAAAACCGCCCGGCGAAGAGGACCGGACATTTTTGCGGGGTATTTTTCATAAGCTGATGCTCAACTTTACGTGGTGGGTAAACCGAAAAGATGAAGCAGGTAACAATATTTTTGAAGGTGGCTTTCTCGGATTAGACAACATTGGAGTGTTTGATCGCAATACTGTTTTTCCGGATAACAGCCATCTGGAGCAGGCTGATGGGACAAGCTGGATGGCCATGTATGCGCTGAATATGATGCGTATTGCACTGGAACTGGCTCGTCATGATCAGGTCTACGACGAAATGGCCACAAAATTCTTTGATCATTTTCTGTATATCGCGGGCGCTATCACGAGCATAGGCCAGGATCACATGGGCTTGTGGGACGAAGACGATGGGTTTTTCTACGATCAACTTCGAATGAGCGATGGGAGTGTTCAACGAATGCGTGTTCGGACGCTGGTGGGACTTATTCCGATGTTTGCTGTGGAGGTGCTGGATGATGCATTGATGAAAGCAACCCCCGCATTTTTACAACGAATGATCTGGTTTCAGAGTCACCGACCGGATTTGTATAACCAGGTATCACGCTATACTGAAAAGGGAGTAGATGAAAAACGGCTCCTTAGTCTGTTGCGGGGTTTTCGACTGAAATCGCTCTTAACGAAAATGCTCGACGAGAATGAGTTTCTGAGTCCGCATGGTATCCGGGCGGTCTCGAAAGTCTACCGGGATCATCCTTACGAGTTCACGCTAGATAATACCACCTTCCGGTTAACCTATACGCCCGCGGAAAGCGATAGCGGGATGTTTGGGGGAAATAGCAATTGGCGAGGGCCGGTTTGGATGCCTACCAATTACCTGATCATTGAAAGCCTGACCCGGTTCTACGACTACTTTGGCGATAATTTTACCGTCGAATATCCTGTTGGGTCAGGCCTACAGGTTACCCTAAAGGACGTAGCTCGTGGGCTAACCAATCGACTTATCGGCCTATTTACGGCCGATGCCAGCGGGAATCGACCTACATTCGGTCAGCATCCGAAGTATCAGGACCCTTATTTTCGGGATTATGTGCTATTCTACGAATATTTCGATGGGGACAACGGTCGGGGTGTTGGAGCCAGCCACCAAACTGGCTGGACAGGTCTGGTAGCTGAATTGATTACCCGAAAATATGGAAGTTTGAAGTAGGAAGGGCCTTCGAGGAATACCAATGGAAAACAAAAGAGAGCGGTTCGTCAAAACCGCTCTCTTTTGTTTGTTGTAGCCAAGGTTTCTACCCGTGCTATAAATTGTTAGCTCCGTGCTGGCCGAAGCACCAGAAACCGTTGCTGGAGTAAGTAATAGCCACCAAACAACAGACCACTGAAAAACAGGTCTCCCACCACGCCATTCAAGAAAAAGGAAGTACCGTTATAGAAGGCCAGGCCAGCAGCATAGCAGGTCATCAGACCAGCGGCTGTTTGCTGGTAAAATGTACTACCATACCATACCGCGAAGTTAGTAATCAGGAAAAACAGGAGCGAAGAAGTAATTGAAGCTAAGGCAATGCGTCCTGCTGTTGGACGCTGTAACGCAAACAGGCCCAGCAGCCACGTCAGGCCAAAACTGATGTAAACAGCGCCCATACTGCCGTGAAAACCAATCAGCGTGTCGCTCAACAGCATAGCCGCAAATGGAGCTATCAAGCCAATCCATTTACGCTCAAACGTAGCTGCACCAAACAGGGCCAGAGCCGCTACGGGCGTGAAATTCGGCCAGTGAGGTACTAAACGAAACAAAGCAGTAGCAAGAACAAGGACTGTAAGCGTAAGTAAACGAATTTGAAGCGGCTTCATGGTAATATCAAGGGAATATACTATACGTTTAGCAAAGGTAACTCCATAAACAGATACGGCCAAGTCCAATTTACATCTCTGGAGAAAGATGATCGCAAACTAAACTACAGTTACCAGAATCGGTTCATACTACCAGTATTAGCTGGAAATAACTCATGTATACCTTACTGCTTGCTTCTATTGATTGGGAGAAAATGATTACACCCAGTATGTCGCTCTGGGAAATACTTATTCGGGGTACAATTACCTACTGGTTCTGCTTTGCTTATATCCGCTTTTTCAGGCGCGGAGCTGGTCAGCTGGGTATCAGCGATTTATTGCTCATTACGCTTATTTCGGATGCATCTCAAAACTCAATGGCGGGCGAATACACGTCTATAACGGAGGGATTTGTGCTCGTTGGCATACTAGTCTTTTGGGATTATGCCATTAACTGGCTTGGCTACAGGTCGGTTTTCTTCAGCAAAATAGGGGAGCCCGATCCTGTTTTACTCATTAAAAACGGGGTGATGCAACGGCAGAATATGAAAAAGGAACTGATCTCGGCTTCCGAATTACAAGGTATGCTTCGTGAGCAGGGAGTCGATGAAGTGGCTGATGTGAAAGCCTGCTACATTGAAGGAAGTGGGAATATTAGTGTTATCTCCAAATAAATCGCTAACCATTCTCCGATCATCACGAATAATGACCATTCATCATTAAAGATAGCCTTATTTGTTTAATTAGATAGTTGTCTAAATGATTAATTAGATATTTGCCTAACAGTTTAACAGTCGCCTGATGAATAACCTCTTTAAAGCCTTAAATGATCCTACCCGCAGGCAAATACTGGACTTGCTGCGTGGGGGAGACCTGAACGCCGGTGAGATTGCCGAGCGGTTCGATATGACGAAGCCCAGTATTTCGCACCACCTCGATCTGCTGCGGCAGGCTGGTTTGGTTGAAGCCACTAAGCAAGGGCAGTTTATCAATTATTCCCTCAACACCACCGTACTCGACGAGCTACTGGCCTGGCTCATGAGCTTCCAGAAAACTGAAACGTCGACGACCGAAAAAACACAACAACCCCGTTAAACCTCCTTATCAATCATGAAAACAAATTCCACGTCAATCGAAATTCTGATGATTGCCATTATGCTGGCTCCACTTGCCTATCTGGGAACTATCTGGAATCAACTGCCTGCCGAAATTGCCATTCATTATGATTTACACGGAAACCCAAACGACTGGCAACGAAAAGAAACGGCTGCCTTACTCATTGGTGGACTGTCCGTGTTTCTCTACCTGGTTCTTCGATTTCTACCTGCGCTCGACCCCAGAGGACAACTAAAAACGTTGAACTATCAGAAGTTACGTTTTGCGGTAACGCTCCTATTTGCCGCTATCATGGGCTGGTTGTTTTATTTGGCTGGTCATCCAACCGATGGTATGGTATCAACCGAGGTGATTCTGGCGCTTGTCGGATTGTTGTTAGCAGGCATGGGTAATTACCTTATTACGGTAAAGCCCAACTGGTTTGTGGGTATTCGCACGCCCTGGACGCTAGAAAGTGATGCCGTCTGGCGTAAAACACATCGGCTGGGTGGTCGGCTGATGGTAGGAGGTGGGCTGTTAATTACCGTATTGGCCCTGGTTGTACCCACGTCCTATAAAATAGGTTCTATCATGGGCGTTCTGGCGATTACAATACTCATTCCCGTTATCTACTCCTACATTTTTTATCGGCAGGAGAAAGCGCATCAACTTAACTGATTAATTACCAGAACCATTTGTTCTATTTATTGCTCTCAATGATGAATCGTTTTATTACATCCGCTTTTTTCCTGGTAGCTGGTTACCACCTTGCACTGGCGCAAACGGAAGAGCCAATTCACTACAAAATCACAGCTCCGGCTGGGGCCGATCTAACGCTTGATGGTACGTTGACAGTACCCGACAACCAAAATAAAGCGGTACCGGTGGTATTACTCATTGCCGGTTCTGGCCCAACAGATCGCGATTGTAACAGTACCTATGGCTTTAAATCGAACGCCTTCAAAATGCTGGCCGATAGCCTGGTTCGTCAGGGCATAGCCGTAGCCCGATACGACAAGCGCTATTCTGGCACTAATCTGAAAGCAGCGGTTGCCGCAATAGGCACTGAAAAGCACCGATTTAATTATTATGTAAGCGATGCTGTTGGGTTTATTGAGCAACTACAGGCCGACAAGCGATTTTCTAAAGTTATCGTAGCGGGGCATTCCGAAGGTTCGCTAGTGGGTATGCTGGCAGCAAGGCAGACAAAAGCGGCTAAATATATCTCCATTGCCGGGCCCGGACGGAATATTGCCGACGTCATGAAGGTGCAGTTTCAAACAGCGCTGCCCGACACACTTCGTTCGCTGGCAACAGTGATCCTTGACTCGCTTAAGGAAGGATATCCAGTTCAGCGAGTGAACCCATTTTTACAGACTATGTTCAACGCCAAAATGCAGCCGGGCCTGATTTCCTGGATGAAATATGATCCCGCTGTTGAAATCAAAAAATACGTTGGTCCAGTATTGCTGATCAATGGAAAACATGATATTCAGGTAGCTACCAGTGAAGCTGAATTATTAAAAGCGGCTCGTCCAGATGCCACATTAGTGCTAATTGACCGGATGAACCACGTCCTTAAAAATGCGCCTATTGATCGGGCCGCAAATATTGAAACCTATAATCAACCCCATTTGCCCCTGACTCCTGGTCTGGTCGAGACAATTGCTCAATTCGTGAAAAAATAGTTTTTGTCATCTCAACTTTAGGGGAGATGACAAAAACTTAGTTAGCTGAGTAATGTTGTAGATAGGCGATCAATCGCTCGAAGTGCAGTTGCTCATATGGGTTTTGCGTCAGTCGGAGAAGCAAATGGCGATAGGTGTCCACTAAGCCATCGAAATGCGGATTGTGGTTAAGTCGGGCAGCAATTAGTCCTTTATAACAGCGATGCGTTTGATTATACACATACTGACAGGGCTGGTTTGGATCTTCATTCAGCAACTGATCCAGTGCCGATAAGACAGAGGCTGACTCCAGAAAATTAAAACCATGACTGTTGAAAAATAGCTCAATTTTTTCGCAAACATCAGTCAGGGCTTCTCTGGAGTGAATCTTGTAGCGGGAATAGTGCGAACCGCTAAATCGGCCAATGGACAGTAAAAACGTATTGGCATCGAGTCGAATGTCGGGTTGATTATTGAGAAATTGCTGGGCAATTTGCTCCACCTGATCATTCCGCCCGCCAAAATTTACGTCCAGAATCGTGTCATCAATATAAAATACTGACGACAGAACAATGTTCTGAAACCCACCGGTACTGGCTCGCCGAAACTGCTTTTTTTCCGGCAACAATACAAAATCGTGCTCCGCAAAAAACGGGGCCAGATGTTGATAGAGATTCGTTTCGAAAGGCGTAATGGTCATCGTATGAGGGGCAGCAAGGTAAAGATTGAGTTATAGAAATATAACGAATAGGGCTGGATTAAGTTAATAGAATTTCCTGAAATAATGTAATTTAGCCTACTTATTTTTATGGAAACTTAGCAAATGCACCAGCTGCTGAACTAAATGAACATTGAGTAAGTTAATTCAAACACATATCACAAGAATTGCTGTGTAAACGGACTATTTAGGATATGGTCAATTGGGGGCGACTGGAATTGACAGCTTGCTGAGGTCGCGTGTAAGCATGCCGGGAGTTGACGGTATTTCCCGCCCAAACAAATCGTCAAAACAATAACTGGCGAATATAACTACGCCATGGCTGCCTAATCCGGAGGATTAAGCAATAGCCATTGTCTCCCCGGCCTACGTGCTGCTGGCTGGATCAGGAGGCATCGACTCGCAGCGCTGGTCTGGATAATGGTGTTGACAACAGACGAGACAAAAGCACCTACGGATGACGCTTGGTCTGGTATACACTGGGCCGATTCCCGACAATCCCAAGTGTACCTAAGCATGTAGAAAGCGCGTTGGTTTCCTTGACTGGACGAGGGTTCAAATCCCTCCGTCTCCACAAAAAGAACAAAAAACCCCGAAAACTGTAAGTTTTCGGG
>NZ_WPIN01000015.1 GCF_009754945.1 Spirosoma arboris
AATAAACGATCCATGGCTATCCCCGGGGTAAGGCAAAAGGTATCGGAAATCAATCAGTTAGGGGGTGGGGTTGTCTATCAGGGCACCCAGCGAATACCCGCCTTATCTCCCATTGCCCGTTATACTCCACATCGCATGGAATATGGGGGGGTAATTAGTAATGCGGCCAATGGTGTTGCTCCCATTGATTACGGACAGATGCAAAGAGTCCTTGTCAACGCCATCCAGTCCCTGCCAAACCCGATTGTTGATGTTGGCAATATCCGCACGAAGGTGAATCGGCAAGTTCGGGTGGAGAATAAAGCCAATATTAAGGGGTGATCAAAAATCCTTTAGGGATTCTTTTTCTTTTTTTGTTTTGATGGCTTCAGCTTTTAACCATCCCTGCCTTTCGCATAAATTTAATCCAATTGCTTTGCTTGGCTGTTCGATAAAAAAGCCACGAGAAGTATTAATATGACAGGCTTTGTCGTACACAACGCTCGTGTAAGTAGCGGCTAGTATATCATTATTTCGCCACGTAACTAGCCTTTGTACACCTATATATGAACTATTATTGTCTGAAGTTGGGCAATCTGATTCTATACGACGAGTTTCCTTAAAGCCAGGTCCGTATTTTGTTTCAATAGCTTTAGCAATCTCAAAGTACCATTCTGTTTCGAGCTTTATTAAAACCTCATCCCTAAACGTAAGAAATAACGATTGAAGTTCTATTCCAGACACTTGGTACTTACTGATATAATAAACTATTACAAATGGGCAATGGCTGGCTTTCTCTGAAATGCCTTTTGCATTTTCTAGGTTAGTTTCTATTTCAACTATAAGACTCTTGCTATGAGGGTAATCTAAGTCAGAACTTTTGTTACTCCTAATAACTTTTATATTCAATTCGGATGCTATATTCTCAATAATTTTGATGTTAGATTGGCCAATCTTAAACGGACCAATGCCTTCAATTTTATCTTGACCTAGAGCGTAAAAAGAAAGACTAAATAATATTACTGTAAATATATTTTTCATAATCCTATAGTTAGTTAAAAACAGCAAGTGTTCGTTCGTATTGGCATTGAAGCTCAGCAATATTCTCCTTTAATTGAAACTCGCTATCTGTCAGGCTGAATTTATCCTGAATTAATTGATCAATTAATTCACTTTTTTTGTCACCAAGCGTGCGAGTCTTTTCTAAAAGATCAAAATATTTTTGGATAGTTCTTGCATCCATTTCAACCGCTTTCTGAATTTCGACTTTAGCTTTAAGCGAACGAATGGCATAAGTAATTATTACAGCAACTACCAACCACCAATAAGACACCATATGGATAAAAGTTAAATAAAGATTTTTGCTCAAAGAAAGCAAACCACTGATAATTAATACTCATATAAGTAAAAATCCCGGCCATATCGACCGGGATTTTTGTAAAAATGAACTATATGCTAATATGTCTCCACGTTTGCTCATGTTTGATATTATAAATAGTCCTAGGGTTTATAAAAGGGAATTGCTTCGCTATTTCGACAGGTTGTATACCCTTTGATAAGTCGTTTTTTATTTGCCTAACATGAGTTGCGGTTAATTTAGTCATAGACGCTTTTTCACCGATTGCTGGAGTTGGCTTCCTTATGTACTCGCCTTCCCCTAAGCCTGTTAAATGCCTCCAAGTAAACCCGGTATTAATTCCATGAATACACTGGTAGGTAAGGTTATATTTTTTTGCGCATTCATATGTATCGACTCCATTCTTTAGTGATTCGATAATCTCGATAACAACAGATTCTGTTAACTTAGAAAATCGACACTTTTCTCCTTTTACATGCCAGCCCTTTTTTTGCTTACGGGGTTTAGTCACTGGAATCTTCTCCTTTTGGGGTATAGTATTTTGAAAATCTGCCCAAAGGGGAGACTTCTCCAAAATAGCTATATCATTTTCAGATAAGTCAATATGCCCCTGAGACCTGCCACTTACAATATCCCTTGCCGAATGTCTACCAAAATACCTTCCTATTGAGGTCAAGGAGGCGCCCTTTTGGTGTAAATATTTAATCTGCCTTACCTCTGCTTCTCCTATTCTCTTACCCTTAAATCTGCTAAATTCAGGTAACTGTATAGTATCAATTTCATCTTGAGTTGGCTCAATTCCTACCCAGCATTTACGCCTTTTTATGAAATTGATACAAGAACGCGTAACCGAAAAATATCTCGCCACTTCACCCATAGAGCGACCTTTAATCAAATAGATTCTTATTAATTTCACTTGAGCTTCGGTTAGTTTAGACATATTATTATACTCACCGAACCGTAAATTAATAATAGTAGATTTATCAACTACGTACAATTCAGGCTCATTAGGCATATTGCCATATCCATATGAAGGCTGCCGGGGGTCCTTTTGAAGATTATAACCATTCAATCTTTCTGTTGACTTGAATTTTTGAATATTTTCAAATTCAACTTCTAACAGTCTCGTTTTTAGGGTCTCTACCGGCTCGTTTGCAAGAGGCTCAATAATCTGTAATATATTGAAATGAAACGAATTTTCTCCATCCCTATAGTAAGCGTTCTGTAAGCCCTTATTAACATGAGTTTGTCTTCTCAACTGTGACTTGTGACCATTAAAGCGAGGCTTAAAGCGAATAGCTGACCCTATATACACCTTACCATTGACAAGGTTGCGAATCTCATAGATACCAGCCGCGTTGTATAGTTCCTTTGGAATGTTGTTTTTCATGACTTTTAATGGATAGAAAGACCCAGAGCTGGCAGGCTTAATTCCAGGTGCCAAATCTGATACTGGCAGAAACTTAACTGTTGAGCGGGCGCGTTCTGGGCCTGCAACTGACTCAACAAAGCCTGCCATTCAGCCAGTTGGCGACGTACCATTGACAGGGCGTCCTCAACAGGGGTTGACGAAGGTTCTTCCTGAGTTGCCTTGGGGGGAGTAACCAGTAGAACCTGTCCGCTCCCAAACACTTCCTCCTCTGTAGTGCGCAGGGCTGCTAGAATATCCTCACGAACACGCTTAGTAAACGTTTTAGCTTGAAAATAGTCGGTTATTGTTGCCTTTGTTTTATTTAATTTTTGAGCCAGCCATACTTGGGGGATTTTCCGTTGGTACATATAGGCTTTAAGTAAATGGCCCTCAGGTAAAGGTGGAGGGAGAAGGTATAACGGCTTCATATACTCTTCATGACTAACCCCTAGAATACGTAAAATATTATCTAAAACACGGGGGGTTACAATGGCTGACCGGGTTTGGCTGCCAACAGCCTGCGCAGTTACTCCCATTTGGTGCGCTAATTGCTTCAGAGGAATCTGGTGGAAGTCCAGGTAATTTCGTAAATGCCGGCCTTCATGAAATACCTCTTCATTGGGCTCCAGCGGCTCTTGTTCACTGGGCTCCTGTGGCTCTTGTTGGTTTGAATTCATTGTTGAAAAAATGCTGGTTAGCTCCCCCTCAATTACATCACGCAAATAATCGCTTTGATAGGGAGTCATATTATACTTACCTATACCGATATGGAAAGACCCAGAGCCGGCAGGCTCAATTCCAGGTGCCAAATCTGATACTGACAGAAACTTAACAGTTGAGCGGGCGCGTTCTGGGCCTGCAACTGACTCAACAAAGCCTGCCATTCAGCCAGTTGGCGACGTACCATTGTTAAGGCGTCATCAAGGGGTGGTGGGACGGAAGGTTCCTGATGGACCACCTGTTGAGTTGTAGTGGATAAAGGCTGTCTATCTCCAAACACGTTTTCATAGGTAGTGCCAAGGGCTTCTAATATTTCATCCCGGACCTGTTGTTTTAGCGTTTTACTCTTGAAATAGGCGGTTATTGCCGGCTTTGTTTTATTTAACTTTTGAGCCAGCCATACTTGGGGGATTTTCCGTTGGTACATATAGGCTTTAAGTAAATGGCCCTCAGGTAAAGGTGGCACAAGGCTATGTAATGGCTTCATATAGGCCTCACGACTAATCTGCAAAGCAGTTAAAATTTTGGCCAAAATGCGTCGACTTATGGTTGGAGAACGGGTGTAAGTGCCAATAGCCTGCGTAGTTATATTCATTCGTTCCGCCAGTTGTTTATGCGTAATTAGATGAAAGTCAAGAAAATTCTGCAAATGCCTGCCTTCGTAAAAATACCCTCCATCGAGCCAATCCGGCTCTTGCTGATCAGAATTCATCGAGTTTGTAATGTTAAAAAGTGGTCTCCCGTACGTTTAAATGTACTTAGTAAGATACGCATTTTTTACGACCTTTTTTCTTCGTTTTCCGGCGTCTTAATTGGACCGGATACGACTCCGTTTGCTCATGGCAGGAATGGCACAAGGTTCGCCCATTGGTAATATCCCATAGGGCAAAACAGCCTAAAGCCTCTGCCAGCGTCGTTATTTTATTTTCCTTTACCAGACTTGACAGGGCTTGTTTATGGTCGGCCTCGATGACCCGTTTCCTGCCATTCCTTGCCCCGCACAATTGGCACTGAAAACGATCCCGAATAAATACCGCCCGTTTCCACTGCTCGTATTCGGCCAGTCGGCGAATCAACTTAATGAGAGCGGTTCGACTAATCGGCGTTTCCATTAGCAGCGAGTCGTTTAGCCTGAATTAATAACCGCTCAATCTCAGTCTCACAGTAAGCAATCGAAGCAGTTGAATCTTCTTTATCGGCTTCTAACTGATCTTTCAACTCCTGCCATTCGGATAAGTGGCATTCTATCAATGTCTGAACGCTGATGTGTATATGTTCCATGTAAAATCGAGGGTTTGGGCTCCAACCCCCGCTGATTGGTTAGCCGGTTCGTAGCCCACTGGACACTACAAGCGGCTAGTAGGAAGAGGACGAAAGGCAGGGCGAAGGGTTGGAGCGTTTTGAGGTTCATTTTATTAGTCTTCGTTGTAATGGAGTTCGGCCATGACTAGCGAGTACAGGCGGTCCAAGTGACCGTATCGCTCAACCGCATCCAACAAACTCTCCGTCCCCATCCGTACCAAACGATAGACACTAATGCTGTACACCTCGAACATGCGCTTGTAGAGGTAGTTGTAGGTCTCCTGGGTGGTGGCCTCATGATAGCCGCAGTATTCAATTACGCGGGTATGGATAAGCTGCCGCAAGGAGGAGGAGGGGCTGCCCGCCGAACTTCTTCGGGAGGAAGGGGGCAGTCCCGGAAGACTCAGTTGCTTACCGGAACGGCTCGGTTTGGCCGAGGGGGGCTTCTGACCATGCATGATACTGTCCACATCCAGGCGTAGCTGATTAAGCATCTGCTGGGTGTCGGCCATGAGTTGCACCTGCTGACTCACAAGCTGGATTAGGACTTGTTCGGTAGAAACTGGAGCATCGATGAGTTGGCGGAGTTGCTTTTCCTTTTCAATGAAGTAGCGCCGTGCTTCACGCCCTTTCTCATTGTTTTCCACCATGGCCAACTCTTTAGCTGTATCTAAGGTTAATGCGTAGTCCAGTTCAGGTCTACCACCTTTTTCTAAACTTTTAGAAAAACCTTCTTCAGCTATAAGCACGTAGTCTTCATTCTCCAAAAGCTTGTACTTAATGATCCGATTCTTAATCCAGTCGGCAAACTTGGACTTGATCGACAAAAAGCCATGTAGCTCCCGAGCAGAAACAACGGGAGAACCTTGCACTCCTGTTGTAATGGAAATAAGCTCATTCATCGTCTTCCCGTTGAGTTTGAACAAGACTAGACTCTTCAATTAAGAAGGCTTCGTGACAACTCTTGAGCCGAACCAAAAAAGTAGTCAGGCTTAGGATTGTAGAGAGACTGTCTTTATCTCCTGCTGATAACCAGGGAGAGTTGTGAGTGTGTTGCATCCACCCCATGCAAATATTATTTATGGCCGGGATGGGAGTTGTCGTATTCAAATAGTCGCCGATTAACTCAAGCAACGACTCCAGATATTCCGATGCGCCGGGGTGGTCCGCAATTCGGTGAAAATAAGCCCTCCGGTCATCACCGGGGACAGGGGGTTGGGCCGCATTTTGGGCCGGTGGTGTAGACGGGATTGCATTATTCCCCCTACCCACGTAGTTTTGCTCCGTGTTACACATAACTCGAAAGGTTTAACTGTTACACATCGCCCCTTCGCTCGTTCTGCCAAGTCTGTAGCGTCGGGGTTTTGCTTTATTATTGACTATCAAATCGTTACATACGGTCCAGCGGGCAACCTCCTCGGTACTATATCGCCTTTTCTGCTCCTCATTGACTTAACAAATATAAGAAAAGTAAAGATATATCTTTACTTAATTGGCAAATTTTTTTAACCTAATTTTATAGACAAGGGAGTGTCTAGGGCAGTAGCAATTTTTTGCAATGTCCCTAATGTAAGATTTTGACGACCTGTTTCGTAGCCACTAACCGCAGCCTTGGTCACCCCAAGTATTTGTGCAAGCTCTAATTGACTTAAGCCTTTTTTGATACGAGCTTCCCGAATCAATTGTCCTACCTGTTCTGATATATCCGACATTATAATGGGTTGTATATAGAAGCACAAAAGTAACGTCCTTACATTCAGTTGACAAGAAGTTCCGTATAAGCGGCTAAGAGAGACGACAAATGCTTATTTACCCCGGCTCGCTCATTACGCGTAGCTACATCATTTCGGCCAGTCAGTGTAGTGCAAACTACTTAGCTTGGTATTCAAAGTATATACATGTATTTGCGTGACATTCGTGGCTTATAAAATTTTTTTGATGTTAGGCATGCGGCTATGGTAAGTATATTGTTCCCTATATCCTATAAGTAGTGAAATGATAGTTTTAAAAAGTAGATTTGACAACATTGCAGTAAATGTATTAATTATCAGGCTTTTACTTTATTAAAACCACACTTTTAGAAATCTTTTCAAGTTTTATATGTTAAGTACTATACTGTCCAGAAAGGGTGTAATTTTGATAGTTATACCTGCATTTGCTATTTTCCTTCAATACTTTATTCGTTTTATCTTAAACAAAGACTTAAATACAATTGGTATTACACTTGGAGCGTTAGGAGTAGGCCAACTATTGCCATTCTCGTATTTTGACCACTTTATAGCAAATAAGGTCTTGGGCATAAAACCCTCTTATGCTTATACATCTAATAGGTTAACTATTTCATATGATTTAAGCGCCAATGTAGAAGCACATAAGATAGAGGAGTTAAAGAATCTCTTTCATATAGCTACTTTTATCAATTTGGCATTGTTTGTGGTTATAGTATACTGCGGCATCCAAGGCATTGTTTATCTACATATATTTTTTGGTACCCTTAGTTGCGCAATAACCTGGTATCTAATCTTATTTAAAAAATGATAGACTCGTTCGTCATAGCAATAGGGTTCGGATTAAGTATGGCCCTTGTTTACGTAGCTTACCAAATTTCACATAAAGCTCGACAACTTAACGTTGGAGAATCTAAGCCTGAAATTAGCGTAACTAATATAACTCCCCTAGCGAATATAGATACTACTGAGAAACGATTAGTATTCCCTAGCAGTGCTAAAATATTGCCAACCCAAGAGAAATGGCTTGTTAGCCATACTAGAGCAATCAGTGTAGATGATATTGAAATTTACGACATAGTAGTTGCGCAGCAAAGAAATATGATAATCAGTGTGCTCTCTAAACATTTTGAAGGAATCGCTAGGCATAATGCCTATGTATCAGAAATTGAACTTCCAAAAATGAGAATATTGTTTGTTAATCAACTACGAATAAGGTTAGACGAAAAAAGTGACTCTATTTATATGGACACTGATAGATTAGATGCTTTATATAAGATTATAGGAAACGTACAGTATAATGAGCAGTTAATAGATAAATTACAACATCGTAGAGTAGACCGATTTGTCAAAGAAGTGTCTTCCTTACATTCCATGTTATTAAGGTTTTTGATGTTTACTTTTTCTAAACGGTATAATGAGAGTCAATATAATATGGATTTTGGGTGGCAAAAATATGAGTTGCCCCCTTATACGTTTTCCTTAATAGAAAACGGAAAAGGTATAGAAGAAGTGATTATCGAATAAGACAGGGCGGCAATAGAGCCGGTTAAAAGCAAAGAAGAGGTTAAGGTCAGTAAAGAGGGTTAATTCACTTCGTTCCCAACCCCTCGCTGGAACAACTCGCCATCAACAAGACAATCAGTAAGCTAATTGACCGATAGACTGCTTTCATAATAAATCGTTATCAGTAATGACTCTTAAAGGGTGACCAAAGTAGTAAAAGTATTGATTTGCGTTTTCTTTAGCCCGTTTATTCAATGTATCTACATGTTTTGACTCCACTTGAGTACTATCCAATTCCTCATTTTTCCAGTATATACTCAAGCCTTTAGCTAAAGCTTACCCCTTCTTGTCGAATTGAAGGTGCATATAGTAGATTCGTACAGATAATAACTTGTTTGTCTTCACGAAAAGAAGCTAAAATGAACTCTCGCGTGCCGCCAGTGCTACTAACTATTATAGTTGAGAATACAAATTATGCATATGTAAATAGCCTCAACCCTCAAACCATTAGAGAAGAACTTGAAAAATGGATAGAAAGAGGAGATTTTGAAAGGATAGATATGGACCTGCCAATTATACGCTATAGAAACCTGAAGCCGAAATCCATTCAAGGAAAAGGCGAGGATAACGAGACTTTTCTGATTATTAAACATCCGAACGAATCATTACAAACTATTAAAATAGTATAAGTGCAACATATTAAAAAAAATGAGCAAGATCGCATTGTTTCGCAGAAATTCGATTGTACAGGGACTGTTAATATTGTTGTTTTTTTTGCCCAATAAATTAGTTGCCACTACAAAGGATAGCACCCAAATCGAAGAGTTAAAGAAAAAGGTTTCTCTTTTTGAGACTGATAATAAAATATTGTCCGAACGAATTGGTTCAATAAGTACCGCTAATGATAAAATACTGTCAGCCTCCTATTTTCTCATTGGGTCAGTTATTGCCTTATTAACTATTGTGACCTTTTGGAACGGGTTTCAAAACTGGTTAACTAATACTAGAAGATTAGAGGAAATAAGCCTAAACGTAAGAGCTATTTCAAAAAATGATATTAATGAACAAATTGAGCAGCTGAAGAAATTATTTCAAACCAAAAATAATGCTGTTTCTATGGAGGAATTTCAGCAACTTAAAAATAAATTCCCTTTTTTAGAGAGAGATTATCTAGAGTTAAAAATAAGATTTATAAAGTCTCTATTAGTTTTTTCAACCTTTCACGATACATCAAAAGATGCCAATTTTGAACACTCTAGACTTGAAGAATGGCTAATAGAATCATATAGACTATATGAAATTAAAGGTTTCTTTGGTTAATCTGAAGTGAGTGCAGCACTTAAAGCCATTCTTAATTATTTAAATAAATATCCTGATTTATTAGACTATGAAAGAACACCCTTAGAAGAGGCCTTGAAGAGAATTACAAACGAAGTATTTCAAGAAGAGGTGCAGAAAATAAAGGCAAAGTTATCAGATTGAAGAATAGTAATCAGTTATGGAAAATCAACCATCTCGTACATTTAATAGACTTCATTTTACAGACCTTGACCCCCTGCGTTTTGAAGATCTATGTCTTAATGTTGTGTCCCGTATTCAGGAATGGAAGGCGTTGAACCATTATGGGAGAAAAGGTTCAGATATTGGTGTAGACATTCACGCGGTACAGCAAGTGGATAAAGAGGAGAGAGTTTGGTTTATTCAATGTAAGCGATACACTTCCATAGGTAAGAACGATATTACACACATCATTGATGAAGTAACTAGAAATCCATCCCTGCCTTTTAAATTATTAATCATTATTTCGTGTGATTTAACTCGGGCAAACCATGAATATGGTAAGGAATACGCAATACAAAAGGGAATTATTGAAACGGAAATTTGGACGGCTAGTACTTTAGAAGCCAAACTCTATAAGGATTATAAGGATCTACTATTTGTATATTTTGGCGTGAAATTAGAGCGTACAGTTAAAGACAATGCCGCCCGTATACGTTACGGCTTAGCAATGGAAAAGAAAGTTGGGAGGGACCTTATTGACCAAAAATACATGAAGGACGGCAATCATTGGAGAACCCTTTCTTATGAGCCTTTTCATAAATTTATATCGCATAAATTTTTTTTTGCATTCTGTTGACGATACGACCTATCCCGAGGGCAACGAAAACTCAGCCTGGGGAATGGCATTTTTCTACGATACATATCACAACGGAATTGAGGTTTATATTAACGCAGGTATAGAAATAACAATCATAGTGGATGAAAAAGGCAAATGGGAAGTACTAACAGACTATTACGATAAGCGAAAGAATGATTCAAGATATACGGCTATAAATGCAATAAAAATTGGCCGAATACCTTACTATAATATTGTGGGCTATAAAGTTGATGGGGATGAATATTATCAGAATCCCCATATTTATTGTAAGTACAGCTTTGATGGATCACCTTTTGAAAGTGTTTACTATAGGAGGTTAGGCATAGCAAGAGATAAAGTGTTTCCGCATGATTTTGACAAATCAAATGAAGTAAAGTTTGATAAGTAATAAAAAAGCCTACTTCTAAGATATGATAGATAAGGACAAAAGAAAATGGTCTTTAGATTTATTAAAATCTAGAAAAAGATATTATAAATTCTGGATGAAATTGCAATGTAATCAAATACAAAAAAAACATTATTATAATGACTTTATCTATCCCCTCTATACTAATAAGACCATTCAATAATTAAATTAGCAATATAATTTACGTACTCTTTGAGTTATACAATCAATCCACACATGCCAAACGAATCGAAGCAGATAAAAGAACTCGTTCAAATGGAAAAGCCTAATGAAAGTATTGTCATTTATAAAGGCATTTTTCAACTTATAACGGACGATATCGTAATTGAAGTAGAAGGCAGCTTAACATTCGAGTGGTTTCCTAGTATAGGTAGTAGGTTTACTGGCAATGTCGTAACGGAGAATAGTAAAGTTAGGCAGTCGGTCCAATTTAGAGTATATGATCTTATTATCGATGGATTACCAATTGGACAATGCTTTGTTAGTGTAATTATTTCATCAGATGCACTTTATATAGAAGGTGCAATGAAAGGTTTAACAGTTATAGGGGACAAATCCGTTCCTGTTTCAAAGGTGACTTTTTCAATTGCTAATTTAAAGGAATTTTATGGTAGCGCGGTTAAAACAGAAACTGGATATATAAGTGGTCGGTTATTATTTGAAAACGAAGGGTATATAATAAAAATAGATAAGCTCACTGATTACTCAGAAAGACATTTCATGTTGCGCAATAAGGGGGGATACTTAATCCTATACACTGGTGAAATAACGAGTAGGAAAGGTTCGATTAAGCGATCAGACATACATGAACAACTAATTTTATTGTCCGCGTTTTTAAATTTTTTGAACGGTAGACGATGCTCGCCTATTTTTAGAAAAGGTGTTTTTGAAGATGATATTAAATGGTGCGACTATACGGCTTATCATGTAGATCAATTTAAGTTTGTTAATTCTTGGGCTCCTCCCAGTAAGTCTAGTTTTGATGCTATTTGGGGCGAATTTTGTAAGCTTTGGAAAGATACAAATAACCGACAGTTTATGACCGATGCTATTCATTGGTATACTGAAGCAAATAATCAATCTGGCCTCGTTGATGGTGCTATAATTATGGCACAAACTGCACTTGAACTAATCTACAACTGGTTGTTAGTTGAACAAAAACGTTTTATAATTGGAAAAGATGCAGAAAATATCTCGGCAGCAAATAAAATCAGACTTCTCATTTCTTTACTTAAGATAAGTAATAATGTTCCGCCTTCTTTTAGGGAGCTTAATAAATATATTGATTGTGCAGCTGAAGAAGTACAAGATGCACCAGATGCCTTTGTGCAAATTAGAAATGCTTTAGTCCACTCTCAAGCAACGAAAAGGAGAAAGGTAGCCGAAATGAATGATATGCTAAAATATGAGTCACTACAATTAGGCTTATGGTATGTAGAATTATCTTTATTATACATATTAAATTATAAAGGAAAATATATAAACCGATGCAATATTTATACCGATAGAATAGAGATTGATGTTCCTTGGGTTTAATATTGCCGTCGATTGAATTTCTGCTGCTATTAGCTAGTCGTTTTTTGTTTGATTTTTATTTGTAATTAATTAGTTTTTGCATAATAACCAACTTGGTTAACTCCGGTGATTTATATAAGCCTTGCTCCTTTTACGCCATGATTGAACAAATTGTCAAAGATTATAGGAGGCATTTATTTAACTCTCCTGAAAGTATTATTGAAAAATTGAACTACTATCGCCAATTGAGCAATAAGGGTTTTTTTGGCCTTAAAGTGGAGGAGTTGGAAACTTTAAAGCGAAACATTGATCGATTTTTTAACGTAAATCTTGCTTTTTTTGCAGACACTTATCCTACAAAATTATTTAGAGTAACTAATAATAAATTTTTGTGTGAAGGTCGAAAGGAAAAGCTTCAGAAAATTTCTCAATTGCTAGGCCCCCCAGTAGGAATGTCAAATTACAATAGATGTAATTTGCCCGGCGAAAGTGTATTCTATGCTGCCTTAAACTTAGAAACTGCCCTTTGGGAAACTCAGCCCCAAGTTGGCGATTACATTACAGTTAGTGAATGGAAAATAAAGCCAGGACAATTTCTGAATACTCATTCAATATTTCATCCAGAGAAAACTTTTCTGAATCAGGAATCGAAAAATGCTTTCTCTTATTACAAGGAAGCTCAGAAAAATATTGACCCAAATTTCGGAAAAATATTCCACGAAGTCCTTAAGTTTTTGACAGAGGAATTTATGAAAATTGTTTCTAGCGATGAAAAGGAGAACTATTTATTCTCTGCCTTCATTTCTTCAAGATTTCTCCAGGCGGCCCCAGATAGTAATGGATTTAAAATAGATGCCATTAGTTACCCAAGTACAAAAATGGATTTTGGTTTAACAAATCTTGCAATTCGAAATTCAATAGTTCTAGATAAATTACAATTAGATTCGATCTTAGTATTTACCGTAGGGGAAACTAATTATGATAAAGCTAATATCAAAAGCAAAGATATAATTAAGACTGGCTTTGTATATGAGGTAAAAGATTTTGACATTAAGAACGATAAAATATTATATAACCCTGAAATAGAATTGAAACTTTTTATGGAAGCAATACGTAAAAGCGATGATGAAAAATAGGTACTGCCCAAAATTTAATCACCTCTCCGTTCGATCTTATTAATAAACGATCCATGGCTATCCCCGGGGTAAGGCAAAAGGTATCGGAAATCAATCAGTTAGGGGGTGGGGTTGTCTATCAGGGCACCCAGCGAATACCCGCCTTATCTCCCATTGCCCGTTATACTCCACATCGCATGGAATATGGGGGGGTAATTAGTAATGCGGCCAATGGTGTTGCTCCCATTGATTACGGACAGATGCAAAGAGTCCTTGTCAACGCCATCCAGTCCCTGCCAAACCCGATTGTTGATGTGGGTAATATTCGCACGAAGGTGAATCGGCAGGTGCGGGTGGAAAATCGGGCGGATGTGAAGGGGTAGTAGTAGGCAAAAACAAAAATCCCGGTTGATATGGCCGGGATTTTTGTTGCTAGTAATTTAAAAAAGGGGTAACAAGCTAGACAGGTGTTTTTCTGATTTGCTCTACCAACTGAGCTACTGATTACTTTAAGTAATCAGGCCGGATTCGAACCGACGACTCAATCTTTGCAGCGAAGTAACCCGTTTATACGACACCCTTTTTAGTAGCGAGTGGCAGACTCGAACTGCCGACCTTAGAGTTATGAGCCCTACGAGCTACCATCTGCTCTAACTCGCCTTACAAAGATATTAGAAATTTGTCTGAAAAATCAAGACAAATTTCGGGTTCAATATTTTTAAAAAGCAATCAGCGTTACCTGACACGGCTGGCCACTGACATAATTCTCGACCTTGTTCAAATAGAAAATTTGATCTGAAAGAATAAGAGCGCCAACTTTGACCCGTTGCAGGCGGATTAACTTCGAAAAATCCAGACTGGCAATGTCAGCTGGCTTGAGATACATCGACACAGTGAGCACCCGCATCCGGCGCAGGACTCGCTTAAGTCCACCATAATACAAATTGATCAAGGCCTGCTCCCCTCGGGCAATCGGAATCGGGGCAAAGGATAAGCAAAAGGCGGTGTTGTTGGTAATAGCCGGAAACGGCCGTTTGCCAAACCAACACGGTTTCAGCTTCACCGTTACCGGCTCGACCGTCACCCCATCGTCAAGGATGCGCGTTGTTTGAACCGGCACGGCATCATCGAGCGAAGCCAGCAGCAGCCTTGGGCTGGTACTCTGGTTGTTGATCGTCAGATTTTCGCCCACACCTGATACCGTTCGGGTTTTTATAAAGACGGGATTTCCATAGCCAGGCAGATCCTGATCACTGTCGGTACTGGCCGCGAAGGGCATCTCAAAAAGCGGAACGTCAGCCTCCAGCACCGGGGCTGCCACATTGATCACCCCATCCCCATAATTCAGGAAAGTAGAACCAATAAGCTGGCCCGCGGCCTTGCTCTCGTCGGTTTCTTTCCAGGTCAGCCGGTTGACCTGGCCATACGGATCGATGCGGGGTACCCATCCCGGCTGAACACCCGTATTGAGTTTAGCACTCCAGTCCAGCACATTACTGGTATTGTTGATCGTATCGGATAATTTGGAAAAGCGGATCTGTCGCCGACGCTTGTTGACCAGCCAGGTACCACCGTAAATATGGGCGACGGCCACCATCAAAGCCGTTCCGGTAATATCAGGAAGATTCCGGGACACTAACCAGGTATCCCCTAGGGCGGTGGTTAGACTGGGTGTAAACGACACAAACGAATTATCGGGATCATTATAAATCTCAAAGCGAAAGGCGCCAAACTCGGTAAACCGCCGGGCTTCGAGCCGAATCTGCACCCGATCACCTGCTTTACACTTGACGGTCTGGGAGAGGGTCAGCCGGTCGCTTCGCAGGAATAATAGATTATAACCAGACCCTGCCTCAAATCGATTACTTGCCACTGTATTGCCGTTTTTTACGACTGACAGGATCACCTCCACACCGCCAAGAACGCAAAGAGCTTTGAAAATTTGACTGGCATCGACCCGTAGATTCATGGCCGAAGGGCAGGCATAAGTGTGGGTCGTTGTATTGAACGGATGTAGTTTGCCCTGATAGAAAATGTCGGTATTGTCGATGCTATAGGGCTGAATGCGATCAATAAAACTACCTCCACCCAGGGTTCCTTTGTCGATGGTGTCGGGCGGTAAGTTCATCGTCACGTTGGCAAAGCGATCCGTTTGCCACTGCTGATCATTGCTGGTGGGAACATCCTCCGAAAACGGAATTAGTAGTCGCTTGTACAGCTCATCGCCCGGTAACTCACCGACCATCGTATACCCCTCTTCCTGGAGCATTTGATTAATGAGCGTCTTGACAAAAATGGCGGGAAAAAGAATGTCGGGCGGCTGCACGCCATTGCGAAGCAGACCATAATCAATCACAGGATAGCAAATGCCCTCGGTTGCAACTGCGCGCATATTCATTTGCTCGATTGTCCAGTCATGGTTCAAATAGGCCAGATTTGCCGAACGGATCGACCGCGACAACCGGGCAAACAGATCCTTTTTTTCTTCATACAATTCGACTTCCCATCCCCCCGAAAAGCTGGTCAGTTCTGCAAATCCATCAAAAATGATTTCTCCTCGCTCGATCAGCATCGCTGACAGCGGCTTATAAGGCCAGTCCGAACGGGCGTCGAGCTGCTCGGCGTTCTGGCTCAGCTTCCTGATTAACCGACTATCCGGCAAATCAAAGACCTGGGAAAAGTTTGTCTGCAAACTATCAGGTTTAGTTAAGTCATTGCCCTGATACGTCGTCGCAATGCCCGATAGCGTCGCCACATGCTGATTTTCTAGTAATAAGCCCTCCCGATCCGCCATGCCGAATTTCGTTTGAAGTTTCGCTCAAAGTTGATAAGGCGTACCCCCCTTTTATAAAAGCCAAAAAAACTACGACATGACGTACAATTGCTCAGCAACTACTACGTAAACGGAATACCTACAATTTCGACCCATCGAAAATTTTTACTTCTGAGGTGGGCAAAACGGCAAGTATTTTCATTGATGGCGAGGTAAACAGCTACAGCTATACCGCATCCATTCAGGGCGTACGGGATACATTGAACTGGTCGGGTCAGTTCGATGACATCACGGTGACGATCAACAGCTGTGGGGGTGATATCGCCGAGGGGCTAGGCATTTATGATTTGCTTCGCTCGTACGAAAAGCCCATTACCACCGTCGTAATTGGTCAGTGCTGCTCGGCGGCTACGATCATCTTTCTGGCCGGCTCTACTCGTCTGATTTACGAAAACGTAGTCGCGTTTATGGTGCACCAGGCCGCTGGTGAGCCCAACGGACCGGCTACGGCCGATCAGCTGCGGACGATCGCTGATTTCGTCGATAGCTACAACGAACGAATGACGGCCATCTACATTGAGCACACCGGCGCCAGTGCCGAGACCGTCGCCGAATGGCTCAGTAAAGATTCGTTCATGACGGCCCAGGAAGCGCTCGACAATGGATTTGCGACCGCGATTGCCAAACCCGTTCAGGCCAAGTACTACGCCAGCCGGCGGTATACTCCTCCTTCCCCGAGTACCAATCAACCCCAAATAGATCCCAAAATGAAGATTATCACCAATCAGGCCAAGCGCCTGGCTACGGTTGTCATGGCGCTGCTCGCTGGTGCCAAGGTGGTGGCCAAAGAAGTTACGACGAGTACCGGTGAAAAGCTGACCATTGACATGGCCGACGACACGCTGGCTGAAGAGCAGACCGTCACCAAAGATGGGGAGCCTGCTCCTGATGGGAAATACACCATTGACGGTGTAGAAATCACGGTGAAGGGGGGCAAAATCGAAAAAATCGATACGGGTGGTACCTCCACGGATGTCAACGCTGAAGACGAAACGACGGTCACGGCCGAGGATGATACCACGGTTACGGCCGAGAACGAAGAAGAATCGGAGGAAGAGCCTGATCTGGCTCAGCAACTGGCGGATGAAAAGGCGAAAACGACTGCGCTGGAGGCCAAAGTAACCGCACTGGAGCGCAACCAGGCGACGGTGACCGCTCAAATGAAGCTGCTGCTGGGAACCAAAGAATCAGGTGAACCCAAAGTCCCTGCTCCCAAAGGTGTCAAGAAAAAAGTGACCGCCGTAGCCGTGCCCGATGAAGACGAGCAGGAGCGCCAGGACATGCTGGATGAGCGCGCAGCGAAAGGACTGGGTATGACTCTGGAGGAATACCGGGCCAGTCAGGAGGCCTAGCCATTCTGTCGCAAACGAATCGCGGGCACAGGTCGGCCGGAATGCCGTACCACCCGAAACCAATTCCAATTCTATCCACACCATAAATTTTTCCTATCCACAAATGAAAGGCGTAAAGGTAAAAGCCTCGCTCCTGACAGGTACTCCGCTTACCTATTCGGGCGATATGGCGATTGATTACGTGATCCGGCCCGCCATCAAAACGGGCCGGGTCGAAGATTTCATGAAGGTGGTCTATGGCGTTAAAAACCGCCAGCAGGTCATTTTCGCCGACCCGATTTACAAAATTACCAAAGTCGATCCCGGCTGCGGTACGGGCGTCACGACGCCAACAGTGAACCGGACGCAGAAGTTCTGGGCCCCCGTCGACGTAAAAGCGTGGGTTGATCAGTGCTGGACGGACCTGAAAGGGACCATCCACGAAGCGCAGTTGAAAGCTGGCAATGATAAGTCGGATCTGACCAATACCAAGATCGAACGGTTCATGCTGGATTTGCTGGAGCCGGCGGCTTACAGTGACTTTTTGCGCATGCTGTGGCTGAGCAAGACGACCATCACGGCCGGTGAGCTAACCAACGGAGCAGGTGACGTTCCGAACTACAACCAGATTGACGGGTTCTGGACGCTCATCTTCGCTGGTGTTGGTGCAGGTACCATCAAAAAGGTTGCGATTGCTGAAAACGGCAATGCGGCTGGTTCTCAGGGACTGGGCTCAGGTCGGGCCTATGCAATTCTGGCCAGCGTGTTTGCCAATGCCAGCACGGTGCTCAAGCAGGTCGATAAGTCGAAAAAAGTGCTGTTCGTCGACCGTGGTCTGTATGAAGAGTACGAAAGCTGGCTCGAATCGAAAGATTCCCTGGAGTCGTCTTACGCTAAACTTCAGGATGGCCAGACAACACTGACGTTCCGGGGTGTGCCGTTGATCATTGTTGACATCGTCGATCAGTTCCTGGACTCGGACTTTAACCTGTCCGGTAAGACGACGATGCCACACCGGGTGATCCTGACCGTGAAGGATAACTTCCAGGCTGGGGTAGACGGTGACACCACGGACCCAACGGCCATGGAGGTATGGTATGAGCGCAAAGACGAGAAATGGAACGGCCGGTTGAAGTACAAATTAGCCGCCATGATCGCCGAAGAAAAGTACGTTTCGGTCGCTTACTAATCATCACGTATAGAACTAACCGTTAGCGAAAGCTGGCGGTTAGTTCGTACCTATCCACACCAACGATCATGGGCGTTTGTGACGCAAAGAAAATAAAACAAAACCTGAAGCGGTGTGGCCAGAAGGCGCTCGCCAAGGGGGTTAATGAGCTGATCTATATTGGGATGCGGGATGAACAAAGTATTGCGTTCACGTTCGATTCGACCAATACGACCATCCTCACGGCCATTGCGATGGGAACTTCTCAGAAGCTCTTTGCCTACGAAGGCAAGAACTACTCGAATGATCCCAGTGTCGGCTTTAACCGAACCGATTTTGATCTGACCCTGCCCCAGACGATGGTCATCGTTCTGTTCTCGAACAGTCCGGCCACGAAACTGGAGATGGAAGCCCTGTTTACCCGAAAAGACCTGGTGCTCATTTACGAACGGGTGTCGGGTGACTTCGAAGCAATGGGTGTCGGTGCCGGTATGCAGGTAACCAACTTCGTGTATCGTCCCAATGACGATAACAAGGGCGCGTTTGTGGTCACGCTGACGGGCGCTGATGAGGTAGACCTACCCAAAACGGTACGGCACGTGACATCGGGTACCGACGATACGCGTGTATACCTGGCGGGTCTGGTAGCGGCTGATGCGTAATGAGCGAGCAACTAATTGAGATCATGAGCCGGTGGCTAACCACCGGCCAGATCTCAGACGATGAGAAGAACCTGCTAAAAAACCAGTACCTGATCGATATCGGGGCAGTTGGTTGCAAAACCTGCGGGAATGTCTGGTCGGATATCAAGCATCACTTTGAGTACAAACTTAAACTATTAAATCTTACTCCAGTGGCTAAGTCAATTCGTAAATATATTATTCTGGGGGGCTTTCTGATGCTGCCTGGTGAATCAGTTGTCTATGTAAATGAGGGTCAGGATTCGGAAGATCGTAAGGTGCTAACCGATGAAAGGGCCGAGCAAATCCTGATCAAACATCCCGATTATAAGCAGTTGATTGGTATCAATCCAGCGTGGCAGACTCGACAGGATGCCATCGAGGCCGGTCAGGAATCCGACGATGAAGAAGCTGACGAAACGGAAACTAGTGGTTCAAATGAAGAAAAAGCGGGTTCGGAAACGGATCAAAAACTAGCTGACCTGCAGAAAGCGCACGATACGCTTGTCGATGAGAATAAAAAACTCAAGGAAGACAATCGGGTCCTGAAAGGTCAACTGACCAGAACAACGAACGAGTTGACCAGGTTGAAGACCGCTCCGCCGGTAACACCAGCTGCACCGGTTACCCCAGCCGTCACGCCTGATCCGGCGAATGTCAGCACAGTAGAGGTTAGTGGTGAGCCATCGGCAACACCAGCGGGTGAGGGAAGCCCAGCTGAGTCGAAAGGAAGTCCCGCAGCGGATGCGGCCCAGCAGGTCATTGATCAAAGTCAGGTCTAGTAGTAGCCATCCTAGTAGTCTAATAGCGTACTGTTTTTATCCACACCATGCAGGTTGCCCCACCAAAAGCCAAAAGAGTCACGGTCAGGAAGTCTGCCTTACGAGGACTCCTGGCTTTTGGTGAAGGCAATCTATTTCCGCAGCAGCTGCTGGATGTAACCTCAGATAGCGTAACGGCCCGGGCGTGTCTGGGGGCCAGAGCCCAGTTTATTCAGGGGAACGGCTTTAAAGACGTTTTGACCTCTAAGCTGATCGTTCACCGGTCAGGCCTGACGCTCGATAAAGTACTCAACAACCAGGCCAATACGATTAGCTACTTCGAGACGATCGTGCTGCACATTGGCTATAATGGATTAGGCCGAATTGCCAGCATCAAGCCAATTCCGTTTGAATTCATCCGGTTGTGTGAGCCCGACGAAATGGGGATCATTTCCGAAGCTGCTATCTGCCCCTATCTCGATGGGGGCTATAACCAGTCGAAAAAGAACCTGTTCACCAAACTTCCGCTCTTTAATCCAGACCCGGAAGTCGTACAGGCTCAGATAATCGCTGCGGGGGGTATCGAGCAGTACCAGGGACAGATTTTGTATGAACCGTTCTGGGCGCCGGGTGACGGGTATTACCATAATCCCAGTTACCTGCCCGCGATTCGGGCCATCGAAGCCGAAGGCCAACTGGATCTGTTCAACTGGAATACGATTGTCAACGGCTTTAACGTGTCGGGTATTCTGAGCATCGTCTCTGATCCGGCGCAGATGGTGCCTGAGTATGATCCGTATTTAGACCCCAAAAGCATCGAATACCAGCTGAGCGATAATCAGGGGGCAGAGAATGCGGCTCGGGTAATGGTGCACCGGTTCAAAAATATTGCCGACCTGCAGGCGACTCGTTTCGATGCCATCAGTGGGGTACAGCTTGCCGAGCGATTTAAGTACACGTCCGAATGGGCGGAAACGATGATCACCCGGGCGATGCGGACACCGAACGAAATCGTGGGTATTCGCAAACAGGGGGGTATTGCACCGACGGGACAGGAAGTGGTCGTGGCCAGCAACCTGATGTATCAGATGGTCAACCCCTACCAGCGCCGGCTTCAGGAGATTTTTGAGTATCTGTTTTCATTCTGGAAAGACCCGATCCCTAATCTGGATTTCCACATTGAAAACCTGAATTATTTTCCTAATGGATTAGGAACCGCAAATGGAACAACCGACTCCGTGGCTCAATCGGGCTAGTTTTCAGGGACGCGTCAAGCTACCGCATAATTTCGACCTGAGTGTTTTCGAGCCGTTTATTCTGGATCTGGAAGAGATCGCGCTACCGGCGTTGCTGGGTGATAAACTAGCGGCCTTGAAAGCCTGGCTGGATACGAATCAATACGGTATCGTAGCCCCACCCGATGATCCGGATGAAGAGGTCGCAGTCGATCCACTGGAAACGCTCTATAAAAAAGTAGTGCCATACCTGGTCTATGCGGCTTACGCAGAATACGCCTTTGGCGGTGATGTGCAGGCCACCAATACGGGTATGGTAGTCAAGGAACGGGAGAGTTCGAGCAGTTTGTCGGATACCCAGCGCACGCAGCTCTATCGCAACTACCGCGATAAAGCCAATGCCCGGGCAGTTCTGATCACCAAATACCTGGATGAACAGCGGCAAAGCTGCGTGCCGTCGGCTTACTCTGGTGAGGCCCGCATTAGCTCGTCGGGCGGAAAAACACGGGCTAAATCAGATTGCTGGTAATAACGAACGACTAAAATGGCTGTTTTTCAGGTTTTTGTCACCAATAGCGCAAGCCAGCCCCTGTCGGGTGTGGCGATTCGGCTATTGGCGCCCGATGGAACCGATATAACGGCTACTCGTTTTGGAGCCTCGCCGGTCTATACCGACGCAAACGGCCTGTTTACCCGCTTTTATCTGGTTGCTCCCGGCCTGACGGCGGGTATTTACTCGATTATAGTCTCGGCCTCAGGCTATACCGGTCAGACCAAAGCCACGGCGAACACCTTCACGGGGCTGGGTAACTTCAATTTTACGCTGTTGGCGCTACCAACCAGTGTCTCCGTGGAGATTACCGAACCGGAATCGGGTTACGTCTCACCCATGGCACCGGTTGAGTTTCTGGTACCAGCTGTTTCGCCGTCGGCCGCCTGGGAATACATTGAAGCGACGGTGACCAGCGACGATTCGACATCGGTCATGGAGGTACCCGTCATCAATGGTCAGGCCCGGTTGAATCTGCAGGCCCGGCTTGAGCTTGAACCTCTGCCACATTTGGTAGGGGATGGTGTACTGGCCATCGCCGACGCGGATTTTTCAAAAAACTTCAGCATTGATCTGGCCAGCCTGACCGAAACGGGCAGCGTTAGCATCAATGAAGGCTTTACGATCTGGTCGGCTAACGCGTTTCCTTCGGATTCGATCAATGACCTGACCAGTTTTACCAATATTGACGGACTGGCCGACTGGCTGACGCCCTGGGAAGAATTGCCCGTATTTACGGGTCATTACGCCGATGCCATGATCTGGCTGCCCATACCGAGCGAGGACGCCTATGAGCTGATCACGCACTTTCTGGATATCAACCAGCAGGCGTTTACCAATGTGGGCGTAGTGCTGCCAAACGAAGCGTTTAGCTCCGGGAAGGTGGCCAGAATACGGATTCCAGAACCAGTTGCCGGAGCGCATTATGCATTACTCACGGTCACACTAGCCGGCGTGGTTCAAACCAAGCCGCTAAAAATTCGCTACATCTATGGCTAAACAGACCCGAACAAATCTCAAAGACCGCGCCGAGACTGTTGCCGAAGAAACCATTTTGGGTGCGAATACCGCGCTTAAAATCGGGCAGTTGTATGATGACATTATCGACACGGTTCCCATGGACTGGGAATCGGGTCGGGCGTATCTGGATGGAGAAGAGGCCATCTGGCAGGGCCGGATCGTTACAGCTTTTGGGAATACGAATGCCGGGGATTCACCGGAATCGGCACCCGAAAAATGGATTGATCCTGTTATTGATTCACTTTCAAAATTAGGGGTTGATGGGCCAAATCTGCCTGTTCTGGCTAATGCTCTGAAGGAGTACGTTACCCAGCGCATCAATGAAGTAAATGAAGGCGGGGGTGTCGCTCCGCCTAAGGCTACTATTGAGATGATCAATGATCTAGCCGACAATAATGCCTATGTAACGGCTTATCTGGTTGGCCTAATCATTACTAAAGTTGCGGAGCTGATATCGGGGAAAACCCTTCAGGATATTTTAACCAACGGAAAAGTAACTGATATTGAACCCGAGTTCGACGGGGGTGTCCTGGTAAACCTTACCGATCCACCACCTGGAGTTACGCTGATCAACGTGGGCATTGATCCGGCAACTAAACGGCTCTACAAGGGGGCCGGTACGACGGAGCCACCACCGACCAGTGTGGCCCCCAACTTCATCATCTTTGGTCATTTCATTGAAAATCTGCCCGATGCCGTCCGGGCGTCTGCGCCCAACAGCGAATGGCAGGGGACCATCACGGCCACGCCGAACGGTAATTACCGGGTGGTGGGAGCAGCCACCATTGCCAGGGAAACTAAAACGTATCACCTCGAAGAAGAGCTTTCCGATGCGACCTGGCGTAGCTATTCGGGCAGCCTTGGAGCGGTGGTGTTTGGCCTCAATACGACCCTGGCGGGCGTAGTCATTGGTACGGGTAACGGTGTTTTGGATGCGACAGCCTACGCAGGCTCATCCGATCAACCGATTCAGGTAACGGCTACCGTCGGTAGTACAACGGTTTCACTTCCCGTCACCATTACCAGCAGTGCGCTGATCATTGTGGCCGCTTATTATGCCTGGCAGAAAAACAATCCGCCGACGACGGCCTCTAATCTGGACCTGTATTTCAAGATTTCGGGAACGGGTGATATTGAGATCGCCACCGAAGTGACCGGACCACCGGCGTTTGTGCTCCCCAAGTCATCCTATAATGGTTTGAATACGGGCAGCTATGCCAATGGGGCCACCAAGCGCACATCCATCTACAACGCCGGCAGCACGAGCGTAAACAAACTGTATGTACGAAAAGTGGGCACAACGACCGATTTGCTGGTCTTTACCCTGCCCGCTCTGCCTTCATCGGGCAATGTCCCCATCACCCAATTTTATCCCAGCTAACCATGGCAACTACACGACGAACATATCTGGTGTGGGCGAACACCATCGCCGGGGTGGATGGCGTACCGAAAGATACCCTGTATTATTTTCTTCGGGCCAGCGGTGGCAGCTGTGATGCGGATGATGCTGCGTTTTATAGCCTCTCCCCTGAGCAGAAAATAGCCCTGAGCACAACGAGCGCACCCGATTCGGTACTCGGCTGGTCGGCTCAGGCCTGCTCAGGGACTGGTTCGGCCAAGCTCAAAAAGCTCTACATCGCCCGCAATCCGGACAATACACTCTCGCTGTATGCCGATGGCACGGGCACCCTGAAAATTAAGCTGATTGCCGCCGAGGGCACACCGGCTTACGCGGATGGGCTAAAGACGATGACGACCCTGGACGGTCCGTATCCGCGCACGGGCCTGTTCGCGGGTTCGATGCCCTATGGTTCCTATTTTCTGGCCGTACCGAGTGGCAATTACGTGGTGCAGTGGATCGACGAAGATGGTAAGTTTTTGTCGTTTAGTGTCACGCTCACCGCTACCGCTCCCTTTTATCAGCTCTTTGCCGGGTCGGGCGGTACAACCCCAACCACGCCGACGACGCCCACTACGCCAGTGGATGAACAGCATTACGATAGCCGTGGTGTACTGGCAGGCTACTTAACGACTTAACCCGATGGCACGATACGAGATTCGAAAAAAGGATGGGGTAACCACCTATTACCCCGAAACGGGGCAGGAGGTATTTGAAGGAACGCCGACAACGGTGGCCCCAACGGGCACAACCCCGGCTTACCTGGCCAGTCGGGTGGGTAAGCTCTACACGCCGGAAGCAGCCAAGCGAACCCTGAACCTGGTGGACATTGGCGGGTCTAAATCCCTGTTTTTTTTCTCCTCCGATGCCCGCGAAGACGAGAAAAAGCACGCAGCCTGGCTGAGTGCCGGTGCCGGCCGTATTTCCCAGTGGAGTAGCAACGAGTCGGCGGGTTCCCGCTTTTCGGACCTGCCGGATGGCAAAAAGTTTGTCTATCAGACCCAAAGCAGCCTGCCTGGGGAAGGGTTCTGGTGGTGGGCCATGAGCGTGGTTGATTTTGAGCAGGGGTGCATCAATATGATTAATGCCTGGCCAGCGGGCGTAATCTGGACGGCCAACATCGAAACCAATAACTACTGGCAGCGCTTCTACCATGGTGATGACAGTGGAGCGGGCAATATTGGCCATTACCCACCCTGGCCCGAAATCAAGGGTGTGCGTATCCAGATGGAGTCGCAGCCGGGCAGTATGACCGTCGAAGAGTTGTTCGCCAATCCGGGCCTGCAAGCTCAGGAGGTAGCGGTTCGCCGGTCGAACCGCTTTGCGATCATGCTCGACGTAGCGGGCCGGGGTGGAGCCGACCGCTGTTTTGGCTCAACACCCTACCAGGGCGATCCGGGCGATCAGACCCTGACCAGCAATACCCGGTTCCTGGATGAGGCCGATATCAACCTAAATAATGTTGGCGGCAGTAACGGCACGATCGTGCTGAATGGTCGTACTTACACGAACATGAACGGCAGTTTCTGGAAGAAACAGACGGTCAACCTCGATTATTTTTACTACTTCGGCTTCCTCTACGACGGGGTGTACGTCGATGCTTCTATTTTCGAGAACAGCGCTCACCCCTACCATACCCACACGAATTACCCTGACCTCTACGCGCACATGAGCGATGGGAACATTGTGGCGCGTGAAATCGGCCACTGGCTGGGGGTTCAGAAGCGGCTGGCCGATGTGAATGGGGGCAATCCCATTCCGTCCATTCGCATGACGGAATTGCACTACGAAGGTAATTTTTCCCGTGTGCCCAATGGATTCGGTTTGTCGGGAACGTTTTTGGATGGCGGCTCACCCAAAGTCTGGATTACGCCCGTCAGTATGGAGAACATGTACAAGACCTATCACTTCCTGGAAGGGGAACGCGAGAAGTCGGGCTTTCACGTGTTTTACGCGGCCGGGGCGCCCAACCAGGGCATTATCTACAATAAGGACTCGATTGCCTACCTGAACCATGCGTGGCACACCCATAGCCAATTGTGGGCGGCCCGGCGCGACATGGAAACCATTCTGGACAAGATCGCCAACAGCACGCTGACGACCGATATCGATATCAAAGTAGGCAACACGGGTGACTTTCAACGCCTGAACGGGGTGAGTGCCTGGAATCAGAACAAGCCGTGCGCGGCTACCCGGCACAAAACGACCTCGGAAGGCACGGCCGTGCTGGGGCTGATCGGCTTCGGGCAGGATAGTGACACGACCCGTACCGATGTCATTCAGATTCCGGGCCTTTCGGGCAATATGCGGATTCAGTGTACCTACAAAGGGCCACAGGTGTTTTTGTTTGAGTGTCTGTTTCCCAACGGCGTCACCAACCAGACCATTATTGCCCAGTCGATTATTGCCAGTGAATTCAAACCCGGCTACGGAGGCCGCATCAACCAATGAGCAACATCGCCACCCAATCCGTTCATTTTTTCAATAACGCCAATACCAATATTTACAATGGTACCATGCAGCGGGACATTATACTCTATCCCTTGACTGCGGATGGAGAGGCCCGACTGGAGGCTGATATTGAAGCGGGCGTGTTCACGATCACCCTGGAAAATGGAGCGACGCTTTCGCCTGGTACCGTGCCGCCGTTAGTGGAACCGTCACCCCCTGGTTTTTCTGCGTATTCACAAACATTCACAGGTCCTCTGGATCGCTACATCTATGCCGCCAGCTCGGGCACAACACCAACGAGTACCGACGCGCCTTTTACGGGCTTACCGAAGACCGATACAAATTATAACTTTTCATTCACCTACAAGACGACCCTAAGTTCAGGGTCTGGAGTGGCCGGTATCAAGGTGAATGGCGTTGACCAGAAGACGGTGACGTTGGAAGCCGCTACCGGTGGCACACGAACCGTAACGGGCACACTAAGCCTGCTGGCGGGTAACAACACGATCACCTTCGTCCTCGATTCAGGTACGATGCCGTATACGGTTATGTCGTTTACCATCACGCGCGCGGCTGGCGCGTAATCAGCAACTTGTATGACTACCAATATATTAAGCGATCAGGTCTCGACGCTACGACTTGAAATTTTTCGGGATAATCCCTGGCGAAAAGTCTTGACATTGCCAGTAGGATTTGTGCTGCCCACTGGAGTCACCACGTTTGTTTACGCAGATGCCGATGGGGCAAAGCTAGGCGACAGTGTACAGCCTAATGCGTCAATCTCAGGACGCGAAATCACACTTGAATATGATACGCCCTGGAAACTACCGGAACAGGCATTTCACAAGATCCTGTTTGATGGTGTAGTCAAATGGGCTGGGCCTGTCGTTACAACTCGGAATACATCGCTTGGAAAAGCGGAACAGTCAGGCACCGTATTGATTGTCAATCAGGAGGGAGTAGAAGTCGAAGTACCTTATACGACGGACTTTCTGGCCCTGGAGGCTCGTAATGCTGCACAAAGCTTTGCTCAAGATTCAGAAACGCAAGCTAATCGCTCTGAGTCTGAAGCCGATCGCTCCCAGCAGCAAGCCAATATTGCAACTGAATCGAATGAGCAGCTCTCTGGGTATTTCTCAGAGACAACTCAATATATAGGCACGGCCGTAGACCATATCGATTCAATACAGGAAAATATCGATACCCAGCAGGTCGATGTCAATCAGAAGTCGCAACAGGTTGCCCAAAATACGAATACAGTCAATACGGCCAAACAATCGGTCGATGATTCGAAAGCACACGTTGACCAAGTAAAAGGCCAGATTGATGGAATTAAATCCAACATCGACACCCAGCAGGTCGATGTCAATAACAAATCCATTCAAGTTGATCAGAACACCAATGCAGTCAATACGGCCAAGCTATCAGTTGATGATTCGAAAGCACACGTTGACCAAGTAAAAGGCCAGATTGATACAATTCAACAGGACGTCACAACCAAACAGGGCATTGCAACAGACAGTGCTACACTGGCAGGGCAAAAAGCAAATGAGGCAAATACTAGTGCTGGCAATGCTCATGCAAGTGAAGTCAATGCAGCGGCTAGTGCGCAGGTATTTATCGATGGGAATAAAGGCGATTGGCAAGCCGCTACTTTATATAGCAAAGGCGACAGGGTTTTTGTCGGTGGAAGCTCCTATGAGCGAAAAACATCTGGCCTTTCGGGAGCCAGTTTCGATGCAACTGAGTCGCAAAACTGGCAGATATATGCGCAGGGAGGTGGAGCGTCAAATGGATCAGTAGGAATAAATACCCTATCAACCACCGTACAAAGTCTGATCTGGCAGAATCTGCCGCCCGAGTCTGGCTATCTGGTTGGTCTTTTGGATGCAAAAAAACGGATTCTATTTGGCTTTAAGCTCGACGGATCATTTGCTGTTACCAAGTATGGGTTAGGTTCGATTGGTGGGGCTGCGCTGGTCGATGCGTCCATACCCCTAGCGAAGTTAGGGACCGATGCGACATCCCTATTCTGGCAGGTCATGCCGTCTGAATCGGGCTATAATATTGCCCTGGTCGATGCGAAAAAACGTATCTATTTTGGCACGAAAACAGATGGTTCGTTTGTGGCGACTAAGTTTGCCGTAAGTAGCATTGGTGGTACAGCGCTGGTAGATGGTACGATCACATTAGCCAAATTAGGGGCAGATGTAAAGGCTTATTTCTGGCAGGACTTGCCCGTGGAAACCGGCTATATTGGTGGATTCCTGGATGCTAAAAAACGTATACTTTGGGCTGTTCGACTAGATGGTACCTTTTATGCGCCAAAGTTCGAATTTACGTTAGGTAACAACGTCGTCGGGATGGCAAACCTGACGACCGACGTACAAAACGCGTTGATTGCAGGAGGTAGTACCAACGTCAATGAACGCGTTGTGGTCGAAGATGATAATCTTCTGAGAGGAAAGGTTGTCGATATCGCCACGGATACGGGTATTGGTGGCGCGAACTTTATGCGTTTCCCTCGGTTTCGTACGCCTGTTTTGCAGGGGATAAATACATCGGGGCAAGCGCTTGAATTTCGTAGATCGTCCGGCCTTTTGACGAAGGCAGAGAAATATATCGGCACATTTACACCAGCCGCTACCATTCAGGAATTAGTCTACAAGGGAACCACGGGCAGCTCACCCGTTACGACTGGCCTTGTTGCAGGCGATTATTACGCCATTCGCGCAACCGTTGGGACGCCGATTGTCATCAATTCCCAATCCTACGTAGGTGGCGATTTAACGATCTGGGACGGAACCCAATTTGTCAAAAAGGCGGCACCGGCTCCTACTGAAACGGCACTGATTGGTCATTGGTGGGTGGTTGATACAGCCGGTAGATTTGATGGCGTCTCTTATGCCGTTGGCGACATTATTTATTGTGTGGCCATCGCTTCGCAGGGCGGACCATATACCCGCTATTTTACGAAGCTTAAAGCAGGTGAGTACGCCTTTGCGGGGGAATTCAACCCGGCTACCTTAACGAGCCCCATTACTTCCGAAAACGTTTATTACATCGCTTCCGCGACAGGTACCTATGATGGAAAAACGTTCGTTCGGGGGGATATGCTTATTCGGATATTAGGTACGTGGCACAAAGTAACGTCTGAAATCATCACAGCTATTGCCGCCGGCTCCTTCTTTTCTTTCAACTGTGCAGCATTTGCTGACGAATACGAAGTGCGTCGGGCTGATGTTTCGGCCACCCGTGTGCAGGTAACCGCGCAGGGACGGAGTGCCTATAGCCAGAAAGCAAGTATAGGGTCGCTAGTCGCCTATACAGACAGTATGGGGGCTAATCTACTATCATTGGCCGCGCTGGTAGCGCCTAGAACCTTTGCCTTAAATGCTTTTGGTGGAGGTACGTCGGAACAAATTCTTTCGATGCAAAAATACCACATCCTCAATGGCGATCCGTATAAAGGCTGGATTCACCTGTGGTATCACGGTCAGAATAACACGAGTGATTTAGCTCAATACAAAAAGGCCGTCGAGGAAGGAATCAATATGACCGGCGCACGGGATCGGCGGTTCCTATTCTTAGGTGTCTTGGGTCAGCGAAATGCGCTCTACAACGGCACTCGGCTCGTGATTGATGCCCAGGAAGGCCGGTTTCAGAAGAGTTCAACCAATGCCATTTACAACATTGAAACCTACCTGGACAGTGTTGTTTCGGGTAGCTGGATTAGTACCTATCAGGTGCTCTTATCTAGTGCAGTAGGCCGCACAACCATTGACCCGACATTCCCGGGTATGACCGAAGCAGCCGTCGCAAGTACATATGGGGTTCTTCCGTTTTCGTACTGGTTCGATTGGACAGCCGCACCCTTCACAGCCGCGCAACTTAATTTCCAAGGCTATTCGGACGCGACTCCAACGGGCGGCAGCAATTTCGATTATTACCTGACGACAACAGGCAATCTAGTGGTCAACGTGTCGGGTACCTGGACGACCTATACTTACGACCGAATTCATACCCTTTCTACCGTTCGCACGCTCTATGCAACTGCGATTCAAAATTGGCTTACAACTCAAAAATATTAAACTCAAAATCCAATGGCTTCATTACCCGGCAAGTTCATGCAAACTGATGCGGAAATCGTTAATCCCGATCCTGCATGGCCTATTTTACGTAAAGATTCTCGTTTAACAGTGGGCTCTTTACTCCTTATTGACCCTTCTCACAGTCTTTTAGGACTAAGTGCCGTCCCTGCCAGTGGCGGTGTAATTCCGAATATTGCCTGGGAAGAAGCAGCCGCAATTTTAGGTTCAGGGACACAGGCATCTTTATCGGCCACTGTCACAAACAACTTCGGCGCTAACGTGTCACTTTTTGAGCTGACACCCAAAAAGCTACTTCATGGGATTGTCAGTCAAACCGCTAACACGGCGACGGCGGTTTACCAAATCGCACAAGCGGCTATTGCGGCCTATATAGTGGCCAATCCTACCCATGATTTTTATTATTCACATGCCGGTTATATAAGCCGGGCTCCCCTTAATGCCAATCATATTTATATGGGGTTGACCAGCTCTCAGTATTCGGTTAATAATATCGTCAGGTTTCAGCAGACAAGCACAACCGCAGCGGGTCAATCAGGCGTACGAAACAGTCCGTCAGTTCCTATGGCACCAGGCTATTTCTTCCGAAATGTCGCGGGCAAAGGCGTTACAGGTACCCTGGCTTCGCCGACGAACTTAATTAAATGGGGCTCGAATAATAACTGGGGGGAATTCGTAGCGAATCAGGCCCCAAGTTGGGCATTAGGGTGGAGTCACATAGTCGATCTGACCGTCGCAGGTTTGACTTACGCCCAAATGGATGCGATTGAACTTGCTTACTATAATAATCAACTGGCCACGGGCGGACGGTTTACGGGTGATACGTTCACGGCACCATCGACGCTGGCGTAAAAATCCCGATCAGCAAGACCGACCGGGATTCGTGAATTTTCCTAATTAAACATTAGCACTAAGATAAGTCAAACGGTATGATTCTATTCAAATCGCTCTTCGCCTGGATTGTTGAGAATCCCTTTGTGCTGGTCATGATCCTGATCGCTGGTCTGATTGGAGCGGTGGCCAGTTGCGAAAGCAAGACCAGAAAGCTACGTGCTACGCAACAGGATCTGCACGTATCAGGAGTACTTGTGTCGAAGCTTCAGGAGGAATCGACAGCACTCAAAACGACAATCAACACAGCCACGCAAATCAAAAAAGTTAATTATGAAAACCTCGAAAAGGAACTGGCTGCGGATAGTCTGCATGCTGATACTCTTAGTGTCGATCAACTTGAACGTGAAAATGATAGCTTACTCACAAGTAATCGGCAATACGTCCGAAATCGAGCGGCAAAAAGAAATCAACCGGCAGTTGAAGGATTACGGCCGAACGTTGGCCCGAAATGATACGCTGGAGACTAAATCGGCCTATTGCGATGCGCTCGTGATCAATACGCGAAAGGCGTTATATGCACCTGTTGGGTGGTTTCCACTCTGGCGATTGAAGCGTCAGCGGGCCAAAGTCGAAAAAGAGCTTAAGCGTATCGAAGGCAAGCCCTAGTTAATAGTACCCACTCAACCGGACAAACATGAATAAAGAATCTTGGAACGCATTTTGGGAGGCCATGCCGCCAGAAATGAAACTGCTGTTGGGTGTGGTTGCAGGCGCTACGGTTCACTTCCTGCGAAATCGGGCCGTACCGATTGCAGAAGGGTTATCGAGCGCCCTAATTGCCATCATCGCCGGCTTCATTATCACGTTCGGCGTTTGCACTGTAAAGCACTGGAATATGGGTGACTGGTGGTTTGTTGGGAGTGGTCTGGCCTTTATGACCAACTACATTCTGGGAGGCATGGAAACGGTGGGTAAACAGATTCAGGATACGCCAATCAAGCTACTGATTGAAACGATTTTAGACACGTATGACGCTATAAAGGCAAGGCTTAGTAAACCGAAAGAATAATCATGATACAGGAAGAGATTCTATTCCGACTATTACAAGGCAGTACAGCCACTGGTTTTGTCGCTCTATTGATTACCTGCATGAGCATGCATGAAGTAAAATGGTGGCTACCGATCCCCATTTACCTCTTATCGTTTATGTGCCTGGTTACGTTTCTAACGACGTTTTTTATGCGTCGGTTTACGTTTGAGGTAGCCGTCATTACCATGTTTGTGCTGGCAGTTAGTGCGGTCACGACTGCACTTCATGGATATATCAGGCCATTGCCAACCAGTAAGAGGGAGGCATTGAATCGACGTCTATTGTGGTTTATCTTACCAATACTGGGTCTGTTGTTTACGGTCTGGTGTGTTGGGTCGGTCTACGAAGGCGGTATTAGTTTCTTTGTTCGCTTTGAGCAAAAACTGAATCATGCGATCCAGAATCAGGATGAGATGAAAGCCCAACTTGATGAGCAGGCGGCTGAAATCTCTGATCTAAAACAAAGCTCGACGAAACGGGATGCTACGTCGGCGGCATATCGGCAGAAACTGGATCAACAATTTGAGAACGTGAATTCCCGCCTGACTGATCAGAGTTTACGCATTCATCGACTAAGTACTAACCAGCAAAAACAGGGTAATTAAGTTGCTATGAAAGCGATTCAAACCAAGCCCATGCTCTATGCCCATTACCTGAATCTGCTTCAGGAAAAGGCAAGGGAAATGGGCTATAATCTGGTGCTGCATGGTAGTCTGAACCGGGACTGTGATTTGATCGCTATACCCTGGGTGGATGAACCAAAGCCACACCTTGAGTTAATTCAGCAGCTTGACTATATCCTAACTGGTCGGGAGCCAGTACTGGAGGCCAAATACTACATGCACAGTATTCTGCCCGGTGGGCGCAATTCGTATGTGATTAACATTTACAGAGGTGGCTATCATCCGGATAAGGAAGGATACACCCCCGATCCACAATTCTATCTTGATATTTCAGTAACGCCATGCCTAATCCAATCTTCGTCCAACCCCGATTAACTCTAAACGATTTCCAGAATGCCGCTGAACTGCTCAGTACAGGAGTAGCTGAAGTTAAAGCCGTCACCGAAGTAGAGTCAGGCGGTCGAGGGTTCGATCTAACGAATCGAGTGATCATCCGCTTTGAGCCCCATGTTTTTCATCGCTACACCAAGGGAGCCTACGACATTTCGCATCCACTGCTTTCCTATCCGGTCTGGCAGCCAGGTTACCCAAAGAATCTTGACCACAGCTGGCGGCTGTTTACCGAGGCCTCGGCACTGGATTACAACGCAGCTGTCATGGCTACTTCATTTGGTCTGTTCCAGATCATGGGGTTCAATTTTTCAGCCTGTGGGTGCAAAACTGTCTCGGAGTTTGTCGCTGCTATGAAGCAGTCCGAGGGAGAGCAGCTTCGATTGTTTGTCGAATTTGTAAAGAGTCGGGATCTGGATGATGAACTCAAATCCCATAATTGGGCATCATTTGCCAGGCAGTATAATGGTGCTGGATATAAGGCAAATCAGTATGACACAAAGCTGGCCGATGCATTTAAACGATTTTCTGTTAAGTAATTTTTTGGTTAAAAAGAGGAAGTACAAAAACGCCCGGTCAGTGATGAGCCGGGCGTTTTTCTCAGAGAATAAATCAAAAATTTCTAATTCATTAGTTTAATTAAACTCATAACATAATCCCATGGTTCAACGACCGCATATCCTGAATTTTCTAGAAAAACGTGAGATAATCCCTCAAATTGACTGCTTTGCCAAGTATCTGCTAAAGGGATAAATTCAGTTACTATCCCAATAATTTGCAAAATTGGAGAGGTTGAGTCTAGGGCAAAAACAGGTCCGCCACTATTTCCAGGAAAGACTGGACAATCTAAAACTATTGTTTTCTTAGTTAAATTTTTACCTGCGATAGATCCTTTTCTTGTAATAGGAGTGAAAAAGTCAAACTGATTTCCATATCCAAGTGAAGTAGGAAATCCCACTATTATTATATCTGTTAAAATTTTAGTCTGTTTCATTAGTAAATAATTTTCTTCCTTTAAAGGATAAGTATTTAGTGCATTATTTCCTTTTAAAATGCTTACAAATGGTTTATAAAAAATCACATCTTTTTTTAGCGTTCCAATCTTTATACTTACTAAATCTTTATCAGTATAAAACCTCAAATTTTGAGCTTCAAGGGCCTTTATTAAGTTTATTTTCATTATAAAAACCATATTGCTATCACTATTACTTTGAAATGAAGTGACTTCAATATTAGAATCTTTAAATTGATGATTCTTATTAATCTCTTTAAGAAGAACATGCCTAGCAGTCACTAAGTATAGTGCTGTATCATTTGAAATAATAATTCCTGAACCAGTGCCGGCACTATGTTTAAGTAGGACTGCAGAGTTAATTATTTCCTCAGTTGGCCTCTTAGTCGGTTGAATTTGGCCACTAGCAAATGCATAAAAAAAAAGAACATTGATAAGTATTAGTAATGATGTTTTCATTATGTGTATGTGTTTAAAATGTTTATCAAATAGCCAAACGGTGTAGAAAATCTTCATTGGTCAGAAGGGTAGTTCATTATCAATGCGAAGAAGTTTATAGAGTTTTGCTACTGCTGGCATATCGGCGAGCACATCGGATTCGGTAGACTGCGTGCCACCTGTGGCGAGCTTCATTAACTCCAGTAACTCCATACGAAGTTCGACTACCTCATCTTTATTCATGTCGATTGAAAACCGACTGGCTTCTAGTTTCATAGCTCTTTTTGTTTTCGTCTTGCCCACATACATATGTACCAGGCTCCCTGATGCCATTGCACCTGACCTGTTCCGACCTCAAACCGCTCCCCTTCAAACTCGACAACATCATCACAACGCAACACGTGATCGATCATTAACCAGCGCTGAAACTCCCCTTTACCATCTTCGGTCCATGGTTTTTTGTAAAACACAATTGTTCGAGAGTAACAGCACCAGATATTGACCCGCTTCGGCCGGGGTACCTTGTCGGTCAATTTCTCCCAGATAATAATGAACCAAGGCGATTTCTGAACACGAACGACCTGGAGGGTTTCGGCCTGTTGATTACGAGGGAATTCGGCATAGAGTTGTAAGGCTCCTGCCTGCCCGCCAGGTTGCTGCTCTTCCGGGAACCCCCAAATGCCTTTCTTTTTCATGGTCGTAGTGCGGTGTAGCGCCAGCCTTGAAAGCCGGCCATTTCAGGTAAACCAAATACAGGGTGCCAGTTGGCCAGCACGAGTACAAAGCCTTCTTGTTGCCGCTCCTGATGCCACTCCCAGTTTTTGGCCTCGTCCACATCGATAATATCAAAATAGCCACGAATTTGGTCGTTGTAAACCATGTAGCAGAGCGAGCCGATTGGGTCGTTTTTGGGTTTACGGGGCATGCGAAGCGTCCAGAACCATTTTTCACCGTCACACCGTTTAACCACTCGTTCGGCGAGTTCCCACGTTTTAAAGCGGCTTTTGGGGATAGTGGCGATTATGTTTTTCATACTTCTGGAGCTACAGCCTGATTAATAATCTCTACCATGGACAATGCCAGGGCATAGTCCGTTTTTAGATCGTATATTAATTCAGGAAAATACACGTCACTTGACAGTGTTTGCAACTTAATATTATCGTGATTGCCCTTGTAATACGCATAGGCAGGCATCAGACAGTGCTCGTAGTCATCACGGAAATACGAATTGGCTTTCGATACCTGTAAGCCCAGACGCTCACAGTCAGCTTCGAAACGTTGTAGATCGGCGTTGGTGCCATTGATCTTGAAGGCAGGTAGATTCCCTATACCGGTGTATGTTTTCATGGTGTACCGTATAAACTACTGTGGTCGTAATCATTATCGTCCCAATCATCACACATGTTTGACCGGATCTGCTCCTGGCAGTTTTCGCAGTAACCCGGATAACGACCGAAATCATACGCCTGCTGACCAGCCGAGAACCGGCCGCATCCGAAACAATAGCCCTCTTCGACGCAGCAATCATAGCAGTGCTCCCCAGAGGGATAATCCGCATCCTCTTCCTGAACAGCTTCGATAACGCAGGGAACCGTTTCGGTTAGTTTGCCACACTTGACGCAGGTTTTGGGTTCGTGGGGGATGGGCTCATTAAAATCTATTTCTTCTTCCATCAGAAATTTAGTTTAGCACGTTTTCTGAAATTTTTGAACCGCTAGCTTACTATAAGTACTTTGCCAGCACCTTATCTAAGTCACACGGGTTATGCCTTTAATAATTCTCAGTTAGTAGTGAATGGTTTTCATAACCAGGCCACGTCATTTTGATGTGGCTTGCTTTTATTCCTTCACTTTCCGAAGCAGTCGGCCAATCACATTCGCCTCACGGCCATTTTCGAACTGAACCAGCATGTTGCCGTTCCTGCCCCTGATGCAGAGGCCGTTTTCCTGCAACACGGCCGTGCATAACTGACCTTTCAGGGCCGGGTCAGTCAGGCGATCGCCGAGGTAGGTGTATCGTTTCATCCGCAAAACGTCGTTATCGGAAACCCATCTTCATGTTCCGGCCCCTCCTCCAAAAAATCGCTAAAATCCATATCCATACTCCAGGCAAGGCTCATCACGCAGTATTCGGGATCAATTCCATTCTGACCACCTGGCAACACATAGGTAATGTCCAATAGCAGTGTGTCCTCGGTATAGCCGCCTTCGGGGCTCCATTCACGCAGATACAATTCCTCACCAGCCTGAAAATTTCGATCATTCCGGCGAACCTCAAAGCATTTATGCCCCGCTTTGAGGTCCTGAAAAAATTCAGGCAGACACTTTAATTCATGCCGGATTTTAGGGATTGGTTCGGGCATGGCTTCGGTTTCGTCGGGCTGGCCAATCTCCCGAAGTACCAGCCCACCCGCTTTACAATGTTGTCTTAACCCCATTTGTTGGTAGCGTTCCGGGTGGGCTGGCTTATACCACTCGTGAGTAGGTGTTAAACGCTGATCGACTCGATAAAAGCCTGATTGAGCCATCTGTGCGCAAGTCTCACAACGTTTCATAAAGGGCGTTACACCTTCATCTAAATCTATGGTGACCATCACGTGGCCGGATGGGCAGGCATAGGTATTGATTTGGCCTTTAGGCATGATTGCTCGCGTTTAACGTGTGGTATACCTCCGCTTTCTCATCGGAGAGCCGTGCCTGGGAGGCCTGCCAGATCTCGTTCTGGTTCGTTCTTCTCAGACTAACCCAGCGGTTATCCGCATGCCAGTAAAAAAGCCAGGGTTCACCTCCCCACATGCGGATCCAGTAGGGTTTTTTCTCGGCATCCAGAAAGACAAACCCTTTTTCATCTAAGAATCGGTTATCGGTCTTCTGCGGATCTAAATGCCCTTCAGGTACCGGCATTTTGCCATAGAGTTCGTGCAACGAACGAATTAAGGAGGTGATACTATCCCGATCGGAAAAGGCCAGCACAATGGTTGGTTTGATTGGCATTTGATCGGTAACTATTCCCTCAGCATAGGCGGGATCCTTTAGCTCAGCCCAATCCTGTTTTGGCTTCGGCTCATTCTGAATAAGCCAGATCTGGTTTTCGAAGTCTTTGTCAACATCCCGGCAACTGAGTATTAGAATATCGCCGGTACCGAAATCAACCTGCTGAACAATCTGGTTTTCACCCCGTAGGTGATTGAGTGTAATAGGCATATAATTACTGTTTATAATTGAATAATAAGAGCGATTGCATTGGTCAAAAACATGGCACTGATCGTGTAAGCGCCGAGCCGTCCAGGGGTGCCTTCTTTCTCCACCGTGCGACCCATATAGATCAGGAAAACTGCTACCAGAATGTTAATGATGATCAAAATGATAAGTGTGATTTTCATATAGTTCATTAGTTTGAATTTGTGAGATCAGTAATGCTGATGTAGGCTTTTTCGGCGACGATCAATTCGTACAGTTGAGCGGCTTTTTTAAAGCCCCTTTCCTGTCCCTTTGCATTGTATTCGATGAAGACACCCCGTTTGATCGAGACCTCTTTGACAATCGGTTTGCCGTTTTGCATGACGACAAAAGTGATTTTGATAATGTCGTCGGGACTGACGCCCGGAGCATAGTCTGACATGGGATTACTTGGTTGAAAGCGTTTTAGAAAAGAGTTAATTGACCCATGTGCACCGGTTTCTTTGCAGTTTTCTTTGCATTTCCCTTTGCAGGTTTTACTACTGGAGAGAGGCCGGTTCTTCGGTTAATTCCATCACGTTTTCAATAATGGTTTCCATTTGACCCACTTCCGAAGCGGGTCGATCAGCGGCCCGAAGGCGCCAATTCCAGCCACCCAGAATATGGGCTGGCGTGTACCAGGCATCCCGAATTTCCATTGTGAGCGTGTTACCGGCATACACAACAGCCGGAATATGAAGCAGTGAAAATTGCAGGTACGCCATGTGGACGCAGCGGCTGTCGAGGTCGATCGCTGAGACGTGCAGGCATTGCTGAAAATTGATTTTCCGATCGTACATCGTCTTGGCCAGACCGATCACCATGGCCCCTGATCCGCAAGCCGGTTCCTGACAGGTAATGAATCCATTCTGTTCGATGATCTGATTGACATCTTCGCCATAGGTCAGCTGTGCCATCATTTCGCAAAGATGATAGGGGGTAAAAAACTGACCAGCGTGCTCGTTGTGCAGCTCGAGTTCATGAAATAATTCCCCCATCACGTCTCGGGGCCCGACCTCCAGTGCCTCGCTGAGCATCCCCAGCAGTTGAGGAAATACGTTGACTTCTTCTTGGGTGTATTTCCTGACGATAGTCATATACCGTTCTTCGCGGGCATCAAAATTTCGTTTGTCGACAGCGTTGGAGAATGAGCAAGCCGCCATTTCGCAGAAGTCAGCAAACACGTTATAGGTACCGTGCCGGTAAGCCAGGTTTCGGATGGCCTTGGCCATGGGGGATAAGGACTGTGCCATTAGTTTCGGTCTTTGGGATCAATCCACTTTACACCCAGCCACGAAAAGAACTCCTGTTCTGACTTCCAGTGGGGTGGTAGTTCGGCCTTGGGGTTGATGATCTTCCAACCCGACTTTGTTTCCTCACAATCCGATATCCGACGAAGCCCCTGATCAGTCCCGCACCAGCCCTTTTTCTTCCAGCCCGTGGCAATCACTTTCTGCGAGTAGTCAGCCGATCCGGTTCGAATGGCGAACTGACGATAGAAGTCATGTTCACTGGGCATGAACAGATCAAGTTTGAGTCCCGATGGCAATTCGATCATCATATAGCGGCCGCTGGCTTTGCCCTTCAGGACTTTACCAATGCCGATACCCTCACCTCCTTCGACTTCACGCCGAAAGGCGGGGATCACTTCGAATTGGTCGGCATTATCAAACAGCCCGGTACCGACCGGAAACAGCTTAGGCTGACAGACGATTTCGATATCTTTTACCTCTGATTTCTGCCGACGGATGGAACCGGCGACAAAAATTTTATCACAGTAATCTTCCAGCTGAAGGACCAGGCCACGGGCCAGACGCTGCGCTTTTTCCAGATCCATTTTCGGGGTTTCGATACTGGGTTTTGATTCTTTAGGTTTGGCTGGCTGCGGCCTGGGCTCGGGTAGTTCGATCAACGGAAGAATCGTCATCGGCTTTTTACCCAGAATTTTGGCGATCCCATCGGTCCACTCAGCCCGCTTGCGATCACTCCAGCCGGGAAGCTCCCCATCATCGGTGAGCGTGCAGTAAAAAAGTTGAAGCTGGCCAATCGAATAGAAATTGCGCAGGTGAGTGATCAGACTGGCATCGGCCGTGTAGACAGGTTTAGCCATTATTTATAGGGTCTTACATCACCATCGATCTTATCAAACTCTTCTTCTGTAATTGTTGATGGTCCCCTTTTGTCGTCAGACTTTTCATCAAACGGAATGGGAATCTGCTCTTCCTGATGTTTTGATTTCTGCTTTTCAGCCCGTTGATTCTGGGGCTCCATCCAGCCTACCCGCGCCTGGTAATCCTGCATCAGGGCCTCGTTCTCAAAATCGAATACACCCAGAATTTTCGTCGAGTCGACATCCTTGATGGTGAAAGGGATCTTCGACAGTTTGAGCTTTTTTTCGAGTCTGGAGTGGGCCTCAACAACGGAGGTGGCCGTGATCAGGATCTGTTCCTTGAAGTCGGAAAACTCGACCTTGCATAGATACCACTCTTCCGGTTCGGTCTCTCGTTCAGGATCAAATACATGATGCAGCACGCATTCGGCTACCTTGAACTCGTTGATACCTTTTACTTTAAAGTCTTTCAGGCGTTCGGCTAATTCGGTTTGCATCTGATGCTCAACATCAGCAAACGTTTCGGCTCGTTGCAGATAGAGTTCGCTGATGTACTTGTACTTATTGTTTTCGATGTCGAGTTGACGAAAACGGATTCGTGTTTTGTACCAGGCAGGCATAGCTAGACTTAGTTAAGAGTGGAGTACATTTCCGACTGCTCGTTCGGCATCGGTAGCATAGCGGAACCGGTTATGACGAACGTGGCTGGCTCGACCAGCCAATACAGGCGTTAGTAGAGCCGGGTGTACGCCGAGCACCTGAGCCGCATCGCGCTGACTGGGGTGGTAGGCATTGGTCGTCAGGTTGACAACCGGACTCGGATTCAGCCGGGGCCTGACGAATAAGCTTCGATTCGGCTTTGAGACGGGAAGGGATTGCCCAGTTGCCAACAGGAGCTGACTGGCCCGTACCCGGTAACGATCAATAAAATCGGGGTTGACCAGGTAGGAGCGGTGTACGCGCAAATAGTCTGGCAAGCGACCCTGTAGTTTCCGCAAATGCAGCGTAATCGTAACCTGACTACCATTCGCCAGATGCATGATCGAATAGGGGCCACTGGCCACAAAGAACATGATTTGCAGGAGTGAAAAGGGCTTTGAGTAGCCCGGAAACAGTATGGTTGTAGAGGTCATTTTTTGGCGGATTTATGGAGTGAAGGCTTAAGTTTTTTGCCGAGTCGGACCTTATCTTCGGTCATGATATTCTTGAAGGCGACCGCACCCCGCCGGAACTTGCCGCGATTGGTTTTGGCGTGACCGTTCGGATCGGCAGGGAGATAGAATTCGTGGGTTGGCTGTAAGCCCTGATCGCAGAAATAGAAGTGGGACCGGGCTTCTGTATGGCAATACGGACAGTCGATGGATAGCTGGTGAAAATCATCCTCAACGCCAGCCCGGTTAATGGTCACCGTCTGGTGGCCGTTCTTGCAGCTGTAGAGGTTTATTTTCGGGTTCTCGATGCCCAGTTTTTCACACCGGTATATTTCGGCCATATCAACCTCATCGTCCCGATTGACGGGGGCCAGCCAAGCCTGCATATCGAAGTCTACCAGGTCCGAATCAGTCTCGTTTGGGGTTTCGCTTTCCATAGGGTTAATTAATTTTTCTAAGTTTTTCGAAGTAGAACAGACCGTCGAAGGGCACGATGTGCACGATGGAAAACTGATGAGCCACCTTGACGATGTAGTTCTTTGCCAGCCGGGCGTGTAGGTTTTTGATCGTTCGTCGGAAGCCATCGACCGTCATATCGCGCTTGTAATGATTACAGCTGGCGCAGGATGGCATCAGGTTGCTGTCGTGGTGCGTCCGGTTGACTTTCTTGCCATCGATCAGGTAGGTGCTCAGCGACGGTGCCGACTGGGGGTTCATGTGGTCGATCTGCATATCCTTGAAGGCGATATCCCGACCGCAGTAGCCGCAGCGCCCATTCATGGCCTGATACAGGGTAAGGCGACGTTTTTGACTAATAGCCATCGAGGTAATCGGTGATTGCTTTTTGGAATTCTTCAAACGTTCGGGGTATGGCCACCTCATAGCCGACGGCGCGCAGGTAGGCGTGAATCGTAAGCTGCTCATCGGAGGGCTTGCTGTGCTTCTGCATCGTTTTCATTTCGATGTACAGGCCCGGTTTACCCTTATGCGGATAGGCCAGAACCAGATCGGGAATGCCAGCCACCATGCCTTCTTCCTGAAGCTTGGCCGCCAGCCCAAACGAGCGCAGGGCCGTGTTGGGAACCGCAAACAGGAGTAGATTTGGATACTGAATTCGGAACCATTCGACGCAGCGGGCTTGCAGACCATGCTCACTTTTATCGACGTGTTCGGCCCGGTACTGCTCGGCACTCATCGTATCGGCGTGTTTCTTGGGAGCCACCAGGCGAGTTTTAATTTTAGCCGAGCCACCCGAATTCTCTTTGATGTAGCGCTGGTACTCATCGGAGGTCATACTCATTCGCGTCGGTCGGGGGTTTTTGGATCGAACTTGATCAGGTTAAACATTTCGCGCATCCGGCTCCGAATCCGCTTGCCATACAAATCCTCTATTTGCTGGGTCGTTAGATTGGTCGTTAGGTGAGTTATGCCGGCGTCTTCTGAGCCGATTTCATAGCGACGTTCCAGAATATCGAGCATTAGGTTTCGCTTCTTATTGAACAGCACGGCGGGTATAGTCTCGTTACCCAAATCATCGAAAGCCCGTCCACCCTGACCAGCGCGGAAGCGGCCGCCATAGACGTCAGACTTGAGCGTAAATCGATCATAGATTGATTTACCATGCTGACTGGTTTCAGCCCCTTCGTAAGAATCGACAGCCAGTTTGCAGGGGCTGACCGTAAAGCTTTGGCGCGGATTGTCGCAGAACAGAAACAGGAGAGCCGTTTTGCCAATGCCGGTTGGCCCAACCATCATAATGCCTTTTTCCAGCGAAAAGCGGCCTTCCCTGAACTGGTCATAGTACTGTCCCGCTTTTTCAAAATCGGGGTGATTGGTGAAGTACATGCAGAGCAGATCGAACACGGCCTGACTGTACTCATCCAGAATAAATCCTTTGGGCCCCACGTAGCGAGGATTCAGGTTCTGGGCATCTTTGCGTTTCGATTCTGCCAGAATCCAGCTACCCAAATCAGACGGTGACCAGTTCGCTCCTGGATTCAGGATGCGTTGCCAGTAGGCGTCATTTTTTTGTCGAATCGCTTTGGCCTGACGACCTGCCTGCAGAACGGCGGCCTGCTCCTCTGGAGTCAGGTCCACTTCCTCCACTTTTTTAGAGGTCGCCGTAGTCGTCGATACTTTGAGGTTCGGCTGCTCGCTGACGATCGAGGAAATCGGCCGTGGTTCGGTTATTGGTCTTTCTTGAGGTTCCATTGCGTTGTCGCTCTAAGTCTTTGAGATAATTGATATGCCAGTTGGCCAGGCGGGTTTGCAGGGGCCAGTTGCGATCGAGTCGCCATTTTTCCACGCCATCCGGAGGCTGGGTCCTGGTCCAGTACTTGAGAAAGTCAGCGTACATGACCAGAGGGTATTTGTCAGGATAGTCGGTGTAGTATTCCAGGCACTGCTGCCGCAGTTCACCGTCGCCGGCAGTGGGAAATTCGGAGGAGGGGGTAGGGGGAGGAGGTGTTTGCCCGGACGGATTTTCGTCTAAAGGATTTGAGTTTTCTTCGGGCGCGGATTCGGCCGGAATAAAACTTTCATCTTTTATTTCATCTTTACTTTCCCCTTTACTTTCATTCCTTATATATAGCTCTTTAAAATCTTTAAAGAGGCTCTTTAAGATTCTTAAATAGCCTCTTTCAGAATCTTGAATAGCCTCTTTAAAAAACTTAAATAGGCTCTTTAAGATTTTTAAAGAGGGGGGGCTAAGATGGGATACCCCCTCTTTAAGATTCTTAAATAGGGTATTTAAGATTTTTAAAGAGGGGTACATGATGCGTTTGTTACCTTCGGATTTTCCATCCTCAATTACAATCCAACCCTTACTGAACAAGGTGTTCAGGTTCGTGCTAACGGAGGTTTCACTGAGCTTGATTTGATTCGAGATATAGGGATTTTTGGCACTACATTCACCCGACCGGGAAAGCATGACCACCTGCGCTGCCAATACTTTCTCGGTGAGATTTAAGCCACTTATAGCCAAAATCTCCGCCGGTAGCCAGATGCCCGTAAATTCATTCATACGATTTCAGTAAAACAGTACTTTGAGTTGTGGCCAGATTGGGCCAACGGCAATAGCCAGTATGCCGAGCGCAAACACGGCGAAGACGGGCCATAGAACGGGTTGGAAACGCTTAGTTAACATGACCAAAGAGTTGGGAATGAATGGCCAGAATCCAGCTCATGGCATACAGGATCAGGCTGGTAAAGCCGATGATTAGCGCCCATTCCAGCCGCGAAAACGTAGGTCGATTCATGGCTAGTTATCCGTCAAGAAAGGGTCATCCAGTCTGCTAAGTGGCAATTCGAAATAGTAGCCGTGATCTAGCCGGTTCGTATCTTCCACTAGTGCCTGCACGGCCCTCAGCAGGTTCGCGTATTTACCCGTATGCAGATTCTCGACAGTGAGGTAATCATACGGATCATCCGATTCTGGGCGGAATGTATTCTGGGCGATCTGATGGGGGAAGTAACCGCAGGCCATTAGCAAGGCCCGCGATAGATAGAAAAGCAACTGAATTCGCTCAATAGGCGAGTAGTGTTGCTGATGGAGCAGGTCATCGTAAAAACGATTCGCTAGTTGCGAGGTAACGTCGATAAGTCTGAACGAGTCGGCTTTTCGATAAAACTCTTCACGAACAATCCGAAAGCCGGTTAGCCAGGTGACAAAATGCGGCTTTATTGCTTCGGGATTCCCTAGTAATTCTTCATCGAGTAATTCGGCACTGAGCCAGTGCGCTGTCTCACGGACAACGGGATGAATTGGAGCGTCCATGTTAGTACGAATGATTGATTAAGCGGTAAGCCAGAAAGCCAATTACCCAGATGATGACCATAATGATCAGTTCCTTCCAGGTGGGACCATGTCGTCGTGCCCACTTCCAGCGGGCAGTTAGCCAGGCGCGAAACCCGGCATCCGTTCGGAAAAACTGAATCGTTCGCGGACCGAAGAGGAGCACAATAACTAGGGACCCCAGGATCAACCCGACCAGAAGTGCCCGACACGTGTTGCAGGTGTTCATGAAAGTTCAGGCAAAGCGGTTTTGTGGAATGTCCCGGATTTCTTTGGCAATCGCCTGGGCAATCTGATCGAGCGTCATTTCGGGGTGTACCGGCACGTAAATCCTTTCCTTATAGGACTCGGTTTCGGCAACCGCTGTGCCCTCGTCATTTTCCCAGTTGCCCGTATAGACCTCCGTAACGATGTTATACTCCAGACACCGCACCGAGCCATGAGCGTAGTTATCATCGTTGAATTCGAAGCTGGTACAATGACCACCGCCGTACTTGCCGATGAGGTGATCCAGCTCGAAGGTGTCATCGCTGGTGTCGATGTCGGCAAGCGTTAATTCAGCCTGATTAATCATGAGTGCACTTTTCATATCTTTGACCTTATCTTTTAGATGATGATGTAAAGTAAGGATTTGTAAGGTAAAAAAACAACAAAAAGAACAAAAAAATAATTTGTCTTTTGTTGTATTACAGCCCGGCTTTACATCTAGGAAACCGGATCTGGCGTTTGCTGGTCCGGTTTTTTCTTGTTCGATAAGGTATCAGCAATGTAAACAGGCGCTCATCAGGCGATAATTAATCTCGACATCGTCAACTTTTTTTCCCAGTAGATAAGACCTTACGGATGAAATATTGCACAGGGGCTTACTGCCCTCCCGGCGGTTGATGAGTTTTTTAGCCTCAATTAACCGGGTGACTGTGCGCTGGGAACAGCGAATGGCTTTTGCTACCTGCGGCACGGTTAACCACTGTAAATCGGTCACGACAGTTCGCAGGTATTCATTTTCACGCTCCAGTATTTCCAGTCGCTTTACTACTGCTGCAAACTCTTCGTTTGTAGGTACTTGCATCATACGTGCACATCAGCTAATATTTTACGGCTTCGATCAACGCTCAACTTATCGGCAACGTCAACACTTTCCTGATGAGCCTTGAGGCTCTCATCTACCAGCGATTCCAGGCGTTCACCACCCCGATCCCGACGGCAATAATTGTGGATACTCTCGTGAGACAGGAAGCCATAGGTCGCCAGCTTTCGGGCTCCTATTTTTTTTATAATAGCCACCTTCTTCGCGAATTCCTCCTCATCCTTCTGAGTACCAGTCAGGGGCTCCTTGTTTCGTCCCATAGTTTTGTTATTTTCGTTGTTATTAGACCTTACAGACGACGAATCAGCCGTTTGTAATAATTTGTAACAAACCTAATTATAGTAAGGCTTATTTACAACAAAAAACACAAAAATATAAGCCTGACTCATGAAAACGCCCGATCCCTATACTAAACTCATGGCTAGAATTCCGCGACCCGACGATCAGGATGGTATTCGCAAACGAATAAAGGATCTAATCTTTGAACGGTTTAATGACCGACAGGGAGAGCTAGCCCAAAAGGCAGAGCTTCAGCCGGCGGCTATTTCCAATATTCTTAGCGGTAAAGCGCAAGCATCAGTTAAGCAATTGCGGGCCATTGAAACGGCCAGCCGTGCTCGGTTCGAATGGCTGGCCACAGGCGAGGAGCCAATGTTACATCCTATGGACTGGCGGCCATTACAGATTGAGCCAACGAAAGAGGGTGACCATCTACGCAACTTCATTGAACGGCATAAAGCCGTATTTTCCCAGAAGCAGCTAGCCGACGAACTGGATATCGCCAAAGGGTCGATTACTGATTACTTTACCTCAGCCAGCCTTAAGGCGCAGACCCGCCTTGCAATCATGAAGGCGCTTCGCAAATTATTGGATGATCAAGACCTGACCGAAGATGAAGTCTTTGGATCTGGTGAATCGGAAACGGAATGGACGCAACCCATTCGCCACATTGGTAATTTTTCGGCTGAACCAATTATCCATTTACCGTTCGTGCCTGTTGGCGCACGAGCGGGTATACCCACACCAAAATTCTGGGAACAGCCCATGGAAACAGTACGCATTATGCGGGCAATACTGGCCGATTACGAGCCAGACCCGCGACGTCCCCAAAAGGACTGGTGGCTTATCGAGGTCGACGGCGATAGCATGGAACCTCAAATACGATCGCGGGCCAGAGCACTCGGTTACTACGTGGGTAACCGAATTTCGAAGACTGTTTGGGAGGTTGATCTTGAAAAACTCTACCGACTCAAACCGGGTGTCTGGGCCATCCAGTACGATGATGATTTTGTCATTAAACGGGTTATGGAAAACACCCTTTTTCGCGATAAGCAGGTAGTGCTGCATTCCGATTCACCACCACCGGGACCGTTTACGATCAACATCGATTCGATTCGGCATGTCTGGTTTATCGAATCAACCGTCAATAATCCTGTTCGTTAAGCATGGGACGTGTTACGCTGGCTGTTCGATTAAAGCCCGAAGCAAATCGGGAGGGGGAGCACGTCGTCAGAATTAGAATTACGAAAGATCGGCTAGTCGTAAACTGGTCGCTTAATATTGCTGTGCCCGAAAAACATTTTAATCTGGCCGGCAACAGTCAACAGGAGAACTGGATTCGGCGAGCGAATCACAGTCATGGTAATTTCAATAAACGCATTCTGGTCGCCTACGAGCAAGCCCGGGAAGCCGTTGCATTTTTTGAAAAGCGGGCCAGTGCCTATACCGCGAACGATGTTCGGGATTATCTTGAGCGGGGTGGCCTCCCTGATACCGTGTTATCCTATTTTTCACTTCACCTTCAGCAGCGTGTTGTGGCCGCAGGGGATGATCTGAGTAAGATTCAGACCACTGGGGGCTATAAGGATACATTGAAAGTCTTGCGGTGGTACCTTCGGGAAACCAATCAACTTCCTGACAGTATTCCCGATGAGGTTGTCGATAAGCGTTTTTGGTTGCTGAGCAATTTTGCTAAAAAAGATATACTTGATTTAAAGGATTGGCTCAGTAATAACTACGGCGAAAACACAGTTAGCACCCATCTTTCCAAACTGCGTCATGTGCTCTTCCTGGCCGCGGACGCAGGCCTGATATCCTACGAAAAATTCCCCATGCGGGGCGTCAGTATCAGCTTCAAGCGAAAAAAAGTGGATCGGCTTCGGGAAGATGATATTGAACAACTGGCAACCGCCAGGGCCGATAAAAAAAACCGGGGAGGAGGAGCGCATTTTGTTACGAATCCCGTCCACGCCCGCTCGCTCGCCATGATGATGTACCTAGCCCATGGAGCCCGGTTGAGTGACGCTGTTAGCTGGCGAATGAAAGATTACGTGATCGAGGGGCAGGAGCATCGATTGCGGTACCAAACCGGCAAAAATAAGCGAACGCTCAGCGTTCTGCTGGATCAGGAGGCTATTGATCTGCTGGCTCCATACCGCATCAAATCGGACGGTTCATTGAAGCAGTCTCAGGATTTTTTGTTCCCTTATCTGCCAGCGAATTGGGATAAACTATCGGCTGAGGATAAACACATCGAACTGCGAAAAGCCAAAGGGCGGGCTCGTCACCAGATAACACAACTTGGTTTGCGTATAGGCCTGGATAAGCACCTAACACCACACGTCATGAGACACTCCTTTGCGGATATGATGCGCAAAGCTGGCGTACCTTTAGAGACTCGCCAGGAGGCACTGGGCCACTCGGACATTAAAACGACGCGCAATTATGAGGATCAATTTGATCAGGAAGCAGTCGATAAAGTCAGCATGTTATACCAGAATCGACGCAATAAGAAGGAGGAAAACACTGGGAAAACAGAACTGTAAATATTGTCCCAGGAAATTTGGACACTTTGTACTAATAAAGGGTCTATATAGTTAAGTTGTCAAAAAGTAGTACCTAAAGTTTGACATTCTATACCTTTCGGCTATGAAAACAGTTCTTCTTTTCTTATTGCTTTGCCCTTTCGTTTTACGGGCGCAGCTGTTCAAAATTTCTCCAGAAGATACCCACCGTAAACACTCGTACATAATCATGCGCGATGGCTCTGTAGTGCGGGGCCAGGTTCTTCGCCAGGATACGACAGTCATTTCGATTCGGAAAGGAAACGGAGATATGACCTTTGTTGAGGCTGATCAGATTCTACGGATTTCATCGAAACGCCCTGACGATGTGATACGGACAGAGAGTTATGGGGAAACACCTACACTATATACCGTTTTTGTTTTCAAGGACGGAACTCAGGTGCAGGGAGAGTATGTACGGCGTGACAATACTATGATTACTGTCCGAAAACGAAATGGCCAACTAACGTACTTTGAACCCGAATTACTCGCCAGAGTAGACACAATTAGGGGCGGGGTAACCTCAGCCGATGGAATTGCTGCCGATGATCGCGTATTTTCAAATCGATTTTCTCCCTGGTTGTTGACTGGACAAACAGCCTTTGCTCCCGAAAAGGGACTATTCTATTATCGCAATACGTTAGCGCTGCTGAATGAATTTAATTATGGCATTACGCGAAACTGGAGCGTAGGAGCTAGTTTAGTTACACCAATTCCGTATTTAGCTCTAACTGACTTTTACGCATTTGATGGGTTTTTGCCCAATAATTCATACCTGTATACAAAGCTGAGCGTACCCTTGGGCAATCGGTTCAGGCTGGCTTTACAGGTGGCCTATCAGGATAAGTTGATCTTAAACAATGCCAGTCGGGGCGCTCTGACTTATCAGGCATTGACCGCTATTGGTACCAGCCAGCGAAACGTCACGCTGGGGTTTGGCCTGACTGATCGGGGAAAACAACGTTATTACCAATATATGTCGTCATCATCAACACCAATATCAGTTGATATACCTATTCCTAATCAGTTATTTCTGACAATGGGCATCATGCAAAAGGTATCACCACTATTAACGCTCATCAGTGATAATCGGATTAATCTGGGGCCGCGTCGATCTTTCTATTATGACAATCTGGAGCGGGCTTCGATGTCGTTTGCGTTCCGGTTTGATCGTCGCCGTCATGCGTTCGACCTAGGCGTATATAGCCTGGTGTATAGAAATAATGGTCTATGGGATGGGCGTCAGGTACGAATTTTAGGATACCTGGGCTACAACCTGGTCATTGGTAAACCGTAAGATTCACTAGATGCCATGGCACGGTTTCTGATTAGGGAATAGTAAACGGTTCAACGGCTTTAGACACTCACTTAGATTACCATTCGTGTGATAATCGAAGTCGATACATCAATTTCCGCTAATTTCGCCGTTATTGTGAGACAACCTATTCCTACATGCCTGAGACCCCTACCGATTTACCCCCATTCGTTCGTTCGTGGCCGCAACTATATGCTATCGTTATTGGTAGTTTAGTTGCTGAAATTGGCCTGTTTTACGTGTTAATGCGCTGGTTATCATGAGTATCCTTGATTGGAGCGTATTAACTATAACCTTACTCGGCATTATCGTATACGGCATTGTACGGAGTCGGGGAAGCCGCAGTATGGACGATTACCTGCTGGCGGGTCATTCGTTGCCCTGGTATCATGTAGGGCTGTCAGTAATGGCGACCCAGGCTAGTGCCATTACGTTTTTATCGGCACCCGGACAAGGCTTTGCCGATGGGATGCGGTTCGTTCAGTTTTATTTTGGATTGCCATTGGCGATGGTCGTTTTAGCCGTGACCTTCGTGCCGATTTTTCATAAGCTGAAAATTTTTACAGCTTACGAATTCCTGGAAGATCGCTTTGATATCCGCGTTAGAACGCTGACAGCCAGTCTGTTTTTGCTCCAACGGGGCCTTTCAACGGGCCTCTCGATTTATGCGCCGGCTATTATTCTTTCCACCATTCTTGGGTGGAATATCTACTGGACCAATCTGCTCATGGGCGGTATGGTACTCCTTTATACGGTTACAGGAGGCACAAAAGCCATATCGTATACTCATCTTCAGCAAATGGCGATTGTCACCTTTGCAATGGGGTTGGCTGGTTATCTCACGGTTAAATTATTACCTGAAGGGGTTGGCTTTGTCGACGCTCTGCACGTAGCTGGTAAGGCCGGTCGAATGAACCTGATTGATTTAAAATTCGACCCGAACAGCCGCTATAACCTTTGGTCAGGATTGATTGGCGGATTCTTTCTGCAATTGTCATACTTCGGTACCGATCAGTCGCAGGTAGGGCGATATTTAACGGGGGAAACAATTGGTCAGAGCCGATTGGGATTGTTGATGAATGGTCTCTTGAAAGTGCCGATGCAGTTTCTGATTCTGCTGGTAGGTGTGCTGGTTTTTGTATTTTATCAGTTTAATCCATCGCCCACGTTTTTCAACAAACAGGAAACGGAACTGCTGAAAAAGAGCTCCTATGCGAGTGCTTATCAACTCGCAGAAATCAAGCATCAGAACCTGGCAACTCAACGCCAACGGGCCGTACTGGACATGCAAGTTGCCTTAAAGGCTGACGATGAAGCCGGACAAGATGCCGCAGCAAGTATTCTTCGCGAAACCGATGACGCCATGAAAGCGGTAAAAGCAGACGTAGCTGATCTCATCAAGAAAAACAATCCGGCTGCCGACACCAATGATGTCAATTACGTTTTTCTGCGCTTTGTGCTGGATTATCTGCCTCACGGTCTAATTGGGTTACTCATCGCCGTTATCTTCAGTGCATCGATGGGGTCGATTGCCTCGGCTTACAACTCACTGGCTTCCACGACCGTCGTTGATGTATATAAACGATTGGTTAAGAAGGAGGGGAGCGATAGACATTATTTGCAGGCATCGCGTTGGGCCACCATCGGCTGGGGTATTTTCTGTATCATAGTAGCGCAATTTGCAAATCAGTTAGGCAGTATGATCGAGGCTGTCAATATTCTGGGCTCGCTGTTTTATGGGGTTATTCTGGGGGTATTTGTCGTGGCTTTCTACGTCAAATCCGTCGGAGGGCGTGCTACATTCCTGGCGGCCATCCTTGGTGAAGTACTCGTAATTGTGAGTTGGTATCTTGATCTGACGGCTTTCCTCTGGCTGAATGCCATCGGTTGTCTGCTGGTAGTAGGTATTGCCTGGGTGTTGCAGAAAACGGTGTATCGCTAAAATCAGCAGGTCCACCGAAGCAGTTCTTGTCGTGTCAGAAATAAGTTGAGTATTCGGTCGATTGAATACCGAATACACCGGCACTCCGTTAGGGAAAAAACAACTACTCTTTCCTGATGAAACGCTTCTTCTATCTCTGTTTAATTGGAATATTCTCGTGCGTAATAACACAGACCGTTTTCGCTCAGAAACCAGTTTTGGCCAATACTAAAACGACATTTAGTAAAGGGAGTTGGCAGATTGGCCTGAAAGACGGCTACGGGTCTAGTCCCATTTTGGGTAACAGGAATACAGCTCAACTAACGGCAGGCTACTATGTAGCCAATCGATTATTGATTGGTCTAGCTGGTTCTTATACAAGGGAGTTATCCGAGTATGTTATTAATAGGAATCTAGTCTCGCTAGGCCCACTGGTACGTTATCAGTTTATTTCAGGTCGAATATCACCTTATGCAGAGCTATCTTATCAACTTGGTCGACGAGGCACCAACACAGAGCAATTGGTGTCATTTACACCTGGTTTAAGTATTGGCTTACTGGCAGGTTTACGCCTGGATCTTAGTTATAACTTTCAGTATAGTCATTTGGATCTCGGCTACAATCTGTTTGGAGAAGCATCCAGACAGCCTCAGATAGGTATTAGTTATTTAATCAAATCGAGACAATAACGTGGGAGAAGAAGGTAAAGCTAAGATCTCTTTTCAAAAACAGCCAACCGCAACAAGTGATACTGGTATCACTTGTTGCGGTTGGCTGTTTTTTGCAGATATGTAAGACGTACGCTTAGAAATGCTTACGCCTTCTTCTTGCCTTTCCCTGCTTTCATCGCAGGCATAGCAGCGGGTAGTTTGGCTGTATAATCTGCAATACTTTTCTCGATACCATCCTTGAAAAATGGGAAGGCTCCATCGTTCGAAGACTGACCCATCGTGAGCGCTTTCTGAGCTAGTGGCAGCGCATCAGAGTACTTACCCATTTTCGCCAGAATCTGCGACTTCACATACAGATTGCGGTAGTTTTCGCCCTTGGCAATCGACTTGTCGATCCAGCCTAATGACTGATCCAGGTTACGCCCTTTTGAGAGGTTGTAGCTGGCGGCTGCCTGTAAAACGGCGGCATCGTCGGGTTTTTCGGCTACAGCTTTGTCTACGTTAGCGGCCGCATTAGCATTTACATCTACTTTCAGATCGGCGCTTGCTTTTACATTGGCCCACATGAAATTCATTTTTGCCGTACTGTCTGTCAGGTCACTGAAGCTAATGGTAAAGGTTTCTACCTTTTCACTGTTTTCAGAAGGTGTAAGATTCACACGTAGTGCATCTTCTGCCTGTTTGTATTCAGCTTCGCTAACGGTCTTGTTTTTGCTGAAAATCAGTATAGCGTTACCATCTTCCGGGATCGATAAAATCGCATACGTTCCGGCAGGGAGTGTTTTTCCGTTGACCATTAGGTCAGTTGTCGTGGTAAAGTTGGTGGCTGAATTGGCACCCGTCCGCCAAACTTTTCCGAGGGGAACATATGAATCGGTGAAGGGTTGACGCCCTTTCAGGCTTGGGCGCGAGTACGTTACGGTTAGGTCGGTTGTGCCAATGGTCTGCATAACCGAGGCACCTGGGCTAGGCGAAGGCAATTTAATTTGGGCGGTGGTTAGCTGAGCCGCTAAACAAATGGTAGCTGCTGTGAGCGAAAGTTTGTGCATGATTCTCTATAGACTATTGAAAAAACAGCACCAAATTGCGGCTTTTTAGTCAGAAACCCAATTCATGCATCGCCAACCTTTGCTTCAACTGCTTTATCAGCACAGCCCCGCCGACCCAAATGAACAAACTATGAGTCAGGCAACTATTGCGTTTGTGGAGCAATATCCTGACTGTTTTGAACGGTCGTTGCTCATTGGCCATGTGACTGGGTCAGCCTGGATTGTTAGCCCCGACCGTACGCAAACGCTCCTGATTCATCATCGTAAACTCGATCGTTGGCTTCAGCCGGGTGGTCATGCCGATGGTGATCCAGATGTGGCAGCCGTTGCCCTTCGTGAAGCGCAGGAAGAAACAGGACTGACCTCGTTAAGATTGCTTAAGCCAGCTGTTTTCGATGTTGATGTGCATCAAATTCCAGCCCGGAACGAAGTTCCCGAACATCTGCATTATGATATCCGATTTTTACTGGAAGCAGACCTGAATGAACCTTTTGGGTTATCTGATGAAATTAAGAATATTCAATGGTTTTCACTAGAAAAAGCGAAAACTATAACTGATTCGGAGTCAATTTTGCGGTTAATTCGAAAAAATATATCTTAACTAAAAGTGTAGTAGGCATTTTTGTTGTTTTATAGTCAGGCAGAGTACTAACTTTGTCGTACAACAAAACCATAGAAATGTCATGAAATCAATACCCTTTTTGCTCATCGGCATTGGTCTTTTGGCCGTGTCGGAGCAAGCCTTTTCCCAAGATGATGGTCAGCGTAAACCGCTGAATAACCCTATGTACTCGACCAGTAATTACAAACATCCAGGCATGGCTACTGCAGCTCGCCGATGGGAGAGTAAAACGGGTGTGGCGGTTAAAACAACTACACCCGCCGACGCTCAACTGGCCAATTACAAACACCAGGTACCCGTGGCCCAACCGATTGGTGGAATAACCGTAGGACATACACCATCGACTAATCTGGCCGATCGAAACTATAAAATTCAGCGGATCAGTGAACCCCAGCCAACCTATGGTGCAAACGAGTACTACGTGTCAAAACGACGGAAAAACGACAGTACAACCATTGGTCAATAATTGCCCGTTTGGGCATAAATGCAGCGAGCTACCAGTCCGAAGGGTAGTCTCGCTGCTTTTGTTATAAAGGAGGCTAAAGTAGATGACCGGAATATGCCTATTTTAGTACAAAAATTAGTGCATCCTTCTTTCGCTAATCTCCATGCTTTTTCGCCAAAAGCTCCATCATTCTGTTCGCGTGTTTTTGAAATACTGCGGACTCATGTTCGTGATCATTTTGTCGGTCAGGAGCTGGGGGCAGGTTCGTTCTGGAGAATTGCAAGTCGATCGGTTGTCGGCGAAGAACGGGCTTTCTCATAATTCTATACTTTGCATCTGGCAGGATACCGACGGCTTTTTATGGCTTGGGACCAAAGATGGGCTGAATAAATATGATGGCTATGCGTTCACAGTCTACAAACCGGACCCCGCCGATCCTGCCAACACCTTAGGACACAACTGGATATCAGGAATTTGTCGGGACCGAAAAGGTCGCATGTGGGTAACGACCCTGGGTGGTGGGCTTCATTTGTTTGATCGACAGACGGGAAAAACCACCGCTTATCGGATTGATCCTGTTCGAATTTCGCTGCGAAATGCGATGCTTTCGATTATCGAAGATAAGCAGGGTATCCTCTGGATTGCCTCTCGGGAAGGGCTAAACCGATTCGATCCTGAGACTCGGAAATTTACATTATTCCCCTCGCCTAATCAGGAAAAACCCGATGTTTACACGGTTCAGGAAGATCGACAGGGGCGATTATGGGTAGGCGCCGGAGATGGCCTATACCAATTGAACCGTCAGACAGGCGCTTATAGTCGGTTCAGGCTAAGTCAGAATCAGGCAGATACAACAACTGGCGTTTCACTCGTTTTTCCTGATCCATCTGGTGCCGTGTGGATTGGTACAGTGTCGGGACAATTTTACCGATTAACCGCTGCAGGCGAACTACAGAAAATTTATGACTATCAGCCTAAAGGGCGGGAAATCAATCGATTCTATCCGTTTGGTGCTCTCCAGATGGATAAAGCAGGAAATCTTTGGGGCACTCTTTCCGGTCTCGATGGATTGATTCATGTAAATGCAGCTACAGGCCAGCTGGCCCGTGTGCTGGCTAATCCTACACAAGCAGGTGGCCTCAGCAGTAATACGATTCTTTCGCTCTACTTCGATCGGGAAGGAATCTTATGGGTCGGTACCGACAACGGACTGGATAAGCACGTAGCGCAGCCTAAAAAATTCCGTACATTTCAACTGGTTGCCAACAACACCATTGTTCGATTGCCGGAAAACAGCATTCGAACCATATGCCAGGATCATTCGGGCGTCATCTGGTTCAGTAATGATCTGGGTGAGTTATATTCGTTTCATCGCCAGACGGGTCGCTATCAACGTTATTTTCTTGAGCCAGCCTCGTCTAGTCATGTATTTAATGATGGAGTAACGGCGATCTATGAGGACCGGGCCAGGCAACTATGGGTTAGTGCTGGTCTTTACCTGCATCGACTGGATCGGAAAACGGGCTCATTTGCCCAATACCGATGTCAGATTCGGGTGCGGTGTATTCGGGAGGATGCAACGGGTAAACTATGGTTGGCGGGCCGGGGACTCGCCTGTTTTGATCCGAAAACCCAGCAGTTTACGTATTATCACCATGACCCAAAAAATCCAAATAGCCTCGGCGATGAGTCGCTGGTGGTTGCATTGCCAACCCGCGATGGAACCGTATGGGCAGCCTCTACACGAAAAGGACTTAGTCGACTTCAGCCATCGACGGGTCAATTCATGCATTACCAGCCTCATTACCAGCATGCGTCTGGCTACTTAACTGATAAAGATATTCGTAGCTTGTATGAAGATCATCGAGGCCAGTTGTGGGTAGGCACGAATCAGGGCGGTTTAAATCGGTATGATGCCCGGACAGATTCATTTTCGACCTTTACCACCAATGATGGCCTTCCAAATAATCATATTGTTGGTATCGTGGAGGATAAGGATGAAAACCTATGGCTTTCGACCAATCAGGGTATTTGTCGCTTCAACCCCAAAACCAAAACTTACCGTAATTACGACGAAAGTGATGGCTTACAGGCTAATGAGTTTTTTGACGCCTGTGCAACTGGAGTGAATGGCCAGTTGGTTTTTGGTGGTCCCAATGGCTTTAATATCTTCGATCCGTCAAAAATTCATGACAATCCCCTGATTCCTCCCGTACGAATTACGCGTGTTCAGATTCAGAATGATGCCGAACAGCTACCTACCGAAACACTCGAACTTCCCTACCAGGAGAATGATCTTTCGTTCGACTTTGTGGCTCTTAATTTTATTATGCCCGAAAAGAATCAGTATGCCTACCAATTGACAAGTGTCGATAAAGGTTGGGTTTATTGTGGCAACCGGCGTTTTGTGAGCTATACTAATCTGGAGTCGGGGGAGTATGTATTTCGGGTCAAAGCCTCCAATAACGATGGCGTCTGGAATGAAAAAGGAACACAACTCCGTATCATTATTCAGTCGCCTTTCTGGCAAACCTGGTGGTTTAGAGGACTTTTGCTAGTACTCATTTCGGGTATTATTTATATGGGACTACAGTACCGAATTCGGCAGGTTAAGCGGCAGGAATCGCAGAAAACGGCCTTCAACAAACAGTTAGCGGCTATGGAAATGCAGGCGCTCAGGGCGCAGATGAACCCGCACTTCATTTTTAACAGCCTTAATTCAATTAACCGATTCATTATGAAAAATGAATCGGAGAAAGCGTCGGATTATCTGGCAAAGTTCTCGAAGTTGATTCGGTTGATTCTGCACCATTCGAGCATGCCCGTAGTCACGCTGGAAAGCGAGCTGGAATCACTTCAGCTTTATCTTACTCTGGAATCGCTTCGGTTTGATGATCAGTTTACATTTTCGATTCATGTTGGGGAAGAGGTTGAGCCTGCCTATACCGAATTGCCGCCTATGATTATTCAACCGTATGTAGAAAATGCCATTTGGCATGGGCTCATGCACAAAGAGGGTGGGGGACGCATAACGATTGATTGGCAGGTAGAGAAAGGTGCCCTGATCTGCACGATTGAGGATAATGGTATTGGGCGGAAAAAGTCTGCCGAATTGAAGAGTAAATCTGCGACACGGACTAAATCGCTGGGCATGCAAATTACCTCGAACCGACTCAAACTTAGTCAGTTGTTAGATGGCAGGCAGCCGACTGTACACATTCAGGATCTGGTTGATCCCGATGGTGAACCTGCCGGAACCAGTGTAACGGTACGAATTCCAATATGATAAAAGCAATTATTATTGACGACGAAGCCCATTGCCGGGAAACGTTGTCTATGCAACTGGCTAAGTATTGTTCACAGGTAAACATACTGGCGGAGTGCCGGTCGGCATCTGAAGGGCTAAAGGCGATTGCAGAACATGCACCCGACTTGCTCTTTCTGGATGTCGAAATGCCGCTTATGAATGGCTTTGAAATGCTGGAACAACTCTCCAGTATTCCCTTCGATATTATCTTCACAACGGGCTATGATACCTACGCTATAAAAGCCATTCGATTCAGTGCGCTGGATTACCTGCTGAAACCCATTGATAAGGATGACCTGCTAAAAGCCGTTGCTAAAGTTAATCCGCAACCGGAACCACACATGGCTCAGCAAATTGAGCTTTTGCTACAAAAGCTGGGACATAAACCTGCCTTGCAGAAAATTGCGCTACCAAGCCTACAGGGTTTTGAACTGGTGCTGATCGATACGATTATCCGATGCGAAGCCGATAACAATTACACGCATGTTTTCCTAAAATCGCGCCAATCGTTACTTGTATCCCGGACGTTGAAAGAGATCGAAGAACTATTGGAGGAGAGCTCGTTTCTGCGCGTTCATCAGTCTCACCTGATTAATCTAAACGAAATAATCCGCTACGTTCGGGGCGAAGGGGGGTATGTGGTCATGAGTGATAACTCAACCGTACATGTGTCCCGTAGCCGGAAAGATGAACTTCTGAAAATGTTCCGGTAAACTTATCGCTTTACCGATACCACTTATAAATGGTTAGTTGCTCACTCAACTAGGCTCAATACTCATTCTGAGTAGGATTTACGCTCCCCTGAACGGTAGTTTATGCCATGAGAAAGGGGAGAGTGATCAAATCGCTCATAAGTGATAATGAATAATCCTTGCACCTTTTATTACTCATTTAGTCTCTGAAATTTAATTCGACACGCAATACCAATAAAACGGACTCGTCGAAAGAAACTAGCGAAGTCTGAATGCTACTGGATTTAAGTAATAGTTAATTGTTAAGGAAAGCAGCCTCCATATTGAGAGACTGCTTTTTTGTAATGATCGCTTATGCGGAATGTTGTCAGGTAGAATTGAAGTGAGTGTAGGTTATTGCGAATGACACAGTGCGATGATCAATAAAGGGACGTTCAAAAGAGAGAAGATTAACGGCCAATGGTTGGTCGAAGCGATTGAAGCACAGGGCGAAACACTACACTCAGCCGCCAAACTAATAAACGTGGACAGTCGCTATTTCTACGCACATAAAGCAGGTAAAACCTCTATTTCAACCGCTGTACTGGCTGCACTATGTCAGGCTCTGCCAACTCTTTCTGAGCGATATGTGCTTACGGGACGGGGGCCAAAAAAAATTACAACGACGGGCGTAGATGCCGATATAGTGGTTGATATATATCGAATCAAAAATACGGTTGAACGAATCATCAATGAACTTGACGTCTGAGAACACACCGTCTGATAGGCATTTGTCTAGTGATTTAGCTTATTCCATTCGCGTGGAGTCTCTGCTCATATAACGCGAAATTATCGGCCTCGAAGCACACAAAAAGGATTGTCTCAACCGACGTTGGCTGTTCCAGACATTGGCGAATTGTGGTGATTGCCACATCAGCCGCTTTGTCTTTGGGGTATCCATAAATTCCTGTACTAATGTTTGGAAAGGCAAGGCTCGTCAGCTGGTTCTCAGAGGCAATTTCCATCGCCCGGCGATAGCAACTTGCCAATAACTCCGCTTCGCCCTGACGCCCACCCCGCCATACCGGACCAACTGCGTGAATGACGTGTTTGGCAGGCAATCGGTAGCCATTTGTGATTTTAGCATCACCTGTTTTACAGCCGTGTAATAGGCGGCACTCAAAAACCAACTCCGGCCCGGCAGCTCGATGAATAGCCCCATCGACACCCCCGCCACCAAGTAAACTCGTGTTAGCCGCATTCACGATGGCATCGACAGCCTGTTTCGTGATATCGCCCTGAATAACCTGAATTGTTGCCATAGGTTTCGGTTTTCGATATACCCCAAACCATTAATCGCTCCTCACTGTTTCACCACCTTTAGGGTACGCTTTTTATCGCCGGCGACTAAGGTCATAAAATACACGCCAGCCGATAAATTCAGATTGGGTAATACAAACGCGGCCAAACCGGGCGAGGTATAGCGATTCTGCCAGATAATCCGTCCGGCAGTGTTAATTAGCGTTGCATCTAGTGGGACATTAGCCTCTATTTCTCCCCACTGCACATCCAAAGATTGGGCATCGCTGAACGGGTTAGGGTAAACGAGTAATTGTCCAAACGAATCTGCCAGAGTGGAGGCCCGCTCGAAATTCGGAATCCCATACCCTAACTGATCATCGGGAGCGCCAAACTGGCTTCCCGACCGGCGTAGGGCTTCCGTTACCTGGGCTGCTGTCAGGCGAGGGTGCGACTGCCAGAATCCCGTTGCCAGACCGGCTAGCAAAGGTGTCGCAAACGACGTCCCATTACCTGTTGCAATTAGGCCATTCGGTATACCAATTACAGTACCCTGACCTCGCGCTGCTAAATCTGGTTTGACACGTCCATCGGCCGAAGGCCCAAATGAACTAAACGAAGCCCGTATGCCCGCTTGCGTAACGGCAGCAACTGCCAGAACTGATGCGGCATCAGATGGAGCCGAAATGTAGTGCCAGGAACTGCTTCCCTCATTGCCCGCAGCTACTACAACCACCATTCCAGTTTCGGTGGCAATTTGTGCCGCACGGCTGCAAAGGGCCGTTTTACCATCCATATTTTGGTAGGTATAGTTAGTAGATGCATCATCGAACTGGGTATATCCTAAAGACGAACTGATGACATCTACCCCCGCACTATCGGCATATTCAGCCCCCAAAAGCCAGTTGGCTTCTTCTATTTGTTTTTCGCTATTCGCGTCTTCGGTGCGGAGCAGAATGAAGGAGGCTTTGTAAGCAGTGCCGTAAAGTTGATTATCGGCGGTGGCCGCAATGGTTGACAGGCAGGATAAACCGTGCGAATCGTCTTCGTAAACGCTGGTTTCTTTCTTGACAAAATCATAGGTGGCCAGCACCCTGTTTTCATCGAACACAGGTTTCAGGTAAGGGACTTTGTTTGCATTCAGAAAGCCCGCATCCAGAAGCCCAATTAACATACCTTCGCCATGATAGCCCTGTTGGTGCATTTTGTCGGCACCAAGTTGCGTAACCTGATCCTGCGAAGTTCCATAATTAAGGGGTGCATCAACTGTCCCAAACTTGCCGAAGCTATCAGCCGTATACGATACTGCTGGTGGTGCTTCCGTAGCACTCACGCGGGCGTTTGCCAGCGACCTACCAAATTCGAGTCCCTTGACAAAGGCTAGTTTTTGTATAGCAGCAATAGTCGCATCGTCGGCTTCGACCAATACCGCATTCATCCAGCGTGACGGAAACCATATTTTCGCTCCTGCCTGCTGAAGCTGAGTGATATACGTTGGGTTAACGGGCAAGTCACGTTCCAGAACGGCAATGTTTTGTTTCTGTCGACGCAGAATAGATCGTTGGGATAAAAATTGCTCCGGCTTGCTAACACTGTATGGTGTATTGGCTTTATCACGGAGAAGTACCAGATACTTGCGCGTAACCTGACTAAAACCGTTAAGTTGACTAAGCAGGAGCAGAAGTACTAACCAGCCAGTTTTATTGATTGCCATAGGCTTGGATGCGATATACTTGTTGAGTACCATAATCTATCTGGTTATGTCCAATGCAGGCCGGAGAGGATGAGCAAAACTGTACGTTTATCTGCTCCTTATAAATCAACCCCACTTGCTGGGCATATACCGCTACATGTTTAGTCTGCGCAATGAGTGTTGAATCATTCTTTCCCAAAACGGTAACTATCTGGTCGAATTGTTTATCCTGTACGCGATAAAACTGACCTGCGTTGCGTGCTGTATAGGTATCTAAACCTAATGCATTGCGCCGATTACCATCCCAGCTTAGTTGATTACTGATCGGAAATACTAGTTGAACAAAATCCCTACCGTTTTCGGTACGAATGGCTTCGTTATTGACTATACGGGCCGACCAGACGGAGTCGGTCTGCCAGGGTTGACTATCTGAAACACGTCGAAAGCGCATTAGTCGATAGGCGGTTTGGCCTGTAACGTCGGTATAAGGCTGTCCTACGACTTCTTTGAGTTGGTAGGTTTGCAGAAGAGGTGCTGCATTTAGCGTGTATTGACGCTCTTGTACATCATAAACAACGTAACGGCCGGTTTCGAGAGGGAAATAGTTGAGGTCTGTAGTCTCCGGTTCAGTTGTTTTCCATTGGCAACCTATCAGTTGAAATAAGCCAACTAGCACAAAAAGAAATGATCGGCAGAAATTCATAAGTCAACGAAAAACGAATTTCCGAAGATAATGAGTTGGGCCGTAGAAGACAACAGAGCTATGGTAGACTCAAAAAATCCGACTCCAGGCGAAGCGGATAATCAGTAGGAGAGCAATGAATCCGACAACAATATACGTGAAGGGAACGTAGGTAATGGCATAAATGCGGGTTCGGTCAATGAACCACAAAATACCCATGACGGCGGCAATCAGTGTCAGAAAACTCGATAGTTTTCCGAAACCAGGAATGTAATTAAATGGAATTTTACGGCGAATCAGGAACAAGGTGCCAACCATTGTTAGAATGGGCAGTACCTGCAAGGCCAGGTTCATATCCCAAATACTCTGCCGTTCGAAGAGAAATAGATAAATATTGAGCGTAACTGCAAAAATGCCCGGAATACAGGCCAGATAAACCAGAACGGCATATACGTATTTCCACTTTATGATCTCTTCCGCTGTGTCGCCCGACCACAGGTTTACTAAAAAAGCTACTGTTGGTACAGAAGCCAGAAGAAGAAACAATAAAGCAGGCTGCCCTGAAATGGCTGCAAATACGTCGCGGAGGGTCATGAGAGATGGCCGGGAGCAAGGAGCGTGGAGCAGGGATAAGTAAGCTTTGGGCTTCATATTCCCTGCTCCACGCTCCTTGCTCCCGGCAAATTTTATTTAAGCGTCAATAAATAACCGATCGTAAAGTTGGCATCCCAATCGAATACGAACTGGTTGCAGCCAGTGGCATCGGCGATCGATTTGTAAATGTTCAGACCCGCTTTCGATTTGGCACTTTCGAGTTTATAGGCCGATGGTGCATCGAGAACTGTATAACGTTCCTTGCCCTTCCGAACACTCTTGGCCAGTTCAAACGGGACGCCCCCAATAATGAAACAGGTTTTCCGATGATCGCTCGGCACTTGTTTCGCCTTGGCTTTTACATCACTGGCAACGGCGTCATCGCTGGTACCATTTTCAAAGTATTTCGCTCCGTAAGTTTCCAGTGCCTTTGTAAAACTGCCTTCCTTCCAGGAAATTTTGGTATTACCTGAGCCAATGTCTGTTACGAATGAATTATCATAGAATTCAGTAGGCAATACGGCCCGAAGCCCCAGTGAACCTTCCTGCTCGGGCGTAACGGTATTCACCACGTAGTTCAGTGACTTTAGGGCTTTGATTATTTTCTGAGTGCTTTCAATTTTAACAGCCCCCGAGCTAACCACAAACTGAATATTACGGCCACTCACACCAAAGTCAAGCATCTTGCCGATGTAGGATTTCAGACCTGCTCTGATGTCGTCGTCGGTAGCCATATTTTCCTGAACGAGGCTGTTACCAAACTCTGCTTTTTCGAGTTTCCAGCGCTTCTGATCATCAATTCGGACAATGAATGAGTTAAAGCCACTGGCCCCCATCTCAACCACGCCTTTAAGAATACCATTCTGCGGTTCTGGCGCGGTGTATGTAAACGAAGGACTTGGTTGGCTACTGCTGGCTTCATCCGATGATCCTGATGATGATGCGGTTGATTCTTCAACTTCGGCTTCAGCCGTTTTATCATCGGCACGAGGCAATGTTTGCGATTCCGTATATTCCTTGTCTTTAGGCGCCAGTTTGCGCAGCGCTTCGTTGCCACCGAAGTAGCGGAATGCGAAGAAAATACCAGCTAAAATAAGGGCCGTGATAAGTAGCCGGCCAGCTACGGTTAAGCGTTGCATAAGTTAAAAAGGTGAAAGCGTGAATGAGCGAAAGAGTGAATGAAAGCGAAAGAGTGAAAATGGTTTTGCTTTAGTCGGGTACCGTTTTGGCGGCCTACTCTTTCGCTCATTCACGCTTTCGCTCTTTAAAAATTAGTCTAGCAAATTCTTATAGCCTGCATCTTTCTGTGGAGCGGGCCCGAGGTTAAGCGGCTGTATGGGTGCATCCAACTGGACGATCTTGAACTCGCCTTTGTTGTAGGCTTCGAGTAGAGCCTCGCCTTTGTCAGACAGGATGCCGTTCTGGATATCTACTCCGTTAATAAAGTCCATCGACAGGTCCATGGCCCGCTTCATCTCACCGAGTTTCATACTCATATCGTCCTGAATGTATTCCATCGACTGATCGAAGTAGAACTTCTTGTCGGGATCACCCTTAAAGATGCTCACCGCTGTCTTGAGCGCATTTGAGCTGTCTTTAACGATCTGGTATTCAGTCTCTTTGAGCCGGACTTTAATTTCGGTTTCCTTGATAATATAATCGGCGCTCTGGTTCACTTTTTCCATGAAGGCCAGTACGTTTTTCATATTCCGCTGGAGTGGTAAGAGCTTCTCGTTCATTTCCTGCAAGCCAGCGCCTTCGATAGTGGCCAACTGAGCGGCTTCGCGCATGCCGGGCTTATCGCTCATCGCGTTTGCCTTGTTAGCTTCAGCAAACTTCTGTTTGATAGACTCATTATTCTCCGTTATTTTCTTGTTCAGCTTCACTAACTGCCCAGCCAGGATATTGATTTGCCCCTGCATTTTTTCGCGCTTCTCCCGCAAATCCTGAATATAGATTTTCATGATAGCGATGGGATTCAGTTGGATCACCGTTCCCGTAATGCTCCGCATCAACGTCTTGAACAGAAAGAAAACAGCAGTACGAACATCTTTGCTGGTGAACAGAAAAATCAGTACACCCAGCGCTCCCAGCAGCAGAGCCAGTTCGAGGATGTTCGAGGTGGCCCGAATCAGGAATTCGATAATTCGGTTGAAATAGACCAGGCCAAAACCAGCTACGCCAGCCAGCGTAATCATGCCCAGAATACCTTCGGGGCGGCTCCAGAACGAACGCTTCTCTACGTCCGTATTGCCGCCAAGTTGAGAAAAATCAGGTGTTGCCATTGGTTTAGTTTAAAGTTTGGTTCAATGTTTCAGGTTAGCTAATGCGATTAGAACTTGTAACCTTGAACTTATTTCAAGTACTGACCTATTTTGGCGATATCGCCTTTGATCTGGTCAGTAAAGTGCACGAACGTGGTATCGTAGTTCTGTTTATTCTGCGTGATTTTGGCACTTTGCTCATTGACTTCACCGCCAATGGCCGACAACCGATTCGTATTGGCGTCGATCTGCTTCTGAATTTCCGCCAATTGTTTTGTGAGTGCTTCGTTTTCGGTTTGCAGCCGTTTTTGCTCGTTCTGTAAACCCCCAACCCGCTCGGCCAATGCGGCTTCGACACTTTTACCAAAGGCATCCCGGTCTTTGTTCAGCGCTGCAATATACTGATTCGCAGTGTTGGTCAAAGCTGCCATGTCCGCACTGCCGCCGAGTGCTTTAAAGCTCGCCCAAGCCGCCTGATACTGTTTGTCTTCGGGCAGGCCGAGATTGGTCAGACTCCGCAACGTTTCGCGGAATTCAAAATAATCGGGGCCCGGCGGGTTGTTCTGGGCCAGCACAGTTGCAAAATGCTCCGCAAATTTTGAATCAATTGACCCCGAAGTTGCGGTAGGTATTGCGGGCGCTGGACCCGGATTCGGTGTGTTGGCAACCGGACGCGGAGCTGCCGATTTTTGAGCTGGCTGCGTACCGGTAGCGACTCCTGGTTCTTCCTCTTTGACAAAGAAACTCAGGATTTTACGACCAATTGACTTATCAGGTTCTGGCATAGTTGTCTGTCAGTTGCGGGCGATACCCGTGCGTGAAATACTGAACAATGTTACGAGGTTCGAGTCAATCCAACAATATCAGATTTGGCCGAACGGTTGCGGGACTTGACAAATTGTTGCAGGGCGGGCCGAATGTAAAACTGATTGTTTCAGGTTCAATGTTTCAGGTTAGTGGCGCTACTGAACTTGAAACCTGAAACCTGAAACCAGGAACAATCAATCCTCCTTCAACCTCCCTTCCATCTCTTCTCGAAATTTTTCCACTTTGGCTTTTGAGACGAGCTGAAGATATAAGTTAGTATGCAAATTGTGTCGGTAGTAATCTTGATGATAAACTTCGGCGGGATAGAATACCTTGAATGACTCCACCTGGGTTACAACCGGGACTTTGTGATGGCCTGATGCATTTTCGCGACGAATGGCCGTTTCAATGCGAGCTTTCTCGTCGGGCGTTCGATAGAATATCGCTGAGCGGTAGTGTTTACCGATATCAGGCCCTTGTCGGTTCAGTTGGGTTGCATCATGTCCAGCAAAGAAAGCATCGAGCAAAACATCATAGGAAATCACCTTGGGGTTGTAGTAAACCTGTACGGTTTCGGCATGTCCCGTCTGGTCTGTCCCGACCTGTTCATAAGTTGGGTATTCCAAATCACCACCAGCGTAACCCGAAACGGCTTCCCGAACCCCTTTCAACGATTTCATTTCTTCCTGCACAGCCCAGAAACAACCTCCCGCTACGGTAGCCACCGCTTCGCCGGGACGTAGGGTTGGTAGCTTCGCCGGATTGATGTCGATGACCGTGTTCGTTTTTTCATCTGGTTGTTGGTTGCAGCCAAAAAACAGCCAAATAGAAAGAAACAGAAAAAAGGCGGGGACAAACGATTTCATAGAAGAACAACTATAGTCGAACAACACAAAACGGGCGCAGGATGTTACGTAGCGCAATATGCAGCCAATAGTTAACTTTGTATTTAGTCGTATTACCTGCTCAATCGCGAGGGAATAAGGCACTATTTATATGTCGCTCACAACTTTAGGACTTGAATTGCCGACCGACCCACGCTGGGTCAATATTGCCGAAATGAATATCGGTGAAATCCTGATCGACCATGCCTGGTGCGAACAGAAAGCTGCTTCGTCATGCATCTCGCTCATTGTTATGTACACCGAAAAAGTAAGACTGGTGGAGGTATTAACGCCAATCGTAACCGAAGAATGGGGACATTTTCAACGAGTACTCAAAGAACTGGCTAAGCGCAATATCCCGCTCGGTCGGCAGAGAAAGGATGAGTATGTCAATCAACTCCGCTCCCGAATTCGCCGGACAAGTGGCGATCAGCATGGGCAGATGTTAGATAATCTACTCATCAACGCGCTTGTCGAAGCCCGAAGTTGCGAGCGATTCAAGCTCCTTTCCGAACATATCGCCGACGAAAGCTTACGGAAATTCTACCGCGAGCTGATGATTTCGGAAGCAGGTCACTACCGAACGTTCATCGAACTGGCCGAAACATACTTGCCTGCCAAACAGGTTCGGGAGCGTTGGAAAGATTTTCTGGTTATTGAAGCCGACATCATGGCCAATCTGGAGGTTCGGAGTGACCGGATGCATTAAGTTGTCTACTTTTTTCGTTACATTTGGTTAGTAAAGAAACCGAACAGCATTATGGAGATGCACGTATTGCCCTGGATTAAAGATGATGTTGCGATTGAGATTATCGGCAAGATGATTGCGGATCAGAATAGATTGCTTATCAATGTGTTGGATGCTTTTGAAAGCGTTGGTTTTGATGAAGATAGCCCAGAAGTTCAAGCTAATGCAGACTATCAATATCATAATCAGCGTATAATGTTATTGCAAGACGAAATCAGCCAAATCTATAGGAGAGAAAATACGCCCGAGTTACTAGAAAAAGTGAACACGCAATATGCTCCTTATATTAAGGGTCGGTTGAAAACCCTTAAGTCGTTTATATAACCCAGCATGGAATTGCACGAGTTTTCTGACAAAGAATTAGAAAGAGCTAAAAGGCGACTAAATCAAAAGTACTTCCTACGTAAGCTTACCTACATTAATCAACAGCCTATTGGCATACTCCTTGGCGGTCAGCCAGCATCGGGCAAAACAAGACTATTTGACTACGTACAGAAAGCTAATTCTGAGCATAAGTTCATCGAAATCAATGGTGACGAGTATCGTCAATATCATCCTCGTGCGCAGGAAATAGATGAAGAATACGGGCAGAATGCTCCCAAATACACGCAACCTTTCTCCAACGCATTAGTCGAATATGTTAAAGCCGAATGCCTTCGATTACGCTGTAATTTTATTATCGAAGGTACGATGCGCACTTATGCCGTCATTGAACGGACAGCTAGGGAAATTAAACAGGCTGGTTTCCTGTGCGAAGCCCATGCGTTGGCCGTGCATCGTCAGGATAGTTTGCTGGGTGTATTCCAGCGGTTTGAAAGCGATAAGCAACGTACCGGTGTCGGTCGCTTTTCGCCCATTGATATACACGACGAAGCGTACCGGCAAATTCCACTTAACCTTGCTAAAGCGGACCAGGACAAGTTGTTTAATCGCATCGTTATCTACACACGTAAGGCAGGTGGGCAGTTGGAAATTGGCCTAGAGCGAACAAACACCAATAGTAAATCAATTGATTTCTCTTCTGAATTTGACTATCTCCGCCAGCCTATTTTCGATACGATATTTTATCAGAATCAATGGCTTGCCCTCAGTGAATTAGCGCAAAATCGTGGCGAAACCGATAGGGTGTACCTTAACCACATTAAGGAATTTATCCGTCTGTTCAGATAACTGTCGCCGACGGTTGGGTTATCTTTACTGTTCGATTCTATACTCACCGGCTAATGACTTTTCTTCAACAAACGGCTCAACGAATTTTTGACCAGCACGGCCCTAGTCTGAGCGATGTTTGGGTGATTCTGCCTACACGTCGGGCGGTGTCAGTGTTTCTGGACGAGCTGGCCGCGCTTTCTGATCGCCCTTTTTTAGCCCCCCATGCACTGGCCGTTGATGATTTTATTACGCAGGCCGCTGGTGTACAGCTGATTGATTCTGTCAGTTTACTATTCGAACTCTACGATGTTTTCAAGGAAATTGATCCCCAAGTCGAGTTTGAGCAGTTTATTGGCTGGGCGTCGGTGCTACTAGCCGACTTCGACCGCATTGACCAATACCTCGTTAGCCCAACCGAACTCTTTAGCTATCTAACGGCGGCCAAAGCGCTCGAACGCTGGCAGGTCGACAGACCTTCATCGGCGCAGCCAATTGTCGAAACACCTGGAACGAGTCGCTATTTCAAACTTTTCGAAAACTTACATACGGCTTACAATGCCCTGCACAAACGCCTAACCGAAGAGCGATTAGCGTATCGAGGTATGGCCTACCGGTTACTGGCCCAGAATGTCGAAACCTTGATTCGGGATAATCTGGCTTATGAGCGCGTGTATTTTGTAGGTTTCAACGCCCTCAGCCGGGCCGAAGAGCATATTATTCGAGTGTTGGTCGATGCTCAGAAAGCGGAACTTATCTGGGATGCAGACCAATATTACATCCGCGATTGGGGACAGGAAGCCGGTGAATTTCTGCGCAGATACCGCGACAATGGCTGGTTTTTCTCGAAACAGAATCAGGAAGACCTTGCTCAACTGTCGAATAATCTGCTTGGTACGGAGAAAAATATTCGCGTCGTAGGCGTACCGAATGCCAGTATGCAGGCCAAAGTGGCTGGGAAAATTTATAGTGATTGGCAGAGGGCAGGGAGCACGGAGCGGGGAGCAGGAGTTATGGATGATCAGACTTCGAACTCCGCGCCCCATGCCCCTCGCTCTATGCCTAAGACCGCTATCGTTCTGGCCGACGAAACCTTGCTCATACCGGTCTTGTACGCTCTCGACGAAAACGTGACCGATCTGAACGTTACGATGGGCTTGTCACTACGGTCGTCGCTGTTGTTTACGCTGGTCGATACGTTGTTTGAGATGCAGCGAACGGTACACGAATTTCGGACGAAGGATGGCCGTGACCTGCGGATTCCTAAATACCATCACCGGCATGTGGTAAAGGTCCTGAATCATCCGTTTGTAAAACAATACGAGCGAATTCGGGGCCTTATGTGGCCGGGTGAAGCGCTGGAATCGGGCGACGTTTTGCCACCAGAACCTTTGTTTCAATGGATTGCAAAGGTCATTGTAAAAGATCAACGCGTTTATCTGACCGAAAAAGAAATGCGGGAGTTGGGGCAGGATGATCCGCTTGTTCGGGTTTTGTTTGCCCGTTGGCCCAATGATGCCCCAATGAAAGCCATTCGCGTTTTCTACGAATTAATTGAGTTATTGCGCGATGTATACCGGGTTAGCCAGGACGCAATCGAAATAGAATACCTCTATCTTTTTTTTACGCTCCTCAAACAACTCGAAGCGACGCTGGAACGGCAGGAAGAGAGTACTCAGCAGGGAACAAGGAGCGCGGAACAGACTATACGGAGCAGGGGGCGCAGAACTGGGAACAAGGAGCAGCTAAGTATAAACTTTAACTTCATTCCTCCACCTCTAAGCTCCGAACCCGTAGCCGTTACGGTGCGAAGTTTTCGGCAGTTTTTGTATGAATTAATTCGGCAAACGAGCATCCCGTTTACGAGTGAAGGAAAGAGCCAGTTGCAAATAATGGGGATGCTCGAAACGCGGGCTTTGGACTTCGATCGAGTTATTATTCTATCGGTTAACGAAGGGATTTTGCCGCAATCGAGGAAATTGAACTCGTTGATTCCCTTCGATATTGCGGCCGAATTACACTTGCCCACTTATCGGGAGCAGGAAGCTGTGATGGCCTATCACTTTTACCGACTACTGCAACGGGCAAACGAGATTGTGCTCCTACACACCACTTCGACCGATGCGTATGGAAATAGTAAAGGTGAACAAAGTCGATTCATTCGGCAGATTGAGCATGAACTGGTTCCCCGTTCGAAAGGACTCATCCGAATTAGTCACCCGACTGTTCGCTTTGGCCGAAAGGGTGCCAATACTGTAGCGGATCTGACAGATTTGCGAGTACCCAAAACCGATGCCATTCGCACCGAATTGATCAAAACATTAACGACACGAGGGTTATATCCATCCTATCTTAATCAGTTCGTGAGTTGTTCCATGCGCTTCTATTTCAGCCGAATCGTGAATATCAGTGAAGAGGAAGACATTGAAGAGAAAATGGGCGCTGCCGAATTCGGGAGTTGGCTCCACATGGTTCTGGAACGATTGGATAAAGAGTATCGCTTGCTGGAACGACCAATTGATGAGTTGATTATCAAGAACCTCTTGGAGGAAGAGTTCGCAAAGTCAATGAAAGGGCGGGTAATTGAGTCAGGTATGAACCTGCTGCTATACGAACTTGCCCAGAAACTCATGCTCGATTTTCAGCGGGAACAAGGCAAATTGGCTGGATTGACAGTTATTGGTACGGAGCAAACCCTCGAAACCTATTTGAAGGTGGCTCTGGATGGCGGTCAGGAAATAAATGTACGTATTGCTGGTAAAGTGGACCGCATCGAAAAGTTCGGAGATCAAATTCGGATTGTGGACTACAAAACGGGCAGTGTTAAACTACCCGAAAAAACACCTGCTGATTTGACCGAAAAATTGCTGAAAGACGGTGCAGAAGAAAAAATGAGACAGTTGTGGCTTTATCGCTACTTGGCTCTCAAGAATATTAGTGAATATGGTGGTCTACCTCGTGATAAAGGTAAACGAGATATTTTTCCGGCTAAAGGCTTGCCTGTCGAAGCGGGTTTCTACTCATTTCGTGATATCAATGGCGGATTCAAAACAAACCCCGTTCGGTTTGATACCAACGATGATCCAGATCAATACATTAAAGACTCAGAAGAGTTGTTGCGGCAACTAATTCGCCAACTACTTGACGTAGCTGAACCGTTTAAGAAGACGGATAAACTAGAAACCTGCCAATACTGCGATTTTAAAGGGATTTGCGGGCGGTAAATTAATTTTACCAAATTGGGAACCTTGTAATGTTAATCTCCGGTTACCAAATCGGTAACCGATTAAGTTCCTTATAGCCATCAATGTAAAATCATTGCACATGAAGAAGAGTTTTATGCGAGTGATTAAAATAAAAACATTGAGGGAATATTGGGAACGGGAGCCCAATGCAAAAGTAGGATTACAGTTATGGTACAAAAAGATAACAAGTCGACGTTGGTCAAATTCGAATGAGGTTATCGGGAGCTTCCCTGGTGCTGATACGGTAGGTAATAACCGGATTGTTTTTAATATTCGTCGTAACGATTATAGGCTTATCGTTAAGTTTCAATACGAAATTCAGACATGTTATATTCGTTTTATCGATACGCATAAAGAGTATGACAAAATCAACGATGCGAGCGCTATTTAGGACTGTATAAGTAGTTGATGAATTAAATCAGTTCTAATCGTACCTGTGAGGAATTGAAAGCGCACAAAGTAGATTCTGTACCAGATAGGAAACTTTAAACAATGCTATCTGTGAGAGATTTACATTATAAACGGCCCATTTTGTCGCCGAAATTTAAGTCGACCTAACCATACCAGTGAGGAATTGAGGATATAAACGTAAATCCTTTGCATTGGCACAGCTTATAATCGTATCAATGAGGAATTGGAATTCACCGCTGAATAGTCGTGTTGAAGTAATTGTGGGTCTTCCAATCGTACCTGTGAGGAATTGAAATGAATATTGGAAATGCCGATTGTTTGAACTGAGTATAACAGACACATGGAAGCTATAGCACCAATGAACTATATTGCTCGCCCTATCAAAACGGAGCAGCAATACAACGAAGCAATTGCGTTGATCGAAACATTGATTGATGCTGAATCAGGTACTCCTGAAATGGACTTACTAGAATTGATCAGCATTTTAGTTCATGATTACGAACACCGGGAATTTCCTATAGAGAATTTAGACCCAATTGAAGCCATTAAATACCAGATGGAAGAACTGGGTGTAACGACAGTAGAAATGGCGGAACTGGTAGGCGGCAAAAGCCGCCTATCAGAGCTGCTTCATCAAAAACGACCACTTTCTATCCGGCAGGTTAAAGCCATATCTGCTCGTTTAGATATACCTGCTGATATTTTACTCGCAATCGCCTAATCTCTTTTTACAACGCCAATTCCTTCTCCGTCACAATTGTAAGCACTTCGGTATCTTTTAGACGTACTGCCAGACCCAGCGTTTTCGGAACTTCGTAGTGGAAGAAAAACTTCATCGTGTGAATTTTGCCTTCATAGAAAGCTAGTTCATCACCTTCTGGATTTTGGGTCAGCAAGGCTTGCTTAGCTACAACAGCCTGCTTGAGCCACTGCCAGGCTATGATGACAACACCAAATAGTTCCAGGAAAAGCGTAGCGTCAGATAAGTACCGTTCAATGTCTCCTTGTTGTACGTAGGGCATCAGGCTGGACATCACCTCCTGTATACGTTTAAGCTCGGCGGTGAGCTGATCGGCATAGGGTTTCAGATCATCGTGTGTGCTGGCGTCTGCAATGGTTTTTCCAATTTCGGCAAACAGCAATTTTGGAGCCTTACCTCCTTTCATGGTCATCTTGCGGCCCAATAAGTCCTGTGCCTGAATACCCGTTGTACCTTCGTAAATCGGGGTGATACGTATGTCGCGATACAACTGCTCGACTGGAAAATCTTCCGTGAACCCATAACCCCCAAATGTCTGAACGCTCTGACTTACCGATTGAACGCCCATTTCGGAGGGGTACGATTTGGCCACGGGCATTAGTAAATCGAGCAACAGGAACGCGTTTTCTTTTTCCTCCCCTTCGGCTACCTCACTGATATCGTAGAGACGAGCCGCTTCGAGGAGTAACGATAAAGAGCCCTCAGTGACCGCTTTCTGAAACAATAGCATACGCCGGACGTCGGGGTGATTGATAATCGGTGTCTGGGGAGAGTCCAGTAGATTTTTCTGATTTAATCGTCGGCTTTGTGGACGCTCCCTGGCATATTCCAGCGCTGCGTAATAAGCTGCTGTAGCAATAGCAGTGGCTGTCATACCAACCCCAATTCGGGCCTCGTTCATCATCTGGAACATATAGGGTAAACCCTGATGCGGTTGCCCAACGAGGTACCCAATGGTGTTGTCATTAGAACCCATAGTTAAGTGCATAGTCGGAACCCCTTTTTGCCCCATCTTATGGTACACACCCGTTGAGGTAACGTCATTATCGACAAAGTTATCCTGACCATCCGGACGATATTTGGGTACTACAAATAACGAAATACCCTTCGTACCCTTCGGAGCGCCATCAATTCGGGCTAGCATCAGGTGAATAATGTTCTCTGCTGCATCGTGGTCACCCGCCGAGATAAATACTTTCTGCCCTTTAATTTTATAACTACCGTCGGGCTGAGGGGTAGCCGACGTCGTAACATCTGAGAGTGACGAACCTGCCTGAGGCTCTGTCAGGGCCATCGTTCCCTGCCAGATGCCGGTCAACAGATTGGGTACGTAGGCTTCGCTCAATTCGGGTGTACCGAAAGACGTAATCAGGTGAGCTGCCCCCGATGTAAGTCCCGTGTACATCATACCATTGTTGGCTGCCATAAGAATAAAGCTAACGCACGAATTGATCATTTTGGGTAGTTGCTGGCCTCCATTGTCAAAAGAAAAGCCCGCTCCAATCAGGCCTGCTTCGCCCATTGCTTTCAGATATTCTTTTATCTTCGGATGGACAGTAACCTGACCGTTCTTGAGTTCAGGTTGATTCCTATCGACTTCCTTTAAGTGCGGGTGCATGAGGGTATCGGCAATGTAAGTCGCCGAGTCGAGCACAAGGTTAAATGTCTCGCGGTCGTGGGCACTGAAGTACTCATATTTTGTTAGCTCTTCGGCCTTGAAAACTTCGTGAAGTAGAAAGTGCAGATTTCGTTTGCTGAAATAGGTCGTTGCCATGTTGGGCGTTCGGGTTAGAGAAAAGGTATGTTTACGTAACTTAGTGGGATAGATACAGGCCTAAAAATACCACCTTTGGCCCACTATTTGCACCGCTATCAAAAAACTATCGTTTACTTTACGCCGTTTAGTATACGGTGATCAAACAAATTAATTGTCAAACATGAAAAACCTTATTGCAGTATTCGTTCTCTGCCTAACGATGGTATCGCTAGTACAGGCGCAACCACCAGCGAGCCCGAAAATAACGGCTGAAAGTCCGGATAAAAATATCAAAGTCGTTTATGGGCAGCCTTCCAAAAAAGGTCGGGTTATATTTGGTGCAGATGGCTCAAGTAGCCTGGAGAAATATGGAAAAGTCTGGCGTACAGGCGCTAATGAAGCCACTGAAGTGACCTTCAAAAGCGACGTTATGTTCGGCGATAAAATGGTGAAAGCCGGAACATATACCTTGTTTACAATTCCGGGCGAAAAAGAGTGGAGTGTTATTCTGAACAGCACGCTGGGCCAATGGGGTGCTTATGACTACGAGAAAATTAAAGGTACTGATGTGGCTACAATCAAAGTGCCGGTTTCGATGAATAAAACGCCCATCGAAAAGTTGACAATTACGCCTGCCAATAGCAGCATTGCCATTTCCTGGGATAATATGACCATTTCGGTGCCCGTGATGAAACACGGTTGATAAGAGGTTCTCAGTATAGATAGGTATTAAATTTGCTGAGTCAATAAAACAAAAACGCCTGGCCTTTTGGTTGGGCGTTTCTGTTTTATAATCGCCTTTTTCTGCTTGAAAATAATCGATTTTGTTTGCGAACTCGAGCAAAAATAGTGGGCTAACTGACTGTGTGATAATTTAATCGACCGTTAATGAAAAAAAGCACTATAAGTGGTTAACAAACAAACGTTTATAGCGTTATTTGCGAAACACCTAGCCGATAATCGATGATGAAACGCTACTTGCTGTATGTACTGCTCGGCTTAGCCGTATTGCCCGCCTTTGGTCAGGGCGTTACGGACTATTATCGGGTGCCTGAAAAGAGCCAGCAATATAATCGACTGCTGACCCGTTACGGTGGACCTCAAATTCGCGATCGCTGGTATGTTGCCCTCGATGGTTTCGTAAGAACGGATCGCGCCCAACTCGATAACTCTATTAATGGCCTAGTTGAAAGTGATCTTGTTGGTAAACCAGGCTGGGGTGTTTTGCTCGGCTGGACATATCGTGAGCGCTGGGTAGTAGAGGGCGGATACGCCCGAATGCCTATTCATACCCAACTGGCGATCAGCAACACCAGCCCGCCTTTATCGCTTCGAGCTACCAATGACCGAAGTGCGTTTATCCTACGGGGCAAGCGACTTTTGTTGTCAACCAGCAAACCCTGGCTGCGATCAGGCTTTTGGGTGAGTGGTGGCATGTGGGCTGTACCCAATAGCAGTCAGGAAGAAAACAGGGTTTCTGTCGCTGGCTACCGGTATCAGGGCCGATGGGAAACACCCGAATACTTTCACTTGACCAGCGAGTCACACAATAGTTCACAAATGACTGCTTTGGCCGAATTAGGTGTGGAGTATAACGTTCGATTAAGCAACGCCATTGATCTGGGTATTTCTGCCCGTAAACTCTGGGGACTTTCCAATGCTGTAACTACCAATGTGACGTATACGGCCAATCGGATGCCTTCCGAGCAAGCTCAACTTCAGGGAGCTGGTACTGGAATGAGTTACGGGCTAACACTTCGATACACCTATGCTACTCGACGACATCAATCGAATGTGCTGGAACTACAGGGTAAAAGTCGGCTAGGAAAAAACTAATAAATCACGACAGAATTTTAAGGGAGTAGGCGGCTGAGATAGCCGCCTTTTTTGTGCGTGTCGGATACGGCATTTCTGTTCATTAAACCCCTGAATACACATGAATCGATTGATATGGTATTTCTTTTTCTTTAGTGTTAGTACTGTTCAAACAGCTTTTGGTGATGTACGTGTACCGAAGGTTTTTGGCTCGCATATGGTGTTACAACGCCGTAAGCCGGTACCCGTCTGGGGTTGGGCAGATCCTGGTGAGAAAGTAACCGTAACGCTGAATGCCCAGATGAAAACGGCGAAAGCGGACAAAGGCGGGAAATGGAGTGTTACGCTTGATCCAATGGAAGCGGGTGGGCCATATCAACTGTTGGTGAAAGGCAAGAAAAACGCAGTTACGTTCGATGATGTATTGGCGGGCGAAGTCTGGATATGTTCCGGGCAATCAAACATGGAATGGCCGCTACGTGCAGCAGCCAATGCTAAAACTGAAATTCCAATAGCTAACTACCCGAACATCCGACAATTGTTGGTCAAAAAAGACATTAGCCTAACGCCCAAAGACGATATCGAAGGCGATTGGGCGGTATGCACGCCCGAAACAGCCCCCAGTTTTACCGCCGTTGGCTATTTCTTTGCCAAGCAGCTCCAGCAGGAATTAAATGTACCGATTGGGCTCATTAACACGTCGTGGGGCGGAACCCATTCTGAAACATGGACAAGTCGCGAAGCCATGAACCAGAATGATGAGCTGAAGGTAGTTGCCAATAAATTACCCGGCTCCTACGAAGAGGTACTCAAAAGCGGTCAGGAGCGAACCCAACTGTTAGTGAAGAATCAGCAGGGTGGTTTGCCCACAAGTACCGAAGAATGGACCTGGTCGGCAGCTGATGCAAATGATAGTCAGTGGAAATCAATGACTATGCCTAGTGATTGGGAGTGGCGGGGCTTACCCACGCTAGATGGAGTTGTCTGGCTTCGGCAGGAGGTGGTCATTCCTGAAGGAAAAATGTTGCAGAAAATGATCCTCCACCTTGGCTCTGTAGATGATCAGGATTCGACGTTCGTAAATGGCCAGTTCGTGGGGCATAAAAAAGGGGGAGGTCCTCGCGACTATCTGCTGCCTGAAGGCTTGCTGAAACCAGGCCGTAATGTTATTGCTATTCGTGTGGTCGATACAGGTGGGGCAGGGGGATTAATGGGAACACTGCCTGAATTTCATATTTCAGGCGATAACATCGACATTCCGCTGTCGGCTCAATGGAAATATCGGGTAGCCAATGTCTTTGCTTCGTCCTATAAACCAGGTCCAAATACCTATGCTACGCAATTGTTCAATGCCATGCTGAACCCACTCATTCCATATGCGATTGAAGGCGCTATCTGGTATCAGGGTGAGTCGAATGCGGGGAGAGCGTATCAATATCGGAAAACGTTTCCCCTAATGATTCAGGATTGGCGGAAGCACTGGGGTTACGATTTCCCGTTTCTATTTGTTCAATTGGCCAGTTTCAATGCGTCCAATGGCGATAGTCGGCATGGAAGTACGTGGGGAGAACTACGGGAAGCGCAGACCATGACATTGCAATTACCCAATACAGGTATGGCTGTCACGTCTGATATTGGTGAGCGATCGGATATTCACCCGAAAAACAAGCAGGATGTGGGCAAACGCTTAGCCGCTGAAGCCATGCGAATTGCCTATCAGAAAGCGGGAGTTAGTGCCGGGCCACAGTTCGACAAGATGACCATTGATGGTAATCGAGCTATACTCACGTTTAGTAGCACAGGTAGCGGCTTATGGGTAAAGGATAAATATGGTTATCTGAAAGGATTTGAAGTGGCTGGTGCAGACCATAAATTTTACTACGCCAAGGCTGATATTCAGGGTAATACCGTGATCGTTCACGCCGATTCGGTGAGCAGCCCAGTAGCGGTGCATTATGGATGGGCCGATGATAATGGCGAAGTAAATTTATATAATCAGGAGGGTTTCCCGGCTGTACCTTTTCGTACCGATACATGGAAAGGAATCACTGAAGCTGTTAAATTTGGTGAACAGTAACCTGGAACCATGCAAAAACGATTCTACTTCAACCTGACTAGTCTATTGGTTTTGACAATGGGCTATGCACAGGCACAATTAAGTATAACCTCCTCGGGGGCGAATACAAACCAGGCTATTCGGCTGTATGACCCTTTGCGAACACGTTATTCCAATATAGAAGGATCGCCTTATGTGCCATCAGATACAGTACAGCAGGGGTGGCTCGTGATCAATAACAAGCGAACGCCAACCAAACTTCGGTACAATAGTCAGACGGGTGAAGTAGAATATATGCAGGATAATAAAGTAGTAACCCCGATCAATCCGGTTACCGAATTTGCTATCATGACGACTGATACGATCCTTTTTCGGAAAGGTTTTCCGGCAGCGGGCACGTGGACAGCCAATGAATTCTATCAGATCCTGTATAACGGTCGTAAAGCCAAATTGGTGAAGCATATTCGTTCGGATATTAAAGCGAATACCGACCAGATGCAGAATGATTATGGTAAGGAACGATTCCGAAAGCTGGAAGAACATTATGTCTGGATCGCTACGGTAAAACCGCCCACAGAGAATTACTTTGAGAAATTATCGGATGGCGAAATGAAGTCGGTAGTAGCTAGTAAAAAGTCATTGGCGAGCCTGTTTCCACAATATGCCAGTCAGATCGACCGGTATCTGTCAGAGCAGAAACTAAAACTTAAATCCTGGGCTGAGTTTGCCAGTGTGCTGCGATTTTTGGATACGCAGTAAGAACCGCACGGGCGGCCCGTGCGGTTCAGACCATCCCTTGAAAATACCTGTAAATACTATGGATAGTCGATTTTACTCTGCACTCATTACGTTAACAGTGCTTACAACAACCTATGCCCCGGCTCAGGTTGAGTATGGCAATGCCCAGAATGTTCGTATTTCAGCGCCTACGTTTACCAATTTTCATGGTGTTGAAGGGTCGCCTTATATACCGAATGATTCGCTGAATAATGGCTGGATGGTGGTTGGTAACAAACGTGTACCGGCTAAACTGCGCTACAATACGCAGACTGGTGAGATAGAATATAAACAGGGTGATCGAATTGTGGCACCGGTTAATCAAGTCGTTGACTTCGTGATTCTGGCAGCCGATACCATGCATTTCCAGAAAGGTTTCCCCGCTATCGGATCAAGGTCTGCTATTGATTTTTATCAGATTCTTTTCGAAGGACGAAAGACTAAATTTGTGAGATACATTTTTGCCAATGTCAAAAGCAACAACGACGCAATGTCCGTCGATTATGGGCAGAAGAAATATATAAAACGGGAAGAATATTATGTCTGGCTTCCGAAAGTACAGCCACCTGTTGAGAACTATTTCGTGAAATTATCGGATGGCGAAATGAAGTCGGTTACGCCTGGCAAAAAGACCCTGATCAGTTTATTTCCGCAATATGCAACGCTTATCGACCAGTATGTAGCCGATCAAAAGCTCAAACTCAAATCCTGGGCTGAATTTGCCAGTGTGTTACGGTTTTTGGATACGCAGTAAGTCTGAACCGGGATTTTAACAAGATTTAAAAGATTTTCAGAATTAATACAATAGCACTCATAATTCTGAAAATCTTTTAAATCTTGTTAAAATCCCGGTTCAGACTACAGATCCTCCAGACGTTCCAGCATTAAAATCGAACCTTGTGGAACAATGACATATTGTTCACCTTCATATTGAACGTCGATGGCATTGCGCTGTAAGTAAAGTGCAACATCGCCTTCCTGTGCCTGAAGTGGCATGTATTTTACTTTCTCTTCGGTTTCTTTCCAGGGTTCGTCTTCCGTTGGCGAGGGAATGGGGTAGCCTGGTCCAACTTTAATGACATAACCAGCCTGAACCTGTTCTTTTTCCTGAACCGTTGGTGGTAAATACAGCCCGCTAGACGTACGGTCGGTCGGATCTTTAGGTTTTATTAATACTCGGTCGCCTACAACAATCAGGCGTTTGAGTTTATTATCGGCAGTAATCCCAATCATAGTAGTTGTTAGTCATTCGTCGGAAGTCGTCAGTCAAAAATCGGGCGAGTTTATTTTTTAAGCCAAAATGTCATTATCGTTAAGCACGAATGATTAAACGTTATCGGCTAAAGAGTAACGGCCAGGCTACGGTACGGGATCATAGCCATGACCACCCCAGGGATGGCATCGACTAATTCGTTTCAGCCCCATCCAACCACCCCGAATAGCACCATGTTTGCCAATTGCTTCAATCGTATATTGCGAACAAGTTGGCGTATAGCGGCAGGCATTTGGAAAGTAAGGTGACACAATGGCCTGATAAATTTTAACCAGCCTAATTAGAATTGATTTCATCATACACGCATAAACAGCAAAACTGCCAAAAACTTTCCCGCAATACGTATCTTTGCCAATCATCGTTATCTAGTTCAATATTTCATCCGGGCCGCCGGTGCGGTTTACTGTTTCAAGTTGCAGATGAGTAGTTGACCCAGAAACCTCAAACGTATTAACTCGTTTTATGCTTCAATACATTATTTGGGAAGTTAATCCCGAAATTTTTCACATTGGCTCGTTCTCAGTGCGTTGGTATGGATTGCTGTTTGCGCTGGGTTTTCTGATTGGAATGCAGATTATGAGCTACATTTTCAAAAAAGAAGACAAGCCCGTTGCCGACACCGACACACTACTTATTTACATGGTTGTCGCAACAATTCTGGGAGCTCGGATCGGTCATTTCCTCTTTTATGAACCCGATGTCCTGTTACACCATCCTTTAACCGTTATTACTCCCCCATTTGCAGGATTGGCAAGTCACGGCGCTACAATTGGCATTCTAACAGGGTTGTGGCTTTATTCGCGCCGAAAAGAAAGTCGGCTTACGAACCAGACGTTCCTGTGGGTGACAGACCGCATTGTTATCGTGGTTGCATTGGCGGGAGCCTGCATTCGGTTCGGTAATCTGATGAACTCTGAGATTGTTGGTCGTCCTACAGATGTACCTTGGGCATTTGTATTTATGCAGAATAACGAATACGCAAAAATCCCACGTCACCCAGCTCAATTATATGAATCGCTGTCGTGCTTAGTGCTATTTTTTATTCTGCTTTGGTTCTGGAATCGCAGGAAAGAACTCACTCCTCGTGGCAGTATGCTGGGTATTTTTCTGATCTGGGTATTTGGACTCCGGTTCTTTTACGAATACCTGAAAGAAAATCAGGTGCCTTTTGAAGATAGTCTACCACTGAACGTAGGCCAACTTTTGAGTATTCCAGCTGTATTAATGGGTGTTTACTTCATCGTGCGGAGTTATCGAAGTCCAGTGGTGATACCAGTACGAGACGAACCGAAGGAGATAGAATCCTAGAAATTGACTCGTTTGCGTACCTGAAAAAGCCGATTCCTGCAGAATTTCTGTGGAAATCGGCTTTTCCAGTTAAGAGAAATCGCGAGAAGCCCCAGCGTATTATGAGAACCCGGAAAATGCCGTATTTTTGACGATAACTTCCGTTAAAATACACTTCATTTGTGAACTCGCCCTTTTTTGTTTCGCCCAGAAACCTGCTTATTCTTTTTGTAATTCTGAGCGCTCGCATTGCTGAAGCTCAGGTTCCCGGTCGGCAAATGCACTGGACTGCCGATGGAAATGCCTACGTTACCGGTACTCAGGGGGACCTTGCCCTGACTGATATTCGGACAGGAACTAAAACCGTATTAATTCCGCAAGACAAATTACGAGCGCCAGGAAATAATCAACGCCTGTCTATTTCAGACTTTGTGTTCACGCCCGATAGTGCGAATGTCCTGATTTTTACCAATACCGCCCGTGTCTGGCGATACAACACACGAGGAGACTATTACCTGATTAATCGCGCATCGGGTCTGGTTCGCCAGGTTGGGAAAGAACGTCCCGCACAATCATTGATGTTTGCTAAACTGTCGCCTAACGGACGCGCCGTTGCCTATGTCAGTGAACATAACCTCTTTGTCGAAGATGTCGCAACAGGTCAGGTGACTCAACTCACAACCGACGGAACCCGCAAACGTATCAATGGTACGTTCGACTGGGTATATGAAGAAGAGTTCGGCTGTCGGGATGGATTCCGGTGGAGCCCCGATAGTAAACAGATTGCCTACTGGCAGGTAGATGCGACCAAAATTCGTGATTACCTGATGTTGAATACAACCGACTCCGTTTATTCACACGTCATACCAGTCGAGTACCCGAAAGTGGGCGAAGCTCCATCGCCAACCCGTATTGGCGTTGTCTCGGCAACAGGTGGACCTACAGTCTGGTTAGCTATTCCTGGTGATCCGCAACAGTATTACCTGAACCGTATGGACTGGATACCCAGCAGCGGAAATCTATTTGTGCAGCAATTGAATCGCAAACAGAACGAAAGCAAACTGTTTGTCTGTAACACCGGAACCCAGTCGATTACACCAATTTATACCGAAACCGACAAGGCTTGGGTAGATGTTCGGGTACGAAATAGCAATGATCCGGATGGAGAATGGCTCAATGGAGGGAAAGCCTTCGTGTGGGTTTCCGAAAAAGATGGCTGGCGGCATATCTATCGAGTGGGTATAGACGGGAAAGGCGAGACACTATTGACCCCCGGTTCGTATGATATTGAATCGGTTAGTCATATAGACGAAGCCACCAATCAGATTTACTTTATTGCATCCCCTCAGAATACGAACCAGCGGTATCTCTATCGCACCCGATTAGATGGTAAAGGCAAAGCAGAGCGGCTAACACCTGCTGGACTGGACGGGTCCCACAGTTATGTGATTTCTCCCAATGGGAAGTTGGCTCAGCACACATTCACAAATTACCAGACTCCATCCGTGCAGGAGTGGATAAGCTTGCCCGATCATAAGCCAGTCAACGCATCGGAAAGTATTGCTTCCCGAATGAAACCCGTTACAAAATCTAACGTTAGTTTCTTTAATGTGACAACTGAGGACGGAGTTACAGTAGATGGATGGATGGCAAAACCAACCAACTTCGATAGCACGAAAAAATACCCGATCGTTTTCTATGTGTATGGAGAACCGGCTTCCAGTACGGTCAATGATGTGTTCTCCATTGGCCAGAATCGGCTCTTTCAGGGCGATATGGCCAACGCAGGCTATCTGTATGTAGCGCTTGATAACCGAGGTACGCCCAACCTGAAAGGAGCAGCCTGGCGTAAGTCAATCTATCGACAGATTGGCCGGATAAATATTCGTGACCAAGCCATGGCCGCTAAGAAACTGTTTACCCAGCATGCTTTTATCGACACCAGCCGAGTCGCCGTTTGGGGGTGGAGTGGGGGAGGATCGACAACCTTGCATCTTCTATTTCAGTACCCGGAGATCTACAAAACCGGCATTTCGGTAGCGGCCGTTGGCAATCAGTTGTTTTACGACAACATTTATCAGGAACGCTATATGGGACTGCCTCAGGAAAACCGGGAAGATTTTGTAGCAGGATCGCCCGTTACGTACGCAAAAAATCTACGGGGTAACTTGCTTTATATTCATGGTACTGGCGACGATAACGTGCATTACGACAACGCCGAACTGCTGATCAATGAGTTGGTGAAATACAACAAGCAATTTCAGGTGATGCCCTATCCGAACCGATCGCATGGAATTTCGGAGGGTGAAGGAACACAACAGCATCTGAGAACACTCTACACGACTTATTTACGTACACACTGCCCACCTGGTCCACGCTAAGATCATGACTCGATTCATAACGTTTTGTCTGTTGCTGTTGCCCAGTCTAACTATAGCGCAACACGATCAATTCACCCACGACGATACGTTGCGGGGTTCGATTACACCCGAACGGTCCTGGTGGGATTTGACATTTTATCACCTTAAAGTTCGCGTTCAACCCACTGATAGTACCTTAAGCGGTTCTACCGAAATTCGGTATCGGGTGCTAAAGTCTAGTCAGATAATGCAGGTTGACTTGCAACGTCCTTTGCGCATAGAACGCGTAGAACAGGATGGGAAGTCACTCGATTTTCGGCGGGACGGTAACGCGTTTTTTGTAACACTGTCGAAAAAACAACAGCCCGGCAAGAACGAGTCGGTAACGGTTTATTATGCTGGAAAGCCTAAAGTGGCTAAGCGTCCGCCCTGGGATGGAGGTATGGTATGGTCGCACGATAAAGAAGGCAACTGGTTTATTGCTACAGCCTGTCAGGGCTTGGGGGCTAGTGTCTGGTGGCCCTGCAAAGACCATATGTACGACGAGCCCGATTCAATGGCGATTAGCGTGACGGTTCCCGAAGATTTGATGGATGTATCGAATGGGCGTCTGCTAAAAACAACCACGAACCCCGATCATACCCGAACCTTCGACTGGTACGTTAAAAACCCGATCAATAACTATGGTGTCAATCTGAATATTGCCCGTTATGTGCATTGGGACGAAACCTATTCCGGCGAGAAAGGACAACTATCGCTTAACTATTATGCACTACCGGAACATGCTGATTCAGCCAAGGCGCAGTTTAATCAGGTTCCTAAAATGTTGAAGGCATTTGAGTACTGGTTTGGGCCATATCCGTTTTATGAAGATGGCTACAAATTGGTCGAGACGCCTTATTTGGGCATGGAGCATCAGAGTTCAGTAACCTACGGCAATCGTTTTCGGAATGGCTACCTGGGCCGCGATCTCTCCCGCACGGGCTGGGGACTGCTCTGGGATTTCATTATCGTTCATGAGTCTGGCCATGAGTGGTTTGCCAACAACATTACGTATAAAGATGTGGCCGATATGTGGATTCATGAGAGCTTCACGAATTACTCGGAATGCCTGTTTACAGAATATTACTATGGTAAAGATGCAGGAGCGACCTACGTAATCGGGTGTCGAGCGAACATCCGAAATGATCGCCCAATTATTGGCACCTATAACGTAAACCACGAAGGCTCGAGTGATATGTATTACAAGGGTGGCAATATGCTACATACGATCAGGCAGCTTGTGGATAATGATGATAAGTGGCGACAACTACTGCGTGGGATGAATAAGACGTTCTATCATCAGACCGTTACTTCAACTCAGATCGAGCAGTTTATGAGCCAGCAAACGGGGCTTACCCTAAAACCTGTTTTCGATCAATATTTGCGCGATGTCCGAATTCCAGTACTCGAATATCGTTCGGTAGGAAGTGGAATTCAATATCGATGGGCCAATTGTGTCGCCGGATTTGCCATGCCCGTTCGAATCTGTTTTGGTGAATCAGGACCGTATCAATTAGTACAACCCACAGCTCAATGGAAAACGATACCAGCCAAGGGCGCCACAACGTTAACGGTCGATGCGAACTACTATGTTCTGTGCAAGCAGATTAAAGAATAGAACGTTTGCTCAAAAGAATAGTGATCATATTGGAAGAAACAGTAGCTTGCTTCCAATTAACCTTTACCCCATTCTTATCTGATAAACGCGATGATACGAACAAATCGAAACTGGCTTTGGGCCGGCTTGCTCCCGGTTATGTTATTAGTTGGCTGTGGCGGAAGTAAAGAAGAAGAGGAAGAAAAAGAGAAAAAAGACGAAGAGTCAGTATCGGCACTTGGAGCAGTAGGAGCCTTAAAAGAAATGGCGAATCAGGCTGAAGAGCTGAGTAAAAAAGGACCCGTTGCAACGGTCGATTTTCGCTCACTCAAAGAACTACTACCCGCCGATGCAGACGGTCTGGCTCGGAAAGAAGCGACCGGCGAAAAAAACGGAGCCGCTGGCTTTACCGTTTCGACCGCAACTGGAAAATATGGAAACGACGACGGTAGCGAAACCATCGAACTATCTCTCATTGATGGGGGCGGGTCTGCCATGATGATGGGACTGGCGGCCTGGTCGATGATTGAAGTGGATAAGGAAACCGAAAATGGTTACGAAAAAACCACTAAAATGGGCGATAATAAAGCGTATGAGAAATACGACAACGCCAATAAAGATGGTGAAATTGCCGTACTGGTCAACAAGCGATTCATTGTGTCAGCCAAGGGACGGGGTGTCAGCATGGACAAAATAAAAGCAGCCCTCGAAGATGTCGACCTGGATAAATTGGCAGACCTAAAGTAAGGAAGGTATTTTAAACGCAAAGGGTGGCACAAAGAACGCAATGAATATTCTCTTAGCGTTCTTTGTGCCACCCTTTGCGTTTAAAGAAATTTATTCGAAGTCCGAGTAAATCAGTTTCCGATCTACCTTGTCAGGTAGTGGCCCCTGTCTAGTTAGTTTCATTTTGGCTAAGGCCGCTCCCGCATGCGCACAATTGCCAGGAGCATAACCATCTAAGTACGCGGTTAGGAAGCCTGCCCAATAGGCATCGCCTGCTCCAGTAACGTCCACAACATCAATCTTTTTGCCGGGTATCCGTGCTTGCTTAGCGCCACCATCATACGAAACCAGGCTTCCGTTGGGGCCAAGTGTTAAGCAAATAGTTGTTGCTCCCATTTTATGAAAATCGCTTAAAATCCGCTCGGGTGTTTGCGGGGAGCCATAGAGCCGTTCGGCGTCATCTTCACTTACTTTTACTAACGCGCCAGCTGCAAAATAATCGGTCAGTACACGCCAGGCCTGGTCGCGGTCCGGCCAGATGGTAGGTGCATAATTGGCATCAATCGTAACCTGACAACCAGCAGCCTGCGCCCGACGAGCTGCATCGATAATTGTGTCCTGAGCGGGTTGTTGACTCAAGGCAAAGCAGGTCGTATGAAATAGCTGAGTTTGCGCCAGCAAGGAATCCGGTAATTGTTCTGGTTTGAGTTGACAGTCGGCATGACGATAGGCAACAAAATCGGGCGTACCAGCCGTTCTGGAAACAAGAACAATTGTTGTAGGTTCAAATGGGTCAGCTGTAATGTATTGGGTATCAACGCCAGATTCTTCAATCTGCCGGACCAGATACTTCCCAATATTATCATTACCAACGCAGGAAACTAAGGCAATTTTACCCCCTAAACGAGCCATGTTGGTTGCCATATTGGCCGGACTCCCACCTTGGTAGCGTCGAAAATCCTGTGCATCGAGCAAACTGCTCGACACGTGGTGGCCAATCAAATCGGCAAGTAATTCGCCAACAGAAAGGAGAGCGTATGGACGGGGTGAATTTGTCATGTATAAAAAATGATTCTTATGATTAGCTCGCAGGAATAGCTATTTCGCCGGAAAACTAATCACAAGAACAAAAAGAGCAAATAGAACAGATGTTAATTTCAACCAAGTTCAACGGGTATGGTTTCCTCGTTGGTCTTTCTGGTCTCTTTTACCAGGAAGCAGGAAGCTGCGGCTAGTAACAAACAGATACCTGCTAGCACAAGGGCGTTGCGCGGGTCATTGCCGAGGATAGGTTCATAATAAAGTGGTACGGTGAGCATGCCAATAAACTGAGGCACACAGATAAAGCCGTTGAAAATACCCATGTAAACACCCATGCGATTTTTGGGGACCGCGCTCGCCAGCATTAAGTAAGGCATCGACATTATAGACCCCCAGGCTAAACCAATAATGGTCATACCAGCCAGATAAATAAATTTATCGTTAGACGTAAGGGTCAGGAAAAAGCCCATAGCTCCAATAGTCAGGAACACTGCGTGAGTAGCACGCGCACTGCCGATGGCTTTGGCAATTCGAGGTATAAAAATCGAGATCACGGCACAAGAGATGCTGAACATAGCAAAGCAAAGGCCACCCCACTTGGTACCTTCTTCAAATCCGGCTCTATTCGACACGGTATCGGGCGCATTAAATGCGTATTTAGCTGTTGCGAGCGATAGGTATTGCCACATCAGCGGCAGGCCATACCAAGTAAAGAATTTCACCCACCAAAGCTGTCGCATAACGGTCGGCATAGCCGAAAGTGATGCCAGAATCTCTTTGAAAATAGGAAGCATCAGTACCAGGTAACCGCCTGCCAATACGCCTACTCCCCACAATAAACCTGTTACTAAACCACCTATCCGTGCGGCAAAAAAGAAGGCCAGAATGGCACCACCCAAGGCTAACGCCAGGTGCCAGAATGAAATCGATTTCTTTTCCTCGGCACTAAACTCGTGCTGTTCTTCATGACTTTCGTCGACAGGCGGATACTCTTTCGTTGTTCGTACTGTCCACAGAACAGAAATCAGGATAGCAGCTGCGCCAATGTAGAACGGGTAACGAACCGAATTAGGAATCCCATTGGCCAGTTGACCTTCTGACATCACCATAGAAATTCCCAGAAGCGGTAACAGGTACGGCATTAAGTTGGCTAAGGTTTGTCCGAACCCCACCATAAAGGATTGGACGGCAAAGCCTGTTGGCCGCTGCTTATCGTTAAGCATATCGCCCACGAAGGCTCGGAAGGGTTCCATCGCGGAGTTTAAGCCTGCATCGAGCATCCACATTAGTCCCGCAGCCATCCAGACATACGATGAATTGGGCATCATGATCATGGCTATACTACCGAACAGCGCCCCCGCGAGGATGAAGGGCTTTCGGCGGCCCCAAGTAGGAGACCAGCTTCGATCTGAGACGGCTCCAATAATTGGCTGGAGCAATAACCCTGTCAGCGGGCCAGCGAGCCAAAGACCTGGAATGGAGGCTTCATCGGCACCCAAGTAGCGATAAATTGGACTCATGTTGGCCTGTTGTAGACCAAAGCCATATTGAATCCCCAAAAAGCCGAAACTCATATTCCAGATTTGCCAGAAGCTTAAACTAGGCTTGGCTGTGGTGGAGGTTTTCTGAACACTTCCCGTTTGCATGGATTGTTGTATATTTAAACAGTCATCATAGGTTCCTACTGAGTAGTCAACAATAATACGTACTGATTTGCAGGATATGGAGATATTCTTGTCTTATTTTTTTGAAAAGACGTACTTTTGAGAATGATTCCGAAAACGTGGCCGACCGTCATCCTGGTGCTAACGGTGTTTCTGTTGTCTTCTCAACAAGCCTTTGCAATTTTCCCGATTGACTCGACTCAGAAAATTCTTATACGTTCTGTAACCCTCAGAGGGAACTACCGTACGCGTGACCGGATTATTCTTCGCGAAATGACACTCCGTGCCGGAGACTCGGTTCGACTGTCCGATTTACCCGGTCGCATTGCCTGGGATCAACGTAATATTAATAACACGACGTTGTTCGTGACGGTTGATATTGGTACGCAACTTATACCATCGTCTGACTCAACCCAACTGGCTCAACTCGATCTTACCGTGACCATGAAGGAGCGATGGTATTTCGTCGCCTATCCGGTTTTTGATCTGGCCGACCGAAATTTTAATGAATGGTGGTATGACAGGGGCCACGACTTTAGTCGGGTCATTTACGGAGGGCATCTGAGCTATCGCAATGTAACGGGCAATAATGATAAGCTTCAGATAGCGTTTGAGAGGGGCTTTCTCCAACGTACAGTTTTGTCGTATTCCAAACCATACATTGATCGGGCGCAAAAAATTGGCTTGCGGGTCGATGTGGGCTATATGACCAACAAAGAAATCCCATACCGTACACAGTTTGATAAGTGGGTATACATAAAATCGGAGGAGACACTCCGTGAACGAGCGTATGCCGCCCTTACCCTGACGCATCGACGCGGACTCTATCACTACCACACCTTCGACACGCGCTACACCCGCTACTCCATTGCCGATACGATTGCCCGACTTAATCCTGACTATTTTTTGGACAGTCGCACGAATTTGCAATTTATGGCGCTGACCTACAGCTATCGGTACGACCGGCGTGATAATGTAGTTTACCCGCTTCAGGGAACGTTGATTTCGGGAGGGGTAGGCGTCTCTGGTATCTTGCCAAGTGATAATTTCCATTTTCTGGATATCTCCGCATCGGCTACCCGCTATTGGGCATTAGGTGGGCATTTCTATTATGCTGGAAGTTTACGTGGACGATCGACCTGGCCTACGCGCCAGCCGTATTTTAGCTTGCGTGGATTGGGAAGTGCGACTGATATGGTACGGGGTTATGAACTGTATGTAGTGGATGGCCAACGAACCGCTATTTGGCGGAATAGCCTTCGCTATCAGTTATTTAATGTTCGTAAACAACTTAACTGGTTGCACGTTCGGCAATTCAATACAGTACCAGTTGCTGCCTACCTGACAGTTTTTGCCGATGCAGGCTATGTGCATAGTACAGTGGCTGAACAATACCAAAGCTTATTAGCTAACAAGCTTCTGGCCGGTACAGGATTAAGCCTTGATGTTGTGAGTTTTTACAATCTGGTTTTCCGCTTCAGCGGAACAATCAACGCACAGGGCAAGACAGGATTTTTCTTCAATCTGGCGCAGGAGTTGTAAGGCAATCCACTCATCAAATTCTTTGCACAACTTATCGGTCTTATAACCGAAAAATATGTGCTTGTCGGTACTGGTCGTAGACTACCCTATGCATTGATCGTTCTACTGCTGAAACGTATGAATTGCAAGCTCGGGCAATGACCCGTAGACAAGAAATAAGTGCTGTGAGTAGCGCGGCTTTCCAGCCGCGCTACTCATAATTTCCTTACCTTTGTTCTAACCTTCACCTGAGCCCAAAGCGTCGCCTTGGGCATTATTATGGATAAAGCTATGCCGCAAAAAGAAGCCCCTAAAAAGACTTCACCGTCTTTGTTGAGCCTGCTAAAGCCGTATTCCAGAATGATTCTGCTGCTGATTCTATTTGCCTTGATCAGTAATGGAATTAACCTGCTTCTACCGATGCTTATCTCGCACGGTATTGATGATTATTCAGTTGGTAAATTTGTGCTACGAACCATTGTCATCGAATTTTTGGTGGCAACACTATTCATTTTCGTCTTCACTTACCTGCAAAGTGTTGTTCAAACCTACGCTTCTGAGCGTGTAGCCCGAGATTTACGTACACAATTAGCCGCCAAAATTTCAAGACAGAGTTTCACCTACATTCAGCAGACAAACCCGTCGAAATTACTGACAAACCTGACTTCGGATATTGATTCGATCAAGATGTTTGTCTCGCAGGCTATTGTCTCCATTGTTTCATCACTCTGCATCATTATAGGAGCCAGTATTCTGCTCATTAGCATCAACTGGAAACTGGCACTGGCCGTTCTGACTATTGTTCCCATTATTGGTGTTACGTTTTACCTGTTACTCAAAAAAGTGCGCGTATTGTTCATGCGTAGCCGCGAAGTAATTGACTGGCTTAATAAAGTCATCAACGAAAGCATTCTCGGCTCAGCGTTGATTCGGGTCATTAATTCGCAACAACTGGAATACGACAAATTTCTGGCCGCCAATACCAACGCGAAAGATTTGGGTATAAGTATTTTACGTTTGTTCGCGGCTCTGATTCCGGTTATCAGTTTCACGGCTAACATGGCGGGTTTAACTATTCTGGTGTTGGGTGGGCATTTTGTCATTACAGGTAGCATGTCGCTGGGCGATTTTGCCGCCTTTAACAGCTATCTCGCTTTGCTGATTTTTCCGATCATTGTCATTGGGTTTATGAGTAACGTTATTGCCCAGTCATCTGCCTCATTCGAGCGAATCAATGCCGTATTACAAGCGCCCGAAACAACCCAAACCGGTACTGTAGAAGCTACGCTTAAGGGCGACGTTGAGCTCAAAAACGTATCGATGTATTACGGCGATAAACCCGCTCTTAAAGACGTTTCGTTTTTCGTAAAAGCAGGCACTCGAACGGCTATTGTAGGCCCAACCGCAGCCGGAAAAAGCCAGCTACTGTTTTTGTTGACCAGCTTACTAAAGCCAACCTCGGGGACAATCGAGTACGATGGTAGACCTATTGATATGTACGACGAAGAGGCCTTCCATCAGCAGGTTGGTTTTGTCTTTCAGGATAGTATTATGTTCAACCTGAGCCTTCGCGAAAACATTGCGTTCAGCGAAACTGTGACGGATGAGTCGCTAAAAAAAGCCATCGATACGGCCGAGTTACATGACTTTGTTGAGTCACTTCCCAACAAACTTCAAACGCTTGTTTCAGAACGGGGAGCCAGTTTATCGGGAGGCCAAAAGCAGCGAATTATGCTGGCTCGTGCATTGGCACTTAACCCTAAAGTTTTGCTATTGGATGATTTTACGGCACGGGTTGATTCCAATACCGAGCAGAAAATTCTGGCTGGTGTTCAACAAAATTATCCCGGCCTAACGCTGTTATCGGTAACGCAGAAGATTGCGCCTGTAGAAGATTATGAGCAGATTATCCTGCTTATGGAAGGTGAAATTATTGCCAAAGGTACCCATCCCGAACTGATGACTACTAGTCCCGAATACGTTCAGATTTATCAGTCGCAACGCAGCACCAGCCAGTATGAACTACGATCTTAATCAGGCGACCGGTCAGAAAGAGGAAAAAAACGCCACCTACAAAGCCCTCCGGAAACTACTGACCCTTATCGAAGATGAACGCCCAACCTTGATTCTGGCGTTTGTTGCCATTCTGGTCAATTCTGGCTTGACTCTGGTTGGGCCAATGCTGATTGGTCATACCATCGACAAGTACATTCAGACAAAGCAGTATGACGGCGTTTTACGAAATGCAGGCTTTCTGATCTGTATTTATGTCGTTGCGTTCGGGACCAATTATCTGCAAACCCGTATGATGGGTGAGGTAGGGCAGCGCACGCTGTTTCGGCTTCGTAATGCCGTGTTTAATAAATTACAGGAATTGCCGGTCGCGTTCTTTAATCAGAACAAAGCGGGTGACCTGATCTCTCGAATCAACAATGACACCGACAAACTAAATCAGTTTTTTTCGCAGTCACTGATGCAGTTCGTAGGTAGCATTTTTATTATGCTCGGAGCGGGTCTGTTTCTGTTGTTCATCGATTTGCCACTGGGAGCCGCATCACTGTCGCCAGCTATCCTGATGTGGATTTTTACAACACTGACTTCGGCCTGGGTGAAACAAAAGAATGCCAGTAACCTCAAAAGTGTTGGTAACCTAAGTGCCGAAATTCAGGAAAGCCTGAACAATTTCAAGGTCGTTATCGCCTTTAACCGACGAGATTATTTCAGAAAGCGCTTTGATGAAGCGAATCAGCAAAGCTACAAAACGGCCATCGGAGCTGGGTTGGCAAACAATGTTATGGCGCCTGTTATCGGCATGGTGGCCAATTTCGGCCAATTGATTGTGCTGACGTTCGGTATTTACCTGATCTCAACTGGCCACTTTACTATTGGACTGCTGATTAGCTTTCTGTCGTATGTAAATAATTTTTACAACCCATTGCGGCAGCTGGCTGCTTTGTGGACAAATTTTCAGGTGGCACTGGCCGGTTGGGATCGCATCTCGCACATGCTGGCGTTGCAAACGAACCTGACAACTGTCGAGAATCCCTTAACGCTACCGACGACTGCACTGCTATCGTTTCAACATGTGTCGTTCAGCTACCCAAATGGGCAGGAAGTGCTGCACAATATTAATTTTGATTTAGAACGGGGTAAAACGTATGCGCTGGTTGGGCCAACTGGGGGAGGGAAAACGACTACAGCTTCACTAATTGCCCGATTATACGACCCTACCAGCGGAACAGTGTTGCTGGATGGGAAAGACATTCGCTCGTATAAACCCGAAGAGCGTACTCGTAAAATTGGCTTTATTTTACAAGAGCCGTTTCTATTTACAGGTACAGTACGCGAGAATATTTTGTATGGCAATGAGCAGTACCAAGGCCATTCCAACGAACAATTGGCCGAAGTAATTCATAAGGCAAACCTGGAAGGGTTGCTGGAACGATTCGACGATGGGTTAGATACGAAAGTTCAGGCAAGTGGCGATGCTATCAGCTTGGGTCAGAAACAACTTATTGCTTTTATGCGGGCCGTTTTGCGCAACCCGGAATTATTGATTCTGGACGAAGCCACCGCCAATATCGACACTGTTACGGAGCAATTACTGGAAGAAATTCTGCAAAATTTGCCCGAAACGACCACCCGAATTATCATTGCGCACCGATTGAACACAATCGAAAGCGCCGACGAGATATTCTTCATTAACTCAGGGCAGGTGACGAGAGCAGGTTCACTCAATGATGCAGTTGATATGCTCCTGCATGACAAACGAACGAGTTAGCCGTTGAATCAGGCAGTTACCTGGACTTCTATCTTGTCGGAGGCTTTCTGCTGTTTTTTCTCTTCAGCAATTTTTATGGGGCTACCGAAAATATAAAACAGCTTCTTTCGAATTCCCTTCGCTCGTCTAACGTCATTAACCATATCAGTGAGTTCATGGAAGTTGATGAAAATTGGATTCGCTTTGTTCGGGATATTTGTCGTGATGCCGTAGATAACAGGCTCACCCTCAGGCTCAAATGTGCCAAATAAACGATCCCAGACAATAAAGGTTGCGCCAAAGTTTTTGTCGATGTAGTGCTCCTGCGAACCGTGGTGTACTCGATGATTAGAGGGTGTGGCAAAGATGTATTCAACCCAGGCAGGCATCCGGCGAATGTATTCTGTATGTACCCAGAACTGGAATAACACGGCGATCTGATTGGTTACGAAGAAAATAATGGGGTGAAAGCCCATGAATGCCACGGGTAGAAAGAACACAATTTTGAGGTGTTGTATCCAACTTAATCGGTAGGAAACCGTTAGGTTGTAAAATTCGCCCGAGTGGTGTACAATGTGTGTAGCCCACCAAAAACGTTGTTCGTGCGAGACCCGATGAGCCCAGTAGCTGAAAAAGTCATAAATGATGTAACACGGAATTAACGTCCACCATTGCAATTCCATGCGCCAGGGAATTAGATTATAAATCCAGATGCATAGGTAAAGCAAACCTAGTTTGAGAGCCGCTGTAACTACCAAATTCCCCAGACCGACCAAAATAGACCCAATTGTTTCCTTTTTCTCGTAGAACTCTTTCTCCTGATAATAGGTAACGGCCATTTCGATAGCCGTGAAAAATAACATGACGGGAACAGCCCACAGAATTATATTGGGGATGTTTTTTTCAATAACATGTACGTCGTTAAAGGGAATTTTGCTGGCACCGAATAGAGAAAAAGGCATGATAGCAGCGATTCGCAATGCGTGTTATATGATCGTTTAACTACATTTTTTTTGGTTCAGTTTTCCAATACAGATTATTGGTGGATTAGTATAAAATTAAATTCATAAAGTTCTATGTTGGCATCAAGCCTATAGCTTTTTTGTACGCGTTGATCGTAATGCAGCCCAATGGCAAATCAGACTGATACATTACTTTTGCGAAGCTAACCTCACAAGTATGAACGCCCATTTTCCTGCAATAACCATTTGTTTTTTAACACTCATTTTTAATGCGTGTAGCAGCCACCAGCCGACAGATACACAAGCTACAGACTCAACAACGATTGCAGCTGCTTCCAGACCAGATACAGAAGTGGAAATCACCGGACATATGGTTGATCTGGGTCTGACCGAAGCCACTGACTGGCGGGGAATTAATCTCGGGGATGAGTTTGCAAAAGTTAAAGGCCTCGAAAAAGGGGAGTCATTCGAAAGCGATGCCGAGCATATTGGCTATACGATTGAGTTAAAAAATCTTGAGTCGGCGGATATGCTTTATTACCAAACCGATAAAAAAGTGTCGGCTATTGATGTGGATTTGTTTCTGAATAGCCGACAGTCTGTGACTGACTATCAGAAAGATTTGGAATCTTACTTTACGGGCCGTTATGGAGCCCCTAAACCCGGTGATGGTGGCACTGTTTGGACAGAGCAGAAAGGCTACAAGATTAGTCTGAAAGATGTTTCGAAAGGCAAAGATTTTGGGCTAAAAATCAAGATTGGCTTAGTGAATGGATCGCCTACAGCATCGAAAAAATAATGTCGAATAAATAAGGCCAGCCCGTTTCGAGCTGGCCTTATTTTTAATTTATTTTCAGTACTGCCATAAAGGCTTCCTGCGGGATTTCGACATTGCCGACTTGTCGCATTCGTTTCTTTCCTTTTTTCTGCTTGTCGAGCAGTTTACGCTTACGGGAAATATCACCACCATAACACTTCGCTAATACGTCTTTGCGTAGAGCGCTCAGGGTTTCGCGGGCAATGATCTTCTGGCCAATGGCTGCCTGAATCGCGATTTCAAACTGTTGACGGGGGATTAACTCGCGGAGCTTTTCACACAGTTTTTTACCCCATTCGTACGACTTCGAGCGGTGAACAATGGCTGAGAGCGCATCGACTTTATCGCCGTTGAGCATCACGTCGAGCTTCACCATGTCCGATTCGCGGTTGTCCATAAACTCGTAGTCGAGAGATGCATAGCCGCGCGAAATCGTCTTGAGTTTATCGAAAAAGTCGAACACGACTTCGGCCAAGGGCATCTCGAACTGAAGCTCAACACGTTCAGCGGTTAGATATACCTGGTTTTTAAGTAAACTCCGTTTATCCATACAGAGGCTCATAATACCACCGACATATTCAGCCTTTGTGATAATCTGTGCCCGGATAAACGGTTCTTCAATATAGTCGATCAGGTTCGGTTCGGGCATTTCAGCGGGGGCCGATACCTGAATTTCTTCGCCTTTAGTGGTCACCACCTCGAAACGTACCGATGGCACCGTGGTAATCACGGTCATGTCGAATTCGCGCTCCAGGCGTTCCTGCACAATTTCCATATGGAGCATACCGAGGAAACCGCACCGGAAGCCAAAGCCCAAAGCTGCTGATGTTTCGGGTTCCCATACGAGGGCTGCATCATTAAGCTGGAGCTTTTCCATCGCATCGCGGAGGTCTTCGAATTCGCTGGTTTCTACCGGATAAATACCGGCAAACACCATTGGTTTCACTTCGGAGAAACCCTGAATAGCCAAACTGGCGGGATTGTCGACCGTTGTAACAGTATCGCCAACTTTTACTTCTTTGGCCACTTTAATGCCCGAAATCAGATATCCTACGTCGCCACACTCGATCACATCTTTTGGAACCTGCACTAAGCCGAGTGTTCCTACCTCATCTGCAAAGTATTCTTTTCCGGTATTCATAAACTTAACCCGGTCACCCTTACGAATACGGCCGTTTTTAACTCGGAAAATAACTTCGATACCCCGATATGAATTGAAGTGCGAATCGAAGATTAATGCCTGCAAGGGACCAGACGGATCGCCTTGAGGGGCTGGAATCCGTTCCACAATGGCGGCCAGAATTTCAGGGACACCGATCCCTTCTTTACCTGATGCTGGAATAATATCATCACGGTCGCAGCCGAGCAGGTCCACCATCTCGTCCTTAATCTCTTCGGGCATAGCACCCGGCAGGTCAATCTTGTTCAGGACGGGGATGATAACCAAGTCATTGTTCAGGGCCAGATACAAATTTGAGATCGTCTGTGCCTCAGTTCCCTGCGATGCATCTACCAAAAGTAACGCCCCTTCACAAGCTGCGATTGATCGCGAAACCTCATAAGAAAAGTCAACGTGTCCTGGTGTGTCAATAAGGTTTAGGGTATATAGCTCGCCCTTGTGCATATATTCCATCTGAATCGCGTGGCTCTTGATCGTAATACCACGTTCACGTTCCAGATCCATATCGTCGAGCAATTGAGCCTGCATATCGCGGGCGCCTACGGTCTTGGTGAACTCTAATAATCGGTCGGCCAGGGTGCTTTTACCGTGGTCGATGTGAGCAATAATGCAAAAATTACGGATATGTTTCACGTTGGAATAACGGAGGATTCTACTAAATAAACTGCAAAAATACGCAAAAAAGTCGGGGTTAAGGCTAGAAACAAATCCGGCAAAAAAAAACAAACGCCGGACTCATCGGGGAGCCGGCGTGTTCAATTACACTTCATCAACAAACTAAAAACCAAATGCTGTAGGAGGGGGACTCGAACCGCCCACGGTGCAGTTAGCCACAGTACAACTCTGGTGGTCAACCCCAGTCGCCACGAGGGCGGCATTATGCTGTGTTTATCCTTTATCACCACCCCCGAGACAGGAGGGCACGTCTGCCAATTTCGACATCCTACAGTGTGAGGAAAAAAAGCCAAGAAGACCGGCGTGTGACCCCGCTCGATCAACTTGACAATACAAAGATAGCTTATCTATGAGCTGTATTGCAAATTTTACATAAAAATTTCTTAAAAATTATAATAGGTTCAAAAAATAAATACTTTTGTTGTGACTCATCAAAAATAAAGCCGATATGACCGAAAAAAATTTAGAAATTGATAATACTGATCTTAAAATACTAAGTTTATTGATGCAGGACGCTAATATGGCTTATACCGAAATTGGCAAGCGGATATTCGTATCGGGTGGTACGGTTCATGTTCGTATGAATAAACTGAAGCAAATGGGCATTGTTCGGGGGTCACAATTAGTCATCGACCATGCCAAGCTCGGTTGGGATATTAGTGCGTTTTTGGGTATTTATTTGGACAAAAGTTCACTTTACGAAGAAGTTTCCAAACAACTGGAAAAAATCCCCGAGGTCGTTAATGTTCATTATACAACTGGTATATATAGCATTTTTGCCAAAATCGTTTGCCGGGATACGCAACATTTACGCGAAGTGCTGCACGATAAGATTCAGAAAGTAGCTGGTATTCAGCGAACGGAAACGTTTATTTCTCTCGAAGAAAGTGTTAATCGGCCAATCCCCTTTGCAGAGAGTTGAATTTCAGGTTTTCAATGGGGTAAGAGTGATTTTAACAGCAGGCAACTTGAAACGTTGAACTTGAAACTTGAAACCATGTGTTATACTCATCAATAAACACAAATTCATGCTACCCAAAATTCATGCAACAACAGTGGTTGGTATTCGACACAATGGGCAAGTGGCCCTTGGTGCCGATGGACAGGCTACTATGGGCAATACCGTTGCCAAAAGTAATGTTAAGAAAGTACGCGTGTTGATGGGCGGCAAGGTACTCGCTGGTTTCGCCGGTTCTACTGCCGATGCATTTACGCTCATCGAACGCTTTGAAGAAAAACTAAATGCCTACGGTGGCAACCTAAAACGGGCAGCTATCGAACTGGCAAAGGATTGGCGGACAGATCGTTATCTTCGTAAATTAGAAGCAATGCTTATCGTAGCATCGAAAGATGATCTACTTCTTATATCGGGGACGGGTGATGTCATTGAACCTGATCATGACGTTGCGGCCATCGGCTCCGGCGGTATGTATGCCCAATCGGCGGCCATTGCGCTGAAGAAACATGCAACGGCTTTGTCTGCGGAAGAAATGGTTCGCGAGAGCCTGCATATTGCCGCCGATGTATGTATTTATACAAACCATAATTTAGTGGTTGAGACGTTATAGATGTATAGAACTGGTTAGTATCGCCGATTGGTGGGACAAGAAAATTCACTCAGGTAGCGGTTCTTTTTTACATTTGTTGTAGATACATCACTTTACGTTATGAAAATCGCCCCACAATTTGCTCCAAGGCTTATGAACCGTCGCATTGCGTTGGGGTTCATTGTAGCTGTGGTGCTCATTGCATCGGGTTTTATCATATCGTTTTATAGCTATAATCAGTATAGTGATGACACGAAGCGCGTTCGTCATACATACGAAGTGACAGGTACCCTTGAGAGAATTCTGTCCTCAGTTAAGGATGCAGAAACAGGGTCCAGAGGATATATTATCAGTAACGATACGGCTTACCTGGCACCTTATAAACTGGCTCTGAGTCTACTGCCGGAACAAATAAATCAGTTGCGTATTCTCGGAAATGACAACCGGGTTCAGATTCAGCGTCGGGTTATACTTGAACAATTGATTAAGGATAAGCTAGCGATCACAAAAATTCGGCTTGGAGTCCCTATTTCAGATAAAAGAAATCAGGCAGTTAATGTAGAAAGCAAACGGACCATGGATGCCCTCCGACGGCATGTAGCGTTGATGGTTGATACCGAACGGATACTCATGGAAACGAGAAACCGTCAGGCTGGGCGGTCATTCCGAAATACACTCGTTATTATTTTTGGACTTTCGTTGCTGACGTTTATGGTCTTGGCCATCTCTTATCGTTTGCTGGAACAGGAACTTATTCATCGTCAGGCAACTGAAGATCAGCTTCGAGAGTACGAAGCTCAGCTTAAAGGCCAGATTCGACAACTGGAAACTTCTAATGAAGAACTGGAACGCTTTGCATTTGTGGCAAGTCATGATTTACAGGAACCACTGCGGAAAATTCAGTCGTTTTCCAATTTGATTACAGACCGCTACAGTAACCTTTTCGATGCCGATAGCCTATTATTTATGGGCAAAATTTCGCACTCTGCCGAGCGAATGTCCAAGCTCATTAAAGATTTATTAAACTTCTCGAGGATTTCTAACCACCAGGAAGATTTCAAATCTGTTCCACTGAGTGACATAATTCAACGCATTCTAGATGATCAGGAACTTCGGATCAAGGGACTGGATGTACAGGTTGATATCGGAGAATTACCTGTTATTCAGGCCGTTGCCAGCCAAATGGATCATTTGTTTAATAATCTTATTTCAAATGCACTTAAATTCGCTAAGCCAGGCGTTCGACCTTTGTTGCGCATTCGGGCAAGATTAATCAATGGAGAAGAGTATGCTGGATTGACGCTGGATCGCTCTTATTTTGAGATTACTATTGAAGATAATGGAATTGGATTTGAGGAGAAATATTTAGACCACATCTTTAAGGTTTTTCAACGATTACACGGCAAAACTGCTTTCGAAGGAACTGGTATTGGACTGGCCATTTGTAAGCGGGTTGTTATGTATCATCATGGGTATATTACGGCCCGAAGTAGGCCTAATGAGGGTGCTACTTTCGTGGTCGTTTTGCCGGAAAGCCAATCGCTACAACATTATGACAGACCAACTTCAGCCGAAATTTATTCATATCCTGCTCGTTGACGACGACGAAGATGATCGTTATCTAACGCGGGAGGCATTTCACCAGCATTACCCGTCTAGCCGTATTTCGTTTGCTGAAGACGGAGAGGACTTGATGGATTTTCTCTCCTATAGAGGGCGATATGCCGGGGCCGATCATACGTTGCCTGAGCTAATTCTGCTGGACCTGAATATGCCTCGTAAAGACGGCCGAGAGGCTCTTCGTGAAATTAAAGCCGACGAGCAATTTCGACACATTCCCATTGTGGTGTTAACCACTTCGGATGCTAAAGACGACGTTGAAACATCGTATTTCAATGGTGCTAATAGCTTCATTACCAAACCACCAACCTTTCAGCGGCTCAGCGAAGTAACTAAAGCTATTGGCCAATACTGGTTTAACGTGGTGACAATATGCGAGCACGAGGAAGAGAAGTGAGTGGAGTAGGTGAAGTGGGTGGAGTAAGTTTAACTAACTTGTTACGTTCTATCCTTACTCCACCCACTTCACCTACTCCACTAATTACTTCCCTTTAGCCCAACCAATCCTACAAAAATCTTCTCTAATTCGTTGGTAACGGTACGGCTTTGACCAGGTGTGAATTTGTTGACTAATACACAGAAACTCATTTGTTCGCCGTCTATGGCGGTGAAATACCCCGCATAAGCCCTGACGCCTTCAATCGAGCCGCTTTTCGCCCGGATATTGCCGGCTGCCGCTGTACCTCGGGCCAGACTTCGTACAGTACCCGTTTGCCCCACTATTGGAATCGTTTCGTAGAATTGAGGGAAGGTTTTTTCCCGGCCCATAGCACTCAAAATACCGGTCATATTATCGGCGGTAAGGGCACCTACGGTCGATAATCCACTTCCATCCCGAATCCGGAATCCATCTACATTAACACCTTTACTTTTCCAGAATGCAATCAATGCCTCCAGACTGGCGCTTGTCGATTTCACGTTTTTGTTGAGAGCCAGCGCTGCTGTGCGTAAAAAAGCTTCAGCGTAGAGGTTGATACTCTGAAAGTTAGTCTGTTGAACTAATTCACTTAGTATTGGAGATTTATGCTGATTAAGAACGATCCGTTTACTTGTTATTGGAATGTTGGTTGGTAAACCACCGCCTATTGAGACGGGTGGACTACTAATAGTTATATTTTCCTGAACCAATTGGTTCTGGAGGGCATAAGCAGCAAAATAAGCGGGATCGGGTAACGAACCTTTCACACTAAACTCATTGGCAGGTTCGCCAAGTGGGGCCTTGCCGGTTAGCCATTGCTGGTTCATAAAGGGAACGCCGTAAATATTTACCTGATCGCCGGTATTAGCGGCATCAGTTGTGACGGTATTGCGGAATGTAAGATAGGGAACTGCCGGGTCGGTGCGTAACACAGTGGTCGGTGCACCCACTGTTTTGCCCGGTCTGAAAAACACACGAAACAGGTTTTCGTTAATATTAAGAGCACTAAGGCTGGCTCCATAATAGTTGCCTAAATCGCCAAAAGGCCAGGTATCGGGGGTTGTAAGATCATCGTATAGACTGGCATCACCCACAACCATACCCTGAATTTTACGAATCCCTGCTGATTTGACGGCTTCTGACCAGCTTTTGAGTAGAGCCTGCAAATCATAGTAATTAGTAAATCGCCAGCTTCCCAAAGACGGATCGCCAGTACCGCGAATATACAGGTTGCCGGTTAGAACACTGTCTTTAATAGTACCATCGTATTCGAGATAGGTGGTATAAGTGTAATTACTACCTAATACTGCTAGAGCTGTAGCGGTTGTAATGAGTTTCAGTGTTGAGGCCGAAGGTAAGCTCATCCGGGCATTGTAACCGATTAGTTCTTCGCCATCGCGCACACGACGAACGGATAGCGCAACGGTTCCAAAACGTGTAGCCGGGCCAGACTGAAAAGACTCGACCAGACTCATTAGGTGCTGAGTCGCCAGTGAATCAGCAGAGTGCGCTGCCTGCGACAGGGCAGGTGTAGGCGTGAAATGTATAAGGAAACAAGCAAGTAGAGTGGATGACAAATAAGCCGTAAAACGGGGAATACTGCGCATTTGGGAACAGTTAGGCGATTCGATGGGAATTTTCGTACTTTTGCAAACTTACGGAATTCACGCCACCTAACTTGCCTTAAGCCACCCTTCACAAGTCATCGAACTTACGATATTGATTAGTTAAAGTTGTACGCATGAAATTATCATTTCTGGGGGCAGCCCGGCAAGTAACAGGTAGTATGTACCTGCTGGAACTGGAGGATGATTACCGCATCCTGATTGACTGTGGCTCGGACATGGAGCGATCCAGTTCGAACGGTCAAACGGCCCCCGCCGTTACTCATCCGGGATTTTTCCCATTTGAGGCTTCAAGTATTAACCTGGTTCTGCTGACACATGCCCATGTAGACCACTCGGGTAATCTGCCTAACTTATTTCGGGAAGGTTATGAAGGGCAGATTCTGTGTACAGAACCTACCTTTGCATTGACCAATGTGCTCCTCAATGATGCGGCTTCGCTCAATCAAAAGCGCATTAACGAACTGAACGCCAGTAAGAAACAACGGGTAAAGGATCGCCAGGTACAGATGCAGAAAGATCTATTTCTGGGTCTGCAGGTCCGCGAAACGATGGAAAATGTTGTTCCTATTAGTTTCAACCGAAAGTTTAGAGTAGCTGATGGTATAGACGTGACCTTTATTCCGGCAGGACATTTGCTGGGTGCCGCTCATATTGTGATCAATGTGATTGAAAATGGCGAACGTAAAAGCATCTGTTTCTCGGGCGACATTGGTCGCAAAAACTACCCGCTTTTAGTCGATCCAGCACCGGTACCTGCGGTCGATTATCTGGTCTGCGAAAGTACCTACGGCAACCGGCTTCATGAGAATACGATGTCGCCGGAAGACGCATTGGCCGATATTATTCAGCGGACCTGCATTGATATTCCTGGGCGACTCATTATTCCGTCCTTCAGCGTTGGCCGAACACAGGCACTTCTCTATACGCTCAACCGACTTTATACAGAACGGAACTTTCCGCCAATCCGGGTTTTCTCTGACAGTCCGATGGGGTATGAGAGTACCAAGATTTACATGCAGTATGTGAAAATGCTGAATGGAGAAGCCAAAGAGTTCTATAAGGAAAATGAAACCTTATTTGACTTCGAAAATTTTCAGTTTCTGGAATCATCAAAAGCCAGTAAAGCGGTATCAAACTATGGCGAGCCGTGCATAATCATTTCATCGTCGGGAATGGTACAGGGTGGACGGGTTGAGTATCACATTGCTGAGAATATTAGCAATCCTTACGCCACAATTCTGATTATTGGCTATTGTGCCGAAGGAACACTCGGCTGGCGGCTATTGAATGGCCAACAAACACTTAGTATAAAAGGTACGGATCATCAGGTGCTGGCTAACATTGAGAAAATTGATGTGTTTAGTGGACACGGAGATCGAAATGACCTGATTAATTTTGTGGGAATGCAGACGCCTGAAACACTCAAGTCCATTTTCCTGGTTCATGGAGAATACGAGAGTATGGAATCTTTCAAAAATACACTGGCAGAAGAAGGCTTCCCACAGGTGATTATTCCGAAAAAAGGCGAGAGCTTTGACTTATAAATGATGAAATCTAAATTATGAATGATGAATAATGAATGATGAATTATTACCAGTTGGAACAATTCATCATTCATTATTCATCATTCATCATTATACATGAGAACATACCTCGATTTTGAAAAACCCATTGCTGACCTCGAAGCGCGGCTGGAAGAGACGAAAAAATTGGCTCAGACCAGTAATGTTGACGTGAGCGAAGCGGTTGCCATTCTTGAACAGAGCATTGATAAGCTTCGGCATGAGATTTTTCAAAACCTCACCCGTTGGCAGCGTGTTCAGTTGTCGCGCCATCCTGATCGACCTTATACCCTCGATTATATTTCTCTGATGTGTGATCAGTTCATCGAACTGCACGGTGACCGTACCGTTCGCGATGATCCGGCGATGGTGGGCGGATTTTGTGAGCTAGGCGATCAAACGGTGATGATTATTGGGCAGCAAAAAGGACGTAACACAAAACAACGGCAATATAGAAACTTCGGGATGCCGAATCCTGAAGGTTATCGCAAAGCTCTGCGTTTGATGAAACTGGCCGAAAAATTTAACAAACCTATAATTACGCTGATTGATACGCCAGGTGCTTATCCAGGTTTAGAAGCCGAAGAACGGGGCCAGGGCGAAGCTATTGCCCGAAACCTGAAAGAGATGTTTATGCTGACGGTTCCAGTTATCTGCATCGTCATTGGTGAAGGGGCGTCGGGCGGAGCATTGGGGATTGCCATTGGTGATAAGGTATTTATGCTTGAAAACACCTGGTATTCGGTTATCTCGCCCGAAAACTGCTCGACTATTCTCTGGCGGAGCTGGAATTTCAAGGAACAGGCTGCCGAAGCGATGAAGCTAACGGCCCGTGATATGAAATTGAATAAACTGGTTGATGAGATCGTAGAGGAACCGCTCGGTGGTGCACATAACGATCATCAGGAAATGGCGAACCATCTGAAAGATGTAATTCTCAACGCTTTAGCGGAACTAAATGCGATTGATCCACAAGAGCGAATCAATCAACGGATTGAAAAGTTCTGTGATATGGGTGTTGTGATAGAATAATCTTCAAGTTCAGGTTTCGGCTTGGGCCGTATTAGCGTTAAAAAAGCCACTAGAAATTATTTCTAGTGGCTTTTTTAACGCTAATCTCCTTCGCTGGCATTTCGATTATTAGCCATTTCATTCGTCAACAGTAGCATCAGTTCGTCTGTCCAACATGATGAGCTGGTCGGCTACGATTTCGGTTATGTAGCGATTTTTGCCTTCTTTGTCCTCAAACTGACGGGTTTTTAATTTTCCCTCCAAATACACTAAACTGCCTTTTTGTAGGTATTTATAAGCTACTTCGGCTAGGCCTCGCCACAATACGATGTTGTGCCATTCGGTAGTTGACTGAGTTTGTCCTTTGTCATCTTTAAAGGATTCTGTGGTAGCCAGCGAGAATTTTGTGACACTAATAGTACCTTCCAGTTGCTGAATTTCCGGGTCTTTACCCAGGTTGCCAATTAATGTTACTTTGTTTAGTCCTTTCATTCGTTTAGGGTTTATTCGCCTGGCGAGACTTATTTGCTCGACTTCAGATGATTGTTTAGGGTTGGAAAATGTTAACCATTCTCAGATGAAATAGTCTCCTAATAGTAACAATAGTTTACTTATTGCGAAAATGAATGCTAAAATGAGTAATGCCCATTCGCTTGCTACTTTAAGAAGTATGACTACAATTTATCGATCTCTGCTTTTCCTACTAACAGCTGGATTGCTCGCTATGAGCGCAGCTAAGCCTACCCGAGTTATCTTCTTTGGGGACTCCATTACCCAGGCTGGAGTTAATCCTGGTGGTTATATCGACCGCCTGAAAAAGATGATGCCGGCCGATCAGTTTGAACTAATTGGTGCGGGAATTGGTGGGAATAAAATTTATGATTTGTTCCTGAGAATGGACGACGATGTGCTGGCCAAACAGCCTGATGTCGTAGTGATTTGGGTAGGTGTTAATGATGTCTGGCATAAAGCCACTTCTGGTACGGGTACGGACCCCGACAAGTTTACAAGGTTCTACGATGCTGTTATAAAGAAACTAAAGGCTGCTAATATTCGGGTAGTACTTTGTACACCAGCGGCTATTGGTGAAAAAACGGATATGACCAACCAGCAGGATGGTGACTTGAATCAATACAGCCAGTTTATTCGGGATATTGCCAAACGCCAGGATTTACCGTTGGTGGATTTACGCAAAGCATTTTTGGAGTACGACCTGAAGAGCAATCCTGAGAATAAAGACCGGGGTATCCTAACTACCGACCGCGTTCACCTCAACGAAGCGGGTAATCAGTTTGTAGCCGAGCAGATGCAGAAAGTGCTAACGGCTGGGAAATAGTAGAGGTTAAGATTAAACTTGTCAATGTCCTGAAGAATAACGATTCTTCAGGACATTTTTCGTAGATGCTGATTTCTGTTTGGCGCATCCATAGGCATAAAAAAGCCCCGAATAAAATTCGAGGCTGCACTATTAATAATTTTTATCGGGATTAGAGTTGCTGAAGCGACTGTTACTAGTGCCTCGGCTAGGGCGTTCCGTATTAGTACCAGGACGATTTGGTTTGGGACTACCACCATCACGTCGGAAAGACCCGTTTCGATCCTGATTCGCAGGTCGGCTTTGATTGCTTTGTGACTGACCTCCATTGGATGAATCGGCTTGGCGACTACCACCATCACGTCGGAAAGATCCCTGATTGGATGAGCCATTTGGACGACCACCGCCCCCATGGCGATTTCCATTACGATTTTGCCCCTGGCGTTGCGCTGGCACAGGCGTAACGGCTGCCGTGGCTATGTCTAACACGTAAGGATGATTGTCAATAACTGGAACGCGTTTGCCAATCAACTTATGAATGTCACGCAAAAAATCGGTTTCTTCTGCATCACAGAACGATAGTGCAATACCATCATGCCCGGCTCGCCCAGTCCGACCAATACGGTGAACGTAGGTTTCAGGAATATTGGGCAACTCATAGTTGATCACGTGCGAGAGCTCATCGACATCAATACCACGTGCTGCAATATCTGTTGCCACAAGCACCCGTGTCTCCCGGCTTTTGAAATTCGAGAGCGCTCGTTGGCGGGCATTTTGTGACTTATTGCCGTGAATGGCCTCTGCCCCAATACCGGCCTTCAGAAGATCTTTAACAACTTTATCAGCACCATGCTTGGTTCGGGCAAAAACCAGCGCTGATTTTATTTTCTGATCATTCAGGATGTGCACAAGCAATTTGCGCTTGTCTTCGCGTCCAACGAAATACATCGCCTGTTGAATTGTATCAGCTGTTGAGGAGACCGGCGTCACTTCAACCTTGGCCGGATTACGCAAAATTGTATCGGCCAGTTTAGCTACATCAGGAGGCATGGTCGCAGAGAAAAACAGCGACTGCCGACGTTCGGGCAATTTAGTGATGACTTTCTTAACGTCATGGATGAACCCCATATCGAGCATTCGATCGGCCTCGTCAAGGACAAAAAACTGCACATCGCGAAGCGATACAAAGCCTTGATTCATTAAGTCAAGTAGGCGACCAGGGGTTGCAATCAGGATATCAACACCCGCTTTAAGGGAGTTTACTTGTGCATGTTGTGAAACACCACCAAAAATAACCGTATGGCGTAAGTTTAGGTGACGACCATATGCCGCGAAGCTTTCGGCGATCTGGATGGCTAACTCACGTGTTGGAGTCATAACCAGCGTTTTGATTCGCCGAGGACCGTTAGGTGTTTTACTACGTTCTTCGTTCAGCAGTTGTAGAATCGGAATAGCAAAAGCAGCAGTTTTACCTGTTCCGGTCTGGGCGCAACCCAATAAATCCCGGCGGCTCAATAAAATTGGTATGGCTTGTTCCTGAATGGGGGTCGGAGTGGAGTATCCTTCTTCGGCAAGTGCTTTGAGGATAGGATCAATTAATGATAATTCGGAAAATTGCATGTGTTGGTTGGACGTCGGCAGGCAGTGGAATAGGATATATAGTTTGGTCCAGCATCCAACGTCTTTGTAAAGTTATATGGCTATAACGGCGGTGTGGCAAATAAAGTGCCATTTATTAGGGAAGTACAATTTATAAACAAAAGGCTGGCATCCTAGAGAAGTATGCCAGCCTTTATCGTTAACTAAAATAGATACCCTAATCGTAAATACTGCCGGCAGTTTTTTCCACTAACCCTTTGGGTAACAACCAGGCCATGAATTTCCCCGCTTTATTTAGTAGCCCAGTTACCACTTCGGCTTTTCTGGCAAACATGGCGTCAACGGCTTGCTTGGCCACATCCTGAGGTGTCATATTTACTTTTTCTGCAGCCTTCCGTCCTTTTTCGCCAATCTGTGCCCGATCCACAAAGTTAGTGTCGGTGGAGCCGGGGCACACACAGGTGACTGATACAGACGATTTTCTGATCTCCTGATGGAGCCCCCGGCTAAACTGAAGCACAAACGCTTTAGAAGCCGAATATAAGCTAAGCCCAGGTACCGCCTGGTAAGCTGCCGAACTACCAATGTTGAGAATATAGGCTTTCGATTGTTGACGAAGCTGGGGAAGAAACAGGTAACTCAATTCGACCAGGGCCGTCATATTTACCTGCATCATATCAATATGTTCAGCGAGGGCATGCTTCTCAAAAGGGCCACTCAAACCGTACCCAGCGTTATTTACCAGTATCTGAAGTGAATACTTTTTTTGGCTACACCAGTCATACACTTGCTGAGCAGCTCCTGTTTCGGCTAAGTCAATGGCCAGAAAGTCGGTTTTAATACCATAGTCTTTAGCTAGCTGCTGAGCGGCTTGTTGGAGCGACGAAACTGATCGGGCCACTAGCAGCAAATCGAACTTTTGGCGGGCTAATTCGGTGGCAATAGCCAAACCAATACCCCGGCTGGCTCCGGTAATGAGGGCGTAAGCCATAAAACTGTAAGTTGTAAGTCGGGAAGGTAATAAGTGATAAGTGGCTGACGCGAAAGTAATAGTCTTGCGTCAGCCACTTACCATTTAGAAACTTATTACTTACACCTGTTAGATGTTAACTTTCGAGATGAAGCGGTGGTAAAACGGCGTTTTGCTGTTCTCGTTTTTGGGCATGTACTTACCCGTAACGACTGGTACGTACATCACACGCCGACGGCTTGCCTCACCAACAAAGGGTGACTGCTGTGCCCGGTGCCAAAGCCGACCATCATGCACTGACAGATCGCCTGCGTTGATATCGAATCCAATTTCGTGCTTGTCGGGATCGTTATCCACAAAATACTTTTTGCGGAACAACATTTTAAAGATACCCTGCTTATGCGTTCCCGGAATTACGCGTAGCCCACCGTTTTCGTAGGGAGTAGGGTTGAGATGAATGCCAACGTTGAGCATTGGCATAATGCGCTGACCAAGGAAAATATCGCGGGGGCTATCGGTATGCCAGCCCATCTGCGAGAATTTACTGTTTGGTGTGCGAACGTAGTGATTCAGAATAAGCCCGTCTTTCTCGATCTCGGCGATACGCCCTTCATATGGTTGAAGCAGATCAACGACAGCCTGAAGGCGCGGGTCTTGCAAAAATTCGTGGAGTGCTTTACTGTACTGCGATAGGAAGCACATCCGCTGAATCATAGGATTACCATCCTCATCCTGACCGAATTTCAAGGGAACACCATTTACTTTGTCGCGCCCTTCGGCCAGCCACTCTTTTTCAATTCGTTCAACTTCGCTGATAAAAAGCTTAACTGTTTCGGGTTCAATAAAGTTACGGAAGACAATAACACCGTTTTTATTGAAAAACTGGCGTTGCTCCGGGGTAATTGTTTCGCCCAGTTTAAAGGGCGGCAAGTTTAATTTGCTCATATCGGTGGTTTACAAATCGGAAGTTCCGTAGTTGATGCCAACCGGCGACCGCACTTTGATTAAATAGGCGCAGTCTTAATCGGTTTATTAAAAGCCCAAATCTACGAAATTTACAATTTTAGGATTACTTTGCCGCAATTTAATTAATACGACTTTAATTAACGGTTATTCAAGTTACTGTGTCTGTTTTACTTGATAAAAGGTTGGTTTTGCTGTTAATCAGCTTATTAATGGGTATTTGTGATACTCTATTGGCTCAATCGGATAGTATTCCCGTGCCTCGCGAACCTATACCCAATCAACTTCTGCGAACGCGAAATACGCTAATTTTACCATTAGTCGCCCGCTCTATTGAAACAGATTGGTCGATTGGTTTAGCTGGTTCATTTACATTTCGGTTTAGTCATACGGATACACTCACGACACGAACATCAAATACGCAGGCATTAGCGCTCTACTCACTTCGGAAACAATTTATTGCGGCCGTAAACGGAACCACATATTTCCCCGGCGAACGAATTATTCTGAATCATCAACTTTCGTACAGTTATTTCCCCGATAAATTTTGGGGTTTAGGTAAAGATGCTCCCAATAAAAATGAAGAATCCTATACCTTCAAGCAATATTATGTTTATCTGCATTTTCAGCGAAAGCTAAAAGAGCGTGTTTTTGCCGGATTAGTTTATGAATACCAGCGGTTGCTGAGTATCGACTATCAACCAGGTAAACTTTTCGATCAGTTAGCCGTGCCGGGACGTTATCCATACCATATTTCGGGAGCAGGATTAAGTCTTACCTATGATTCACGTAACAATGCGTTTGCTCCCGACCAAGGTGGGTTTTTGCAGATATATTTCAACCACTTTGCTCCCTTGTTTGGTTCCAATTTTCGTTATACAAACTATGTAATTGACTTTCGGCGATTTATTCGGATTTACCGGCAGCAGGTGATGGCCATACAAGCTTATGGATTTTTTAACTCAGGCGATGTGCCGCTACGGAGCCTGGCCAGTTTTGGTGGGTCGAATAGCATGAGAGGTTTCTACGATGGTCGATTTAGAAGTAAAAATCAGGTCGTTGCTCAAATTGAGTACCGAATCCCGTTGTTCTGGCGATTGGGTGCAGTCGGTTTCTTTGGTGTTGGAAATGTAGGCGACAGGATGAGTGATCTGAATTTCCAGGAAATCAAATACTCGGCGGGTGGGGGAGTGCGCGTGGCACTGAACAAGAAAGAACGATTAAATCTCCGCGTAGACTATGGTTGGGGACTGGGACAGAGCCTATCGAACGGATTGTATTTTCAATTAGGCGAAGCGTTTTAACTTTGTTTCAGGTTCAATGTTTCAAGTTCCAGGTTACTTGACTCCGAACCAGGAACTTGAAACAATCAAACATTACTTTTCTTCATTCCAGCCACTGAGCGCCAGCCATTTTCCAAGCCGGTAAAGTGGATAGGTGAAGGCAAAAGCGCCCAGCACATCGATCGTATAATGCACGTGTTGCACGAGTAATAAACTCCCAACCAGCAGCGATCCTAAAAAGACCCAAAGTCGATCCCACCAACCACGCAGGCAAAGAAATATCAGGAAAATGGTTGACGTATGCCCTGAATAAAATAGGTCTTTAGTAATATAAACCTTGCCGTAGAATGCATTGGTGATTGGATCAATCATCGGTATCAGACCAACGGGTGGATTGAGCGGGAACAGGCTAATACTGAGCATGCGCGTCAGAGTGATGATGACATAGCTGTAGATGAACATCATAAAGACCGCCGGACTGCGTCGGGCGCGAATGAGTATTAATAAGCCAGCCGCCCAGATTACGCCAAAAATAATCAACGATACGTCGTAAGGAGGAAGTTGAGCAACGACCCAATCGTTTAGAACGGGACCCGTGTGCTGTTCTATCGTGTGGAAAAAGTAAGGAAATGTTGCCAGCAAGGTGATAATGCCAACCATACCGATAGTAAATTTTCGGCGGAATATGGGTGATTGCCAGGCGGCTTGCCAAACTAAATTGCCAGTTGGATCAGGTGTAAGAAGTGACATGTATTACTGTAAAAGGGCGCAAATTTACGAAGTAGACGGATATTCTGATTGTCTTATCTTAAATGAACCTTACTATTCATAAATAGTTAGTTGGTTAAATGATATTATTGAGCGATATATTCGTAATATTATCGTTTATAACGAATCTGATTCAGCACTCCACATCGTATTTGTAAAGGTTGGAAAAACATAATCTGTAAACGATATCTATTACTTTGGACGTGCCTTTCTAATGCGCTATTGCTTGGGTTGGATTGGGTTCCTTTTTCTACCATTTTTAGGGGTAGGGCATTCAATTTCGTTTCACTCAGATCAGGCTATATCGGTTGCCGATACAGCGAAAGAATCTCACCACCGGTTTCAGATTATTCCGTTACCAGTTGTTTTCTATACGCCCGAAACCAAGATTGCTTATGGCGTTTTGGGTGTGTGTTTGTTTCGGACAGATAGCACAGCGCGCACTTCAAACGTAGATTTTGCCATTATTCACACGCAGAATGCCCAAACGGTCGTTGAACCAACCTATACGATTTTTACGAAGGAGGAAAAATACCTGATTCGTGGTATGCTTCTCTTTACGAAATTCCCTGAGTTGTACTATGGCATTGGCCCAGGAACGACCGATGATGAGGAAGAGCTTATTTCGTACAAAAGCTTACGCGCCTACAATCGATTTCTGCGAAAGGTGAAACCAGGCTGGTTTGTGGGTATTCAGCAGCAGTATTTTAAAACATTTGATATCACTCGTTCGTCAGACAGGCAGGTACCTGCACAGACATTGATCGGTGATCTGGGTAGTGTCGTGAACGGAATAGGTATTGCCAGTTTAGTCGATACCCGAGATAATATTTATTCGCCAGTTAGAGGTTGGTATGCGGATGTGTCATTTATGGAGTACGGTCAGTTGCTTGGTAGTGAATTCGGATTCACAAATTATCTGTTCGACATTCGCCATTACCGATCCCTGACGCCCAATACTGTGCTGGCTGGACAATTTTATCTAAACCTGAACATTGGCGAGGTGCCCTTTAAACAAGCGGCTACTCTGGGCGGATCGTCTTTACTTCGGGGCTATTACAACGGTCGTTACCGGGATAATAACGCAGTCATTATGCAGGCTGAATTGCGGCAACGACTTATCGGTCGAGTAGGTGGAGTCATATTTGCAGGCGTGGGCGACGTAGCACACAAACCCAGCGAATTTGAGATAAGAGATCTGAAACCAACAGGCGGATTAGGTCTTCGGTACCTCATTAGTCGGAAAGAACATCTGAATGTTCGCTTCGATGCCGCCGTGGGAAATCATACCCATGGCTTTTACGTCAATATCTCGGAAGCGTTTTAAGCTGGCAATCAATATAAGTTAAATCATTAGCAACCGCCAGATTCCTGAAATCAGCAAGAGTATCAACCCGATGGGAGTCAGGACTTTCCAGCACAGGTGCATCATCTGATCGACCCGAATACGAGGAAAAGTCCAGCGAACCCACATCTGTAGCAGTACTGCGAAGAACACTTTAGATAATAGCCAGAACCCGCCTGTGAGTTGACCCCAGAAGGTACCTGGTGCTCCACTTGTCCAGTCGGCGAGCCGGACGGGGCCGAGGTTGGGTAAGGGTGTATTCCAGCTACCCAGAAATAATACAGCTCCTAAAAACGACACCAGCAACATCATGGCATACTCGGACAGGTAGAGTAGTGCGAACCGCATTCCCGAATATTCGGTATGAAAGCCACCTACGATTTCGGACTCGCCTTCAGGCAGGTCGAAAGGGGCGCGATTGCTTTCGGCCAGTGTGCAGATGAAAAAGATGATGTAGGCAACGAATAGAAACGGATTTCGCAAGATATTCCAGGAGAAAATGCCCCCCCAACTTGTTACGTCAATACCCAGGGCTTTCAGGCCAAAGAGATAATTTGTTCCGTGGGTGTAAATGCCCTGTTGAAAACTTAGCGCCTGCAAATTCAGCGTCTGGCAGATCATCACAACACACAGAATCGTCAGGCCAAGTGGAATCTCGTAAGAAATAATCTGCGCCACCGATCGCATTGCTCCAAACAACGAGTATTTGTTATTGGACCCCCAACCCGCCATGAGTATTCCGACCACATCGAAAGAGACAATCGCCATCAGATAAAACACGCCAACAGAGGCTCCTGACCCTTGTAAATCGGGTGTGAGCGGCATCACGGCAAAACCTGCAAACACTGACGCAAAAATGATCGTTGGTGCCAGCAAAAATAGTCTTCGGTCAGCTGCCGTGGGTACAATATCTTCTTTCTGAAGCAGCTTTAGTAAATCGGCAAAGAGCTGTAGCAGACCCCATTTTCCTGTTTCCATTGGTCCAAGTCGATCCTGCATGAACGCCGAGACTTTACGTTCGGTATACACACCAACGACTACAAAGCCGGAAGCCATTGCCAGGAAAATGGGGAGTGCAAGCATATTGTAGTGCCGGGCCTCTGGCCCGGTCGTGAAATCTTTTTTATACACCCGGGCCAGAGGCCCGGCACTACATTAAAATTCGGCTGTTTTGGGTGCTCTTGGGAATGGGATGACATCGCGAATGTTACCCATGCCGGTTACGAACAGCACCAACCGCTCGAAGCCAAGACCAAAGCCCGCGTGTGGGGCCGAACCAAATCGGCGTGTATCCAGATACCACCACAATACTTCTGGTTCAATACCTACTTCGTGCATCCGGGCTTCGAGTTTCTCCAGATTGTCTTCGCGTTGCGAACCGCCAATAATTTCACCGATGCCGGGGAATAGTACGTCCATCGCCCGAACGGTTTTTCCATCAGCATCCTGCTTCATGTAGAACGCCTTGATCTCGCGGGGATAATTGGTCAAGATGACGGGCTTCTTGAAGTGTTTCTCAACCAGATAACGTTCGTGTTCCGACTGCAAATCGACTCCCCAGCTTACTTCGTACTGAAACTGACCTTTCTTGGCAGGCTTTGAGTTGACCAGAATATCGATAGCTTCGGTGTAAGTCAGGCGTACGAATTCGTTGCTGATGACAAACTGAAGTTTTTCAAGCAGTCCCAATTCACTTTGTTCCTCTTTCTTTTTGGTTTTTTCTTCCTCTTTCAGGCGATTATCCAGAAAAGCCAGATCATCAGCGCAGTGTTGTAGCGCATAACGAATCACGGTTTTAACGAAGTCTTCAGCCAGATTCATATTGTCCTCCAACTCATAAAAAGCCATTTCGGGCTCAATCATCCAGAACTCGGCAAGGTGGCGAGTCGTGTTGGAGTTCTCAGCCCGGAAGGTTGGACCGAAGGTATAAATCTTACCCAAGGCCATAGCCCCTAACTCGCCCTCCAACTGACCTGATACCGTTAGATTCGTTTCGCGACCAAAGAAATCCTGGCTATAATCGACCTTGCCATCTTCGGTGAGCGGAGGTTTGGTGGCGTCGAGTGTTGTGACTCGGAACATCTCACCTGCACCTTCGGCGTCAGAAGCTGTAATAATTGGGGTGTTGAGATAAAAGAATCCGTTGTCGTTAAAATATTTATGTACCGCAAATGCCAGAGCATGCCGAATACGCAAAATTGCACTGAAGGTATTGGTGCGGGGGCGCAGGTGGGCAATTTCGCGCAGAAATTCGAGCGAGTGCCGCTTAGGTTGTAGCGGATATTTGTCAGGATCAGCGGAGCCGTAAACGAGCACATCGGTGATTTTAACTTCGACCGCTTGTCCTGCTCCCTGCGATTCAACCAACTGACCTGTAACCGCCAGACAGGCTCCGGTCGTGATCAGTTTCAACGTTTCTTCGGGAAGTTGACCCGCTTCCGCTACAGCCTGAATATTATTAATGGTAGAGCCATCATTAAGGGCTATGAATACGGCGTTTTTACTTTCGCGCTTGGTGCGAACCCACCCCTTTATGGTCACGGTCGTGCCAACGTGGGTGGTTTTTAATAATTGCTGAATCGGTAAATAACTCATACTAGAACGGCGACCAGATAGTGGTTGTAGTCGCAAAAGTACGGATTGTCGGTTGAAACGCCCACAGACAATTTTATTCCTCAAAAACTCGGTTCGTTAGTTACATGCCAATTGCAATCCTATTTTTGCACCGAAATGCGCCACCTTTTCCCAACGATACGCTAAACCTTATGCCAATTACCCTCTACATTGTCCGTCATGCTAAGGCTGAAGATAGGGCCATGTTTATGGCTGATCACGATCGCCAGCTAACGCCAGATGGAATTATTGCGGCTGCCCGAATGGGGCGCTATTTGCACCAGAAAGGCATTCAACCCGATAGTATTATAAGTAGCACTGCCCCTCGGGCTAAGGACACGGCGAAGGTTGTGGCTGAGCAGCTAGGCTATGATCTGGCGCAGATTCGGTTAGATGAAAAGTTATTCGATGGTGGGCCAAAGGCGTATCTGGCAGCTATTAATGCCTTGCCTGCTTCAACGCAGAGCGCTATGATCGTTGGGCACAATCCGGATGTGTCTTATCTGGCCGAATTTCTGACGCATCAAAATATAGGGTCAATGAGTAAAGGTGCAGTTATTGCCGTCACGTTTGACAACCTGAACTGGGCGGAGGTTTCTGGACGGACAGGAAGTATGGAGTTTCAGATTGGGCCGAAACAATTGCCTCATAATGACTAATTTGAGAAACCGGCAGCACTACAGTAAACTATATGAATCGTAACCGTCGCATTTTCATTGTCGTTTTTATCGTCTTTACAACGGTCGTGGCCTTACTGGCTATCGACATGGCCCGGCGCACAACAGCACCCTGGAATAAACACCGGGAACTTGAGCGTGCGTTGCCTGCTAAAGATGGGACGGCCGTTGATACAATGGCGACAGACACCTTGCTTGCTCCCTAAACAACATGCTTCAACTCGCGGCTGTACACCATATTGCTATCATTTGTTCAGATTACGACGTCTCCAAACGATTTTATACCGATGTCCTGGGGTTTTCGGTTCTGGGTGAATATTACCGGGCTGAACGACAATCCTACAAACTAGACCTGGCCCTGAATGGACAGTATCTGATTGAACTCTTCTCGTTTCCCAATCCACCCAAACGCCCTTCGCGACCTGAATCTGCCGGACTACGTCATTTAGCCTTTGCCGTGACTGACCTTGATGTTGCGATTGCGCACTTAAATGAACAGGGCGTACTAACCGAACCTATCCGGGTAGATCAACACACCAACCGACGCTTCACCTTCTTCGCTGATCCTGACGATTTGCCATTGGAATTGTATGAGTTATAAAGGCGTGGAGCAGGGTGCGCGGTGCTGGGTATTCAGTAGTAGTCCCTGCTCCGTGCACCTTGCTCCACGCCTTTAAAGCACCTGGGTTAACACCCTAACCAAAGCATCCACGTCGTCTGGCGTGTTGTACAGATGGGGTGCGATGCGTAAAACGCGTGCACGGGCTGAAACTGATACATTTTCTTTCTGTAAAGCCTGCTGAATCGCCATCGGGTCGGCGTGGTCGGGTAGCCATAACCCAATCAGATGATGGCTGCGTCCTCTGCTACCGTTTTCGGGTTCGAGTTGGCAACCGAGTTTTTCCAGTACTGGCCAGGCGTCTGCCATAAGCTTGCTTGTATATGCCTGAATCCGGGATGGTTGCCAGTCGATGAGTTGCGCTAAACTGGCTTCGAGCATGGGCATTTGGAGGAAATGAGAATGCTCGCCTACGTTATAGCGATACGCTTTCGGGCGGTAAATAGGTTGGTAGTCCATCAACCGATGAAACTGATTGCTGTCGAGCCGATTCATCCAGCTTTCTTCGAGCGGAATTCCTTCATCGAAAGCTGGACCAAAATAAGCCAATCCAAGTGAATAGGGGCCCATCAGCCATTTGTAGCCCGCACAAACAACCGCATCGGGTTGAATTCTGGCCAGATCGAATGGAAAGGCACCAATCGCCTGAGTACCATCAATTACCAACCAGGCTCCTACTTCACGGGCGCGTTGCCCAATTGCTTCCAGGTCGAAACAAATGCCATACATCCAGTGAACCGGTGGTACAACAACTAAAGCTGTATTGGAGTCAATCGCATCCAATAGTCGTTCGTTCCAGATGCTTCCTTTAGGAAACTCGTCGGGCATACCGACGGTCGTGATGGTTAGCCCTCGTTCAGTGCAGACACGGCTCCAGGCATATACATCACTTGGGAATTCATCACCAATTAGTACAATTTTCTGCCCAGCCTGAATACCCGGTTTATTCGTCAGATTACGGGCGACTACGGCCATTCCATACGACACAGAGGGCACAATTGCGATCCGATCTGGATCGAGCGTTCCGGCATTCCGGTTATTGATGAGCGTCGAGAACAACTCCCGAACTCGTATGGCTCCGCTGAAGAAATCATCGGGTCGTAATCCGAAAGGGTTTACCTGTTGAGAAAGGGCTGCATGACCAACCTGTTCAACAGCTTTGCTGAATGGGGCTCGGGTGGCACAATTTAGATAGTGAATTCTTTCCGGTAAACTGAATTGATCTTTTTGACAGGGGAGAAGTGGTGTTTCAACAGCAGGCATAAGCGATACGACAAAAATTAGTTAGATGATGAAAAGTTATTCTGGCACGGGGTTTGTTTAATCTATTCTGCAACGTAAACAGTACCATTTTTATGAATACCCTTTTGGGCATTGGTTCCCGAGTCAGTCACGCCGAGTTTGGCGATGGTGTCATTATTAATCTGAAAGCCAATGGATACACCACTACGTTTCTGCAGCATGGCGTGAAGATAATCAAATTCGATGCGCCCCTGACCATTATCGAAGCCCTTGAACCCGATGGCGACTTGGTTAGTCTGTTTGATGTTGAGCAGGCACTAACGCGAGTGCTCCAGAAATGGGTCGATCAAACGGAACTAGTACCGCTTGGAGATAAGTGGAAAGGAGGAAAGTTGATCCTGAAACCGGGCCGGGCTGATTTGTCGCAGAAAGAAATGCCGATCGATGCCTTCTTTCACAAAATTGTGATGGTTCGCGACCGCCTGCGTGTGCTCGAACAGCGCATCAACGCCAGCCCACTCGATGACGAAGAGAAAGTCAATATTCAACAATATATCACTCGCATTTACGGTAGCCTGACTTCGTTCAATATACTGTTCAAAAACCAGTACCAACAGTTTATTGGGGAGAAAACCACAGCAGACGCGTAGTCCGCAGATACGCATTCTGACGACATTAGTAGCTTACATGTTTCATATAGTTTTGGGTTAGTTAGATTGGGGGTTCCCCGCCGTCGGCTTCGACAGCGGGGACTTTTTTTGACCGGGATTTTTCTTGATTCAACTGACTGACTATGATTTTAGCATTAAACTTTCTTTGAAAGCAAAATCATAGTCAGTCAGTTGAATCAAGAAAAATCCCGGTTCCGACTTCGCGGATGATACTCCCTGAGCGTTTGCTGCAAATAATCTCGGTCGAGGTGAGTATAGATTTCGGTGGTGGTAATCGACTCGTGACCAAGCATTTGCTGTACGGCCCGCAAATCGGCACCGCCTTCGATCAGATGCGTAGCAAAGGAGTGGCGGAACGTGTGCGGACTGATTGTCTTTTGAATCCCTGCCTCTTCGGCCAGTTTTTTAATTGTCGTAAAGACCGTAATCCGGGAAAGTTGTTTGCCGCGAAGGTTCAGAAAAATGGTGTCTTCGTCGCCCTTCTGCACATCCAGTTGACTGCGTATGTGATCGACATAAATTCGGGTATAGTGCATCGCATCTTCGCCAATTGGAACCAGTCGAACCTTGTCGCCTTTTCCCAGCACCCGCACAAAGCCTTCGGTAAAATAGCAATTCGTCAGGCGAAGGTTTAATAACTCCGTTACACGTAATCCAGAGCTATAGAGTACTTCGAGCATGGCGCGGTCGCGCGTGCCGCCGGGCGTCGATAGGTCTATTGCCGCCAGAATAGCTTCGATTTCGGGAAAACTAAGCGTATCAGGGAGTTTTCGGCCCAGTTTGGGAGCTTCCAGCAACTGAGTTGGATCGCGATCAATTAGATTTTCGAGCAGCAGATATTTGAAAAACGACTTTATTCCCGACAGCATTCGGGCCTGACTATGAGCAGTTAGCCCTAACTCACCAAGGTACTTCAGAAAATTCATCAATTCCTTTTCTGTCACCTGCATGGGCGTTCGGGCCGGATCAGTCAGGAGGATGTACTCATGGAGTTTTTCGGCGTCGTGCAAATATGCCTCCACTGAATTTTCGGCCAGTGAGCGTTCGAGTTTGAGGTAGTTCTTAAAGGCGTTTATATAACTTTGCCACATAAGTGATTTACGAGTTACGATTTACGAGGTACGATTTAAAATGCCGACCTCATAGATATCGTACTTCGTAAATCGTAACTCGTAAATCATGAAACAAATTCTCATTATCAACGGCCCCAATCTCAATCTATTAGGCAAGCGTGAACCAACTATTTATGGTAATCGATCCTTCGTTGAGTACCTGGAAACGCTTGAAGCGAAGTTTCCGGATGTGCAACTTCGCTATTTTCAGTCGAATCACGAAGGCGAACTGATTGATAAAATTCATGAATTAGGCTTCGATGTCGATGGGATCGTGATCAATGCGGGGGCCTATACCCACACATCCATTGCTATTGCCGATGCGTTATCTGCGGTAACGGCTCCAGCTGTAGAGGTGCATATTTCCAATGTACATGCTCGCGAGTCGTTTCGGCATCATAGTTATCTATCAGCGAAATGTAAAGGCGTTGTTGTGGGTCTGGGGCTAATGGGTTATGAAATGGCGGTGAGGTATTTAATGATGTATGAAGCATGATATAAGGTATATTTTTTGCAGATCATACATCATACATCATACATCATACATCATACATCATACATCATACATCATACATCATACATCATACATCATACATCATACATGATTACCTTCTATCCCGGTCCGTCTAAAGTTTATCCGCAGGTAGCCGACTATGCTGCCGACGCGATACGACAAGGCATTGTGAGCCTCAACCATCGAAGTGCGGGCTTTATGGATATTGTACAAGAGACCATTCGGTTGCTTCACGAAAAACTCGACATTCCGGCTGATTACCATATCGCATTAGTTTCGTCAGCAACGGAATGTTGGGAGATTGTAGCGCAATCGCTTACTGCCGAAGCCAGCTTACATCCCTATAGTGGAGCCTTTGGGAAAAAATGGGCTGAATACGCCTACCGAATCAAGCCTCCTACGAGTCTAAGTGAAGCGGATGTATTGTGCATCGTTCAAAACGAAACCTCCAACGGTACACAGGTTAATATGGAAACGCTGTCCCAGTTCAGAAGAGACTTTTCGTCGCTAATTGCAGTTGATGCAGTTTCCTCGATGGCGGGGATTGCCTTTGATTGGACGCTGGCCGATGTCTGGTTTGCCTCTGTCCAGAAATGTTTCGGGCTTCCGGCTGGTTTGGCGGTATTGGTTTATTCGCCAGCTGCGCTCAAACGAGCGGAGGAAATCGGCGAGAACAACCATTATAACAGCCTGCTGTTCATTCACGAGAATTTCTCGAAGTTTCAAACGCCCTATACGCCTAATGGACTGAGCATTTACATGCTCATGCGCGTTTTGCAGCAAGTGTCGGCTATCGCTGTTGTAAATACCATGACTAAAAAACGAGCCGCTGACTGGTACGCTTTTTTTGAAAAGCCCGAGCTTGGTCCAGACTTTCGATTACTAATTGAAGACAGGGTAACTCGTTCTGATACAGTAATTGCGATAGAAGGTTCTGAGGCAGCCATAAAATCCATTAAAGCTGCCGCTCAACAGGCAGGTATAACCCTCGGTAACGGCTATGGTGACTGGAAAAATACGACCTTTCGAATTGCCAACTTCCCGGCCATTTCTGATGAAGAAATTGGAACCTTAATGGAATTTCTGCGGTCATACTGAATTCAGTCTGTTTATGTTATCACTATGTTCAGTATCAAAGAGGTTGTTTCCGTTACACTCATATTATTTTCGGTTATCGATGTCGTAGGGTCGTTGCCGGTATTGATTGACCTGCGAAAAAAGACCGGGAAAATAGAATCCGAACGGGCTACGTTTGCGTCGGGCGTATTGATGATCTCGTTTCTGTTTGTCGGGGAGGAAATCCTGAAATTGTTCGGGGTCGATGTGGCGTCGTTTGCCGTGGCTGGCGCCTTGATTATTTTTCTAATTGGCCTGGAGATGATTCTGGGCCGGACGATCTTCAAATCAGAAATCGCTTCGGGTGGAGCTACGCACATTGTTCCCATTGCTTTCCCTCTGATTGCGGGAGCGGGTACGTTAACGACAATCATTTCACTCCGGGCCGAATACCAGACATTGAATATTGTTATCGGGATTATACTAAACCTGATTCTGATTTATGCCGTTCTGAAATCGTCGGGCTGGCTGGAAACCCGCCTTGGATCAGGTGGACTGGATGTGCTGCGCAAAATATTTGGTATTATTCTGCTCGCCATTGCCATCAAGCTCTTCAAAACTAATTTGATTGCTGACTTCTAACCAAAACAATACCTGGAGTCAGGACTTTTAGTTAGTTTCCAGGCAAAAATTCAAAATACCCTCTTGTCGGAATGTATTCTCCGGCAAGAGGGTATTTTGATGAGAAATACCTACTTTCTCATGAAGAAACCGCGTTTATAAAGCTAGTAATCACTTTTATACACTTTTTTTGGTTATAGCTGCTTAAAATTATAAAGTGATAAATTTTTTCTGAAAATGTTGTATTTTATTGGATCGGACGAATTTAAATTATAATATTTCCTGAAAAACAGTAAAAAGTATGGTCAGAGGGCATATTAACATTTATATTTTATTGTAAAGCCGTATTATATTTGCCGGAAGTCTATTGACAAAACCCCTATTCAAAACAATCCACTGTACATCATGGCAAAAGCGAAGTTAGAGTACATTTGGCTCGATGGCTACAAGCCCACTCAAAGCCTACGTTCCAAAACTAAAATTGAGGATGATTTCTCAGGCAACCTTGAAGACTGCTCGGTGTGGTCGTTTGATGGATCTTCAACCGAACAGGCTGAAGGTGGTAAGTCAGACTGTCTGCTGAAACCAGTTTTCATCTGCCCTGATCCACAGCGCAAAAATGGTTACCTCGTCATGTGTGAAGTACTGAATTCCGATGGTACTCCTCACGTAACCAACGGTCGTGCTACGATTGAAGACGACGATAACGATTTCTGGTTTGGCTTTGAACAGGAGTACTTCCTGTGGGACATGAAAATTGACAAGCCACTTGGCTTCCCAGCTGAAGGCTTCCCAACACGCCCACAAGGCCCCTATTATTGCTCGGTAGGCGCTCAAAATGCCTATGGTCGCTATATCATTGAAGAACACCTTGATGTTTGCCTTGACGCTGGCCTGAATGTAGAAGGTATCAATGCTGAGGTGGCAACTGGTCAGTGGGAATTCCAGATTTTCGCGAAAGGCGCTAAAGCTGCTGGTGATCAGATCTGGGTAGCTCGCTACTTGCTGGAGCGTATTGGTGAGAAATATGGTATTTCGATCAACTGGCATTGCAAACCGCTGGGCGATACCGACTGGAATGGTTCGGGTATGCATGCTAACTTCTCGAACACAGCCCTGCGTACATCGGGTAGCAAAGATGTTTATACGGAAATCTGTCAAGCATTTGGCAAAACGCCAGAAGTTATCAAAGCACACATCGACGTGTATGGTGCCGATAACGAAATGCGCCTGACGGGTAAGCACGAAACTCAGTCAATTGACCAATTCTCTTTCGGTATCTCTGACCGTGGTGCTTCGATCCGTATCCCAATTGCTACGGTAGAACGCGGCTGGAAAGGCTGGTTGGAAGACCGTCGTCCAAACTCGGCTGCCGATCCATATAAAGTGGCTGCAATTATCATCAAAACCGTTAAATCGGCTGATGTTGTAGCGGCATAAGCCAACATATCTATTTGTACAAAGCCCGACTACGTAAGTAGTTGGGCTTTTTTATGCTATCAATTGTAATCCGTGCTGAAGGCATGTAAGTTTGGCTAAATTTTTAAACCTAAAACCTTAAAGTCATTCGATGTCTAATTTTCGTTTTAAAGCGCTTGAAATTGCCCAAAGTCGTCAGGCTATGCCGGTAGCTGCTCCTACTGAACGTGTTGGTGATTTTTTCGGCAGTTATACATTCAATAATGAAGTCATGCGGGCACTACTCTCGCCCGAAGCCTATTTAAAAGTTACCGAGGCCATCAGCACCAATGGGCAGATTGATCGGGGCATTGCCGACGAAGTGGCGAGTGCCATGAAGTCGTGGGCAACATCGAAAGGAGCCACGCACTACACGCACTGGTTTCAACCACTAACGGGCGAAACTGCTGAAAAGCACGATGCCTTTTTCGATATTACACTCGATGGCAAAGCGGTTGAGAAATTCAAAGGGAGTGCATTGGTACAACAGGAGCCGGATGCATCGTCGTTTCCGAACGGTGGACTGCGAAACACCTTTGAGGCTCGGGGTTATACCGGCTGGGACCCATCGTCGCCCGCGTTTTTGATGGACAATGGGGCGGGTGGAAAAACACTCTGTATTCCGTCGGTTTTTATTTCGTACACGGGCGAAGCACTAGATTATAAAACGCCCTTGCTGAAAGCACTCAATGCCTTAGATAAAGCAGCTACAGCCGTTTGCCAGTATTTCGACCGGAACATCACGAAAGTAATCCCAACGCTCGGACCAGAACAAGAATACTTTGTAGTCGATCGGGCGCTGTTCTATGCCCGACCTGATTTGGTGCTGGCAGGTCGGACTGTATTTGGGCATGCACCTGCTCGTGGACAACAGTTGGAAGATCACTATTTTGGCTCAATTCCGCCACGCGTTAATGCCTTCATGGTAGACTTTGAGTTTGAGTCGATGAAATTAGGCATGCCAGTTCGGACGCGCCATAATGAAGTTGCGCCCGGCCAGTTTGAGGTGGCCCCAACCTTCGAAGAAGTCAATCTGGCTGTCGATCATAACGCGCTTCTGATGGATTTGATGGAGAAGATATCGGAGAAGCATAACCTGAAAGTACTCTTTCACGAAAAGCCCTTTGCGGGGGTCAACGGCTCTGGCAAGCACAACAACTGGTCGATGGGTACTAACACGGGCGTTAACCTGCTGGCACCCAGTACCAAGCCAAAAGAGAGCCTGCGGTTTCTGACATTCCTGGTGAACGTCGTCAAAGCAGTTCACGATAATGCCGATTTACTACGTGCCACTATCGCATCGGCAGGCAATGAACACCGACTTGGTGCCAACGAAGCACCACCCGCTATCGTTTCTGTTTTTCTGGGCGAATCACTAACCATGGCACTCAACGACCTCGAAACCAAGTCTGAGGTGACAGTAAACAAAGGGGATAACGTGTACTACAAACTTGGACTGAACCGAATTCCCAGCCTGATGCGTGACAATACGGATCGTAACCGCACGTCACCTTTTGCCTTTACAGGAAACAAGTTTGAATTTCGTGCGGTAGGTAGCTCAGCTAACTCGGCTTCGACGATGACCGTCCTGAATGCGATCGTGGCGGATCAGTTGAACCGATTCAAAACGGACCTTGATGCACGGCTGGCAAAAGGCGAAAAGAAAGAGCTGGCCATTGTTGATATTCTGAAAGAATACTACGCGAACTCGAAACGGATTCTATTTGAAGGTAACGGCTATTCTGACGAGTGGGTGGAGGAAGCTGCTCGTCGGGGTTTGTCAAATATCAAATCATCACCAGATGCCTTAGGCATTTTTGTGAAACCCGAGTCGCTGGCCTTGTTTGAGCGGACGGGAGTGATGAACCATGCCGAAGTAGAATCACGCTACGAAATCGAACTGGAGAAGTACATCAAAAATGTACAGATCGAGTCGCGCGTAATGGGCGATCTAGCCATGAATCACGTTGTATCGACTGCCTTAAAATACCAGAACAAACTGGCCGAAACTGCTCGTAATCTGGTTGAGTTAGGCATGACTGCCGAAGCTGAACCGATCAAAGATATTCTACGCGAAATTTCGACGCGGGTGCTCGTCATCAAGAAAGGAGTAGAGGCCATGATCGAATCGAGAAAAAAGGCAAACAACGTGACCGATACAGGCGAACGGGCTAAACTCTACGCAACCGAAGTGAAAGACCATTTTGAGTTGATTCGCTATGAGGTCGATAAACTCGAAGAGGTAGTGGACGATGAAGACTGGCCACTGGTAAAATACCGCGAGTTGTTGTTTGTTAAGTAGTCCGAACCGGGATTACACTGATTTAGGGATTAATCTGATTTTGCTTTTAATGTGTGTGCTTCTTTGAAGCAATAAACAAAATCAGATTAATCCCTAAATCAGTGTAATCCCGGTTCGGATAATTTTTTCAGTTTAACCAATAAAATCCTGTGAATCCCGGTTCAGATATTCTTCGCGACCTTTCTGCTTTGCCACATCGAGGAACTGCTACTCCGCAGGGGGCTGAAGCGGCTCGGCTACTCCAAACGTATCTGACAGATAAGGGGGCTGCTGTTCGGGCGGAGCCGTTTCAGACGCCCAAAACCTATACGACCATTGTGTATTGGTTAATTGGTGGTTTAGTTACTGGCTTGGCTCTAATTCCAGTTACGGGTGTTGCAGTGGGGTTTGTCTGGTATTTTTTCTGGATGGCCTGGAAATACTTTAACTGGCGTTATTCATTCATTGTCCGATTTCCGATCCAGCATACTGCACATAATGTCATAGGCAATTGGCGGTCCAACGGCGCAAAAGAGAATCGGCGAAAAGTGATTCTAATAGCGCACTACGATACGGCTCCAGTATCATTACTCTATAGTCCAAAACAGCAGGCTAATTTTCGGGTCTCATTACTTATTTCGCTGTGGTTGATGCTATTAGCGGCTTCCCTGGCTACGCTCGAAGTATTCAAAATTGCGTTGCCTTACCTGACTTATATACGGTATGGACTGATCGGGTATTTCGTTCTGCAAGCCATTATCGGTACGATAGGCTACTGGCTGAAGGGCTATACAAATGGAGCGAGCGATAATGCAACAGGTGTAGCAGCGGCACTAGCTACCGCCGACCGACTCCGACAGGCGAATTTACCTGATCTGGATTTAGAAGTAGTACTAACCAGCGCCGAAGAGGTGGGTATGATTGGCGCCCATGCTTACGTCGAGGCCCATAAACGGGAGTGGAAGAAATCTCAAACCTTGGTTATTAATTTCGATACCCTTGGCGCCGGGAAGCTAACGATTATTGAGCAAACGGGTACTGCCGAACTAATTAAGTACAATAACGAACCTACGCGCCTGGCTCGCCAACTAATTGAAACAGAGTCGTTTCGAGAACGGGCGCAGGTTGGTCGCTGGCATACCGCCGACTTCGATAGTGTGTGGTTTGTGCGAAATCGCATTCCGGTTCTGGCGTTGTGTGCATTAGATGCCGACGGACGAATGCCCCATATTCATCAGCCTGACGACATATTGGCAAATGTCGACCCGGAACCCATCGCTACGGCAGTCGACCTCGGTGAGGCCGTTGTGAAGGAATGGTTGGCAAACCAGCTCGCCAGGTAGAATTACAATGTGCTATTAAGCTTGATTGTATAACTTCAAAACGGGTTCGTTGATCGTTCTGCCGGTATCTGACAAAACAAAGGCAATCGTTTTGCTAATATCCTCTGGCTTAACCCATTTCGTTGGGTCAGCATCGGGCATGGCTTCCCGATTGATTGGCGTATCAATCGTACTAGGAACAATAACAGTTGCTGAAATCTGTTTATCTTTCCCATGAGCATTGACCAGACTAGCCAACTCAAAAATCAGCGATTTGCTAAGGGCATAGGCAACTAAATTTTTCCCTGCTTCTGGTGCAATCGCTGGGCGTGCTCCTATGAATATAAACTGACCTCCACCCTGTGCCTCGAATGTTGTCAAAAGAGGTTTAACAAGATTGAAAGCGGTTATGAAGTTGAGTCGGTACATCTTGTCAAGCATAGCTACATCAGTTTCATGGATACCGCCTGCCGTAAAGCCACCAACCAGTAAGGCCGCTGCCTGAATGGGCTTACCGTCAATCTTGCTCAGAAAGTCGGCTATACTATCCGATTCCAGAAGGTTCACCACATGACTTTCCACATTAGGCAGATGGCTGAAAATCCCCTGATCTTTTTCTGAACCCAGTGTGGCAATAATGTGATAGCCATTTTTGTGTAATTCATCGACAAGGCTAGCGCCTAAATTGCCCGAAGCGCCTGTTATAAGTACAGATTTCATGACGTCAAAAGTTGGAGTTAAGAACTGAGTTAATGTTTTAGTAAACTAGATTCCTTTAAGCGAAATGGTTTAATTATCACCTCAAAGGAGCCTATAGAACCTAAATTTGAAGAATGCTAGTTCCTTTTTTGAATCAATAGCTTCTGGTTGAGGGAAGCTCACATTATCGATAGGGTATAGACTTCATCAGGCCAACTTTTAACAAATCGAGCTTGAGCCGGTTGGCTAGCTATAGAAATTTCTGCCCAAGGCTAGTTCATCAATTCTACATTGTTCATTGTCTATTAACTCTTACTTTTGTCGCATGGCTAACTATAAAAACGAAGGGTTCGACCCGGAGGAAATCAGTGCACTCAAAGAGGAGTGTAAGCAGGAAGGTAAATCGTTCGTTATTGTTGAAGACGACGATTTGGATACGCTGGATGAAGGAGAATGTGTGCATATTCAGTTTCCAGGTCAGTACCAGGGAGAAGAAGTTATCTTCGATACACTGGTTTACACGCTTCGGTTGCATCATAGTAGTTTAGTCTATGAAATGGCGGTCGAGCAGGTTCAGAAAACCTATCCTGAATATGTACCGCCTGAAGAGCGCAAACCCAGCTACAAAATCGCTCCTGAGTTGGAGGAAGAAGCCGAAACGGCGCTAACCGAAATTATTGAGGAAATTGAAGAGACGGAGACTGTCAAGGTACAGGAGCATGTTGAAGTCGATACTCAATCTGATTACGGAATTGCGCTGGATGTCTGCCTGAATGTCGAAGAAATCACCGACGAAGTGATCGAAGATTTCGTCAGCCACTTTAAATCAAACACCCTCTCGCTCGATACCACGTTGTATTCGTTCACCAGCGAAGAGGAAAATTAAACGAATGATGAATGATAAATGATGAATGATTTTCAAGGCTGTCATTCATCATCTATCATTCATCATTCATCATTTTTGATCATGCAACAACCAGATTCTCTTAATCAGGTTGCGGAATTTCACCGCACCTTTCATGCTCCTGTTTTAGAAACTCCCCAAATCCCTTCAGCAGCTCGTTGTCAGCTACGTGTGTCGTTATTGGCTGAAGAACTCGATGAATTGCGCGAAGCCATTACAGAAGGTGATATTGTAGCCGTAGCTGATGCACTCTGCGACTTACAGTACGTGTTATCTGGAGCAGTGCTTGAGTTTGGATTGGGCGATAAATTCAAAGCTCTTTTTGACGAAGTACAACGCTCAAACATGAGTAAAGCCTGTCTGACGATTGCCGAAGCTGAAGCGACAGTAGCCGAATATCAGGCCAAAGGATTTCCCTGTCATTTCATTGAATCGGACGGTAAATTTCTGGTGTTTCGCGACGCTGATCACAAGACACTCAAAAGTGTAAATTACTCCCCGGCTGATCTGGCGGGAATTTTGGGATAAATTAACGCGGAGAGCGCGAAGATATATGCAAAGAACATTTGCTTTTATCGTTGCGCTCTCTGCGTTTTTCTTTGCGCCTTTGCGTTTAAAAAAATGGAAAACTACACCTACTCAGCCGTTGACCGCTTTCTGCGCTATGTTCAGATTGACACCCAATCAGATCCGCAATCGACGTCGAATCCCAGCACCGAAAAACAGAAAGACCTCAGTCGCGTACTGGTTCAGGAACTGCTCGACATGGGTATTTCGGATGCTGAACTCGATGAATGGGGTTATGTCTATGCTACCATTCCAGCCAATACCGACAAGACAAATGTGCCCACTATTTGTTTTTGCTCACACGTCGATACATCCCCTGATGTGACCGGCGCAGGCGTGAAGCCGATGATTCATCAGAACTGGAACGGCTCCTATATTGTGTTGCCTGATGATGCATCGCAGATCATTCGGGTTGCCGACCATCCTGATTTGTCTCATCAGATTGGTAATGACATCATAACCGCTAGCGGAACTACCTTGCTTGGGGCCGACAACAAAGCTGGAGTAGCCGAAATTATGGATGCTGCCAATTACCTGTTAACCCATCCCGAAATAAAACACGGTCGTATCCGATTGCTTTTCACCCCTGATGAAGAAGTAGGGCGCGGTACAGAAAAAGTAGATATTAAGAAATTAGGGGCCGATTTTGGCTATACCATCGATGGCGAAGCACTGGGCACACTGGAAGATGAAACCTTCTCTGCAGATGCTGTTAAGATCACCATTCAGGGAGTGAGCACTCATCCGGGCTTTGCGAAGGGCAAGCTCGAAAATGCGCTGAAAATTGCCGCTGATTTAGTAGCAGCTTTGCCAAAAAATGCGCTTTCTCCCGAAACGACGGAAGCTAAAGAGGGCTTTGTGCATCCGACTCGTATGGAAGGTAATCAGGATCAGACAGTTCTGGAATTCATCATCCGGGACTTTACTGAAATTGGTTTACAGGAAAAAGAAACCTACCTGCAAAACCAACTCGATGATGTGTTGGGCAACTATCCCGGCTCATCGGCGCAACTGGTTGTGAAAGAGCAATATCGGAACATGAAAGATGTGCTTGACCAGCATCCCTCGGTAGTGGATAATGCTCTCGAAGCCATTCGGCGGGCGGGGTTATCAGCCGAACGACGTAGTATTCGGGGTGGTACAGATGGATCGCGGTTGTCGTTTATGGGTTTGCCCTGCCCCAATATTTTTGCGGGTGAGCATGCGTTTCATTCTCGTCTGGAATGGGTATCGGTGCAGGATATGCAGAAAGCCGTTGATGTAATTGTGAACGTAGCGCAGGTATGGGAAGAGCGGAGCTAAGCGTTGGCTACTTCCTAGTGATTATTGATATGTTTGCTGAAAGAGACTGACATATGCCCGAGAAAAAGCCGAAATTTTACGTTGTCTGGCAGGGACGAAAGCCAGGCGTTTATGATAGTTGGGATGAAGCCAAGCTACAGACTGATGGGTTCGCTAAGCCCCTGTTCAAGTCATTCGACAGCAAGCCAGCCGCACTAAAAGCCTTCAAGGACAAACCGCATGTTCATATTGGCCAGACGACGAAACCCGCTGGGAAACAGGGTAAATTAGATGGTCTGGTGGGTTCGCCCATTCAGGATAGTCTGGTAGTTGATGCCGCCTGGAATACCGCTACTGGCGATATGGAATACCAGGGAATCTACCTGGCTACGAAGCAAAAACTATTTCTGAAAGGCCCTTTCGCCGATGGAACCAACAATATAGGTGAGTTTCTGGCCATTGTTCATGCGCTGGCGTTGCTACATCAAAAAAATAGCAATATTCCGGTTTACTCCGATTCAAGAACAGCCATTGGCTGGGTTCAGAAGAAGAAAGCAAATACCAAACTCGAAGAGACATCCCGCAATGCCGAACTCTTCGAACTACTCGACCGAGCCGAAACCTGGCTTAAGACGCACCGTTTCGCTAACCCGGTCCTGAAATGGGAAACCACCGTCTGGGGTGAAAATCCGGCAGATTTTGGCAGAAAGTAAAAATATGTATGATATAGGGTGTATGATATATGAAAGATAATACACCCTATATCATACACCATACACTATATATATCTTGTTTTCTTTCAAGCAATTCACCATTCGGCAGGATCGCACGGCCATGAAGGTTTGCACCGATGCGTGTGTTCTAGGTGCTTATGCCGATGTAGGTACAGGTGGGCGCGTTTTGGATATTGGCACAGGCACGGGTTTGCTGGCACTCATGGCCGCTCAGCGTAACACGATGGCTGAGATCGATGCAGTTGAAGTCGACGAGGCTGCTTTTGGGCAGGCGAGTGAGAATGTAATTGCCAGCCCGTTTGCGGAGCGGGTTAGCGTAATTCATCAGCGTATTCAGGAGTTTTACCTCATCCCCAAAGAGGGGCTTTACGACCGGATCCTGACTAATCCGCCTTTTTACACAAACAACCTTCGCTCACCCGATGCGGCCGTCAATCGCGCGCTACATACCGACGAATTACCTTTCTCGGAACTGATAGAGGCCGTTGTCCGGTTGATGAAACCAGACGGGCAGTGGTGGGTATTATTGCCACCTTACGAAACAGAGAAACTAACGGAATTGGCGCAAAATCTGGGTTTGAAACCGGTTAAACGGCTTTTTCTCAAACACAACAGGCAAAAACCTATTTTTCGGGTGATAACGGGTTTTTCGTTCGGAGGTAGTCAAACTATAGATGAAACACTGGCTATTTACGAAACTAATCCACAGAATCCGCCTGGAGGAAATGGATCTAGAGAAACGTACACAGCAGAATTTCGGGCTTTGCTTCGCGATTTTTACCTGATTTTCTGAAAACTCTGCGACCTTTGTAATAATCTTTACGCACTTTGCTGTTATGCTGGTGTGTTTTAGTCAACTATATGCCAGAATTGCTTCAACTGACCGTTCTGATTCCGCTCTACAATGAAGATGAGTCGCTGCCTGAGCTGCACGACTGGATTGTACGAGTGGTTACAGAACATCATTTTACGTATGAAATCCTGTTCATTGACGACGGCAGTACCGACGATTCGTGGGCTGTTATCGAACGACTGGCGACTGCGAATTCAACTGTACGTGGTATTCGGTTTAATCGAAATTATGGCAAAACAGCGGCTCTACAAACGGGCTTTCAGGCCGCTCGTGGGCAAGTTGTCATTACAATGGATGCCGATTTGCAGGATAGTCCCGATGAAATACCGGAACTATATCGAATGATTACGGAGGGAAAATACGACCTTGTGTCAGGTTGGAAGCAGAAACGCTACGATCCCATTACGAAGACATTACCGACCAAACTCTTTAACTCTGTTTCGCGCTGGATTTCGGGCGTGCCCTTGCATGATTTCAACTGCGGCCTAAAAGCATACCGGCAGAAAGTCGTGAAAACTATAGCGCCGACGTTGTATGGCGACATGCACCGAAATCTGCCTATTGTGGCGAACTGGAATGGATTTAGTAGGATCGGGGAGAAGGTTGTTCAGCACCGGGCGCGCAAATACGGCACGACTAAATTTGGTCTCGAACGCTTTGTCAATGGTTTTCTGGATGTACTGGTGATCGCGTTTGTTCAAAAATTCAGTAAGCGGCCGATGCACTTTTTTGGTACGTTTGGTACATTGTCGTTCTTTGTAGGTACGGTATTGGCCATATGGCTGATCGTTGAAAAACTGATTAATATTGCGCAGGGTGTTAAATTTCGGAACGCTACCGATAATCCACTGTTTTACTTCGGTTTAGTAGCTATTATTCTGGGCGTTCAGTTGTTCCTTGCGGGTTTTCTGGGAGAAATGCTGGTTCGCCAATCACTGGGTAAAAGTGGCGATTTACAGATTGCCGAGCGGGTCGGTTTTTCAGAGCAAAAAGTGGTGGCATAATCGATGTTCATTTATAAATAAATTAAAATCACAACCTCTCTAGTAAAAAGCAATGAAGAGTAATTTTAAGGCGCACCCCTGGCATGGTATTCCGATAGGCGAATTAGCGCCCAAACAAGTAACAGTCTTTATTGAGATTGTACCGACCGATACTGTTAAATATGAGATTGATAAAACAACGGGTTATCTCAAAATAGATCGTCCCCAACAATATTCCAATGTGCTTCCTGCGCTGTATGGCTTTATCCCTCAGACGTATTGTGGTGATCAAATTGCCAAATTAGCGAGTGATAAGTCAGGACGGGTTGTGGAAATGGGCGACGGTGACCCACTGGACATATGCGTATTGACGGAGCGCGAGATTACCCACGGTGACCTGATTCTACAGGCTATCCCAATCGGTGGTTTTCGGCTTATCGACAAAGGCGAGGCTGACGATAAAATTATCGCCGTTCTGAAAGGTGACGCTATGTATGGACAATATACTGAACTCGGCCAACTGCCCGAAGCAGTGGTAAAACGGCTACGACACTACTTCCTTACCTATAAAAATCTGCCCGAAGAACCTGCCGTTATGGAACTGGCAAATATCTATGGGCAAGCCGAAGCCTGGGAGGTTATTCAAACGTCCATCAATGATTATAAATTGATGTAATAAGGGGACCACTTGTCCGCTGTTTTACGCATTCAACACTTTTATAGCCTGGGAATTTACTTCCGGGCTATATTTGTAATAACCTGTTAACAAGGTTCTCCAATTTATTTTAATACATGCGACAGTTTCTTAAATATGTTCTGGCTACTTTAGTTGGCTTGGTACTGTTTTCGTTTGTTGGCTTTCTGTTACTAATCGGTTTCGCAGCAGCGTTGTCGTCGTCCAGTGATCAGAAAACAGATGTAAAGGCGAATTCTGTACTCAAAATAAATTTAGATAAGCCCATTGAAGAGCGGAGTAGTGAAAATCCCTTTGAGGGTTTTGGGCCGATTCAGGGAACGGGCGATGCCCTTGGTCTGATTGAGTTGAAACAGACCTTAAAAGATGCTAAAGAGGACGATAACATTAGCGGCATCTACCTCCAGTCTGAAGACCCAGCGGCAGGATGGGCGACAATAGAAGAGATTCGTAATGCCCTGATCGATTTTAAACAGTCGAAGAAATTTGTGTATGCCTATGCCGAGGGCATGAACGAAAAAGGCTACTACCTCGCATCAGTTGCCGATAAGATTTACCTGAACCCAGTTGGTGAACTGGAATGGAACGGCTTGAATGCCGAGTTGTCGTTCTTTAAAGGCACACTCGATAAGCTAGGACTCAAGCCGGAAATTTTTCGGGTAGGGGAGTTTAAAAGTGCGGTCGAACCATTCATTCGCGAGAATATGAGTGAACCGAACAAACGCCAGGTTACCTCATTTTTGAACTCGATCAACGACCACATGCTGGTGCGAGTGGCTCAAAGCCGTGGACTTCGGGTAGATTCGTTGAAACGCTATGCCGATAAACTGACCATTCAGACACCCGAAGACGCTCTGCGTACCAAACTTATTACCAATGTTGGGTATCAGGACGAGCTGGAAGGGGTGATTCGGAAGCAATTGGGCGTTGATGAGAAAAAGAAAATCAACTACATTTCACTGAGTAAGTACGAAAAATCAGAGACTGACGATGCTGAAAGCAGTGGCAAAAATCGCATTGCCGTCATTGTAGCTTCAGGCGATATTCACTCGGGCAAAAGCGGAGATAATAGCATTGGCTCCGAAACGATTGTCGAAGAATTACGGAAAGCCCGACTAGATGATAAAGTGAAAGCGATTGTGCTTCGGGTTAATTCGGGTGGAGGTAGTGCCCTAGCATCGGATGTGATGTATCGCGAAGTTGAGCTGGCTAAGAAAGCTAAGCCCGTTATCGGCTCGATGTCCGATTATGCCGCTTCTGGTGGTTATTATATGCTCATGGGTTGCAACAAGATTGTGGCCCAGCCCAACACGATTACGGGTTCTATTGGCGTATTCTCGCTGTTATTTAATACCGAAACCTTCTTTAAAGATAAACTCGGGATTACCTACGACCGTGTGAAAACCAACGAAAATTCCGATTTCCCGACGGGTACGCACGAAATGACGCCTTTTCAGAAGCAGACCATGCAACGATCAACTGAGCGGATTTATGCCCAATTCACGAGTAAGGCTGCGGCAGGTCGTAAATTGCCTGTCGATAGTGTTCGGGCTATTGCGGGAGGACGTGTATGGACGGGGAGCCAGGGCAAAGCTATTGGTCTGGTCGATAAACTGGGTGGTTTGGACGATGCTATTGAGTTAGCTGCGCAATCGGCTAAACTGAAAGAAGGTGATTATAAACTAAGATACCAGCCTCGTAAGAAACCATTCTTCGAACAGGTAATGAGCTCGTTTGGTGGTGATGAAGAAAGCCGGATTCAGGCACAACTTGGTGAACTGGCTCCTTATGTAAAGTATCTGAAAAAGCTTAAAACCCTGGAAGGGATTCAAATGCGAATGCCTTTTGAGATTACGATTCGATAGATTAAAGTTGGATTACTAGTAGTTAGTTAGACCCATACGATCCTTAAACCGCTACCGCGGCCCGGCGTATGGGTCTTTTTTTTATCTTGCGTAACGCAACGGCCGCCTTTAATGCAAACGCTTCCCATTCATCTTGATCTGTTCGCTCTCATCATTTTTCTGGGTGTAGCGCAGGGCCTGTTTCTGGGTATTTTCTTCCTGACTGGTGAGCGCGGGAAGAATGTCTCTAATCGGTGTCATGGGTTGTTTATGCTGGTCTTATCGGCGATCAGCGGAGAGATATTTCTGAACTACACAAACTATACATTCCGGATATTATGGACAGGAGATTTTTCTGAGCCATTCAATTTTTTGCTGGGGCCGTTGTTCTACTTTTTCGTTTTCAGTCGGCTCTGGCAGCGATTACCACATCGCTGGGGTTGGCATTTAGTGCCATTTGGTATCTGGCTGGTTAATTCAGTGACCTGGATGTTTCAGCCTATTGAGTTCAAATACAACTCTTATATCAATTCACAGCATCCCGAATTGCCATTTATACGGCAACATGTCTATTGGGAGGATGATTTTACGGGGCTACGTGATTTGATTAGCGAGATGACACTTATTAGTTGTTTTATTTACGCTATTCTGGCGTTGCTGGCTATTCGGAAAGCAAGCCGTCAGGACGCAACACTACGCTCATCTGTCAAATTAAAATCCCTTCGTTTACCGAGCTGGTTATTTGCCCTCGTACCATTCCTGATTGTCCTGGTCAAGCCGCAGTTCGTTAATGATGTTGGCGATTATTTGCTGGCTACCTACATCGCGATCACGATTTACACGAACAGTTTTTTAGTGATGAGCCGATCTGATTTTTTTCGGGATGAACCCCCTGCTGAACCGAACGTTATCGAACCAGATTCATCGGTCGAACCCAAAAAGAAATACGAAAAATCGGCTCTATCGGAAGAAGTTGAAGATGCTGTTTTGGCTAAACTTGCCCGCTTGCTTGACGTAGAAAAACCTTATCTCGATAGTGATGTATCATTACCTAAACTCGCCAGTCGGCTAAATACCAGTCCGCACCACTTGTCGCAGCTACTCAATGATCGGTTGGGGCAGAACTTCTTCGATTGGCTGGCGACTTACCGAATTGCCGAAGCACAGCGGCTACTAACAGACACTACGATGGCTCACTTAAAAATTGATGAAATTGCAGAGCGTGTCGGCTACAATTCCCCGTCTGCTTTTCATACAGCTTTTAAGAGAATCACAAATCAAACCCCGGCACAATATCGAGCAAAAGATTTGGGTGGTACGGCATTCCGGCAGAAGGCATAGGCTCTAAAATAGGTTCTTCCCGGTCGGCACGAACTTCGTTATTACCGGGACATAGGGCATCTGGAGAGTAGCAGGGCCAATTTTGCTGCATAAACTAAATCGCAAGCTTATGCAGCCGACATTGCTTCAACGAACCTCTAGCCCCGTGCTACCTGCTCTTAGCCAGCGTCGATACGACCTCGACTGGCTTCGTATCATTGCCATTCTGACGCTGTTTTTTTACCATACTGGTATGATTTACGTCTCCTGGGGTTTTCATATCAAAAGCGCTGAACATAGCATGCCCATGGAATACGTCATGCGCTGGCTCCACCGCTGGCGAATGCCGCTCCTGTTTTTTATTTCCGGTGCTGGTACATTCTTCGCCCTGAAAAAACGCTCCTATGGTACGTATGCTGGCGAACGAGTCCGAAGGTTATTTGTGCCGCTGGTATTTGGTATGTTCGTCATCGTACCTCCTCAGATTTACGTCGAGTGGTTATTCCGAGGGCGATTTTCAGGGAGTTATGCTGAGTTTTATCCTGAAGTACTCAAGTTTCAGCCATACCAGGATGGGGGAGCAGGGGGAGCGTTTAGCTGGCATCACCTGTGGTTTATCTGTTATCTTTTCTTCTATTCATTATTGAGCATCCCGCTATTCAAGTGGCTTAAAAGTGAGGCTGGACAACGGTTTACGGATAAAATCGGGCGACTCATTGCCCGTCCAGGCGGGGCATTGTGGCTCGTTGGCCTTCTATTGCTTAACGATGTGGCTCTGGGGGGCTTATTTCCAAACGAAACTCATGCATTGGTGAACGACTGGGCCTATTTTATGAAGAACCTAATTCTCTTCTGGCTAGGGTATTTGCTTATTAGTCGGCGGAGTTTCTGGCAAACCATTGCCGATCAACGACGGTATTTTCTGGTCGCGACGATTATCTGCACGGTTATTCTTTACAGTTTTCGCTTCTTTGTCAATCAGGAGGAATTTGATAATTCCCGACTGGTCATAACCCTGTTCAGTTTTAACGGGCTTGGTCTGACCTGGTTTTCGGTACTGGCGACGATTGCCTACGGATATCGATACCTAAATAAGAACCATCCGATTTTACCCCAACTGAACGAAGCCGTATATCCGTTTTACATCATCCATCAGACTGTTATTTTGCTAATTGGCTACTACGTGTTGACAAAAACCAGCTTAGGCGTTTATGATGGATTTCTGACGATAAGCCTTTCTTCATTAGTCGTCTGCGTAGTCGTTTATCTGCTGCTAATCCGTCCGTTTAAACTAACACGGATTTTCCTTGGCCTCAAAGCAAAGCAAGAGAAGAAACCAGATTCTGTACCTGCCTGATCAAGGGGTTAATTAGCAATGAAAAATTCATGATTTTCAACGCTCCCCACAGTATGAAAAAGCCACTCTCCTGTTGTAGGAGCCAGGCGAGAACGCGAAATTTTTTAGATGAAATTCTTATGAAAAGTCAACTTATTAGCCTGATAGCACTCTGGTTTAATCTATCTGCTGCGGTATGTGCGCAGACAATCTCAAAGCAACCTGCCAATACGGTCGAATGGCCAGCCTACGGGAATGATGTGGGTGGTATGCGGTTTTCGCCCCTCACGCAAATTAATCCAACAAACGTAAAGCAATTAGCTGTAGCCTGGACGTTCCGAACGGGCGAATTAGAACAATATAAAGGCACCTCTGCAGAAGAAAAAGCCGCTTTCGAAGCGACGCCCATTATGGTTGATGGAACGCTTTTTTTTAGCACACCCACTTCACGGGTTTTTGCGATTGATGCAGCTACCGGTCAGAAAAAATGGGATTATAACCCCGACGTTTACTTGCGCCAGGATTTATCAGAACTTACGTCGAGAGGGGTTTCGGTCTGGCCTTTACCCAATGATAAAAGCGCTTCAACGGGAGCTTCCAAACGTATTTTCGTGGCTACTATCGACGGCCGACTAATTGCCCTAGATGCGCTTACCGGTAAGCCCATTTCGACCTTCGGAAAAACGGGAAGTGTGGATTTACGGTCGGGAGTTGGTAATATCAGCGTTACGTCTCCACCGGCCGTCATTGGCAATACCATCGTTGTCGGTTCGTCAATGGGCGATAATCAGCGATTCAATTACGATCGGGGAGTGGTACGGGCTTATGATGCGGTAACAGGAGCATTGCGCTGGAGCTGGGACCCTATTCCCCGTGTAAAAGGAGATGCTGGTTTCGAGACCTGGAAAGGGCCAAATGCCAATCAAACAGGAGCTGCTAATGCCTGGTCTATTATTTCTGCCGACCCCGAGCGGGATTTAGTGTTTATCCCAACTACTAGCCCCAGCCCGGATTATTACGGGGGCGAACGACTGGGAAAGAATTTATTCGCCAGTTCAATCGTCGCCATTCGAGCTTCGACGGGGAAAGTCGTCTGGAGTTTTCAGACGGTTCACCACGATTTGTGGGATTATGACAATGCCTCACAACCGTTGTTGCTTCCGTTTACACTCAATGGCAAAACCGTGCCTGCAGTAGCTGTTGGCACCAAGATGGGCTTTGTATTTATTCTGAATCGGGAAACAGGCGTGCCGTTGTTGCCAGTTGAGGAGCGACCTGTACCTAAATCGACGGTTCCGGGCGAAGAAGCGTTCCCTACGCAACCCTTTCCGGCAACACTACCAGCACTTGGCCTGCAAAAAGCAGAAGCCTGGGGCATGACTCCTGCCGATAAAGCTGTTGCCCAAAAGCGGATGGATGGCCTTCTCTACGAAGGAATTTATACACCGCCGTCACTTCAGGGAAGTCTCATGACACCGGGTAACGTGGGGGGGATTCACTGGGGTGGTATGTGCTATGATCCAGGATCGGGCCTGCTGATCACCAATGTTAACCGCATGGCAGCTGTTATTCGGTTGTTGGCCCGGGAGAAGTTAGCCGAATCGGTGAAAAATGATCAGGATTTACTGCGCGCAGAAACGGGGATGCAGTCAGGAACGCCCTACGTACTAAAACGAAGTTATATGTTCATGAGAGATGAGCGGGGTATTCAGATGCAAACCCCACCGCCCTGGGGAACGCTGGCGGCTATTAATCTCCGAAAAGGAACGCTGGAATGGGAGGTGCCTTTAGGCTACATGATGGATATTGCAAAATACCCGCAAGCTAAACAATGGGGTTCGTTAAATTTCGGAGGAGCAATTACTACTGCCGGTGAGCTTGTATTTGTTGCAGCCAGTTTAGATGGCCATTTGCGAGCTTTTAAAACCCAGGATGGCAGTCTTCAATGGGAAGTCGCACTCCCTGCAGGAGGACAGGCTACGCCGATGACATACCAGGTAAATGGGCAACAATACGTTGTGATTGCTGCTGGTGGACACGGTAAACTGGGCACGAAACTGGGCGATTACATGGTAGCATATCGGTTACCTTGATTTTAACGAGAATCCCGCTTTACATGGGTGTGCATCCAGCCAATTTCCAGGCTGGATGTTTTTGTTTCTGCTCACCCGGTTCTATTTTTGACCCACTTACTACATTAACCATTTACCCAGCGCTATGCTTCGTACCGATTGGACCCGTGCTGAAATCGCCGAAATTTATAATTCACCCGTTTTAGATCTGATGTATCGGGCCGCCACCGTACATCGCCAGCACCACGACCCGCAGGAGGTGCAGGTTTGTACGCTACTTTCGGTCAAGACGGGCGGTTGTCCCGAAGACTGTGCCTATTGTCCACAGGCAGCACGCTACCATACTGCCGTCAAAGTGCACAAACTGATGGAGGTCAACGAAGTATTGACGGCTGCACAACGCGCTAAAGATACTGGTAGCACACGTTTCTGCATGGGTGCCGCCTGGCGTGAAGTGCGTGACAATAGTGATTTCGATAAGGTACTTGATATGGTACAGGGTGTAAACGAAATGGGCCTCGAAGTTTGCTGTACACTGGGCATGCTTACCGAAAGTCAGGCCCAGAAGCTAAAAGACGCTGGCTTGTATGCCTATAATCATAATCTTGATACGAGTGAAGAATTCTACGGAGACATCATCAGTACTCGCACTTACGACGATCGTCTAGACACCCTTGGTCATGCCCGCAAAGCTGGAATCTCAGTGTGTTCGGGTGGGATTATCGGCATGGGTGAGTCCGATCAGGACCGAATTGGCATGCTGCACACGCTGGCGACCTTACCACAACACCCAGAGTCGGTTCCAGTAAATGCGCTTGTTCCGGTAGAAGGAACGCCATTGGAAGACCAGCCACGAGTATCGGTCTGGGAAATGATTCGGATGATTGCCACGGCTCGTATCATCATGCCGAAGGCAATGGTTCGGCTTTCGGCCGGGCGGGTTCGAATGAATACTGAAGAGCAAGCCCTGTGCTTCCTGGCAGGTGCCAACTCGATTTTCGCTGGCGACAAATTACTGACAACGCCCAACCCCGACGTTGATACCGACCAACAATTATTTCAGACACTAAATATCCGGCCGCGTAAAGCATTCAAAGACGCGACGCAACCTGCCGTTGTGTTCGAGCAGATACCGGTTTGAGATGTAACTAAAATAAGTTGACTTTTATTTAGGAAGTACGTCAAAGTAGCGATTGATATACCCGTATACCCGTGCCACGGTTCCAAACCGTGGCACGGGTATACGGGTATATCAATCGCTACTTTGTATTAAACTCATAACTATTTGTAGGCGTGCAATTCAGAGAAGATAAACTTTATCATGTTTATAACAGGGGGAATAATCAGCAACATATTTTCTTTAAGCCGGAGAATTATATTTTCTTTCTCAGGAAAGTTCGACAATATGTTAGGCCTAAATGCAACCTACTTGCCTATTGTTTAATGCCTAATCATTTTCACTTTCTTCTACAGGCGACATCAGATTCCGTATTGACGAAGCAGGGCCAACTCATCACTCAGACTGAATTAAGTGATGGTTTTAGGCAATTATTGAGTAGTTACGCACAGGCGATCAATAAACAGGAAAACCGTACAGGATCATTATTTGCACAGAATACAAAAGCAAAACTCGTTGGTTGCCATGAAACAAAAATTGACTATAGTTTGAGTTGCCTAAATTACATTCATCAGAATCCTGTGCAGGCTAGCCTTGTTCAAGTACTAAAGGATTGGCCGTATTCTTCTTTTCCTGACTATGCTAATTTCCGGAATGGCACATTGTGCTCAAAGGATATAGCCTACCAACTTATTGATGCTGATTGGATAAATTTTATCCAGTTTTCGAGTGGATTACTTCCTGAAGACATTGCTGTTCAGTTATATTAATCATTGAGACGGGAAGCACCAAGAGCCTAAAAAAAGGGGAGTCGAAAATAGCTGTGCCACGGTTTTAAACCGTGGCACAGCTATTTTCGACTCCCCTTTTTTTAGGAAAATTCATTATCAATTATAATCGCCGTATATATTCTTTCTCGGCAATTTTTTCGATCAGCACTTCGACTAAGCTTTGTGCTTGTTCTTTCTTCACTTCGGCTTTGCCTTTTGTTTCAACCGTTACATTAATAATGTGGTTGTTGTAAAGAGCGTGCATGGCACCGGTGGTGGCATCCCAAACCGCTTTATCGCCCACGTTTGGAACAGCCTCGTAATGACCTGAACTAACGGCTGGTTCTGTAAGATGAGGAGTTGCCGCCGTTATACCACCATGCTTTGGTTGGTTGTCGTCGGTTGAGTGATGTTCGGTAGCCTCTTCATCACTTACGATTGCTTCTGGGCTGGTTCCTTCTGAGCTATTGACCGTTTCGGATTCAGGAGCTTCAACCACTGGCGCTGAGGCCATAGCTGGCTTGTTCTGATACATCTTATTGAAAAGATATTCAGCCTGATAAACAGACGGATAAGGTTTGGCGCCACCAAAAGAAACAAGAACTTTATTGCCTTCCCAGGCAAATTCACAACCGTTGTGCTCGTGGGCTTCTTCTAATTCTGTTTTCTCGCCTAAATTAAATGTGCTGCGAACATACTCTTCGCCCAAAATATTACAAGGTTCGTCGTAACCGAAATCGACAGAGAGTGCAGTGACACCTGCGGGTCTTTTGGCCAGAATAGGACTGGCATCCATTTGGCTGGCTGGATCAGCAGTGTCAGAACCGGGGTTACTGCAGGCTAAACAAAGTACGGGAAAGGCCAGTAGTAGCGATTTGATTTTCATGGTCTATTTGGAGAAAAGCCAAAATTAGCGTTTTCTTAAATACCATTTTAGTCCGTCCGATGTTTTTGCATGATTTGAAAAGGGTCTACAGCATCCTTGAATTAGGCAACAGTACAATTTTTGAATGATTTAAGCAGATCTTAATGCTGACCAAGTGAACGACAAGATTTAAGAGAGCAGATAGTCTTGAGAGGCTACCGGCGGGTTTTCGTTTGCTTCAGAGTAGGTAATCAGGTTAAAAAGATCAGCTTTCGTTATGTAGTTTTGCGGCTGAATAAACTGTATCTATGTCCGAAATCGAATCCATTCCCCTTGCTTCTGGTCGAAAAGCTTATTTCGCTTCTGATTTTCATTTAGGGACTCCCTCGCATAAAGAGAGCCGCGACCGAGAGCGAATTATTGTTAGCTGGCTTGACACAATCCGGGCAGATGCCGAGGTGATTTTTCTGGTCGGTGACGTATTCGATTTCTGGTTCGAATACAAGCGTAGCATTCCTAAAGGATTCGTTCGATTACAGGGAAAACTCGCTGAGTTTACCGATGCGGGTATCCGTATCATACTCTTCACGGGTAATCATGATATGTGGATGAACGATTACTTCACGCAGGAAATGGGAATTCCTGTCTATCGGGAACCACGTCGCTATATCATCGGTGAGAAACGATTTTTTATTGGCCACGGAGATGGCCTTGGTCCCGGTGATTTCGTTTACAAACGCCTGAAAACGGTCTTTGAAAGTGGATTAGCCCGGCAATTGTTTCGCTGGTTACATCCTGATCTAGGTATTGGCATGGCTCACGCATGGTCGCGTCGGAGCCGCATTAGCAACCTAAAAAGAGGAGAAGAGCACTTTCTGGGTGAAAAAAAGGAATGGCTTTGGCAATACTGCCAGGAGGTAGAAGCCGGAACGCACCACGATTATTATATTTTTGGCCATCGCCACATACCACTTGATCTTGCCGTAACACCTACCAGCCGATATATTAACCTCGGCGAATGGGTGTTCGCAAAAACGTATGGTGTTTTTGATGGAACGACAATGGCGCTTCAGGAATGGAAGTAGAAACTATTCGAAGCATTAATTGTTAGCGTCCTGTAAAATATCCTTTCGGGATACGTTTTCACGAGGGGCTTTGTTGATTTCACTGCGCCACTCTTTATTTTTCAGGTCTCCACGCTTAACTGAGCGGATAAAGTTGGCCCAGGCGAAGGGATTGGTGAAGGCAAAAGTGGGCGTTGCGCTACGGCCAATAATGGACTCTCGGCCAAAGAACTGTTGGTTAACAAAGTTTTGGTGATTGGCCAGTGCACCCATTGGCATGGTAGCTGCCTGACGCATAATCGCCACTGGGTCCATATTTTTGGCTAAGTTCTCCCGCTCTTTCTCGTCGGGGAGTTTCAGATTGACGAAAGCCTCCTTGAACAATTCTTCCGTTGCATACGGATAAACCTTCACTTCGGCCAGCGTTTTAACATCTTCCTGCAACGCTACTACGGCTGAATACGTAAGGTCAGTTATTCGGCGGGGAATAATGTGGTATTGCGTACGGAAGCCAACATAGCTGAAAATGACACTGTCACCCGGAAAAACTGGCAACGCAAAATAGCCATTGGGAGCAGCTAAAACCCCTTTTCCCGCTTTCGGAATATAAATGTAGGCGCCAGGCAACGCATCGTTCGTTTTACCACCCGTGATAAAACCTGTAAACGTTATCTGTCGGTCCTGCCCTTGCGCCCGTACGGTCGTAAAGAGCCCCGCCAAGGCAGACAACACCAGAATAGATATCAATAACGTCAACGACTTCTTCATAGACCTACAATCTAAACTACAAAGTAAACGAGTAAAAGGCAGTATATGGTTTCGACTACCCGAATTTTAAGAAAGAATTAGAGCGGATACCCTGTCAAATTTAAGCATTATGACTGGAAGATAACCCTGTGGAGATTCTATTTAAGGTAATTTAAGACAGTATAATCTAACTTTTGAGAGACTAATCGGGAATGATGTAGGAATGAAACAGGCTGCTAAAAAGCCGTAAAACGCTAGTATTCAAACAGGATAAACCTGTTCCCAGAATCACGCAAACAGTTTTAGAAAGGTGATAATAAACGGTGCCGCCAACAATAGACCGTCGAAGCGATCCAGAAAACCTCCATGCCCCGGAATACTACTGCCTGAGTCCTTAATCGCGATGCTTCGCTTAAACAACGACTCGACCAGATCGCCATAGGTACCCGTCACGACAATGATGCCACCAACGCAATACCATTGCCAGGGTCGCAGTTCGGGCGCCCAAAATGTTAAGCCCAACGCTATCAGGCCAGCCGCTGCTGCCCCGCCAATACTGCCTTCCCACGATTTCTTGGGTGAAACCCGCTCAAAAAGCTTCCGACGACCGAATTTAGTGCCTGCAAAATAAGCCCCAATATCACTGGCCCACAGCAACAGCAGGCAACCTGTAATAATAGCCGGGTGATAAGTGCCTCCTTGTAAGGCTAAAATGATCAATAAGGCAAAGGGCATAGCCACATAAATAATTCCCAGAAACGTAAAGCCGATATTGGTAAATGGCTTCATGTCTTTCTTTTTGTAGAGCTTAATCAGGAAAATCATCGATGAGGCTGGGCAAATAAGAAAGTAACTGCCAGTGCCGATCTGATCGGTTTCAACAAAATAGGCTAGTATACAGATCATACAGCCAACGACCGTGCCATAGGCTGTAAGTGGTTCAAAACCATCGAGACCGAGTAGACGGTAAAATTCGCGCTGGGTGAGTGCACTGACCACGCAGAACAGCAGTGCAAACGTCCAGGCATCATACCAGATCATAAACAGAATAAAAGGAACACCCGCTACAGCCGCAATGACTCGCTGCTGCAGGTTCGATAAGTTAGCTAAACGTTGCTTCATTTTCCAGGATTACTTTGGCCAGAACCGCGTCTTTGGCCAGCACATGAACCTCGCTCTTTCCCCCTCCTATACTGGGGTAACTGCTACTTTGTTTATTAATAACTACGGCCGGAATATCATGTTCCTGCAATAGGGCTTTCGCCAGTTCGGCCCGATGGGGCAGGGGTGAAGTATAAATTGATTCCCAGGTTTCCGTCATTGCGTTTTTTGTGTAGAGACCGACTTGCAGGTTCTACGTAGGTCGATTAATCTGCTTAAAATAATATAATAGCCCCGCTGTAATCCCGAAAGCCATCATTGATCCCAGAATTGGCACTGACTCAGTGCTTTCAATATCCATAGAGGTTATTTCTGTCTGGTGCAAATAGACCATCAATACCGTAAATCCATTATTAACGAAGTGAGCCAGAATTGAAACCCACAGATTGCCGGACCATAAATAGAGATAACCGAATAATGCACCAAGTAGCATTCGGGGGAAAAAACCCAGAAACTGTACATGTATAGCACTAAATAGGGCAGCCGCCAGCCAAATGCCCACATGAGCATTACCTGTCCAATAGCTAAAATTGCGTTGTAGGATTCCCCGGAACAGGGTTTCTTCGCCAATAGCAGGAATAATAGCAATTACAACAACCGCTACCAGCAGTTGACCCGTTGTTTGAAAGGAGGTTAGATACTTAGTAAGACCTGCCAGTTTTTGTTCCTGATCGCGCATCCATTGCTCAATGGGAGCTAAGGTTTCGGGAAGGTGCAAATTCTGATTCCATTCGATAATCAGACCATCGAAGGGCATAAAAGCAATGACGATAAGAGCCACTAAACTAAAACCGGCTACTGCCGAAACAGGTCGGGGGTTGAATTGGCCCCATGTTCGACGTTCGATGGTATACCAATAAACCAGAGCTGGGAGAAAAAATGTACCAAGGTGATTAATTGCCTGAAGTAGCATAAGCTCATACCAGTTGGTAGGCGCGCCAGTGGGGTTAATGGCCAGTTCTTTCAGGTATGCCTGGATTTCGGTAAAGTCCATTCCTTTACTCAAGCCCAGAATGCCGAGTAAAAGATAAGTACTTACAACGCCCCCTATAAGTATAAAACCAACAAGCATGGTCAGCCCTCCGATTGTAGGTGGGCGTGAATGGGACGCTTCTTGGAAGTGGACTGGTTGCATATTTCCTGTAAATATATGCACTAGCGATTAGTTTTGTATGTGATATTTGCAAAACACACGAATTTAACTAAAAATCGCCGTTTTCGCTGTGTATTGCTCCCTTTCAATTGTATCTGATTTCTATTCATTTTCGGTAATTTCATTAAAAATATTTCAGTAACGTTTCAGTCAGAGTTATCTTTGTAGGCAATGGCTCGATTGACCTATAACGTAGAACTAAATAGCAAGCCTGACCGGTCCGGTCGGTCGCAGGTTATGGTGCGTCTTCATCAGAAAGGCCAAAAACCTGGACGAGTGCTCACTTCAGTAAAGATAGAGAATGCTTCCAGATACTGGGATGCTGAACTACTGAAAAAGGAGAAAGAGAAGAATCCTAACACTGACCGGAAGGTGGTTTGGGGCAAGTGGGTGGTTAAGCATCCAAAGCGCGAACCCTTGAACGATGAGATCCTACAGGAATATGAGCGCATAAAAAAACAGGTTGGTGAGTGGCTTAAAGAATTCCCTTATTTGACGCCCTCGCTCCTGGCCGAACGATTCCGGGAAGGGGTTATTGATCAATACTTTCCTTTGCTTGATGAAGTACTTGAACAGGTCAAAGAGCAGGCTTACGCAACCTATGCCTGTAAACTGAGCGCCCGAACCCTGTTTAAAAACTTCCTGGGCGATAAAGCAGAGGTCACCTACCTGCAAAGTGTTACTCCCATCGTTGTCCGAGAGTTCCGTGACCATTTAAAGAATAAAGCCTGGAATAAACGCGGGGACAAGCGAATGCCTTCAACCATCAATGAGATCATGGGCAGGTTGAATAATCTGCATGAACTGGTTCTTATCAAAAAAGGGCTTTCACAAAAGCAGGCAGCTTTACAATCGCCCTGGACAGAAATAGAAGCGTTAGTTGAAATAAAGACGCCAAAAACCAAACTGACAGAAACATTAATAAATGAAATTAAGATTGCCCCCATTGAGTCAAAGCGAAAAGTAATCACGTATGAAATCGCCTTTCAAATATGGATGTTAGCCAGGGTATTGGCCGGTGCCAGAATTTCAGATGTGATTAAGCTTCGCTACTGCGAGTTCGAATTAAACCGGGATGGAGAGCCGGTCCATTTACGCTATCAAATGCAGAAGACTGGCCACCTGATTAGTACGCCAGTACTCGAAGAGGGGAGATTATTACTGAAACGTTGGTGGAATCCAGAAGCCAAAGCGACTGACTATGTCCTGCCTTTACTGAATAATTCAAAAGAATACGCTAGGCTGTTGACCCATGAGCAGTATAAAAAAGCCTCGTTTGAAGTACGGCGAAAGTTTAGCACGACGCTGAATCACTGGAATAAGTCAATTAATGGAGCACTCAAAGAAATCGAAATAGGTGCTAATCTATCCAAGCCGCTCCGCATGCATAGTTCCCGGCACTCGTTTGCTGACTTAGCCCTTCGTATTATGAAAGAAGAAGCCAGCTTAACGCTGTATGACATTCAGCTCATGATGGGCCACCAAAGCCTAAAGACGACAGAAATTTATACCAAGAATTGGGAGGAACAGGACATTTCTCAACCAATGCAGGTAGTGTTCAGGAAGAAAGAGTAACAGTGCTCCAGTAAACCCACCATAGTGTACCATGGCTATCCACTATACCACCTGGATTTTTGATAAGACTTATGAACATCCCTTCTTCGTGTGTTCGGTTTTTAACCTAACTGGCCCTCAATTTAGAATGCACTTGATCCTGCATTATAATTAGACATAACATTGACGCAGTTTACTTGAAAACCAGTAAATACAGCGATTGTCTGCTTATCCACTATTTAATCGGCAACTTTTAATAATCCCCTAATTAAAAGCTTCATGTTTAATATTGATTATGCTGAAAATTTCCGTGCTTATACACCCTATCTGTATAGGTATATGGATAAAAAATATATTGATAAATTTTTCGAAGATGGATATTTAAGACTAGGTTCTTTTAAAAAATTTAGAGATTATCCTGATGAAGTTAGGGGGGATATTTCAGAGGGAAGCGGTGCTTTGGTAGGAATTGAACAAAATAATTATTTTTCATTATTAACTACGGTACCCGACTCTGCTTATATATTAAGTACTAGTACAAAAAATAGCGATTCTATTGGAAAGGAGTTTGGTACCGATTCGCGATTTAGAATAAAAGATCCTTTTAGTTTTGCCATTGAAATAGCAAACAGTCTACAGGGTTTTATAGCCTCGTTACAAGGTCCTTGCGTTTATGATGCTACTAAATCGTATGAATACAATAATTCTGGATTAGTAGAAGAACTTCTTAATGAAGGAATCTCTTGGCCACCATCACCAAAATTGGCTTTACATATGGCTACAGCAAACGATATTCTATTTTTTTTAAAGCCTTCATCTTATGAATACCAAAGTGAATATAGATTTGTATGGCATATCGGTGAGGACTTTGGTCCACATGAGCATATAGACCTAGAATGTAAAGAAGCTGTCAAATTCTGTGAAAGGCTATGATTAAAAATAAAAACGCCCGGTTCATCACTGACCGGGCGTTTAACGCTTCCAACCTAATCGTTTATTTAAAATACAGTTCAGACTCTCGTTTACGTCTGGCCGTTAAGACAGATAAGACTACCTTCTTTTTATTGGCAGTCCCTTTGTTCCATCTGGCAAATTGGCCGGTGATAGCCTCGTTGTTTGGATCTTTGTTTATGATCCGAAGCAGCGTAGACGATTCAAATCCACCTACGCCAACATTGAAAATGAAGCTACAGAGCGCATCAACCTGATTTGACGTTAGATGCGCTTTGACTCTGTTCTGAATGGATGATTCACACTTTACCAGATCATCTCTCAGTAATTCTTCTGCCTTGGCCGCCGTGATAAACTGATTTGGCTTGACATCAGATCCGGTGTGGCCATACCCAATCGTCCACACACCTACACTATCCTGATAGGATTTCAACCGGCAACCCTCTTCGTTTTTGATGAAGGCGATACCGACCGATGAAATTTTATAATCGTTCATTAAAGCGCCGTTTTAAGTCCCAGATAGACTAGCGTTGCTCCGCCAACCCACTTTAGGCCAGTACCGAGGTGAGCTAGTTGTTTACCCGCCCACGTTTTGGGTTTGTCGGCTTCACAAATGGCCAGTTGTTTTTCGGCCTGGTTCGCCCGCTCAGTTTCCGTGTTGCGATCGGTAGTCAGAATCGCAATCGTTGTATCCTGTTTGGCGAGTCGCTGATTGGCCAGTTTAAGCGATGCCTGAAGGCCAGTAATGGCCGTTTTGCCCGACCGCTCCAGTCCATCGGCGCGGGCCTGCTCTACCAGGTATTGCCCATACCAATAAGCCGGATCTGGATTGAAAAAAGTAGGCAGTTGTTGAGCTGGTGCAGGCGAGAAAAAAAACACACTAGCCAGTGCTAACAGCAGGTTGACGAGTAGCAACCCAATCCGTTCATTTTTCATGTTTGCCGAGTCGGTTAAATTCAGAAATAGCCTGCTGGGTTGAATCAGCAATCGTTACAGTGGACGAGATTGTACTTGTGGTCTGCTTGGCTGGCTCAGCAGGTTGTCGATCGAGTCGAACAATCAAGGCAGTGACAATGGCGACTGAGATGGCCGAAAGGGCAAAAATGACCGCGAACCGTTTAATAAGCTGGGTTCGAACTTCCTTAGTCAGTGGGGCTGTGTTGGTAAAGTGAAAGCCAAATACAGTTGAGGCAATAATAGACAAACCAATAGCGGATAGGCCATAGTCCAAATGACGCTCCCAACTTAAATGAAGTAGAAACGTGAGCATAAACGAAGGCCCAATGGCCAGCACAGAGAAGCGTACCCGCTTGGGTACTTCGGCCAGTCCTGCCACGTAAAACACGGAGCCCAGGGCAGTGACCAGCAAGATGAGATCAACAAGGAATTTCATAAAAGTTACGGAGTTGGACTTGTTTTGGTAAGACGTTTTTTGATTTCATCAAAAATGAAAATGACGGTTTCTTTCAGATCCATATCTCGGATCTGTTCGGCTTTCTTATGGAAAATTTCCACCACAACTGAGCAGGCCATTGGTGCGGCCAGAGCAATCCACCAGCCTGACTTTAAATCCCATTCGGCCAGCCAAATAACGAAGCCGGTTAGACTTGCTCCAACAATCAATGAGTAATAGAACTCCCGACCGGCAGCCCATGCACTAATAGACTCGTTTCGCGCCAACCGGGCCATAGCACCTAAAAATAGGCACATGGCAATTAGTACGTCTGCCGGAACAGACTGGTATAAACGATAAGCTTCTTTCATTCTAGTTACGGTTGAGTGGTTTTAAAAGATACTTTGTCCCGGTTTACGACTGCTGGCGGGGATTTTTAGGGTACTTGTATCTCCGGTTAATAAATTCATTTTGTTAGCTTCTTTGTCAGCTTATGTGTCATTTGGAGTCATTATCATCCAGGCTGATTACCTTTTCAAAGGCTTATTCTACTAGAAACCCACTTCAGTTATGATTCTGAAGGCAACTTTGACCTCATCAATAGAAATTTGGCCTCTTTTGTCGATTTAGCTTTTTGTATTTTTAGAACTTATTTTAGAGGCTCTTTTTTAATTCTAAAAAAATGAAGGAACGCTTTACGTATATCGACTCCCTACGAGGTTTTGCAATTGCGGGTGTTATCATTACACACGCAGCTAGTATTGTAGGAATTTCAGGGCTTTTACGAAGAGTTACAGATGTCTTTGGTCTGGGGGTACAATTATTCTTCGTTATTAGCGCCTTTACTATTTTTTACACCTTATCCCGAAGTGAAGGGCGTGAAAATCAAATACGTGACTTTTTCATTCGTCGTTTCTTTCGCATCATACCTGTTTATTGGTTTGGAATTATCATCTATACATTGGTTTATGGAATGGGGTCCAGGGGGTGGCGTGAAGGACCAGAACTGTGGCACTATCCGTTTCATATCTTTCTAGTTAATGTTCTTCATCCCTTAACTTCTAGTTCAGTTGTGCCGGGAGGATGGTCAATTAGTTGTGAAATTCTATTTTACCTCTGTGTCCCTTTATTGTACTACTACATCAACACCAATATCCGACTTGCCATATTTGTAGTCATCACTGTCTTTCTGCTTCCTGTTGCGAACAGTGTGCTAAGTCATATTTTAAATCCTGTTCTGTTTGCCAATGTTGACCCAAAAACACAACAGCAATTTTGGTATCGTTGGTTACCCAACCAGTTAGGTGCCTTCTCATTTGGCATGCTCCTGTTCCGAATCATCAAGACTCATTCGCTATCCTTTCTTTCAAACAGAGTTACTAACGTTGCCGGGATAGCCATTACGCTTATAGCGATGGGGGGCTTGGTTGTTATCAAACCGATTGTGATTCAAAAGCATCTTGCTTATAGCTTTTTGTTTATGGTGTTAGCCCTGCTACTCTCAGCTATCCCTTGGAAAATCTTTGTGAACCGGGCAACTGTTTTTCTAGGTCAGATCAGCTATTCAAGTTATCTGATTCACTTCCTGGTTATTAACCAGTGCTTTATTTTCATATCAGCTCATTTCCCGAGCCTTGCGGCCAATCACCTTAAGTTATTCATTGTACTTACCTTGTTAGGTTTTGCCTTTACTATTCCCCTGGCCTATCTGAGCTATAAATTAATTGAACAAAACGCCATCAAATGGGGTCGCAAATACATTACCTACCTAAATGAACGCACCTTAAAACTGGAAAAAGTAAGCTCTTAACACGAAGGACTCTACCAGATTCGGTTTTATAGTTTTTTGACAAGTCTAAAAATCCCCAGCCGTGGCCACGGCTGGGGATTTTTAGCGTTCCAACCAGCCTTGTAGATAGCCTGCTGTTACTCAGGTATCCAACCAAACAGACCACCAAAGGCAATCATGGGTTTGGCAGGTAGTTCCAGCCCCAGTAAACTCACGCCCCATTCCAGTAGATACAGCAGGCACATGACCACAAAGAAGGGAGCAAAGGCCGATAGAAGTCCCTGAATGGCTGGTACTCGTTCGCCTTTGCCAGCCCGGATAACAGAGCCAACAAAAACGACAAATACCAGGAGCGCATCGCGTCCGAATAAGTCAAGTAAGTAATCCATTGATACGCTCTTAGATGTTGAGTTACGGTTAGTATATGTCCTGTATAGCCATACTTTGACTGCTATTGGATTAGTCAAAGTATGGCTATCATACCCAGGCAATCAGGACTCGTTTCGTGTGACATTTGCAAGGGTTACAGCGTATTTTTACTGACGAGAATCAACTTCCCGCCCGAATACCTAAAAGTACCCGATGTACCCGCCGAGAGAGTGGTGAGTACGACGCTATCGGACGCATTGGCAATCGAAGCACTCCCCGTTGATCCCGTTGGGCGTAGTATGGTAATCTCGTCCTGAAGGTTAGCCCGTGCATCATTCAGGGTATAGGTCAGCGTCGCACTACCTGCATGAACGCCCGCCAGGATTAGTGTTCTGCCTGTTGTGCCTAATTCAAAGCTGGTTGCTGTAGCGCCTGAATAGGTCGTAACGCTAAACTTAGGGTCAATCACATTCTGTTCACGCCAGGTGCCCGCTGTCGTACCTGCTATGACCCGGTCTCTGAAATCCCCCAAAGGGTTAGCCGTGGCATCTCCGCCCGTGACGGGATTTTGCACGACTACTCCACTTCCACGCCAGATAATTAGAATCCTGTCAGTCGTACTATTATACGTATTGACGTATACTTCAAGCTGTTTGGTGCCGGTTGCCGAGTTGTCCTTGACCAACATAACCTTGCTTATCTGCAAGCCAGAGAAGGAGCCTCCTCCGGTCGTCAAGTTTTGAATGACAGGTCGATCATTGTATTGAGAGTTGACAAAAAATTCAGATCGTAAGACCCGGCCTAAATTGTCCGTGGCTACAATGGTCAGGTTGCCAATTAGCGTAGATGTACTGGTACTGGGTTGGTAGCTACTTGATGCCTGTACAACTGTATAATAGCCTGTACCAGTGGGCATAAAATATTTATACTGAGGGGGTGACAAAAAGTTGGTTTCCCCATTGAGTGTGGCCGTTTGGCGAAAGCTTGCGGCATTTCCCAGAGCACGTAGTGTTGTCGCCCTGGTCTCGCCTAACTGAATCACATGCCATGCGCAACCGCTGGCAGTAAGCTGCCAGGTGCCATGTGTACAGCTATTCATCACATCTCGTACCCGAATATCACCGGTAAAGTCCAGGATTCGTCCATCCGGCATGAAGACTGATATTATATCGTCAGCTCCATCGACAGACACTCCCTTTTTGTACTCCAGACTGATCGGAATACGCTCGTTGGTTGCGAAACTCCGCAGGAACTTCTGCGTTGTCGACTGGCCTGAGCGCTCAGTAACACTACCTGAATAGGCTGTCAAGTCCGTTCCCGCAACGCCGTTGTTAGTCACCTTGAGCGTGATGGAGCCATTGTTCACTTCACAGTGAACAAGTTTTAATAACGAGGTATTATTTGGCCCACCATTGAACATAATTACAGGTCTGGGATTACTCCCAGTGTTGGTTCCATCGAATGAGCATACCCCGGCTACGCGCAAAATCGGAGCGGTCGCTTCCGTCCACGACATACCTACGTATACGTTGCTGGACGTAACCATTTTGCCCCCTGTGACGATTGCCCCACCAAGCGGAGCCGAGATGGTATGCCCTGAAATGCTAACGAGATTGTTTACTGCTGTCCCGTCCGCCCGGTCGAAATCCTCGATCGGTGGATTGTTCGCATTTCGACCAACTGCCAGATTTCGCTTAGTGTCTAATGCGCCAGACGGAAGGGGCAACCACGCTCCTGTGCCATCAGGATACTTGCCGGCTAACGGTGTACCTGTGGCCAGTTGCGCAGGGGTAGCAGTGCCAGAAATGGTGTTGAATGGTTGTGTGCCAAGATGGTTATTTCTGTTTAGCAACGTCGCATCAGGACTGTTAGCGGTCGCGCCATCGGCAATTCCGGCCAGTTTTGTTGTGTTAGCTGAAATACTCGTGGCGTGCGTGTTCAGTATTGCTCCAACACCAGCCGCATACGTAATCTGATCCTGAGTATTGAATTTAGTCGTATAGAGCGTATTGAGCTGACTTTGTAAGTTGGTCGTCGTGGAATTCACGGAGGCTACTTTCAGTGAATCAGCGCGTGGGTAAAGACTATACTGGCTGTTGAGGTACTTTAATTTGTAATTGATTTGCGCAGCTGGATCGTTTATCGTTTGCGCGAAGCTGGAAAGCGTTACCAGACTTAAAAAAAGAGAGAGTAGCTTTTTCATTGCGATGGATTAATTAAAAAGTAAAGTCATTAAGTCTTGCCAAACACTCAGTATGGTAATGGGTGGATAGCTATAGGGAGCCGTAGAAACTACCGTTAAAGCCGTTGGGGAGGTGGTGAAAGTGGCCCGTTTTACGGTATACAAATTCGCACTATAGCCCGTTATGCCATCCCGATTTATCTCCACATAAGCCGTTTCTGGCAAATCAGACGTTTTGTTCCATTTTACCTGTACTGATCCCAGGCCTCGAATTATCTGCGGTTGGAGCGAATCGGCCAGGGGCTTACTCCGAGTATCCTTATAAGCTACAGCCGTATAGGTGGCTGTGTCCAATGGTGAAATGACGAGTTTGGGAGACACGTACGGATTGCCCTTGTAGATTTGCCAGTCGGGTAGGCCCGAAACGCCTTGAGCCAGACTAAGGGCGGGCAGAATTAACAGAAATAAGAGCAGCTTTCTCATGATATTATTTTGTTACGGTAGGAGGGTATTACTAGAAGTCTTGAAGGTCATCAGGAAGTGGCATCCCGTACCACTTCGATCCAGTCCTGAAACCAGACCGTTCCACTAACCCATTTAAAATCAATCGTATTATTGCCCGAAATCAATGCGATGTTGGTGGCCAGTATCTGAGTCTTTTGGGTACCCGTGTTACCTGTCATATTAAAATTGACCCAATCTCCTCCATTTATCCGGTAGGCACCTACGCCAGTTACTTCCAAATTGGTCTGATAGCGGTGGGTTAGCTTGAAGCCCGACAGATTAGCACCCAGCGTATTATTCACGGTGTAGGTGAGATTGCCCGACGTATCCGAAATGGCTCCACGCGTAACGCCATCACCCGGTGAACCCGACCAGGTACCCGCGCCCGTGGCCCCCTCTGCCTGAAGGTGGACGGAGAAGGCTGGATAAGTAGTCGCTGGTGCATCGGGTTTTACCAACGGGGGTACAGTATTGGTATCAATTATAGCCCCATTGTCCACTGTTAGTTGATGTGGGTAGGTGCCGTTTTTTATGGCATTGGCTAGGGCCGTTCGCCCCTCAAGGGTTCGGGGGTATTCGTCAATATCCCGACTGGTTTTACAGAGATAAAGCAGATTACCCGTAATATGGCTCTTGATGCGAACGGTTTGCGGTGCGATGTTTGACATAATGCTATTTAGTTTTGAACTGGTCCCGACGAACTACCCGAAATCCACTCGATTTGAATCCGCTCCCCAATGGCCCCTGTGCCATCCGTAATAAACTGGAGCTCGTTAATAATGCCTTTCCACTCGGCTTTGCTGGTCAAATCCCATTCGGCAGTGTGCCAATCCCCATCGGCTTGCAGCGCAATCGTATAATAATAATCGTAGGATACGTTGTGGCCATCTGGATAAATCCAGGAATAGATCGTACTGGGTGGGTCCTGTGAAAAATCCGCTTGTCGGGCCCGACGCCATTTTAACGTCATGCCCGGATTGCTACGGGAATAGGTCACGTACCGGTAACGCATGTAGACTTTTTTATGACTAACCGCATCCCATGCCCCCGCTGGCGAATAGAGTTGGCCTCCATTTTGCCAGGTAATATCCCAGTTACTACGCGCTGATTGATAGCCGCCATCAGTTGCGTTTTTTAAGCTCCAGAGCTGCCTACCTGCTTGGTTGAATCGATATTCAGGCGTTAAGGATCGACGGCTTTTCGTTAAGTCATAGGCCGCTTTTCGGATTTCAGCGAGGGTGCCCGTCACATAGACTAGGGAAAATTTCAGGTCAATGTTTTTGTCAATGATCAATTGCGGCTGCCATGACAGGTACGAGCGGCCAAATCCCTCGCCATTGGGCAGGTTGTAGAGGCCATCATACTGGCCAATTTTTATACTGGGTGTTGGCATGATAATTCCGATGCCACGCCCATCCGAGCCAATGCAGGCAACCCAGTTTTCAGTGATGTAGTGCGATCCCTGCGTTTGGCCCGAATTTTCCGGTAAGACAACCGATCGCGATGCAGCTCCTGTGTACGGAAAGTCCCCATCGTACCAATGCCAGGTGCCTAAACTGCCATTGGCATGACCAGCGGGGAATTCATGATACCTAGGGTATTGTTGAAAGTTATCGCCGCCATTCGAGGAATTCCGATCCAATTTTATGCGGTACCAAGCCCTGGTCCAGTTGCCGGTTTGATTCACCCACTTTTCTAATATATCGCCAAGTTTGAGGCTTTGTCCATCGGTTTCGTGGGTGTTGGGACCATTCCACTGAGCCATATCGACTTTGGTATAGTCGATGGTTTTGCCATTCACAGTACCCCGGCCGTAGGTTAATAGGTTCGATGATTGGGCGTTGATATCGCCAATTTCTAAGGGCTGATCACCAATGGTCATTTCAAACCCATTGTATACCCACGGTGCTGGATTTCGGTAGGGTGCGATTTGAAATCCTGACCCCAAATCTAAGGTTCCCTCTTCTCTACCCTCATCCGATTTGCGCCCATCAGCATAGCGCGGATTGGCAATCTGATTGCGATTAATCGTTTTATCCCAAATACCCTGAATCCCACCTGCGAGGCCGTTGTTGCCGTAACTACCGACTTTTAGATTCAGAATCAACTTAACCGTGTCCGACTCCTGAGCCACGGTATAGCTCCCCGGAATGGTACTGGCCGCAATGGGTTCATAGGAAAAATCACCTGCCAGGTTTTCCGCAATGGAGTTGCCAATAATGGCCGTTGTGCTCCCTGTACAACCGGAAACAGTTATAGTTGCAATGGCTGTTTTGGGGGAACAGCCCGTTTTGGTAGCGGTGACCGTGTACGCGTAGGGTCCGTTGGTAGTTGGTGCCACAGTGGCTACAGTCTGCCCCAGGGCGGAAAAGCCTGACCGTGCCCAACTAAAGCCAAGGCCCGTGGCGGCTGTGCCGGACACAGTGGAGGCTAGGGTAAACGAACTACCACAGGTAACGCTTAGACTCGTTGCGGCCAGGGTATAATTACAGGAGATGGTCGACGTACTGGCCACCATCGACAGTTCGGATTTGACGACTGTGGGTGGTGTTGGTGGCGACGTAATTTTGGCCTCCCGGTAATCGCCCCGCCAGGTGATGGTTTCCGCCAGTAACGACTTGAATTGAAAATAAAGATCATTGGGCGCAAGACCCGCAGCGGCATCCGTAAGCCGAAACCACTCCAGTCCCGCTTTTCGGCCTTTGATTCTAAATTCATAACCGGGTGTAACTGGCCCTGCCCCTTTATTGACCCAAAACGTCACATCGGTATACCGATCCACATCCTGACAGGGCCACCACCAATACAGCCATAGTGCAGGATGCCCGTCCTTAGTCGCAATTCCTCCAACAATAATGGGTTTTCGATAAAACTGCTCATCGGGGTTTGTAGCCGAAACGATGCCCTGTTGTTTGATCCAGAGTTTGGGTTGTACCAGCGTCCAGGGCGTGTCAAAAATCCAGTTCAAAAGACTAGCCCGGTGGAAACCCTTCGTGTACATCTCCACGCTGGCCAGCGATTTGCCCCCGTTGTTAGCGCCGAGTGCTGCCTTTGGCCGCGTTTCACTCCAGCCCCGCAAATAATCGTTAAACAAATACATCCCAATCGCATCCGCTTCAGTCCAGTCGGGATTCAATGGACGGGAATTGAGCGTAGAAAACTGAGCTTCTGTGGTGCCTGTTCCAGCGGGGGTTAGACCTGATTCGGTTTCGGTATCGAGTCGGAATTGACGCAGGAACCTGACGGCGCCAAACCCTGCCTGACGTACATCGGAGCGGGGCAAATGTACCCCACCTGCCCGGAAGTATTGATTGGTACAGTAGCGGGCGAAGATTCCATAGAACTTTAACTGCGATTTATACGCATCCTCATTGTAGAGGACGGTGGATTGGCCTGTGATGGTAGTGGTTCGAACATCGGTTCGCCAGATCAGGCCGCCCGAACCATTCTTTTTATAGGTACCGTTTGAATTCTTCTCAAATAAACTCTCCTCATCCCAGGTATGCTGCACATAGGAGCCGACGCCAACAAACGCTTTGCCGTCTTTAACAAGCTGTCCCAAGTCCGAAGGTGCACCCATGGGGGTACTTTGGGAACTACCCCGGTACGGCTCATGGATAGTCCAATAGGACATGTATTTTGGGTAGCCCGTCGTATCCAAATCATCGAAGAAATACGGCGCCAAATGGGTTAAATTCCCAAAGTCGGACATACCCGACTTCATGTTAGGGTCAAGTCGAATCAGCTCCTTGGTTATCCACCCAACCTGATTATACCATTGCTGGTAATAGGAAATCCCGTTATTTCGGGGGGTATAAACTTCATGATTGACACTGAAATAATCCACCCCTCCGCCCTTCCAATCGGGCTGCTGAAACGTGGCATACCAGAACTGGGCGTAGAGTTTACAGGTTTCTTCATCATCAATAAAGAGGTGTTGCCCTTCAAACCCACTGCCCGGATTGCCTGCCCAATCCAGGAGTTTTTGCTTACGGGGGTCCGAATTGGGCAAACTCTGCGCAGCATTGTAAGCTGCCTGATAGTTTGCCATTTCCAGCGCCCGTTTGAACTGTGTCGGATAGGTATCGCCATCATTCCAGTGGGCTGATTCTGATGTTCGCGTCCATCCCCTGCTGAGCAGGCCATTATCATTCATGTCCGAAAACAGCGTTCCCGGATAGATAATAATCTTGGAAGTATGGGGAGCAATCGGCGGGAATCGCTTGTACAGCGCCGTGCCTAATGCCGTTTGCGGGGCCAGGGCGTAATAGTTGCCGAGCAAACGAGGGACATTTCGAACGCTGTCCGTGAGGACCGGCGCAGGCGCGGAGATGACCGGATGGTTTTGAAAGTCGGTTCGGCTATCGGAAAAACTGTAGGTGTATTTTCCGACAATCGCCCCCAAACTTGGGTAGGGAGTTATGGGCAAGGTGCCCGTATTAACCGCCGTCAAAAAGGCTATGTCCCCGGTTTGATTCAGGGGGTAAATTCGTTTATCCCGAAGAACCGTTTTTTTGATAATGGCCCCGTTAACTGTCGTGTTGACGGGTTGATAGACTAAATTTTGCGCAGGAAGTAGATTGGTTGCGCTAATTAAAGTAAGCCAAAGAAGAAGTAGCTTTTTCATGGTTGTTAGTTCAAGGAATCATTGGTCTGGCCAGGTTCTGGGTCACCGCCTTCGATTACACCATCCGTTGGATCAAGCGAGAAATTGCCGAGCGTGGTGCCCGTACCCGAGCAGTCGCGCAGTTGATAATGATCAAATCCATCCGCTAAAGCCGGTTCAGTGGATGTAGTCTGAGCTACCTTTTGATCATAATCCAGCGCATTGAACACATCCAGGGATTCGTCACAATTGAGAGCCGATCCATCGTATTTCCAGTAGCGAAAGGTGCCATCAGGTTGAGGGAATTTTTTATAGGCGTCCATGGTCGTTAGGGAGCTAAGGTTTTTGAATCATACCAGGGACCAATGCAGCCTTTAGCGCCGTTGTAGCCAGCGATCATAACCGGATAGCCTGATTGGCGGGGCTGATCTTCCCAGACGATGGGCCAGCTTTCGGGTTCGGCCTGCAACGCATTCCAGATTTTGGCCGAAATTCGAGCGGTCGAGCTGCCCGTTTCTTCGTAGAGCATCCGAACGAAATACCACACATTCAGGGCGCTAACAAAGGCCTTCGAGGGACCAAAGGAGACTCCACTGTGAAGTAATTGAACGCTGGTATTGTCCGTAATGACCAGCGCATAGCCGTCGCTGGCCCCGCTCCCAAAGCGAAGGCCAATGCCTAGACGGGAATCGGAGGTAAAGGCAGTGGGCTTGATAAGACCCAGGGCGCGGTCAGCATCGAGTGAGTTCTGTGAACCGTTGCTGGTAAACTGCACCATCCGCATATCGGAGGAACTTGCCGTTGCGGTCTGGCAGAGTTGACCCGCCGACCAGCCCCATGTACCCGTTCCACCGATAAAAGCATAACCTGGACTTGGATTTGAATCCTCATCAAAGAAGTTGACGCTGAAATCGTTGCTGTGGGTCTGATCCGAAACATCCGGCATGATTCTGATCTGCGCCCGGTTAATAGTCAGCTGGTGAATGTCCCAAATGGTTTGTTCCACTGAATCCGTGTCGGTGACGAACATGCGTAGTATTTGGTCAACCACTGTACTGAGCACCGTGATCCGTCGTAGTCCTGTCGTGGCATCAAACCCGAAGGAAATGCCGACAGGCAGGGCCGAAACAACGCTCGTGGCCTTATCCTGACGACGCACGAGAAGACTTTGGGTATCATCTGGATCGGCGAACAAGTCTGCATTCAGATCATAGTATTGATCCCCGCTAGCGGTGATTAACTGGTCAGGCTGATGATTATTTACGGTCGGAACGGGATTAGCTACTTCGCCTTCCCACTCCGAATCAAGAATCTCTACATCAATGGAATCGCCACTGGTACCCTCCCAGTCTTCATCCAATATTTCCACGTCGATGGAGTCTACCGCCACCGTGGCAACTGCTTCGTAATCGATTGGATTAGTGAAAATATAGGTCTGCGTGGGTGGAGTTGTGGTATCGCAGGTACTTATATACTCACAAATAATTCGTTTCGTAACCGAGTTGGCCATGGCTGCTTCAAAAAGACTAACTAAAGCCGTTCGAAGCTCCGTTGACGAGGCTGCGTCAATAATCCTTGAGAGACTTCCATCCGAGCCGCTATCCGCTTCCTCATCGGACAACGCATGAAACCCTTCGTTCTCATCGAAATACCCGCGAACCAGTACCGCATCGGACTGGTAGTCTGGGTGCGACGCTAAAAATTTATAGACTACATCGCTCATGAACGGATTGTTGTCATAGTCAGCCACGAATACGGGATTGCCAATCTGTTGCCGCTGTAAAGCTTCGGTCTCCCCGTCAGGAATTGGCCCCAGAACGGCAAACGTCCACCCCGCAGCTGGATAGGGAGCCGTGCCGATTCGGAAATTAGCGGTAGGTAAGACGATGCTCATACAAAGTGCGATAGGTTAGGATTTTTGAGTAATTGGGCCAGCACTTTCCCCTTGAATTCGTCGCCGATGTAGCCCGAAAGGGTCACCACGGATTTGCCCGTTAGATTCGAAAAACCGGCTACATTGGGTTGAAGCGTAACGTTTGGTTTAATGCCCGACAGAGACAGATTTTTTAGAAACTGATCCCGCTCGGAAAGACTCCCCTGGCTCAAGGCTGGATTCACGGGATTGCCGCTGTCATCCACATTCATCGGCACTTCACCATCGGGCGTTTGCCAGTAGGCTTTCGGTATGGGCAGGCCTACGGTATCCGTTGAGTTGATGCGTACCGCAGTCACTTCATGGATGTCCATTTTAGTGCGCCATTTCCAGCGCGTTAACTGGAGTAGGTACGGCACAAACACCCCGTCGATCATTTCCCCAAAATCCAGTAGCCGTAGAACCGTATGTATCCCTGCCGGAAAACGGCCAATGATTTGGCCCTCAAATGTGGGGGCCAACTGCATCATCTGACGAGCATATTTCTGAATCAGCCAAGACAATGCCGACTTGCCAACGTTATGTCCAGTCGGATTGCTAACCAGCACATCAGCGTCAGCGTAGTAATAGTTGGTTTGCGGGGCAGGTGGATTGGCTGACCGTCGAAACAACGTATTCAACCGATCATAAGGCGTAGTCGAATAAGCGACATCACCCAGGGTAAGGGATAGGGTTGTGTCCGTCGGCTTTTGATTGGGCAAGGCTACGACCTGACTAGTACCGGTGATGTTCTGACCTGCCTTGGCGACCTCCATGCGAATGTTTCGGTATTCGATGTAGGGTCTAGGTGGCCCCTGTTCAGGTAAGCCGTTGGGCTTAGTGAGCGCTTCGGCCTGACACAGATAAAAAAGAAAGGAGAACACCCGGTCAATCGGGTCCATTTTAATGGAAATCTCCGCCCAACCTGGCTTGGTCTGCATGACATTGGCCACCATCTGCGAGTGGTCAATCAAAATACCTACCTGCTCTTTTTTAGAAGGGTTCATCTTCCAGGCACCACTCGCCTGCCCGATATAACCCCCTTCAGGGGTGAAGGCAAACACCACGATTTTGGCGGACTTCGCATTATGGAGCTGGAATTCGCCCGTTATGGTGCGCGTAATCGACTGACTGAACTCCGGTGAATTCTGGTCATAGTCCACCCGAATGCCGATGTAAGGCGAATCAGCCGTTAGTTTCTCGTCACCGGCTCCGTAGAGAACAAGGCGATACGGATCTAGTTCCGTGCCTGATCCCGCCCGAAATCCATCCGCTTCGCTGATGTTATTGCGACGCCAGCCGACGGGCAGAAACGTGCTATCGACCTGCGAAAAATCGGCGTTAGGCAATCGGGACTGATAACGGCCATACGACTGCTCCAGCTTGATCGCCTTTTTAGGTATTGGCAACAAGTCAACCGGCCCACCCGCTAAAATTTGGGCTGGAAGTCCTTTTCCAACATCAAGAATCAAATTTCGGGAGGTGTGTGAACCGGGGGCATCGCTAACCAAATTACTCGTATAGGTACGTGTGTGAATGGTCTCAGTGGAAGTATTATTCCACAGGTCCCATCCGCCCGCAGCTTCGTCAGCCCGAATGACCCACCATTGTCCCTTAGTCTGGGAAAGCCGACAACCAAACAGATCAACAACACGCTTCAGGGCATCCCAGCCGAACTGCGTGTCACCTGAATCAGTCACTAAGGTTTCCGAATTGACCAGCGCCTGATACAGTGGATCGGTAGCCGGATTGGCTTTGTTATCAATCCGGTCCAGCCCTACCTCTGTCTGTTCAAACAGGTTAACCCCCGTCGTTAGTGGTTGATCAAACCCGGCATTCGAAAAGGCTGAACGAAGAATGGTTGACAGGCTAACGTATCCCTGTAAACGTTTGCCATTCGCATCCAACAGTGAACGCGTTTTTAGCGATGCCAGGCCATCTGAAGCGACGACGGAAACCTTAAATGGTTTTGAGGAGTGGTCCATTTTGAAATCCACCGCAGTAATCCAGCCGAAGTGTTCAACGGCAAAACCAGACCCTTCATCGATCTCAATTAGAACCAGCAACTCCCGCTCATCTTCGGTATAAAAACTTTCCGCTTGCCAGTACTCCTGACAGACTAGTTCAAATGTGAACTTGAGTGGCCACATCGACGAGAGCGGATTATCGGGCGAATCGACGGCCTCGATGACTAAGGGTTCTCCACCTGGTAAGATCTCGATAGCTTCGCCTGTATAGTCCCGACGTTTGAAGCTGATTCGAAACTGAGCAGGAATAGTACCCGCGGTCAAAACCTTATAGTAGCTAAAGAAGAAATTTGTCGAATAACTCATGACAGGCCCCCTCCAAGGGCGATGTCAGCAGCCTCTGACCGGCGAATGATTAACCGTAATTCTGAACCAGAAATGACTTTTTCAACAGAGAAATTGCCTCCACCACCGACCGCTCCCATTTTAACTAAACTTTGCGCAATGATTCCTCCAGCCTTCGAAGCTGGTGCAATAAATTCCGGGTTGCGACTAGCCCCTACGTATTCACCGGTTAGGGAGTAAGTAGGTTTTTCAACCGTGCCACCATCGGCAAAGGGAATGGCCTTTACGGCGGCTCCACCTGCAATAAGAAGCCCGCCTGCAACCTGTTGCCCTAGACCTGGTGCAAGTGTAATTCCGAACGTCAATGGTGCTGCTGCAAGCAATGCGGCACTTGATAGGAGCAAGGCTGTGCCTAGTTGAATGATATAATTCCCAAGAATATCCAGAATGGTTTTCAAGGCAGCCTTTAGTGGATTTTGCCCTTGACCAATAGCACTACCGATACCGGAAAGTAATTCAACTCCACCTTGCGCAAGTGTAGCTTTACCCGTGCTCATAGCAGCAGCTAGTTCCTGCACAGAAAGATTTATTGCATCTTTTCCGGCTCGAACTTGATCAATCATACTCTGCACTGCTACTACATTGGGCATAGTGCCGCCTGCCAGATTGTCGGCGCGAATTTCAGCTAAACCAGTTTTTTCGTTTGTAGCACGACTATTTTTGTTCAATAGAGCGATGTACTCAGCCAGCGAATCCATCGTACTTCGTGGTATTGCTAACCAACTAAAGAGGTCTTTTGAGATACTGGACTTTAGTTTTTCAATGCTTTCGGTATACTGGTCAATCGTGCGGTATTTCAGCACATCATTAAATCGGGCAGCCAAGCCGGGTAGGCGCTGAAGTGGAGCTACTACAAGGCCTGCTATGTCCCTAAACTTTTCGGACCCTTCGGCAGTGAAAAAATCCACTTTAGGTTTTATTGATTGGGCCTTATCCAGTTTTTCAAGACTCCCAGTAATACGGGCAATTTGCGCATCTGTCCTTTCAAGTAGGTGCACGTCTTCCGCTGATACGAACCCCTTTAGTGCTCGCTGATCTTGAATTTTCTTTGCTGTATTTTCGCTTACTCGCTGTAAGATTTCTAAAGCTGACGACGACTCTTTTACGGCAGCCGTATGCTTTTTAGTGTCACTGGTGGCATCCTCAAGCCTGCTAGAAAGAATCTTATATCTATCCAGCAGTTCTGTCGGCACTGCTTTATTTGGATTGTCCGACCTGAAACTCTCAACAGCCTCTTTAGCTGCCTTTACGTCATCCTTAAGCTTAGCAATAGATGATTGACCACCAATACTTACAAAATCAATAGCAGTTGGTGTTGTCTTACCCTTAGTTAGCTTTACCTGCTGTTCAATAGCAACGTCAAGATTCCTTTTGTTAAAATCGTACTCTTTTTGGGCGTCCGAAATAGCTTGACTACTTAATTCGCTTTGCTTTTTGCGAAGCTTTTTTTCGGACTCTTCATAATAGCCGAAATAAGCACCAATACTGCTTGCGCGAGCCGCAAACCCATCAAGCGCGGTAGTGCGATCCTCTAAGGGCGTCTGCTTCTCTTTGGTTAGCTTTGCTGCCGATTCGGAAAGTTTTGCAGCATAATAGTCAGCTTGTGATTTTAGAGTTAGTGATTTCGTATACTCACGAATAGCTTGCGTAGCATTCTTGGTATTTATTGTCTCTAAACTGATATTTCCCAGATATTCAGGCGAAATAGCATTTATGTCAGCAATAGCCTTTTTTCTATCTAGCTTAGAGTGTTTTTCGTCACGAGCAACTGCAAGTAAGGCACTCAGGCGACCCGTTTCTGCACCTATCGACTGGGCTAATGAAGTGTGAGCTTCTGATAGAAGCCTTGCTGAACTATAGGAAGATACAACTGCCAAATTAAATTTAATGATACTGTAAGTGGCTACACCCACCGCAGCCAATACTGCTACTACAGCAGTTATAGGACTGAATAGTGCGCCAAATCCAGTGGCAATCGTAGGAAGTAATTTAACAACAGTGCCTAGTCCTAAAGTGAGTGGTCCAATGGCAGCAACAAGAGAAGTTACAACCAAAATAGCCCCCTGTGTTTGTGGGGTTAGGTTGGAAAAATCATTCGACAGTGAGGTAATAAAATCGCCAAGGCTATTAATTTTCCCCGTAAGATCAATTGCCTTATCGGCTGCCTGCCCAAAATTATATTTAGCTATTGTTAATGAATCACTTAGATTTTCTAGCGCATTTTTGGGGCCACCTATTATGCGAGGTAACTTTGACAACTCAGATGTCAGTAGGTTGATAAAATATGTCGAATCCTTACCTGCTATCTTTAGCTTTTCAGAGATAATCTCTGGGTCTACCGACTTAAAAATCTTTAGAAGGGCAGGAGCAATAGAAGGGGCAGCCTCAATAATTGGCCGTAAATCTTGACTAAGAACCTTTCCCTTTGCGGCTAGCTGCCCAAGCTGAACGGTAACACTATTTAATTCTGATTTACCGCCCCCAGTCAGAGCTATCGCATTTCCGAATTGAAGGAGTGCTTTTCGTGCATTATCTGCCGAGAATCCAACGGCTTGGAGTCTTACACTACCTGCTACAGCTTCTTGTAACCCCAAGCCAGGTAAGGCACTAACAGATCGTAAAGCCTTGAATTCGTTACCAGCTAAGCTGGCCGACCCCATTACTGATACCAACCCTCGATTTAGAGAGTCTATCTCCGCATAGGATTGAAGTATTTGTCCTCCGAGCAGTGTAAGGGGAAGGGTGAGTCCAACGGTTAATCGCTTACCCGCTTTAGCTACATCATCCGCCAACCGACCCCAACCAGCGGAGAATATTTTGCGGGATGCATCTTGCTTTTCGTAAAAACTAGTTAGAGATGCGTTGGATTGGGTCGCAAAACGACTTATTGATGCTGAAGCTGAACTGGTTGCCCCCGCAATAGCACTAGTAAACTTATCGCCAAATTGGATCGCAAAACTTCCTAGCTCTTGCAGCTTGGAAATAGCCTTCCCTACACCGGACTCAAGCCCGGTGGGGCTAAAACCCATCTCAACGGTTAATTTACGCTCCAAGGTAGGTAGTTGCACTAGGCTGGTGAATGCCTACGAAACTACTATTACCAATAGACTCAAAATATAACCCTACGGTAAGGTATTCAGCCAAATGGTTATATTGGCATTATGAAAGAAGTAATTAAGATTGTTGCAATATCAACCTCAACCCTAATCCTATTTAGCTGTAGTAGCCCATTGGATAAAAGGTATAATAGTGAAACTATGTGGGCTGACGTTCGTGAAGGCTCAACCAAGGCAACCGATTCACTAAATCATGAACTTTGTGGTCAGGCTGTCGCCGATAATGCAATTCATGGAGTGAAAAATGAGGACTTTACTTACAGGGAGTTAATAGATAAAGGGTATAAATTACTTGGCAAAGCTCACTCAGAAGCCTACATTGATAGCCTACGTAAAGCAAACAATCTTTAAGTTAACTAATTAAAACAGTTACAGCAACTTACTCAAATCATGTATCTACATGTAATAGGTGGGCAAAGAATAAGGGGCTTTACTCCATAAAATAAAGCCCCTTATTCTTTGCATTTTAAGGCTATGGAATATGGCCCCATGTCTTTCCATCCCTAATAAGCCGTATTGCAGCTTCACTAACTAAGTGCTGGGCTGCGATTTGATTCATGGATATTCCCTCTAGTAATGATTTGCGAATTTGCGGAATGTCGGACTCAATGAGTTTTGACATTGGATTACTAGAGCCAGTAGGGCGCTCTTTGTTATTTGGATCAAAAGTAATATCTGTCACCGATGCCCATGCTCTACCTCGCTTAATCTTGTGTATGGCTGCTAGGGATACGCCATATTCACTAGCTAGCAACTTTATATTTTCTTTACTAAGTAAGCGAGCCTTGATTTCGATTACCTGTTGTTCATTAAGTGTGGCAGCCGGGTTATTGACTCCTGCGCGACCAAGAGGATGCACCGAGAAGGCCTTTACTTTTTTTCTTTCTAGGTAAATTGTGGCTCCTTCATATAGGTAGTTAACCACCTTTTCAAATTGTCCAGCCCCACCTACAATCATATTACGCACTCCCACGGAAGTATGGTGTGGCCTAATTTTAGCATTCACTCCGCATTTTTTCGATATAATTTCAGTAAGTTTTTCAATAAACAATACAGAGCCTAGGGCACCTACATAAGCCCCCTTAAAATTACCCTCACCTTGGACACCTGCATAATAGCAACCATCTCCATCAATATAGCCACGAATAAAGTGAGGTAGTTGTTTTTCGGGCAGCCATTCAGGAAAGGTAAGTGTAAGTGACTTTGCTTGCCGACAACCCAAAGATGCTAGACTTTCAGAGAGTCTCCTACTCCCTATTCTTAATGTGGCAAGATTAAGTCGTTCTCTTATGATTACATCCCCCTCATAACCCAAGATTTCTCGAAACCTTTCCAAAATGGGCAGGTCTCGCATTTGCAATGACAATACAATCCTACCTTCCCTTTGGTTATTATATCCATCAGCATACATGAAGCCCAAAAAATAGGCTTTAACCTCTGAGTCTATAATGTCAAAAAAAGATTCATCTAATTTCTTTTTCCGGGTTCTTTCAAATTTATTTCTCTGTACAACTGCACCTTCCTGAATAGCCCTTCTTACGTAGCGTGGGTCTATTTGGTAGTACTTTGCAAGAGATTCCATTGACTCCCCATCTAAATATCGAGAGATAATTTCCTTTTCGTTTCCGTAAAGCCTACTTAGTGGCCGAATGGAAATATTATTCTTCTTGAGTATTCGCTTAATTACACGATCATCGCACTCAAAAAGGGAGGCCAAGGAGTTGATACTCCCTCCGCCTCGGTAAGTATCAACTATTAAGGAGGCGTCCTCTTGTGAAAAAAATCTAGCTGCTGGCATTATTATTGACAATTTATTTTGGCTTATCGCGATCTCACCTTTTTTCGCCTAAAATTCATTGGATACGTATCCGTCTGCTCATGGCAAGAATGGCACAAGCAGCGGCCATTACTCACCTCCCAAAGCGCAAAGCAATCTTTAGCCTCCTCCACTGTAGAGATTCCATTTTCCCTCACCAGCTTTGCGAAGCTTATAATATGGTCAGCCTCAATTACTCGCTTTTGGCCATTCCTAGCCCCACAGTGTTGGCATTGAAACCGATCTCGAATAAAGACCGCCCGTTTCCACGCTTCATATTCTGGGAGCCTGCGAATAAGCTTGATAAGCCCAGTAATACTACTGGACTTATCAATGTTCTCATTGCTCATCATTCCTCGTAACTCTGAAAATACAGCTTTTCTGCATAGGCCAGCGCATACACTTTGTCAATCACATCATGGCGTTCGGCCACCACTAAAAGGCTTTCGTTTCTCCCTCGCGGATACATATATACGTCAATGCCGTACAGGAATAACAACCGCGTAAAAATGCGATCATAAACCGCCTGTTGGGGTTCACCGGAATCAACGGCTACATCGGTTACTAGTTGACTGGTCAGAGCGCGGTACGTGGTAGTTGTGGCGCCCGTAGGTTGGGTATTGGTGTGGGTTGTGTTCATGGATAGTACCTTTTGGCTATGGCTGGATAGAACTTATTCATTCTAGCGTAGACTCTACAAATCCTATCAACTACGTAAATCCGCTTAACCTGACGAAAAGGGATTACCCAATCGCCAATTGACTCTTTAAATTGCTCGTCATAAATGAGTGTAAGTACTCGATTATCGGCGCTTTCGAAAAAACCAACTCGGTATGAGCAATATTTGCGCCCCGCAATTCGGCATTCGACGACAACCAAGTCACCTACTTCCGGGAGGCTATTAGGCGGCACAGGAATGCAGGTTAAATCATAACCTCTCCACATCAAAGGGGCCAATGAATCACTACTTACAATGAATTGCTTCCAGTTTAATTCCCTAATAAAGCCATCACTGATTAGTGGGGTTTGAATCTGCTTTTTCATGGCCTTACAGAACAGGAACACCCGTCATATATACACACCGACACATCAGCAAAATATCCTTACGCTCCGTTTCACGCTGGGGCCATGTAGCATTATCGCGCGTGAGCCGAATGACCTGCTCGTCAACTGCGGCCACCCGGCCAATGAAGTAGCTTTTTGGCTCCTGCAAGGTGGTAATCAGTACAACCTTGCCCAGTAAGGTTGGGAAGTCAATGGGTTCAACCCCAATGACGACCAGCATAGCCCGTTCTGAGTAGTTGATTGGTGGCGACATGCTGTCATCAGGGACATTGACTATGCCTGCCAGCTTACGTTCCTTTGGGGTCATATCCCCATCGTATACAAGCTTGTCCAAAAAATAATCCACCCAGGATTGGCCGGGTTTGGGAACCATGAGATTTGGGTTCGCTTCCATAGTCCTAGATGACAGTTTTAGTGACGATGTAGCGAACCAGACACAAAAAGCCAATGCTTACACGGGCAATGGTCACGCCCGAATTGACAGGGCACTCAAAACCCAGTTTGATACAAGCGACATCAATGGCCACGACGCGACCAAATACCAATTCCTGCGGTTTTGATTCGAGGGCAATGGCTACCACCTTTCCCTCAGCATCGGCGTACTGAACTGGGTTGAGTGTGACGGCCAGCACAACCGTTTGCAAGGGTATCAAGTGAGCCATCGTACTCGTAGCTACGGTCAGCAGGGTAGCCCGCTGGCGTTCCTGAGGTGTTAGCTGGAACTGGCGTAGGTAATCGGGGTCGATTATGCCAGCCAGGGGCTGGAAGCAAATAGGCTTTTCGGGCAACTGCCGATAGTCCACTAAAATGGGGACTTGAGGGCCATTTTTGGCCGCTTGTGGAGTAGGAGGTACATTATTCCCCTTACCCGCGTACATTTGTACCGTGTTCATTTTAACTAACTGTTTGATGAACGTCTCCCCGTTGCTGTCTCCTGCCAAGTTGCCAGCGCGGGGTTTTTCATGACGTGTCAATCACCTGATTGACAACACAAATCTAACCAAAAGTATATATATACCAAAACTTTAGGGGTAAATTTTTTATTACTCTGGATTTATATCAATTGAAATTGTTACACCCAGAGCGTTAGATATTTTCTGCAATGTTTCAACAGTAAAATTATTTCGACCAGCCTCATAAGAAGCTATCGTCCCCTTTGTTACACCCAATCGCTCCCCCAACTCTGTCTGGGTTAGGTTTTTGGACTTTCGAGCGGCCTTAATTTTTTCCGCTAAGGTGGTTATTGCCATAACTTTGAAAAGTTTGTACAAATATAAACTTTTCATTTGTATAGACCTCCCTTGCTTTTCCTCACTTTACCTAACGGCAAAATTACGTGTATCTACATGTTTTAGCTGCGTTGCTGTAGCATCTCCAAAGCCTCGTTCTAGCTTTAATTTTAGGCAAGAAAATTGCATTTAGTACGAACTATGCCGTATTGTAAGGTAGAGTATGACATGGCCTATTAGGTAAAATATATTTAGATTGCACTTTTGATCTCAAAAGTATCGTTCTGTAGAAGTTCATGCGCATAATAGGCTATCACACCTGTAAGAAAGAGGGAAAAATAGAGGAAATAGAGGCTAGCGGCCCCTTTTGGTCAACTCATGAGCCAGATGATCCAGCCAAACATAAGTTTTTGGGTAGTGGTTATTACTTCTGGGATAATAACAAGGGCATGGCTCATTCGTATGGAAAGGCCACATATAGAAGGAAGTATTATATATTTGAAGCGGAGCTTAAATTAACAGAAGAGAATTTCTTCGATTTAGTAGGTAATCGTATACACATGCTTGCATTTATGGAGCTAGTGGAGAAATTCAAAGCTAACTATGAAGCAAGTGAGCGTTGGCCTGTAGGCGCCTTCATTGAATTTTTAAAGTCTAAAGGAATTTTCCCTTACAAGGCAATACGTGCGCTTGATAGCAGTATAGGCATTAGGGAGATAACGAAATTTGACTTTGCTTCTCAACATGATGCTTTTACGAATTTAAGTCCGATTTATATTGTTTGTCTTTTAGAGCTTGATAATACCATCTTGACTTCCTTTAAGTTTAATACAGAATTTCCACTACCTAAATAATAGCTTGATATGTTTGACGAGACCTTAATCAGTTTATTGGCGCAAGTAGACAAGTACTTTGCTGAGACGCCTAAGGATGTTATCGACAAAGAATTGAAAGCTATCGATGCAATGCAATTTAGCGGCCCTAGCGCTAAAGAGTATTTTGCCAGCTTTCATTCTCAGTTTCAGGCTAGTCCAGCACAAAGCGAATACATAAAATTCGAGCCTGAGCCTACAGCTTTTATATTAGGCACTGCCTCTTTTCTCTTGGACACTTGCAGGGCCACTACCGGAATGCATCCTTGGCTTAAAAGAGGCAGCGCTAAGCGCAAAGAGAAAGCTGTGCTAGCATTGTCCCCAATGGCAGACCTACCTGCCGTAGGCATTGAAACTTACAATACCCTTCACGTAGATTCTATGGGAATTTTTGGAGCATTGAGCGCAGAGGGAGACGTATACACTAATCGCTTGAAAGATTTAAGTCATGTTCGATAAATTATTGTATTTTTTTGATCAGAGGCAATGGGTATATAATATACTAGGCTCTAACCTGCAAATTATTTCCTTCGGCTTTAAGACAGATAAGGCAAACTATAATTGCTATGCTACAATCAATCCAAGCAATGATATACTGACAATTATCATCTATCACCCTATAGTAGTACCTAAAGGCAAAGCAAAACGTGATCAAATTTTGGCTTTATGCAATCACTATAATGCAAATTTGATACTAGGTAATTTTGATATTACCAAGGGGAATGAAATTAGGTGCAGAACAAGTACTATTATAGGAGGAGACAAACTTGAGGAAAGTGTTATCTCTGAGATAATAAATTGGAGTATTAACCTCATGGATGATACCCTTGACACATTCAACAATCTTATATACGAGAAAATTGACGTAAAGGGAGCAATAGAAAGGGCAGATAGCTTATTCACTGCCCCAACTAAAAGTTTACCAGAAGCATAAAAAAGGACCTTTATTACGAAGGTCCTTTTTTATGCTTCAATCCTCATGACTACATGAATCATCTTTGATAATGTGATACTTATATTTACTCAAAACGATTTAGTAATGGCCGACAAGGATAAAAGACACTGGCCCTTGGATATGCTCAAAGCCAGACGAAAGTTACTTCAGATTTTAAATGAAAATATAGAAGAATCAGATGTCAAGGATGCTTATTTCAGCTTTAAACCCGTGGATAACTATTTACCATATTTTTTTATAGTTAGAGAATTTGATAATAAAGGTGAACAACCATTTTTTAGGGCGGTATATATGCCTAAAACAAATTCTGACGCTTCAGAAGGTACAGGATCAATGACTGAAGGTCAATTGGAAGTGTATTTTAAGGATTGGATGCGTTTAGTAAATGGATATATTGAGCAATTCGCACTCGACAAGGATACTATTTTACAGGGCTATGAAGAAGAGTTTTTAGAAGCCTTCGTAATAGAAAGTGACGATAACACGCATAGCTATCCTACAGCTACTCAACTAAAGATTGATCAACTCTGCACGGATACAATCAAGCTACTTCATTCGTTTGTTAACGACAATTCACTGAATGGGGAAAAGAAGCAGGAAGTTGAATCAATCATTGAGAGTGTTCAGGAGCTACAAGACACCCAAACGCAGCTCCCGAAAGGAGAAGTACGAAAAAAGCTGGCTAATATTTGGGCACGCATAAAAAAGGCTGGCATAAAATTATTTGTTGAGGTCAAGGCGGAGGCATTTAAGGCAATTATAAAAGAGGGCGTAAAAGGACTTCTTGATAATCCTATGGCCCCTATTGACTTTGCAAATGACTTGTTAGACAAGACATAGTAAAGCTTTACATCTTTTTCTTGCAAGTTTTAAAAATAGAGAGATATGGGACTTTCTTTGGTAGGTTTACTTGTTGAAAATGCAGGAGAACAGTTTGATAAAGCGATTCAAAGCGCCCGTGAAACTTCAGATCTTTCAGAAGATGAGTTTGAAAAGAAGTTAGAGAGTAAATTTAATGAAATAGCCGAAGCCTATGAAGATATAATTGCCGAAGCTTACCAAAAAATATATACAATAAAGTATGATAAATTTATTGATGTTCATGTAGAAAATCAACGCCAAATTTCTGAGCTTAATCGAGAACCTTTTAAGGGTTTTTTCTCATATCTTAATACAGTATACCTGTTAAATAAAAAGCTACAGGATAAAGTTAAAGAAGCTCAATTGACAGAAACGGAAAGCATAGTAATTGCTCTATATGCTCATCTAATGAGAATGGGAGATCAAATCGGTGTAATGTTACTAAATGGCTATAATGATGGAGCCTTAATACTTTGGAGGTCTTTTTATGAACATGCCGCAACATTAACTCTTTTAATCTCTCTTAACGACAATAACCTCACTGCTAAATTTATTAATCATTCCATCCGAAGCCAAAAAAAGAAGGCCGAGAGCTTTTCAAAGCACGTGGAAGAGCTTAAGTTTCCGCCATTAGAACAACGAATTATTGATACTATAACTACTCAGCAACAACAACTTAAGGAACTGCATGGGAAGGAGTTTATTGATAATGACTATGGCTGGGCAGATGATTTATTTCCTGGCAAACAAAAAGCTACTCTTAGAGGGATTGAGGATTTGTTGGGTTGGGGGCGCTATCGAGTGTTTTATATTTGGGCTTCTCAATATGCCCATTCTGGCTTTTTGCCGCTAACCGATTATGTGGAAAATAATACCATTATCCTGCCACGCATCACTCAACAATCCACCGACTTAAAAGGAATTATAGATCCTATTCAACTTACTTTGGCGATTTTTCATGAGGTAAATAATCATATTCTATATTTTGCCTCTGTGAAACACGAATACATTTTAAATACTCTAGTGTTTAGAAAAATATATGATAAGACTTTGTTAGCTTTTCATAATTCAGAAGTTAAAGAAGAATAACTTTATCAAAACTTATTTTGTCTTTTCTTCCACTGAGAGAGCTTGACGAAAAACACCTCCCTGTCCGAAAAGCGCCTTTTCCCGTAAAACTGTTCAAAAACTTTTTCTATTGCTTCGTATGCCTCACCTTTCTTTTGGTAAAGGATGAGGTTATATTGATAAGCGGTAAAAAATCCATTTCCCTTTAAGTCTATAATTTGCCTCACCCATTCCAATAGATCAGGCACTACTTCGAACGAGGGAATGGGTGAGATTTTTTGTTTCATCTTTTTATTATTGTCGAAAGGCAGCGCCAAAAGCGCGTACAAACTCAGATGCAGATACACTTTCACCCTGTCTACTTCGTTCAGCGGCCTTGATTTCCTCCTCATCGATTGGCCACCATTCCCCCATGTCTGGCATTTCAGAAGCCAGTGAGCTGATAATCATGAAGGCATGTTTTCGGTCACGTCGGACGTTGGCCAGGTATAGATCGGCTTCCCGTTTTGACTGCTGATTGAGCCAAACAATGGTCTGGCCGTAACTGAATTCAAACCAGAACTGAAAGGCGGTTAAACCGTAGCCGTAGGCGCGGGACTCGATGTCTTCGTAGTTGAATCCACCTTGCCCGCTTTGACGTTTTTTGGTTCGTCGGGAGTTTGGGCTTGAGAAGCCTTTTTTTGTTCTTCAGCGGCCAGTCGTTCCGCTTCGGCTTTTACCTCTTCAATCCAGGCAGGCACCTCTGTTGCTGGTTTGTTGATGACCGAACCAATGAACGCATAGACGACTTCATTTTGCTTGGCTGTATCGCCTTCGACCTTATCAACAAAATCACTTACATCCGCATCGTCAAATGTGAATGGCTGCTTGTCAATGGCGTACTGGGCTTCAAGACCAGCTTTGACAATATGGAACAGGGCGTCTCCCCGGTTAGGACCGGCAAACTCCTGTAAAATGGTCGTGGCGTCATTGGTGCAACCCTGCAACCGACAGAACCGACGGGTAGCATAATTTCCAAACGTCAGCTTCTGCTGATCGATAGAGGCATATGTTTGCATAGTAAAAACGGCCAGGTGGTTAGCCTGACATTAGAAAGGTTGGCGATTAAGACGCAAATGGAACGGGAGCCGTCGTCATGGCAATCTCGAAGGTGTAGATAGCCATCGACTCTTTGTCCGCTTTCTTGGTGAACTTGGTGAAATAGCCCTGGAACACCTCATATGGATCATCATCATTGGCGGTGCCAATACGAAAGGTTTTCGTAACACCTGATAGGATCATAGTCAGTACATCACCGCTGCTGTACATCGTTGATGATGTGGCATTATTCACCGCTGCTTCACCCGAAATAGTACCTTCAATTAGGCCAGGCAAAGAGCTAGCAAAACGGTTATTATATTTGGTCGTGGTATCAATTTTGGCTACACCTATATCAAACGTGACGGTATTTTCTTCGGAAACACCCTTCCAAACGGAGATAGTTGTAGCTGGAGAAACCGGATCGACTCCGATTTGAATTTTTATGTTTGAAGCATTGAACTTGCCTGCCATCTTACAGTTGATTTAAGGAATGTGTTACGGTAATAAGTTTTCGTACCAGGGTGCCACGTTCAGTGGTAAGGTCAATGTCCTGAACAGGACCAATCAGCGTTAACACCACATCAAAGCCGTTCACGTCCAGGATAGTTGATGTTGGTTCAGGCAGTAGCCGTTCGGTGATCAAGTCAGTTATCTCCGCAGCAGGCTGCCGACTCCAATCGTTACCGAAAAACTCCGTAACGACATCCAGTATAATCTCCCCGTTCTGACCAAACGTGTACTTTGAATTGTCAGGCCGACCGATCCAGGGGCCAATTATGACGTAAGGTTTCTGAGCATCATCTGGCGCTTTTACACTATAAAAACCCAGTTCAATGTCCCCATACACCAACCCGGTTAGCAGGGAGAAGTAGGCTTTTTGAAGTGGGAAACCAGCATCTTTCATTGTACCAACCGGGCTAACATGGCATCCAGTGCCTTGTAATACAGATCTCCATTTATCAGAAACGTGGGAATCAAAAATGGCCTTGCCGGTAGGTTGACTTCCCGTTTGCCAGCCCCTTTAAACTGGCCAGCTAACTCCTCCCAACCCTCGGGTATTGAGACTAAGCCACCCGTTCCAAATTCTACAAATGGGGCATAGGGCACGGAAAACGTAATCTTTGCGCCAAAGCCCCGGTTTGTTGATTCGTAAAAACCGGACTGTCTCAATTTTCCGTGATCGACTGCCACCTTCTCAACCGCCTGGAATTCCGTCAACCGTCCATAGGTTTCGGTAATCTGAATGGCTCCGGTTTCCGCTTCTTTGGGTAGTCGTTTCAGATCCCGAATCAGCTCATCAAGGCCGTGTACTTTACTCATTGCTGAATCGCAGTAACCACACGAACTACGTTCTTGAAATCTTCAGCTACATCAGGCCCCTGAAGGGTGAAGCGTCGATTATTCCAGATAAGCGTATCCCCAGCCAGTAACACCAAACCCGCCCGTTTCCAGAATTTAGCCTGAATGACCAGGCTAAGTTTTTGCTGAATCAAATCCGGTCGAGACGGAGATTTTAACTCCTTCACTTCGGCCAGTCCATTCAGCAGTTCCGTTTCACCGGACTTGGTAGAACCTCCAGCATTATCTGAAGCCCGAACAGAGCGAACGATTTGAATCCGATCCCGTGGAATCATCAGCTTGCCCAGTTAAAGGTTCGATACCGTCGAATGGAGTCTTTCCAGCCACCGGCTTTCAGGCTTGAATTCAAGCCTGAATACTCAGCCGCAGCGCGGGCCACAGCATCAAGCAAAACCGCTGGAATGGAATCAAAGTCATAGCCACACTTAAAGACGATGTTGCCCCCAGTAGGCCAATCCGCCGTTAAGCGGCCATCGGCATCCACTGAGCCACCTGCCGAAACGGAGACCGTCGACAAGTAAGGGCCATAGGGCAAATCCGTCGTTTCAGTCAGGATCGAGTAGGAAACCTTACGGACCTGTGGCCCAATGGAAAGACCCGTAAACCGTTCCACATCATCAATCGCCCGGTCACGACAATCCAATAGTAAATCATTGTAATCGTTCAGGTTCAGATCCAGAAATAGCAACGCCTTGATCTTATTGATAAGATCAAAGTTGGCCACTTCCCGACTCTGAACGCGAATGATTAAGCCTGATTTCATCTATTCAGTGAGATTAGCCGTCGAAACGGTTTTGTCGTCTTTGGTTTTACGACTGGCAGCGCCCTTGTCGTCTTTCTTCTCAGCGTCCGGATCTTCATCAGACTCAGCTACTGCTTCGAGTTGCTCGTCTGACAACGTAGCCAGCTTTCGCTCCAGTAGCGACTTGGCCACGTCGTCTTCAGCCTGGAAGGTCTCATCCGTTCCTACATAGCCGTAATCACCGGAGAGGGGTTGGTTTGCAATGAGCGTTTTCATAGCTAATCGGGTAAAAAATGAATGATTTTCGCCACCAAAGCCCAACGTGACGTGCGTTGGGCTTTGGTTAGGTATGATCTGGATTGCCCGGTATTAGGCCGTTTTAATCAGGTTTTTGCCCGCTGAGAAGGTAGACTTAACCAGTCCTTTCAGATCCGGCGTCTTCACGAACAATACACCCCGTAGCGAAGCCGTGATGGTTGTCCGGTCAGTCAGCGCATCGTCTTCGTTTTGCTCGAAGAAACGAAGCGTCAGATTTCGTTTGATACGGAATTTCACGAGTTGTGGGTTACACACCAGTACCGTATCTGAGCCAAAACGATTCGTTTTGATGACCTGAAGTCCAGCGATGAGCATGCCCGTTGCTGATACAAAAGGAGGGATCAAATACCGGCCCTGGGTGTCTTTGTAGAGGTTCATGTTGGCAAAAGCTGAAGAACCTAAAATGACGTGCGTAGGCATGTAGTTGGCCAACTCAATCTGCAAGGCCATTGCCTGAATCAGGTCGAAGTTATTGGGAGCGGCCAGCGTTTCAAAGCCAGATGGGAGCGCAAAGGCAGTCGATTGAGTCAGAATACCCGTGTGGTGTTCGCCTGTACCATCACCTGACAAAATTTCGTTTTCCAACTGGTTGTTCATACCCGCTGGACCGTCGATTAATTCATCCTGAATTTCAGATAGAACAAAATCAACGTCTTCCAACATCTCTTCGGTGATTTTGGTGTAAACCGCCGTTTTCTTGGTGTTGGCAAACTTTTTAGCCCACTTGCCTGACCATTGGGGGAACGTGGCACCTTCCGCAACCTGGCCAGCACCACCTTCAACCATTACCCGTTCGTTCCACGAAACCGTGTTTTCGGACGTAGCACCTACACTGATTAAGTTACGGATGAAAAATGGAGTCGTCGGATCTTTGGCCACGCCTGGTTCCATTTCCAGACCACGCAGTAAAAACGAGTTAGTTCCTGTCAGCGAGTAGCTGGTAGAGTTGATCGAGACCGTTTTTAAGTCAATTTCAATTCCCTTCTTTTCGTGGCCAGCGGGTAGGTTCCATGCATTTTTGACGAAATCATTAGCCGTAGCCTTTTCCTCAATTTGCTGCATTAAGGACTTCTTTTCGGTCTGGGAATCTTTGATGCGGTCTTTGGCAGCTTGCAGTTCATCCAAGTGCTTTTGCTGTTTTTCCGCCCTATCTTCCCACTCTTTCTTTAAGGTCTCCAATTCCTCTTTGGTAGCCTTTTTATCAGTCGCTTTCTCAAAGTCCTCTTTCCAGCCTTTGACCTGCTCTTTCATGTCTTTGATGCCTTCATTGAAGGTTTTTTCGACATCCTCAAGCGACTTGTCAAACCAGATTTTGGCGCGTTCATACAGATTAGCCGCCCACCCCCGATTGGGATTTAAGGTAGTGGCGTAGGAAAACGCCATTGCCTGCCCATTCTGATTGAACAGCGTGAACAGAACAAGGGTGAGCACTAACAACACAAGTTGTGTTTTCATGGTCGTGTTACAGAATTTTAATTGAGAGTAAATTGGGACTTCATTCGCTCGGCAAATCCTTTGTAGTCCGGCTCAGTGTCTTTCGGCGGCTGAGTGGTGCGTTTGTGTTTTTCCAGGAGCTTGCCTAACTCATCGTACTTGGATTGAAAAAATTCATAGGTGGAATCCTGCCAGTTATCCCGGTGCAGGATCGATTCGAGATGCTTATAAAGCGCTTTGGCATCCTCCTCATCCAACTCATTGTCATCAAACTGACCTTTGAGTCCGGTCATTGGCGTGAGCGGATTTGCTCCATAGCCGGTTAGCGTAGATCCTTCATACAGCATCACCTCAGAGAGCATATTGCCGTCTGCTGTTTTTTGCTCATTTACCGTTTTGTAGCCAATGGAATGCTCAAGGCCATATTTGTTAACAAAACAGGCAATCACTAAATCAGAATCAGGAATAAAAACGCCCTCGTGGTTTTTGAGGAGTTGAGACTTGTAACCCAGACCTGTATTGTCTTCGTATAGATCCTGAAAGACACCAAGTGGACTTTTGAAGCTGTGATTAAGCAGGTGCTTGATGCGGCCTGAACCTTTAGGACCACCTTCGGAAACGGTCTTGACGAAGGTTTTTCCCTTGACCGTAAAATCCCCATCAGAATCTTTGTTGTACCAATGTGACAGGTAGCCAGTCGTGACACCAGTAACGGTGTCAATATCCTTAACACTAATGTTTAGGTTCTTAAACTTCACAGCAGTTACGGAGGGTACGAAATGATGGCTGTGAAGTTCAGAGATGAACTAACGGTTATCTATAAACGCGTGTTAATGATGGAGAAATATTTTTTTTGTTTCGCAGTCTGTGCCGCTGACTTGTAGTGATTTTCTAATTCTATTTGCCAACTTTACGCCTGGCGGAAATTCCAGATTCTAATTGTATGTTTACATCTATCCAGCCAATTCGAAAGCTTTTAGTATTGATGTACCTGTTTGGCTGGGCGTTTATCGGTTGTCAGTCAAAACCAGATCCTGAGCCTGATTACGTGAGCGCACTCGTGGGTACCTACAAAGTAAAAAAGTGGGTATTTAACTGGAAAACTTATTCCGATACGACTTATGCCCCTTACGTAGCGGGTCGAATCTTCGTTGAACGGGCGGCAACAGATGATAAAAAAATCGGGATTGACTCATTCTTGAAACAGATCGATAAATCAACACCCATTACTGATTCCGACCTGGAAAATGACTTTCTATATCAAACTGCCCATTTTAACCCACAGAAAAATCTTTTCACGGTTAATTCAAAAAATGGCATTATTACGTTTGCTAATAGTTTTGCCTCAGGGACCTATACTAAGGATACCTTAATCTATATCTATACGACCCCGGGGGATCCCCCGGCCCAGTATATTATAACAGCCGTAAAATAGCGCTACGACTCCTGGGAATAATGCCGGGAACGGGCAGAATAAAACACTTCCCGATCTTTAAAACGTCGACCACGATTTAGCAGGCTAGTATAAAGTTGCTCCGTGGATTCATAGGCAGCACCCATGTATTGCTTTTCACCGCCGAGTTGCTGCCATTTCTCTTCAAATACTTGAATGAAACCAGCTACCGTCTGAAAGGAAAGACAGAAATCGACCAGCTCACGGGCAGTCGTGTCCAGGGGAAGAATCGGAATGCAAATCATCAAGTTACGGGTGTTGTACTGGCTTGAAGTTACAGAATCCCAACAAGTGTTAATAGGTAGAAATCGCTAATCTTTCAGAACGGGGCATTAAATGACTAATAGACAGATACTTCATATAAATTACTATCACAAAAAAAAAGGTGTTTTTCCCGTTGTGGAAGAACGAAAAAAAACAGTATTTGCTAGTCGCCATTCATTGGTAGTAAATAAATCTATCTTATCAAAGGACATAATTTAAGGGCGTGAAGTTGTTTGGCTTAATGAACTTAATCGATAGTAAAAATTATTGTTTATGGATTCAATATTGAGTATTATTAAATCATTAGATTATAAAGGTATAATTGCTGAATATGTACTTCATAATTTAGCTGATATAGCATTTAAAAAGGTTAAAGATTTTATAGATGATGAAAATGAGTTGCTTAGACGCAGCGGTTCAGACCTTGTATTTAGTTTAGAGTCAAGCGAAGAAACTATTATAAAACAGATTGTATTCAATGTAAAAAAAGCTAATAATTGGTGTAATAATGTTTCTTTTAAAGATGCCCCAGAATCAAAATCTTTAAATCAAGTTTATGTTGGTTTAGATTATTATGTTTCTCCAAAAAGATTAAGGATTGAGAATTTAGAAGACTCGAAGCTGCCTTTTAATTCTCTTTTAGAGAATATTAAATATAATACTGTAGTACTTGGAGGTCCAGGCGCGGGAAAAACTACATTAATGAAATTTTTGTGCTATAGAGTTTTGAATGAAAAACTGTATGAAAATATATTTACATGCCCAGTTGTTATAAGATTTAGAGAGCTTAGAATACCTAAAAAAATATCCGACATAAATGATTATAATTTATATTCTATTCTGAAAAATGAGTTGGGTATAATTGTGAATAGTGAAAATAGTTTCAGTGTGAATCAAAGTGTATTCGACAGTAAATATCGGCAAATTTTGAAAAGAATAATTGTTGATTTTATAGAAGAAGCAAAGCTGTTAATTATTTTAGATGGATACGATGAAATTCCCAATCCTAAAGTTAAGCAGATTATAAAAAAAGATTTAGAAGAATTGTCTCTTAGTTTAGATAATTCAAAGTTTGTACTTACTTCTAGAACTGGCGATTTTGACATAAATATAAGTAACTCTGCAACATATGAAGTTTGCTCTCTTTCGAAGGATCAGATTAAATTATTTGCAGAACGTTGGCTAATTGACAAGCAAGAGGCAGAAGATCTATATAGTCAAATCATGGGGTCCCCATTTTTCGATACAGTTATTCGACCCCTTACTCTTGCGCACTTATGTGCTATCTATGAGCGGTATAAAAAAATACCAGCAAAGCCTAAATCCGTATACAATAGGGTAGTTCAATTATTATTAGAAGACTGGGACTCACAAAGAGATATTGAAAGAATTTCGAGCTATGCTTCATTCGAAGTTGATAGGAAAATAGAATTTTTGTCCAAGTTATCTTATATTTTAACCACTAGATTCAATACCGCTATTTTTAATAGATATGATTTAGAAAGTGCTTATAGGGCTATATGCCAAGACTTTAATTTGCCGGTTTCGCAAATGAGAAAAGTTATTAATGAGATAGAAAGTCACAATGGATTATTTATACAATCTGGAATAGAGTCATATGAATTTGCTCATAAATCAATCCAAGAATTTTTGGCTGCTAAATATATTGTAGGTTTGCCTGAAATTCCATCAAATTTTGATTTATTGAAAAATATTGCTAATGAAATTGCAATTGCGGTTGCAATTTCATCTGATCCGAATATGTATCTAGGTGTACTTTTATTACATAAGATTAAAAAGCCCTCCTATTCTCCCGTATTTTTTAAGATTCTTTTTTCAAGACTATTAATTGAGAAGCCTGACTATAATGATAAGCCTATTTTTTTTGTTGCATTGGCTAATATTCATTTTATAATAAACAGTTCAGAAAATTTGCAAAAATTTAATCCTTTTGAATTAGAAGATATTAATAGCTTGATTTTTAACTTATTAGAAGAGGTTGTTGTGAAAAAATCCATAAAAAGATTTTCTAAATTATACAAATATACTGGTGTAGGATCGAGTTATGATACTTTTATATATTCATTCGCTGGAAAAAATGTTTCATTAGGCGAAAGAAATTATCTACCCTACTCACTTTTAGTGAACGAAGTATCTTATAAATATATAAATGCGCATAATTGATCTTGAAAATTGAAACTTAACCTTATTTTACTGATACCGTATGTTCTATGAGTTACGGATAATAAAAGATAATTTAGGAGTGTAAATAGGGCCATATTTAAGGTCCTTACCTATGCTGAATCTATCCCTATTTACACGGGGATATATGTCACACAGCAGCGACAATTGCAGCATTCTTTTGCTCCTCCTGCTGGATCACCTGGAAACTTCATTTTTACGCCACCTACAACGAAATAACTATCTTTTGGGACAGGTTTTTTGCCAATCATCTGCCTATGATGTTCCCGCGTACGAGTATCCGCTGTGGCAATCCAGACTTTGTTCAACTGAAGGCTAGTAGACATAGCGCCTGCCTCATGGCCAAGTGAAGCCACGCGCGTTGTTTCTGTTCGGGCAATGAGTCTAGAGCGGGTTCGGACACCTTTACCACCCAACACAGTACTGATTCGTCTGGCCGCTTCCCGATTATCCACGTTTTCAGCATTGGCCTGGACTAGTACACGCCGGATCTGATTGCGCGTGGTTTCGGCAATCTGGGTAATGCGTGAGGCCGTATCTGCTTGAGATAATAGGCGAGTTGTGGTATTCTGCCAGACCCGCGAAAAGAAACCAACGTCGGCGGTAATGGTGCGACCAGTGCGTTGGGGGATTAATTCGCGTAAACGTTCAAATTCTCGTTTGGCTGCTTCGGGGAGTGTATGCTGATAGATGCGTGTTAGTAGTTCACGAACAGAGCCAATCTGAACCAGGTCATTGATGTTGAAGATAGTCCCAGTAAGGCCAATGCGCTCCAGCATGGCCAGTAAGTTTTCCTTAATGCCTGATAGCCATTCCTGAACAAGCCGATACGCCCGCCGTTCATGGCGTTTGTACCAGCGCAGGAAGGCTAGGGCGTAGCGACGTTGTTCCTGTAAGTTCATTTTCTAGGATTTGTACCACAACACATCAGCGCACGACTAGCCGCCCGGTCAGGATTAATCCGACGGTGCAACACTTTTACCGCCTTCTTACCAGGCTGAAGTGTGAACTCCCGAACTGAACAGTCCAGGTCAATGAGTCCTTCATGCAGGACTTCGCGGGTGGGTTTATTATACAGTGGGGTCATCATGGCTTTTTCTTTGGGTCTTGATACGTTCCATCATTCTGGGTAGGATCATCCTGATTTGGGTCAGCAGCAAAATCAGTAATGGGAATACGGCCACTGGGTATCATAGGTATGTTCATCAGCGGATTTGCGTCAGGCTCATAGCCAAACGCTTCGAGGAGTTGATTGGACGTCACTGGCAGCATGGACAGATATTCAGCTTTGGCTTTCTGATCTTCCTGCAATTCATGATAAAAGTCCAGATCCGGTTCAACGTGAAAGGTTTCTTTGTCGGTGTTAAACGAGCTTACCAGAAAGCCATTATAGACCTTATCATAGATCAAGTTCAGATCGGGAATCACTCCATCGGTCAGGGAATACTTGCGAGCTTCGGTCAGATTATTGAATGTCGACTGCTTGCCGGATGCCATTGTTTCCTTACGAACTCCATAAACAGCACAGACCTTTTCGAGCATGGTATCATAGCTTTCATTGACATTCAGATCGACCAGCGAACTACCAATATCAATTCCATCCAAAGCGACCGAATTGGCTACCACTTTATTATAGCTACCCTTGGCCAGCTTCTTGTCCAGGTTGTCCTGCACCTTTTGAATTTGCTCCAGATCAAATTCATCCAGGGTAGCGCCTTCCTTGGGAAAGATAAGCTTGCGTGGTCCCCGGTTCTGATAGGATTCGTTTTCGGCTTCATTGGCCGACTGGTGTTTGGTGATAACCGACAACCGTAATGGTTCCAGTAAGGACATACCCCAGTCAAACAACGAGTTCGCTTCAGCCAGTGGATTGAAACGCTGTAAGGTCAGCATCTTATCGGCGGGTATCGGATCTTTGACGTACACGCATCGAAACTGGGTCGGCATCGTCATTGGCCCCGAACCCTCTACCTGCATGCCGTATTCCTGCATACGCCAAAGCTCCTGAATCTGTCCATTGTTGACTGCGGAGCTACTGCGGTTTCCGTACACAAACGTAGTCCCTAATACGTCGTACATGGTCGACAGGCTATACAGGAACTGAGCCCGGTTCTGTTTGGGATTGGGCTTGTTGATGATGTCAAGAATCCTGTGACTATCCACTGGATCTAAGGCCTGCTCTTTTAGCTCTTTGGCCTGTCGCTGGGCGCTGGGATCATCCTTTTTCTTTCGAAGCTCCAGATACCGGTGAAACTTCTTTTTGTCCTTCACCTGGAACAATACCGGTGGACACGCGCCGATCTTCTTGGCCTTCCAGTTCTGAACGGCAAAGATGATGTCGTTCTCAACGTAGGCCCGCATGTAGGTCAACGAGTCGGCAGGCAGCACCGTGACCGCTCGACCCGTAATAAGGTAATTCAACCGGCCAGCGGTTAGGGCTTGCCCCATACCAGGGGCCAACGCCGTGGCCAGTTTGTAGCGAAATTTATCTAGCATCGTTACGGTGGGTCAGGCCACAACCCAGGTTTTGGCCGGTTTTAGTTCGAAGTATTCGCGCATCATCAGGGTATCCGAACTGTCAGGGGAACGGCCTAAGATCTCTTTTACCTGGTCTTTGGGGACAACCATCTTTTTGCCATCCTTATCCATGTCTTTCTGTTTGACCTGCTCCAGATCTTCAACAAGACGTTCCCGCTGTTCCAGGGTCATACAATCAGGATCAATACTGACCACATGCCGATTGATGCGGTCAGCTATTCGGAAGTAGCATTGACTTTTTAGGTTAGAATAGTTCGGTGTTTGCATACCCAGGGTAGGTACTCGCTCTTCCATCGGTTTGGCATTATTGACAAAGCCCCGGCATTTCAGAATATCCACTACACCACCGCCAACACCATCTTCATCGGCCACCACATTTCGGGCAAGGATATTGTGTAACTTCATCAATACCTTAATTTTATCGGCTACGTCGGTGATAGATGATTTTGGTATGGTGTACCATTCTATAATATGCCAGTCTGCCCAAACAGCGATGATGGTATGATCTGAACCATACCGGGCAACGTCGCAGGTGATAAAATTTCCTTTTTTATCAGGACTTGTTCGCCATAGCTCAACAATGGCATCAAACGCAATCAGAGCAGATGGATCATCGTCGTATTCCCAGTTTCCGTTAAACAATCGCTCCTTACTAGCCCGATCAAGCGTTTGTAGATTCTTGACGTAGTGCTCACTAATGTGTGGATTATCAGTGACCAGCGACTGAACAAACGCCCGATCAATCGGCATTTTGTTTTCCCGATTGGGTTTAAAAAAACGGGAATAGACGAAGTTTTTAGCCGGATTGCAGCTGCCTAGCATCTTAGGGATTAGGCCAAACAAATCAAGTTTGTAGCGGATACGGGACTTGACAATGTTCCAGGCTTTTTCAACGATCTGGTTGCACTCGTCGATAAAGGCGCCGGTTATTTCGAGTGAACCCAGGCTGTCAAAGTTTGGGTCTGATGGATATAGCTTCAGGTCTTTCAATAAGATCTCTGAGCCGTTCTTCCACTTGATAACACCTGACTGCTGATTGAAATTGTAATGAAGGCCCGAGCGGATACCAAGTCGACCGCAGATCTCAAAGAAGGTATTCAGGGTTGTTTCCTTTAAAATCTTTAGCTCAGATCGACCCATCAGCCAGCGGGTGCCAGGATAGGCATTTGAACACTGAATTAACCACAAACAGCCAAATGCGGATTTGCCACCACCTGCACCACCGCCAAACAACACTTCGGTTGTGTGGTCATCGAGCAAATAGTCTAAGGCAATATCCTGCTTGGCTGTCAGGACAAATTCGCTGGTAGTCACGCCTTGTCAGATTTAGAAGGACGAACAATGTTGATGGTCACATTAGTAGTATCCCCAGTCGGCTTAATCTTACCCTGAACCTCCAAAAGCTTCACGATAGCGTCTTTCGCATCGTGAAGCTCAACTTCAAGGCCATACCTTCCCTCTTTGACTTTCTTAATCAAATGGTAGTATTCCTGAGCTTCTTCAGTCGTTAGATCGAGTACTGCCCGCATGGAAGAAAGTGGGGTAGTTTCAGTTTCCTGATCATCATCGTCCTCCTCCGATTCTTCTTTTTTAGAAGGCACTTCGGTTACCACGGGACTAATCCGTATAAAATGCGCAATCGTCGCCCTACCCATATCGGTAAGACGACGAACGGCTTCAGCTGGAGGCATGGCCTGATTATCCAGGACTGCTTCGATAGCGTCTTTAACTTCTTTATTGGCAAGTAATTCGGAGGCAGTTTGTTTGGCTCTGCGTTTAGAGTAACCCGCATCACGGGCAGCCTGAGCACCATTCAGATGGTTGCAGTACGCAGCAACAAACTTCTTTTGGGAAGCATTCACGGGTCACGGTAAGTCACGGTAGGCGGCTAAGATACCGTAACGCTTCCTTATATACGGAACCGTTCTAAAAGAAGCTTAATCGCATTTGTCCGACGTCTGGAAATCACTAGCTCCTTTTCGACTTTGTAAACCCGTAATGACCCCTGAAATTTCTTAACAGGCGGCTCAATGCTTTGAATATACGTCGGATTAACTGCATAGCATTTATGAATCCGAATGAAGCTAGGAATCAGTAAATGCACCCGACTGATGTTCATTGAGGTAATCTTGATACGTCCATCTATGGTATAGATTTTTGTATAAGGACCATCTCCAGCAATGTATAGAATACTCGCTAAAGCAATCGGAGGTAAACCGGGTAATTTGATTCGTTCCATTTGATTATTAATTATTGTCGTTTGTGAACCAAGTTTTAACGCGTTCAACGAACTCCTTTTGTTCCTGCTCTTTTTGTGCCTGTGCCTTTAATCGAAAGTCTTCATACCACTCTTTGAATTCCCGGTGAAACCAGATGTAGGCAACGAAGTAGCGGTATACCCGGAAGAAGTTAAAGACGTATCTACCCAGCACTTCGAAGATGAACCAGCTCCAAACTACATAGGCACCCAGAATGATAATGACCCAGGTAGTTACCAGAAAAATGAACGCGTAGATGTCGGCAAGGATGCCTGTGAATTCCATTAGCTTAAAGATTAGGCTGTTTTTGCTGATTAGAAAGCTTTTCAATTGGACACCAATCAGGTGTAAAAACATTATTATCATCATGCTCTAAATCGTCCCCACGTTTCCAAAACTCAGGATTCTTTTCCTTCATCCGTTTGAACAAATCACTACCTCCATCTTCGTGTGTACAATGAGCGAATAGTATATCAGATGAACGCATTGAATAGAGTTTACTGGCATGACACCACTTGCACTGATCACAAACCTTCCGTTTAGGTCGAGACCATTCCTGAATGACGGGACCTTCAGTTAGATGTATCATTTTTGATTTTCCTTAATAATCTCCCAATCACATTAGCCACACGGCCATTGTCAAACTGAACCAGCATGTTGCCGTTCGTTCCCCTGATGCACTTCTCTCCATTCATCACAGCGGTACATAACTGACTTTTCAGGGTTGGGTCAGTCATGCGGTCGCCGTGGTAGGTGTAGCGATTCATTAACTCTCAAGGTAACAGGCCTCAAACGCATCAATGGCGTGGGTGCCATCTTCGAACATTGAGCGCATGTCAGTCCAGTCAATGTTCTTTATATCATGTTGCTCACGATGAGCTACCAACGCACAGATAAACTCCTCTTTCCAAATCTCCCAGTTTTCAGTAAAACCAAACGGTTGCCTCCAAATGCTAGGATAGTTGGCAAACATAACCCTACGAGCAAGAGCAGGAGTAAGGTTAGGATGATCATAAATAATTGAAAACTCACCACGTTTGTAGTTATTGAATTTATACCCTCCATACGCTTTACCTTGGTAATGCCACAAGCCATCAATCAAAGCCACCTTGATCTCTTCAAGATCATCGGTCACCAAGTCAAATATTTTGTACATCAATTCCGGTTCCATCGGCTCCGGTAGATACACATACGTCGGCTTTCCTTCACCTTTCATAAAACCGGCCTCAGTGTGTGCCGACCGATTGCAGGGCAATACCAACACGCACACGTCAGCAGCAGCCATTGCAAAAAAGTCTGACTCAAAGCCAGCCTGTGAAATCGGGTGAGCCAGTGCCTCACGGTAGGCTGGTGTAGTCCACTGCTGCCACGCCGGGTCAACCTCAGACCACGAAAATCCTTTATTATCTGGTGCGGGATTCTTGAAGTCATATACCTCATGACCTTCAGCCCGAAGAGCCTCAACCACTAATGGTTGGATGTCATTGCGCCAGGATGACGCTACATAAATTTTAGACATTGAATTGTGAGTTAAAAGTTAGTTAATAGTGCTAGTCGATAAGTTTTATCTCCCTGATAACCTGCCACAATCCCAGCACAACCCCAACACAGAACCCAGCCACGACTCGAAGTCGAATCCGACGGTGAACAGGTTTACGGTAATTGCGAATGAGCAGAATGAGTACAGAGAACGCGATGAGACATTGACAATGAACGGTTGACAGATGGTGGTGGAGGTTCATGGTTTTATGGATTAAGGCAATAGTGATTGATTAGACTCCAGACCCATTGCGGCTTTGCTTCTTCCTTTCCCGACCTTCCTTCTGTCTACGATAAAAATCCTCAAGTTTGACCGGATCTGCTTTGATCTTCGCCCATTCCTCACGGCGTTTTTCGGGGTCACGTTTGCGTTTTTTACTCCTTTCGAATTTAGCCTGACGATTTTTTTCACGATAATCAGCATCAGTCAATTCTCTTTTCTTTATAGCCGCTCTTGACCTTTTTGACTGGCAAACTTTACAAGTTGCAGCGTGATACCTACGGGGGCTGTCTTCAAAAGTGTATAGGGTAAAGTCATTTAGGCTTTTCTCATGGCTACAGACTTTGCACACCTGTGTATTGTCCTGGACAGCAGTATGTCTCCGTCCGGCTTTTTCAAGCGAAACGAAGTAAAGCCCTGCCTCACTACGGTACTTATAACTAGCGGTGCTAATAGCCTTTTTCAACACCTTATCATCAGTTGTATTGACTGCCAAATAGGCTTCCGCAACTAACTCACGAGGATCTAAAGTTGAATTGGGAGGTAAACATATTTTGGCATACTTCACGAGGTTTTTATAGTATCTAGCGTCCATTTTACAATAAGTTTTCAATGATAATGATCGTGCTTTGCTGACCTGCTTTAACCTTCGCCTGCTGATAGTCCCGTTCGGCGATATCCTTCATTTTATCCCCTCGAATGATACCCGCATTCACCAGCGCATCAATGGCTGGTTTGGCTCCTCCGACCAGGTTATCATAGTCCAGTTCACCGACACTCATTCGCACTAAGGTCAGCTTGACAGGTCCAGAGTGGAGACAATGCGGCTGCTCTTTGAAAATCCAGAAATACCGATCGCGCAAAGCTTTGTATTCGTGCTTACTGAGTTTGCGCAGGACATTCAGGCTCAGTGTGGGTTCAGGCAGGGTCAGCGTTGTCTTCATGGATTGGTTCAGTGGTTTGTTGTGCCTGGGCTTCTTTCATTTTCTGGTAATACTGAGCCCGAAAATTGCGGTAATCCTGATCGGCTGTAGCTACTTTTTTAGCCGTTCGAATGTGGCTGTTATCGACAAACGGATTCTGATTCGGAATGCCTGCCTTCTTGTAGAATTCGGCCAATTCCTCTTTGGAAAGCGATTTTGTTTTTTCCTCCTGAGTCGATCTGGCCAGTTCAATCGCCTTTTGCGTCCGCTCATTGACATCGTACTTTTCGATCCACTCCATCACCACACTGGCATCTAAGGTGTTGAACGTTCGCCCGTATTTGCCATTGATGCCCTTCTCAAGGACATACAAAATCTCATCGAGTCGCAGGTAGTAATACGTGCCACTGATGCGGGCAATCAGATCATCGGCCTGATCCAGAGTCAGTGTGTTGGTGACGTTGATCAGCTCCGTCATGCGCATAATGGCCAGCCCTAGTGCCTTTTGACACATGGCCGGATCTTCTTTGCGCATAACCGACAGCTGCGGCTTCTCGGGATGCATAGCCACAACGGGTGTCAGGGCATTGCAATGCGTGGTCATCAACTCTTTGGCTTCGGGATCACCCCCCACCGCCATTGCCAGTACGTTGATCAATTCGTTTGAAGAGGGCGTCCACTTTGCTAATCCGCTGCTCTGGGGTTGCATGAGCTGGAGCGATTGGCTTTCCTGGGGCCTGCTGGGTTCTTGGGATTCGGAGTTGGGTAAGTATTTCATTGAATTTGCTGTTCAGGGTTGGCACATCCGTGAATTGGTAATACTCCTTTAGCTTGGCTGATTGATCAAGTAGGACAATCAGCGAGTTGATGATATCCTCATCAGTGCATGGGGTGATATCCCCTTCAGATTTTCGTTTGCTGGTAATCGCGTTTCGCAGCTTGTCGGCCAGTTGCTGAGCCGCTTTGCCATCCTTGCCGGTCCAGTAGTAGCCTTCGACTCGGCTTTCGATTAAGTTCTTGATCTGGGTGACAAGTTTGGGCGGGGGGGCTTCGCGCAACTTGGGGGGCTTTTGTTTTTTTTGCTGTTTGGTACAAAAGGTTGTCCACTCCAACAACCAGGCGTCGTACTCGGAAAACGGAATCGAAAGAACTGACCAATAAAAAGTCTGCGCGTTAGCGCTGACCGAAAACACCGCCTTTTTTTTAGAAAGGTTTTCAGAAGGTTTTAAAAGGTTTTTATCCTTATATAAGCTATAAGGAATTTCCTTAGAGGGTATAAGGATTTGACTTATAGGGTCTAAGGAATTTCCTGATAGGTCAGACTCTGGTTTAGGGGGGCTATAAGGAAAATCCTTAGACTTACTATCAGGAATTTCCTTAGACCTATCAGCATTTTCCTTATAGGGTATAAGGATTTGACTTATAGGGGAAATAGTCCTAGCGTTCGCCTTTTTATCATCAATCTGAGTCTTTATCAATCCGTCTTTTTCTAACTTTCGAACCAGATCCGAAACGCTCTGCGCATGAATGTCAATAGCCAGCGACAACTCCTTATTACTGTCACGACATAGTTCATCCTTAGCAATACCAGCCCGGTAGCAAATACGCGCCAACAACTGACGCTCAGCTGGTGTGCGCTTCAGTTTCATAATTGTATCATCAATCCACAGACCAGGCATTTTTGTACTATTTAATGGACTCAGAGTAACTACCGGGCGTGTTTATACGTCACGCCCGGTGCACTATTCAAATAGACTGATTTGCGACCCTTGAAGCGGTGGCGTGATTTGATTGCTCCAGTGTTTTATCAGATCATCCAGTGCTTTTTCGGCTTTTTTGGAGTCATCCAATAGCTTACTGGCATCATAGGTATGGCCTAACTTTCGGGACTTGAAATAGGACTTCTGTAAGTCCCGGCAGGCTTCGGCACTATCCAGTACTTTCACAAACCCATTCATTAGATCACTCACCGCCTTGGCCAATTCAGCCCACTCCAGATACAGATCATCGCTGGGCTGATTGTCCATGATCTGTTCATTTGCCACTAGGAGCTTTTGTAATTTTTCCCGAATCGTTTCCATTATTTTCGGGGCCGACCTGGACCACGTTTAGGGGGTTCTGGTTTCTTCTGATCGTCTTCCGGGTTGTATTTATCCGCATCAAAATCAGCGCCCTCGTTATCGCTTTTCTCCACTTCCTCGTCTTCAGTTGAGGTCGTTTCATCGGTTGACGTTTCGCCCGATGGCAAACCAAATGCCTCTTTCAATAAAAGAATATCCTGCACACTATCAGGCACGCGGCCATCATCGCCATTATTCAAATCCTCCACTTCTGTAGGCGTGACAACAACATCGAACGGCAGCGCAGGCCGGTCCCGATTCAGGATCGTTTCCAGCGGTGGCAGGGGAGGTGTTTCAGTTAGTGGCACATCTCCGCCAACGGGCGTAGCAACCTCACCCGTCGATTCGTTAAACGGTGGCTCCGCTTTCGTCTTTTCAGGTTCAGGAAAAGGAATATCCTGTTGCCGATCCTTGCCCATGAGCGGTTCTTTCTTGAGGATTTCGCCCGTATCCTCATCGACCCATTCCCACATCATCGTCGTGAAGTTTTTCTGCTTCAGCGCATACTTACTGCGGGTCGTATACTTGTCGATCATGTACCGAGCCAGCAAATTCATGTCACCCGTTTTAGCGTCAATCTTGGCCTTATACTGGCTCATGACCGCTTTTTTCTCATCCTCCAATTCAGTAATGGCTATACGGGCATGCGCCATTGCCTGATTGTTTTCTTCCTGTTCTGCTTTAGTGAAATGGTGCGTATAGGTGCACATTTCCCGAATTGTTCCTACCATGATTTTAGGGGTTTTTTATTGATTACTTGCTTAATCCCACTCGTCTGATTCGCTTGTAAACACGTTCAGTACCTCCGCTAGAATCTCGTTGGTATCCGTCGGAAAGGTGGCCTTGTAGTACATCCACTGGGCAAAATCAAGGTGTTCGCTTACCAATTCACCTTTCCATTTGCCGAAATTGTAGCGCAGCTGGTTGTCGGCATCGTAATAGAATTTACCCGACAGATCCGCTAGCTTCTGGCCATAATTCGTATACAGCGCTAATTCCTCCACGGTACCGGGCAGGTCCGCATAATGCATCAGCTGCGCTAGAAACACGTTCACTGTTTCCGTGATGTCGACCGCTGCATCATGAGCGTTTTGCATTTCCCGATGGCAGTAAAACAGTACAGCAGCTGACAGCGTACGCGTCTCTTTGATCTTGAACAGGTTGCCGACATCGATCATGTTAAAACTGGAGGCATTCCACTGAAAACCCGCCCGCATGAACTCGTTAAAGAGGAACGGTACATCGAACGCGTTCGAGTTGTAACCACCGACATCGCAGCCAACAAAGTAGTCAAATACTTCACCGGCGATGTCCCGGAACAACGGCTTATCCTTTACCATCTCATCGGTAATGCCGTGGATTTCGGTCGACTTGGCCGGAATTGGCATCTGGGGATTGATCAGGTAAGACCACATCGAACCAGCGGTAAAATCGGGCATGAGTTTATAGAGCGCAATCTGAACGATGCGGTCATTCTCTTTGTCGAGGCCTGTGCATTCCAGGTCGAAAAAGACTATAGGTCGTTTTAGTTGGAGCATGAGAATTTGATTAAGCGCCAACGGGCGTTAGTTCACGAAGTGACCATTCGGGCAAACTCAAGGGGATAATTCCCATATCATCGGGGTGTGCCGCATGGGCGTCAAAGCCCGGAAACAATCCCTTCTCGTAGCAGGATTTTACCGATTGCAGGGCCGTTCGGTACATGTACTTGCCCGCAGCGAGGTGTTCAGCATCCCACCAAAACACGGCGGGCAGGTAAGGAGCCACGGTTTGCAACATGACGGTTATCACGCCGGTAAACTTGCGGCCTGATACCTGGCTCACCACATCCAAATACATCGCTTCGGCCATCTGGTAGCGATACTTGGCCGCATCATAGGCGAACTTCGAAATACTGTCAGCGGAAGTGGTTTTAAACGAAATGATGATGTTTGCTCCCACGTTTTCAGCGAGTTGGAAGGCATCCGGGCGAACCTTAACGGGCAGGCCGGTTTCTGAATCCGTGCCGTAAAACGAACACTCCGACGGCGCTCCCTTCATTAGTTCGGGCAGGATACCACCCCCGTAGGCGTAGTAGTGACGTCGGATGAGCCGGATAATGGCCATCGTGTTCCCGTCGACAATCGAGAAGCCCGACCGTTCCCGGTAGTAGCGAATGAGCGCCTTTTTGCCGTCGAGTTTTTCGGTATTCCACTTGGCGCGCTTGGCAAGCCTTTTACAATAAGTAACCATCTTATCACCCGAGGCAAGCCGAACGTTCTCCAGCTTTTTCTCCCAGAATTTCAGGAGCTTATCCACCCCGGCCAGCGTGGCCATGTTCGCCTGCGGTTCGGTAACAACGCGCTCGAATCTTGTTGGCTCTAAAAAGGCCATGTGGCACCAACTCCCTAAATCAAACGCTTTCTTCTGCTGTTTGATTTTTGGCTCATGCAGGGCACACCAAAAGTGCAGGGGTGTTTTGTGGATCTCCTTGAGGGCAGAACTACCCAGGTGCTTACTAAGCAGATACTTTTCGAACGAGTCCCGAATGACCTCCCCGTTTACAGCCAGTTTAGGCAGGTCCACCCCTTGAATTTTTCGTCGGGTGCGCAGGTGCCGAATGACGGTTTCCAGATCTGAATAATCCGCTGGATCGTACCCCAGCGGATTGATTTCAGACCCAATGTCAGCCCCTTCCAGGGTATCAAATAGGTTTGCCGTTTCCATTAGCCGATATTGAGTTTAAGCGGCTTAATGGACCAGTTGTCACTTTTGAACGAGTTTGTACGATTCTGTTTTTTACCCAGAAACGTAACCAGTAGGGGTGTACCCTGGCCGACCATACCCTGTTCCAAAACCGTCTCCAGGGCACCTACCAGGCGTTTGGAGCCGTTACGGATCTGCCGGATTTCGCCTTTATCGGTCTTTTCCAGAAAATAGGCGCAGGCGAGTTGGTGCGTAATTTCGGGGTCATTCACATCCCGAACCGGTGAGGTGTCGAGTTTGACAAACACGACTCGCTTGGATTCACCCGGCACTTCGGGCGTCCAGTAGTCGGACATCAAATCAATTGGCATCACATCCGCCGAACCCAGATCGGGCAGGGGCATGGTCAGATCAAGGGTCATTACCGCTAGGTTCTGATTTTTTTGAGCCGGTAATTCCTGTGTGTCGCTCAGTTGGAGCGACGTTGTGTCTGTAGTCATGATTGTTTTTAGGGGAGTTTATGGCCAGAACCGGCCAGCTTATTTGCGGGAATCATTGGCCATCCACCGGCCAGAGAGGTAAATCAAAGGCAGGCAAACCAGGCCTACCCAAATCGTGTGCATCAGCCTGCCCGATGCCAGACCACCGGCCAGCAGCCTGCCGACCACAAAAATGCCAACCAGTAGAACCAGGCCAACGCCAATCGAGCCTTTGCGCAGCATGATTCGCATGCGTTCCGAAAAGGGCATGATGACGCGTTTAGGTGTAGCATGCGTGAGGGCCCCGCGTGGATTCGCTCGTTGCTGGATCTTTGCCACGACCTGTTGTTGCGAACGAAAATGATTTTCTAGTCGTGGCATGGTACAAAGCGGTTAAGCGTAGCGGAGGCCGTAGCTATGCAGGTATCAACGGCGTTGATTGAGTCAGGAAATTCCAGCGTGAAGCTCTCCGCATGGGGGTGTTTGACAAAGACGCTGATTTGCTTTTTAACGGGGTGCCAGTTGGCAATAACCTCCACCTGACAATCAAACACCTCTTCCAGGGAGGTCTGAACCGTGACCGCTACAGCCTCCTCATTGACCGAAACATACGAACCCGTACAGACGCAGTGCGCTAGTAGCTCCTTCATAAAACGGGCGTTACCGGGCGTTTTGCCTGAGTACACCACACCCGACAGCGGCAGTCGACCGAAGGGTAAAACGTGCTTCATCAGGTGCATGCCGAATATGCCGACTTCCAGCGTGAGCGTATGATGCTCCATGCCTAAATCAGGGCGCTCCGCCGTTCCTTCGCCCATCTCAATCAGGCTGCATTCCAGCCACACCCGGCGATCATCCAGCCGAGTGAGCACATGAAAGCCTTCATCCAAAAGCACCTGCGCTACCGATAGGGGTAGTAGGTGCTTTGGAAAGCCTTCGAGCGTGGGCTTGTCTTTTACAAAGAGTTTTTCCATAGCTTTACGTTTGAAAAAATTGTTATTGATTACTCACAGACCCGCTCAAGTTTTGAGCGGGTTTTGTCTTTATAGGCTCCTTAGCCAAGGAGGAGATAAGTCCACAGGAGGGCAGCTAAACACATCAGGGCGAAGACGCCTAACACCACCAAAACCCGCAAACCCGCTCTCAAAAAATCCTTCATCTGTTTGCTGGATTTTGGAAGAGCCGGAACCAGTAGTCCCGGCCTTTACCAACGTTTACCTAAACCCTATCTTACTACTGCGTTTTTGGCGGGATTAGAAGAACCGGGAGCAATACCCCCGGTCCTAATCGCTTCTATCCACACCATGCCCCGAATGCACGGGGCGGTATCGTTAAGTTTTTTTATGGCGATTGATGGTCCCCGATTTTAGCCAGTCGTCAACAACGCCTTTCACGTACCAGCGATATTGTCCAATCTTGATCGAGTCCAGTCCCAGCTGACGGTAGTAGCGAAGCGTTTGGGCATCCCGTTGCAGGTATTCCTGCGTCTGTTCCTCCGTCATGAGTCGACTGCGCTCCAATTCCTTACGCAGGCTTTCTTCGCGCTTTCTTGAAAGGGCTAATTCCTTGGCTGCCGATTCGAGGGCACTGGTAACGTTTGCCAGTAAGGTTTCATCAATGGCGACTAACATGGCTATACCGAGTAAATGATTTGTATCAAACCAGGCGCATCGTCGGGAGCCTTTTCCAGACTCACGTTGATACCATCCTGATTGGCTTGTTTGATGGCAGCGGATAGCGCTTTCGCTGCCGTGCGAATGGCTTCGATGGTTTCGCCTACTTTGGCTGCTGAGGGCTCTGTAGTGGAGGTGTGTTGAGTGGCCATTAGCTGTGTACGACTTCAGGTTTATAGGCTTCCATCCATTCACATTCTTGTTCCGTGGCCACATACCCTTCCTTGCCAGTTCGCTTTGCTCGAAAGGTATCGTCTGTAATGCCATGATACTCACAGAAGTCTCTACGAGCTAATGCCCGCAGGTTTGGACTTACCCGTTTATAGGCCCGCATTAACCGTTCAGGTAGGCTTATGTCCGCCAATCCGTTCATATGTGTGCTTGCGTCCATCTTTTGTGTTATAATTGTGTTGTTATCGTGTTACAAATATAGCGTGCAACTAGTTGCAAAAGCAAGTAGTTGCATAAAATTATTTTATATAATTGACTCAGCCCATATCGTTGATGGAAACCTTTGGAGATAGATTAAAGCAATTACTTGAAAATAAGCACCTTAGTCGTTATTCCATTGCCAAAGGAACAAAATTACATCAGTCCACTATTGGCAGAATTGTAGATGGTGAGAATAGTCCTAATGATACGACGATAGATCTTATATGCAACTACTTGCTTAGCCTTAAGGGCATATTAGATCAATCAGAGATTGATTGGTTGCGATATGGTGACAAGGGAAGTCCGTTAGAAGCACCTAGTTTTACAATAAATGACTCTACCACTAATGGTAGTTCAAGTGAAGCCTCGGCATTAGAGCCCAGTGATGATGAATCTATTTTAGTAACTGCAAATGGAATGCAGTTCCAGAAGTTGAAAGATGGCCGATATTGGATGTTTGTGCCACTTGTTGAACAGCACGCCTATGCCGGTTATTTAGCGGGATGGAAAGACAAAGAATATATAGAAGAACTACCAAAGCATGTTATAACAGTCGATCACATTCACCAAGGCGCTTATAAGGCGTTTGGTGTAAGAGGGGATAGTATGAATGACGGTAGTCGTGATGCGATCTGTGAAGGAGATATTATTGACGGGCGAATGCTACCCCGCGACTTCTGGCGTAGTAAACTTCACATTCACGAATACCCTGACTTTGTAATCGTTCATCACGAAGGAATTGTTGTAAAACGTATTGTTGATCATGATGTAAAAAGGGGAATAATATATTGTGAATCATTAAATCCCAATAAAGAACTATATCCAGATTCATTTTATAGACTAAGTGAAGTCTATGAATTATACAATGTTGTATCAGTGCAACAGAAGAGAAAACGTCGTTAGTTTACCATGCTTTATCACCCCCTAAACCTTTGTAAACATGGATGAAAACTTACCCCCTACTATTACTAAAAAGAAATGGAAGTGGTGGTATACGGCCATTATTATATTCTTGGCTATTGGCGCCATTGGGACTTACTTAGAAGAACCACCCCCTAAACTAGACCCGAAAGAGCAGGCAAAATCTGATAGCCTAAATGCCGTTAATGAAGCCAATCGAAAAATTAATAGTGATGTTGAAACTAGTTTTATTAAGGCAGAGCGTGCAATAAAAAAAAGCCTGAAAGATCCAGATAGTTTTGAGGAGATAGATCACCGTGCAATGCATGTCGGTGAGAAGGGAATTTATGTTTCCTGCCTGGTTACCTACCGAGCGAAGAACAGCTTTGGTGGATTTAATGTAGAAAAAGCCTTGGTGAATTTCAATGATTCAATGGAAGCAATTGAAGTTTTACCCGTTAAATAATTAAACCATAACCAGCCGACAATTAAACTAACCACTAATGACATGTTAGACAAAGACACCTTAGCCACAGTTTTAAGCGACCTAGCCAACGGGCTCTCTCACCAACATGCTATTTATCATCTATTAACAAAAGACCTACCGACAGTCGAAAGGCAGAAAATTGAGTTGTTGCGACAAAAGGACTACTATCTAATAATGCAAAATTTTGTGCAACTATCAAATCAAGATGATCCTTCATTTGAGGCTGCCAATTTGCTTAAAACTGAATTGGCAGCAATAGAAGTAAAATTGAAAGCACTAGAATAACCCCCACCTCCCTGGACTGATGAGGAGGTTTAAAGTAAGGATTGAGAGTGAAGCGCTTTATTTACCTATTAATAGATTCGTCGTATGTTGCCATGTTTGTATATACCTAAATATCAATTAATAAGTTACGGACAAAATTCTATCAATGTAAGACAAAGGTCAGGTTGCCTTTTCGCTCTCTAATTATATATTAATAATTTCTAATTAATGTTATAAGTATTGTTACTCAATCCTCCATATAATCAATTCATCGTTTTTTAATGACCTAAAGCCTGTACACCAATGTAAATTGCCCCTTTAATCTAACTTGTAACTTATGGAGATTAATTGGGTAATAATAGGTATAATTGCTTCTGCTCTGTTTATAGTAATTTACCTATATCGAAAAGTAACATTTAAGGAAATATGTCCAGCCTGTGGAGATCGACATCCAGAGCGAATTAGGCGCCCTAAACTCGTAAAAGTTTTTTCTCCGTTTTTTACACTTAGAGCCTTTCGCTGCCTTAATTGTCGGCGTTTTTTTTATAAGATTGGGTAACCAACAGAATCACATATCTATTGTAAGGATTGGCCAAAATAATCCTTACAATTGCCAAATTTTGCTCCTAATTTTCATCTATATTTCAGTAATATTTTTACCATTTTTATATAAGTAATTGATTGTTAGTGATTTATATTCCATAATTTGTATTATAACATATTTCCTGTAAATATAAGCATTAGCAATTAGTTTTGTAGCTGTAGTCTGGGGTAAGTGGGTGGCGGAGCATCCACAGTGCGAACCCCTTAATGAGGAGATTCTTCAGGAGTTTGAGCGCATAAAAAAACAGGCAACCGAGTGGCTTAAAAGAATTCCCTTATCTAGCCCCTCCCTTACTGGCTGAACGATTCCGGGAAGGTCTTATTGACCAGTACTTTCCCTTACTTGATGAAGTGCTTGAACAGGTAAAGGAGCAGGCAGCTTTACAATCACCCTGGACAGGAATAGAAGCATTGCCCGAAATAAAACCCCCTAAAACCAAGCTGACTGAGACTACTATAAATGAGATTAAAATCGTCCCCATTGAATCAAAGCGAATTATACTATGACAATCCACTACACAACCTGGATTTTTGACACAACCTATGAATACCCCTTCTTTGTCTGTTCGATTTATGAATTAACTGGACCCAGCTTTAGGGAGCACTTGATCCTGCATTATAATTAATCTTACCACCTTAAACTTTTTATCAAACTAAACGACTATGGACTTTCCCTCCATAGTCGTTTAGTTTTGTTTAATAGCACATATACGATTCTGGCACAGTTTGGATTGTGCGGTTATCGATTTTTAGGCAAACACTGGAGCTAATGCCGCCTTACATTTTGTTAGTAATTCACTGCGCTCCTTCAGTCCAGTAGTACCGCCATTGACAACAAGGGTAACTTTCTCTACATCATCGCCATCAGCTACTGCATTCAGTCCTCTTGTTTGCCAGAACCACAAGGCGGATAATAAAGCATCCTGCGGCCTTTCCATATACTCGGGGTGCGCAATGTAGTTAAAACCAAAGAGCTTGGTCAAGTCAATATATTTATCTTTTCCTGTGCATTGAATAAGACCGCGCCCCCGGTACCGATAGCCATCCCCCGAAGCTGATGGCCCGTTCCCCAGTCGGTTGGCGTACACAAAATTGCCCAATTTTTCAGGGTTATGGGCAAATTGCTGCGCGATTTCCATTGTCGGAAATCGATTCTTCCAAACCTGCATTAATCGCTGCGGTGAATAGTTCATATTCTCCACCATAATGGTGAACCCGCCCGATTCTTTAGTTATCTGGGAGAAGAAATGTGCTGCCCGATTTAGGGTATTGATCTGGTATTTTGGCAACTGTACATTCAGGGGCACAACATAGCTTTCTGCTACGCTGGCAGAGACACCACATTTAGTCAGGATGGAGGTCGTTAGTAGCTTCATGGGATTGATAGTGTGTATGTTACCCTAAGCTCAATACGAACTTAATTTACCCGACTTTGACCTATATGGACATAGTATAGCCCAACTGAAAGTTGCCACATTTGCCAGCTATTGATGGACTCGTTTCGCGCCAACCGGGCAATGGCACCTAGAAACAGGCACATAGAAATGAGTATATCTGCTGGTGAAAATTATAGGATTCCTTACTCGGAAATGACCTGATGACTTTCTCTGTCAACTTATTAATTGGACAATGATTAGTATTAATTGCACCTTTTGTTCGTGGCCTTGACAATACACCAGAGGGTGTGCTACTTAATAGCTAGTTATTAAAAAATACGTGAGTGCTTAAGCCCCACTAGCTTTGCTGGTGGGGCTTTTTTTGTCTCCGGTTGACGCCAGCAGTAGTACTTACCCTACCTAGAAATAAATAATGCCTAATCACATGGCATTAATGCATATTAGGGACAGTGACCATTCGAGACTTCTACAATCCAATCAGTAACTCCCTCTATACTCATGACACTCCAACTCATCCTCTTCTGTATTAGCGTCATACCTGTTTTGTATCTGCTACGATACTTTTTCTCTAAAAAGGGCTGTCCGAAATGTGGCAATCCGAGACCGGATCGAATAAGACGAGATAAGGCGATGAAGCTTATACCCGTTAAAGCGTACCACTGCGATGCCTGTGGGCAACAATTTTATCGAGTCAGGTCTTTGGATTCCAGGGCTTTACAGACCGCTCAGTAAAGATTCGGACCAAAAAAATCCATTTTCAATTTTGTCAGTTTTAGAAGAAAATCTATAACGTTATGAACCTTAATAACTCTTTCTTCTTTACCTGCGCTAGCGGCCACTGCTGCACAGTCCCCGTCAGTACCACAGGCTCGTTATGGGCAGGTTATGGTGGCTGGCACTACAGAGCCTGTTCATTTTCTATTAGTAAGCGCAGTGCGCTTCATAAATTCCACTACAGTAATTCCACTTGCCAGCTCATTCCGCCTACAGTGAACTGCGTGAGTAGCTCTTTCCCATCTCGTCCATTACGTTCTCGTTTGCGCACCTGGCTCAGGATTGATGAAACCTTTACAATTCCAGTGCAAAGAAGACAATCCCGAAAACTAGCTGCCTAAACGTCATGGAAATCAAAAAGAAGTCGCTGGCTATCCCTGGCCCCTGGACAGTAGTATTTTCCATTTCAGGCTATCTGCTCTGGATGGTTGTGAAAGCAATTTTCCACTTATTATAAGTCAATACTACAGTGTGCCAATTATGCTGGTTAAGGCACAAATGTCAATACCTGGCTTGCGGAAAGCAGTCTTATGATGTCGGGATAAGTGGCTTTGCGCGTAAACAATTTTATTAGATAAGATCATAAGCAATTATCGAGTTCGTAATCCCGGTTGGTGGCTATTAACCGGGATTTTTGTTGCGGCATTGCATTTGGCGAATTATCTGAAGTTAAAAAAAATCTTAACGAGTTATGAAGAATGATTTCTGCTCACGTTGCCTTATAGAACAACGGAACCAAACTGGCAGGCAAATCGTAATTTATGCATCCTTTGCGAAGGGCTAAGATGACAGTTCTGCATAAATAATAGAAAATAGAGTTGGGTTTGAGAGCCCATTAATAGACAATGATCAATATTGGTACGATACAACTTCCAGATTTTCCGCTACTACTGGCGCCGATGGAGGACGTGAGCGACCCCCCATTTCGGGCAGTTTGCAAAGCCAATGGAGCCGACCTGATGTATACCGAATTTATTTCATCGGAGGGGCTGATTCGTGATGCCGCCAAGAGTGTTCAAAAGCTGGATATCTTTGAATATGAGCGCCCTATCGGTATTCAACTCTTTGGCTCTGATGTGGAAACAATGGGGGAGTGTGCTCGTATTGCCACGCGTGCCAACCCTGATCTGATCGATATTAATTATGGTTGTCCGGTCAAAAATGTAGCCTGCCGAGGTGCAGGTGCTGCTTTGTTGCAGGACATTCCAAAAATGGTTCGCATGACCGAGGCCGTTGTAAAAGCCACTCATCTGCCTGTAACGGTGAAGACGCGGCTTGGTTGGGATGAAAGCACAAAGAATATAGGTGAAGTTGCCGAACGTTTGCAGGATATTGGTATTAAAGCGCTGACCGTTCACGGACGCACACGTGTACAGATGTACAAGGGCGAGGCAGACTGGACGCTCATTGGGCGTATTAAGGAAAATTCACGCATTCAGATTCCAATTTTTGGTAACGGTGATATTGACTCTCCCGAAAAGGCACTGGAATACAAGAATCGCTATGGGGTTGATGGCGTTATGATTGGGCGGGCGAGTATTGGACACCCGTGGATTTTTAATGAAATCAAACACTTCGTCCAGACGGGTCAACACTTGGCACCACCAACAATTGCCGATCGGGTAGCAGTTTGTCGTCAGCATCTCGATTTCTCAATTCGCTGGAAAGGGGAAATTGTAGGACTATTCGAGATGCGCCGTCATTACGCCAATTATTTTAAAGGATTACCTGATTTCAAACCTTATCGGATGCGCTTAGTAACCACCGATTCCTATAGCGGAGTGAGTGCTATTCTGGATGAAATTCAGGAAAGCTATGTTGTCGAATTAGTTTAACCAATTCGGGTCAACTGAGTTCTCTTAACGTCTGCTAATGACCATTGAAGAACCCGTCGTAATTCCTCAAAAACGTCCCCTCTTGGCGTGGGCGTTGCTTTGCTCTCTTGCTTTGGTATGGGGGAGTTCTTTCATTCTGATAAAGCGTAGCCTGGTTGCGTTTCCGCCAGAGCAAGTAGCTGCCGGACGATTAGTATTTGCACTTTTCTTCTTCACACCTTTTCTGGCGAGGCAAAGTCGTCAGGCCGATGTTCGGGTGGCCGTTCGACATCGGTGGGTCGCCTTGTTGGCATCAGGCGTGGTTGGATTCGTCATCCCGGCCTTTCTATTCGCTGAAGCAGGCGCGCACCTTAACAGCTCGCTGGCAGGCGCATTGAATTCACTTAGTCCTTTGTTTACGCTGATTCTTGGGGGTATTTTTTTCGGCCAATCGCTTAAGATTCGGCAAGTTGCTGGCATTTTACTCGGCTTAGCGGGCTCGTTGTTGCTGGTATTTTTCAGTGCAACAGGTTCTTTTCAGATTAATGAATATGCGTTGCTAGTCGTATTGGCTACCATTTGTTATGGCCTGAATACAAACCTAATTGGGCGTTACCTAAGTCACCTGCCTGCGTTAGTATCGACAGCCTGGTTGTTTGCCTTTGCTGGGCCCATCGCTCTCCTTACACTCATGCCAACGGACTTTTTGAGCCGTGTTATCAATGGGGAAAATAGCTGGTCGGTGGGAGCCCTTGTTACGCTCGGCGTGTTTGGTTCGGGGTTAATGTCCATCTTTTTTAACCGGGTTATGCAATTGTCATCGCCTTTGTTTGCGGCTTCTGTCACGTATTTAATTCCTATTGTTGCGCTACTATGGGGGTTTTTAGATGGCGAAACGATCTATATGGTACAGTTCGCCGGCATGGGCGTATGTTTAGCTGGAATTTGGTTGGTAAATAAATCGTAGTTTCGTCTTTTTTTGTCATGCTGACGAAGGAAGCATCTTCGGATAAGACAATTCATACTAACCGTTCGAAGATGCTTCCTTCGTCAGCATGACAAAAAGAAATCGCATGTACACCGCAACCCTTACCGACTCAAAATCAGCTCCTTTCTCAATCGACTTTTCTGCCGAAGGTCAAACACTCAACGGGGAGGCATTTGCCTGGGATTTAGTCAAACTGTCAGATCGAACGTTTCATATTCTTCACCAGGACCGTTCGTATACAGCCGAAGTACTGGACCTAAATGCGATCGAGAAAACGGTTAGCCTGAAGATAAACGGCCATATTCATCAGGTGAAGCTTAAAGATCGTTTCGACCTACTGCTCGAAAAAATGGGCATGAGTACCCTGGCCAGCGCGAAAATTAATGAGCTAAAAGCGCCAATGCCAGGTCTGATTGTGGGCATTAGCGTGCAGCCAGGCGATGTGGTTGCTAAAGGAGATAGTTTGCTGATTCTGGAAGCGATGAAGATGGAAAATATGCTGAAAGCGCCGGGTGATGCAACCATAAAAACGATCCGCATAGGTAAAGGCGACCGGGTCGAAAAAGGACAGGTATTGGTAGAATTTGCCTAGATTAGTATTTAGACGAATATGGACTCTTTGCCTTCTCGTCGCGATTTTCTAAAACAGGCCACTCTGGTTGCCGGTGCAGCCCCTTTGCTGCCAACTGCCCTGGTTCAGTCAACTGATTCCACAGAAACTGGCTTGCCTGACATTCATATTTTCTCAAAACACCTACAGTTTCTGAACTACGTCGATATGGCCGATGCTGCGGCTACGATGGGGTTCGATGGCGTTGATTTAACCGTTCGCCCAGATGGTCATGTATTGCCAGAGCGCGTAGAAGATGATTTGCCCAAAGCGGTCGAAGCTCTAAAAAAAGCCGGCCTTTCACCTAAACTGATGACCACCGCTGTTGGCGATGCGACAAATACGACGGATAGCCGACTAGTAAAAACAGCGGCTAAACTCGGGTTTCAGGCCTACCGGATGAAATGGTATTCATACGACGATAAACGATCCATCCCGGATTCAATTCAACAGTTCCAGGGACAACTTCGGGCGCTGGGCGAACTAAATAAAAGCCTCAACCTGACGGGTTGCTACCAAAATCACGCGGGCCTATTGGTGGGCGCGTCGGTGTGGGAGCTTTGGGAGATCCTAAAAACTGCCGATCCAAAGTATATGGGTATTCAGTATGATATCCGACATGCCACTGTTGAAGGGGGAATGTCGTGGCCCAATGGGGTACGTTTGTTAGCCCCCCATATCAAAACCATTCCAATAAAAGATTTTCGCTGGGAGAAAAAAGGAGCCAAATGGGTTGTGCAGGACGTACCACTGGGTGAAGGGATGGTTGACTTTACAACCTACTTCCAACTTCTGAAGAAAGCCAATCTCCAGGTGCCTGTATCTCTGCATATTGAGTATCCGATGGGCGGGGCCGAACATGGTGCTACTCAACTGTCGATTCCGAAAAATGAGTTGTTTTCGGCTATGAAACGGGACCTCAGCCGGCTCAAAGAATTGTGGAAATCGGCATAAGCCGCTTTTTACGCTTTCTTCCTTCCTCCCTTTTTACCTATCTTTGCCCGCAAAATTTCCCTACATGACATCGCAGACAAAGTATAAGCGTATCCTGCTCAAGCTGAGCGGGGAGGCTCTGGCTGGGCCAAATGGTTATAATATTGATCCAGTAGTGCTCGAACAATATAGCAAGGAAATAAAACAAGTAGTTGATTTGGGCGTACAGGTGGCTATTGTCATCGGCGGGGGCAACATCTTCCGGGGAGTCTCAGGCGAACGATCCGGAATAGACCGTGTGCAAGGTGATTACATGGGTATGCTCGCAACGGTTATCAATGCGATGGCCATCCAGAGTTCACTCGAAAAGCATAAAATGTATACGCGCGTTATGTCGGCCATTAAGATGGAACAGGTTTGCGAACCTTATGTCCGTCGGCGGGCAGTGCGTCACCTCGAAAAAGGGCGTGTGGTCATCTTCGCAGCCGGAACGGGCAATCCCTATTTTACTACCGACTCAACGGCGGCTTTACGGGCCATTGAAGTAGAGGCCGACGTAGTGCTGAAAGGGACGAAAGTAGACGGAGTCTACACGGCCGACCCGATGAAGGATAAAACAGCAACGCGATATACGAGCATTACCTTCGATGACGTTTACGAAAAGAAACTGAGTGTTATGGACCTGACAGCCTTTACACTTTGCCAGGAAAATAACCTGCCTATCATCGTGTTTAATATGAATAAACAAGGCAGCCTGCTCAAGCTGATTGAAGGAGACGATAACCAGGGTACGCTCATTACAATGAAATTACCATAACCTGTTTAAAAAATGTTTCAGGTTCAAGGTTTCAAGTTTTTGTATTGGTCTGAAACCTGAAACTTTGACCCTGAAACCTGAAATATACACACATGGAAGAAATCGAGTTATTTCTCGACGATGCAAAAGACACGATGGAAAAGGCGCTCAAGCACTTAGCTATCGAACTGACTAAAATTCGTGCCGGGAAGGCTAATGCAAGCATGCTCGATGGCATTCAGGTTGAATACTACGGAATGTTATCGCCTTTGCATACAGTCGCGTCGATTAACACCCCCGATGCCCGCACTATTTCGATCAAGCCATTCGAAAAAAAGATGATTGGTGAAGTGGAAAAGGCGATTCGTAATTCGAATCTTGGCCTTAATCCGAACAACGATGGTGAGCAGATTCGGTTAAGCATTCCTCCATTGACCGAAGAACGTCGGCGGGACCTGGTTAAAAAGGTGAAACAGGAAGTCGAAACCGCCAAAATCAATGTTCGGAATATCCGTAAAGACACCAACGACGACATTCGTAAACTCACTAAAGATGGTGTGTCGGAAGACGCCGTAAAGATGGGCGAAGAGCGTGTTCAGAAACTCACCGATGCTTTCATTGCGCGTATCGACGAAATATTTGTAGCGAAGGAAAAGGATATTCTGGTGGTGTAAACTTTTGGAAGACTTCTTTTATGAGTCTGGCAGTACTCAAACCGATCCCGAAAAGATCGGTTTTGTTTTTTGTGCAGACCAATTTCGTTACCAATTATTGGCTTTAATGAGTATTATAATTCGATTAGCAATTAACTGATAACCGGTTGTATTGAGGTGGAGGCCATCATAGCGCATACCTCTCGGAATGGCACCAGAAGCTATATCGTTCATATCCTGTGCAGTTGCAGTATAATTCAGCGCTGCCATTTCAGCCACTGTTGGAGGAGTTGACGGTATAAAATTAGCGGGGTAATTTTTGGCCAGTAGCGCATTCATGGATAGAATAGTATTATTGGTGACAGTGCTTTCGCCCACAGCATTCAAAACTCCAATCACCGCAAATCGTCGCGGACTACTTAGGTACGCTACACAACTGTCAATCAGGGCATCTACTCCTGTCATATTTGGCAGATTGTTTCGGCCGAGCCACAGCGTCTGAATATACGACTTCGTTTTTTCAGCGCTGTCTAGATAAAACTGGGTATTGGCAGTTATGGCCTGGGTAGTCGATACGGCTGGAGAAATTGTGTAGGTTTCTATCTGATTTGGAACCACTCCCGTTGCCGTGCGGGTTAATGTGCACTTTATTCCGCCTAGCGTGCCTGTCAATGTAGACGTATTATTGGAGTCGGGTGTCGATAAAACACGGGCCGAAAGGTTGATTACTTTTACCGAAGCTGTTCCGGCGAAGGCATCCCCGTCAAGTGTGAGTAATAAAGGCTGGCCACCTTGACGGGCGGCAATTTGCTGAGCTGTCTGGCCACTAATTCCGTAATTTTCAACGACACGACCAGGGAAAGCAGTAGCCAGAAGAGCCGAAATTTTTGCCCCACCAAACCCATCCGTGAGACTATCACCATAACAGGCAATAGGAGTTCCCGTTGCTATTAAAGATGCTTCGTTTTGTGATTTGCATGCATCTAGTAAAAGCCCACTGGCTGTCAAGATACCAACATCGTGTAAAAATGACCGTCGACTTAGGTGTGATATCGCTGAGTGGGTTTTCTGTTGGTGTGAATTCTGTTTCATGAAGTGAGAGTGCTCGTAAGTTTAAGAAAATGAATGAGTTACGAGATTTCTGTTCAGAGCATAAGACCTTTGTGCAGATATTTCACTCTAGTTGATTTTAAGTTTTGGAGAAGCGAAGGGTAATTTATACTGTTTGGTTAAACAGCATCTCTACATCAGGAATGCTAAACAAATGACTGTAATACGCTTTTCGTAAGATAGCCATTGGTGTAGTTGTAAAATTATCCCAATCATCGAGCATATCAGTTTTGAAATCCTCAAAAGAAACCCAACGTTGACGTTTATATTTTTTGAAAATATCGCGCCACCATTCGTTTTCATACTGTCCTATATGATCTTTGTAGCGTTGCCGGATGTTATAAACAGCGTCCCACCCATCCATTTCTGGAGTTGTATTACCAGATTCCGTTAGTACAATACTCCACATTGACTTTGTTTTGCCAAGTGATGTATCTGACGAAAGTTCATAATCGGTTCGACAAACAATGTGTGCTTCAACTATATGAGGTGTTTTTCCTGTGAACGGATATGTCATATAACGACGGCCACCAGCTGCGTCAAATGGTACATCTGTATCGTGTTTGGCAGGGCTATTACATATGTGGCAGGCAGGAACCAGATTATGAAAATTAACCGAATTGAATGGATAAAGCCCCTTTGGGATGAAATGATCATAAGCATCCCTATACGCTCCACCCGAAGGTTGTAATGTTGTTATACCGCAGAATGGACAAACTAGCGCTTGTTGATGAGTGTAGTTTAGAAACGCATCAAAATGTGCTTTTACCGTACCAAATGAGGCTTCCACCTGCATATTTTGTGGATACCCTGTCCATAGCGGATCAAAAAAGTCCTTTATTTCTTCCCGAATCCCAGCAGGCAAATCGGAATACTTATAAGGAAGACTAATACACTGACAAATAGCTTCAATATCATTATTAGACCTGAAGGCATTTTGAACAATAATACGTTCATCGTTATCAAGCGCATAATGATAGGAATGAGTAATTGCTTCTAGTCGCCTAAATAATGTTACTGGAGAGTTCCGAACAAGAGTAGTAAAATCTGGATTCAGTAGCTCATTAGTATCAAAAGTAGGTGGGTTGAGCACAAACAAACGTTCGAAAAAATAGGTGATATTTTCGTGGAACTGCTCGATAGGATGGGGTTCTAAATACTTGTATGCGTAGATCATGATGTCTGGCTGAGCAGTATTTTTTCGCGCTTATTGAGGTAATTAAGAGCATCAAACTTTTCAATTGACTCGCCAAATGTCAATAGTTCCTTCCGTCCCGCTCGTAGCGCATCTAGTGTTTCTGCATTAGCTTTAATAGCTTCGATACGTTTCTTAATCATATCTGATACGCTGTTACGCCAATTGAATATTTCTTCTAAAATCAAACTTTCAGATGCTCCTAACGTATTAAATGAGCCAGTAACGCTAAAGTCTTCATCAGATGCTCGGTGGAATATTGTTTCGCCGTTTGGGTTTCGTTCAGCTACAAACACTTTCTCTGGCTTACAGTCTGAAACAATAAATGGTGAATGCGTCGTCAATAGAACTTCTTGTTCACGTTGAGGATGTTCGCGCTCAAATTCAGTGTACTGATCAATATCCTCCTCAGAGTCGTAATAGTCCCATTCAGGGTCATGAACTACTTCATTAAGTAGACTGACGAACCGACTACGCCATTCAGGGTTAAAATGCGTTTCTGGTTCGTCAAAAAGAAACAATGTACCAGGCGCATTTAGTAGCATGAGGGAGCCCATTACGTGCAACAGTTGGTGTTCTCCGTCGGACAATTGCTGGTAGTAAACAGGCTTAGTCACTCCAGTTTTACGAAACGCAATATCTCCTATTGAAAATAAAAGTTGTTGCTCTTCATATTTTGGTAATAAATCCGACAAATTATCGCCAGACTGAGGATTTTTGACTCGTTTACGTAATGCATCACTATATAGCCGCACGTTGAGCAGCTGCAACAAATACAGTCCTTGAAATAATTCGCCGGGCTCACTAAAATGATCCCGAAACGCTTGTCGCACTGCATCTGTATGATTGGCCAAGAAGTTAGCTGATGTTTGGGGCGGTGCGTCTAGTTTAAAATCCATGCGGATTTCAGTACGCCCATCATCTAATATTTTCTCATTAGAAAGGGTTGCGCATCGGCGCAATTTCTGAACTACTCTGTCTAAATTATTATTCAAACTAATTCGGGCAGGTATACGCAACGTTATGCGGAAGCTCTCAAGATAACTAACGTTAAGCAGTTGGTTAAGCGTTTCCAAACGAGGGTACGCTTCTCGTTGGTTTTGGCTAATGCTGTATTCTTTAAAGGGGAACAGGTAATTGGACAGTACAACCGCTTTGTTGGATTCATAATCAACAAAAAGCAACCTGTTTAAGGCCAAGTTAACGAGAGATGAAACAGATTCTGACTTTTTATCGTCGAGCAGGTTTTCATCGACATAATGCATATTCATCCGAATAAACGGATTTGATAATAGCTCGTTAAGTCCCGATGAATAACCAACAATATGCCGAGGCAGTGGCATAAATGGCGTCTGGAATACTGGAGAAGTTGATTCATGGTGGTGCTCCAATACATCCCAATTTGGTAACTCACCTGGATTTTTGCGAATATGAAGTTTGGGATTTATACGTTGCTGTGCGTTCAGTGAGTCCGTAAATCTGAGTTGGATATAAGAACTATCGAATCGGGAACGAATCCAGTCTTCGGAACGACGCAGGGCATCTTCAAGTACGACAGCCCACGTAGCTGGATCAAATGCATATTCTACGATAAAACCAAACGATGTTTTATACTCCTCCAAACCAGCTTCATGCGCGTTATCGCTGTCCCTTTCCTGTATGATGTTCTCCTCGAATTGAGCCCGTACTTTTGGGTCATAATATGTTTGAGTAGTTGGATTCGAAGCCAATTTGTCAGCCGCTCGTTGATAGTTTTCTAAGTAATAAAACAATTCGGCTATTACTTCAAGGAGGTTTGATTTGCCCGAACCGTTCAATCCGACTATACAAATCGGCTCAAGCTCATTGGCGAGTATATTTGCCGTAGTGGGAGCATAGAACGTTACATTGAAACCAATAGGAAGGCCTCGAAATGGGCTGAGCAAGTGTAGGCGAAGTAGCTTCATGTACGAGGTGTCCCTGCGTTTAACTTTACCACCCGTTCTTTAGTGTCGTATGTTTGAGTTAGATGGCCTGAGTCAATGGCGTTAAAAACCAATTCGCGTAGTTTGGGATAATCTGCATTGGGAAATACATTTTGTAAATCTTCTAAAGTAATAGACTGGTTATTAACTTGAGAGCGGAGTTTCTGCCAAATTAATTCTTCAGAAGTGCCTTGACTATTTGTAGAAGTCGGGCGTGGAACGACTTCGTTTACTTTGCTCACATCAAGTTTCCCCTGGAAGGCCGCTTGTAGTAAGCTTTGATACAGTAATTGCAAGCTTGCGAATGATGTCTGTTGTTGTACTCTCAGGTTAGTCACTCGCTCGACTACTGCCGCGAATTGAGTTTGAAGGGCGAGAGGTGCTATAGGGGCATTGAAGTCCCTAAACTTTTTCATTGAAATATTAAGCATAGAACCGCTCGTGCCGGTTGCTGTGTCTGTTAGCTTTGTCCTTAAATTCTCATCTGACAGAAGATACTTCAGGTAATACGGATTACATTCGCTCTTATTAATGTCTACACGCCACAACTTATCAGGAAGGAAAAGATTGTCGTAATCTTTATCTACAATGCAAGTTGCACCTACTAATTCCCTAGTATTGGCTCGACTGAAAAGTAAATCTCCTTTTTTGGGAAATATAACGGGATTTTTAATAATAGCTTTAGAAATAGCTTTAAACTCTGTTGGTTTAAAAGTTCCAGATGTTACAGCGCTTATTTTAAGAACGCCTAGCTCATTTTCATTTAAAAGCCTTTCCTTGCCACCATAACTATTTCCTGCCACAATATCTATGATGATTTCGCCAATTTTTTTAACCTTCCAACCTTTTTCATTCCGAACCGGGTCGCCAAAGAATTCATAAAATGTACTTTTGAGTAAATCGTCTAATGCTACAAGAGTGCGCTGCCGGGCCCTGATTAGACTCTCTGTTAGACTCAATATTTGGGCAATTCGACGTTGGGTAGTGAGGTCTTCAGGAAAAGGGATTGTAAACTTTTCAAATGTAGCTTTTGAAAGTTCTTTA
>NZ_WPIN01000016.1 GCF_009754945.1 Spirosoma arboris
GCTTGGGATAATGGTACAATGTACTTAGGATCTCATAATGGCACCATTTTGTCGTCTGTCGATATTGTCGCTCATGAGTATGGCCATGGCGTATCTAATTATTTAGTTGGGGGTTGGACACCTGCCAATTTACAATCAGAAACAAGAGCCTTAAACGAAGGTTTTTCCGACATTATTGCTACTACTATAGAAAGAGAACTTTATCCAACTGGGGGCACTAACCAAATTTGGAATTATCAAATAGGAGAGGATGTTTGGCTTCTACGAAATATGGCCGATCCTCATAGTGTTCTTGATTTTAACGTAAATCCAACAAAAAGTTATCCTCAAACGTATCTAGAGTCTGGTTTTTGGGACAACAACGGAGAACCACACCATAATAGCTCTGTAATTTCTAAATGGTTTCATACCCTAACTACGGGATCGGGACCAAATGGAAACAACACTGCCTCCATCAATTTTGATGTTGCCATGCAGATTGTGTATTGGGGGCTCGACTATTACATATACGGGGATTACAACTATCCCAATACGGCCCAGGCACTTCGGGCAGCTGCAGGATCACTTTTTGGTCAATGTTCCCCTGAGCAAAATGCAGTCATTGCTGCTTTAAATGCCGTAAACCTGTCAGTTGGCCAATGTACGCCCGATTGCAATTATGCAGCAGTTAATATTTCACCCTCTAGTGTTAACTGTAACCAAGGTATAACTCTAAGTGCTAACTGTACTGGAGCAACTGCAAATAATAATGTATGGACGTGCCAGAATGTTACTTATTCCTTTTCGGGACCGAATGTACCCTATAATACTGGCACAAGTACGAGTATTAACATTACCGCTCCTTCAAATCCTGGCAGCTATCAATATAGTCTTACTCTGTCCAAGCCAAACTCAGGTTGTTATGCCCGCACCTACAATTTTAATGTAAGTGTTAACTGTTCTGGAGGAGGTAATTGTGATTTCAGTAATGGCCCTCGCTATGTTGGTACCTGGAACGGATTGATTGTTCAGATTCGCCAGATTTCGGGTCGTAATGTACTTGTTACGGCAATTCCTAATTCTCCAACAGATAAGTATTATCCAAGGGGAGATAATTTTTGGGGTAATTTTACGCCAGACCCAGGCGCCGTTGGTCTCCAAAGTTGCCTCAATGCTGGCAATACCGATTGGTATGGTTTTACGTTCCCGACGACTATTTCACCACCTTCTGGCTACTACCAGGGAACTGAACAAGATGGTGCTGTTTTTTATTCCCAAAATGGTACTAACCCACAGAACCCATGTGATGTAAGTCCTCGCCATGTTGGGACCTGGAATGGCCTAAATGTTGAAATACGAACGTTCCCCAATGGTAAGCACGCATTAGTTACAGCTGTTCCCGGCTCCTCTAATGATAAATACTATGTTCGTGGCGATAATTTCTGGGATAACTTTACCAAAGATGCCGGAGTTGACCAGTATCATGATTGTCTAAATGCTGGGATTACTGATTGGTTTGGCCTAACTTTTCCCGGAGGAATTTATCCTCCAGCGGGCTATCAGCAGGGAACTTCACCGGATGGAGCTATCTATTTTTCGACAAATGGCCTTCGTGTTGCAGCGACCGAAGCAATTGAAGAGTCGGTAGCCTTGGTAAAATTCCATCCGAACCCGGTCCAGGAGGAGCTAACGCTAATGGTTCAACTAAAAGAAGCGGGCGATATAGTCGTACGATTGATAGATCTGCAAGGACGAGTCCAACATAAACAAGCCTTTAAAGGGATTGCTGGAACCAATGAGCAAACCATAAGCATCTCATCGATTGCAACCGGAATATATGCCTTGGAAGTAACATTGGGAAATCAGCGCATTATACAGAAAGTAGTTAAGCAATAAAGTTGGTTTAATTAATAGCAGATTGTAAAAACTCCATTTTGAGACCACTTCCTGAGCAAGCAATTAGGGAGTGGTCTCAATTAATATAGCATTAGGGCTGTCGTAGATAAATTATAGATTGGTCCACTTTTGGTGAGTTTTCAACTGGTCTTTGGGTGAGCCGTAATTGAAAATTGAACCTGAATTCGCATTCCTTGGAGCCCCAATCTCAACAAGGTCATTTATATATTCAGTGTCAGCGCTTAAAAACTTTCAAGTTTCTTGGTCAAAAAACTTGAAAGTTTTGGTGACTACAAGCGACCCAAGTAATCCGATTGTCTAAAGAAATCTAGAAACGCAGTGGGTAAATTTGGGGGTAAATTTCAAATCTCCTTATTGAAATTTTTGTATTATCAAGTGTTAAATTGACAAATTTGAATCCTAGCACCCCAGCCATTTAACCCTCCAATACAATCTAGCTAAATCTATAAAACCCTTGAAATACAGGCATTTTTAGTGTTATAATCGTATAAATAAGCCCAACTAAAAATAACCAAATCTAACAAATTTGGGGGTAAAATCTGGGGTATAATTGGGGTAATGAAAAACCATACCCCCAAGCAAAAAGGGGGAGCGATGTCGCTATCTGATTTGGACTGTCGCCATGCCAAACCGGCTACGTCAGCTTATCGACTGTTTGATTCGGCAGGACTGTATTTACACGTGATGCCCACCGGCAAGCGGGTCTGGCGCTTGAAATACCGGTTTCAGGGCAAAGAAAAACTCCTGACATTGGGTGCATATCCTGGGGTAACGCTCATCAAGGCCCGCGAAAAAAGAGATATTGCCAAACAAACCCTAGAAACGGGCATCGATCCTGGGCAACAAAAGAAAGACGAAAAAGCACTGGCTCAGTTCAAACAAGCACAAACTGTCCAATTGGTCGCAACCGAGTGGTATAATCGCAATCTGCCAACTTGGTCTCCTAGTTACGCCAAAAATGTGCTCAGTCGCCTTCAACAAAATATATTTCCTTTTATCGGCCAGCAGTCGGTTGCCAGCCTGACCGTTCAACAGTTGTTGGTTTGTCTGCAAAAGGTCGAAGATCGGAACCGCTATGACCTGGCCCATCGTGTTCTACAGATGATGGGGCAAATCATGCGCTACGCGGTCATTACTGAGCGAGCTGACCGCGATATTACATCGGATATGAAAGGGGCGTTGAAAAAATACGTCAAGGGCCATTTTGCTTCTATTGAGATCGAAGAGTTGCCTAAATTATTAAAAGCAATCGAGCGCAATGAAGCACGGCTTTTCAAGCAAACGATCCTGGCTCTCAAACTGATTCTATTAACCTTCGTTCGAACCAGCGAACTGATTCAGGCCACCTGGAGTGAGATAGATCTGAAGAATAAAGTGTGGAGCATTCCTGCTGAGCGAATGAAAATGCGTAAAGCGCACATTGTTCCCTTGTCCAATCAGGTCGTTTTGATCCTGGAGGAACTCAGTGAATTGTTTGGTCAGCAAGGCTATATCCTGCCTAGTGCTTTTCAAAAAAATAAGCCTATTAGCAACAACACGATTTTAAAAGCCTTAGATCGATTAAAATACGGCAAGCTAATGACCGGACATGGCTTTCGGGCACTAGCAATGAGTACGATCAAGGAAAAATTGGATTACCGTCATGAGGTCGTTGATCGTCAGTTGGCCCACCAACCCAAAAGCAAAGTAGACAAAGCATATGATCGAGCGCAATTTCTGGCCGAGCGCACGAGAATGATGCAGGATTGGGCTGATTATATTGATTCGATTGCTGTTTCGCCGAAGACAGCTCAGGTTAGTGAATTACTGTACGTTTCCCGCTAAACGGCCTACCCTTTTGTTGCGTAATAAGTACGATCAAAATGCTCTAACCATTGTTGGATATCGCTAACTTTCCAGGCGGTGATACGCGGAGCCAGTTTATAAGGCTTTGGAAATTGCCCTGTCCGACATCCGTTCCACCAGGTGGCTTTGCTGACGGGTATAAGTTGTAAAACCTGATCCAGTCGGAGAAAGCCTGAAAGGCGGGTTGGGGAGATTGATAAATCGTCCATGTAGCATCCTCTCATATAGATGTATGTTTTAGGGTACTGACTAAATGAGATGCTCTGACTGTTCGGGGATAGTCACCCTGAAAAAGCATTTACAATATAAACAGAATTTCTCTAATAGACACATCACGTCTTACTCTATAGAAGCGTACCGTTCAGCTAAGCGCGAAAAAATTGGTTCATTAAAGATGCTAATGGATCGGCAGCAATCAAAGACTGAATAGTGAGCGGTTAGTATCATATCGCACTAAAAAAATGCAAACAATAAGCTTTACATGTCAATTAGGCACAATGATCAAAGATGCGTGTTGCTCATTCTTTAATGAAACGGCAATTGAATTGACAGACTCCGGCAAAAGTATTTAGGTAATGTCCCGTAACGGAATGTCTACGGATATATCCGACTTACAGTTTTTCAACTGCAACTAGGAGCTTTCATAAATGCCCCACAAAAACACGTCCACACGATTGCTGAAACGGAAAGAAGCGGCTGATTACCTTGGTGTTACGCTCGGCACACTGGCCGTCTGGGATTGTACGAAACGTCGTCAACTCAATCCGGTCAAAATTGGCAAACTCGTCCATTATCGTCTGTCAGATCTGGATCAGTTTCTAGATCAACGTTTGTCAGATTAAAAAACGGAAAGAGAAAGTTCGGCAAAAACTTTCCCTTTCCTAGTTCCCTATCACATCCGTTTCAGTGGTGAGCGCAATGGACAAAGAACATGCCAATACGATACCTATTTCCGAAATTCTAGGCAAGCTGCATCTTCAGCCTCTGGGGGCCGATGCGCATATCGCCCGTTACCAGTCTCCGCTGGATCGCAGGCGAAAAGCCATCTTATCGGTCAACACGTTAACCAACCGCTGGTCGGATGCCCATCATCAGGACGGAACTGTCGTGGATTTGGTCTGCCACTATCTCAAATCCAGGCGGGAGGAGTACACCCAAGCCGATGCCTTACGCTGGCTCGAAAACATGGTGGTATCAATCTCTGACCAACTGCCGGACTTCATAGATATGAATAGCCTGGCTGATAACTGGTCAGCCTTGGAGCTGAGACACAAAAAGACGATCCAATATGCGGGTCTTATTCACTATCTGGAAAGGCAGGGTATTTCCTTGGCTCTGGCCCGACAATATCTCAAGGAAATTCATGCCCGAAATCGGCAGACGGGCAAGGATTTTATAGCACTCGGCTTTCAAACGATAGATGGGGGTTTCGCCTTAAAAACGGCTTACCTGGAAAGACACATTGGTGCACTGGCGATTTCGTTCATCCGAGGTACGACCACTAAACCGAATGCCATTCATCTATTCAAAAACGTGATGGACTACTTGTCCGCCATCAGCCAGTTAAACGGCCTAAGATTCAAGGGCGATACAATTGTTCTAAACTCAATGGCCTGTTTGAAACAGATCGTTCCTTATATACAGCATTATGGGTATGGCACCATCCATAGCTGGATGGATAATGATCAGGCCGGAGACAAGGCTACCGAAGCGATAGGCGAATTCGTCAAAACGCAGGCCGATTTAAGCCACAAACAGATGAATAAGCTCTATGCTCCGCATAAGGATGTGAGTACGTGGCACAGGCATCAACTCAATCTGATTGTGTAGAGGAGGGGAGCATGGTACAACACAATCTCCAATCTTTATTCAACGTCAGTGAAGTTGAAATTATCTATCGCAATAAAATCCCGTATCAGCACCGGCTTCAGATAACAAAATCTGCAACTGCCTATGAAATCCTCCGCCAGTCGTGGGACGAAAATCGTATGGAACTGGTCGAACAGTTCAAAATCCTGCTCCTCGACCAGAAGAACAACTGTCTGGCAGTTTCAGACATTGCTTCGGGCGGCATGAGTGTGTGTATCGCTGATCCCAAACTCATCTTTGTCACAGCGTTGAAAACTAGAGCAACGGGTATCATTCTGGCTCACAATAATCCATCCGGTAATCTGCAGCCCAGCGAAGTCAACAAAATTCTGACGCGTAAAATCAAGGAGGGCGGCAAGCTACTGGATATTACCGTTCTTGATCACCTGATTGTAACACCGCGGAATTATTACTCTTTTGCCGATGAAGGCTGTATGCCGTTTTAGTAAAATTGTGTTTGCTGGTTGTAATCCAATCGTTTTGGTAGCCGGGCCATGCTACCTGATCCACGTGTTATGGTTTACATCCTGTGATGTACCTGGTGTCACTCGCTCACCAACGACAATTTTCCCTGCCCATTCTTCCTTCCTCGCGCAACAAAATTCTTGCTGGTTCACTCGCTGGAACGCCGGGTTTTTCCATCCCCGTAACCCTAACCATGGAGAAGACAACTTGAACAAACCTATTAACCGCAAATCAACAACTGATCATAACAAGGACAATAAGACAGTCGCTCAACCCACATTTCCAAAGGAGGATATCTATACCCGCATTACTAATAAAATTCTGGGCGATTTGGAAAACGGCGATTTGACCTGGCGCAAGCCCTGGAATTCCGACAATTTTGCTGGCCAAGTGATGCGTCCTTTACGCTGGAATAATATCCCTTATACCGGTATCAATACGCTGATGCTCTGGTCAACCGCAGCCGAGAACGGCTACAGCTCTCGCTACTGGATGACCTTTAAACAGGCAACCGATTTAAAGGCCAATGTTCGCAAAGGCGAAAAAGGCACTCAAGTGGTTTATGCCGATACATTCACCAAAGAAGAGCAGGGGAGTGATGGCGCATTAAGCACCCGTCAGGTGCCTTTTCTCAAATCTTACACCGTTTTCAATGCGTCTCAAATCGAAGGCTTATCTGATGCATTTTACCAAGTCCCGGAACGCGTTAGCACCAATCCGCAGCAACGCAATTCCGAATTAGAGACCTTCTTCGCTCAGACGAGGGCTGACATTTACACCGGCCATCAAGCGAACTATATCCAATCATCAGATCGCATTCAAATGCCACCATTTGAATGCTTTGACAATGCCGCCAGTTTTTACGCTGTTTTAGCCCATGAAGTAACACATAATGCCGCATGGAAGATTATGCCGCACCGGACAGGCTTACCGATGATCAAAGCCCAGTTCCGCTACAGCCATGCGGCATAAGTTTCTACTGGTTTGGGATTTCATCCAGGTTGCGCGCTTAGAGTACGAGTGTAAGTTATACAATCGCAGGGCGGGCCCAGCCAATTCCGTTTCACCAAAATAAGCTACTAAATAAATTGGTTTGACTATAATCCGTTTAAGCGCAAGCAGATGTCAATCTAGAGGGTAACCCGCATAAACCTCTAAATGGCTTATAGGGTATGACGAGCCAAGGCAATTGCGAGTACGTAATCAGATTAACGAATGGTACGACCTAGTAACGGTCGCTATGGCTGTTGGACCAAAGGCGGGGGCCACTAAAAGCCATAGCCTATCAGGGCATCAAGGTTGTGATCCCGGTGAACCAGCGATTGATCATACGAAATCCCTAACCGAAATCCTTTATACGGATTGACAGCCAGCCTATAGATACTGCGAAGCTCCCACACCCGAAACTGATAGCCCACCGAAACCCGGCGGAATAACTCTACATAAGCCCCTAGATCAGCATCCAGATTTCGTTCCAGACGGATCAGGGCGAAGGGCGCAATCGTTACTTGGCGGCCCAGGAGAAAGCCATACGACAGGGAGAGATATAACTCGCGCTGATTAGTGAGTAAGACCTCTCCATCATAATGAACCGTATTGCCCAGCAAATTTTTGGCCGATAGCCCCAGCGCCAGATGGTTTCCCTGATAAGCCACACCCACATCCAGATCTGGCCCAAAATGGCTATCAGTTCCGCTTCGACCGGGCAGTTGCCAGTCCTTCCAGCGAATACGGTCCAGATTGAAGACGGCCCGCACGCCAACCGAAAGCGTTCGACGGCCCAATACCCTAACTTGCTGGGTGTAGCCAGTATAAAGTGTTTGTCGGGTGTAAAACGAGTAGGAATCGTTGAGATAGCCGACGGAATAGAACCCAGCCTGGTTTTTCAATTGACCGATGTAATTGGCAAAGACCGTAACCGGTTTGCTCCACACATCACTATCGACCGACTTGTATTGGCCATACAACAGCAGCGAATGTCGAGTTGTGGTGTCGGGTAAACCCGCAGCCGTATTGTAATAATTGAGTGCCTGACCAGGACCATACAGGTTGGGCCGAAGCGTCTGCTGCCCCTGTACCAACAGGCCATAGCTGCAACCGATCATCAGTAGTATCCATCGGGCCATATCAGAGAAGCTGGTTAAAATCGGAAAGCGTCGTCAGCACGAACTTGCTTACCTCGGTGTCGTGCTTTCCGCCGGGATAGGTGTAGAGTTTCACATCGGCTCCCCGCGCTTTTAAGCCCGTATACGCATCCAGTGAATTGAAATACGGGACGACATCATCTGCATCACCATGATGCAGAAACACCTTGCCCACCGGACGCCAGTTTTCATGAAATGAATTAGCCTGTAAAATCTGGCTGAAAGCCTGATCGGACCCTTCTAGCAAACCCGCTAAAAACCGATGGTTGAAGATTTGATCGGGTACGGTCGACGGAGGCAGCGCTGCCGAGATTTGATCATACACCGGATAGGACCAAATCTGGTCAGTGGGTCGTTTCAGCCCCGTAAATCGGTTTAGGGCGTAGAGCGACCAGGAGGTGATCAGTACAACTGGCTGGTGTTGGGTACGTTGCCGGAGTACGTAGTCCACATATTCCGAAAAATGATAAGGACCCGCTAGACCCGAACTGGCCAGTACGGTAAAGTCGTCCGCGTACTGCTCTTGGAGAAACCGATGGGCTGACAGCATCGCTCCACCCCCCTGTGACCAACCCGTTAGGAGTAGTCGTTTATCGGCCGGATAGCCTTTGCTGGTTAAGAAGGCTTTGGCAGCCAACAAGCCATCGACATTGGATTTGAACATTTCCCCGAAGCACATATAGGGATGCTCTTGGTCGGTAGTTGAGCCGTAGCCAATGTAATCGGGTAGAAACACCGCATACCCCGCCGAGGCCCAAGTCAGCGCCATCGCCCGTACTTCATAAAAGTCCTTGGCTTCTCCTTTGTAGTGAGAGGGAATGGTCGTTTTATCGACGATGGAAATTGTAGGCTGGGTACCGTGGAAATAGGCTAGCAGCCGGGGAGCGGGCACGCCGTTGGGTAGCATAAGCAAACCTCGGGTGGCGATCGGCTGACCCTTGTATTCGGTTTGGTAAGTTAGTACGTAATACGTCACATCATAGAGAGCGACATCCTGAATGGAAAACTCTGAAACATTGGCCACGACCTGGGTTTTCGTCAGCGATTGGCCGGTACTGACTTCGAGCAAACTCCCTCTTACTCCCCTAGGTGAAGGATTGTCGTTTTGCTGTTTTGCGCAGCCGCTCAGTAGCCCTAGCAGCAGTGCGAGGAAAATGGATTTAAGTGTTTTCATCTCGATTGGTTACATAGAAATAGGCCAACACTCAAGCCCAAATCTAGTCAAGTTATCTCTACGTTCAATTCGTAGAGCCATGCTGTTTTTTATAATGATCTGTCACCGCTCGGAGATAAGCTTTCCTATTGGCATTCAGGTAAGTGGCGTGGGTTTGCACTTTTGCTACTACTTTATTGATCCATCCTCCTTATTTCTGTTTGGTGAAACGGATATGGCTACGGGCTGCCGGGTGATTGTATAATTCACACTCGTACTCTAAGCGCGCAACCTGGATGAAATCCCAAACCAGTAGAAACTTATGCCGCATGACTGCACTGGAAATGGGCTTTGATCATCGGTAAACCCATCCGGTGCGGCATAATCTTCCATGCGGCATTATGCGTCTTATGCCGATATCGGCATAAGATTCATTGGACAAAACATCCGAAGCGATTGGATCGTGATTTAGGCCGCAAACAGTATGGCGACGAAGGGTACGCTAAAGAGGAATTGGTGGCCGAACTCGGTGCCTGCTTCTTAGCGGCTGATCTAGGCTTTGAACCCATGCCTGAAACCAAACATGCCGCTTATATCCAATCCTGGCTGCAAGTCTTGAAAGACGATAAGCGCTTTATTTTTTCAGCTGCGTCTCATGCGCAAAAAGCCGTTGAATACATCCACAACTTACAATGCCCCTAAGAGGCCCACATACATATAAAACTAATGATTAGCAATGGATCGTTTGGCCCTCTTATTTGACACGCAAAAAAACTCTGACGACTTCAGTCAAAACTAGACACTAAGCATCGATTTTTGCTCTTCGGGGAGCTTGACCTACGCTCTCACCATCAACTAAACAGAAAAGGAATTATGAAGATGATGACCGAAACCAATTCCAAAGCACCAATTCATATCGCATGCTTAGTTAAACCGAAGAAGGAGTCTGAAAAGCTGGAATGGATTAAAGTCGGTGCTCTTTAGGAGCATCCCGACAAAAAGGGCTTCATTCTATTATTATATATTCTCTGCCAAGATATCAAACTTGCCGTCCGCAAACATAAACCCAAAATTGCCTAAAAAGAAGGAGGCTAGATCGAAATAATCTGTTTAGCCTTCCTCCCATCATTTGCAATGTTTTTTGCAAAATTTTTTGTTTAAAAGCTTAATTTAAAATCGAAAAATTTTACTTCTTGGTGCTATCAGGCAGTTCTTTATTTAAAAAAATCTTTTGTGCTTGTTTATAAACATCTTCCCTTGTATTAGCTGTTAATGAAAACCAGATAAGAAAAACAATAAGTAACCAAATCAAATTAGCAATTATATTTTGGGCCAACCCTATAAAAAATTGTTTTCCATTAAAAGAGTTACTTTTCATATTGTAATCCGAGATTAAAGTGTTTATTGAATTTTCGAAATTAATTAATGTGCCTTTTTGTTGATTTGCCATAATATTAGTAACTACAAGGTGATTTTTAAGAGTTACAATAAGGTCTTTATGAAAGCCATTAAATAAATTCTCTTTTTTTTCATTCACCATCTTTTCGGTTATTATTGCCAATCTTTTATTAGCTGTATTCCTAAAATTACGATATGATTGGGGGGTAAGAGTGTCTTTAAAATTTCTCATATCATCTTCAGTTATTTTGCCTTTTTGCTTTAATATTTTATCATAAAATTCTAATTTGTTTTGCTTATAAGCAGAATAGGCGATCATGCCTAAAAGATCGTTATCATGCTCGACGAGTTTCCGATATACATCGTTAGGATAATCCACTTTTGTATTTGTTATTTTTTAGGACCAGGACTACTAAAATATTTTCTTATCTCTTCTTGTGAAGGCATTAAATTATATTCTTTGCCCATAAAAGTGAACTTGTTCCTTTCATATATTTCCTCAATACTGACGTCAGGGCTATTCCTTACTTTTTCAATAGCTCTAATGATATCATCTTTAGTCACTTTAATATAAGATCTTTTTTTAGGTAAATTATCTTTCACTTTTAAATATCCATCATCATAGAGTTCTTTTTTTACTGTAACATTAGGATAATTCACAGCAAGATCTTTGTCAACACGTATATACTGTTGCAATCTTTTTAATGTTCGAATAAGACCAGAACCGCTAAGATCCATGTCGCCAATATCATAGTTAAGAATATATGGCTTGGTTTTTATTAATGTAGTAAAGTTCTTAATATAGCGTAACACTGTTCGCTCGGAAGGCATTGAGGGGTGGGATTTGAAACGAGTTGGCTTTTTACGCCCTAATGCGTGCCTTGGTAATTTAGAATAGACCATATTTTAAATATCTCTTACTAGAGGATGCTGGTTATTAGTATCGAAAATTACATAATTAAAATTTATATAACAAGCATTTTTTTATTTTATTGTTAGGAAAATAAAAAATGCATTGATTTGTTGATATTAATAGTAAGAATTTTCAATTAATATGAAAACTCCTACAGATTTGTTTATGACTAATCCATAATCCAGGAGAATTTATTTTACTAACTACGAAACTAGACAGGCCAAAAAGATTGTTAAAGAATACCTTCATATTGAGATCGCTGATTAGTAATATGTAAACTCCCATAAACGCTCGAATAAAAATTAATCAAAACGGAGCGCACTATCCATTAATAACGTTCTAACTTGGTCTTTTTGGCCTATGCTTGATCTCATCCAGTGGCTCTAACATCTAACACTTTCAAGAAATCAAACATTTTATTTCATCAGCAGTATCCCAGGCACAAAAACCGCTTAGTACATTCACAATTTACAATGCCCCTGAGAGGGACCACATATGCACAGACCGGTTGATTGGCAATGGATCGTTTGGCCAAATTCATCAAAACTCCTTTGCTGTCTTGGTTGAATGGTGATGGCAGCGTAGGTCAAGCGAGGGGGCTGACGCTTATCCCTCTTTTTTGACACGTCAAAAAAGCTCTGACGACTTCGGTCAAAAATAGACACTACGTATCGATTTTTGACCTTCGGGGAGCTGGCCCCCTCGCTTGACCTATGGCCGCTCCCATCATCAACCAAACAGAAAAGGAGATATGATGATGACTACCCAAGCTGAAACCAATGCCAAACTACCAACCCATACGATCTATGTGGTCGAAGCCAAAGAGGGCAATGCCAAATCCAATTGGCTCCCAGTAGGTGCTGCTTGGGAGCACAACGGTGGAGAAGGCTTAAGCCTGTCCATCAATTCCTTGGGCATCTCTTACCTGAAGGACAAAGGCCAAGACGCCAATTTAGTCGTCCGGCGTAATAAACCGCAGGAGTAACCAACGAAGCCGGGTAGACATCTCTGCCCGGCTTTTCTCAATCTCATTTTGTTTCATATCCATCTAGACTTCTTTTTTTTCGACGTGTATCTCGATGACCACGGCCTCTGTTTTATCCTCAGCCAGCACATAGCGTAGGTCAGTGGCTTTAACTAGCCGAGGAAAATGATCGAGTAAGGCCATAAAGAGACTGTCCAAACTATAGCCCTTCACTAAAACAGTATGCGACGAAAAAAACAGTTTGACCATATTCGTCTCATGACCAGGATCAAACTCAGCCGCTACCAAATACGCATAATTGAAAAACATCCGCCTTCCGCCAGGCCAGGCGAAACAAATATTTCGTGCATAGCCCGACTGCTGATATTGCTGGACCTCCACCGATCCTGATAGTGCTTCAGAACCGGTTGGATTGCTTTCGCGCATCTGATCATAGCGAAGCTTAAAGCCTTGGTCCATAGTCTCGGTCTTTAGTCGGGGATGCTTTTGGTCGCACATTCGGCACCGCTTTGCTGGCCGATGTGCGGCTCAAAGTGTTTCGGATATGTTGGTGAACTAGCTCTTCGGTTTGGCCCACCAGTTCCAGGGCTGATTTACGATCTCCGTCGCGTAACGCAAAGTCCAATAATTGGGCTTTATCGTCGGTGTAAATACGCGCTTGGTATCGCCCCCGCGATACCGACACGTAAAACTGCTTGGCATCCGTTCCTGGAAACGTTGACGCAGGTTGGGAAATAAACACCTCGTCGACGGTTTTACCCTGCGACGCGTGCGACGTGAGGCAGTACGCATGAACCAGATGACCATAGTCCTGGCTTAGTCTATAGGCCGCTTTGCTCTGACTATTGCGCAACACGATCTCTCCGTGTTTGCTGACTTTAACCACGTCCAATAATTGGCCGTTGTTAAGACGTTTTTTGTCCTGATCAAACCCGTTGCGGGTAATCCGAACCTGATCGCCTTTGGATAGATGAATGTCACGCTTCTGATACACGTCATAATCGCGGCTTTTATGGAGCGGCAGAGCTATAGATTGCTGCTCATCATTTTGAATAAAAATTCCGTTTTCTGAACTGCTTTCTACAATCCAAACACTGCCCCGCTTGATGCCGGGCAGGTTTTGATTGAACTGGATAATCTGCCCGGACTGAAAGTTGCGCCAGTCACATTTCTGCGCTTCCGTCAAATTCATATTGGCTAATCGTGAAGCTTTAATTTCTTTCTTTCCTAACAAGCCACTGGTTTTTAATTTTTCACGAATAGCCTCGGTCACGACCTCGCTTTGCTGATGGGTTGGCGAAATCACCAGCGCCGATTTCCCTTGCCGCACCGCAGCCACATAGTCTTCGACTAATGTGTCATTCGGCTGCAACGGGTCAATCTCTTGGATCGAACCCATCATGTCCAGTTTGCCAAAGGCATTCTTCATATCGCCTTTGGCCAGGTCTTCGACCGCGTGGCGATAGGCTTCATCTTTCTGGCGATAGATTTTACTCACTTCGGCGGTTTGGATACCGCCCACAGTGTTGATGATCCGTAAGGCGTCTCCCCGCACAACACTGGCGTGTTGGCGTGTGTCGCCCCCTAAAATCAGGCGCGCGTTTTTCTGGTTGGCAAGAGCAAGCAAGCATGTCATATCTTGGGTACCGAGCAGTCCTGCTTCATCAACCCACAACACTTGGCCTGCCAAATTCTGTTGCATCGTTTCATCAGCGAGTAATTGCGCAACAGTTTGCGCGTTCTCAAATCCTTCCTCACGTAAAACCCCGCGCGACGCCTGCGAGGACGGTGCGACCACCGTCACGCGCTTACCGGCTTGTTTAATCTTTTCAATGGCTTCGTGCATCAAAGTGGTTTTGCCAGAACCGGCAGCTCCCCGAATAATCGACACCCGATGCGGACTGGTCAGCACATGCCGGACAGCGTCGGCTTGCTGACCATCTAGTTTAAGCGCAGGCGCTTTCGTATAGAGTGGCTTGAGTTTCCCTTGACCAAGCCGGGCCAGACGTACCATCTGCTGTTCTTCGGCCAGCACCTGCCGGGTGGTGCATAACATACGCCCTTTTTCTTCGACTTGTATCAGCCGTTCATCGGCCTCAAGCCGGTCCGTGATCGTGTCTAACGACACGTCCACATGACCGATGCTATGCCGATAAGCGGTGGCCAGCAGACGACGATCGTGCATAACCGAAGCCCGCTCGAAATCATGTTGAATCGCATGATCGACACAATGCTCCGGCGTGAAGTCCTGTTTTTCTTTTGCTGGTGCAAAGCGGATAATCCGCTTTCCTTTTCCAGTTGATCCCAGTTCCTCGATTTGCCGACGCCAGTCGGCTTTGAGGTCGGCCATGCTATGGCCTTTCTGTTTCTTTGCGCGGGTACGGGCACCCAGCTCACTTAACTCTTTGGCATCGGTGATGCCTTTTTCTTTGGCGACTCTGCCAATCTCATCCGTCCGCTTGGAAAACAAATCGATGACCGGCTCCGGGACGCCTTCGATCTCGAAGGATTTTCCCGTACGCCTAATCTGATAACCTTGCTCGATCAATTGATCCGATAGACGTTTGTGAAACCGGGCCTGATAATATGGCATATCCCGTTTGATGTCGCGAAACTGAACGGCCTTCATCTGTTTTTCGTCCTTGTCCCAGGTCGCATTAAAAACAAAACAGTGGGCGTGCAAATGTGGGTCGGGTAAATGATCCCCAACCGGCCTTGCCGTTTGATGGATAAAGTCAGCCCATATTAATTCGCTCGTATCGCGCTCATTATTTGCGCCTTTCTTGCGTACCCGCGTTCGGCTGTCGGCTTCCATGTCAAGCATGGTCAGCCTGACAGCCTCTTCAAACGCATCGCGTATATGGGTGTCGTTCGACAGCACATGCAGGATACTCACCGATTTGGGACAATGAAAATTAATATCGTAGCCTGTCGTTCGCTCTTCTTTGGTGCGGGGTGTCAAAGTCCCGCCGGTCACAGGATTGACGTTCTCACAAAGCGCAAAGAACGTATCTTGAGTGACTGAACCGGTAATCCCTATACGTTCAGCAAGCTTGCCTTGTAGCCGTCCACTATATTCCTGATCCTGATCGGACAGGTAATAGTCCGCCTTTACCAATGCACCAGTAAAATAGTCTTTGGCGTGAGCGGCAGAACTGCTTTGGATCATCCGTATCATGAGGATCAGGGTACAGCATGGAAGGTGATCGACATCGGTGTTTCGCGTTTGCTTAAACGTGATGGGCCAATAATAATATGCATATAGATATTGGCTGAGCTGTGCTGAGGGGAGGAGCTGAACCGGTTAAACAAATGGCATCAGACTTCTTCCCTAAGCACAGCTTAGGACTTACATCGCCACCACGATTTCGTCTTCTATGAAGGTATCGGCAACCCGACGTCTAACCTCAGGATCTGCCGGACGGTGACCGTAAAAATTAAAACCACGTGTTTCATCGGATGTACGCCCTTCCAAAAATGCATTGACTAGTTCTTCGTTGCAGATCATTTCATCGATTTTATCCATAACAAACTGATCGCCTTGGTAATAAGCGGCCCGATAACTGAGCGAATAAAAGATACTGCAAATGACAAGTAAGAGGCCAAGAGGTTGGCCGAACATCCAATGAATAATTCCAATTATAAGAAAGAAGCCTGGTTCCAATACCGTTTCAATCGTGCGTACATTGGCGGGTTTGCCCATGAAATTAGTCTCATAAAATTGATGATGAATGTTCCCCGTTGACAAACTAAACCGGGCAAAATCATAAACGGATGGTAAGAGCTTTATCTCTTTACGACGCTGAACAGCCATTAAGAAAAAGCCGACTAAAAAGATATACCAGCTCAAAAAATACCGGAGAAACCCCATGATACCTGAGCCATGCAAGCGACCCGCCGAGTCGATAAAATAAAGAGGAAGAAAGGCTAGAATAACGAGAATTGTCATTGCGCCTGAAAAAGAATAATAACGCTCGCCAAAATTCTTGCGGATAAAGACCTCCAATAACAGGCGAGGCCAGGAGCAAAACACAATAAAAAAACTCAACGTAATTTCTTTAATCGTGTTGGTTCGCTTAAAGACTGTGCGGTAGTACATGTTCTTTGTCATGGATATTAGAAGATAGAGGGTGATTATGATTGCCGTTGATAGCGTTGGGAAAATATCATCTTGACGTGATTGAAGCCTTTCATCACGCGATCCCCTTGGCGGTGGAGATAGCCTTCCACAAGATAATTGTTCAGTGGCCCACCGGTTTTTAGGCGCATGAATTCTTCTGGTCGAGCTATCCGCTCCAGCTTAAGGGAGCGGGCTTTGGTCTGAGAAAAATTTTCTGCTACGGTCGTACTTTGTGTTTCTTCTTCGAAATAAATCTCTCCAATGAGTTCTGATGCGTAACGGTTGGTTTCGATATCGGCATTGGCATGAAATACCTTGGTCGCCAATGTTCCGAGGAAGCTTTTCACTCGGTATTCACTTTTATGGCCCCCCATGGAGGCATAATAATTAGGCAAATTTTGGGAGATATAGACAGTGGCCACTCGGCTGCTTCGAGCTGTTGCCTGAAACTCGGCATCATGCTCATGCAAGAAGGTTTGCGCTTCATCTGCCCATAGAAAAACCGGCCTTCCATTTTCAACTATATTACGTTTTTCCATGGCCCGTTGCCAGATATATTTGAACAAAACCTGCACATCACGACCGACTTTGTGATAAAGCTTGACCGGTAGGTTAATCAGGATGATTTTACCATTCAAACTATCCTCTGGCGTGAAAGACGAGGGGCGATGGCAGAACAATGAATAGATAGGCTCACGCGATAATCGAAAGAGGAAAGCAGTAAAAGAAAACTCGATAATCGACCTTGTTTTATCTGACATGTAAATGAAATTGTCAAAGAAAAAATGATCTAGAGCTTTTATCAGACGAGCTTCGGGTAAGACTTCGAGTAGTTCTGTATGAAATATGGCATCATCCTTAAACAGTTGGCGTTCTTTTTCAGGACGGGAAGCGCTCCAATGAGCGACTTGTTCTGCAACGACATGTCGAGCCTTTTCAAACGCCTGATCAAAGGCTTTCCCTACATAGGTTGCGGGATTTAATTGCAGATGTTCATCAGGTTTAGGAATGGTCTGCACAATGTCGAACATTTGAGACACTGTTACTTGCCCATAAGCCAGTTTACAAAGATCCAGGATATTGAAAATTAGCATATCCAATGCGGACTCCCAAAACGCATCGTCAGATCTGCCACTATTTTGTTCTTGACCCGAACGAATGACCGTTTTAAGGACTTGAACGATATTGTCGGTTAACGATCCTTCTCCATCTTCTACAGCTGACACATAATTTAGGAAATTAAAACTATGCTGTCCGCCTGGTTCGAGTATTAACAGATCGTCTTCACGCCCCGTCTGCTGGCAATACTCTTGCCAGATCAATTTTTCATCGGGTTTTACGGTTAATACCAGTCCACCAAATCCATTAATCAGGTATTTGTGGGCAAATAAACGGCCAGAGCCTGATGTTTTGCCAGACCCAATTCCCCCGAAAATTTGCACGCCTTCAACTGCATGCCGTGCTGTCCAACTCGTTCGTTCAACAGCAGAAATCAAATCAATTAGTGGTTGGTCAAGATCATAGTCATGCATGCGTGTGGCAGAGAATGTTGCTTGGCAGTATATGAGCAAGAGTTAAACGTTTTTTATTAACCTTACGAAGGCTGATTCAGAATGAAATCGGAATGGCACCTTTAAACTAATCATCTTGGCTATGACTAGTCTCTGAAGTTGCCCAAATGCCTTATTTTCTTCCCCAACACGGGTTTTCACTAATCAAAAGAAGAGAATTATGAAACAGGCTCACCTTAATTTTGTAAGTAGCCTACGACTTTATAACTATAAACTGAGATGGACCCTGCGAGAGTTTTGATTATCGAGGATCAGTTACTTACGGCCAATGTCTTGAAAGAAGGCTTATTAAAAGCAGGCTATGAAATTAGTGGGATCGCTCAGAATTATGAGGAGGCTATGGAGATTGTAAGAACTCATAACCCAGATTTTGCTTTAATTGATATTCAACTGGAAGAGGGCTCTTTAGATGGCATAGCAACTGCACTTGCTCTGTTGCGTTATAAAGAAATGCCCATTATTTATTTGACCGCAAATACAGATGTTTTCAACCGAGCAAAAGATACAAATCCAACTGCTTTTTTAGAAAAGCCTTTTCGAATAAAAGAACTGCTCCTTCAAATTGAGCTTGCTATTCATAATTTTTATACCAGTTCGGTGCCCTATAATATCCGCCAAACAGATCATTTATTTCTCCCCTTTGATAAGGCTCACATTCGAGTCCCAAAGGAGGATATATGCTACATAAAAGCCCAGCGAAACTACTCTGACGTATTTTTAACGCGCGATCGATATAAAAAAATTTTCCCTGACAAGAATAGCTATTCGCCAGTCCTTTTAACTCTTAATGCCGGATATTTATTCAAACACCTCCCGGCAAATTTTTTCCAATTGTCACGTTCAATCATTATTAATCTGAACTACGTTGATCGTGTTGAATCAGATATGATTCACCTGGAAGGCGATTTGTTACCCATCCCCGAAGGGAAGTATAAATTATTGCTTGAGCGGCTCAACACGATTAAGAGTCGGTAATGGAAAGATCCCTGGGGTGGATCGCACATTGAGCTAAAACCGACTCACCTTTCTTCTTTATGGCTTTTTATACTACTGATTTAAGCTGCCTATGGATCGCGTCTATTTAACCTTTCTATTTCTTATATCGCTCCTTTTTAGGTCTGGATTAGCTCAGCCAGTGAAAACCGCTGGATTTCCAGACTCAATAAACACCTATTTGCCTGATATTGAGCCAAAGGCCAAATTGCAACAATTGAAGGATGATTTATGGAGCGCACAATTACAGCATAATAAGATTGAAATAGGTGAAATCAGCTATCGGCTCGGTAAATTTTATCAAGGGGTAAGTCAGTATCTACCAGCCAGATATTGGTTCCTGCAATCGGTACGTATACGAGAGCCGCTCGGTCCTTCAGCGGACCTGGTAAAACTGTATATCCAATTAAGTAGCAACTATGGGATCGTATCGATGCAAACACGAAGTCTTTGGTATGCACAGCAAGCCTTAAAAACCGCCAGGCTGATGCGTGCCCCTGACTCAACTCATAGTCGAATGAGCGCCTATATGGTCATGGGGAATTTGCATGCCTCAGCCTGTCAGCAAGGACATACCAAGGCAAGTCGTGCACCTGTTCTGCATCCATTGAATAGCAATAACGCATCTGTCGTTCTGCAAAAAGTTGTGATTGACCGGATTCCCTGTGACAGTGCATTCTACTATTACAAATTAGCGCTACAACAGGCCCGGTTATTAAATGAACCAGATGAAGTATCGGGGATAACGGTTGATTTGGGAGCTTTATGGGCCCGAATTAATATTCAGCGTGCCATTCCTTATTATCAAGCGGCTTTGGCCAATTACATCTCTTCTCAACGTCCCACGCAGACCGTCTCAACGCGTCTATTACTGGCCGACTGCTATCTCACCCTGCATAAACCATTACTAGCCCGACGTTTCTTAGAAGACGCTAAGCAGGGCTATCAGACAGCACACCTGAATAGTCCAACCCTAGAAAGGAGACTAGCCAGCGGATATGATGAATTTTACCGGCAAACAGGTGATTATCAAAAAGCCTATACTTATCAGAAGCAAGTTTATGAATGGAAGCTCGCAGCCTTAAATACAGATCGAAATGGCGCCATTACGCGACTAGGGTTGGAATACGAAACCGAAAAACGAGAAGCGAAGCTAAAAAGTCAGCAACAGGCTTTAATCCTGAGCACTGAAAAACTAAGCGCTGAACAGAACCTAAGGAATGCCTTATTAGGTGGACTAGGAATTGCAGTCGGAGTAGGGGTTGCCCTTTATCGACTTTATCAAATCAATCGGCGTATTAGTCGCCAGAATGCTCAGCTCGTGACAGAGCAAAACCACCGGGTTAAAAACAATCTTCAGGCTATTTCCGATCTGCTGACACTTCAATCTTTCCAGCTAACGGATGTGACGACTAAAAAAGTAATTTCAGGCATACAGCATAGAATACAATCCATCGAATTGCTTCACAAAAGACTTTACGATAACCCCCAACAAGCACTCGCGGTAAAACTCAATGTCTATATTTCTGAACTCGTCATTCGTATTCTAGAGACATACGGCTTAGAGACCATTGAGCCTATATATACAATTAACGATGTCTGGTTGTCAGCCGATCAGACGTTGCCCTTTGGGCTAATTCTGTCCGAAATTGTTACCAATGCCTGTAAATATGCCTTTGTCGGACATTCTGCCCCTCAATTAATTATACGACTGGAATGTGTCGGCACTACGATACAACTGGTCGTGCATGATAATGGCCCTGGATTTTTGCTATCTGACGATGAACTCACCACTTACGGATTGAAACTCGTGAAGATGCAAGTGCAGCAACTCAAAGGATATTATACAATTATCAATCAGAATGGCACTCAGTTTAAGCTAACGTTCTCGTTACCTAAACTTTGATTGATGGGCAATGAGCCGTATCTAGATCAGTAAGAGCAATAGGCTAACGTTTATGTTTGCAGCGATGCCGTGCTAAAATTCGAAGAATGCCTAACCGAATGAATTTCGTACGATCTTATAGCTCTTCAAAGACGATTTTAGATTAAAATTTATCCCTATTTCGGATAAGAGACCAGCGAAAAGGAGACAAATAGTGTTGATTTGGGCCAACTGAAGTGATGAATAGGCCCTCTCACGGAACTTCTGAAGGAAAAAATGTTGTACCTATGTTGTACCAAGCAAAAAGGCCATCACGAATTTTTATTCGTAATGGCCTGATTATCAGAGTAGCGGGGAGCAGGATCGAACTGCCGACCTTAGGGTTATGAATCCTACGCTCTAACCATCTGAGCTACCCCGCCGTTTGATTCCACAAAAGTAAGGAAAAATCGGCTTTTGACAAAAAACAGCGTTGACTTTCGCAAAAAAAATCGTTTACCTTTGCCAATGACCCCTTTTGTATAATAAGTTATGGAGAAATTGAAATTTATCACCGAATATGAACTTCGGGCCTCTCCCAAAATGCTGTTCCCTTACATTAGCACGGCATCAGGCCTGTCGCAATGGTTTGCCAGCAAAGTCAATACAATGCCTGAGCAACGGTTCGATTTTCAATGGGATAACGAAAGTCACATTGCCCGGCAGGTATCGATGAGACAAAATAAAGGGGTTCGCTTTGAGTTTTTAAATACGGACGATAATGAGTCTGACAATAACTATGTTGACTTTCGGGTCGATCAAAGCGAATTGACCCAATCGACGTTTCTTCGCATTACCGACTACTCCAGTACCACCGACGAAGAAGAACTCAAAGATCTTTGGGATGGTTTAATGGATAAGCTGAAAGAAATTGTTGGCAGTTAACATTATTTACGAACTGCGATAAACGGTTTACGGCCTTATATCTGTTATTAAATCGTAATTCGTATGCTCCGGTGATGCGGTATAGCAGCTAAAGAAGGATCGTATAGCGTACATGAAAAAAATAGATAAATTAATACTCGGCTCGTTTTGGGGGCCGTTTTTTTTGACACTTGGCGTTGTCATCTTTATTTTTCTGATGCGACTGCTCATGTTTTATATTGATGATTTTGTTACGAAAGACCTCGATCTGGCCACCTTCGGCCGATTGCTCTTCTACTTTGCCCTCCTAACTATACCAACCGCCTTACCACTGGCTGTCTTGCTTTCGTCGCTGATGACTTTTGGAAACCTCGGCGAATTTTTTGAATTGACTGCCCTCAAAAGTGCCGGGATTTCGCTTACAAGGGCTATGCAGCCCTTGCTAATCGTTGCTATCGGTATAAGCGCTTTTTCATTCTGGTTCAATAATTCGGTTTCGCCCTGGGCAAATCTGAAAGGTTATAGCCTACTCTACGACATAAAAACTGCCAAAGCTACTCTGAATCTCAAGGAGGGGATATTTTACAACGATTTGCCGGGCTACAGCATTAAAGTAGATCACAAAATTAAGGGACCAAAAGACAGTAAAAACGGTGATTTGCTGAAAGGGTTAGTTATTTATAAGCACTCAACAAGCGGACTTGAATCGGGTAACCGCGAAATTATTTTGGCCGATTCGGGGCGGATGTATATAGATAAAGACCGCTCTTATCTTGTTTTTCAACTCTTCAATGGCAATGATTATCAAGAGTATTCAGATAATAATACCGTCAGTTTTGCCAGTGGTGGTATGACTAATAGTACTAGAGGAGCGCAGTTCATGCGGAACGGCTTTAAAGATTATCGGCTCGTAATCAGCATGGAGTCGTTTGGTATTAAACGTACCGATGAAAATCAGTTTGAGTACCATGAGTATATGAAAAATCTGAATGAACTTTCGACTCTAACGGACTCACTGCGAAAAGATTACACCAAGACAAGTCTGAATGTGGCTAGTACGTCGCGGCAATATTATAATTATCAATTTAAAGCAGACGCGGCTCTTCGACAAAAGGCAGTGAAAGATGGGAAATGGGTTGACTCACTTTTGAAAAAACGAGCCATTCCGACCCCAGATTTGGCGCAGGCTGCCCTGAGTCAGGCGCAAAATATTTTATCCTATTCAACATCTAATGTAACTTATCTGACCGAAAAGGAAAAGGGTGTCTGGAAGTATCAATTAGAAACTCATCACAAATTCACGCAGTCGATTTCCATTTTCGTCATGTTTCTGATTGGTGCGTCGATGGGGGCTATTATTAAGAAAGGAGGATTTGGGGTACCCGTACTCATTGCTATTGTCTTCTTTATTTTCCTGTATGTATTGACCATTGCAGGTGATAAATATGCTAAAGACGGATTACTTTGGGTACCCTTGGGTGCCTGGATGGCTAATATTGTCTTACTTCCAATTGGGTTATTACTGATGCAACGTGCCCGGCACGATTCACGCTTGTTCGATAAAGATGTTTATGTAATAGCCTGGGAACGAATGAAACGAAAATTTGTAGACTTTAAAAATCGTCGTTCATCAATTATTAGCCATCAGACTTAAAAGGGGCACCATATACAGAAACTATTGATTGATCACTAGTGACTATCGACTATTTTTGCTAACTTTGCACCCAAATTCAACTTTTCATTTTATTAGCTGTCTGAAGATGTATCTAACGACCGAAAAAAAACAGGAGATATTCTCCACCTCGGGCCATGCCAAAAGCGCAGCGGACACCGGGTCGGCCGAATCCCAGATCGCGCTGTTCACTTACCGGATCAGTCATTTAACTGAGCACCTGAAAGTTCACAAGCACGATTACGGCACCCAACTGGGTCTTTTAAAATTAGTAGGTAAGCGTCGGCGGCTGCTGAATTACCTCCTGAAGAAAGACATCACGCGATACCGGGCTATACTGGCCTCGCTGGGATTGCGGAAGTAATCGGCTACTTCACAAAAAAGGGAATCTGCACATAGTAGATTCCCTCATTTTTGTAGTTTCTATAAGAATGTGGTGAAAACCCGTTAAGAAACAAATTAAAGTTAAAAAATCCGGAAACGGTTGGTGGTTATTGAGGCATCAGACCACCGAAGCGGTTTAAAGCTGTAAGAGGACGTATTCAAAATCTGTTGTATGTTTCAAATCACCACGCAATCCGTTGCGCTGCCCGACGGGCGGGAAATTACCATCGAAACCGGAAAAATGGCCCGTCAGGCCGACGGTGCGGTGGTTGTACGATTAGGCGACACGATGCTGCTGGCTACTGTCGTATCGAGTAAAGAAGCCAAAGAAGGCGTTGATTTCCTTCCTTTATCTGTTGATTATCAAGAAAAATTTGCTTCGGCTGGCCGAATTCCTGGTAGTTTCCAACGCCGTGAAGGCCGCCTGGGCGACCACGAAATCCTGATTAGCCGATTAGTTGACCGCGCTCTGCGGCCTATCTTCCCGGATAATTATCATGCCGATACACAGGTAATAATTACCCTGATCTCGGCTGATCCTGAAGTACAGCCTGATGCTTTGGCCGCTTTGGCCGCTTCGTCAGCTCTGGCGGTATCAGATATTCCGTTCAATGGTCCTATTTCTGAAGTACGTGTTGCTAAAATCGACGGTCAGTATAAGATCAATCCTAAAACGTCGGAAATTGAACGTGCTACCATCGATTTGATCGTAGCCGCTACCGAGAAGGATATTTGTATGGTAGAAGGCGAAATGAACGAATGTTCGGAAGCCGAAGTCGTAGAGGCTCTCAAAGTCGCTCATGATGCCATCAAGGTTCAGTGTCAGGCACAGAAAGAATTGACGATTAAAGTAGGGAAGACCGAAAAACGTCAATACAATCACGAAACGCACGACGAAGAACTTCGTGCGGCTGTTCGGGCTGCTACGTATGATAAAATTTATGCGGCTGTCAGCCAGCAGAATCCAAGTAAAAAAGGGCGTTCTGAAGCGGCAAAAGCTATTCGTGATGAATATATAGCGTCATTTCCAGAAGGTTCGGAAGTGAATGTAGGTTTAATAAAAACCTATTTCCATGACCTGGAATGGGAAGCGTCACGGCGATTAGTACTCGATGAGCGTATCCGTTTGGATGGTCGTAAACTGGATGAAATTCGTCCGATCATGGCAGAAGCAGGTATTTTGCCTGGCCCACACGGATCAGCCCTGTTTACTCGTGGTGAAACGCAGTCATTAACGACGGCAACGCTTGGTACTAAAACGGATGAGCAGATTGTTGATCAGACCATGTACCAGGGATATGCCAAATTCCTGTTACATTATAACTTCCCTGGATTCTCTACGGGCGAAGTGAAGCCTAACCGGGGGGCTGGTCGACGTGAAATAGGCCATGGTAACCTGGCTCATCGATCACTGAAGAAAGTATTGCCGCCAGAGGCCGAGAACCCATATACCATTCGAATTGTATCCGATATTCTGGAGTCGAACGGTTCGTCGTCGATGGCGACGGTTTGCGCCGGAACGATGGCACTGATGGATGCTGGCATAAAAATCAAGGCACCTGTAGCAGGTATTGCCATGGGACTGATTTCGGACGGCGATAAATACGCTGTATTGTCGGATATCCTTGGCGACGAAGATCATCTTGGCGATATGGACTTCAAAGTAACCGGTACCGAAAAAGGGATCGTGGCCTGCCAGATGGACTTGAAAGTCGATGGTCTTTCATACGAAGTACTTGCTCAGGCATTAGAACAAGCTCGTTTAGGGCGACTTCACATTCTTGGCGAGATGAAGAAAGGTATTGCCGAAGTACGTGCTGACCTAAAACCACATGCGCCCCGTGCCGTTGTCATCAAAATCGATACCAACCAGATTGGAGCTGTTATCGGGCCCGGTGGTAAAGTTGTTCAGGATATCCAGAAGGATTCAGGTGCCGTTGTGAACATTGATGAACACGACAACGCCGGTTGGGTTAGCATTTTCGCGACCAGCAAAGAGAGTATGGATAAAGCCGTTTCGCGTGTGAAAGGCATAGTAGCTGTGCCAGAAGTTGGTGAAACGTATGTAGGTAAGGTTAAAACGATTCAGCCCTTTGGTGCCTTTGTGGAGTTCATGCCCGGTAAAGATGGGTTATTGCACATTTCCGAGATTAAGTGGGAACGCTTAGAAACGATGGATGGCGTCTTGCAGGTAGGTGAGGAAGTAACGGTAAAATTGATTGACGTGGATAAAAAGACAGGAAAGTATCGTTTGTCACGTAAAGTTTTGTTACCGAAGCCAGAGAACAAAAATGCGTAAGTCATTGTTACTTTTTTGTGTAATGCAACGTCAAAAGTTAGCGTTATATAGTCACTCCACCGGAGGCAACGTAATATGAGACAGCTAAAAATATCAAAACAGATTACCAACCGTGAAAGTCAGTCGTTAGACAAGTACTTACAGGAGATTGGTAAAGTGGACCTGCTTACGCCCGATGAGGAAGTAACTCTGGCCCAGAAAATCCGTGAAGGCGATCAACTATCGCTGGAACGCTTAACGAAGGCAAACCTCCGCTTTGTGGTCTCGGTTGCCAAACAATATCAAAACCAGGGTCTCTCGCTGGGTGACTTGATCAACGAAGGTAACCTCGGTCTGATCAAAGCCGCTCAACGATTCGACGAAACGCGTGGATTTAAATTCATTTCCTACGCTGTTTGGTGGATTCGTCAATCTATTCTGCAGGCTCTGGCCGAACAGTCTCGTATTGTACGTCTGCCATTGAACCGGGTAGGTTCACTGAACAAGATTTCCAAGACGTTCTCAGATCTGGAGCAAAAATTCGAACGCGAACCATCGCCCGAAGAGTTAGCTGCTGTTCTGGAGATTTCGGCTGCTGAAGTTGTTGATACACTCAAAATTTCGGGTCGTCACGTATCAATGGATGCACCGTTTGTGCAAGGTGAAGAAAATAGCCTGCTCGACGTACTTGAAAACGATGGTGAAGATAAACCTGATTCGGGCCTGATCAATGACTCACTGCGGAAAGAAGTACAGCGTGCACTTTCGACACTGACTCAGCGTGAAGCCGACGTAATCACACTTTATTTCGGCTTGAATGGTGAACACGCTATGACGCTTGAAGAAATCGGTGAGAAATTCAACCTGACCCGCGAACGGGTTCGGCAGATAAAAGAAAAAGCCATTCGTCGTCTGCGCCACACCTCACGGTCAAAGGCATTGAAGACGTATTTAGGCTAAACACCCTGTTTGCTTATGCAAAGCGGTTCCTGCGAAAGTGGGAGCCGTTTTTGTTTTACAAGCACTTGGCCATGAAAGGGTGAAAAACATAGATCATTTTGACAGAAATCAAATACTTAAAAATGGCTTTGGGATTGCATAACTAATGCTGAACCAACAAAAAAAGACAACCCAAACGAGCTGTCTTTTTTTGTTGTGAATATGTGCTAGTCTAATTCTTTAAAATCCAGGATTCTGTACCTGCCAATTCATCGATAGCTGCCATTTTGGCGACAGCCTCATTGCGAATGGACGAGCCAGCTGCTGCCACTTTATACATTTCTTTCTCGTTAGGCGCAGGCATAATGACAAACGCATCTTCATAACCCGCCTTCCGTAATTGGCGTCTTAATTTAAGGGCATTGTGCTTGCTCAAAAACACACCTGCAATCACCGTGAAATGAGGACCGGTACGAACAGGTTTGGCAACGGGAGCAGCGGCTTTTTCTACAACTTCTGATTTAACTGCCGCTGGTGCTTCAAGTTTCGCTTTAACGTCAGCAGATGTGAGTTCTGTCTTTGCAGTAACCTCAGATGGAGTAGGAGTAGGCGCAGCTACAGCTAACTCAGTAGGTTCTTCGATGACTGGCTTAATTTCTGAAACAGGAGTATAGGTAACTTTAGAGATGACAGTTGTCTTCGCTGGTTCTTTTACGCCTGTAAAACGCTCGAAGAAGGAAGTTGTAACACTTCGGAACAGGCTGGCTGGGTCAAGGCTACTCTGAAAGGGTTGATCTGGTTTGATAACTGAGAAATAGCTAACAGCACCGATTGAACTAACCAGTAACGCGATAGCTGCGACACGCCAGTAAGGACGAGCTGGTCGGTAAGGTATCAACTGTACATCATCTTCCCGAACCAGTAAGGGGCCGAGGTCAGTAACTGGAACAGCTTCGAAAGCAGGTTCTAGTTGGGGTTGACGATTGATGGCTTGAACTGACAGAGCGCTCATGCCATAAGCTTCGCCAAAAAAATTATGTCGCAGACTTGGAGAAAACTGTAATCGGCTTTCTTCATTGTGCGTGAAGGTGCCTATGCCTTCGAGTTCAAATCGCCCCGTTGATTCTACTTGCTGCCGCAATTCAGCTACAAACACGCTAACATGACGCTGCGCACCTTCGCGAGTGACGGGCTCATGGAGCATGATATAATTGGCCAGAATACCGTCATCGAAGCGCAGTGCTTCGTTGAAGGCAACTCGTTTGCGAGGGGGAAGATACAGACCAGAGGTTTCCGTAAAACTTGCCGATTGATAATGCGTCAGGAAGGCACCTAACTCAGGTACAACCACACAGTCGTACTGATACAGCAACTTTTTAAGGTAGTCATTGACGGAAGCCATAGTGTGCATCGATGGAGCGATTAGAACGAATAACTGATTCCTCCGAGAAAGTTAAGCCCTTGAGTTTGATAATACAAATAACGCTGGTAATTCTGGCTAAAGATATTATTTAATGCGACAAAGGCAGAGATCTGTTTTCCTAGGAAATAGTCAATTTTTAGGTTGGCATCGTAAATGGGTTTCAGCGTGTAGGTGATTCCAGATGTAAAGTTCTTGTTTTGAATACCCTCATAAAAATACAAATCAGCAGTGACGAATAATTTTTTATTCAGGATATATGAGTTGGTCCAAGTAGCCGTTGTACGAGGGCGACCCCAGGCAGCTTCGAGCCGGTCGAGGCCGTAGTTGAAAAAGTTAGCTTTAAGGGTGGAACGAAACTTGTCTTTCTGGGCATAGGCTAGCTGACCCGATACGGTCAACACATTTGTGATGCCCCCATCGTAGAGAACAAAGAATTTAGTTGTGTCAGGAAGGCTGTTGTTGAAGGTCGAAAAGTTTCGGTAACGGGCATAGGATACTTTTCCTTCATACGAAAAACCTCCGCCCAAATCCCCTTTCGTACCTCCGTAAATGTCGAGCGACTTAACAGTGTTAGCTAGTAGAACTTGCGGGGCAAGCCACTTATTCTCACCCAGTAACGAGCGAAGCGTATTTCGGTTAATGTCTCCGTCGACACCCGCAAAAATGTGAATATTGCCAACAGGAGCCACATCAATATCAATAACCGGGAACGCGCGCGTATCGTTTATACCCTGTCGCTGGTCGGTTTGATTCACTGCATTGATACCAGCGGTTATTGTGAATAGAGAAGAGGCATATTTAAACGTTGGTTTTACCCGAAACAGGTTACGGTTATCGACAATCGAGCCGTCACTCCGTTGAGTTACGTAGGCATCGGCAGCTATAAGTGCGTATACATTGTCGGTAATTCCAAGCGAGGCATTCAGATTTGTGCCCCAGTCAGTTTCTGACGCATTGAATCGATCACTTAAGGTGGTGATTCCCGTGCGCAGTGAATAGTCGATTGCATTGTCCGAATTTACATTTTCAATGCCAAGTTTGAAATTGAGCGTATTGAGTCGCTGTTTAATCAGGTCAGGATTGAAAGTGGGTGAAGCTGCGTATTCCCGACTATATCCGTAAAAATTATAGGTGTTTCGGTCGAAACCGAGGTCGGCTTGTAGTTTGAATGCATCGGTCAGGTATTTACCCGTCACTCGGACCCGCGTATCGCTTTGCGCTGAATTCTTACCGTCGACGGGGCCAAGCGCCGATGACAAATGCCGAACTGATCCTTCTAACGCTAGGTTCGACAGGGCATTGATACCCACGAATCCTTCGCCTAAAAATGAGCTGTAATTTCCAGCTCCTAACTTAACATAGTTACTATAGGCAGGGGTGTCATCGGCCTTGCCCAAGGCTGGGTCTAACACACCGGGTGTAATTTTGGGGTCGCCGATTGTTAATTTTCGATCTTCGAATTCATACGTCAGCTTTCGTTGCTCGGCCGACGGTTTTATCGATGGAATCTTGTTGAAAATCCGGTTGGCGGGAGGCAGTTCAATCTTCCTGCTTTTTTCGACAGTAATTTCCTGATTATCGACTTCGCCTTCTTTCACAGGGCGCGTCGGCTTTGGCTGTTGGGCGTAAAGCGCAGCCGACAGAGAAAGTAAGGTAAGGGAGAGTAAGGGGCGGTTTGGGTGAATCATACGGTTGATGTATGATATATGATGTGTGATATATGATATATGATGTGTGGTATATGAGGTACAATTGCTCTTTGCATTCGTACCTCATATACCACACATCATATATCATATATCATACAGCATACATCTATCTAATTTTTAGACTCCAGCGTGGCCAGTTTTTGTTTGGCTTCGGCAACGATGGTTTCGTCGGATGAGTTTTCAATGATTGAATTCAGAACGGCCTTGGCCTGGGCGGGCTCGTCAAGAGCAACGTTATTGTCGGATACCAGAATGAACGCTTTGCCTTTCCAGTATTCAAAATCGCTGAACTGCTCATTGAACTTTAACAGCGTTGCTACCGACTCCTTGTATTTTTTCTGCTTGTACAGAATTTCGCCGAGGTGATATTGAGCTTCAGCTCCGTTTATGTCTTTGGCGAGTGCAATCGTTTTCTCGAAATCAGCCTGAGCAGTTTTGTAATCACTTTTTCCAAGAGCTACTTTACCAAGCATCAATTGAGCCCGGTTCTGAGCCCCCGACACCACGTTACCTGCAGCGATAACATCACGCGCAATAGCAGCAGCTGAGTCAGGTTTTGGATAAGCAAAATAGGTGTCCATCAAGCCTAATTGGGCCGCTACCTGTTCGGCTTTGCCATTGGCTCTACTCAGAATGATCTGGTAATTTCGAATGGCACGAGGATAGTTTTTCTGTTTAGCTTCTAACTCAGCTGCCCGTGTGGCCGCTCGGACCAGATAATCCGATTTGTTATCGGCGATCACTAAGTTGTAGTAACGTAGCGCGCTGGCTGGATCATTGGTCTGTCGATAGGATTCAGCCAGATAATACCTGGCTTCATTCGTATTAGGGCTGTTCGGATATTCCTGCATAAACGAGAGTAGCGACTGGATGGCCTGCGGATATTTTTCGTTGGCGTAAATATTCTTGGCGTTTTCGAACTGTACCCGCTCTACATCTGTGCTACCCGGATTGCTTTTCTTATACTGACCCAATACTTGTGAAAATTCTTCGGGTCGACCGGCATCATTCAATGTGTTTTGAATACCCAGCAGAGCACTTTGCGCCTGTTCCGAATCGCCATAATTATCTAAAATACGTTTGTAATCGGCGACGGCGGGGTCGTATTGTTGAATATTGCCATAAGCAATAGCACGCTTTAGAAGGGCCGCAGGAACGAGTGCACTATTGGGCTTGTCCTGAATCAACTTTGTATACCCCTGAATGGCCACCTGATAGGAGCCTTTCTCAAAATCAACATTCGCTTTTTGAAGAAGAGCTTCGTCGACAAAGCGAGAGTTCGGAAACTGCCGTTGTACCTGATCGAATTGGGCTTTGGCCTCCGTATCGCGACCAACGTAGCTTAAGATCATGGCTTTCTGGTAAGCCGCATAATCTTTATCGGCTGCATTCTGAGCAATGGCCTGGTCGTAGTAACGCATCGCGTTTTCATATTGCTTCGATGCAAAATAGGTATCGGCTAAGCGTATCGTCGCGTCCTGCACCTGGGCTCTGTCGTCGGAACCAGCACCACGACTCACGAAATCGCGGAAGTAGGGGAGCGCATGAGCATAATCTTTTTTATTGTAATACGCATAACCGAGTGCATATAGGCTCCTGGTAGCGTAATCACCTGAACCCGATTTAGAAATGCTGGCGTATAAGGGAATGGCTGTATCATATTGTTTTCCTGCCGAATAGGATTCCGCTTTCCAGAATTGCGCGGCCTGTTGCAGGCTGTTGTCGACCGGAAATTTCAAGGATTTGTCCAGATTCGCAACTGCCTGAGGATAGCGTTCGGCGTTGAAATCGTTCACACCCTGATTGTAGGTCAGCCGCTGGTATGTTGCGTTGATTTTGGATGTTCGACGTTTCAGTCCCTCAATATAAGCAATAGCCGCTGGGTAGTTATTGGACGCATAATACGCTTCACCGACCAATTCGTTGGCTTCGTTTTCAAACTTACTATCAGGGTATTGCTTCAAAAAAGCGGTCAGTTCTTTCACGGCGTCGGCCCCGTTATTTTGGTCCAGTTGCAGTTTCGCGTGGGTGAACCGGGCTTCTTCCTGAATCTCGCGGTTGAACGACAAACGCCCGGCCTGATCGAAGGCTGTCAGCGCGTAAGTTGGGTTTTGTGTTTGTAAATAACTGACTCCTAGTGTATACGCGGCATATTGGGCGGTTGTGTCTTTCCCGCCAGATAAGGTTTTGAGCTGGGCGATGGCGTCGTTATACGCTCCGGTACGGAACAATGACTGGCCATAACGGAACTTAACCGCACCGGGCGCTTTGGCGCCCGCAGCATTGATGTACTGTTTATAATACGGAACTGCTCTGGCAAACTGGTTTTGCTGATAAAAAACTTCGGCTGTAAATAAAGCTACTTCGTTCAGACTACCGCCATTATTCCGCTTGAGCAGCGGTTCGGTATAGGCCAGCAAATCGTCGAATCGGCGCTGCTTGTAGAGGGCCTGAGCAATCCAGTTAGGTACCTGGTTTTGATAGGTTGGATTGGTTTCAATCCGCTTAAAATCAGCAACGGCTTCGTTGTAATTCCGGTTGCGAAAATTGATCACTCCAGCATAGTAAGATGCAGCGGGTGCATCGGGTGAGCTAGGATCGAGTTTAACTTCGTTTAGAAGAGGCAACGCATGCTGCAAATCCTGCGTATTGTAATAGGAGAGGGCCAGTTGGTATTTGTAGGCAATCTGCTGAGCGCTATTACCACCCTGGCCCACAGCTTTTTCCAGGAAATTAATGGCTTTTGTATAATCCTGACGATTGTAATAATACGTTCCTAAATCGCCATATAACTGGCCGGCTTTCGGGTGCTGACTATGATTTTGAACGAATCGATCGACAAGGAGTTCAGCACCTGGCTCGTCGATGTAGAGGCTAGTCAGAGCAATATAGTATTCTGCTTCAACAGCGTTTTGGTCGCCGGTATTGAGTAAGGTTTGGGAACCATCACCCCGTCGGGGTTCTAGATATTGGCGGAATTCATAACGGGAAGCGGCATAATTGGCTTTCTCAAAGAGTTCAAGCCCATTTCGGTAATGATAGTCGGGTTCGGCATTGCTCTGGGTTCGCTGAGCCCATGTCGATAATGAGGTAAATAACCCAATGGTCAGAAAAAACAGCAACCGAAACGAAATCCTGCGGTGTGACTGGTGGTGACCTGATTGGGTGGTTGAATAGGGCATAAGTAAAATAAAAGTTTCAAGTTTTAAGTTTAACGTTTCAAGTTTACCGTTGATGAAAACCGCTCCGGCGGTCCGGTTGAAACCTGAAACTTTGAACCTAAAACTACCATATGAGAAGATTGCGTCGTAGTTTCGCTGGAAATTGACAAATATCAGGTCAATTCTGGACAAAAAACGAAGGTATTCCTGTTTCCGTATGAAAAAAAACGCCCGGCTTCTGTATTTACTTACTGTCTGGACATTTTTTATTCCATTTTTATCAACTGCGACCGACTTATTAGTCGATGACGAAACGCTCCCAGCGGCCTCTCCCAGTGTAACGTATGTGCTTTCGATGCCCGAACCGCAGACGCACTATTTTGAGGTTGAAATGCAGCTAAAGAACGTTGCGGCTGCTACAAACGCCAAGAAAAACGGGTATATCGATATCAAAATGCCTGTCTGGACACCGGGTTCCTATCTGATTCGGGAGTATGCCAAGAACGTAGATGGGTTTACCGCTTCTGCTGGTCGTGATGCCGGATCGGAAAAGAAAGTTCTGAGCGAGAAGATCCGTAAAAATGCCTGGCGGGTATATACCATCGACGATAATCTGACCGTCCGCTATAAGGTGTATGCCAATGAGCTAACCGTTCGAACGAGTTTCGTGGATATTGAGCACGGGTATGTGACGCCTGCCGGAATGTTTATGTATCACGACGCACTAAAAACCATCCCGTTGCGTGTGGTCGTGCAACCGTACAAGGCCTGGAAAAGCGTCGCTACTGCGCTGGAACCGGTGGCTGGTCAGAATTTCACCTACGAAGCGGCTGATTTTGATTTACTGATTGATTCTCCTATCGAAATTGGCAATCACAAAACGTTTAGTTTCACAGCTTCCGATATACCGCATACGGTGTCGATGTTTGGCGATGTCGAGTATAACGAAAAGAAGTTAGCCGAAGATTACAAACGGGTTTGTGAGGCCGCAGCTACTGTGGTGGGTGAGCATCCTTGCAAGCACTACACTTTTATCGTTCATCACATTCCGCCGGGTGGGGGTGGACTGGAACATCTGAACTCGACAACACTCGAAACGACGCGCAACGCCTACGCCACCGAAGCAAACTACAAGCGGTTCCTGTCGCTGGTGGCGCACGAATATTTCCACCTTTGGAATGTTAAACGCATTCGGCCTATTGCGTTGGGACCGTTCGATTATGAGAACGAGAATTATACGCATATGCTCTGGTTATCAGAAGGTTGCACGTCGTTCTATCAGGAATATATTCTCCGACGGGCCGGATTCCACACTCCGGATGCTTACCTTACACTGGTTGCCAGTGGGATTACAGAGATTGAAAATCAGCCAGGCACACGTATACAGTCTGCGGCAGAATCGAGTTGGGATGCCTGGATTAAAGGATATCGGCCAAACGAAAATTCGGCGAATACGCAGATTTCGTATTACAGCAAGGGTAGCGTTTTGGGGACGTTGTTGAATCTGGCGATTCTGGCAGGCAGCAATGGCCAACGTAACATGGACGATCTGTTGCGGCTCCTGTACAATGAATATTACAAAAAACAGAAGCGTGGCTTTACCGACAACGAATTCCGGCAGGCCGCTGAACAAGTTGCGGGCCGTAAACTTGACGACTTTTTCAATATCGGTGTCAATACCGCCGAGCCAATTAACTACGACGCCTATTTTGAACCGGTTGGCTTGCAGTTAGTGAATCTGGCTAGTAAAACACAGGATGGTTTTCTGGGAGCCGCTACGACGATAGCCAATGGTAAATCAACGATTTCGAGTGTTCGACGTGGTTCGGCAGCTTACAATGATGGCCTGAACGTGGGTGACGAAATCATTTCGATCGACAAAGTTCGAGTAGGTGATGATTTGCTTCGGATCATTAGCGGTCGGCGGGTTGGCGAGACCCTGAAAGTATTGGTAAACCGGGCTGGTTTCGTGCGCGAAATTCCCGTTACGCTTACGCAGAACCCATTGGTTAGCTATCGCCTTGAACCGTTACCCAATCAAACGGCAGAGCAAAAAGCATTGTATAGTAAGTGGTTGTATATCAAGTGAATGGGTAAGATTTTTAAACACAAAGACACGGAGAACACAGCGATAAAAAAGCCTTCTTCTGTGTATTCTCCGTGTCTCTGCGTTTAAATCTATTCTCCTCAAAGCTTTCGGTACATAATGTACGCGTTTGTCAGGCCATTTTGTTTGTGATTAAATGCCTCCGGAATTTCTCCAATTATTGCAAAGCCTAATTTTTGCCAGAGTCGAACGGCCCGTTCGTTGCTTTTGACCACAATATTGAATTGCATGGCTTTATAGCCAAGTCGCCTGGCTTCGACTATTGAAAATTCTCCCATTGCTTTCCCTACACCTTGTCCTGAGGCCGCTGGACTAGTCATATATGAACCATTGGCTATGTGTGAACCAAGATCAGGCTGGTTGTCTCTGAGCACGAACGTTCCTACTAGGTTGCCGTTTAGCTCAGCAACGTATGTGTGCCTGTCTGGGCCATACCAATAGGCCAGCATTTTTTCTTTCGATGAATTCGGGTCAAAAGCGTAGGTATCGCCACCGGCGATCACCGGCTGGATTATTTCCCAAATCGAATCTCTATCAGCCGAAGTTGCTTTTCTAATATCAATCATAAGTAAGCGTGCCCCTGTACCAGCACGGGTTATTAATTAGGAAATTCTAGACTGAACCTCCATTCTTCAACCGAATAATCTCTCCCGCAATGCTAATGGCGATTTCTTCTGGTGTCCGACTATTGATGGGCAAGCCAATAGGCGCATGAATTCGATTTAGCTTTTCTTGGTCGAACCCTTCAACCCGGTATTCGTCAAACAGCTTTTCGATCTTTGTTTTACTGCCCAAGACGCCAAAATAAGCGAGCTGCTTATCCACTAAAGCCCGTATGGCCAGATCATCGGTACGGTAGCCAAAGGTCATCACGACGACATAATTGTTTTCTCCAGAGGGTATTTGATCCGCTAAATCACTGTAGCTGCTGACCAGGATTTTCTCATGGACTACGTCATTCAGAACCATTGTGTGCAGATCAGGACGGTCGTCAAACACGCGAATATAGAAGTCCATTAGGCTCATAATGCGCGATAAAGCCAGCGCGCAATGACCACCACCAATAATGAAAAGCTGATTTTTATAGCCCAATTGCTCCTGATATACCCACTTCTCTTCCGACTGCATCGTGAACAGGTAATTAGCTTCGGGTATCTGATCAGCGAAGAAACAAATGCCTGCGGGCGATAATTCGAGGTATCCGTTTTGATTCTGTTCGAGGCAGGTGACAATTGCCTGAATGGCTAATAAATCACTTGGTTGCACACGATACAAAAGAATGGTTTGATCGCCAGAGCAGATCATTCCGCTTTGATTTCGGGCTGCGGTTTTGTCGTGATACTGCGTCCGAATAGAAAGCTCAGGGGTTGCCCAGAACGCCGGACCGTGTTTCAGTTTTTCCTTAGCTATTTCCACAAACTTATGCTCCATAATGCCACCGCCAATGGAGCCTTCCATAGCACCTTGTGCATTAACTGCCATCAGAAAGCCCTGTCTGCCGGGACTGCTTCCGTGACTTTCAAGCACATACAACAGCATGGCTGGCAGGTTTTGTTGCCCACTTTTATGGATTAACTGCCAGGTCGTTAGCTGTTTGGGTATGGGCATGGGGCATTGAGTGCTGAGCAGGGTTGATGTTATACAAAGCCAGCAGGACTTTTTCGGGCGTCATAGGGGCATCAAACGGAATTTTAGCGGATGGGTTAAACGCCAGCACTGCATTCCGTAAGGCAAAATAAGCACCGATGCCGTACATTAACGGAGGTTCGCCAACGGCTTTTGATCGAAATATAGCTAAGTTTTCGGCTTCCGTCTGGAGCGGCTCAATCGCGATTTCTTTCGGGACCGAATAAATATCGGGCACTTTGTAGGTGGATAACGCATTCGAGCGTAGTCGGCCTGCTTTATCGAATATGACCTCCTCCATCGTCATCCAGCCAATGCCCTGTACAATGCCGCCTTCAATCTGTCCCCGGTCAATGAGCGGGTTCATACTGGTCCCAAAATCATGGACCACTTTAACGGCATCGGTTTCGTAGGTCCCCCGCAAACAATCTACAGTCACTTCAACGATGGCCGTTCCGTAGACATGGTACGCGAATGGATGCCCTTTTTCCAGTGTTTTGTCATAGTGAATATCTGGCGTAGCGTAGTGACCATGTTCAGACAGACTTACTCGGTTCGCGTAAGCGGCTATCAGGAGTCGGTTCCAGTCCCAATCCGTTTGTGCCCCATTCACATAAACCCATTCGTCTTGCAGACTAACGGTATTTACGTCAACGTTTAACTCGTCTGCCGCAACAGCCTTGAGCCGATTCATGATGGCTGTACAAGCTATCTCTACTGCCTTGCCATTCAAATCGGCGGTGGCGCTGGCGGCTGAGGGAGAGGTGTTCGCGATGCGATACGTGCTGGTCGAAAGAACTTTGACCCGCTTTGGCTGAATAGAAAATACATGCGCGGCTACCTGGAGCATTTTGGTATTTACACCCTGTCCCATTTCTACAGCCCCCGTGCTCACGCCCACGCTACCATCTGTATAGACATGCACCAGCGCCCGTGCCTGATTCATTCGGGTGTTTGTAAACGAAATTCCGAAACAAATTGGCATTAGTGCTATACCCTTCTTGTACAGTAGGTTAACAGTGTTAAATGAATCTACTTTATTGCGAATTTCGTCTATTTCGTATAACTCGTTTGCTTTGCTCCAACAGGCATTCGCTTCGCTCTGCGCTTTTTGTCCGAAGGGAAACTCATCGCCCGTTTGTTGCAGGTTTTTCGCCTGAATAACGGACGCATTGATACCAAGCTCTTCGGCTGCTTTAGCAATAGCGGCTTCAATCACGAACATGCCCTGCGGTCCACCAAAGCCCCTGAATGCGGTATTGGGTGGTAAGTGTGTTCGACAACTGTAAGCTGTTGCGGTTACGTTTGGAATGAAATAGGTATTCGTGGAGTGGAACAGCGTTCGCTCCATCACCGCCGGAGATAAGTCGGCGGCCGCACCGGCATTCTGGTAAAAGGTCACTTCGTAGGCAACCATCTTCAGATCTTTATCGAGGCCCAGTTTGAAGTCGGAGGAGTAGGGGTGACGCTTACCCGTCATCGCCATATCTTCCATCCGATGCAGGGAATATTTGACAGGTTTGTTCAATATGTGCGCTGCCAGTGCACATAAGGCTGCCCACATATTGGCCTGATCTTCTTTGCCGCCAAATCCACCACCTAACCGGGTAACATCGACGTCAATCTCGTGCATAGGCAAACCCGACGATCGGGCTACGGCCCGCTGCACCGCTGTTGGTCCTTGGGTAGACGAGTAAAGTTTGATTCCGCTATTCTCCTGCGGAATGGCGTAGGCCCCCTGTGTCTCAATGTATAAATGTTCCTGCCCGTTGGTATCGGTGGTTCCTTCAATCACATAAGTACACTCTGCCCAGGTTGTCAATGTATTACCTAAGCGGAATGTTCTTGCAGGGACAATCAATTGTCCAGCGGCCTGTGCTTCTCGCGGATCGGTGATAACGGGTAACGGTTCAATATCTATCGTAATGCGTTTGACAGCAGCTCGGGCTATATCCTCGGTTTCGGCAACGACGAACGCGACAGGCATACCGCAATAATCGACGTGGTGTTCTGCTAGCAGAGGTTCATCAGGAATAATACCACCAATCTGGTTTTCGCCCGTTACATCTTTATAAGTCAAAATACGCACCACACCGGGCATGGCTTCGGCGGCTTTCAGATCCAAATTCTTAATGAGACCATGCGCTACCGGCGAACCGAAAGCGGCTCCGAACAACGTACCGCGAATAGTCGGAATATCGTCCAGATAAACTGATTCGCCCCGCACGTGTGTTCTGGAATCAATATTTTTCATGTCGTTTTAAACGCAAAGGGCGCAAAGTGTAAGCAAAGTTCGCCGAGAAAAACGTAGCGCTCTTTGCGTTCTCTGCGGTTAAGTTTTTAGTAATTGCTCTACTTCCAACGCTGGAAAGAGCTTTATAAAGTGCGCTTTGATCAATTGACCAAGTAGCAATCGTTTATAAGCTTCGGTACCTCGGGCGTCGCTGATGGGCGCGATTTCGGTTTGGGCAATGCTGATTGCTTTCTGAATCAATTCTTCACTCAATAGTTTGCCTGTCAGAAATTCAGCCGTTTTTGTCAGTTGCTTCGGAATGGCTGCAACACCTCCAGCAGAAATCCTGACGTGAGTAATCAAGTCGTCCTCTACCGTGATATTGATGGCGGAATTGACGCTGGCAATGTCGAGATGTGTCCGTTTACTGACTTTCTCAAAATTGAACTGAGTGTTTTGGGCGGGAAGCGAAAAACGTATTTGTTCCAGATATTCTTCAGGCCGCTTGTCGAGCATTTTATAGCCTTGATACAAATTTCGCAGGGGTAGTTCTCTTGACAGATTGCCATCGCTAAACGTCAGCGTAGCATCCAATGCCAGAAAGAAAATCGTGAAATCGCCGATGGGGGAGGCATTGATGAAATTCCCCCCAATGGTCGCCATATTTCGGATAGGCGTAGACGATACCAGCGTTGTATAGTGTTTAAAATCAGGGAAATACTGCTGTATCAACGGTGATTCAATTAGATCAGTTACCGTCGTAGCAGGCCCAATTACACAGTCATTTCCATCCTGTCTAATCCCTTTTAAATCAGTATTGTCGAATAGAAAGCGAATAGAGGCATCCTTAATTTCATCGTGTTTCTGCACATACACATCCGTTCCACCACCAACGCGCTGAGCATGTGGGCTTGCATTGGTCAATTCACCGTTCAGGCTTGACGATAATGCTTGCAGGCGCTCCTGAATAGTGGTGAAATAGGCGGGCAAAATGGCCTGATTTGCAGCAAATTTTACCGGCTCTTCTGTTTTTCGCTTTTCCAGTAAATGGGCTACTCGAGTGGCTGCTCGTTCGATGGATTTGTAGCCCGTACATCGGCAAATATTCCCATCGACAGCAGCGATGGCATTTTGGGAAGTCGGTGCTTTTTTACTCAGGCAAAATCCCGCCATCGATACGACAAACCCCGGTGTGCAAAATCCGCACTGCGTCGCTGATTCGTCGGCCATTGCTTGTTGAATTGGGTTCAGCTCGACCATATTTATGCCTTCGATGGTTACGATGTGTTTGCCCTGTGCATTCCCCAACGGCATTAGACAGGATGTGGCTGTTCGGTATCGTAATTCGCCAGTTGACAAATCGCCCACGAGTACTGTGCAAGCCCCGCAATCGCCCTCGCGACAGCCAATTTTTGTGCCGGTTAAGTACTGATTATAGCGCACAAAATCGAGCACTGGCGTGCCGGGAGGCATCGCCGTACTGACTTCTTTATTATTTAGAATGAACTTTATCAAGACAACAGAATGCTGATTCTTATGATCAGTATGATTGTTAGGATGTATTATACTACTTCAACTGGCTCTTCGTCCAGCTTCTTCTGTTTATCGCCGGTCGGCAAAAGCAGATTGAGCAATAAAGCGGCTAATCCGCCTGCTGAAACACCTGATTCCAAGAACGTTTGCACGACGCCAGGGAGCGTTTTTAACCATTCTTCCTGTGATGGTACGCCGATGCCAACGCCTAAAGAAATGGCCGCAATCAACGCATCTCGTTGCGATAAGCCACCCGATACCATTAAGCGTAAGCCTGATACGGCTACTAAACCAAAGAGCATGATGGCTAATGCTCCTAGGACGCAAGGGGGCATAACCGTAATCCAACGGCCAACGGGTGGAAAGAGACCCAAACACAACAAAATTATCGCCATGAGCCAGCCAATTCGACGAGCTGCAACACCCGTCATCTGAATAACGCCGTTGTTCTGAGCATACGTAGCACTTGGGAAACCGCCAATTAACGCTGACCCGATGCAGGTTAGTCCGTCTGCTAAAATTCCTCCCCGAATTCGAGTCCAATGGTCAGGCCCATCAGTCGGTAGACTTGACAATTGAGATGTAGCTGTAATATCGCCCATCGCTTCCAATACGCAGACAAGGTAAATAAACGCGAACGGAAACAGTAACTCCCATTTAAATGCAAGCCCATGCGGAAACAATTGAGGAACAGTAATCCATGAGCCATTGCTGGGAGCAGGAGCTTGAAGCCAACCCATTGCTCCACAAATTGTATAGCCGGTAACCACGCCAACGAGTACCGCGGCCATCCGTGCCCACGATTTGCCTATCGACTGGGCAATAATCATGACCACAATGACAATCAGAGCAACAAGTCCACCGCTCCAGGCTGGGGCTCCTTCGGCAGGCAATCGGGCAATGCTGCGCATACCGGTTGGAATTAGCGAAAGCCCGATCAGCAACACCACAATTCCCGAAACCAGTGGCGTAAACACTCGCTTTAGTTTGGGCAAAAAAGGAGCTAAGGCAAGCTGTACGGGTGTTCCGGCCAGCGACATGCCGACCATGAGCGGCAAACCGCCCGCTATGCCCGCCTGAATAAGCGGAGCTAAAAAAGCGAAACTGGTACCCGTGATACTAAGCAGCCCGGAGCCGATAAACCCAAGTCGCATAGTTTGAAGAAACGTACCCAGCGCTGATGCGACCAGCGCCATGCTCACCAAATAGGCGGTGTCCTGCGGACTAATGTGTAAAATACCCGACAAAATCAGCGCTGGTGTAATGGTGCCTACCACCATAGCACCAACCTGTTGCAGACTCACCAAGAGCGCCGGAACCAGAGGAACCTTGTCTTCCAGGCCGTAAACGAGACGGGTCGATTGCGCGTTACCGGGTTCGCTCATAGGTTGTGCAAGTTTCGTCAATGATCATTCAGGGGCAAACCGCGCCGTTGAAACTCTTTCCAGTTCAGGTATTCGTCGCCCTTGCGTTGCTCCACCATCGTGATGCAGCTATCGACCGGGCATACTAATTTACACAAATTACAGCCAACACACTCATCTTCTTTAATCGAATAGGTGTTGTACGGATTGCCAAATGTTAGATTAATGGATTGATGAGAAGTGTCCTCGCAGGCGATATAGCACAGTCCGCAATGAATGCACTTGTCCTGATTGATGTTAGCAACAATATGGTAATTGATATCCAGATCTTCCCAATGCGTGATCGTAGGCACCGATTTGCCAATGAAATCGTCGAGAGTTTTAAAGCCTTTCTCGTCCATCCAGTTATTCATGCCGTCAATCATATCGTCAACAATGCGAAAACCGTGCTTCATGACAGCTGTACATACCTGCACATTGGACGCGCCCAGGAGCATAAACTCAACCGCATCTTTCCAGGTACTAACCCCGCCAATGCCCGAAATGGGCACATGCGATGTCATTGGGTCCTGCGCAATGGTCGTGAGCATTTTCAATGCGATGGGTTTAACGGCCGGACCACAATACCCGCCATAAACCGATTTGCCCGCTACGTATGGATTGGGAACAAACGTATCTAGATCAACACCTGTTACCGACTGAATTGTATTGATCAAAGACAGCGCATTGGTACCTCCCTCAACCGAGGCTCGACCCGTTGGCACCACTGAATGGACGTTGGGTGTCAGTTTGGTAATGACCGGAAGTGTTGCTTTTTCCATGACCCATTCGACCACCATTTTGGCAATTTCAGGGTCCTGGCCAACAGCCGCACCCATACCGCGTTCGGTCATGCCATGCGGACAGCCGAAGTTAAGTTCGAGGCCGTGTGCACCCGTATCTTCGACCTGAGCGATAAGCTCGTGCCATTTCTCACGGGTATTGTCGGCCATAAGCGACACGATCATGGCCCGGTCGGGAAATAGACGCACGCACTCGGCGATTTCGCGGAGATTGATGTCTAACGGGCGGTCAGAAATGAGTTCGATGTTGTTGAAACCCATCATTTTCGTGCCACCATAATCAATGGACGAATAGCGTGAGGAAACGTTCTTGACCTGACTGCCAAGTGTTTTCCAGACAACACCCCCCCAACCGGCTTCGAACGCCCGGAGTACGTTATATTGTTTATCCGTCGGCGGAGCGCTCGCCAACCAGAATGGATTAGGCGATTTAATACCGAGGAAGTTTGCGCGTAGATCTGCCATGTGTTTAAAGAGCGAATGAGTGAAAGAGTAAATGAGTGAAAAGACAGACAGCACATTGGAGTGCCAGCCCGCTCTTTCATTCTTTCGCTCTTTTACTCTTTATGAAGTTTAATATCGACCTTGCCCCATCTTTCCCTGCTTGCACGGCATCGACGACCTCTTTGCCGCCGTTTACGCAGTCGCCACCGGCAAAGACGCCGGGAATATTGGTGGCACAGTTGCTGTCGATAGCCACTTTGCCATTCCAGTGATTGAGTTGATTACGACTAACCAGTTCCTCGTAGGGAACCTGACCGGCTGCTTTGATGACCATGTCGACGTTTAGGGTAATTGTCTCGCCCGTTTCTACCGGCGACCGACGACCGCTGGTATCGGATACACCCAGTTCCATTACGTTGCAAATCAGTTGGGTAACCTGTCCGTTTTCGCCCTTGATTTCTTTGGGAGATGCCAGCCAGATGATGTTGCAACCATCTAATTTAGCCAGATTTAGCTCAACTTCGGTGCTGGGCATTTCAGCCTGTGTGCGTCGGTAAACAATAGTTACCTCCTTGGCTCCCAGTCGTTTCGCTTGCGTAGCAGCATCAATGGCCGTCATGCCGAGACCAATTACCGCTACTTTATCGCCAACGGGGATGGATGGATAACCTTTCTCGCGGATGTCGTAAATGAAGCGAATAGCATCTTCAACGCCTATAAGGTCTTCGCCGGGAATATCCAGTTGCCTGGCCACACCAACCCCGATGCCCATGTAGACAGCATCATAATTGGCTTGTAGATCGGCTAACGAAACGTTCTTGCCCAATTCCTGTCCATACTTAATATCGATACCGCCTAGCGAGGTAATAAAATTGACTTCGTCTTCACAAAATTCAGGCGTCACTTTATAAGCCGCAATGCCGTAAGTCATCAGACCGCCACCTTTCGCTTCTTTTTCGTAGATCGTTACGTCAATACCTTCCCGGCTCAGTACGTGGGCGCAACTTAAGCCCGCTGGGCCAGCGCCCACAACCGCGACTTTCCGGCCCGTAGATGGTTTGCGTTGGAAAAGCGGCCACTTTTGCTCAATAGCTTTCTCTGTCGAGTAACGTTGCAGCTTGGCAATTGGAATGGGCGGTTCTTCCAGCAGATTAAAGACGCAGGAGCCTTCGCACAATTTCTCGACTGGGCACACTTTCGAGCAGCCACCCCCCATGATATTGGAATCGAAAATCGTATAGGCCGACCCTTTCACGTTATCGGTCGTGATCTGCTTGATGAACTTCGGAATGTTGATGCTGGTCGGGCAGCTTTTTATACAAGGCGCATCGTAACAAAATAGACAGCGATTCGCTTCCACCAAAGCCGCTTCCCGAGAGTCAAACGGCGGGTGAATGTCGCTGAAGTTTTGCTCGTATTGTTCAGTCGTTAAACGGTTATTGAGGATTGCCACGTTTATTAATGATGAATTATGAATGATAAATGATGAATTGCGAATGATGAGTTGCTGAAAAATCATTTATCATTCATAATTCATCATTCCTTTAAAGTTCTACCAACTTACCATACGTCTCTGGTCGGCGGTCGCGGAAGAATTGCCAGACGCTGCGAACTTCGTCAATCATATCGAGATCGAATTCGGAAATCAGCAGTTCATCTTTGTCTTCCGAAGCTGTGGCAAAAATCTGCCCGCGTGGGTCAACGAAGTACGAAGAGCCGTAGAATCGCCCCAGATTCCAGGGTTTCTCTTCGCCAACTCGGTTAATACATCCCATAAAATAGCCATTAGCAGCTGCATGGGCGGGTTGCTCCAGTTTCCAGAGATATTGCGATAGACCCGCTACTGTAGCTGATGGATTGTACACGATTTCGGCACCGTTAAGGCCCAGGCACCGCGCTCCGTCGGGGAAATGGCGATCGTAGCATATGTACACGCCAACTTTGGCATACATCGTCTGGAAAACCGGATAGCCTAGATTACCCGGCTTGAAAAAAAACTTCTCCCAGAAACCAGACGTATGCGGAATATGATTTTTACGGTATTTGCCCAGATACGTACCGTCGGCGTCGATGACAGCTGCTGTGTTGTAGAGGACGCCAGCCTGTTCTTTTTCGTAGACGGGCACAATCATCACCATTTTATACTTTTTGGCATATTCGGCCATACGGTCGGTGGTAGGACCGGGAACGGATTCTGCCGACGCGTACCAGGCACTGTTCTGGCCTGGGCAGAAATAGGGGGTACTAAATATCTCCTGTAAGCAAAGAATCTGCACACCTTTCTCACCGGCTTCTTCGATGAGTGGAATATGCTTTTGGATCATTGCCTCTTTAATTTCCTCCATCGTACCTTCCCCTTCGGTCATCGGCAGACTCATTTGTATCAGTCCAGATTTGATAATTCGTGGCATGTTGGTTTTGTGTTAGTTGGTAAAACCTCACCCCCGGCCTCTCTCCTGAAAGCAGGAGAGGGGAGCAAAATTTGCGCTTTCACCCCTCTCCTGTTTTAGGAGAGGGGCTGGGGGTGAGGTGAATTTTTTCCTACGTTTAAATCTTCCCGCTTACTTTCTTTCGCTTGATAAACTGACCGTACCCCTTATCAACCAGGCATTTATCGTCATTTATAGCGACAGTGCCGCGAAGCAGGACAGTTTTTACTTTCCCAGTTAGTTCCCAGCCTTCGTACCCAGAATAATCCACGTTCATATGGTGCGTTTTGGCTGAAAGCGTATGGGTTTCGTTGGGGTCGAAAATGACAATATCTGCATCACTGCCTACGGCAATCGTTCCTTTACGCGGGAACATGCCGAAGATTTTGGCAGGATTCGTACAAGCCACCTCAACATATTTATTTAAGGTGATTTTGCCTTTGTGTACACCTTCACTGTAGAGCAGTTCCATGCGATTTTCGACAGCTGGATGCCCATTAGGAATCTTGGAGAAATCATCTTTCCCCATCAATTTCTGCTCCCACATAAACGGGCAGTGGTCCGTAGCGACAACTTGCACCAGGCCCTGATTGATACCGGACCAGAGCGATTGCTGGTCTTTCTTCTCCCGCAAGGGCGGGCTCATGACCCACTTTGCACCCTCGAAGTTCTGCTCATAAAGCGATGCGTCGAGAACAAGGTATTGAATACAGGTTTCGACAAAGACTTTCTGATTGCGCCGGGTTGCATTTCGAACCGCGTTCAGAGCTCCTTCGCAGGTCATGTGAACGATGTAGCCGGGGCAGCCCGTGTAGTCAGCCATGTCAGAAAAACGACCGCTGGCCTCCGCTTCGGTCACCTCAGGTTGAGAAAGGTAGTGGTAAAGTGGAGCAAGTTTGCCCTCAGACCGATGTTTGGCCGTGAGATAGTCAATCACATCGCCGTTGGTGGCGTGAACGGTGACCATGCCACCCTGTTTTTTTACTTCCTGCATCAGACCAATCATCTGACGATCATCGATCATCAGCGCACCTTTGTAGGCCATAAAGGTTTTAAACGAGGTAATCCCTTCGTTTTCAACCATATCCTGGATTTCTGCCTTCGTATTGTCGTTGAAATCCGTTACGGCCATGTGGAAACTGTAATCTCCAACGGTGGTTCCTTTGGCGCGGGAATTCCAATCGGCAAGCGCTTCTTTGAGCGAATGTCCCTGTTTTTGCAGGACGAAATCAATAACAGTTGTCGTACCGCCATATAAGGCCGCGCGAGTGCCTGTTTCGTGCGTATCGCTCGAAAACGTGCCCATAAACGGCATGGCTAAATGCACGTGCGGATCTATACCACCCGGAAATACCAGTTTGCCCGTAGCGTCGATAACCGTATCGGCCTGAACGGGCAGGTTCTTGCCAATAGCGCTAATGGTTTCACCCTCAATGAAAATATCGGCAACATAATCGTCGGCAGATGTAATAATCCGACCGTTTTTAATCAAAAGCGACATAATTAATTTATCGTTTATGGCTCTCCATTTACACGTTTAAGGTATCCTTTAACGGAGAACTGTAACTACAAATCAGATTCAAAAGTCGAGTCAGGCCCATCGGGCCGATATCATTGTAGAATGTAAGTTCCTCTGCGGATGGTAAAGCTCCGTAGGAGCGTTATCTCTTTTCAGACCCTGACCACGATGTGCTAATTTATCCACTCGAATAAATATTTTTCATCGTAGTCAACTTCAAACTTCTTCAAAAATTCTAAATACTCTTCTTGGAAGCTCCTTTTTCATTGATGGTCAGGTTGAGAAAGAATGTATTTTGTAACATTATCTAGGTGAGATTTAGAATATGAAAAAGCGCCAAACCCTTCCTGCCAATGAAACTTATTCTTTACAAATCTTCTGTCATTTATGAGTCCTGAAGAATTAGCTTTTATATCTCTAACTAAATCAGATATGGAGATAGTAGGCTTTACACTAATAAGCAAATGTGTGTGATCAGGCATACAATAAATGGCTAAAGCTTTTTGATTTTTGCCAGTTACAATTCCGCAAATGTATTTTTCCAATTCATCTCTGAAGGACTCCCTTATTAAGTTCTCCCTACCTTTCACGGCAAAAACAATCTGAATATAAATTTGCGAATATGTGTTTGCCATTCGAGCAGATGTCACGCCTATGGCGTTTTATAGTAATTTCAGGCAATTACTTTCTACAAAGATTGCAGCCCTCTGGGCTTTAAGTCCGGTCAACTGGCCTTTGTCATTGGCTGCTGAAAACTCGAAACCGAGTACTGACTTCTCATCAATCCCAAATACACCACGCCACTAACAAAAAAACCAACAAACCAGGCGTAGTTGTACAGTTGCGAAATCCAGCCAGGAACGCTATCACTCGGAATTACCTGAATGGTGGTTAGAAAGCCGGGTATATTTGGCAGAATACCGACGAGTAAGGCGATAATCGCTGCTTTATTAAACCCACCTTTAAAACGATAAATACCCGTTTCACTGTACAGATCGGCCAATACCAGCTTCTGTTTGCGCAGGAAGAAATAGTCAGCGATCATGATTCCGCCAACTGGGCCTAATAAACTAGAATAGCCAACTAACCAGGTGAAAATGAATCCCGTAGGGTCGGCGATTAGCTTCCAGGGGAAAATCAAGATACCGATGATGCCTGTGATGTAGCCCCCTTTTCGAAAGTCGATTTTTGAAGGAGCCAGGTTCGCGAAATCGTTAGCAGGACTAACAATATTCGCGGCAATGTTGGTTGCCAGGGTCGAAATCGCTACGGCAATCATCGCAACGCTGACCAGAAGTTTGCTATCAAATCGTCCCGCCAGAACGAGTGGGTCCCAAATGGTAGTACCGTAGATAATAGTTGTAGCCGAGGTAACGACAACGCCAATGAACGAAAAGAGCGTCATGGCCGGCGGAAGCCCGATAACTTGCCCGCGTACCTGCGCCTGCTGGCTGGTAGCATAGCGCGTAAAATCGGGAATATTCAGCGATAATGTCGCCCAGAAGCCAACCATGCCCGTTAAAGCCGGAAAGAAAAAGGCAAAGAAGGCGGCAGAGTCTGCAAATTTGGCGGGTTGTTCCAGAATAGGACCGAGGCCGTTTCCTGCCGAAATGGCCCACCAGAGCAATGCAAGTGCCGCAACAGGTAAAAAGAACGCTTTGAAAACCAGTAGCTTTTTGATGCTTTCGACGCCGAGGTATACGACGTACATATTCAACAACCAGAACAAAAAGAAGCAGATAGCCGGACCAGTTTGCAAGCCAAACGAAGTCGGGAAAGCCTGCGGCAACGTTTCCAGTGATGGAATCCATAACCGAAGCATCTGGTAAATTGAAAACCCACCAATCCAGGTCTGAATACCGAACCAGCCACAGGCCACAATAGCGCGTAACAAAGCCGGAATATTCGCTCCGCTGGTTCCGAAACTGGATCGTACCAAAACCGGGAAGGGAATCCCGTATTTAGCACCGGCATGCCCGTTCAATACCATGGGAATCAGAACAATAGTATTGCCCAGGAAGATGGTAAAAATAGCCTGCCACCAGTTCATGCCGCCCTGAATAAGCGAACTAGCCATCATATAGGTAGGAATACAGAGGCTCATGCTGATCCATAAGGCTGCATAATTCCAGGTATTCCACGTTCGTTTCGATGCGGGAATAGGGGCTAAATCCTCGCTATAGAGAGACGATGACTCATCTACGATTGCTTCTGGGGCTAGTTGTTTTACAGACACGTTTTTGGTTGTTTGAGCCGGGCCGCCGGAGCGGTTTGTAGTTCGAAGTTATAATATTTTGCTACAAACCGCTCCAACGGCTCGGTTCAAGCTACAACCAGTTAACTCAATTTCAAGGTATCAAAAACCATTTTCTTGAACTTTGCTTCGTCGGCTTCGACGCTAATGGTTGTATTTGGTTCTTTTTTCCAAACGCCAAGTTCATCTATGGCCAATGCGCCGACAGTTAGCTCCCCGTGCGTTTCGACATCCACATAACGCGATACGCTTTGCGAAATGATGGTAGGGTCAATGACAGCGGCAACGGTGATGGCATCCGGGTGATTGGAGCCGTTCATCTTCTGATGCTCTTTGCAGTATTTCCGACGAACCTTATTGATCTTCATGAAAAAATCGGAGTGTTTAGTCCCCAGCTTTGCCACGTTATCATAATCTTCATCGGTAAATACCGAACTCTTCACGCTCACATCAAACCCGACCGTTCTGATCGGAATTCCTGACTGAAATACAATCCGGGCTGCTTCGGGATCAACCCAGGCATTGTAGGTCGCTAACGGATTGACATTGCCATAAAACTTGTAGAACCCACCCATGAAATACAGCTCTTTAACCTGTTTCGCAATGGATGGCTTCCGCAGAAGTGCTAAGGCAATGTTAGTCAGCGGTCCAATGGCAACAATCGTTATCTCATTCGGATACTTCTCGACCAATCGGATCATGGCATCGACGGCGTGTTCTGTCTCAGGCTTCTGTTCCGGATCGGGGAAAAATGAATCGCTCATGCCATCGCTGCCGTGTACATAGGTAGCGCTTCCATGAATCTCCCGAACAAGTGGTCGGGAAGAACCTTGATAAACAGGGATTTGCCCTTTCTTGCCCGCCACCTGAATCGTGTACAGCGCATTTTTCGTTTGCTGCTCAAAGCCAACATTACCGACTGTAATCGTGATGGCTTCAACCTTTAATTTGGGCGACGTCACCGCCATCAGAATAGCTAAAGCATCATCGGTTGCGGTATCACTGTCGAGAATAATTCGTTTGGCTGAATCTGCCTTGAGAGGCTTTTTCCCGAAGGGCGAAACTGTTGTTCCGAAGGGTAAAAACGCTGTAGCAGGATGCAAAGCCGAAGCTGTTCCCAAAGAAAGCACCCGAATAAACTTTCGTCTAGATGTGAGCATACTGTTGTTGAGTAGTGGTTGAATTACGATGTATCCGCGCCTTGGCGATACTCCACGTAACTAGTAGAAAAAAGCCGCGAAAACCGTGCCCAAACCACTTTTTTATGCTACATACTCATCCGCAATTTTTATAGCTTCGCTAATTATCGCTAATCCTTCATCGATTTGCTCCTTCGTAACACATAAGGGAGGGGCAACAAAAATGTAGCTCCAGCGCACAAACGTATACATACCCAACTCCTTAATTTTGGCAGCCACTTTACTCATAACAGCCATTTCTTCCGGCTTGGCATTGAACGGAGCCATCGGCTCTTTCGTCGTCCGATTTTTGACCAGCTCAAAGCACCCTAGTAAGCCCCTTGTTCTGAAATCGCCGATACTTGGATGCTTCTGCTTCATTAATTCAGCCTGAGCTTCAACGTATTTGCCCATCTCGGCCGCATTCTCGATAAGGTTATCGTCCTCGTAAATTTTCAGATTCTCCAGCGCAGCTGCACAACCAACCGGGTGAGCCGCGTAGGTCATGCCTGTAGCAAGCACGGTGTCATCGTAGCGGGAAGCAATCTGATCGGTAACCATCAAACAGCCAAAGGGAATATATCCACTGGTGATGCCTTTGGCCATTGTCACCATATCGGGCACAATGCCGTGATTTTCAAAGCCAAACCACTTGCCGGTTCGACCAAAACCGCTCATTACCTCGTCGATGATTAACAGGATGCCATGCTTGTTACAGATTTCCCGGACGGCTCCCAAATAACCATCTGGATATTGCAAACATCCCGACGTACCCGACTCGCCCTCAAGCAGAATGGCAGCAATATTCCCCGGTCCTTCATAGCCAATGATTCGCTCTAAATGCGCTACGGAATCGGTCAACATACTTGCCTCGTCGTGATTCCATCGGTAACGATAAGGGATGTCGATATGGATAAAATTGGGGGCCTGCTGCGAATCGTCGGGGAGTTTACGAGGATCGCCACCGGCCGATAGAGTACCATAAGTAGCTCCATGATAGGACTGATACCGACTCAGGATTTTATGCCGTCCGGTATACAAACGGGCCAGTTTAATAGCTGCTTCAATAGAAGTCGCTCCACAGAGAGTAAAGAAAGCTTTGTTTAAATCGCCTGGACAGATTTCGGCCAGTTTTTTGCCCAACTCACCCCGAACCTTGGTCACGCAGTAGGGCGTTACATAGCTCACTTCCTGCATTTGTCGGACAACAGCTTCCGTAATGCGCTGATTACCATGCCCAATGTTAACGTTCATCAACCCCGATGAAAAGTCGATGTAGCGTTTGTCATCGTAATCGTAGAGGTAAACGCCTTTCGCATATTTCACCGCAATCGGCGAAATGTTTTTCTGTTTGCTCCACGCAAACACGGTGTAATCAAAGCTGTCCTGAAGGACTTCCTGCGTTTCGGAAAACGTTGCTGTGTCAAGCATGACTTATTGTTTCAAGTTTTTATAAAGGTTTCATGTTCAAGGTTTCAAGTTCAATGTTCCAGTTTCGAGAGCCATCTAACATGAAACTTTGAACCTGAAACCTTGAACAATAAAATCAACTCATCCAATTTATCCCCGCTTCGGGGTTCCACTTTGTGGTACTTTTCTTCAGTTTTGTCCAGAATTCGATGGAGCTTTTTCCAGTGATATCGCCCACGCCAAAGCGGCTATCATTCCAGCCGCCAAACGAAAACGGTTCTCGCGGAACGGGAACGCCCACATTGACGCCCACCATGCCAGCGCTGGCTTTGTCGATCACGTAACGCGCCATGCCACCATTCTGCGTAAATACAGATGCAGCATTGCCATAGGGATTCGCGTTCTCAATCGCCAGCGCTTCATCGACGGTCTTGGTGCGCATGATGCTGATAACCGGACCGAAAATTTCTTCCTTCGCAATGGCCATATCGGGCGTTACATAATCAATGACCGTTGGGCCAACATAGGTGCCTTTTTCTTTCCCTAAGACGGTCGGATTTCGTCCATCGACCAGCACTTTTGCTCCCTGACTTTCCGCTTCAGTAATGTATCGTTCAATCCGATCTTTAGATTCCCGGTTGATCACCGAGCCGAGGTTTTTGCCCGGAATCATTTTTTGTGCCTCTTCGCAAAGTTTTGCAATAATATGATCCACCGGTCCAACGGCTACCATTGCCGAAGCGGCCATACAACGTTGACCAGCGCAACCGGCCATAGAGGCCGTGATGTTTTGGGCAGTCATACCCGGAATGGCGTCTGGGAGCACGATGAGGTGATTTTTAGCCCCACCCAGTGCCAGGCAACGTTTGTAATTACTGGTTGCTCGTTTATAAACGGCTTTGGCAATCTTCGTAGAGCCAACAAACGAAACCGCTTCGATACCCGGATGGTCGCAAATGGCTTCAACTACCTCACGATCACCCTGAACGATATTAAAGACGCCTGCGGGCAAGCCAGCTTCCTGTAGCAACTCTGCTAGCCGTCCTACACTAAGCGGTACTTTCTCCGATGGTTTGATAATCATGCAATTACCGAGCGCAATCGCATTGGGTATTGTCCAGTTGGGTACCATACTTGGAAAGTTGAACGGAACAATACTGGCGACCACTCCCAAAGGAACATGCTCAGTCCGACACTCAACTCCACGACTTACTTCCAGTATCTCACCCGTTACGATTTGGGGTAATGAGCAGGCAAATTCAGCTAGTTCGGCTCCTTTTTCGATTTCGGCAACAGCTTCATCGTAGGTTTTTCCGTTTTCTTCCTGTACTAATAAAGCAAGTTCTTTAAGGTTCTTTTCTAGTAGGGCTTTGTAGCGAAAAAAGACTTGAACCCTTTCTTTGATGGTCGTTCGGCTCCAGGCTGGAAAGGCGGCTTTGGCAGCTTGTACAGCAGTATCCAGATCGGCAGCGGTCGATAGGGGCACGGTCGATAGCAAGGTGCCATCTACTGGCGAAATAACCGCTAGCGTTCGATCGGTCGATGCCTCGACAAATTGCCCGTTTATATAATTTCGAATTGGGGTGTACTTCATGGTTTTGTTGTAGGGCTGCATATTTTGCAGAAAAGAGAAGTGCAAACTAAAAATTATTTAGATACGAGTCAACTATTTATAGTATTTTCACCCAGCAAAATCACAGTAATGGAAAAGGACCAGACTACGCTGGATGATTTAGACTTTGCCGTCCTCTCTTGTCTTCAGAAAGATGGGCGAATGTCTTTTACAGAAATTGCCGAGCAGTTGAACGTGTCTGTTGGCACCGCCCGAACCCGGCTGAACCGCTTAGTAGAAGAAGGGATAATTAGCATTGTGGGTCGGGTTGACCCAGAAAAGGTAGGCTTTCGGGCGTATGCCCACATTGCCGTATACATTCGCCCGGCTACGCTGAAGGAGTCTGTAGCACAGGAGATTTCGAGAAAACCTGAAGTCAGTTTCTTGGCCAGTACATCGGGAGACTACGACCTGGAAGTTGATGTGATGTGCCAGAGTAACAATCACTTAGTCGAATTCGTCAATGAGATATCGACAATTGAGGGCGTCTACCAAACCAAAACGACACTATATTTTAAAGTCTATAAATACGCGCAACCTGATTTGAACCTACTGAAATAGATTTTTTCTGACAGGATTTACAGGATAAAACAGGATTTTCCTTTCTCTTGTATCCTATTTTATCCTGTCGAAGCTGGCTTAAGTTGATTGCAGGTATAAACAATAAGTGAAATAAATCCTGATTTATCCTGTAAATCCTGTCAGAAAAAATCATTTCACCGCGTTTCGCCGTTTCCGACGCCAGCGCAAAAACAGCCAGACAACGGCAGTTACAACAAGTCCGATAGGCAGGAAATAAAATACACCAACCAGTACATCGCCTATTAATTGAAAACCATCGGTCAGGTTGCGCCAGATTTGAGCATAAAAAGGCTCCTCTGGATTAAGAGCCACTTCGGTTTGCTGGTAATAGCTCAGATTAATGGTGCTAAGCGCAACTTCGTCTTTAAGTTGACGCAGTTCGGCTTCCTGTACTTCACGTTCCTCGCGAAGTTGCCCTAACTGTTCTTCTACCTTTAATACATCGCCAACTGTACGAGCCTGTTTCAGAATTTTTAGATAGGTTTCTTCAACCGCTTTTTTGCTCCGAATCCGGGCTTCTACATCGACATAATGGCGTGTCACATCTTCTGAGGTTATGGTTTTCGTGTCTGTAAAAATCGACTCTTTCAGAAGCAACGCCAGTAAGGCATCGAAGCGAGCGGCAGGAACTCGAATGACGAGGGCATTTTCGATACCCGTATCCGTTTTGGTTTCGTTCGAGCTGGTAACCTGCCCGCCAGACTGCCGAACAACCTGCTCGATGGTCTGCCCCGATACTTTAAAATCAGTTACCCGAATACGCACCTGAGCATTTCGGATAATTTTTCGGTTGACTCCCATTGACGGCTCCGGTTGTGCTTTGGGAGACGGTGTGGGTGGCTCTGGCGCCTGTTCCTCATCTGTTGCCTGCTCATCCTGCTCGGGAGATGGAGCTTTAAATGTAGCCATGCTACGGGGGGCTACGGTCTCGGCCATATTGTGTTCCGGCTTCGACTGGCAGCCCGTAACTGTCAGGAGCACTAGGAGCGTCAAAAAATAATTCATACCCATAAGATGCAGGTCGAAGCGGATTTGCACACGAATTTATCCGTTTTTTAATTTGGTCCAAAATACGCCTTATTTGCTCATTTATAGGGATTTCGTCGGACTGAACCGAACGATGTGTTAGTACATGTTGTTGTTTAAATATAACCAATCTCCGGTCTTTCGTTTGCCGTATATAACTTATGTATTTGCATAAGTCAGTGCTTTTGCGTCTATATTTGGCCCGGGCCACGTAGGCAATTCGTGTCAAAAGGCAGCGGAGACAGTATCAACCTGAACATCGATTATGTCGAAAAACTTAGTCATAGTGGAGTCGCCAGCGAAGGCGAAAACCATTGAAGGCTATCTTGGTAAGGACTTTACAGTGAAGTCAAGTTTTGGTCATGTACGCGATTTGCCCAAAGATGGGCTAGCCGTAGATGTGACCAATGGATTTCAGCCATCTTACGAAATTTCGCCCGATAAAAAGAAACTAGTCAGTGAATTGAAGTCGCTTGCGAAGGCCGCTGATGAAGTGTGGCTGGCAACGGATGATGACCGCGAAGGAGAAGCTATTTCGTGGCACCTTAAAGAAGCCCTTGGCCTGCGAGACAATACCAAACGGATTGTATTCCGGGAAATTACCAAGAATGCGATTCAGAATGCCATTAAATCGCCCCGCACCATTGACGTTGATCTGGTAAATGCCCAGCAGGCCCGACGCGTACTCGACCGACTGGTTGGTTATGAACTGTCACCGGTGCTCTGGCGCAAGATTAAGGGTGGGAGTACCGGTTTGTCGGCAGGGCGCGTGCAATCAGTTGCCCTGCGACTTGTGGTGGAACGCGAGCGGGAAATTGACAAACACTCGGCCAAATCGTCGTTTAAGGTCACGGCGCAGTTCATTGTGGATGGTAATAAAATCCTGAACGCCGAACTACCGAAGAACTTTGCAACTGCTGGTCAGGCGAGAGCGTTTCTGGAGGCTTGTGTCGGGGCGACGTTTACGATCAAGAACCTGGAAGTTAAGCCCGCCAAGAAATCGCCTGCACCGCCGTTTACGACCTCGACTCTGCAACAGGAAGCGTCGCGCAAATTGAGCTACTCGGTCGACCGTACCATGCGGATTGCGCAAAACCTGTATGAAGCCGGTAAGATTTCGTACATGCGGACAGACTCGACGAATCTTTCGACCGAAGCGATTGATAAAGCAGTTGCCGAAATCGGGTCTGAGTTTGGCCAGAAATATATACAGACGCGGCAATTCAAGACTAAAAACGAATCGGCACAAGAGGCCCACGAAGCCATCCGTCCCACGAATTTCAACGATCGTAGTGCTGGCGCGGATCGTGACCAGAAACGTTTGTACGAGCTGATCTGGAAACGGGCCATTGCCTCGCAAATGGCCGATGCGCAACTCGAACGGACAACGGTTACGATTGGAATTCGATTCGCGAATGGGGCTACAACCACCGTTCAGGCTCATGTTGATGACAGCCCGTTTGTCGATACACCACCAGCTACCCAGGCACAACAGTTTCCAAATGAACTCATTGCACAGGGTGAAGTGATTAAATTCGACGGCTTTCTGCGCGTTTATCTCGAATCGAAAGATGATGAGGACGACGAAGACGCGAAAGGAATGCTTCCGCCACTGACCATTGGGCAAGGTCTGAATCTTGGTCAGATGAAGGCGACCGAGAAATTCACGCGTCCGCAGCCTCGCTATGCTGAAGCCTCGCTAGTGAAAAAACTGGAAGAAATGGGCATTGGTCGCCCATCGACGTACGCACCTACCATTTCGACCATTATTAACCGAGGCTACGTCATCAAGCAGGATAAGCCCGGCCAGGAGCGAAAATATACTGAGTATACGCTTCAGCAAAACAAGATCAGCGAAACCAGCGGTAAAGAAACGTTCGGCTCCGAAAAAGCCAAGTTATTCCCAACCAACACGGGTATTGTGGTCAATGATTTTCTGGTTGAATATTTCCCGGACATCGTTGACTATCAGTTCACTGCAACGGTAGAAAAGGAGTTTGACGAGATCGCCGATGGAAAGATGAACTGGAAAGCGATGCTGGAAGGATTCTATGGCGATTTTCACAAAAACATCGAAGACATTCAGGGCTCGTCGATCGTTTCATTTAAGACAGGCGCCCGCGAGTTGGGCCTTGATCCCCGAACCGGTAAGAAAGTATCGGCGCGGTTGGGTAAATACGGTGCCTACGCCCAAATCGGTGAATCGACCGATGAGGAGAAACCGCAATATGCTAATCTGCGGGATGGCCAGCTGATCGAAACTATCACCTTGCAGGATGCGCTGGATTTATTCACGCTGCCTCGTGAGGTTGGTTTCTTTGAAGACAAACCGATGACGATTGGCATTGGTAAGTTTGGCCCTTATGTGAAGCATGATGATAAATACGTATCGCTGACGAAAGAGGACGATCCGTATTCGATTGATGCCGATCGCACCATTCAACTTATTCAACAGAAACGAGCTGAGTCGATCAGTGAAGCTATTGGTGAGTATGAAGGTAAGCTTGTCACGACTGGTAAAGGACGTTTTGGACCCTACGTAAAGTACGAAGACAAGTACATTTCGATTCCCCGGAATGAATCATTGGCTGGTCTGTCATTGGAAAGAGCCATTGAGTTGATTCTGGCTAAGCGTCAGGCCGAAGCGAATAAATACATTAAAGAGTTTCCGGAAAACCCGGCTGTTAAGGTGGTAAATGGGCAGTACGGGCCGTACCTGGCCGTTGGTAAGCGCAATGTCAAAATCCCGAAAGACATTGATCCCGCTTCATTAACTCTCGAAGATTGTCTGAAACTGGCGGGCGACGAGCCGGCTCCTGCGAAAAAGGCAGCACCAGCGAAGGCAAAGGCGACAGCAACGACTACTAAGAAGCCAGCTGCCAAAGCACCAGCCAAGAAAGCAGCCGCGAAAAAGTAAGCATCAATAACGTAAAACAGAAAGCCTTCCGACGTCGGAAGGCTTTCTGTTTTTAATACCCTTTGAAAATTCCTCACTATTTTGCCGTCTGAACCAACCGCTACCAAACCGGCCGCATGAAACATCTGCTTATTTGTTTGCTACTTTCTTATACTGCATTTGCTCAAACACCCGACAATCAATATAACCTTATCCCATTTCCCGCACGTTTTTCTGGGCAAAATGGCCAATTTACCATCTCTTCGAACACGCGTGTCGTAATTGCCCCCGCTACTGATGCCAGCGTAAAATCAGTAGCTCAACTGTTTGCGAGTCAGGTTAAAACGGCGAATGGTTTGGCACTTACAGTTGCCCCAACAAGCCCGGCACTGGCCAAAGGCTCCCACATTTTTTTTACGTTAAATAAAAAGCTGGTTCTTGGCGATGAAGGCTACAAGCTGACAGTTACTCCCGGTAAAGTACTGGTCGAAGCCGCCACACCTAAAGGCTTATTTTATGCGGCACAAACCATGCGGCAATTATTGCCAGCCGGTCAGGCCGCACCCGTAATCATGCCAGCTTGCGCCATTACGGATAAACCCCGCTTCGGCTACCGCGGGCTGATGCTCGACGCAGGACGCTATTTCATGCCCGTGCCGTTCGTTAAGAAGTTCATCGATTTGATGGCGATGCACAAGCAGAATACGTTTCACTGGCACCTGACCGAAGATCAGGGCTGGCGTATCGAAATCAAAAAATATCCGAAACTAACGCAGATTGGCAGCAAACGGGCTGAATCCATTGTTGGTCAATATAGCCAGAATTACCCCCAGCAATTTGACGGAAAACCCTCCGGTGGTTTCTATACACAGGAAGAAATCAAGGATGTCGTGCGATATGCACAGAGTCGGTTTGTGACGATTGTCCCTGAAATTGAAATGCCGGGCCACGCCCAGGCTGCACTGGCGGCTTATCCTGAACTTGGTTGCGATCCCGCCAAAGGGTATCAGGTGTACACCAAATGGGGTGTTTCAGAAGATGTGTATTGCCCGTCGGAAAAAACGTTCACCTTTTTGCAGGACGTTCTGACGGAAGTAATTGCTTTATTTCCTGGGAAATATATCCATATCGGTGGTGACGAATGCCCGAAAACTGCCTGGAAAAATAGCGCCTTCTGCCAGGAGTTGATCAAGAAAAATAACCTGAAAGATGAGCACGAATTACAAAGCTATTTCATTCGTCGCATTGAGAAGTTTTTGAATACCAAGGGCCGTTCCATCATTGGTTGGGACGAAATTCTGGAAGGTGGGCTTGCCCCAAACGCGACTGTCATGAGCTGGCGTGGTACGGCTGGTGGAATTGCTGCAGCCCAACAAAAACACAATGTAATTATGTCGCCAAACGGTACCTGTTACTTAGATTATTATCAGGGCAATCCGGCGACAGAACCGCTGGCCATCGGTGGTTACTTGCCATTAGATCAGGTATATGCGTATGAACCTATGCCTACTGAATTGTCTGCTGCGGATCAGAAATACATAACAGGTGTTCAGGGAAATATCTGGACGGAATACCTGCCTACTCCAGAATCGGTTGAATATATGGCGTTCCCCAGAGCGATTGCTCTGGCTGAGATTGGCTGGATGCAGGCAGGACCGCACAACTTCGAGGATTTTGCCCAGCGATTGAAAAATCACTTGCCCAAACTTGACGCCATACCTGTCAATTACGCCAGGCGATTGTTCGACATTTCAGCCACTACGCAAGCTAATGACCAGGGCCAGATTCAGGTGCGCCTGAACAAACTGGATTCCGACAGCCGGATTTTCTACACGACTAACGGAAAAGAACCCAACGAGAAAAGTACGGAATATATTGGGCCAATTACGCTTACAAAAACGACAACAATTCGCGCTATGACCCAGACTGGAGGGAAGCCCACTGGCGGAAAGCTCACTCAAACGTTTACGCTCCACAAAGGCAAAAACAAACCTTACACCTACGCTATCGCCCCTGATTCGAACAGCGATCCGAAAACGACTAAACTAACCGATGGTGTACGGGGCGAAACACCACGCGACCGTCGTCAGTGGACCAGCTTCTCTGAGGATATGGACGTAATGGTAGACTTGGGCGACGTGACAAGCGTTACGAAAGTCTCCCTGAATTTCCTGAAGATTATCATGAGTAAAAGTTTCCCCCCAGCCTCGGTCGATATTGCTATTTCGAAAGACGGGAAAGACTTCAAGGAAGCTATCTCTCAGCCTGTTAAATATGATTTAAATGGGCCCTGGGATATTTTGCCCGTTGTTGCCGACTTTAAAACAGCCCGAGCTCGTTATGTACGTATCCGGGCGAAAAATGCAGGCGTTTGCCCTGCAGGGCACCCAAACGCAGGTGAAAAAACTTGGTTTGCCACGGATGAAATTGTAGTGGAGTAAAAAAGCGCGGAGCAGGGAGATGCAGAACGTTTACCCCTGCTCCACGCCAAATCTAAAAGCTATGAAAAAAATCGTCGTTCTATCGGGTGCGGGTATTAGTGCCGAGAGTGGGATTCCAACGTTTCGTGCGTCGGATGGTCTTTGGGAAAATCACCGCATCGAAGATGTAGCCACTCCCGAAGCCTGGCAGCGAAACCCCGCCCTGGTGCAGGATTTTTATAACCAGCGTCGGAAACAAGCGCTGAGCGTAAAACCCAACGCCGGGCATCTGGCGCTGGTGAAATTAGAGGAAAAGTATGATGTTACGATCATCACCCAGAACGTCGATAACCTGCACGAGAAAGCGGGTTCGTCTAAGGTGGTTCACCTACATGGTGAGTTGTTTAAATCGCGCTCATCGATTGATGAGTCGTTGGTTTATGACATTGATGGCTGGGAGATTAAACAGGGGGATCTCTGCAAAAAGGGCTCACAACTGCGCCCGCACATTGTCTGGTTTGGTGAGGCTGTTCCCATGATGGATGTAGCGGTCGATATTACCCAGGAGGCCGATATTTTTATCGTAGTAGGTACCTCATTGAATGTGTATCCCGCGGCTGGTCTGGTTTATGCCGTTCAAAGTGGCGTCCCGATTTATGTCGTAGATCCCAATATTCCGGCTATGCAAAAACGCCCAAACGTGACGTTCATTGCTGAACCTGCCACTATCGGCCTGACTGAACTGGCGGAGCAGTTGCTGGCAAAGGCAGATGAGGAGTAGCAAAACAGATTACTATGATTGTTGGCTAGTATAGAGTCAACTGGTGTTAGTCATTGAAAAGCGGATCGAACCCCATCGATCCGCTTTTTTATTTCTCCAGAGTCATAGCTGAATAATTTGTTAGGAGTTTCTCAAAGTTGGATAAAAAGCCGTGCCACGGTTACTTTCAGAGTAATGAGCAAACCGTGGCACGGCTTTTTATCCAACTTTGAGAAACTCCTGTTTGTATTAAAATTCGGTGAAATTATAGGGGCATTTGGTTGTAAGTTGCATTTTTATAAAACAAAGTATAATCTACGCTAGTACTAGCGTTTAGTAGGCTTGCTGATTGTACGAATAAAACCTGGGGAATGTGAACCGGATACATACAAAAGGGGAGGAGCGAATCAAGTTTTTGAATTACCTGTTCATTATCAGTTGGTTAACTGGATTTCTTATCATGGGTAGCGCACAAAAGGCGGCTGCTCAAACGACGATTACTCTTTCGGGCTATGTGATTGATGCCAGCACGAATAGCCCGATGCCCTTCGCAAATGTGTATCTGAATAACAGTACACACGGAACGATCAGCGATGAAAAAGGCCATTTTGTTCTCACCAACGTGCCCAGTGGTACAATAGATGTCGTTGCTTCCTTTGTTGGCTATCAAACTGCCAGACAAACGATTCGTCTCGAAGGGACACAACCCCCAGCCGTTACATTTCGCCTGAAACCGGGTGCTCAAACACTGACCAGTATCACTGTGAAAGCCAAACGAAATGAGAAGAAATGGCAGCAACAACTCCGTCAGTTTAAACAGCAATTATTTGGTGAACCCTTTGGGAGCCAATGCGTACTGACTAATCCGGATGTTCTTCAGTTTACAGAAGAAAACGGGCATTTGAAAGCGACAGCCTCCGAACCGATTGTGATCGAAAACCAGGCGTTGGGATATCGAATCTGGTATGATCTGACCTATTTTGACGGAGAAAGGAAACAGGTTTATTATGGTGGATCGGCCCGTTTCGAGGAACTTAAAACGACTAATGAACATCAGGAAAGCCGATTTCAGCGAAATCGTATGCAGGCATACCTGGGATCGGCCCGCCATCTGATGGCTTCGTTGATTGCAGGTAATTATGAGCAGGAGGGCTTTAAGGTGTTTGAGGAAGATACAACGGTTGCAATGCCTTATCCTGGCGATCCGGTTACGTTGCAGGGCGCTATTGGCCATCGTTTACTGCCGATTAACCGAGCGAGTCTGATTCACTCGGGGCAATTGTCTTTTGAACGCCTGATAGGGTCTGTAAAGCCGCTGATTGTTTTTTATACAAAAGCCAAATCGCTTTATTCTCCGTATACGGATGCTCGTTACGCCTATACTCAGATTACATTTCCGAATGGGCCGATTCAACTGATAACAGATGGATGGATAACCGTACCAAACGGGGTAGAAATGAAGGGTTCGCTGGCCGATGACCGGCTATCGACACTGCTCCCCGCCGACTGGAAACCCATGAAGCCAGATGGTTCTACGAATGCCCTCGCTACTCAATCATTACCCGAACGGACAACGCTTTATTCCACGGAAAAAGCCTATCTGCACACCGACCGGGCTCAATATGTAGCGGGCGATACACTCTGGTTCAGTGCGTATCTGGTTGATGCGACCTATCATACGCTCAATGCCCCGAGTCAGACACTGTATGTTAACCTGCTCGATTCCACAGGCCAGCTCGCAGCCAGCCAATTGATTCATATCGACAGTACTGGCCACGCTCCCGGTGCCATCAACCTGGCCGATTCATTGACCACAGGCACTTATCAACTCCTGGCGTACACCAATTGGATGCGTAATGACAATACCGAATTCCTGTTTCGCAAGCGAATTCATATTGACTCCAGGAATAGCCATGCCAGGGAGCAGGTCATTAGCTTACCGAAAGGGTTCCGATTGCAGGTGTTTCCTGAAGGTGGTCAACTGGTCATAGGGCTACCCGGACGAGTGGCGTTTCAGGGGCTTGATAACCAGGGGTATAGTGTAACGATCACAGGTGCGCTGACCAATGATCGAGGGGATACATTGACTGACTTTCGGAGTTTACACCGGGGTATGGGCACATTTTCGTTTACTCCTCAGGCAGGTCAGCATTACCGGGCTATAGCGAGCTTAGCGGATGGACAACTGACCTCTATCGATTTGCCTGATGCCCTGCCGTCAGGCTACCAACTGGCCGTTGATAACCTGACCAACCCGCGTAGTGTTCGCGTACAGATTCGCAACAATCAGCCCCAGTTTGGCCAATTAACCCTGTTTGCGCATGTACGGGGCAGGGTGTGTTATCAGGTTCAGGTCGATGCTAACAAAACGGAAATGCTGCTGGCGATTCCGTATGATTCGATTCGACAGGATGGCATTCTGCATCTCACCTTGTTCGACCCCGACAACCAGCCGGTGGCTGAGCGGTTGGTGTTCATCAATCAGCATCGGCAGTTGAGTATTGGCCTACAAACGGATAAGGCTACTTACCAGCCACGCCAACCAGTGAGTCTGACCCTGTCAACCACCGATGCTTCGGGTAAACCCGTATCTACCCGTTTATCGCTGGCCGTAACCGATGCCAGTCAGGCGCTTGAGCTGGAACCGAAGGGAGCTACACTGCGAAGTTACTTACTGCTGACGTCTGACCTGCGGGGGCATATTGAAGAGCCGGAATTTTACTTTGACTCGACCCAAACCCATGTTCGCCAGTATCTTGACTATGTCATGCTGACTCACGGCTGGCGTCGTTTTAACTGGAAGGCTATTTTGAGTGATAGTACAAGTCACCCAGTTTATGGAGTGGAAACGGGAATCAGTCTGCGAGGAAACATAGCATATGCTGACAACAGCAATCAGGCTTCACTCTATCCTAACGGATCTGGCGGGGTGTATTTCACTCGTCGTGCTGCTACTAGTAAGCCAGTCAGCGATGAAACGCTTTCGGGTATGTTCAAGACCAATCGAAACTTAGTGCCAAAGGCTATTACCACGGATAAAGAAGGCCGATTTAGCCTGGAGAATTTATTGTTTTCCGACACAGCTACACTAATTATCCGGCAAAAAACCAATCTTCCTATCCAACTCAATTGGTTTCCTCGTACTGTGCCTGATTTTGTCTCGATGCCATCAATATCGGTCAGCCGTGACATTGATCGGCAGGCCTTGATCAATCAGGCCTTAGAAATGCAGTTAGTAACAAAACGGATGCAGGAAAATGGCGGCAAGATGCTCCAGGCGGTAACTATAAAAGCCAACCGATTGGATGCCAGCCGGAATGATTATAGAAGGCAACTATACGGCGTACCTGATGCAACCGTTGTGGCTACTGAGCAAATGAGATCAGGCAAGTTTTCTGTTTTACAACTTATACAGGGGCAGGTAGCTGGGGTTGATGTTGGTATTAATGGAGATGGGAGTGGGACTATCCTAATTAGAGGTGGGAATCGGCCTGCCGCAATTATGATTGATGGCGTAATGTCAAGTCAGGCCGTATTGGGAACAATTAATCCCAATGATGTTGAAGCAATTGATGTGCTTAAAAATCCAGCCACAATTGGTGCTTTAGGTGTTCAAGGGGGCGATGGAGCAATTAATATTCTTACCCGACGAGGGTTGGATGATGGCAAGAAAATCAATCAGGTCATCAGCAAGGTCATCGGGTACGCCGTTAGTCGGGAGTTTTATTCGCCCCAGTACGCCAGCGAATCAATGACGAATAGTCCAGACCACCGGGCCACTCTCTACTGGAATCCATCTGTGCAAACCGATACCAACGGCAAAGCAACCGTGACGTTTTATAATACCGATAATATAACCACCATTCGGGCTGTAGCCGAAGGTATTAGTCCAAATGGCCAGCCGGGCTACGGCACGCTAAACTATCAAGTAAAAAAATAGAGCCCCATAAAGAATTGATGACTATGTTTTGTAAATCATTCATCATTCATCATTCATCATTCATCATTCATCATTCTCTCATCACCGTCCCCGTTATATACCCGTACGGCTCATCGGTGGCGATGAAAATCTCGTTCTTGTTGTCCATGCCGAACTGATCCAGATTGAACGGAATGTGGTGCTTGTTGGGCATAATCAGGCTTATCTCACTCACCGTGCTATTTTCCTCAAGTACCGCCGAGCCCATCGCCATTAATGTTTGCTGTACCGAGAGGCTTTTGTGATGCGCAAAGGTTTTCAGAAGCGTTTCGCGAATGGCGCTAAAAAGAGATGTAAAGTCCAGTTCTGTCGATGTGTACACCCAATTTGCTTCGCATTGGGTCGCCAAAATGCGGTCGGCCGTTTCTTTTAGAGTTGTGTATTGATCTTTGATATAGCCTTCAAAACCCGAATCCGTTGTTTTTAGAATTAGCAGGTCTTTGAGCCCTGACGTTACAGTGATACCATCGGTCGTTTGTACAATTGTCGTGGTATGTTTTTCCGAGCCACTACCTACATAAGCGTGATGGTGCGGTTCACCGTCAAAAGCCATGCGTGTCCAGGGGTGTTCGACTAGGTGGATAGTAGCCTGCGACACCTGTGGGTTATTGCTGATAAAATAATTGGCTAAATAGAGACCGAAATGCTCAATGGAGTCGACAAAGTGATCTTTTGCCAGCGCATACACGGTGTTTTTCTGCGTATCGGTCGGTACTATTTTGGAGTTATCACCGAGTGTATGGGCGGTCTCGAAGTCTCCCTCCAGCGAAACATTGACAGAGATCTGCCTGAATTCATGGTAATTAGGGTGACGAATAATTTTTGACAGATTCACGGCATTCTTACCATACGCATTTTTTTTCAGAGTGAGCTTCATGGTTGTTTCGGCTGTTTTGGGTAGTATTGACCTCTAGTATAGAAATTAATTTTCTATTTTTAGTATGACTGACCTTGCTATCAACGGAAATAAAATCTGTACGCCAGACGGAATCAGGCAGGCTATTGTCATCCTAAAAGACGGTCTGATTTCCGACGTTCTTTCTGAATTACCGGTAGACTTTACTGGCGATGTAATTGACATTGGCGATAGTGTATTGATGCCGGGCGTTATTGATCCCCACGTTCATATCAACGAGCCTGGTCGAACGGATTGGGAAGGCTTCAATACAGCTACCCGTGCTGCCATTGCCGGTGGCCTGACAACGCTGGTCGATATGCCGTTGAACTCATCACCTGTGACAACAACGGCGGCTGCTTTTGATGAGAAACTAGCGGCTACTGCTGGTCAACTACACACCAATTGTGGCTTCTGGGGTGGCCTTGTACCCGGCAATACCGACGATATCGAAGTACTTATTAGAAAAGGGGTATTGGGTTTCAAAGCCTTTTTAACCCATTCCGGCATCGACGATTTTCCGAATGTGACGGAATCTGATTTGCGAAAAGCGATGCCAATCATCGCTCGGCATGGATTGCCATTGCTGGTACATTGCGAATTATCGACCGATGAAAAACTCGCAACTGGCGATCATCAATCGTATCAAAACTATCTGTCGTCCAGACCAAAAGAATGGGAAGATAAAGCCATCGACATGATGATTCGACTTTGCGAAGAATACAATTGCCGAACGCATATTGTCCATTTGTCGTCGGCCAATTCGATTGAACCCATAGCCAGAGCGAAGCAAAAAGGCTTACCGCTGACGGTTGAAACGGCGCAGCATTACCTGTTTTTTACGGCCGAAACGATTCAGGATGGGCAGACACAATTCAAATGTGCACCGCCAATTCGGGAAAAAGAAAACAACGATCAATTGTGGGCTGCTTTGGGTAATGGCATCATTGATTTTGTCGCTACCGATCATTCGCCCGCTCCGCCTGATTTGAAACAGCTGCAAAGCGGAGACTTTATGAAAGCCTGGGGCGGCATTGCGTCCTTGCAACTGGCCTTGCCTGTTCTCTGGACAGCGGCACGTCAACGAGGTTTTACGGTTACAGATATTGCCAGATGGTTAAGTGAAAAACCAGCTCAGTTGGCAGGACTATCTAATCGAAAGGGTAGGATTGCCAAAGGCTACGATGCTGATTTAATTGTCTGGAATCCAGAAGAATCGTTTACTATTTCGGAAGATTCATTGCAACACAAGCATAAGGTAACTCCGTATCTAAATGAGAAACTATATGGTGTTGTTGAGCAAACGTATCTGGCTGACGAACTGGTTTTTGAAAATGGGAATTTTGTGAAATTGAACGCTGGCAGATTGATATGACCAACTACGCGCAACGGGCTGAAAACGTACTGGACAAAATCAATCAACTGGCAGCAATCAGTGATGACCCAACCTGCGTTACCCGAACGTTCGGAACAAAGGCGTTTCTGGAGGGAAGTCGGCTGATTCAGCAATGGATGCAAAACGCTGGTCTGCAAACGCGGGTCGACGCCATTGGCAATGTTAGAGGTCGCTTGGTGAGCCCGATAGCAGGTGCTAAAACGTTTGTGCTCGCATCGCACATGGACACAGTCGTCAATGCCGGAAAGTTCGACGGGCCGATGGGCGTGATTATGGGGCTTGATTTACTCGAAAAGCTCAGTCAATCAGATAGATCGCTGCCGTTTAATCTGGAGTTAATTGCGTTCAGTGACGAGGAAGGCGTTCGGTTTCACACCACTTATCTGGGGAGTAAAGTCGTAGCCGGTTCGTTTGATAGGAGTTTATTGGTTAAACAAGATGAATCGGGCACGACACTCAGCGAAGTGATTCAGACAATCGGTGGTGATGTCGATCAGTTTTCAGCTGATGCGATTGCACCCGACGATTGGCTTGGTTATTTTGAAATCCATATTGAGCAGGGTCCTGTCTTGTACGAGCGAAATGTGCCTGTAGCCATTGTTACGGCAATTGCCGGTCAAAAACGAATAGAAATCGAGTTTACCGGAGTGGCCGGTCATGCAGGAACCGTACCCATGAACATGCGCCAGGATGCCTTGTGTGCTGCCGCTGAGTTTATTCTGGAGGTTGAAAAATTTGGCTTTGCCAATAGATACAACCTTGTTGCTACAGTTGGGAAACTAAACGTTGTCAATGCCGCTAGTAACGTCATTCCGGGGAAGGTAAGTTGTAGTTTGGATGTGCGTAGCAATAATGTGACAGCCCTGGAGGCTGCCTGCCTGAAACTACAGAAGCTATGTGCCAATCTATGCGCCGAGCGAACAATTCATTTCCGCTGGAACTTGATTCAGGAAACAGCTCCCGTCGCCTGCGATGCTAAGCTGAATGAATTACTCAGTCAGTCGATAAATGAGTCTGGTTATGAGCGCATTGACTTAGTGAGCGGTGCTGGCCACGATGGCGTTCCTATTTCGACGGTTTCGCCCATAGCCATGCTATTTGTGCGCTGTTTTAACGGAATCAGCCATAATCCGCTGGAAGATGTTGAATTGACAGATATGGCAGCCGCGATTCTGGTTGCCGATAAATTTATAAATCACCTTATTGATGGATTTTTGTCATTCCGACCTTAGGAGGAATCTCAAGCTTGATTAATATATATCGTTGAGATTCCTCCTAAGGTCGGAATGACAAAAAAACCATAGTCCAAACTAACTAATGTCTATGGAAATTTCAGCACTTACCCGGTCCGTTGTCAAACGTAATCATGCCGTTATCAGTCCCGATGGCTACATCAATAGCCGTGTGCCAGGTTGGGACAATTGCACTGTAAACGTCATTATCAACGAGCAAATGGGGGCTAACCTGTGTCAGACGCTCATTACATTGAAGGAAACTGGGAAACTCGTTGGCTCGACAATAGTCTCGCAGCTGTTTTTCTACGTCATTCAGGGGCAGTGCACGGCGACGGTAAGTGGTGAAGAAAAACTGCTAAAAACGGGTCAGTTCGTGTATATTCCGATTGGTAACGCGTATACGTTCGAAAACCCGGAAGCGGGCACACAACTGCTGACGTTCCATAAAGTCTATGAAAAACTGGATGGCTATGAGGTGCCGCCCGTAATCTTTGGGGATGCTGCCCATATGGAAGGCCCCTCTTATATGGGCGACCCTGCCTTGCGATTGCAGGTGCTATTGCCCGATGAGTTGTCGTTCGATATGGCCGTCAATATTTTTACCTATGATCCCGGCGGACACTTACCGTTGGTAGAAACGCACATCATGGAACATGGCCTGATCTATCTGCAGGGGCAGGGCGTGTATAGACTCGATCAGGATTGGTATCCGATCAAAAAAGGGGATTCGATCTGGATGGCACCCTATTGCCAGCAGTGGTTCACCGCAATGGGCAAAGAGCCCGCAGTGTATATCTATTACAAGAACGTGAACCGCTTTCCAACGACTATCTGAGAGGAAATTAAATGATTTAAACACGGAGACAAGGAGTACACAAAGAAGTACAAAAAGAAATTACTCTACAGAATCGGTTATGACTTTGTATTCTCCGTGTTTAAAAATATAATCATGACACTACCCGAATTAAATCAGTTGCCCATCCCCGCTCTCAAATCGGCCCTTTCTACCTGTTGCGGCTCAACGACATGGGTCAATGAAATGGCTAAACTATTCCCTATCGAGAGCCGGGAAAGTCTGTTTGAACAGGCTGAAGTTATCTGGTTTGGGCTTGATGAACGAGATTGGCGCGAGGCTTTCGATCACCATCCCAAAATTGGCGATATTGATTCGTTACGGGCGAAATTTGCTACGACTGCTGCCTGGGCCGAGGGCGAACAGGCGAGTGTTTCGACGGCTTCGCTGAGCGTTTTGGAAATGTTGGCTGAGGGGAATCAGTTTTACGAAGAGAAGTTCGGCTATATTTTCATCGTTTGCGCTACCGGAAAATCTGCCGAAGAAATGCTGGAAATTCTGGAAGCAAGATTACTTAATTCACCGGAAGAAGAAATTCAGATTGCCATGCAGGAACAGAATAAAATTACTGAAATTCGTCTGGAAAAACTTCTGGTATCATGAGTGTTATAACTACCCATATTCTCGATACAACCCGCGGGAAACCGGCAGAAGCCGTTACTATTATCCTGTACCATCAACAACGGGAATGGACGGAAATAACACGGGGAGTAACCGACTCAGATGGACGGATTAGTGATTTACTGCCTAAAGAAATCGTTTTGCCAACGGGTATCTACAAATTACGATTTGAAACCAGTGCCTATTTTGAGCAGATTGGCACCCCCACGTTTTACCCATTCGTTGAAATCACCTTCACCGTCACCATCGGCGAGCATTACCATGTACCCTTACTGTTGAACCCGTTTGGATATTCGACCTATCGAGGGTCGTGAGTTTCTGATCCATTCGTTCTAATTATCCTTATGAACATAAACGCAGCACGTCTTCAGCATTTCTTTGAGGTTTCGAGTGAGATCGGAAAAATTGGCGAAACTGGTATGTGCCGACCGGCTCATTCGGCCCTGGAAAAAAAGATGTTTGAACACGCCAAAGGCTGGATGGAAGCTGCCGGACTAACCGTACGCATCGATAGCTTTGGTAATCTGATTGGGCGACTTAAGGGCAAAAATCCAGATGCACCGATTTTAATGACGGGCTCTCATTTGGACACCCAACCATATGGAGGCCGGTTCGACGGAATTGCAGGTGTATTGTGCGCCATTGAAGCCGTTTGTACCATCGCCGAAAAAGGTATTGTACCGGAAACCAGTATCGATGTCATTGCCTTTGCCGATGAAGAAAGCTGGCGTTTCAACAAAGGCCTCTTTGGCTCGAGGGGTATTCTGGGGAAACTGGAAGAGGGAGAACTGCAACGGAAAGATAAAGAGGGTATCACCCGCGAACAGGCACTGCTTGACTTTGGCTGCGACATCACTAACTTTAAAGAAGATCAATACGCACCCGGAAGCATTCGGTGTTTTCTGGAACTGCACATCGAACAGGGGCCGATATTAGATAAATCCAACAAGCCCATTGGCATCGTAAGCGGCATTGCAGGCCCGCTTTTGCTCAGTTTAACCCTGAAAGGCATGGCTGGCCACGCCGGTTCGGTACCGATGCCACTCCGAAAAGATGCACTGTTAGGAGCAGCCAAAGTTGTCGTTGCCGTTAATGAGATTGCGTCGCAGTTTGCTCCAGCGCCTACGGTGGGTACGGTTGGGACATTAAATGTGTTTCCATCGTCCCGAAACATTATCCCCGAAGCCGTTAGTATGACCATAGAATTCAGGGATATCGATATGGAACGACGCGACACCTGCGAACGGCAGTTAAAAGAGGCCATTTCTGAAATCACCGAAACACACGGACTCACGTATGAGCTAACTGTTGATACCGATATAAAATCAAGCTACTGTGCTGACTGGATTAAAGATACAATCCGGGACAGTTGTACCGAACTAGGACTAGATGCCCCGGAACTCGTCAGTGGGCCATTTCACGATGCCCTTGTCATGTCGGAAGCTTGTGATTACGGGATGATTTTTGTTCGATGTAAAGATGGAATCAGTCATAATCCCCTTGAATATGCCTCCTATGAAGATTTGGCCTTAGGGAGCGAAGTGCTGTATCAGACGATTCTGAAAATTGTTGGCTAAAATTGAAGGCAGATTTTTATGATAAATCTTTGAAAATCATATTTATCATAAAAATCTGCCTTCAATTTTGGGAAGATAATCTACGGCAATGTTCCCCGATCCAGGCCGAACCGGAAGGATTGCAAAATGGCCCGGTAGTACGTATCGTATATCTGCGATTGGCTGTTGGGACAAGCTAACTCGATCGAAAGCAGGTAGTTGGGTTGAGCAGATACTAAAAATCGATCCAGCTCAATCTCGCTGATATTTTCATTGCGTCCAATGGCTGTGTAGAGTCGGGTTGGAATTTGATCCAGATTAATCACCGATGAATCTGTAAAGGCAAAGCCATTATTAGCATCCAGTGTTCTTCGCTTGAACGCCACTGGCCATCGATTCAGAATGCCGTTCCAGACCCGTCCGCTGGATGGCCGGTAGAAAATCACCCGGATGCCACCCGCCAAATAGCCCGTTTCTGCATTATAGGCACCATCTGGAGCAAACACACAGGTTTGAACATAGCTGGTGTCCGGATCGACCCCATACCGCCAACGATCGTTCTGGAAGGTTTTCCAGCCACGCGGGTATAGCATGGAGAAGAGTTTTTGCGGATGCTCGTAGGTCGTAAACAATTTTTCAAACTGCTCCGCATCGCGTTTTTTCTGCAAAGCCAATACATCACTAACGGTATACCGAACCGAAGACCCCTGTTTATCAAGAGCTTCTTTTATATACTGCACCGATAACGCAAAATTGAGATTTTGACCACGTTCATCCCCAAGGGTGTTAATCCCAACTACTTCGCCATAGAGATTAAGTAAAGGTCCACCACTATTCCCATGTGAAATAGGGGCCGTTATTTGTAGATACGCCACACTATCGAGTTGCCTGTGCTGGGCGAAATTGCCTACCGAAGGCGTGTGTGCATAAGCAATTGGATTACCGATCGTTACCACTGTTTCGCCGGGCTTTAATTTCTTATCGTCACCCAAAGGCAGACCCGGTAGGTCAGTTGATGCATCAATTTTGAGTATGGCAAAATCGGGATAACCCGCATCATTGTAGTTATAATCCACAATTCCTAATACAGGATAGGTTTGCCCGTTCGATAACGTTACTTCAATCCGTTCGGCGTCGCGGATGACGTGATAATTGGTCACAATGAGGCCCTTCGCATTGATGATAAATCCTGCACCTAGCATACTCCGATTATTTGCCTGAAAGCCACGTACTTCAACGACTGCTGTGTCGGCATGCGCAATAACATCTTCAACGTCCATTTTGCGTGGCCCACAGGCAACGAGTGCCACTAAGAAACTGACTACTACTAAAATCGACGATAGTTTCATAAAGAGATGAATTGATTCCTATTTCCGATATGGGTGTTTTCAGGCCTAAAAATCAATCGGCTCCGGGTCAATCTCAATAGTTAGTGCTAACTATATCTTGGACTTATATTCTTAGGACTTTTGCTTAGAGCCGTGCCACGGTTTGTAATGATACTTAAAGTAACCGTGGCACGGCTCTAAGCAAAAGTCCTAACTCTGCTAAAGAGCAAATAATACCTATTTCTTAAATTATTTTTATTCAGAAAAAGAAGTTAAAATGTCCTGACAATCAGTCTATTAATTTGTAGTTTCTCCAGATTTTCTAATTGATTAATCTATTCTTTAAAAAAAACTTTATCATCTCTTAAAGTAAAATCACGCCCTTCTCCGTCATCCCTACTAAAGCTTCAAAGCTGGGAGTAGGAGTCTCGAAAAAATCGGCCGTCTCCTTTCGTCTCCACCCACTTCTGGCAGAACTGGCTTTTCGTAAACCATAAAAAATTAAACAACATGAACATCATTTGGAGAGTAGCCGGCTTAGCACTGGCGGTCGGGTTGGCACTGTTTCTACTAACCCTTATTTTAAAAGTTCTGCTGGTCGGTTTAGGCGCATTCCTGCTGGTTCGGGTAGTAGGAGCCCGGTTAGCGGGAAGGGCATTCGGACGATTTGAACGCGGTGACTGGCAGTCATCGAACATTATATCCATCGACAATCCCAGCTATCGTTCACCAATGAGTATCAAGAGTTATGAACGGGTTATTCCTATTGGCTAAGCCAGAACAAGTAAATACACAAAAATAAAATCAGTAAACACAAGACTAAAACACACACAACCATGTATAACAAACAAGCATTTCAATCAGAACATAAAGGCGGTTGCGGCCATTCGGGACGCGGTAAATTTGGTGGCCCCTGGGGCGGGCCAATGTTTGGGCGCGGTAAATTCGGGGGATTCTGGGGCCGTCACGCAGGTGGTTTTCATCAGGTACCTGTCAATATTGAAGAAACCGACATCGAGTATACGATCTCCCTATTTGCAGCGGCTCTAGTAAAAGAAAATGTAAAACTGACTGTAAAAGACGATGTACTGACGGTTTCGTATCAAGGAACTGAATCAGATACAAACGAGCAGTCTGCAACGGGCAACTATACCTATCAGGAATACGGCAATCGATCTTTTGAACGGTCTTTCCGACTCAACGATAAAGTTCTCACCGAAAGCATCTCGGCCAGTTACGCCGATGGAGTGCTGAAAGTGATTCTACCAAAGAACCCGGCGACCAATAAACCTGCACAGACAATCACCGTGGCGTAAGCGCATTGTGAGATGAAACGCAAAAAGGCCAGTCCGTATAAATGGACTGGCCTTTTTCGTCTTTACAACTAATGGAGATTAATGACTATTGCTTCTTGATATCACCGCGAATCTCACCCCCTTTATAGATAGCTGTGTGCAGGTTAGCATAATAGAAGCCATTTTTAAGACTATCGACCCGATTCTGATTGGCCAATTGAAATGTCCCAATAATAGGGCTGGTTAAACTCGTAAAAGGAATTTCAACACCTCCTGTTCCGTCTGCTGCGGTAATCCGATGTAAGTGCCCGGCAGTTAACGAAGAGGTGAAAGGCCCAGTGTAAGTTACCGTATAACTTAACACTCTGGTTGATTCATCAATCACTCCAGCGAACGTACCTGTAGCGGTAGAGGACGTAGATGTTGGCTTCTCGCCAGCCCCATTGAGCGTTGCCGTCAACTTAGTTGTTGTTGACGTGATCGTCGGGTTTTCATCGTTACTGCACGATGAAAATGTAAGAGCTAGGGCCACTAGGGCAGTAATAGATAGGATGGTGGTTTGCTTTATCATGCGAGTTAATGTCTGTGCATCAATCGTTTTCGTTTGATATTAATTGATACGATAAACGGGTTAATGCGGATTCAACCAACAATATACCGGCTCTATACCTATTTATTGCTACCTATAAGGGATAAACAGAGCGAACGGTAAGGTATAGACTATAGAATAGATGGATACACGCTTAGTATCCATTTGTCAGAATATTTCCAAATTGTCAGAATATTTCCAAAACGAGCCAGAATCTTCTATTTTTGAGCCATGCATTGGAATTCATTTCCTGAATTCTTTGGTTGTCTTTATAGAATATACTTTCAGTAACCTGTTATCCTACTTACTATGGCTTTTGACTTAGACATGATTCAGCGCGTGTACGCTAACCTCGGCAAACGCGTCGAAGCAGCCCGGCAGGCAGTGGGCAAACCGCTGACTTTGTCGGAGAAGATTTTATACAGTCACCTTTTTGGCGGTGAAACAACCCAGGCATTCGAGCGGGGAAAAGCCTATGTGGATTTTGCACCCGACCGTGTAGCCATGCAGGATGCAACGGCTCAAATGGCTCTGTTGCAGTTTATGCAGGCAGGTCGGCCACAAGTAGCTGTCCCTTCTACCGTTCACTGCGACCACTTGATTCAGGCCGAAGTAGGGGCCGTACAGGATTTAGATATTGCTAAAAGCAAAAACAAAGAAGTATACGATTTCCTTGCCTCCATTTCCAATAAATATGGCATCGGCTTCTGGAAGCCCGGCGCAGGAATTATTCACCAGGTGGTGATTGAAAACTACGCCTTTCCGGGTGGAATGATGATCGGTACCGACTCGCACACGCCAAATGCAGGTGGTCTGGGCATGATCGCCATTGGTGTTGGTGGTGCCGATGCCTGCGACGTAATGGCAGGTCTGGCCTGGGAATTGAAAATGCCGAAACTGATTGGCGTGAAGCTGACCGGCAAATTGAGCGGTTGGGCATCAGCCAAAGACGTTATCCTTCGGGTAGCCGGTATCCTGACCGTAAAAGGTGGAACCGGTTGTATCGTCGAATATTTCGGCGAAGGGGCTGAGAGTTTGTCGGCGACTGGTAAAGGTACCATCTGTAACATGGGTGCCGAAATTGGTGCTACGACGTCGATTTTCGCGTACGATGAGAAAATGGCCGACTATCTGAAGGCGACCAGCCGGGCTGATATTGCCGCAGCTGCCGACGCCGTGAAAGCTGACCTGCGTGCGGATGAAGAAGTCTATGCAGATCCTGCTTCCTACTACGATCAGTTGATCGAAATTGACCTGTCTACACTGGAACCACATATTAACGGTCCATTCACTCCAGATTTGGCCTGGCCGCTGTCTAACTTTGCGAAAGCGGTAAAAGAAAATAACTGGCCTGCCAAGCTTGACGTTGGTCTGATTGGCTCATGCACCAACTCCAGCTACGAAGATATGACCCGTTCGGCTTCTGTAGCGGCTCAGGCAACGGCTAAGAATTTGAAAACCAAAGCTGAATTTACGGTAACGCCGGGTTCAGAACTGGTTCGGTTCACGGCCGAACGTGATGGCCTTCTGGCTACATTCGATGAAATTGGTGGTGTTGTTCTGGCCAATGCCTGCGGTCCCTGTATCGGGCAATGGGCGCGTCATATGGACGATCCAACCCGCAAAAACTCGATCATTACGTCGTTCAACCGGAACTTCGCCAAGCGGAACGATGGTAACGCCAGCACCCATGCTTTCGTGGCCTCGCCCGAAATCGTAACGGCGCTCGTTATTGCCGGTGACCTGACGTTCAACCCAATGACAGACACGCTGACCAACGAAGCTGGTGAGCAGGTAATGCTCGATGAGCCACAGGGTATCGAGCAGCCTGTTAAAGGCTACGCTGTTGACGACGCTGGTTATCAGGCACCCGCCGAAGACGGCTCTGCTGTACAGGTAATCGTGTCGCCAACGTCTGATCGTCTGCAACTTTTGGCTCCGTTTGCAGCCTGGGAAGGTACGGATCTGAAAGGATTGAAATTGCTGATCAAAGCGAAAGGCAAGTGCACAACCGACCATATTTCGATGGCGGGTCCGTGGTTGAAATACCGTGGTCACCTCGATAACATTTCGAACAATATGCTGATTGGTGCGGTGAACTTCTACAACGAGAAGACCAACACCGTGAAAAATCAATTGACCGGCGAATATGGCGAAGTACCTGCTGTACAACGGGCTTACAAAGCCGCTGGCATCGGTTCGATTGTGGTAGGAGATGAAAACTATGGTGAAGGTTCGTCACGTGAGCACGCAGCTATGGAGCCTCGCTTCCTGGGTGTTCGGGCTATTCTGGTACGTTCATTCGCCCGGATTCACGAAACCAACCTGAAAAAGCAAGGTATGCTGGCCCTAACGTTCGCCAATCCTGCCGATTACGATAAAATTCAGGAAGACGATGTAATCGACATCGACGGCCTAACGGAGTTCTCTCCAGGTCGTCCGCTCGAAATCGTCCTGCACCATGCTGACGGCACAACGGATGAATTTCCGGTCAATCATACGTACAACGAAGGTCAGATTGAGTGGTTTAAAGCGGGCGCTGCACTGAACATCATTCGGATGAAGCAGAACGCATAATTGACACACTTATAAATAGTTACAAATCGGCCCGGTCGATTGCCAAGCGCAATCAGCCGGGCCGATTTGTTGTTGGCGCAAGGCTAGTCAGCGTTTGCCGTTTACTAAAAAACAGATACCAAACGTTTGCTTAAGCTGTAACATTTGTGGTGAGGAGTATCGTAAACATAAACTGCCTAAGCAAATGAAGTTAGCAAAATTTGAAAAAAACAAAATCAACTTCGACGACTTTAAAGCGGAGACCTCTTTAGAGAAATTACTGGATACATTTACTTCACCGGGGTTGGTCATAGGCTTTCCCTGGCCTTCTTTCTTTTCAATCGATACGCTGAGCGTAACGAAAACAGTTGGCAAAGGCCGCACGAATCTTACGTTTATCCGGCCTGACATTGTTCAGGCAGATGCTACAACTCCTTATGCTGGCTTCAACAGACAGAATACGCCTAGTCGTAATCCGATCATCCAAATGCATTTTGAGCCAATCGCCTATGGAATAACCTCAGTTTCTAACTATGTGATGGTCTTTTCTGTAGAAAACTTTAGTCAGAATCAGTTCAATCTTCAAGGATTTGCCGGAGCGGGCATAGTTGGTAATGCGGGAACAAAAGTGTTGAATGGTAAACAGACAGTTGCTCTAACGTTCAGTAATGTTCCCCCTTCACAACCCATATATGGTTATTTAGAACAAACGTCAGGGAGCGCCTGGAATTATTATTCAACGGTAATCCGATTCCCTTTTCCAGTAGTTCAAGTATAACAGACATATAGAACATTCTGTGCTGGTCGTTTTGCTACGCAACGGTAGCTCAGCGAACGTATAACCTTTCTGAGGTATGAACGACCAGCACAACCCTGAATTCAAGCCCACTAAGACAGTACCGAATACTCACGTCGATTTATCCGACATTATTAATCTGTTTGACCTTGAGAAAAGAGCAGCAGAGATAATGACAAAAATGGCGTACGAATATGTCGCCAGTGGGGCTGCCGATGAATTGACCGTCCGATGGAATCGTGAGTCTCTGGATAATCTAAAACTCAATCCAAGTGTACTGAGAGACGTTAGTCAGCTTGATACCCGGATTTCGCTGTTCGGCGATGAGTTGCCGTACCCAATTCTCATTGCGCCAACTGCTTTTCATAAAATCATGCATCCTGAAGGTGAACTGGCCACAGCCCGTGGAGCAGGTGTCGCTTCAGCTACGTATGTTATCAGTTCCTTTACAACGACTCCATTGGAGGAAATTGCAGAAGTTGCTACCCAGCCTCTCTGGTTTCAGTTGTATGTTCAGGATGATCGAAGTTTAGTTAAAGATCTGGTTCAAAAAGCAGAAGCAGTGGGTTGTCGTGCACTTTGCGTGACTGTCGATACGCCCGTTCCCGGAATCCGGAATCGGCAGGATCGCGTAAATTTTCGATTACCCGACGAGGTGAAAGCGCCTTATATGCATGGATTGGGCGATCAGAAAAAGCTATTGACCTGGGCCGACATCGACTGGTTAAATTCATTCTCTAATATCCCGGTTTTGCTGAAAGGAATTTTAAATCCTGCCGACGCTGAACAGGCTGTTCAGGCAGGCGTATCGGGAATTATTGTCTCCAATCACAGTGGGCGTAACCTGGATACGGTACCCGCGACCATTGATGTGCTCCCCGGTATTGCCAATCAGGTGAACAAACGGGTACCGCTACTTATGGACGGAGGCATCCGAAGAGGAACCGATGTGCTAAAAGCGCTGGCGCAAGGTGCCGATGCCGTACTGGTTGGAAAACCAGTTTGCTTCGGGCTGGCTTGTGGAGGAGCTGACGGCGTCTCGAAAGTAATGACTATCCTCAGAACCGAATTTGAACTGGCGATGACCTTAACCGGACGAACTACCATTGCCAGCATCGACCGATCGGTGATCTGGAAACCAGCGTAATTATCGATAAAATCGCTCATAAACCTGCTTTTTAATAAGCTCACTGAACGTATCAAAATCGCTTTGATTCGCAATAGACGGAATTGACATTAAGCGCATCGGTATAGCTGCTTTTCCTGGCTGATAAGGTGGCTGAACGTAGTCAAAGAGGTTAAGAAAAAAGCCCTGTCGTTCGTAAAACCGAACCCGTCGTTGGCTCAATTCATCCTCGGGTCGTTCGACTTCCAGGATAATATACGTGTAGTCTGTGCCCAGTAACTGCGCCAGTGCCTGCTGGCCAACTTGTTTGCCACGTTGTGCCGGATCGATGGCAAAATGTTCGACAAAGAGGGCATCTGGCCATTGCCAGTAGATGATGAAACCCACAAGCTGATTGGTATCGATCAGCGCACAGAAATGCATATCCGGGCAGGAGAGAAGTGTTACCAAATCAGCAAAACTACGCCGTTCATCAGTGGGGAATGAGCCTTCATACCAGATTTGAATACTGTTTAGATAGGGATGTGGCTTCGTAATTCGTAGAAAAGTCATGCGTAGATTAGAAGATTTTAATTAAAATTTAATCTATCTTTGAATGTATTAGCTTTATCTAAGTATTATAACTAACTGATAGGTAATCAGTTGAGTTTATATTGCTTTCGGACTATATTTGGTTTCCGAACGATATGAAGAGGCAATATTATAACTTTTGGGTTTACCAGCTACTTGGTTTGTTGATGGCGTTGAACGTTATCAACCTGAGTATAGGTGTCCGCGATACGGCACTGCTGACAAGCCGAACTGTTGCTTACCATGAAGATTTGTCGGTCAATAAAATTGAAAGTATTGGTGAGTTCTTATTGGAAGAATGCTTCGGTTTTTATGATGCAGTACCCGAACATGACGATCCAGATGATGAGTCGGAGGTGACCGAACTGGAACAAGATTACGACTTTCATCCCTTATTTGTTTTTGCTCCCATACTAGCACCCGTTCGGTATCTTATAACAGAAAGCAGGCCCTTTACGCCTGCGTCTATTCCTGCCCATATTCAGGAAATTGTTGCTCCGCCCCCGCAGATTCTGGTTTAAACCAGGACTCTGTTTGGAGTCATCTATACGGCTACCTATCAGTCTATTAGCCGCTAGAACACGATTTATTATTCATTTTCTGGAGCCGCTTCGTCGGAGGGAATCGGTATATCCCTCTGATACGGTTACCCTATAGTTCAATTCAAGTATGAAAAATTTAGTGAGATGGACTGGTACGTTCCTGGTGGGCGTAGTGGTGGTTGGTTGTTCGGGTCGCGAGACAAAAACAGAGGAGCCTGAAAAACTAACGTTACCCGTTGTTCAGTTGTCCCGACAGTCTACCACGCTGCAACGCGATTATGTCACAACCATGGAGGCCGTTCGGAACGTGGAAATTCGTGCTCGCGTGTCCGGTTTCCTGGAAAAAATATATGTCGATGAAGGTCAGACCGTTCGGCAGGGTCAACTGCTGTTTAGCCTGAATGCGGCCGAATATAAAGTCGGGCTCGATAAAGCGCGCGCTAGTTTAAGAAGTGCACTGGCGGGTGCTAAAACGGCAGAAGTCGAAGTAGAGCGGGTGAAGTTGCTGGTCGACAAAAAAATTGTCTCTCCCTCCGAACTGGAACTGGCAAAGGCCAAACTCGATGCGGCCCGTGCACAGGTTGAAGAAGCTCAATCCGCCCAGTCGACGGCTTCGCTTCGATTGGCGCATGCGAATATCCGGGCGCCTTTCGATGGCGTAATCAACCGCATTCCCTTCAAAATGGGCAGTCTCATCGAAGAGGGTGCCCTGCTAACAGAAGTGTCTGATATTCACGAGGTGTTCGCTTACTTCGACGTGTCAGAGAAGGAGTATTTGGGCTTTTTGAAAAAACACCGCGATCTGGTCGGTAAGAATGGGCAGGAAGTCGAAATGATGCTGGCCGACGAAACGCCCTATCCACAAAAAGGGCGAATTGAAACGATGGAGAGTGTTTTTGAAGAAGAATCCGGCACCATTGCGTTTCGAGCGCGGTTCCCGAATCCACTCAACATGCTGAAACATGGTTCATCGGGTAAAATTCGGTTGCCGAGTATCGTCAGTGACGCTTTGCTGGTTCCTCAGAAAGCAGTTTTTGAGGTGCAGGATAAAAACTACGTGTATGTGGTCGATAAGGCCAATAAGGTGAAGTCACGGAGTTTTGTGCCCCAGGCGCGTGTTGGCCAGAATTACATTGTTAAGTCGGGCCTGCAACCGGGTGATCGGGTTGTCTATGAAGGCATTCAGAATATTCGGGATGGCGATCAGATCATTCCAACAGCCGTCGCTGCGGACAGTTTGTCTACCCAAAATACACTAGCTCAACAATAATTTGTCGATTGTTTCATGTTCGATTTATTCATAAAGCGCCCACTGCTATCAGCCGTTATTTCGGTGCTGATTACGCTGCTGGGTTTTCTGGCACTGATGGGACTGCCTGTTACCCAGTTCCCTGATATTGTGCCGCCTTCCGTTACCGTAACCGCCAAGTATACCGGCGCTAATGCCGAAGTTGCCACCAAAGCCGTAGCCATGCCGCTGGAGCGAGCTATCAACGGGGTGCCGGGTATGGTATATATGAATTCGGTATCTGGCAATGACGGCACTACGTTGATTCAGGTATTCTTCAATGTGGGGACCGATCCCGATCTGGCGGCCATGAGTGTCCAGAACCGTGTAACGACAGTGCTGGATGAACTCCCCGAAGAGGTAATCAAGGCCGGTGTATCGACCGAAAAAGAGGTGAACAGTATGCTGTTGTATCTCAATATTTTCAGTGATGATCCCAGCGTAGACGAAAAATTCATCTATAACTTCGCCGATATCAACGTATTAGCTGAGTTAAAGCGAATCGACGGAGTTGGGTTTGCCGATATTATGGGTTCTCGCGAATATTCGATGCGGATCTGGCTCAAACCTGATCGCATGGCATCCTACGGCGTATCGCCCGATGAAGTTATCAGCGCCATTCGGGAACAGAATGTTGAAGCTGCTCCCGGTAAAGCGGGCGAAAGTGCCGACCGCGCTCCGCAGATGCTACAATATGTGCTGCGCTACAGCGGTAAATTCTTCGACCCCAAACAATATGAAAATCTGGTGCTTCGGGCGGAATCTAACGGATCGATTCTTCGCCTGAGAGATGTGGCCGAGATCGAATTCGGTTCCCTTGATTACGATGTTCTGTCCAAAACGGATGGACGACCGTCGGCATCGATTATGCTCAAGCAACGGCCCGGTTCGAATGCCAGCGACGTAATTAACAACGTGAAAGCCAGGATGGCGGAGTTGAAGAAAACCAACTTCCCACCGGGCATGACCTATAACTTCGCTTACGATGTGTCGCGTTTTCTGGATGCCTCGATTCACGAAGTTATCCGAACCCTGATCGAAGCATTTGTATTAGTATTCCTGGTTGTATTCCTGTTTTTGCAGGACTGGCGTTCTACGCTGATTTGTGCACTGGCCGTTCCGGTTGCTTTGGTAGGGGCATTTGCCTTCATGAGTATGATTGGCTTTTCGATCAACCTACTCACCCTCTTTGCCCTGGTGCTGGCCATCGGTATTGTGGTCGATAACGCCATTGTCGTGGTCGAAGCAGTACACGCTAAAATGGCGGAGACTGGGGCTGGTAACCTGTCGCCGAGAGAAGCAACATTTGCCGCCATGAACGAAATCAGCGGAGCACTGGTGGCTATTACGCTGGTCATGTCGGCTGTATTTGTCCCGGTAGCGTTCATGTCGGGCCCGGTTGGGATTTTCTACCGGCAATTTTCCCTGACGTTGGCAGTAGCCATTGTTATCTCGGGTATCAACGCCGTTACGCTTACGCCAGCCTTGTGCGCCTTGCTGCTACGTCCGGCACATGATCATAAATCAACGGGTCTGTTGGGGCGTTTCTTTGCCCGTTTCAATCGAGGCTTCGATGCACTAACGGGACGTTACCAGCGGTTACTAAAACGAGTTGCCAGTCGGACTGCCGTTACGCTGGCCATGCTGGCTTTGTTTGCCGGAGGGACCTGGGGCATTGCTTCGTTTTTGCCGAGTGGCTTCATCCCGACCGAAGATCAGGGGATGATTTACGTAAGCGTGACCACACCCGTTGGCGCAACCCTGAAGCGGACAGAAGATGTGCTTGATAAAATTCAGCAGGTAGCCTCGAAGATGGACGCAGTTGAAAACGTATCGACGCTGGCCGGATTTAGCCTGATGACCGATGGCGTTGGCGCTTCGTACGGTATGGGTATGATTAACCTGAAGAACTGGGATGAACGTAAACAATCGCTGGAAGAGATTATTGCTGCCCTGGAAACCAACACCAAGGGCGTACAGGACGCCAGCATCCAGTTTTTTCCTCCGCCTACGGTTCCTGGTTTCGGTAACTCCAGCGGTTTTGAATTACGCCTGCTTGATCGAACAGGTTCTGGTGATCTGCAAAAGACCAAAAAAGTGACCGATGCATTTATTGCTGCGCTGAAAAAACGACCCGAAATTGGGAATGCATTTACAAGCTTCGACCCGAGCTTCCCGCAGTATTTACTACAAGTAGATCAGGATAAAGCGGCCCAGAAAGGGGTATCCATCGACAATGCCATGAGTACGCTGCAAACGCTGATGGGAAGTTATTATGCCTCGAATTTCATCCGGTTTGGGCAAATGTACAAGGTCATGGTGCAGGCCTCGCCCGAATACCGAGCCAAGCCCGAAGATATTTTGAGCCTTCGGGTTAAGAACAAATCGGGCGAGATGGTGCCTTACTCAAATTTTATTCGCCTAGAGCGGGTGTATGGCCCAGAGCAGATTACACGCTACAACATGTACATGTCGGCGATGATTAACGGCGATCCGGCACCGGGCTATAGCAGTGGTGATGCACTACGAACTGTGCAGGAAGTGGCTGATAAAGAGCTGCCTAAAGGGTACTCGTTTGCCTGGTCGGGAATGTCGCGCGAGGAAGTTTTGTCCGGCGATCAGGCTATTTTGATCTTTTTGCTTTGCCTGGTCTTCGTGTATTTATTGCTTGTAGCGCAATACGAAAGCTTGTTTTTGCCTTTGCCCGTCTTGTTATCCTTACCTGCCGGAATTTTTGGCTCGTTTTTATGTCTGCAACTGGCGGGACTACAAAATAACATCTACGCTCAGGTATCGCTGGTCATGCTTATTGGCCTGTTAGGGAAAAATGCGATCCTGATTGTCGAGTTTGCCAATCAGCGTCAACAGGAGGGACTGCCCATTATAAAAGCGGCTATTGAAGGGGCTGTCACTCGTTTGCGGCCTATTTTGATGACTTCTCTGGCATTCATTGCCGGACTCATTCCCCTTTGCATTGCGTCGGGAGCCGGGGCACTGGGTAACCGTTCTATCGGGACGGCTGCTGCGGGAGGCATGTTCATCGGAACCGTATTTGGCCTGGTACTAGTGCCGGGATTATATGTGTTGTTCGCCAAAATTGCCCAACGGTTTAGTCCGAAGTCAGCGCCTGCCGATGCTATAAAACCAGAATCTGTATCCACCAAAACGAATCCCAATGGTGCCGTTCTTCAAGAATCATAAAGCCTCCTATTTTTTATTGAGTTTATTTTTTGCCGGAAGCCTGGGTAGTTGCCGCATTCAGCATACGCCATCTTCAGTGCCGAAAATTCCTGTACCTCAGTCATTTGCAGGTCGCCCTGATACGGGGCGAATCGATTCGAGCAGCATTGGTGAGTGGCCTCATCAACTAGTATTTACCGACACCAGGCTGGTGGCGCTGATCGACACGGCATTGGCGCGAAACCCTGATTTGAAGATTACCCTTCAGCGTATTGAAATCGCAAAAGCCAACTATGGTATCAGTCAGGGCGCTTTATTACCGCGAGTCGATGCTGTGGCTACAGCAGGCGTTGATCGCTATGGTCGTTACACACTCAATGGGGTGGGTAATTATGATACCAACCTGTCGGATAACATTTCGGGGGCAAGCCAAATTCCGAACCCTACACCTGACTACTTTGTGGGCCTGCGTAGCTCATGGGAGATTGATCTCTGGGGAAAACTTCGCAACCGACGAAAGGCAGCTTATACACGCATCCTGGCATCGGAAGAAGGCCGTAACCTGGTTGTTACTGCCCTCACGGCCGATGTGGCCCGGTTGTATTACTCGTTGCTGGCTTTAGATGCAGAGCTGGAAATCATTGGCGAAAACGTTGAATTACAGCAAAAAGCCCTTGAGTTAGTTGACGTGCAGAAAGCCGCCGGACGGGTTACTGAATTGGCCGTACAGCAGTTTAGAGCGCAACTGCTCAATACGCGCGGGCTGGAGGGGCGGGTGCAGCAGGAGATCGTTGAAACCGAAAATCAGTTGAACGTCTTGCTGGGTCGCTATCCGCAGGCAGTAGCACGGGGAGCTTCGATTGAAAAACAGTCCTTGCCAACAGCCGTGTCGGCTGGTTTGCCCACTCAACTAGTATACCGTCGCCCCGATATTCGTCAAGCTGAGCGTGAACTGGAAGCGGCCAACGTCGATGTCGCTGTGGCACGGGCTGAATTTCTGCCTTCGTTGAATGTGTCACCGTATCTGGGTTTCAATGCCTTCCGGCCTAATGTATTGTTAAATCCACAGTCAGTGGCATTGGGAATACTAGGTGGGTTGGCTGCTCCAGTTATCAATCGACAGCAGTTGAAGGGCAATCTGGTGATCAGAACGGCACAGAGTCGCGAAGCTTATTATGCGTATCAACGAGCTATCTTAACGGGCGTTTCAGAAGTAGTAAGCAGTCTGAAAGGGCTGGAAAATTACCGGAATGTAGCGAATATCCAGCGTCAGGAAGTCGATGTACTCCGGCAGGCTGCCACCACATCAAATGAATTATTCGCCAATGGCTATGCCACCTATCTGGAGGTAATTACGGCCCAGCGAAATGTGCTCGATGCCGAACTGGCGTTGATTACAACGAAACGAGCCCAGTTTTTAGCCTTAGTTGGCCTGTATCGGGCGCTCGGTGGAGGAACGAAATGATGGAGTTGATGTATGATATAGGATGTATGAAGTATGATATAAATAGCATGGAAATCCTATACCATATATCATACTTCATACATCCTATATCATACATCACTTAAGTTTTTCCATTGCCTTTTTAGTGGCTTCGAATTGCCGCTTCTTTTGAAGCACAGTTGGAGCGGCAACGCGCTCGCGGCAGTCAAAAATGCCACAACGCTCGCAGGTTTGATTGACTACCCGGAAGGGAATATCAGTCAGGGATGAAACTCCATTGGGTGCATTCAGGAACTTCATCTTGCTTTTTAAGGTGTCGTTCACTGCAAAGCACATCGATACGCTCATGTTTTGCTGAAACTCAGGCTGAAACGGGTGGGCTACCGAAATGATCAGATACTGTGAACCCGAATCAGCGTATTCGGAGAGTTGTGCCCGACAGAGCGTTCCGTCGAACCCTTTGTGCTGCTGCAAGAACTGAAGCTCCTGTAAAATCGTCCAGGCAATCCACCGGCGACAGAAATGCTCATCGACAATACCACGCGGCCCTTGTTGACGGGATAGGTGCATCTCTTTGGTCAACTTAAACGTAGTCTGGCCGGGAATGTGATTAAAGCGATAAAAGAACAGCTGATCGATACCAAAATGGCTCGGCAGCACATTACTCAATCGGTAAAAGAAGCGTTCGGGCGTGGCCCCAAAATCGGCGATGAGCTGAAGGAAGTCGTCGCTGCTCCAGGTTTCGCGGGCAAATAGTTGCTCTACTTTGGTAACCAGTGCCTCACGGCGGATGAGGATAGCACCCGCAAAATAGGACGCCTTGTAGTTATTCAGTATTTGCTCAAACGACTCCGCTTCGACCCAGGAATACGTATAAGGTCGATTTTTGAGATGCAAAAACTGAAACCCGACTTCCCGGGCCAGAATAAATATCCGCTGTTCAACCGACAGCCCGACATTCATATGTAATGTATGATGCTCAGGGCGATAAACTGACCGTAAGGAGAGCAGTTCAGGATTAGTAAGCGTATCAAACTGCTCAATCTTAACGTCGTAGCGGGTTTTGAGCAGATTAACCAGCAGGGCTTCTTCAACAGGCCGATCAGACGGGGCAAATTCGCTCAGAAACTGGTCGGCTTCCGCTTCGATTTCCGGGAAATAATTGTCGTGCATTTCCTGATACGACCGTAGCATAGTCAGATACAGCCGCTCGACGCTCATGTTGTAGCTTAAGGCAATGTCCATGAACGTACGAATCATGGCGCTGACTTTGGCCGGTGCTTCGGCCAGCAACTCAAGCAGGTCGGAGGGATCGATGCCAAAAAGCTCAAGCGGAATTTCGGTCAGGAATTTGGAACGTAATAAATCCGAGATTGGCTCTAATTTCTTACTTAGCTTGAGTGAAACCAGCGAGTCATAGTCAACCTGCATCGCATTAGCCAGTGCCGAAATCTTGTCCGCTTTCGGGTATTTGCGGCCTTTCTCAATTTCGGTTACATACGAAACCGATAAGCCTGACTTTTGTGCCAATTCGCTAACTGACAATCCTTTGTCGAGTCTTAGTTGGCGCAATTTCAGGCCAAACAATAAGCGGATATGATCGGCAGGTAAGTTCAACGGATAGGAATAGATTAAGTAAGTTCAGTCCGGATTAGTCAGCCGAGAGCGGATCAAAGTTCCAGTGACGGGCCGGATCGTAGTGGAGGAATCCGTTTGACGTAAACAGCGGACTATCGATATTGTTGTGATATAATTGGCCCGTACCCAGTCCCTGCGGTAGCAAATTCCGAAACTGAGCCGTGTATTGCGCAATGGCATTTAATCCAATATTTGATTCCAGCGCCGAAGTAACCCACCAGCCAATATTTAATCGGCCGGCAAGTTCGATCCACTCATCGCAATGGCGTAACCCACCCAGCAACGTTGGCTTAAGAATAATAAACTGCGGCTGGATTTTTTTTAACAGTCTGAATTTATGAACATACTCCATTTGGCCAATGAGTTCTTCATCCAGCGCGATGGGGATAGGAGTATGGCGGCATAAATCAGCCATTAACTCGGGCTGGCCAGCGCGGATGGGTTGCTCAATCGAATGCAACTCATAAGATGCTAATCGTTCGAGTTTAGCCATCGCTTCGTCGGGTTGAAAGGCCCCGTTAGCATCGACCCGAAGCGTAATTTGGTCAGCTGTAAAGCGATCTCGAATCATGGCCAGCAATTCACATTCCTGGTTAAAATCGAGGGCGCCAATTTTTAGTTTCAGCGTCGTATAACCCGCCTGCAATTTCTCTTCGATCTGCTGGCGCATAAAATCCGGACTGCCCATCCAGATCAATCCATTGATAGGGAGCGACCGCTGCCCCGTCGTAAAATCCGACGCCCGAATAATATGCTGACCACCGGACAGGAAGTCGAGCATAGCCGTTTCAAAACCGAATAAAATGCTCGGGAATTGTGGACTGATGATCTGATTGAGTACAATCGGAACATTCCAACTAAATAGTTGCAAGTCTAATTCATTGAATTCCAGGCAATATTTTTGTAGACATTCCTCGAAATCAGTTCGATCATCGTAGCTCAACCCAACCAGAGGGCCACATTCGCCATAGCCAATAACGGCCGGGTCTTCATCGTCGAAGAGTCGAATGATATAGGATTTTTTTTTCGTAAGGGTCCCGCGCGACGTACCCGCTTCGAAGCGAAAATGCAACGTGTATGGTAGGAAGTCGGCTTTTAAACTCATTGTACGAATGGCGAGGACGGGGGTTCTCAGTCCTAAAAGTACTACTTTTGGATGCTCAACCGGGCAATATTACGAAAATATTAATGAAACCTTTGATCGTTAAATGGCTACTCCTGCCACTCAGTGGACTCTATGGACTACTTACAGGTATCCGTAATTGGCTCTTTGATAGACACTTATTGACGTCAAGTCGTGTTTCTGTTTACTCCATAAGTGTAGGTAATTTAACAGTTGGCGGTACTGGGAAAACACCCATGATTGAATTTTTGATTAAACGGTATGCTTTTTTAGTGACAAATAAGGCTGGAGAGACGGCTACATTGAGTCGGGGGTATGGTCGGCACACCCGGGGGTTTAGGATTGCTACCGATGCCGACACAGCCAGTACGATAGGCGATGAGCCACTTCAGCTTTACCGTAAATTTAGCCCGCAGGTCCGGGTTTGCGTTGGCGAACGACGGGTCGAAGCCATTCAAACGTTACAGTCACTCCACCCGGAAACAGACCGAATTCTGCTTGATGATGCCTTCCAGCACCGGGCTGTTGATCCACACTTAAGCATTTTGTTAATGGATTACAGTCGCCCGTTTTATACGGATTATCCGTTTCCTGCCGGACGATTACGTGAACGACGAAAAGGGGCCAGGCGGGCCGATGTTGTGGTTGTTACCAAGTGCCCGACGAATTTATGGACTACAGAGCAGCAACGTATTGCTAATCGAATTCGAAAGTATACCCGCCCGGAAACCCCCATTTTTTTTGCCGGATTGACCTATAGTGAGCCTATGTCGTTCGCAATGCACCAGCCAGCGACTAATCTACGTGACGTGGTGCTGGTATCGGGGCTGGCCAATGCCGATCCACTCGAGCGGTATGTTCAGCGAACGTTTCGGCTGAGTAGACATGTCCGGTTTGCCGATCATTATGTTTATACAAGGGCTGACCTCGACGAAATTCTGGCCGTACTACCGCCTGCTGCCGCTTTGCTGACTACAGAAAAAGACTGGGTAAAACTCGATGCCCTGCTCAGTCTGGAGGAACGACTAAACTTACCCTTATTTTACCTGCCTGTGGCAGTACAGTTCTTGCCTGGGCAGGAGCCCGATTTTATGCAATTTCTGGAGGCTAATGCACTTAAAAATCGTTAAATACTGAGCGTACGTTCAATCGAATTTTCGGCTGTCCGGCGTTTTGGCGTACTTTTGACCTAATGAATCGGAGTCTTCTTGTTTTATTTTTTATGCTGGCCCTGTTGCTTAGGGGCTGGGCGCAGACGGGTCAAATGCCCGGTGGGTTTCCGAATAGTTTCGGTGGACGGCAAACAATGCCTGCATCCACTACAGGTAATAAGGGCACTGGAATCATCGACGACTCAACAAAAGTTATCTATGGCCCTAAATCGACACGCTATGTGTTGGAGGATGATGTGTTAAACAATCGTCAGAAACTCTACACGTTAGATACGACCATGGACGAAGTTCATCGGTTCACCTATGTACAGCGGAGTCAGAATTTATACCAGGATCTGGGCACTCTCGGCACGCCAATCCGCCCAGTATTTCTACAAATTCCCCAGCAGCTGGGAGCGCAGTCGGGCTATTACGTGTTTAATCCCTATGCCTACCAAACCAAAGACGTAAAATATTTTAATACTAAGTCGCCCTACACCGACATGTACATTGCTCTGGGCGGAAACAGTCAGAATATTTTGCGCTTCGACATGGCCCAAAATATCAATCCCCGCTGGAATGTGGGTTTTAATGTTCAGCGATTCACGTCTCAGAAGGTATTTGGCACTACCGGTACGAACGATACGTATAAATTACTGGCGCAGAACTGGGCGGTCGTGTTGCATACCAACTACCGTTCGAAAAACGACAAATACACACTATTGGCTCATTTTAACAACATGAACCATAGTCTCGATGAGCAGGGTGGCGTATTGCCTGGGCAAACCATCGATTTGCAGCCTATCATTTACAACTATACCGGTGACTCCCGATTACGCAGCGGCAGTACGTCGGTGCACGGGCCACATGGCTGGGAAATCCATAACGACTGGCACGTGTATCATCAATATGTACTGAATAAAGGTTTTCAACTCTATCATCGCTTTGATTATCAGTCTCATAAGAATTTTTATCAGGATGATACCCTGAAATTGAATCAATCAATTGTCTCCCCGACTACAGGCGATACGCTCCGCTTTTACCCGTCAATCCTGGGTGATACATCGCGAATATTTCAGCTAAATCGCTACAGTTTGCTGGAAAACCAGTTTGGTATCAAGGGAAGTGCCCAGTATAGAGGTTCTTCCTTCAACTACCGAGCCTATCTCCGCGTTCGGAATTACAATCAGTCTACCCACTATAATGAGTCCCGAACGAGTTTTAATGACTATACAACCTCACGGCTCGAAACGTTTTTGGGGGGCTGGCTCGGCTATTATTTACCCGACAGCTTGTCCAGAGTGACGGCTGAAGCTGAATTTGGTGCCAACACAAAAGGAAATCTGCTGTATCGAATTAAGGGAGAGCTTGAAAGTAAATTTCTAACGGCGGGCTACTCGTCGATTTCGACCAACCCAACGCTGATGCAGGAGCGGTACCAGAGCATGATTTTTTTCTGGCGGAATAACTTCAGCTTACCGATTTACAACCATGCCTATGGCAAGTTAAATCTGCATTACAAACAACTTCGAATCGAGCCAAGTCTGGATTACTACCTGCTGTCGAACTATATTTATTTTGATAACAAAGCGACTCCACAGCAAGTAGATGGCTCATTCAGTGTCCTGCGGACTGGCTTAGGGTATCATTTTCAATTTGGCAAATTTCTGATTTCGGGTCAGGGGTATTACACGGTTCAATCCAATACAGACGTGTTGCACATACCCCCATTTTTCATGAATACCCGCCTTCAATACGAGTTTCTCTACGCCAAAGTCCTCTATATTCAGACCGGGATCGATTTGCACTATAAATCGCCCTATTACGCAGATGCTTACATGCCTGTCACCCAGCAGTTTTATCTTCAAAGTACGGAGAAAGTAGAAGGAGCTATTCTAGCAGATTTGTATGCCAACCTGCGCATTAATCGAACGAGATTGTTTGTAAAACTTACCCATGCTAATCAGGGCTTACCACAGGCGGGCTATTTTGTGGCGCCTGGTTTCCTGCAAATGCGCCGGGGTTTCTCTTTTGGTGTCGACTGGTATTTGTTTGACTAGCCCGAAATGCCTGCTTCTTCGTAATACTTTAGGGTAATTTTAATGCTCAGTTGCTTTTAATACTATAATCGAGTTATTTGTCTCGACAAAACCGATAAATCTTTCTATTTTCTGCATGGATCCATTTCAGATTCAAAAAGCACCCACCCAATATGATGTAGTCATCGTTGGCTCAGGGGCTGGGGGTGGTATGGCGGCTTATACACTGGCGAAAGCTGGGGCAAAAGTCGCGTTGTTAGAAGCGGGCGGTTATTTTGACCCAGCCGATCCCAAATACATTACCCAATTGAAATGGCCCTGGGAATCGCCCCGACGTGGGGCTAGTACGACGCGTGCGTTCGGCGATTTTGACGCTGCCTGGGGTGGTTGGGATATTGAAGGTGAACCGTATTCTGCTAAACAGGGTACCGAATTCTACTGGTTCCGTTCCCGGATGCTGGGCGGACGTACCAATCACTGGGGACGTATTTCTATGCGATTCGGTCCCGACGATTTCCGACGTCGTTCCCTTACTGGGATCGGCGACGACTGGCCAATCACCTACGACGACATCAAGCCATTCTACGACCGTGTTGACAAGATGATTGGGGTATTTGGTTCGATAGAGACCGATTTTCCAAATGAACCGAACGGCCACTTCCTGCCACCGCCTAAACCCCGCTTGCATGAACTGATGCTTCGGAAAGGAGCGAAGAGTATTGGTATTCCGGTTATTCCATCGCGCTTAAGCATCCTGACGAAGCCCATCAACAAAGAGCGGGGTTCCTGCTTCTATTGCAGCCAGTGCGGTCGGGCCTGTCAGGCCTATGCCGACTTCTCATCCTCGTCGGTGCTTTGTATTCCTGCCGTTAAAACCGGAAATGTAACACTCATTAACGGGGCTATGGCTCGTGAAGTCTTAACTGATCCCAAAACGGGGCTTGCGACGGGTGTAAGCTACGTTGACACCCGCACGTTGCAGGAAGTGACTATTAAGGCAAAGTCCGTTATCCTTAGCGCCAGTACCTGCGAAACGGCCCGACTTTTACTTAATTCAAAATCGTCCCGTTTCCCGAACGGTCTGGCGAATAGCAGTGGCGTAATTGGTAAATACCTGAATGACTCGACTGGAGCCAGCCGCTCGGGTTTTGTTCCGGCTCTGATGGATCGCAAGCGCTACAACGAAGATGGCGTGGGTGGTATGCACGTATTCACCCCCTGGTGGCTCGATAACAAGAAACTGGATTTCCCACGGGGCTACCACATCGAGTACGGTGGCGGTATGGGAATGCCTGGCTACGGCTTTGGTGGTGGCATCGAGAACATGAACGGTCGGTTCCCCGGTCGGGATGGGAAAATGAAGACCGGCGGTGGTTATGGCGCAGGTCTGAAAGACGATTATCGCCGGTTCTACGGGGCCTACATTGGTATGGCTGGCCGTGGTGAACCCATTCCGCTCGAAAGTAACTACTGTGAAATCGATCCGAATTCCGTTGACAAATACGGTATTCCAACCTTACGATTCCATTACAAATGGTCTGAGAATGAGATAAAGCAGGCTAAACACATGCAGGATACCTTCGAAGAAATTATTCATTCGATGGGTGGTACTCCTCTAGGAAATAAACCCGGTCCTGAGAACAACTATGGTCTGGAAGCTCCAGGGAAAATCATTCACGAAGTAGGTACAGTTCGGATGGGCAATGATCCTCAAAAATCGGCTCTGAACAAATGGCAGCAGGCTCACGACGTGAAAAACCTGTTTGTCGTTGATGCGGCTCCGTTCGTTTCGCAGGGCGATAAAAACGTAACCTGGACGATTCTGGCCAGCTCCATGCGTACCAGTGAATATTTGATTGATGAAGTCAAAAAGAAAAATATTTAATCGATATGAAACGCAGAGATTCCTTAAAAACGCTATCGCTCGCCAGCTTTGGTTTAGCTGTTAATCCTGTTGAAGCTGCTGTTCCTGCGCCACCTGATCCGAAACCACTGAAAATTCCGGGCGGGCGGCAAAAGCATGAAGCCGAGCGCGATGCTAAACTCATGGCCGAGAAGTTTTTTACGCCCCATGAACTGCAAACTGTTACCGTGTTGTCGGACATTATCATTCCTGCCGATGAACGGTCGGGGAGTGCTTCGCAGGCGGGTGTACCGGCATTCATCGAGTTTATGATGAAAGATCAGCCAAGAAATCAAACGCCTATGCGCGGTGGCATTAAATGGCTCGACAACACCTGTGTGAAACGGTATGGTAAGCCGTTTGTGCTCTGCACCAAAGCGCAACAGATCGATATGGTGGAGCAAATTGCTTACCCCAGCAAAGCCACTCCTGACATGACACAGGGTGCTTCGTTTTTCTCGATGATGCGAAACATGACCGCGTCGGGTTTTTATACCAGCCAGATTGGTATCAAAGATCTAGGGTATGTCGGAAACGTGCCGAACCAATGGAACGGGGTGCCTGACGATGTTCTGAAACAATACGGACTCGCCTACGAACAACGCGAGATAGATGCCTGGAAGGAGTAATAAGTGAAGTCAAACGCAAAATGGCCTCTCCTATCGGGAGAGGCCATTTTGCGTTTTTCAAGCAATTAAGAGCGTAGGAAACTTGCTACGGATAAATCTTCATCAAGGGCTTCCCAATGAATACCCTGTCCTCGACCAATGAAGCGCCAATTATTGAGGTCTTCTTGTGAAGCATCCCGCAAGCGTGGATACCAGTCAATTGGTACGCCAACCTCTCGACCATCGGCTAGTCGAACATATAGTTTGCTGTCGTCGAACCACACAGCGGTGGCAAAAACAGTTTCGACTTTACTAGTTAAAGTAGTCATGCCAGGCTTGTAAGAATGTTGCTTGATATTCCACAACTAATTTACGGATTTGATTTATCTCTTTTGCTGAAAATCCATAAGAAGATTCTAACTCAACTGGATCCAGCCAGAATTTAGCAACATTATCAGCTTGTTCTACATGTATATGAGCTGGTTCAGTGCCTTCCTTGCTATAAAAGAAGAAACGGATTCCACCTATTCGGAGTATAGTGGGCATTTCAGTTTTAGTCGCAAAATAACTACTTTTTTGTGTCTAATTAATTTATTTGGTTTATAAATGCCGATGTCTTACCTCATTTTGAATTTGCTTAGTAGCCCAACTTCAGCTTCATACCCTCATGCGTGGCTACGAAACCCAGTGTTTCATAGAATTGGATAGCCTTGGGTCGTTTTTTATCCGTTGTCAACTGCACCATATTGCAGCCTTTTTCCCTGGCGCGGTCGATTGCATAAGTGAATAATTTTGTCCCGATTCCTTGACCACGGTAAGCAGAATGCACCCGTACGGCTTCAATTTGAGCTCGCAAACTTCCCTGGTGAGTCAGATATTGAATAAATGTCAAATGAAACGTTCCCACGATTTCGCCATTTATTTCACCGACCGTTAATTCCTGATTAGCATCATTTGAAATGCGAGTAAACGCCCTTGTATAGTTCTCTGACAGAGGTAGTTCTATGTTTTCTCGTAAGGCACCCAGCGCATCGTCGGCGAGTAGTTTAATGATGGTGACTAAATCGTTCTCAGTGGCTAGTCTAAACGTTAATTTGTGGTTCATAAAATTGCCAGGTGACAAAAACTTTAATAAGGAAATTATAAATTTAAATTCCTTTATAGGTTACAAAATAAAAATTCGATAAACAGGTAACTGATGACCAACTGGTTAAGCAAAATACGCTAACTTTTTACGGCATCTTACCGCTCATTCCGCCTTTTTTCTAGTACCTTTACATCCCGTAACGACCTAAACAGGTTTCAATCATGGCGGCTACGGGACCAAAATCCGCGAAATACATCTTTGTTACTGGCGGAGTAACTTCATCATTAGGCAAGGGCATTATTGCTTCTTCGCTGGCTAAATTGCTTCAATCCAGGGGGCTTACGGTAACGATCCAGAAGTTCGATCCGTATATCAATATTGACCCCGGTACTCTTAATCCTTACGAACACGGCGAATGCTACGTCACCGACGATGGAGCAGAAACTGACCTCGACCTTGGACACTACGAGCGGTTCCTGAATCGACCAACTTCGCAGGCTAACAACATTACCACAGGGCGAATCTACAACAACGTTATCACCCGCGAACGCCGGGGCGATTTCCTTGGTAAAACGGTGCAGGTTGTGCCCCATATCACCGACGAAATCAAACGAAATATCCGACTTCTGGGTGAAACGGGCGAATATGACATCGTCATTACTGAAATAGGCGGCTGTGTGGGCGACATCGAATCGCTGCCATTTGTGGAAGCCGTTCGGCAGTTGAAGTTTGAACTGGGTGAAAAAGACACCCTCGTCATTCACCTCACGCTGGTACCTTATCTGCAATCGGCAGGGGAGTTGAAAACCAAACCTACACAGCACTCCGTTCGGATGCTGCTTGAAAATGGCGTTCAACCCGATATTATCGCCTGTCGTACTGAACACCCACTTCCGCAGGATATTCGCCGGAAAATCGCGCAGTTCTGCAACGTTCAGGTGAGTTCAGTGATCGAAGCCATTGATGCCGAAACGATCTATGATGTTCCTTTGCTCATGCAAAAGGAACGACTTGATCAACGGGCGTTATACATGCTGGACTTGTACAACGACAAAGATGCTGATCTGGATGTCTGGAAGGCATTTTTGGGGCGACTCAAAAATCCGGGTGATACCATTCGTATTGGCTTAGTAGGCAAATATGTTGAATTACATGATGCCTATAAATCAATTGCTGAGGCATTCATTCATGCAGGCGCTACGAACGAATGTAAAGTCCAGTTGGAGTGGATTCAGTCCGAAACACTGGTGGATGAACACCATTGTGCTGAAGTGTTGAGCCAACTGGATGGTGTATTGGTCGCTCCTGGTTTTGGTGAACGTGGTATTGATGGGAAAATCAATGCAGTACGGTTTGTTCGCGAAAAGGGTATTCCGTTTCTGGGAATATGCTTAGGTATGCAGATGGCTGTGATCGAATATGCCCGGAACGTGATGGGTATTGAAGACGCCCACTCGACCGAGATGGAACCACATACGGCTAATCCAGTTATCAGTATGATGGAGGAACAAAAAAGTGTGACTGATAAAGGGGGTACAATGCGACTGGGTGCTTATGTCTGCAAACTCAAACGCGATTCGCTGGCACACCAGATTTATGGCAAGACACAGATTAGCGAACGGCATCGGCACCGGTATGAGTTTAATAATGACTATTTAGTCGCTTTTGAACAGGCGGGCCTTCGCCCAACGGGGATTAACCCCGAAACTGGTTTAGTTGAAGTTGTTGAATTAGCGAAAGAAATTCACCCCTGGTATGTAGGGGTTCAGTTTCACCCTGAGCTAAAAAGCACAGTATTAAATCCGCATCCGCTGTTCGTCAAATTTGTGAAGGCTGCACTTACCTATAGTCAGCAAAAAAGAGCCGAGCCTGTATCTACAACAACCGCCCATGTAGAAACTGTCGATGCGGTTGATTAAGCAGCCGGATTGACGTAATTTTGCATTTAAGTAGTAAGTGATAAGTTCTGAAGTTGTAAGTGTAAGAAGCACTTGCAAAAACTTATCACTTGCTACTTACTGACTTATAACTATAGAATGGATCGTAATCAACTAATTGGCATTGTCCTGATTCTGGCGATGCTGGTCGGCTACCAGCTACTGGTACCAAAACCCGCGCCTGAGAAGAAACCGGCTCAAACAACAATAACCACTAAACCGAATTCCGTATCCGGCGCCGAGGCTGCTATTAATAAGGCTGAGCAACCGCTCGATTCTGCTGCCGCTAAGGCGCAGTTTGGTGATTTTGCTTCAGCCGCTACCGGTGAAGGCCGGGATATTGTTGTTGAGAATAAAGATATCAAAGTTACATTCAGTACGTTAGGTGGCCAGGTGAAGGAGGTAGTTCTGAAAAACTACAAAACCTATGATCAGAAGCCTCTGGTGCTAATCGACGAGCAAAGTAGCAAAACACTATTGGAGCTATCCACTAATCAGGGTAAAATCGATTTACACAAACTGTATTACCAGACAACGGCTCAAAACAGTACGGTAAGCGGTCAACCACAGCAACTGGTTTTTCGGGCAGAGGTAGCACCTGGTCAGTCAGTCGAGCAGATTTATACAATCCCTGCCGGAGGATATGTTCTGGACTATGACCTGAAACTGAATGGCCTGAGCAATACGGTTACTAACGATAACATCCGATTCTTCTGGGAAGATAAGATGCGGCAGTACGAAAATGACCTGAGCAATAACCGTCGCGCTGCTACTATCAACTACCTCACTGCCGACGAGAATTTTCAGAACCTGACCGAAGGCGAAAGCAACCAGGAAACAACGGTTGAAGAGCCGGTCCAGTGGTTTACTGTGAAGCACAAGTATTTCCTATCAGGTTTTGTTGCCAAGAATGCGCCATTAACCAAGGCGAATTTTAAAACACTGGTAGATCCTGGTGATAGCAGTGTCGTCAAAACGGCAATCGCTGATGTGAGCCTGTCGATGGCAGATGTAAAAGCGGGCAAGGGCCAGTACAAACTCTTTTACGGTCCGAATGATTTTCAATTGCTGGGCAGTGTAGCCCCGGAATTTGATCGCAATGTGTACTTAGGCTATTCAGTACTGAAGCCAATCAATAAGTATTTCTTTGTGCCGGTCTTCAACTACTTCGAGAAGTTTATCTCGAATTACGGACTACTGATTATTGCGCTTGTGGTGTTTGTAAAGCTAATTCTAACACCGTTAACCTACAAGTCGTACGTCAGTATGGCTAAAATGCGGGTTTTACAGCCAGAGTTGAATGAGATGAAGGAGCGTGTTGGAGACGATATGGCCAAGCAGCAGTCAGAGCAGATGAAACTCTATCAGGAAGTGGGCGTTAGCCCGCTGAGTGGTTGTGTTCCCGTGCTGGCTACCATGCCGATCCTGTTTGCGCTGTTCATGCTTTTCCCGAACCTGATTGAACTGCGGCAGAAATCGTTCTTATGGGCGAGTGACCTCTCGACCTACGATGCGTTCATTAAGTTTCCTGCTATTCCATTTGTAGGGAGTCACTTGAGTTTGTTCACCGTGCTGATGACTGCATCGTCGATCGCGTACGCTTATTACAACAACCAGACGACGCCAACGCAACCGGGGCCAGTGAATATGAAAGCACTCAGCTACGTATTCCCGTTGATGTTTATGTTCGTACTGAATTCCTATCCAGCTGGTCTGACGTTCTATTACTTTGTGTCGAACATCGTCACGATCACCCAGCAACAGCTCATTCGTCGGTTTGTTGACGAGGATAAAATAAAAGCAGTATTGGACGAAAATCGCCGGAAAAATGCAGCTGGTCAGGGCAAGAAACCCGGTGGATTTCAGGCGCTGTTACAACGGCAACTGGCAGCTGCCGATGAAGCCCGTAAACAGGCTGAAGAAGCGCAGAAGAAAGCCAAGTCTAAAAAATAGTTAAGAATGAATAGTGAAAAGTGATAAATACAAAAATGCCATGTAGCTGTATTCATCACTTTTTATTCTTAACTCTTCACTATTCAAAAGCAACGCGAAGGCGTTGCTTTTTGCCTTAACCCAAAAAACATGAATGTTAAATCGAGTTGGTATACACTGTGGGTTGTTTGCCTGCTCTGGTTGCTGAACCGACAGAAGGCTACAGCTCAGATCGCACCTGAGGCTCAGAGACGCTATAACGCAGCGGTAAAGCTGGTTCAGACTGGCGATTACGAGCGGGCTAAAACCGACCTGAATGGGCTGATTCAACAGCGTGGTCCACTAGCTCCCTATGCCAGCTATTATTACGCCATCGCTGCGTTCCGGCAGAAAAATTTTGCACAATCCCGACTGATGCTTAAACAGTTGCTGGAATATTTTCCAGACTGGAGTAAGCTAAATGATGCCAATTATCTGCTCGCTGCCGTTTCTATGGAACTAGGACAGTATGAAGAAGCCCTAACGGTGATTCAACAAATCAGTGATCCTGCTTTTCGTCCAGACATTACAAAACTTGAACAGAATTTTCTGCCTCGTATCACTGATCTGAATCGCCTGAAACAACTCAATAAGGACTTTCCGAATGATCGAGTTATTGGATTGACATTAATCGACCTGATTCAGCGAACAGCCAGCGATAAAGATGATCTGGAACTATCGGACCGACTAACGAATCGATTTGGTGTGCCGGGCGTGGCAGCTACTCAGCCGAGCACAACAGCCGCTGCAGGAACGGCCAATCAGTCAACAGCGCCAATTATGGCTCCAACTCGTAGTTCTCGTGCGAAAGGATATTATAACATTGCCGTAATGTTTCCTTTCCGGCTCGATGAGTTCAACGCCGATAAACGGCGGACTAATCAATACGTATATGATCTGTACGACGGCATTAAAATGGCCAAGACCAGGCTACAGGAAGAAGGGATTACGGTCAATGTATTTGCGTACGATTTGGAAAATGATGCGAATAAAACACTGGAACTAGTTAATAGTCCGGCTTTTGCCCAAACCGATCTGATTATCGGCCCACTTTATATAGAGCCCAACCGGATTGCTTCAGCGTATGCCAACCAAAATAATATCGTGCTTCTGAATCCAATTGCGACGAGTAGCGAATTAGTGGCGAATCAACCCTTGTCATTTATGGCACAGCCGTCGATGAATCAACAGGCGAAGAAAGTGGCCGATTATATTCGTAGTCTGAACGGGAGCCGTCGGGCGGCCATTTATTTTGGTACATCCCGAAAAGATTCACTGTTGGCTATGACCTATCAAAATGAGCTGAAACAGCAGAACTATACAATTGTTGATTTTCGAAAAGTAAGTGGTACGGCACAATCTATGGCTGATGCTATGAAACTTACTGAAAAGCCGACGGCAACGCGACCAGTCAATGCGACGGCAACAATCAATTTAGGGCATGTGTTCTTTGCTAGTAGCAACGAAGATGATGGTGCACAAATGCTTGACGCTCTGAGTCGCCGGAAGGTGAGTGCACCTGTGGTGACGACGGCTTCAGCTTTTGATTTCTACCGGAATGCAGGCTCAACCTTCAATCGCCGGGATTTATATTTACTGTACCCCGATTTCATTGATACATCGCGCGAGCCGGTCGTCGCCTTTCAGGAACAGTATGTTGCCAAGCGTAACACAATTCCATCTGTGTTTGCCAGCGAAGGGTATGATATGATGCTTTTTTTCGGGCGTCAACTGGCGAAAAATGGCCTACAGACCCGTACCCGAAGTAACCTGCACTCCGACACCGACGATTATTTACTGTCGGGCTTCGACTATACACAAACAAACGAAAACCAAATCGTACCGATCGTAAAATACGAAGATGGCCGATTGGTTAAAGTAAATTAGTGGAGTGAGTTGGTTATACTTACTCCACTCACTCCACTAAAAATGACAACGAGCGAACAGTTATTCGAAAAGGCTAAAACGCTGATTCCTGGAGGGGTAAACTCACCCGTTCGGGCGTTTCGGTCGGTAGGCGGTACGCCACTTTTTATGAAATCGGCCAAAGGTCCTTACCTCTATGACGAGGACGGCCGACAATATATCGAACTGATTAATTCATGGGGTCCCATGATTTTAGGCCATGCTTTTGAGCCTGTTGAGAAGGCGGTTCGGGATGCGATTCAGCACTCATTTTCATTTGGGGCGCCAACCCGTAAAGAGGTCGAAATGGCCGAATTGATTACAACAATGGTGCCTTCTGTTGAGAAGGTTCGGATGGTCAATTCTGGTACAGAGGCTACTATGGCCGCTATTCGGGTTGCACGGGGATTTACCAATCGCGACAAAATCATCAAATTTGAAGGTTGTTATCACGGCCATGGCGACTCGTTTTTAATAGCCGCCGGAAGTGGTGCTATGACAATGGGTGTCCCGGATAGTCCAGGTGTCACGAAAGCCACCGCAGCCGATACGCTAACCGCTCCCTTCAATGATCTGGCGGCCGTAGAAGCGTTGCTGGATAATAACCATAATCAGGTCGCTGCTGTCATTCTGGAGCCTGTGGTGGGAAATATGGGCTGCGTATTGCCCGAACCCGGTTTCCTGGAAGGTATTCGCTCGCTATGTAATAAGCACGGTGTCGTCCTGATTTTCGACGAAGTCATGACAGGTTTCCGTCTAGCGAAAGGCGGAGCACAGGAGCGGTTTGGTATAGTGCCCGATCTGACTACGATGGGGAAAATTATTGGTGGAGGTATGCCCGTTGGTGCCTACGGTGGGCGTGCCGATATCATGAACATGGTGTCGCCCGCTGGACCAGTTTACCAGGCAGGTACATTATCCGGTAATCCAATTGCCATGTCGGCCGGGTTAGCCATGTTACACTACCTAAATGAACATCCGGAAGTCTATACACGCCTAGAGGAAATTGGGGAGAAGTTGACAACGGGTTTCCGGGCTGGTTTGGTGAAGGCTGGCCTGAATTACACCATCAATCATATTGGGTCGATGTTTACAATGTTCATGACCGAGCGGCCTGTATCGAACTTCATCGATGCTAAGACCTGTGACTTACCGTTATTTGGACGGTATTTCCATGCCATGCTCAAGCGGGGCGTATATTTGGCCCCATCGCAATTTGAGAGCCTGTTTATGTCTGTTGCCTTAACGGATGAGTTAGTAGATCAGGTGATTCTGGCAAATGAAGAAAGTTTAATCGAAGCAATGAATAAAGGTGAATGATAAATGATGAATGATTTTGTCGATAGGCAATCATTCATCATTCATCATTCATCATTCATCATTCATCATTCAAGAAATGTTCTTCTCCATCATCATACCCGTTTTCAATCGCCCCGACGAACTACGCGAATTGCTGAGTAGTCTGACAAAACAGACGTATACTAATTTTGAGGTAATCGTCGTAGAGGATGGCTCTAAACTAAAAGCGGATGGAGTCGTAGCAGAGTTCTCCAACCTACTCGCTATACGGTATTTTTTTAAAGAAAATTCTGGGCAGGGTTTTACACGGAACTACGGCTTTGAGCAGGCTAAAGGCGATTATTTCGTCATTTTTGATTCGGATGCGCTGATTCCATCTCATTATTTTGCAGTTGTTAATGAACGACTCAATCAATCCTGGTTAGACGCTTATGGCGGCCCAGATGCGGCCCACCCCGATTTTACGCCCATTCAGAAAGCCATTAGCTATTCTATGACCTCCGTTTTTACAACGGGGGGAATTCGGGGAAGTAAGAAAAACCTGGGTGGTACCTACCATCCCCGCAGTTTTAACATGGGTTTGTCACGTAAGGTCTGGGAGACGATTGGAGGATATAAATTGAGCCGAATGGGGGAGGATATCGAATTTGCTATTCGAATTATTGAAAATGGATTTACAACGGGGCTAATTCCCGACGCCTTTATCTACCACAAACGCCGGACGAATTTTGGTCAGTTTTTTCGACAGCTCCGATTCTTTGGCCGTGCCCGTATTAACATCTCCCGGTATTACCCCAGCGAACTAAAACTCGTTCATACATTTCCGGCAGCATTCACTCTGTTTCTGGTGTCAATACCGATCTGGGCGTTGATTAGTCCAGTACTATTCAGTTTAGCAATAGGTACAGTCCTCCTCTTAGCGATTCTCATTTTGATTGATGCTACCCGAAAAGAAAAAAGTATTAAAGTTGGTCTACTGAGTGTCGAAGCGGCTTTTGTCCAGTTGACCGGTTATGGTGTAGGCTTTATCAGTGAAAGCTGGAAGCGCTTTTGGGAGCCGAAACAGTTTCGGGAAACCGGTGCCAGTATTGAGTATCCGTCCTGAGAAAGTGGGTTAGATAATTCATTTTACCATATATTGGGCCCACGCTGAGTCAATCGTAACGAAATTGGCTTATTGAACGTTATCTACTAAACTCTCCTGAATGACGAATACCTATGGCCAAGCTTGCTAAACCACCCGGTCAACGATTAGTGAAACGCATGAGCACCCGAACGAAGGGCCTGATTATAGCTCCTCTTGGTTTGTTGTTGTTTAGCGTGGGCTTGTGTGTATTTAGTGTAGCAGCAGAGGCACATCAGACAGGGGCTCCATTTCGGCAGTGGTTTCTGTGGGGAGCATATAGCCTGATCCTGGTCAACGGAGGGCTCTTGTTATTTGGGCAGGCTGTTCGCTATCGGGCTCAATTAGATTACCGTCGGTTTGTACGTCGGGAACTCAAAAAGCGGGATCGTGAATTGACCCGCATTCTCCAAAAACGCAAAACCTCGCCAGCTAGGGGCGAGGTTAAATGACTGACGCTAGGCGTTTGTTAATCGCTTAAGCGGCTTTCTTATCTGCGAACGATGCCTTGATGGCTTCTACATCTACATTCTTGATCGTTGGCTTACGCAGCAATTGCTTAATGGCATTGGTTTTATTGTTGGCAATAGCGCGGTTCCGGCGAGCCTTACGCTTTAATTCAGTAACTCCCATGATTGTATCTTTTTAACGTATCAGTTCAAAATCAAGGTGCAAAAATACGGTTTTTTCTGACAGGATTAACAGGATTAGCAGGATTTTTATACTACCAGCTTACGATTACTTGTTAAGATTAGATAAAACCTATCAATCATGCACTCCTGTTACTTAATTTTGCGCCATGCAAAAACCCACATTACCAAAAGGCACTCGTGACTTTGGCCCGGAGCAGATGCGCAAACGGCTTTTTATATTCAATACAATTCGTCAAACATTTCAACGTTTTGGCTTCCAGCCGCTTGAGACACCATCGATGGAAAACCTGTCGACGCTAACGGGCAAGTACGGTGACGAGGGAGATCAACTGTTATTCAAACTACTCAACTCAGGTGATTTTGCTGCTGGTCTGACCGATACTGATCTCCAAAGTGGCTCAAAGAAACTTACTCCGAAAATTGCCGAAAAAGGCCTCCGCTACGACCTGACGGTTCCTTTTGCCCGTTACGTTGTCATGAATCGGAACGCGCTGACTATGCCGTTTAAACGCTATCAGATGCAACCCGTCTGGCGTGCCGACCGGCCGCAAAAAGGCCGCTATCGGGAGTTTTATCAGTGTGATGCCGATGTGGTTGGAACAGATTCCCTGCTTTGTGAGGCCGAGATTGTTTTGATGATTCATGAAGTGTTTCGAAATCTGGGTGTTCTGGATTTCACACTGAAAATCAATAATAGGAAGATTCTTGCGGGTATTGCTGAAGTAATTGGTGCGCCAGGACAGGAAGGGCTATTGTCGGTTGCTATTGATAAACTGGATAAGATCGGCAAAGAGAAAGTATTGGATGAGCTTGGTGAACGCGGGTTTTCTGAAACTGCCGTTGCCAGCCTGGACCCAATCTTCACGTTCAGTAATCAGAATCCAGATCAGGTATTAGAACAACTTCAAACCTGGCTTACAGCTTCTGAAACAGCGCAGCAAGGTATTGCTGAGCTTAAAGAAACACTTCAATTAGTGAGCCAATATGGCTTAGTAGACAGTCGGGTTGAGGTAGATCCAACACTAGCCCGAGGCCTTTCTTATTATACGGGAGCCATTTTCGAAGTAAAAGCGAACGGGGTAAGTATTGGCAGCGTCAGCGGGGGAGGCCGTTATGATAACCTGACTGGTGCATTCGGTATGCCGGGCTTGTCGGGCGTGGGTATTTCGTTTGGTGTAGACCGGATTTATGATGTTATGGAGGAGTTGAACCTGTTTCCGGCCAGTGCGGGTCAGGGAACACAGGTGCTCATCGTACCATTTGATTCGGAGGCACGCACGGTAGCGCTACCTTTATTGAGCAAACTTCGGGATGCCAATGTCGCGTCAGAAGTGTATCCTGACCTGACGAAAGTGAAGAAGATGCTTGATTATGCCAATGCTAAAGCAATCCCGTATGTGGTGCTGATTGGCTCGGAAGAAGTGCAAACAGGGATGCTGTCGTTAAGGAATATGATTACCGGCGAACAGAAAAGGGCGACCGTGGAAGAGATTCTGCAGTTAATACAGTAATTTTTTGTCATTCCGACGCAGGAGGAATCTCAAGCTTGACTAATACTAGAGCTTGAGATTCCTCCTGCGTCGGAATGACAAAAACAACGTTAAAAGTATCTATTCGACCTCAATTTTATTCGTGGCTGCATTTAGAGCAGATTGTAAATCCATTTGCGTCAAGGCCGCTACCTCGCCGATTACAATAATTGCCGGATTACTGATGCCAGATTCGGCAACTTTCTCGTTAATGGTTCCCACATTCCCAATCACAAGTTGCTGGTCGATCAGGGTACCATTCTGAATAATCGCAACGGGTGTATCGGTTTTACCGCATTCTGCGAAAACAGCCATAATTTCAGGTAACTTGTGCATACCCATCAGTATCACGACTGTTGCTGTGGACTGCGCGGCTAGTTGTAAATCAGCCGAGAGTTGTCCAGCTTTAGTCGTTCCCGTAACCACCCAGAAACTTTCAGAAATGCCCCGCGTAGTTAGCGGAATCCCAGCCGATGCGGGTACAGCATAACTGCTGGACAAGCCTGGTACGACATGTGCTTCAATACCGTGCTGACGAGCATAGTCAACTTCTTCATAACCCCGCCCGAATATGAACGAATCGCCACCCTTCAGTCGCACAACATGCCCATATTGTCGCGCATAATGCACAATCAGGGGATTGATGTCCTCCTGGACACACGAATAGGCTCCCCGGCGTTTGCCAACATATACCTTTAGGGTATCAGGACGGCAATAATCGAGCAAATCAGGGTGAACAAGCGCATCATACATGACCACATCAGCCTGTTGTAATGCCTTAATTCCCTTTACAGTTATCAGATCCGGATCACCCGGACCCGCTCCTACGAGAGTAAGCTTCATTATGATGTATGATATAGGATGTATGATATAGTGAGAATACATCCTATATCATACATCATACATAAATTTAACTATCCTGCGCCTGGGTTAATGCCTGCAACTCAGGTAAGCCTTCCTGTTCGATCTGGATTTCGCGGTAGGCTTGAACAGCCTGTAAGAACGCTTCTCCCTGAGCGATAAACCGGCGGGCGAATTCTTCCGACGGTTCCTGTTTGTTGATGCTAAATACCAGCGCTTTAAATTCACCTTCTTCCTGATGGAAATCAGGAGTGCCAACAAAGGTTTTATCAAAATCGTTGACAATGCCGTGTTGCGTATTAGTTGGTATGTCACGGCTCATCAAGGCTGCTCTGGCACCCGTAATGAATACATTATAGGTATGGTAAAGCGCATCCGACCAGCGACTTTCCGAAAGTGCTTCCCGTGCCCAGCCTAGTTTTTCGCTGGCTTCGGTCAGGGTTGTTGCCACAAGGTCGATCAGTACACTGGCGCACTCGCCGATACCCACTTCCGTTACGTATTGTTCGGTATGATCCCAGTCAATGTAATCACTATCGACGAGTGTTTTGAGATCGGCCAGTGGTTTCAGTAACTGATAGAAATGATTTTTCCCCTGCCGTGCATAGTAGTCGCTGTAATATTCTCCGTCGAACGTATTCGCTTCGAAATCACGGAGTAAATACCGCAGTGAATCGGGGCCGCGTTTCGCTGGAATTTTGATGACTTTATCGGCAATCAGCCCTTCACCTTTTCCATTGAAACCACCACCCAGCAACACCTGCAAGGCGGGTAATACGTAAGCTCCGTTTTTGAGCGATGAACCATGATAGCCAATGTTGGCCACCGAGTGCTGACCACAGCCATTCATACAACCCGAAATCTTGATTTTGATATCGTCGTTGAAGACAAGATCCGGAAATTCGTCGTGCATCATTGTTTCCAGAGCCCGTGTGATACCGTAGCTGCTCGAAATAGCCAGATTACAGGTATCCGTGCCGGGGCAGGTCGTAATATCCGCCGTCGTATCGAAACCGGGGTCGGCTAACCCTAGTGCATGGAGAGCCTCATAAATAGCTGGTAAGTCTTCGGGCTTGATAAAGCGGAGCAAATAACCCTGATTGACCGTTACCCGAATATCATCGGCTGCGTATCGTTTTACGATCTGTGCTAATGCGCGAGCCGTATCGGAATGCATATCCCCCAATAAAACCCGGAGTTGTACCGCGTACCAACCGGCTTGCTTTTGCTCGAAAACGTTGGTTTTCAGCCAACGATCAAAGTGGTCGTTACCTGCAATAAGACTCGGAGCAGGAGCATCAGGACGCGGGACTGGTGGTTCGGCAAACAGCATATTGCCTGAATCCTCACTGACGTCATATGATTTTACCCGAAGCGCTGGCGTTTCCTCGGCGATTCGACGGAGCAGTTCGTCTAGCCCAATGTCGTTGAGCAGGTATTTCATGCGGGCTTTATGTCGCTTCTGACGTTCACCGTAGCGATCAAATACACGAATGACGCCTTCAATGAAGGGAATCACTTGGTCTTCTTCCAGAAATTCAAAGGCAGTTTGCGCGGAAAATGGTTGCGCCCCCAAACCACCGCCCAACATAACTTTAAAGCCCCGTTTACCATCCTGCGTACGAGCGACCAGACCTACATCATGCATATAGCCATAAGCAGAGTCTTTTTCACTCGATGAAAGCGAAATTTTGAACTTACGGCCCATATCCTGACAAATCGGATTGCGCAGGAAATAGTCAAAAATGGCGTGGGCATAGGGAGTAATATCAAAAGGCTCCAGTGGATCAACACCAGCTCGTGCTGAACCAGTTACATTCCGAACCGTGTTGCCACAAGCTTCTTTCAACGTGATACCCGCATCTTCCAGATCAGCCCACAACTGGGGAGAATCGGCCAGTTTGACAAAGTGCAACTGGATATCCTGCCGGGTCGTCGCGTGCAGGTTCCCTGTCGCGTACTTGTCCGACAGGTCGGCGATGCGAATAAGTTGATCGGCGGTGATACGTCCGTGGGGCAGTTTGATCCGAATCATCTGTACACCCGGTTGTCGTTGGCCGTACACACCCCGCGTAAGCCGGAATTTCCGGAACGCTTCATCGGCTATATCGCCTTGTTGAAACGACCCAATTTTCTGAGCGAGATCGAGGATATCGCGCTGGGCGGCTGTACTTACATTGTCAGTGAGCTGGATAGACATAGTGAGTATTGTCTATAGATTTAATAGCTTAATTTCTTAAAACGAAACGCCAGATTCTTCCGGCGTCTTATTTATATACAAATATAAAGCCATTCGATTCTCATTAAGTTCTTGTATTGCCCAACTTCTGGTTATGGTCGATAAGTAATGGTTATAGTATGAGTTCTTTAATCTGGTTGAGAAAAACGCATCAGTTCAATACAATCACAGGTAAGTGCATCGATGCGCTTACCTGTGATTGTAATAAGCTTAGGAGAGAAGCTCTTTCTTCTCCACACCTTCCGGTTGCCCTTTTAACACCGCTTTTGCCTGTTTCACTACGTTTTCGACGGTGAAACCAAAGTAGGCCATCACTTCTTCACCTGGTCCCGATAGGCCGAAGCGGTTCATGCTGATGGTAGTTCCTTCGTCTGTAACGTATTTGTGCCAGCCGATGGGGGAGCCCACTTCAACGGCCAATCGCTTGCGGATAGTGGGAGGCAAGACCTGATGCTGATAGGTTTTGTCCTGCTGCTCGAACAATTCCCAGGAGGGCATACTAACCACGCGAGCCCGAATCCCCTGCTTTTTTAGCTCCGTCTGCGCTTCCATCACCAATGATACTTCAGATCCTGTTGCAATCAGAATAAGCTGAGGAATGCCTTCGCACTCACTAAGAATGTACGCTCCTTTCTCGAGGCCCCGCGCTGAACCGTATTTTGTCTGGTCAAGTACGGGTAGTTTTTGCCGGGAAAGCAGCAATAGGACGGGAGTTTTGGGCTGTTTCATCGCTACACGCCATGCTTCGATCGTTTCATTGGCATCAGCAGGGCGGAGAACGATGATGTTGGGAATCGTTCGCAACGAGACATATTGCTCAACGGGCTGGTGCGTTGGTCCGTCTTCGCCCAAACCGATACTGTCGTGGGTAAAAACGAACGTGACCGAGGATTCGGCTAGGGCGGTTAGTCGGATGGCTCCCCGCATGTAATCCGAAAAATTTAAGAAGGTGCCGCCGTACGGATGAATTCCGCCATGTTGTGCCATGCCGTTAAGGGCAGCTCCCATGGCGTGTTCGCGTACGCCAAACCAGATATTTGAGTTTTCGTAATGACCCGGCTGGAAACTAACATCCCCTTTGGTTGGCATTTCGTTGGACGAAGCCAAATCTGCCGAGCCGCCAAAGAGGAACGGGACTCGCTTTTTCAAGGCTTCGAGGGCTTTCCCGGAGGCCTGCCGGGTAGCTAGCGGGCCATCGGCCGGAGTAAACAGAGGCATATCGGCTTCCCAATCGGTAGGGAGTTTGCCTGAAAAAGATCGACTGAAGTCGTCGGCTTTGTCAGCAAACTGTTTCTTATAGGTATCAAACCGCTTTTTCCAGTCGGCTTGTCGTTCGGCTCCCCGTTGTCCGGCTTCGAGCAGGTACTCCTTTACTTCGTCGGGTATGACAAACGATTTATCGGGGTCCCAACCGAAAAATTCTTTGGTTTTTCGCACATTTTCTTCCCCTAACGGGCTTCCGTGCACTTTGCTGGTTCCTTGCTGCGGACTGCCGTAACCAATAATGGTGCGCACGGCAATAATCGACGGGCGCTCCGTTTCGGCCTGAGCGAGCCGGATAGCTGCATCAATTGCATCCAGATTATTGCCATCCGTTACGTGTTGGGTGTGCCAGCCATATGCATCGAAACGAGCCATTCGATCTTCGGTAAACGCCAGATCCGTTGGTCCATCGAGGGAAATCAGGTTATCATCGTAGAGGTAAATGAGTTTTCCAAGCTTCAGGTGCCCTGCCAGAGAAGCCGCTTCTGACGCTATCCCTTCCATTAAATCGCCATCACTGACAATGGAATACGTATAGTGATCTACGACCGAATGACCCTTCTGATTATAGGTAGCCGCTAGAAAGGCTTCTGCCATCGCCATACCGACTCCATTCGCGAATCCCTGCCCTAATGGACCCGTAGTCACTTCGACACCAGGTGTCAGATTCGATTCAGGGTGACCGGGTGTTTTGGAATGAATCTGCCGAAAATGCTTCAGATCATTGAGCGAGAGGTCATAGCCATAGAGGTGTAAAAGGCTATAGAGTAGGGCAGAGCCATGGCCTGCCGATAATACGAATCGATCCCGGTCAGGCCAATGCGGGTCCTTCGGATTGAAACGCAAAAAACGCGACCAGAGCACATACGCCATGGGAGCGGCTCCCAGCGGTAAGCCAGGATGCCCGGAATTTGCTTTCTGGACAGCATCTACCGACAAGAGTCGAATGGTATTGATGCTAAGTTGGTCGAGGTCAACCGAATTGTTAGTCATAACAAACGCGAATCAGATGATAAAACAATAGCTCTAAATGGATGAACTCCATCCTGTTAATAGGCTGATCTTATCAACTAACTAGCGAACTGCCCGGAAGGATTGAAAAAACTAGTGTATTGGCTATTTTTTAACTGTATTAATTCCCTTGATTGACGCCCAACCGTTTTACCAGCATCGGCAGACTCAGGCCCTGCGCTACCAGTGTAATCAGCACCGTCATGACCGAGATGAAGATAATGGTGTCTCGCTGCGGGAATGCCTGACCGTCGGTTAGCGTAATCGGGAGCGCAATGGCAGTGGCCAGAGAAACAATACCCCGCATGCCCGACCAGCTGATAATCAGGCAGTTTTTCCAGTCCAACTGCGCATCTTCGAATCTACTGAACTGAGTTTTCTGAAAGGCGCGGTCAATGTTAATTTTTTGCAGGAATACCCTGGCCATTCGGATAACCAGCGCGACAAGGCAAATGATAAAACTATAGCCAATCAATGGTATAATTTCCTGACGATCAATGTGTTGAAGTACATACGGGAACTCAAGCCCAATGAGCACGAAGACGAGACCGTTCAGAATGAAGACAATGATTTCCCAGATAGCTTTGGACTGAGCTTTTGTACCATCAGGAAAAAGTTTTTTTGCAAATTGTGAGATAATAAGCCCCAGGGTAACAACGGCTATAACGCCCGAAACGTGAAGTTCTTCTGCCACCGAGTACGCAATAAATGGCATCAATAAGGTGAAACTGATAGCGACTAGCTTATTCTTCGGAATTCGCTTTAAAATCAAGGCAAGTACTTGTCCCAACGCCCAGCCGACGGCAAAACCTCCAGCAATCAGTAGTAAGAATTGTAAACCCGCTTTCCAGAATACAAACGAACTCCCCGCAACGGCAGCCACTGCCAACCGGTATGCAATCAGGCCAGAGGCATCGTTAATCAGACTTTCGCCTTCTAAAATTGTCAGTGTTTTGTGCGATAAACCCAGTCCTTTGGTAATACTCGTGGCAGCTACAGCATCGGTAGCGGAGAGAATAGCACCCAGTACGAACGCCAGTGGCCAGGTCATGCTCGGAATCAGGAAATAAGCCGTAATGGCAATCCCACTGGCGGTTAGAAAGACTAAAGCAAAGGCCAGCGAAGAGATCGTGTTTATGTTCTTCTTAAACTCGAGCCAGGAAATATTAAAGGCCGCATCATACAGCATTGGTGGGAGAAAAAGCAGAAAAACAATGTCGGGATCAAGCTCAATTTTGGGCATCCCCGGAATAAATCCGACCGCGATTCCTGCCGTTACCAAAATGATAGGATACGGTAAACGAATCTTATCGGCAACTGCCGACAAGCCAATCATCACCGCCAATAGAAATAATATGATGCTGTAGTTCTCCATCGAATACTTGTTTCTTTTCGACAGGATTTACAGGATAAAGCAGGATTTTTTAGCACCCTTTAACCTGTTTTATCCTGTAAATCCTGTCGAAATTAGTCTCTCTCTAGTTAGTAAAAACAAACTTACCCTGGATGGTTCGATCCTGGTGACTGATTCCTGGTTTTAAACGAGTAACTCGTCGTGATTAAATCTGGGCTAATCCACCATCCACCAACAGATCGCTACCGGTCATGTAAGACGAATTATCGGAAGCCAGGAACACAACCGCCTTGGCAACTTCATTGGCCTGACCCCAGCGTTGCATAGGTACGGTTGCCGCTACGTAATTGTTAATCATTTCGTCCATTTCTGACGTGTCCTGTTTCGTAAGGGGCGTCTGAATCGTTCCGGGACTCACCGTGTTCACCCGTACTTTTTTAGCCAGAACGTCCTCATCCATAGCCAGTGTACGGCCCAGGCTTCGAACGGCAGCTTTGGTCATTGAATAGAGTGGATCGCCGGGACGACCTTTGTTGTGGGCAACGGAACTGGTGAAAATGACCGAAGCATTTGCCGCGAGTAGGGGGAAGGCTTTCGTGAAGAGGAAGAATACACCTTTCACATTGATATCCATGATCTCATCGAAAAATGGTTCGTCTGTTTCCAGAATCGGGGGACAATCAGACATGCCTGCATTGGCAAACAGTACGTCAATACGACCGTATGTTTCCTTGACTTTCGCTATTAAGGCGTTTATCCCGCTAATGGATGATGCATCGGCACGGATGGGTATCGCAGCGTGACCAATCTCGTTCGCGGCTGCTTCCAGCTTTTGCTCGTCGCGCCCTACGATGACGACATGAGCGCCTTCTTCGGCCATCAATCTGGCGGTGGCGAGGCCGATGCCACTACTTCCGCCCGTGATTAGGGCCACTTTATCCTTAAGCGTATGCATTCCCTGGTTTAGTTAAAAGTAAAAACCGACCGTTTGGTATGTTTGTGGATAAAAAAATTAATCTTTTAGGGTGTTGTACAGACCATCCCAAAGTGATTGGAGCTCTTGCCTCACTTTTGACAGTCCTTCTGTCATTACGTAATTGATCCCGACGCCGTCGCTCAGGTAGATGAAAAGTTTGGCAATCTGCTCATCGGTCATGGCTGATCGAATTTCCCCGTTACTCCTTGCTTTGGTTACGACGGTTGTCCAACTGGCAAATTCTTCCTGTTGATGGTCCAGTTGTTTCTGTTTAAACGCAGGCAGCATTCGGATGGCATCGAAGAGTAGGTAGTAATGATTGATGTTAAATGCCTCCTCATCGTTAGGTTCTCCAGTTGAGGTAAAAAATGCCCCTTCGTTTCTTCGGTCCAAATTCACCAGTATACTCTGGTAAAAGCCTGCCAGTGATTCTGTAGGAAGCTGACTGTAATCTTCGTGCAAGTACTCCCGAAAGAAATGATTAATGACCTCCATGAATACCTGCTCCTTGCTCGTAAAATAATGATAGAAAGCGCCCTTGGAAAGTCCGGTATGCTCGACAATCTCTTTCATGGTTACTTCCTTGAAGCTCTTCTGTAAAAACAGCTTCAGGGAAGTAGTTAAAATATGGTCTCTGGAGTCATTCATTAAAAACCGACCGTTTGGTATGTAAAGATAATAGACTGAAAAGCTCCTGTGCAAGTTTTTCCCTAAAAAGACGTAGAACTGATTCTGCGCTACTCAAAATACGTCATTTCGCTCGCCTGTTTCCTGCCAGTCGGTATCCATCTCCTGAAACCGCTGGGCAACACGGCTCAAAAAAGGCGCATCGAGCATAGTGGGAACCGCTTCGGAGTCACTGATGTCCATTTCGCTGATCTTATACGTCTGCTCATAGGGGCCTGCTTCAATTTTGACAATATATTTGCCATTCCAGGCGTAGAGGCCAATGCGGAATTGCGGGTGGGGTATATCCTGAACGAAACGCACGTTGGGAATTATAAATGATAAATGATGAATGATTTTGGGGTACTCAGATTGGGTTTAACAAAGGTAAGCAACTTAAGTCGGCGTCTATTCGTCTGGCTAGTCCTCATTCATTATTCCTCATTCCTCATTATTGGTTGCGTCAACGACACCGATGAAGCGGCTCAGTTTTTTCTGAAGGGGAATGTGCAGCTTCAGAAGCGAGAGTATAAAGAAGCGATTCGGTATTATTCGGAAGCGATCGCCAAAAAGCCGGACTTTGCCGATGCCTATAACAACCGAGGCCTGGCCAAATTCAGAAACGATGATCGGGAGGGGGCACTCGCCGATTATACACGGGCCATTGATGCCGATCCGGACTTTGGCACCGCTTATTTTAATCGGGCGGAGGTTCGACTGGAAACCGGTGATGCGTCGGGTAGTTTAGCTGACCTCGAACGGATTGGCAAACAATATGAGGATTCTACTTTTTACCAGACCCGCCTGGGTGATACGTTTGTACGGCTTACCAATCTGTCAAAGGCGCAAACGGCTTACGATCGTGCCCTGCAACTCAAGCCCGATAATGTGGAAGCCTTAACCAATCGAGGTGCTCTCTATTATAGTCAGAAAGACTACAAATCTGCCGAAGCGGACATAAAACAGGCCCTGGCACTCAATCCCAATCAGGATGCGGCTCTGAATAACCAGAGCTTATTACTGGCACATGCCGGGAAGTATACGGCGGCTCTGACGTATGTTGAACGGGCATTAGCCAGACAATCCCGCCAGCCTTACTACCTGAATAACAAGGCGTACTTACTCCTGAAACTGAACCGTTCGACAGAAGCCCTGCCGTTGGTAGAGGAATCCCTTCAACGAGACGGCCAGAATGCCTGGGCACACCACACCCTGGGTTTGTATTGGCTTAGTCAGCAGCAACCCGCTAAAGCCCTTCCCGAATTCCGAACCGCCGAAAAACTGGATGCCTCAGTCGATCAGCTTTATTATTACATCGGTACTGCCGAGTTCGCAACGGGTAATAAAACAGCAGCCTGTGAAGCCTGGCAACGTGGTGAGTCGATTGGCGATGATGCGTCCCGGCGTGAACGGGCCAGTCATTGTCGATAAAAGTAGACTCACCGGACGGGTAGCTCCTAAGTAAATGACATGGGAACGCCTTGATTGGTAAGGCGTTTTGTACTAAACGGGATTGTTAGCTAACCTTGCTCTCGGGGTACACTTTCTTATGCTGCGTAACGAGTATCTTATATTGTTCAGGAGTCAATATGGCTTTATACGCCAGCACCTTTTCATCTTCGACGCCAACCGCCAGCACGCGTAACTTTTTCTGATTCATTCCTGAAGCTTTCAACTTTTTTATCCCATCGTTAAAGTTTACAACCGCTTTAGTAATAATTTCTTTGGCTTTAGGCAGTTGTTGATCCGTTAATTTCAGTCGTTGCTTATCGGCCTTTATAACGGATTTAATAATCATGCCGAGCGTTGCTCCGTTATTGAGAAGTGCAAACTTTTCGTTTTCAACCGATTGATTAACCGCTGGTTTTTGAGCTACCAGACTGGTTGAGGAGGCAAACAGAATTGAAATGGCAAGAAGGAGGGGTTTCATACTAGCAAGTAAATAAAAATGAATGAACACAAAGCCACAGAGAACACAGAGTAAAAAGAATAAAACAACGCTGTGTTCTTTGTGACACTATGGTTAAAATACAGTTAGGATGTTCTGTTACTGTTTAGTACCTGACTCAGCCGGTACCCGCTTCAAGTCCAGATCCTGAAAATCGAAACTAAAATCGGTAAGGGGCGAAATGGGCTTCATTTTGATCGATGATGGTTTCTGATTCTCGTCGGTTTGGAAAGTCACGTAGGCATCGGCATCGAAACTACGATTGGTCCATTTCACAATGAAGGTGTTGTTTTTATAAAAGAATAATTCCCCTGTAAGCTTGGGCGCCCGTAGCGATTGAAACCATGGCTTACCATTTTTCATACTAATCAGGACATCCCCAAACCAGGAATCGTGATAGGTGCCCGTATAAGCAGCTAAATTCACTGGGGTGGTATTGGCTTTCTGTTCCTTCTCGATGGCTTCCCAGATCCCCTTCGTAATGGCATCGGCTTCGTCCTGACCCTTTTTCACCCGATCACTGTAGACCTTTATCCAATCCGTAGGCGGCACACCCAGATAACTGTCCTTGATCGTGTTGGTGATTGAGCTAAAAGCCGCGCCGGATTGCTGATTGGTAAAGACGATAATGCCCAACTGAAGTTCGGGGAGTAAGGTTACCTGCGTAACCATGCCCGCTAGTCCACCCGTATGTGTCACCTGTTTGTAGCCTTTCACATCACTCAATCCCCAACCCAGTCCATAGGCCGCGAAGTGGGTGTTATAGGGAGGAGTAGGGGTAGGGTTTACCGGAAGAATGGTTTGAGCTCCCCACATATCGGCCTGCCGCTTCTCGCTGAATACCTGTTTATCGAGCTTCTCACCGTACTTCCCTTTATTCAGTTGCATAATGACCCACTTGCTCATATCGGCCACGCTTGAGTTTATGCCACCTGCCGAATAACCAAAGCGGAACATATCCCGGCTGATAACCTGTACTTTCCCGTTAACGGGAGCATGTGCATCAATAACATTGACTTTATCGGCCAGGCGGCTGTAGCTACCCGCACTTCGGTTCATCCCTAAGGGTTTCATGATGCGTTCTTCGACAAAGGCTTCCCAGCTTTTTCCACTTACCCGCTCAACCACTTCGCCCGCTACCATGTAAAGCAGGTTGTCATAATCATACTTCGTCCGAAAACCCGAAACCGGTTTCAGATAGCGGAGATTATGAATGATATCCTTCATGGTAAAATTACTGGAATCCGGCCAGAACATAAGATCCCCGGCACCCAGACCAAGTCCGCTCCGGTGCGTTAGCAAATCCCGAATGGTAAAGGCATCGGTGACGTAAGGATCATACATCCGAAATTCGGGGATAAAATCAATTACTTTATCGTCCCAGCTCAATTTACCTTCGTCCATCAATATCGCTAAGGCGGCAGAGGTAAAGGCTTTGCTGTTGGAGGCAACCCCAAACAAGGTATTTTCGTCGACCTTGTCCCCCGTTTTCAGGGAACGAACGCCATAGCCTTTACTATGAATAACCTTCCCATCTTTAATAACCGCCACGGCAATCCCTGGCACATCGAAAGTCGTTAGGGTTTTCTGTACCAGGGCGTCGATTTGAGGAGAGGGAATACCCTGTGCCCAAGCGAAGGGGTAATGACTGAGTTGAAAAACGAGAATAAAGCAGACGATTGACAGGCGGAGACGTTGGTTCATGAGCTGATGATTCGTAAGAGAGGATTGGTTAACAAAGAAAGCATATTTACTCAGATACCGATAAACTCGTAAGAAGAAGTAGGAAGTAGTTCGATAAACTATAACTACAGTTTTAGTTGTCTGGATATAGGTTTTTTATCTGCGTTTTATACGCCAGAAACTGTTCCTGATTGATTCGTTTATCGGTTTTTATTTCCAGTAGTTTTGCCTGGCTTCCGGGGCGAAAGAAGTCGGGGAGGAGGGCTCGTAATGTTTCTGGTTTTGCCGCTATCTGATACTGAATCCGGGCATCTGCGGCCGTATTTCGGGCTGTGTAGCCGTGGGGTGTTTCAAAATAGGTTTCCAGTTCGGGTTGCCGGCTGGAGCCATCAATCATTCGAAAGATGTGGCCACCATCATTATTTAGCAGGATAATCCGAAGATTAGGCGGCACAGGGGCCGACCAGAGTGCATTCCGGTCGTAGAAAAACGCGACATCCCCAATGACTAACGTTACGAGCTGATCCGTAGCGAGTGCAGCCCCAACGGCTGTACTCAGGCAACCATCTATACCACTAACCCCCCGATTGGCTGATACACTCACCGCCTGTTGTTCGGTGAGTCCGCAGAGATTCGCGTAGCGAACAGGCATGCTGTTGGCCAGGTGGAGGATGGACCGATCAGGAACTTGCTCGAGCACTAGTTGAACCGCCGACCAGTCGGTAAGATATTGGGATTGATTGGCCAGTGAAAGTGTCTGCTCAACTAGTCGGGCTGCTTTCCGGTCGGCCTGTTGCCAGCGATTCAGAAACTCATGCGAGTCGTCGTCTTCATCGCCCTGTAAGAAAAGCTGGTAGTCGATATCGGCGAACAGCTTTTCTAAAAACGCCAGCGGTTCCGATGGAATGAGGGTCGTCAAACTCTGGAACGAATCGGTGATGCGATCCACCACAGGTTGAATGTGCCAATGGCGAGCGGCTGGATACTGTCGGAAAAACGTTTTCAGGTTTCGTGTCAGCAGCGAATTGCCCAGGGTTATCAGTAAATCCGGGCAGAGGGATGCAGCCTGTTGTTCACTTATTCCCGATAGAAACGTATCGGTATGCGTAATGAATCGATCGTTGACGGGGAGATTACTAACAATTTCGCCGATAATTGGAACCCCTAGTTCATTACTGATTTTGGTAAGCACATCCAGCAGTGCCTGATTTCGCGGTAACTGCCCAACGGCAATCAGTTTCCGTTCGCTGGTATCCCAGTCCCTTAATAACATATGCCAGGTTTCGGGCGAAAGGGTAGGACTGCCTGGTAGCGTATGAATCAGCCGGACTCGTTCTGCCTGAAAGGATTCATTGGCGGCAGGATAAAACGGTTCGCGTAGCGGGACGTTTATATGAACGGGGCCTGCCGGATACAGCCGACTAAGTGAGATGGCTTCGTTCACCGATCGTTCAATGAACCAGCGGGAGTCAGGGTGGGTATAGTCGGCTGGGAGATCATAACTGCGTTTTACCTGATTACCGAATACATGTACCTGATCTATTGTCTGGCCATCCTGTTGGTGCAGCCATTCATGGGGGCGGTCGGCAGTCAGGAGCAGGAGCGGTATCTGTTGAAAATAAGCTTCGGCAACGGCCGGGGCCAGGTTATAGACAGCACTTCCCGAGGTGCAGATAATCGCTACCGGATTCTGACGTTGCTGTGCGATTCCCAGGGCGACAAAACCGGCCGATCGTTCGTCGGCCATTACGCGCACCCGTAAGTGCGGATGCCGTACGACTGCCAGTGTCAGGGGAGCCGATCGTGAACCGGGAGAAACCACCACATCGGTAATTCCTTTTTGATAGAGGAGTTCAGCAATATTGACAATAGGCTGAAGAACGGGCATAGTTTAACGAGTGAAAGCGATAAATCGGACGGAAAGAATACAAACATAGTCCGAAACGACAAGTACTGCCGGGCTTTCTCTCATAGATTTTCTGTTACTTTGCTTAGAGCAACCCGATCAATCGCAGGAACGATAAACGATGCGTTCGTTTTTGACGTTATTGACTAAACGTAAATTACACCTGGCTCATACTACCTGACCACCCTTGACAATCACTGACAATAAGTTATGAATCGCATTGCCTACGAGAACGAAGACGAGATTCGGGTTAAATCCTTAGCCGGAACCATTGTTATTAACGTGCTTCTGATAGCCATCCTCTTGCTGGTTAAGCTATCGCAAACGGTTCCGAACCCACCCCCAATTCAGTTCGTGGAGGTCAACTTCGGGACAGAAGCGCGGGGTAGTGGCCATATTCAGACGCGAAATAAAGCCTCCGATTCCCCCAATCGGGAAGAGGTTAAAGCTGCCGAGAAGCGTCTCAATCCAAAAATAAATACAACCCCACGTATTGAAAAGACCCGGGCAACGCCCGCTCCAAAAGTGGAGGATGCGAAACCGGCTAAAACCGCCACCGAAAAACCGCTTATTGTTAGTAAGGCAGAAAGCCCGGTAACCACACCTGAGCGTCCAGAACCCAAGCGTGTTGAATCGCCCAAAGCAACGGCTCCGGCAGAACGGCCTGCGCCCGTTACGCCACCCAAAAAAGTAGAAACGGTAAATAACGATGCCCTCTTTAAAAAATCGTCGGGTGGAGGTGGTTCCAACGGCACGGTAGGTAAAGCAACGGGTATCGGAGGAAATAATAACGGTGACGATGCGAGTGGTGTGGGGGATAAGGGCAATCCGAATGGGAAGATCAATGCGAAAGAGTTTTACGGAACACCGGGTGGGGCGTCATCGGGTGTAGCGTTTGATGTATCAGGTTGGGCAATGGCTAGCCGGCCAAGTATTAATGATGATTCCGATGAGACGGGTAAAATTGTCTTCCAGATAAAAGTGGATGAGAGTGGCGAAATTATCAATGTTCGTCAACTGCAAAGTACAGTCAGCCCTTCAGTCAGTGAGGTGTACCGTAAGGCTGTTCAAAAACTTCGTCTAAAGCCTAAAGGGGGGGCTACACCGCCCACGGCAACTGGCACTATTACATTTATCATAAAGTCCAAAGATTAATGCAGTACCCGGAAGCACTCGACTATCTATATAGTCGGCTCCCCGTTTTTCACCGGATTGGTGCAAAAGCACTTAAACCCGGTTTAGGTAATACCCTCGCTTTGTGTGAAGCCCTCGGCAATCCACAGCATCAGTTTCGTAGCATCCATGTAGCCGGTACGAACGGCAAAGGGAGCAGCTCACATATGCTGGCGGCTATCTATCAGTCGGCGGGTTACCGGGTGGGATTGTATACCTCTCCCCATCTTCAATCGTTTACCGAACGTTTTCGGCTGAATGGTCAGCCTATATCTGAGGCCGATGTGGCCCAGTTTGTCGAGCAACATCAGGCATTAATCGAATCCATTGAACCATCTTTTTTTGAGGTAACGGTTGCAATGGCGTTCGATTATTTTGCCAGACAGAAAGTCGATCTGGCTATTATTGAAGTGGGCCTGGGTGGCCGTCTCGATTCAACGAATGTGATTACCCCTGAAGCCTCGTTGATCACAAATATCGGGTACGACCATACCGATATTCTGGGCGAAACCCTACCTGAAATAGCCGGAGAAAAAGCTGGTATTATTAAAGCAGGTGTACCGGTTATTATTGGCGAAACCCATTCAGAAACACAGGTTGTCTTTAGCAAAAAAGCTGGCGAGCTAGCTGCCCCAATTCTATTTGCTGATCAGCGCTACATGATTCAGGATGATGGGATAGTCGCTGGAAAGCGGCAAGTTGAGGTGCTTCAAGATGGGGCCGCGCTTTACTCGTTAGTACTGGATTTGCTGGGAACGTACCAGCTTCACAACCTGGCTGGTGTGCTGGCCATAGTTGAGGTCCTTCAGTCTGTTTGGCCAGTCTCGTCTGATGCCGTACAGAAAGGTGTAGCCAACGTTACTGCATTAACAGGATTAAAAGGTCGTTTTCAGACCTTACAGGATCAGCCCCGAGTAATTGCTGATACGGCCCATAATCAGCCTGGTTTAGCTTCTTTATTTGAAACGATTGAAACGATACCCTACCAGACGTTGCGTATTGTGATTGGATTGGTAGCCGATAAAGACCGCTCGAAAGTGCTTACTATGCTGCCTCAAACAGCCATTTATTATTTCTGTCAGGCTCACACGCCCCGTTCATTATCCGCTAGCGATTTACAGGCTGAAGCGGCACAACTAGGTCGGATAGGCGAGGTGTTTACCGATGTGAACGAAGCTTTATCGGCTGCACTTTCACAAGCTTCAACTGCCGATTTGATCCTGATAACGGGGAGTAACTACACAATTGCCGAATTAACAAATTTATAAACGTGACGCGAAGAAAAACCCATCGCTTTCTGCAAAATGCTGAAAGTCAAAATGTTATTGAAGTTGGTAAGCCGCTGTACAAAACTATTCGTGGGCATTGGCGGAGTGATTATTTCGGAAATGATAACCCTATTGTTCTTGAACTAGCTTGTGGAAAGGGTGAATATACAGTGGGGCTGGCACAGGCGTTTCCCGACAAAAACTTTATTGGTGTTGACATTAAAGGCGATCGGATTGCCCGCGGCTCAAAAGTAGCACAGGAACTTGGGTTGACAAATGTCGCCTTCTTACGGACCGATATTAATTTCCTACACGAGTTTTTTGCGAAGCAGGAGGTGAATGAAATCTGGATTACATTTCCTGACCCGCAACCGCGTCCCCGTCAGGAAAAACATCGATTGACGCACCCCCGGTTTTTAGCGATTTATAAGGACCTGTTTGTCCCCGGGGGAACCCTGCATTTGAAGACAGATAATCCAGAATTGTTTGCGTATAGCCTGGAGCAGGTTCAGGAGATGGGCTGTACTGATTTACAATATACAACTGATTTATATAACTCACCGTTAAATGGAATTCACATCGGTATAAAGACAAAATACGAACAATTGTTTTTTGACAAGGGGTTTACAATTAACTATTTACAATGCAAAATGGGTGTGATTTAACATAATCACACCCATTTACAATTATTCTCAATTTACATTCACCCTATACCTATTACTGAGTTTACAGTATTAAATATAAGCCCTCTATTTACATACTTAAAACAACTTGGCAATTAAGTCGGCAACTCGGCTAGAATAGCCATACTCATTATCGTACCAGCCAACAACTTTGGCCAGCGTCCCGTTTACAGCTGTTAATTTCGAATCGAAAATGCAGGAGTGGGGGTTGCCAACGATGTCAATCGAAACGATTTCATCTGTTGTGTACTCTAAATAGCCTTTCAACGTCGTTTCAGAAGCCTGTTTAATGGCGTCGTTGATTTCCTGAACGGTTGCTGCCTTTTTCAGAACAACAGTTAAATCAGTGAGAGAGCCATCTGGAGTTGGTACGCGCAATGCGTTTCCGTCCAGTTTCCCTTTTAACTGAGGAAGAACCAGACCTACAGCTTTAGCAGCACCCGTCGATGTCGGAACAATTGATAAAGCGGCTGCCCGTGCCCGGCGTAGATCGGAGTGAGGAGCATCCTGAAGGTTCTGATCGGCTGTGTAAGCATGGATGGTTGTCATGTAGCCTTTTTCGATGCCGAATACATCGTCCAGTACTTTCGCCATTGGGGCTAGGCAATTGGTTGTGCAGGAAGCATTCGAGATGATCGTTTCGTCGCCGGTTAATGTATCGTCATTAACACCCAGAACAACTGTTGGAATATTTCCTTTAGCAGGAGCAGAGATGATTACTTTCTTGGCACCAGCTGTTAAGTGCTGACCTGCGCCAGCCTCGTCAACGAAACGACCGGTTGATTCCAGAACAACGTCGACCTGTAGTTCTTTCCAGGGAAGATTTTTTGGATCACGTTCAGCATAAGCATTGATCCGGGCTCCGTTTACTGTTAAGCTTTCGCTATCGGAGGAAACGCTGCCGGGAAATTTTCCGTGAACAGAATCATATTTTAGCAAATGGGCGAGTGTCGCATTGTCCGTTAGGTCATTGATTGCGACTATTTCGATGTTTTCTTTTTCCAGAAGCCGTCTGAACGATAATCGTCCGATACGACCGAAGCCATTAATAGCAACGCGTATTTTTTCCATGTACAGTGAAAATTGGTTTGTTTTCGGGGTCAAATATACTAATTAAATATGCGTATCCGTATAAGAGGGTATTAGCTATAAAAATTTAGTATTTAGGAATTCCTATTTTAGTAAAGTAGTATTTTTTAGCATAAATATTAGTAATATATTGGCATTCTACTAATTTGTTTTAGTATTTACTAATATTTATGCTAAAAATAAGGTAATTATATTACTGTTGCTAAAAAACCAAGATGGTTTACTAAATGTTTTTTCTATAACAATAGGAGGGAAGCATAGCTCTATAATTTCCAATGTTTAGTAATCTATTTCTTTGCTGAATAAACTAACCAATACTTAACAAATTCAATCTATCTATAACAACGCATAGCTTAGTTATTTTCCTTTATCTATTTACCCCCTTTATCCATGAATATTCTACCTATTTATTCATTAGCTGTTATTAGTAAATATAATGCCCTAAGATAATGTTATTAATGCGCACGCTTCTATTACGGGGAGGACTAGCATAAACAATTTTACTTACCAAAGAACGTCTTAAAACTAGCAAGGTTTCAGTATCAAGCATACAACACTATAGATAACTAATAGCACATTGTAAGGATGATATCATTGCTCAACAGCGCAGCATCTACATCATTTTGCGAGCGTGCTGTTAGGTACACTCATTATATACCTAACAGCATACTGCTTAATCTATATGCTTAACACTACCCACTCCAGCGACGCGGCTTGAATCTCTACGGAATGGGTTGCTTTATTACAGATCCGATATAGGCTATATCTCTAATCCCAAAATCACACGATGTTTTTTAACTTCGACTACCAGATTTATTCAGCGAATTCAAGGAGTATATAACGTAACAACCTTACAATCTCCAATGTGACTAACTCAAAGCTAACTTACTCTTTCAGATCAAAAAACATGCTTTTACACGGGCTACAGACTTAGAACATAAATAATTTCGGCGCTTATATTACAAGTATACATGTCTTATTATTACCTTTGAAAAACTAGAAAACAATACAACTATAATATTGATGTACAACAATATAAAATTTGGCACTAATATATAAATATCTACTATTCAGCAAGTTATAGGACTATATATAAATCTTTACTTTACTTTCATGACTAACAAAATTGAGGAAATTTGGGCCAACCGTGAGTTATTGGCCAACGATGAGTCTACTCAGATTATAAAAGAGGTAATTAATAAATTAGATAAGGGGGAACTCCGGGTAGCTACTCCACCTGCTACTGAAGATGGCGAATGGACAGTAAATGAATGGGTCAAAAAAGCAATTCTTCTCTATTTCGTCAGCCAACAAATGAAGGCAGAAGAAGTAGGCATCTTTACATTCAACGACAAGATTCCGCTAAAATCTAATTTTGCTGAAGCTAAAGTCAGAGCCGTTCCACCAGCCGTAGCACGATATGGTTCCTATCAAGCACCTGGCGTTATACTGATGCCTTCTTATGTTAACATTGGTGCGTACGTAGATGAGCGTACAATGGTGGATACCTGGGCAACAGTAGGAAGCTGCGCCCAGATTGGTAAAGATGTTCACCTAAGTGGGGGAGTAGGTATTGGCGGAGTTCTCGAACCACCACAAGCTGCCCCCGTTATTATTGAAGATGGGGCCTTTATTGGATCACGGTGTATTGTAGTAGAAGGAGCGCACATTGGTAAACGTGCTGTGTTAGGAGCGGGCGTTACTATTACGGGTTCGTCGAAGATCATCGACGTAACGGGTGCTAAACCCGTCGAGTATAAAGGGTATGTGCCTGCTAACTCGGTTGTGATTCCAGGAAGTTATGCTAAACAATTTCCAGCAGGCGAATTCCACGTACCTTGTGCTATTATTATTGGCCAGCGTAAACCGTCTACAGATTTAAAAACATCGTTGAATGATGCGCTACGCGAAAACAACGTATCAGTTTAACTATTCACTATTGTATATTGGTGTAGTGTAAATAGAGTGATGTTAATATTGTTAATTTACAGTTTCCAGTAATTATATTATTAAATTTACAAATCCGTATAAATTAATTTTGTACGGATTTTTTTTGTAAATTACATTATCAATATAAAACAGTAACCTGCTTTACATATATATTTGTAATATTATTATAGGTCAGTTTATTTCCGTAATTAAATTCCTATATACTAGCCATGACGATAAATGACAAAATTAAACAGATTCTTATCGATAAGAATCTGACACCTTCTTACTTTGCCGATGAAATTGGTGTACAACGATCTAGCATTTCACATATTTTATCAGGACGAAATCGCCCTAGTTTTGACATTATTCAGAAAATTATCCGGCGTTTTCCTGAACTAGGCTACGAATGGATTATGGAAGAAGACAGTCAATCTGCTGGGCAATCTGTACCTTCGTCAGGTTATAACCGAGGAGTGGGGCGCCCAGCTCTTGACCGTACAGATCGTTTTAATCCCGTTCAATCATCAAACCCGACCTATCCATCTCAGCAATCGGGCATTCGTAGTCAACGGAACGAAATTCCTCCAGCCAGCACACTCAGCCAAATCCCAATCGCCGAACCAAATTTCACTGAGCCAGCCTCCAATCTATCTCCATCAACCGAAAAGAAAGTCGAGCGTATTCTTATATTTTATACCGATGGGTCATTTAGAGAATATACACCAACGGCTTAACGATCGGTTGTTCAACATGCCTCTGTTTTTCTGATCTTCTTTCAATTGGAAGAAGATTTTTTTTTACTATCTTTATTGAGTGATTACTCAATCGACACCCTTCGACAAACAAGAAGCCATCTTATCAGCTGCATTAAGATTATTTGTAGAATATGGCTTTCATGGAACGCCCACTAGCAAAATTGCCAGTGAAGCGGGAGTTGCTCATGGCACCTTATTTCATTATTTTAAAACGAAAGACGAATTGGTCATTACCCTCTATAATTCCATAAACGCTAACTTTCGTGCTTATTTGTCTGAAAATGCAACACCCGCCACGAGTATTAAGGATCGCTTCAAAAACCTTTTTTATTATTCAGTACAATGGTCATTACAGTATAAAAATGAATTTTACTTCACTCAACAATTCCATTTCTCACCGCATTTTAAACAATTAGGTACAGAAGCAGAAGAGATGGGCCAGCAATCTTACTTACATAGGGCACTATATACTGAGGCTCTGCAAACCAATATTTTCAAACCCTTACCCATTGAACTAATAACCTCACTTTGTATGAGCCAACTGGTTGGTACTTATGAGTATCTAATCAACACTAACTTTCCGGATGACAAACAAGATGAAGTAATTGACAAAATCATTGAGTTAACCTGGGCAATGTTTACCCAACCTGAAGCAATCTAATTGCTTGGATACATACTTAATGCTTGCTTTGCCTACTGCTTTTGGTAATAGATTCGGATCGTATCATACTCCGGATTGAGATAAACTAAAGGCCCACTCGTTTGCATTGTAGTTGCATCTTGGCCAACCTCGAAAAAATACTTTATATAGACCGGTGGAATTTAGTACTGTCCAGGTAGCTTGTCAGCATAGTCTTTGATTCGATCTCTATATCATTGACACCGTTAGCCCAGTCGAAAAATAGGCGATTCTTTACTTTATGATCTTGATAGAAGGTAAGTGTGTCTGCCTCAGATTTACTTATTCTCAAAGTTTGTGTGTAGCCTGTTCCTTGTGGTGTCAGCGTTTGAGTGGGAGTAACCGTTTTTACCCACTGCCAGATACCGATTCGATTTTGTCTAAACAGGAAATAGGTCATAGCTGCCATTCCATTATCAACTTTTGGATTAGGACAACTCGTTAACAGAACCATGCCAAGTCTGCCTTACCATGTCTTTTTAGCTTTTCACTGACAAAGACCTCTTTTGCAAAAAACTAGTTGGATTGACTGTATAATCTTCTTACTGAACTTGATTAAGATCTTCGGATGCAGATCAACTCTCGCAGGCTAAATCTTCCAGGTTTTTTGACTACGATTAGCCTATGAATAGTTTTTATACACCCTAAAATGGCCTTTTTGAGCTTAAAAAGGCCATTTTAGGACTGAAACTAACCTAACTCCCTGTAAAGCAATACTTTAGTGTTCCACGTGGATAACATGTTGATAAGCCTGTGGATTAGACCTATTCTTTTGTTGTATAATTTATATTATGTTAAGTAAAGTTTTTATTAAATAGGGTCGGCATGGTAAACGCCGACCCTATCCTTATTATTTACTCTCGATACAAACGATCTTCTTCTCTTCGTACTGCTTCAGAATATTTTCCGTATTCGTCAAATTTTCTGTCACCTCAGCTTCGTCTTTAATCGATTTTGCTTTCTGGAAGTATGGTAGCGACTGCTTGAATTTACCACAAACTTTACCATCCAGTTCTTTACCATTCTTATTGTACTCAGTCATGTCCATCTTATCCACCGCACGCTTCATCTCTACTGCACGGTTGAATATCCAGACCGCCATGTTAAAGTTGGCATCGAAGTTATTCGGATCAACAGCCAAAGCTTTGTCCAGATACTGTTTCTCTAAATTATAATTCTCCGTCTGCATCTGCTTGATGTCTGCTAACTTCTTCTCATTCGCAGCTGCTACAGATGCATTCGCTGCCGCTTCTTTAGCAGCTGCTTCTAACGTAGCCATTTCTCCTTTTTGCTCCGTTAGTCTTTTCTGCACATCTGCTAGCTGGCGTTTCAACTCCGCATTCTTAGGCGTCTTTTTGATAGAAGCACTTAAGCGGGCTATTTCGCTATTGTAGGCATCGATTATACTCTTTGAATCGGCAAGTTGCTTAGCGGTATTGCCCCCTTTTTTCGTATCACCTTCCAGTTTACGAACCTCTTCATCGCCTTTATGAGCAATGTTGTTATAAACGATAGACAGGTTCACCAGATTCTGAACATTGTTCGGATCTTTTTCAACCATTTGCTTCATTCCCGAAATGGCTTCATCCATCCGGTTAGATGATAACATAATGTTGATCTTCTCATTCGCCAGATCTTTGTTGGCTGGAGCCAGCGCAATACCTTTGTCCAATGTTGCCAACGCTTTATCAACTTCATTATCACCCCGATAGAGCATCGCCAATGAACCATAAATGGCCACATCTTTCCCACCACCAGCAATATATTTCTCTAGCTGCACTTTAGCTGTTGCATTATCTTTTACCTGCTGGGCAGCAATGGCTGAATAAAGTGGTGCTAACGTATCTTTAGGGTTAATGTCCCCGGCCATAGACAACGACTTTATGGCATCGGCATAACTTTTAGCCTGGAACTTAGCTACGCCCTGCTGCATAAATGCACTATACAAACCTGGGCTCTTTAAGGCTTCTTCAGCTTCTTTTGCTAATTTACCAGGACCGCCTTTCTTATCCTTATCCAGTTCGATCACTTTCTTATAGGCTTCATAAGCGGTGGTTGCTGCGGCAGAGTCAATTTTCACATTGCCACTACTTGCAATTCCCTGATACGTTTTGGCCCGATCCATCCAGGTACTAGCCTTGGCAGATGCTTTCGCATCTGTAATATCCTTATCGCTTTTTTCCTTTTCCTTCTTAATAGCATCCGTAGCGGCAGCATCTGCGGCAGATGCACCTTGCTGTGCGCGTGCACCTACTGCCAGGCAACACGCGACGAGAATTACAAAAACTTGTTTCATGTGTAAATCGGGGTTGTGTTATTATTTCAGAAACGAAATTACGGAATCTGTCTGTATAAGCATGACCTGTTCTAAATTGTTTGAGCCGTCGGACTGATTATCAATCAATCCAGACGGCTCAAAATTAAAACAGGTCGATCTTTTTATTCGGCAACACCTTCTGGTTCAAGGGGGCTTGCCTCCTCCCCTTCTTCTTGTTTAATTTTAGTAACCGATGAGATCTCATCGCCATCGCGCAGGCTGATAAGCCGTACACCCTGTGTATTCCGACCAATCACACTGATTTCGCTAACCGGAGTTCGAATGGCAATCCCCGATTTATTGATAATCATCAAGTCATCGGTATCCGTAACATCCAGTACTCCTACCAGACGGCCTACTTTTTCGGTAACCTTTAAGGTGCCTACACCTTTGGCGCCCCGGTTCGTAATGCGGTATTCATCAATATCAGATCGCTTCCCGTATCCATTCCGGGAAATAACCAGTAACTGGGTTTCCGGCGACGATAGACAAACCATTCCTACAACGTGATCTGTTGAATCTTCCTCGTCAAGAGAGATTCCCCGAACCCCGGCAGCCGTGCGTCCCATTGGACGAACACGACTTTCATGGAAACGAACCGCTTTCCCTACACTGGATGCAATGACAATCTCATTATCCCCATTGGTCATACACACCCCAATCAATTGATCATCTTCATCAATCGTGATGGCAATAATCCCATTCTGACGGGGACGAGAGTACGCTTCCAGCATTGTTTTCTTAATCGTGCCCTGACGAGTACACATCACAATGTAATTATTGTTGATGTAATCCTCGTTTTTCAGATCAGTCACATTAATAACCGCCCGGACTTTATCATCAGACTCGATATTAATAAAGTTAGCCAATGGCCGACCTTTCGAGGTTCGTGAGCCTTCGGGCAGTTCATAGACCGGCAACCAGTACAAGCGCCCTTTCTGAGTAAACGCCAATAAGGTATTGTGCATAGTAGCCGTAAACAGATGCTCCGTAAAGTCCTCTTCTTTGGTAGCCGCTGCCTTTGCTCCTACGCCACCCCGGCCCTGCGAACGATATTCAGTAGTAGGTGTCCGTTTGATATAGCCTTCGTGCGAAATGGTAATAACCATATCCTCATCGGCAATTAACGACAGATCACTGATGTTCCCATCGCCAAGCGGATTGATCTCGGTCCGGCGTTCGTCACCATAACGAGCACGGATGTCGATCAGCTCCTCTTTAATTACCGCTCGTTTGCGTTCTTCACTGGCGAGAATTGCTCTCAGGTCGTTGATTTCGACCATCAACTCGTCATATTCCGCTTGCAGCTTATCCCGCTCCAGACCCGTCAGGCGTTGCAGACGCATTTCCAGAATCGCTTTCGCCTGAAGGTCGCTTAGCGAAAACTGCTCCATCAGACCCAACCGGGCTATTTCTGTATCCCGTGAAGAGCGAATCAGGCTAATCACCGCGTCGATATTATCGAGCGCAATCAGCAAACCCTCTAAGATATGAGCCCGCTTTTCAGCTTCACGGAGTTCGTACTGGGTACGACGTGTTACTACTTCGAACCGATGCTCGACGTAATATTTCATCATATCCTTCAGATTCAGCAACATCGGACGCCCTTTTACGAGCGCGACGTTATTGATACTGAACGACGATTGCAGCGCGGTATGCTTATACAGGTTATTTAGGACAACGTTCGGAATCGCATCTTTCCGTAGGTCATAGACAACTCGAAGACCATCACGGTCCGATTCATCCCGGAAGGCAGCGATGCCTTCGATTTTTTTCTCATTGATCAATTCAGCCGTTTTCTCCAGCATCACCGCTTTATTGACCATGTACGGTACGTCCGTTACAATAATCTGGGTTTTGCCTTTGTTTTCTTCGATGGTCGCGTGAGCCCGCATAACAACGCGTCCACGACCTGTCTTGAAAGCTGATTTAACCCCCTCCATGCCGTAGATGGTAGCTCCCGTTGGAAAATCGGGCGCTTTCACATACTGCATCAATTCCTCTACCGTAATATCATTGTTGTCCAGATAGGCCACAATGCCATCTACAACTTCGGTCAGGTTATGCGGAGCCATATTCGTTGCCATTCCGACGGCAATCCCCGACGACCCGTTGAGTAACAGGTTGGGTAATTTACCCGGCATAACGGTTGGCTCCTCGAGCGAGTCATCAAAGTTTGGCTGGAAATCAACCGTTTCTTTATAGATGTCGTTCAGTACTTCCTCTGCAATTCGCTTCAGCCGGGCTTCCGTATACCGCATCGCAGCTGGCGAATCACCGTCAATAGAACCAAAGTTTCCCTGTCCATCGACCAGCGGATAACGCAGCGACCAATCCTGGGCCATACGCACCATGGTATCATACACCGACGAGTCACCATGGGGGTGATATTTACCAAGCACTTCCCCAACGATACGAGCCGATTTTTTATGGGGTTTATTGTAACTAACGCCCAGTTCAGCCATCCCGAACAACACCCGACGGTGTACCGGCTTCAAACCGTCGCGAACGTCGGGAAGAGCACGCGAAATGATAACCGACATTGAATAGTCAATGTAGGCACCACGCATTTCGTCCTCAATGTTAATGGGAATGATGTTACTGGGAGCTTCGAGGTCGGGATTTTCGTCCGCCATTTCTTAAAGGAGTTTCGAAGAAAATTACTATTCCGGCTTACATAAACTCTGCAAACCACGTTATAGACAAATATACAAAATTTTCGGGAGAAAACAGAAATAAACCCGTAAAAACGCGCCTAAATGCACCAAAGAAGGGTTAAAATAAGCGTTCCCAAAGTCAATTTAGCCCGCAATCTGAAAGCAACATCAGCTAAGTGAAATACAATTGTATTTCAACTAAAACCTAGTCAATTTTTAGCGATTGTTTCTCTATTTGATAACGCGCTGAAATCACTCTGTTTAACCTAATTCGTCTTATCCTTTAATCCTCGGATCAAATGCAAAGGCTTCGGTTTGTAGCAGGGTTATCCGAGTAAAATCAGGGTGAGCGGGATTGAGCAGAAAATTCCACTCGCTGGGAATAATGGCCGAAGGTACTTTCAGGATAGCCGATCTGCCATTCCGGAGCCACTCCTCTCCTATTCGCTGACAGGCATCATATTGCTGAAAATCAAACCAATTGATCGGCAGAGTTTCGGGTAAAATGGTTTCAATAGTCAGTATATCGGGGACGTCGATAATCATAACCCGGAAGTTATCTAAAAGCCCTTCTCCACTCCGGTGAACGACATTTTCGAGGCAAGCTAATGCACGGGTTGCTGCCGTATAAATAACAAACTGTCCGCGACTATTCCAGCGGGCAGCCCCGCCCGAAGCCACTAATCGGTCAGCATAAGTAACTTTTGTAATTCGGTAAACGAGCATCAGGTAAGCAGCGCCAAATCGACCAGTAGGATAACGTTAGATTAAGCTAAATCACCGTATTCAATCCGGATAACTTCATCCATTACTAAATCAATACCGCCTGACGTATGGAGCAATTCGAAGGGAATCTGATCTCCTAAACCATAAGCCGGCTTATCCATCCATCGCCGAAAGGCATTGGATGAGCCAAAAACGGATTCCCCAGTCTGAAAAAGAGCCATGATTTTAAGGACTTTCTCGCTATCCTGTGGATTGAGTTTCTTTTGTTCCCGCTCATACCGCTGGAATGTTTTAAGCGAGGTATCGAACACCTCCGCAAGTTGTTCGCGTTTGTAGCCCGTCAGGTCAACGATCTCGAAGAACCGGGTGGCTGGAACTCCTTTAAGAGCCGAGAAAACAAGTGCCGTGCGATCAGAAATTACCATAGTACAAATATAGGAATTTTGTCCTGTGAACACAGAATTTTGTCTACAAATTCAAAAATTATCATTTTTCACAAAACCTAACTATCGATCACTAGTTTAAGCTATCAGTAACCAATTAATTAATCACGTTATGAAAAAGGTAAGTTTAATTCTATTGCTGGCCGTAAGCACACTGAGTTTTCAGGCTTGCAGTAGCAAAAAGACAGAAGGTACAGACAGCGTTGAAAACGCCGAGAAGTCCAATGATGCCAAAGAAGATGCAGGTACCGGCCAGACCGAGGATACCAATGAATTTGCGGTAAAAGCCGCCAACGGAGGCATGCTTGAAGTAGAACTGGGCAGACTGGCTGAAGAAAAAGCAGCCAGTAAAGATGTGAAAGAATTCGGGGCGATGATGGTGAAAGACCATTCCAAAGCCAACGAAGAATTAAAGACGATAGCTGCCACGCAAAACATAACCCTGCCAGCAACACTCGGCGAGGATGAGCAGAAGCATGTTAACGAGCTGGCGAAATTATCAGGCGCTGACTTCGATAAGAAGTACGTTAGTATGATGGTCGATGATCATAAAGAAGACATCGACGAATTTAAAAAGGCTGCTGAAGACGAAAAAACGAATCCAGCCGTCAAAGACTTTGCCACCAAGACGCTCCCTACGTTGCAAAAACATATGGATGCGATTAACGCAATCGACAAGAGTATGAAGTAATCGGGGCAGCATTCGCTCTTGATGAGTATAGGTATCAAACGGCCTTTTTGTAGGAATACGGTTTATCCGTTCTTACAAAAAGGCCGTTTGCAATCCAGTGAACGTAAAGCTCAGTGTACTACTTCTAGCTGGGTAGCCTGGTTTGTATAACTCGACCGCCATAAACCATATTGATCCGTGAACTCTACCCGGCAGTACCCAGAGCTAGCGGGGATATTGGTAAATAACCACGGGCGATTTGTCTGAGCCAGAATAAACAAACCGTAGTCATCGCCCAGCACAGTGAAATCGGTTCGTGGCTGACTTTTCGCAAAAAGCGATACTGGATAGTCGTCCAGTAAGCTGGCGGCTAAGGTCGTCACATCATCGGCTACTAGTCCTATTTCACTAATACCCTGAAAATATCCCTTCGTATACCCCGCATCCTTCCGCTCAATAAACTCGACCAGATTACCCGCAGGGTCACGGAAGTAACTGGCCCGAGCCTTCCAGTCGGGGAAGTTGGCAATACGACAGCCGGGGGATACGGTATCAATGTAGGGAACATCGTACCAAAGCTCATATTGTTCCAGCGAATAAAGGGGAATATTGATCGCAAAATGATAAGGCGCCACAGGCTGATTGGTCTGTCGAAAGGTCAGCTTACTCCAGCCAAGCTGAAACGTAATCTGAGTTGCGGTCTGCTGTAGTATGGCTAAACCTAGTTGGTGGGTATAAAACTGGTGTAGAGACACCAGTTGGTTGGTTTCCAGTTCAAGATGAGTAATGATCATGCTGTTCAGTAGTTTTGTCAACGCTGTAAAAGTGGGGTATTTTCTCTGGCGGGTCAGGCCTAGCATTCATCAATTGTGAAATAAGCTGGTTGAAACGGAAGTAGCTAACCGTTAACTGTAGGCGATTGAGCTGCTGACCAAACAAATTTGAGCTTCTCGCCAAAACAGCAGCCCGGTTCCCCAAACGACCTTTGTCCCATAAACAAAGCCGTTACCGTTGATCATCCTCAACCATACGGACAGACCAGACAATCATGAACAAAGTCGTTTTAATTACCGGTGCTTCGGCCGGGATGGGAAAAGAAACTGCCAAATTGTTAGCTCAGCAAGGATATACTGTTTATGGAGCCGCCCGTCGGACAGACCGGATGAAAGAACTTACTCCATTGGGAATCAAAACGATTGAGATGGACGTAACCGGCGATTCGTCCATGGTAAAGGGTGTACAGCAAATCATTGCTAATGAAGGGAAACTTGACATATTGATCAATAATGCTGGTTTCGGTTCGTATGGAGCCATAGAAGACGTACCTATTACCGATGCGAAATACCAGTTGGAGGTCAACCTGTTCGGTGCCGCTCGCTTATGCCAACTAGTACTCCCTTATATGCGTCAAAACCATTGGGGAAAGATCATTAATATTTCCTCAATCGGCGGTAAGATGGCCACACCCTTTGGTGGTTGGTACCACGCCAGTAAATTTGCCCTGGAGGGATTGAGCGATAGTCTACGCAATGAAGTGAAACCCTTTGGGATCGATGTGATTGTGATTGAGCCCGGTGGTGTAAAATCGGAATGGGGTAGTAGCGCGTTTGATAGTTTAACGAAAGTATCTGGCCACACCGCTTATAAATCGATGGCCACTAAATTTGCCAATGCGTTTGAGGCAACAGAAAGCAAAAATGCAGAACCTATCCTCATTGCGAAGTTGATTCAGAAGGCAATTGAAGCCCGGAAACCCAAAGCCCGATATGCTGCTGGTTATATGGCTCGTCCGGCGCTTTTCATGAAAAAACTAGTATCAGATCGCCTACTGGATAAAGTGATCATGAGCCAGATTAACTAATCGGTAAAATCAAGCACGGATGGCGACTCAATCGCAGCCTAACATTCTATACGTCTGCGTTGATAAGCAGAAACGAGGCAACGAACAGTTTGTCCCCGAACACGCGCTGGGCTATCTAGTAGCTGGAGAAAGCCATTTTTTAACCAACGGTGGCACACAGGTTGTTGAAGCGGGTGCAATCGGATTGGTCAAAAGGAACCAGCTGGTTAAAACCATTAAAGTGCCTCCGCCCGGAGGTGGGTTCAAAGCCATTAATATTATCCTGGATCAGGAGACACTACGTCGCTATAGTGCCAGCCATCAACTAGAAGCTTCCGGACCTTATATAGGCGACTCTCTGCTTGATTTACACCTGGACCCATTCCTTAAAGGCTATTTTGATTCACTCCTGCCCTATTTCGATCATCCAGAACAACTCAGTCCCGCGCTGACTGAACTTAAAACCAAAGAAGCAATCGAGTTGCTCTTACGGTTTGACTTTACCCTGAAGGATTTTCTGTTTGATTTCAGTGAGCCCCATAAAATCGACCTCGAAGCGTTCATGATCCAGAATTATAGCTATAACGTACCGATTAATCAGTTTGCACGACTTACCGGTCGTAGTCTGGCTACGTTTAAACGGGATTTTCAGCGGTTATTTAGCACTTCACCCCAACGATGGCTCCAGCAAAAGCGATTAGAACAAGCTCACTTCCTTATTGCCGAACGAAGTCAGCGCCCTTCGGCTGTGTATCTGGAAGTTGGGTTCGAAAACTTATCGCATTTTTCGGCTGCGTTTAAGCAACAGTTCGGTTATAATCCGTCGAGTTTGTAATTCAGCTAGTGGCCAACTGAACCATATACTAGATTATTCACGCACATCCATTAAAATATAACTTTTGCACTGTTTTTTAGTCTATATTCCAGCCGATGCATATGTTGGGACGAATGGAAATAGTAATTAGTAGTGTAATCCTTGTAATTATACTGACCTTATCTTTACGTAAAAAGTTTGCACTTAAACGACGTTGTCCTAACTGCGGAGATATTCATCTCTCTAAATTACATCGTCCTGAATGGCTTAAAAGCATGCCTGTAAAATTGTATGCCTGTAAGTCGTGCAAACAGAAGTTTTACCAACTCTTCTCTTAATACCCTTAATGACCAGCCAGTTTCGATTCAAGGTCATTGTATTCCTTCTGAGGGTGTCATTCAGGTAATAGAACCATGTTACTTTTCTTTCCAGGCAACCAAACTACTAGTTAGTGCGTACTGGGGTTCAATTAGCCTATTACTGAACTATGGTCTTAAAAAGAACAACGCTGCTGCATGTGTTTCTAAGGCTTGTATTACTCGCTATGATCAATAGTGCCCTATTAATAATTTTAGTAGCGGCTCGCATACTATTCATCATCTGGCACTGGTTGTTCTGACAAAAAAAGCCTACACGCTTACCCTGCCAACTTTTGTAGCAGTATAGTTTTATAATCCAAATTGCTATTTTCGTTAACTACAAAGATTTATATATAAATTTTTAAGTATTTTTTTGAACTCTTTGTGCGCTTTAGATTACAACTGTATGTATATATAATCGATAAAGGGTTTCATTTTTTATTAATAAACCTTTGTCATTCGCCAATGTTAGTTATATTCGCAATACAATCCGGGTATTTACCATATTATGTATACGGTAACTTAATTATCAAAGACTTGTCTTATAAGTTACCATACTAACATTCTATTTACTTACGCTCATACGTTATACACGTTGTCCACTTTAATTTTCTGTAAATTCCTTTGTAAAAATTTTATCCTCCACTTTAGCCATTTATGTTATGAAGCGATTAGCTGCCGCTCAACTTCAGCATAAGTTCGACCCATCCCAAGTCCTCTATTTAACCGGGGATGTTAATTACTGCTCAGTTCACCTACTCAATGGAAAGACCATTTTATCCAGCCGAACGTTAAAATGGTACAATGATCGGTGGCCTCATTTCATTCGTATTCACAAGGCCAACCTTATCAATCCTCAGCATATTCATAGTTGTATTGTGGTTTCGTCAATTGTAGCGCACTTAATCATGCGAAATGGGGCTCGTCTTCCTATAGGCCGACGACGAATCAGCGCGGTTGTCGATCTATTAGGCATCGATTTACCGAAGAACGCCTATACGGGTTCTTACCAGATTAAACCCGAATGGAGTACCTATTTATTAGCCCAACCTAAAGTAGCCTGATTGGTCTGGTTAGTTAGGCTTGAGGAGGGCGAAGAAGGTGTTTCACTTGTAACTGCTCAAATACCTGATACTTATAATTTCGCCCAATTGGGAGTGTTTGTCCAGGCACTTCAAGGCGACTTTCGGCAATTACCTTGATTTTAGATACAGCAACCAGGAACGACCGGTGAATCCGAATAAACTGTTCGGCAGGAAGGAGCTCTTCATAATAACTGATCGACTGGCGGGTGACAATCTCCTGCGTAGTTGTCCTGATTTTCACATAGTCACGTAAGCTTTCCAGCGATATAATGTCACGCAGGTCGATGCGCACTAGTTTTCGATCTTCCCGCACAAAGATGAACGGCTCTTCTTCAGATGGTACCGTAGGAGAATGAACGGCAAGTCGGTGGGTCAGCAGCTTCCCCACCGACTTGATAAACCGATCGAAAGGAATTGGTTTAATCAGGTAATCCAACACATCAAATTCATAACCCTCCAGGGCATATTCGCGGTGGGCGGATGTAATGATGGTTTTGGGAGGGTTCGGCAGGGTTCGGAGCAACTCCAGCCCGGAGAGCTGGGGCATCTGAATATCCAGAAATAGCAGATCGACCGGCTTGCTTTGCAAAATTGTAAAAGCCTCCACCGCAGAACTACATCGACCCACCAATTCCAATACGTCTATTTTCTGCACATAGGTCGCTAGTATATCCAGCGCAATGGGCTCGTCATCGACTAGTAAACACTTGATTTTCATGGTCTTTTATTGGATAATAATCGGCAGGAGTTAGCCCAATGGTGAGCGTACTTAAAAACGAATCCACTCCATTTAACTGCCGGAGCCGATGACGATCGGGGTACATTAGTTGCAGGCGTTTGGCGACGTTTGGCAGACCGATTCCTGGGGATGTTGCCGGGCCAGTGAATTCGGGCTTACTATTTTCAACTTTAAAGATCAACTCCGTATGGGTTACGGTCAACTGAATCTGAAGCCACGCATCACCCAGTTGACGGCTCAATCCATGCTTAAACGCGTTTTCGACAAACGGCAACAACAGCAGGGGCGCAATCAGGAGCTGGTCAGTTACGCCACTGATTTGAAACGATAGTTGTAGCCCCTCCCCGTAACGGATTCGCTCTAAAGCCAGGTAGTTCTGCAAATAGTCAATCTCTTTGCGAAGCGGCACTTTTGCCAGACTCCCTTCATAGAGCATGTACTGCATAAGTTGCGCTAATCGTACAACTACCTCGCCCGCTTTTTCAGGATTACTGCTGGTCAGTCCATACAGGTTGTTGAGCGTGTTAAACAAAAAATGCGGATTAATCTGGTCTTTCAGTGACTTAAGTTCAACCGCCTGATTGGCAATCACGAGCTGCTGATTCAGTTGTTGTTGCCTGAATCCATACCGGATCATATGGAAGGCAATTAATAAACCACTGGTACAGAGCATATAAAAAGCAGAAAGAATCAGGCGATGGAGATCCCAGGGATTTTCCTGATCAAGTTGCCCCGGATCGAACAGCGCCAGGAATAAATAATAATACCCCTGCCAGTACAGTACCCCACAAACGGCCAGCAACAGTACAGTCAGCAGCCAGAATTTACCATACTGTAGGGTTAACAGATAGGCTGGAATTAACCAGTAAAGCGTGGTATAGGTGAATAGTAATTGAGCGGGCAGTTCAGACAGGGCAATCAGCAGGTGATCGATATATTGATGCTCGAACTGATCAACAGCCAGCACCTGCAGGTTAATATATCCTAGCCAGGCTACCACATGGATCGCAACTTCCCGATAGTTGAGTGGCTGAAAATGAGGCATCTTCCTGGCGTTAACGAGCAAAATTACCGAAAAATCTGACAGCTGACGGGCGAATACGCTCTTCTCTCCGGCTGTAATGTCCAACGGTTGATCAGCCTGGACAAAAATAGGCCGGAGAGCGACTAACGGCGTCTGTAGCGACCAAACGGGCGTTCATCGACACAGGTCTGCTCTCTATCGCATCCGCTTGGTTTTCACAGCCGATTCCCGAAGATTTAACGGATGATTCGGGAATCGGCTACCTATACGGCCCCGACTACTGTCATCGTACGATAAAGATGAAGACCCTGATCGTGTTACTGGTTTTGCTGGGTATTGGCCTGCCTGTTCAGGCCGACAATTTATCCCGTAAAGTCAAGGATGATACCTATGGTTTCTTCTTTACCCGAAAACGCGTCCAGACGCGTATACCTTTTCTGTTTCAGTCAAATTTGATCATCGTATCAGTCTGTGTGAATGGTGCCGACTCTTTACGATTGATTGTCGATACCGGCGTTGGCCATACAATCATTACCGATCGTACGGTATTCGAAAAACGCCCTCTTACGTTAACCCGTCAGATTAAGCTCAAGGGTATGGGAGAAGGCAGCACGGCAACGGCGTCGGTTTCCATCAACAATACGCTGAGTATAGGCTGCCTGCGGGCCGAACATCATAACCTGGTTATTCTGGACAACGACCTGTTAAAGTTATCGGAGTATGCCGGCGTATCCGTCCATGGCCTGATCGGCTATGAGTTATTTGCCGACCTGGTGGTAACCATTGATTTTCAGCGTCGGGAGCTTATTCTGATGAAGCCTCAACAGTACCACTACCGACCAAGAAAAGGCGGCCGCTATCCGCTTATGATTCTGGAGCGGAAAGCGTACCTGGATGCGCTGTCGATTTCTGATGGCAATCAGTTTCAGCCTCTTCGGGTGGTGCTGGACACCGGAGCAGGCCAGGCCTTGCTACTCAATCGGTTTCAACAGGGCATGACGCTACCACTCCCCGCCAAAGTCGTACGGGTGCCCCTGGGTTCTGGATTCAACGGGCTTATAACCGGCTCTATCGGTCGGTTTCAGAAGGTCAATGTCGGGTGCTATCAGCTATCGAATATGCTCGTCTCCTTTCCAGACAGTTCAGATTTCGGAAAAAAACTAGCCGGAATGCCTGACCGACAGGGCAATATAGGGTGTGAGTTACTCCGTCGATTTCTCGTGACAATCAATTACCCCGATCGGTACATTGTTTTCAAGCCCATTAAGCGACTCATGCGGGAAGGTTTCGAACATGACATGAGTGGTCTGGAGCTACGGGCCAAGGGGGCAGAGCTACACAACTTTTTTATCGATAAAGTTAGTCGGAGCTCTCCGGCAGAACAAGCTGGACTGCAGCCTGGAGACGAATTACTGGTAGTGGACAACAAACCGGTGATTAGCCTGAGTATCAGTGATATTTATCGAATACTTCAGGCTGGCGAGGGTAAGTCGATTGGGTTGATCGTTCAACGAAACCGCCAGTTGGTAACCGTTCGCTTTACGCTCAAACGGCTCATTTAAATACGTTGTCATTCAGTCGTCATTCCTTGCCAATGGCTGCCCATGCCGATGAATGACGACCCATAAACGTTAGGTATGCAGCAGGGAGTCATATTGGTTCGGTATTACAAAAGGGAATGGGATTACCCACGGCAGCTGAATGACCTACGGATGCTGGCCCGAAGGCAGGCTCTTCAAATAACGACAGAAATCGTGGAGAAGATCGGTCAACTCCATCCACTTCGGGAATCAGACGGACTCAATCAATTACTACGATTGTCTCGTGAACAGACTGTACAACAGGTACTAGTCTGGGAAGTAACCCGGCTGGGACGCTCAACGGACGAAATTCGATCCATAATTACGGAACTAACGACGCTGGGGGTTAATATCTACATCCATAATCTACGTATCGACACATTGGTGAATGGGCAGTTTTCACCAGCGGCCAGATTACTGGTGATGGTTCTGGACGAACTGACCCACATGGAACTCTCTAAACTCCGTGAACGCCTGTCAATTTGTAAAAAACGAGATCGCCCGTCCTCGACCGAACATGACGCTGATCAACAACCAGTAAGCCCTGCCTATTTAACGAAGTATCCCGCCGTGGTACTTAATCTCAGAGCAGGGATTAGCCTACGCAAAACAGCTCGCTTGTGTCATGTGTCGATCAACACGGTTCGTAAAGTCAACGATTGTTTGTTTAGGCAACTTTATTAATCAACCACTATGTATACACTATTCAGATCAGGGCCGTTTCTGTACGGTATCGCTATTCTTGCTCTAGGAGTTGAGCACTTCGTTACGGGCAATTTCCCCACTGCCTTACTACCCATCGCTGTTGGTACACCCGGTCGGATAATTCTGGTGTATAGTGTGGGAGCTATTTTGAGTGCGACTGGACTATGCATTATCTTCCAGAAAAAGCCTGGCTGGGCTGCCCTACTGGCAGGGTCATTAGTTCTGTTGCTCGACGCGACTGTTCATCTGCCCAAACTGATAGCGAACCCATATAACGGGGGCGAGTGGACTGTTTTTACCGAACTTGTTGCACTGGCGGGAGGAGCCTTTCTACTTGCCGGTAATTTTTGGACTGACGCTATAGATACAAATCGGAGCCGTATCGCCCCTAATAGATTAATCTGGTACGGCTGCCTGCTGTATGCGGTATCGCTCCTGATCTTTGGGATTCAACATTGGCTATATGGCCCTTATGTGGCTACGCTGATTCCCTCCTGGATTCCGGCTCACCTGTTTTGGGCGTATTTTGTCGGGTTTGCCTTTTTAGCCGCAGCGGTCAGTATCCTGTTGAAAAAACAGGTTTCGCTGGTAGCTATGCTTCTGGGTGTCATGTTTATCCTGTGGGTCGTTCTGCTACACGCTCCCCGAGTTGTGGGCCATTTGCATACAGAAACAGAATGGACTAGCGCGTTCATTGCCCTGGCAATGGGTGGCATTTCGTTTTCCCTTCCAGTCAGCCCCGTTTTTAACCGACTGTTTACCAATCAACTCTAGCGCAGTAGGCTATCGATTTTTTTGTAAACCAATTCCATAAATTCTTTTCCATAAAGTATAATATATTTTTCTTTTTTATATAAAATGTGACTTTTTAATCTTTTTTTTGTCTTATATCAGAAAACACGACAGATCGTACTCCTGTGTGAACCTGATCCATACCCATGCTTAACTAGTTTTTCCTCATTCATTACGTGGTTATGAATCGTATTTACCTCAGTTCGCTTGATCCTGTCAGGACGCTTACCTGGTCAGTTGTATTTGGCATTAGCCTTGTTTTCTTTATGGGGGTCGTGTCCCTGCTGTTCCATCCGTAAGCCCATACATCCATGAGGTTCGTTCCTAAAATTTTCAGATTTGGCCCTGGGCGTTACTGTTATACTCTACCAGTTAGTGCAACCGGATCACTTTGGTCGGGGTTTGGTGGTTGGCACTACCGTGCCTGTTCGTTTTCACTTATCGAGCCTACTCGTCGACGACCCAGACTCTCCCCTACTGCCTGTCAGGTTATTCAGCCGGGCATTGATTTTATGAGTAGTCGAGTCGTAGCCGGCCACCCAGCGTGATTTACAACCAGATAGACAATTTTTAGACTGAGGCACGTTTACGGTCTGACCCAGGTGAGTAGAAAGTGTTCTGTTCTTGTTTTCATGGATTTATTTGTTACTATTCCCTCCTTAACTAACCATGAATCGCTTACAACGTTCAACTTCGTTCGATCCAGTAAACTTCTTAACCTGGTTATTTGTGGTCATTATTTGCCTGCTTTATGGGTATGGCCTGTTGATGCTGTTACTATAATTGCCCGCTCTTAAATTCCATACGCAGGCTTATTGGCCTGAACATCGTTTCGTTGGCTACCGGGGTTCAATCTCGGCAGACAACTTTAGGAGATTCCTCTTATAGCTCCCTCCACCTGGCCATTGCCGAAACCAACGCCCAGGTGGAGGCAAGCCCCCTTTCCGACCATCCGGTTACCCCCCTTAATTCTACCAGCGCCCCATAGTCTGGTAGCCGATCAGTTGTTCCCCTCGAGGCCGAGTTTGGTGTATATTTGCTCATGTGAGCGGAAAATGCAACGGGCGATTAAGTTTAAAGGCGTAGTTTTAAAACCTATTCATTTACACAATTAACCATGAGTAAGTCCGAATCGTCGGAGCAATTTTTAGCGGGAGGAGGAGAAATGGGGGCGCTCATTCGGTCCATGGACTGGTCGAAGACGGCTTTGGGACCAATTGCGGACTGGCCTCAGAGCCTTCGTACTTCTGTTAGCTTGTGTTTGTCTTCTACATTTCCGATTTTGATTGCCTGGGGTCCAGAAACTATTCAGATTTATAATGATAGTTACCGGCCCATCTGCGGGGCGAAACATCCGGAGTCAATGGGTCAAAATTTCCGTATCTGCTGGGAAACCGCCTTATCCGTCGTGGGTGATGCATTCACGCGGGGTCAGCAGGGAGAAGGAACCTATATTAAAGACCAGCGCATGTTTCTGGATCGATATGGCTACCTGGAAGAGGCTTTTATGACCTTCTCGTTTGCACCTATCCGGGATGAATCGGGTCAGGTTGGAGGCATCTTCCACCCCATTACCGAAACAACAGATAAGATGCTGAGTGCCCGGCGAACCCAGGTTCTGCGCGATGTAGCTGCCCTAACCAGTCAGGCCAAAACCAATGCCGATATCTATACAAGTCTGGTCCAGGCTCAGGCTGATTTCACCCTTGATTTACCCTTTTTACTATTTTATGAACTGGACGAACAGTCACAGGCCAGGCTAGTGGAGAGTGCGGGCTTATGGGCTGATGCGGTTGTACCAACGGAGCTGCACAATCTGGATGTAGCGAATACAGAGTGGCTAGCTAACATTTCTGATATTCAGACTATTGACCAGCTTGATCAACGCCTTGGTTCGATAGGGAGCGGGCCTTATCCAGAGCCGCCCCACACGGCTGTGCGAATACCCATTTTACGTTCCAATAATGAGCAGCCTATCGGTTTCCTGCTGGCAGGAGTAAGTCCGTACCGGGAACTCGACCAGGACTATCTAAACTTCTACGCCTTACTCGCCAATTCGATTAATACTGCGTTCTCGAATGTGTATGCCTACCAGCAGGAGCAACAGCGGGCCGAAGCACTGGCAGCCATTGATCGCACGAAAACGGCTTTTTTTAGCAATATCAGCCATGAATTCCGCACACCGCTGACATTGATGCTTGGTCCGCTGGAAGAGCTTCTGCAGGATGCCGACCTACAGACCCCTGTTCATAAAGAGCCCCTGGAAGCTACCCATCGCAATGCCTTACGGTTATTAAAGCTGGTTAATAATCTCCTTGATTTCAGTCGGATCGAAGCGGGTCGTGTACAGGCTCGCTACCGACCGGTTGAACTGGTAGACTTAACGACCGATCTGGCCAGCAGTTTCCGTTCGCTGATCGAGCGAGCGGGTTTAACCTTTACCGTAACCTGTCAGGTGCTACCCTCTGAGGTATATGTTGACACGGAAATGTGGGAAAAGATTGTACTGAATCTGTTATCCAATGCGTTTAAGTACACCCTGCACGGATCGATTCAGGTCGATTTAAGGGATGAGGGAGGTCAGGCCGTACTGCGCGTTTCAGATACAGGCATTGGTATACCCGAGCGGGAACTACCCCATATGTTTGAACGGTTTCACCGGGTGGAAAATGCGGGCGGACGGACCTATGAAGGCAGTGGCATTGGCCTTTCCTTAGTGGCCGAGCTGGTACGACTGCATGGAGGGACGATTTCGGTGAGTAGTGTTGAAGGCGAAGGCAGCACCTTTAAGGTGAGTATACCGATTGGGAAAGCTCACCTGCCTGCCAGTCAAATCGGGGAAGAGGATCATGAGCGGACAGTAAGTCGCTTAACCGATTCCTTCCTGAAGGAAGCTCATACGATGCTTGCCGTGGAAAAACCGGCAGACCGGGCTGACGAGCGCGCACTAGAGGAAATGTTAGCGCCAACCGGGCGCATTTTGGTGGTGGATGATAATGCCGACATGCGGGACTATCTGAGCCGCTTGCTAACGCCTTACTTTAACGTACAAACTGCCTTAAATGGAGCCGATGCGATCCGACAGATAACCACCGATCCGCCCCAGTTAATTCTGAGCGATATCATGATGCCCGGCATGGATGGCAACCAATTGCTCCAGCGACTCAAACAAAGCCCGGTGACCGCGTCGATTCCGTTTATTTTCCTCTCGGCCCGCGCTGGTCAGGAGGCTCGAATCGATGGACTGGAAGCTGGCGCCGATGATTACCTGGTCAAGCCTTTTTCAGGGCCTGAACTCCTCTCTAAAGTCCGGACCCAGATTAGCCTCAACCAATCGCGCCGACTGGAAGAGCTACGCCTTCGCAATCTGGTTCAGCAGGCGCCAGTGGCTATGCTGCTGGTTAAAGGCGAGAACCTGGTTATCGACTTAATTAATCAAACGATGCTGGACCTGATTCAGCGAGAAGCAGATGTACTGGGTAAACCGTTGCTGGAGGCTATGCCTGAACTACAGGGGCAAGCCTTTATCGAGCGATGTGAGCAGGTCTATCGAACGGGTCTTGCCGATCAGGGCTGGTCGGTTCCTGTTCCCCTGCAACGGGGTGGTCAGTTGGAAACGGGCTACTTTAATATTGCCCTGACCCCTTATTATGAGGGCACTAAGTTGGTTGGTGTGCTGGAAGTATGTACCGAAGTCACCGAACTGGTTAAGGCCAGCCAGGCCCTGACCGCCAGCGAAGCACGGTACCGACACCTGTCAGAGGAGCTCGATGAGCAGGTACAACAACGTACGCAGCAACTGCAACTCTCGATTCATGATTTACAGCGCTCTAATGAGAATCTGCAGCAGTTCGCTTACATTGCCTCACACGATTTACAGGAGCCCCTGCGTAAAATTCAGTCGTTTGGTGATCTGTTAAAAAACCGCTACGCCGAGCCGCTGGGCGAAGGGATTGAGCATCTGGAACGGATGCAGACGGCGGCCAGCCGAATGTCCACCCTGATCCGGGATCTCCTGGCCTATTCACGCATTTCTACCCGTCAGGAAACCGCAGCACCCGTTTCCCTGTCAAAACTTGTCCAAACGGTTTTGTCCGATCTGGCCGATTCTGTTCGTGAAACGGATGCTCTAATTCAGGTTGAGCCATTGCCAACCGTGATGGGGAATGCGAGCCAGTTAAGTCAACTGTTTGATAATCTACTGAGTAATGCCCTGAAATTTCGCCGAATGGGTAGTGCTCCCATCATTAGGTTGCGGGCATCTCTGATCGACGTTCTCGATATGCCCCTTTCCCTAAAACCCGCTCGCCTGGCCAACCAGTATTACCGCATCGATGTATCGGATAACGGCGTTGGATTTGACGAAAAATACCTGGATCGCATCTTTCAGGTATTTCAGCGTCTGCATGGGAAAAGCGAATATGCTGGCACGGGAGTCGGTCTGGCCATTTGCGAAAAGGTGGTCGCTAATCATGGTGGAGCTATTACAGCCAGTAGTCAGCCAGGTCAAGGCGCCACCTTCAGCGTATACTTACCAGTATAGGATAGTGGACCAACACCCTGGATTAATTATATGGTAGACTGGATGCATGCTGAAGGGGTCATGGAGAAGGCGGTGCAGTTATTTACTGAAATAACAGAGCCTACTTGACAATAGTACACCAAACTACTCACCTTTGTCATTGGCCAAATTCTTGAAACCAACTGAACAGATGAATGTGATAATAAAATTAACAGTTACTTTTTTTGTCGTAGGGCTCTTCGTAATAAACTCCCTAACCTCGTGTTCAACTGCATCGAGAATTAAAAAAAGTGCAATAACAACAGAGGCAAATGACCCAGCCAATGAAATGGTAAAAAATTCCCATTTCGCCGGATTTAGTAGTCATTATTTTGTCACAGCGGATGGCGTAAAACTGCATTATATTCATAAAGGCACGGGCCAGCCGCTTATCATGATTCATGGTTGGAGCGGAACAGCCAAAGATTTTGCTATGAACGCGTTGCCTTTAAGCGAACATTTTTCGGTCTATATTCTGGAGTTGCGCGGTCATGGGTATTCAGACGCCCCTACATACGGGGCAAGGATTTCCCGTTTGTCTGCCGATGTACATGAATTTGTTACTGCACTGAGTATCAAAAAAGCCAATTTTATGGGATTTTCAATGGGCAGCAGCGTACTCTGGGATTACTTAGAACTGTTTGGCGAAAACACGGTTGAAAAACTGATTTTCGTTGACGAAGCTCCGGCATTATTAGCCAATCCCAGAGACTCTAAAGAGGAAATATTGACCTATGCTGGCAATCCGATGGACGTTTGGGATTTGGTCAATTCCTTTACGGACAACGGGGGAAAAGGAAGTAAGTTCGGGACGTATTTCACTCGTGGGAAATTTATTGCGAACGAGGCAGTCAGTAAACAACTGGCTGGAATTCCGGAACCCCCAAAACACTATGCGTTTTTAGTCCCCCTTTTACGGGATCATATTAATCAGGATTGGCGCGATGTGTTTCCCCGTATCACGGTTCCAGTACTCATGCTTAGCGGAGACATATCGCATGCAACGACCGTAGAAAGCAATGAATGGATGAAACGTACCATAAAAAACAGTACCTGGATTCGCTTCTCAGAAAAGGAATATGGCACGCATTTTCTGCTTCAAAACTCATCCCAAAAAGCAGATGACGCAATTGTCAAATTTTTAACGGCTCACTAACTACGACCGATTAGCTACTAAATCTCAAAAGTGCTAGTAATTGACTCATTTGAGCTAATGCGTTTTCTTCACTCAGCCGACCTTTGACCTATCCAAAACGGAAAACTCAAACAAACGCTAAAGTCCCATGAAAACGCTCATCAAACCTCTGTTCGTTGCTATTGCCCTGATGCTCACTACTGGATACGCTTCCCTGGCGCACTCGGCCAGCGACCCTCAGCCCACTGCTGCCTTCCAGAGCGGTATCTATACCAACCAAGCCGGAAAACTTCAGATTGCCCTCGATAAACAAGCTGGCCATACTCTGTACGTTCGCCTGACCAATACCGAGGGGCGCATGTTCTTTGTCCAACGGGTAGGCAAGCAACAAACCTCTGTTCGCTTACGACTCGATGTGAGTGATTTGCCCGACGGTGCTTATCAATTGACCATCACCGATGGCAAGGATATCGCCCAACACACGGTAACGCTGGAAACCCAGAAACCTGTGGATACCAATAGACAGGTGGCCATCAACTAAAGGCCGTTTGCTCCAACAGTTCCCGATAGGCTCGCCCTAAACCAATAACCGATCAGGTAGCCACTTTGATCGGTTATTGGTTTAGGGCGAGCTTCGAAGTACCCTATTCCCTAGACTCATCAGCCCTTCGTTCGTAACTTAGCCCCAGAACCGCTTATACCGGGAGTAAAGGATACCTCCTGCTGCTTGATGACGACGAAAATACTTCTTGTAGATGATGAAGCCGATTGGGAAGCACTATTCCGGCAACGCTTCCGACAACTGATCGTGACGGGTACTTATCAGGTTGTCGTGGCACAAAATGGCCCGCAAGCGCTGAGTTTACTACAGGAGCAACCCGAAATTGACCTGGTGCTGGCCGACATCAACATGCCCGGAATGGATGGGCTTACCCTGCTGGAACACATTACCACCAGCCATCCTCAAGTGCCTACGGTGATGGTCACCGCTTATGGCGATATGAGCATCATTCGGGCCGCTATGAACCGGGGGGCCTTTGACTTCATCACCAAACCAATCGATTTCGCTGACCTTCAGGCCACGATCGACAAGGCCCAACGCTACGCCCAGCAGCTGCGACAGGCCCAGGCGCTAAAAACGTTGAATGCCATGAAAACACGGTTCTTTGTCAATATGACTCACGAACTGCGCGCGCCTTTATCGTTGATCCTCACCCCTGTTGACCAACTCCTGGAACAAGCAGCATTGCCTCCATCCCAACAGGAGCGACTACTGAGTATTCGCCGGAATGCCCAGCAATTACTGCGGCTCATCAATCAGTTGATGGACCTCCATCAGCTCGAAGACCAGCCCCTGGAGGACGTCCATGAGGTGGGCGACTTGCCGGACTTTCTGGGTCAGATCGTCGATCTGTTTCGCCCATCGGCAGAGATCAAACGGTTAATCTTGAGCTATCACACCGACCTGCCGACCGGCAACTATCGATTTGATGCGGGAAAGTGGGAAACCATTCTCTATAACCTGCTGACCAATGCCATCCGCTTCACGTCAGTCGGGTCAGTTACTGTAACCCTGTACGAGTCAACCCAGGGCGTTCGCCTGGTCGTGCAGGATACGGGTATTGGCATCACGGCTCATAAGCTTCCCCATGTATTTGACCCCTACTATCAGGGTGATAATCAGCGTATCCGGGCCAATGACCCAACGGGCCTCAGCCTTGCCCTTGTCCAGGCCTTAACGCAGCGGATGGGTGGGCACATACAGGTCTCAAGTCAGGTCGAGGTGGGTACCGAGTTTAGTGTCGAGCTGCCACTCCATCGGATCGGTGACAGTCAACCGGCCCAGGTGCAGGCGACTCCCTCACTGGTGGTCGAGTCTCCTGCCTTGCCCCAGCTTCCATCCGGTCATTCGGTAGAGGTGGGGCCAGATGTTCCCCCGCTGATTCTGGTTGTGGAAGAAAATACCGAGCTACGGGAGTACATGGTAGCGGAGCTAACCACCCTATACCGAGTACGAACGGCATCCAACGGCTATCAGGGCTGGGTGGTGGCTAAAGAAGAATTGCCCGATCTTGTTATTACCGATTTGATGATGGCTCGGTTGAATGGCTATGAACTGATCGAGCGGCTCAAAGCCGACCCTGTCACCGACCACATTCCCACGGTGCTTCTGACGGCAAGCGCCGATGAAGCGAGTCGACTCAAAGGCCTGGCGGTGGGGGCTGATGAGTACCTGACCAAACCTTTCCACCTGGGGGAGTTAAGGCTTCGACTGCGAAACCTGTTAGATCGTCAACAGCGGTTGCGGGATCATTACCGTCACCAGTTGGCCCAGCCTACTGATTCTACTTCGCTCCAGGCAGTGGGCGACCAGTTCCTGCGTCGGTTCTATGGACTGATCGACCAACGGCTGGACGACTCGACGCTGAGTGTAGAGTGGTTGGCGGAAGAACTTGCCTTAAGTCGCAAAGCACTGTACCTGAAGATACAAAGTCTGACTCAGTTGTCGCCCATCGAGCTGATCCGTCAGTATCGGCTGCGCAAGGCCATTGATCTGTTGCGGGCGGGTCACGGTGCTTCCGAAACAGCCTACCTGGTCGGTTTCGACTCGCCGTCCTACTTCACCAAAGTCTTTCGGGAGTTTTATCAGCAAACCCCTTCGGCGTTTATCAAAGGGTAATGAATCAGGGGGTCAATCTTTCTGTGTTAAAAATAATGCTACATTCCAGTGGGTCAAGCCAGTAGAATGTAGGATTATTTTTTTTGTATGATACAACTGCTCTTGTTAGCAGGCTTTTATAACCCTTAATCCTACCCTGCTTCTATGTCTTTTCCACATACTATTTCTCGCAACGAGTTCCTGAAAACGAGCGCTCTTGCGCTTACGCTGCCGCTCCTGAGCAAACTGGATGCCACGGCCAAACCGCTGAAAAATGTCGGTCTGGAACTCTACACCGTCCGGAATGAGATTGAGAAAGATCTTGAGGGCACACTGAAAAAAGTGGCCGCCATTGGCTACACCGAAATAGAAACGGGCAGCTATTACGGCAAAACCCCGAAAGAGTTTAAAGCGTTTCTGAGCGGAATGGGCCTGAGCGCACCAAGTCTGCTGGCCATGACGAGCAGCATGAAGACCGGCTGGCAAAAAGCCGTCGACCAGGCTGCAGAAGCCGGACAATCGTTCATAGGCTGTGCCTATTTAGCGCCCGATGAACGTAAAACCATCGATGATTATAAAAAGCTGACCGAGCTATTTAATCGGTCGGCAGAAGTTTGCCAGAAAGCCGGACTTCGATTTATCTACCACAACCACGATTTTGAATTTCAGCCGCTGGATGGCCAGATTCCGTATGATCTACTTCTAAAAGGAACCGACCCTAAACTAGTGAAACTGGAATTAGATATATACTGGGCCACGAAAGCCGGGCAAGATCCGGTAGCTCTGTTCAAACAAAACCCTGGCCGTTTCCCAATTGTCCACTTGAAGGACATGGAAAAAACTGCCGAGCGCTCATTCGCTCCAGTGGGTACCGGTTCAATCGATTTTCAACGGATTATGGATGCCCATAAGATTGCGGGTATCGAACATTATTACGTCGAACAGGATATTTGCAAAATACCCCCGCTGGAAGCCATTGCCGTTAGCTTTCAAAATGTAAAAAAACTGAACGTTTGATGCATATAGTTGGAGAAAAGTAAGATGGCTACTGCCATAGGGCTGTCAGTGGGCGCGCTTTATTTTGTGTCAGTCAAAAATAAACTCAGATACCCTATGAATTTTGCCTCCGTTCGGATTATTACCTCAGATATCCAACCGCTTATTCGGTTTTACGAGCAAATTACGGCCATGCCAGTTACGCAGTATACAGATGATTTCGCTGAACTGCACACTCCCTCAGCTACCTTAGCCATTGGCAGCACACGCACCTTGCAACTGTTTGGAGGAGATCATGTAGCCAGGCCAGCCGCTAACCAATCGGCCATTATCGAATTCCGCGTTGATGATGTTGACGCTGATTATCAAAGGCTAGCCGATGTTCTGGGTGACAGCATTGTTCAGAAGCCGACTACCATGCCCTGGGGTAATCGTTCGCTGCTGTTCCGGGACCCAGACGGCAATTTGGTTAACTTCTTCACGCCGGTTACGCCAGAAGCGCTTAAAAAGTTTGATGAGTAGCTTGCTTATAGCCTCTTCACGGACCATGCTACCTATTGAGTAGCCAGGCATGGTTCGTGAAGAGGGCTATTGCGTTACTACTTATTCGTTACCAATGCATGGGTTTCCATTTTTTATCCTTAATCAGAAATCGGAGCACTTCTTCCCGACTGGATATGAAATCCTTTTTTCTCCAGGACGCTTCCTCATCCACCCCATAATCAGGTTTAATATTTCCGCTATTCGCCAAAGACGTTTGCCGGGGAACGACAACATTCACATCGCCCAGTAGTTTACAGGTCGCTGCCAAGTGCATGTCTTCTCCAGTAGCGAACGTTTTGGGCCAGATTGCCCAGAAGTGCCGGGCCCATTCGGTTTTGAAAAAATAGCTGCAACATCCGAAATCAACCCGTGTATCCGCCACACAGCTATTGATGGACGTAGCTGACGAACGAATATCGCCAATAAAATACCGTTCCAGGTAATCGTTTCCTTTGGGTTTTTCTGGCTGGTAATCTTGAGGAGGAATAATTCGACCGTTGCTGCACACAATAGAGTGGTGTTGCTCACTGGCCTGGAGGCACGTTTCAATCCAGGTAGCGGATGGAATAATGTCGTCATCAAGGACCCAGACATAGGTAGTCGTAGCGTGTATTGCCAGGCTAAAACGTCCGAAGTATTTCAAATTAACATCACAATCAAAGTAGCGAATACTCGTCTTTTTATCACTTCTTTTGTGGATAGGAAACCAATTTTCGTAATGCAGAACCCAGATGGCTTCAGGCGGTTGGGTCTGATTTAGCAAGGCATTCAGCTGTTCATTCAGGTTGTTGCGTTTGTAAACGGTTAGAATAACGGTAACGGAGGACTGTTTAGTTTTGAAAAACAGATTCATATAGACGAGATTGGCAGTATAATACTTGGATACGGTATAAACCCAGTCTTTTTCAGACAAAAAAGATACTAATTGAAGAACCGATAAAGATACTAGTTGTGGCTCAAAACTAGCACCTTGCCAGGGCAGTTTGCGACAAGATCACCGTTACTCATTTTACCTACCCTTCCGGGTCGTATTCTCAAAAACTTCAGGCGGGTCTGACTCAGATTCGTTGCCATCGATCATGAATCCCAGCCAGCAACGAATTAAAAGAATGAGGAAAATTTGCGTGATTTGGCTAGAGTTTATGGTTGACCTAGTTAATGAAGTATGATCAGAATAGCTGTTTTTAGTGATATCCATGCTAACCTACCCGCGTTGAGAGCGGTGCTAGGCGATATTGAAAAGCGACATATTAATCTATGCTATTGTCTTGGGGATTTGGTCGATTTTGCTCCGTGGGGCAATGAAGTGATTGAGCTATTTAAGGAAAAACAGATTCCTTGTCTGCTGGGCAACCATGATGAGCGTATTGCCTTCGATTACCCGATCTACCCCTTACCCCATCATGACGAACTTGAAACCGCCAACAGGATATTGGCCATCGACTATTCTAAACGCGTTATAACCCCCGAAAATAAGCAGTGGTTAGCTCAGTTACCCTTCCAGCTAGAACTGGCCTTTAAATTGGGTGGACACCTGAAAAGAATATTGTTAGTGCATGCCAGCCCGAGAAACAATGATGAATACATCCATGAATCGTACTCGGCGGCTGCTTTATTGGAGATGCTGGGTGACAGGAAGATAGATGCTCTCCTGATGGGTCATACCCATCAATCCTACATAAAGCAGTCGGAAGTGCTTTTTGTCAATTGCGGATCGGTTGGTCGAAGTAAAGAGCCTGACCGTAAAGCCACCTATTGTGTGATAACGATCAGCGAAGCTGGCATCCAGCCCGAACTCATTAAAGTGGATTACCCTGTCGATTACGTTGCCGGGGAAATCTATGCTAGTTCCATTCCAGATTTTTACGCTGATTTCTTAGTACAGAAATATAGTGTAACGCCATGAGGAAATCGCCTGTAACACGCGGGCAATTCAGCTTAATTAAATGGCTGGTAAAGCGTCATTAATTCTTCTCAACGTAAAAAGGTTACGTTCTGAGGGTCATTCCTTTGTCTCTTCATCTGTATGAGTACTAACTAGAATTGACGACTATGAAAAAAGTAACAGGACTGGGTGGCATATTTTTTAAATGCAATAACCCGCAAGCCATGAACGACTGGTATGCCCAAAACCTGGGATTGACTACCGGCGAATACGGGACGACCTTTGAATGGCGGCAGGTTGATGATCCGTCGAAAAAGGGATCTACGGCCTGGTGTACGTTCCCCGATGCGACGAACTATTTCAATCCGTCGACAAAGCCTTTTATGATCAATTACCGGGTAGAAAATATTGCTGCGCTGGTTGATGAATTGAAAAGAAGCAATGTGACCGTTGTTGATGAAATAGCGGAGTATGACTATGGAAAATTCGTGCATGTGCTTGACCCAGAAGGCAACATTATTGAGCTTTGGGAACCCAATGATGATTGGGAGGAGAATAAAGTAGCAGAGTAGAGATTTTATTCCTGATGTATATCGATCAAACCGTTTACCTATTCGTTCTGCTGGTTTTTACCCCTTTTTTAACATTGGGCCAAAAAGTGACCAACTCAGGATTGATGTCCAGAGCAATCAGCCTATCCGATAAGACATTTATTATTGGAGAAGAGGGAGAGGCCAGTAAGACCGGAAATGATTTAAATCTTTATCTCATCTTTCACAAAGATGGTAGTGCCACGTTTCGTGCAAAAAGAGGAAATACGATCACTAAGGAGAATCCACTTAGTTGGCAATTTGTAGGAGACTCACTCTATATACAGAATAGTCCAATTACAATACAGGCAGAAGGAAAAATGCAAACCATTGACCGTGAGCCAATGAAGTATTTTACTGTAAAAGCACCGGGCGGCTATGTACTTAAAGGAAAGGGCGATCAGATGCTTTTGATTGAGCTAAAATAACTTAACTAATTGGCGGATGCAGCATCAACCTAAAAAGGGTAAAATTTGACTGATGATCAGTCAATTGTAGTCAACCTGGAGCGATTATATACTACGAATAGGTTGACCGAGACGGTAATTAATTATAAAGTTCAAACGATTTTTCAAGCAGGACTTTACCGGATTGCTCAAGTTGAAAGACCCACTTTCCGTCTATCATCTCCCATGCATGTTCGATTCGGTAATAATCAAAGTTTAGTCCATTAGCAGAATTATACTTTTCCTCAATCGTTTCTTTGTATGCCTTTTCCTCACCAGGATTTACCAGCGTGGGGTGTATAACACGGCATAAAAAGGCATCCTGGCTACTCTCCAGGCTGTAGGCAATACCAAAAACCAAGCCCTTTCTCAACTTCACTCTGTCAACTTTTTCAATAAAAATCAAGTCGTCCGCGCCAAAATAATAGCCCGTAGGACTAACAGGGGACTCATTAACAGACTCCATAATAGGTTTGCAAATCCCATAATTGATCAAACGAGCATGAGCACCCATAGTATGAATTAGCTATAACGATTAGTTCAGGCACTCTGCTGTTGAAAAGAAGAGCTGGAACTGTTTGGTCAAGATAAACACTGTTGAACGCAGAGACTCTTTACTTTCTCCCGACTTCGCTTCAGGCGCATCTTGACTGCGCTTGGCTTCAGATCGTACAACTGGGCGAGTTCTTCGATACTCATACCATCCTCGTACTTCAACCGCAGTAACGTTCGCTCCTCAACCGACAGCGTGGTCATGGCCTGCTGAACGACCTGGAGGGTTTCTTCATGTAACTGGTTTTCCTCTACATCAGCCATATTGTGACCCATGCCTTCTTCCTCCCAACTCGTGGTAGGCAACCGTTTGGCTATGCGGAGTTGATCAGCGCAATAGTTATAGGAAATCGAATAGAGCCAGGTCGAGAAACTGGATCGTTCCTGAAAGGCATCCAGTTTGTTGAATACTTTTAGAAATATGTCTTGCGTAAAATCCTGAGCCTGATCGGCATCTTTGGTCATCGAAAGGCACCGCTGATACACCTTATTAACGTATCGACTATAAAGGGTTTCAAAACACTGATTGGGTTGACTGGGCAATAATTGACGAATGGTTTCTTCGTCGGATAGAGCTACGTACATGAATAAAGGAAACGTTACAAGTTTAAACTATCATGTATGATTAAATAAAAAGGCGCTTATTATGTACTTTAGATTAAAATCGATCACTAAAGACACAATTAATCTACTAGACGGTAGACAAATTTATAGTAGCCTTTCTTATAGTTTTTAGTCTAGCGAGTAAATATACTCAACTCAATTTCCGCTAGCTGGTCGGTTTAGCCTGCCTATTGAAAAGGCTAGGCTAACTCGTCGAAAATCAGTGTTTTTTTTGTCGCCATGTAACTTTCAGAAAAAGCTTAAGTCTTAAGGATAGATCAATTCGCATGCTTCTATATGATGTGTAATCCAAAAAACAGCCGGTTCATCTCGACCGATTGTTTCTATCCCTTCCTCTTTTTGACAATCCCCTATTATTACCCAAAGAACGAAGATCACATTGGCACCAGTTGCATTTTGGCTCAGATCAATAAAGAGATTACCAGTAGTCGAAGCCTAAGGAGTTCTACCTATTTGTGACAATTTCTCCGCTAACGAAGCCTTCTACAGCTATTACTGGATTCGAGGTTAGCATTTACCCACTGCTTTTCATGAGAAAGCACTCACTCAGTTGCCTTTTAAGGTGCCACCTTTTACTAATTACCTGTTCTATTGATGGATAGTAAATCCTGGAGGAGCCAACGACTCCCATCGAAGCCCTTGACAAGCCGAACGATCGTAGCCGATTGGGCAGAATCACTCGCTACATTTCATGAATACTATAATAAAGTGAAGGCCTGCCTTCAAGAAAATAAATACAAGCCAGGATTCGGCCAACCCCGATCTGTCAGTTGCTTTGGTCAAGAGACGCTTGTGTCACTGCTGATAAGAATGCAGGCAGAGCTGCAACTCCTTTTCCAGGATATAGATGGTCTTGAGTTCCTATCTACTGACAATGAGCAGCGATTCCATAGAAAGCTTGCCACTCATACCCGATGTCTCACCCAATTAAATCAGCTGGCCTTCTTGCTGCTTGTTGACCAGTCTCCTAACTAGAGGTTTTAGTAGTACTCACAGCCGTAAGCGGTAGCCTTTCCGGTGGAGTCGATTACTGCTATAAGGCGTTTGAATTGAGCTTGATATGTCTGTGACTTTCTCTGTTCAATAGAATCAAATAGGTTTGACGCCTAGTTTAAAGCCCGGAACGCAATTTGCAGCCGGGCTTTTTTACTTAAGGGCCATATGATTATGATATGATTTCTGTTACCTTAGGCTTCATCGTAACTAAATCTATCATAATTGATCTCTCAGCCGTGAGTCGAAAACATCTGCCCGCCGTGACCTGTAGTGTCTTAGTTGCCACTTACAATCGCCCCGACGTGTTAAAACGTTGCCTGAAAAGTTTGTTTCGACAAAGTCGTTTACCGGACCAAATTATTGTATGCGACGACGGATCTGGCCCGGAAACCCGCCAGGCTATTCAACAACTACAGACCGAAAGTCCAGTACCATTGATTCATGTCTGGCAAGCTGACGAGGGATTCAAACTGGCTCAGATACGCAACAAGGGCATCGCCATGGCCACTAGTAGTTATCTGATTCAAATTGATGGCGACGTGATTTTGCACCGGCACTTTGTACGCGACCAGTTGAACATAGCGAAGCCAGGCGTTTTTTACTCCGGCAACCAGTTTCACCTTACTCAACAAGAGACCCAACAACTTTTAACCGGTTCCCTGGCCAGCCTTCCCTTGATTCTGAAACAAAGTAGGCTAACCTGGCATCGTATGTGGGTACCTTTCTTACAGAAGCCGACAGCCCGGCTCTATCATTGGAAAGACCATTACCTGTATGTATCGGGTTGCAACATGGCTTTCTGGCGAGAAGATCTGCTGGCCGTTAATGGCTACGATGAAAGCTTTACAGGTTGGGGCTGGGAAGATACCGATCTTACCTTTCGGCTTATGAATCTGGGCCGTCGCCTTCGGTTCATTCGCTTTGGGGCCATTCAGTATCATCTTTACCATCCACCTTCCTCTCGAAGGGATCAGGAGTCGAATCGGCAGCGGGCGCTGGCCAACCGAGATGCCCATGTCATCTACTGCCAATCTGGGTTAGCCAAGTATCTACCCGATACCATCAGCAGGTAGCTACTCGCAGCTCAAAGTAAAACGTTAAACTCCCTTCTCGCTATACGGCCCACTTCGGACAGTAAAATCACCTCAACAAAAATTCCCGCCAGCATCGCTGACGAGAATTTTGACGAACTCGATAAATAAGCATTCTTGTCAGCGATGCTGACGGCTTGGGGCGCCTATTTTTTCTAATTGATAGAATCGTTTGCCACAAGCTGCGCAATGATACGCTTTGCTGGTAAAGAGCTTCATGAGCCCCGATCGAGCGATGCGGTCGGGGTGGGGATTTCCACAGGTTGGGCATCTCTTCTCAAACCGAATCGCTCCAAAGAGATAAGTCAGCCAGGCCATAAAGGTGATACAACCGACGGCAAATAAGGTTAACAAGTTCATACTAAGAGGAAGTTACGGAGCCTCCAAAAGTAGCTTTCTTGAACACAGAGGCTATTTTTAGGGTGAAGGTATGGCTCCAGTGTTTCGTAGGCTTGATTTTGGAGGCTTACCGCTAATGGGTGAGCAAAAAACAACACCCAAAGAAACCGCTACTTCCCTACACTGGTGTGCCAAAAAGCATCATTAATGTGCCAAACGGCTAAGTCTGGGGAGTTCATCCATCGCCAAACTCCTGCTGCTGGTTGGAGACACGTTTGTAGAATGTTGGTCCGTTTACTAGAGATTTTCCTGGTTGGGCTGGCTTTCTGCTTAGTTTACCGGCGATAGCAACCCAATGCTAGTTATCCAACTCACTACAAACCGTTCAGGAAAGCGATTGCCCACATGCGAAAAAACAACTTGCACACCAATCAAATCCTGTACATTATTGGCGCTGGTAATTATAGTATTGTACATCAAGTGGGTGGCCGGCACTTGTTGATGAGCCATACCCTCAAGTGGTATCAGGGCAAATACCCTGATTTCATCCGGATTAATAAAGGAGCACTCATTAACCCAACCTATGTGGTCAGTTGGCAAAAAACCAGTCGTCTTTTGGCCAGCCTGACCATGCAGAATGGTCAGCAGTTAGTCATAGCCCGACGGAGGATGCTAAATGTGCTGGAACAGGTTGAACAGACTTTATTTTTAGTAGGAAAGCAGGTAAATGGACTTGGTAATAATGCGTGAAAGCGTTTTAAACTGGGCCTGGTAGCCTTCTACTTTGTCATTACAAGTTGTGTTAAGACCTGCAAACACTACAATTACCTTGCTTCTTACTTTTTTAAGTGAGCGTTTGCAAATTTTATGAAATTGCTCCAATCGTAGGCCGTTAAATTATGTTCGCCCTCCCGAATATGATAACCTAATGGCGAGTTAAGAATAGGTTGGTTGATAGCAGGCGGATGGTCAGGCAAATGAGCCTCCATTCCATATAAAGCATAAACACGCTGGGCATTTTTTAACGCTAAATAGGTTCCGGTAGGGTCAGCCCAAAGATCCTTCGATGCATTAGTCACATATAATCCTCTTGGGGCAATGGCCGCTAATAACATGTGCTGATCCACCGGCAAGGAATCTTCGTTATGATTGAATTTTTTATAATTTTTTGCAAACCAATGCGGAAAAACGGTATTGATTCGGCTGACCGTCTCGCCAAATCGCCTACGGGATAATGCCGCCCCCGTGTTACCCGAACAATTCGAAAAACACAGCGCAAATCGTTGGTCCTCGGCAGCGGCCCATAAGGACGCTTTACCCCCTCGAGAGTGCCCAACAATCGCCACTCTTTTGGCATCTATCACGGGATCTTTTTCCAAATAATCCAATACTCGGCTGGCACCCCAGGCCCAGGCACCAATGGCTCGCATGCCATCGTTGGCAGTTAATTGCTCTGGATAGAGCTGAAGCACGCCGTCGACATACTTAACCGTATCATCAGGTGCCAGATCACTGACATGAAAAGCAGCGATAGCATACCCACTATCGATGACCATTTCAGCGGGCCAGAAATCGCTTTTGTGGGTTCGGGTGGGGTCAGTATTATCTTTGCTCCGGTTGTTAATCAGCAAAAAAACGGGTGCAGGTTTGTTTATCTTCGTAGGCACAAAAAGAACCAGGTTTATCTTCACCGACCGATTGTGCTGGACAACCTCGATCACTACCTCTTTTAAGGTTGCTTTGCCTGCCATTGCCTGAGTATCTCCACTTTTTATCGAGTAGGTAAGACGGTCAACGGTTTTAGGCATTTGGCCGTATACATTTTCTTCAAATAGCTTAATGATTTCAGGACGTCTTATCTTCTCCCAGGCTGTCTTAGTACGAACCTCCTGATTCGTGGTTGTTTTCAACAAGTCAGGTAAACTATAGGCTGGCACGTTCGCTTCATCATAATTTGCCACTTCTGAGTTTTGGGCCTGTAGCTGAATGAGTATAACTAAAAACAGACAGGATAAAGCAAACCGTCGTAGATACTGCATGAGGATGGATCAATAGTAAAAAATAGTAAGGCTCTTTTGTCCGCTTAGACGTTGATTACTTGTATGATACAAGGGCCAAAGGCTAGTAAGCTTGTGGTTTTACTATTGTGCTTCAGCCTGACATTTTTTTGTACCTTTTAAACGTCTTGCGCGAAAAGTCACTCCGATTTTCGTGATCTGTCAGTAAAATAAGCACAGGAGCACCAGAACTTTGTAGTATACAAATGCCCACTGGGCCACTGCCATGTTTCTAGGTCATTTTGGAGTCGGGTTGGCGACCAAGCCCCTGCAACCTCGCGTATCTCTGGGCACACTATTTCTGGCCACACAACTGGCCGATCTTCTGTGGCCCACACTTTTGTTAGTAGGCGTAGAGCGAGTCGAAATCAGACCTGGCTTATTGGCTGCCTCGCCCTTCGACTTCGTGTATTATCCTTTCTCACACAGCCTGTTGGCGCAAGTTGTACTAGGTCTGGTACTGGGCCTCACCTACGGCCTGTTACAGCGTAACTGGCGCGGAGCACTGCTAGTGGGCCTGCTGGTGCCCAGTCACTGGCTGCTCGACCTAATCATGCACCGTCCTGATCTGCCCCTCTACTTTGGGGCTTCCCCTAAAGAAGGGCTTGGTCTTTGGCACAGCCTGCCCGCTACGCTCGCCATCGAATTAGGTTTTCTGGCGGCCGGCCTATGGGTATACCTGCGTCACACGCGACCACGTAACCGCACTGGTCAATTCGCCCTTTGGGGTCTGGTAGTTTTTTTAGTACTCGTCTATCTGGGCAGCGAACTCGGCCCGGCCCCTGTCAGTGTACCGGCCTTGGCCTGGAGCAGTCAGGTACTATGGCTGATAGTGGCTTTAGGCTACTGGGTAGATGCGAATCGGGAAATGGCATAAAGATTAGTTGTATACGTGCAGTAGAAAGCAAAAAAGGTAGCTTGATTTTTTCCAACCAATTTTCCACTTACTGAACCGATTCGGGGGAGAATGCTTTTACATCGGTTGTGGCATTGAGAGCGAGTACCCGATGATAAACCTCCAGGGTTTGATGAACCATTTGCTCCGAGGAGAACGCTTCCTGCCGACGATACCCTTTCTGCCGCAAGGACTGACGCAACTCAGCATCGAAAAGAACAACTTCAACCTGTTGACGAATGGAGTGAGCCGATTCAGGATCAAAATAAAGGGCCGCATCCTGAGCTACCTCTGGAAAACAGGAGGTATGACTGACTACAACGGGGCAACCAGTGGCAAAAGCCTCCAGAATCGGAATCCCAAATCCTTCATAGAGCGAGGGATAAATAAATGCCAGCGCCTGTTGATATAACCGATACAGGATCAGGTCGTTAACCATATACTGAACTACCTGATCACTTATCCCCAACTGATCAATGAGTCGATTTTCATCGACCGTAAACGCCCCTCCCCCGCCACAAACTAAGTGCAGCGATGGGTATTTCTTAAGCAGGGGAGCAAGCGCCTGAAGAAAGGGACCAAAGTTTTTGTAACTCTCCCGGCTACCCACATAGAGCAGATAGGAACTGGGGGTCTGAATTTGAACCGTATCGGGCACCTCCATACTTCGGAAATGAGTCGCGTGATGGATCACCGTAATTTTATCGGCTTGTAGCTGGAACAGCTCAATCAAATCATTCTTGGTGTTTTCGGAGACGGCAATGATATGGGCTGCCCGGTTGAATAAGAGCTGTTTTTGGGCTTTCGAGGCATTATCAACGTGTCCGTATTTGGCACCGAACTTATCTTTGATGGCATCGTGATAGGTTAAGACAAAGGGTTTATGGCCAATGTATTTTAGAAAATAAGGGTGGAAAAACGTGGGATGGAATAGATCATATTGTCGGCGTCGTACTTGCCCTGAACTCCACAACCGATTAATCAGCGAAAAGAGCCTGTTCGTGAGCCTATAGCCCAGAAAATAGGGAAAGGATGGGGTGCGTGACCAGGAATTTTGGTTTAAATACTCATTATTGGAAAATCGGATCGCTACTTTGGCCTCAATGCCTTGTCGGCGAAGGACAGTAATGAGGTGGTAAAAATAGCGGGACACTCCGCCAAATTTATTGGCCGTAAAGGTTTGGTGATCGTACAATATTTTCATTTTGGGTGGACGTTTATGAATCTAAGTGTTTACTGGCGATCCGGCGAAGCCCGTTAGGGCGGACCTCACCAGGCCATACTGGTAGTGCAGCATTTTGGGTAACGGCTTCAGCGGAAGCTGGATAAGCCAATAAAATAAGTAATCGCTTCGCCTAAAGCTGATTGGAAGGCTGAGTGAGAGGGGTAATAGTCAGCTAATGGTTTCATTCTGGTTGTAAGGAGGTGTGTGATCCTCAAGACCCAAAAAGCGAATTAGGCGTTGGATTTCCTGGTCTGTCTTTTTGAAGATTTTACGCTGATAGTTCGAGCCCTACGACTGCTGCCGATTATTCAAATTTTAAAATTACAGGAGTACACCTCAGCGACTGATTTACCAGCTACTTCACCTGGTATGAGACTGTTGTACCCACGATGGGTAAGTTGATTGTGGTCATAAATTATAGCCTACCTAGTCAGTTAGAAATCACTCTCGAACTTCCTGTTACGGAGGATATTTTAAATACCAATTAGATTGGGCGACTCGTCGACTAACTCACGTTAATGTTAGTGGATACTAGCAATTGACTGCTTTTTGAGTATACTACGGGTCAATAGGAAAAGTACAAAAGCCCAAACTATCGCTGAAAAAATCGACCACCTAGCTTGAGGGGCTGCCAAGCTGTAATAGAAAATAGGAGCACTACCGTAAAGACCAAACACAATTGAAGCTGTTAGAAAACTGTAAGCAATCTTTGCTACTGTACTTCTGATTTCTAAAGAGTTATAAGCGATAGGCAAACTTTTAGTTAGCAATATAAACAGTTGCCAGGCAACCAATGGTGTACCCAATACGAAGCCAATCCAAGCTGGAATGCTCAAACCAGTTTCAAAATGGCCGACGTCTCCGTTAGGCGAAAAGGCTCTCAAAGGCATGTAACTGTACAATTCAGCCAGATTAAAAACGGCAAACCAGAACAAGGCTTGGGTTAAAAGCGGTCTTCGTTGGGTAGCTGCTTTACGCAGCCCTACCTGTGAAAGCAAATACAAAAAGACATTAGTTACTAAAGCGGCAACTGCAATTAAAGACGCTTTCCAAGGAGAGGATCGAAATATTGGTTCGTAGTTAATAGCTTCTTCAGCATGAAAAAGGGTCCAATCGCCATAAATAATGTCGAATGGTTGTGCTTTATAGCCGAGCAACCAGCCAACCATACTATGAGACCACTCATGAGCTAAAACCATTACATGGTGGGCTGCAATAACTGTAATGACAGTGATCATAAAAATTACCATTCCCCTTCCCATAAATAAGGCCAAGATCTTTGTGTATAACTACCTGATGCCATTCATACAACAGAAATTAATCTCGCCAACCAATGGGTTTGTTGGGTGTACGGCCATCACTTGGCACACAGAGCGCCGTTGGATAGTCCTTGGAACCACCATAGCCCCCATTGTTATAGGGTTGCGAAGGTGGACGGTTGTTCAAGGCGATAAACAAGCCCGGCGGACGACCTGTCGCGTCGCGTCGGTCAATCCAGTCCAGCGAGGTGGACACCGCCGAGGCCGTAAAATAGCCAATCACGCTTTCCTGACCATTGGCCACGTTGCGTATGTTACCCACCAATGCCGTGGGGGGAGTAGTCGCTACGCCCCCAGTATTCTGGGTCTGTTCCTCCACCGTCCGGTAGTACTGGTAGGCTCTCTTTGTGAGCGAGGATTGGCGAAGCTGCACCAAACAGGCATTCTGTTGGTAAAACGGAATCTGGGCCACCGAGCGGCCCAGAATCAGCCCGCCGTTGCTATACACATCATCGAACACATTCGTGGTATAATTGCGCAAAATTTCCCAGCATTGGGTGCGGCACTGGTAATCGGAAACATAATACCCATTATCATATTTCTGGCCATAACAATCTTCGATGAGGATTGGTGGGTATGAATCTGGTACAGAGATCAAATACTCGTTATTGATACAAGTATGACACCAGGCCTGTTTCTCCCATAGCAGCCAATCCCAGCGGTAATAGTTGTGTTGATCGGCGGGATCCTGAAAATCAATGGTTATCTCATGCGCTCCCCGGTATTGATTAATGGAGCCATCGCCGATAATAGCGGGTAAACTGGTGGGGTTGAATTTTGTATGAACGCGGTCAATGGGGGGAACCGGGGCCATCACTTCGGTCGTTGACCGATACTGCGTGCCATCGGAGAGGGTGAAACGCAGTTGGTAGGCATGGCCTGGTTTGGCGATAAAGCCTGCCGGGGAACGGTAGGCTCCGGCGGTATCGGTCTCGGTGAAGACCAGCACCTGAGCTGAATCAACGATGACCTCAACGCGGGCTTTGGTGATAGGCAAACTGCCAAAGCGGCCGGTCAGCGGGTCGGATTTGGAGCGATTGATGCGAATTTTTTGGTCCTCATTGAGGTTAGTCAGTGTGCCATCAACGACAATCACATTGACTCGTTGCGTTAAGGGGATCTCCAGCATATCGACACAGGCAACGGGTAAGAGAAGCGTCGTCAAGCCAACGAGTAGGAATAAACTAGCAGAACGCATAAACTAGAGGGTGTAGAAAAAGTAAAACACGGCGAGTTGCGTGTTCTACTTTTTCTGGTCAATTATCAAGATTTGGCCACCCGGCAGGGTATAACCATTTCTGACCATCTTTCCTTTAGTAACAGATCAAAGCTATTGATATGCGAGTAAACAAATAGCCAGGTAAGTTAATGCTCCTCCCAGGTATCCCAGCAAAGCTAGTCCACTAATTCGCCGTAAATACCAGCCAAATTCTATCCGTTCCATACCCATCACGGCTACCCCCGCTGCTGAACCAATCACTAACAGGCTGCCGCCCGTGCCAGCGCTGTAGGCTAAAAACTCCCATAGTTTGCTATCACTTGGATAGGTAGTCAAATCATACATGCCCATTGCGGCTGCTACGATGGGGACATTGTCAACAATGGCCGAGATTAGACCTATTATCAGTACAATCAAATCCAGATTGCGAAGTGTATCATTGAGCCATACCGCGACATTTTTCAACGTACCAGTCGATTCTAGAGCAGCCACAGCTAATAGAATACCGAAGAAGAATAAGATACTGGGAACATCAATTTTGCTTAACGCATAAGCCGCTGTGTATCGCTTCCGGTCTTGCTCATCTTTGTCAGCATGAATAATTTCGGAGACACCCCAAACAATACCCAAAGCCAGCATAATCAGCATGTAGGGAGGTAAATGTGTGTGTGTTTTGATAATGGGGACCATGACAATGGCCGTTAAACCAGCCGCAAACATAATGCGCCGGTCGCGACGCTGCAGGGGTGTAACGTAAGGCCGACTAACCCCACGACTACCTTTGGTGATAACCGGTTCCGATTGGGCCTTCATGGTGAAGCTTAGCCAAATCATGGGAATCAGCACATTGACCAAACTGGGCAGAAAGAGTTCTTTGATGATCGTGACTGTAGTGATCTGGCCACCGATCCAAAGCATGGACGTCGTTACGTCACCGATGGGTGACCAGGCTCCGCCCGCGTTGGCAGCAATGATGATTAAACCGGCCATCAATCGACGTTGCTCGGGGTCATGTATGAGTTTTCTCGTCACTGATACCATGACAATGGCAGAGGCCAAATTATCCAGCAAAGCAGAAAGGAAGAATGTCAGTCCGCCAATGAGCCAAATCAACGTTCGCGGGTTTCGTGTTGCAACACGATCGGTAATAATGGTAAAACCATCATGCACGTCAATCAATTCTACGATTGTCATTGCCCCAAGCAGAAAGAACAGAATTTGGGCAATCTCCGCTAGGTGATGGCTTAACTCAGCCAATACCGGCTCTATTTCCTGAACGGAAAGAATGTATAAAGCCCAGCAACTTACACCAGTGATTAATGCCGTGGCCGTCTTATTAAACCGGATCGGATGCTCTAGTGTGATTAGAACGTAGCCAACGATAAAAACGAGAATAATCATCATGAGGAGCGACTGGCAAGAGAATAGGGCTTATGAATACTACCCTTAAAGCGTTTGAGTTTTAATCGGATATGAATCTGTGCAGACAATACAGGCTGAAAACTGACTGCTATAATTACTTATAGATTAAACATATTGACTGCGATCTCAAAAATGCTGACGCTACTAGCGCCAGCATTTAGATCTAACCCATAAGAGCCCGCCTAATCAGGCGATCAGAAGGTGAAGCGATTACTGAGGCAATAAGTTAATTTATTTACCTATCGGTAACATTAAACCCTCTAATGTGCTTGTAGGGGCAGAAAACACCACTATGTAGACATATGATTTTAAGCAAGTTATTCGGCAACAATCCAACTAGAGCTAAATGACGTATATCAACTATCAGTTAATTTTCCACTCGCTGTAGTTAGAATACTTGATGACTTACGAATCATACAGACTCGTTCATGAAAAATTGGAATCGAGTGGCTGTTGGTTTTTATACCACGACCAGATTCCCGATGGTAAAGTAGGCTGGGTCGTTCCCAGCACGCCTAAGGAGCCAAAAAGCTTCGCTAAGATAAGGTCTTCCTTAATGAAACTAGGTGTCATGAGCCATGAAATCGAGCATGCGCCCGCTCATAATTGCCCCTACCCAAACTCATTTTTGATTTACCTCTCATTACCTGATAAGAAATAGCCGATTATACGCTGAACTTACTGTTTGCATTTATAGTAAACTAGCTCTTAATGCCAAAACGCCAGCCTCAATAGAATTGGCATCTTTATATTCCTGATTATCAGTATTGGAAAAAAAATTAATGCATTTTTGTTACCATATTATATTTTTCAAGTCTAAGTAATATTACTTATCTACTTTACAGTAACAATACTCGTTTTACTATATATAATTTATAAAACCTACCTACGACTTACTATGAATGATCTTGGTGAATTACTTGCCTTCTATGGGACTCGACAACTGTCCCAAACAACACCGCAGTTTTCCCATTGGACTAACTCCAAAAACCTACGCAACTGCATAACGCTAGCCATGCGCGGAGCGGAAAATGGCAATGAATCTAGCCTTAAAACATTACGGTTGATCAAGGATTTATTAGTAGCCCAGGCGTAGCTAATAGAGCCCTAACCGAAGAGAAAAGGCGTTTTGCCGTTATTACTTGTAAGGACTCTATTTAGCTAAAGGATAAAACTCATGGCTATACGCAGTAGGTAAAGTTCTCAACCTACTATAAGGTCACTTTTCAACATAAGTAAGATGAAGGCATTAATCGGGATTATTATCAGTATTTGTTTACTAGGCATTAATGGGCAGGCTCAAGTCCCGACCTCCACTAAAGTTCACTTCTTGAACTCAATGATTGGCCTGAATGCCGAACTAAAAACGACCATCGACCCTAAGAACCCGATCCGAATCAAGCCACGGACTTGGGCCATCATTCAGCCAGCGGGTGATAGTCTAGGCTTTATCATTGACAACAAGCCCTATTTTCTTCATTTTTCGCCCAATAAACACTATTACTTTGTTATTCAGGCAGGTCATTTTTCGCGTCCTGTTATTACCGAAAAGTCAGAGCAGGAGTTTATTTTAAGCGCAGCGGCTGAGTCCGCCAAAGGCCCCGAAGAGTATATACTAAGTAAGGAGTCTAATTGACTTTTGTCTTCAATTTATGGAGTTTCCAGTCTGCCATCTTTCGGGAGTATTCATTTACTAAGCTGGACTTTTTGATTTACTCCAACTCAGTCATTATAAGTGAAGCTTTTAATCGTCAAGACAGGTAGATAACCCTCAACCGTGTTAGTTTGAAATAAAATCTGACGAGTGACTCGTTTTTGTTCGTCAAACAGATAGGTATAGCTGGTAGAAACTATGGCTGGAGGGTTTGATTGAGAAAAGGTATACACATAACGAGTCGTCGATTTGGTCAACAAGTTAGTTGATCCTCTTCCTTCATTAAATAAAGCGCGAGGGTCGAATAAGGCTGGGTAGTTTAAATTATAGTCAAATTGGGTCGTGTCGCTGCCAGATTCATAAACATTCACCTGCTTCTCTACATTGTGGTTTTTTATGACCTGGACGAGTGTCGTATAAAGATTCTGTCTTCGAAGTAAATAACCCGCCTGATCATAGCCATAGATCGTCTTTTTGTTCAGGTAAAAGCTGGGGATAGCGTATCCCAACTGATTAAGGATGAGCGTATCGTTGCCCTGAGTACCTGCCTTAAAAACCTTGTCGCCTGCATAGATATAGGAATAATTTTCGGTACCATATCCAGACGGATCATCAGAAGCAGTTTTCTTGTCCAAAATCAGTCTTCCCTGGTCGTCATAGCGGTAGATTCGTTCAAGGCTCCCGACATAATAATAAGACGTGCCCTGATAGAGGATAGGTGGTTTTGATGATTTGGCAGCGAACTGCTGATCAGGCAGATATCTCATTTCGATAATCTTACTTATCTGGTTTTGATTTGTGTTGGGAGCCGGTAAATCGTTCCTGCAAGCGCTAGTTACTACTACTAGAAGAGCGATAAAAAATCGACAGTTCATTAATCGTTAAGGTTTGATAACGCTCTATATCTGATATGCCACGAATAAGTAAGTCTAATTGATTCGTTTCAATCAAACTATTTTCAATTTCTATTGACGAGTACAAAACGTTCAGATTACCAGACATCCATCTATTGGGGCGTCAAAAGCGTTCGGTCGCGAGTGCCAACCTTCATCAGTCTGGCTACGCGGGGCCGGGAGTGGCTAAAAGAAAATACCGACCCGGATCGAGTCGGTATTTTTTGATATGAAATCAGCCGACACCTAAGTAGACGACGGCTGATCAAATTCACGTATATTTTTTTTACTTGCTACTATGACTAAACTTGGTGCTAAAAGGTCACTTAAGACGACATTTAAAGCCCCAACCGGGTGGAAAGGGCTATGTTTTTAGAGGTTTGGTTATTGATGAAAGGCATCATCCGGTAACTAATTAAACGAATGGCGAAACTCAAGTGGCGAAACGTTGGTCTTGGTCTTAAAGAGTTTGCTGAACGACTGCAAATGTTCAAACCCCAGCTCATAGGCAATCTCGCTGACCGAAAGAGTAGTGGTTGACAGCTTTTCCTTGGCCAGTTCAATCAATTTATTGTGTAGGTGCTGCTGTGTGCTCTGCCCGGTTAAGGATTTGAGCAGGCTGCTGAGATAACCCGGTGAGATGTTTAAAACCTCGGCGATATGCGTAACGCTTGGCAGGCCTTGTTGGGCCAGTATGCCGCTGTTGAAATAACCCGACAGGAAATCCTCCAGCCTCGTTAGCAGCTCATGGCTGGCACTTTTTCGGGTAATGAACTGGCGTTGATAAAATCGTTCTGAATAGGTCAGAAATAGCTCCAGTTGCGCGATGATCACGCTTTGACTGAATCGGTCAATAGTAGAATTGTATTCCTGTTCTATCTGATTCGCAATTGCGGTGAGCATGGTCTCTTCCTTATCGGAAAGATACAAGGCTTCATATACGGAATAGCTAAAGAACTCATAGTGTTTAATGGTTTTCGCCAGCGGTGTGTTCCATAGAAAATCGGGGTGGATCAGAATCATCCAGCCTTCTGGCCTATGCACCGCACTGGTATCGATTGGGGTATCGATACCAAACAGTTGTCCGGGGGACATGAAGAATAATACACCTTCGTCAAAGTCACCAGATTGCTGTCCGTATTTGAATTTGGCGTGCTGCACCTTTTTCAGAGAAATCGAATAAAAGTCATAGATCAGGCTGAAAGGAATTTCGGCGATAGGCAGTGTAATATCGTCCATATGGACAACGCTGATCAGCGGGTGCGCCGGCTTGGGCAGGCCCGCGGCCCGGTGATATTCGGTGATCGTGCTGAAACGAAATAGCTGGTGGTTGTTCATAGGCCCGATAAATATAACTAGTTTCCATCGTATGCTTTGGCAAATTCTTTGGCGAAATCGGCCAGTTTTACTTTGCCCATTTTGGGCCGGTTCCGGTGAAAATTCGCCAGGGCTTTACCACTATGCATGACCGCCTGCATTTCTACCAGAGTCTCGGCCAGTTTTTCCGGAACTTTGGCCATCTTCAGGCCCCGCAACATTTCCTTGTCCGAGAGCAGGGCCCATTTTAACCAGGGCTTGCCTACCGCAGTACCGATGATTCTGGCGGCTTCGTTACAGGTCATTTCCTCACTACCCACGTAACGAATAGTCGTTTTTTCGGGATTCAGCAACAATTCTTCTGCTACCGCATCGGCGATATCTTTTGGCGAGACAAACACAATCCGGTCGTCCCCGCCATAATTCCCCATTAGTAGGCCAGTCTTCCCGGTCAGCAAAGCCCACAACCCGGAATAACGCAGTGTCAGGAATTTTCCGATCAGCCCCTTGCCTTTGATCAGGTCCATGGACTGGTAGAAGTTGGTATAAAAGGCCGCAGGCCGCATGATTGTGAGGGAAGCGGGGAGGTCATCAAAAACGTGTTCTACGTTTTCACTGCTGACCAAATCTGCCGCCCAGCCGCTCATCACAACGACACGTTTGGTTCTGGCCTGTTTTAGTGCCTGCGCATAATTCTGAGCCATCCGACGTAAATAGTCACCCAGATCTGGTTCGGCAAAACTCAGCGGAATCATGGCATAAACTGCATCACCATCTTTAAACGTATCTGTCAGGAAGGCAACATCGGAAATTGAGCCGATGGCCGGTGTTGCGCCCAGAACTTCGATAGCCGCTTGTTTTTTTGGATCACTGCTGACTACAGTGACCGCATGTCCTTGGGCCACTAGTAGTTCAGTCAGCGGTTTGCTGATATTCCCTAAGGAACCAGTTACGATAATTTTCATACCTTTTACTGAGTATAAACGCCATTCGTTATATCGGCAAGCAATGTTGAGTGAGTTGGGTGCCAGTTTAAACGTTCCTGGGTCAACTTACTCGACGCTGGGCAGTCTATCGCGGCCATGTGTGCAAACCAGCCGAAATGCTCGGCAGCGGCTTCAGGCGCTATTGATTTTACCGGGATATTGAGCTGGTTACCTATGGCTTCAGCGATTGCTTTGACCGTGATGGCTTCTTCGGCGGAACCATGATAACGAGCACCCGGTTCAGCGTTTTCTAATGCCAGCCGAAATAAACGGGCGGCATCCAGCCGGTGCACGGCGTTCCATTGGTTGAATCCATTCCCGATATAGGCAGAAACGCCTTTTTCACGGGCAATATTGATCAGGATCGGTATGAAACCATGCTTATCGTCGTCGCCATGCACCGATGGCGATAAACGGATAGCTGCTGCACGGACACCCCGTGCGGTTACGACATCGGCTGTTTGCTCAGAAGCCCGCGGCCACGCCGGGTTGAAGGGTGGGATGATATCTTCAGTAGCCAGTCTGCCCGGGCTGACCAGTGCGGTGCCGGAGGTAACGATAAAAGGACGGTCGGAGCCGGCCAGCACTTCGCCGATGGTTTCAATAGCTACTTTATCCACCTCGCATACTTCCTTGAATCGGGTAAAGTCATGGATGAATCCGGCATGAATTACACCATCAGCCTGAGCGGCACCGCTTCGAAGGCTTTCCAGGTCTTCCAGATCACCCCTATGAACCTCAGCACCTGCTTCGATAAGCTTATTAGCGGATGCTTCCGAGCGCGCCAGTCCTGCTACCTGGTGACCGGCGCTAATTAATTCCTGCACAATGGCAGTACCTATGAAGCCTGTGGCTCCTGTGACAAATACGCGCATAATTGATCTTATCTTGTTGATACAAAGATCTCCGATGCCAGTCAAACCAATTTATCCAAATCTGCTTTTGATTTAGCCGAAATCGTGATTACGGTCAAAGGCACACCAAAATCGTTGAGGTTAGCCTGTTGCAGAGCGAGTAACAAGACATCGAAGTTGATTCGGGGCCGAGGGGAGTTATGTCCTAACTAGTCAACTATGGAGGCTTATTGGGTAACCAAAATCATTTCTGGCGGGCTAACCGGCGTCGATAAGTTTGGCGACAAGTGTGCTTACTGCGGCTGTGAGCTAACCAAAGGGTGGCATATTGATGAGGTGGAAGCCACATCAACTTAATGTGGCCTGACTGAACTAACCATTCACTACACTAAATGATAACTAAGGTTATAACTAACAGTCAAGACTATAGCTACCAGGTAAAGCTAATATTGTAAGCTACCGGCCCAGAAGGGAAAACGCTGCCACACAATTTAATGTTTGTCAACGTAAAAAGATTACGTCCTGGGGAGCTTTACTTGACCACAAATGTGGAATAGCCATGTCCGTTCGCCTGACCAAGAAAAAATTGATCTCACGACGGCGGGTAATGTGCAAGCCCTAATTGACCAGCTCAATAGTCAGCTGGTGTGGGAAATTATGCCCATGCTAGACGAGGTATTGGCCATAATCTGAACAACTATGAATCCAGTCATTTCACCCGGTGATCGGGTCAGTGTTGATAAGATGGTGAGAGGCTATTTGCGAGGTTATGAAAAAGCAACGGTTTTGGCCTGGATGCCCTCGGGCAGACTAAAAGTTAAAGTCGATGGCAGCTCCATTGTGAAAGTCGTATCACCTGATCATGTCAAGAAAGTGGCTGACGGGCCAAATGGGGTATAATCGGCAGAGGACTAAACGTTAAAGATGAATGCGTCAAAATAGATTCGGGTTTCTTTGCCGAATCGGTGCCCAATGGCTTATGTCTTAAAGATTTGTCTTCGATGCCATCAAACCGATCCCTGTTTGCTGTTACAACCAATTGTCACCCCCAAGAGTCCTCTTTGCTGCATGTTCAAGAGCTGCTCTCTTTTTATGACTAACCAGACTTTCAAATCAGGTAGACACCGTTCATTTTTGGCCATACATTGGCCGCTGCTTGGATGGCTGCCCTTGCTAGGGTTGATAGCTTGGTGTTGTCAACGATATCATCCTATAAGTATATTAGGAGATTGGAAACTAAGCGCCCTTTTCGAAGGACCCGCCCGCACTGCCGCCACTGGCTTTACGATCGGCAGACAAGCCTTTGTGGGTACCGGTAGTAGCCAATATAATTTGCTGAATGACTTTTGGGCGTACGACCAAATCAAGAACGCTTGGGTCGAGAAGGCTAGTTTTCCAGGCCCCGCCCGTTGGGGTGGAGTGGGCTTCGCGATAGGAGATAAAGGCTATATTGGGCTAGGGATGGATGCCTATGGGAATCGACTTAACGACTTCTACGAATATAGCCTCATCACCAATCAATGGCGTCGAATTGCCGATTTTGGGGGCACTGCTCGGCTGAGCGCCATTAGTTTTACAATTGGGGCTAAAGGCTATGTCGGCTTAGGGGATGATTTGCATAATGCCAAGGATTTGTGGGCCTATGATCCCGATACAGATAGCTGGCAGAAAATGACCACCTATACTGGCCCGGTACGGGTGGGCGCTGTAGCCATCGTGATCGGTACGCTGGCTTATATAGGTACCGGGTCTAATCAAGGAGAGAATTTAAACGACTGGTGGGCCTATGACCCAATCAGCGATTTATGGCTCAGAAAGCATGACTTAACCACTGACCAGAGCTATCTTAAGGGACGTGATGGGGTCGGCTTTGCCATCAATGGTAAAGGCTACGTCTGCTTGAGCAATAACACGGACAAATCAGTTTGGGAATATGATCCAGTGACGGATCTATGGAGTACACGGGGCGTCTTTGAAGGGAGCTATCGTGCTAATAGCTTTGGATTCAGTTTGGGTACAAAAGGTTATATTACGATGGGGGGCACTCCATCGGGCTCACTCTACAATGATCTATTCGAGTTTGATCCGAGTATTCCTCAAGATATCCCTTAGTTAGTATTATCTTTTAATTAAGCCCATTAGTATATCTAGACAGTTTATTCATAGCGGTAAAACTATAAGTTATTTTGACTAAGGTTAACATATAGCCAATATACAATACCCAAAAACAACCGTTTCAAGGTGGAACAAGTCTTGTTATAAAATTTACAAGATGAGAAAAATAATAGCTGTCGTGAGTCTATTTGTTTGGATCAGTTGCACTAAGGGGACGACAGAAAATCCGTTTATTTCTGCTGATAACTGCGACTGTAAGGGTAAAGCTTCTGTAGTTGTAAAAGATATGACCGCCCGAATCACTGAACGTAGAACCTTGCTCCTGAAAGATATTGACTACAGTAAGGTTGCATACAGAGAACTGTTCCCTTGTGATACGTCTAATATTTCTGGTTTACCCACTTCCAAAGATGGAGAGTATGGGTACTCAGTCAGTGGTGATCTTAGGCCGCCATGTATTACTAATGGTGTGGCCTATTTCTGGTCAATAGATTTGACCTCAATTAGTAAGAAGTAGTTAGCTATTTTTAAGATCATTATGTATAGTCATATCTCACTAATTTGGGTCATTTTTACATAGTATAATCATAGTGGCTTACCGACTTTGAATTACGGAACTAGACAGAATACAAGGCAACCCATCTACCTTATACAACAAAGTAGGGGTTGTTGGCAACTCTTAAAGCAGCATTCGGGTCTATAGCCTAAAACCTGCCTTATGCGAATCTGGGTCAATTTATTCCTGCTCGCTTTACTCAGCTGTACCAAGCCTGAGTCAGTCGATCAACCATGCGTGAAAGGCAGGTATCTGACGGCCTATTGCGAAGGCGTGGTCATCCAGATACTTGATGGTACGCCTATTGGCAAAGAGTGGAAACGTACTGACTCCCAGATTTGTCAGAGTCGTGTAGTTGCCAGTCTCGACACGCTGATTTTTAAGAACTTACCCAGTACTGTACTCACTCAGGATGATTCTACTTTTTACTTTCAGTACCGGGTAGGAGGCTACCCTCAACGGGCATATATCCTGTGTAATCCCCCTCCTTTTATCACCATAACAAGCCTGGCAAAAGCTAGTTGTAGATAAACGAATTGTTTATTCTCCTACCATCCTGATGATTATTTCCTTTTCACTTCCCCTGGGGCATTACCCAATGGTACATCAACCCAATTTAACCGAATGAACAATTGTGTTTGATTATGTCATTATTCCTTTTCGTACTTTACTTCCCAAAGTACGAAAAACCACTTCAGTTATATTTCGTCGGTTATAGGCTTTTGGTAAACATATTGCCAGTGGCTGTTGAAAAACCAAATGCCTACAAATCCTAACAAGTAACAGAAAAAGAAGCTTCTGATTAGGATCGACTGTTTTTGGTTTTTATGATACGTCCTTTGTCGATATAACCGGAGTAAGTTCTAAGAGGAGTGCTGTAGTAAATCCTTTGCACAGGCGGTTCTACTCTTTCATTAGACTGACTGTCTATAGGCTGATCCTTCGCGAAGTCAGCAGAACGTAAATAGATAAACTTGATCCAGTAACGCCGTAACCAATTGAAGATTTGCTTCATGCTGCTGACTCGATATGAGTAATAAATACAAATTCAAACGACTTAAAATCTGTAATGCTTATTGGCTTTTACCGATACCTATTGTATAACTAAATTTATGTTAATGGAAATTAAACAGAATGTAATTTCATTTTATACGGACCTCATTCTTTAAAAATTACAATCCACTTTCATGAATTGACAACCAATCTTTATACTTGGTTTTATAGATATTCCGAGTAGGTTCATCTTTTAGAATTATGTCTATTCCTCCGTCGTAGGGAGCAATGATGAGTTCATTAGCGATAGAGATAAAAAAGGCTCTTAATTCATCATAGGCTATCTCTTTTAAAAGTTTATCCCAAGTGGACGATTGCCAATGTATCGTACTGAAAACAAGTCTATAAAACTCACCTGGCTTAAATTCATTCAGATTTCTTTCGGTATTTAGTGTCTCTAGAGGTACAGGCTTTAATTCTGTGAACGGCAAATGATGGATTGAATCAACTGGTGAAAACTCCCATACATGCCCATTATTTGAGTCGAAGGCATATTCTCCTGCCACAAGCAAAACATCGGAATTATTTCCCAACAGATCGCTAATGAGTGAGTTTTGGCGGTCTAACAAAATACTCCAGTCTGACTCATCCTCAGGGTATCTTTTCGATTCTGGTAAGCTATGGATTCTGAACCAACGTTCTGGGTAAGCATCTCTCAAAAGGTAAGCGATCGGTGGCGTTAAGGGGTACTTAGAGGTCCAAATTCCCTCAAATTGACTGGGTGTCATTTAGCAGTTTTCTTGTTGTATAAGTGGCATTACGTAAAACTATGCTTGAAAACATTCTAGTTCATAGTCATATTGATCTAAGTTGAATTTGACTTTTGCTAGACCAGTTAAACGTTTTGCTTGAAAATGGCGAATAGTATAAGGGTGATATAATAACGGATCTTTTGGAGGGGGATTAAAAAGCTTTCTTAGATAGGTGAGTGGAATATGATCAACGTTGAATTCTCCTTCTAACTCCCCAGTACTCTTATTATACCAACTTATTAGCCTCTGTATTTTCATAGTTTTATAATTGGCGTTATAAACTAATAGCAATTAACAGCTGAAGAATAATCTAATCTCCTTTATAGAGTACAGTAAAATTTTCAGCAAAAGGCGGTTGAATTATATCTATATCCCAAGTTGGATTCACTGAAGGAAAGTTGGCTTTTACACCTCTTACCAAGATTTCCCAACCTTCTGTTTCTTCTAAAGCGACTACAGATCGATTTTGGCCATAGTCGACCTGTATGCAAATCGAATCATAGGTTAGCTTATCCACTTTGAAGGCTACTAGACTCTTTACTTCACTCCATTCGATTCGTGTCTCTTGCTTTTTAACTGATATAGTCAATCCACCATTGTCCACTTGACAAATCTTATTTGGATAGGCTATTGACCCATTTTTCATGTTGTATAATTGGCTATATGTTAGGCTGATGGATTAGGTTCATACCATCTTTTTTGATCAATAACATCGATCAAATGATTAAAATCAAATTCCTTGAAAGGACGGTCAACTTTTACGAAGGGCCACATAACAGCCTCCTGTTCGGTTTCGTGGTAGTGCCGCGGGCTGTAGCTAGTCATCTCAATCCCATACTTAACCGCAATACGGTGCATTAATTCTATACAGTCATCACCGCCGATTCCTAGGTCATCAAAGAAAATGGGGTTTTCGGGGATTTGCCCTCCTATCTCATATTCGATCATTTCCTTTAGCTCTTGGCGTTCATGAACGGTCATAAATCAACCTGTTTTTGTTGTAAAATCTACGGTATGTTTATAAGCCGAAATATAGCTGAATATAACGATTGCCAATGAGCTGACAGGATTCAGTAAAACTACCCTGCCTTGTGGCAAGAAAAGAACGGTTTACGTTTTAATATCGCTATTATCCAATTTCGTACTTTTCTTTTTAAAGTACGAGAACCGGCACCCATTTTACTCTACTTTCCTGCCTTAAGTTTCATAGTTGTGCATTTTTAGCCAGCTCTATTTTCGTAGTTCCTAGAATAGTACGAAAATGGAATTATTTTATTTATATGGCTGCCTGATGGGTGAATGATTCCACCCAATTACCCAGGAGCGGAAACAATTTCTTAAAGCCTGGCGAAGGCTGGAAGCGAGTCGGTTGGAAAAATGTACCCTTCTTGCCGATCCTCGAGAGGGATAAGTTGACTAGTTGAACTTGATTGATGAAATAGGAGTAGCATTTTATGCCGCATCGATCAAGGATGTCAGGCGGCTAAATTAGATGTAATCGGGTTCGACATGCTTAACCAACAAAGGCTGGCTCTGTGAAGGACTGGCCTTTGTTGGCGTTCATCCCTTGTTTACCAGTTGCTAAAAAGGTGAATTGAAGTACCATTAATAAATTAATTTGCAACCTGATAGTGAATCAATTAGGTCAATTTATCTTCTCACCTTAAGTAGCCCGTTTATGACTAAGCTATCCATTTTCAGTATTCTTCTTCTAATGCTTCCTAACCTGTTATTAGCCCAAGGCAATTATGTGGCTAATAGTGGGACTACCTCCAACACCGCCACCTACGGCACCTTTAATACGTTTGTTGGCCCAGGAGCGGGCAATAGTGGCCATGTGACAGGTAATCGGAATACAGTCACGGGTTACAATGCAGGTATTTCGTTGACATCAGGTTCCTTAAATAGTTTTTTTGGGGTGGACGCCGGGGAAAATACGACATCGGGCAGTTATAATACGTTCGTTGGTCGGTCAGCTGGACTGACAAACTCTACAGGATATGAAAATGTCTTTACGGGCGCTTACGCGGGGTATACTAATACCTCTGGGTTTGAAAATGTATTTACCGGTAGTTACGCGGGGTACGGTAATACGACAGGGGCTCTGAATATGTTTGCGGGCTATTATGCAGGCTATTCGAATACATCAGGTTCCAATAACGTATTTATGGGCGCCAATGCCGGTTATGCCAACGCCACCGGGGGCTCGAATGTATTTATGGGCGCCTATGCTGGGGTGGCCAACAGCATAGGCAATTCGAATGTTTTTATCGGCAATGCCGCCGGGGAATATAGCAGAACAGGCAATAATAATGTGTTTCTTGGTCAATCTTCGGGGTTTGACAACAAGGCTAGTAACAATACATTCCTTGGCTTTGCGACGGGTTTTCAAAATGGAGCAGGCGGCAATAATACATTTGTAGGCTATCAAGCAGGCTATAGTAACACCTCCGCCAGCAATAATACCTTTGTAGGCTATCAGGCAGGCTTTAATAACACGACCGGCTCCAACAACATCATTATCGGCCCTAATTCGGGCACAGCCATTACCACTAGTGATGATAACATACTGATGGGCTATAATAGCCAAGCTGACGATGGCTTACAAAATGCCATCGCCATCGGTGCTAACAGCCGGGTAGCCGCCAGTAATGCCCTGATCTTAGGGAATCAGGTCAATGTGGGCATTGGCACCTCAGCACCTACTAACCGTTTAGAAGTGGTCAGTCCATCACCCAATACAAGTGGCTTAACGTTAACGAACCTGACTACAGCCAGCCCAACCAACCGAACCACCGATCAATTCCTAACTGTCAACGAAAAAGGCGATGTAATCAAAGCGAGGTATCAACTCCGCATCAACAACGCCAGTGAATGGAGTGATAAGGTATTTGCACCGGACTACAATTTGCAATCCTTAGCTGAGGTAAAGAAGTACATCGATGCCAATCAACATTTGCCTGGTTTACCCTCCGCTGAGCAGGTAGTACATGATGGTGTTGACCTTGTAAAAATGAATGCGACACTGTTGGAGAAAGTGGAGGAGCTAACTTTATATAGCATTGAGCAGGATAAGAAAGCCCAGAAACAGGAAGAACGAATCGATCAGTTAGAACAACTCCTCAAGCAACTACTGGGAAAGAAGTAGTCTTGTCAATATACCCCTAGGAGGATCGAACGCCTTGACTAATAAGCAGGGCGTTTTTTTATTAACCACTTGCTCAAAACCAGATTAAAATGCCATTAAAACATTGATATAGTGTCTGATATTGAGTCAATTAGAAGAAACTTCTTCTCATCCTAATCAACTGCTTTATGGCTAAGCTCTTCATTCTTGGTATTCCTTTCCTGTTGCTGCCCAGCCTGCTGCTGGCTCAGGGCAACTATGTGGTGAACTCTTCCAACAATTCCAACTCATCTGTCTATGGCACCTTTAACACACTGGTAGGGCCAGGAGCGGGGGCTAGTGGCCATATAACAGGCAACCGCAACACGGTGACAGGTTACAATGCAGGTATTTCGTTGACATCAGGTTCATTCAATAGCTTTTTTGGGGTGGATGCCGGGGAAAGTACCACATCCGGTGGTTCCAATACGTTTCTGGGTCGGGCAGCTGGTCTTAGCAATTCCACTGGGAATAATAATGTCTTTACGGGCGCTTTCGCGGGAGAGAGTAACACCAGTGGGATTTACAATGTGTTTACTGGCTCGAATGCAGGATATTTCAATACCACTGGCTCCGATAATGTATTTACGGGCTATACGGCAGGGTATAATAACACCACAGGTGGGGATAATGTATTTGTGGGGCATCAGGCGGGAAAAACCAACACCACTGGGTTTAATAACGTGTTTGCTGGCGCTTATGCCGGGTATTACACGACAACCAGTAGTAACGTGTTTACGGGCGCTTATGCCGGGTATTATAACACCACAGGATCGTATAATATGTTTAGTGGCACTGGAGCAGGCCGTGGCAACACTACAGGATCGCATAATGTGTACACGGGTACTGAGGCAGGGTATAATTCGAACGGCTCTAACAATGTGTTTACTGGCGATGGGGCAGGGTATGGTAATACCTCAGGCGGCAATAATGTGTTCACAGGTTATCATTCGGGGTATTCCAATACCACAGGCTTTAGTAATGTATTTACCGGAAATAATGCGGGAGGTACCAATACCACGGGCGCATATAACACGTTCGTGGGGGATGGCGCTGGCACGCTGAGTCAGATGGGCAGCAGCAATACGTTCATTGGGTCCAGGTCAGGCGTCTCATCCTCGAATCCAAATCTTCAGAACGCGACGACCCTTGGCTACGGCGCTCAGGTATCAGCTAGTAATAGCCTAATCTTAGGATCAGGGGCCAATGTAGGCATTGGCAACACGGCTCCTTCGGCCAAACTGCATCTGACCAGTGGTGTCGCCAATAGTTCGGGCTTACGGCTGGAGAATCTGACCAGTAGCACGCCCGCAACGGCGTTGAATCAGACTAAGTTTCTCACCGTCGATGGCAGTGGCAATGTGATTCTGGGTAGTACCAATGGATCGGCTCGCTTGGCGGCAGAGTCCTGGTCGGTTTCAGGGGATCAGCTTCAGAACACCAATCCGGGCAGTGTAGTGATTGGTCAGGGTCTGAAAGCTCCAGCTGGTTATAAATTGGTGGTGGAGCAGGGTATTCTAACTGAGAAAGTAAAAGTGGCTGTGAAGAACTCCAGCGAGTGGAGTGACTATGTATTTAAACCAGGGTATAGTCTCAAACCACTTTCAGAAGTAGAACAGTACATCACTAAGCACGAACATCTACCGGGCATTCTCTCGGCTAAGGAGATGGTCAAGCAGGGCAATGATCTTCAACAGACCGATGCTAAATTATTGGAAAAGATTGAAGAGTTGACCCTGTATAGTATTCAGTTAGAGAAAGCGAATCGGCAGCAGACGGAAGAATTACAGTTCGTAAAACAACAAAGTCAACAGGATCAGCAGAAGCTACAGGCATTGGAGCAAAAGCAGATCGAACTAGAGCAGTTGTTGAAACAGATTGTAAGCCGGAAGTAATTCGGCAAATGAGTAAAGAACTGTGCCATCTCTCGGCTGGCTCTTTATTTTAATGTCTCGAAATACCTCTCTTGCTCCTGCTTCAATCGGGTATAGTAAGCTGCCCCATCGGAAAGGGGCTTTAGTAGGGCATTTGATTCGTCATCTGGATGCGGATCTTCTTGAATTAAGTGGTGTGCTTTCAATAGGTCAATGATGACACTATCCAGGTAATTTATATAATCGGCGACCTCCTGCTTTTTTTGAGTGAGCGCCAAATCTAAGCTTTCCATGTGAGTAAGGGTTACGTGAGTCTTTTCCCAGCCAGCTTTTTTTGTTATCTCTTTAGCCCTACGTAATATCCCAGCGCTATGCAGATTACTATCAAAGTCACGATTATGGCGATTAGATAGGGCTTATTCAGGATACCCTTCGGTTCATTCTTTTCTGGTTCCGTTGATTTGTTCGATTATCGCCAGCCTAGGAAGGGCTGGCTTTTTTTGTGTCCAGCCATGAAGGTGCGAGGAATTAGGGACATGAGCAAATAATCTAGCTGTACCTCCCACTAAAAATTTAGACCGTCTGTGTAGGTAGTGTAGAAAATGCAGGCTGAAAAAACAATCTTTTTCAGCCTGTTCCCTTTGCTTTCTTTCACAACGGATGCGATAAAAGTTTATAAAAGTAATGGCTTAATAGGCACCTATTCCGGCTGTGTTGCCGTCGGTCCGCAGGTAACGCGGGTGGATCTCACCTTGGGGATCAAGCATATTGCCGAAGAATACAATGGCACCCATATCAATAGACTAGCCGGTCTGGATGGCCGACTGTATACCGAAATGCTGATCTTCTTTACTACGTATTTACAAACGGCGTCGAAAGAGCCAGCCTCCGTTCGGTAGATATGTCAGATATTTTCATGGGCCAATTTTTTATTGACAAGTAAGGTCAGTCAGTTTGCTGCAAAGGCAATTGTTGGACTGAGCTAGGTATAGTCTCAAAGCGATATTTAGCTATTTTTGAGTTGTGTAAGGAACAGGCTTACCCAACTATGAACCCTTCTAACCGATCCTTCACGGGCTTGTCGCTGCTCAACTCGAATGGAATCGGTGTTTTTTTGTGTCTGCTCATTTCATACGTGGCATCAGCTGATCCATTTCTGCAGAAACTAGAAAAAGCAACGCCCGCCAATCGGGTGATACTGATTCTCAATTACTTCGACACCTGTTCGGCTGTTACCCAAAATCAGGCTGCTGCCTTTCGGCTTCTTAATACGATTGATGGTATTGGTGAAAAGGTGGGCGATGAGCAACTGTGCCGGTATAGCCAGTTTATAAAAGATACATACGCCAAAAATAGCGATCTCAATAACGGCCAGAAAGCAGCATTGTTTTTAGCGGTGGGCCAGAAAGCCGAACAGAACAGCGATCCACAAATTGCCGCTGTGTGTCAGCACTTTGCCGGAGAATATTACTTCATCAATGAAGAGTATGGCAAAGCGTTCGAATACCTATTGGCGGCTGATAATCGATTTCGAATAATTGGCTTTGAGCACATCCCCGAAATAAGCCGGTATCTCTACGAACTGGCGTTCAACTATTATTATTTCAAAGAGTACGAGAAAGCGATCCGTTTGTTGAAGGAGTCTGCCCGCTACCCGGCTTTCAGTGATAATCTGGCTATACAGACCCACAACACAATGGGTATGGCGTACGCCCAGATTGATCCGACGAACAACTCTGATAATCTGCGTAGGGCAGAAATGTGTTACAAAAAAACACGACAAGTTGCTGCTTCTGTCGGCGATTTAGTGTGGATTGGGATTGCCAACACGAATCTGGGTAACGTATATACACAGCAAAATCGATTGACCGCTGCCCTAATTGCATTTCGGATCGATTATGAATTGGGGAAGAAGTTTGGCAAGGACAGATCTCAGCCTTACGCAACGGCAGTAAAATTGGCCAGAGTCTATTTGATGCGTCAGCAACTCGATAGCTGTGCTTATTTTCTTCGTGAATCAAAACGACTTTCCCTGCTTAAGATCCTCAAAACTGAGTTTGGGAGCGATATGGACAATGAGTTTTATCGACAAAATTATTATGACGTTGCCCGGCAATACTATCAGGTTATTCATAACCTGCCACTGGCATACGCCTATTCGGATAGCTTACTAAAAATCAGCGAACGAATCAATAAACGCTACGATGTCAAGCAATTAGACTTAGCCAATGACAAGTTATTGATCGAGAAACACAAGTCGGAGGTAGATAAACTCAATGCCCAGAAAAAAACGCAACAGTTGCTCTTCTGGATTTCCGGGGTTGTACTAGCGTTAGTCGCGCTGTTTTTCTTTGCTCTATACCGATTTGTTCGCACGAAACGGCAACAGGATCAGGTGATCAATGACGAAAAAGAAAAATCGATGCGACTGGCCAAACAGATCGTTGACGACGAGTTACAACGCGCCAAAGCCGACTTAACCCTTTTTATGGATAATCTACAGGCAAAAGATGCCCTGATCGATACGTTGAACACTGATCTGGAACGACTGTCGCAAAATCGGAAAGAAAGTGATGAACAGGATATGTTTGTTGAAGCGCAGCAAAGCTTACTCAATTCCAGCCTACTGACTAATGATGATTGGGAAGAATTCCAACGACGGTTCGAGCGAGTACACCCGAGTTTTTTTGTGAAGTTAAAAACCCATATTACCGACATCAGCCCCGCCGAAGAGCGACTGTTAGCGCTCTCGAAACTCAATATCAATACCCGACAAATGAGCCGTATGTTAGGTATTTCTCCTGACTCGATCCACAAAGCGACGTATCGCTTACGTAAAAAATTAGGCACCGATGGGCATTCCATCCTATCAAAACTCTTAAAATAGCCCCAAATCAGCATTACAATAATCTAAAAATCAGCACATTATACCTTGTCCAGATTTTTGTCCATGTCCTAAAAATTGAGTTTTTGGCAGACTGGTTAATTTCCCACTCCTAAATTAACCAAACCAGCTCATGATGAATACCCTACTCACCGAAGTGCTTCAGAGCCGTATGGATACTTTGGCCAATGGGGTTAAGCCGATAAAGGTTTTCTCCTACGCCTATCATCCCTACTTTGTGTTAACGGATCTAGGGCGTCTGGTATCGCTTGGGATTGCGTTCTGGTATCTACGTGATTCCTCGTCGCTTCCCTTTTTTACATTTCTGGGTGTTTTTGGAGCCGTATTTGTCGTGTACAAAGTGGTGCGCGATAGGGTGAAAGTATGGTTTGGCACAGCCTCGCGCTCGTTTCTTCAGGATACCATTCTGATCATTCTGCCGACCTACTACGCCATAATCCGGTGGGTCGTTCGGGCCGATCTGGCAGAAGCATTCGATCTGGTTGCGCTGATTGTTCCATTTTACCTGTTTTTTTCCCGCCTGGGCTGTTTCGTTAGTGGCTGCTGTTACGGATTACCTTCACCCTTTGGGGTCTGGTACTCAGCCGATCACTTTCGGGATGTACACGGATGTCGGCAATTTAAAGCAGCTCACCCGCCCCGCGATCGGGTCTTGCCTACTCAGTTGATCGAAGCGCTCTTCAGTTTTCTCATTGGGCTTTTTATCCTCTATTTACACATACAGCAGAAACTAGTTCCCGGTACATCTCTATGTGTATACTTTCTGTTTTATTGTCCCCTTCGATTCGGACTTGATTTTTTCCGGGTGAGTAGCGCCCGGCCACGTTACGGGCGATTTTCAGAAGCGCAGCTATTCTGTATGGCAATCTTTATCCTAGCTTTATTCATCGTATGGTAATCCAGCAACCTTCTGGGCAGAAAAAATTAACCAATAGTACGGTATCGGAACTGCGCTTTGTAAAACTCACGTCCCCATATGAGGCCATTACGACAGGCACTGACAAAGCATTTGGGGCCGCAATAGCCGATTGGTGTCAGGCATTGGAAGTGGCTCGTATACCACAGGTTATGCAAACGTTTTATCAGGTGTATCGGCAGGATGAACCCATCGCTTTTGTCGTGACGCACACGCTTCATAAACTGAATCTGGCGCGGTATTTCCCGGCATCGCTGAAATCCTTTTTTCTGCGACTTCAGCAGATGGGCTTGTCGGTCTTTTACCTGACAATTCTGTTCGCAGAAATTCCACTAGCCAACCGTCCGGGCATTGTTTTCACGGTGGACCTAACGCCTGAAGAGCAAGACGTTGTTGAATCATTTGTTGTGAATTGGCTGATGGCCAACTGTTCGTACGATCTGTTATGTGTAAAAAAAGCGCATGGCCGGGAGATTGATGGGTTAGCAACGGTTCCGTTTCTGGCGAATATGGCTATGGATTTGCCTTTCGATGACTTCAATCACTACGTTCAGCAACGAAGTACAAACGCCCGCTACACCATTCGGCGAAACAAACGGACCTTTGAAGAGGCTGGTTGTTATTTCCAGTGGCGAGATACCGTAGCGCCGTTTGAGGCAGAAATTATGGCATTGTACGATTCAACCTGTGCCTACCATGCACAAAGGGACGAAATGGAAGTGCCCATTCCCATTGGTAAATCGTATTTTGACGCGCTGGATCAGGTACAAACGCTCCGAAAAAAAGTGCTGACAATCTGGCAAAAAGAAACCATGATCGGTTTTGGGGTCATGATTGAAAGTAATGGTGCCTGGTTCTTTAAGATCTGCGGGTTGGATTATGAACGAGCACCAGCCGTACGAGCTTATTTCAATCTCTACTACGAACTCATAGCCGAAGCTCTTCGACACGGTGTTCATTATGTCGATTTTGGGGCTAATACCTACGAAACCAAACGCCGGATCGGAGCGTCTCCCCGGGATACCTATTATTCACTGCATTTCAAAAAATGGCTCTTTAAGCCCCTCTTGTATGTACTGAAAATGACAGTTAATAACCATAAAAAAGAAACCCTGGCGCCATGAAAACCAATCGCGCCAGCGATACGGCCCATGCCGGAGCGTTCATTCGGGCACTTGAATCGACCGTTCCAGCACAGAAACGCATCGCGGATGATCAATATGCCATTCAATTTGTGAAACCGTACCTGCAAACGATCCTGAGGATGTGCAGACGCATGCCAACACTTCAACGCGGGTTGACGTGGGTGCTGGACCGTTATTTTCCGACAGTTGTAGCTGATTTTATTTGTCGGACGGCGTGGATCGACGCACACATTGAGCAGGCTGTGGCAAGGGGAATTGATACGCTGGTTATCATTGGAGCGGGCTACGATACACGCCCGCTCCGGCTGACTTGCCTAACGAACTGTACAGTATATGAGGTCGATCATCCCGATACGCAAGTTCGTAAGCAGGCTTTATTAGGCTCTTCTTTGCGACCTAGTCATCAATTCATCCCGGTAGATCTGGCCGATCAGAAAGAACTGGCTGATTGCCTGCCCCAGTTTGATAAACCAGTGTTTTTTCTGCTGGAGGGTTTGTTGGGCTATTTGACTTTAACTGATGTCGAAAAGTTATTTGCTCAGTTAGCGAAAATGGCTCCTATGGGTAGCGAAATCCTGTTTAGCTACATCCAGCAGTCCTTCATTCAACAATCGACGCAGACAGGTTATCCCAAACGAATGCGTAAGTATTTAGATGATCGGGGAGAGAGCTTTCGGTCGGGGCTGGCGTCGGAGACTCTACCAACCTTTTTAGCTTCCTGCCACTTTCAATTGCTGGCCAACATCAATCCACTGGATTACGCTACTGAGTACCTAAAACCCCGACAACGACAGTTTACATTGTTTCCAATTTTTGGACTTGCCAAGGCCGTCCGCGTAGAGAACTAACCGCCGTATGCGATCTGAAAGGCGGTTACTTTTTGGTAGCCAGATATTTATCAATAAGTGTCAACGTATGATTAAAGAGGTTGTTCAGGATTTTGTTTCACGGCTTTTTTAGACATAAGTCGATTCGTAGTCCAGTAGATAACTGCTTCAACATGAGACTCCTTAGCCTCATAGGATAGTTTTTCCGAATCGGTGCGACTCGTTTGCCTTAAATCACTTCTCTTCCCCTACTTTTTTTTGACTTGTTTCAACCAGAAGTCAAAGAAAAGTAGGATCAAATATTTAAACAGATCTAAAATTAGAGTCTGCCAAAAATTAAGCAGCGCTACAAG
>NZ_WPIN01000017.1 GCF_009754945.1 Spirosoma arboris
CTCTATCACCAGTTGCTGAGGATAGGAAGCGCAATTGTTTCAGTAATGTTACAGTGTAAGAATCAAAAAAGGCTATAAGAGACTGATTTTCAGCAACTTATAGCCTTTATTTAGTACCGGGAGCCGGACTCGAACCGGCATGTCCTTGCAGACAATGGTGTTTGAGACCATCGCGTCTACCGATTCCGCCATCCCGGCGACAGAATCGTCCCGCCTTGGCAGGATGCGTTTGTCAAACGTGGGTGCAAAAGTAAGGATTAATGAACAACTTACAAGGATCAATGTAGAATTTTATTCCTATCCCAATCAGCCGCATCATTCATCATACCTACTCATACCGCAACGCATCAATAGGATCTAATTTGGAGGCCCGCACGGCGGGGTAAATGCCCGCAAACAGACCAACCGTAATACAAACAAGCAGGCCAAGCCCCATCCAGGCCCAGGGAACAATAAAGCTACCTTTCCCCTGACTGATAACACTTGAGATCAGATTGCCTACGCCTAAACCTAGCAACACACCGCCTATGCCCCCAAGAATGCAGATAACAATGGCTTCGATCAGAAACTGCTCGCGAATCCGTTGGGGAGTAGCTCCAAGTGATTTCCGAATACCGATTTCGCGCGTTCGCTCTGTAACCGACACAAGCATAATGTTCAGGAGCGCAATAGATGCACCGAGTAAGGTGATGAAACCAATGCCAAAGCCACCAATACGCAGATAACCCGTAATATTCCCGGTTTCTTTTGCCAACTCATCCGCCCGCTCGATCTCAAACGAATCAGGCTGGCCAAGTTGGTCTCGCCGAACCAGCCGCATTGTTCCGCGGGCTTCGTCAACGGCTTCGTCCTGATCTGAAACTGTAGGTACTGATGCCGTAATATCGAATGTTAACTGCTGACTTCCGGCCAGAGCACGAGCGTTGTCGAGCGGAATTAGGATGATCCGATCATCGCCCCCACCCGAAAAGCCACCCTTTTTGGCTAAAACGCCAATAATTTTATACTGGTTGCCCGCCACCCGAATTACCTGGTTGATTGGGTCCAGCTTTTTCTCAAATAAAGTATTTGCCACTTCACTCCCAATAATAGCCACATTGCGAGCAGCAACCAGGTCATTAGGTGTCAGGTTACGACCACTTTGAATCGTAAATCCTTTCACGCTCAGGTATGCATCGTCTCCACCCGTAAGCTGAATATTAGGGTTTGTTTTTTTCGATCCGAATTTAGCCTGGGCGGCACCTGCTACAACGGAAGAAACAGCAATGGTGGCACCATACGGAAACCGGCGCTTAAATTGTACTGCATCAAAATAGTCTATCGGGGCATCCTGACGTTGGACACGTCCACCTCGTCTAAATGCATCCTGGCGGGCCACAATACTAAATGTATTAGCCCCCAATCCGGCAAAACTGCTGTCCACCGAACTTTGAATGCCTTCAATAGCTGTTAAGATACCTACCAGCGATGTAATACCGATGGCAATAATGAGCGAGGTCAGAATAGTTCGTAGCCGATTCCCAGCAATTGAACGGAGCCCTTCGCGTATGTTTTCGAGTAGATTCATTTTTTAAAGAGTGAGAGAGCGAAAGAATGAAAGAGTGAAAGTTGGCGCAAATTTTTCGCTCTTTCACTCTTTCATTCTTTCACCTTTAATCTCGCACAATAATTGCTTATCTTTCGTTATTACAAAACTACCAAGCGCATTCTTAATAGGGAAACCAATGAAACGGCTGCTGTTACCGCTTATCCTAATTCTGACCCTGGTGGGGCAGACATGGGCCTCTAAGATCCTGATTCCTATGGATGATGCCCAGAAAAACCACCTCAAAGCCTATGGTATTGCCTATTGGGTGCTGAAAGTCCATGATACCGAAATCGACTGGCTGCTCAATTACCGGGGTGGATCATTTTTATTGCCGCAAACTCAGGCATTTATCAACGAAATGGTGATTCGGGGGGTTAGTTATGAGGTAATTTCAGATGCTCAGTCGGCGCAGATTTTAAGTGAAGTTGCGGCTGCCGATGCCAATATGGATGCGGTAAAACTGCAAAAACCACCCAAAGTTGCCGTTTATTCACCTAAAACAAAACAGCCCTGGGACGATGCCGTGACGATGGTCATGACCTACGCAGAAATCCCTTACGACGTGGTGTTCGATGAAGAAGTGATGAATGGCAAGCTGCCCGAATACGACTGGATACACTTACACCATGAGGATTTTACGGGACAATATGGTAAGTTTTTCCACTTTAAAGATCAACCCTGGTACATTGCTCAAAAGCGCGAAGCTGAAACGATTGCCAGCAAATTTGGCTTCACCAAAGTGCCTCAATTGAAGTTGGCTGTAGCGCAAAAAATCCGCGACTTTGTATTGGGCGGTGGCTACCTGTTTGCCATGTGTAATGCCACGGATACCTATGACATTGCGCTAGCTTCTCACAACACAGATATTGTCGATACATTTTACGATGGCGACCCTGCCGACCCAAATGCAAATAGCAAACTGGATTATAGTCAGACATTTGCGTTTCGGAACTTTCAGGTATATACGAACCCCTATCTGATCGAATTTTCGAACATCGACAATCAGCCCGAAGAGCGGGGACTGAGCGAGCATAACGACTACTTTACGCTCTTTCAGTTTTCAGCCAAGTACGATCCCATTCCGACCATGTTGACGCAAAATCACCTGAATGTGATTAAGGGATTCATGGGGCAGACCACCGCATTTAAGAAAAACTACATTAAACCCGAAGTGGTGATCATGGCCGAAAATCGTTCGGCTGGCGAGGCTCGTTACATTCACTCGCCCTATGGTCGAGGCTTCTTCACCTTCTATGGCGGTCACGATCCCGAAGATTATCGGCATGAAATCGGTGAAGAACCAACCGACCTGAACTTGCACCCCAATTCCGCCGGTTACCGCCTGATCTTGAATAACATACTCTTCCCAGCTGCGAAGAAGAAGAAGCAGAAAACCTAGGAATGGCAACCTTCACCGAGACGCAGCGATTTCGTCAGTGGTGGCTGTGGCTCATCCTGACCGCTGTGGCCGTCGCTACAGCCAGTCCTATGTGGGCTATTAGTACGCCAAGTGAACCTTTCGCTTGGATTGGCATTACTATCAGCCTACTCGTTATTCTCCTGTTCTATGTTTGGCGATTAGATACGCGTCTGGACTCAGACGGTATTCATTATCGAGTTTTTCCCGTTTTCTCCTGGCGAACGATTTCCTGGAGTGATATCCAATCCGTTTCAATAACTCAATACGGCTTTATTGGCTATGGCATCCGACTGGGATTCGATGGTTGGGTCTATAACATCGCAGGCAACAAAGGCTTGCGAATTGAGTGGAAAACCAAGAGAAAAATTACTATCGGTACTCAACGCCCTGATGAGCTTCAGGCTTTTTTAGACACCCATTCAACTTTAATAGCAACTTAACATCTTTTACATCAGGCTTTAATAAGCGAAGAGGTAGTTAGCGAGACAATTAAATCTGTCAATTAACTACCATGAAAAAGCTTATATTTTGTTTGCTACCAGCCTTGTTTATCCTGAGTTGCACAACCATTCGACAAGGCGAAGTTGGCGTAAAACGCCGGTTTGGGAAATTAGATCCAGAAGTAAAAGGGTCGGGGATACACAGCTACAATCCATTCACAACAACCATTATTCGGGTACCCGTTCGTACGATTAACCTGCCATTGGCCCTGGAAAATATTCCGTCGAAGGAGGGACTAAATATCAGTGCCGAGATGGCTGTTTTGTATAGAATTGTACCCGAGAAAGCCCCGCAGGTCCTCACAACGATTGGTGAGAAATACGAAAGTGTCGTTATTGTCAGCGTATTCCGTTCAGCGGCTGCGGACGTTTGCGCCCGCTTCTTCGCTAAAGATATGTATACGGGTCAACGGGAGGAGATCGAAAAGGAGATTGCCGCCGAAATGCACACTGTGCTGGAAAAACGGGGCATTGTTGTTGAAAGCGTACTTATGAAAAGTATTCAGTTACCGAAAGGTCTGGCCCAATCTATTGAACAAAAGCTTGAAGCCGAACAACAGGCGCAGCAAATGGAGTTTGTATTGATGAAAGAGCACAAAGAAGCCGACCGAAAAGTAATTGAAGCAAAAGGTATTGCCGACTCTCAGAAAATAATTTCAGAAGGGCTGAACAAGCAGATTATCGAGTATAAAACCATTGAAGCCTTCAGGCAATTGGCGACCTCGCCAAACTCGAAGATTATTATTACAGACGGCAAAACGCCGATGCTCATTAATCCGAATGGGCAATAATCTGTTTACTGTTCCAGGTTCAATGTTTCATGTTCCAGCAACATTGGCGCTCTGTGCCGGAACATGAAACATTGAACTTGAAACAGTAAACAGATTTAATTGTCAAACCATTCATCCACTACTTCTTCGCGGCTTTTACTTTCCAGCTTCCGCTCGAGATCGTCGGGAATTTTTGGGAAGAAGTCGAGGCCCGTCAATTGCTCAATGAGGTCGACTGGCACCACAAACTGCTTCAATGAGTTAGTTGATCCCTCATTATTAAGCAGAAAGCCAACCATTCTTATATCAGGCTTATTGCAGTAAAGGATTACCTTATAAAACTTCTCGGGCACACTTACTTCAGTATGTTTCCCAATCGTAGGTAAACCGGGTTTCAACACCGGCCCTGTTATCACGTAAAGTCCTTTATCACGACGCGCCCATAATCGTATCTGGTTTTCGAGATCGCCCCATATTCCTCGATTAAATTCGGGCGCTTGAGGTGTAATGTTGCTCATAAAGAATGTCTCGCGCATCATTCGCTGCGAAAACTTAAAATCGGCAGCAGGTGCCAAATGCCCCCGGTCGTAGCCCGACCGAGTGTAATCAGCAGGAAGCGCGGTTCCATTTTCAACTGAAGGGTCCGGCTTAAATTGCTCATTTTTTCGGTCGGCATCACCAGTCGTTTCATAGGCAAGCAGCGGATAAGCCACCCATTCGGCATCTTTGTATTGATCGCGGTAACTAAGCGTATAGCCTTCGTGCCGGATCAGTTCGCCACTGGCTTTGGATACAGGCAGTAAAAAATCAACCTGCTTTTCAAAGTCAAATCGCTGGTTACCCGAGGATGCCTCCGATGGTTTATCTGGATTGTTATCACTGGCTTCACTCTCCTCCGACGACGACTTCCCTCCACTCCGATTGTCTGTTGCCTCATCAGACTTAGGTTCGGGCGCTTTGTAGGGGTTGGAATCCTCTCGGTCGGATCGGGATTTCCCCAAGCCAATCATCTGCCGAAAGTCATTCCAGAAAGCCACAACGGGTTGCGTCCGGCCACCGTAGTGAAGAAAAAGTCCGATAAGGAAAAACACGAACAGCATTACCAGCGTGTTACCCCGCAGCCGGAAGCCCCGACGAGCATAATTTTTGGTTGAAAATCGAGGTTTGAAAAGCATAACCCAAAGTTAGTTTTTTGTTTTAGGTTTATTCCGTTTCAAGGTCAAGGTTTAATGTCCCGATTGTAAGCGCTCATAAAACCCAGCCCGCACCCTGATTGAAATGTTGAATAGGGAACATGAAACAGAAAACCCCTGTTAAAACCCTATGTCATCACTGAATATTGTCGTAATCGGTGGCGGAGCAGCAGGTTTTTTCGGGGCAATTACAGCCGCAGAAACATACCCAGATGCAACCGTTACCATTCTCGAAAAAAATCGTACCGTATTAAATAAAGTCCGCATTTCGGGCGGAGGGCGCTGCAACGTTACACACGCCTGTTTTGACAATCGGCAATTGGTTAAATTTTATCCGCGCGGAGAGAAACCACTACGTGCCCTGCTCAATCAATTCGATACTACAGCTACAGTAAACTGGTTCGCACAACGGGGTGTCGATCTAAAAACTGAAGCCGACGGGCGCATGTTTCCAGCTACCAATACCTCCGATACCATCGTCGATTGCTTACTAACCACAGCCCGCCGATTAGGCATTCAGGTTCGAACCAGTTGTGGAGTCGCTTCACTTCGACAAGATGCATCATCGCGCTGGCTAGTCGATTTACTCACCAACGAAACCCTCCTAGCCGATCGAGTTCTTATTGCAACGGGCGGTTATCCCCAACTAGCATCTTATGACTGGTTGCCCCAGCAAAGCGAGTCATTGATTGCCCCCGTGCCATCGTTATTTACATTCAATGTGCCTGATAGTTACTTGATACCATTGGCAGGCGTGTCGGTACCAGATGCGAAGGTGTATGTCGTAGGAACAAAACAGGAACAACGAGGCCCGATTTTAGTAACCCACTGGGGATTTAGTGGGCCGGTAATACTCCGTTTATCAGCCTGGGCTGCCCGCGAATTAGCCGACCTTAATTATCGTTTCACCCTTCGTATCAACTGGACGCCCGACCTCAACGACAATACGCTACGCAATAAATTACAGGATTTTCGTCAGCAAAATGGCCGCAAGCAGGTCGTTTCACAGAATCCATTTGGTTTACCTGCCCGGTTATGGCAAGCTTTTGCCACCGAAGCGGGAATTTCTGATCTGCAACGCTGGGCCGATCTACCCGCCAAACTCTTAAACCGATTGGCTGAACGGATAATCAACAGTCAGTTTCAAGTGTCAGGAAAAACTACCTTCAAAGATGAATTCGTGACCTGTGGAGGCATTTCGCTCGATGGGCTAAACCCTCTAACGCTCGAAAGTAAAGCCCAGTCAGGACTTTACTTTGCGGGCGAGGTATTAGATGTCGACGGCATCACAGGTGGTTTCAACTTCCAGAATGCCTGGACCACAGGCTATGTAGTGGGCCTCAACATTGGGAACTAAAGAATCCAGGGTATATAACGGTAGATTAAACTAGGCCGCCGACGACAGATCCAGTCTTGACTCAGACGGGTCGATGGGCTCCCCCCACGTCGAGTCACTCGACTCCAGGAGAGCTGCATTTAAAGCGGCCGATTTAGAGCGGTAGTCTTGCTGAAGATCAGTCAGTGCTTCCTGGCCCATCTGCCATCGACGAATCACATTAACCTCACGCACTACCTCTGGCGCTTTAGGCACGTTTGTCTGGGCAAAATATTCAGGCATCCGTTCTGTCATCTGGCTAACTAGTTCCTCAATTGACCCACTGATGAGTTCTGGCGACAGTTTTGTGATCTGAATAAGCGCACGGGCCATTGATGCAGAATAAAAAGCACAGTCAATATCCTGATGACGAACTGGTACTCCATCGTGCAGGCGCTGAAGATTAAGACCGCCATCTTCTAATCGATCCGAAGCGGCCGGACTTCCATCTGGTTGTGGAAATACCGTATCGACATAGCGCTTAAACTTATTCCACCAGGGTGGCTTACCATTCGGTTTCAATGTATCGCAGAATAACACACGGTGGGGTAATTCGGGTTGCTGAATATTCATGACTAGAAATGCCGCCCCCAGGTGACGATCATCGGCAGCATGGCGTCGCTGCACGACAAAACAGTGAAACAATTGCTGACTCTCCCCTTCTTCCCTAAATTTCTCTGTCGCCACTCTAATGGCTCGCAGCGAATCCTCCATGTAGCCTTCTGTTACGACATGAATCGGCAGTAAGGTTGAAAATAACGCTTCCCGACGAAGCTGACGGGCAATTAGGTTCAATGCCGTTTTATCCGATCGGCGAGTACCGAAATAAAAACCAATGTCCTCTCTAACTTCACCAGGAGGCATATCGGCAAAACTAATTGAGTCGCCGAAAATACCCTGTCGACTCATAGGACTGTACCGAAACGGCACTTCCAGATGTTCGCGATGGGCGGCTAAATTATAGATGCGCTTTTCGAATAGCGACAATAATGGCTCGTAAGCATCGGGCTCAAAAAAGACCTGGGCACTAGGGCGTAGCAGGTGTCTGGCGATGTCGTCCTGTTGGAGCAGGCGCTCAAGGGCATCTTCATGGTGCTTAAAAAAGCTTCGCAGGGCACCTTGCCGGATAAATTCTTCGGTGTTGTTTTCTACCTCTGGACTTCGATCCCCTCCTAACACGGTACCCTGCTCAATCCATTGACGCAGGTAGTGTTTTACGCACTCGTCAAAGGCAGAATTTGCCTGTTCCGCTTGCTCTTTGGTATACTCTGTATAAGAAATTTGAAGGCGATTCATCGACTCGGATTCGTTGAAACCGAGTGCCATAAATGAAGTCATGTTAGGGGGAATGCTGCTTTATAAATTCCTTGCTAATATATGAATTTCCGATGGATTATTTTGACTTGTAGATGGTCTTTTAAACTATAATTTGGCTTAATAACATAAAAATAATTTAGGCAGGTCAGCGGGATCGACCTGTATGTCCATCCTGCTGATCTGCCTGAGAAAATCAACCGTAAAGTGCCTAAAAATCTGAGTTAAACTTGCCCGTTTGCCAGTGTTGCTCGCGCTGTTTCCTCATCCTGTTTTAGCTGGGCAACCAATGCAGGTAATCCATCAAATTTTTGTTCTGGCCGCAAAAACTCCCGAAACTTCAGCGTCAGATGTTCGCCATAGATATCTTTGTCGAAATCGAAGATATAGGTTTCAATAGTCTGATTCGTACCAGCAACCGTAGGTCGGAAGCCAATATTGAGCATGCCCTTATGTAGTTGTCCGGCATAGTCAACCTCAACAGCATAAACGCCATTAGCAGGAATTAGCTTGGCAGGGTCATCTACCTGCATATTCGCCGTTGGAAAACCAATGGTGCGGCCAAGCTGTCGCCCTTTTACGATTGTGCCGGTCAGAGTATACGCTCTGCCCAGAAATAGATTCGCCGTGTGAACATGGCCCTCATTAAGAGCCGCCCGAATTTTAGATGAACTGACCCCAACCGCTTCCACATCCTGACGAGGTATTTCTTCTACCTCAAACCCATATTCGCTCTGATGCGCTTTTATGTACTCAAAGCCTCCTTCACGGTCGCGACCAAATCGGTGATCGTAGCCGATTACTAGTTTCTTGGTGCCAATTTTTTCAAGAAGAATCTGACGGATGTATTCCTCTGAGGTTAACTGCGAAAATGAACGCGTAAACGGAATAATCACCAAATGCTCAACTCCAGCCTGATCGAGTAGTTCAATCTTCTCATCAAGGGTTGTCAGCAGTTTTAGATTCTGACTGTCGTTGGAAACAACGGTGCGTGGATGCGGCCAATACGTTATCAGTACCGACTCTCCCCCACTCGCTTTAGCAACCTCTGTCAGGCGCGCCAAAATTGTCTGATGACCACGGTGAACTCCGTCAAAAGTACCACTTGTTACAACGGCATTGGTTAAAGGCTGTATATCGTTGAGACCTCTATAGATAATCATTCGCTAATAAGTAGAGGTCAGGGATGATCAGGTAGGTCAAGTATATGCCTGACCATTCCTAACTATCTCCTGACAAAATTAAATCGCTCGGTGCGTTTCAATAAATTGCTCAATGGTCTGCGCATCCTCAATCCGGAAATCACCAATGCGTGTCCGTCTTAGGCTGCTCATATAAGCTCCATTGTTGAGCAACAGGCCCAAATCGCGTACCAGACTACGAATATAGGTACCTTTAGTACACACGATGCGAAAATCTACTTCCGGGAAACGCTCCGCATTGACCTCAAATACCGAAACGGTTACCTGACGAGCTTTAATTCCCCCTTCAACCCGATCGGCAGTTTCACCCCGACGGGCTTTTTCATACAACCGCTCCCCATTAACCCGAATGGCAGAATAAATAGGCGGTACCTGTAGAATATCGCCCGTTAGTTGCTGGGCAGCTTCCCGAATTTGCTCAGGGGTAATACCGGTCGTATCGAACTCGGCATCGAAAGTGGTTTCAAGATCGACAGAAGGCGTAGTCTTACCAAGCACAAGCGTTCCGGTATATTCTTTTTCCTGCGCCTGATACTGGTCAATCTGTTTGGTCATTTTGCCTGTGCAAAGAATGAGCAAGCCCGTTGCCAATGGATCAAGCGTTCCGGCGTGGCCAATTTTCTTAAACTTACAGGCAAATTTTAATTTGTTTGCCACATCGAACGATGTCCAGGTAAGTGGCTTATCAATCAGAATAATCTGGCCGGGATCGGGTGTCGGCGGAGTTTGTTGTGTCACAGAGATACACGAAGAAGCACGGAGACACCCAAAGAAAAGATAACTAAGAATCTTAGTGCATCTCCTTTTTCTCTGTGTATCTCCGTGTCAAAAATTACATTAAATCACATCCAACTTCACACCGGCTGCCACTAATCCTAGCAGGAGCAAGCCAAGCGCAATGCGGTAATAGCCAAAAACTTTGAAGCCGTAACGTGTCAGAAAGCCAACAAAGCCCCGAATAGCCAAAAGACCTACAACAAACGCAATCGCATTGCCAATAAGTAACATCTGATAATCTTCGGGTTGGAGCAGTTTGTAGGTTTTAAGGAGTTTATAGCCTGATGCAGCAGCCATTGTCGGCACAGCCAGAAAGAACGAAAACTCGGCGGCCTGTGTCCGGGTCAAGCCCTGAAACATACCACCAATAATCGTTGCCGCTGATCGAGAAACGCCTGGAATCATGGCGATACACTGAAAGAAGCCAATTTTAAGCGCGTCTGCCACGCTCACATCGCCATCTTTAGGCTGTACATTGACAATACGATCAATAAATACCAATACAATACCACCCAACAATAGTGTGATAGCCACAACTACTACATTTTCGAGCAGAGAATCAATAAAGTCGTTTAGTAGAAACCCAATTACGGCCGCAGGCAGAAAGGCAATTAGGATTTTGCTGTAGAAATCCAGCATTGGCTGCCAGCGTGGGGGAAATGATTTTAAGTAGCTGGGAACAATAAACTTTTCTGTACGGGGATCGGTCAGGAAGCGACGATGATAGAGCACCAGAACCGACAGAATACAGCCGAATTGAATATCGACGGTGTAAAGTTTGGTGAATTCATTACCGGCAATGCCTGCCAGCGAAGAGTAAATAATCATGTGGCCAGTTGAGGAAACTGGCAGAAACTCGGTTAGCCCTTCAATAATGGCCAATACAATCGCGTGAAAAAGCTCCATTAAAAGTAGTTGTACGGTTATAAAACCATAAAGTTGTAAAGTTGCCAGCAGAAAACCGCAATTGCGAACTGCTTTACAACCTTACAACTTTATAATTTATAACTTCCTTACGCTTTTGGGCGGGCAAGGATTGCGAAAAATTCGAGAACAAAACCGCCCATAACAACAATTGGGCCGAGCGTAAGACCCAGAAAGCCAAAGCCAAACTCTTCTTTGTCAAGACTCATGATGAAGAATCCGGCCAGAATAATGCCGATACCCGCCAACATAAGAGTATAGTTCTGCCGACCAAATGGAAGGGCAGCTGCCGACCGCGAAGGATCACTGGTTACCGACCGGGTCGGAGCAGGTTTAGGAGCTACTACCGACGCAGCAGCCGTTTTCTTAACTGGTTCGTCGCGGGTCAGTGTTGCCGATCCAGCTTGTTTATCTTTTGCCATGTCAATAAGACGGTTATACTTTTTGTGTAACGTTTATTTCAGTTTACGGTTTTCAATTTGTAGTAGTTAATCCTGACAACCAGTTCATCCACCACAGATTGAGTCGTATCCTGTCAATACAATTCGTCCAACGTCAATCCCAGATACCGATGAACAGCCTGGAACGTACTTACAAATCCAATCAGCACGCCTAGTCCAACGATACCGGCCATCAAAAAGACAATCTTTTCGGGGTCCTGAAATGTTGATAACTCAGGCAGATTATGAATCGCAAGCTGCAAACCAGCGATTAATAAGCCAACGGCAATAATACCGGCCAGAAAACCCTGCCACATACCCCGCCCAAGAAATGGTCGGGTAATAAATCCATTTGTCGCTCCGACCAATTGCATACTTCTGATCAACATCCGCTGCGAGTGAAGCGCCAGGCGAATGGTATTGTTCATCAGTACAACAATAATAATCAGCAAAATCAAGGCAAAGGCCGACATGATCGCGTAAATCTTGGTGATATTTTGATTGATATTATCCACCAGATTTTCCTGATAAACAACTTCAAACACACCATCGATCTGCTCTAAATCCTGTTTAACCTCCTGCAATTTGGCTTCTTCGAAATACCCTTCATTAAGCTTGATCCGATAGCTGTCGTGCAGGGGATTCTCACCTAGAAACTTCGAGAAGTCCTCTTTGGTTTCAGCAATAAACTCTTTAGCAGCTTCTTCTTTCGTAACCAGGCTAACCTGCGCTTTACCATTGGCCTTCAGTACATAAGGTCTCTCAGTAATAGTTTTATACAACGTTTCCGTTTTTTTCTCACTGAGGTCTTTATCTAAAAACGCCCGGATTTCGTAGTTCTCACGGATGTAGGTGACCAGCTTCTTTGACTGGATAGCCAGCAACCCGCAAAAACCAATTAAAAACAACGCCAGCGTCAGACTAAACAAGATCATCCCGCTGGGATACGCACCTACTTTCTTTTTTGTACGAGCCATTCAGGGGTTCGTGTTATGAGACAAAAATAACGGATTCAACCGCTAAGCGGCTCAATTTAACAAAATTTAGCATTCTACTTCCCAGAATAAACGGGATTACCCTATTTCACCGTATAGTTGGCCGCAATGTGCAGCTATGCGATCTTTGCGAAAAGGGACGGTTGCTTCCACACGAGTTGAGTTAATACCCTCAATTCAGGGTTATTTTTTAATAAGACGTGACAACTCCTCGACTCTTGATTCAAGATGTTGATTGATCTTTTGCTGTTCTATTAGGTAAAGGGTCAATTCCTCCACTTTTTCTAGCAGTGTCGCATTCATCTTGACCAAATCAATGCCCTCTTTAACTATCTGTTCTGCCGAAGGAACACCAGGAAGATGACCATTTTGATTGATGTAAGTTGAAACGGAACTAAGCCCACGAAGTTTATAGCCAGGTGCAAAAACCTTGTCACTCCACTCGTTGGCGTTATGGATGCGCAGTTGATACCGGGCTTTGACTACATCTCCTTGTTCGGTGACGGTTAAGAATTGGTCGGTCGACTGGGTAGTCGGGCTGTAGGCTGTTAGGTTGGTTAATTTTAGTCCACTAGTCTCAGGAGTTTGACTAACGACTTCTAACCGAGCCGTTGGCGTTGAGGTGCCAATACCTACATTAGCGTTGTTGCCCAGAATCAGAGCGTTGCTAATGGCCACGCGGGAGCCTGCTCCGATAGCTGTGGCATTGTGCAATCCATCCCCGGCCTGGCTATTATAGCCCATTAACACATTGTCATCGCCAGTTGTAAGGGCCGTACCCGAGTTGGGACCAATAATAATGTTGTTAGAGCCGGTAGTATTATAAAAGCCAGCCTTAGTGCCAAAAAACAAGTTATTATTACCGCTGGTATTCAATGCCCCTGCCCTACTACCGACGAAGACATTTCCTGATGCCGTATTCTGAGAGCCAGAGGAGTCGCCAATCATTATGTTTCTACTGCTTGTTTGATTAGCTGCACCAGCTAAGGCGCCGATAGAAATATTAAAGCCGCCAGATTGGTTACCTGTACCTGCAAAACGGCCAATAGCAATATTATCATTCCCAGTTCGATTAGATACACCCGATATGGCTCCAATAAAGGTATTATAGGTACCAGATGTATTATTTGCACCGGCAGCAGAACCGATAAAGGTGTTATCATAACCAGACATTGATGTATTCCCTGCGTTAGGACCAACAAGGGTATTTTGGTCGCCGGGGAAGTTCTGATTTGGCGTATTAGCGACGTAATTTGACTGAGCTTGAATTACAAAAGGGGCAATACCTAGAAAGATCAGTAAAAGGAATTTCATAAAAGGGTGATTTAGGTGTTTGATTTGTTTACTTATTCTACAGCTTCTTTTTCTGAGCAAACTGCTTTAGACCTCCATAAGGTTGTCAAGGCAGTTTATCTTTTTAGGAATTGCAGGAATCTCAATAATACAGATTTAAGAGGTTGGTCTTTTCTACTAGTCAATCGTTAGAATGCTTAGTAAGGGTAAGTTGGCAGGAAAGCAGGTATAATAGGCTTCGTTACTCACCTTGCTGCCTGCCCCCTGCTCCCTGCTCAAGCACCTCTTCGGGGTATCCAACTTCAATTAAAAATAAACCATTGGCCGGTGCCGCCCGACCAGCCTTATTTCGGTCTCGCGACAGGATAATCTGCTCAAACTGATCCAGCGTCATTCGCTCCTGCCCTATTTCAATCATCGTACCCACAATGGTGCGAACCATGCCCCACAGAAACCGATTTGCCCGAATATGAAACGTCAGCGAATCATTGTTTATACGCTCCCAATACGCAAAATCAAGTCGGCAATGAAAATGCGTTACGTTAGCACGAGCCTTGCTAAAACTCTGAAAATTGGTGTGTTGCAACAGTAGTTGACAGGCCTCATTCATTAATATTTCGTTGAGCTGTGGCCGAAAGTGGTAGGTTAAACCACTCTGAAAAGCACTTTTCTGGCGACTAATGAGGTATTGATAATACCGAAAAGTGGCCGAAAAACGTGCATGGTCCTTCTCCTGAACCGGAAAAATTCGGTGAATAACAATATCCTCAGGCAGTATGCAATTGAGTGAATAAATAAATGAGTCAGTTAGTGGAAACGGCTCAGCTACGTCAAAATGGGCAAACTGTTGGCGAGCGTGAACACCGGCATCTGTCCGGCCACTGGCTACAACATATATGGGTTTGCCGAATCGTTGCGTCAGTGCGGCTTCGAGTGTAGTTTGTACACTATTTCCATTAGCCTGTGTCTGCCAGCCATGATAGGCCGTTCCCCGGTACGACAATTCAATAAAATAACGCATCTCTGGCAAAAGTACCGCTTAATCGGTTGCCCTACTATTTAGTCCTCTTTAATCATCTTTCTATGCTCCTTGCCCCAATCGATCATTGCCTGGATGATGGTCCCAAAGGTTTTGCAGTAGGGCGTTGTCTCATATTCGACAAGAACGGGCGAATCGGGATACACCTTGCGGACGATTATTTTGTTCATTTCCATCTCCTTCAATTCTTTCGAGAGCATTCGGGTCGTAATTTGGGGAATACTCCGCTGGATTTCCCTGAACCGCTTGTTACCATTGCATAAGGAGTTGATAATCGGCAATTTCCACTTGCCCCCAATCACATAGATTGTATCCTGAAGGGCCTGTATTTCCTCCGCCGGATTCCGTTTCGTTATCGTCTCAGCCATGTCGTATCGTAGTTACTTTGGTATACACTAGTATACTGATTACAAAGTTATACCAATTGGCAATACCTTTGTCAGGTCATAAAAAATAATCAGATGAGTGCAACAACTGAATCTCTTACTAGTGAGCGTCGTACTGTATTTATAACAGGAACGAGTACCGGATTAGGGCGATTGACAGCGCTCTATTTTGCCAAACAAGGCTGGCATGTAGCCGCCACGATGCGAACACCCGAAGCCGAAACAGAACTGATTCAGCATCCCAATATCCAGGTTTTCAAACTGGACGTAACCAATCTTGAGCAGGTAAAAACTGCGACAGAACAGGCGATTGCCGCTTTCGGAAAAATTGATGTCGTCGTGAATAATGCCGGGATGGGCACTTATGGGCCGCTGGAATTCGCCAACGAATCGACTATCGATTGGCAGTTTGGCGTAAATGTTCGAGGCCCGATTAATATAATTCGCGCGTTTCTACCCCATTTTAGAGCAAATGGTGGTGGTATGTTCATTAACATCAGCTCATTTATGGGCGTGACGACAGCAGTGCCCATTGGTTCGTTATATAATATGTCGAAGTTCGCGCTGGAAGGGCTAACAGAGGGATTATATTACGAATTAAAGCCCTTAAACATTGACCTACGTTTGGTCGAACAAGGCGGTTCTACGGGCAATAATTTCGGAGCCAATATTATCTGGAATACGCACGAAACCATAAAGGACTATGACGCTATCACGACAAAAGTAAAAAGTCTTATGGAGCAATCGGACCCAAGTCTGCGAAGTGATCCACAGGATATTGTCGATGTGATCTATAACCTTGCTACCGGCCAAAGTAAACAATTCAGAACGTTAGTAGGTGATATGGGCAAAGGCTTAATGGCGCTCAGGAGCTCAGTTCCTATCGAAGATTATTTAGAAAAAATAGCGGCTAATTTTCAGTAGATTGTTTGACAATATCTCAAAACTAAACGCCAAGCATCCGATACTTGGCGTTTAGTTTTGAGATCCTATTACTTAACGGGGTCCACGTTGGTGTTCACCACCTCCACCGCCAGGCCGTTGTTGAGGTTGACTTTGTGCGGGTTGTGGAGACTGCATTCCGCGCCCTCCACCTTGGGGCATCTGCATCTGATGCATTTCACCACCACTTCGTCCACCTGGCTGCGACTGCGGATTCATCTGGGGCTGTACGCGCTCAAATGAACGGTTGGGTTGTTGCATGCCCCCTGGAGAAGCATTCCCCTGTTGAACACCCCCCGGCGAGTAACTTCCTCGATTCGACTCAAAACGATTGGACTGAGACTGAGGGTTATTGGGAGCAGGCGTAGTGCCATAACTACCATTCCGGCCAGCCGGCGCATTCCCGCCGTAATTACCCCGATTGGGAACATTAGAACCTCCATCATAAGGCCGACTGGGAGTAGCATTGTTGTAATCCCGATTCGGCGTGTTGTTATAGTCCCGATTGGGAGCTCCGTTGCCATTATAGTCTCGGTTAGGTGTATTATTTCCGTTGTTATAATCCCGATTCGGTGTGTTGCCAGGGCCTCCATAATAACCTCTGTTTGAAGGCATATTTCCATTATAATTGGGTCGGCCAGGATTATCGAATCTGTCGTTACGTCCATAATCCCGTCGGTTGTCAAATCCACCACCAGGGCGATAAAAGCCTACCGAACCATTACCCACTACCGAACGGCCTGGTCGGTCCATTGGGTCAATACGATAGACCGGAACGCTACGACGCGTAATCCGCTCAATATCGCCACGGGGGGGGCCGTACACATAAGCCCGGTTATTCGACCGATAGACATTGTTGAAAATCGTTGTGCGCTGGTAGATATTCACGATTTGAGGGCGTGGTACGTAATAGCTGTACAAATTCGGGCTTGTGATATAAATCTGCGGTACGAAGATCCAGTAAGGAGCCGGAATGTTAACATTCACATTGATATCCCAACCAGGAGCTAATGGAGCCCAGCCATAATAACCACCGCCAGAACGCCAGGATACCCACGCTGGCCCCCAGTCGGAACCCGGAATCCAGATCCATCCACCATACGCCTGGTCAAAAATCCAGCGACCATAGTGAAAGGGTGCCCAACCCCAGGCATAATCTGACACCCATGTATTACCGTATTCTGTAACAACCCAATGTCCAGCGCTGGCATAGGGCTGAAAATCTGGTCCAGCGTTCGGTACCCACACATTACCATACCCAGGATACTGTATCCACTGTCCATAAGGAGCCAGTTCATTGTAAAACGACTCTACAGGTACGCTGACACCCGGTTGAGCAACCACGTTGCCTGAATAGACAAAGCTGCTCATTACCAGTGCCATTAGGGCGATATATTTTATTGGTTTCATGATATTCATGACGAGTTGCTGTTTTTACTTGTCAGAGTTATCTGCACTCTTCAGTTGTTAGATAGCCCAATGGACTAAACGTTTAACAACTCTCTAAAAAAAACGCTTATTAAATTCACAAAAAATCGCCCGACTGAATGAATCAATCGGGCGGAGTAGTATCAAAATTTACTTGGATAAAAACAGGCTACTCTTCGTTGGTAATAAACATCTTCGGCTTGGGGGCTTCAATGTTATCCTTGCCAAACTGCCGGGCAATGCTTTCCAGCATATAATAGTACGTTTCCCAATAGGTATCACTCTTTGTCCAGACCCGCACATCATAATCGCGCGAGTTCGCATTCAGTTTTGCAATTAGCACATCATGCTCACGGTCTTTAAGTGCATAAGGACAACTATCAATCGCTTTCTGAATAGATGCTTTAGTAGCATCTAGATCATTCTGACTACCAACCGTATAGACCTGATCGACACGAATAACTCCTTTGGTACTGATATTGGTAATAGCCGATGTCGACAAAGGGCCATTGGGCAGAATAATCGTTTTGTTGTCTAAGGTTACCAGCGTGGTATCAAAGATGCGAATGGCTTCAACATTTCCGGTAAAACCCTGTGCCGTAATCAGGTCACCCACGCGAAAAGGCTTGAAAATCAGGATCAACACACCACCCGCAAAGTTGGCCAGGCTTCCTTGAAGAGCTAAACCAACGGCCAAACCAGCGGCCCCGATAATAGCGACAAATGAAGTCGTTTGAACCCCAAGCGTACTGGCAATGCTTAGCAGCAACAACACCCGCAGCAATCCATTGACAAGTGATATTAAGAACGGTTGTACATCACGGTCAACGTGTCGTTTTGCCATCGAAGATGACAATAATCTAATGATCCAGCCAATTATCCAAAGGCCAACAATAAGCGTTAAGATAGCCAGTAGCACGCGGCCACCATAAACTGTGACAAAGGTTATTAACTCTGTGTAAAAGAGTTCGAGTTTGGTTTGCGCCTGTTCCATACGGTAGTTATTTAGATGGGAAGTTTAGTTTGAAACTAGGACGCTAATATGACTAAAAGTAACTCCCAGAAAGCGAACTAACCGTATTATAATTTCAAGCAAATGAGCGCCTATAGCCAATTTTTGCGACGAAATATCCAGACTGTTAAAGCCGACGACAAAATCATCATCGCCAATGCAAAAACATACCCATATTTCCAGTGCACTTCTGGCATCTCATCGAAGTTCATACCCCATATACTCGCCAGTAGCGTAGGTGGTAGGAAAACGAGTGAAACAACCGTAAATATTTTTACGACCCTATTCTGCTCCAGGTCAATTAAACCGAGATAGGTGTTTTGAAGGAACTCGAGCCGCTCAAAAATGAAATTGGTATGATCGATCAGCGAGTTAATGTCTTTAATAAGGGTTCGAAGTCGCTGTTGTTCGAGCTCATTGAACCAGCCATCGGAGCGAATCATAGCGGAGATAACGCGCTGTTTATCAACTACGTTTTCACGAATCGACATCGTTAATTCCTGATAGTCGTTGATATTCAGCAGCATCTCCCGATCAAGATTAGCATCCAGATCAAGTATTCGGTTGATTGCCTTAATCTCCCCTGACACCAGCTCAATTAAATCAGCATCATAATCAATCCGCGACTCGAAAATGGAGATCAATATCTGCGCTCCATCGCTGAATACCGCCCGGCGCGACTTGATACGCTTGACTGTATCGGCAAACGATTTAATATCGGCATTGCGATAAGTAAACAGCGTATCATCTTTAAGCAGAAAACTCACGGGTACAGTTACATAACGCTGTTTCTGGTCAGGCACCAGAAAATTGGAATTGGCGATCATAAACTCGTCCTCTTCAATGTAGCGCGAACTGCTTTCAATTTCCAGCTGCTCCTGCTGGCTCAAAAAATCTACATCGAACTTCTCTTCTACGCTCTTAATTTCGGCGGCTGTAGGATTTTGCAGATCCACCCAGAGTGTTCGTTCGGTATCGGAAAACGAGTCAATATCACGAATTTTACGAACGGCGGTTTCGTCTTGCTGAAAGATGCGAATCATAATAGCTGAGTGGCAAATGGCACGCCCGCAAAGTTCGCAGAAAGAACCAGAATGCCACCTACCATTACCTTATTTCCGAGGCTATCGGCCAATGGTTATTTTTCGAAGCTGGCAAGCTAATTAATCGGGCAACCCATTGGTTCCGGAGATGCGATCTATTCGGCAGAGATAGGCAGCTACTAATGGCTCACTCAGGCATTCGGTGATCTAAGAAAGAGTTTCTGCCCCACTACGCACAAATTCACAGCAAATTCTGTTATCAAAACAGCCAACCCTAACCCGGTCGGTTGTTGATTATGCAATCTGATTATAGAATCAATACTTCATCAATAATACAACTAGCTGAATCACAACGAACTGGACAACCCGACACCAGCGATCTTTGGGAAACAGCCCTCTTGCTTGGATTCCCGGCTGCTCTTTGGCGATTACCTAATCAACAGGATAAACACCTAATTGTCTCGTTCGAAGAGGTTTTGCCCCGCGTTTCAGCCGATTTAGATGAATTACCAGCGGGTTTCCTGATTAGTCCATTTGATAATCTCGCTAAAAATGCCCCCGTAGAGGCCCAGCTCTCTGAACACCTGGATCAGACTGGCATTGTTCCTCAAACTCTTTTTTTACGAGCAGATATCCAGGCTACTTTTCTGGAACCTGGGGCGCATACAGCGAAACAGATCGAAATTAAAAACACAGCGGGTACAACAGCCGACCGGTTTTGGGATACCGTAGACGTACGTTCTAAAACCAAACGTAGCCAACCCATTACCTCTGAATCACCCACACCTATCCTTGACCCAGGTGCGCAGGCCTTATATGAAGAGAACGTAGTCAAAGCTATTGAGGCTATTCAGCGCGGAGAATTACGAAAAGTCGTCCTGTCACGAACGAAACAAATGCAGTTTGTCGATGTGCCAAACGCGGTCAAGTTATTCGATAAACTTTGCCAAAAATATCCAAGTGCTTTCGTATCAGCCGTTTCTATACCAGAACGGGGCCAAATCTGGATAAGTGCGACTCCAGAACGCCTGGTAAGTATGAACGCTAACGGAGTTTTTCAAACGACCTCACTGGCCGGAACTCAGTCTGCATTTCATGCCGATGGTACGGCCAAACACCCGGCACAGGCAATGTGGTCGCAGAAAGAAATTGAGGAGCAGGCTTTAGTAAGTCGCTACATTATTGAATGCTTCAAGAAAATTCGATTGCGTGAATACGTTGAGGAAGGCCCAAAAAGCATTATCGCAGGTAATCTGATGCACCTCGGCACCTCTTTTACTGTCGATACGCAGGCCGTACGTTACCCTCAGCTCGGCACAGTTATGTTGCGGCTATTACACCCGACCTCGGCTGTTTGTGGCACTCCCCGCGACGCAGCCTTCAATTTTATTCGCCAGCACGAACGTCATGACCGTGAATTATACAGCGGTTTCCTGGGGCCTGTCAATATTGATGCTAACAATGAGGGACCAACGAGCAGTATTTTCGTACACATTCGTTGTATGAAGCTGGAAGGGCGGCTGGCAACCCTATATGCGGGGGCAGGAATAACTGAAAATTCGGAACCTGAACGTGAATGGCAGGAAACCGAAATGAAGTGCCAGACACTTCTTAAAGTAATGATGAATGATGAATGATTACTGTTTTATCATTCATCATTCATCATTAGTTACGCACCTTCGGCAGGATCATTGGGAGCTCGCGAGCCTTCTTCTGACGTGCGATCACCAGCTTCACTAGCCGCCGATGATTGTGTATCGGCATCAGGAGCGGTGCCTCCATTATCGGCATTTGCCGTAGTTACTAAAGGTTCTTCAGCCGGGTCCGGCGTCTGTTGTTCATGTGTCATAACGTTAGTAAATAAAAGGGTTGAGAGATAGGCTGACCTTAGTATATCGTTTGGAAAAACGACCTGTGGTCAGCCATTTTTTTACTCCATGCTGTCGTCATCCAGATCGTCGTCGATACTGTCGTCGTCTAAGTCTTCGTCGAGATCTTCCGGATTGAAGTCTTCTTCAATATCGTCCAGATCATCTGCTCCATAGCCGCTACCGGCTCCAGAGCCAAGTTCATCGAATTCGGCATCGTCTTCATCGAAGTCGTCATCATCGTCGTCAAATGCAGCTGATTCTGGATCAGGGTTCAACATCAGCACGTCTTCATCCTGATCAAACGTTGGCTGGTAAATCATGGTTAATAGAGAATAAAAGTTAGTTTAATTTTCATAACGCGGCTCTTTCCCTGAAGGTTTAAGCCGCTCCCAAACTTATTCAATAAATGATTCAAAACTACAAGGTCAGTATAAAGTTTATTTGTCAGAGCATTCGAATGAGCGCTTAAATTAGTCATATGGCCTATCCGTCTGCTTTATACTAATTTCTTTACAACAATTTCCGAATCCGTATCCTATGAAAAATTATCAACTCCGTCGCTTATCCGAACAACCTATTCTGCAAACGAGTGATGTAACACCCAGTATCGACGGCTTTGAAGTTCTGGGAGCGTTTAACCCGGCAGCTTGTCTTTTCAACGATGAAGTTCTCCTTCTATTACGTGTGGCCGAAGCACCAAAGGCCGAAGCAGGTTCCATTGTTATACCCTTAATTGAGGAACAGGATGGTGTTCCATCATTGGTAATCCGAAATTTCCCTGAACCAACCGAACCTTATGACCCAAGGGTAATTTCCCTGAACGGAAAAGTTTATCTGACGTCACTCAGCCACTTGCGTCTGGCCCGCAGTCAGGATGGTATTCACTTCAAAATTGACAAAAAGCCATTCTTATTTCCGGCGCGTATGGATGAATCCTATGGTATCGAAGACGCCCGGATTACGTTTCTGGACGGGAAATACTGGATTACTTACACCGCCGTATCCGAGCATGGACCTGGCGTCGGACTCGCCGTTACAACCGATTTTGTCAATGTTGAGCGGGTGGGGATGATTTTACCTCCTCCCAACAAAGACGTGGCCCTGTTCCCCCAAAAAATTAATGGGAAATATATGCTCCTGCATCGACCCATGGTGTCAGACATTGGCAAGCCATCGATCTGGCTCGCCGAATCGGACGATAGTGTACACTGGGGAAATCACCGCTTTTTGTTTGGGGGCCGAGGCCATGCCAGCCTAGACCCATTGGCCAATCCATTTGGCTGGGAAGGTGGTAAAATTGGGGCCGGTCCAGAACCGATATTAACGGATGAAGGCTGGCTAGTATGTTACCACGGAGCCGATCCCACGCACTCATACTCACTGGCGCTGGCGCTCCTGGATAAAGACGATCCTGCGCACGTTTTAGATCGTTCTAGTCTACCCTTACTATCACCCGAACTTTCGTGGGAGCGCGAAGGCTTTTTTCCAAATGTCGTGTTTTCGAACGGCTGGGTACAATGGCCCGATTATAGCGATAAAGCAGGCCAAATCTGGGTATATTATGGTGCAGCCGATTCGGGTGTGGGGCTGGCGGAGTTAGTAAGAGTATAGGTACGTATTACTTCCTAATCTCTCGTATCTTGGGGCACTATGAGACTAATTCTGACGATTGCCCGGTTCGAACTGTTTTATCACTTACGTCAACCTGCATTTTACCTGTTTGCGGTTCTTGTATTCGGGCAGGGAATCTGGTACTCAACCCAATTAACGGCGCTGTATTCGTATAGCGATCCTACGCTTACGGCTTATCTGATTTTAGCCTCACTGGGTGTGATGCTGGCAGTCGTAGCCGTTTTACTGGCCGGGCAATCACTGACAAAAGATCTGGATTACAAAACGACCGCCTATTTGTTTACGTTACCGATCACTAGCCGAATGCATTTCGCAGGACGGTTCCTTGGTACATATGGCACGGTATTGTTGATCGCGCTCTTCTATCCACTTGGGATGCTATTCTTCTCATCGGTTTTTACCAATTCTCCTCCATCAGGGATAGCTTTAGCCGATGGCTTTGTCCGATTAATTGCCCAAAATGTCTTTATAGCTGTTAGCCTGACGTTTTCGCTGACTGTATTTCTACGTAGTATTCGGGGCGCTTACATTAGCTTGTTTCTGGTCGTGCTCTATTTTCTCCTAACCGAGTCGAGCCTGAACCTTGTTGCCGATTCCGACCTATGGAAGCTACTGGACCCGTTTGGCGTAGGCATGGCGCGGGATTCTGTTGCAGATATGCCTTTTAGCGATGATCCTGATGGCTGGTTCGTCTACTCCGACATGTTTTTCATCAATCGGCTCTTATGGCTTGGGCTATCTTTGGGCCTGTTGGCCTATGCTGAACAGCACTTTTCATTCGACTCTTTTGCCAGTAAGAAATCAGAAAAATTGCTCGTTCCAGGCGCATCGATACAAACGCGACCAGTCTCACTAAATCTACCTTCAGTACAATCTCGCTTTGGCGGCTGGTTCGCCTGGAAAACTACCTGGCGATTGACAAAATTAGAATTTCTAAATCTGGTTCGTCAGCCTGTTTTTCCGATTTCGGTAGGGTTGCTGGTGCTACTGGCCATACTATTAGCAACAGTATTAAACATAAATCCTGATTTCCCCGAATTGCCTGTCACCTCACGAATGACCGCCCTTCGCATACCAGTAGGGTTATTTATTGGCCTGTTTTTACTGGTCATGACCAGCGAGCTGATTTTCAATGAGCGGACTGTCGGTTTCTGGCCTATTTTCGATGCGCTTCCACAGCCCAATTCCGTTTTATTATCAGCCAAATTATTGGCTATGGTCGGGGTTGCTGCTTTATTGACTTTTGCTCTTTTCCTGGCCGGAATTGTCGTGCAGTCAGGCAGTGGTTTCAGTGACATTGATTGGTATCGCTACGCTGATGATTTGCTGATAGATGGTTTTCTGAGGTATTGTCAACTCATAGCTCTTGGTGCCTTAGTAGCCGCATTAACGAACAACAGACTCATCAGCCATGTCGTTAATCTGCTCGTTTTTGCGGTATTGGCATTCCTTTATCAAGTTAACACAAATGAGCAGGCACTTTTTCTCTACAGTTTCCTACCAGGCTCAGTAACGTATTCTGACTTAACCGGTTTTGGCATACATACTTCCCTTCGGCCGCTTATTCAATGTATATGGTGGGGAGTTGCGGGGGTTTTTCTGTCCTCATTCTTTCTAACCTGGAATCGGGGCGTAGTGAATAATTTAGCTGAACGCGTTGGGCACTGGAGAAATCAATTTCGCTGGTCTTATCAGTTGGCCTTTCTGTTCTTTGGTATGCTACTAGGCTTATCAATCTGGCAAACCAGGCAACATCTTCTGACGTTACCAACTACCCAAACCATCCAGTACAAATCCCAAGACTTAGCAATCCGATCATTATCTGGCAAGCCAATTACGATTCATGTGCTACACCATCATCCCTATCAGGTTCAACACATGCTTCGTGCAGCAACAGTTGCTTTACACAAAGGCGAGCAATTATTTGGGCCCTACCCTTATGCTGATTTACACATTAAGGAAACACCAGTTGGCACAGTCGATGTATCGTCAAAACCTGGTCAAATTCTTATCTCCGAAAAACAAGGCTGGATCGCAGATAATCAGAAACCCGACAAACTTGATTACATCGATTACCTCATTGGACGGGAAGTATTTAAGCAGTGGCTGGTTCACCAACTAAAGCCCATTGAAAAGCCCGGAGATGGCTTTATCAAACAAGGTTTGGCAGAATATCTGGCCTTGCAGGGAGTTGCCAGACAATATGGTCCAGAGCGACTCCAACAACGACTTGAGCAACGGGCAACCTGGTATGCCCAAAGTCGACAACGTACGGATAAACCCGAACTACCTTTGCTTGAGTCGAGCGGCAACGATGCGGTCGAACGCGGGCGAGCCGCTCTTGCCCTAACTAGTATCGAGCAGGTTTGGGGTGATAAACCGCTTAGTTTTACGATCAGTCAGTTTTACCAAAAAGCCATTCAACAACCAACGTCTGCTACAGCAACGGCTTTTGCCGATGAGCTTTCCCGCGAGTTGCCCGATTCGTTAGATTACTTAAAAACCTACCTGAGTGAACAACTGTGGTTCGACTTTAAAATAGGGCGAGTCGCAAACTTGTCGAACGGATTAACAGTCGAGATCATTACGTCAAAGTGGCGCGTGACCAAAAATGGCCAGCGGCAAACAGTGCCTATTAATGATTATGTTCCACTTGCCGTTCTTGACCAGGACGGTCACAGAATCTACAGCCAACTGGTTCATCCAAACCCAGATGAGCGGTTTGTATCGCTTCCTACTTTGCCAAACGCCCGAAAAGTAATCGTAGATCCGTTAGGCGCCTGGCCCGAACCAAACAAACGCGACAACTACAAAATTTTCTAATTTTCCGACAGGATTTCTGGAGTCAAAAATCCTGTCTTATCCTGTTAATCCTGTCGGAAAATTTATAGCTCCAGAATATACAATTTCTTCGCGCTCTCCATGGTCAGTGAAGGATCGTAGGATGCATTCACCCGAACGGCATTCTCTGCGACAGTGAGCGGCAAACCGGCCTGTTTTCGACGTTGATTAACGCTTCGGTAATCTTCGATGGGCCACACAAAACAACGGGAAGCTAATGACGACCGGAGCTTCCGACAAGCAACCTGAGTACCATATATTTGCGGTTTCTGGGCATACATCAACGATCGGTCGAGCATCAAGGCATACTGATGAAACGGCAATTCACCTTCTTCAGCTGCTTTTTTAACGGCTGGCAAATAGTTATCCACCGTATGCGCGTGCTGAATGATGTAAAAAACGACCTGATTAGTTGGAACACCGACACTGGTCTTACCCGGATAGCCGTGTTGCTTCAGAATAAGGTCTGCTCGCTTCAGATTACTGGAATCAATTTTTATCTGCTCAGCCCAAAGTACACCGGCTAATTTAGTCCGATTAACCTTGTAGATGGTGGTCAAACTATCTGTTAATGGCTGATTATTACCCAGCTTAGTCAACCATATCCGGTTGCGCTGATCCAGCACATACATACTGTCTAACTCGTGTTTAAGCGAATTTATCGACTGTGCAAATGCCCCAATGGGTAGCAAACTAAATGCGAATAGTAGGAATCTCATGATTAATTGTAAGTAACAGACAAATTAACTAAGATCAGAATAAGGCTGTTTTATTTTCAGTAATTTAGTAGGTCTCAACTTTCCCCTTTTATGACTCGCTTCACTCAACTCTTACTCTGTTTTCTGTTCTCTTCCCCCATCTTTGCCCAGATCCAGAAACGTGCGCTCACGAGTGCCGATTATGATCGTTGGCAAAGTGTACGTACGGAAAAAATCTCAAACGATGGCCGCTGGATTGCCTACCAGATTGACCCCCAGGATGGCGACGGACGCCTGGAAGTATCTGCCAGTGGTGCGCCTACACACTACGTTTTTCCCCGTGGGTACATGGCCCAATTTACGCCTGACAGCAAATTTCTGGTGTTGCGCCTGAAAGTTCCGGTTATCGACGTTCGTAAGGCTAAACTCAAAAAAAGAAAGCCCGACGAGATGCCGAAAGATAGTCTCTTAGTGCTGAATTTATCGACTGGAAAGTCAACCAAATTACCGAATGTCAAATCGTTTTCGTTTGGGAAAGAGGCTGGTTCGTGGCTGGCTGTGGTTCAGGAGCGAAAAGACGATAAAGAAAGACCAGCTTCCAGACCAGTAGCGCAGGCGCAGAAAGATACGCTCAATCCGGCACCACCTATTTCTACAACAACTGTAGCTACCCGAAAAGGCCCGGCGAAAAAGCCTAAAGGTGACGATCTGACGCTGCTAAACATGGCTGATGGCTCCCGTAAAACAGTCCATTATGTGTCAAATGCGGTCGTATCTGATAACGGTCAGGCCGTATTTTACAGTAAAGAGTCGGCCAATGACTCATTGAAAACGGGCGAATCAAGCATTCCGGGCGTGTTTCTGTTCAGTACAACTGATGGTAAAACGATGCTTGTGGATACGAGTTCAAAACGAAAAATTTATAAAGGATTAGCGGTCGACAAAGTTGGTCAACAACTGGCCTGGATGGCGTCGGCCGATAGCGCAGGAGCAGACGTAAAAGTGTTTTCGCTCTACTACAAAAATCTGGCGCCAGCCATCGTAGCAAAAGGGAAAAAGGCTAAAACACCTGTAGCCGAAACTCCATTTACCGTAATTGCCGATACAACCGTCAAAGCGCTTCCCAAAGGCTGGTCGGTAAACGAGTACCGCGAACCGAAATTCGCTGATGATGGCAAACGGCTTTACTTCTCAACCTCGCCTATTCCGCCCAAGCCAACAAAGGACACGCTCACTCCCGACGACGAAAAAGTACGCATGGACATCTGGACCTGGACCGACACTCGCCTGCAACCCATGCAGCAACGACGGCTCAAGGAAGAAAAGGAACGCGGTTTCCTGACTGTCTATGACCTGGCGTCCGGCAAGATTATCCCCTTAGCCAACCGGGAAATTCCAACGGTAGCTTTCGACCCTAAAGTCAATACACGTTATGTATTGGGGTTGAGTGATTTGCCTTATCAGGTACAGGCATCGTGGGACCCTGGCCACACAGACTTGTATCTAATCGATACGCAAACGGGCGAGAAAAAGCGAATCGCTAATGATATTATGGCATCGCAACCGAAACTATCGCCCGAAGGAAAATATGCTTACTGGTTCGATGAGCGTGATTCGCTCTGGCGGGCATGGTCGGTGATGGATGGCAAACGCATTGATCTGACCCGTGGGCTACCCAGCAAATTTTTCGATGAAGAGCACGATACCCCAAACCTTCCCGGTGCCTATGGGGCGGCTGGCTGGACAACCGGCGACCGGTATGTGTGGCTTTATGACCGTTACGATATCTGGCAGGTTGATCCTACTGGACGCGAGAAACCGCTCAATCTGACCGCAGGCTGGGGGCGAAAAAACAACGTCCGGCTCCGCCGTGCTGAATTGGACAATGAAGATGATGACGCCCCTGGTCGACGGGGTGGTTCGATCGAAAAAGGAATCGATCCCAAAACCGAATTATTCCTGACCGGCATCTGGGAAAGCGACAAATCGACCGGAATTCTGAAAAGCAAGAATGGGCTTTCGGCGATGGACCCGGCAACCCTGAATCGTAGTAATCATCGCTACTTCGGGTTGAACAAGGCGAAAAACGCGTCGACCATGACGTTTTACAAGGGCAATTATCAGGAGCCGATCAACCTCTTTGTAACCGATACAACCTTGGCTGCGCCGAAGCAGTTGACCCGTGCGAATCCGCAACAGGACAGCATTCGTTGGGGAAGCGTGGAAATCGTAAACTGGATTGGTACCAATGGCATCAAACTCGAAGGGTTACTCTTCAAACCCGAAGGCTTTGATCCGAAGAAGAAGTACCCAATGCTGACGTATTTCTACGAGCGCAATGCCGAAACCTTAAACGATTATCGGGCTCCATCACCCAGCCGATCAACAATAAACGTACCCTATTGTGTTTCCAACGGCTATCTCGTCTTCATTCCAGATATTGTTTATACGACAGGTCAGCCTGGCCCAAATGCCTATGACTGTATCGTGCCGGGTGTATTAAGTTTACTGGACAAAGGGTTCGTCGATCGCGACCGATTGGGCATTCAGGGGCAAAGCTGGGGAGGTTACCAAACGGCGTATATCATTACTCGTACAAATCTGTTCCGGGCTGCCGAAGCGGGCGCTCCTGTTGCTAACATGACGTCGGCCTATGGTGGAATTCGCTGGGAAACGGGTATTAGCCGGGCGTTCCAGTACGAAAAAACGCAAAGCCGAATTGGGGGTACACTCTGGGACAAACCCATGAATTACATCGAGAATTCACCACTTTTCTTTGCGAACCGAATTCAGACGCCCCTCATGATGACGCATAATGACGCCGACGGAGCCGTTCCCTGGTATCAGGGCATTGAGCTGTTTTCAGCACTTCGTCGCCTGAACAAACCTGTTTGGATGCTGGTCTACAATGGTGAAGGCCATAACCTGACGCAACGACACAATGCGAAAGATTTGAGCGTTCGGCTGTACCAATTCTTTGATTACTACCTCAAAGACGCACCTATGCCGATCTGGATGAAAGAAGGGCGATCTGCGGTCGAGAAAGACCGGGGCGAAATGAAGTATTGATTTGCGTAGGGCTTTATGTAACTTTACTCAAACAATCCGCCGACATGTTCATAAGTAAGCTGCTACTGTACGTAGGCTCTCAGGGAGAGAAACATTTATATACGCTATTTGATAGTGGGCGGTGCGCCGTTGCGACTAATTTGTCCTGCATCAACCCAGAGCACGTACCAGATTTAGCTCATTTGGAAAGTTTAGGCCGTATACGGCGTGTAGCTACCGCTGCGGTAGGGCATTATATTGAAATCAGACATGTCGTCCGGTTAGATTTTTATCTACAGGATGTTCTGCTCTCTGATGAATTCCTAGTCGTACCCGATTTAAGTGAAGAAGCTATTATCGGCGCTGCCACGATGCAGAAATGGCGAATAAAGCTTGATTTTGAGCATGATACGGTTCACGTTGACCCCAAAGTGGCAAAAATGCAATTGATTTAGAGATTAGATTGTACCCATGGGCTTCAGCCCGTGTTTTATCTGGATTATAAAACACGGGCTGAAGCCCATGGGTACAACATAACCACTTAATACAATCAGTTATTAAGTGGTTATCGATTTGAACTCTGTTCGTTTATAGTGAAGTTGACCGTTTTTCCTTCTGCCAGTTCCTGTCGTTTCGGGAATGTGTAGTTTCCGCCAGCCTGAACTGTAAATGTACGAAGCCCTATTTTTCCGTTCAGTACAGTTAATGCAACGTTCGTTTTCGTTCCTGTCCGGCTTACAGAACAAGTTCCCCAAGCCGAGCCATTTGACCAGAAATAAGTGCCTGGCTTTGAGGTGATGGTCATGCTTTCCGTTACGCCTGAATAATGAAACTGACTCCAGGCTAATATAGTATTCCAACTGGTCATTGAACGGGCGTAATGATAACCACATTCAGGTTCGTTGAATGGGTTCCGCTTGCGACCATCGAACCGATCCCGAATAGCCGAAACGCATTTGAGTGCATTCTCTGTTTGGCCTTCATACAACATCCCCACCGCAGCGCAATATTCAAAACCCGTCATCGACTCGGCAAAATAGGGGAACGGTACTTTCAGGCGTCCTTTGGGCCAACTCGCCATGAGCAGTCCAGCTTCATCGCCCATCACGTACGAACGCATGTTATTAAAATGATCAGAGAAGTTGTCGAGGTAATTGTACTTCATAATGCTTTGCAGCGTAGTCTGGATGTGATCCCGATCGGCCAGATAGCCCAGTCCCACCATGTGCGCCATCATCTGACCAACAAGCTGATCAACCAAACAGCCTTTTCCTAATTGATAATCCGGTACGGCAACGGTTGAATCGTGCTCCCAGTTGAGAAAATCAAACGTCTTAGGGTCCGTAATTTTATGTTCGTAGTATTCGCCATTAAATAAATTCTGATCTATCCAGGTGCTCCCTTTCTTCGCTAAAGCATCACACTTTTGAGCCAATTCAGAATCATTCATAGCGATGGCCATTTCGCGACCCGCTTTCAGCGCACCCAGGTACCAGAAACTCATTTGGGGATTGGGACCGAAATAATCGACATCCATGGTGTTGTGCTGTCGCCCTTCCATCACGCCATCCTGATTGCCATCCCAACCTCCTTTTATCCAGGTGTAGCTCAGTACTTTTTTCACCTGCGGCCAATTCTTTTTCAGGAATTCCTGATTGCCGGATAACTGCCAATCGCGGTAAAATTTCAGAATTGTACCCATTTGCCCATCAGCTGCGGCATTCTTCCATTCCTGCGCTTTTTCCAGTGGAAGCATGACCCGAAAGCTCATCTTACCGGTTTCATTGGTCGCGTAATTGAATTCGATATCCCGCATGGACTGTGACAAATCAGAAAACAAAAAAGCCGTTGCCTGCTCATAATTCCAGACATGTGTACAAGAGCCGAAACAGGAGCCAAATTCATCGAAAACACCCTCCCACCCCATCAGGTGCCCGCTGGGAATTCGAAAAACCGTTTGAGAACGTAACGTGGCCAGGTTAAATAAGGCCGCTTCCTTAATCACATCTGGATAATCGCTTTGTAGAAATGCATTGACGAACTGGAGCGTTTTCTGTTCCAGAACCGGTAACCGAGGTAACGTTTTTACAATCACATCCCAGGCATCAGCATATTGCTTTGAATAATAATTGCCCACAGCCGGTTGATCCGCTTTCGTTGAAAACGAGGCCCAGGCCGCCCGATTCGGGAAATTCCAGGTAATGAAAAATGTAAATGTCTGCGTCTGACCAGGAGCAATGGTTTTCTGCACAGCCAACGAGGCCAGCGGATCATCATCGACTAGTTTGCTCTTTTCTGTCAAGGTACCATCAGCACTAAAATCGTCCCAGAAATCAAGCATGGCATTTTCCCAATCGTTAGAACGAGAACTGGTTCGGTAGCTCACGCCTGTCGTGCTATTCGTTGTGAGAGCCATTGTTCCCCAGGCCGCATCCTGGCGGTTTACGCTATCCGAATACATGAAAATACCCTGCACATCACCTTGTCGTTTGTAGTTATTGATGTTTTTCTTAGCCCCAATAGGAACATAGTCACCTTTCCAGTCTTTGAGGTATTTACTCCCATCCTTTCCAATGAAATTCCGCATTAATCCACATACCGAGACAACCAGTGGCTCCTGACCCGTATTGCTTACCTCGTAAGCCAGTACGGCAATGGGAATCCCGCTATTATCGGCATCGCCCGGAATAAATGGATTGAAGCCTTTCACTTTTACCGTAACAGGCATTCGCTTATCCGACAAATTAACTTGTCCAAAAGGGTAGGCCGCGTCGAACGAAGCATCGGTGAAGCGAGGAAAACCGTGCTGATTCACCGGGCGTCCTTCGTAGTGCTGAAATTCGGACGGGTCTAGTGGTCCGAGCAAAGCCTTTGTCATGGCTTTACCTTGAGCAGGCCGCACATTGATTGCAAAAAAGGGAGCGTTGTTCCCAACGGTAACCGTGCTGAATCCTTTAGCCGGTTTGTTCATTATCTCCCAATCACGCAGTTCACCCCGCCCACCCAGCGAAACAGTCCCCGTACCGATTCCACCTAAAGGAAGGGCGATGTGTACCAAATGATCTTTATCATAATGCTTCAGGGTTGGCCAGGCACTGGGTTTCCATTGCGCAAAACAGGCTTGTGTTATCAGAAACAGGAAGCAAAGCAAATAGAGGATTGATAGGCGAAATTGGCAGGTAATATTGTTCATAAAGGGCTTCGTTTTTAGTAGGCGGCATTGTCATAGATCGGTACGACCCCGATGGGGTCAAATGTTTATAGAATCGATTTTGACTATAAACGTTTGACCCCATCGGGGTCGTACCAATCTATCAACGAGTTCAATGCTACTTACTAAAAGCGAAGCCCCAGTCAATAATTACTCCTTCTTTCTCTATTGAGCTGCCACGCCTTCTTTCACTACTTCACCTTTAAAATACAACATCTGAGTACCTCCTTCGGCATTCGATTCAACCGTTACCGATTTATTGAACGCCCCTAACGCTGCGGCATTAAAGGTAGCCTTGATCACACCCGACTGGCCAGGCATAACGGGAGTTTTTGGGTACTCAACACCAGTACATCCGCAGGAGCCTTTGGCCTGATTGATCACAAGTGGTAACTCTCCTTTGTTGATAAATGAAAACTCCGCAGTAACGGGCTTATTCTGAATAACGCGGCCAAAATCATGGGTGGCGCTACGCCAGTTGAATATAGCAGCAGGTACGGTCATGGCCATCGAGGCCGTCAGCAACACCAACGAGCTAAAGAACAGAATGCGTTTCATAGAAAAAATGGTTTGAGATGGTTTATCCTATTGCCCACTCGGGCGACGATACAAACCTACTTCGCCCACTACGATAGCCTTGTTAAGCGCTTCCTAACGTTTGTTAATGAGTTGTTAACGAGGAGTAGATAAGCGAAAGAGTGGTTGAGTGATTGAACGAATAACACGTACTTTACAGTCATTCAATTGCTCATTCACTCTTTCGCTCATTAAGAAATGTCCCGTTTGCGCCTGTTGGTTGTTCTCTCGGTGCTGTCCATTATCGGTATCCTGGCTGTGCAGGCGGTTTGGGTTCGGAATGCCTATGCGCTACGTGAACGACAATTTCGGCAGTCGGCGTTTATTGCCCTGCAGGATGTGGCTGATGACGTTGCGAAACTCAATAACTTCACGCTCAATCGGTATGCTGTTACGCAACTCTCCGCCGATTATTTCATCGTCAATACCGACGCTCCTATTGATCCGGCTACGCTCGAACTGTTCATTCAACGATCACTACAGCAGCACAACCTCATCACCGACTATGAATATGGTATTTACAACTGCGAAACCGACCGCATGGTCTATGGCGCGTATGTGAGCACAAGCAATTCGGCGCTGGCAAAAACCAAACTCCAGGCGGGAAAGAACCTGCCTAAATTCCCACGATATACCTATTATTTCGGTATTCGATTTCCGAATCAAACGGCATTTGTAGCGGGGCAATTAAGTGGCTGGCTGTGGTCTACGGTGGCCGTACTTTTGGTGGTCAGTTTTTTTGGCTACACACTGAGTGTTGTCCTGAAACAGCGTCGGTTAACTGAGGTGCAGCGCGACTTTATCAATAATATCACTCACGAGCTACAAACACCCGTTTCAACCATCCGCATTGCCGCCGATGTGCTTCAATCTGAGACTATTACCCAACAACCCGATCGGCAGAAACAATATGCCCGTGTTTTAGGCGAAGAAAGCCAGCGATTGCAAAAGCAGATCAACAGTATTCTGCAACTAGCCCGCTCCGAACGTACCGGATTTGTTCTTGAATTAACCGACGTGGATCTACACGAGGTTATGCATGCCTCTGCCAGTGCCTTTGCTCCTATCATTACACTCGACCTGACTGCAACGAATGCCCACCTACAGGCCGATCGCTACCAGCTCGAAACGGCTCTGAACAATTTGATTGATAATGCCATCAAATACTGTGTTCAATCGCCTTGTGTAGTGCTTCACACACGAACGGAAAACAACCGATTGATCTGGTCGGTAAGCGATAACGGAATTGGCATTGCCCCTAAAGACCAAAAGGCTGTTTTTCGGCAGTTTTTCCGGGTAACGTCGGGACATACGCACAACGTTAAGGGCTTTGGACTTGGCCTATATTATGTTCGGCAGGTAATTCGTGCCCATGGCTGGCAGTTGACGCTTACCAGTGAGGCAGGCAAAGGCAGCACATTTGCGATAAAGAGTGAACGATTGCAAGAGCGAAAGAGCGTTCTAACTAGTAATTCACTCTGGTCGTCGGTTCATTCACTCATCCATTCACTCATTCACCTTTAATGTCTGCTCACATTCTTTTTGTTGAGGACGATGTTAACCTTGGGTTCGTAATTCGGGATACGCTCGAAAACGTTCCTTTTCAAGTTACTCATTGCACCAATGGGCCTGATGCCTGGGCTACGTTTCAGGCGAAGTCGTTCGATCTATGTTTGCTGGATGTGATGTTGCCCCAAAGCGACGGTTTTACATTGGCGCGGCAAATTCGTTCTGTCAATACCCAGGTCCCTATTTTATTTCTGAGTGCCCTAGCGAATAGGGACGACCGCTTGCAGGGCCTACGCCTGGGAGCCGACGATTACCTGACAAAACCCTTCAGTATTGAAGAATTGATTTTAAAAATCAATGTTTTTCTCCGCCGAACGACTCCCGCTACCAACCGTCAGCAAATCAGTCATACGGTTCTCAATCGTCAGAATCTCACCCTCACGGTAAATGGAGAAACGCAGACCCTCACCCATCGCGAAGCCGACGTAATCGCTTATTTCCTCGACCGACCCAACACACTCGTTCGACGCGAGGAACTACTGCGCGCTGTCTGGGGCGACGATGATTATTTTATGGGACGTAGTCTCGATGTATTCATTTCCCGGCTCCGAAAACGAATTGCCCAGGACCCAACCATCCGAATAGAAAATGTTCACGGCGTAGGGTTCGTTTTGCGGCAGTAATCTGCGAAGTTTGTGGGTTCAAAACCGCAGGATAAATGGTCTGGTGTGCAGGACCATCTATATCGTTTATTTTGCGCCCAACTCCGACAAGCGAACATGATTTTCAGATATTGTACCATTGCGTTAACTGCGCTATTCCTCACTTTTGGCTGCAAAACGGCTAAACTTCCAGCCAATACAACCAGTATACCTACGGCGACAATTACTGAGGAGGGTTTTCTGAACTGCTTCGCAGCCGGAACTTCATTGAATGGGCAAGCTGTCTGGTGCGAAGCTTCAGCCGTGGTATTCGATGGTAAAAATCTGATCTTCGCCAACGATAAGGACATGCCTGCAGGCCAGAGTCCGGTATTTATGAAAACGCTCGCAACGCTGGCCGATTCGACCCAATCACCGACGTATCTGACACAACCTACGTTTTCAGCTACTCGAAAATACGAAGACTTTGCCCAGACTCCAGATCGGAAATTCATCCTGCTAACCACCGCCTTCGACCGCGTAAAACCCGGTAGCCACGATTGGGATAGCTACAATACCATTCTTTACTGGCGAAGTGGTGATGAACAACATCCGCGTGTGCTGGCTCCTGATGATACCAGTCGCAATTCAATGGCCTATCGTCATCAAATTGCACGGGTGTTGGCTACGAGTGAATTCCCCGGCGAAATCCCTTATTTCAAGATCGAAGGACTGGCTGCCACCGATCGCCAGCTCTTATTTGGTATTCGGGAGGCAGGCAAATCGTACGAGAGCTTTACCTATCAGGCAAAAATTATTGGTGTGTCATATCGTATTGAAAAAAACGGCGATACCGAGCGAATTCGGTTACTAGACGACTGGAAACTCATCAACGATTTCGACATTGCTAAAGCCGATTCCACCTTACCGAAACCACTCGCTCTGTCGAGCCTGGAATATGATCCATTTCAGAAACGGTTCTGGATGCTTACTTCTCAGGAAGCCAACGGGAAACTGGATGCTTACCTCTGGACAGCCACATCAGATGAGTTATATGCCAACAAACCGTTCACACTCATTCGCGATACCAAGGGCCAGCCGGTACATACGCCCGGCCATAAAGCCGAAGATCTGACGCCGTTGGACGCTAATCGGCTCCTGCTTATCTCCGACGACGACCGCGCCCGCACAACCATTGGTTCACAAACACGGCAACCTAATCAGGCGGCCTATACGATCCTTACTGTATCGAGCCAAAGAAATCGTATGTCCCAGTAATGAAGCCGATGATTCCTGTCTCGTGCGTAGCCCCTTTGATTGGAATCAGGGTTACGTTCGCGGCTCCCCGTTTTTGCATCGCGTCGTAGGCATTCTGAGAATTCAGGAATGACACGATCTCATCGGCATCTCCATGATAAAGCCGGGTTGGCGTAACGGGTTTCCAGTCATGAATATCATTGTCCTGAACAGCAACCAGAAAAGCTTTATCGGTGCCGTCGTTGATGCCTTGCTTGAAGCTATCCGAAAAGGCTTGATTGAGGCTTACGTTAATAGAAGCACCTAGGCCCTGCGTCGTAAGTTGAGTAGTATAGGGCTCTTTGAAGTAGGCAGACGCGGGTCGATTCAGCTTATAAATCCGATCGTAGGTTTGTAATACCCAGATATAAAGCCGATTGATATAATCGACGCCACTCGTTTTTTCGTTGATGATTTGCTTCATGAAAGCCGGTTTATCGTAAGCACCAGCCCCGCAACTCGACGCTACCAGATTAAATTCATTGCTGGTTTCTTCCTCTATTTTCTTCTGTAGCGATAAGGTCGCATATCCCCCTTCTGAATAACCAGCAATGAACAGGCGTTTGTCCCAATTGGTACCCTGGTCGCTCAGAAAATCGCGGGTGGCGCGTAGCATATCGAGCGAAGCTGTAGCTAAGCCATTGCGTTGCTCATAGGTATGCGGCAGGTCTTTTGAGGCCCCATAGCCAATATAGTCCGGAGCGGCAATGATATAACCCTGGGAGGCAAACACGGACCCAAACGAATAGGCCTCGCTGCCCGTACCGAAATTCGATGGCGCATCATTCTCACTCGTAATGGTTCCGTGCTGCATACTCAACAGGGGTACCGCCGTTGTAACAGTTGGAATAATGAGCGCACCAGACGCCTTAATTGAAGTACCATCCGTATTCGTCGTGGTGTATTCTAACCGATACGCTTTAATACCGTAACGGATAAACAACTGAAGTGCTGTATTCGCACCACTAAACCGACTACGGAGTTGATCTGTCGTATACTCCCCAATCAGCGTACTCTTGACTAAAGTCCGGGGCACAACAGGGACAACAGAATCGCCATTCCCCGATGTTTTACAACCCACCGGTGCAACAAGCAGCATGCCTCCGATAAGCAGTAGCGCAACGAATGATTTGATTGTTAACATGTAATTCGATAAGACAATGGATAAGTTACCATTCTAACGTTTATAAAGACATTTTCGTTTGTCTACCGTCTTCAACATAAGGGAAATATACTCTAATTAATCAACTGGATATAAGCCACTTATACACAATCTCAACTACACTTCTTAGTAGTGATACGTTAAAATGATAACCGGATAAGTGTCATTAGATTTCCCCAATCAATGAAGTTTCCCATTTCTGTAGAACCCATTCCACAACAATAGGCATCTTGCTTCCCGATTACTCTATCAAATTAGTTGTCTTAAAAATTATTTACATTAATTCCTGACAATCCTTTCATTATTTAATCAACTAACTATCAAATAGTTAATCTAACAATAAGGCCATCATTTTATATACTCACTTAAACTGGTACAGGGTTTGGGTATCTATAGGCAATACCAAATATTCACAACGCTATGAATTATCAATGGAAATCAGTCGGAACGAAGTCGCTTGCGCTTCTGATGACTGTTAGCCTTTTGACAGGTAATCTGTCAATTGCTCAGAAAAAGAATTTGAACAAAACCCAAAAGGGAGCTATAGTTGGTGCCAGTGGTGGAGCCGTATTAGGCGCAATGCTTGGTAAAACAAAAGGCAATACAGCACTGGGAGCTATTTTGGGCGCAACAGTTGGTGGAGCAGCCGGCGCTGTAATCGGTCGGCGAATGGACAAACGGGCTGAAGAAATTAAACGCCAAATGCCCGATGCTCAGGTAGAACGAGTTGGAGAAGGTATTAAAGTTAGTCTGGGTTCTGACATCCTGTTCGACACAGACTCTTATGCCTTGAAATCGTCCACTCGGCAACAGCTGATCAACTTCTCACAAACCCTAAATAAAGAAGAAGATACCGACATTCTTGTCGAGGGACACGCAGATGCTACAGGTTCGGCAGAACATAATCTAGCTTTATCTAAGCAACGTGCCGATGCCGTTGCCAGCTTCCTGGAACGTCAGGGTGTGAAAACGTCTCGTGTTGATGAGAAAGGCTACGGTGAAGCACAGCCAATTGCCGATAATGCTACAGCAGCTGGCCGTCAAAAAAACCGTAGAGTCGATATAGCCGTATTTGCTAATAAACAAATGCAAAAGGATGCTAAAAATGGCAAACTAGGGGAGTAAAGACCGTTCAGTTGGTTAAGCAAACTATGCTTAACCAACTGATTTCTTCCTCTTCACCCCATTACCTAATTATATACCATGAATAGTCCCACAAACGGCAACGAATTGAGTTGGTTAAGTTGGGGCTACAAGGGCAGAGCTGAAGGTAGGATCGTCGAAGTTCACCAAGAAGATAATGAACTGTTCAAGGTACTATCGTCAACGCCCAGGCTCTGCCGATGATTACATGCTTATGAAAGGGCATGATCTTACCAAAAAGCAATTACTGATTACTATACTTTCTGATTTGCTCAACTCGAAACGTTATGAACTTTTCCATCCTAATTAACACAACAAATCCAACAACGTTATGAATGTAAAAGTAACCCGAGGTGAAATCCTCGATCAACTAAGCCAACTGTTGACCCTCAGCCATGATGCCGAAAAAGGCTATCAGGAAGCGTCTGAGAATGTAGACGATAAGGAATTAAAAACACTGCTCCTGGCGCAGTCACGCCAGCGGGCTGAGTTTGCACAGGAATTGGATCGTGAGATACGGACACTGGGTGGAGAACCCGATAATGGCACCAGCATAGCCGCTGATTTACACCGTGCCTGGATTAACATCAAATCAACGTTTTCCACCAATGATGATAAAGCTGTTGTACAGGAATGCCATAGGGGAGATCAGGAAGCCCTGAATACCTATAACTCCGTACTTCAGGAAACAGACTTAGCAGCCAGTACGCGCGAGTTGCTGCTTCGCCAGAAGCAGAGTATCGACTCGGCCAATTCAACAATGGCTCGTCTGGCCTTGGTAGTGTAGTGAATGGTGGGATTGGAAAGCCTGCTCCCATTGGGGGTAGGCTTTTTTGTGTCCTTTCCTCATTAAAACATTCGTATCCTACAGGGTGTTAATTTACCAAAGTGAACCTACGTATTCCTACACAAAACACGTTATGAGTAAACAGTCTAATGCAAATTCGTTTTCTGAATCAATCCAATCCAAACCAGGTAAACCTTATCCACTGGGTGCCACGTATGATGGCCAGGGTGTTAACTTCACCCTGTTCAGCGAAAACGCCACCGCCGTTTATCTATGTCTTTACGACTCCGCTGATCCCAGTCACGAAACCGCTCGAATCCCGCTTGCAGAGCGCACAGACTTAGTCTGGCATATTTATCTCGATGGGTTGCAGCCCGGTCAACTCTATGGTTTTCGGGTTGATGGTTCTTATGAACCACAGGCAGGTCATTTTTTTAATCCGAACAAGCTCCTGCTTGATCCCTATGCCAAGGCCATCAATGCACCGGTTAACCACCAGGATTCCTGGCTGGCCTACGATTATAAAAAACCAACATCGAGTGAAGACGGTTCTGACGAGTATTTAGTGATGAGTCAGGAAGATAGTGGCCCTACCATGCCCAAAAGCGTGGTTGTCGATACCGCTTTCGATTGGGAAGATGATACCGCTCCAGCAATCCCATTACATCGTTCCATTATTTACGAAATGCATGTAAAGGGGTTAACGCATCTCCATCCAACCATCGATGAAGCCATTCGGGGTACGTATGCTGGATTAGGTACACCAGAAGTAACGGATTATCTCAAGAAACTAGGTGTTACAGCCGTAGAGCTTTTGCCCGTTCATCAATTTACAGACGAAAGTTACTGGGGCTATAATAGCATCGGTTTCTTCGCTCCCCAAAACACCTATTCATCATCCGGGATGGCGGGCCAACAGGTTGTTGAATTCAAGCAGATGGTCAAGAACCTGCACAAGGCAGGTATTGAGGTGATTCTGGATGTTGTCTATAACCACACTGCCGAAGGCAACCAATTAGGGCCTTTACTCTCGTTTAAGGGCATTGACAATCGAATTTATTATCATCAGGTTGGCGATAGTCCTGAATATTACATGGACTATACCGGCACGGGTAATACGTTTAACCTGAGTCATCCGCGCGTATTGCAGTTGGTTATGGATAGCCTGCGCTATTGGGTAACGGACATGCACGTCGATGGTTTCCGGTTCGATTTAGCCTCGGCCTTGATTCGTACCGACGAAGAGTTTGGCAGCGTCTCGTCATTCCTGGATACAGTAGCGCAAGACCCGATTCTGGCGCAGGTAAAACTTATTGCCGAACCCTGGGATATACAATCGTATCATGTGGGTGGTTTTCCCGTACGCTGGTCTGAGTGGAATGGAAAGTATCGGGATACGCTTCGGGGCTTCTGGAAAGGCGACGATGGCAAGGCCGCTGAAACAGCTACTCGTTTACTAGGCAGCCCTGATTTATATGCCGCTGATGGTCGATCGCCAGGCAATAGCGTCAATCTGATCACGGCTCACGATGGTTTCACACTCAATGACCTGGTCAGTTATAACGACAAACACAATGAAGCTAATGGCGAAGATAACCGCGATGGCTCCAACGATAATATGAGTTGGAACTGTGGAGCCGAAGGCCCAACCGATGATCCGGCCATTAATGACCTTCGCGAGCGTCAGAAACGTAATTTTCTGGCAACAATGCTACTCAGCCAGGGGACGCCCATGATCGTGATGGGCGATGAGTGTGGTCGAACCCAGCATGGCAACAATAATGGCTACAATCAGGATAGTGAGATTAGCTGGATGGATTGGCACTGGAACGAGAAGCAACAAGCCTTGTTTGAGTTTACAAGCCAACTTACAGCCCTCCGTCAGGCGATTCCCCTTTTGAGTCGACGCCGTTTTTTTGGTAGCGAACAAGTAGCCTATCTGCTTGCAGATGGGGGGGAAATGACGGCTGATGACCTTAACAACCCCAATACACACTGTCTGGCTCTTTTCATTGATGGCCTCCGCGTATCGGAACAAACCGAAGACGGTCAGGATATTGGCGATGAACAGCTAATCTGGATTTTGAATGCCTACTGGGAAGATATTCCGTTTATGCTCCCGAAAATTGGCCGGAAAAGCTCATCCTGGGAAGTTGTCGTCGATACGTTTGCCGGGCAAGTCAATCCTAACAGTACGCCAACGCAAGGAGGTAAGCCCTTCACGGTACCGGCTCGTTCATCGATACTCCTGCGACTGAAATAATCATAATGCGTGAATGTGCAAATGAGTGACTGAATGAATAGGTTTTGCGACAGCTATTCACTCAATCACTCATTTGCACATTCACGCATTAATTATTGTAAACTTTTTCGTTCTCGCCCATTTTTGGTGGATTACCGGTAATAACAGCCGTTGCCTGCTGAATTAGTCGAATCATCCGGCTATCGCTGGCACTCCAGTATTCGGCCATATCGATATGGACTCTCAACAATGTTAACTCCGGATCATCTTTTCCATCTGGAAACCAGGCTTTTGCCTGAGGATTCCAGAGTTCGTTTATTCTAATTTTATCGGCAAATTCCTGTGCGTGGCCCGATACCGACACATAATCTGCATTGCTAACAGACGCAAACGCCAGATTCACACGATGGTCATTATGATCGATTTGGTCCACCTTAGGGGATGATCGCTTCGTAAAAAACCAGATTGTCCCATCTCCATCTACCTCCAGAGCAGCCATCGGTCGACTGACTAAATTACCCTGCTCATCAACGGTAGTCATCATCGCGATACGAATGTCTTCGATCATCTCGCGAACTTTTTCTAAGGGTTTGTTAACCTGTTCTTTAGTTTCCATAACGTTGAAATATAAAAGTAATAAATGAGTAAGTGGTAAGTAATAAGTGAGTTTATTCCCATCTTACTGCTTACCACTTACCTGCTTAATTAGCTGATTCTTACTTAATTATAAAGTGTTTCGCGCAGATCAATACCATAAAACAAAGAAGCTGGTGTAACCGCCGGGTTTTGAGCTTCTCTATCGGTCTGATGGCCCATATCGATGATAGTAACACAGCTGCAAATCGTTTGCTGGCATATAGCATAAATCTGGCGACTGCGATCTGTATCAAACTGACTTACTTCCTGCGAACATTTTTCACACACTTCGATACATGCTTTTGCCAGTAATCGTGCGTTTTCGGAACCACGAACGTATAGCATGGCTAGATTACGGCACATATCGGCACAATCCAGATTGAGGAAAATACTGCGATAGCGAGCTTCGATGTCTTCTGCATTGGAACATTCTGTGGCAAACTCATTACAAAGAGTTGCACAACTTGTTAACGAATCGTAAATATTTTTCTTCCAGATCATAGCAAATGGCAGCTTTAAGTTATATGAAACGTAGTTAGGCGTAAGGTTGCATAGTTTTACTGGACCACTCCCGATTGGCGCCTTCATAGCGTGCCCATCGGCGGGCCTCCTCAACACTCATCATGATAATGTGTTGCTTATCTAACTGCCCTTGTTCAATCAGTTGATTCGCAATCTCAATTGCCTTTGCCCGAGTACTCGGGTTTAATGACCGCATGGCCGCCGGAAAATGAGTTATAGACCACATAGAGTTAGTTAGTAGGTTATCTAGTAGATAGCTTATATTGTGCCATTTCTATAATTGGTCGATGTAACCGTCCATTCTTATTCTTTTATCAATTCATTATCAATCAATTAAAGATTAATTCATAGAAAGTTCAGTTGGCTTTACCTGTTGATTTCCTACCAGATCTGTAGAATTTATCAGAGGTGGTGTGTATGTTTTTACCCACTCAATTCCACAAAAAAACCAGCTCTGTGTAAAAGCTGGTTAACTATTAAGTTTATGCTTACTGAAATTTGAGTACGTCGGATGCGCCTAGTCGCTTATTTCGGAAACAACAATCGGAATGTGGTCCCCTCTCCCACCTTGCTTTCTACTTCAATTGACCCTTTATGGCTATTAATAATATTCTGAGTTGCTGTTAATCCCAATCCCATACCACCCGACTTGCCTGTAAAGAAAGGATCAAAGAGTCGTTGTCTATCTGATTCACTAATGCCACCGCCATTATCACTTACCTCTACACATACTCGATTGTTATCGGTGCAATTCGTTCGCACAGACAGTACACCTTTACCCTCTTCCATTGCTTCGACGGCATTGACCAGAATATTGAGCAACGCCGTCTTCACCTGATCGCGGTCAAGTAACGCCTGGCAATCGTCGTTTGTGAAATGCGTTTCAAGTCGCATTCGTTTCAGCTTAATCCGATCACTAACCAGTTGTAGCGTCTCTTTGACAACTCCATTGAAATCCTGTTTTTTCCGATCCAGATCGCGGGGTTTCGAAGAGTTGAGCATTTCTGTGATGAGTTGCCCAATACGGTCTACATTGCGACCAATAATGTCGGTAAACATGCCAACATACTCACTATCGGTATCCAGTTCGTCTTTGAGTTGTTCCAGAGCCAGACTAAGGTTGGTAAGCGGATTACGCACCTCGTGAGCAATGCTACGGGCAATTTTGCCTGTCATTGTTAGCTTCTCGGCCAAAATCAGATCTTGCTGAGCTCGTTTCTGATCGGTAATGTCACGTACGATTCCCTGATACCACTCTGGATGGCCAATCATATCCTCAACAGACCAAACTGAAATCATACAAATCCGTTTACGTCCATTACGATGAATAAGTGTTGTTTCGAAGTCCTTAATCTGACCGTGCTCACGAACATTAAATCGTAGATTACGTAAATGATTCAGATCGGCAAAAAGTCGCGCTGGATTCAGGTGTCGGAGTTCATCCCGGCTGTAGCCTAACAATCGCTCAACAGATGAGTTGGCGTCCTGAAAACGAAGTTCGTCATTGGCCACAAAAATGGCGTCGATTGAGCGCTCAAACAGAGTTCGGTATTTATTTTCTTTTTGGGCAACTTCGGCCAGCACGCTGGCCTGCCGAAGCGCATAGCGAATACTACGGCCGAGAAGTTGCGCGTCGATACGCCCTTTCACTAAATAATCGGCAGCTCCCAGCTCAAGAGCCGATTGATCGACGGTTAGGTCGTCCTGCCCTGTAAGCAGGATCATAGGGGCGCGACAACCCATTCGGAAAGCCTCCTGAATCAGATCAATACCCGTATAAGGACCCAGGCGATAATCAACCAGATACACATCGTAATTACCAGTGTCAATGGCTGCCAGTCCACGGTCATAGCTATCTACCCAATCAAGTTTGATCGAGGCATTTTCCCTAACTGAAACTAAGGCTTTGGTAAGCAGATAATCATCTTCGTCATCTTCAATGAGAAGGATGCGAATCGTTTCCTTTTTTTCAATAACATCGAGAGCAGCAGGTATCATAAACCGTGAGTAGTTGGCAGTGAAATTGACAGTATGCAGTAATTAGCGATAGTGTTTACCTATAAGGGCTCACTGTATCCTGTTTATGGTAATTTAACGGTATCTATCCAGTATGTTTTCAAAGCACTCACCATTTCAACCAACCGATTAAAATTAAATGGCTTTGTTACAAATGAATTAACGCCGAGATTATAGGTTTTCAGTACATCTTCATCGGCAGATGAGGTAGTCATAACCACCACTGGTAACCGGCGAAGTTTAGGATCATCTTTAATTTCATTAAGCGCCTGAAAGCCATTTTTCCGGGGCATATTCAGGTCCAAAATCAATAAATTAGGCCAGGGAGCATTCTGATCGTTATAACGGCCCTCCTGGCGTAGATATTCCATCAACTCTTCACCATCTTCAACAAATTGAATATTCTGTGTATAACCACTCTGACGAAGTGCCTTATCCATAAACAGGCGATCATCTGTATCATCATCAGCAATCAGAATGGTCATGGATGTAAGTCTACGGTGCATACGGGTCAATAAAAGTTACGGCGACTAAGTGCTAATCAAATTTCTACGTTTAGGTAATCGGTAAACCACCCTTACGTTCCTATCCGGTTAGCGATTCTGACTCTATTTGTACTGATTTTATAAATTTCTCTCTCCTCCAAAATTACTCAAAAACATCAATTTATTAACGTATAATTTACTAGTACATAGGATACAGGGCTCTATCTTGATACAAGTCATGTTCATACCTACCTAAATGCGCAGTAACTACTTTTTCTTCACTCTAGGCTCATCAATGACCTATCATCTAGCTATCAATTAGTTACAAATAAATTAATGTAAAGCATTGGGCCTTTCGAGATAGTTTTTCTATGGGCAGATTAGCGTGCAATTCTGTTTATCAAATGACCTTCTTCGGTTACTGAAATTGAATGATGGCTTCTACAATTTGGGGAATTTCTTACTCGCCCTTTCTAGGAAATTCAGGTAATCCATCAGCTTTCAGGTGTCTCATAAATCTAAGTAAATCAGGCACAAAAGGCCATTTCAGGCAGATTGGTTGACTTTGGCACGAATTTAACACAGTACTTAGCCAGGATAGGTATAATTTATAGCCTGCTCGTAAATCAAAAAACGTTATGAACCATTCAACAAAAATCTTATTTGCAGTCGCTATGCTTACGGCAGGCGCCCTAATTTTTAATTCGACAGATGCTAGCGCACAGGGAAAAACGCGGGTCGGATTAAAAGGTGGTTTAAATGCAAGTTCACTCTTCTATGACAGCCAGGGAGCTACTAACAAAAACGAACGTATTGGCTTTCACCTAGGTGTATTCTCGCAAATACCGGTCAGTGAGTTTTTTGCCATTCAGCCAGAGTTGCTCTATATGACCAAAGGCGCGTCGGCAACGTATAACGTTATTGGGTTTACGGGCAAAAATACGTTCAAACTCAATTATGCTGAATTACCTGTTTTGGCTACGTTTAAGTTAGGACAGGCAGTTGAATTGCAGGCGGGTCCGTATGTGTCTTATCTGTTGAATTCAAACATCAACTCAAATGGCGATTTTGGTAACGGATCAAGTGCACTCAACCGGGATAATTTCAATAAGGTTGACTATGGGATTGCGGGGGGACTGAACCTTTACTTTGGCAAAGCATTTATCGGTGCTCGCTATGAGCAGGGATTACAAAACATTGCCAACAGCGGTGCGGCCAACACAATACTGGGAAATGCTAAAAATGGCGTCGGCCTGCTTTCGGTTGGATTTAGCGTGAACTAAAGAAGTGGTAAGTGGCTGGCGCTAGATATACTAATTATGCGCCAGCCACTTACCACTTCTTAACTTACTACTTACCACTTCCTTTACAAATGAATATCGTACGCTTTCAACTTGTTGTAAAGCGTTTTACGGTCGATGTTGAGGACTTCGGCAGCTTTGGTTTTATTGTAGCCTGTTTTCTCCAGTACTTTCAAAATAGCGGCCCGTTCAGCATTTTCAGATACCGACTTCAAATTAGCTGCCGATTGGCTAAAGACCGGTACACCGGGCCGTGCCGGGTCGTAATTGATCTGAATATTACCACTGTTTGTATCTTCGGGCGTAAGATACTGGGGAGAAATAATTTCATGAGGCAATACATCGGCTTCAATATAGTCGCCCTGAGTAAGTAATACGGCCCTTTTCACCACATTCTGCAACTCGCGCAGATTACCATGCCAGTAGTATTCCTTTAGTTTCTCTTTCGCTTCTTCCTCAAAACCCTGAATATCCTTCTCTAGTTGCTGATTGGCCAGTTCCAGAAAGTGTTCAGCAAAAATCATAATATCGGATTTACGCTCGCGTAAAGGCGATAAGTGCATTTCAAATTCAGCAATTCTGTGATAGATATCTTCCCGGAATTTTCCTTGCCGAACAGCCTCGCGCAGGTCTTCATTGGTAGCAACAATAATCCGTACATCGACTGGAATATCCTGGTTACTACCAATACGACGGATTTTGCGTTCCTGTAGTACCCGTAGCAATTTAATCTGGTTGTCGTACGACAGATTTCCAATTTCATCCAGAAAGATGGTGCCCCCATTGGCAAATTCAAAGCTACCGGCCTTATCAGACATGGCGCCCGTGAATGACCCTTTCACATGGCCAAACAATTCACTACCGGCTAATTCTTTTCCAAGGGCACCACAATCAATTGCGACAAATGGTTTATCAGCACGTTTGCTTTTCAAATGAATAGCATTGGCGACAAACTCCTTACCTGTACCGGTTTCGCCGGTTATAATAACCGACATGTCGGTAGGCGCAATCAGATCAATATGTTTCTGGAGTTGCTCAGCGGCACGGCTTCTTCCAAAAATAAACCGTTTACCATCGGGCGTTAAGGGGACTTTAACGGGCGCTTGTTTTACGGCACCTACTTTCGCTGTATTCGCTGTAGCCGTAGCCGTTGTTGGTGAACTTTTCGCTTGATTTAACGACTGCAAACGCCGTTCGAGAGCTGCTTTTATCGTATACAGTATTTCGTCAGGATAAAGCGGTTTTGTTACGTAATCATAAGCCCCATGTTTCACCGTCTGCACAGCCATCCGAACATCAGAATAGCCCGTGATGATAATGACAGCAGTAGTAGGGTGCATAACCTTGATACGACGGAGCATTTCGAGACCGTCAATATCAGGAAGTTTAAAATCGCAAATGACTAACTCAAAAGCTTCTTTCCGTAACAGAACCAGCCCATCATCTCCCCGCTGTACCGACGCCGTTTTATAGCCTTGCTTGCCCAGAAAACGCTCCAGAAGCAGGCATATATCATTGTTATCGTCAATAATCAGAATTTTTTCCATGAAGCGGCATTGAACTTGTTCAGACAGACCATGTCCAGTAATGAACAACGAAAAAATCTACCTTAGCTGTATGAACAAAGTTACTCAAACCTGAATGGTTTGCAAAGCCATCTCTACCGAACGGCGCGTGAACGGTTTACCAATAAAATAATCGGCTCCCTGCTCAGTAGCCCGACGACGTTCGGCCTGTCCATCGAACGCACTGATCATAATAATCTTAGCTTCAGTTTGGTCTTCTTTAATAGTAGGCAGAAGATCAAAACCTAATCCATCTGGCAGATTTAGATCCAGGAAAATAGCATCGAATTTCTGTGTATGCAGGCATTGACGACCTTCTTCAATAAAATGGGCGCAGGTAGGCTGGTAGCCCAGGCGACGTAACAAACCCGATAGCAACAGACAGATATCAGCCTCATCATCTACAATCAATACACGTTTGGCGAGCAGCGCTGTATTGACGGGAATCGGCCTATATTGTTGTCCCATACTAACCCCTGTTATTGTATTTACCACGGCTCATTTCGTTTTCTTTTGTGTTCTTACTACACTACTATGTATAAAATATGTGCCGAAAGTGTTTGGGCTGACTAAGTTTCGGGTAGTAACATCTATTAATACCCATTAGATTAACTAATTGCGCTTATAATTTCCTTAATTAATGTCAACGATACACGAATCCATTAGACAGCGCGCAACAATTAATCGAGTCATTTTTCTACGCTTATTCTACATGTGTAGAATTTAATCCACAGTTTTTGTTTTTAGAACTTACTTTCATTGCTAGCTCTTTTTTAAGAATATAACTCATTTAAATGCTCATTTACAAGCGTATAAGGGGATGTATTGAAACCAATTGCATGTTTTCACCAATATTGGCACAACTTTTTCTAATCAAACTATCAATTGCGAGATAGTTTGTTCTGATTTACTCAATAATACGTCATGGGAAACCTTCTTTACACTATTGCTGTCATTTTGATTATTATCTGGCTCCTGGGCTTCTTAGGAGTTTTAGGTACGGGGATCGGCAGCAGTAGTTTAATCCATATCCTGCTGGTAATTGCAGTGATAGCGATTATTCTACGTTTGATACAGGGTCGTGGAGTGTGAAGAAGGAAGTACACCAGTTATGAAATTATCACCAGTGATATAGATCATTTCTAACCATTTTGTTGCGTTAGGCGCGGTTAATCCGCAGAAAATCATTTTAGGTTAAGTACAAGTTACGGTGGGTACGGAATCCCTGCGCCAAGTTGAGCGCGGGGATTTTTTTTGTCCATGTAATGCACAACACAAGTAGCCTGTCACAAGTATTAAGGGCGCTAAAGAATTGGGGATACTATGACTATAAACTGGGACTATTGCGTAAAACGTGGACGCCCTTGTAGAAAAAAATCCTCAACAGTGCAAACCAATACTTTAACACAATTGACTTATTTACAACCACTTATCTTATTTTTCAAGTAGTGGTACAGTATTTTCTAGTAGATTAGCGATATTGGAACCATAAGTCATTCACCAAAGTTAGAAATCATGAAATCACTACCAGGAGTTTTAGTAGGATTAGCGGTCGGCGCGGTTATTGGTATTCTGCTGGCTCCCGAAAGCGGCAAAAAAACTCGTAAACGCATCTCGTCTGAATCAGATTCGTTTTTCAAAGACTTGCAGGATCAACTACAATCAGGTCTGGACAGCATCAAGAACCAGTATAATGATTATGTCGATTCAGCGGCCGGAAAAACGCAGGATCTGGTTAATCAGGCGAAAAAGAAGGCCAAGCAATAGCCCGCTAATCACCTGAAATAAACACTCACCTAAAACACAGTAAACAATGAGAAGCACACGAGATTTTCTGGCCGGCATTATTACCGGCGTTGTTATTGGTCTTTTAACGGCTCCACGTAGCGGCAAAGAAACACGCGAAAAACTAACGGAAGAAGCCAACAAGCGAACCGGCGATTTAAAAGACCAGTGGGAAAAGGGAGTATCGCAAGTGAAAGAAGGATACGATCAGGCTGTTAGCCAGGTAAATCAATATACTGACAAAGCCAAAGAGCAATACAATCAGTATAAAGATCAGGCACAGGCCGCTTTTAATAAAGGTAAATCGCAGGCTAAGGATGACTATAATGACAAAGTTGAAGAACTGGCTGATAATGCTAAATCAGGCATCGATTCGGCAGAATCTTCTTTAAAAGCATAAGTAATAGTACCCGATTTACTCAACGTATTTGAAAATGCAGTGCCTGTCGCATTATCCCCGACAGGCACTGCTGCGTTAGGGGTTTAATAACCTTTTAATTTGGGTTTAAGAAGCCTTTAATTAGGAAAGTAGACTTTTGTAATGGCTCCTTTTACTTGCCAGCCAGGTAAAATCTATATTGTTTCAGGCGCCATAACATTATGAAAAAATACCCATTTGCGTTCGTTTATTCCCTACTCCGCAATCGACTTGGGCTTATAAACGATAACCTACTAACAAACGACCAGAAGTCGTCAGTTAGGCTGGTTGTTTGCCCGAATCCACTCCCGACAATTCATCCTACACGCCGTTGGCCATTAATCGCTGTGATTGGGCTGTTATCATTGAATAGCTTAAGTAGTTGTGACAGTACAGCTCAGAAATCGGAGGAGACAGCTACCTCTACAGAACGGCAGGAAACGAATCTATTGGCTACAGCAGCCTTCGATACCGCTAAATACGAGAACGCCAGCAATGAATTAAATTTAACGGGTAAGATCACGTTCAACCAGGACCAGGTTGTAAAGGTATTTCCGCTGGTAGGTGGTCACATAGAGACGCTTAAAGCTGATTTAGGTGATTACGTCAAAAAAGGTCAAACGCTGGCAGTAATCCGATCGGGAGATTTGGCCGACCTGGAGCAGCAAAGTGTAGAAGCAAAAGGTCAACTATCTGTAGCCCAGAAAAATCTGCAGGTTGCCGAGGATATGACCAAAGCCGGTCTGAGCTCTCAACGAGAACTGGTAGCTAGTCAGGAACAATTGCTGGCCGCCAAAGGTGAAGTAAACCGCGTAAATGAACGGCGTCGGATTGTGGGTGGAAATGGAGCCGTTTATATTGTAAAGGCCCCGGTAAGTGGCTTCATTGTCGAAAAGTCAGCGTCACAAGGTATGGAACTTCGCTCCGACGATCCAGAAAATTTATTCACCATCTCGAACCTCGACCATGTCTGGGTATTGGCAAACGTCTACGAATCAGACTTGTCGAATGTGAAAGAAGGCGATCAGGCAACAATTACGACCCTTTCCTACCCAGATAAAATCTTTCGTGGTCGGATTGACAAAATCTTTAACGTACTCGATCCCGACAGCAAAACACTTAAAGTCCGTGTTACACTTGATAATGCCGATTACAGACTCAAACCCGAAATGTTTGCCAATGTGAGCGTTACCTACGCAGGGCACGACAAACGGGTAGCTATTCCGGCAAAGGCTGTTGTATTTGATAAAAATCGAAACTTCGTGGTCATGGTCAACAATAAGAATCAACCTCTTGTACGCGAAGTAGACATCTACAAGTCGATTGGTTCTAAAACGTATTTATCGGGTGGCTTAACTCCCGGCGACCGTGTCGTTACGAACAACCAGTTGCTAATCTATAACGCATTGGGGAACTAAATGAATTTAGTAAACGCGGAGCGGCCCGCCCCGTGTTTACTAAATAGGATCTCTACTCTGTCTGCAATCCAGCCCCTCCGCCCCCTGGTGTTTCAATTCGAATGCGTTCCCCAGGCTGCATCACTCTTGTGAAAATACCCGGTAAGCTTTCTTCCTGGCTGTTAGTAAAAATCAGCGTTTGACGACCCGTTTCTCCTGGTTTGCCGCCGTTTATTCCATAGGGAGCTACTACTCGATGTTGGCTCAATAGGGTTGCCTGTACTTGTTCCAGAAATTCAATTTCGCGAATAATACCATCGCCCCCACTCCACTGCCCCGCTCCCCCAGAACCTGTACGAATAGCAAACTGATGCAAACGCACAGGATAACGTCGTTCCAGTTCTTCAGGATCAGTGAGTTTAGTATTTGTCATGTGCTGATGTACCGCTGAGCGCCCATCTGCATACGTAGTAGCCCCTGTTCCGCCACCAATGGTTTCGTAATAGCCAAATTGATCCGGGGTCGCGCTCGACTTACCGAATAGAAAATTATTCATGGTTCCCTGACTGCAAGCGGCTAAGCCGAGAGCCTTTAGTAACGTATCGACCAACCGTTGACTAACTTCGGTATTTCCGCCTACTACAGCCGGACACAAGGCAGGATCGTCGGGAAAAACTGGATTGAGAAACGATGACTCAGGCAGCAATAAGTCGACCGGAGCCATTAAGCCTTCATTCAACGGAATATCTCGCCCACACCATAGCCGGAGTACATATAAGACCGCGCTGTACAAAATGGAAATGTTAGCGTTAAGATTGTGTGGATGTACACCAGATGTTCCCGAAAAATCGAACTGAATTCGTTGCCTGGAGGAATCGTCAGCCACGCGAATTTCCAAACGAATCTGATGCCCATCATCCAATGCTTCTTCGGCTCTGTATATGTTCCCGGCTAATGGCTTCAGAACAGCCGAAATGGCATCAGTTGCCGATTGCTGCAAGCGTTTCATATAGTGCCGCACCGTTGGCAGACTATATTGACTAACAAGCTGACAAAGTGCTGTTTCTCCTGCTTTCAACGATGCCAGTGCGGCTTCTATGTCCGCTCGGTTCTCGGCTAAAGCACGGCTCGGATAAGGAGCTTTTGTAAACCGTTCGGCGAGTTCGTTTTCCCACAAAAACTGCCCGTTCTTTACGACGTACATTGGCTCTAACACGACGCCTTCTTCTATCAATGATACGGCGTCGGGAGGCATTGATCCAGGAACTTTACCACCAATTTCAGCATGGTGCGCCCGGTTAATTACATAGCCAATCAACTCATTCGCATCGGTAAAAACACCACTCAGCAACGTCACATCGGGAAGATGAGAGCCGCCATATTTCGGATGGTTCGTAATGACAACATCGCCCGGTTCAAGTGTAGGCATGGCCGCCAGAACCAGACGAGCACACACACCCAAACTCCCTAAATGAACCGGAATATGCGGGGCATTGGCGACCAGTTCGGCATTGGCATCGAGCAGGGCGCATGAAAAATCGAGCCGCTCCTTTACGTTGACCGAGAAGGCGGTACGCTGCAATTGGGCGCCCATTTCTTCGGCAATCGCCCGGAAACGCTGTGTAAAAAGTTCAAGTTGAATAACCTCATTTGATTCGATAATTGATTCTTCTTCGTCATCAGCAATGTAGTCAACAAGGGCATTCTTGTTTGCCTGAACAATTAGTCGCCAGCCGGACTCAATGAAGGCAGAGGAAGTTGTATTAAGCAATAGCGCTGGCCCGCGAAATGTATCTCCTTCACTTAGTTGCGTCCAGTCGTAGGCTGGGTAGACATCTGTCTGGAAGGCTGGCGCAGCATGATGATGACTTACTGATGAGCTACTTACCGGATTTTCGCTGCTTACTGTGCTAACAATAACTCGTATACTCTCTAACTCAATAGGCTTATCTGCAGGAAAGTGGCCATAGAGGTGCTGGTATTTTTCCCGAAAGTCGTCTTCCAGATTGTCACTAATTGGAATGTCAATAGCTGATTCCTGCCCTAACAAACGCAGGAACAGCGAAATGGCTTTCGTTTCAATAGATGCGTTAGCCCCAACATCTTCCCGCAAGGCCCTTGTAGCCGTTTGGATCAAGTCGTCAGCCAGTGCTGGTAGTTCCGCATCAACAACAGATAAAGGTTGTAAGACCGACCGTGTGGCCATTCGCTCAATTTGCGCCTGCCCAATTCCGTAGGCACTCAGTAATCCACCATCGAACGGTAGAATCATCTGCTCCATACCCAGCAGTAGGGCAATCGCGCAGCCGTGGAGCCCACCTGCCCCCCCAAAAACTAATAAACCATACTCTTTGGGGTCGAAGCCTCGTGCTACTGAAATCTTACGAATGGCTCCGGCCATCGTCTCATTGGCAATCCGCTCAAAACCACGCAGTACCGTCAATGGCTTAGGCTGATTACCAGTTTTTACTTCGATTTGCCGGATGACTTCTGACAACGCATCCTGTGCTTTTTGGGGAAATACAGGAATACCAAACTGTTTTGGGTGAAGTTTACCCAGCAGCAGGTTTACGTCTGTAATAGTCAGTAAAAGAGGCTGGCCTGTTGCAGTGGCCCCATAACAGGCTGGGCCAGGGTTAGCTCCTGCGCTCTGTGGTCCAACTCGCAATTGGGAGCCGTCGAACCAGCACACCGATCCACCGCCAGCGGCCACGGTTTCAATAGCTAGCGAAGGCAACTGTAAATCGAAAGGGCCGATTTTGGTCGTAAACCGATAATCAACTCCACCTTGAATTCGGGCAACATCGGTACTTGTACCGCCCATATCGAGGATTAACACGGGCTGATTGGCAGCTATAGCAGCGGCTCCAATGACACCTCCAGCCGGACCACTCAGCAAACTATCTTTGGGTTGGAACAAATCAGCCCGAACCAACCCTCCCGAACTGGTCATAATCCGAACGTTACCACCACCCAGTTGCAGTTGCACATTGTCCAGATAAGATCGCATAACCGGCGTCAGATAGGCATCCACAACGGTTGTTTGTGTGCGAGATACGTACTGAGGAGTTACCGAAACCTGGCTTGAACGAGTTATATAAGTAAAACCAGCCTGCGTCAGAGCCTCATGGAGTTGACGTTCATGTACTGGATTTCGATACGCATTCAGGAAGGATATGGCTATAGCATCTGGTTGCGCTTCCCGAATTTGTTCAACTAATTCTGCACTAGTTTGAGTCGATAAGGGGGTCAGAATTTGCCCGCTGGCAGCTATGCGTTCGTCTACTTCCAGTACTGTATCATAGAGTACTTCGGCAGGGGGAATGGCTAGTTGGAACAGATCTGGGCGTTGCTGCGTCCCGATTTTAAGTAAATCTTTAAACCCTTTTGTCACAAGCAAGGCTACACGACCACCTTTGCGTTCGAGTAGGGCATTAGTGCCTTTGGTTGTTCCTAGCCGCATTTCCAGAGGTGGAAATGGTCGGTTAACGGGTGTTTGGGTTAAGAGTCGAGCCGCTAAGACGGGAGCTTCTTCGCCCGTAAAAAGTTCGACAGTGTGTAATGTGTACATCTTGTCGGCATTACGAAGCTCCAATACTCCATCAACCGTCAGCGATTCTATCGTAAAGACCTCATCTGTCTCAATAACCCGCAGTTGATACCCGTCAAAAATAGGTGCCGTTAGCCAGGGAGCCACAAGTTTGCCCGCTATCAACTGTCCTCGCAGGCGACTACTGCTCAGCACTTTGGTTCGGCGCAAATTTCCATTTGGGTCAAGAGCGAGGCCGTCTGTAAAGGTGCCGCCCGTATCAATCCAGATTTGGTACATAGGTCAATTAATCAGCGTAATACCTGCCTGTCGATAGGCTGCTACAATAGCAGCGTTCGCTTCCCTGTCTGTAATCAACACATGGAACAGGCTTAATGGCGCAAAATAGAGGTATTTGTTGGTTTCTAATTTCGATGAATCGCAGAGCAGGTAAACTTTTTCGGTTTGTCGGGCCATTGTTGTCGCTGTACTGGCTTCCTTCTCGCTGTTAGCACTCAGACCATGCTCCAGCGAGATTCCATCGACACCAATAAATGCCCGATTAGCCCGATAACGGGCCATATGTTCTTCTGCTATCAGCCCATGAACCGCCTGTCGCTCTTTATCAACTTCGCCACCTACCAAATTGACTGTCACTTCTGACACCATCAACTCAGCCACAACGGGTAGCGAGTTTGTGATCACAGTAATACGCTTATTTCGGATGAAAGGGCAGAGCCTAAACACGGTGCTGCCACAATCCATGAAGATCACATCACCTTCCTGAATTTCCTGTGCCGCCAATTGGCAGATATAGTCTTTTCGTTCAGCATTAACAGCAGTCTTGTTGGCAAATCGGTGTTTGTCGGTAGCTAAGCTCACTTTCATGGCTCCCCCCCGTGTTCGGTAAAGCAGGCCTGAAGCTGCCAATTGAACCAAATCACGGCGAACGGTCATCTCCGACGTTTGTAGTAATTCAGCCAATTCGCTCACATCAACTGATCCTTGCTCTTCTACCGTTTGTACAATAAGTTGTTTCCGCTGTTGGAAATTCATACCCGATTTAGTTCTTTTGCTCAAAAATAAACAAAATCAAACAATTTTAAACAAATGACTAGTGAACGAGTACAAATAACAGAGGAGAAATTACTTTCTGATAACTGGTACATCCTAAAACGATTCACATTCAATTATCTGGGTAAAAATGGGCAGTGGACTACTCAACAGCGTGAGGCTTATGACCGGGGTAACGGAGCCACCATTCTGCTCTATAATCCAGAGGCTGATACGGTAATTCTGACTCGTCAGTTCCGCTTACCAACCTTCGTGAATGGCAACTCATCCGGAATGCTCATTGAGTCTTGCGCTGGTCTACTCGACGATGAGCACCCCGACGACGCCATTCGGCGGGAAACGGAAGAAGAAACTGGCTATCGAATTCAGTCGGTAGAGAAAATTATGGAAGCTTATATGAGTCCAGGCTCAGTGACGGAAAAGTTGTTTTTTTACCTCGCTCACTACACCGCCGATACGGAACGGAACGCTGGGGGTGGCATTGACGAAGAAGAAATTGACATTCTGGAGCTGCCCGTTAGTCAGGCTATGGCCATGATTAAAAATGGCGACATTATGGATGGGAAGACGATTATGTTACTCCAGTATTTGCGGTTACAACAGTTAAATCAAAACTAACATGCTCATTCTCATAGCTGGACCATATCGCTCTGGCACCAATGACGATCCTACCTTGATCGCGAAAAATATGCAGGCTATGGACGAAGCAGCCCTAGCCGTTTATCGACTTGGGCATACGCCGATCTGTGGCGAATGGATAGCCTTACCGCTAATTCATACAGCCGGTTCTATTCAACTTGGAGATGCGATTTTCAACGAAATCTTTCATCCCGTCGCCATTAGACTCATCGATCACTGTGATGGGGTTCTCCGTGTGGGTGGCCCATCAGCGGGAGCTGATGAGATGATGCGACAGGCTGAACTGAAAGGGAAACAGACGTTTTGGAAGGTAGAAGAACTACACTAGCTTTTAGAGTTTTTTAGTGGTGTCAGTTTTAAGAAACTGACACCACTGAAACCATCGTCACACTGACTACTCAAAATATGTCTCGATAATGCATTAATTGCGATTTTCGGCGCTTCCCTTCATAAAAAGCAGCACTAGAAAATGGGTAATCAAGTGGATCACTTACTAAACCAGCCCGCACAGGGTTCGTGTGGATATACTCGATTTTAGTTTCGCAGACATCACGAGTATATAAATACACGTCATCATACCGATCAGTCCATATCTTAAAATGTTGAGTACGGTGTTCGTAACCGATCGACTGAACCAACTCAACTTGTTGCGTCTGAATATGCTCTCGTAATTTTAGCGATGTAAACTTCTTAAAATCTCGCATGTATTCAATCAGGCGAGTTTCCACTTCGAAGAAAATTATAAAATGGATGTGGTTGTTCATCAATACATAGGCCAGAAGTTTTGCCTTGTATTTCTCATTGTAGAACTTAAAACTATCGAACAGTATATTGAAACATGCTAAATCATTTAAAAGTGGTAGGTGCTGGTAGCAGGTTGTTGTAATGAAAAAACAACGTTCTTCGGTTAGTAGCGTACGGTTGCGGAGACCCATAGAAACGGACTTTTATTAGTGCGTTCTATAAGACGAATTAGAATGGATGAAGCCACATTAGTTGCAGTGGTGATTGTGGTGTCAGGTTCTTAAACCTGACAAGTGAGGTTTCTCAAAACCTCGCGAGAATCGGAATTGCTACACGAGGTTTCTCAAAACCTCGCTGTGTCGGGTTTAAGAACCCGACACCACAATCACCACAAGGTCATACTATTTTGTTTGAGAACCCGACACAGAGGCTGCATTATTACTTCCAACAGAAATCATATTAGCAAACAGTCGATAGGCACCAGGTACACCGGCGGGCAATTCCCGGAAGAATACGAGTCCTGTGTACATGAAGTGTCCCTTGCCATACTTGGCATAAATCAGGCTTCCTTGTTTGGGCGCTTCATTCTGGTCGTTGGCCGAGAAAATGGGTTCGTAGGCTTTGTCCCAATCCTGGGCGAAATAAATACCGCGCTCCTGAATCCAGCCCGAGAAATCAGCTTCAGTAATCTTGTTGGGGTAATTGAGTAATGAATGCTGCGGGTTGATAAACGTCATGGGCGCATCCTCTTCTGTTACCCGTTCATTCACGACTTTAAACGGATAAGGCCCAAGTTGTGGCAAGGGCGCTTCATTCCGAAAAAACGAATTAACTGGCGTAACGTACTGCACAATCATCGTCCCACCTTCTTTAACGTAATCCATTAATTTCGATTGGATAGGAGCCATCCACTTATTGGTGTTATAAGCCCGAACACCCACAACAATGGCATCATAACCAGAAAGATTTCCGGAAAGATCGGAAGGACCAAGCAGCGTAACACGGCAGCCCATTTGCTGTAGAGCGGCTGGAACCTCATCACCTGCCCCAACAATGTAGCCAATGTTTTTCGCGGTCACCTTCACATCTAACTTCACCAATTTGGCATCGGCAGATGGGAACAGCGTTTGCGTTGGAATATGCTTGTAGGCAACCAGACGCAAGCCCGTTGTATAAGCGCCCGCTTCAGTCGTCATGACAGCCTGTAGCTTGCCGTCTTTAGCCTGAGCCGTTGGCGAAACACTAAAGGTAAACCGCTGCTCGTCTCCTTTATGGAGCAGTGAGAAGGGTACCGATGCTGGTTCAATACGCCAGCCCGTCGGAACATCCAGCTTCAACGTTCCCGTTTGATTAGCCTGACCCGCTTTTACAACAATTTCAGCCGTTTTGGGGGTGTTATCGGCGAACACATAGACGCGATCGGTGAGGTTGGCCGTCACCGCAGGCTGGATGATGAACGGACGATAGATTTCGCCATCAACAGGATCTGTCGATTTGTAAACTACCGGACGACTGTACGTAAAAGACTGTCCACTAATCTCGAAGGTGTAGCTGGCAGTTAGAGCTGGTGGATTTTCGGGAAGGCCGATTAATTGCTGATTGTCGACCTGAAACAAGCCTTTGTCAATCGGTTTTTCGAGCCAGTAAGGTTGAGAAATTTTCTGCGTTTTCGGAATCACCAATGTGGTTGGAAACAGGATGACGTCATTCGATTTGAGTGCCAGATTGAGTGTTGTATCCTTTCCGGTTGAGTAGCGAACGCTTACCAGCTTAACCGGCGCATTGACCCGGCTAACAACGTTCGTCGTGATTTTGATGGTTTCGCCGGGCGTAGCCGCAAAGTCGGAAGGGTTTGTTTCAAACCATAGCCCGAGGCATTGCTGAAGGAGTGTTTGCACTTCCTGACGTTTGGCTTTTACATAAATATTGGTTGTATCCAGTTTGGTAATTGCACCGTAAAGCTGTACCAGTGCCGGTACCGAAGCTGCGGGCTGGTCAGGTCGGAAATTAGCAATCGTCTGCGTCACAAGGGATTGTACGGCATCACTGCTTTTCACTCGTTTCCAACTCATATCGACGCCCTCAAGTGGATCTTTTTCAACGGGGCTACCGCCTTTCAGCAGGAAATAATCAATTTTGGCACCCCGGTTAGGTGCTACACCAAAGCCCTGACTTTTATGCTGACTGCGGCTTTCGGACGCAATCTCACCATACGATTTACCCAGTAGCGGATTATACAAACCTGTTTCAACGCCGATCAGATTTCCCGCTTCGTTGGGTTTTTGATTACTCAGGAAAGCACCTGGAATGAACATATTCCAGAAAATACGTTTAGCCTGCCAGGGTTTCACAAAGGCCAGCTGTTCTGGAAATTTCGTAGGATCGTTCGAAATTTTAAACGCTTCTTCGGCCAGAAAACCCGATGCGCTATGGTGCCCATGACCAGCACGGGCATCGGGTGGAAAGCGAGTCATAATCACATCGGGCTGATATTTTCGAATCATCCAGACGACATCGGCTAACACTTTATCCTGTCCCCAGGTACGTACGGCTTCATTAGTCGATTTGGAGAAACCAAAGTCATACGCCCGGCTAAAGAACTGGTCAGGCCCATCGACACGCCGGGCAGCCAGAAGCTCCTGAGTGCGAATAACTCCAATATTTTCACCCTGTTCTGGCCCGATCAAATTCTGCCCGCCATCGCCCCGTGTTAATGAAAGGTAGCCTGTGCGGACAAGCCGATCTTTGGCTAAATAAGCCAGGAGCAATGTATTCTCGTCGTCGGGGTGGGCCGCTACGTACAGCACAGAACCAAGAACATTCAGTTTTTTAAGATTCGACAGGATTTCGCTGGAGGGGGTTGGCTTAATGGGGCCGTAGGGAACCTGAGCAACTAAAGCTGAATTGAGCGAAAGACCAAGTAGTAAGGCAGGCAGGCGTTTTCTGAGCGACACAGGCTGAAAAAGATTATTGATGGATTTCACAAATTTACAACGAAAGCACAAGAAAAGGCTACCTTAAAAAGGTAGCCTTTTAACCAGTGTTGCCTAACAACTAAACGTATTTACTGGAAGATTGGGATTTTGGTGAATTGGTCTGGTAGTGGTTTCGGTACGTTTGGATTCGTATTGACTTCGCCTTGCGGATAAATATATCGCTGTGGTTTCTGGGTGCCTGAGTAAAGTGGAATTGGCAACTGAACGGTCGGAGTTGCTTTGGCTAACCGGCGTACATCATTGTAATCCTCATATTGCATGAGTAGGGTAATATACCGTTGCGCAATGATCTCGTACAGCAATGCCGATTGCACAGTCGCTAACTTGGTTGGATTAGCCAGCCCGGTTGGACCAAAATCGGCCAGTTCATAAGCATCATACTTACGACCGGTAGTCGGAATTGTTTTTCCGTTGAAATAACCACTTGCCAGAAAACCTCTAACGGTGTTTAGAGCGGCTAATGATTTCGTGTTATCGCCCAGACGTGCCTGCGCTTCTGCAATAATGAGCAAATTCTCATAACTGGTAAGCAGCGGGTGCGGAGCGTCTATCGTGAAAGCGCCATCAACCGTATTGGGGTCCACACTGCCATTTCCGGTTATCCCGATTTTAATAATGTGGTTATAGAGCGCTGTTTCATTGGTTTTAGTGTTCGTCGAACTAATGCGTGATTGCAGGAGCGTGGGCAGATAGGCACCATCGAAACCCGTATCCCCAGGGCGGTTGACTTTGAAAAACACATAGTTCAGGTTGGCATCGACCCCTTGGCTGGTACCGTGTGGAATCAGCGCATCATCGGCCGTAGTGCTGATTCCTGCACCTGCACTGGCGATAGCATTTGTATAGTCCCCTAAATGCAAATAAAGCCTTGCTTTCAACGTGTTAGCTGCTTTTATCCACTTAGAGACATTGCCTTGATAGATGAAATCCTGTTCAGAAAACGATAAACCAGCACTTGCCGACAGATTTACAATGGCATTATTCAGCGTCGTTATCAGGGCAGTATAGACGTCAGCCTGCTTGTCAAAAACAGGTGTTGGGTATTTAACGTCGTCAAAAGCCTGACTATAGGGTACGTCACCGTAAAAATCGGTTGCTTTTTCAATGAGTAATGCTTCCAGCACTTGCCCAACGCCTTTCGTCCATTTGTCACCTGCGGCATCAGCTTTAATTTGAATAAGCCGAGCCTGGCTCGCAACTGGATAGAGGGGGTCCCAGGAAAAATTACTAGCGGCAACAATGTAGTCAGCGTAGCCCTGGTGCTGACGGCTAAGCCCATTCAGGGCACCTGCCCAAATAGCCGAAATGCGTACATCGGTATCTTCGTGCAACTCAGCGACCCCTACCAATGTACCCGACAGCAACGTAGCCACATCGACATCCGTAACGGCGTTGGGATTACTTTGAATGTTTTTATCATCAAACAGGTCCTTACAACCGCTCAGCAAGGTGATGGCTAGCAGCGATATGGCAACTTTATGAGAAAATGATTTTTTCATGGTTTAAATAAGTTTACGGTTTCTGGTGGGTTGACCTCAGAGCAATGACGCTGGTATTTTGATGCGGTCAACTCGCCGAAAACAGGATTAGTAGGTGATTTTCAGCGAAAATAGATACGACCGCGTGTTTGGATTCGTAAACCAGTCCTGGCCACGAGCCAGTGTTGCGCCCGTAATATTCACCTCAGGATCGGTACCTGTGTACTTGGTCCACAAAACAAGGTTACGTCCGGTTAGGCTGAAATCAACCGATGACAAGTGTGTAACCCGGCGGAATTTTTCGCTGCGCAGGCTGTACGTAAGGGTTACTTCACGCAGACGGGAAACGCTACCGTCTTCAATAAACTGTTTCGTGGAGGCCGAGTTGAACGATGTTCCTAACCCCTGATACCAGGCCTGATTCAGCGCAACTGGGCCAGCGCCAAAGTCTTTAATATTACCCTGGAATTTTGTACCCGCTGCCAGCGTGTTGCCATTGATATCTTTTATACCTCCTGTTGGCACAACGGCTGTATTGCCCTGGTCAGCATGCACACCGAAGGTATAGAGCGCCCCACGTGTTCCGTTATAAAAATCATTACCGGCCACGCGGTCAAATAACATGTAAAGGGATACTCCCTTGAACGAGAACGTGCTCCCCAGACCACCCCGCCATTTTGGGTTTGGATTACCAACAATTTCGTTGCTGGTGCCGCCCTGTGGGAAACCATTGGCATCGAGTTTATATTTACCTGATTCATCTTTCAAAAAATCAGTTCCATAAAATACGCCAAAGGGTTGCCCGGCAATCAGCGATTGACCACCATAGGAATTTGGTAAGCCTTGCGAATCCGATCCGGCTAGTGAGACCACTTTGTTGCGGTTCATCGAATAGTTTGCCGATAGATTCCATTTGAAAGCTCCCTTTGTTATTACGTCGCCACTGGCTTCAAATTCCAGCCCTTTGTTGGATAATTCGGCCGCATTGATGTTACGAACCGAGTAGCCTGTTTCGACTGGCACGTTCAGCGACAGAATTACATCTTTAGTGTTGTTGCTATAGGCTGTACCCGAGAAGCTGAACCGGTTATTCAGGAAGCGTAAATCAACGCCAACTTCACTTTCCGTTTTCCGCTCAGGGCGTAGAAAATCATTACCAGCGGTTGAACTACGTGTGAAACCACCAGCATAGAGGGAACTGGCCGATGCTAAACCTCCCGCATAGGCATCGCCATAGTACGAGGGCGAAAACGTCGTAAAGTTCTGATAGGGCTGTGGCTGAATACCCACCTGTCCCCAGGTCAGGCGAAGTTTACCAAAGCTAAGTACTGAGCTGGTTTCCAGCCCTTTCAGTTTGCTAAACTGGAAAGCTAATGCGGCCGATGGGAAAAAGAAGCTGCTGTTGGTCTTAGAGCCAAAGGTTGATGCACTTTCATTACGACCCGTCAGCGTCAGGAAAAGCATGTTGTAGGCCTGGACCTCCGCCTGTGCATAATAAGCATATGTACGAATCAACTCCGTATAGTTGTAAGGAGTAAGATTTGAGTTCAGTGCATTGGTCAGAATATCAGGTGCGGTGGGCACAATCAGGTTAGTAGCGGCTGTCTGAAAAATGGATTTACGGCGGCTATTATAGTTTACACCCAGTACAAACGATCCACTAAAGTTGTTGCTGAATGTTTTGCTGGCGTTGGCAAAGAGGTCGGTATTAAACTGGTTTTCATGAATCCAGCTTTTCGATAAAAAGCCACCACCTACTGGGTAAGTACCTGCATTACGGGCAAAGCGCTCTAAACGATCATCCAGGAAATTATCAATACCTGTTCGACCGGTAATGCTGAGCCATGAAGTTGGGGTGATCCCTAATTCAATATTACCCAGTACACGGTCAACATCGGTTGTGTTCCGGTTATTGTTGATGTTCCAGATTGGATTCGAATAGATCGTGCTCTGGTCGACACCAAGTGGGTTGCGGAACGAAACGTGAGTGTTGTTAAAGACTTGCCCAGCGGGGTTCGTATACGTTCCGGTGTAGTAGGCATTATTGAAATCGCCCGGTGTACGTAAGGCATCCAGCATAATACCATCAAGGTTATCACCTTCCTGCACGCGTGACGAATTAGTTTTGGTATAGCCTACGTTAGCCGATACCCGCAGCCATTCGGTAAATTGGCTGGCTACATTTACCCGTGCCGTATTTCGGTTGTAGTTACTGAATGCCTTGATCACCCCTTCCTGAGCCAGATTCGAATAACTGACCATGAAATTACTGCGAGCGTTACCGCCACTGATGTTAATGCTATTATCGATGAAGTGACCGGTCTGAAATGGATCTTTCGTATGGTCGTAGGTATCTTTTGAGTTTTTCCCCCCGTGTGGATTTGCGGCTGTACCGCTGGCAATGGCATATCGTTTGGTACCATCCGGGAATGTAGCATACCCTTTATAACCAGCGGCAGTAGGATCTGTAATATAGGTATCGGGGCCGCCAGTCCGGTCGGAAATCAGATCGCCCCAGGTTGTTCGGCTGCCCTGTACGTACTGGCCATTTGCTCCCTGACCATAATTTGTTTGTAGGTGAGGCATTTTGTTGACCTCATCAAACGAAACGGTCGATTTGAAAGTGATGTTAACTTTACCTTTCGAGTCTTTGCCTTTTTTGGTGGTGATAATGACAACACCATTGGCGGCCCGTGTTCCCCACAAAGCCGCTGCAGAAGCCCCTTTCAGTACTTCCATGCTCTCAATATCTTCGGGGTTCACATCATTGATACGAGACTGCTGCACGATACCATTACCCGCTGCCGTACCCGTGTTATCGCTGGAGTTACTAACGGGAATTCCATCAATAATAAACAAAGGTTGGGCGTTACCATTGATTGTGTTTTGGCCACGAATCTGGATGTAGGCACCTGCGCCTGGATCACCCCCATTTCGTGTGATTAATACCCCTGAGGCTTTGCCACTCAGACCGGTCAGGAGGCTGGTTTCACCCGATTTGGCAATATTTTTTCCTTCTACCGTCGAAACCGAAGAGGCAAACTTATCCCGTTCTTCCTTAACGCCAAGCGCAGTGATAATTACTTCAGTTAATTGCTTGGTATCTGTTTTCAGCTGAACATTAATGACTGCCCGTACGCCAATCACCTCCTCCACTGTCTGCATACCCACTGCCGAATAAACCAGTGTAGTACCCGATGGCGGCACATTTAGACTATACTCTCCCTTATTATCTGTTACCGTGCCGATGGTTGTACCCTTAACAACAACGGTAGCCCCAGCAAATCCACCAATACCTTCGTCGGCGGCAACAGTGCCACTTATCTTTCGCCCCTGTGCCCAGGCACCGGAACAGCCTAAGACTGCTAAAAGCAGACTCATAAGTAATGATTTCATCATAGTTATAGTTTAAGTTAAGAAATGTAACGATTACCCTACAAAAACATATTCAATGGCGTATTTACAAAATTTTATTCTAATAAAATTAATTAAATAAAAACTATATTCCATATATACAATATTTTACAAAATAATTAATATTTGAGCAGATTTACGAAGGAAAAAATGGCAATTTTACTCAAATTTTAATGTCGTTCTTTTCTAGTTTTAAGAAGAAAATCACTGTAAACCAACTACATTAACTAACGAATTAACATTCGTACAAATAGTTATAATTACTAGGATCAGTCGTTTTAAACCCAATGAAAATGAAGTGCCTAGTTGCTTGCCTATAGAATAGGAAAAAGGCTGTCTTACGGACAAGCCGTCTGTCTGCGTTTAGTTAAGTAGCTATCAAAAAACAAGAGCCCCTCTCCTGGTGCCGGAAGAAGGGGCTCTTGTTGAAAAAACTGGCTATCGAAGTGATTGTAAACGTAGAATTGGGGCCATTAACCTGGTTGAACCGCAGGATAATCAGGGACGCGTTAGCAGACGGTCAATTGGCAGTACTTCGCCATTTTTAATCACTTGCTCTACGTTCATCGCATCTCGAATCGTAGTAAGCGGGTCGCCATTCACGATGACTAGGTCGGCCAGTTTGCCCGGCTCTATTGATCCTAGATCCTTACTGACGCCAACTGTTTCAGCAGCCCAGAGAGTGGCCGATCGCAACGCCTGATATGGAGTCAGGCCGGCATCTACGAATACTTGAAGCTCAGTGTGTAAACTCATTCCGTAGGGTACAAATGGGCTGTCTGTACCCGTCGTTACGTGTGCACCCGCGTCAACTAGTGCCTTAATACCTTTCTGAAGATTTCCGAAATTGCTCAGGTAGCCGGGACTAAGTTTGGCATATTGTGCCGATCCTGCCTGGAGTGCATTTGTGAATTCTTCAGAATAAAACGCTTTATACTGCCGATTCTCCAGGAGACTCGGATCTTTGGCAGTCAGTACCGCAAATCCGCCTTGTAAAGAAGCCGTTGGGGTAATGTTCATGCCCGATTTGGCCAGCAGTTGAATTACGTCCTGATAACTCCGGTTCATGGCTGTAATCTTGGGCGAATAGCCACGTCGACTTGTTCCGCCAATGTGCTCAACGGCGTCCACATCATAGCGCATGGCCGGGAAAATCTCGTGTGACGATACCGGCATTCCGTGTGCATGCGCAAATGTCGTAATACGTTGCTGCATAGCATCGGGCATCCGAACGTAGGTCTTGATCAAGTCGTAGCCTAGTCGAACAGAGCGATTAAGTTCGCGGTCAAGTTGCTCATCGGAGTTGATGCTGGTGGCGGCTCCGTAGTAAATCCGGGTTCCATCGGTCAGGCCTCCGGTAAAAAATTGACGAGGGCCGGGCCGCACACCACTCGCCCACGACTCTTTGCGTTCAAGAGCGTCATAAGGATCGGCACCGGGCTCCCGAATGGACGTAATGCCAAAAGACAACCACAGCCGTCCTAATTTTTCACCAACCATCGAGTGCTGATGCGTGTGCATCTCGAATAGGCCAGGAATAACAGTTTTTGTAGACGCATCGATTAATGTACCCGGACGGCCAGCCTGATGGGGCAGAATGGACTTAATGCGGTGACCTTCAATCAGAATATCGACATTATTACGGTAGGTATTCGCCTTTCCATCAAACAGACGCCCGGCATGAACGACTATAGTTCCGGTTGGCTGGTTGATTTTCCAGGTCAAATCCATTGGGTGCGTTTCGATATGCCCGTCAGCGAGATAAACTTGCTTGAGCGCGTCGGTTGCCAGATAGAGCAGGCTTTTTGAATCGCCGGTCCAGCTAGGTGTATCGGTCTGTTCAGTGGTTAGCTGGCGAGGTTTTCCGGTGATCGTTCCATCAGGTTGTACGTCGGTTATATAGAGCAACCCATCAAGAACGTAGGCCATTTTGGTACCATCGGGCGACCAGACGGGTCCGTTCTGACTCCGTGTCGCAAGGCTATGTCCTGGTGCAGGCGACACATAACGGTCGTTTTTGCCATCGAACGAAAGAAGTAAGACTTCGCTAACGCCTTCGCGATAGCGTGAAGAATACGGGTGGAGCGCCGATATGGCAATCGTTTTCCCATCCGCTGACCAGGTTGCCTGACTGGGCACAAACACTGATTCGTGTAGTTTTCGGGTTTTCGGTACCGTTACATCAGCCGTATAGGTTACGTCGGCGGCATAGAGCGTACTACGGCCCCAGGCGTTGCGTGGATCGCTTTGGTAAAAGGCAATTTTGCTACCGTCGGGCGACCAGCTCGGAAAATGTAGATCGTCGGGCATATCGACCAGATTGCGGTCCTCTCCCGTTTTTAAATCCCGAATCCAGACATCCATATTCCCATTTCGGTCCGACGTGTACGCCAGCTTCGTTCCATCCGGCGACCAACTCGGTTCAAGTTCCATTGACTGTCCCTGAGTGATTCGCTCAGGCGTTTTTGTTCCCTTGGCTAATAACCATAAATCACCCAGCGCAGCAAAGGCAATCTGTTTGCCGTCTGGCGAAATGGCGGCTCCTTTAATACCAAGAACCGGCTGGGGCTTCTGACTATCAAAGTCATAGGTTTTACGCTTGTACGTATTTTTCGGAAGGGCAATCAGTGCCTGAAAGGAAATGATCTGTGCAGTTGAACTCCCGAGTTTTCGTCGTTTCATCGATCCGCTGCTCGTATATAAATATTCATCTGCCGAGAACCAACCTGCCCGAAACGGGAATACATCTTCCGACGCTTCGGTCAGCATCTGCGCTTTACCATCTGCAAGCGAGACACTCTCCAACCCACTCTGCGAATTATTCAGAACATTGTAAAACAGGTGCGAACCATCGGGTTGCCAGGACGGTCCAACTAGTTTTCCTTTAGAGGCAGAAACTAGTTTTTCGGGTTGGCCTGAACCCATAATATAAATTCCTGGCGCGTCAGTTCGATCAGAAACGAACGCAATCTGTTTACCGTCCGGCGAAAACGTCGGACTGAAATCATTACCTGGATTTTGGGTGAGTTGAGTGAGTTTTCCATCGGCCAGACTAAGCTGCCAAATGTCGTAGTTACCGCCACGGTCAGACGCAAATACGAGCAGTTTCCCATCAGGCGACCAGTGGGGTTCACGGTCGTCGTAAATACCGGTGGTTAGCTGTTTGGGTTTGCCACCCTCTTTGGATACTGTCCAGATGTGATAGCGACCATCCCAGAACGCATGAAACGCAATTTGTTTCCCATCCGGCGACCAGCTAGGCTGTCGACAATCGCCGAGTGGATCAGTTATAGGGTGAGCTATCCCGCCTGATGCAGGTAAAACCCAGATCGTTCCCTGTAAGTCAATGGCAATGGATTTTTTGTCGGGCGAGAGGTCCGCAGCCATGTTTGTTCCTTCCGTAACCGTTACTCGTAGGGAGTCAATTGAAGCTGCTTGAGATGCGCGCTCCAAACAAGCTATCAAACAGAATGATATAACTACAAATGAAGAAATAGAAGAATAAATATTTTGCATATAACATTAAGATGTTATTCTTATTTTCAATAACAGCCAATTTACAACATTTTCTTTTGAAGCTACATAGTCGCTGATCGACTTCCAAGTATAGCCTTGATTTATAGAGACCTAATCGAAAATCTCCTAGAATAACCGAAATAAACCTCAAAAAAAGTCAATCAATTTACTTTCATATTGGTCGTTATGCAACGGCAAATTCTATCTTTGCGAGAATCACTTATTTAACCTATACCTATTTCTATGAATTACAGTGTTTATCTGGTGCCCATCCTTGGCATTGTTGGCCTGCTGGTGATGTTTACCAAGTTTATGTGGGTTTCGAAGCAGGAAGCAGGCGACGCCCGAATGCAGGAAATTGCTGGCTACATTGCCGATGGGGCCATTGCTTTTCTTAAAGCTGAATGGCGTGTGCTGACGTATTTTGGCATTATAGTAGCGCTTCTGCTGGCCTACATGGGCAGCTTAGTTCCAAATTCCAGCCCTATCATTGGGCTTTCCTTTATTCTTGGTGCGTTCCTGTCGGCGCTGGCCGGATACATCGGTATGAATATCGCTACCAAGGCCAACGTTCGTACGGCTCATGCAGCCCGCACTAGCCTCACCAAAGCTCTGGAGGTTTCCTTCACCGGCGGCTCTGTAATGGGTATCGGCGTTGCCGGTATTGCTGTCCTGGGTCTGGGTAGCCTGTTTATTGTTCTCTACAAATTATATGTTGAGCCCTCAGGCGACGTAAACGGTCTGCCTATGGAGAAAGCCCTCGAAGTACTGGCAGGTTTCTCGCTTGGTGCAGAGTCGATTGCACTCTTTGCTCGCGTAGGCGGTGGTATTTATACGAAAGCTGCCGACGTAGGCGCTGACCTGGTTGGTAAAGTAGAAGCGGGTATTCCTGAAGATGATCCACGTAACCCCGCTACCATCGCCGATAACGTGGGCGATAACGTGGGTGACGTAGCTGGTATGGGTGCTGACTTATTCGGTTCGTACGTAGCCACAATCTTGGCAACGATGGTGCTGGGTCGCGAAATTGTTATTCCTGGTGACCCAATTATTGGTCACGCACCCATTGTATTGCCGATGGTTATAGCTGGTCTGGGTCTGATTTTCTCGATCATCGCTACGTACTTCGTTCGGGTTAAAGATGATAACGGAAATGTGCAGGGAGCGCTGAACCTGGGTAACTGGGCCTCGATTGGCATTACGCTGGTCGCTTCCTATTTCCTGGTTAATGCGATGTTGCCCACAGGTACAATGGAAATTCGGGGTGTCGAATTTACCCGGATGGATGTATTCTACGCGATTGTTACAGGACTTGTTGTGGGGGCTCTGATGAGCACCGTCACAGAATATTATACCGCTATGGGTCGTCGTCCGGTACTGTCGATTATCCGGCAATCGGCTACGGGCGCAGCGACCAACATCATCGGCGGTTTGTCAGTCGGTATGGAATCGACCGTAATTCCTATTTTGGTACTGGCGGCTGGTATTTATACGTCATACCACTTTGCCGGTTTATACGGAGTGGCTATTTCTGCCGCTGGTATGATGGCCACTACCGCTATGCAGTTGGCGATTGATGCATTCGGACCTATTGCCGATAATGCCGGTGGTATTGCCGAAATGAGCTATCTGCCCGAAGAAGTTCGGGGTCGTACCGACATTCTGGATGCTGTTGGTAACACAACTGCCGCTACTGGTAAGGGTTTCGCTATTGCCTCTGCGGCTTTAACTGCACTCGCTTTGTTCGCGGCCTTTGTTGGTATCTCCGGTATTTCGGCCATCGACATTTACAAAGCCGACGTATTAGCGGGTCTATTCGTTGGCGGTATGATTCCCTATATTTTCTCCTCGCTGGCCATTGCGGCCGTAGGTCGTGCTGCGATGGCGATGGTTGAAGAAGTACGTCGTCAGTTCCGCGAAATTCCGGGTATTATGGAAGGAACGGGCAAGCCCGAATATGAAAAGTGTGTGGCTATTTCGACTCAGGCGTCTATTCGGGAAATGGTGTTGCCTGGTGCTATTGCGTTGAGCGTGCCCGTTATTGTAGGGTTCATTTTTGGTCCCGAAGTATTGGGAGGTTTGCTGGCCGGTGTTACGGTTTCAGGTGTGTTGATGGGTATTTTCATGAACAATGCCGGTGGTGCCTGGGACAACGCGAAAAAATCGTTTGAAAAAGGTGTGCTGATCAATGGCCAGATGTATTACAAAAAATCGGAGCCGCACAAGGCATCGGTTACAGGCGATACCGTTGGTGACCCGTTCAAAGACACATCAGGTCCGTCGATGAACATTCTGATCAAACTGATGTCGATCGTTTCGCTCGTTATTGCGCCCTACATTGCCGTCCCTTCAGCCGAAACGCCGGGCTATAATGTTAAAGGCAAAGAAGCAGCTGGAACAAGCGTACCATTGGAAGAATCAACTGCGGCTGATAATAATGACGTGAGCACACCCAATACAGGACTTGGCAAGTTCCGCCCCGAGAAACTAACGAGCGGTGTCGAACTGAACATTCCTGAATTTGGCATCGAAAGTAAACTGCTGGCTTTCATCAAAGGCGACAAGCCTGTTGACAAAACAACCTGGTTTGATTTCGACCGGTTATTATTCCAGACAGGTAGTGCCACGTTGGAGCCTCAATCGCAGGAGCAGTTGAAAAACATTGCTGAAATTCTGAAAGCACATCCAGCCGTGACTATTAAGTTGGGTGGCTATACCGATAATACGGGCAATGCCGCCAGCAACCTCAAACTGTCGCAGGATCGTGCCAATTCCGTACGGGTTGAATTAGAAAAACTGGGTGTTGCCAAAGATCGCCTTGAAGCCGAAGGGTACGGTCAGGAACATCCCGTTGCTTCGAATGACACCGAAGAAGGCCGCGCGCAAAACCGCCGGATTTCGATTCGAGTGACCAAGAAATAGTTATTTAGGATACACAAACAGCGATAAGCCGTAAGGAGAGACCCACTAGGGTAATTTCTTCTTACGGCTTATCGCTGTTTATGCTATGTCATTTTTTTGGGGAAATCAGCGTACTCTATACGAAGGAGAATTGATTAGTTGCCAAGTAATTCAGCTAAAGAATTTTCTTTGAGAAATAAAGCAACTAATTAGTCGCTTTTCTACTCTTTTGGATCATCCATCTATACCGAATGAACCCTAGCGTAACACTTGATGAAGAATGGCCTGGTCATCAGTCTGTTGTTGATTACAAAAAGAACCAAAAGCTGCGAAAGGTCCTGGCACACCTATATACTGAGGGGACATGCACATTAGCTCATTTGACCAAAGTACTCCATAGCAGTGTACCATCTGTCACTAATCTGGTAGAAGAACTCATAGATAGTAAGTGGGTAACAACCCTTGGCATGGCCACTGGTAGCAACGGGCGAAGGCCTGTACTATTCGGTCTGAATACAAAGCATAATTATGTAGCCGTATTGGATGTCAGTACCCATGACACCAAGATTCTATTTATGAATACGCAGCGCGAGGTGATCTTTCGCGGTGACTATGACCTTCGATTAAATGATAATCCAGCCTTTCTTACTTCGCTGGTCAGCTATTTTACAGATGCACTGACTGACTCCAGATTATCGCCCACCGATCTTATTGCTGTTGGCATATCAATGCCCGGTTTAATTGATGCCCGACGAGGTCTAAATCTGACGTATAAGAACCTAAGTCAGACGGGCGAATCAGTAACAGACTGGTTTTCAATGCAAGTTGGCTACCCCGTTTACCTCATCAATGATACGAAAGCAACGGTACTGGGCGAAAGTCGATTTGGGGGTGCGAAAGGCAAAAAACAAGTATTGGCAATTAATATAGACTGGGGCGTCGGCTTGGGAATTATTGTCAATGGAGAAGTTTTTCAGGGAGCCAGTGGGTTTGCGGGTGAGTTAGGACACGTCCAGGTTGACCCAGACGGCGAATTATGTTATTGCGGTAAGATTGGCTGTCTGAATACCGTTACCTCTGCTTCTGCCCTGGTGAAACGGGTACAGCGCGATATTCTAACTGGGCAAGTCTCAAAACTGGCCGCCTTTTACGATAAAGTCGAACAAATTGATATTGACGAAATCATTAGTGCAGCCCATAAAGGCGATTCGTATGCCATCGATATACTGCATGAAACCGGCTTTCAATTAGGCAAAGGCCTCGCAGTTGCCATTAGTCTGTTCAACCCCGAAATCATTATTGTCGATGGTGTGCTAACCAAAGCAGCCGCTTTCATTCTCAATACAATCGAACAGGCCATCAGCAAATATTGCCTGAGTGATTTCCGAAATGATTTGACAATTGAACTGACTCAGTTGAATGGAACTGCCAAATGGTTAGGCACCCATGCCTACATGATGGAAGACATTTTTGCTAATTACTGATGACCTACATTTCCCTCACCCCCGACCCCTCTCCCAAAACAGGAGAGGGGCCGGGGGTGAAGGAAACTACGACTTCGCCTTCAGATACGCAAACGGGATAATCATCTCCTCCAACGATACGCCCCCGTGCTGGAAGGTATTTCGGTAGTGATTTACGTAATAGTTATAGTTGTTAGGATACGCGAAGAAATAGTCTTCCAGCGTAAACACATAGGCTGTCGATACGTGCGGTTTGGGCAGGAATAATCGCTCTGGCTTACGGCCTACAAACAGGTGATTATCGTCGAAACCGAGATTCTTACCCTGTTTGTAACGCAGATTCGTGTTCGTTTCGCGGTAGCCAACAATTTTGGCCGGTTTCTGCACCCGAATCATACCATGATCGGTTGTAATAATGAGCCGACCACCTTTAGCGGCAATCTTCTGCACAAACTCCAGCAAGGGCGAGTGAAGGAACCACGACCGTGTAATGGAGCGATAAGCCGACTCATCGGGGGCAAGTTCCTTAATCATGGCCATGTCTGTCCGAGCGTGCGAAAGCATGTCCACGAAATTATAGACAACCACATTTAACTGATTCTGCAACAGGTTATTGAAGTTATCGACCAACGATTTCCCTTGGTTAACATTCAGAATCTTGTGATATGATGTCTTGATATTCAGGCGGCTCTGATCGAGTTGCCGACGCAGAAATTCATCTTCGTGGTTATTCAATCCTTCATCTTCGCTATCGTCATTAACCCATAAATCAGGGTGTTTACGCTCCATCTCACTAGGCATCATCCCCGAGAAAATAGCGTTACGGGCAAACCCGGTAGTTGTCGGCAGAATAGAATAGTACGACGATTCTTCTTCAACGGTAAAGTACTCAGCCAAAAGAGGTTGAATGACTTTCCATTGATCGTAGCGCAGGTTATCGATCAGGATAAAAAATAATGGGCTCCCATTTCCACCTTGTTCTACCAGTGGGAAGACCTTCTTTCGCATCAATTGGTGCGACATGATTGGACTGCTGATTTTGGGATCGTTCAGCCAATCTTCGTAGTTGTCAATCACAAATTTGCAAAACTCAGAATTAGCTTCGCTCTTCTGCATATTCATGACTTCCACCATACTCCTGTCCTGCGAATTATCGAGCTCTAACTCCCAGTAAATAAGCTTTTTATACACATCAGCCCATTCGTCGAAATTCATGCGGTCGTTATACTGCATGGAGATATTTCGAAAATCCTGCTGATAACCGATGTTGGTTCGTTCGGTTACGAGCCGTTTGTTATCCAGAATTTTCTTGACCGACAACAGGATTTGATTGGGATTGAGCGGCTTGATCAGGTAATCGGCGATTTTCGAGCCGATAGCCTCCTCCATAATGTGCTCTTCTTCACTCTTGGTAATCATGACCACCGGCAAATTGGGGCGCATCTGCTTAATCTGTGAGAGCGTCTCCAGACCCGTCATACCGGGCATCATTTCATCTAAAAAAACAACATCATAATTGGTCTGTTCAACATGGTCGAGCGCGTCGGCACCACTATTGACAGACGTAACGTCGTATCCCTTATTTTTTAGAAACAGAATGTGGGGTTTCAGAAGATCTATCTCATCGTCGGCCCAGAGTATCGAATAATTTTGCATGCGTTCGTGGGTGGTTTGGTAGTACAGGCTGCGCAATCAAAGTAAGCTGCCTTAAAACAAAAACTATTCCTGTTTAACTTCAAACGTCCGGTTCTGTTCGGGCAGTTCAGAATTAAGCTTTTTTAACAGCACAAATATATTGCCAATGACTCCGACAGGCATGGGCTTTTCTTCCAGACTGGTTACTTCGTTTCTGGTTCCTGTAAACCAGTAAATCCACCTTTGCAGAAGACTACTCCTAATAGTCTAGTAATCCGAAGGTCAGGATAGTTATTTCTGCATTACTTTACGTTATTTTTACAAACAACGCCGTTTATATAGCTGACAGTTGGACACCTCGTCGAATTTCGGTGATTAACCCATGAAAAAATTCCATTTCAGTTACGCCCTATTTGTACTGGGTGTCATTGTTTCCACCTATAGTAGTCAAGCCTACCCAACTGCTTTCGCTCACACATCAGTCGTAGATTCAGTGGGCGTTGAAAAAAAAGACGGCAAACGTTTTATTCTGCACCGCGTCGATGAAGGTCAAACGCTCTATGCGATTGCCCGACGTTATAAGCGTTCGGTCGCCGAGATCAGGGCCGCCAATCCAGATATGAAAGACGCCGTTCGTTACGATCAGCTTGTCAGGGTTCCCATTCCCGATGGCGCACTGAGTCGTAAAGAAGAAAAAGTAATCGACAAGGCGATTCGAAAAAAGGAAAAAGAAGAAAAAAGAGAAGCTAAAGTCGAAGAAAAAGAGAAATCGGTGGAGGCTAAGCCCGTAGCAAAAGCCGAGAAGGAACCGGAGAAGGACCTGAAAAAAGCCGATGATCCGGCAAGGTCTGGCATACACGTAGTCGAGCCAGGACAAACGCTCTATAGTTTGGCCAGTCGGTACAGCGTGCTGCAGTCTGATTTGCGAAAGTGGAATAATCTATCAGGCAATCACGTACTGATTGGCCAGGCACTTATCGTTTCAGAAAAAGCTTATCTGGCCCGTACGCCCTCAACACCAGCGCCTGCTTCGAAACCAATTGATGCTCCTACTAAAGAAACTTCGGCTAAACCAGTAACTAATTCGCCCGAACCAAAGAACAGTGAACCCCGGACCACTCCGCCTGCTGAATCGAAAGTGGAGCGTCATCCGGAGCGGGAAGCCAGCCCCAGTAAGCCGGCCCCTACCGACCCGAAATCTGCCGATACAAAACCCGCTGAAGCTGAAGTTGAGCCACCACGGCCAGGCAACGATGCTCCTATGCCTACGCGTGGACGGCGTATTTCGGCCAGTGGGGTCGCCGAAATGATCGACGGTGCCGACGGGTCGGGTAAATACCTGGCTTTACACCGTACAGCTCCTATTGGTACGCTGGTACAAGTCAGAAACGAGTTTAATAATCAAAGCCTTTGGGTGAAAGTCATTGGTCGACTACCCAACACGGGGGTTAACGACAAAATTTTGATTAAACTGTCGGCGCAGGCCTTCGCGAAACTTTCGCCCGATGATCGGCGTTTTCGAGCTGAAGTAAGTTACATTGCCCGTTAGGCCAACTGAGTTATGGAAAAAGAAACAAAAGAGGAGCGCATTGCCCGACGCCATCGAGAACGTGACGAACAGATGAAAGCCTCACCAGGCTACGTGACGTTCAGTATCATGTTTACGCTGGCTTATCCATTCATCGCTGTTTTTACGTTTGTGATGTCTACTTTGTTAGCTTTGTTCTCCGGTGTTTCGCGGGCATTAGCGTGGGTTGTTAGTGGAGGAAATAGTAAATGATGAGTGACGAATTACGAATAAATACGAAGAATTCTTCTTTAAAAGACTTTTTAGATGCGAAGGCCGATCAATACAATCGGCCTTCATTTATTGAACGCGACCCTATCAGTATCCCGCATCGGTTTAGTCAAAAACAGGATATTGAACTTATGGGATTCTGGGCGGCTGTGCTTGCCTGGGGGCAGCGTCCGGTTATTTTGAAGAAAGCAAATGAACTAGTCGAGCTTATGGATAGTACACCGTATGACTTCATTCGGAATCATCAGGAAAGCGACCTAAAACGTTTTCTAGCCTTTAAGCACCGCACATTCAACGCGACAGACGCGTTGTATTTCCTTCATTTTTTTCGACACTATTATCAGGAAAACGATTCGCTGGAAACGGCTTTTTTAGTGGATAATAGTAACAGCAACTCCGTAGAACAAGGCCTCATCGCTTTCCACGATCGTTTTTGTAGTCTCACCGATTTCTTTCCTGAACGCACCCGCAAACACATTGCTACCCCCGCCCGCAACTCAGCCTGCAAACGACTACTGATGTTTCTGCGATGGATGGTTCGAAGCGACGACCGGGGTGTTGATTTTGGCATCTGGAAACAACTACGACCAGACCAGTTAGTGATGCCCATTGATGTTCATGTAAATCGGGTAGCTCATCAGCTAGGTCTTTTGAACAGCCGGAATGCCGTACCACCCCAACCAGATTGGCGCACCGCCCTGGAGCTAACGGAAACTCTCCGCCAATTCGACCCAACCGATCCGGTTCGCTATGATTTTGCCTTGTTTGGATTAGGCGTTGACGGTGAAATGTAGCTACTAAACTCTTCGAGAAAAGTCCATTAATAAAGCTTAATAAACAATCGTTGGCCGTAATAGATTACTAACGTACCGACCTACGAACTGTATTATATGCCATTTCAGATCACTACCCAGCCTTTCGGACCACTACCAACTGGTGCTACGCCACTCACTGAGTACCTGCTCGAACATACCGAAACAGGCGAGTTTATTACTGTTATTCCCGAGTTTGGAGCCATTCTCCGCCGATTAGTATTGCGTAAAGGCCACCACGTATTCGCACTCATACAGGGGCCCGATTCACCCCAGGCACTAATGGCGGATGAAAGTTATGCCAGTGCCCTACTCTATCCATTTCCAAGCCGTATTCGGCATGGTATTTATCATTTCGAGGGACAGGATTATGCCTTAAAAATGAATGAAACTCACCGCGACAACGCCATTCATGGTTTTGTACATGGACGCGTGTTTTCGGTGGTGAGCCAGGAAGCAACATCCACTCATGCCCGATTGGTCGTACGCTACGATTACGCTGGTGATACATTCGGCTACCCGTTTCCGTTTTCGCTAACAGTTACCTACGAGCTGGTTCAGGCAAATCTGCTATCGCATGGGAGTCGACCTCAGGAAGATTATATGTGTGCTCTGAAGATCAGCTACGAAGCTCGGAATACGGGCATAACACGCTGTCCGGCGGCATTCGGCTGGCACCCATATTTCCGATTTACCGAAGACATTGAGGCAGCGGAAGAATCAATTGGTAATATGTTATTGACGTTACCTACCCGGATACCGATTTCGCTCGATGATCACATGATTCCGAACGGGCAATTGCCTGCTGAAATGGCGGGCACACTTGAGTTGCACAATCAACAACTGGATACAGCTTTTCTGATTGAACCAACGAGTAGCCCAGCCGAGGCAGAATCATTTGCCGAAACCGTATTAACATCACTCGCTACGGGCGTTCGACTGATTGTAGGGCAACAGACCGGCGAAGGCAAGCTTAATTATTTAGTATGCTACACGCCAACCCGACGCGATCGAATTGCGATTGAACCACTTACGGCCAATGTCGATTCGTTCAATAACGGGCAGGGCTTAGCTGTCCTAAACCCAGGCGATACACTCTCCGGAGCCATGTGGGTGCGACTGGAGTAGGTTTTAAGTGGAATAGGTGAAGTGAGTGTAATAGGTATATTGTTTGTACTATATCTACTCCACTCACCTCACCTATTCCACTAAACTACAATTGGCGGATTTTGATATTTCGGAACCAGACTGTGCTGCCCCAATCCTGCAGACCTATACGGCCCGAGTAGCGGCCTTTGCTGATGGGGGCATCTTTCAGTTTGCTGGTAGCAATTCGTTGTTTCCAGTCGGCACTGGTTATGTCGTGTTCCTGAATACAGGAGCCGTTTAGTGAGACAGTAAGCTTGTTCTTCTTTAATGCAAAATGGACTTTGTTCCAACCACCAACCGGCTGCAAGTCCCGAACACGAGCACTCGCAACGCTAAAAAGATCGCCCGCCCGGTGTTTGTTCTCGGCAGCTCCTTCGTAAATGGCATCATCCAGAACCTGCACTTCTAAGCCTGTCTCAAAGATATTTTTATACTGAGGCTCTTCCTGAACGAAGAAGAAAATCCCGCTATTGGTAAACCGATCAATTTTCCACTCGATCTTAAACTCAAAATCACCCGTAAAAACCGCATCGGTCACCAGGTCGCCCCCGTTAGAGGACTTATTGCCAGTCTTATTGGGAACATTTAATTGCAACGTCCCCTGATCAATTTGCCAGGCCACCCCTACGTTTTTAGTCCCATACGAGTGCCAGCCCGATACATTTTTTCCATTAAAAAGAAGCTTCCAGCCGTCTTTTTTTTCCTGAGAAGTTAAGGTATTGAGTTCCTGTGCCTGAAGACCTGTGAAAACAAGACATACAAGCAAACCAATAAAAGAAAGTTTGATAAGCATAAATGTCAGAATGGGTTAGTCATTTCAACTCGTTACTCGTTCCAGGCTTTTTCACCCGCAGCGAGTGGCATACAGGCGATATAACGGCCTGGAACTGGATCATAAGCAAGAATGGTTTTCCCTACTTTTTCGGAAGTGAAATACCCCAACAGGGTCAACTCTTTTAATCGACGAAAAAACGCGGTTGGTCCTGGAGCTGCCAGCCGAATTCCCCAAATCGAAGGAGGTAATTTAGCAGCCTCCTGGTCTTGCTTAAGCAGAAATTCGGTGCGCTGTTCGGGGGTACAATCGACGAATGCTTTTCCGTTTGCTTCTTCGCAGGCTTTATCAAATGTATCCAGCCCAGCCAGAAAGTCCTTCTGTTCATCTTCTGAAAGCAGGTCTTTCAGCATCTTGTCCACAAACTGTGGAACGCCAAGCTCTTTAGCACCCGGCGTTTTGGTCTTGGGGAGAATTGTCTCCGTAATTTCGGCAACGGTATTGGCCTGATTATTCGTCAGGAATTCTGGTTTCCAACTAAGGGTAGCCTGGTTGGAACAGGCCATAAATGTTTCGGAAAGCGCGGATATGGAAACGGCATATCCAAAAAATAGAGCAGTATGTTTGAGTGCGTCTCTGCGTTGCATCTCTTTGAGGGCTAAAGTATTAGATTTTGACTAATTGGTTCTTATGGAGCCAGACAGCTTTTAAATAGCTACATGTTCAACCGATTGAGTTCGCCAACGGCAAAGTCGGCGGCACGGGCGGTAAGCGCCATGTAGGTAATGGATGGGTTCACGCAGGATGAAGATGTCATACAAGCACCATCGGTAACAAACAGATTTGGCACACTATGCACCTGATTATTGCCATTGAGTACCGATGTTTTGGGATCGCGGCCCATGCGAGCAGTCCCCATTTCATGAACGCCTGCACCAATACCACCCGAATAGTCAAATGAGGCTACGTTTTTCAGGCCGGCAGCTTCGAGCATTTCGACCGCATCAGCCTTGATCTGCTCTCTCATCTTCATCTCGTTTTCTTTAAACTCAGCGTCAATTGAAAGCATTGGCAAGCCCCATTTATCTTTCTTATTCTGATCGAGTTTAGCGTGATTGTCGTGGTAAGGAAGGCACTCTCCAAAGCCCACCAGCGACATTCCCCAACCTCCTGGCTCGAAAAGTGAGTCTTTGAAATCGGCGCCGATACCCTCACGGTTGACGCCCCCACCCCAGTTCCCACGCCCGGCAGCACCCTGATAATCGTACCCACGAATGAATTTGTCGGTATGGGAAGCCTCGTCCAGATTACGGTAGCGGGGGATAAAAATGCCGTTTGGCCGACGCCCTTTATAATACTGATCAGCAAAACCATCAAAACCACCCATAGCTCCTAACCGGTAGTGATGATCCATCAGATTATGGCCTAATTCACCACTATCATTACCTAGTCCATTTGGGTAGCGTTTCGAGGTCGAATTGAGTAGAATTGCTGTAGTGCCCAGCGTCGACGCATTACAAAAAATTATTTTGGCATAAAACTCAACCATCTCCTTGCTCTCGGCATCGATAACCCGAACGCCCGTTGCGCGTTGTTTCTGCTCGTCGTAAATGATGGAGTGAACGACCGAATTAGGTCGAATCGTGAAGTTATTCGTCTTATTGGCAGCTGGCAAAGTAGCGGCATTGCTGCTAAAGTAAGCCCCATATGGGCAGCCCCGCGAGCAGCGATTCCGATTCTGACACTGCGCCCTGCCCAGCTCAAGATGCCAGGGCTTCGGTTCGGTCAGGTGAGCCACCCGACCAATGGTCAGATGACGACCTTTGAACTTCCGTTCAAGCTCGGTGCGGACATGCTTTTCCAGGCAATTCAGCTCCATTGGCGGCAGGAAATAGCCGTCTGGCAAGTGGGAAAGCCCCAATTTCTCACCACTGATACCCACAAATTTTTCGGCGTAGGTATACCAAGGCTCAATGTCTTTGTAGCGAATTGGCCAGTCGATGGCGATACCATCTTTGGCATTGGCCTCAAAATCGAGGTCACTCCAGCGGTAGCATTGCTTTCCCCAGAGCAACGAACGCCCTCCTACCTGGTTGCCCCGTATCCAGTCGAAGCGCTTTACTTCGGTATACGGCGCGTCGAGGTCGTTATTATAGAAATGTTTGTTGGTCTCGTTGACAAAGCCACTTCGTTCCTGCACATGATAGGTTTGCTGATCGGCATGAGAAAGCGTTTCCCGATGGGCAAAGTCCCAATGGTCGAGGTTCATCGTCGGATAATCCTCGATATGGTTGACCAAACGACCCCGCTCCAGCACGAGTGTTTTGAGCCCTTTTTCGCAGAGCTCCTTAGCTGCCCAGCCTCCGCTAATGCCGGAGCCAATCACTATGGCATCGTAGGTATGGGTTTTATTTACGGTAGTATTCAGATTAGGCATAGGGAAAAAGAAAGGCTGGCAGTTAACCTACCAGCCACGAATATAACCCAATTATAGGTCAATTTTGCGTTTCCTTTTCTCTTAGTCTACTACCTGATGGGACTACTTAATTCAGCGTTTTTTCTTCCCTGAGTAATTTCCTGAAAACTTAGGCTTGCCCGTATTTTCGTTTTTGGGGCTGCCTAGCAATCGCTCCGCTAAATCCGGGCGTTTGAGCTTGTTCAGGCGATTCCGAATCCAGTCTTTATACTCAGGCTTGTACCAGAAGAAATAGCGATTCTGAGCCTGCTTTTCGTCCCGTGTTTTAGCCGTTTTGACTGGTTTCAGCGTGTATGGATGGACGCCAGAGTAGTAGATCACCTCGGCCACTGTCATCGGTGTGGGTGTAAAATCCTGCACTTGTTCGAGTTCAAAACCCAGGTCTTTGGTCTCGGCAGCCAGATTGGCCATATCCTGTTCTTCACAGCCAGGGTGCGACGAAATAAAGTACGGAATTAGCGGCTGCTTGAGGTTATGTTTCTCCTGAATCTTGTCGTACTTCTGCTTAAATAGCTTGAAATACTTGAACGATGGTTTTCGCATAACCCGCAACGTATCGTCGGAGGTATGCTCAGGCGCGACCTTCAACCGACCCGACACGTGGCGCGTAACCAGTTGCTCCATGTATTCATCGTGGTTTCCGTCGGCGTTATTTTTATTGAAATCATCGACCAGCAAGTCGTAGCGTACACCCGAACCAACAAACGCCTTTTTAATTTTTGGATTGGCGTCGACCTTGCGATACAATTCCGTCATGGGTTTGTGCGATGTGTCGAGGTTCGAGCAAATGACCGGGTGAATACAACTTGGGCTTTGGCAACGTGCGCAGATCGACTCGTCTTTGCCCTTCATTTTGTACATATTGGCCGATGGCCCACCCAAATCCGAAATGTATCCCTTGAATTCGGGATGCTTTGTAATTTCTTCAACTTCTTTCAATACCGACGCTTCGCTTCGGGAGGCTACGAATTTGCCTTGGTGTGCAGAAATGGTGCAGAAACTACAACCGCCAAAACAGCCCCGGTGCATATTGACCGAAAATTTAATCATGTCGTAGGCCGGAATCGGACCCCGCTTCTTGTATTTCGGGTGTGGAAGACGGGTGTAAGGCAAATCGAACGACTTGTCGATTTCAACCTCTTCCATCGTCTTGAATGGTGGATTGATCACCAATAGCTGATCACCTACCTGTTGGATAATCCGGTTGGCCTGCCACTTATTCGATTCAACTTCAACAATTTTGAAGTTGGCCGCGTATTTGATTTTGTCCTGCAAACAGACCTCATGACTAGCCAGTTCAACTGAATTCCAGTTATTATAGTCACGTAATTCGGTGCTGGCATCGTGCATATAAGCCACCTGATTGATGTTCCGCATCGACGAAAAGGGAACTCCTTTCTGCACTAGCTTCAGGATTTCGCGGAGGGGTTGTTCGCCCATACCATACACCAGCATATCGGCCCCGGCATCGACCAGAATAGACGGCATCAGTCGGTCCTGCCAATAATCGTAATGCGTTACCCGGCGCAGCGAAGCCTCAATGCCGCCGAGTAATACCGGCACATCGGGATACAGTTCTTTCAGGATTTTGGTATACACAATGGTAGCATAGTCGGGACGGAAACCCGCTTCGCCACCGGGGGTATAGGAGTCATTGGAACGCAGGCGTTTGTTGGCCGTATAGTGATTCACCATCGAGTCCATACAACCCGCCGTAACGCCAAAGAAGTATTTAGGCTTACCAAATTTCTTAAAATCGCGCAGGTCGTCTTTCCAGTTCGGTTGGGCGATAATAGCGACGCGAAACCCTTCGCTCTCCATGATTCGGCCAATCACAGCGGTGCCAAACGCTGGGTGGTCAACATATGCATCCCCCGATACAAGCACAATATCAACTTCATCCCAGCCTCTTTTCTCAACTTCTTTCATCGTTAGAGGCAACCAATCTGTAAGGGGTCTTTCAATCATAAGTACTTGCGTTATCTGTCAGGAAAACATCGAATTTCCGAAATAATTCATTGTAAGCTACTGAATTGTGCATTCTTATCGCTTAGGGTGGAGGTACTTTACTCCCAGGTACTGGAGAGTCTATAGGGTAAAATTATAGGTTTTCCTGTAGCCAACATGCAGGTGTTTCCCGATTTATCGAGGTGTTGATTTGCCGGAGCTTTGTAGCGTACTATAATCAAACGGAAAAATGAACACGCCTGCACAGATTGATTTATCGACAAGCCCGGATCATACGCCTTTACAAACGGTGTTTCCTGAATACATGCCTCTTTCTGAAGAAGAGACCGTAGCACTAAAGGATAAAACAACGCAGGAAAAATTGTCGTGGCTATTGGGGGGCGTGATCGGAGGAATATTCGGAGCCTTCCGATTGAATGCTTACTGGGATGAACTAGTGGCTACTCAAAATACGGCTCGGATAGTTTTAGGGCTTCTTATTGTCGTTTTTATTTATGCTGTCTACATAGCCCTGGCTATTCGTAGCATGAGAATATATACTAAAGACCTCACCGGTAAGGTTAAACAGATCGGCCTAATTGAAGTAACGTCTAAAGTCTATTCGCGTCGTAGCAGTGGTAGTTCCTCTGACGGCTATTATGTGACGTTTAAATGGCTGGCTGATCCGGCGGGCACCGAAATCTGCGTTAACCATCAGGCTATGTTTCAACTTTTTAATGAGGGTGACAAAGGGTATTTAGAATGCTTTCCCAACTCGAAGGAGCTTATAACTGCCCAGAAAAAATAAATGTTGCCAATCCATACACATCAGTCATACTGGTGTAAAGCCTGACGAAAATAAGCAGTGAGTTCATTGACCAGGCCTGGCGGACTGATCACTTTTACCGAATCGCCCAATCGAGCCAGTTCAAATACCAATTCTTTATTGACGATTATCGTGAGCTTCACCCGAAATTCTTCGGCGGTATCGACCAGTATAGCTTCTTCCTGAAATTCGTAAAACGGTTGCGCTCGAAAGTGCAATCCCTGCTGACGGGTGAATGAGAGGATTATATCCTGAGCCGGTTCGTCGTAAGCGGCTACACCCAATGCCTGCCTAAAATACACGTCAGCGTCAAATGCGGGTGGATCGCAGGTGTCTTCGGTTACCTGTATGGAGTGGCCAATGATCCGATCCAGACCAAACACGCGTATCCCCTGATAATCAGGTTGCCAGCCTACCACATACCAACGATTCCGGTGCTCTTTAATGACGTGAGGAAAAAGTCGATGCGTTTTAGTCACCTCGGTATCGAACCGCTGATGATCGAACTGCATAACACGCTGTGCCTGGATGGCGCGCAGAAATAACTCAACCCATTCACTGCCTTTAACATACGGAACGGACTCAAACAGAATATGTTGACCGTAATCATCTGCCGAGCTGGTACGAAACCGAACGGCTTTATCAATTTTATCGACTGTGCCTCGCAAATCAGCAAATAAATGAAGATGCTGGTATTGATTGAGTGTTGCCACTGCTGTATGTAGCGCAGTAAGGTCTTTATCGGTCAGTGTAATGGAAGCTGCAAGATTGAACGGGCGCGTGTAATAATAGCCTTTTGGTTTTCGACTATATTGAATGGGGGCATCACGAAAATCTTTCAGATAGGCAATATCTTGTTTAATGGTAGACTGAGCTACCTGGCATAATTCGGCCAGATCTTCTGTAGTGGCGGGATGATTTCCCCAGCGGTTTAGGCGGCTGTTGATAGCCTGTAACCGCTCTTCGCGGTTCTTGACAATTGGCATAGTAGATGAATGGTGTAGAAAATTTCGCAAATATGGGATTCGATTTGCTTGCGTATACATAGGCAGTACGGAAGCAAATCTACTTTTACACCGTTAACTAAAGTCGTCGAAAACTTTCAGGGAAGCAGTAGTAAGAAATCAGTAAACCCGACTCACCTTTTCTATCCGCCCAGATCAATAGATATGCAGTTCAAATTAACCCTCCGCCCCACCGCCAGACAAACCCTGGTTCCCTTTAATTACGCATATCGACTCAGCGCCTTCATCTATGCGGTACTAGCTGATGCTGACGCGCAATACGCCAACTTTCTCCACTCGCAAGGGTATCAATTTTCACCTACTCGCCGATTCAAACTTTTCACGTTTTCGGACTTGATCATGCCCAATGTTCGGGTGGATGTGCGAGCGGGCGGTATGTGGCTGAACTCGCCACATATAGAGTGGATCGTTAGCTTCTATATCGACAAAGCAGCCCAGCATTTTATCATGGGATTGTTTCAGGATCAACGTTGCGTGATTGCCTCTCCCCGACATCGGGCGGAGTTCATCATTGAGCGCGTAGAAGCCGTGCCTGTAGAGATTACTAGTGAAACCATTCAATTACGTACACTATCGCCAGTAGTGGTTGCGGAGAAAGACGAACGAAACATCGATCAATATTTGCATCCTGCCGACGAACAGTTTGGTCCGTTGCTCATCACGAATCTACTAGCGAAATACGGTAGTATTCAAACGGCAGTGCCAGCCGGAGCTTCATTTATGGACAAATTCGATACCTCGTCTGTAACATATAGCCTATTGCCAGCCCAAGGGCGAAACGCTGCTCAGCCCAAATCTCGACTGGTAACCATAAAAGAAGGCTCGCGAGAAGAGACCCGAATAAAAGGCTATTACAACTTCCAGTTTGAACTATGCGGGCCTAGGGAATTGCTGGAACTGGCGGTGCTGGCCGGGGTGGGGCGGTATAATAGTGAAGGATTCGGATCGGTCAATATTCAACATTAAATTACTAACAATCAGCTTTGTACGATTATTTTATATCAACTTATATTTCAATTCAGCGACTGATTGCTCTGTAAAAATACGACTAGTTGTCATAAAGCACTAATCGTTGATATTTTTTATCATCTTATTGGATGATAATTTCTTTTCTCTAGCTTTGTCTCAAACTAAACAGACAACGCCATGAAGAAGTACGTGGATACCTTAATAAACCGACCTGTACAATGCACTCATTGCGGTCTAGCTACTCAGGCAGAGCGTGAGAGTCATTGCGAGATATGCTGCAACTTAACTTTTTTCATCTGCGATGATTCTGTTTAGAGATTACACTGGTAGTGCCATGTTGAATAATGCACTACAAACAATCGAAGCGTTGGCAGGGCAAGGTATCAGCACTATTGATGCTGATACTTTACTCCGGCTCTTCAATAATCCATACCGAGACGGTTTACACACGCTCACGCGCCTGAACAAGCGTTTGAAAAGCTATACGATGCTGTTCTCGAAAAATGGCCCTCTCCTCAATGACAAAGAATTTGGAGAAGCTATTTACAAACAGCTAATCAGCAGCATTTTATTAAACGCTGAGAACGAAGGCCCATATACTTGTGAGTTATCTGGATTTAAGTTTAAAACCACGTTTGAATCTTTCTATGAGGATACACTCCGTAAGGTGGGTTTTCCTGTCAATAAGATTGCAGGAAAGGATAAAACTGTAAATCGTTGTTGGTTTCCGCTACTGGGCGGGTTAGGATCAGATGCCCAAGCATTGCCACAGGCCAAATTCGCGCTTACAGTGCATCCAGTTTGTTTAGTCGTTATGCAGTTCTTGCCTTTATCAGCGGTGTTGTATAAAGGCGGTATTCTACTTGTTGATGCATCCAATGAAGAATTATCAAAACGGTTAATCGCAGACCATGTATCTCTGATAAAAAGCAAAGCAACAGCGGGATCGGCAAACTCTTCGGTCGAGAATATTAAGGATTTTACGAAAGGACATTATTTGCTGAGAGCGTTAGCTATCCTTTCTCAAAAGGAGCTAGACGATACTATCACAGCTTTCAATCTGTGGAGTTTTACTAATTCAGGTACTGGAGCTAGCTGCGAGATTGATCGAATTCCAAACCAGTTTATTAATGACCTCCGTAGCCTCTATAAAAAACCATCCTTACGGCCAACGCTGGAAGGTTTTCTGACGAACCCAAAGCTTCAGTCTGACTTTTTAGATAGTCTGGAAGGGCACCTTGATTTTTATGGCCTTTACCCAAACAAAAACTCAAAAGGGGTATCAACCCGCTTTTATGAAGCTTATCAGCAGTTGATTGGAAACGAGGTAAAACTTGCTTACGCTAAATACATCGCCTATTTGCTAAGGAAAGAGGAATGGAGTAAAGCTCAGCATAAGCTCCTAGAAAAAACTGATGCCCCAGCCAGCGATCATGCATTATACAAAAGCATGGTTTACGAAGCATTGGTGGCGGCAGCAAGTCGAAAAGAGTGGCATTGGGCACATCATATTTCTATTCTGAATTATCCCGAGAAGATTCCTATAGACAGTAATATTGGCCGAATATATCGAATGGCGCATTTCTATTATTCTGCATTGTTACCAGAAGACGATGTGGCGATGCCCGATATTCCCGAAATAACGAACCTACCTGTTGGTCAGATAGCTAATATGTTCTTTCATATAGTAGGCGAAGATAAACGTAGCTATTACAGTCGTTGGCTAGGCTCTCGCTATCAAGATGGAAATCCCTTGCCGTTATTGGTTCGCGAAGGAAGTCGGTTCTACGATTTAGATGTACTGTATATGGCATTGTTCGATCTAGAAAATCGACAAATCGCTTATGGTCTGCGAGACATATTGCGTATTTATTTAAACTATCACCGTGATGAAACCTTACCTCGATTAGCTATTCAGCCTACGAATTTGCTTCCAGTACCTAATATGGAACAAGTTGCTTACCTGAATAAACTACGAGATTTCGCTAATGAATACTTGACCTATTATCGTGATGGGCGAAATAAAGGTCGAATAGATGAGGAGAAATTTCGTCAGCATGTACTGATTCCAATGCGTCATGACAACTTCCAGATTTCTCAATGGATAGATACAGTCAGTGATAGTATGGGTAAGACAATCAATAACGTATCAGGTCAGTCTTTTGCGCCGTCAGTGCCTTCTGAAGAACTTTTGTATGACTTTACAGGCCGCTATAATCCATCCTTTGTCCGTTTTGCGCTTGAATATCTTTTAAATCAATTCTATTATAATTTATCACTTTCTCCCACAACAGTTTAATATGGCAACCCTTAACAACATTACTGGTGCTTTGGTCATTGACGGCACTGCAGCTTTCTTAAATGGTGCTGGTTTAGGTGCTGGCGAAGACCGAAACAAAGTTGTTCCAAAAGTATTTGAGGAAATGATCAATGGTCGCCGTGAAAAAGTGCCCTATGTATCTGCACAGGCATGGCGTCGATGGCTCCGTAATACCTCGAATGAAGAAAATAGCTGGACGCCTAGCGACCTACAGGCAATTGGTGTATCTAAAAAGGGAACGACCAATAAAATCTCCACATTGCTCGATCCAATTGCATACCCAGAAGATGACCTGTTCGGCTATATGCGTAGTGGTGGAAATGACAAGTCTACTGCGAGTGATGAGGAAGATGAAGACGAAGCCCCAACAAAAACCAAAGCTGAAAGTGTACAGCGTACATCTCCCTTCAAATGTTCTATCCTAAAAGGCATTCGAGGAAAGCGTGTATTGAATGTTGATGAAGGATTCGTGCATCTAAAAGAAAATACCCCACTACCGTATTCAACACAATTTTATGCCGCCCATCTAGAAGGGTTCTTTAACCTCGAATATTACCGACTTGGTCAGTTTGACAATCTGGGTAGTAAACAAGAGCTAGCATCTGAAACCGTCAAGCAGTATTCCGATCAGCTAACGAATCAGCCACTTGGTAGCAAAGGGACATTCAAACGCTTTACGATGCTAAATGCTGAGCAGTCACGAAAAGAACGTGCAGCCGGTTTATTACGTGGATTGGCATTTCTACGAGGTGGAGCAAAACAAGCGGCTTTTGGGGCTGATGTCAGTCCCAAGGTATTGATATTGGCTGGTCTTGAATGCGCGAATCCAGTATTCAACAATCTGTTTGAAGGCTCAGGTGAAATGCCATCCTTAAAAATAAAAGCATTAAAACAGATTATTGAGGATTACCAAAATAAGCTTGCAACGCCTGTCTATATAGGTATCCGCGAGGGCTATTTACAGAATGAAGCGGAAGTAAAAGAGTTGTCAAAAGATAATCCTTTAATTATTGTCGGCTCACCTGTGAGCATTGCTCAATCGTTCATAAAAGACAATTTAATAACAGCACCTAATGAATGAGGTATTGGAAGTTAAATTCGACGGATGGACGGCCACGCCACGTCTTCCATTCGTTCTTTCTGGTAATGCATTGTGTATGACCGTTCCTTCATACTCCTCACTATTGGGGCTTATTGGATGCTGTTTGGGAAGGATTGTTTCGCATACAGAAGTTCAATTAGGCTTTCATTACCAATATGCAACTACAGCAAATGATCTGGAAACCCGACAACGCTTAGAGTTTGATGGGCGAACTGTAAAACCGCATGCAAAAGGTACTGATGCCTATAATCGGGAGTTTCATATAGTGTCCTCTACTGATTCAGAAGGTGAACTTCAACCTTGCCTTACGCTTTGGATAAGCCGTATAGACTGGATTGACTACTTCCGATACCCTATTGGTACTCCTGCTCTGGGACGTTCTCAGGACTTGCTTCGTGTTGTCTTTGAATCAGTTAAAATCGTGTCAATTGAAGCAGTAGATAAAGCAAAGATCGGCGGTTGTGCTCTACCATATAAATCGGGTATGCAAGTGGCGGGACAGTTAGTACAATTGGCAGATGCATATGAAGAATATGGGCGCATTGGCGCAGGTCGAAAGCCAATAAATCCACGTGTGTTTATTAACCTACCGCACGATACAAAGCAGGAGGTTATGATTGGGAGCCTATATAAAACTGCTGGAGGACAGAGTTTTTACTTACATAATTGGCAGTGATTGACTATGGATTTCAGCGTCTACAAAGCAAAAAGTGATGATCCAACGCATGAACTTTGCATGACGTTGGAGGAGCATACTAGACGAGTAATTCGAGCTGCTATCGAACTAGTAAATAGACTGCCATTTACTCTAAATGAGCGCATCGAGTGGCTGGAAAAAGCTGTTCGATGCGCCGTATGGCATGACTTAGGTAAGATTCATCCAAGCTTTCAGGCAAATCTTAAAAAGGGGACTACAGTTGTCAGTATAAGGCACGAATTAATCTCGCTCTGGTTTTGTGAGCAGTTCTTAAATCTGCCTATTGACGAACTATTTGCTATTGCCACCCACCATAAGGGAATTGTATCAGATGGATTTAAGCGGCTTTCATTAGACGAAATTGGAACTGATCTGATATGTCATCTGGAAGAGGACTCAGAATCAGTTAGCAAAGCAGAAGAAATAGTCAAAGCTTGGGCTGCGCTCTTCAATGATACTTCACCCGTTTCCAATAACCTTTCGCCAACTACTACCTACTCAGATGAAATTAGAAATCTTCTGATAAAAAACAGGCAAAGAAGTCAAGTGGTTAACTGGCTGCAATTAGCCAGAATGCGTGGACTCCTAATGGCAGCAGACCACATTGGTTCTGCGAAAACAGAAAGCGATTTGCCAGTATGGAAGCGGCTTGAGTTAACGGATTTCTATCCAACTACAGTAAACGAAAAGAAGCAAATTGTTCGAGTACCTTTTCGACCGTTTCAGGAACGCATGCAAAATTACATAGGGGACGTAATTCTGCATGCGCCAACAGGTTCGGGAAAAACGGAGGCATCGTTGAGTTGGGTATACGCTAATCAAACAGACAATGTCAGATTGTTCTATTTGTTACCGTACACTGCCAGCATCAATGCGATGGTTCGTAGGTTGCAAGGCGTTTATGGCGAAGACCGAGTAACTGCTCTTCACAGTAAAGCCCTTGATTTTTTCTATGAAGAAGCTATTAACGAGACGAACAATTTCCAACGGAGCGAACAGATTGCCCGTAATAAAAGATCGGCGTCAAGAGAATTATTTTATCCAGTTAAAGTCGCTACGTTACACCAAGTCTTGAAACATGCATTGCATGGAAAAGGGTGGGATATGAGCCTGTTTGATTACCAAAATGCTCTATTTATAGTCGATGAGTTTCATACCTACGATGCACACTTAACTGGGATGATGTTGGCTACATTAAAATGGCTAAAGAAATTCTGTAATACTAAAATTCTATTGATGTCTGCGACCATTCCTAAGTTTTTGCTTGATCGAATCGTTGAAGAGTTATTTAATGGAGATTCATCAAAAATTCTACGCCCAAACCCAAAAAAGCCAGCAGATGCAGAAATCTTAAAACGAATCCGGCATAAACTTATCTGTCATTCCCAAAAGACAATTTCCAATGAATTGAACGAGATAAAAACAGTACTGGAAGAGAATAAGAAAACGGTACTTATCATCGTCAACAATGTAAAGTCTTGTCAAGAATTAGCTAATGCGCTCGCAAAGTATGAACCTAAGCTGTTACACGGTGGATTTCATCGAGAAGAACGTACTGAAATCGAACGGGCAATAACTAATAGCGATAAGTCGAAGCGCCCTCGTTTACTAATTGCTACCCAAGCCGTAGAGGTTAGTCTAGACATTGATTATGATATCGCTTTTATCGAGAATGCCCCAATCGATGCATTAATCCAACGATTAGGCCGTGTAAACCGCGCTGGCAAACGTAAGAGGCCTTCCGAAATTCATCTCTTTGAAAATAGTATAGGAAATATCAAACGTATTTATGATGAGGCCATAGTTGAAGAGACATGGAGGGTTCTAATGAATCTTGACGGCCAAGAGTTGTCAGAACAGCATCTAGTAGATGCATGCGATGACGTTTACCTAAAGGGATACACGGAAGAACAAGAGCGGAATTTTCAAATCGGCTTCACACATGATCGCATTGTCAATTTTGAAGCCTCTTTTCATGCAGGCGACTGGGCAGATTGGGTTGAGGACGTTATTGACAAAAGCAACTTAAAAATTGATGTTTTATGTGATAACCTGAGGTCCGATTTTGAGCAAAGGAGAAAAGAAGGGAAATACATTGAGGCCAGTCAATTATTAGTTCAGGTATACCCGTGGGAGTGCCCTAAAGAATATCAAAACAACTTAGAAGACAAGCAAAATACATTAGTCGCGACTAACCTAAAGTACTTGCCTGGTATTGGTTATCAACGAATCGAACGTTCGCCTGATTTTAACTTCTTGTAGATACATGCACGCTAACGCTACGCTTATCAACTACCTGCACCTTTGTCATCGAAAGCTCTGGCTCCACGCCAACCATATCCGTATGGAGCACACGTCAGAAGCGGTAGCTGAAGGCAAACAACTGCACGAACACGCCTATCCGCAACGTGCCGAACGCTATCGTGAAATCACCCTCGACGGTTCTAAAATTGACTTCTACGATCCATATGACAAGGTGATTCATGAGATTAAGAAGTCGGATAAGTTTGAGCATTCGCACATTGCTCAGGTGCAGTTTTACCTGTATCTGTTACGCAAAAATGGTGTGGAAGGCGCTACTGGTCTGATCGAGTATCCCAAACTGCGCCAGACAGAACGCGTCCGACTAGATGACGTTGATGTACCGATGGTAGAAGACTGGATACGTGACATCGAGCGAATTGTAGAAAGCGAGCAGTGTCCTGGTCGTATCGAAAAGTCGAAATGCCGGTCGTGCAGTTATTTTGATTTTTGTTACGTAGAAGAGGTTTTTTGACAGAATTTATTTTTTGACAGGATTAACAGGATTTTCAGGATTACTTTCCTCTATAAGTAAACGTCTTATTCTAAATCGTATCCTGTTAATCTTGTTAATCCTGTCAAAAAAATGAACCATGACAATTTAACTCACCAGATTATTGCAGCTGCTTATGCTGTTCATAATGAACTTGGTCCTGGGTTTCTGGAAAAGGTGTATGAAAATGCTCTGTATGTTGAATTACTCAATCGAAGTATTTTGGCCGAACAGCAAGTAAGCGTGCCTGTATTTTACCAACAGATTCAGGTAGGCGATTATGTAGCTGATATGCTGGTCGAACAGCAGGTCTTGATTGAGTTAAAAGCGGTAGAAGCGATTCATACCAAACATGAAGCCCAATTAGTTAACTACCTAACCGCTACAGGGTTGGACATTGGTTTGCTGATCAATTTTGGAAGTAGTGTTACAGTTAAACGGAAGTATCGAACGTATAAAAAATAGTTTTTCTGAGAGGATGAACAGGATTTTGAAATGAATAAAACAATCCTGTTCATCCTGTAAATCCTGTCAGAAAAAATAGCTTATGAAACAACCCAAATACCTGTTCAACGCGGGTCGGATGAGCCGCAAGGACAACACACTGAAGTTTACGCCAGTGGACGAGGACGGTACCGAAGGGCAACCGCGCTATCTACCCGTTGAGCAGGTTGGCGACCTGTATGTGTTTGGGAGTCTGGATGCCAACAGCGCCTTGTACAATTTTCTGGGTCAGGAAGGGATTGCCGTGCATTTCTTCAATTATTACGAGCATTATACGGGCTCGTTTATGCCGCGCGAGTATTTGCTGGCGGGGAAGATGCAGGTCGATCAGACGAAGCATTATATGTCGGACAAAAAGCGTATCGACATTGCCCGTCGGTTTGTAGAGGGAGCTGCCAACAACATCCTACGTGTTTTGAAGTACTACGACAATCGGGACAAAGCCAAACAGTTAGCCGATGCCATCGTAACGATCGAACGTTTACTGACCAGCGTTCCGACCACAACAGATATAGCGATGCTTATGGGCATTGAAGGCAATATTCGCCAAACCTATTATGGATGTTTCGACGCTATTGTTGGGCAAACGTTTTGCATGGATGGCCGAAGCAAACGCCCACCCCAAAATGAACTCAATGCGCTCATTTCGTTCGGCAACACACTATGTTATACGGCTTGTCTGAGTACAATTTACCATACGCAACTCAATCCGACAATCAGTTTTTTGCATGAACCTGGCGCACGTCGGTATTCGCTGGCGCTGGATCTGGCAGAAGTGTTCAAGCCCATTTTAGTAGATCGGCTAATTTTTCGAATGATCAACAAGCGTCAACTTCAACCGTCCGACTTTCGATCGGAAGTTGGCGGATGCGTGATGAAAGAGGCTGCCCGGAAACGATTCGTTCAGGGTTTCGACGAGCAGCTGAAAGAAACGATCAAGCATCGGGCACTGGGTCGGAGCGTTAGTTATCGGCACTTAGTTAAGCTGGAATGTTACAAGCTGCAAAAGCATCTGCTGGGCCTTGAAGAATATCGCCCGTTTAAGGCATGGTGGTAAACTAAGAGGATTATGTACGTAATTTTGGTATATGACATGGGGCAGAAGCGAGTTGGTAAGATGTTGAAACTCTGTCGGCGATATCTGAACTGGATTCAAAATTCGGTTTTCGAAGGCGAGATGACGGAGGTGCAGCTAAACGAGTTGCTCTACGAAGCCCGGCGCATTATGAAGGATGATGAAGACAGCCTGATCCTGTTTAAAAACCGGGACAAAAAGTGGTTAGACAAACAGATCGTAGGTATGGAACGCCAATCGACTGACGATTTTTTATAGGGGACTTGTCGTCAATCGACTCAATTTGCTCTTTGACTTCCTGGAAAGAGTTACCACAAAGTGGCATTTAGGACTCTATCCTACTGGCAATCAGCGAGTCGTCAATCGACGGACATTTTCTTAGTTTTATCGATTGACGACTTTTGGTCACCTAATGAGTTAGCAAAAACAACATCAGGGCTTCGCAAAGCCCTTTTTTTAGTCGTAAATTCACGGCTTCTAATCGTACCTGTGAGGAATTGAAATTTTGCTATTGAATGCCTTCATCTTTCGGGTTGGTTTCTTCTAATCGTACCTGTGAGGAATTGAAATTTTAGGCTGTTCCAGCAATTCAGGGTGATCTATGGCTTCTAATCGTACCTGTGAGGAATTGAAATGCGTGAAGCTGGTAAACAACTGCACATTTGAGTCGAACTTCTAATCGTACCTGTGAGGAATTGAAATTGTTGATGATGTAATAGTATTGAGTCGTGTTCTGTTACACTAGCGACTAGGAAATGAAATTTGAGTGGGCTGAATAACTGAAACGAAAAAAGCTACTCTGAACCAGGGTTCGCGAGGGCATAAGGTAAAGGCGACTTTGTTAATCGATTAAACCAGCCATGAAACCATGACTTCTATCATCTCTCACTCTCTTATAGGTTGATCACCGGGAACCGTCTTCTTTGAGAGATAAAGTCCCAATCCAGTGAAACTCAGTGAGGCAAAAAAACATAGGAGCGTATAATAGCTCGTAAAGGGCAAATAAAACGAGGTCGCAATGAAAAGTACAGAAATCAACAAAGAAACCAGGCTTAGAATTCGAAAGAAGTTACGTCTCATTCCCCCAAATTAACAATATAGGAAAATGATAAACATTAAATTATCGAAAAAGTAATTATATGGCAATCAACTGTTCTTTATTACTCAACGAGCAAAACTAACCAGCAAGCAATACCCACCATAGCAATTAAGACAAGTAGGTAAGCAAAAAATGCAACAAAGTCAAACTGTTCAAAGAAGTTTTTCATGCTAAAACAACCTGTTGAGTCTAATATAACCCAGTAGCAACCTGGTTAAATAATAATCAGATTATACTACGCATGATTCGATATGGCTTCTGGATCATAGCCAAGCCTAGAGGTAGAATTATGCCCTAATCTATATACGGATAAAGGCGGCTTTAGGTTGCTCAGAATAAAGAAAAAAAACCAAAAATTATTCTATTGAATAGCCCTACTAGCCGCCACTAGTAGAGATTTGAGCAAACGACTTCAATGACCAAAAAGCAAGTTCCAAATCCTCAGTACACTCAGGCAAAACAGGAAACTGGAAATAAGAAATATAAGGGTCCAGGGTCCAGGGATAAGTATAAGGAATGTACTAAACTTGATTGCCATTGTAGTGTAATTACAGTGAGTTAATGAAGTGACACGAAATCCAGATTAGGGCCTGGTGAAAACGTGATAAAACTTATAGCGGCAGCGGTCACAGGAATATCGTTTGACGGGGAATAATTTAGCCCATGAAGGGCGATGAGTCCGATTAAGTTCTGTCGATTTGCATTGTGGACATTGGGCTTTAAGTGTAAAGCCAGCTCGTACAAAAATAGTGGGGACAGCAATAACGAACCCAACTAGAAATACTAAAGCAAGTATCATGTTAGCTCTTGATGAGTAATTAAGCACTTAAAAGTACTAGGAAACTCCCAATAAACCCAAAATATGATTGTATTTTTTATAATCTTGTTTAATAAACTCTCAACAAAAGCCTGATTTTATCACCTCAATAAACAAATCATTTTGCAGGCAATACGTTGTATAGGGTTGATCACTATGAATATATTCGTAGCAATCGACATTTTCATAGTTTACCTGTGTCAGTTCATCAACGCCAAAAACAGACAGTGGAGAATTGAAAGCAACAAATAGTAATAGCATCGACGATGAAAAATAGGTAGAGAATAGCCTCTGGTAAGCTTATCCCAACCAAAGCAGCTACAGACCAAAAGCAAAATATACTATGGGAGAATTTAGTGGACAGGTTGCGCTGATTACCGGAGCCGCGTCTGGAATAGGTTTGTTTATCGCGCACAAATTACTGGCCGAAGGAGCTCGGGTAGGTTTACTCGATTTTAACGAGAGTGCCTTACAGAAAGCGTTCGAATCTTATGGCTCAAAAGCCCTCTTGATTGGCATCGACGTTACCAACGAGAAACTTGTTAATCAGTCCGTTATTCAGGTAAACACGCAGTTTGGCCAGATTGACTGCCTGATCAATTGCGCGGGTATTACGGGTATTACGAATACACAGAGTCACGACGTGAGTAGCGAAAATCTGCATAAAGTTTTTGAAGTGAATTTTATGAGTAGCTTCTACACCTCAAAGGCGGTATTACCGCTGATGCTCGCCCGAAATTATGGTCGTATTCTGCATATTGCATCAATTGCCGGAAAAGAAGGAAACGCGGGTATGCTGGCTTATTCTGCTTCGAAAGCGGCTGTTATCTGCATGGCTAAAGTTCAGGGAAAAGAATATGCCGAACGGGGAATTACGGTCAATGCACTAGCTCCGGCGGTAATTCAAACACCGCTGGTTGATGCAATGCCCGAAGTGCAGGTGAAATATATGACGGATAAAATTCCGATGAAACGATGCGGCACACTCGACGAAGTAGCTAACCTGGCTGCCTATATCGTTTCGCCAAAGAATAGTTTTACAACCGGCTTTACCTTCGATTTATCGGGAGGGCGGGCAACGTATTAACTGGACCTATGAACCCATCAGAAGCTAGTCGAAGAGAGTTTTTGAAAAATACGTCGCGAGGCTGCGCGGCTCTGTTGCTAACGCCCCAGTTGATACCAGTAAAACCGCTTGTTGAAACGGGTAAACGCGTAGGCATTATTGGGTTAGATACGTCCCACAGTACAGCCTTTACAAAAGCCCTCAACGCCCCCAATGCCAGTGCTGGCTTTCTGGGCTATAAAGTCGTGGCGGCTTATCCGCAAGGCAGCAAAGACATTGAGAGCAGTACCTCGCGCGTTCCGACCTATACAGAAGAAGTAAAAAAACTGAACGTAGAAATCGTCGATTCGATCAGTGATCTGCTGAAAAAAGTGGATGTGGTTTTACTGGAAACCAACGATGGGCGACCGCATCTCGAACAAGCCTTGCAGGTGCTGAAGGCTGGAAAACGTGTGTTTATCGACAAACCCATTGCCGCATCACTGTCAGATGCCATCGCCATTTTCGACGCATCCAAAAAATATGCGATTCCGGTATTTTCTGCCTCATCGCTTCGGTACATTAAAGGCATTGAAAAAGTAGTTAAAAGTCAGGTATTGGGCGCCGATACATTTAGCCCCGCCGTACTCGAAAAGACGCATCCCGATTTTTACTGGTATGGGATTCATGGCGTCGAAACGCTGTACACCGTTATGGGAACAGGCTGTAAACAAGTGGTACGCGTGCATACAGAAGGTACCGATATCATCGTAGGCACCTGGGCCGATGGGCGCGTTGGCACTGTTCGTGGTACGCGCACAGGAAAGCACGATTATGGCGGAACAGTTTTTACCCAAACTGGGAATATTGTACTAGGTCCGTATGGTGGCTATGAGCCACTTTTACAGGACATTATCAAGTACTTCGAAACAGGTCAAGTACCTGTTTCACCCGAGGAGACCATCGAGATTTTTGCCTTTATGGAGGCTGCTGATGAAAGTAAACGCAACGGGGGTGCAGCAATTCCGCTCGAACGTGTCATGGCTAAGGCCAAGAAATCCTGACCAATTTATTCCTCTTTTACCCTTTGTCATGAAAACTACTGAAAACAATCAAGGAGAAAATTCCCGGCGTGATTTTGTCAAGAAGACATTTACCGGCGCTTCAGTCTTATCTGTAGGGGGTATTCTGCCGGGATTTAGTGCCAAAAGCTACGGTCGAATTCTGGGTGCCAATGAAAAAGTGCGGGTTGGTGTTATGGGCGTAAATAGTCGCGGATTGGCTCTGTCGAGCAATTATGCACTACAACCCAACTGCGAAGTGGTCACGATCTGCGATGTAGATTCGAGAGCGGCCGAAAAGTGCATCACGACTGTAGAAGGTATTCAGAAGTCGAAGCCCAAAAATCAGCCCGATTTCAGAAAAGCACTCGACGATAAAGACATGGATGTTCTTGTTATTGCTGCTCCCGATCATTGGCATGCTCCAGCAGCTATTCTGGCATCGAAAGCAGGCAAGCATGTCTATCTAGAAAAACCATGCAGCCACAACCCTCATGAGGGTGAGCTATTAGTAGCCGTAGCCGCAAAGTACAAGAACGTTATCCAGATGGGTAACCAACGGCGTTCGTGGCCCAATGTGAAGCTGGCAATTGAGGATATTAAAAACGGAGCGATTGGTCGTCCTTATTTTGCGAAAGGCTGGTACACCAACAACCGGGCTACGATTGGCGTTGGCAAGGTACAACCGACGCCCACATGGCTGAATTATGATTTATGGCAGGGACCCGCTCCCCGGCGCTCTTACAAAGACAACGTTATCCACTACAACTGGCACTGGTTCTGGCATTGGGGAACGGGCGAGGCCCTCAACAACGGCACCCATATGCTCGACCTGATGCGTTGGGGACTGGACGTCGATTATCCCAATAAAGTTACGTCGCTGGGTGGCCGTTATCGATACAAAGACGACTGGGAAACACCCGATACACAGGTAATCAACCTGACCTTTCCGAATAATACCGCTATGACCTGGGAAGGCAGAAGCTGCAATGGCCGAGCTGTTGAAGGCAGCGATGTGGGGGTTACATTTTATGGCGAAACCGGCTCACTTCAATACGGGGGTGGCAATGCCTACAAAATTTTTGACCTCGACAATAAACTAGTCAAAGATGTGAAGAACGACTTGTCCATTGATCCACGCAACAAAATGAATCCCTCGCAGGCTCTGGACGCAACGCACCTTCAAAATTTTGTAGAAGCTATCAAGAAAGGAACACCGTTAGCATCGGGCATTGTAGGCGGGCATCAGAGTACACTGCTCTGTCAGTTAGGCAACATTGCCCTGCGTTCGGGCGATGCACTGGACATTGATCCAAAAAATGGACATATCCTGAATAACAAAGCCGCTATGAAATTTTGGCAGCGCGAGTACGAAAAAGGGTGGGAACCAACGATCTAATGTAGCGCGGGTCTCCTCCCGCGCTACAACCAACTCAACATGAGCACAGTAGCAATTGACATACAGAGTCTGACCAAGCGGGAAACCACGATTTCTATTTTTCTGATTGGGCTGATGTTTTTCATCTTCGGCTTCATTTCGTGGGTTAATTCAATCCTGATTCCCTATTTCAAAATTGCCTGCGAACTAACTAGTTTTCAGGCCTATCTGGTCGCATTCGCCTTTTACGTTGCCTATTTCATCATGTCGGTTCCGGCATCTTATCTATTAAAAGCCGTCGGGTTCAAAAAAGGGATGATGGTTGGCTTTTGGGCAATGGCGTTGGGAGCTTTTATTTTTATTCCGGCTGCCATGACCCGAACCTATGCCGTTTTCCTGATGGGCTTGTTTACGATCGGAATTGGGCTGGCGATTCTGCAAACCGCTACGAATCCGTACATCACCATTCTAGGACCGAAAGAGCGGGCTGCCCAACGCATTAGCCTGATGGGTATCTGCAATAAGGCCGCTGGCATTCTCTCCCCGTTGATCTTCGCAGCTGTCATTCTACGTCCGACAGATACCAATTTGTTCGCTCAGCTAAGTACTATGACTCCCATGCAGCGGGGTATAGCGCTCGACGAACTGGTTCGTCGGGTTATTCCGCCCTATGCTGTATTGGGTACCTTTTTATTTGTGCTGGGCTATCTGGTATATCGCTCTCCCCTACCCGAAATCGACACAGAGCACGAAACGCCCGATGTGGCAACGGCCAACGCCGGGAAGACGAGTATCCTTCAGTTTCCACACCTGATTTTAGGAGCTTTCGCTATTTTCCTGCACGTAGGTACGCAAGTGATCGCCATTGATACGATTATCGGATATGCCAATTCAATGGGTATCGATTTGCTCAAAGCCAAGACATTCCCATCGTATACGCTATTCTGCACCATTTGTGGCTACATTATCGGCATCATTACTATTCCTCGATTTATTAGTCAGGTCAATGCCCTGCGTATCTGCACATTACTGGGAACGACGTTTACGCTGCTCATCATTTTTACCCATGGAACGGTAACCTTTCTGGGCCATACGGCAGATATTTCCATCTGGTTTGTTGTGCTGCTGGGTTTGGCAAATTCGTTGGTTTGGGCGGGACTTTGGCCGCTGGCTCTGGATGGGCTAGGTCGCTTTACAAAATTGGGGGCATCTATTCTAATTATGGGCCTATGTGGTAATGCCATCATGCCACTTTTTTACGGTTATTTCGCCGATTTATATAACGTTCATACAGCCTATTGGGTGCTTTTTCCCGGTTATCTTTATCTGGTCTACTACGCCATGTACGGCCATACGGTAAAACGGTGGTCGTTGACCAAAGACTGATTCTGATGCGACAAAAAATAAGCAATTGCACTATTTTAACCCCTTACCGGGCAATTAAGGGCGGAACTATAGTCATTGACGGAAACCAGATTGTGGGTATACACAATGGACCGATAGACGTCCCTGATGCCGTTGATATTGACGCAGAGGGGCAGTTTGTGGCACCCGGCTTCATCGACATTCATGTGCATGGCGGGGGTGGTTTCGATTTCATGGATGGCACCGAAGAAGCCTTTCTCAAAATCGCTGAACTCCACGCCCGGTACGGCACTACAGCGCTAGTCCCGACTACCTTAACCGCCGAACGGGAAGATTTGCTAGAAACGCTGGATGTGTATGAAAAAGCCAATCGGAGTAATACGAAAGGAGCTACTTTTTTGGGTATTCATCTGGAAGGACCCTACTTCGCACTTAGCCAACGGGGCGCTCAAGACCCTCGTTATATTCGCAACCCTGATCCGGATGAATACGAAGAAATACTAAACTACTCGTCCTCTATTGTCCGCTGGAGTGCTGCCCCCGAGCTGAACGGAGCCATTGCTTTCGGACAACGGCTCCGACAAAAAGGCATCATAGCCGCCATTGCCCATACCGATGCCCTGTATGACGATGTACTAAATGCCTATGAAAACGGGTACTCACTGGTAACGCATTTGTATTCAGCTATGTCTGGGGTTACACGGCGAAATGCGTTTCGGTATGCCGGCGTCATTGAGAGCGCTTTCTTGCTGGGCCTTGACGTTGAAATTATTGGCGATGGTATTCACCTGCCTCCACCCTTACTCAAACTAGTTTATAAAATAAAAGGGGCTGACCGTACTGCGTTGATTACGGATGCCATGCGAGCAGCTGGCATGCCTGAAGGCGAAAGCACGCTGGGCTCTCTCAAAAATGGATTAAAGGTGATTGTTGAAGATGGTGTCGCCAAACTACCTGATCGAACGGCTTTTGCGGGCAGCGTGGCGACAACAAATCAACTCGTCCGAAACATGGTAAAATTCGCCGATGTACCCTTGCTCGAAGCTATTCGGATGGCGAGTACGACACCCGCCCGAATCATGGGCGTCGATCACCGAAAAGGTTCGCTCGCCAAAGGCAAAGATGCCGATCTGGTATTCTTCGACCAGGATTTTATAATCGGCGCAACAATGATTCAGGGGAAAATAATTTACAAAAAATAAGTGTATTGTCTAAACCAATCAGGAGATTGGTTCAGACATATTAACCCTTTAATTGCCTCTCTCAATGAGTAACTCAATAGCTCTTTTGCAGGAATTCACCGTAGACAAACTCAACGTCAAGCTGTTCGACACACGCCAGAATCTGGGTAAAAACGCTGCCCTATTAGCGGCCAATAGGATTCGGGAATTACAGGAAAAACAAGCGACTATCAATATTGTATTCGCAGCAGCGCCATCACAAAACGAGTTTCTGGATGCGCTGGCAGAGCAGCCCAATATTGCCTGGGAACGGGTCAATGCCTTCCACATGGATGAGTACATTGGCTTGCCCGACGACGCTCCACAGCGGTTTGGCAACTACTTGAAAGATCGCCTATTCGACAAAGTACCGTTACGGACAATTTATTACATCAATGGCAACAGTGATCCTAACGTGGAGTGTAAACGTTATGAAGCTTTGTTACTCGAGTACCCCACCGATATCGTCTGTATGGGCATTGGCGAAAATTGCCATATTGCGTTTAACGATCCCCATGTAGCTCATTTTAATGATCCTATGCTTGTCAAACAAGTTGGTTTGGACCTGACAAGTCGCTGGCAACAGGTTCATGATGGTTGTTTTTCAACCCTGGAACAAGTCCCCGAATACGCGTTGACGCTCACGATTCCAGCTTTAGTCAAAGCACCAGCGGTGTTTTGCATGGTGCCAGCAGTTCACAAAGCAGTAGCTATTCAACACACATTGGCCGATGCCATTTCAGAACAATATCCTTCAACTATTTTACGGCAACATGCCAACGCTACCTTATTTATTGACCAGGATAGCGGACAGCTGATCAATAAATAAAATAGCGTTGTCATACTCAACAAAGGGCTCTGCCTTATACATATGGCCTTTTCATAACTGCTTTTTTGTTGTGAAGAGGCCAATAACTTTCTCTTGCCTGCCTAACCTCTTCGGCCTCCTCAAATTTCCCCCATTCTTCAAGGTGAGCTAGAAACACCTCGAACAACAACGCATGCACTTCTGGATTGATCGGATCTGGTATATACCTAATTCGTGTAATATTAGCCACGACATAAACCGACAGTCCTTTGGAGATTGTCTCATTATTGCCAATCTCATAAACTAGTCCATACCGATACAAAGGATATTTAGTAACTAATTGATCAGTCCCCAACTGGGTGAAGCTCTGACGTGATGGGTCGTCATAAAGCTGAAAACGAAGAATGTATTGCATGATGTAGATTTAGAAGTATGCTTCATTTTACAAGAATATCTGGTAGGCTAAACCAGGAAAACAGCAGAAACCCCAATAAGGTATCCGTGTTTACCTACACTTTTTCAAAACTAATTCTATAGAATAAGACCCCAAATCAAATGCCCTAGTTGCATTTATCGCTTATTTATTGAGTAAGCGGCAGTTAAAGGCAAGTTACTAATTGGCCCGATTATTGCCTACTATATTTTCATAAGCAAGAAAAAACAGGCAACTTCTCTACAAATTGCATTAGTAGCTACACAAAACTAACCTAAATAAGATTAGTGACTACATTTTTTATGTAAGTTATTCATTTTGAAATTATAAGTCTCCAAAAGACTTTCTCCATATTAGCCCATAAATAGCAAAAGCCCCGTCGAGTACGATGGGGCTTTTGCCGTTATAAACAAGTATAAACTATGCCATTGGTCTGGCTGTTCTAAACAAATAATTACATCAATTATATATTTTCACATTATTGGTATCAGTTAACTTCTGTCAAAGAATTAAGCACTTGCTTAACTCAATCCACGGCTTGGCGTGTGTACAAATGTTGTACTTTTTCACGGCTCCGTTTCAACCGCATCTTAACCGCGCTGGGTTTAATATCGTATAACTGAGCAATTTCCTCAATACTCAGACCATCTTCATATTTAAGGCGTAATAAAGACCGCTCCTTATGCGAAAGCGTTTCCATAGCCTGCTTAACCATCAGAATCGATTCTTCATGCAGTTGAGCTTCCTGCGATTCGTCTACATATTGGTCAAGATTTTCAGTAATCCCGGTTGTATTAAACCGTTTGGCTAATCGAAGTTGATCAGCGCAGTAGTTATAGGCAATAGAATAAAGCCAGGTCGAAAAACTGGATCGCTGTTGAAATGCATTCAGTTTATCGAATACTTTCAGAAAAATATCGTGGGTAAAGTCTTCCGCCTTTTCTGTGTCTTTAGTCATTGACAAACAGCGCTGGTACACCTTACCTACATACCGATTATAGAGAGTCTCAAAACATTGATTAGGTTGGGTAGGCAAACATTGACGAATCATTTCTTCGTCAGTTAATGAAACAATCATAACAAAATATAAAATATAAGTTAATGAATTTAAATATAATTAAACATTTAGCACATTCAATAAACTTTAGATTCATTTTCATTAATTAAGATACAATAAATCTATTAGGCGGTACATATATTTTTACAACAAGGTGTGGGCTAGTTTTCCATCAATTTAGCTCACATAGGCCTAAGTCAAAAAGGAGGTTTTTATGAGGGATTTCAAGCTCTTTTAGCAGATTTTTCGAGTAGTAAGAACTCTATTTTGAGTGAACAAATAGCGGCTTATGTGTTATACACAAACCTAACAACTAACGAGCTTACCTGTCATGAAATCGAAACGTACTGGCATTCTCGTGCCACAACCTATTCCCGATACTGAGTTTATAACCATTACAGAACACCACCTCAACGAGTGGCTACATTTATTGGATCATTTGCAGGATGTCCATGCCCCAACCGATCAATTGGCCTATTGCCGAAATCAGGTGACCCGGCTCCAGCTTGAGCTATACCAGTTACGCAATACAAATTGGCGAGCAAACGTCAGTTAGCCTCAGTGAAAGTCAGCTTATCACCTCTAACGGCTTATTCAGTGAAAAAAGTAGCCCCTCTTCTTCTGCTCCTGAAACAAGCGTTCATTAACTTACAAGCCAATGATCCCATTCGAATGGCCGGGGCAACTGCGTTCTTTGCATTCTTTGCCTTGCCCCCCATTGTGCTCATTCTTAGTAGCGTACTTAGTCGCCTTTTCAATGATCGCTATCAACGTATTAGCGGTCAGCTATTTGATAAATTAGCTGAGCTGTTTGGGCCTAAAAGTGCCAATCAACTGGAAACTATTTCGCATCGTCTTCATCTTCCTAAGCCTAGCTTGCCTTTGACTATACTCAGTTTTATTCTGGTATTAGTGGCTTCAACAACCTTATTTGCTATTCTTAAAAACTCCCTCAATCAACTTTGGAATATCAAAAAGAAATCAGAACGCAGCTTCCTGCTTATTCTGCTCGATAAGCTCATTGCTCTGGCTATTATCCTTGGCTCAGGCTTCTTGTTCAGCTTATCATTAGCCTTAGAGCAACTTACAGCGCAACTAAGTGCGAAGTGGTCATTTCCTTCATTCGCCTATTATCAGGACGTGACCAATCTTGGTCACTTTTTTGCTTCTATACTCATTCGTATGATCTGGTTTGCTATGCTGTTTAAGTTTTTACCAGATGTCAGAATTTCCTGGCGCGCTGTATGGCCGGGTGCGCTTTTTACCAGTATTTTATTTAAAGCTGGTGAAGTTATCTTAGATAATCTACTGATTAATAGCTCGATAGGCACCTTATATGGCACTTCGGGAGCCATCATTTTATTGCTATTATTTGTTTTCTATGCGTCATTGCTTTTCTATTATGGAGCCGCCTTTACTCGTCAGTATGGTGAATGGATTCATTTAGCAGTCGAGCCCAACAGCCAGGCAGTAGCCTATACTATTACAGAAGTTGACTCTTCCAACACAAACGTATAGCCTATTTTTTCTTAATAAATTAACTATCGTTCTGTTGATTGTGACGATCAGTAGGTTACATCGTCTATGTATAGAATTTGTAAATCAATAAGCTTATAGAGTGCCTTTGAAGGTAGCTTATTCACTCTATCACAAATCCTGCCTAGGTAACTGGTAACGTATGTCAAAAGCAATGAATTGAGTTACAACCTTCTCTAAATCAGCACAACTACTAGGAATTCAGCTACAATTAATCCTATTAATAAACCCTATTAATGGAGTCAATTTAAATTACAATCAATTTATTCTCCATATATACATTATGGCTACGAAGAAAAATATCCTTGTACCTGGCCCCTGGACTCTTGTATTTGCTATATCAGCTTACTTGTTCTGGATGACGATTAAATGGATCTGGCATTTAATCGTTTAATTCGCTTGTATTCCCTCCTCACAACAGTTTAGTATAAAATCTATTTCTTTTACACGAGTAAATATATTATTCTGCCGAAGTATTCATAATTAACCAGTCTTTTACCTCACAAAGCATGAGAGCTGCCGACTTTCTGGTAGCCTCTACTTCGCTATCAAGTTGCTGAAGACGAGTCTTTACAGCTCCTGACAAATTGAGTAGTACGCTATATTCGTTGATATTTTGGGGGCCTGTGGGCAACTCACGGCCCGAAAAGAAATCGACTAATTCCTGGTGTTCACGACTAAGATCCATAACACGAAAGTAGGTAGTCAAGCCCTTAGTACCATAAGGCATCAGGACAAAAAAGCACCTATTAACAAACGCAAATCGCCAAGCGACTGATTCTGATTACAATACGTTTTGGGGAAGTATTACTACTAGTTAATGTAGCTGCCTACTACCACAGCTCGGCTCAAATCCCTACTACTGGCTACGTTAGCTGACTATTAGGATGCAAGCAAGTCTGCCAGTAGTCGATAATTAGCTTAATTTGTTGATAGAAGCCCGTATAATTGGCTGATTTTTGATAAAACCCTTGCACTGTGGCGTCATAAGCCATGTTAACAAGTGCCTTATTAGCTGCTGTAGTTAAAAATACGAAAGGTATTGCCTTCCGCCTTAAATAATCACTTCCATTGATTCGCTGCCGTAGCTCAATACCATTCATGATTGGCATATTAATGTCACATAGAATCAAGAAAGGCTGTTCTGAGGTGATTTCCAGATAATTGAGGGCATCTTGTCCATTAGAAAAGAAAACAAGTTGATTTGGAATAGCCAGACTCTGAATAACTTCCCGAATGAGATATTGATCATCAATATCATCTTCTACCGAAATAATAGGCCCTATCAACGACATTATGAAGCTTGATTACAATTTCCAAATTTTGACATATGGCGCAACTATATACTCAACCAAATTAGCAAACAGCTTGTCGTTTTCAAAATCCATAGTGAGCTATGGCCTGAATTTAGTAACTTGCCACTATTGCCTTATCTTTTCAACACAGAAAAGCCAATACAGTTATTGAAGCTATTTAAACTTTCTAAAATGAAGCCATAATCCTTTTTTATTGCCATTCTGCCTGATTCAAGATCGAATGTCCAATAAATAGTCTCCTTTTAAGGAAAAGTTTAAAAGTTTATTAAAGTGAGATATTAGTCATAAAAACCAACCTAAATGATGTCAATGAATCCATTTATCAACTTGAAGAGATCGTCGCAGTACGGAGGAGTAGAAGAATACGTGGTCAATGTCAATCACATTGTACGAATTGTCAAATCAGTCACCGGAAGTCAAGTCTTTACGCTGGCAGGAGAGTTTTTTTGCGATGAAAATCCGAGCCAAATCACCGTGATGATTAAACGTGCTTTTGATCTGATTCGGGGAGTTTCGTCTGATACACAACCCTAAAATACACCGCAGCAGAGCTATCTATTCAACAAGTCGGCATCCGCTTAACGATCAGGAATAATTTTCAGCGAGGCAGCTCCTGATCGTCGAAGATAGTCATGATTATGGCTGCTAATCCAGCATGGTTTGCAAGCCATCTTACCCGTTGAAAGCTGATCTAGATGGCCACTATTTAAGAATGGGTGGCCTATTCTCATCTCCCCTTCGCTCAGAAAAGCGTTACGATTAAATCTATTATCCCCTCAGTTTAGTTTGTTGATTTATAAAGCTTTTTTAACTCTTACAAGTTAATAAAAGGCGAAAATTTCGTTATACTATTATAGAAGACTACTTGTAGGCGATTTAATTTAACATGACTCTTACATTTGCTCAATATAGTATCCTTAAGGCCACTATTAGAGGAGTGACTTATAGGCAATTGGAACAGGAAACTAGCTTTAATCACTTGATAATTAATTACTATATCAAGGGATTGCTAGCCATTGGTCTGATTAAAAAGGGGACTGAAACCTCCAGTTACCAATTGACAGATGAAGGGGAAAATTGTATTGATGAGTATGAACGAGCCAATCCGGCCCTAATTATTAAACCGGATAGTAACTAGTTACTCAATACCACCCATCCATTTTTTCAGGGGTTTTGCCAACAGTAATAACAGGAACCCGAACCCTAAGCTAAAATAGGCAACGCTCTGAAACATAGCTGGCATTTGTTGCACGTTTTCCTCGTCAAAACCACCCGCAAATAGCCCTGCAATTAAATTACCCAACGACGTACCAACAAACCAGATACCCATCAACTGGCTGGTGTACCGTTTAGGTGCTAATTTGGAGAATGCGCTCAGACCCACCGGACTCAGGAACAGCTCGCCAAGGGTGAAAAACAGGTAGGTGAACGACAGGTACAGGGGTGATGTACGTGTGCCTGTCAGCGCTATTTTAGAAGCGACAACCATGACAACGTATGCCAGTCCAAGCAGCAGGAGGCTCGTAGCGAATTTGGCAGGAACCGAATAATTCAGCTTTCGATTAGCCAGAAAAACCCACAGCATGGCCAGAATAGGCGAAAAAATGAGAATGAAGGCAGGGTTAAGGTTTTGAAACCAGCTCGACGGCATCTCCCACCCAAACAGACTAAGGTTGGTATAGCGATCCGCAAATATTTGTAACGATGAGCCTTGCTGTTCATTTCCTGCCCAGAACAAAGCCGATGCCAGAAAGAAAACAAACAAAACAGCTATCCGCTTTTTTTCTACACTATCTAGCCCACCGGCTACCAGAATGTACACAAAGTAACTCACGGCAATCAATGAAATAATGGTGCCCATCGCCCGCGCCAGTCCCTGCGCAGTGGTCATATCTATAGTACCAGTCAATTGGAGCGACCCTAGTACCACGATTAAAAAAACTAAAAAGGCCAGGAGCGATCGGTTACCCGTCTGAGATTTTGGGCCATCTACTGTTGGTCGGACTACATAATTGCCATATTCACCAAGAAATCGCTGTCCGAAAACCCGGAATGTAACCAGACCCAATGCCATCGCTACGGCAGCAGCCCCAAAACCATAATGCCAGCCAACTCGCTGCCCCAGATACCCAACTGTAAAAATGCCGAGCAAAGAGCCCAGGTTTATACCCATGTAGAAAATGGAGAAAGCAGCATCTTTACGCGCTCCTCCTTCAGGATATAACTCTCCAACAACGCTACTAATGTTCGGTTTCAACAGACCTGTGCCCATAGCAACTGTACAGAGACCTGTATAGAATAAACCCGGCCCGGATGGAATGGCTAGGATGATGTGGCCAAGCATGATTATTAATCCACCATACCAGATGGACTTCCGCTGCCCCAGAATTGTATCGGCAATAAAGCCGCCCGGTAAGGAAAGTAAATAAACAGACGCCGTATAAATGCCATAAATAGCTGCTCCTTCGGTTTCGTTCAACCCCAAACCACCCCGCACATTGTCGATCAGAAATAGGAGTAGAATGGCCCTCATTCCGTAATAGCTGAATCGCTCCCACATCTCTGTAAAAAACAGGACAAAAAGGCCTATAGGATGACCGAAGAGGGTAGCATTGCTAACGGGTTTTTCAATAGTAGCTTCCATAGAGTTGGGCTAACAGGTCAATTTGCCGAAGAATATGTGTAAATAACGGGCAAAATAGCTGTAAAGATACCTTCAACATCCGAAAGCAGCAAAGCACTTAATAGGTCGGATCAAATTCCCACAAATCATCGAAACGGGTATTACCGTTTGAACCCGTAGTTATATAGCCTTTTTGGCCAATCGCAAACCCGACGGCTTTCGACCGTGATGATCCTTCAAAAGGCCTTTGCTCTGTCCAGAAATCGGTAACTGAGTTATAAACCAGAACCTGTCTCCCACCCGATCCCGTTACGAAATAACCTGTATTGTCGATCGAAAAACCTACAGCACCCGAACTCGCAGAAATTGCATCAGGAATATTCCGACGTTGCGTCCAGATGTTATTATCAGGATCATACATCCAGAAATCGCTAAGATTGACATTCTGAGAACTTCCTGCCCCAACATACGCAAGATTATTGATCACAAACGCTGCTGCCCCAACACGTGCAGGCCCACCAATATATTTCCGCTCTGTCCATTGATTAGCCGAGGAATTATATCGCCAGAGATCGGCCCGTTCACTCCCATCGAAACCTAGTGCTACAAAGCCCAGGTCATACATGCTAAAGGCCGTTGCCGAACGCCGGGCCGAACCACTGAAATCAGCAATACGTTTCCAGGCATTTGTTGTCGGATCATATTCATAGAAGTCCCGAAGCAAGTTTCCTTGAGCGTCCATCCCCGTCCCTAGGTATCCTTTTTTTGATCTGGTGGCAAAAGCAACGGCTTCGCTCCGGGCTTTGCCGGGGAAATCGGCTACCTGTGTCCAGGCATTTCGAGAGGGATCGTATTTCCAGAAATCAGCCAGCGAGTTATTCGATACATCCAGTCCGGTTCCAATGTAGGCTATATTTCCAATCGTAAAGGAAACAGCTGCACTCCGAGCTGGCCCTTCTAATTCAGCCCGTATATTCCAATCGCCTGTCGACGGTGATAGTGATATGGATTGCGGTGTACATTGTTGCAGCAAAAGGAATAAGCCCAGACCTATACTACGTACTATAGCGTTGACTTTCATAGCGTTAAAAGGATTGGTTTAGGATAAATCATTTTTTCATAGACATAACCGATTGGCGTTAGTCAGACTTGGCCTATTTTGGGGTATTGTTTGTTTAATCTGAGCTTGCCAATGCTTCTTCCTTTCGACTTCAAGAAAGATCCTTACCTAATTCTGGACTTTTCAGCCACCAACCCTGACCTCAGTTCCGAACACCGGCTAGGCCTCGACCTGACAGATACCACCAGTTTCACCAACTATGTATTTGGTAAGATAAAAGCAGCGGGCGCCAAAGTAGGTGTAGGTGGCTACAACGAACACCGGGTTATTTACCGTCGAAGTCCCCATTTCAATACGTCTGTCGATGAACCCCGCGAGATTCACCTCGGCATCGATTTCTGGGTAGATTCCGGAACGCCTGTCTTCGCACCATTGGCAGGTACTGTACATAGTTTTCGAGACAATGCAAACTTCGGCGACTACGGCCCAACGATTATTTTGGAACACGTAATAGATAGTAAACCTCTTTATAGTCTTTATGGCCATCTGACCCGTCAATCGCTGGATGGGTTGTATGAAGGAAAAGAATTTAATGCGGGGGAGAAACTTGCCGAAATTGGTCCCTACCCCGAAAACGGCGACTGGCCTCCGCATCTCCATTTCCAACTCATGACTGATATGCTTGGTTTGAAAGGCGACTTCCCCGGTGTGTGTTCAGTAGCCGATCGAGCGAAATTTCTATTCATTTGCCCTAATCCCAATAGCTTACTCGCTATTGCCGGACTAGGTTGATCTACAGAGTCCATTTCCTATCAAATCAATTCTTTCAAAATATTTTGAAATTACAGAAACTACAGTTTACCTTTGCATTATGACATTTGACGAAGCCAAAGATAAATTCATTCATACCTGGGGTACACTAGCTACCCAGTGGGGTATCAATCGCTCAATGGCACAATTACATGCGTTATTGCTTATTGCCCCAGAGCCCTTGGCAACGGAAGATGTTATGGAACAATTGCAAATTTCGCGCGGCAACGCTAGTATGAATCTCCGAGACCTGATGGATTGGGGCCTGATTTACAAACAGTTAAAACCAGGCGAACGCCGGGAGTTTTTTATGGCTGAGAAAGACATCTGGAAAGTAGCCCGACAAGTGGCAAAAGAACGCCGTCGCCGGGAAATTACACCTGTTGTTGACGTACTGAACGAACTGAAAATGATTTCAACCGACACACCCGAAGCACAGGAATTCCAACGGGTGATGGAAGGATTAAGCAGCGTAGTCGGCTTTGCCGATAGTACCCTCAATGCCGTAATTAAAGCAGAAGAGAACTGGCTGATGAGTCAGTTCATAAAGGTTTTTCGGTGATATTTTTTTATGAAAATCTTTCAATTATTTCTGAAATTTCAAAAATCACAAAGTCATGAAAAAGCTACTAATTTATGATGAAAGCTGCCCAATGTGTAAACTCTATACAAAAGGCATGGTAGCTGCCGATTCAAGCGGCTGTCTGACCCGAATGAGCAATGGAGAACTACCAAATGAATCTGTCGTCAGCCGTTTAGATCGGCAACGTGCGCGCCACGAAATACCTTTGATTGACCTCGACGGTGGCGAAACTCTATACGGAGTCGATACCTGGATTTATGCATTTGGCCATCATAATCAGCAATTAGAGAGGCTCTTATCGCTTGGTTGGTTGCGAACGATTTTACAAAAATTGTATGCGTTTATCTCTTATAACCGACGTATCATAATTACATCTGCGCCGGGTCGTTGGCAACTACTGGATCTTCAACCCGATTTTCATGCTGGCCAGCGAGTTGCGTTTATTCTCACCATTTTTGGAGTTACCACTTGGGCTTGGGCTACCAGCCATTCTACCATCTGGCCATTGGCCGCTTTGATAGGCTGTCAATTAGGCATTACAAAGTTCTCCCTACTTTTACAGCCATCGATCAATACGCTTGAAACAATACTGGATTATACAGGTCACTTGGGGATGAGCCTTTTTATTGGGACACTATTCATCGCAATAGGCTCAACTACGGGCTGGTCTACTATTCGTTTAATTGGCTATGCGCTGATGATTGGCCAACACTTCATCCGCACTTACCGGCTTGGATTAAGCCCCTGGATCAGTGTTGTATTTACAGTTCTGATTTTTGTATTACTGTCTCCGCAATAAAAATTAGAGCAAACAGAATCAAGGTTTTTTAAATACCATGAGTCATTAGAAATGCCTTTGAAATAGAACCCGTCGGATGCAGTTATTACTTCGTCAAAAACTCCACTACAGCCTTTGAGAATTCGGGGGTTCTCATGGCTCCGCCGTGATTGCCTGGCACAATGACAAGTTTAGAGCCTGGAATAGCATCTACCAAGGTCTGCGGATCACCATTGTCTTTATCCTGATCACCATTGACAACAATCACCGGAATCTTGATCTTCCCTAAGTCGGCGAGACTCGTAACGGGTTGAAACTCTTGTAATCGAGCCAGTACAACTGTATCGGCACCCGCTTTTTTAGCGTTGTCAACAGCGGGTTGCAATTCAGGATGACTGCCGGGTTTGGTCAGGGCTTCGTGAAAATTTTTGCGCCGAATCCAGTTGGGGTCAGAAAAATCGACACTAATGCCTCCCATTACAGCCCGACGTACCTCTTTGTCCATGGTTAGTAATTTAGCCGTCAGAATAGCACCACGTGAATAGCCAACCACGTCGTAGCTCGTAATGCCAAGGTATTGTACTAAAGCCATTACGTCCTTTAGTTCGGCATTATTGTTATAAGCCTCAGCCTCATGGGGTTTATCCGATAATCCATTTCCACGCAAATCGAGGGTTATGACTTTGAATCCGGCATCGGCTAATGCCTGCCGTACGGGCGCACGTTTCCAGCTTTCGCTAGTCGAAATAAAGCCATGAAGTAGCACAACTGGCTTCCCCTCTCCTATAATATCATAGTGAATTTTTGTCCCATCGAAGGATATAAACAGCGGGTCACGCGTTGATTGAGCCCGAACAGCAAAAATAGCTAACAGGCAGATTACTAACAGAAATGGTTTCATAGCGTATCTAGAGTAAATCTGAAGAGGGAGGCAATCGAATAAGTCTAACTTTTCGCTATTTTACCGAGTTATCCTGTCATAACCAAATCACACAACGTAATATGACAGCCCTATTGAATCACCTGAACCCCAGCGATGCCGATCTGATTGATGCACCAATCGGTCAAATTAATCTGGGCATGTTTAAGAACCAAAGCGGTGCCGCGATCGAAGATGGCGACGATACAGATGAAGAAACTACGGATGAAGATTTGGATGACGAACCTGTAGATGAAGATGGTGACCCAACTGGTGAGCACGACCATCATCAGGACGATAATTATGCGCTGGGTGGCCACGTAACCCGGTCTGGTAGTCTATAAAATCAACAATTTAACCCCTTAACAATCAGCATAATGACGACAAACGACTATAACCCCGCCGATGATGGCAATCAGGGCGTTGTTCAGTTTATGGCCCAAAGTGAAGAATCCAACGCCAGTGTTCCGCAGGATCAGCAAATGAATCCTGTCCAGGCTTCAGGCCCTGAACCCGAAAAAGCAGAAGTTTCCGTTGATGATTCGGAAGGTGACTATGGTATTAACGAGGATATGCTAGAAGAAGAAAAGGTAGAAAACGGCGATGCAGATGGACCTGACAATGACGAGTAATCAATTAGCCCGGCTCGTAATCCGTATTGGGCTGGGCATCAACATGCTTATGCATGGGTTGGTACGTCTTCATAAATTGCATGAGTTTGTAGCAAAAACAGCCGTCGGTTTTGCCAATACAATCCTGCCACCTATTCTGACTAAAGGCTTCTTATACACCCTTCCGTTCGTAGAATTTACCGTTGGTGTTCTCATCCTGATAGGTGGTCCACTCAGCAAATGGGGCTACTTTCTAGGTGGGTTAACAGTTGGAGCTTTATTGTTTGGCACCACACTCAAAGAAGACTGGACTAGTGCCGGAACTCAATTAATTTATGTTATCGCTTTCTATCTCGCACTGAGAGGGTTGGACGAATCTGGACGTCGACGTTAACGATTTAAGCCTTGACGTTTGCAACGGTTTGGCTATAGAGTGGATCGAAAGAGGCAAACCAAACAATACAAGTATGCATTTCAATTCATTTTTGCTCATCGTTACAGTCAGTTTTTCACTAATCGTTGCTTCCTGTAAGCAGGATCTGAATCCGTCAATATCCCCTAACATTCTTTATCAATCCAACTTCAAACAAAGCCAGGATGGCTGGCAGGCCGACATTGCCGATTACAGTACACATCAGCAGGATATTCAATTTGAATCGGGATGGGCTGCTTTACCCAGTCCACTGGATAGTACTCGCAAATCAGTCAGAGTATCGAGCATGAACCGCAGTGATGATCTTTTTATGTTCCTCAAAAAGAAACTTACGGGTCTGCAACCTAATACCGACTATACGCTGGTTTTCGACATTGAACTAGCGTCGGCATATGGCACGAATTCGATAGGCATTGGAGGCTCACCGGGTGGGAGTGTATATTTGAAAGCCGGAGCAACCGCAACTGAGCCGGCCAAAGTACTGGGTGATGATTTTTACACCATCAACCTGGACAAAGGGAATCAATCCACAGGCGGAAAAGATGCCGTTTTGTTAGGCAATATCGGCGCGGGTGACGACGTGACTAGTTACAAACTAATCACCCGTAGCAATGTCGAAAGTCCGCTCACGGTTCGAACAAATGCACAAGGCGAACTCTGGCTTATCGTTGGAACAGATTCGGGCTATGAGGGCTTAACGACGCTGTATTACAGCAACATAAAGATAACAGCGAAGTAATACGTTCTGATAACTAATTTCGCCGAAAGTCGTATCACGGTTTAGAATCCGTGGCACAGCTTCCGGCGAAATTAGTTATTAATCAGGGCATTTAGTTAACGAGGTTACTTTACCCTGGTCAAGTTGCCAGCAGTTGCCATATACGTCACTGTAGACGACCGTAAAGTGATACAACGGATCGTTGACAATATGCATGAAAGCCTCAGGAATGCGTTCACTATTGGTGATTTCACCAATCAGTAATTCTCCATCACTTTTAATGACCTCACCCGGTCGAACATTGCTGTAAAAGAAGCCAATATCAATGTGTTTATTTTTATAATCTGATCGCTGAATCTGCTCATTCATTAGATCATACGGGCTTTCGTAAAGTTTACCTTTGTAGACTAACCTGCATTTCTTCAGGATGGCGGGCCCAACGCCGTTATTAATCAATGACCAGGTAAACTTCTTATCCATCACTATGTAATTGTCTTTCAGGTGTGGCCATACGGACGCATGCTGCTGTTCACGGGCAATCTTCGTCTGAAAAATGGATACGACCAGTGCAGCTAAACTCAGGAATGTAGCTGAAACACCGAGGAGAAGTTCAATATTGATACGTTGCCGGACCGGAGCCATAAGCAGATAGACTATAGGTGTTGCAATGCCCGAAATAACAGAAAGTTTCCGATATTTGTCCAACCTGCCCGGAACGTACATATCAGGCATATTGTTAAAAATAGTGTTGCACTGGTTGAGTTACCAGGCAATTAACCGAGACTATGAGCAAGGACGTTGAAATTTTAGAGAGTATTACCAACGCCGAATATAAATACGGATTTGAGACACTAATTGAGGCCGATGAGGCTCCTGTGGGTCTTGATGAAAGTACGATTCGTTTCATCTCTGCGAAGAAGAATGAACCCGACTGGCTGCTTGAGAACCGATTAAAGGCGTTTCGGATGTGGCAGGAAATGACCGAACCTACATGGCCGAATGTTTTTTACCCAAAGATTGACTATCAGGCTATTAAATATTACTCGGCACCGAAGCAAAAGAAGACGGTTAACTCTCTTGATGAAATTGACCCCGAACTGCTGGATACATTCAAGCGGCTCGGCATTTCACTTAATGAGCAAAAACGACTGGCAGGTGTTATCGAGCCGGAAGGTGACCGTCCACGAGTAGCGGTTGATGCTGTAATGGACTCAGTATCTGTAGCAACTACCTTCAAAAAAGACCTTGCCGAACGTGGTATCATTTTCTGTTCCATTACGGAAGCCGTTCATGAACACCCCGAATTGGTGAAGAAATATCTGGGTTCGGTTGTTCCGGCAAAAGACAACTACTTTGCAGCATTGAATGCCGCTGTCTTTACGGATGGCTCGTTCTGTTACATTCCAAAGGGCGTTCGCTGCCCAATGGAACTCTCAACCTATTTCCGCATTAATGCTGCCGGAACCGGCCAATTCGAACGGACGCTGATCATTGCTGACGAAGGTTCGTATGTAAGTTATCTGGAAGGTTGCACTGCTCCTATGCGTGACGAAAATCAGCTTCATGCTGCTGTAGTTGAACTGATTGCCATGGGTAATGCCGAAATCAAGTATTCTACTGTACAGAACTGGTACCCAGGCGATAAAGAAGGAAAAGGCGGTATTTATAACTTCGTGACCAAACGCGGTATCTGCGACGGGCCGAACGCTAAAATCTCGTGGACTCAGGTTGAAACCGGCTCAGCCATTACCTGGAAATATCCTTCGGTGATTCTGAAAGGCGACAATTCCATTGGTGAGTTCTATTCGGTGGCTGTTACGAACAATATGCAACAGGCCGATACGGGTACCAAAATGATTCACATCGGCAAGAACACGAAAAGCCGAATTGTTTCGAAAGGTATTTCGGCGGGCAAAAGCCAGAACTCTTATCGAGGTCTGGTACAGGTAATGAAACGTGCCGAAAACGCTCGTAACTACTCGCAATGCGATTCACTCCTGCTGGGAGACAAATGTGGAGCGCATACATTCCCGTATCTGGAAGTGAACAATCCTTCCGCTACAGTTGAACACGAAGCTACAACGTCTAAAATTGGTGAAGATCAGTTATTCTACTGTAATCAGCGCGGTATACCCACCGAACAGGCTGTAGCCTTGATTATCAACGGTTACGCGAAAGAAGTGTTAAACCAACTTCCTATGGAGTTTGCCGTAGAAGCCCAGAAATTGCTGGCGATTAGCCTGGAAGGAAGTGTGGGTTAGTTGATTTTATGATTTTAATTACCTTTGGAGCCCCTACGAAAACGTAGGGGCTTTTTTGTTAAATCACTATGAGAGCCTTCCAGAATGTGTTTAACTAGCGTGGAGTTGGTCACAGACCTATCTGATGGCATGGTTAAAAATGAGCTTCTGTGCCCTTTTATCAAAAAATAGCTGAATTTTACCGCATGAAACTTTTCCGCTTCGGCTCGCCCGACCACGAACACCCCGGCGTTGTACTGCCCACCGGCCAACATATTGACGTAACCCACTTTGGTGAAGATTACGACGAATCTTTTTTCGCCAGCAACGGCCCAGACCGTCTGGCACACTGGCTTACTGCCCATGCACATACCTGTCCCGAAGTCTCCTCTGATGAGCGTTTCGGTCCTTGTATAAAACGCCCATCTAAAATTGTTTGTATCGGTCTGAACTATGCCAAGCATGCGGCCGAAACCAACGCGCCTGTTCCGGCAGAGCCAATCGTATTTTTTAAGTCAACTACGGCTTTTTGTGGCCCTAACGACAACGTCGTAATTCCCAAACGCTCCGAAAAAACCGACTGGGAGGTTGAATTAGCCATTATTATTGGCAAGCGAGCCAGCTATGTCGAACTAGACGATGCCTTTAATTACATAGCCGGTTATGCCCTGCATAACGACTATAGCGAACGCGCCTGGCAATTGGAGCGTGGAGGTCAATGGGTAAAGGGGAAAAGTGCCGATACGTTTGCGCCTTTAGGACCCTATCTCGTCACTAAAGATGAGGTAGCCGACCCTAATAAACTCAACCTCTGGCTAAACATAAATGGCGAGCAATTGCAAAACTCCAATACGGACGACATGATTTTCAATGTCCCAACATTGGTCAGCTACCTCAGCCAGTTCATGACCCTGTTACCTGGCGATGTTATTTCTACCGGCACTCCAGCGGGTGTGGGAATGGGCCTTAAACCACAACGTTTCCTCAAACCTGGCGATGTTGTTGAATTAGGAATTGAAGGATTAGGCCAACAGAAACAGACGGCAGTAGCATATGTCTGAACCGGGATTTTTGTGATTTGCCTGATTAGCATGATTTTGCTATTGAATTAAAATGTTTTGGTAGCGAACAAAATCATGCTAATCAATTCAATCCTATAAATCCCGGTTTCAGATGACTATCGACGCTCACCAACATTTCTGGTATTTTGATCCCGTCCGTGATGGCTGGATTACGGATGATATGGCTACCATCCAGCGCGACTTTTTACCCTCTGATTTAGAACCTGTTCTGATACAAAATGGCATCGATGGTTGCGTGGCAGTTCAGGCTTCGCAATCGGAAGAGGAAACGCTGTTTTTAGTCAACATGGCCCAGAATTACGACATCGTAAAAGGGGTTGTGGGCTGGGTAGATTTACAATCGGAACAGTTGCCCAAACGACTAGAATTCTTCTCTCAGTATAAGGAAATCAAAGGCTATCGACACGTAGCGCAGGCTGAACCCGACGATTTTCTGGCTCGGCCAACAGTTATAGAAGGTATTCGGCAGCTAGCTGACTATAATCTGACGTATGACATTCTGATTTATCCCAGCCAACTGAAAGCGGCCCTGCAGTTAGTACGTGCTCTTCCCGAAGTTAATTTTGTGATTGACCATCTGGCAAAGCCGTATATCAAAAAGCAGGAAATCAGTCGCTGGTCGAACTTTATGGCTGAGATTGCGAAGAATAAAAACGTTTCCTGCAAACTTTCGGGCATGGTTACCGAAGCCGATTGGCATAACTGGAGCAAGAAAGACTTCTTTCCTTATTTGGATGTAGTCTTCGAACATTTTGGCCCCAATCGACTGATGTTTGGCTCCGATTGGCCCGTATGCTTAGTGGCGGCCAACTATACACAGGTGAAAACGCTGGTAGAAGAATACGTCGATGCCTGGGGCGAAGAAGTTCGGTCTAAACTATTCGGAGACAATGCGGTGACGTTTTATAGCTTATAATTGTACCCCTTACCCTATGAATTGCTTTGTTGGCGTTGACGTTGGTACAACCAACGTAAAAGCCCTGGCTATGCCGTCGGATTTGAGCCAGATTCTGGCTCATGCATCCGCTCCCCTCACAACGCTTAACCCCGAATCTGGTTATGCTGAACAGGACTCCAATGAAATCTGGGCTGCTTTCGTTCAGGTGATTTCGGAAGTATGTCGAGAGGTGGGGCAAGGCGGTCATGTAATTACACATGTTGCCTTTTGTACGGCCATGCATAGCCTTTTACCAATGGATGTTAATGGGGCACCATTAGGCAATGCCATTCTCTGGTCCGACAACCGGGCCGAAGCGCAGGCCAACGAATTACGAACCACACAAGCCGATTTAGGCAAAGCTATTCATGAAGAAACAGGCACGCCCATTCACCCCATGATTCCCTTGTGCAAGCTGGCCTGGATGCGTGAACATGACCCACGATTGTTACGTCGTACCGCCCATTTTGGCTCAATCAAAGAGTTTTTGTGGCAGAAACTAACGGGTGAGTTTGAGATCGACTTTTCGATTGCGACCGCTACAGGTTTGTTCAACGAAAGCAAACGTCACTGGAGTAAACGTGCGATGGATTATGCAGGTGTTCGGGTCGACCAACTATCAACGCCCGTTCCAACAACCTCACAACGAACTTACAAGCCCCGCCCTGAAACCGCTGGAACGGGACTATCAGAAGGAGTTTCGCTTTTGATTGGGGCATCGGATGGGTGTTTAGCTAATCTTGGCGCGGGAGCGATTAAACGCGGTACGGCCACACTCACTATCGGCACTAGCGGGGCTATTCGACAAACAGTTCGCAAACCTCTCCGAGATCCGCAGGGGCGACTATTCTGCTATTTTTTGGACGAAGGGTATTACGCCGTTGGGGGACCTACAAATAATGGTGGCAATGTGTTGGAATGGGTATCTGAGAAATTGACCCAACAGGATACCAAAACCGTTCTGGACGAAGCCGCAACCATACCACCCGGTTCTGATGGGTTGTTGTTCCTCCCCTACCTGCAAGGCGAACGTGCGCCTTTGTGGGACGCGTCGGTACGGGGAGCCTATTTACAGGTTGACTGGCAACATACACGGGCGCACTTTGTACGAGCGGCTCTGGAAGGAGTTTTGTTTAATCTGCTTAGTATTAACGAACTATTGAAGGAATATACGGGACCAGCGCGGGTAATTCATGCCAATGGTGGCTTTGCACAGTCAACGTTGTGGGTGCAGATGCTGGCTGATATGGCAGGTGTTCCGGTGCGACTCAACGCGAGTAATGAAAGCGGTTCGATGGGCGCTATCCTGCTAACAATGAAAGCCGTTGGCATTGTAAAAACCCTGGATGAAGCTGCCGAACGGGTGGCGTTTGGGAAAACGTTTGAACCTGATTTAGATCGGCACAAGGTATACCGGACCGAGTTTAAAAAGTGGCAAGATGCGTTGACACGACTATAAACTGTCTACTGAGGTTGCGAATAATAAAACCTCATCACCAGCTGAAAGATGGACTCTTCGTTCGAAGTGAAAGCCAAGTTTTTCGAGTAAATGAATTGAGTTTTGGTTATCTGGATTCGTGATCCCTACGATCCGGGTTGCGCTCAGAACATCGCGGGCGTAGGTCATAACTGCTGTTGCTGCTTCAAATCCATACCCTTTTCCTATAGAATCGGGTAAAAACGCGAAGCCAATATCTATATCCTCCAGCGTATCGCGCTTGAACAGGCCGCACATACCCACAGGCGTTTCACTGCTCTTTAACCTTATTAGAAAAGGGCCAAAACCAAATTGCTCATAACTTTTAATTGCACCATTCAGTATGTACTTGCGTGCATCCTCAAGCGTTCGTACACCCCGGTCACCAATGAATGTAAGCCACAAAGGTGTATTCAGCAGCTCCAGCATGAAGGGGGCGTCCTCAACAGTGAGCTTATCAAGTAGAAGACGTTCTGTTTCGAGCATTTTAGTAACGCGGCTAAGAAGCCGCGTTTTTCTAGATTCTAAAACACGGCTTCCTATCGGTACACCGAACCGGCCGCGTTACTAAAACGCAACCGATTTCAACCGCAAGCCTGTATCCTCTGGCAAACCAAACACTAGATTTAGGTTCTGAACCGCCTGCCCTGATGCCCCTTTCGTTAGATTGTCAATAATGCTTGTAATAAGCAGTTGCCCCTCGTGTACTTCCAGGTGTAACAGGCATTTATTCGTGTTCACGACCTGCTTCACATCAATTGGTGCATCGCTGATATGCGTGAATGGATGACCCGCGTAATAGGTTTTGTAAAGTTCTTTTGCTTCCTCCAGAGTTCCCGTAAATGATGTATACACATTAGCCATAATGCCTCGTGTGTAATCGCCACGATACGGTACAAAATTGATCGCGTGATTGAAATCAGGCTCCAACTGAGTCAAGCTCTGACGAATTTCGGCTAAGTGCTGGTGCGTGAACGCTTTGTAAATCGACACGTTGTTGTTTCGCCATGTAAAGCCCGTTGTGGGTACAAGAGCTTGTCCGGCTCCTGTGCTCCCAGTAATGGCACTAACCTGAACAGCATCGGTCAGCTTTCCAGCTTTGGCAAGCGGTAACAAGGCCAGTTGAATACTAGTAGCAAAACAGCCAGGGTTCGCAATGCGCATAGCTTCCTGAATGCGTTCCCGCTGCAATTCGGGGAGGCCATAGACAAAATCATCATGCTCATCGCGAAAATCGGCACTGAGGTCAATAACAGCAACATCGTCGGACACTTCGTTTTCGGCCATAAACGTAACCGATGCACCATGCCCTGAACACAGGAAAATAGCATCGACAGTTGCTTCTCCATCCTTTAGCGAGGGAACTTCGCCCGAAAATGTGAGGTCTGTATCACCCAGCAAATCGGTATGCGTAGACCAGACGGGTTTGCCTGCCTGACTATTGCTATACACAAATGCGACATTGACAAACGGATGATTTATTAGAATACGCAGCAGCTCGCCACCCGTGTAGCCTGCTCCGCCAATGATACCTACATTTATTGTTTCCATACTTTTTACCTAACGACCGCTTTACCGGATTGATTCACTTAGCGATGGCTATCTGGCTCTGCGCATTCACGTTCCGAAACCATTTTATTGCTCGCTCCTGCACAGCGTCGTCAAAAACTGTAACGTATTCACTCTGAAATCCAGGTCGGTCGATGGTTAGACCGCGACTGAGCTGATGATTATGAACCACTAACGTTGGCAGGTTGGCTATCGGGAAGAATTGAATACCCATGCCGTTTTTCTGAAATGAAAAGGTCGGACACCCTAAACAACAAAGATGCATGGGGAGTGAGTCCAAGGTAAAGGCAGCTTGCGCCTGTTCACTCAAGCTGGCTATATCCTGAAGTGTCAGGCTTCCCACCGCTGGTACCAGTCGATCAATATCGGCAGGATGCTCTTGCCGGACACGTTCATATAATTCTGTCGTGAATGTTTCCTGTCCACTGAATACGATCAAATGCGAACTTTCTGTTAACAGTCGGGTTGCTAATTGACTCCAGTAATCAATAGACAGCATCCGGCCCTCGTTACCCGATTCAGGGAGAATCAAGACAGGTTTCTGTTCTGAAACAGATCGATTCAGCTTGGCCCACAATTCAGCCGGAGATTGGGCTGGGTGAACAAAGTAGGGCGCTACAGTTCGCAAATCACCCTCGATGCCCATTGGCTTCAATACCTTTAGAATCAAATCGAAGTTATGAACTTCCCCATCAGGCATGAAAAATTCCTCGTCGAGCAAGCCTCCGAAACCGCGTGTTCCAAAGCCAATTTTGTGTCTGACCTGTAAATAGGGTAACACAAAGTGCATGGGCGAATCCGAGAATCGGACATCAATCGAGTAATCATACACCGTATCGTGCAGGGTTTTTATCGCCGATTTTGTTGTCCGATAAAACTCCTGCCATTTGCTCCATTTCGACGCCGACCTTCGGTTAGTGCTAACATGGTTGAGGTGAACAACCCGCCGAATGTAGGGATTTCCTTTCCAGATCGGATCACACCAGCTACCCGCCAGCACGTCGATTTGTGCCTTAGGGTAACGTTGTCGGATAAGTGGGAACGCGTATGACAAAATCAACGCGTCGCCCAAATGCCCCGATGTCATGAGCAAAATTGACGGGGCATCGGTATTTAGTAAACCGTAATCGCGCTGGCTATAGCTTCCCCGCACGTATTGGTCGACTACAACATCAAGCAGTTGCAGTGGGTAACCAATACGTCGGGGAGCGCAATATTTTCGCGGTTTACCAATCACTGATTGTTAATTTTCTCATAGATCATTACCTGATTGGAAGCCACTTTTGAGAAACCCCGTACATCGTCACCAGTCCAGGCGTTGTTCATTTCGCCATACGAACCAAACTTCGACGACATCAGATCATGGTCTGATTCGATACCCAGCACCTGGAAGCGGTAGGGTGCCAGTAATACATGCACTTTACCCGAAACATGTGCCTGTGTATCGGCAAGGAACGTTTCGATGTTGCGCATAACAGGGTCCATGAATTGACCCTCATGTAACATAGTTCCGTACCAGTTGGCTAACTGCTCTTTCCAGTACAGCTGCCATTTGCCCAGCACATGTTTTTCGAGCGTATGGTGGGATTTAATCAGAATGAGCGGAGCTGGGGCTTCGAAACCCACACGTCCTTTTATACCAATAATGGTATCACCTACGTGAATGTCACGCCCGATACCGAATGGCCCGGCCAGTTCTGTGAGTTTACGAATGGCATCAACCGGATTAGCGAATTTCTCGTCGCCGAACGTCGGCCCGGCAATCGCTTTGATTTCGCCGTGCTGGAATGTGAGTGTAATGGTTTCCTGCTCTGTTTTTGTTACCTGAGTTGGCCAGGCCGATTCGGGCAGGAACTGATCGGAAGTCAGGGTTTCTTTACCACCAACCGAAGTTCCCCACAGGCCTTTATTGATCGAATAAGCAGCTTTGTGCCACTCCTGATCAACGCCTTTTGCTTTGAGGTATTCGATTTCGGCTTCACGCGATAACTTTAGATCACGGATAGGCGTAATAACTTCGGCATCAGGCGCAATGATTCGAAATGCCATATCGAAACGCACCTGATCGTTACCGGCTCCGGTACTACCATGCGCAATAGCCGATGCGCCAATTTCCCGCGCATACTCGGCCGCAGCAATAGCCTGAAAAATCCGCTCGGCGCTAACCGAAAGCGGATAGGTGTTGTTTTTCAGAACATTACCGAACACCAGAAACTTCAGGCATTGTTGGTAATAATCGTCCGTTTTGGAGATTGTTACATGGGACTTAACACCCAGTGAGTAAGCCCGTTCCTCAATCGCTTTGAGTTCGGCATCGGAGAAACCGCCCGTATCGACCAGCACTGAGTACACATCCATACCCCGGTCTTCGGACAAATATTTAACGCAGAAGGAGGTATCGAGACCTCCGCTGAAGGCAAGAACTACTTTTTGAGACATCAGACAGAAGACACCGAACGTATATCGCCCAGCATCAGGATAGTTTTGGAGGGGCAAATATCGGGCTTTTGATGTTTAGTTACGTCAATGAGTTAAGAGACTTACAATAAAACCAGTAAACTCCCGGGTAGTATTCGTATTTCAGCTCTACCTGTAGGTAAGGTTAATGGTTCGCCATCGGCATGAATTAACAAGGGTTCACCGGCTTCTACAGTTGCACTCGTAATTGAATGGCCACGCCAGTAGCTGGATTGATTGAGCGTTTTATTGAATAATCGCCAGGTAATCATAGGAGCCGCCTGAGCTGGAAAAGGCCTGATTTCGCATTGTTCCAGTCGTCCATCAGAAATGTTAGCTGTGGGAGCCATCCAGGCATTATTACCAAATTGTCCGGCATTGGCGAATGTCAATGAAAACACCTGTTTCTGCTGCCCATTTACTAGTAATTTTTGTGGTTTATAAGCCTGAAACGCCCGAAAGGCTGTGCGCACATAGGTTGGCAAACCACGTACGGGTTGTTTCGCAAACTCATGGGCTACATACGCTTCAAAACCAAGTCCAGCCGTACAGAAAAATGGATATTCATTAATTTCTCCACTATCAATCACAACAGGGCGACCGTTTAGCGCATGCTCAATCGCTTTCATTGGGTTGAGCGGAATACCTAAATGCCGGGCCAGTCCATTACCCGAACCAATGGGAACAATACCCAGCGCCGTAGCCGACCTCCGTAACGCCTTCGCGATTTCGTTGATCGTACCGTCGCCCCCGATGGCCAGTACACGCATAACACCCCGTTCAACGGCTGCTGCGGCTAATTCGGTTGCGTGGCCAGCATGGGTTGTGAGGGCAATTTCGGGAGCATAGTTTAGGGCTGTAGCCTGACGCATAAATGCATCCTGAAGCAGTTTTTTCTGTTCGCCAGACGTTGTGCCCGAGTTCGGGTTAATGATGGCCAGAACAGCCGAGCGAGTAGCCACTTACGAAAAAAATACAAATAAGATGAGAATGAAAACAACGATAAACACATAGTACCAGCCGTCTGAAAAAATATACGGCTTATACTCGTTGTAGAATTTTCGTATTCTATTCATGGATCGTTTACGGTAAATACGATCACAAAGATACGCATGGTTTCAAGTTTCAGGGTTTAGCTTCCATTATGACCTGGAACATTGAACTTGAAACAACATAACTCTTTACAACGCTTGCCCGCCATTTACAGACAGTACGTGTCCATTTACAAACGAGGCTTCGTCGGAAGCCAAAAATAGATAGGCATAGGCAATATCTTCGGGTTTACCAATACGACGTGCGGGAATAGTGGCAATGGCCTGAGTACGGACTTCATCAGGCATAGCATCAGTCATAGCGGTTTGAATGAATCCTGGAGCCACGGCATTGGCTGTAATCCCTTTCGGTCCTAGTTCTTTAGCCCACGACCGCACCATACCAATAATTCCGGCCTTGGCAGCAGCATAATTCGTTTGCCCGAATGCACCATGAACACCATTTATCGATGAAGTGCAGATAATTCGGCCGTATTTCTGCTCAACCATGTAGGGTGCAATTATTTTCGTACAATTGAATACGCCCGTAAGGTTCACATCAATAACCTGCTGCCACTCGGCGAACGACATTTTCAGCAAGGTTTTATCGCGAGTGATCCCGGCGTTATTGATTAAAATATCGATCCGACCATAGCGCTCAAACACGTCACGGGCTGCCGCTTCAATAGCTGGTACATCGGTTGTGCTAACGTGCCTAAACTCACACCGGAGACCCTGCGCGGTTAAGGCTTGCGCACTCGTTTCACCCTCGGCGAGTACATCCCAGATAATGACGGTGGCGCCTTCCTGGCAAAATACCTCGGCAGCTTTCTGACCTATTCCCCGAGCAGCGCCGGTTATGATGGCTACTTTATTTTGTAATCTCATGGTTTGTCGTACGTAAATAACCGTTCAGAATGAGCGATAAATAACGCTAAATATGTGCTATTTGCCAACCACAGTCGCCCTTCAGTCGTTTCATTAAAAAATAGCAACTATGAATCGAATTATCATCGCGGTCTTACTCTCCTTAATCTACTGGCCGACCTTCGGTCAGCATACGATTGAAGCTGAGTTAAAGCAAGTAGCCAAAGAACGTCGGACTATTTTGCAAATTTTAGAACGCCAAACCGCAGACTGGAACGCTGGTCGAGTTGATAAATTTATGAATGGATACTGGCCCTCAGATTCCCTAACCTTTGTAGGAAAAGTCGGTGTTACATACGGTTATCAGGCCACGCTCGCCAATTACAAAAAACGCTATCCTGACCGGGCCTCCATGGGGTCACTCAAATTCGATATTCTACAACTAGATTTTCCCGCACCCGACGTTGCCTATGTTATTGGGCGCTTCCATCTCACCCGTCCGAAAATTGGCGATGCTGATGGCCATTTTACCCTGCTTTGGCGCAAGATTAATAATCGCTGGGTCATTGTCAGTGATCATTCGAGTTAATAGCAGGGTGCAAGGGCTGGGAGTTAGCGGCCACGGACACCCTGCTCCGTGCTCCGTGCTCCATGCTCATTCACCAACTGCGTGGGTTCTTTAGCTGATAGGCGTTCTCGCAGTTCGGTAACAGGCTTCTCAAAATACTTGTATAAAAGTGTTGACAGCACCAGTACCAATGCCCAAAACAGACCTACTTTGAGCCACCCAACAGTAAACGAAGTTGTTGGGATACGTTCAACGACGTTCAGCATGATAGGCGTCAGATTCAGCAAATACATTGAGTACGAAATCAAACTGATATGGGTAATAGCCCGGGCAATGCCGAAACGCGCCCATAGGCCGGTAGCTGTCCGCCATCCGTCCATATAGGGCATTAGCAGTGCCATACTTACTCCGATTAATGGGAAGTAAAACGTGCGCTTAAAAAATGTGTAGGCTGGAAAAATACCAATCTTGCCGTAGTATCCGATAATAATAATGGAAGCCGAAAACGAGGCCAGCACTGTCATGATCAGGCCAATAACCAGAAGTCGGCGACGAAGCGAATCGTTTGTCCACTGGGTAGGGAAATAATGCCTGACATAAGCAGCCAGTACCCCATATGAAATTGCATCCAGGCGTGTTATAACAATACCCCGGTAGCCTAACTCTCCTTCTGAAATTGGAATTTGAACAGCCGTGATAAATCGATACAGGTTGGTGCCAATGATAATGGTCAGAATGGTTACCAGTACAATTCGCTGCCGTGACCATTGGGCTGATAATAAACTATGCATGACCCAAAGCACCAGGGGCAATGTAATGTACGACCACTCTTCAATGGCTAAACTCCAGGTTTCGGGAAAGAAATCGGGGACAAACTGCGCAAAATTCTGGACAAAAAAGAAGTATTTAAGTAAAGTCCCTGCTGGAGGTAAAGTATGATGTAACCCACTTCGCCACGCCCGAAGTAAGGCAGTCAGAATCAACCCGCCTAAAACGAAGTAATAGTTGGGCAATGTCCGAAACCAGCGTCGCGTCCAGAAGTTGAGCAATAGTTCACGGTCGAAGCGTTGCTTTTTTTCGTAAGATCGAATCAGGATACCACCAATTAGAAAGCCACTCAGGACAAAAAATAACTCAACACCATCGGGTAGCAGGTGATGAATAAAGAGCCCATTGTAGTACTCTTTCAAGGCAACCGTTGCATGGGCATCCACCACAATCAGAATGGCAAGTGCCCGCATGACATCCAATCCAAATACGCGTTTAGCAGTCGCCGTATTGAGCGAAAACAGTTTCGTAAGCATAAGTAAGCACGAAGGTAATGATGAATGATGAATGATGAATGATGTCCGGACTTGTGAACCAGCAATCCGTGGATACGAACTATTCCTGAATCTTCCGTATTCATTGTACATTCGGGGCCGCATAGGCGGCCTCTCATTCATCATTTATAATCGCACCGGCGACCCGGTTATCATACATTTTCCTATGGAATTTGGACTCAATGCTGTTCATCGCTACGCATTTCGGTTTTCCCAGGCCGATGTAGTCGATTTTGCCCGTGTTACGGGAGATAATAACCCCCTTCACCTTGATGCCGACTTTGCTGCCCAAACACCCTTCAAACGGCCAATTATTCATGGCATGCTCGGGGCCAGTGTATTCACTAAAGTGCTGGGTACGGAGTTTCCAGGATATGGCTCGGTCTATTTAGGTCAGACCCTGGAATTTTTACGGCCTATGTTTGTCGATACAGACTACGAAGCCACATTCACAGTACAGTCGATTGATTCAGGCAAGCATATTGCGCAAATTCTGGGTGAAATTCGGGATGTAAAGACGGGGAAAGTTACGACGCGGGGAATTGCTACACTGATGCACAAAGAGAAGGTTGTATAGAGCCATATCGTTGCAGCTCTACATAAATTAAAACTCCCTCGCTAGCATACTATCTGGCGAGGGAGTTTTGATTTTTTGGTCTGAAAGACCGTTGCTTACGCGGCACCGTTCTTTGTGTTTTGAACTTCTGAACGGATTTCCTGCGCTAACGTTTTCAGATCCTGCATTCCTTTACGAACGCGGGTACCGGCAGCCTGGTTACTTTTTTCGTAGAACTTTTCGAAATCACCTTCCAGCGACAGAACCAGATTCTTTACTTCATCGAAGCGTGCCATAGCGATAAGTATGGGTTTAAGTGTGTGAAAAATGCCCAAATTCCGCTAAAAACGCGGTTTTCGGCTGAAATTTAGTCATTCTCTTATTCAGCGCAATAGCTTAGACAAAAAAATGACAAAAAAATCCAATTTTCTCACAAAAACCCTACTCAGTGGCTGCTTCGGCCGATACTTCAAGCGTTTTTGGGGCCACAGGAGCACTATTCTCTCGGTAAACACCCCGCTTAAGTTTGTCGCCCATTTGAGCGAAGGCATTGAGCGTATATTCCACATCTTCCAGAGAATGGGCGGCTGTTGGAATAATACGTAACATGATTGTTCCTTTGGGCACAACCGGGTACACGACAATTGAGCAGAACACGCCCATATTTTCGCGCAGATCCTTCGTCAGGGTAGCAACTTCAGCAACGCCCCCTTCAATATGATGCAGGAATACCGGGGTTACTGGCGACTCAGTATCGCCAATATCGAAACCCCGTTCGCGCAGACCGGCTTGCAGCGTACGAACGTTCGTCCAGAGTTTATCGCGGAACTCCGACGAGTTGCGAATCATATCCAGACGCTTCAGGCCACCTACTACATACGGCATAGGCAGGGCTTTCGCATACGTTTGCGACCGCATGTTATACTTGAGGTACATAATAATGTCGTGATCGGCCGCAATAAAAGCACCAATCGCAGCCATCGACTTGGCAAACGTTGAGAAATACAAATCGATCCCTTCCTGACAACCGAGCATTTCGCCGACGCCAGCACCCGTTTCGCCCATTGTGCCAAAGCCGTGCGCATCGTCAACCAACAAACGGAATTCGTACTTTTCTTTAAGGGCAACAATCTTATCCAGGCTACCTACTTTACCCGACATGCCAAACACGCCTTCTGTAATAACCAGAATGCTTCCCCCCTTTTCGGCAGCTAGTTTGGTGGCCCTCTGGAGATTCTTCTCCAGGCTAGCCATGTCATTGTGGTTAAATTTATAGTATTCACCCATTTTGGCCTTATGCAGCCGAATACCATCAATTAAACAGGCATGACATTCGGCATCATAGACAATTACATCACGATGGTCAACGACAGCTTCGATGGCCGACATAACGCCCTGATAGCCATAATTGAGCAAGAACGCATCCTCTTTCCCTACAAATTGGGCCAGCTCCTGCTCAAACTGCTCGTGGAGATCACTGTTACCTGACATCATACGAGCACCCATCGGATAAGCCAAACCCCACTGTGCTGATGCCTCAGCGTCAGCTTTTCGAACTTCGGGATGGTTTGCTAAACCCAGATAGTTGTTCAGGCTCCAGTTCAATACCTCTTTGCCCCGAAAACGCATATGGGGGCCAAGCTCACCTTCTAGTTTGGGGAAAGCGAAATAATGGTGGCCATTGAACTCCCGTGCCGGCGAACCGATGGGCCCTAAGTTGTTACGTAGCTTCTCAAATAAATCCACTTTTTATTATTGTTTATCAGGGCAAACCCTTGTTTTTTACAGAGTAAATGCAAAAATACGGTTAACTTTCGGTAGCGCAAATTTTCGATTCGATAATCGTTTTGTAACAATAGTGTATTATTGCCAAGTTTAGTCAAAGATTGTCAGGAATCGTCAAGTATATAGTCTCTTAGCGATCCTTGACTAAACTTGACAATTCCCGACACTACCTATTAGTAACGTGGCTAAAATCAATAAACTCCTTATTGCCAATCGGGGCGAAATCGCTCTGCGCATTATGCGCACGGCCCGCGAAATGGGCATTCAGACAGTAGCAATTTACTCGGAAGCCGATCGCAGTGCCCTCCATGTTCGCTATGCCGACGAAGCTGTATGTGTTGGCCCTCCCCCATCGACGGAGTCCTATTTGCGGGCTGATGTGATCATTGATGTTTGTAAACGTCTGAACGTAGATGCTATCCATCCTGGTTATGGATTCCTCTCCGAGAATGCCAATTTTGCCCGCGCCGTTCGGCAGGCAGGTATACTGTTCGTTGGTCCTTCGCCCGAAAGTATTGAAGTGATGGGAAGCAAGTTAGCAGCAAAAGCGGCCGTTGCCAACTATAATATCCCGATGGTACCGGGAACGCCCTCGGCCATTACCGACCGGAGTGAAGCCAAAGCGATCTCTGCCGAAATTGGCTACCCAATTCTGATTAAAGCCAGTGCAGGCGGGGGCGGAAAAGGCATGCGTGTTGTCGAAAATGAAGCTGAGTTTGATGAGCAGATGGATCGTGCTGTGAGTGAAGCGCAATCGGCCTTTGGTGATGGTTCGGTGTTTATTGAGAAGTATGTAACCTCGCCCCGGCATGTCGAAATTCAGGTTTTAGGCGATCAGCACGGAAATATCATTCATTTGTTCGAGCGCGAATGTTCTGTGCAGCGACGGCATCAGAAAGTAGTTGAAGAAGCTCCTTCGGCCATTCTGACGCCCGAAATTCGCGATGCTATGGGTCGGGCGGCTGTCGATGTGGCTCGTGCCTGTGGTTACTATGGTGCCGGAACGGTGGAGTTCATTGTCAACGACAAACTCGATTTTTACTTCCTGGAGATGAACACACGCCTTCAGGTCGAACACCCGGTTACTGAACAGATTACGGGGGTAGATCTGGTAAAGCAGATGATTTACATCGCTGAAGGCAAACCCCTAAGTATCAAGCAGGACGATTTACAGATTAAAGGCCACGCGGTAGAAGTGCGGGTGTATGCCGAAGACCCAGCCAACAATTTCTTGCCCGACGTGGGCACACTCGATACATACATAAGGCCGCAGGGAAACGGCGTTCGGGTAGACGATGGGTTCGAGCAGGGCATGGCCATCCCGATTTATTACGACCCGATGATTGCCAAGCTCATCACCTATGGCGACTCGCGTGAAGAAGCCATCCAGAAAATGATTCGGGCCATTGACGAATACCAGATTTCAGGAGTACAAACGACATTACCCTTCTGTCGATTTGTGATGGAACACAATGCTTTCCGGTCGGGTCAATTCGATACAGGCTTTGTGAGCAAGTATTTTACACCCGACAAGCTAACGCCGGAACCAGACGCAACCGAGGCTGAACTAGCGGCAGTATTGGCGGCTTATCTAATGGAAAATCAAAAGCCAAAGACAAACGGAACGACTAGTCAGGTAACGACTAAAGTAAGTAAGTGGAAAGCGAATCGGATGGGGTGATAGGAAAATCTATCAAAACCCCATCTTTACTTCATGCCGCTCACCCGAAACGGTTTGCTCATCGAGATTGAAAATATCGGCTAATGTCATGGGTTCATTGGTACGATATTCCATTCCAAGATGTGTGAGTAGATTATTGGCTTTAGCAGGAGCCAGCTTGCCAAATGCATAGTCAACCATCAGGCGTCCTTTGCGAAGCAGGGCCTTGTCTAAGAGATGTTTACTGGCATTGAAGGTTGCAATTACCTGTATATGCATACAGTCGGCCAGAAGCCCATCAGTAAGGTTCAGGATGTTTGATACACTATTTGTATCGCCACCGGCTTCACGCGACTGCAGAATCCGCTCGGCATCTTCAATAATCAACACCGACTCTTTATTGTCCAGTAAAAACGGAATAATTTCGGGAGAAGTCAGGTAATTGGTCATGTAAGGTGGCAGAATGAGCATATCCTTTTTGACCAGCGAACTGAGGTGTTTAATATACGTTGTTTTACCCGTTCCAGGTTCGCCGTGTAGCAGAATCAATCCCTTACTCTTGGGCTGAGCCAGCAGGCCAACCAGCCGTTCATGAACCACTGGAAAATCGTCATTGTAATGGAGTTCGATATTAATATCGGGCGGCAAAATCTCAACCCGCTCGGTGTGCAGTCCACCCAGGCCACTCTGAATCAGATAAATATGCGTCTGATTATCTTCATGCACATATTTATGATCCTGAAAACCGTCTAGTAGAGTTTTAGCCGATGTTTCGTCGCGGTAATAGCCATACAGGCGAAAAAAGCGATCACCGACAAACTCGGCTTTCAGAACTATGCCCGCTTCGTGCTGATAAATTCGCTCGATAGCGTGCCAGCCCTGGTCGGTAACACGAATTGAATGATTGATTAGCACAAACCCCCTTATCTCTAGCAATTGCTGCGCAGAGGGTTTAAAATCATCATTGAAATGGAGATAGTTCGGGTAACTGCCAAATGCCTGCACAAAATGCGGAGCAAGCGGAAATTCCCGATCAAGATCGCTGGGTATATATAAATTTTGAATAACAGATTGATTAGGCATACGACTGTTGGCCGACAGATAGCGCAACATGTCGGCCCTAAAAATCTCTTTAGAAGGTTTCAATTGGGCGTTTTGTTACGTTTCTAGGGGGACAATTTACCACTTTTTTTTTATTGTCTTGTCTATTAAGCGGGCAGAATTAGTATCTATTGATTCTATTGGTAATTGGGCATGACGGGATTGTAGTTCAGCAATTTATTACGACGAAATCCAAGAAACAATCGAAATAACTTTCCTATAAATACCTAATTAACAATAGTTTAGTCAATATTTAAACGTCAGCACATTGGGCGCGAAGCGAAGCATGATTTCATGAACACTCTTTTGATCGTATTGCATGGCATTGGGGCTTTCTGGCGTTTGGGAATTAAAAATATACGCCAGTCGAATTGTCTTGGTTAGCTGATATTCGGCTATTGCCTGCACATAATTTGTCGATATAAGCCCAGGACTATTTTGCCGATATGATAAGCCCAGTCCCACTTGTTCGTTAAACCACGCCCGAAGGTTAATATCGAAGCCAAGCGGACGATCGGCAATTTTCGATATCAGTACCGATGGAATCAACACCGCATTTTCGGCAACTTCAATTGGCATACCTGCCTGAACCATAATAGGTCGAACACTTTTATAGATATAGCGGCCTGTTAGGTCTGTCACCTGCCCGCTCAACTCAGGAGCTGAAATCCCGCCAAAAAAGCGATCAGATTGATAGTAAATGCCTACTCCCAAACTAGCTACGGCTCGGTTTATGCTTGTTGCTGTAGTTGCATCATAAAGCGGTATTATACTAACACCGCCCTGAAAGCCAATCGATAGTTTTGCCAGTGCAGGCAAATTGAATCGGTAGGCAGCACTTCCATAGACCCCTTGAGCTGTGTATACGCCCATACGGTCATTTAATGCCTGAAATCCTAATCCGATCCGACCATGTGCAATAGCTCCATCGGCTGACACACTCTGTGTAACGGGAGCATACCGTACACTGATCCATTTACGGCGAAGAAAGGCTGTCAGGTGAAACGACTCCCGGCTTCCAGCATAAGCTGGATTGATACTAAGCGGATTTAATAAGTATTGTGAATACAAAACCTCTTTCTGCGCGTAGGCACGTTGGCCTGAAAGAACCAACAAACTTACAATCAAAAAGGAAGCAACTGAGGTAAAGAAACCAATGCGCATAAGACCGTTGAAATAAAGAAACAAATTGCGTGGTTTTGGTGGAAAAACCTAAAGCATTAAAAAGCTAAAACACAGGGAGCATAGAGAAAGGGTAGCAGGTACTGAGCACTATTATTGATTTTCTCAGTGTACATTGTCCTTTCTCTATGCTCCCTGTGGTTAGTATCTATTAATCCAGCTTCAGAATTTTAATCTCGGTCCGACGGTTTTGCTGATGTTCTTCTTCCTTGCAATTCACACCGTCTTTGCATTTATTCAATAATTCGCTCTCGCCGTATCCTTTTGCCACCATTCGTTTAGCCGGAATTCCTTTCGATTTTAGATAGGCTACTGCCGCTTTTGCCCGGTTAGTCGACAATGTTTTATTATACGTAGCCGCTGCCCGACTATCTGTATGTGACCTCATTTCGATGGTCATGGTCGGGTATTTTTTCATCAACTCGACCACTTTATTTAGTTCCACAGCCGCATCTGGACGTATATTGGACTTATTAACACTGTAATAGATATTATCAATTTTAATGACATCTCCTTTCTTAAACATGCTTATATCCGTTGAACCAAGGCCTTCTTTGGTAATATGGCTTCCCGTGGTACCCATGTTATCTTTCACCGCTTCGATGGAGTAATTGCAGCCAGGTTTTACAGTAAACTCATAGCTCCCATCTGCTTCTGTAATGGTTTCCTGCGAACTACCATCACACTCATTCACTAACACGACTTTTACGCCCACCATAGGAAATTTATCCGCCTGAGTGGTTACTCGTCCACGCAGGGTTGTCATACCAATTACCTCGGCTTCTTTATCGTTAGGCTTCGATAGTGGGATTTCTAAGCGAGAAGGCTGATCGTCTGAAAAGTCTTTTGTTGAGAAACCAACTTTACTATCTACATATCCTTCGTGGCTGGCCAGGAATTTAAAGTCACTGTCTACATCCACGCAAATACGAACCAGCCCTTCTGAGTCGGTTTTAAGCTGCTTCTGCTTATCGTTAGCAGCATTATCCATCGCTATCGACGTATTAGCTAATGGCTGCTTTGAGTCAGCATCGGTAACACTTACTGTCAACTCGCGACACGGATAAAGCGAACCATCCCGACTAAATCGGTATACATCATCGTCGGCGCCACCGTTTTTACGGTTACTACTGAAGTAGCCACTCATTCGATCACCATCCGTCACAATGCCAAAATCATCTTTAGGCGAATTAAGAGGTTCGCCCAGGTTACGCGACAGTAATCCTTGCTGACCGTCAGGCGTAAGCTGTGCATAAAACATATCTAAATCACCTAAACCAGGACGCCCATCTGAGGCAAAGTAAATGTTTCCTTTTTCGTCCACAAATGGAAACAATTCATTCCCCTTGGTATTCACCTCTTTACCCAAATTAACTGGCTCGCCCCATTTGCCATTTGTCCATTTAGACACATAAATGTCGGTGCCCCCTAACCCACCTGGCCGATCCGACGAGAAATAGAGAAGCTGATCATCTTTAGAAAGTGCAGGGTGTCCGGTCGAAAACTCATCACTGTTAAAGGGCAATTCTTCTGCCTTGCTCCAGATGCCACTTGTTTGGGTTGCGGTGTAGAGCTTTAATTTATTTACCCCATCGCTACTCTTACGAGAATGACCTTCATTGAAATTATTCCGTGTAAAGATCACTCGCGAGCCATCTTTTGTAAACGTAGCTGGTCCTTCATGGTACTTTGTATTCAGTGTCCGGCTAAAGCGATCGGCTTCGCTAATCGGCTGATCTTCATAGCCCATACTGATATTATTACCACCATAGAAACCTATTGTTTTCGTATCGTTGGCTGTAGGAGCAGTATAGTCGTCGCTGCCCAGAGGGCGTATCAATTGGGTTCGTGACCGTTTGGCAGATGCTTTACTTCCTCCTAAACTTGACGTTTTCGAACCGCGTAAAGTTTTTGTATCAGGTAGGTAATATAAATCCAGAAAGGGCGTATTGTTCCATTTGAATACCCGCTTGATACCATTCCCCCCCGTACCTGCCGATACAAATACCAACCCCTCTTTATACATTACAGGACTGAACTCGGCCCGACGAGTATTCATACTTAAAAATTCAACTTTGTAACTACCAGCATTTTTGGTCAGCGCATTAACATCACGATAGAGTTTTGAAAATGAAGGAGCCCGCTTGTCTCCAGCCTGTACATTACCGTATTTGTCATAGGCTTCCTGAGCTTCCTTGTATTTGCCATTGCTGGCAAGTGCCTGGGCATAAAATAGATAGCTTTTCGCATACTCTGCCGGTAGATTTCCTTCGCTCACTAAGTCATGATAAACGCGCTCGGCATTAGGCATATCACGCGTTTGCTGGTAACTGTATCCCAATTTAGCCTTCGCATCCCGGCGCTCGTCATCCGACATAGCTGGCTGTTTAGTAAAAGCCTGTTCATATAACTCTATGGCCTTGGCATAGGCTAACTGGTCAAACTGATGGTTAGCCTGTTTAATTAGCGACTGAGCCATCAGCGGACTGACTAGCAGGCAGAAGAGAGCGATGATAGAAAGAATTCGTGTCATACACTTTGGAAATTGATAAGCGGCAAATTCAGAAAAAAGATAGGGTACACTCTCTCTAACAAGTTAGGAGAATATACCCTATAAATAAGCAAATACTGAGCCGAAAGAGTAATTAATGAATAAATGAGGGATTAAATGATTGAATAGCTTAAGGAAGTTATTCAATCATTTAATCCCTCATTTATTCAATCACTTTAGAAATACCGCGGTGTCAGAATACGGTTCTTACCAAATCCGAATTCATACCGAATCATGATCTCGTGCGAACTCGGAGCTACACTCTGCATCCCGTTCATCGTGTAGTCATAGGCATATCCAAATCGGAATTGATCTGTTAGCTGAATCTCAAGTAAGCCAACAACAGCGTCGGTAGTGAACTTGGTCCAGGTAGAAAATTGATTCCGGCGAATCGAGGCACCAATGGAGATCCGATCGGCAAACCAGAAATTGATGTTTCCATCAAAGCCCAATGGAGCACCTTCGGCATACTTCACCAAAAACGACGGTTTCATTTTGATACCGGGGCTAAGCCCTACAACAAAACCAGCTGCTAAGTAAGCCTGGCGAGCCTGTACCGAACGGTAATCGCCTATGTTATACTCGCTTAGCTTGTTTTTAATCAAGCGAGGAACAGATAAGCTCAGGTACGATCGATCGTTGCTCAGGTAAATCCCTGTGCCGAAATTCGGCAGGATCTTCGAGATATTGCTGGCGAAAGCAGGATCAAGCTGATTGTCGGGCGAGGTTTTCACCTCAGTCAGGTTAGCCTGATAACTCGATGCACCCGCCTGTAAACCCAACGCCAGCGTTGTTTTAGCACCAACTTTAATGCGGAAAGCATAGGAAGCAAACGCACCGGCTTCCTGAATCACCCCGATTTTATCACCATAAAGTTGTAGCCCGACGCCAACCCGCTCATTATTCAGGGGCATATCCATAGTAAACGTAGCTGTCTGGGGCGCACCCGGTAGGCCAGTCCACTGGTTTCGGTAGAGTGCCGACATGCTCAGCACATCTCGACTACCGGCATAGGCCGGGTTAAGGGCCATCATGTTGAACATGTATTGCGAGAACATTTTGTCCTGCTGAGCCCGGACCTGGCTGCTACCGATCCCAAGGATCAGTAGCAGCACGACTGCCCAATGTTTAGTTGAAAACTGGTTTGACATCGGTATTAGCGGTTAATCGTCATGTATCGTACAAACTTGCGTCCATCGCTCAAATTAATCACGTAGTAGTACGTTCCGTCGGGTAGTCCGGTTGCATCCGAACCGACTGCAATACCCGTGTTAGGCTTACCATCCCAATCGTTATGGTAATCAGCATTTGTATAAACCAGGTTGCCCCAGCGGTTGTAAACGTCCAGACTAACAGTCAGGCCGGCAGTTCCACGAATCACGAACAGGTCGTTGATACCATCGTTGTTTGGCGAGAAACCTTCTGGGATGAAGATTGTCAAATACGTTGGTGGCAGGTTCAGCGCAGTAGCCTCACGTTCGTTCGAATCGGTTGGGTTTCCGTTACCATTCAGGTCAGGATTCAAACCACTCGTCGATACATCGCTTACTGTACCTGATTTAGCCGTAGCCTGTGCATAAGCCGAGTTCAGGAACGTTGTCGTACTACCATTGGAAGCAACATTCACAACAACCTGAATCGTATCGACTTTACCTACAGCCAGTGTACTCGTGCTGTCACCCAGAACGATCACAGGATCAGAACCACCGTTGAAGTTCGGGTTCAGTTTTAGGGCACTACCCGTTGAGGTAATAATTGGTGCCTTAACAACTGTGTAAGTCGATCCTGTCTGGTTATTAAAGACCTTCGACAGGGTATCACTTACGCTCACATTCTTCAGCGGATCAGGACCGTATGCTTTCACCACAATCTGATACGTTACGTCGAAGCTACCATCAACCTTACGAACCGTATCACGAACCGCCATCGCAACGCCAATATACGAGTTAGACGAGAGACTATTCAACACAATCGGTGTCGTCTGGCTATTATTGCGTGGGTCCAGGTCATTGTCCGGGTCATCGTTTGTACCAGCGGTTGATACATCTTCTACCACATCATCTGTTGGGGTTAAGGCCGTTGCCAGAGCTGTGTTATAGAACGTCAATGTATCTGCGCTCTTCACATCCACACGAACGGTGAAGTTCAGGGTTGCTTTAGCACCGACTTCCAGCGTACTCGTTGCATCATCCAGCATTTTAGTGATCAGACCCTGACCAGTATAAGACGGATCGACAGTTACCGTACCTGTACCAGTGACCGAAATCTGGTTACTGACAATCAACGCACCATGCCCAAAGGTCTGAGAAAGATTATCCTCCACCTGAACCTTTTTGAGCGGTACAGTACCCAGGTTGCTTATGGCAATCGTGTACGGAATGTCATAGACACCTTCAGAAATCAGCGTTGGATTACCTACCGATTTAGCTACCCCGAGTAAGCCTTTTGGCAGATCGAAGCGAACTGTTGTAGACACAGACCCTTCTGGTTTTGGATCAAGTCCATTGTTGGAGATGTCCTTAACTGTCTGGCTACCGTCGAGCGTGCTACCTTCAGCAGTTGCGGAGGAATAGAATGGACCGTTGTTGCCATTGGTCTTCACATTCACTACGAATAGGACTGTATCCTGCGCACCGGCCGCTAATGTGCTGGCGGTACCGAGAATATTTGGCTGTGTATTACCATCGAATCCAGCATTAGCCACTAACGTGCTACCCGTTCTAACTACAGGTGTTCCTACAACACTGTACGAAGCAGGTGATGCAAAGATCTTGCTCAGGCTATCTGTCAGACTCACACCTTTCAGATCCACATCGCCAAAGTTCTTAATCGTCGCCTTGTAGGTAACGTTGTACGAACTATCAGGCTGCTGCTCTATTTTAACAACCGCCAGTGCCAGACCAATGCTTGGACCTTGTGGTGCGCTAGTCAGCGTGAAGCTTGCTGCACTTGTGTTGTTGGTTGGATCACCATCACTATCAGGGTCAGCATCACCACCACTTGTTGAGATATCAGTGACAGTCGTCAGACTGTTAAAGGCGGTTGCAATACCATAGTTATTGAATGCCTTGGTCGTATCGCCTGCTACCCGCTTCACTGTCACATCCAGAACAATCAATTCTGAGTGGTTCGGTGTAAGGTAGCTTGTGGTGTCAATCATGACACTGTTGCTACCTGTTCCGGTAAAGGTCGGATTCAGTTTCAACGTAGATGCCGTGTTCGACAACGTCACTTTAGTATCAACTACCGCGTTTGGTGAGAAGGCGTAGGCCAGATCATCAGCAAGCTGTACATGACGTAGGGTGTCATCGCCAAAGTTCGTCACAACGAATTGATACGAGACTTTGATGAGTGAATCGCCTACGGCTTTCGGAATTCCGAGAACCGATTTAGCCAAACCAATCAGGCTGTGCTTTTGAGCCGATGTGTCTTTCACCGTTACGCTCGAGCTGTTATTAGCCAGGTTAGTGTCTTTATTGTCGAGATAAGTAATCTCGGCAGTATTAACAACATCCTTACCTTTTACCAGCAGTTTAGCAGCAAACACAATCTGTGTTGAAGCACCTGCTTTCAGGCTATCGATCGTTTGTGTAATCACACCGTTCGACACTTTGTAGGATGGCGATGATGCAGGCACCAATTCCAGTCCTTTAGGCAGTACATCACGAACATCGATGTTCTTAGCGGTATAGGGTCCTGCGTTACTCACGGTGATGGTGTAGGTAACAGGCTCACCGTTTTTCACAAAGGCCGTGCTAGCCGTCTTAAGAATGCTTACATCTGTATTGAGTGTATCACTAGCACAGTTGAAGACCTTAACGACAACTTTGGCTGGTTTGCTCACGCAACCAAGTGCATTCTTCTCTACGATCCAATAAGTTCCATCACAAACTGAATCTGGGCGAATCACGATATTTGACGTGTTACACTCACAAATCCGATAGGTATACGAGCTACCTGGGTTCGGCGAAGAAAGAGCTGTTGTCAGATCAACAATTTTCGATGGGCAGGTATTCCGCAGATTGTGGACCAGAGGAGGCAGAACAGGTTCGTTAACCTTCACGACCACATCATCCGATTTAACTGAGCTGCACCCTTTTCCATCGTAAAGTTGAACGCTATACACTCCGCTTTTCTTAACGACAATGTTCTGCGTTGTTTCGTTATCGCTCCATTTGTAACCCGAAGCACCGGCAGGCGCTTTCAGGGTTATCGAATCACCATAGCACAAGTTAACTGCACCTACTACCGTCACGACAGGAATCGACTTGACGCCATCAATAGTCAGAAGCATATCGTCTGTTGCTACTGGGCAGGCTGCGTTGTTGGTACTAACCGACAATGTCAGTGTTACTTTACCCGATAGTACGTCTTCGGCACTGGCAGTATAAATCGCATTCAAGGCATACGAATTGTCGAAAGTACCACTACCACTGGTGGTCCAGTGGGCGGTTTTACCCGCACCACCCATGGCACCACTCAATTGATAGCTTTTCGCAGCACAGACGTTGTCATCAATACCAGCGTTGGCTGTTGCCGGATTCTGTGCATTGCAAGGCGTTTGTTCACCACAAGTACTGATCTGTACATGAATCGCAACTGGCAGGCCTGTGCATCCATTAATCGTCCGTTCAATTACATAGTACGTTCCAGTACCAACGTGCGCTGGGTCAGCTACTTTCGAAGCTACACTTAACGATGCATCCGTGTAGTATTCAAACACACCACCTGTCGTTGAAGGACTGCTGCTAATTGCCTTAGCGAGATCAGCCGTTAGGATTGGACATGTATTGGTGATGTCTGTTACCGTTGGTTGTGGAACCTTCGGCAGTACCGTCACCGCGATTTCATTCGATGGTACGCTCTTACAAGCGCTCGAGTTGCAGCAGCGAGCCGAGAAGGTAGCTGTGCTTGCCAGCGATACAGTAATTGAGTTACCAACCTCGTTGTTCGACCAGGTCACGTAGCTGTTTGGTCCACAACCTTCAGCTACCAGCGTTACTGGTGCACCGAAGCAGGTTGTAGTGCTAGTTGCACCTCCAACGATTGAGATTGTTGGAGCAGACGGTACACCTACTTTGATTGTTGTGTAAGCCGACCAGTCACCTAAGCATTCACCTACTTTGCAGCGTACGCGGTAGCTTACATCTGATGTTGGACTGATTGTCAGTGTGCTACCAACAGTCGTTCCATCCGACCAGATATAAGTGCCTCCTTCGCAGCCTGTAGCTGTCAGCGAAAGTGTTTCGCTCACACAGATTGCAGGCTTGTCGCTCACGATAATTGGAATAGCAGGTGCCCCTACTTTTATATCGATACTGTGCGACGGTTCACTGGTGCAACCATTCTTGGTACAGGTAGCCATAAGCCACACATAGTCATAAATCGTCTTCTCGATAGTTGCACCGATTGACCCATCTAACCAAGTTACTATACCTCCTTCGCAACCAAGAGCCGTTATCGTTACTTTACTACCGAAGCAGGCGGTGATTGCCGGACCAGGCGATATGGTTGGTGGTGCTACAACATTTACTGTTACATCAGCACCAGTTCCATCCAGATCTGCACACGTATTACGAATCAATTGTGCTACGTCGCCAGCAGTTGTAATGCCTACTTTCACCTGCGACACATCAAAATAGCCCTTATCTCCTGTGTTGCCATTATAAATCAGCGTTCGGATGTTATACAATGCGCTTTCCGAAGGTACGATGAAGCTTGGCGTAGTACTGGTTTGCAGAATCACACCGCCTTTCGTCAGCAGGTATACTAATGAATAACCAGAAGGCTGTAAAAGTCCGCCATTGAGCGTTGCCGCTACGGTTACAGTACCGCTTGAGGAACCACAAACTGTTCCATTCACAGCTATCAGTGTTCCAGCTTTAGCTATGCAATCACCTGGGTTGATGATAATGGTAGTCGATGGATCACTCAGACATTCGCGGAACTGACACTGTGCATAGTACGTCTGCGTACCTTCTGGCCGCACAACAATAGAGGCTCCTTTGTTATTTCCGTTAATGTCGTTGGCCGACCAGATTACTGTACCCGCACAACCTGATGCCGACAATGTAACTGTACCACCTGGCTCAACAGTCGTAGCAGACGCAGTAATTGTTGGAATCGCCATTGGGATCACCGTGATCGTATATCCGTCAGTCGTCGTGCTTTTACAAACGCCCTCCTGACAGTAAACGGTGTAGGCTGTGGTTACCGTTGGCGACACAACAATGCTCGTTGTTGTTTCACCCGTGCTCCAGTAAGGTGTACCCTGGCAATTTTTCACCGACAGTTTCACTTGTTCACCTGGGCAGATCGTATCAGCACTACACAGACAGCGAACAATAACAGGCGTTGGCGTCGGTGTTACAGTAATATTGATAACGTTCGACTTACCAGTGCCACAGAGTGTACTGCTGGTTGGCTGGCAAAGTGCGTAGAACTCATGATTACCAGGCGTTGCCGTTACTGACACAACCGAACCAAGCTGTCCATCAGACCATTTCACCGTTCCATCACAGCCTGTAGCTGTCAGCGAGACAATTCCACCGTTGCAGACAGCCAATGTCGACGCTGCAACTGTTGGTGCTGGGGTCTTCGACGTATTGACTGTTACACGAATCTTGTTCGATGGATCACTCTCACAAGAACCCTGTTTGCAGGTAGCATAGTAGTCTTTGGTTTCGGTTGGGTAGATGTCAATCGAAGCTCCAACCTTATCTACGCCATGCCATTGAACCGTACCGTTGCAGCCTGTAGCCGTTAGCGATACGAGATCTCCGCTACAGATAAGCGTTTTGTTAACTCTAACAATCGGCGATGCTGGATTAACAACCGCAACATTTACCGTATTAGATGGCTCACTTAGGCAGGTCCGGAACTTACACTGAGCGAAGTAGCTAACGTTAGCTGTAGGATATACCGTGATGCTTGGACCGGTCTTACCTTCTACATTCCAGTAAACGGTTCCGTTACAATCGGCAGCCGTTAGGATCACAGCACCGCCGGCACAGATCGTATCAGCACTGGCTGTTACGGTCGGGATAACTGGTGCCACTATCTTAATAGTATAGACAGGAGACGATTTGCTCACACAGGCACCATTCTTACAATACACCGAGTAGCTATTGCTGCCAAGCGCTGGCGTAACAATGATGCTACTTGTTGTGGCTGTACTGTTATTCCAGACTGGCGTACCGAGGCAGTTCGCAACGGTCAGCGTCGCAGTCTCACCTGGACACACAACCGATGTACTCCAAACGATTGTTGGTGTTGGAATATCCGTCGTGATGTTAATCGTTTTCACAGCCGGATTGCTCAAGCAGCTAGCGATCCGACACTGAGCCGTATAGGTCGTTTTGCCATAAGGCGTAACGACAATCGAAGTACCTGTTTGGGCCTTATCAGACCATTCGATTATACCACCCGCACAACCTGACGCAGTTAACGTTACAGATGTACCTGGGCAAACATTATCAGCACTGGCCGTAATCGTTGGCGTTTGTGGCTCTACAGTCGTTACCGTAATCGAGTTCGATGCAGTACTTATGCACTGACCAACTACGCAACTAGCCGTATAAATCGTTGTTACGCCTGGTGTCGCAAAAATTGTCGCACCACGATGACCATCCGACCAGACCACTGTACCATCCGTACATCCTTTCGCACTCAGCGTCGTTGTGCCACCTTTGCAAATTTCGGTGATTGCACAAACGATAGTTGGTGGGATAACGGCGCACAGATTAACCGGAATCGTAACTGATGAGGTATCATTCGCCGTGTAGTTCGGGTCGTTATCTGGACTGCCTACAATCGCTGTATTCTTAATCGAACTAGAACCCACGATAGTTGCTTCGATCAACAGGTTACGATCTGAATTAGCCGTCAACGTACCGATTGTCCAGATGCCCGTTGCTGGACTATACTGACCAACTGGGGTCGAACTTACATACGTCAGCGAGGCAGGTAGTACATCTGTCACGTTCACGCTGTTAGCCGTTATCGGACCGTTATTCGTGACTGTGATGGCGTAAGTGATTTTCTGTCCTACACTGTATGGGCCAGGCGTCACTACTGTCTTCAATACCGCCAGATCAGCCCGGCATGTACCAATGGTGATCGTCAATGACGAGCGCGTACTTACGCAACCAGCATCGTTGAAAGCTTCAGCATAGTAAACAACAGAGCCCGTTTTCGATGGTGTTATCACCAATTTTCCACCGCTTTGTGTTGTACCAATCAGCTTTCCATCCTGATCATACCAGTTGATTCTGGCACCGGGTGCAAAACCGATCAGTTTGGTGCTGCTACCCTGGCAAACCAATGTATCGTCACAAGCCACATTAAATGGAGCATCTGGCCGCTTGTTAATTTGAAGAATCAGCGAGCTAGTCGCAGCCTGACAAACGCCACCTACTCCATCTGGATCGTTGGTTGTCGCTGTAATCAGGACATTGCCTGCTATAATATCAGCTGCTGACGGTGTATAAGTAGCTGTCAGGCTGGCGGCATTACTAAATATGCCTGTACCATTTGACGACCAGATTACACTTGTTGCCGAACCAGAGAGCACAGCTTTGAGCGGAATAACATCTCCAGAACAGGCTAATACGCCTGGACCCACATTCACACCCGCTACGTTCTGGCAGTTGCAGTCAACAATTTCAACAGTCAATACCGTTGGATTGCTGTAGCAGTTACCTGATTTAGCAAACAGATAGTATTTACCCGCTCCTACAGCAGTCAGGTTCGTTACCCGTGTAGCAACCGAGCGATTTATGCTCGTATACCACTCGTATGTCAAACTCGTGTCATGGTTTTCAACCTCCATCTTGGTCAGGTCGACCGTTGTGACTGGGCAGGTATTTCTGATATTACCCAGGCAGATTGGCGCGGGTACGGTCGTAACTTCGATAGCAACCGGTTTGCGGGTACTGGTACATCCATCTACCGTAACTTCAGCATAGTAAATAGTTGTTGTTGTAGGATGAACAGGCACCTCTACACCACTATTCACTGTGGCAAAGGCGGTTCCATCATAGGGCGTCAAGTACCAGTGAATCTTCGCATTTGGAACGGAGGTTGTCGCAACCAGCTTGATTGAGTCTCCATTACAAATCGTTGCATCATTCGATACGATCAGGCTAAAGTCGGTTGGGCAGCTTGGGTAGAAGCCAGAGTCCAGGTTCAGATTGTTCTCACCTGGAGCTAAGGTCACCGACCGGGTTTGTCCCGTAATTGGGTTAGCATCGCTGTTTGTAGCATCATTCACAACTCCATCAGAACCTGCGGTAGCTTGATATCCAGTAGGTGCTACAAAACTTACAGAATAAGGGACTCCTGGAGTTAGACCTGTGAAGAGGTAAAATCCGGAAGAATTGGTCGTAGTACTGGTTATAGGAGAGTTATTACCGTCCAGCAAAACTACCACTACACCTGAAATACCCGGCTCACCTGGTTGTTGATAACCATCTTTGTTCGTGTCTAACCAGACAAAGTTCCCTAAACTCGCACTTGGTATGTAGAAGCCAGCATCCAGATTCAGGTTGTTTTCGCCTGGGGCTAAGGTCACCGACCGGGTTTGGCCTGTGATGGGGTCCGCATCCGAATCCGTTAGATCACTACCCACCTGAGCCAGTGTCGCCGTATAACCCGCTGGAGCTGTGAAACTCACTGAGTACGGCACACCCGGTGTCAAGCCTGTGAAACTGTAAATGCCACTTCCATTGGTAGTCGTGGAGGTCACTACAGTACCGTTGCTGATTAACGTCACAACTACACCCGGAATACCTGGTTCGCCGTCATCTTGTATACCATCCTTATCCAGATCAACCCATACGTAGTTACCCAACGAGGCACTTGGTATGTAGAACCCAGCATCTAAGTTCAGGTTGTTCTCGCCTGGGGCTAAGGTTACCGACCGGGTTAGGCCTGTGATGGGGTCCGCATCCGAATCCGTCAAATCACCACCCACCTGAGCCAGTGTCGCCGTATAACCCGCCGGAGCCGTAAAACTCACTGAGTACGGCACACCCGGTGTCAAGCCCGTGAAGCTATAGATGCCACTACCGTTTGTGGTCGTGGAGGTTACTACCGTACCGTTGCTAATCAACGTCACGACTACACCCGGAATACCTGGTTCGCCAGTATCCTGTATTCCATCTTTATCCAGATCAGCCCATACGTAGTTACCCAGTGAAGCTGTTGGTAAGAAGAAGCCTGCATCTACAGTAGGATTGTTTCGTGCGGTGCTGGATACAGGCTGGCTCGTATCTATTGTATATACGCCAGTAAAACCGTTTAGCCCAGCATCACTATCTAAATCATCAGGCACACTTGCAGCATTAGCCGATGTAGATTGATAGCCGGTTGGGGCAATAAACCTTACAACATAACTACCATCAGTTAGGCTATCAAACAGGTATTTACCGCCACCTGCAGTAACGGTTGAATCCAATTTAGTAGTACCAGATTGATCGTATAAATAAACTTTTACACCATCTATACCAGGCTCACCACTTGTTTGCGCACCATCTTTATTCGTGTCCTGCCATACAAAATCACCCAAACTGCCATAAGGCCCCTGAATGACCTGAATATCGCAGCAACTTGTAGCAGGACAGCTATTACGGTATGTTATGAATCGATAAGTACCAGGACTTTTAATTGTTAGCGAAAAATCACTGTTAACTTCCGCTAACGAAGTTGATACTACAGATGTACTAATTGGTGTGTCGTTTCGATACCAGACAATCTGATCATAACCAGATGGGATCGTTACAGTATATTCATCACCAGCATACCAAAGGATAGGAACCGAAAAACAAACAGCGTCATAATCATCTTGTACCAAACTTTGATCGTTAGGTACTGAATCCGAATCTGTCTGATCAGCTGCAACTACTTCAGCTGTATTAAACCATACGCCCCGTTCTAAAACGGTAGCCTTCAAAACTACAACTGTTGAGTCGCCCGGCAAAATGGAGGGGATAGACCAGATACCAATAGTAGCCGTAGCCGAACCAGTAGGTGTATAGGTTCCAGCCCCTCGTGTAATAGTGGCTGACCCTGGCACAAACGCTACACCTCCAACTGGCAAATTATCTTTTACTGACACATTGGTTGCCGTGGTTGAGCCAGGTGCGTTAGCCACAACAATAGTATACGTAACAATATCACCAATTACGGGAGCCTGCGTACTAATACTCTTGTGAAGGCTTAGGTCAATAGTTGCCTGTGCTTGTGCCTGTATTGGCGAACCTAACGACCAAAGCAATAGAAGAGAAAATATAGACAGTACCTGTTTAAAAACGGGCATTGTTTTCCCGTGTACATTGCCCACTAATAAGGTAAACAACTGAGAAAAATTATCTCCTATCCACAGCTTCGGCCTTATAGGTACTGATTCTCCTCCCACATCGGATAACTGAGTCGTTTCGTGAGGAGATTTTTTTAGTATAAGTTGTTCATTCATTGGTCGTTGTGCAAAAAAATGATAGGCTCTTTTTGTAGTAGAAGCAGGCAACCCAGGTGGACCCGAACCGGGTATATCTGGTGGCTCTGACTTAAACCCAACCAACTCCTGGGTACTGCTTTTTATCCGACCAGCGTGTTTCAAAGATGAGGTGAGGAAACAGGCCATTGGCGCAAACATAGTTTCCTGAACCGGAAGAGTCCTTTCCTGAATCAGCCCCCAGATGTAGCGTATTATCCGTCCGACAAAGCGAACTAGTTGGTTCTTCTTACCAAGTGATTGGTGGCACTGTTCTGAAGAGGTGCGGTAAATCACAGGCTCAAGATGTTCTGTGTGTAGTGTAGACATTTCTTCCATCTGCAACTTAATTTGGGACGATCTCATAGCACAAAACAGAGCCGTACAGAATATTTATATATTCTGACCAGCAGACCACTCATAAGTCACGGCTGGCGAATCGGGCACGAAAGGGCTATTTTGCTTCCTAAAAATTAACTAAAACTATGCCAAATCACAGTTACTTTTGGGATCTCTCAAGCAATAAGCGATAAAACACTGTATTTTAGACACTTAACAATAAGTAACTATAATACCATTATATTATTATTGATCCGAATAGTCTCAACATCACCCCTATAGGAGGCATAAGTTGAGTTGGCAAGCAGTTAGCGAAAACTATGCCAACTGCATTGTATACAGCCTGGCTCCGTTTATTTATTTGTACTGCAATCATTGAAAAAATCCAGATACAACGGATCGCCAGTTTATCCAGGAGTTTAAAAGAGGAAGAATTGCTAATTTACGGGAAGAGAGCCAGTAACTAATAGATTACTGGAGTGAGCGAATATACTTACCGAGCTTCATATATTAAGGAGGAATTTACTTTTCGGTGCCTTTCAACTCACAAAAAAAACCGCTCCTAAGGAGCGGTTTTGCCTTTATATCATTGTCTTTTTACTAAAAATCGTAACCAAGCGTCAGGTAGGCAATGGGCTTACCAACTGTCTTATCTTCAAGTCCCCAGGCATAGTCAAATTTCACAAAGTATCCGAAAATCATGGTTCGGACACCAGCTCCGTAACCGATCAGGAAGGGGTTTTTGAAGTTCGTCACAATAGCCCGGAATGGGATGCTCCCTCCCCCAACGACTTCTGTATTCAGGCTGTTTTGTTGACTGAACGGCCCGCTGCCAGTCCAGGCTGTTCCAATATCGGTGAAGGCTACTAATTGAAGATTTCGCAGGAAATTCGAGGTAATATTACCGCGATATAGGTAGCGAATCAACGGCAATCGAAGTTCGGCATTAAAGAGCATCGAGCTGTTCCCAGTAAGCTTTCCTTGCCGGAATCCTCGCAAAGGAGCGGCAAAATCCAGGAAGAAGACATCACGATAATCATAAGGAATTTCGTTGCGCATTGTGTTTGGAACTAGCAACGGATTCGACGCAACCTGTTCTTTCGGGTTAGGGCCAATCCAGTTTTCCATACCCCCTAATGTACTTTTCTTAGGGGCAGATCCACCCGACTGACTAAATGCGAAACGCATGGCCAGGATTAGATCGCGATGGATTTTCTGATAGTGTCTCAAATCGATTGACAGCCGTCGGAAACCATCCGCAGAAGACCGTAAGCCTGCATATTCCTCATACCGGATTTTGGCTTTTGTTCCTGTCAGCATATTCATGCCATTCACCTGCGTATTGTCGAATACAAATTCACCCCGAAGTCCTGCATAATCAGACACCCGGTCTGGTTCAGCGAACGAAGACAGATCTATCAGGCGAGTAATGGCATAAAAGGGAGACAGCGTAAATCGGCTATTCACTGAAATTGGATATGAAGCCGATACAGCAAAACGATTATATCGGTACTTCTGAAGTAATCCACCTCCGTCAACAAACAGAGTTTGGCGGTCAACCCGGGCACCATAGTCAATTCGGTGGGTTAAGTTTGTGTATTCGGCAAACAGGTCGCTATTACGTAATGTGTTGGTCAGGCTGATAAACCCACCCGCACGAAGCACATGGTTTTCCAGCAAGTCGGTCAGCGTCACATCCTGTGCATAGCCAAAACCCTTAATAGGATCAATACGCCAGTTAGAGGGAGCTTCATTAACCCCAAATGTAGCTTTATAATCAAATGGACCGCGAATCGTGATATTTTCCCGGCGACGATTTCGGGGCAATGTAGTTGTTAGACTTGGCAAAACTCCACCTGATCCTGTCCGACGTTGACGATATTCGGCAGATTTTAACACGTCAGGATCAAACTGGTAATTATCCGTATCCACTTCGCCGGGTTCCAACGCCAGCTTTCTAGCCTGATCAAGTTGCACTCCGGTTGTTGAGTTCCTGTTCGCAATACTTGTATCAGCGACCGTCCGATTAGTCTGTCTGGTTGTATCGGTTTTTACCTCTCCCAGGCGAGTGGCATTGGCGCGAACCGTACTTAGACTTCGCTGGGTAGGTGGTACCTGTACTGACTGGTTTAGATTTAGTTGCGAGCGAAACCCAATATACTCATCTCCATTTTTCAAACTGCTGTACACAAAGCCACCATTGGCCGGGTTAAGATCGTATAAGTGGAGACTTTGTGGAAAGGCCGTTACCTGAGTTACGGCTTTACTCTCGGTTTCGAGCCGATAAAGATTCCGGATACCATAAACATCGTTGAGGAAGTAAACCGTTGTTTCACTGGCCGGTATAGGCTGTGTGGCATGAAAAAGAGAATCTGTTAGCCGTACCACCGATAAATCACGAGCACTACCTTCATGCGTGAACAGCATCATGTGGTCGCGGATGGTTTTATACGATCCTTTGTCGACCCCAAGCGTATCTTCTTTTCGATTCGAGCTAAAGACCACCTGCCGAGCTGTACGCCCGATAAACGCTGGATATAAATCGTCGTAAAGGTCGTTCGTCAATTGTTGATAAGAACCACGATTAATACTGTACAGAAACAGATCGTTCTGCCCTTTCCGCTCTGCACTCAATATCAGACTACCCCCATCCTCTGAAGCATCCATCCAGACTACCTGCGATAATCCATTTACTTTACGCTTAAACTGGCGCTTGGCTCGTTTTTCGAAACCACTATACTGATATAGATTAGTTTCCCCAAGTTCATCGGTAATAATTAACAGATTATTGTCTTTCTGCCAGGCGACCAATGGTGTACTTGTATGGGTTGCCTGGCCATCGAGCCGATAACCTCCCGACAGAACTGTTGACTTTTTATGGTTAGCTGTGTTAACAACTTCTACATGAAATTTTCCATCCCGAAGAATTGTATAAGCAATGAATTGTTTATCAGGGCTCAGTTTCAGACTTATTAAAGACGATTTATTGTCAACCGAACTTACTTTAAGCTGAAAATCATCGGCACCTTGCTGATAAGACTGAGAGATGCTGGTGGCCATACCTGCGTAATAGTCCCGCCATTCGCGTAAAAACCGACTGTAGGGTACACCCAGCGTACTGGAAATACTACTTTGTTCATTTCGGATAATGCGTGTCAGGTTCAAAATATTCGACACATTATCGCGACCATACCGCTGAACAATATAATTCCAGATCGAATGTCCAACTCGCTCAGCTTCAGTTCCCGATAGCAGCGAAGGTTTTCTGACGGGACGGGTTAGTGAAACATCCCGCATATAGTCGTCCAGTTCCAGGCTATTCCCCTCGGCAATATACGAGGCAATACCCGGCATAAACCAGTCGGGCAAGGTGAGTAATAGAGAACTCTGAAGTGCATCTTTCAGGCTACCTCCGTAGAGCATATCATACACGAACAGCATAGCGATATCGTGTACAATTTGTCGCCGAAAGCTAATTTGATCGCCCGTAAACGCCAGTTCTACTCGGGATTTAGACAGATTCTGCTCCCGGCTGCTCAACCCGCTCTGCGAATTAAGGCCAATGTTGCTTTGAGCAAGCTCGGCAGGGGAGTTAAAGAGAAAGACTTTGACCCGATTATAAGGCGTATAACCGAGCAATTCAGTAATTCGATCAAACTCCGATTCGGCATACTGCGCCGTTAGGTTGGCAATCTGGTTACCATCCTGGTAATAGTAGATCTCGAAATTTGAGGTTCGAATGATTTTCCACTCGAAATTCCGGTATTGAATCCGGTTCTTTCCGAATCGCTCCAGCGACGGATAGTTTTGCGCCGTAGCCACACTCAACCCGCCTAGCCACAGGCATACTAACAGAATGTATTGATTTCGCATAACAAGACAACCAGTACGTCATTCGCCAATGGTGTAGAGAATGGCGTTTAAAGACTGAATACTACCAAAAAAAGATGAATTTTCGATGCATTACATCTACTATTCTGATTCGTGTTACTATAACGAAACATACCGGCTAATATTCGCTTCCGGCTCCAAATCTTCACCATCTAATAAGTAACGGGTAAACTGTTCCGCCAAATAAGGTGCTAGTGATACTCCTTTTGTGCCCATACCGCCAAAAATACCGACCGTAGGTTGGTTTGGGTGTAATCCAATAAACGGTCGCCGATCTTTGGTCGACGGACGAATACCGGCCTGCTGTGCTACAACCTGATAAGGCACTTTTAAAAGCTCACGAACTTTCGACTCTAAAAACTCGCGACCGTCATCCGTTGTTTGCCAATCCAGATCGTGCCAGCTATAGGTAGCGCCAATTTTTATTAATCCCTCCCGAACGGGTAAAATAAAGATTCCCTGATTGACTATAGTTGAGATAGAGTAATTTTCAACCATCGCTGTCAGAATCTGACCTTTCACAGGATTATAGGGAAGCCAATCAAATAACGGATTCTCACGCGTTTGAACTCCATCACAAAATATAACTTTCCCAATATCGATTCCTTTCCATTCCGCTTTAGTATCGCTGATTTTTAGTTCATCAAGACTAACTCGACCTTCGAAGTATTGATTTTTTTTAATAAAATAACCCTTGATAATTCTGACGAACTCGGTTAAATCCAGCCAGCCAGCCTGTGTTACCTCAAGCCCCCCGAACGGGTTATTAATAAATTGACTATAGCCCTGATTATCAACATTTTTCGAAATGTATTGTTGCACATCAGGGTCATTTGTTAAAGCTAAATAAGCGGTTTGTTCAGCAATTGACCGGAATGGACGGTAAATGTTTTTAGGATGAAAGAAGCGGACCTGGAGATCCTGTTCGATACTACTATAAAACTGATGCAGAAATGGGAACAACTCGTTCGCCTTCCAGGTATGAACGAGTTTTCGACCAGTTAGCGGATTGACAATGCCAGCAGCCACTGCCGAAGCCGATGGGAGAATAGGGTCGTCGGCCAGAATTACGGAACAACCTCGCTGGTCGAGTGTCCAGGCCAGTACCGACCCAGCCACACCCTGACCCACTAGTAGAAAATCGGCAGTCATTCGTTATTGGTGGAGTAAGTGAAGTGGGTGGAATAAGTAAACTAAGTGAAGTGGGTGGAATAGGTAGGACAGCGTCCTTATTTACTCATTCCACCCACTCCACTTACTCCACCAATAACTTTCTCCCCCGCTTACGATGAAGTTGGGCCAGACGCTGGTCGGCCAACTCGATCACCCAGTCGACCTGTTCTTCGATAGTCATGTGTGATGTATCCAGCAGCATTGCGTCAGGAGCCTGCACGAGTGGACTTTCGGCACGCGTCGTATCAATATGATCGCGCTTTTCTAAATTATTAATGATATCCTGAAGATTGACCAGTTCCCCTTTCGCAAGCAGTTCCTGTTGCCGGCGTTTAGCACGGGTATAAGTATCGGCAGTCATAAATACTTTTACTTCGGCATCCGGGAACACCTTCGTGCCAATATCCCGTCCATCCATTACAACACCCCGTCGACGGCCCATTTTCTGTTGTTGCGCCACCATAGCCCAACGCACTTCAGGAATGGCACTCACCTCACTAACAATGTTCGAAATGTACATTTTGCGAATTTCCTCCTCTACATTCAAGCCGTTCAGGCAGGTTTCGTTTCTGCCAGTACGGGCATTATGATTAAACGTAATGTGGATTTTTTCCAGAGCTTCTGTTACTTCCTTTTCGCTGGAAAGCGCAACGTGTTCCTGTATGAAAAACAGGCTAACTGCGCGGTACATAGCACCAGTATCGATATAACCATAGCCCATTCGGGCGGCTACTGCTTTAGCAGTTGTGCTCTTCCCGCAGCTGGAATATCCGTCAATGGCAATCACTATTTTCGGCATGAATAGTGGGTCCGCCGAAGCGGAAATGGTTTAACAAATTAACCACAAAAATGGCGTATAGTTAAGTAATTTTCTTTGGGGAACAGGAACAATACCTGACACAATGACTATCTACTTAACGCTTGATGTTCGATGCGGAGAATAGAGAAAATATGTTCGTCCAGGTATTGATTATTTTTAACCGCTGCTTTCCGATGAATTGCTTCATGCGTATATCCGGCGGTTTCAAGTACGCGCATGGAACCGATATTTCCTTCCAAAACGCACGCAAATATGCGATTAACCTGGAAATTCTGAAAGATATAATTTGTCATAATCGGTACAGCCTGGGTCATAACTCCCCTTCCCCAATAGTCTTCACTGATCCAGTAGCCAATTTCGGCATTGTACCGATAGATATCGTCCTTCACTGTAAAGCCAATATTGCCCACAGCCTGCCCGTTTATTTCAACCGCCAGATTGTTGGGTTGCTGATAGGATTTGTTTGAGCGTACCCATGAATGGGCGTCTCGAGGTGTATAAGGGTACGGAAAAAAGTCGCGTACGTTGTTCCAGATATGCCGATTGCTGGCATGTCGAACCAACGACTCTTCGTCGCCCTCCCGCCAGGGACGAAGTTGGCCGATAGAAAGAGGAAAGCAAATCAACGCAGTAGTCAAAGGAGCTCGAGGTTAATACGTCACTAACAACGCTTACAGCTAAATGTTAGCCCAACGCAGGTGTTTCTGACACATAAACTGCGTTTGGTTTTCCAATACTACGAAATTACTTTATCTCTCCCCTACCCTATTTCACTCCATTTGAATTGGTATTCGTCGGAAAATGCGAGTGGCCAGATTCCGAGTAGGATAGCTTTGAGTCATCTAATTCAGAAACAAGTCTTTCAAAGCCAGCTAGTCATCCATATGAAAGTAACAGAGGAGTTTAAAAAAGAGGCTTCTGAACAATCAGATGCAGCAGCTATTCGGCAGGTTTTTGCCCAACTGGCAACAGCCTGGGACCTGGGCGATGCGAATATCTTCGCCGAATGCCTGACCAACGACTGCGACTACGTTACGTTTGCTGGCCAGCACATTGTTGGCCAAGAAGCGAACCGGCAAATTCACCATGATTTATTCAATTCATGGGCACTCAAAGGCTCTAGCATGCACTCATCCGGACAACCATCCATTGCTTTTCTAAGTAACACAATAGCGCTTGTCCACTCTACGGGTACCATTAAATTACGCTTTCAGAAGAAACCCCCATTGGACCGACTCTCGATTCAAACAATGGTATTAATCAAAACAGATGGGCAATGGAAAATCAGGGCCTTTCACAACTGTCGCATTCAACAACCAGGCTTATTTCAGCGTTTACTCATGGCATTTAAACGTAAGTAGGCCATTCGGCGTCAATGCATAAACACCTGTTAACCAAAAGACTGGCAAGACTTAACGCGACTCGATAGCGTCAAATCAGATCATTGAAAAATTTGCTACATTTAAAGCAATCAGTACCAAACCGATGAATAAGTTGCCTAACACTATAAACTGAATACCGTAACAATGACCCGCGAACAACTCATCGGCACGATTGGTAAAAATGGCCGGCGACTCAATATGATGGGCTCAGACCTGGCTAATTTTGATTTTAGTGGCCTCGATCTGACACAGGCTGATTTCCGTTTCTCAAACCTCGATAAGGCTAACTTCCGGGGAGCTATTCTTAAGGGAGCTGATCTTAGTTTTTCAAACCTTAGTGGAGCTTCCTTCGCCGACGCCGATCTGTACGAAGCAAACCTAAATTTCTGTTCTCTGGAAGATGTCGACCTGACTGGAGCTAATGTGGAAGGTGCAACATTCAATTTCGCCGGGCGCAGTAAGTATCGCAATCCGGTAGCTGAATCTCGTCCAGAGCCAATTACGCTGACCACTATTCTGCAAAAACCGGGTTGGGGAACGCTTATCGGCATGATTTTAGGCGCTTTGCTGATTTACGGTTGTAACGCAATCATCTATTTTACGAACCTAATCATAACCGCCACCGACCCCCTAATGGCGGGCTTATATCGGTTCCTGATTATTCAGAATATGGCCAATGGGGCTATTGTTTTTTTACTAACATGGGCCTTATCGAGTTGGCTTACGCGTCAATTTCCGTCTATCTGGCAACGCCATCTAGTAGCTAGCTTTGCCGTTTTGATCAGCATTTTCGTCGTTAATACGGGCTTGTATCTTGTATTACTCAAGCCTTATCTTGACGAATTAGCGAAGCGGCCAGGAATTATTGAGAAAACGGCTCCCGGTTACATCTATGCACTGGGCGACTTATTGATTGCCAATGTTTTCCTGTACGTACTGCAACAGGGTCGTCAGCTCACCCGAAAATTGTCGGAGCAGGAGTTTCAACTGCTCAATATGGAAAAACTCAAAACGCGGGCTGAGTTAGATGCCTTGCAAGCGAAAATTAATCCTCACTTCTTATATAATGCCCTCAATAGCATTGCCAGTTTAGTGCATGATGACCCCGACAAAGCAGAAGAAATGACCTTGCTCCTGTCAAAACTCTTCCGATATTCTACCGGGCGTGATGGTGAACTATTTGCTACGTTGGCCGATGAACTGGAGATGGTTCGTACCTATCTGCAGGTAGAACAGGTTCGTTTTGGTAACCGGCTTACATTCAGCGTAGAAGTATCCGATCCAGCTCTGAATGACCTAAAATTACCGCAGTTTCTATTGCAACCCATTGTTGAAAATGCCATCAAACACGGCGTTGCCAAACGCGCTGACGCGGGCCGGATTGATGTTCGGATTTACGAAAAAAACGGAGAGCTGAATCTGTGCGTACACGACAATGGTCCGGGCTTCCCCGATGACATGGATGGTGGCTACGGGTTACGTAGTATCCAGGACAAGCTCAAATTATTGTATGGCAACGACGCCCGAGTCGAGTTGCAGAACTGGCCGCTCAAGCAGGTTCTGCTATCGATTCTGATGACCAAGATTAAAAGCAGCCATGCTTCGTTAACGCCTGAAGCTTAATTTCAACCACTTATGGTACTCCCCTTAAAAACGATACTCGTCGACGACGAATCACTAGCAATCAGTCGATTGCGCCGTCTCCTGGATAAACACCGCGATACTGTCGAAATCATAGGTGAAGCACCCAATGGAGCCGAAGGCCTAACGCTTATCGAAGCTGAACGACCGGATTTAATTTTTTTGGACATCGAAATGCCACTGCTTAATGGTTTTGAGATGCTCTCCCGATTGACAGCCATGCCAATGGTTGTGTTTGCTACCGCTTTCAATCAATACGCTATTCGGGCATTTGAAGAAAACTCCATTGATTATTTACTGAAGCCCATCGAAGCGGAACGACTAAACCGTACTATCCAGAAAATCAAATCATTAGCAGAACGTAGCGAGACGACTCAAACAACAGCTAATCCGATGACAGAAAGTGTTATGCGGCTTTTAGCGCAAATGCAACCGAAGAAAGAAGTCTATTCGATTTCGGTAAAAACGGGCGAAAAAATCAAATTGATCCCCCTTTCCGATATTGCCTTTTTCGAAGCTGAAGATAAATACGTGTTCCTCTCCACGATAGATGGTCAGAAGTTCCTCACGACATACACACTAACAACACTAAACGAGAAACTGCCCGATACGTTCGTGCGCGTCAGTCGATCGGTAATGGTCAATCGGCATAAAATCGCGGAGATTCATCGTCATTTCGATGGTAAGTTCATGCTGGCGATGACCGATAAAAAAGGGACGAAATTAACGAGTGGCAGTACATACGGAGATGCTGTTCGTCAGCTAATGGAGCTTTAAGAAACCGACCTTATGAAAGCTGCTACCGAGCGAAAAATCATTCGCTGGTTTCACATTCTGGCCAGCATTCCTATTCTCGGCTACATCTATGGCCCAGTTGCCGCACTTCCTGAACCCGCTTTTGCCGTTAGAGTCATTATTCTGCCGGCAGTTATTTTGTCAGGTTTCTGGCTCTGGCTTGGGCATTACGCTAAAAAGTGGTGGCGCGCAAGAAGACAAGCCGCTCACTGATTAGTCAAAACGCATTAGATTTGTTCATAAATGAGTTTTCTATGAGCAAGAAAAACCGCAACGGCGTCGTCTATTCCACCGACCCTGACTTTCAATACCAGTCTGACCAACAGGGTGAAGCAGAAACACTTTCACCTGCTCAGCAGAATCTTAAAATCTGGGTTGTCAAATTAGGGGGCAATAAGGTGGTTACCGCAATTCGGGGCTTCATTGGCACCGATGCTGATTTAGCTGACTTAGGAAAGCAGCTCAAAGCTGCCTGTGGAGCAGGGGGTTCTACTAAAGATGACGAAATTCTAATTCAGGGCGACCATCGTGATAAGGTACTTGCATGGCTTACAGGGAAAGGGTATAAAGCGAAAAAAGCAGGAGGTTAATTCTTCCCGCCATACAGTAAACCCTTCGCGGTCCTCTGGCGTTATTCTGCCAACATACACACAACTCATCTAAACGACGCGTATTGAATTACCCATGGCAGATAGTACAAAAACGGCGCTCATTACGGGCGGCTCAAAAGGCATTGGCTACGGCATTGCCGAAGTTCTAATTAAAGAAGGTATAAAAGTGGCCATTACCAGTCGCTCATCGGTGGCAGCCGAATTAGCAGCCGCTAAATTGAACGAAATTAAGCCAGGTTATGCTCTCGGTGTTGCTGCCGATGTCCGCGATCTAGCCTCGCAACAAAAAGCCGTAGAAGCCATTTTAGGCAAATGGGGGCAGCTCGACTACGTAATTGCAAACGCAGGCGTAGGACACTTTGCGTCCATTCAGGAAATTACTCCTGAGCAATGGCACGAAACCATTGACATCAACCTGACCGGGGTATTCTACACAGCCAAAGCTGCGTTGGAAGCCTTGAAAAAATCGGAAGGCTACTTCATCACGATTGCAAGTCTGGCAGGAACGAACTTCTTTGAGAATGGAGCTGCCTACAATGCCAGTAAGTTTGGTTTGGTGGGCTTTACGCAGGCCGTTATGCTTGATTTACGTAAAGAAGGTATCAAAGTATCCACCATCATGCCCGGCTCAGTGGCCAGTTATTTCAACGACCACGAGCCTAGCGATAAAGACGCCTGGAAGATTCAACCCGAAGACATTGGCCAGATCGTTTTTGACTTGATTCGCATGCCAGCCCGAACGCTCCCCAGCAAGATTGAGGTACGTCCAACCCGGCCAGGTGGAAAATAAGCAAGTCGATGGCGCAGGGGCGGGCACTTTAGTCAGGACCTTGCGCCATCTTACACAACATTAAACAGTTGCAAGACTTCTTCATTACCTTGTTGGTAGGCTAAATCCAGTGCATTCTGGTCTCGATTATTCCGAATAGACGTATCAGCCCCGTAATCGAGTAAGAGTTTCACTAACTGGTTCCGGCCAAATTGGACCGCAAACATCAGGGCTGTTCCACCATTCACGTTTTGAAGATTCAAGTCGGCTCCCCGGTCAATTAAGAGTCGGGCGACTTCTGGATACCCTTTAAACGAGACACCCATCAATGCTGTATTGCCGCCTACATCTTGTGCATTCACATCGGCATTAGCATCCAGCAGAACTTTAGTAGCATCCTGATGCCCATCGTAAGCAGCCACAATCAAAGGACTGAATCCTTTATCATTCTGTATGTTTATATCAATACCACTGGCAATCAGTTGATTTATATAGGAAACGTCGCCTTTACGAGCGGCATCGAAAAGTAAATCGTCGGGATGGTTTGCGTAAAAAGACATCGTGAACCGTATGGTTAAAAATTGGTTGTAAATAAACAGATAAACACGTTGAAATGAATTTTTTGTTTTAAAATCGATCACTAACCTCATGCCACAGGCCCCTCAAAACAAGGAAAATCGAACGACACGCTGTTGTATTGTTGGTGGTGGACCAGCCGGAATAATGCTGGGCTTTCTGCTGGCCAGATCGGGTGTTGAGGTTATCGTTCTGGAAAAGCATAAGGATTTCCTCCGTGATTTCCGAGGAGATACAATTCATCCATCAACGCTGGAATTACTGGTTGAACTGGGCCTCATAGACGAGTTTCTTAAACTACCTCATCAGGAACTCCGGGCAGTTACCGGAACCATTGAAGGACAGATAATTCCCATAGCCGACTTCGCACACTTGCCCACAGACTGCAAGTTTATTGCCTTCATGCCTCAGTGGGATTTCCTGAATTTCTTGGCTGATAAAGCCAGACAATTTCCCACTTTCCATCTGTATCTGGAAACAAAAGCGACTGATCTGATTGAAGAAAATGGAAAAGTCGTTGGCGTACGCGCGACTAGCTCTACTGGTGAATTAGACATTAGAGCCGATCTGGTGGTCGGCACAGACGGACGAACGTCTATCATTCGGGAAAAAGCAGGACTACCCGTCCAGGATTTCGGCGTTCCAATTGATGTACTCTGGATGCGCATCCCGAAAGATCCTGCGCTTGGAGAAAGGTCATTGGGGTATTTCAAATCCGGACGATTCATGGTTCTAATTGACCGACAGGACTATTTTCAGTGTGGCTACATCATCCCAAAAGGACAATTCGAACCACTTAAACAACGAGGACTCGAAGCCCTTCAAGCCGATATTCTGAAGCTGGCCCCTTTCGTTGGTGACTATGTAAAAGAGTTAACTTCCTGGGATCAAATCAGCTTACTTACTGTCAAAATTGATCGCTTACGAAAATGGTATAAACCTGGTCTCTTATGCATTGGCGATGCGGCTCATGCGATGTCACCAGCGGGTGGCGTAGGGGTTAATATGGCAATTCAGGATGCTGTTGCCGCAGCTAATCAGTTGACGGCTTCGCTCCAAAAAGGCCCTGTAACGATAGCAGAATTAGACCGTATCCAACGCCGACGGCTGTGGCCGGTTCGAATTATCCAATCGGCTCAAATCTTTGTCCATAAACGATTTATCAATGCATCGATGGACAAACCTGCTTCGTTTCCTCCCTTTGTTCTCTGGCTGTTCAAA
>NZ_WPIN01000018.1 GCF_009754945.1 Spirosoma arboris
AAATGTAGTCCCAGTTCCAAGTAAATTTAGTTCACGTTTATAATGCTTAAGTGCATAGTATAGATATAATGAATCAATATCCTCATTAGGAATAATACTTTTAAAACCTTGATTGGTGCAAACCTCAATATTGGTAACCGCTACTAGCCCGATGGGTGCTCGTGAACTAAACAGAATACTTCCTTTTGGAAGTATTCTTGCCGAACAAGATTTATAGCCTTCTTCCGTAATTTTCTCTTGGCTATCATTTAAATAAGGTGTATCTAATCGAGTTAACTCTTTAGGGGTTACCCAAGGAATATTGCCGTTCCAATACTCTTTCGTTGATCGACTTGGCGTCGATCCTGATACTATTTGCCCAATATCTTTTATTCTTAATCTTCTCATTATTATTTTAAATAGCTCTCTAACTCGTTTAATCCGGCCATAATCTCAGTTTCCAGCATTCGCAAATTGGCCAGGATAAGATTGGGCGCTTTATGTTCAAAGGCTACATAATTATCTTCTTTGTATTTACTGAGGCTAAGGTCATAGTTATTCTCAGCTAATTCTGTTTTAGGTACCATAAAATATTGGCCTTTACGGTCTTTAGGCTGAGTCTGAATTCGTTCGCTGTAACATGCCACGATATCCTGCAGATCACCGTAATTATCGAGTTTGGCTCGCTTATCATCTAAAGTGCGACCATCAGCCAGCATTTCGTAGAACCAGGTTTGGGTGGTAGTTCTCCCTTTTGTGAAAATTAGTATGGCTGTACTCACGCCCGCGTAAGGTTTAAATACACCACTCGGCATTGTAATCACAGCTTTTAATTCACACTGATCCACCATGATTTTTCGGGTTTCCACAAATGCCTTGCCAGAGCCGAATAGTACGCCTTGTGGCACAATAATGGCCGCTGTGCCACCTATACGTAGCATTCGGTAAATACCTGCTATAAAAAGCAATTCAGTTTTTCTGGTATCGGCTATTTGCAACAGATCATAATTGATGTCATTTTTATCGATATTACCCGTGAAGGGTGGATTTGCAAATACAAAATCATAGCTTTCTTCTGCGTCATACTTATTAGAAAGCGTGTCTTGATACTTAATTTGAGGATTATTAAAACCGTGCATCATGAGGTTCATCAACCCCATACGTACCATTGTCTGGTCAATGTCGAAGCCATGAAAGCACTCGTGTTCCCAATTCGCTCGTTGGGCAGAGTCGGTTAGTTTATCAGCCCGTGTTCCCCTTACAAAACCATCTTCATCTTTTTTGCGGTGGGCATCAGATGTAAGTTGCGTCAGTATATAGACATAAGCTGCTACTAAAAAACCACCTGTGCCGCAGGCCGGGTCGGCGATAGAAGCACCAAATTGTGGTTGCACCAATTCGACAATCAGATTGATGATATGACGAGGAGTGCGAAACTGTCCATTCTTCCCGGCTGATGCAATTTCCGAAAGCAAGTATTCATATACATCGCCCTGAATATCTTGTACCGAATGACCTCGGCCATCAACAGCCGAGTCATGAGCAATCTTGATATAGATTTCATCAATAATTCTCACTGCGTCCACCATCAGGGACGGTTTTGGAATGATGAATACTGCGTTTTTCATATGCTCTGCGAACGGCGAGTCGGCCGGAGAGAGCGTTTTTAGAAATGGAAAGACATCAGTCTGTATATGACTAAGTAACTTGTCGCCAGGCATATCTTTGAAGTAGAACCAACGAAGCTCTTGGCTAGGGAAAATGCTAACGTAGGTGTCATCATTTGTCATACGTTCCGCATCGTCTTCGTCTAGCCGACGCATGAAGAGCAGGTAGGTAATTTGCTCAATGGCAGTAATCGGATTACTAATTCCACCTGACCAAAACTTATTCCAAAGTTGTTTAATCAGTTGTTTAATATCAGAATTTTGAAGCATTATCGAATGAGTAGTATTATTAACTCTAAGGTTACTTCGTCATAGAAATTTACATGACTAGCATTGCTATGCAACTTGTCAGACCGTACGCTTAAAAAAGAGCAATTAAGCCTAATCTGCCAAATATAAATAGAATCACTTGTTTGCCATTACGTGATGATCGAGTGATTTGGCACTATTTTCGTATCTGATTGATTTTAAAGCAGGTCAGTTTTAGGAATGGAGTGATTTGTATTTTCATATATTTGCTCATTCCGTACCTTGTTCAACAATGCTAATTACTGACCCGTCGTACACACTGCCACGACTGATAGCCCTACGCTACGACAATACATTTACAAATGGTGCCAATCAACCTGGATTAGTCGCTGCTCGCGACCAACAAACTCGACAATTAATTGACTGTGTTGTAAAGTTTCGTGGTGGTGAGCGTATGACACCTGAAGCCTGCGCTCGCGAATTACTGGCTGCCTTTATTGCTAAGGAATGGGGAATTCGGGTTGTTGAACCTGTTTTAGTGGATATATTGCCTGAATTTTCGGAACTCGAACGAGGTAAAGCGCATTATCAACTGCTGGCAAAAAGCATTGGCTTAAATGTTGGCTCGGTTTACATACCTGGCTATGATACTATCCCTGTTCATCAGCCCCTGAGTGCCGTAGAACTACCACAAGCACAGCACATTTTTGTCTTTGATGTGTTTATTCAGAATGCAGATCGGCGTGTTGAAAAGCCTAATTTAATGGGGAATGGACAGGAGTTGGTTATATACGACCATGAATTGGCCTTTAGCTTTATTCAGGCTTTATTCAAAAATAAGACGCCATATCAGCTCCGCGAACAGGATCGTGTATGGATAGAAAACCTATTTTTGTTGGCTAAAATTAAACGCTTCCCATTGCCAGAATTGGCCATTAAGCAGGCGTTAGACCGTTTGGATAACAAATTTTGGGATAGGGCGTTTGAATTGATACCCCCGGAATGGCGAACTGACCAATTGCCGGAAATACGGAGTTTTTTGACCCAGATAGTCAACAACAGCGATTTGTTTGTGCAATCCGTTAAACCATTTTTAGTATGAAAACCTACGAATATCAGGTACTACGTTACCTGCCCGACCGCGTGAGCGGGGAGTTTGTCAACGTGGGTTTAGTCTTGTTTCAGGCAGAATCTCGTTTTGTAAAGGCTGGATTTATTCGCTCAGTCAGTCGTGTAAGTTCGTTTTTTCCTGGACTTGACGGTCGCAATTTGCAGCGTCGATTGCGGCATTTGGAAGCCATGCTGGAAGGCTATGCTGATCGTCTTAATATCGACCGTCAGGTGCGTTTAGAACGACCAACAAACTTGGAGTCGGTTACGAATCGTTTTTTAGTCAAGGACGACACGGCCCTTCAATTCTCTGAAGTGAAATACGGGTTAGATGATGATTTAGAATTGACTTTTGACGAACTATATGACCGCATGGTCGAGAATTATACGCCAGAAGTCAGTGAGGATATACGTACCGATTATGACGTTTGGAAAAAACTTTACCGACCACTTTTTGAAAAACGTAATATCACGGATCGTTTACAAGCTCATAAAGTAACGACTGCAAAGGATGTGATCGAATTTCCATATGCCTGGAAAAACGAAATTTGGCATTGCTATGAGCCGGTTACGTTTGATTTGAAGAAATCGGATTCCGTAAAAAATAAAGTCTACCGTTGGGTAGGACGCCTTGATGAACTACGTACTGCTGAGGAGCCGATAACGCTTCAACTATTGGCGGCTTTACCTACCGATGATCCTGAACTTATGGCTTTTGTTTTGGATAAACTGGATAATAAAGTATTTGGCTCAGCTACGGTTTCGGTGGTCAAACAGCAGGAAGCCGAACAGTTTACAAGACAGGTGCATGAAGAAATAATAGAGCACGAAACTAAATAAGCGAATAAGCCCGACCAATTGGCCGGGTTTATTCGCTTTGAACCGAACTGAAGAAGGTTGACATGATTTTAGTCAGCCTATTAATTGTAGTTTGGCCGTTCAGTCGCTACTATTTACAACAAACTTTTCACCGAATTATGACTGATACCTTCGATGAACTGACTCCTGACGAATCGCTTCGGGCCGATAATCAGATCAAATTGCTTAAACTCGAACTGGAGCATAACGTGCTGTTTGAGTCGTTTGATGAGGCAACCCCACCCGAAGAAGTGAGCGACTTCCTGGATGGCATTCTCGCGCTTGAAGAGATGCAGAGAAATCCGAAGGAAATTACGGTTTATGATAAAGTTGGTAGACCTCCATTTCTGCCCGAAATCGATCTGTCCGACAATGAGGTGGCACAGGCACTCGATACGTTGCTTCGCCAAATGGGTGAGCATAGAGTGGCATTGGACATTCTCGCGCCAGACGATTACGACGATCGAACTATGTATCGCTTCGTTACTGATGAGCTATTCGCGCACGAAACCACCGATTTGGGTGGAGGCTGGACAACCAACTTCATCTACGAAGAATTTCATCCCAACCACCGGTACGACATAATCAATCATTGCCATGATTTTATCCGTATGTTGTCGGAAGAGCGGTTCGATACTCTTGATCATTGCTTAGATGATCGTTTTTTCGACCGAGATACAGAGTTGTGGAGTTCTAGCGCCCGTCCCGAAGTGACCACTTGCCTGACTGAGTTGATTGAAAGCTGGTGGCCCAGAACTTTGCGAGAAGGATCAGTGTCAGAGGTAACGATTGCTGACGATACTGAAACCGCATAAGCTACATTGGTCGTACATCTCGGGGTTGAAGGTAATTCCGAATCCATTATCGAAAAAGGAACTGCTTTGCTACGTCGGTCCTACGACTGGTGGTCTATTGAACGAATTACATTTGGGAACTGGGAGTTAGCATAATATTTTACTCCTATGTTGTTTGCCGAATAGCTGCTTTTAAATACTCCCTGGCTGTACGGCTGATTGTCTCCTCATCGACGTCAATGACCAACTCGCCCCGGTGTTCGTAAGGAAACACCTCGCCTGTTAACGCGTCGAAAATGCCATAGGGCAACAGGTCGTATTCTTCGTAGCCCCAGAATAAAAAATCAACTGCGTCGGCGGAATCATCGAATCCTACGGCGTAGCCAATTTCCTGTTGGGCGAAAACAACAATGTAGCGCATATACTTATATACGGACAGATTATGCGTATGGTTGCGTCATGTTTTGTGACTTGGTCACAAATTACGGGTCTTAAAAGACAAGGCTTTTCCACTGATGAGTGCAGCAGAAAAGCCGGAAAACATTTCTATAGACGAAAATTTATTAGACGGTAGGTAATCGAAAGGTTTTGATTTATAAAAAGAAGTTGACAATAAAGTGATCTCGTTTTTTTACTTATCAACTATAGCAGGCACTGATTTCTAGTAGACTGCTATCTATTTTCTGGTTGATCATTTTAGTTATTATGCAGTTTATTTACATTATCTATCTCCTTTTTTTAGGAATTATCACACTAAATGTCTTGTACTGGGTCGTATTTGCTGTAGCTGGTCGATTGGGCAAGGCAGATGATACGGATCAACTTGAGACACCGCTTTTTTTTAGGAAAATTGGCGTTCTGATTCCTGCGTATAAAGAAGATGCGGTTATAGTTGACTCGGTTACCGAAAATCTGAAACAGATCTACCCGGCAGACCGATTTGACCTGATTATCATTGCCGACTCGTTTCATCCTCAAACACTTAGCCAATTAGCTACTTTACCAGTTAAGGTGCTCCCTGTTTCATTTGAGGTTTCGACAGTGGCCAAGGCCATTAATTCCGCTTTATCCAGGTTACCGATTGGTCAGTATGACATACTAGTTGTGTCTGACGCTGATAACCACATGGCGCCTGATTTTCTGAGTCGGATCAATATTGCTTTTGCGCAGGGATGGAAAGCAGTTCAGGGGCACCGGGTTGCCAAAAACATAAATACCAGTGTAGCCATTCTGGATGCTATCAGCGAAGAAATCAACAATCATATTTTTCGGAAAGCAAGCCGGGTAGTAGGGCTTTCGTCGGCAACAATTGGCTCGGGTATGGCCTTTGAACCAGCGCTAATGAAAGCGGCTATGGCCACACAGCATACGATGGGGGGGTATGATAAAGAGCTGGAAACCAACATTGTACTGAGTGGCCATAAAATAGGCTACCTGGAGAATGCCTTCATCTACGACGAAAAAGTGGCTCAGCGGGCAGTTTTCGAAAATCAACGTACTCGCTGGATTGCCGCTCAGTGGCAGTTCCTTACCTATTATTTCTGGAGCGGTGTACGCGAACTCTTCGCCGGACGATTTGCCAGTGGCTTTAAAGTAATGCAGGCGCTAATCTTACCTAAAATCCTTTTACTAGGCTTACTGATTATCACTGTGTTTATCAGCTTTCTAACGGGTAAGCAGGCCGTGTGGCAAATTCCACTTATACTCTTGGTTTTGCAAATAGCCAGCATGATCATTTCGGTACCGGCTTATTTATGGAAACGGGTGAGCATAAAAGAGTTACTACTTATCCCTGTCTTGTTACTCAGCTTTGTTCGAGCGATGATGAATATGCGGAAAGCCTTTAAGCGGTTTATGCACACTCCTCATAACGGCTCGCCCGACACACAAGCGCCTTAGTATAGTGCCTGGCCGAATTGTAACGTGACTTCAGTGTGACAAAGTAGTGATAAAATAGTCAAAAGCTAGAGTAGTTAGTTGAGCAATCGGGTAAAAATGCCAATTAACTCGGAGTTAGGGGTTTTTAAGTAAATGAAATAATAGGTTATTGAATTTAGAAAATAAGAAACTTATTGGGTTGGTACTTGTGTGGAGCGACTTGCGTAAATTTTTTTAAGAATGAGATTCCATTTATTCCAATTAAACAAAATACTGATTTGCCGAATTAGTCTCCTTTTTGTAGTTGGAGTTTTCGCAGTAACTGTTTGCCACGGACAAAACCGGAGCGCCCGGGGTTTGGTCTCATTTGGTGCCTCCTCTGGCCTTGCTGATGACACCTTATATCTTGATATTAACCAGGATGTTGCTGTTCAACTCCTTCCGTTCGACGATATAATGAAAGTGGCCGTGGCTCACTCTCCACTTGTAAAGTATCAGAATGAAGTAGCTAATTCGCTGAATGAAGGTTATGAGATAGCCAAGGTGCAAATTTTACAAAACGTTGCTGGTTTTGGCAACTATTCGACTGGTAACCAGATACTTATTTCGTCTGGTGGGACAACATTACCAGGGCAGGGTACCCTTGGACAGATTGCTAACGGTTACCGTGTGGGTGTTGATGTGCGACTTCCGCTTTATGAATTATTTGGACGGAAGCATCAGGTACGACAGGCACAATCTAATTACAAAGCCGCTGTACATCAGAAGGAAGTCGTTGAGTTGCAGCTGAAACGTGACCTGATCGGTATTTATCAGGATATGATTACGACGCAGCAACTCCTGAAGATTTTGTTAATAGATGAACAGGCTTCGCTAACCGCAATGCGTGTTGGTGAAGTCGAAATTCAGAAAGGTCAGATAACGGCCGACGCGATGGCTTCGACAACTAGCCGCTATGTTCAGGCAAAAACCGCATCAGAACAGGCGAAAGGTAATTTCCTGAAGAATGTCCATTACTTTGAAGCATTGGTGGGTATGCCTATTCAACGGTTGAGACGTAACTAAACGAATTGTATGACAATCGAGGTTTTTTTGCGGTTACTGAAGCAGCATATACTCTGGTTCATTCTTATTCCCTGCCTGACAGCAGCGACCGCTTTTTGGGCGACCCGGAATGAAGCGAAAGTATATAAATCGCAGGCAACACTCTATACAGGATTGGTTTCGCGCTATTCATTACTATCAGATCGAAATAGTGCGTTTCAGGATCGGTCGGCTAGTGCTTTCGATAATATTCTTACGACCCTTAATTCGCGGGAAACCCTGCTTCAGATTGGCATTGGTTTGCTCACCGATCATCTTCGACTACGTCAACCCGATTCACTGGTCTTAGGCAATGCGGGCTTTCAGAAATTACATAAAGCCATTACACCCGGCTGGGAAAACCTGTATTACATTGCTGCCGACTCTGCGCTGCTGCATATAACGATAGATAGCTTAGCCAAAACACCAACTGACAACCCGATAAAAACCTTACTGCTGAAATCAGACTCGTATTATTCTATTCAGCATCTGGGCGATAATATAAAAGGGTCGGCCCGGAAGAATACGAATGATGTTCTGCTGATGGAGTATGAGTCAGACGACCCAGCCGTATCCCAACGCACGCTACATTATGCCATTGAATTCCTGAACAAACGGTATTCAACTCTCAAAACATCCGAAACCAATTCGGTTATTGGTTATTACGAAGCAAAATTAGAAAAGGCGAAGGCAAAACTGGCTCAGGCAGAAGCTGACCTGCGGGCATTTAGTGAAAAACATCAGGTGTTGGATTATGACGAAGAAGCCCGGAATGTAGCGTCTTCGCGTGAGGCTCTGAAAGGCGAATACAATCAGGAGTTAATGCGTAAAAATGCGGCAAAAGCAGCGCTGGACGCACTGAACGGGCGCATGGGGCAACAAGGGAGCATCCGCGAAGCCAATAATGACCTGGCCGAAAAACAAAAGAAGCTGACCGAAGCGGAGAATAAATTAGCCAATGCCCGAGCGTATGGTCAACCTCAATCGGTAATTACGCAGCTGCAGGCTAACGTCAAACAGGCTTCGGAAGATTTGAAAGTTAGTGCGCAGAAATATGATGCCGCTGCGAATTCGAATGATGCTATCCCTGCGCAAACGATGGCCAATGACCGACTAACAAAGTCGTTGGAATATGAAGAATCAACTGCCCGATTAGAGCTTTACCAAAAGCGGATGGATGATTATGCGGCTAAAACAAACGAGTATGGGCCGTTGGGCTCGCAACTTCGTCAACTGAATCGGAATTTGTCTGTTGCTGAAAAAGAATATTTAGATCTGATTCAGAATGTAGATCAGTCACGAACACGGCGTCAGGACGTAACTATTGGGGGCACATTAGAAATTTTAGATGCGCCCGATTTTCCTTTACAACCCCTGCCATCCAAACGCTTTCAGCTAATTTCTATCGGTTTAGGGGTCGGTATCTTTATCGCCTTATTGCTTACCGCGTTGCGTTTCTGGTTAGACAAACGCATTCAATCGCCTGAGCAAGCCGAAGCCATGATCGGGATGCCTGTTACGGCTTTATTTCCGACGGTTAGAAAACCAAAGGTGTTTACGAGAGCAACGCTGGCATCCCGGAGCATGTTTGAACAGCTCTTAAATGCAATCAATATTGAAGTTTCGCAGAACGTAAGTAAACCGTATCCGCCTGTTATAACGCTGTTTAGTATCCGGTCTAAACAGGGTAAAACCTGGATAGCCAATGGCCTGATTCAATTGTATGAAAATGCCGATCAGAAAGTAGCCTATTGTTATCCGCGGGCAGCCGCTAACGAGCAGCGTGAACTACGGCATGGTGTAACTTATTTCCCGTATACCATTCGTCCAGATTTTATGAATGTTACGGGAGTCGATTATCTGGTTGATTACAATCAGGGCTTCGATAGCTCGCAGTTCGATCGAATTATTCTTGAACTCCCCGCTTTGATTAACAATCAGATCCCGGTTTATCTGCTCAAAAGCAGCGCTTTATCCCTATTAATAATTGATGCCAATAGTCCCTGGGCAAGGGCTGAGAAACAACTGTTAAGCATGTATGTACGCGTAACAAACCAACCTATACTGACGGTATTAAACCGCGTAGAAGGCAATTACGTAGACGTGCCACGCAAAGCTGATGTAGTTCAGAACCCCATTGCTCCGGAGCATTCCCTGCAGTCGCAGCGGAACGTCCATTAGGTGTCAAACAGGTAACGGTTAGTAAACACGCAGGCAGATTAATCCATCTACCAATGGGTTGATACTATACCTGTGGCGTTAAACGAGTTGCTGATCCTCAATCAATTAATGGTATGAATGTCTACAAAGACATAAGCCGGGGAAGACTCTCCCCACAGTTCGTTCATCAGCTTGTTGAACAAGTGTCGCTCGAAAACCAGGATCGCATTGCTGTGATCTTTGGTGAAGTTATGCTTACGTATCGTCAGCTAAATGATCGGGCAGAGGCACTTGCTCAGGCCATCCTGGCCGCTGATTCGGATGCTGAACAGATTGGCGTAAGCACGACTCGTAATCTGGAGATGATTGTTGGTGTGCTGGCTATCCTCAAAGCCGGCAAAGCTTACCTGCCCCTTGATCCAGCCTACCCAGAACATCGGTTGCAACAAATTAAAACGGATTCAGCCCTCCGAACGTGTTTGGCTACGGCACAGGATCAGCCGTTATTCAATCGCTTAGGATTTCAGGTAATTACGTCAGATCAGGAATATACATATACCGACCAATCAGTTAATTATCAGACAAGTACCGCCTACGTATTATATACATCAGGTTCGACCGGTAAGCCCAAAGGTGTTTGCATGGGTCACGGTCCGCTCATGAACTTGTTGCAATGGCAGGCTAAGCACTCAACGGCAGGGCTTGACACGCGAACGCTTCAGCTGGCACCATTAAGTTTTGACGTTTCGTTTCAGGAAATTTTTGCCACATTGAGTACAGGGGGCACCCTGATGCTGATTGACGAAACGCTTCGGCTAGACCTGAACGCGCTGCTACGATTCATTGACGAACAGGCCATTAATCGATTGTTCCTGCCCTTTGTCGCGCTTCAATATCTGGCCGAAACTGCTGTAAGTACGCAGCAGTTTCCGGTGCATTTGCGCGAAATTATGACCGCTGGTGAACAGCTGAAGATTACACCCCAAATCGCACAATTCTTTTCGGCGCTGCCGGGCTGTGTTTTATTCAACCAGTACGGCCCTACAGAATGTCACGTTATCACACAACTAACGTTAACGGGTGACCCCACCGAATGGCCTTTGTTGCCGACCATCGGTCAGGTAATTGATAACGTCAGCGTAGTTATTGTCGATGATAGCCTCGCTATTCTGCCCGACGGAGAAGTTGGAGAGCTTTGTTTTGGTGGTTCCTGCCTGGCTGAAGGCTATCTGAATCAACCCGCATTGACCAGCGAAAAATTTATTGAGCTGGATAGTCCGAAACAGGGCCAAATGCGGATTTACCGTACGGGCGACCTCGGACGTTTGTTACCTGATGGAACAATCGAGTTTTTAGGCCGTCGCGACGATCAGGTTAAAATTCGCGGGCACCGGGTCGAACTGGGCGAAGTTGAAGTTATTATCAATCAGCTTAACGGCGTCAAACAGGCTGTTGTAGTCGCTCGTGAAGGTACAGATGGCCACAAGCGGTTAGTGGCTTATGTGGTGGCAACCGATGGTCACGTTGCGAAGTCGGGTATACGAACACAGCTTGAGCAGCAACTGCCCGACTATATGATGCCATCTGCTTTTGTCTGGCTAGACGAACTGCCTAAGACCACCAGCGGTAAAGTTGATAAAAAGCAGTTGCCTGCGCCAGAACAAAAACGACCAGACCTGGCAGTTGCCTACCGAAAACCCAGAACCGATCTCGAGCGGACAATTGCTGGTTTATGGATTACCTTATTGCAGCTAGATAAGGTTGGACTGGACGATAATTTCTTTGAACTGGGAGGCAACTCCCTTCTGGCTCAGAAGACCGTAGCCTTGTTAAAGCAGCATCAGCAAACGCTACCAGTTACGAAGCTGTATCAGTATCCAACGATTGCTGGTATAGCTACTTACCTACAGCCGCAAAAAACAGAAAAAGCGGCCCACTTGCCGACTGACGTTACCAAGGCTCAGTCGGAAAAAAAGACAGAGACAAATCAACGAACCGATGTGGCTGTGATTGGTATGGCAGGTCGTTTTCCGGGAGCAAATACCATTGGTGCCCTTTGGGAATTACTGAAACAGGGCAAAGAAACAACTCGCTTTTTTACCGATAGTGAACTAGACGCCAGCATACCGGACAGCCTTAAAAATGATCCACTTTACGTAAAAGCGAGAGGGGTTATTGATCAGGCCGATCAGTTTGACGCACAATTTTTTGGGTTAACTCCCAATGTGGCGCAACTGATGGACCCACAACAACGCATCTTTCTGGAAATTGCCTGGGAAACGCTTGAACAAACAGGCTATTTACCGCAGCATTACAGTGGTCGCGTGGGGGTATTTGCCGGTTGCGGAAATAATACCTATTACCTGAACAATGTACTTGGTCACAAGAATCTAATTGATCAGGTAGGGGCTTTTCAGGTGATGACCCTGAATGAAAAAGATTATATAGCCTCTCGAACGGCCTATCAGCTGGATTTGAAAGGCCCGGCAGTCAGTGTTTATTCGGCCTGTTCTACATCGTTGCTGGCGATTTCACAGGCTGTTCAGAGTATTCGCGATGGACAGTGTGAGTTGGCACTGGCGGGCGGTGCCAGTATAACAACCCCGCTCAATAGTGGGCATTTGTACCAGGAGGGGGCCATGCTAAGCCAGGATGGACACTGCCGTTCGTTCGATGCAGATGCACAGGGGACCGTGTTCAGCGATGGGGCAGGGGTCGTTTTATTGAAAAATGTAGAGGCAGCCCTCCGCGACGGCGATACGATTTATGCCGTGATCAAAGGCGTTGGCGTAAACAACGATGGCGGTGGGAAAGGCAGTTTTACGGCTCCAAGTGCCGAAGGACAAGCCGGAGCCATTGCTATGGCGATAGCAGATGCCAATATTGATCCGGCAACGATTAGCTATATAGAAGCCCACGGAACAGCAACTCCTTTGGGTGATCCTATTGAGATTGACGGCTTAACGCAGGCATTTGGCGAACAGGTCGAAAAACAATACTGTGCCATTGGCTCCATTAAAAGCAATATGGGCCATTTGACGCAGGCGGCAGGTGTGGCAGGGCTGATTAAAACTACCCTAGCTTTGTATTATAAGCAGATTCCACCGTCGATAAATTATGAGGCTCCCAACCCAGCTATTGATTTCGCTAACAGTCCGTTCTTTGTTAACACGAAGCTTACCGATTGGGCAACTGCCGAGTCGAATACAGCCGAGCAACATTCAGCGAATCCGCGCCGGGCGGGTGTGAGCTCATTCGGGGTTGGGGGCACAAATGTCCATGTCGTGCTGGAAGAATTTGACCAGAAGCCTCTCGTTTCGGACAGTGGCCGTCCGGTTCAGTTAATTACGTGGTCGGCAAAAACGCCAGTTAGCCTGGATGCTTACGCCCGAAATCTGGCTGATGAGCTTACTCAAACCGAGTCACTGAATTTGGCCGATGTGGCGTTTACATTGCAAACAACACGCGCCAATTTCAAACATCGGCGATTTGTCGTAGCAGCCACACCCGCCGAACTTCGCGATAAATTGCTGGTTGATCCGAAACCTTCATCGTCAAAAATAGCTGGCGAAGCCAAATCGACAGACCGACCCGATGAAGTAGTCTTCCTATTTCCAGGCCAGGGATCGCAATACCTGAATATGGGACGAGCCCTGTACGAACAGGAAGCTGTATTCAGGCAGGCAATAGACACCTGCGCCGAACTCCTGAATCGGCATCTGGATACCGATATTCGCCAGGTTATGTATCCCGAAATACTTACGTCGGAGGTTGAACAGCGGTTGAAAAATACACGCTATACGCAACCGGCGCTCTTTGTTACGGAATATGCGCTGGCTACGTTATGGATGAGCTGGGGTATAGAGCCATCTGTCTTCTGCGGACATAGTATTGGCGAATTTGTTGCCGCTCATTTGGCCGGTGTGTTCACGTTATCGGATGCGTTGACACTGATTGCCGCTCGTGGGCAAATGGTGAGTGAATTACCGCGTGGTAGTATGCTTTCTGTGCGGAGATCAGCAAAGGCAGTTATGGAGATGATGCCGTCAACGATTTCGATGGCTGCCATTAACAGCTATGCGCTTTGCGTTGTGGCAGGACCCGATGAAGATATTGCTGATTTCTCCCGTGTGCTCGACGAACGGGAAATTCCGAACCAGCCACTACAGACCAGCCATGCGTTTCACTCTGCCATGATGGACCCAATTGTGGATGAGTTTAAGAAAATAGTTGCGGGAGTTTCCCTGAATCGCCCGCAAAAACCGATAGTATCGACTGTAAGTGGCACCTGGTTAACTGATACACAGGCGACCGATCCGACTTATTGGGCTACGCATCTTCGCGCTACGGTATGCTTCTCAGAAGCCCTCAATACACTTTTTACCTTCGATAATCCGCTCTTACTGGAAGCTGGGCCAGGTCATGTGACAGCCACACTCGCCCGGCAGCAAGCGGGTAAAAAGCCTATTACGGTATTGGCTGGTCTGGCTAATCAACCCGATTGGTCAGCCACCTGTCAGGCCGTTTTAACAACACTGGGCCAGTTATACATGGCGGGCCTGGAGCCAGACTGGAACGCTTTTTATGCGAGCCAGCAGCGAATAAACGTGTCGTTACCAACCTATGCATTTAACCGAAAGCGCTGCTGGGTCGATCCGGTAGCTATACATATACAACCTGAAATGTCAGTACCCCCGCATTTACTATATTCTAATCAATCAATGTCGACGAACGGACATACGTTGCTGCCTAACCCATTACCAGCGAACGGATCGTTATCGATTCCTTACACACCCGAAACGCAATCTACAGCGGTCGCTATGAGAAAAGACACCCTACTCAAGAAAATTAACCAACTACTCGAAGACGCATCCGGTATTGAAATGGATGGCGTATCCGCTGATACGAGCTTCCTGGAAATTGGCTTCGATTCATTGTTACTAACCCAGGTAGCACTGACGCTCAAAAAAGAATTTGGCTTACCGATAACCTTCCGCCAATTAACGAGCGAATACACATCGCCGGATCAACTGGTCAATTATATCGATCAATCATTGCCTGCTGAAGTTGTTCAGCAACCAGCACCTGCACCAGCGTCAGTCCCGGCACCAGTGTCAGTGCCAGTCAATCAGCATATCATGGTTCAGTCTACCGCAGGAACGGCTACATTCAATCCGGCTTTGGATCTGATTGCCCAGCAACTACAATTACTCGCCAAACAGATTGACTTACTTCAGGGAGGAAATACGGCTGCATCTGTGCCTGCGCCCGTAGTGCCTGCTACCATAAAGTCCATTTTGACTTCGGCTAATGGAGCGGTAAATGGGAACGGAAACTCGAACGATCATCCGAAAAATGGTCATTCAAAAGTCGATACGGCCGACTTAACCCCTGAAGAAAAAATTGAGCTGAAAAAGCCATTCGGGGCAACGGCCCGGATTGATCGACAGGCTTCGGAGCTAAGTACCAAACAACAGAATTTCTTAGAGCAGTTTACAGAACGATATACCCAGAAAACAGGTAAGAGCAAGGCATATGCCCAGGAACACCGTGCTCAAATGGCCGATCCTCGGGTCGTGTCTGGTTTCCGGCCGCTGACAAAAGAGATTGTCTATCCGCTGGTTGTGAATCGTTCGAAGGGTAGCCGCCTGTGGGATATTGATGGTAATGAATACATCGACGCCCTGAATGGATTTGGCTCCAATATGTTCGGTTACCAGCCCGATTGGGTTAAAGAAGCACTGCACGCACAAATTGAACTTGGTTTCGAAGTAGGTCCACAGCATGAACTTGCGGGCGAAGTTTGCCAACTCATTTGCGAACTAACGGGCACCGATCGGTCGGCTTTGTGCAATACCGGTTCAGAAGCCGTTTTGGGTGCGATGCGGATTGCCCGAACCGTTACGGGGCGGTCACTGATTGTTGCTTTTTCAGGTTCGTACCACGGTATTGCCGATGAGGTTCTGGTACGAGGAACTAAAAAACTCAAGTCATTTCCGGCAGCGCCTGGTATTATGCCTGAGTCTGTGCAGAACATGTTGATTTTGGACTATGGTACCGAGGAAAGTCTTCAGATCATTCGCGAGCGGGCGCATGAATTGGCGGCTGTTCTGGTAGAGCCTGTTCAAAGTCGCCGACCTGAGTTTGTTCCCATTGAGTTTCTAAAGCAGGTACGCGCCATCACTGAAAAATCCGGCACGGCTTTAATTTTCGACGAAGTAATCACCGGCTTCAGAACACATCCCGGCGGTGCTCAGGCTTTGTTTGGTATCAAGGCTGACTTGGGTTCGTATGGTAAAGTAGTCGGAGCGGGTTTGCCGATTGGTGTCATTGCGGGCAAACGTGAGTTTATGGATGCGCTCGACGGAGGCTTCTGGCAGTATGGCGACAGTTCTGTGCCAGAAGTGGGCGTCACGTATTTTGCCGGAACGTTTGTTCGGCATCCATTGGCGCTGGCCGCAGCCAAAGCCTCGTTAACCCACATGAAAGAGGTAGGGCCGGGTTTGCAACAGGAGCTAACCCGGAAGACACAACGGCTTGCCGATGCCCTGAATGCAGTTCTACTAGAACATCAATTGCCTATCGCTGTTGTTAATTTTGGCTCACTTTGGAAAATAAAGTTTAAAGAAGATATAATTTATGGTGAGTTGTTGTTTACTTTAATGCGAGATAAGGGAATTCATATTTGGGATGGATTTCCGTGCTTCCTGACAGAAGCCCATACTGATCAGGAAATAGATATACTAATTCGCCGGTTTACCGATAGTGTTCGGGAACTGATAGATGCTGGTTTTTTTAAAAAAGATTCAAATTCAATAACCAGCACTGGACAAGCTGGTGCAAGTTTTGTAAAGGATATGCCCCCTGCCCCCGGTGCCAGATTAGGTCGTGATCGGGAGGGAAATCCAGCTTGGTTTGTACCGAATCCAGATCAGCCCGGAAAATACCTTCAGATTGAATTAAATTGACTACCGATGGTGGAAAGCATTACAAACGTAAATCTGATTGCTGTTGACTTTAACCCGTTTGATGGCCCGGATATCGTGCGGTTGGCTCCCGCCACTGAACCACAAACAGAAATTTGGGCAACCTGTCAATTAGGTGGCGACGATGCCAGTCGGTCATTTAATGAATCGGTTTCATTGCGATTTAATGGCCTCTTAGATAAACGTGCTCTGGAACAGGCCTGGCACGCATTAGTACAACGCCACGAATCTCTGCATTCTGCTTTTAGTGCCGATGGAAGGCAGATCTGTGTATTTGGTCAGCTTTCCATTGATCTGGTTTATCAGGATTGTTCCAATAAAACCCAGGCAGAACAGACGCAAATTATCGAGGAGTATGTAAAACAGGATGCCTTATACCTGTTCGATCTGCTCAATGGTCCTTTGGCAAAAGTCGGACTGATTAAATTATCAGATACGGTTCATCATTTCACGTTAACAGCACACCACATTGTATGCGATGGCTGGTCGCTGGGCATTATGCTTCAGGACTTAAGTGCGCTCTATTCTGCGTATGCCCAACATCGTGTACCAACATTGCCCGAAGCTCCGACCTATAGCCAGTATGCCGCCGATCAGCTTCAGTTTCTGGCGAGCAAAGAGTATGCTCAAGTTGAGCGATTCTGGGTAAATCAGTATAAGGATTCCGTTCCCGTACTGGATCTGCCGACCGATTTTGCCCGGCCTGCGCTCCGTACCTACAAAATCGCTCGCCGGGATTATCCACTGAGCGACAAACTGGGGCTGGCAGTCAAAAAGATGGGCGCAAAGGCAGGGTGTAGTTTCGTTACAACCCTGCTGGCCAGTTTCGAGGTGTTTCTGCATCGATTAACGGGGCAGGACGACATTGTGGTTGGTTTGCCAACATCGGGGCAGTCGGCTACGGGTTATCTGGGTCTGGTTGGCCACTGTGTCAATTTGTTGCCGTTACGAAGTTTCCCCCGGTCAGAATTTAGCTTCCTTGAGTTTCTAAAACAGCGCAAAGAGGACGTACTTGACGCTTACGATAATCAGCAGCTAACATTTGGTAGCCTGATCAAGAAAATATCTGTTGTTAGAGATCCATCACGCACAACGCTGGTGCCCGTTATTTTCAACGTGGACATGGGGATCGACGATGGAGTGAACTTTTACGGCCTCGATTATGAGCTAATTAGCAACCCCCGAGAATATGGAGCGGTTGACTTATTCTTAAATATCAGCGGATCATCTACGACCGCTGAGTTGGTGCTTGAATGGTCGTACAACACGCAACTGTTCAAAGAAACCACCATTGACCGGATGATGGGCGAATTTGAAAACTTACTGGAAGCAGTAGTTGAGAATCCGTCGATTGGCATTGAGGATATTCTCCTGGCCGATCAGTTCGAACAACTCCGGAAGTTAACGCTCTGGAATGATACAAAGGCTGATTATCCGCGCACGAGTTCGTTACATGCGTTACTCGATCAAACAGCGGCTACCTATCCAGATAAAACGGCGCTGATTTTTACGAAGGGGCAAACGTTAACCTATCGTGAGCTGAACGAACAGGCCAACCAGATAGCCCATGCTATTCTGCAAAATGGCCTGGGTGCCAATCAGCAAAAAGCGGTGGTAGGGGTCGTAATGGACCGGTCGCCCGAGCTGGTTATTACGTTGCTGGCGGTGCTGAAAGCAGGGGCAGCTTATGTGCCCATTGATCCGGAGTACCCGCACGACCGGGTTGCATTTATGCTGGCCGATTCATCGGCTAGTCTGCTCATTACGTCTAAAAAATACCATACGGGCGAACAAATCAGCCATCAGTCTACCGGACGACAAGCTACCAAGACGTCCGTTTTATTGATTGAGCAGGTTCTGGCTAAACTGGATACATATCCCAAAGAAGCGCCTAGTGTGCCAGTTACGGGTAGCGACCTGGCGTATATTCTCTACACGTCCGGTTCAACAGGTCAGCCGAAAGGTGTACTGATTGAACATCATAACCTGGTCAACCTGCTGTATAGCATGATCGCCTGGCCCGGTATAACGAAGGATGATGCCTTGCTGGCCGTGACGACGGTTTCGTTCGATATTGCAGGCCTTGAGTTATACCTGCCCTTATTAGTTGGTGCTACGCTGGTGCTGGCCGATGCCGAAATGACCAAAGACGGTCGGGCTTTATTGGAGGCTATTCCAACCTGGAAAATCAGTATTATTCAGGCCACTCCGGTTACCTACAAAATGATGCTTGCTGCTGGCTGGGAACAACAGCTGCCAGTGAAAATTCTGTGTTGTGGTGAGCCTATGTCGAAAGACTTAGCCCAAAAATTAACCGCACGATGTGGCTCGCTCTGGAATATGTATGGGCCAACAGAAACGACTATCTATTCGACCGGGAAGCAGATTCTGGCCAGTGATGAGATCATTACCATTGGCCGACCAATACAGAATACACAAGTATACATCCTCGATGAACACCTGAACCCATTGCCTGAAGGCAGCATCGGCGAAATCTATCTCGCCGGTGAAGGCGTAGCGCGTGGCTATCTCAACCGGCCTGAACTGACAAAGGATAAATTTGTCCTCAACCCATTTGATAAGTCCCAAAAAAGGATGATGTATCGAACGGGCGACTTGGGTAAGTTTATGGCTGATGGCGAAATTCATTGCCTGGGTCGTATTGACCAGCAGGTAAAAGTCAGAGGCTACCGTATTGAACTGGGTGAAATTGAACACGCGCTCATCACACAGCCGGGTGTAAGTGAAGCTGTTGTGGTTGCTCGTGAAGAGCGGATTGGTGATCAACGCTTAATTGCCTACGTTGTAACCAATCCCCCGTTGGATAATGCTGCCTTTATGCGTCAGGTACTTGTGTGGCGAACGAAATTGCAGGACGTTTTGCCGGTGTACATGGTTCCGACTGATTTTGTCAGCCTTCCACAATTGCCCATTACGCCCAATGGAAAGATTGATCGCAACGCGCTGCCTAAACCAGCCAGTATGCTGGTGGCTCAAGGCGCTGAAGCCGAACCGGTTACAGAGACTGAAAAATTGATTACTGCCATCTGGAAAGACGCGCTTGGTCTGGAAAAAATAAGTATCGACGCTGATTTTTTTGAACTGGGGGGGCACTCTATGATCGCTGTTCAGGTAATGGTACAGCTTGAAAAGGAAACAGGTAAACGCCTGCCTTTATCGAACTTACTAACCTACCCGACCATTCGAAAACTGGCCGAAGTTGTTCAGACCGGCGATAAGCCAACAAAATGGAAGTCGCTGATTTCCATTCAACCAGCGGGTAATAAGATCCCCATCTATATTGTTCATGGAATTGGTTTGAATCTGTTGAATTTTAGCGGGATACTCAGTCATTTAGACCCTCAGCAGCCCATTTACGGATTCCAGGCCCGAGGGTTAGACGGCATTGATGAGCCGCTGGATAATATAGAAGATATTGCCGCCTTCTATTTAAGTGAAATGCTGGAACAAAATCCAACTGGGCCGTATGCCATAGCTGGATATTCGTTTGGAGGGTATGTCGCCCTGGAAATGGCCCGACAGCTCAAAGCCATGGGCAAAGAGATGAAATTACTGGCTATGTTCGATACCAACGCTCAGGAGTCAGATACCAATCGATCGATGCTGGGCTGGCTGCAACGAAAAATTCTCCGGCAGTTTCCAAAATTTATGTGGTTTACGCGTTCTTTCCTACGTCAGCCAATCTCAACCCTCCGGTATCAGCAGGTATATTTCGAGCAGAAGGCAGATGCGTTGCTCAAGAAAGTGGGCCTACGCGAAAAGCCCCAACCCAAGGAAGGGCTTGATCTCTTTGAGCAAATTATGGAAAAACATGAACGTGCTTTTGAAAAATATACCATGAAGACTTACGATGGAATCGTGGATCTGTTTAAAGCACAAGTGCGCATTTATTTTGTTGACGATAATAAGTATCTGGGCTGGAAAAAATATGCCTTGAAAGGAGTGCGCGTGCATAGTGTTCCTGGCGATCACGAACAGATGCTTTTACCGCCTAATGATAAGGAGTTTGCGCAGGCCCTTCAACGGGCTCTCGATAATTCATAGCTAGTATAATATACTGCAAAAGAATAATAAGTTAACTGTATACTTCATAGTGTAAATACGTTAAGGTATCTATCTATAAAACTGCTTCTAAGGCAGACAGAGTTTTAATTATTTTTTAAGATAAAGTTGCTTTTTTTTATTTGGTTTTTTTATTTGGCTTCAGAATTTGTAGCGGTAGCTGAACTATGCCTCAATAGTCCTCCTCTACAAATTTATAACTGACGACTTTTCGGGGTTCGTCGAATGGCCTCTTTTCTGAGCGCCTGAAGATTATTCTTCTTTATTCTTAAGAAACTATTGTCTGTTAGTCAACTAGTAGTCAGCGTTTACTATTGCCCATTTTGAAGTATTATATATAAACTTTTATCCACTAAATTAATCTTCTTGCAATGAATACCGCTCTAAAAAAGAACGTTCAAGAGTTTAATCGAAATGTGCGTGAAAATGGAGGATTTCTCTACACCACGAATGCTCAATTCTCTTCTGATGTTGCCAACAAACGTATCTCAGATGAAATCTTCAAATTCATCAAACCTTCCTACAAAACACTAGTGGATATTGGTTGTGGTGATGGGATGTACACCAATAATATCAAACAGAATTTTCCTGAATTGGATGTACATGGATTCGATCCCGCCGACTCTGCTATTCAGATCGCTAAACAGAATTATCCAGATGTAAAGTTTGAGACGATTAACTTACTCGATGATCAGCTGATAGCGCCCGCCAGGAAATACGATGTTGCCGTTATTCGGGGCGTGTTACATCATTTGTCCGATCAGCAGAAGGCTATCACAAATGCGTTTAAACTGGCCGACAATCTGATTATCATGGAGCCCAATGGGAACAACCCTATTTTGAAAGTCATTGAACGAACCTCTCAATATCACATTGAACATGAGGAACAGTCTTTCTTTGAATGGCAGTTAAAGCGGTGGATACGGAATGCTGGTGGTCAGGTAACATCCTGGAGCTACGTGGGTTATGTTCCGTTCTTCTTTCCGACAGGACCTGCCAAAGTGATTTATTTTTTTCAACCCTTCTTAGAAAAAATACCGCTCTTAAAGCATATCTTCTCGGCTCAGTTTATTATATCCTGTTCACAACGTAAATGAACATGATAGGGCGCTTTTAACACCTTTATGAAATTATTCAAGCCGACGAATGCAATCCTGGCGGTGATTCTGGCCCTGGCCTTTGGCTTGCGGGTGTATCATTCCAGCACATATGGCATTTACCTCGATGAAAAATATACGCTGGTTATCTCTCAGGGCATTTCTATGGAAGGAGCCAACCAACGAGATGTGTTTTTTACACCCGGAAAGACCTATTTTACGCCCAAAGAATTCTGGAAAGAAAAGTCTCTTGACGATTTTATAGGTGCCAATATCAGGGGTGATATTGGTAACAGCCCCAGTTATTATGCCGTCTTGTGGGGATGGACCAAGCTGTTTGGGCTAAGCGATTTTTCGCTTCGCTTTCCTTCTGTCGTGTTCAGTACGCTACTTGTCGGCCTGGTTTTCCTGTTTGTACGTCGGCATTTTCAATCCGAACGCCTGGCCTTACTCAGCGCTTTTCTGACGGCCATTGAGCCCTTTTTCATTGCCTACAGTCATATGGCTCGCAATTATTCGATGAGCTTTTTTCTGACATTGCTGGCAACGCACTTGCTTTTAATAATCCTGGATCGGAATCGATTGGGGCGACCAACCGGCAAACTCCTAGTGGCTTACGGGTTGATATTTGTGATTGCTTTGCTCTCACACTACCTGACCATTACCGTTTTTCTATGTCATGGTCTCTATGCACTGATCTATGTACGTCCAGCACGCCGTTGGGTACCTTTTCTGGTAGTGGGAGTAGTGGGCATAGCGCTGGTATCCTTATGGTTTCTATTTGGCGGAGGAGCTTATACGTTTAAAACACTTGCCTATCAGGCACAGTTTTATCGCAACCTTGCGCTGACTGATCCTTATAAAAACGGGTTTGGGATCATTCTGCCAGCGACGTTCATCAACGTTGCCGAACGTTCGGCACCCATTTGGGCGGATCTGTTTATTGTCTCAAATGGACTTGGGCAATTCGATACTCTGGGCGTTCGAAATTTAGCCATAGCGGGATTTTTTGGTTTAATCGCAGCCTGGCTCTTCGTTCGCTACCAACAGAGGAGTCCGATTCCAGTATGGATCTTCGTGGCTTACTTGTTATTACTGGTAGCCGCTTTGCCGTTAGTTACGGTCGCGAATCTTCAATACGTAGTAGCGGCCGCGCTCCCTTCGTTTGCTTATAGTCTACTACTGGCAATTCGCAGACAGGCAACGGAGGGTCGATTACCTCTCCTGGTCTTCGTTAGTTTACTGGCCGTTGTGCCTACCCTGTTCCTGATCGTGATGTCGTTTCGCAATGGGCATACGTATGGAATTACGCAACGCTATTCGGGCTTTTCCTTCCCATTTAGTGTTATTCTGGTCGCCTTGCTATTGGAGCAGGTCATGCGCGTCGCAACTGTATTTCGAGAAATACTATTGGTAGTTTTAGCCATCCAAAGCTTTTTTGTTGCTCGATTGCTGTACACTATTTACCAAGATCAGGCGCCCAAATACACGTACTTCGCTAACCCCCGTGAACCCAATCCGTACTACCTGGTTGCCCAGAAAATCAAGCAGGCGTACACGCCGGGCGATACCGTGCTTTATCCGTCCATTCGGCTTCACCCTCGTGACGAAATCGAAAAAACGTACTGGCCATTTTCAATTCAGGATGCCCAACTGACAAATATGTATTTGCCCAAAGATGCAGCGTACATACAGCGGATGGATACTACCGAGGTCGACAAAATCAGGCTCCTCAAAAAGTCAGGGCAGAAGATCCTGCTTTTTGATCTGAAAGGCAGTACATATCGCTATTAGTTTATTCAGACTGTTGAATTGCCTGGGCCTGTTGTGCGTTGAGGACAATACCTCGTATTTCAGGATAGCGTTCATCGATGATAGTCAGCGCGTCACGTACCCATACCTGTTCATGGCTATCAGGTGAGACTGCTCCAAAACGTGCAATCAAAATGGGTTTATGACGGATAGTATAGTCGGCATGCAGGCGAATTGTATTGTGAAGCAATTGGTACAAAGCCGCAAATGAATGGTTTTGATGGTCTTCGTCCAGGGCTGGATTATTGATGATTTCGAGGCCAAGCCAATCGACATACTCATTGCCGGGGAAGTGTGACACAATGGTTGACGATTGAGTAGGATACCAGACCCAGATTACATTATTGACCTGTTGCTGCTGAAGCAATTTCACCATATACTGCCAGGCTTGCTGATAGCGTACCAGCGTGCTTTCCTGCTTTGTACCCCACGCTCGGGTTGTATCGTCAAATTCGGGTGCGAAACTGAGTAAAACGGGCTCCTTGTAGTGTTTGATCGTACCAATCAACTTCAGTATATCTCTATTGTAGTGGCCCTGTTTAAGGTTGCCTAGAAATGATTGCAACGTTGCTTCTGACTGATGTGCCTGGGCAGTTGTTTCGGCAAGGGCAGGTTCCAGATACAAGAGGGGCAATTGATTGGGAGTCGCTGCTAATTTGGGTAACGTAATCGTACTTTCATCGTTAGCGTTAACTGACCACATCAGATGTTGGGGAATAATCACCTGATTGGGCAGGACGACAGGCTTAGGAAGGTTCGTTGCGGAAGTTGACTGGTCTGTTGTTTCCAATCCATAATAGAACGGCTGAGTCGTTGCAAAGCGAATTTCGCGTGGGAGCGTTGACGTTTTTTTTCGGCCGGTATAGGCTACCAGACCGGTTGTTAAAATGACCAATCCACCAAACAACGGAATGGCTGAAAGGCGTATCCAGCTATATAGTCCGTAGCGCATTTGCCAGATGGCGATCCGTAGTGGCCAGACAATCGGCTTCTGAAATGACATTTTTGCGATCCAGTTTTTTACGCTGCCCAGTATTTTTTCCTGCCCGATCAATACATTCAGGCTCAATATGTATGCGTTCAGAATAGCAAACAGGATCATCAGCTCCGAGTAAATATTGCTAACGGCGAACCGGCCATAATGATACGTACTATAGCCGATAGCGCCTATCGTTATCAGCAACATCAGTATATTGGGCAGGCAGAGAATGAAGTTATTACGGGGTTGATCGCGTTTGGGCGTTGGTAGGTACGGGACGTCTACCCGGAAAATAGTGTAAATAAATCCTAAGGTATAAACCCACCAGGTGCCGCTACTAAGTATTCCCCCGAGCGTATGAAAGCCAGCTTCGTGTTTTTCAATTAGCCAGCGTTGCGCATATTGACGAATCAGAAAAGCGGTTATTAAGAGCGGTAGATAGGCGGTTCCAAATACGAGTAGGTCTAGTCGTAAGGGAAGTCGCATGGTTACCAGCGAGATGACTGGAATGAGGATATCAATCAGCTGAACAATACCTAGTAAATAATATAAGGGCATCGTCAGATAATGAAGCCGTTGCCGCCAGGTTAACTGACTAAATATCCTTGGATAGGTAGTTACCAGAAGCTCAAACGTTCCGCGTGCCCACTTGAGTTGTTGCTTATAATAAGCGGATAAGGTTGCTGGGACTAAGCCATAGGAGAGAGGAAGGGGAACATAAGCCGATGCCCATCCTTTGGCGTGTAGCTGCATAGCCGTGTGCATGTCTTCGGAAAGTCCGGCAGCATGTCCACCAATGGAATCAAGGGCAGCCCGACGAAATGTGCAGTTGGCACCAATAGCCTGAGCTGTTCCATAATTCCCCATGCAGGTCATCATGGGGCCATAAAACGTATACGTTTGCTCGGCTGCACCAAAAGCAACTAAGCTTTCCCGGTAATTATAATAAGCCTGTACACATTGCACAAAGCCAATGGAAGGATCTTCAAAATAGGGGAGTACATGATCCAGAAAGTCGGGTACTGCCACGTGGTCAGGGTCCAGAATCACACAGATTTCGCCAGTAGCCTGTTGCAGCGCGTTGTTGATGTTACCCGCTTTTGCATCTTTCTTGTCTGTGCGGGTTACGTGCCGAACACCCATTTGCTCGCAAACCTGGCGGAGGTAAGGGTCATTGGCCTCATCGCACAAATAGGTCGTATGTGGATAAGGAATCGCCTGAATCGCCCGGAGGGAATTTAGCACCATTTCGTAAGGTTCGCCGGGGCAGAAGGTCGTCATAATATCGACACTCCAGGTTCGGGTGACGGCCGGAGGGGTTACCGGAACGACATTCCAGTAATGATACCACTCGTGCAATAAACGAAGCAGCTTGAAACTGACGGATATGGTCAGCATGGCAAATAGCCAGGAATAACCCTGATTGCTCGGCTGGAGATACACCCATAAAAAAGCCACCATAAATAGGATACCAACCGAAATGAGTAGCCGTATTAGTCGTTTGTCGCTCTTTTTAAAGGAGAAGTTATAGGCTTCGTTGGGAGATGATTTAGTAAAAAGTTGCCAGTTCATGATGGGTTAGTACGTACTTAATTCTGGCGTCAGTAGCCTGACGGTAACATCAATCTGCCTTAATTGGAATGGCTGGATAAGCTGCCTTGACCAGTACATCCGTTTTATAGTCTGATGGGGATGTTTCTGAGCAGATGTTATTTAGACTTGATGCCTGCTATATGAGTCATTCTTTTTACTTCGAAAAGTTGAAGTAGTCAAAAAAAAATAACCATAAATTCTACGAGTAGCACTCGTTCAGACAAACAGTTAGCTGATTATGAAGAAATGACTACAAAAGCCCCTGTCGAAAGGCTTTTAGCTGGGCAAATGAGAGCTTGTAGGATAGCGTCAGAACGGCATAGGTAGCTCCGCCAAGTGCGACCTCCACTAAGGTATTGGCTAGACCGGTGTAGCCAACAAACGATTTATACAGGGCAATGATGCCGACCATGATCAGACAAAACGTAATTGGCTTCACTATGTTTTTTGAGAACTCGCCAATAAAATCACCGATTAGATAATGGACCATCCCAAAGTTAACGATCATATTGAGCAGGGTAGCCAGTAGAAAAGCAACAGCAATACCCGTTACCCCCCAATAAGTTCCGAGCACATAGACCAGGGGTATTTTCACCACTAACGTCCCTAAATTGAGAAAAAAGAGCAGGTTAGGTTTTCCTTTTGTGAATGCAATGGTGTAAAGGGGATGACTCACACAAATAAAGATTCCGACAAAGACGAAAATTCGGATGAGCTCGGTGGTTTGCTCCCAACCTGGGCCATAAATTAAGGGGACAACACCGTCGGCCGTAATGAATAAACCCGCCAGGAGGGGAAAGTTACAATAGCTGATAAAGTCCAGAATTTTCAGATAAGACTTCTTCAGATCGTCATTGTTCTCTTTCATTTTTGCCAGTATGGGATAAGCAACCTGCAAAATGATCGGGTTGAGTTTCATGATCGGAAAGACGCATAACTGATAGGCAATGGTGTAGTAACCAAGCATTTTTACGCCCAACATACCACCTAGAAAAATATTGTCGGCGTTGAACTGCACATAGCCTAAAAAGCCTTCGCCCATATTGAAAATTCCGAAACGAAGGTGCTCCTTGATATTGCTCAGATTAAAAAACAACTTAGGCGTGAACAGTCGGTGACCAAACGCAATTTGTAAAATTGCCTTCGTCAGCTGTGTGACTAATGAGCCAATAATTAATGATAGCTCATGGTAACCATTGTAAGCGAGAATAATCGTGACCGCCGAGCCGACGACCGTTCCGGTGATGTCAATAATAGCTACCGACTTGAACCGGAGTTCTTTCTCCAGCAAGAACATGTAGAGCTGGCCAAAGTAGACAATCAGAAAATAATAGGAGGACAGGTTAAGTACCTGTGCCAGCTTAGGTTCGTGATAGAATGAGATGATGTACGGAGAACTGATATGGATGGCGATAAAAAGGACAAAACCAACCAGCATATTAAGGTAATACAGGGTCGATAAAACGTTTCGGTCGCTTTCCTGCTTATAAATGATCGAGTTCGAAAAACCAAGGTTCGCGAAGACCTGGAAAAAAGCAATAATTAAATTGCTGAGACTGACAAGGCCAAAATCGGCCGGTGCCAATATGCGGGCGAGTACGGCTACCTGTACAAATTGAAACAGGGTTGAAACAATAGTGGAAACTGTGATCCACTTTCCCCCGTCCATTGCCTTTTGTGTATTACTCATGTGGTACGCTACTTCAATTACCTTGCTGGGTTACAAATCTATAGGGTCAATTTTTACCGGGCCCTCACAATTTTCCTGACAGTCCGTGCCTGTCCCTGATGAACGTCCAGTACATACGTTCCCTGTGGTAATGTACTTACGTCAAGCTGCGTGCGCAGTACTCGCCCCGACTTCGGCAAACTTATCTGCTTATGCCGCTGGCCAGCAGTCGTATATAAGCTAATTTCCAGTGGCCTCAAACTACTATTTTCGACTACTAGCTCTACATAATCTGCGGACGGGTTTGGGTATATCTGCAATGTACTCAAATCCGGAACTGCTTCTTTATTTGTTGCCGATATGGGTACTACGAATACCGGTGTTTCACCAACCGTAACGGCTATAGTACCTATTTGACTGATTTGCACCGTTCGGGTCATCTGATCACTGCCAGCAGTTGGCAAACAAACCTGCACGGTATCTCCTTTAGTCACCGGTAAATTATACGTACCTGTTCGACCTTTTTCATCGGGGATCACGAGCACATAAGACGAACGGCCATCTAATTCATAACGATCAACGATCAAATCATCAGGGCCGTCTGTAGGTTTAGGCGATTCTTTATACCGATAATCACCCAGTAGGTTCATGGCCTGATACAAATAATCGGCGGCTGGTTTACGGGTCTTATCTGCATTGAGTAAACCCATTGAGCTAAACTGAAGGGGATTTGATAGATTATCGTCGTAGGCCTGAAAGAAAAATACCCGATCGATACCGACCCGGCTGTATAGGAGTGCTGTTCGTAAAATCCAGTCAGCCTGTGTTTGTAGAGCTGATTTACTCCCAATAGGAATGGCATGGAATGGGCTTCCCTGATTAATATCGTAGCCGGTTTCGGTAATCCAGACAGGCATCCCGTTGGCATACTGGCGAGCCAGTTTCACAAAGGCTGCCGCCTGATCGCCAACCCCTGCCAGTTCGGGTGCCGCCCCCCGAGTTCCACCACCACCCTGCGACGATTGGGCATCGTTGGCGTACAGGTGCTGATTGATCACATCCCAGCAAAGATTCACAGAACCATCTGGATTATAACCCCTGAACTCTTTGCACCAGTCAATCATAGCCCGCACATAGTCGGTAGTGGCGGTCGACATTCCTCCGATGACAACGGTCACTGAAGGATCAGCGTTTTTAACCCCCACTCCAGGGCCGAGGGTATTTTTATGACCATCGTAAAAAGCAGATAGATTGGCAGCATACTCACGTGCCGACTGGTAGCCATTGCGCCCTTTCCAGGTCTTGTCGGGCTCATTGTTGCACTCAATGTAGCGAATCAGTCCTAAGCCGACCTTAACCGAATTGACCCCCGCCCAGGTAGTTACTGAACTGACAGATAATAAGGAAGGGGCAACCCGTTTATTATACCCGTAGCGAGCTATATATTGAAAAGCGACCTGTGCATGGGCGAGGTAAGATTTTGGGGAGGAGAGATCTGCGCCATAGGGTGCAGGAACATTGCTGTAATCGCGACCTTCCTCAGGATAGGTATTTTCCATCCATTTCGGGAGCGTTTGCAAACAGGCAAGTACGTCAATACCTTCTGCCTGTAGGCGTTCATACATGGCGTCGTAGTCCCAACTTCCGCTAAACGTAGGATTGTAAGTATAACTGCCCTGATCGGCTTCCAGCTTATCCCAGTCCATATAATGGCGCATCGATGAAAAGCTTTTCAGAGCGTTAACACGCGTATCGTCGACGGGCCGTAAGGCAGAGGGAGCATCAGGATTTTCGACGTACCACTCAAATCCATTGATGCCCAGCTTATTTCGGAAAGGAGTTGCTGACAGGGCAGTAAGTGCTGGCTCCTCTCCAGCCTGGTAAGTTCCATACAATTCCAGCTCAGTCGGGTAGTCTCCAGAAGTATTCAGCACTAGGTATCGAGCGTTGGAGATGGGTGTCTTGAGGTCAAATACAGTGGGCTGGTCCGGGTCTGGTCCAACCCAGGTCTGATAGTTGTCGCCGGTAAAGCGGGCAATCGGAATGCGTTCCCACTCATCTGTAATAATCGACAGGGTTACCGGCTTATCCGTATTGGTACCCGCCCCGTCGTAGAGACGAATGCTTTCGATGCTCATTTGTTCGCCTGCGAGTAGCGGGTAATAGGCATCATAATTTGACAATATCTTGCCCCAGCCTGTATTGACACTTTCGGTCGTTACGCCATCGAATAGAGCATCGAGTCCTGTTGATACGTTATTGACCTGATACCAGCGTTTGGGATCAATTGGTATTTTGGTAGAAGCGCTGTGCTGTAACACTAGTGTAGGCGATAGCGCACCACTACTTTCCTGGGTTCGGACGAAAAGTAGTAGAATGAGAAAGCCCCTTAATAGATTAAACACGTCTCTTTTCATGGGTTAGGCGACTTAACGAGCTCTACCTGCTAGTCAGATGATGAGTCAATCAAAGCCAGGACCGAAAAACGGGCCTTCAGCATGTCAACGCATCAGCAGAACATGGCCGGTCCGAACAATTTCATTCCTGGGTGATGTGCCTGACCGGTAGGCAATTACCCAGCTATAAGTACCCGACGCGCAAGCTACACCAGCATAGTTCCCATCCCACTTATGGGCTGGATCGGTGCTGGTGAAAATCAAACTTCCCCAGCGATTATATATTTTTAAGGAGAAAGAACTGGAAGCCGATGTACGAAGAAATATGGCTAATGTGTCGTTGATCCCATCGTTGTTAGGTGTAAATACATCCGGGACATACACCAATTCGGGCGGCCCGACACACTCACTACATTGTTTCACCTGTAAATCATCGATAAGCATATCATTTCCACAGCCCAAGTCACCCTGATTATTGATTAATTTTATGACCACTTCACCATCAGCAGTAGGGACAGTAAACAAAATAGAACAGCGACGCCAGGTAGGAATATCTGTTTGTTGAATTGGACCAATATTGGTCGATTGAATAATCAGTCCATCGTTCGTTTCTACATTTATTGACAGGTTAGGTATTAATGGATTCGAACAGGTTCCTGTTTTTAGCAGGTTTAGTACCCAAACCGAAACTTCATAACTTGTTCCTTTGCAAAGGCCAGAAACGGGTTGCCGATAAAAGATTCCGGCCTGGCTACCTCCGTTGATAACTAGCATATTACCCTGCACATCGCTGGGCGTATGATCTGTTGAAACAGCGTACCAGGTTGCATTAAAACAACTGTCATCGAGCACTGGTGCAATTGTATACTGGCCATCGCCGGGGCAATTTATTGGTTCATATTCGTACGGAGTTAAGCCTGCGATTGAAACCGGATTGCTGGCAGTGCCAAACGTTTGATTGAACACGAGTTCACCAGATGGGTCAGCACAGACTTGAGCAACAACGGGTTGGAAAAAGGTATAAAACAAACAGGTAACCAGGCAGATTGCTAAACGTAACTTGTTAGCTATCAGATAACTATTTCTGATAAATTTACGGATCGCAGAAGCCATACTTATTGCTTAAGACTAAAATTCCGCCCTTGGGTCACCATTTGTTTGATTGGGATGTCTAGTTGTAGTGATATGGCTTAACTTGGTAACTTGTCGATGCAAATAGTACATATGACAAGACCACCTATGTCTGATGTGATTGTAACCAATACGGTTTTGCCCAGTGTTTCGTGGCAACCGTTGTCTGTCTGTTCCTACAATGATCCAGTCGCTGTATTTCGGTTTCGAGTAGTGAGTAGCTCTCTCCCTGATAATCAGCAAACAGAACTACAACCTCACGAGATTAGTCAGGCACAGCGATACCATCGGCAGGAGGATCGAAATCGATATATCTACACTCGGCGTATGGTACGAATTCTGGTTGGGCATTATATCAACCAGGAGCCCAGTGAGATAGAATTTACACTAGGTATCAATAAAAAACCTGAAATTAACGGCAATACATCCTGGCACCTAAATGTGTCCCACTCAGGTGATTGTATTGTCGTGGCTATCGGAAACGCCAGCGTTGGAGTCGATACAGAGCGAATAAACCCTGATTTTATGTTTCAGGATATGCTGTTCCAAAGCTTCAGCCAGCCTGAACAGGCGTATATCAAAGCCAGCCACGACAGTCGTTTCGCATTTTACGACTTATGGACACGGAAAGAGGCTCTGGTTAAAGCGACTGCCAAAGGCCTGGATGATGATTTTCAACATATACCCTCATTGAATGGGATTCACCCAATTGGAAGCGATTTGATAGGGGCATCGGGCAACTGGACGGTTACAAGTTTTATGGTTTTTGATGAGTATCCGGCAGCGGTTGCCCATAGACCCATAGCCGAACTGCCTACCTTTTACACGCTTGATCACAGCGTGTTTGGCTAGCCTGAGCCATTAACCACACTACTTATAACCTTCGGTGATGCGCCAGAAGAACAGGGCACCCGTGCGCTTGCCAGAACCACAGTTGGATTATATTACGCCATTATTATTGACTTTTTGTCTATAATACTTGACAAAATGAAATGTTTACCTATCTTTGTGAGGAGCTAAACAAGTAAACATGATGGAACAATCTAAAAAAAACGCGAACCAAAACTCTGTTATCTTCGCTCTCATACACGGAGCCACCTATTTGCCAGCAACATGGCTGTTAAAACATCGTATAGTTGACCAGCCTGTTTCGGTGATTATTGCGATAGTGCCAATTATTACGTTCGCTATTTTTATTTTTAAATTAATCAAAGCCTTTTCGGTAATGGACGAAGTGAAGCAACGGGTCCAGTTAGAAGCCGTAGTTATCGGTTTTTCATTGACGGTAATGTTGATGATGCTTTTGTTTTTGCTTAGCCTGTGTGATATTTCGAGCCCGACCTGGTTTGGCTATGGGTATCTGGTGGCTTATTGCTGGGTCTTTTATTTTGTTGGTTGGTTCATTTCGAAACAAAAGTACGGGGTATGAAAAACACGATTAAGGTGGAGCGAGCTAAGAAAAACTGGACACAGGCCGACCTTGCCAAGCACATTGGGATATCACGACAGGGTTTAAATTCTATTGAAACCGGGAAATTTATCCCCTCCACTGTACTTGCCTTACGGATGGCGAAAGCCTTTAATACGACTGTCGAAGTTTTGTTTCAATTAGATGATATAGAGGCCTGAGGTCGCCAATAAGTAGATTTTTTAGCCACCTGGGACAGTGGGTTATGTGCGTAAAAAGCGGTAGCGTTCCTAGCCCCGACCATCCATTCCTTTTGGGAAAATATGTATCTTTGAAAAGTCGATAATTTAACTATTTCTAGTAATTATTAACTTTTACTCAGCAGCTTTTCCCATGCAACGACTAGCCTCCGCGCTAACCATCGGTATTGCTTTGATTGGTTTATGGGCATTCTCATTCGTAGATGATGCCCGGTTACGTAGCAATCTGTTTTCGGGAAAGCCGCCGGAAGAAAACCGATTTACCAAGGTCATAGTAGCCGATAAGCTGGACGAACCAATGGCCTTGACGACGTTTAAAGACGGTCGGGTGCTGTTCATCGAGCGAAAAGGAAAAATTCATCTGTTCAGACCAGCCACGGGGCAAATCAAACTCATTGCTACCATTCCGGTAAGCACGAAATATACGAGCAGTGAGGGTAAAGTTTCCGAAGCTGAAGATGGCTTGTTAGGTGTCGTTCAGGACCCGCAGTTTGAACAGAACCACTGGCTTTACCTCTATTATTCGCCTGAGGGCAGCGAGCCTAAAAATATATTGGCCCGCTATGAACTACGCGGGGATGCGCTGTTGATGGAATCCCGAAAGGTGTTGCTGGAAATTCCAACCCAGCGCGAACAGTGCTGTCATACGGGCGGAGGCATGGTGTTTGACGATTCGGGAAATCTATATCTGGCTACCGGAGATAACACGAGCCCCCGCGTAACAGGCTATACACCTATTGATGAACGACCGGGCCGTTCTCCCTGGGATGCCCAGAAATCATCGGCAAATACGAATGACCTGCGTGGTAAAATTATTCGTGTTCATCCCAACGCTGACGGACCTGCGGGCGCTCTCGCCTACACGATTCCAGAAGGTAATCTATTCGCCAAAGGCATGCCTAAAACCCGTCCTGAAATCTATGTGATGGGCCTGCGTAACCCGTGGCGGTTATCGATTGATAGTAAAACGGGCTACCTGTATTGGGGCGAAGTCGGACCTGATATGCGGGATTCGGTAACGATTGGTCCGAATGGCTATGATGATTTCAATCAGGCCCGAGCTGCTGGTAATTTTGGCTGGCCCTATTTCGTGGGCGACAATGCAGCTTACTGGGACCGGGATTTTGCTACTGGCAAATCAGGAGAACGTTTTGATCCGGCAAAGCCAGTCAATAACTCCCCCAATAACACGGGTCTAACACAATTGCCTCCTGCCCAGGGCGCGTTCATCTGGTATTCTTACGGAGCCTCGGAGAAATTTCCGCTCATGGGAAGCGGAGGTCGCAGTGCCGTGGGTGGGCCAATTTTCCACAAGGCAGATTTCAAAAACGCCCCGCGACTATTCCCCGATTATTACGAAGGTAAATGGTTCATCACCGATTTCATTCGGGGTTGGATTATGGCCGTTACTATGGATGAAAAGAGCAACTATGTGTCGATGGAGCGATTCCTGCCCAGCGAACGGTTCGATAGTCCAATTGATATGAAGTTTGCTGCTGATGGCGATTTGTACTTATTAGAGTATGGTAGCGCTTGGTTTCGGGGGAATGATAATGCCCGCCTGGTGCGGATCGAATACAACGGTGGCAATCGCAAACCCGTAGTGCAGGTATCGGCTGACAAAACAGGCGGGTCCATCCCTCTTCAGGTGAGCTTGTCATCGAAAGGAACAAAAGATTACGACGGGGATGCGCTGACTTACCAGTGGACCATTACGTCGAAAAACGGCCAAAACCAAACGGTAGCTGGTGCTAATCCGACGATCACGCTTGATAAAGCTGGCATATATACCGCTACCCTTACTGTAAGCGACGCCAAAGGGGACAAAAACAGCAAATCGTTGGAGTTGACAGCTGGTAATGAACCGCCTTCTGTATCGTTTGCCATTACGAAAGGGAATAAAACCTTCTTTTTTCCCGGTAAAACAATCGACTATACTGTTGACGTAACCGACAAAGAAGATGGCAGTTTGGCTGATGGCCGAATTGCATCCGCTCAAGTCGCGGTTAACATCAATTACGTGCCTGAGAGCTTCGATAAGGTCGAGCTAGCCGCTGGACACCGCTATGCCGATGCGACTGCTAATCTGGCTTCTACGGCGAAGCAGTTGATGGCGGCTAGTGATTGCAGGGCCTGTCATACGGTAGAAACCAAGTCGGTGGGACCAGCGTATAAAGAAATCGCTGAAAAATATAAAAGCGACAGAACTGCTTCGGAACGACTGGCGAAGAAAGTAATTGCGGGTGGTAACGGCGTATGGGGCGAATCGAGCATGAGTGCTCACCCAGGGTTATCGATTGCAGATGCTACCCAGATTGTCAATTATATTCTGAGCTTGTCAGAAGACAAAGCTGTTGTCAAGGCGCTACCCGCAAAGGGAAGCTATACGACGACCGTTCCAATGGGTGAAAGTGCCAAAGGGTCGTTTGTGTTGCGGGCCGCCTATACCGATAAAGGGAACGCCAGTTTGCCCGCCAGTATAGGGGAGAGTGTGGTTGTATTGCGTAGCTCGGTGCTGGCCCCTGAAACCGCCGATGAATCGAAAAGCACCGAGTTTATTACCGCACAAGGTAAGTCGTTCTATGTGGTTGGTTCGGGTGCTTACCTGGGCTATCACACCATTGACTTAGGCGGAATCAACCAAATTGATTTCATGGTTCAGGCTTCTCCTAAGGTCGATGCGGCTGGTGGTACGATTGAAGTTCGCCTGGATTCGCCGACGGGTAAACTCATTGGCGAAACGCCTTTGGTTGAGGTTCGGGACCCGGCTCGTTCAATAGCTTCTATAAAAGCGACGATCACACCTACGGAGGGATTCCATACGCTCTTCTTCGTATTCAAGAATACCAGAGCAAAGAGCAATCAGATTCTGATGCGGGTATCCGCCATTCAATTTGTTCCCGACGAGTCAACTCTTCGGTAAAGCCTCGACCCTTTTTATCCTATTCCTTATGCATTCATCAAGACGTGATTTTCTCAAAAACATGGGCCTGACCACTGCCGGACTTGGCCTATTCACTGGTCTTCCGATAGAAATAGCCAGCGCAGCTCCTGCCAAGAAGCTATTTTTTGAGATTTCTCTGGCTGAGTGGTCGTTGCACCGAACATTGAAAGAGGGCAAACTAAGTAATATAGATTTTCCTGCTAAAGCCAAAAACGACTTTGGTATTAGCGCGGTGGAATACGTCGATCAGTTTTTTAAGGATAAAGCGAAAGACCAGCAATACTTGAGCGAGCTAAAGAAACGTTCTGATGATTTAGGCGTTCGCAATGTGCTGATTATGGTCGATACCGCAGGGCCGCTGGCTGACCTGGACGATGCAAAACGGAAAGAGGGGGTAGAAAGCCATTATCAGTGGATTGATGCCGCTAAATTCCTGGGCTGTCATTCGATCCGGGTTAATCTTCGCGGAAAAGGTACCGCCGAAGAGGTTGCTAAAGCCAGCGTCGACGGTCTGGGTCGTCTGGCCGAATACGGGGCTAAAAATAAGATTGGGGTAATCGTAGAGAATCACGGCGGCTATTCGTCCGATGGGAAGTGGCTTGCCAATGTAATGAAGCAGGTAAATAATCCCTATGCAGGTACCTTACCCGATTTCGACAATTTTAAGCTAAACGAGACCGAGGTGTACGACCGCTACCTGGGCGTTGAAGAAATGATGCCATTTGCTAAAGGAATTAGTGCCAAGGCGCGAGATTTTGACGCGCAGGGGAACGAAACCACAATCGACTATACACGGTTGCTTCAGATCGTTAAAAAAGGTAAAACACTGGCTTTCAATGGATACGCAGGCATTGAATACTCCGGAAATCGCCTAAGTGAAGACGATGGAATTCGTGCCACCAAGCAATTATTAGAACGAGTAGGGCAAACTGTTTAATACAAGTTTTTTGACAGGATTGACAGGATGAACAGGATTTCTAATGGCAAAACCAATTCTGTTCATCCTGTCAATCCTGTCAAGAAACGTAATCTCATCGCATTTAAATTTTATACCAATTATGCAACGACGTTCCGTACTGAAAAACTTAGCCATGACATTCGGGGGCTTAGTTAGCCTGCCAGCCTGGGCCTCCGGCTGGACACCCGAAACCCTTGGGCAGATTTCTGGTCTGTCTGTAGATAATGAGGCCCTTCTCGGGGAAATTGTCGGGACAATTATCCCGGAAACGACTACGCCAGGAGCTAAATCGCTCAAGGTTCACCAGTTCGCGATGCGGATGATCAATGACTGCTACGGTGAGCCTGCCCAGACGTTGTTGGCGCAGGGCCTTACGTTGGCAGATTCAACCGCTCAGCAAACCTATAGCAAGCCGTTCACTGATTGCGACGCGCCCCAACGCATGGATATACTGGCTAAAATGACGGCTTCAACAGATCCAAATGGAAAATCCTTTGTCGACATGATGAAACGATTGACCATTCAGGGCTATACAAACTCAGAGTATTACCTGGTTAATGTGGCGAAGTTCAACATGGCTCCCGGTTTTTATCATGGCTGTGTACCCGTGCCCAAGTTGGCTGCCGATGGTAGTCGATAAACACTTCAACAACAAATTTTCAATAACTCAAATCGATCCTCATGTCTTTTTTAAATATAGATTCAGTTAAAGCCCGAACATTCGATGCCATTGTTATTGGCTCTGGAATTAGCGGTGGCTGGGCGGCCAAAGAGTTGACCGGTAAAGGTTTACGTACGTTGGTTCTGGAACGTGGTCGCGATGTAAAACACATTACCGACTATCCAACCACGATGATGCAGCCCTGGGAGTTTCAGCACCTGGGCCAGTTAACCAAGGAAATGAGAGAGGCTAACCCAATTGCCAGCCGATGTTACGCCTTCCGGGAAGATGCCACCCATTTCTTCATTAAAGACAACGAGCACCCCTATGTGCAGGAAAAACCGTTCGACTGGATTCGGGGGTATCAGGTTGGCGGAAAATCGCTGATGTGGGCACGGGGTACGCAACGCTGGTCGGATTTTGATTTTGAAGGCCCCGCCCGCGATGGTTTCGCTGTGGACTGGCCAATCCGGTATGCCGATATTGCTCCCTGGTATAGCTATGTAGAGAAGTTTGCCGGTATTTCGGGCAACAAAGATGGTCTGGCGACCTTGCCCGATGGCGAATTTTTGCCACCACATGAACAGTCCTGTGTTGAGAAGCACTTCACGGACGAAATGGCCAGACATTATAACGGTACGCGCCCCATAATCATAGGCCGTTGCGCGCACCTGACCAAGCCGCAACCCATTCACTATCAGCAAGGCAGAGCGCAATGTCAAAATCGCTCCTTATGTCAGCGGGGTTGCCCTTATGGCGGGTATTTCAGTAGTAACTCCTCGACCTTGCCCTGGGCTGCTAAAACTGGTAAAATGACTTTGAGGCCCGACTCGGTGGTTCATTCTATTATCTTCGACGAAAAGAAGAATAAGGCTACAGGTGTGCGGGTGGTTGATGCCCATACAAAAGAAACGACCGAGTATTACGCCCGAATCATCTTCGTTAATGCCGCCTGTTTGAACTCGAACTTAGTACTACTAAACTCGAAGTCAAGCCGTTTTCCGAATGGCCTGGGCAACGATAATGGGCTACTGGGTAAATATGTAGCGTTTCACAATTTCCGGACTACTATTTCGGCTGAGCACGAGGGCTTTCAGGATACGACTACAGAAGGGATTCGGCCAAACAGTAGCTATATTCCTCGTTTTCGCAACGTACATAAACAGGAAACAGATTTTCTACGTGGGTATGCAGCGGGTTTTGGTTCAAGCCGTGCTACTAACGTAGATACGTCAGGAATGGGCGAAGGTCTGAAATCGAGCCTGATGCAACCCAAATACGGTAACTGGCGAGTAGGGTCGCATATGATGGGCGAAACCATTCCGAAAGAAAGCAACTACGTAGCCCTCGACTCCAATCTGACTGATGCCTGGGGGATTCCTCAGTTGAAGATTTCGGTGGCGTATGACGATAATGATGAAAAGATGATCCGGGATTTTCACGAGCAGATGTCAGAAATGTTGACTGTGGCCGGCTTCAAAAACATTCAGACGCATGACGTGCCCGATAAAGCGCCGGGGCTTGATATTCACGAGATGGGTGGCGTACGAATGGGTAAAGATCCAAAAACGTCAATGTTGAACAAGTGGAATCAATTACACGCCTGCAAAAATGTATTCGTGACGGATGGGGCTTGTATGACATCGACCTCAACCCAAAACCCTTCCCTGACCTTCATGGCGATCACCGCACGAGCTGCCGATCATGCCGTAAAAGAAATGCGGAAGGGACTTTTGTAGGAGAAGCGTATTAACCACAGAGGCACAAAGAGCACAGAGATCTAAATAATTATTTACCTCTGTGCTCTTTGTGCCTCTGTGGTTAATAAACTAAGTGGCGCTACGTTTAACCAGCAACCGATTCGGTTATCCACGCATTCGGAACCTTCTGAATAACAGCCTCAAATTCTTCGGCCCGCCGGGTCCAGGAGTTATTCTTTGCCATAGTGATGCGCTCGTTCACCCGTTGGGGACTATCGTCGGATAAGGCACGGCGTAGTGCCTGAGCAAATTCTTCCGGACTTGCGGCCAAGTCAACCACTCCGTCAAAATCATCGAGAATAGAGAACGGAGTTGACACAACGGGCAAACCAGCCGCTAAGTATTCGTTGATTTTAAGCGGGTAAATGGTGTAAGTGTGTTCATTGCAGACAAACGGAATCATAGCAGCTTTCATCTTTGCCAGCAAAGGAGGGAGGTCTGCCGGTTGATGAGGAGGAGTGAAGACAATGTTTGGATAAACGGACGAGAGCTTGGTTAAGCCGGGTTCGTGAACTTCACCGATAAACTGAAACGTAACATCCGGCATCGTACGTACACAATACGCTACCAACTCAAGATTGACCCGGTTATCGGCAGTGCCCAAATACCCTACAATAGGGTTAATTTGTTGGGGTTGCTGTTGAGCTAATTGGTAAGCCTGATTGAATAAATCAAAATTGACCCCATTTTTTACACAGTACGTGTTTGGCTGTAGGATCGACTTCGACCGGCGCAGTGTTTCTGACGTTGTGACAACTGCATCGACACCACGAAGATAATCCGGTTCATAGCGACTGCCGTGTCGACTCATCCAATTGATAATCGTTATTTCGTCGAAACAGTAATAGATGGTAGCGCATTCATTGAGCTTGTGCAGCATAGGAAGGCCAAACACCGGATTGAGCCCATTGATCACGAGCGGCCGAATCATGTTCAACTTTCGCATCACGCGCCGAAGCCCTTTCACTAACCGATTTACATTTTGCTGAACAAGTAAGTCATGTGGTTTGGGCGACATCCAGTTGACGGGCAGCATAAGGGGAGGAGTCCATACATGAACCTCATTACCGTTCGCAACGATTTTTTTCGTGAGAGGATTCTGCAGGCGAATTGATTTCTGAACAGGCATATCCTGACGTCCGGCAACACCCATCGCCCAGTCTTTTACGGTATATTGATAATCTACATATAAAACCCGGTGCCGAGCCGATAATTCGGTCATCAATTGTACAACTGCTTTCTGGAAATCACCCTCCCAAGTTGTCTGGCCAAGGCAAACTATACTGTCAAATTGTTGCATGTAAGCAGGAAAAACGGCCTTTAGGATAAGTTAGAGTAGTAAGAAAAATTGGTTAAAAAGAGGAAGAGAGGATATGAGTGATGTACAGATTTCGTAAACGTTAGTGATTCATCGAATTAGCATACACCGTGAGCAACTTATTGGCTGTGGCTTCCCAGGAAAATAGGGCTGCCCGTTGCAATCCTTTCGCGCGTAATTCAGCTCGAAGGGCAGGTTGTTTTATAAGTCGCTCGATGCCGCTTGCCATTTCTTCGACCGAATTAGGGTCGACCAGCAAGGCCGCATCACCCGCTACCTCTGGCATCGATGATGTCGACGAGGTTAAAACAGGCGTTCCGCAGGCCATGGCTTCCAGAATTGGCAACCCAAAACTTTCGCGCAGTGAGGGACATAAGAAAATGGTCGCAGCATTATAGACCAGCGGCAGAATATAGTTCGGGATATAACCACACAATATAATGTCGTTAGCCAGTTCCTGCCCGTCAATTTCACTAAGCTGATCGGTTAATGAAGCAGCGGGTAAGTTCGATATGACCACCGGAAGCGTAAGTTTTCCTTGTTTTTTTAGCGCTAATAACGATTTCAAAACACCTTTTACATTCTTCTTGGGATCAGTGTTGCCCAGGAAAAAAATAAATTCTTTAGGTAGTTTATACTTTAATCGAATAAGCTCAACTTGAGCGGTATCCTCAATAACCCGAAACTGGTCGCTTACCGCATTCCAAATGGCCACTACACGCTCGGGAGCCAAATGTAGATGGTCGACGATACGTTGCCTTTCAAAGTGTGATACGGTTATAATGCGCTCACATTCTGTTACAATTCGGGGTACATTCCAGCGTCGGTACTGATTCCCAAAGCGTTGATACCAACTGCCAGCCAACAAGGGCTGTTTTTCCAGAAAAATAATGTCGTGGAGTGTTAGCACTAATGGCACTGGACAGTGAAGAGGAGCTGTATTCGCTGTACAATGCAGTAAGTCAATTCCATACTGTTTCACCGCCTTGGGTAAGGCATACTGTTCCCACACAGGATAAGGCCCACCAGCCAGTTCGACAATTTTCATGTTTGGCGTATTGGGCAATCCATCGCGGTCTGCATCAGGCTTTACAAAAACGATAAATTCGTGTTGCGAACAGGTAGCTAAAGCTCGAATAGTTTCAAGCGCTACGATGTCCATACCATGTTTATGAGGCCGTAGGAGACGTTGTGCTTCGATTCCGATTCTCATGCTACTTAGTTTTTGTATCCCACCGATCGCAGGTGGTAAACAGAAATGAATTGATAAACAGAATGGTGCTGGTTGGAAACTGACCAAGTATTGGGTTGGTATAGCTCACGACACAGATGCCAACGAATTCGGCCAGCAGTGCAATCATCATCGTAGATACCCAGGGGTCTTTCAGTTGCCAGACTTTAAAGGTGCCGATCAGTATAAAACCGAGCAGCATCAGTAAATAGATCGTAAGGCCAACAACACCCGTTTCAATCCAGATTTGAACATACCAGCTATCTGTGGGTATCTGGGCCGCAAAATAGTTTGGTGAAAAGCGTTGTCCGGCACCCGATGAAGTGCCAATTCCTGCGCCGAAAGGCTTGTCTTTCAGGAAGTTTCGTAGTTTCTGCTGATTCTCCAGACGAACGATAAATGAAGCATCTTCTGTCGGGTGAAGGGCAGACCGAATCCGCCAGATCTGATACACAGAATCGCCGATGTGCGTAAATAACAGGAGAGCAAGCAAAGGGCCAGCCACCATAAGTGCCCGAAAAATGTGAAGTAGATTTCGCTTCAGGGCTAAATAGGTTGGGAAACCAGCCAGTATGACAAATAAGGCCCCTCTGGTTCCAGAAACGGCAAACCCCCAGAAAGCAATAACAGCCAGGCATATATACACGGCTCGGTATAGCCACGAATTCGTCTCAAAAAATAAGATGAGACAAAGGAGGGTGATGCCAGCCATCTCGGAGCCAAACTGACCCGCGTCGGAGTAAAATGAGAAACTACGTAGTTGCCCCCATAGAATGTGTTGCTTCTCAGCACCTGCAGCCAGCCATCTAAGTTCGGCCTGTTCAAGACCGATGTACTGTTGCTTAAAACCCCATAAAGCTGCGAAGAACGACCAGACAAGCCATAGCGCGCATAGGACTTTAATATCGTTTTTTGTAATCGGGTTAACAGATACGACAATTGCGATCAGGAACCAGCTTAATGAAAAGGAACGAGCGTGGTAAAACCAGGAGGAAGGGTGAGGATGTTCAGGATTAAAGTATTCCAGAATCGTAAATGATAGCCAGACAATTAATATCCAGAAAGCGGGTTGACGGAGCCGCTTCCAGTTCATTCGTTTGCCATTCAGAAAGGTACTTAGTAAAGTCAGTACCAATATGCCGTCGAGTCCTGTACCTACGGCTATATCGACTGTAAGAAAACGAGTAAAACCAATTAGAAAGCTTAAGTTGAGGTAGACCAATAAACCGAGTTTCGGCTCAACTAATATGCCTACCATAAGAAGTAGGCCCACTGGTACACCCACGGTCATGAGGGCACCCATAACACCCCACGAGCCAATCAGCCAGCCAGCCACTAAGGCACACAATACCCCCAAAAGCGTAAACAGCCAACGGTTATCGCGCAATTGGTTAATGGATAGGGCGGTATGGTCAAGCATAATTTTCATCAATTCTTCGATTAGCTAGTCAGCACCGCTGATTAGCTTGAAATCTGGCACTCGGCTAAACGGCTTTTCGAGTAGTTTTAGACTGTACTCGAAAAAACGAGTCACTGAGTTATTGACTTTGGTTTCTGTATGAGCTGGGTTTTAGAGTTGAGTTTGGTCTGTTAGAGGATTATACAGGTGATATACTGGTTGATGTCAGGTGCCAGAATGCCCCCCGGAGGAATGCGTTAGCGTGCTTTAACTTGCCGGTAATTGTGTATGAGATAAGGTGCTTAGGCAATACAAAAGCACCGAAGTACATATAGAAGATAAAACGCTGAAACGACGAGCAATGCCGTCGCATAAACAGAATCCGATTGCGGGTCAGATAGTAGGTACGTAGTGGACTATCCTGCCCAACCGAGACCGACTCTTTGTGCAGAATAGACGCAGTCGGCTGGTAATAAATGACAAAACCAGCGTTTCGAATACGCTGTGACCAGTCGAGTTCTTCGTAATACAGAAAAAAACGATCGGCAAATCGGCCAACCTGGTCTACAACCTTCCGGCTTACCATCATGGCACATCCATGGGCAAAATAGGTAGGGTGAGGCTTGTCAAACCGCCCATCATCTTCCTGATTAAAGCCAATGGCTCTTGCTTGTCCCGTATACAGATTGATCGGATTGTAGCCTGCATACTGAACCCGTTGGGGTGCATCGAAGAATCTGATTTTTGGGCAGGTGACCCCGACCTGCTTCTGTTCGCTGAACGGCTTCAGTAATTCATCGAGTAACGTTGGCGATAGCTCTGTGTCGTTATTGACAATAAAGAAAAAGTCGCCCTTTGCTTTCTGTATTCCTAGATTATTACCACCCGTAAAACCTAAATTTACTTCACTCCGAATCAGCTGAAGATGAGGAAACTGGCTCAGATCGAGATAATCACTCAAAGGCTGAATGGACGCATTATCCACCACGATAAGTTCGTAATTCGGATAAATAAGGTGCTTGGTCGATTCCAGAAATTGACGGGTAATTTCAGCCTGGTTGTAATTGATCGTAATGATCGATACGAGACCGGGCCCATCGTCTATACGTTCTCTTTTTGCCATAAACTGAAAAAGGTTCTCCAGATGATCTGAAGATCCGTCTTAAAGGAAAAATTATTTGTGTATTCAATATCGAGCAGTGTCCGTTCCCGGTCCGACATTGGACCTTGCCCCTTTGCCCGTTTTTTTACCTGCCACAAACCGGTTAAGCCGGCTGGGCCAGCAAATCGTTTCGCAAATTCATCGGAGGTTAGCTTTTCGGCTTCGTAAAGCGGTAGCGGTCGATTCCCAACCAGAGACATATCGCCCAACAAAATATTGACTAGCTGCGGGAGTTCGTCAATACTACTGTTCCGCAGGAAGGTGCCTAATCGGGTGATACGGGGATCATTTCGAAACTTCATGAACTTGGCCGAACCCTCCGTTTCCTCCAGATACAGTTTTTCACAAATCGACCTGTTATGATCAATCAGTAAACGTTGGCAGGTCAACCCTTGCTCTCGGCAAGTGCTGCAAAGCTTCATCGCACCGTTACTGGCTTCTCCATTAGGTTTGGTCTGGGCATAAATGTTTTGAGAGGAAAGTTGATTGAGTAGCTGATCGGCTTCTACGCTCATGGTCCGAAACTTATACATGTCGAACACATGAAAATTGGCACCAGCCCGCTTTGATCTGTAAATGATAGGCCCTTTAGAATCCAGAAATATGAGCAATGAAACCAGCAGCATTACTGGAGATAGCAGAATCAATATTGTTAGTGAGACACTTATGTCGATAAAACGTTTCCACCAGGGTAGCTTAAAATGATGTATGGAAGGTATCGATTCAGTAGGACTGAAAGTTTGAACCTGGCTGTTTAAACCAAGGTAGTAGTCGATTTTTGACTGAAGTTTATAGTTTTCCTCGTTGATGACTAATATATCTGTAACTCCGGATACAAGCGTTGTTTTAAGTAAATGGGTTTCGCCAAAGCGGCAGGTAATTAGAAAGGGAACCAGTTGATAATCAGATTTATTTCGTACCATGGAGACCATGGCGGGACCACTATTTTTATCGGAAATTATCAAGTCTACTTTCTGGCTGTCGGTTAACCATTTTTCTGCATCTTTCTCGTCCCTGAATCGCACGATTGAACAGGTTGCACCAACGATGGTGGCAAGCCGGTTGGCGATCAGATCATCTTCCATTACCAATAAGACACAAAATGACAGCATTCTATCTTCTGAAAAAGGAGTTGGACAAACTTCAGATCGTTGCTAACGCATTGGTAGTATCGAGCTCAATAACGAATCGTTATCGGTTAGATACATCCTTGTCGTTCGCTTAGGTGATACTTAAGTTTTGGTGGCGTAATTCGTATTATTTCTTGAAAAAATCCCAGAATTGTAGATGTGCTTTTATCAGATTCAGCTGGGGAAGGCTTTTGTGAATTGAATTAATGGATAGGCATAGGTTTTTAACTAATTGAGTTAACTGATGCGTGCTTTTAATAACGTATCACCTCAATTAGTTAAAAACTACGCGCTTTGCGATAGAGAGTAGCTGCCGAACAGCATCGAAAGAATTCGGGATTTGGGCAGCCAAAACGGTTTTGTTTCGGGCTGCATCCCTACAGAAACGGGTCGCTTAAGTGTTTCTTCAATCGGAGAGTCGGCACGCCGTAATAAAGCATGTAGCTTAGCTTTAACTTCAAGCGGATTAAATGGCTTTGCAAGAAAAGCATCGACCCCTTGTTCGAGACACTGAATACGGGTGGCGCTATCGGGTACATTTGAGAGAATGACCACGGGTGTCTGAGACGCTAACCGACTCATTCGAATAAGCTTGGTTAATTCAAGCCCATTAAAAAAAGCCAGATCTAGCTCAGTAAGTACGCAATCGAACCGATTACCTTGGATTAACAAACGCGCTGCTTCTTGGCCTGTATTGGCCACTGTAATCTTAAAATCTTTGTTGAGCGTTTGTATCAGTATATCTACCACATATGGATTTTCATCCACTATAAGTAGGTGGTGCTTAGCGTTCATTTTATTTATATTTAGAATTACTTATGGGTTAGATTCTAAATTTTTAGACTAGTGGCTAAATATCTGGTTACTTTTTATAGTAAAAAAAAACCATGAACGAACGATTGCCATAACAGGTACATAGGCTAAACGATAAGTCTATTAAATTAAATTATATTGATATATTGGTTGTTTAAATTATTGATAATGAGAAGGTTGATTAAATTTTTCTCTTGACTTTAGAATTTCCTGTTGCAGATTAGTCGCAATTGAGCGTCTACCTAGGTAAAATCCAAAATTGATTAAGCGGTAGGTAACTTCAAGTGAAGTTTACCACATTTAGTCCTATAAGCCAGGAATTTCGCCTGCCAACAATCCTCAGCCATCCTATCCGTTTTGGTACAAAGCCGTATCTTTGGGCTACGTATCAGTTGATTTTATGAACCAACCAACCCTTTTTCAAAGCCTGCGCCCACACCTGATTGCCGTGCTGGGACTACTTGTGCTGGCTATTATCTATTTCTCGCCGGTTTTGTCTGGTAAAACCCTTTCTATGCACGATGTGCAGGAAGCCTCTGCATCAGCGCGTGAAATTCGCGAAATCACCAAGCAGACCGGTCAAAAACCCCTCTGGACTGATGCGGTTTTCAGTGGAATGCCAGGCTACATGATCGATTTTAATTACCCTTATATTCTGGTTTATAAAGCGGTAATGAGTGTCGTAGACATATTGCCTAATACGGCCAGTATCATTTTTATGGTGATGCTAAGTATGTATATTCTGCTGATTGTACTTGGTTGTAATTCGTGGCTTTCTGTACTGGGTGCCGCTGCTTATGGGTTTGGCACATTCAGTATTGTGAGTCTCGAAGCTGGGCACGTTTCCAAACTTTTCGCATTGGCCTACGGAGCAGGCATGCTGGCGGGTGTCATTCTGGCACTCAGGGGACGCTACTGGATTGGCGCTGCCCTGATGGGGTTCTTTATGTGTATGGAATTAGGAGCCAATCACATTCAGATTACATACTACCTGTTCATGTCGATTGGGCTGTATGTGCTCATTGAGAGCATTGCCTTAGTACGGGCAGGTAAAGGGCGTCAGCTTGTTCTTGGTCTGGCCACACTGGCAGTAGCGGTTGGCCTGGGAGCTGGGAGCTTCGGGAAGCGATTGCTCGTACTCAATCAATATACAAAAGAAACGATCCGGGGCAAGTCGGAGTTGACGGCTAAAACAACTAATCCTGATGGAAAGGCGCCGAGTAGTGAATCGAAAGGTGGATTGGATAAAGACTATGCGTTTACATATAGCTATGGTAAAGCCGAAACATTAACGTTGCTCATACCGAATGCGGCTGGTGGTGCTTCATCGGGAGGAGGTTTATCAACTGATTCGGAATTTTATAAGGCGATGACAAACCGGGGTATTGATCCATCGGCAGCCAAGCAAATGGCCGAACTGGGCGCGCCAACCTATTGGGGCGATCAACCAATTGTAGGCGGGCCAGCCTATGCCGGAGCAGCTCTCCTGTTTTTGTTTGTACTCGGCATGTTCGTGATTCGTGGGTCGATTCGTTGGTGGTTGTTAAGCGCAACCTTATTGATGATCATGCTGGCCTGGGGGAAAAATCTGTTGTTTTTCAATGAGTTTCTGTTCGATCATCTGCCTTACCTGAATAAGTTTAGAGCCATGACAATGGCCCTCTGTCTGGCACAATTGTTTATTGCGGCTGGTGCTGCTCTAGGTCTTCAGACGATTATTAATCAGAAATTGACCTTGCCCCAACTTCGGCAACCGCTGCTGATTAGCCTGGGGCTTACGGCAGGTGTTGCGCTCGTACTGGCTGTGCTTGGTGGTGCGTTCTTTTCGTTTCAGTCGCCAAACGATGGCCGAATTTTATCCAGTATCTTCGGCGAAGCAGGCAAAGAATTCCAGGGGGCGCTTATTAGCGATCGGCAAAGTCTGATGCGGGCCGATGCGTTTCGGTCGATTATCATGATTCTATTGGCAGCTGGTGCTGTGTGGCTGTTCATTATCGATAAAATCAAATCAGTGATCTTCTATCCATTGATATTGACGATCGTGGTTTGCGATTTGTTCTCGGTCGATAAACGCTTTCTGAACAGTGCTGATTTTGTCTCAAAAACAGTGGCAAGTGTGCTTTTTGAGCCAACTGCGGCCGATCAGCAGATCTTGCAGGATAAATCGTCAGATTATCGGGTGTTCGATGCGACGGGGTCTTTTATGGAAACCAATCGGACATCGTATTTCCACCGATCAATTGGGGGGTATAACACGACCCGACTACGACGCTATAATGAGCTGATTAATCACGCATTTCAATCCAATACGCTGCATATTCTGAATATGCTGAATGCCAAATACGTCATTCAGCCTGGCCAACCCGATCCAGCTAACCCACAGCAGCAGGCTGCTCCCGTCGCTATTCCAAATCCTGACGTAATGGGTGCGGCCTGGTTTGTAGGAAATGTGCAGCAGGTGGCTAATGCCGACGAAGAAATGGCCGTGATGAAGACCTTGAATCCTCGGGACTCTGCAGTGGTGGATAAGCGATTTGCGGCTGAACTCAGCAATCTGCCAGCCAAAATGGATCATACAGGTAGCACGATTCAACTGACGAGCTATCGCCCCGATAAATTAATTTATCAGACTAATGCGGCCCGTGATGGGCTGGCCATTTTCTCGGAAGTTTACTACAGAGGTAACGAAGATTGGCAGGCGTTTATCGATGGTAAACCAGCTCCACACCTTCGGGCCGATTATGTACTACGAGCCATGCGTATTCCAGCGGGGAAACACACCATTGAGTTCCGGTTTGATCCACCATTAGCGCATACAGGCGACACGATTGATTTGATTTGCAACGTATTACTGATTTTGCTTATTGGCTTCGTTATCTTCTATGAAGGACGTAACCGGCGTTCAGTGTCTTTATCTGAGCCTATTCCTGTAGTGCCTTCAGCACCAGAAATACCAGGTACGACACCCCAAACGAAAGTAACTCCAACACAACGCAAGACTGGTGGGACGAAAACCCGTTGAGGCTTAAAAATCTCCATAAAAAAAGTCGTTCATGATTCATGAACGACTTTTTTTATGGAGTGAAATTACACGTTTCCAGTTGGCTCTGGTTCTTTTTTCGGGACTGTTAGTCTGTCTGATGTGCGCGGGCGGGAGATGCCAAATGATCCCATCGAAATTTTGCCTTTACGAGATTTTTGATCGCCTTTGCCCATAATCGAATCGGTTTACGTTTAGTTTATCTCATTGATACATGGAAACCACCCCCTTTGTTCACTTTAGCAATCAGGTATGTTAGCCATAAAGACAACACCTGTTATTTTAAGGCCTGTGCCTTCACGCCTTCTACCGTGATTTTTACGGGTTTAATAGCCCCCTGTTCATCAAAATACATTTGATCGATACAGGTTTCCCGATGATTGCCGTCGGTTTCAGTTAATGGGCGCCGATGATAAACAATGTACCAGGTGTCGGCTCCGGGCACCTGAATGACCGAATGGTGACCGGCCCCGGTTGCTACAGCAGGATCTTGTTGTAGAATCTTGCCTACCCGTTCAAACGGCCCAAAGGGCGAGTTGGCAACGGCATAGGCGACAGAATAGTTAGGTCCAGTCCATCCGCCTTCTGACCACATAAAATAGTACTTGCCGTTGCGGACGAACATCGTAGGACCTTCCACATACCCTTTAGGCGTAATTTCCCGAAACATAGTGCCGTCGGGAAATGGAAGAAACCCCGTGAAATCGTCTTTTAGGCGGGCAATATTGCAGTGGCTCCAACCACCGTAAAGTAGATAATATTGTCCGTCTTTATCTTTAAACACAAATTGGTCAATGGGTTGCGCTCCATTGTGAATCTGTCCAACTAAAGGCTTTCCTAAGTAATCACGGAATGGCCCGGCTGGATTATCGGCAATGGCAACACCAATACCACCTACTTCTTTTTTATCATCATGAATATCGTTAGCCCCGAAGAACAAATAGTACTTGCCGCTCTTCTCAAGAATAGCTGGTGCCCACATCGCCCGTTTTGCCCATTTTATGGCTGTTGAATCAAGAATTCGGCTGTGTTTCGTCCAGGTTACCAGATCGGGCGATGAAAAGGCGTCGAAAAATACCTGCTGGTTGTACGGTGCCGAATAGGTTGGATAAATCCAGTACGTTTTACCAAATATAACCCCCTCGGGATCAGCATACCAGCCCGGAAAAACGGGATTGCCCGATTTCTTTTCTGAAGACTTCAGAGGCTGGGCTTGTAATAAAGTTGCAGATAGAACAGTAAAAAGAATGGGTAGACAGAGTCGGGAAAAAGACATAAGCTGATTAAGTTGATAAAACAGGTAGTAAAAGTAAGACGGAATCAGCGATTTGAATATAGTGAGTCTCAGCAGTTGATCAGCCTAAAAGGAGAAAAGTTGACCCCTAAAGTTTTGGATCTGGGAATGACGAGGATAGTTGGGTTTTAGCCTGATATTGGATACTTTTACGAGATACAGGATACATATTGGACAATCGATTCCGCTTAACATTTAGAATCGTCTGGGTAGTTTACCAACGACACTCAACTACTAGAAAGTCAACTTGATTAGTTTAAATTCAGAAGTAGTTTTATGGATTTAGCTGCCTTTCTGTTCGCTAATTTGCTGAAATAGTAAATAAATGTTGACAATGTCTTTTAAATTTAAATTTAATTACTTTTTTGGGTAGTTTTGTTACTAAATAAATGGACTAATCTGTGGTTGTGTATTTCTTATAAGAGATATTTATGAAGCTAAGGCAAGCAAAGTTTTCGAACAACAATTGGGAATCAATTTCTGAAACCCCAGGCTTTCTGCCTGAAAAAGCATCTTTGGTGTTGGCGTTTGGTGAACGAAAGCTCCTGGAAGCCACAAATACCTATGAGCAATTGTATCAACTATACCCCACCGCTCAGATTGTTATTAACTCCACTTCTGGAGAAATTATTGGCGACAAGGTCTATGATGACACAATCGTTATTACAGCCATTGAGTTTGAAAAGACAACCGTCCGAACTGTCCAGTTTGATATTAGTAATCATAAAGAAAGCTATCAGGTAGGGGAGAAACTAGCTCGCGCCCTGGATGAGGAAAATTTACTCGCCATTATACTCATTTCTGATGGGGGCGTAGTTAATGGTAGTGAGTTAATAGGCGCTAGTAATCGATGGCTAAACCGTCCTGTTCCCGTTATAGGCGGTCTGGCTGGTGATGCAGATCGCTTCGAACGAACAGTGGTTGGTGCAAATCAGAACCCAACATCAGGTAAAGTAGTTGGCATTGGGTTGTACGGCACTGACTTGAAAATTGGGCATGGTACAATGGGCGGATGGGATGTATTTGGCCCTGAGCGCGAAGTGACCAAGTCTGTCTATAATGAATTATACCAGATTGACGACCGGGACGCCCTGGATCTATATAAAGACTATTTGGGAAGATACGCTGAAGGGTTGCCTGCATCGGCGCTGCTTTTCCCCTTATCCATCCGCATAACGCCAGATTCTCAACCACTTGTTCGGACGATCCTGTCGATCAATGAGACAACAAAAAGCATGACGTTTGCCGGCGATATTCCAGAAGGAGCGAGTGTTCGGTTTATGCGGGCCAATCTTGATCGATTAGTGGAGGCTTCGGCGCTGGCTGCTCAGAATGCGCTTACGCAATTAGGGAAAACGCCCGAACTGGCAATATTGATTAGCTGCGTCGGGCGTAAGCTGGTCCTAGGGCAACGTACCGAAGAAGAAGTAGAAGTAGCGTGTGATATTTTCGGTAGTGCTCCCTATATGACTGGTTTTTATTCCTATGGCGAGATTGCTCCAGCAGGCCCGGCTTCGCCAGGCGAACTTCATAACCAAACGATGACTATTACTATCCTTTCTGAACAGTAAATTATGGAAGAGAGTAAGCTACATAAGATATTATCCCGTCAGATTCATCGGCACCTGACAGGAGCGTGTTTGCAGGATAAAGGCGTGCAACAGTTTATTCAGGCAGTAAATGAATCGTATCAAAATTTTGATCGTGATAAAGAATTGCTGGAACATTCAGCCTTAGTCAACGATCGGGAATACAGTGCAATAAATCAAAAGCTTAAGGAAGAAGTTAGTCAGCGACGTCAATCCGTTGAAAAGCTAATTGAGGCAATTGAGCTAATTGAAGTTCCAGAGGGTGAAGCCATTGCCGATTTTGACCTCAATAATCTGGTTGGCTTAGTCAATTTTCTACAACGGCAGATTGAACACCGAAAAACAATTGAAGCCGAATTGCGACAAGCGAAAGAAGAGGCCGAAAAAGCAACCCTGGCCAAGTCGGATTTCCTATCGATGATGAGTCATGAAATCCGAACTCCGCTAAACGGAATTGTCGGTATGACCTATCTGATGTTGCAGGAAGAAGTGCCACCTTCCATGAATGAAAACTTGAAAACCCTTCAGTTTTCAATTGAGCATCTGCAAGCCTTAATCAACGATATTCTGGATTTCAGCAAGATAGAAGCCGGTAAAGTTGAACTGGAAGAAGTTACGTTCGATTTCAAGCAACTGATTTCGAACATTAAACGGGCGCAGCAGGCAAAAGCTCAGGAGAAAGGCAATCGCATTCGGTTAATGATCGACGACGATATTCCCAATTCGCTCATTGGTGATTCACTTCGAATTGGTCAGGTACTCACCAACCTGGTATCGAATGCTATTAAATTTACCCTACAAGGCACGGTAACCATTGAATTGGCACTTGAGCATCGAACAGAAGAAATGGCTTCGATCTATGTGTCTGTGCAGGATACCGGTATTGGCATTGCCCCCGATAAACAACAGGCAATTTTTACCATGTTTACCCAGGCCAACTCGGCAACAACCCGCAAGTTTGGCGGAACCGGACTAGGTTTGGTCATTACCAAAAAATTGCTGGAACTGCATGGGAGTGAGATTCATGTGCAAAGCCAGGAAGGCAAAGGAGCTACGTTCTCATTTACATTGAACTTGCCGATCAGCCATACTGCTCCAGTAGCCGTAGTTGCACCAGACGCTGTCGATGAGAAAACATTGAAAGGGTTGCGTATTCTGCTGGTAGAAGACTATCCTGTTAATGTAAAAGTGGCGTTGAAGTTCCTGCATAAGTGGGGTATCGACGTAGATACTGCCGAGAACGGACAGGTAGCTGTCGATAAATGCCAGGTAGGGCAGTACGATTTAATATTGATGGATTTGCAGATGCCTGTGATGGACGGGTATACGGCAGCCGCTGAAATTAGAAAGATGAATGCCTCAATTCCTATTATTGCCTTAACGGCCTCCGCTACATTCAGTAATCGGGATCGGGCCGTTTTGGTGGGTATGGACGATTACGTGACGAAGCCGTTTAATCCCAAAGATCTATTTAATAAAATCGCTAAGTATAGCCAGCGCCAATTAAGTATTTAGCACTTGCTATGATTCTGTGGATTCTCGGATAGGTTTGAGAATCCACAGAATTTAAAATGGCCTATAAACTTGCTTAGTTCAATATAATTCATTCAGAATAAATAGTGCTTGACGGTTATGGCAGACTCAGACCCAGTTGCTTTGCATATTATTGATTACCAAAGACTTAATGAATTATATGATGGCGATAATGAGCAGATTGCCAGCCTCTTTGAGTTATTTCTTGATGAAGTTTTTCCTGATTTTGATGAAATAGAAGCGGAAATCGATCAGCAGAACTGGCCGGAAGTAGCTCAGATTGCTCATAAGATGCTACCCTGGGTGGGTATGGTTGGCTTAACGGCGTTAGAGGCTAAATTGCGTACGATTGAAACGCAAGCTAAAGCTGGTGCGAACACCGATGATATTATGGCTACCTGGAATCAATTTAAAACAGGTCTCGATCAGGCCACGCCCTTAATTCGCCAGGAGTTAGTCAAGCTAACCAGCTAGAGCTTGGGGTCCTTTAGTAGTTGTGCTTTCTGGTTTCTCTCTAGCCCTATTAAGCCTGCTTGGCAACAGAGTCTTCGTAATTTTCTTTCTCCTTTGTCGGGTCAACAGGTTCAGTATGTGGCGTGTGTAAGAATTTTTTGCCTGCCTGCCTGAAATTTAATAACGTGCGCATCATGCTAAAGATGAGCGAAGGCAATACCGAAAAGTCACGCATCGAAATTGTTTGCCACAAATACAGCGGGATTGACAAAGCCAGGCTTATCACCAAGAGTCCCAGCATGCCCCCAGCTACCAGTTGAAATGTGTAAGTGCCAATGAGCAAGGTTGTTGCCACAAACAGGAATACGGCTACCAACAGGAGCGTTCTTGGCAATAATAATGATTTAACCAGGGCATTGAAGGCATGTATATTCCCACGAACCAGTTGTTGCATGCCTATCGCAAAATATTCTTTGATGAAGTAGACCTGGGCCGCCGTCCAGCGCGTACGCTGTTTCTCAAACACGGCTATATTCTGTACTTTCTCATCAAAGATGAAGGCTTTATGTAAATAGCCTATCTTGATACCCGCGACCAGAAGCAACATTTCAAGCTCTTTATCGTAGCCACTAACGGTCTGAATCTGATTCATCGCACGCTTCATGAGTACTGGCTCAAACCCCATACCAGAGCCAATAAGCGTTGCCGATAAGCCCAGCGCCCGTTGGCCCGCCCGGAATAAATTATTGTTTACTTCTTCATTCATGGCATCAAAAATGGCCACACTCGTGTTGGTATTTTTCGCCACCCGATGGCCCTGAATTGCCTGCCATCCATTCTCAAATGCCTGATTGATTCGCTGTAAAAAATCGGGGGCCATATGATTATCGGCATCAGAAATGACGACAATGTCATAGGCGTTGTCAGGAAGTGAGTTTAAGGCATAAGTAATGGATTTCTGAACCGTCGATTGCTCAAACTGCACGGGTATAACTTTGATGGGATAGGTAGAAAGCCGCTCCAATGTTTCGGGACGGAAGGAATCGGCTATGACAATCAGATCATATGAGGCCGCTGGATAAGATTGCTTTAAATTAGCAATTACCGATCCTATGATCACACTGTCTTCTTTATAGGCTGGAATAAGCACGGCAATACGCCGTGTAGGTATATCCTGCAGGATCAGCGAGTCGTCGGCTTTCCCTAAACGACCGGAAATTGCCGAAATGAAAATATATAAAACATTGAATAACAGGTAAATAGCTATGATGAATAAAACCAGATTGACCATGACCTATTATTTGAAGGTGTATAATTTATTGATAGGGCGTCTAGTAATTTTCTACTAATTAAAGCCAAATTAGCATACAAATCTACAAAAAAGTTGGCTTTAGTTTATTTTATTTTGTTTGTGTAAATAAAAAGTAACTATATTTCTGATACGTAAAAATGGGAATATGTAATAAATAATCCCATTTTTGTATTTGTTTATGTTGATGAATGTGCTGATTATCTGGATAGTAGTGTCTCTTTTGCCAGTATTATTCTTCCTGATTATCGCAAAAAAAGTGCCAGAGTAACGAGTATAATCTACATTAGTTTAGCCGCCCAAATATCATTGAAATGAAAAAAATTCTATTTTTCATTGGCCTTTTCTGTGCCACAGCAACAGTTACGGTTCTATCAAATTCTGCCAGGTTTAACTACCTGACGAATAGATTAACAAACTTTCTCGCCCTGGTCGAACACAGCAATCAGCTAATCGTTAGTGCGCTGCCAGGGCATGTCGAAGCCGAAAGCTACGCCAGCATGCAAGGTGTCCAACTCGAAACAACCTCCGACGATGGGGGAGGCCAGAATATTGGCAATATCGATGATGGCGACTGGATGGATTATTCGGTGACTGTACCTCAAAATGGCGTGTACAGCTTTAAATTCCGAGTGGCCAATGGCTGGGGCGACGGCGCAAAATTTGAGCTGCGTCAGGTGGATGGTACGGTGCTGGCGTCGGTCGATGTGCCTCGCACCGGTGGCCTGCAAAGTTGGCAAACCCTTGGGGCTATGGCCCATCTGACAGCGGGTAGCCAGACAATTCGACTTTATGTAGTTAAAGGCAACTGGAACCTGAACTGGTTCGACGTGGCGGCTGGCCAGAATTTGCCTGGAAAAATCGAGGCCGAGAGCTTTGACGTTGCCAGCGATGTACGGCCTGAAGCAACTTCCGACGATGGAGGGGGGCAGAATCTGGGGTATATCGACGATGGCGACTGGATGGACTATAACGTCAATGTGGCTGCGGCTGGGGATTATGTCTTTAAGTTTCGGGTTGCCAATAGTTACGGGAATGGCGTCATTTATATTAAATCGGAAGACGGTACCACGCTGGGAAGTGTGAGCGTTCCCCGCACCTACGATTGGCAGAACTGGACCACCATCAGCACCACGGCTACCCTGGCCGCCGGTAGCCAGGTGATTCGTATTTATACTAATCCAGGTACCTGGAATTTCAACTGGTTCAGCGTTTCTCAAAATAGCACTCCATTGCCCGGTCATATCGAAGCCGAAGATTATGTGGCTATGCAGGGTGTCCAGACTGAAACAACTTCGGATGCCGGTGGTGGGCTGAACGTCGGTAACATTGACGATGGTGATTGGCTGGATTACACCGTTTCGGTAGCTACAACGGGCGCTTATTCGCTCAAATTCCGGGTGGCCAATGCCTGGAGTGATGGTGCAAAATTCGAACTTCGCAAAAGCGATGGCACGGTGACGGCATCGGTCGATGTGCCCCGAACGGGTGGCTTGCAAAATTTCCAGACTATTGGTGCCATAGCGCATCTGACAGCGGGCACCCAGAAACTTCGACTCTATATCGTCAAAGGCGGCTGGAACCTGAATTGGTTTGAGGGCGCCCCCGGTCGGAATCTACCTGGAAAAATTGAGGCTGAGAGTTTTGACGTAGCTACCGATGTGCGACCCGAAACGGCTTCCGACGATGGGGGAGGCCTGAATCTGGGCTATATCGACGATGACGACTGGATGGATTACAATGTTATTGTACCTTCAGCAGGGATATATACATTCCAATTCCGGGTGGCCAACAGTTACGGCAATGGTGTCATTTCCATTAAATCGGAGGCTGGTGCTACGTTGGGAAGTGTAAGTGTTCCTCGTACGTATGGCTGGCAGAACTGGACGACTGTCAGTACCACTGCTACATTATCTGCCGGCAGTCAGGTACTACGCATTTATGCCAATGCGGGTGCCTGGAATTTCAACTGGTTCAACGTCATACAGGGAGGTACTGTGCAAAGCCCCGCCGTTGTTACGTTTGCTGCCCTGCCTACTAAAACAGTTGGCGATGCGGACTTCAACCTGGTGGCAACGACTAACAACAGCGAAACACCGGTAACTTTTTCATCATCCAATCCATCGGTTGTTACGGTTTCGAATGCCACTGGTGTATGGAAAGCCTCGATTGTAGGCGCAGGAACGTCTACAATTACAGCGTCGCAGGTGGCTTCGACTTCCTTTATGGCGGCTGCCAATGTTACCCAGACGCAGACTGTTAATTCAGCCGCTGCTGTTGCGCTAGGCCAGAAAATTCCGATTGATCCCAAGCGTTGGTACCAGCTTAATAATGTAAGTAATGGATTGGACGGCTTGTTTGATGGTATCACGAACGTTAACGTGGAAACCGGCTGGGGTAAAGTGTTGTCAAATTACGATGCCTATTACCCATTGCTGACCGGTGAGTCAATGACGATTGCGGGCCTGAAATTCTACGACTTTACTGGTGACTTTACCAGTAACCCGATGACGGTATCGATCATTACCGATCAATGGCAGCGGATACCCATTGCCACGTTCACGGGAGCTCAATATGACAGTTGGGTTGGACCTTATCCAGATCGGTCGACGTCTGGCGATGCTAAATTTATGCTGGATCAACCCATAACGAACGCTCGCTATCTGGTCATTAACACCTATGGTGCTTTCCCAACCGAAATGGAATTGTACGGTTCCTATACGCCCACTACGCAGACATTTACACCAACTCCGGCAAAGGCAGTGAAGCTGAAAGATATGCTGGGGGTAAATGCTTATGAATGGGACTTTGCAGATGGAAATACCCCCTGGCTGATCAATGAAGCGAAAGTAAACGTCGTGAAGAGCTTCGGAGGTATCCGGCACTACATGGACTGGAGCAAGCTGGAATCGAATGAAGGTAGTTATTCGTATAACCCGACGCTAAGCGGAGGATGGAATTTTGACGCCATGTACGAGCGCTGCAAAGCGGAAGGGATCGACGTATTGGCTTGTCTGAAAACAATACCCGACTGGCTTGCCAATACCTATCCTCAGGATCAACGCGATGGAGAAAATGTGCCTCTACGCTATGGTAAGGACTTGACTGATCCTAACTCGTATCTGGAACAGGCTAAGGTAGGCTTTCAGTACATGGCTCGATACGGTAGCAATACCAACGTCAACCCAGCTTTGCTGAGCGTCAACTCAACCCCTCGCTGGACAGGCGACACGCCTAATTCGGTCAAGATTGGACTGGGTTTGATCAAATACATCGAGTGCGATAACGAACGTGATAAATGGTGGAAAGGCCGAAAAGCCTACCAGACTGCCCGCGAATATGCCGCGAACCTGTCGGCCTTTTACGATGGAAATAAAAACACAATGGGGCCTGGCGTGGGTGTGAAAAACGCTGATCCGAATGTGAAAGTGGTTATTGGTGGACTGGCGTCAGCTTCGTCCGGTTCCGATTATGTGAAGGGTATGGTTGACTGGTGCAAACAGTATCGGGGCTACAACCCAGATGGTACCGTTAACTTATGCTGGGATATTATTAACTACCACATGTATTCCGATAACACCTCGTCGTCGCAGAGCGGAACGTCTACACGAGGGGCTGCTCCTGAGGTGACGCCCATCAATCGAATCGCCGATGATTTTCGACAAACAGCCCATCGGCTGTCGTACGATATGCCTGTCTGGATTACCGAAGCGGGTTATGACGTGAATCAGGGCAGCCCGATACGTGCTATTCCGATTGGCAATAAGTCGGCACTCGAAACCCAGGGCGACTGGATTTTGAGAACAGCTCTGTTCTACGCCCGCAAGGGAATCGAGAAATTGTTCTTCTACCAACTCTACGATGACAATGGCACGGGTGCCATGTTCGGAACCTCCGGCTTGGCTAATGGCGATAACGTAACCCGCCGACCTGCCGCTGATTTCCTATATCAAACCAACAAGCTTTTTGGGGAGTATATCTACAAGGAAACGACAAACAATGATCCCATTGTCGATCGGTATGAGAAAGATGGTAAATCGGCTTATGTCCTGGTCGTTCCTGATGAGATAGGGCGTACGGCAACCTATACGCTGGATCTGGGCACGGCTACACAGGCGCAGATTTATACGCCTAAAGTAGGCAGCACTGATATGACGTTGCAAACGGTCAATACAAATCAGGGTAAGGTACAACTCACCGTAACCGAAACCCCAATCTTTGTGGTGGCCGGAACGGCAGCACCCAATGCACGTGTTGGTGCTGTAATGCCGACCGAAGGTAAAACGCTGGCAGAAGCAGTTCGTGTCTACCCAAATCCTACTGCCAGTTTCGTAAGCATTCATGCCGAACGGGTAAGCGATTCACCGCTGGAGGTTAACCTGTTTGACGCTGGTCTGGGCCGGCTACATCAGGCAACTAAAATCGCAAAAACAGGCGATGCCTTCACGGCTAAAATGGACTTGTCGCAACTGGCTGGCGGGATTTATATCCTGGAAATTAAGCAGGATGGAGAGCGGGTATTGCAAAAGGTTCTGAAAGTGAATTGAGCATAACAGTCCGTAAGTTGTTTGCAGCGCAGGGTCGGTAGTTTTTCTGCCGACCCTGCGCTGTTAAGCGTATAGGGATAAAAGAAAATCAATTAATGGGCTACTTTGGCATTGGCTACAGCGAATTTTCATTGATTTGTATCCTGAACAAAAGACATTTCCTGGGCTATGCTCGAAAAATTCAGAACGAAGTTCCCATTCCCGCCCGAAAAATGGGATGCCTACGTAAAGTGCTTTAAACGGATCGATGTGCCAGCCCGAACAATTCTGCTTCGGGAAGGGGATATTTCCAGAAAAGCCTACCTGATTGAAAAGGGATGCCTGCGCGTATGGTTTATCAACAAAGGCGAGGAGACGACTTTCCAGTTCTTTTTTGAAAATAATACGGTTTCCTCCATTGAAAGCTTTAAAAAAAGTATTCCCAGCCTGTTTTCCATCGAAACCGTTGAGCCCTGTACACTTTGGTGGATCGACAAAACCGACCTGGATTGGATACTAGCCGAAGTAAGTGAAAATGCGGACATTCGGGACAAAATCCTGGATGCGGTATTTGAACGTACCCTCCATTACATGCAGCATTTTCTGTCCTTCGTTCGGGATACTCCGCAGGAACGGTATCTAAATCTGGTAGCCCAAAGGCCCCACATTATTCAGCGAGTACCCCAACATTATATTGCTTCTTATCTGGGAATTAGTCGGGTTCATTTGAGTCGTATCAAACAGAAACTCGCCCGACAAAAACTGTAGTTCAGTCTCCGTTGTTACTCTACCTTATCTCCTTTAAAAATCCAGGAAACACCGTATTTGTCGGTGAGTTGACCATAAATGCCAAATGGCATCATATGGAGCTCAATGAACGTTCTCTTGTCCTTGTCTGCTCCTTCGGCAAGTTTGTCAAAAACTGTTTTCAGTTCATCATAGGCTTCGCCGACGACATATATGCTAAACGTATTCCCCGGTTTTGGCTCGAGTGTGGGAGAAGCCATCCAGTCTGTAGCCGAAAAATCGATGGCACCGCTTTTCAGTTGAGCATTGATAATTCTGCCGTGTTTTTCTACTGGAAACTGGGCTTTCATCGGAGTATCACCGAGTTTTATCAGGGTTAACTCTCCACCAAAACACGTTTGATAAAAGGTCATTGCCTCAGCACAATTTCCGTCAAATAAAAGAAAGGGTGTACAGTGTAACATGTTTGTTTAGCTGTGGTTTTAAGGTTCACTACAAAATACGCACTTCGCATTTTGTATTCGTATGGCATTCAGAAAAATTACTACTGTCGGTCTGCATCAGCCGAGAACGTAGCGTTTGATAGCCTCGCGGTTGCACAACCCAGTGTCGGCTAAAATGAATGGAGGTGCTTTTACCACTTACTCAGAAGTTGCACCCGCTACAGATAAATTCAATTAACTTGTTTACTCGCCGTTTTTAAGAAAATCAGACGTCAGTACCTTCCATGAAAAAGAGCGTATTCTCTCTCATTTTCATTGCCCTACTTCTGCTTTATGGCTGTAATCAGAAAACGAATAGGCCCTCAGCAGAACAAATTAACGAGTTAAACTTAAAAAGAGGGCAGCTTATTCTATGCGGTTCGCCATCGATGCAATTGGGCACTGCCGAATTTAAAACCTCTTGTAGCCAAAAGACCAAGGGAGATTTTGATCTGGCTATAAAACTTTTACATTCATTTGAATATGACGAAGCCGAGAAAGCATTTGCCAAAGTGATTGATCAGGACCCGCAATGTGTGATGGGCTACTGGGGCATAGCCATGGCTAACTTCCATCCACTCTGGACCCCGCCCACCGAGGAGGAACTTCAAAAGGGGGCTAGGGCAATTCAAGTTGCCAGGTCACTTGAAACCTCAGAACGAGAAGCTGATTACCTGGAGGCTATTGGCTCTTTTTACCAGGACTGGCAAAAAGTTGATCACCAGACCCGTTGCCTGCGTTTTGAAAAGGGGATGGAAAACGTGTACAAAAAGTACCCTGACGATAAGGAGGCTGCTGTTTTTTACGCCCTGGCCCTTGATGCGGCTGCCACCCCCGACGATCAATCGTTTAGCAAGCAAAAGAAAGCAGGTGATATTTTACAGGCTCTCTATCCGGGTCAGCCTAACCATCCCGGCATTGTTCACTATCTGATCCATACCTATGATTACCCTGAACTGGCTCAGCAAGGCTTGTCTGCCGCCAGAAAATACGCGTCGATTGCGCCTTCATCGGCCCATGCGTTGCATATGCCCTCTCATATTTTTACCCGGTTAGGCCTTTGGAATGAATGTATTGAGTCAAACCTGGCTTCGGTATCGGCAGCCCAATGCTATGCGCAAGCTGCTGGTATAAAGGGCCATTGGGATGAGGAGCTTCATGGGCTGGACTACCTGGTCTATGCCTATCTGCAAAAAGGAGACAATGCTTCGGCCAAAAAACAGTGGGATTATTTGAAAACGATAACCGAAGTTCAGCCGGTTAATTTCAAAGTGGCGTATGCTTTTGCAGCTATTCCCTCTCGTTACGTATTGGAAAACAAACGGTGGGCAGAAGCCGCCAGTCTCCAGGTAACGCCCGTTGATTTTCCCTGGGAAAACTTCCCCTGGCAGGCTGCCATTATCCATTTTACCCGTTCATTAGGTTCGGCCCACATCGGTAATCTAGCGGCCGCCAGAACAGAACTAACTCAATTAGATACCCTTCGGCAGCGCTTAACGGAGAAAAAAGACACTTACAAAGCCAATCAGGTAGCCATCCAGATTACCATCGCCGAAGCTTGGTTATCCTTGAAAGAGGGAAATAATCGGAAAGCCTTAATGCTTATGCAGCAAGCAGCCGACCGGGAAGATAAAATGCAGAAACATCCTGTCACTCCGGGAGAGGTTCTTCCTGCCAGAGAATTGCTAGGCGACATGTTGCTACAACTGGGTAAACCTACTGAAGCATTAGCGGCCTATGAGACAGATTTGCAGAAGCACCCTAAGCGGTTAAATGCCCTTTATGGAGCTGGGTTGGCAGCAAAAGCAGTAGGTGCTGCACAAAAAGCCAACGCTTATTTTTCCCAATGGACCAATGGTACTGGCCATGCACCCTGAGCAAGTATAATCGCCCTATGTGAGTTATGCAACAGCCACGAACGTTTGCTTAGATCGTTTACCCAACAGTTACAAAATCTGGTTGATTAATCAATCTGTCAGGTGAAGTTGAGTGCATCACGACCTAATTAAAACTTTGGCGGAAATGCACAGGAGAGCAATTGGCTTTGCTTTTAAATAGCTTCGTGAACGACTGAGGATGCTCAAAGCCAAGCTCATAGGCAATTTCACTAACCGTTAAGCGAGTGGTTGTTAACTTGACCTTTGCCAGCTCGATCAGTTTATCCTGAATATGTTGTTGCGTGCTTTGACCGGTATGAAGCTTCAACACATCGCTTAAATAATTGGGGGAAACATGCAAAGCGTTTGCAATATACTGTACGGTTGGTAGACCTAATTCTATTGATCTACCAACCGTAAAATAATCCGTTAGTACATCCTCAAGCTGATCAAGCAGATGGTGATTGGCCTTTCGACGGGTGATAAACTGCCGGTGATAAAAACGATCGGCATACCGGAGCAATAGCTCGATCTGGGCGACCATAATCGGCTGGCTGAAATCATCAATTCGCTGAATTAATTCCTGGTAAAAGCCCTCTAACAAACCGGTAACCAAGTGCTCTTCCTGTTCAGATACATATAAGGCCTCAGAGACGGCATAAGAAAAATAGTGGTAATCCTTTATGGTTCTGGCCAGAGAGAACCCCCAAAACAGATCTGGATGGACAATCAGCCACCATCCGCTATGACTTATTTCTCCCTGTATCTGATTGGTGATGAGTTGATTGGGGGCAAAAAAACTCATTACCCCTTCATTAAAATCATACTCATTCTGACCATATTTCATTTTTCCCTTAAAATCCTTTTTCAGCCAGATTGAGTAGAAATCAAAGGTCAGGCATTGCGGTAGACTAGCCGGTAAATACTGGATTGACTCGAATTGGATAATACTTACCAATGGATGTAACGGCTTGGGCACCCCCAGCAGTTGATGAAATTCTGCCACTGAGTGAATACGATGTGGGGTGTTTACCAAATTAGTCATAGTGCCAAAGTAAGCCTACGTTTGCCAGCAATTATACGTGTAAAATACGCCCGTTAATGATACCCAGAATTGATCGTTCATAGGCCCTGGCCACTTTCCAGCCGTCAACGGGAATAAATCCGGGGAAATAGGGGTGAAAAGCAACCGATTCCGTAAGAACAGTTGGGCTGATGCAGTTAATGCGCACTCCTCGTGGTAATTCATGGGCTGCTGCTTTGACAAATCCCTCCACAGCCCCATTAACGGCTGTACCGATGGTGCCTCCTGCAATAGGCTCATCCGTTAACACACCCGAAACGAGGGTAAATGAGCCGCTATCGGCCAGGTAAGGAAGAGCCGTTCGTACGATATTGATTTGCCCCATAAGTTTACTCCTGAATGAAAGAGCATATTGATCATCCGTCAGCGATGTAAAAGGACCGGCCACTACTTCACCAGCGGCATTGGCCACTGCATCAACAGAGCCAATTTTTTCAAACAAGGCTTCTAGGCTTTGCTTATCCCGTATATCTGCTTGATAATCGCCTGAGCTACGGGAAACCTGAATAACCTGGTGTCCTTTTTCCTGTAAGCTTTGAACTAGCAATTTACCAATCGTCCCGCTAGCCCCTATAACAACTACGTTTAAACTTTGCTTCTGGCTCATAATTAATTAGATTTTGCCTGGCAAAGTTGCTATTGAGCAAACGAAGTCATTTAGCCCAATCTCGGTTTATTGTAGTCACATTTTTCACGGAATATGTAATGCCCGTGGCTGTTGCAGAACGCCTGCTACTGAGCAACTGGCGGCTATTTTCCTTCTTCAGGCACCGAGTCCCCTATTTTTGCCGGATGCGGGATATTCCAGCCCCAGTAGACTTCTATGTTGACTATTTGATCATTCTGTATGGTCAGGATCTCCGTATTGCGAATAGCAGCACCATCTTTCCGGCTTGCTTCATACGTGACAAAAATCTGATCGTTTAGGGACACTAGATAAATGAATTTAAACGCTTCGAATAGGTCGCCATTGGGCCAACAGCGTTCAAAATAGGTTTTACGATCAAGCTGATTGTCAACTGGACTGGTGAACGAAAGGTCTGGGGCCATCAGCTTTTCAATGGCAGTCCGGTCTTGTCTGGCGAAAGCATCATAGCTAGCTTTAGCGATGTTGATCTTATCCTGATTCATTCTGTTTTGGTCCTTAATCAGTACGTAAGAAAACAAGTGAGTAGCTGCTGCCTGGCAAAGCGTACTCGTGAGGTTATGTTCAATAGTAAGTCTTTCAGGAAGTATATTGTTTTATAGGGAATCTGCTACTTATTCTGAATTCGTTAAACGACCGAAACGGCCTCATTACCCCATTTTGTAACAAATGTTATCGTTTGATGGTCCAACGGGGGCCTAGTTTTGTCCCAATGAAAACAAAACGAGCATGAAAGCAGCCGTAATAAGTTAACCCTTCCTCTTCATCAACTATGAAAACGACGACTAAATGGATCTTCGGAGCCCTGGGGACCGCTTGCCTGATTTTTGCCCTGTCGCCGGGGCCAGAGCACCTAATAGCCAATCCAACCCGCTGGGAAGTACGGGAACAATTCGTGTACCTGACGGGCCTTTCGACCATGTCGCTGATGGTACTGTCGATGGTTATTTCCGTGCGGCTGCCGCTGATTAACCACTGGATGCGAGGTCTGGATAAAGCCTATATCGTTCATAAATGGACCGGAATCGTTTCGACAATACTGGTTGTTCTTCACTGGCTCGCAGAAAAAGCCCCGAAATGGTTAGTAGAATGGGGTGTTATTCCGAATCCAGGTGAGTTGACCGATGGTAGCGGTTTTTCGGATTTGGAAATTGACCTTTTTCAGAGTGGGGTATTCCTGGTAGAGTGGGTGTTTTACGGCCTGATTATACTGGTGATTATTGCCTTGTCTACAAAAATTCCGTATCACATCTTCCGGAAATCACATAAACTTTTTCCCGGTATTTTCCTGATCGCGGCCTACCACGGAGCCACTGCGCAACTCAAAGAACGTTGGTTAACTACACCGGCTGGGTATTTGCTACTTATACTACTGGCCGTCGGCGTGATCGCAGCGCTCATTGGCCTCTTCCAGCAAATCGGTGCATCGCGCAAGGTAACCGCTGTTATCCAACAGATTGAGCAACATGATCATGGTATTCTGGGCATCCGATTGACGATGCAACAGACCTTCGCTTCGGCGACGACTGGTCGTGGTCAGTCGATCATTTATCAGCCGGGCCAATACGCTTTTCTGACGTTTTCCCACGACAGCGAACCGCATCCGTTCACGATTGCGTCATCAGGTGATGATCCCAACCAACTGAGCTTTGCTATCAAAGAATTAGGAAGCTTCACAACGAACTTAGCCCATCGTCTTCAGATTGGTCAGCCTGTTAACGTTGAAGGGCCTTATGGAGAGTTTACTTTTGACAGCCCCGGCAAGCGGCAGGTTTGGGTGGCTGGTGGTATCGGGATCACCCCGTTTCTTGCCCGTTTGGACTACCTGGTCAGGCACGGTGGGACCAGTCAGTCAATTGATTTTTGGTATTCCACACGCAGCGATCAGGATACACTGTTTCCAGCTTCCCTGGCACCATTGTGTCAGCGAAGTGGCGTGAATTTCTATCACCTGAACTCAACCAAAAACGAGTATCTGACAGTAGATTTAATCCAATCGGTTGTGGGAAGTTTTGAGGATGTGAGTATTTGGTTCTGTGGTCCGCCTGCTTTCGCGCAATGCCTGCTTAAAGGTCTTGACGCCTATGGATTCGATAAGCGTCGATTTCACTACGACGATTTTAGCATGCGGTAGAGCAGAAAAACCACCTATTCAAGCCAAACCTAAGTCCGCATAAAGCGAATATCGTAATTAATTTTGATGTGGCGATAAATATACCGGGCTGTGGCAATGAACAGGTTCCGACTAAATGTCCACCGTTCACGATGGATCGTACTGGGCTCTGACTGGCTATTTTTCTGCTGAAACAACTCCGTATAGTTATTGTAAAACAACCCTTGCCCTTTCTTTTGTATAAAAGAAATACTCATTCGATACTCAGTTTGATCGGAGTGGATGCCTTCTACATATCTCCCAAATTTCTCCAGAAACGAACTCCGACGCAGGTGAGGATGATCGCTGTAGATGTAAAGCTTTTTGTAATTAATGGCCCAGGAGGGAATAAAAAACTCTGAAAATGACGCATTAAATGGCTTTAAATAAGGGAATCGTAAATAGCCATAAAATCGGATATAATCGAATTTCGATTCCTGTTTCATAATGGACAGGGCTTCAACCATCTTTTCCGGAAATTTGGGCATAGCTTCAAAATCTTCCTGAACATACAGCGTATAGGGTGTCTTTACCGCATCCTGCCCCTTGTTGATATTGTTTCCTAAGCCCTTGTTGACTGGCGTAGTAATGAGCTGGAAGCCCCAGGTATGCTGCAATTGAGTCAGGTAGGTTCGATGGGGCTCCTTACTACAATCATCCGACACGACGATATCGCCAAACCGACAGTTTAACCGTTGGAAGGTGATTAGGAGATTTTCCAGCGAATGGCTTCGATTATAATGGGTTATCAGCAGCGTGACATCCGGAAAGTAATAGGTCTGTATCATGGATTAATTAGCTAGGTCGCTATCTGAAATAGATATCATAATTATATTTAACCTGTCGGTAAATGTGCCGTACAAATACCAGTAGTGAGTTGTTGCTGACTGACCACTGTTTCATACTATACGTACTGGGCTCATCCTGACTATTTTTCTGGTGAAACAATTGCTGAAAGTCGTTGTAAAACAGGCCCTGCCCTTTGTTTTGAATAAAGGAAATACACATCCAGTACTCCGTTTTATCGGGCCGAAGTCCTTCTACATAACGGCCAAATTTCTCGAAAAATGAACTGTGGCGCAGGTGCGGATGGTCACTGTACGCGTAAATCTTAGTGTATCGAGTGGCCCAGGGCGGTATGACCATCTTGGAAAATCCATCATTATAGGGTTGTAAATAGGGATAGCGGATATACGCGTAGAAACGAATCACATCGAATTCGGGGTGCTCTTTAATGGTGTTTAGCGATTCGACCAGCTTGTCCGGGAATTCGGGCAGTGGTTCAAAATCTTCCTGAACATAAAGCGTATAGGGCGTTTTCACTGCATCCTGACCTTTGTTGATATTATTGCCTAACCCTTTGTTGACAGGTGTGGTAATAAGTTGAAAACCAAAGACTTGTTTTAGCTGGTTTAGATGAATAAGATGAGGCTCCTTACTACCATCATCCGACACGACGATATCGCCAAACCGACAGTTTAACCGCTGGAAGGTAAGTAGGAGATTTTCCAGCGAATGGCTTCGATTATAATGGGTTATCAACAGCGTGACATCCGGAAAGTAATAAGTCTGTATCATCGGATAAACAACTTGACTATCGTTTTAACGAATTAGCATAACCCGACCACTTCGGGTAAAATAGCGTTCCTGATTTAATGAATTTAGAAGGCTGTAATTCATCGTCCAGGCATAAATACCCGTACTACACGGTTGATTGCGAAAGGTGCCATCCCACGGATGATCGGGCTCATTACTGACAAAAATCAGGCTTCCCCAGCGATCATACACCCGAAACGAATAGGTCGTAAACTGACCCGCATGTCGAACAATCAACTTATCGTTAACGGAGTCGCCATTTGGTGAAAAAGCATCCGGCACATACGTATCTTCCAGATGACAATTCTGCGTGACCACATTAATCGTATCCCGATAGGTACATCCCGCCAGATTCGTTTCCAGCCAGTAAGCCCCTGCTGCAGTAACAACAAATTGGGGCTGAGTGCTTTGATTAGACCAGGCAAACGTAGTGCCGGCAGGTAATGACGCCGGTATAGTCAACGTGAGCGACGTCTCTTCGCAAATTAACTGATCGTCGCCGAGGCTGAAGGGCGCATCTGGCCTTCCATCAACAACCAGCACGTTTGATTCTGCCGAACACTGCGACCGGCCAACGGCCGACTCATTGATTTTCTGAGTATTCCGAAGCCGATAATAGGTGCGTCCCGCCCGAACCGGATTGATGGTATAGCTAGTCTGTCCTGAACCCGGTACAGTTGTCCAGTTAACATTATCCAGGCTTTGTTGCCATAAATAAGCAGGATTCGGATAGCCGACAGATGCCCCAACGCTTAAGGTCAGGGGAGTATCGGCGCAAGCGGTGGTCGTGGTATTTGTTGTGTTAGGAAACTGAATGGTCAGGTCAGGGTGAACCGGCCGAAAGCCAATATCATCTATAACCAGATCATTGCCGCATCCACCTAATCCCTGATTAATCAGTTTGACAACAATCGCATCAGTGTCGGTCTGAATAGCGAACTTCATCGACAATTGAACCCAGGTCGCTATGGCCGAACGAGGCACAGCTGGCTGCGTAATTTCGTTGATGAGTGTTCCGTCTGTCTGTTCAATCCGCATAACGATAATCGGGTTTCTGAGGCTGAATCCATCGCAGCTACCTGCTTCCAAAATCTTGTTCAAATTCAATGCCCATAACGAAAATTCATACGTAACGCCGGGGCACAATCCTGTAACCTGCTGACTATAAAATTCGCTGGGCTGATACGACGCGTTGACAACGAACATATTACCCCGCACATCGTTTGGCGTATGATCTTCTCTCAACTCATGCCAGGCATCGCCGTGGCAACCCCCTGATACCGTGTCCATTAAATTGTATTCACCATCACCTGGGCACGTAATTGGGGTATAGGTAAAACTTGTCTGTCCTGCGGGTAATGCCCCTCGTAGACCTGCGCCAAATGTTTCGCAAATAATCGACCCCTGACTGCATTGTGCCTGGCATACTGCACTGCCATTCAGCAGTATCAGCAAGCAGATAATCCAGTAAAGAGCTGATCGGTGTACAGGCATAACCCATCTTGGTAAACATTGGCCTTAACTCGGTAACATTTAATTATTGACCGATGTTTTGGTGTCGTGAGGTTGTTGCGAAACAAACAGTTTCCCGAAACGACGCAATTCGATTCCTACTTTTAGCCATACGGTTCGCGAAAAGCTACCATCTTTTTCGAGGGTACGAGTACCTGTCCAAACGCGCGACTTATCTGATTTCACCTGCTTAACACTTCCGTACTTCATCAGGTCAAAACACATACGCCCATCCTCACCCCGAATTTTGTGCATGACATACCCGATTTTTAAGGCATATTCCCGGACATAGCCGAAGCTCATGCCGAAGGCATTCAGCTGTGGCCGTTTCAAATGCCGCAACTCAGCAATACTATCTTTCATGGCTTCCAGCATGGCGAGTTTCCAGCGAGGAAACCCTGGCGATGGAATAAAGGAGTAGCGGCCATACACACAGGCAACTCCAGGTTGCTGCAAGGCGGCCATCAACTCATCGGCCCAATCGGGCGGATACAGGCAGTCTGAATCAGCCGTGAGTATGTACTTTCCACGGGCATGCTCCAGCCCCATTTGCCGGGCAGGCCCCCAGCCTTGGATAGGTTGAAAGACACTACGAACCCGAAGACTATCCAGCGTTTTCTGGGTATCATCGGTCGAGTTGTTGTTGACAACCAGGATTTCTAACGGCAGGGTTGTCTTTAGTTTGGCTAACGACGCAATACTCCGCAGAACATTCACTTCTTCGTTCCAGGCTGGAATGACAATACTAACCAGCGGATCAGGATGCTGAAGTTTTTCCAGATCACGGTTGATGGTATCAAAAACAGATTTTGGAATAGCATCAAACGATGTATAAGGAAAATTGAACTGGTCAATCCAAGCGGGTGCTTTTAAAATAGTCATGGAGGTTTAAGTAAAGTAGATGGTAATTTAAAAAGCCGTTGCCTCGGCAACTGACTTTACAGACCGATTCGATGAAGGTTTCTGGAGTATCAGTTCGACATGCCGATAGGTAAAGACCGACAGCAGATGAACACAACCCAGACACGTAAGGATGTACAGCGATTCACCCAGTCTTGAAGCCGGGAGCTTCATAACCTTGAATAACACCAGATCCAGGACATTCAGAACAATCAAGTGATTGAGGTAGTAGGAGTATGAGAGTCTGCCCAGAAACTCCAGTCGATCACTGGCTAAAAACTTGGCAATGGCACCCTTTTCGCGGGAGAAAACAAGGATAACCAGGGCAAACAGAAAGGGCATTAGCCAGCTTTCTGAATGAGTAAATACGCTAACCGTATAGATCGTCAGACCAAGCAACAGGATTTCTGCGATAGAAGCAGGCCAGTAGTTACCCGATGGTGATAACCGGCGACCCAATCGATACGTCAACATACCGATGAGAAAACTGTACAGGCATCGAACAAATCCGTAGTCGTAGTTATAGATAATGCTACCATGATGGCGAACAATGAACCAGGCCACCAAACTGAAGCAAAGGCCACAGATAATCAGTAAATTCTTGCGGAAAAGTACCAGGCAAAAAGCCCAGACCAGATAGGTGTAAAACTCAACGCTAATGCTCCAGCTAGGCCCATTCCAGGTGACGCGATCAAACAAATGTAACGATTGGGTCAGCGTGAGATTGGCCAGGAACGAAACGAACGATTTATCCTCTGCAAAGACCGGGTTAGCGAGCTTAACAACGTAGTGATCAATGGCGTATCGGAAAATCTCGAACGCAAGCACGAGCAACAAGGTAAACAGGTGGAGCGGATACAGGCGTCGAAACCGCTTGATTGCGAACGGTTTGATACTGGCCAGATTAGTAATCTTATCGTAATTACTGTAAGTGATCACAAAGCCAGATAAGACAAAAAAGAAGTCGACAAAAATGTCACTCTTCGCAATGAAGGCGATGCCCGATAATACTGTTAAGTGCTGCAAATGGAAAAGAATAACCATAATTGCAGCCATGCCTCTGAATGTATCAACCGCTCGAAATCTCATGGTGTAAAGCGTTTTCGATGCTTAGCTCAGGTTAGAGATCTATATACGTCAAGTGTTTGATCGATCGACTTCTTAAGGGGGAAATCCAGCAGTCGTTTCGAGCCTCGTTCAACTAATTGCGCTCGTAAAGCGCTATCTGCCAGCGTGCTGGATAGCTTACTAGTCAGATCGTTCTGGTCGGTCGCTTTAAAATAGACAGCTGCATCCTCGGCTACTTCCAGGAAGCATTCTGTATCGCTGAGCAAAATGGGGCACTGTGCCTTAAAGGCTTCCAGAATTGGTAAACCAAACCCTTCATACAGCGATGGATAGACAAAAAGCTGCGCGTTCTTATACAGAAAATTGAGTTGCTCGTCGGTGGCGTTAATGTGCCTTACCCGATCTGTGAGACCCAGTCGTAGCAGGAATTCCTGATCCGCTACGGCCAGTGTTCCACCCCCCGTCAGTATCACGTTTAGGTCTGGCGAATCCAGCATTAGTGGCTGGATGGCGTTCATAAACAGATAAAAGTTCTTATACCCACTTCGGTCGCCCACAAAAAGTACGTAGCGTTCGGGCAGGTTAGGTACCGGCTCAAACTGTAAAGGCGTATCCAGGTCAATGCCGTGGTAGATTGTCGCTACTTTAGCCGGATCGACGTTAAAAAAATGGAGCAGATCTTTCCGGGTGGTTTTGGAGATGGCGATAATCGCGTCAGCCCGTTCAATGTTGAGTCGCTTCTGTTGAGTAAGCGGGTCCTGCGCCCAGAAATATTCGGGCAGGCGCTCATACGTCAGATCGTGAATCGTGATAACCAGCGGCTTTTTTAAGGATTTGAGAAAGTATGGATCGTAGTAAGTTGGATGAAACACATCGAAATCCCCTTTTTTCAGCAGCCGTTCGCAGTAGTACTGATTCAACAGGTAGTCAACTCGGGGTTTCTTTCCCAGAATCCGGTCGCTCAATGCCCCTTTCATGGCCAGTGGTTCTCCCTGGATGTAATGATTTTTGGCATGCAGAACACCCAGCTTATACGTGATATTATCAGAGTGCTTGATGCCATCAATAATGTTGGCAAAGTAGCGACTGATACCGCCGTACTTCTGCGTAGTGAATTTCTGATGGTCAATGAATACGTTCATGGTTGGTGGAAAATCGCTGATGTGAACCGGATTAGAGTGATAACCAGGAAGGTGGGAGCAAGTCCCTTGTATCCCAGTCGGGTTTATCCTTGTACCAGTTCTTGGGAGTGATCACCAGTTTGTCAGGATTTGGATTGAGCCAGGCACCCCACCAGCTAAATGAGCTATTGGCAATAATGTGGTGATGACAATGGCTCATCAGAACCAGGTCGGCCACATCGCCGGTTGGGCCGGTGTTCTGGACAAAAACGCTATCGCTGGGCAATGGTAAATTTTCCTTAACCCAGTCCTTATCATCGCTGAAGACGAAGAAATGGGGGTTTTTAATTTCCTTTGTCACATACCGAATTGCCTTCTTATAATAGTCGAGCCCCACAAATCCGAACGTTTTACTGAACTCAGGATGGTTAACGTAATCACCCCGCCGAACGTGGATAGAAACCGGCACGGGGGTATCCCGAATCTGTTGTAAGTATTGATCGAACTCAGGACTGGGCGTTTTGCTCAACTGAAAGTCGCGCCGAATGATGTCTGCACTATCCCGGAAATAAGCCTCCGACTGCCAGAACCCTTCCATAATAACACAACCCGCACGCGACTTGAGGATCTGTTCGTCGAAGTGAAATTGTTTTTCCTTTAAAAATAGAAAAAAGGGTTTCAGACTACGGTTTGGCAGGAGTTTTGTTGATTTAGAAACATACTCAACCGGCGACTCCTGAAGCGTACGATAGGGAGCTGAAAAATTCCCAAGTTTGAACGAACGTGAGGTATCATCATCGTATTGATATAAGTAATAACTCAGGTCTACGTACAAAGGGGTTTTATTTTTCAATGAGAGGTGACGAGCAACCGCATACTGAAAAAGCTGATTTCCTAAACCACTGGTTATCCTGCTGATAATCATGACAATTCTGTTTTTTATAAATACCTAAGTGGGCGATTGGTGTCAGAAATGGGTACTCAGAAACGTGAAAATCTCATCCCGATTTCGGGCGTGTAAAATCGTTGCCCCCGATAGTTTGGGGAATAGCGTTTCGTATTCGTTAAAGGCATGCTCGTGCCCCCATTTCGGATTCGACAGAATAATGTTTGTGCCACCGAAACAACTGGCCAGGGCTGCTGTACCCCCGTGCATTGAAATAAAATGGTCGCAGTTGGCATAGACCATCAGTTGCAGGTGATTGTAATTGTTGACCACAGATGGATGATACTTGGTGAACAGATCGTCCATCAACAGCACCTCGGGATAGTTTTTTCGAAGCCAGTTGTGTTCGTGCAGCGACATCGTTTCGCTGTTATCCTCTACAATCTGGCTGGGCAAGGGACGGTTGTAAATGAGTTGATACCGTGCGCCATACGTTTGAATAATGCGTTCGAGCGTTGGTATATCCAGAAAGTTGATGGGCGATTGATCCCATTCTATATTATACTTATTGGCAATAATCAGCAGCGGTTTGTCATAGACAAATACATCGTTCTTGTAGTGAGCCTTGAACGGAACCTGTGCCCAATTGCGAAAACTATACGAATTGCTATGTGTCATATTGGGTATATCATAGTGCCCATATGACTCTGTCCAGACCCGTTTCTCAAACCGCTCTTCGTGTTCTGGACTAAAAAAATAAAATTCTTTCGTGCGCCAGGCCGAAATGGTTTTTTTCAGCGTGCCATTCAAGTAATGCCAGTACGCGAACGGGATAACATAGCGAAGCTCCTGATCAAATTCACCCTGATAGCTGATGACTTTGTATTTTTTCTTCAGGATGTAATCCCGTATTACATAGCGGCCCTGGACCAGTTTGCAATAGTAATTGTCGCGTATAAAATAGTGCAGATCCTTATGGAGCTTCGGATGGTTTAGCCAGGCTACTAGATAAAGTGATTTTAAAATAAGCCGTTGCATGGGTTAGTTATAGGCTAATTTGATAATTCAGGTTTATTCGTTCGTTTGGAAATCTCACGCTGCCTTACCCAACGTTTTGAGTTCTGCCAATGGAAACTTATACCGAAGCGTTAGTCCAATGTAAATCAGGCCACCCAGCACAATCTGCACAATGGTATGTACAACACTGATCGAATCGGCGTATGATTTGTACAGCACAATAGCGCCTACCATGAGCAGACAGAATAGGATCGGTTTCGCAATGGACTGAGCGAATTCGCCCAGGAACGGCCCAATCAACGTATGAACAATCCGGAAATTCATCACCAGATTGGCCAGTGTCGCCAGCATAAACGCCAGTGCAATACCAACAACACCCCAGTACTGAGCAAGCACGTAAACGAGTGGTACTTTAATGAACAAGGTGATCACATTTAGGAAAAAAAGTAGTTTCGGTTTACCTTTCGAAAAAGCCAGCGTAAAGAGCGGATTGCTGAGGAATGTGAAAATGCTGACGAAAACAAAAATGCGAATGAGTTGAATCGTGGGCTCCCAACCAGGACCATAGAAAAGTGGTACCACACTATCGGCGGTGATAAATAAGCCCGCCAGTAAAGGCAGGTTTACGTAAGTAAGTAAATCCAGGATGGACAGATACGATTTCTTGAGCTCATCGGTGTCTCCTTTCAGGCGGGCCAGAATGGGGTAGGCCACCTGCAACACAATCGGACTGAGTTTGGAAATGGGAAAGACCGCCAGTTGCGACGCCAGCGTGTAATAGCCTAACTGTTTTACACCCAGCATACCCCCAACCAGAATGTTGTCGGAGTTGGCCTGAATAAATCCGACAATTCCATCTCCCACATTGTAGAGCCCGAACCGAAGGTGATCTTTGATCAGATTCAGATCAAAGGTTAACGTGGGCGTGAACAGACGGCCTCCATACACCAGTTGAAGTACTGATTTTATGGTTTGTTGAGCTAGTTGACCAAAAATCAGGGCTAATTCGGCGAAACCCATATAGGCCAGCCCAATAGTTGTACCGCAACCAATGATCGTACCGGCCATGTCGATGGTGGCTACCTGCTTAAATTGCAGTTCTTTCTGTAATAAAAACAGATAGATCTGACCGACGTAAACAATGATAAAATACAGAGACGATAATTTAATGACCGGTTCCAGCCGGGGTTCTTTGTAATAGGCCACCACTAGTGGCCAGCTAAAGAAAACCAGAATGCCAACCACTAATCCAAGCGCCAGATTCAGCAAATAGATCGTGGATAAAACCTGCTGATCTTCTTCCTGTTTGTAAATGATGGAATTGGAAAAGCCCAGGTTGGCAAAAATGCTGAAGAATGCAATCAGCAGAGTACTAACACTGACAATTCCGAAAACGGATGCTTCCAGTAGGCGGGCCAGTACCGCTACCTGTACAAATTGCAACAGGGTGGATAGAGCCGTTGAAAGGCTCATCCACTTGCCACCGCTAATTGCCTGCTGCTTGTTGTTCATGTCGACTATCGGTTAAGCGCCTTCTCTTTTTTGGTAGAACGGGTGGCTGCTGTGGGAGCATTGTAGGGGCTGTTGCGGACTAAGCCCTGCTCCATGTCGTTGAGACTTGGTGCGTCGACGTTACTATCTTCTACCTTGTTCAGCGTAGCCAGCACGGGCTGCTTCGCTGTCTTGAGGTATTGAGCATAAAGCTGTTTATCCCGCCGTCCCCATATCGTATGCAACGTGAAAATCAATATCGAAACGGCACTGCGGCTGACCAGATGCAGCGGAAGTGGGCTGCTAACGAGCGGAGGAAGTTCCATGATAATTTTGTTGAAAACCGTTGCTGGCAATGAACTATCATTCGGCAGCAAATCTTCCGGCTCACGAACATTCCTGAAATTCGGATGGATCTCGTAGGGATAAAAATAAATACCTTCCTGCTCGAAGGGTTGATCGGAAGCTTCCAGGCGAGGGTAGTAGTACGCTATTTGTTCACCAGATTCCGCAAATAGTCGCGCCAGACCGTGTGCAAGCCAGGTTTTACCCTGCTTCCCACGAGTGCTGAATAGCGTTATAACCGGCGGATACGATGGCGTACTACGCTGCTCTATGGTAATATTGATCGCATTGGCCAGTTGTTCAAACATGCTGGTAGCAGCTCGACTGGCGCGTAAATTGATCGCAAACTTTTTAACCGTCGGGAATAGCGCTGACATCGTAGTGCCAATGCGCTGTTCTGCCTGATCGGCGGAGTTAACCCGTTTATCGGCCAGCGTACGAAAGGCTGCCAGCAATAAGGCGATGACTAAACCTGCACCTGCGCCAATAGCCATAAAAAGCCAGCGTTTGGGAGGCTGGGGCGATAGCGAAAATACAGGTGGGTCCAGAACGGTTAACGCACCATCGATGGAAATATCCTGCCGATGAACAGTTGCCTGATTAAGCGACTGAACCAGGGCCATGTATTCTTTCTCGGCAACTTCCAGATCACGGGTTAACTGCCGCTGTTCTGATTCCAGCGGAGGAAATGCAGCCGATTCAGCCTGATAGTCATCCATCCGTTTCTTAACGATGTCCAGACGTGCGGCTGATTCTTCGTAGGCCAATACTTTATCCAGCCAGCCGTTGATCAGGGTTAGTTTCGGAATCGACTCGGCTGTATTGTCGGCCGCAAAATAATTCTGAGCAATCTGTTTCAACTCTGAAGAGACCTGATTGACTTTGGCCTGATACTGGTCAAGTACCGACTGAGACTGATTATTGGCGCGGGCATTGATCAACTGCGATTCAGCAGCAGTCAATTCGGCCTGCTTATCGGTTAACTGCGTATTGATTTTCAACAGTGTACCGCCCTGCGTCATACGCTGGGCCAGCGCGTCTCGGGCCGCCTTGGCCGCTCTGCTCTTCATGACCTCCTCATTATATTCAGTCACTAACGCATCGCGGGTAGTTGAGCGGGTTTTTAGCTCGTCTTCAAAATTGAGTACATTGTGTTGTACGTTGAAAGACTTTAGTTTCGATTCAGCCTGATCCAGACGTTTCTTGGCAGTCTTGGTATTTTCTTCATAATAGGTAACAACCGGATTCGTTTCGCTCCGTTTCAGCGACGAGTACCGCTCGTTCAGTTCGAGAATTGCCATATTCAACGTTTGCTGGGCAATTGCCGGGTCTTCGGCTTCGTAATCCAGATCAAGCATATCGCTTCCTCCTCTCCGTGAGGACTTAAGCTTTTTGCCGATTACATCTGCCGAATAATCTGAGCCTGAGAATAACAGTCTCCGAACCGGATTATCGGTCTGGCTCTGCGCCAACCGGTTAATCTGATTACGGGTGGAGTCTGGAATGCCAGAGCTAATCAGGGTCTGACGTAAGCTGGCCGGAATTGCCTGCTGTAGCTTTTGAAAACTGGCTACTGAAAGCTCGCGATCTGATGGCTTTTTTACGTACAAATGTTGTGTCAACATGCGCACCCCAACTTCATATAGTGTCTGGTTGGAATTGAGGGTGGTCAGTACGTTATCGAAGGCATTACTAACGCCCGAATAATCGACGTGGAAATTTTCTTCTGCCGATCGCAGCGAGTAGCCAGACGTGAATCCCGTATAAAGGGTTGCCTTGGTCTTGTACACCTGGACCTCATTGCGCATAAAATAATAAATGGCTCCAGCCCCCAGACAGGGGAACAAAATAAACCAGATGAGATGCCGCTTCAGGAGCCGCCCAAATTCGTGGAAATTCATAGGGCTATATGCGTTTCAGTTGACGAATAGGCACTCCAACAAAGAGTTCGAGTGCATAAATATTTTTGATAAACTGGGTCTTGGCCTGTTCAACCGTGGTTCGGCTTTCAGCGTATCGACTGCTGTTGTTGGCAGCCGCTTCAGGGGTGATTTTCCCCTTTTGCATTTCTACCTCTGCAATCCGATAAGCTGCCAGCGAGGATTGATCATCGCGCAGACGTATTTGCAATACCCGTTGCGACAACAGCAGGTCCTGGTAGAGGTTGAAAAGGTCTCGTTTTAGCTGAATTTCAGCCGTTCGTTTGCGCTCGGCATTGGCTTCAAATGTGGCGCGGGCCAGCTTAATCTCCTGAGGGCGAGCGAATATGTCGTGGATACTAACCGATAAATTAAAACCCACCCGGTAACCGTTGGAGATTTGCCCCAACTGATCATTGGCACTGGTACCTGTTGAGAGAATGGCCTGATTCCCCATTGAATAGTTGGCGAATCCACCAACATTGTTCAGGAGTTGCATTTTGGAAAGCTGGTAAGCTGCCTGCTGGGCTGTTGCCAGCGCACTCTCGAATTTAACGGCTGGCGAATAAGCCAGAGCTATTTTATACATCTCATCGAAGGAGATGAGCTGAACGGAAATGTCCTGATTAAAATCAAATGTCAGGCTATCCACTGGTCCGCTGGCTACAGTAGCTGCGAGTGGTTTTGTGGTAGATGCTCTCTGAGGTGTACCTCCCTGCCCGTAACTCACTCCATATCCCGCAATCCATAAAGCTAGCACCCATACGAACCGTAGGGTAAGGTGACTAAATCGATTGGCAATAGGTGTCTTCATGCTGTCTAAATGCCTTAATACTATCATGGTTAATTGGATAAAAACGCAATGTGCTACTACGCTGTCTGCTCCTGTCGCCAGGCTTTGGGAACGCGCTGAATAACGGCTTCGAACTCGTGGGCGCGTTCTGTCCAGGAGTTTCGGTTCGCCATATCGACCCGTTGCTGAACGCGCTCAGCATCTTTATCGGCTAGTGCACGGCGAAGGGCCTGAGCAAATTGTTCTGGCGTATCGGCCAGTTCAATAACACCGTCAAAATCGTCTAAAATCGAAAACGGAGTTGACACAACGGCAAGTCCGGCGGCCAGATACTCGTTGATTTTCAGCGGGTAAATGGTGTATGTATGTTTGTTGCACACAAACGGAATTAAGCCCACGCTCCACTTCGCCAGTAGTGGGGGCAACTCGGCAGGTTGATGGGGCGGAATAAATTTCACATTCGGAAATACACCTAGCCGTTGCGGTAACTGAGGTTCATGAACCTCGCCGATGAACTGAAATTCAACATCGGGCATCGTGCGAACACAGTGTTCCATCAGGTCGATATTAACCCGATTATCGGCAGAGCCCAAGTAACCTACGATCGGTTTTTCGGGTGGGTGCTGTTGAGCCAGTTGCCGGGTTTTGTTGAAAAGATCAAAATTGGCCCCGTTCTTCACGCAGTAGGTTTGGGGCTGCATCCGGGATTTATCCTGCCGTAACGTTTCCGACGTAGTAATCACCGCATCGACTCGTCTTAAATAGGCTTCTTCGTAACGCCCACCATGCCGACTCATCCAGTCGCCAGCCGTGGTGATCTCGTCGAAGCAGTAGTATAGCGTGGCACATTCATTCAACTTTCCCAACATAGGCAACCCAACCACAGGATTAAACGCATTGATAACCAGTGGTCGACGCATATTTAGCTGCTTCATGACCGACCGAAGTCGACCGATCAGGCGATTCGTATTCAATTGAAGAAGTTGATCATGTGGTTTTGTCGACAGCCAATTGATGGGAAGCATCATAGGCGGAGCCCACACATAGAGGTCTTCGCCACCTCCGTTGTCTATTTTGGTCAATGGATTACCAAACAGGATTTCCCCAGCGGGCTTATCTTTTCGTCCCGCTACGAAATCTTTAATCGTGTATAGGTAATCGACAAAGAGCACCCGATGACGAGCAGAGAGCTCTGTCATCAATTGTACTACAGCCTTCTGGAAATCGCCATTCCAGGAGGTTTGCGTAATGCAGATAATGCTGTCGAACTGTTTCATAACTGAAGTGTGGGAAGTTTTTGGAGTGTCACATCAGATGGCTGGTTTACTGGTCGTATATCCCACCGATAGCAGGTGACAATCAGCATTGTACTAATGAAAATGATCGTATCCGTTGGGAATTGACCCAGCACAGGGTTGGAATAAGCCATGACCGCCATCCCGACAAACTCGGCCAGAAAAGCGTACATAATTTTGATCAACCACGGGTCTTTCAATTGCCAGACCCGCCAGACGCCAAGCCCAACCAGCCCCAAAATCATAAGAATGTACAGCGTGAGCCCAACCTGACCCGTTTCAATCCAGAGTTCTACATACCAGCTATCGGGGGGTGTTTGCGCGGCCCAGTGCCAGGGCGAAAAGCGCGCTCCCATGTCCGTCGATGTACCGATACCCGCCCCAAATGGATAGTGCGATAGATACCCTTTCAATTTCTGCTGATTTTGCAGGCGTAGAATAAACGAAGGGTCGTTCATTGGAGTCAGGGCCGACCGCATTCGCTGCACCTGGTAATTGGAACTGCCCACACTGGTGTACAGCAGGAGTAAAACCAGCGGAACCGCCATCACTACGCCAATGGCGAGTTTAAGGAAATCGCGCTTGAGGAGCAGATAAAACGGAAATCCGGCCAGCATCACGAAAAGGGCACTACGCGTTCCCGAAACGGCATATCCCCAGAAGTAAACCAGTGCCAGTGCCAGAAAAAATAGTTTATGGAGTAGCTTTTTCTCTTCAAACACCCGAATAACCGCCACTACGGTAACGCCTGCCATTTCGCCCCCGAACTGAGCCGCATCGGAGTAAAAAGAAAAGCTGCGCAGTTGCCCAAAAAGGAGGTGGGTCACCGCATTATTCCCCGAGTTAAGCCAGATTGTTTCGTTTGTCGTGAGTCCAATGTACTGTTGCTTGAAGGCCCATAGCGCAGCAAGAAATGACCAGCCAAGCCAGGAGTTCACCATAATACGAATATCATTCCGGGTAATGGGTGTTACCAGTACAATGCATGCGGCAAAAAACCAGTGCATGGAAAAAGGTCGAACATGGAAGAACCAGGCTGGGCGATACGGAGCTTCTGGATTGAGTAATTCGATAAGCGTATACACAAACCAGATGGTGACCAGAGCGAAAGCTGGGCTGCGCATCCCACGCCACTCCATGCGGCTGCCGTTTACAAGCGTGCTCACCAGGGTCAGCGCCAACACACCATCGATAAGCAGGCCAACGGGAAACTCAACGGGGAAGAACCGGGTAAGACCAACAATAAAACTAAGGTGTAGGTACAGAAACAGGCCGAAGCGAGGCTCCATCATTAACACAATCATAATGACCAGACCAATGGGTAGCAGAATGGCTACACCTGCCCCGAGCGGCCCCATCCTGCTGACCAAATAACCCATGCCAACCGAGTACAAGGCTCCAAGGAGACTGTACATCCAGAATTGGCCTGAGTTGGGTCTGGTCAGAGAAAAAGCCGATTGCGCCATAACGTAATGAGTAACAACAACGTTAATTAAGTAAGGGAATTGACCGCATTTGCCCGGCGGACTTTTTCCCATGTGCCTGATTGGTTACCCCGCAAATAGCGAACCAAACCTGCCAGCGCACATACATTCATGAACGTAAAATAAAACGGAACAAAAACGGCCTTCCAGCGGAGTTGCCGTTTTTCCAGCAAATACCCTAGCCAGGAGGCCCCGTAAAACAATAGTTGAGCAGCTAAAAGCCAGCCCCAGTCAGAATTCCAGCCATCACGCAAAACAAGCCCTAGGTTGAGTAGCAAAATCAACGGCAAGCAGAGCGGTGTTACGGCCCAACGCATAACCCGGTGGGATACATACTCGAAGGTGAGCACCCCGTATCGAAATGGATTTAATAGTTTCTTCAACCAAACGATCGACTGGAACCCGCCCGCAGCAATCCGAATCTTTCGTTTCTGCTCGTCGATAATGGAAAAGGAGGGGCGTTCCAGCGCGTAGGCGTCGGGTTCATAAGCAACCCGGTACCCGTTCCCGGCAATCAGCAGCGAAATCATGAAGTCGTCCAGGATCGTATTGGGCGACACAGGTTCATAGAGTTCCGTCCGAACGGCGAATAACTCACCCGCTGCGCCAACTATTGTATGCAGTTCGGCATCCCAGCGCTTTAACTGCGATTCATACTTCCAGTAAAGGCCTTCGCCAGAGCCTGCAGCGGATTCACTATCTGTTGTCTGAATTCGTTTTTCACCAGCCACGGCACCCACTTCAGGGTCACGGAAGTGCCGCACAATGTTTCGGACGGCGTCCAGATTCAACTGTGTGTTGGCATCGGTAAAAATGACGATTGGGGTTTTAATCTGTTGCATGGCCATATTCATTGCCGCCACTTTACCCCGCCGTTCAGTTCCGCCGAGGATGTTGATCGCGTCGCCATAAGTCGTACGCAGCCACTCATCGGACCCATCGGTCGACCCTTCTGTTACAAACAGAAAGTGAATTCGCTCGCGTGGGTATACTTGTCCCAGCGAGTTTTCTACCTTAGCCTGCAGACAATCCAGTTCATTGTAAGCGGGTACAATCAGGGTTACGTCTGGCGTATAATCAGCCGACAGATCGGCTACTGGCTGCCGTTTGGGGCGTAGCTTAATGAGGGCCCATACAACCAGACCGTAGCCGAGGTATGTATAGACCACGAGTCCTATACAGATCAGGAGCAGTACTTCCATTCGTTTCGTATTAATTACCCGCTATAGCTACCGGCATAGATACAGATGTCGGTGGCTTTGTGGTGTGAGTCAAATTCCAGATAATGGCGTCTTTTACCGCTTTCAGGTAAGCGGGTTGCCAGGGTAACATGTACTGGATCAGAGCTTTGGGGAGGGCTAGGCAAAAATAATATAGGTAAAAAACCAGCAATGAAAAGCCCGTTACATTCCGACGCATAAACCACAGGCGATTGCGCGTGTGGTAGTACACCTTCATGGCATTGGCTTTTCCGACACTCATGGATTCACGGTGGTAAATCAGCGCATCGGGCTGGTAATAAATCTGAAAACCCGCCCGCCGGATTCGTGCCGACCAGTCGAGCTCTTCGTAATACAAAAAAAAGCTATCGTCCAGAGAGCCTGCTCGTTTCAGTACATCGCGGCTAACCAGCATGGCGGCACCGTGGGCAAACCAGGTTGGTCCGGGCTTATCATGCTGCCCCTGGTCGGGCTCCATGAGCCCAATGGCCCAGGTGCGCCCGGTAAAGCTATTCAACGGGTGATAGCCCGCATACTGAATGATATTTGGTTGATCGTGAAAGCGGATTTTGGGGCAGACAACGCCAACCTCTGGATGTTGCGAAAAAGGAATGAGTAATTGTTCTAGCAAATTCGGAGTAACTATGGTGTCATTATTAAGCAGAAAATAATAGTCGCCTTTAGCATGCTGAATACCCAGATTGTTTCCACCCGAAAATCCCAGATTTTCAGGGCTCACAACCAGCTTCACATTCGGATAATTACCTTGCTGAAGACGTTCGGCGAGGTCATCCTTTGATGCGTTGTCAACAACAATGACTTCAAAGCGTGGATACGTCAACGCTTTGGTTGATTCCAACATATCGCAGGTTACCTGTGCCTGCTTGTAGTTGATGGTAATCAGCGAAATTAGTGGCGTTGTTACTATACGTTTTCCTTCTGCCATACTGCTTTAAGGGTTCTCAAAAGAATAAGCATATCTGTGCGCAAAGAGAAGCGCTTGGCATACAAAACATCGAGCTGAATACGCTCCAGATCAGATACCTTTGCTCCACCCCGTTTCGTCACCTGCCATAATCCCGTCAAACCAGCCGGAGCTGCAAATCGACGGGCGTAGCCAATGTTTGTCAGTTTTTCCGCTTCATACAGAGGTAATGGGCGGTTGCCTACAAACGACATGTCGCCCCGCAGGATGTTGTATAGCTGAGGTAACTCATCAATACTGGTATTGCGCAGAACTTTGCCCAGACGGGTCACTCGTGGATCTTCTTTAAACTTGCTGAACATGGCCTTCGCCTGTTGTTCGCGATGATAAAGCGTTTCACAAATCTGCTTTTGATCCAGAAACAGTGGGCGCTGGCAGGGTAAATTGGCCAGTTTACACTGCTCACATAATTCGTCGGCAGGTTTTTCCTCAGCAACCTTATTGTACATATTCTGCGAGGCCATCCCCGCCAGCAGCTTATCGGCTCCGGTACTCATTGTACGAAACTTGTACATATTGAATATTCGGAATCCCATTCCCACCCGTCTGGACCCATAGAAGATAGGCCCTGGCGAATCGAGTTTAACCAATGCTGCCACAATCAGCAACAGAGGGGATATCATTAATAAGATCAGCAACGAAAGCCCAATATCGAACGCCCGCTTCCCAATCGGCATTCGAACCGAAATTGGCTTATAGACAACCCGTCCATTTCGCTGGTAGTCCCGTTTCTGAATCAGATAATTCAACCGAATCTGAAAAGCGGCCTCCGAATAATTGTAGGGAAATGCATCAATAACATAGCCGTGATAAGGGGCGGCTGTCAGATCAATGGATTCCTGGTCGGTTAAGAGAATAATGGGTATTTTAGTCCGGCTTTGTTTGGCCTTAAAGGCATTCATAAAGCCGCGTGTATTTAAGCTGTCGTTATATAAAATCAGATCAACAGGTTCATTATCATCCAGGTACGCAATAGCTGACCAGAAGTCTGGTACATCAACGACGGCGATCTGTGCATCAAATGCCCGCTGAAACGACTTGATCCGCCGATCGTCGTTCTCAACGTAAAGTATCCGAAATGGTTGACTGGTTTCGCTTCCTGCCTTCATGATTAGTAGATAGATTCAGGTTCTTATCAATCAGGATTTGGCTGGCCAACTTTGCTAGTCTCAATCCGGCGCAACACGGTTGAAATCTTAGTCTTCACCTCCATTGGGTTGAATGGCTTAATGATATAGTCGTCGGCTCCTAGGTTCAGGCAGGCGATCCGTGTATCACTGTCGGCGAAGGTCGATAACATGATGATTGGCAATTTTTTGAAAACCGGACTAGCGCGCAACATCGCAATCAGGTTTTTGCCATCCATATGCGGCATTTGAATATCTGACAGGACAATGTCGACTGGATTCCCTTCTTCCAGCCATGCCATGCCTTCCATACCATTCTCTTTGGTAGTTACTTCAAAATCATCTTTTAGGGTCTGTCGAAGTACTTTACGGATAAATGAATCGTCTTCAATTACCAATACATTATGCAGTTTTTTCATAGGGATTTACGAGGTTGCTCAGTAAAAGTAACAAATAATCATTTGTTGGTCTTGTGAAATTAACTATATGGTTATATTATCTTAATAAGGTAAACAAATTGTAAAGATAAGGTGTTCGTTTTTATTATGAGCTTCCATAAATTAATTTTACGGTAGTTAATTGCTTCAACTAGCTACTAAAGTGCCAAAATAATAAAGTAATGGTACACCTACCCATATATTGATTACTTGGTCCATTCGACGTAAAAAGTGCTCCCCTGATGGGGTGGGGAGGTGACCCAGACGTTACCACCCTGCTCTTCTACCAGTAATTTCAGAATGGATAAACCAACGCCGGTGCTGCTTTCAACCGTTGTCGTTGTATCGGGATTCCTGGCTGATTTCTGGAATAAATTAAAAATCATATCTTGCTCATCGACAGCAATTCCCGGGCCATTGTCACGTACGTAGAACTCGACATGATTCTTGAAATCCCGATAGCCTATTTCTATTAGCCCCTCAGCCTTATCGTTGTATTTGATGGCATTGCTGATCAGATTCTGCAATACCTGCTGGAGTTTTAATTTTTTTGTCCGCATCACGGGCAATGGTCCATGAATCTGGATGGTGATGTGCTTAGGCGGGAACAGTAGCCGGGCAATCTGTTCGACCAACTCCTGGACATCGACTTCTTCGATAGTCTGTTGATCAATACTCGTGCGGGAATATTCGAGTAGCGAATTGATCATATTCGCCATGTAAAACGAAGCCTCCTTGGAGTGAGAAATATACTCCAGAAGTTCATCCTGAATGCCCTCTGGATTCTCGGCCGCCATTTCCAGCAGCGACATGGCCCCAATAATACCCGTTAAGGGGGATTTTAGATCATGCGCCACTACGTAAACAAATTTTTCCAGCTGCTTATTAATCTGTTCAATCTTCTGCACGCTCTGTTTTAAGTCCTGCTGATAGCGATACAGACGCTCAAAAACATTCACTTTTGCCTTGGTCACATTGATGTCCAGCGGTTTTTGCAGGTAATCGACGGCGCCTTCGCTAAAGCCTTTCATTACGTATTGTTCATCTTTACTGATGGCCGTCACGAAAATAATGGCGATGTCTTTGGTGCGGGGATTTGATTTAAGCAGGTGAGCTACTTCAAAGCCATCCATGTCAGGCATTTGAACGTCCAGCATAATTAAGCCAATCGACTCATTTTTAAGTACTTTTCGGAGCGCATCACTGCCCGAAGTAGCCTTCAAAAAGGTTCGATTCTCAGTGGCCAGCATGTCTTCCAGTGCCAGCAGATTTTCTTCCCGGTCGTCGACCAGTAAAATCGTAAAGCCATCGGGTGAATGGTTGGATATCATTTTTCTATAGGTTGAAGTATGGTTTGTAGATAAGTCTTTATTTGGTCAGGAGTAAGAATACGCACTCCTGGATTTTGCTCAGCAGCTGCCTGAGGCATCGCTGGATAGTCGGCGGTAGCGGGTTCCTGAATAATACCCGCACCTCCCGTCAACAGAATACGTTCCAGTCCATCGGCTCCATCTCGATTGGCCCCACTGAGTAGAATAGCCGTGACTCGGTTTGTATACACACGAGCCACACTCTCGAAGGTAACATCGATTGAAGGGCGACTGTAGTGAACGGGTTCTGAATAATCCAGACTAAACGTCTCGTCGGATTCGATCAGGAGATGGTAGTTCTGAGGGGCTAAATAAACGTAACCCGACCGGACAGGGTCTTTGTCGTTGGGTTCGCATACCAGAAGGCTCTCGTCAATATTAAGGAACAGTTTATATAACTCACTGGGCGTATTTTTTGACCGGTGCACCACCAGGATAACCGTGCCGCTGAAGGGCTTGGGCAGCGATTGTAACACGTCGGTTATAACCGGAATGCTGCCAGCCGAGCCGCCAATAACTACTATGCCGATATCGTGCGTAGCCTTCATTGTTTCCGACGGTAAATACGAGTGGGTAAACTAATCGTTTCAAATTGTGTGCGCACGTCGGCCGTTTGAATCGACTCTTTAGTGCCAATTGCCAGATAGCCTAAGGGTGATAAACTATCATGAAACAGCTGGAAAACCCGGTTTTGTAATTCGCGGTCAAAGTAAATGAGCACATTTCGGCAACAGATCAGTTGAAATTCGTTAAAAACCTGATCGACAGCCAGATTATGCTGGGCCAGTACGATGTTCGTCCGGAATTCTTTTCGGATAATAACATGATCGTATAAAGCGGTGTAGTAAGACGAAAACGCGTTTTTCCCGCCCGCCTGCATATAATTATCGGTGTACGCCTTCATCTGTTGCAGCGGAATGATCCCCTGCCGGGCCTGTTCCAGATTGGCAGGATTCAGGTCGGTGGCGTATAAGCGGGAACGTTCCAGTAAACCTGCTTCGGCCAGCAAAATGGCCATCGAGAACACTTCTTCGCCTGTGGCACAACCCGCATGCCAGATCTTTATAACCGGATAAGTAGCTAGTTTAGGAAGTACTTTTTCCCGCAGATCCCGGTAGAATATCGGATCACGAAACATCTCTGTTACGTTGACCGTCAGCGATTGGAGAAACCAATCAAAAAATGATTTGTCGTTTATCAGACTATATTTTAGCTCATAGGTCGTTTTCAGGCCAGCCTGTTGCATACAGCGAAGTACCCGACGCTCCAGCGAAGCGCGCGCATAATTGCTGAAATCATACCCGTATTGCTGATGAATAAGGTGTATAATTTTCGCTAGTTCTTCGGCTGTTAAAACAGGGTGTTGACTCATATGCTAGTGGGACAACCAAACACGCATTAAGGAAAATAATTGGCTTTTATCTACGGGTTTTGCAATGTAGTCGGATGCACCGGCGTCAATAACTTTTTCGCGGTCGCCGGGCATGGCCTTAGCCGTCAGCGCGATAATGGGTAATTTATGCAGGTTTAGTTCGGTACGAATGCGCCGGGTAGCTTCGTAACCATCCATTTCAGGCATCATAATGTCCATCAGTACAATGTCTGTATCGGTATGTCGCTGAAGCATCTCCAGCGCTTCCCGGCCATTATCGGCCGTTACAACGTTCATGTGGTGTTGTTCCAGGAGGGTGCTGAGAGCGAAGATGTTACGGATGTCATCATCGACCAGCAGGACTTTCCGCCCTTCCAGATTTTTGCCGGTTAACTCTACTTTTGACTGAGGAAGTGGCTTCTTTTTATCTTCCTGAACTTTGTACAGAAACAGTTCCAGTTCATCCATAAGGCGGTCAATGGATTGCGACGACTCACGGATAACGACATCGGATAACTTTTTGAGTTTGAGTTCATTAGCCGGACTCAAGTCTTCATCGATGTAAATAATTACCGGCATCGAATGAGACACGAGTGCCGAGCGCAGTTGACGCAGCTCCTTAATGCCATGTTTTAAATCATGACCCATATCCACGATCAGACAGTCATAAGTCTGTTCGGTTATTTTATGCACGACTTCTTCGTCCGTTAATACGTAATCGCATTCCAGTTCCAGATGGCGCTGTTCGATCACATGCCGGAGGGCATCATCTTTCAGGTAATTGCCCGATTGAACCAGCACTTTTTTTACTTTACCACTTAATTGGGTGCCAATTAATGTGAAAACCTGCTCCAGATCATTGGCGCTGACGGGCTTCTGAATATAGGTCAGAGCACCATCGCTGGGAAGCCGCAGATCGTCCATACCAGATATGATATGCACGGGAATATGCTTCAGAGTTTCATCACTTTTCAGCTCGTTCAGGATTGACCAGCCATTCACGACCGGCAGTTGCATATCCAGAATAATTGCCGAGGGTTTGTAGGCACGGGCCAGCTTCAGCCCTTCGTCGCCCCGACTTGCCAGAATGGTTTTATACTGACGACTACGGGCAAAATCGCGGACAATACGTGCGAAAATAGGGTCATCCTCAATAATCAGCATGACCTGATCGTCTTTCTGTAGCGTATGCCGATCGTCCTGTTCCGGATTGCTGGATGCATGTACAACCACAGGTCCAGGCTTCGTCGTTACCAGACTGGGCTGGCTAATTGGTTGGGCAACCTGGGGCGACGATTGGGTGCCGATTAAGGGAAGGACAAGCGTAAATGTACTACCCTTTCCTAGTTCACTCTGAAGCTGAATTTCCCCGTTTAGCAGTCGAATCAGTTCCCGTGTAATGGAAAGTCCTAAGCCGGTACCACCGTATTTCCGGCTTGTCGACCCATCAGCTTGCTGGAAGGCGTCGAAAATTAACTGTTGCCGATCGTCTGGAATACCAATTCCGGTGTCAGTTACAGAGATGGCCAGTACCTGATTGGCTTGTCTCAATACCTGATTGGTTAGTTTGATGGATGGTTTTTCTGACCGGAATGAGAGCGTTACGGAGCCATTTTTCGGCGTAAACTTGAAGGCGTTCGACAGTAAGTTTCGAATGGTCTGCCCAAGCCGTTGTTTATCCGTATGGATAATTGCAGGAACGGCTTCATCCACCTCTGTATGTAACGCAATTCCTTTTTGGTCAGCAACAACGCTGAAGAGTTGCTGTAGATCGCTAACAATACTGCTGACGGAGACTTGTTCCAAATGCAACTCAACTTTACCCGCTTCAATTTTGGACAGATCCAGAATATCGTTGATGAGTTCGAGTAAATCAGAGCCTGATTTATGGATCACATTTGCATAGTCTATTTGCTTGTCTGTCAGATTATTCGGTTTGTTTTCGGCCAAGAGCGAAGCCAGAATCAAGACGCTGTTTAGGGGCGTTCGTAACTCATGTGACATATTGGCCAGAAACTCGGACTTGTATTTACTGGCTTCTTCCAGTTCGCGGGCCTGACTAACGAGAGCCTGGCGGGTTACTTCTATAGCTTCGTTCCGTTCCTCCAGCTCAGCGTTGGTTTGGCGGAGTTCTTCTTCCTGCACCCGTAACTCTTCTTCCGACGCCTGTAAGCTTTCGGCCTGAAGTGTTAACTCTTCGTTTGTCTGCCGTAATTCCTCCTGCTGATTCTCCAGAATTGCCTTTTGCTGCTGTACCTGCTGAAGCAATTGACTCATTCGCTGCCGAGCCTGAACAGTGCTTAAGGCAATAGCAATATCGTTGGCTGCATCTTTTAACAACGTAAGATGATTGTCGGTCAATGGTTGAAAACTGGCCAGCTCAATTACCCCTTTCAATTCTGTACCGTACCATAATGGAACGCAGACGACTTGCCCCGGTACAGCTTGCCCCGCTCCCGATTGTATAGCCCAAAAGGTAGTTGGAACATGGTTGATAACGGATAACTCGCGCTGAGTGGCCGCTTGCCCTACCAGACTTTCTCCGATTGCATAGGACTGGGGAGTATTGACTGGTAAAGCCACTGACGCACTCAGTTGGAGTCGTTGGTCACTACCCTGCTCCTCATAAAGGTAAAAGCCAGCAGCAGGGACATTCAGGTAGTGGCTAAGTGTTTGAATCGAATTTTTTGCGACAGATTCGGGAACCTGAAGATTTTGTAGCGCTTCATTTAGCGCCGTCATGCCCGTCAATATCCAGTTTCGATTATCACTGACCTGGTTAAGTTGTTCAAGTTCAGAGACATTGCTATGAAGTTGATCGGCCAACTGTCGATGGCGTTTAAACTCCTGAGCGTAGAAGTAGATAAGCGTTAATGCCAGCGCGCACAGGATAGTTGCTGCACTAACGGCTCCTTTGGTAAGCATCTGAATGAGCGCACTCATCCGCTCCTCCCGCTGGTTTAATTCGCGTTGTGCTTCACGAAGAATCTGACTGAGTTGTTGCCTGCTGGTGTTTACTTCTGTGGCTTCCAGCGTTTTGAATTGGCCTGTATCGACAAAGTTATGCTGTTGACTATTTGTATGTTGTGTGCTTCGGATTTGAGCCAGCCGTTGCATTGTCTGTTCAAGCTGAAGCAGTCGCTGTATCTGTTGTAAGTCATTTGGCGAGTCCTTGAGTTTGGTAAGAATCTCCTTTGCCTGCTCCTGCGCTGTTGAGTAGGCCAGTAACAATGACTGATTATACGTGCTAAGGAATGCCCGATGCGCTAATTCAGCATCATCAAGCAGATTTTCCAGCGTTAGTAATTGCTGAATCTGTTTGTTTTTACCCCTGGCCCATTGCGCTTCTTCCTGCTGATCATGAATGGTATGGAAAAATAATATACCAATCAGTGAACCTGCCAAAATCAGAAAGATGCTACCCAGGTGTAGCTTATTGACAAAAGAAATAGTCATAAAACAGTAGGGACAATAAGTAGGTATGTGCGAACTACTAATTGTCTCATTGGTTGCGATAAAGTAAGTGAAACTAGTGTTTAATATACCTTACCGAAAAGGTAGTATAGCAAATGATTAAAATAGTTAATAGAAAGTTTACTGTAAATTGTATTTGTATAAGCAAAAAGCAATCCTACTTGCAAAAGTGAGGATAGTTTTTTGCTTTTATTTGCAGAAGGGATGATCTGTTGTTTGTTAGGCGTTTATTTTAAACTAAGAGAAATTACATTTTTAAGCTAACTAGTGTAGCTATATTTATGAGTAGTTTTCTGGTAAATATACTCAATAATTGACAATATAATAGTAGTTCTAATTGAAAAAAGGTAACTTTTAAGGTATAGTTTAGTGGTATTATTTTAAATTGATTAGTAGTTTAGTTTATACATAAACAACGGCATACTTTTTGCCGGGTAGCGAACGCACAAATCCCCGGAATTCCAGATTGAGTAGGAGAGAGGCCAGCCGCCCCATTGGTATCTGACTTTTCCAACTTAACTCATCGATATGCAGATCATCCGACTGCCTTAGTAAGGCCAAAACCTGACTTTCTTCTTCGGTGATATCGACGGGCAGCGGAGGGGCTATTTTTTTTCGGGAAGCAGATTCATCTGCTGGTGTTTGGTCCCAGTTAAGCGTTTCGATAATGTCTTTCGGGCTGGTATAAATTTGCGCTTTGTTTTCCCGAATGAGCTTATTGCAACCCGCCGAAAAGGCTTGATTTAACTGGCCAGGCACAGCAAAAACCTCACGATGGTAATTATTGGCGTATTCGGCTGTAATGAGTGCTCCCCCTTTGGCCGCTGCTTCCACAATGATGACTACATCACTCAAACCAGCAATAATCCGGTTTCGGGCCGGAAATAGATGCGCATCGGGTTTAGTACCGGGTTGACTTTCGGTAAGCAAACCACCTTGTATGAGCATTTCCTGGGCAGTTTTCTGATGCACATTTGGATACACAATATCTAATCCGCTGGCCATGACGCCCACTGTAGCTAACCCATTCGCTAAACTAGAACGATGGGCGGCAATGTCGATTCCATACGCCAGTCCACTAATAACATTGACGCCAAAGGGTGCCACCGCTTCAATGATCTCATTCGTAATGCGTCGGCCATATTCGGTGGCTTGTCGGGTACCAACTATGCCAATTGTCCGTAGACTATTCAGATTGCCCGCACCCTGAAAATAAAGTAGCGCTGGGGCATCATAAAGTGTTTTGAGTCTGGTCGGGTAGCTTTTATCGGTATAAAACAGTGCTGTTGCCCCCATTTTCTCTAACCGATTTACCACTCGCTCGGCTTCTGTTAGCGCACCCGATTTCAGAATAGCCCGAGCTGTCACCTCGCCAATGCCGGGCACTTTCAGTAATCGCACGAGCGGTGAGCGAAGCACATCGGTAGCAGAACCGCAGTAACTAATCAGTTGACGAATTAGAATGCTGCCCACGCCGGGAACGAGTGTTAGAGCAATTTGGTGCTGGGTATCGGTGGACACGTAAATGAGATTAGGGTTATTGGTTATGTTATTACTAGACATTTTATTTATGAATAGTAACTTATCTGGCATGCAAACTTCCTCTTTTTTGGGGATTTATCAACCTGTAGCGTACTTGGCAAAGCACGGAGCCCGCAAATTCAATCGAAGACTCTGAGATTAAGATGAGCGTTTTAACAAAGTAACTTTGAGCGTTTCAACAAAGCAGGGCGGCCTGATTCGATGGACCTTTGTCAAAAAATAAATTCAACGACAATGTCAAAAGTTTGGTTTATCACAGGTAGTTCCAGAGGGTTAGGCCGCAGCCTGACCGAAGCCGTCCTAGCCAAAGGCGATCAGGTTGCTGCAACCGCCCGCAACCCAGACCAATTAAACGATCTCATCGAAAAGTATCCCGATCAACTCTATCCCATCCGGTTGGATGTGACTGCTAACGATCAAATCATAGCAGCCGTTACTGATGCGGTCACGCATTTTGGGCGAATCGACGTATTGGTAAACAATGCTGGCTTCGGTATTATTGGTGCCGCCGAAGCCTTTACCGATGAGCAGGTGCGCAGCCAGTTAGAAACGAATCTCTATGCTCCGATCGAGATAACCCGCATTGTATTGCCTTATATGCGGAAGCAGCGTTCCGGCCGTATTCTGCAAATCAGTTCTGTAGGCGGGCGGGTAGGTAATGCCGGGCTAACGATGTATCAGGCTGCCAAATTTGGATTAGGTGGTTTTAGTGAAGCCCTGGCCAAGGAAGTGGCTCCGCTTGGCATCCTGGTCACTTGTGTAGAACCCGGCGGTTTTCGCACCGATTGGGCTGGTGCCTCCATGAGCTATGCCCCACAAGTAGCGGGTTACGAAACAACCGTCGACCAGCGGGCCGATTTCTTTAAAGGTGGTTCTTTTGTGCCAATGGGCGACCCCGATAAAGCCGCGAAGGTAATGGTCGATCTTGTTGATGACCCTGAGCCACCCATCCATTTGGTATTGGGCAGTGAAGCCATCGGTATTTTAAAGCAGGCCGATGCGGCCAGACAGGCCGAGTTGGAAAAATGGTTGCCGGTTAGTCTATCCACCGACCATGATGAAGCCGTAAATTTCCTGGATACCACACTGGGAAAATCATTCACCAAAGCGTAGTTTTTTGATAGACTTATCAGCATGAGTAAGACAATATTGATTACCGGAGCATCGTCCGGCATAGGTAAGGTGGCGGCCCGGAAATTCGCTAACGAAGGCTGGAATGTCATCGCTACGATGCGCAGTCCTGAGAATGAGCAGGAATTAACCCAGCTGAAAAATGTTTTAGTGACGAAACTGGATGTGCAGGAATCCAGTACCATTGAGCAGGCGATAAACGAAGGAATCGAACGATTTGGGCAGATAGATGCGCTGATCAACAATGCCGGATACGGGCAAAATGGTTTGTTCGAAGCGATGACGCCTGAGCAGATTCAGCAGCAATTTGACGTCAACGTATTTGGCGTGATGAATGTGACTCGGGCTATTTTACCTTATTTCCGTCGACAAAAATCAGGGCTGATTCTGAACATTAGTTCGGGGGCTGGGCGTTTTACGTTACCACTGCTTTCTATGTATTGCGCGTCCAAGTTTGCGTTGGAAGGCTTTTCAGAAGCGCTTTCTTTTGAGCTGTCAGCCTTGAATATTATCGTGAAAATCATCGAACCGGGTGGTACGTCGACTAATTTTGGCAAGGTTACCCAGGAGCAGTTCGCTTATAATCCTGAACTTACTGACTACGATGAATTTACGAAAGCTGCTGGTAAGCTCTTTGAGGGCCTGATTGCCCAACGATTGGCAACGGCTGATGAAGTAGCTGATGTTATTTACACGGCAGCAACGGATGGTACCAACACTCTTCGTTATGTGGTTGGCAATGACGATTTCAAAAAGCGAATAGCGGCCAGAGCACAAATGCCCGATCAGGTTTACGTTGACTCGGTGCGAGAGAGTTTTATGAAGTTTATGCCGTGAGGTAAATTGATACCATATGCTCAAACTGGAAGAAAAACAGCGCTTATCGCAAATCGTATATTCCTGCTACTTCACCCGAAGTAGGGAAGGTGAACAGTTCATACCGGAACATGTATTCAGTTACCAGATTGCTGGTACGCTCACCACGAACGATGGTCATAAAGACTACACATTTGGCGAAGGAGATTTTCGGTTTAGCCGCCGGAATCAGCTCGTAAAATTTTTCAAGCAACCACCCGAAAACGGCGAGTTCAAATCCCTGTCCATTTACCTTGATCAGGAAACACTGCGCAAGTTTAGCCTTGAGTATGGATATAAAGCAGAAGCCCATCAGGAAAACGATGCTGTCCTGGAATTAAAGCCCAATGTGCTTTATAAAAGTTTTATGGATTCGTTGGTGCCTTATCTACAAGAAAATCAATCTGTTAATAGGGATCTACAGGCGCTGAAATTGAAAGAAGCGATCCTGATTCTACTACAGGCAAATCCGGAACTAAAGGATATTTTGTTTGATTTTTCGGAGCCGGGTAAACTGGATCTGGAAGGTTTTATGAACAAGAACTATCACTTCAATGTGGAGCTAAAGCGTTTCGCTTATTTGACCGGGCGAAGTCTGGCGACATTTAAGCGGGATTTTGAAAAGATATTCCATGCGTCGCCCAGCCGGTGGTTACAGCAACGAAGGCTACAGGAAGCTCATTATCTGATCAAAGAAAAAGGCAAAGCACCATCGGATGTGTATCTGGAATTAGGCTTTGAAGACCTGTCCCATTTTTCGTTTGCCTTTAAAAAAACGTATGGTATCGCGCCGTCAAAAATCTGAAAGCGTATTATTCTTCCGTATGCTCCACTTGCTCCTGCGGCTTATCCAGGCCGTCGCGCAGTTGAATCAGAAACGATTTTATCTTTTTTAGCTTACTGATGTAGCGAGCATTTTCCTGACGTCGTTCATGTTGGGCTTTTAAGAACTCGCGTGCACCTGGGAGGGTGTATTTCTGCCGGTCAATTAAGTCGAGAATTTCAGTCAGGTGATCGATGTCAGCCTGGGTATACACCCGGTCGCCAGAGCGGTTTTTCTTGGGTTGGAGCGTGGGGAACTCCTTTTCGTAATAGCGTAGTTTAGAGGCATTAATGCCGAATTTTTCGGCCACTTCTTTAATGCCATAATACAATTTGCCAGAGCCTTCCATATCACAAACTTGCTGACGTTCGGCTAAACCTGCAAGTTTTACCGTAATTTTGTGGGTGTAATGGTAAGTTATAAAGTGGTAAGTCGTAAGTAATTAATACGAAATCACTTACGACTTACCACTTTATAACTTACCACTTTATGACTTCCCACGAAATACGTCGGCATTTTCTCGACTTCTTCCGCTCCAAACAACACCTGATTGTTGCTTCGGCCCCGCTCGTTGCCAAAAACGACCCTACGCTGATGTTCAATAACTCAGGCATGGCGCAGTTTAAAGATTTTTTCCTCGGTAATGGTACTCCCCCGTCCAAGCGAGTAGCCGATACACAGAAGTGTCTGCGCGTATCGGGCAAGCATAATGACCTGGAAGACGTAGGGTTTGATACCTATCACCACACTATGTTCGAAATGCTCGGCAACTGGTCGTTTGGCGATTATTTCAAGAAAGAGGCCATTACCTGGGCGTGGGAGTTGCTGACAGAAGTGTACAAACTACCGAAAGATCGACTGTATGTGTCGGTGTTTCAGGGCGATGAAAAAGACAATGTCCCCTTTGATCAGGAAGCGTTCGACCTTTGGAAACCTATCGTTGGTGAAGACCGGATTATTTACGGGAATAAGAAGGACAACTTCTGGGAAATGGGCGACACAGGCCCATGTGGCCCATGCTCTGAAATACATGTAGACTTGCGGTCTCCTGAAGAAGTAGCCGAAAAGCCCGGTAAGGATCTCGTCAATGCCGACCATCCACAGGTTGTTGAAATCTGGAATTTGGTATTCATGCAGTTCAACCGGAAAGCCGATGGTTCGCTTGATCCACTGCCTGCCCGCCATGTCGATACCGGCATGGGATTCGAGCGGTTGTGTATGGCCATTCAGCAGAAGAAATCGAACTACGACACCGACGTTTTCTCGGGTACGATTCACGTCATCGAAGAGCTTTCGGGGCTGAAGTATGGCGCTGGAACTGGTATGGCCGATGTAGCGATGCGTGTCATTTCCGATCACATTCGGGCTGTGTCATTTGCCATTGCTGATGGGCTGGTTCCATCCAATTCGAAGGCAGGTTACGTTATTCGGCGAATTCTGCGTCGGGCTATTCGGTATGGTTATTCGTACCTAAACCTGACCGAGCCGTTCATGACCAAACTCGTTCCCACGTTGGCCATGCAGTTTGCCGATGTTTTCCCCGAACTAAACGCCCAGCGCGATTTCGTGGCAACAGTGATTCGGGAAGAAGAAATTGCGTTTTTACGGACTTTGGGAACGGGCTTAGGCCGTCTTGATCAGATCATTGGCGATCTTGCTGGAAAAGACACGAAAGAAATTCCTGGCGAAACCGTCTTTGAACTAAACGATACGTTCGGTTTTCCCGCTGATTTAACCGCGTTAATTGCTCGCGAAAAGGGCTTGACAATAGATGAAGCTGGCTTCCAGAAAGCCCTTCAGGAACAGAAAGCCCGTTCGCGGAAAGATGCTACGTCATCGGCAGGTGACTGGATCGAACTGGCTGAAACGGATAAAGTTGAATTCGTTGGTTATGATCAGCCCGAAGCCTATGCCCATATTGTGAAGTATCGCAAGATTCAGAACAAACAGGGAACGCAGGTGCAGGTTGTTCTGGACAAAACGCCGTTCTATGCTGAATCAGGCGGACAAATTGGCGACACGGGTGTGCTCGAACTCTTCGCTGGTTCAGATCAGATTGGCACATTGACGGTGCTGGATACCCGGAAAGAAAATGACCTTAGTATTCATATTGTTCAGGACGTAACCGGTATTGACGACTTGCTGGCTGAAGCGGATACCGTTTATGCGGTTATCAACACGGCTCGTCGGGGACTGATTGCCAGCAACCACTCGGCCACCCACTTGCTGCACTCGGCTCTACGCGAAGTGCTGGGACCGCACGTAGGCCAGAAGGGTTCCTACGTTGGTCCCGATGCTCTGCGCTTCGATTTCTCGCACTTCACTAAAGTAACCGACGAGCAACTGGCCGAAGTGGAGCGTATCGTAAACGAGAAAATTCGTGAGGACATTAAGCTCAATGAGAAGCGTAATGTACCGATTGCAGAAGCTAAAGAATTAGGCGCAACGGCTTTGTTCGGTGAGAAATATGGTGATTTCGTGCGCGTTATCACGTTCGATCCAAACTACTCGGTTGAACTCTGTGGCGGCACGCACGTGCCAGCAACAGGACATATCGGTTTGTTCAAATTCACGGGTGAGGGTTCCGTATCTACGGGTATTCGTCGGGTTGAGGCCAAAACGTCGGCTGGTGCCGAAGCGTTAATCAACGAGCAGATGGCCGTTGTGAGCGAATTAAAAGAATTGCTGAAAGCGCCCAAAGACATTGTCAAAGCGGTACAAGCTCTGCTTGATGAACGGACTGCGTTACAGAAACAGGTTGACGCGTTGCAGAACGAGAAAGTTCAGCAATTGAAAAACCAGCTGTTGGATAAAATAGAGGTTGTCAACGGGCATTCTCGTCTTGTTGAGCGGGTCGACGTTCCAAATGCCGATGCACTGAAACAGTTAGCCTACGATCTGAAAGCCAAAGTGGATAATCTTGCGGTTGTTCTTGGTGCCGATATCAACGGCAAACCACAACTGGCCGTTATGCTACCGGATTCACTAATTCAGGGTAAAAATCTGAATGCAGGTCAAGTGGTGAAAGAACTGGCTAAAAACATCAAAGGTGGTGGCGGTGGCCAACCTTTCTTTGCTACAGCGGGCGGTTCCGATTCATCGGGACTCGATGCTGCGCTGGCGCAGGGGAAAGAATTGTTGGGGTAAAATAGAATAATGTCAGCGCATTAAATTGGAATACATTGTTGTGTGACCCCGATGGGGTCAGATGTTTATAGTAATGATCACCTCTATAAACATTTGACCCCATCGGGGTCAGACTATAGTAAAATCAACTCACCATGCGAAACCTCTTTCTTTGCCTAATTTTCCTGATTTCAATCTCTGAATTCACATTCGCCCAAAAGCAAAACGTTGATGTACTGATCAAATCAGGAAACCTGATCGACGTGCGTACAGGCAAGGTTCTACCGAAGAAAATCATTGCTACTCGGGGAAAGACGATCGTTGGGGTGTTTGATGAATCGCGACTCAAGGATTTTCAGGCGAAAACCGTTGTCGACGCATCTGGAAAATTCATCATTCCGGGACTTTGGGACATGCACGTCCATTTTGGTGGGGGTGATACATTGATTGAAAAAAACAAAAACCTCTTTCCGCTTTACGTTGCTCACGGTATTACGGCTATCCGTGATGCGGCCGCCGATCTAAGTCCAAACGTACTGCAATGGCGCGACCAGATTGGGAAAGGTGAGCTGATGGGGCCTACCTTGTTTACATCTGGCCCCAAACTGGAAGGTTATAAGTCGAGCTGGGTAGGTGATATTGAGGTGAGTACCAATGGCGAAGTGGACAAAATGCTCGATTCCCTGCAAGGCTTGAAGGTCGATTTTGTTAAGATTACAGACAATGCGATTAAGCCGGATATCTATCTCTACATTTTGCAGGAGGCTAAAAAACGGGGTATGAAAACCTCGGGGCACGTGCCCTTTGCGCTCACTATGGATGAAGTTACTTCGGCGGGTTTGGGGTCGGTGGAGCACATGAGTTATGTACTCAAAGCAGGCTCAACGCGCGATAAAGAAGTGGCAGACAAAGTGAGAAATGGGCAACTCACCACTCGACTGGCGTCGCCGATGGTTATGCAGAGTTTTGATGAGGCAACTGCGCTGGCCGTTTATCAGCGGATGGCTAAAAATGGTACATTCGTTGTGCCTACGCTAAACATCAGTCGTACAGTGGCTTACCTGGATCAAGATAGCCATCAGAATGACAGCTACTTGCAATACATTGGTCAGGGGTTGAAAAATACCTATGCCTGGCGGGTGAATCGGGTCGCTAAAGATGGTCCGGAAGCCATTGCCGAACGTCATGCTGTTTATGAGAAATCAGCCTCATTACTTCCCCTTTTACATAAAGCGGGCGTCACGATTATGGCTGGAACCGACGCTGGTTTTTTGAACTCCTACGTGTATCCGGGTGTAGGCCTTCACCATGAACTTGGCTACTTCGTAAAAGCAGGATTGACCCCTTTACAGGCCCTGCAATCGGCGATAATACCGGGCCCGGTATTTTTAGGGAAGACTGCTTTGTATGGCGATATTGCACCGGGTAAAAGTGCCGATATTGTCCTGCTCGATAAGAATCCGTTAGCTGATATTAGCGCTACACAAGCTATCAACACCGTCATTTTGCGCGGAACCGTGTACAATAGAAAGGCGTTGGATGGGTTACTGGCCGAAGTAAAAAAGAAAGCCAGCAAGTAAGAATGACAGTATCGGCACAACCCATTGGTGTATTTGATTCAGGCTACGGTGGCCTAACCGTCCTGCGAGAAATTGTTCAGAAACTACCGCAGTACGATTACGTTTACCTCGGTGATAACGCCCGAACACCCTATGGAACCCGCTCGTTCGAAACAGTTTATCACTACACGCTCGAATGCGTCCGACACTTGTTCGATCAGGGTTGTCGCTTGGTGATTCTCGCTTGCAACACCGCTTCGGCCAAAGCATTACGTAATATTCAGCAACTTGACTTGCCGACGCTTGCTCCCGACAGACGCGTATTGGGCGTCATTCGACCAACAACCGAAGTCATTGGCAACTATTCCCAAACGGGCCATGTTGGGGTTCTGGCAACACGGGGAACGGTTACCTCAGAATCATATCTGGTTGAAATCGAGAAGTTCTTTCCTGATTTACAAGTTGTTCAGGAGGCCTGCCCAATGTGGGTGCCTTTGGTTGAGAATGGCGAATATGCTAGCCCCGGTGCCGATTATTTCGTTCAACAGCATATTGACCGCCTGATGGCCCAATCGCCGAACATTGACACAATTCTATTGGCCTGCACGCATTACCCACTTTTGCTCGATAAAATTCGGCAGGCAGCTCCCGATGGAACGACAATTTTAAGTCAGGGCCATATTGTTGCCGATAGCCTGGCCGATTATCTGCAACGTCACCCCGAAATCGAAGCGCAATGCAGCAAACACGGACAGCGCACCTTTCTGACAACCGATTCCACCGAAGACTTCGACCGGCAAGCGACTATTTTCTACGGGCAACCTGTCCAGTCGTTGCATCTGGCATTGTAAGTAAAAGGTCAGGTATTGTCAGGAAGTAGGAAAGCGCCTGCTATCAATTCCTGACAATACACGACTGTGCCCTCCAAAAACTTATTGATCTTCGGGTACAGGTGCCCCCGGTTTTACATCCACATTATGGTAAGAGACTATTTGCCAGTTGCCAGCCGATTTTTCCAGTACCTGTAATAAGCGGGTAGTCAGGCGCCCTTTGGCATCGAGTTGTATTCTTGCCGGAAGGCCCGTTGCTGGAAAGCCAGTTACGCGACACAGTGTTTCTACAATCGCTACGTCAGGGCGAACGAAGCGTAGCGACACAATTTTCTGAGTTGAAGTTGTCTTGTTAAACATGCCTTTGAAAATCTCGTCGTGCCTGTATAAAAAAGCTTTATGCCCTGTATAAAACATACCCACAATGTTTGTAAAGGTGCCATCCTGCGCGAATTGTTTTGAATAAGCTATAGCATCTCCTTTATTCCACGCGCTTGTTTCATCCTGTATAATTGTCTGAATAGCCAACGTGTCCGATTTACTTTGGGCATATAATACCGTTGTCGTAAAGGCCATTGAAAATATTAGGGTAATTTTTGTAAACTGGCTGATTTTCATGCTAGTTAACTTTAGTTTAAAAGGAATTAAAGCTAAAGAATACCAAGTGATTAAGCTTACTTTTCTTTATCTATAGGTAGGTAATAAAATGTCTCTGCATTAAAACACAACCCGATAGCTCAATACGGGTATCATGCCCGTAGCATAATTGGTTTTGACCGTACCGCTGGCCGGATCGAAATAATGGCTATAGATATTCTGCCGATTGATGGCATTCTGCAAATCGAGTGAGAGTGTGCGGGTTGAATTTGGGCGATTTTTCTTCCAGCTAAGCCGGACATCGGGCCTAAAATAAGCGGGTAGCTGTTCCGTAAATGACTGATTGTCTATGTACACAGTCTCTCCTAATCGTTTTGACTCGGCCAGATCAACAGGTGTATCTTGGTACCCGCCATAATAACTCAGTTTGAGGTTAAGTCCAAACACATTTGACCCCGATACCCACTCATTACCCACCAGTAAGCTTTCGGCGTGACGACCATTCCAGCGAGTGTTGCGCCAAACGCCATCCGATCCCTGGTATTCCGAATTGTAGAGCGACGACGATAAGAGAAAATACAGACTGTTGCCCGATGCGGCCCGAACCAGAAACTGCTCCAGCGTCAACTCAAGCCCGTAATTTCGACCATGACCTGTATTGACCAATGCCCGATCGGTAAACCCATCGAATCGATTGATAATGGCGAAAGCGTCGCGTTGATTGGCGCTCACTGGAATGTTGAACAGATGCTGATAATAGGTTTCAACTTTCAGGCGTAAAGGAGGGCCATCGCTCCGACTGTTTAGACGCTGATCATAGGCTAACACATAGTGGTGCGAGCGGGTAAAGCCCAGGTTTCGATTGGATGTAGCTGTACTACCCGACTGGTCGGTTGGGAGTACAAAATACGTGGCTGGGTTTTGCAACTGACTATGAAGCCCGTAACCAAAACTAATTGCCTTGTTAGGCGAAAAGGCCCAGCGTACGGAACCACGAGGTTCCAGCGCCGATGTGCCATTTAGATTCAGACGAAGGTAGTGTAGGCCAGCGTTGAGCGTCAACTGTTCCGACAGTCGGTAGTTCCACTGGCCGAACGCCTGTAGCGTACTGGTCTGGTCGCTTACCTGAACGCGCGTCAGCACCTGTTGCTGTTCAGGCTCCCACGACTTTTGAGAAAGGTCGTAGAGCAATTGCGTGCCAATTAATCCCGTTCGGAAGGTATGTCTGGGATTAATTTTGTAGGTCAGAGTGGTCGATACAATACGTTTTTGGGTTAGGTATGCATCGTTTTCCCGTTCCGAAGCGGTATACTCCTTTGCGGGGTCCAGTAGTTCTGTCCGATCCCGATTTTCGTAGCCAGAAGCCAGTAATACCGTTTTGAGTAAGGCTTTCCGGCCAATCGGGAGGGTGTGCGTTATTCCGGCAGCACCGGTATTGGACCGAAAATCGTCGTTGTACTGGTCGTAGCCAGTTTCCCACTTACTTGAATCGGCTGGCGCGTTGACTTTGCTACTGCTCAACCCGCCAAAACCAAAGAGTGTAAACGTACCAGCTTTGCGAGTGGGCAAATATACATTGAATGATAAATCCTGAAATATGCTGGTCCCTGTGCCAATATTCAGTCCCAGGGTTGAGAGTAGGCCCAGTGTTGAGTAGCGGTAATTCACCAGAAAAGAGCCGTTGTAGTTTTTGGCAATAGGGCCTTCTGCTGCTATATCTAATCCCAAAACGCCCACCTGCACGGTATATTCCCGTTTGGTATTATTGCCCCGTCGAAGCTTTAGATCGAACACGCCCGACAGCGCATTGCCATATTCAGCCGGGAAAGCGCCCGTCAGAAAATCGGAGTTGGCTAATAATTGGGCACTCAAAATAGAAATGCCTCCGCCAGCTGATCCCAGATTGGAGAAATGATTAGGATTGGGAATTTCGACGCCTTCCATTCGCCAGAGCAGTCCGTTGGGAGCATTTCCCCGGATTACGATGTAATTTCCGCCGTCATCACCCCCAACAACTCCCGCATAGGCCGTGGCCATCCGGGCGGGATCGTTAACCGCTGCGGCAAATTTCTGGGTTTCTTCAACCGAAAAGGTGCGCGCCGATACAGTAGCCATCTCATTGAGCGGTTTGTCTTTCTCAATGGTTGGCTTCACCGTTATTTCTGATAACTGGCTAACGGCTTCTTCGAGCGAGATGGTCAGTACCAGCTCTTTACCCGCATCGACCGTGATATTCTGTAGCGTAGCCACTTTGTAGCCAACAACACTAATTTGCAGCGTTTGCCGACCAACGGGCACTTGTGTAAGTTGAAACTGACCACTGGCATCCGTGCTGGCTCCTTTGGTGGGCGTGCTATTGAGGATCACGACTGTGGCACCGGGTAGGGGTGTTTGCAGACTTTGGTCAACTACTGTACCCCGTATGGTTTGGGTTAACGATTGCGCGTGGACGAACGTGGAGAACAGAAAAAAGTAGAGAATAAGTATTCGTTGATTACAGGGCATGATTGACAGGATTGTGATGGTTTGCTCTCCTGACAGCCAGTTTTTGAATTGCCCCTATGTGAGTTACTGATTTTTTTGTGGTGATGTCAGGTTCTTAAACCTGACACAATTGCTGACACGAGTCTGTCGGGTTCTCAAACCCGACAGCACTACAAATTTATTTTCAAGACGCGTAGGGGTATACCGTTTGCTAGGTGTCATAGGGCTAACCAAGCGTGTGTTTGCGAAAAATGATAGCTTTGCAGCCTTCTATCATCCATAAGCCTATATCAGTGCCACCGATTGAGCAGGACATACTTTCGGCCATCCGAGACGGTAATGAGCGGGCATTTGAGTCTGTTTTTCGACAGTACTACGCACCTCTGTGCCGTTACGCCCGCCAGTTACTACCCGATCCCGACGAAGCCGAAGAAGAAGTACAGGCCATGTTTTTGTCGGTTTGGGAAAAGCGCGAAGATTTGTATATTACTGTCTCCCTGAAGTCGTACCTGTATCGAGCCGTGCACAACCGTTGCCTGAACCGACTGAAACATGCGTCCGTTCGAGAGGAGCATCGGGAGCATACTCGCTATTTAGGAGAAACCACCACCGAATCGCCCATGCAGACGCTGCTTGGCGACGAGCTGTCTGTTCAGGTTCAGCGGGCCATTCAGAAGCTACCTGAACAGTGCCGACTGGCGTTTACCCTAAGTCGATTTGAGGAACTGAAATACGGAGAAATTGCCGATCAGTTGGGAATTTCTATAAAAACAGTTGAGAATCAGATTGGTAAAGCTCTTCGCATCTTACGCACCGAACTGAGTGATTATTTGCCAATTGCATTGGGCATTATCCATTATTCGTTATCCATTTTTTCCTCATAAGTCATGGCCGATCAGCATCCTATAGACGACGCTCTGCTGGGCAAGTTTCTGGCGGGCGAAACCGATCCAGCCGAATCGGCGCGCGTTCGGGCATGGCTAGCCAGTCGGACTGACAACAAATCGGCAACCAGTCAGGATGACTTTGCCCGATTTGAACGTATTTGGGAAGCTGCCGAACCCGACCAGCCGGACGTTGATACCGATGCCGCCTGGCGATCTGTTCGGCAGAAGATGCGGACCACCGACCGGAACCCTGTTTCCCGATCCGAGCCAATCGTCAAACCATTGCCCGTACAACGAAATGAACCATACCGCGACTGGAACCAGACCATTTTTCGGATAGCAGCTGTACTAGCGTTGGTGGCCAGTTTTGGGTGGTTGTTGTACCAGTTTCGATCCATGAGCCAGGGTCATCCGGGTGAGCGTATGGTGACGTTGGTAACGAATAATCAGAAAATCAGTAAAACCTTACCCGATGGAACCCGAATTTTTCTGAACCGGCATTCAATGCTAACGTACCCGGTCGCTTTTGCCGATGACCAACGGGATGTTACGCTAACGGGGGAGGCTTTTTTCGATGTTACGCCCGATGCCAGCCGTCCATTTCGTATTGAGGCTCGCAAAAGTGTGGTACAGGTATTGGGCACATCGTTCAGTGTAAGCGCCTATGATGCCAACGTAAGCGTGGCTGTTCGAACGGGAAAAGTGCGGTTTTCCAGTGGGCGAAAAGAAGTGTTGCTCACGAAAAATCAGCAGGCAACCTTCGAGGCTACAGCCGATACGATTCGTCGGATGCCACAACTGGCACCCAATGCCTTTGCTTACAAAACGGGCCAACTGGTGTTCAATAATGAACCGCTACGTGATGTAATTCAGGCGATTAATCAGTTTTATAATACCGATGTTCAACTGGCGAACGCCCAACTTGGAAACTGTCGATTAACGACCCGGTTCGATAAAACATCATTTGAGGATGCACTGGCCGTTACGGCTGAAACGCTCGGCTTGCACATCCGACATGAAGGGAAACAGGTGATTTTAGAAGGAGTCGGATGTCGATGAATAGGGGTAAGGGACGAGATGGCTGTCTTGCTCTAAAACCATTTGAACACACGGCAATGCGCTATCTCCTAGTTCTAATTTTCTTGTTTATGAATATCGGGCTGTTCGCCCAATCGGTTCCTCCGCTCGATCGGGTTATTTCAGTTGATATTCGAAATGCCACGGTCGAAAGTGCCCTTCGTCAGATTAGCCGTGCTGGTAATTTTGAGTTTTCGTATAATCCAACCCGTATCGATGGCAATGCCGTTGTGAACATACGTTTGGTAAACACCCCTGTTCGTGAAGTGCTCAATCGAGTTTTTCAGAATCAGGTGACCTTCAAATCAAGGGGAAATCATGTTATTCTGGTTCGGGCTGAAGCTCCCGACCTGACGCCCAAAAACTTCCTGCTCGACGGTTATATTCTCGACGAGCAAACGGGCGAACGCATTGCACAGGCCAGTATTTTCGAGAAAACGACCCTGGCCTCAACCGTCAGCAATCCATTTGGTTACTATCGGCTTCGGCTGTCAACCGATCTGCCAACGGTTCGTCTGGATGTTAGAAAACAGGCGTATGTGGGCGAAACGGTTATGATCCGATCCCGAACCACTCACTCGGTTAGTATACGAATGACGCCCGTACCACCCCGTATGTCTCTGGAAACCTTACCGATACGGGTAACCGAAGATACGACCAGATCGCCAGGAACCTTAGCAACTGTGCCAGTCGAAGTGCCAACGATTGTCCCTGATTCAACGGCACAATCGCGACCGGTATCTGTTCTTGATCAGGGACTTGAGCGAATTACACGACTTTTTGTTTCGGCCCAACAGGCTATTCACGATGTTAACCTAAACCGTGACACACTCTATCGCGACTGGCAGGTATCTTTTCTGCCCTTTATAGGAACGAACCATCGCTTGAGTGGGCGCATTAGTAACCGGATTTCCGTGAATATGCTGGTTGGTTATTCATTTGGTGTACGCGCTTTTGAAGTGGGTGGTTTAATGAACCTGGTTCGGACAGATGTTCAGGGATTTCAGGCGGGTGGACTGGCTAACGTAGTGGGCGGTAAGCTTACTGGCGTTCAACTGGGTGGCCTTGCCAACTATGTGAATCAGGAAGTAAACGGGACTCAATTTGGCGGCCTGGTAAATACGGCCGGGAAATCTGTCGATGGGGTTCAGGTAGCAGGCCTGGTGAATTATACCAACCAGAACATGAAGGGTATTCAGATTGGCGGCTTAGTTAACACAACTGGATTATCTGTTGATGGGCTTCAATTGGCAGGCTTAGTCAACTATGCACAGCGTGATGTGCGAGGCTGGCAAATTAGCGGTATCCTGAACCGTGCCCGTCGTGTTACATCCGGGCATCAGCTAGGCTTGATCAACATTGCCGATTCGGCGGGGACTGTACCTATTGGCTTGCTTAGTTATGTACGCAAAGGCGGATACCAGAGTCTGGAGGTAGCATCTAGTGAAGTTAATTTACTGAATGTAACGGTTCGTACGGGTACTCGACGGTTGTATTCTATCATTTCGGCAGGCCATAATTTCGATCGTGTGGGAAGCCCAAGATTAAGCGTGGGTTACGGTCTCGGTACGGCTTTCGGACTATCTCGTTCTACGTTTTTTAGCCTGGAGGGAACCTATCACCACTTATTTTATTTCGATAAAGCTAACCAGAATGACGGTTGGAATAACCAGATTCGTCTGAGTACGCTGATTGAAACTAAACTTGGTGGCCATCTATCGCTGGCGTTTGGACCATCGGCCAATTGGTATTTCAGTAATGATGGCACAACGCGCCCATTGCTACAACCTGAAGTGCCGCTTTTCTCGGACCGTATTGCTGCCAATAGTGATACGCATCACTGGGGCTGGATTGGCTTTCAGGTTGGGTTGCGGTATAGTAATTTGTAGAAATAACCTCTGGAAATAGCGTCAAAAAATTCTGGAATTTTTTCTCTGGCCCGTAGGGGCAAAGGCTTAGATAGCTGTCATGATTAGGAAAACGCGCAATGACTACACAACCATAGTTGCGCGAATCCATTAACTAATGACAACTATACAAATGACACGCACCCAATTTTATGGAATTGCCTTTCTCTCCTTATTACTTAGTTTATCTGGCTGCTCGTTGAAACGGGAAGACGTTGGGCCGTACCAGGGCGATCTACAAACCTACGCGCTGGCCAACTTCGATCGACTTGATATGGGAAGTGCATTTATTATTACTGTACGACAGGGTACAACGTTTAGTATCACTGCCGAAGGGGATCGCCGAAATCTGGATGACCTACAGGTGTATACGCGTAACGGTACGCTCAACGCCCAGTACCGAATTGCCAGAAATCGCAAATACCCGACGACGTTTCGGATAACCATGCCAACCTTACGTAGTGTTGATTTTTCGGGAGCCAGCCGATCAACAATTACTGGATTTACGAATCTGAATGATCTGGATATTAATTTGTCAGGAGCCTCCGAGAGTCAGTTTGTGGGGCAGGCTACCCGAACAACTATTGATTTATCAGGCGCTTCTTCGCTGCAATTGAGCGGTCAGGGAACCTGGCTGTCGGCAGAATTGTCTGGCGCATCGATTTTACAAGCCTTTGGTTATCCCGTTGGTAATGCTGGTGTTGGTGCATCTGGAGCCAGTAAAGCAAACATAAGTGTAGATGCCTCCCTTGTTGTTGAGGCCAGCGGTGCCAGTACGATCCGGTACAGAGGAACACCCGCCGTCGCCCAAAAAGTAAGTGGCGCTAGTACGGTACAGAGTGAGTAGACAGAAGAAACAAGTCTTCGCATTATAGTTCGACCCCGTTGGGGTCGCATATTTATAGCTCTAGATTCTATAAACATGCGACCCCAACGGGGTCGAACTATATTTTACTTATGTTCTTACTCAGCGAAGCCAAGCGAGAACTCAAAAAAAGCCCCTCTCCCAAAACGGGAGAGGGGCGGGCCGCCGTCGCGGTTGGGGTGAGGGGAAACCTTCCTAAGGCTTAGCCGTAGCTGCACTATCAGCCTTCTGTTTTGCCGTTGCTTTTGCCTGTTTTTTAAAGAACCCGCGTAGCAGGAAATTACTTTGGGCTGCTTTCAAATCTTCGTTGAGCAACACCGTACTCTGGCTTAAATTGCGGAGTGTAGTACGGAGATTGCCAGCAGTTTCCTGATCAGTAAGCAAGACACCCAATGGGCTGTTGGGGTTATTGAGTTTTTCGGATGCTTTATTCAGGTTTTCGGATGTTTGCCGGAGGGTACTAACGCTCTGGTCGGCTGCTGTGACAGCCGTTTCGAAACGACCGGCAGCTCGGCTCAAACGCCGAAATACTGTGGTATCAGTAACTAACTCATTGGCCAGCGTTCCTTTGGTGTTTAATCTGGCTGCAAATTGCGAGACAGAACCCGTTACTTTCACGGTGTTGTCGGATGCCCGCTCCAGATTTCTCATGGCCTTTTTGAAATTTTCGGCCACCAGCGAGTCGGTGAGTACGGCCCCTACGGTTCCTTTGCCCTTTCGAAGATTGCCAACAAGCTCTTTGAAATCGTTGGTTACGCGCAGCAAATTGTTGTTGTTTTCCTGTAGTGTGGCCATAATTTGATCCGAACTTAGGGCGGCTGCCGTTCGGATCTGGTCGCCATCTTCAACTTCCGGGTGACTGGTTGTGCCACCCGCAATCACAACGATTTTATTGCCAATAAGTCCATCAGAACCGATTGTTGCGCTGGCATCTTTCCGGATATATTGTTTCGAGCTTTCTTCGATGTTCATATCCACTTCCACCTGGGCATTATTATAGAAACTAATTCGCTTAACGGTGCCAATCTTTACGCCCGAAAACCAAACGTTATTTCCTGCTTTCAGCCCACCTACGTCCTTAAAGAGCGCAATAAGCCGAATGCTTTTGGTAAAGCGTTTTTGCTGGCCCCCCAGCACAAACACCCCCGCTACAAAAATTACAATGCCCAGTAGGACAAAAATGCCGACAATAACGGAGCGCTTAGTTGATTCGGTACTCATAAGTGGTCGTAAGTCTTTAGTCGTCAGTCAATAGTGGGTTGTTACTGTATTCATTCGTGATTTTCAGGAACTAACGACCGCACGAGCGGCCCCGTATTGACTAACCACTAACGACTAATTCTGTTTATTTCACGAAGTTATAATTGTAAAACTGTTGAATTCGCTCGTCTTTGTCGGTAAAGACTTCATCGAACGGGCCAACCCGCTCAAACTTTCCGTCTAAGAGCATGGCTACACGATCACCAGTGGTTTTGGCACAGGTCAGGTCGTGGGTAATGATGATCGACGTTGCGCCTAAACGTTCGCGTACGTCGTTAATTAAATTGTTGATTTCGACGCTTGTAATAGGGTCCAGGCCCGCTGTTGGCTCATCGTAAAGCATAATTTCGGGTTTCAGAATTAGGGTTCGGGCAATGCCAATCCGTTTCCGTTGTCCGCCCGATAACTCCGATGGCATCTGGTTAATCGTCTGCGATAATCCTACATCAGCCAGTGCTTTTTCAACAGCTTTGTTGATATCTTCACGACTTAAGTTGCGAACGTTACGGACAAGTGGGAACTCCAGATTCTCCCGGATACTCATACTATCGTAGAGGGCACTGCTTTGAAATGAAAACCCAACTTTCTGCCGGAATTCGTCCAGTTCCTTTCCCCGAAGTTGTTCAACATCCTGACCTAGTACGACTACGCTACCAGCATCGGGTTTGAGCAAGCCGACCATAATTTTGATCAGGACCGACTTCCCCGTTCCTGACCGACCCAGTACCGCTACGTTTTCACCCCGCTTTACGTCTAAATCAATGCCACGTAAGACATGCAAATTGCCAAATGACTTACGCAGGCCGTGAATTGAAATAACCGATTCGGTTGAGGGTGTAGTCTTGGCCTTACTCATATAGTACTAGATCGTTGTGCATTTCTGGACAATAAAACATACGCTTACCGAAACGCAGAAATAATTTGAAGTGAGAGCAATTCTTCAATAAAAACCAGAAACATAGCCGTTACAACCGATGAGTTGGCTGCCTTACCGACGCCCTCAGTACCTTTCGACGAATGGTACCCTTTATAACAGCCAACCATGCCAATTGTGAAACCAAACACAATTGATTTAGTCACTGAAGCAAAGATGTCTACGTACGATATGGCGCCAAAAACTTCCTGGATAAACGAGATAAAACTGGTTTGTTCATTCAAATTGACATTAATGTAAGCACCCATCAGTGCCACAAAAATAGTGTACATCGTCAAAATGGGAATGGTGATCGATGTAGCCAATACCCGACTAACGACCAGAAATTTGAATGGATTGGTGCCTGACACTTCCATCGCATCGATCTGCTCCGTTACATTCATCGACCCTAATTCGGCCCCGATGCTTGACCCGACTTTGCCTGCTGCAATCAGTGCCGTAACGAGTGGACCTAACGCTCTCACAATGGCAATGGCAATCAGCGAAGGCAACCAGGAAGTAGCGCCAAATTCAGACAATGAGGGCCTCGACTGGTTTGTGAACACGATACCCGTAATAAAGCCCGTTGTGGAAATCAGCAAGAGCGATCGGTAGCCCACTTCGTAACATTGCCGAACAATCTCTTTGAATTCGTACGGAGGGAGGACGACTTCCTGAAAGAAACGACCAACAAAAGAGGATACATCGGCCAGGTTCAAAAAGAATTTATCGAGCCCCCGAGTTAGTACGGTGCGGCCCGATGCCGAATTTGTAGTTTTAGGAGTGTCAGACTGCATTCAAACGCTGGATGGAGAAAGAGCCGACAAGATACGCACCCAGTGGCTGTATCTTACATAACTGATTTGTAAAGCTGTGGTTTTAATTTGAAAAAAAACTTGGCTATTCCCAGCAAGTTGCTGAGCATAGCCAAGTTAACTTTTCAGGAAATTCTTATCAAAAATAGGGCTACGCTGCCTGTAGAAGCCCTGTATGAGCCCAGGGGCGAAATACCGTTTGCTGAGCCGGAGCTGGTGACAGAAATGAAGAATAATCATTCGGGCGCGACATTACTTCCTTGTAAAGCAGCACCCGATAGAGGTAATACCGGGTTTCGCGCGGCAAACTCATCCGGTAATAGTCGCGGTGGTCGTGTCGTTTGAGTTGATTTTTTAGCAGCCCCGGTCCAGCATTATACGCAGCCGCCACCAGCGACCACGAACCCAGTTGATTATACAATGCTCGTAAATACCGACAGGCTGCATCGGTTGCCTTTTGAACATTGAATCGCTCGTCGATTCGTTTACCCACTTTCAGGCCAAGGTCACGGGCAGTACCGGGCATGAGTTGCCAGTAGCCAGCCGCTCCCGCCCGCGACACCGCTTTTGGGCGTAGCGCACTTTCGGCTAAGGGAACGTACCGGAAATCATCGGGAATGCCGTATTTCTCTAAAATTGGGTTGATAATCGGGAAGAAGACATCGGCCCGCTGACGAAGATCACCGAGGTCGCTGGCGTGTGGACGAAACAACGTAAAAACGTGTTTCCAGCGATCAATAACATCGGTTTGGTCGAGGGGTAAGCACTCTCCACAGAAATCGACGTCGAGCAAAGGAAGTTCAGGAACTTCGCTGGTAACTGGCTTTAGACGCGCCATTAAACTTGACCGATCATTACCAGATGATGTGGCGTCTGATTTGGCGACGACGCTGGTTTTAGCAAGATTGAGGAGCGAGGCTGGTCCTACATTTAGAGGAATAAACTTTGCTGCAATGGCGACAGCCGGACGTAAGGCGGCTATCAAGACTGAGAATCCAATACGCTTAAACAAAACTCAATTCAGGATGGTAATGTGTTTATAACGACCATGCCCTGAGATTAGTACTCTGATAATCAATACTATACTTAATTTGTCTTTGTGTAGAAATAAGCATTTTCGGTAGTTCTGATTTAAAACAACTGAGCGTCAGCGCTTTCTTCCTGATACGATGCTAACGTATAAAGGAGCACCGTTTCTCGGGCTGATGGGCACTCGGGGCAATAGGAATGGAATCGACAAACTTGTGAAAGGTAGACGGTCTCTCTAACTTCGGGAAGTTTTTAGTACTTATGATTGACATCGGACGAATAAATACGCTAACAGCCCTGCGCGAAACCAGTGTTGGGTTTTTCCTGGGCGACCTGTCGGACAGACGGACACAGGATTTTAGTAACGACATATTGTTGCCCAATAAATACGTGCCTGATACACTGGCCGTTGATGATGACATCGACGTGTTTGTCTATACCGACTCGGAAGATCGCCCCATTGCCACAACACTAACTCCCGCTATTCAGCGTGATGAGTTTGCTGCCTTGCAGGTGGTGGCCGTTTCCAGCGCCGGGGCCTTTCTGGACTGGGGGCTGGAGAAAGACCTGCTGGTGCCCCACCGCGAACAGGCGCGCCCTATGGAAAAAGGGCAATGGTATGTCGTGTTTATGTACCTCGACCGACGGACAAATCGGCTGGTGGCATCGACTAAAGTAACCCGCTTTCTAGACCCCGATGTGAGTGATCTACGAGTAGGCGATGAGGTGCAATTACTAGCCTACGAAAACACTGATCTTGGCGTAAACGTCATCATCAATAATCGCTACAAGGGCCTGGTGTATGCCAACGAGATTTTCCGAACCGTTCGACCCGGTGATCCGCTCATCGGCTATATCAAAACAATTCGCGATGATAGTCTCATAGACGTAAGCCTGCAAAAAACTGGTTTTGACAATGTTGAACCCAATGCCAGGCGCATTCTGGCTACACTCAAAGCCGAGAATGGATTCCTGCCGCTAACCGACAATAGCCCACCCGACGCGATATACAGTGCGCTGGAAATGAGCAAAAAGACATTCAAAAAAGCCATCGGTACCCTCTACCGGGAACGGAAAATTGTGCTGGAAGAGGGGGGGATTCGATTGGTGTAACTATATAAGCTCCCCTGTTGGCGTATCTAACTCTGATCTGCCAACAGGGCCAAACAAGAAAATGAAACCTAAAATTACAATCGAGTATTGCCCGAAATGTGGCTGGCTATTACGGTCGGCCTGGATGGCGCAGGAACTGCTTACGACGTTCACAGAGGATATTCACGGCGTGTTATTACACCCGTCCGAATTCAGTGGTCGTTTCTCCGTCCGTATCGATGATCAAGTTATTTTCGATCGCAAAGTCGAAGGCCGATTCCCGGAGATTAAGGAATTGAAACAGCTCGTTCGGGATGTAGTCAATCCTGAGAAATCTCTGGGACACTCGGATCGAAAATAACGGACACTGGTTTTGCCGTGACCTGATGCTACACCTCATCTGGTTAAAACCCGACGCCAAAAGCATGGAAAAATTAAATAGCTTCAATAAAAACGAACGATGAAACATAAAACAATTCCTTGCTTACTGGCTCTATTAACCCTTGTAGGTCTGGCACTACCAAACAGAGCTTTCGCTCAACTGCCTGTCAAACCACTTGCCTCGCAACAGATATTATTACGAAGCGACAATCCACAACTGGCCAAGAATAAAAAACTCGTCTACGATATGTGGCGGGAATTCCTGGAGGGGGGGCACCTGGAGGTGGCTGAAAAATACTTTACCGAAACCTATATGCAGCACAACCCAAACGCGGCTACTGGGAGAAAAGCACTGGTTGCATTCTTTTCGAAATTCACAAAACCACAGCCAATTTCTGACACCATTAAAGCACCCGTTGTGGCAATACTAGCCGAGGGCAATTTAGTAATGATCAGTTTTGCCCAAGAGAAATCTGACCCGGTCGATAAAACAAAAAAATATACGACTACGTGGTTTGATATGTTTCGGATAGAAAATGGAAAAATCGCCGAGCATTGGGATAGTGCAGAGAAAATGAAACCAAATTAACTACTGGTAAACTTCTAAACAACTGCCAAAATGAGTCGAATAATAAGTTGTTTTTACCTTGCTGTTCTTCTATTAAACTACCTGACTGGTAATGCTCAGGAAACACGTGATAAACTGATTGCTCGGGCTGCTCAATTCGACTTAAAAACACCCTACAAAGCCCCGCCAGGCGATGCGCTATCGCACCATACATCAGGCTATGCCAAAATCATGTGTTCGGCAGTGTTCATTACGGGGCTGAAACCGGATTTTGCTGCCGAAAATGTGGGCTACTTTACAAGTCCCTACGCCGAGCGGGCTAAAGTGGGTAAGCCGGTTATTGATTACGAAAAGAAAACCGTTTCGATTAAGCTCCCTAATGGCGTTACGCGCACGGCCATTTATACCGGTGATCAGGGATGCGTAACGCTTTCCGAAGGTGAAAAATCGTTGCATTACAAACCTGTGAAAGTGGCTCGTAATCTGCCTGATGCCGCCACTACGTCCTGGCCAATGGGCGATGTATTACCGACCAGTCCAATGCCTGCCGAGCTAGATATGGCGAAGGTGACACAAGCCATCAATGCCGCTTTTGAAACTGCCGAAGCCCAAACAGCGGCTTTCGTCGTCACCTACAAAGGACGAATTATAGCGGAACGGTATGGCGATGGTATCACGAAAAACACCCCCCTGGAAAGCTGGTCGATGGGGAAAAGCCTGTCGGCTACGATCATGGGCATCCTCATGCGTAAGGGCGTTTATGCAGTAGACCAGCCAGCGCCCATTCCGCAATGGCAGGGCAAAGGTGATCCACGGGCCAAAATCAGAATTATGGACATCATGCACATGTCCAGCGGATTATATTGCCGCGCACCCCAGGACCCTGACTATGAACCCGCGTTGGGTTACCCTGATCATTTGTACCTGTACACCGATGCCGGTAATTCGTTTGCCTATGCGGCCAATTTACCTCAGCAATGGCCGCCAAATACTGTGGGTCGTTACCGCAATTCTGACCCAGTGCTAACCAATTATCTCAACCGACTGGGTATCGAAAAGCTGGGCGAAGTCTACCACACATTCCCACAACGAGCCTTGTTCGATAAAATCGGGGTGCGCACAATGGTACTGGAAACCGACCCCTCCGGCAATTTTCTGACGCAGGGCTACGAGTTTGCATCGGGACGGGATTGGGCACGACTGGGTAATCTGTATTTGCAGGATGGGGTCTGGAATGGCGAACGGATTCTGCCCGAAGGTTTTACCAAATTTGTTAGTACACTCGCTGAACCCTGGATAGCCGACGGACGACCTATTTACGGAGGTCTGTTCTGGATCAATGGCGATGGGGCGCGTCCAGTTCCGAAAGAGGCTTACTCTATGAATGGTGCGGGTGGACAATATGTCATGATTATTCCGTCTCATGATCTGGTCATTGTTCGGCTTGGACATTACAAAGGCATGCAGGCAGGCGTTAAAGCACTCGATAAAGCGTATGCGTTGTTGATGGAAGCCGTGCCTGAAAAGAGAAAATAGGTAATTGATCTTTTGGGCACTCAAACCTAACTATATAGCTAAAAAGTCTCATAACCATTGGGGGTATGACTTGCGATACAGCCAGTAGAGCCTAAAACCTCGGTGGAGTAATATATATTGAAAGAAAGCTTTACTAGCGGTAGATTGTCTGTCGGGCCTTCTTTTTTGACTAGCCCGGACGGGATTTACTAGTTATTGCAAACTGATTAAAAAAATGCCATTACGCTCCCGAGATTGGTTTGGCCGCACCGGAAAAGACGGCTTTATTTATCGTGCCTGGATGAAAAATCAGGGCTTCCCGCATCATGAGTTCGAGGGGAAGCCTGTTATTGGCATCTGCAACACCTGGTCGGAATTAACGCCCTGTAATGCTCACTTCCGCGAACTGGCCGAAGCTATCAAACGGGGCGTTTGGGAAGCGGGTGGTTTTCCGCTCGAGTTTCCGGTAATGTCACTAGGTGAATGCCAGATAAAGCCTACCGCCATGCTGTTCCGAAATCTGGCCAGCATGGACGTTGAGGAAAGCATCAGGGGAAACTCTATCGACGGGGTTATTTTGATGTGTGGTTGCGACAAAACCACTCCCTCACTCGTCATGGGTGCCTGTAGCGTCGATATCCCAACGATGGTCGTATCGGGTGGGCCGATGCTGGCTGGCCGGTTTCAGGGTCGGAAAATCGGTACGAGCGATCTATGGCGCTTTGCCGAAGCCTTTAAAATGGGCGAAATGACGCAGGCTGAGTTCGTTGCCGCCGAAGCCAGTATGGCCCGTTCGCAGGGACATTGCGCCGTAATGGGAACGGCAAGTACAATGGCGGCTATGGTCGAATCGCTTGGTTTAGCGCTACCCGATAATGCCACCATTCCTGCTGCCGATTCTCGCCGGAAAGTGCTGGCGCATATGACAGGCGTTCGGATGGTTGAGTTAGTGAAGCAAGACGTAAAGCCTTCGCAGATTTTAACTCGACAAGCGTTCGAAAATGCTATCATGATTAACGCGGCTCTGGGAGGCTCCACGAACTTCATTCTACACTTAACGGCCATTGCCGGTCGGGTAGGGGTCGATTTGTCGCTGGATGATTTTGATACTTTGTCGGCTAAAATCCCTCTTTTGGCCAATTTGCAACCATCTGGGGAGCATTTTGTGGAGGATCTGTTTTATGCCGGTGGATTACCTGCTGTTATCCGCGAACTGCGTCAATATCTGAATAATGATGCCATAACTGTCAATGGACATACCATTGGTGAAAACTGCGCCGAAGCTCAATGCTACGATCCAGAAGTAATTGCCTCCGTCGGAAATCCCTTTAAACCTGAATCGGGCGTGGCGGTTTTGCGGGGTAACCTGTGCCTGAATGGGGCAGTAATCAAACCCTCGGCTGCTTCGCCTGCGCTGATGCAGCATACCGGTCGAGCTGTAGTGTTTGAAAACATTGACGATTACAAAGCCCGCATCGATGACCCGAATCTAGACGTTGATCCAAGTTGCGTACTTGTTCTCAAAAACGTTGGCCCTAAAGGCTATCCGGGTATGCCAGAAGTGGGGAATATGCAATTACCAGCTAAAGTTCTGGCGCAGGGAGTACACGATATGATCCGTATTTCGGACGGGCGTATGAGTGGCACTGGTTTCGGTACCGTAGTGCTGCACGTCTCGCCCGAAGCGGCTGTTGGTGGTAACCTTGCCCTGGTACAAAACGGCGATTTGATTACGCTGGATGTTCACAACCGAAGTCTCCATCTGCACGTTTCCGACGAAGAACTGGCCGCCCGACTGGTTCATTTTAAGCCGCTCGATTTAGGCTACGAACGCGGCTACGTGAATTTGTACATTCGCCACGTAACCCAGGCTCACGAAGGCGCTGATTTTGATTTTCTACGAGGTGGATCGGGTAGTGAGGTGAAACGGGATTCACATTAATAGTTTGAGGTTTATGGTTGGCTGACGTGTGAGATTGCTTACATGTCAGCCAATCTCAAAGGCGTAACAGGAACGTACTTCTGAACAAGCATAGATTACTCCCAGTACACTCCTCTCTTTCGAAAATTCTTAGTTTGATTTTACGCGCTACTATTCTTTAATTATTTTGTAATTTTTCTATAAATTACATGAATTTATGACGATATGGTGCGCTATATTTTACTGCTGTTTTTTAGTTATAAACTAGCTGCTCAATCCCCCAAACTTCGGTTGTCGTTAGTAACCGCTGGCCTAAACAGGCCAACTGACTTTGCTGCTCGTAGTGCAACAGAGTTTTTGGTGGCACAAACGGATGGGAAAATCCAATTGATTCGGAACGGCGTCATTCAGGCCACGCCGTTTCTCAACATCAGCTCTAAAATTCGTGATGTAGATTGGGAAGGTATATTTGGCATTACTCTGCACCCAAATTATGCGATCAATGGCTATATGTATGTGCATTACAGCCGGTTGAGCGATCGTGCGTCTGTATTTGCCCGATATACACGAAAGAGCACAAACCCAGATCAGGCCGATCCTGCATCCGAATTAATCTACCTGACTATACCGTATACAAATCCACTGGGAGGGCATCGCTCGGGCCGGATTGGTTTTGGGCCTGATGGTTATCTTTATATCACAACTGGCGACTCATCTCCAGGCCTGATTGGTACGGTTGGCGATCCGGATAAGCTGGCGCAGAATCTTCAGGGACTTTATGGCAAAGTGCTTCGTATCGATGTTAATCAAGGTAATACGTATGCCATTCCACCCACGAACCCCTATGCTAACCCCACCGATGGCATACCCGACGAGCTGTTTGCATTAGGCCTTCGTAATCCTTGGCGTTGGAGCTTTGATCGTCAAACGGGTGACTTTTGGGTGGGCGATGTTGGCCAGGATGACTGGGATGAATTAAACTTTACAGCAGCCAATTCGCCAGCTCCACAAAACTATGGCTGGCCTTGCTTTGAAGGGAGCCATCCTTACAATTCAACCTGCCCGACGAATGTTACTTATCACATGCCATTGCTGGACTATGCCGGTCATAATTCAGGAGTCCGTGCATCCGTTACCGGAGGGTTTGTGTATAGAGGAACCGCTTATCCAACGTTGCAAGGCTGGTATGTGTATGGCGACTACGAGCGTGGTACGTATTGGATATTGAAGCGAGAGACCGATGGATCTTTTCAGAATAAGCTACAGTCGATTACGACAGTCACGAGTCCGGTTTCATTTGGGGAGGCTTCCGATGGGGAGTTGTATGTACTTTCGTTTGCTGATGGTAAGCTTTATCACCTTACTGCCGACTTTATAGCTAGTGTGCAAAGTGGTAGTTGGATGAGCCCTACTACCTGGGATTGCAACTGCTTACCCACAACAGAAGATAATGTGGCAATTTCTAAAAGCCATGTTGTCTTCCTAAATCAACAAACTCAGGCAAAATCACTACGGTTGACTGGTAGTTTAATGCTGGCTAACGGCGGTAACGTGTTGATTAACAGTAATGTGTCTGGTTTCTAATAGATGATAGCTGAAAATAATAACCTGGCTTAATTAGGTTAGCAGGCCGAAATGCCTTTTTACGCTAAAATTTGCCTTAAATTTCACGCTTATCAATCGTAAACCCAGGTTAGTATTGCATGACAGATTTTACTCGACAAACTGCCCTGATCACTGGGGCTGGCATTGGCATTGGATTCGCCATAGCAAAGGCCTTAGTTCGGCAGGGAGCCAATGTGTTACTCAATGATTATGATGAAACGGTAGCTCAAAAAGCCGTTGATACCATTCGGGCGGAGAGCACTAGCGGCTCTGGCCAATGTGAGGCCTACCCCGGCGATGCATCCGATGTGACGTTCATTCAGAAGATGGTAGAAACGGCTGTCAATCGATTTGGTTCGGTCGATATAGCTATTGCCAACGCCGGGATTACCATCTTCGGCGATATTTTTACGACTACACCCGAAGCGTTTCAAAAAATTGTGGACCTAAATCTGCGTGGTAGCTTTTTTCTGGCGCAGACTGCCGCACGTCAGATGCGGGAACAGGGAAGAGGGGGGAGTGTGCTGTTCATGTCGTCGGTAGTGGGACATCAGGCGCATCCGGGTCTACCCGTTTACAGCATGACAAAAGCTGGTCTGGAAATGCTGGCCAAACAACTGGTCATTGATTTCTCGCCCCTTGGCATTACGGTCAACGCTATAGCACCTGGTGCCACACTTACAGAGCGAACGCTGGATGATCCAGCTTACATACCTATCTGGTCACGTATTACGCCGATGGGGCGCCCGGCCACAGTCGATGACATTACGAATGCCGCTCTATTTCTACTGGCACCCGCATCGCGACACATAACGGGCCAGAGCCTGGTCGTCGATGGCGGCTGGACGAGTGTGAGCCCCCCACCTGTTGAATAAGTGAAAGAGCGAAAGAGTGAATAGGAACATGCGTCAGCGAGTCACTCTTTCGCTCATTATTTCCTCCCCAGCGTAATCAGAATTACGCCCACCAGGGCAACAATAGCACCAATGAATGACTGGCTTGAAAAGACTTCACCGGCAAATGTTGTGCCCAACAGCATAGCGACAACTGGGTTCACAAAGGCATAGGTCGATAGTAACTGGGGGGACGCATTGCGGGCCAGCCAGGAGTAAGAAGAGAAGCCAATAATGCTGCCGAAGATCACTAAATAAATCATCGACCCAATGGCTTTGGGGGGCGCGTCCAGAATACTGAAAAGCGTAATCGGTTCAACGGCTAAACTGACAGGTAGTAAAACAAGCCCGCCCACAATCATCTGAATACCACTCGAAATAGTACCCGACGGCAGTGCTAGCCGGGGTGTAAGCAAGGTGCCGATTGCCCACACAAAGTTTCCTAAGGCAACTAATCCCACACCAATCAATTTGGCATCGATTCCGCCTGTGCCTTGTAATTTATCCGGTTTGACGAGCAGATAGATGCCAATTAAACCAACAACCAAGCCCGCCAGTGCCAGATTACTGGGGCGTTTCTTTCCAAACGAAACCCAGTTGAGGGTGAGCAGATAAACCGGTAATAAGCCGCCTAGTAAAGCGGCCATACCGCTCGGGATATACTGTAAACCCGTTGACAGACACCCATTTGAAATCGTCAGTAACAATACGCCAATAATACCCGCCGACTTCCATTCGGCACGCGTTGGGGCTGGGGTACCCGTTAGTCGGGCATAGCCGTACAGAATTGCCCCCGCAATTAAATATCGGATAGATACCATATACAAGGGCGGCATCCGTTCGGTCATGAAATGAATGAACAGATAGGTTGACCCCCATAGAATATAGACTGAAATTAAATTCCCCCACAGGGCAATGCGGGTAGGTGGACTTGTAACGGGAGATGAAACGGCTTGCATACAACAAAAGTACTTCTGCTGTTGTAACGCCAAAAGATTGGATTTTTCTCCGTTAAGGCGCTATTATTTCACTCTTTCTGAGTTTGGTTATGAAAAATCTAAGTAGAATTTTATAATGATTATATTAACACAGTACAACTTCAGTTGCCAAACCATCTTCTAAATTCTTAAATCCATGAATCGCAAAATTTTGATCGTCACTGGCGATGGTGGCGAAAGTTACGAAACTCTCTATGCCGTTCACCGCTTTCAGGAAGAAGGTGACACCGCCGTAATTGCCGCTCCTAGTAAGCGTCGACTCAATCTGGTAATGCACGATTTTGAGCCCGGCTGGGATACCTACGTAGAGCGGCCCGGCTATTGTCTGGCCTCCGATCTTACGATAGAGGACGTGGTAGTAGACGATTACGACGCCATTCTACTACTGGGCGGCCGCGCCCCCGAATACCTGCGTAACCATGCTGCATTGCTGGAGGTAGTCCGCGAGTTTGACCGGCAGGGTAAATGGGTCTTTGCCATCTGCCACGGTATCCAGATTCTGGTCACGGCTGGTTTAGCGAACAACCGAAACCTAACCGCTTACGAACATGTACGCGCCGAAATTGAGATGGGCGGAGGCACGTATTCTACCGAGCAGGCTATCCGCGACAGAAACATGGTAACCGGACAAACCTGGCAATCACACCCCGAATTCTATCGCGAAGTATTTGCCTGCCTCAAAGAAGCAGAGCTGGTGGATAAGTAATCAGGTAAATGCACAACAACGGCATAATATCCCTGATTAATACGTCACTTGTGTGTTGTTCGCTTCCAGTTGCTTAATCTGGGAAGCGTACGGGCTGGTCATGGCCTCCCGACCAAAAAGTGGGTTGCTACCCATATACACTTTCTTGAGACCCTTTATCGATAATAATACAGTCGGAAATTCTTGTAGGTTGTTGTTATTCAGGTCAAGCTCTTCCAGGTTTGGTATTGAGCCCAATACGTTCGGGGCTACTGTAATCCAGTTGTATCCCAGATCAAGTACGCGCAGGTGTTGAAGGCGTTGAAATTCGGAGGGTAGTTGGCTAATCCGGTTATGGTGCGCAAACAGCACTTGTAGCCGACGTAATTTTGCCAATGACACAGGCATTTCTTTTAGATCGTTATGTGCCACGGCCAACTGCTCCAGTCGTTTCATTCGCCCCAACTGGCGCGGCAATTCGGTGAGCTTGTTATAGTATAAATCCAGTACTTTCACATGCTTTAGCCGCCCCATGGTTTTGGGTAATTGGGATAGGCCTGCGTTATATAGGTTTAAATCAGTCAGGCGACGAAGACGGCGGAGTGCTTTAATGTCTATATCCGACAATTTGTTGTTCCCCATCCAAAGGCTTTCCAGTCGGCGATTCTGGCGAACGGATGCCGGAATACGGGTTAGTTTATTCCCCTGCAAATTGAGCGATAGGAGATGCTTATTTCGGGTGATAAAGACACTATCATCAGGAATAGAATTGTATAACGCACTGAGTCGTTTGAGCGTTGGGATGTCAGCCGTTAGACGGGCCGGTAACTCATGCAAGTTATTTTTCGATAAGTCAAGCTCTTCTAATTTGGGGAAACGATACACAATTTCGGGTACGGCTTTTAATTCCAATTGATTAAAAGCCAGCATCGTTACGGTATCGGGTCGGGTGGTTTGCTCAGCGGCTTCGAGCGTACTGATAATACCTGATCCACGCCGAACTGTGCGTTTTTGTGGAACAGAGCCTAAAGTGGTCATACTGGACCATCGGAAACCGGTTTTGGTTTTTATCGGAAAGGGATGTTGACCATACCATTCGGCCACTAATTGAAGTAGTTGTACTTCCTGTTCATCCGTTAACTCCCTTCCCGAAAATTCACAAAAGACCCGATCGTAGATACCGTCTGGGCGGATGAATTCTTGCGTTTGGATCATAATTCCCAGCACGGGCAGGCGCTTTTTGTTTTTCTCGATAAAGGTGAAAAACTGTTGCTGTCGTGTATTTATGGTGTCGAGGAACATCCTTCCCTGCCGGGCAAAAAGACCTTGTTCACCCGCAACCCGAGCGAAAGCGGGTGGGTAGCTTTTTTCCAAAGCCGCCATTGAAATCCCCAATCGGGTTGTATCTCGTAGTAAAACAATACGATCCTGCGCCATCACCGGCAGTATAATAAACCCGAATAATACGAACAGCAGATACTTTTTCATGGCGTAACGTTATTTTTAGGTGAATAACGATATTTATAGTTATAATACCAAAAAAAGAACCGGGATTTAACAGATTTATGGATTTACTGGATTTTGTTTAGCTCTTTCATGGAAAGCAAAATCAGTTTAATCCTAAAATCAGCGTAATCCCGGTTCGGAAATGATTAGTTCTTACCGCCACTCACCGATGAAGCGGGTGTCTTCTCCGCGGCTTTCTTGGCAGCTTTGGCAAAATCACCAGCTCGGATAATCGAAATCTTCGACGGATCAATGTGCTTCTTCATAGCCGCATTAATCTGCTCAGGGGTCACTGCTTCAAGTTTCTTTTCGAAATCAGCATCCCAGTTCATCGTCCGGTTCAGGTACAGGTAGTTATTCAACGTAGTGGATAAACCAGCATCCTGCGCCCGCGATACCATCCGGGATTGCAACAGACCCGAACGGGCCGCTTTGAGTTCGTCCGCAGTGAAACCATCTTTCACGACCTTCTCCATTTCCTCACGGAAGGCTTTTTCCAGCCGCTCAGCGTTTTCTGGATTGTAGATCGCGTAGGTCATGAACATCCCCGTTTTATCCCAGGGATTAGCCTGAAGCTGCGAACCAACACCGTAGCTAATACCCTCTTTCTGGCGGATACGAACAGCTAGTCGTGAGTTCAGGAAGCCACCGCCAAGCATATAATTACCCAGAACTAAAGCTGGATAATCAGGATCATCATCACGCAGCGGAATATTTACACCCGCCACCATAAATGCGTTTGCTTTGTCTGGGGCTTCAATACTTTGTGGCGTTGGCTTGATATCGTTATAGGTCGAAACCAACCGGCTGAAAGGTTTCTTGGCTTTCCAGGTACCTAACTCGTCGGTAATTACCTTCCGAACGGGTGCTTCATCGAAGTCACCAACGATAGACATGGTTGCGTTTTGAGCACCATAAAAGTCTTTATGGAACTGCTTCAGATCGTCTAGTTTCAGGGCTTTTACGTCGGCGACATCTTCATCCGGGGTTGATGTGTACCGTACATCTTCCTTCGGATAGGGCGTCATCTGGCGTTGAAACGCTGTAAAGGCAAGACTCTGTGGTTCTGAGCGTTGCGACTCGATTTGTGCCAGTTGTTCTTGTTTGAGTTTTTCAAACTCATTGGCATCAAAAGCTGGATGCTTAAGCATGTCGCTTACAATTCGGAGTACAGCTGGCAGATTTTCTTTGGTCGTTTTGATCGTCATATTGACCTGATTGCCACCACCAAATACACCAACCTGTGCTTTCAGTTTATCGAATTCTTCTTTAATCTGCTGGCGAGTACGTGTTGTTGTGCCTCTGTCGAGCATCGAAGCCGTGAACACCGAAATCGCACTCTTATTCATCAAGCTCTTCTGATCACCATAGCGAAGTGTCAGACGAGCATTCACCTCGTTGCCGCGGGTAGTTTTGGGCAGCAGTGCCAGTTCGATATTATTAGGTTGCTCAATCCGGCGGGTACGACCGTCAATATTGGCCGGCGATGGATCGAACGCTTCTCCACTGGCAATCACGGCGCGACCTTTGTAATTTTTCACTAAAGACTCCATGTTTGGTGCCTCTGGTGTTTCTACACGATCAGGCGCAGCTTCGGGAAGAAATTCGCCTACGGTTCGGTTCGATGGTTTGAAATAGTATTTAGCTACCCGTTGCACATCGGCAGGCGTTACTTTTTCAAGGGCGTCGCGGTAAAGAAATCCAAGCCGCCAATCGCCCGTAGCAATGTATTCACTAAGTGTTCGGCCCAATCGTTCAACATCCTTAAAGCTAATTTCAACATCTTTCAACAGCTTGGCTTTAGCGCGCTCAACTTCATCTTTCGTTGGTGGTTTCACCGTCACCGAATCGAGCGTACCGAGCAGGGTTGCTTTGGCATCGTCAAGCGATTTTTCTTTTAATAGCTCTGCCGCGAAATAGACATAACCAGGATCTTTCGTCATGAACGAATAACCGTATTCCTGCGATGCTTTCTTGGTTTCAATCAGTGATTTATACAGTCGCCCGCTCGGTTCATCGGTCAATAAGTCCGTCAATACGTCCATTGCTGGGTAATCGGGGTGCGAGCTTGGCATAATGTGGTACAGAGCCGATACCACTTTCGTGTCGCCCACGCGACGCAAGGTCACCAGACGTTCGCCATCCTGAATGGGTTCAACGCTGTAGGTTGGTTGCAACACCCGAGTTGGACGCGGAATACCTCCGAAATATTCCTTGACGAGCGACAATACTTTCGATTCGTCAATTTTACCAGCAACCACCAATACGGCATTATCGGGTTGATAGTATTTTTTGTAAAACTCCTGTAGGTTTTCGATGGGGACTTTTTCCAGGTCAGAGCGGTTCCCGATTGTCGATTTGCCGTAATTGTGCCACAAATAAGCCGATGAGACAACGCGCTCATTCAGTACATTTTGTGGTGAGTTCTCTCGCATTTCGAACTCATTTCGCACCACAGAAAATTCGGTTTCGAGGTCGCTCTTTTTGATGAAACTATTAATCATCCGGTCGGCTTCCAGATCGAGTGCCCACTTCAGGTTTTCGTCGGTAGCGGCAAATGTCTCGAAGTAGTTAGTACGATCAAGCCAGGTTGAGCCATTAGGCCGTGCGCCGTGCGAGGTCAGTTCCTGCGGAATGTTGGTGTGTTTGGTCGATCCCTTAAACACCATGTGCTCCAGCAAGTGAGCCATCCCTGTTTCGCCCAGACCTTCGTGCCGGGAACCGACCAGATACGTAATATTGACGGTAACGGTTGGTTTCGATTGGTCGGGGAACAGTAATACTTTAAGGCCATTCTTGAGATTGTACTCCGTGATACCTTCGACAGATGCTCCTTTCGTAATACCTTCTGGAATAGTAACGGCTGCTGCCTTGTCCTGCGCAGACGCGAAGGTTAGGCTACTGACTACTAATGTAGCAGCTAGTGTGCCCATTCGAAACCATCCAGTCGGGGCTAGCCCAGTCGGGATAAGGTTATTTCGCATAAAAAAATAGTTAGTTGGGTACTGAAAAAACTAATCTTGTATAGATAAGAATAAATAAGACTGTAATCAACAGGTTTTACAGAGACCTGCAAAAAAATAGGATAAACGGTCATTGAATGACTGCTTATCCGACTAGCTCCCAGTTTTTAGTGACACGGCCTACCGATGAGGCTGGTTGCGCTTTAGTTGTACCTTTTACCCCTCAAGCCACTGCCGGAATGCGCTTGCTTTCTCTTTGCTGACGATCAATTCTAATTTATCGTTGGGACTTTTCAGTTGCACCAGCAGTTTCTGACTTTCGTGTGGGCGGTAACCGGCTATGGCATCAAGGTAAACTAAACACTGGCGACTGGCCCGGAAGAACCGTGCTGGATCAACCAATTCCTCTAGTTCGTCGAGGGTTTTGTAATCGGTGACTAGCTTTTTGCCTTCGTTCGTGTATAGATAAATGAGTTCGTTACGAAGAAAATAGGCCACCTGTTCCTGTGCTATCGAGATAATCTGGCGTAGGTGATGACCCGAGAATCGGCGTTTATAGTGAGGTGTAGGCGACTGGTCGGTAAGCTGACTTAGAAACAGCTTGAACTGATTACCAAAGCCGATTGTGCCATTCAATGACCAACGGTGAAATTTGGTCAGCGCAGCCTTAAGTTCTTCGGGATCAATGGGTTTTAGCAGGTAATCGAGGCTGTTGAGCTTAAAAGCCCGGATGGCATATTCGTCGTAGGCTGTAGTAAAAATGATTGGAGAACTTAGTTCAATCTGCCGGAAAGCCTCAAAACTCACGCCGTCAGAAAGCTGAATATCGGAAATTACAAGGTCGGGTGAGGGGTGCCCCGATGTTCGATTATGGGTGAAGTAATCACAAATACCCTGTACGCTGGCCAGTGGCCCATCGATAATCGCACCCGGTTCCAACTGACGTACCAACTTCAGAAGTTGCCGGGCAATAAGCGGTTCATCTTCAATGAGCAGGATAGTCATATGCAAAGGCGATTTAACCGCTCTCTGGTTAAAAAATTAAGGTAATAAAGGTACTCGCACGCCAAAAATACCTTCGTTTGCATCTATTTCCACCGCACGTGGTCCCAGGAAACTATACAATAATTTTAGATTTTCCAGTCCCTGCCCATTAGAAGTGCCCACCTGTCGTTTCAGTTGAATTGGATTCGATACGTCGATATAACCATCGTGCGTACTTATAGTAACAGTTAGTGGGCGAGCCTCATTGACCACATTATGCTTGATTGCATTCTCGATCAGAATCTGGAGCGTGACGGGTACAATCTGCTGATCCAATGCAGCTGTGTCTACCTCACAATGAACGATAAACGCACCGTCGAAGCGGGTATGCAACAGCGAGATGTAATTATTGATAAATGCCAATTCTGTTTCGAGGGGTACCAGCTCCTTGTCTTTGTGTTGAAGTACGTATCGAAACACTTTCGACAGTTGTTGAAGAAACTGTCTGGCTAGCACGGGGTTATCGTCGATCAGGCTATCTAACGACGATAGGCTGTTAAACAGAAAATGCGGGCTGATCTGATTTTTCAGACTATCAAGCTGAACCTGTACTTTTTCTCTTTCCAATTGAGCCGTCCGAACCGCATTTTCCTGCCAGCGTTTTAGTAGATGACTCGCCATAAAGCCCAGACAGATAACGGTGTTCACCAGAAAGATCATTATCCCGACAATGATAAACGTAAACTTGTTGGTTTGGGATAAAACCGATGGCAGGAATCGAGTCGTAATAAAATAGCCAGCGGTCACAGAAACAGTCTTTACGATCGACCAGCCGCCTAACACCTGAACGGCAATGCGCCAGCGGGTATTTGTTTCAAACGGTAAATGCTTATTTAGCCATTCATTAAATAGATAATGAAATGTCCAAATTAAGTTTAACATGAAAAATGACACCACAAAGAGTACTGCCTGAAGCTGCCAGCTGATGCTGGGGACCAGCCATTGACGAACGAAAACCCCCGCCAGAGCAACCCATAATAATAGCGCTTCGACGTATTTATTGAACTTTATTTTCATGGCTGGCAATGATCATACCGTCCGACATTTCAATGACGCGGTCGGTTCCGGCCGCAAAATCAGGATCGTGGGTAACGGCAATAATGGTTTGCCCTTTCCCGGCAAGATCACGAAAAATCTCGAACACATTTTCGGTGTTGGCTTTGTCCAGGTTTCCGGTTGGTTCATCGCCCATGATGATGGTTGGGTCGTTGATGAGCGCGCGGGCAATAGCCACCCGTTGCTGTTGCCCGCCCGATAATTTGCTGGCGGGTTTTCGGGCAAAATCGGCCATGCCAATAATTCGTAATTTCTCCATAGCCCGTTCTTCCACTTCTTTTTCGGGATATTTCCCGAGTTTCAGACCGGGCAGCATCACATTCTGCAAGGCCGAAAATTCGGGCAGCAAAAAGTGAAACTGGAATACAAAGCCCAGATGCTCGTTTCGAAAGCGTGCCAGATAATCCTGACTACGTCCCTTTAGCTTCGTGCCCGCCATCTCGATCTGCCCGTCATATTCAGTATCCATCGTAGATAGCAAATAAAGAAGCGTCGATTTACCGCAGCCCGATTTGCCAACAATCGACAGAAACTCACCGGCTTGTACATCGAACGTAATATCTTTTAGCACCTGAAATTTCTCCGGGTCGTAGAAGTATTTGTTAAGATGCTGGGAGGAAAGAACAGGGTTCATAAGTATGATATAGGGTATATGATGTATGATGTAGGGGTTAAATGCATACTGTAGACATATATCATACATCCTATATCATACATCTGGTACTTATCCTCTCAAAATCGCTACCGGGTCTACCTGAGCGGCTTTTCGGGAGGGGAAAAAGCCAGCTAGAATGGTGGTGATCACGCCAAACAGAAGACCCATAACGTAATATTTAGCCGCAAAGATGACTGGAAACGTCTTGATACTCAGGAAATCACCCGCATCGAAAGGCGTGATAGACAGCAGGTAACTCAAACCAAAACCGATACCTAATCCCAGCAACCCACCCGTAAAACCAATAAAAACGGCTTGTAGCAGGAAAATGGCAATGATGTCGCGTGCATCGAAGCCCGTTGCCTTCAAAATGGCAATGTCTTTGATTTTGTTGATCACGGTCATGTTCATGATGTTGTAAATTCCGAAACCTGCCACCACCAACAGCGTAATCGACACAACATAGGTGAGCATATTTCGAATTTTTTCGCCCGCCAGAATCGCCGTATTCGCCGTTGCCCAGTCTTCGGTATAATAACCATACATCGCCCGTAGCTTCTTCCCGAACGGAATGGCCTGTAAAGGGTCGATCATTTTGATGTGAATGTCGGTGATGTAGCTGGGATCTTTCTCAAGCATTTCCTGCACCGTCGAGAGGTTGGCGTAGCTCTTGGTATTGTCTACTGTACCTACGCCAAATCCGAATGTACCCACCACCCGAAGCACCCGAATGCCCCCTTTGGGCGTAGTCACGGTCACTTTATCGCCAACCCGAACGTTGAGTTTTCGGGCCAGTACGGCACCCATAATCAGCCCATCGGGATTGGTTTTCAGCGTACTTAAACTACCTGATTTTAGTCGCGTGGTTAGTTTATAAAGCCGGTTCTCCCGGTCAATGTCCACGCCCGAAATTGTCCCCGAAAGCTGGATGGGACCATTGTTGTAAAATGCCTGTGTGGCTACCTGAGGAGAAACGCCAAGTACACCGGGTTCCCGTTCAATCCGTTCGGCAATGGCCATTCCATTTTTGATGCGGGCCTGTTCGTCTTTGGGTTTCTGATGGTAAATGACATTGAAATTGCCTGGATTAAGTTGCTCGATCAGGCCGGGTCGTTGCGTATTCACTTCGTTATAAAGGCGGATGTGCGGACTGGCATCCAGGGCCGAATCTTCCAGAAACTGATTCACACCCTGCATAAACGAGATCATCGTAATGAACATAGCAATCCCGAACGTAACGCCAAGCATGGCAACGAGCGTCTGGCGTTTCTTGGCCAGCAAGTGCGTCTGGGCAATCTGGGAAGCGATATGAAGATCCATTTTTAAAGAGTGAAAGAGCGAAAGGGCGAGTGAGTGAAAAAGCTGTCGCGACATGACGCACTCTTTCACTCATTCGCTCTTTCACTCATTTAAAACTAATTTACTCGTCTCATTCAATCCTCCTTTCACCTCAACCAGGTCGAAGTTTTCGGCGCCTTTCTGGAATTTTACTTTCTGTTTTTTGCCGTCCTGCTCTACCCATACACTGTCGGTGCCGATGACGTAGGATTTGGGAATGGTCAACACGTGCTTATTCTGGCTGATGATGATATTGGCTTCGACCGTGAGACCATAGTAAGAAGCGGGTCGTTCACCCAAAAACTCGGCATCCACCCGGAATGACTGATCGGTGCGGTTCAGCTTAGGATAAATCTTACTCACACGAGCGTTGAATACTTTGTCAGGATAGACATCTGCTTTGAGAACAACCTCCTGGCCAACGCGCATGCGTCCGAAATCACTTTCATCGACCGCTAATTGCGCATAGAGTTGGCTTCCGCTACCTACCAAAGCTAATTGCTCTCCCACTTTGATTACTTCGCCGGGATCTTTATACACTTCGTAAACTTTGCCATTTACAAAACTCCGAATGCGGGTGTTGCGGCCAGCCACTTCCGACGTGACCAACTGGCTGCGGTTATTGGCGACGTCGAGCCGAATTTGGTCACGGCTGCGTTGCAGGGTGTTCATCTGAGCACGGAGGGTATTGCGCGATAACGTATAATTCAACTCGGCCCGCTCCAGCTCGGCCTTCGACGTCGCATTCTGGCTGTAGAGTTCACGAAAACGATTATAGTTAATCGAGTCATTACTGAGCCGGGTTCGGGCATTGCGAACCTGCGCTTCCAGTTCAGATAGCACGGGTGAATTGGCTCCTAAATTGGCCTGCGCCTGTCTGTAGGCGTTAGCAGCCGCCTGCTGACGGGCATCTTCCGTTACGCTTTCCAGTACGAACAACAACTGATTTTTGTAAATCGAGTCGCCTTCATTAATTAACCGTTGTTGCAATACGCCAGTAGCGTCTGCGGTAACGGTGTACTCATTGCGTGGGTAGACATTGCCGGAGGCATAGACAGCTTCGGTCAACTCCTTGTAGGCAGGCGACGTACCCTCATTATCGCGTTTACAGGCCGTGCCAACAAGCGTAAGTATCGTTAGGTAAAGTACGGTTTTCATTATTGACCGTTTCTGATTTGTAAGATCGTTTGATTGATAAACACGTTCGAGAGGTTGTTGAGGAACCGATTTTGGGCCGTCAGTACGTCGTTGAACACGTTCAGGTATTGGTCGTAAGCAAACAGTCCTGATCGATATTTGATCAGGGCAATCTGCACATTCTGGCTGCTGAGTTCGTAATTCTGCCGATTCAGATCCAGCGACCGAATCGCCTGATTGTATGTGTTCCGAACGTCTTCGGTGTCATTTAGCTGCTTGTTGCGTTCATAAGCCAGTTCTGATTCGGCTACTTTCAACTGAAGCCGGGCGCGGGTCAGGTTGCTGGTACGTAAGCCGCCTGCGTAAATGGTCCAGTTAAACTGCAAGCCCGCTACCCCGATTTGAAACCAGGGCTGACTGGTATTTAGGAAATTAATTTCGCTACGTTGTGCCTGTTCGGTAAATCGTCCGTAGGCCGAGAGCGTTGGCCAGCGGGTAAGTCGCTCACGATCCAGTTGCAGTTTGGCCAACTCGATCCGCGCCTGCCGAAGCGTTACCTGAGGTCGCTCTAATGTGTTGATGGCCGAAGCAGAAACCGCCATGCCAGCGGGCCGTGTCGCTAATTCTTCGACTAGTACCAGGCTGTCAGATAACGTTAAGCCGAACAGCAATTTCAATTGATTCAGGTTTCGAATGTAAGCCAGTTCGTTCTGGTACAGCACGTCGGCAGTAGTGAGCTGTACCGACCGAATCCGGTTGAATTCCAGGGGTTCGATCAGGCCCTTATCAAGTCGTTGACGAGCTATTTGCGTGAGCGTATCGGCAGACGATAAGTTGCGCTGGGTGATGGCAATGGCCGAGCGGGTTAGCAACGTCGCGTGGTACAGCCGGGCAGTTTGCGTTGAAATCTCATCCTGCAACACCAGATTCTGATTGTCGGTAATCCGTAAATTCTGATCCACAATACCCAAATCGGCGCGCGCGGGTCGATTGATAACAGGAACTGTGACTTCGGCACCAGCGGCCAGCACATACGGCAAGCCAAATTGGATAGAGCGGTATTCTCCGGGTGCTCCACCAAACAAGGCAGTCGGTACCAACTGCACAGGGAGTGAATAGTTGTAATCGAAATTAGTGAAGAAACGAGCCTGTGGCAGTAAGGCCGATCGGGTGGCCGTTTGTTGCTGTGCTTGTACCGAACGATTTTGCCGGGCAGTAACCAGGTCTGGGTTACTGCGCCGGGCTAGTGCCATAGCCTCCTGCACCGTCGACACGACTGTCTGACCTTTACCCGAAATTGAACAAGCTACTAGACAAATGAGAACAAACCGATTCATGACTAAGGCGAATGGATGGTCAAAGGAACGAGTTTCCTGAAAATCAGTCTGTTCAGTTTTAATGAAGCGGATAATAATCAGCGTAAAGCCGATATTTTTCACAACGAAGAGGCCAGCCCTGAATGACAGTAGAAAAAAGCTAATCTGGTTTTTTTAGGTAACTAACAATCCGTTTTTCTAATGACTTCTCGTCGATCGTTTCTGAAAAATGCAGGCGGCTCTATGGCCCTTGCAAGCATAAGTCCGGCAATTACTGCTACCGAGGCCCCTGAAACCCTTGGTGCTGCCGGTGATGATCTCTTTAAATTAGGTATGGCTGGATTCAGTTTTGTTAATTTCAAACTGGATGAGTCGCTGGCCATGATGCGAAAGACGGATGTACATTACCTGTGTATCAAGGATTTTCATCTTCCCTATGCCAGTACTGCCGAAGAGATTGCCGCTTTTCATGAAAAACTAAAGCAGTCGGGGGTTACGGGCTATGCCGTAGGGCCAATCTACATGAAAACGAAGCAGGAGATCGACAATGGATTCGACTATGCCAAGCGTGTGGGCGTAAACATGATCGTTGGGATTCCGAACCCTGAAGATCTGCCGTATATCGACAAAAAAGTGAAGGAGTTTAATTTTCGCTATGCGATCCATAACCATGGACCTGATATTCAATTGTTCCCTAATGCGAAATCAGTTTATGACGCCGTGAAAGACCTGGACCCCCGGATGGGCCTTTGTTTTGATATGGGTCATGATAAACGGTATGGCGATGACCCGATTGCCGATCTGGAGAAATACGCCAAACGCATTTTCGATATTCACCTGAAAAACGTAACAGCTGCCTCGAAAGCAGGTACTACTTGCGAATTGGGTAGGGGTGTGATTGACATACCGGCATTCGTGAGTATGTTGCGAAAAGTAAAATACGAAGGCTCCTGCAGTCTGGAATATGAAAAAGATATGAAAGATCCCCTCGCTGGCATTGCAGAATCGGTTGGGTATTTCAAAGGCGTTTGTGATGCCACGAAACAAGGAAAACGGAAAGCGTAACGCGGCCGACCACCCGAGCTATATATTAAACAACCTGTAGTCAATGGAAAATTCACGAAGAGAGTTTATTAAAAAAGCAGCTTTAGGTACCGCTGGTATTACCGTTGGCGGATTGGCAAACGGTATGTCGGCCAAAAGCTACGCTAAAATAATTGGTGCCAATGAGCGGCTGAACGTCGCTATTGCTGGCCTTGGTCGACGGTTGGAAGCGTACTACGATCCCATTGGGCGAAAGGATAGCAATGTGGAACTGGTATACATGTGTGATGTGATGAAAAAGCAGCGTGAGGCTGCGATTCAGAAGTTTTCGAAACACATTACCTACACGCCGAAGCTGGAAAATGACATTCGCAAAGTCATTGCCGATAAGAACGTCGATGTGCTGATCAATGCCACCCCCGATCACTGGCACGCGCCCGGCACCTGGCTGGCTGTGCAGGGTGGCAAGCACGTATACGTCGAAAAACCCTGTAGCCACAACCCCCGCGAGGGCGAAATTCTGGTTGAACTCCAGAAAAAATCTGGCAAAATAATTCAGATGGGCAACCAGCAACGTTCTGCCCCAGAGTCCATTGACATCATTGGCCAGATTCATAATGGTGTAATTGGTCACGCTTATAAAGCCGTTGCTTTTTATGCCAATAGCCGGGGCGAAGTACCTGTTGCCAAAAAAGCGCCCATTCCCGACGGACTGGATTGGGACTTATTTCAGGGTCCAGCTCCACGCACTGAGTATACCGATAATACCTGGGACTATAACTGGCACTGGTATAACTGGAACTACGGAACCGCCGAAGCTGGCAATAATGCTACGCACGAACTGGATGTAGCCCGGTGGGCACTTCAGGTTGAATTTCCAGAATATGTGACTGTCGAAGCTGCCAAACGCCATTTTCCAGAAGATGGCTGGAAGGTTTATGATACTATGGACGCGACCTTCCGTTTTCCGGGTGATAAAATCATCAAGTGGGATGGCAAAAGTCGAAATGGTCATAAAACATACGGCAGCGATCGCGGAACCATCATTTATGGTACGAATGGCTCAGTCTACGTCGACCGAAATGGCTATACGCTGTTCAGTCGCGAAGGAAAGATAATTAAAGAAAGTAAGTCGAAAAGTACTGAAGCCGGAACGGCTTTAGGGGGTGGGGGCGATATGACGACACTCCACATGATGAACTTCTTTGATGCGATTCGGGGCAAAGCCAAACAGAATTCTACCATTGAACAGGGAGCCCGGAGCACGCTGTTGTGTCATCTGGCAAACATTTCTTATCGAACCAATAAATCATTTGCCGTCGACTCAAAAAATGGGCACATTCACGATGCCGACGCGATGAAATTATGGAGTCGGCAGTACGAGAAGGGTTGGGAGCCGCCGATGTAATGTAATTGGTAGAGTCGTTAAAATAAGTGGAGTGAGTGAAGTAAGAAACAACCTACTTCACTCACTCCACTTATTTTAACGACTCCACTAAACTTATAGTTGAGATTTTGTTTTAGAGCGAGGTTGTTTTTCGGAAGGAGGATAAAAACGTACAATCTCTTCATTTTCATTATACTGATACATTTTCCCTTTATAACGAAATGTAGCTCCCACCATCGTAGGATTAATAACAGGCTCATTAATGCCTAATTCATTGTCCAAATTTGCCTTTGAGGTTTTTGTCGTGCCTTTCCCAGCGTTGGTGAATATCTTTGTTGTTTGTGGCATAGCATGTAACAATTATAGCAAACAATTTATCGCAATCTTCCCGCTTTCCCAAGTAAAACACTGCATAATAATATCGGCCCTCGTAACGTGAAATAGCGTAATACTTCTTTTTAGCGTCAGCATATTTCTCGATTAAAACGTTCCCCTGATTCAATACCTTAGTGATTTCGCTGAACGAAAGTCGGTGAAAGCGTTTATCGTCGGGTTTGTTAAGATCCAGAAGGTATTTTTCCAGATAGTGATCTAGATTAACAGTTTGGAAGAAAATCTCGGCTCGGCCCTGATCGGTATAGATAGCCTTATTTTTTGGATGATGATTCATGAGTCCGCAAGATAAGGCTATTCACTAAATCGTTCAAATTAGATACAAAAAAGCCGAAGCTTGCGGGCCCCGGCTTTTTCTATGAATTGTCAATTTGACTATAAATCAGCAATTGCTTTGTTGATTTCGTCTTTCGTTTTTCCAGTCTTCTGTTGGATTTTACCCCACATTTCGTCTTCCTGACCTTCCTGATAGGTTAGGTCGTCATCGGTTAGGTCGCCGTAGGCTTGTTTGATTTTGCCTTTTAATTCGTTCCAGCCACCTTTGATGGTTGTCTCGTTCATGATCGTAATGTTTATAACGTTGATTGGTTCTCGTAATCACACTGATTACAGGAATAGAACTATGCCGGGATGGAATTGTTTTCGGCAATATGGTCAACAATACGTTCCGAGTCTTTATTGAGAAGGTTGAGTACACCAGTAACGGGAACAGAAAAGCCTAAGAAATAGAGGCCCCGTAAGTCCGCGTCGTCGAACCAGAGTTTTTTCGGGTAACCGCGTTCATTCAGAATTTGCGCCGATAAAGTGTCCCCCAGAAAAGAAGCCAGTCCTGTCCGGTAGCCGGTTGCCAGAATAATAGCATCGAAGGGTAATTCGCGCCCATCCGTGAAGATTACTGTTTTGGCATTGATACGGTCAATACTCGGAACAACCGTAATGTTACCCGCCTTAATCTGGTCGATTGTGCCAATATCAATGACGGGTGTTTTCCCGCGTCGGTTGTCGTATGTGGGAGGATGCTTTGGTTTGCCGAGTCCGTAGACAGATACATCGCCTACGCTCAATTGTTGCGTCAGTTTCGCCAAGCGATCGCAGAGCCAATTCGGTAGCTTGCTCAGTAGGATGGCGATGGGCTGGGCAGGCCGTCCAAACACTTCACGACGAATGATATTGATCGGACTCCGCACCGAAATAAAGGGCTTCGCACCATTCTCCAATAAATCCAGCGCAAGTTCAGCTCCTGTGTTGCCCATTCCTACAACCAGCACATTCTCATTTCGGAAGGGCGCCCCATTGCGGTATTCATGACTATGCCAGACGACACCCCGAAAATTGCGCTGACCGGGTAACTCCGGTGCATTCGGTACGCGATTATAACCTGTAGCTACAATTACCCGATCCGCTGTGAATGTATCGGTCTGCGTTTGCACTTGCCAGGTTCTGTCTGATTGGTTCCGACGAATATTGACAACTTTCTGGTTGAAATTCGGCTTTATGTTGAAATGTTCGGCGTACCGTTCAAGGTATTCAACGAATTGTAAACGAGGAACATACGTCGGATAGTTGGCCGGAAAAGGCAAATGCGGCAGGGCCGAGTATTCTTTGACTGTATGAAGATGTAGCCGATCGTAGTGATTTCGCCAGGAGAAACCAATATGGTCGCTGGCTTCAAGCACTGTAAATGGCAGCCCTCGGTGAGCCAGCCGCCCAGCTATAGCCAGCCCCGCTGGACCAGCGCCGATGATGAGTGTTGTAGGTTCCAAGTTTTTTAGTTCAATGTTTCAAGTTAAGTCATTAAGGTGGAACTTGAAACCTGGAACATTATACTTTACTTTATCCTCGTCCAGGTCTGGGTTTTACCGAGCAGCGAAATGCCTACATACCCACGAACGAGGAGCGTATTGGGGTCTTTAAGGGTCATTTTACAGTTATATTCTTTGCCGTCTTCGGGGTTGTAGATCTTGCCATCGCTCCAGACGTTACCCCCGTCGTATTTGAAATTATACATCAGAACCATATTCATCAACGGGCGCGACTGTTTCGATTGATCCGTATTTTTCTCGTCGGTACGGGGTTTTCCAGTAGCGGGATCGGTTGGTTGACCCAACCAGACGAGCTTCCCGAAATAGGTGCCCCCCTGTTTATAAATCTGGACGTGTCCTTTTTTTGTACCATTCAACCAGGTCCCCACAACCGCATCCGAATCGTCGGTAAATGTGAAGGAAGTTAACCCAATCAAGAGCGCCACAAGGGGCAATGCATAACACAGACCTTTCATACGTGCTTAGGAATTGAAATAAAACGGAAAATTTGCTGTACTAACGTAAATATTGCACAAAAAGTCTGAACCGGGATTTTTGTGATTGGAATGATTTACTTGATTTTGTTTAACATTGATTGTTTAAAATGACCTATCTCAAAACAACTGATAGATAAAATCAGGAAAATCATTTCAATCCAGTAAATCCCAGTTCAGACAATGTTCAAACGTGACCCCAACCGCAGCTACCCAACCGAAACCGAATCACGGGTAATTATCCGTTTTCAGGACTGCGATCCGCTTCAGCACCTTAATAATGCTAAATATTTTGACTACTACTTCAATGCCCGCGAAGACCAGGTTGCTAAACTGTACGATTTTAGCACTGGTCAGTTATTCCGGGAATTGAAAACAAGCTGGGTCGTTTATCAGCATCAGATCGCGTATGTCCGACCCGCACAAGTGAGCGAATGGGTACGCATCCTATCGAGGTTGATTTATGTGAATGAAGACACTACCGTGACGGAGTATATCATGACCGATGATGGTAAATCACACCTCAAAAACGTTCTTTGGGTGACATCCAAATATGTCAGCGTGGCGACCGGCAGACGAATCCCGCATCACGACTGGGTAAGGGAATTACTTGACGCGATTATTGTCCCGAATGTGGATTTCCTAAGCCTGAATTTTAACGATCGTATTCACGAGATCAAACAGCAGGTTGTGCAGGCGCATGCTCTGTAAGTCAAAATGAGTAGTGGATAATTATTCCCCCCATCGTTCATTCCATTCTTTCCCATCTTCAATTAGTCATTTTACCGCACGGGCGGCTCTGATTATCTATTTACAAACATTTATAAAATGAAACTCCTCAATAACCTCACCGTCCGCGTACTACTTGCCATTACACTGGGTATTCTGACCGGTTATTTCTTTCCCGAAACAGCCGCGAAGTTGAAACCTCTGGGCGATCTCTTTATCAACCTGATCAAGATGGTTATTGCCCCCATTATTTTTCTGACCATCGTGTTGGGAATCAGCAATATGGGCGACCTGAAAAAAGTGGGTCGGGTAGGAGGGAAAGCCTTACTCTATTTCGAGATTGTGACGACCGGTGCATTGGCTATCGGACTCATCCTGGCAAACGTGATCCGACCGGGTGATGGAGTTCAGACGGCCGCTGTGAAAGGGGGAGATATCAGCAAATACACCGAACAGGGTGCGGGTATGGACTGGACGGAATTCTTTCTGCACATCGTTCCGAATAATGCTATCAAAGCCTTCGCTGAGGGAGACATCTTACAGGTGCTGGTCTTTTCGATGTTATTTGGCGTGGGACTGACACGTATGGGTGAAAAAGGTAAACCACTGATTCAGACCTTCGAACGACTATCGAAAGTGTTTTTTAATATTCTGGGTGTGGTCATGGTACTCGCTCCGCTGGGCGCGTTTGGCGGAATGGCCTTTACAATTGGGAAGTATGGACTGAGTACGTTGCTGCCATTAGCCAAGCTGATGGGCACCGTTTACGCGACCATGATTCTGTTCATTTTCGTTATCCTAAATCTGATTCTCCGCTACTACAAAATCAGCCTGTGGGCGGTGCTTAAGTTCATCAAAGAAGAACTGCTGATCGTGCTGGGGACCTCATCTTCAGAGTCGGCATTGCCCCAAATTATGGACAAACTCGAAACGCTGGGCTGCTCGCGGTCGGTGGTGGGGTTGGTTGTTCCGGCCGGGTATTCGTTTAATCTCGATGGCACTACAATTTACTTAGTGATGGCAACGATCTTCCTGGCACAGGTATTTGGCGTTGATCTTACACTAGGGCAGGAATTGACGATCATTGGTATTCTGATGGTAACCTCGAAAGGGGCAGCGGGGGTAACGGGTAGTGGATTTATCGTGCTGGCCAGCACCCTGACCGCCATCAAGGTGATTCCGGTAGAAGGACTCGCACTGCTACTCGGCGTGGATCGGTTTATGTCCGAAGCTCGTTCCATCACCAACATCATTGGGAACACAGTTGCCACTATTTTCATCGCCAACAACGAAGGAGAATTCGACCGGACGAAATATGAACGAGTGCTGAAAAGGGAAGCGGAGAATGAATTGGCTGATTATAAGTATTAGATTATCAGTGATTTGTTAAAAATCGTACCACATATTTATACTTATTTGTAGAATTAATTAAACCATTTCATGCGTGGTTGTTCAAAGGGACAAATACAACCTGAAAACAATACACTGCCATGAAAAAAATACTGCTGACTGGCGCTACGCTGGTCGTTCTTCTCTCGACCAGCGTACTTGCTCAACGTTACGGCTATCCACAATCGTCGCCCAACAATACTTATCCCCAACAGCCTGGCTATAACCAGCCTGGATACAGTCAACCGGGTTATAATCAGCCAGGTTATGGCCAGCCCAATTACAACTACGATTACGACGACTACCAGTTCGATCGCCACCTCGACTGGTGGGATCGTGAGCTGAATTTGACTCGCCGGCAGGAGCGGGAAATTCGTAGAATTCGTGATCGTTTTAATCAGCAAACCCAGAACATCGATTACCGCGATCCCCGGCAGCGTGATTTTTTCCGGCAAGCGCGTCAGCGCCAGTTCATCGATATGATGGCCGTACTTGGGCCTCAACAACGAGATCAGGTTATCGCGCACATGCGCCCTTTCGAAATGTCACCTGGACAGCGTTCAGCACAACGAGGTCGTGGAAATGGCTATGGTTCGGGCTATGGACGGTACTAATATTGAGTAGAATAGAGGAAGGGAGTGTAGAAAAGGTCGACCAGATTGGTCGACTTTTTTTTGCGTTTTCCGCTCGCAGAATTAGGCAACCGCCTGTGCAACATAGCGTTGTCAAAATTATCTTTATTTCGTATTTTTCCCGGAAACTCATTTTGCAAAACTGTATGTTTACTCGTCAACGAATCAAACAAACGGGCGTACTTCTGGCGGTTGTCACAACGACAACGTTTGCTCAGCCGTCGCCCCCTCAACCCAAGATGCCGCAAAATCCATTCTTAGTACCGTATTCGACACCCCACCAAACGGCACCATTTGACAAGATTAGCAATGCCGATTACCTGCCCGCCCTAAAAGATGGGATGACTCAGGGACGTAGTGATGTCGCTACGATTGTGAATAATCCAGCGCCACCAACCTTTGAAAATACCATTATTGCCCTTGAGCGATCGGGCGATCTGCTGGGTAAGGTTACGTCGGTATTATTTAATTTGAACAGTGCCGAAACATCGCCCGAGCTTCAGAAAATTGTCAAAGAAGCATCGCCAATGCTGAGTGAATATCGGAATGATATTGGCCTGAATGAGAAGCTGTTTGCCCGGGTGAAGGCCGTTTATGATCAACGTGCCAGCCTGAAACTCAATCCCGAGAGCGCTATGCTTCTCGAAAAAAGCTATAAAGGGTTTGCCCGAAACGGCGCAAATCTGGATGCAAAAGGCAAGGAGCGTCTACGAGCTATCGACAAAGAACTGTCGCAATTGTCGCTGCAATTTGGCGAGAATGTACTCAACGAAACAAACGAGTACACGATGCTCGTGGCCGATGAGAAAGACCTTGCCGGTTTGCCCGATTACGTTCGGGAAGCAGCCAGGGCAACGGCAAAACAAAAAGGTAAAGAAGGATGGGTGTTTACCTTGCAGGCCCCGAGTTATGGGCCATTTATGCAATATGCCGATAATCGGGAGTTGCGTAAAAAACTGTATATGGCCTATAACGGTCGTGGTTTCCATGGCGACAAAAACGATAACTCGGCCATTATTCAGAAAATCGTGAATCTGCGTTATGATCGGGCAACCTTGCTGGGCTACAAAACCCACGCTGATTTTGTGCTTGAGGAGAGCATGGCCGGTTCGAAAGACAAGGTGCAGAGTTTCCTGGATGAACTGGTAACCTACGCCCGCCCTGCCGCCGAACGCCAGTTGCTCGAACTAACAACGTACGCTAAAGCTCACGGACTTACGGAAGATAAACTACAGGCCTGGGATAATAATTATTATGCCGAGAAACTGAAAAAGGAGAAATACGACCTTGATGATGAGACATTGAAACCGTATTTCAAACTCGAAAACGTTCTGGATGGTGCGTTTACGGTGGCTAATAAACTATATGGCATCACGTTCAAAGAGCGCAAAGACATTCCGGTTTACAACCCCGAAGTAAAAACGTTCGACGTTTTCGATAAGGACGGTAAATTTCTGGCCGTGTTCTATGGTGATTATTTCCCCCGTCCCGGCAAACGTAGTGGCGCATGGATGAACGACATACAGGGGCAGAAAGTCGAAAACGGCGAGAATATTCGCCCACACATTGTCAACGTCTGCAACTTCACACGTCCCGTCGTGGTATCGACAACTGAAACCAAACCTTCTTTGCTTACTTTCTACGAAGTAACGACCCTGTTTCATGAGTTTGGCCACGGTTTGCATGGCATGTTAGCCAACGGAACGTATGAAAGTTTGAGCGGTACGAGCGTTCCCCGCGATTTTGTGGAATTGCCATCGCAGGTGATGGAAAACTGGTGCTACGATCCTGAAGCGCTCAAGCTCTTTGCCAAGCACTACCAGACGGGCGAAGTAATTCCGAATGAGTTGATCGAAAAAATTCGCGCTAGCCAGAACTTCCTCGCTGGTATGGCGAACCTGCGGCAATTGCGTTTTGGATTGATCGACATGTATTATCACAACCAAAAACCAACCGGCGAAACGATTTCGCAAGTTGAGAGCCGGATTGATTCTGTTACCAACCTGTTCCCACATGTTGATGGAATCGCCGTAAGCCCAGCCTTCTCGCACATTTTTGCCGGTGGTTATTCGGCGGGTTATTACAGCTACAAATGGAGCGAAGTGTTGGACGCCGATGCATTTGAGTTCTTCAAGGAAAAAGGTGGCTTGGAGAACAAAACAGCCGCCGATAGTTTCCGGAAGAATGTACTGGAAAAGGGGGGTAGCGAAAAGCCGATGGAGCTCTACAAGAAATTCCGGGGTCGCGAACCATCACCCAAAGCAATGCTACGACGAAGCGGGTTGATTTTATAAACAACACAAAATGGGCGACCAATTATTGGCCGCCCATTTTGCTTAAGTTGCGGAGTATTTTTTTACAACCAGTTGATAGCCCAACCGATGACCTACGAAAATTCGTTAGCCTTTGCGCAAATGCTCGATCAGGCCGACTCATTCCGCAATTTTCGCGACCAGTTTCATATTCCCCAGCGTAATGGTGTACCGCTAACCTATCTCTGTGGCAACTCACTAGGGCTGCAGCCCCAAACCGCGCGGACTGCATTGAATCAGGAGCTGACCACTTGGCAGAATCTGGGTGTTGAAGGATGGTTTGACAAATCTGAAGGGGCCGAACAGCCGTGGCTCGGTTATCACAATTCCTGTAAAGATGCGTTATCCCACATTGTTGGGGCTGAACTGTCGGAAGTGTGTCCGATGAATGCGCTGACTGTGAATCTGCATCTTCTGTTGGCTTCCTTTTATCGTCCGACTGAAAAGAAATACAAGATTCTGACGATTAAAGGGGATTTTCCGTCGGATCAATACGCCCTGGAAACACATATTAAACATCATGGCTTCGAGCCTGCTGATGTGCTTATTGAGATAGCTCCGCATCAGGACGACCGGTTGATTCACACGACCGATATCCAACACGCCATAGCCGAACATGCCGATTCGCTGGCCCTGATCTGGATGAGCGGATTAAACTACTACACAGGCCAGGTTTATAATATGGCCGTCATTGCCGAAACTGCCCAAAAACACTGTATTCCCGTTGGATTTGATTTGGCGCACGCTGTTGGAAATGTACCGCTACGGTTGCACGATTGGGGTGTCGATTTTGCCACCTGGTGTTCGTATAAATACCTCAATGGTGGTCCTGGGGCCATATCAGGGATATTTGTTCATCAAAAACATCACGACCAGAACTTACCAAGACTGGCAGGCTGGTGGGGTTATCGGGAAGATAAGCGATTCGAAATGACACCCGGTTTTTTGCCCGCACCCGGTGCAGATGGCTGGCAAGTCAGCACGCCCAATATTCTGGCGCTGGCACTACATCGGGCAGCTATTTCGATAACGGCAGAGGCAGGTATGGTAGCTCTCCGGCAAAAAAGTGAACAGCTAACGGGATTTCTGGAATATGTTCTAGCGCCCTTTGATGAAATTCAGATTCTGACGCCCGACGACCCAAACCAACGCGGTTGTCAGCTATCGTTGTTAGTCCGCAAAAATGGCAAAGCGCTATTTAATCACCTGACCGAACAAGGTATTATTGGAGACTGGCGCGAACCTGACTGCATTCGGCTAGCACCAACTCCGCTTTACAATACATTTGAAGACGTTTGGCGGGTTGGAGAAAGTATAAAGCAGTTCTATTAAAAAAAACAGGAACGTTGATGATGCGGATTGAGTGGATTTTCTTTCTCTAATCATCCATGTAAACTCTGCTCAATCTGCGTCATCAGCATTCATAGGTTGATTAAACGCAATGTTGCGTTTCAGTCCTTCCAGTTTTGTCCGCTTCACGGCCGACCGGCGAAAGATTTCCCGGAATACATCTTCCGTTATATCGATCCAATCTGTTTTTGTCAATGCGGCCAATTCGGGATGGGGATCGAAAGCCGGGGTCTGATGGGGGCGGGCAAACCGATTCCAGGGGCACACATTCTGACAGATATCGCAGCCGAAAACCCAGTTGTCGAACTTCCCCCGAACCTCCTCCGGAATGGCCTCTTTCAGTTCAATTGTAAAGTACGAAATGCATTTACTGCCATCTACGACATAAGGACCGACAATAGCATCAGTCGGGCAGGCGTCAATACAGCGGGTGCAGGTGCCACAATAATCGGTGATAGGACCGTCGGGTTCTAGTTCGAGGTCGAGAATTAATTCGCCAATAAAGAAGAAAGATCCGATTTCACGATTAATCAGATTCGTGTGCTTCCCGACCCATCCCAAACCTGCCCGTTTAGCCCAGGCTTTATCCATGACTGGTGCCGAATCGACAAACGCCCGCCCGCCTACTTCACCGATTTCGTCATGGATATAGGCCAGTAAATCTTTCAGCTTATCTTTAATAACAAAGTGATAATCTGTTCCGTAAGCATACTTAGACAGTTTTAAATCATCCTTGTTCTCGGGCAATTTCTGTTCGGGATAATAGTTTAGCAGCATCGTTACTACCGACTTTGCATCATCGACCAGCAGGCGCGGATCGAGCCGTTTGTCGAAGTGGTTGGCCATGTAGTTCATCTGGCCATGCATCCCGTTTTTGAGCCAGGCTTCCAGGCGTGGCGCTTCATCCTCCAGAAAATCCGCTTTGGCTACACCGCAGAAGTCAAAACCCAGCTCAGTAGCTTTAGCTTTGATCAACTGCGTATAGTGATGAGCGAGTGCGTGCACGAGAATAGAATCTACTGTTTTGTTTTTTGTCGGACCGGGTGCCCGGAGCCAGGACAAAAAACAAACAGATTTACTCGAAAGATAAATCCTGTAAATCACCGAAAATCAGGCAAATCCCGATTCAGATAGCAGCCAAATCGTGTAAATCAAGGGGTATGCACTGTGCCAACTTGTCAGGAAATGCGGTTTTGGCCAGCCTTTTGCCCATCTTTGTCTATGAATTTCTGGAAACGAAATAGAAGCTCATCAATGGAAAATAAAGACATTTTGGACGAACAAGCGTCTATGGATACTCCACAACCTGACAACCTGGCAACTGAATCGGGAGACAGCGATGACGCTGTGACAGCTACCTCTGAAGAAACCTCAGAATCGACTTCGGCAGAAGGTTTTATAGCTGAAACCAACAAAATCGGCAGTGAATTAGCTGAACTTAAAGATAAATACCTCCGTTTATACGCTGATTTTGAGAACTTTCGCCGGCGTACAGCTAAAGAAAAACTTGACCTCATCAGTAATGCCAACGAGGGCGTTTTAAAGGCGCTTATCCCAGTTGTCGACGATTTCGAACGGGCCATGCAGTCTATCGAAAATACCAATGACGTTGCTGCATTGAAAGAAGGTGTTTCGTTGATTTATACGAAATTATTCAAGACGCTTGAAAGCAAGGGGCTAAAACCAATGACCTCAAAGGGCGAGCCATTTAATGCAGATCTGCATGAGTCGGTTACGCAGTTCCCAGCCCCCAGCGATGACCTCAAAGGGAAAGTCATTGATGAAATAGAAAAAGGATATTACCTGAATGACAAGGTCATTCGGTTTGCAAAAGTGATTGTAGGAAGCTAAAAAATGTATGATGTATGATATAGGATGTATGACTGTCGAGTGCAAACCATACATTCTATATCATACATCATACATCTCTATTCATGGCAACGAAGCGCGATTATTACGAAATTCTGGGCGTTGATAAGAACGTCTCGGCCGAAGATCTCAAGAAAGCCTATCGCAAGATGGCTATCAAATACCATCCCGATAAAAACCCTGACGACCCCACCGCCGAAGAGAAATTCAAGGAAGCGGCTGAGGCTTACGACGTCCTGAACGACCCGAACAAAAAAGCCCGTTATGACCAGTTTGGTCATGCAGGAATGAGTGGTGCAGCAGGAGGATATGGGGCTGGTGGTCCGACGATGGACGATATTTTTAGCCAGTTTGGCGACGTCTTCGGCGATGACTCTCCCTTTGGAAGCTTCTTTCGGGGTGCTCAAGGTGGTGGCGGTGGACGCCAACGTGTACGACGGGGCTCCGATCTACGCATTAAACTGAAACTGAATTTACAGGAAGTTGCCAACGGTGTTGAAAAGAAGATTAAGGTAAAGCGGCACGTAACCTGTAATACCTGTGGAGGCAATGGCTCTAAAAACGGAACTGCGGTACAAACCTGTTCAACTTGTCAGGGCACCGGTCAGACGCGCAAGGTGGTAAACACTATGCTCGGTCAGATGGTATCGACCAGTACTTGCCCGACTTGTAATGGCGAAGGCAAAATTGTAACGGATCGTTGCGACGCCTGCTTTGGCGAAGGCCGTGTACTGCAGGAAGACGTTATCCCAATCAAGATCCCTGCCGGTGTAGCAGAGGGCATTCAACTATCTGTAGGTAGCAAAGGGAATGTGCCCCCACGCGGTGGTGTTGCGGGTGACTTACTCATTGTCATTGAGGAGGAGGAAGATGCCGATCTCAAACGTGACGGTAACAACGTCGTATTCGATCTGTATGTCAGCTTTATCGATGCTGCTATTGGTACAAGTGTCGAAGTGCCTACTATTGACGGTAAGGCGCGCATTACGCTTGATCCCGGTACGCAGAGTGGCAAGATGTTACGCCTGAAAGGAAAGGGAATCAAAGAATTAAATGGCTATGGTCGGGGCGACGAAATCGTTCATGTCAATGTTTGGACTCCGAAAGTACTTTCGGCTGAAGAACGTACCATGCTGGAAAAATTACGTAACTCACCGAACTTCCAGCCCAAGCCAAATAAGAACGAGAAAGGCTTCTTCGACAAGATGAAAGACTTCTTTCACGGTTGATTGAAACTAACTAATTTAACGGCGGTGCCAGACTCTCAACTCTGGTACCGCCGTTTTTTTGTTCATGACGCTGAAAGTATAGACCATGCCAACCTTACCAACGATTATACTCACCTGCGCTACTCTGACAACTGCCTTAGTAGCAGGTCTTCTGTATGGCTATTTTTGCTCCGTAAACCCTGGTCTAAATCGCTTGTCCGACACAGCCTATCTGTCAGCAATGCAATCGATTAATCGCGCTATTCAGAATCCGATCTTCTTTGCCAGTTTTATGGGAACGCTGATTCTGCTGCCCATTAGCACCTGGCTACACTATAGTCAGCCTGTTTCGCTTCGATTTTACCTGTTGCTTGGGGCAACTATTCTATATGTTGCGGGCGTGTTTGGCGTCACCGTTATAGGTAACATTCCCTTGAATGAAGGGCTGGAGGCTTTTAATTTACAGGGAGCTTCCGCTGAAGAAATCGCTACTCAGCGTGCAAGGTTTGAAATGCCCTGGAATAACTGGCATACAGTCCGAACGATTGCCTCCATGCTGGCACTTGTATTGGTAATCATGGCCTGTCTTAATCAGAAAACAGAGTAGTTGGACGAATCATAGATAAGTATAGTGGTCGACAGGAGTCGAAGCGAGTTTTCTGTTGACCATTGTTCTTGTTAGAACCAATCGACCTAATTGCGGTTCTTTACTTACTACAAAACTCAATGTTGTATGAAATCGCTTATTCACGACGAAACGGCTATGCATTACGTTTTAGCCGGTAGTAAGTTGCCAACGCTTCTGTTCGTTCACGGGGCCGACATCAATCTCACGTATTGGGATGCGCAGCTTGCTTACTTTGCTGACCAGTATAATGTAGTGGCTCTTGACCTGCCTGGACATGGAAAGTCTGGCCGGGATAAGAAACAGTGGTCGGTAAAAACGATGGGACAGTATGTGGCAACGTTCATAAAAAGTCTGAACCTGGAGCAGGTTATTTTAATTGGACACTCCATGGGTGGCGACGTAAATCTGGTAGCCGCTACGACCTATCCTGCTCCAGTTATTGGCTTCATTGGAATTGATAATTTCAAGAATGCGGGTCAGCCGTTGGCACCAGAATATCAGCAACAGAGTAAGGAAATTATACATAATCTGCATACCGATTTTGCCAACACCAATGAGCAGTACGCCCGAATGGTCTTGCTGACTCCTCAAACACCCGATGCTGTTGCTACACAGGTAGTACAAGATTATCGAAGTGCTTACCAGCCTATGACAATTGATGTTATTGAGGAAGTTTTCAACGATTTGTACCTGACAGAACGTGAGCTCTTGCCCAAATTGCCTTGCAAACTGCATCTGATCAACGTGGATTATATGCCAACCCAGGAAGAGCCTTTACAGCAATATGCAACTACTGGGTATACTTTTCATCACATGGCAGGGACTAGCCATTTTCCCATGATTGAGAACCCGGACGAGCTGAATAAGAAGCTTGACGAGGTTATCAGGGAAATTAGGCAGGAAAGTAACGAGAAAGCCTAAGTAAGAATAAGCGTCAGTTTAGCAAAGTATTGCTTGGCTAATTGGCCATATAGTGCATAAATCCAGAAAAGCCCCGTAGACTTTTATCGGGGCTTTTTCGTAGATTAAGCCACTAATTAGGGTATTCCTCTCGTATAGTTTTTTCCTGTTTGCTATTGAAAACGTATGCATCAAACCCTGTTGCTTTGCCTGGCATTAATGCTCGCTGTCTCGTTGCTGGTAATGATAGGACAGCGCCTGCGTATTCCAGTTCCTATTTTTTTAGTAATAAGTGGCCTGGTCGTCAGCCTCATTCCAGGCATTCCGCGGATTGAGGTTGATCCCGAACTCATCTTTTTGATATTCCTGCCGCCTTTACTATACGAGGCCGCCTGGTTTACATCCTGGAAAGAATTCTGGCGCTGGCGACGCATCATTATTGTCCTGGCCTTTGGTTTGGTCATTTTTACGGCTTTTGCTGTGGCCTATGTATCAAGTGCCGTAATGCCTGGATTTACACTGGCAATGGGATTTCTGCTGGGCGGTATTATCTCACCACCCGATGCTGTTGCGGCTACGTCAGTTTTGAAAGAGGTCAACATTTCTAAAACAGCCATTAGTATTCTGGAAGGGGAAAGTTTAGTAAACGATGCTGCCAGTTTAATTGTATTCCGCTTTGCGCTGGCCGCTGTATTATCGGGTACGTTTGTCTGGCAGGAGGCTTCCATTGATTTTTTGGTCGTTACGTTTATGGGGATCGTTGTTGGGTTGGCGGTGGCATGTGTGTTTTACGCCATTCATCGATGGCTCCCTACTTCAACCCGTATAAGTATCCTGCTAACATTCCTGGCCCCTTATATTATGTACATGACTGCCGAAGAATTTAAGGTATCAGGCGTTATGGCTGTTGTGAGCGGAGGCTTATTTCTCTCAAATCAGAGTCATGTAATCCTGAACCATAGTTCCCGAATTCAGGGGACGGGTATGTGGGCTACGGTTGTTTTTGCTCTAAATGGGTTAGTATTTATTCTGATTGGGCTTGAGCTACCGGTCATTATTAACGGCCTGGACGGCTATTCTAAAACGGAAGCAATTTTGTATGCGCTGCTGGTTACGTCGGTTATCATTGTCACCCGCATGTTATTTACGATATCGGCTTCCTACTTTACGCAGTTTATTGGGCGATACATTACTGTAGCCCAGCGCAATCCTGGTTTGCGGGGCCCTATTGTTCTTGGCTGGGCTGGTATGCGTGGCGTTGTGTCATTAGCATCGGCCTTGTCGATTCCGTTGACAATGGGAAATGGGGAGCCATTTCCACATCGGAACCTGATTCTATTCATCACGTTTGTGGTCATTCTGGTCACGCTGGTTTTTCAGGGACTTACGTTACCACTTGTTATTCGATGGGTTCAGCCCAAAGATCTTGTCAAGCGTATACCTGAAGATGAGCAGGATACAAAGATTCGTCTAAAATTGCTGAAGGTTGCGTTGAAACACCTTCATGAAAACTATGCCGAAGAATCGGGTAGCAACGAATTAGTGGAGAATCTAAAGAATCGGATGGAAAGCGATCTGCATCAGACAAAACGGCATCTGGATTCTTTAGAAAGCGATGGCGAAAACGTCGCTCAGTATAATGAAATCATGACCGATATCATCAAAGTTAAGCGAGATGAATTGCATCGACTACGTAGTAAACAGGAATTTGACGACGAGGTGATTCGAAAAGAAGAAGCTCGAATGGACCTGGAAGAAGAAAAGCTCGATCACCCGATTCGTTGATTAGATCATTCATTGATATAGTGACATAAAAATGCCCAGAATGCATCAAGCTTTCTGGGCATTTTTATGTCAATCCTAGATTCTATCACCCAAAGGCATTAATATGCTTCTGGAAGATAGCTTCGTATTTGTTAGCCGCGGCCGTTTGCTTGGCTTCCTTACAGGCTTCTACAATTGTTTGTAGAATATAAAGGTCAGAGTCGGGGCTGCCGAAGCGATTTCCATTGCCGCTCTTATCATAAGTCAGCGCCTGGTCAGCACGATTCGCCATGACGTCAGCAATTTCAAGGGCCTTCTTGTCGTCACCAACTTCAAACAGGAACCGTACATAGTTCGACGAAATCTGGTCATATGGAATACTTTTATCTGGAATAACCTTCAACGAATAGTTGAGGACCTCACGAGCTTTAGCTTTATTCCCTTCACGGATAAGCTGATCGGCCAGACGGAAGAACGCAATACGAGCCGAAATAACCGGTGGTCCTTTGTAAGTCTCGTCGTAATACGTGTTTGGGTTGTCGAAATCACGCCAGAACGTCTTCTTGGTCATGTTGGTATACATAACGTCGGCATTTACATAGCCATCCGTAGCACCCGGAACGGCCACCGGCATCAACCGGTACGCATAACCCTCTAACTGCATGTAGTTCTTCAGACTCAGGTAGTTATCGCTCGCCAATGTGCTGGAGAAGTAAATAGGCCGTTTCCAGTTATTGCTGGCAATAATGTCGAGCATGATGAGGTCAGGCTTGTAGAGATCCTTCTTGCCGATGGTCCACTGCAACGTGTCTTTCATCAATGGCCGTAGTGGCGCAGGAACAAAATTTGCCTGATCAACGGCGGCTTTATCAATCGGCAGGAACAGCACCGACGAAGGCAGGATGCTCGTCATATCGCCATTGGTGAGTGGTACCTGAACGGCCGGATTACTGGTCTTAATCAAGCTGATATACTGCTTGAGGTCAATACCATTTTTCACGCCCGGCACTTCATAGAAGGGCACAATGTCGTTTTTACCCTTGTTGAACTGGTCAAACTCTAACGAAATCGGCAACGCATCCGACTGGTACGTTTTGCGTTTCATTTGCTGGATGTACCATTCCGTACCCAGCAAGCTCAGGTTACACACACGCACGTCGGTACGGAAGCCTTCAACCTCCTGCACATACCAGAGTGGGAAGGTATCGTTATCGCCACCTGTAAAGAGAACCGCGTTCGGCGCACAGGAATTAAGCAAATTCTTTGCAAAATCGACCGATTGATAGCGGTGGTCACGATTGTGGTTATCCCAGCTCTTGGCACCCATCATGACAGGTACGAGAAGGCTTAGGCCAACCACCAGACCATTGCGGGCAACGTCTGATTTCAGGGTATTACGCAAGCCTTCGGCAATGGCCATCACGCCCAAACCGAGCCAGATCGCAAAGAAATAGAACGAACCTACGTAGATATAATCCCGTTCGCGCGGCTCCGATGGGGGCGAGTTCAGGAAGATTTGTAAGGCGATTCCGGTGAACAAAAACAGCAAGCCCACAATGATGAAATCGCGACGGCGACGGAAATATTGGAACGCAATCCCGAATAACCCCAGCGCAAACGGAAGCATGTAAAAATTGTCCCGTGCCTTATTGGTCTTCAGTAAGTCCGGTGCGCCATTGTCCGACGACCAGGGCAGAAGGTAACCTGCGCCTTCTTCATCACTTTCTCGTCCAGCGAAGTTCCACATCAGGTAACGCCACCACATGTGTCCTAACTGATAGCTGAACAGATATTTAATATTATCGCCCATGGTTGGTTTCTGCCCTTCGGCAAGGCCCAACATCTGGCGATAAAGCGCGGGGTGATTTTGCTGGCTGCTGTACACACGTGGGAACAGCATCTCATCGCCAGGAGCGTAAATGTATTCGGGTTGATGGTCGAAGACGACGTATTTGTTGCCTTCTTTTTTCCACATGGCAGCCCCCTGTTTCTGGTCAACTGGTCGGGCCGTAAAGACTGGTCCGTACAACAGCGAACGACTTCCGTACTGTTCACGACGTAGATACGACAGGAAGTTCAGTTCATCGCTGGGGTCGTTTTCGTTGATAGGCGGATTGAACTCAGCCCGTACCAGCACCTGCATGTACGATGCATAGCCGATCAGTACAAACGCCAGTGCCAGCAAGGCGGTATTCATGATCACATGTCTCTGCCGAGCCGACCAGATAATACCATATACGATAGCGCCGATAAAAACAACAGTGAAGAAAATAGCGCCGGAAGTGAATGGCAAGCCGAATGTATTGACAAACAACCGCTCAACAGCAAATGCCATCCCTGGTAATCCCGGAATAATCCCCGCGTTGATAATTCCCAGAACGACCAGCCCAATACCGCCTGCTATAACACCTCCCCAGAATGTAGGTTTCGGTTGTTTTTTGAAGTAATAAATCAGCGCAAGGGCGGGTAAGGTAACGAGGTTCAGTAAGTGAACACCAATGGATAAGCCTGTTAGGTACGCAATGAAAATAAGCCAGCGATTGGCGGCCGCGTCATCGTTGATACGTTCCCATTTGAAAGCGGCCCAAACCACGATAGCCGTGAAGAAGGATGACATACCATATACTTCGGCTTCAACGGCCGAGAACCAGAACGTATCGGAGAATGTGTACGCCAGGGCACCCACCGCGCTCGTACCAATAACCAGTAGCGTATCAGCGGTTGTGTATTCACTCTCTGGTTTGGCCAGGAGTTTCTGAGCCAGCATGGTAATGGTCCAGAACAGAAATGCGATGGTAAAGGCGCTGGCAAGTACCGATGCCATGTTTACCCAGTAAGCCACATTGGTCAGGTTGCCAAACGACATCATGGAGAAGAGCCGGCCCAGCAGGAGGAAAAATGGCGCCCCTGGTGGGTGAGGTACCTGAAGCTTAAATGAACACGCAATAAATTCGCCACAGTCCCAGAAACTGGCGGTTCGTTCGACGGTCATCGCGTAGGTAACCAGCGCAACAACGAAAACAAGCCAGCCTGTGAGGGTGTTCAGGCGTTTGAATGACTGCATATAAATGAAGATTAACGGACTGCTTTTGTGTAAGTAGCGGCCTAATCCAGGCCGGGCCAAAAATACGCAAAAAAGCAGCCCGACCGGGTTAGGACGAGCTGTTAAAGTTTGTTAAGTATGTGTTCGTCGTATTTGTAGTTCGTAGTAATCTACTATATACGAACGGCTACTAATCACTGATAAATCTCCTTACGTGCCGCTTTCAGCGTATTCTGCATGAGTGAGCAGATGGTCATCAGCCCAACGCCACCGGGAACAGGTGTGATGAAACTCGTTTTTGGCGCTACTTCGTCGAATTTAACGTCGCCTTTCAGGGCAAAGCCGCTTTTCTTGCTGGCATCGGGTACGCGCTCTAGCCCCACATCAATGACCACAGCACCTTCTTTCACCATATCGGCGGTAACGAATTCTGGTTTGCCGAGTGCTGCTACTAGGATGTCAGCCGAGCGGCAGATTTCGGCGAGATTCGTTGTCCGGCTATGCGTGAGCGTAACTGTACAGTTGCCGGGATAGGTATTTCGTTGCATCAAAATCGACATTGGCAAGCCTACAATCTGACTCCGACCTACAACCACGCAATGCTTGCCCGAGGTCTGAATGTCGTACCGCTTAAGCATTTCCAGCACACCCTGCGGAGTTGCCGAGACGTAGGCGGGTAAGCCTTTTGCCATCCGACCAATATTGATCGGGTGGAATCCGTCTACATCCTTGGCAGGATCAATGGTTTCCATGACACGGTCGGGATTGATGTGGTCTGGTAGAGGAAGTTGCACAATCAGACCGTCCATATCAGGGTTTTCGTTCACCTCGCGAACTTTAGCAAGCAACTCTTCTTCCGAAACCGACGGGTCGAATCGGATGAGTGTGGAGTGCATGCCGACCTCTTCGCAGTTTTTCATTTTCGAGGCCACATAGGTTTCCGAAGCCCCTTTGTTGCCAACCAGAATAGCAACGAGGTGCGGAATTTTGCCGCCCTGTTCGCGTATCTGCGCGACATCTGCCGCAATTTCCTGTTTAATTTGGGAAGAAAGAAGTTTACCGTCTAATAGTTGCATATAAAATTTAAGTTACTGTTAACCAGTAGTTTAATTTAAGTTAAATGGATGTGAGGTACAAATAAGATACACATTATATCAACTATTTCATTAATAGGACATGCAATTAGTTACGAAAGTACAATCTTGAGCCTGATATTGGATAGTATTATTGATTGTATTTAAGTAGTGACTCTCAAGTGTTGATTACGCTTTGATAGACGGGTATAGGTTCTCTTTGGATAAGTGATAAGGCACATTTGCTTTCGAAGGCTAACTAGCTATCTGTTCATATTCGAGCCAACAGAATGCCATTTAGTGACAATATCATGCTAAATGGAGATAAGTTTATTTTGTTTATATTATATAATTGTATTATTGGTCATTTAGTTGCTATTGTAATTAGTAGAACAATTGTTAAAATATGACACCTTAAAGTAATTATTGCTATTTTCTAAGACTAGAATTAAATTTGAAATGGGAAAATAGATTGGTCCTGACAAATCTGTATATATATAACTCTATCTTTCTTCTATGTCGACATCTAATTTAACCCTATTCGTCTCTTATAGCCACGAAGATGAAGCAGTGATAAAACCCCTTGTTGACTTGTTACGCACAAAAGAAGGTCTAGTCTTTTTTGACAGAGATTCTATTTTAGCTGGTGACGAATGGAACCCCAAAATATTAAGTGCTATTGATAGCTGCGATAAATTTATTGTTTTTTGGTCTATTAAATCTGCTGAATCTTTTTATGTTGAAAAAGAATTTACACGAGCTATAAATGATAAAAAAACTATAATACCTATTTTATTAGATGGTACTGAGTTGCCTCAATCTTTAGCTCGATTTCAATGGATTGATTTGGAAATTTTAACAAAAAATTCTAGTCGAAAAATAAAGATAATATGGCAAGCTATTAAAACTTTTGTCATTAAAAATCGTGTGCCAATAAGCCGATTAGGGTAGAGTATTTTAAATTTAGCAGCTCAGGTAATTCGGCGACGTATTGAACTTGAAAATAATAAAAAAATTATTGCCCACTCATTATATACTTCTAGCAGTGACAAAATCGAAAATACTACAATAATTAATTCTAATAATCAGACTGATTCAGGAAATGATTTTTCTGGAGATTTAATATAGATTTTTAGAGAAACCAACTGAATATAGATCAAGTTTTCATTAGCTATGCTAGAGAAGATTGGCAATCTGCAGATAGGCTATACATGGATCTTAGGCGTGCCGAAATTGATGCTTGGATAGATACCAGATGCTTACTACCGGGACAAAACTGGAAAAAAGAAATACCAACAATAATTCAAAATTCAAAATTGTTTATTGCCCTTATATCAAAATATTCTCTAAATAAGAGAGGCTATATACAACGAGAAATAAAATATGCATTAGAAGTGCTAAAAGAGGTACCTAGCCACGATATTTATTTTATTCCCGTCAGGCTTGATGAATCAATACCTTATGATGAAGGATTATTAAATTTAAATTGGGTAGATTTATATCCTTCATATTCAGAAGGTTTAAGAAGAATCTTGACTTCATTAACTAATTTAAATAAAAAACCATTAGAATTTCTTAGCCCGGTTAAATCCATACTTTCCGAAGAAAACAGTCTAATTATTGAGAATCCTAATGACCATAAATATCTGACATTTGGAACAAGGCATGCCATAAATTATACGCCTTATAGGAAATTTAGTGATTATGTGAAAGATTTTATTGAAAAACTTCCAAAATCCGCTATTTACTCAGGTCTGAATTACTTATATTATATAACACTATTAACAAAATCGGAAGCTGTAGTTTTGCCTCCATTCTTACTTGAAAAATATCCGAATAACATTGTATTGGTACTTCAACATAGATATACAAACTTAAAAACAGAAAAAGACTATTTTACTGTAGATTTGTGGTTTGATAATAGTCGACATAATTTAAAGATCACATATGAATCAATAATACAAATTGTAGTTCCTACTATAGGGCTCAATATAGAAAAAGTTATATAGAATTTTCTACAATTTATTCGAT
>NZ_WPIN01000019.1 GCF_009754945.1 Spirosoma arboris
TAAATTACCTAGCTGAATTAGTATAACTAAACACTAATTATTACAAAAAGAAAAGCCGTTTCCTTATAGGAAACGGCTTTTGATATTAGAAATCTACTATAGAGTGGAGAATATCGGATTTTGCTCTATTCCCAACAGTTTGGCGGCTCGTCATTTCTGACGAATAAACACTACTTTTTAGCAGGTTTACCAATAGGCTCATTTACGCTGTAATTGAATCCTGTTGAACCGCGTTCGGAAAAAAACGTAAGACTAGATTATCATATCTTTCCTGTAAGTCAAAGTACTTGCGTTGTAACTCTAAATGAATTTCAGCAGGTACCGTTTCTCCATTAAGATTTATCTGCCTCTCTATTTTTTTGTCTTGCTGGACACTCTTCAAATTTATTTCCTCAAAAAAATCATCTAAGGAAAAACCCAACTTTTCCGCATACCTACTTACAACCTTTCTCGTAAGTTGCTCGCGTTTAAAATGGTTCTCAACGGCTGTTCTTGTTACTCCAAACATTCCAGCTAATTGACTCATGTTAAACCCTTTAGCTTTTGTGAGTTGTTTTAGTCTCTCTCCTTGGTGCTCCATAGTTGGAATTTTTATTAAGAAAAAACTTTCTTTTTGATTGGCATAATGCTAATGTTGTCACGTTTAAACGTAAATCGTTACCGTTTAGATGTAAAAATAAAGCAAAGTTTAACCGTATCGCAACTTTTTTTATGCACCGAACTGCAACACAACCCACCCAGAAGAAAAGAAAGCTCCTCAACAACTTAGGCCGTGCCTATAGTGATGCTAAAAGAAGCAAGCAGCTAGCCTATCAATCGGCCCTATTAGAAGCAGGTGAGAATGATAATGCAAACTACTGGCGGTCATTCCGGGACGTTTGGCAGTATGCCGAAAGCATTGGTAAAGCTCCTTTTATCATTGTTGCGTTAGCCGAAGAAATTCTAAGCGCTAAAATTCTAAATCCTTTAACGAAATGAAAACCTACTACTGTACCGTCTGGTATGATGGTGACAAAACGCCATTTGAGTTTGATTATATACAGGCCGAAAGTGAAGAATTAGCCTTAAGAGATTTTAAAGCATGGTACACCAAATGTTATGAACACATGCCAAATTTTGAGGGAGCTATATATGAAGTAGAAGAATCTAAAAACGAAAATTCAAAATGAGAAAGTGGCTATTCACCTACGAGAACGAAGAAATTGATTGTGTTGAATTTGAATAATACCCACTCTTTACCTTTTATAAAATGTCAAAAGCTGGCGATAAACCAATTAAATTTTTATTGATTATGAGCTACCTAGAAAAGAAATATGATTTTCGATTTAATACAGTCTCCATCGACTTAGAGTACAAAGACAAAAAAGGAACTGATTGGACAACACTAAACCCCGCTGATTTAGAAGTAGAACTTCTGAAAGAGGGGTTTACAGGTTTCGACAAGCAGTTAGCAGCTTTATTAAAATCCTCATTCGTAAAGCGTTACGACCCAATTGCGGCTTATTTCGAGAGTTTACCTGAACCTGACCATAGCCAAGACTATATAGGAGAACTAGCCGGGTACGTAAAAACAACCGATCAGGAATTTTACGTTAGGATGTTTCGAAAAAAGCTGGTTAGAATGGTTGCTCAGGGAATAAATGCAATTGCATTTAACAAACACTGTTTTACGTTCTTCTCAAATCAAAACGACGGAAAAACGTATTTTTTCGAATACCTACTACAAGGAACTCCGCTTGCAGAATACTCAAAAAAGAATATTGATTTTGAGGGTAAAGATTCTAAAATTTCTTTGGCGGCTAATTTTATGATTAACCTAGATGAATTAGCTGGACTAAGTAAGCAAGATGTAAACCGGGCCAAGGCGTTCTTTTCTGAGTCACAAATTAAATTACGATTGCCCTACGATAAAAAGGATTCTATAATGTCTCGTAGAGCTTCATTTGTTGGCTCAACAAATCAACGTGAATTTTTAGTTGATGAAACCGGGAACGTTCGCTGGATAGTTTTCGAAGTCATTTCTATTAATCACGATAATGGAGGGCCAAACGGCTATCATAAGGTTGATATGAATAAAGTTTGGGCGCAAGCCTATTATTTATTTAAAGAGGGTTTTCCTGTACAATTATCAAAAGATGATATTGCACATAGCGAAAGTAACAACGCTAGATACGGACGTGACTCAGTAGAGTATCAAATGATACTTCAATATTATACCCCCTGTACTAAAGAACAAGGCGGTACGCATTTACAGCCCTACAAAATGGCCGAACGGCTTACACAGCTATCTAATAATACAATTCGGCTTACAAGTGAAAATATTGGCCGTGCAATGCGGAAAATCGGCGTAGACAAAGTTCAGGTAAGTATTGGACAATACTCAGTTTGGGGCTACTACGTAAAAGAGAACTTATTAAACGTTGCCGGGTCTCCTGTGGTACTGTCAGATACCCCAATGTAAAAAAACACTCATTTCTCAAAATCGTCTTACTACACTTACTACTTACTACATACTAAGCTATTTAACAGGGCTTTAACTGTAGTAAGTATATCTTAATTCTCTTACTATCTAACCTACTATTTCTTACTACATTTTAAAAGATTCTATAGTAAGTGTAGTAAGTATGATTTTAAAAAAATTAGCACATAACCGACACAAAATCAGCACATTACAAAGAAATATAGTAAGTAGTAACTGTAGTACCATACTTTTTGGAAATCTTTTTTTATTCCTAACTCGCTTTTTCTTTAGCGGCTTTAAAGAATTGTATTTAGCCGCTAAAGAAAAAGCACAGATTTTACCTAAATGATCCCACTGGAAACAATTGAAAAGGTTAAAAATGTGTCGATTACTTCCTATCTACAATCAAAGGGCATTCTACCTGCTCACCAACTCGCAGACAAAAAAGAATATGCTTATTGCTCTCCCCTATCTGGTGAGCGTACACCGTCGTTTTTTGTAAACTATCGCGATAATGTTTTTAATGATTCCAGTACGGGCGAAAAGGGCGATATTATCCGATTAGTCCAGAAACTTGAAAAGATTAGTTTTTTTGAAGCCGTAAGACGCTTACAGGCGTTTGTAGGCATTAACGAGCCGATTGTAATGTCTCCTTATAGCATTGCATCAGATAAGGCTTTAGATACAACGTTTCGTATTACTGCAAATCGAACATTACAACATCCTGCATTAATAAAGTATCTTGAAGAAAAACGAGGTATTCCTTTTGCCTATGCCAATCCGTGGGTAAGGCAAATTCATTATACTAGAAAAGATAAACCTTTTTTCGGTATAGGCTTTCGTACCAATTCAGGAACGTGGGCAATAAGAAACGAAGCATTTAAAACGTGGATTGGAAAAACGGACATCACAACTATTCACGTAGAAAATACAACTACACTAAATTTATTTGAGGGGTTTATTAATTTCCTTTCTGCCCTTACACTTTATAAAAAGCACGGCCCGGCAGCGACAACTATAATATTAAACTCAGTAACCAATCTTAAATCGGCTTTACCAGTTCTTTCCAATTACGAATCGGTAAACTGTTACTTAGATAATGATCGGGCAGGTAAGAAAGCCGTAGTTGATATGGGTATAGCAGGCATTAAGACGATAGATAGGTCTAATCTATATGCAGATTACAACGATTTAAACGATTTTCTACTAGCCCGCCTATAGTGCCTTCTATGGCTTTAGGAAGGCTTTAGGAAGGCTTTTGGCTGGCTTTCAGTAAGAATCAGGTAGGCTTTTAGCAAATTTTGCTTTATTTATATTATCATTACTTATAAAATAAGCAACCATAGTGACATATTTAATGAATCGTTACAAATGAGATTTGTAACGATTCTACTATTATCCTATCTCAAGAGGAATTAAATAAATTTATTAAACATGGAAATCAGTAAAGAACAAGAACTGCTTGCCGCTAATCTTATTTTGCCAATAATAAAAGACTTAGTAACTCCTAAGATCTTAGCTATATTTAGCAGGTATCAAACTAATCATATAGAAAGTACTATATATGAAAAAAATTTTGAAACATATTTAACTAGAAGATATATTAAATTCCTGACTATAGATACCTTGGCTTTTCCTAATAAGCAAACACAATTCGATTTACTATATGAACCTCTTACCTTAATTTCTAACAATAGAGAGTCAATTAGTAAAAAAATAGATGACAACTTTGAACCGTCTACTTTTTTTGCTAAATATTATAGAATTATTATCGAAGATACGGCGGGAATGGGAAAATCTACTTTAACAAAAAAGTTATTTAAACTATGCATTAAAAAGAAATGTGGTATTCCAATTTTAATAGAACTCAGGCATATAAATAGGACAAACCCTATTTTAGAAGAAATTAAATGTCAGCTATCTATACCTGGTTCAGAGTTCAACAAGGAAACTATTATAAATTTATTAAACGAAGGTGGCTTCACATTTTTCTTCGATGGCTATGATGAAATACCTCTTATTGATAGAATATTTGTCAAAAAAAATATCCAAGATTTTATTGAAAGTTCGCCGGAAAATTTTTTCATCATTACGTCACGCCCAGAAGTATCATTAGCTTCTTTTGGTGCTTTTCAAAAATTTAATATAGTTCCTTTAGAAAAAAAAAGTGCATATAATCTAATAAAAAGATATGACATATACAGTCATAATCCTATTGCTGATAGGCTTATAAACGAGATAAAAATAAATGAAGAGGAATCAATCAATGAGTATCTTGAAAATCCATTGCTCGTTTCTCTTCTATTTAAAGCGTATGATTACAAAAAAGATATACCTCTAAAAAAGACTCAATTCTATAGGCAGATATTTGAAGCACTCTTTGAAGCTCACGATTTATCAAAAGAAGGATATCTTAGGAGAGAAAAAAATTCAAACCTTCATTTTGATGATTTTGATCGTGTTCTACGGCATGTGGGTTATTTTACCGCAATCGAAAATAAAGTAGAATATACAATAGATAGTTTTACTACTATAATTGATAAAGTAAAGAAATATGTTCCTGTTTTATCATTTAATTCCAGTGACTTTATTAGAGACATACTTGAACCAGTACCATTATTTAAAAGAGAAGGAAGCTACATAATGTGGTCTCATAAATCATTACAGGATTATTTTGCTGCAAAATTTATATGCTTAGATACCAAAGAACACCAAGAAAAAATATTAATAAAATTGCATTCTATGAATAATCCTCAAAGGTTTAGCAATCTTTTAGAATTATTTTATGAATTAGATTCCCAAGTTTTTGAAAATACGTTCTTATATTGGATATTAAAAGATTTTAAAGAATATGCTGATCAATCTAAAATAGATTATTCATCAATGCCTATTGATTTGACAAAAAAAAGAATAACAAATACTTTTCAAAAAAAAGCTTATATATTAGTAACAGAAGAAATAGACTATGAAGTCTTAAGGCGTTATGGTTCTAATGGAAATATATTTAATCGAAAATATAGAAATCAATTAAAAGGTTTATCAAGCTATCAAGGTCATGTTAATTATTATGGTAATGATTTTGATGATGATTTTGATGATGATTTAATCTCAACAGATGCACGGGAATCTATATATTACAATAGCGATGAATTACACAATGAGCTTTATTTTTCCAATAATCCCAAAATTATATTAGTAGTTTATTATTTAATTAAATATGAGCATCCACTATTTATACAAAAGTTAATAGCAAAACGATATCCAGATATTTTAAAATTTGTTGAATCTAATAATTTTACAATTGATATACCACATCAATATCTTCAACAAGGCAAAATGTATGGAGTCAGCAAATCAGATTGGATATCAAATAATCCTATTTTATTTGATTTTATAAATGATTTGTTATTATATGGGGTTACATTTAATTATGATAGTGCTTTAGAAAAATTAGAAGAAATAGAAAAAAGAAAAATCAACAATTCAAGTGATGAATTATTTAATTGGTAAATCATTTAAAGTATAAAAATAAAATAACTAATATCCTTAAACATGATTTATACAAAAGTTTTTAGTTAGTCAATTAATCATCGAAATAATTTCGCTTTAATAGCTTTTACAATCTAAAAGCTCGACTAATAATTGACTCGGCTTCATATAGGCTCCCCTAAGTGCTCAAACACCTTAATAACAACTTTCGGCGGGAATTTCTGACGCTGGCCTTTTATCCATCCTATCTCCTTTGCAATGTCACTAATCCACTTCTCAAAAGTTGGCATTGTGACCCCGTAAGCCATGCAAAAATCAGTTTTAGAATAGACCCCAATACGCGCCGTTTGCATCGGTTAAAATATAGTTAAGCCCTTGTAATAGCCCTGTTTACCTCGATTATCCTCAGTTAATCATCGTTTTCGTGCGTTAAGTTACGCAAACCTAAACACATACTAAAATGCTAACTATTCTTGTATCGTTAATCACGAGCAAAACGATACGGCTATGTAATGGCAGACAAGAACACACAGTATCAGGGCTATGCAGAAACGTTTGACATTGCCCAAATAAAGCGGAACATGTATGGTTATTGGGGGAGCCACAACCCTACGAATGAGGAAATAGAAAACTTTCTCAGTCACAACCCAGACCTGCAAGACAGAGCGAATAAGGTAATTCAGTTTAATGCTGATTCCGTTTCAACGGTAGCAGCCGTTAAAGTGGCCTATTCTGGAACAACACAGGCCGAACGTGTAGCATGGATTAATGAACGCCTACAGGCAATTGAAAACCGCGCCGACTTTATTAAGGCACGTGCAGACATTATAATCAGTAGTCTGAAAGAGTTAGGCGCAACAGGTGCAGGGGATGTTTTTCTAAGTCTTTGGGGTGCTGCCTTTTCAATTGCGGTACCAGTGTTCGGGACATTGCTTAGTTCGCTTTTTGTGGGTGGCTTTATGGGTGCTAGTGCTGATACCATTAACGATCAGCAAACAAGACTACAGACATACTCCAACGATATTCAGCAATTGGCAATTATCAAGGCCGCGCTTGTAAAGGAACTCAATGGATACGAACAAACCGATCCAACTAGTAATGCTGCAAACGCTTGGCCAACATGGTACTACTACGTTGGGGCTGGATTATTACTTCTCTTAGTTGTCTGGATTCGCAGACGCAACTTAAAACGCCGGAAGCGATGAAAAAAGGATTTATAATACTGGCTATAGTCGTCATAATTGCCCTGTACATTTTGAACAAGGTGAACACGGCAAAGCAGTTAGAATTTACGGTCGGGTTGCCCAAGAATGTCAGTTTACAAGGTGGTGCATTAACGTTCGATTTGCCCCTTACTTCTCTGAATGTTGCGTCGGGTGAAATCAATATTAAGGCGATTGACTTTGATGTACTGACCAACGGCAAACCACTTGGCAAGGCCATATTACTGCAACCTGTCACCATTGTTGCTAACGCTTCAACCACTTTCTACGCTCACGTAACAATCGGTTATTTCGATCTGATAACGGCGGCAAATGCAGTTATTAACCTGTTCAAATCGGGTAAAGTGAATCTGACTTTAGACGGGCTAGTCTATGCAGAAGGCGTTCAATTCCCTGTTAAGCAAAGTTTTGATCTTGACACTAAAACCCTTCTCTAATGTTTCCAGACGCTAATACAATTTGGTCTATTGCCCTTGCTGGCGTAAGTGATACAGACATTTCGTCGTATCTGTCAGACTATGGATTGACCCCAACCGCGCCCTCTGACGCTAAACTGACGGCTGACGTTACAACGGCAAAAGCAACGGCAACGGCTACCGGAAATACCAAGCTTGCTAATACGTTAGACTTCATTTTGAAGTACGGCGATAAGGCTCTGACAATCCTAACGAAGAATGGGATTATCAAAACAAATAGCCTTGCCGGGGCTGGCTATTCCTTAGACCTTTCGACCCTTTCCACCGATACAACGAGTTCAGCACCTGACGCAAGCAGTCGGGTTTTCAATATCGACTTTACAGACCCGAAGGTTCTGATTATCACGTTTCTGCTGGTAATGATTCTGTTTTACTTCCTCTTTTTTAACCCTTCTACCAAACATGCAAAACGTTAGAATTGCACAAATTGGACAAGTTGCCGTAAACCGTCCGTTTTACGAAGTCTTTATAAACGGCAAACGATTTGCTGCCGTCGTGAACAAATCCGGCAAAGTTGAATTTGTCCCCCCTCGCTTTCTTAAAGAAATCGGCATCGGTTCAGTGTATGCCGATACATTTCGTGATTCGCTGGATAGCGAGGTTATAACGGCAATGAATATTTCAGGTACTACAACGGTTTTAGATTCCCGCTTTGCAGTCGTGAACTACGGAACAGGTCTTGCCTTTGTAGCTGATTTCTTACCCTATAAAGGGTGGTCGGGCCTTAACCCAACGGCGAGCATTACGATCAACGCCTAACAGTCAACTTTCTCTTTTTTAACCCTTAATTTTTTCTCAAAATGGCAATTACACAAATTGGCTACGCTGGCAATATTGGACCAGTGTTCCGTGATGACTCTCCGGGTGGTGGTATGTACATCATATTGCAAGGTCAGACGTGGTCTAATGGTGTTTCGGGCTTATATGCAAAGCAACCCGGTTACGCTACAAACTTGGGTCTTAGCGCATCCATCTACACACTTGGATCATATGCTGATAACCAGCGTGTAAGTGATATTCCAGCCTTTAAACAGCCTGTCTCAGGGCCAAGTTTCTCCGGCTATGATTCCAATGTTGCCGCAATGGTAACGGCTACAACTATTCCCGGTTCAGCCACTATTACAAGCACGACAACCAGTACAGGCACGACTACAACCAGCACAGGTACAACCAGTGCAGGCACCACAGACACAACGTTTTCAGCGCCTACCCTCATGGAGCAGGTAACAACATTCCTGACTAACTATTGGTGGTTGGTTGCCCTGATTTTGCTTGCTCTTCTCTGGAAACCCTTTATAGCTCCATTCTTAGGAATGGGCAAGAAGCGCCGACGATAACAACCCCCGACCCGATAAGCCTGGCAGGTAATTGACGACCGTAAGACCGGGCTTTAGTTCTCAAAACCTTAAATATCTCACTCACCAAAATGGCAAAATTGCAGAAATACCCAAAGGCTTTAAAGGCCGGGGCTTCGCTCAAATCCTTGCAGAACTGGGAAGCCCGCAACAAGAAAGTAAAGGCTAAAAATGACGCGATTATGAAAGATCGTAACGCAAAAAAAGCCGTTCGAGACCGTGTTGCTAAAATGAAGAAATAAACAGTTTCCCGGCTCTGTAATCCCTGACTAATGAAATAAGAGCGGGTTAGGGCCGGGCTGTTTTAACCCTCGTATATATGGACACGTTAGAGAACGCCATAGCCTTTTTACGTCACAACGATACGCCTTTCTGGTGGTTGTTTTCGGGGAATTCCAAAGTAGGAATGAACGTGAAGGAGGAAGATATAAACGCAAGTATTGACCTCCTTAGAAAGTCGGTCGAGTTCCTACCAAATGGTTCCTATAAACTCGAATGTTCTGCTAACAAGAACGACCGTTCCGGTTCCTTCAAATTCCCATTCACGAAAGGACAAATTAGTACTACTAGAGCAGCGACAATGTCAACTAATTCCATGAATCCGGGCGGTCTCTCTGACGAACATCTCCGACGCATTCGAGATGAAGAACGATTCAAATTGAAGGTCGAAAATTTGGTCGATAAGATGGAACGGTTCTTTGAAGAATGGCCGGATTACAAAAAGAAGATCGACCGACTTCTGACTGATGATGACGACGACGGAATACCTGATATTCTGGAAATGACTAGAAAAGTCACAGATGTAGCCAAAGCAGGAAAGGAAATGAAAGGGCTATTTAGCTAGTCTTTCCCTTCCCCTTACAACCCCAACCCCCAACCAAAACGACCATGAAAACCAACCAAGAAACTACAGAAATTCAAGCAGTTGAGATTACCAAAGAATATGCAATGGAACAGTTAATCAGACTGTTTAAAGCGCTCGAAAATGCTACCGAGGATACTGCTACAGCCGTTGCAATTATCGAACGAATTTCAGAAGGTATTGAAGCCGATCCCGAATCTGCCAAGAAAATGTTTACCCCTGAAAACGTTGCAAACGTCATGCTACTAAAACGCAAAATGGACGCTGGTACATTTAAGCCAAGCGATTTAGAAGCCGCTTTTCCTGCCATTGCAAACTTCCCGCTTTGGCCGCTTGTCAAGCAATTTATTAAGTAACCCTTATAGGCTATTTCTAGCCCCTTAACCCTTACAAAAATGAATGATCGACTAGGCCGATTAAACGACGGTGGTTATAACAACCTGTTAGCCGTTGCCCTTGTAGTCCTTGTTATTTACCTGTTTATCAGTGGCTTTAACAAGTCAAAACAACAAGCCTATCTCGATAACGCTGGACTCGACAAAACAACACAGATGGCTCAAGCCCTACGCGATGCGATGAACCGTTCTGGTATCAAACTCATGATGTCGGTCGATGGGACTGACCTTGATTTAGTGATGAGTACAGCCGCTTTAATTACCGATTATAAGGCCGTTTCCGATGCCTATCGGGTGCTTTACGGTAGTGAGTTAACCACTGATTTGCAGGAAGAACTTACCCGAGATCAACTGCAACAGTTCTGGAATGTGGTCTACAAAACCAATGCGACTACTACCCCCACAACCACCAATCCAACTAGCAACGTAGGCAAAACGGTAACCGCTATTCAGACCTCAAACATTCGGGCCGATGTCTCTCCCTACGAGGTGGTCGTCAACATTCTAGGCCAACGCCGACAAGCAAGCGCCGGGCAAGTTTTAGGCAAATACGTATCTGAACGGCTACTGCCTGACCTACCCAACAAAGGGGATAAGCTCACCTTTGTCAAGTACGAAGAATCGGCCTTCTTTGGCACGTACACTGTTCCTTATTGGGTGCTGAAAAGTGCCGTTAAAATCGCTTAGTTATGGCACTCGCTTACGAAAGTTTAGTCCCGTCGGCCTACCGTTCGGAGTTTATCGCAAAGGTCGTTGCTATCTCCAACCGACTCGGAATAAACCCCAATTGGTTGATGATCGTCATCAAGTTTGAGAGTGCGGGGACATTTTCCCCCTCGGTCAAAAATCCCGGCTCCGAAGCCTACGGGTTAATCCAGTTTACCAACGCGGGTATCTCTGGGTTGGGTGGGGTAACGCTGGCGCAACTCAAAGCGATGGACGCCGTTACCCAACTGGATTGGGTTGAAAAATACCTGACTCCCTACAAGGGCAAAATGACCGATTTGTACAACCTGTATTTGGCCGTTTTTGCCCCTGCTTACATCGGTCGTCCTGATGCTCAGAAAGTGTACGCCAGTCCGTCAGCGGCTTACTCGGCAAACGCAGCACTCGACACCAATAAGGACGGGGTGATCACGGTAGGCGAAATCAAACAGGTTATAACACGCTACATTCCAGCCGGGTATGATGCCGGTACGCTTTTACCCCCTACCAGTACAATCGTTCCTATTGCGGCTGTTATCGCCGTTCTTCTCTTTCTCTTTTTTATCCTTAAACGCCCTTAAACAAAATGGCTAAAGTGTTCACTGTAATTTCCGAAAGTCAAGTCATCACGGCAAAGGTTGGCGATAAAACCACGCTCGTCAATGCATCAACAGGAAACATTTTCCTAACCGATGATGCCACCAATACGGCATTAAATCCGACAAATCCCGAACTACAACCAATACCCTAAGAAGCTAAACAAGCGGTGTTAAATGCACTCTACAGCATTGCACCGGGGGCTAGTAAAGCGTTAGCGGCTGGCACCTATAACCTGTCTTTTGCCTTCAGTTTTGGTTCTTCTGCCGTGTTGGTGGTTGAAAATAACGACTAGTTTAACCCCTTAAATTTCTCCTACCACTATGAAAAAAGGATCTGTAAAACGTTCTCAGTTTCAATTTTTCTCGATCACAGATGCAACAACTAAAACTGCATTAGTTGAAGGCGATGAAGCCTACATCACTGTAATGACGAGTTCGAACCCAGCATCTATTCGTAGACAAATTGGCCGTGATACTGCCAAAGCAATTGCGGCAAATGGCGGTTTAGCTTCAGTTACTTCGTACTTGCCAGAATGGGAAATTGTAGATTTTAGTTTTGGTAAAGTTCCGTTAGATGTGCCTGTAGCATCAGGTAGTTATCTGTCAAACATCGCCCCTACTAGTACAGTTGGTAACGTGGGCTATGTTGAGCGTATTCGAAATGCTGATGTAGGATTTAAAGAGTACGTAGACATCAAAGCATCAAATACGACATACCCCCTTAATGTCTGTATTGAAACCGTACACTACGTACCTGCTGATACAATTTCGGCCTAATTGCCCTCTTATTCTACGCCTTAAAAATGAGGTCGGGCGCAATCGTTCGACCTCATTTTTTTAACCTTCTTCCCTCTTTTCATGAAGTCTTTTTTAGTACTGCTATTCGCAGTATTCAGCCTGAATATTGCTTACACTAAGCCAGTTAAGCCCAAAACCTTACTGTATTCCGAGCTAGTCCCAGCCGATCAACGGGCCGCGTTTGTCGAAGCCGTTGTCCTCTCCGCCGAACGCTTGCACGTGCATCCCGATTGGTTAATGGTGGTGATGCGCTTTGAAACAGCCGGAACCTTTCGGGCCAACATTAGGAACCGCTATAGTGGAGCCGTTGGCCTTATTCAATTCATTCCCAACACGGCCAAACAGTTAGGGACAAGCCCTACCAAATTGGCCGCAATGACGCTGGTGGAGCAAGTAGCCTACGTCGAAAAATACTTCACGCCCTACGCGGGTCGAATGACTGATGTGTACGACGTGTATATCGTGGTGTTCGCGCCTGCATTCTTAGGGCGCTCTAACAGTACCATTCTCTACAGCGCCAACAGCCCTACCCTCTTAGGCAGGCAGCGTTACAACTGGAATAAAGTTTTAGACGATAACCGGGACGGCGTAATCACGATGCGCGATGTAAAACGGCAAATCAAACGGTTCGTTCCTTAACCCTTTTCCTCTTTCAACATGGCAACTCTACAAGACCTTACTAATCAGGAAACCCAGTTAAAGGCGCAATTAGCGCAGCTTGAAACTGATAAGATCCAAGCCGCTGAACAGGCCAAACAGCAGAAATTAGGCCTCATTACGACCTACGAAAACGAAGCGGCTGGCTATCGAAACCAAGCGGCCAAAGCTAACAGCGACGACGATAAACGCAAGCTCTACGGCTTCGCGGATCATGCCGACGAGTTAGCCAATGAACTACGCGCCGAACTGGGTTTAGTCCCGTTGGCGGGTGAAGAAAACAACGAGCAATTCACTAAAAACGAGACGCTTAGAAAAGTAAACAGCTTGCTTATAAAAGCCGCGTTTGCGCTGGTTGCCTTCTTCGTTGCTGACTTCACATCGGCCCGGCTGGAAATGGGGTTTACTTCCTTCGCGCTCAAATCCGTAGCGCAAATCGCTTACTCGCTCAGTGCCGTTTTTGGAGGGTGTTGGGTAGCCTGTTTACTGCTTTTCGGCTTCGTCGGTAGCTATGGTTATACGGACTTAAAGCACGATTTCAGAGATACTAACCCAGCCGTACGACTCGGTGTACTAGCTTTTTTACTGGCTTCCGTTCTGTATTTCTTCGCCAACGCCTTTACCAATGTCAACTAACCTAACCCTTAATCAGCCTTATTCAAGTTGCGTCTACCAGCGCAATTCGGATGGTTACGCAACCATTCCGGTAGCCGGAACCGTTGCACCGGGCATCGAAAACGTATTGGCTACTTTCACTCGTTTGCAAGTGGGTGCCGTTCAGAATTTGGCTTACGCGGTGCCCATCGTTCAGACCTTGCCGGTCGATGTGAATGGGAACTTTGGCGGTGGTTGTGTAGTGCCGGGTGGCTGGTATTCGCTGAGCGTTTCGGCGGGTGATACCACCGTATCCATGAGCAAAGTTGGAGCGGGTGAAGTGTTCGTTTTATTCGGTCATAGCTTCATCCAAGGCGGTCACGATAAGAGTCATCAGCTACCCGCTACCGACGAGCGGGTAATTACCCTCCTTGATTCGCTCGACCAACGTAACTACCAGTTTGGGCCATTAGTGAGCAAAGTCGGGCCATTTCACGGCGATCCTGATAGTTGGGGACAACTCGGCGATTTGCTGGTTAAGCGGTTAGGCGTTCCGGTTCTGTTCTACGGGTGTGGCTATGGCGGCTCTAATCTGCAAATGAATCTGGATGTGATAAACGGGGTAACAAACCGGACCAAGCTACCACCGGGAACGACCGACCCAAGCAGCCGCCAACCGTTTGCCCCGCTCGAAGACGTACTGACTAATTACGTACCCAAAACAGGTGTTCGGGCTATTCTAGTCGAGCATGGCTACAACGACCGAGGAACCGACCGGGCAACCTATACCGACATGCTGAAACGGTTTTTCGATTACGTTCGCTCCCATTGGCAAAAACCGGATTTGTCGGTCATACTGGTTCAGGAACAACTTACCCCCGTGCAAGGGAGCTTGTACGATATTCCAACCGCGCAGGGCATTGCAGACTTTATCAATACCTATCCGAATGCCTACAAAGGGCCGGATATGAATACGCCCGAATGGTTTGGTATTTTCGCCCAACACGATCATTTGTTTGGCCCGGCATTAGACCTGTTTGCGACTCAATGGGCCGACAGCATAACGGCAGGTTCGTTTCTGACCAAGAGCTATCCATATGGGCCAACTCAATTGCCCGATGTGTTCCCGGCAGTGCTGTACAAGGCTCCAGCTACCGACATAAAGCCGGTTGATTGGGTAATCCTAGCTTTGGCCGGATTGTGTCTTGTCGGGCTATTCATTTACAAGTCCAAAAAACTGATGTGGGGTTTTCTGCTGCTTGGATTATTGGCAGTAGGCCGCTTAACGGGTAAGGTATAATATGATAGCGGAACTGATTAAAGCCGGGTATTTCAGAGAGGTAACGACCGAAGGCCGCAACGAGTGGATTCTAAAAAGCCCGGTCAACGTCGTGATTAAAGCGGCTGTACTGGCCGACCTGAAAAAAGCTTACCCCTTACATGAGGAAACGGGCGGTATTCTATATGCCTTCCCGGTGAACGGTTCTTTAGTGGTCACCCACTTTACGGTGCTGCCTAATCAATTGGGTAGTCCAGAACGTAAAACGGCGTACAAGCCCTTAAATAGTGCGTTAGAAAGTAGCTATGCTGTAGCCCAGGGAGCCTTACCCATTCGGTTCCATTCGCACCCGGTAGAAATCTACGAAAACCCCTATGATCAACAGCCGCTTACGTTCTTTCAGAAAACCAGCTCCGCCGACCGTCACAACGCCTATATACCCCTAACCATTGACGGATACACGATTGTATTGCCCGATGGCCTGTTGTCTGCCAATGACCGTTCGGGTACGGATATACGCTTCTATTTGTACGGTGGATTAGTGGCACCCGACAGTCTTAAAGCTTTACTAACATCGGAAAAAGTGTACGTCTATTTTGCGCTGGCGGCTGTATTCTTCGCCTTTGTATTCGGTACCAAAAAGAGTGCGCTTAAAATTTTTGTAGTGTCAGCCGTTGCTAGCATCGCCGTATTCCTGATTGAAAAGCGGCCAACCACCGTCAAGAATGGTGACGGTGATTTAGTCATTGCAATCTCTTAAATCCTTATAGTTATGGTCACTCAGAATAGTATCACGCTGGGAGAACGTTTAACGGCTCCTACGCCCAAATTCTTTAAAACCCTTAGAACGGTGGTTCTTTCACTGGCTGGCGTAGCTACAGCGATTGTAACCGCGCCGGTTGCCTTACCTGCCATTATTACCACTGTAGCCGGGTATGTCATCGCAGCCGGAACGGTAGCCGGGGCCGTATCCTCTTTACCTGTTGACTTTGATAAGTTGGCAAAACAAAAGCAATAGTTGGTTAATTAGTTATTGGTTGTAACAAGCAAAACGCCCGACCATTGGCCGGGCGTTTTCTATTCATATATTATTATATAGTCTTACAAGCTCTTCAGCTAGGTTCACATTTCTATACAGCCTTAATTTCAACAAGAAAGAGTTAAAAGGCGACAAAAAATAAAATTTAATTTTAGGCTGATTCTCTGAAGAAGTAAATACATCAATGTACGACATCATTTTTAATGGCTGGATAATTATTTTTCTTACATAATCATTATTAGGCAATTCTATATCTGCATTAGGGTTTGATTCTTTAAGAAACCAAATATAATGTAATAAGCTATATTTGGAATCACCAAATGCTTGGGCAATAGAAATTAATAAATTTTCAAAATCATCGTTTTCGGCAATATTGTGTACCTTAAAACTACTAAACAAATCGTAACTTTCTTCAAAGGTAAGATCAAAAGCTTTCTTCTTATATGAAGGTATTTCATTTATTTTTTTCTTTAAATCCGTATTTTCTTTTGTTAATCTAACAATTTCTTCTGCTAATATAATACTATTTGTAGATTCATTACCGGGTATCCATCCTACGAGATCTTCCCTTCTACTAAATTCTGATATAGTTTCTAAAACTGATATTTTTATATCACGATAGTCTTCCCAAAATCTCACCATTTTAGAAGTTACCAATTTCCTAAATTCTTTCAAAAGATAAGGATTCTCTAACTCAATAAATGCTTTTCCTCTTTTTATTCTTTTTTCTTCTGCACTTTCTTTAATTGCCACCGCAAAAAAAGGTTTGCCAATTTCAATTGCATACTCATATTCTAATTGTGTATAACTCTTACCAGAGATAGGCTCAACGCTACCGTATCGACTACCTAGTATTAGTAAGTATACATCCGATTCATCTATCCAACGCTTTATTACCTGCATTTGAGATTCATCACCAGCAGTAAACAATTCCATCCCTGCCGGTATATGGCCAGCAGTTAGGATAGCTGATACAGCGGCTTGGCGTTCTTCTTGTAAGTCCGTGAATGTGGATGAAATAAAGACTTGAAGTTTCTTTTTGGAGGCCATATTGGGTAGTGGATATAGTCTAAAGTGAGCGTTTGGTATAAAATAACTGCTTCTTGTAAACCTACTGTTTCAGAGGGATAAAACAAAGCCCGACTAATGACCGGGCGTTTTCTTTAGCTAAGTGTCTTATTATTACAACTTTCTTTTCAAAATCGCTTCTCTTCAAAATTGGCAAAGATCTGTATATTTACGAGGTAGTGTCAATAATAATGTATCTTAAACATGGCTAAACCTAGAGTTTTCATTAGTTCAACACATTATGATCTTAGACATATTAGATATTCTTTAGACAATTTTATTGAGAGGCTTGGGTATGAGGCTATCCTATCTGAAAAAGGAGATATAGCCTACTCTTTTGATTTACCACTTGATGAATCCTGCTATCGTGAAATTGAAAATATTGATGTATTTGTAATTATTATTGGAGGGAGGTATGGCTCCGAAACAAGCAAAAGCCAAGGAAATTCTGAAAAATTATTTTATGATAGATATGAGAGTATTACGAAAAAGGAATATGAGGCAGCTGTAAAAAAGGACATACCTGTCTACATTCTTATTGAAACGAATGTATATGCAGAATATAAAACTTTTTTAAAAAATAGAAGCAATACAGCCATAAACTATGCACATGTAGACTCAATTAATATTTTCTATTTCCTAGAGGAAATTTTGGTTAAACCAAGAAATAATCCAATCCACAATTTTGATAAATTCGATGAAATTGAAAATTGGCTAAGAGAGCAATGGGCAGGTTTATTTAGAGAGCTTCTTAATAGAAAAACACAGCAGAACCAGATTAGGACATTGGCAGCTGAGGTTGCAGAATTGCAAGAAGTCAACAAAACATTAAAAACATATTTAGAGGCTGTATTAAAGTCAATTAAGCCAGAGTCAGAGGAATTGATTAAAGATGAAGACAAGAGGTTGAGTGATGTAACAAAAAAGAGAAATTTAGAGGAAAATGATTGGATTGATTTTTGTGTTAATGTGCTTAAATTAAACTTAGACACCGTTATTAATCTCATAGTAGATGCTAAAAGTTTTGATGATTATATTGCATCACTTCCCGACGCTCATATGCAAATCGTATCAAGAGACACTTTATCAAATGCTAAATCGGCGCGAGATGAGTTTAATAATGCAAGGGAATTATTAAAATTACCTAAATTCACTAAATTACCCACAGGCTTAAATAAACCTATAAAACACGGGAGTGCTCGCTGAAAATATAGAATAGCAGTTTCATACTCTTAATCAATACGAAAGCCCGACCATTGTTCGGGCTTTCGTATTGATTAAGAGTAAAGCTTTATTTCGTCAGTTGCGTACTACGGCATACGCCACGAACAATTGTAAGAGTCCCGCTCCAATTATAGGGAAATAAGCCTTGAGACTTCGCCGTAAACGGATAATTACCTGGCGGCAAAGTAACCGTTACTGAACCTTGTTCACCACAAGCCGGAGTTCCACTTGAGTAATATTTGTTAATCTTTCCTTGTAATACATTGTTTACATAAACGCTTATATCTCCCTTATCTCCAATGTTTGTGTAAAAGATAAAATCGCCCGTAGTGGCCAATCCGTAAATATCAATATTCTGTATTTTAGTGTCCTCTCCAACATCATTTTTGGCCGTTAGAGAAATGACTTTACGTCCGTTTTCTGTGTAATGAGCAGTTACGTTAGTGGTAGTTACAGCGTTATTGTCGGATGTTAACCACTGAAATCTATCGGCATTTTTAGATGTGTTAGTAAATTGTATAACCTGTTCTAATGGGGATGAACTAATTATCTGGTAAGTAAAATCAGCCGTAGGCCGGGGTTGTACATCCTTATGGCACGCTACCGCGCAAAGGGATAGGGTTGCAAGGGAAAGGGATAGAGTTCTAAGCTTCATTATATGTAGTGATTAAAAAGTAAACTGGTTACAATTATACGAACTTGTCGTAAATCTCACTTGACATATATGCACTTAACTTACGAACGTATATTTCTAAGGTTCTAAAATCTCTAAATCCGTTCTGAAATTGCAATTCACGCTCATTGATTCCTAATGTAATAGCTCGAATATTACCCGTATGTTTCCAGCCATATAGTGTGTATTTCCCTTCTATTTTCAGTTCTTTTAAAATCTGCCGGTGTCTGTGATAATACATATTCCGTCCACAAGGAACGGTACCAGGGCAACCATTCGCGCCAAAAATATAGTATTGCAAAGGCAAGTTTTTTACGCCTAAATACTCGATCAGTTGCTCAACAGGCTTTGCAATCGTGGGGGTTTTAGTGCGTCGCGTTTTGGAGTTTTCAGGACGTATAAGCAGTGTTTTAGGCTTAATGTCTCCTACTTTCATCAATCGAACTTCTCGACCGGGCCGCGCAAAAGTGTAATGAATCATATAGATATATAGTAGTAACCAATAGTCTTTCTTCTGTAAAATATTGCCTATTATCAGTGCCGTTTGCTCTTCGTTAAAGGGTTCATGCATTTCACTGTCCTGCTTTGGTACGAGTTCGACGTTTGCGGCTGGACTAACCTTAAAACGCTCCCAACCGGGTTTCGTGAATTGATAGAAGAAACCCTTCATTTGCCCTATCTCTTTGTTTCTGGTTGTCGGGTGTTTATGGAGTTTAAGTATATACCGTTTATAATCCTCACATAGTTTAGGGGTTGTTTTACGAGTCTGTAAATCAGTTAGTTTACGGGTCTTTAAGAACTTCGCAAATTTGTCTCCGAATAACCGATACACTTTGTAGCTATCCTCTCTCAGTGTGGATTCTTTATACTCTAAATACTCTTTTAAGTCACTTGTCAAGGTGGGGGGAATTATCATTTTTGTGTAGTTACGGAAAACTTTTGAATCTTGGAATAGTATAAACGAACAATGCCGCTACGGTTTCCCGTAGCGGCATTGCCTTGTAATAGTACCAAACTGTGGAGAATATCGGAGTCGAACCGATGACCTCTTCCATGCCATGGAAGCGCTCTAGCCAGCTGAGCTAATCCCCCATTTTGTGGGTGCAAAGATGAGCAAAAAATCAATGTAGCCCAAACCCAAACTCAATTTTTTTGAGCCACAAAACATACTTTCCCGTATACACAGGTAAAGTTTGTTTTGTATTACCATTTGTGTAGCTTTGACAATAGTCCAATAATCATATGCATACCGTTTATATTATTTACAGTCCCACCCTAGACCAATATTTCATTGGGCAAACCAAAGATCTCAGAATAACCTTGTGGCAACACAATGCTAAAACAAATCCAGCCACAGCTGAAGGTAAACCTTGGGAAGTTAAATTCACTCAGCAATTTGCTACTCGAAATGAAGCACTGAGTCTGGAAATGAAATTAAAGAAAAAGGATCGTGCTCACTGGGAAGAGCTGATCAACAGCGCTCAACCAACTGTCTGACAACCCACTTACTCATAAAAAAATCGCCCACAAGGCGATTTTTCGTTTTTAAGCTCTTTTGTCTGTCATTTCGGCCTTAGGGGAAGTGACAGACAAAAAAGTTAAAACGGTCGTAATGCTTTTACAAAACGGCCTTTGAAGTAGTCAGTATATAGGTTATCCTCTCGAACACCCCGCGATGATGATGCGTGAATGAACCGAATGTTTTGTGCCCCATTTACCTCGGTCACAATACCCGTGTGCGACACATAGCCTGCCTGCCCTTTGTCGGGTACGAAGAAAATTAAATCGCCCGGTAAAATTTCATTGACTTCTACCTCATGCCCAACTTCCGACTGCTGCCACGAAATCCGGGGCATTTTCAGGCCCACGGTGTTAAAAACAGCATATACTAACCCTGAACAGTCGATTCCATCTGTAGTGTTGCCGCCCGAGCGATAGGGCGTACCCGTATACGTACGAGCAATCTTGACCACTTCCGGCACATAACGGTCTTCGTAGGTACGTACATCAACTACTTTCCCAGCCGGTTTCGCTGGCACAGAAGGTGGACGAGCAGGTGTTTTGCCCGTTGAGGTTCTACGGGCAACCGGCTTTGATGAAGACGGGCGACGACTGACAGATGGGCCGGAGGAACGAAGGGCCTCGCAGGCCGTAAGCGTTGAGAGTAGGCAGGCACTCAGCAGTACGGGAGATATCATTTCCCCGAGCCAGCGTAAGCGTAGTTGCATACAGGATGGGATTAGGTTAGTAAGTGCCTTTATGTAACGTAAAAGCACATAGGAACAATGCAACCTATTAAAATTTCATGGATAAAGCAATACGCTTTCGAGTCTTGTCGACTTCCATGACCTTAACTTTTACTTTCTGGTACACCTTAACAACCGTTTTCGGGTCAGAAACAAAGTGATTGGCCAACTGCGAAACGTGAACCAGCCCATCCTGCTTAACACCAATATCGACAAAGGCCCCAAAGGCAGTAATGTTAGTAACGACACCATTCAGAACCATGCCTTCGTGCAAATCATCAACGGAACGAACGCGAGCGTCGTATTCAAACACTGAAAGTTGTTCACGGGGATCGCGACCAGGTTTGGCAAGTTCAGCCACAATATCGCGCAGGGTGGGTAAGCCAACGTCTTTCGTCACATAGCGTTCGGGCTTGATTTGTTGGCGCAACTCGGGTCGGCGAATGAGATCGGAAACGGTACTGCCAGCGTCAACAGCCATGTGCTCAACAACAGCATATCGCTCAGGGTGCACGGCACTGTTGTCCAATGGATTTTTAGCCCCTTCGATTCGTAAAAATCCGGCACACTGCTCAAATGCTTTCGGACCAAGTCTTGGTATTTTTTTGAGTTGATCGCGAGAAGTAAAAGCCCCATTCTCAGCTCTATAGGCTACAATATTTCCCGCCAGTTGTGGTCCTAGGCCCGATACATACCGCAACAGATAAGCGCTGGCGGTATTGAGCGACACGCCTACCTGATTCACGCAACTTTCGACTACGGTATCTAAACTGGTTTTTAAGTCGGTCTGATCGACATCGTGCTGATATTGTCCAACCCCAATCGATTTAGGATCAATCTTCACTAGTTCGGCTAGGGGGTCCATGAGTCGGCGACCAATGCTGACAGCTCCCCGCACAGTAACGTCACGATCAGGAAACTCATCACGGGCAACTTCCGAGGCCGAATAAATGGATGCTCCCTGCTCACTAACCATGAAAATTGGCAAGGCTTCACCTGATGTAGTAGTTAAATTCAAACTCTGTACAAATTCCTCCGTTTCGCGCCCGGCGGTACCGTTCCCGATGGCAATGGCGCCGATCTTATACTGGCTAACCAGTTTCTGAACGGTTTGAGCCGCCTGTTGCCGCTGTCCTTCCGACTGAGCCAGATACAAAACCGTATCTGTTAGTAAATTCCCCTGTGCATCAAGGCAAACAGTTTTGCAACCTGTTCGGTAGCCGGGGTCAATAGCCAGGACACGTTGTTGGCCCAATGGTGGACTTAGTAGCAGTTGGCGTAGATTATCAGCAAAAATCCGGATTGCTTCGGCATCTGCCTTTTCTTTAGATAAATTAGAGAACTCCGTTTCGAGCGAAGGTTTGAGCAGGCGCTTGTAGCCATCACGAATAGCCAGCGAAACCTGCTCCTTGCAAGCCGATGTACCAGAACGGTCGGCAACAAACTGCCGTTCAAGCCGTTCGATAGCGGCTTCTTCATCAGGACCAATACTAACGTTCAGAAATCCTTCCGTTTCTCCTCTGCGCAGGGCCAGCAATCGGTGCGAGGGTACGCGCCGAAGCGGTTCGGCAAAATCGAAGTAGTCTTTAAATTTTATACCCTCAACTTCTTTCCCTTTTTTGACTGTCGAGCGAATAATGGCTTCTCGTTCGAACAGATTACGAATACGCTGGCGAGCATCGGCATCTTCGCTTATGCGCTCAGCCAGAATATCGCGAGCTCCTTGCAAGGCATCGGCCACCGTCGGAACAGCATCGGATAAGTAGCGCTGGGCAGTTCGTTCAATGTTTAGCTCACGCTGGGCAACAATCACATTAGCAAGCGGCTCCAGGCCGCGTTCAATGGCCATGATCGCCCGGGTCTTTCGTTTCTGCTTGTAGGGCAGATAAAGGTCTTCGAGATCAATGAGTGAATCTGTTGCTTCAATCTTTCGGCGAAGCTCAGGTGTGAGTTTTCCCTGCTCGTCAATGGATTTAAGAATAGCCTCCCGTCGTTTATCTAACTCAAGTAATTTTTGGTAAGTGTCCTTGATCTGGCTGATTTGTACTTCGTCGAGCGGAACTCCCTCTGCCGATGCAGTTGCTTCTTTTCGATAACGGGCAATAAACGGAACGGTAGCTCCGCCGTTGAGTAATTCGATGGTGGCGGCTACCGATCGGGCATTAAGGCCGAGTCGAACTGCCACACGTTGTTCAGGTGATTGATTCATACATACTTGTCACATATAATCAGGAATCGTCAGGCTTGGTCAGGTATTGCTTTTGACAACACTTGACCAAGCCTGACGATTCCTGACTACACTTGACCATTTGTTTAAGGCCACAAAAATGGCACTACGAACCGATAGGGCAAAAAAAAACATGCCATCTGGCATGTTTTTTACAACGGTTTGTCTTTATATCTTACAATTAAGCTATTTCGACGTTAACGGCGTTTAGGCCTTTCTTACCGCGTTCGACATTGAATTTAACTTTGTCGTTTTCACGGATTTGGTCGATGAGACCGGAAGCGTGTACAAAAATGTCTTCGCCACCTTCATCGGGTTTAATGAAGCCAAACCCTTTGGTTTCATTAAAGAATTTTACAGTTCCTGTTTGCATTGTATTGTTTTAAATTTGGGCGAATAACGACACAATAAAACTCATATCCAAATGTATTTGAGTTTTTTCCCCTATGAATCAAAAATATTTTTCAAAAATCCAGATAACTTGGCTAAAGCCCTCATCCGGTGACTTTAAGCAACAAATCTAGTTCTCTTATTGTCCAGTTTCCTTTCTTTCCGTGGTCATTGTCCATGAGACTATCACTAGTCATCATTTGATAGAACTGTCGCGCTACTTTGTGTATTTTTGGCCACTTAATCGAAAAATCAGCGTAGTGGAGATTGACGTAACTTCGTTCATGCGAGTAGTGGGTATTGTGGGAGCATTATTAATAGGCGGGCTGAATGCAGCTTCGTCGCAGGTCGTTAGCAACAATTCCGACGAACCGACTCTGTATACCTATTGCCAGCAATTCCAAACTTTGTATACCCAGATTCGGGAACAGTCTGTCACACCCGACTCGGCCCGCCTACAGTTTAGTAGCATTATGAACAGTTTGCAGGCTCGATTTCGGAGCATGGAGAGTTATCAGCAAGACTCTCTCCAGCGCGACAGTTTACGCCGAACGGGTCAATACTTTTCGTTCCCAATCCGTGGCTATTCAACCAGTGCCATTGGCGGTACTCATGGTGAAGGCTACAAGGGAACAGGGTTTGATTTGTTCGATTATAACGTTCGGGGGAGTCATCCTGCACAGGATATTTTCATTACTGACCGGAATCAGGACAACATCGACGACCGAACGAGTAAACCCGTTGATATATTAGCCATGAGCCAGGGCCTGGTATTAGCTATCGAAACCGATTGGAAACCGGGTTCCGAATATAGAGGGGGCAATTGGATCTGGGTATATGACCCTATACTCCACGGATTATTTTATTACGCTCACAACAGTGAAGTGGATGTATCGCCGGGCCAGTGGGTACATGCCGGAGAAAAACTCGCCGAAATGGGAAGATCAGGCTTCAATGCTTATAAAAGTCGCTCGCCAACGCATCTGCACTTGATGTATCTACAAATCCAACCCGATGGCCTACCTCAACCGATAAACACCTATGAGTGGTTGCTAACAGCAAGGCCGTCTAAATAAGCCAACTACAAAGCCTGCGCCACGAATGAATTTCTTCTGGCCAGTTGGCTAAGTAGCCAGCTCACACTTAGTGAGCCTAAAAATACAATAAGGAATTTGACTATAGCTGGTAACTCGACTGCTAACAGGGCAAATTGAAGCCATGTTACAAACGGGTAATGCACAATGTAAATCCCGTAGGCATTTCCCGATAAACTCGCCCACCCTTCAGACGGTTGGATCATCTTCTGTCTAAAAAACGACAAACAGGCACCGATACTTGCCAGACAACTAGCCACAAAAGCTACATCATATAAAAAGAAACCCATCGTAGAGCTAAGTCTACCTTGCCTGACCCAATCTTCTCCAAGGCCTGAAATCAAGACGACCGATAGGTAAGCAATTAAGCTTAACAAGACCCAGAATAACCAGTTTCTATTGAAAAAATTGTCGCCTTTGAACAGATATCCTTGCCAATCGGTACTCCCCAGGCAGCCCCCTAGTAAAAAGAAGAATAGGTAAAAGAGAAGTCGGTTGAGTTGAAAATCCAATGGTCCCCAATTCCCTATCCAGGTATATTGCCCTACCCATAAGCTTAGAGGAATGAGCGAAATAGCGGTTAAACTGTAGATCACTCCACCAAAAAGAACAGGCTGTTTGCTCAATTTAGTCAGTTTGTTTCCTACCAACTCAAAAAAGGAAGGGCTTAGTTTGACGATCAGCACAGCGACGCCATCAAATGCCAACAGGAGCCAAATAAACCAGGGTGGTCCTACAGGCCATTGCTGCTTACCGATATAATCCTCAATAAAGGCAATGGCATTGGTCGAATGCGTAGCCACGTAAAAGGAAGGTACATAAGCCAGCGGAATAACCAGCAATTCAGCAACCAGAAACGGAATACCCAGGCGCATGAATCGGTCAGTCAGGTAGCCTTTTGCGCCTTTTTTTCGCAGTCCTCGATAGGTAAATAGCCCACTGATTAAGAACATCAGGGGCATAAAGAATAAATCATTGAAGCCAATAAATCGATCCATTCCCACCCAACGACCATCATCTACAATAGGCGCAGTCGAATAAATGTAGTGGGCAGGATCAAAATAGGCGAAGGTTGGATAGGCCAGTGCAGCATGGTGAGCCACGACCAACAGGGTAACAAACGAACGCAAATAATCAAGCCAAACCGCCCGAGTGTTACCCGTTTCCATAAGCTTCAACAGAAGGAGTTATCAGTAGAAGGATTAGAAAAAGAGCAATACGTTGCATGAATCGACAAGTCAATAACCCCGTTTGTTCAGCTACGTTAGTCCATCACTATGATTCGCGAACCAGATTGACGCCCGTGACCAGGAAAATCATGCCTACAATAAATGGAGCGGCTGCTTCTGCCTTCGATATACTCATCCCCAGTACGGGTTTTCCATCAGATAGAAAAGCGATTAACGCAAACAAAACGACAACTACACCCAGAATGGTGAGCGATGCGCCAAAGAAGCGCCGAAAATTAGTATTGTTATTATCCATGAGGGAAATTGATATATGATGTATGCTATAGTATGTATGATTGCCTGGGGTTCATACATATTATAGCATACATCATACTTTTTTAGTTAATCCGCGTTTGCGGCCTTCTTCAAGTAAAAATGGGTAAGCGGTATCGAACGAATTAGGGATAATTCCATCTAAAATTGCTTCTCGCAACACTGTTTTTAGGTCACCTACTTCTTTCGATGGGGTTAAACCAAATGTTTCCATAATCAACTCGCCTGTGATAACCGGCTGAAAATTACGCAGTTTATCGCGTTCTTCAAGATCATGAAGCTTCTGCTCAACCCGGTCGAAATTACGCAGATGTTTCTGCACTCGCTCGTAATTTTTCGATGTGATATCCGCCCGACAAAGCGCCATGAGCCCTTCTAAGTCATCGCCCGCATCGAACAGCAACCGGCGCAGAGCGGAGTCGGTGATTTGTTCTTTAGTGAGCGCAATGGGTCGTAGGTGCAGTCGCACGAGTTTTTGCACAAAACGCATGTGTTCGTTGAGCGGTAGCTTCATCGTCCGAAAAATACCCGGTACCCAACGGGCACCCAGGTCTTCGTGCCCGTGAAATGTCCAGCCTACTTTAGGATCGAAGCGTTTGGTGGCTGGTTTAGCAATATCGTGCAGCAATGCCGCCCAGCGAAGCCAGAGTTCATTTTCCGGATCAATAATCTCATGCGTTGATTTGGCCCGATTAGCAACATTATCGAGCACTTGCAAAGTATGGTAAAAATTATCCTTGTGCCCCTTGCCCTCAATAGTTTCAACGCCTTTCAGGGCAATCAGTTCAGGGAAAATTCGCTCTAATAAGCCCGCGTGATAGAGCAGTTTAAACCCATAGGATGGCGTTGGCGACAGAATGATTTTGTTTAATTCGTCGGTTACACGCTCCCGAGAAACGATAGTAATCCGATCGCTCATCCGAATAATCGCGTCGAACGTATCCGGTTCAATGTCGAAACTCAACTGCGAAGCAAACCGAATGGCACGCATCATGCGCAGCGGATCATCGGAGAAGGTAATATCGGGATTGAGTGGCGTCCGGATTAGTTTACGCTTAATGTCTTTCAACCCATCAAACGGATCAAGCAATTCACCGAAATCCGCAACCGACCCGCCCTGACGGGACAGGCTGATACCCATGGCGTTAATTGTAAAATCCCGTCGATTCTGATCGTCTTCTAGCGTACCATCTTCCACAATTGGTTTGCGCGATTCACTTCGATACGACTCTTTTCGCGCGCCTACAAATTCAACTTCCCACGCATCTTCATCCTGCCCGGTTTTGAGCATTGCGGTACCAAAATTCGGAAATACCGACACGTTTGTTCGTAATGCTTTTCCTACGGCTTCGGCTAGTTCAATACCACTCCCGATGCACACGATGTCAATATCTTTCGATGGACGACCCAGAACCAGGTCCCGCACGAAGCCCCCAATGACATAGGCACGTAGACCAAGCGCATCAGCTTCGCGGGCAATGGTGTCAAAAACTGGGTTTTTATGTAAGGTTTCGCTAAAATTCATTTTCTAATAAAACTAACCTCTCCATTTACTTTCAACCGCATGATGCGCGGCCGTTTAGGCATTCCGGGGAGGGTTCCGAATCGTATTGTAGCAAGCGCTTCGGCAGCGGGTGGTAGCAGTAGTGATTCAAATGGAATGGTGAGTAGACCACGACCAAAGCTACCAATCAGGCGTTGTACATCGGCGCTCAACACGCGCCGAACGGCTATTTGTTCTTTTGCCTGGACACCCTCGCTCGCTACGGTCGATTCTGCCAAAGTCTGCCAGAATACAGTCGACAGGTTTTTGCCTTGATCGTAAACAACCGTTAGCGGGTTTTCGGCAAACTCGACCAGGTCATAAGCTACGTCGGGCACTTTAGTGACATAGAGCCCTAGTTGATCGCTATTGTGAATAAGCACCGTTGGTTCTAGCTCCTTAGGCATTGTGCCTAGTAACGTCAATAATTGACCAACGGCTGCATCATTGACAGGATCGGCTGCAACCGACCAACCCGTTTCGTCGGCAATGGCGATCAATTGTCCCTGTCGCAGTTGGTAAGCGATATCGCGAATAGATAGAGTCATAAACTAACTAAACCGCAAAAATACGGCAAGTTTGGCGAAAGACGACAGGTATCGTAAAGATGACCCGAAACGAGCCCGGCGAACAAAACAGGGAATGGAATGTTGAGTCTCTGTTTAATTGACCTCTCTAAGTAAATTCACTTATTTCAATTTGTACTCGATACCAATTCTATGCTTGCTGAATCGCGCCCGCATTACCACCAATTTTCTCATACTCTCCTCGCTCTGGCTATTCTGACAGCCGCCATTTATTTAGGGCAGGATATTCTGGTGCCGCTCGCGATGGCAGGGCTGATTGCCGTTTTACTTCGACCTATCGAAAACCGCCTAACCCGTTGGGGCATCCACAAAGTCATTGCCATTAGTCTGGCTCTCTTACTAGCCATCGTTGTGGTATCAGGCGTAACAATCCTCATATCGATGCAGCTATCAGACTTTGCGGATGATCTGCCAAAGATTCGCCAGAACCTGAATGATTTTTTCCGCGACGCAAAGCGATGGGTTCGGCGCGAGTATAATGTCAGCTATCGGCAGCAGGATAAGTATCTGCAAAAAGCGCAGGCCCAAACACTCGATAGCTTGCAAAGCAGTGATACGCTTGGCTTTATTACTGGTCCACTGGGCACCCTGACCCTGATTCCTATTTACGTCTTTCTATTGTTGTATTATCGGTCTATGCTGCTCCATTTTGTTATCGTACTTTTCCCGGAGAAGCATACTGAGCGCGTGCGTGAAGTGCTGGGCGAAGTTAAATCCGTGATTCAGAGTTATATGGTCGGGCTCCTCATTGAAACCTCCTGCGTAGCAGCACTTAACTCAATTGGCTTACTGATACTAAATGTCCAATACGCTATTTTACTGGGCATTATGGCCGCCATTCTAAATCTCATTCCCTACATTGGCGGTCTGGTCGCTACATTACTAACCGTGCTCGTCACCTTCAGTAACAATCCGGAAGTATCGGTCATTTTAGGCGTTGTCGGCATTTTTCTACTTGTACAGTTCATCGACAACAACGTATTCGTTCCGCTCATTGTGGCATCTAAAGTTCGGGTAAATGCCCTTGTCTCCATCGTTGGTGTACTAATTGGCGGTGCTTTAGCGGGTGTATCCGGCATGTTTCTATCTATCCCCGCCATTGCTATTATGAAAGTAATTTTTGATCGGGTAGACAGTTTACGTCCCTGGGGCATTCTGCTCGGCGACCAAACTCCGGAAGATAGCGGCAGCAATCTATTTCGATTACCCAGACGCAAGCGGAAGCCGAAAGTGATTGAAGAATGAAATATTGTTTCAAGTTTAAGGTTCCAGGTTTCAAGTTGGCTGACGCATAATTAGTTGCATTCGCGTCAGCCAACTTGAGACCTGGAACCTTAAACTTGAAACCTCTTTAACTATAAAGCTTCTTAATCACTTCCTGCTGGGTTCGCATAAAATGTTGCCGCTCGGCGGGTTGGCCTAATAAGGTATCAGGTGGATAGATACGGTGTTTAGCATAGCTTTCTGCGTATAGCTCGAACCGTTGGCGAGCCAGCAGATTGCCCATAGCCGGTCTTTGCCGGAACTCCCGTAGGGCAGCCAGATCAATATCGGCATTGGCAACAATGCTTTCGCCATAAGCAGCTTCAGCGAGTACGATCCCTTTCGGATCAATGATTTTAGAGCCGCCATCGGTCGTTCCTCCCGGAATCAGGCTACCCGACAATCCACCCGAGTTGGCCGACACGACATAGGCCATATTCTCCGTGGCCCTGGCTAGTTTTGCTACGTTTTTCTGAGTCATCAGCGGACTACCAGCCTCCGACGTTGAGTGAATTAATACCTCTGCGCCACGCATGGACAAGCAACGGGCAACTTCGGGATAAAGGATTTCCTCTGACGCAATACAGGCCAGATTACCAATGTTAGTTTTAATTACCGGAAATAGAGAATCATAGCCGTAAGCGTCTAAATACAATTCCCAAACATCGTGGGGTGTAGGAATGAACATAGCATTCAGGCGTCGATAGCGTAGCAGCACGTCACCGTTTGGCCCCATGATAAAGCTGGTCTGGAAGTAAAGTTCCGGGAAGAAAGGGTCCTGCTCATACACATTACCCGAGAAATAAATCTGTTGCCGTTGCACCATAGCACTAATGGCTTCATAAATAGGGCCATCAATCTCCAAAGCCGCCTTTTCTCGCCATTGCTCTACTGTCTCGTTAACGGGTGGCCCGGTCAGGAAATGTTCGGGTGCCACAATGAGTAAGGTCTCACGCCCAAGCAGGCCAACCGATGCGGCAATCTGTTGTTCAATACGCTCAATTGTTCTGAGCATTACGGCTTCGGCTTCATCGCGAGTTGGATACGCATTAACGGTTTGGCAGGTTAACTGGAGGGCCAGGGCTTTGTAAGACATAGGTTAAGTTACTTCAGGTGATTAGTCGTTGGGTTGGCAAAATAAGGTGTTTCCGCGAAAAAATCGCCAACAGCGCGTTTTAGGGCAATTTTAGGTTCGTTTTACCCCCTTACAGGATCAGCATTTGGGCATATCAGGAACAATTTATCAGTCTGGATGATTAACTGATTGTCGGTCTATAAATCCATGCCTGGCACTAATCACTACACGAACAAAACCACATGACTGTTGACGTACTAGCCATTGCGGCCCATCCTGATGATATTGAAATGACCTGTGCCGGTACCGTTCTCTCGCTGGTTGCTCAAGGCAAAACGGTGGCGGGTGTAGACCTGACCCGTGGCGAATTGGGAACACGGGGAACACCCGAAATCCGGGCTCAGGAAGCTGCCGAAGGGTCCCGAATTATGAAATTATCAGCCCGAGAAAATATGGGTTTCCGGGATGGTTTCTTTCGAAATGATGAAGAACATCAGTTGGCTCTGATTCCTATCATTCGGCACTACCGACCAACAATTATACTCACGAACACCCCCGATGACCGCCATCCCGATCACGGTCGTGCAGCAGAACTGGTGAATGATGCCTGCTTTTATGCCGGTTTACGGCAAATTAAAACGGTTGGCAAAGATGGCCAGCCACAGGAAGCTCATCGGCCTATCTATGTCTATAATTTCATTCAGGATCGCTGGCTAAAACCCGATTTTATCGTGGATATAACGCCCTACTGGGAGCAAAAATTGGCCGCGATCAAAGCCTATAAAAGTCAGTTTTTCAACCCCGACAGTCCTGAGCCACAAAGTTACATTTCGGGCGAACCGTTCATGAAGTTTCTGGAATCCCGCACCCGCGAGCATGGCCACATGATTGGTGCCGAATTTGGCGAAGGGTTCATCAGCAGACGTATGCTGGGCGTTAAAGACTTGACTGCGTTGGTGTAAAAGCTTCAATACATTTTTGCGGGTTGGTTTGTTACTATGCTCAGCGTAGTATTTACTACATCGGAGCGTTATCCGTTCTCTGACCGGACACTGATAAACGGCAGTTGAATCACCACCTTTGTTCCGGTGGCTTGTTGTTGATCGTCATGTTTGTCGATGATGGTTACGCCAGCGGCCTGACCGCTACGCTGCCCAATTAGCTGAAGCCGATCTTCGGTCACGCGCAAGCCCACACTTTGGTGCGTAGATGACTGTTTTTTAAGCGACTGTGTCCACGCACGGCCTACACCGTCATCGTCGACAGTGCAGTCTAAATGATCGGACTGGCGTTCGATGAGTAGCTGAATGTGGCCTTTGGTCTGTTTATGCGCTAACCCATGCAGGATAGCATTTTCGATATACGGCTGAATAATCATGGGTGGGATAGCCGTTTTCTCGAGCGATAGCGACGGGTCAGCAGTTACTGAAAAATCGAACTTGTGGTCAAAGCGTAGCTGCTCCAGTTCCAGGTAGAGTGTCAGTTGTTCCAGTTCACTGGCCAGGCTTACCCATTCCTGGCGCGAATTATCCAGAATAAGTCGCATCAGCCGAGCAAACTTAACGAGGTATTTATCGGCATTATCGCTGTCGTTTTGCAGGATAAACAGCCGAATAGCATTCAGTGAGTTATACAGAAAATGCGGATTCATTTGCGAACGCAACGCTTTCATCTCCGACGCTGCAATACGCTCGCGGAGTTCGCTTTTTTCGCGCTGCTCCCTGGTCCGCTGTTGCTCTCGCCAACGCACAACAAAGCCCGTTAGTGTTAGCAATGTAATTAGCGCGATTACGCGAAACCACGCTGTCTTCCAGAAAGGAGCTAGGATAGTGATGGGTAAACGATAGCCTGCCCGGTTCCAGACGCCATCGTTGTTGGCCGCTATGACGTGCAGAACATAGTCGCCGGGAGGAACGTTTGTATAACTGGCAAACGAGCGATTACCCTCCTGATTCCAATCCTCATCGAAGTTTTCGAGCTTATAGGCATACTGGTTATCGGCAGGATTGTCGAAACTCAGGGCCGCCATCTCGAACGTAAACATATTCTGGTTCGACTGAAGCTCTAAGCCAGATGGAGTCACCGACGGGTTTTGCACCATTTCCTGTCCATTTGCCCGAAGTGAAATTAAGTAAACGGGTGGCACGAACCGGTTTTGTCGAATCGCATTCGGCTGCATATATACCAGGCTGTGCGTACCTCCGAAGTAAATTCGCCCAGTTGAATCCTGAATAGCGGAACCTGATTCAAACTCCGATGGAGCCGTACCATCCGTTTCGTTAAAGGGCTTAATCTGGAATCGACGCACATCCATGCTGGCCAGTCCATGGCTGGTGCTCAGCCATAGTGTATCGCCCACCAGTATAAGTGCCGAAATATCATCAAAAGGCAATCCCTGTCGGGTAGTAAATACCTGAGATTTCCCCGTCTTCTGGTTCAGGCAGGCCAGACCGTTATCTGTCCCGAGCCACATTCGTCCAAATCGATCTTCGGCAAAAGCAGTCACGCCCTCGTCAGGTAAACTCTGTGGATCGTCGCTATGTGTATAGGTAGCCAGTAAACGTAAATCCGGACTGATTTTATAGACAGGCCCCAGTCCTCCAACCCATAAATTCTGGTGCCGATCAAAGAATAAGGTATTGTAATTTTTCCCCGGTAATTTCTCAATCCGTGGGTCGTTGAACTGGTGGCTAAATCGGCCCGTTTTAGGATCGTAGATTGTCAGTTTCTCATTTGTGCCAATAAACAGCCGGCCATCCGGCGCTTCGGCAAGCCCAAATACCTGGTTGCCTGCAATATTTTTATCCAGGTTCGCAATAGACCCATTTACTGATTTAACCGGGGGAGTGAGGCTTAGTATATGTTCTACTTGCCCGGTAGCGGGATGCAAGCGATCTAACCCTATACTGGTACCAACCCACACTTGCCCACGTTGATCGGCCAATATAGAATAAACATAGTTGTTGATTAAGCTATTGGCATTTTTCGGATCATGATGATATTGCCGATATACTTTAGACTTGAGATTGATCTGGACTATACCATCTCGAGTAGCAACCCATAACGAGTTAGTTGTTCGGTCTACGGATAAAGCGGCTGCGTCGAAACCAAGGGTATTAATGGGTTTGTACCCTACTTCATCGAAAAGAGAATGAAATTTGTCTACGGTTGGATTAAACCAGCACACACCTGCATCGTTCGTCAGTACCCAAATTACCCCCGACCGATCTTCCTTAAGCGCGCTAATTGAATTAGAAATCAGGCTTCGCGCATTGTTTTCATTGTTAAGATAGCGTAAGAATTGATTGGTCTGCGCATCGTAGTGATGAAGACCTGCCCCGCTAACGCCAACCCATAAATCGCCAGTGTGAGTGAACAATATTGCCGAAACGGGTTGGTCGATTCCTAATCGGGCAATTATCCGAAATACCCCTGTCTCCGGAGTAAGACCAGTAAGGTAACCCTGATTGGTTCCTACCAGAATCTCGCCCGTTTGTGGGTTACGAGCCAGCGACGTTATATGATCGTCGGGTAAAGAGGTAGCTGTTGCCGCTTCGTGTTGAAAATAGCGCACCCGTTTCGTAGACAAATCATACGCATATAGCCCTATCTGAGTACCAATCCAAAGTGTCTGCCCATTAAGCAGCATTCGACGAATGTTCTTCGCATCCGTATCCGGGCCGTATGGGAGAGTTAGTAATGATGCCTCACCAGTAACCGGGTTCAGGTGTATGACTCCCTCTTTAGTACCCAGCCACAGTCGTCCATCCTGGCTTTCGGTTATGGCACGAATAAAATTACAACCTGCCCCCAAATGCGTAAACGAGTACCGCTGGAACGATTGAGTTGCTGGTTCAAATCGATTTAGACCTTCCTGTGTACCTACCCATAAGGTTCCATCGCGGGCAGTAAAAACATAGCGGGCAATTCGGTGTGACAACGACCGGGGGTTGTCTGGCTGATAAGTAAGATTCAAACAGCGCAGCCCATCAAACCGGGTTACTCCTTTCACCGTCGCAATCCAGATGAAACCAGGGGCATCCTGAGTAATGGACATTGTGTAATTAGCCTTCAGACCCTGCTGTAGTGAAAGTCGTTGAAACGCCAGAGCAGGTGCCTGTCCACGCCCTTGTGTCCAACAAAAAAGCAGTATAACCAGTAAAAGCTGAGTCCGTCTCTCACGAAACCAGCTTTGTCGATTATACACACCAGCTTTTGTCCGACTATCACTATTATAGCTACGCATCATACTCGTTCAGATACCCTCAACTGGTTCAGTCGGTCTACGGAGCGAATATAGATGATTCAGAGGCAGTCTTCATAAATTGGTAACGTATTGTATTCTCGATCAATCAATTTCTGCAATTCTCTTTCCAAAAGCGTCCAACCAAAGATTGGCTGTCTACTACTAATTGCGAGTACGAGCTTTTAGGGCATTTGCAAGAAAGTGAGAACTAACAACCAGTTATTTGTCCAAATCCACTTGTTGTTAGTTCTCATTATTTTACACAAAAAAATATGCATTCTTTTGTCAATTAATTATTCTCTATGAGCTTGTGGCAAATGATAAACGAATCGCATCCCGACCAACCTCCCAGCAATCCTTAAAAAATGAACTGGAAGTAGAACGGATTATTAATTTTTTTGCCATGTCGCTTCTGGAGCAAACAACGGTAGAAGAAGTATTATGGGATGTAGCCAAGAATTGTATTGCCCGTCTGCATTTTGTGGATTGTGTCATATATCGTCTTGATGAAGATCGTAAAGTGTTGGTACAGAAAGCCGCCCACGGTCCGAAAAGTCCATCCGAATACGTTATTCATGAGCCAATTGAAATACCATTAGGACGTGGCATTGTGGGCGAAGTAGCCCTGACTGGCCAACCCGAACGGATTGGGAACACCGCCCTGGATAAGCGCTACATTGCCGACGATGCCGTTCGCTATTCTGAGATTACGGTACCCATCTGGCTTAACGGACGGGTATGGGGTGTACTTGATGCTGAGCATCCAAAACGGAATTTTTTCCGCCCACATCATCTAACCGTATTGACCAAAGTAGCCGCCTTATGCGCTCAGAAACTCCGTCGGGTTGAAACGGAATTGGCTTATCAGCAGGCCCGGCAACAATTGTCAGACAATAACCGACGAATTGCTGAAGCTAAACTGATGGCTCTCCGAATGCAGATGAATCCACATTTTGTATTCAACAGCCTGAATGCCATTAATAAGTTTGTCCTGCAAAACGATAGCGAACAAGCCTCGCTTTACCTGACCAAATTTGCCCGGCTAGTACGACAGGTGCTGGCCAATACCCAAACAGACTGGGTATCTCTGCACGATGAGTTAGCAGCCTTACAGAGTTATATAGAACTGGAACAGCTGCGTTCGGACGACCATTTCGATGTAACTGTACGCATAGATCCAAAGTTGAATGCCGATTCGGTTCAGGTACCACCGCTGCTGATTCAGCCTTATGTAGAAAACGCTATTCGGCATGGACTGCTAGCGCAAAAAAATCGCCGGTCAATGCTAAAAATTGACTGTAATCGAATTGGAAATCGCCTGGCTATTGCCATTACCGACAACGGTATCGGGCGGGAGGCAGCGATTAGTAGCCGACCTCAAAACCTCAATGCCCACCAGTTTCATGGTAGCCGAATTGCCGAAGAACGGGTGGTTTTAGTGAATGACCTATACGATGTTGATGCCCGGATTGATTGCCAGGACTTAATTGGGCTGAACGGACAACCTGATGGAACTTGCATAACGTTTACCATGAACTTAAAACCGCAATGACTGCACTACTGATTGACGATGAAAAGCACTGCCGCGATGTGTTAAGTCTGCTCCTGAAGCGGTACTGCCCTACCGTCCAGATACTGGCGACCTGCGCCAGTGGCGCCGAAGGCCAAACAGCGATTGAAACCTTACATCCAGACCTTATTTTTCTGGATATTGAAATGCCTGGTATGAGCGGTTTCGATATGCTGGAAGCCTGCCGCTATAATAAGTTCCGGGTGGTTTTCACAACGGCCTTTAACGAATATGCCATCAAAGCTATACGGCACAACGCCCTGGATTATATCCTGAAACCGGTTGACAAAGATGAACTGATCCGGGCGGTTGATAAAGCGGAGCAGGAATTAGCCAGTCAGGCCCCAGCCCGCATCGACCAGTTTCTGGACTATCTGCAAAACCAGCGCGCTGGTGACCGGATTGCCCTGCCCACTATGGAAGGATTACAGATCATTCATAGCGAAGAAATCTACTATTGTGAATCAGATGGTGGCTATACGCGATTTGCCTTGAAAAGCGGGCAGATCATCCTGATTTCCAAGACACTGAAAGAAGTGGAAGAGGTCTTAGAAAGCAAGGGGTTTTGTCGGGTCCATCACAGCTACCTCATCAATCTTCGTTATGTACAACGCTACATTCGGGGCGATGGTGGAGAAGTTGTCATGGCAAATAACAAGGCGTTGCCTGTTTCCCGGAACAAGAAACAGGAGTTCCTCAGTCTGCTGGAGAAAATATGATGCGTTTCGTTAAAGCCGCTCTACGTGTTTTAGTAGTCAAACTTTATTCTAAATTGCATCGTTATCAACCGAAAGCGCGAAACTACAACTCATCATACTCAAAGAGACTGAGCTATGAAAACAATCAAACATAGTATCCCTTCCTCCGCGAAGGAGAGCCCGGTCGTCAAGAAAATTCTTGCTGACAAGAAGGCATTAAGGGAGCATTGGGCGAACGTAAAAAACGTGACGAGTGTCAGTGAAAAGAAGCCAGACCACCTACAATCCGTATAGCTGCAAACGAGAAGACACGCCTACGGGCACAAACTTTTTCTTTACTACTGATTGGGGAGTGCGCTATGTGGCGCACTTTTCTAGTTATGGGTACCTGTTCGGAGCACATCAGATCGGCGATCGTGAATGGCCATGTAACTATTTAATTCAATGCCCTGTCTTCCAGTACAATAAAAAAAGCCATCAAGCTATACGGGATAGCTGATGGCTATTGAAGTAGTCAGGTTGTAGAGGAGGTAAGTGTAAAGACGCTTATTTTCCGCTACCCAACTTACCGGCTTTGTTTGGTTGCCCGGCAGCCGTTGGGTTTTTCACGTACTTATCTAACCAGCCGTTCATTTCCCACAGCATGTGTAGTAGTGATTCTTTGGCTGTGTAGCCGTGGCTCTCGTATGGCAAGAATACCAGTCGGGTTGTGGCACCAAAGCCTTTGAGGGCATTGTAATAGCGCTCCGACTGGATTGGGAATGTACCCGTATTATTGTCGGCTTCACCGTGTACTAACAGCAGGGGCGTTTTCATCTTGTCGGCATTCATGAACGGCGACATGTTGTTATACACTTCAGGTGCCTGCCAGTAGCTACGTTGTTCGTTCTGAAATCCAAAAGGCGTTAATGTACGATTGTAAGCACCGCTACGGGCAATACCGCCTTTAAACAACTTACTGTGTGTGAGCAGGTTCGCGGTCATGAACGCCCCATACGAATGACCGCCTACGCCTACACGGCTCGAATCGACCACGCCTAACCGAACACCTTCGTCAACGGCAGCTTTGGCGCTCGATACGAGTTGCTCAACATAGGTATCGTTTGGCTCTTTATCGCCTTCACCCACAATGGGGATGCTGGCGTTGTCCAGAATAGCGTAGCCCATCGTTACGAAAGCCGCACCACCCCAATAGCTAATTCGGTTGAATTGGTAAGGCGAACCGGACACTTGGCTGGCCGCTTCTTTGCTTTTGAACTCGGCCGGATACGCCCACAAAAACGTTGGCAGCGGCCCTTGTTCTTTCTTATAACCAACAGGCAAATAAAGCGTAGCAGTCAATTCAACACCATCAGCCCGCTTGTAGCGAAGTTGTTGTTTTTGTACGCCTTTCAGTTGTGGGTAAGGGTGCGGGAAGAACGTTGCCTGAACAGGAGCAATCTTAGCTTTCAGGTTCCGAACGAAATAGTTAGGGTTTTCGTCGGGCGTTTCGCGAGTGGTCAGAATTACCTGCTTGGTCGCGTCCAGAACAGCAACAGGACGCTCGAAATACGGAGCTGCCGACCGCCAAAGCTCTTTAGTCTGCTTTGTTTTCAGACTCAACAAGCTCACAAAAGGCCGGTCACCCTCTGGCGATGAACCCACCGCGTTAAGCATTAGAATATCACCCGTTGGCAACAAATTCAATACTTCGCGACCATATTGGTTATGCTTCATATCGGGTTGACCAGGATTCGTATACCGATCTTCGTATGAGCGATCAAATAAAACCGATGTTTGCCAGGTAGTTGGGTTAACGATTTTGGTGATCGTTTTACGGTTCTGCCACCAACGTTCGGTCGCCAGCGCTGTCGTCTCATTGCCCCAATCGAAATTCTCGAAACGGAACTGAGCCGCATAAATTTCTTTCGGCTGAGCCGAGAATGGTGCTTCAAGCTGGAAAACTTTGTCCCGAACATCGGCCTTCACTTTGGGGTCGCCATTATCCTGAGCAACGGTGTAGTACACTGTTGCCGGAGCATCAGCCCGCCAGCTAAAATCGCGGGGGCCGGTAGGAACACCGTCACGGCTGTAGGGTACGGCCTCCTGCAAGGGACCATCGTTCAAGGTTTTTACCAGCGAACCAGCGATGGCATAAACTTCCGTTTTAAGCGGAAATCGGTTTACAGGAACCAGGTACGAAAACGGTGTATGAACCGTCTCGATCATCACATACTTACCATCTGGCGATGGGTCTGACGAGAGAATAATACCGGGCTGACCAATGCTGGTGACGGTTCCATCTAAACCCAATCGCACAACCTGCGCGGTGGTATAATACGCAAACTGCTTTTCGTCGGACGGATTCTTTAGCAAATCCTGGTACGTTGGTGCCTGACCACGCGAACCTTTTACGTTTTCCTGTGTAGTTGGCCCGGCTGGAACCCGACTAATCTCGGGCGCTGGTCCACGACCCGCCGGAATTGTTTTTACAATCAGGCTTTTGCTATCAGATACCCAACGATATGGTACGCCCAGGGTTGCATTAATGGCAATTGAGCCAACTTTTTGGGCTGCTGCCGTAGCTACATCGGCGATATACAAGTCGATCCGGCTGTCGGTCGAATTCGCAAACGCAATCTTTGTTCCATCGGGCGACCATTGAACGAAACTAAGCAGGGGCGTAGCAGGAAGGCCCGTTATTGCTTTTTCGTCTTTGTCGGTCAGTTTTTTAAGTTTCAGACCAGTGATGTAGCGCGCCCGACTGGGGCCGTTGTTTGCTGGATTCAACCGCAAGCCAGCCAGTTTAAATTCAGGTTGAGCCAGTTCGTCGATGCTGGGCGCACCCGCCTGTTCCAGAAATAACATCATATCCCCTTTGTCCGACATACTCACGTTCGGAGTGGGTGGCATCGTTACTAAATCGGCTAACGCTTTGGGGGGCGTTTGATAGACCGGTGCATCCTGAGCCTGCCCGCTAAGCGAGAGTGCAATCCAGGAAATAAACAAAAGCCATCGGCTTTTTCTAGTCGTTAGGTTGTGAAGCATAAAGTAGAGGATGTTTCAGGTTATTGGGTAATAAAGATAAGTCGAAAACAAATGGCCTATGCCATAAAAAATGCCGCAGCCAGTACTGGCTGCGGCATCTAAACGTTAAAACGAAATTCGATAGCCGACTTTTTTGTAGTTTTCATTCGGAGTGATGTCCGAACCGTTTCCTTCCAATATCAAAACCAGATCAACTGTTTGGGTTGTACCGGTCGGAGCCGCCCCGGTCAATATATTGACAGAGCAGCTTCCAAAACTGGATTTAGCCGGAATCGTGAATGTCCCTCCGTTCAGACTGTAGTGGACACCTTCTACCGCTGTTGTGTTGTCTTTATCGACGGAGAATTTGATGACCTCATCTGTATTCCGTTGGGCACCTACCAGATTCACCTGGGTAGTTTGCGCACCGGCTCCGTTCTTGATAGGCAGCAGTGGATACGTTTTTCCAACGGCGAACGAAGTAACTACCGTTGCCTGAAACTCAACAACCGTTTTTTTATTATACAGGAAATCGTTTTCCTTGAAACATGAAGTTTGCGCAAGTAAAACAATACCTATCAGCGCGAAACGCAATAGTCTTTTCATAGTAATGGCTCAGTAGTTATAGTTTTGCTTCAGGTTACGGTTATTGTTGATCTCGCTGATCGGAATCCGGGCCAGAACACGATAATCTGTGAACGGAAGATTAGTAGGCAATTTGACAATGTCGCGACCAAGTCGTTTCAGATCCCAGAACCGGTGTCCTTCGAACGCAAACTCCAGACGACGCTGTTTGATGACCTCATCCAGCAAAGCGGTGCCAGTCAACCCTGTTTTTTCGGGCAATCCCGAGCGCGTCCGGATGGTGTTCAAATCTTTAATTGCATCAGCCTCTCTTCCCAGTCGATAATAGGCTTCGGCCCGGTTCAGATACATTTCTGAAATACGAATCACCGGCACGTTATCAAGGTTAATAGTCCCGTTTTTGCCCAGGAATTTAGTCGTCTCGATGTTTTGTGCACCGCGTCCTTTTGTTCCTAATTCATACAGTTGGCGACGAATGTCCAGCACCGCGCCCGATGCATCTTTCTCTGATTCCAGATCGGCCAGAAGTGCCACCGTAGGCACAACATCCCCGAATCCGCCGGTTTGCGCCGTGTTACCAAGCGTTACCAGCGTCGTGAAGGTTGTTTGCAATGAGGTGTTTACGCCAATGTTCTCATTTGTCTGAAAATTAATTTCAAACATCGACTCTGGGTTAATAGCGGTACGCCAGCCTGCGATATACGTGGTTTTAGACTGAAATACGCCTACTCCAGAGGCCAGCGCACTGGTTGCCATATCGGCCGATTCTTGGTATTTACCGGCATACAGTGCTACGCGAGAGTAGAGCGCCTGGGCTGCTCCTTTAGTGGCATAAGCTGGACCCCGTGAAGTAGCAGTCCCCGTCAGTTTATCGATAGCTGTTGTCAGATCGGTCAAGATCTGCGTATACACTTCATCAATGGATGGTCGGCTTGGATAGGCTACTTGTGGCAATGTTAATACGCCCGTCAGTGCTAGCGGAACACCACCCCGATTATACTCATTAATAATCGCAGTAGGCATATAAGCATAGGCTTTCACCAAATCGAAATACATCAATGATCTCAGAAACAGACATTGTCCCATATAGGAGTTGCGCTGTGCATCTGTCATAGTCACCTTAGGCAGGGCGTCCAGTACCAGGTTTGCCTGATTGATACCATAGTAATCCTGCGTCCAGTTAATCATGTGATTGCCAGGCTGATTCTGATATTCAGGAACCAGGCGGCTCGAGTTGTTAGTCGCCCGTCCATTATCAGCGAGCACTTCAGGGAGGGCAATCAAATCCCGACCATACAAATCCGTACTTTGCAAGGCATCATAAACAGCATTGACGGCGGCATTAACTGCTTCCTGAGTGGTAAGAGCTGTCGATGAATCAACGGCGGTTTTAGGCTTTACATCTACTAGGCTACTACAGGCAAAGAGCCCACCCGTTAGGATCGTCGTGGCCAGTACCCGCTTAAACATGTATGTTTTCATAAACTAAATAACAAGGATGAAGTGATTATAAACCGATCTCAACGCCGAACGTGTAGGTCTTCGACTGGGGGATAGCACCCGTATTACCCGATCCGAAGTTCAGGAACTCTGGGTCGTAGCCCGTCCATTTCGTCCAGGTAACCAGGTTTGTAGCTATTCCATAAATGCGAACGTTTTGAAGTAGCTTGGTTTTGGTCAGCAGGGCTTTGGGGAAGGTATACGCCAGCTGAACCTGCTTTAGACGGATATACGAAGCATCTTCAATAGACCGGCTAGTGCTGGATACATACGAAGATCCCAGTACTTCGGCACCACCATTGTAGGGTCGTGGTACGTCTGTGATTTGCCCCGGCGCCGTCCAGCGATTGTTATAAGTATCCAGTAAGGTATTCACATTACGAGTTCCGTCATCTATCAGTGTGAGCCCCTGCGAGTTGTTGACACGACGACCGAACTCATATTGGAAAAACGCGGTCAAATCGAAACCTCTGTACGAAATCTGGTTACGCCAGCCACCATAAATATTGGCAAAGTCAGAACCCAAGTATTTAGAATCACGAGGAGTCTGGTAGGTGTACACAATGTTGCCGTTCTGGTCATACCACATGGCCCGGCCCGTTGCAGGATTTACACCCGCATATACAGGAGCATAGTTGGCATAAACAGGTTTACCAACAATGAAGTTACGGGTAACGGTTGTGTTCCCCGCCTGCACTGGGGCTGTCAGCAAAATAAGGCTGTCGACGTTGGCCTGTGGCGAAATCCCATCATACAGTTTGGTAACCTTGTTATCGATAACCGAGAAGTTAAAGCTACTTTCCCAGCGAAGTGATGAGGTTTTCAGGACATCAACGGTGATTTCGGCTTCAAAACCCCGGTTTTTTACCTGACCGGCATTGAACGTAATGGTGGTATAACCACTAGTGTTAGGCACTTGCCGTTGCAACAACAGGTCGTTACTGGTACGATCATATACATCGAATTGGCCACGAATCCGGTTATTAAAGATGCCATATTCCAGACCTGCGGCTACTTCGGTATTCCGTTCCCATTTCAAATCGGGGTTTGCTAAGCTGGTCACAGCAATACCACTGCCACCATTGTAGTTAGCACCACCCACATACAAACCTCTTGAATCGAAGTTCCCGATCTGATCGTTTCCGGTCGATCCAAAGCTGGCCCGCAGTTTCAATTCGGTCAATACTGGATTGCCTTTCAGGAATGATTCGTCTGACACTAACCAGCTACCCGAAATAGATGGGAAGAAACCAAACAGGTTGTTAGCACCAAAGCGGGAAGAACCATCGTAACGGCCAATAAGCGACAGGAAATACCGGCTATTGTAGTTATAGTCGATTTTACCAAAAGCAGAAGCCCGATGATAGCCCGTCCAGGAACTTGACATACTTTGGTAATTAGCAGCGGCAGAAATGTATTGAAAGGCTGATGTTGGGAATCCATAAGCAGAACCGCTGGTTCCATTCCGGGTATCGCTCCGATACTCGAGCCCTGCCAGTGCGTTAATCGAATGTTCGCCAAACTGGTGCGAATAGGTAAGCGCGCCATTTGTGAGGAAGTTGATACTTTCTTCGTTCTGGAAGGAATCCCGCCCCTGCACACTATACGCATCCTGAATACGCGGATCGGCATAGTAGTTTCCTTTAATAAGGCGATAATCCAGGTTGACGGTTGGCCGGAAGGTTAGCTGGGGCGTTATTTTATAAGTAAGCGCTGCACTACCTACCAGTTGATTCGTGGTCGATGTGATTTTAGCGTAATCGGCCGACAGGATGAAATTGTGACTAACAACCCCAACTGCACCACCTGTCTGTGGCGTGTTTGCGTAGGTTCCATCTGCGTTGTAAATCGCGTTGGTCGGTACCATAACTGGTCCTCCGAAAGCCGCCGATCCAAGATAACCACCTCCGTTTGGCGACGCGTACTGACCGCCCTGCGTTGTTGTACTCAGGTTGATAGACTGCTCAAACTGCAACTTGTCCGACAACTTCTGCCCCAGTCGTAAGCTCGTCGTAAACCGTTTAAAGTTGATGGCAACCACGTTCCCATCCTGCGAATTATAAGATGTCGAGAAGTGAAAATTATTCCGATCACTGCCACCTGAGAGCGATAATTCATAATTCTGTACACGTCCAGAGCGCATAGCCGCCCGCTGCCAGTCGTAGGTTTTCAGTGTATCTACAATACCCTGTAGTTGGTTCTCGCCCAGACTCGCTATAGTTGCGGCTGGATAACGAAGAATACCAAGTACTTGCTGAAGTGCCCACGTTCTGGATTGGGTTGGGTTAGCATTCATGAACGCTTCGGTTCGCATGTTTACCCATTGCTGCGAATTCAGAACGTCGAAGTATTTAATTGGCTCGACAACACCCTGATAGTAATTGAGTTTTACTTGCGTCTTGCCCGCTTTCCCTTTTTTGGTTGTAATGATGACAACCCCGTTGGCAGCCTGAGACCCATAAATAGATGCAGCGGCAGCATCTTTTAATACCTCAATCGACTCAACGTCATTCGGGTTAAGGAAGTTAATAGGGTTCGAGCTGGCATAACTGTTGGTATTCTGCGTATTAAGCTGAACACCATCGACAATATAGAGGGGTTCATTACCGGCCGTAATAGAACCTACGCCCCGGATACGTACCTGCATGGCTCCACCAGGAGCACCGTTAGCAGAGGAAATCTGCACACCCGAAATACGACCCTGCATAGCCCGGTCGATACTTTGGGCTGGAACGTTCTGGATGTCAGTACCTTTAATTTTAGAAACGGCTCCGGTCACTTCGCGCTTGCTGAGAACACCACCGTAACCTGTTACAATTACTTCTTCCAGATCACTGTTTGTACTCTGCAATTGCACCGTAATCGTACTACGGTTACCTACTTCGACTTCCAGACGAGCAAAGCCAATTGACGAAACAACGAGTGTTGGTTTACCCGATACGGCCAAACTAAAATTCCCGCTGGCATCAGCTGTTGTACCACGAGTTGTGCCTTTCACAGATATACTGGCACCAGGCAACGGCCCACCATCATCGCTGGAGGTAACACGTCCTGTAATAACGCGATCCTGAGCATATGAGAAGCTCATAATGCTCAATAGCATTAAAGTAAGGTTAAATAGAAGTTTTCGAATCATCTTTGATGAGTGCTTAAATTTTACCCTTAAAGTAAAATCACCCTTCCCCTATTGCAAAATTTTATATCGAATTTACAATAAATTACAATTTTATATTTCACTATTTCTATTTTCTTTGATATATAATCCTAATAAAATGAAATATATACATATTAAAATTACATTAAAATAACAATTATATTTATACATTTTTTAACATAATATTAGGACAGGAAAGGCCGATTAATTGGCAATAGATCGATCAGATTATCATGTCATCTCTACATGTTGTTGCCCTAAAACCACCTGTTGTTCATTCATAGTAGCTTCTCCTTCGGTTTGGTATCAACTTCGAGGTATAAAATCCCACTGCTATCACTAGAAGATAAAACATGGAACGATCAGTCACACTTCTGGTTGCCTGTTTGTGTACGGCACCTCTTTTTTTCATGTTGGGGTACGGTTTGGTCTGGTGGTTCACCAAAGACGCAGGCGGTGGCAGCGATGATAGTATAGCTTATGGCTATTTTGGTATATTGGGTGGCCTGGCCATAACGGGTATTGGCATTGGGCTACTCTGGTATCTGAGCGGACGTTTTCTGACGCCGACTTACCTACGATACCTGCAAATCACTGATGGCATTCTACTGGCGGGTTGGCTTGTTTATTGGCTAGTGAACGCTTCCCAGCAACCTCAACGACTTCGCTACGAAGGCAAGTGGGCAGCTCTGGAAATAGAAGTACGCGTAAACAAACCGTTGCTTAATGGTTCAGACATTGCGTCGGCCATTTCAATGGATTATATCGGTGGACAAAACAGCGGTAACTTCCCCCGTTCCGACGCGGTTCGGGAGGATGGCGAGTTTGTTATCTTACCTTGGGCTACAGCGCCTATGGATGTCGATAAATGGCAAATGCGCGTATTCTTACACAACAATCCAGTCTTGTTCCTATTAGATTTGCCGCGGCTGCCCACCCAATCGACAAACTGGTCGAACTGGATTTTCCCCAGTCAGTATCAGGACTATAGCTTATCTGATACGATTAAACAGCGACTTACCCTCCGGTATCGACTCAGGCTTGTTCCCGCTACCGAGAATTTCCACTAAGCGGCTTTATGTGAGTATGTTAGACCATTGTTTTTGTGTTATTTTGAGTATGCATACCCCTCTTTTCCTACTTCTGCTATTCGCGGCCTTTTTTGCAACAGGTCAGTCCTTACGCGAAACACCTCAGCAGGCCCTTAATCAGTATGTCGCATTTCTGAATCAATCAGTCGATGAAGTGAGCGACCGGTTGCAACGTATACAGGCTTATTATGCCGATATGGGGACGTATCAATCACGAGGGCGCTCTCTGTTGCGACTATCGCCATCGGGTACACTGGAGGAATATTACTACAAAAAGGCGCTAACCGACAATGCCTTCACCGATATAGAAAAACAGCGATTGCAAGCCAGCGCTCAGGCACTCTGGAAATTAGTGACCAAAATCGATCAGACAGCCAAAGCCTTAGAAACCTACGACCGATTGAAAGATTACGAGCGTGACAATTTCAAGAAAGCAATCACACTCATTACTCAATTTCAAGCGCTTACCACTCAATTTAGCAACGACAAGGACGCTTTCTACAAACAAATTCAACGAGTCTATCGCCGATACCAGCCTTACCGCGCTACGGATGCCTATCTCTACACCGAGAAAGAAATAGAGCAGGTACTGATAAGTCAGCAACAGTTGCTCGATACGCTGGCTTATTATCTGAATGAAAAAAGTCCGTCGAACTGGCCTGTTAAACTCGTTCAGCAGAGCATTCTGGCAGATGAAAAACTGCTCAATGAATTTGGGAAAGGTCGGTCGGTTATTGAATACCCCGCTTCAGATATGCTGAGTTCGTTCAAGGGAGGTTTGCATATAATTCAGGCCGTAAAGAAACGGGCGGTCGATGACTATACCTTTGCCGCCCAACAAACAGCGCGGCACAACAATGAATTCTATCGGTCATTTATCAACCAGTACAACAACGATTTGCTAAACTGGTACCAGAGTTTTGTTAAGTACAGCGCATCGACCAAACAGTTGCTGGATTATCCTAAATATGCACCTGTTTTTGCGTTCGATGTTCCGCAGGCATCCAGCCCGAAATCTGATGGAACAGCCCCCTTTCGGGATGTTCAACCTGCGGCATTCACAATAAAACCAGCTACGGCCCCGGCTAGTACGGCTACTTTTGACGCGCTGAATGCCTACGTTGACTTTATCAACGAATCTTTACGGCAGATGAATCGTATGCAACTACTGATCCGCGATTATCAATCTTCAGCAGAATATTATCGGGAACCGGGTGCATCTAAACGTCGGGGTAATCTGACCTACTCGCATGAAGACTATAAGGTGCCGATATCCGAACATCAACTTCTTGCCATTAATACTCCACAGATTCCGCAACCGTACCGGACTTCGATTAACGGACAGGCTGATGTATTACTGGCGATACTGAAAGAAATGGATGCATTGAGTATTGAGTTGATTACCTATACCAGCACCAAACAATACGAACAGGATAGACTAAAACGCTCCGACGCTATTCTGGATCGATATGCCTACCTATTCGATGTGTTCGATCAAAAGAAAGAGCGGCTTTATCAGGATGTTCGACGCATTCACGAGAGTTATCCGGTCAAAAAACCGATCACATCCTATGACGTATCGGGCAAAGCGCTACTGAAACTCATTGATCTGAATAAAGAGATTTTGTTCGGCGTAAGAGCCTATTTGAAAGGAGAAGCCACACAGGTACCCGCTACCGATGCGCTACAAGCCGAAGCCAGAACGCTGATTACAAACGAATATCAGAATCTGAAAGGCCTGAAACGACTGGGGCGCAATAACGGCCTATGCCCCTACTCGCCTTATGAAGACCTCGCCGAAAACTCACTCCGAATGGCCGAAAAGGCGCAGAAAGTCTCGCTAAAATCGCCAGGTCAGACGTACGAATCGTTTTATTATTTCTTCAATAACGAGATAGCTTACCAATACAACCAGTTTAGCGAGTTGGCCAAAGTAGGCGTATTGAAAACCATCAATGAGCCAAATATCCTGGCTTTTCGTCGGTTAGGTCCACTAACAATTCCTGTAGCGACAACCGAAATGGTTACGAAACCAATCAATAAACCGCTTGCAGAAACAAAGCCAGTTGCTCAATCGACAACGACCAATACAACTCCAATGAGTAGCCCGACTACGACAACGGGAAAAACAGGTATTCAGCATGACACTATTTATGTTAATCAGACCAAAGTCGATACGGTATTTATAGACCGGCCCGGTCAGACAAACGTAGTTAACTCGCTGGCAGGCTTTGCAGCCAATAATATGGTGCTGCTGCTGGATGTATCCGGCTCCATGGATTCGCCTTATAAACTGCCGCTATTGAAAACAGCCATTAAATCACTGCTGCGTATACTCCGCCCCGAAGATCAACTTTCGATTGTGGTGTATTCGGGCAAGGCGAAAGTGGCATTGAAACCTACATCCGGTACAAACGCTACCGAAATAGCCCGCGTCATTGACCAACTCCAGTCCGACGGCGATACGGATGGAAACGGCGGCATCCGCCTGGCTTACAAAGTAGCCGACAAAAACTACATCCGCGCAGGCAACAACCGTATAATCCTGGCCACCGACGGCGAGTTTCCGGTGAGTGACGAAGTGTATCAATTGGTTAATGAAGCCAGTAGTCAGGATGTTTATCTGACAATTTTCACCTTTGGCCGGAATGAAATCAACGGCCAGAATCTCAAAAAATTAGCTCAGACTGGCAAAGGCAGTTATACCCACATCACCCGAGAGAACGCAAACCTGCAACTAATTCTGGAAGCTCAGGCGAAGAAAGCTCCGTAGAACTCGTTATCAGGAATCGAACATATTCGTCTATTTACTACTTGGCAATCATTATAGAATGACATCCGACAATCTTTCACTAGTTAGAAAAACAAAAAAGCAAGATTTTGAAAGTAGAAATTGAAGCCGTTTAAATTTTCTAATTTCTATTAAAACGGCCTAACATTTCCTATAAACAAAAAAGGTTAAATAGCTTCATCAATAAAATGATCACGACTAAGAATAGACTTATTTGTTTTACATATTTTATTATTATAGTATTCTTCACAAACTGTAAAAGCACAATAAAAGAAGCGCCAATTATGCTTTTTAATGGTACAGGCACGTCGCCTAACGATGTGGAAGCTGTTAAGGATATTTTATTTTCAAATCATATGGATTTTACCCTAGTAAATTCCACGCAACTAAACGAATTAGATACAAGTCAATTGAAGAAATACAAATTGATTATCATACCCGGTGGAAATTTTATAGATATAGGTAAAAGTCTTACAGAAGAAACGACAAGAAAGATCCAAAAAGCGGTTCATCAGGGATTAAATTATCTGGGAATTTGTGCTGGCGGTTTTTTGGCAGGGAATACTCGAAACAATAGTTTTAATATTACTAACGGTGTACAATTTAAATTTTATTCAGCTGAGGCTAAAGGGATAAGAAAGGCGGCAGTTGCCGTTTCCAATGCGGATGGAACACGAATCGAGCACTATTGGGAAGACGGTCCCCAATTCAGTGGTTGGGGCGACGTGGTTTCAAAATATCCAGACGGCACACCAGCGACTGTTCAGGGAAATTATGGGTCAGGATGGGTGGTGCTTACGGGAGTACATCCAGAAGCACCAGAAAACTGGCGAAAAGAATTTTCGTTCTCAACTTCTATAGAAACCAGTCATAACTATGCGGATAGCCTTATAAAGGCAGCAATAGAAAAAAGAGCAATGTCACATTTTTAAATAACACTTAAAGATAAAAGATGGCGAACTGTTATCAAAATTTTTTGTATAATTGAAGCCCATACATAACCAACGATTGTACATAGAAGCGGTTTAAACTTTTTCCTCTTATAGAAAATGTTAGGTTTTTTTGTCATTCCGACGACAGGAGGAATCTCAAGCTTGACTAATAAGGAAGTTTGAGATTCCTCCTGTCGTCGGAATGACAAAAAAATAATCCAATTTTAATAAAAATTAGGGAGCTTAAACAACTTCATACTTAACTTCACATTCGGCAAAATTTTTCCTGCTGGGCAGGATCCTTTAATATCAACTTTTAATTATAAATTTAGCTTTAGTTTTTAGCGAACAATTAGTTACTTTCTCAACTGCACAAATAACTCATCAATGGCAACAGACTCCTTTAAACTGACAATACACATGGTCTCAAGTCTTGACGGCATTATTGCAAAAAAAGACAATAGCGTTTCCTGGTTTGAGACATCTGATAGCTATGAAAAAGGAGTTGAACTTACAGAACAAGACACGGGAGAATTTCTTAAAACAATAGATTGCTATGTGATGGGCGCCCGGACCTACGAGCACGCCCTGGAACTGTCAAAATCGTATGGATGGGCTTACGGAGATACACCAACAATTGTTGTAACTCACCAGGACCTACCGATTGACAGAACGAATATTGAAACTTATTCGGGCGACCTCAACAAACTTGTGGATGAACGATTAAAGCTAAACTATACTAATGTTTGGCTCGTAGGCGGAGCAATGCTTGCCAAAGAATTCATTCGTCTACAATTGGCGAACGAAATAAGATTATCCGTTTTGCCTATTATTCTGGGGGACGGGACCCTGTTTCTTGACCAAATTGGCCAGGAACAAGCGCTACACCTGAAGGACGTGACCGCCTACAAAAGCGGAATGGTCGAGCTGTGGTATGAGCTAAGAAAAGAATAGAATTGGCGGTTTTACCATGTCCGCAAGTGTACGATTGCTGTCCGTTTCTGGACATTCATTAAGTCTCTCCATAACAAAAATATCCCTCAGTTAACCAGAAAAGCCTATTTCTTAAGTTGGCAAGGCATTTGTTTAGCAAATAACAAGCAAATCATTACTGACAATGGGAAGAGCTTATTTAGGCGAGTTCGAAGAGCTGGTTTTACTCACCGTAGCCGTGCTGGAGGGAGGAGCTTATGGCGTTACAATAGCCGCTGAATTAAAGCAGCGCACCGATCGAACGATTAGCCTCAGTGGTGTACACATTGCCCTCTATCGCCTAGAGGAAAAAGGATTCGTACGATCTGAGCTAGGGGGTGCCACAGCTTCCAGAGGGGGCCGCAGAAAACGATTATTTGTCATTACCACCTTGGGAAAGCGAACGCTGGGCGAGATGCGGGAAGTGCGCAACCAACTCTGGGATTCTATTCCTAACCCCCACCTGATCGTAAGCTATGAATAAACAAAACCAGTCCCCGCTCCCACCGGCCTGGGCCGATCGCTTACTAACGTGGTTCTGTCCATCTTACCTACTGGAAGAGCTGGTAGGCGATTTACATGAACAATTTGATCTGCACGTAGAAGAAGTTGGCGAGAAGAAAGCGCGCCAGTTGTACATACAGGAAGTGATCAAATTCTGCCGCCCTTACTTTCTGAAACGACGAGTCAGTACCCTTACAAAACCATCTGCCAGCGTTAGCTCACCAACCAGCCATCGCTATAGGTATCCACAACACGAACTCCGGTCCACTTTTTTTCTTAGTCCCGATATGCTACGTAATTATATCAAAATAGCCCTCCGTAATCTCTGGAAAAGCAAAGGATATGCGGCCATCAACGTCGTTGGCCTATCTGTGGCCTTTGTTGTCTGTATCTTTTTGTTTCTCCGGTCTTATCTACACCTCACTTTCGACGATTTTCATCAGGACGACGACCGTATTTTTCAGACGTATTTTTTCTCGAATGATCCGGAAAAAGCGCTTCGAAGTGGTAATATGGCCTTACCTCTGGCTCCTGCCTTAAAAGCTGATTATCCGGAACTGGAAGCTGTAGCCCGCATTTTAACGGGCCGGAAGAGTCTCGTAGAAGTAAAGGGAAAGTATTTCGATAAACTGGTTCTGCAAACCGATCAGGATTTCCTGAAAATCTTTTCATTTCCACTGATTAAAGGAAATCGGGAAGTTGCACTCCGCAATTTAAGTAGTGCCGTTATCAGCGAGACTATGGCTAAAACCGCATTTGGCGCCGAAGATCCTATCGGCAAAACCCTACTAATTGGCAGCGACAGTAATAAGAAGCAATACATTATAACGGGCATTATTAGCGATGCGCCTTACAATTCCACTATTCAATACGATGCGTTAGTGCGGATCGAGAATTCATACGCTTATCAGCACGACAAAGACAACTGGAGCGCGAATTCGCATACAGTTTTTATAAAGTTGCCACCCCATGTCGATCAGGCAACGTTCGAGAATCGATTGAAACCGTTCGCCCAGAAGTATTTCAAGGGCAGGCTTGACGATCTCAAAAAGAAAGGAGCTAAGCCCGACCAGCGTGGCGATTTGTTCGCCGTTCGGATTCAGAAGCTTTCCGATGTTCATTTCGATCGGGATATAGCCGGTGGCGGTGGCACTCCCATTGCCATCGTGTATACATTGATGGGTATTGCCTTTTTTATCCTATTGATTGCCTGCATCAACTTCATCAATCTAAGCATTGCCCGGTCGTTTACCCGCGCCCGAGAGGTTGGGGTTCGGAAAGCGTTGGGTGCGCTGAAAAATCAGCTTTTTGTCCAGATTTGGGGGGAATCAACCCTGATTTGCCTGGTTGGTTTTTCAGTGGGTGTGCTGCTTACCTACCTGCTTTTGCCTCTGTTCAATGCCACTTTCGACGGTCGGCTTCAGTTTGATCAAATGCTTCAGCCAGGTTTTATCGGCGTTATGCTGGGTGTATTTGTCGTGGTCACCTTTGTGGCGGGTGGCTATCCGGCCTGGCAAATGGCGAAGTTCAATGCGGTGGAAGTACTGAAAGGAAAACTATCAATAAAACGCCCCGGCGCCATACGCAACTCGCTGATTGTTACCCAATTTGTCATGTCGAGCTTACTGGCCTGCTGTACCATCATTGCCTCGCAGCAGTTGAATTTTCTGCGCACTCGTCCGGTTGGATTCCAAAAAGAGCAGGTTATTAGCATTCCAGTTGGCAATCAGGTGAACGGTCGGCAAGTGCTTGGTCGTCTGCGTAATGCACTGGCGAATGATCCATCGGTACTGGCTATAACCGGTACAAGTGTCAATCTGGGTCGAGGCAAAGATCATGTCAGCTCACGGTCAACGGTCGGCTACACCTACAAAGGCAAAAACGTCTCAAGCGATTTACTATTAATCGACTTCGACTACCTCAAAACCCTGAGTATTAAACCAATCGCTGGTCGTGATTTCAACCGGGCCTATGCAACAGACTCCGTAAAGCGTGTGATTATTACAGCAAGCATGGCTAAAATGATGGGCGAATCTAACCCCGTAGGTATGTTACTGGGAGATGATGCCGATTCTTCGAATACAAAGTCTCAAATTATTGGCGTTGTTCCCGATTTTCATCTGTATTCGCTGGCAGATGAAGCCAAGCCTATCACCCTGTATCTTTCTCATAATGAGCCTATCCGATACATTTTTGTCCGCGTCACTCCGCAAAGTCTGTCGGGCACGATGGATAAGCTCAAACAGGTATGGAAAGAAGTAGCTCCGCAATCGGAATTTATAGGCACGTTTCTGGATGAAAATGTCGACGCCTGGTACCAGAATGAAGAGCAATTGTCGCGCATCTGCAGCCTGGCTTCCAGCATCGCCATTTTGCTCTCCTGCTTAGGCTTGTTCGCCGTTGCCATGATGATCATCGAGCAACGAACCAAAGAAATAGGTATTCGGAAAGTAATGGGTGCCAGTATTGCCAGCATCATTGTTACGTTGTCGCAGAGCTTTGTCAAGCTAGTACTTATTGCCCTGATAATTGCCTTGCCATTAGCCTGGTTTTTAATGAAAACATGGCTGGATAATTATCTGGAACATATTTCCATCAGCATATGGGTTTTCGCCGGAGTTGGCCTGGCCGCTGTTTTAGTTGCTCTGGCAACAGTGAGCTTCCAAACGGTCAAAGCTGCGTTGGTGAATCCAGTAAAGAGTTTACGAAGCGAATAGCATAACTTACGATACGCATTCAGAGAATCGCTTAAATTGCATTCCACCACATGAAAAAGCATCGCCCACACTAGCGATGCTTTTTCGTTTTAATCACTATCACTCATTCCAAAATTCTACAGCGTACCATTCATTTAAAAATAAAGCCACTTATATAGTATGTATTGCAAAGTACCTTACATTACATATATCTTACTTTTAAAAAAGATGGCACCGACACGAGTGGGTTCTGATGAGATTAACGCTTTCTGGTTTCCCGGACGCTGGGTAGGGGGAATCTCAATGATAATTGGCCCGATTTTGATTCTGGTAGGCACTCTTCTTCGCATACAATTTGATTTCTTTTTTCCTCAGCAACTTAAAGCCTTTGCGGACCATCCTACCCTACTAACTACTTCTTACAGTCTCTTTTTAGCAGGTAACATTTTATTATGGCCAGCTATTGTTACCCTCGCCAAACTGATTGGGCATAAAAAGCCTGGTTGGGCACTCTGGGGAGGTACACTGGTCATCTTAGGTTTGTTTGCCCGTACGTTTCACTACGGTATCAATCATTTAGCCTTTCAGTTAGTCCATGTTCAAAATCTACAACAGGCAACAAAAGCCATTGCCGACTCCTATAGCGCCTTCCATATTGTTTCAACCTTGTCGGCAGCTATTTTATTTGGCTGGATAATACTGGCTATTGGGGCCTATCTTTCAGGTACGCTCAACCTGGTACGCTCGATAGGATTAGGCTTAATGTCAACGTTAATGCTGGGCGTACTCAAAGGCAGTTCATTGGTATCGGCAATTGATACAATTGGCCTTTGTGTGGCTTTGATACCATTGGGTGTTAAGGTGCTGCGAGACGGGCCTACACCAGGTAAGCGAACCATTGTGGGCTGGTCGGGGCTTATTCTTGGCCTGGTTACACTTATGTATTTTTTTGGCCAGGCGGGCTAATGACGCAAATTCAACTGATTTTACGGGCAAACGATTTTGTAGAAAGTATAACTAAGGGTAATCGCTGTATATGTATAACTATCCGACAAAGCAGGGTTACCCTGAGTCGTTTTAGTTAGTGCTTTACCAAATGTAGCATCACCGAGGCCATCCAGATAATCGTTTCTGGTAAAGCGGGTACCAAACTCCAGACCAATACTCCAGGGGCGCTTTATTTCGTACTTTACGCCTATACCAAGCGGATAGGTCACAACACCACCTGCCCGAATGACGTCATTATTAAATTTACATAAACCTATTCCACCAAATATATAGGGGGTCCAATTCTTGGCTTTTGGTAAAGGCTTATAATTCAGAAAATTGTATTCAAAATCAATATATAATTCCTGGATGTTGGTCTTATACGAGTAGTTACGTGCCTGTTGAAGAGGATCGCTACTGAACCGATCTTCACCATGGAAAGAGCCAATAGAGCCTCCTGCACGTAATGAAAATGAACGGCTTACATTATAACGAAAAAAACCTCCAATACCTGGACTAATAAAACGAGGGTTCAGCGATGGATTTACATCGCCTTTGCAAAGCATTCCGCCTAAAGTGGCTCCAAGTTCAATTTTTTGCGCCTGTGTGCTAAAACTGATAAAAAGCCCGACCACAATCAGCCGGGCTGTACGTATTCGGTATCGGTGCATAGATTTGATAACTGTAATCTATAAGCTTTTTTGCCCGTTATTCACTTAATAGGTGGGCACTTAATGTTAACCGGAATGATATAGTGGATTGAAAATGTAGTTAGTAAATAACCATCGTTAAGCAGCCCATCAGCCCCTCGTACTGCAGTTGCAGTAAACAGGTCTGGATTCGTTTGCTGAAATTGCGACAAGGCAGGGTTACGCGATACATTCACACGAGCAGCATCAGGTTCAAGCCGTCGATCGGACATTGTCTTTGCCAACCCTTGTAATGCATCAGGAGCCGCATAGTTACCGCCCACATCGTCGAGATAATCGGTAAATGTATACCGATAGCTAATCTCGACGCCGAGATTAAAGTTGTCATTTAGCCTGTATCGAGCACCAATACCAACCGGAATAGCTAGTGTCACCAATGAATAGGGCTTCTGGTAACCTGGTTGTCCTTGTCCTTCGGTATGTAATGGCTGAAGTTTTACCCACGTACGCGCTCCGTACTGGTTACTGGTATCACTTACGGTAGGCGTTCTTGCTTCCGGGCTATGGGCCACTAAGGCCAGTCCACCGAATATATAGGGAGTAAATTTCGCTCGAACGCTTGAATTACGACCATCAGCAACGAAATTATAAATACCCGAAATAGCAAACTCTTTTAAATCATTCCGAAAGTGCAGGTTTCGCGTGTACTGAGCGGCAAATTTAGTAGGATCATTGTGGGAGTATGTGTAGTCGTCGCCTGTAATTCGAGCCCAGGTAAATGTAGCACGTGCAGCAAAATGTGGCGTAAACTGACGAGTATACCCAATACCAACATTCCAGCGTGGCAAGGTAAACAAGGATTTAAACGGCTGGCTGTAGCCTGCCAGATCACCAAAGTAAGTAGATGTTCCTCCCCCGAACGAAACCGACGAGTAGGGAACGAAATGCGGATTTGGCCGCCGTTGAGCCCAGCTTTCTGTAAGTAAACCTGTCAGCAACCAGATTGCCGCAGCGCTTATTACCAACTGCTTGTAGTTAATCATACGCTTAAAATAGGTGAATCAACCCTAGTTGGGCTATAAGCCAACCAATTCCGAAACGGCCAAATTATCGCTTTTATTGGCAGTATACCGTAAAAATTATGCCACAAATGGGAAATAGAGGGAAATTGAGAAAACTAAGGCTGACTGTATACAATCTTCGACATTGATTCGTTAATTACGGATATCCCATCCCCAATTAAGTTTACTACGCAATGTATTCAGGAAGTTATCGTCACTAAGTTTAACCAGCCGAGCCTTAAATGTTTCTTTCTGAAGACTAATTCGAACGGATGTGTCGACAGTGAACGAACGCGAATCCAGCGCGGCCAGGAAATTGCCACTCCGGCTCTCAACTTCGAACGTAAACTGGCAGGTATCCATCACAATCATGGGTCGTACGTTAAGGTTGTGCGGGCTAATTGGCGTTATGATCAGGCTACCAGTATGAGGTAATAACACTGGCCCACCACAACTGAGCGAATAGCCAGTAGAACCCGAAGGTGTCGATACAATAAGACCATCGGCCCAGTACGAGTTTAGAAATTCACCATCAAGGTAGGCATGAACCGTTATCATCGATGATGTCTGGGTACGTGTGATTGTGAAATCGTTCAAGCCGAAAGGCAAGCTCCCAAAAATATCCTGACTCGACCGAACGCTTACCAATGTCCGCTCATCAATGCTATACTGCTCGTTGAAAAGTGCATCGATCATGAGTCGCACCGATGCTGGTGCAACGGTTGCCAGAAAACCCAGTCGTCCAATGTTGATGCCAATAATCGGAATCTCTCGCGGCCCTACATGCGTCACAGCGTCGAGCAGTGTACCATCGCCACCCAAACTAAAAATAAAATCAGCATCGGTAACCCCTTCCTCAACCGTATAGGTGGCCTGACTGTAATGGGCTACGCCTGCATTATCCAGAAACTCGCGATAACCTTGCGAGATAATCAATTCGGCCTGACGTCTGGCCAGTTCCTCAAACATGGACTGGATATAAGGCCGGGCCGATTCGGGAAAGTTGCGCCCGTGAATGGCGATTTTCATAAATAAGTGAATAGGTTGTAAGTGAGTAAGTTGTAAGTAGCTGATGCATTCTGTCATTGATGATATGCCACTTACAACTTACTCACTTACAACTTACAACATTTTATGTATTAAGATAACGAAGTAGCGAATCGAGCCGTTCCTGGTCTATACTTTCGACAGGAGCGTTGGCAAAAGCAGCTTCAATTTGATAACCGAAGCGTTCGAGTGTTGAAATAACGGGCGAAATATCCCGTCGATTAAGTTTTAGCGTTAATCGGGAGCGGTCTGGCATACCATACGCAGCGCTCGAAAAGTAACTGCTAATGATTTTGACGTTGTTGGATTCGACTAGTCGGCTAATTTCTGTCAATGAATAATCGCGCTCGTTCATGTTCAGAATCAGAATAGCGCCTATATCCTGTACACCAAGTTCCTGTGCAAATTGCTTAAGTAATTCGCTAACAGCAATAGTGCCGATGAATTCCTGAACTTCATTCAGAACAGCCACCACTTCCATTTGCTGCTGAATAACCAACCCTAGTACTTCAAATAAGTGTTGGTCTTCATGTACATAGGTTTGTTCAAACAGACGCATCACATTGCCTAATGGCCGCTCATCGTCGGCAACATCCATGAGCAGTTCTTCGCTCACGATACCCCGGTAATCGCCCTGATCAGTCAGTACGAGTTGCCCGACGTGGTGTTCCTGCATCCAGTCCAATGCCTGCCCGACAGAGTCGGTTGGCTTCAGAGCCGGAAGCATAGGGTCTATTAATTCGGCAGCCAGCATAGGTAATAACGTGTAGTAGATAAAACAGAAAACTGTTTGTCAGAAAACTACGGAAATTCCTCCATAGTTTCCAAATCTTGTTTGGTAGTTAGTTAAATAAGTGAAGTTGGTGGAGTAGGTGAAGTGTGTTTAACTAGTAATTCGTATATTCTTACTGCACTCACTTCACCTACTCCACCAACTTCACTTACCCCACCAACTCACTAACCAGATGCCCGGCGAGCCAACCATCCAGCAGTTGGTTAAATCGGTCGGGACATTCCATCATGGGAGCATGACAGCACTTATCAATAAAGTATAGTTCCGAATTGGCAATCAATCGATTGAATTCATGGCCCACTTCAGCCGGAGTAATAGTGTCATTGAGTCCCCATACCAGCAACGTTGGTACCTGAATCTTGTACAAATCTTTTGCCACATTATTCCGTTGAGCCGATTTGGCAATGCCCACAATACTCATGCATTTAGGAATACTGCTGGTAATCTCGAATACTTCGTCGATTAGCTCTTTTGAAGCCACCTTTGGATCGTAGAATGTATAGGCAACGCGCTCTGCAATGTAATCGTAGCTTCCTCGTTTGGGAAACGACCCACCCATACCATTCTCAAATAAACCCGAACTACCTGTGAGCACCAGGCCCCGAACCTGATCGGGATTCTTGAAGGTATAAAGAATGGCCAGGTGACCACCCAGCGAGTTACCCAGTAGCATCATACCGTGCAGATCTTTTTGGGCAACAAATTTTTCAATGTACGCTACCAACCCTTCCAGACTTGCCTGTCGAATCGGCATTTCATAAATAGGCAATAGCGGAATTACAACTCGGTAGCGATCCGAAAAATTACTAATCACACTATCCCAGTTACTGAGTGCGCCAAATAGGCCATGTAGCAATAGTAGCACATCACCCTGACCCTCATCAACATAGCGGAAGCCCGCTTCTTCCCGAATCTGATAGTTCATACGTATTCAATAGTTAAGGATGTGGCGGAATCTGTTTTTTTAGGAGTAAACAATACAAAGTCAATCCAGTTTTTTATGATTCGTAATCCGTACTGAGTTAGTGCGGCTTCAGGGTGAAACTGAACACCCCAGATCGGCAACGTCTGATGCCTCAATGCCATTACTTCATTCTGCTGCGTAACAGCCGTAGCAATCAATTGATCAGGCATAGCTGTCAACACCAGCGAATGGTAACGGGTTACCTCGAACTCCGTTGGCAGACCATGCCACAACAAATCGGTGGTTAGCACACGGGTTGACGATACTTTGCCATGCATCGGACGATGGGCTGGTATGAGTTTCGCACCAAAAAACTCACCCAGCGCCTGATGTCCCAGACAAACACCTAGTATGGGCACATGCTTATGGTAATAACGGATCACATTCATAAGTTGCCCCGCCTGCTGAGGAACACCTGGTCCCGGCGACAAAACAACTGCATCAACAGGTTCGTTTGTCAACTGACTCCAAGATTCGTTGTTGCGCACAACCCGGCAACTGGCACCTGCCTGCTGTAGATAATCTACCAGCATATAGGTAAATGAGTCGAAGTTATCAACAACCAACAGATTCATGCCGCTATAACGCAACTTGTTGCCACAAAATTAATATTTTCTAAAAAAAAACAACAACTAACAATTACTAATACCTGATTATCAGAATGTTAAATTTTTATAAACTTCGTATAATTCAAGTTTTATAGAAAAAGTACCACATATATGTGTTGGATTTTGTTATCCGGTTAGCGTGTCATTTAAATTTGATCTTTATTCGGGTTCTCAACTTATTATGAATATGTCTACTGATTCGTCTGGCCAGTCGGATTCGCCCCACGTGGATTCGCGCGTTATTATTATTGGTGCTGGTATAGCTGGCCTAACCTGTGCTGTTTATTTGAAACAAGCCGGTATTCAGGCGCTCGTACTCGAAGGCAGCGATGGCGTAGGGGGGCGTGTTCGCACCGATATAGTCGATGGTTTCAAGCTCGATCGGGGTTTTCAAATTTTATTGACGGCCTACCCGGAAGCACAGCGCCTGCTCAACTACAGTACTCTCAATCTAAAGCCTTTCCGGTCAGGAGCGTTGATTCGTGATCAGGGTAACTGGATAACGCTGCAAAATCCGCTACAGGAACCTCTGGCCATTTTTCAGACGCTGGCGTCTTCGGTCGGTACACTGGGCGATAAACTGCGTATTGCTGAACTAATGCGCCAAACCCAAAGCCTGACATTTAGTGAATTATTCCGCCAGACACCCAAAACGACCCTGGCTTTTTTACAGGAGTATGGCTTCTCCGATCAAATTATCGAACGTTTTTTTCGTCCTTTTTTTGGGGGCGTTTTTCTGGAAGATGAGCTGACAACATCGAGCAACTTCTTCGAGTTTTGTTTTCGGATGTTTTTCTCGGGCGACGGTGCTGTACCAGCGCAAGGCATTGGAGCCATTGCAGATCAGTTGGCAAGCCACCTGGAGCCTGGCCAAATTCGCCTTAACAGTCCAGTAGAGCAGCTTTCGGGTAATAACATCCGTTTGGCTACTGGTGAATCACTCACAGCTGGTACCATTGTATTGGCCGTCGATGCAGCACAGGCTGCTATCCTGTTAGGAGACCCTGCTCCTACTCCGCAGGCATTTAACCAGACAACCTGTACTTATTTTTCAGCTGATCCTGATCAGGTTACCATTAGCCCTGAACAGAAAAAGCTCTTAATTCTTAATACAAACCGTAGTTCAGTTGTACACAATATCGCAATCATGAGTGATGTTGCACCCAACTACGCACCTGCGGATAAAGTTCTGATCTCAGTAAGTACGCAAGGACAGCAAACCGTTAGCGAAACGGTATTAGCGGAGCAGATTAAACAGGAATTGAGCAGTTGGTTCGGTGAGGGAGTTCAAGCATGGCATCACCTGCGAACCTACTCTATTCCACATTCTTTACCGGCTTACAATCCAGAGCAGGCTGGTGAAGATGCTCTTCGCAAACCCCTACGACTAGGGACTAATCTGTACCAATGTGGTGATCAGACGGGGTATCCATCGCTCAACGCGGCTATGCAGACTGGTCGTGAGGTAGCTGAGATGATTAGTAAAATATGACAAAAAAGTCAGGCTACTAAGCCTGACTTTTTGTTAAACAACGACAACCGATTGACTTTACTGTTTGGCGCTTAGTTGATCCAAAAACAGGTAACGCGCCCGGTTTTTCTCTGTTTCGGCACGTGTATTCACATCAATCTGCATAACATCAACAGGCTTATCTACACTCACAGCTGACCATTTTGGCAAGCCCGGTCCATTAGGATTAGCGGTTTTTATGAAGTTGGCAAAGTAATTCTGCATCACTTCCGATACTTTGTAATCGTCAGGTGTCCAGGCATATACTTTGTTAAGCGGCAGATTACCCATTGCATACTCGATTTCGGCAGAGTGTACGGCACCACGAGCAGGCGCTATTTTCATTGCGGAGGAATTTCCTCCTTTTACGACACCACCAGCCAAACCAGGTGCAGCGTCACCCATGGCCGCCGTCATAGCTGGGCGTGGGCGTGCGTACAGGTAACGATACACAGGCTTACCGCCCGTTTTCGCCTGCATATCAGACCAACGCCAGGTGCTGTAGCCAATGAAGCGGTCGCTGGCCAGATCAGTAGCTGCCTGCGCAACTTGCTCATCGCTACCAGCAGGATATAATTTCAATACTTCGTCGGCACGTTCGGGATAGAGTTTCTTCACGGTAGCCGTGTAATTCGCTACAGTTGGCTCTTCCTTTCCCATGACAGCGCGGTAATTCATTTCTTCCGAATTCCAGCCAACCAATAAAGGCACGTGCGCCTGCTGACCTGTTGCGAATAATTCAACCGGCGATTTCGGGAAGAAATACCCATCCAGTGCCGATGTGAACCAGGGAACACCAGGTTTGGTCGTAGCCTCAAGTAGTTTTTCGGCCGACATCGCCCGTAAATCAGCCAATGAATTCGCGCCGATACTGGTCGCAAACTTTACGCCCGCTTCTTCGGCAGTAGCCAATGGAGCGGGTGGTAACGTCCCTAAAAGAGAGCCGCTTTCACCAATGGCACCTGCAATCAGGTTCTTCGATAGGGGTGATACCATGAGCGCACTTACCGAAACGGAGCCTGCCGACTCACCGGCAATCGTAACCCGCTTTGGATCACCACCAAAAGCAGCAATATTTTGCTGTACCCAGCGCAAGGCCGCAGCCTGATCTAAATACCCGTAGTTGCTCGATGCGTGATGGGGTGATTCTTTGGTCAGTTCGGGATGAGACATAAAGCCAAACACACCCAACCGATAGTTTACAGTAAGGGTCACAATGCCTTTGCGAGCCATGCTTTCACCATCATAGCGACCTTCAGAACCGTCGCCCGCCACAAAGCCACCACCATAGAAATACACTAGTACAGGCAGTTTCTCGGAAGCCGATTTGGCCGGTGTCCATACGTTCAGATATAGGCAATCTTCGCTCATACCGTCGGAGCGGAAGCCCATATCACCAAAAATAGCACCCTGCATGGCGCGTGGGCCAAAATGGTCTGCTTTACGCATACCCTGCCAGTTCTTGGTTGGCTGGGGTTCTTTCCAGCGTAAATCGCCAACGGGAGGTTGCGCAAAAGGAATTCCTTTGAAAGCGCGAATGCCGCTGGCTTCGGTAACGCCTTCCACCATGCCATTGACCGTTTTGGCCTGGGGTGCATTGGCTGACTGAGCCACAGCCATGTCGGCCAGAGGAACAGTCAATAATGAAAGCATAAAAAGGGTTTTCATGACAATCTGTTTAGTGTATTCGTGTAAAAAAGAAGCCGCCTAAATCGATTTACCCTCAAATCAGGCAACTTAGTAAAGAATTGTTTTTATTATTGTACCAATTTGTTACAATAATAAACGCTTCAATCTGGACGGCCAAATTTTTTGTTATTTGCGGCTAAATTTTAATAGTATGCGTGATCAATTACACCCGGAAGAAATTGAACCAGATGGGGACGACTTTTTACCAGGTCTGGCCATCGACGCTGTAATTTTCGGGTTTCATCAAAATCAGTTGAAGATTCTGCTGCTGGAATATCGCAACACAGGACTGATGGCGTTACCGGGCGGCTTTATTCTGACAAACGAAAATCTGAACGATGCAGCCCGGCGAGTTTTGTCAGAACGAACGGGGCTAAGCGATATTTACCTTGAGCAGTTCTACGTTTTTGGCGACCTTAATCGATTCGATCCGGCCCCGATGCGGGCTATCATGGCGGCTAAAGGGTTTATGCCTCCCAACAATCACTGGTTGCTGCGCCGATTTGTATCGGTGGGTTACTACGCGTTAGTCGATTTTACAAAAGCGGTTCCTATTCCCGATTCGCTGTCGGATAGTTGCGCATGGTACGATTTGGCCAACCTCCCTCTTCTGATGCAAGACCACCAGTTTATTGTTCAAAAGGCATTAGACACTCTACGCACCGACCTCGACCGCAAACTAATCGGCTTTAATTTACTGGCCGAGACCTTTACCATGGCCGATTTGCAAAGTCTTTACGAAACCATTCTGGATCAGAAACTGCATCGATCTGGCTTTCAGCGCAAGATGCTCAGTCTGGGAATTTTAGAGCGCCTGGATAAACACTACAGTGGTGGTGCACACAAAGCGCCATTTCTGTATCGGTTTATCAAATAGCCATCCAGAAACACGACCCCGGAACTTACTTTTCCCGCTTCTTTAACTCGTTTTTTTGTTCAGCTGCTTCGGATTGAATCATGGCAACGCGGTTTTGATCATCAAGCGTAAAACGTTGGAGTACAGTAGCGTTTTCGAAGTCGACACAGTATAAATAGCTTGACTGATGAGCTGCTTGCTGGCGTTCGAGAAGGGTCAATGTAAGCAGTTTGCCCAGCTTTGCGAGCTCGGCCTGACTGTCTTTTTGAGCAGCTGAAATCCCTTTCCAGAACTCAGGGGTGAAATCTTCTTCTTGCAAACGCCCCATGGCAACATTTTCCAGAATGGTCCTAATTCGTTTGGTAATCGCGGGATCACTATTAGCAATGGGTGGATAATCATCCCACAAAAAGCGCTTCATCAGCGGCAAAAGGGGCACCGGTGCCTGGGCGAGTTCCTGCCTGATTTCAGGAATTTTGTAATAGTGGCCTCCCTTGCTCAATTCCTTCGCCAGGTTAAGCTTGACCTCATCCTGCTGGTTGGCAAACGAGATGAGCGATAGTTCACCAGCCCTTAAATCATATACGGTAGAGTACTTAGTGGCATACATACCTTCCTGCAAACAAGCCTGCAAAATGGGAATTCCGTTTGCCAGCGTTGGTTCGGGAGCCGCCGATAACAGCTTAGAAAGGGTTTGTCCGCCATACCCAAAACCCCTTGATTGATTTGATCGGTCAACATGGAGTTTACCGTTCGTAGCGCCGATGATCACAGAAGCTCCGGTGTTGTCTGCGATCAGGATTTTTGCATTGGAGAAACTTGGCTCCAGGTTTTTCTGGTAAAAGGCAATGGCTTCATCGACGGTAGCACAGGTTTCCAGCATTCGTTCGCTGGGATTGCCCTGAACCCGTTTCATGGCAGATGTCGGTGTCCATTCTTCGTCAAATCCGGCTACCCAGTCAAAAGCCAGCCCTTTTGTATTTACGCCACCCTGCGCCCAACCATCGTCAAAACCAACATAAGCGCAACCATAATACCCTTTCTCGGCTGGCAGAAACCACATTCTGGTGGCAGGATTAGAGTAATCCTCGTTATTGAAAAACAAGGTTCGCCTGGCATCTGTAAGCACGAAAATAGTACAGGCCGATGTGTAGTTAACCGCACCTAACAACAGCCAGCACAATCCACATACCGAAACAATAGACAGTCGAGTTTTCATGGTTTCAAGAATTTAATAGTCAGTGGGTAATAAGATTGTTGATGACGTTCAAGCGTACAATAGGGTTTATCTAATTTCTATTCCAGCTAATGCTTTGCAAAATAGCAGTTAAATTGCTGCCAGATTCATTGATTTTTCATGCGTGGAAACGTATTGCTCCGTTATGGTTTACCCTTGCTAATTGCCCTGCCGATTGGCTTTCTACTCCTTTATCCGCAGCTAATTCACTGTTTCAGAATCAGGAGCTCAGAAAACTTTCGGCTACTCAAAGATATACCAAATGTCTACATTCATCAGACAGCCACAAGCCAACAGCAAAAGCAACTTCGTCAACATATAGTAGCGGCTCGCAATCGTATCCGGAGATTCTGGGGTGATCAGCGTGGGCAGGCAATCCTGATTTATTGCCCGAACCAGTCTGACTATGAGCACTATTGCGCTGGGGGCGAAGGGGCCGGTTGCAGCCTGGGAATGCCGTGGGGAACCTCCTACCTAGTTCTGGGTCCCGATGGCAATAATGTCGACGTAATTGCCCACGAGTTGTGTCACGATGAATTATTTGCACGGCTGGGCTGGTGGCGCGTAAAACGGCAGATTCCACAGTGGTTCAATGAAGGGCTTGCGCTGATGGTCGATTACCGATTCAGCAATCCAACAGTATGGGAAACGCCAGACAGTTCCTCCCACGATGCATCGGTTTGGGATGAAACCAACCCAACGCCCTATCCGCCAAGCCCCATGCTAAAACTCTCCGAACTCGAAACCACCCGAGATTTTTTCGGGAGTAATGCAACCCATACCATGCAGGCTTACCAAACAGCAGCCGACGAAGTGGCGCGTTGGCTATCGATAGCTGGCCGGAAAAGTGTGCCCATCCTGGCCGATGCCATCGCCAAAGGGAATGATTTCGGGGAGGTTTATCGCCGATTGGAGCGGGAACACATGTAGACACTGACGAACCAGTTTCTACAATTTCACAATCCGCCGGGAAACCCTTCGATCTCCCACCCGAATGTGCAGAATGTACGTGCCTGCCGGATGCTGGTCGAGCGCGAATGACGACGTAGCGTGCCGGGTTTCCTGTCGATTAGTTGTATGTCCGTTCAGATCCATAATTTCTAAAAGTGCCGTTTGCGTAACAGGCAGTCCATTGATGCGTACCGTCAGATTTGCTGTTGCGGGCACAGGGTACACCTCTACGGCATCGGCTAATGATTGATCCTCAATGCCTAGCAGCGGATTTACGCTTACAATAACCATGCGATCTGTTAAAGAACCACTACCACAACCATTACTAACTGATGTCAGGAAATAGGCAGTTGTTTTTTTGGGATTAACGGCAAATGGATACGGATTTATTGTAGCCGTTAGCGATTGAACAGCACCCAATCCGGCGGATGTGCTATCACGATAGGAGAACGTCCAGGGCGCATCTCCCGAAAATACAACCGATAAACTGGCTGGTTGTCCTTCGAAGATCGTCTGATTACCCGTAAGTGTTGCTGCCGGCAATGGCCGAATAGTTAGTATTGTTGGGCTGATTGTTCCATTAATCGGTATTTTCGGGTTTGTGGCAATGACCCGCACCCGGTAGAGCCCACTGGTAGCATTAGCCGGAATAGTACCAACAACTTCTCCATTCGCGGTCTGGCTCATCGGCACATCGACATAAGCCATTTTCGTCGTATCGGTTTCGACCTTCGCTAGTTGAAGTTTGAACACATTACCCGAATTAAAGGCCTCCGAAGTGGCAAAACTGGCGGTCAAGCTCGTTCCGGCACAAACTGTTGCGGATGTTAACGCCAGGGTTTGGATAGTTGGGACAAGTACCGTAACGGTCGCTGATGATCCACCTGTAAGCAATCCAGCTCCACACTTATTACGCACTTCGGCAACCTGATAAATAGTTGTTTGCGCTGGCATAACCAGTATTGTCGTGTCTTTTATAGCGGTTCCGGTCAACCCGTTCGACAGCTTATATTGATAGGGGCCCACTCCCAGAAAGGTTAAGGTAAGCGGTACTTCCAAACCCAGATTGGCGGTAGTTGAGCCGAGAATAGATAGGGTTGGCAGCGACTGAACAAATACCGTGATGGCTACTTTCGGACTTTCGCAACCATTGGCCGTTTGTGTTACATAGTAAACATCCCCATTTGGATTCGTAGAGGCACTTAGGGTTGGTGGCGCAGGAGCTGTTGTGGTCACGTTTCCGTTCGGATCAGTCCATTTCAGATTTGTACCCGTAGCCGTAAGCGATTGCGCAGTAGTACCCTGACAAATTTCAACCGTCGTCTTAGCGACGGTCGGCACTGGCGTCGTCAGAACTGTAACGACAAAGGTAGCTTTCGGGCTTTCGCAGCCACCTACTGTTTGCGTAACCAGCAACGAAAAAGAGCCTCCTTTATCGGTACTAATGGTAGGCGCTTCGCCAAACATATTTCCATCGAGATTGTACCAGTGTAGTCCCTCGCCTATTGCCGTTACTGGTTCGGCTGGTGCAAACTGACAGATGTTCTTTTGTGTCACACCCGGAGCCGGTGGTGTGGGTGTGACCGTTATGGTGAATGCAACTCGTGGGCTTTCGCACCCATTTGTTGTCTGACTGATGTAGTAGGTTGTCTGACTGGTTTGCGATGTACTAACCACTGGTGCCGTAACAGATCCGGTTCCGCCTGTACTGTTCGTATACCATAACAGATTTTGGCCCGTAGGCTGCACTACCGGAACTGTCGTATTCTGGCAAACCAATAACGACTGGACATCAGGAGCCTCAGAAGGCGGCTTGACTTCTACGGGAGTGACAGCCCGATCGCTTTCACATCCATTCAGTTGCTGGGCAACATAATAGTTAACTACACCGGCATTACCAGTCGATGGCTGTGTTGGGGTCAATACACCGGTTCCACCTGTTGCATTTGTTCCATACCAGACCAGTACCGCACTGGCATCTGTCGGTGTGGCGCTGAGTGGCCCCGTTGATTGGGCCTGACAAAGCGAAAGTGAATTGGCGGGAACTGTTGGCAAAGCTGGCTTGGCTTTCACCGTCAGAATGCTCGAACTGGGTGTTCCATTAATATCTGGATTTTTTGATACCAATCGAATCCGGTAAGTCGTTCCGGCAGGCGTATTGGCTGGAATTGTAGCCCGATAGGAAACTTCATAACGGCCTGAGGCCGACAAAAAGGTAGAAGGAATGTCAGTATAGGTAGCTCCATCATTAGACAGTTGTACTGAGAATTCGCCAGCGGGGGCGGTTCTAATACCTGTCACGTCTATTTGTGAACCTGGGCAGACAGATGTCACCGCCAACGGTTCAGTATCAAGTGTTTGTGCCAACACCTGACTAGTCGATACGAGCTGAATAAAGCAACTTAAGAAGATGAACAGGTGTTGCCAATACAGTTTGGTCATAATAGGGCAAGGTAAATGGTGGTCATTAGTATTAATCGACTTATGGGTTAGCTGCTGATAAATGACCAGACAAACAAATATATATCTCTATCTATTGATTTATACTTAACGGCATAACATTACTAATAATAAACTGTTTACGAAAAAGACTATTCTGTCCCATTTACGCTCAATCGTCAACTACGGCTCACGCCAATACGGTCATTTTTATCTTGATTCGACCTCTTACTTACTATTTCAATCGAACCACCTGGCTGCTTTTTTCTTTACTGGATACTTCATCAGGCAAATGCGTCAGAATTTCAGCTCTGAAGGTATTAATGAGTTTACGTTTCAGAAAACTTCGATGCATAACAAGGCTCACTTCACGTACTGGCTGGGGCAAATCGAACGGACGAAGTCGCGCCTGGCGTGTTGTATCCATATCGAGCGTAGCCAGATAGGGCAACAAAGTAAATCCTCCCTGTTTGTCAATTAGTTTGATAAGTGTTTCAAGTGAGCCCGTTTCATAACGCAAGGCATTTGTACCGTTTGCCTGTCGGTCAGCCCCGCATAGGTTCATGACCTGATTACGGAAGCAATGCCCTTCGGTCAGTAACCAAAGACCATCCATCTGCAGGTCGGCAGGGGTAAGCGCTGATTTGGTTAACAAGGGATTCGAATCGGCGGCATAGACCACAAAAGGCTCCTCGAACAATGGAATTTCGGTAATTCCATTTTCGGTTAAGGGTGTCACAACTAAGCCTACATCAATCAACCCATTTCGAAGTCGTTCAATAATTTGCTCAGTCACTAATTCCTGAATCTGCACCGATACGGCAGGATACTTAGCGATAAATTCACCAATGAAATAGGGCAACAAATAGGGCGCCAATGTCGGGATAATGCCAATTCTGAAATCGCCCCGAAAATCGTCTTTCGACTCGCTGACAATTTCGGGAATACGGCGGGCAGCCCTTAATACATCCCGTGCCTGCGCCAGAACAGCCTGCCCTGTTTCGGTGGGGACTACAGGTTGTTTCGAGCGATCGAAAACCAGAATACCCAGTTCATCTTCCAATTTCTGAATCTGCATGCTCAGCGTTGGCTGAGTTACATGGCAGGCTTCAGCGGCTGTAGCAAAATGCCGATAGGTATCAACAGCAACAATATAATCGAGTTGGGAAAGCGTCATTCGCAAAGATAGATATGGGATGTATGATGTAGGATATATGAAGTATGAAGTATGATGTATGATATAGCTGACGCGAAATACATCTTACATCATATATCATACATCTTACTTCATATATCTAAACCGTCTAGAACCAAACCAATGCGTTGTTGTTCTATTTTTGCACTGCAATCCTCACTACTTATGAAAGAAGTTCTACTACCCCTGTTCCTGCTGTTGATTAATGCATCATTCAGTCAGGCGCAGTCAGGAAAAACGTCGAATCCACCCGCTCCCGGTTTTGATGTAACAGGTTCAGACCCTCGTGCTATACAAATTGCCGATCAGGTCATGACTGCCATGGGTGGTCGGGCTGCGTGGGATGAAACCCAGTTAATTGCCTGGAATTTTGATGGGGTCCGAAAAATCATCTGGGACAAATGGTCGGGCGATGTCCGGGTAGATAATCTGCATGACGATCAGACCGTTTTGCTAAATATTAATAACGATATGGGGCGGGTTTACCGTCATGGAGAAGAATTACTTGCCCCCGATTCGGTTGCCAAGTATGTAAAGCAAGGGAAACGAAACTGGATTAACGATTCCTATTGGCTACTCATGCCATTTAAGCTCAAAGATTCTGGCATAACACTCAAATATCTTGGAGCAGAACCCACTCAAACGGGCAAGGCCGCTGATGTCCTGCAGGTAACTTTTAAAAATGGCAGTATTATGCCCGGCGCCCGGTATAAAGTGTGGGTCGATAAGAAATCTCATCTGGTAAGCCAGTGGGCCCATTTCCCCAAACCTATTGATAAACAACCTGTTTTCACGCTTCCCTGGGAAGACTATCAGCAGTATAGCAATATTCTACTTGCCAGCGACAGGGGAGACCACGACCTGACTGATATTATGATTTTTACAGGCCTGCCCGGCGAAGTGTTCAGCGATTTCACCCGTACAGATCTAAGCCGTTATCCGGGAGCCAAGTGAATGCAATAAACCAACCTAGTTAAATCTCTGTTTTCCTCTACATGGAAGTTTCTGTTTTACAGCCGCACGTCACTACTCCAAAATCAGTGGGTAAAACGGGCGTTTTGATTGTTAATCTCGGTACGCCCGACAGTCCCGCTGTTCCGGATGTCCGTAAATACCTGCGCGAATTTTTAATGGATGGTCGGGTGATCGATATTCCACTTGTTTCGCGTTTTTTTCTTGTCAATGGGATTATCGCTCCGTTTCGGGCGCCAAAATCAGCTAAAATTTACAAGCAGCTCTGGACTGAAACAGGCTCACCCTTGAAATATTATGGCCATATTGTGGAGAAGGAGCTGCAAAAACAGCTCGGCGATGCCTACGTAGTAAAGCTGGCTATGCGGTATCAAAGTCCCAGTATCGAAGCAGGTTTGAGTGAATTTCAGCAGTTAGGATTGACCGACATTGTTGTTGTTCCGTTTTTTCCGCAATACGCATCAGCTTCCACCGGCTCTGTTTACGAAAAGGTAATGACCATCGTAAAAAGTTGGGAGGTTATTCCGGCCATTCGATTCGTGAATCGCTTTCTGGAGCATCCTAAATTTATTGAAGGCTTCGCACAAATCGCCCGCAAATACATGGCGGCTTACGATTACGACCACTTTCTGTTTAGCTACCACGGCTTGCCCCAAAGTCAGATTCGAAAAGGTGACGTAACGAAAACTGTTTGCCAGTTCGGAGAGTGTTGTCAGACATTCCATGCCTTAAATCAGCATTGCTATCGGGCGCAATGCTTTGAAACAACGCGTTTGCTCGTGCAGGCGCTGGGCATTCCCGAAGGTAAATACACAACCTGTTTTCAGTCGCGCCTGGGCAGCGATCCCTGGATTAAGCCTTATACCGACGACGTCATTAAGGAATTACCGGCTAAAGAGATCAAGAGTGTATTGGCGTTTTCGCCCGCTTTTGTGGCCGATTGTCTGGAGACCACAATCGAGGTAGGGGTAGAATATAAGGAATTATTTGAGCAGGCAGGCGGAAAGCACTGGCAATTAGTCGAGAGCCTGAATGATAGCCCAATCTGGATCGAAACCCTGGTCGATCTGGTCAAAACAGTATAGTTTAAACGCAGAGATGCGGAGAACACAGAAAGTTATAGCGCATTACTATTCTCTGTGTTCTCCGCATCTCTGCGTTTAAATCAGCCGTCAAAAAAGAGCCCGCTTCTTGTTTAGAGAGAGCGGGCTTTACATTACGGCAGATACAGTACTGAGAATATAAGAGGCAATTTATTGCAACAGTAATTACAGTAGCAACATACTATATTTCTTACATCTGGCACCAGACTATATATGCGTTACATTTCTTTAACGCATCTTCATTTACTAATGTTTCCCGGCAGCTCATTTTTTATCTTGTCGGGTTTATCAACGACTCGCAATCCTACAACAGTGTAATCAAGCCTTTAATGACCGAGGCCAACCGGATGGCGTCAAAAATACGTGCTTCACTAGCACCGTGTTTCAGCACACTTTCCTCGTGCGACCGAACGCAGAGCTCACAACCATTAACAGCCGATACGGCCAGACTCATTAGCTCGAAAAACTCCTTGCCCAGTACCGGATTCATCATGATACTCATGCGAATACCTGGCTGTGTTTGCTGATAATAGTCTTTACCAACAAAGTGCCGGAACCGATAAAACACGTTATTCGTGCTCAGCAATGAAGTGCAGGCAATGGTTTCGGCTACCTCGGCATCGGTTGCTCCTTCCTGTCGGACAGCGGTTGTCAGAGAATCAACCAGCGGTTGTAGTTTTTCGTTGACAGCTACTGACAGAGCCAGCAGTAAGCTCTCTTTTTTCGTCAGCGTCTGACTACTGTTGAGCACATTGCCAACATTAATTTTCAGATCACGCAAATAGCGATGATCAGCTTTCGCCAGCGCATCCAATGCAGGATACTCGGCTTCTGTATCCAGTCCCACTAAATTCAGTAGCGACGTAACAGTTTCGTTTTGTGTGGTCGTCATGATTTTAAAGAGTGAAATCGGACCGCCGAAGCGGAGCGAAAGAGCGAAGGGTGAAAAGACTGCCAGCGGCATCGCTCTTTCACTCTTGCGTTCTTTCGCTCTTTAAATCATTGATTAAGCCGTTAACGTAGCTTCGCCCTTAACCCAGTTACATGGGCAAAGTTCGTCGGTTTGCAGAGCGTCTAACACGCGAATTACTTCATTTACGTTCCGGCCAACTGATAGGTCGTTAACCGCTACCCAACGAACAATACCCTGTGGATCAACGATGTACGTTACGCGATATGCTACTTTCTCGTTTGCTTCCAGAATACCCAGTTCTTCGGCCAGTGACTTCGAGGTATCGGCCAGCATTGGGAATTTCAGACCACGCAGATCGTCGTGGTTTTTACGCCATGCCAGGTGAACGAATTCGCTATCTGTCGAAGCACCAATAACCATCGTGTCTCGATCCTGGAAATCTTCGAACTTCTTGTTGAACTCGGCAATTTCAGTTGGGCAAACGAAGGTGAAATCTTTAGGCCACCAGAACATAACTAGCCACTGACCCGCATTCTTATGATCGTCTGACGAGATTTCGTAGAACTCGTTGTCTTTATCGAGCGAAACAACAGCTAGTTTCTTAAACTCCGGGAACTGAGACCCAACTGAGACAATGTGATTTTTCATGGAATTTACTGAGGTTGTATTAAGAATCAATCTTGATCAAGTGCAAATTACGGAAGCAATACGCATAGAGAATATGATTTTTATCAATCAGCTCATAGATAAAAACTATCACTTTCCATGAATTATAATGATATTCAGCCCACTACGATTTTTTAACAACGAAAGTCACTGCTCATCTTCTTTAAAGAATAATGCAATCGATTAAAATCGTCCAAATTATAATTTTACCAATACAAACAAAAAAAGCCCGATGAATTGCTCATCGGGCTTTCAAACTATATAGGCTAACGATTAGGCCGCCATTCGTAAGTAGGGTTCCTGTCCTGATTGTGGTTCTTCCAGCATCGGCGCAATGACCGTGTTCATTCGATCCCGCACAAAACTCTCCTGGAGATAAGACGGCAATTTGGCTACTAATTGGCGATAAGCCTGCATACCAAGCGCCTTCGCAATATAAGCTTCGTGAACTGAATTCACATGAGCCACAATATTCACTAAACTTTGGTGGAACAGTTTCACATCAATTTCAGAATCGACAAACCGTTCGATTTCCCGATTTGTTGACGAAATCCGCAGTCGGCTCAACATGTCGAAGTAGGTCGTATATCCGATTTGCTTAGCCAACTGCTTGTATTGCTCTACGCTGAATTTTTGCAGAATCTCACCTGTTTTCGGACTACGTAATGCCGTTTTCGGATTCGTCTGAATCGCGTTACGTAAAGCCCGCACCCGCTGATCACGAGTGGTTTTCAGAAACTGCGCCAGTTCAACCTGAACCGAACCTTCGCGCGAAGGCAACAATAAATCGGATTTAGCAGCTACGGTAAACCGCTTCGCCATCGGTAACCGTTGAATGCGATAGCTGTTGATTGGCCCGAGTGCATAATAGCCAATTGAAGCCGGGTAATAACCGCGAACAACCATGTTGCCAATCCGCTTGCGAATCAATTCTTCATTACTCACATTAATACCCTGCACGGCCAGAAATGCCCGTGCACTGAACAGGGCGCTGTAATAAGCCTGCGGAAACGTCCAATGCAACGAGCTCTGTAGATACTGTTCGTCATTAACAACAGGCGTAATACGCAGGGCATATTCGGCGCTCCAGCTATTTAGTAATAACTTCTCCAGCGCTTTGCGGTTTTCATCAGTCGCACGCCCATAGAACTGTTGAAAAATGGGAAATTTAGCGAGGTCAAAAAGGTCGTTTTGGTGATGGATGTGGTAATCCATCGCAAAAAAGTGGTTCAGAAACACCTGCGCCGGAATAGACTTCCGCCAGTTATCGTCGAGCGGCAAATTGCCCGCTGAAGCCTGTGCAAGGGGTGCCTGAGCGTTCGGGGAATGCATCGTTGCGTTGGTTTTCTGTGTCATACAATAGTAACGAAAAAGAGTGTTTTCCCGTTCATTTTTTACCAACAATTTTCACCATATAACTATACTGTAAATCAGCCAATTATCTATCATTTTTTACGATCAAAAATTAGCCTGAAATTAGGCTAATTCAGGCAGGACCGATGGGTAAGTTTTAGGTATTTAAACGTACTTTTGCGGTACGTTGCAACGTTGCCTCTATAGTATGAAGTGGACAAAATATATAGTGATTTTTGGAGGCCTGTGCCTGAGTAACTTAGGCCCGTCTGTAGGGTTGGCACAACCCAAACACCAAGTTGCTCCACCAGATGGAACAGCCTCCCTTGAAGGAACAGTACAGGATGGTCAAACGCAAAAGAGCATCGCTGGAGCCATAGTAATGGCAAAAAATCAAGCAGGTGTGATCTATACACAGCAGGTAACAAATGCTGATGGTAGTTTCCAGCTTAAGCTTGATCCAAAATTGCCTTATATTATTTCAACCAAAGCCGAAGGGTATGGTACGACTGATGAGCAATTGGCTTTTACGTCGGGTAGTACAAATCGATTATTCGGAAAAACCATTCTACTATTCCGGATTAACTCAAAACCTGTTAGCACAACTACAGCTTCCCCAGTCCATGCGACAACATCAACCGTAGTATCACCCCCACCTGCTCGCCCTGCTACAACTCCACCAGTATCTGAGCAACCTGCGGTCAGTAATACGTCTGTCGTTCAAACATCGCGTGTAACGCCCCCTAAAACGCTGGATGCAAAAGTGGTTTATACTCCTCCGCCAATCGTGGCTGCTGCTGGCAAAACGACGCAGCTACAGGCGCTCCAGTTTGTTCAGAGTAAGGCAGAACTGCTACCCGATGCTCAACCCGCCTTAGATCAACTGCTGGCCTTTATGCGTGACCATGCTACCGCCGAAATTGAGCTGGCAGGTCATACCGATAATCAGGGCGATTTTGACGAGAATCTTAAGCTCTCTAAACAGCGGGTAGAGTTAGTAAAGGATTATCTGGTAAAGAATGGAATTGCTGCTAACCGAGTTACCACACGCGGCTATGGCCCTACCCGCCCCATCGCGAGCAATAATTCTGAAAACACCCGAAAACTCAATCGGCGCGTGGAAATGACGGTATTGAAGGAATAAATCTATTTCCTCCCCAGCCACAATCCGCCAATAACCAGCCCCGTTCCGGCAACAGTGAAAAGGGTTATGGGTTCGCCCATGAGTAGGTACGAGTACGCGAAACCGAAAATCGGGCAGAGAAATAGCCATAGGGATGCCCGGATTGCATCTTGCCGAACCAGATAGAACCACAGTTGCAGTGCTGCCACCGAGACGGGCAGAATCAGCCAGAAGACTGACGCCCAAAAGCGTGCGTCAAAGTGAGATTCGCTCAATACGGCAGGATCAAGTACAGCGACGAGCAACGTGAATGGGAGTAATTGAAAACCACCTAATAACACCTGCCAGCCATTGGTAACCAGATTCGGCAATCGCCAGTTGATGCTGGCATAATAGACCGTTGCCGCCGATATGGAGATCGTTCCAACCAACAGAATCAGTAGTCCTTCAACAGTAGCGTAGCTATTTTGAAGCAGCGGGTAAGTCGCAATTCCTACTCCTAAAAGGCCCAGCAGCAAGCCACCCAGTTCATTCCAACGTGGCATTCGACGTAGCCATAGCGCCGATAATAAGGCAATGAACAATGGATTGGTGGCCGTCGATAAGCTGCCAATACCTGCCGATACCTGCTTAAGCGCCATCACAAACGAACCGAGATAAATAGTGGTATTGAGCAGTGCGAAGATGGCTAATTGGCGAAATTCTACACGCGTAGGCCAGGCGTTTTTTGGACTACCTGTCTCGTTACGCTGGACTCCGTACGCATAAAGAAGCATGCCGCTCCCTGCGATAAGAAATCGGACGTTAGCCAGAATAAGCGGATGTGCAGACTGCACGCCAAACTTGGTAGCAACAGAGGCCGAAGCCCAAAGAGCAGCGAAGAGCAGGCCGGCTGGCGCTCCGGCGGGAATGAGTTGTTTCATTAGAGACCGGCTTAGTCGAAGAATTCGGGAGGTAGGCTTTGTATTGCTTTTATGGATCGCATTAGCATTGTAAAATGGCTATCACGAGATAAAAGTTTTTTAATCAATAACTCCTTCTCAAATTCTTCATTCTCATTACCCAGTTTCTTTGCATTGTGCCATTCAGCCACAGCATTGACCACTTCATGATGCTTGTCTTTGACTGCAGGCTTTAAGTCTTTGTGAAGATGATTCAGAAGGTTAGCCGTATTTATGGCTTTTTGATTAGACAAATCCCTTGCCTTAAACAAAGAATTTCCCCCGAACTCAACAACGTAGATTATTTCCTGCTCAACATCATCGTCCTCATGGCAAGGATCAAGATAACCACCTACTGGCGTTTGCTTTGGCCGTTGTTTGTTAGCCTTCTGGTCAATAGCATACAGGTTATCCCAGGTATAGACTAAGTCCGGACTCTCAGTTTGCGTCATGAAATGATCGACCTCCATTTCGTTGGGGCTATCGAATACCTTCTCTGTCAGGTAACATTTCCCTCTAAAAACTTGGTGTAATGCGTCAATTACGTCTGAACTACGATACGATTTTTGACTAGATAATGAAGGCGGAGCGGGTTGGTCCCGAACTACGTTAATCATTGGTGGGCAGTCTGTTGAGCTTCTTGTTGGGCGATTAATAACTCCAATTCAACTTTAAGAGTCGGGGAAAGGTAATCGCTGTTCTCATCGTAAATCGCCTGCAAAGCATCTTTCATTTCGGTTGGCTTATCACCAAGCGTAGCTAGTACGTTATTGACCTGAGCAATAATCCCATCAGCAATGTCAGAATATTCATTGTTCAGCTCGAAGTGCGACATCATCAAATCCGAATAACTCCGGCCCGCCGTCTCTTCACTAATACGACTTTCTTTCGTCGTCAAATCAAAAATTGTAGCATTCTTGATACTGGCAATTACAGCCGGTGAATGTGTAGCCGCAATGAATTGAATGTTTGGAAATAAGCTGGTTAGTAATGGCAAAACCTGCTCTTGTAATTGTAGGTGCAAATGCGTTTCCGGTTCATCAATTAGGACAATGCCGCAGGGGTTGTAACTGTAGTCATTGACTTGTTTACGGATGAGATCAACGCGCATGAACAAGTCCATTAAAATGCTAAGTAAGGCAGAAAACCCCTCAGATAAAACGTCAAATGTAAGTTGGCGGCCATCAGATAATTGAAGAAAGAATTCAAAGTTTTCTCGGACAAAAACTAAGCTCAAATTTTCATCTTCAAATATTGAACGAAAAGCAGTCGTGAGTTTACTAAAAAACGCTTCGGATTCAGAGAGTCGAGTTTTATCATTCTCTAGTTGATCAAAGGCTTGGTAAACCTTCTTATTTACCAAATACTGCTTAAACTGTTTAATAAAAGTTTCTGTGGAATCGCTATTTTGAAGTTCGTTTGTAAAATCTGTTTCCTTTGTAACAGTGCTAACCGGGCTTACTTCACTATTACGCTTAGCCTTTAGATGGGAATATATAAGTTGAGTTTTATTTTGAGTCCAAATGGTGTCTACTGGAACTACATAAGTTGGCAGTATTCGTTCTAATTCTGAAAGTTTTGTTTTCCATGTCCGCACTGTTGAGTCATTCATCCCTTGTTTAGATGAGCGACTTTTAATACTAGATTTCAGCTCAGCAACTTGCTGAATTGGATCTATCGCGCCGTTTAAAAAAGCCGTTTTTCCTCGCCAAGAAGAAATATGATTATTAATTATCCTCAAAATCGTACTCTTTCCCGATCCATTCTTCCCTGTCAAAATCAGATGACTAAACGGTTTGTAGTCGTGTAGCTCAATGTTGAAATCCTTATACGCGTAACAGTCGTTCACGTACAAGGATTTGATATAGGGAAATTCTTCCGGCGTAATCATAGATAACGGCTTTTCACAAAGTTACACGGGCTTACCTAAAACCCAATCTTGCCTTTCCGCCCACTTGGCTTCTGCTCGTTTGCCCAGTCACGCATCTCGGCAATTTCTTTCTCGAAACCACCCGACAATATTGGGAAGCGGCACCATGAGCGTGGATCGAGGTTGTGGTCGTCGAGGTGGAACGAGGGAGCATAGCGTTCGCGCTTCCATTGGTTTCGGCTCCAGAGTTTGAAAAACCGCTCAACCCAGACCAGCAACTTCTCCCGATCATGAACACCAGCATAGCGAACTTCCACAAGTTTCAGAACTTCCACTGGCGGCTGTTTATCACGAATGGCGGCTTCTTCAATGGAATTCAGGACATCATAGGCCATCAGGTCGTCTTCGTCGGTTTGCTTTTTGTCTAGCGGTCGCAGTTCGGCGGTGGGTTGTAGGTTATTGACAGCGTGCAAGCCCTTGACCTTAATTAAGTCATCAGACGCGGTTGGCTCCATAACCGAACCAGTGCGGTCGGCGGGGGTCGATTCGTTTTTAACGTTCAGGCCAACCGTTTCGAGCCAGCGCAGCCAGCCCCGCAGAAAATGCTTGTCGATACCAGTAATGGGCGAAATGCTGCCCGCGGTGTCGCCATCCATAGTTGCATAGCCAACGGCGGCTTCGGAACGGTTCGAAGTGGTGAGTAACAAGGCATTATTGAGATTGGCCAGCATCCAGATGCTTGGAGCACGAACCCGCGCCTGAATATTTTGCAGCGCCAGATCATCGGTCTCCCAGGAAAGTTTTCGCCCTAACTGTTCCTCAATAAGTCCGCGATAGGTTTCGACCAGGCCGTTGATATTGATATTCATGAAGGTTGCTCCAATATCGTCGGCTAGTTCTTTCGCCGAATTGAACGTATCGTCCGACGAGTTTTCGGTGCCCTGATACATAACCGTCAAGAGCTTGCCTACCATTGCTTCGGATGATTCACAAGCCTGAAGCGCCTTTATATAACTGAGCTTTTTCTTAACACCCTCCAAACCAAGATTCTGCACAGCCATCCGAATCATTAGGGACACAAGTGCAGCAATAGCCGACGAATCAGCTCCTCCACTCAATGACAGCACATACCCTTGCGAACGACTTTTCCGCAGGTAATCAAACAGGCCGAGCGCAACCGCCCGTGCAAACTCTTCTTCTTTCAGATAACCGCCCCGTTCCCAGGCTTCGAGTTCGGCTTTCTGGATAACGGGCGCAATATCCGGCCAATCGAACCGATCCGACACACGCAGATTTGGGTAAGCGAGGGCGATATTACTTCGGTTTTGGGTCTGATTCAGGCGGGTAGCTTCTACGTCGACCACAGCCGGAACAATCAGAAAATCCTCGTAACTCAGGCGCGGCCCCGACACCAGCAATTCACCGTTGGAAGCCACCATCGCATCGCCGTCGTAAATCATTCGACCAGCTTCGTTGCCTAACATGTTGCTATACACGTAGCTAACGCCAAACGCCCGTGACGCATCGACCACAAATCGTTCGCGTACCTGCGATTTGAGAAAAGCAAAGTGGCTGGCGGTCGGGTTCAGGATAATATCGACTCCGCGCTCATACAACATCCGGCCCGGCCGGTTAGCGACCCAGGCATCTTCGCAAATCTCAAAACCAATCCGAATACCTGACAGATCGAATACGACATCCCCAAAAGGATACGAGAAATCCCCGATTTTGATCTCATCCCGAACATAAGGATTCCAGGGCTGAAACCAGCGTGTTTCGTAGTGAACGCCGTTATTTGCCAGGTTCTGCTTTACAGCAAAGCCCAGAATTCGCTTATTGGCAATTAGACAGGCCGTATCGTATGTGCGGTTGTTGTGCCGCAACGGCAGTCCCACAGCCACGGCAATGTCATTCGTGTATTGAACAATATCCAGCAACGAAGCAATGGATTGATCGATGGTATTCTGTGCAAAAAAGGCATCCTCGCAGCCATAGCCCGAAATGCATAATTCGGTCAAACACAGCAGACTCACGTCTTGTCGCTGAGCTTCCTCAATGGCATTGATAATGTTTTTCTTATTGTGTTCCCAGTCAAGCGGGATTTGATTCAGGACACCAGCGGCAACTTTAAGGAGTTTCATGTATTAATGGCGAATGAGTGAATGAGTAAATGAGCGAATTGCCTAATGGCAGTGATTTGCCCAAAGCTCAGTTCTGCATGAACTATACGCGTCTGTATGAGTAACAAAGATGGGGCGAAAATAGGTTTAGTTTGCTAGAAACTGGGTTAATGGAATCGAAGATGGCTTATTGATGCATCGGCCGTAAGTTTTGCTATATTTGGATATGCGTAATTATCAGGAGTATATCAGTTTGAATCCCGAAATTCGTTTCGGCAAGCCTTGCATCAAAGGTACTCGTATTGCCGTGCAGGATATTCTAAGCTGGCTGGCGTCGGGCATGACGAATGACGAAATTCTGGACGATTTCCCAGAGTTAACAATCGATCACATTCGGGCGGCACTAGCCTTTGCGGCTGATAGTGAACGCCGTACCCGTTTGATTGCAGCCTAATGCAAATTCTACTTGACGCTAATTTGTCTTATCGTTTAGTAAAGAAATTAGCGGATATATTCTCTGACTGCCTACACGTTACCCGAACAGGCCTACCGATTCCTGCAGAAGATATTGCCATCTGGCAATGGGCGCGCATGAATAACCAAATCATCATCACGAACGACGACTATTACAATCTAGCCAATACATACGGCTTCCCTCCGAAAGTTGTTTTATTGAGAATGGGCAATCAGTCGTCAGCAAGTGTTTTCGAAACTCTGCAAAAGCATATCGATGATCTTCAAAAATTGAACGAATCAGACGAATACGGCATGCTGGAGTTATTTTAACGGCTAGGCAATCAAAGTCGATGAAATCCGAATAAGCCTCCTTAAAAATCCCCATAATCCACCTGTACGCACGTTAGTCCTAGCGTTCGTCGCCACATATCTACTACTTGCTGGCGGTCGTCTACTACGAGTTCGACGTAGCATTTACCCAGAATGTGTTGCTCAAACAGCTCATGTTTAATAATCGAATCCTTGCGGTTATCATTTTGAGGGCGCATAAATAATTGATAATCTGGCGCTGTGGATTCGGCCGCCGTGGATTCGGACTGCCAGCCAAAATGCTGATTAAGCCAGGCCGTAGTTTCGGGTCGGCAAACGGTGTCTCGTCCTGAAAAGAAGATGATCTGATAACCCGATATCTTCAACGATTTTACCAGATTGATAATCGGCCATTTAGGGGTATCCTCGCCTACCCGATGCCAGTCGAACGGAAAGCGACCACCGTTGACTCGGTCAACCATTTTAGCTACGGTTCCATCAATATCGACCAATACGCAACGCGGCAATGCCTCGTCCTGTTCTCGTTGGAAAACAGGATTCCTCGTCAGGATTTCGGTCTGAAATTTGAAATTCTTCTTAAGCATACCAAGTTGTTCAGCCTGTTTCCGAATCACGGCCTCCCCTACTGAATCGAGTCGGTACCGATCCCGCTGGATGCATTCATCTACCGGAACGTCGATTAGTTTGTAGTTGATTTCAACCTCATCGAAATGACCAGAAAGTAGTTTTCGAAACTCGTTGATGTAACTCAGTTTCAGGGTTGTGTTGTCGATCAGTATGTGCCAACCTCGCGCTAATCCGTCCAGGATGGCCGTTTTCTGCAACTCATTAACGATATTTTCAATCCGGTTCTTCTCCTTGTCGGGCCAAGTTGCCCAGAATTCACTAAGCGATACGGACAATAGACTACGACGGAGATCGTCGCGATTGACGCGCAGCCAATTTGGGGTTTCGGCACAAAACTGTTTGGCAAAGGTTGATTTACCGCTTCCACTCAGGCCGGTTAAAATTAGGACTTGTTTCATTTGCTGTCTTGGCCCAGGCTAATTGTCATCGGCTTTAAAGGCCTTCTGAAATGTTGGGCGAATGTGTTTCCAGATGATAGAATCGTAAGGTTTGTTATCTAACATTTTGAACAGAACCGACGGATAGCGTTGCGTCTGGTAGTAAAAGGCGTTTTCTTTTCGGTCGCCGAGATCTTGAAAAGCAGCACGACATTCATTGTCAATCTGGACATACTGCGTTTCCAGCTGTGATTTCGTTTGCTTCACCCAGGCATAAAATTCGTCGGGAACGGCTTCAAGAAGTTCGTCCAGCGATTTTCCGGCGGCAAGATACTCCCAGATGGCCACGTTCGAGACGCCGGTCATGATTCGATGGAGACGCACGTATTCGGCCAGTTTGATTTTTACGCGCAACCCGCTCTCGAATTTCACAACAAACCCTTCTCGATTGAATTCATCACCCGTTGATAGCATCCGAAAATCGGCGATACTATCGTAGCGTTTCACTACTGGAAATCCCAAGTCGTCGGGCAGATTTTCATCTTGCCCTGTTTCGTTGTCAATTACGGCCAGCAGAACAAGATCATCCAAATCAGCGTAGTCAACTACGATCCGATTTTCAGGGTAAATGATCTCGAATAGGTACGTTTTCGACCGATCAAGTCGATCAAATGTATGCGCATAACGGTCGTATAACACTTTTGTACCACGCTGCGATTGTTCACTTGTGAACGAACCACGCGTTGCTAAATAGGGTCGATCATTAAGCCAATACAGGATTCCCAATGAACCATCCATCTTTTCGTATACGTCAAATGGTTCAACTGGAATTTCGTTGGGATCATGTTCTTCAAGATTAAAAAACTTGCGAAATGGACGCGCTACCACCTGCCCGGCAGCATCGAGAATCAGTCCACGGCAGGTCAGCGTCCAGTCATTCCAAAGTCGCTCGTACTGCGTTTTGGGTGCGTAATTGTAAATAAAGAGATCGACCGTCGGGTGCTTCTGCACAGAAATATACCGATCGGCGATTAGTTGATGAAGTTCGTTTAAGGATTGCATGGATAAAAAAAGCCCGGCATTCTGATGAGGAAGCCGGGCTTATAAGTATGGTTTGATTCGTTGCGTTTTTGTTGTCGTCAACAACCTGACCAGTTTGCCCAATACCTCCGGCTACCATCCTGTTTGGGGCGGTAATTGGTTAGTATTGACTGTGTAAACTGATGCATGATTAGTTCGTATTGCGGATGCAATAGTACGAAATTACGGTTGATTTTAAGCAATACTTTCTTCCCGAACAACAACCACTATTTCCTGAAAACGCCTTCTGAAATACATAAATGAAGCGATGACCAGCAACATATACAACACAGCCATGATGTAGGCTCCATACATGAAAAATTCGCGGTAACTGATGTTGGCGTGCCCGAAGTTCTTATAAAGAAGGACCGACACGCTGCCCAGATAACCATACCAATCGGCCAGCGTTACGATGAAGCCTACCGTACTCACGTAGCGGAACGAGGCAATCAACCGCTCGAAATAGAGACCATTGCAGGGTACATAAGCCATATACAAGCCTAAGCCCGTCAGCAAAAACCAGTTACCCGGCGAAAGCGTATCGATTGAATAAGCATAGGTACTCAAACCGACCATTGCTCCACCCGCCAGCATTAGTCCGTTGAGCAGAGTAAATGCCCGAAAATTATCGGTTACCCGCTGAAGAAGGGCCATGACAATCAGGATTCCAACGGCCACCATTGTTTCGGTTTTGGCGAAAATGCCAGGATTGTCAACGCCCGCATCTTTCAGGATTTCGGGGCCGAAATTATCCCGAAAATCACGGAAGGCTGATAGTAATACATAAGACAGGATCAGCAAAATCAGGCCGGGTCTAAAGCTCCCAACAAAAGCGCTTCGTTCGTCGGCATCCATCGGTCTGCGTTCGGTGCGGAGGGCGCGGTCTTCGTCGGTAGGTGGTGGTAGTAGCGTCATGGCGTAGATCGACACGAGCATCGGCAAAACGAATAAGGAACCCGTTACAAACGGTAACCAGAATTCAGATACCCCCCAGGCGCTTTTGATCGTCAAAGCCACTGTTTTGACAAAACCTGATGCGAAAATAAACGAAGCGGTTAAGCCAGCTACGAGCGCATCCGTTTGACGGCGACCTTCTAAAAAGCCAAGCATGGTGCCATACACCAGACCAAGCGGCAGACCATTCAGAAACAGAAAGACGATGTTATACGGAGCTGGAACCAGCGCAAATCCGAGTAAAGCTGAGAGCGCAACGGCCACAAAGAAGAGAATATTGATAGCCCGACGTCCCGGCGACATTTCCGAAACCACCTTTACCCCAATGCCTTTCGATACCGCGTAACCAAATACCTGCGCCGTAACGAGCCAGATTTTATAGCTGATGCCCGCAAAGAACATGCCTTCGAAGGTAGTTGCCGTAATGCCCCTTCGAAAGGCGTACATGCAGGCGTAGGTGCAAAAAGCGGCTGTTGCACCGAAAATAACAAAGGTGGTTGGGTTGCGCAGAAAAGCGGGAGAACGCATAGATTTTTGTTATGCTAGCAAGAAGGTATTATTGATGAAGCATGACAAAATAGCGAATAAGTCCGAATGCGCAACAAGCATCACCCGCGTAACTTAATGCCAAGAGTCGGCCTCGTATCCAGCGCATCGTTGGCAGATGGCTAAGTAATGCGCCATGTCGGGAGTAGGCAAACCGGGTATTTTGGCCTGTTCATCCCAGCCCCGGACCTGTAGAATCTCCCGGAAATAAGGATTCGTCTCAAACGCCAGGGCCTCCCCCGCTTTCATCGGGCCGCCCTGAAATTCCAGCGTTTTTACACTCGCTTCCGACAATCGGGCGAAGTATTCTGGTTTTTTATACACCAGATATCGCTTGGCATTCACGTGATGCTCAATCAGTTGACCTACTTTTTCCGAAAAACCCATCTCACGCAGATAATCAGCACCGAGTTTTTCGTGGTCAACGGTGCCATAGCCATCCATGTAGCCCCCAGCTAATTCGGGGGGTAAAAGGTGGCCAATATCGTGCAGAAAAGCGGCCGCTACTGTTTCCTCATCAGCACCGGCCTTCTCGGCCAATTGAGCGCATTGCAGGGCGTGTTCAAGTTGGGTTACAGGCTCGCCATAATAGGCGTCGTCTCCACTCTGAGCGAATAAATTGGCAATGACTTGCATAGCACTATTGGTATTGTAAATAGGTCCGTTCCACCGTTCCATCATCGTATAAATCAATAAGGGCATAGCCGGCTTTCGTTTGCTGATAGGTATCGTTACGCCACCAGTCGCCACAAACAGCCCCATTACACAGGTACGTAACGCCGTTATAATCCACCCGGTCGAGCAGGTGCATGTGTCCACTCAGGGCGGTTTTTACGTTCGGGTATTGATAAAACAGCTTCAGTAATTCAGGCGTATTCGACAAAACCAAAGCCGCCGGAATAGTCCAGTTGCCATCCTTGATATTATTGTCACTAAAGAAGCCGGTGGGGCTAAAAATCGGAATGTGCGACAGGACTAGAGTTGGCTTTTTCGTGCCCGTTTTAACCAGATCCTGTTTTAACCAATCTAATTGTTCAGCGTCAATATTGCCCGTATACCACTTTCCGTCTGGTTTGGGCTGCACGCTGTCGAGAATAATAAAATGCCAGCCACTGCGGTCAAATGACCGATACCGATTGCCGATCTTCATTTGATCGATCGCCCATTTTTTGCCATAGCTGGGGTCTGTTTTCGCATTCTCGAAACCCCAGATATCATGATTACCAATGCAGTATTCGATAGGCAGCGAGTTGTTCGCTTTCACGACGGAGTTCCAGGCATCCCATTGTTTCTGCACATCCGAGCGATCCTTTGCCAGGGCATCCATGATCACATCGCCCCCGTGCAGGATAAATGATGGCTTATCGGCGTGGCTCTGTGCATGTTGAAAACACTTCGCAACAGATTCCATCGGCTTACTGTCTGGCGTAATATGCGTATCGCCGAGGTACGCAAAGCGAAGGCTACGCTTACGGGCCGTTGAGGATGGAATGTTCTGGCCGTCGACGGCAGGCACGAACGGCAGTAGCGCCGACGCTTTAAGAAGTGTTCTACGATTTATCATGACAGCTTGCTTCTGTTCTGACACAAACCAATCACCGATTTGCGCCTACTATTGTATCAATTGGTTTTCCTACTGGATGGTCAGCCTTAAAGTCAAAGCCCAGTAACTGAGCCAACGTAGCTGCTATCTGATTCTGAAAGAACACGGGGCCGTTTTTCTGCTCGCCAGTAGCGGAAATTCCAGTACCCATTGTTACCATCCATATCTGATACGAGTCGGCCGTTTTTGTGCCATGATCTTTCCAGCGGGCTTTTGGTGTATGGCCTCGGCCATGATCAGTCGTAACCAATATAGCTGTTTTTCCGGCATACTGTGGCATTTTCTGGATCATTTTCCACAAATCAGCCAGGTATCCGTCAATCGACTGAAGCATTCGGAGATGATCTAGATAACGTCCGGCATGGGCCAGATCATCGGTCTCGTCGAACGATAAAAAAAGCACCCGTGGCTGATTCTGTTTCATGTACTGCCGGGCACTAAAATACGTCAGAAAATCGGCTCGTACGCCATCGCCATTTTCTCGCGGATACAACGCCGTTATATCGCTCAGCAATGAATCGGTGGCCGTGCGTGGTTGGGTGGGTTCATTAGCCGAGCTGGCATAAATACCAGTTTTCTTCTCGTTGACAGCCGCTTCAATGACATCCCAGGACGAAAAAACGGACACTTTACCAGCAAAGCCAGGTTGCTTGTTCAGGAACTCCAGTACTGTTACGTTCGGGTTGTCAATTTTATCGTTCGACTTGATTCGGTCGTCGGCATACCCAGTCAGAATTTCGTTATAGCCCGGATAACTGAACCAGTGCGGATTCGAGACATTCACCCGGCTACCCAATTGTCGATTCCCGTAGAGTTGCCCCTGTTGGCCAATGGTATTCCAGATAAAGGGCGTAAGTCGTTTCCGGCGTTCGGTGGGGGTAGCGGCCCAGAACTGTTTATGGGCGCCAGCCGTATCGCGACTGAATACGGGATCAAAAAGCAAGGTAGAGTCGGCTCCATTAAAAATCTCCTGCCAGCGTACACCATCGAGGGTCACCAGAATCAGATTCTGCGCTGGTTGAGCCATCGCCGGGGAGCCTAGCAGAACACAAAAAAGTAGACGAATTAATCGCATGTCTAAAAGCTCGAAAAAGACCAATAAGATTTTAAAACCTTATTGGTCCAAGTAATTATTGATAGGCCAGAGCAATTATTTCAAAATCCACATAGCGGCATTGATGTCGTCAGTGCCACCAAACTGGCTTGTAACAGCCGATGTATTGTTGGCGGTATTGTAAGATCGTTCTGTAGATGGATACTGCCACCGGAGCGGAATTCGGCTACTATTTGCCGTTCCTGGACCGACCAAAAACGTCGGAACGCCTGTTCGTCGTTGGTTGTAGAAGGCTTCCATACCCGAATTCTGTGCAAAAGCCAGGTATTTCTGTGTCTGAATCTGTGCCTGACCAGCCGCAGTATTGCCCGCATATTTTACAGTGGTCTGTGCATAATAGTCAGCGAAGCTCACATTCACGGTGTAGGTATTAAAGTTTTTGTAACCTCCGTCAGCTGAAAAATAAACCGTATTCGCCCCATCGGTCAGGCCATAAAAGCCCCACGATGCCTGAATCCCTTTTTGATAATACGTTTCGGCATTACCCGACGCCCAGCCCCGGTTAACTCCTTCGGCAATGTTGAACATCAGTTCGGGGTAACCGATAATGATATAGGGCTCGGCAGTGTAGGTGCTATAATAGCGCTTGCGGTTCTGGAACGAATAACCGCCAACGTTGGCTTTAGAGGCCATTATTTGTAAATCTTCGCCTGATGAAGCGCCTAAGAACGCGCTAAAATCCGTTGGCTTGGCACCAGCCGCTACTAATGAACCAGCAGGTTCGGCCACGACAAATGTCCGTGGATCTTTCAGGCTTGTCAACGTACCGAGGTAGGTAGCAGCCATATTTTCGCGAGTGGCGTTCTGCCCAAAATTGTCTGGACTACGGGTGTATTTGTTGTAGGTACTGTTATAGACATACTGCAAATTGTCCGCCATTCCGGTCAGGATCGGGTACTTTGTCGGGTTATTCAGCACATCGGCAAAGCGGGCTTTTACGTTTAGGTCCGTATCGGCTTCCTGCTTACTCAAACTTACCAACACCCGCAGCTTGTACGTATTCACCACTTTCTGCCACTGCGTCAGGCTGTTACCGAGGTAGAAATCGCCAGCCAGGTTATTATCGGCTTTAGCAATAAGCGTGGTCAAATCCGTATTGGCGCCGTCGAGCCAGCTTAGTACCTGCACGTATACTTCTTTCTGTGTATTGTATTTTGGGGTAAGATTACCCGCAGCCTGAAGCGCATCAGTCATTGGAATATCACCGAGTCGTTTGGTCATATTCTCGAAAAAGTAAGCGCGAAAGAATTTACCAAGCGCAGAGTAAACGTTTATATCTGGCTGGCCCGCTTTTTTAGCTTCCGCTTCCATCTGCACAACATTTTTCAATGTCGTATAGTATAAGCTTGTCGATGTCCAGGCATAATCATTCGTTGCGTAGTAGTTGTAATTGGAGCAATAGAACTGATTCCAGCGTTGCTCTGGTCCCCAGGGGCTACCCGTTACCCCATTGTAGCCCGATGGATCATTGCTACCAGCGTACATATCGTTTTCAATGCCCTGAATAATCAACGAGGCTGGCACACTCGTTGGTCGGTTGTTATCGGTCTCAAGCTGATCGAATGGCTTTTCGCAGGCACTCAGTGCCAGGCTCAATGCGAAAATAGCAAGCAAACTTTTTTTATAGCGTTTCATGAGTTTGTTAGCAGTTAGCTTCTGCCTTCGCTTTGCACAAAGCGAAGGCAGAAGAGAGTAGAGGTGGTGAGTTTAGAATGTCAGATTCAGGTTAACCCCATACCGTCGGGTCGTGGGTGTTTGCAGACCTGATGTAGCACCGGTAATGAATTGATCGAGGTCGATATCGTTCCGGGCAGCAAAATACAGCAGGTTCCGACCGACAAATGATACGGACGCAGCCCGTAAACCCAGTTTACTGATGAGTGGCTGGGGAAACGAGTAGCCGATGATCACTTCGCGCAGTTTGGCAAACGACCGGCTAATCAGGTAAGATTCGGTCTGGCCGTACTGACGGGCTATGTAATCCTGAACGAATGTTTTAGCTGTGTTCGGGGCATAGGTCAGCTCACCATAGTTTGTGATGGCTCCGGTCGCAGCATCGTATTTAATCGGTGTACTGCCTGAAATAACCACGCCACTGCCAACGTAAGACTGAACGCCCTGTACATCATTCAGACGGGCAACGCCAATTTCTCCTTCAGCGGTTTCGAGGTTACGACCGCCCTGGTAGGTTTTCTGCTTGATATAGTCACCGATCACACCCCCAACGCGCCCATCGAACTGAAAGCTGAAGTTGAAGTTTTTATAGGAAAAACGGTTGTTAATTCCCCATACAAACTTCGGGTTCACATACCCCAGAAACTGCGAGACCGGGTTAGCAATAGGTCGTCCACCAGCATCATTAATTAATTGACCATCTGGGGTTTTATAAAAGGCACCACCATAAAGTGCATCGACCCGGTCGCCGATATTAATGTAGCGGCTTCCGCTGCTTCCGTTCACGAAATAGCTGGACGCTACCGTGTTGATACCACCTTCTGGATATACCTCTTTCAACCGTTGCACGTAGGTCGAATAGTTGGCGACGACATCCCAGTTCAGGCCACCAGACGAACGAATAGCTTTTGTCGTTACCGATAATTCAACGCCTTTCTTCTGAGTTTTAATACCATTTACCAACCTCCCTGTGTAGCCGGTTCCTTCTGACTGGTTCAGGGTGAAAATTGCCGGACCTTCGTTACTGATATAATACACGGCATCTAAGGCAACCCGGTTATTCAGGAAACGAGCATCCAGACCAAACTCCGTTTGTGAAGTGGAGCTAGGTTTCAAATTTGGGTTGTTCAGCGTATTGGTATAAAAACCAGCCGGCTTATTGTTGTAAATCAGCGGGGTTGAATAAACAGCTGCGTTCTGGTAGCTGGGACCGCCGTATGCAGAGAAATACTGTGCTCCATAGCCTAGCGGATTGGCATCACCCTGGGTCGGCGTTGCCCCAATGGTACTACGCGTCAGGCCGTCTTTCACGTTGGCATAGGAAGCCCGTAGTTTCAGAAAAGATAAAAACGGTACTGCCTGGGCAATAGGTAGGTAATCCGATAATACAGTGCTCAGCGCCACCGAAGGATAGAAATAGGTATTGTTCGATTTAGGCAGCGTTGAGAGTTTATCCATACGGCCCGTGGTCGACAGCGTTGCATAATCGCGGAACGTAAAGTCAGCAGAATAATAGGCTGATAGCACCCGCATATCCGACGCAAAACTCGATGCCTGTACAGGATTCGACGAGTTCGAGAGCGAATAAACACCCGGTACAATCAGGTAGTTTGTGCTGGCGTAGTTCGAGTTGTAGTTAAACACCCGCATTTCAGCACCCGCCAATGCATTAATGGTCAGATCTTTCGTGACAGGCTTGTTGTATTGCAGCAACAGCTGGTTAATGTTGTCGGTCAGATTCCGACGATCTTCCCGGTAATCGCCCCGTGCTTCTTCGCGGCCATAGGTTGTAGCAGAGTACGGAAATTTCTCGTTGCGCAGCAGGTCCCAGGTTGTCAGTTGCACTTTACCGGTCAGATCCAGACCATCGGCGAGATTGTATTTCAGGGACGTATAGCCGTACAAGTTGTTCATATAGTGACCACGTGTCCAATATTTAGCCTGAAACCAGGGGTTATTGTAGCGCTGGTGTTCTTCATAAATCTGCTGAACTCCTTCTTTACCTGGCTCCCAGATCTGCTTCATGTCGTCGATATTCCAGTCGGCACCACCCCAGATATTAACGTTGTAAATCAGTGAGTTTGGACCGTAGTTCACATCCGGGATATTGGGCGTGTACTGCTTGTTGAAGTTGATGCTCGACTCAAACCGGAGCCGGTTTGAAAAATTGTAGCCCAGCGTTGTATTGAAGTTGGTGATATTCAACCGGGTAGTGGGCACCAGTCCACGCTGGTAGTTCTGCGAAACTGAGAAACGAAGGTCATATTTCTCACCCGACGACGACACGGCGATGTTGTTCGAACTTAAAATCCCAGTCTGTAAAAAACGCTTAAGGTTATCTTTACCACGCGGTAAAAATGGCGTCGGCTGACGATTGCTTGTAAAGGAGCCCGCCCAGAATTTGGTAGTGTAGGTTTGGCCGGGCGTCACTGGACTATCATACTGAGGAATCAGCTGGCCATTCAGTGCTGGCCCCCAGATGTCATAATCACCATCGTTGATACCGCCCCCTTTTCCATCGCCATACGCATACACGCCATATTCGCCAGGACCGTACTGATCCTGTACTTTCGGAATAGCCAGGAATCCCTGATCGGCCATCTGACTGGTGTTGACTTCTACCGAGAAACCCCGCTTGTCTTTCGAACCCCGCTTGGTTGTAATCAGAATGGCACCGTTTTTACCCCGGAAACCATAGAGAGCAGAAGCAGACGCTCCTTTTAATACCGTATAGGTTTCAATATCATCCGAACTGACGTTCCAGGTATCGGAATTGATTGGAATACCATCGACAACAAACAACACATCGGTATTGCCCCGAAGCGCGATGGAAGGTGCTCCCAGGAGTTCGGAACTGGCCCCAATCGTTAACCCTGCCACTTTACCCGTCAGGGAGTTGATTGGGTTTGGTTCACGGGCCTTGGTGAGCAGCGCACCATCTACCGTCTGAAGCGCCACACCCGTATTCCGAATATCTTTCTTGATACCAAGCGCCGTTACCACCACTTCGCTGAGTGTCGATGTACCTGCTCTCAGCGAGACATCGAGCGTTGTTCGATTGCCAACAGCGATATTCTGCGTTTCGTAACCGATAAATGAGAACGTCAGCGACGAATTAGGATTGACACTATTGAGTGTATACGACCCATCAGCTCGGGTTGTCGTACCCGTCGTGGTACCTTTCACCACCACCGATACACCCGGTAATGGCTGGTTATCATCAGCGGCCACAACACGGCCGGTTATCGTTTGCGCCATAGCCGAAAATCCCGATAGTGTACACAGGGAAAATACGATGGCAAAGGTTGCCCACACGGATCTACATAAAGCACAAATCGACGGTGGTAAAGAGAGTAAACTAGATTTCATACGTTAACAGGTTAGTATTACTTAGGTAATTACCTGCAAAAGTAAACGCCTGCTATTACGCCAATATGTAATGACTATCAACGGTTTGTAAATAGAATTCAAATAATTTCACATCAATTTAACAGACACTATACTGTCAGTTTATCAAATTCTATTTATGAGTATATTAGCTTAGTAATTGTACAAATTCAATACTTATTATTTACTTTTTCAGATATTTACAACTCCAGAACGCAAAACTCTTCCCGCTGACCATGTTTACGGCATGAATATATGGCCTACTTTTTGAGGCAATTTCATGAATTATGATCCACTTTTAGTAACCACCGAGTCTACTATTCATCCCATGCAAAAACGTATACGTTTCGCACTGCGTTGCTTATTTTTTTTGGCATTCCTCTGCCCAGTCGTGCAAGCTCAGATAACCACTCAACCAGTTGTCCCTTTTTGTGGCACAGAAGACCTTACACTGGAGCAGGCTCAGTCTTTAGTAAAGCAGGCGGAAATAGCTCGCCAGAAAAAATTAGCTTCGGGTGCTGCTTTTCAGTCAATTACCTATGTACCCATTCGCCCACACATTATGCGGCAAAGCAATGGCACTGGTGGTTTTAGTATAGCCAGTCTGAACCAGGTGATAGCCATGACCAATAGTTACTACCTGTTGAATGGGCTAGGCATCCAATTTTATTTTGCCGGTTCATCGCCCGATTACATCGACAACGACAATATGTATACTGCCTATAACGGTCAATCGGTGGACGCCAATGACGCCCATAATGCCCTCAATCAGTATTATGTCAATCAGTTCTCAACGTCGGGACTGGGTGGGTATGCCTATTACCCAAATAATGATATTATTTCGACTCGCTCGTTTATTTTGACGGGTTCGGGTGAATACGAAGACGATTTAGGAAATCGATTGATTCCGCATGAGTTAGGCCATAACTTTAACCTGATCCATACGTTTGGCCAGAATGCCGGGAATGGGTCCCTCGGCTCCGGCATAACCACCGAATTAGTCACTCGCGGAGTCGGTGCCAACTGCGCTACGGATGGCGATCTGATTTGTGATACACCCGCCGACCCTTACAATATGGCGGGAGCTTACTTTACTTATCCCAACGGCTGTCCACAGTATGACCCTAACAGCACTGCCCGCGATGCCAATGGGATGCCCTTTGCCCCGTCAATTACGAACATCATGTCGTACTATTTTCCCTGTACGCACGACTTTACGCCTGGGCAGTACGACCGGATGCAGGCCGGACTAGCCCTTCGGCAAAGCCACACAGCCTATACGCTCGATGCTCCGCCGACCAACGTACCCGCTCCCAGTAACCTGGCTGCCAACCTAAGCGGAACGTCTGTTGTGTTAACCTGGCAGGACAATGCCAGCAACGAAATGGGGTATTTCATCGAGCGTTCTACCTCGCCCAGTGAGGGGTTTGTAGCCGTTGGTGGTGTGGCTCCCGACATCACTACCTTTACCGATAGTAAAGCCGTTCTTTATACGCAGTACTACTACCGCATTCGCCCATCTAACACCACAACTGGCAGCCTTAGTCCAAACGCGGCTATCCGGATTTCACCAGTCGTTACGGGGCTGAACACCACGAATATCAGCGGGTCCAATGCTCAGTTAAATTGGAACAGCCTGGGAACTGGCATTACTTATACGGTACAATATCGGGCTGTTGGCAGTAGCAACTGGAGTACGATTTCGAATGTGCCGGATAACTATACTATCTTATACAGCTTACCCGTGAATACCACCTATGAATGGCAGGTTAAAGCAACCAATGGTGATACGTACAGCGGTCCGGTGAATTTTACTACCCCTTGCCCCACTCCATCCCTCTACACAGCGTACCCTAGCCGCGTCTCAGCTTCACTTAGCTGGACATACGGTTACCTCGAAACATACACCTTACAATGGCGCGTTCAGAACACCCCGACCTGGAATAGTATCAGTGCCATTACCAGCACCTATTATTCATTAACAGGTCTGACGGCTTCTACGCCCTATGAGTGGCGGGTACAGGGTACCTGTCCTGGTTCAACCACCATTGTCACTGACTATAGCAGCCCAAAATCATTTACAACGATAGCCTGTCCAATACCAACATTATGGCTAAACAATACAACTAATTCATCCTCAGCTTCGGTCTTCTGGAGCACCGACTTTTCCGAAACGGGTCGTACTTTTTCGCTCCGTTACCGAGCAGTAGGCGCACCTGACTGGATAGTTATCAGCGACCCAACTATGCGTGAGTACACACCGTATTCGCTCACCGGCCTGACGCCTAATACGACTTATGAAGCGCAGGTAGAAAGTATTTGCTCCCCCACTGAGCATTCGGGCTTTTCAGCTTCTCTCAACTTTACACCGACTTGTCAACCAATCACGTATGTATATAGCTCGGCCAAAAATTCAACGGCTAGTTTGATATGGAATACGAATTACCCAGCCGAACCCGGCACAACCTTCGAACTGCAATATCGTCTGTTGGGCAGTACTGATTGGACTACTGTAAGCAATATCACACCTGCACAGAACGGCTCCAATACAGTGTATTCACTTACTGGTTTACCCAACAATACGACTTATGAGTGGCGTGTCAGGGCTTTTTGTCCAGGTAATATTCAATCTACGTATAAGTCAGGCCCTAACTTTACAACCGGCTGTTTCGCACCGATATCTCCTTATTGGGGTTTCCTATCAACTACATCGGTGATCCTTCTCTGGAACGCTTTCGTTGAACCGAATACGCATTTCGATATACAATACCGAATAGTGGGGGCAGCAGACTGGATAACCCTCAGCAATCTGTCCTTACAGGATGTAAGTACTAGTTTCTCCTATAGCCTAACGGGGTTAACTAATAATACTACCTATGAGTGGCAGGTTAGAACAGTGTGTTCGGCTACTGACAATTCATACTTTGTAACTGGCCAGAGTTTTACAACTTCCTGCCGAATCCCAGACGGACTAGGTTCCAATCCGAAAGCGACCACGGCCTACCTGAACTGGACGCAGGTGAGTAACGATGTCCATTACGATCTACGCTATCGACGGATTGGGACAACCGATTGGATAACAATTGATAATCTGACCACCTCCAACGTTACGATAACAGGCTTACTAACAAATGCGGGCTATGAATGGCAAGTCAGAAGCCGGTGTACCGATGGCATTTTTTCTGACTTCTCTGGTTTACGTTCATTTGGTACCTATCCGTGCTATGCGCCCGGTAGTTTATACACCGCTGAGCCCACCTCTACCTCGATCAAATTGAGCTGGTATAACTATTCGGGTGATGCCAGTACAATGTACGAAGTTCGATACCGGGTTGTCGGAACAACCGATTGGACAGTTGTCGGCAGTATCAATTCCACGAGTGTTGCAATTGCGAATTTAACGTCTGATGTACAATACGAATGGCAGGTCAGGACGCTATGCTCAGCAACAGAGACCTCAACATTTTCGTACTCGTCTTACTTCCAGACGTGTAGTGTCATTTACACTATAAAGGCAGGCTATTGGTCCGACAGCTCCATCTGGTCGTGTAATCGTGTACCTTACTCTGCCGATGTCGTACAGATCAAGCATAACGTGATCATTCCGGGAAACTACAATGCTAGTGCGCTCAGAATAAGTTATGATCCGGGGCAGCAACTAACGTTCAGCCTCTATGCCAATCTGAAACTGGGGCAGTGATACATAGATAGGATTTATTAACCGCAGAGGCACAGAGAATTATAAACTCTGTGCCTCTGCGGTTAATAAATCCAGATCTTAACTTATTGCAGTAAGTTCGCAATACTCTGTTCGGCATATCCGGCTCCCGAACTCATGCCTTTTCCACCTATCCCAGTAATGATACGAATGGCTGGATCGACATCATGTTCGAAGATTTCAGCCTTTGTCTGACTATAAAAACCCGCCCAGGTTTTTCGTATGACTAACGGAAAAGAAACAATACGACGAGCCTCGGTCAGCATCAGATCGTTAATAAAATCCTGGGTGTGATAGCCTAAATCTTCGGCTTGGGTTGCGTCAGCGTATTCGTGCGAATCCCCCACGATGATCGATCCATCTATGGCTTGTTTGAACAAAATGTGAATACCCCATTTTTTCAGTTCGGCTAGGTGCGCTGGCAGCTGGTTTGTCAGCGTAGCATACGACGGACATTCCTGAAAAGCTTCGTACCGTCGAATCGTCAAACCGGTCAGAATATTACCCGGTAAGCGAAGGCCAGCAACCGGCTCTGCCAGCAACATTTGCAATTTACTAACGACCAAACCTGCATCGGCTAGTAGTTCGGGGAAAAGTAAGCGTACTTCATGTCCACCGCAAATCAGCACCCGTTCTGCCTGAAAGCGCTCTCGATTGCTAAGGGTAACTATCGCCCCCGAACTGCTCGGCTGGCAGTCGATAACAACCGAGCCGGGTCGGTAATCGACACCATATTTTTTTTGACTGTACGCAATCAGCCGGTGAATCATCTGCTCTGGCTCCACGCTCATTTCCTGAGGGAAGAAAATGCCGCCCATGACATAGTCGGGCTGGAGCGATGGGTATTTGGCCAGGCATTGGGCTTTGCTCAATAACTCGCAAGTGTAGCCAATTTGACCATATCGGTCGTGGAGTTCGTTGGCTAATGTCCATTCGTCGGTATCCGACGCGATGTAAATCGTGCCGTTTTCCCGAACTGTCAGATCAGTTTCCTGTTGAATAGTCCGATAGATTTCCAGGCTCCTTCGTCCATAATCGAACCAGCGCCCAGCCAGTCCCGACGGCACTACCTGCCCGAAATTTCGTACTGTTGCGCTAACTGGATAGCGATCTTTTTCAAGCAATAATACACGTTGTCCGGCCTGAGCAGCATGATAGGCATGGAACGTACCAAGTGTCCCGGCACCAACAACAATTAAATCGTAAGAAAGCATAACTACGTAGTCAAGGGGACAATACCTGACATTTTTATACGAGAGAAACTTCGCGGGCATCCAACAGAGCTGGCAACTCCCACAGCGAGTTGATCAGCAAATCGTGTGGGTGAGCCTCCAATTGATCGCGTGAGTGCGTACCGTTTGTGATACCCAGATTCAGGGCAACGCCAGCAGCCCGACCCGATAGTAAGTCAGAGGGCGTATCGCCGATGTTTACAACGGCTTTCGGGTTGCTTACGCCAAGCAAATACATCGCCCGCTCAATCATGTGTGGATAGGGTCGTCCGCGCTCAACCTCATCACTGGCAATAGATACCTGAATTAGACTCTCGGACGTACCCACTCGTCGACCATCGAGGCCTTTGAGCCAGCCGAGTTTTTCCAGAATAATATCGGTCACAACCCGGTAAAATCCCGTTGTAAGCGCAATAGCAATGCCTCGTTCATACAGGTAGGCAAACGTATCCAGGCAGCCTTCGGTGGGTGTTGCGCCCTGTGTCAGGTAATGGTTTTCGAGAATTCTCCGAAAAATTGCATAGGATACATCCACCTGCCGCTGTATTTCAGGATTGTGTTCGCCCAATTGTTCTTTCCAGAGCGTCTCAAACACATATCGTTTGGCAAGGCCCTGCATAGCCAGAATGCGCTCATCGGTAACGAATAGACCTGTTTCGGCGGCTGCCTCGGCAAAACACCGTTCTACCTCGTGGTGGTCGGTTACCGTAGTACCGGCCATGTCAAATACCACTAATTCAATCGGTTGCATGTATTGAGTTGTCTGAAAAGAGAGAGCCGCCAAAGCGGAGCGGTAAAGCAACAGAAAAAATATATACCCTCGGCCTGTTTGATATTAAGAAAAAAAGAATGTTTGTAAGCTTACTCAATGGTTAGATAAAAGATACGGGAGCTTACACTGGTCATTACTGAGAAGCGCCTTCCCGCAGCTTAAGAATTAACTCTGTTTTCAGCTCATGAAGGCCCTTCTCCAACCCAACCGGATAAATGTGCGGATTCACAAATCGCTTCACACCCGGATGCAAACCCGCGAGTTGCGTTTGGACGCGTGCTCGTACAGCATGAATATCGGGGAGGCTGTAGACACACTTACCATCCAGAAAAATAGGTACAAGTAAATCCTCGTATTGCTGATTTGCATCAAAACGACGACGTTTGGTGAAATCCATCGGGTCAATCATTGTAGTTGGCCGACCTAATTCGTTCATCTCTTCCGTATTATAGATCATATCGGCCAGGAAGCCCCGCTCATCCTGGAATCTACGTACCTGCTGAATACCCGGTGTCGAAATTTTAATAGCCTGTTCCGATAGCTTCATCTTATAGGACCAACGGTCCGTCGCACGGTGGCCCGTCACACGGCGGTCCGTTGTCTCTTCACTCGTTTCATTCTGAAGGGCAGCCAGTTTATAGACACCACCAAGGGCAGGCTGATCAAAAGCTGTTACAAGTTTCGTGCCTACTCCCCAGATGTCTATTTTGGCTCCCTGCTGTTTTAAACTGGTGATAATTGTCTCGTCGAGATCGTTGCTGGCCACGATAGATGTACGCTGAAAACCAGCCTCGTCCAGCAATTTTCGCGCTTCAATACTCAAATAGGCTAAATCCCCCGAATCAAGCCGTATTGCCGCTAATTTGTGCCCCTGTTGCTCCAGTTTACGTCCCGTTTCGATAGCGTGTCGAACGCCCTGCAACGTGTCGTAGGTATCGACCAGCAAGGTTACGTTATTGGGTAATACCTGAGCGTACGTATCAAAAGCTTGTTGTTCATCATCGAACGACATAACCCAGCTATGGGCGTGCGTCCCCCGAACGGGAATATCGTGGAGTTTGCCAGCCAGCACGTTTGAGGTAGCATCGCAGCCCCCAATGTAAGCAGCCCGACTAGCGGTCATCCCGCCATCGACGCCCTGGGCTCTGCGTAGCCCAAACTCCAGGAGTATATCCTTCTCGGCAACCAAACGTAATCGGGCCGCTTTCGTAGCAATCAATGATTCAAAATTAATGAGATTCAATAGGGGCGTTTCGAGCAACTGGCACTGCAAAATGGGGCCACGCACGCGCACTAAGGGTTCATTTGGAAATACAACAGTTCCTTCGGGTATAGCTTCGATGCTACAGGTGAGTTTCAGGTCGGCGAGATAATCCAGAAAAGCGGCCTCGAACAATGGCTTATTGTCATTGCCTGTCAGTGTGCGGAGGTAGCGCAAATCTTTTTTTGAGAACCCAAAATGATTGATATAACCGATTACATTAGCCAACCCACAGGCAATGGTGAAGCCTCCATTGAATGGGTTTTTTCGGAAATACAGATTAAAAACAGCCTCTTTCTCAGCTGTTTTCGATTTCCAGTAGCCATAGGCCATGGTTACCTGGTAAAGGTCTGTCAGTAGACTTAGCGAGGTGTCGTAAAGCTTGTTCGTCATGGCCACGAAGGTAGTATGTCCAAACTTCACAGAAAATTTATCTCGATAAAAACAAAAAACTGACTATTTTGGTCTGATAATTGTGAGGGGCAGTTTTATATCCAACTTAACCACTCAACGTAACGGAAACATTTTACCGCTTATAGCACCACCATGCAGAAGTTAAGCCTATCCCAATCGCTTCAGCAGAAGTTATCTCCACAGCAGATACAATTTATCAAGCTTCTGCAGATTCCTACCGCTGAATTAGATACACGAATTGAAGAAGAGTTGGAAATTAATCCAGCCTTGGAAGAGGGCATGGACGAAGAGTACGATCAAAAAGATGATGACTCATACGACGAAGCTGATGACTATAAAGAACGGGACGACGACCTGGACATAGATAGTTACATTAAGGACGAGGACTATGCCGGGTATAAAATGCAGGGTGATGGCAATTATGCGGAAGATGATCGCGATATGCCCTTAGCAACCAGTTCAAGCCTCACCGACTCACTTCTTCAACAGTTTGGTTATCTTAATCTGACCGAACAACAGCGTATTGTAGGGCTACAACTTATTGGCAGCATTGAAGCGGATGGCTACATCCGACGGTCGTTACAGGCAATTGTAAATGACCTTGCTTTCGGGCAAAATGTGTTTACCGATACCGAAGAAATCGAAGGAATTCTGCATAAAATCCAGTCATTCGACCCACCAGGTATTGGGGCACGCACACTTCAGGAATGCCTGATTCTGCAACTTCAGCGCAAAGATATGTCAGACCCTTATAACGTTCTGGCCATTCGTATCATCGATGAATTCTTCGATGAATTCTCTAAAAAACATTACGACAAGATTCAACGAAGACTTAACATCAGCGACGACTCTCTCAAGAAAGTCATCGACATTATCATCAAACTGAATCCCAAACCCGGCTCTGTTGAAGGCGAGTCCAGTACGGCGCAGTATCTGGTACCTGATTTCATTCTGACTAATAACGGCGGCAAGCTCGAATTGACATTAAACTCAAAAAATGCACCGGAGCTTCGTATCAGTCGTTCGTTTGCCGACATGCTTGATACGTACGACAAGAGCAAAAAGCAGAATAAAAACCTAAAGGAAACCGTCTCATTTGTAAAGCAGAAACTAGATGCAGCCAAATGGTTTATCGATGCCATCAAGCAACGTCAGCAAACGCTGCTCCGAACGATGAACGCCATTGTACGTTTCCAGTATGATTTCTTTCTGACTGGCGACGAATCCCGGCTCAGACCCATGATCCTGAAAGATATCGCTACCCTGATCGATATGGATGTTTCAACGGTATCGAGGGTAGCCAATAGTAAGGCGGTGCAAACTGAATTCGGTATCTATCCGCTTAAATATTTCTTCTCGGAAGGCATTTCGACTGATACTGGCGAGGATGTCAGCAGCCGCGAAGTGAAAAATATTCTGAAAGACCTGATCGACGCAGAGCCCAAGCTTCACCCACTCTCGGATGACAAGCTCGAAAAAATCCTGAACGACCGAGGCTATAACATCGCCCGCCGAACAGTTGCCAAATACCGAGAACAGCTTAATATTCCAGTGGCCAGACTTAGGAAGCAGTTATAAGTGGAGTTGTGAAGTAAGTGCAGTGAGTCAAGCAGGATTATTGGTATTTTTGCAGCAGAATTTACTCTACCTACTGCACTTACTCACTAATTTCTTTTCCATTGACAAACTCGTTTGCCCGTTTCCTTTCGGTCGCCCTTCACCCGCTGCTAATGCCGACATTATTGTTCGGTGTGTTACTATTACAGGTACCCAGTGTTATAGGCATGGATGCCTTCTCTAGTTCACTAAGGCTCAGCCTGTTGGTCTTGATTTCTGTCGGCACATTTGCAGTACCGTCTTTGTTAATTTATTATCTCTTCCGCAGCGGTTATGTCCAGAGTCTGCAACTGAACACATTAGCCGACCGCCGTTTACCCTATTTCCTCACCGCCTGCGTGTATTTATTCCTGGCCTATTTATTTACGTTCCGGATGCAGCTCGTGTCGACGGTTGCACCAGAAATTGGTATTCTGTTGGGAAGTATTGCGGTCTCTATTCTGTTAGTAGGTCTGGTTAGCTTGTCCTGGCAAATTAGCGCCCACTGTGTCGGGATTGGGGGAGTGGTGGGAATTATTGGCGGCATTATGCTTAAATTCAGTATACCCGATTTATTTTTCACACTTCTGTTGCTAGTTCTTTTAACGGGTTTGGTGGCTAGTGCCCGATTGAAACTCAATGCCCATACACCTGCTCAGATTAGTGCCGGATTAGTGTTGGGTTTGGGGGTCAGTGCAATGACCGTGTTCTGGTTAATTTAATTTTTGTCTCCATGTACGAAAACCTTCTTTATGACATATCAGATTCGGTTTGCCGAATTACGCTAAACCGACCACAAGTCTATAATGCTCTTAGTCTGGGGTTGATTCGTGACATTACTGCAGCCATTGAAGCCGCTGGCACTGACGAGCAGGTACGAGTGGTCGTGATTACTGGGGCAGGCGATAAAGCCTTTTCATCAGGAGCCGATTTGAAAGAAGGATTCGCCAATGCGGCATCATCGGATGGTCAACTCACCCTCGGCGATTCTTTACGGACTACCTACCACCCGATGATTCGGGCTATTCGTAACCTGCCTAAGCCCGTCATAGGCCGTATTAATGGTGTGGCCGCCGGTGCAGGTTGCTCGCTCGCACTGGCCTGTGACGTGGTCATCTGTGCCGATGAAGCGTATTTCAGTCAGATTTTCGTCAACATTGGCCTGATGCCAGATGCAGGTTCAACATTTTTCCTTCCCCGGCTCATCGGCCCGCAACGGGCATTCGACCTATGCAGCACAGGTCGACGCGTGTATGGCCCTGAAGCTGCTCAACTGGGTTTAGTAAGTCGTTCTGTTTCAGCTGTCGATCTGGATACTACTGTTGGAGAAATTGTGTCCTATTATGCTACGGCCCCTACCCTCGCCATCGGTACGATGAAAAAAGTACTGAATCAATCCCTCTATTCTGATCTTGACCATCAACTGGAGCAGGAAGCTGATAGTCAGGGCCTACTGGGTCGATCCGCCGATGCTGTTGAGGGTATTGGCGCTTTCCTAATGAAGCGAAAAGCAAATTTTTCAGGAAAATAGGTTGACAAGGAAAATTTTTCTCCCTACTTTTGCACTCCCAATCAACGGGAAATGCATTCGTAGCTCAATTGGATAGAGCACCTCACTACGGATGAGGAGGTTTGGGGTTCGAATCCCTACGAGTGCACTGAGATACCACCAGATTAAGTCCAAAGCCCGCCAGATGAGCGGGTTTTGTTATTTTCACCCCCTATATATCTGATGCCCAACTGTCTACAATGGGGTTAAAAATGGGGTGCATCTATTTTTGAGTGGGGTACACTAAAAAACACCTTCTAGACACGGGTAACATCCCGGAAGAATACGGGCGATCACCCGTATTTTAATGTATCCATCCCTTATTCGCTAACCACTCATTGCGTTCATCGTTAACTGATTCTTTGCTAACCTTTTAGTAAGCTAATCAAGTTCATGTTAAACCAATAAGACCATGTATCGTAAAAAATGCGCGTACTCTTCAAACTGCGCCGAAACAAGAAAAACCCTCAAAGTCAGGCTACGCTGTATTGCCGAATCAAACTGGACGGCCTGCACGCCAATGATTTTTCCACCTTCATCACGGTGATGCCGGGCGACTGGGATTCGGAAGCTCAGCGGATCAAGGGTCGAACCCTTCGCACCCACGATGATAATCTCCGACTGACCCAGATCCATTCGGACATCACGCGAATCTTTCTCCAGTTCCAGCAGGGAGATGAGATGCTATCAGCCCAGCGCCTGGCGGATCTGTTTACCGGCAAGCAGCAGAAAACTTATACCTACTGGGAGCTGGTCGATTTATTCGAAGCGCACGTTGAGGCTACCTACAAGAACAAAGGTACCCGGCGAAATTACAAAACCCGAATCGACAACATCCGCTTATTTCTGACCGAAAACAACCTAACTAAATTGACTGCTGACCGCTTCAATCTAGGCCAGGCCGATAGCTTTGTACGTTGGATGAAAGCTCGGGGGCTCGACCACCAGTACATTGTTCGCCATACCCAGATCCTTAAAAACATTACTGAGGATGCCGTTCGAAGAGAGATTTTACCCCTGGACAAACTAGCTGCTTTTAAGCTCAAGAAAAAGGAGAAGGTTAACACAAAACACCTGACCCTGGAGGAAATCAACCGACTGGCCACCTTTGACTGGCGACCGGAAATGCGCCGGATCGTCGATCTGTTTTTATTCTCTATTTATACCGGTTTACACTATGAAGATGCCCAGACGCTCCAGGCCGATGACCTGCGTATAGGCATTGACGGTCGGATGTGGCTCTTTAAAGAACGAGGCAAATATGCCGAATCTGAATTCTTCGTTAATGAGGCTATTCAACTTGTTCCGCTAAACCAACCCGCGCTGGACTTGATCGAAAAATATGGCGGCGTGGAAACCTTACCCAAAATCAGCAACTCCGGGTTTAACGACTGGCTCAAGCAGATTCAGCACATGGCCAGTATTAAAACCAATCTCACGGTCAAGATTGCCCGAAAGACCTTTACCGATGTGATGCTGAATGAACTGGGGGTTTCCGAGGAAAGTGTGGCCGCTATGCTAGGTCACAGTACCACCCGGCATGTGAAGTATTATGGGAAAGCCAGTGAACGGCGGGTGGCCAGGGAGGTTGTGTATAAATAAGAATTCTAAAGTAACCAGGCCCGGTCAAGTTGATCGGAGTTTAGAGTCCAGCATACTTACAGTAGCAAAAAGCCACGACTTAGAAGCCGTGGCTTTTTGCTACTGTAAGTATATATTCGAGCTATGGAAAAGATAGGCCCCATTATAGCAATACTAATTGTGCTGGCAATTCTAGCTATAAGCATCCTTTTAGTTTGGTGGGAGGTACGCCAAAATGAGAAGTCCAAAAAGAAGAAAGGCAAAAAGAAAAAGTAGTAAGGTCAAAGCCCACCTCTCTCCCAGCGTCGGGACATATTGTTGTCAATCAAAACGAGCGGTATTCTGGACAGCATCCCTTAAGCAACTGACAGGTAAAAGAATTAATTTTAATGTCCATAATACCTGTCCATTATTTAGTGTTTAGTATATTTGTAGACCAAGCGTTTTAATGGACACTAACAATGGCACATAGACCCTTTCCTGTTTGGCTTGATGAAGTAATACGCGAACTCGGTGAATTAGATCATACCTTAGTACTCACCGTTAAAGCCAATCAGTGGCTAAAGGATGTGTGGCAATACTACCAAATTTCCCCCTCTGAAGCCGCATTGTTTTTCTTCAATGAATACGAACAGTAAATGAAAATCGGCTACGCCAGGGTATCCACCCTTGACCAGAATCTGGATCTCCAGTTGAACGCTCTCCAGACCGCTGGTTGTGAGAAGATCTATCAGGAAAAAATCAGCGGGGCTTGCAAAGAACGGCCGGAGTTGGAGCAACTGCTGAAATCATTGCGGCCAGGTGACGAAGTAATGGTTTGGAAACTGGATCGATTAGGGCGCTCCCTACAGCACTTAATTGAGCTGATCAACTTGTTTTCCGATCATGGAGTAACCTTCTCCAGTCTTCAGGATAGTATCAATACCAGCACACCATCAGGAAAACTCATCTTTCATATTTTTTGCAGCCTGGCTGAATTCGAACGGGCGCAAATCCGGGAACGCACGATGGCCGGTTTAGCCGCGGCTAAACTCAAAGGCAAAACGGGGGGAAAACCCAAGGGCTTAAGCGAACAGGCTCAGCAGACGGCCCGAGTAGCCGAATCACTGTATAAGGAAGGATTTGCCATTAAGTTAATTTCGGAAAAGCTGAAACTCTCCCGGCAAACGGTATATAACTATTTAGCGGAGCGGGGTGTTACGTTAAAGTAAACCAGATTAGTGCATTGAAAGTGCTGGCGTTCGGCTATGGCTACCAGATACACCTTATCCAGCACGAGGCCCCTTACCGGTGAATCGATACCCGGATATAGGCGTGAATCATTTCAATAAATAAGTCCCTAACCCTTCCAGATCACGGAAGGTTACCGGCTTCTCGCCATCCTTATATAAAACAAGCTCACTGGAATTAGATTCATTGGTTGTCACCCGGTACTGACAGCCTGTCATATCCCAGAAATACACGGTTGTTTCATCCGATCGCATATCAAAGAACTGCTTATCGGCTCTTAACAAAGGCATTTCCCTTTTATAGAGATAGCTTTGCAGCTCTTCTTGTAAATTCTTTAGGTCCATCAGGGACTGTTCAGGTAAAAGGGTATCTGTCAACCTAAAAATAGGTAAATTTTACCTGTAAAAAGGGGATAGTGCGCTACTATTTGTTGCCTAGTTAAATCTCCAACTCCATTCAGACTACGTATAAACAAAAAAAGCCAGCTACAGCGTAGCCGACTTTTCGCGTATTCACGATTATTAATTAAAGGGCCTGTTCGAAACAGCCCCTTTAACGTTACGCTAGCGCTAGCTGGCTAGTAAGTTAGGTAACAATACCTTAATAATCAGTCCTTACCGGGCAGAGTTTATTGTTCGGCTAAGGCTCCGATTCGCCTGGATAAACAAAAAAACTGCCCTTGGCAATCCAACTTTCTCACCACTTAGTTTTTTCCTCTAACCACTCAGTGGACGTTTTCTTAGTCCGAAAATTTACCGGATACGAATCCGTTTGTTCATGGCAGTCATGGCACAAAGTTCGCCCATTACGAATATCCCACAGGGCGAAGCACTGACGGGCTTCTTCCAGGGAAGTAATAGCATTCTCCCGAACTAGTTCGGCCAAGCTCGTTATGTGGTCAGCCTCGATCACGCGACGGCGTCCATTCCTTCTACCACATTGTTGACACTGAAAATGATCCCGGAGAAATACGCTTCGCTTCCAAACAGTATATAGGTCTAAATGGCGAATGCTTTTTACCAGGGCAGTCTGCTGACCGCCCTTAGTTACCGTGTTTGTTACCTCCATCACTCTATTGAAGGCTTAGTTTTTCGGCCTGGGCTACCAGGTACACTTTATCTATCACGTCGTGACGCTCCGCTACCCTAAGTAGGGATTCGTTTTTTCTACGAGGAATGCCAGGTAGATAAATTCCATAAAAAGCCTCCAGCTTTTCATAGAGCCGCTTCCAAATCTGAGACTCTGGCTCTTCGCTCAGGCGGGCAATGGCCGCAACAAGTAGGTAAATTTGGGTGCGGTAGGTGTGACTGCTCCAGGGTTGTTGGGCAGGGCTTGCATAGTTCTCCCTACCCACGTAGCTTTGCTCTGTGGACATAATTAATGAACGATTAAGTGTGTTTACATGCCCCTTCACCTGGTCTGCCAAGATTTGCGGTGTTGGGGTTTTTCTTTATTTATAACTAACTGATTATAAGTACAATATAAAAAGAAAAAACCGCCTTTACAAGTAGTAAAGGCGGTTTTTGAATATAAATGGTATACTGAGGCTAAGTATCTGCAAAATTGCCTCCCTCTCTAAGAGGCTGATGAACCTACCAAGTAGAGACTACTTTTGGCCTGGCGATTCAGCCGGTTTAGCAGCAACGTATGAGACGTTAGATTTCTTACTTGATTCAGTTGATCCGTGTCTTTGTCTAGCTTGCCTAGCTCCCGATGCATGGCATTGACTAAGCGTATTAGTTGCCTTGTTGGACATTGACCGATATAGACTCTAAAGGCCTGGCTACGTTCAGGTGTCCTAAGGCAGGTAACCAATTGAGTATAGGATTCATAAAATTCTTTAAGCGCTTGACTCCACCGCGTTACGATACGTTGAAAACGGACATTATCTGATAAACCGTTGTCCTGTATAAGAGTATTCATAGAAGTATGTGGATTATTTATGTTTGACGATGGGTATATATACGGTTACCTGCCTACTAAAAGATTTATATTTTTTGAGAAAATTTTCCTAAAAAATACAGATTTATGTTTAGAATTTGGGCCACCTATAGCGATACGACTACACAGGTAAGTAAACCCGAATAGATTTCTTATGGGTCAGAGCAGCTTACGGTTGCCTAAACACATAGGCACCTAATGCAATATGGCACTAGCCCATCAAAATACCCGTAACTGAATTTATCGTAAAAGCAGATTTACAAATAAGTAAATTCCTATACATTTGATTTACCTTTTGCTCAATCTTGCTATTTATGAAACGATTCGACGCGGCCAACCAACAGCATAAGTTTGACCCTAATCAGGTTCTTTATTTAATTGGGGACATCAACTATTGCACGATTTACCTGCTGAATGGAAAGTCAATCTTAACCAGCCGAACCTTAAAATGGTACAGTGAACGGTGGCCCCAGTTTATTCGTATTCACAAAGCCAACCTGGTAAATTCGGACCATATCTATAGTTGTGTCGTAGTTTCTTCCATCGTGGCCCATCTGATCATGCGAAATGGGGCTCGTCTTCCCATTGGCAGAAGGCGAATCAGCGAAGTGGTCCAGCAATTAGGCATTGACTGGCCTAAAAAATGCGGTGCCAGTACACACCTGCTTAAACCGGAATACAGTTCCTTTGTGTCAGACGATGTCCGGCTTGCCTAAAGGAAACTACTCCCCTGGCTCATCACAAGCTTGGCCAGTGTATAATAGCCTTATAGGGATCAGGGGACTGGTAAACCTGCTTTATCCTTCGGCTTTACCATTTCAGTTGTCGGTAGGGTAAGTGCGCTAATGCTTTCCAGTAGACGCTACTCCAGGCAAAATTAGTCGTTACTAAATGTGACTTTACTGCTTATTTTTTGTCTATTAAAAAGAGTACACTATTCGGCTCTTCTGTAATAGCAGACCTTGATCCATCGCCATGCTTAATTATGAATCCATCGCTATTCGTTGCCTGGTTATGAATCGTATCAATTCTACTTCTCTCGACCCTGTCAGGGCCATTACTTGGTTTGTTGTTTTTGGTATTAGCCTGCTTCTGTTTCTGGGTGCTGTATCTTTGCTGGTTCATGTGTAAATGCCTGCCTTTACTGAGCAAATCCCCTATAATTTTACGATTTGGCCCAGATCGTTACTGCTACACCCTGCCTGTAAGCTCGACGGGTTCGCTCTGGTCAGGCTTGGGGGCTTGGCATTACCGGGCCTGTTCCTTTTTTGTTATAGAACAACCAGATCACCGGTTTAGACCAACTGCCCAAGCCTGCCGATTTATTGAGCCCAGCTCAGATTTTACGATACGGAACTTCTCGGGCCAACTCCATTCAACATTGAACTGAAGGTTGGAACTTGTCAGGTAGAACCTAAAATGACTACCTTGTGCGCTTACCCTTGTCGAGCCGATACGATGCCGAATCAATTCCGTATTCTGGTAGTGGACGATGATCCAGACCTGGTCGAGATTCTACGGCTGGCAGCCCCATCCAGTTTTCTAGAAGCCTCGTTTACTTTATTTACCCGAGCTGACTTGGTTCCCTAGATGGAATGATCTATGATCTATGGGTTACGGAATCCATAGATCATAGATCATTCCATCTAGGGAACCAGGTGTTTCAATTTGTTTTGAATGGCGAACGCCTTCGGAGTCGCCGTGTGACCAGCGTAATTATCTCATCAGGCAAGCAGCCCATTTTTGTATAATAGTCCTTCCGATAAGCGGATTCTTTGGAGCGGTCAGGAGCATAGTCAAATGAGAAAGGCATGATTGTGAAGGATTTAATAAATGATAATACTTGGAGTTGATAGTATCTTACAATCGGTGTATCTGTGGTATTTGAAGTGGTCGTAACCCAGGTCAAAACCTCGTGTCCAAGGGAATTACATCGACGGTTAGCACCTTCTCCGGTCAGGACAATTTCTGCACGGTTCAGCGAACCACACTTGCTACATTTCTGATCTGGCCCTTTTGTCTGATACATTTTTATTATTTTTACACTAAGCTTGGAATGGGAAATAAAGATAAGCCGTCTACGATTTGTCGTTGGCGGCTTTTTCTTTGGCCCGATTATATTTCGGCTTTTGGCAAACCCGACAATTACAAGGACGTACTTGAGCTTTGAAAGCCGTGGCTTGCCCCGCATCCGAGATCGGAATCTTATACAGCCGAAGCCGTCGATGCCACTTTCGGACAGTGATCTGATTGCGTTCGAGTTTATTCATTTTATAGTTCGAATTAGTACGTAGAGCGATCCTGCTATTAAACCCCATTGCTTAACCTTTAGCCACACAATTTGCCGACCCTGTTTTTGAATCGTTTCATTATCTACTACGGCCTGTTGCTTTAGGGCAATGTTCTCATTCGAAAGTAGTACAGTCAGTGACGTTTGGTCCGCAACTGACTTTCTTAACTGCCCAATCTGATACTCCAAATTCGGTACGGAGATTCGGTCAGCGATGGCTTGTCTTGCCTGACTTGGGGTCAGACGTATAGGGCGTGAGGTTAGCTCTGTCGTGTCGTTCACTGCTGACTGCGAATACGCTATCGAGCACAGTTTGCAGACTATCAACAGGCAAAGAAAAAGCCGCTTTGGTAAGCTGTTGGCGGGTCGCTTCGGCACTATCGGCATTCGATACATGAGTGACAATGGAGTTGACGAGGGTTTCGATAGCGGCTTGCTGGGCTTTACTGGTTTTGCCCAATCGGCCCGATTTGGTTTGTGCGCGGGCCGTTATTACTTCCTGATCGATCTGCCGATTCATTAGGTAGGTGTAGCCCACAAGTAGAGCCACCACGAAGAGTAGTAGTTGCCAAACGCGCCAGGTCGTTTGTCGGGCGAGTCCCCGACCTAGCCAGGTCGCGCCCGTTTTGATAATATCCCAAATGAGTAGCCCTATCATAGCAAAAAGAAAAAGAACGGGCCAGTCAAGCGGCAGGCCCGTTGCCTGAACCTTAACCTATGCTTCATTTCGTTTTCGTAGCCAGATAATGATCCCCACGACGGCACCCACCAGGGTGATACTGAGCGCAATCAAGGCCCATTGGGGCATTTGCTTAACCGACGTGACGGCGGCAAGCATGGTGGCTGGAACAGGTGTGGTGGTCGTTGCGGCTATCACCGGCACGTCTTTGGCTTTCGTCGGCTCGGTTTCCAGCTTGGGCAGGGTCTGCGCTGCATCGGCGTTGGGACGCTTCAATAAATTGGCCGTGTCATTGGATTTGACAAACTCATTGCCGGGCACGCTCGTATCTTCGACCTGATTGGGTTTATCGGCAAAGAAATCGGCATCCGTCGGATGATCCGCGAAAATGGTCCCTTTTAGCCATTCCACAGACAGGGTGAACATTTTGCCAAACCGGGATTGACCGGCCCAGGCGGGGTTATCTTCCCGCGCGACGGCGTAGAGTTCATTGTTGACCACCCGTGCAAAAATGGGAAAGGTTGGTCCCCAGTTGCCGAACTGTTCGCCATCCTGGTAGCCGTATTTGGTCTCTGTTGAAAAAGCCATGTTTATAAAGTAATTAAGTTGTTGATGTCAATTTTTGGGCAATGCAAGTCAATGAGATACTGACGAAGCAGGGCGGGACTTACCTCGGCTGGATTGCGCTGAGGTAGTGCCAGAGGTGAATACTGAAGCAGGGTGGCATAGGTCAGCTCCGAACAAAACCAACTGTCCGTTCGGGGCAGTGACGCACCAAATACCTGACTGGCTACTAAACCTGACCAATTGAAGGATTTATCGGCCTGCGAGAGCAGAAAGTCCCACACGGCCATTTCTGAACTAACCGGCACCTCATAGTACTGCCAGGTCGATGCATTGGGTAGCGCAGAGGACCAATCCGAAACGGTGATGCCGCCGTGGCTGGGTCGGCTGCTGACGGCTAGCTGCCGGGGATATTGTAACAGCATTTCGACGTGTACCCAATCCGATTGCGTCCAAACGCTAATCAGCCGGTTGGCCAGATCGGGGTGATTGAGGTGATTCTTAAACGCAATAATCATGGTTTCGCTGGCTAGGGAGCAACTACATTATCAACCGATTGACGATAATCGCCCCGGTGGTATCGCGGTACATTCATCGTATCCGGGTAGGTCAAATAGACGTTCTCGCCTTCTACTTGCTCATAGCTGAATGAGGACGGCAGCAAAAAACAATCGTAGAAATAATGTCTGCCGGACGGTAATTCACACTGAAAAATCTCACTTTGAATGCTGCCCTGTTGCACCCAAACCTGAAACAGAGTGGAGCGATTATCCGAGGCCGGAAACGCGAGTAACACTTCCAGCCAGACGGTACCATTTACGTTCCTGATCTTGGCATGACACAGGGCTTTCTGGTGGTATCCATCGCCATCGGTCTGCATGTGATTGACCATCGCCAGATTAAACCAGCACCATTTGAAAGCCGATGCCTGAATGTTGGTAAAGGCCGCGTGCCGGTGGGCAGCTTTGGTGATGCTTTCCGCCACGCCATAGGCTCCGTAGTACCAGGTATCGGCATGGTTGGCTCCCAACGCATCCGGCTCGTGGTTGAAATCCACCCCCCAACACCACAGATGTTGGGTCAGAAATAGATTCAGGGCATTGAACAGCTCTAATTGCCAGGCGGGAACGGGTCGGTCGTTATGGGTGATACCGTCCACGCCTTCATTCGTATAGCGGGTAAATGAGCCCGTTTTGGTCCCTTCCAGCCCACTCCGGCGCATGCCACTCTGGGCGGGGTATTGCCCCGCAATCCGGTGATTCATTAAATATAACCTCGTTGACTGCTCATACAGATCACGCAGGCATTTTTGTGCTTCGCCCGCTTCGAGGGGTATCGTCTGGCCGTAGGCTGTGGTTTGGCTCAGCTCGTTATAGAGCACAAACCCACCCCCGTCCGTCTGTGGGGTGCCATTGCCATCGCGCATCAATAACGGTTCATTCCCCCAAATACCTTGCAAATAGGTATCATTGGCGAAAACACCCCCAAACTGAGCAATGGCCTGAATGGTTGGGTCCAGGGTATTGGCCAGAAAGTCGAACTGTTCCGACAAATATTCCGGGTCGCCACTGCCGCCCATTCGATCACTTAAGCCCTCGATTACAACCTGTTCAGGACCATAGTAGGTAAAGGGTCGGATGGTAAAGCCCGCTTCGGCAGCGGCTGAGCAAAAGCCCTTATAGAGCCAACCCACGATTAGGCGGTAGTTCGTATAGGGGGAGGAGATTTCGATGTCCAGGGAGAGGTAGCGGGAAAATTGCCCATCGATAGCATTCGTATAACGTTGATTTTGCCAGGCGAAACGGCCCAGTTCGATATACGCATTTTCATCCGCTATTAATTCATGGTTATTGGCCAAGGCCATCAATGCCTCATAACGGGGGTCAGCACTACCCAGGCTATTGGCGAGCGAACCGGAGAGCACCCAAAACACATCATCGGGTAGCATGGTGTTCTTTCGATTCGCCGGCAGGCTTTTGACATCCTGTGGCCCCCCATTACGGAAATTGGGTAAGGTGGTGATCGTGGTGATGCCCCGGCTAAACTGGGCATTCGCGGAGGCATCCGAAAACCAGGGGCCCATCGAATGAATCTTGACATCGGCCAGGGCGAATTCTGGAAAACGCTTATACAACGTAACCCCTTTAGCGGTCTGTTCAGGAAAATAATAATCCACCCCATGAAGGTAGGGCCTGACTTTAGCCTCAAAAGGAATAGTCGGCGCCGAATCCCGTACGAAGGCATTGCCTTCATAATCGACGCCCGACTCAGCGCCATAATCCCCTACCAGCCAAGAAGGGTTGGCCGTATAGTTGCCCGACCCCTGATCGGTGCCATCGACCGTCGTATAGTCATCGTCGGGAGAAACCTGGATGACTTTATTGACCAGGTTATTCAGGGTGTTCAGCATGGGTGAGCTGGCGATTTTTTTGGCCGTTGGCAATAGCAACCAGTAGACTAAACCGGCGAGTCCCACCACGGCCAGGCCAATCAGTACCCAGCGCAGGGGGGTCATGTGTTTGAAATCGAAGCGTTTCATCGTCTTGAGCTAGGTTATGATTGAATTGACAGTAAGTCGGGAAGTGGTTAATTCGACCAGGCCGGTAGACCAGCCACCATTTTTAGAAATTGTCCGTTGGTGCCTTTCGGGAGTAGAGTCCACGTTGTGCCATCATGCAGGAGCAAATCACCCGCCTGGGCGCTTTCTGGAAACAAGGAACCATTCGCCTGTGGTAAATGAAGTTGGGAGGTCTGGGAAAAATTGAGCGATGCGTTATAGCCAATCTGATTGTTGATAATTCGATTATCATTCAGCCGCATCGCCGGGTAATCCGTGGTCAGTGTTTCCGCAAAAAAACTATTCCCGATGAGGGTTGAATTTTGGAGGCCACAACCCGTCGCATCGATGCCGGGAGCCAACGCCTGTCCAGGGAAAAATACGCTGTTGGAATTGATGACGGCCCCATACAATACACCACCCCCGGTCAACTGAACCAGTTGATGCGTTTGGCGAAAGCAACCATTGCCCGTTATCGTAACGCCCCGCGCTGAGGTACTCAGCCGACAAAACAGCGGCACGTTCCGGGTTGTATTGCCCACAACCGTTAGGCCCTGTATCGATCCATCCCCCGCGTCGATAAACGTCGTGGATAAATTGTTGCCATCATTATCCCATACGTTGTTATCGGCGATGACCAAGCCTTCGACGCCCAGCACTTGAATGCAGTTCAAGGCAACCTGAAAAAAGGTGCACCCCCGGATAAGGGCATGGGTCAATCTGGTGGTCAGGGTGCCCAGCTTGATGGCGTTGAAGGGGATCACGTCGAACGTACAGTCCAGAATCTTGATGTCGCCACCCCGCCGAATGTTAATGGCGTAGTTTTCGGGCGTCCGAAACCAGACCCCTTCGATATAGGTGGATTGATTGTTGGCATCGCCCTGGGCATCATCATCACCTGCATAGATCAAGGCAATCTCCGGGTGCTGCACGGACGAGCCCTGAATGAGAATACCTCCCCAGAAAAACACGCCCGACGACGTACCATCCGTATCTTTCTTGATGTGAAATAGATGTTTACCCTCCATTTGCTGAATAATTCGCGTTCCCCCGTAGGCTGTGGCCCGATCCATTCGGATGGTTACTGAACCTGGCACAATCAATTCATCGGTAACGAGGTAGGTGCCATGGGGAATGTACACGGTATTGCTGTGGCCATTGGCGGGTGAAAAGGCCCCAAACTCAGATGGATTGTTGGCTTTACAGGCGAAATTGATGAGTTGCTGTAAGGCTACCGTATCGTCGGTTTGGCCATCTCCGGTAGCCTTGCCATGCTCCCGAGCATTCAGCTCGCCCTGATGATCCAGCATCCATCGCCCCGGCCCTTTCCCCGTGGCCGGGAAAAAGAACACGTTATCAACCACATCGGTGATAGAGGGTCCATACTTCAGCAGTTTACCCCCAACCGCTAATCGATTGGGAGCATCTGAATAGGAAGCAAGCTGGCTTACATCAGCGAGGATAAGTCGATTTTCGAGTTGCTTTTCTTTCATACTAGTAGGCTAGTTCCAATACATCGTCCGTTTCCAGGGGTACAGATGAGAGGTAGGTAAGGGTAGGCGGAAGCAGCGTATAGTCACTGGCTTGCAGCTTTAACCCATTCAAGAATACTTTCCGGCGCGTTTCGTTCGCGTCGACGGTAAAGGCTGTTTGGCCATTGGTGGTAATGGGAATAACGATATCCGGTCCATTGCTGGTGGGAACGGGCACATACACGTATTGGGTGAGCGGGGCAGGCGGTTCGGTAGGACGCTCACTAATTAGACTAGAGCCTGAAAGTGCGTTGGCTGCCTCCGGTAATCCAGCCGACGAAGTGGCTATTTTGTTGCTTACGGGTCTGAATAGCCAGTAAGCAACACCTGCCAAGCCAGCAAGCGCCAGGGCGATGAGAAGCCAACGGATAGGAGTCATAGGAAGATTAGTAAGGTATGGTTGACGTAGGCTAATTGGGTTGTTCCAGTTCGGCTAACAATTTTTCAGTGTAGCGAATGGGTGTGTATGCCGTTTTATCCTCGTCGATAAATAGGGCTAACGTATATTGAGTATTGTCAAGACTCCATCCATGTTCATTAGCTACGTTTTCTTGTCGTGCTAGCTGACGTGCGTAATTTTGCGGGAAAACCGGGCGAGTATTCCAGTATTTATGGAGTTTTTTGCCGAACATATTCTCCACAGCCTCATCTCCCTCGGTGAAGTCTCGATTGAAGCGAAACGTTATTTCTCGCCTTTCCTTTACGATAGCTTCCGTGTTGGTCACTTCAGTTATTATTACCGATAATGTACCCTCGGGCCCTTCTGAAAATAATGTATCGCCTATTTCGAGTCTCTTATTCATAATTTTATTTGTTTGAATTGTTCAGGAGTTAAGCAGCTTATGCGCTCTCCGGTCAATAATTCTCCAAATAATATTCGACGGTTTTGGTCTACAACTACCCAACTCCAATCTTCCGGCTTTGGCGTTAATGGAGTTGTTTTAATGGGTTCAATTAGTTTTACTCCATTACGCAATGGACCTATAGCCGTAAATACGGATGTTGCGAGTACGGATAAGCCAAATTTTCTACGATCCATAAACTTGATGTTTATTTACGCCAGCGTCGAAGGAGCCGTGAACGTATCTCCCGTGAACCGTCCACCAGCAACGAGCAGACTGTTATAGTAAGCCAGTTCAATCGTATCCATCTGGGTGTATGTCAAACCCGCGACGGTCAGATCGACTATGTGACCCCAACCTAATGCCCAACTTGGGGCTTGATTCGCTACAAATTCCCCCCAGTTGTTATTCGACCCCCATTTAATCAGGTTCGTCGGCGAAGCCAGGCTACCCGTTACGCCTTTGCCCGCGACATTTCGGAAGAAATAGCCCTGAGCCATAGGTAACGAAGGGCTATTTCGTACACCGGTTTGACCCGCTGCCGTCGTACCTGTCTGCTGAAACCGAACGATATTATTCACTGAATACTGCGAGTTGGTCAACCCCATATAAATATGATTGGCATTAAGGGGAGCCCGGCTTATATAACCGGCATGTGAATAATAAAAATCATGGGTAGGATTGGCCACTATATAGGCCGCAATAGCCGCTTGTGCGATTTGGTAAACCGCCGTCGCCGTGTTAGCGGTTTGACTGACAATTCCGTGAAGTAGCTTTTTGGGTGACAGCTCAAAAAGTGACACGTTCGCGCCAAAGTTGTTCGTGACAGTCGCCGATAAAGAAACTTGTGTCCCTGAGCCTAGAATAGCGGCTGCTTCTTCCCAGGCAATATTCGGAATTATACCCCCACTCGCAGGGACGGCACTCAGTCCTAAAAGACTGTGAGAAGGATCAATAAGGAGTAAAGAGCCTGCGGTTAAACGAGAGTCTTTACGAATAACGGGCCAGTTTGGATCGGGATTTTGAATCTCCGCCTGAGTCTGCATGAATAATCCAGAATTATTAGCCATTGTATGAAATAATTGGAGTTAAAATTTTTGAATGGTAAGCCAGTTTTGAACGGCAGTTGCATACAGGGTGCGAACGGTGGACAACGTGTGGATTCGGTCATAGGTGTAGGTCGTCCAAGTGCCCGACACGTTGACCACTAGATTGCCTGTTGTCGTCAGGTAATAATCGAAGTTGGAGCCTCCTGTTGGAGTCGCGTCCGAATAGCCTAGGAAATTAAGTTGCGCGGCTGTGAAGGGTGCGGCTGTCCAATCGAACCAGTACGAAAACGGAAGAACCCCATATGTACTTGCGACGGCTGCTTCGGTCATACCAGGGAATGTCGGGTCAATGGTTGTGCGGCCTACTGCACTAGATAAGAGCACCTGATAGGTACTAATCCAGCTACCCGAAACAACACTGTCCAGGTAGGTTTCAATGTTGTAAATGGCATTGGTTGAACTCTTCTGAAACCGGCCTTCCTGGGCATCAATCACGAGCCGAGTGCCGTTGTAGAGCGCATTTCGCTGACCCAAGACACCTAAGAATAGGAACCGCCGATCCCGTGCGCCGGTCATATTGATTCCTTCCTCGACGGCCTTTTTGTATTGAGCTAAATCACTCGTGTTATTCTGGCCATGATACCACAGGTGAATCCAGCCTTTATAAGGATCGCCATTGAGGATGTGGTATTTTTGCATCGAAAGAATTTGTTCCGATGTCCCGCCACCAAAGGCATTTAAAGCAAATACTCTTGGAGTGACTAACGCAGCCAATGACAGCAGATTAGCCCCCATACTGTCTGTATAGGCGACCAGCGATCCGGCACTCGCTTTCTGACTATAGGCACTCCGCCCCTGGGCCGTTACCTGAACACGAGTGGCCGAAACGTCTGCCCGGCGAACCTCATATTCATCCGCGAAGGCCGCGCAGTTAAAGCTAAAGAAAGAACCCGCAGCAATACTAGTAATTACCTCAGAGCCTACCTTATGCCAGGCACCTGCTTGGCGCACTAAAATATCCCCCCGAACGAACGATTTTCCATCATACGAGCCTGCGGTAGATGCGATGTAATAAACGTAATCCGAGGTGATTGGGCCACTTAAGGTAGCCGGGTTGAACTCCCCCGCACAGGCGTATTCCCCCGCTTTTAGCTTCGTAAAATAACGGGTGTACGGCCCTCCCTGCGAAGCGATGGCAACGCAATAAATAATGTCGCCAACGGCATACGAAATTTTGTCGAATGTTCCAGCGGTATCAACCACCCACCAATGGCCAATTAGCGCCGTTTCGGTTGGTGCCGGTGCGGCCTTTTTGACAAATTGGGTTCCATCCCAGATCGTGATATCGCCACCGACGTAGGATTGCGAATTAATAACTACCGGCGTCCCAACCAAAGCACGAATGGCATAATAATCGCCAGCAACCAGACCCGTCGAAACGGGTGAGCTGCCCGTGGTTCCTTTGTAGACTAATTCCTGAAGGGTAGCGGCTGGCGTAAATGTGCCGATAGACTTCTCTGCCTTCGTTAAAAGGCCAGACGACTTCCGAAACTCAAGCGTCTGGCCTGATGTGTTTATGCCCTGCAAAACAGGGGTACGAAACCGGGGGAACCGCATAAAGTTCGCGCCACCAATACCCGAATTGGTGGAGATATCGACAACCTTTCCTCTCAGAAGATTATCATCTTCGACCACAACGCGTTCGTTGACATTCGTACTACCCCCTGCAAGCAGTGCGTTTTGGACGTCAGTCGTCAGGTTTGCCATCCCGACGACGTTGTTACCTAACGTAAATTCGAACTTAGGGGCATAAAAGGTGCCGTCGAGTCGAACGGCCCACAGAATGCGCTTTTTAGCATCCAAAAAGCCGCCCATATAGCCCGTTTCTACAGGTAAGTCCTGCCAGATATACCCCTTCGCATCGGCCCCTAACTTGGCTAATGTGATCGTACCATCTACCAGCGCTGTACCGCCGATACTATTGACGGCATACTTGGTCGCCACGAACGAACCATCTGTTTTCGTGCCGAAATAGATCCGTTTTTTCGCATCGACCATCGCTAGATTGTAGCCTGATTCGGGCGGCATGACCTGCCAGAATAGCGATGTTGCATCGGTCCCTAACTTCGCTAGGGGTATGGATGCATCGACCAGGGCAGCCCCACCAATCGAGCCTAACCCAAACTTGGTAACAGCGAATGATCCATCGAGCTTAAAGCCAAATAGAATCCGTTTTTTTGCATCCAAAAGACCAACCAAATAGCCAGACTCAGGGGGTAGTTCCTGCCAGACGAGGGTACTAACCTTCGCATCTAATTGAGCCACTCCCACGGATAATGGACCCGGCTTGGCAGCATTGGGAATCTGAACCAGCCCGGCGGTGGTTTTCTTGATTTTATCCAGCGCTGCCCAAACAACCGGAACGCCTGTCACGCTATTGGTACCCCCAACGGTCACATCCAGTGTATCGCCAATAGTGGTCAACGTAGCAACCGCATCGGGGGTATTGGTGGCGGCATTCCAGACTCCTTTGGGGTTTTCAGTTGTGCTTTTAGCATCCCAAACGGCTCTGTCGTCTGGAGCAACCAGCGTTTTACCGGATTCCGCCGTAATTCTTTGTTCGAGTGTAGCCATGTTATTTGAAGATGAAAACTTTGTAGCGTCCGACGCGAGGGGAATAATAATAGAGTTCAGCGTCGGCACTACTCCCGTTATCGAGTTCGATGAATAATCGCCTGGGGCCCGTGGCGGCTGCGTTTACCTCATCCATCGAACTGGTTGATAGAAAGGAAATTTTACCACTGAGTAGGTTATCGGTTTGAGTGGTTGAATAGGCTCCTACATCACTGGCTACTGCCGGAATGAATGGCTTATTAGCCAGGTCCGCATAACTTCCAGATGTAGCCACCAACGAAATGCCCGCCAGTTTTTCTTTCTCGTCGGTAGTATAGTCATTGACCGATAAGCCTTTACCCGGTTCTTTATCGACTTTATTACCCGACATGGTAGATCCACTCACGGCAATCTGGGCGATCAGGCTCAATACGTTCTCCTGTCCCGACTGAGCCGCTAGTAACGGCGTTTGACTCTGGCTACCTTTCCGGTTGAGCCAAAGCCAAATAGCAAGGCCAACGCCGATTAAGGCAAAGCCAATAAATACTTTTAGCCAGGGCTTCATAATGCAGATTGTTTTTCAATGCCGACGTTTAGAAATGGCAAAATCACCAAATTATTGTTGGCGTTCGAGCGGACGGCCGACGAGTTTTTTAGATTATTAGCGGGAAAGTGCCCCGTTTCGGGGCACCCGCTTAGATGCCCCGAACGGGATTATTTCTTGCTGCGAATGGCCCAGATCAATCCGGCTACGACCACGATCCCGGCCAGGGCAATCCCACCCCAGGTCAGAATTTTACCCCAATCGGTACTAGCACTAGTACTGGTGGCTTCGGACTTGGTACCCAGCACACTGGCCGCTACAACAGGGATCGTCAGATCAATAGCGGCAGGGGTGGTAGCGGCTTTGTCGGTGGAGACCTCAATCGACTGGTCCAGTTTAAGGGCCGTCTGCGCGCCTTCCTGATTGTAGAAGGATAGGGTATAGCTGCCCGCCACGCTGCCGATGGTTAGATCGACCGTATTGCCAAACGTATAGGGAGCTGTGGCCGATAAGACGCCCAGATCAGCACTCGACAGAACTGCCGTCCAGGTGCGGGCTTTGCTCCAGACCGATGTTCCGTTAACGAGTAATTCGATGGTCGAGGCTGTCACGTGGTAAGCTACCGTATCGGTCGAAATGATGGTGTGACCAAACGCATAGGTACCCACTAAATCCCAACTGCTCTCATTGCGTACATACAGCTTGACCGAATTGGCTGACTGAATGACGAAGTTATACAGATCACGCGTCCCGCCCAGCGAGAGGGTGAAGTTGTTGGTTTTGCCCGACAGGACCGATAGATCACTCACTTCATAAGTAAAGCCACCCACTAATGGATTGGTGTTATCCCCACCGGAGGTCAGTGTAGCCGTCCCCGTTCCATCGTAGGTCATCACACCCCCATCGGCAATGGTAATGCCGGTCGTACTTCTAGCCAGCATGTGAGCCGCCGTAATGGCCGCGCCATTGACTTTGGCTTTGAAGGTGTAGCCCGAACCACCGGCCATCGTGGCAATGATGGCGAAGGATTCCAGGTAGGAAAGTGTCAGCTTGTCGAGCTGGTTGACCCGGAAGGGAACCGGGGCTGTTTGGGCGTTGGAGGGGGCAAACTGATTAGCGTAGATGCCGTTCAGGATCGTGCCGCCTTTTGAAATGCTAGGGTGTAACATGGTTAGTCTTTATTTACGAATTGATGAAGAAGAAAGGCGGTAAAGCCCACGGCCAGTACGGCCAGACCGAGTAAGGCGTAATTGCTGAGTTGGCTCAAATCGGGCAGCACCGAGGCCGATAAAATGCCACCGGTACTGCTGGTCGCTGGGGTAGTTGGCATGTTGGTCGTTACGGGCAGAGCTTCCACAACGGGCGTTACCGGATCGAGCGTCGAGGTGCTCGTAACCACTGCCAGCGGTAAGTCCGTAACCACTCGGGTCGGATCAATCGGGGTCGTAACCGCTTCGGTTAGATGCGGGTCGGATGCCAGGAAAAACGAGTTCGTCAGCGCATCGGCCCAGAGCTTGGCGGCTTTGGTTTGACCCGAATCCGACAGGTGAATATTGTCATAGCGGTCGGTAACGGCTAAACCGGTATCGTAATCAGGACCCACAAAACAATTGGGCGTAGCCGCCATTTTTTCCTGAACTCGCCGGATATGCCGCATGGGTGGATCACCCTGATAGTTGCTATCGACGGTCAGAAAAGGCGTTTGGCGATTAATGACTGCGGCCAGCGTGGCCTGGCCAATATCGGTCCGCGCCTGGTTGACCCAGATCAGGTACCGATTCAAGAGCAAGTCTTCATCGAGTTCCCGGTAATCGTTCTGGCCGTGGTCGATCAAAACAGCCCGGAGTCCCGTCACCGGCACATACTTTTGAATGACGTGCTTGAGGTTGATGTAGGGCATGTGAAAACTGGGCGGCACTGAGAACAACGCAAACTCTTCCCCCTGGGATGATTTAGCCCAGTGTTCCAGATTCGTACCGCCAAAGGCGGTTTGGTAGATGAGCACCGGCACATTAAGCCGTTGCGCGACCAGTTCCCCGAAGCGGGACCAGAAATAACAGTTGTAGCCGAAGGGAGCCGGGGAAATACCCGTACCGAACTGTACAAACTTGGTGGTGGGCATATCGGCCAGACTGCCCGTTTTGGCTCGGGGGGAATCTTCATAGCCTATTTCCATCGGGATGGTGATGACCCGATCATCAGAAGCCCCGTTAATGTAACTGACCCCACCGGCAGCCACCGAATGCCCGGCAATGACAAACACTTCGCCAATGCCTAGATGATCGACCGTTCCGACTTCCTGCGCCACGCCAATGCTGTTCAAGGCTTCTGCTTCCAGTCGGTACCAGCCCCCGCGCGCGGTCATCTTGCCCGAAAATTTCCCGGCACTAAACGTCATATCCTGCCAGTCCGTAGCCACACCCTGCCCGTCTTTGATGGGCACTAACCGGCAGTGGATTTTGACGGGGGTGGGGGTCGAGGTATAACTACCCGAAATGGCCACCACGGCAGCATTGGAATTGTTGCGCTGAATGACCTGGCGATTGAGCGGGGTAAGAAAAAGCATGGTTTTGGGTAAAATAAGTGGCTGACAGGCAAACAGGAACAGGCCCACACCGGCCCAGAATTGAGCGAGTGTGGGACGAGCCCGGAGCACCATTAGACTTTGAGTCGAACGTTTTTAACGTTCTTGGTTTTGCTGGTCGTTCTCAGGGCGTTGAAGGCTTTTTTCTTCGCTTCGGAGCGACTGACTTTGTAGACCGGTACCTGAACGAACTCACCGGTAGCTGACTTTTCGTGAATCCGATCCGCCAGTTTATCCACTTCTTTGATGAAGTTTTTACCTGTCTGCTCCTTGCCCGTTTTGACCCGAACGGACCCCGCTTTCTTTTTGGCTGTCGTCTTCCGAGCGGCCTTTTTGCCCTTTAAGCCAGTGGCCTTTTTACGGGTGGTAGCTGCCTTTTTTTTCTTGGTAGCTTTCTTCTTAGCGGTGCCCGTTCCGGTTTTCTTTTTGGTGGCTTTCTTCTTCGAAGTAGTAGCCGTTTCGGTTTTCTTCTTAGCGGCCTTCTTCTTAGCAGGTGTAGTCGATTTGGTTTTCGTACCCGTCTCTTTCTTCTTACTCGTTGTAGTCGATGTACGTTTTTTGGCGGCTTTCGCCCGACCATCAGCCATCCGTTTTGTGAAGGCTTCCTTTTCGGCAGTAGTCATTATGGTATCTGAGTTTATTGATGAAGATGCTGTGATTGGTGGGGTTGATCGCCGTGGAGGTAATGTTCGTTTTCGACTCGTTTTTAGGGCACGGCTAGCGCGTCGGCCTGGCTCAATTCGGGTCTTGTCGGGCACCGCTTTGGCTCCAAAGACGGACTTGACGGCTACCCATTTGTATTCACCGGGTGAAGCCGATTCAAACATGGTACCGGGCCGGGCATTGACTTTGGTGGCATACTGGCGAAACCGGCTGACGACTTCTTTTTGCGTACTGGATTTATGAAACAACTCCGCAATGGCCAGCTCCACCGGGGCATAGCGACTGGCGGGACTTTGGCCTTGTAAATCCAGTTGATTCTTCCAGCCAGCAAAGGACGATTGGCCCGATGCCAGATACTCCCGGTAGGCCAGAATAGCGTTACTGACTTCTTTGTTGAGCGATTTGGAACCCGTACACTTGAGCAGGTAAATCGTGCTTTTCTTGACCGCATTCTGGGTCGATACCGGCAGGAGCGTAAACACGTCGGGCGTGTTGATATCGCCTTGTCGAAACAAGGCATTCAGCAGTAGCGAGGAGACAAACTCAACCCCGGCTTCATTGATATTCCCATGTCGGGTGTAGTTTTCCAGATCATCGGGACGAATGATGTCTTCCCGAATCAACACCTTGAGCACGTTGCTTTCCCGGATCAATTCGGCCATCGATTTCTCATCGCCATCATCCAGGCGGGTGAGTTCCGATAACACTCGTTTCAGGACCGGCGCAGTCAGTAGACGGGCTTTCGACTTGATTTTAGTGGTACTCGTCGAAACCGCTTCGGTATCAGCCTGGGTAAACTGACCCAGGGCAATAGCCTCCTTATCGGTGACATGCACCAGGCGCACCAGAACTGGTTTGTTAATGCCAATCTGAGCGAGCTTGGGTTTTATGCCAACCAGGCCGATGTGCGAATTACCAGCCTCAATGGCTTTTTGGTAGCCGTTTGGGTCAGACGGAAATTGCTGGTAATAGAGCTTCAGGGCGTAGGCACGGCCATTGCCCTGAATGACTTCCCCGCGTGCGTTGACAACGGGCGAACCGGTATAGGCCGTCGAGCCATACAATACTTCCTCCGGGCGCAGGTTCCGGGCAATCCGCTCCGGGGTCAAGGCCCCCGATGCCGATGTGGCCCGGTTACGGGGTTGGGCTTCGGGAATAAAATGCAGGGAATTTTGCGACGAACCCAGATGCGAGGGTTGTAGCTCATCAGCGTCGATGATCGTATAGAGCCCCAGTACCTCTTTGTCAATCGAAAAGGCAATATGGGTAGCCTTGCCAGAGATTTTCCGTTTTAGATAATCCTGACGGGCGATGGTCCTGCCCTGGGAAAGCGTTGATCCTTTCTTTCGGGCATCGGCGTAATTGTTTCCCCTGTAATTCGACATGGTACGGTTAGGTTAAAATGTCCAGCCAGCCATTCCGACCGCAGACCTTGAGAATGTAATTTTTGGCTTCGGCAGGAACGGCATCGATCAGCTCGTCCGTGGTCAGCGTTTTGGCAATCTTGCGACTCGACAAGAGGTAATAGCCCTGGTTATAGCGCGCTTCGACATAGTCACACCGGAGTAGCCCACTGGCCGAATGTTCCCGGATGAACAGCGAAAGGGTCAGTGCTGCCAGCATGGTATTGAACTCAGGGTCTTTCAAGGCCGGTAGGATAATGGCCTGCCAGGCGGAATCTTTAAACACGCTGGTATCATCCACTTTTAAAATCTTATCTAACTGACTGCCCAGTTTCTTTCTGAAAACCGCTTTCTTCTCATCGGTCAGTAGTTTTTTAGTGTTGGCCAGAGCTAGCATATCCAGGCCCACAAAGGGCTTGATTTGACCCAAACCGACCGCTCCTTTGAAGTTGACCGAATCCGGTTTGGCATCTTCGTTTTCAGTCAATAGCGTCGCTTTCAAGAGATAATCTGGCACGGTATTGAGCCGGCACGCCTGCTCGATTTGGGTGCCGTAGGTCGCACTCAGATAATCGGCAGCCGCCTGGTGACGGGCAATGTCCGTGGGTTTAAAGTCACTATGACTCCTGGCCACCATCGGTATGTTAAGCGAAAGATTCATAGCTAATCGGAGCGTCCGGGTAGTTGACCTTGTTGACACGAAAGGACCGGTTACGTTCGTCGCGGGCCGGTTTGCGATAGTACCAGTCGTAGGCAAAAGCGGATAGGCCCACCACGAATAGAACCAGTAAGAGTTGAATGGCGGAGCGAGTCATGGTTGGTTGGCTTTTGATTCCCCGTCAGCACTGTAGCCCGTGGTCGTACTTTTCTTATTTTGCTTACTGAGCAGTTCGTCAATTTCCTTGAGCGACACAATGGTTTCCTGCTTGAGCGAAACCGATTTGCGCAACTGGGCAATTTCATTGGCAAGACTTTTTTTCTTGTCTAACAGGGCTTTCTTTTCTGATTCCAGCTCCTTGACGTTATCCACCAGGGCCGAAATTTCCTCAGTGGGCAAGACGACTTTAACGGGCGTTTCTACGGGCAAGGCGGCCTGATTGACCAGCAGGCTGTCCGACTCCTTAAGAGCCACGTCCAGGCTATCCGAAACGGATCGAAGGCCAACGCTTTGATTGACCTGACGCCAGGGGCGGAAGGCGAGTATCAGCGCTAGTCCGGCAATACAGAGTAATTTGGTGTACGTTTTCATCTGTCGAGAATTGAGTGGCGTAGACCAGTTTTCATAGGCGTGTCAGTTAAAAAAATCGATTCGATTGACCACCAGGCAATCTTTCTTGAGTCGTCGTTTGGCAAAAACGCCTTCCTCTTTGGCATTGGCGGGGTTGGACGTGTTACCCCCAATCACCCAGAAATAGTCTTCGTCGCTAGGCCAGTTTAAAATCAATTCGACGTGGCAAATGCGGCTTTGTCCGAATCGATATAAAGCCACGTCACCTGCCAGCGGAGGACGTTTGGCCACTTGACGACCCCACCGGCTAATGATGGTTTTGGCCGGAAGTCCCCAATTAGCGGCCAGGGCTGCTCCCTTGACGCCATGTTTAATCACTGCCTGGGTATAGCAGTGGTGTAGAAACAAACCGCACCACATCGTTCCCGGACCGTAGCCATAAGGCTGAATGAACAGCCGGTAGGGTTCGCCCCGATTTTCGCCCGTTTCCCGCACGCCAATGTATTGCTGGGCCACGGCCACTACCGCCCGACGTTCACCGATTCGGGGAGCCTGACCATAAGCAAGAGTATGAATAATAAGCAGTTGAGCCAGAACGCGACAAAAAAGAGCCATACCTGTTGGGTGGGAGATAAATGGTTAAGCATGAAGGTTGCTAAGTCAAATTTCTGGTTCCCATCAGGCCGATAAAACGCCCACAAGACCGGGGCCGTAATCGATAGCAGAGCCAGGACCGCCATATAGACATAAGCCATTCGATAGGTGGCCGTCCATAGTTGGATCATGGTATTGGAAAAAACGAGTTCACCCGGGTGCAAGGCACCGACCGTAAATTCGGTATAATCGGCCATCGCGTAGAAGACCAGAAAGGCCAGCAGTAACGAGCCAAAGCGTTTGTGGAGCACCGGCAGGGCTTGCCGCGCACTCCGACCCAATTCGCCCAGGTTGAGCCAGCTCCGTTCGGGCTGCGAAGGGGTGGGCCCTGGATCAGACGAGGGTGCTGGCTGATCCAGGGGCGTAGGTTCCGCAATCGGTTCCGTTTTGGGTTGATTTCGGATATTGAGTTGCATATCAGAATGTGGTTCGGAGTTGTTGCAGAGCAGTAATAGCCTGGTCAATTTCCTGACGAATCATCTGGTCAAGCAGTTTACAGGCGGCTACCTTATCCACGGTTGAAAGCCCTTCATCATTTAAGGCATTGAATATGCCTTGAGCGGCTTCCTGCGCACGATCAATAGTCGGTGTTTCGGATGGTTGGTTAGTAGGCATAGAGATTGTGGCACTAGGCCGATTTGTTGTTTTTGTAGTACTCTCGGATACTCAGGTAGTTGGCGACCAGGGAAAGACAGGTCGAGAGGACCACCACGCCCACGAAAATGAGCGACCAGGTTTTATTCGCTTTGGTATTCATGTCAGTGCTTGTTTGAATTTGGTTTTCGTGTAGGCCCACATAGCTGACCATTTACCATCAAAAGCGTAATACGCAGCAGCCCCCAGCAGACATAGGGCAAGTAGGGCCAAAACAGTGCTTCCATCCATCCAGGGTTGTTTCGTCACGGGGTCATTGGTGACCGGAAAAGCCTGCGTACGGTACTTGGCATAAGCAGCCGCCAATTTTCCGTCGTAATTATTGGCTTTGTACCCCGCTCCGTTGTAGCGGTAAGCGAATCCGGCCCAATTATGCGTCCGTAGTTCATCATCGATCTGATTGGCTTTCACGAAGGCGATAAAGGCGTTTAATTGAGCCAGTTCCCCCGTTTTCATGGCCGCTACAAATGCTTCGACCGAGCTATACCCACAGTCTTCATAATTGAAGCCCATGATTTGGTAACGGCCCCAGGAGGTTGACAGCATGGCCGCTCGGGCATTTTTTAGCACCGCCTGGTTAAAAGCGGCATTGCCGGAGCCCGTTATCGTTATGCCTGTATAGCCCTTGAATTTGGCCGACTCGAACCGAATAACGATTTGTCCAGCACTGTCAAACCCTTTCCCGTTGCTCTCGACTTCATCGACGGCCCGGATGGTCGGCACATCGGTACCTAACTCCTTGGCGGCTTGAATCAGATCGTTATTGGTCAGGCTTAACATGATTTGTCAAGGGATAGGACTAGCGGGCATTCGCGCTGCAGTAAAGACTAATTGATCTATGCTCCAGCTTTCTGTGAGTGAGCTGCGGGGTTTGCCGCTCGATCACGCACACTTGCCCGGTGAATGGCATACCGAACAAGTCTTTTTTTGGTCTGCTCCCGCTTTTTCATGTGCGTAGGGCTTTGTGAACGATCACGTCTTTTACCCCGACCAGAATAACCCCGGCGAGTACCACCAGAAAGGCCATTAAGGCGAAGTAGCTGACCGTGGGCGTATCGAGTTCGTGTTTGACGACGATGGGCACGCCCTCTTTCGAGATTTTGTCGATGCCATCGACTACTTTTCCTAAATCATCTACGAGTGCCATAATTCTTGACTTATTTGTCCATTCCTAATTCCCGCATTCGCTTCAGGATTTCGCGTTTGCGTTGTGCTGCCAGCCCAATCGGACCGAAATACTCCCCATCGATCACCGTATAGAGGGTTTGCCCCTTACCCGCCAGATAGCGTTGGTTATACTGGTTGAAGATGTAGACGAGCTGGTTATCGGTCAGAAACAGAATCTTTTCGACGGCGAGTGTCTTTTCATCGACATCCAAACTCCATCCGTCGAATGCCTGAAACAGCGCATCCAGAATGTTCGGTGCCTGCTTGCTCACAAAGTCATCCGTTACCGGGTCTTTGGTGGGCGAAGCCGGATAGCTGACCGTCACCCCTTTACCCGAATTTCGCCCGATGAAGTAGACCACCAGCAGGACCCCGGCAATCAACAGGGCGTACTGCAAAGGCCGGTAGGCCAGGGCATTCTTCACCGAATCCGGGACTCTAATTTTTGGGAGCATGACGTTGATACAGTTTTGCGATCACTAGGCCAACGATAACAGCAACTAGGCCAATGCCAACCCATTTGAGTGTACCGAGCAGCCCTGTTCCTACCGTGTTTTCAAGCGTTGTACCAACAGAAGGCTCTGGTTCTGGCCCAGTGCCGTCCGGCGTAGGTAAAGCACCTGCGGGAACTTTGCTGGTAATGTAATTACGCGACACCCAGCCCATTCCACCACTGGCTAGGCTGAATAAGGTAAATCCGTTGCTCGTTGTACCATCCGTTGTGCCAATCAAGGCATTCGGTTTTAAGACAAGCAGGATATTCTTGGACGAGGCCGACGTAGCGGTCGAGCGGACATTAACCGAGTTTGGACCAGGAATTACATAATACGTTGCCGAGTTAGCCAAGTATTCATAAACAACCTCCTGACGGATGTAGGCATACTGATAACGGACGCTGTTATACGTGAGCGGAGTTGCCAGCTTTACGTAAGCATAATCGGTCAGTAGGTAGGATTCGGTTCGCTCATAGATGCCGATCACGGTGCTCTCTTTGACAGAGCCAATTTTGGTGCCACCAGGCTTGGTGTAGAGAAAGAAAAATTCATCTACGTTCTTATCTGGTCCGGCTTTCGTTTTTAAGCTTGCTCCGATTTTCATGGTTTCTTTTTGGGCTTGTTAAACGACATGACCAGCACCACAATGAGCGTTACGATACCCAATCCCAGCACACCGTATAATCCCCAGGTGAGGTATTTTTTGGTCGTATCGGTTTCCGTAGGCGGTGTGGTCGTTGGGGTAGTCGTAGTAGGTGCAGGTACCAATACGTAGACGGTTTTACCATCCGAGGCCGTTACCGGTACACGCCCGGCTCCGGGAGTTGTGGATACATCGGAGGTATCCTTGGTAGGAGCTGAGGTACTGCCGGTCGAGCCACTGGCTACCCCGTTATAGCTTCCATCGCTATTGGGTGCGCTGGTATCTTTCGAGGCATCGTAGGCCGGATTCGTCTCTAGCGTGACATCATCGGCGAGTAGATACAATGCTGTCACCTGGGGAACACTGAGCACTAGACCAAAGGAAACGCGTAATACCTCCAGCCACGTCTTTATGCCGTCACTAAAGTTCTTGCCCGTAGCTGTACCAACCGTTTGAGGCCCATTGATGAATTCTGGCGTTATTCCTGATGACTCGGGCGAACTGTAGACTCGCACAGAATCGGGGGCCACTACCTTGACCAACTGACCACGCTGGCTAGCCTTGTATGTGTACGTACTGCTCATTTCTTTTTGCGAAGTAAAACGACAAGCAATCCAGCGAATAGGGTAAGTATGCCTACTCCAATCAGTATGTTTGTCGTGGTGAATACAGTCGATTTTGTGCTGGTAGCCGGAGTCGTTCCCGTACCATCGGTCAGGCCCGTTTTGGGCACCGTGCTCGTGGTGAGTGTTTTTTTGCTTTCTGGGGTCAGCGCCAAGAACTGCTCCCATTCCGTGGCATAGCCGTTGGGAAAGGTGAGTAGCCAACTGTCTTCCCCTTTCGCGTTGGTCTGCTTGACAATGGTGGGTGTGGGTATGCCGGGAAAGGATTTCAAGGCGGTTTCAATTTCCTGCCGTTTGTCCTCTTCCTGGGCTACCTGAGTAGCCCCTTCCCGATACGTGTCTCGTACCCAGCCGATACCTTCATCATCGATGTTGATATAAGCCTCGTGAAACTCAGGAATATCGACCCCGCCACCAAAGAGACCACCCCCCACCGTTACCCAGACAAAGTTGAGTACCTTCAGGAATTGGGGTCCCTCCGTGCTGGGATAGATCTGGTCATCCGCTACTTTGCCAATGGCTTCGCCTTTCCGGTAGTCCCGCAAGGCGTGATTGCCATTCTGGTCGTTGGTATGGGTTGGGCTGGCGTTAATACTGGGAGCCAGATAAACGCCGACGCGATCTTTTAAGGCGTAGATCATCTCGCCAACCTTGGGAGCAATATAGGCCATGATGCAGGTGAGAAAAAATAGGCCAGGATACGGGCCACATGGGACCATCCCGGCCTATTCGTTGATGAAGTGTACTGCTATTGGCTTACTTTCTGCCGCCCGACTTTTTCTTGCGGGTAGCCAGGTAGATGATGCCCCCCACCACGACCGCAGCCACGACGGCGATAATGATTTTAGTGGTCTTACTCATACCCGTGGTGGTGGTTGCCCCACTCGTTGAAGTGGTGGCCGCGTCACCCGTGACGGCAGTAGTCAGTTTGGTGAGCAGGGTTTGCTGGGTAGCAGCCGCGTCATCCGCCTTTTTCTGGGCATCCGCTGCCGATACGTAAGCTTTCACGCTACCATCCGCCGTTTGCTCGAAGGGCATCAGCTCATTCGATGCGTTGACCGGTACTAAGCCATTGTCGATCAGTCCGAGCGACTGAATTTTCGAGAGCGTTGGGGCCAAAGCAGCCAGGTCTTTCAGGGCCGGGATGTTGTTGGGCAGGGCCAGTCCAAGCAAATTGGTCAGGTACTGAGCCTGCTTGATAGCGGGTTGCTCGATCACCGTATTATCACTGGCTTTGAGAACCGAGACGACGGGAATCAGCGTGTTTTTGTAGTAACGAAGGTCAATCTTGAACTTAACGGCCTGGCCGTTATAGGAAGCTACGTCAATCGTACCGAATGAATCGCCATCCCGGAGCTGACCTGCTACGAAGCCGTTACGGGCTGTGTGGCCTGTTGCAAATGCCATGATAAACTTTGTTTGTTAGTGAAGTTGAAAAATGATCAGTGTGCCGGGGGACGCGGTAAGTTGTTGACTAGGTGACTTAACAGAGTTGTCTGCGCGGGTCGCGTATTCGTCGGTTTTTGGGCTCTACCCAGATAAGGCTCTCAGCCGGATCGTCTTTTAGGCTTCGATGAAACCGTTTACCCGTATTATCCCGAAAGACACTTGTGACCGATTGGGCAGACGTGTTTTTTACTGTCGATTGGGCCATACGTCCGCGCTGGGGTGCCGGGTGGTCATCCTGAGCCAGTAGACAAGGATTCGCCAGAATACTCGTGGCCGTGCCATTGGGCATCGACTGGTCGATCTGGATAGTTGGTTCAAATTGGACCTGAATAGCAACCGGGTAATCCAAATGCTGGACAACGGCTACACGTTGATCCGTTTGGGCTGTGAACAAATCAACGGGTTGTTGCTTGTCGGGCTTAACTTGAACAGAGGTGGCCGCTGGTGGGCTACTGGCTTGGGTTTGGCAGAGGGCCGAAACGCAAAGTAAGAGAGTAAGTGCAATCGTTTTCATCGGTTTTTATCTGGTTTTAAGACGTGAATTGCTTAGGGCAATGAGTGACAGTATCAAAAGTAAGGCAGCGGTAGCGTAAAGGGATAGACTGATCGTCCGTTGGGTTTGGACCTGTGTTTGAGTCGCTTGCAAGGCTGCATTGGCCTGTTCAGCATTAAGATTATCCAGCGTTCGGATATAGGTGGCATACTGGTCGATCTGAGCGGTCGTGTTTTTAGCCTGCTGGTCCGTGATTGCCTGTTGTCCCGCCTGCTCCAATTGATTATTCGCCTGGATTTGCGAGAAAATACCCGCTCCGGCAGAGAAGATGGATAAGGCTAACGGAATCAAAAACAACGGCATCGCCTACTTCGCTTTTCGTTTCAGGATCAAGAGCACGGATACCGTGGCAATGAGCAGTAGGCCACCAATGATGCCCACCATTACTAACGTATCGTTGCGCTTCTGATCGTTGTAGGTAGCCAGCGCCGAATCCCGATCCGCTTGCAACTTGGCTAAGCTTAGATCGAACTGCTCTTTACTGAGCGTCGCATCGTTGGTCAGTTGGGCTAATTTGACCTGGTAGTCTCCTCGAATCTGATCCCCTTCATTTTTGACCAGTCCCTGTCCGATGGAACCGGCAGAACTAATCAGGCTCGAACCCGCTCCGCCACTGCCAAACAGATTGCTCCAAAAGCTGGTACTGTTATCCATGTTGCTTGCGTTTTTTGGTGATGATGATGGCAATCACGACGCCCAGTAGGGTCACGCCCACCGCCACATACATCAGAATCGTTTGCTGCTTTTTCTTCTTGGCAGCGGCCTGCTGGGCATCAAATTCCTCCTTAGCGATCCGGGCGGCTTCTTCCTGGGCTGCGGTACTGGTATTGGTCCCCGTGTCGATGCCCCGCTTCTGGGCTTCCTTTTGGAGTATCTGTCCCAATTGCTCAATCGCCTGTTTGGCACCCGCGCGTAACACCTCATTGATTCCGTCTTTCACCTCAGGGGAAAGCGATTGTTCGGCAATGCCGTATTGGGCGAGAAACGTGCTGGATGTCATTGGTCTTGAGCAATTGAGACAAATACTAGATTCGGGTGGCTTCGTTCGATTACGACAGAGGTGGCAGGGTACTCGTCGCAGAACCAGGCATGGCGACCTTGAGCGTCAACTTTACGCGTTGACCCGCCAGCAGCTTCATTTCCAGCGAATTCATTTGGCCCGACTTGAAGGGCTCCGAGAACGTATGCAGGACTGCCGATTTGCCCGGCACCAGCGTAGCGACCGTTTCAATGTTAGTCACTGTAGCGGGCTTGAACTCGACGTAAGTCTTTTGAACGAAATTCATAGTGGCTTGCGCCAGACTATCCGAATCTACCTCAATGGCGACAATCTGAATGTTTTCCAGTTGAGAGAGGTATTCGTCAAATTCTTCGAGCGCACCGGCAGGAACGATTTCAGAAACCTGAATATCCACCTTACTGGCTTCATCTTTGAATGATTCTTCAGCAAGAAACTTACCCTTGAGCAGTTTAGCACGGCGCAACATGGCCGGAATCAGAATGGCCATTACGTCCCCATCGGAGGGGTTGACCAGGACGAACGAAATTTCGGAGTTCATATGAAAGTTTATTTTATCAGTGTAAACCGGACCTAGACCGCCGGAGTGGTTGCAATTTTTTCACCCTTTGGGGTCGCATCGACGGGTTCAGTATCCTCATCATCCTGCTCTATTACGGGTGGTCTGACGATTCGCTTTTTACCTTGATCGGCTTCGAATTTTAGGTCCGCCAACTCATTTTCGGCTTCATGAATCTGATTCTCGATCCGTTCCAGTTTGGCTAATCGGTACGTATGCGATTTGGCCAAAAAGGAACGGTAGACCACGACCAGCAAGGCTAACGCTGCCAGGCAACCAATGAAGGCCGCAATGGTAATGGTGGTGGTTTGCGTCCAGTTAATTCGACTCATGCGGGGGGCACGTACTACGGCTTGTTGGTACTCCATCTGTGTAGGGGGTTTGTTTGAATTTTCGTTGCCGGGTGGTTCGTGCGTGGGGGTAGGCTGCGTCTAGACCTACCCCGTTGCACACCAAACCCCCCGGTTTAGTCGGATCAAACATAGAAGACGTGTCAAGAAGAAATTTTGGAGTTGGCAGGTAATCAACCGCTTATCGGGGGTAAATGCCTGTAATCACCCGGTTATCAGGGGTAAATGCCCGGTTATTGGGGGTAAATTTTAGGTCCATTTTTACCAAAAAAGCCGCTGACAACTCGGTCAACGGCTTCAAATTATAGGGCTGAGGCCCTATATTGAGTCATTATAGGGTCTCAGCCCTATAATTTGAATAAGTGATGCTGACTTACAGCTAGTTAGATGTCACTTCTTGAGCAATATCTTCGCCAATTTTCACGCCCTTAGCACGTAAATACTTGTACAAAGTCCGCTTGCTGCCGATTCCCAACATCTTGCAAATCTTATTTCCCGTGTTACCGCTTTGGTACAACGTTTTAGCTGCACTGGCCTTAATATCGGCTTCTTTGCTTAAGCCTGGCTTACGCCCACCTGTTCGACCACGAGCACGGGCCGCTGATAAGCCAGCATTCGTATTTTCGACAATGGTATCCCGAACGAATTCAGAGAGTACCGAGAAGATGCCATAGATTAACCGCCCTTCGATTGTACTGGTATCCATCGAAACAGCCAGGCACTTAAATTGTACCTGCTTTTCGCGTAGTTCATTCATCAACTCAATCAGGTCGGAGAGTGACCGCCCCCAGCGGTCGAGCTTCCAAACAACGACGGTATCGCCAGCCCGGAGCTTTGCCCGGAGTTTGTTTAGCTCTGGCCGATTTTTTTTAGTGCCGGTAATTTTCTCCATAAAGATTTGCTCGCAACCGGCCTGCGTTAAAGCGTCCTCCTGTAAGTTGAGATTCTGGTCTCGTGTTGAAACCCTACCATAGCCGAAAATCATAAGCGGTTTACTTTTTAAAGCTCTAATTGCTAAAAATAAACCTTGAATTTGTAAACCACAATAGTAAACCTTTTTGATGCACTTTTGTCTGAGGGCAACAGGCTGAAATGGTGGTACACGAAAACCTTCGTTTGAGTAAACCGCTTCCCTGCTCAAAAATATTATCTGGGTTAAGTTGATCTATCTTCACCAACTCTTAGAATGTTAAGCAAATGGCTTTCATTCGGATTCGACTTCTCGTTCAAAGGCAATAAAGTTGACGACTTGTTTTTGCCGGTTTACGATGGGTAGAATGATGATCTGGCACCAATAGGGGGTTTGGTCTTTTCGGTAATTCAGTAGACGTCCACGTACTGGCTTTCGTCGATCAATAGCCTGTTTGATGCGCTGGCGAATTTGTTGGAATGTGCCCTCGCCCTGTAAAAAGCTTGGTCGACGGCCCAGAGCTTCTTGGCGGGAATAACCCGTCATTTGTTCGAACGAAAGATTCACATATTGAATAATCTGATCAGTATCCGTAATCACAATTGCCCATTTATCACTTAATAATTTGTGTCGAATTGATGCAGGCAGTTGCCACTTTTGCACTTTTGCCAACGACATCCATCCATATCCTTCGGTTGTCAAGTGCGTCTTTTGCCTGAATTCCCAGCCCACCAATAAGGGCGCTTGTAGAAATTCCTGATGGCGCTCAGTTAGGTATTTGTCGTAAGGTCCGCAGAAATCCATAGGTGGACAAAGTTAGTGTTTCTGCCAACCTATTAGTTGGTAACAGACTAAGCGTGACTATATTTATTTTCTAACTAATTTGTCTTCTATGTATGGATGCCCATCTTAAGGATTCTTATTTGTAGGTGTTACTAGATGATCGTTCAACAGTTAGTAAAGTCCAAATTGCCAAATGTCCCGTAATCAGTAAACTTGCTAAAGGCTATAGGTGGTTATATTGAAACAATCGCTTGAAGACGAAGTTGTTGTAGGCAAGTCGAGTGGCATTTCTGCTAGCCGTTTTATCATATGTTTCATTAAAACCATACGAAACCAATGGGTTTGTTATCATTTTTCAAAGGAGTAGGCGAAAAAATCTTTCATAATGATGCGCCAGCCGCACCAGCAGAGGCGGAAAAAGTTGAACCCGTTCGGGCACAAGCGCTGCTTGACCACGTGAAGCAACTAGGCCTTGCTTACAACACCTTGACGGTTAAGACCAAGGGCGATACCGTTACCATTACGGGCTCGGTGAAGTCGCAAGAAGATGCTGAAAAGATAGCTTTGGCTGTCGGTAATGTAGAGGGTGTCTCAGCGGTAGATAATCAACTGACGGTTGACGAGCCTGCTCCAGAAGGCAAATATTACACGGTAAAATCAGGTGACTCTCTGTCAAAAATTGCTCAGGAGGTCTACGGAGATCCGATGAAGTATGGGGTTATTTTTGAAGCCAATAAGCCCATGTTGAGTGATCCAGATAAAATCTATCCTGATCAAGTACTCCGGATTCCGCAGCTATAAAAGAACGAGTATAAAATTTTAGTGCTGTCGAGGTAGTAGGCTGCTATTGGATAGCGCCTACTACCTCGACAGCACTAAAATTTTATAGCTAGGCGGCCCCCCTGCCAATAATTCATAGTGAGCCTGACCACCATGCCGAGCTATCAACAGGCAAATAGTTATCAACTAACTTTGGCAGGGGAAAGAAATAACCATTTGTTAAAAAGATTTTTGATGCTTACAAACGACCGTTTTGTTATGCCCGGCGTCGGCTTTTTACCGACCACACTGATTTAGTAATGCACCTTTTTCAATTGGCAGTATTTGCGTAATTGTATCGAATACGACGGCCAAACTTGATGAAGAAGAAGTTAGTGTTATTACTGTTGATTTGGCCCCCGAAATAGGCGATGATTCCGTTGAAATGACCAACAAAACTGGATTTAAAATTGAAGTCATGGATTTTAAGAATGGTGTGAATAGGGGTTCGAGCCAGCATTGATAGTTAATGTCTCAAGAAACAGCAGGTTACCATTTAGACGGTTAAAAAAGGACTGAATATAATATCCCATAAATAATAGTCCTCTGTGCAGATTAATTCCTTGAATTAAAAAAAAGTTTTATAGAGTTATAAAAAACAATCCGGCGATTTCAATAACTATTAATTCAGTATTACCCTGGTTCTATTTACAGGCGTTTTTTGGTCCTGTTTGTAAATATGTAAATAATAGATACCCCGTGGTATATCTTTTACATTCATCTGAATGCTCGGATTATTGCCTAATTTATTGTTTTTGTATGTTTCCTTGACATTAACCACTTGAACTGGAATAAGTGAATTTTCAGGAAGTAAATCAATCTCGTCTGGAAGTGATTCCGCGGAATCAACATTTAAGAATTCAACGTTTAAATCATTTCCTGCTGGATTAGGAGAAACCTTACTCATAATACCGCAATCAGTAGCAGTAACTAAATAATTATAAGTTACACTCCCACACGCATTTATCCCTGTTGCATTCAGATAATAGCTGCCGGTAGCAAGTGCAGTTACATATGCAATTGGATTTGCGCTGTATACTGATAAATTTCCTGAGCTGGATGACCATGAAATAGTTGAGGCTTCGTAAATATTATTATTAGTTAAGTCATAAGTTTCCGGATTATTCAAACATATTGAAGATGGACCTGTAATACTATGTGCTGGAGGACCTACATATATATTTTTTGTCTGTACAATATTGGAATTTCCACAAGCATCACTAACCGATGCCTGTACATAACCTGCTCCTGGATTCGATAGGTTATAGGTCACCTGCGGACTTCCAGTGCCTTGACCACTTGAAACATATAAGTTTGAACTAGTTGACCAAGAATAAGAAGAAATATAGGAATCACTAATGGAGTAGGTATTCGTACTACAAACTAACGTGCCTCCTGTTATAGAGTAATTTGCCGCTGACCTAGAAATTGTAAAATATCGTTGGTCAGAATATTGACTGACTCCTGAACAAGATGTTGTATTTCTTAAAGAAAAGTTTCCTGCACTAGTTGCATGTGGCTGTAGAACAATTTGATAGACATAATAATCATGCCCATCATAAGTACTAATTCCTTGATAGCTTTTGGATATTGTCGACCAACCTGAGGGTAAACCGATACTATAGGTCCCATCAAAATCACCTTGAACTTGATTTCCAGCAGCCTTATTTACGTAGGCGTAGATTGTTACATTAGCTGTACTACCACACGGTACAGCTAATGAGTTTGGATCATTAAAGCCACCTGACGTAATTTTTTCAACATTGGGTATTTTGCCAGTAAAGGTACCGCTAGTCAAATAGGTAACGGTAGGACAGTACTCTTCAACTGTTATTTTATAGCCACCTGCTGGTACAACACCACTAGTCCATTGAACTGTGTGCTGAGTAATCGCAGTATTATCTATGCTAGTTGAGTTGTTCTCAGTGAAAACCCCACCGGTAACTGTCCAACGCGTGTTGGAATTTAAACAATGACGCCCATAATTAAAAACGGATAGCTCATTTACACATACGGCTCCCGAGGTATTATTTAAACCTTGAGAAAAGCTACTTAGAGTTGTTATAAATGAGACAAACGCGAGTAAAATTATTCGTTTCATAGTTACAAAGGTTTTAAATTAGTGGAAAGAATATGACAAGGACAAGTGATTTGCTCTAGTTAAATAGCGTGTACCTGGATCTGTGGTTTTTGTCGCAATATTTAGTAAACCAACATCATATCGGTAAGAGACGGATATAGAATGAGATTTATATATATTTTTTGATATTGCTATTCCCAAAGTAGCTCCTACATTCCAGTCAATAAATGTATCAATTGGACGACTCTGACCTGTTGAATTCGATTGAACTGTATGATAAAATAAGATTGGTTCTAATATTTTCCCAACAAATAGTCCACCCTGAAGTGAAATAATAGGTTTAGCTGTATTTCTACTAAAAAAGTATTCAGCAGAGCTGCTTAGTTGAAGACTTCTCAAGCGATAAGAGTTTTCTATATCAAGTCCCTTTTCTGATGCACCAAGACTCAGATAATCAATACTGGATAAAAGAGCCCATCTTTCTTTTAGAAAAAAACGTCCCTGAATACCAGAGGGGAATAATAATACATGGTTTTTATAAGTAGTTGTTGAATGAAAAGAGAAATTCGAAAAACCAATACCGCCATGTATACCAACCCCGCTATAGGATTTTTGAAGTGTCCTATTTGGCACAATGTCTTGACTATATGCTGCTTTTATCCCTATAAGGGATAAAAAGATTAGGTATAAGATATAGTTCATAGTAAATTTTAAACTTGATCGCTCCATATCCAAGTTTTAATCTTAAAAAGTATTATTCAATATGATAATTCCTGCTTTAAGACTTATTGAATTTTCCTTTGTTGTGCTTTTTCTGTGACAAGTATCCTACAAATTTCCTATTTGAAAAAATCTTACTTTGGTAATATTAGAAAGATCATAATTCTTTGAATTGGTAACTTATAGGGGTTTTATTATCGCAAGAAGAGTAATTATACCTAATATAAAAGAGTAATATTTTTTGTAATCTATACTCAAGTGGAAGTATAGCAAGGTTTTACTTCTGAGTAAATTTCAGTTTTAGAACTTAAAATTTGCAAAGAAAACTGAGCAGTTAGATTCGCTTAATTATAAAATATAACTATAAATTCTTTGAAAAATTAAACTTATCAAATAGTTTTATGAATATTTTCCTATACTAATTTATGGAGTTTTATCAACGGGAGAATCACTGTTTCTCTATGGGAAATTTCCCGTATTTAAAAATTAAAAAAAGCTAATAATTAACCGGAATATTATTCCATTTCCGGTGGTGGCTTAACTGTGTTGAAGGTCAAAAAAATAATGATTGATAAATAAGCCGATTAATGTGTCGTGTACAAACATCGTTTGGGGATACCAAAAAAATGGTCCACTACTTTTCAGAAGTGGACCGAAATTAAAAATCAATGTGGAATAGGCTCAGGAACGAAACAGCGTGAGTTGCGTCTTGATCTCCTTCGTTCGACGGTAGGATGCCTGACGTTCTTCTAGCTCCAAAGCTTTGAGTTTGCGAAATTTGCTTTTATAATACAATTTACATATAAAAAACGGCTAATTCGCGTAGGATTAGCCGTTTTTTGTGCTAAAAACAGAATTGAGTATAGAGGTAAGTGCCTGTACTCCAGATGTGAAAAACTGTGAATTGACCAGGGGTATCTAGCTGAGCTCACTCACACTTACCACTAAAGGGTATAGGCAGAAAGCTCAATTTATTTTTTATAAGTATTTTGGTTGACTTCAGAATAATATTCTGCTGCCTAACTTAATACTAGTTCTTGAGATGGCTAGGCAACACCGGACCGGGCTAGAGTCAACCGAATTGGGACCGTTTTTTTTGACGAGTTCCAAATATTCTTCTGAAAATTGGATTGCTATAATTTTTACATACAAATAGAAATGGCTCCTGAATAAGTCAGGAGCCATTTCTATTTGTATGTAAAAAACTCTTAGTTGAGTATAGCAGGAGAGGGAACCAAGACTAATTGACCATTCTTAAAATCCATCACTTCAATTTTAAATCCGGCCTTGTTGGCCATCTCAACGGAATCATCGCCTATTTCGGGGGCCAAATCAACAGTAATAACACTAACTTCTTGTTCATCAAATTTGGCCGTCGTATTCGATACAATTACGCAAATACTGCCAATTGAAAAAGGTGCATTACTAAATCAGTATAGTCGGTAAAAAGCCGACGCCGGGTCATAGCTAAAATGTGGTTAAATACGGTTAGTTAATAAATATGCTAAGATAACATTTTGTTAACTGGATTTTAATGATCGTAACCGGGAACAAACTTGTCCATTAGGTACTGAACAACAGGCGGGTTCATTTTTTTTCTGTAGGGTACCCAGCCTAATTTAATCATTTCAATCCAATCATCAGGGGTTAGGCAACACTGAAACAACGTAACGTCGTTGTAGCCCGCACGCTTCGCAATATCGGTCATAAAACAGGCTCGGTACTTGTAGAGGGCCATTGTTCATTGGTTGCGTTCACGAATCCGCTTTTCGTTTAGTTTGGCGGAAATACACCGTTTCAGTACAGCTTTGATATTGCAGGGCCAGAAATACCAATAAAATGTCCCCTCACTTTCCTTTTCGGCCTTTCGAATTCGGTACAGCGTCGATAAGGACAAGGTGGACAGGTTTGGCTCTTTATAGTAGTCGATACTCCTTTTCTTTGCCATTGCTCACTTCATGTATCGAAAACAGATATAACCAATGGCGAGCACAGTTAAGATACCTGTGACGAATCCTAGTAGTAAGCCAGCTAAAAAAAGGTCGTCCATACTCAATCGGCGGAGGTTATATCAATCACGCGAAAAGCTAATTTAGGTTGTTCCGGCAGGGGATAAAGCCGGGCATTTTCAGCTTTTATTTCAGCCATTGCCCGCTCAATTTTATGGGGCACCGGCACTTTAACCGGTAGTTTTATATCTGACGTTTTGCGTAAGATGATATACTCCGAATGGCGAAACAGAAACGGCGCTGGTTCAGCCAGGCTATGCAGATTAAACAGGTAATCATTGCATAGATTTCGACTGTTGAGAATCAACTTGCGCACGGGTTCCGAGAGATTTCCGGCCATGTACGAAGTGGCATCCTCAAATACCACAAATGAATTTTTCACCCATTGATTGACCAGCGTAAAAAACAGGTCGATGTCTTCACATTCCCGGCAAACAAAGAAAGGATACGGCTCTTTACTGGCTAGTCGATTGAACCGGCTGATGTCATCGATAGCAATGCCAATATAGTCGTCATATTCAGACTGGCAACCCACATCAAACACCAGAACGGGTTTACCTTGGCGTTTGAACATTTCCACTTGAATATTGATACTGCCCTGCGTTTTACCCGTTTTCTTGGCGCCTACAGCCAAAAAAATAGACGACGCTCGTTTCTTATTTTGCAGTTCTGGAAGGAGAATCTTACTCATAGACGGGAGGGTTCTAAGCAAAAGGGTTTGGTATTCCTACCCTGCCAATTGACGCCCATTTCGGCCCGTTCGCTATCCAGATGAATCCCGTAGAATTCCGGTATAAGATGCCGTTTGCCAATGGGGAAGGCTTTGGCGAAAACAACGTCCGTATGGTCCGCACCGTGGCTATTTTCGGGGTAGCGCGTTACCCCCGATTCCGATGGATTCCAGAGCTGAAAGAAGCCAATCGGAAACCAACCATCCGGCTGATTGTAGTGAGCCACCCGGCTCCCCATCGGAAAGGCGCGGGCTTGTACCAAATAATACAGTTCGTGCATAGCCACGGGCTTAGCCAGATAGTTGACCCAATCCCGGTAGCTATGACACATCAATCGATCAATGCCGTAGATGCTTTCAGAGTCCAAATGAGCCAGCTCTAGAATCGTTCGCGTCCACGGTGGCAGATAAATGTCTGAATCCAGGTGCACCACCCAATCCGTTTGCCCCAGTGCTGCCAATCCGACATTGATACCACGGGCTTTGTTGAACGTTGCCCCATCGTCATAAAAGCAATCAGTCTGAATGCACTCTACTCGGTAATACGCGCAGACCTGCTTGGTAAACTGGTCGGCTTTACTGGTAACGACAATGTACCGATCAAATAAATGCCGATTATGGGCAAGGGTTTGAACCAGAAAGTCGCCATAGTTGACGCAAACGCTGACGGCATCAATGCGTCGATTGGATAGAGAATTCATGTAGTCGTGAGGGGTGGTATTACCAGCGTACATTTTAGCGCATTGTTTTGTCTACCATCTTATTTACGGTCATCATACCTACCTGCATCAGGGGAGCCATTGCCTTGATAATCATGATCTCGGCTAACGTTTCGGTAATACTGCCCGTTTTGAGGGTTCCCCGTTTGTTTTTGGCCTTTAGATCGGCTTCAATAGACTTTCTTAGCAACGTGAGCTGCGCATCGCTGAGCCTGGCTTCTTCGTCGGCTTCGGCCAGGGCTTCTTCAAAATCATTCCAGCGTTCACGAGCCGCGAAATAGGGATGGTCATTACTGTAAGCCGGAATTTCCTTCGTCAGCGTCACATACTGTTCATACTCACGGACTAACTGCTTATCCCCTTCCCTGAGTTTTTTATAGGCGGTGTACCGATGAATGAAGCCAAAACACAGCGCAATAATGGCTCCCCACATTTCGGCTTTGGACTCCGCTTTCGTTTTGATCTCTTCAGCCGTCAGGGGAATATAAGGTTCCTCTTCCAACTCGGGATCAATGGTTGAGGAGGGGACCGTTGCCGGTTTTGGTCCAAACAAATTAGGCAGACTGAATACGGGTGTTTCAGGAAGCGCTTCGGCCACCGACTCCACCAAGCGGGGAGCTTCGGTAAGCACCTCCGACAAGGCAGAACCGGACCGATTTTCGACCAATTGAGCAAGTGGATTCATATAACTTATTGAGCAGTGCTAGTAGGGGAGCTTTCCGAAGCCGTTGACTCCGTGGCAACGGGGAAATATTGCCGAATGACGGGCATCATAATGGCCGAACGTTCGGGCGTTTTAAGCATCTGATGCAGTACCGCTTCGGTCATGGGGCCAGCATGGGCGGTAATGTCTTCCCAATTAATGACAATATCCTTTCCTTTCTTGATGGTCTTAGCGCCCGTTTTGACTGCTTGCATGACCGTCAGGCCTAACATACTATCCCGAAAATCTTCGGGAAATATTTGTTTGTTGGCTAGTAGGAACCGGCAGATACTGCCTGGTGTATATTCGGAAACGTGTAATCCGGTTTCGTCAATCAGCTCCGATTTGGTCAGAATCTGAAACAGGTTTTCGCAAAACTGGTCCCACTGTTTTTTTGCGAGAACACCTTCATTCCAGTCATGAATGAAGGTATCCGCTATGATCTGGGGAATTAGCTGAATACCTGTCAAAGCGACATTGGCCTCTTTTGTTGGGCCAAAGTCGTCGTCGGTTTCAACGAGGGCAAGAAATCGTTTCATTGAAAAATAATTAAAGGTGATTAGTTAGTCGCCAGGTAGGGAGCCAATAGTTCCTGAAAAAACTGGGAGTAATACGCGGCTGAATTCCAGCTATTTCGTTCCGCTTCTAAATAGAGCTGCTCCAATAACTCGGGTAGTACTTTAAAGAGACTATACAAGGGCTCTGCGGCACGTTTATCAATCGCATGGGCTTCGAGTGCCTTTTCCAATTTGTGCTGAATGTCCAGAAAGCGTAGTCGCCAGGCATCGTCGGTAGGAGGTGTTACCGGTTCGGGCTGGGGAGTGGGTGGCGGTGTGACCTTGGGTAACTTGGCCTGCTCAAGCAGTGTCGCCATTACTTGGATTTGCTGAGTCTTATTGGCACTTTCTTGTTGAAGATGTAAAATCGTCCTATTGGACTCTTCGATTTTTTCCAGTAGCCCATTGTAGGCTGTGGAAATCGCCATCAATTCCTTGTGCTTGGAGAGTAGGTTTACTCCGTAGTTGTGCGTGGTATTACCCGGTGTTACCTTATTAAGCTCTTCGACTGTCCGTTCAATTGAACGCATGACCACTATGGGCAATTTGAACGTCTTGGCTATGGTACCATCGGTAATACCTTCTGCTTCGGTTGACGGTAAACCGGCCATATTACCACTGTTTACCGGGTTTACCGGTTCAGAGGAGGGTGTACTCTCTATGGGTAATACCGGTAATACCTGGTTGCTAGTATTAGCTAAAATTGGAATGGGGGGAACAATTAGAAGGGGTGATGGAAGGGGTTGTTCACCTGCTTGGGTACTACTACCAAAGTTTTCAGGTAATACTGTGCTGTGAGCTAAGGGCGTCATTTACCTTTTTCGTTTCGTCGAAGGTAATACTCACCCATAGAGGTATATTTACTTAAATAACTTTATAGTATTTTTTGGTATATTGTATCACTTTTTATCACTTCTTTTCTACCGTAACTAGGTACACCTCCTTTGTATGAGTAACAAAACCAATCCTCGTGAGCGTGTGATGGCCAAAGACGCTCAGAATATTATGGGCTATAAATCCTGCAAAGCGTTCTCGCTCTTACGACAAATTAAACTAGCCAAAATGGCCGCAGCTACGCAGTTTAAACATAAGGCCGTTGTTTCGTTCGTGTCCGTCGATGACTTTGCTCAGTATACGGGCCTGAGTCGGGAAGCAGTCAAGGCGGGTCTGGTAGACTAGCTGAGTTTTTGCCCAGGCCTGAATCATTTCAGCCGCAATTAGTTCACCTAAAATGGTGCGTAAGTGCATACCCTTATCGTTGACATCCCGAATTAATGACAAGCAAATTCTTCTGTCGGTAAGTGACATATCGGTATTAACCAACCTCTGCCCAAACAATCGATTTTAATCTTGTATGGCCTGCCTGAGTTGATCACGTACGGCTTGCTCGATGGTCATTGGTCGGCGGGCTTTTTGATGCCTTTCTCTTCGAGTAATTGCTCATAATCTTACAGAAACTGGCGATAATTCTCTAGCCGATTTCGGTAATCACCTGTCACGAACATCATACCTCGGAAGTAACGGACACTATAAGCCGTTACCGCAACAATACCCATCCAATAGATGCTGTTGCGAGAAAATATTCCAGGAGAAGGCTAGTGGTGCTAAGGTCAGAAGACCTGAACTTAGTAAACTATTGGAGCACATCCGCGAAGGCGATACCGTGGGAGTCTGGAAGCTTGACCGGCTGGGCAGGTCACTTGACCATTTAGTTGATCTAGTAACAACGCTCGAAAGAAGGAGCGTGGGCCTAATTAGTCTGAATGATACGATAGACACCACTACAGTTCAGGGGAGATTCATATTCCGGATCTTCGCTATTTTAGCCTAGTTCGAACGGGAAATAATTCGGGAACGCACTGAAGCTGGGCCGAAAGAAAGGGCTATCCAAAGAAGCCGAGAATAAATCCCGGATTGCTGAGAGTCTTTATAAGGAAGGCCAATTATCGTCCAATGTTATTGCCAGGCAGTTGGGTATTGCCAAGCCTACATTGTATGTGTATTTGAAGTATCGAGGAGTTGCAATCGGAAAATCAACTAAATAAATTAGCAATATGGCAACTTTCATTCGAGTGAATATAACCAATACAGAGCAGCTGATCAATGTTGAAAAAATCCAACGAGTTCGACCCATTGGCGAAGAAAAGACCAGAATTTACCTGGACCCTTTCTCGGATAGTGTAAGCTCAGCATTAATCTATTTCGTCGATGTGAACGAGCCGTATTCAGATGTGGTAAAAAAATAGGCCCAGCCAGTAATGGAATTATAGGAAAGCCTGGCTTATGAGAGAAGCCATTATCGTAGATGCCGAAATAAATAGAACGAACGGCCCCAGTCAGTCTTGGCTGGGGCCGTTCGGGTTTATACGTCAACGAAAAGACGCTTCGCTAAGATAATTTGTATTTCCTCCGGCGCTGAGCCCGTTTCAGCTCGTGCCACAGACTAATTAGGATAACAGCTATAATGAGTAGCCCATAGCCAGCGGGCATCAGCCAGAGCGGCAGGCTCACCCACCACCAACTCCAATCCAGCACCTGGGTTTGTTTGAATAATACCAGAACAAAAAAGGCGCTGATCAGCGCAGTGGACAGGCCTACTTTAGAGCGGGTAGGTTGCTCTTGGCGGGCAGGTCGTTTGGCATCGTAGATTAAGATCGGCGGTTCAGCATACCAGTCAGGTGCATAGCGGGGTAGGCCTTGTTCAGGAGTTAACTTAGCGGGCGAGATAGACATTGATTTAGTAGGTAATTGGGATGGATGGATAGTCATAGTGATTCATAGTAGGGTTAGGGTTCTATTTCGAAGTTATTGACTCATACTCAAATCTTTAATGGGAATAATTCTTTATTTATTATCCGGCGAAAAAGGACGACTAGAAGCCTCAAAAATTCAGGAAAGGGGGTAAAAAAACAACCCGAACGGCCCCTGGAGTGGGGTCATTCGGGTTTATACGTAAATTAATAGAGACGTAACGCCCCTACTTCTTCATAACGTGCAAAGCGCGTCTAAACGGGGCAATCAAATAGTTTCTTCCCCACCCAATGGGTATGAGCCAGAGCGGCAGGCTAATCCACCACCAGGACAAAGCCAGCCCATCAACTAATTTGAACAGGGCTAAAAACAAGAACATTACAATCAGAACGGCCGAGAGTCTTACTTTCGGATTGACGGGTAGTTTCCGAGGGGGGTCCAGTTCCGGATCATAAGATTCGGACTCGTTTGGGTAGTCGGATCGGGTCATACATTTTTTAAGTTGGGTTAGATGAATTTTACCACGGAGCCAACTTCCTGGCCTACATTAAAATTAATGAAAATAGCTATATATAAGGAAGTTACCCCGTTATTTATGAGGCGTTTGTATTCTTAAAAACAATTCTCTTTCTCCCATTGGGCACAAATAAAAGCAGGCCACATCAAGTTGATGTAGCCTGCTTGAAATAGCTCACTACTACTACATATTAGAAGCTAAACCCGCTGGGCACAGGTAAAGTGAACATATAGTAAGCAAACGGTCCACCTACGTAGGTGGACCGTTCGTGTTTATACGCAAAAAAGTTTCACTTAGCTAGCTGGCTCATCTACTTGTGTTTTCGTCGATTCTCCAGCTAATGCATTCATGTCCGCCTGTCCAGCTACTTTCATCAGGGCGTAGTCAAATAGGCTAATTCTACATCAGAATGCGTGGCCAAGGTCAGTAAAAAACTCAAATCCATACCCTCATTCTTGAGCAGATAAGGCGAGTTACTACTTCCAGATCTAGTCATAAAAAGTTCACTTATAAGTGAACTTATATCGTTTCTGAAACCTCATCCAGAACATACCCCCACTCCTTAATTTGCTGGAATAATTTGCTTATCTCCTCAGGTTCGGGATCAGTTGACAAATAATTATGCCAGAACGTGTGAAAATTGGCTAAGTTATCGCACTCTCCTAGGTAAGTATCCCTCAAGCTATCCAGATGAGCTTGGCTCATATCTTCAATGGGCTTCGCCCAGGGGTTCTCGCCGGTTTCAGCGATAAAAATGGCTTTCAGTTCAGCCACTAAATCAGGTCGTTTCAACTCTTGGGCCTCCAGGGTATTGGCCAGTTGGCCGATGCGTAAAACGTTTTGAGTTTTCATTTTTGAGTGTTTAATTAGAAATGGGTTAGCCCTCATAGCAGCAAATAGTAATCCGTAAAGACCGGGCTATTTTGCCAAGAAGAGCAGCCAATTAATTTACCTAATCATAATCAAGCCATTATAAATCAAAAATGCTGTATTTATTATACGGCGAAATGAAGACCGCAATGCAGGTTAGACAAGTGAATAAAGCAATGCCAGAAGCCACAAAGCTGAAATTAGGAACAACAGTGTCCAGGGACCCGGCAGCATTTTCTTTAGCAGCCGGATCAGGCCGGCCCGCAGGTTAGTAAAGCTGAAGCGAAAAGGCCACACCAGCGTACGGTTTCGGAGAATTGATAATCGCATGGTCAAGTTTGTCTAAGAATGATTGCTGCTGGTGGCCCAGAAAAGCGGTTTGCATGTCCTTGTAGAGCGCCAGCGCCACGGGCAGGGGAAGCGATAGCGAGTATTCCTTGTCAGTCCGGCGCTGTTGCCAAACGGCCAGGCGCTGCGGAGTCCATTTGGCCAGGTATTGGCCCATCACCAGGACGCTAACGGCTTGCGAGTCGAGCGGAAGCTGCTCATAGCCGGCGGTGTTCCGATGCAGGAATTTGAGCATGCCGATAAGTTCACCGGGGTAGAGTTTCAGCTGGAGCATGATTAGTTAGAGTTTAGAGCCGGTTAGTTTGGCAAAATGCTGCACACCATTCAGACAGACGAGTTCGATGCTCTTAAAATCCGGATAGACAATCGTACTGAACGTAGTGATACTGATTCGTCGGCGAAAGGGGCAGCTGCAATGCCTGTATTCGCAGGGGATCGTACCGCCATTTTTAAATCCTTCCATTCGTTTGTAAACAGCCTGCTGGGAGGCTTTTAGAACTACTTCTTGGGCTGGTGTCATTTGCGTTTAGGACTAGAAGGGTGACGGTTATATAAGGCCTGTAGGGAGTTTTGGGCTGCCTGGGCGCTATCACTATTGGGGGCAATATCTTTGGCATGTTGAAGGTTATCAGCCAACTGTGGCCCGTTTTCGAAGAGTTCAGGTTGATACTGCGCATGGATGTAATACCACTTCTCCATGCACGTTGCTGAGTGTTTAGCAATTCGACTAGGCTGATAGCAAAAGTTATGTAACTCTTCTAAGGACGCGAACGAATGCCGGGTGTGATCGAGCTCAGCATGATAGAACGCCTGGCGTGCGTTTTTTCGCCGGTCCTCGGTAGGTGGCATGGTACCACTATAAATAAACTCGTTGTAATACCGATCCAGAAAATGAGTAATGGGTGTGGTTTGTCCGACCCAGTCATACGCAAAATATTGGCGCGGTAACAACTCCAGGACTACGGGGTGTAAATGCTTGGGCAGGCCAGGGTCTTGTTGATAGATGACAATCGTGTCACTTTTATGGAGATAAGGTAGAATCGGGTTGATCAATTTTTTATAGAGCAGATCCACCCGGCTGGTATTCTCATAGCCCATGCCTTTCGAATAGCCATCTAGGATAGGCACTTTATTGCCATGCTGGCCCTGGGTTAAATAAATCTCCCATCGAAACGTGGAGTTCATCGGATCAGCTTCAAACTTGGGCGTTCCGGTATTGGGCTTACGGGGAATGTTTCCAGTTATTGCGGTCATGATGTTGGTGATTAGTGGCACCTTACCAGGTGCGCAGTAAGACAATTGGTGAGGTTTTTGGGCGCGAATACGGGGGGAGTCGTCGAAAATTTTTTCGTGCCCTAACGAGTTAACTTGTTAACCTGTTAACCAAGGTTGATCAACTTTAGAAAACCCCAGATTAACCGATTAACTTTTTACATATACGCTACCCTAACCGAATAACTGCATAGTCGGGCCCAAAAAAAAGGCAGGTCGGAAAGGGCATAATTTTTCTGATCAACACCCGAATTCCAATTTTTTCGGGGGTATAGCAGGTACGGGATGCGCGTAGCAAGTCAGGCCAGATCGATTTGCAACTCGATTTGGGCATCCAGGGGCGATATGATCGTCTACCCAGTTACGGAGGGGTATAGAAGTACCAGGCGAGTGATTTTCGCATGATCATTTTTTAGTTTATACATCCAGCACTGTCCTGTCGTGCTGTGGTGGTCTGGCCAGGATTCGAACCTGGATCAACGGTTTTAAAGACCGCTACTCTACCCTTGAGCTACCGAACCCAATAAATTAAGGGACCAGGTATGAGCTAATCTGCTCATGGGTCATCTGGTTGATCTCGTCCAGGGCACGCTGAAATTGTTCGTAACTGCGCGTATTTATGTACTCCTGAGAGCCAAGCTGGACGATGTACACATGCCCACCCGCTGCATGCGAGGATAGCTCCACCACGGTGTGTTCATTGAATTGCCACCAGGCATAGGTGCGGCCGGTATCCGGGTCTTTTTTCCAGTCGACCGAATCAATAAATTCAGCTTCAGTTTGATTCAGCATATTAGTTGACTGGACTAAAGCGTCGTACCAAAGCATAGACAATCGCTAGACCGAACGCTCCAGCCATCAAAAAAACAGCCAGAGCAACGCTAACCTGTTGATCTGGCTGAAAGGAAGGAACTGACTGCACCATTGAATACGTCTGAGGCCGAGAGACAGTCGTGCTATGCGGAGCGGTGGTCGTGGGCGAAACGGGCGCTGGTGCCGGCGCGGTCGCTGTATGCGAAACGGGTGCCGGAGCGGTGGCCGTTGCCGTTTGGGGTGAAGTGGCGGTCGAGGAGACCGCTGTGGTCGATGTTGGATGCATGATCAATCAGTTTAAAAGTTTACTTATAAAATCATCTCCGAATACCACGTTATAGGCATCCAGTTGGGTGATCAGTTTGCGGGCGTTGAAAGAAAGAGCACGGTCTTCCTGATCCATGACGAGCACTAATCCAGTGGGATCTAAAAAGATGCTTCTGTCATCGAAGCGGATTGTTAGGGCTCCATTCGAAAACGTGTACAGACGCTCCAGGGGAGGAGCATAGCCAAAGGCCAGGGCAAACAGGGTTTGGCATGCCTCTTTAGTGAGGCTGGTCAGGGGCAGTTTTGAACTCGATATACGTTCCATTCTAAAAATTCGGTCAAAGAATCCGGGAGCAAATGCCCCCGGATTAACCCACCTAACCCTTATTTCTACAATCTACCGGGCCTTCCGGTATTGTCAGGATGGCGGGAATCGAACCCGCTGGGCAGAACTTCCCCCACCCGGCCCCAAACTATGGCCGCACCCCAAACCATACGCTCCGCTTCGTGCACCATTCCTCAATACGGACCAGTGAACTGGCCGGTGGCGATCTTGGCAGGCCGTTCCGTGGCAAGGCATAGCGTTTCAAATCACAACCGGCGTAACTCGGCCATGAAGGTTGCCAGGACTTATCCGATTTGATGCTATCTCCCGGGCCTGTTGCCGATTCAACGGCTGCGTGTCAGCTTTCCCCTTGCTCAGCCAACCCACTCCTATCACGGACGGCCTCTTTTTGGCTGCTTCTATATGGTTGTAGCGGGAGCGGGCTTCGAACCCGCGACCTCTGGCTTATGAAACCAGCGCTCTACCCCTGAGCTATCCCGCCAAAAGGCTCCCAGGCACACAGGCGGCCTGGGAGCACCGCTTCTATCCACACCATGAGTGGCCCTTAATCCCTAATACCCATATTGCGGGCCACCCCCGTTCGGCAGCTGAAAAGCTGCTGTCAGGCTCGTTACTCGAACAGACGGGTCTGCTGAGCGATATTGTTTTTTAGGGCGATAATGCCCGGCGAAAGCTATTTTTTTGTATACTTGTACTATGGCCCCCTGGCCAGCACTAATGTAGATCAGATTATCGACAGCCCGCCCTTCTTTGATGGCAGGCTGTTTCCTTATAGGCCCAGCTACCAAATGCGGGCAGGTCGGCCAAGCAGTCCCTTGCGATGTCCATGACTTTTTTTGTATACTTTCAGCCTGTGGTGCCGGTAACGGCATTTATCATGTGAAAAAACTATCTGACAGCCCGCCCTCACCTGAAGGTGGGCTGTTTTTTTAAGCAGTAGCCGCCGGTGCGGCCACAAAAGGTCCCGGAAATGGCCAGCGATGAGCGCGTTCTAAAAACTGCTGAGCTAGTTCCTTCGAAAAACCCTTGATATACGCCCTGGCCTGCTCGGGGTCAGAGAAGTTGATCCACTCGTCATACCGCTTTTTGATCGTGACATACGTGGAGGTGATCACCTGCCAGCCCAACTCCGGCTCGAGGAGTTCCAGTCGATCCAGTAGAACAACAGCTTTGCCGATGAAGATTAGTCTATGATCCATAGTCAGTTAATGAGCGGGGTCATACCATCCAGGCCACGACGCTGGTTCAAAACTTGCTGAAGACGATGTTGCAGAGCTTGATCCATGTACAGCCAGTGAGCCTGCATGAGCACCTAAGGATAAGTTAGCGGAACGATCTTTGACTGCCCGTAGGCTGGCCTTTAAGGGCGTAGACGGGATTAACATAGTATTAACATAGGGTTATAGAGTTGAAAAAATTAACATGGGTTGCTATTTTTGGTCAGCTTCACACCTGGAGTACTCTCATGCGCGACGATGAGTTACTAGCTTTTGCCAAGGCCTATGGTCAGCTGATCACCCTGGGCCTTGGTCCCCGCTTTAGCCACCAGGGTAAGGGTCTCGGCCTGCTCCTTATAGACCAGCGAGCTGGGTACAGCGGCCACAAGAGGCTTACCAGGGTAAAAAATCTGCTAATTCGCGCCCTAACCTTGCTTCTCCGTACGGCCCGGTACAAGGCGTTCCAGCCGCAACTACCCGATTGGCAGCAAACCATACTCGAGGCTTCGTCCAGCCAGGAGCTGGGCCAGTGCTGCGTGAACCTAACCCGTTTCCTGTTTCCCCCTGGGGAAACAGAACCTAGGTTTACAGAGGAAAAATAAAGGGGTTGCATGTGGCTATTTATCTAGGTGAAAACTAGGGAATGCACGGCTTGATAGCTTCCTGCTGGGCGGGAGTAAGGGGGGTAATAGGCACGGTTTAGAATGGATTGTTGACTTTTCAGGTGCCGGATGTAAAGGCTTTAAGTATCATATATTCAGGCATTTATCAATTTTTCTTCGACTTATCCCCGTTCAATAAACTTGTCAATAATTCTTGCTGACCAATGGGTAAGGGCATAGGTTTTGTCCACTGTTTCTTGTAAACGGGCAAGCTTATGAACAACGATGACCTCCGTCGCTATGCCAGCGCCTATAAGCAAATTGTCGTTATCAGCCTGGGACCTAAAGGCCTCCGGCAGGCAGCCAGCTTTGAGCGGCTTCTCCAGATTGAGCTGGGGCTGATCCGTGGCTACAAAAACCTGTCTACGGTTAAGCTGCTGCTGGCCCGGTCGCTGATCCGGTTGACCCGCTCGGGCGAGTTTAAGCACCTGTATCCCTTTTTGACCACCTGGCTGCAACGCGTTATCGAAGTCTCGACGCCCACCCAGCTTGGCCAGTTCTGCGTGCACTTGGCCAGTATTCTGTTTCCTCCCGTGGAGACGGGAGAGTCGAGCCAAGTAGGTTGAGCAGGTACGCTGGCTAGGGTACTGGGATTAAAAATTTGACCGTTCATCGGATAATTCAGTCTAAAGGGTTACGCCAAACAAGTGTGCTGTTTCCGGCATGTGTTTCAAAAAGATTTGAATCAGTTTCCCCTTCGCATTAGGCAAGTCATAGCCCTCCTTACTGGCTACCACAAGCCAGTGGCGATGCAGACCAGCTTCTTTGAGTTCAAGCAAGATTTGATAATGTTTCAACGGCCCAGCGTCTTTGTAGGCCGTCCACAACTCGTTTTTGCCAACTGTTAAATTCTGGACCGTAGACATGATAAAGTTTGCTTTTGTAATAGCCGATTACCTATTTTGTAAGAGCTATTTACATTTTTGACATTGCAATAGTAAATTCTTTTAGAAATAATTCAAAATAAGTTTCAATAAAAATCCAAATAATTTTCTAGTCACAATCATTAAACACTGATTTTCAATGGAATATAATTTCGGAGAAAAAGTTGAGCAACTGCTTATTGACAAGGGAAAGACTAAGAAAAGTCTATATGACTATCTTAAAATGACAGCCAACGGCCTTGATGCTATGATTAAGAACAATAGCATTTCAGCTGTTAGGCTTGGCCAGATCGCAAATTATTTCGAAGTGCCAGTACACTATTTTTATGGAGATATTCAGGCATCATCCAAAAAAATAGCGAATGAGTCGTCATTAGAGAGGGAGGAAATTCTTAAAATCTCCGATGATATCGGCCAATTAAGAAATTTCTTTGAAGAGGAAATTCGCGTCAAGAACCAGCAGATTGCTGGCCTCCAGAGAACAGTTGACGTTCTAGTGGGAAAGTCTAAGGGTGTATCCAAGAAAAGCCGGATTGCTCCTCGTGAAGTGTCGAATCATCCATCTACTAATCTTATGAAGAAAGAGATTAACCCGGCACTAGCCTAATTTTTTTAGGTCTGAGGAACAATTTGGGGTGCACCTGCCGTATATAAGCGGTCAGGCTTAATCTAAAAAGTATTTTTGTAATCACTTGTGAATCCCTACGAGTGCACTTGAATACTTCTCTATTAGGTCAAAAACCCGCTTTAAAGCGGGTTTTTTTGTTTTAGCCCATACTTACTTATTGGTCAGCAACATACGAGCGGGTACTTTCTGGGGTACACCTCCCAAACTCATGGGTACACCATTATTATCCGATTTCAGATTAAAAAGATATTAATTTGGTCACATAATTGCTAATAGTGCCTATTTTTAGTACCCACTATTACAATTTTAGTATGTTTCGTAAAAAAATGCGCATCATATTTAC
>NZ_WPIN01000002.1 GCF_009754945.1 Spirosoma arboris
TAATAATTCTTGACATACCAAACAGAAAAATAGGAAGTGAATCAGGGTACAGTGGGTAAAGCAAAAGCGACGTACTTATCTCCTGATTTCGTATTCAATTTTCCGCCACCACAGGCAATGACTACGTATTGTTTGCCCCCCACCGAATAGGTACTGGGCGATGCATATCCTGCGGCTGGCAGTTGAACCTGCCACAGAATTTTGCCCGTTTTCTTGTCAAATGCCCGTAGCTGCTCGTCTTTACTGGCAGCAATAAACAACAGATTACTGCCCGTTACAAGTGGTCCGCCATAGTTATCGGTTCCGGTTGGAGCAACGCCTTTAGCCGTAAGTTCTTTGTATTCGCCCAAAGGAACCTGCCAGCGATGCTCGCCGGTATTGAGGTCAATGGCGGTAAGTGTGCCCCAGGGTGGCGCACTGACTGGATAGCCGTTGCTGTCGTACCAGCGGTTATAGCCTGTATGTTGGTAAGGCAAACCCGCTTTTTGAGCGCTTACCGTTTGTGTCGCATTGCCTTTATTGAACAGAAAATCGACGATGGCTTTGCGTTCGGCTTCAGGAAGGTGTGAAAAAGAAGGCATCATTCCCCGACCTTTGAGAAGCACCTGATGGACGGCATTGGCCGAAAGCCGTGCTTCCAGACCCAGCAATGATGGATAAGAACCATCGTGGTTTCCCCGGCGATCGGCACCATGACAAGCGGCACAACGCAAACTATATAATTGAGCACCCGTTACCGACGCGTTGCTAGCGGGTTGCTCTTTCAGCACCAGCGAGGAAAAGCAGGGATTTTGTTTGGCCGGTATGTAGATCACTCCCTCAGGATCGACTGCCGAGCCTCCCCATTGCGCACCGCCATCGGTGCCGGGAAAGAAGATGGTCATTGTTGACGTCAGCGGAATATAGGGACTTCCTGTGTGGGCTTTGCGTAGCGTGGCTACGATTTCATCCCGATTCGACGCCCAGGGATTGATGTCTTTTTCGGTGAATGACTGCTTGGTAAACGGAGCCGGTTTCGTCGGGATAGGCTGCGTCCGGCTGGGTTGCTCTCCCGCAACGGCAGCGGTTGGAAACGCTTTTTCAACGACTGGAAACAACGGTTTTCCGGTTACCCTATCAAAAACGAAAACGTGGCCCTGCTTGGTCGTTTGTGCCACCGCATCAATTTTCTTACCTGCTTGAACGACCGTTAACAAACTAGGCGGTGCGGGCGGGTCTCGGTCCCAGATGTCGTGATGCACAAACTGAAAATGCCAGACCCGCTTGCCAGTTGTTGCATCTAATGCCAGTAAACAATTGGCGTACAGGTTATTGCCTTTGCGATTGCCTCCGTAAAAATCATAAGCCGCCGAACCTGTCGGAATGTACACAATACCTCGATCCCGGTCGATGGCCATACCCGCCCAGGCATTAGCACCACCCAATCGTTGGCGTGGATTAGCGGGCGCCCAGGTATCGTACCCAAATTCGCCGGGTTGCGGAATTGTATGAAACGTCCAGACTTTCTGACCCGTTCGAACATCGTAGGCCCGCACATCGCCCAGCAAGGCAGTTTCGCCTTCGGATACGCGTACACCCACAATGATCAGGTTTTTGTAAATGGTGTTGGGCGTATTGGGTTGCACGTAATTATCAGCCCCCGGTCGTTCAATGCCTTCTTTCAGATCAATTCGTCCATCCTGACCAAAGCTGTCGATGGGCTTACCCGTCTGTGCATCGAACGCGTAAAGCCATTTGCCCGCTCCAAACAGAATGCGTTTATCTTGGCCGTCGCCCCAGTATGTTACGCCCCGACTGGTGGTGCCGCCATTGTCCGTCAACTTCGTTCGCCAAATCTCCTGACCGGTGGCCGCATTCAACGCAAACGCCTGTGTATTGGCCGATACGCCGTACAGAACGCCATCGACAACAATAGGATTGCATTGAATCTGAGTTCGATTTCCTGTTGTATCAGCCCCCCCCGACCCATACGTCCAGGCCACTTTTAGTTGCTGTACATTCTCTGGGTTGATTTGCGCCAACGGAGAATAATGACTTCGGGCACCATCGCCATTGTACTCAGTCCAGTTGGTGTCAGGTAAGGTGGGAGGATGCCCAAACTGAAAGGCAATAAAGAGCAGAGACGCTATGATTAGCAGGTATTTCATATGGATAACCTCACTCCAACCCCTCTCCTGTTTTAGGAGAGGGGCTTTTTCATGCTCTGGAGTGTTGAAAAGCATGAATGTTTTACGATTCAGGAAAGAATAGAAGAACAACTAATTTACTGTTGATACCACATACCTGAACTTGTCCTGAGCAGCCAGCGACTGGTTGGTGAGCAGTACCCGAAAAATGTCCTGAACCTGCCATTTCTGCCGAAACACTTTATCGTCGGATTGGTCGAGTGGTAGCTTTTCAACGGAGACTTTCCACTTGGCGGCATCGTAATCCAGGCTCACTTTTTTGCCGTTTGCCTGCTCGAAAATAAGCTTTCCAGCCTGACTGGTATTGACGGAGCAAATGGTCATGAACGTTTGCAAAAGGCTTTTTAAGGGCGCTGTCGCCGTGTAGTCGTCCCCAATTTCAATCGTATTTTGAGGAGTCGTTTTAACCGTTCGCGTCCATTTTTTTAGGGTTGTCGTTGGCGGGTAAGCGATTTCAATATCCATCCGCAAATCGCTGGTGTTGGCTGGGTGTGTATAGACCACATTCGTTGCTTCAAACTTTCGCCCTGCCGACTGAGGTATACCATTGATTGTCGGAAGGTTATGATAGGGCGAGGTGTTGTACCAGGAATTGTACCGTTCCGCCGAAAACGTTTTAGCCGTGTACGTTCCTGATCCGGCATCGATAATGACGGGAGCCCCGTTTGCATAGATGATGAAATCGCCGACGTCATTATGATTGTGACTTTCGTTGTTATGGCCGCCATGCGAAGCCACGTATAGCAAGTCGTTGCCCGTATGGGCACCCATCAATTGAATATCTGAAAACCAGACACTAGCTGGTGCTGGTGCTTTCAGATTTTTAGACGACGCAACAACTTTGGCCATTTCGGGCAAACTTAGCCAATCGAACAGCGCCCGTTGTTTGGTGGTGGTTTCACCCGAAATTGGCTGACTGGAACGTGTGTAAGCCCAGGTTGCCAGTTGCACCAGCAACGGGTCATTAACGGCTTTTCCAATACGATATAAGAACGGCGCATCAATCGTGATAGTCGGGCTGGCATCGGCGGTGTTAATGAAATAGTTACCCGCAATGTGCGTCTTGTAAATGTAGGCTGCCATATTTCTGACCAATGGTTCCTGGTACACATTTACCTTCCCCTTCGTTACCTGATTCAGTATTTCCAGCGCATCAAATGTGCTTCCTCCGGCCAAAAACCAATACGATGGGCCTTCATCGCAGCCGCCATCATCGCCCAGGCTATTGAAATAGTTATCGAGCAACAACATGGAATAACGAAGGTTTTTGGCTCGACGCGCTTCATCTTTTTCCATCAGCAGATTGGTCAACTGCCAGTTCGAGATTATCCACGGATTCCAGTTGTTAACCGGCTTGTCATCCACGTTGCCCAGGTAGCCATACCGAGCGGTTTCCATAGGCTTGAGCACCCGACGATTCAGCTCATACTGGATTCGAGGACGTAACAATTTGGATTTGCTATCGAGCACTGGCCCAATCAGATAATCCGTCAGGGCTAGCATGACGGCCGTTTCGGCCGAGACCAGATCGACTGTCGGTTCCTCAACATCGGGTAAGCCTAACCTGGCCTTCTGCAAATACAAGTGCACCGGAATTCCCCAATAGGTCTCTTCGCAGGTAGACCAAATGCCATTCATGATGTCCTCGGCAAAGCGTCCTTTTCCTTCGACTGCTTCGGCCAGTACCAGACTCATCAAATGCGCCCGGCGTTTGGCCTGGAAATTAGAATACTCGGTACGGTCGCCGGTACGAACAGAAGTCAGCAGAAGTGATGCTGAAATCGCTGGCCAGTCTTTTCCTAACCAGCTTTCGCCTTTTTTGATCAAACGTTGTTGAAGCGTATCCGGTAATCGCTTCTGCCACTCGGCCGCTGTCTGGGGGAAGGGTTTCCAGTCAGCGCGGGGAATCAGGGAACTGGCTATATCTGTTTCTGAATATCGACTGAGGATATGCCGTTCTGTTCGCTGGGCGTGTGCGAGTGTATTGGCGGTGAGGATGGCTATGAATAGATAGGGTATTGTGCGAGATATTGGCATGAGGTTTAATGGCTTTTTTGTGTTGTCAGATGCTTACATCTGACATGAGAGGTTTCTCAAAACCTATATGTGCTCATGAGGTTTTGAGAAACCTCTCATGTCGGTTATGAGTAACCGACATCACATCAGGTTATTATAGAAATGGGTAGAGTCTTTTGATTACCCTACCCATTATCTTACTACCAACCTGTGTTATTTTTGCCAAGATTTGGATTGAGCCCTAACTCGTTTACAGGTAGGGGCCATAGATAATCCCGACTTGTGTTAAACGTGCGCTTGGCGGCCGCCTGATACAGCACATAGCCATCCTGAAGGGCTGGAGCAGCTGTGCCTGTTGCGTATTCTTTCGGAAAATATTTAGGACCGATGAGCGCTTTGGGCAATTCAGTTTCAGCGGTTTTCCAGCGAATCAAATCCCAATACCGGAATCCTTCATAGGCCAGTTCTACAGTACGTTCCCGACGAAGTTCGGTCTTCATATCCAGCCCATTCGCGCTAACAAAGGCATTCGTCAGCAAGGGAAGTAAAGTGGTTTGGCTATTCGTAGCCCGATTGCGGAGTACGTTGATTGTTTTGTTTAAATCGGCATCACTGATACTGCCGTTTAATTCAAATGCAGCTTCGGCATAGTTTAACAGTACTTCGGCATACCGTAGCACCATAAAATCGACATAGCTATTGCTGGCTACCCAGTCGGCCGCGATGTAATACTTCTTGATCCGGTAGGCCGTTGTCGGAACGAAATAAGGCGTAAACGAAGAGCCAAAATAATCACCTTTCCGAAAGATAGTCATACCCAGTCGAGGGTCGCGGTTGCGGTATTCAGTTAAGGTACTGGTTTGAAGTGCGGTCGAATCAAACGCCGATTTTCCCGCAGGCAGACCATCTTTAAACAGAACCATATCCATGTATGATCGGGTGGCTACAATAGCACCCTGTTCAAGGATTGAACGTCCGTAGGAATGGGCTGAAATGCTGTTCGTAATATTCTGACCGTACAATCGGGCTAATATCACTTCTTTGTTGGCTGCGTATGTTTCACCAGCATACTGGAACAGGTAAAAGAAACTACTATCTCGTCGGGGAGCATACGAAAACAGCGAATGTTTACCTTCGGTAATGACGGTATTGCTGGCATCCAGGGCTAGCTGAAGGTGCCGGGCTGGTGTTCCGGTATTAGTATATTTTTGGCGCGTTCCTTCAAACAACCCCACTCTCGATTTGAAAGCCAGCGCGGCACTTCGCGTAATTCGACCATACTCGTTACCACTCGTTGCGTTCAACAAGTCGGGTTGTGGGCAATATTTAGCGGCAAAATCTAAGTCGGCGTACACACTGTCGATAATTGTTTCCCGGGCCGTACGGGCACCAAATAGTAGTGGATCATCGGTGGTTAAGGTTTTCAGTAGAAGGGGTACATCGCCAAAACGCTTCGTCAATTCATAATAACCAAATGCCCGGAAGAAACGAGCTTCACCCCGGTAACGATTGATTATAGCGACATCGCCGGTTACCCCGTTCGCCTTCTCCACAATATTATTGGCGGCCCGTATCAATTTGTAGTAATACGTCCATTCGGTCGAGAGGGCCGGAGCGGTTGAGCGAGACCCGTCACTGACATCATTTAATGTACCCGACGCGACCGAGCCGATATCAGAATAAACATCCTGAACAGGGTAGGCTGGAATCGGAGTTGCTCCCGATGCAGCACCATCTGTCACAGCAGCCAGCGCGGGTAAATAGGTATAGAGATAATTGCATCCGAGAGCAAGGTCACTCGGACTTTTCCAGAAATTCTGATCAGTAATCGTCGTTTGGGCAACCTGATCAAGCTCTTTCTCACAGCTCCAAAGCCCTATTGACAGTAGGAGCATCGCGAGTGGTATATAGAAATTTTTACGGCGAATCATGGCAAATGTCAGTTAAGTAATCTTATTGGAACGTTACGTTAAGACCGAATGAATATGAACGGAACAGTGGGTACTGGAAGCTGGCATTGCTGGGATTTTCGGCATCGTAATATTTGTACCACATTTTGTTTTTCTCCCAGATGTCCTGTCCCGAGAAAAAGATGCGTGCTTTGGCAATGTGCACTTTCTGAGTCAGTTGGACCGGAATAGTGTAACCTACCTGTAGATTCTTCAGGCGGATATAAGCGGCATTCTGCACCCAGTGGTCCGATACATTCGTGTTCCAGGTAGCACCAACATAAGGGCGGGGGAAACGGGCATTTGGGTTATCAGGCGTCCAGTAATCTTCATGAATGGCCCAGGGCATCCGCCAGCTATCGGTAAAGGGAACCAGTGCCTTGGCAAACAGGAGCATCTTGCGCTCGCCAACTCCCTGAAATAAGGCTGATAGATCAAAGCCTTTCCAGGTTGCACTGAAATTGGCCCCGAAAATATAGCGGGGACTTGTGTTTCCGAGATTAACCAGGTCGCCGTGGTCGTCGGCCCGGCCTAAACCAGCATTGACTTTTCCATCGCCATTGACATCCTGTAGTTTAATGTCGCCAACGCCCGTCTTTGTGTTTTGAAAAGCATGTGAGGTTACGTCTTCATTCGTGGTAAAATAGCCTTCATCCTTATAGCCATAAATGGTGTTCAGCGGTAAACCCGGCAGGTACGTATTCAGGCCTTCCAGATAGGCGAAAGGGCCATCGTAACGAGTTACTTTGTTGGTATTGTCGCTGACGTTCAAGTTAATCGCATAGCTACCATTTTTGAAGGTATCGCGCCAACCCAGCGAGGCATCCCAGCCTTTTACCTGAAGTGCTGCGGCATTGGTCGAACTCGGCGTAACACCCAGTGTAGCAGGCAGGTTAAGCCGTATAAATACATTGTTGTTGTTACGGACGTAATAATCGAAGCTACCCGTCAGACGGTTTTTAAACAAACCGAAATCTAAACCGATGTCGGTGGTTTCGATAATTTCCCAGCCTTTGCCAAGCGAGGGTAACGTTGACTGGTAGAGGTAGGGCGTGTTGGCATTATTGAAGGGGTAATTATTCCCACTGATCAACGTGGCCTGATAGTCATAGTTATACAAATTCAGGTTGGTGGATTGGGCTCCTCCCAATCGGCCCCACGAGCCTCGTAGCTTGAACTCCGTAAAAATGGGCAGGGCATTCGTAAACCAGGATTCCGTACTCAATCGCCAGGCCGCTGATGCCGATGGGAACAGCGCACTTTGGTAGCCGGGAGCCAGCCGTGAACTGGCATCATTCCGTAGGTTGGCTTCCAGGAAATACTTGCCCGCGTAATTGTACGTCAGTCGGCCAAAATAGGAAACCCACGTATTAACCTGGATATTATCACTTACGTTGGCGGGTGATGCCGTAGCCAGCGTCGAATAGTTTAAGGTTGGTAAGTCATTGGACAGCAAGGCTGTTTGCTTTGCTGATACACTGTTGTAATTATAACTCTTGAATTCAAAACCACCAAGCAGGTGAAAATTGTGTTTATCACCGAGTTTCCAGTCATAATCGCCCAATGCCTGAACATTTTGCCAAAGCTGAGTAGACCGGACTTTTTGGAGCGAATTCGTCTGATTAATGCTGCCACCTGAAACAGGATCGGGTGATGTTAGTACATACCGGGGAACGGTTCTGAGAAAAACATCCTGGTTATACTGTTGAACACGAGGACTATAGACGAATCGAAGACCAAGACCTTTGGCCAGATTATCGGCTCGTAAAGTAAAAACGCCTTCAATCGTATGCTGGGTTGATTTATTATAACCGCCGTCTTTCAAGACAGGGTAAGCAGCAGATGTAGTGCCTACATACGCATATTTGGTGTCATCGCTGCCGGGTAGAAAAATAGGGTTTCTGGATGCACGTACCTGGTACAGATTATACATCAATCCGCCATCACCAGCGGCTGTAATGGAGGGTGCCTGAACCCTGGCCTGAGTATAGGCCACCCGCGAGTCGATACTTAATTTATTACTGAGTTTCGTGTTCAGATTTAAGCGGGCATTATACCGTTGGGCAGCATCGGGACCAATGTTAAAAACGCCTTTCTGGTCGAAATAACCCAGCGAAAACATGTATTGTGTTTTGTCACTCCCTCCACTTATGCTGATATTGTGATTCTGAACCGGGCTTACTTTCCGGGTCAGTATATCCAGCTGATTGGTGTCGAAAAAGTAGTCGTAGCTCCCTGCCGAGTTCTTTACAACGTTGGTATCCGGGTCCATCAGCCAGCGTATCTGTTGATCCGAAAAGGCGTAACTGCCGTTTGTATTGAACTGGGCCACGTTATTTAACTGAGCCTGCTCCCAGGAATGCAATAGCTTGGGTTGATTATAGGGTTTATTGATCGTAAACAACCCCGTATAATCGATCCGCATTTTCTGGGTTGATCCTTTTTTAGTCGTTACCAGAATCACGCCACCACCCGCTTTGGCCCCATAAATAGCAGCCGCAGCCGCATCTTTCAACACCGATATATTAGCAATGTCATTCGGATTTATAAGGGAAAGATCGCCTTCCACACCATCCACAATAACGAGTGGGCTATTGCCCGCATCGCCGTTAATAGACGTGGCGCCACGTATCTGGGCCGCCCATCCTTCCTGACCAGGCTGACCGCTCTGGCGTGTAATGATTAAGCCGGGAGCTGTTCCCTGCAAAGCCGAAACTGCGTTGGTAACCGGCCTATTCTCAAGTACTTTGGCTTCTATAGTCGATACGGCACCTGTGATGTTTTCTCGTTTTTGAGTTCCATAGCCAACAACGACGACTTCATTAATGGAGTTAGCGCTGGGTTGTAATTGGAGACTGATAGCTGTCTGATTTCCAATCGTTACTTCCTGGGTCTCATAGCCGATAAACGAGAACACCAGCGTACCTTTAACCTGATTATCAGGCACATTGAGTTTATACATCCCATTGCCGTCGGTTGCGGTGCCAACGGTGGTTCCTTTTACCACAACACTTACACCAGGCAGGCCATCACCCGTTTCGCTTGTAATACGTCCTGTAATTACCCGTTGAGCAGGCATATTGGCGGGCCGTACGACCGAGCGGGCTTGGTCAATTTCGTCTATTGGCGACACGGCTACCGAGGCCACCGTCGTGTTAATGGGTAAGCTCGTGTTTTCTGCCCGTGCATTATCCTGGCTTTTGGCGGGCGTAATCAGATAGGACTTGCCGCGCTTGCGATAGGTCAGTCGAAGCGGCTTCAATAGGTTGTCGAGCCGTTGCTCTAGTTTACCCGTCTGGCGAACCGCATCCATTGATACAGTTAGGCCTTCAACGGTCGATTCTTCATAGAGAATATTTACGCCAAAGGTGAGCCCCCATTCGTTCAGGACATCTTTGAGTACGCGAACAGCCGTTGCCGGGCGGGTAGGTTGCTGGCTTAACGAACGGGCAAATGCCATGTATTGTGCCTGAATCGGTAAGCCACTACTGGTCAATAGGAGTACCAGTACAACTACGGGGAAGTAGCTGGGTATTGGTCGCATCATACAAGTAAGGATTGAGGAATTTAAGGATTAATAAATCAAGGTTTAGTTAACAATTGGCTGGATATCAATACGATCACCGTTTTTAACTAAGCGCGCCTGTAATAAATCGACCAGATCGTCGACTAGCTCGTCGGGCTTCTCGGCCTTGAATACGCCGGATATCTGACGCTGCGCCAGCGTAGAATCAGTAACCCGTACGGTCAGGCCAAAATTTTCATGAATCAATTGACAGATCTCGGCCACGCTGGTCTGGTCGAAGGTGAACCGATGCTGTTTCCAACTGGAAAATTTCGCAGGCTGTGCTGTAATCTTCCGTTGCAGCTGCCCCGATTCGCTGAGGGCGATCCAATCGCCAGGCTTCATCAATAGTTGCTTACCGGGCTGATAGAGCACCTTCACCTGACCACGACTGAGAATAACTTTCCGGCGCTGGTCGCGGGCATAAACAACGAACTCAGTACCAAGCACTTCCACGGCAAAGTCGGTGCTTGTTCTGACAATAAATCGCTGATGATTCGGCAAATGACTAACACTAAACTCCGCTTCGCCATCCAGTTTCACCTCTCGCCCTTGCTGGCCAAATCGCCAACGAGGTACCCGCAGCGTTGAATTGGCATTGAGAGCCACCGTAGTGCCGTCACTCAATTTAAACGTACGTGTTTCGCCGTAGGCCGTGTGGTAGGTTTCGTACCGAATAACACCCCGGCTCAGATATCCCCCAATCGACAGGGCCAGTAGAACCGAAGCGGCCCAGAACCAGATAGACCGGCTGCTCCAGGAATCTCCTCTTGAGACAGCCACAAACGGACTCGGCTCAGGCGTGGTTTCAACTTGCTGTACCGCAGCCCGAAAACGATCCAGCGCTGGCTGAACATCGGCACGGTATTGCGGATGCTGGCTTTCCCACTCATTGAGATACTGATAATACAGTACTCGATTTTCAGACTCTTTTAACCAGTCGGCAATCCACTGTTTTTGCAGGGCTGTGCTTTTTCCAGCAAAAAAGTCGAAAAGAAGTTGTTTTGGTGGTGGTTCTGGCATGGCTTCAGTTGTCATTTTCACTACGACAAATTCGAATGGATAAACCCCATATAGGGCTTAAAGAAAAGAAACGAGGCTTATCAGAATAAGCCACTCGCCGGTCAGGTGGGTGCGTAAGCGGGTCAGTGCCCGACTAATAAGATGCTCAACGGCTTTCTGGCTGATATGCAGTTCGGCAGCAATATCGACATAGCGTTTTCCTTCGTACCGATTGAGCATAAACGCTTTGCGACATTGGGGAGGGAGTGCCTGAATTTCAGCATCGAGCCGATGCGTCAGTTCCTGAAAATGGATAATGGCTTCGGGAGTATCGGTATCGATGAAACCCTCGTCCGTATCTGGGTCGAACGATTGAGTACGGTTCAGTTCCTGCTTCAGGTAGTTGTAAGCTCTATTACGTACCGCCCGATAAAAGTAAGCACCGTAACAGACCGTAATTTGTTGGTAGGTAGCGTTTTTCCAGAAGGTCAAAAACACATCGGACACAATGTCTTCAGCCACCTCTTTCGACAGGACGAATCGCACGGCATAGCTACACAAATTCTGGTAGTAGCGATGATACAGCAATTCGCAACCCAGTTGTGGGTTCTGCTCAAAACCGCGTCGAATAAGCAGTTCCGGGTCGTCTGTCGACAGCGGCACGGAATTCGCTTCTTCTGGCATAGTAAACGGAAACGCTTTGGGAGCGTCAGAAAACGGGGATATGTTTTCCATCAGCTACAAGGTCTGTTTTATAGTACAACCTTATGACAAAATTGGACTATCTGACCCCACACGATCAAGAAATTATTTTTATAATTCTGTTAATACAGGCTGCCAACGCTGGTTTATACCTGTATAGCAGAGGGTGTAGATCGACGGTTTGAGCAGAGAAAATAGGTTCATAATTGGCTTGATTTCTAGTTTATCTGCATTGAGTCTGAACGAACGCAATAGTTACGTTCTGCGATAGTCTGTCATAAAATGTAACTCAGGCTTCAAACATAAGTCGAAAGAATTTAACCCATAATTAATTTCCTGAATGAACTCAATGTCTATCTACATTCCGAAGCTGTATGTCACTGGCTACAGCCTTTTTATTGGCCTCCTCTGTTGGCTAGGGAGTCAAACTACTGCACTCGGTCTACCGAAAATTAGCCACGACACAAACACACGGTCAGCAGCCAACCTATCATTGCCGGGTTCCGTCTCAGCGGTTGAAGCCAACAAATGCTATCGAATTGTATCCCGGCTTAGCGGGAAAGCATTGGGTATCAGCGGCACTGCCCAGAGCGACGGCGACAAACTGACCCAGCAAGCTGATGCCAATAAACTCACCCAGGGATGGCGATTTACAGCCACCGATGGGGGTTACTACAGCATCCAGGTTTTGTCCACTCAGAAAGGCATTCAGGTGTCCAACTCGTCGACAGCCGATGATGCCTTACTCGAGCAATGGACGTATTGGGGAGGCAGCCATCAGCAATGGCGGTTGGTACGCAACGCCGATGGTTACTTCACGATTACCAGCCGCAATGCCAACAAGGCCATCACCGTTCGTAATGCCAGCACAGCTGAGGGGGCACAGATTAGTCAGATGACCCTGGGATCGGGACAGAATCAGCAGTGGAGTATTGAAGAACGCAGTTGCACGGCCACGGCCACTGCCACCAATCAGGCACCCGTTGCCGTGGCTACGTCCACCCCATTAACGGGCAGTTCGCCCCTGAGCGTGACCTTTACGGGCAACAAATCCTACGACCCCGACGGAGACCCTATTACCTACCAGTGGGACTTTGGTGATGGCAGTAGTTATTCTACCGAAGCCAATCCCGTGAAGGTGTTCACAGCAAAGGCTGGGGCCCAGGGCGTTGGTCTGATTCTTAATTATACGGTTCAGTTGACAGTCATCGACAGCAAAGGGCTGCGAAGTCCAGTCCAGACATTTTCTGTCAGGCTCAACAACGGTAACCCAACTGTGCAGATCATGAGCCCAGTCAATAATGCGAAATACCCCCTGGACAAGTCTACCAGCTATACGTTGGGGGCTACAGTTACCGGCAATACTATTCAATCTCAAATCTGGCAGGTGAAGCTGCGTCACAACAACCGCGACCAACTGGTGAAGACCCTTTCAGGGGCTAGTCCGGTTGTCGACATCTCGCCTGCGGGCTGTGGCGGGGAAGATTACTATTACGTAATTACAGTAAAGGTGACGGATTATAATAATCTTTCAGCTCAGGATTCCGTCAAGATTTACCCGGATTGCAACTCGCCCAATCTGTCGGTTACCGGCCTGACGGCGCTCCCATTCACGTCTGTCAGTACGGTACAGTTAACTTGGACGAACCCAACTATCCCTTTTGACGATATACTGGTGGTTGGCAAGGCTGGATCGGGTTTCACCGACATTCCCCTCGACCCGACCTACACGGCTAATGCCAGCATCACGGGCAACGGCTCGAATCTGTACGGCGGTAAGGTGCTTTACCAGGGTACAGGCACGTCGGTGAGCGTGACTGACCTGACGGGGGGACAGCTCTATTACTTCCGGGTTTATACGCGCAAAGGCAACGGCTGGTCGGGTGGTGTAGAGGTGAGTGCGACACCCAGAACCTCCAATCGCCCGCCCGTACCCATCGTTACGTATACCCCGTTAACGGGTACACCACCCCTGAGCGTGACGTTTACCGGCGACAAATCCTACGACCCCGACGGTGATCCTCTTACTTACATTTGGGATTTTGGCGATGGCAGTTCTTCCAGCGCAGCCAATCCCGTCCATGTATTTACCCCAATTCCGGGTAAAGGGGGCTCCCCGCAAACTAGTTTTACGGTTAGGTTGCTCATCCGCGATAATAAAGGGGGGCAAACTGACTTCCAAACATTCTTTGTGTCGGTTTCCAATCCAGCTCCAACGGCTAAGATCACCACACCAGTCAACCTGTCAAAGTATGCTCTCGACAAGGCCACCAGTTATACCCTGGCCGCTACTGTTACCGACGATGTACCCAGCAGACTGACCTATTTTTGGCAGGGGAAATTGCGCATTAATGGCAAGGATCAATACCCGACAACCATGACGAGCACTAATCCTGTATTTACGGTTTCTCCGGTAGGTTGCGATGGTGTTGACGATTACTACTACATATTTACGCTGAAAGTGACGGATGTAGGTAACCTCACAGCTCAGGATTCGGTTAAGATTTACCCCGATTGTAACTCGCCTAAGCTAAATGTCACGGGTCTGACGGCTACTACACTCACGAGTAATAGTGTACGACTCAACTGGACGAATCCAACAATTCCCTTCGAGAAAGTGCTGGTTATGGGTAAGCCCGGATCAACGCTCGTTGGTGAGATACCTGATCCTAACTCAGGCATTAATGCAGTCAACTCTAGCTTCACGGCCAACGCGTCGAGTTATCCAGCAGATGCTGTCAGGGCACTTTATTATGGTACGGAGAATTCGGTAGTGGTTACTGACCTGACGCCAGGGCAACTTTATTATTTCCGAGTTTCTGCCCGCGCCGGTGGTTGGTCGGGTGGTGTAGAGGTGAGTGCCACACCGACATCAGCCACCACCTCGTCGCCAGGATCAGTTTCAGCGGTTGAAGCCAACAAGTGCTATCGGCTCGTTTCCCGACTCAGTGGCAAAGTACTGGGCATAGACGGCTCCGCCCAGAGCGATGGCGACAAGCTGACTCAGCAAGCCAACGCCAATAAACTCACCCAGAGCTGGCGATTTACAGCCACCGATGGGGGTTACTACAGCATCCAGGTTTTGTCTACCCAGAAAGGCATTCAGGTGTCCAACTCGTCGACAGCCGATGATGCCCTGCTTGAACAATGGACCTATTGGGGAGGCAGTCATCAGCAATGGCGGTTGGTACGCAACACCGACGGTTACTTCACGATTACCAGCCGCAATGCCAACAAGGCCATCACCGTTCGTAATGCCAGCACAGCTGAGGGGGCGCCGATCAGCCAGATGACCCTGGGATCGGCACAGAATCAGCAGTGGAGCATCGAGGAGCGGACCTGTACCGCAGGGGCCCGCTTGGGAGCTTCGGAAACAGGAGTAACGTTCAAACTATGGCCTAACCCAGCCCGCGAGCACGTGCTGATTGATCTCAGCCCGGCCATTGGTCAGCCGGTGGGCCTGAAACTGCACGACCTCATGGGTCGCACGCTCCAGCAGGCCCAGCTAGAAGTCGCTCCGACAGAGCCATATCGCTTAACCATTGACCAGGTACCTAATGGTCTGTACCTGATTCAGCTTACGCCTGCGGGGGAATTGCCAACTACGTTGCGACTGCTAATCCAGCGATAGCCTATAACGCCGTCTTCATTAGTTAAAACATTCTTATTGCCAGCGTGTTATACTTTCGTTGAATCCAAACTTATATGTTCGGTTCCTTACAGCCAACTCCTGTTTATGGGAGTTGGCTGTTTTATGACTTCCCCATCGATCTTTCCATTTCTTTACTTTCTTTCGTCCAGCAATAGCCATTTTTTTGATTCAAAAAGGCAAACCGACGAATGCAGGCAATTCCAATCCAGACTACAAATCCAGTGTCAATTGCCCACTCGGCGCGCTAGATATTGTTTGTAAACTTGATAACGAGACGCCCAGCAATCGAACGCCTTTCGTTAGAGGAAACAGAGACGCGAGTAAATCGGTGCTGATTCTGGCGAATGTAGCTTGGTCAGTGATCACAGAAAAGGCCGTTCGACTGCGGGTAATCTGCTGAAAATCTTCATACTTCACCTTTAGCGTAACCGTTCGACCCAGCACGCCCGTTCGCTCGCAGTAGTTCCAGAGACTCGTTATAAGTGGCTGCAACTCCGCTTCCAGTTCCGTGTACTCGGTTAAGTCCTGCTCGAAGGTGGTCTCTGAGCCAACCGACTTCCGTTCCCGATCCGGCGTTACGGGCCGGTTGTCAATAGCCTGGGCGATGTTATAATAATGATGCCCCACTTTGCCAAAATGCTCCAACAGAAATGCTTCCGACTTCTGACGTAAATCCAACCCAGTGAAGATGCCCATCTGGTTCATTTTCTCGGCCGTCACCCGGCCAATTCCATGAAACTGTCCTACCGTCAATCCTTCTACAAAGGCCAGTCCCTGATGGGGTTTGATGACGAACAAACCATCTGGTTTTCGATAATCGGATGCCAGCTTTGCCAGGAATTTATTGTACGAAACGCCTGCCGAGGCTGTTAGGCCGGTTTCCTGTTTGATCTGTTCCTTAATGGTCCGGGCCAGTTGGGTTGCCGTAGTCTGATTCAATAGACTATCCGTCACATCCAGATAAGCTTCGTCCAGCGAGAGCGGTTCGATCAAGTCTGTAAACTGGGCAAAAATAGCCCGTATCTGACTAGAAACGGCCTTATAGACATCAAAGCGGGGTTTAACAAAAATCAGATCGGGACATTTTCGAATGGCAATAGACGAAGCCATAGCTGAGCGTACCCCAAACTGGCGGGCTTCGTAACTGGCAGCCGCCACTACTCCCCGTTGTCGGGAGCCGCCCACAGCTACGGGCTTGCCGCGAAGATCGGGGTTATCTCGCTGTTCAACAGACGCGTAGAAGGCATCCATATCAATATGAATGATCTTCCGGGTAGTGGGCTGTTCCATCAATGTAGACTACCGTACAACCAATCGGGTAAAGTGGCTGGCCGAAAACTGTCCTGATTAACTATTTCGGTATAAGTCGGCCAGGATACCTACAGTTTCCCATGAAAAAGGAATCCATCGATCCCGGATGCTGTCGAAGACTTCGGTAGCGGGTTCGCAGGCAAACAATTTATAATCGAACTTAGGGTAATTACTGACCAAATAACCCGGATAATAGTAGGCTTTTTGGTGTAACTGGGCATGCTTGATTTTCTGTAGCATCAGGAATTTCCCTAAACTATGCTTACGATACGCTGGGTCGTAAAAATTCATAATGCCTGCAATACTTTGTAAGCCGTTGTCAAAGACACCAGCCGCAATCAGCCTGTTTCCGTCCCTTACTTCGATGACATATGTATCGAACATCGTATAGACAGACCCGTTCAGCAGGCAGGATTCAATAGACTCAGGTGCGTCAAAATTTATAGCACTTCGATACAATGCATACAGATTTTCTAATTCTTCGGAGAGAACAAACGGCTTAACCGCAACCGAGAATTTCTCATTACTGCGCAGTAATCTAAGCTGTTTAGTCCCGTAAGTGACGTCGGCCAGGGTGATACGCAGCCAATGTACGGCGCAAAGTGAATCCTCGAACAGCACAAACCGACAGGTAAAAATGTCCTGCTGCATCCGAAAATACCCCTTGCTCAGGCACAAATCCAGCTTATATCCTTTCATCGTTGTTAAGTATCTGTTGATGTATTGTGGATTCTATTGACCTTGCTGTAGTGTCGTGGTGTCGGTTACTTATAACCGACACAATAGGTTTCTCAAAACCTATCGGTGATATTAATAGGTTTTAAGAAACCTATTGTGTCAGCTATAAGTAGCTGACATCACAGACATCATATAAAGTAGTCACTTTACTTTCCAGTCGTTATCTCCTCATAAGCAGCCTGGAGACTTCTTACGATGCCGTCGCCCTGCCACTCTGTTACACCCGGAATAACCGTTGCTTTCAGAATCTCCTCTTTCGATTTCCCCGACTTGACTTCGCCACCCACAAATACCAGTAGCTTTTCCAGATAATCTTTGAACGCCTTGATGTCCTCTTTGCCACCCGTAATTTTTTCGGGATCAAAAGCGTGTCCGAACACGAAGATGGTTTTATTATCGAAGGTCGTTAAGGTTTTGTCCAGCACGACAATCCAGTTTTTGATGCTGGCACCAGCACTCTTATCAATAAACGGATACCGACGATTCGACATTAAATCGCCCATGTGCAGAACATTGGCCTGTTCGAAGTGAATTAAACCGTCGCCGTCAGTATGGCCCGGCCCGAAATAATAAGCCCGAATGCTCTCGCCACCAACTTTCCCTTTCCAGCCATCGCTGAAGGTGACATCGGGATACAGTTGTTTATCTTCCGTCTTTGCTTTTTCGGCAACGGCCTTCTGGTTTTTGAGCGAATTTTCGTGAGCAACAACATGGCCAACCATGCCTTTAAACGCAATATTTCCTGAGGTATGGTCGCCGTGGTGGTGCGTATTGATCAATAGGGGAAAGGATTTGTCGTCTGTCTTTTTCAGGGCGTCGATCAAATGCTGCGCCTGTTCAGGAAATTCTGAATCGACTACTACCCAGCCTTCTTTGGTTCGGAGGTAAGCAATCGTGCCGCCTTTTTCGGTGAAGACGCCCACATTGTCGCGAACCATCTTCATCTTATACGGATCATCGGCCAGCCGACTGGCAAATAATGCCTGATGAAACAGGGAAACGCCACCTAAGGTCAGGGCTGTCTGTTGAACGAAATGTCTGCGATTCATGAACTTGTCGATTCGAGTTTAGTGATTTTTAAGGCAACGGTGAACTGATTTGAAAGATACTCAAAAACCCAATACAAGACTGCCCGGTATAGGCTTATTAGCTGCATAATTCAGCTCGTTGTATCTGCAATTTTGCGGTAGGCCAGTGGCGATAAACCCGTTTGGAGTTTAAACAATCGGTGAAAGTTGGACATGTTCTGAAACCCACTGATCAGGCCAATTTCCTGAATCGTTAGTACGCTGTCGATGAGCAGTTTGCGAGCATGACTGATGCGAATTTCATTCAGGTAGTCGATGTATGTTTTGCCTGTGTATTTGCGGAAATAGCGACAGAAAGACGTAATGGTCAAATTAGCCAGATCGGCGACCTCACCCAGATTAATAGTACGCTGAAAATTGGCCAGCGTAAATTCAAGGGTACGCAGCATGCGGTCATTTTCCGTTTCTTTTGCCTGGCTGTAACCCGCCGACGTATTCAATAACCGAATGGTCGTGTGATTCGCCAAGGCGTCCAGCAGTTCTAAAAAATCACATACCTGCTTCACCTTTTTTGTACTAACCAACTGCTCCAGACGGTCGGCAAGCGGCTGGCTCGCTAAAAATTGAATACCATGTACCGATTGAGTCAGCAGGTTCATTACCAGCCGAAACTCAGGAATTTTCTGGATAATCTGCTCGACAAACTGGTCCGAGAAATGAATAACGATCGCTTCGCATTGTAGACCCTGGTCCTGATAATATTCCGCGTCGCTACGCCAGAAGTGGGGCAAATTGGAGCCTAACAAAATCAGATCGCCTTTCTCAAAATTGTCAATACTAGCGCCCACAAAGCGCTTACCACTTCCACGAATAATGTAGGTCAGTTCGTATTCCGGGTGAAAGTGAAAAGGTGAGCTAAAGTACGGCACAGTAAATCGTCTGGCCAATACGGATTTTTCCTCGCGTAGCAACGTCTTTTCGAGCAGGGCTTTCATAGGAGCAAACGAGTGGGCTTTCTTACAGAAAATCTGTTTTCTTAGCCCTTATCTGTAATCTTATTCATATTCAGGATAAAATAACACATTTTTTGGATAATTCACGGGATTCGACTTCAGTCTATATCAAGGAATTTTACAGGGAAGCTGGTTTAGCGACTTAACCCTAATAGCCTATGATACCCGCTAATTCGATCCCGCAAGTCCATTCAGCAAATGGTCGTGCAGACACACTGGTTCGTCGTAACGAGAACACCCGGCTTACGTCACTGGATGTCTTCCGGGGCATGACGGTTATGCTGATGACCATTGTGAATAATCCAGGCGATTGGGCCACCATTTATGCTCTCCTTAAACACGCCGAATGGCACGGCTGTACGCCAACTGATTTGGTTTTTCCCTCCTTCCTGTTCATTGTTGGGATTTCTACGGTTTTATCTATGCCAGCCCGAAAATTTGACAAGGCTGTTTTAGAAAAAATACTGACCCGCTCATTGCGGATTTTCCTGCTGGGTCTTTTTCAGAATTTCTTTCTGGAAATAACCATTGGATCACTGGAAGGCGTACCGCTCTTGCTGGTTCGACTGGTTATTACGGCGGTGGTGATGCACTTGCTCCTGGGCGAATATGACCGCAAAAGGCAATTGTACGTAGCCATCGGACTATTTCTGCTCATGATGGCGCTGGCTTATGGCGGATTTGAGGCTTATCAGGACGTTCGTCTGCCCGGTGTTCTTCAACGAATTGCCATCGTCTATCTACTTATTTCGATCCTGTATTTAACTACATCAACAACCACTCAGGTCGTTGTCGGTCTGGTTTGTCTGCTGGGTTATTGGGCATTGATGGCGCTGGTTCCAGTACCCGGTATTGGCCCGGCTAATTTCGAAAAGGTAACCAATTTATCGGCCTGGCTGGATAGTGTTTTATTACCGGGGCACGTTTGGACGGTTTCTAAAACCTGGGACCCCGAAGGTATTTTGAGTACCATACCCGCCATTGGTACAGGCTTGCTGGGCGTTTTCACCGGCCAATTATTGCTCACTCATATCACTAAACATAAAAAAGCAATTTATCTCCTGGCAGCGGGTGTGGCGGGTGTATTACTCGGGTTGATATGGAACCTGGCCTTCCCGATCAACAAAACCCTCTGGAGCAGTTCCTATGTGGTGTATGCTGCTGGCATAGCCCTGCTTGTACTGGGGACGCTTTATTTTATCATTGATGAGAAAGGATTCAAAGGTGCCTGGACTAAACCGTTTATTGTTTTTGGCGTAAATCCGATGGTCGTCTTTTTTGTTTCCGGCATCATTCCACGAGCACTGATTATGCTGCACGTTGCCCAGCCGGGAAATACGGAAACGCCGGAGATTACCTTAAAAGCCTGGCTTTATAACCACCTGTTTCTGCCCTACTTTTCTGAGCCTAAAAATGCTTCCCTGGCCGGAGCCATCACCTATCTGCTCATCTGGTTCGCCATCCTGCTCTGGTTCTACCGGCGACGATTAATTATCCGGGTTTAGATTAAATCAGTACGCAGATCTAACCTAAACTATATTTTTTGTATGACCCCGATGGGGTCAAATGTCTATAGAAAGGCTCTTTTTACTATAAACATTTGACCCCATCGGGGTCATACAAAAGGTACTAGCATAAATTCTGCTTGATTACTTACGCTCCCACTTTCGAACAGAAACCTTCTACGTAGAACCCTTGCCAACATGAAAACAGTACTTATAGTCTTGTTTTGCCTGATCGGCACAGCCTTATTTTCTCAAAATCTGACCATTCAGGAAAAACTGGGCTACCCGAAAAACACGAAGCTGTTAATTATTCATGCCGATGATATTGGGGTCTCTCATGCTGAAAACGCGGCATCCTTTAAGGCGCTCGAAAGCGGTTTTGTCAACTCAGGCAGCATTATGGTGCCTTGCCCCTGGTTTCCGGAAAGTGCCGACTATGCGAAAAACAACCCCACGAAAGATTTAGGCCTTCACCTAACATTGACCAGTGAATGGAAACTCTACAAGTGGGGACCGGTACGGTCAAAAAACGAGGTAAAGAGCTTGCTGGACAAACAGGATTATTTGTATGAAACAGCGAAAGGATTAGCTCAGAGTGGAACAGCATCGGAGGTGGAAAGTGAGCTGAGAGCACAAATCGAACGAGCAAAAGCCTTTGGTATCGACGCGACTCATTTTGATACCCATATGGGTGCGACCCTGCTTAAGCCCGAATTTTTGAGTGCCTATATCAAGCTAGGTCATGAATACCGCACCCCCGTTTTATTAAACAAAGAGCACCTGAAATTAATAGGCGGGTATGACGATTTGGCCAAATACATCACCGACAAAGACGTAGTCGTCGATAATATCTATATGGCATTGCCCAATGATTATAAAGCAGGCATGACTCAGTATTACGAGCAGGTAATCAACAACTTACAGCCGGGTTTACACTGCCTCTTAATTCATACCTGTTTTGATAATGATGAGATGAAAGCCGTTACGATGGGTTATTCCATTTACCACGGAACATGGCGTCAGGCTGACTACGACTTTTTTACGAGTAAGAAATGCGGTGACCTCCTAAAGAAAAACAACATTCAACTGGTTACCTGGCGAGAAATCCGGGATAAAATTGTCAGAAAGTGAGTCGACACGTTTAATTTTAGCACTGGGGAAGTCAACCTTCCATCCTCACTGCTTTATGGTCCATCAACTCATTGACGCACGTCAGGCCTCCCTCGGAAATGGGTTTGCCGTCCGGCGTATTTTACCTTACCGGCTTCGGCGTATGCTCGGGCCGTTCATTTTTATGGATCACGCGGGGCCGGTTAGTTTCACGCCCGATCAGGCATCCAACATGGATGTACTTCCCCACCCACACATTGGCCTATCTACAGTCAGCTATCTGTTCGATGGGCAGGTGACGCACCGCGACAGTCTGGGTGTTCAACAGATCATAAAACCAGGTGAGGTCAACTGGATGACCGCCGGAAAAGGTATTGCTCACTCCGAGCGATTCGAAGATCCGGCTACGCTGGTGGGAGGCTCGCTGGAAATGATCCAGACCTGGGTAGCACTACCCGAAGCCAATGAGGAACAAGCGCCAACTTTCGAAAACTACGCATCGGCTGAACTACCCATCTTTACGGACAAAGGCGTGTGGTTACGACTTATTGCCGGGGATGTTTTTGGCCTTCGAAACGACGTCAAAACGCATTCGCCCCTGTTTTATGCCCACGTTGTTCTGCAACCCGGCGCTCGGTTCGGCTTACCCCAGGGCTATTCTGAACGGGGTGTTTATGTAGCCAAAGGCAGCATAGAGGTCAGTGGTCAAACGTATGGAATTGGTCAGCTGTTGATTTTTACACCTGGAAATGACCCGGTGCTGGTGGCTCGTGAAACCTGTACGCTCATGCTGCTTGGGGGCGAGCCTCTCGGCGAACGATTCATCTGGTGGAACTTTGTTTCTTCGCGTCCCGAGCGAATCGAGCAGGCTAAAGCAGACTGGCTAGCGGGTCGTATTGCCCTGCCACCCAACGACAATACAGAGTTCGTTCCCTTGCCCTCCGACAAGTCAAGGCCCGCCGGGACTCCCCCACCCCAGCCATTGTCGTAAGCGCAACACGTATAAGTAACTCAACAGGATTGGCTTAAATCAGTAATGGTATGACCCCGATGGGGTCAAAAGTTTATAGGAAGACCATTATTACTATAAACATCTGACCCCATCGGGGTCACACAAAATATGGTTCAGTCTGCTTCTATATGACCGCTGAGTAGTAGAGCAGTCCCACCACGCACCTTTCCTGTTGGCAATAACATCATGTACAAAAACAAGCGGCCCAGCGGTCAGTATAAATGGATAAGATAATGGCTAAATCTCGGTGGTACCGACTCCTACCGATTGCGTTTATTACCTACAGTCTGGCTTACTTAGACCGGGCTAATTTTGGTTTTGGGGCAGCCAGTGGCATGGCGACCGATTTGCACATCACGCCCTCCATGTCTTCGTTGCTAGGCTCCCTATTCTTTCTGGGCTACTTTTTCTTTCAGGTTCCAGGAGCGGTTTATGCGGAGAACCGAAGTGCCAAACAATTGATATTCTGGTCGTTGATTCTGTGGGGTGGGCTCGCCATGGCAACGGGCATTATCAGCAACGTAAATGCATTGATTGTCATTCGATTTATGCTTGGTGTAGTCGAGAGTGCGGTTATGCCGTCGATGCTACTTTTCTTAAGTCGCTGGTTTACCAAAGCCGAACGCTCTCAGGCTAATACGTTTTTGATTCTGGGCAATCCGGCTACCATTCTCTGGATGTCGGTGCTGTCGGGGTATTTAATCCAGGCCGTCGGCTGGCGGTGGATGTTTATTCTGGAAGGACTTCCGGCTATTGTCTGGGCTTTTTTCTGGTGGCGGCTCGTTGATGATAAACCACAGGATGCCAACTGGCTGACTGATTCAGAAAAGCAAGCCTTAGCAGAACAGCTACAGCTGGAGCAACAAGGCATTAAACCCGTCAAAAACTACGCAGAAGCGTTTAAATCCAGGGTGGTCATTCTGCTGAGTTTGCAGTACGCATTATGGAGCATTGGGGTCTATGGTTTTGTGATGTGGCTTCCGTCGATTCTGCACGCTGCGCCAAATATGTCGATTGTCAAAACTGGCTGGTTATCGTCAGTTCCTTACGTATTGGCGATTATTGGCATGCTGAGTGCTTCCTATTTTTCGGATAAAACCCTAAACAGAAAAGCCTTTGTCTGGCCTTTTTTATTAATTGGTGCTCTTGCCTTCTACGGTTCCTACTTATTGGGCGCCGATCATTTCTGGCTATCCTTTGCCCTGCTTATCATTGCGGGAGGAGCCATGTATGCCCCCTACGGCCCTTTTTTCGCCATTATTCCAGAGATACTTCCCAAAAATGTGGCCGGTGGCGCTATGGCACTCATTAACAGTTTAGGGGCTTTAGGGTCATTCATCGGCTCCTATATTGTAGGCTATTTAAACGGCGCGACTCATGGTTTCGGGGCTTCGTATATTTTTATGGCTGGTTCCTTATTGCTGTCTGCATTGATAACCCTTGTGGCGGTAAAGAAGCCTGACGCCGTAAAAACGCCCGTTCCATCAACAACTACGGTACCGTAAAATTCCGACAGCGTTATCTGTAAGACAAATTCTTTTTGACAGGATTAACAGGATAAAACAGGATTATAGAGCTAATAAAAATCCTGTTTTATCCTGTTAATCCTGTCAAAAAATACGTTTTCGAAACAATGCAGAGACTGAATGATAAATGGATGCGCATTATCGGTGTCCCGTTACTCGCGTTAACAGGGCAATGGATGATGTACGGCTATACCAACATGCCGTATCCGGATGATTGGCGCATTCCGTTTTTTTTCATTCTGGGAAGTGTTCTGGTCTGGGAAGCCAATCGCAGAGGCATTATTTTTTCACGTCGGCGCTATCCCGAACTGAACCAGACGCTCAAGCGGGTTTTGTACCAGTTGGCCTGGTTTGTTTGCTGTGCCAGCGGTATCCGAATCTCACAAACGCTTTTCTATGAGTTTATTGGCCTCTGGCCATCGGAAGATACCTTCCTGTTCAAGCCTTATTTTTTCAATACGCTTGTCTCGGTCGTAGGTACGGTTCAGATTGCGGCCTATTACGAAGGCGTTTACTTGTATCAGCGCTGGCGAGTATCCTATACCGAGGCCCTGGAACTCAAAAAAGTGAATCTGCAAAGCCAGCTCGATTCATTGAAAACGCAGATCAACCCCCATTTTCTGTTCAATAATCTGAATTCGCTGTCGTCGTTAATTACCTCCGATGCTGAGCAGGCCGAACGCTTTCTGGACGAACTCTCATCGGTATACCGCTACCTGCTTCAACAGAACAGCCGCGACCTTTGTCCACTCGACGAAGAAATGCAGTTCATTAATGCCTATTTCCACTTAATTAAAACCCGCTACGGCGACGGCATTTTTCTGGAGAATGACATCGAGAGTAAGTACCTGACTTATCGGATTCCTCCCCTCACGCTTCAGATTTTATTCGAGAACGCGATCAAGCACAATATCATCCTGGCCGAGCGCCCGCTGACCATCAAATTATACACGCAGAATGGGCATCTGTACGTAGAAAACAACCTGCAAAAGAAGAAGATAGCCGTTCCGTCGAATCAGATTGGCTTGCAGAACATTATGATGAAATACAAACTGCTCGATCAGTCGTCTGTTATGGTTTACCACGATGAGGAGCGCTTTCTGGTCGGCATTCCTCTGTTTGACCCACCTGCCGAAACCCAACCGGCTTAAGTTTTTCGCTTACTGACAGCTTCCATCAGGCCACGCATATAGCCTAAGGCGTATAAGGTTCCGATGGTGCTATAGCCGGGATGTTCATTGCTATCACCAGCCATAGTCGGTACATGGTCCGGGCGAATGGGGCCTTTGAAACCGATGTCGTAATATGCCTTCATGGCCTGGTACATGTCAATGATTCCCTCATCGTGGAAGGTTTCTTCGAAGGCGAATTTGCCGCCCCGCACGTTCCGAAAATGGACAAAGTGAATTTTGTTTCGCTTGCCGAAATAGTCAATCAGCTCCGGTATGTTCTGCCCCATCAGGGCAAAATTGCCCTGACACATAGTGATCCCATTGTTTGGACTTGGATACAGTTCCAGTAACCGTTTGAATGAATCCACCGTATTCATGATGCGAGAAATTCCCCGAATGCTATCCACCTGAGGATCATCTGGATGCATGGCCAGTTTGATGCCAGCTTTCTCCGCTTCGGGAACCACGGCCTTCAGAAAATAGTCCAGGTTCTTCCACAAAGTCTCCTTCGATACTTCGCCGTACTGAGTTAAGGGTAAATTTTTGATGGCTTCATAGTCAAAAGCGGTTACCAATGCCCCACCCCGGCCTGGGCGGTCATTTTGCGTTCGGTACCAACCTATGACCGGCATCCAGTTGTAGCAAATGGTGTCGATGCCGACTTTGGCCAGATTTTTCATGAACGTAATAAAATTGGCAATTTCCTCATCCCGACCGTCTAGCCCCAGTTTGGTTTTTTCACCCAAAGCGGGTGGCCCTTCAATCACGCGAAGTTTGAGCCCAACTTTCTCCCAGGCTTCTTTTACTGCAACTACCGCCTGATACTCCCAGGGTTTTACGTCTTTCAGGCCAACCATACCGGGATTTATGCCACCAACTGCCCCAAGCACATCCATCTGTTTCGTCAGGGCAATTTTCTGCTCATTCATTCCGTTGAAATAGGCTTCACACAGCTGCATACCAGCATCCCGACTCAAGGCCATCGTCTCTGTCGAAGTATGTTGGTCGGCAGGAAGGTTTCTACCTGTCGTAGGGAGGCCACCAACCGATAAAGCGGCCAGTGAAGCAGTTGTTCGGATAAAGCCTCTTCGCGAATTTCCCATATAAATGACGGTTGACACCCGTTAAAATCGACTCAGTCAATGTTTCCCAGCGGAGTGTCCATTCTCCTTGCCGTTTGAGCGATCGACACAACTCGATAAGGCCCGATACGTATGGTAAGCCGCTTTCCAGATATGACCCTTCAGGCCTGTCTTACGCTCGGGGTCTTTGTCCAGACCCTCCTCGTACCATTCACCGTACTGATGATCAATCAGATACGTCTGGCAATATTGCCAAAGCAGTTTGTAATTCGCAAAATACTGCATGGGATCATTGGGGTATTTATCGGCCATCAACAGAAGTGTGTTCAACCCTTCGGCTTGCGTCCACCAGTTTTTGCTTTCATCAATGATCGACACGCCGGGTTTGTCCTTGAAGTAATATCCCTGATCGTAGAAGCCACCCACTTTTTTGTCCCAGCCAGTAGCCAGAGCCTGATCAACCATACGTTTGCCCACCTGTAATGTCTTGGTGTCATTCTTCAGGCCCAGCGCATGCGAGGCTTCCAGCATTAGATAAGCCGTTTCTACATCGTGCCCAAACGACAGGTGATCCAGATTACGGTGTTTGAGCACAACGGCTTCCGACGAATCGCGAAACGACACGGGTTTCCAGTCGGGTTGTAAAAACAGGGTCAGGTTGCCTTTGGGTGTCGTAATGACATCCCGCACCAGATGGAGCATTTCGTCCAGACGCTCACGAACCAGTGGGACAGGCCACACGGCATAAAGTTCGGTGAGTGCTTCCAGCAGGTGAATCGAACTGTTCTGATCTTTATAGCCCGTACTGGCTGTCGATGGTATAGACGCATCGCGCTTAATGGGCGTACCATCCTGCTCCAAGTCCTGAAAATAACCTTTGTGAATAGGGTCATGACTATGCTGTTCCAGCCAGTTGAACGACTTTTTAGCCAGATTCAGCGCAGCCGTATCGTGCGACATATGGTAGTAGGCACTCAGCGCGTAAAGCCCAAACGCATTCCCGTAAGCTACTTTAGTGGAGGCATTTTTAGGATTCCCCTGCCGATCGACCAAGGTGTAAAAACCACCGTGTTGTTTATCCCACATTTTGTCCCGAAGGAACAGAAAGCCATGCCGGGAATTTTCCTTGTAGTAAGCAACTTCCGGGTAACGTTCGGCGGCTTTGGCGGTTGTCCAGGTATGGCGAGCCTGGGTAACAATCATTTTGTCCTGTGGCCCCGTTGGTTTAAAATCATAGGTGAAGGTACTCAGGTAACCTCCAAACTCCCTGTCGACCGCCTGTGGATACCATTTATTAAGCATTTCGGTACGGATCGACTTCTCCATTTCGGCAGCAATCCGCATCCGATCATCGGTCGTTTTCTGGGATAAAGCCGGAGTTATCAAGCCTACCATCAGGCAGACAGCACTACAGGCAAAGAGACTGTTTTTCATACAAGTAGGTTATAGGAATACATGTCCACCAGCACCACCTGGTTGGCGAATCAATAGGTTTATTCGGTTTGATAAAGTTAGTTGCTGGCCCTTTGTTACTCATTGAGTTCAGCAGTTCATTAGACAGAAGTAAGCCTGTCTGACCCCGATTTAACCGCCTATCAAATCAGAACCACCGTTTTAGGGATGGATTGCCCCGGATATCAAGTTGGTCTGTTTCCGAACGGCTAAATAGGCTGTTTTAACCACTCTATCCTTACCAATCACCACCAAGAGAGCGCATGAAACGCGGGGATTAGCTTATGAAAAAAAAACCTATGAACTTGTTGACCCGTTGGCTGCATAGGTTTTCCGAACAAGCAATCGACTGGATTATCCTGATTGTTGTGGCACTAATTATCCTGCTCGTGTTATATCTGTTTTAAGTAACGGTAATTTTTGAATCTATGAATTCTGAAGATTCTATAGATTCTGACTATCGGGCCGATAAATTCCTCAACATCCCTAGAATCCTCTGAAACAAAACCTGCCTATTTACCTATCTACAAATGCGTTGTTTTCTGTTTGGTCTGCTGGTTATTATAGTCCATTGGTCAGCATCGGCCCAAATGCCCAGCCTAAAACTTGAACACCTGACAACTCGTGAGGGGTTACCCTCCAACGATGTCTGGTGTCTGAACAAAGACCGGCAGGGCTTTTTGTGGATCGGCACCGGGCGAAACATATGCCGCTACGATGGCTATAATTTCCTGCGGCTAGATAGCCTGAAACTGGGCTATTGTTCCGGTGTTTCTACCGACTCCAAGGGCGATATCTACACGTCTAACGATACCCGAGGTCTTTGCAAAATCGATGTAAAAACGCTGGCTGTTACAACGATAGCCAAGAACAACTATGACGATACGGACCCCAGTAACGATCTGCACGAACAGGGTATGGTGGATTCGTACGATCAGGTATGGGTGTGCGATTACACCTCAGTCAAACGCTACGACCCGGCTACCAAAAAACTCCGTCGGTACACATTTTCGCAGCCTGTTTCAGGTGGAGATGTGTACCAGTATGCCAGCTTTTTTGAAGACGCTCAGCGCGTATTGTGGGTCGTTTCGGAACTTGGGCTCTATCGCTATGATCGTGCCCACGACAAACTCATTTGTCTATTAGGCCAGGAAGCTGTTTTACCCAAAAATCGCATACCAATCCGCCTATGTAAAGCCTCAGCCGATGCCGAAGGTAATCTGTGGATTGGTGGGTACGAATATGGCCTGGTCTGGTTTTCACCGAAAACCCAATCGTTCTGGGTTCGCAAAGAAGGTTTCGATCATACAAATGTGGTGTGCGCGCGAGAATCCCAGGACGAAAACGGGCGCAAAATCCTGTTCGTTGGCACCGATGATGGGGTGAGTATTTTTTATCCTGATCGGAATGAACTCTATCATTTACCTGAATTCTATAATACGGGCGTTCAGATTAAAGATATGTATGACGACCAGGCCAATGGTATTCTCTGGATTGGAACAGGAGAGGGCATTTACAAATACCGTTATCGAAACGCGGGCATTCATACGGTCGATATTCCACCAAACATCGTTCGACTCCCGGTTAAAATTACCAGTATTTTACCCGTTCCCAATGGTGCCTACCTGTTGGGATTATCGCATTCGGGGGCTTTAATCTGGACACCCGCTACCAATCACTTCCAGCCACTGACCTATCCGACCACGGCTCTTACTCAGCAGCTTCGGTGGATTCAGGGGCGCCCTTTTGCCTTTACCGATAAAGGGGTTTTTGTGGGCGATCTTCAGCAAGGTCGCTTTTCGCTCTGGCAACCAGCCGCCCGACTGTACAAGAACACCGATTTTCGCGACGGGCTGATCGACCGAAAAGGTAGAATCTGGATTGCCAACTTAAACGATGGCGTAAAAGTAATCGACCCCGTCACGAATCAGGAAATCAAACTCTGGCCCGAAAAAGAGAATCACAAACTACTGAATCTGACGTACATCAAAGGGATTGTGGAGGGTATTGATGGACGTATCTGGGTAGCGACCTGTTCGCGCGGCCTATTCTATTTCGATGAAAAACGAGCCGAATTCATTAACATCGAAAGCCTTCCGGCCAATAAAGGAAAAATTATTGGTGGCGATTGCATCAATGGTATGCAACGAACGACTGACGGCTCCATCCTGATTGCCAGTTGGGGGGGCGTATCGAAATTGTCGAGTACGGGCCAGATTCTGACTACGTTCGAGTTCAAAACGGACGCGCTCATTGATACGTACTGTTCCAACATTGCCGAATCACCCAATAAGAATCTCTGGTTCAGTACGAATGAAGGCATCAATATCGCGAACCCCAAAAACCATACGATCCGCTATGTAACTACCATTGAGGGGCTTCATAGCAACTCCCCGGTTGGGTTCTTTTACAGTCCGACAAATGAGTTGCTCCTGGGCCATACGAATACGATCAACACTTTAAATGTCAACCTATTAAACAATCAGATTACCAAGCCACACATCGCCCTTAGTTCTGTTGAAGTAAAAGGCAAACCGGTTCAGCAGGATGTCTCGAAGGAGATTATTCTTCAGCCCGACGAGAATGCAATCACGTTCTCGTTCTCGGCATTGAATTACGAACCAACCTCCAAAAATCAATATAAATATCAGTTGCAGGGGCTGGATACGGCCTGGGTTGATCTGGGAGACCGGCACATGCTATCGTTTACCAATCTGGCTCCCGAAGCCTATCAGCTCAACATTAAAAGCGGCAATGGTAGCGGTGTCTGGACTGATAAGCCGTTGGCAGTTCGCTTTACAGTGAAACCCCATTTCACGGCTACCTGGTGGTTCCGGTCGCTCATTGGCCTGTTCATTGGCGGTCTTGTGGTGGGCATGATGCGCTGGCGAGTCAACTCGCTGGCCGAACGTAACCGCACAATCGCCGAACGCAATCGCATGGATCTGCAAATTGCCGAACTGAAACTCAGGGCGTTGCAATCGCAAATGAATCCGCATTTTCTGTTCAACTCACTTAACTCGGTTCAAAATTACCTGCTCACCGACCGGGGTATTGAGGGCGCTAAATACTTGTCGAAGTTTTCAAGGCTGGTTCGGCGCATTATGGAAAACTCGAATCACCAATACCTACGTTTCGAGCAGATTATTGAAACGCTACGGATGTATATTGAAATGGAGTCATTCCGCTTCAATCACGAATTTCACTACGAATTCGACATTGAAGACAACGAAACCCTGCTGGATGCGCTGTTACCGCCCATGTTGCTCCAACCTTATGTCGAGAATGCCATCTGGCATGGACTGATGCCCAAAGAAGGCGAGAAAAACCTCAAAATATCGGCTCACATCGACCGGAACCACATTTATTGCACCATCGAAGACAACGGTGTCGGTCGAAAACTAACCCCACAACGGGAAGGACACATCTCGCGGGGGCAAGAAATGACAAAGGGACTTTTTGAGTCGCTCAGCCGGAAAGACAGTGATGCCAAACTCGAGATTATAGATCTTTTCGATGCCAATAATAATCCAATCGGTACGCGAGTTGAGATGATCATTCCCATCGAAAAAGGGTAATGTGCTCTGTGTGCCCAGCCGCCCTACTCATTAATTACTTAGTCGGCATTAGAATGTACCAAACCGGGCTTTTAAGGTAGACCTAACATAACGTATTACCAACCTAATGAAACGTCTACAACGTCCACTGCTAGCCTGTTTAGCCAGCCTATTGCTGTTACTCAACACGCCGATTCTGGCCCAGAATCTGGGAATATTTGAGGGCCATACCGACATTGGCGCTGTTCTGAAGCCCGGTTCAGCGCAGTATAATCCTCAGACTCACCAATATGAGCTCTCCGGTTCCGGCTACAACATCTGGTTTGATCATGATGAGTTTCAGTTTATGTGGAAGCGCATAAAAGGTGACTTCATTCTGTACACGCGGGCAGGCCTCATCGGAAAGGGTGTTGACCCGCACCGCAAAGTTGGCTGGATGGTTCGGAGTAGCCTCGACGGTAAATCGGCACATATCAACGCGGCCGAACATGGCGATGGACTAACCTCGCTCCAGTTCCGGCGCACAACCGGCGCTAATACGGAAGAAGTTCGTTCGAAACTAACCCATGCCGACGTCATTCAACTGGAACGCAAAGGCACTACGTACACCATGCGGGTAGCCAAGTTTGGCGAACCCTTCGTAACCGAGCAGGTGACTGACCTGAATCTTGGCGATGAGGTTTATGTGGGATTATTTATCGGATCGCATAACAAAGACGTACTCGAACGGGGCACGTTCCGTGATGTACGGATCAGTGTTCCCGCGCACGACGGACTCGTACCTTATCGTGAGTATCTGGCCAGTAACCTGGAAATACTGGACGTATCGACCGGCAATCGGCAGGTAATCTTCAATGCGCCCAAGTCCATTCAGGCACCAAACTGGATGCCCGACGGAAAAACACTTTTGTACAATGGTGACGGTCTGATGTACAGCTTTAACCTAGCGAAAGGTCAGCCTTCAGTTTTAAACACAGGAGATGTAAAAAATAACAATAACGACCACGTCCTGTCTTTTGATGGTAAGATGCTGGGCTTGAGCAGTGGAGTCAAAGAATTAGGCGGCTCCATTATTTACACCGTTCCCGCAACCGGTGGTTCGCCAAAACAGATTACCCCCAAAGGCCCTTCTTACCTGCACGGCTGGTCACCAGACAAGAAGACGCTGGTGTTTACCGGTTCTCGGGATAACGAATTCGATATTTACAGCGTCCCTTCCGGCGGTGGCCCCGAAGTTAAGTTAACCGAAGCCAAGGGCCTGGATGACGGTCCCGAATATACGCCCGATGGCAAGTACATCTATTTCAATTCCAGTCGTACGGGTACGATGCAACTCTACCGCATGAAAGCCGATGGCAGTGATGAAGAAGCGATTACCAATGGGGAGTTTCACGACTGGTTCCCGCACATCTCCCCCGATGGTAAATGGATTGTGTTTCTGTCATTTTTGAAGGAGGAAGTGAAGCCGGATGATCACCCATTTTATAAGCACGTTTACCTGCGTCTGCTGCCCATTTCGGGTGTCGGCCAGCCCAAGGTAATTGCTTACATCTACGGTGGTCAAGGTACGATTAACACGCCTTCATGGTCCCCAGATAGCAAACGGGTTGCATTTATCAGTAATACGGCTGAGAGCAGTATCAGCCCCGTTGAGAAGTAGTAGCTATACTGAACTTTCTATTTGTTACCATATTTACAATTTGCTCAATAAAATGTCATATTTTATTGATCATTGGTACAAATATTGCTCTTTATACATTGATTCTGTTAACTGTGGGCGCAGTTATAGTAATGTAGATAAGATAGGAAACGCTGGCTCCGATAGGGCCAGCGTTTTTTGATTTGAGCCCATTAAACAACAGGTAATTTCCAGCCATTATGATAATGAGCAGCCAATAAAGCATTGGCCTGCGTATCATTCTTGAATCCTTTTGTAGCCGTATCCCAGTAAACCTTACGGCCCGTTTTGTACGCGATGTTACCCATATGGGCGTTAATAGCCGCAATACTTCCTGTTTCAATGCCACACTTAAGCAAACTGGCATCGTTCGCTTTAATGGCGTTGACAAAGTTTTTCGTATGCTCATTCAGGTAGTCACCATTACGGGCCTGATCGGGGATGTCGTCCACTTTATAGACTTTGATTCCATTCTTGGTTTGGGTTTCTGGAAGTAACGACCAGCCATCCCGGTTCAATACGAGCGTTGCGTTATTACCGATAAAAGCAATGCCTTCTGTACGGCCATAGTTCCCACCGTCGATACCTGTCGCATGTTCCCAAAGCATGTTGAAGCCATCGTATTCATACACAGCTTGTAGCGTATCAGGAGTTTCGGAGGCATCGTCAGGATAGGCGAGTTTACCACCCGACGCCATTACTGATTTGGGCGCTTTCGCATTCATGGCATAGAGCGCAATGTCAATTTCGTGAACGCCCCAGTCCGTCATCAGACCACCTGCATAATCCCAGAACCAGCGAAAATTGAAATGGAAACGGTTCGGATTAAAGGGGCGTTTGGGCGCTGGTCCCAGCCACATATCGTAGTCGACACCCGCAGGTGGCGCACTATCGGGACGGACAGGAACGGGGTTCATCCATCCTTGGTACGCCCAGACTTTCACCAGGCGAATGTTGCCCAGTTTCCCCGACCGAATATATTCAATGGCTTTTTCATAGTGCGAACCACTCCGTTGCCATTGACCTACCTGCACAATCTTGTTATATTTTTTCGCAGCCGCCAGCATCAGATTACATTCTTCAATACTATTAGCCAGCGGTTTCTCCACATACACATGCTTTCCCGCCGACACCGAGTCGATCATGGCCATACAATGCCAGTGATCAGGTGTGCCAATGATAACGGCATCTATATCTTTGTTTTCCAGCAGTTTCCGGTAGTCTTTGAACAGCTGCGGCTTGTTTTGCTGCATGGTTTGCGCATCGGCCGAGCGTTTGTCCAGCACACTCTGATCAACATCCGCCAGGGCTACACACTCGACATCACTCATCAATAAATGCGAGCGAAGGTCCGACCAACCCATGCCATTGCAGCCAATCAACCCAACCTGAAGTTTATCATTCGGGGAAATCTTTTTGCGCTGACTGGCAATGGCCTCCAGGCTAGGTAAGCTAATCAATCCCGCTCCGGTAGCGGTCAGGGCAGAATTTCGCAAAAAATTCCGGCGTGAAGTTTTCATAGTAGTATCGAGGTTTAGAGTGGTTTGATACAGTCTATCTACGAAAGCAAAACAGGCAGTTTACCTAATCAGACGAGGAGTTAAAGCAGGTATTTTCTGACAGGATTTACAGGATAAACAGGATTTTGAAAACAATAGAAATCCTGTTTATCCTGTAAATCCTGTCAGAAAACCTTGCACGCTCATTTTAATTGCCGTTCGATAAGTAATCATAAAGCACTTATAGCGAACTAATTACATTCGATGACGTCCTAAACGCTCATCGCTATGAATGCTCCTCAACCGGGTTTTCATCCGCCTTACGACATCCATCTGCTCCGCGGTCAATCGATTGATTTGATCGTTTTTCTGGAGTTAGATAACACCGACGTAGGTACTTACCTCGACAATCTGGATGATGACCGTTCGGTGAGCTACCGTTTCTTCCCCAGCTTTATACCCTCTGCCGATCTAAAAATAAATATCAAAAATGATGGCACAGCCGATCGGCCATCCTGCCTGATCGAACTTCCAAAATCGGCCCCAATTGATTCGGCCTTCCTGATCAACAATTTCCTGGTTTTTGTGGAGGTAACCGACGATACCGACCCGGATGATATCTCCATTGCCCAAACCGCCATTCGGATTCACGTTCACCAGGCAATCCAGGATGTATGGGTAACACCGTCTCCATTAACAGTTTATCAGGAGATGGACACTGCCCGGTTTGGCGTCTATGCCCTGTTCGATGATGGCGTCGTAGCTGAAATTAGCAGCTTGTATACGGGTGACGACGATGACGACATTGATTACTCCATCACCAACCCCATTCAGCTCCGATGGACCTCGTCGACAGCCGATTTGATTAGTGCTGATGGTGATATTATACCCACCGACGACACGGACGACCATGAAGTTAAGCTCACCATGACCTATGACACCAAAACGCATACGGCAACGGGCACCGTGCGTATGTCGGACGTGTTGAATGCGGCACAGACAACCATTAAGGTTCGGGAAGTTGCCAATAGCGAATCACCGGGTTTTGCCCGTTTGATGGACGTTCCTAATATTCTTTTTTTACCCGAGGGATTCACAAATGCCGACGACTTTAACCGGCTCGTAGACAATTACGTTTCGGATCTGATCAGTAGTAAAATAACGGCTCCGTTTAACTGGCTCAAGGGCTCCATCAATTTCTGGTCGGCATTTGTTCCTTCACGCGAGAGTGGCATTACGCATAGGGCCACGCTGGATGTTCGCGAAAACGCCCGGAAAGCAGGTGACGATGGTCCTTCCATGCAGGGCACCCAGCCCTATAATGCTGAGAAGCCCGACGATGACGACGTCATGAACTGGTCGTTCGAAAATCTGCTCTATTACACAGGATATGCCCTCAAAAGTGACGAAGAGCTTGGCGATTTTCACCTACGGAAACGCTGGGAAAACACGACTCGCCTTACTGATAGTCAACTGAATACGCTGTTCCCGGATTTGGAAAACAATCCAGATCAGCCCGATATGTACGATCTGGTAACGTTGTGGAAAACCTTCGTTGATCGTCGGCTACCAAATGCTAAGGATTCAGCATTTGGGGTCATGGTAAATGACTACATCTCGTTCGATCGTGATGACGAGTATGCTGCTGTCGACTTTGACAAGCGACGGGTGCAACGCATTTTTTTAGACGATTTTCTGGAAGGCCTCAAAGATGTCCATGGCAATGCGATTGGCTCCGTTTTTGTGATGGGCACAACGTCGGGCGATCGAGGGAAAGATTACGCCAATATCGTTTTTCTCGTACCGGATACGTTTGGCGGACGCGAGCAGAATGCCGATGGGTATTTGTTTACATTGACCGGTGATGACGGTCTGGTAACGCTAATGGGCACCTTAGCCGATATCCAGGTTTCGGCAGCGCCGGTCAAGATTCCGGCCAAACTTTCGCTACTTCAAAAGTCGGTGCTAACTCATGAACTATGCCATTCCTTCGGGCTGGGTGATGAGTACGGGGAAACGACCCCTGATGATGACTATGATGATGAAGTCTATACGAGTTCGAAAGTAGCTTCCTGGCCGTTTTCTAAATATCGACTCCCCGCCTATAATACGGATGATGAGAGTAACATTCAGCCCAAAGCTGACTTCGAACGACCCAACCCGAATAAGCCTAATACCACCGAAATTGATGCCTACCGGATCAAATGGCGGTATCACCGCACCCAAAAAGGATCATTGGTTACGTCGCTGGCATTTGCCGCTAACAAGTTAACCGTTACCATTAAAGATGCTCGCGTAACGTTTGCGCCGGGCGAAACCGTTTTTTTGCGTAAACGACGGATTAATCGGCAGGTTCTTCGCCTTAAAAATATCGGTCATACGAAGCAGGCCGATATCATAAACCCAGAAACAGTACCAGCTAACTATCTATCGGAGCGAGCTACTATTAAAAGCATCAATGCCGCCGACAATAAGCTGACCGTAACAATCAAATCGGCGGCACAACAGGAGCTTGAATTAGTGCCGGGGCAAACTGCTTTTTTCAAAAAAGGAGAGCAGGTTCGTATCCGTCGCGAGCGCGTTTCCGATCCAATTCAGACCATTATCCGAACGCCCTCCACGACGGGTGCACCCGGCGATTCCATTGCCGTTCTGTTGTCACCCGCGCTCAAGGTGGAATCGACTGGTACTGGCCAGGTGATATTGTCAATTCCGGCTGGAACCTTGCAAACCGAACTTACCGAACTGCACGAAAACGAAGAGATCTTGCTGTATGCAGCCATAGCTGCCGATGGAGCAACCGCCCAGTATCCGTACGCCGAATTAATTAGCCGACGCATTCTGGATTATTTAAATACGAATGCCTATCCGTTGAATGCCAATACGAATAACGAGGAAATTATTGACGCCAGAAATATCCAGAATTCCTCTCTTCCAAAAGCACTGGTTCCCTGCTGCTCTCGTCGGAAGAAAGAAATTGTAGCTCTGTATTCGGGTGGAGACGAAGCTCATGGAGAGATCTATCACCCAACGGCCCAGTGTATGATGCGCAGCAATTCAATCGTCAGAAAGAAGAAAAGACAGTATGTCGAGCTGTGTGCCGTATGTCGTTACACGCTCATTAATATAATCAGCCCAGCTAAGTTCGGGAAATTCGATGAGGACTATATGAAGCGAAAAATTTACCCCACCTGACCGTTTTACGCCAAAACCGTACACTCAAAAGCTGCACAAACCTACCGTTTAATCAACTAACTTCCACGATGTTACCATAACTCAACTGTATGCGCGCACCATCCGTCCAGTTTCGTCCGGCAGTCGATGTTCATTTGCTTAGGGGGCAGTCGTTCCAGATTTTGAGTGATCCACCTACTGACCCTAGTGGTCCTTTCTTCACTCAGCTTCTGGAAGTCGATGAAAGTGCCCTCAATCAGCATCCGAACAGCAAGTATGATTTTTACTTCAGTTTCGATGCAACCAAAGCAGCTGACTTAGGTATTCATATTTCTAACCCGAGCACGAACCCACGGAAACCCAATTGCCTAATCACGCTGGATGCAACCGAACCCGCCGATAAGAATAACCGCATCCGCAACTTCTATCTCTTTGTTCGAAGTGAAGACTCCGATGATAGTTCCAAACAGGAAACCGCCATTCGGATTCACATCCATAATTCCATTTCGGAGGTCTGGATTGCCCCGAATCCACTGACCATTTACCAGGGCTTATATTATCGGGCTACCCTTTACGCCCGATTTGATGATAATTCGGTAGCCATGGCTGGTAATACTATTCACACGGGAAATCGCGGCTCCATTTCTACCTACAACATTTCCCCGCTTATTGACGTAACCTGGACATCCGACCTGATTCGTCCGGGTGAGAACACCATCCGGCCTGCGGGCTTTAGCGGCACCCATACGATATCGGCCGAAATCACGTACAATGGAATTACCCATACCGCAACGGCTCAGGTTATTATCTCAGATTTACTCACATCAACTACTCCTTTACGCGCTGAACTGGTTTCCACGGGCCTCAGCCCCGGCTTTAGTAAGTTGGATGAGGCAGTCAACGTTCTTTTTCTTGCCGATGGTTTCACTGCCGATCAGGACTATGCCTTTAAGGTTCTTATTCTGGATTACGTAGCTGATCTGGTCAACAAAAAAATAACATCTCCTTTCAACTTACTTAGGGGAGCTATTAATTATTGGATGGTCTTCGTTCCCTCGCGCGAAAGCGGGGCAACGTCCTTCGGGGAATTGATTGTTAACGAAGCACTTACTCCGGTTGGCACGACCTATCTGGAAGGCTACCCGGTTCCGTCTATTGTCGATCCAGAAAGTAACTCTGTGTTAGATTGGGGAATCCGAAACCTGCTCTACAACGTCGGGTTGCCCATCCTGCAAACAGGCAATGCTACCTATCAGGAGATTGGTAATTTGTGGAAAGCCACGACCTTGCTCAGCTCCGCCCAGGTGGATCAACTGACCGATAGCCGGACCGAGCTGATCGATCTGTGGCTGACACTTTCGCAAAGACGCTTGCCCGAGCCTCGCGATACAGCGTTAGGAGTAACGATCAATGATTATACAGCCGCCTTTACGGATCATAACTACGATCTGATTAACCTGGACTCAACCCGAACACAGCGGGATTATCTGGACGATTTTTTTGCTGGATTACGGGATCCCGACGGCAACCTGATCGGCACAACCTTTATCCACTCACCCAGTTCAACCCCCGATCCTACCTTGCCACGAGGAAAAGACTGGGATAACATCATTATTATAACAACCTCGAAGCGAGGGCGCGCCCAAAATCTGGATGGGTACATGTTCGCCAACATCGGCGATGAATCGACCGAACGACTGCATGGTGATTTCGGTACTATACGTGTAGCAATGGAACCACCTGACATACCAATCAAATTACCGTTAGATGCCAAGGGAACCATTACGCATGAGTTGTGCCATTCATTCGGACTGGGCGACGAATACGGCGAATCCCCGCCATTTAACAGTTATCTAAATAAGCCCGTCAATGCCTCACTAGTTGCTGACTGGCCATTCGCCCAGTATTCCGGCTCGGGCGCCGATTTGGATATTTTTAGTAACGTACAGACCAAAGACGATTTGCTGGTTCCAGTTTCGGATGGAACCCAGCGGATACAACCCTACCATATCAAATGGCGGTATCATCGCATCCAGACGTGTGCTACTGTTACTGCCCTTTCGGTTAATGCGAATACATTGTTATTAATAGTCAAAACTGGTCAGGCAGCTCCGTTTGCAACGGGCAACACAGTGTTTCTGCGCAAACGAAAGAAAAACGAAAAACTCTATACCCTGTCAGACTTTGGCTCAACGATACGATTATCGGTAATTCTGGATCCCGATCCGGTTCCGCCTGCCTTTATCGATATATGTGATATTGAGTCTATTGATTTGGCAACGGATACACTTCGGATAAAAACGCGCGTGGGTTTCCCCCCGGTTGACGCCTTTCAGGACATTCGACTGGAGAGCGGAAAAACAGCCCTGGTGCATGTCGGTCAAAAAATTACGATTCAGGAAGCGCCCGCTATCGGATCGATTTATACGGCTATTCGAAATCCGCCTAACAAGGTTCAATATGCCCTATCTCCTTTAGTAACGATTGCGAACGTCGATCCAGTCAACCATCAGATAACCATAACCATCCCTGCTGATTTCCCGGACTTTTTGAAAACGCTGACGCCGAACGATGATGTGCTGGTTTACCGACCTATCGACATGCCCGAAGGCAGCCGCTCCGCCGATTATCCGCATGCCGAACTGATTGCCCAACCGGTACTCAACTACCTGCTGGCGAATCCATACCCATTCAATGCGAATAGCACTTCCGATCATAATGAACTGATTGACAAGACGTCCAACTCACGAATTCCGGGTCAGTTAGTACCCTGCTGCTCCAGCCGGAAGCCGGAAATCATTGGATTATATTCCGGTGGTGTTAGCTATCATGGTGGCATTTATCACCCCGCAGCGAAATGCATGATGCGGAACGAAATGGATGGCGATAAGTTTGTGGAACTCTGTGCGGTATGCCGCTATACGCTGATCAACCAGATTGATCCGACCAAGTTTACCGAGTTTGATACCGATTACATGGCCCGGAATATTTATCCCGACTAAACGATGGGAACGTTAGAAGAACTCGCTAAACACCTGGCACTGGCAATTCGTCCGTTGGAAGACGCCGTGACCGATCCCGATCGGTTCCGAATTTTCCTATACAGGCTGGGGTGGGGTGTTACAGGCATACCAACCGCCTACACCAACCTCGGCACCGCCGTCAATACAGTAGTAACTGCCCTGGACGATCTGCTGGCCAACCCTGATCCGACCAAGGCGCTGGCCGTTCTGGAAAAAGTTAAGGCGGTTTACGAAGCTATTCAAGCCATTAATGAAGCGCCACCGGGCATAGCCGATGTCCCGGCTTTTCTGGCCGAAATTCAGGAGCGGCTTTTTGAGGTGCTTGTCGTTGATTACCTTACCGATGCCTGGCCGTTTCTGCTTAATTTCTTCAAAATGACGGGTGTCATTGAGCAGATTCCCATTCCGGCATCGGCCGATGGTAGTCGCCCGTCATTTATTCGGTTTAAATTCAACTGGGATCGGATTCCCCAAATACTGACTCAACCCGACCGACTCCCCGAATTTATTTATGGCTGGGGAACGCCTGATTTCAACTTTGAGCTATTTGCCGAGCATGCCCTGGAGTTGTTCTACGCCCTGCGCATCCCGGTTTCACTGGCGCGGGTAGATACAGAAACGGGCTACCGCTATCTGGATTTCACGACTAACAGTCCGCCTAATCCGCGTGTAAGGCAGTTGATCCGGCTTCCGTTTGCGTACATCAACATTGCGGGCCAGGATCGGGATTTGGGTCTGGCCATTCTGGATTTACCATCGGTTAATGGTAAACTGCCCGGACTGATTATCCAGCCTGCGCTTCCCTCCGAAATTACGGGACCTACGCTACGCATTCGGGAAGATGTGAATCTGATTATCAATGCTGGTTCTAATATTGCGTCGCTATTTGGCATCCTGATCCGACCCGATGACATTTCGGTCAAATACCCATTTCAGGATGGCCAGCTTCCCTCGGTCGGTTTTGGGGCTGGAATCGAGTATGCTCCTACTCAGGCCCAGACGTTAATCGGTGATGATAACGCAACCCGGCTGGAATTGAAAGGCGGTACGCTGGAATTCAGCTTTCTGTTCAATGGCAACGATCCTGAATTAAAAATTGGCGGCAGTCTCAAGGACTTCGCACTGGTCCTTAAAGCCAGTGATGCCGACGGCTTCATCCGAAAACTCATCGGCAGTGGTGAAACCCGAATGCCGTTTACACTGGGTTTCGAGTGGTCCAACAAGAACGGCATCAAGTTTACGGGGGGCGGTGGTTTTGAAGTCGCGATCTACCCGCACGTTGTACTTGGCCCGATTTCGATTGACGAATTACTGATTCGGCTGCACGGAGAAACCGATCCGAAACCGGCTGCCAAGCTCGAACTAGGCGCTAGTCTTAAAGCCGGATTAGGGCCACTGACAGTCGTGGTGCAGAATATCGGCATGGCGTTTACGATGACCTTCGATGGGGGCAATGCAGGGCCGTTCGATGTTGGTCTGGGCTTTAAGCCACCAACGGGTCTGGGGCTTTCGGTCGACGGTGGAGGCTTTTCGGGTGGCGGGTTCCTGAACTACGACGACACGAAAAAGGAATACACTGGCGGACTGGAATTGACATTTTCGGGCACACTTTCGGTCAAAGCCATTGGCGTTCTGACCACCCAAATGCCCGACGGTAGCGATGGCTTCTCGCTCCTGATTCTGATTACCGCCGAGTTTACACCCATTCAGTTAGGATTTGGGTTTACGCTCAACGGCGTCGGCGGTTTATTAGGCCTGAACAGAACCTATCTGCTCGACGAACTTCGGAAGGGCGTTAACGACAGCTCGCTCGATACGATTCTGTTTCCCCAAAATGTCATCGCCAATGCCACGCGCATCATCAATGATCTCAAGCGAATTTTTCCACCCCAGAATGGCCATTTTCTGATTGCGCCGATGGCCAAAATTGGCTGGGGAACGCCTACGCTAATCAGCATCGAACTGGGCTTATTGCTTGAAATCCCTCGTCCGGGTTTTGCAGTGGTGGGGGTGCTTCGGGTCAACTTACCCGATGAACGAACTGCCCTCGTAAAGATTCGGGTCAATTTCGTTGGGTACGTTGATTTCGATAAAGGGCAGATCTCCTTCGATGCGTCGCTGGTTGAATCGCGCATCCTGACGTTCCCGCTAACGGGCGATATGGCGTTGCGATTGTATTATAAAGAAAACGCCAATTTCCTGGTCTCGATGGGCGGTTTTCATCCGTCGTACACGCCCCCGCCCATGGGCTTGCCGACCTTGAAACGGTTGAGTCTGGTCATTTTTTCGGGCGATCCGAGTCTGAAAGCGGAGGCTTATCTGGCCGTTACGTCCAATACAGTGCAGTTTGGCGGAAAGCTCGAATTGTATGCCGGAGCGAGCGTATTCAATGTCTACGGATTCCTGTCGCTCGATGTATTAGTTCAGTTTTCGCCGTTCTATTTCATTGCCGATGTGACGGCCATGCTGGCGGTTCGGTCCGGTTCATCGACGCTGTTCAGTGTCAAAGTGCATCTGACGCTCGAAGGGCCAACGCCCTGGCACGCACTCGGAGAAGCCTCGTTCGAGATCGGTTTCATTTTCACGGTCACGATTACCGTCCATATCGATAAAACCTTTGGTGAAAAACGGAACGATCTGTTGCTGCCCGTCAATGTACTGGATCAACTGGTAGCCGCATTGAACGAAGCCAGCAACTGGAAAGTCGATTTACCCGCTGGCAATCAGCACGTCTCCCTACGTAAACTTCCGCAGGATCTGCAACATCTTATTCTGCATCCATTCGGAACGCTGAGTATACGCCAGAAAGTGGTGCCGCTTCGGTTGGAAATCGCGCGCTTCGGGTATCAGCAACCCGATGGTCCCCGCCGATTCGATATTACCAGTGTCAGCGTAGGGAACACAACAAGTACACCGACCGACGCTGATTATGAGAAAGAGGAGTTTGCGCCAGCACAGTTCATTCAGCTGTCGGACGCCGAAAAACTATCCCGTCCATCATTTGAACCCTTCGATGCCGGGCTTCGTGTGGGCGGTTCACCGCAACCGAAAAGCGATTACGCCGTCGGGCTCGATGTTGCCTATGAACTGATTTATGTTCCCGAGAAACAGGCTCCAAAGCGGCTAAAAATGGATTGGGGCCTTTTTGGGCTGTATCTGGGCACCAACGCTACGTCTCGATCACCTTTGGCGGAAGCAAAGAAAATGTCTTCGGTATTAGGTGCAGAAAAAGTCAGTATTCAACCCGAAACATTTGTCGTCGCCACAACCGATACGCTACAACTGCATGAGCAATTGGTCTTCACTACCGAAACCGAAGCCCAACTAGCATTAGGTAATTTGATTCGTCAGAACGGCGCCCTTGCCGACGCCCTGCAGGTATTACCGGCTTATCAGCTGAATTGAATGAAGATACGGGTTGCGTTAATGGCAGTCTGATTCGAAGAAATTAACCGCCGAACTAGTAGCCCACAGCTAAAGCAGTGGGCTAATAAGATGAAAAAATAATCGCCATAACCGTAAACCTCCGCCCCATGACCCTAGCCCGATATACATTCCTGCCCTGGCTGCGCCGGGGAGTCGCGAATCAGCTTACCCAGGCTCCTACACAGGCGCGGGCAACGCTGGACGTCAATCTGGTTATCAACAACGATACCGCTCATCCGATCAGCAAGCAGGTGAGTCTCATTGGGCCGGGCGACGTGGTGGGCATCAATCCGCAAATGATTGTGCGGACGGAGCCCCGTAATTCGATTACGGACTTTGAACCAAACTACCTGGCTTTCATCGAGTTTTACGACGAAGATTTCCCCTGGCGATACACGCCCGATTTGGTACAAACCAATCATCGGTTGACGCCATGGCTCACGCTCGTGGTGTTGAAAGAAACGGAATTTGAGAATGTGAATCTGGGGACAAGTCCGCTTCCAGCCATCAATCTGAAAGCCGCCCGAAATGAGGTTCTCCCCCCTCCTGCTGATGCCTGGGCCTGGGCGCACGTTCACCTGAACCAGCCCATCGAACACCCGAACGGGAACCCCAATCTAACGCAACTGGATACGCTGTTGACCAACTCTCCCGATCAGGGATCGGCTCGTGTTTTATGTCCACGGCATCTGGAATCCAACACGGCCTACCACGCCTTTCTGATTCCAACCTTCGAAATCGGGCGTAAAGCCGGCTTGGGCGAACCTGTTGCGGATACCGATCCCGCCCTGACCTTTTCCTGGGCCAGCGACGAAACCGACGAGAAAAACTATCCGATTTATTACCGCTGGTTTTTTCGGACGGGGGCGGGTGGTGATTTTGAATCGCTGGTACGGCTGCTGCAGCCCCGCGATATGGACAAGCGCGTGGGTATCCGGGATATGGATGTACAGGCTCCCGGTTTCGGTATGGGTGCTGTTTCTGTAACTCCCGACAACACGGTGGGTTTAGAAGGAGCTCTACTTGCCCCTACCACCGAACGAAAACCGAAAACAGCGCTCGATACCGTTAGTGATTTTCCCGAAAAACTGCAACCCATTGTCAACCTGCCAGAAGAAATTCTTGCCGCCAATCCCAACGCTGATCCAGTTATCAGCCCACCTTTATACGGAAAATGGCACTCCCTAATTAGCCGGTTGAGTCTTGATCCCGATGTCCAAAACTGGGTACACGAACTAAATCAGGACCCGCGCTATCGCGCTCCGGCAGGGATGGGCACGCTGGTTGTCCAGAAAAATCAGGAAGACTACATGCGCAAAGCCTGGCAGCAAATCGGCGATGTGATGTCGGCCAATCAGAAAATCCGGTTTGCGCAACTAGCCATGCTGACGAGTGCTCGACTCCATCAAAAACACCTTGCTCCGCTGGACGATGACTTACGGCTGGCGGTGACTAGTTCGCTCCATAAGAAAGTATTGGGTGGTGCGTCTACGGTTCATTATTTGGTCCAGCAAAGCCTTCTGCCAACGTCTACCCTAAGCGGTGCATTCCGAAAATTAGTACGTCCAAATGGCCTGGTTGCCAAACGATTGTCGGTCGATAAAACTACCGAAAGTGTCAAAGGGATTATTCAGGCGCTAAATGTGGGGAAACTTACGGCGGCTCCACCAAAGACCGTTCCTTCTCAGGATCAAACCTTGCCCGAACCAATCACGAAACTGCTTGACGCTAACCCAAAAATCGTAAAAAGGATACCGGCAAAGCCCGTTTTTGTATTGGCTCAACCGGGCAAAGGTGTGCAAACAACTCGAGTCACCGTACAACGGGACAATCCAGTGGCGGCAAAGTTCCGAAAAGCACTCACTGATTTTCACACGGTTCTGACTGAGCAGGTGGCGCTTCCGCCTACGCGGCAACCGGCAACGCTGACGAGTATGAGCCAGAAATTAGTCGATGCGCTAAATCCTTTTGCGAGCTTTCCGCTTCGGGTACTACCGAGTATTGTCAAGGGCGCGGGCAAGCCGGAGAAGCTGGATCAGGTGATGGCGTATCCCGATATCAAAGACGCCATGTATGAGCCTTTAGTCGCTGCCAATAAGGAATTTTTCGTACCAAACCTGAATCTGATTTCGCCAAATACGATCTCGCTGATGATTACGAATCAGCCATTTATCGAGTCGTACATGGTCGGTATCAACCACGAGTTTATGCGCGAACTGCTCTGGCGCGAATACCCAACCGACCAGCGTGGTACGCCTTTCCGGCAATTCTGGAAACCGATTGGCGATACGCAAACGGCGGCATTGCCGCCCAACCAGCAAGCTGAGAAATTGAAAGATATTCCGCCCATTCACGAATGGTTGCTCGAAACCCCTGATCACATTCACCTCGGCGAGCACAACAACCGCCAGACCGAAAGCGAGGACGGACTGCTGGTGCTGGTCATCCGGGGTGATCTGCTGAAACGTTACCCAAATACGGTTATTTACGCACAACAGGCCAAATGGGGCACCGATCCCGATCATCTGAACCGACTGGTTTTGGTCGATAGTACGGGCGAGGCCGTCGCCGATGGCGCTCATATCAAAAATCCGATTTACAAAGCCCAGATTGACCCCGATCTGCATTTTATCGGTTTCGATCTGTCAATTTCGGAAGCGAAAGGTCAGGTGAATTATGAAACGGCTGCTGAAAAACAACGTCTGGGCGATAGCGATTTAGGGTGGTTTTTCGTCATTCAGGAAGTACCGGGCGAACCCCGTTTCGGACTGGATGAAACTCAGGCAGTGGCGCCAAGCCCGCAGAAATGGGATAATCTATCCTGGGCAACGCTGGGCAATCAGCCTGTAATTGATCTTGCCCAACCCTTCGCTCAACCGCTAACGGGTCAGAACCCTGACAATATCAACTGGAATACCAATGCGGCTGATCTGGCCTATATTCTTTTCCAGAAGCCTGTGATGGTGGCCGTTCATGCCCGCGAAATGCTTAAAAATCTCGTCAGTTCTCAATCCTGAATACTATGAGTCGTACTGAACCGTCAACTATTCCACAGCGACAGATTTCACAACTGACTGATGACCTGCCTTTTGTGTTATTCCCCGTCCGGATTGAGACGCATTTTCATACCGAAGGCACCGTCCATGAATTATGGGTTCGGATTTACCCCGACGAAATCACGACGTTCACTCACGAAAAAGACCTCACTGCCGAAGAAATCAGTGAAGGGGAATCGTACTGGAAAAACGTCTGGGCAACCCGTACCGAAACCGATGAAGCTGGCGCAACTTTACGCACAACACTTTGGAACAGTTTAACCAAACGATTTGGCGTTAACCGGGCCGCGTGGGTGGCCCGACAAACGCAACCCACCAACTGGTCGAACGACTGGCGAACGCTGACGGAATTGGTTTTGAGAGAACAAGCTCCTCCCAAATCACAGGCGTGGACACAGGCGCCACATACCCGACTAATGCCAGATCAGTTCGTGGTCACGACCTACAGTGGTGGGCAAAAAATTTACGAGGTTGTGGGCAAACCTGTACCAGATACGTTGGTGCTAGGCCCTGATCCATTGAAGGCAGATGGCGCTTTTGGTTGGAATGGCGATAATAAGCTGGTGATCAGCCCCGAAATGGCCTGGATGTTTGATTTCGATAAGGCGTTGGCTGTGGGGATGGCGGTCAAAATAGGTCTCGACGCGCCCTGGTTTCAGCAGGGTTTCGACCGATTGGTTGTGCTCGGTGTTCGGTTTTCGACCGATGCACATCAGAATCAAACGTTACTGGAAGAGCTTGTTCTGAACCACAATTATTCGACAGAAGGTTTAAGCATACTTCCGCAGGGAACGCCGACCAACAACACCGACAAGGCCTCGTCGGGTTATTCGTCTGCAACGTCGGCGGATCGGCAGCGGGAAGTGGAAGAAAATAAGCCGTATTTTTCGCCGGTCGATGAGTATTATCAGCAACAGGATGGGCAACGTCTCGCCGAAGCGCTGGGCGTTAGCAATGATTCACTCTTTTTCGTTCAAAACGCGGGTTCCAGCGACGTGGCCGAAGCGCTGGCGATGAACAATGCGCTCTGGCCCGCCACCTGGGGACTGTTTTTAGACGACGTACTGACACCACTAGTTAGCCGACCGAATCAGGCATTGGCCAGGCAGTTTTTTACCGAATTCGTGACGGGACGAGGACCGTTACCAGCCATTCGGGCAGGCAATCAACCCTACGGTTTGCTGGTAACGAGTAATCTGAAAACCTGGCAGTTCACACCTGCCGAGCTAGGTACCAATGCTGATTTCTGGACAAAACTGCTGAGTATTCTTCAGCAAATGCGTACCCAGTGGGAGCTGCTTTTAGCACAGGTCGCGTTTGCGGGTAAAGCGGGCGATCCGTTCCAGATTCTGATGAATATTATCGGCTTACAGGCGTCGTCGGTGGCGTATTCATCTCGAAAAGCAATCACGGACATCTATGCCTGGAATTATCTCAATTTTCAGGATACATCTTTGCTAACAGAGCAGAACTGGGTACGGATTCACCGATCCAAGCAGCAACAACTCAGCCGGTTGGGATTTGACACTGCCAGCGATTTCCTGCTGGAAAAGCTTATTTTTCAATCCCGAACGGACACATTGAACGGTCCCGTTATTGACGCCGACCCAACTTTACCATTGTCTGAAACTGATCCTATTCAGCCGTTCAATGGTACGGACAATTACATAGACTGGCTGCTAAAAAGTAACCTCGAAACGATTAGGAATCAGACGTTTCTCGATCAGAATAACCAATCCATTACCATTCCAAAAGCACTGTTATACCAGTTATTGCGACGAGCGTATTTGGAAGAATTCGGGCAGAGTATCAAAAAATGGCTGATCGCTCAGCAATTCATCACGGATTTCCCGGTCGAACAATCCATTCAAAATGTGGCTGGGCAAACCGACCTGACTAAGGCAGATTACTTACAGCTCGATGCTTCTGCGCTCCGGTTGACCACGACGAAAATTCCGGTCGGCGATTTTATCCAAACGCTCTTCCCCAAACCGGGCGAAACTTATTCTGGGCCAGCCGAGATGCTGCCGCTGCTGGGGGTAGTCAATGCGCTACAACAACTTCATAAGCTACCAACAGCCCGACTGGAGCGTCTTTTTGCCGAGCATATCGACTTATGCAGCTATCGGCTGGATGCCTGGCAAACCGGTCTCGTCGCCCGTCGGCTCTACAACCTCCACCACAATACGGATCATAAATACCTGAACAAAGGCACGTATCTGGGCGCTTACGGCTGGGTCGAAAATTTGAAACCCAATAGCGCAAAACAGGGATTTCCGCAGGATCAATACCCTAAACCACTTCAGGGCCCAAACACAAAAACGATTTACGAAGATGCCACCAACGGCGGCTACGTACAAACTCCGTCGTTGAGCCACGCGGTTACGGCGGCTGTGCTGCGGAATGCCTACCTGTCGCATGGCACCGATAACGCCCAGTTTGCCGTCAACCTGTCATCCGAGCGGGTTCGTCTGGCGCTAACGTATCTGGATGGCCTGCGTAACGGACAGGAATTGGGTGCTCTGCTGGGCTATCAGTTTGAGCGAGGATTGCATGATCGAAGCCTATTTCTTAATGAAGCCATTTACGTGCTACGCGACCGTTTCCCACTCATTTCTAAAAAGTTAACGCCTGTACCCGACGGCACCGCGCAGGAAGTCGTTGAGGCCCGAAACGTTATCAACGGGTATGATCTGCTCGATTATGCGCGAACCCACCCGCAACTGCAAGGCATTGCCGGTCTACCCGCCGACGGCTCAACCGAAAAAAACGCTCTACTAGCCGAACTCGACCGGCTCACCGATGCACTCGACGGGCTGGCCGATTTGTCGCTGTCGGAAAGTGTTTTTCAGGCTGTTCAGGGAAATTACGACCGAGCGGGTGGGATGATGCAGGCCATTTCGGAAGGCAAACTACCGCCCGATCCGGCAATTGTCAGCACACCCCGCTCCGGCACGTCGATTACGCACCGTGTGGCTCTCTGTTTGCAAACGACTGGCGCTGGCGATCGTCATTCCGCCTGGGGAGCCACGGCTTCTCCCCGAAGCAAAGCCAATCCGTTTGTGAATGAGTGGCTGGGCGAACGATTACCAAAACCCGAAACGATTCAATTTCACTATGCTGCCGGTGCAGTCGAGGATACGCTGACACTAGCTCAATTCGATATTCAGCCGCTTGATTTCGTCTTGATGACAGGCGCAGATTTAGGCACGCTTTCGTCGGAGTTAGAGCGCTGGTTGTCGGTTCAACTCCGGCAGAATTTTGCCGTTTCTGATAGCGTGCAACTGGTGCTTGATTTCCATACCGCAGCTGCGAATGCGACTTCATTAGCCGCACTGTTACCGTATTTACGTTCGTTGAAAAAGATCATTACGGAAGCCCGACCGTTGAACGCGCTGGACTTTCTGCTTCCGGCACAATCGTATCAGGAAGGTGAATCAAATCCGTCCGGCTACCAAAATAGCGAAGCGAAGAAAGCTGAATTGGAAACGGCTATAGCTGATCTTCAAGCTAAAATAGAAACCCTCAAAACGGCCACCGATGCGCTAAAAAGTGCGACGGATAGCGCTCGTGCAGCAGGTCAAACCACCATATCATCGTCTGCGCTGACCAACATTCGCACGGCTTTATTAACCATAGCGGCTTACGGCTGGATCGAAGCCTTACCAGCGACAACCGATGCCAATTCAGTTTTGGTGGCCGATGAGTTGGTTAATCAAGGGTCAAGTATCGTGCTTTTCCTGCAAAAGCAGCTTGATCCAAGTCTTTTTGATGACTTTGACACCCTGACTATTGACCAGCAGGTAGCGCGTTGCCGTGATGTTGCTCAACAGATTTACGGTCGGTCGTTTAATTGGGTGCCGACATTTCAATTCCATAATCAACCCCAATTGACCGATGCGCTTACACATAGTTCGGCCATGTTGAGTGGACCGTCGGAGCTGGTGATGGAAAACTGGTTGCAAAGCGTAGCGCGGGTGCGAACAGGTATGGAAACGCTGGAGACGATTGCGCTGCATCATGATCTGTATCAGGACAATCCGTTCTCGCTAACGCCTGTGCAACTACCTTACGTAGCGGGCGAAAAATGGGTGGGCGAAACCTTTTCCGAAACCCAGCGTCGGCAGGAACGGCTATCGCTGGCCATCCATCAGGCTCCGGCAACCATGACTGATTTACAGGCGGGTTGGCTACTCGACGAATGGACTGAACTGATTCCCACCGACAAGGAGACGACGGGCGTTACGTTCCAGTATGATCGTCCAGACGCCATGCCACCACAGGCAATTCTGATCGCTGTAGCGCCCGTTTTGAATGGGCACTGGAACTGGCTCGAATTGATGAGCGTCCTGAACGATACGCTTGACCGCGCCAAACTCCGCGCCGTTGAACCCGATATGCTGACCAATACGGACTATTTTCAGGTACTTCCCGCTGTACTCAATGACTTTTCTACGGGTGGATTTTCCACTGTTTTCACGCAGGGAAGCACACTAGCCCAATCCTAAACCAATACCTCGCATGGCTGATATAGATAAACTCCGTCCTTTATTTCTGAACCTCCCCATCTTTCAACCGGCCATTAAAGGCTGGAATCGGTTGGAAGGCAGCCCACGTCAGCGTGAAGTTGAACGGAGCCTGCGAGCCGAAGTACGCGACCCGCTCTGGATGCTTACCCGGCAGTGGCAATTCGGAGAGTTTCAGGGCGACGATGCGGGCTCACCCATTGACGCTCGCCTATTGACGCACCAGACCTTTCTAAATCGGTATGCAGTAGCGAATGGACCTACTCAACCGCTACCGATCGACATTCCACTCGAAGCCCGTGTGGAACGAGAATACCGATCCAATGATCTGGGTAGTCAGTTGCGTATTGGTCGGTATTTTGAAAAATTGCTTCGTAAAACGGTCTCTTCTACTCAATTCCAGCCATATAAAAACGAGTACGTTCGGCAATATTCCATCCCAGCCAGCGAACCGAATCCAACGTTCGACAAAGACACTGATCAAACACGGGAAGCCGTTGCCGGAAAAACCATCAACGGCGAGTTACTCTTACAAGCTGTCGCCGATGGCTCGCATACAGTCTGGGTAAATGGGAATACGATTATTTCGTCTTCCGACAAGACCTTACTGACTGGTATTGCTACTGATCTGGTGAATTGGGCTGCACAGTTTATGACTCAACCCGAGTCGAAAGAAGACAATGCCTGGTCGGGTACCCAACTGGAATACCAGTTTGCCTGTGCCGCCGAGGATACCGACGGTACACAAACCGTTCTGCGAGCCGATCAGTACGAGAATGGACAACTGGACTGGTACTCATTTGATGTAGATTCCGCCAGCACACTCGACGGTACGCTAAGCCAACCCATCAACCCATTGGACGAATGTCTGTCGTTTATTCCGGCCCCTGTCTCGTTTCAGGGTATGCCGCAACCCCGTTTCTGGGAAATGGAAGATGAACGCACCGAGTTCACCAAAATCGACACTAATACAACCGACGTTATCAAGCTCATTCTGACCGAATTCATGCTGTTGTATAGCAACGACTGGTGCGTTTTTCCCTACGAACGCCCAATTGGATCGCTGTGTGCTATTGGTGGATTAGTTGTGACCGATGTGTTCGGGCAACGCACGTTTATTAAACCAGCGGGTACAGGTATCGATGACGACTGGACTCGCTGGAGTTTCTTTAGCCTGAGTACCAACGCGGCAGCCGCTAACACGTTATCCCTTTTACCGCCATCGCTGGGAAAACCCCAGGAAAGTCAGCCATTGGAAAAAGTCAATTTCATTCGCGATGAGATGGCGAACAGTGTCTGGGCAATTGAGTCGGTGATACCGTCACCGCTGGATCGAGGCATCAATGGGTTCGAGTCGGCGCTGGCTGCGCAAAATGCCAGTTTATCGCCTGCCGCTGCTTTGCTTCCTACGGAGGCTAAAATCCGGTATCTGCTGGGCACCAGTGTCCCGTATAACTGGATTCCGTTCATTCCCGTCCACGTGGCAGGGAGCGACCGCGACATTCAGCTTCAACGCGCCCGAATGCCCGATCAGGCGGCTACGTTTAAAGGCAAGATCCTTGACCAACCCGCGCCTTATTTCGTGAACGAAGAAGAGGTGCCCCGGTCGGGAAAACTCATTACGCGCACCTACCAGCGAACCCGAACCACCGATGGCCGCGTCGTACTTTGGGTGGGTCGAAAAACCACTGCCGGAAAGGGCGAAGGCAGCAGCGGCCTCGCCTTTGATCAACTTCTTGATACGACCCCTTCAGTGTAAGAAACCGATCAGTTACTTCGAAACGTAACGAGTTTTAGAGTAGATTTTTCAGATTCCATTATTCTGATAATCATTTCTTTACAGGAAAATAAAATTTAAAAAACTTTCCTCTCCCGTAACGCTCATGTCTATCAGTAATATAGCACAGTCCGATAGTAGGCCGTTTATTGATTACTTCTACAAATGGGAGCGCGAAAAAGCCGATCAGGTGTATCTCCGGCAATCCGTGGGCACTACCTACATCGACTATACCTGGCAGGAGGTAGGTCGGCAGGCTCGTTCTATGGCAACCTATTTGCGCTCACTTGATCTGCCTCCGCAGAGCCCCATTGGTCTGGTCTCTAAAAACTGCCCACACTGGCTAATTGCCGATATTGCGATCCTGATTAGTGGTCATATATCCGTCCCTTTGTACCCAACGCTAACAGCCGATCAACTTCATTCTGTGCTCGAACATAGCCAGTGTACGGTGCTATTCGTAGGGAAACTGGACAACTGGAGTACGATGCGGGCCGGTGTGCCAACGGGTATGTTGTGCATCGCCTTTCCCGAAAACCAGCCCGATGTTATGCTGCGCCCCTGGAATGATATTCTGGCGATGTACCCGCCAATGGTCGAAAGTCCGAAACCAGAACCAGACGATCTGTTCACCATTGTTTACACCTCTGGCACGACTGGCAGGCCCAAAGGCGTTATGATCGACTACCGAGCTGCGGCCGCCATTGCCGAATCGACTCGTAACAAGACATTTCAGGACTTAGCGAACGCCCGTTTTTTCTCCTACTTACCCCTTTGCCACGTTGCCGAGCGAAACATCGTTGAAGCCCTTGGTCTGATCACGGGTGGCACTATTTATTTTGTCGAGTCCCTCGCGACCTTCTCTCAAAACCTGGCGGCTGCTCGACCAACGCATTTTTTGGCAGTCCCTCGTATCTGGACAAAATTCCAGCAGGGTGTTCTGGCCAATATGCCCCAATCCAGACTGAACAGGCTGCTTCAGATACCCATTGTATCCAGTTTGGTTAAGCGAAAAATTCGTCAGCGGCTGGGCCTTAACGACACGGTCATGATTCTGACCGGGGCGGCTCCCATGCCCATTCCGATGCTTCAGTGGTTCCGTCGGTTAGGCATATGTATTCAGGATAGCTACGGAATGACTGAAAATCTGGGAGCTGTTTCCATCATGCCTGCGGATAAAATCAAGGATGGAACCGTGGGCCGGGTCAATGATGGGATGAACGTTCGGATTGATCCAGCTACCGGCGAAATACTCACGCAGGCCCCCTGGAATATGCGGGGGTATTATCGCGATCCGGAACTGACAGCCAAAACGCTGACTTCCGATAACTGGCTGCACACAGGCGATATAGGTGAGCTTGACGCAGAAGGTTATCTCCGCATTACGGGACGACTTAACGACCTGTATAAGAGCCCAAAAGGGGAATTTATTATCCCGTCGAAACTAGAATCCGGGTTTAGTGAAAATCCATTTATTGATCAAATCTGCGTGATGGGTACCCAGTTGCCCCAGCCGATTGCGTTACTAGTACTTTCGGAAGTAGGCCAGAAAACATCCCCTACTGATGTCTCAAAAAGTTTGACCGACACGTTGATCGCGTCAAATAGTCAATTACATGCCTACGAACGCATCAAGAAAATCATTCTTGTTAAAGATACCTGGACCGTAGACAACAATCTGATGACGCCCACGCTGAAAATCAAGCGAAAAGAAGTCGAAAAACGGTATCAGGCAGCTATTGACGCCTGGTATGATCAGGATGAGGTTGTCGTTTGGGAAGCCTGATAGTGTGTTTTTTTGACAGGATTAACAGGATAAGACAGGATTTTTCGGCTATTAACCCTGCCTTATCCTGTTAATCCTGTCAAAAATTATAACCCATTAATAACGCGGGAATACACGTTGTTCAACGGATTACCATCATAGGTCTGCGAACCATCGTCCTTGACGTTAATGGTAATATTGGATACGCTTCCAGGATTAGCCGTCGTCCGGGTAATGGTAAAGCCTAACGTAGTTATACCATTGCCTAAAATTGACTGACCTGAATTAATTGTCAACGTTAACTGGCGATCAACAAGATTATCCGTAACACTCCACTTCGTATTATCTACAGCAGTAGGGTTAGTTTCGCTTCCCGAAACGTCGATTGTGGTCAGCGAATTGTCGTACGAAACGGTATAGCCTAAAGGCGCCGTAACGGTAATTACAATCGTACCACTGGCCGTAGGCAATCCACTAACTTCACTCAAATTGATAATGAAATTACGGGAAGCCTCAGAGCCACTACTGGCGAAGTTCGCCTGAGGCAGAATCAACGTAGGCGACAAATCCGTTTTGACAGGTGCGCCAAGCGTAGCTATATCACTGCGAAATTTCTTGAAGTTATTTTGCGATAGATCTTTGGCAATTGTTGCGTCGTTATAATAGACAGCATCCCCATTATCGACTAGCAGTTGAATCTGGCTGTCGTCAGCCAGCGTAGCGGGCACTTCCACAATAGACTCAAAACTGCCATTAACTGCCAGTGTTGCCAGATTATCGGCCCGGAGCGCAGGTGCATCTGTTGGTACACCTGTCCAAGTATAGAGCCGGAAATTGTTGGGCGGTGTACCGGTATCACTGCCAGCGGGGCCTGCAATAATCAGATAATTATTAGCCGCGTTTTTCCGAATTTCCCGAATACCGCGTCCACCCAGGTCAAACTCGATGGGTGCGCCAAACGTAGCCGATCCCTGCACGCCACCATCAGTAGCCAGAATACTCGTCAGGTTCGTAACGGGAATAACTAGCGCCTTTGGCCGACCAGGCAACGGCACCTGCGGAGCGCGAAAACCGATATAAACCGTACTACCATCTGGGGCAAACTCAGCCCCTTCAATGTTATAGCCGATAGATGATTTCGAGTCAACAGCAGCGTCCGCACTGGCTTGCAGGTCGTAATAATTGGCGCCTTTTCCGTGGCCATTGTTCACATCCCAGGCAATAATATCTTCGCGCAGATGATCGTAGCGGCTCACGTAGGCCAGCGTTGTGTTCGCGCCATTCAGCGTCACATCAGTTGCAAATACCCGATCGCGGTTAGGCCGTGCGCCACCCCCTTCTTTATTACTTTGCGAGCCAATCCAGTAAATTCGATTGCCCGAACTAACCGACGCTTCAATATCCACTTCGCGTGGAACTCCCCCCGAAATATCGGACAGTGCCAGCGATGAAGTATAATCGAAGCCATTAACAGGCAAGCCGGAATTCTGACGATTGTATAGTCTCAACACCTGATTTTCATCATCGGCAACGAGCATATACGATGCATCGACCACTACAGCCGTCGACGCATCGCTTGTTCCCGTATGGAATCGCGTCGATGCCGGCGTCGTGGAAGCCGCCGATGCTGCATAGTTAATTACATAGGAGCCCGAAGTAGTACCGCTAGTAGCCGTAATAGTGATGGTGGCATATCCCACTCCGATAGGTGTGATTTTTAGATTTCGAGTCGCACCGGTTCCCGTAAGATTCAGATTGGCATCGGGTACCACACCCGCATTGCTACTCGTAGCCGTAACGGTGAGCCCCGTTGCCGCACTAAGCGTGAAGTTCATCCCAATTGTGCTGGCCGGGTCGGTTGGGTCATTGATAACTCCGCTCACAACGGCTGGCCCGACAGTCGGCACATTCAGATAGGCAGAATTGGTGGCGGCACTGATACTGACCGGAACAGCAGACGGTGCATCGACAATCGTTACGGATACCGGGTTGACTGTAATGCCGTTGTAGGCAGGGTCGGAACTGCTGGCGCTTTGGGTAATTGTAACCGAACGAGTTCCCTGCACAATGGCATCGTCAGTAGCCGATACGATTACGGTTTGGACCGTGCTGTAGTTCGATGGCGTAAAGACCAGCGTGGGCGAATTTGTCGTCAGCGGACTGCCTGGGCTGGTAATCGTGATCGTAACATCTGCCGTGGGCTGACTATTCAGCGCTACGGTATAGGTATCCGTTGCTCCTCCTTCCGTAACGGTCGTGTTATTGAGCGTCTCCCGAACCAAAACACGGTTGAGCGGAACAAAATAACCGCCGGGATTACCCACGTTTCCTGCTACGGATGAATACGAGTTCTGAACATCGTTGACAGCCGACAACACCCAATTACCGATCGTATTGGTGCCAAGGTTAGCCTGTGTTGTCCAGGCACTTACTCCGTTTGTAAATACGGTACTTCCTGATGTGCTACTACTTGGATACGTAAGCTTATCGACCAGGTTGTTAGACGCATCGAAGATGTTCATTTCATCGCCGTTGCCAAGGTTCTGGTTATTACTGCCAACGACTTTTACGGTTGAAGGCAGATACCAGGCCGCCCGGAAAGTTGCTGCTGGCGCTTCAGAAATGATTACCGATTCGCCGGGTTGTACCACGCCAAAGCCGCCAATTGAAAACGCGCCGGGCACCGGATTGCTGTCATCGAAACTCCAGCCTGTCAGGTCGATCGGCGCAGTACCTACGTTCGTCAGCTCGATAAATTCATTGGCATTACCGGCTCCATTATACGCATATTCTGTAATCCGGATCACGCCCGCCGAAGCCGCATTGACCGACAGTGAAAACGTTGCGCTGATAGTGTTGCTGGCCGGATCAGTCGCCACTATAGTCACTAACTGGACACCAGCGGCCGTAGGTGTACCCGAAATAACACGCGTGTTATTATCTGCCGACAACCCATTGCTCAAACCCGTAATGGCGTAAGTAAGCGTCTGACTTTCGGGATCAGTAAAGGCCGGTACTGTAAAGCTAAACACTGTACCTACTGTAGCCACCTGATTGGCTATCGCCGGAGCAATAGGAGGTAAATCTCCAGAGCCAACCATGGTCGTGACAGCCGCAGCCGAGTTATTGGCTTCGTTACTTTCGGTAATGGTATTCGCTGGATCAACCAAAGCCGTGCCGCTTAGCAGCGTGCCATTTGCCGTTGGAGTTACCATTACGGTCAGCGTAGTACTGGCTCCAGCAGCCAGCGTACCGCCCGAAAACGTAACGACACCCGCCGAATGGTTGTCTGTAAATCCACTAGCCCCAACGGCTGAATTGTAGGTGGCACTGGTAGAGGCAGGCAACGTAAACTGAGCCGAAATGCCCGACGCGCTGACGCCCCCCTGATTACGAATCACCAGCGAGTAATTGAACGGCTGGTTGAGCGTAGCCGACGCTGGGGCCGAAAGTGCGATGGTGAGGTCTGGCTGGGAATTTGATGGAGCGAACGCGATGCCCCGGAAAACGGTGTTGGCAGGAGCGGTTGCAAACGTTGACGCCGTTGCATCAGAACCCGTATCAGTTAGTTTAACAATTCTATTGATCGCCGTCGAACTTGTCTCAAACGTTGACGCGTAAATAACTGGATTAGCTCCCGAAAAATCAACGGCAAGCCCGTAGGCGCCAGCGGTACCACCTACTGGCAATGTATAAGCCAACGACCAGGTGCCTCCGCTGTTTGTCCACTTCTGCACTCCGCCACCGGTTGTACGTCCATCTGCTACATAGCAGACTGTGCCATCAGAATTAAACGCAAAATCGTATGTATTTGAGCCACTACCGGCATTTACAACCAAAGTAGTTGTGTTTCCAGATGACGTTGGCAGGCCAGTTCCGACACTGGAAACGCCTAAAAAAGTGGATGAGGATGTAGAGACATACAACTGACTATTAAAAATACCTACTACACGAATATTTGTAACGGTACTGCTTACCTGGGTTCCGCCGTCCGTTGCTCCCAGTGTCGTAGCCCGTACACCACCTCTACTATTGGTCGAAGCCGTTCCTGCTGTCCATATAGCGGTTCCATCGCTCGAAACCGCCGACCGTATATTATTTGTATTATAGGCAGCGCTTTGGGGGAGAACCGTTGTCGTGTTAATACTCCGGTTATTATCGATCAGCGCTACTACCCGATCAAAACTACCGCTCGACGCAACGCCTGCGGTGGCAACGTCGGCATCATACCCAACCATTGTCAAATAGCGACCATCAGCCGAAAGCTTCAAAATACCTTCAGAACTGGCTGACCCACTCACAGTCAATCGTCGATTCGAACCAGCTACTGCTGTTGGCAAGGGCAGCGTATTAACGACCGAACCAGCGGGGGTATATTCAACCAAATTAACAGGATTGGCAGCACTGGTAGGCGTCGCAGAGCCATCTCCTATCTGAGTAACGACGAGGTTCCCAGCCGTATATTGTGCCCAGGCGGCATTTATAACGCCCGATCCGAGCACTAGTGATCCGCATAAAAGTAATGCGTTGAAAAGATGAGTTCGTATAGTTTGGTTCATAACAAGACATGAATTTCTCTTGCGCAAAACTACGGTCCCCCTCTTGGCCATATGTTACTCAGATATTATGTTCTACAACTTAAGCGATAACTATTCCATAATATCACCGCTTAATATACTCCGCTAGCCTCTATGTGTATTAAGCGGTGATTTACCAGGCCACAACAGATAGGCGTGATCAGGATTATATAAAACTGATGCGCGATTATTTTATCAATTAACCTGTTTAGGCTTTCCCTTTTATAGAAAAATTCAGGCAGTTTTTGGTCATTTCTCCTGCGTAGAAATGACCAAAAAAACTAGTCAACTTTCAATAGGCTTTGGGAGATTTAAATGCTTTTATTAATGAATGAACAAAAAAATGAGGCTAAAAAATTGCCTCATTTTTTTTGTTTTCTCTTAACCTAATCTACAATTTTTTAATAAAAACTATTACTATTATAAAAAATAGAATAACAAAATAGGGATAGATAAAAATGCAAGTAGAAGTAGTATAAATATAGTTTTCCATCGCCAATGATAATTAACATATCGGCTATTACCAGCAAACAAATTCATTAATTCGTTCACCCAATGGCTAATCATTCGGTAAGTTTCCATCTGCGATGGCACAAAAGTATAGCAGGAATTAACATCACAATATTATGAAATTATTATTGACAACAATATATTGATAATCAGCAATTTAATTCAATTCAAATACATTATCAGACTACACAATAACTCATTAACTAGCTGTTTATTACACCTGAAGCAAGATCATTATCACTAGTTTATGAATAGTTCTATTTGATAATTGATTGGTCATACTGTCTTCTCATCCAGTTAATACTAGCTATCTACTTTTGCAGCCAAATAAAAGGGCCTTATAAGGTCATTCTACTTTTTTTATCAATTTCTTCGGCAGCAAATACTGCCTCTCGTATTGGCGTACGCTTTTACGCATTTTAGCATTCACTGTTTCTTACTAACCAATTTATTCTGATGAAAAAAAGATTTACGCGATCAACTTATCGATTGCTGTTTTATGGTCTCTGGATCATAGGCACACTTGCGGGTCATGCCGCCTATGCGCAAAGCAGAAGTGTCAAAGGAAAAGTCTCGGATGCTAAAGGAGGTGGACTTCCAGGTGTTAACGTGATTATTAAAGGTACCAGCACAGGTACATCAACTGATGTTAACGGTGATTATTCACTAAGTGTACCAACAGCCGAAGCGGTATTGACCTATTCGTTTATTGGGTTCGATTCGCAGGAAAAACCAGTGGGTAATCAGGCCATCATCAACGTCTCGTTAGTTGAAAATACGGCGCAGCTAAACGAAGTTATCGTAACGGCGCTGGGCATTAAAAAAGAAGCCCGCACCATTGGGTACACAGCGCAGGAAATTGCCGGTGATCAGTTGGTGAAGGCTCGTGAACCAAACCCGATCAACTCGCTAACGGGTAAAATTGCCGGTCTTACAGTAGCCTCAAGTGCCGAGTTACTGGGTCGTCCGCAGTTGATTCTGCGTGGCAACAGTGACCTGCTCTTTGTGGTCGATGGTGTCCCCATTAACTCAGATACCTGGAACGTATCGGCAGATGATATCGAAACGTACACCGTATTGAAAGGACCAAATGCCGCTGCTCTTTATGGCTTCCGTGGACAGAATGGTGCTATTCTGGTGACAACAAAAAAAGGTACGAAAGACAAACGTAAGGTGGCTGTCGATTTCAATACCAGCACCATGTTTGAGCCTAGTTACCTGGCTATTCCACAGCGCCAGAGCGAATATGGGTTCGGATCGAACTATCAGTATGCATATGCCAATAACCTGTACGACGTAGGTAACCCGAACCGCCGTGCCAACATCTGGGGACCTCGTTTTGAAGGGCAACCCGTGCCTCAATATGACAGCCCGATCGATCCCTCAACGGGTATCCGGCAGGGTACGCCCTGGGTAGCGCGTGGCGCCAATAACTTCCGGGATTTCATGCAGACAGGTATGCTATCGACGAACAATCTTTCGATTTCGTCGAGCGGTGAGAAGTACGACATTCGGATGTCGATTTCGAATAACTACCAGAAGGGTATGGTGCCTAACACCCGGTTGAACATTACCAATTTTAACCTCAGCACAGGCATCAACTTCACGGAGCGGCTTAAATTCGATGGTAGCCTGAACGTGAGTCTTCAGAACTCGCCAAACATTCCGCAGTCAAGCTCAGGTCCAGAAAGTGAAACCTATATTTTTCAGGTATACGGATCGAGCAGCTGGTCGGTGAATGATATGAAGGATTATTACAAAGCGCCACTGGGCGTGCCAGGTGTTCAGCAGTATTATGCGGAATATGGCCGTGGTAACAACCCATACTTTGTCGCTTACGAATGGCTTTATGAACACCGTAAAACGGATATCTACGGCTACGCCCGGTTGAACTATAAGATCAACGATTTCCTGAATTTATCCGCACGTACACAGGTAACGACCTGGAATCAGCTTCGTACCGAGAAAGTGCCTTACTCGGCAATTACGTACAAAGTGCCTGACCTTCGATTGGGTGACTATCGCGAAGATCGTCGGAATCTGTTCGAAAATAACACCGATCTGTTGTTGAGTTTCAACAAGAATGTCTCGAAAGATTTTCACGTAAGTGCAGTGCTTGGTGGTAATGCCCGGACGTTCAATTACAACTCTAGCTGGGCTACCACCGACTTCCTGATCGTACCGGGTGTGTATGATTTCAGTAACTCGAAAAACCCAGTTCAGGCCTACAACTGGCGTTCGGATATGTCGGTGCTGAGTGCTTATGCGACGGCCGATTTGACCTATAAGAACTACCTAACGCTGGGCCTGACAGGTCGCTTCGATAAACTGTCGACCCTGCCAGCCGCCAACCGGACCATCTTCTATCCATCGGCTGCGTTGAGCACTGTTATTACAGATTACGTGAAATTGCCAGAAGCCATCTCGTTCCTGAAACTGCGCGGTTCATATGCCGACGTGAAGGGGGGCAATACGATGTCGACAGTTGCCTCAGCTTACCAGCAGGTAACGGGTCAGTCGACCTCAGCGCTGCTTGGGTACGGTACAGAGGTGATGACGGCCTACGACGGTCCAAGCTACGTGAACCAGAACACTTACACCATCAGCAAGCCGTATAACAACCTGCCTGCCGCTGGTTACACAAGTAGCCTGGCGAATCCGAACCTACAGAGTTTCAACGTAGAATCGTACGAATTCGGTTTCGATGCCAAGTTCCTGCGTAACCGATTAGGATTGGATGTAACGCACTTCACGTCAATCAACGGTCCACAGATTTTCCCACTGCCGGTAGCCTCATCGTCGGGTTACAGCAGCCAGATTGCCAATGCCGTAACAACCCAGAAGCAAGGCTGGGAAGTATCGCTGACGGGTTCTGTATTAAAGAATCCGAACGGCCTGAACTGGGACGTATTGGCCAACTGGTCAACGTACAAAGAGACGCTGAAAAAGATCTATGGCAATGAGCAAAGCATCTACCTATCAGGGCCTAACCACGTGTTTAACATTGGTGACCGTCTGGATGGATACTACAGCTACAACTACCTGCGCAGCCCGGATGGTCAGATCATTCAGTCGTCGACAGGTACGCCCCTGACCCGGCCTTCAGGAACAAACACCCTTCAGTTCATGGGCAACACGAACCCCGATTATGTGTGGGCTCTTAACAACAAGTTCTCGTATAAGAACTTCAACTTTAGCTTCCAGTTCGACGGTCGTGTAGGTGGTGTAATTCGCGACCAGGTATATGCTTACGCGCTGAACTCGGGTAACCAAATTGAAACGGTTCAAGGTGATTTAGGCGCTGCCCGCCTGAAAGAGTGGCAAAGCACTTCCCTCGGCACGAAATCGCCAACAGCGGCTTATGTGGGCCCAGGTGTGGTTATTTCCAACGGTGGCGCGGCTAAGTTCGATGCCAATGGAAATATCAGCAACATGAGCGAATTGCAGTTTGCGCCAAATACCAAAGCTGTTACGGTGCAGACCTACGTGCAGGGTATTTATAACAGCGGTATCGAAGAACCCTACATGGTAAGCAAAACGTATGGTAAACTACGCGAGGTAATTCTGGGCTATACATTCACAGGATCTATGCTGCCCCGCTTTATCAAATCGGCTAACATCTCGTTCGTAGGTCGTAACCTCCTTTACTTCGCCCAGCGCAAAGATTTCGATCTTGACCAGTATGCTCAGGGGTACAGTGCCTCAACACAAAGCACTCTGAAGAATCCAAGCCTGCAATCGGCCACCACACGCCGGCTTGGTGTAAACATCAATCTGACATTTTAAGGATGTAGGATATATGATGTATGGTATATGATGTGCAGTCCCCCAAGTAACAGGCCAGCATACATCATATATCCTACATCATATATCACCAATCATTTTCTCCTTTTAGAAAAACGATGAAAACAAAAATTCAATCTCTGTTTTTAGGACTGACGCTTCTTGTAGCGGTCAGTGCCTGCAAATCATTTGACGAATTGTTGCCTAACCCCAACGTAGCGGGTGAAGATAAAGCTGTTCCACCTTCGTTGATTCTGCCACGTATACAGTTTGACGTGTATAGCATAGGCGACGGAGGCCCTTTTACGCAGGTGCAGATCTGGAATCAGTACTCGGTTTCCAACAACTTATACTATGGGGGCAACAACACTTATAACTGGACGACTACGGCTACGTTATATAATACCCTGAAGAACGTAAACCAGATGGATCTACAGGCGACTAAGACATTGGGAACCAAAGCCAATGCTTTTTCTGCACTAGCTAAGTTTTACCGGGCGTGGATTTTTGTGTGGCAGGCTAACCGGGTTGGCGATACACCCGCTTCGCAGGCAGGTCAGGGGCTATCCGATCTAGAACCAGGTTACGACACACAGAAGGCCGTTTTTGCGCGAAGTCTGTCCTTACTTGATTCTGCAAATACAATGCTGGCTTCGCTGGCAGGGTCGACGGCGTTGCCCGCTTCGATTACGGGCGATATCTACTACAACAACGACCTGACCAAATGGCGTAAGGCGATCAATACCTTCAAGTTACGGGTGCTGATTGATCTGAGCAAGCGAGCTACCGATAATGCCGATCTGAACATTCCAAGCCAGTTTGCGGCCATTGTCAACAATCCTACGCAATATCCGATCATGACCAGCAATGCCGATAACCTGAATTTTGTGTTCAACTCGGCCTACAATACGTATCCGCACACGCCAAACGATGGCAACAACCAATATCAGTTTGAAGGCGCTCCTTATCTGAATATAACGACTGCCACTCAGGACCCTCGCACGTTCGTGTTTGCCACACCAGCTCCCGCACAATTGACAGCTGGGAAGAAAGTAGGTGACTTTACGGCTTATGTTGGCGCTGACATTTCGAAACCAATTGGTGATTTGTATACCGAAGGTGGTAGTGCTGGCCCAACGGGCAAGTATTCATATACCAACAACCTGCGTTATTACGGTTCGGTAGTTGGGCCAGAGCCATACATCATTATGGGGTACTCTGAAATGAACTTCAACATTGCCGAAGCAATTAACCGGGGTTGGGTATCAGGAGCTTCTGCAGAGAGTTACTATCTGAAAGGAATCAACGCATCGCTGTCATTCTACGGTCTGACCGAAGGACAGACTTACACGATAGGTGATCAGGGCGGTAAACTACTTGGCACAACGACCCTATCGATCAGCACCTTCCTGGCGAATCCTGGTGTGGTGTACAAAGGCGATAATGCCGACGGGCTGGAGCAGATTCTGAATCAGAAGTATGTGTCAATGCACCAGAATTCAGGCTATGAAGCTCTTTACAACTGGCGCCGGACAGGCTTCCCCAAATCATTCGTAGCAACGGGTGGTGGTATCAATTCAACGGGCAAAATTCCCCGTCGTTGGCAATATCCGGTCGATGAGCAAACGTACAATACGGCGAATTATAAGGCTGCTGTAATGAGCCAGTTCAATGGTACCGACGATTTGAACATGGATACCTGGTTGACGAAGTAATCTATAAAAAGCCCGGCCGGTTTTAACGCCTGCCGGGCTTTTTGTTTCCCGCTAAATGGCAAAAACGTATCTGCCAACGAGATCACTGTACATGAAGACTCTTTTTCTTTTTATGATTGCTCTGGCTCCGGTTTTACCGGCTTCTGCTCAACAACCACTAGTTGCCAAAAAGCCAAAAAACATCATTCTAATGGTGGGCGATGGAATGGGAACCGCTCAGATTTTTGCCGGCTTAACCGCCAATCATGGCACACTGAATCTGACACGCTGCACCGCCATCGGATTCCAGAAAACTCAATCGGCCGATGCGTTCGTGACTGATTCCGGTGCAGGAGCAACTGCCTTTGCTATTGGCAAAAAAGCGAAGAATGGCGCGATCGGTGTTGATGCACAGGAGAAACCGCAACAGACAATTCTCGAAACAGCCAAAAAGAACGGGCTGAGTACCGGCCTTGTGGTGACCTGTTCAATTACCCACGCTACGCCAGCTTCCTTTTATGCCCACGTACCCTCGCGTTCGCAGGTAGAAGACATTGCCGCCGATATGCTCAAGGGCAATGTGGATGTATTTGTTGGTGGTGGACGCAATCATTTTGCCCATCGGAAAGATGGCCGGAATCTGGTGCAGGAATTACAAACCAAAGGCTACCAGATTGCCGACTCAACAGCTGACTTAAGTACGATTAAAACAGGAAAATTAGCCGCCTTCACAGCTGATCTGGAACCAAAAAAGATTAGCGAAGGTCGGGGTGATTTACTGCTGAACGGAACCACCACAGCGCTCCGGCTGCTCGATCAGACTAAAAAAGGGTTTTTCATGATGATCGAAGGGTCGCAGATCGACTGGGGCGGCCACGAGAACCAAACCAACTACATCGTTGGCGAGATGCTGGATTTTAACAAAACGATTGGTGCCGTTTTAGATTTTGCCGAGAAAGATGGCAATACGTTAGTAGTGATCACCGCCGACCATGAAACAGGTGGTCTGGCCATTACAGATGGTGATATGCAAGCTGGTCAGGCCGAAGGCAAATACGTAACGAAAGGCCATACAGGCATTATGGTGCCGGTCTTTGCTTATGGACCAGGTGCCGAAGCCTTCATCGGCATTTACGAAAACACTGCAATTTTTGACAAAATGATGGCGGCCTATGCGCTCCGCATCCATTGAGTAAACTATCGTGCAAGCGCAGAATTTTCACGTTTCATAATCTAGCTATTCATGAAAAAGCTCACTCTTCTTCTCTCTATTTTCGTTACATCCGTCTCCTTCGGACAGAGCAACGACACCTTGGTTTACAACTCAAAACGGGCCGTTACGCTCGAAGGTGCGAGCAACTTTCGCGACCTTGGCGGCTACCCGACTCAAGATGGTCATCATGTAAAATGGGGACATCTGTACCGCTCCGCTGATATCAGCAAATTAACCGATGCCGATTTGACCGTTCTGAGCCAGCGTCACATTGCAACCGTCTGCGATTTGCGCGGTCCCGATGAAGTCAAAACCAGCCCCGATCGCCTTCCTGCTGGCGCAACCTGGTACAACATGCCCGCTGGCAGTGAAAACACGCGTGCTGCTACGGCAGCCTTACAGGGAGCCCGACCCACTAATCGCGATTCAATGATGATCGCTTTTTACGGTCGCACAGACCATCTAAAAGCAAAATACAAACCCATGTTCGATCAGTTGCTGGCTCTTGATGGCAATAAAGCGCTGCTGTTTCACTGCACGGCGGGTAAAGATCGGACGGGTGTCGGCGCAGCTTTAATTTTGTCCGCACTTGGTGTAGACCGGTCTATAATTCTGAAAGATTATGCAGCCACGAATGAATACTGGAAAGGCAACCGCGAACAGGTTGTCCAGTCGATGACCAAACAGGGTATGGATGAGAAGGCCGTAAAAAGCATGCTGGCGGCCAACCCGGCTTACCTTCAAAGTGCCTTCGATGCAATTGACCGGCAATATGGTTCAATGGATAAATTCCTGACTCAGGAAATGGAATTAACCCCGGCGAAACTGGCTCAACTACGTAACAAGTACGTGCAGTAATCTAGAAAGAGTTCTTTTGACAGGATTTACAGGATGAACAGGATTATGTAGAAAGATAAAATCCTGTTCATCCTGTAAATCCTGTCAAAAAATAGTATAAAATCTGGTCATCTGTTTAATAATCTTGCCTTAACAGACAGCAACGGGGAGCGCTTTACCTTTGTGGTGGTCAAAATGAATCATCGTTATGCGCTTTATTGCTGTTTTCAATCAATTTCAAACGTCTTACGGATTAGGATTTGACAGTCTACTCGACGCTGTTGATTTCCTGTTCTGGGGCTACGAAGACCATGAATTAGTGCCTGAAGGTGTTTATGATATCCTAACTGATCAGGTAACGCCGTACGAGCATGCAGGCCAATTGCTGAGTTCTGCCAGTATCTCTTCAATTCGCACGATCGCTAAAGATTATCTGGCGAATATTCGTCAATTGAGCTATTTTCTTCGCTCCAGCGCCGGTTAACGGTCTACCACTTCTTTATTAAACATGTATTCGTTCAGGTGAATTTTTCACCGAGACGTACTGCTATCTACCATCTCACAAAATTCCTCATGGCTCATCACCGATTAAAAGCAACTTCAAATAATATCAGCAGTCTCTGGTTTGGGGCTGATACACCTATCCGTCAGTATAAAATAAAGTCGAATCCTGAATTGTGGGAGGCTTGTCAGCGAGTTAATCTGGTATTTAAGGCCCCTTCTGGCGCATCATCCACTGAGCACTATACGAAGTCGGATAAGAGTGCATTTGTCAGAGCTGTTCAGGAAAAATTATATCAGCCCACTACGAGCCGACGGGCTTATTATTACTGCCGTCAGCTAGAAATGATCTGAACTTACCGGGAACATATTTCACTAACAATCAACCACTTAAAACTTAATACTCACGTAACAAACCGGGCGTTTATATTACATTCGGATAATATGGGGAGCTATAGCTTTGCGCACAAAACAAAGCTTTTCCTCATGAGAATATCGTCTCTACCTCTCTCAATTGCTACTAGTTGTGCAATCGCTAGTGGCCTTCTGGTAGCCGCCTGCCAAGACCACCGGATTCCGGCTGTCCTTCCCTCCTTTTCCGAAGCGTCGAATCCAGCGGTGCTGGCTACGTCTCCCAATGGAACTGTAATTTATAATGGCGGATTTGGATCGGCCATTGCACAGGATCATAACGACCCAACGGTATTTTATCTACTAACCGATCGGGGACCAAACGCAGCCGGTTCAGCCGCTAATTCCATCATTTTTGGTAAAGCCGATTTTACACCCCAAATCGGTCGGTTTCATGTAGTTGGTAATCAACTGGTTTTAGAAAAAACTATCCTGCTCAAAAATGCAGCCGGACAGCCATTAACGGGTCTACCAAACCCAATTGGTCAGGGAAATACGGGTGAAATAGCGCTTGATCTAAATGGACAGACCATTGCCCCTAACGCCGATGGTATCGACTCAGAAGGTCTGGTGCTGGCATCCGATGGCACATTTTGGATTAGTGATGAATATGGCCCGCACATTGCGCACTTCGATGCTAACGGCAAAACCATCGAACGTATCAACCCATTTGGTTCTGGCACTGGCGGACGTACCTTACCTAAGGTACTGGCCCGTCGTCGGCCTAACCGGGGTATGGAAGGTCTAACAATCACCCCCGATGGAAAAACGCTGGTCGGCCTGATGCAGTCGCCCATGTACAATCCATCATCGGGAGCTACAACGGGCTCTGTAGTTCTGCGTGTTGTAACCTTCGAAATCGCTACTGGAGTCACGAAGCAATATGTGTATCTGATGGAAAACGCCAGTCTGACTGGTTGTAGCGATATTGCTGCCATTACGAACACGACCTTCCTGGCTTTGGAACGAGACGGCGATTATGGTGGAAATCCAGCAAAACCAGCCACATTCAAACGGATCTATAAATTCGATATTGCCGGTGCAACGGATATCTCCGACCCATCGAACGGCGATGGTGGTAAATTATATGGTGGACTTACCGTTGAGCAGCTTAAAGACAAAGCAGGCTTACAAAATGCGGGTGTTGTTCCCGTTACGAAATCATTGGTCTTCGATATCCTGACGGAGATCTCACCGGTTTATCCGCACGATAAAGCGGAAGGTATTACCATCCTTAGTAATACCCAGTTGGCAATCTCCAATGACGATGATTTCGGGGTGATTGATAACGGTCAGAATGGTTTCACAACCAAAATTCTGCCAGCCACCGGCAAAGTTGACCTCAACCGGATCTATTTTGTAACGCTAAAAGCACCGCTTAAATAAGTGAGTTAACTAAAAATAGGTGACGATCTGGTGCGGATGAATCCCTACTCCAGATCGTCACCTATTTTTAGTTAACAAAAACTTCACATTACAACCGATAACGTAAGCTCTATCTTTATGGGTTAGATAAATCCATACAGGATGCATCAGGTTTATGACCGCACTTCATACCGTCTACTTATCCGTCGTCTGGGTTCACTGCTGAAAACCCCCTATTTAGCCTTCTGGTTGGTTTTTGGCATCTCGACATCGGCGACGGCTCAAGTTCTTACGAATACCGAACAGCTATCACGTCAGTATCCCGACTCAGCTTACCGGCTGATCAAGGTTATGCTGGATAAGGCCATTAGCCAGAACGATCAACAGACAGAAGGCGATTGCCTGCAACAAATTGGCCTGTTACTATACCATCAGGGAAGCTATGTTCAGGCCATCGACTATCTTCTTCAGGCACAGAAAATTTTCCACACGACCCGTGATGCCAGGCGATTGGCCCGTAATCACAATGAACTCGGTACGGTTTACTATTACAACGAACAGGTAGAGCGGGCACTGAGTCAGTTTAAAGAAGCGCTGACTTTTTACCGCCAAAACGGCAATGCCGAAGGACTGGCTCAAACCTATGCCAACATCGGGCATATTTACGAAAAACGACAGGACCCTAAGCAGGCTTATCACTACCAGAAACTAGCCCTGACGAATAGTCTGGCAGCTAATGATGTGACCAGCCTGACTAAAATTTACGAAAACCTGGGGAGCATTTTTGAAGATGAAGCCCAATACGACTCGGCTCATTTCTACTATCAGAACGCGCTGGCTCTGGCCCAGCAAACCCACGACGAGATTGGTCAGATCGAAATCATCAATAACCTCGGCGATGTTTTCCGAAAAACGGGTCGGTACCAGCAAGGGCTAAAATTCTCGCGGGAAGCCATGCAGCGATCGCAGAAAACGGGTGAGTTATATCAGCTTAGTGCGGCCCTCCGAGATATTGCCAAGACGTATCGGTTAGTGAATCAGCCCGATAGCGCCTATAGCTACCTGGAACGAAGCCGCGATTTAGTCGACGCGATTTATGCCGCAGACAATACCCGTCAGATTACCCTGCTTCAAACACTGTACGATGTAGAGCGGAAAGACAGCGAGATTGCTCAATTGAACGCCCAGAAACAAATCGACTTCATTATCATTATCGCTGCCAGTGTCGTATTGGTATTAATTGGTATTCTGGGGGCGGTAATTATCAGTCGACAGCGGCTGAAGATTCGGAATGAACAGGCGATCAATCAGCAGAATCAGCAGATATTCCAGACTCAGAACGAACTGATGCAGGTTGAATTGAAGAACCAACAGTTGGAAGAGGAGAATTTGAAAGGACAACTTGAGCTGAAGAGTAAGGAGTTAACCACGCACACGCTTCAGATAATTCAGAAAAATCAGGTACTCGAAGAAATCAAAGAAGACCTGACGGCGATTCTGAAGGATGATAAGCGCGATCAGAAAAAACAACTTCGGCAGTTAGTACAAAAAATTAGCCTGAACTTTAGTCAGGATAAATACTGGGACGATTTCAGAACGATTTTCGATCAGGTTCACCCCTATTTCTTTACACAGCTCACCCAGCAATTTCCCGATTTAACTGCCACCGATCTGCGCCTGATTGCCCTGTTGAAGATGAACATCAGCTCTGCCGATGTCGCCACGCTACTCGGTATTTCGTCGGATAGTCTGCGGGTATCTCGTTATCGACTTCGCAAAAAAATCGGGCTTGCAGAAGGCGAATCGCTCTCGGCTTTCATTCAGCGTTTTCCTTCACAACCGCTGTTATCGCCCGAAAACAGTACGATTTAGTAGCTGTGCCCTTCGCAGCAATCAGTTTCCAATAATCGTTTTGCGATGAGCCAATCCCCAATAATGAAGCTCTTCCATCACTTTCTCAAGTGACGTTCCGTGAGCCGTAATTGTGTATTCTACAGTCGGAGGAAACGTGTCATAAACTGTTCTTTTCACCAGTTTATTTACTTCTAAATTTTTCAACTCCTTCGACAGCGTTTTATCAGTAATCCCACCAACCTCTTTTGATAGTTGCTTAAATCGCTTGGGACCGGATGACAGTGCAAACAAAATCAGTAGTTTCCATCTTCCCTCCAGCGCATCTAACGCATCCTTGATAGAAAGCATATTTTTAGGGCATCCGCCTGTCGTCAGCATTTTTTGGCTTGTTAATCGTTCGTTCTTTTTGCGTTACTATCCCGTTGGATAGCGCTATCTCAACAGGAAGTGCTTTCCAATGGATAGCAAACATAAATACTTTTGTGCCTTTAACGAAAAAATATTCACTGATGACAAATCGACAAAAACCGTCAAAGGCCATGCACATAACCCTTTGGCTGGCGCAGGTAGTTCTAGCAATCGTTTTGGTTTGGGCGGGCACCATGAAATTGTTTCAACCGATTGAAAAGCTGTCTGCCATGTGGCCCTGGACAGGTCAGATTCCGGTATTATTGGTAAAACTTAGTGGAATTGTCGATTTAATAGGTGCCATTGGGTTAATACTACCAGCACTAGTCCGCATAAAACCACAGCTTACGCCAATTGCTGCTTTAGGAATCATTGCCCTCATGGTATGCGCAAGCATTTTCCACATTGCCCGAGGAGAAGCATCGAGCATAGGCGTGAATATAGCTTTCGCACTTATTGCCGCTTTTATAGCCTGGGGAAGATTGACGAAAGCACCGATAACTTCTGTTCAGTAAACTACAGACAAACCAATCGTTCACCTTTGAGCTTGCGTCATTGTCTCACAGGATTTCTACATATCCTTCTGTCCCATTCACGCGAATTCGTTGCCCATCTTTGATCAGCTTGGTTGCATTTTCTACGCCAACAACTGCCGGTAAGCCATATTCACGGGCGATAACGGCTCCGTGGGTCATCAGCCCACCCACTTCGGTGACCAGGCCTTTTATGGATACAAACAAGGGTGTCCAGCTGGGGTCAGTAAAGGCGGTAACTAATATATCTCCATCTTCCAGGTCAGCCTCTTCCATGTTTAAGATGACACGTGCCCGCCCTTCTATAACGCCGGATGAAACAGCCAGACCGACAATCGCTTCGGCGGGTAGATTTTCTCGTTTGTACGCACCTGTAATGATTTCACCGTCAGACGTAATCACACGTGGCGGAGTTAGTTTTTCATAGATTTTGTACTCGTCTTTTCGGTCGCTGATGAGCTGATAATCCAGTTTATGAGTGCGTACAACCTCGCGAAGTTCGTCAAACGTGAGATAGTAAATATCCTCTTTATCCTGAATAACATCGGCTTGTACAAGTTGTTCGGCCTCCTTCAATAGCGCCTGCTTATACACGAAGTAGCGACTAACGATGCCGTATTTGGGGTATTCACGATAACCCGCAAAATTCCGAATCAGGTCGATCATTCGTTTTGTCTCTTGAGCTTTTTGTTCGCCATCCGGCAATTGCTTCAGTCGTTCCAATAACTCTTGTTCTTTTTTCAACGCTTCCTGTTGCCCTTGCTCAAATTTCCGACTGCTTGCATTCGGCTCAAAGTTTTTGATGTTACTGAGAATCAAAGGGACAAGTGTAGCTGGTTTTTCACGCCAACGAGTTCTCGTAATATCAATCTCTCCGACACATCGCATTCCGTAACTGTTGAGATAATTATTGATTACGTCCAGGGCTTCGGGGCCACCCTTTAACTGAACCAGCCCCTCCAAAAAGTTATCGTCTTTTGCCCGTTGCAGATACTCGATTACTTCCGGAAAGGGGCGAATTACATCGGCGACATCCAATAACGCCAGACCCATTTCCGAAGTAATATTGTTGGGTGCAGATTGTGCAAGCGTGTCTGCGGCATTTTTCTCATCTAACCATTCGTTCATATTGGAATTGATCCATGATGAAGCATTCATGCCCGTCATGATCACGTTAAAACTCTGTGAATCAGCGTTGTTTTTCTTTAATTGCTCAAGATCTTCCAGGATAAAATCAAATAGATCTGGCCCTGATTTCGGCTGGATGTTTTGTTTTAACGCTTCTATCGCTGTTTGACTGCGCCTGATCAAATCAGAAACGATGGTTGGATCGTATTCATTTAGTGTTTGATATTTCTCGAGCGACGCACTTGCATTGCTTTTACCGGGACTCTGTTCTTTTATATCATCCGGTAGCGATTTTATAAAATCTCCCCGCTCTACGATGGTTGTAAGTGCGTCTTTTATGAGCGGATCGGATTTTCCCAGTGTGACATTTAGTACAGTTTCTCTGCCGACAGGTGAAGCCAGCAACGGTGTAATATCAACAAATAACCTTCCACCAGCTGTACGCATGGGTGCTCGAGTCGTTAACAGGAAAAAAGACAATCCCAATGGTTTCATAGCATCGGTCATCATTTGGTTATGACCAACAGATACGTAAACACGATTTTCGTCGTCATTCGCTTCCGGGATTGGGTATAGCGTAGTGATTGGCCGACTCTGGACGATATAAAATTCGTCATCGGCCAAACACCATTCGATGTCCTGGGGGCGGCCGAAATGCTCTTCGATCTTTCGGCCCATGCGCTCAAGATGCAAAATCTGATCATCCGTTAGCGCCTGGCTATTCTGTTGTTCAGGCTCAATCGCCTGTTCGTTCGTACCGCCATCTTTTACGGCATAAATAGCCAGTTTCTTGGTGGATATCTTCTTATCGATAACCTTGCCGTTGTACACTTTATAGTTATCTGCATTTACCAGGCCAGAAACCATGGCCTCCCCTAGTCCGAAGCTGGCATCAATGGATAGCACTTTCCTGTTGGAAGTGACGGGATCGGCAGTAAACAAAATCCCGGCCACTTGCGGGAAGACCATCTTCTGAACAACCACAGCGAGTTGTACTTTACGGTGATCGAAGTTATTTTGAATGCGGTAAATGACTGCCCGCTCGGTAAACAGCGATGCCCAGCATTTGCTGATATGCGTTAGGATTGACTCTTTTCCAATAACGTTCAAATACGTATCCTGCTGACCAGCAAAAGATGCCGTTGGCAGGTCTTCTGCCGTAGCACTAGACCGCACAGCAAAGGCACTTTTTTTATCAAGTTGCTCAAGATGGTGTCCGATCTCTTCCTGAATGTCCTGAGGAATGGCTATACTTTCGATGGCTATACGAATCACACCGCTCAATTCACGGATTTTATCCCGGTCTTCTATCTTCAGCAGCGATAACTGATTAAGGAGTTCATTAATCGATGACGTTTCGTCAATGATTCGTTTAAAAGCGTCGGTAGAAATACAAAAGCCATCCGGCACATGAATTCCATCAATTCTGGCAAGTTCCCCAAGGTTTGCGCCTTTCCCTCCGACAAGCGTGAATTTTGTTCTATCAATATCCTGGAAACCAAGTATGTATGAACTTATATTTTTCATTTTTATGGTTATTTATTGTTGAGTGTATTGGTTGTTTCAACCATTATGTCAATTGCCTTTGAAAAGTAGGTTTCAATGACCTTGATTTCCTCATCTGAAAATGAGGCAATAAGCTGTTCTGACTTGCTTCGGAATTCTTTATAAAGCGGGACCAACAGTGCCATGATAATTTCGGTGTTAGGTTCAATGATTACCTTCCGCCTGTCGTCCTGAGCAAATTGTCTTTTAACCAGATTTTTCTTCTCAAACCGGTCTATTAAACCGGTCACTGCGCCTGTCGTCAGGCCGGTTAACGTTGAAAGCTCACCCGCCGTCATTTGCCCTTTTTCCAGTAGAAACCCTAAGTATTTATGGTCAGTCCCAGAAAGTCCTGCCTTTTGGGCAACAGCTTCGTGCATCTGAATAGAGGTGTACGCATATATCTGGCTTAGTTTTCTTGTTCGTTTGAGTGTGTCGTTATCCATGTTATTATCTTTACGACTAAATATCTTAGCAACAAAGATAATAGTAATTTAGTAATGTATCCAACTAATTTTGGTAGGCTTCACATTTAGGAAACAGTTTGGTAACAATAACATAATGGCTAACCAGCACAACACCAACCCACTGAATACCAACAATTTAATTCGAATTTAATTTAGTTGTTGCCTATCTGTTTACGCTCGTAAATGGGTTGTTGCCTTTTTGTTCACGGGTCAAATTTGTCGGGTTCATACGCTCACCCTCACCTTTGCGCCATCAACTAAACACGGTCTTTGCCTTTAGGTGGGCCACGTACTAGTTGCCATTCGCAAACTGTATGAACCGACTACTACTGACAATCGTTTGCCTGCTGCTTATCCCAAAGGTCTGGGCTGGTACCATCCGGGGGCGGGCCATCGATGCTATTACAGGTCAACCCGTTATTGGGGCGACGCTCATTCTGGAAAATACCAAACTGTACAATGTATCGGGTCTGGATGGATCTTACCTGATTAAAAACGTACCTACTGGCAGCTATAAAATTCGGATCAGCTACGTCTCTTACAAAACAATCACCCGTGATGTGGTCGTGACAAGTGAAGAGCAAGTGGTTACGATGGATCTGCCGCTGGAAACAGAAAACGACCGCCAGATTACCGAGGTCACGGTAAAAGCCAAACGCGACGGTAGCAGTGATCGCACCGCCCGCGACCTCGAACGGAATGCGCTGCAAGTGACGAATATTGTGTCGGGCCGAACCATCGAACTCTCTCCCGATTTAACTGTTGCCAACGTCATTCAGCGGGTATCAGGTATTTCTATCGAACGCAACAGCAATGGCGATGGGCAGTATGCCATTCTGCGTGGCATGGACAAACGGTACAATTATACGCTGGTCAACGGCGTGAAGATTCCTAGCCCCGACAATCGCTATCGTTATGTCCCGCTGGATATTTTCCCATCCGAACTCCTTGACCGACTCGAAGTTTATAAAGCGCTCACGCCGAGTATGGAAGGCGATGCGGTTGGTGGTGCTATCAACATGGTTATGAAAGATGCGCCCGACCGGCCGACTATTCTGGCCAACGTTTCATCGGGGTATAGCGAGCTGTTTTTCAACCGCCCCTTTGTGAGCTTTGACACGAAAAACATCAACTCGCAATCACCTTACGAGCAATTTGGCAATCAGTACAGTGCCAAATTCTCGGACTTTAACAAAGCATCAACAACCTACACCAGCCAGGCTCCCCCACCGAATTTACTGGGCAGTTTTGCAATCGGTAACCGATTCTTCAATCGGCGGTTTGGCATCATGCTGGCGGGGAGTTTACAGAATACGTTTAGAGGTAGCAATAGCCTGTTTTTTACCGGCGATGTGGTCGATACGTTACGCGGAGTAACTCTCACGAAACAGAGTGAACGGCAATATTCAGAGCGGCAAACGCGCTATGGATTGCACGCCAAGATGGATTTTCGGGTCAATGAGAACAACAAAATCCAGTGGTTTAACGCACTGATTAGCCTGGCTAATGAGCAAATTCGGGAAACGAAAACAACCGAACTGGGCATTGGCGGTTTTGATCCGGTGCTGGGTAATGCAACACTCGGTTACGAAACGCGCTCACGCCTAACGAAGCAGAAAATTTACAACAGTACGCTCCAGGGTACGCATCAGCTTACCCCAATGTTTGCCATTAACTGGTCGGCGGTTTATTCGTTGGCTACCAACGAAGTTCCCGACCAGACGTACGTGCCGCTACTGGGTATACGCACAAATTTTGTAGAAAAACGAACAACCGTGCAGGATGGCCAGCGCCGATGGGAACACAATTCCGACACCGATTTGGCAGGCTATCTGAACATGACGCTGAAAACCAAACTAGCGGGCGTAGCGGTCGAATGGATGGCTGGTGGATTATACCGCGACAAGCAGCGGACTAATTTTTACAACAATTACACGCTACGGCCTTCCAACCCGTTCGCCCAATACGGTGTCGATTTCACCGATTACAACCAAATTGTCTGGACTATTCAGAACCCGCTCGGTTCGGTTGCTTCGGCCCTGAATTATGATGCTACGGAGAAAACGGCATCGGGTTATCTGCAATTCCGCACCACCGATCAGCCGCTCGAAGTAACCGGGGGTGTTCGCATCGAGCATACCGATCAGGGTTACGCCATGAAATTTCCGATTGGCGAAGATAACCCTACCAGAAGCCAGATTTATACAGATGTGCTACCAAGCCTGCATTTCCGCTATCGGCCAAACGAGCAGACCAACTGGCGCTTGTCGTACTTCCGCTCACTGAACCGGCCCGGCTTTTTCGAAATCGTACCCTACCGGATTGTCAATGAAGAATATCAGGAGCGAGGCAATCCTAATCTGAAACGGGCCATTGCCGACAACGTTGATTTGCGATACGAGTTCTTCCCCCGTCCGCTGGAGCAGTTTATGGTTGGTCTGTTCTACAAACACATCCAAGACCCTATCGAATATACGCTTCAGAAAGACGCCATCCGGGGGCAGGATTTGTACTATGGACCGGGCAATTTCGGGAATGCGACGAACCTGGGGATAGAGGTCGATGCCATCAAGTATTTCCGGCAGTGGGGTATCAAAGCCAATTATACCTACACCAATTCCAGCATCACAACGCCCAAATCAAAGCGGATTCGGAATGCACAGGGCGATCTGGAAACCATCACAGTCAATCAGACGCGCTCGCTCTATGGGCAGTCGGCACACATCGCGAATTTGTCGCTGCTCTACAAGGACACTGAACATGGCTGGGATGGGCAACTGGCAGCCAGCTACACGGGCCCACGTATCAATACGGTATCGCAGTTTGTCGATAACGACCTGTATCAGAAGGGCTTTATTCAGATGGATGCGTCTGTCGAAAAGAAGCTAGGCAAGAGCTTCCTGTTGTTTGCCAAGGCGAATAACCTGCTCAACACACCTACGGAGATTTTCATCAAAAACATCAATACGAAGAATACGGATGTACCGAACCAGGATGTATCGGGTAAGACCCTCATCCGGCGTGATTTCTACCAACGCTCGTATGTGCTTGGGATACGGTATAAACTGTAAAACTTAACTAACGCATTAACAATCAATCAATAACCATGAAACAAGTAATTATTCTAGCCGCTCTGTCGGCTGCTGTACTAGTAGGTTGCTCTAAGAGTAGCGACAATTCTGGAACGGTAACACCAACCCCAACTCCCGTTGTGAAAGAAGCCGTATCGGGCGATGTTTCGGGAACCTGGGCCAAAGGAAGCACCTATAAAATTACGGGCCATTTACAAATTCCAGCCAGTACGTCATTAGTCATTGAAGAAGGTGTTAACATCGTTTTCAGCGACTCGACGGTGAAGCCCGAGTTGATCGTAAAAGGGAATCTGTACGTAATGGGTACATCGGCAAATCCGGTAAAATTCACAGTGCCCGACGCCTGGAAAACAGCTGCCAACCAGTGGGGCAGCCTGTGGGGTGGCATTATTGCTGCGCCAACCTGCACCGAACTACTGCTCGACAACGCTATTATTGAGTATGGTGGCGCAGTAACGACTGAGAGTTCTCCTTCGGTAAAAGCAGGCTTGTACAAAGCCGCAGCTGGTAACCACGTTCCTGCAGTAAACTACTCGAATGTGAATGGTAAGCTGGTTATCGTAAACAGTCGATTGAACAATCAGAACGAAGATGGTTTTTACATTGAGGGTGGAAAGGTGATTGTTGCCAACAACAAGATTTATACGCAGGGCGTATCGGGTGGTGATGCCATCAACATCAAATCGGGTGTTCAGGCCGATGTAGCCTTTAACACGGTCTATAGCCCAAACACCAACGCGCTGAAACTCTCAAACACGGGCGACCGTGTACCACAAGCCTATGTAGTTGCGTACAATAACACAATTGTAAATGCAGGCTGGCGTCGCCCAACTCTCAAAGGTGGGTCAATATGGGTAGAAGTTGCGGTTCGGGCTGAGTTGTACAACAACCTGCTGGCCAACGATCGGTTTGGTGTAAAACGCGATCCTAAAAACCCCGAAGACAGCCGTACTAAAGTGAGCAATAACCTGTATTACGGGGCAACTCAGGATGGCGTTACGGGTTTCCAGCCTAGCACTGAAATTCTGACTGGCACTAACGATGTCATCAGCAAAACGGTTGGCGACAATGATCCTAAGTTTGTAAACTACCCGCTCACAACCGATTCTAAAAACGCAACCTTCAACACAGCCTGGGATTTCCGCCTGCAAGCCGGTTCGCCTGCCATTGGCAAAGGAACTACGAGTTTCACGCGGCTGTATGCTGATGGCATTTCGTTCGCGAATGGCACCTTGTATAAATCGCCTGCCCCATCAACAACCATTGGTGCTTTAGGTACGAATTAAGTTCACCTCACGGCAGCGGCCCACCTCACCCCCGGCCCCTCTCCTAAAACAGGAGAGGGGAGCGAGACTGCCCTATTTTTTCACCCCTCTCCTGTTTTAGGAGAGGGGCCGGGGGTGAGGTGAATTATTATAGCCTATAGTATCCATGAATTATCGTCTGACGCTTTTCCTTCCTCTATTCGTAATTGCCTGTCAATCCACGGCTCAAACTCCTGTCAAGCCCGTTGTTATTACTGACACCGTTCGGCACGACACCGACGATCCAGCCATCTGGATTAACCCTGCCGATCCAGCTAAAAGCCTTATTATCGGAACTGATAAAGACCAGGATGGCGGATTGTATGTGTTTGATCTACGGGGCAAAATTGTCCGGGAGATTCACGATCTCAAGCGGCCAAATAATGTAGACGTCGCCTATGGCCTGATGCTCAGCGGTAAACCCACCGACATTGCTGTAACCACAGAACGGTTTACGCACAAACTCCGAATCTTCTCGGTGCCCGACATGAAACCCATCGACAATGGTGGTCTTGATATGTTTGTTGGCGATACCACCAGTGGCTTCCGCGATCTAATGGGCATTGCGCTTTATAAAAACCCGTCAGGCGTTTTATACGCTATGGTTGGTCGTAAAACCGGGCCTACAAACGGGTCGTACATTGGTCAGTATCGGCTCGAAGACAATGGTAAAGGGCAGGTAAAAGCTACGTTGGTCCGAAAATTTGGGCTATATAGCGGCAAGAAAGAAATTGAATCCATTGCCGTAGATAATGAACTTGGCTATGTCTACTATTCCGACGAAGGCGTTGGTGTTCGGAAATACTACGCTGAACCCGAAAAGGGCAATCAGGAACTAGCACTTTTTGCCAAAACGGGCTTTGCGGAGGATCACGAAGGTATTTCGATTTACAAAACGGGCCCTAAAACGGGCTACCTGCTGGTTTCAGATCAGGGAGCAAATCAGTTCCACATTTTCCGACGCGAGGGTGAAGCGGGTAATCCCAATGAATATAAAGTACTGAAAGTAGTAAAAGTGGCCGCTCAGGTTAGCGATGGTTCCGATATTACGAACGTGGCTCTGGGTAAGCAGTTTCCACATGGACTATTTGTGACCATGTCGGAAGGGAAAACATTCCACTACTACCGATGGGAGGACATTGCCGGGAAAACGCTTAAATAGGGAAGCTCTTTAAACAGAACGGGCCAATTTTAGTCGAAATTGGCCCGTTTTTCTGTCATTCCTCCTGACGCCAGGAGGAACCTCAAAGTTGCCTATTAATCAAGCTTGAGATTCCTCCTGGCGTCAGGAGGAATGACAAACAATTCTATAACAAGAACGTATCAACGCTCGGGGGTTAGGTCTTCCGAGCGTTGATACGTTTTAAGCTTCTACAGGCTTTGTCTTAACTTTGGGAGCCTTGGGCGTTTTAGCAACTTTAGCTGTTTGCTTCTTTGGCTTTTTAGTTGGTTTGGGCGTTTTATCCTCAGCCTTCTTCTTTTCTTCTTTTTTAAGAAGTTTCACCAGTTTCTTCGCTAGCTTCTCAGCAGCTTTCTCGATGGTTTTCTTTGTTTTTTTCGACTGCTCTCCTAATTCGCTTATCTTCGTTTCAACAGAAGTAGCAATTGATTCAGCAAGTGCCTTTTTTTGAGCTTTCATTCTTTGGTTTTGTTAGCGTCTGGTGATCATAAAAAAATCTACAAAGAACTACGAAAAAAAAGGCAGAAACAAAAGCCCAATGTTAAGTTTTTGTTATTATTTGGATGCTTTTTTTCGTTTTTCAGCACAGTCAGCTACACTCAAAAAGCCTTTTATTTACCCATAGAGGCCTAAAATGACAGAAATTCGCCTGGTATATAGCTATACACTGGACGAATTTCTGAAGTTGTTTAAACTTTTCCTTTTTGCTATAGTATCGGTTATAAGTACCCGACATCACAGCTCCTACCTGTTTACTTCATTACTCGTTTCGTATCTCGTTTGTAGGTAAGTAAGCGCCCTCTAACAGTGTTCATTACCTGATTTAATTGCTTATATAGATGACTCTGTGTCAGTTGAATTGTCCGTAATATTTCAGCTTCCTGCGTAACCTCTTGCGTCAGTACATTAAACTGACGAGCCTGCTCCCGAAACTCTTTCAGACAATAGGATGGATTAACAGGAATAAAATCAACGATCTGTAACAAATCCAACAGCCAACTGAAGTACTGCCCTAGCAACGCATACGAATCTTCGTGCAAGCGTAAATCTTTATAGAGCACTGGTTTCCGTCTGTTAGCGGGGAAAACAGGAAGTTGTAAGCGATGAATTTTTAGGTACAGTATTTTAATCAGGTCATTAGCTACCGTTCCCCCTTTAAACTGATAACCAATATCGTCCCACAGCCGCTCGTTGATCGGCTTTATACCATCCTCCGACTCGTGCGCTAATTGCCTGCGTTTTTCACAAAGCTCCCAATATCGCTGCCATTGCTCTTCAAACTGCCGATTAGCAAATTGAATATGCTGGATGAGTGCCTGAAGAATTGACTCTTCCGGAGGAAAGTCATTTCCCGTTGCATTCGCCCATTTTGTCAGACTGGAGCTAAGTTCAATGGCCTGACTGAGCTTTTTTGACAATGCGCTTTCATAAGGTGTCATGAAACTGTTTTCTCTGACTGGCATTACCGTAAGAAGGACTGGCATCCTGTTTAGAAAAAAAAGTTTTTATTAATACAGACCACCCGTTCGTAATAGTTTGCTAACAAGGCTATTCCCGATCTAATTACCCGAATTAGTTTATGTTCTATTTTAAGTTGACGAGCTAACTAATCAGGCAAATAAACCACATCAAATCAGGAGTTAAAAAAGGATTAAGAAGAGATAATAGAAGGGTAATCCTGGGATAATCTTAAGGTAATCTTGAGTCAGTAGGTTTGTAGAGTAAAAACGGGCAATCTTTCGCCCGATAACCGCTTTACCATAGTCTACATGACTTCTTATTCTTAACCGTGACAATGCATTATCCCTTCCCTATTTATAAAACAGAAGAGCGCCAGAAACTGGCATAGTATTACTAATATCCACCCATTCTCTCAAATTGGTGTCGCACGAAAAGGCTGGGGTTTTACTCTGGCTTTTTTCTTTAAATCCCATTACCAGGGCCTTTTTCTGTTACCGAAACAAGCACGACGTTTCCTAAACTCCGAGGGGAATACGCAAACAGGATGCTGGTTTATTTTCAAAAAATTCGACGCACACACCTAGTTAACATTAGCTTAACAGGCGTCAAATTTAGTTGACTTAGCTTTGTTGCATCAATCTGATTCACTCTAATAAAGGATTGACATTCTTTGGATTGTATCGAATTAATCCATTCATTTTATTAAACGTCTTTATGCTAAGCAAACGCTACTTTTGGTTGGTTGCGTCCATCTGTCTATTCTTCACCACATCACTCTTTGCCCAAACACCCGGCATTATTAAAGGCCAGCTGACTGATCTGCTTACTAAAGAGGCACTGATTGGAGCCGGTGTACTCGTTAAAGGGACAACGTTAGGTGGTAGCACTGACATTGAAGGTAACTTCATTATTAATAAGGTTCCGGCTGGTAAGTATACCCTTGTTATCTCGTCTGTAGGTTACCAAACCGCCGAGATTCCGAACATAACCGTAGAACCAGACAAGATTACATTGGTCAATACAACCCTGGCCACAGATCAGAAAAGCCTGCAGGAAGTAGTGGTTCGGGCTTCTCGTAATACCAATACAGAAATTGCCGTAATTTCTCAGATTCGCGAAGCACAGCAGGTTGTGAGTGGTATTTCGGCTGAGCAAATTGTTAAATCGCAGGACCGCGATGCTGCCGAAGTTGTTCGGCGTATTCCCGGCGTTACAATCGTCGATAATCGCTTCATTAACATTCGGGGGTTAAATGACCGCTATAACACCGTCTGGTTAAATGATGCCGTTGCACCGAGTTCGGAAACGGATCGAAAAGCGTTCTCATTCGATATCATTCCCAGTAACCTGCTCGACCGGGTGCTGATTTTCAAAACGCCCTCTCCCGAATTACCGGGCGATTTTGCGGGTGGCATGGTGAAAGTGTATACCCGTCAGCCAAGTTATACGGAGCGCTCACTCAACGTAAGTTATACGGTAGGTGCCCGCGCGGGAACAACCTTTAACAATTTTACCAGCGACGTAAAGTACAACAAGGATTGGCTGGGGTTTGGGGACAGCGACCGAAAATTGCCAGTTGCCATACCAAATTCAAATGGGGTAATTCCAACCGCCCAGGCGAAAACGTTCCCTAATACCTATCCGCTGACGACTAATTCGGCCATTCCCGATCAGCGATTCAACATTAGTTATCTGACGGGCATTAAGCTTGGTAATCAATCGCTGGGTAGTTTATCGGCATTGAGCTATTCCAATACCTTTACATCGTTTGACATCAATCGTCTGGATGTTTTCCGGGAAGATGTGTTCAATAAAGACAAGCAGTACTCCAATAACGTCCGGTTTGGGCTCTTGCAGAACTTCATTTACTCGTTTGGCAATGGCTCTAAAATTGAATTCCGGAATATGTTCAATCAGTTGTCGCGCAATCAGGTTACCACGCGGGATAGTTATGACGAACAAGGGGTTAACTTAACAAAATATAGTTATTCGGAAGGCTACCAGAGCCGCCAGGTTTATAATGGTCAGTTAGCTGGTAATCATACGGTTGATTATAAAGGTGGGCTACAAATTGATTGGGTACTTGGATATGCCCGGTCGAACAAACACGAACCCGATTACCGCCGGCTTCAGTATAATGCCCAGAGCAACCAGGCCATTCTCCCGCAAAGTGGTGTTGACTTATTCACCGGTTCGCGGCTTTATCAGGATTTAGGAGAGAACATTTATAGCTTAAATCTGGGTCTGAAACAAAAATTCTCCGATCACGTAGAGGTTAGCCTCGGAACGTACATTGAAAATAAAGACCGGACATTTGTTGCCCGTCAGTTCGGCTACTCACTGTCGGCCATCAATCCGAATTACACCCAATTGCTTTCTCAACCCATCAATCAGATTTTCAATCCCCAGAATGTTGAAACAGGAACGGGTTTTGGTTTTGAGGAAGATGGCAACAGTATTGCTACGCAACCCGGCGTAAAACCGAACTATAGCTACGATGCCTCGAATAAATTGGCGGCTGGTTATACCTCACTCAACTATACGTCAGACAAGATTAAGCTGTTGGTAGGTGCCCGGTTTGAACACAATGTTCAATCCATTGTGGCTGGTTTAAATGGTACACCTATCAACCGGAGTGTTACGACAGATAAGCTGCTACCCTCGGCAAACTTTAGTTACAACATTACCGAGAAAGCCCTTATTCGGGCGGCTTATGGACGTACCCTAAACCGGCCTGAGTTCCGTGAATGGGCACCGTTTGTTTACTATGATTTTGATTTGAACGCCCTCACATACGGTTCGCTCTATTTGCCATCGGCAGGGAACGGAACAGTGGGGACGCTGCTAAAAGTAGCTGACATCGACAATTTCGACCTACGTTACGAGTATTATCCATCAAATGGCGAAAATGTCCATTTCGGTGTGTTTTACAAGCACTTCAACAATCCTATTGAATCCAGCATCGCCAACAATCCATCGAACCTGGCTTTCACCTATATCAACGCCCCGAGTGCTTATGCAATGGGCGTGGAATTGGATGTTCGCAAACGGCTCGACTTCCTGTCGGGTAGTTTCTTCAAGAATCTGACGCTACTGTTCAACGGTTCGTTAATTAAAAGTGAAGTAAAAGTGGATGCCCAACAGTCATGGACGCCCAACCGCAAGTTGCAGGGACAGTCGCCTTACGTAGTGAATATGGGGCTATATTACCAGACAACTAAATGGCAGTTCTCCGGTCTTTACAATGTTTTTGGACCACGTATTGTCTACGTTGGCAGCAGCAATCCACCTTACTCCGAAGTAGTTGAGATGCCCCGTAATACCATTGACCTAACCGTTTCGCGGGACATTACAAACCGGTTCTCAATCAACGGGGGGATATCAGACTTGCTCAATCAGCGAGTACTGATGCTCCAGGACGATCCTACGAATAAAAACAGCAAATTCGAGCGCAGTACAGATCCTCATTTTATTGATTACAAACGAGGAAGTTACTTCACACTTGGCCTGCGCTACCGTTTCTTTTAGGTAGTAAACCCGGCTGACAAAGTTGCCATTTTACAAATGAAGCCATCCAGTTATCATGCTGGATGGCTTCATTTTTTTCTGATTGAAGGCTCATTTTATCCCATTCGAGAAGTATATCAATATCAGCATTAAGGCGACAACCATTCTTTATCTTTCGACCTCATTTTCAACAAATTAATAAATTCTACACTGATTCTTTAACAATTTCATAACTCTAAAAATCCATTTCGTTAGACCCCTTTTGGGCAATTTTGCGCCAAGTATTAACCAATTTAACATATCCTGAATGAACCGTCCAAACGCACTTATTCGCCACTTTCTAGTTGTGGTGAGTTGCATCCTGGCAGGGAGCTTGTTTGTCACTTCCTGTAAGAAAACTGAAGATCCTGCACCTGTAACTCCTAGTCTGGCTATTACGAGCTTTTCGCCAACTTCGGGCAAAGCTGGTGATGTTGTAACGATTACTGGAACAGGGTTCAATGCTTCTACTACTGGCCAAACAGTGTCATTTGGTACAACTGCGGCTACCGTTCTGGCGGCCACGGCTACAAACCTGGTAGTACAGGTTCCTAACAGTATCAATGGTAATTTCCCGATTGTCGTTAGTCAGCCAGGAAGTACGTCTGTTTCTTCTTCAACGCAATTCAATGTAACAACTACCATCTCCAAACCAGTTGTTAGTATTTCAACAGCCATTACGGCTAACCAGAACTGGACGGCTGATAATATTTATCTGCTCAGCAACTTCGTGTACGTACGGAGTGGTGTGACGGTTACGATTGCTCCGGGTACGATCATCAAAGGAGATAAACTTTCGAAAGGCACATTGATTTTTGAACCAGGTTCTAAAATCATGGCTCAGGGTACGGCCGATAACCCAATTATCTTCACATCGAACTTAGCACCAGGTCTCCGGAATCTGGGCGACTGGGGTGGACTGGTTATTACGGGAAAAGCGGATGATAATGCCGCGACCGGAATCACAGACCCAACAGCATTACCCGTTGTAGAAGGTGGTCCAACAACACAGGTTTCGGCCATTGATGGTCAACGTAGTAATACGGATAATTCGGGGGTATTAAGCTACGTTCGTATTGAGTGGGCGGGCGTTGCGCTTTCGCCTAACAACGAAATCAATGGTCTGTCGCTTTATGCAGTTGGATCAGGCACGAAGATCGACCACGTTCAGGTTTCGTTTGCCAATGACGATTCGTTCGAATCATTTGGTGGTGTGCAAAACATGAGCTACCTGATTGCGTATCGGGGTATTGATGATGACTTCGATACCGACAATGGTTATTCGGGTAATGTTCAGTTTGGTTTGAGTGTTCGCGACTTAACCATCGCTGACCAATCGGGTTCGAAAGCGTTTGAATCAGACAATGACGCCAATAACTCAACGAAGCTTCCACAAACGTCGGTTGTATTTAGCAACATGACCTTGATTGGGCCTTCTGCGGTTACCACAGGCGGTGCTTCGATGTCAACAACAGCTAACCCTGCCAACGCTGCTGCCAGTGCTAACTATGTATCTGCTATGCACGTCCGTCGTAACTCAGCCTTGAGTGTCTTCAACTCAATTGAACTAGGCTGGCCAGCTGGGTTGCTTTTAGATGGAACCAACGTAGGTACGAATGTAGGTACTGGCAAATCGGTCATTGCTAACAACATTTTTGGTGGTAACCTGGCCGGATCAGTCAATGGAGTAGCTGGTTATAACCGCGATGTACTCTACATTAGTGGCTCTGGCGGAGCTGGTAGCTTGACCCCAATCAATGCATTAGGACCAGATTCGTCAGCATTCGGTGCTGCTGTTGGACCAGTGACTTATTTGAAAGCCAACAATAACCGTCGTTTGGCTGGTACAGCTGCGTTCATGCTGACCAATCCGTTTACAGCTTCGGGCACGAAACCAGATGTAACACCTGCAACAGGTTCACCAGCATTGACAGGCGCAGACTTTACAAATGCCAAACTTGCCAATGCTTTCTTCGACAAAACCCCAACCTTTGTTGGTGCTGTTTCTGCTGATAAAAATTACACAAGCGAAAAATGGGTCAACTTCGATCCACAGAATGCTGTGTATCAATAGTCGATAGTTGTTTTTCGAATAGAAAAGCCTGGGCAACGTGCTCAGGCTTTTCTGCAATAATTTATTGTCAGTAATGAGAGCTCTTATCAATTGTTTTTTCACAATACTAATTTTAACCAGTTGTTCGGGAAAGAAAACCGCCACGTCCACAGCCATAACCTCGGCTGCCACGTCACTCCTAAAAACACTCCCCGATTCTATCGATGCGGCTATTGGTACATTAGATCGTCGCCTGGATATAAAGATGAAGCGCAAGACTTATGAACCCCAACCAGGCAACTTAGTCACTATCCAGAAATGGTTTGAATTTGGCGATACGACACGGCTGGTTAAACTCCGGGAGGAAATATTGACCGGCGACACTAAAATGGACGTTAGTCAATACCACTTTCTCAATGGTAAGCTTGTCCAGATTCATGAGTATCAGCTCAATAAAAAATGCGCTGAAAATGGAAAACAGTGTATGGATGAAGCCAAATACTATTTTACCAACGATAGCCTAAAAGTAGGTGTTCAACGGCACGCTGAGGGAACAGAATCCAGCCCTCCCCAAATAGAAACCCAATCGTTTCAGGCAGTAAAGCCCGGCACATCGTTCGTAACTACCAGAATAAATAAGCTAGCGACGATCAATAAAAAATACGCATCTCTTCCCAATCCTAAGCCAAAAGAAGAAAAAGGAACGCACTGAAACTGAGTGCGTAGTACCGTAATTCTAACGTTAAAATCGGATTATCAGATACGCTGGATCAACTCGGCTACTTTATGCACCTCCCGGCCCATTATGTGATCGATAATGGACTGAGCGTGTTCCCGGCCATTCTCGATAAACACTTTCTCCGTATAAATTCCGGCCAGCACCGTACCACAGACGTAAAGCCCCGGCACATTGGTTTCAAACGTTTCTTTATTATAAACGGGTACCTGAGTCTGCGGATCTAATTCGATATCGCAGCGGGCCAGGAGTGCCGCATCAGGAATATAGCCAGTCAGAATAAACACAAAATCGGCGGGGAGTTGCGTTTCTTCGCCGGTTTTTAGATTATTGATCGTTAGCTGATGCGGGGCAATCTGAGTGACAAACGAATCGAAAACCGTTTTTATTTTCCCCTCCTTTACCCGATTCTTCACGTCAGGTATAAGCCAATATTTCACAGTACTGCGGAAATCTTCGCCCCGGTGCACGATCGTGATATTCACATCATGCCGGTATAATTCCAGCGCGGCTTCCACCGCAGAATTCGATGCACCGATGATGACTACATTCGTAAACGAATACTTAAATGGCTCATCGTAATAGTGCGATACATGGGGCAAGTCTTCGCCCGGAATGTTGAGCCAGCGTGGGCGTGTGAAATAGCCCGTAGCCATAATCACCTTGCGGGCGTGATAGCGATCACCAGTAGTGGTCGTAATCGTAAATAAATCTCCTTCCTTCTTCACATCCCAAACCTCCTGAAACAGGTTGAAATTCAGGTGATAATAGGCCGCTGCTTTCCGATAGTACTGGAGTGCTTCGTCACGACCAGCTTTCACGCCCGAAATGGGAAATGGCAAACCACCGATTTCGATGTTTTCGGCAGTCGAGAAAAAGCGCATTCTACGTGGATATTGCCTAAGCGACTCGGTCAGGCTTCCCATTTCCAGAATTAAATGGCTCAAACCAGCTTTAGTTGCTTCGATACCGGCGGCCAATCCACAAGGTCCGCCCCCAACAATGACGACGTCAAATAGTTGCATAATATAGGTTTTGAAAGGCCTGTCTTTTCGGATAAAACTGCCAGGAGTTGCCCAAAAACGGCTTTATATGTCCACGAATAGACTAAATATTGTCTGTAAAGGCAACGAAGAGTTATTGGCAAAGATTCCTCTTACTCGATATAACCGGGCGAGCCTTTACCTAGTAAAAGTGTCTTTTAACAGATTCTTGAGTCATAAGTATCGATTATCCTCAACGACTAAAGAATCTGTTAACTAAATGATCTACGTATATATATAATTACACCATTATGATACCATTTTTCGTATATACGCACCGTTAAGTATATTTTGAAAAAAATAAGCAAACATAAAATTTACAAATATGTTCTTTCGTAAACTAAAATAATCTCAACTATGAAACGAACATTTTCCCTTACCATTCTCTCTACGTTATTAGTTACAGTAATTAGCTGCACACAAGAGTCAACAGAAAAGGCGCTGAGTTCCATGACGCCAACGGGCAAAGCCACCCGACCAGAAGAAGCATTTCCTAATCAGCGGGGCACTCTTCAAACCGGCATTCTGAATGGACAAAAAATAAGTTATTATCTGGTTGGCGATCAGGCTGTATTTGAGAGTGATATACTCTTGCTTCCCGAAAACCTGAAAGAACAGAGTGATTTGCACACCGAAGGAACCGCACGCTCAAAAGTATCGGCTCACTGGCCCAACAAGATCGTTTATTATTCTATTGACCCATCCTTGCCCAATCAGGCACGCGTAACAGATGCGATTGCCCACTGGGAGGCTAATACGCCTGTTCGCTTCATTCAGCGTACAACACAACGAGGCTATGTCGTTTTTAAAACAGGCTCTGGCTGCTCGTCTAACGTTGGTTATTCAGGGGGATTACAGTATGTCAATCTGGCCAGCACTTGCACCACAGGAAACACGATTCATGAAATTGGCCATACACTGGGCCTCTGGCATGAACAATCGCGTGTTGACCGAGACACGTATGTGACGATCAATACGGCGAATATACTCTCGGGCTATGAAACGGATTTCCAAACCTATGCTCAGCGTGGTCTGGATGGATTCGACTATCCTGGCGGACTCGACTTTGGATCGATTATGCTTTATGGCTCGTATGACTTTTCCAAAAATGGTCAACCAACCATGACAAAGAAAGATGGTTCGACGTTTGTAGGCCAACGTAACGGCCTGTCAGCAACAGATGTCAATACCGTACTCTATATGTATGGCGAAGGGGATGGGATACTAATTTCCAGTAAATCAACTAAGGGGGATCAATAAATTGCGCGACTTATAATTTTTTCCAGGGCAAGTTATTATACTGAAAAACAATAGCTTACCCTGGAAAAAATTATGAATCATTTAATGCGTTTGATGGTGATAGGTACGCAAATAGGCGTGTGATTCGCGCAAGGATCATCATGATCACTGGGCAACAACTCAGCAGTAGTCGATATTTTACAACCATTTACACCCGTCGCCGTAACAGTGTATTCGCCGGGAATAGTAACGACAGGTTCAATCTCTGTACTCGTAAACCCATTAGGACCAGTCCAGAGTAATGTTGCACCAGGTGCTTCGGCATATAATGTGGCACTACAAGTAGAACATTCCAGCCCAGCTCCAAAAGCGCTTAGTTCAGGTACAACAGTATCTGATGTTACAACAGCGGTCGTGGTCGTGAATGCACTGGGACAACTTGGATTGCCAATTGTGAGTATATATGCACCCTCAACCGATACGATTGGATTCTGCAGCGAACTGGTGAAGCCACCAGGTCCTGTCCAGGCATAGGTCGCTATAGGAGCTATAGATCCGTCGCCGTAAATCGCCTGCCCAGTTAGTGTAACCTCCTTCACACTACAGGTCAGTTTTCCTCCCGTAGCCGTAACCGATAAGGCTGGCGTAACCCGAATGATGACTACGCTGGATTGACGACAGGCTGGATTCTCTGGCATTGGGTAAATAATTGCATAAACGTACTGCGATGAAGCCACAGCCGAATTATTAACCGTGTTAATTGCTGGATTATAAAGTACGACCCGATTGCTGGCATTAGGCTTCACGGTACCTAACAAAGTACCTGTGTTTCCATACATTGCCGTACCCGATTGAGGGCTACTAAAGACGACAAAGCGTACTGAATCGACACGGCTGAAGTATTTCCCAGTCGCAGCAATCGAATCCACGGCTGTGCCTGCACATACGCCAATTGTGTCTTTTTCGGATACTAATTCAGGGCAGGAATAGATGGATAAGTCATTAGTAAAATCATTCTGACCGGGCTCAAGTGATGTTACGGCAATTACGGCTGAACCACCAACTAACTGGGCATTGGAGTCACGCAGGTCGGGGGTTGTAAAATCAGAGCGGTTAGCGGGCGAGAGTGTATAATACCGTTGTAGACCAGAAGCCGCCTTTCGGGCACCACGAGCGGCCACTCGACCACCAGATGCGCTTAGAGGTACGGCTCCGCTCAAGGTTATATCTAACTTCGGTAACTGCGTTGTATCCATTCGAATCTCATACTTGTGGTTATACAGGAGCCCAGCCGGCACGGTCGTGTTATTGAAATAAAACTGTCCACCGTCGTGTGTTGTCTGCGTACCAATCTGGACACCTCCATTTTCCATATCATGAAGTGTGAGTACAATACCATCGATACCCGGTTCGTACGCATCCTGAATACCATCCCGGTTATCGTCGAACCAAACGCGGTTACCGATTTGAACAGGTGCGGGATCGCAAAGAGCCTTCGTATCACCTAAGCCAGCAGCTTTCCCAAACGACCCTACCTGCTGCGTATAAATTACATAGTTGCGATTTTCCTGCCCATTTTTATTGCTGAAGACTTTCATCCCTGCCGATTGGAAGACATTGGTAATTGGGTCAAAAGCAGATGTAATAATCTCGTTATAGCCAGGAATAGCAACTAAGGCCCCGTTAGTTATCTCAAAGTGAGCGATATGATCAATAAAGAACCATTCGTCTTTACCATAGAATTCCCCGCCACCAGGTCCTTCGTTATTACCAACGCCACTTCCGGTTCGGTCTCCAGCTTGGCCGTTACTTTCCAGAACAAACGTTCCGTTGTTGTTATACGCCCGCAATAAATCTCCACCGGTAAATCCATTGTATAACCCATTGCCCTGAGGATCATGATTGGCTAAGCCTGAAAGGTGACCAAATCGATCCAGAAACCCAATCATCATCGATCCATCGTCATCAAAAGCAAAATCGCTTAAAATTGGCTGAGGAAACATAACAAATGTAGGATTAACGCCTAGCCCGCATGTTTCTGGCCAGGCTTCAGTCCAGGGCAACCAGTGATCGTATTTCAGACAACTCTTATCCGGGTTAAGCGGATCGAACGTGCCATCGGCTGGGCCACGTCGAAAATCAAGAGGAAACGATAAAATCTCTTCAAAATTTGGTGTTGGCTCTGTTGGATCAAAGCGGTAGACGGTTGCTTTTAGATCGCTCTGCTGCTGCGAAGTTTCGGCCGAGCAGATTACACCGACATAAATCTTCCCATGATGTACTTTAACTGCCCAGGGCCTAAAATCGCCATTTGAACAACCCGGATCAGGAATTTCCCACGATTTGACGTCGGCAGCTGTTGGGGTACGAGCGGGGGCATCAACGAAAATTCCGTATAATTTCCGGTCTTTAAGATTAACAAAATATAACGTCTTATCATCCTCGGATATATCCATACCACCGATGCTAATACGACCCATAGCTACCATTGGCCCAGGATCGACACTAGCCTGAGTTTTGTCTCCAAATAAACCACTATGTGGATCGTCGCCGGTGTCAATACCGAGTGTTCTTAAATCTATAAAATTAGTAGTCGTACCAGTCGTTATATCGGTAATATAAAGCCCCCCAGTGCCAAGAGGTCCGAAACTCATATGGCGCTTCACAACAGCTCCACTAAAGAGTTTTTTTGTCCGTCGCTGGTAAGCTAATGACCAAACAGATCCTATCTGTTGGGCAGTAGCCAATTGGTTGGGCAAAAAATCACTCGCACTTGCCACGCCAGATGCAATGTAAGAGAAGCTGATCAAAGCAGTCGCAGCGGCAGCCTGTTTATCGACTGGCACAGGATTACCGTCTTTATCTGTTGTTATTTGTGTATTCCCATTAACATAATTGGGTGTAGCTATATTAACTCCTGATGGTTGGCAATAGTCTGCCGGATAGTTTATACCCAGATTTGCATTGTCGATAGGTGCCTTCACAAACTGTACACTTGTTCCACTACCCGCTCCATAGGGCCCATTATAATCCCCTCTTGGGAAGCCATCAAATTCGATACGTATTGTTTTACCAGCTGGCGCGTCGGTACTGCTAAATGCATATGTACCGTCAGCGGCCGTTGTTGTTGAAATCGGTGTTTTGCTCAGATCGACAAAAGCCCGAACTGTTACGCCTGCCACACCCACTTCAATAGGGAGCGTATCGGAGCGAATACCATTTAGGTCAAAGTCGCGAAAAACTACCCCTTTTACCTGTGCATTAGCGGTTGTTATACAGGCTAAAATCACCAAAAATGTTGCCAGCCATTTCCTAAAGAGATCAGTTACGGATAAGTAAACTTGCTTCATAAATTGAGAATTTTTCGTTGGAAAAAGAAATGTATCGACCGCTATCAAATCAATAAACTGTTGTTAATTATTCAGTTACATAAAAAACTACTAACTTTTTTACTATTTATACTGGTTTATAAATTCAAACAGCCAAGCATCCATTAGACAAAAGCCTTGCCAGATGGCTGGAGGTTTTATGTGTATATTTACTGTCCATACCTGCCAGATTTGTGGAAAACCAGTTAAATACATTGTTTTCGTCATTTGAGAGTGAAGAAATAACTTTCTTCGCCGATTTAATTTTGCCCATTCCAGTACCAAAATTGTTTACCTATCGGGTTCCAAGAGGAATGGCCGATATGCTCAAAATTGGTGCCAGAGTTATTGTCCCATTTGGCAAGAAGAACAGTCGGGTGCTCACAGCGGTAGTAGCCAAGCTCCATAATTCACCACCTACAGCCTATCAGGCGCGTTATATCAGCGAAGTGCTGGATGAATATCCGTTAGTTACGGGCTATCAACTGGAGTTATTCAGGTGGATGGCTGAGTATTATATGTGCTGTATTGGCGACGTTATGAACGTGGCTTTGCCTTCGGGACTGAAGATTTCGAGCCAGTCAAAAGTGCAGGTCAATCCTGATTTTGACTACCCCGAACTGCTGACCGAATTTGAAGGAGTCCTGCTGACCGAGCTCAAGAAACACCCGGCTCTCTCCTACGAAGAACTGGGTCGGCTGGCAGGTGAAGGCACCAATGTTCCTGCGCTTATTAAGTCACTGGTAGGCAAAAAAGCGGTCATCGTATTTGAAGAAGTTCGGGAGAAATACATCCCCAAAATGATTCGTAAGGTTCGGCTTCATCCCAACTACGAAGAGAAAGAGCAGCTTCTGGTTTTGCTTCAACGACTCGAAAAACTGCCCAAACAGCAGGAGGTGGTCATGCGTTATCTGAGCTATGTGCCCATGCAGCGAAACCCCGATCTGAATCAGAAGGGATTGGATAAGGCGATTCTTAATCAGGATGACGAGCTTTCTCAATCTTCGCTGACAACGCTCATAAAAAACCAGGTATTCGAGACGTTTGAGGTTATCCAACCCCGCTTCTCGGACAATGCAGCCCCACAGGTAGAAATCAAACTAACCGATGCGCAACGAGCGGCTTCGACGCAAATCATGACGCAGTTTGAGAGCCAGAACATCGTATTGCTGCATGGCATTACGGGTAGCGGTAAGACAGAGGTCTACATCGAACTTATTCAGCAGGCCCTTGATAGTGGCTCACAGGTACTTTATCTACTACCCGAAATTGCATTAACCACTCAGATTGTCGTACGTCTGCAACGGGTTTTTGGCGATAACATGGGGATTTACCACTCCAAATTTTCAGATAACGAGCGGGTAGAAGTCTGGAAAGGCGTTGTTTCGGGCCAGTATCAGTTTGTTGTAGGCGTGCGCTCAGCGGTATTTCTGCCGTTCGACAATCTGGGTTTGATTATAGTAGACGAAGAACACGAAACCAGCTATAAGCAGCATGATCCTGCTCCCCGCTACCATGCCCGCGACGTAGCCATCATGCTGGCTCACTGGCAACAGGCCAAAGTGCTGCTAGGATCGGCAACTCCCTCACTCGAAACCTATTTTCAGGCTAAACAGGGCCGTTATGGTTTAGTCGAACTATTCCAGCGATTCGGCGATGCTACGTTGCCCAACATTCTTCTGGTGAATCTCCAGCAGGAGAAACGACAGAAAACGATGAAAAATGAATTTTCATCGGCGCTGCATGCTGCGCTCGAAGCCAACATTGAGCGTAAGGAGCAAAGTATTCTGTTCCAGAACCGGAGGGGTTATTCGCCCTATATGCAGTGCGAAGACTGCGACTGGACGGCCGAATGTCCCAACTGCGCTGTAAGCCTTACCTATCATCAGCGTGATGCTGAATTGCGCTGCCATTATTGCGGCCATAAAGATCAGGTACCCCGCACCTGCCCAACCTGCGGTTCTACAAAAGTTCGCACCATCGGCTTCGGGACAGAGAAGCTAGAAGACCAACTACAGATTTTCTTTCCGGAATCGAAAGTATTGCGAATGGATTTAGACACGACCCGCGCCAAAAACGCCTATCAGCAAATCATCCAGGAATTTGAGACTGGGCAGGTCGATATTCTGGTTGGTACACAGATGATTACGAAAGGGCTAGACTTTGATAACGTTAGTCTGGTTGGCATTTTCGACGCGGATCGGCTCATCCACTTTCCTGATTTCCGAGCTACGGAGCGCGCTTTTCAAATGATTACGCAGGTGAGCGGGCGAGCTGGTCGGCGAGCCGGACGACAGGGAACCGTGTTAATCCAGACTCAAAACCCGCAACAGCCGATTCTGCAAAAAGTAATTCAGAACGACTACAAGGGTTTGTACGAAGAAGAGATTCAGGAGCGGCAGGATTTCAACTACCCGCCCTTCTGCCGACTCATAAAACTCACCGTTCGACATACCGATAAAATCACCAGCCACCGAGCTGCCGAACGTCTTGCTGCTGAACTGACCGATGCCTTGGGTAGCAGCCGAATTCTGGGACCGGAAGAACCATTGGTTGAGCGAATTCGAAATCAGTTCCTATTTGATATTCTCATCAAAATCGAACGCGACAAAGTGAACATCAAGGCAGTGAAAGCCTATATTCAGGATCGCATCAACGACATTCTAACCGATAAGGGATTACGCCAGGTAAGCATCGTAGCCGATGTGGATTGTTTATAAACAATGCAGCATTCCCGTAAAATTTCCATTAATACGACTATTTATAAGCCCATCCGGTTATTTTTGCACCGGCTTCTGGCCAATTTTGCCCAATTTTTCCCGTACCATGTCAAAGAAAACCAAGATCGTGGCCACTATTGGCCCGGCTTCCGAAACGAAAGAACAATTGTTGGCATTAGCCAAAGCTGGAGTTAATGTGTTCCGGCTAAATTTCTCGCACGGTACTCACGAAGACCACCTTATGCGGTTGAGCCGCATCCGCGAGCTGAATGCAGAATATAACCTAAACCTCTGTGTTCTACAGGATTTACAAGGTCCAAAAATTCGCATCGGTAATGTCGAAAGTAAGGATGGGGTTATGATTGTACCTGGCCAGGAGCTCGTCTTTACTAACGACGACATCATTGGCACTGCCGAACGCGTGAGTACGCCATACAAAGACATGTATCGGGACGTGCATCCGGGCGAACGCATTCTGATGGACGATGGAAAACTGGAAGTTAAGGTTCTCCGAACAGAAGGTACAGACGTTGTTACGGAAGTGGTATATGGTGGTTCGATGAAGTCGAAGAAAGGTGTAAATCTGCCGAACACGAAGGTGTCAATGCCCGCCGTAACCGAAAAAGACTGGGCTGATCTCGAATTTGGTCTCGAACACGATGCGGAATGGATTGCGCTGTCGTTCGTACGGGAAGCATCCGAAATCATCGAAATTAAAGAGTACATCAAATCGAAGGGTAAGAAGAGCCGCGTCATTGCGAAGATTGAAAAGCCTGAAGCGATTCAAAACATCGACGAAATCATTGCGGCTACCGACGGTCTGATGGTGGCTCGGGGTGACCTCGGCGTTGAATTACCGGCCGAAGAGGTACCGATGATTCAGAAAATGCTGGTTGAGAAGTGTAATAAAGCAGGCAAGCCAGTTATTGTGGCCACGCAAATGCTCGAAAGCATGATCGATGCCCCTCGCCCAACCCGCGCCGAAATCAACGACATCGCCAACTCAGTAATGGATGGTGCCGATGCAGTTATGCTCAGCGCTGAAACGGCCTCGGGCAAATACCCGATTCTGGCGGTTGAAAGCATGGCGAACACCATCAAGCAGGTTGAAATGTCGACCGACAAAATCTATTATCGTTACCACGCGTATGTGAATGAGCACCCAACCGAAAACGTGCTCAACGATAACGTCGTTATGAGTGCCTGCCGGTTAGCCCGCGACACACATGCCAAGGCGATTATTGGCATTACGAACTCAGGGTATACGGCTGTTCGGATTTCGCACCATCGCCCGAAAGCTGATCTGTACGTTTTCTCTAACGATGCGCAACTGCGGAATACGCTCGGTTTGTATTGGGGCGTACAAGTGCTACCTTATGAACCCGATTTAAGCCTAACCGTTGATCAGACCGTTGAGGGAATTAAACAAACTCTGGTAGGGCAAGGCAAATTGGTATCGGGCGATATTTTCGTCAATACACTCAGCATGCCATTAACCCAGTCTCGTAAGACGAACACGGTGAAATTGAGCACGGTCGATTAAAATAATTGTAAAAAAAGTAGAAGGGTGTTCGAGATTCGATATGCCATATCTCCGGGATATGGTGTATCGAATCTCGAACACCCTTCTACTTTTTTATATACTTTATTAAGCAAATACCACCTGTTTCTGCAAGTTGTTTTTCAACAGACGCCCTTGTTTAACCAGCTTATGAATGAACTTCATTTTAAGAATCACCGCTGGCGTAAATACCTCAGGGACCATATCCAGTAATCCTAGTGTGCGATTCATTTCATTGAGCTTAATCCCTAACTCTTCGTATTTAAGAAGCATATTTTCGAATGGAGCGCCTTCAAAATCAACCGCATCTTCAGCTTCGAGAAGCAGGTGAACACTTTCGGCAGTATCCAGAATCGTAATCATTTCCAGATAGGCCCGGAACGTTTCCGCAAAATCTTCCCAAGGGTGCATACTGGCATAGGCGCTGATATAATTGAGCGGCCAGTCAAGTTTGGGCCCATACTGATAATACTGATTCATGGCATACGAGTAGTTAAAGGTCGTATGATCGCCAAATACAGCCTTGCATTCTTCCTCGCACGTATTCCGAACCAGCAGTTGCCAGTAATAATGGCCTATTTCGTGATGAAAATGTCCGATCAACGTGCGACGGGCCTCCCCGAAATCTACGCGTAGTTTTTCCCGCTCTATTGGATCAGCTTCTTCGATATTGATCGTGATTGTTCCATCGGCGTGACCTGTGAATACTTTTTCAGCAATAATCGCATCCGTTCCTGCCTGAGTTATCTGAACCACATTTCCTTTGAAGTCAAAGGTTAAGGGTAACGGAAACCGATCGTATATTGACCCGTAAGGAAGATTCAATAAATCAAGCGTATAGATTAGCCGTCGTTTAGCGGCTTCAAGATTATACCATTTCTCTCGATTACCAGGCACCGTCATATCCGGCACAATCCGGTTTAAGTTGCAGCATTTACAATAAGCGTTCGCTTCATGCCAGGTCGTTTTTACTTCTACCAAACGATTACAAACCTGATAGTCCCGGTAATTTAAACACTTCGTCAACTGAGACTGGCAATGGTTGCAGCTATACGTATAGGCATCTACGGCGTCGAGCGACCGGATGCCTTCACATACAGGGCACCAGCCTACTTCCCGATGACAAACAACACAGGATGAGTTTTCGAAGTGTAATGTATTACCGCATTGGCATGGGTATATTTTCATCAGTAAGATCTGTTCATTTAACGTGAGTAAAGGCTTGTTAGCCTTTACCATAACTACGTCATTAGTAAAGTTGTTGGGTCAATCTACCTGATTATTCGCTCAATTACAGCTTTTTAATTTTTCGAACGATCTACTTACGCATCTTTATTACAAAGTATTCCCGTATTAAATCGAGCTACGCTACTTCGTTAGTTGGGTGCTCGAATAACCATAATAGCGACCGTCTGTTCCAAAGTCCAATCAATACTCCTAAAAACGTAAAGGCAGTTGTGCTCCACTAAAATATTGGCAAAAATTGGACTATTAGAAAGGATATTTTGCTTAATCCAATAAAAACCAGAAAAAAATTGGCAGAACCTAATATCACGATAATTTTATCCCCTCTAACAGTACCCCACCTCACTAGTAACTACGGTTCCGGTTTCTATGGCTATAAAAGTTGCAATCTCGCATAAGACAACCTATAATTTCGATCGACTGGTTGGCCTTTCTCCGCATATCTTTCGGCTTCGCCCTGCTCCACATTCACGCACGCCAATTGATGGGTATACGTTTAAAGTATTCCCCGAAAACCATTTTATCAATTGGCAACAAGACCCATTTGGAAATTACCAGGCCAGGGTCGTCTTTCCCGAAAAAACCAAGACGTTACGGATTGAAGTAGAAGTAATAGCCCGACTGGAAGTCATTAATCCATTCGACTTTTTTATTGAGGAATATGCCGAAATGACTCCCTTTAGTTATGACGAGCATTTACTCTCAGAACTGAGTCCTTATCTGGAAATCAGAGAAAATGGCCCCTTGTTGAACGAATGGATTGCGAAAAATAGAATCGACGAAAAAATTAAAACGGTCGATTATCTGGTTCACCTCAACCAGAAGCTCAATCAAACCATTGGGTATAACATCCGAATGGAACCGGGTGTGCAATCCTGCGAAGAATCATTGAGTTTATTAAGTGGCTCCTGTCGTGATTCTGCCTGGTTATTTGTGCAGGTTCTCCGGCATTTGGGCATTGCGTCCCGCTTTGTATCGGGTTATCTGGTGCAGCTGACACCCGATGTAAAGTCATTGGATGGTCCATCGGGGCCTGAAGCTGATTTTACGGATTTACACGCCTGGGTCGAAGCCTACGTGCCAGGTGCAGGCTGGATTGGGCTCGACCCAACTTCAGGCCTTTTTGCCGATGAAGGCCACATTCCCCTTTGCTGCACACCCCACTACAAAAGCGCGGCCCCGGTTACAGGCGCGACTGATATAGCCGAAGTTTCGTTTGAGTACGAAAATCAGGTTTTTCGTATTTTGGAAGATCCGAGGGTTACAAAACCCTATACTGAGAAACAGTGGCAACAAATTTTAAAGGTAGGTCACGACGTAGAAAAAGACTTACAGGCAGGCGATGTACGCATGACAATGGGTGGCGAACCGACCTTCGTATCCATCGACGATAGCGAATCGCCTGAGTGGAATTCGGCCGCCGATGGTCCACTCAAACGCAAATTGTCCTATAACCTGGCCCTTCGTCTGAAAAACCGATTTGCGCATGGTGGATTGCTGCATTTCGGGCAAGGAAAATGGTACCCAGGCGAGTTATTCCCGCGCTGGCAATATGCGTTGTATTGGCGAAAAGATGGGTTGCCAATCTGGAACAACGACGACCTCATTACAAAAGAAGAACAAACTTCGTATACCCATAAAGAAGCTAAAGTTTTCATTGATGAGCTAACCAACTATCTTGGGCTGAGCAGCGGCAACATCATCCCTGCCTATGAAGACCCTATTTATTGGGCACTGGAAGAAGATAAGCTTCCGGTAAACCTCGATCCACTAGCCTTTGATCTGAGCGATTCAATTGAACGCCGAACGCTGGCGGGCATTCTGGAACGAGGCTTAAACAATCCGGCGGGCTTTACTTTGCCGCTTGAATGGGATATGGATAAGAATACCTGGGTAAGTTGCTTATGGAAATTCCGTCGAAAAAATTGCTTTCTGATACCAGGGAATTCACCTATTGGCTTACGGCTGCCTCTCTCATCGCTGCCCGAAGTATCGGAAGAGCGTCGAAAACACCCGATCGAACGGAGTTCATTTGAAGAACTACCCGATTTAGATACACATCAGGCCTATCAGTTGGTTGTGGAGAATCGGCACGGAAGCGAGGCTCTTCCTTACAAAGCCCCCGTTCGAAAAAAGGCGAGTGAAAAGGCAAAAAAGGCGCCACTCTTTGAGGTCGACACCATCCGAACGGCTTTAAGCGTTGAAGCACGCGAGGGAATTATTTATGTGTTTCTGCCACCTGTTGATTATCTGGAACACTATCTGGATTTAATTGCTTCCGTAGAAGCCACTGCCGAAAAGCTACAGATGCCGGTGCGGATTGAAGGCTACACTCCTCCCTCCGATTACCGAATCCAGAAATTAGTTGTCTCGCCCGATCCGGGTGTGATCGAGGTAAATGTACAACCAGCTGCCAACTGGCAGGAGTTAGTCGATAACACGACGGCGTTGTACGAAGAAGCTTTTTTTGCTCGCCTGGGCACTGAAAAATTTATGGTCGACGGGCGACACACGGGCACAGGTGGCGGTAACCATGTGACAATCGGCGGTGCAAAACCGTCAGATAGTCCGATACTTAGACGGCCCGATTTATTGCGTAGTCTACTTACATACTGGCAACACCATCCTGCCCTCAGCTATCTATTTGCGGGGCCCTTCATTGGTCCAACCAGTCAGGCTCCGCGCATTGATGAAGGTCGAGACGAACGGTTGTATGAGGTCGAAATTGCGTTTGATCAAATCCCGGAGACGGGCGAAGTGCCATTCTGGATGGTCGACCGTATTTTCCGTAATCTTCTGGTCGATATTACAGGCAATACGCACCGCACCGAATTCTGCATCGACAAATTGTATTCGCCTGATTCATCAACGGGCCGACTTGGCATTCTGGAATTCCGGGCGTTTGACATGCCTCCGCACAAACACATGAATATGGTGCAGACGCTATTGGTACGAGCGTTGGTATCTATGTTCTGGAAGCAGCCTTATAAGAAAAAGCTGGTGCGTTGGGGAACCGAACTGCATGATCGTTTCCTGCTTCCGCACTTTGCCTATCTGGATATGGTCGATATTGTAAGCGATTTGAAAGCAGCTGGTTATCAATTAGATATTTCCTGGTTTGATCCCTTCTTCGAGTTCCGATTCCCACGCCACGGCACCATCATCATGGATAATATTCAGATGGAACTACGACTGGGTATCGAACCCTGGCACGTATTAGGCGAGGAGTTATCAAACACAGGAACCGCCCGTTTTGTCGACTCTTCGCTGGAGCGCCTGCAGGTAAAAGTGAGTGGATTCGTGGAAGGGCGCCATATACTGGTGTGCAATGGTTGCCGCGTCCCCCTTCGAAATACGGGCATTAAAGGTGAATATGTATCCGGAATTCGGTACAAAGCCTGGAATCCAACCTCGGCTCTTCATCCGACTATTGGCGTAGATGCCCCTCTAGTATTCGATGTTATCGACACCTGGAATAACCGAGTATTGGGTGGTTGCACGTATTTTGTATCACACCCTGGCGGGCGTAGTTTTGATACCTACCCAGTCAATAGCTACGAAGCCGAATCGCGCCGAACCAGCCGTTTCTGGGGCTTTGGCCACACGCCTTCACAAAAAGAGGAAATTCCCGTTACGGTGAAGTCAACGCCAAGTATTTCCCGGTTTGTAGCAGAACATAAAAAAGATCTTCGGATGGATACACCTGTCGAATTAGTCAATCAGGAGTACCCGCATACGCTTGATTTGCGTCAGTTTTGGCGTTCGAAATAAATTAGTACGTTGCCTATCTAACAGGAGTCATGGTTTCAGAATCTACCCGCAGTTTACTTGACGCATACGCGAGTAAGCTAAATTCGTATGATGAAATATTAGGATCGAATGGGGCAATAAAACCTCATTGGGAAAAATTATTTTCTTCGTTAGAAAAAGTCGGGAATGAGGAGTTAAAAAATCGCTCTCAGGAAATAAAAAATAAAATTCGCGAGAATGGGGTTACGTATAATATTTATCAGGGAACAGGCGGTTTAAATAGTCCGTGGAAGTTAGACTTGATTCCTTTTTTAATTGAACAAAACGAATGGCACGCTATTTCTAAAGGCTTACAGCAGCGTGCCATTCTTTTAGATTTAATACTTCGAGATATTTATGGTGAACGGACTCTCCTAAAAGAGGGTATTCTGCCGCCTGAATTAGTTTATAATAATACTGGTTTTTTTCGTCCATGTCAGGACGTAAAATTGCCAACCCAACATCAATTGGTGATGTATGCCGCTGATATGGCCCGTGGACCTGACGGTCGAATGTGGGTTGTCGATAATCGGACACAAGCACCATCAGGATCAGGTTATGCGCTGGAAAATCGGGTGATTCTCACCAAGATAATGCCAGAGCTTGCCAGGGATATGTATGTTAGTCGCTTATCGCCTTTTTTTACCCAGGCACAACAATCTATATTCAAAGTATTCAGAGAAAAATCAGACTTTTTAAACGTAGTTTATTTAACACCTGGCCCTAATAATGAAACCTATTTTGAACAGGCTTATCTGGCCTCTTATTTAGGCTATACACTTGTTCAGGGTGATGATTTAATCGTAAAAAATGGCTTTGTCTGGATAAAAGCTATCGATGGTTTGCAACGGGTAGACATTATTATTCGACGGGTGGACGACGAATGGTGCGACCCTCTGGAATTACGCATCGACTCGAAATTGGGCGTGCCTGGCTTATTGCAGGTAATTCGGAATGGGAATGTTATGGTTATTAACCCACCTGGCAGTAGCGCGGTCGAAAATACAGCATTCAATGCCTTTTTACCCTCCTTATGTCGCCATTTATTACGTGAAGAATTAATTTTACCGTCGGTAGCAACCTGGTGGTGTGGGCAGCCTAAAGAACTTCAACGAACACTGGATAATCTGGGAAGTCTGATTATTAAAAAAGCTAACCGGAAACAGATATTCCGGTCGGTATACGGTAAAGAATTATCTAAAGATCAATTGCAGCAATTACGAGCACAGATTCTGCAAAATCCAACGGAATATGTAGCTCAGGAGGAAGTTAGCTTTTCAACAACGCCCACGTTCGTTGATGATCATATTGAACCTCGCTATGCTGCCATCCGCGCTTTTTTGACGGCTACACCCAACGGTTATCAAGTAATGGAAGGCGGGTTAACCCGGAGTTCGGCGCTTAAAGACAAGTTCACCTTTTCGAATCAGTATGGTAGTGTATCTAAAGATACATGGATCGTATCCGACGAAGCCGAAGTAATACGGGAGCGCATCAAACTTCCGGGCGCTTCTTACCAACAGTCGCAAACATCATTACCCAGCCGCAGTGCCGAAAATTTGTACTGGGCAGCCCGCTATAGTGAGCGCAGCATGACCGCAACTACCTTTCTGATGATTACGCTCAACGCGTTAAATTTTCAACGAAACTTCGGTAGTCAGAATAAAACGCAGCATATCGACATACTCTTAAAAACACTCTCAAAATTAATTAAAATTGAACCTTGTTTTTCAGATAAAAATAAGAGTGATTTCAAAAATCCATACCCAATTATTGCGGATAGTATTTCCAATGCAGCAAAAATTGGAACCATTACATCATCTATTCAATCGTTTCTGAGAGCTATGATTGCTGTTCGCGAGCGCTGGAATAATGTAACCTGGCGAACGATCGATGTCATTGAGGATATTAACGAAAAACTTCAAAAAATTCGGCCTGATCAAAATCCAAACGATATTCATAATACGCTTACCAATTTACAAAATAAATTATTCACGTTCTATGGTATAGTCAACGAATCGATACCAAGAAATGATGGCTATTATTTATTTGAAATTGGCAAATTAGTTGAGCGTATTTTATCGAAAATTACCATTATTCAGTCTATTTTTAGTATTAAAACGGAGCAATTTATTGAAAATGAATTGATGGAACTTGCCTTGATGAATCATTTTGCGTTATCGCACTATCGAGCAACTTACAAGACAAATTTTGAAATGGAATATGTATTGGATATGCTTTTATTAGACAAGCAAATTCCAGCTTCCCTTGCCTATCTGTTAGACTCACTGGATCATAATATTAGTCAGTTACCACAGCCTTCAGTTCGATTAAGTAAATCCAGAAAAGCTATTTTAGAAGCATCTACGCAAATAAAACTTATTGATGTATCGGAGATTTCAGCAGCAGAAGAGAAATCGCAGGCTTACGAAAAGTTAGATACGATCTTATCTAATGTATATTCACTAATCTTATCGGTATCCGACTATACAACTAATCAGTATTTTAACCATACAGCTCCGCAGCACTCTATTACCGAAACAATAATTGATTTGGAGAATGAATTATAGGCTAATTCATAAGACGCAGTACAATTACAGTGAAAATGTGACTAACTATCACGGGTTGGCTTGTATAATGCCCAAGAGTTTATTTCGACAATCTTGTCGTGATTTTTCACTTTTAATTTCTCCCTTACCGGATGAAGTGTACGTTCGCACGGACTATTTTGGCAACACACTCCACTACTTTTCAATCTATAAACCACATAATAAGCTTACACTCCTGGCTAAAAGCATTGTTGAGACGCATTCGTCAATGGCCAACGATTTTTTTATGACACCTAACGAGGTCAAGGAAAAATTTAAGGCGGATAGAGTGCTAAAAAATGAGCTTCTCGATTATATGCTTCCGAGTCCATTCGTTCAATGGGATAGCGAAATAAATCGTTTTGCCACCGACTGTTTCAATGACAATCAGTCGTTTTATCAGAGCGCACGCTTATTATGCCGTAAAATCTATACTGAGTTTACGTATGTTCCTGGCTTCACAACCATTCATACGCCACTCAAAACGGTGTTACGGGAAAAGAAGGGAGTTTGTCAGGATTTTTCACACCTTGCCATAGCCTGCCTTCGCAGTATGGGCTTTGCTGCCCGATATGTTAGTGGTTATCTCGAAACGCAACCTCTACCGGGCAAACCCAAATTACAGGGGTCCGACGCAACGCATGCCTGGGTATCGGTTTATGTTCCAGATGTGGGCTGGTGCGATTTCGATCCTACAAACGACTTAGTCCCGCAGGAAAGGCACATTACTACCGCCTGGGGGCGGGATTTTGGCGATGTATCTCCCCTGAAAGGAATCATTTTCAGCACGGGCAAACACGCTTTCCAGGTTGCGGTTGATGTGACACCATTTTGATTGTTTTCTGACAGGATTAACAGGATTTCTTTCTATTCCCTAATCCTGTTTTATCCTGTTAATCCTGTCAGAAAGAACTAATTGTAAAGCATAAAAAAAAGCCGCGAAACCAAGGGTCATCGCGGCTTTTCCGTTCTCACTGAAAATGAAGAACTTTAATGTGATCTATTTATTAACTCTCCAGAGTTAACAACTGTTTATGCTTCTTGTGTTTTTTCTGCTTTTGGCGTTTCAGCGACTGGCGCTTCTGCGATCTCAGTAGCTTCTGGCGTTTCAGCAATTTCGGCTGTTTCTTCTGGAGCTTCTTCAGCCGGAGCTTCAAATACTTCAGGAGCAAACTGACGTAAAATACCGTACCAGCTAACCAATTTTTTAATGTCGGTTGTCCGCACGCGGTCTCGATCATACGTCGGTACAACTGAAGCCATAAAATCGGCTAACTGGTCATTTGAGCCTTTGGGATCAACGGGTAGTTCATCACCGTATTTTTCATTAATTGCCAGTAATACAGTGCTTAGCGATACAGATTGTTCCTCACTGTCATCATCGACATAGATAGAAATATCATTTAGCACTGATACACGAGCGGTTGGACCCATCATTGTTTTGGCTTTCTTGTCATCTAATGATTCGACAATAACGCCCGCCCGGCCAGGTTTCAGAATTCGGTAAAGGCCGCTGTATCCAGCCACATTGGCAATCTGTTTTAATGCTTCCATAGAGAGACTTTGTAAATTGGTAACGTGTATTTTGGGCGGTGTATTGCCCATTTAAAGTATTGAGATACTACTTGCCCGTTTTTCGCCCTTTCATTCTTTCGCTCTTTTGCTCTTTTAAATACCCCTCATTCAGCGGTCGAATAAAGGACAGAATGTCTTCTCGACCGACTGAAGTAATGGCCGATGTAACAAAAAAGTCTGGGGCTTCCTCCCAATCTTCGAGCAGTTTAGATCGGTAAGTTTCAAGCGTAGTTTGCAGTTTAGTCGGGCCAAGTTTCTCGGTTTTCGTGAATACAACCACAAACGGTAATCCCCGTTCCCCTAAATTACTCATGAAGTCAAGATCAAGTTTTTGGGGTTCAATCCGCGAATCGACCAACACAAAAATACAAAGTAAATTGGGGCGGGATGTCAGATACCCATCAATAAGAGCGGCAAATTTTTCGCGTTCGCTTTTACTTACCTGAGCGTAGCCATAACCCGGCAAATCGACTAAGTACCATTCGTTATCAATAAGAAAGTGATTGATTAACTGCGTTTTGCCGGGTTTTCCCGAAATTTTAGCTAGGGATGAACGGCCCGTTAGCATATTAATCAGCGATGATTTACCGACATTCGAGCGCCCGATAAAGGCATATTCAGGCCGATCGGGCTTGGGGCATTTGGCCGGGTCGGAGTTGCTGACAAAGAATTCGGCTTGTTTAACAGGCATAATAAACGGGAACAAAAACGGCTGCAAAGTTCGGAAAGATTACCGAGAATGGCACGTCATTTGCAATTTGTCCTGCTGCCCACTAATTTGCTTCATAAACAAGTGATTGCAGAAGAAACGAAAATCACTTGCTGACGCGTTATACACTCAGAAAACCATTAAAAGACCACCGGTTTGCCGGTTTGACTATGAAAAAAGTATTTTGGCTACTTGCAATCCTCTTTGTTGGCTTCAACGCCCAATCGACTCATGCCGCTCTTAATTCAACCCGGCCAAACCCCGCTGCCCCTAAAAAGCTCGCTCCTAAAAATGACGCAGAAGGCATTCAATTTACGGAAACCTCTTGGAGAGAGATTTTGAAAAAGGCCAAAGCCGAAAAAAAGGTAATCTTTCTGGACGCCTATGCTAGCTGGTGTGGTCCTTGTAAGAAGCTTCAGAAGGAAGTTTTCACAAAAAAAGCCGTTGGCGATTTCTATAACGGCAAATTCATCAACGTGAAAATGGACATGGAGAAGGGTGAAGGCCCAGCCCTGTCGCAAGTGTATCCGCTCGAAGCCTATCCAACCCTGTTGTTTATTGACAGCAATGGCAAAGTGCTGAAGAAAGTATTAGGACTACAAACGCCCGAAGATCTGATTGCTATCGGCAAGAGTGTAAAACCGGCTGGTATTTAATAGAGTCAACGATTTTAAGTGAGTTCAGTGGGGTCGGTTTTGAGAAACCGACCCTTTTTTTTATGAGTTCCTCCACCAACTCTACCAGATCCTATTGAATTCGGCTTGTACTTGGTTACGCTTCCAGTATCCGTCGAATTTGTTGCGCCATGTCGGTATTAATCGTCTGTCGACTAAACCGCTGCTTAAAAGCTATTCTGGGTTGCGTATAATACGATGTTTCACGTAACTGTCGGGTTAAACTTGCTACGTCACTAGGGTCAAATAGGATGGAGTTAGGTAGGTACTCCCGCACAAATGATGCCGCATAACCAGCTACCCCAGCCAGGATGGGCTTGTCTGTTGCTCCATACTCAAATAGCTTGGAAGGTAACACTCGCTTACAGGCATCGATATCATTTAGGTGCACAAATAGATAATCAGCCTTTTGATATTCAGCGATTAACTCCTTCCGCTTGATAGGGCTACGTAAGTCAACGTTTGTACAGTTGTTACCCTTAAGGGCTGATTCCAGTTTCTCTCTAGCCCCGCCATCCCCAATAACCAGGAAGCGATATGCCGAACCCAATTGTCGGGCCGCTTCTGGAATAATTGTATGTAATCCTTGTCCTTCGCCAATATTACCCGCGTAAAGTATGGTTTTAATCTGTCGATTCAGGTTTAGAAGGCTAGCTGGCATATCCAGGAAATCCACGTCAATACCATTCGTAAAATAGCTGTAGGTTGCTTGTTGAAATGACTCGAAATAAGATCGAAACCCTTCAGATACCAGATTGATGTGGCTGGCATAGCCAAATGTATATCGTTCAACTGCGCGTAATAATGGATTCAGTACGGCATGAACTAATGAGAACCTGATAACATCTGAAATGGCCTCCCGGAATAAATCACGAATGTCTAAAAACAGTGGAATAGTCTGTTTTCGAGCCAGTCGCGCCCCCAGAAAAGCGGTAAACAAACGCGATGAGGACGCTATAATCAAGTCATAGTTATGTCCTTTGGTGAGTTGAAAAACACGCCTATAATAAGCGAAAAATGAGCGTATTTGATCAAAAAAGCCACTTTTATGGTTCGGTATCTTAATTCGCTGGACCGAGATCGAGCAACCTCCATTACGACACTCTTCGCGTTCAACAGCGGCTGGTTTATACGAGTTATAGCGATTCGGTTGCGTTGTAATAACATGAACAGAATCGTTGGCTGTCAATTGCGAAGACAATTCATTGACCAGAGTCGTATTTCGGAAGGCGCCAGGACCTATGTCTGGCTCGAAATAAAACGTAAGATAAAGTATGTTCATTCCGAGAATAGTAGGGTCGTTTCAAGACTAGTTGTGAATGCAACTTCAAGGCATTGCCCTGGACAAAGACGATTGAAACCTTCGGCCATAGCATAGCTTATGACGCAAAACCTTGGTTTAGTCTCTGAATGAAATGACATTATTACGGAATCCGCTCTAACGAAATCATCAACAAGTTGTACAGAAACAGTTGGGTGAAAATAAAACCGAGCAACTCCCGATTTCATGGACGATGTTTTGGTATGCATCTGCAACAGCTGATCGGTTATAACTAGACGGCTAGGTTCAACCAGCCAGGTGCGCTCATGTATGACACCCAATTGTCGATAACCGTCATGCAGAGCGGTCAGGCCGGTTTGGGTATCAGCCAATACCTTTACCCGTGCTCGACGGCCAACCCGGAAGTTAGCCCAGACTTCCGATGAATTGGTTTCACGTATGGTTACGGTATTATGTGCACTTGTACTCCGCTCCCATGATCGACGAGCGCCTGACTGATAGGTACATATGGAGTTATCCACAATCAGAGGTAAGTTATCCACATTTAGTACAAATGAAAACGTATCGGCATGGGCATGTCCAGGTTGATGGTCAGGGCCAACCGGTCCAACATCAACAAAAAGCTCATACAGGTTTTGTCGAAATAGGCGATAACCGCTGGCCGTTAACGGAACCTGGATTTGCGTCAGTTCAGGCAGTATAATTTTGGCCTTTTCTCGAAGTTGGGTAGTTGTTGGAGCAATTCCCCAGGCAGCATCGTTAACCATGGGCACATCGCCATTGTTGAAGGTGATGCTATTGAGCCATCCGAGCATTTGAGTGGCTTTGTCGGTTAGGAACCGAATAAAGTGGGTATCGTTATGCCAGGTCTGACGCTGCAAAATCAGCAGGATATCCAGCAATCTGTCGAGGAGAATCTGGTGATACATCGGGCTGCGTTCATCATGCCCAGCATCGGCCAGAATTTGCTTCGTTAGTTCCTGACGAATAAGCCGGGTAGCCTTGTAGAACCAATGTTCCTGATGAAAATAGATGCCACCAGTAAGTAATGCAAAGCCGTTTTCGAGGAGGTGATTACCAGCTAAGTGATATTCTAAGCGGTGGTTGAGCAAGGTGATCTGAGCAAACAGATGCTGATTGATAGCCTCATTCTGAATCTGATGGCGACTCAGAAACTGGACCCAATTCATAATTCGTAACGAGGTTGGATAAGGCTCCAGACCATCCTGCAATGAATCTGTTTGGGTTATGAAATTATGGATAAACTCCAACCCAACCTCAACCTTCATATCTGGCTGATTAAGAAAGTCGAAGTAGTTGAGGTTGTATGTCCAGAGCTTACCATAATCGTCGTAGTTCCAATCAATTTCAGACGTAAACTGAACCGACTGATCTAGGAACGTAAATACACCATGTTGCCAAGAAATGGATTTATCGGCCGCAGGTACGGTTGTGAAATACCCTTGTGGAGTTGTTTTGGGCAACGATAATCTAGGCTGACGACGCAGTCGGTGGAGAAGTTGATAAACGATCTGTCGTAGCGTTAAATGCCGAACAGTTCGCCAGATCAGGCCAAGGTTATTCATGGTGGCACCAACTCTGGACCTACACCGATACCTGCTACATCGATCCAGCGATTTTCTCGCAGACTTTGCAAAGCTCCCAATGTGGTTTGCGTTGCATTAATAAGTTCATTAAATGGTATTACTGAGGCCCCACCGGTTCGTACTTGTGCCAGCAACCGTTTTATCTGTTCCGCATGGCCTTTATCCTGACGACCAGATAAGTTCGAAAAGCGCTTAAACCCATAACCGGTTAGTTGCCGAAAGTTGTCCAGAACCAATGTTCTGTCCAGTGAATAAACCTCAATTCGTTCTTTCGAGTACGCTTTGCTTCCATTGCTGAAATAATTAACGACACCTGTAGAGCCATTTTCATAACGTAATAGCAGCGATGCTGAATCACTTGTTTCAGTTGGCGATTGGCCCATTGCGTTCATGCATACACTATGCACCAGGCTTCCGGTCAGGTAGGTAATCAGATCGACAAAATGACTCACTTCACCAAGAATACGCCCGCCACCAACGGCTCGGTCATGCACCCATGAATTCGCCGGAATAAAGCCCGCATTTATAGTGACGACTACGTTCATAGGAATTTCGGGTTTACCCAGCAACACATTCATTTTTTGGACAAAGGGCGAGAATCGTCGGTTAAAACCAACCATTACCATTCGGTCTGATGCTCGTTGTGCATCAATAATCTGGGCGAGTTCATGGTCGTGTATCGCTAAAGGCTTTTCGACAAACACATGCTTACCGGCTTGCAAGGCTTCGATCGTTAAACGGGAGTGATTATCGTGCCGCGTTGTAATGATGCAAAGATCAATGTCGGTATCAGCCAGAATTTGCCGGTAGTCAGTTGTGCTTTGGGCAATGCCGTATTTCTTAGCCAGTAATGTTGCGTTCAGACCACCCGCACTGGCAATCGTTTTGAGCGTAGCACCTGCTGATTTTAAGGCTGGCAATAATATCGAGCCCGTAAAGTTGCCCGCGCCAATAATACCAACCGTACCTGTGCCCTGCTTGTACCGATAACTTTTTAGGTTTATCCGTGAGCTTAGGCTAATTTCTTCAGGATAGGTAAGCAATGAAGCAATTCGGTGGCTTGATTTTATATCGCCATAAATCCTGGCATAGTCAGCCAATGGAACTCGCTCGGAGATAAGCGTCTTGACGTCCAGTTGCTCGCTTGCCAGAAAATGTAGTACTGTCTGGAAGTTTCGGTTTTCTGTCCAGCGGACATACCCTATTGGATAATCATGCCCTTGCTGTTCATAAACGTTGTCGTACCGGCCGGGACCGTATGAACACGATACCTGAAATGTCAATTCTTTTTCATAAAACTCCGCCCGATTCAGGTTTAGACCAACCGACCCAATCAGCACAATTCGCCCTCGTTGGCGACTCATGCGGGCTGCTTGCGACATGAGTTCATCTGTTCGCGCCGAAGCGGTAATTATAACGCCATCTGCACCAATGGTATTGGTGAATGCCAAAACAGATTTGATCAGATCTGTTCCGGCTGCTGCGTTAAAAACTGTAATACCCTGTTGCTCGGCTAATTGACATTTTGTCTCGTCTATATCGACTCCAATTACACGGCAACCATTCAGTCGAAGCAGTTGGGCGGTCAACAGACCAATCAGGCCCAAACCGATAACCACGATGGTTTCATTCAGTGTCGGATTTAGCAGTCGAATCCCCTGCAATCCAATAGACCCTATAACCGTAAAAACAGCTTCGTCATCGCTAACATTAATCGGAATTGGAGCGACTAAATTACGAGATACACAAACCACTTCTGCGTGAGAACCATTCGAAACAACCCGGTCATTAATACGCAAATCTGTAACGCCTTCACCCAAGGCTAACACCGTACCTACATTGCAATAACCCAGCGGCAACGGCTGATCAAGTTTTCGAAGTACAGCCTCTAGCGTCGGTCGTAACCCATCCGACTGAACTTTCTCAATCACCTGCTTCACCCGGTCAGGCTGTTGACGAGCTTTGTTAATCAAGTTAGCTTTCCCAAACTCGACCAGCATCCGCTCTGTACCTAGCGACACTAAAGAGCGTCGGGTTTGAATCAATACCTGGCCCCTGCCTACCTGAGGAATGGGTACATTTTCGAGCACCGTTTCACCGGTTTTCAAGTTTTGGATAAGTTGCTTCATAGGTTTTTCAAACGCAGAGACTAACGAGATAAAAAAGAGTGTCGCAGAGATTCCTCCACATCCTCTGCATTTAGAAACACTTTTGCAATTCGCCCGGCGGCTTGCCCGTCCCACAAGGGTGGTATACAGCTAGTTTTTACACGGCCACGCAGAATGTCAACTACTTTACATCTTGCTGTTTCCGGATTTAAATCGGGGATGAGTTGGTTCGTCCCGAGGTCAATTGTAACAGGTCGCTCAGTCGATTCACGAAACGTCAGGCACGGGACTTGCAAGTAGGTTGTTTCTTCCTGTACACCACCCGAATCTGTAATTACGATGGCGGCATGTTCCATCAAGTTCATGAATTCCAGGTAGCCCTGAGGCTCCAGAAGTCGGACGTTTGGTATAGCATCAAGCAGTGTATTCAGGCCAAATTTGAGCAGATTGGCGCGAGTACGAGGATGTATTGGGAATAGCACAAGCCTAAGACTGGCTATATTTTCCACGAGACTCAAAAGCTTTCTCAGCCTTGCTTCAGTATCGACATTGGCGGGGCGATGCATGGTGATCATCACGTACTGGCCTGGCAGTAAACCCAATGTGCCAACGGTATTCAACTTACTCGCTTCTGGCTTGTACTGCACTAGCGAGTCAATCATCACGTTACCAACGAAATGAATTTTTTCGCTAGAAATTCCTTCACGCTGGAGATTGTCTAACCCAGCCTGCTCAGTCACAAATAAGAGGTTCGATAAAGAATCTGTCAAAATTCGGTTACGTTCTTCTGGCATCTGGCTATCACCCGAACGCAATCCTGCTTCAACGTGGGCCACCCGAATTCCCATTTGGGCGGCAGTAAGCGCACAGGCAAGCGTACTCGTCACATCGCCAACGACCAGTACCCAATCAGGTCGATCCACGTTTAGAACGCGCTCAAATTTGTGCAGAATGTCTGCCGTCTGTTGGGTAGTTGTGCCAGGGTTTACGTTGAGATAATGATCGGGTTGAGGCAACCTGAGTTGATTGAAAAATACATCGCTCATTCCAGTGTCGTAATGCTGGCCGGTGTGGACAATTTTCGACTCGATAGTAGAATACGCTAGAAAGGCCTGATGTAATGGAGCTAATTTGATAAAATTGGGCCGGGCACCGACAACACTAAGAATTTTCATTCGATACTATACATCTCTTTTTTGATAGACGCCAACCAGTAAATTATTGACGTATTCTTCGGCTAAGAATGGCTTTAGCACGCTCGATATGGGATCGTTGTTTGAGAAATAAACGGTTTCCAGAGGATCGAACCCCAGCTTAGTCAACTGCTGATCGAACATTACTTTGGTAGACATGTGGCGAATATGAGCGAAATATCTAGGGCGTTTCATTAGCCCGAATGCGACTCGCTCAATCACACGAAAGACGCTCATCTGATTAGGTATAGAGACAATCAACAAACCATTTAGCCTCAGAAGCGATCGGGCCTGTTCAAGCATTCTGGTCATGTCGTCTACATACTCGAGAACACTCGACATCAGTACAATGTCCTGCGGGGTGTAGTACGCCAGATTGGTCAGTGGCAACGACTGCACGATGTATTGCACATTCGCTGATGTGCTATTTTGCTGGCAGAGGGCAATCATTGCCACTGAGCCGTCAATACCCGTTACGATACATCCTTTATCGGCGAGATAATTACTGAAAATGCCGGGTCCACAGCCAAGATCGATAACATGATCCGTCAATTTTAGGTAGCGATCGAATAACCCTGTCCAGACTCGAAATCGCTCCTGAAATGCCTTCGATGATTCGTATTTGCGACTAAATTCGGCGGCAATGGTGGTATGGAAATCAATAGCGTTCTTATCGGTCATAATCAGTCGATTAAAGCCTTTGGTTTTCGTCCTAACTTATGGAGTATCTGCTCATAAAATTGGTCCCATTCACCGTTGTTCCCAGCTATCGAAAACCGTTGGCGAGCCAGTTCAACTGCTCGTTCACGATAGCCGACATACTCGTTTATTGGCATTGTCAGGTATCTGTCAATGGCTTCCTGAAGTTTGACAGGTTCGTTCGAGACCCAGCTACCGACTCGTTCCGTTTCAAGTAGTTGCCAGGGCGTATTTGTCGAAGCAACGACCGGCGTGCCTTGCGCCAGTGATTCAATGACAACGTTTCCGAAGCTCTCCGAGTGAGATGGTAAAATTGTCAATCGGGCATTGGCATATAGATGTTCTTTCGCTTCATCCTGCACGTGGCCGATAAATGACACCTTCGCCGAAAGGCCCAGCTTCTGCACTAATTCAATCAGTGTTCGCGCATACGCTTTATCGTTTTCTGGCCCTGCAAGCTTTAGTACGTAATTGCTTTCAATAAATACATTCGACGCACTCAAAGCCATAAGCAAGTGATCAATAGCCTTGATCGGGTGCAGTCGACCTATAAACAGCAGGTAGGGTTGACTTGCCTGATCAATAGGTGTTGGTAGTACGAGAGCAGGTAATTCCATTCGGTTCAAAATTTCACCTACCACAACAGTTGCCCCAAAATGCTGACGAATATGCATCGTCTCTGTGGCACTGGTTGCATGAAACTGAACCGTCGGATCGCAGCGCTTAATGATCCCTAATATCAATCGTTTGAGATGCGGCCGAAACTGTAAAGCGATTGGACTCAATTCACCATGTGGCGACCAAACAACGGGTTTGCCCACCAGCCGACTCATTAGTACCCAGATCATTGATGCCGGATAAAACAAGCTATTTATGTGAACGATATCCGCTTTTTGAATAGCCAGCCAACCTTGCCATATGTGATTGAGAGGTAAGTAGAAATGAGGATTTCGGGTATAAATTACCTGACCACAAGCCAGTGTTAGCCATCGGTTTAACGGAACAGATGACGGTAAATTCTGAGAAGTCGCTATTACGGTTACGTCGTGACCAGCACACTTCAATGCTTTCGCCTGCCAATAAATCGTATTACTAGGTCCGCCCATCTGCGCTGGATAGAAGCAATCTGCCGATAAAAGGATCTTCATACTGCTCGTTTAGATAAGGATTGAACCCCAGCAAGTTTCTCATAAAGAGAGCGGTATTGATTAGCAGTTGCCGTTACAGTGTAGCGCTGAACATTCTTTCTGCCAGCCTCAATCAGCGACTGACGTAATGTGTCATCCTGAATCAATTGCAAGATGCCCTGTCGAATAGCTGACACATCTGTCGGATTCACAAAATGGGCCGCATCGGAACCAATCGTGCACATCGGCTCCAGGTCCGACGAGATAACTGCACGGCCAACGGCGTTGGCTTCAAGAATGGGCATTCCGAATCCTTCGTAGGTTGACACGAACGTGACGATATCACATTCTTCATACAATTGAACTACTCTCGCTCGACTCAGGTCAATGTAATTCCGGTAATTAATTCGATACTCCCGGAGTGCCCGAGTGATGATATTTGTTAGCGGACCAATGATAATAAGTGTACAAACAATGCCTTCGATAGCGGCAATCAGGCGCAACAGGTTCTTGTTAGGAGCAGTGCCTACTTGTAATAAGATGGGGCTTTGTTTGCGAAACGCAGCCGGTTGATACACAAACGCCGGATCGTATCCATTAGCTACTACAACTGCTTTCTGAGCCACTTGCCCTACATGTCGAACCAAGTCCTGCTGCGTTTTTTCCGAAACCACCGTTACAACACCAGCCCGACGAATAGGCAGGTAATACCAGAACAACCAGAACAGAGCGTACCGTAAGGGGTGGTTTCGGCTCTTTTCCAGGATACTACAATCATGAATTGTCAGTACTGTGTGTGAGGCAGGCAGGGCCAGTGCTGCGTAATGGATATCGCCGGTTATGTGAAAAATAGTGGCCGACACTGCTCGTAGAAAGCGCATATTTTGCCAGACACTCCACCAACCGCGACTAACATACGGCAACTGAATTCGAGTCGTCAGCATGTCTGGCTGTCGATCAAGTTCGCGCTGAATACTGCCAAATAGCTCTTCAATGCTATTACCGGTTCCCCGGCTACGAAATAGATACGTAACAATCATAGAAATACTAAAGCTCAATGCCTATGCCTTTCGTCGACCAAAACAGGATCGCAATGAACAGGGCACTGTTCACTAAACTTCCCCAGGTCGATAGCAAGTCTGTTTCCATCGTCAGACACCCGACATATAGCATTGGCAACCATAAAATGACTGAAGGAACTCGCTCGGCCATGATAAAAACAGCTTGAAAGCATCCTCTTAACAGTAAGCCATATAAATAGGCAAACAGAATACCCCCATAGCCGAAATTCACATAGCCTTCGCCCACTGGAGAGAGATTAATACTGGTGTTCTCAAACTGGGTTAGGGTTGTAAAGCGTCGTATATTTTCATAACCGCCTGTTTGGGGTTTATCAGACCAAAACAGGCGTGGCACCAACGGATAAATAAATGCCAGCAATACTTCACCATTGGCATAGGCTTCATGTACAGGAACTTTAGCCATAGCACTGCCAATCATTATGCCTTGATTGAAGCGCCCAAACGAAGCAAAAAGATGCCTTATATTCAGTAGCTTCTCAGGATAGGTAAGTCGGTCGATGAGCAGTTCAGTCATCAGGCCCGCATTGGCAGTACGTTCGTTACGAAGGTGCCCCCAGGTATTGTAGCGATATTCGGCTTTGATTGACTGGATAACTAAAAGAAAGGCAAAGGCAAACCCAATCAGAACTGTTTTTGAGCGAATGGTCAGTGGGATTGAAAAGCTAACAGTCCCTAAAACGAGCGCCAATAAAACCCAGAAAAACAAATCCCCAAACATGCCCGTCCGAACCGTATTTGCCAGCAGGAGTATAACGACGAGTCCGATAAGTGGAGTCCGGTATGCGCTTCTGGAATAATAAGCGTACAAAACGCTTATCAGCAAACAATACATGGGCAATGTTCCCACAAAAGCAGGCGCAAGCGGGATCACTATTTTTACCAGGAATCCGACTAATCCAATAAAAAACAGGAACAAACAAGCGGTCTTACGATGCTGGAGGTACTCAATTACATGCTGAATATAATGCCGGTGTGAATCCTCAGAAGAATTATTGGTAAACCCATGTAGGCCAGCATAAAACGCTATACAGGCAGGCAAAGCATAGCCAAAATAAGTAACCGACTCAATAGGCATCGAAGCCGGGAACATCCAGTACGTAACAGCCGGCACGGCTAAAATCTCGAGCGACGCAATGGCACTGATACACTCCAGAATAGCTATACGTTGGCCAATTCGATGAACGAATGTAAGGAATGTATACAACGAAAAAGATACAGCCAGTGCTTCATAAAACGAACTGGCTGCCAGCCATAACGAAACCAGAAAAATAACCAAACTCAGTATTAGTCGTCCCATCGGCCATTGAGTTGTACCTGCTCAGAATCCAGTAAGGGAGCTAGGCCTATCGTTTGCAAGAGTTGCGTAACCCGTTGGTCGAACGTGTGGTGTTGCTGAAAATGAGTGTATTGTTGTTTGGCGAGTTCGTGCCGTTTATCAGGTCGTGCCAGATAATACCGTATTTTATCGATGGCATCATCTATCGTTCGGTACGTTACCTGCTCAGGAGGAACACCGGTATGATCATCTATCGTTGATTTGTAGTCGCAGAGCTGGAACGCGCCAATACCGTTGATTTCAAAATATTTCTGATTGACCGAGCTTACTTCAGCGTAATGAAAATTATTGAAAACAATTTTGGCCCCATATAACAGCCTGTTTTTTTCCTGACCAACCAGGTATTGCTGTTGAAAAATTGAGCTAACCTCCGGGCGCAGGTAGGGCCCTTGCGTACCATACACTTTTACCTTCACACCGGCCCGCATAAGTTGCTCAATCATACGAGCGCGATACGCATACAAATTGCCAAATACCAATACGTCAATGTCAGTTAGCCATTCAGCAACAGCTTTTTCGATAGGCGGTTTTTGGTGAATGCGCTGATTAAAACCCTCAGGCAAATAATGCGCATTCAGACCAGCTTTGTGTCGCAACGTATCAACAATGTAGGGCTCTTTGGAAAAGTAATAATCGAAATCAGTGGCAATGATCTGCTGCTTTTCAAGGTTTGAAAGAGGATCAGGATTCATTTGCACGATCAACACATCGCCTAACTGCTTTTTCAATTGCTCTACCAATATTGGATGTAGATAGCGATAGACAATGACGACCAGATCGGGGCGAAGTTTTATGATTTTGTCCGCTATAGTTTTGCTGATAGCCCGGTCATAAAATTCAACGAACCGCGATACCCAGTAATTAATTTTAGAGGAAACAGGCAATCCATCTGCAATATCAAGTAGGGAGGCACTATGCCCTAACACCCGGAATGAATCGCAAAGGTGTTGCTCCAGCGAATCAATTAACCGGCTACCAACAATGACTACCTTCATATCTCTTCTGATTACCTGATCAAAGCTGCCAGTAGTCTATTCCATCGTCTTTACGCATCTGATATAAGCCCTTCAAATCCAACAAAATGGGCGCATGCTTCATCAGTGATTTGAAATAGGCAAGGTCCAAATCTCTATAGGCATCATGTCCAACGGCCACAATCACCGCGTCGTATTGGCCTGAAGGTTTGTCCATCAGATTCAGGCCGTACTCACGAGCTACTTCATTTGGCGACGCATATGGATCTATAGTATGCACATTAATCGCATACTCCATGAGCTCACGCACCAGATCAGCTACTTTCGAATTACGGATGTCAGCAATATTTTCCTTGAATGTTAGCCCCATAACCAGCACGCGGGTTTCGCTCGGATTTTTGGAATGCTGCAACAGCATCTGTACCAGCTTTGTAGCGATATACGCCGGCATACTATCATTGACGCGCCGTCCTGAATTAATTACCTGTGGTTCGTAACCCAACTGACGGGATTTATGAAGCAGATAATACGGGTCAATGCCAATACAGTGTCCTCCTACCAATCCTGGCGTAAAGGGCATAAAATTCCACTTCGTCGCAGCTGCTTTTATCACTTCCTGCGTGTCAATACCCATTTTATCGAAGATGATTGCCAGCTCATTCATGAGCGAAATATTGAGGTCTCGCTGAACGTTCTCAATGACTTTAGCCGCTTCGGCAACCTTAATGCTCGGAGCTGTGTAGATACCCGCCCGAATGATGCTACCATAAACCTCGGCAATAGTATGAGCGGCCTCTTCATCATTGCCCGATACAACTTTTAGAATATCCGTTAGTGTTCGGGCTTTATCACCGGGATTAATGCGTTCAGGAGAATACCCAAGTTTAAAGTCAGTGCCCAATTTCAGGCCAGACTGCGATTCCAGTATGGGTAAACAGTCCCCTTCTGTACAGCCGGGATAAACCGTAGATTCGTACACAACATAATCTCCTGGTTTAAGGGCAGCACCAATGGCCGCTGAAGCCTGCTGCAACGGTTTTATGTTGGGAACTTTGTAATCATCTACCGGTGTAGGAACCGCCACAACGAAAAAATGCGCCTGCTTCAGTTCGTTAGGATCGGCCGTGAAGAGAATATCCGTTCCAATAAACGCATCGGATGACAACTCCCGCGAAGGGTCTTCAGACCGCTGTAGCATGGCCACACGATTCGGGTTGTTATCGAAACCAACAACTCGAAATTGTCGGGCAAAAGCAAGTGCAACCGGCAAACCGATATACCCTAAGCCAATGACGGCAATTTTCTTTTCTTTCTGTCGAAGTGCGTCTATCACCAGTTGAGTCTAATTAATGGGTTCGTAACAATATGTATCTTCTGCGACAATCGCCTTTAATCGTCCAGCCAGATCGGCTTGCTGAATCAGTACAACCAGAACACTTATCACCAGTCCTGCCAGTGAAGAAAGTAGAACGGTTAGCATTCGTCTGGGCGATATTCGTTTAAGTGGTACTTTAGGTGGTTCGAGTACATTAAAGATGGGGGTTCGTTCCTGCACTTTAAGCTTAGCCTGTTCGAACCGGCGAGATAATTCAGTATAAACGGTCTGGGCAATTGTCAGTTCAGTCTCCATACGATGTCTATCCACCGTAGCAACCTGCATCGCAATAGCCTTGTGATTATCGTTATACTGGAATAAAGCTGACTGCGCTGTCTGGTATCGTTGATGAGCTGCGTCTAATTGTCGATCGTAAAAGGTTAAATCCTCCCGAGCTTTTTTCGTTCTATAGGCCGTCACATACCGGGTCAGATAATTCAATGCCAGTTGGGTCACGCTGGCGGCAACTTGAGCATCAGGCATTTTAACGGTAATTGTAATGATACCCGAACGCGTATCGAGTTTAGCATTGACTCGTTCGCTAATTTCCTCGGCCAATTCTTGCTGTTGCGCCGACAAGTACACTGGTCCCTGAATATTAGTAGTACGGGAACGGTTATCTTCATTTTGCTTATCAAATGAGACTAATTGCTTCCATGACCAGCTAGTATGGTTTGCTACTAGGAACTGACCAACTGTTTTCGGTTGGCCCTTGATGTGAACAGACTGATCAATCAGGAAAAGAATAAACGGCGTACTCTGTAATACATTAGGATACAAGTCTGGACGAACGGCATCCACGTCTTCTGCATCCGAGAAATCAACATCCACAAAGCCAGCCATTGATGAGAGTCGCTTAAACAAGTCGCTCGCGCCCGTATTCATTTCAGGAATAATCCGCGCTTCCGACCGAAATTCTGGTTGCTGAACTAAAGCAATTAGTATCCCTAGGACTGTAAATGACATCGTGATTATTATAATCCGAAACCGAGCCTGCCAAATCGTTCGTATCACTACATCAGCGGGCAAAAAAAACCAGCGATTAGCGAACAAGGTTGGGCTAAATTCCGTCGACGTTACCATACAACTCGGTGAAGGCTTTGGGCCACTGAGTCATCTAGTGACTTTCAGTAAGCATATGACGACAAAAATCAAAAAAGTCTCCTTAATTTATCATTAGGAGACTTTTTTGATTTTCACTAAGGTATTATTCCACTAATAAAAACTAGCTATAAATCTGAAAGCTACTAGTTAAATATTTAGAATTCAGGATATTAACTATTGCCAACCTCATTTATAATCGCTGCATTAACCGAACAACCTGTTCATTTTTCCAGGCTACAAAATCACCGGCCTCGATATGAGCCCGTGCCTGTCTGACAAGCCAGAGATAAAACGTCAGATTGTGCAGACTGGCAATTTGCCCGCCCAGTAATTCCTCCGATTTAACCAGATGACGCAGATAAGCTTTCGAGTAAAACGTACTGGCATACCCGTCTAATCCCGCATCGATCGGACTAAAATCCTGGTTCCATTTTTCATTTTTGATGTTGATAATACCCTCCGTTGTGAATAATAGTCCGTGTCGGGCATTACGCGTTGGCATCACACAATCGAACATATCTACCCCTAAAGCAATAGCTTCCAAAATATTGGCAGGTGTTCCTACACCCATCAAATAGCGTGGTTTATCAACGGGCAGAATACTATTTACTAACTCGATCGTAGCATACATTTCCTCGGCGGGTTCGCCTACTGCCAGCCCACCAATAGCGTTTCCTTCGCGCTCTTTACTCGCAATCGTTTCTGCCGACTGACGGCGAAGGTCAGCGTACGTGCTACCTTGCACAATAGGAAACAGCGTTTGTCGATAACCATAATGACCTTTGGTTGCATCGAAACGATCGATGCATCGGTCAAGCCATCGGTGCGTCATTTCCGTCGACTGTCGGGCATACCCATACTCGCATGGGTAGGGCGTACACTCATCGAAAGCCATGATAATATCGGCTCCAATCGTACGCTGAATATCCATGACGCCTTCAGGCGTAAAGATATGTTTTGAACCGTCGATGTGTGACTTGAAGGTCACGCCCTCCTCCTTAATCTTACGGGTATTTGACAGTGAATAGACCTGATAACCACCCGAATCAGTTAGAATAGGTCGTTTCCAGCCGTTGAATGCATGCAATCCACCTGCCTGGCGAAGTACCTCCAGACCAGGACGCAGATACAGATGATACGTATTGCCCAGAATGATTTCGGCATTGATATCGATTTCAAGTTCGCGCTGGTGAACTGCCTTTACGGTTCCTGCCGTACCGACAGGCATAAAAATCGGTGTTTGAATGGGTCCATGATCAGTGGTCAGCGTTCCCGTTCGGGCCTTCGACTGTGGATCATGACTAGAAATCGAAAAAGTCATATTGCAAAGATACGAACCCAGAATTGTTTCAGGTTCAAGGTTCCATGATTCATTGGAGAGGCTTGAAACATTGAACCTAAAACATTGAACTTGAAACTTGAAACCTGCTTATCTTTGCAACTTCGTTCAAAACCAACGCAATAGCGAGTAAACGTTTCCTCCTGGTGATTATAGCTTTACTGATAATCTGGCTACTTGTGGTCAGTATTCAGCTCATTTATATCTTCTTTATCTATTCCCGAACGGCCTTCTTCCGACAACCTGAGCAGAACGTCTTAGACTTAGGGGCCAATTCTACTAGCGGATCTGGGGTCACCATTATTGTCTGCGCACGCAACGAATTGGTAAATCTAATTGAATTGCTGCCGCTATTAAATGATCAGAATTATCCTGATTTTGAGATTTTAGTCATGGATGATCGGTCGACCGATGGCACCAGCCTATTTTTAGAAAACGATATTCCTCATCTCCAGCGCGTTCGATTTATTCGCATAGATAAAGAACATGAGCACGTTACGCCAAAAAAATATGCGCTGACAATTGCCCTTAAAAAGGCAAGCTACCCCATCGTGTTGCTCACCGACGCCGACTGTCGACCAGCTTCCGATGGCTGGCTTAGTAGTATGGTGGCACCACTAATCAACAGCCCCAAAGCCATCTCACTAGGTTTCTCCCCATACGAACACCAGCCGGGTTTACTCAATTTTCTAATCCGATCCGAAACCCTGTTTACGGCTGTACAGTATTTTTCGCTGGCTTTAGCAGGTCGGCCGTATATGGGTGTCGGTAGGAATCTTGCCTACCGAACCAGCTTATTTTTTGCCAACAAAGGATTTTATACGCACATCAATGTGGTGGGTGGCGACGACGATCTGTTTATTAACGAAGTAGCCACAGGACAAAATACAGCCGTATGTCTCAATCCGGATACATTTATGTGGTCGAAACCCAAAGAAACCTGGGCAGAATGGAGGTTACAGAAAAAACGGCACCTGAACGTAGGCAAGTACTATAAGCCCGGCAACAAATTTCGGCTTGGGTTGCTCACCGGATCGCACGTATTAACGTGGGTGCTAGCCCTGATGGTTGGTCTCGTTGTTCTAGTCCATAAATTACAGCATCATTCATTCACAACGAACGAATGGTTACTTTTGCTAATTGGAACGGGCATTTTCGTTCTCCGTGAACTAGGTTTCTGGAGCATTGTTGGTCGAATCAGTCACCGACTAGCGCATACGGTTCATTGGGCTAGTATTCCGTTAATGGATTTGTTACTTGCCTTTTACTATGGTTTAGCAGGTATAGAAACCATTTTCAGACGTCGCAAAAAACGGCTTTACTGGCGTTAAACGTAGTGTTGAAAGAAAAATGAACCTTGATCTAATCTTAAAATACTTTCCTACGCTAACTGCCGAGCAAAAAGAACGTTTTGCGGCTTTAGATGGGCTATATCGTGACTGGAATGCGAAAATCAATGTAATTTCGCGGCAGGATATTGATGCTTTGTATGAAAAGCACATTCTGCACTCGTTGGGCATCGCTAAGATTGTCCAATTCAAACCCGGCACCGAGATTCTGGATGTAGGTACCGGGGGTGGTTTTCCGGGCATTCCGTTGGCGATACTATTTCCCATGGCCGATTTTCATTTGGTCGACAGCATCGGTAAGAAAATAAAGGTCGTGCAGGAAGTATCGGATGCATTAGGCCTGACAAATGTGAAAGCTGAGCAAATTCGAGTGGAGCAATTAACAACGACCTACGATTTTGTAGTAAGCCGGGCAGTCACGCGTTTGAAGCCATTTTTGGGTTGGGTACGATATAAAATTCACAAGGCGGGTAACAACGATCGACCCAATGGTGTTTTGTATCTCAAAGGCGGAGACCTAGCCGAAGAACTGGCCGAAGTAACTGATCGTTACCGTGTTTATGAGTTATCGGACTATTTTGAAGAACCTTTTTTCGAGACCAAGAAAGTAATTTATATACCTAAAAAATAACCGGGATTTAGCTGATTTATGGATTAAACTGATTTTGATTATTGTAGATTCCCTCTTATTGAAGTGCCTAGCAAAATCAATTTAATCCATAAATCAGCTAAATCCCGGTTCAGACACTATGCCAAACGAAAAATTCCGATCCAGCAGTTTTAAAGATCCGCTGACTCCCGATGAAGTTATCTTCAACGATAAGGGTGTTACGTTCCGTGCTCGCAAATTGATTGGCGGCACTGATAATTTTGTATTCTATTCTGACATCTCCGGCGTTGAGATTGATAATGGCTTGTTCTTTTCAACGGTCCGGGTCATTCCACGGGCCCGCCCCGAGATTGTGATCAGCAATTTCTCCAAAGGCGACGCTCGACGGATTAAAGAGCTAATTTTAGAGAATGTTCCCAGTCATCGTCCAGATGCATTTCGCTAGTATTTTGACTTTTTTCGCATTGATTGCCATGTGGTTAGCCAAAATCAGCATAATCAATGATATTTTTTAAGTCTTAACACTTGCGTAGTATTTGGTTTCGCACTACTTTTGCACCACGATTCCCGAATAGCTCAGTCGGTTAGAGCATCTGACTGTTAATCAGAGGGTCGCTGGTTCGAGCCCAGCTTCGGGAGCCTGATAAACAGCCACTTACAGCATAATAGCAGTGAGTGGCTGTTTTGTTTGCATACGGATTTGCATACATAATGACTTATATTGTTTTATAGAACTTACTGTTATCCACCCTTATATTTTCTGTTTCTATGTCAAAACCTGTACTCGAAGCTCTTCTACAAGCACATATCATTACAATAGAACAGGACGATAATTTCGACAGGTTGACGGAAGCTGTTGATGAGGTAGAAAAGCGCTTACGTGCCCAAAAAAATCGTATCGCTCAAATTAGCCAATTGGCATTTGATCCCGATACTAATCCTGAGGAGCCCTCTGTAATAGAGGTTCAAGAAATTATTAGTGATAAGTGGAAGTCTTTTTCAAGCAAGTGCCAGGATCGACCAGTTCCATATGTGCGTGCTGTCATGCTAGGCGCGTTGCAAAGGTTAGCGACGGACGTAAATATTGCTGGTATCATTTGGCTAACTGTAAGCAATTACTTGCCATTCATTAAAGGTGCTCAGCGTGAAACATCTCTTCTACAAGCACTATTGTATGAAATAGGGAATGTTTATGAAAGGGCTGGTTGGATCGCTTGGGGATTAACTGAAAACTACACTTTACCTGCTCCTCCAAAAATTGTACCTATTATTAATGAACCCATTTCCTTAATCGATAGAGAGGAGATAGTAGAACGTATGAAAGCAGCGGTAGGAGGGTCTGACGAGGACAGCAATAGGGCAATTTTTTTTGATTTTAACAACTACTATACCGGTAATATCCAAATAAGAGCAACTAATGAGTGGTCAACTTCTTTTGGATCTATTGCTAGCAGTGCAATTCAAGCGGTTGCGAGCCAAATTATCGACGGTACAAACAATGCATTAGCTGAGGTTGCTAACCTAAAGCAGTTAGAGGCTTACACCTCAGAAATAACACGGTTTTTAGGAAATGTAGCCGTCTCTATAAACCAACAGACAGCTACACATAATTTGCGTAGTCGTTTATTATGGTTGAAAGAATCTTTGTATTCGGTCAGTCAACAGAAAAGTTACCGTGGATTACCCTCCTCGATTTTATCATTAGCCTTAGCGGTCGATATGTTAGAAATCGTTCCGACAATTTATCCTGTTAGTGTCAATTTCTTTATAAAGGAAACGATGACACACGCAAATTCAGGGGCTTCTCTTGCTAGCACGTTTGAAGAGATTTTAGGAGACGTATCGGCGAATAAAGATGTCGCAGGAAAAACTCTATCAACTATTAGTCAACCTGAATCTGGCCGGTTGAGTTTGCTAGAATTCTTAGGCAATTTGATATTAGGTAGCCTTAAAATTGAAAACTTCGAAGAAGTAACTGGCTTACAGCTATCTAGTACTATTACATGGGAAGAATTGAGCGTCTGGATTTTTAAGGAACTTCAGGTAAAAAAGCTGGCAACCGCAAAGTAACACTACGATGACGAGAGGATTTTGTAAGCTAGATAGGTGTCCAGCGGCAAAGACAGGGCTGTGTTATGACAATTTACCTGATCTTGAACATTGTCCGAACTGGCAACTTGGTGCTGCTGAAAGTGCTAGTTCGATTGAAGGTGCTAGCTCGATCGATACGACTCAGCAAATAACAAAGGGGAATACGATTTCGGATAGTCAAAATGTAATCTGGACAGGCTATCCTTTAAAATTAACAGAGATAGAGCTAATCAGTCGACGGACAAATCCACTAATCGTGGCACCGGTCGGTGAATCCTTTGCAGGAAAGTCGTCGTTCTTAGGCATGTTACATACACTCTTGCTACGAGGCCATAGACTAAAAGAATACACATTTGCAGGCTCAGCCACTTTGTTAGGATGGGAAGCGCTGGCCGCTTCCTTGCGCTATAATAAAGGTCAATCATCAGAGCCCACACCTACTCCTAGCGATCCAGAGTATTATAGTTTTCTCCACTGGGCACTTCGGCGAACAAAGGGAACGATACTCGACATACTTTTCCCGGACGCTTCCGGAGAAGTTTTCAGCCAGTGGGCCGTAGACCGCGATGAACCCAATTCCGAGAATGTAAGATGGATACATGACAATGCAGACGCATTCATTTTTTTTGTGAGTTGCCAATCGTTGATAATTAAACGAGGCGAATCCGTCACAAACTTGGTTGATTTAGCAAATCGAGTAAAGGAAAATTTGAGGGGGCGGCCTCTACTAGTTGTTTGGTCAAAAGCCGATTTGATTGGCGAAGTTCGTGCCGCCGTAAAAGAGCGACTCATACAGCAACTCGACTATATTTTTGGAACTGTACCACACATTGAGATCAGCAAAGTATTACAGGAGCAACCAGATCATAAACAGCTTAACAATTTAGCCGTCCTTGATCAATTATTCAGCCAACTAGAGGCTTATCATCCTAAAGTTCCTACTTTGGAAAAACCCGTTAGTAGCCAAGACCCTTTTTTGCTATATCGAAATTATGAATCAGATAGATAATAAAGTACTAATTATCGGCAAACCGGGAACATCTAAAACTACCTTTCTAGCCCAACTATTTAACGTTTTACAAGGGGGTAACAGCAGGATGAAATTGTTGGATGGAATGCCGGAGAATATAATGGCCATAGACGACGCACGTCGACGACTTGCCAAAGGGATCAATACGAAGCCAACTCCAGCAGATGACAATAAAATATTACAGTTAAAATTACTCTTGGATGGAAATATTTTTGAACTGGAATTTCCCGATTATGGTGGTGAGCAGGTCAGAGACATAATTCATGACCGTCAGTTAGGCCGACATTGGGTCAGAATGAGTCAGGCAAGCAATCAATGGATATTATTTATTAGGCTTCATGATCACGCCGAGCCGCTAGACGTGCTTACTAAGTCGATCCATGAAGTGGAGCTTTCTTCACACCAGACTGACTCTCAATCTACATTCCCTACAAAATCCATCAATGAGTCGGTGGAACTGATCGAGTTACTTCAGATGCTTTTAGCCGTACGAAATGTGGGAATCCGGCATCGTATCAAGGCTCCCAAATTGAAGACTGTCATTACTTTATGGGATGAGCTACAAACCGACCTACTACCGGAGGAGGTACTGAAGAACCGATACCCCCTGTTCATGCAGTATATATCTAGCAATTGGGCTAACGACTTTTATGAAGTATGGGGATTATCAGCGCAAGGCTTTAGTCTGGCAATAGAGGAGAACAGAGATAAATACCTTGATTTTGGTCCGCAAGAATACGCTTATGTTGTTCGACCAACCGGTGAACATGCAAATGACCTTTCCTTATTATTCGATTAACTCAATCTTTCCTTAATGTGTCGACATTTGTAGTTCATCAAGCCTTGTTTGGACAAGATGATAGTTGGGGGTTTGGCTTACTAAGTACTACCCATCCCAACCAATCACTCGTTCGAAGAATGGGAAACTCAACCGACTTGATTGAGCAGGTACCTGATCAGGTGAGTTGGCAACCTACATTGAGAGGCCGCAAATGGAATGAATACTATTTATTGTTTAAAACATATCCAGACTCCTCGATAGGTATGCGGCCGGGCCGCGTATTTTCTCATGTATTAATAATAGAGAGTGTCAACTTACCGACCGTATCCAACCTACGGCCATTACTGGACTTATTACCAATTCAGCTGAATAAAGATATAGTTCTGGATCCCGTGTCTGTTGCTCCTTCATTACCTCAGCAGATTGATATCACGCCCCGGCTTGGGTATATGTTACAGCAATATGTGTCACCCACACGTTCTGGACCTCTAATTTGGGCTGGACAGTATGGATTTGAAGAAGCTATAGTTTTATTATGGCAAGCAATTGATGATCGTGAAAGAGAACAGCTATCTTTCAACATCGGATTCATGCCCACTCAATTGCGCAATCCCGCAGATCGACTACAATTAGTGTCGGTCCCTCAAAGCCTTCTTGATCGCTGGCGCCCAAATTTCACTGTAATAGATATCAACGCTTCCCATACAAATCTAAACGAATTAGAAGCATTCCTGGCTGGTGATTTTAACAATTGTCCAAATCTTTCCTTCATTTTAAAAGAGTTAGGCATTGATTCCCGTAGTCTGAACGACCTAGATGCACTTTACCGAGTCGCATCTATTGCCTCAAATATTACTGGCGCTTCACTACAGGAAATCTTAGCTCTTGCCTCTGTTATTCACTATTATAAACCAAGTGAGAATAGTGCAAAACAAATTAAAGACCGTATTATAGTCCGTCTAAAACACCTAATATCCAACGACGAGACGGGTAACTTAGCTCGGTTAGGTTCGCTCAAAAACAATTCACTGAGTGCAGTTGATTTGTCTACAATAGCAACAGCAATAACTACCCGTCTGATTGAGCTGATGTTGCTAGGGTTAGACAGTCAATTGCTTTCAATAATTACTCAGTGGCCAAATGAACCTTCTCGAACTTGGTGGCGGACTAGCTTATTGGCAGCATTGGAAAATATTTTTTCTAAGTGGACGGCGGGTTCCGAAAGGATTGTCTTTGGTTTATGGAGCCAGCCCTTCGAGAGCGTCAACGATTTTTTTGACCTCTTGCCAGATACTGAACGTATTGAGTCTTCTTTACTAAGTGCGCTTCCCGATAGTTTACCTAGTAAGGCTTGGGAAACCGGAATCAAACTGGCTCAAGTTGAGCATTGGCTACGATTACATTTAGCGTGTTTGCTCAAGTTATTCAACCTTCAAGATGCCTTGAAGAAACATCTGGAAATAGATGTTTCTTCAACCTATATGGCCGCATTACAACTTGCCCGTGACCAACAGAATCCGCTAGAATTTATCGATGCCGCCATTACGCTTGAGGAGGGGCGGTTGATCGAACTAGCTGGCCAGCTTTGTAATAGTGACCCCGATCTCTTAAAAAATCTAGATATCACAAAAAACGGTTGGCAAAAAGTTTGGCTGTCCAGTGTGGGCTCAGAAGGGAATTTATGGAACAGCCTCAAACAACCAAACCAAATCACGGAATCCATATTTGATCACTTGATAGCAGGTGGACAAGTACTACCCGAGTTAATTAAAAAAATAAGTATGAGCACACAAGCCGATCTTCGCGCTTATTCAAACCGCTCTACTTTATGGCCACTACTGGATAAAAATAATCGAGAACGTTTCCTACTGGCGACAGCAACTGGTCTTTTGACTCATGAGAAACCAGAGGATTCATCCTATCATTTAGAGCCAGAGCTAATAGAAGTATTTAGTAGAGACAATTTTTTTGCACACGTTATTGCTAATCCTACGATATCGTTGGGTCGTTTGGTAACCTATATTGACAGGTTCAAGTTGGCCGAGGCTAATATAGTCAAGTACATACAAACTTATAATGGTCGTTCCGAGTCGGGGGACATCGTGGCTTTAGGACAACTTATTCATAGAAACCGATGGACTACCGCTGCCGAGCAAGTAGTCAATCTGGCTCGACGCATTTCGGCATTTAAGCAAGCGATACCGTTCTGTATTGATTTGTTGAGCAGATACAATCGAGTCAAAGTATATTTCTACTTCGGTGATCTACTACAGGCCCTGCCCACTACTGTCGATATTCGTAGTGACTGGTGGAGTACGTTGCTGGAAGAGGCCAAATTAGTGTATCCAGACGGGCCCCGGCAAAACGGAATATGGTCTGATAGTGGAGGAAAAGACCATGTTGTTAAAGTATCAGTAAATGGAGGGGAACAGTGGAATGATTTATTGTCTGGCATTCGTCGCGGTCGCTTTAGTGTTAGTATAGATTCCCTTCTAGCTGTTATGATTGAAGACAGCCCCCGCAATGAAACTTTTAAAATGCTTCAACAAACAATATCCAATGCTCGATAACAAGGTGCTTATCCTCACTGCTCTGGAAGAGGTAGAACGGCAAGTATTACGTACGTTTATTTCGCAAGAAACAATTGTCTACCATCCTCAAAGTAAGACAGATTATTACGCCGGCGTACTACCTACCGAGAGTGGGGAGATTACTATCATATTAGCTAGGACAGATCAGACGAACGTTAGTGCTTCGCTCGAAACTAATCGTGCATTAGATTTTTTCAAACCGCAGTACGCCTTTTTTGTAGGAATAGCAGGAGGTTTAAAAGACGTAGGAATTGGCGATATTGTCATTGGCAAAGACGTCTTTGCTTACGAGCGCGGTAAGACAACGGTTGACGGTTTTAAATCTCGGCCAGGTGAAGGTAACTCGTCTTATAAATTAGAGCGCCTAGCAACCAATTTTGCAAAATCTGACCGCTGGAAGCAAATCTCTAAAACTCTTCCAACCACTAATTTTCCAGCTCCAGTGAATGTGCAAACTGGAACTATTGCAGCTGGGGAGAAAGTGGATGCATCAGTAGAATCCGATCTGCATAAATTTTTAAAAGTCCATTGCAACCATGCTTTGGCCATTGAAATGGAAGGATTCGGCTTTTTAGAAGCTTGCCGACAACATCCATCAGTTGAAGGGTTATTAATACGTGGCATTTCTGACTTGGTTGACGACAAATCCGCTTCTGATGCTGGCGGCTCTCAACCCTATGCTACCCACAATGCAGCCGTATTCACTTTCGAACTAATAAAACAGCTTTATTCCGAAGTAAAGGGCGAAAGACTCCCAACTGACGAAGAACGTAAGCTATTTGTTAAACTAGCTTGTGAATTATACCCAGGCGGTATTAGAGAAAATAGTGTCTGGGATCGTGCAGGAGGCCAAATTGCGGCAATAGCGATCAGTAATAATGGTAAGTCACAGTGGTTAGAGGCAATTCGTCTAATAAGTAATGGCGGAGGGGGAAAAGTGACTTTTAATTCAATTCTTGAGGCCATGTTAGAAGACCATGAATCAAATAGAGAGCTTATACAGCTTAGAGGTATATGATCCAAGCTATTGCTAAACAGGCCATCTTTTAATATAAAGACTTGCATAAACGCCACTAAAGATAGTCAACAGTAGGCTTTAGCCCCTCTCACTATTATAATTGGCAATTTCAGCATTAGCTCAAAAATTTGTTCTGTGTTGCAAGTCCAGTGACAGGAGGGATGCGATCAATGTAAAAACCCTGGCTTGTTAAGCCAGGGTTTTTACTACTATTTATGTTTATCTTTTAGATTACGCTGTAAAGAAAGTATTGTAAGAGAAGCTTATCGAGCAGGGTTTTCGGCCGGATACTAGCGCCCGACACAACTGGCTGCGTAGCCACTCCGTTAGTCCACTGCCTTTGCAGTAGCCCGGTGCTAAATGAGAAAAAGGGACATCCAGCTACACCTTCACAAACTTCTTACTGGTCTTGCTCCGGTTCAAATCATATTCCGACGGAATGATATTGACTTCCAGGCCTCGCCATTTGAACTTGGTTTCTCCCCGAAAATACTGCTTGACCAGCGTTTCCCGTAACACCTCGTCGTTGGCACTCTTGATCGAGCGGGTGTGTTGCCGAACGGCATGACAGATCGCTTTGCGGCGCGACTGGCCTTCGGGAATGTCCCGCAGCGAAAAGACTTCGTTGTGATTCTCGGGCAGGATCGGAATCCGCACGCCAACCGAGTCCGGTGTTTCCCGGATGTAGATCGACCACTCGTAGTAGTGGGTGAAGGCCACCATCACGCTGCCGGTTATCCACCTGTTGGTATTCCAGTAAGCTTCGGCGTCCATGCCTTCGACCTTACCCGGCTCGAAACCGGGCTGCGTCAATGGATAGATCAGTTCGCCCCACCGATCAGCGTTACCCTTCTTACGGGCATAGTCGGACAGATAATCTTTAACCTGCTGCCGAGGAACGCCAGGAAAATGCTCCACCATGCCATTAATAATATCCTCCCGAATGGCCTTATGATCCCAGGGAGATCTCAGCTCGTAGAAATTCGAGCCGGTGTACCATTTCTCCTTATCAGTAATGTAGGCTAGCCGGGCCTCGATGGCGTAGGCATTGGGCAGGCACATGCCCCGTTTCTCCTTCAGCTCCAGACTACGGATGTGTTGCAGATTGACAATATCGGACTGGAGATTAAACAGCTTGATCTTATACCCATTGGGGTACATATGGCGTATGCTTAACTCCCGTTCCTTCTCGTAATTTATATAGAACAGTTCGCGGCCATCCAGGGGGGTGGTAAAGAGCCAGGCTCCGTCGAAGGTTTTCAGACTGAACTGGTGACGACCGCTCGACTCTACTCGAATCGGAGACTCTTTCAGGTTCAGATACAGCAGGGCGTACTCTAAAAAACCGATGGCGTCGTCGTCGGGAATCTGGGGGGCCATGCGCAGGCTTTTGGCGAACTCGTCCTGAGTCTGGCCGTAGAGATCGGCATTAAGAAAGGAAGATTGCATAAGTATTTGAGGGAATTTTCGGGTCGTAGGGAGCCCGGTTAAACGAGTAGGTAAATAATACGGTTTTAGCGAAGGCTTAGCGGCCTTTGGCCAGCTGCGCCAGGCGGTTGACTTCCGCTTCGAATCGGTCAATCTAGGTCGTACAGTAAACGATCGAGACCTGGCTGACCTCCTCATCGGCTTCTAACTGACTCCGTAATTGCTGCCACTGCGACAATTGAAGTTCGAGTAACGTGCGAATGGATAGGTCTACCCGTTGGGAGAGGTTGTTTTGAGAGTCCATGGGCGATAGTAGTTTGTGGCCCCGACCCTCGGCGGGTCACTACCCGGTGTACTGCCCAGCGGACACTACCCGCAGCCAAGAGCAGCCATACACTAGCCACCGCAAAGGGTCGGAGCGTTCGTAGATTCATTTTAGTCTTCGGTATAGGTCAGCTCGGCGCTGACGATGGCGTATAGCTTCTCCATGTGGCCACTGCGATCAGCCACGTCCAGCCAGCTCTCCCGGTCGGATCGTTTGTAGCTACGGATGCTAACATGATAGAGGTAGTACAAGCGGTCGTAAACCTTGCGCCACACCTCCTGTTGACCCACGCCCTTGGCCCGGCAGTAGTTATTGACGATGCGCTGGATCTTCATGCGCGTGGTCTCCACCGGCAGGGGCTCTGAACTACGGGGTAGTTCGAGCAGCGAGCGGGCTGCCTGCTGCTGAGACTCGATCATCTGGCTCAGTTGCTGTTCAAGACTGGCCAGTCGCTGTTCCTGTTGCTGGAGGTAAAGTGGTTGAGCGACTTCCCGCAGCTGGCGCCGGGCTTCGGAGAAGGAGCGGACCAGGGTGGCTTTGAACGCGACTACTCGCTGGGAGTTCCGACTGAGCGTGCCGATGAACAACGCCTGATCTTCGGTCAGGTGGGCAATGACCTTATTTTGTACACCACCTCCTGTCTGGAAGGGTTGCGTTTCAAACGTAACCCTTCCAAATTCGGCCTCAATCGCTCTTTGATGACTGCGGATTGTTTCCAATAAGCTCCGGTGCTGGATACCCAGCCCACTGGCAAAGTCTACACTACTGACGGTTAACATCTCTCCCGATGTGCGTACCGGTATCAGTTGGGTGGTTGGCTCCATCTCAGTATAGCCGACCAATGCCGCGTTTGTCAATAGTAGGCGACTCAAACAGGTCAGGATGCTGGCCGTAATAGGCCCGAATCGTTGTAGGGTTGTCAAGTTGTAGCTCATTCATGGACTACCTCCCTTTCTACCCTATTGCTCATGCCGTTGGCGGCTAACGATAACTCAGAACCCAGCCCGCAGACCAGCCCAAATAGACTGTTCTGGATTTCCTGAAGTATTGCTAAGTAGTGGCCGGCTTCGCCAATACCCTCACCACCCGTTTCGGTTTCGGCTATTAGCGTCTTGAGGTGGTCACCCTTGAGAGCCTCGAGTCCCCAGTAAACTAATTCGACCTCGGAATGGCGGCCTCTGGTTTCCCAAATGGTCAGGGGTAGTTTGACCTGATAGGGACCGAAAGGAGTGTAAGAGGCTTGGGCTTGCCGGTTGTCAAGCGGGGGAGGTGTCTGGCCGTCGTTTTGGGCCGGTGCTGGATTGGGGCTAAGATTACATTGATTATTCATGGTTAGGAAGGGTTTGAGTGGGGGGCTACAATAACTCGAGGGGCGTTCTTATTGGCTCGCCGGACAATTCCTTTGAGGGCACATACAGTAATACCGTAGCGCTGGGCAATCATGGCTCTGGTTAAGCCTGTAGACTTACGTGTTAGATAATCAGAAACTACACTACATACTGTCTCCTGGCTGTGCCGACTTGGTGGCCTGTGCTGGCGAAGGATTTTCTTTACCGCATCAATAGACAGCCTATGCTTAAGGCTCAACTGTTGAATGGTAAATTGTTTGGGCTGGGTATCGTAGTCGCTAATAACTCTGTTGACTATATGAACGGGGATAATCTTCGGCCTTCCGGTAAAATTTGGGTTGTTTTTAATGGCGTGAGCGATGTTTTCCTTAGCAGTAACCCATTCAAGATTTGCCCACGTATTGTTTAGTCGGTTGCCGTCTTTGTGGTTGACCTGTGGAAGCCCCTGTGGATTGGGGATAAAAGCTATTGCAACAAGCCGATGAACGAACAGGTGATGATACACTTCACCATCGTAAAGGGCCGTCCTTTGGTACCCAGTGTTAATTAGTTCGAGCTTTAGAAACTTTCTTTGGATATAGCGGGGGCCGGACCATCGGCCAAGGGCTTCAACCCTACCTTTGCTCGATACCTGGTATCGGTCTTCAAGCCCGGTTACGGGTCGCCACAACTCAGTGGCTAAATCAACGGGGATTGGAATTTGCCTTTTGTCAGGCCGGAGGGTAATTCGGGGCCGCTTTTGGGCCGCTGGTTCAGAATAAGGCGCAAAGTTGCCCTTACCCGCGTACATTTGTACCGTTTGCATTTTGACTCACTGGTTAGAATGTGACACTCGCCCCAATTGCTGCGTTTCCTAGGCCCAGCATTGGGGTTTTTCTTTGTTAATTAAGCTTCTACCGTTAAGCGGGGCACCCCTAAAAGGGGTATGTGCCGCCGTTTTCGTGCTTCATTAACAATACAAATATAGTGAAATGTTAATTATAATAAACATTATTTCTCAAAAAAACATTAATTATAACTAACTAATACTCTTAATGAGACTTCTTTAAAAAAAAGGAAACATGCATATCGTATCCAAGAGCATTAGAAATTCTATTTAATGTTGAAAGTGTCATATTTGTTCGGCCGGTCTCAAAATGAGTATAAGTGCTAGTCTTAACGCCTAACTTATGGGCCATTTCAGCCTGTGTAAGACCCTTTTGTTTACGCAATTGCTCAATATAGTCTCCGATTTCTTCTGGCGTATTCATGGTGTTTTATATGTACACAAACCTAAGAACAATATTTATTATATTCAATCTTTCGGCCTCATTGGTTATTAAGCGGCATGAATAATATTTAACTCTTGCTTACTTGCTTAAACCCATAAAATAATTTTACTGCTGCATTTTTTTGAAAAAAACAAGAAAATACTATTTTATTTATTAAATATGGCTACTTTTGACCGTGAGCATCTTTTCATCCTTATTTGAGCAGTTACAGTTTAGCCGAGATAATGGGCTATTCTACACCCAAGAGAACCGGTGGGAAGGAATCTTTCCATCCAAAATTGAACGAACCCTAAGGTTATTAAGCCCAACAGCCTTCTTTGTATTTAATGGAGAGCCGTTAGTACTTTTCTTTGATAATACCTATAATACTTCCCAAACTCATCAAAATTGTTGGAACTTTAATGTAACTCCTATTCTTTTTTTTGTATCAGATACTGATATAGAAATTTACAATAGCTTTAAATTAGAAAAGAAAAAAAAACAGGTAGATTCAGTAGAAAAAAGAATAAGCTTAGAAAAATTGGGTGGTAAACCCAATATACAGGCTTTTAATTTTTGGAACATTGCTTCAGGAAATGTATTTCAAACATACCAATCTAATTTCAATAGTCGCGAAAGAGTTGATCGCAAGCTATTGGATAATATTGAAGCAGCACGTAATGAATTGCTTAAAAAAGGATTGCCTTCGTCCATTGCAAATAATTTATTAGGACGACTCATATTTATCCGTTATCTCATTGATCGTAAAGTACGTATTTCATTCGATGAACAAGATGAGGGTTTCTTGACAAGTCAACATTTTCGCCAAATACTACAGTCAAGGCAGTTATTATATAACTTGTTTGCTCACTTAAGACAGAAGTTCAAAGGGGATGTATTTCCAGGTGAAGCACAAGAATACTTAATGATTAATGATGACCATCTAGAGGTGCTTTATCAACTGTTTAGTGGTGAGTATGTAGCGCCACGTCAGCTTTCATTATTTAATCTATTTAACTTTGACATTATACCTGTTGAGTTTATAAGTAACATTTATGAGTACTTCATGGGAAGAGAGAAGCAGGTTGATCAAAAGGCCTACTATACACCTTCCTTTTTAGCGAATTATATTGTTGATCGGACTGTTTCAACGTACTTTGAGCAACACCCAAATCAACACGAGTGCAAAGTGTTAGATCCTACGTGTGGCTCTGGTATTTTTTTAGTTGAAACACTTCGTCGAATCATCAATCAGTATGAACGAACCACTGCTCCCATTACCAATCAAAATAGCCATGTATTAACAAAGTTGGCAGTTGATAATATATTTGGTATTGATAAAGACCCAAATGCCATAAGCGTTGCTATATTTTCGCTATACATAACATTACTTGACTACCAGGAGCCAAAGGACATTGAATATTTTGAACTACCTGATTTACTCAATAAAAACTTCTTTGTAGAAGATTTTTTCAATCTTAATGAAGGTAGTCTATTTGAAGCACAAAGTTATTGCGCTTCCGTCTTGAAGGATGTAGCTTTTCAGTTTATCATTGGCAATCCGCCATGGGGTGAAGTAGCTGACAGCCCATATATGGCCTGTATACGAGAAAGAGAAAAAAAGGAAGGAACAATTATTGGTGTAAGTGATAATCAATTCTCTCAAGCCTTTTTAGTACATACAAGCCTTTTCTGTCAACCAGAGACAGTGTGTGCAATTGTTATTAATAGTAAGCTACTATATAATTTAAATGCTTACAACTTTAGGCAATATTTTCTAAAGAGATTCCACGTAGATAGCGTTCTTGAATTATCAGCAGTTAGACGTTATCTTTTTAATAGAAGCCAAACAGGGAAAGGGGGGGCAATTACTCCGGCAGCTGTTTTGGTCTATAGACATGCAAAAGGGCATGCTACGAAAGATAATGTTGTTACTCATACCACCCTTAAGTTAAATTTATTTTATAGAGTTCTTCGCCTGTTTGTGATTGAAAAAAATGATATTAAAAAGCTTAAACAAGCGAATTTCGTACAATACGACTGGATTTGGAAGGTGCTTTTGTATGGAAATGCATTAGACTTTCAATTTATCAAACGTTTAAGGTCTAATGAATTTAGTTCCATAGGAGATGTAGTAGATGATGAAAATCAGTATGAGGTCGGGGTTGGAGTTACTATGGGAGGAAAAGATAAAAATCCCGCTAGTCACCTAGTCGACAAGCCTTATTTAGATTTGACCAAAGGATATATTCAACCATTCCATGTCAATATTCCAAATAATAGTACATGGAAAAAGCATTTTGTGCATCGGCCTAGCAATGCGTCTTTATTTCAGCCCCCGATGTTATTACTTCAGAAATCAGTAGATAGTCACTTTAGAGCTAAGGCAGCCGTTAGCTACAAGCCAGTTGTGTTCACGGATAACGTAATTTCAATTAAACTTAAGCAAGATGATTTAAAGTCCGCTTCATTTTTACACGAATTAGAAGGCTTATTTCATTCACGCCTATTCACTTATTTTCAGCTTCACACTGCGGCCTCTATCGGAGTAGAAAGAGAAAAAGCAATGAAAAAGGAATTGCTTTCTTTTCCATACCGGACCAATACTGAAGTAGGAAAAATAGCCAAGAAGATTGAGGAAGAGATTAATGGCCTAACTAGTCCTATAAATCTGTATAACCTTCTTGTAGAGGGAGCAAACTTGTTTACTAGTATTGAACAATATAATACCCTACATCAATTATACCGTGAACTTAATGTTAGTATAGAAGAAGCATATGATGTAAACTCAATTGAATCTGCTCTTATAGATTATGCTGAGACAGTGACAATTCCACAACATATCTCAACACAACAAATAGTTTATCCTGCTAGTGATACATGCTTGGAAAATTATTTGTCTGTTTTTCGCCAGCACTTTGAAAAAGTTTTTCCTGTTCGTAAAGGGTATAAGTTTATTGCATCTGCTCATAGGGAAAAGTATTTTGTTCAGGCAAGTTTTAATATATCCATAATTGAGCCAGGTATACCTGATACAAGCCCAACAGAAGAAGATATTCGCAAGAGAATTGATTTATTCTCAAGATTATCTCTCAGTAAGTTTAGTGATCAGTTATTCATTCAAAAAGATATAAAGCTTTTTGAAAAAACGTCTTTTCATATAATTAAACCTAATGAAGACAAAAATTGGCATCTAGCTATTGCCTATTCTGATCTGTTTGAGATTCGAGAATCTTTGCTCAATTCAATGTCTAATCCTTCGACTCCAGTCAATGAATATCGGTAAATTCGCTTTAACTGCCGACTACTTTGCCGGTGAGTTGGAAATTATTTTAAACTTTATTGTAGATTGTTTTCAAATACTTAAGGAAAAGGAAAAAAATATTGCGAATGATGAAGAAATCATTCGCAATTTACTTTATGCCCGTTATTTGACTAATAGCTCTATTAAAAAGCAGCTAGATTTTACATCTGGCCGCTTCTGTGCTGAACCAGCAACTATTGACAAGGATACGCTTAAAGAAACAGGTTATCTGGATCTAAAAGTGTGTTTAGCGAATCATTTTAACGACGACGACATATTCTTTATAATAGAGTGTAAGCGCCTAGATGGTGGCAATACGTTGAATCGAGAATATGTAAGAGAGGGAATTAATCGATTCATTACAAGCCAGTATCCATCCCACTTATCAGTAAATGCTATGATTGGGTTTTGTGTAACTGCCTGTGATCTTGATGGATTAGTTACGGCCCCCAATGGTATTAACTATCATATTAATAAATGGATCTCTCCTTTAACAGTTCAGTCTTTAGAGTCTTACCACTGGATTGATTATTTTACAAGTACCTATTCTTCTAGACATAAAATATCATCTAGTATTAGTGAAACATTTAGTTTATATCATGTAATATTGGATTTTTCTGAAGTAGTAACTTAAGTGGTCAAAGACCTGGAGCTAAACCCGTTACTGTTTGACTCTGTTGACCGCATAATAGCCATTTATTATTAGCTCTATCTTAAATTCGGCTTTGTAAGACATACACATTCGAAGCCGTAATAGGAATACATACCCGTTTCCGATAGACGCAGATTATCGACCAGCCTAATGTCAGCCTCCAGTAGGATTTGGTACTGCCGTTCTACCTCATCCTCGAATTCGGCGGCATACAGGTCTTCAGCCGTAGGCCGGTGCCAGGTAGCGATGATTACCCCGTTAATGGTTCGATCACGAAGGGCCCGGCTTAGAATGCTGGTCAAATCAATTTCGGGATTATGCCCGCGTAGACGATGGAGCCGCTCGATGGCGACAACCTGCTTTCCGTTGAGGTAACAGACAAAAGCACTAAAGTCTGAGTTGCCTCGGTGGTTTGCAGCAGTCAAGAGAAGAGCGGCCTGGAAAGGGGATTCGACGACCTGCGGCTTTGTTTTACCGGTTGGAATTGGATTCTGGAAGCCGGTAAGCTGATCTGTTGGTTGAACCGATACGGTCGACTTAGAGGATCTGGCGGCCTGCGCTTTTGATCGGGTAACCAGTGGAAGAATGGGGAGTTGATTGGCCTGCCGTTTGTAATTCCGGGCAGTAGAATGGGCCTGCTTTGAGACCGTCTGTGGAGTTAGGGTTGTAGAATCCCCTACCCGCAGGTACATTTGTCCTGTGATCATTTGAATTTAACGGTTTGGGTGTTTCACATCGCCCCTTTGCTATGACCGTCGAAAGTGTAGCATTGGGGTTTTGTATTAATTAGTTGCTGTCAACTCGGTACGTACTGTCCAGCGGGCAACCTCCTCGGTACTATATCGCCTTTTCTGTTCCTCATTAACTTAACAAATATAGACAATATTCTACATATATATAGAATATTGGGGTAAATTTTTTTATATCCCTTTAACCAGATCAGCCATTGTTACTCCAAGGCTTTGAGCGACCTTAAATAGGGTCTCCACAGTCAAGTTTTGGCCGGTTTCATATTTATTGATTGCTTGAAAAGAAACTCCTACTAGCTGACCTAACTCCTTTTGGGTTAATCCTTTTGATTTACGAAATTCTCGAATCAAATGTCCTACCTGTTCTGCTACCTCTGGCATGATACCCTACATGATGAAGTTGTAAAAATAACGACCTAGCCCTATTTGACAAGTGATTCCGTATAAGCGGCTGATTAAGGAGACAAATATTTCTCGGCTTAATAAGGGTTGCTATTAGCTGAGCAGAATTTTTAGCGTTTGACCTATTAGGCAAGGTGCCATTTCCTCATTAATAAAATGTAAATATAGACAAAGCTTCATGCGTAAGGGTTAGCAACACATTACTAGAAGTAAATTAGTTCAACTAACTCAGTAACGTTATGAAAAAAATAAGAATAGCAACAGGGCTACTGTTGCTTGTGATTTTGGGTTATGCCTGTAAGAACGATGATAATCCAACAACCGTAAGCAATCCGGTTCAATTGATAGCTACGCTCAATAACCAGTCAATGTCGCCGGGCTCAACGACATCAACTGCGACAGGAACGTTTCTGGGAAATCTCGATCAATCATCGACTGTACTAAGCTACACGGTTACTTTCTCGGGTATTTCGCCGACAGCGGTTACCCTGGACCCTGGATCTACATCGACCTCGACAACAAGCGGTACGGTGTCTAATAGTAATAGTATTTTACTGGCTGGGGCCTTTCCATCAACTATTTCCAATCCTGGTAGTGGCACCTCAACGTCACCGGGTAGCGGAACCAGTACGATCCCAGGTAGTGGCACGTCAACTACGCCTGGTAGTGGGACCTTGGCTACACCCGGTAGTGGCACTACGACCACACCGGGCAGCGGAACCAGCACAACCCCAGGTAGTGGGACCTTGGCTACACCGGGGAGTGGCACTACGACGACTCCGGGTAGTGGTACCTCAACTACACCAGGCAGTGGTACAGCTATTGCCCTAACATCACCCTTAAGCGGTACTGTTTCTATAACACAAACGCGTGCTGACAGTTTGAAGCGAGGTTTATACCGGGTTAATCTTCGTTCTAGCTCATACCCAGCCGGTGAAATAGGGGCTACTGTCCAGATCCGTTAGTAGGCAATTAAAAATATACTTGTTACCTCACAAAAAATGCTAGCACTCTCAGTAGCGCTAGCATTTTTGTCTAACCCATAAGAGCTTGCCTTCTCAAGCAATCAACACGTTAAGTTACTGTTTAGATAATAAGTTAATTTATTTATTATTCGGTAACATCAAGCTTTGTTAGCTATAGCAAGCGTCAATCTCGCTAAGTCGATATTTTTTAATAGTATATTAATAGTGTTTACTCTGGCATTGTGTAAGTTACAAGGTCAAATTAGTCTCCCTTAGGAAGGTTAATAATGTAGATAGAAATGGAAACGCTGGTTCCGATTGGAGCTGGCGTTTTTTTGTCAACTAGTATAAACACGCTGACAGCCGACTTCGATACCCAATAATAAATAGTCCATGTTGGGATTGGATAAAAATACAAAATGCCGACTTGGATTAAATCGGCATTTTTTTGATGCGAAAACAGCCCGTACCCAGTAGGCACAGGCTGTAGAAACCAATACTTGACAAAAAGTCAATCACTTCTAAGTATAGAACACGTTTTAGGAGGAAAGCTACCTGTAAGTAAGGGTGCTAGATAACGAATCAGCCGCCATCTAAGTAGACGACGGCTGATTGATCTGATTGAAATTTATTTGTTCATTCACTACTCACCAAGAAGTCTGTTTGTTACTGACTGTGAGGGAATGGGTTTAAAAAGCACCAGCTTTAAGTAGATAATAGGTAGTGCAGACCCTGGATAGACGAATAGAGGAATTGGGCGGTTAGGAATCTTTCCTAATAGTCTCAAATTTGAATTACACAAGTTCACTTATGCCACTAAAGTGTTTATGCAAATAAAAATCCCAGTCGATACGGCCGGGATTTTTATTTGCATAATTGTCGTTTAATCCTATTCGATACTATAGGAAGCCAGCATAGCCAATAATGCCTCACTATGCTTGAAGATATCATTTAATGAGCCAAGCTCATGCCGAACCTCCTTTTTGGCCTCATCAAATAGGGTAATGAATTTCTTCTGTCCGTTGAAATTTAACCGGCAGATGGGCTTACGATTGTTGTCATCTAAGAGAATCGCAAAATAGGATTGCGCATCACGGTGGACAATCCGTTCGGGTGCAACTTTGGTTCTTAAGATCGCCCGCACAATGTAGAAGCCTTCCAGCTCCTCAGCGGTTGTAACAACTATTGGCTCTTTCTTGTCGGTGGAGGCTGTTGGTAGTTCCACACTGACGACCGGCGGCTCATCCTGCTCTTTGGTGAGGGCCGTAGTGAGTCGATCTTTGATCTGATCGGAAAAGGTTTGCTGAAATGATTTTTTGACCAGGCCCGTAAAGTAGTCTAGACGCTGGGCAGTCATCTGGCCGGTATATACCTGTTTGGCAAAATGACGAACAAACACCTCCGATGGGCTGGCCAGTTCTGTTTGAATAAGCGCCTTAATCTGATTGGTGTATTTGAGCTCACTAGCCGTTGATAGGATACTATCGACATCGAAGTAAGACTTGTGGAACTTCTTTAGCTCCTCGATCTGGTTGTCGCGTAAATCCAGCATGTTAATCTCCAGAAACGGCTTTTCGTCCATTCGATTTGGAGCCTCCAGGTCCGTATAGAATCGATAAACAATACCATTCGTCAATATACCAAACCGGGCCTTAGTGACATGGAAATATCGGAGGAGTTGATTGTCATGGAGGGTCAAGGCCTGCTTCCAGTGCTTGCATTCGATAAGCATACAGGGTTCAGGCTGGCCGTTCACCTCTCGCATAATCGCATAATCAACTTTCTCGCCTTTTTTGGTCCCTATATCGCTGATAAACTCCGGAACTACTTCGAAAGGATTAAATACATCATAGCCGAGTGCATTCAGGAAGGGCATGATGAACGCGTTTTTGGTGGCCTCTTCCGTGAGGATAGAATCTTTCATGCGGGAGACGCGCTCCGCCAATTGTTTGATCTGATCTTTAAAGTCCATATAACAGAAGGGAGGAAGGGTTAAAGAATGACTTATGACTGCATTTTAGTGGCGGCCCCGACCTCCACTACTCCGATAGGAGCCGCTACTACGTGACCGATAAGTACTGCCACTGCTTTTTGAGCGGTAGCTGCTGGTGCTCCTTGATGGACTGCTACTAGTTCGGGGAACATACGTTTTGTTCCCGTGACTATTAATGTAATACCGCCCACCCCGGGGCCCAGTATGAATGACTGCACCGGTTGAGGGTGTGTAGCCATAATTACTGGGTAAACCGCTATAGGCGCTACTATGACCATAGCGCAGCCGGCTGGTATAAACAATGGCTGGTGCAAAGGCATCGCGTTTTGACCGCACCTTTACAATCCGTAAAAACCTCGCTCTGGCAAAAGGAGCATAGAAGCGGTAACCCCTGTATTCAACCGGAACTGATCCGCCTAGCTGAATACCCTTTGTTCCGGTTGCAGAAACCGTATCCCCGGGGGCAGCGGTGAGTAGTGGCTGGCCTGAGAAAGAGGAAAATTCATAAAGATTAATGGGGTCTTCTACAACATAGTAATAGCGATTGACCCGGCAGCCCGTGAGAAAAAGGCAGGCAGCGCAAAACAGAGGGAGTATAAATCGTTCCATTAGCAGCCACATCCTTGTCCAACGGTCCAGTGACACGAGTGGGTACTACACTCCGATTTATTGTATTTGGAACAACCACATTTCGAGGTCGTACTACCCGAAGGCGAAGGATCTCCACCACCTCCACCGCAACTTAACAAAGCAAAAAGGGAACAAAGTGTAAATAGCCGTTGCATAGGCATGCTAGTATAGTGTGAATTATTTCTACAAATAATATAAATAATTCCACCTATAGTTTTTCACTTTACTTAACGGTAGTAAAACAAAGCGCCCTTTGCTCCTAAGTAGCCAACTTATCCTTACCTACACTTTTGACTGCAACTGCTTTACCTTCCGTATTCCATGTACCTACACGTTTTCGGTCCGCTTGTATAACCAGCTATGCAGTCCCGTTTTTTTTGACAATCCTTGCGGCCTACTTTGTAGTCATAGGCATTCCAAAACACATCAAACGTCGGAACGACGGGCGCTTTATTTGTAGTAGGTATATAGGTAATAGGTATATCCTTATTAATAGGTGCGCTAGAGGTGCTAGTAGAGGTAGCACTAGAAGTGCATTTTTGCACCGCTACTTCAGGGGGTAGAGGTGTCAGTAGCGGTGCGTTTTTGCACCACAGCTTCGGGAGTAGAGGTGTCACTAGAAGTGCGTTTTTGCACCTCTATGGGAATCAAGGCGCCCAGATAAAACCGGGTATGCCGTGTTCATGACGGCCCGGTATACGTTAGCTAATAACCAAATTGACTAGTCCGGCCCGTGCCGGATATTTTTATTTTAAAACTACGACTTGACGTAGTTTTCCCGACATAGCTCAGCTCCTGAATTCGCTCTCTACTTTCGCCCTACACCGCTAAACGGAGTAATCCAGGATAAGTATGGAAGCCGAAGTAACCCCAATCCAGAAAACAAAATGCCAGCCCTGCCGAGTCAAGGGCATGAAGCGAATCGAAGCGTACGTTTCGCCCGAGCGAAAAAAAGAGATCATTCGCCATTGTAAAGAGCGCGGATTCAGCATGGCGGGACTGCTTGACAAGCTATTGCGTAAGGAGCACTTATAATCGCGTCATTAATTTATCACACCGTCAAAAACGGTTTACCACACCTATACCCATTATGGCACAAGAAACGGAACAGCTACTCTTCGAGGTAGTACTCGATATTCCAAAAGTTAAAGAGAACGCGGAGATTGCCCGGGCAGCATTAGCTAGCCTACGGGTCGAAAAAGAGAAGACACAGCAACTCTTTACCAGTAAGCTCCTGGGCGAGGATGTGTATCGAAAAACGATGCAGGCCCTCCAGGTCGAAATAGACAAAACCGAGAAGGAACTAGCAGGCTACACCAAAGCCCTGGCCGCTCACGAAAAGCAGCAAAAACAGGCCGAGGCCATCGTCAAACAGATGAGTCTCTCCATGGCCGTTTTAGAGGCCAATCTGGATAGTCTCAACCAAACCGAGAGCAAAAGTGGAAAGGCGGCTCAGCAATTGGCCGGCGAACTCGAAAAAGCCAATGCCGAATTAAACCGACAGGAGGCCATATCGCAAGCCGCCACCGGCAGTATGGATGAGCTCGATAAGCTGATCGCCGAGCTAACCGATGAGTATCACCAGTTCACCCAGGCCCAACGCGACGATGCGACCGTGGGCGGTGTTCGGCTTAAGCAGATCAACGACCTGACGAGAGTTCAGCAGAAAAATCAAAAAGTCATGGATGAATCCCGAAAAAGCATTAAAGAGTATCTGCGGGATATCAATGTGCTGGGATTCAATGTAGGGAGCACACTCGATTCGTTTAAGTCCGGTGCTCAGGGAGTCGGTCTATTTACCAAAGCCGTCTTTACGGGTAGGGGTGCACTGATCGCTCTCGGCGCCGTACCCATCGTGCTACTGTTAACGGGTCTGGTCACGATCCTGACCAAGACCCAGGCCGGAATGGATTTTGTCGCTAAAGCCACCGGAGCCGTTGGCGCCGTATTCGACGTGCTCATCAAAAGCGGCATTGAGCTGACCAAAGCGTTTATTGAACTCTTTACCAGCCCAACAGCGGCCATCACCCACTTTCATAATATCATTAGGGGCTTACCTTCAGCGGTAGCCCAGGCCGCCCAGGCAGGCGTAGCCATCGTGGAACTTAATCAACGAATTCGGGAGGAAGAACGGGCCTTGCGATTAGAGCGGGCCCAGGGCAGGGCCGAGATCGCAGCCCAGAAGAAACTAGCGGAGGATGTCACCCAAACCCAGACGGTTCGCGAGGCCGCAGCCCGCAAGGCCTACGCGCTAGAAAATAGCTTACTCCAAAAGCAGATTAGCCTCCAACAGCAACGGATCGCCAGCGCAAAGGCCGAGTATGAGTTAAGTCAGAAAACAGCGGCTGACAAAGACAAGGTAGCCGAGGAGCAGATTAAACTAGCTGATATAGAGGCCGAGAGTAAAGAAAAACAGATCGAACTGCAAAACAAACTGAATCAGATTCAGATCGAAGGCGAGCAAAAGCGCATCAATTTATTGATCGCCAACTCCCAAAAAGAACTGGAAATCGCTCAGCGAAACGGCCTGGACGTCTTACACATTCAGAAGAAGTTACTCGATGAGCAGCTTCAGTTGTCGCTCGTGGGCGTGGCCAAGGGCACTGCCGAGGAAAAGGCAATCCGGGTTAAATACGAAACGGACTTACTAGCCTTAAATACCAATGCGGCCTTTGACCTCCAGGAGAAGCAGAATAGTATTACCTCGGCGGGTATTCGCCAACGTCTGTTATTAGTTGAGAAAGGAACCGCTGAGGAGTTCGAATTACGCAGGCAGCTCATTGATCAGGAAACCGAAGAGCAGGAGCTGGCTCTCTCAAAGCAGCTTGGCAAAACAACGGAGTACTACGCCAAACTGCGCGAACTGGAAGTCAAGCGAGCGGCTGATAAGCGGGAAATTGACAAACAGGAAGCCCAGGCGCAGCTTAGTACTATCCAACACCGAACCAATACGGCGCTGGCGAAAACGAAAGCAGGCAGCAAGGCCGAGTTAGATGAGCGGTTAAACCAGATCCGGGAAGCAGCTGCCCAGGAGCTACTGCAAGTTCAGGACAATGCGGACGCCCAGGAAGAAATATGGGCCAACATGAACCGGGCCATTGCCGATGCCCGGAAGGATTTCAACCAAAAACTAATCAATAACAGCTTAGACGCGCTAGCGACCCTAACCGATGCCCTAAGTAACGTTTCGCAGGCCATCACCCAGCGCGATAACAAGCTCCTGGAAGAGCAGCAAACAGCACAATTAAAATCAGCTGGTCTAAGCGCCGAGGCCCGAACCCAGATTGAAGAGAAGTACGCTCAAAAAAAGGACGAACTCGACCGCAAGAGCGCCGAACGCGCCCGCAAACTGGCCACGATCCAGAATATTATTGCCACAGCGCAAGCGGTGACGGCTGCCCAGATCCTGCCTCCTCCCTTCGATGCGATCAAAACCGTATTAGCCCTGGCCGTCGGGGCGGCCCAGCAAGCCGTCATTGCCAGTCAGCAGTTTGAGCATGGTGGTGAAATTGTAGAGGGTCCAAGCCACGCCCAGGGAGGAGTTAAGTATAGCGTTCGGGGCCGCCGTCAGGTGGAACTAGAAGGTGGTGAAGGGATTGTTAATAAACGATCCATGGCCATACCAGGTGTAAAGCAGAAAATTTCGGAATTCAATCAACTGGGGGGTGGGATTGCTTATCCTGGAACGATGCGAATCAATACGGGTGCCCCTTTAGCCTCCTATATGCCTAGCCGGTTGGCACTAGGTGGTATCCTGACCCCCACCTACCTGGCCACCACCTCCCCGGGGGCTCCCCTGGATTACGAGCGGCTGGGCTCGGTGGTGGCCGGGATGGTGCTGCAAACGGTCAAGTCGTTACCACCCCAGTATGTGCGGGTAGGTGATATCCGAAACGGCGTTGATCGACAGGTCCGCGTCGAGAATAAGGCAAATATTAAGGGATAATACCCACCTGTTTTAATCCGTGCATTTTCCCTTACTCCAGTTATTGGCTCATAGTTACTTAATCAACCATCCATCCATGCTTACCGTTAAAACCCCTCAAGTCAGCTTTACCGTGCCCACCTCCTGGGAGGAGATTACGCTGGGTCAATTCCTGCACTTGCGGCAGCAAAGTTTATCCGTCGCGGATCAGACCGAGGAGAGTCGGCCTATCCCGCTCTCCATCGGGATGCTATTAGATATACTAGCTTCCGATCCTAAGGCGCTACAAACGATTGAGGCCGCTGAAGAAGCCCAACTCATGCAGCACTTGGCCTATCTAGGTCAGGCTCCCGATTTTTTATCTTTACCCGTTCCGGAAACCATAGCCGGCGTAAAGCCTCCCCAGGAACTAGGTCTGTGCACGTTGTTTCAGAAATGGACCGTGGACGAGTTTGTCAATGAGTTGGCTGACGAGGAACTATCGGTTAATTATATGACCATGGCGGTAGCAATCTTATCGATTTATCTCTATCCGCTACTGATGAAGACTCGATTGACGGACAGAAGCCAGCTGGCCGAAATAACCGCTCAGATCGAAGCCCTGCCCGTGACCGAAGCCTTGCCGCTGGCCCATTTTTTTTTGACCAACTATCGAAGCTCGACGAGTTCTGGGCAGGTCACCTTCATTCTCAGCCACCCAAATCGGCCTTCGAAGACCTGGCTGAGTCGATGGTTCCCGAACTGGAAGCCTATAAAGAGTATGCGCTGGTATCGGCCGTGGCTGCGCACCGGGGCATCTCCTTTGACGAAGTAGAGCAACTACCTTATGGTAATTTTATGGCCTCGATTGGCTATCTTCATCACCAGGCCCGCTACCAGCACGAGATCAGTTCGTTGATGAAACAGCGAAACGGGCATTGACCTGGTTCACTATCCCAAAATCATGTTTACCTATCTATCCCGCCTTATTCGTCGTCATCGTCTGGTTCGACAGATTAAAGCAAATTACCCCGAATTAAACCGTCTTTCGGGCCTGGTGCTGCTCCGACGGTTTATCGATAACCGACTGGCGGATGAGTTGCGGCAGGAGCAGCGTTTCGAAGCCTCGCTTCGCAATCCTACTCTTTTCGGGGGCTATATCCAGTATCCAACCCCTCAGCCAGATCTACTCCAACAGGCGCAGCTTTTTGTAGAGCTAAAGCCGAACGAGGCTGTTGAGACTAACCCGAGTACCCCGCTAAAGTTCGTTAAGGCCCCTAATACCAGACAGGTGATCGTTGGCCTTAGTCCGCTAGCCACGGCCGTTAAATCGGCCAACCTGTTTCAGAGGTGGCTGACCGAACTGGAGAACCAGGGCGATCAGTGCGAAGAAGACCCGGCCATGATCGACTATCTGCGCATGACGGTAGACTTCTATAAGCAGGAGATCCAGCGCCTAACCCAACAACGAAGCCAGTAGCGGTTTCGGCTTCCAGCAGCAGGGCGTTTGCCTACGCTAGCTGACCAGTAAGGATTAGAAACCCGGGGGCATTATGACCAGCGGTGAAGTAACGTCTTTCGTAGCAACGGAAGGTTTTTACCGGTTCAATACGGGTCCATAAGAAAGGGCAGTACCAATCGGTACTGCCCTTTCTCTCATGTGTGTTTGCCCAATCCCTAAATTGCTAGTGTAACACGAATGGAGCGTTTTTGTGAGACTCAAATCATTTGGGTTTTAAGTGAGCTTTTCAAAAATGATCCAATACCTGGGCCGTTTGCTGGAATGATTTTCAGACCCGAACTGAACTAGCAAGAACGCCGCTAGAGGAAGTATCTGAGGAGTACCCCCCGTGATCTTGTAAGGGCAACCCCGTGACCTTATGAGCTTTACCGAATGGTCACAAATTTGCTAACTTTTGACTCAAACGGGATAGCTAATTGTTCCCTAGAGTCCCACCTTTGACGTATAAAACCGACCATTCATTTCGTAGATTAGCGATTGCTTTCCTCGTCCCAAGAACTATGATTCGATGCCTACTCATTGGCCTGCTGCTGAGCCTGACAACCCGCTCGCGATTGGCTCAAGCCCAGGTGAGCCCAGTTCCCCGCATCTATTTCGAGCATCTGAGTGTAGCTGATGGCCTGCCCGAAAACTCGGTCGTCTGTATGATCCAGGATCATCTAGGATTCATGTGGCTGGGTACCCAGAATGGCCTGGTCCGCTACGATGGCACCACCATGACCTCTTTTCGGTATGACCCCTTGAAACCCTTCAGTTTGAAGGGACAGCAGATAAGGGCTCTGCACGAAGACCGCAACGGCGATATCTGGGTGGGTTGTGAAAGCCTCTTCCGCTATGAACGGGCCACCGGGCGCTTCATCGACTATCCACTACCCAAAGCCCGACTAGCCGATCAGTTTGTCAACTCTATTCACGAGGACCATCAAGGAAACTTATGGATCATTACCGCACAAAATGACTGGCAAACGTACGTGCTGGATCGGCTCGATCCTAAGGCCAAAACCTGGACCTCATTCCGTTATGACCCAGCCAACGCTCACAGTTTAGCCAGCGATAATATCTATGCGAATACAGCAGGATTCATTGCTTTTTCGTTTGCGGAAGCCCCAGATAGCACGATTTGGGTCGTTACCAGAGGAGCTACCGAAAACATCCTACACGCATTTGACCCCAAAACGGCCCAGTTTAATCGCGTCCAGATCAACGCTTCATCGACCCTCTTGGGAGCTTTTCGGAAGGTTAGCTTTGTGCTGCCGGTGGACGATCAACTCTATCTGTCCAGTTCCGAGAACGGGCTGTTTCGGCTCAACCCCCAAACCGGACAACTTACCCAGTTCACTCATAACTCCCGTGACCCCAACAGCCTACAAGCCGATTCGCTCTTCCAGCTTTTCCGAAGCCGGGATGGACGGATCTGGGTGCCCTCCAGTCAGGGGGTAGATCGGTTCAATCCCAAAACTGGTCAGTTCACTCATTTTGTTTCCCGGCCCGGCGACCTGGCTACCCCCAGCGCGGGTGTATGGGGGGGGCTCCGCGAAATGCCCAACGGCGATATTTGGTTTGGGGCCAAGAATGGCCTGAACCTGTACCATCGGGCAAGTAACCGCTTTGTGCGTTATGAACTTGACCCGTTAGAGAGAGCGACCAACCTATATGGAACAGCGTTTCCTTCGTTTTTGGTGGATAAAACCGGGTTGGTGTGGGCCGGTAGCTTTGGGCTTGGGCTTAATAAACAAAGCCGCATTCCCCGTTTCCCTTTGCTGACGGCCCAAGCTGGCCAGCCAGCCAGCCTGCAAAGCAGTAATGTGCTAACCGTATACGAGGCTCCTTCTGAGCCGGGAGTAATCTGGTTCGGTACGAATAAAGGCCTCGACCGGCTCGATAAAAAAACGAACCGCTTCACCCACTACCGCTACGACAGCCTCGCCCACCACTCACTGGGAAAAGGAGCCATCCTGGCCATAGCCGAAGACAAAAAAGGGCGGTTCTGGGTGGCTACCGATCAAAGCGGTCTCTACCAGATGGATCGCCAGACGGGCCGCTTCACTCATTTTATGCCTGACCTGCGACGCAATCCCAATGAATCCCGCTTTCAGGATATCCGTCGTTTACTCCCAGCCCCTGATGGCACTCTTTGGATGACTGCCATTGAGGAACTGGCCCATATCGATATCGATGGACAGCGATATGAGCATTTTTATCAAACGGCCGACGCTTACCCGCCTGACGTATTCACGTCGCTCAAGCCCCTGCTGGTATCCCAACGCCGGATTGCGGGTATTGTTCACCCGCAGGCTAGGGCCAATCAAACCACTTCCTTCACACTGGATACGCCCACGGAGGTCTGTGTGGTGGCCGGTGGGGAGATAGGTTCGGGTGTCAAGTGGGACTACGGCTGGCTCGAAGACGAGAAAGGGCAGACGATCTGGGAACTATCACCCGAGAACAGCAAAATAGACAGTTACTCCCAACTGCGGCTGGAGATCAAAACCCTACGGCTAGGGGCGGGGCGTTACCGGCTGCGCTACCGCTCCGATGATAATACGAACTACGGTTCCTGGCCAGGTGCTCCTCCCATTCATGCCGATCTGTGGGGTGTTCAGGTCCTGAAATTGCTTCCTTCGGAACGAGAACCACTTGAGCGGCTTATTAACCGGAAATACCAGCGGGAAGGTCTGTCGGATGCGAATCTTTTTACGTTACGCCAGGATCAGAAGGGAAACATATGGACGGGGTCTGGTAATGGTGGGATTTGCGTACTGAATCCGGCCACCACCCGCTTTACCACTTGGCGGGATCAGATGGTTGGACCAAACTGCGTGCTGACCCTGCTGGAGGATCAACCCAGTGGAGGCTGGTGGGTAGGAGATTATTTGCGTGGGTTATTGCTGCTGGACCGGCACGGAACGATTATCCGCAGTTATAATACCACAAATGGCCTGCCAGCTAATCGGGTGAGTGCCCTTCAGCGGGATGATCAGGGCTGGCTGTGGGTGATGACCGACAATGGTTTGTGTCGGTTCAATCCGCAAACAGAGCGGCTACTGACCTTTACGGATCGCAATAATGGTATCCAAACAATCGTACGAGGGACTGGTGATGGTTCATTGAAAGCTCAGGATGGCGAGCTTTATTTCTGGGGTGAAAAAGGGGTGAATGCGTTTTATCCGGCTCAGGTTCAGACTGACACTCATGCCCCACCCGTAGTGTTGACCGACCTGGCCATCAACAGCCGACCGGCGACCCTGGGCGAGGATGGCCAACTACCCGTTCACATATCCGTTGCCAAAGACATCTCCTTACCCTATAACCAGAACGATCTGACCTTCCACTTTGCGGCTCTCAGCTATAATCGGGGCAGTGAATCCAGGTATGCTTACCAACTCAGTCCTCTTGATAAGGATTGGGTTCAGAACGGTACCATCCGCCAGGTCCGCTACAGCGATCTGCAGCCCGGCACGTATGTGCTGCGCGTCAAAGCGGCCAACGCCGATGGGGTCTGGAATGAAAAAGGAACGAGTATCCAGATCACTATTCAACCGCCCTGGTGGCAGACCTGGTGGGCCTATGTAGTGTATTCACTGGCACTAGGAGGTAGTCTCTGGGCGTTTATCCGATACCGTTCGCGGGCGTTGGTTCGAGAAAACCGAATTTTAGAAGAGCGGGTAGCCCAACGAACCCAGCAGGTGCAGCGCCAAAAGGGAGAGATTGAGCAGCAAAAGGAGGAGATCACCGCTCAGCGCGACCATCTAGAGGATACGCTTAACGAACTTCAAACGACTCAGGCTCAACTGATTCAGAAGGAGAAACTAGCCAGTTTGGGCGAACTGACCGCTGGTATCGCTCACGAGATTCAGAACCCTTTAAACTTCGTCAACAACTTCTCGGAAGTATCTACTGAATTGATTGAGGAGTTGAAAGAAGAAGCCCAGGCCGGACATATCGAGGACGTACTAGCCATCGCCGACGACCTCAGTGGCAACCTCCAGAAAATCAACCATCATGGCGGTCGAGCCAGTAATATTGTTAAGGGCATGCTCGAACACAGCCGCACCGAATCGGGTGAAAAGCGGCCCACTGACCTCAATGCCCTGGCCGATGAATATCTCAAGATAGCCTATCATGGCCTGAGGGCTAAAGATAAGGGCTTCAACTGCGAGCTAATCACCGATTTTGACTCAACGTTAGAGCCAGTCGAAGTAGCTCCTCAGGAGATCGGGCGAGTCTTACTCAACCTCTACAACAATGCCTTTTATGCGGTTGCCGAACGAGTCCGACAAACTAATAATCCCGATTATAAGCCCACCGTTTGGGTCAACATGCGTCAGGAATCTGGTAAAGTACTAATTCAGGTACGAGATAATGGTATCGGTATTCCTGACTCGGTAAAAGCCAAGGTATTTCAGCCTTTTTTTACCACCAAACCCACAGGCGAGGGAACGGGACTTGGCTTGTCGCTTAGCTACGACATCATCACTAAGGGACATGGGGGTACACTGACGGTGGAAAGTATACCCAATGAAGGCACTGAGTTTATGATTACAGTTCCCACAACCTAAGCGTTTGAACGTCATGAAGGTTTATATATACTTAATGTTCCTGCCTTTTCTTGCTCTTTCCACAGTTGCTCAACCGGTTAGCTATTCTATCGACAGTCTTCGAAATGAACTAGCCCGCGCCAAAGCAGACACCAGCCGAGTGTGGCTGATGACTAAATTGAGTGAGCACTATTATGAGCGTAACTTTGATTCGGCACGCTGGTATGCCCAACAGGGCATTCATTTGGCCCAGCGAGTTGGTCATCGAAAGGGCGAGTTACAAAGTAGTATTCTGTTGGGTGATGCCTATTCAGTGCAGGATATTCCCCAGAGTATGCGAATCTATTTGCAGGCCTTGCAACTGGCCCAACAAATGAACTATCAGTATGGAGTGGGTATGTGTAACCTAAAAATTGGGGAGCTAAATTTGTTTTTAGAAAATTATCCGCAGGCCATTCGCTATCTCAAACAAGCACATGACATTTTTCTAACTGTACAAGATAAGCAGCAAACAGCTCTTGCTGATTCAGAAATAGGTATTGTTTATTGTCAACTAGCCAAAAAACAAGACTCCGCTCGTTACTATCTGACCCGAAGCGATCAGGAGTACCCGCCTTTCAAGCATGATCCGTTTCAACTCTATTACTGGGCCGTACTGGAAAGTAATGAAAATCCCAGTCGGGCAGTTCAGCTTTTTGGCCAAAGCATTGAACTTTTCAAAAGGCGAAATGAGCGACGGGGTCTAGGCTATGCCTACAGATGGTATGCTATCTTTTTAAAGAACCACCATCAGCTCGATTCGAGCATCCTGATGGCTAAAAATGGGCTACGGATTAGCCAACACCTGCTCAATTTTCGGTCTATTCTTCAAAATAGTGACTTGTTAACTAAAGTGTATCAGGCACTGGGGCGGCCTGATAGTGCTTATAAGTATCAGAGTATCATGATGGCCGCCCGCGATAGTCTGTTCAGCCAGCAGAAAATCAACCAGATTCAAAACACGCTGATTGACGAACAGCAGCGGGTACAACGGCTACAGGAAGAGAAAAGTCAGTTTAAAAGCCAGGTCAAAATCTATGGTCTACTAGGCATTATGACGGGTCTACTGCTGTTAGCTGGTGTGTTATATCGTACCAATCGACAAAAGCAGAAAACCAACAGTCGGCTGCAAGTGCTGAACCATGAAATCGAGCAGCAGAAAGAAGAGATCGAAACCCAGCGCGACTATCTAGAAGAAACCCTAACTGAACTTAAAAGTACCCAAGCCCAACTCATTCAAAAAGAGAAACTCGCTAGCTTGGGTGAGCTGACGGCGGGTATTGCTCATGAGATTCAAAACCCTCTCAACTTTGTCAATAACTTCTCGGAAGTCTCGACCGAACTGGTCGAAGAGCAGAAAGAAGCTTTAGCGAAAGGCGACACGGAGGAGGCCAAAGTCATCGCCGATGATCTGAGCCAAAACCTTCAAAAGATTCATCACCATGGGGGGCGGGCTTCGGCTATCGTCAAGGGTATGTTGGAACACAGCCGTACCGATTCAGGCGAAAAACGACCTACCAGCCTGAATGCTTTAGCCGATGAATATCTCAAGATTGCCTATCAGGGGCTTAGGGCCAAAGACAAATCGTTCGAGTGCACTCTGGTGACTGAGTATGACGCTGACTTGGGACAAGTCAATGTAGTCCCCCAAGAAATTGGGCGTGTCCTATTGAATCTGTATAACAACGCCTTTTATGCCGTCAGAGAGCGCCAGCAGCACGCTGATTCATCCTACTTGCCGACCGTAAGGGTTACGACCGAAAAGACGCCAGAAGGCGTTCAGATTCGGGTCGCTGACAACGGTACAGGCATACCTGAAAGCATGAAGCAGAAGATCTTTCAGCCTTTTTTCACCACCAAGCCCACGGGTGAAGGGACCGGATTAGGCTTATCCCTTTCTTATGACATCATCACCAAAGGGCATGGAGGAACGCTTCGAGTTGAGAGCCAAGCGGGTGATGGAACGGCGTTTTTCATTGAGTTACCCCAGCGGCAGAAATCCGATTCCCATGTGTAACCTTCTCTCCTGAAATGGCCGTTTGTCTGAGATAACCTGTCAACGATGATAATGATGCTATTAGGATGGGGTTGCCGTCGCAACTTGCCAGCTCACTAATCAACGTCCCATTTCCAGTTAGGGGTGGAGTTGACGATACACCCAAGGATTGCTTATCGACTCGCTAACCATGACCAAGTGACGGAGTTGACGATCCCCTGTGGCGCTATAATCTGGCAAAGGCATCCATTCTCTGTAAACGGTTTCAAGGGCGGCATAGTCGATTGGCCCGCAACCTATGCTGTTGCTGCTCACAGTAAGTTATATGCCTGACCTGGCTGCCTATTCTTTAGGGAGGGGTATTAGGGGGACGCTAATCAGCTGTCACCGTTTGAACCCAGTTAAGCCGACCATGGGCATGGCTTGAGCGAGTGCGGTCAAGGTGAAGATAGCGAAATCAATGCCTCTACGAACTTACTCCGTTTAGCGAGTCAGCCTTAGGGATGCGGTGTCTACTCTGAGGACTGGCCTGCTGGATGAAGAATCTAATAATAATGCGTCCTGGTACTTCTTTACGCCTTTCCTGAAGGTATCTTTAGCTAACCGTAAACAACGCATTATGCCCCAACTCCTGCGCATCCAACTCTATGACGACCCCAGCCGACAGAGCTATACCCTACTACAGGCTGATGTGGTGGTGGAGGACCCACCCCACTACAGCTACGGCCAGCCCTTACTGATTGGTGAGGATGCCGACGATCCGGCCACCTGGCCTACTTACATCGTGGCTCACTTATCGCACATGAAAATGGAGGCCGATGCTGACCGACCCGGTAAGAAAAATCTCATCTACGAAATCTTTGTGGCCCGGCAAGCGGATTGGGAACAGTTCGATGAACCCACTAGCCTGTAAGCGATCGGTGGCAGACCTATAGGCGACCCAACTACGATCAGTTACCCACCAGCATAGCGATTAGTCATCAGCTCGAATACTCTTACCCAGCTAAGAGTATTCGAGCTGATCATCGATAGGCAGATTTTCGATGGCTCAACTCCGATGGCTGCGGATGAGCAAAGAGGCCTCAAGCCAGTACGGATAAGGGATTGATCGAGCAAAGGGGCTATCCCCTTTCGTAGCCTCAACCACGTTTACAGTTATTTACTTTTTTACGCCTATGGCCGTTCACCATTGACCTTATCGTTAACGGAAGGTTTTCGCGGGCATTTCAGGCGGGCGAAAATGGTCCAACGACAACGAAATAGTTTATCCGGATCGGATAATCGGCATTTCGGACTAAGTACAGGCGTTATACTTCGCTTTCGTACTATATCCTCTTCTATCGTTTCCTCATCGGTACGGTAAGTAGTATTGAGTCGTATCCCATTTGGCTCGGTAGCCAAATATACCGTTTCTAGCGTTCTGAAGATTTCTTTGACATCAATCATACGCAGGCGCGATCGGCAATCGAGTCTACCTAATGGCGCATCCGATGGGCTGAGGTGAATAGATCACGAATTGGATATATCCGAGCCTCTGTGAGCAATAACAGTAATAAAACAGCGTGAACTTCCGAAAACGGGTTGTATTTTTCCACTATAGACTAAAGCTGCAATGAACAGACCAGGTAGAAACGGGGGTACCCTTCGTGACTTTCCAAAAGGCCAATCGGGTAACCCAGCGGGTCGGCCACCCAAGCAGGGGACGATTTCTCAACTGATGAAGCAGCTGGGTCAATGCAGCGACCTGGAGCTGAGCATTACCACGACGACCGCCGATGGTCAGGTCAGCCGACAAAGCCTGACCTACTCGACCGACGGGGATAACACCCTATTCGCCATCGTCGCCATGCAGCTTATTTATCGGGCGTTGCGGGGGGATATCAACGCGTTCAAGGTGCTTCTCGACCGGACCGAAGGACGAGTCCCCCGACCGGTAAAATCAAAATCGGGTAAGCCGTCCACCGGTCAGCTCGAGTCCAGAACGGATGGGCAAATCCAGGACGAACTTAGGGAATTACGTACCCGGCGACTCGCCAGAGCAGCCCCTAATTTATGAGGTCAATTTTGATCAATAACAGGAATAGAACAGGAATAAAATCCTAAAACGGGCTAGGTCAAATCGACCCCGAAAAAGCCTCTTCCAGGCCGGCAGAATTGCCAATAGTGAGCCGATCCATTTTGAGCAATAACAGTGATGAAACAGTGATGAAATAGGGATTTTGGCTCACCTCATATCGATCGTTATACCCCTACCAAGAGCCCTCTGTAAAGCGACCCCAGCTTAAGCAATAACAGTAATAGAACAGTAATAAAATACCAAAAATGGTAGAGCAAAAAGGGTCATCCAAAAGAGCCGGAGCATGCCTTTATGGAGGCCTCCGTTCAGGTCGATGACATTCAGAAAATAACGGAATAAAAACGGAATAAAACGCCCTTTTGGGGCTGTCGAATTGGGTCGTTTTTGATCGGATTTGACGAGCGGTTTACGACCTTATGCCGAGCGGTTTGCTAGCCTGTAGACTGATCAAATCAGCGGCCTATAACTGGAGCTGTAATAGCCCGGAAAACGCTTCCCTGGTCAGCATCAAATACGGCTTGTGTTCAGTCAAGGGTATAGCCATGGTTAAACCTGCGTATTGCCCACCTGCCGAACCCGTTCAGCCAGTAGATGAGTTTTCATCGAGACCGATTCAGAAAATTGGGCTGGAGTCAGGAATCTATTGACCAGCTGATCAAACGCGGGCCGATCCGTCCGGATCAGGTTCTTGAGCGTCAAGATGGTGACGAATCGACAACTGGGTCGCTGGTGGGTAATATCCACGTCGGTAACCGGACATAGTCGCTTGGGGCGCTGAGCATTCAGGAATTGACTCAAGGCTAATTTTTTAAAGTGGTCGGCCGGATATGTGTTGACAAGGGCCCCCACCTTTAAAGCCATACTCATGCAACGGCCCGACATCGAGGAGTCATTCGGAGCCGAAATCTCCAGGCGAGTCATGACCTCTTCGAACTGGTGCCGATCCGTTTTATAGAGTCGTTTGATGGTCGCGGCCGTCACGACCGGATAGTTGTCGCCCTGATGGGTAATATCAATGTCGGTAATGGGACACCTCCGGGCGGGGCTATGAGTGATTCGCTCATAGTCTGACTGGGTACTATCCGGTTTTGACGGATAGTCCGGCTGAGTACTATCCGCGATTGACGGATAGTCTTTGGCTAGCCTTGAAAGACTATCCGGTTTTGACGGATAGTCTGGCTTGGTACTATCCGTCAAAACCGGATAGTCGGTTAAAAACTCAGCTAATGGCCTCAGGATTCGCTTATTGGCCTGCTCCTTATCGACCGTTACAGCTATCAGCGTTGCCTCACCTAATCGACTGATCAATTCAGAGATGGTTTTTGAATGCATGCCCAGGGCCTCGGCCAAGGTGGTATTGCTATCGGTGCACTGGCCAGCATCCTGAGCGGCTCGCTCACACAGGTGGGCTAGTAGAATCTTTTCGACGGCCGAGCGCCCAAGGCTCATAATAGGGAGTGAAATATAAATGGGCTGCATAAGACGCTTTTGTGATGGTTAATTGATCGAGGTTTATGGATGCCCAAACTAGCCGGTAGCAAGCAAACGCCTTTAGGTAGGTTCAACAGGAGTGGAATCAAGTGGCTACCGACGTTGAATGGGTCGTGGCTAATCGCTTTATTTCGGCAAATAGCTCGTCAAGCCTTTGCTGTTGCGCTTCCAGTTCGACGTCCGTTTTCAGGCGAATGCCTGGCCAACTGGTCACCGCCACCAGCGTTCGGTAACTGCCCCCCATCGAACAACAGTCATGGAACCAGTAAAGCTGGGAAAGATCCCCAGTCGTATAGTGACTGCATTTGTCACCTACCAACGCGTTAAACGTCGGGCAATAGCGGAGCTGCAGCCGGGCGATAAATTGCTCGAACGACTCCTGGGCGAATCGATCAAAGTTAGGAGCGGATTCCCGGAGGCAATCGCAGGCCTGATCGGCGAATTCAGGTAAAACAAAGTGCAGTCCCATCTCTTCTACTTCCTGATCGGGGACTGACTGGTAATCCAGTCTATGTGTGCTTCGTAACATGGTTGGCTTGGTTAAAATCCTTCTTGCCCTGGCTGAATCGTTACGCCGATCGGCTCCCCATTTTCAAACTCGCCCCGGCTGCTGTAATAAGCCGAATACTTGAGCCGGTGATATAAGACTACCGGATCGTCACCAGTTCGAATCACCCCATCTCGGCTTTTGGCAATGTGGATCTCGGTCAGATTGGCCGTTGGGATGCCATCCCTATACGCTTCTAAGTGGTAGTATTCGGGCCGGAACAGAAAGAAAATACCATCCGCATCCTGTTCCAGATCACCCGAACCCCGCAAATCACTCATAATCGGACGCTTCTCCCAATTACTCCGCCGGTCGGGTTCACGGGAAAGCTGAGACAAGGCCACAATGGGTACGTTGAGTTGCTTGGCTAGATCCTTCAGCGTGCCCGAGATAGCCGTAATGGTTTCCATCGCTGTGGCTCGGGGTCGGTAGTCCCGAACTCGTTGCAGGTAGTCGACAAAGATGATTTGAGCCCCATTCAGTACCAGCCGGGTGATGCGGGACTCTAACCGGTCAAGCGAACAAGGCAAATCGTCAATTTCTAAGGGAGCCTGCGCCACGATGGCCAGGGCTTGTGCCACTAAATCTCGATTGGTGTTGCCTAAACGAATGTCCTCTACGCTAAAGCCACAATATCGAGTCGAGAGTCGTCGAACGATCGATTTGTCAGTTCCTTCCAAAAGCAGTAGGCCAAGCGGAATTTTCTGTTTAACGGCGATACCGTCGAGTTGTTGACACAGATAAGCTGATTTGCCCATCGAAGGCCTCCCAGCCAGAACGTACAAACAACCAGGTTCATAGCCGCCAATCGCTTCGTCAAACAAGCGAATACCCGACTTGATTAGGTGACGCCCCTGCTGGCTCATTTCTTCCAGGACGGCCCGGGTTACGTCGGTCAGTACTTTCGCCCGTCGGTCCGGCAAATTGCTTTCCATCCGATCCATATGCTGGCGAAATTGATGGCCCGCCTGCAGTACATCGGTCGAGGGGTTTTCCAGATCCCGAGCGTAGGCTAAAGCAGCGGCCTGGGCTTGCCGTCGGTGATACAGCTCATACACCTGAATACATCGGATGTCAAAATTGGGTAATGAGGCCTCACGGGTTAATTCCAGGATGTCCACGGCGGTCAGCCTGGAGCCATTTCCACGAAGGCGATGCGTTACGTCAATGACCTCTGGTTGGATACCTTCGGCCTGCAGCTCCAGCATCGCCCGGTAAACCTCCCGGTGGGCGTAGTGAAAGAAGCTGGTTTCCTGTTTGAGTTTGGCCAAGGCTGAGCGTATCAGGGTTGGCTCAATCAGGATGGCTCCCAAGAGCCCAGCCTCTAGCTTTAGGTTAAATAAATTCTCGTTTAGGGTGTTCATGATCAAGTAAGGGCACTCAGGCCTTTGGGTGAGCTGCGGGATTGAGGTCGATCAGTAGTTCCAGGGGCATGGGTTGAGGAAGTAGCGCGAAGGCGGATTTTGCCAATGTCCTCATCTTTCCAGGACTCCCCATTCAGAAAGGTGAGCGGGTGCTTTCGAGCCGGAAACCCACCCTCTGGGGTAGCTTGAACATAGGCCGGTAGAACGGTCAGAATAGCCACCTTGTCTTCGGGCGCTAATCGGTCCCATTTTTTTTGACAATCCTTACGGCCTACTTTGTAGTCATAGGCATTCCAAAACACATCAAACGTCGGAACGACGGGCGCTTTATTTGTAGTAGGTATATAGGTAATAGGTATATCCTTATTAATAGGTGCGCCAGAGGTGCTAGTAGAGGTAGCACTAGAAGTGCATTTTTGCACCACAGCTTCGGCAGTAGAGGTATCACTAGAAGTGCGTTTTTGCACCTCTACTTCGATAGTAGCGGTGTCACTAGAGGTGCGTTTTTGCACCTCTACTTCGATAGTAGCGGTGTCACTAGAAGTGCGTTTTTGCACCTCTAGTGGAATCAAGGCACCCACATGAAACCGGGCCATGGCGTGTTCATTACGACCCGGTATATAGAGCAGTAAATCTTCCTGCCGAAGCCACTTCAAGGCCTCGTAGTACATTCGCTTTGAACACCGAATTTTATTGATGAGCCGATCAAAGTCGATGGCCGTTTCCCGCCAGAGTTCTCGTTGTGCATTTCGATTGATCGAATCGATGATGGCCAGAAAGGTGGACCCATATTCCGATTTGTAGCCTGGTCTATAGGGTACTTCCTCCCAAAACCATTCCAACAAACGGTAATAATTGATCTTAACGGGCGGGGCTTGATTCTGCGGTAGATAGGCCGTACTTTTATTGTGTTCTTGCGAGGAGGTGTCCGGTTGTGGGTTCTGTAGGCTCATAATGGTACACCTCCTTTTTTACTGAGTAGCCGCTGTCCACAGGGTCTTAACCTAGTTCGTGATTTCTGCGCCGGGTTAAGGCTGGCCAGATGTTGCGGATTCGTAGTCATTGCTGTTGACGACCTCCCCGGCGTCGGCGCGTTGACAGCGTAGTTCCCACTACCTGGCTGGCCTTCGCTTGTAGCTCATCGCTTGTTTGCTGGCGACCTGACTTGAGCCACTGGATCAGCTCATCCCTGAAGAAATAAATCCGATTCCCCTGCTTGACATGGGGCAAAGTGTTGTCATGAACCTTATCGTAAATGGTCTGATTCGTGAGGCCCAATAATTGGGCAACTTGGGATACATTAAGCGGGTCAGACTCAATCTTTGTCGGCGTCAAGGCAGGCGACTGGGCTAAGCCCGTCAGCAAAGACTCAATATTAGCGAGCCGGTCGGCTAGTTCTTGAAAGGGATTATTCACAGCTCAGTCAGTTGTAAAGTAAGGTTTCGATTATAATTAGGGGCGCGCACAAGGTCGGCCTGATCATTCGCTTACTTTATTCTGAATGGCACTCAGCCTCTTGGGATCATTGAGCAGAGCCAGCACGTCCTCCCGGCGATACCGAATACGAGACCCTATTTTAAATGGGATCAAAAGGGCAGGACGCTCCTTGGTTGGTTTAGACCAGTTTGTGAGCGTCATGTTGGTAACGCCCAATGCCTCTTTGGTTTGGCGCTTAGAAGGAAAATCGGGCAGAGCCACCACCTTAGGAGCTGCTGGCACATAGCTAGCCAGTTCCGATCGAACTTCTGAGCGAACGATCATCTTCATAAAGTCGGTGAACTGCTCAGACGTAAATGAGGTTACTATTACTTGTTGGCCAATCATAATTTGTATTCGTTTGTTTTGCTACTCCTTTTATTACAAATTGTAAGTAAGGCTTTAAAACAACAAAATACATTAAAAAATAATTACCAAAAAAGTCAATCTTCAACTTTTTGCAAATTTTATTGCAGCCCCTAAAGATGGATCCCAAGTTGCTTGGCCAAGTCAATTTCAGAAATGACCTTAGGGCTTGAAAAGGAGGGGCTAGCTCTGTTCTGGTTCAGGAGTCGACCGAAAGGAAGTCAATGCATTAGCGTACTGAAGCTTCACATCGTCTTCGAAGCTATCCAGGTAACTCTCGGTCGTTCGAATGTCCTGGTGGCCCAGGCTTTCGCTGATAAACTCGATTGGAGCACCGGAGCGCTTGAGCACGGTACTGAAGGAATGACGGGCGGTGTAAGTCGTTACGTCTTTGTCAATGCCCAGGCTCTGGGCAATCCGGCCGATATACTTGTTAATGGTTTTGGTAAACTGGCGTACCAGAGCCAGTTCCCGCTCGGCGCTGATGCCCGGCTCCAGTGCATCGAATACGTACTTTTGGGGACTAATTGGCTTTTGGCCCCATTTGTCAATAATACGCCGAACGTCATCGGTAACGGCCACCGTAATCGCTTTTACATCCCGCTTGGTGCGTTCGGTCTTGGCCCGGACAAACCGGATCTGTTTCTCTCCTATCTGTTGATAGGTCAGCCGGGCGATGTCTTTAGGGTTCATGCCGTTACACAAGTAGGAAAATAGCCACAGATCCCGCGCCTTTTCCTCCGCGCTGCCCGGTTCGGCCGCATACCGAAAAATCTTCTCGATATCGGCAATGGTCAGGGCTTTTTTGGTATTGCGGCCAGTAGGTATCTGATATCGGCGCTTGGTGAAGGGATAAATATCCCGATCGACTATACCATCCTCAACTGCCTGGTTGTAGATAGTCCGCAGCGAGCGCAGATAGATGCCGACTGTTGTAATGGAGTTCCCGTTATTGATCATCCATTGCTCAAAGCCTTTTAACCAGGCAGGATCAATTTCTTGGTAAGTCAACAGGGCTTTACGCTGGTGATAGTGTTGCAGAGCATTTACAGCACACTGGTAGCTACTGGCGGTACCAGCTCTACTTTCCTTTTTCAACTGCTCAATATAACGCTCAAATCCAGCAAATACGCTACCAGATGGGGACTCAGTACTACCTACGTAACGGGATTCAAATTCGTCAAACGTAAATAATGGCATTTCCCGAATGATCTTCTCCGCTCGATTACTGAAATTTTCCAGCAACCGTTTAGCGTCCCGAATATAATCTTCTCGGGGTTTGGGCTTTCCGACCTTCTCCCATTGCGATTCAGTCAGATTGATTCCGGTTGGATAATACTGCTGTTTGCGCTGAAAGGTAACGCGTAGTTTGGCGGGAAACGTACCGTCGTTTTTTTGTCGACGGGTATCCAGGTAAAGACTTACAATGGCGCTCATAGTCGGATTTAGGTTGGTTAGGCTTCCTGCTGTTGATCGGAGGATCAATAATCAGAGGGCCAAACCGTTTGCATACAAATTTGCATACATAAACCCGAAATAAACAAGCCTTAAAACTAAACGATTACTACTCATTTTAAGGTAATACACTGTTATTCAATAGTATTACTAAACCGTCACCTATCTATTATTTATGAATGGAAAAGACTGTTAATCAGAGGGTCGCTGGTTCGAGCCCAGCTTCGGGAGCAAAAAGCCTCAAATCTTATGATTTGGGGCTTTTTTGTGTTACAGATGTAATAATCGTATGGCTTCTATATATTTGAATGTTACATAAAATATACTCGTATGCAGATTGACGTTACCAATGCTACAGAATTGTTTAGTACACATTTTGAAGAGCCAAGTAATGATCGTATACTTTTTTCAGGCCGTTTTGGTTCTGGCAAGACCTATTTTTTAGATAGCTTCTTTAAAGGAAGTGAGTCAACAACATTCCGCATTTCACCTGTTAATTACTCGATAAGTAGTAACGAAAATATTTTCGAGTGTATTAAATTTGACCTAGTAATGCAGTTATTAAAATCATTTGATCTTATCTCGAATGAAAAGACTGAATTTAAAAATAATTTACTAATTCAACAATACTTAATATATCACACAGATGAAGCGCTAAAAACTTTAGTGGATTTTTTAGGAAATTTTGACGAGAAAGCCAAAGTTATTAGTGAATCTTGGACAAAATTACTTGAACTAAATTCTAATTTTAATAAATTCAAAGATAAGCATAGGCAAAAAAGCGAAACAGAGAAGGCTATTAACTTTCTAGAATTTCATTCTATGTTAAAAGGCTCAATATATGAAGATGATTTAATTACACAGATTATCCGACAAGCAATAAACCATTTGAAGACAAAAGAAAACAACTTAATCACTTTAGTTGTAGATGATCTTGACAGATTAGACCCTGAACATATTTTTAGAATATTAAATGTTTTTAGTGCTCACAACAATAACTATTATGAATCAAAAAATAAGTTTGATTTCGACAAGATAATTATAGTATGTGACATAGATAATATTCAACGTGCATTTGAACATCGCTATGGAATTGGACTCGATTTCGAGGGTTATATTGACAAATTTTATTCTAACGATATTTTTAGGTTCGACAACAATCTAGCTTTATTATATTTTTGCGACTCTTATATTGCTCCTTTAGTTAAGGATGAAAATGCTATTTTTTTACTTAAGATAATATTAAAAGAATTCGTAAGAAGAAGCAAATTAAATGTTAGAAATATAATAAAATCTAAATATTTTATTGACAAAAGGAAAAGCGATTTTTTTAGAGAATTTGCAATAATAAAAAGCAGCTTTCATTTAAAGGACGCATACTCTGACTACCGTACAGAATACCATCATAATGTAATGGGAGCTTTTGATATGAATAGTAAAGAATTCTACGTCAGCTCTAATGACATTTCTTTCCTTAATATTATTAGAATTTTATCAATTATGATGGGGGACTATAATAGGCTAAAATTATGTATTCAGGATTTAATAAAAAATAATTCAAATAGCTTCGAAAATAGCCAAACCAATAATGAGAATTTACTTAAATCTTTGTATCTCATTTTTCATATTGCGAAGCATATAGATAACCCAATTGAAATTTGTTATGATATATCAATTGAATCACTAGGAAATAATTCTTTTCGATCAATTGCTAATTTACCAAATGTATATATTTTCAACAAGAAATTCTCAATTCAACTGCCTTGGAAATACGATAATAAGTATAGAGGAGATTGTAGTTATTTTAAAGGGGCTGAACTCAATTTGAGAAATAATATATCTGAGAGTATTAATATTAAAACCTCAGATATATTTGAAATCATCTATGAAATCATTACAACCCTTGAAAAAGGCAACATACTTAATAAAATAGGAATAACAGGTAAATAGGATTACAACTACCTGTTATTCTATTATCTCACATTTTCCTTAATCTTAGATGTGCCTTCTGGCAACCCTGACAGCAGTAAGTAGCATCAACCCTTTTGCCCTCAAACTCCTTATTACAGTATAGGCATTTCTTGGTATAGAAGAAGTTCGTAAATTCTTGATAGCTACCGGGCCATCTTTGGCTATATATCCGTTTACCTTTTTGCACCTTCTCGAACTGGTAATTACGAAGTCCGTTTTTGCCTTCTTTAATTTTATTGTTTGTCTTCATGTCAATGTACGCGTTAAATCTGTGAAAGAACTGGCTTTGTCATTCGATAGTCATCTGATAGACCTTCTTTATACCGTCCATAGCCTCCCCAAAGCCCGCCTAAAGCCATCGAAAAGCCTATTTTGGTATAGGACTATATATCAGGTAATGTAATTATTCATTAGATGCTCGTTGAAGTCTTTACTATTTGGGTAATAATGGGAGCAGTCCCGAACATTCAACCCTTCTTTCTTAAGACGCTCTAAAGCTATCTTGCCGGACTTATCATTATCCAAGAAAGCATTTACCATAGCGTACTCAGATAAGATCGGTAAGGCATTGTTTATGAATGAAAGTGAGTTTAAAACAATAGTCGGATTCTTTAGCCTTTGTGTGTTGAACAACTGACAACAGGACAGAAAATCAAATACACCTTCAAAAAGGTTGATTGTGACTGTGCTTTGAGCCGATAGGTAGGTAAACCACTTGGGCGAAGTCCCTCCTTGAAAGTGCTGGCTTCTTAACTCAAATCCACCCTTCTCATTGCCAAATCCAACCGCGTAGTATTGCTTCTGCTTTATTCGGTAATAAACCTCCTTTAAATAGATTGAAGCAATAGCGTAGGATATTTTACGGCTGGCCACATAATTAATCAAGGCCCGATTTCGTAGGGGCTGAATGGTTATGATTTCGGCGGTTGTTTGTTGATTGGTTGGAGCGGAATTTTGACCGCTAAAAGAAAAGGATTGGTTTCCTTCCGGTTTTAGGGCTTCTAGTACATCAATCGCTTGCATAAAGCTACAGCCAGTGATATACTGAATAAGCCGGATTATATCACCTTGCTCCCCTAGTCCACTAAAATCATGAAAGACGTTCTTTTGGGGATTGACAAAAAAGGAAGGGGTGTGTTCCTCATTTTTAGGCGAATAGTAAACCAGTTCAGCACCATTCGTTTTTACAGGCTGTAACCCCTGTTGACTCAAATATTCCGTAATCGGGATAGTCTTTAATTGCTCAATCTGTTCTTTGGTTCTCATTTCCTTTTTCTTTAGCGGTGAAAACTCTACTACTCGCCTACTCTTCAACTTATCTTATTTATAATCAATAGATTAAATCAAGTATTTCGAGTAATCAACTTTTAAGCTTGACTCGTTTTTTGCCTTAATTTCGAGATACAAGACAAAACGAGTAACTTCTTATCTACTCGAATAATTAGTTATAAGTGATTGATTTATAGTAGATAATACTACTTCGAGTAACCGAGTAAGTAGGTTTACTTCATTTTGACATAATAGCCTTTATGGGAGTACCCTTTTTCCTTGCTGTAGCCAGATTCCTTCGGAAAGCCCATTACGCTCATAGCTGTACCGATTTGCGTTCTGTGTAGCCGCAAGGACACTTTACCACGCAGATATTCTTCTATGTCAGATGCCGTACAGAAGATCGCTTCACTATCGCCCTTTTCGCTTGGTAGATAATATTTACTGATCACTTCCATTTCGGTCGTTGTCCGTAAAAAACGGCGGTTTAGTATCTCTTGATGGCTGATTTCATCGGGTGTCATGTTACAATAGAACATGGGGTCATTTAGCAACGTTAAAGCTTGCGCCCAAACCCGGTCAATGTCAATGACAGCCGCGTATCCGTTCGGCCCTCCGGCATCATGTTGAATGTACTTAACCACGAACGGAAGCCAGCGAACGTTTCCCGTTTCATCGGTCAAAAACTCAAACTGGTTGGTACTAGCAACAAAGCTTGCGCGACGAGGAAAGGGAGTTTCAATGTTTTGAAACAGTAACCGGAACTTGACCGTACTTTCAGAGAGTACTGTCTTAAACTCATTATTCAGTTCCTTTTTCTCGAAGGAAGCTAATTCATCCAAGTTGATAAAGAAGTTCTGAATCAGCGAAAACTTGCCGTCTTTGTGGCCAAAATCAAATCCCTTTTTGGCGTAGTTTTTTAAGCCCTCTGGAATGAGAAAATCTAGGAAAGTAGTCTTACCATCATTCTGTTTTCCGACTAAGGTTAGACATTGTTTGTTAAATGGAATTTTGCCAATTGCTTGCCCAACGGCTCGAACCAGCCATTTTTTAAACATTCGTTTCCACCAAATCCGGTCATCGGTTTGAACAAAGTCGGCTAATTGTTCAATGTAATTAGGTTGCGATTCGTCCCATTTAGGCAAGCCATCAAAGTAGGTTGTGAATGGGTCGTATCTAGGAATCAACCTAGAGCCGAATAAGGCTCGCAAAGGGTCTTTAAACCCTTTAAAATTCGCGTTGAATAGTTCAAACTCAATGTCAGCCATATTAACTAACTCCCATTCAGAAGCGGCTTTGCTTTTGCGTTCTAATTGGTTCGACACGATGTTTACTCGGTATTCGTGCTTATCAAATAGAAATTTTTGGATTCGTTGGATAATAGGTTGCCCTTCCGAGTTTTGCTCGTCGTTTGTATTGGATTTCATATATTTGTTTTTGCGTTGAAAAAATGAATGAAAAGCACGCTCTGGCAGGAGCGTGCTTTTTTGTTATACGGCTTCGCTCAATGGCTGTTCGTCGTTCCTACGAGCCTGAAATTCATTAATATGACGAATGACAGCTTCCTCTGTCCGTTCGGTATAGTACAATTCGGTTGTACTAGTTTTCTTATGACCTAACATGGTGGCAACACTCGTTAAAGGCACACCATTAGCGATATAAAACGACGCACAAGTTTTACGGGCTACGTGGGTAGTAAGCCGAACTTGAATTTTACAAATGGCCTGTATTTCCTTTAAAATCCGGTTCATGACCTGATTGGCATAAACGGGCAAAAGTCGGTTATTGACTAGACAATCGGGGTTATTACTGTACTTATGAAGAATCTGCAACGCTTTAGGGACTAACGGAATAACGCACATATTCCCGTTCTTACCACGTCTAATTTTAATAAGCTGACTCTCATTTTCAAGTGCAACGATATGGGAAGCATTTAACTGACTAACATCAACGTAAGCCAACCCAGTAGCACAACAGAATAGGAAAACGTCTTTCACATAGTTGTACTCTCGACCAACGAAAACCATGTTTTCCAAAGCTCGAATGTCAGCTTCACGTAGGGCAACTACGTCTTTACGGTCTCGTTTTGGCCGAAAGAAAGCAAATGGGTTTTTATCTAGCCACTCGTTCGCAATGGCATAGTTACAAGTACGTTTCAGGAATTCAGCATGTAAAACAGCGTGATTATGGCCATGTCCAAACGTTCGTTTGCAGAAGTTAACCAAGTTCTGAGCGTCTACTAATTTCAGGTCGCTTAGCTTAAAATGTGGGTTATTATGGTAAGTGATAACGTATTGCTTTATACGTTGTACAATGAACTGTTTCTTCTCAACCGTCTTGCGCTCAAAGTCAATACCCTCTAATGCCTTAAACTCATTCTTAAAAAAAGTCTCTAAGCACTCTATCAGCGTTGGTATGCTAGGATCAGCACTTGCCTTCTGTAAAACCACATCCCGAATCTCCCGTAAATCGGGCGTTCGCTTGGTCAATAGAAAATCAGTGTATGTTCTTTGAAAATCTGCCCGTAACGCCTGTAGCAGATTGGTAGCAGACTCATTGCCTTCAATCGTCAATGTCTTCTTATCTAACTGCTTATGGCGACAGGTCAGACCTGTTGAAAAAGCTATGCTTTTACCGTTGCTGAATAGCTTTAGGTAAACGTTAGTACCTCGTAGATAGGGCTGAACGGTCAACCGTTTTAATCGTTTCCCTTTTGTTGCAGGGTCGATTTGTTTTAACTTTGTCATAACTGATTTTACTGTTAGTTAAAAAAAAGCCCTGTCCCGCCTGGCCGCGTTACAGGGCTTTTGCCTTTAGAGAAGTTTGTGAACTGGAATGTGGAAATGACCCGCGATTGCGTGTAGCTCATTTCGTTCTGGCTGTATTTCTCCCCGTAGGATTTTGGAGAAGCGATGCTTATTTATGCCTACTTCTTGGTAAAAGTCTTTCGTAGGCTTAAATTGCATATTGGCGGGTAAAGCTTCACTGATAAGCTCCCTAATTGGTGTTAAAACGCTTGCTTGCATATTGTTGCGGTTTGATATTGGCAACAATATTAGACCTATTTCGCATATATATCCAAATTATATATGCGAAATAGGTCTTTTAAAGTGAAATTTAGAATCATTATATATAAAAAATGTCTAAAGTATACGAAAGCATAAAGGCCATTCGCACAGCGAAAAACCTTAAGCAAGAGGAAGTTGCGCAGAAACTTGGAATGGCTCAGAGCAACTACGCCCGTATGGAGAAAGGACTAACTCAGATCACAGTAGACCGTTTAGAGGAATTAGCGGAAGTGTTCGAAATGTCTGTAACCTCTATTTTGAGCTATGAAATAGGACAGCAACAACCAACAACAGAGGACATTGCATATTATATTGATCTGTATAAGAAAAATCAGAAAACAATCGAAAACCAAAAAAAACGAATTGCAGAGCTTGAAGAAGAAAGCTTAAATGATTTGAGCCGAGCAGATGATGAATTAAAAACTGCTAAATTGAAGATCAAAGATTTGAATGAACGTTTGAAAGATAAGGAAAGAACTATTCAGGTGCTTGAAAAGGCGCTAAATGCTTTAACAAAGAGTTAATTAATAGTTATAAATAATTTTTGATAACTCACAAAAAATATATTATATATTAAACAAATTACATTTACTATGCAATAAAGCTTAATTAATGTTTTATACTTTATGTTTATATTCGGCACGCTGTTTACGCATTCTGGAAGCTATCATCGGGATAGGAAAGTATTCATCTTTATATGGAAATGGATTAGCTCTTCTTTCCAACAACAGTATACAATCTGTAAATAAAAAAATACCTCCAGCACTACATATTTGTTCAGCAATCTCATCATCTATGCATCCAGCTTGATATAAAGTTGCTACATCTCTGTAGTAAAATTTTATTATGTGCCTTGCTTCTTCTAGCTCTAGAGCCCATCCTTCTTCATTTTTTAACGCAGAAAACCAAACATCAATAAATTCATTTTTATACCTATCTCTAGAATCTCTTTCTCGTTTAAATTTTCCTACTTTTCTAAGTGACTGACGCATCTTATCATCCGAATACCTTAAAAAAAAGTTATAAGCAATACTGCCTTTAGAAAGACGACCTGCAACATGGGCATAATATCCTGATATAGCAGCGCATATTAAAGAAAAGAAAGAAATAAATAAAGCTATATTATCAGCAATTTCTTTTTTCATAATATTTTTCTAAAAATCATGCTTACACAATTCAGAATAGAAATTCTTTACTTGCATTTCAAAATAGCTAAACAGCATTGAAAGGCTCCAATTAATAGCAAATAACATTAAAGTCAATGCTAATAATTAATTTGTGGAGAGCAAAGTTCCTCCCGACTCAGCCAATCCTCGGATACATAATTAATAACAAGCGTCCTTCGCAAACCCGTAATATTTTTTTTATTAAATCCATGCCAAGTATTATTTGCTGGTCGAAAAATAAAACCAGAATTGCATGCCGAAGATGTTGTACAGACTAGCTTTTTTTCAGAATCGAATAAGTCTGTACCTAGGTCTTCAAAAGGCTTATCTTTGGATAAATATACTGTAATTGTAATTAATTTAACGGAAAGGTCAGTGTGTGGCAGTAACCAGAAACCATCTTTATCTACATAATAGCCAATTCGCAAATAGCTTCCTTTAAGGTTCACTCCTAGCATTGTTTCCAAACTTGAAGTAATATTCCTAGACTGAAAAGTAGCGGCAATTTTTCTACAAACATCGAACTTTTTGCAATTCATCTCATTAAAAAAAATGTGATTATTATTGCTATTTCTTTTCCCTTCAGCATTATATCTTTCTGGAGGGGTTACGGGCAAATTAACCAGCTCATCATATATACTATGTGAGAAAATATCCTTTATTATTAAGTACTCAAATGGACTATATACTTTTTGGTGTGTTACTAAACTTTGTAATACGCTTTCCATTATAGATAAGAATTTTTACGTAGTTTTTCTCATTATAAAATCTCAAATTGGCTTTAAATACTATAATTTACTCTTCCCATTCAAATATTAAACTTGGAAATACAGTCTTCACATCAATTTCTTCGCGTTCATCAATAAAGCTTTTTGGTAAATTTTTAATTAAGGAATACTTTAATATTAAACCTTCGTTTTTCCAATTTTTACCCAACCTTGAAAGAGAGTTAAAAAACAATAACGCTTGTTCATGATTAGACAATTGTGCTCTTATAGTTTTTACATAATCTTTTTTCATTTCTTCAGTTAAAAATTTTTGCGAATCTACAAAAGTAATAGTTTGATATAAGTGTCTATAGTAATGTGCTAAACGAGATTGGTGTCCTTCAAATGGGGTAAAGGAGAATTTTCGATTTAACTTTACTATATTTTTTCTCTTACTTACATTTATAGCTAAATCTCTAACGAAGTTGTCGGTATGATTTGGTAAAGAATTTATTAAAACTCTAGTAGAGTTTGGCCCCGTTCCGTAATAAAGTACCATATAAGCAAGCTCAATTAGCACTTCTCTGTCAGTTGTTTTTTGATGTTTAATATTAATATCCTTTACAATCTTTAGTGCCTCCCTAAATTCCCTTAATAGAATAACAAATATTTTCTTTCCTTTTTCGTGAGATAATATTAATTCATCAACATTATCTCTATGAAGTTTTATTAATTCATAGTATTTATTTTCAAATTTTTGCAGCTCAGTACTGTTTCTCTGTTCTTTAAAGGTATAATATAATAATACAACACTTATAATGCTAAATATACTTCCTACTATTCCACCTATATAATCTCCAAAAACACCCCAATTAGCTGGGTTATCGGATAATCCATATTTGTGGAACTGATAATAATACATCCATATCACCCAACAACAAATTATGCTAAAAAACAAAATGGCTATTTCTAAAGCATATTTTTTAAGATAGGCCCGTACTTTTTTTAAATTTTGATTCATATTTGAGATTGATGATAAATTATGGTAAGTTTTCACTAAAACCTATAAAAACAAAATCTATAAACAGCTATCTCAGTAGTAATCAAATATACTTACAGTATTTACTTATTTATAACAGACAAATTATTGACTATCAATACATTACAGACAAGTTAATGATATTTTTTAATATTATTTTATGACGTATGGTAGTTCTAAGAACTAGACCTAATGATAAAACACTGAAAATCAACATTTTGCACTTTATTATATACCACAGCTTCGGGAGCAAAAAGCCTCAAATCTTATGATTTGGGGCTTTTTTGTCTATTCTGGCGCGGCTTTTCAGGACGCTTGCTTCTCCTGAACTCCTCAGTTTAACTGATCAAGCAAGCCATATTATCAATTTATCCGAGACTGCTCGCTGAAGCGTGCTGGATTAACTCGTCTATCATCAGTAAATCAGGCATTTATTTGTCGACATTTTATTTTCCCGATTGCCTAATGGATGCTTTACTCGTCGTTTCGCTCAGCAGCTGATTTATATCTGCGTTGAACTCTTTCACAAACTCTTCATAATATTGACCCGTAGCTGGTCCCGAATAACCGGTATGAATTTTAGCCACTTCACCCTGACGATTGACGTAAATCGTTGTCGGAAACGAAAGAACTTCACTTAGGGCGGGTAGCACGGACGACGCATACTTCTTATCAGCTAAGCCAGCAAAAAGTATATCATAATCGACCCCAAATCGGGATTTGAGTGCTTCCAGGCGAGTTTTTGCAAAGGCGGGGTCATTCTTTCGCTCAAAGGCTAATCCGATGATCTCAACTCCCCGTTGTTTATTAGCTCGATACCACGGCGCTAGAAAACTGGTCTCATCCAGACAATTAGGGCACCAGCTTCCCAGAATAGTGACGACCACAACTTTCCCTTTGTATTTCGGGTCATTGAGCGAAACAGGTTTGCCGGTAAACGCGTCGGGGAATGTAAAATCGAATGAAGTACCTTCTTTTAGTTTGGTTAGTGTGTACGCATCAGGAAGAGTTGCCTGCTCATTTCGCGTTCCCTTTATGGGCTGTGAGCCTCGGAAATTGATAAAGCTAGCCGATAATTCATTTCCGATAACTTTCCCTTTTATCAAGGATGGGCTGGAACCACTAAAGGCCGACAATTCAAATTCATCTCCCTGTACAACACCTTCGAAAAAGCGATAATCACCCGTGGTAGTCAGGAAAGTCCCCGTCACTTTGCTACCCGATTGCGAAAATACGCCAACCGTTTTGTTGCCATTGCCCATCGTAACATCCCATTTCCCATGTAGGCTCACGGTAGCAACCGCTGGTTTTTCCACAAAACGATACCGTTTTCCAAACTCGGCCCTAAATGGAATACCCGCATCAACGGGAGTGGTATTCAGCCGTTTGAAAACTCCAGATAACGTTTTATTACTCACAACTTTAGCCGTTAGAACAGCGTCATAGATATCGATAGGTAGAACAAGTGAATCACCTTGCTGATGCACCCCTTTCAACTCAAAACGTTCGGTACCATTGAGTAACCACGCGGTTGACCCTTTGATCTCAAAATTAAAGGGAGCCTCCTGATTACCAGCCAGTGTAAATGTGCCTCGCCAAAAACCGTTCTCAGGCTTCACTTGCGCCTGACTAATGGAACCTGTTAGTAATAAAGCCGTTACGGCCAGGATGGATATTCGTTTCATTGGAAGGTAGTTTATCGTTGATAAAAGGTAATTCTTGGTCAACTGGCTAAAGCCTGAGTTATCCGAACAAGTCCGGTTATAGCGTTGAGTCGTTGAAGTAATATGTCTATGGTTTCGGCCCGATCAATGCCAAGTCGAATATGACCTTCCGACCGAACACCATCAGACTCGAAGCGAATGCCTTGAAACCAGGTTCGACCGTCCAGGCGGACGGCGTTAAGCACATCATTGGCTAAACCAAGTCGGTCAAAACCAAGCAGATTAACGATAATTTGGCGACCTGTTGATTCTTCCAGAACTAAAGTGTCAGTAGGTGTCGGTGTCATATTCGTTCGTAAACTAAGGGGTCACATAATTAATACTTAAAGTCTATATATTAAATAGATAAATTAGTTAAAAACAGAGCCAGAGCGCGAACTCTGGCTTGATTCTACAAACGTCTATTAAAAAACTTTATTTACCAATCAAAGCTCCCCTTTTTTCTTAAAAGGAACCCAAACATGGGGACGAGTGGATAGCAGGCAGCTTAATTAAGCGCCATCGCCTATATTCGGGCTAACTTCATTGGCAAGTCTCGGCGATCACTAAATCGAACATAAGAGTGAACCATCCATCCACGACATCATCTCCCCTACTTCGGGGCATTGGGCGGTTCGATTTTATCGCACTCATTATTAACATCACCATTGGAGCGGGTATTCTGGGCCTTCCAGCCAAGGTATATGCCTTGATTGATACCTGGAGTTTACTGTCTTACGGCGCTAGCGCGGCTGTCGTGACACTAATTATTCTCTGTTTTGCTGAAGTAAGCAGCCGATTTAGTGGAACAGGTGGCCCTTATTTATATACACGGGTGGCCTTTGGGCCGCTCATTGGCTTTGAGGTCGGCTGGTTATTCTGGCTATCCCGAATGGCAGCCTTTGCCTCAATTTGCAACCTATTTGTTAGCTATGCAGCCCTTTTCCGTCCACAACTGGCTGCTGGCGGGGAGCGAGCTGGCCTGATAACGCTACTGGTAGTTGGATTAGCCAGTATCAACTACATCGGGGTGAAACAGTCAGCCTGGGTAAACACGCTCTTTACCATCAGCAAATTGGGCGCAATAGGCTTATTTGCTGGATTGGGCTTATTTTTTGTTGATCCAGCTGCCTTTAGTTTTCCTAAACTACCCGATTATAGCCCGTTTTCGCAAGCCGTATTGCTCCTGATTTTTACGTTCTCGGGCTTTGACGTGGCCGCTATTCCCTCTGGTGAAGTGCAACAGCCCCAGAAAACCGTCCCTTTATCCCTCCTGGTGTCAATCGGCATAGTAGCAGTACTTTTTATGGCTGTGCAGATTGTCTGTATCGGTACTTTACCCAATCTAGCCCATTCCGAGCGACCACTGGCCGATGCCGCTGCCCATTTTCTGGGGCCAAAAGGTGCTTTATTGATCACGATGGTAGCCTTACTCACAGCTGTCGGTACCCTTCACGCTCTAATGCTGACAGGTCCCCGACTGCTATTTGCCATGGCAGAACAGCGACAATTGCCGGGTTGGCTGGCCGCTACTCATTCTCGCTTCCGCACGCCCTATGCCGCGATTCTAATCACGGCAACGCTCCAACTTCTATTGGCTCTAACTGGCACATTTCTCTATGCCCTGACACTGAGCACGGTTATTCGACTTTCGTATTATGCCCTAACCTGTGCGGCCTTACCGTTATTGCGTCAACGTACAGATGTACCAATGGCTCAATTCAGAGTAGTCGGTGGCCCGTTGATAGCCGGATTGAGTGTATTACTTTGTGGCTGGTTGCTGAGCAACAGCTCGGGTCGGGAAGCTCGTGATGCCGCGATTGCCGCAGCAGTAGGATTGGTTATTTTTGTAGGAATGCGCCGGTACCAAACGCCCCGTTGATCGGTGTATAAGTAAACTCGATTCGTTCAAGGTTATTTTCATTAATCATATGATGACTGACGTCAAACCCAAATCAGCCAGCCTTCATAAATACCTCATGAGCATTTTTCTGCTGGTATTACTGAGTAGCCTTTCTCTCGACTCAATGGCCCAGGTAACCGACACCATCCTGGTGCAAAACCTCTATTTCCCAAAACCGGGCAAAGAAGAGGAGGTTTTTAAATGGCGACTTCACGCGTCCGAAGTACGTGCTAAACTGGGGCTACCGAAAGGCCGGGTTCTTAAAAAGTTAAGCGGTTCGGGTGGCCCTTTTGTCATATGGGAATGCCAATACCCTTCGCTGGAAGCTCGAGAGAAAGACGTAACTATACTTGACAAATCCGATGAATTTAAAGAAGTACAGGCTCATATGAGTACACTTCTGGATAAATTTGAACGCTACGTTTTTGCCATTCATAAGTAGCCTGCGATCTTTTCGGCTCGTATAGATTCTATTTCCAGTTAGTCAATGCTTCATCAACCTATTGCATCAATAGCTACCCGAACCACCGAACGCATTTGTGAAGTGGCTTGGTTTTCTGATCTCTGCGGGGAGGATACCGAATTCATAAGCGTTCGCGATCCCGACCGGAGTACGTTTGCTCATTGCCGTGAAATTGCTCTGGCCGCTGAGCGCCTGGGTTTCAGCAATCTGTTGCTCCCCACTTCCTATATGATTGGTCAGGAGGTGATTCCCTTTGCAGCAGGGATATCGCAAGACCTAACGAAAATCAGTCTCTTAACGGCTATCCGATGCGGGGAAATGCACCCACCCATGCTCGCCCGTACCCTGGCGTCACTCGATCAGATGCTCGAAGGGCGACTAACGATCAACATCATCAATTCCGATTTGCCCGGCTATCGTGAAGACGCTGATTTCCGTTATCAGCGCTGCGCCGAAACGATTCAGATACTTAAGCAGGCCTGGACTACTGATCGTATTGACCATGATGGACCAGTCTATGGCAAAATTTCCCTGGCAACTGATCCCGTCAAACCCTATCAGCAGAACGGCGGGCCGCTGCTTTATTTTGGGGGAACATCAGATGGCGCACGAGATGTCTGCGCCCGTTATTGCGATGTGTTTTTGATGTGGCCTGAAACCGAAGAGTTACTCTACGCCAACATGCAGGATGTGTCGGAGCGTGCGGCCCGCTATGGTCGGCAGGTTGATTTTGGGTTGCGTATTCATATAATCGTTCGCGAGACGGAAGAGGAAGCCAGAGCCTGGTCCCAGCATATTATGTCAAAGTTTGACCCGGTTCGTGGGGCAGCCTTGAAAAACGCATCACAAAGCTCCTGGTCGCTGGGTGTTCAACGACAAAATGAACTCCGCGAAGGTGCCAACGCCGACGGATTTGTGGAGCCTTTACTGTGGACCGACATTGGTAAAGCCCGTTCGGGGGCAGGTGGGGCTCTGGTGGGTAGCGCCGATCAGATCGTTGAAAAAATCAACCGATATATGGATATGGGGATTCGAGCCTTTATTTTTTCAGGCTATCCCCTTATCGAAGAAGCGGAGTGGTTTGCTCGCTTGGTACTTCCCCGTTTGCCTAATTCGTCTTTATCCCGTTTGCAGGGACGCATTCCATTTAAGCCCGAAACTCATGAGCTGTCTTAATGGTCATTTGCGTGACGGTGGATGCTACCCATTACAGGCCGTTTGAAGCTACTTTCCCAAAGACAACAAACCGGCGGTTGCCATTCTGGCAGGAGAAAAACGATATGAGGATCACTGACGTCGACTCAACAAGACAAAGTCAAACGCTATCGTAACATGTGTTAACATGCTAGGTTAGTAGGTTCCTTACTATATCAGCCAATCCTTGTTTGCCAGGGTCGGGCTGGTGATAGTTTCGAATGCTCTCTCTCCTCAGTTCATCAAAATTCTGAACAAAGCATTGAAAGCATTTCGCAAAACGGGCACTTAAAAAGTCAGACCAAGACACGAATAGCTATTTTTTTTGGTTGGTGTATTTGTTTTAGATACATACCGAAAAAATGCAGGAAACGAAGGGCGTGCTAGACAGGATGACGCACCACGATAAATTGTCGCTGATCGTGAATGAAAATTGTGCGATAGCCCTGCCGGACGATGTCTTGCAAAAGCTGCTTCAACCGCACAAACTAGACTATTATTATTTCGTGTTTGTCGATGAGGGATCAGAATCCTTTAAAGTTGACTTGCAGGACATTACCATTGCTGATAGCCAGGTGATTTTTGGTGTGCCCAATCAAATTTTCGCTCATTCATTCCAGAGTAAAGCGCATCAACAGTATAAAATCGGATTTGATGAGAACACGTTAGCGCTGCTTCCCCACGCCTATCCGTTCCTGCTTAATTCGTTGAATTCAAACGTAATAACGTTTGATCCAGATGCCAAACAGCGGGTAAAGGCCGTGTTATCTATTTTATTTCAGTTGCTTCATTCGTCGACAAAAACTCAAAAGATCGACATCATTCTGGCGCATTTAAACACACTGCTAACCGAATTCAACAGTGCATACTTCGAGGGGTCTGGTCAGGAAAGCCATGTAAATGGAAAAATGGCCAAGTATGTCGAATTTAAACTCGCCGTGGAAACGCAATTGACTGACCACGAGGATGTCCACACCATCGCAGAAAAATTAGGCATGACTACAAGCAGTCTTTATGCCGTTGTGAAGGAGTATTCGGGCATTTCGCCCAAGGAGTGGATCACGAATAGATTGATTCAGGAAGCCCAGCGCCAGTTGCAATACACAACCGTTTCTGTAAAGGAACTAGCGTATGATCTGGGCTTTAATGACCCCCATTATTTTTCGCGGTTGTTCAGAAAGAAGACTGGAAAAAGCGTTCGAGCATTTGCCGAGAGCTTACGCGATTTGTCCCCTAAATAACCAGATTTGTCCATTTGGGCCGTTTTTGGGCGATCTACTTTTGCTGCATCAGTTTAAAACAGTTCTTGAAATGAAATCAGCATTAGTAACAGGAGCCAACAAAGGCATTGGTCTGGAAGTAGCGAAACTACTCGCTCAAAACGGATTCTTCGTTTATCTGGGCAGTCGTAGTTTGGAAAATGGGTTGTCGGCAGTCGAAAAGCTCCGAGCCAACGGACTCGACAACATTGAAGCCGTCCAGTTGGACGTCACGAGTCAGGAATCGATCAATGCCGCCCGCTTGGCCATTAGCGAAAAAACAACAGTTTTGGATGTGCTCGTCAACAACGCAGGAATAAGCGGCCCATTTCAGCAATCGGCACTCGGAACAACGGTTAATGTTTATAAAGAAGTTTACGATACCAATTTATTTGGGGTGATTGGTGTGACACAGGCGTTTATCGATTTGCTAAGAAAGTCCCCTGAACCACGCATTGTGAATGTGAGTACCGCAATGGCTTCACTTACCCTGGCGGCCGACTTGACCAACAGCAATTATCCCGTACGCTATGCCGTGTATCAATCGTCAAAGTCGGCGCTAAATATGTACACGATTAATCTGGCTTACGAGCTACGGGATACGCTAGTCAAAGTCAATGCCGTTTGCCCTGGATATACCCGAACTGATTTTACCAACCATCAAGGTACAAGCACGGTCGAAGAGGCTGGTCAACGTATAGCCAAGTACGCGTTGATTGGCCAGGATGGACCAACGGGGAAATTTATCAGTGAAGAGTATTTCCCAGAACCAGCCAGTTGCCCCTGGTAAAGTTGATTATTCATTCAAACGCTCATACGGACTCTCCCAACCCATATGAGCGTTTGGTGTTTTAAACGCATTTAGGCAAGTCAATTAGCTCATTGCCTGTTCGATATCCTCTTTAATGGCGTCAATATGCTCAATCTCCACCGATAACCGTAACGATGTTGGCCAAATGACTTAACCATTTCCAATGTCATCGTTCGTGATGTATAGGACATTAGCTATTTTATGACTGGCTTCAACCGATTAGTCAGGCTATTAAATCAGCAGACTGGTGTTCGTATATGCTTTCAAGTGCAGCCACCAGAATGTCCACTTCGGTTTGCGTATTATACTTCCCAAGCGATAGGCGAACGTGCTCCCAACCTGGCAACGAACCAATAGCACTCAATACATGGGAGCCACCCCGAATCAGATTCGAGCAGGCGCTCCCGCCCGAGACGGCTATCCCTGCATGATCTAAAGTGGTCACCAGCGAATCTCCTGATGGTAGGGGTGGTAAACTAAGACTAAGTACTGTATCTATACTCTCAGCTGGTAAAGCCGATAAACCGTTAAATCGCACTTGTGGCAGTACTTCAGTTAATCGGTTAATCAGTCGTTCTTTCAGAGAACGTACATGGATTTGATTCGATAGGCGATCCCGGTAGCTGATTTCCAATGCCTTTGCTAACCCAACAATACCCGTTACGTTTTCTGTGCCCGGACGTAGTCCCTGCTCCTGGTTACCGCCGTATAGGAGTGCTGGGAGCTGGATTCGTTTTCGGGCGTACAGGAATCCGACGCCTTTGGGACCATGAAATTTATGGGCAGAGCCGACGATAAAATCGATGGGCAAGTCAGCCAGATCAAACGGATAACGACCAATTGTCTGTACTGTATCTGAGTGAAACAAAGCGTTATACTCCTTGCAAAGCCAGGCAATATGGGCAAGGTCGTTTAGGTTACCGATTTCATTGTTGCCGTGCATTAAGCTCACCAGCGTAGACGGCAAATCGTCGGTACGGTGTTGGTGTAGTAATCGTTCTAAGTAGTCGTAATCAGGACGCCCCCGGGTGTCCAGCGGCAGCCAATGAAGTCGAACACCTTCTTCTGGACTAAATCGGGTAAGGGGTTGTAACACCGCTTTATGTTCGATAGGACTACTGATAGCATGCCGGATACCCAACCCCCGCAAACTCCCAGCGATAGCCAGATTATCCGATTCGGTAGCACCACTCGTGAACGTAATCTCGCTCGGGGATGCGTTGAGTAAATCAGCTACAGTTTTTCTAGCTTTGTCCACTACCCGCCGTGCTTCCTGACCCGCTCGATGGGTTGAAGATGGATTACCAAAGTACTGGGTTAAGTACGGCACCATTGCGTCAAATACTTCAGGGTCAAGGGCAGTTGTGGCGGCATTGTCGAAATAGATTTCCATAATGAAGTGTTTTATTGAGTATCACGCAGTAAATTTATCGGTATTTTTTATCTATAATTCCTATAGAATAAATGGAAAAATTAAGCTAATTAAGGGCTAATCAACCTATTCAGTGGCATTAATTCTAAGTAATAGTTAAGAGGAAACTTAGGTTAATTCAGGAGCTAATCAGGCAATAACGGTGGGGAGTACTAACGGGGAGACTCCTTCTTGAGTCAATTGAACATCGGAAGACGTGTGCAGTCATAAGCCATGCCGCCGAAGCGGTTGTAAATTTATAGTTCCTAACGCTGTAGGCAGGTTAGCACTATCGCCAACTGGCAAGTTGCTAAGGGTTCGCTGAGCCTATCTCTCCCCCTTTCTGTATAAATCACAACTACGTGCAGGCTTCGTAATTGATGATGGCGTAAAGATAAACACGTCAATTTTTAATTTCCAAATTAGTATATAAATTTTATCGAATAAAAAGACTAGTCCTAAAACCCGATAGAATATACACCCTATTTAAAGTACCGCACGATCTAAAAAAAACAAAATATTTATAAATAAATGTTCGCTAAAAAATGGGGTTAATCAGATACTGATCGAGTTGAACCTAACTACGTAGGCCGATTACCTGCACCTTTTTTAAATTCGTCAAACTAGAAAGTTTTTTGTTAGAAGCTATTTTTTCTGTTCGTAATAGACTGTATATGAACGATTTTAAAAAAATATTAAGTATTTTTCTTGTTTTTCTAAAATAATCATTCCTACCTTTGAGGCATCTGACAAGTACTACCTGCAAAGTAGTTGTTATTTATACTGATCGAATAGAAGGCACTCGTTGATATCTTTTTCAACTGGCGCAATATTGGATTAGTACTAGTTTCCGAACTTATAAATAACCGTCATTATGCGCATGCATTTTATACTTTGTTGTTGTAGCTCCACTAGAGAAGTCTCCCCTCTCTCGCTACCCATTGACTATTGATCCAGTAATCTCAATTAGTCTTCTGGCTCCTGATCAAATTTAGTAGGATACTCATCCTCAATGAGAACACTTCATCAATAAGCTTTTTTTTACAGTCAATTACTATATAAATTCTATATACTTTGACTAGTAATATAAAAAATGATTAACCCAAAATTCATCGACTGACCCAATACACTCATTTTCTGATCCTGAATCGCTTTTGATTCTGTGGCGTGGCAAATTCTGTTTCTGAAAAGGTAGTTATCCGCTTTCGAAATGCAGGCTCTTCAGCTGGCAACTATCCGAACTCAACAAATTTGTTCACCCACAGAATCGAAGGCAATCGGCAAAATGAGGACTATACATAGTAGCTAATACGATCAACTAAAATCGTCATAACCCAACTGTACTTAACCTATTATGGCAACTCAAGATGTGAAAATTCTGGCGAAGAAAATTGGGGTGAGTATCCTGGTTTACGCGATCCCGCTAGCTATTCTGGGTGGCGGCCTTTCTCTGATTAAACTCCTGATAATCAAGTAATTCACTGAACAATGGCCTTAGATCAATCCGCTGCAAAGAAAATTACCCGCGATGCACTCATTAGCGTCATTCTATACGCATTGCCTGTTATCGCACTTGTCGTCTGGTTCACATATACGGGCGAGACACCCTGGAAAAATCCGGTCAAGGATTACGCTCACGTTTCGGCACCTGCCTTCCTGACGTTTCTAGAGCCGGTATTTAAAAATCTGAAATCCTGGGGATTCATCGCCCTGGCGTTGGGATTAGGTGTACTTGAATTTGCCCTGGGTCTCTACGACAATAAGTGGACACCCACCGAACGCAAAATTGACATCGTCTGTTTTTTAGCTCCCAAGTTTCTGGTGCCACCGGTCGTTGCTTATTTCAGCCTGACACTCTTACCAACGCTGTTACCCAGCTATGCGAATGTATTTTCGTGGGTACCTTTTTGGGGTGGTTTCTTCCTGATTGCTGTAGCCGATGACCTGACTCAGTACTGGTATCACCGACTGCACCACCAGATCCCGTTTATGTGGCGCTTCCATCGGACGCACCACTCTGCTCCCTACATGGGTATGGCGATGGCCAGTCGACAGAATTTCATTTACACGATCTTCTTTTCGCAAACTTACCTGACGGCTACGCTCATTTATCTGGGCTTAGGGTATCCCGCCTTGTTCGTAACGGCCATTAAGAGTCTGATCACGATGACGGCCCACAGCAGCATTGCCTGGGATAAACCCTTCTACAAATACCGGATTTTACATCCCATCGCCTGGGTCTTGGAGCGGCTGATTTCTACGCCCGCTACGCACCATGCTCACCATGCAGACAGTGCCGATGATGGCATCGGGAACTACAAAGGCAACTTTGGTAATATGTTTTTCCTCTGGGACGTCATTTTTGGCACGGGTTTGATTACTCGCCAGTACCCAACTTCGTATGGCATCAAATTCTATAAAGAGGAAGAATGGTATGCCCAGTTCCTGTGGCCCCTATTCAAATCGAAAAAGGAAGGCAGCGAGTTATCGGCCGATGGTCCTGAGGTGGGCGATGAAGTAGAGGCCACCCCCGAATTGATAAATGCGTAAGTGATACGCTAAGTAATACAACCTATGAAATCGTTCCAATCAGTTATTCCCGTTGCTGCTTTATTGATCGCCGGTATGGCGTTCATCAGCAAGAATGGAGTTCCCGATAAAAAGCCTACAAAAAATCCTCAAAAAGCAATTGCTCTCTGTGGAGGCTCAACATGTAAGGTACCATCGCGAGCTGTGGCCCTACGAACCAGCCTGGTTTCAACCACAAATCGGGAGCAAACTACGGCCGATATGGTTTTGATTAAAGGCAGTAGTTTCCAGATGGGGTCGGCGGAATTTCCAGACGCCAAACCCGTTCATGCCGTGACTGTGAATAGCTTCTGGATGGATACGCACGAGGTAACGAACGCTCAGTTTGACGCCTTTGTAAAAGCCACCGGTTATCGTACCGTAGCCGAGCGTCCACTTAACCCCGCTGATTATCCCGGTGTGCCAGCCGATAAGTTAGTGCCTGGCTCGGCTGTATTTACGCCACCAGCTCACCCCGTTTCACTACAAAACCCACTTCAATGGTGGCAATACGTACCGGGTGCCAACTGGCGTCATCCGCAAGGTCCCCAGAGCAATCTGGTTGGCAAGGGCAATGAACCGGTTGTGCAGGTTTGCTACGAAGATGCTGCGGCTTATGCCAGATGGGCAGGCAAACGGTTACCAACCGAAGCGGAATGGGAATTTGCAGCCAGGGCTGGTCGTAAGAACACAACCTACTATTGGGGGAATACGCTGAAACCAGCCGGAAAATGGGTGGCCAATATCTTTCAGGGTTCATTCCCCGCCAAGAATACGCTTGACGATGGCTACGCAGCCTTGGCTCCCGTAAAAACCTTTCCCGCCAACCCTAATGGGTTGTACGATATGGATGGCAACGTCTGGGAGTGGTGTAGCGATTTGTACCGACCCGATTATTACCAGAAAAGCCTCTCAGTTAATCCTAAAGGGCCTAAAGACAGCTTTGATCCCGATGAACCGGGTACAGTAAAGCATGTACAGCGCGGTGGCTCGTTTCTGTGCAGCGATCAATACTGTATCCGCTACAAGGCGGGCAGCCGTGGAAAAGGCGAAACCACCAGTGCCAGTAATAACCTGGGCTTCCGTTGTGTTCGTACGGCCGAATCAATCCCTCAGAATTTATAATCGTTTCACTTAATCGTACCCCATGTAACAAAAAAAGCCAACCCTGTTCCAGCAGGGTTGGCTGGTCAAAACAAGGCTCAGTGGCAACTGAATTTGTGCAGTCGTTGGCACGACTGACACAGCACCCTATTGTTTATCTAACCAGTACAAAACAATGAATAAAAGTTTAATTTTTTTACTATGGGTTTGGGTTCTTACTCAGCCTTCCTCTCTTTTTGCACAAGGCACCGCTCCCGTCATTAACGCTACCCTAAACGGTAAGGTCCTGGATGCCAAAACAAAAGAACCCCTGATTGGCGCTACAATTCAGATAAAAGGCATTACCAATGGGGCCTCAACGGATGCTAACGGGAAGTTCACCCTGAAAACCGCCCAGACACTACCATTTACCCTTATTGTTACCTATGTCGGTTACAAGACCCGGGAAGTAGCGGCTGTTTCGAACACGATCGACATTGAACTGGATGAAAATCTTGGTCAATTAAGTGAAGTCGTCGTGGTGGGCTATGGTACGGTAAAGCGGAGCGATATTACCGGTTCCATTGCTTCCGTTCCGTTAGAAATTAAATCACAGCCGGTTGTCTCACTCGAACGGCTACTCCAGGGTTCCATTGCCGGGGTGACCGTCACCCAAACCTCAGGTCAGCCGGGTGGCGGGGTGAGCGTTCAGGTCAGAGGGAGCAACTCGATTACGGCGGGTAGTGACCCACTCTATGTGATCGATGGTTTCCCGATCAATAACGATTATGGCGTCAGCGATGCCGGGGTTACTGATGGCCCAAAAATAAATCCGCTATCATCCCTGAATACGGCGGATATTGAGTCCATCGACGTATTGAAGGATGCCTCGGCAACGGCTATCTATGGCTCACGGGGAGCCAATGGGGTAGTTATCATTACAACGAAAGGAGGATCAGCCAAAAAATCCTCCATTAGCTACGATGCCTATTTCGGACAGCAACAAGTGATCCGAACACTTCCCCTGCTGAATGCCAGAGAGTGGTGGCTGCTCCGGAAAGATGCAGCGACTAACTCGGGCAAAACGCCCACGCTGCCCAGTGTTTCTGGTTATACATTGGATACGACGGGTGCAGGTACCGACTGGCAGGCGGCTGGATTCCGTAAAGCGGCCCAGCAAAGTCATAGCCTCTCCATCTCCTCTGGCTCCGATAAAACCCGACTAGGCATTTCGTTCAATTACTTCAAGCAGGATGGGGTACTTCAGAATACGGATTTCAAACGAATTTCGGCCCGGGTCAATATTGATCATAACTACAGTAAAAACCTACGCCTTTCGGCTAGCATTACCGGTAGTAACACCAAAGCAAATGTGGCACCCGCAGCCATTGTTGGTGCCTTAATTTTAACGCCACCAGCGCTACCGGTTTATCAGGATAATGGCACATTCGTTAAAAACAGCCCGTTTGAAACGGTCTATGCCAATCCCATCAATTCATTGATGAACCAGATCAACCAGACGTCTACGAATCGGTTTTTGGGCAATTTTTCGGCTGAATACACCTTTATTGAAGGGTTGAAAGCGAAGGTGCTGGTGGGTGCTGACGTCGTCGATAACAAACAGAATCGGTACCTCCCGATCTCTACCTACGAAGGCTCAGCCCTCAATGGCGACGCGCTGGTGGGCTCTATTTTTACCACCAACTGGCTGAATGAAAATACGCTCAGCTACGATAAACATTTTGGTGGTAAGCATGCGTTAAATACGGTTGTCGGGTTCACCGCTCAGCAGTCAAAAACGAGAGGTTCGGTGGCTGAAGCCGCTGGGTTCACCTCAGATGCCCTCACATTCAATAATCTGGGAACCGGCATTACCAACCGGACACCCGGATCGTCAGCCATCGACTGGTCACTAGCCTCTTACTTAGGCCGGATCAATTATGTGTATGATGACCGGTATTTATTTACGGCCACCTTCCGCGCCGATGGTTCGTCCAAGTTTGGTGATGGTAACAAATGGGGCTATTTCCCCTCGGCAGCTGTCGGCTGGAACATCAGTAATGAAAAATTCTTTAGTGAAGTTCGCCATGTTAGTTCGGCAAAACTTAGACTAAGTGCGGGATCAACGGGTAATCAGAATATCCCTCCCTATCAATCGCTGGCCCAGTTAACGTACTATCCCTACAATTTTTCGGGCGCTACCGTCTCGGGCTATGCGCCTAGTACCGTGGCCAACAAGAATTTGAGTTGGGAGAAAACCTTCCAGGTAGATGCTGGTCTGGATGTCGGGTTGTTAAACGAACGTATCCATCTGACAGCCGATTATTATTATAAAAAGACAACGGATCTGCTACTAACCCGCACCGTTCCCGGAACGTCTGGTTTATCGGATGTCTATAATGGCCAGGGATCGACGACCTATCAAAATGTGGGTGCTGTATCAAACCAGGGTATCGAGTTAAATATTAATTCCCGAAACATCACCGGGCCCTTCAAGTGGACGACCATCCTGATTTATGCGAAAAATACGAATAAGATTCTGAGCCTCGGAGACGGCGTCGATCAATACATTCCGTCCAGCTCAGCGCCTTCCATTGCGAAAGTTGGCCACCCACTCGGCTCATTCATCGTCTATCAAACCGATGGCCTGATTCAACAGGATACCAAACCCCTGACTCCGCAGGCCAATAACAAACCTGGTGGGCAACAGTATAAAGACCTGAATGGCGATGGTCTGATTACGCAGGCGGGTGACCGGATTGTGATTGACAACCAGATCAAGTTTACAGCCGGTTTAACCAATACGTTCAGTTACAAAGGCTTCGACCTGTCGGTTTTCTTCCAGGCTTCGGTAGGAGGCAAACTTTACAATGTCAACCGGGCCAATCTTGAATTAGGGACAGGCTACACCAATTTCTCAAAAGTCCTGCTGGACCGATGGACGCCTACCCATACCAACACAGACGTGAAAGCTGCTTACCAGGACCCAGCCATTACCATCTCGGATCGGTTCATTGAGGATGCTACGTACTACCGGCTGAAAAACGCTTCGTTTGGCTATACCCTACCTAAAGCCGTTAGTACCCGGATTGGCCTTCAGACATTACGGGTGTATGTATCGGCGCAAAATGCGGCTACCTGGACTAAGTACACCGGTTTTGACCCAGAGGTTAGTTCAAGCGGGCAAAGTCTGATTAATCGGGGCGTAGATGATGGCGTCTATCCCAACAATAAGTCATACCTGGCAGGCTTGTCCATCACCTTCTGATTCAATCGTTTAATAGTGAACAATCATGAAAAAGTACTCATACATCTTATTAGTTATAGCGGTTTCTTTCACTAGTTCCTGCACGGAATTTCTAAAAGAACAACCCGAATCGATCATTTCAGAAGATCAGTATTATAAAACGGAATCGGATGCGCTAACAGCCATCAACGCGGCTTATTTCTTTCTGAATACGGCCAAAGTACAATCGCCTTATAACACCCTGTTCAATACGGGGATGAACATGGCCGGTGATGATGAAGATCCAGGACCGGGCGCCACCAATCCTGATGTTCGGTCGCTATCCGTTTTAGCGCATTCGACCAGTAACCTGCGGGTGTACGAACTCTGGCAACAGCACTATGCAGCCATTCGGAAAGCCAATGTCGTGCTGGCTAAAGTACCCGCCATTACATTCGCTGTACCTGCTACAAAAGATCGCATTCTTGGTGAAGCCAAATTTTTACGGGCTTTGTTTTATTTCAATCTGGTGCGTTTATATGGTGACGTCCCTTTAGTTACACAGTACCAAAACTATGTGTATGCGTCCGATTACGCCGTTGCTCGCACACCCTCGGCCGACGTATATGCGCAGATTGAAAAGGATCTGACCGAAGCCGCTCAGGTTCTGCCCGCTTCCTACAGCGCCCCCGATGCAGGGCGCGCTACGGCGGGTGCCGCTAAGGCGCTATTGGCCAAGGTATACCTGATCAAATCATCCTTACCGTTAAAATTGACTGAAAACTACCAGAAGGCCATTACAAAAGCCGAAGAGGCTTTATCGACTGCTGATGGGGGAACCGGTACATATGGGTATGATCTAAAAACGGACTATTCTCAGGTATTTTTGCCCGCTTATAAAAATGGTGCCGAGCATATTTTCTCGGCCCAGATGAAAGGGAACTCGTATAGTCAGGGCAACGCTGAAAACCCACGCGCCATTTTTACCTCGATTCCTGGCCTGACGGGTAACTACGCCCATATGGTTCGGTTCTATACCGAAGGCAACGACAAATTTTTTAATATCTACAAACTGTATAAGTCCACCGATAAGCGCCGGGATGTCACGTTTGTGCGCAACTTTACCAGCCCAACAAACGGCAAAAAATACGGTCTTCCAATTGCCAATACAGCCGTTGCCAATGATTCGACCCCGTTCTGGCACAAGTGGTGGGACCCCGCCAACACATCGGTCACCAGCAACTCAGAGGCTAACGTTCCCATTATCCGCTATGCCGAATTACTCCTGATTCATGCAGAGGCCGAAAACGAGGTAAATGGTCCAAGCGCCAAAGCCTACAAGTCGATCAATCGGGTACGTAAACGGGCTGGCCTAGCCGACCTGACTGCAGGCTTAAGTAAGGATCAATTCCGCGATTCTGTTTATCTGGAGCGTCGTCTTGAACTTTCGTATGAATACCAACGCTGGTTCGATCTAATTCGGGAAAAAGACGCGAGTGGCAATGGTATTCTGATCTCCAGCTTACAAAAAGTGGGTAAAACCAATGTAGCGGCTAAGCACTATTTATACCCGATTCCACAAACCGAAATTGACAATAACCCCAAGCTAACCCAGAATGCTGGTTGGTAATGATTCCATAGGTAGAGCGGCCCAACATGCTGCTCTACCTATGGAATTTACCTTTTCGGAATCAGTAGAAAAATGAAAATAAAGTCAACCATAGCCTTATTAATGAGATGCTTATCAGGGATAGTAATCTTTGGTCTAGGCAGTTTCATTGGGCCCGTATTCGGCCAGCAGAAACCGGTTAATGTAGTGGTTTTATATTCCGACGACCAACGGTATAACACCATTCACGCCCTGGGGAACAACGTCATCCAGACGCCCAACCTCGACCGATTGGTGAAACAGGGTGTTGCTTTTACACGGGCGCAAACGATGGGCGGCATGCACGGCGCATTGTGCGTGCCAAGCCGGGCTATGCTCCATACGGGACGGTACCTGAACGACCTGCAAAAAACAGGCGATGTCATTCCTGCCGAACATACTACGTTGCCGGAATACCTGCAAACCAAAGGTTACCAGACTTATGCCATCGGGAAATGGCACAACGATAAGGCGTCCTTCGCCCGGAGTTACACCGGTGGAGCGGCACTTTATTTCGGAGGTATGCATTTTCCCAAAGATGGCGGTCAGGAACACCCGCAGTATGTAGATTTCGATCCATCGGGGCAATACACGAAAGCGAATCAAAACGCCAGCACCTATTCGTCGGAGCTATACGCCAACGAAGCGATTAAGTTTCTGAAGCAGCAAACGCCAACCTCCAAACCATTTTATTGCTACGTCGCCTTTACGTCACCCCACGACCCACGTACACCAACGGAAAAATACCGAAACCTGTATTCCAAAGAACAGATTCCACTGCCCGCAAATTTCCTCCCCCAACATCCGTTCGACAATGGTGATTTGTCTGTACGGGATGAAAAACTATTACCTCGGCCACTTAGCGAAGCCCAGGCCAAAGAGGAACTGGCGTTGTACTACGGGATGATTTCGGAGCTGGACGCGCAAATTGGGCGTATTCTGGATGAACTGGACAAACAAGGATTAACCCAAAATACCCTGATTGTTTTTGCAGGTGATAATGGTCTGGCAGTCGGCAGTCACGGTTTATTGGGAAAGCAAAACGTTTACGAACATAGCATGCGAGTGCCGCTGATCATTAGCGGCCCAACTTTACCGAAAAACCAACGGGTTGACGCACTGACGTATCTAGCAGATATTTTCCCGACGGTAACGAGTGTGCTGGGCTTTCCAAATCCGCCTACGGTTGAGAGCCAAAGTTTGTTACCGTTTATCAAAAACCCTAAGAAACCAGGTCGCCAGCAGGTCTATTACGCCTATCGTGATTTGCAACGGGCTGTTCGTACCGCCGATAACTGGAAGCTGATCAAATACAACGTCAATCAGCAACAAACCACTCAGTTATTTAATCTCAATAACGACCCTTACGAGACAAAGAACTTAGCCGACAATTCAGCCTTTGGGCAAAAGAAACAGCAACTGGAAGCGCTGTTAATCAGTGAAATGAAGACCTATCACGATGCACTCGACATCACTAAACCTAACTGGGGAAAACAACCCTAAGCGTTCATGAAAAAGACCCCTCTTTTAATAACCAAATTCTCACTTGCAGCCTTGGCTTTGCTCGCAACAACAGCGAGCACCAGGGCCCAGTACACACCCGTTCAACCCAGCAAGGCAACCATCGGCAAAACTGTAGCTGAAACACAGCAGTGGTGGCCCGAGCGGAAGAAAGCTCCACAGGGTGCTCCCAATGTTGTCTGGATTTTGCTGGACGACATTGGTTTCGGGGCAATCAGCTCGTTTGGTGGTTTGATTCAGACACCTACACTGGATAGTCTAGCCTATAACGGCCTTCGGTATACCAATTTCCACACGACCTCCATTTGTGCCCCAACTCGGGCAGCCTTGTTAACGGGCCGAAATCACCATTCGGCGCACATGGGTCTTTTCCCAGAAAATGCTGTCGGGACACCGGGTTATGATGCGCAGATTCCGTTTGAAAAAGCGACGATTGCTGAGATTTTGAAGGAGAACGGCTACAATACGTTTGCCCTGGGGAAATGGCACATCACTCCATTGGCTGATCTGACCCCAGCCGGACCATTTAATCGCTGGCCAACAGGTCGCGGGTTCGATCACTTTTTCGGATTCCCATCTCGCGGAAGCACCGACCAATGGCATACTGAATTTTGGGAAGATACGCGTCGGATAAAAGACCAGCAGAACGGAAAGCATTTCAATCAGGTGCTAGCCGACAAAGCGATCGAGTACGTTTCTGAACAGAAATCGGCCGCGCCGGATAAGCCGTTCTTTTTGTATCTAGCAACGGGTGCAGGTCATGCCCCGCATCAGGTCGCGAAAGAATGGAGTGATAAATACAAAGGCAAGTTTGATGCTGGTTGGGATGCCTACCGCGAGCAAACCTTAGCCAATCAGATTCGTCTGGGTGTGGTCCCTAAAAACACGGTATTGCCCCCACGAAATCCGGGCATTAAAGCCTGGAATACCCTCTCAGAGCCGGAAAAGAAACTTTATGCTCGCTTCATGGAAGTGTACGCTGGTTTCCTGAGCTACACCGATCACGAAATCGGCCGCGTGGTGAACCATCTGAAGCAAATTGGCCAACTCGACAATACGTTGATCTTCGTGTCGGTTGGCGACAACGGGGCGAGCAAAGAAGGCACGTTTGTCGGTACCGTCAATAACTTCGATCCGGAAATCTCGGACGAAGAACATCTAAAGAAAAACCTGAAAGAGATTGATTTGATCGGTACCGAGTTCGCCAAGGCAAATTACCCATTGGGCTGGGCTGCCGCCACCAACGTACCATTCCGGCAGTGGAAAACGGACGCCAATTCAGAAGGTGGCACCCGAAATCCATTGATCGTTTTTTATCCGAAAGGAATCAAGGAAAAGGGCGCATTCCGCACGCAATACGGTCACGTCATCGATATTCTACCAACCACCGTTGAGCTGATCAATGCCCAGATTCCGCAAACTATCAATGGCTACAAACAGGATGCCGTTGAAGGAACGAGTCTGGCTTACAGCATTAATGATGCAAATGCGAGCAACCGTCATACGCAGCAGTATTACGAAATTCTGGGCACCCGTTCGATTTATAAAGACGGTTGGAAAGCGGGCACTCTTCACGTCAAGAAACAGCCGTTCGATCAGGATAAGTGGGAGCTGTTCAACATGAACGAAGATTTTAACGAACTGCACGATCTGGCAGCCAGCAATCCCGAAAAACTGAAAGAATTACGCGAGTTATTTGAAAGCGAAGCGGTTAAATACAACATCTATCCGTTGAAAGATGGCACTCCTCCTACCGTTGGACCATCGGCTTACAAAAACCTGAACCAAGTGGTGTTGTATCCAGGCATTCAAACCCTGATCGATATTGCTAGTCCTCTCGCCGGAAAGCAAGCGTTTACGATAACAGCCGACGTCATGATTCCGGCTAACGGAGCCGAAGGGGTCTTACTCTCGCGTGGTGGTCGGGCCGGTGGGCTTACGCTCTTTGTACAGGATAAGAAATTGCAGTTTGTTTATAACCTCGGCGATGGAACCAAATACGCCGTCTGGTCGAAGGGTGTATTACCAGTGGGAAAAGCACTATTGCGTGTCGATGTCCATTTTGATGCACAGAAAAAAGCTGGCCAGATCGATTTGTATGTCAACGGGACGCAGGAAGCCAAAACAACCTTCGAACGAAGCATTGCCTCGATTTATTCGCACGAGGGTGTTAACGTCGGTTTTGATGACCTAACCCCCGTTTCGGATTCGTATAAAGTGCCCTTCGCGTTCACTGGCAAAATCAATAAAGTCACCCTCGATTTCGAACCTAGCCAACAATCGTATCTGAAAAAGTAACGCGGCCGGAAAGCCGCACCGCGTTTTTGTCATTCCGACGTTAGGAGGAATCTCAAGGTTCTTATTAGTCAAGCTTGAGATTCCTCCTAACGTCGGAATGACAAAAACAGGACGCTGGAGATGCCATTTTAATATATCTAAATAGCCTCACTAACCCTGTTTTGATTAATGCCTAAAAACATAACCCATATAGCCTTACTCCTGCTACTGGGCCTGCTCCTTCCGGGACTAGGATTCGCGCAGAAAAAGGCCAATCAGCCGACGAACATCATCTTTATTCTATCGGATGATCACAGTGCGCCTTTTCTGAGTAGCTACGGATATCCGAGTATCAAAACACCCAACATCGACCGGTTGGCGCAGGAAGGAATTCGGTATACGCGTGCCTACACAACGGCCCCTCAGTGTGTATTGTCACGGGCGGCACTGATGACCGGCCGCTCGACGCTCGATATTCAGATGACCCGCTTTTCGGCACCGCTGCCTGCTGATGTCATTACGTATCCCGAGCTACTACGAAAAGCGGGTTATTACACCGGTATTTGCGGACGAACTTTCCATCTGAACGGAAATCGCGGGGTGAAGGAATCGGCGGTGGTTTATGACAAATATGGTCTGGAGACCTTCAAAAACCGGGTCGATTACCTACGCACGACACCCAATTCTGACACTATACAGCTTCAATACAAGGAGTTTCTGGACAAGGCTCCCAAAAACAAACCCTTTTTCTTACAGGTTGGCTACAGCGATCCGCACCGGGTTTTCACAGCGAAACAATTTGAGCCAGACCCAACAACGCTTAATCTCCCGGAAGGATGGCCCGACACGAAACTGGTCAGGGAAGATTTCGCAGCTTATCTCGGCGAAATTCAACGGCTGGATGGCGACGTTGGTCAGTTGCTGGACGAAATCAAAAAGCGAGGACTGGACCAAAATACGCTGGTTGTGTTCATTGGCGATAACGGCGGGGCGTTACTGCGGGGTAAAGGCACGCTGTATAACCTCGGCATCAACGTACCCCTCATTGTGCGGCATCCTGGCCTGGTCAAAGCTGGGCAGGTGAATACCGCCATCATATCGGGCGAAGACATTGCGCCAACCTTTTTGCAGGTGGCCGGGGTAGAGATTCCTAAAACTATGACGGGTAAAAGTTTGGTACCCTCCTTTCAACAAGCGTCGTACGAACCACACGATTACGTCTTTGCTGTACGGGGTGCCCACGGTCATGGTCTACCCACCAGCACGGTTCATTTTGACTTAGGGCGAACGATTATCGGCAACAGGTATAAGTTGATTTACAACGCCTTATGGCAATTACCTTATACGCCCGTCGATTTTGCAGCGCAACCCTTCTGGCTTGATTTAACCCAGCGACATGCCGAAGGAAAATTGAATCCCAAGATTGACCAGCGCTTGTTTGCAGCTCGCCGGGAGATGTTTGAACTCTTTGATCTGGAAAAAGACCCGAACGAATTCACTAATCTGATTGGCGATGAACAACACCAGGATATTGTGCATGACTTGAAAACCCGATTACAAGAATGGATGATTCTGAACCGGGATTACTTACCCTTGCCAATTCCACCGGAGGGAAGATATTGAGTGGTTTGCTCCCCTCTCCTGTTTTGGGAGAGGGGTCGGGGGTGAGGGTAACCTGCCAATTCTGGTGATTCACCTCACGGCAGCGGCCGACCGTCCCAACCCCTCTCCTATAACAGGAGAGGGGCTCCTAACAGCCTTGTCCTTTAGTTGCGGGCCGTTTTTTAGAAGGAAAGCATATGATAAAAATAAAGAAACAACTCATCGGCCTGTTGCTATTGGGATTTTTTCAGGGAAAGGCACAAGCGCCTGCCGACCGACCCAATATTCTCTGGATCGTTAGCGAGGATAATAACACCTCGCTAATTGGCTGTTATGGGAATCCCTACGCCACAACGCCCAACATCGACCAGTTTGCGAAAGAGAGCATCCTGTACAAAAATGCGTTTTCGACGGCCCCCGTTTGCGCGCCTTCGCGCAATACGCTCATTACGGGTATGTATCCTCCTTCGCTGGGCACCGAACACATGCGCAGTACGTATCCGGTACCATCGTTTGTAAAGTTCTTCCCGAAGTACCTGCGGGAAGCAGGTTATTACACGACTAATAATTCCAAGAAAGATTACAACACGACCGATCAGAAAGACGCCTGGGATGAGTCGAGTGATTCGGCGACCTACAAAAAGCGAAGATCTGGTCAACCGTTCTTTGCGGTGTTCAACCTGTTTGTATCGCACGAAAGCGGGTTGCATAAGCCACTTCCGTCGCTGCACCACGATCCAGAAAAAGCGCCCATTCCACCCTATCATCCCCGTACGACTGAGTTCAAACACGACTGGGCGCAGTATTACGACAAGGTCGAAACGATGGACCAACAATTCGGTAAACTGCTAAAAGAATTAACCGATGCTGGACTGGCTGAAAACACCATCGTGTTCTACTACGCCGACAATGGTGGTATACTGGGACGTAGCAAACGGTTTATGTACGAATCGGGGCTACACGTACCGCTGGTGGTTCATTTACCCAAAAAGTACGCGCATCTGGCGAAGGCAAAAGCGGGTTCACAAACGGACCAGCTCGTTACGTTTCTGGACTTTGCGCCCACTATTTTGAGCCTGACCGGTATCCAGATTCCAACCTATATGCAGGGACAGGCATTTCTGGGCAATCAGCAGAAACCCGAGCATCAATACGCCTATGGATTCCGGGGACGGATGGACGAAGCCATTGATCTATCTCGATCGGTGCGGGATAAAAAGTACCGCTATATTCGGAATTATCTGCCGCACAAAATTTACGGTCAGCACCTGAATTACTTATGGCAGGCCCCTTCGATTCCATCGTGGGAAGCTGAGTATAAAGCGGGTCGCCTGAACGAAGTACAGTCCCGTTTCTGGCAACCTAAACCTGCGGAGGAACTGTTTGATGTGGATGCCGACCCCGACAACATTCACAATCTGGCAACTGATCCACGATATGCAAAAGAACTGGTTCGGTTGCGAAAAGCCAACGACCAATGGCTCCGGCAAAGCAACGATGTTGGCTTCATTCCCGAAGCGATTCTGGCGAAAATTTCCAGTCAGGAGCCTTTGTACGATTACGCCCATCAGGGGAAATACAACACCAATCGCATCATTGAAACGGCGACACTGGCTTCTTCGCGCAACCCAACCAATGCTACCAAACTCACCAAACGATTAACCGATACCGATCCGGTGGTACGATACTGGGCTGCAACGGGTTGTACCATTTTGAAGCCCATTGCCGCTAAAGCATCGCTACAAAAACTGCTTCAGGACCCCGAAGCTGCCGTCCAGGTTGCCGCTGCCGAAGCACTCTATCAGCTTGGTGATAAAGAGGGATCGATTGCTGCGCTCAAGAAAGCCTTAACGGATTCCAATCGACTGATTCGTCTGCAGGCACTCAGTGTTCTACAGTCGTTAGGTAAGGAGGCCAGTCCGGCATTACCAGAAGTGAAGGAAATTGTGACTCAGGCAGCGAAAGGCTATTCGGTCGATACGGCATACGATGTTCGGGCGGCCCAAAATCTGGTGGAAGAACTAAACCATTAAACAATCTCAAAGCCATGAAAAAATTACCCCTACTTCTATTTGCCCTTCTACTGACAATCGGTGCGTATGCCCAAACTAGCCAGAGTAAATTGAGCGATATTAAAAAATCGCCGGAAGCGATTGTCCAGGAAATTAAAGAAGGGAAAGCTTATCTGGTCGATGTCAGAACGCCCGAAGAATACAAGGAAGGGCATTTAGCGTATTCGAAGAACATTGATATTAAAGCCGCCGATTTCAAATCGCAGGTCAGCAAGTTGGATCGAAACAAGCCGGTTTACCTCTACTGCCGTTCGGGCAACCGCAGCGGAAAAGCGGCTGATACCTTGCAGACGCTAAACTTTAAATCCGCTTACAACATCGGTGGTTTTGCCGATTTGAAAACCGCTGGATTGCCCGCCGAACCTTAATCAATAATTCGTAACCATGACCTGCAACATGCTACGTTGGATTACTTGTCTGTGGCTGATTAGTGCGATCAACGCACAAGCCCAAAACACAACCGTGTGGAAAACCCATGCCATCGACAATTCGCTGTTGGGTGCCGATGGTGTTCGGTTTGCGGATGCCAATGGCGATCACTTGCCCGACATTGCTACGGGTTGGGAGCAAAGCGGACTCGTGCGTGTTTATCTTAATCCAGGCAAAAAACAAGTTGGCAAAAAATGGCCCTACGTAACAGTTGGCCGCGCTTCTGACGTAGAAGACGCCGTGATCGTGGATCTGGATGGCGACGGAGCCAAAGACGTAATCAGTTGTTCGGAAGGTAGAACGATGCAGGTACAGGTTCACTGGGCGCCAAGTCCCGGAAAGAACTATACCGACTCGACGCTATGGAAAACCGAGATTTTCCCGGTCGCAAAAGGTGCCTTTCAGTGGATGTTTGCGGAGCCAGTTCAGGTGGATGGGCAAAACGGTGTCGATTTAATCGTGGGGGGCAAAAACCATAACCCTCAATCCTACATTGGCTGGCTCAAAGCACCAGCCAATCCCCGCAATCTGGCGGCCTGGCAGTGGTTTCCACTCGCTAAGGTTGGCTGGGTGATGTCAATTCGGCTGGCGGATATCAACGGCGATCATCTCTCTGACATTGTCTATTCCGACCGCAAAGGAGATCACCAGGGGTGTTACTGGCTCGAAAATCCGGGAACGGCTAAAAGTACTGGCCCCTGGGCAAGTCATCTCATTGGCGAGGCCGGTCATGAAGTGATGTTTCTGGACCTGGCCGATCTGGACAAGGACGGAAAACAGGATGTAGTGGTAGCGACCAAAGACGACAAGATTCACTTTATCCTCAAACTAAGTGCCGACGGCCTACACTGGGAAACGCATAAAATTTCGTATCCGGATCATATTGGCCGGGGCAAAGCCGTCACAGTGGCCGATATCGATGGAGATAATCGGAACGATCTCGTGATTTCGTGTGAAGGCGCTGGTGAGGATCGGTCCGGTATTGTTTACCTGCGCTATCGGAATTCAGTCTTTGATGCCGACTGGCAGCGTAATGAAATCAGTGGTCCCATCGGGATCAAATACGATCTGATTCCGGCCCTCGACATCGACAACGATGGAGATTTGGATGTCTTCTCGACAGAAGAAAATAACAATTCAGAGGGTGGAAAACCAGGATTGGGCCTGATCTGGTATGAGAACCCACGCTCCTCAACATCACTAACCCGTTCAAAACCTTAACCTAATGCAATTGACTCGAACCGCAATCTGTAAAAGCCTTCTGATTCTGTTGATTTTCGGCAGTGCAGTCAGTGTTTTTGCCCAATCAAAATCAGCGAAGAAACCCAACGTCATTATCATTATGGCCGATGATCTGGACAGTCGGCAGTTGAGTTGCTATGGCGGGCAAAACCTTCAAACCAGGAACATCGACGCACTGGCGACTGAGGGGCTGAAGTTCAACCAGATTTATACATCCGAAGCCATGTGCGTGCCAACGCGGGCATCCCTATTTACGGGCCTGTACCCAGTACGGCACGGGTCATTCCAGAATCACAAACCCGTTTATGATAACTTGAAGAGTGTCGGACATTACCTGGCAGATCAGGGGTATCGTGTTGGATTGACGGGTAAAGACCACGTTACCAAGCCCAAAACCGTTTTCCCGTTTGAGATCGTGAAAGGCTTCGAGCCAAATTGTGTGGCACCGACCGACGACTATGAACTTGACGATGTGAAGAAGTACATCACTCGTGATTCTCAGCCCTATTGCCTGTTTGTCATGAGCATCAATCCGCATGCCCCTTGGACGGTTGGCGACACGACCGAATTTGACGCAGACAAACTCATTCTTCCCAAAAACTGGGTCGATACGAAGATAACCCGACGTCAGTTTGTCAAGTATCTGGCGGAGGTTCGGCGGCTGGATAATCAGGTGGGCGACATTACTCGACTCCTGAAAGAAACTGGTCAGGACAAAAACACCATCGTTGTGTTTCTAGGCGAGCAGGGTGCCCAGTTTCCGGGAGCCAAATGGAACCTGTGGGACGTCGGGCAGAAGAGTTCGATGCTGGTTAAATGGTCCGGCAGCGTTAAGCCCGGCACCCAAACCGACGCGCTGGTTCAATACGAAGACATCACCCCGACGCTCATTGACATCGCAGGTGGCAAGCCCATTGCCGGACTGGATGGTAAAACGTTTCTACCGGTGTTGCTGGGCAAAAGCACGAAAGCACGGGAATACGCCTATGGCATTCACAACAATATTCCCGAGGGCAACCCCTACCCGATCCGCAGCATTCGCGACACTCGCTATAAACTCATTCTGAATCTGACGCCAGACAAAGACTATTACAACCGGTTCATGATGAACCCTGAACAGAAAGACCGCAATTCGGTCTGGTTTTCTTGGGCCAATCAGGCTACCAGCGACCCGAACGCCAAACGAATCACCGAGCGGTTTGTCAAACGACCGGCCATTGAATTCTACGATACACAGGCTGATCCATGGGAGTTCAACAACCTGGCCACCAATCCAGCCTATCAGGATCGTATTAAACAATACCAACAAAAACTGGACGATTGGATGAAGCAGCAGGGTGATACCGGAGCCGCGCTGGATATCATTTACGCCAAAAAGAAGGAGTAACCATGCAAAACCGGGCTAGACTCAACGCATTACTGCTGGCACTCCTCCTGATCGGGACAACCGGTTTCGGGCAATCGGTGAAGACCAAACCCAACATCGTCTTTATCATGGCCGATGACCTGGGCTATACCGATCTGGGCTGCTATGGCAATCCGTACATCCGAACGCCCAACATTGATAAACTGGCGAAAGGAGGATTACGGTTTACCCAGGCATATTCGGCCTGTCCGGTTTGCTCGCCATCAAGGGCTGCCATTTTAACGGGGAAGCACCCGGCCCGGCTGCATCTGACCAATTTTATTGCGGGTGATCGGAAAGATGCTAACTCGCCGATTCTTCCTGCAAAATGGACCAAGTACCTGCCCTCTTCGGAGACGACGCTGGCCGAAATCGTGCAGCGTCACGGCTATCAGACGGGTATGGTTGGGAAGTGGCACTTGGGTAATGGTAGTGCGGATTCAACCGCTCCGGCAGCGCAGGGATTTGGCTATGACCGGGTGATTGCCAAAAATGGACTGGATTATTACAACTATACGATTACGGCAAAAGGCAAAACAGTATTTGAGGACAAAGGGACTAACTACCTAACCGACAAGCTGACCGACTACGCCGTTGAGTTTATCGACCAGAACAAAAGTCGTCCGTTCTTTCTCTATCTCACCTATTCCGCGCCCCATGTCATGCTGATTCCGAGGGCGGACAAGCTGAAATATTACTATGATCAGTACGCCAAATCGAAAGGCAAGTATAATCCCAACTATGCCGCCATGATCGAGAGCATGGACGATGGAGTCGGGCGCGTAGTTGAGCAACTGGCGAAGCACAATCTACTCGATAATACGATTCTGGTTTTTACTTCCGACAATGGCGGCTTGGGTTTGCCAGAACTCGGACCGACGCCCACCAATCTGGAACCGCTACGAGCCTGGAAAGGCCATGTTTATGAAGGCGGCATCCGAATTCCGCTGATTGTCTGGTGGAAAGGACAGATTCAGGAACAGACCGAAACGAAAAACTACATCACCGGAACTGACTTCCTGCCGACGTTTCTGGACGCGCTAAACATCCGTGACCAACCGGCCAGCCCCGACGGAAAGAGTTTTTATTCAGTACTAAAATCGCCCGAACAACCCAAAGATCGCGGACCCATTTTCTGGCATTATCCTCATTTCAGCAATCAGGAAGGGCGACCAGCCGGAGCTGTTCGGTGGGGAGATTACAAACTGGTGGAGTTATACGAATCGGGCAAGCTCGAACTGTATAATCTGACCGAAGACATATCAGAGCACAACGATCTCTCGGCAAGTCTCCCGGAAAAGACAAAGGAACTGGCCGATCTGCTGAAAAAATGGCGCTCGGAAGTAAAAGCCAATATGCCGGAGACTAATCCAGATTATAAAAAACTATAAACCAAGCCGATGCCAGTCAGAACCTAGCTTTTTTACGCAACCTCATTCAATGGCTCGACCCCAGAAAAAGACCCACTCTCCGATAACTATGAACCGAATTATTCTTAGTCTGGCCCTATCGGCGCTCGCTCTCAGCGCGTCGGTTGCTCAGCAAAAATCACGAACATCGGCAAAAGCAACTGCCGATAAACCCAATATTATCCTGGTCATGGTAGATGACCTAGGCTACTCCGATTTTGGCGCATACGGCTCGGAAATCAACACCCCAACCATCGACAAGCTAGCCAGTGAAGGGCTGCGGCTACGGGAGTTTTACAACAATTCCATCTGCGCTCCCACGCGGGCGTCGCTCATTACGGGGCAGTATCACCACAAAGCAGGTGTTGGTTATTTCAACGTCAATCTGGGTTTACCCGCTTATCAGGGCTGGCTGAACAAAGAATCGCTGACGTTTGGTGAGGTACTGAAACAGGCAGGCTATCGTACGTACCTGTCGGGTAAATGGCACGTCGGAAATGATAGTTTATACTGGCCTAATCAGCGGGGTTTCGATCGATTTTATGGGTTCATCAATGGGGCCAGTAATTACTACGACATCAGTCCATACAAAGAAAAAGCGCCCCCCGTTGAGCTAGTCGAGAACAACAAACGCATAAATCTGGAGCCGGGCAAATACCTGACCGATGAGATTACCAATCACGCCATCTCGTACATCAACGAATCGAAAACCGCTCCCTTCTTTCTGTATCTGGCTTACAATGCCCCCCACTGGCCCTTGCAGGCACCAGTCGAAGACATTGCCAAATACAAAGATCGTTACGCCATTGGTTGGGACTCGCTTCGGAAAGAGCGGCTGGCGAAACAAATCAAACTCGGTATTGCCGATCCTAAACAAGCCATTGCGGCCCATGATCCAGAAGTGGTACCCTGGGCAAGTCTGACTTACGATGAACAGCAACTTTGGCAACGAAAAATGGAAGTCTACGCAGCGATGGTCGATCATGTAGACCAGAGTCTGGCGCGCATTCTGACTGAACTTAAACGACTTAAGGTAGATGACAATACGCTCATCGTGCTGATTTCCGACAACGGAGCACAAGGTGGTTTGATCCCAACGGGACGGAAACGCCCGCGTAGTTCGGGGCCAATCGGGTCGGCGGGTTCGTACGATTATCAGGAGCAAAACTGGGCCTACGTATCGAATACGCCATTCCGTAACTACAAAGCCACGCCTTACGAGGGCGGCATCAGTGCCCCGTTTATCGCCTGGTATCCAAAGAAAATCAAAGCGAGTAGCATCGAGAAAGGCACCGCTCACCTGATCGATCTGGCCCCCACGTTTTATGATCTGGCCGGAGCGAAATACCCCGAAACCTTCAACGGCGTGAAAACCAATCCGCTACCGGGCGTAAGTCTGACAAACCTGCTGTTTCAGGGAACGGCGCTGCCAGCCGACCGACCTATTTTCTGGGAACGGGCGGGGAATCGGGCTGTTCGAAAAGGCAAGTGGAAAATCGTATCGATCTTCCCGCAGAACAAATGGCAACTGTTTGACCTCGAAACCGACCGGGGCGAAACCACCGATCTAGCCATCCAGCACACCGACATTGTCAAAGACCTAAACGCCGAGTATGAAGCCTGGGCCAAACGCACCGACGTAGAACCCTACGAAAAACTCCGTCCAGTGAGTCAGGGCGTACCCGGCGGCAATGCTGGCGCTAACCAGAACCGAGCCGCTTCTCGCGTCGAATAACCACCGTTTGACTAAAACAGACCATGAAAAACATTCTCATACAAAAATATCTATTGGCGATTGCGGCTCTCTGCGTTCTAAGCACGCTGGGATTCGCCCAAAGTCCCAAACCCGCTACGGACCGTCGGGATGCCACACCACCAAACATCATTCTGATTATGGTGGACGATATGGGCTATTCCGACCTGGGTTCGTACGGCTCCGAAATTCAAACCCCTAATCTGGATCGACTAGCCAATGAAGGACTGAGACTGAAAGAGTTCTACAACAACTCAATTTGTGCGCCTACGAGGGCGTCACTCATTACGGGACAATATCCGCACAAGGCTGGCGTGGGTTATTTCAATGTCAATCTGGGCTTACCTGCCTATCAGGGATACTTGAACAAACAGTCGCTGACCTTTGGTGAGGTACTGAAACAGGCAGGGTATAGCACGCTACTTTCCGGGAAATGGCACGTAGGAAATGATAGTCTGTACTGGCCCAAGCAGCGTGGCTTCGACCGTTTTTACGGGATTCTGGGTGGTGCTTCCAACTACTTCGACGCTGGTCCTTTACCCATTGGGAGGCCTTCACCAGTAACCGTTCTGGAAGATAATAAACGACAACACCCTAAACCCAACTCCTTTTATTTCACCGATGAGGTAACCAATCATGCTGTGACGTTTCTGGATGAGCAGAATAAAGAGAACAAGCCTTTCTTCCTCTACCTGGCCTACACCGCTCCCCACTGGCCGTTACAGGCATTGCCGGAAGACATTGCCAAATACAAAGGAAAATACGATACAGGCTGGGACGCATTGCGCAAGGAACGGCTGACTCGTCAGGTCAAGCTCGGCATCATAACCCAGAAGTTAGCCGACGCAGCCGCAGCCCGCGATGCCGATGTACCTGAATGGGATGCGCTAACCTACGAGGAAAAAGGCCTCTGGAAAGCCAAAATGGAAGTATATGCCGCTATGCTCGACCGCGCCGATCAGGGAATCGGTAAAGTGCTGGACAAGTTGAAAGAACTCCAGAAAGACAAGAATACACTCATTGTTTTTATTTCAGACAATGGTGCTCCCGCCGAGGACGTAGCCCATTGGGGACCCAAAGCGGGTCGCAATACGGGGCCAGTTGGTACGGCAGGTTCGTTTGAATCGCAGGGCAAAAACTGGTCGTATCTGTCGAATACACCGTTTCGTTCCTTTAAGTCGTTTGCCTACGAGGGTGGTATTCGTACGCCGTTCATTGCCTGGTTTCCGGGCAAAATTAAAGCGGGCACACTAGCTCGTGGTACTGGCCACCTCATCGATTTAGCACCTACGTTTTATGATCTCGCCAAAGCGTCTTATCCGGCTTCTTATCAAGGAACGGCGATCAATGCGCTGCCCGGAAAAAGCCTGACTAATCTGCTGTTCAACAACCAGGAACTAGATGCTCAGCGACCACTTTTCTGGGAGTGGGCGGGCAACCGCGCCGTCCGCCGGGGCAAGTGGAAGCTGGTATCGATCTACCCAAGCTATCAGTGGGAGTTATACGATCTGGAAAGTGACGCCGGTGAAACGCAGAACGTAGCCGCCCGGAACTCCAATCTAGTCGATGACTTATCGGCGCTGTATTTCAACTGGGCCAAACAAACCGACGTCGTGGATTACGACAAAATAAAGCCAAAAGAACCACTTCTACCCACACCTAAAAAGCCGTCAGTCGGAAACCGAAATTTTTAAGCTTGTTCACCGGTAAGCACCAATGAAGGGCGAGAGCAGTCAAGTTTTATCTCTTTTTTAGTCCCTCTCCTGAAAACCAGGAGAGGGGTTGGGGTGAGGTGAACTGCCAGAATTTGTCCGATTACCCTCACCCCCTGCCCCTCTCCCAAAACGGGAGAGGGGAGTAAAGCGAAAATAAATTCAGAACACCCCCACCTAGAAAGAGGCTCCTGGGGTCATCCTCTCTAACCAAAACTGTTATGAAAAAGCTGTTTTTTTGTAGTTTGGCACTATTTCTACTCTTAACCGATAGAATTAATGCGCAACCTATTACCCTTGAACGATTTGCTAATAATCCAATAATCTCTGCCAGTCAACTCCCGAAACTGGAGGGTGATGACCTTAACGGGCCATCGCTGATCAAAGTCCCCGACTGGCTCCCCAATAAACTGGGTAAGTATTATCTGTACTTCGCCCACCACAAAGGCAAATACATCCGGCTAGCCTACGCCAATGATTTACATGGACCCTGGAAAATTTACAAACCCGGCACGCTGCAAATCACCGATTGCCGGTGCAACGATGCGCCATTTCCAGCTACCGAAAGCATCCGACACGACGGGGCCGAAAATGCAGGCGATGGTGTTACGCACGTAGCGTCTCCTGATATACATATCGACGACCGCCAGAAGCAACTGATTCTTTATTTCCATTGTCCGTTGGAGCACAAAGGCCAGAAAGGACAATACACACTAAGGGCGACAACTAAAGACGGTATCCATTTTAAGGCCGACACTGCCGTACTGGGCGAATCGTATTTCCGGGTTTTTCAGTGGCATAATACCTATTACGCCATCGGTCGGTCGAGTTCAATTTATCGCTCCAAGGATGGGAAAACTGAATTTGAGAAAGGCCCGAATCCGTTCGCGAAAATCCAGAAACCAAACTCGCTCCGTCATTCGGCGGTCAAGGTAGTGGGCGATACGCTATGGGTATTTTATAGCCGCGTCGGCGATACACCAGAGCGGATACTACTCACGAAAATCAAACTAACCGACGATTGGACCAGCTGGACACCAACCCCTCCCCAAGAAGTAGCCGCCCCCGAAACCGATTACGAAGGTGGTAACTTACCCCTGACGACCTCGAAAATCGGCTTATTCTATGGCAAGGTTCGGGAGTTGAGAGACCCCTATGTTTTTGAGGAAAACCAGAAGTGGTATTTGCTGTATTCAGCCGCGGGCGAAAACTCCATCGCCATCGGTCAATTGCATTTTGGCAAACAGCCAACACCCGTCAGCCCTTCGCGAAGCAAGTAATTATGGCACTCTCACGACGACGTTTTCTTAAAACAGCGAGTATCGCCACTACTCTGCCGACTGGCCCCGGCTTGGGCTATACGCTGAATTATACCATCATAAACAAGCATAGTTAAATCTATTGCGTATGAAATCCTGCAACAATCCAATCGCAATCCCCTTATTTCTGACAGCCGTCAGCGCCCTGTTCGTTGGCCTTAATTTGCCTCAAAAGCAGAATCTACCAACCGTTACTCGTCAGCAAGACCCTAATCGGCCGAATATCGTGGTGATTCTGGCCGACGATCTGGGTTACGGCGACATTTCTGCCAATGGGAAGAACTTCGTACAAACGCCCAATATTGATGCGCTGGCCAAATCAGGGGCGCTTTGCACCAATGGTTATGCCAACGCACCGTTTTGTTCGCCTTCCCGTGCGGCCATCCTGACGGGTCGGTATCAGCACCGATTTGGCTTTGAATTTTTGTATCCAGCCACGGCGAAACGGGATTCGGTCGCGGGATTGCCTTTCGAAGAAATAACGCTGGCGGAGCAACTAAAAAAGCAGGGATATGCTACCGCCATGTTCGGCAAGTGGCACATTGGTAATCGTAAGAACAACACCCCTACAGATCGGGGTTTCGATCAGTATTATGGTACACTGGGCGGCCACACCATGTATAAAGACAGTTCGGATGCTGATGTCGAAAACTCCCCGCAACGCTGGTGGCCCGGTTCCGCGACCTCTTTTCACCGCGATGATTACTCTGCCATTTTTGATGGCAAAAAAGAAGTAACCGAGAAGGAATACACAACGGATGTTTTTAGCCGAAAGGCCAGCGAGTTTATCGATCAGCACAAAACGAGCCCATTCTTTTTGTACGTTCCCTTCAACGCGGTGCACTTCCCTTTTCAGGCTACGAAGAATTATACGGATCGGTTCAAAGGCGAGAAAGACAAAAACAAACGAATCTATTACGGCATGATTGCCGCCCTGGACGATGCCGTCGGAAGCATTGTTCAAAAGCTGAAAGCAACTGGTCTCGATAAGAATACCCTGATCGTTTTTACGAGCGACAATGGCGGAGCGGGTTTTCTCAAAGCACCTTATAATGGGCCGTTATCGGGCGTAAAAGGATTGTTGTTCGAGGGAGGCATTCGGGTTCCATACATCGTTTCGTGGGCGGGAAAAATTCCGGCGGGAACTGTGTATACCCAACCCGTTGCCGGTATGGATATCTACACCACAGCCGTAGCTGCCTCCCACGGAACCCTTGCAAAAGATCGCCCGTACGACGGTGTTGATCTGCTTCCTTATCTGAGTGGAAAAACAAAATCAGCTCCTCATCAAACGCTATTCTGGCGATTTGGCAAAAATAAAGCCGTTCGGCAAGGAGACTGGAAACTGTTCTACTATGGTCAGGAAGACAAATATTCTCTCTTCAACCTGGAAAAAGACATTGCCGAGCGTCAGGATGTATCGGCGTCAAATTCGGCTAAAGTTGCCGAGTTAAAGCAGGCATTGGCCACCTGGGAAAAGGGAACTCTCCCACCCGCCTGGGCCGATGGTGGCCTTCCCAAATTTAAACCCGGCAAAGAAGGCAACGGCCAATACCGCGTTGGTCCCGACGGAAACCTGTTTTACATCTACTGATTAGCAAGCAAATGAATCGTAACGCTTTTTTTATAGTAGGGTTATTTTGGACTTGCCAGCTACTGGCGACAACCAGTCTATGGGCACAATCAAAGTCGCCAACCTCGCCAGCGAAACCAAACATTGTGCTGATCATTGCCGATGACCTGGGCTGGAGAGATGTTGGCTTTATGGGTAGCACGTTTTACGAAACGCCCAATCTGGATCGGCTGGCGGCACAGGGAATGAAATTCACTACTGCCTATACCGCAGCGGCCAACTGTGCACCAAGCCGGGCCTGCCTGTTTTCGGGTCAGTACTCCCCCCGACACGGGATTTATACGGTTGCCAATGCGGATCGGGGCGATACTAAAACCCGCAAACTGATTCCTGTAAAAAATAATGAGGTGTTGCCCGATAGTGTGTATACACTGGCAGAAGCCCTGCGTGACGCCGGTTATCAAACAGCGAGCATCGGCAAGTGGCATCTGGGCAAAAGTCCAACCACTCAGGGCTTTACCTACAATCGGGCTGGCGATGAGCGGGGTATGAATAAGCATTTCAGTCCGTATGGTATTCCAGCGCTACCAGACGGCCCTCCCGGCGAATACCTGACGGACCGGCTGACGAGTGAGGCACTAACCTTCCTGGATCAGGCGAAGGCAAAACCATTCTTTCTATATCTGCCCTATTACGCTGTCCATACACCCTTACAAGCACCCGATTCGCTGGTAAAGAAATACGAGCGAAAACCGAAATCGCCGGGGCAAGGTCATGCTACGTATGCGGCCATGATCGAATCGCTGGACAGCAACGTAGGGCGGGTTCTGAAGAAACTGGAGGCTTTGGGACTGGATCAAAATACCATTGTGATTTTCACATCGGACCATGGTGGTATCCGCTCCATTTCCCGGCAAGACCCGATTCGGGCTGGAAAAGGGTCGTACTATGAAGGTGGCGTTCGGGTACCACTGGTTGTTCGCTGGCCGGGTACCGTAGCGGCAGGAAGCACGTCGCAAACGCCTGTCATCAATCTGGATTATTATCCAACTTTTCTGGACATTCTGAAACGGCCAAAGCCGAGCCAGCCGCTGGATGGCATCAGTATCCTGCCGCTATTGACCGGAAAGTCGGTGGCTGAGCGCCCTTTTTTCTGGCACTTCCCGATCTATCTGGAAGCCTATGATCAACAAACAGACAACGGGCGCGATCCTCTATTCCGCACCCGACCCGGCTCGACCATCCGGCTGGGCGACTGGAAATTGCACGAGTATTTCGAAGATAACGCGCTTGAGCTTTACAACCTTAAAACTGATCTGAGTGAACAGCACAACGTAGCTTCAGAGAATCCGGCTGTCGTCAAAAAACTACACACTCTTTTAGGGGATTGGCGCGCTAAGCAGTCAGCTTTTATCCCAACAGAGCGGAATCCGGCTTATGTCGCTCCGTAACAGTGTCACTACTTTTTTGTCATCCCGACAAAGGAGGGATCTTAATGTCTCTTGGCATTCTAGTAAGGACGCGTCAAGATCCCTCCTGCGTCGGGATGACAAAAAAAACGCCCATAACACATTGGTAACAAAACATTTAACCAACTATTACGACTCGCGCTAGCCCTATGAAACTAGATATGCTCGTTTTTTCGGCTCACCCCGATGACGCCGAAGTGGCCTGTGGTGGCACAGTGCTACACTATCGTGCGCTGGGTCGAAAAATCGGGTTTGTCGATCTGACCTGCGGAGAACTGAGCACCCGAGGCACTCCCGAAATTCGGCTAAGAGAAGCAACTGAAGCGGCTCAATTGCTAGGACTGAGTACTCGTCTTAACCTGCATTTTGCGGATGGATTCTTTAAGAATGATGAATGCCACCAGCGCAAAGTCATTCAGGTTATCCGCCAATATCAGCCCGATGTGGTGCTTGTCAATGCGCCCTCAGATCGCCACCCCGACCATATACGGGCAGCTAAACTAGTCGTGGATGCCTGTCATTATGCCGGTTTCGCCAAGCTGGAAACGTACGATGGAAAGCAAACCAGGCAACAAAACTGGCGGCCCAAAGCCATCTATCATTACATACAGGATTGGTGGCTAAAACCTGATTTTGTGGTGGATGTATCAGGCCATTTTGAGCAAAAGCTCCAGGCGGCCAAAGCCTACCGAAGTCAATTTTATGACTCTGAAAGTCTCGAACCTGTCACGGCTATTTCCGACCCTAGTTTCTTCAGTCGTGTCGAGTCACGAGCCGTTGAGTTTGGCCGCATGATTGGCACAAGGTACGGGGAAGGCTTTCTGAAAACCAGCATGATCGATACAAATGTCTTTTTCGACTTTCGCTGAATTTGGGCCATTCACTCTCTCATTTAATCTGTAAGAAACCATGATATCCTCTGTCAATTTTGTCGCCCTCAGTAGCCTGGTGAGCTTACTAACTCTCAGTCAACTAACTGCACAAACACCTGATTACCTGACGGGTAAGTATTTGTACAGCACCGTCGAAAAATTTGTGAGCCTAGGCGAACACCGCACGGGTACCGAAACCGACCGCAATACATCGGCCTGGTTAGGCAACGAACTCAGACAGGCAGGTTATGCCGTCAAGTACCTCGAATTTCCGGTTAAGCAGTTCTTTTTTGACAAAGGGAGCCTGTCGACGGGTGCCAAAGCGATCAATATATTTCCATTGTGGTACGTCAACGATAAAATTCCGCTTCAGGTTGACGCGCCAATCGTTGACAGCCGAACGAGTAGTCAACCATCTGATTTTTCAGGCAAGATTGTCCTGACGCGCCTTTCAGGACAAATCGGTCATAACGCGATTTTTAAGCCATTGATTGACGGAGGTGCCAAAGCGATTGTGGCCATTACCGAAAACCCATCGGGCGAGATTGTGGCCATCAATACGTCGTACAGCACCGAGCCTTGGCCCATTCCCATTGTGCTGGTGGCTCCTAAAGATAGCGCCAATGTGTTGGCTGCGGTTACGGCCCATAAAACCGCTTCGCTGGCAATCAAGGGTACTTTTCGCGACGTAATCGCGCGTAACATCTACGGAAAAATCGGCAATGGACCGAAGACAATCGTGGTTTCAACACCGATTAGTGGGTGGTTTACGTGCGGAGGAGAGCGCGGTCCCGGTATTGCGGCTTGGCTGGCTCTGGCAAAATGGACAAGTGAGGCCAAACTACCGTATACCTTTTTGTTTACGGCCAATTCGGGGCATGAACTGGCCAATCTGGGCGCTCGTCAATTCCTGGAAACGATTGCTCCCAAGCCTGCCGATACTCAGTTGTGGGTCCATCTGGGCGCGGGAATCGCCACCCGAAAATGGGCTAAAACAGAGGCCGGTTACGCACCGACCAATCAGGTAGATGCCAACCGACAGATTGTCTACAGCCCTACTGTAAAAGACAGTTTCGAACAGGTGTTCCAGGCCATCGACGGGCGGAAAGCCGTGACCGACAAGGGAGTTGGCGAACTGATCGAAGTCGTCAAAAAAGGCTATCCAAATTTTCTGGCCATTGCAGGCGCGCATTTCCTGTTTCACGCGCCAACAGACGACGCCAAAGCTACTTCACCTGAATTACTCGAAGAAATCACCCTCGCCCTGAAACACTTCATCGAGCAAGAAACCCGACGCTAATCCACTAAAACACAAACTATTAAACACCACATCGCACTCCTACATTACTCCCCTCTCCCGTTTTGGGAGAGGGGTCGGGGGTGAGGGTAAATCAATACAACAATTATCCATTATAAACCAATACAATCCATGAAAAAGCAACTTGCATTCATCTTTGTCCTGTTGGGCTTCGCTACATTAGCCATTGCTCAAACTGAAAAATCAGAAGACGTTATCTCCGTCGATCAGTTTACCGCGAAATTAAAAGCACAGGCAACTCCTCAATTGATTGACGCTCGAAGTGCCGAAGAATTTGCCCTTAACCACATTCCGAACGCCGTCAATTTCAACCTGCAAACCGAAGGATATGAAACACTTGTAAAGGGAATCAGTAAATCGAAACCCGTATTCATCTACTCCATTGCCAACGGGCGTAGCGTTGCCCTGGCCAAAGATTTACGGAGCAAGGGATTCAACGAGGTCTATGTACTCGACAGCGGTATCGGTGCCTGGACGGGAGCGGGGAACCCTTTGTTCACAACCGCAAAAAAAGGGCTGACATTAGATGAATATAACTCCATTCTGACCAGTAACAAACTCGTTCTGGTTGACATTGGCTCCAAATACTGCGGTTCCTGCAAAAAAGTAAAACCCATTCTGGAGACTCTTCGTAAGGAACACGGAGATGCCCTAAAAATTGTTGAAATAGAGCTGGAAGAAAGCCCTGCGCTGATTGCCTCGCTCAAAACCGTATCAGCTTTCCCATACCTTATCCTCTACAAACAGGGCGAAATTGTACTGAAACGCCCTGGCTTAACCGAGCTAAAAACTGAACTCGATACCAAGTTGGTAGCTTCGAAATAGGGGCTGATGCTGTTTATTTTTCTTCTAGTGGAAAACTAGGCTAATTTTTGTCATTTCGACCGGAGGGAGAAATCTCAACTACCCTATGAGTCAAGCTTGAGATTTCTCCCTCCGGTCGAAATGACAAAAATCCACTCAGTTTTAATGGAATATGAAAAAACTATCTTTTTTACTAATTCCCCTGCTGGCTATCGCTGGCGGTTCTGTTGCCCAACAGCGCGGTTCGACAAGGCCAAACATTGTGCTTATTGTAGCCGATGATCTGGGTTACGGAGACGTGGGTTTCAACGGGCAAAAACTGATCAAAACGCCAAACATTGACCGATTGGCAGCCCAGGGAGTTCGGTTCAATCAGTTTTATGCCGGAACAACGGTTTGCGCCCCTTCTCGGTCAGCTTTACTAACGGGGAAACACACGGGACATACGTACATCCGGGGAAATAAAGGGGTTGATCCTGAAGGGCAGGAACCCATTGCCGATTCGGTTGTAACGCTGGCGGAAGTACTGAAAAAAGCCGGGTATACCACGGGAGCGTTTGGCAAATGGGGATTAGGTCCGGTAGGGTCTGAAGGCGATCCCAACAACCAGGGGTTCGATCAATTTTATGGCTACAATTGCCAAAGTCTGGCCCACCGCTATTACCCAGATCATCTATGGAAAAACGGCAATCGGGTTGTTTTGCCTGAAAATAAGAATCTTGCTCATAATCAGACCTATGCCCCCGATTTGATTCAAAAGCAGGCCTTGAATTTTATTGAAGTCCAGAGCATGAACAAGCCATTTTTCCTCTTCCTTCCCTATATCCTGCCCCACGCCGAGCTACTCGTTCCCGACGACAGTCTATTCCGGTATTACAAAGGCAAATTTCCCGAAACACCGTTTAAAGGAGCTGATTATGGGGTCAGTGCAACAACGGGCGGCTATACGTCACAAGCTTATCCACATGCTACGTTTGCCGCGATGGTTGCCCGACTAGATGCCTACGTTGGACAGGTGCTGGCTGCCCTCAAGGCCAAGGGTCTTGACGAAAATACACTGGTTATTTTTACGAGTGATAACGGGCCACACATAGAAGGCGGAGCAGACCCAACGTTTTTTGCCAGTAGTGGCGGCTTTCGTGGCGTCAAGCGCGACCTGTATGAAGGTGGTATTCGGGTCCCGTTCATTGCCCGCTGGTCGGGAAAAATCAAACCCAATACCCAAAGCAACTACATCGGAGCATTTTGGGATTTGCTTCCTACGTTCGCCGAATTAGCGGGTGTAAAGCCAACAACAACCGGCGACGGTTTTTCCATAGTACCGAGCTTACTCCGTAAAGGAAATCAAAAAGCACACGACTATTTATATTGGGAGTTCCACGAAGGTGGAGGCAAACAGGCGGTGCGTCAGGGCAATTGGAAAGCCGTTCGACTGAACGCCAATAAACCGGATGCATCAACGCTGGAACTCTACGATTTGGCAAAAGATCCGGGGGAGAAACAGGATATTTCCATATCATTTCCGGCCAAAGCGAATGAATTGGATCGCCTAATGAAGCAGTCGCACGTTCCATCAATTCTCTTTCCGTTTGGTGAGCTGTAAGGTGTATTATCTGTCTACCCTGAAAATGGCAACTACACTTTTTGTGATGTCAGATGCTTACATCTGACACGTTAGGTTTCTCAAAACCTATCGGCACAAAAAGTAGGTTTTAAGAAACCTAACGTGTCGGTTATTAGTAACCAACACCACGTAAATATAATCTTCTGTTTCTCTAAAGTATGCTAAAGTATCTTTTCGTTTCCCTCTGCCTTGGTAGTCAAATCGTGTCTCCCCTGAACGCAGTCGCTCAACAGGGAATTGCTAACCAGAAACCGAATATTATCTTTTTACTCACCGATGATCACCGCTGGGATGCCATGGGGGCTATGGGCAATTCAATCATCCAGACGCCAAATCTCGATGCTTTAGCGGGAAAGGGCGTTTTATTCAAAAACGCCTATGTCACAACGGCGATTTGCTGCGTGAGCCGGGCCAGTCTGCTGAGTGGTCAGTATATGTCGCGGCACAAGATCACTGATTTCGATACGCCGTTTAGTCAGGCGGCTCTGGCGAAAACATACCCGCTGCTTCTTAAAAAAGCTGGCTACAAAATTGGCTTTATCGGCAAGTACGGCGTGGGCACTAAAAACCAGCCGAGCGCCGAATACGATTATTGGTCCTGCACCAAAAAAAGTCAGCCCGATTATGAGGTGCCTGATGCTCAGGGCAAATTCATTCATGACACCGATACGATTAGCCACGACATTCAGAAGTTTCTGGGGCAATTTTCCAGCCGAGGGCCGTTTTGCCTGTCCGTCAGTTTTAAAGCGCCCCACGAACTGGATGGCGATCCACCAACCTACATCGTGCAACCACAGTTTAAAGACCTGTATAGTACTATTAACATTCCGCAACCGCTCACCGCTGATCCAAAATACTGGAATAGTTTCCCGGATTTTTTCAGAACGGATCAGAACATTGCCCGGGTACGCTGGAAGCCGTTGTTCTCAACCCCAGAATTACATGCTGAAACCGTACGAAATTATTACCGATTGATTACAGGCGTCGATGAGGCCGTTGGCAAACTGGTGGCTCAGTTAAAACAGTTGGGGCTGGACCAGAATACGGTTATTGTCTTTATGGGCGACAACGGATTTTACCTCGGCGAACACGGCCTGGAAGGCAAATGGTATGGCCACGAAGAATCCATTCGGGTACCGCTGATCGTTTATGATCCCCGGTTACCTGCGACATTACGCGGTACAAAATCCACGCAAATCGCCCTCAATATCGACGTAGCACCAACCCTTTTATCACTGGCCAATGTACCGATTCCAGCCGACATGCAGGGAATTAACTTACTCAGTAGCCTCACTCAAAAAACACCAGCACGAACCGATTTCTTTTACGAACACACTTTTCTGGGTAGCCCCCGACTGCCGAAAGTAGAAGGCGTGGTGAGTTCGAACTGGAAGTACATGAACTTCATCGAGCACGGCTATGAAGAACTTTACGACACCGCCCATGACCCACATGAGACAACAAATCTGGCGCAGAATACCCGGTTTTCAACGAAATTAGAGACCATGCGCAAGCGGTATAAAACACTGAAACAGACGGCTCAATAACCTATGAAACAACGAGCTGTTCTACGTCTGCTTCTGGCCAGTGTGTTCATTACTACGTCAGTATGGGCACAACCATCTGCTTCTCCCAAGGCAGTCAAACGGCCGAACATTATCCTGATTATGACAGATGATCAGGGCTATGGCGATTTGGGATTTTATGGCAACCCACACCTCAAAACCCCAAACATCGACGCGTTTGCAACCCAGAGTACCCGATTGGCCAATTACCATACATCGCCGGTTTGTAGTCCAACGCGAGCCAGTTTGCTGACGGGTCGGTACCACCAGCGAACGGGTGTGCATGATACCTACAACGGTGGCTCCATTATGGCGACCGAAGAGGTAACGCTGGCCGAAATTCTGGCGCAGCATGGGTATCAGACTGGCATTGTTGGCAAATGGCATCTGGGCGACAATTATCCCTACCGGGCATCGGAGCAGGGATTTGCATTCTCATTCGTTGGGCACGGTGGGGGTATTGGCCAGCCCGGCGATCATGCGGATAACTTCTTCCGGCCAGACAGCAGTTATTTCAACTCGACACTTTATAAGAACAATGTTCCGGTAAAGTCTAGTGGCTACTGTACTGATGTATTCACCGATGCCGCGCTGGATTTCCTAAAAACCAGCCAGCAAAAGTCGGGAGACGCGGCTCGGCCTTTTTTCCTGTACGTTGCTTATAACGCACCGCACGATCCGTTACAGGTACCCAAAAAATATTATGACCAGTACAAAGACCTGGCCTTCAATACCCCTTTCGACACGAAGCCCGGTACAGACTGGGCAGCCATGACCGAAAAGGATAAAGAGGATGCCCGTCGGGCTTACGCCATGATTACCAATATCGACGATAACGTGGGCCGAATTCTGGCGCAGGTCAAAGCCCTAAATCTGGAAGAAAACACCATTGTGATTTTCACGACCGATAACGGCAATCAGCAGGTACGGTTCAATACGGGATTAAAAGGTCGCAAAGGAACTGTGTATGAAGGAGGTACACGCACACCGCATTTCATTCGGGGTAACGGAATTTTCCCAGTCGACAAAGACATCAACACCCGCCTGACCCATATCGATATCCTGCCAACCTTACTGGAAGCCGTACACATTCCTCTGCCGGGCAATTTGCGGCTTGATGGTCAATCGGCGCTTCCGTTTATTCAGGGTCGGCAAGTTGAGCGAAAGGGAGTTTTCTACAATGCCTGGAACCGGGGCTGGCCCGAACCCTATCGAAATGCGGCTCTGTACAAGAATGATTACAAGCTTGTTGCCGTTAATGCCGATGCACAAAAACCTGAAAGTTTTGAGTTGTATAACCTCAAAACGGACCCTTACGAACGCACGAATCTGATCTCGACTAACCCAGCAATTGCCCAGGAGTTGAAAACTGAACTTGACAAGGTCTATAAGGACATTGCGGCCAGCCCCAATCTGGTCACCCGGCGAATCAGTCTGGGTACGACTCACGAAAACTCGACTGTATTGACCCGTCAGGATTGGTCTGGTCTGGTGAGTAACTGGATTGCCGAGACGGGTTTGGCTTACTGGGCCGTTCGGGTAGAAACGGATGGGTGTTATGATTTCACGATTCAGAATCGGGCCATCAAGAAAGGGAGTCGGGTAGTTGTGCGAGTCGGACAAACCCAGCGCAGCCTACAAACGGATCAGGACAATAGTACCAAGGAAACGATTAGTCAGGTTTACCTGAAGCGGGGTGACTACAACCTGGAATCGTGGCTGGAAACGGATAAAGGCACGTTGGGGCCTTTTTATGTAGACGTGAAAAAGCGGTAGATGTATGAAAAAGGTTATTCCTATACTCGTTTGCGTTCTGATGGCGGTATGTGTTTTCGCCCAAAAGCCAAAAACGCCACCCAATATCATCCTGATTCTGGCCGATGATCTGGGTTGGCATGAATTAGGCAGCTACGGAAATCGTTTTAACGAAACGCCCAACCTGGATCGGCTGGCGGCTGGTGGAATGCGGTTTACACAGGCATACGCCACCGCGCCCGTCTGCACCCCTACGCGCATTGCGCTCATGACCGGTCAGCATCCGGCGCGGGTTGGCATCACCGATTATCTGGATGCTAAAGACGAAAAGTTTCTGTCTCCAGACTACGTAACGCTTAATGAACAGCTTAAGAAAGCGGGTTACCATTCCGGCCTGATTGGCAAATGGCACCTCACGGGCGATTATACGAAGAAAAAAGGCGAACCAGCTAAGCACGGCTGGGACGAGGTGATCTGCTCCGAAACGGGCTACATTGCTGGTGGCGATTACGTTCATCCGTACTTTTTCATGCCCGATGTCCAGGCCAGAACCAAAGGCGAGTACCTGACCGACCGGCTAAATCAGGAAGCGGTTGACTTCATCAAGCGCAATCAGAAAAGTCCATTTTTCCTGTATCTGTCGCATTACGCGGTCCATACGACATTGGCGGGTAAGCCGGAAGACGTCGCGAAATATCGACAAAAGGCTGGTGCTGGTATGAAACAAAATAACCCCGAACTGGCCGCCATGCTGGAACGTGTTGATGATGGCGTTGGTCAACTAATCGCGACATTAACTGAATTGGGTCTGAAGGATAACACGTTGATTCTATTTACATCTGACAATGGTGGTGAGCTAAACGTAACGTCGAACGCCCCACTCCGAGGTGGAAAATCGGAGTTGTTTGAAGGCGGCATTCGGGAACCCTTCATCGCATATTGGCCGGGAGTCATACCGCCAGGGAAAGTCTCGACGCAAGTGGTTAATACGCTGGACATCTACCCCACTTTACTGGAACTTGCCTCGGTCAAACCGGCTCCTGATCAACAGCTTGATGGTATCAGCATCGCATCCGTACTGAAAGGCCGAGCGAAGCCAATTCTCAGAACGCTCTACTGGAATTATCCGCTTGCGAAGCCCCATTTTCTGGGTGGTCGCTCTGCCGGGGCCATCCGAAACGGAGATATTAAGCTGATCGAATACTTCGACACGGGCCAGATTCAGCTCTTCAACCTGGCTGACGATCCGGGTGAGCAGACCGATTTATCCGATAAACTACCAACTCAACGAACCCAATTGCTTACTCAATTACGGGAATGGCGCCAAAAGACGGCCCGCGATTTCCCAACAGCCATGAATTCTCTCAAACCATGAAAAAAATACTCATCCTTAGTGCCTTCCTAAGCGGGCTCTTCTTCATCGGTGCCACACCGCCAAAAAAATCAACAACTCCCAAAGCCGCCCAAAAACCAAATATCGTCCTCATCATGGCCGACGATATGGGTTACTCAGATCTGGGCTGTTACGGCTCTGAAATTCCAACACCTAACCTGGATAAGCTCGCCAGTCAGGGTGTCCGGTTCACTCAGTTTTATAATTCGGCTCGCTGCTGCCCTACACGGGCTTCGCTGATGACGGGTCTGTTTCCACACCAGGCGGGCATTGGCCACATGACCAAAGAACCGAGCAATCGAATCGACTATGATTATGGCGTTTACGGCTACCGGGGTGAAATCAATCGTAACTGCGTTACGTTGGCGGAAGTACTAAAACCGGCAGGTTATCATACCTATATGGCCGGAAAGTGGCATTTGGGGTCAGGTATACCCGATCTGCGCCCACGCCAGCGGGGCTTTGATCGCTACTACGGCTTATTGGCTGGTGCCAGTAGCTATTTAGATCCCATCCAGCCGCGCGGTATCTGGCAGGATAATGAACCTCTTGACAAAGTAGAACAGCCGTTTTACACGACGGATGCCTTTACCGATCATGCCATTACGTTCCTGAACGAGCAAAAAGACCAGCAGCCGTTTTTCCTGTATCTGGCGTTTACATCCCCACACTGGCCGTTGCATGCGCTCAATCAGGATATTGAACGCTTCCGAGGAAAATACCGGCAGGGCTGGGACGCGCTTCGGGAACAACGGTTCCGGAAGCAGGTCAAAGAAGGTATTGCTCCCGAAAAATGGGGCATTTCTGCCCGCCCGGAAATCTATCCGGCCTGGGCTGAACAGGACACCGCCAAACAACAGGAGATGGATTACCGGATGGCCGTCTACGCTGCCCAGATTTCACGCATGGATCAGAACATTGGTAAGCTGGTTGATTACCTCAAAAAGACTGGCAAATTAGACAATACGCTACTGGTCTTCCTGTCCGACAATGGTGCCTGTCAGGAAGGCGGTGTTTTGGGTGGAGGGGCGTTGACGGACATCAACGATCCGGCCAAAGGCGGTGCTATATCGTACGGGGGCGTCTGGGCGAATGCGTCCAATACGCCATTCAAAGGATTTAAGCACGTTTCGTATGAAGGTGGCATTGCTACGCCCCTGATCATCCATTACCCTGCAGGCACAGCAGGTCAGAAGGGCCGTATTACGTCGACACCGGGTTACCTGATCGACATTATGCCCACCTTTCTGGAGGCAAGTGGAGCAACGTATCCGACAGAAGCGAAAGGGCAGAAAATTCAACCGATTGAAGGTAAAAGTTTGCTTCCTGTACTCACGAAAGGGACGCGCCAGCCGCACGAGTATATGTATTGGGAGCACGAAAACCACCGCGCCATCCGGTTTGGCAACTGGAAAGCCGTCGGGTCCATTGGTGCCCCCTGGGAATTATACAATCTGGAAACCGACCGAACCGAACAGCACAATCGCGCAACGGAACACCCCGATCTGGTTAAAAAGCTCGATCAGCAGTGGAACACCTGGGCTAACTCGCACCATGTTTTCCCCAAAGGGACAATGAAAACGGACTTTTCGAAAGAGTGGAATTTCTTCAAGACGGCTGATTAATTCGTTATGGTTCAAACTCTGTCATAACATCAAAAGGTGCCAGTACACTCAAAGGAAAGTTACTCTATTTTGTTGAGGCTGTTTAAATTTTTTGTGAGCACTACCTGCTTGTGTATGCCACCCGATTACTGAAGGATGTTCCTGGTTTACAATTAGTCGGGACTGCTCACGAGAAAACAAGTATGTTGTCGTTTACGTTGCAAGGGCACACCAACTGGTTAGATAACCAATGGACACGCCCAGACTAGAGCTAACATAGTAAGTTCGTTCACAATAGCGCTTTGCTGAATAATTTCTGATTCAATCAGTTCTCTCATTTTTCTCATTTTATAGTACCCTAAATTCAAAGACGAATGTTCGCTAAAATTGCAGCCTTTGGTTTGATCACCTATTTAGCTTGCCCACTTGTGCAGGCGCAATCCCTCAATACCCTGTCGGCCCAGGAAAAGAAAGAAGGCTGGAAATTGCTCTTTGATGGGCAAGATCTAAAAGGCTGGCATCGATACAATGGAAAAGGTGTTCCCGCAACCTGGAAAGTAGAACAGGGAGTTCTGCATCTGGATGTTCCTCAAACAGCTACAACACCACGTGATGCAGGTGATTTAGTGACCGATGCGTCAATTTTAGGTGATTTTGAGTTTAAAGCAGAGTTCAAAATAGAAAAGTATACCAATAGCGGATTCTTTTTCTTTGTGCAGGAAGAAGCGCAGAACAAAAAAATTTATGATACCGGTCTTGAGGTTCAGGTGGGAGATGATGCACTCTATCAAAAAGAGTCGGCCCATCCGCACAGCTCCGGCGATCTGTTTGGCATAGCCGACGTTCGGATGCAGGAGCCAAAGCCGCTCGGAAGTTGGAATCAGCTAGCGGTGAGCCTAAAAAAGAATAAACTGATTGTCAGCATAAACGGCTTCACCGTTCAGGAGCACGACCTGACCAGTGCCGACTGGAAACAGCGTATGGCAGCCAGTAAGCTCAAAGACGCCCCAGTCGGAAAAGGAAAGTTCAGTGGGCGAATTGGTTTACAGGACTGGAATACCAACGTCTGGTTCCGAAACATCAAACTGCGCCCGCTCTGATAGTTTCAGCAATGGTTCATTAAAAATAAAACACCTGACAGTCAGCTAACTATCAGGTGTATCTTAACCTAACCTATGAGAAATGTTGGCGCCAATGTGTACTTACTGCACAAGCCATCAGCTATGCAACAAAGGTAGACTACGAGCTCATATTCATTTGAGCGAAGAAACACCGATTTTCAGTGCCTTGATCTTAATAGGCAAAAGTCCGCACTTTAGTACGTAGAACTACGCATTGACAATTATTTTTTTGAGCACAACAACTTAACATTCAATAAGTTGCCTCATCAATATAGGCATTGAGGGATGTTGCGATACTATACCAGTTGTCGTATTTTAGTCGCGCTTTCCGATTATGTCCATTCCAATAAACAGCTTGTACTTCCTCACTTTTACTCTCTTTTTTCCATGAGTGATTCTATTTTCAATGAAAATGCAGGACGCTTTCTGAGTACGAAAGAAAACCTGTCCATGAAAGAAGCCTACCGTGCTAGTAAGTTAGCCTGTGGCCATAAAGAAAACGACTATACGCGCTCGGAATTTTTCGGTCTTAACCGAATAACCGAGTTGCTCAAGCAACCGGGCTGTGTGGGTATTCGTGTCCACTACGCCAATCGCTGGGAGGATGAAGACGGCAAACCTACCGAGCCAGGAAGAGGCAAGCTTAATTCCCGCGCTTTACTAACGGGTGTAGATTCGAGCGGTAGAGACTTGCTCGCTTACGCGGGACATGGCGGATTAAAAGATGACGCAGGAGATGGTAATAATAGTGGGGCCGTAGGCGATGGATATACTTGCCCACAACATTGTGGAAATAGTAATTAGATTATGTGGGATCGGCTACTAGAATTGTGGGTAAAATATCCTATTGATTTATTTTCTCATTTGAGTAGTGGCCTTCCTATTATAATAGGTGTAATTATCTGGAAAAGCTTAGATAAAAGCGCTCTTTGCATATGGCTATTCTTTGTTTTTTGTTTTATCAAAGACACGTATGCGCTTTGGCATGCCTTATACGCACTTAATACATTTTACATTCAAAATTTAGAAACTGTTTTCCAAACGGTTTTAATAGGCCTAGTTTATTATTATTGTTTTGATAAGCCATTATCTAAGCAAATTACGATTGGCTTAATTATAGTATGCCTTGGCATCATTTTTTATTCGTATGATGCTACAAGAGTCTCCACTAGAGCCTTATCAACATTTCGATTACTATCAATCGGTTTATCATTAGCGTATTTCAACAAAATTTTAGTTGATATGCGTGTTAATAATGTATTACTGCATACAATGTTTTGGTTTAGTGCGGGGCTACTTCTTTATGCATCCGGCACGTTTTTTATTATGCTTTTCAGTGAATATTGGTATAAAGACATCAATAAAGTCCCTGCTGAAGTATTTGATAAATATTGGAATGCAACTCAGATATTATTTATTCTATTCTGCCTGTTTTCTGCTTATGGACTTTGGGTTAGTAAATACGATCAGGAAAGTTTGATCTAGTTTGACTATTCATTTGTGGAGGTCATAGTATTCAAAATAAAAATAATACCTACTTAATAGTTGCCGCTTACTCAATCATATACCTAACCCATTGACATTCAGACAGCGATTAATCAACTTTACTTCACTTAGATTGAGCGTAAGCAAATAGTATGTCAATGGATGCTGGTTTTGTAATTGCTGTAGGTACGGCTGTACTACTGGTGATGGCGGTGTTCATCATCATTTTCGTGGCCTATTATCAGCAAAAACAGGCCCGACAACAATTGGCTTTTAAAGAATTACAGGCACAGCATCGGCGTGACTTAATGGAGGCTACTTTCCGAGGTCAGGAAGAAGAGCGAAAACGACTCGCCGAAGATATGCATGATGGTATTGGCACCATGTTGTCAATTACCAAAATGAGCCTGAATCAATTAGAACAACAATTGGGTGGTGAAGTAAAAGTTGGGTTTCAGTTTCAGAAAACCCGCTCCATGATTGATGAGACGATGACGAATGTCCGGCGCATCAGTCGCAATCTGGTCCCGACAACTCTCGAGCGATTTGGTCTGTTAGCAGCACTTGAAGAATTGGCCGACCGGGCTACCGATAATGAAACAGAAATCCAGTTAATTTATCCAGAAGTAGAGACGCACTTCACGCCAGCCCTCGACCTGATGCTTTACCGAATCGCTCAGGAATTGGTCAACAATGCCATCCGACACGCCCGCGCCCGACACATTGTCGTTGAGGTATTTAACTTTGAAAAAGAGATCCGTTTATCGGTTCTGGACGATGGCGTAGGCTTTGACTTCGATGCGGTAATGGAAAATAAACAGGGGGGACTGGGGCTTCGTAATATAGAAAGTCGATTAAATGTGGTGAATGGGCACGTCACATTCGATGTGGCACCCGGTCGTGGTTCACAGATTCATGTGCAGGTTCATCTGCATGATGCACAGCCTGTTGATTTAATGAGTTAATTTGTTTGTCCAATAGGTTGTTTTTACGACTTATTGGGTAACAGCTGCTAACTCTTCTCCTCTATGCGAAAAATTAAACTGGCTCTCTGCGATGATCATACTCTATTTCGAGTTGGGATGTCAACCATTCTAGGACAGATTCACGATTTCGAATTGATTCTGGAAGCGGGTAATGGTCAGGAACTCATTGAAAAAATTCCCCGAAAAACACCTGATGTCGTGCTACTCGACCTGCAAATGCCGGTTATGGATGGCACCGCTACAGCCGACTATCTGCGTGAAAATTACCCGCTCGTTAAAATCGTTGTGCTAACAATGCATGACGAAGATCGAATGGTGCTACATCTATTAGAGAAAGGCGTCAGTGGTTACCTATTGAAAGATGCTGAAGCAGGTGAAGTGGAGAAAGCCATTCGAAAGGTAATCGATGAGGGTGTTTATTTGAATGAGTTTGTCTCAAAAGCCATGTTGCGCAAGATGACGAACAAGCCTAATGCTACCAAGCCGGTCAATGCTTTCTATAATAGTAAGATTTTATTGTCGGAGCGAGAAAAAGAAGTGCTAACACTGATCTGTGAAGGTCTTTCAACCAACGAGATCAGCGAAAAAATATTTCTTAGCCCCCGTACCGTTGAAGGACACCGTCTTCGAATTCTTGAAAAAACGGGCACCAAAAACACCGCTGGTATGGTTGCCTACGCGTTTAAAAATAATCTGGTTTAATGTCTCAAGTTCAAGGTTTCAAGTTCTACTCCGGCAAACATGAAACTTGAAACCTTGAACTTGAAACATTAAAGGCTTCCCGTTTTTCCGCCATCTACCGGAATATTAATGCCGTTAATTGAGGCTGCTGCGGGTGTACACAAAAAGGCCACAGCTGCGGCTACTTCTTCAGGTGTGGCAAACCGCCCGGTTGGAATTTCACTCTTCATCTGCATCGTTATTTCTGCCTTTGATTTGCCGGATGTTTTGGTACGCATCGCCAGCACTGCCTCTAATCGAGCGGTTTCTGTATAACCCGGCAATACATTATTGACTGTTATGCCGAAACGAGCAATTTCCAGAGATAGGGTTTTCGCCCATTGCGCAACCGCTCCCCGAATCGTATTTGAAACCCCTAGTCCAGCAATTGGTTGTTTAACAGAGGTTGAAATAATATTGACGATGCGTCCATAACCCGCTCGTTTCATAGCCGGTACAACCGTCTGTACTAATGCCTGATTGTTGAGCAGATGATTGTGGAATGTTTGCACAAACTCATCGGCTTTAGCCTCAAGCAGGGGGCCACCAGCCGGGCCTCCTGTGTTATTGACAAGAATATGTAGATCAGGAAATTTGGCCAAATGTTGTGCAATGGCTGCTGCCACGGCTCCCGACTGACTGAAATCGGCCACGATATAATAATGCGTTTGTCCTTTTTCTGTGTTTAAGTCGGCCAGCGTACTTTTTAGGGTCTGCTCATTACGAGCCATCAAGATAATATTAGCACCCAGCAAGGCCAGTTCTATAGCAGCAGCACGGCCAATGCCCTGTGTACTACCGCTAACAAGGGCAGTTTTACCCGTTAAGTCAAGGTTCATTCGAAAACAGGTTTTTGATTTGTTTCAAGTTTATTAGCTACCAATTATCCATACAAATGCGGAGCAAAGGTGGGAAAAACACCGCTAACGTAGTTTTACATAAACAAATTAGTAGTTTTGACCAACTTTGAATCCAATAATAACCTTTGCATTTCAACATACCATGTCAAAATCGTTAATTATCGTGGTGGTTATCGCCCTTATTTTGGGCATGTACGGCTGTAGTTCCTACAACGGTTTGGTTCAGAATGATACCAATGTACAGGAAAAATGGGCGCAAGTTCAGACGCAGTATCAACGTCGGTCAGATCTGATTCCTAACCTTGTTCGGACAGTACAGGGAGCAGCCAATTTTGAAAAAAGCACGTTGACAGCCGTTATTCAGGCGCGTGCCAACGCAACGGGCATCAAGCTGAATGCTGACCAGCTGACTCCTGAAAATATTCAGAAATTCCAGGCTGCACAGGATCAGTTAAGCGGTTCATTGTCGCGCTTGCTGGCTGTAGCTGAGAGTTATCCTCAACTGAAGGCAACTCAAAATTTCTCGGAATTACAGGCGCAGTTAGAAGGTACTGAAAACCGTATCTCCGTAGCCCGGAATGACTTTAATGGAGCTGTGCGAGTTTATAATCAGTCTGTACGCTCGTTTCCGAACAATATCTTCGCCGGCATTTTCGGATTCCCTGTGAAAGGATTCTTCGAGGCTTCACAAGCCGCTCAGAGCGCCCCAACGGTACAGTTTTAAGTAGTGATTAGTGAAGTGAGTTGATTAAGTGAAGTAGGTGAATCGTCCTTACTCACTTAATCAACCCACTTCACTCACTTCACATAGTCGCCTATGACCAATCCCTTCACCCCCGACGAGCAGCATCGCATTGTCGAATCTATCCGGCAGGCCGAAAAGGCTACATCGGGCGAAATTCGGGTGCATGTAGAAGCCCATTGCAGCAATACTGATCCCGTGCAACGAGCTATTGAGGTGTTTGCCCAGTTAGGCATGCACCAAACCAAAGATCAGAACGGCGTACTTTTTTATGTAGCTTATACCGATCGAAAGTTCGCGGTGGTAGGTGATCAAGGAATTGATGCAAAAGTGCCTGCTGACTTCTGGGAAAGCACAAAGAATCTGCTCCGTAACCATTTTGCCAAGGGGGCTTACGCCGAAGGACTAAGCCAGGGAATTGAGCGGGCCGGGCAACAGTTAAAACAGTATTTCCCTTACGCCAGCGATGACACCAACGAACTCGCCGACGATATTTCGTTTGACTGATACTGCCGTGAATGTACTTCATTTTGTTAATCAAATTACCCGAATTATCTGTCTTGGAGTAGCCTTACTCCTGCTGAGTACGTCTGCTAATTTGCGGGCTCAGGAATCAGCAGCCGATACGGTTATCCCTAATAAGCCAAATCCGCCCCGCCTGGTTAATGACTTCGCAGGCATTTTGACTAGTACTGAGCGCACGCAATTAGAGCAGAAGCTCCGTGCGTATAATGACTCAACCTCAACCCAGATCACCATTGTCATTGTTAAAACAACGGACCCTTACCCGATTGGCGACTTCGCCTTTCAGGTAGGTCGAAAGTGGGGAGTTGGTCAGAAAGATAAAAACAATGGATTGGTTCTTGCCTGGGCTACCCAGACGCGCAAAATCTTCATTGCCCCTGGTTATGGGTTAGAAGGCGCCATTCCTGATGCCATTGCCAAGCGAATTATCACGAATACGATAGTTCCAGCTTTTAAGCAGGAGCAATATTACCGAGGACTGGATGATGCTACTACTGAGATAATCCAACGAGCCAGGGGAGAATATAAAGGCGATCCCGACTCAACTAGTGGTAATGATAGTGGTGGAAGCGGAATTTTCATTGCCCTGATTATCTTTCTTATCATCATTTTCATCATCGCGCGTCGGAATCGGGGTGGTGGCAATAATCGCAACCGTGGTGGTGGCTGGGGCGGTCCTGTTTTCTTCCCAACCTCCAGTTGGGGAAACTCAGGCGGTGGCGGCTGGAGTAGTGGTGGCGGAGACAGTGGTGGTGGATTCGGCGGTTTTGGGGGAGGTAGTTTCGGCGGTGGTGGCGCCGGTGGCGACTACTAAATCAAGCTTTATATGCTTTATTAACAGCCGATAAACAGGCTCAACGGGCCGTTCAACGAAAAAACAGCACTGTTTTAACGCAGGATAGCTTACTTTGACTTAGTAAGCTATCCTCTTTTATGTTACCCGCTCCTGTTCGTCAGTGTATAATTTTAGTCTTTTTGCCATTTTTTTCATTCGCACAGACAAATCCCGTTATTCCGACCACTGCGCAATCAGATGTTGCTTTACCAGATACTATTCGGAAAAGTTCAAGTGAACAAGGCAGTCTGAATGAGCAATCTGCAACGGGTCAAGCCGTAATTTTTGCCCCATCGACAAAACGTAGAATCATTCAAGCCGTTGAAATAAGCGATAAACTCAAAATTGATGGGCACCTAAATGAAAGTGATTGGCAACGGGCAAAACCAGTAAATCGCTTTATACAGGTCGACCCCACTCAAGGTAAGCGGGCTAGCTTTGATACAGATATACGGGTACTGTACAATCGCCATTTCCTCTATGTTGCGGCTATTAATTATGACTCATTAGGCCGAAAAGGACTTCGGGCACCTAACTTCAAACGAGACTTTTCGGCGACAGCGCATGATCTGTTTGGGGTAGTCATTGATGGTTTCAACGATCAACGCAATGCAATGACGTTTGCCACAAATCCGTACGGCACCCAACGCGACCTGCTTTCCTTTGATGATTTGCTGAATGATGTAGATTGGGATGGCTTCTGGAAAGTACGTACCAGCCGCACCGATTCGGGATGGGTGGCTGAAATGCAGATTCCCTGGCAGACGCTTCGTTATGTTCGTTCGGCAGATTCTACGCAATCGTGGGGTATTAATTTCTTCCGTCGACGACGGTACTCGAATGAATTATCAGCCTGGTCACCTTATCCAAGAGCCTTCACGTCGAGCAGAGTAGCGTATGCTGGCTTAATTACGGGTTTAAAACCACCACCACCTTCACCTAATATCCGTATTCAGCCCTATGTGCTAATTAGTGACGATCGTTACAATGGCACCGAAGTAGGCTATAGTCAAGCGGCAGGCATTAAACTGGGTGGCGATTTGAAATGGGCGATCAATCCCAACACAGTTCTCGATCTGACACTAAATACTGATTTCGCGCAGGCTGATGTAGACCGTCAGGTTAATAATATCACCCGGTTTTCCGTCTTATTCCCCGAACGGCGAGCGTTTTTTCTGGAAAACGCCAGCTTGTTTGGTGCCGGATTACCCGGTAATAAAGATACAGGCGAAGGGGGTAGCATGGTTATTCAACCCTTCTTCAGCCGGACAATTGGGTTAGCAACGCTCCCGGACGGTACGAGTACACCCGTTCCAATCGACGCCGGAGCACGATTGGTTTATCGGTCGCTCAACCGGAATTATGGCGGTATGCTGGTACGGCAACGGGGCATTCCAGGCAGTCCAACTACTGATTTTATTGTTGGGCGATACAGTGAAAATGTAGGTCGTCAGAATCGCATTGGTGGTTTAGTAACGTTAAAAAACGTACATGCTACCGATAGTCTGAGAGGTCGGCAAAATGGTACCGTTGCACTCGACGGATTTTTCCGGCTGAGTCAAACAGTAGCCTATAGTGCTATGGTAATGGGTACCTTTGGATCAACAGACACTGATAAGGGGCTATCTGCCTATAGTCAACTTTTCTATCGGACCAATCAACTAGTGGCCTGGTGGACGCAATCGGTGGTAACGAAGAATTTCAATCCGGAAATGGGGTTTGTCTCGCGTAGCGATGTCATAGCCACAACTCCAGGCCTCTATCTGGTTAACCGGGGGAAATGGTTACCGAAATGGGTGCGGAATTTTGAGCCGGGGGCTTTCATGGAGTTATACCACAAGGCTTCAACGGGTTATCTACAGGAAGCTCTGTATAATTTCAATCCAGTTTGGCTCACGTTTCAGAACGGCGGCAACCTTGGCTTGTTTGCTACTCCTACGTTCGAGCGTTTAGACGATGGCGATTATCGTCCTTTAGGGCTCAATATTGCATCAGGAAAATATCGTTATACCCGTTACCAGGTCATATTCAGCACCGACCCATCGCAAAAAGTATCTTTCCAGTTCACTGGCGAAACAGGCCGTTATTATGATGGAAATCTAAATTACGGCCGAGGGTCTCTTGTGTTAGCCCCTATTCCACATATGGCGTTTACGCTGAGTAGCGAGCTAAATAACTTCAGAAACGTAGGCAATTATTCGGGCACGATTGGCTTACATAGTATTGAGAGTCGGATGGCTGTTAACCCTCGACTGCAACTAATTAGCTTTTTTCAGCGCAATACGTATACCGACAAAAACGTCTGGAATATTCGATTGTCGTGGGAGTTTCAGCCGCTTTCATTCCTGTATATTGTCTATAACAATGGCACTTACGCAGGGTCAATTCGCGCCACCGATCGCCAGCAGGAACAGCACACTATTGGTAAGTTATCGTATCTGAAGCAGTTCTGACCGCGCGGGCGGCCCCGCCTGGATTTTTATGATTTAACTGACCGGCCACGATTTTTTATGATTTTGCTTTCAACGAAAGCCGAAGGCTAAAATCAAAGTCTGTCAGTTAAATCACAAAAATCCAGGTTCAGATGACCTGTTTTTCAATGAGCAGGATAAATAGGTGAATGACCTTAATGTGGATTTCCTGAATACGATCTGCATAACCGAAGTGCGGTACCCGAATTTCGACGTCGGCTTTTCCGGCTAATTTGCCACCGTCTTTCCCCGTTAACAAAATCACCTTCATTCCTTTATCCCGGGCAGCTTCAACAGCCCGAACTATATTGCCCGAATTACCACTTGTGCTTAAGCCAAGAAGCACATCACCTTCGTTACCTAGTCCTTCGATAAAGCGCGAAAACACAAATTCATAGCCATAATCGTTGCTGACACAGGAGATGTGACTAACATCCGAAATGGCGATAGCTGCCAGTGAACGACGATTATCACGATACCGCCCAGAAAGTTCTTCGGCAAAGTGCATCGCGTCGCAGTGTGACCCGCCGTTGCCGCAGGAAATAATTTTACGACCACTTTTAAGTGCATCGGCCATCAGTATAGCCGCCTGTTCAATGGCTGATAGATGCTCGGGACTACTAAGAAATTTATCTAGAACAGACTGCGCTTCCGTCAGTTCCTGGCGAATAAGATCAAGCATTTTTTGTTAAGTTGTAAGTTACCAAGTGGTAAGCTACCAAGTAGTAATACCACTTAGTTTAAAACACCCAGTTTCGATATGGCAAATTCCAGCGGAGAGCAAGGCTAGCAACCTTTTCTGTATAGCTATCAGGTCGATATTGGCTGTCCTGAAATCGGTATAGAAGACGACCTTCCAGAAATACGTTATGCCGAATCATATAAGACGCCCTTACATCAGCATATGTGATAATTGTTTTCCGGCCCTGACCAATAAAATTCCCTTCTTCTCGAATCCTTGTTGTGTAGTCTTTCAGGATATTACCTCCATAATTAATATCTGTAGCCGGATCGGCCCCATACATCATTACACCACCAATTCCATTAAGCGATAATCGCTTTTGTTGGTAGCGAATAATGCCTAGCCCCTCCATAAAATTACCACCCAAGGGATGTGCCAGAGGTTGGCTGTAATGCGCATAATTGGTTTGGCCAGAGCTAACCGTAGACGATGATTCGTGCGAATAAGTATATGGACGAGCCAGATTGAATTCAGCCTGTAAATCGAGGTTTGGTACGTTAAACGCATCAATGTACTTGCCTCCAAGCTGTAAGGCAAACTTATTAGTCCAATCACCCTTGCCTGCCAGTAAGGGCTTAAGCCGAAACTCATCTAGCATGAACTGAGTATAGACCAGAAAATGGGACAGAAAGTTGGCTTTTAAATCAATGCCAATAAACGCATTATCGCCACTGCCCAAACTCGACTCAACATAGCGATAGAGAATAATGGGATTTAAATAACTAAGATCCAGGCGATCCCGACTGAACACTTCGGCTTCAAATACACCCAAATTGACGTGATCACTGATGTTGATGCTCAAATGGTGCATTGCGGCAAACTTCGGAGGAATTAACTTATCATCCTGAGGTCTGGGAGCCTGGGTATTTTGTAAGGAGGTGAACAGGTTCGTGTATTGAATTCTACTCCCCAATCGGGTTGACAATTTGAGAAATAAATACGGTGGACTATTGTCAGACAGTAACAGTGATCGAAATCCATTACCGAAGAAGTTTCGGTCGTGGCCAAATTGGATATTGATGACTTTGAGGGCATTAAGCGTAAAGTATCCGCGTGCTGACAGGAAATCCACGCCATTGGTGCGGAATGTCTTCACGAAACCCTCGCCTGGTGCCGTGGCAGATGGATCGCCAGTCGAACTATATACTTGGCCATACGTCTGCCCATAACGCTGTATATATTCAGGGTAAACTGCCTGGTTGTCGGCAAAGAATGTATAAAAACCCAGCTTCTTTCCAATTGTGCCACGTACTTCCAAGCCCCGCGTATTGACAAATAAAGCCTGATTCTTATTGGTCAACGCATCCGTTGAGCTGGATGTAATGTCACCACCTACGCCTACATACACAACTGGATTGACATGCAGATCAATATCTGGTGTTTGTAAACTATAGAAATCCGCTTTCTTTTGATAAAAATGTTTAAACAAAGGCTTATGACTGTCACCTACCGACATTGAAGCACTTTGATGCCGCGTGAACGGATCTCTTCGTATTGTATCATAAGGAGTTACCCATTCCCAACTGTCATTGCGTAGATAGTCGATAGTAAAATAATCGGTATCTGATAAATCACGGCCAGGATGCGTAAGTAGACTATCCGTTAACTGAATAATACTCTGTCGGTTATAAGGCTTCACAGAACTATGAAACCCTTCAGCCCAGTGATTTTGCCGAATTTCGAACCGGTCAATTAAGTGATAATAATCTGCATTCAGTGGCACAAATGGGCTTTGTGCCCGAACACTCAACGAAATGAAAAGAAAACAGAAAACGTAAACGTTGCTGCGCATGTAACTTACTGTCTGATGACCCTGGGAGGTGTGTTTATATAACCGATTGGCCCCATTAAACCGCTTAAATTAGACAATTGGTTTGGATATACGCCAACCTTGGGGCTAATTTACGGCGAAAGAAGCCTACAAACCATGTTTGTTTTTGCCCAGCAGCCCTCGTTAGCCAATCAGTTCATCGCCGAACTTCGGGATGTTTCCATCCAACAGGATCGGCTGCGGTTTCGCCGTAACCTTGAACGACTTGGTGAATTAATGGCGTATGAAATTTCCAAAAAATTGCCCTATCATTTTATTGATGTGCAAACTCCCCTTGGTATTTCCAACACGCAAGTCCTTCGCCAGCAACCTGTTCTGGCCACTATTCTTCGTGCCGGATTACCTTTTCACCAGGGTTTTGCGAACTATTTTGATCAGGCCGAGAATGCTTTCGCAGGAGCTTATCGAGGTAGTTCATCGTCGGAGAACGAGGAATTTGAGATCGCAATGGATTATATCGTAAGCCCCGATCTAAGCGGGAAGGTCCTTATTCTCTGCGATCCTATGCTGGCAACGGGCCGTTCGCTAGAAAAAGTATATCACGCTTTATTGCGTTATGGAATTCCAGCACAAACCCATATTGCTGCTGTAATCGCTAGCCCAGAAGGTGTTCGACATGTGCAGCAACAGCTCCCCCAATGCCATCTTTGGCTAGGAGCCATCGACGATCATCTTAATGAACACTTTTACATTGTTCCTGGCCTGGGCGACTCAGGTGATCTGGCGTTTGGAGAGAAAGTGTGATGTTGATGTATGATATAGGATGTATGACATAGCTGGCGCGAAAGCAATATATCATACACCATACATCCTATCGTAGATCAACAACTTCAACACCCGGATACTTCGATTTGTCGAAAACAAAATACGAATCCGGTGTATTTACATTGGGAGTGAATTTCATGATTGTATAGGAGGTACGTTTACCATCTTTATTAACAATCAACCAGTTGCGAACGGATTTGTCGGCCTTATCAACAGAAATCTGTACTGTTTCAATTGGACTCTTAGGACGATTAGGTGTCAGCTCTATTATTTCGAGTGTTCGCCCACCCTGTTTTTGCTCTTTTAAGAAACGATAACTGAAACCCCGTTTGTAAATCGTATAAATCTGGGTTGGGTTCAATTCGCCGTTACTACTGGCATCATAGTCCTGCACATTTACTTCATTGGATTCTTTAATATAGGTCGACATTACCTTACCATCCGTAAATACTTCCTGACCACCTAACAGTAAATGAAATTTCTCATTTTTTACCGTTAAATCTCCTTTATAAGACTCCTTTGCACCTGCCCCCGCACTAGCGAAAGTAAATGTAGCCTGATAGGATTTTAGTGATTTATAGTACTTACTCATCGCATCCAAAATATCCTGTGCCCGTTTGTCTTTCTGAGCCAAAGCCGGTAAAGCTATTCCTAAAGCCAAACTCAGCATCAATACTATTTTCTTCATTTTTATAGGTGTTACCCGTCAATTCAGGTTCGTGTATAGTTCTTAGACGGGAAATCTGAGTTAAAAGTTTAATAACCCGCATCATTCCAGTCTACAATTACTCACCCTTAAGCCTTTTCAGCATTTCTTCCAGCGTCTGTAAGTCCTGCACAAGGACGTCACGAGCTTTGCTACCTTCAAATGAACCAACAATTTTAGCCGCTTCCAGTTGATCGATTAACCGTCCGGCGCGATTGTAGCCGAGTTTTAGTTTACGCTGAATCAGTGACGTACTACCTTGCTGGTGAATAACAATAAGCCGGGCCGCTTCATCGAACATTGGGTCACGATTGCCGAGATCTACATCTTTATCATCGCTTTGGCCGCCGTCGTCACCCACAAACTCTGGTAGCGCATACGCTTCATCATAACCACGCTGGTTGCCGACAAACTCGCAGAGTTCTTCAATTTCGTTCGTATCCACAAAGGGACACTGAAGTCGAATAATGTCGGAGTTTGACGAAAGAAGCATATCGCCCATACCTACCAATTGCTCAGCACCACCCGTATCTAAAATCGTTCGTGAGTCAATTTTTGACGTCACTTTAAACGATAAACGAGCAGGGAAGTTGGCCTTAATCAACCCCGTGATCACATTTACTGATGGCCGTTGCGTAGCTACAACAAGGTGAATACCAATGGCACGCGCCAACTGGGCCAGTCGGGCAATGGGTTGTTCGACCTCCTTCCCAGCGGTCATCATTAAGTCGGCAAGCTCGTCGACTATGAGAACAATATAAGGCAGGAAACGGTGGCCTTTCTCGGGGTTAAGCCGACGTTTCACAAACTTTGCATTGTATTCTTTCAGGTTCCGGCAACCCGCATCTTTCAGCAGGTTATAGCGGTTATCCATTTCAATACAAAGCGAATTAAGCGTATTGACAACCTTCTTGGTATCAGTGATAATTGGCTCTTCTGAGTCGGGAAGTTTAGCTAAAAAGTGCCGTTCCAACTTATTAAACAGCGTGAGTTCAACCTTTTTAGGATCAACCAGTACGAGTTTCAATTGAGATGGGTGCTTCTTATAAATCAGCGATGTGAGAAGCACATTCAGACCAACTGACTTCCCCTGCCCCGTGGCCCCTGCCATGAGTAAATGGGGCATTTTAGCCAGATCAGCCACATAAATTTCATTCGATATGGTTTTGCCCAGAACTACAGGCAGATCGAACTTACTATTATTGAAAGCTTCACTCGTAATCATCGACCGCATAGACACCATTTCGCGGTTCTTATTGGGTACTTCAATCCCTATGGTCCCCATTCCCGGCATTGGAGCAATAATACGAATACCAAGGGCCGACAAACTTAGCGCAATGTCATCTTCCAGGCTCTTAATCTTGGAAATTCTGACTCCTTTAGCGGGTACAATTTCGTATAAAGTAACCGTTGGGCCGATAGATGCCTGAATAGAGTCGATTTCAATACCGAAGTTCCGCAGCGTGTTTTCAATCTTTTCTTTATTCGCTGTCAGTTCATCATCCGAAACCTGTGCTTTGCGGTTATTCTGATACTCAGTCAGCAAATCGTTGGTTGGGTATTGATACTGCGGTAAGTCAAGAGTTGAGTCATACAAGCCATGAACCGCCACTAAATCATCGTCTTCGAATGGGTCTGGCTCAAATGTGGGAGCCGGTGTCGCACTCAGTTCGTTAGTTTCGTCCAGCTCATCTGTAACAGCGTCCCGATTTTTGATGGTCAGGGTAACGCCCGTTGTTTTAGCTACAACATCAGGTATTGGCGTTTCGGTATTCGTATTTTCGTCAGTAGCGATATTCGTAGCGAAACTATTAACCGGCTCAACGCCCGGATTCCGATAGGGCTCTTGCGCTGTTTCTTCGTGGCCAAACTCGTTATCTTCATCTGGCTCAAATTCACTCTCTTCGTAAGTCTGCAGTGGATTATCCGAGCGTTTTCGAGTCTGGGAACGAACCGGCCGCGAAAAGTCCGGCAGTTTTATATGCCGTATATCGAAGAAATAAACGACAAAAAAGAAGAGCAAAAAACAAATAAAGGCCAAATTACCCCATCCAAATAGACTATAAAGTGCCGCGTTCAGCTCGTAGCCAATTCCCCCACACCACACACTGGCGGTTTCTGCCGATTTCGTCACCAATACGATATAACCCAAAATCAGGCTACACCAGACGGCAGCAAACAGCAAAGCCGTAGTGGTGCGACTCAAGGGTAGTAGCTCGATCTTAAATGTCAGTTTATAACCCGCCAGGAAAACAATAATTGGTAAGGCAAGTGCCCCGACACCAAACCATCGAAATACAAAAGCATGCGCTATATAAGCACCAACTAATCCAACCCAGTTGCGGGTTTCGGTAGCCGATTCGGCCAGTGGCTCCGAGAAGGCAGCACCTACAACGCTCTGATCGGCGGGTCCGTTGAGCAAGTAGGATATAAAAGCAAACATCAGCCCTATTGCCACACCCATCAGCAGGACACCGAGTGTTAGCGTCGACCGTTGGTCGGTAAACCAACGGTCGAGAGCGGCTCCCCAATTGACTGAAGTACCTTGGGAGCGACCAGCTGGTTTACCGTTTGGTATACGCGGACGGGGTTCGTTCCGATCAGGAGTTCGCCGAAGCGTATTCTGGCGTGGGGACGTAGTTGGTTGTGCCATTTACTTTGGGTTAGCGGCTATCGCAGCAGGGTAAATTTCCCACTTTTTAACGAAAAAGCGTGTAGAGTTGCAAAATATTGCGATTCCTTATCGAATGGATACGCCGACTAAGCGCTACGAATTAATTATACCCATGAGTTTTAGCCGGGGTTTCGTTATAATGCATACACGAGCTAGAACTCGTGGGTCTAATCAATAAAGCAATCCCCGATTGATGCGTTTGGCCAGGGCTGGCCCTTCGTAAATAAAACTAGTGTACAACTGCACCAGACTGGCACCAGCATTTAGTTTCTCCTTCGCGTCTTCGACAGAAAAAATTCCACCAACGCCAATAATAGGAAACGCTGCGCCTGATTGCTGATGCAGATATCGAATTACTTCGGTCGATCGTTCGCACAAGGGCCGACCACTGACACCACCTGCCCCAATTTGTTCGACATCGGTTGAATTTGTTTTCAAACCAGCACGACTAATCGTTGTATTGGTCGCTATCACGCCTGCAATTCCCGTTTCGGTAACAATGGCAATAATATCGTCTAATTGACCATTGGTTAGATCGGGAGCAATTTTGAGAAGAATAGGTTTAGGAGAAGAATGTTGACGATTTTCCTGTTGTAACGCCGTTAATAGCTTTGTTAAGGGTTCACGTTCCTGTAAATCGCGTAGGCCAGGGGTATTAGGTGAACTAACATTCACCACGAAATAATCGACTGCATCGAACAACTCTCGAAAGCTAGTGAGATAATCCGCAAGCGCATTCTCATTCGGCGTATCCTTATTTTTCCCAATATTACCACCAACAATTACTTGCCGATTTCCTTTGTTTCGGGCAAAATGTCGAAGTCGTTCAGCAGCTGGTCCAACGCCTTTATTATTGAAACCCATCCGGTTAATCAATCCACCATCGACTTTTAGGCGGAACAAACGAGGACGCGGATTACCTGACTGTGGGCGAGGAGTTACCGTTCCGATTTCAACGAAACCAAACCCCAGATCGCTTAACTCACTCACCAAATCTGCATTTTTATCGAAACCAGCTGCCATACCTATCGGATTCGGGAACGTCAGGCCAAAAACGATGCGGTTTAAACGCTTGTCTTCCAAAACGTATAGTTTCCGACAAATAGCCGATACGCCTGGAATCGAGAGCGCTAGTTTGAGTAGTGTTGTAACGGTATGATGAATGGTTTCGGCATCGAAACGAAACAATAACGGTAGAATAATGCGCTTGTACATGCGCACAAAGATAATGTAGAGCCGATGGTCCCGGTTGGTATATAGTAGAAAGATTACATATATCGACCGGGACCATTGGTTCTACAGTTAACCAAATAAGTCAGATGACAAATAGCGATCACCCCGATCGCATAGAATACAAACGATCACTCCTGACTCTATTTCCTGCGCCAGTTGAATGGCTGCATGAACCGCCCCTCCACTGCTCATACCAGCGAAGACACCCTCAACGCTGGCTAACTTACGCGTCATCATAGTCGCTTCATCAGCAGATACTTCCATGACACGATCAACACGCTGGGGTTCAAAGATTTTGGGCAAATACTCTACCGGCCACTTCCGAATACCTGGAATCGAAGAACCATCGGTAGGTTGACAGCCTATAATCTGGATAGCCGAGTTTTGTTCTTTTAGGTAACGAGACGTACCCATAATGGTGCCTGTGGTGCCCATCGACGACACGAAATGAGTAATATGACCGTCAGTATCACGCCAGATTTCAGGGCCTGTGTTGCGATAGTGAGCCAAATAATTATCTGGATTGCCAAATTGATTCAGCATCAGATAGCCACCTTTAGTCACCTGTTCTTCCGCATAGTCTCGGGCGTTTTCGATGGTTTCGGTCAATGTTACTTTCGCCCCAAAAGCCTCCATCGTCAGGACGCGCTCACGGGTCGAATTTACAGGCATTACTAACTCGATTTCGATGTCATAAAGCCGGGCAATCATAGCCAAGGCAATACCAGTATTACCACTTGTTGCCTCAACCAGCTTCATACCTGGTTTTAAATCACCTCTGGCCAGAGCACCTTGAATCATGCTGACCGCAGCCCGGTCTTTTACGCTGCCACCTGGATTATTGCCTTCGAGTTTGCCGTATAGCTTAACATTTGGATTAGGATTCAGACGATTCAACTCAACTAAGGGTGTATTGCCGACTAAATCAAGCAGGGTTGCCATACTGATTTTTCTAAAACTGGTTCTTCAGTGGTGAAGGTTAAAGCTGCTCAATAAGTTCGTTAGAAGCGCCATTATACGTTAATCAAGGCCTTATTCTTTACTACTCATAAAAACCTATTTACATGCATTATTTCATGTAAAAATAATATTCAACCAAGCTAACGACTTGATAATGAAATTTGTGTAAACTTGCTAAATAGAAAGATAAACGTTAATAATTTATTGATTTAGGTAGTTTATGATTCCCTTATTCACACCACATAATTTGTTGTTCTATGAAAACAACTTTACTATCCAAACCTCTTACGAGTATCTATGTTGAGCAAATTGCACCCCAGTTTGGCATGCCTGACTTAACACTTCCTTTTTGGGGCAGCCGTAAGAAAATGCCTATGCACCGTATTGTGCGGCTAGAGGGTGAAGGCAACTATACTTTATTCCATTTTGCTGATGGCAGCCAGTTGATGGTGTCATTGACGCTAAAGAAAATGGAAAGTCGATTATCGCCTAAAGTGTTTGTTCGACCACACAAAAAAAATATTATTAATTTATTGTATTTAGAAGCTTTCCATCCAGACCACCAGCAACTTAGTGTAAGCCTTGTGAATGGAGATCTGATCGAAGTATCCCGTCGGAAAGCCAGCCGATTTATAAAACAGGTAAAAGGGTTTCAACAAGAATTGTTGATACTAGATGCCAGACCTACAACTCCAGCCTTAGTAGGTGTTTAACAGCAAAGCAGAGCGGGTCGTAGATCGTGAAAATTACGATCTACGACCCGCTCTGCTTTGCTAAGCCTATTATTTTTTCAACTTTGCCAATTCCTCATCACGCAACGGTTTACGCAAAATTTTACCTACGTTCGATTTGGGCAACTCATTACGGAATTCAATGACGCGAGGCACTTTGTAGGGTGTCAAATTTTCACGGCAAAATTCTTTGATCGTCTCGACAGTAAGATTGGGATCTTTCTTCACTACAAAGATTTTGACAACTTCGGTCGATTTTTCATCAGGAATGCCAATACACGCAACTTCCAATACGCCTGGGCACTGCGATACCACATCTTCGATTTCATTTGGATAGACGTTGAAGCCCGATACCAGAATCATATCCTTTTTTCGGTCAACGATCTTGAAGAAACCATCTTCATTCATTACGCCCACATCACCCGTTTTAAACCAGTCGCCCAGCATTGCCTTAGCTGTCTCGTCAGGGCGATTGTAATATCCTTTGAATACCTGCGGTCCACGAGCTACAATCTCACCTGCTTCACCTATGGGGGCATCTGTACCATCTTCACGAATAAGTTTCATCTCCGTACTGGGCCAGGGGATGCCAATTGTGCCTACTCGTACCGTACCATCAATGGGATTTGAACAGAGTACTGGCGACGTCTCCGTAAGACCATAGCCTTCGCAGGGTGTATTGCCAGTAAGTTTAGTCCAACGTTCGGCTACGGACGTTTGAAGGGCCATTCCCCCTGCCGAAGTAACCTTCAAATGGCTGAAATCAACTTCGCCAATGCGCGGATGATTTAGTAAGCCATTATAGAGTGTATTTACCCCCGTAAATGCCGTGAACTTATATTTTTTCAAGTCATCGATAAAGGCATTCATGTCGCGGGGATTTGTAATAAGCAGATTCATAGACCCGCTTTTCAAAGCCGCTAATGCATTTGTTGTCAATGCATATACATGGTAAAGTGGTAGTGCTGCAACGTAAATACCTTCACCATCGGGAACACCACCAGGTTTCATCCAGCAATGTTGTCCCTCTACATTCGCGATAATATTTCGATGAGTCAGCATGGCCCCCTTTGAAACGCCCGTCGTACCACCTGTATACTGCACAAAAGCTAAATCCGTATTTTGAATAGCTACTGGCTTCAATGGTTGCGTACTTCCCCGGCTTAGGGCATCACTAAACGAAATAGCGTCAGGGAGGTTGTAAGCCGGAACCAGTTTCTTAACATACTTGACAACCGCATTGACAATTTGCTTTTTAGGGAAACCTAATAAGTCGCCAAGCTGTGTGACGATAACATGTTGAATGTCTGTACGATCAAGAATTTTTTCTAAATGACTGGCAAAGTTGGCCAGAATCACAATCGCTTTTGCTCCCGAGTCTTTAAACTGATGCTGCATTTCGCGGGGCGTGTAAAGCGGATTCGTATTGACCACTGCCAAACCTGCCCGTAAAGCACCAAACATAGCTACTGGATATTGTAGTGTGTTTGGCATCTGAATTGCCAGTCGGTCTCCCTTTTGAAGACCCAGGTCATTCTGTAAAAACGACGCGAATTGTGTTGATAGTTTATCTAATTCGCCGAATGTAATCTGTTTGCCCATACAGGCATAAGCAGGACGATCGGTGAACCGTCGACAACCTTCCTCTAAAAGAGCAGCTAGAGAGGAGTAGGCATCTGGATTAATCTCGTATGGAACTCCCTTGGGATAAAATCGTCGCCAGGGATATAGGTCTAGTGTTGATTCCGTATTCATGTAGAAATGCTGGTTTGAAAGCAAATGTACTTCGCTTTAGTGCTTAGGTAGACGGGCAATTTGTAATTGGCTATTTTAGTATCAATATCGGTTGAATTGAGTTGATAATCTCCAATATCAGAACAAAACGCGCTACTGGTTGTCCTCATAAAACTAACTGCCTAGATAGTGCCTTATTGCCAACAATCATTGATCCGTACAACAAAACTAAGGAAATTGTTCAATCCTCTTCTGAAGTTATACAACGTTTCTATTCCAAATACAAAAAAGCCGGAACTATAAGTCCCGGCTTTTTTTATTGACCACTTGTACACGTATTTGACCACTTATAAAACAGTGCCTATTGAGTGCAACATTGGTGCAGTGAATGCGTCATTAATTTGACGCTCAAGAGCGTTTAAGTTAAGAAATGAATGCGGAAACGCCGGAACTATGATGAGTCCGGCGTTTTTTATTTCCAGGAACCCTGTGTGCAAGATAACTAATTTTTTTTAAAATTACAGCGTCGGAGTGATTTATGTAACTGCCAAGACACAAAAAACCTACCGCTAATAAGTGGTAGGTTTTGATTGTGCTCCCGAAGGAAGTTGAGTTATTGTTGATAATCAACGCCTTATAAATTATTAGGAAAATATTAGGAAAATATATGATACTCCCTAACCTAACAGAGGTTCGGCTCCTGTCAGGAGCCCGTAAATTATCAATTAGAAGGTTATTATTCGGCATAGCTAGTATAAGAAAATGATGGGTAGTTGCCTAGAGAAAAAAGGGTGTTTATACGGTATTTTTAGCTAGATCGCCATAGAATAATATTCTTTATTCTATAGATTATTACATTCGAGCGATTAATTAGGACTTGTTAGAAACAGGAGAATCATTTGCTAATCGTTCGTTTTCTTCTTTTAAGCGTTTTATCTCCGCTTGCTGGTATTTGTCCTTTATTTCTCTTAGGCTCTCATACTCAGATTTAGAAATCTGAATTATTTCTTCACTTGCTTCTTTATTTGGTATTGCTGCGTCTACAAGCAACTCCTCCTCTGTAATACCCAATGCCTGGACAAGCAACTTTAGATGGCTTTTGGTCTTTATAATGCCTTCATTCAAAATCTTGCTGACTGTTCGTCGGCTAACTCCTATTTGGTCAGCCAATTGACCGATCGTCAAATTTTTCCTCTTTAACAGCAAAAAAAGTTTAGGGCCGTCAATATTCATTAGTCCTGATAAACAGATGGTTATACATTTTATAAGTCAAAATGAGAAAATATGATTGAGAAAATTTGCTCATATAGGAAAATCAAGCATATCTTAGCGTCATAAAGACGTAGCAATCATAGCGATTTAGCGTCATTAATCGCAAGGGTAGATGAAAAAAACTTATGAAGGTTTAACGGAGCGATTCCGGGTAGCCTACTTCAATCGCATTCCCTACAAAATGCGGAATGGTGTCAAAGCCAGGTTCTGTGAAGAATTCGGAATTACCGAAGACACATTTGGTCATAAGCTATCAGGAGGTAATAGCACCACCATGACGGAAACAGAGTGCAAATGGATGGAAGAGGTCAATCCATTAGAACCGGCTAAAGCAGTTGCACAATCATGAATACGTCATTAAAAACCGAAAACATGGCTGGAACAATGACTCAACTTATATGGCCAAGAAACGCGCAAAACGAAGGTTAATCCCAGAGGCGGGTGAAGTGAACCCCACTTATACGTTTATTGACGACCAGCTTACTTGGCTTGATTTTGAATTATTTTTTAAGCCCCTGGCAACTCGGTTGTCAACATCACCTGATGATAATAAACGCCCTCCTTCTGTTTGATGCGAAGTTGAGTTAAGTATATGGCATGCAGAGCCTTAGGGGTAAAGACGTCAGCAAAAACAGAAAAATGCTGTCTGATATCAACGTCAAAATGAATGAAGGCCATACGGGGGTTATGCAGGGCTCCTTCGAATTGCAAAACGACGACGTAGGCACCCCGGTGGTAAACAACAGATGGTAGAAGTGAAAGTCGGGAATTGTCGATTAATTGATTGGGGTCCTCGCCAGTCTGCTCAAGATTATAAGCAACTCGGATTGGGTCATGTGTATAGCCGCCAATCTCAGGGGATAACAGAACATCAACAGACTGATAAACTGTCTGTGGAGCATAATCTGAATGATTAATAGCCATTGGGAGTGTATGGTTAGGTGTTTGACAGATTGGAAACCTGGCTCTAACCTAACCATCGCTCCCGACAAAACCAACCAAGGTCAACTCCTATAACTCTGGCACATCGATACAGACTCCGCAAAATGTTTAAGAACCTACAACAACAAGAATTAACCTCCTCAGCTATGAAATCCCATCCGCCCATTTACACCAATGCCACCAAAGAGTCGGTGTTGCTTCTTTTCAATCAAGATGTATCCTCCGCTCACATTGCCCAGGTCCTGCACATTAGTCAGGAGACCGTCTTTGCTATCCTGGATGACACCTCAAGACAGCGGAAAGGATTGCCACCTGAAGTAATCACTCTGGATAAGCTACCGTCAATTGGTAGTCTGATTATGGACTATAAACCCGAAGCGGGTACCCTGGATCTCAACTTGCAGCTTAAAAGTGCATCGCCTTCATCAGTCGAGTGGCTCACGGCGCTCTTAGCTCAGCTACTAAACCAACCTGCCGAACCAGCTAGGTAACTCCCTCACCCTTAGTAATCCTTACGCTCGATGGGCCGACCAATTCTGACTAAGCAGATCCAGTACAATGATGGCTGCACCAATTGTGGGCGGCATGTGGTCGATCAGGAAACGCTGACGAGGGTAAAGTCGTCCGAACTCCGGTCACTGGGTGCCCAACGGCGTATCGATGCGCACTCTCAAGATGTGTGGTGGAGCTGGCCCCGAACTTTTACTAGTTGTGACGCGTGCAACCCGGAAGCCGATGACTAATCAAGACTGCACGATGAATCTATCCTACCTACTGGATGGCTACCAAGCCGGGACATTGTGCTTACCCGATCTACAAGCTCTATTGGACGCTCAGAAGCGGGTCAGCGCTTATTACGAGCGCCTGGCGGCCATTGGGCCACGGACCGATTTTATCACCGACCTATTGTCTTTGCTACTGGCCATGCAGGAAGCCTTTACCCAGCGAATCAACCGTCTTCATTCTTTCCACTCTCTCCAGTAACCCCATGCCACTCGTTACGAAATCCTTCCGCAAGTCGTTTACACTGACTGCTAGTAAGCTCAAACCGGCTGATGCGGCTATTCTCTCCGCCGATCTGTGGCTACTGGCTAATACACCAGCCCAAACTCTGGAACAAAAAGAGAAGAAACAACGACACCTCAAACAAACCCTGGCCCTATTGGCAGACTCCCGGCTCAAAAAGAAACATGTAGTACCGACGCCCGAGCCAACTAAACAGCAATGCGTGGTTGTCCTGACCGCTGATTTGCTGACGGTCCTGGAAGGGGGCTTATCCCGGGCCATGATTGATCGACTGGAGCGTCCAGACCTGACCGCGCCGGCGCTCATCGAGGATCAGGATGAGGACTTCTACGAGTTTTCAGTGCGGGAACGGGCCATTTTTCGCTATCAACGGGCCGAACGGTTTACCCTTGATGAGTTGCTGGCGATTCAGCTGCTGCTGAATGAAGGGGATGGAAATGTGGTTGGCACGCTGGATGAATTGGATTTGCTGAGTTCCTGGGCCGAACAGGAGTTGGACTTTCTGAACCTGACCTCCCTGCCGTTTCGTCGGTTCCGGGATGCGGAGAACAACCTGATTTACCCGCCCGCCATTGACCGGGCGCTCAGTGAGTTGATTGCTCATATTGACCAGGTGGATGATCTGGTTAAACCCATGCAGTTTTCCATCAGGAAAGGGCCCGGCTTGGGTTGGCTATTTCGGCGGAAAAAAGATTGGGAGTTAACGATTGGAGACTGATGGGCGTGCTCCAGCCGGGCAACTAGTCGGGCTGGACATTTTTCCGCGACTAAGCCCCCTTAACGAACCGCCGATGATTACCCCACAAGCTATTTTTGCCCAGACCCAGGATGGTCTCGACATTATCCTCCGCTACTACCCCCAGGCCGAAGTGGGGGTAAAGCGCAAGAATGCCAAGTTTCGCATTCGGTCTGAAACCGAAGACCCCTCCCCAAGTGCCGTACTGAGCCACTACAATGGCGTCTGGCGCGTCACGGACTTTGGTTCCGGGGAGAAGGCAATGGATGCCATTGGTATTGTGATGAAGGAGGAAAATTGCGACTTCGCTACGGCCATCAAGCTGCTGTGTGAACACCACGGCATCACCGATGAGGAAGGCAAGCAGGCCGCCAAACTAGGCCCCACCATCAAGCAACGAGCGGCCACCGCTGACGAAGAAGAAGGCACCACCTTTATCACCAAAGAGACCTTTACCGTAGCCGAATTGCAGACCATTTTTTCCCGTAACAGCTGGTCCTACTTGAGCCGACTCAAATACGTCGCTGGTGATGAGCCAGGGGATGAATTGGCTACCCGAAATGCACTAGCTGTCTGTCGGAAGTACCGTTTTTTTAGTTTGGAATCGTATACCCTTGTCAAAAATCGCAAGGCCACTGTCATTAGCAGTACCGAGCTATTCCCTATCTTTCTCTTCAACGAAGGAGACTGGCAGAAGATTTATAAACCCCGGGAACGGGAAGCCCAGCACCGTTTTTTCTCCATCGGCCAAAAGCCCGACCACTACGTCTTTGGCCTGGAGCAATGCCAGCGCCGGCTTGAGGAGCTGCAAAAAAATGATAAACCGGGGGATTCGGCGGAAGAAGAACCCGATACTGGCAGTCGGGAAACCCAGCTCCCGGAAATCATCATCTGCTCGGGTGGATCGGATGCCTTGAATGTAGCCGCCATGGGCTATTCAGTCGTGTGGTTCAACTCCGAAACCGTCGATCCCAAAACCATCCCCTTTGCCAAGTTTCGAAAAATGGCCGAACGGGTCTATAACCTGCCCGATCTGGACGTGACGGGCCGTAAAAAAGCCCATGAGCTGGCCCTGGAACACCTGGATCTATTTACCGCTTATTTGCCCGATGAGCTGGCCAATCGTCGTGATCTGAAGGGCAAAGCCTGCAAAGATGTCCGGGATTATTTTAATTATTATTCGACCGAGGATTTTAAGAACCTGCTGGCCCTGGCCTTGCCCTATCGGTTCTGGGATGAAGAGCCCAGGCGCACCCGGGACGGCAAAATCATCAAGAAGTTTGGCCGGATTCAGGCCGAATACAAGCCTAATAACCGGCGCCTGTACAACTTTTTAGCCCGCAGCGGCTTTGGCAAATTGCCCATGCCCAACTCCAAAGATGGAGAGGTATTGATTCAGGTTCTGGGCAATGTGGTGTTCAACATCGACTACAAACACATCCGGCGCTACATCGAAGGGTTCTTAGAGTCGCGCCACGCCTCGGAGGATCTATTCAACGCCTTCTACCGCTCCGACCAGGTGGGCAACAACTCGCTGGAAAATATCAAACGGGTAGCGCTCGACTTCCAGGATTACGGGAGAGATTACCAGTATCTGTTTTTTGCCAATGAGGTCTGGAAGGTCACGGCCACCGGCATCGAGGTGATCAAACACCAAAACTGTGACCGCATCGTCTGGGCCGATAAAGTGATCCAACACCGGGTCAAAAAGCTAGCGCCCATGTTCACCGTCTCCCGGAACGCTCAAACGAGCATGCCCCAGATTGACATCCATAACCAGGACTGTCTATTCTTTCGCTACCTGATTAACACCAGCCGCGTATTCTGGAAAAAAGAGCTGGAGGAACGGCTCGGTGAGCATAGCCAGGCCTACCAGACCGATTACCTGGCTAACCACCAATGGTCGGTCGATGGACCCCTGCTGAGCCAGGAAGAACGCGCCGAGCAGCACCAACACCTGATTAACAAAATGGCTTCGCTGGGCTATCTGCTGCACCGCTACAAGGACCCCGCTACGGCTTACTGCGTCTGGGCCATGGACTACAACATGCAAAACGCGGGACAGTCCTACGGCGGGACGGGCAAGAGCCTGGCCTACGATAACTTAAAACGACTCATCCGCCAGGATTACCATAATGGGCGCAACGACCGTCTGTTCGAAAACAATTTCATTTTTGCGCGCGTCACCAAGCACACCGATTTTCTGTTCTTTGATGATGCCTATGAGTACTTCAATTTTAAGTTTCTATTCAGCATCATCACCGGCAGCATGGACTGCGTGGCCAAAGGTGTCGATGGGTGGGTGCTGAGCAATGAGGAATCGCCCAAGCTCTGTATCACCTCCAACTTTCCCCCGCGCGATACCGATTCGGCAACCGCCCGGCGGCTGTGGTTTACTATGTTTTCGGACTACTACCACAAGAATCCGAACGGGGAGTACCAGGAAGAACGGGACCCCAAGACCGAGTTTGGCAAGTCGTTATTCACCGATTTTACGGCGGAGGAGTGGAATTTATGTTTAAATTTCTATGCCCAGTGCATCCAGGTGTGGCTCCAGCTGGGCAAGGTCGATACGCCGGGCCAGATGGCCCGGCAGAATACCTATCGCAATAAGATGGGGGCCAGTTTCCACGCCTGGGCGGATGTGTTCTTTAACGAAGCGAATGGCCGCTTGAATGCCTACGTGCAGAAGATCTACGCCCATGAGGTCTACAAGCGGGAGTACGATCCCAAGATGTCCTCCCAAACCTTCAAGGATAAACTGCGCTACTGGTGTCTCTACAACGGCTATACGCTCGATCCGGTCGAACTGCAAAACGAAAAGCAAAAGCGGATTCTGCAAAGCGTCTATAAGCTGGAATTCCGGCAAGGTCAGTGGCTGAAGAATGACAAGCTGGAGACGGTGGAGCACCTCTACATCCAGACGCCGGGTGCCGAGCTAACCCAGGCAGGCCTGCTGCGTGATCCAAGCCCGCACATGGCCATTGACCCAACCGAAAAAATTGGTTTTTAACCGCTCTAAACCCTTCCTTACATGTGGATACTGCTACGCACCCTGCTGATCTCGTTCGTGGTCCTGCTGGCCAGTATGTGCCTTATTCTCCTGAGTTGGATGATCTCACCTTACCTGAAAAGCCGGAGGCGTCGGCGGCAGGGCCGAAGGCAGCTGAACGCTTCATTGACCTCTATTCCTGGTGGAAGAAAACCGGTCCGGAAACGACTCCATTTGTGGTGGTCGAGAAGGAACTGGAATGGACGCTAAAAGGCCCCCGTACGGCTTATCTCTGGATTTTACTGGTCGGTGATTCGAATCGTCATCGACGCTCGCTAAACGAATTTATCAAAGCCGTTGAGGCTGGCCTCATCGAAAACATCACCTACCGCTAAATATGGAAAACCTCCCCCAAACCCTTAGCCCTGACCAATTGCGCATCGGCAACTATGTCCAATTCAAGCAACAGGATCACCAAGTTGTTCGCCTGTTGGGCCTCCACTCGTCATTGCTTTTACGGCGCCGGTTCCCGACGGAAAAAGAAACGTATTCGCTGGATCTAATTGATCTACTTACCAAAAAGTACCATAAAGATGTACACCTTGACTTAGTGGAAGCCATCCCCCTCACGCCGACCCTGTTGCAGCGGTTAGGCTTCAATGAGCAACCGGCGGGTTCGTTTCCCACTTACCAGCAACAGGTTTACACCTGGCCCTGTGATGAGGATACCTACTGGGTGGTATGCTTCGATGGGGACGGGGTATCGCTCTGGCTCATGCTGGATGGAGAGGAAATCTGCTTCTCAGAGATCACCAGTCTGCATCATCTGCAAAACCTGCTCTTCGAGCTAGACGACATTACCCTGCGGCTCGATTGTGATCCAGCTAGCCTGGCGGCCACTATAGCGACCCAAGCGATCAACGACTCGTCCCCATCGGGAGAATGATGGCCCAAGCTGTTTCCCGAAAAGCGACCAAAAGACCATTAGCTGGCTTCAGTTGGGGATGTTTTCGATCATGTGTAATTTAAAGCTGGCTAAACCTTAAACAAAACCCTTATGACCCCTTCCACCTCGCCTCAATGGACACCCCAGGAAATTAAATTCCTGGAAGAAAACTACGGGATCACCAGTATTATCGAACTGGCTAAACTTCTCCAGAAAGAGCCTGAGGATATTCGGGCTATGATTGAGCAGAAAGGGCTACGGGAGTCCTTTCTAGCGGTGGATAGTGAGGATAGACGCCTCAAACTGATGATCCTGCTGCTGTTGCAGGAAAATAAGCGTTACCTGCCCAATGGGTGGCTGCTGGGCCTGGCAATGGGCCAACGAATACTCAACTCGTTGGTCCACCAACTAAAAACCGGGGACACTTGGCTGGAAGAAGTGGAAGACGAAATCAACAGTGTGCTCGATGCGATTAGTCAACTGTATGCCTTTACGCCCCTGTTGAGTGTGGGGGATAGGTTACTGGGAGCCGATCACGGGCAAGTATACCGAATCACGGGCCGGGAGTTTGTCCCCGCTGATCAGTGGATCACCTATTATTATACCTACCTCTACGGCGGTGGTGACAGTCCAGAAGAATATGACGAGGAGGATTGGCCAGAGGAAGACGAAGTGGAGGGCCTAACCAAGCTGAGGCTGCACGACAATTAAGTGAAGCTAGCCTGGCCGTAAACATTTTGGCTGAAAAGTGGTTAGACTAGCTGTTGAATCATCATAGTGGCTGTAAAAGTTAGTTGTTTTAATAAAGCCCGGCTCTCGTAGAGTCGGGCTTTATTGGGTATAGTCAACGCCGTAAAGCTCACCTTTATGAAGTCAGCCATTTCAGTTGGGGATCGCGTCAGCATCGAAAATACAGTGAAAGGCTTCACCCGGAGCCGGTGTGAAGGGGTAGTCATTCGCTGGACGAGTCATGGGCGGCTGATGATCCAGCTCGACGGTGGCCAGGGAAAGCGAGCCGTCATGCCCGAACACGTTCGCAAGCTGGCCGATGGACCGTCCCAGTCGCCGGAAACGTAGGGGTAATACGCGCCTAATCAGGACGCAGCCCACCTAACTTGATCAAGCCTGCTTTCTACAATAAATACAATTCCTTATTCTCAAAAAGTCCTCGTCCAGAGGACTTTTTTGTTGCTCAACCCTACCCAGACCGTTTCTTGACAATCTTGCTTACCAGAAAATGGGTAAAAACTGTAATTTCTGTAACAGCCTATTGGCAGGATAGGTAAAGTTGTAATTTTCAACTACTTACAGTATTACAAAAAAATAAATTAACTGTAATCCTTAACTAAGAAATTACAAATCTTTGTAATACGCTATAACTAGAAAAGAGGCTAGGAGGCCTATTACAAATCGAAAGTAGGCAGATTACAAACCTAAAAACTGGTTTGTAATACGATTCCCTACTGAGGATCAAGCAGTTACACGGAAATTACAGAATTACAAATTTTCCGGGGATTCTTAGCGTTGAGACGTTGCGGATTTGCAAACTAAACGAAGGCAAACAGAGCCGATTGGGTGCAAGTATTTAAACCGACTTTTGTTGTCAACCCGTTATAGGACAAAACGGCTCGCACCTGGAAGGGCGAGCCGTTTTAGCGGTAGAAACCGACTGCTACTTGTTTACGGTTGGCTATATAGGAGTGCGCTGGTGATGTCGATCCTAGCGTACTCTATTGGCTACTTCCGGGGTATTCACGTTACTCGCAAGGACTACCATCGGTTCCTGGACGAGAAAGACAACTGGCTGCGAAGAAACGGAATGGATGCAAAGGGCGACTAATCCACCAGGCCTGCCTTGATCACATCCCGGCTCAGACCCGTATAAGCGGCAAAATCATCTACTGATACAATCGGATTAACCAGGGCCAGGCGGCTGGACCGTTTGGCAGCTACCATCTTGGCCACTTTCAGTTGGCGTAAGATCGAAAAGGCTTTGGCCCGTTTATAGCCGGTAATATTCTGAATGTCCTTACAAGTGATGCGTTCGCGGGGATTAGGTTTGTGACTCATAGAACAGGGCGGTAATACCCGTTAGGGTAGGCGAAAAAGTGCTAGAAAGTGCTACAAGATACCATAAAATTACTTAAGTATAAATACCAGAGTAAGCGGGTATTACCTTCGGCGAAACGAAAACGGTCCATGACGCCCCTATCTTCCAACCCAGTACTACCTGAACGCTTGAATGGTATTACCGAAACAGAGGTACAGCCCCTTTCTTCTCCCATTCCAATTGCCTCTCCGGCCCAACTAGTGGGTAGTACTTCTAGTCCAGTAATACCGGTATTACCTTCGGAGGGTACACCACCCGTTGAGTCGGTAAACCCGGTAAACAACGGTAATCTGGCCGGTTTACCACATTCTGACACGGACGGTATTACCGATGGCATAATACCGAAGACGTTTAAATTGCCCACCTCTGTCATGCGCTCCATCGAGCGGGCCGTCGATGAGCTCAATAAAGTAACACCCGGTAATACCACCCACGCCTATGGGGTAAACCTGTTAACCCGGCATGAGGAATTACTCCGAGCTGCCGGGGAGACTCAGCGGTTAACCGACTATTGTGAGCGGCTGAGTCAGCGAAACACCCAGCTCATAACGGAGCTACTTCAGGCACGGAGTGAAAACGTTGAGTTAACCAAACTACTGCCAGGGGGTCAAGACCTACCTGGTATACCGCGTTCAACACCCCCGGTTGATGCGAGTTGGCGTGTGCGCTATGAGCAAGTAACTAGCGAGTTGCAAAAGGCGCTGGAGGCTCACGCGTTGGAGAAGCGAGCGGCCCAGCCTGTGTATGCCTTAGTGAAGGTATTACCTGACCTATTGGAGCAGCTCTATCAGGAGGCCTCTTCGGATAGCTGGCGTACACCCCAGTATTACCAACAGTTCTTTCAGGAGCTGCTAGCCCCTTATCTCGATTCAGAGTAGTCACCCTTTATTTTTCTGTCCATGAAACGATTTATTGCCCTGGTCGAAACTAGCGATGAAATTGCCCTGACAACTGAAGGAGTGGTTGCCATCAGCGGTGTACATCTTTTTCCGCAGATCAATCCAGACACGTTCATTACCCTTTGGAACGAAGGTATCGTAGCTCTACGCCAATGGGATCAATTTTGTCAGAGCCTGTTTCACATTCTCACCAAATCGGGCATGATTGACGAAGAGGGCTTGCATGTCTCCGAGTACAGCCCGGGGAGTATCTGCCGGTTCATCCTGGCCAATAAAGAAGTGCTGCCAGAAGGATTTCGGGAAACGGGCTTAGGCATGATGGTCATGCAGGCCATTAAAACGGGAGCGAAGACCATCAAAAAAGGAAAAGACATTGTCATCGACTGGAAAGAGATAACGGCTTATGCCGGCCCCATGACCGATGCCGTCTTAGTTCAGATGATGAACTCTCCCCAGCGGTCGGCAATCCTCCTACCGATCATTCAGCAATTCTTTCCGCATTGGCCCGAAGTCCCTACCACGGAGACGCAACCTACCCTTTCCGACAACGAACCGGTATGAATCCACTTGCCCAATTGGTCGAAACCCGGTCCGGCTCGGCCCTCTCGGAAGTGCTCCAGGAAGCCCCCCGACTCGTCGAGTCCGTTTCGGATGCGCTGAACGAATCGCCCCTAATTAGCCTACCTAGCCTGTTCGGATCAAAAGCGGCAACGGCCCCTCCATCGGCTATTGATTCCGAACTGGACGAAGAGCCTTATATCCCCCTAACAGCGGAGGAAATCAAAACCAAGGCGGAGTCTAAAGCGGAGATGTGGGGGGCCATTATTGCCCTGTGTTTTGGCTTCATTCACCGCTACACGGCCTACCAGAAAATTCGGGAAGGCGATAAGCAATTAGTCCGGGACTATGAACAGCACGTGAAGCTGACTAAAGAAATTCCGGTCTATGGTCCCGATCACCCCTATTATGCAGCCCGTGAACGCTGGAACGATTTCGAGGAAGCCCTGGAAGAAGCCGACGAGGAAGCCCGTCTGACGGACGCCCAGCTCACGCTGTTGCGCAGAGCCATCGAAGCGGATTTGAAGGCTAAGAATCGCCGGGGTACACTCAAAACGGGCAGTATTACTGAGACCCTGTTTGAGATCATGATAATCAAGGCCATGGCTCCACTGATGCAAGTAGGGATGATGACAGTCAATAAAATGGTTGACAAAACAATGCGCTAACATGTACACTGGTACTACCACTCACCCCACTTCCATGAACCCATTGTCCAACCGGCGTATTGACGCCGTTAGCGTCTGCGTGAATTATGCTGATTTTCTGGTTCAAACCTTGCCCCACAACCGACTTCTATTTGATCGTTATATTGTGGTAACTAGCCTGGCAGACCAGTTTACCCGCCAGGTCTGCGAGTATTACCGGGTCGAGTGCATTCAGACCGATTGCTTTTATGACGACGGAGCGGTTTTTAATAAAGCCCGGGGTATTAACGCAGGTCTAACCGCCCTGGGAGAAACGGATTGGGTGGTACACCTGGATTCGGACATCTATCTGCCGCCCTGGACACGAACGATTTTGGAGCTAGCCCATCTGGACCCGGAGAGCATTTATGGGATTGATCGGCTGATGTGCCACAGTTATCGCGATTGGGTCAACTACCTGGCTAAGCCCGTGGCCATGCACGAACTGTATTACCTGGTACAAGCCCGGGCCTTCCCCATGGGCAGCCGGGTTGCCCACTACAATCAGCTAGATGGCTGGTTTCCCATTGGCTTCTTTCAGCTCTGGAATCCATCAGAATCAGGCGTGACCCGGTACCCCGAAAATAGCCACGGTGCGGACCATACGGACGTGGTTTTCGCTAAAGCTTTCCCCATCGGCAAACGGCACTTAATGCCGGAATTTTACGGAATTCATCTGGACAGTGAGCGGGCCGAAATGGGCGTCAATTGGCAGGGGAGGAGCACCAAACCGTTTTGCTTAGAGCCTTCACGCCCATGACTAAGATGATCCTTCCTGAGCTGAACAATAAGAAACGAGCTTCGTCTATTTTTTTGGCCGTTGGAGCCAAGAAAACGGGCAAAACCCAGGGCAGTATTAATATTCAGGTGGAGATGCTCAAACGCCAGGGCAAGCCCGTTTTGGTCTTTGACGTGGGCCGTCAGTCTGAGTATGACGACTATATCCCTATTTCCCTGGATGATCTAAGCCGCTTCAATCGACTAGCCAGTAAAGAGCCCTATCCATTGTTTGTGTGCCGCGACTGCGAAGACATTGATGTTTTTTTTACCCTAGTCAATCAATGGGTGAAGAATGCGTTTGTGGTGTTTGAGGATGCTACTTCCTACATGGCGGGGAACCTCTCGGAGCCGGTGCGTAAACTGATCTTGAACAGCCGCAATCTATGTAATGATTATCTGTTCAACCTGCACAGCCTGGCCGAACCGGCTCCCTTTCTATTTCGCCATTCGGAGTACATTATTTTGCGTAAAACGTCGGATGTAAAGCTGCCTGCTAAAGTACCCGTTCCCCATAAAATCGAGCGGGCCATGGCCGAAATAAAGGCCGAAAATGCACGGCTGTATCCCCTGCCGGACCAACCCAAATTAGCCTTTCGCGTCATTGATATCACTTCCGCCGATTAATATGGATGATAATTTATTTATTGCTGGATTTCTCTTAGGCTATTGTGCTGGTAGCTGGACGGTAATCCTGACAGGCTACCTGGTTATTCGTATTTGTCAGGCGAACAAGCCGCTTAAACCAACTCTTTAACCCCATGGCCATTTATAAGTACCGCGCCTGCTTTATGAGCGACATTGCCAAGCGGGCAGGCTTCCAGGATGTTACCGTGTTTCAGTGTTGTATCGTGCCCGAAGACTGGATTGAAATGATCCGCCTGGGCTGGGTGCCCTACCGCAAGAAATTAAATCCGCCGGTGGTGCAGTTCTTGATGGATAAGTATGTACCTGATTACGATACGGCCAAGAGTTAGCCTCAAGTTAAAGCCTAATGCCAACCAGATGACTCGTTAGAAGTATCTACTGAAAATAGCCTAGGGTCCGGTTTGCTTATTAAGTCATTTTGTTTCTAAACACCCCGAACCATTTCATAGTAGAAAATTCTACTATGAAATGGTTCGGGGTGTTTATATTAAACTATTATTCCAACCTATGGCAGTTAATAAATGGTCATTCTTAAAACGCCATAAACTACTATATTTGATCCATTAAGCTGTGGAACACCTACTTTTAACGGAGTAAAAAGGATATATGAACTGCATCTGCTCTATCGGGTATCGACCAAAGCACAAGGATGCTCCGGCCTGGGCTTGGGAGATCAACAGTCTATAGTCAGCCGGTATCTTCGAGAAAAAGATCAGATCGTAATCGAATTTACCGAAATCGAATCTGGCCGAAAGAGTGAGCGGCCAAAGTTGGCTGAAGCCATCCGGGCTTGTTAGTAGTATAAGGCGAAACTCTTAGTTGCTAAGCTCGATAGATTGAGCCTCAATGTTGCTTTTGTGATGACAATAAGAGATTCAGAAGTTGACTTTATAGCTTGTGATCTGCCAGATGATAATACACTCACCATTGGCATGATGGTGACCTTTGCTCAGTATGAAGCGGAGCGGAGAACGTACCCGTGCACCCTTGGCGCAAAAGAAGGTTCAAAGATTTAAACTGGGGAAACCGGAAAACTTGACTTTGAAGGTCATTCAAAAAGGCGAAGCCATTAGGGTAATTAATGGGTTAACTCATAAAGCGAATATACAAGCTACTGAGCTGGCCACACTCTACCGTAATAAAGGTATGACGTATGCCCAAATAGCTGACAAACTAAATCAAACTCATTACCAGACCAGGATTAACAAGCAGTTTGATGGAAAAGCCGTTTATCGTCTCCTTCAGCGGGTAACTATATGAAGCATTACAAATGAGCAAGAATCGGCTACATTAGGAAATAATTACGCTGTTATTATATTTGAGCGGCTATAAAGCCACCTTATCGATTGAACATCAGTAAATAAGATCTCTCTAATAGCTTATCAGGACATAAGCATATTCAAATAATGTAACTTTCTAATAAAACCATATAGGGCATGCCATATATAAATGACGTTTTCATATCTTATAAAAGAGGGAGAATCATTGAACAGTGGATTAATGAAATTTTTTTGCCATTGTTTACAGAAAATTTAGATTATGAATTACCAGATCCGCCCAAAATTTTTATTGACTCTACTGGTTTAACGCCAGGAGTGGGCTACTGGGATGAACTATTTGTAAATTTATTTTATTCAAAATGTATAGTCTCTATCTGGTCACCTCCTTATTTTAGAAGGTCGGAGTGGTGCGTAAAAGAATTTCTCACAATGAAACACAGGCAAGAACTCTGGGAGCTTGGCCCATTAAAAATGCCAAAAACCCTAATTTGGCCTGTAATATATCGAGAAGTAAATCCACTTCCGGAAATAGCTTCTGGTTTACAATATAGTAACTATTCAGAATTTAATTTAGTTGGTGACGCCTTCTTTAAAACTAAAAGCTACTTATTATTTCAAAAAAAGCTACAAAAAGATATAAAATACGTAAGTGAAATTATTCTACATGCTCCTCCATTAAACACTGAATGGGAAACTTACGAAGGTAAAGCTAAAATTATATCTACTCTTAATGAGTATTTTTCTAAAGTTCAGGGAATTGAATCTACTATAAATCAAAAACTAGTTACGTGGTCGGAAAAGTAATAACTTTTTATTCCTATAAAGGGGGTGTAGGGCGGTCAATGGCTATGGCTAATATAGGCGTTATATTAGCACAATGGGGGTATAAAACTTTATTAATAGATTGGGACCTTGAGGCTCCTGGATTAGAGCATTTCTTTAAAACTCATATCAATATAGAACGTGCAAAAAAAAAATTAGGCTTAATTGACTTGTTTGACCTTAAACAAAAAGATAAAGACATTAATTTGTTAAATTTAAACTGGGAGGATTTTATAACTAAAATTCCTATAAACAATAATTTAGATTTTCTTTCAGCTGGAAAAAGAGATGAAGAATATATAAGCAAATTAAATGCTTTTGATTTTAATTTATTTTATGATAAATATAACGGCGGACAATATTTAGAAGATTTAAGGGAAATATGGATCAGTAAATATCAATTTATATTGATTGATAGTAGGACTGGACTTACGGATAGCAGTGGAGTCTGTTCTATACAAATGCCTGATATTCTAATACTGATTTTTACACTAAATAATCAAAGTTTTGATGGCATTAAAAATGTAGCTCAGAAAGCTATCAATGGTCAGAAACAAATCGTTTTTGACCGATTTCGCTTAAGAATACTTCCTATTCCTAGCCGTATCGAAAATGCTGAAACATTTTTGATGGATGAATGGATGGCTAAAATAGATATAGAATCTGAAGGGATGTTAGATTGGCTTCCTAGATACAACGAATCTCCTAACAAATATCTGCTAAATCCTTTACAGTTAATAAATCAAATTAAAATCCCTTACAAAACATTGTATGCCTATGGTGAGAGATTAGCGGTTACTGAGCGTGGAACAAGTGATCCTCACGATTTGGGCTATGTATATGAAACAATATCAGCTGTTATAGCAAACGATTTGCAGCATATAGATTTACTTTCTGATTCAAGAGATACCTTTATAAAAAAAGCAAAAGGTGAATCTGTAACGGAAGACAAATCTCTTCTTGATAAAGTTGCTTTTGAAAAGCAAAATCTCGAAACCAAGTTATTGTTAAATGAACAACTGTTAATAATTAATAAACAAAAACTGTATAAAATTTCTCAAATTTCAGTATTAATATTTTTTGTATTATTTACGCTTGTTTCCTATTATTTTTTTAAAACTAAAGCCGTAGAAAAAAGTAACTCAACTATTGATAGTATACTTATTAGGCAATCAACATTAAGACAATTGGAAGACAAGTCCGACTCTACTTATAAAAAGTCCATTAACGAATCAGACAATAGAAGGAGTAATGAAATATCGAAAAAATTAGATAAAAATAGAGATAAAAAACATCTTGATTTAAAAAGAAATTTAGAAGCATACGCTTACGTTGGAATCTACTATGATGGAAAATGGATAGAGAAAAATTTTACTTTTGATAATAATGATTCGCTTCCTAAAACTGGTTCTATTATAAAAGCTAATATTGCAGTTAATGCCCGAGCTGGTATCATAGAATATAACGAAGGAAAAGGCTGGCAAAATAAAGAAGTAGTTGGAGCAATAATGTTAGGAGATAAGATTAAAGTTGATAGTGTTTATGGAGTGGCAGGAGGTTCTTTTATTTGGGTAAAGTTTAAGAAATTCCTAAATACTAATAAAAAATAGATTAGCTATTAGCAGTATAAATGTGAGAGCTTGGGCTAATTTCTGGTTTACATCCGATACGTGCACGAGGTGCTGAAAGTCCAGCTTTTGTTCGTTCTCAGATCAAATCAAGCTCGAACTCACCTAGTGAAGCGAAGATATTAAAAATTAATCGACCTTGAGCAGTTGTGGTATCAATAGCATCATTGAGGCTTTTGAAGCCTATCTTTCTTTACTGGAAATCATTGGTTAAATTTATCAAATCTTTGAGAGATCGTCACAGTCGGTCAAGTTTCCAGATCACAACTGTATCACCAAACATAAGAGCAAACTAAAATTTGTTAATGTTTAGTATTTGTCTCTAAAAAAAATATGAAAATAAAAATAATCGATGATTTTTATGATTTTCTTAAGCTACAAACTGAGACCGAAGATAATTTAATTTATCGAGGTGTTAGAAATTCTACATTTACTCTGACCCCCTCTATTGGAAGACTAAAAGATAGATACGGAAATACTTTAGATGTTAAAGAAGAAATTAGGCTTTTTGATATTTTCAGACACAGAGCTTACCCTTTTATAAAAGATTATAAAGATGATAGACTTGAGTTGTTATCTATCGCACAGCATCATGGATTACCAACAAGACTATTAGATTGGACAAAAAACCCCTTAGTAGCTGCTTATTTTGCCGTTGAAGAAGACTTTACAAAAAATGATAAAAAACTAACTGAGTTCAGCTGCATATATATATACAAGGCAAATAGAAAAGTAAAACTAAGTGATACTTTTGACCCTTTTGAAATAAAAGAAGTTAGAAGATTCGTTCCAAAGCATTGGGATAATCGAATAATTTCACAAAGTGGATTATTTACAGTCCATAATGAGCCTTACAAACCTTGGGTTCCAGCGGATTTAAAAATTATATTAATCCACGAAAGTGTTAGAGTAGATATTAAAAAAACTTTAAACACATTTGGAATACATGCAGGAACAATTTATTCTGATTTAGATGGCATTGCAGCACATATAAAATGGTTAAGAACCTGTCAAATGTAAACAAATTTAGTCCTCATAAATGATTACAAATAGTAACATTTAGGGTTACAAACCTGCAAGGGTCGTTCCTGGTTTGTAACCATAGCATTTATCGGCAGCTGCTTGTTGCAAGTAAAATGCCATACTCTTAAATGATGGTTTTAGAATACCGTTTTCCAGTGCCTAACAAAACAGTCGAACTGGCCGTATTGTTGTTTACTTTCCTGGTTTACTTAATCAAGGTTTACAATGCCCAATTAGGAACGGTTAAAGTAAACTATACTTTGGGGCACGCCAGTAGTTAGCATGGACTAGGTAAGCTATAGTTTATGCTGTCAATCAAAACGTTGTCATTATTAAAGCTTGCTACGCAATGGCTGATTTCTATATTGTAAAAAGTTTAGCAAATCTTTCGGAGCCGTTACCCCAACCTCCTGCTCATAATGCTCTATTAAACTATTAATGTTGTCGTAGCTTTGATGTTCGTCAACCCAGCCAGTTCCCCTATCTACTTTGCGAACTTCACACTTAGTAAAATAGGAGAGTCGGGGTGGTTGGTCTTCTTCTGTAAGTAGAACAAAGCTATCACGAGTACGTAGGCCTACAGTGCATTTTCGTCCATCAACAGTATTATTAACCTGAAATAACAAATCTTCACCTTGCTTCAGGATTCGAGTTCCTCGGTTAATAGTACTCAGCTTTTTAATGACTGGCATTAATAATTTTAATTCATCTCGATATAAAGGAGAGTCGATATCATTATGAGCTAGTGTATTTAATATCACATCTTTATAAATCTTCAATGCTCTAAACGGAGCATAATCAATACCTTCTACTGCACAGAAATCTTCAAGGCTGTTGATCTTATCATTTAAATTCTTCGGTTCGCTAGTGCCATCTGCTTTAAACGTTTTTTTCCAGCCTTCAGGTAAAAGCTCATCTAAGCGTTTTTCGCATTCTTTCCGAAGGTACAATCCACAAGCTGAATAGTCATGAACATTAAAATAGTCTTGGGCTTGTTTTAGGTTAGGCTTTTTTGTGTTGAAGTAAGGCCGAGCAATTGGGCTAATTGTGTCTTGGTACATTTCTGTAAATTCCCACTCGTCCGATTGACCGTATTCAATTCTAATTTTCTTCTCAGCGAAATGGTAAAAAGATCGGTCGTGAGTCAGGATAAACAACTGATATATTGGAGCATACCGCTTCAGAAGTAAGTCTAGTACCTTCCGCCGATTACTCATATCCAAGCTGATGAGCAGATCGTCCAGAACTAGAATTCTAAATTCAGCTCGACGGAGATAATCCGAACGGCGACGCAGAATTGCTAAGCGAATGGCAATACCTATAGCTGTTAGTTTAGCTTCGTTCAAAAAAGACTGGGGGCGACGAACTACGTTGGCAATATTATCATATTCAGGTATCGTTAATGTAAGTCGTAGTGGCCCATCAGGCTCGTCTGAATCTCGGCCAGTAAGCTCTCCACGTCCTCCTAATGGCTTAAATTTCTGCTGACAATCTACCTCAAATCGAATCTTAGGATACCCTAGCTCTTCTCGTAACAGTTGGTTGCCTACCCCATTAATTTCGCTTGATAGGGTTTTCAGCTCCTCAACAAAAGCACGGAGTTTGTCAGCGAATTTCTTCTGCTCCCTTCGTTGGTCATCTTCAGATACTTCTCCTTCTGCCAGAGCGGGAACACCCTTTTGAAGATCATCCCAAATCTCATTGAAGTCATATGTTTCTACTGGCTCGTGAAGTAAACTAAACTTTGCGCGAGTAATGATGTATGGAAATACCTCTTTCTGAAAAAGATCAAAAAGATTAATTTCATCCTTATGTCGGCAATCATGCAGTTTATACATGAAGCGGTAATTTAGAAAATCGGATGCTCGCAGAGTGGCCTGGCTCCTAGGTCTTGACTTAATACTAAAGTCATTGACTGCAACACGATAGCTACCTTCTCCATCAGTAAGCGTAGCTTCTATAAATGCTCCCCAATCTCCTGCGTCAATTGGCTGAGCATGGACGTTAACCAAGCTGGCATCATCTGTTTGGGTGAAGTACCGATTGATATGCTCATCAGTTTTTTGTACTGATTCAAGCAGTGTATAAAGAGCCCAGAATAATGATGATTTGCCGCTACCATTTTCACCGTAAAGCAAGAGGTGCTTACCACCTAACTGAATGGGATCGTTATCGGCAAAGAACTTGAACTGGTTGATGTGGATACTATCTATTCGTGCCATTGATGGGTATGATCAAACAACCTTACTTAAAATCCGGCCAACCGTCTCGGGTAATTCAAGAGGTGCCTCTGCCATAGCTTGCCGCACCACATTACCTGGCAGTTGCAAGCCATTATATACTTCATTTATAACAGTTGCCTTCTCATCATCTGTCAGTTCGGAAATGGGTAGAATCTGTAATATGTCGCCAATAGCTACATCTTTTTCTAGCATCTCATCAGCAAAGTACAACTCACATATCATATGATTGAGTATTTCTTCAAAGAGCAAAGCAACTTTCTTATTCTCGACATAAAGATTAATAGAACGCTGCTGACTATCACACAGATAAATCATATAGTCTGCGAGTATTTCTATACGTTTCTCTTCTAATTCGGTAGGAACTTTGACTGGAATTTCTTGCATGAAAACTTTCCTTAGCTCACGCGAATTTCCTTGTAACTCTGGAAAATTCTCTTCAAAAACATATCTGAAAAGTCGCGAACTAAAAAAGCCAAGTAGATACTTGAGATGATTCCCTGTTATGAAGAAACACTTGTCATTAGTGTAGTATCCGCCGTCATCGTAGCAGAATACCAAATCTTTCGTTATTTGAGGATAAATGATTTTAGGCTTTTCGAAATCCTTATAATAGTAAGACCCAAACCTTTGCAAGGCGTACCACTCGTATCGAATACCGGTTTCAGTTGCGTTACGGTTTTCTAACTCTTTTCTAGAAGTCAGTAAGTGTTCGTAAATGTGAGAATATTGTTGCTTAAATGCATCTTCAGCCTCTAAGGAGGCTCCCTGAATATCTTCACGATCATTCAAGGGAAAGTGCCAAGGCAAATAAATTAACCATAAGTTTTCGAATGAAAACTTAAATTTTTGTACATCTCTACCTCGTAAAAATGGCTTTATAATATGATCATACTTTTTATCAAGCTTAATAAATTCTTCTCGCTGAGCACTTTTTATTACAAATGCATCATTATAGCCTGTCACTAAACCTCTATTAATTCTTATATTCCATTCCTTATGCCCTAGCTTTCGACCTTGTCTTTCGATTTTCCCTTTTAAATTATAATGTTCGCTAGTAAGTACCACCCATGCAGTTTCAAGTTGTTCATTAAGGATAATATGGTGAGCATTAAAATAAGCATCCAATACTCTAATCGCTTGTTGAGTTTTGCGCGTCAAACGTAGGGCTTTCAACTGAAAGCGATTCTCAGCCTTGCGGAAGGCCATAATGGTAGTTAATACCGTGGCTGACTCAAAAATCTGACAGTCAGAAAGGTCAACTAATTTGAGTGGATCAGTACGTTCTGCAAAGAATGCACGTAGGGATTTGCCATAATTGGAGCGTAGCCATGAACTACCTGTAATATAAACTAGCACTCCACCAGGCCGCAGGATTTCGTAACCACGCTCATAAAACAGGGCATAAATGTCGCCGGTGGACTCGAAGGTCTTGTATTTATTGGCTAATGCTTTCAAATGTGGTTGCTTGCTCACCGAGAAATAAGGAGGATTACCGATGACAATATCAAATCCTTTCCTCTTCTCATTCAGTACATCCTGGAAATAGAGGTGCCATAGGAAATAGGGTCGTTCAGTTGTTTTTTGTAACTCAAGTAATCGAGTACGAGTCTGCTCAATGCGTTGTATACCTACCCGCATATCCTCTAACTCTTTGCGCTTTTTGGGCTTTAACAGCGCAACGTCCACGTTGGCAGCCTCTTCCAACTGGGTAGTAAGTTGGCCTCCTCTAAATTTAAGATTATCCTCAATGTGTTCGGTAATGTGGTTGTTGATTTCATCACCCAGTTGTTGTTTAGTTTGAGGGTCATTAGCTGTGAAGTAGCGCTCAATAAGGTTAGGCAAATCAACATTGGAGAGTCGGCCATAGTTAGTATTAAGTTGGGGATTAATGATGTTGCCGAACAGGTCGCGGTCAGGTTCTACTACCTTCAGGGTTTGAGCTTGATGTGCACTGGAAAGATCAATGTCTTCGAAGCTTTCAAAAAGGCTGTCACCTTGCATAATCTTATAATCAAGGTTGGGCAATTGACGAGGTGTTTCTTCATCTACAACTAAGGCTAACCAAAAGCGTAATCGGGCAATATCAACGGCACCTCCGTCAAGGTCTACGCCATAAATCGAATGTTCAAGAATTCCCAACTTAACCTCCGTTGGGTTAAACGGATGCGTTGCATTAAGGTGCGTATAGATATAGCGTTTAGCTAAAAATACCTCTTGTAACATCCCTATCGGAAAAGCGCCTGAGCCAATAGCGGGGTCACAAATTTTGACCTGATCGAGTAGTCGGTTAAGTTGTTCGGCATGAGGCCGCTGAGTCAGATATGGAGATACGTCTTTCTTTTTGACAAAGTCTTCTATGTTAGCATCGGGCGGGAAGTGGGGAGTAAGGTATTGCACCAGAGCTTCTTGACACATAAAGTAAACCACCTCTTTAGGCGTATAAAAGGTGCCTTTGTCACGGTTCTCTTCAAGTAAGTTCTCGAAGATATGCCCCAACATTTCAGGGTCTATACCGACTTCTTGTTCGTCAAGGTTATTTTCGTCGATTGTAAAATTGAACTGATCAAATGTATCGAGTAAGTCGGCAAAATAAGCTATTGGAAAATCGAAGCGTTCAGTCTGACGCGCAATTGCCTTGTTAGGATTACGGTCAAACAACCCACCATTCAAATATGGTACTTTAGTATTGGTGATGTAAAATAAATCATCAGTACGCTGCCGGTTAAGTGTTTCGAAGAACAGCTTAGTGAGTCGTTCCGAATAAAAACTACCTTTATCAGGCGCCGACTCAAACAAGTGTCTCACAAATTGCTTATCACCTTCTTTCCAGTCGATGCGATTAGCAGGAACACCCATCCACCCTTTCTTTTGCAGGAATTGCAGAAAAACTAGCCTGCCAAGGAGTTTCTTGGCGAAATCACGAATAGGCTTCTGTTGTTGAATAAGTGTGGGCTTATCCGTGTCGAGCAATACACGAGCATAATCGGCGCGCTCAGCAATATATTTCCAGAAACGTTCGTAATGCTCTTTATAGCGTTTGAAAAACTCTTTATTGAGTCGCTCAACAGAAAATGCATCAATAACATCCTGGAGTATTAGCGCCGATGGTTTGGCTATTAACGACACAAACTGCCTAGCTGCTGTGGTACAGGGTTCATTTGGTCCTAAGACATAGGTAAAACGCTTAGGAGCTGTTTCGTTTACGATCTGTTCACCGTCGTCATTGAACTCACTAGTCTTGGCAATAAGTGATAAGCGATAGTCGGCCTGTCGGGGCGAATAATAAAACACCAATGCTCCATGAATGATGTCCTGGTCGATGTAACGGGCGGCAATATCGCGCAGACCTCGGCGGTTACGCTGGATAATGACACCATCAGCTACTTCAACTTCAAACAAGGCTAGACTTCGGCCATCGGCAAGTGTAATACGTCCACGTTGTATTACAGATCGTGCTTTATCCTCATCAGTATCTAGTTGAATTGGGCGGCTAAGGTATTTATCCGCTTGGGGAAAAAGAGCATCTATAACCGTTCGGAGATTATCGAACTGGTAACGATGACAAAATATCTGTTTTAACTCAGATTCAATCATAGAATTGGACAGTCAGGTGGGGATGTGATGTTAATTACAATAAATTCTATTTTCTGAATTTTAAATAAAATAGAATAATTGCTTAAAAATCAATCAGTTAATCAATTTTCTTTTTCGTCTCTATTTTTTTTTGCCAGCCAATAGGTACGGTAAGTTTTACCAGGCGAATGTTCTAGTACACCCTCTTTGACTAAATTATACACGGCTTTTCGAATATCTTCAATTGTAATTTCTTCAAATTGCTTTTGAATACTGCTAACGGTGCTTTCAGGTCTCAGTTTTAATTCTTCGATTATAAGTGCCCTTAGATGATGTGGTTCAATCACCTTTAGTGTTGGCTTAACGTTGATTTTAGCATTGGCAATCAGTTTCGGATTGACTAAATATTCGGTTCCTTTCTTCACTCCCCGGCTGATAACAATGCCCTGTTCAATGAGTCGTCCCACGTAAGAACGTAGACGCTCCTCTTCAGCTAATTGTAGCTCTTTAGATAGTTGTGTAGTCAATATTTTCTGATGACGGGCAATAATGCCTAAAGCAATGAATTCACGCTGCGCCAATTGGTAATGTGTTGATACAAAGTCAAGCAATACGACAGTCTCCTCATTCAAAATTTTGGAATACTGTACAATAGTAGTGCTATCATAGTCGCTATTAATCTCGGGAAATGGTTTGGCATCCCGACTACTGATTTCATAAAGCAGATCATAGCCGGAGCCTTCACCTTCCATCAAATTAAGATCATGGAAAATTCGGATCACATGAGGATTTCTTCGTGCTGTTTTGTGCAGTATATTATCTTTCGTAATACCGGTTGGTAGACCCCCTGGATTTTTCATTTCGAGCCGGTCAGGCCAAACGTTAATGAATACATCGCCTGAGATTGTGTAGCTCTTATGCGCGAAGGCATTAATAAGCAACTCACGAACTACCTGCGCGTCATAGAAGCGAATAGGTCGCCGAAAGAGACCATCGGGAAACTCATGGTAATACGTTAGTTCAATGGCTTGCTGCTCGATATCTAACAGTAGCGCTTTGGGATTCTGGGTATAATCATGCCAGTCAATCTTTCGAACTTTGTTTCCTAACTCATCATAAACAATATACTGAACTGTAATTGGATAAGATAGTCGACTCCGTTGGGCTGGCGTGCCTAGCCACAGTACACCGAGATTAGTTAATTGCCCATTAACCGCCAGGTTGTAATGCTCAATTATTTCAAGGTCATTGAATGCCTTGACTGTGCTTTTAACACGTGGAGATTTACGTATTTCGTTAGCAAACGCGTCAACAGTCTCTAAAGAAACTTCGCTTAACGAGATTTGCCGTGGTTGCAGCTCCCATTGGAAAGCGTCTTTATCATTGGCTAAGCGTATAATATCTTCACTGCGAACCGCGTGGCATTGATCACCTATTCGAAGATAAATCTTACCATCAGAGGTAGTTGCAATGGCTTTTAGAGAGGGAAACACTTGAATGACGAAATACTGTGCACCATTGGGATAAATTTTTACACCTGTTGATGATACGGCTACACCAAAACAAAGTGAGCGCAGTCTGTTAAGTGTATGATTAACAACTTCAACTTTAACTAATTGATTACTAGGTGGCAATTTATCTTTATCCTCTATACCAATAACAAGTTGCCCCCCCTGTGCATTAGCAAAGCAGACACATGCTTGTGCTAGCTTTTGAAAACCAGCGTCGCCCATCTGAACGATACGGAGACTTTTGTAATCGATGTTTTTATCTTCAGATACCATACGGCTGGGCTAGTATCATCTTAGGCATTGAAGCTTTCAGAAATAATAATTTCGGGGGAAAAGGCATTAACGGGTATAACTAATAAGGGTGGTGTTGTCATTACATCATCCTCGTTAGTCTTCCGAAGCGGATAGGAATTTAACACCTTCATTAGTTCATCAAATAAGATGACAAGTTTTAATTTAGCCGTCTTTTGAGTCTTCTGCAATTTATTAATATCGCGTTGTAAGTTTTGGAAGCGACCTTTCCGGATGGCTTCTTTGGTCAGCACAATTAGCTCTCTTTCTGTCTCATTAATAATAGATAAACTTAAAAAACCGTCCAGGAACGTTATTGCCTTCTTCTCGTTAGGGCCTTGAGTAACGTCTACTTTGCGATCCCTAGCCTTTTCATACTCTAATGCATTCTCAAAGTGGCCAATGGAGGTCTTTACTTGCTGGTGATGCAACTCATGAATTTTTATTGAATGTTCGTCGGCGCGCGCTTCGAACTGTTTAGCTGTTTCCAGAAACGTCAAATCTTCAATTGAGCCATCTGGCTTGACAAATACAAATGCGTCACGTTTCTCATTACGAATAAAGACAATAGTGGCCTCACGTAGAATGCGGCTTCTACGGCCTACACGGGCGCGAAGGGGCATATTTTTAATACGCTTGAACAACTCAAGATCTTTCTCTTTTATAGCCCTAATCTTCATTAAGTAATCAAGCTTTTCATCACGTTCCTCGTCAAGGTCTTTGTCAAACAGTCCAAAGGTGCTGGTTTCCTCATCGGGAGTATAGATTTGGCTATCCTCACCCAAAGCTGCGTGAAACGCTTGAAGCTTCATTAGGGCTTTCTTTTGTAAGTCTATATCACTGTCGACTTGTGCGGTGGGGAAAAAGTTGAAAATATGGACCTTATCACCTTGAGACCCTATTCGGTTTACGCGACCAATACGCTGCATAAGCCGGGTAGAATTCCAAGGAGTATCATAGTTAACAATGACATTGGCACGGTGAAGATTAACTCCTTCAGCCAACACTTCTGTCGAGATAACGATGTCATAATCGTGTCGGCGTTGCGCATCAGGGAGATTAGCATCAAAGTTAGCTCGGATAGTAGGCATTCGATCTTTACGCGTTTTACTATCAACAGTTAGAATGCGCTGGTCAATAAATTGGGGTAATCGCCGAGCTAGATAATCCGTCGTTTCCTTACTTTCGGAGAAGACAACCAGTTTGCCTTCATGATTGATGCTTTCAAATAGGTGATGTCTCAAGTAATAAACGAAGGTGTCTAATTTAGGATCTTCGTCGCCAAGTGCTTCCCAAGCAGACACAAGCTCTTTCAAGATTTGGCGATCATGGAGCAAGCCACTGTAAAAGTCTGGCTGGAAGTCGTCGGGTGTACAGATTTCGATTGTAGCGTCAAACTCCATACGTTCAAGCACTAAATCCAGTAACTCCTCTTCCTGCTCATTGTTGATAAACTCGGTAACAGGTAAGTTCGGAGCAATAAAAATTCGGCCTTGATCAAACATTGTGACCATAGCTTCAGTGGCATTGCAAAATCGTTTTAGTGATTGTGTAAAGGCATAGAAACTACTATCTAACCTTTTCACAAGCATTGTTTTCATGATCTTTGCTAATTGCGACGAAATCATGTCGGCCTTTGTGTATTTTTTCTTTTTGGGCGGCTTTAAGGCCCCAATTGCCCTATAACGATTATAGGTCAGGCTGTCCGATCTGCTACCTCCAATGTAATAAATTGTACGGTCGTAGAGGTCCTCAAGATGAGGCTTTAGTTGATAAAACAGTTTTTCTGGTTTTTGAACATTAGGAAAACGAATACCTTGGGCTGCTAGGTCTTTTGAGTATTGTTCGTGTATTAACAAGTCGGTCCGTGTCCGACGAACAGTTAAAGGCTCAATGACCTTTACCCGTATTTGATCGTATATACGCTTAACCGTTTCCTTCAATTTAGCTAAATCCGTTTCATGCTGTGCCTTACGGTAAGCTTCAATATGCTGACGGAAGAAATGTTGCAGATTGCCAATTTCGAGTGTAGAATCTTTACTATCCTGAAACAGATATACCAGATTTGCGATGTCTTCGGGACGATTATTAAGGGGTGTTGCCGAGATCAACATTACTTTTTTGTGGGTGCGAGTTCCGTCAGGCAGCCTTCTCCTGGCACCGGATTTGCAAATTTTCTGGAGATCGTTGTAAGCATCGGCAGTGTCTGAACGGAACTTGTGCGCTTCGTCCACAATCACTAAATCATATTTCTCAGGATTCGTGATTTTATGTAAACTACCATTTGTAATGATTTCGTAATTCTCCAAACCAAAACTCTCGGCCGTTTCTCGCCAGTTATCTTTCAAAGCTGGCGGAACTACGATTAAGGTATGGGATCGGTGTTCAGGAAAACCATTCTTGAAGTAGTACTTTTTGGCTATAATGGTAGCTACAATTGTCTTACCCAATCCAACCACATCGGCTAAAAAGAAACCTCCATGCCTCTCCATCTTATTGAATCCATCGTTAACAGCGTCGATTTGATAAGATAGCCGCTTAAAGCCTTTTGGTAAATCAGTGACGGAGTTTGGGTCAAAATCTATGCTTTTACCAAAGTATTCAATCAGAAACTTTAGATACACTTCATAAGGTGTAAAATCATCATTTAGGAAGGTTTCTTTTTTTAATCGGTCTACAAATTCCTCACTAATTGGAATTCCTTCTAGCCAAAGGCGATCAAATGTTTGGGTAGCAAACTCAATATCGGCATTCTCACGCAGCTCTACGTTGAACTCAAAATTGCGTTCTAACCCCGCTTCAGTTAGATTACTAGATCCTGTAATTACAGCACCGTACCCGTGATCATGCTTATCTTTCTCACGGAAGACATAAACTTTAGCATGTATATTTTGCTTAGGATGAACTCGAATCTGGACTTTGTGGCTAACTAAATCTTTGATAAGCTGTACCATTCCATCTTCCACATCTTTAGAATAGGCTGCTTGTTGTATATTCTTTTTGATCTCCTTGAAGAAATCCTCTTGAGACTTCTGTACGTCAACTTCAAAAAGGACGCCTTGCTTAGTCGCTTCTAGTACAAGATTATTTACATTGATACCAACCAGGATTCGTATTTCAGCAGCTTTTTCTATAAAAGGTCGAATTCTAAAATATCCTGAAGCCCGAAAGTAGCCAACCAATGCATCAAAGAAATGTATGTTTCGGTAGTGAAAAATACCCTGAATTTTGTCTATTAAGGTATCAGAACCTTCATTAGTGAAAAATTTAGTCATTATAATTACCTGCTGTTAGACTGTATCAAGTACCGCTGCCCGTTTACTTACTCTTCAATGATCAGCCCTAATATTATTCAAATATGCAGCAATTACAAGGTAATTATGGCTTTGGTCGGGAAGTTGATCTAACTAAACTCGAATAAAAATCAATGAAAAGCTTAATCACCTTAATATTCTTAACAAATAGTTAAATGCAGACTTATAATATACTGATCTTGATACCATCTTGATACACCTCACGCCGAATAATATATAACATCCTGATTTTCAGAATCCTGTTCGGCTCCCTTCGGGATTCGCCCGCGTGAGTTACTCTACTATTTGGATGCATAACTTATTCATAATAGACTCCTTTGAGTTCTATTTCAACGGTTTTTCCTTTTTATCCTAAATTTCCCAAGCAGTTATCCATAATTGCCTGCAAATCTATATTTGGGCAGTTACCCACGATTAACGGGTGATTACCTGCAATATCCAGCATCTATGCTTGTAGTATCTGATAAGTTTGGTAGGCTCTAGCCGGGGGTGGTTATGCTAGTGGGGGTAGGGTTACACCTATCCCCAAGCATTTACCTGATTAATACGGTTTTAGTAACCAAATGGCTAAGTGCTATTTTCTCCATGACTAATAAGGCAACTACTAAAAGTCTACGAGCCAAGGCTGGATCGAAAGCGGATGAGGCTACGAATAGCTTGTACGAAACGCTGCTTACGGAAGGATTTGAAGTTGACGATGAATTTGTTGTCAACGAGCTAGAACAGCTTATCCAGGAGGAGCTAGATGAGTTTCCGATCAATTCTTACAATCGGCAATCCAGATGAGAACAATAACCACTGTCCTAGTAACTTTATTGGTAGTAGTCGTTGGTGTTGCTATTGCGTGGTTGTACTTAAAGAATGTAGCGGGTACCGATATGGTCGAAAAACGGGCCGCAGAACAACGAATTAGAGACAAATATGGGAATGATGTCATTATTGACTGATCCATTCAATCAATAGGCCTGTAGTAGTATTCAATTAGGTGTTGTAATAGCCTTGTACCGTTGGTATAAGGCTATTTTGTTTGGTACGCTTACAACATTGTTGTAGGAAAATAACGACCGTTTTTACTGGTCATAAATTGCTGCTATATTCTCTTTATAATCTCGCAAAAATTGCGTATTTTTAATAAGAATAATAGGTTAAACCTTGCAGCTATAAAAGTGAACAAGATCAGTAATAATCCGCGATGGAAAGGGGTGCTTATCGAAGCAAAGCGGCTTAAAATAATAAATGCAGCGGAAGCCGCTAGGTATCTACAAAACGAAATGTTTATCAGCATAGCTTCTGCTTACACAGTATTAAAAAGACTTAAAGAGAATGAGGAAATTTAAGCTTGGTGATATTGTTAGAGCAACTTTAAGTTATATAGCGAAGACCCGTTTTTTTAACTCAGGGTACATATCTTAGTCCTGATTTTTTCAGTGCGGGCATTTTATTGAATCTATTGCCCAAAGTTGAGTTTAGCCAGCCCGGTAAAATTATGCACTGGCTTTATAACCAGTTTGACTTTTCATTTTGGAATGAATTAATGTCGATAATTGCTTTGCTCCAATGATATACGCTTACATCCGGGTTTCAACGGACCGTCAGACGGGCGAAAACCAGAAATACGAAATCCTTAAGAAGACATCTAGTGAACGGGTACATGTTGACAAATGGATTGAAGAAACGGCTTCTGGTGCCAGATCAGCTAAAGATCGAGAATTAGGTTCTCTTCTAAAGAGAATGCAGTCTAGAGATGTATTGTATGTGACGGAGCTTTCCAGGCTTGGGAGAAGCCTAATGGAAATTATGTCAATCCTTCATGATTGCATGGAACGGGATGTCCGGGTAGTTGCCATTAAAGAAGGTTACGAGTTAGGTAACAATATTTCATCCAAAGTACTGGCATTTGCCTTCGGCCTATCGGCTGAAATCGAGAGGCAATTAATCAGTCAGAGAACCAAGGAAGCATTAGAGCGTAGGAAGACTGAAGGCGGGAGCCTAGGAAGGCCTAAAGGTTCTCGTAATGAATTGGTAAAACTATCCGGTAAAGAAGACAACATTCGGGAATTGTTGAAAAACAAAGTGTCTATTTCGGCCATTGGTCGAATACTAGGCGTGAACAGACAAACGGTGAGTGACTTTATCGGGAGTAGAAACTTAGCTTAACTTTTACAAGAATGAAATTTATTCAATTACAATCGTCGGGAAAATGCTTGCTTCTGGAGTAGCTCCCACATCTACTGAATAGTACTATTTATGGTCGTCTAAACTCAATACATTCATAGTCATTCAAACTAGTAATTGGGGAGAAAATATGCCCATATGTAGCGAAGTCTAGCCAATCATCTATAGAATCAAGTTATTCAGTTGGTGTTCATTAGTACAACTTTACCTTATAGCGATACCTCCCCCGAAAATATTCCCTCATCTTAACGACCTCACGAGGTTTATCACTGATCCAAAACGTTGCGGATGATCCAGGAGCATAGTCGATTCGGAGTACCCAGCAATCAGTGGTAGCCTGACCCGGTAGTAAGAGTTTTTGCCGATAGGCAACCTGAAGTGTGTAATAGGCCGATGAGGAATTGCCTGGTTCATAGAAAGCAATGGCAAATTGTTGCCCCACTCTGCGGAAAGGTAATAATGCGAGAATTTCAAGATCCATTGGAAACTCGAAGGCAGCCTGCTGGGTAATCACCCGGAATGAGCTGTCTTTGGCTGTCCGCCGGGCCGAATCTGGAATAGTTACGACGTTGTTCTGAAATATAAAACTACGAGTCCCACGTTTCGTATACACTGCGTTGTGAGTAAGTGGGGCCAGGGAGGGCCACAGCCCCGTGGCCGTAACATGGGCTAATAATGAATCTCGATGAAACCAATCCCAGACAAACTGATACTGACTTTGACCAGCTATGGTGGTCCGACGCAGGGTCCGATCCCAGATGTCTGCCGAGGAGAGTCGTCTGCCTGCTGAGTCCTCAAAGAAAACAGCATAAGAGCTTTTGCCATCCCGCCAAGCCGATCTATTCAATTTTAAGGTAGCGGTATTGATCGTATCGATTTGCGCTTGAGTGACCAGGGCGATCAGCACTAAAAAGGTGGTAGTGATAAGTTGTTTCATTAAGCAGTTGTGATTGTCGGCCAAAGGAAACACGAATCTTATAGCCCGCCAAACCAGAATGATGAACCCGACAGAAACCGGATCAACGCCTATTAATAGCCCCTAAAGACCTTTCGTCATTTACTACCCAATCTAACATTTCTGTTTTACTTATTTGGGTAATATTGCTTGTATGAAGCTGTTGTCTCGACTAGACCCATCCCTTATTGTAGCACATACCTTGTTGTGGACCTTGTTTCTTCTGCCATCTGCTCCTTACTATCTCGAACGCATGTCGGTTAGTGCTGCGGTTATTACTATTGGGTTTATGGGATTATATTTCAGCTTACCTGTTTACGCTAATCAACTCTATTTCCTACCCCGATTTTTCTTTATCGGCCAGCGACTTACGTACCTGCTACTTACGTTGGTCGTTCTGCTCCCCTATGGATGGGCAGGAACCTGGCTATTTGAACGAATCATACTTGAAAAACCACCAATCTTTTCGCTCATTGCCCGGTGTTATACCTTGACTTTCGCGTTTGGTTTTATTGACCAGTATGTCCACCGGCAAAAAACCCAAAACCGCCTATTACAATTAGAAAGCCAACAAGCCCGTCTGGAACTGGAACGATTGAAAGCACATGTAAACCCTCATTTTCTGTTCAATACCCTTCATAATCTCTATACACTCACCCTAAAGCAGTCACCCCAGGCTTCTGATGTGGTGCTACGCTTAGCCAGTTTGATGCGGTACCTCTTCACGACCAACCATTTGGATACAGTCCCTTTAAGTGAAGAGGTAACTTACTTGGAGCAGTATATTGCTCTCGAACGTCTGCGCTTGAGCAGCGAGCGAGCTGTAATCACGTTTCTAGTGCAAGGTCCAGTGAACAGGGTCGAACTACCACCGATGCTACTCATTCCTTTTGTTGAAAATGCATTTAAACACGGCGTAGAGGCCGATACAGGACAAGTATTTGTGACCATCACGCTGGCAGTACAGGAACAGGAGGTATTCTTTGAGGTCGAAAATAGTAAACCTCCTTTGGTGCAGGATGTCCCGATTATGCCCCAACCTACTACAGGAACCGGCCTTTCAAACGTGCGTCAGCGGCTCGCCTTGCTTTTTACCAACCGCCATCGATTGACTATCAATGAACAGCCGCTGGCCTATAAAATTACCCTAGCTTTACAACTATGAGTTACCGCTGTTTGATTGTCGACGACGAGCCCCTAGCCCGCGAGCTGCTTGTACAATTCATCGAACAGCTACCTAGCCTTATCCTAGTGGATAACTGTGCAGATGCATTTGCTGGACTAAAGGTGTTGCATACTCAACCCATAGACATTTTATTTACTGATATTAAAATGCCCAGGTTATCAGGTATTGAGTTAGTAAAAGCACTGACTAGACCACCAAGAATCATCCTAACAACAGCTTATGCTGATTTTGCTTTAGATGGGTTTGAAGTGGGTGCTATTGATTATTTGGTGAAGCCCTTTTCATTCCCTCGCTTTATCAGAGCTGTCGACCGAGCATTGGGTCGACCTCCATCAGTTGAAAGCGACTCTCAAACCTTAATTCAGCCTCCTACGTTCCTGTTTTTGAAAGTAGATCGAAACATTGTCAAGGTATCATTGACCGATGTGTTGTACTGGCAGGCATATGGGAATTATGTCAGAGCCTATTTTCGCGATGGACAAACTCTACTAGTTACCGAGACCATGGTCCATCTGGAGAAATTATTACCTGTTAACCAGTTCGTACGAATTCATAAGTCGTACATCGTTGCTTTAGCGGGAGTCACCCAATATCAGACTAACAGTCTATCTGTGGGTTCGGTATCGATCCCTATAGGAGACCTATATCGTAAGCAGTTTATTGAAGCCATTAATTAAAGTGGCTGGCATGCTACTTGCAGCCAGCGAAGCTTCAGAAGGGCTTCTTAGTGAGAATCCTAGCTAGCCCCTCTCCCTTTTTGAAATAACTTATCAAAAACATTTATTTTCTCCTTCTTCCGCTTGTCACTAATGTGAACATACTTCATAGTGGTACCAAGATCACGGTGACCCATATAATCCTTCAGTGTAACAACATCCCCACCTAATTCAATAAATATGGTCCCGAATGTATGCCTGGCAGTGTGCGTTTTTACTTTGAAGTCAACCCCAGCAGCCTGACCTATCTGAGTCAACAGTCGGTTAGTATACTGCTCTGAAAAAGTGTCAAATAGTTTACCCAAAGAGGAAATGATTAGGGTCTTGGCCAATGGATGCAAGGGGACTCTGATAGTCTTCTGTTTGCCCAAGGTCTTTTTTGGCATGATGACTAACCAATCACCTCTTATGTTGTCATGAGCAACTGATTTAGCGTCGCTAATACGCAAGCCCGTGAAGCAGGAGAATAAAAAATGGCGAAGAACCAAGGACCAGTTTTCAGGTGTAGTGTTGTCTTGAAATAATTTCATTAGAGACTCGAGTTGGTCTTCCGTTAGTACATCCGGCCATGTTTCGGGCTTAGTAACCTTTACTTTTTTAAATGGATCATCAAAAACGTTACCATCTGCAAGCGCCCGTTTTACATAGGTTCTAACGTTCTTCATGTGGTTTTCAACAGTAGTAGGAATATTGCCTTTGTTCGACTTTAGCCAAGCCCGAAAGTTTTCTAGATTCTTGGGTGTAAGAGCATTGAAGGGCATACGGTCAGATTGGGCTGCATCTTTTTTCTTTCCCTTGATCTGCTCTTGTGCCCAAAATTCCTTTAAGCTATTTAAGCTTGCTATCTGACCATTTCTGGTTCCAGCTTCGATCTTCTTACGCTTAACTCGCTCATTTGCATCATTCAGAAAAAAAGTAAAAAAGTCTTTTCGAGATGTGAACGAATTAAAATCCGTAAGCAATTGGCTAATGGTTAAGATCTTATTACCAAGACGGTATTCTTTGAATATTTCGTTGACTTTCGCCATTTCCGTATTAATCATCAACTGATAATCTGAATAATCCTTGTCATTCTTGCTCCTTGGCAAGATTTTTCCAACCTCTTTATCAAAAAAAGATGTTGGCCAGGACAGTTTTAGGGGCAATCTCTCCCAATCTCCATCAATAGAAACGTAGATGTAGAGGGCTGAAGAGCCATCTTTCTTTATATAGTCATCCTTAATAATGACTTTTTGATTGAAGTTCTGTGTGGTTCCCATTCGGAAATGGCTAGGAAACGGAAGTGGCTAAAGCAGGATTAGGAAACACATTAGGAAACGAAAAATGCCCTCTACAGTGCGTATGAGGGCATTTTATACTGTTTCGTGCTCCCGAAGGGATTCGAACCCCTATCGTCGGTACCGGAAACCGAAATTCTATCCATTGAACTACGGAAGCTTTTCCCGTTTGGGAGTGCAAATATAGTAGATTGGGTTACTAAAACGCAAGTCTACTTCTAAACAACCCTTTACTTTTTAGCGTCTCCCACGGCCACCACGTCGGTTTTCACCCTTTGCGGCTACGCCTTGCTTCTGTCTGGAACTACTGCCTCCACGAGAACTACCCGAACGCGAACCCTGGTTATCATCACGTCGACGCGAACTTGGTTTACTAAAATCTAAATTCGTAGCACGACCTGCCTTGTCGCTCACTAAAGTAAAATCCATACTTCGGCGCGCCAGATTTGTGTCTTTTACCTTGACGACAACCGGATCGCCAAACGTATACATTTTCTTGTGGCGTTGACCAATTATTCGGTAATTGTCCTTGTCGAACTCATAATAGTCGTCGCTCAAGTCCTGCATTCGAACCAGGCCTTCGCAACTATTCTCTGTGATTTCAACAAAAATGCCAAACTCTGTAACACCAGAAATTACACCCTCAAATACCTGATCAGGTGCCATACGGCTCATAAACTCGACCTGTTTGTATTTGATGCTGGCTCGTTCGGCTTCAGAAGCCATACGTTCCCGCTCAGACGCATGGCGACATTTTTCCTCATATTCTTCGCGGTCAACGGGTTTGCCTTTGTCGAGGTAATGTTGAAGTAATCGATGCGCCATCATGTCGGGGTAACGGCGAATAGGCGACGTGAAGTGTGAATACCGCTTGAATGCCAGACCAAAGTGACCTAAATCTTCGGTACTATACCGAGCTTTCGACATTGTTCGGACGGCCAGTTGCTGAAGCATACCTGCTTCGGGTTTACCCTCAATGCTCACCATAAAGCGATTCATCGAACTTGATAAATGCTCGTCGTCTACGTTCAGTTTGTAGCCCAACTTACGGGCAAAGTCCGAGAAGCTACGGAGTTTATCTTCGGCAGGGCCCTCGTGAACACGATACACCATTGTGTTCTCTTCACCATTCTTGTTCCGCTTTGACAGCGAATGCACAAACTCGGCAACCCGTTTGTTTGCCAGCAGCATAAACTCTTCAATGAGTTTGTTCGTGTCCTGCCGGATTTTTGGGTAAACAGTCAAGGGTACTCCGTTCTCATCTAATCGAAACCGCACTTCAACCGTCTCGAAGTTAATAGCTCCATTTTTAAAACGCTCGTCGCGGAGTTTATAGGCTAATTCGTTCAAGAGTCGAAGCTCTTCCAGATAGTCACCACTATTGTTGTTGAGAATATCCTGCGCTTCTTCATAGGCGAACCGGCGGTTTGAATGGATGGCGGTTCGGCCAAACCATTCATTCACTAGTTGAGCATTGGGTGTTAATTCAAAAACAGCCGAGAAAGTCAGCTTGTCTTCGTTGGGACGGAGCGAACAAAGACCATTCGACAGCTTTTCGGGCAGCATAGGAACAACTCGGTCGACTAGATAAACCGATGTAGCCCGTTTATAGGCTTCGGCTTCCAGTTTCGAACCGGGAAGAACATAGTGCGTTACATCAGCGATATGAACACCAATTTCATAGTTGCCATTGTCGAGTATCTGGACAGAAAGAGCATCATCGAAATCTTTGGCATCAACAGGATCAATGGTGAAGGTTGTTACTTCACGCATGTCACGCCGTTTGGCCAAATCTTTTTCCAGAATTTGGGTCGGAATAGCTTCCGCTTCCTGTTCTACATCCTCAGGAAAATGAATAGGTAAGCCGAATTCCGCCAGAATAGCATGCATTTCGGTATTGTTCTGCCCTGCAAGTCCCAGTACGGTAATCACCTCGCCCTCAAAACGTTGTTTGTGGCTGTCTGGGTCAGGATACTTTGTGAGTCGAACAATAACTTTCTCCCCGTCGGCAGCTCCTCCAAGTTTCTCTTTGGAAATAAAAATATCGTCGTAAATCTTTTTGCTGTCAGGAACGACAAAGCCGTAAGTTGGCCAGACTTCAATGCGACCAACTAACTCGGTGCGACCACGCTCAATCACGTTGGCGACTTTCCCTTCAAGCCGGCGTCCTCTATTGCGCGAGTCTGTAAAGCGAATTACACGCACACGATCACCGTCAACGGCACCGGCGAGGTCTTCGGTCGAAACCCAGATATCATCATCACGGTCACCCCGTACGCCACTGGCTGTATTGGGAATAACAAATGCAAAACGTGAATTCACATGGTCAACAACGCCTTCAACCAGATTTGCGTTAGCATCAGCACGGTAACTACCGTCAGACTGGCGCACGATGGTACCTTCGTCGGTAAGTTCGCCAATCAGACCGTGCATGATCAATTTCATGCGCCGGTCGCCAGTGCCGAAATGGTCTAATACCTGCTCCTGCGTAAAGGAATGGTCATCGTTAATCTGGAAAAACGCCATGATGTCGTTTTTCATTTCATCCAGAAAAGAGTCGGCCTGTTGAATAGGCCTTACCTGGCTGGGCTTTACTTTTGCTGATTTCTCGAAACCCTTTTCACGTGGGCGCGTCGTTGGCGACTGCCCCGTACTGGGTCGACCAGATGTGGCCTTCGAGTATTTATCTTGTTTTGGTTTTCCTCTCATGTTGTTTGCCTAACTCATTAGTGAGGCTAAAATGTTTAAATTCAGTGTGGAAGAAGTAATTGATTATGAAAAATGAGCAATAGATAATGAAGCCAAACGACCTCAATCATTCATAAATTATACATTGTTCATTTATAGAAACCTCTTCAATCACTTAATACAATATGCTCGTCGGCCACGAGCGGGGCACCCACCATTTTCAAATAAACCTGCACCAGCATCACCATCGAATCGCGGGCGTATTGCTCAATACGAGGCCAGTCGTGTTCGCGGTAATACACTTCGCTGGTCCGATCGCCGGTCCATTCGAGTGGGCGAGTTGGTACGTTGAGGACAGCAGCCAGCAGATCGAGTGGAACAAAGTGTCGTTTGTCGCCAAACTGCCAGTGTTCGAGGGTATCCCGATGTGGAATTTCCCAGGGTTTCTTTCCCGAAATCTGCAAGGCCGGAGGGAGCGGTAAGCCATTTACCATTAACCGACGACACAGATAGGGAAAGTCAAATTCTTTGCCATTGTGGGCACATAACGTTAGTTCACCGGGTGGGTAGCGGTTTACAATAGTTAGGAATTCCTCCAATAATACAAGCTCGTCGTCGTTGCTGATCAGCTTAACTTTCAGATGCGGCTTGTCGTCGTCATCGAAGAATAGGCCACCTACGCCAATGCAGATAATTTTCCCAAATTCAGCGAAGTAGGAAGCCCGGCGATCATACCAGCCAGCCGCCGAGAGTTCATCATCATTTTTGAAATACCTGCTTTTTTCTTCCCATTGCCGTTGCAATCGCGGCTCAACAGACAGAAGAGATGGCTCACCCGCCACCGTTTTGAGATCAATAAACAAAAGGTTTTTAAGCCGGCGTTTCCAGGAGATGGGTTGAGGCATAAGAATAGGAGTCAAGAAATCAGGCGTGTAGAATTCCTTCCAGTCCTAATGCAGGTATAAGTACCAGATTTTCTTCTACAATGCTGTCTGGCACGAAGATAAACTTCTTATCGAAAATCTGGTCACCAATAAAATAACTTACCCAGTACTCATTATTCAGATGAAATACATCGGGCATAATGCTCTCGACAACTTCATGCGCCCCCGGCTGAACCTCTACAAAAAAGTGGCGCAGGGTTGACGTTTTCTGTTCTTCGTCATTTTTTAATCCGTAACCTTTCGACGTAACAAACACGGTTGTAATAGGCACTTCCTTCTGGTTTATCAAATAAACCTGCCAATCATAACCACTGATCAGATTCTCTTTCCGGGCGATAGCTACCTGTACGCCTTCAACAGGCAAAAAATTAATATCTTTTTTCATTCAATATAATTCGGGTTTCAATTTCGGGTTTCCACTGGCACGTCAGTCAACAGCTTCGCTCCTACTAATTCCATCTCAAACAAAGCGGCCAGGTGATACTGAACATGATTGGCTACCTCATTCAATGGTATCTCATGACCTAACTCAGCCGCCAGCGACGTAACCGCTTTGTCTGTAATCCCACAAGGGACAATATGGTCAAAATAATGCAAATCTGTATTCACGTTTAGTGCAAAGCCGTGCATCGTTACCCAACGGCTGGCTTTTACACCCATTGCGCAAATTTTGCGAGGTCTCTGGATACCGGTAGCATCAGTGCCATAATCAAGCCAAACCCCCGTTAAGCCCTCAATCCGTCCCGCATCGAGTCCATAATCGGCCAGCGTAAGAATGATACTTTCTTCAAGCAGACGCATGTACCGATGGATGTCAGTGAAAAAATTATCCAGGTCCAGAATCGGATAACCCACCAGCTGGCCGGGGCCATGGAAGGTTATATCGCCCCCACGACGAATCTTAAAGAATGTGGCACCGAACTCACTAGCCAGCCGAGCTTCATCAATCAGCAGATTTTCGGCATGCCCACTCGTACCAAGCGTATATACGGGCGGATGCTCGCAAAACAGCAAATAATTCGGGGTTACTTGCTGCTCATCAGTAGGGCATGTTCGGTTCAGTAGTTTCTGGTTAACAATTGTGGCAAAAAGACGTTCCTGCTCATCCCAGGCAGTCTGATAATCCATCAATCCTAAGGCCCGAACTTCAACTTGTTTATTGACGCGACTATTCATTGCTTACTGGAAGAAAAAGTCTTCCGTTAGTTGACGAACAAACAGGTCGGTAAGTTTCGTTCGATTGTCGTTATTTGTGACTATATCGTACTTATATGGCACAACATAACGAAACAGGTAAACAGGGAGAAGCTGAAGCAAATCGCTACTTACGCGAGCAGGGTTACGAAGTCATGTTTCGAAATTATCGTTACCAACACGCTGAAATTGACCTTATTGCTAAGAAAGGAAAACTGCTGGTTTTCGTGGAAGTAAAAACGCGGACGAACCTCAGTTATGGCAACCCTGAAGAATTTGTTTCTTATGCGAAAGCTAAGCTGGTAATGAAGGCTGCCGAACAGTATATTTTTGCAAACGACTGGCAGCATGACATCCGATTTGACATCATTGCCGTAACTATAGCAGGCAGTGAATTACAGGTGAAACACATTGAAGATGCCTTTTGCTGACCTCTTTTTCAAACACAAAAACAACATATCCTTTCTGATTTTCGATAAATTATTTAGGAGATCATTACGTTGGTAGTAAGGATAGAGTTATTTCACATCAACAAATGCAAATGAGAACATTTTTCGACTGGAGCCCAGTCTTGCTTTTAGTAGTTTGTAACGCGTTTCTGATGACATCCTGTAAAAAGGATACAGACGTTACACCTTCAGGACCGACCTCAAACGGAGAAGTCAATAATTGGGTCCTGGATAATATGAAGACCTATTACTTCTGGAATGACAAATTACCGGCTAATCCGGACACCTCCCTGACATCCGATAATTTTTTTCTGTCCTTACTCTACGATCGAAACAACACCGCGAATGTAGACCGTGACCGTTTCTCCTGGATTCAGGCGAGCGCCGATGATCTGAAGGCGTCGCTAAGTGGTCAATCGAAGACGACCGGTATAGAATATAATCTGTATTATAGAGATCAGGCCAAGACGGGTGTCGTTGCATCAATTATCTATGTACTCCCTGGCTCCCCAGGGGCTAAAGCAGGCATTAAACGAGGGGATATTATCTCAAAAGTAAACGGAGAGTCATTGACAGGTGCTAATTATCAGACCTTACTGTCTGGCAGCACCGATACATACACATACGGGTTTGCCACTATCACGAATGGTACATTGACAGATAATGGCCAAACCAAGCAGGTTACGGCGGTCGTTTTTCAGGAAGACCCTGTCCTGCTGGATACAACCTATACCATTGGCGGAAAAACGATAGGGTATGTGATTTATAACCAGTTCATACCTGGTGTGTATAAAGATGGCTCAACAGATAAAACCTATGATCTGAAATTGGACAATATTTTTGGTAAGTTCAAACAGAAAGGTGTTAACGAGCTGGTGCTTGATTTACGCTATAATCGGGGTGGTTATGTGAGCTCATCGACTAACCTTGCTAGTCTGATTGGTAAAAATATTGATGCTTCCAAGGTGTATTATACACAGAAATGGAATAGCACTGTAACAGCCGCAAATAATAAGAGTCGTGGTGCGGGCTGGGACACTCAAAATTTCCTAACGAAGCCGACCAATATTGGGGCTAACATCAATCGTGTATTTGTCCTGACAACGGGAAGTACGGCCTCAGCCAGCGAATTGGTTATTAACGGCTTACGGCCTTTCATGACGGTGACTACTATCGGTACAACTACAGTTGGCAAAAATGTTGGTTCCATTACCATCTATGATGAAACCGGCCGTATTAAATGGGGCATACAACCCATTACCTTCAAATCGGCAAATGCGCTGGGATTTACGGATTATGCGGGTGGATTCACACCATCCGTAGAGGTGAAAGAGCCAAGCTACGGCATGAAGCCCTTTGGTGATGTAACCGAACCTATGTTGAGTGAAGCCATTTTTCAGATTTCAGGTACTCGTATGGCACGTAGGGCAGCGTCTACAGAAGTCCCGCAGCCCATTCTTGGCTCGTCTCTGGACCATAAGGCTGGAGGAGGGAATATGTTTAGTAATGATAACCTTCTGAACGGCCAGCATTAAGATTGCATTATTTTGGCACAAGGGCAGCTCTAAAGGCTGCTTTTGGCGTTTTATATTGTAACTTTAGCATGAACAAGCTCCCATCACTATGTACGAAAAGAATATAGGTACGAAGCAGAAAGCATTACGCATTAATCTGGATCGACGTATTTATGGCTCCTTTGCGGAGATTGGTGCAGGTCAGGAAACCGCTGCCATGTTTTTCAAAGCAGGTGGCTCATCTGGGACTATTGCCAAAACTATGTCGGCCTATGACATGACCTTTAGCGATTCTATTTACGGAGTTGAAGAAAGTGGCCGCTACGTAGTTGAGTCTCGGCTGGTAAAAATGCTGAGTAAGGAATATAGCCTGTTAGAGAAACGATTAGCCGAAAAACGTGGCCCAGATACCACGTTTTTTGCGTTTGCCAATACCGTTGTTGCCCTTAATTATCAGAAAACCAACGAAGCTCATGGCTGGCTCGGGTGCCGGTTTCAGTTAAATCCGCAGTCTGGTTACAACGACGTGATTATCCACGTTCGAATGATTGACAACGAGAATATCCTTCAACAGCAGGCGCTGGGCATCATTGGCGTTAATCTGATTTATGGCTGTTACTATTACGCCAAATCGCCCGAAACGCTCGTATTGTCGCTTATGGACGATCTGGCTCCCGAGCGTATTCAGATTGATATGATTCGATTTAATGGGCCTGATTTTGCTGATGTAGATAATCGACTAATGAGCCTGCACCTGGTCAAAAATGGTTTTACAGATGCAGCTCTGTTTGGTGCCGATGGCCAGGTACTTCAACCCTCCGAAGCGCTTTATAAAAAACATATTCTGGTCATGCGTGGACGATTGCGTCCGGTCACAAATGTCCAGATGGATATGATTGAAAATGGCCTGAAGCAGTTTAAAGACGAACCCGACGTTGATGCCAATCGGGTGATTTCGATGGCGGAATTAACGCTTCATAACTTGAAGGCCAATGAGCAGGGAATCGACGAGAAAGATTTTCTGGATCGGGTAGATATTTTGTGCTCAATGGGGCAGACTGTAATGATTTCCAATTATCTGGAGTACTACAAATTAGTAGCCTATCTGGCCCGTTTGACGCGGCTTAAAATTGGCCTGATTGTAGGGATTCCTAACCTGGAATACATTTTTGAAGAAGGCCACTATGAATTTTTACCAGGTGGTATTCTGGAATCATTCGCAACCTTGTTCAGCCGAAAGGTAAAGCTGTTTGTGTATCCGACGCTAAAAGAAGGAGCAATCTATACCTGCAATGAGTTCAAATTACCGGCTACTCTAGAACCGCTATTTCAGTATCTCGTTCGGAACGATAAAATTGAAGACATCACCGATTACAATGAGCAAAATCTGCACATATCGACCGATCATGTGCTGGAGATGATTCAACTGGGAGAAGATGGCTGGGAAAAAATGGTACCCGATCGTGTAGCCGAACAGATTAAGGCAAACTGCCTATTTGGTTATCCCTGCGAAGTGGAATATGTCCCCATTGGTCAGCAAGTCCGTCAACAGCAGGTTGAAGAACAAAATTCAACTCGCTAAAACAGTACTGATTCTTAATGCTATTGCCATTTAGTTGTAAATTCATTAAGCATAAACAGTTATCAATTAATGGCGACTAAATGACAATAACATTAAGAATCAGTACTGTTTTAGGAAGATGTTGTGGCTATAACTGGTAGATTCTGATATGAATCCACTACCTGTCAATGTTGAACTTTTAACTCAAATCGCCAATCAGAGAGGGCGCCAATACATAGATGCCTACAAGGTTTGGCTGGCATATTACCAGGAACCAGACGTATATACTATTGTTGATACAGTGCTATGGGTTGCCCAGAACCAGGAGCTTTCTGTCGTAGATGCTATAAAAGTGGTGCAAGATATTGAGGGACAATTCTAACGAATACTATACTATTCCCTTCAGAAAGCAGCTAACAAAACCTTGTCTTTCTGGGTAATACCTAAAAGAAATTAATCTTTCTGTGACAAAAGCGAATACCCAGCCAAGTGTAAAGTAATAGAATAGCCGTTTCGCCAATGGCTTGAGTAGGCTTGCTGGTGCTATTCGAGACAGCGCCTACCCAGTGAATCAGGACTGCACAATAAACTGAAAAGCCTGCTAAAAAGCTAACAATGACGAGTAGTGAAATACACAATCGATTTAGTCTTTCCGATACCATTGATTAGCGGTTATAATGTGTTTACTCCACTAAATTGGCTCTTCATACCTTTCAAAGCTACCCAGAATAAACAGTAAGTAGTTTTGGAGCTATAACAGGCGTATATAGTTTTTACTTACCAGAGGAGCGTTAAGGATACTACTGTCCTTTACTATAGTCAGTCACTATTTTTAACATATCTGTTACTTTTCCCCGCTAGTCAGTCTAACTCACCTGTCAGGGTCCGTAAATCGGGCTTTATGCAGCCAGTCCATACGTTAAGACTAAAGACTAAATACTTGATAATTAGGCAGATTAATCAGAATCAATTTGGCGCTGGTTTTGCTGACGTTTGCCTGAGCCAAAGCAGGCAAGCTTTATGAGAACAAAACAGTCAATACCCAAAGAGATTTCCCTGATCTTACACCAACAAAAAAAACGATTGAATGAATTGAATGCACTCGATAAGTGGACTGAAGCCGAATTTGAGGAAGTTATCCATTGCTCCAATGAATGGGACTCAATGAAACAGGGGTGGATATTTCCGCTTGTTGCCATTGAAAAGCTAGCCTTTGATAGTAGAACACCCGACAAACAGGCCCGCTCTTTACAAATAATCGCCAGACATATGAGTCTTGATATATCCAAATAGTAATCGCTTACTTAAGGTATTTTAAAATCAGAGAGTATTTATATAGCAAAAGCCCCCGTTGTATCTGAACTTCAGTACAACGGGGACTCTTTTTATTCAATCATTTATATATTCTGCCGCTTCATCTCTTTCACTGCAAAATCGGCAGCTCGCGCTGTCATGGCCATATAGGTTAGCGAAGGATTTACGCACGAAGCCGATACCATGAAGGCACCATCTGTCACAAACACGTTCTTAACGCCATGAACCTGATTATTGGCATTCAGGACTGACGTTTTCGGATCGCGGCCCATGCGAGCTGTTCCCATTTCGTGGATCGCCATGCCTAAATAAGAACCGTTGTCGTAGGACTTAACGTTTTTCAACCCCGATGCTTCCAGCATTTCTTTGGCATCGTTCATCATATCGACGCGCATTTTCTTCTCATTCTCTTTTAATTCAGCGTCGAATACAACAAGTGGCATACCCCATTTGTCTTTCTCATTTTTATCGAGATACATGCGGTTTTCGTGGTACGGTAATGTCTCACCAAATCCACCCAAGCCCATTGTCCAGGGACCAGGTTTCGTGAGTTCATCTTTATAATCAGCCCCGAAACTCATTTCGGCAATGTTGCGCTGCCAACCTGTTCGACTACCGCCACCCTGATAACCAAAGCCACGTAAATAGTCTCGTTTATCGGTCCCGATGTTCCGATAACGTGGCACGTAAATGCCATTCGCCCGCCGACCAATGTAGTATTTATCCAGATCACCTTCCCAAATGCCCGATGCACCTGTGCGGAAGTGATGATCCATCAGATTGTGACCCAGTTCGCCCGAATCGTTCCCGAAGCCATTTGGAAAACGGTTTGATTTGGAGTTCAGTAGAACAGCCGTTGATCCAAGTGCACTACCACACACAAAAACAATTTTAGCATAATACTCCTTGGGTTGGAGTGTAACTGCATCCATGATACGGACACCCGTTGCTCGTTTTTTGTTTTCGTCGTATAGAATCTCCGTCACAACCGAATCGGGACGCAACGTCAGTCGACCGGTTTTGGCGGCTGGCGGTAACGTACAGGACTGCGTACTGAAATAAGCACCATAAGGGCATCCGAGCGAGCATTTGTTTCGGTACTGGCATGGAGCGCGGCCAACGCCTAACTGCGCTTCTCCGGCTTTCGAAAGGTTAGCTACCCGGCCAATCGTCATAACGCGACCAGGGAAGTTCTTTTCAATGCGCTTCCGCACTTCTTTCTCCACACAATACATTTCCATGGGTGGCAAAAATTCGCTGTCGGGCAACTGCGGCAGGTTCAATTTTTCGCCCGAAATACCCACGAATTTCTCGACGTACGAATACCAGGGTGCTACGTCTTTATAGCGAATCGGCCAGTCAATTGCGATACCATCTTTCAAATTGGCGCCAAAGTCAATATCGCTCAGGCGATACGACTGACGACCCCACATAATGGACTTACCTCCAACGATATTTGGCCGATACCAGTCGAATCGCTTGTCTTCTTTATACAGCGAGTCGGTATCTTTCATCCAATACGTTTCGGTCATTTCATTGTATGGATAATCGCGGGCTAGTTTTGGATGCGATTCTTTCTGCGCCATCGTTAGCCGACCATTGTATTTAGTCTGCCAGGGGTCTTTCATGGCGTATTCGTAGTCCTTGACGTGTTCAAGCTGGTGCCCTTTTTCGAGCATCAATACGCGTAACCCTTTTTCGGTCAGCTCTTTGGAAGCCCAACCACCTGTAATGCCCGACCCAATGACAATGGCGTCGTAGGTCTGATCTTTTATGGAATCGATATTGAGGTTCATGATATAATTGTAAGTTGACAAGTGGTAAGCAGTAAGTAAGCGTATCAATTATATTCAGGCAAGCACCATACTTACCACTTGATCACTTACAGCTTACCACTTTTTTATAATGCCCAGGTTTTCTGACCGGGTTTGAGTGGCATACATCCGTTAAACTGGCCGGGTACGGGCAGGTATTCGAGGGCTTTGGTAGCGCCGATTTCAGACGTAAAGTAACCCGTTGTGGTAAGCTCTTTCATGCGCATGAAGAAGGGCTTATCATCGGTCATGGTTTGTTTTACCATTTCGTTTTTCTGAGCCGTATCTAATCCTATGAAGTCTTTCCCAAATTTGGTTTTGCTACTCGCATCCAACTTGGCCAGTCCGGCATAAAATTGCTCCTGATCGGCTTTGGGGTAACAATCGCGCATGACCCGAACAATGAATTTTTCGGCTCCGGCAGCTTTGGCCCCGGGTGTGCTGGTAGTTGGAATAATCACATCGGCGACCTCGGCTAATAACGCTTCCTGCTCGGCAGTTACGTCTATACTCGGGCCCATGTTCGTGATTCGTCCCATAGCGCCCGCCAGTGTGGGTGCCGACAGAATTCCGCCCATCATCAGGGCGGCCTGTTGTAAGGCTTCTCTACGTTTCATAGGTTAAATAGGTATTTGTAATAAGTCTGTTTTTCAACGAAGAAAGTTAAAACCAAATAAGCTAAGGTATTCTGATCAAGGCAAAAATCACGCGTTTTTAATCTTAAGAAGACTAAAGACTGTTAAATATCCTCTTTTTATCAAAAAAATGCTTCCCTAATCAAGGATAACTGTTTTCGGCCTTTTTCAGGCTATTCAATAACGAGTGAATTGGCTAAAACATGAATGGGCCCTACCAATAAGCTAATTAGTAGGGCCCATTCATGTTTAAATTTCAAGCTTTTGAACGATTTACCTTATTCTGGTAGAATCAAATCCTGATACCAGAAGCCCGTATCCCAGCCTCGATCCGAGTCGTTTATAGAGCCATCAGTACTTCCCGAGGGGCCATAAGTTCGTCGAACTACTTCCCCTTTGATAAACCCGACTCGACTCGAAAAAATTGGGCCATCGTACACAAACGAGTGATATTCTCCATTTTCGCCACAAGGGTCAACCGTTTTGGGTAGGTCTTTCAGTAAATCCAGGTCCAATTCTCGGCCTACGAACTCTGCTCCTAGCTGCTTTTCATTAACACAAACGAGCACGGCCCGGAAACCCAGATCAACAAACTCATGAATCAGCTCGGTCGTGTTTCGCTTCCAAAGTGGAAATTCACCTGTTAAACCCACTCTTTGCAACTGAGTTTCCCGATAGTGACGTAAATCCTCCAGAAAAATATCTCCGAAAATAGAGTGCGTAACATGCTGTTCCTGAAATAACTGAAGTACCTGGTGCAGTTGGGCATCATAGGTTTCCATCGACACATCGCCCGATAGCCGCAATAGCTGCACTGGAAGTCCTAAACGTTCTGCCTGAGCATTTAACAATTCCGTCCGAACGCCATGCATACTGATACGCTCATGTCGGTCGTTCACCGATGTCAGTAAACTATGAATATCCCAACGCCCTGACCGGAGACTATGATACAGAGCCAGCGCAGAGTCTTTACCTCCGCTCCAGTTCATAATAGCCCGTTGTCGACTCATCGGAAATAAAAGCCAGAGGGAGCGATTTCTGCTTTTACAGAGTCAACTAATGTACCTGTTGATTCATAGCGAATTACATAGCCTGCTTGTGTATAAAGTAGCGGATTCTGAGTACCGTAAATTCGGTTGGTTTGTGGATCAATCCCAAGCGTACTGAATGACCGGGATATAACGATACTGCCCGATGCTGTAGTAGCATCAGTCGAAATAGTATAGGTTTTACCGCTTAGGGTATAATAGAATGACTTTTTGTCTGCACTAATGGTTACAGAACCTGGAGCAGCCGCAAACGTCAACCGTTTTGCCACAACCCGACTCGCAGGATCTAGCTGAACTAAATCTTTACCAGCCTGTAGCCACAATTTACCAGTTGCGTCAAGCGCAATTGGCTCAGGAGTTGAGCCGAAAGCGATACGCTGCTTCTCCGTATCCGTATTTAGGTCGACTATTAGCAGTGTTTGATCGCCACTATAAGTATTGCTACCGACAAACGCTTCAGTCCCAGAAACAACCATTTTTTCAACACCTTTCACCGCTGGAATTTTTTTCGTCACTGTGTTGGTATTCAAATCGACAACCGCGATATAACCAGGATCTTTATAAAACGTGCCGGCACTATAATCGCCCGAAACATCCCAGCAACTGATATACGCTTTGTTTGGACCAACTGCGATAACCTGACGGGGATTTTCGATATTAGGAGTTTTCAGCGTAGCGCGAGACACGAATGTACCAGTTTCCACAATCTCAACCTTGTCCTGACCAGCCGTACTGTTATCGACCAGAATCAGGCCTTTGCCGTTGACTTCTGTATATCCCTGTACGCCACCACTCAATACTAACGAAGGATTAGCCGTCTGAAAAATATTAGTAGCAACTGTATTGCTGTTACGCGATAAAAACGAGACCGTTCCATTGTTGTTGGAGAAATTACCTGCATTCAGAATAAACACGCCCGATTCATAAGGGGTTGGTTCTGGGTCAGACGTTTTACAGTTCCAGACACTCAGGGCGACCAGCCCAATTGCAATTGATTTGGTCAATTGATTTTTCATGAATTATAAAGAAGGAAAATTGATAATTAGATTGATTGCCCCGTTTCGCCCCGGAAGCGCATTTCGCTTTACCCCTACTACCAGGGCGTCGAACACATTATTGACTTGTCCTTGCACTCGAATCGGAACAGTCTTCCATGTAAGCGAATGCTCCAAAAGTATGTTTGTCAACGTAGTCCCTTTAAAAAATTGACTGTTGTCGAAGGTGATATACCGACGAGAATTAGCCTGCATTTGTACACTAAGCCGTGTTTGACCGTGTTGCAGGTAGGCATTGAGTGTCCCCGTATGAATCGGTACATACACCAGCTGTTTCCCGATCACATCCTGCGAATAGGCATCATAGGCACGCTCCTGCGAGGAACGCGTCAGTGCATAACCGAGTCGTAGTCCCGCTCGCCAACTATTCTGTACATAAGTCAGGTTGGTGTTAAATTCAATTCCACGAGCGACGACCAATTGGAGGTTTTCGACGTGGTAATTGGTGGTCGGGTTCCAATATGTCCAGTTATCTACGCGATTATGATAACCTGTTAGCTCAGTTGTCAGGTTAACCCGGTCAGACAAGGGCGTATTGGCAGCTAAACCAGCCTCGAAATTCAGGCCACTTTCGGGCAACAGGTTTGGATTGCCGAGGTCAATCCAGTAGCGTTCGTTTAAGGTTGGTACGCGATAGCTTCGACTTACTGACCCTTTAGCGGTTAGCTTAAACCGGTCACGTTTAACAAGTTGATATTCAGCTCCAAGCGATGGTGTAATGGGTGGATTAAAGCGCGTCACGAACGCTTGGCGAATATTGGCCGATACAAGCCAGCGAGTCGTTTGAAAACGAAGTAACGCGTATAGATCTCCTCTATCTTCCTGAATCAATTGGCCCCCATAACCATCTGTTCTAGTGCGGTAATGCGACCACTCACCGCCAATACGCAGATTCAACTGCCGGTTTGTGCCAGATAGTAGAGCGAATTCACGTTCTGCCCGACTGATAAGCCGCTCTGTTTCGGTATGGCTTGGATTGTCGAAGTTCTGCTTCGCGTAGTCCAACACATCGCGAATCCAGCCAACCCGGAATGTCATGCGATTCGCTTCGTAAGTAGCCAGCAACCGTGCCGATTGCGTCCGGGTGCGTTCGCGGGCAATGGTGTCCTGGGGCGTAATGATCAAATCATTGTCGGTCAACCAGGCATTAATGGAAATCTGCCGCCCACTTTTATGCAGGAAATAGAGATCTTGAATGAATCCGCGTTGTGCCGTTGTTGACGGTTCCAGAAAATAATGCTGCCGTTCGGTGTATGGGTAAGCGTTGTTAAACTGATTTCGGTAGGCAAACGTCTTACCCGACAGTTTCCAACTTTGCCCTAGTGCCGACGCATAGCGAACGCCTACCTGAGTCTGGTTATTCTGAAAGCTGGCCAATTGTTGGCCAATCGTTGCTTGTATTCCTGATTTCCAGCCGGGATTACTGCCCAGAAGAATACTCCCTCCCACGGCATCGGAACCAACTGCACTCGCCGATGAACCGTACTGCACGGCTAATCGGTCGAAACCAGCAACGGGTAGCGTGGAGAAATCCGTCTGCCCCAGGTTAGGTTGATTGATATTAATTCCGTTCCAAAGAACAGCAGTATGATTAGCAGATGTGCCCCGAAAGGCAATCGTTGCCAATTGGCCCGGACCGTAGTTTTTGAAAGCTAATGGCGTATTGAGCGCCAATAGATCGGTTAAGGAACCAAACTTAAATTGTAGCAGGATTGTCGAGTCAATACGCTGTAGTTTTTGCCCTGCCAGGAACCGTTCAGGGGCAATGTCTCGCACGGTCACCGCTGATAAGGGCACGGCAGTTTCCACCCGATTCATTGCCGCTATCAACGAATCGGTTTGCGCGAAACTGCTACGGCCAGTTGACAGGACAATAGCCATACTCAATACCCAACAAAGAAGGGCTTGCTTTACCACGATAACTTTTGACTAAATATGCTTTTTGATGCGTCGGATCGCTGAATTATCAGATCATTCGCACGCGGTTGGGGTGTTTCCTCCGAACACCAGAACAACGGATGGTTTTGGGCAGGTCTCCTGGCTCGTCTTGTCGGTTCTGACCTTCCCGCGCTGATTCTAAACGCAGTGGTTATGTAGCTTGAACCGATTTTGTAAACAGACTTACAGTTGCGGGGACAGCGCTGGTTTTGCACCAACTTCCCTATTAAGCCTCGAAAGTCATCATGAAATGACGTTAGGCACCTAAAACTCAGGGCAAAGGTAAAGGAATTTAAACACAGAGGCACGGAGTGCACAAAGAAATCCATCTCCGTGCACTCCGTGCCCCTGTGTTTAAACTAACTTAAAATCCGTCGGCCTTGATTTCTTTCTCGGTGACAGTTCCGTATTTTTTCACTTTATCCCGAATGGTTTCTGCCTTACCAACAAGCACAAACTGGAGGTTATTTTTCGGAAAATACTGATCAATGATCTGGCGCGTTTTAGCCACCGTTAGCCCATCGACGTTCTTCTGGAAATTATTAATGAACGACTCATCGAAGCCCATACTGAACATATCCGTCAATAGGTTCGCTAACTCACTAGCCGATTCGTATCGTGGCGGGAAATCAGCTTTGACGTAGTTCTTAGCCGATGCCAGCGTTTTCTCATCGATACCCGTTTTGTGCAGGCTATCGAGAACCTGCAAAGCCATGTCGATTGCCTGCGTAGTCGTGCTAACCTTTGTAAAGGTTGAGATAGCAAACGTACCACTCTTTCGATACGTACCGAAACGGCTGCTCGCTCCGTAGGTCAGGCCCGAATTCACACGCAGCGCATCGTTCAGCCAGGAGGTGAATCGTCCCCCCAGAATTGTATTGACTACAGTTACCGGAATAAAGTCGGGGTTGTTTTGAGTGATTCCTTTACCACCAATCAAGAACGTCGTTTCGCGGGCATCATCTTTGTTTACTAACAACACTCGGTTCTTATTAAACGAGAAGGTCGGCTCTGTCAAGGCTGGTGACGTTGATGGTGCCGTTTTCCAGCTACCGAATAAATCGGTAACGCGTTTTTTCATCTCCGCCGTATTGAAGTCACCCACAATGGCAATAGCCGCCCGATCGGCAGTATAATACTTTTGATAAAACTGCCGGGCATCGGTTGCTGAAACCGCCGAAACTGAGCTTGGTGTACCTGTGAGAGGATTTGCATACGGGTGACCTTCGTATACAAATCGGTTGAAATAGGAATTAATCACACCACGGGGACTTTCTTTCTGTTGCGTTAACTGAAGCAGCTGTCGTTGCTTATACTTATCAAATTCAACCTGATCGAAGGTCGGTTTCGTAATCACATCCTGGATAATATCGAACAGTAAATCCTGATCCTTTACGGCAAATGAAGATGTCAGCTTAGCAACCTCCTTACCTGCGTAGGTATCCACGCTGGCCCCAACATATTCGATTTTTTCTTCCAGTTGCGACTTCGTGTATTTAGAACTCCCGAACAGAAGTGCTTCGGCAGTCATATTGGACAAACCATAACGACTTCCATCCTGCACAGCTCCCGCATCGAATACGGCCGAGATATTAATAAGCGGCACTTCATGCTGCTCCATCAAATAAATCGTAAGTCCATTTTTGAGCTTGAACTTCTGATAAGGTGGTACCTTAAATGTCTGCGCCAACGACGCGCCTGTTATGAACAGAGTAGTAATAAAAATGAGTATCGATTTCATATAGTGAAACCTATAATGCCTGGGCAACTGCCTGGCGGCCCGGCTTATAGATTTGAGGATTAATTGTTTTTAGCAGGATTCGTCTTAGGCTCTGGCAATAGATAACCGACAGTGCGGTTACGACTGGTCAAATAAGTCTTGGCCACGCGCTGCACATCTTCTTTAGTTACTTTCTCATAGAGAGCCGGAGCTTCATACAGCTTTTTGTAGTCCCCGAAAAATAGCTCATAAGTCCCCAATGAATTCGCCTTTCCATTGATCGACTCCATTGTGTGATAGAACTCCATCAATTTCTGATTCTTCAACTTTTGCAATTCTACATCGGTAATACCTTCATTGATCACCTTGTCTATCTGATTAAGTATCGACCGCTCTAATTGCTCAGCAGATATATTACTGGCCGCAATAGCATAAATCGAAAATAAGCTCGGGTCGAACGACTGATCCATATTGCTGAATACCCGCGATGCGATGGTAGAATCGAGTACCAGCGATTTGACTAAACGCGACGAGTTCCCCGAACTGAGTACGCCACTGAGCAAATCGAGGGCATAATAATCGGGATGGCGGGTTGCGGGTGTATGATAAGCCAGCAAAATATTAGGCGTCGCTACGTCTTTATAAGTTGTTGCTCGACGTTCGCCATTTTGGGGAGGCTCTACAGTGCGTAAGCTATCGGGCAGTTTTTGCGCTGGAATCGGCTCAATATATTGCTCGGCCAGCTTCTTGACCTGAGCCGCATTTACATCGCCAACCACTACGGCAACGGCATTATTAGGCGAGTAATACGTCTTAAAATACTTTTCCAAATCAGCTTGCGTCCATTTCTTAATATCCGACTCAAAACCAATCACCGGAAACATATATGGGTGCTCAACAAAAGCGACCGACTGCACTAGCTCGTTAATAACTCGATAGTTACTGTTTTCCAAACCCGTACTCCGTTCCGACAAAACAACACCCCGTTCGCTTTCAACCATTTTTGGATCGATGGCTAAGTCACGAATACGATCGGCTTCCAGGTCGAAGATTGTTTCGAGTGCACCGCTCTGAAACCAGTCGGTATAGACTGTATTATTTTCGGTCGTATAAGCGTTGTTCGATCCGCCATTGGCTTCCATAACACGGTCGAACTGCTTGGGACCGTATTTTTTAGCCCCGTTGAACATCATGTGTTCAAAAAAGTGTGAGAGGCCCGTTATGCCATGTACCTCATTCCTGGAACCGACTTTCCAGAATGAATAGAAATTGGCGTTTGGAATCGAATGGTCTTCGAGGACCATGAATTTCATGCCATTTTTGAGCGTAAAGGTTTGCACATCCTCTGGCTTGGGTTTGTTCTGCGCTAGTACAATGCCCGTTGCGAACGTCAACCCGGCCAGCAGACCGATTCGTTTGTTCATGAGTATAGTTTTAATTGGGAAATCTAAAATTACTGGCGAAATAGGGGATTGCCAAAAATGGTAGCACTCAGCGTTTGGTTGAAAGACAACCTTTAAGCTCCCCACGTTGCGAGCTGAAGAGCAGATAGATTAAAAAAATTCAATCCATTACTTGTATATTTAATTTTCTTATATATATTCGTAATAGAAAGTAAGGGAATAAACCATAGGTAATTTATGGAACAAGTCAGTAGTGAGTTTTTAAGAGGAACCTTGAAGACGATTGTCTTAAAGCTACTCTCCGAACAGAATAAAATGTATGGCTATCAGATAACTCAGGCCGTCAAAGAGCGGACCCGTGGCGAACTGACGTTGACTTTTGGAGCGCTTTATCCGGTCCTTCACAAGCTGGAGCAGGAAGGTTTACTGATAAATGAGTCGGTTGAAGTGGATGGTCGACTACGTAAATATTACTCCTTAACAGATAGCGGCACTCAAATGGCTATTCAGAAGATCTCTGAATTTGAGCGCTTTGTCGACTATATGCAGCAATTATTTCAAACACCTCCTAATCTGGCCTATGGCAATTGATTTAATCCCTTACGCATATGGAAAAGCTAAATCCTCAGCAAATAGACCGTATCCACAAATACCTTTTACAAAGTGGCCTCTCCGACGGGCTGCTCAACGAACTACTTGACCATCTTGTTTGCGAAGTCGAACATTACCTGTGGATTGGTCTTCCTTTTGAATCAGCACTGCAAAGAACCCTACTAGACGCCAATGCAGAATCAGTTCAAAAGCTCCGTAAACTCTATCAAGAGGAGCTGACTTTTTCGGAGGCACAGCTTGCCGAAGCTAGTCTTGATGATATACTGTTTCAGTTTCGCAATAAATCCTACGGAGCCTATTCATTGCGACAATCCTACCAAAAGACATTAGTGTACGCGTTGGGTGGAGCATTAGGGCTTGGGCTGATGATGATTGCCTTATTGCATCTGATTAGTCAAAAAAACTGGTCTTACTGGAGTCCCTGGGGACTGGTGTGGATCATCGGAGTGGGGGCTGTTACAGGAGCGATAGTTATGTATTTCCTACAACAGGAACGTTGGGAATCCATACCCGACCACGAAGAAGGTTAATTTTATGGTTTGTAATTCCTACTATGTAGTTTTATGACGCAACCAAAAACTACAAACCTACATGACAAAATCGCTTTGGTCGCTTAGCGGTCAACGTGCCCTCGTAACGGGCGGAACCAAAGGAATCGGCGAAGCCATTGTTCGGCAATTTCTGAACCTCGGCGCGTCCGTATTTATCGTTGCCCGTGACAATCACTTACTTCAGCAGCAGTTAACGGAATATCGACAGCAAGGACATCTGGTCGATGGCTTAGCCGTTGATATGAGTAAGCTTGGCATAGCAACTCAGGTCATTGATGCTGTTAACGAAAAGTGGGGAAGCTTGGATATTTTGGTCAATAATGCAGGAACCAACATTCGCAAAGCCACCGCTGATTATAGTTCTGCCGATTACGAGCATGTTCTGAATACAAACCAGCGCTCAGCTTATGAATTAAGTCAAGCCGCTTATCCATTACTGAAAGCGTCTAGTATTGGCGGCAAGATCGTAATGATTTCGTCGGTATCGGGTTTAGCCCATACAAGTAGTGGTTCCCTCTACGGAATGTCCAAAGCTGCCATGCTTCAGCTTACCCGAAATCTGGCTGTTGAGTGGGCTTCCGATGGAATTCGGGTGAATGCGGTGGCACCCTGGTATATAAAAACACCACTGGCAACTCCCGTTCTTACCAATCCTGAAAAATTAGCAGGAATACTGAAACGTACTCCGATGAATCGAGTTGGCGAACCAGAAGAAGTAGCTTCTGTTGTTTCTTTTTTGTGTATGCCTGCGTCCAGCTACGTCACTGGTCAAACGATTTCGGCAGATGGCGGATTGATGGCCTGGGCTTATTAAAAACAATCAAGGGTAGGCAGGAGTAGTCAAAAATTGCTAAACAATATCTGACTACTCCTGCCTACCCTTGATTGTTTATGACCCCTCCTTATTAGTTAAACCCCAGCTACCATTGCTTTCATCTTCGCCATAGCAGTATTCGCTACTACTTGAGCTTCCTGTGCGTAGTACATCTTATTAAAAACCTCCAACGACAGCACAATTGGTCGATCAGGACGCTTAATAAGCTTTAGCGTTTCCTTAATTGGAGCAACACCATCTCCAGGAAAAACTCGATCAGCATCAGTGATTTTTTCGCGGGTAAAGTCGGCAGTGTAGTCATTTACATGAAAAACCTCAATGGCTGGTTTACCAACCAATGGCAGACTCACATTGCCAGAACCGCCCTTATAGAGGTGATAAATATCCAGTAACACTCTTGCCGATGGATGGCCGCTTTCAATTGCCACGAACATAACTTCGCCTAATCGGCTCAGATTGGGCGAGAACCCCCATAATTCCAATTGTGGTACAACGCCTGTTTTATCACCTACTTCTAAAATGGTGCGGTAACGTTCGGCAGCTTTATACAAATCAATTTTGGGACTCCCCGGCGATTGAGCACCAATAGGTGGAGTTGCAACCCGCTTACAGCCAACTTCGGCCAGCATCTCCATTTCGCTCTTGAGTTGGGCAACGCCTTTAGCACGAGCAGCTTCATCGTCGATAATCCAGGGTGCAAATCCAATTGCATTTTCAACTTTTATTCCAGTATCGCTCAAGATTTTACGGGCATCAGCCGTAGTAGCCCCAGATTTCAAATAAGTCTGTAAAGTCTCAACCCATATTTCAACTGATCGAAAACCAGCCTTTGAGGCTACTTCCAATTCTTTTACGAATCCAAGTTTATGCCCACGAATCGTACTCATATTCAGACAAAGCGTAAAGGAAGGCTGTGCAGTTGGAGCAGGCATGGCGTCCAATGAATTTGACGATAGAGATGCGCCTACAGAGGCAGTCAGGGCCGCCAGTGTTTGACGACGAGTTATAGATTGAGACATGAACGAACCGGATTCAGGCGTTTTGCGATATCTATAATAAATGAGAAAATGGTATAAACCTACTGTTTACTGGCCTCATAGCGATCGAAGAATTCATTACCGAACACTACCAGAATACTTCTTAAAACCATGCCCAAACATTCTTTAAAATAATTTTTCTGTTTCTCCTAATTATTTCATACTTTTGCACTCCCAAACTCGGAACATCGAGTCTAACGACATACGAGGGTGAAGGTCCGTAAGGAAACCACATCTGACTTTTTCGCAAACAAACCTTGCATTGCACGGCTTTGTCTGCCATTTAAGGTCAGGTGCAACGCGCCCGACCTTTTTTTATGTTGTTTTTGGGCTGATTGTTAAGCAGATATAGGATTCATCTAAATATTTGTCTAATTTTGCGGCCCGATTCGGAAAGTCCGATAAGGAAAAACAGTACCTATTTTTTACCTGCTTACTTTAAACAAACACAAATGTCTGGTTTAATTGGCAAGAAAATCGGGATGACCAGCGTGTACAATGCGGACGGGCAGGCTCTGGCATGTACAGTGATTGAGACGGGTCCCTGTGTTGTAACTCAAGTTCGTAGCCTCGAGAAAGATGGCTACACAGCTGTGCAGCTGGGTTATGGCGACAAAAAAGAAAAGCACAGTAACAAGCCGGAGTTGGGCCACTTCAAAAAAGCTGGTACCACACCTAAGCGCAAACTGGTTGAATTCAAAGAATTCACACAAGAGCTTAATTTAGGTGAAACCCTTACGGTAGCCGACGTATTTACTGAAGCCGACTTCGTTGACGTAGTTGGAACAGCTAAAGGTCGTGGTTTCCAAGGCGTTGTGAAACGTCATGGATTCGGTGGTGTAGGCGGTCAAACGCATGGTCAGCACAACCGGGGTCGTCACCCAGGTTCGATCGGTGCCTGCTCGTTCCCATCGCGCGTGTTCAAAGGTCTTCGTATGGCTGGTCGGATGGGCGGTAATCGCGTGAAGGTGCAAAACCTGCGCATTCTGCGTATTCTGCCTGAGCAAAACCTGCTCGTTGTTAGCGGTTCAGTTCCCGGAGCTAAAAATTCATACGTTATTATTGAGAAATAGGCCATGGAAGTAATCGTATATAACAGCAAGGGCGTAGACACAGGCAAAAAGGTCACCCTTCCGGAGGAGGTTTTCGGCATCGAGCCAAACCAACACGCGATTTACCTCGACGTGAAACAATACCTGGCCAACCAACGTCAGGGAACGCACAAAGCGAAAGAGCGTGCTGAAAATGCGCACTCAACTCGCAAACTGAAGAAGCAAAAAGGTACGGGGGGTGCTCGCGCCGGTAGTGCCAAATCACCTGTATTTGTTGGTGGTGGTACAATTTTCGGACCTCGCCCCCGGGATTATAGCTTCAAACTGAACAAAAAAGTGAAGTCGCTGGCCCGCCAGTCTGCTTACGCTGTAAAAGCAAAAGCTGAGAAGATTTCAGTTATCGACAGCATCACGCTGGAAGCTCCCCGCACGAAAGATTACATTCAATTCCTGAGTGATCTTAACCTGACGGGTCGCAAAACGCTGCTGATTCTGCCCGACGTAAACACAAATGTTGTCTTGTCGAGCCGGAACGTGCAGAAAGCGAAAGTGACCACAGCTTCGCAGGTAAACACCTACGATCTGATGAACGCTGACCAACTGCTCATTAGCGAAGAAGCGCTGTCAACCATCCAAACGTTGTTCGAAAAATAATCATGAGCGTACTGAAACGACCAATCGTCACTGAAAAAATGACGGGCCTTAACAAGCAAGGGAAGTATGCTTTTGAGGTTGAACTAAAAGCCAACAAACTCGAAATTGGCAAAGCCATCGAGAAAATGTACGGCGTAAACGTTGAGGCTGTCAACACATTCCGGGTTTACGGAAAGAAACGCAGCAAGAACATCAACGGACGTGTTGTATCGGGCAAGACCCCAACCACTAAGAAAGCAATTGTAACGGTGGCAGAAGGCGAAGTAATTGATATCTACGCTGACCTGTAAACCGAGCATTGCTCTACCAATTAATCAGTCATGGGAGTTAAAAAACTAAGACCAATAACGCCGAGTACACGTTTTCGCGTGGCACCCGACTTTGCGGAAATAACAGCCTCCAAGCCAGAAAAAAGTCTGCTGGAGCCCATTAAGAGAACCGGGGGCCGTAATAACGAAGGTCACCGCACTATGCGCTACATTGGAGGAGGTCATAAGCGGCACTACCGTATTATTGACTTCAAGCGCGACAAAGTCGGCCAACCTGCCGAAGTTTTGACTGTAGAATACGATCCAAACCGTTCAGCCCGCATCTCTTTGGTGCAATATGCTGACGGCGAAAAACGCTACATCATTGCCCCTCAGGGTATCACCGTTGGCCAGACGATTCAGTCGGGCGAAGGCTCAACACCAGATGTTGGTAATGCCCTGCCACTGGCTCTGATGCCAATCGGTACCATCGTTCACAACATCGAGTTGACACCAGGTAAAGGTGGTGCAATGGCTCGTTCAGCAGGCACATACGCTCAGTTAGTTGGTCGTGAAGATAAGTACGCTATCCTGCGTCTTCCTTCGGGCGAAACTCGCCGGGTATTAAGTGCTGGTATGGCAACGGTTGGTTCGGTATCCAATCCCGACCACATGAACGTTGTCGTAGGCAAAGCCGGCCGGAACCGTTGGTTAGGTCGTCGCCCACGCGTTCGTGCTGTGGTGATGAACCCTGTCGATCACCCAATGGGTGGTGGTGAAGGCCGGGCTTCCGGTGGTCACCCACGCTCACGCAATGGCCAGTTCGCTAAAGGTCAGAAGACCCGAAACAAGAACAAGGCATCTGAAAGCATGATTATTAGCCGACGCAAAAAGTAACAGATAACAATGGCACGTTCACTCAAAAAAGGCCCATATATTGATTTCCGTCTGGACAATAAAGTTCAGGCTCAGAATGATTCGGGCAAGAAATCGGTCATCAAAACCTGGTCGCGTCGTTCGATGATTTCGCCGGATTTCGTAGGCCACACCTTCGCTGTTCACAACGGCAACAAGTTTATCCCGGTTTATGTAACGGAAAACATGGTAGGCCACAAGCTCGGTGAATTTTCACCAACGCGCAACTTCCGGGGGCACACCGCAAAGAAAGACAAGGGCAAACGATAAACTGAGCTTGTATAGTTGAAAGTCATGTAGTTGGCTTATGCACACTAACAAACTCGATAACTATACGACTCTACAACTCACAATTCCAAAATGGAAGCAGTAGCGAAACTTAAAGATGTGCCCACGTCGCCCCGTAAGATGCGGATAATCGCCGACCTCATTCGTGGTCAGCGTGTTAGTCGGGCGTTGGGTCTGTTAAAATATCAGCCACAGGCTGGTGCCGGTGTATTGCAGAAAGTGCTTTTATCGGCCGTTGCCAACTGGCAACAGAAAAATGAAGATGAGCGCATCGAAGACGCTGATCTTTATGTGAAAACGGTTTTTGTTGATGGAGGTCCGATGCTGAAGCGTCTACGTCCAGCTCCACAAGGTCGTGGTCACCGGATTCGGAAGCGGTCAAATCATATCACAATCGTGGTTGACAGCGCAGCGCAATCTGTGTTGACGGCAGCAGAAGCAGAAACCCCTGAAAACGAACAATAATTAAGAAATGGGACAAAAAATAAATCCAGTTGGCCTGCGACTTGGTATTGTTCGGGGCTGGGAATCGAGCTGGTACGGCGGCAAAGAGTTTGCTGATAAACTCGTTGAAGACGAGAAAATCCGCAAATACGTAGCAGCCCGTATTCCGAAAGGAGCCATTGCTCGGGTAGTTATCGAGCGTACCCTGAAACGGGTTACTCTCACGATTCACACAGCCCGTCCGGGTATTGTAATCGGTAAAGGCGGTGGCGAGGTCGATAAGATTAAAGAAGAATTGAAAAAGATCACGGGCAAAGATGTCCAGATCAACATCTTCGAAATCAAACGGCCAGAAATCGATGCTAAACTTGTTGGCGAAGCTATTGCTCAGCAATTACAGGCTCGTATTTCGTTCCGTCGTGCCATGAAGCAGGCTATCCAGTCAGCTCTCCGCGTAGGTGCTCAAGGTATCAAAGTAAAGGTATCGGGTCGTTTAGGTGGCGCTGAAATTGCCCGCTCAGAGCAATATAAAGAAGGTCGTGTACCTCTTCATACACTCCGCGCTGATATCGATTATGCTATCTCTGAAGCCCAAACCGTTTACGGTAAAATCGGCATCAAAGTGTGGATTTTCAAAGGCGAAGTTTATGGCAAACGTGATCTGTCTCCATCAGCAATGATGAGCCAGGCACAAGCCGGAGAACGTACAGCATCTGCTAACGACCGTGGTGATCGTCGGGGCCCTCGTGGCGACCGTGATGGCAACGATCGGGGCGGTCGTGGTCGTGGTGACCGCGGTGGTAACGATCGGGGCGGCCAGGGTGGCAATCGCGGTGGCGCTCCAGGTGCCAATCGTGGTGGTGGCCAGGGCGGTAACCGGGGCGGTGGTCAAGGTGGCAACCGTGGTGGTGGTCAAGGTGGACCAAGACGATAAACTTAGTCGTCAGTTGGCAGTCGACAGTCGTCAGTAATTCTAACGACTATCGACTAACCACTATCGACTCCAACTTTTAGAGCTAATGTTACAGCCAAAAAGAACTAAATTCCGTAAACAGCATAAAGGAAGGATTCCAGGTATCGCATCGCGCGGTCATGAGATCTCTTTCGGTACGTTCGCTATCAAATCATTGGAACCAGGTCGGATTACCGCCCGCCAGATTGAAGCCGCTCGTATTTCCGTAACCCGGGCCATGAAACGTGAAGGCCAGGTTTGGATTCGTATTTTCCCAGACAAGCCGATCACCAAGAAACCGGCTGAAGTACGGATGGGTAAAGGTAAAGGTGCTCCCGAATACTGGGTAGCCGTAGTGAAACCCGGCACGATTATGTTCGAAACAACGGGAGTTGATTTAGCAACGGGTATGGAAGCCCTTCGCTTAGCCGCTCAGAAGTTGCCCGTTCGGACCAAGTTTGTAGTCCGGCGCGATTATCAGGAGCAAGGCGAAGAGTAGTATCCCTAAGCGACGAACAAGATGAAAAAAGAAGATTTGAAAGGATTGTCGGCGGATGCCTTACGTACTGAAATCGGTGCGGAACAGGATCGCCTGCTGAAACTGAAGTTTGCTCATGCTGTGTCTCCAATCGAGAACCCCATGCGCATCCGCGAGAGCCGCAAACGGATTGCTCGCCTGCACACAGAACTGACAGTTAAATCGCGGCAAGCCTAATAAGACACGACGATGGAAGAGCAACAAGCACCAGCACCGCAGGAGGAAGTAACAACCCCAGCGGCAGCAGCAACAGAACAGCCGAAGGCAGCCGTTCCTGCAACGAGCGAAGCGAAATCGGCATCGGAGCGTAACGCACGTAAAGAGCGTATCGGGCGGGTGACCAGCAATAAAATGCAGAAAACAATCACAGTTGCGATTGATCGCAAAGTGAAACACCCGATGTATGGCAAGTTCATGAACAAGACCAAAAAATTGACGGTTCATGACGAGAAAAATGAGTGTGGTATCGGCGACACAGTTCGCGTAATGGAAACCCGCCCATTGAGCAAAAATAAACGTTGGCGGTTAGTCGAAATCATCGAAAAAGCGAAGTAAGCCATGGTACAGCAAGAATCAAGATTAGGAGTAGCCGATAACAGTGGCGCAAAAGAAGTGCTGGTTATCCGAGTCCTGGGCGGTACGGGCAAACGGTATGCATCGGTCGGTGACAAGATTGTCGTGACAGTGAAGCAAGCCCTGTCGTCCAGCAGTATGAAAAAAGGTACGGTTTCGAAAGCCGTGGTTGTTCGGACAAAAAAGGAAGTACGCCGGAAAGATGGTTCGTACATCCGTTTCGAAGACAACGCAGCTGTGTTGCTCAACAACAACGATGAGCCACGTGGTACTCGGATTTTTGGACCTGTAGCCCGCGAATTGCGCGAGAAGCAGTTTATGAAAATCGTATCGTTAGCCCCAGAGGTATTGTAAGCAATGGAGAAGAAAATAACGCTACCGACACACAAATTCCACATCAAGACGGGCGATACGGTCGTCGTGATTGGTGGTAACTCGAAAGGTCAGCGCGGTGTGGTGAAAGAAGTAATTGTAGAAAAAGATCGTGCCCGTGTTGAAGGGGTGGCTATGATTACCAAACACCTGAAGCCAACGGCTTCGAATCCGCAGGGAAGTCTGGAAAAAACGGAAGGTTCAATCCACATCAGTAATCTGAAACTGGTTGACCCCGCTACCGGCGAACCTACCCGTACGGGTCGTAAGTTGAATGAAAAGGGTAAACTGCAACGGTTCTCGAAAAAGACCGGCAACTTCATCCCTGACGTCCGTAAATAATAAAGGTCTAAGAGAATGGCAACGCCAAGACTGAAAGAAAAATATTTAAGCGAAGTCGTACCTCAGTTGAAGGACAAGTTTCAATACAAGTCGGTTATGCAAGTACCCCGCTTGAGCAAAATTGTCATCAATAAAGGTATTGGAGCCGCTGTCGCCGATAAGAAATTGGTTGACGTGGGCGTCGAAGAATTGACGACCATCACGGGTCAGAAAGCCGTTGCGACTATGTCGAAAAAAGCGGTTTCTAACTTCAAACTGCGGGAGAAAATGCCTATTGGTGCGAAAGTGACCTTACGTGGTGAGAAAATGTATGAATTTATGGATCGCCTGACAACAGTATCGTTGCCACGTGTTCGTGACTTCAAAGGCATTAGCGATAAAGGGTTCGATGGCCGTGGCAACTACACGTTCGGCGTGCAGGAGCAGATTATCTTCCCAGAGATTAGCATCGAAAAAGTAGCTCGTATTTCGGGAATGGACATCACATTTGTGACGACAGCTAACACCGACAACGAAAGCTATGAGTTGTTGAAAGCAATGGGCATGCCGTTTGCTAAAAGTGGTAAATAACAACCGACACAAAGGCTAAGACAATGGCAAAAGAATCAATCAAAGCACGGGAACGGAAACGCGAAGCGTTAGTTGCCAAATATGCTACGAAACGGGCTGCTCTGAAAGCTGCTGGTGATTACATCGGTCTGGATAAGCTCCCTAAAAATGCATCGCCAGTTCGTCTGCACAATCGTTGCAAACTAACAGGTCGTCCTCGGGGCTATATGCGCAAGTTTGGTATTTCGCGGGTAACCTTCCGGGAAATGGCATCAGCGGGTAAAATTCCAGGTGTAACTAAAGCAAGCTGGTAATTCCAGATTCCATTTCTCTTTGTAATTCAGTTTCCGTAATTTTGCGAACTTTCTCAAAAAGAGAAGTTTGCAAGTAACGCAACGCTAAGAATGAATACAGATCCAATAGCAGATTTTCTAACCCGCGTTAGAAATGCCATCCGGGCAAAGCACCGGGTAGTGGAGATCCCTGCTTCCAATATAAAGAAAGAAATTACCAAAGTTTTGTACGACAAAGGGTTTATCCAGAACTATAAGTTCGACGATAGCACTGCACAAGGCACCATCAAAATTGCTTTGAAGTACAATCCTACAACGAAGCAGTCCGCTATCGTTGACCTGCAACGGATCAGCCGGCCAGGCTTACGTCAGTATCGGGGAGCCGATCATCTGCCACGTATCTTAAATGGCCTGGGTGTTGCTATCATCTCGACCTCAAAAGGTGTGATGACCGATAAAGAAGCGAAGACGCTGAACGTTGGTGGAGAAGTATTGTGTTACGTATATTAATCCGAACTGAACGATGTCACGCATAGGTAAGAAACCCATCGCCCTACCCAGCAACGTAACGTTGTCTGTCAACGACCAAAACGTCGTTACGGTAAAAGGGCCTAAAGGCACCCTGCACCAAACGGTTGACCCGGACATTTCGGTAGCAGTCGAAGAAGGCCAGATTCAAGTGTCCCGTCCAACGGAGCAGAAACGCCACAAAGCACTGCACGGTCTGTATCGTTCGCTGGTTAGCAATATGGTATTGGGCGTTAGCGAAGGCTTTAAACTTAACCTCGAAGTTATTGGGGTAGGTTACAAAGCATCAGTTGCCAACAATGTTCTTGAATTGCAACTTGGCTACTCACACAATGTGTACGTAGCAGTTCCAGAAGAAATCAAGGTAACGGCTGTAACTGAAAAAGGTCAGAATCCGAAAGTATATCTGGAAGGCTCAGACAAACAACTTCTTGGCGATGTAGCGGCTAAAATCCGTTCACTCCGTAAAGTTGAGCCGTATAAAGGCAAAGGTATCCGCTTCATTGGTGAGCAAGTTCGCCGGAAAGCAGGTAAATCTTCGTCTAAGAAATAGCGTTTTTAGTTCAAGGTTTCAAGCTCAAGGCTTTATGTTTCTTTTAGGAACAAATAGAAGCAAACTTGAAACTTTGAATAAAGAACTTGAAACATTTAAACGCCTATTTGGTCGGAATCAAATAACATGGCAACTACAAAACAAGAAAGAAGACAGCGGATTAAGTTTGGTATCCGGGCGAAAGTATCCGGTACAGCCGAACGTCCCCGTCTATCCGTTTTCCGTTCTAACACGGGCATTTACGCACAACTTATTGATGACGTAGCCGGTCATACTCTGGCAGCAGCATCGTCTGTTGAGTTGAAAAGCGAAATCGAAGGTAACACCCTCGAAACAGCGAAGAAAGTAGGTCAGCGGTTAGCTGAAAAAGCAATTGCTCAGAACATCAGCGCAGCTGTGTTTGACCGCAATGGCTACTTATATCACGGTAAAGTAAAAGCACTGGCCGATGCAGCCCGCGAGGGTGGCCTTAAGTTCTAAGCGATGAACATCAATTCAGCAAGACCGACAAAATTTAACGAAGCCGACCTAAAGGAAAAGGTTGTAGCCATTAACCGCGTAGCGAAGGTGGTAAAAGGTGGTCGCCGATTCAGTTTCTCGGCGATTGTCGTCGTCGGAGACGGTAACGGTGTCGTTGGTTACGGATTAGGCAAAGCCAATGAAGTAACAGATGCGATTGCCAAAGGAGTAGAAGACGCTAAGAAAAACCTGGTGCAGGTTCCTCTTTTGAAGCGTACGATTCCTCACGAAATGGAAGGTAAATTCAGCGGTGGTTTTGTCCTGCTGAAACCAGCATCTCCAGGTACTGGCGTAATTGCTGGTGGTGCTATGCGGGCCGTTCTTGAATCGGCTGGTATTCACGATATCCTGGCAAAATCGAAAGGATCATCAAATCCTCACAACGTTGTAAAAGCTACTCTTGATGCGCTGCTGAAAATGCGGTTACCTCACCAGGTCGCTTTCCAACGTCAGGTAAGTTTGGCAAAAGTATTTAACGGTTAATTAAACGGAGCAACAGACATGGCACGAGTACGCATCACGCAGGTCAGCAGCACCATTAAACGGCCGCTATCTCAAAAGAACGCTATCAAGTCATTGGGCTTGGGCAAAATCAACCGCAGCGTCGAACTAGAATATAATGACGCGCTGAAAGGTGCAATCAATAAGGTGCAGCACCTAGTGAAAGTTGAAGAAATTTAAGTATCTTTGCGATTCTTTTGGTTTTCAGGCCGCTGTAACCCTGCGTTAGAGACGAGTTGACAAGCCAGAAGAATCACTTTTTATTAACATAGCAATGAATTTAAGCAACCTTAGACCGGCAAAAGGTTCCGTCAGAGAGCGCAAGCGAGTCGGACGCGGGCAGGGATCAGGCATGGGCGGAACGTCTACGCGTGGTCACAAAGGAGCGCAGTCGCGCTCAGGTTATAGTCGTAAGACACACTTCGAAGGTGGTCAGATGCCACTTCAACGTCGCGTGCCTAAGTTCGGCTTCAAGAATATTAACCGCGTCGAATATAAACCTCTCAACCTAGACGCTATCCAAGCGCTGGTTGATGAAACCAAGGCAACAGTCGTTGACATGGAATTCCTGCTCCAGCATGGTCTGGTAAGCAAGAAAGATCTTGTTAAAGTATTGAGCCGAGGTGAATTGACCACCGCTGTTGAAATCCATGCCCACGCTTTCTCGGCTAGCGCGAAAGACGCAATTGAAAAAGCAGGCGGTAAGGCAATTGTGCCTACAAAAGAAGCGAAAGAAGAAGCAGCTAACTAAGTTGTGAGCACGGCAAAGACCGATCTACTTTTATGAACCGACTCATCACCACGTTTAAGAATATTTTTGCAATTGACGAGTTGCGGAGTCGAATCCTCAACACGCTGTTGTTCATTACGGCGTTTCGTCTCGGTTCGGCCATTGTCCTACCAGGCGTTGACCCCCAGAAACTGAACCTTAATCCGCAGGGATTGCTCGGTTTGTTGGACACCTTTTTAGGTGGTGCGTTCAGTAAGGCTTCGATTTTTGCATTGGGCATCATGCCATATATTTCGGCATCGATTGCTATTCAGTTACTGACACTGGCTCTTCCCTACTTCCAGAAAATGCAGAAGGAAGGGGAGTCAGGACGTAAACGGCTGAACCAGATTACGCGGATACTCACAATTGGTGTAACGGCTGTACAGGCTATCACCTACGTTCGTACGACAATTCCACAAGAAGCATTGTTAATCGATCGAGGATTATTCACCATCTCATCCTTATTCGTTCTAACAGCAGGCACAATTTTCTGTATGTGGTTGGGCGAACGGATTACAGACAAAGGTATTGGTAACGGGATTTCCATGATCATCATGATCGGGATTGTATCCCGGCTTCCAGGTGCCATTATCGGTGAGCAACAATCGAGAGGTTCAGGTGGTATTCTGATTTTCGTACTGGAGATCGTTGCTCTGTATTTTGTTGTCATGGGTGCTGTTGTATTGACTCAAGCTGTGCGTCGTATTCCAATTCAGTACGCTAAGCAGGTCATCGGGAATAAGGTTGTGGGTGGACAACGGCAGTACTTGCCACTAAAGTTGAATGCAGCAGGTGTCATGCCTATCATTTTTGCTCAGGCGTTAATGTTCATTCCAACGTATGTAGCCGGGTTGTTCGCTGAAAAAAGTGACTTCGCAGCGGGCGTTCAAAATGCATTCCAGAGTTACACTACCTGGCAGTACAATGTTCTGTTTGCGTTGTTGATCATCATCTTTACGTTCTTCTACACAGCTATCTCGGTTAACCCCGTTCAGATTGCCGATGATATGAAACGTAGTGGAGGGTTCATTCCAGGTGTGAAACCAGGTCTTCAGACATCTGAATACATTGGCACAGTACTTGACCGAATTACATTGCCTGGTGCTGTTATGCTGGCTATTGTAGCGATTCTACCAGCTATTGCCAATCTATTGGGAATGACTAGCGGATTTGCACAATTCTTCGGTGGTACGTCACTGTTGATCATGGTTGGTGTTGTATTGGATACGCTTCAGCAAGTAGAAAGTTACCTACTCATGCGTCGGTACGAAGGTCTGATGAAATCAGGTCGCGTACAAGGACGAACGAGCAGCGAGACTGTAGCAGCTTAATTGAAATGGCTGGTTCTGACAAAAAGGATAAAATGATTTTTTATAGAAGCGATGAAGAAATTGCTTTGATAAAAATCAGTGCTCAGGTTCTTGGGAAAGCACATGCCGAAGTGGCAAAACTTATCCGGCCTGGTATTACCACAAAGGAACTGGACATCGTTGCAGAAACGTTTATAAAGGATAATGGTGGCATTCCATCGTTCTTAGGTTATAATAAGTTTCCGGCTTCACTCTGTATTTCTGTCAATGATGTAGTGGTTCATGGGTTTCCGAGCCGTTACGAGCTTCGCGATGGAGATATCATCTCGATTGACTGCGGTGTTAAACTGAATGGCTATCATAGCGATAGCGCCTATACGTACCCTGTTGGTGATGTTAGTCCAGCCGTTCGTCGATTGCTAAGTCGTACAAAAGAGTCGCTTTATCTTGGATTAGGCCAAGCGATAGAAGGGAATCGAGTGGGTGATATTGGTTATGCAATTCAGACCTACACCGAGAAATTCGGTTATTCTGTAGTCCGGGAATTAGTTGGTCATGGCGTTGGTCAGAACCTGCACGAAGCTCCTGAGGTACCAAACTACGGAAAGCGAGGTCAGGGTCCTAAATTACGGGAAGGTATGATTTTGGCGATTGAGCCAATGATTAACTTCGGTAAGAAAGGGGTTGTCCAGGAACGCGATGGCTGGACTATTCGGACAGTTGACCGCAAACCTTCGGCTCACTTTGAACACACAGTGGCCGTACGGAAAGGAAAAGCTGAGATTTTAACCACCTTTGAATACATCGAAGCAGTCACCGCGAATACTAGCCTGATGGTCGATACACAGGAACTGATGGCGGCTTAAAGCAACATGGCAAAGCAGAATTCAATAGAACAAGACGGTGTGATTTTGGAGGCATTATCGAATGCGATGTTCCGGGTCGAATTGGCCAACAAGCATGAAGTAATTGCTCATATCTCCGGCAAAATGCGGATGAACTACATCAAGATTTTGCCCGGAGATCGCGTAAAATTAGAAATGTCGCCTTACGACTTAAGTAAGGCAAGGATTGTGTACCGATACAAATAAGTTTGTGGTTTGTGGTTCATAATTCGACGTTGCAAAATGGATAATTAAAACCACAAACTATAAACTGCAAACTTTTAAATCATGAAAGTTAAAGCGTCCATCAAAAAGCGCAGTGAAGACTGCAAAGTGATCCGGCGGAAAGGGAAGCTGTACGTGATCAACAAAAAGAATCCCCGTTACAAACAAAGACAAGGCTAAGCATGGCACGTATTGCAGGTGTTGATATTCCAGACAAGAAGCGTGGTGAAATCGCGCTGACGTACATCTACGGCATCGGTCGTAGCCGGGCTAAGAAAATCCTGACCGACGCTGGTATCAGTGTTGACAAGAAAGCCAATGAGTGGACGGACGAAGAAGCGAGTGCAGTACGTAACGCGATCTCGAACGAATACAAAGTGGAAGGTCAGTTACGTTCAGAAGTTCAGTTGAGCATCAAACGTTTGATGGACATCGGTTGCTACCGGGGTTTGCGTCACCGGAAAGGGTTACCGGTTCGTGGCCAGCACACGAAAAATAACTCACGTACCCGGAAAGGGAAACGTAAGACTGTTGCTAACAAGAAGAAAGTAACGAAATAATTAATCGGTCGCTCATCGTCATAAGGAGCATTTGAGGTCATTTATAGTTGAATGGCAAGTAATGTTACCGGTGGCACATTGACGATTACCTACAAACAATGGCTCAAGCAAAACGCAAAGACAAAGCGAAAAAGCGAGTGGTAGTTGTTGAACCCGTTGGTCAGGTACACATCCGGGCTACGTTTAACAACATCATCATTTCGATCACCAACATGAACGGCCAGGTTATTTCCTGGGCATCGGCGGGTAAAATGGGCTTTCGCGGCTCAAAGAAAAATACACCCTATGCTGCACAAACAGCCGCTCAAAACTGTGCTACCGTTGCCCATGATTTGGGAATGCGTAAAGCAGAAGTATTCGTGAAAGGTCCAGGATCAGGTCGTGAGTCGGCGATCCGCACCATTCAGAATTCAGGTATCGAAGTAACAACGATTCGTGATATTACCCCGCTGCCGCACAATGGGTGTCGGCCGCCAAAACGTCGTCGCGTATAATTTACGGATGGCATGAATAGGGGCAGGCGACATTTAGTTGTGTCTGTCCATTGTTTCACAATTATTCATTCATTGAAGAATGGCACGTTACATTGGGCCAAAAGCCAAAATCTCGCGCAAGTTCGGCGAACCCGTGATGGGGCCGAGCAAAGCGCTCCAGAAGAAAAATTACGGACCGGGTATGCACGGTCGGGGTCGCAAACGGAAACAGTCCGAATATGCACTCCAACTGCTGGAAAAGCAGAAAGTAAAATATACCTATGGTATCCTGGAACGTCAGTTCCGTGCACTGTTCCACCGGGCACAGGTTCGCGAAGGTATCACGGGTGAAAACCTGCTCAAATTGTGCGAAGCTCGTTTAGATAACACGGTTTATCGTTTGGGTATCGCTTCTTCTCGTCGGGCTGCTCGTCAGTTGGTAGCTCACAAACACATCGTTGTTGATGGCGAAGTGGTAAATATTCCTTCTTACTCGCTGAAACCTGGTCAATTGATTGGTGTTCGTGAGAAGTCGAAATCACTCGAAGCGGTTACAACAAGTGTAGCTGCTCGCAACACAAAGCGTTATAACTGGGTTGAATGGGATGCTCAACAACTAACGGGTAAGTTTATTAGCTACCCTGAGCGTGATCAGATACCTGAGAACTTCAACGAGCAGGCCATCGTCGAATTGTATTCGAAGTAAGCTTACTAGCAGAACTCATTTCGTGGGTTCTGCTGGATTTTCTATAAATAAGTTACGGTTTAGGTTGATTGGTTTTAGTGCAAAGCTGGTCATTCGGCCAGTAAAGTTCTAAAACCGAAGCACTGAAAACCGTACAAATTTCAGTCTTCACGCCAAGGCAGAGAACTGCTGTAAAATACGAAACGTATGTCAATATTAGCGTTCCAAATGCCCGACAAAGTCGTAGTGGAGAAAGCTGACGACTTTCACGGGGTGTTTGAATTCAAACCCCTTGAAAAAGGATACGGTGTAACAATCGGCAATGCGCTTCGTCGCATTTTGCTGTCATCGTTGGAAGGATATGCCATCACCAGCGTAAAATTCCCAGGTGTGTTGCACGAGTTTTCTTCTATCGAGGGCGTTGTTGAAGACGTGACAGAGATCATTCTGAACCTGAAAATGGTTCGTTTCAAGAAGATCAATGACATGGTCGACAACAAGATCACCGTCAACATAAAGAAACAATCGGTCCTGAAGGCCGGTGATATATCTAAGTTCTCGCCATCGTTCGAGGTGCTAAATCCAGAACTGGAAATCTGTCACATCGATGATACCCGGGATTTAGAGATGGAAATTTTCGTGGAGAAAGGTCGTGGCTATGTTCCGGCTGATGAACCACGGGCAAACGAATTACCGTTTGGTCATATCCCTATCGATGCTATTTACACGCCAATCAAAAACGTGAAATATAGCGTTGAAAACACGCGGGTTGAGCAGAAAACGGACTATGAGCGTCTGCTTTTAGACATCGAAACGGATGGATCTATCCATCCAGAAGAAGCTTTGAAAGGTGCAGCTTATATCCTGATTCAGCACTTCATGCTGTTCTCGGATCAAACCATGACGTTTGAAACGGCCAAACCAGAAGAGGAAAATGTAGTAGACGAAGAAGTACTGCACATGCGGAAACTTCTGAAAACGTCGCTGGCTGACCTTGATCTGTCGGTACGTGCCTACAACTGTCTTAAGTCGGCTGATGTACGGACGCTGGGTGACCTCGTTCGGTTAGAGATTTCGGACATGATGAAGTTCCGTAACTTCGGTAAGAAGTCTTTGACGGAGCTTGAGCAATTAGTTGCTGAAAAGAACCTGACGTTCGGCATGGACGTCGCTAAGTACAGATTAGACGAAGACTAAAAAGTTGTTCCAGGTTTCAAGTTCCATGTGAATAACATTGAACGTGGAACTTGACGCTTGAAACAAACAAGAAATAATGAGACACGGTAAAAAAGATAATCACCTAAGCCGGACGCACTCGCACCGCGAAGCGATGTTGCAGAACATGGCCTCGTCGCTCATCCTGCACAAACGCATTGAGACGACAGTAGCGAAGGCGAAAGAACTCCGCAAATTCGTGGAGCCTATTTTGACCAAGGCTAAAGATGACACCTACCAGAATCGTCGCGTTGTATTCCAATCGCTGCACGACAAGGAGACAATTAAAGAATTGTTCGGTAATGTAGCCGATAAAATCGCTAGCCGTCCAGGTGGTTACACACGTATCATCAAGCTGGGCAACCGCTTAGGTGATAATGCCGAAACCTGCCTGATCGAACTGGTTGATTTCAACGAAACACTTCTGGCTGCTGCTGCTGAAAAAGCTGCTGCAACAACAAAAACACGTCGTAGTCGTCGTGGTAGTGGTTCACGGACTGCTGAAACAGCTGAAGTTCCTGCTGCAGAAGTAGTAGAAACAACACCTGTTTCAGCGGAAGAAGCACCAGCTACTGGCGACGACCTGACTAAAATTGAAGGTATCGGTCCAAAAATTGCTGAGTTGCTCAACAACGCTGGTATTACTACCTTTGCACAGTTAGCCGATGCACAGGACGAAGCCGTTCAACAAGTATTAGTTGATGCAGGCCCTCGGTTCAATGTACATGACGCAACAACCTGGAACGAACAAGCAGCCCTGGCCCGCGATGGCAAATGGGACGAACTGAACGAGTTACAGGATCGTTTAAAAGGTGGTAAAGAAGAAGCATAACGGAGTGACCTACAAAAACGTCATATAGAAATGGGTTAACCGCAACGGTTAGCCCTTTTTTTTAGTCTTTCAAGCCAAACGCATAGATGAAACATACGCAGCAACCTGAGGCACTGTTGGTTTTGCAGGATGGAACCGTATATCGGGGACTAGCTCTTGGTAAAATAGGGACAGCTGGTGGTGAAATTTGCTTCAACACAGGCATGACCGGTTATCAGGAGATTTACACAGATCCCTCCTACTACGGTCAGGTAATTATTAATACAACCTCACACATTGGTAATTATGGTGTGCTGAATAATGCAGAACAAGAGTCGAGTAGTGTAAAAATTCGGGCAATGGTCTGCAATTTTTTCTCTAACATTCACTCACGTTATACTGCTGACGGCTCATTACAGGATTATTTTGAGAAAGCCGGTATTGTTGGGATTCATGGTGTTGATACACGTCAACTGGTGCGTTACATACGTTCGAAAGGCGTTATGAACTGCATCATCTCGTCGGAAATTCTAGACCCAGCTATCCTATTAGCTGAGTTGCAAAAAGTACCTGACATGGCTGGTCTGGAATTATCGTCAGAAGTATGTACACAGGAAGCCTACGAACAAGGTAACCCTGAATCGAAGTTACGGGTAGCTGTACTAGATTTAGGCGTCAAGAAGAGTATTCTCAGCAACTTTAACCAACGCGGTGTATTCTGCAAGGTATTCCCGGCTAAAACGCCTTATAGCGAGCTAGCAGCATGGAAACCGAATGGCTATTTCATTGCCAATGGCCCTGGCGATCCAGCAGCTATGCCTTACGCAGTTGAGACTGTTAAGCAGGCTTTAGATACAGAAACGCCCTTATTCGGTATATGCTTAGGTCATCAGATTTTATCGCTGGCCAGTGGTATTTCAACCTATAAAATGCATAATGGCCACCGGGGTTTGAACCACCCGGTCAAAAATTTGATCACAGGCCATTGTGAGGTAACTTCGCAGAACCACGGTTTTGCCGTGAAAGCTGATGAAGTTATGGATACAGACAATGTTGAATTGACTCACATCAACCTCAATGATAAGACCATTGAGGGTATCCGTCGGAAAGACAAGCCTGCGTTCTCAGTGCAATATCACCCGGAATCATCGCCTGGTCCGCACGATTCACATTATCTGTTCGACCAGTTTATTGGTATGATGAACGAGTAAACAAAAAGCCTGAGTCTCCTCAGGCTTTTTGTTTATGAAGTAATGCAGTGGTTCTGCCTCCGATGGAAACACACGGCTAAATTCCAGGATTAACTTTTACAAATCGTGGGTATCCACCCGCGCTAGTCGCCAAAACTCTCGGCTCCAAACTCGTTGAAATGGCCACTTTCGAACCTGCAGGGCTATTGGCAAATAGGCGTGAGCTTGTTTGGAGGTCTGTTGATAATACGCTTCGTCATCGGTTAGCACAAGTGATTCATAGGTCTCACCAGACTTAACGGTTAAATCAGCAAAAGGAAGCTCAGGTTGCCAGTCTGGGTGCTGGATTGCTAACCTGTCTTTTAACAAAACATTGGATGGTAGTGTCTGCAATGATGGTAGCACAGGCTGAAAATTTTCCTGAGCTACGGTCAATGCATAAGAAAGGTATGCTTTTAGAAGCTTAGGGCCTTCATTCGCTGAGCCAGCAATTGTTAATTGTTCTGGCCATAAACTCGTTACAACATATACTCGTTCACGCGCTCTTGTCACGGCTACATTCAACCTATTCCCCCCCCCACGTGTATTCAGGCTACCAAACTGCATGGATAAACGCCCACGCTCATCAGGAGCATAACCGATGGAGAAAATGATAATATCGCGCTCATCGCCCTGCACGTTTTCAATGTTTTTGACAAATAAATCAGCTGGGAGTTTGTGAGCATCATCACCTGATAATGATCCAGCTTCTGCCCGGCTCTCCAGCATATCCTGAATTAACTGTTGCTGTGGAAAGTTAAACGTTACAATCCCCACAGAACGGCCGGGCAATTCAGTAACTAATCGATCCAGAAGTTCCAGAACGGCCGCGGCTTCGATAGGATTTGTGTTTTGTTGCCACATGCCTTTTACATTCAAATAACGAATGGCAGGCTCATGTCGGTTAATCTCTTCAAAATGCGGCAGGAGAGACAGTTTACTTTGATAAAAATGCTCGTTCGAGAATGTAATCAGGTCGAGTGAGCGGCTACGATAATGTTCTGTTAACGATACCTGTGGCAATTGTTGAGCCGCTAATTCGAGTAGCGATTCAACCTCAAGGGATGCGGCTATTTCCTCGTCCGTATCTGATTCGTCTAAACGGGTTCGATAGAGATCACTGGGCCGGAGTTGCTGGTTATCTCCTGTGACAATGACCTGTTTGCCTCTCACGATTGCAGGAACCCCATTTTCAGCGAAGCACTGCGAGGCTTCATCAAAAATAACCAGATCGAACAGACCTTCCGTCAACGGAAACATAGCCGAAACGGATTCAGGCGACGCCAGCCAGCAGGGTACTACTTTAAATACTTCATCGGCGAACGACTCCATCAACTTCCGAACCGGCCATACGTTACGCTTTTTAGTCGTCTGATGCAACAAATCACGATATGTAACTACATTGTTCAGACGATTAAGTAATAAGTTCCGGTAAGTCTGTTCCCGAAGTTTAACAAGCAAAATATCGCGGCTTAGCGTCTGTTTCCGCAACACACTCTCCTGCAAGGTCTGCTCCCACTGACTCATTTTAAGTGATGACACACTCCGAAGTTCAGGGTATTGGTTTTCGATATGATCGAGCCAGACACGACGAAGACTCGTCTGAAAATCACTGACCCAACGAGCTGGTTCTAGCTGCTTCAATCGACTTACAACAGTCTGTTCACTCTCCGAAAAACAGTCTTTTAATCGATCAGATTCTACCATCAGATCGAAATCATTGCGGAGAGTTTTTCGGAGATTGCTGGCATATACGTTGTCTTCCCAAATCTGATTGATTTGATTGAGTGTTAAATAGACCTCTGCATTAACTCTCTGTTGCTCTACAATTGCCGCAAGACTCAATAATGTCTTTACGGTATCAATAAACCGTTCATGAGCCTGCCAACATGCTTCGGGAAGCTGTTGTAACGGTTGGATAGCTTTTATACGCTCAGTTATATGCTGTGCCCGACGCAAAATTCGCAGACTATTCGGCAATTCGGTTAGTAGCAGTCCTGTCAACAATGTATTCGCTTCATATCGGGTAGCTTCTAACCGGATACGCTTATCAACTTTTGTGGCCAACGTCTGCAAATCGACCTCTGCCAGCGTTAGTAAGTTGGTCGTAATAACGGTCTGAAGCTGCCCTTTTCCGGAATTAGTCAACTGCCACCAGTTCCAGCTTACCCACGATGAACGGGCCGTAAGCGCATCGGCCAACAAGGTTCGAAACGAGCGTAACTCAGTTGTTGGTAGCGACATCTCCGGGCCGGGTGCCTCAAGTGATTCGTCCCAGGCATGGGCTATTTGCTCAAATTTCGTTTCGTCAGTCGTAAAAGCCGGATGATAGGGTGTCTGCCGCAACTGATTAACAACTGCCCAAAGCTCTGAAGCATCTGGCGCATCCAGCAGGCTTAACAGTGCAGTCAGTTCCCAATCATGAGCCTGCCATTCTAGAAGTTGTGGTAATAAAAGAGGCCGACCTAATAAGTCCGTCGTTTGTTCATTCGTCTTATCTCGAAGCGCTGCCCATTGCCCAATGGTTTGATCGGCCTTTCCTAAATCAGCATTAGCAAAGGAAGCGAAACTTACACGCTCAGCCCAAAGGTGATTAGTTCCTAACCGTTGCTGGTAGGCTGCATAATCGGTAAGCCGCCGAACAAAGTTATCCACATTCGATAAGTGGAATTGTGGATAAATATCATTTAATGCAATAGCAGGAGTAATGGGGTCACAGGTAAGGTATAATTCTTTAGCCGATACACCACTCTCACTCGTATCAAAAAGAGCCCGTTTGAAGGCGTTTAGTTCGGCAATCGTCTCATCGATCCGACGACTTTCACTATCGAAATCACGTTCGAGTAATACGGCGTTTAGGCTATTATTTTGCCGACGATAGGCTTCAACCTGGTTAATCTGATTGGCAATCTGTGTGTACAACGCACGGCGATCATCCTGAAAATCGTGAATCAAGGCCAAAAATGGAGCCATGCCAACCTGGCGAAGGCGTTCCTGCACAACATCGAGCGCAGCCCGTTTCTGACACACCAGCAATACACGCTTACCAGACGCTGCCGCATCGGCCATCAGATTCGCAATAAGTTGCGACTTACCCGTACCAGGCGGCCCTTGTACTACCAACGACTGACCAGCTTTAATCGCCCGTACAGCATCTTCCTGCGACGCATCCATTGGCAAAGGCGTATGAATGGACTTTTCCGGGAGGAAAGAGGCAGGGGACAGGGAGCTAGGAGCAGGGAACAGAAATGAGGGGACAAGGACTTCTGAATCAGATGCATCTTGTTCATCTGAGAACTCCTCATCCCCTGCTTTCTCGCCCATTGCTCCTTGTTCCTCGCTCCGTGCAAGGAGCGCATCATAATCAGGTACCAGGAATGAGCCTGCCTGTGGAAAAATACCAAGAACAGCTTCTGGATATAGTTTTAACTCACCAGTGCGTTCGAGTTGAGCAAGGTCTTTAGCTGTCTGTTTGTTAAAAAACTGAAGCTTGTCAGTAAATAAATCGGTATTAAAATTGATTTCGAGCGGGGTGGTTTTGAGCCATTCGTACAGTTGGGTGCGAAAAACAGTGGGATCTCGATCAAGATCATCCATCGTTTTTTCAACAATTTCATCAGGCAGTTTAACCTGATTGAACTGCCCATAGGCCAGCGCCAGGGTTGGATTCAAAAAGGCCAGATCATCGCCCCGACGCGTGAGTTTCCAGAATTTCCCTTGTTGTTCAATCTGTACTGGAAAAAACAGCAACGGTCCATGAACAACTGTTTCGTCCAAGAATTTCCCCTTTACAAAAGGCCAGCCAACATACAAATCCTCGGTTCCCCGTTCTTCCTCAATAAAACGCGCAGTACGGTCAATTCGCCGAAGTTTTCTACTGACTTCATTGCTTCGTTCCTGACGTGGATCCAGTACTTCACATATAGCAACTGACGATTTTCGCCCGATCAGATCAGTGATAATTGCGAATGAAGGCTTATTCAACAGAAAATCGGTTTCCTGTAAGTCTAAAAACTGCCCAGCAGGCAAACTCGTCAATAACAGCGAACGGTTACGACTACTAAGATTTGTTAAGCGTCGGCGAAAGGCTTTAAGTACAGTCTGAGTCTGAACAGGGATTTTCACAAGATTTATAGGATTCACAGAAGTATAACGTTTGACAAGGTAAAAAATCCTGCGAATCTTTTAAATCATGCAAATGGTCGCAGATTGTCAGTTTGCGAGCTCTTATGGGCTAGATGAAACATTGGCACTGTTGGTGTCAACATTTTTATGTGTCCCAAATACACTTTCAGAGTCTTAATAATACCGACGTGAATCTAACCCATAAGATCACTCTCATCATAAAGTAAGTATTAGCCCTATCCGAGTAAGGATGGGGCTATTTTTTGTCAAAAAATCGATGTTACAAGATCAACCTTTCTATCAATACTATGCCAAGATTGTTGGGGTTATCTTGGCAAATATGCAGCTCTTAAAGTCATTACAACGACCAGCTAGAGGATTTGTTAATCAGTTTGGTAACTGCTGATAGATCTGAGATTGAAAATTAGAGAGCGTCTAACAGCCCGAGAATTACAATATTCCCTTAGTTACTAAGTTTAAAAAAGTAGCCCATTGAAATAGTATTTTATTTATAGTAAAAAACTTAAAGTATATCATTACCAATTAAATGATACAATCAACTAATTATCAGGCCATTAGCTAATATTTATATCTATTTTTCTTCATATTCCTTTAGTTTCACGAATATTATGAAACTAAAGGATTTGCCTGACCTTAGCCCATGGGTGCTCTTAATAGCTATCCTAATTACGGCATTCTGGCTGGGGTTCATTTGGCTTTCCACGTCTAGCTGATCCTTTGTTCATACCTTCCTTTTTTTGTCCCTGTCAGCGATTGCTGACAGGGATTTTTTTGCCAAATATGCCTAATACTGATTGTAAGTAGCTCGAGTCAACGCTTATTATAAGAATTGACTCGCAATTTATTAGCATTAAAATACCGTTATAATTACCTAAGTATAAATACAAGATATATACCTAAGGTTTTAACTTGCGCCCAAACCTTCCTATACTAATGAACCTACTCATTCCTCTCGCATTCCGCGTAGTTGGTGGATTGGCTGCTGCGCTAGTTGGTATTATTTACTTTTTCCGAAAAGTTGCCTTTAAAAAGCGATGCCCTTACTGTGGGGATTTCCACGGAGACCGAGTCAAGCGTCCAAAATTACTAAAGGCAACTCTTGGCTTCCTGCCAATAAAAGCTTATCACTGCCAAGCTTGCCACCATTCTTATTATTTGATGAGTTATAACCTATAATGGAGTCTAGCCTTTGCACGCGCCATGGACTACAAAAGGATTGCTTTACTACAGCTGTTCTTACGACTCGTATTACTGGCGATGTTCAATAGTGCTCTCTTGGCAGTCTTATTAGCTGCCAGGATAATGCTTGCCTTCTATTATTTTTTGTTTGGCTAATCTACAATCTTCTTTTATCGAGTTATCTCGAATCCCGATTGGCAGTTGCTAATCGGGATTTTCATTTTGCTTCCGATACTTTGGAGGCAGCAAACTAAACGCCGAAGGCTCTGCTAGGTTCTCTTTGAGTTTGCTGAAACAAGTATGGGTAGGCCATTTGCGTCAAGCACAGATTTGCCTCAAACTTCTACTAGTAAGCAGTATAGATGACAATGGTAGTGCAGGCTAAATTTATTATGGCCGAGCTAAACCATGCAAGTACATGGAGTTTTGCCATTCAATAAATAAGTTACCAAAATTTACTATAAATATATAAATTGTTTTCAAATTTATCTAACTGACGAATTCAAACTAAAAAAACATATCAACGGAGAGCTGATCTTTTAGCATCAGTTTTTTTGCAAAAAAAAATCTCATCCTAATTCAAACAGAGTTAGGTATTTCTATTCGTGAGGGCAAGCTCATGGGTTAAATTGCTTATTCATTAAACGTAAAGCTGGTATTGTAAGCTTATAAAAAACGTTGGCACTAACAGTACCAACGTTTCACCTAACCCATAAGAGCTCGCAAGCTAACAGTCCGAAAGCCTGCAATCAATACTAATTTAGTAATTAAATTATCTTAATGGTAACTTATTGATTATTTGGTAAGGCATTTGAGGAACAAAAAGATTAATGCGTATAGCACCAATGTTTGCTTTTGCATGCGTTGCTAACTTACCTACTAGTTACTCGAGCAAGACCATGATATCTTCTCTAGTAAGTGATTTCATGAAGTTTTCTTCGGTCGAAATCAGGCTTCCAGCAAGTTGCTGCTTCGCTCGTTGTAGTGATAGGATTTTTTCCTCAACAGTGTTTTTAGCGATGAATTTGTAAGTAAACACCGTTTTCTGCTGTCCAATACGGTGCGCCCGATCAACAGCCTGGGCTTCGATAGCCGGATTCCACCATGGGTCTAGAATGAACACATAATCAGCAGCTGTCAAATTATGACCCAACCCACCCGCTTTAAGGGAAATTAGAAATAATTTAACCGAATCGTCTGTTTGAAACAATTCAACCTGGCTCTGGCGGTCTGTCGTTGAACCATCCAAATACGCATATTTGATCTTTTTTTCTTTCAGATACTGCTGAACGACATTGAGATGCTTAATGAATTGACTAAATACCAGAACCTTATGATTTTCAGTCATGGCACTCTCCAGCCGCATGAGCACGTCATCTAACTTGCCAGAATCACCTTCATAATCGGCATCGACCATCCGTGGATGGTTAGCAATCTGCCGCAGTTTGGTTAGGCCCTGCAATACAATCATCTGCGACTTTGCCATGCCTTCTTCTTCAATATGTTCCAGAATCAGGTTCCGATAGTACGATTTAGCCTCCTCATATTGAGTTTCCTGGTCGGGTGTCATCTCACAATAAAGTACACTCTCTACTTTTTCGGGTAAATCAGTAGCTACCTGCGCCTTATTACGACGAAGCATAAATGGCTTAATTAGACTATACAATCGCCCTGTTTTCGCATCGTCATGACGCTTCTCAATGGGTATCTGAAATTCGTTTCGAAAAAATGATTGATTTCCCAACAAGCCTGGGTTGATGAATGACATCTGCGACCAGAGGTCCAGCGTACTATTTTCAAGCGGGGTACCTGTTAGAATGAGTCGATAAGCCGTATTGAGTTGCCTTACTGCTTTCGTAATGTGCGACGACGGATTTTTAATCGCCTGCGACTCATCCAGAATCACATAGTTAAACCGATAATTACTTAGCAAATCAATGTCGATCCTAACAATACCATAGGATGTCAGAATCAGGTCATAATCATCAAATTGAGCGGTATTTTTATCTCGGTAAGTTCCGGTATAAACCATAATCCGCAGGTCGGGTGTAAACTTACGAGCTTCTAGTTCCCAGTTATAGAGCAACGATGTAGGCATGACCAGCAAACTCGGTTCTATAATTCCGGCTTCTTTCTGCCCTTGTAGCATAGCCAGTGTCATAACGGTTTTTCCTAAACCCATATCGTCGGCTAAGCATCCACCAAAACGATATTGACGCAGGAAATTCATCCAGTCATAACCAGCCTGCTGATAAGGTCGCAACGTGCCATTGAACCGATAGGGCAATGGAAAGTGTTCAATTTCCTCAAAATCGCGCAACCGTTCGAGTTTACGGCTCATCACTGTTGTGGCCAGATTATCACTTTCTAATTCCTGTACTAGCGCGAGATGATGCTTTTGCAGGACTAAACGTCCATCGGCAGCATCAGTCCCATCAATGTGCTCCAGAAACCCGAAAAGTTCCGAATATTTTGTAAACCAAGCATCAGGAATAACGGCTACTTCTCCATTTGGAAGGGTGAATTCGTGCTTTTTATTCAGAATGAGCTTACGAAGCTTCAGGAATGGAATCTCAAATTCTCCAAAGCGAACATTGGCATAGATATCGAACCAATCTCGACTTTCCTGAATAGACACATCGATACTCGAATAGCCCAGAAAATACCGTTTCGTATTCTGTGCATCCTGTCTGAGCAAAAAACCCGATTCCTGTAACTGCCTACCATGATTCGATAGCCATGAAAAGGCGTCTATCTTTGGGAGAGCCAGTCGACCCTGGCGTAAATCCAAGCCTGTATCGCGTAGAAAAGCTAGTTTTTGTCGCTCCAGCCGCTGATCCCGGCGAATTTTGTGAAAAATATACTCGTCGTTTTTCTTTTCTAAACTCACATTAGCCGACGGCCCAAAATTGTCGAACCGGAAGACAAAATCACCATATTGGAACGCCAGATCAAACATGATACGCTGGCCTTGTTCATCATCATTCGCCACCGTATCGACATCATTCGGCTCGGTCAGAAATAATGATGCAGGCACTGGGCGATTCGCCTGCACAACTTCTGAGACGGTTAAAACAGGCGTAGGTACCAGCACTTCTGACTTAATTTCGAACCCTTTAGGATATACGTCATACGAAGCGATCAACTGCGCCACAAACCGTTCGTAATACTGCTGCTCAAGGTTTCGAGGAATAACAATATGATTTTTCGAAAAGAAAGGTCGTAGTTTTTTGCCATCTACGTTTTTGCTGAAATGATAGAGTCGATTTCCCACCATCATATAGGCCGGCTCATCGCAAATCATCAGAGCATCTTTAAACTGAAATTCGACACGCTCCGTTTCAGAGGTCTGACTACCCTCACCTGGACCAGTCTGGCGCGTCCCAATCGGATAACGAATGATAGGAAAATAGTGTGTCGAGTCGCTATTGCGAATAAAGTGAAAATGAACCCGCGCCGGTTCAGGCATCCAGTTGATGGCTTGCCAGGCGGGGTTACCATCGTTACCCATAATATAAAATGGCTTGCCCGGCAGCAGAGCCATTATCTTCGCTTTAATGTTTTCCAGATAGGCCCCAATTGCCTCCTGAATAAGTTTATCACCCTTTTGCGAGTCATATATTTTCAGGAAAAAATCAACAGCAGGCAGTTTACGGGTATTAAACTTTTTGACAATGGTATCCTGCTGAATGCTGTCGATGAGCTTAACTAGTTCAAAATCCCGTTCATCTAATCCTTTGGCGAATTCGCCGACATTTTGGGTGGATAACGTTTGATTTTGAAGTGTCAATTCGCCCTTGCTATTACGTTGTACAACGAAAGCTTCGATCAAATAGCCCAGAAACTCGTGATCCAGTAATGAATACACGATTTGAAACGGTTGTAAAGGCGAAACTTTCATGCGGATACGTCCTTCATTACCCATCTATTTTAGGATGAGCAGAACGACAGAAAAAGGTGAACAAGCTATTAGAAAAGGGTGGATGAACGCGTTAACAAACAGAACAAAAACAAAACAAAAGTCTTCATAATGAATGATTTACATGAAGTTCGCATTTGTCAACGGTTTCAAATATACGAATCAATACAAAATGTACAAGTAGGAATTTGGCAAAAATGATAAACCGTAAGCGTCAGGGTATGAAAGTTATTATCCGGCAGAAATCACCCTAACTATACCATTGCATTCTCCTTTACAGCGGCAATTAATAGCTGATTAAAGCATTTGCGTTAACCAACTTTATCTGCCGTCGTTGGTTATCCTATGCATGACTAACAGACATATGGAAACGCAGCAACCAGCAATAGCATCACCTGTCTCAAAAGGTTTTTTTGAGCAATTTTCATCTGCAGTAACTAAAGCTACTGGTAGCTCAGCCGCTTTTATCATAGCCTTTTTTACGGTTATAATCTGGGCCATAACGGGGCCTATTTTTCACTATTCGGAGAACTGGCAATTGGTAATAAACACGGGCACTACAATCGTTACGTTTCTGATGGTCTTTTTGATTCAGAAAGCGCAGAATAAAGATTCAATGTCTGTGCAACTAAAACTTAATGAACTGATAGCAGCAACAAAGGGCGCCAGTAACCGATTAGTATCGGTCGAGAATCTGACTGAAGAAGAATTGCAGGTTTTACAAAAGCACTACCAAACAATGGCGGAGATAACCAAGCAGGCATCTGACCTGCGTCAGTCACACTCTGTAGAAGAAGCGATCAAAGACTCGGCCGAGAAATTAGAAGAGGATTTAGGAACTGGACACACACTGTAATCGAATATCAAAGATTTAAAAACAAAAAAGCCCTGAAAATCAGGGCTTTTTTGTTTGACTCAGTACCAGGAGCGGGAGTCGAACCCGCACGGGCTTGAGGCCCACAGGATTTTAAGTCCGGCGTGTCTACCGATTCCACCATCCCGGCATTCCATTACCGCCGAAGCGGGCATTTACAAAAAAAGCACCGGGTTCGGTGCCTCTTTGTAGAGCGAAAGACGGGGTTCGAACCCGCGACCTCGACCTTGGCAAGGTCGCGCTCTACCAGCTGAGCTACTTTCGCGTTTAACAATTTGCCACTCTTTCGGCGAATTGTGGATGCAAAATTAGGCTATTTTCTTCATTTGTCAAGTCTTGTCCTGAAAAAAATTTCAGAAATCCTGTCTACATGGATGCCAAAATCTGATTATGAATGGATTAGCACTTGAGTTATTTATAGCAGTGGCTCATTCACCTGTGTGTCGAACACCCCCGTTAGCACTTGTCCGTTACGCTTTACTTGCACCCAAATTCGATAATGCCCGGCGCGTGGAAATGCATATGGGAACTCGACCATATTGTTCGTTTTCATGGCGTGGGACATGCCCGGCATACTTGCGGCTAATAGCTTATTTTTTTCTGCTTCAGGTAATGTTTTTAGCTTAGCAATGTAGGTATTGATGCTATCGCTGAATCGAGCAGGGTTGGGATAATGAAACGTTCGGGCGGTATCGGCAATACGATTTACGAGTGATCCTTCTGCCGCCATTGAATACGTTCCAACCGGATGCAGATGAATGTACACACTTCCGTCAGAGCGCAGGATAACCGCGTGACCACCCATGCCCAAGTATGGTTCGAGCGCTGTAGCTTTCCCCTGCGCATCAGCCACAGCGAATTTCAGTGAATACAGTTTTCCCGCTTCCAGAATTTGGCTCGGCTTATCCATCCAGATCATGGTAGAACCGTCAGCCAGTTTCGAGCTGGCACCAGGTTTACCACAAACTATCATATCATTGTCTAGATGCGGTATATTCACAGCGCTGGCTTTTACACCCATTGGCTCAGTTAAAAGCCAGCTATCATCAATGTCTGTTGGCTTGGCATTGGCAGCAGCTTCAGGGCTAGTTTTTAGGGCTGGAATCTCAACAGTATCGGTCAGGGTTTCAGCAAAACCGCTTCGATAAACCACATCAGTATACAGCAGATAGTTGCCCCCTGGCAGTGGCGGCAAAGCCGATTCATAATTCAGTGTATCCCGGCGGTTAGGGTGTAGATGAGCGAAAGCATCAAGCCCCGGCGTCCTGACTAAGAAAGCGTGCATCAGCTTGCCATGGTCAGGCAATACAAAACTAAAGAGTCGACGTGACCTCTGACCGCTTCCAAAACCCGTCGTATCAAATTGGATCGTGAGTTGACGCTGGGCGTTGGCAACATGGACTGATGTGTTAATACGCGTTGGCTGGTACAGTTGTTCATGACGATAATCTTCAGCAGTACTCGTCCACCACGACCGCCATCCAGTTAAAATCAAACAGATAACGGCCAGACCAATCCCCATACCGACTAGTCTCTGCCGACGGAGCGTTTCAGGGGCTTTCTGACCAGGTATTAGTACCCCATCCGAATTGCTGGCCCCAATGATGGTAACCAGCATAACGATCAACAACAGCCCCATAGCAGCCAATCCAAAACCGGTTCCATTGGGCATATCGCGCAAAGCCGTTGCCATCGCCACAACAGGTACAACAACCTGCTGTTTGCCATCGGGACCGTCGATACTCAATTCAATACTCGATGAACCAGAGTCCATTAGCCATAAGTCGCCTTCATAACGATTAGCGCCAATTGGGGTCAGGATGTCGTGCGTTGGGGCACCTTTATCACCTGAACGAAAATAAATAGGGCGCGCGCCAATACTGCTCACTCGACCTTGTTCTACAAAAACCGTTACAATAGCTGTACCCGGCACTACATCGGGGGGCTTTACACTAATTAGCAACTGGTACTTACCAACCTGTTTCTGCACAATCACGCCAGAGCTACCCACGTGGGCAGTAGCCAAAGGTGAAAGAGCAAACGAGTAAAAGAGCGAAAAGAGAGATAGTACGAGCCATTTTGCTCGACCGGGGATTCGTGTATGGCTTGTTATTGGCTTCATTATGTAAAATTTCATGACGCTCTAACTTCGTTACTTAGCGGGCTACCCGTTTCATCCAGTTACCCCAAAACAACCCAACTCTAGCCGAGAGGATGGCGTATAGCAATGCCTTTCCGAAACCAATCGCGAAATCAGCTGGTGAGTAAACGCGCCAGGGCGGGAACACATACCTATATTCCCAGTCGGGTGGGCTGCCGTAGGTCCATGAGTACGACAAGAAAATGCCATTACGCGCATAAGGCGACGTCTGAAGAAACGTTCCAAATGGCCACTGAACGGCTAGTAGTACCAGCAAAAATGCGGTTCCTAACAAAGCCGCGAGTAGCCAGTCGTTCAATTTTCGACCCCTGCCAGCATTATCAAAGCGGTGCAGAATCAAGTCCATTACAAAACCTGGAATGACCAGCAGGGGTGGAAAAACGAACGGTTGATAATGTGTGATCGGGTTCAATACCGGACCGAGTCGGGGAACAGCAGGAAAGTGTTGAATTACCCAGCTCGGTACCAGTAAAAAGAGCATGAACAATCCCGAAATGGAGGTAATAGGCCAACGTAATAAAGATGCTCGCCCCATTGCAACCAAATAGAAAGGCAATGCAATGGCTGCTGTCGCGTAATAGGTTGTACTATGTGTATCGCCCCGCTCCATTGTCTCGGAGAATAAAGAGAAAAGCATGGTTAGCAGCAGGCCAGCTGCGATGGCAAACAACCATTTCAGGCGTGTGGAGGCAGTACTTATCAGATCTACTGGGTTCCGGTACTGGTTTTGCATCGCCAATACGCCAATAATAGCCCCGAACTGTAAAGTCATAATGCCAACAGCCAGAATCGTGTGTGGAGGGGTTAGGATCTGAACATCAAGGCCGTAAGTATTATGCCACCAATCATCGAAAGGAGCTGATGTTAGCATTGCCAACGCGCCCCAAACGCAGAACATAGCGCCGAGTGGCCCATAAAAAACACCCCAGAAAGGAACTGCATTGGCACGGCCAGGGTGATTTTTATTGAGCGTCAGGTTTAGAATTTGGTAAGCAGAAAACAAACCTGCTACCAAACCACCTACGTAAATGACCATGTGAGGGGGAGCAAACAGTCCATCGCGTCCAATACTCATATGCCACATAATGTCCCATAACAGGCCCATAATGACGCAAAACGACGCAAAGACAACCGCATAGATATAGATGGGTATATTTAATTTTTGGTCAGAAGAAGAAGCTGATGGCATAGATAAACAACGTGTGCTGGTGGGTGAATGATGTTGAAAAATACGAAAAGGTTGCCGAATAGCATGGAAAAGATCAGCTTACAACTTTTACCCACTTGAGCCAATGGGACACTTATCCGTCGATTTATAGCGTTATTTGCACAACGGTGCGCATCTTAAAGCCAGATCGTATGCTTTGTTTTGGTTCATCTACAAGAATTTTGTCCTTTCTTGGTAAAGCACTTTTGCCGGTCCTTGTCCTGTTCATGAGCGGGTGTGTACCCGATTTTCTGCTATCAGACTCAGATTGGGTTGTTATTGAAGCCGGTGAGCACGAGCCAAGTCCCGCTCGTAAGTTTGGCTTACTCATCAGCCCCAGTGAAATATCGGCAACGGTTACCTTCGATAGTAGCTGCATCTATGATGTTGGTGCCGTTGATGCCGACGACTGGAATAAAGTAATTGGGGTAGGATTTGTAGGGGCCAAAGATCAGCCATTAGATGGGGTCGCTCCGCACCAGGTTGATGGCGCACGGGTAGGCTGGCGCTGGAACGCCCAACGACAACGCATTGACCTGGGTGCTTACATTTACGTGGAAGGGCAGCGCATTGATTTTAAAGTGGCCGAAGTGGCCATCAATACGCCGACCAAAATGGTCATTAAGATCGACTACGACCGGAAGGTTTATCAGGTTCTGGGGGGCAAAACGGTACCCTTCACCCACAACAAGTCATTTGCCTATAATACCGGACTCTATTTTGGAGGTACCAGTGTAGCTCCTCATCGAATACGGGTAAAAATCCAGGATTATTAGCCAGCATTCCATGTGTCGTATTCTATGGTATGACTATTTCTCCCTTTGACCTGATCTTATTGCTGGGTAGTATTCAGGGGGCTATTCTGGCATCTCTTCTCTGGTTCAATACAAAAGGTCGTCAGCTATCGAACCGGCTGCTGGCGACGCTCATTGGGCTGCTGGCATCAATGAGTTTTGCGGTAGGGCATCCCATTACAAATCGTTGGGTAATCTTCGTGCTGGATTTAATTCCGCTTATTATTGCCATGCCCATTGGCCCGCTCGTTTACTTTTATACAAAGTCGATGCTGGACCCGGCTTTTCAATTCGGCAAATCCGAACGACGTCATTTTTATCCAACTGTTCTGGATCTAGGCTCGAAATTCATAGGCTGGGTTTTCATTATCGGCATGCTGCTAGGTTTTTTTGAGCAGAAAAATGGTCCTCGTTGGGGAGACGCTATGGACCAATACGATACGTATGTTGATATTCCCCGCTGGCTATCGGCTACTGTTTATCTGTTCCTGACCAGGCGTTTGCTTCGTCAATATCAAGTAACTACGCGAAATCAGCAGGCAGGTCAACTCCGTCCTATGCGCTGGCTCTGGCAGTTTGTTAATGTATTTCTCGTTTTTCAGGTCATCTGGTTTATTCATTTAGTGCCTTATATCATTCCTTTTTCGCGCGGTCCTTTACTGGATCGGTTTGGCTGGTATCCGGTATATATTCCTATTACTATTCTGATTTACTGGCTGGGTTTTAAGGGCTATCTGTACACACGCTCGGAAAACGTACTAGCGAAATCATCAGGCTCGGACTTATCTCCGCAAACGATTGATCAGGTTGTGAACTCACTGACCAAAGCGATGGAGCAGGAGAAGCTTTTTTTAGATCCTGAGCTGACCGTCGACAAATTAGGGCAACAGTTGCAACTCCCAGCGAAACTGATTTCGGCAGTACTCAATCAGCACCTGCACAAAAATTTCAACGGTTTCGTAAACGAATACCGAGTCGATGAAGTGAAACGGCGGTTAATCGATCCGGCGTACGAACACCTTACCCTCACCGGTATTGCCTTTGACTGTGGATTCAATTCGCAGGCTACCTTTCAGCGTACATTTAAGCAGCTAACGGGAGTTTCGCCGGGAGAATACCTTAAAAATTCCTCTCAAATCGGGATTTGAGTAGATCAAGACGTGTTTTTCGATCAGTTTTGGCCGAAAAGCAACGCACTATGAACCGTTCATGTTGGGCTATTGTCGCTCTGACCATTCATTGTCTAACTAATTCTGTTAGCGCCCAATCTACTAAAACAACCGCCCAAAAGCTTGACGAATACCTGACCGTAGCCGCCGACATCCATCGGTTCAATGGCACTGTCCTGATCGCCCAAAAAGGAGCGACTCTACTTCAAAAAGGGTACGGCTGGCGAAATGAATCGAGTAAAACCCCCAACGACACAAACAGCATTTATCAGCTTGGGTCAATTACCAAAACGTTTACAGGCGCGGCCATTCTGCAATTGCAGGAAGAGAAAAAGCTATCTGTCAAAGACAAGCTGAGTAAATACCTGCCCGACTATCCCAATGGCGATCAGATCACCATCGAGCAGTTATTCGCTCATACGTCAGGCATTTACGACTACAAAGCAGTGCTCTACAGCAAAGACAGTCTGGAGTTTACCCGCCCCGTTACAAAAGAGCGAGTCCTCGCTACATTCAAAGACAAGCCGTTGACCAACAAACCGGGGAAACAGGTCAACTATACGAATTCCGGGTATTTTTTGCTGGGCCTGATTATCGAAAAAGTAACGCAAAAACCGTTTGAGACCGTTATCCGGGAGCAGTTTCTCAATCCACTCCAACTCACGCGAACGGGCTTTGATTTTATCAATTTAAAAAGGCCAGATAGAACAACCGGCTATACGTACTGGAAAGATTCTGTTTTAGTAGCTGTTCGTCCGCTCGATTCAACAGCGGCTTATGCTGCTGGTGGCATGTATAGTTCGGTGGGTGATTTGTACCGTTGGGCACAGGCTATACGAACCAATCAATTTTTTAAGCCAGCTTCCCAGGCATTGTCTTTTACGCCCATTAAACCCGGAAACTGGGGCTACGGCTGGGGTGTCAATTATTTCGTGAACCATAAAAAGCTGGTATTTCAGAACGGGAACCTCCCCGGATTCGCGACCTTTTTTGTACTTATTCCGGAGGATGAGGTCGTCCTGATTATGCTGGCCAATGTCGATGATACATCCGACATGACCACGCTGGAGCCGATGCTTAAAGACTTGCTTTTTATTACGTATGGCATGCCTTACCAACTGCCGGTTAGTTTCAAAACGGTTCGGGTTAGTGAAGCGATTTTACAGCAATACGCAGGAAAATACCAGCTTGATCCGAAACGAATCTTAGCCATTACGCTTGATCAGAACAGGTTATTCCTACAAGTGACGGGGCAGGAACGATTCGAGATATTCCCATCCAGTGAAACCGACTTTTTCCTCAAGGCCGTCAACGCTCAATTAACCTTCCAGAAAGATACCAGCGGGCGAGTTACGCAGGTCGTCGTTCATCAAAACGGCGACCTGGTGGCGAAACGATTGTAAGCCATTTAGTCTGTTGAACCCCTTTTAAGCCCTAATCAATGAATTATGAAATTTATCTATAGCATCTTCCTTTTCCTCATTGCCAATTCACTATACGCCCAACCAGGGACGGACTCTTTATGCACCAAAATTCTACAACCTGCCGATATGCAGGCCGACTTTCGCTACTTCCGTCGATTGCTGGAAGAAACGCATCCGGGTCTGTACAGATACACACCCAAAGTAGTCATGCAGGCAAAGCTGGACAGCATTGACCGAACGTTTACGCAACCAGCCCCTTTTTACAATTTCTTCCGAACCATTGAAGCACTAGTTGCCGATATCCATTGCGCCCATACGCATGCGCTACCAGAAAAAAACTGGCGAGCGCAGTTCAATAAAGTCCAGAAAACTATTCCATTTTTTATACTGTCAGCCCAAAAACGCTTTTTCGTGCTACTCAACGGCACAACCGATCAAACCGTCAAACCCGGCTTTGATTTACTGAGCATCAACGGACAATCGATGGACGATGTGCAGCAGCAGTTATACCGGCATCATTGGGCTGATGGTTATATCCAATCATCGAAAAGCCAGATACGGGGCGAGTTTTTTGCCTTGTTTTATTATTGGTTCGTGGGTCAGCCGGATACGTATTCGCTTAGGTTTCGCAGCCTCACGGGCGATACGTTACAGATTACTGCACCCGGGAAACCATTCAACGAATCACTCCGACAAATGATCAAAAACCCGGTCAACAAGCAGATGGTGGACTGGTATGTCAACAAAAAACACAAGCATCCCTGGCGGCTCCATTTCTCTGATACGCTGGCGAATACGGCTATTCTCCGACTCGATGGATTCGGTGGTGAAGGTGCCAGAAATAGCACTGAAGCCGTAACCGTTTTTCAGGTCTTTATGGATAAGACTATGGCCAAGCTGGAAAAGCAAGGCACCCGACACTTGATCATCGATGTTAGAGGCAATACGGGTGGTTGGGATAGCCAGGGTATTGAGTTATTCACCTATCTGATGAAAACTGATTCGGCCGTGCCCTATTACACGCGCCAGCATAGCATTACCAACGGCGACGGCAGTAGCAGCGAATTCCTCCAGTTTTCAGACCTTTCCGAAGCCGACCGAAAAAACGCGAAGAACGAACTGACACCTGAAGCTGACGGCACGTTTACGCTCAAACAAGACAGTGGAATCGATTCAACGGGCCGAACCCCAAAACGGTATGCGCCTAAGCCCAATCGGTTCAAGGGTAGCGTTTATATTTTAATGAATGGAGAAAGTGCCTCAACCGCATCGGAGTTTCTGGCCGTTGCGCATGCCAATAAAGTGGGCGTGTTTATAGGCGCAGAGTCCGGTGGCGCTTATGAAGGGGGCAACGGGGGCAGTTTCATTACCCTCGAACTCCCAAAATCAGGCATACAGGTAACAACGCCCCTGGTTTATTACAACGACGCCGTGCCTGAGCCAAAGCAGAAAGGACGGGGCACATTGCCCGATTACGACATCCCCATTACACGAACTGATATCCTGAATCATACTGATTCTCAATTAAATTTTGTAGTAACATTAATTCGGAAACAGCCTTGATGCAGAAATTTGGAAAGCCGAAAGCGGTGCCACGGTTCTAAACCGTGGCACCGCTTTCGGCTTTCCAAATTTCTATAAACTCTCGTCCAATTCTGCGAGTTACGTAGGCACGAATCATGTCTGCGTATGGCCAATTATCAACCTCTTCACGATTGGAACGTTTCGCCCACCGAAGCCGTCGCGCTGCAACAACAGTTACGCTCCCAGATTCGCATTGAGCCGTTGGCAGAACCGCCAAAAACGATTGCGGGCTGCGATATTTCATTCAATAAGTTTGAAGAAACGGTCTACGCTGGCATAGTAGTCCTGCGGCTCGATACACTGGAAACCATCGAAGAAGCGGGCGTCGTCAGCACTGCTCCATTTCCATACATTCCTGGCTTACTTTCCTTCCGCGAAATTCCGTCGCTATTGCAAGCGTGGCAGAAATTGACCATCGAACCCGATGTGGTGATGTTCGATGGTCATGGCACAGCACATCCTCGACGCATCGGAATAGCTTCACACGCGGGTCTTTTCCTGAATCGCCCAACCTTTGGTTGTGGCAAATCGGTGCTGGTTGGTAAGTATGACGAGCCAGACTTGGAACGCGGCTCCTGGTCGCCCATGAAGCATTATGGTGAGGTTATTGGTGCGGCCTTGCGGACGAAAAACAAAGTCAATCCAGTTTATGTATCGCCCGGTCATTTAATTGATTTGGAAACCGCCATCGCGCTCACACTCCAGTGCAATGGCGGCTACCGCATTCCTGAACCAACCCGCCGGGCTCATAATCTGGTGAACGCGTTACGGCGGGGAGAAAGAGATCAGTCTACCTGATTCTACAGTGTAATATCGCCAACCCGACTCACTTTGTCGCCACTATATAAAATTGCCATATCGCCAATCCGACTTACTTTATCACCACTATATAAAATTGGCGTATCACCGATTCGACTCACTTTAGCACCGGCATACAAAATTGGTGTATTACCGATTCGGCTCATTTTATCGCCATTATATAAAATTGACGTATTACCTATACGGCTGACTTTAGCACCATTGTACAAAATTGATGTACTGCCAATTTTGTTAACTTTTTCGGTAAATGAACTTTCTGAAATCTGTTTATCTGCCAAAATGGCGACCAGGCAATTTTGGCAATTCTGACTAAAAATCGTCGAGGAAAATACACTAAAAGTGCCATCCAGATTTAGCTTAAACGTATTTTCTCCTTCATCAAATGTGTGATATATCTGAAAGGAAAGCTCTCTTTTTTCAGATACGACTAAATGCCCCACTTTAACTATAAATACTCTATTTCCATTAATGAAATAATTAGTTATCTGTGCATTTGCAGAGCAATAGATAAAGAGTAATAAGAGGCATAAATGTATATTTTTCATAATTCTTATACCCAGTTGGGATCATCGTTAAAAGGCAGCCTGGGGAGTACTTCGCATATCCAGCCGAGAATCTGAATACCTGGGGCAGTTAGCGAATTGGTCGTAGCGTCAAAAGAGCTGGAAGAAAGGTTGAACGAACCAAATCCAAATGCCGATTGAGCAATACGTTTATCCTCCTCGCTCCACTTCGACGCTTTAATCTTCAGGTCTTTAATAACGATCATTGCTTTTGGAAGCGCTCTCATTACGCCATTGTTATTGCTCATTTCTCCTGTAGAATAAAATCCAGCTTTTGCGGCAAGCGAGTACCAGAGATTTGACAGATTAAAAACCTGCGGTAACATCCAGGGGCGCTGTAATGTCACCATACAATAAGAGAAACTCAGCTCAAAGCCTGACGAAGATATTACCGGCTGAGATTGATTATTTACCGGCAGCCCCACTTGCCGTACGAAGTCGTTTCTTTGCAACAATGGAACTGACAAATCGATGGTGCGCATCAGTTCTTTATTTACGGTTGGCACTTTGTTAACCTTCACTGTTGCCAGTTTGGGCTGGGGATTCATGGTTGCTGTAAGCGTAGCAGCCATAGTACTGGCAATACTGCTCTTTGCCAACGATTTTACAGGTTGCTTCAAGGTCGTTTTCAAAGTCGTTTCATTGATCTTATTTACAAGATTATTGTTGTCGAACATCTTTGTGACCTTTGGATTAACAGCTAGTTTCAGCGCAATAGGATTAATTTTCCATTGCAACTTCATCGTATTGAATGCAGCCTGCGGGATAGGATGCGCAGCGCCTGGAGTGGTAGACGTTTGAGTAAACGTTTTTGGCGCCCATACATTACTAGTAGGGTCATACCAGGTACTCGGCGATGCGATAATCGTATTCCCTGTCAACTTTACCGGATCGTACGTTGGTTTCTTTTGCTGGGCATCACTCTTCATCGCCCCAAACTGGCTGAGATAAGGTGTTTTATCACCTATGATATGCGTATCGCAAAACTGCATCGAGTCGACCATAGATGCATAGGTATCTATCGCACTTTGCAACAAATCAGGGTTTAACACATCGTCGATTTGCGGGACAAAGTTGCTTAGAACAGTTACTTCGTTCGCGGCAATTGTAGGGTCAAAGTTGCCGGCGAACGTGAAGTCTTCAGGAGAAATCATATGGCCAAGCGGCTCAAAGGACAGAAATGTTTTACTATCATTGCCACCAGGCGCATGGGCTACAAAGAAATCTTTTACGTTTTTGACGAGATCATCCAGTTCCATAAGTGAACGTATTTTTTAGGTGAAGGATAGAAGCCAAGTCAGTACACCTAAACGATGTACTGACTTTTTTTACTAATTACGACAACGCGTTTAGTGTGTTACCGCTACAGCAGGAGTGGCGAGTTTCACACCGGTAGTAGCTGCAGTGGCCGACATGAATTCAGACGAATTGTGGCGTGGAGATGCTGGCAGGATAGTGGAGATAGAGCCAATCATCTGAACGCCGTTCACACGAAGGCCGCCAGAAATGAAGTCGTAGCTTGAATCGTCCTTATGGTTCTTGTCGCTATAAGAAGCATGAACCGAGAATGGCCCCCAGCCTACAGATCCGCCCGTACTGATGGCTTTATCAATTACGGTGCGTTGCGTGTTTGCTTCACTCCATTTGATAGTCAGGTTACTGATAAGAATAATGCTCGTTACTACCGAAGGCAGGAAGGTGGAGTTATCCGAATGATTGTCGTAAACTTGGTTGATGGTACCGTCGGAGATACAGTTTTTCTTGTAATTGCCCACCAGGAACCAGTTGTCAAGGTTCAGCAGGGTAGTATCCATCCAGGGGCGCACTACATCTGCAACGCAGTAACTGAACGAGATATCCAGACCCGTAGTCTTCAGCTTCATATCATTGAGTTCAGAACTACTTTTCACATCAGCGCCGGCACTCCAGAAACCCAGGCTAAAGCCACCGCCTGCGCTGAATGAGGAGGATTCGTTTTTGAAGTGAGATTCAGAATGGAAATCGCTGCTGCTGTAGGTCATCCATCCGCCACCATTCTGATCGTACCAGTCGCGCGGGGTCATGAACGTATAAGGCAAATCACCAACCTTATCAAAATGCACCAGGCTATTTTCCCACTTTTGTTTGGCCCGGGTGATGAGTAACAGCGCGGGATTCTGCCCCTGGCCAGCGAGAATATTCATAGCCGTTTCAACTTCTATTTTGAAACCGAAGCCCATCCATTGTTGCCAGGCAAAATCCACATCCGACTGATAGGACTTACCGGTAATAGGCCAGCGTTGAAGATCGGTGGGGTTACTTAATGCATCGGCATAAGCGCGGTTCAGTGTTCTTACCTTGTCATTGTAAGCATCACGATATTGGACGTAAGCACTGAAATGAGGGGTTGGGTTGCCATCAGTATCCTGTAGCTTAGCCTGCGCATCTTGAATGATGTGCTTAATACTGTCATTTACATCTGCTTTCGGAGCTATAGACTGAGCGCCGTTAATCACAGCATACCATGCGTCATCTACTTTGCCCGCAGATAGATTTTCGCGATAAGCATTTTCAAGATAGAGCTTGTTATTGGTGAGATAAAACGTGTTCACATAGTTCATGAAGCTTTGGCCAATACCGGCATTCACCAACGCATTCAAATCCACAGGACTGGCAGGAGGCAGCGTTCCGTCGGCATTCGGTTGTGGAGTTGGGCCTGCATCTTTTTTAGCATCCGACAGAATTTTTTTCATTTCCGCCCCAAAAGGAGTCCACGGATTGCTGTAATCGCTCTTGCGGATCGGAAGCCCGATTGGGCGAAAGGAAATAAATGAGCCCTCAGGTTTTTTCTGAGAATGAGGATCTACACCAACGGCCTTATATTCAAGGTCGCTCAGGATTTTGAACACGTCTGGCTGTGCCATTTTTTTGGTAGTAATATGACTTTTGCCTACTCTTTACCGGATTTTCGGCTTACTCCGTTTTTATTCGGTTTTCAGAAATGAAGTATCGTCTCCTGTTGCTTTAAGCACGCTTATTGCCTGCTCGATTTCATTTTTATAACCAAGCGCAATCCATTGATTTCTTGCCTGTTGTAGCTCATCACCAAAGATCTTTCCGGTAATAGGCCAGTTGCGCATCTTAGTGAAATCCTGACTGGCTCCTTGCCTGGCCTCATTCATCTCTCGTTCTTTTTCGGTAGCGAGCTTCGCAAATTTTAGGTAAGCCTGGTATTGCGGAGTGGGACGTCCGTCTTCCAGAACCAATAGTCTTTTTGCCTCTTTGCCTTCCATTTTTCGCGTGATTTTTAATGAGTGCCAAGACCAAACTTTCTTATAAAAATGCCGAAGTCAGACGTCGAGCCGCCAGCGCGCCGGACCAATGCTGTACAACAGGATTATTTATAGAACGAGCCGAAGAATTAGTGCCCACCTGGTTACAGGTTTTTGGTACCGCCTGTAGTGGGGTCAACAGAAAGGAGATTTTTACGCATTAGCGTGAGCCTATGCATTAGGTGATTAGATCGTACCTACGGGCTTCAGCCCGTGTATGACTAGCATGAAAATACGGACTGAAACCCGTGGGTACGACCTAATCACCCGATACATTTATCAGCTTGCAGGTAGTCGACGCAAGGGCGTCGGCTCGTCGTTTTTTGCGGGATATAACCCATAAGCGTATTGACTAAATTAAGTGTGGATAGAAGGGAATTGTATGTTTTCATGGCAATTGTAAATGGTGTGGATTCGCATGATTACCATTCTGTAATTGGTAACATGCTCCAAAGTTGGGAGAAGGTTCCAGCTCAATGCCACTCGTACTGGCTGAGTTGTCGCTTTTTCTAGGTAAGCGACGGCTTTTGCCGGGTAAGCAATTAAGCGGTAAGGATACAGAGGCAAGTAACAGACTGATACAAAAGCCTTTACTAATCCGTTAAAGCCTGCCATTCACCCCATAAATACTGCAACTGGCAGGATATGACTTGAGAAAACCAGGCTAATCCTGTACGTTCGATGTACACATACCTGACTCTATATAACACCTGCTGTATGAACAGGCTACTTGCGCGGTTTATTGGTTTAGTGACGCTACTACTGACAGGAGACCCAATGCCCAGCGAAGTCTGGGCTCAGGTGGTTGTGCCTGATCAGTCCTTAGCTGGCCGAATTGTTCCTGCCAATAAATTATCAGCCAATAATCTGGATTTGCGTCCATTTGCCACAATATGGATTGATACAGCCTCAATCGCGCGTTATCCTACGATTACTCAGCTAGCCCAATTGTCTCCTTTTCCGACTGGCACACTCAAAGCGTATGGAAAAAAACCGACCATTTGGCTGCGATTTCGTATCCAGAATCCACACCCAACAGACACCTTACATCGGTTGTTTTTTGGGGGCTATCACCATTCATGGGGAATCAGCCAATTCGACGCGCAAAACCGGCTGGTCGTTGCTCAGGAAAATGGCCTATTGTTCAGACAATCTGCGGAGGGCAGTGCTGATCCATTTACACTACCGTTACTAGTGCCGCCTAATCAAACCCGAACCATCTGGTTTCAAACAACTGGCTATAGCCTGTTCAGTAGTATTACGCCCCGGCTGTTTACGCGCATTGGCTATGAGCAATTCCGGAATTCTCGTTTGATGACCCAGCGTAATCATTTCGGATACTGTTGCTCCATAATTGGCATATGCCTGTTTCTGAGCATATTCGCTGGAATTCAGGGGACATACTCCCGCGATGTTACGTATGGTTACTGGTCGCTTTATCTGGCTGTCACAGGTTTCTTTTTTGTGCTTCTTCTCGATTTAGGTTTCAATCTGCAGGTCGTTGGGCCAACGGTAGCTGCTCTTTATGAGCCTATGAAATACCTGATCGAGCTAACATACCTGCTTTTTTTACTATCGTTTCTAAAACTGAATCAATACACTCCCCGATTGAACCGGTTGATTCTTGTCATGGTATGGTGCCTACCTATCGTATTTGGGCTTAATTTCTGGGGTATACTTACGCATACTATTCCGGTCATTAACTTTTTCTCCATCGTATTCATTCTGTCTCAAATTCTGATACTTTTTATTTTCGTAGTAATTAGCCGGGCCAAAGTACCGAATCGGCATTTAGTTATTACGGGCTCGCTGGGTCTAATCGTGATGGCTGGCGTGGCAACAGGACTGAATAAGGCCGAGCTAACAGATTTCGATTATTTCTGGACCGATCCAAGCGTTTGGTTTAGCCTGGGAGTTGTGTTTGAGTTGATTTTTTTTAACCTCGCTCTTAGTCAGCGGGGGCGATTGGCAGAACGTGCGAAGCAACGACTCGAGCACGAAAAAGCACTTGAAAATCAGCGTATTCATCTCATTACCGAACAATTTCAGCAGCGCATTGCTGAAACTGAAATGGCAGCCCTGCGTTCGCAGATGAATCCTCATTTCATCTTCAATTGCCTGAACTCCATCCAGTTTTTTACGGCTCAGAATGACTCCGAAAAAGCCTCTGATTACCTCACCAAGTTCTCCAGGCTTATCCGGCTCGTGCTCGAGAATTCTAAATCCGAGAAAGTTACTCTTGCCAACGAGCTGGAAACACTCCGACTTTACATCGAAATGGAAGCCATGCGTTTTGGGCAAAAAGTGCAGTATAGTATCCTGGTCAATGACCAGATTGATACCGAATTGATCCAGATTCCACCGCTATTACTGCAACCTTTTGTCGAAAACGCTATTTGGCATGGGTTGATGCACAAATCCGAAGGGGGTACTATTCAGATACACGTTGAGCAACCCCAGCCAAGCTTGCTTCATATTGAGATTAGTGATGATGGAGTTGGCCGAAAACAAGCTGCCGAGTACAAAAGCAAATCGGCTACCAAAAATAAATCGTTCGGCATGAAACTCACCGCCGATCGTATCGAACTCATCAACCAGCTGTACCAGACTCAGACCCAGGTTGACATTTTGGATTTGATGGATCAACAGGGCGATCCTTCCGGCACAAAAATCATTGTAGATATACCCATTTAACTACCTGACCACACACCTCTTTCCCCTATTCCACCCAGTTCATGACACGTGCCATTATCATTGACGACGAACCGAATGCTGTTGGGTTACTAGCTCTGCGGCTTTCGCAACACTGCCCACAGGTAGAGGTTGTTGCCTCCTGTACCGATAGTCATAAAGGAGTACAGGCCATCATTGATTATTATCCCGATGTGGTTTTTCTGGATATCGAAATGCCACAACTAAACGGTTTTCAGGTATTGGAAGCCGTTGCAGGCATTTCGTTTTCGCTGGTTTTCGTAACGGCTTACGACAAATTCGCACTCAAAGCTTTTCGCTATAGCGCCGTTGATTATCTGCTTAAACCTATTGACACGCAGGAATTGATCCAGGCAGTTCAACGGGTAGAAAAACACAAAAGAATAGGTCCTGAACAACTTGAGCACCTTAAACAACAGTTTAGTAATCCTAACAAACCCTTCCCCGATCGTATTGCACTTCCTTATCAGAATGGAGTAACGTTTGTGAATATGAAGGATATTCTTTACTGTGAATCAGACGATAACTACACTAAATTTCACTTAAGCGATAGTCAACATTACCTGGCAACCAAATCGCTACGAGAGATTCAGGATTTACTGGAAGAACGGGATTTTCTACGCGTTCATCGCCAATATTTAATCAACCTGAGTCACATCAAAAAATTCGTTAAGGGTGAGGGTAGTTACATTGTTATGTCGAATCAGCAAACTATTCCAGTATCACGTGCTCAAAAAGACCGCCTGATGGAACGCTTTGGTTGGCTATAATCGTGGTGCATGCAACGCGACTGTCCTCAATAGCTATGTTCCTCTAGTTTCACTTTCCCTCGAAAAGTCCAGAACATGAATACAGTATAGGTAGCAACGAGTGGCATCCCAATAGCGGCAAACAGGAGCATCGTCCGTAATGAGCCATCCGACGAAGCGGCTTCGTAGATACTGATGCTGCCTTTCGGATCAATAGTCGACAGCACTAAGTTTGGATACAGGCCCATCGCAAACAGGATCAGCAATAAGGCTGTGGTAACGGAAGAGGAGATAAAACCACGCCGATATTGCCGTTTTTCGATGCTCCGGCGGATGTTCAGTACAATTAGCACGGCGGCAATTCCCAGCGCAAACAGTTCTGGATATTCCTTGAAAATGGCCGTCATGTGCGGCACGTAAATAAGCGTCGCCATGGACGTAGCCATAAAACACAGAATGAAAAACTTGCTGGTGTTATTAGCAATGATCGTCAGTTTGGCATATAACCGATCCTCGGTTTTCATGAGCAGGTACATGGCTCCGTGCATCATAAACAACGACAATACAGTAACGGCAATCAGGATGGCATAGGGATTGAAAAAATCGCGCAGTCGCCCAACAAATTCGTGGTTGGCGTTGAGAGGAATACCCTGAATCAGATTTCCCAGAACCAGCCCCAGCAAGAGCGAAATGACTGTACTAGACACACAGTAGCTAATATCCCAAAGCTGGTGCCACCACTTCATTTTCTCCTTACTCCGAAATTCAATCGAGATCCCCCGGAAGATAATGGCTACCAGAAACAGCATGAACGGCAAATAAAACACCGACAGAATGGTGCCGTACACGAGCGGGAAAGCCGCAAACAGCGAACCAGCGCCAATCACGAGCCAGACTTCGTTACCATCCCAAACTGGCCCAATGGCGTTGAGCGCAATCCGGCGGCTCTGCTCTTTTCGAAAAAACAGATGTAACGCCCCCGCACCTAAATCGAAGCCATCTAAAATACCATACCCGCTGATGAGCGCGCCAATCAACAAAAACCACCAGGTGGGAAGATCTATTCCGAGAACTGTATCCATGAGTAATGGGAAAAAGAGTGAAAGAGTTAATGAGTGAAAGAGCGCATATTGCTGCCGGATGGTAACCGCTTTTTCGCTCATTAACTCTTTCACTCATTAAAAATCGGCGACATTGACGGGTTCATGCGGGACGAGGTTTCATCATCTGAAATCACATCGGGGCCGTGCTGGATTTTTTTGTTGAGCAAGTACAGAAACAAGACAAACAGCATCACATAAATGAGGGTAAACATGATAAGCGATGCCAGAACGTGCTCGGCTTTAACGGCCTGAGAAAGCGCGTCCGATGTGCGCAGCAACCCGTACACTACCCACGGTTGTCGGCCGACTTCGGCGGTATACCAGCCAACCTGATTACCGATCTGGGGCAGCAGAACCGAGAACACAAAAACGCCCATCAGCCAACGCGTTTGGAACAGTTTTTTTCGGTAGAGCATAAATAGCCCAAGAAGCGTTAACCCGATCAATGTCATACCAATAGCAATCATTGCGTGGTAGGTCTGGAACACGAAGTTGACTGCCGTTGGCCGATTTTCAGGTTTGATGCTGTTCAGTCCGGGAATAGGGGCATTAACGTCATGATGCACCAGAAAGGACAAGCCACCGGGAATTTTAAGACCGATTGTTTTCTGTTCTTTAGCATTTACCCAACCCATTAGGTACATATCGCCAGGTGCCGATTTCTCGAAGTGACCTTCCATAGCCGCCAGCTTCGCCGGTTGGTATTTCGTAACGACTTCCGCCGATTTACTACCCGTAAATAACTGTGCCAAAGCCGATATAGCTGCTACCCAAAGCGCAATTCGGAAGGCGGCTTCGGCGTGAGCGATGTACTTCTTTTTCAGAATATACCACGCACTTACGCTCAGTACCAGAAACGAACCGGCCAGCAAAGCCCCAATCAACACGTGCGAATACCGCTCGATTGACGACGGATTGAAGACCATTGCCCAGAAATCGGTAACGATGGCGCGGGCTTGCATACCTGTGCCTTCAATACGGTAACCAGAAGGCGTTTGCTGCCACGAGTTTGCCACCACAATCCAGAGCGCGGAGAAAATAGAGCCGAGTGCCACCAAGATGGTCGCCATGAAATGCACGCGTGGGCTTACCTTGTTCCAGCCGAACAAGAGAATTCCCAAAAATGCCGATTCCAGGGCAAAGGCAAAAATACCTTCGGCCGCTAGTGCCGAGCCGAAAATATCGCCAACGTAACGTGAGTAAGTGGCCCAGTTGGTACCAAACTCAAACTCCATAACAATGCCCGTAGCGACACCAATGCCGAAAATAAGGGCAAAAATCCGAACCCAGAAACGGGTCAATTCTTCATAAACTTTGTCTTTTGTTTTCAGATACAATCCTTCCATGATCACCAGGCAAACGCCTAAACCAATACTCAGGGGCGGGTAGATGTAGTGAAACGCAATAGTGAAAGCGAACTGAATCCGGGAGAGCAACTCAACATTGTCCATAACCAGCAGGATAGTCGGAAGGGGTCGCCGAGATCGCAGACAGGCAGTGCGATAAAGGGGCGAACCAGGCGAGGAAACTATCGCCCGAAAGGTACAACCAGATACTTATAAGGCGGATCGTATTTCAGTAATTTTTAGCGAAAAGCCGTGCCACGGTTTTATTGAGCATTACCAGTAACCGTGGCGCGGCTTTTCGCTAAAAATTACTCTTGTTTTAACAACCGATATGGCATAAAGAATTACATTCAACAAATTGACGGATTAATCCAGTTTCCTGTGCAGCCCATTGCCCCTCCCACCGTTTCACGACAAATCAGGAATTATGTTATCGCGTTCTACCAAACTCAGCGTAAAGCATTTCTGATCATCATTACACTGCTTATCGCGTTGTATGTCCTTACTGTTCCCGATCAGGCCGACGACATGATCAATGCCGTAACCGACGATGGTATTTTTAGCCGTTTGTTTCAGTTCATTCTGCTCAGCACCTTTATCTGGAGCTGGGTGGTTTATGGCTGTACTCGCATGATCCTGCACATTTCGCCCGTTGGTTTACGACTGAATCAGGAATGCGACTTGCTACTTCGGTGGTTGCCCAAGATCGGCGGTATGATTCCGGCGTTGATTCTGGCTTACGCCTTCTGGAAACCTGATCACTGGCAACCGTACCTGCTGCTACTTGAAAGTGCTCTGATGCTGACCGTCTTTCTGCTGGTGGAGCAATATGTACCAGTTTTTGCACTCCCCGCTCGCTGGAAATTTTCGGAGCGCTATACCAATTTCACACAGGATGTACGGGCGCTTTGGCGAAATACCCTCGGCCGGGTCGTCACAACGGGTGGGCTTGTCTTAAGCATTAGCCTGATTGCCCTCTTCAGTTTGCCCGTTGAGTGGGGAATTGCCCGAAGCTTTCGCCCGACTGCTATTATCATTTTTGGCATCACGCTCTACACATTCGTCGGTAGCCTCATCATTTATTTCAATGATTATCGCTATCGACCACTGATGCTAATCGTCCTGATCTACTTAATTGTCATCAGCGCCTTTAATGACAACACGACCGTTCGACAGGCAAGCAAGCCACCTGTTCGACCCGTTTCACAACGACCAACAATTCAGGCACATTTTGCGCAATGGGTAACTGCTCGCCGACAGGAAGAAGGAGACACGATTCCGTTAGTACTGGTAGCTGCCGAAGGTGGGGGCATTCGGGCGCTGAACTGGACCGCCGAAACGCTTATTCGACTTGATTCCATTATTCCGGGATTTAGCCGTCACGTTTATGCGCTCAGTGGCGTATCGGGCGGGGGCGTTGGAACGGTTTTCTACACGGCCTTTCTGCGCGATGTGGCCGAAACAGAGCGCACAGGCCAGTTTGAACAATTTCGAAAAGTAATTCGCGATGATTATTTGTCAGCGGTGTCAGCCGCCTTGTTATTTCCAGAGTCGATCCAGCGACTGGCCCCAACGCCATTACCAAACTTTGAGCGAGCAAAATGGCTCGAGGATTCCTGGGCCGACTCGTACAACGATAATCTGGGACTGCACACGCTCGATTCGTCGCTGACGCAATTGTATCAAACACCAACGGGCTATAATTATGATCTTCCTTCACTCCTGCTCAATGGCACCCTCGCCGAATCGGGCCAGAAAATAATCACGTCTAACCTACAACTCGACCCCGGTTATTTCAAAAACGTGGTATCTACGCTCGATGTGCTTGGTACCGATGTGCCGCTGAAAACAGCCGCGTCGTTGTGTAGCCGCTTCCCAATCCTGACCAACGGTGGTCTGATTCAGAAGGATACAACCCTCGGCAATGGTCGTAAAAAGCGATACGGCGGGCATATTGTCGATGGGGGTTATTTTGATAACTCGGGGGTTGAAACCTGCATCCAGCTTCTGAATAATCTCGTTCCATTTATTCGACAATTCGATACTACTCAGCGCGTCACCATTATTCCGTATATTCTCTTCATTCAGAATAGCCACACTATCGGCAAACTCCCCCAAAAGAAATCAATCGTACAGGCAATTCAGATACCGTTGCTGGGCTTTTTCAACGCCTGGGACAATGGCTCTTCTACCCGCGACAATATGTTCAGTTCGTTTATGAACCGCTTCGATAACCCAAAAACGAATTACCTCACCTTGCGGCTGGCCTATAATGACAAGTACCCATTAGGCTGGTTTCTGTCCGACAGCGTAGCTCGAAGCCTAAGCCAACAGGCTAAAGATTCGATTAGTCTGAAGAATAAAGAGTTAGTAAAATTGAAAGGAGCGTTCGGGAAGATGAACGTGACACGGGTCGCCAATTAATTTATCGTTGTACTTTAGCTGCCAGAAAAAATTCTGCTTCTGGTATGAATCTTCGCATCAATGGCCGCATCTGGCTGGAAACCCTATCTGACGATTCATCTGAACGATTTATGGGTATTGGTCGACTGGAATTGCTTGGACATATCCAGCGAACAGGCTCCATCAATCAGGCAGCCAAGGCAATGAATATGTCGTATAAGCGGGCCTGGGAGATGGTGCATTCTATGAATACACAAGCCGATTCTCCACTCGTAATCACCCAGACTGGGGGCGAAAAAGGTGGCGGAACGATTGTGACAAAAGAAGGAGAGAAATACCTTGCCTACTACCAGGGCTTGCAGGAACGATTTCAAAAATTCCTGTCCGATGAACTGGCTAAATTGTCTTGATACTATTTGTACGCAAATGCGTGCTGCTTAAATTTAAAAATCTGATTGTCAGTTGATTGACATATGCCATATCTTGGAGATATGGCATATGTCAATCAACTGACAATCAGATTTTTACTTTACTTCTTTGCGGTATACGTAACTCGCCAAACTTTCCCCTTCACGGAGTCACTAATGTAAAGCGAGCCATCGGGGCCTTGTGCCAATCCTACGGGTCGGGCCACAGCATCGCCGGGACTGGCGAGATCAAGTTTACCAGCATTGACGTCGGTGCCGGGCTTACCCAGTTCAGATACACCCGCAAAATTCTCAGCAAACACTTCGTACTTACCCGACGGACGGCCGTCTTTTCCGAACGGAATGAATGCCACAAAATAACCGCCCTGTTTCAACGGAGCGCGGTTCCAGGAACCGTGGAAGCAGACAAATGCGCCGTTTTTGTAGCGAGCGGGGAAGCTATTGCCCGTGTAAAACAACAGGTCATTAGGGGCCCAGTGGCCAGGAAATGCCATAATCGGTTTGTCTTTTCCAGCGCATCGGTCTACTTTGGTGCCATCGCCACCATATTCAGGGGCCAGGAATTTCTGGTTTTTCTCATGGTTGTTATAGCAATACGGCCAGCCAAAGTCCGACCCTTCTTTTACCATCAGGAACTCTTCAGAAGGTAACTCTGCACTTACCTCATCGGTAAAGACACCACCCCAGTTATTGAGGTTATCGCGACCATGTTGCAAAGCATAAAGTGTATTAGTTGCCGTGTTCCAGTCAAGAGCAACAGCATTACGGATACCGGTTGCATAGCGCTTGCCATCGGCTTTGTGCTGATTCAGTTTGTTTGCATCAAAAACCCAGATGCCGCCGTACTCTTCCAGAATCGGACAGGGGTCCATACCCTTCGAGCCTTTTTGCCGGTCTTTCTCCTGACAGGCATTGGAGGGCGCCCCAAAGTTCACAAACAATTTCCCATCGGGCGAGATCGCTAGTGATTTACTGGCATGCTGGCGTTGAAGGGTTAAACCCGTAATAATTGGTTCGGCAGGTGTTGTTTCCAGGATCTTCCCGTTGGTCAATTTATAGCGGTAAACAGAGGTATCCGATGAGGCATAGAGGTAGTCGTTATAAATGCCCATCCCCGTACCAGTATTGTTGCCAAACATAACCGTCTGATCGGCTTTTCCGTCTCCGTTGCTGTCCATCAACTCAACAATACCTTTACCATCATTAAGTTTTTCCAATTTAACGAACACTGTACCAACTTTATCGACAGCCATGTGCCGGGCTTTTCCGAGGTTATCGGCAAAAACCGACGCCTGAAAGCCATTCGCGAGTTTGATACCCCCGTTGTCAGGCGGGCTGACCGTACGGTTAGTAACTGGAGTAGGGCGTAATTTTGTAGGTTTTTGGGGTCCTGCAACAGCTACGGTTATAGCTGTCAGTAAAAGCAGAGCTGCTTTCATAATGAACGTGATTGGGTTTGCGGTATGGTTAGCTAAACGGGTGATTTGCGCTAAAAGTTTTTTAATGAAATCTGCAAACCGTTCTATTTCGGTAATTTTGGTGGGTATCTCTAGTTGCTTTGTTTCTTTTCCAGGCATATGAATAAACTTGTTACATTAATCGCTCGACAGCTAACAGCTTTATCGCTAGGTTGGCTACTGTCGGTACCTATATACGCCCAGAGTGATTTACCCCCGTTATCACTTTCTCAACTAACTAAGCCAGCTGGCTGGCAATTAGTAGGCTCCGTATCGCCCAATGCAGACGGTACATCGATGCAACCTAAACCTGGTGCTAATGTGCTGATGGGTTCCAGTGAACCCTTAACGCTCCTGACCCCATCTGCCGATTTCCGCCTGCGTTTCGACGTGCTAATGACACCAAACGCTGATGTCATGCTAACACTACCAAATGGGCAGCCAATTAGTCTGGCCCATTCGCAGGAAATTTCCCGTTTACTGAAAGCACCTGGCTTATGGCAAACCATTGATCTATGGTACAAAATTGGAAGTGGAAAGTTGCCTTCCATACTCGAAAAGCTCGCCATCAATGGAGTTACCGTTCGCGAAGGACAGACATTGGCGGGTAAGGCAAGTAGTACGCCAGGTCCCCTTACTATCATGACTAAAACAGGGACGGTAGCGATTCGTAATGTTGGGTATCGGGTTATGACGCCCCGTATCGTAGCTCAATGGAGCGGCCCTTTGAACTATACCATTGTTGAAGGTGGCTATATTCAGAATCCAGAAGATGCTGCCAAGAAGAAAGTTCTGAAACAGGACACGACCAGCCAACTGAATTATGAAGTATCGTATGGTCAATCCCGCCAATACACCATCTTTTTTTCGGGGAAATTAAATGCACTGCAAGCAGGTGATTACCGCTTCGAGCTTAACCAGGGTGGACTGGCCGCTTTGTGGATTGACGGTAAAGAAGTGCTGCCAATTAGTCACCTTGAATTGGGAATGCCGAATTCGAATACCATTCCACTAACGGCAGGTCCGCATGACGTAAAGGTGTACTTCTCCCGCTCCTGGTTCCGGCCGGGTCTGGGTCTTTATGTGTCGCAGGCCGGTACTCGGCCCCAACCGCTGCACGCGCCAACATCGCTCCCCGAACCAGACCCCGTTGCTGTTGTGAGTGTAAATCCAGACTTTGGTGATGCGGGGAATCAGGTACAGCGTATCCGCTCGTTTGTGCAACTTCCCGGCGAGAAAACGAAACGTACGCATAGCCTGTCGGTAGGTTCACCAGTTGGTATTCACTACACGGTCGACCTAAACCAGATGGCACTGATGCAGGTCTGGAAAGGCGATTTCGCGAATACTACCGAAATGTGGTACGAGCGGGGTGAACCTCAATTGCTCGCACCGCTGGGAGCGCCCGTTTACTTGCCCGCCCAAACACCACTGATGGTACTGACAAATGACACAACTAGTTGGCCCGACAGTGTTGGCGAAAACAACCTTCAATACAAAGGCCTGACGATTGATAAACAGGGAGTTCCTACGCTTACATATATGCTGGCCGGTGCTACGGTTACGGATGCAACTCGTGCAGAAGGAAATGCTCTTATTCGGACGTTGACGCTGGCAGGTTCGCCCGATGGAACGCCCTATTGCCGGTTAGCTGCCGGAACAACACTGGAAGAAGTAGGCAAAGGTTTGTATGCTGTCAACGACCGCAGTTATTACATTCGCTTCGACCCAAAAGCTAAAGTGAAGGTGCGTCAGAGCAATGGAAAACAGGAGTTACTGCTACCTATTGATATGAAAAATGGAGCAGGTTCAGTGCAGTATTCGATTGTATTTTAAGACTGGTCAATTGGTGTAGTGAGTGAAATAGATGTAGGAGTAGCTGGAATATCCACTACATCTACTTCACTCACTACACTTCCTAACCCTCCTCTGACTATGAATGACCAAATCACCTGGACAGACTTCGAGAAAGTGGAAATCCGCACGGGTACGATCATTGCGGCCGAAGCCTTTCCACAGGCTCGCAAACCAGCCTACAAATTGACAATCGATTTTGGCGAATTGGGTACTAAACGGACATCGGCCCAGCTCACCAAACTATATCAATCAGATGAATTGGTCGGCAAGCAGGTGGTGGCGGTGGTCAATTTTCCACCCAAACAAATCGCCACATTTATGAGCGAATGCCTGGTTCTGGGTGCTGTTGCTGATGATGGTACTGTAACCCTGCTTCAAACCGAACGACCAATCCAAAACGGATTACGAATTGCCTAATTTTTGACCTGTCATTCCGGCGAAAACATCGGACAAGCAATAAAAACATGAAGAAGCTATTCTTTTATATTTTCACTCTTTCACTTATTAACTCATTCACCTTCGCCCAGCGTCCGGCGAGTGAGGAAGATTATTACCGGATCGTTACGCTGCCAATTCCCGAAGACATCAAACTCGAAGTGGGTGGCCTTGCTCCATTACCCGATGGTCGTCTGGCGGTTTGTACACGCCGGGGCGAAGTCTGGATCATCAGTAACCCTTATATGCAGGGTAGCCGGGTGGCAACGTTCAAAAAATTTGCGTCGGGCTTGCACGAACCGTTAGGTCTGATGTGGCATCCAAAAGGTTATTTCCTGTGTACACAACGGGGCGAAGTCACGAAGCTGGTCGATAAAGATGGCGATGATGTAGCCGACGAGTATAGCTCATTCTATAAATGGCCGCTATCGGGAAATTATCATGAATATAGCTATGGCCCGCTGCTGTTGCCTGACGGTGACATGGTTATCACGCTCAACCTCGACTGGATTGGCTACGGAGCCAGTCTGGCCAAATGGCGCGGCTGGATGCTCAAACTGACCGAGAAAGGTGAAATGACGCCCTGGGCAACGGGCCTTCGCTCACCAGCAGGTTTCGGTATTCTGCGCGATGGCAGCATTCTATATACCGAAAACCAGGGTGACTGGGTAGGATCAGGCCGGATGACGCACCTTACTAAAGGCGCGTTTGCTGGTAACCCAGCCGGTCTTCGCTGGTCAGGTGAACCGGGTTCTCCCTTAGCGTTGAAGCCCGAAGACGTACCCAGCACAGGCAAGCCTATGTTTGAGGTGGCCAAAACGATCAAAGAATTGAAAGTTCCGGCTGTGTGGTTCCCTCACACACTCATGGGCATTTCAACTTCGGACTTCAAACAGGACACGACCAATGGCGCCTTTGGTCCTTTCACAGATCAGTTATTTGTTGGCGATCAGGGACATAGCAAAATCATGCGGGTAGCGCTCGAAAAAGTAAACGGTGAGTGGCAGGGTGCTTGTTTCCCCTTCCGCGAAGGCTTCGAATCGGGTATTATCCGTACCGTTTGGGGACAGGATGGTTCCATGTTCGTGGGCATGACGAGCCGGGGTTGGGCAGCCACAGGAAAAGAGCCCTATGGTATTCAACGGTTGGTCTGGACGGGCAAAACGCCTTTCGAAATGAAAACCATTACCTCCAAACCCGATGGTTTCGAAGTAACATTTACCCTACCCGTTGACCGCAAGACCGCCGAAAACCCTGAAAGCTACAGCCTGAACAGTTTCACCTATCGCTATCACAGAACCTACGGAAGCCCAATCGAAGATGCCAGGCCGGTGCCGATTCGAGGGGTTGTCGTTGCGCCCGATGGCCTGAGTGCCCGCATTGTTGCTGATACCGTTCTTCGCGAGGGATACATTCACGAAGTCAAAGCAGAAGGTGTTCGGTCGGCTTCGGGGAGTACACCATTGCTACATGCAACGGGCTACTATACCCTCAATGCCATTGCACCGGGCGAGAAATTGACGCTGCCAGCACGGGCTGTTGCCATTGCAAAGCATGAACATGCCGACATGGTGGCAACTGAGAAAAAAGCTGCGGTAACAGCGAATAAAAATGTAAAAGCGGTGAACGCCAAACGTACTATCGCCATGCCTGCCGACTGGACCAACGGCCCCGATCAATCCCTTACAATTGGCACCAAGCCAGGATTGAAATTCGATGTCGACAAGCTGGAAGTGAAAGCGGGCAGCAAGATCAAACTCGTGTTCAACAACAACGATGACATGCTGCACAACTGCGTTATCACGAAACCCGGTGCCGCCAATGCCGTTGGTGATGCCGCCCTAAAACTGAACCTGAACGGCCCAAAAATGAACTATGTCCCAAACTCGCCAAACGTATTGTTTCATACTAATATCCTTCAACCCGAAACGTCCGAAACAATCTATTTCCTGGCTCCTACCGAACCCGGCGATTACCAGTTCGTCTGTTCCTTCCCCGGTCACTCGTCGCTGATGCAGGGAACGTTAAAAGTCGTTAAATAGGGCTGCACTTAGCGCGCGCTCTTTCCGCTTATCATTAACTAATGACGCTTTCTATGGGAGCGTCATTATTTTTACGTCACGCTGTAGCCCAAGTGTGCATTTTTCCGTTCTATCCCTATGCGAACTGTTTCACTGCTCACCATATTCTTCTTGATATCGTTAACAATCCACGCCCAGCAACGCCGACGTGATGACGACACCTCCCATTACCGATCTGTACCCGTTCCAGCGCATTTGCTGCCTATCGAACGTGCCTTTGGATCATCGTCGCTGGGGAGTTTGTATTTCTACGGAGGTAAAAAACTCTCTTCGCCCTATTCGCTGGAGATTCCATTCTATGAACTGAATGACCCAGATGTATCCCACCATTTCCAGGCATTTCGCACCCTGACGACCTTAAGCCGTTTAACGGCAATTGCCCCACTAGCTTATATTTTATTGACCAGCAACCGAACCAATGGCACATATTGGTCGGTCTATGGTGGCTCTATAGCCGCTTCCCTGACACTCTCAATTATCGGTAATGGTCAGGTTAACAAAGCCGTTACGCGTTACAACGAAATGCTTCGACAGCCGCGCGTGAGTATATCGGCAGCGCGTATACCCATCACAGGTCAGGTTTCTATGGGCGCTGGATTAGTCTGGTCATTCTGAAAACCGTCTCTATCATTTCTATGAGAGCGCAGGCCAATGGTTTGCGCTTTTTTGTTAGCTTCGCTGAGATAATCAGCAAACACATGCAAACCAGAACGTTACTTCCTTTTTTTATTTCATTCTTTCTTCTTTCTCCCCTACTCAACGCCCAAACAATCCTAAACCGAGACCCTCAAATCGCCGATCTGGTCAGCCAGGTTTCGGCCGATAGTCTGCGTGCGCATATCAATGGACTTGTAAGTTTTGGGACCCGTCACACATTGAGCGTACCCGCCGATGCAAATGCGCAGGTTGGTAAAAAAGGGCTTGGAGCTGCTCGTCAGTGGATTCTTGGAAAGTTCAATCAATACGCCAAACAATCGGGTGGACGCATGACCGCAACGCTCGATACCTGGACGCTCCAGCCCGACGGCAAGCGTGTGGATAAGCCCGCTAACATGGGAAACGTGATGGCAACGCTCAAAGGTACTGATCCCAACGACGACCGGGTTTTCATCGTGCAGGGCCATATGGACAGCCGGGTTACCAACGTAATGAACCGCGAATCGGACGCACCGGGCGCTAATGACGATGGGTCTGGTACAGCCGCCGTAATCGAGCTTTGCCGAGTAATGAGTAAGTCTTCATTTCCGGCTACAGTCATCTTTGTCACGCTGACAGGCGAAGAACAGGGTTTATTGGGAGCCGAGCATTTGTCAGAACGGGCCGTTAAGGAGAAATGGAATCTGGAAGCCGTGCTGAACAACGACATTATGGGCAGCAATAACAGCAGCGATACGCGCATTATCGATAATACCCGACTGCGCGTTTTCAGTGAGGGGTTACCTGCTAGCTTATTAAAAGACACGACCGGACGTATCGGTCAGATTCAGCGGTTTGGGAATGAAAACGATGGAAAGGCCCGCACACTAGCCCGTTACCTGAAAGAAATTGGTGAACGCTACGTCGAAAATCTGGAAGTGGTGATGGTGTACCGCAACGACCGCTATCTGCGTGGGGGCGATCATACGCCATATGTGCAACGCGGATTTGCCGCTGTGCGGATGACGGAAATGAACGAAAACTACGAACACCAGCACCAGGATTTGCGCACCGAGAACGGTACAGAGTTTGGCGATTATCCTAAGTTCATGGATTTTGAGTACCTGCGAAAAAACACGGCGGTCAATCTGGCGACACTTGCCAATTTGGCTAAAGCTCCAATGGTACCTCAGAAAGTAACCGTCGATGTTCGGAACCTGACCAACGCAACGGTTCTGTATTGGCAGGCTCCTCAGGCAGGCAAGGTAAAAGGTTATTACGTGTTGATGCGCGAAACCTACTGGCCATTCTGGCAGAAGAAATTCTTTACGAACAAACTCGGTATGACACTGCCTTTCTCAAAAGACAATTATTATTTCGCCGTACAGGCCGTTAGCGAAGATGGAAATGAGAGCTTACCAGTGCTGCCTGTCCCGAATTTGCGGTAAAATTTATTAAACACAGAGGCACAGAGGTTAAAATTCTTTTTCTCTGTGTTTCTGTAATTAATAAAATATCATAGTAAGCGAAGAACAATCTCCTCTAAATTATTCAGTTCCCATGACCTCCCTCTCCAAACGGCAATTTCTAAAATCCCTCATCGGAACAACAGCCCTGTCGACCTGGGCGGGTCTGGAAGAGACGTTGGCCAATGTGACGCATATGTCGGCCACTACACTGGCCAATCAGGAAGAATTCTGGATTAAAATTCGAACTGCTTACCCCGTAACGAACGACTTCATTCAGCTCGAAAACGGCTACTATTCCCTGGCTGCGCAACCAGTGATGGATGGCTATCTGAAGCATATTCAGGATGTAAACTCCGTGTCGTCCTATTACATGCGGACGCGTCAGTTTAGTGATAAGCGGGAGTCCCAATCCCAATTGGCAAAGTTGTTAGGTTGCTCGCCCGATGAGCTGATCATCACCCGAAACACTACCGAATCGTTGGACACGGTTATCGGAGGTCTGAACTGGAAAGCAGGCGACGAAGCCATCATGGCTTTGCAGGATTACGGCGCTATGCTCGATATGTTCAAACTTCAGGCTCGACGGCATGGCATTGTCAATCGGACGGTTTCACTCCCCAATCATCCTAAGTCCGACGAGGAAATTGTGAACCTGTACGAAAAAGCCATCACGCCCAGAACCCGCTTGCTGATGGTGTGCCATATGGTAAATATCACTGGCCAGATTCTGCCGATTCGCCAGATTACAGAAATGGCCCATAAGCATAATGTGGAGGTGATGGTGGATGGCGCGCATGCATTCGGGCAGTTGAACTTTAAAATGGACGACCTCGGCGGGTGCGATTATTATGCCAGTAGTTTACACAAATGGCTGGGCACTCCGTTAGGCGCGGGCATTCTTTACGTACGCAAGGATAAGATAGCCCCCCTATGGCCGATGTTCGCCGATAGCAGCGTTCCTGACGACGATATTCGAAAGCTGAACCATACCGGCACACACCCTGTGGCCACCGATCTGGCGATTCAGGATGCCATCAAATTCCAGGAATCCATTGGTATTGAGCGAAAAGAAGCGCGACTTCGGTACCTGCAACATTACTGGACTGATCAGGTGCGCCACCACCCAAACATCGTACTGAATACATCCGAAGTCCCAGCTCGTTCTTGTGCCATTGCCAATGTGGGCATAGCTGGCAAACCGCCCGCCGAGCTGGCTAAATCCCTGTTTTCGACATACAAAATCTTCACCGTCGCTATTGATAACCCGAATGCCGGGGTGCAGGGTGTACGCGTAACTCCTCATCTATACACGACGACTGCCGAGCTGGATACGTTTGTGAAAGCGTTGAAAGAATTGGCGGGTTAATGTACCCATGGGCTTCAGCCCGTGTATGAGTTAGAATAAATCACGGGCTAAAGCCCGTAGGTACACACCTCATAACCGTTTATTATTCACCAACATGAACCGCATACTTCTTTTTCTCCTCATCTTCCCGACGCTAGTCAGTATGGCGCAGACACCGGCAAAAAAACGACCGATGGCGTCAAAGGATATGTACCGGCTGCAAACCGTCAGCGATCCACAGGTTTCGCCCGATGGTAAATGGGTCACCTACGGCCTGTCGACTGTCGATACAACAAAAGACAAGCGAAACTCGGATTTGTGGATGGTGAGTTGGGACGGTAAAGAATCCGTTCAGCTCACCAACAGTCCGGATGGAGAATCAAGAGCGCGGTTTAGCCCAGACGGGAAGTATATTTCGTTTGTATCGGCACGACAAGGCGCTACTAAAGGCCAAATCTGGTTGATGGATCGTCGAGGTGGCGAAGCGAAAAAACTAACTGATCTAAAAACCGATCTGGAAGATTATATCTGGTCGCCCGATGGCAAAAAGATCGCTATGACGCTGCGCGATCCCGACTATGCCGATTCAGCCAAAACTAAAGTCAGAAAACCCTACGTGCTTGACCGCTACCACTTTAAGGCGGATATAAAAGGTTATCTGGAAAAAGGTTCTGTCCACTTGTATGTCTATGATATAGCGACGAAAAAGCTCGATACGCTAACGACGGGACTCTACGACGAAACGTCGCCTGTTTGGTCGCCTGATGGATTGCAGCTGGCGTTTGTGAGCAATCGCAGCGATGATCCCGACCGAAATGAAAACACAGACATTTACGTGATGGATGCCCATAAAGGGGGTACAATGAAGCAGTTAACGACCTGGGCTGGCATAGATAATAGTCCTGTCTGGAGCCCTGACGGGAAACAAATAGCGTACCTTCGGTCAACGGCTTCGAGTAATTTCATCATGTACGATCAGTCCATTTTGGCCGTTATCAGCCGGGATGGCGGAGAACCTACGCTCCTCTCGAAAGCATTGGATCGTCCCGTTCGAAATCCTAAATGGGCAAAAGATGGGCAAACAATTGCAGTGTTAGTACAGGATGATCGCCAGACCTACGTTGGTCGATACATCTTTCCCGAAGGCAAATTTGCCGGACTAACGGGCGGTAACCGCGTATTCAGCAATCTGGAATCGGCGCCAGAGGGCAACTGGGTAGCCATGATGAGTGATCCACAAACGCCCGGCGAATTATACGCCATTGAAAACGGAAACCCCCGTCGGCTCACGCGCGTACATGACGATTTCCTCACTCCACTCGAACTGGCTACCGTAGAAGGGTTCACATCGAAGAGCAAAGACGGAACACAGGTTTCAAATGTACTCTATCGCCCGGCGAACACACCAGTCGGCAAAAAGCTTCCGACTATTTTCTACATTCACGGTGGTCCGGTATCCCAGGATGAATTTTCCTTCGACCTTACCCGGCAATTACTCGCAGCTGGCGGTTATGCCGTAGTCGCCGTCAATTACCGGGGTAGTAACGGTCGTGGCCTCGACTACAGCAAAGCGATCTATGCCGATTGGGGTAACAAAGAAGTGCTGGATATTCTGGGAGCCGCCGACTACGTTGTTGAGAAAGGCATTGCTGACCCCGATCGACTCGGTATTGGTGGCTGGAGTTACGGTGGCATTCTGACCAACTACACCATCGCCACCGACACTCGCTTTAAGGCAGCCGCCAGCGGGGCCGGGAGTTCGCTGCAACTGACTATGTACGGAATAGACCAGTACACAAATCAGTACGAAAACGAGTTAGGAGCGCCCTGGAAAAACACCGACAAATGGTTAAAATTGTCCTATCCGTTCCTAAAAGCCGACCGAATTAAAACACCAACGTTGTTTATGGCGGGTGAAAAAGACTTCAATGTTCCCTCCGCAGGTAGCGAGCAGATGTTTCAGGCACTACGCTCATTAGGTATTCCAACCCAGCTGATCATTTATCCCGGTCAATATCATGGCATTACAGTACCCAGCTATCAGAAGGATCGGGTCGATCGGTACCTGCAATGGTTTGACAAATATTTAAAACCTAAAACCCTGTAAAACAGAATTTTATTCCAGGTTAATCTATATAGACAATGACTATTATACCCTGGTGTTGCATCGAAAAGTCAGTTTTCGGCGTACTAGAGATATTGTTTTATTCGTTTTTTCCGTAGTTTACACGCTCATATCCATTTATATACTCAATCGGCTAAAGTTCACCTGATTATGAAACAGTTTATATTATTTTTCAGTCTCCTGACGGCATCTGTCGTACTGAACTCCTGCTCTAAAAGCAGCGACCCCGCACCAGACCCAGTAGTTGGATCATGGAAATTAGATCGAATTCGCACAAGTGGATTTGTAGCCCCCTATACAAGTTATAATGCTGATAATGACCCTTCTCTATTTGATTATCAGGATAGCTTCATAACCAAAACCGATAAAACGTTTACCGGAACAGTTCGCACGAGCGGTCGGGTAATCGACTATAGTGGCAACTGGGAATCAACCACTAGCTCGCTGACGCTGAAAGACACGCAGGGTAATTCAGACGTGTATACACTGGATGCAACAAAGACGCCAAACCAGCTTCTTGGCGCCGTGATTGCTACCAGCGATTCGCTCACGAATCCGACAACAAGCAAAGTAGAATTGGTTAAGTATAATATTCAACTTGTTTATACCAAGCAGTAATACTCAATTTGCCTGGCATAAAAAATGGTCACTGAATACTCAGTGACCATTTTTTATGTGGTCAAACTGAACGACTTTACTTTTCTTTAATTTACTGAAAATTACTCGTTTATCCGGCTATAAGTCATACAGCCTATTTGTTATGTACCGCCATCTCCAGCTATGGAAAGATTTACTAGCGATAGGGTCAGAGTTGGAATTTATCCAGCTACATTGAGCACCATTTACTAAATGCTCTTCAAAAATGACACAATTAAGAAATTAACATTTTTTATTTTGAGAATACCGAATTCTACTCATATAAATTTTGATCAATATATAATTAACAAAATAATTTAAAGGCGTTTTCTAGTCGAAGACGCTTTTTTATTGGCATTAATTCGTACTTTCACAAAACCCTATCTACTAAGGAGTTATATTTGTCTTTACTCTTATTTTATCCGGAATTAATACAAAAAACCATGTCATCACAACTAACTCGCCGGGATTGGCTACGTGCCAGCGGCCTTTTAACAGCCGGTCTCGGCTTGAGCCGATTTACACCCGCCGAGGCTGCTCGGCCCAACGCGCCATTGGTTTCAGGGTTCACCAATGAGTTTGCTTTTGCCGATGACCCTTTCGCCAACATGCCCAAACTTCGGGCGCGGTTGTTTGCCAACGAAAATCCACTAGGTATTTCTGCCAGTGCTAAAGACGCCATTGTGAAGGCTACTGAAATTGGCAACCGATACGCCTGGATGGAGTTCGGACAATTGAAAACGCTAATAGCAACAGACGACGGCGTAAAACCTGCCAACATCATGATGGCCCCTGGTTCGTCGGATATTTTGATGGCTGCAGCTGATCATTTCGCCAAAAGTGGTGGTACCATCCTGACCAGCACCATGACCTACGACGATCTGCTTCAGCGAGCCGAGAAATTCGGCGCAAAGATCAAGGCGTTACCGATGACGAAAGAATATAAATTTGACCTCAATGCGATTAAGGCGAACATTACGCCTGATGTGAAATTGGTCTATATCGTCAACCCGAATAACCCAACTGGAACTACCATCCCAACACCTGAGCTGGAAGCATTCATTCGGGAGGTAGCGCCTAAAGTGCCGGTGTTCATCGATGAAGCCTATATCGACTTCTATGAGCCTGCCGACCGTCCTAAACTTGGGAAACTGGTTGCCGAAGGCTTAAATGTGATCCTGGCCCGGACATTCTCAAAAATTCATGGATTTGCCGGATTACGTCTGGGTTATGCCATCGCACAGCCCGATACGCTGAAAATTCTGCATGCTTATACCAATGGCGATTTTGCAGTAAGTATCACGACACTTATGGCTGGTATTGCCAGCTACAAAGATATTGACTGGCAGAACCACTGTCGGGCCGAAAACGCCAAAGCCCGCGCCTACACGACCAAAGCACTGGCCGATCTGGGTTATGAAGTGATTCCGTCGGCTACAAATTTCATTCTGTTCCCGATCCGTATGAAAACCAAAACGTTTGAAGGGCAAATGTTCGGACAAGGCATTGGCATCCAAACCCGCGACTTTAACGGACAACCGTACTGCCGTGTTAGCGTTGGAACAATGGATGAAATGGCCATTTTCATAGATGGCTTTAAGAAGGTAGTAGGGTAACATATAGTTAGCAAGCTGATAAGTTAATAAGTAGTAAGTGGCTGTTGCAAGTTTGATTCCCGCGTCAGCCACTTACTTAACTTACTACTTATCAACTTACTAACTCACTGACTAATTTATGACGCGACGCGACTTCATCAATTCAACAAGTGCCAGTTATGCCAGTATGCTGGCGTGGGGAATGCTACAACCCGCACCAGTATCGGCAATTGATTTACCCGCCAACGGACTGAAAAGTGACGGTAAAGGCCGAAAGGTGATTATTTTAGGGGCGGGCCTGGCTGGTATGACAACCGCTTATGAACTCGGCAAATTAGGCTACGATTGCACTGTACTGGAGGCCCGTGCCCGCTCGGGTGGACGCGTCTGGACTGTTCGGGGTGGTACTAAAGAGACGGAGTTAGCTGGCGGAACCGCGCAAACCTGTTCCTTCGAAGATGGCCAATATTTTAACGGAGGAGCGGCTCGAATTCCGCACCATCACCAGATAACCCTACACTATTGTCGTGAACTGGGTGTACCGTTGCAAATCTTCAACGGGGCAAATGAGTCGGCTTATCTTTACAATGATGGGGGAACCGGTGATTTTGCCAATCGACGTATGCGCATCAGCGATTATCATCACGATATGCGCGGTTATACCTCCGAATTACTCGCCAAAGCGCTGGACCAATCGTCTCTGGATCAGCAATTAACTAAAGAAGATGTTGAGAAGTTAATTGACTTTCTGAAAAATGAAGGGGATTTAAATACGGCACATCTCTACAAAGGCACTAACCGCAGGGGGTACAAAAGTAAAAGTGATCCCGGTGCTGGTCACACTCCTGGCGCACTTACAGACCCCTACGGTCTCACTGATTTGCTACGGTCTGGCTTTATGCAACCGGTTTTCTATAATGTAGGCGATTATGCTTATGAACAGCAGTCTACGTTATTGCAACCCGTTGGCGGTATGGATGCCATTCCGAAAGCACTGGAGAAAAAACTGATGGGCAAGATTGTCTTCAATGCCCCTGTCAGTGAGCTTCGTAAAACCGAAAATGGCGTTCGGGTTGTTTACCAAAAAGATGGCAAACCGGTTGAGATTACGGGCGAATTCTGCGTGTGTACCTTGCCGTTACCCATGCTTAAAAACCTCGAATCTGATCTATCGGGAACCGTAAAGCGAGCAGCCGATTTTGTTCCATATATGAAGACTGGCAAAATTGGGTTGCAATTTAAACGACGTTTCTGGGAAGAAGATGATGGTATCTATGGCGGTATTTCGCGTACCAATATGGATATTAACCAGATATGGTACCCGTCGTTTGGCCTGCAGGGCAAGAAAGGCGTTCTGATTGGCTACTACAATTTTTACAGTCGGGCCGAAGCAGTAGGCGCTATGTCTGTTGCTGAACGCGAAAAAATGGCGTTGGCGCAAGGGAGCAAAATTCACCCGCAGTATCCTGCCGAATTTGACAATTCGTTTTCGCTCGCCTGGCACCGCATACCCTATAGCGGGGGTGGCTGGGCTGTGTATGACGATACAACCCGCAAGAAATATTACCCGTCTCTGCTGGAGCCCGATGGTAATATTTATTTTGCCGGAGAACACACAACATACCTGACCGCCTGGATGGCCGGAGCGTTCACCTCCGCTCGCCGAACAGTCGAAGCACTTCATGCCCGAGTGGGTGAGTACACGAAAAAGTAAACTGGAACTATGAAAAACAACCTACTTTCTCTCCTTATTTTCCTTGTTTGCGCCGTAACTACCCAGTTACTCAGTCAGCGCGTTTGGGCTCAGACAGCTTCGGCCTCTATGACCCTGGAGCAACTAAAAGCCATCAAAGCGATTAAAGTCGCCAACCTCGACAAAGACACTTATTTTAAATCGGGCGGTTTTATTCTGGATCGCTACGAGGAACGTCCTGCTTATGTGTTCACTTATAGCGATGGCATTACACGAAAAATTTACCTCTACAAAGTGTTCACCGCCGAAGACACCAAAGAACTTGGCTTACTGGCGATTTACCAGAACACCAAAACCAATGAGGTAAAACCCTTCGTTATTCCGGGTGCATCGGCCGACCGTAAAGCCTGGGACGCATACATTGATGATCTCAAATACGTTGGTGAAAAAGAACCTGGCTTAATGTCGACGCTAACGTTTGTATTGTCGCGCGAAATGGCCAGCCTGATGTCGGGTGGTGGCGCAAAAACTGAAGAAGGCAGTGGCAAGAAAAAAGAAGAATACAACTTCTGCTTTGCACCCGATGCGCCGGTAACGATGGCCGATGGCTCGTCGAAAAACATTAGCGACTTAGCTGTAGGTGATATTATTCTGGGTTACGATGCGAAAACGAAAACCCTAACGCCAACCCACGTTACACGTGTGGATGCACACCAGAGCACCGAGCCGTCAGGCGATTTCGCGCTGGCTGGCGTATGGCTTTCTTCGGTTAACGAACTCACGGCCGACAATCGCAACGCCTTGACTGCTCCAACTTTAGTGGAAGCAACGGCTAATCACCCCGTACTGACGGCTACTGGTCGTAAGGCATTTGGCGAGGTGAAAGCGGGTGACGTTATGTATCGTTATGATGCAGCGACTAAGAGTGTGATTGCCTATAAAGTTGTACAAACGGAGAAAAGCGTTCGTTCTGTAAAAAGCGTTTATAATTTAATTACCGAGTCTGGCGCTTACTTAATTGGCGAAACAGTCGTTCTGGATAAGTAATCGTACTTCCCGATATACAAAAGCCTGCTTTTATCCTGACGGAATAAAAGCAGGCTTTTGTATATCGTGTCAGTTGTGCATTTGGTGTTAAGCTAAAGTTCAGCTCCTCTACGAGACTAGCCATACATCCTATATCATACATCATACAGCCTAAATATTGTCCCATTCAGGTTTTGCGCGTACTTTTGTTTGATTGAAAACCGTATGCACGCATACTAATTTCGCACTAACAAAATCATGGCCGAAGCCTTCATTTATGATGCCGTCAGAACACCTCGTGGACGAGGTAAAAGCGACGGTTCGCTGCATGATGTGCAGCCCGTTCAACTCCTCACCAGCGTTTTACGCGAACTCCGCGACCGTAATCAGCTCGACACATCGCTTGTCGATGATGTGATTATGGGGTGCGTAACCCCGATTGGCGAACAAGGGGCTGACATTGCTCGTACGGCGGCTCTCGAAGCAGGATATGACGAATCGGTAGCGGGTGTGCAATTGAATCGCTTTTGCTCCTCTGGTCTGGAAGCCATCAACATGGCTGGGGCTTATGTGATGTCTGGGCAGGTTGATGCTATTGTAGCAGGAGGAGTAGAGTCGATGTCGCGGGTGCCGATGGGGTCTGATGGCGGTGCGCTGTTTATGAATCCGCAGATTGTAGCCCGTCATAACATTGTACCACAGGGTATTTCGGCTGATTTAATCGCGACTAAATACGGGTACTCTCGTTCGGATGTAGACAGTTTTGCGGCCGAATCATACCGTAGGGCGGTGGAAGCCCAGGCTGCCAATCGGTTTGCCAGAACGCTTGTACCACTCAAAGATGAAATTGGTGTAACGCTGCTCAACCGCGATGAAGGCGTTCGACCCGGCACAACGACCGAGAGCCTAAGCAAACTCAAACCTGCTTTTGAGAGTCTGGGCCAGATGGGATTAGATTCCCTTGCATTGCTTAAATATGCCCAGTTCGACAAAATCAATCACGTTCACCATGCTGGTAACTCGTCGCAAATTGTTGATGGTGCAGCTGGTGTATTGGTGGGTAATAAGGAATTTGGCGAAAAAACCGGGCTGAAACCGCGCGCCCGGATTAAAGCCTTCGCCATTGTCGGATCCGAACCGACAATCATGTTGACAGGTCCTATTCCGGCCACACGCAAAGTACTCAAACGGGCAGGCATGAGCATTAGCGATATTGATTTGTTCGAAGTCAATGAGGCTTTTGCAGCCATCCCCATGTTGTTTATGGATGAATTTGGTGTAGATCACGGGAAACTGAATGTCAACGGGGGCGCCATTGCCCTCGGCCATCCATTGGGTGCAACAGGAGCCATTATTTCGGCCACACTCATTGATGAACTCGAACGTACCGGCAAGCAATTTGGCCTCTCAACCCTCTGCATTGGGGGCGGCATGGGCATCGCAACTATTTTCGAATTGGTTAATTAAAAATGTATGATGTATGATATAGGATATATGCTGCTTGTTCAAGCTATATCTTATATCATACATCCTATATCATACATCTAATGATCACTTACACTCTCGACCAAGACATAGCCATCATCTCGTGGGAGATGACGTCGGCGCCCATGAACGTCCTTAACGACGAATCCATTCCTCAATTTGAAGCGGCTTTACAACAGGCTTTTGCAGATGATTCGGTGAAAGGGCTGATTATTACCTCGGCCAAACCTGAGTTTGTGGCCGGTGCCGATCTGAAAATGATTCTGCGTAACAACGACAAAGATCCCGCCGAGATGCTAAAAGTTTCGTCGGAGTTGAACCGTATATTTCGCAGCATTGAAACATCGGGGAAGCCAACCGTTGCAGCTATTAACGGAACGGCTCTCGGCGGCGGTTACGAAATCTGCCTGGCCTGCCATCATCGGGTAGCCCTCAATAATCCAAAGACCGTCATTGGTCTGGTTGAAGTCACTATCGGTCTGTTGCCAGGCGCAGGCGGTACTCAGCGATTACCCCGCATGATTGGCATTCAGACCGCCTTACCGCTGATTCTGGAAGGCAAGAAAGTGAGCGTTCAGGAAGCGAAGAGTCTGGGGATGATCGACGATATTGCCGATAGCCCCGCCGAGATGATGGACAAAGCCCGTGCCTGGATAGCCGCTAATCCGAAGCCACTCAAGCCGTGGGATGAGGTAGATCGGAAAACCGGAAAAATTGTTGGTAAGGATAATTTCAAGGTTCCGGGTGGCAACATTCAGAGTGTTGTCGGAGCGCAAACGTTCGGGGCTGGAACGGCGATGCTGATGGATAAAACCAAAGGTAACTACCCCGCTCCGCTCGAAATTATGGCGTGTGTCTACGAAGGCTTGCAGGTCAATATTGATCGGGGTCTCGTTATCGAAGCCAGACACTTTGTGAAAGTAGCGACCTCAAAAGTGGCCAAAAATCTGATCCAGACTATGTTTCTGGGAATGAATGAAGCCAACAAAGGTGCCAGCCGGCCAAAAGATCAACCTAAAACCGACGTGAAGAAACTCGGTATTCTGGGTGCGGGCTTAATGGGTGCGGGCATTGCCTATGTGTCAGCACAGGCGGGTATTGAGGTTGTTCTGAAAGATGTATCGGTCGAAGCAGCCGAAAAAGGAAAAGACTACTCCCGGCAGTTGCTTCAAAAAGGCGTTGAGAGGGGCAAATTTGATCCTGGTAAAGTAGACGGGATTCTTAACCTAATCAAACCAACAGCTACCGCTAAGGATTTGCAGGATTGCGACCTGATTATCGAAGCCGTTTTTGAAAATCGCGAGCTAAAAGCGCAGGTAACGAAAGAAGCCGAGCCCATGCTGGCCACCGATGGATTAAGTGTTTTCGGTTCTAACACTTCTACCCTACCCATCAGCGGGCTGGCGCAGGCATCGGCCAAACCCGAAAACTTTATCGGTATTCACTTCTTCTCTCCCGTCGATAAGATGATGCTGGTAGAGATCATTATGGGCAAACAAACGTCGGATTATGCGCTGGCTGTGGCCATTGATTTTACCCGCAAGATTCGCAAAACGCCTATTGTAGTCAACGACTCGCGCGGATTCTACACCTCGCGCTGTTTTGGCACGTACTCAGCCGAAGGGATGGAATTACTGAAAGACGGCGTGAATCCTATTCTGATTGAAAATGGCGGAAAAGACGCCGGAATGCCAGTTGGTCCATTGGCCGTAACCGACGAGGTAGCGTTGGATTTAGTCTATAAAATTGCGGGACAGGGCATTAAAGATGGAGCCATTCGCGAAGACGACACTAGCTATCAAGTCGCCAAACAATTCGTGGATCTCGGACGATTGGGTAAGAAATCGAAAGCGGGTTTCTACGACTACGCTGAGGACCGAAGTAAGAAACTCTGGCCAGGTTTACAGGATCTCTTTCCCCAGGCGACTCAACAACCCTCACTCGATGAAGTAAAAACGCGCTTGCTCTACCGGCAGGCCATTGAAGCCGTTCGATGTTTTGAGGAGAACGTTGTACGTACAAAACTAGACGCGGACCTCGGCTCTATTCTGGCCTGGGGATTTCCTGCCTACACGGGTGGAGCTTTATCGTTCGTGGATTTCGTTGGCCTCGAAACCTTCATCAACACCTGTGACCGACTCGCTGATACCTACGGCGAACGCTTCCGCCCAACGGAGAAACTGCGGGAACAGGCTAATAAAAAGGAGTTGGCTTAGGGTATTCTTGGTGTGATGTCAGTTTCTTAAAACTGACAGGTGAGGTTTCTCAAAACCTTTATTTCTATTTAAGTAGGTTTTGAGAAACCTTATTTGTCGGATTTAAGAATCCGACACCACGAAGCCTGATAGATGCTCTTTCTGATAACTCACGGGTGTGGTTCCTGTCCACCGACGGAAAGCCCTATTGAAGGCACTTAACTCATTGTATCCTAAGATACACGACACTTCTTTTATGGGATATTGGCCTGCCTGCAGGTAATGTAACGCTAAGGATTTCCGAATTGAATCGGTTAGTTGCTGATACGTCACACCTTCTTCCTGCAACTTTCGTTGCAAACTGCGACTGCTCACATTCAGATTAGACGCAATGGCATCGAGAGTAGGAACGCCCAGATACGCATTGGCCAGGAGGAAATTGTTAATCCGCTCACGTAACGATTTCGCATTGCTGTAAGCTTCATCCAACACGCTTACTTTCCGCAACAACACTGCCTGTAAGTCATAATCAGCGGCCAGAATAGGCTCGTCCCAGTATCGACCGTCGAATTCCATCACATAATCCGTGGCATTCTGAATAGAAGAACAGCGCAATACGCGCTCATATTCAGGCAGGTTTATGGGTTCTATCGGAATTCTCACGGTTGTAGGTTGTATTTTTTGCAGAATAAGACCGTCAGCCTCGTGCAAGGTAAATGCCATAAAAAAGTCCATCATCTGACGAAATATCAGCGGTGACCCGTTCCGGCTCGCGGTAGCAGGAATGAATTGAATGGTGAAGGTTTGTCCGCTACGGTTCACCTCCATCGTTAACACATCTGTAATCAAATGGGAAAAAGCCGCAGCATGGGTCAGTGCCTCGCCAATGGTGCGACTATGCCGAATCAGCTCCCCCACAACACCCAGTGCAGCCACTTGCAATGACTCACCAAAATGAAGGCCGAATAAAGAATCATGGCTTAATTCGGTCGCGTTCAGCCATAGTGCGTTGATTTGTTGCGTTGTCAGGCCAGGGCTCGACTCGCTCTTCAGTTCCGCCAACTCGACTCCCGAAAGGCTACATAATTGCGCCAGATCAGTATTTTTCTGGACAGCATAGGCCAGTAAATTCAATGCCAAGCGTTTCTGATAGTCTTGCATAAGGCAAAGCTACAGAAATAGAGATCGTCGTTTTTCTCCTGGCGTGAAATGGTAATAGGTTGGCGTGTAAAACGTGCTGTCGCGAGTATTTAAACCCCAAACTTCCGAAGGTTATAAACAAAGCTCACCAGAAAGTAGCGCGTTAATACCCGACTTTGTATGTCTTCTACATACGAGTCTCCCGTATTCCGTATTACGCTCCGGTTCTGATTCAGCAAATCGAACGCCTGCACGCGGAATTCGCCCTGTTTTGCTTTCAGAAATTGCCAGGCGAGAGCCGCATTCCAGAGGGTAAACTGCTGATTGTATCCTGCCGCCCTGCCCGTTGTCGCGGTATAAGTCAAATCGCTGGTGAGTACGAAATTGAACGGAAGCTGCCAGTGTAGGTCAGCGGTTGCGTATTGCGACCAGAAAGCGGTATTCTGCTTTGACAAGAGCGAGTACGTGGCCGTCTGGTAACTAACCGTGCCGCTAATGCCGTAATCTAACTTGCCATTATAAGCTGATTGCAACCGAAATCCCTGCCCTAGGATGACATTTCTGGCTTCGTTTGTCTGGTCGTTGATCAGGCTAATGGCCCGACTAAAACTGGCATTCGTTATCAAGCTTATACCCAGTTTGGTTGGCTGAAGCGTTCGGCCGATTGACAGCGATCCATTTGCCGACAAATACCCGCCAGTGTTAATCGGTTGAGTCGTTTGTGCGCCAGCGCTGTTGACAATTGTCGTTGTGCTGATGCGGTTATCGCTCTGATTTAGACTGGCAAACACGAACAGGCTTTTGTTTCCTGTCCCGCTGGAGCCGTTGTAGGTAAGCGTAACAGTATTGTAATATTCTGGCCGAAGCGCAGGATTCCCAAGTCGGATATTGAGCGGGTTGGTGTTGTCCACAACCGGTTGCAACTGCGTTACCGATGGCGGACTCAGCCTTGTTCGGTATTGAATTCGAAGACTACGGTTCCTCGAAAACGTATAATTGAAAAGGGCATTAGGAAGCACATTCAGGTATCGGCGACTCATACTTGTATCGACAGAACGATTATCGACCTCTAATTGAGCCTGTTGTAAATCGAAACCCAGCGCGTAGCTATACCGCAATCGGCGGGTTTGAAGCGTTGTACCCACACGGTGCGTCGCGAAAAGGCTACCAAAATTGTTGCTTAGGCTTGCATTCGGGCGGTCGTATTGGCCTGTTGCTTCATTGGCGTCGACTACATCTCGCTCGGCTCGGTTGCGATTGGTGGCGTAGGCATACCTAACTTCCAACTTTTGAGTGAGTGACAGTGGGTCCGTAAATGAGAATGTCAAGGTATTCTGAAGCGAGTAGCTATCCTGCCGATTACGTTGGTTGAGCCGGGTTGTACTCAGTGGATTTATTCCGGTTGAATCATAAAATAGATTGGTCGACTGGTTGAGTGCATTCGTCAAACCGGTTGTCAGCACTGAATTTAGATTCACAGAAAGCGTTCGTCCTTCCTTACGAAATTTCCGCATGAGCAGCAGATTATTATAGCCGTTGAGTCCATCGCCGGTTGAGCCGTAGCGGGTATCGCCATCGTTGAGCGACTGACCCGTTGGCAAATACGATCGGCTGGTTATTCGACTATCGTAGCCAGTAGTTTGCCAGGAAACGTTTGGTGTTATACGCAGACTTGTGAGTGAATCAAGCTGCCAGTCGAGTCGCCCATTGAAGCGATGGTTTGTCTGGCGATTTTGCGAATAACTATGCAGATCGGTCAGGAACGACCGATCTGGTAGTACATTCTCACGTCGGCTCTGTTGATCGGTAGTGGTGATGGCCTGATTCAAAAAATAACTCGACGATAATTCAGCACGTTTGCCCAGTTTATCCCGGTAATTTAGACCACCCGCTTTTACTTCAATGATGTTCGTAGGCGATTGATTCACTGTGGGTTCTGGGCCGCTCGGCCCACCAACACTCACAGGTCCACCCACGCCACCGCCTAACGTAAAGTTCTGTTGATTAAGGTTATTGGCTTGCCCAATAAGGGAAAGTTGACGACCATTGTTGAAGCGATTCACGTTCAGGCGCCCCTGATAGCGCGCATCAGTACCAACCCCTACTGAATTCTGTCCGAAATAGCCTTTCTGCTTGTTTCGCTTAATCGTGAGATTAATCGTGCGTTCGCGGTTACCGTCGTCGATACCCGAAAACTGCGACTGATCCGACGACTGATCATAGAGTTGGACCTTATCAATAATGTCGGCGGGGAGATTGCGGGTCGCCATCTTGGGATCATTACCGAAAAAGGGTTTTCCATTCACTAATACTCGGCTAACTGCCTGTCCCTGCGCTTTTATCGTACCATCCCGCGCCACTTCTACACCGGGCAATTTGCGAAGCAATTCCTCCACCTGCGCATTGGGTTGGGTTTTAAATGAGTTGGCATTAAACTCCACCGTATCCCCCTTGACTGCAATGGGAGCCCGTTCTTGCTTAACAACCACTTCGTTGAGCGTATTGGCCTGCTCGGTCATTCGCAATACGCCAACATCAACGGGTGTCTCACGCCCAACTGTCACCCAGAAAGAAGCATTTCGATAGCCCAGAAACGTCACCAAAAGTCGGAATCGGCCCGTACCTACATTACGTAGCCGAAACTGACCATCCCCGTTTGTGATCGTGGCATCGATATAAGCTGAATCTTTATCGGTGATTAACGAAACGGAAGCCAGTCGCAGCGGTTTGCCACTCACCGAATCGATCACGGAACCTATGATTTCGGCTTTTCCTGCCACCTTTTGGGCAAGCAAAGGTCTGCTTCCGGCTAATAGCAGGAGGATAAAAAGAGAGAAGAATTTCATGTTGTATTCAGGATATGATAGCGGGCGATCAGGGGCGTTCGCCCATCATCATTTGCTGCTGAAAATCAGCCATGGCCTTCTGGCGGAGGTCGTTTAATTGCTCTGGTGTGACGGTTTGAGCCTCTGTAGAAGGCTGAACATCTTTAGCGCTGATAGCCGACAGATTGACCTTCGTAGCCCGGAATTGCTCACGGCTACTTTCGACCAGCAGTACCACGCCTGCTTCGGGGGTCAGTTCACGAATAGGGGAATAGGTAATCGGTAACTCGGTCGTGAACCAAACGGTGTAGGTTTCTTTTTTGAACGGTACGGTGGCTTTTCGGCAGGTATAGCCCGCGATTTTTTTGGTCTGATCGGTCAGTTGCCAATCCGTTGCGCGTTGAATGGGTGCTTCAGCACGATACGCTTTAGCGTCTTTGTCTTTCCCGACAGTCAGCAACGTAACTGTCTTCTGATTAGTCAGATCAACAAATGTCTTCTCTTCAAATGGAGGGCTAAAATTTGTAGTTCGGGGTACACCACCACCACCACCCGGTCCCATTGCCTGAATGGTAATACCTGGCCGCCCATCCCGACTTTCTTTGACATAATTATTGGCAAACAGAGCATTCTGACCAAAGGTGCGTGTATCGGGAATATCAGTCGGGAAGTTAGGATCGCCGGGTTTGACTTGCTCACCGTTGATGATAATTCGTATGCCAGCTGGGTCTACTTTACGAACAACTTCGTAACTGATTTGCCCCGATGTTTGCGCCAGCATAGGGCGTGCGGCTGCCAGGAGTAGTGAAAGAATGAGGGCTAAAATACTATGCGTTTTCATAGACAATCGCTTATTTGAGTTGACCACTCAAAGGTCAGGCGATGCTTTGTAACGCACTGCTATATAGTGTTAAACAGTGTTAACGGGTGCGCAAAGGCCACTTTGACAACGTAGATTTGTTCATGAACCGGCGCATACGTTCGATTTTCTGGTTAATGACAGCCTGCATTGTGGGCATCAATGCTTTTCAGGGCTATTGGCTCTGGACGACCTACCAGCTCAACCGGGAGCAATTTGCCCATTCGGTTCAGGATGCGCTGTTTCAGGTATTGGAACATCAACAGGTAGCTGCTGCGAAGCAATTGATGAATAAACGACCATCGGGGAGTTCGACAACAGAAGCCCGTATGTCGACAGGTTCGAAGACACAAATTATTGTAAGTCGCTTCGATAAACCAGGTGAATCTTCCCATAGAGGAGAGACCCGAATTTTTATCCAAAGTGACAGCCTGCACGCAACCAAATTGCCCGAGCGACTTGTCGTCACCTACAATGCAGGTCGACCAGCTACGAAATCCGTTTCAGTACGCGCCGATACCCTCGCCCGCCGAATCTCTAAGCTGGTTTTGCTCGATTGGGCAGCTGGCGTTGATGTTAACCTCCACAAATTGACATCGGCCTACGAAAACGAACTTCGCCGACGCGCGATTGACGCCAATTTTAAGCTCGACACACTTACCATCCGATCGCAACAAACTCAGCAGCAATCCAAGAATAATGTTTTTGTCGTTCGTAAGCTATCGACACCTCAGTCCAACAAAAACGACAACATTCTGCGAACAATGCCGGAGCCACTGAATCCCGTCAAAAATCTGTTTGTACAGGCTTCATTTGATACACCAACATTTTACTTACTCCGGCGGATGGGTTGGTTACTAGGCAGTTCTGTATTTTTATTAATCCTGACAACAGGCTGTTTTCTATTTATGCTCGCCACGATTCTGCGCCAGAAGAAACTGTCGGAGGTTAAAAACGACTTCATCAATAATATGACGCACGAGCTGAAAACGCCCATTGCAACGGTGACGGCAGCCATCGAAGCGCTCCAGAATTTCGGTGCGTTGAACGATCCGAAGAAGACCCAGACTTACCTGACTATTTCGCAAAATAACCTGCAACGACTGTCGGATCTGGTCGAAAAAGTATTGAATCTGGCCATCGAAGAAAAGCGCGATCTGGTGTTGCACCCCGAACCCACTAAACTCGCTGATCTGGCCAATGATCTGATTACCAACCATCAACTTCGGGCCACCAAACCACTTCACGTTACGCTACATATACCAACCGAAACCACTGTTTCGGTCGATCACGTCCATTTTAGTAATGCCCTAAATAACCTGATCGACAATGCAATAAATTACTCTTATGATCAGGTTGATATTAGTCTTACGTTTCAGCAGAAGGCCAATGATGGCTGGAAGCTGACCGTAGCCGATAATGGCATAGGTATTCCAAAGGCATATCAGTCTGCGATTTTTGACCGTTTCTTCCGGGTACCAACCGGCGACTTACATCCCGTAAAAGGGTTCGGTTTGGGGCTGGCCTACGTTCAGCAGGTGATCGAGCGACACGGCGGCCGTATCCGTGTGCACAGCGAACCCGGAAAAGGCAGCGAGTTTATTCTAGAATTTTGAGAGATGCCGACCGTTCTACTGATTGAAGATGAACCTGCTCTGGGTATGATCGTTCGCGATAGCCTCGAAGTGCGTGGCTTTACGGTTCTGTACGCCAGCGAAGGCAATGAGGGTCTGGCACTATTTCAACAACATCAGCCCGACATTGTGGTAGCCGACGTCATGATGCCCCAAATGGACGGTTTTACATTGGCAGAACACATTCGTCAGGAGAACGCCGATGTGCCAATTATGTTTCTGACCGCTCGCTCACAAACCGCCGATGTCGTCCGCGGCTTTGAACTGGGCGGCAACGATTACCTCAAAAAACCCTTTAGTCTGGATGAGTTAATCGTTCGAATCAATGCACTACTACGCCGGAAATCAGTTCCTCAAACAACACCCACTCCACTACTGACCATCGGCCGTTATCAATTCGATCCCTCCAAACAAAAACTCCTGCTGGGTGGTCAGGCCGTACTCCTGTCGCACCGGGAAGCCGAACTGCTCCGACGACTTTACGAACAACGCAATCAGGTACTCGAACGCAGTGCCGTGTTAACTGAACTTTGGGGCGACGATTCGTTTTTCAATGGCCGAAGTCTGGATGTGTTCATTACCAAACTTCGGCGACACCTGCGCGACGACGCACAAATTCAGATTATCAACATTCGGGGTATTGGCTATAAGCTGATTGTTTGAAAAGTAGCGCCGACCGTCCCGGTCGGCAGAGAAGTGATTGGCTGCACAACCGACCGGGACGGTCGGCACTACAGTGGCGTCAAATGGTAATTGAGTGGCGGTTGAGGGTAAGAATCAGCCACCAGGTACCCTGTACTTTTGTCAAAAAAACGCCATGGAAACAGTCATAATCGCCCTCCTGCTGGTTCTGAACCAGCCTACATTATCCAATCAGCAATCACATAAACAACCCAACACAACCACTATGGAAACGCAATCAATGCAAGTCGTTCGTAACTTTTTAACCGCTGTTCAACAGGGAGATCAGGCAAAACTAGCGTCTCTTATTCATCCGGCCATTGAATGGAGTCAGCCGGGGAGCAATCGGTTTTCAGGAACCAAAAAATCAAGTACCGAAGTCTTTCAAATGGTGGGCGGTATGTTTCAGGCAACAGACAATAGCCTGGCATTGACCGACATAAAAGTACTCACCGCCAATGGAAACAGCGTAGCCTGCCTGGTTCACTGGAAAGCAGTACAACCCAATGGTGGCATCCTTGATGTCGATAATATTGATGTTTATACCGTAGACAACGGTCAGATTGTGAAGGCGAAAGTGTACTCTGCTGATGTGGCGCAGGAAGATAATTTCTGGCTGAAGTAAAAGATAAAACTCACTGTTTTCTGTCATCTCGACGCAAGGAGAGATCTCAAGGTGACGATGTTAAGATCTCTCCTGACGTCGAGATGACAGAAAATAACAGATGAAGTCCTGAACACCTTCACAGCAACCGAAAACTCATCCGATGATACTTCGTTGGGCCGAATTGACGGATGGCTTCCCGGTGAATGAGCGTTGGATAGCCTACGTTTTGTGCCCAACCGTAAGCCGGGAACTCCAGCCCAAGTTGCGTCATTAAATCATCCCGATATGTTTTGGCCAGAACTGACGCTGCTGCGATAGACAAATAATGTGCATCGCCTTTAATGATGCAGGTGTGCGGAATCATCGGGTATGGCACAAACCGATTACCATCCACTAATAGATGTTCTGGCCTGATTATCAAGGCATCTACCGCCCGGTGCATTGCCAGAAAGCTAGCTTTCAGAATATTGATTTTATCAATATCAGTATGTGACACTTCGGCTACAGCCCAAGCCAGGGCATCTCGTTCTATATCTTTTTTCAGTACTTCCCGCTGCCGATGCGATAACTGTTTCGAATCATTAAGGATCGGATGTGTGTAGTTTTTCGGAAGGATAACCGCAGCCGCCACCACTGGGCCTGCCAGACAGCCTCGGCCTACTTCGTCTAAACCGGCTTCAATTGCGTCAGCGTTGTAATATGATTTCAACATAATTACTTCTGGCTTTGTGTTTCAGGTCCAATGTTTCAGGTTTCAAATTAGTAGTCTCGGGGAGCTTGAAACCTGGAACATTGAACCTGAAACAAATTTTAATCTTCCAGTACATTACCAAAAATTGTATTCTTTAACAGCAGGGCCACTAGTAGAAACGCGATGCCCCAGTAAAGATAAACGCGGTAAAAATCCTGTACATCTTCGTAAATCCGTACATGTATGGGTGATTTTTCCAGGCGGTTAATCTGGGCAAATACAGACTGTAGTCGTCGGGTATCCGTAGCTCGAAAGAAACTCCCGTTGCCAATGGTCGCAATTGTTTTGAGAATACCTTCATCAACAGTAACCGCCTGCGATGACGACACAACTGGTCGGCCAACGGCAATCGTATAGAGTTTAATACTAAATGCCTTTGCCAGTCGGGCGGCCGTAACCGGGTCCAGATTTCCAGCGGTATTATCACCGTCGCTCAATAAAATAATTAGCTTACTTCGTTTCTGATTATCCAGGTTAGTTTCAGCCTGTGTTGTGTCTGTTGACAATGGTACTCGCTCCCGCATCCGATTTATACAGCGAGCCAGGGCATCGCCAATCGCCGTTCCTGAGGTACGAATCATTTGGCTATCTAACTCGCTCAGGTATTGCTTTAGCAAATCGTAGTCTGTTGTAAGCGGGCAGAGCGAGAACGCTTCCCCCGCAAAAACTACCAAACCGATTCGGTCATTTTTTCGGCTATTCACAAATAGCTGAGCCACTCGGCGCGCAGCTGCCAGACGATTAGGTGGCAAGTCGGTTTCGCTCATCGACTCCGATACATCTATAGCCAGCATAATATCAATGCCTTCTGATTGTTCATCGCGTTGTGTTCGCACAATTTGTGGACGAGACAGCGCTACTAACAGGAAACTGATCCCGATAAATACACTCAACGGCAACAAATACCGCAATAAACTAAGCCACGACCGTCGAGATTGAATACGTCCAGCACCAGCATAAAGCTGACCCGTCGATATATTCAGCCGTTGCTGTGCCTTTCGGTTCAGGTAATAACGAATCAAAAACAAGACCGGAACAGCCGGAATCAACGATAAAGCCAACGGGTATGCCACATGAAACTGCTGCCATTGCGCCGGACTTAACCAGTGAGGTGAATACCAGGGTTCCATTTGATCAGGAGATAGAAGGGGGTTCGGTGGTCGGGTCGATCTTCGTCTGTAAACTGGCTCGACTATTATGGTAGGCGTTTGTCGCCAATTCGCCCAATAGTCTCAAAGCAGGCAGGGATTCAGGAGAATAAGTCCCTCCATAAATTATTAGATCGGCTTCGCGAAGTGCATTTGCAACTCGTTCGTCGTTCATCTGAACAGCCAATTCAGGTGTTGTTAAGGACGTATAAGGTTGCTTATCAAGTCGCTCTAAGTAAGATTTCCATAAGATGACGGCCTGGTTCGCAATTTCAGCAGCTGTATATGAATTAATCGTCCGGGTAAGTCGGTTGTACTCGTTTAGAAAAGCCAGATGTCGGCGTTTTAGTTGATACAGTCGCCATTGCCGCCTGATGGTTCGGCCAAACAGTCCATACAACAGGAAAGCCGCCAAAGCAATTGATAAAAAACCCAAGGCTAATGCCCAATAATTAAACTGCTGTTGAAGCGTGACCAGCGTTGTATCAGTAGCTAGTTTTGGTAGTACCGATCGCAACGAATCTAACCTGGTTACCGGTAACTTCGATCGTAAAAATACCGTGTCGGTCAGCGTCCATTGCGCAGTACAGTCAACCTCATTTATGATTCGGATGGGCACGCGAAGTAACTGTATAGAATCTGTCTCAAACGAAACCAGGGTATATACCGCGCTATCACGGCTGATGGCATCAAATCCGATCCCGGTGGTTTGCGTGGCAAAAACAGTTACTTTTTGCACTCGATAAGGGGCAAAGTGATGTGCCGTATCTGGAAACAGCACATCAATGATAGGCGCATGTCGATAGGTCAACGCATACTGAAATGGGCGTCCTATTTCGACGCTATCCGTCAGGAAATAACCCCGTAATGGAGATTGTCGCAATGAAAGTTGCTGCGACGAAGATTGCCGTAATAGCGATTGTGGTACGGTAGGCCGTATCGGTTCATTCGCCCGGATTGACAGGGGCAATACGAACAGGAAAAAGAAAAGTCGTATGGCGTACGTCACAACTGCGTTATTTCCTCACTCTAAATAATTCGACAAGTTTCGGCACAAAGTCCTCCTGCGAATCGAGCGCCAGATAATTGGCGTTATACTGTTTACAAAGCCGTTCTAATCGAACCTGATTCTGGCGAAATGTATCCTGCAACCCATTTCGAAAGGATGGCGAGGATGTATTGACCCATACCGTGCGGCCCGACTCGGTATCATGCACCGGAATAATACCTAATCTTGGCAGATTCACCTCTCGCTGATCGTACAAATGAATAACGACCAGGTCGTGTTTTTTTGCCAACGCCTTGAGATTATGTTCGTAGTTGGTATCAATAAAGTCGGAGAGCAGGATCACCACACTCCGTCGCTTAAGTGCATTGAGTGTAAACAACAGCGCATCAGCAATACTCGTCTGGCCCGATTCTGGCTGTAATTTATACAGGCTCATAATCAGTTGATAACCTGTTTTCAGTCCGTTACCTGGCTTTATATAGCGCTCTTTCTGATTCGAAAAACAGTACATACCCACATGACTGGCTTCACGAATAGCCGACATCGCTAATACTCCGCACACCTCTTTGGTAGCCGCTAATTTATCGCGGTGGCGCGGGCCAACCTGCTGCGACGCACTCACATCGACAACAAAAAACACCGTCTGATCTTTCTCTTCCCGAAATACTTTCACGAACGTACCATGCCCTTTCGACGAAACGTTCCAGTCAATAGCGCGCACATCATCGCCGTACTGGTACGTCCTCAAATCACTGAATTCCAACCCAGTACCTTTAAAAATAGATCGAAAACTTCCGCGCATCTGCGAGTTAACCGCCTTACGGATGCGAATATCGAAATTACGAAGCCTGGCCAAGAACTCGTCCATACGAAACAGGCGTTATACTTTTTTAACAAGCAATCCCGAACTTTGCCTATAGGGATTAGCTTACAAAGCTATCGATTTAAACGTATGCATCTAAACCGATTTCGCCATCATCTGTGGAGTCTGCTTCTTAGTGGGTGGCTCGTTGTGGCCTGTACAGCGCCAGAAGATGAGAAACCTGACAACTTGGTTGGGATTGATAAAATGGCGGATATTCTGACCGAAGTTCACATGGCCGAATCCCGCGTGAGTCGCCTGGGCCTGGCCTCGATTGACTCCTCCAACATTGCCTATAAGCACCTGGAAACCAGCCTTTTTAAAAAATTCAACATAGATACTGCCACGTATCGTACAAGTTACATTTTCTATTCGTCGCACCCTCAGGATATGGAAGTTATCTATAAACGGGTTACCGAGAATTTACAGAAAAAGATTAGCGCGAAAAACGCGAAACAAGCGAAAGGTTCATGACGATTGGTATTATTGGCGCAGGTATTTCGGGCTTAACGCTGGCCTATGAATTACAACAACGTGGTATACCATATCATCTTTGGGAGGCTGCCAATCAACCAGGAGGCTATATCCAGTCGCGATGGGAATCGCCAGAGAAACCGGAAGGAGCAACAAATGGGCCTTACCTGCTCGAACTAGGTCCTAACTCCCTACTTGGTGATGCCGACTTACTGCATTGGCTTGATGGCCTGGGCCTTACAGATGAATTAACGTTTAGCAAACCAGTCAGTAAGGCCCGCTATATTTTTCGTGATGGAGCCTACAGGCAACTGCTTTCAGGTCCACCATCACTTTTGTTCGGCAACTTTTTTAGCTGGAAAACCAAACTGGCCATCTTTCGTGAACGGACGAACAAAACATTATCGACGGATGGAGAGACGCTGGCTCAGTTTTTTCGGCGTCGATTTTCGCAGGAGCTAGTCGATTATGCACTGGGGCCGTTTGTGGCGGGCATTTACGCTGGCGATCCAGAACAACTCCTTGTTTCTGAAACATTTCCCATACTTCTTCAGTATGAAAAAGAATATGGTTCGGTGCTAAAGGGCCTAATCAAAAATCAATCAACCACGGGTCGCCGGCAATCGTTTAGCTTTAGGAATGGCATGCAAACCCTAACAAATGCGTTAGCAGCAGCGTTGACGAACCTCTCGCTTAATGACACCGTTAAGCAGATTACCCGCACGCCAGGTGGTTGGCAAGTGACAACGGCAGGTAGTACACAAACTGTCGATAAATTAGTTTTAGCAGTTGATACCAACGCGGCTGCCCGACTGGTTGAGGCACAGTACAAAATGCTTGCCGATGCCCTTCGCGCAGTTACTTATCCACCCATGACAGTCGTTCATTCGGCTTACAGGCGTGCTGATGTGCAACACCCGCTCAACGGATTCGGTGGGTTAAATCCCGAAGTTGAAAATCGGTTTTCGGCGGGTCATATCTGGAGTAGTTCTGTTTTTGACGGACGCTGCCCTGACGATGAGGTGCTGTTTACAACAATGGTTGGTGGACAAACGGGGGCTAGCAACGCTCGGCTTGCCGATAGCGTACTGAAAGAAAACGTTCATCAGGAATTAGCGACCAGTTTTGGCATTAAAGCAACAAAGCCGGTTTTTCAGGCTATTCAACGCTGGGAGCGAGCTATTCCACAATATACTACATCCATTCAGGCCATCAAGAGGCACGTTAAAGCAATTGAAACTGATCAATTATTTGTGTGTGCCAACTGGTATGGAGGGGTATCTTTGTCTGACTGCATCCAGAAAGCCCAGAAACTGTGCCGACAATTGATTAACCCTTAATAGATTAACAATTTTTAATGATTATCTTGTACAAAAACCACCTGTTTTGGTGTTGTAAAGATAACCCCCTATTTACTAACTTACTCGTACCGTGAAAGAGCGTTTAGTCGTTATTCCGACATACAATGAAATCGAGAACATCGAGGCCATTATTCGGAAGGTGTTTAGCCTACCGGAGCCATTCGATGTACTCATTGTGGACGACGGTTCGCCTGACGGGACCGCTCAACGTGTCCGCGACTTACAGGAAGAATTTCCGTCTACTGGCTCTTCACTGCGTGGTTCACTACCCCGATTGCACTTGCTTGAGCGCCGGGGTAAGTTAGGGTTAGGGACCGCCTACATCGACGGTTTTAAATGGGCCTTATCGAGAGGGTATCAGTATCTGTTTGAGATGGATGCCGACTTCTCGCACAATCCCGAAGATCTGATTAAACTTTATCGTGCCTGCGCCGAAGAAGGGCCTGACCGTGCCGATGTGGCCGTAGGGTCGCGTTATATCCGTGGAGTCAATGTGGTGAACTGGCCAATGGGACGTGTTTTGATGTCCTATTTTGCGGGTGTATATGTCCGATTTATCACGGGCATGTCCATCATGGACCCAACCGCAGGCTTCGTCTGCTACCGCGCCGAAGTCCTGGAAGTGATTCTGCATAATCCCATCAAATTCGTTGGGTACGCTTTCCAGATTGAAATGAAATTTACCTGCTGGAAATACGGCTTCCGCATTCGCGAGGTACCCATTATTTTCACCGACCGCACAAGGGGTGTTTCCAAAATGTCGTCCAAAATTTTCAAGGAAGCGGTTTTTGGTGTGCTCCAGATGAAAATCAGCAGTTTCTTCCGGCACTATATCCCTCGCCGGGATAGCGTGAAGAAGGTAGAAGAACCTGTTGGCGTGTAAGCCTGTATTTATACAGTACAGCCAGAGTTTATCCAACTCAATCATATGCTGTAGGAATTTGCGTACTTTAGGCTGACATATAGGCATTTACACCGCACTATGGAAGATCCTAAACGTATTGTGCAACAGGGTTACGACCAATTAGGCAGTCTCTATCGAACTCATTACGAAGAGACAAATCCATTGCGTTACAGCAACTGGTTAACCACTCTGGCCCAGCTTCTGCCAGCAAAGGCTAAGGTGCTCGAATTAGGTTGTGCCGATGGTATTCCTACCGCTCGTTTCCTCAGTCAGCAGTTTAGCTATTTAGGCATAGATATTTCACCAATTCAGGTTGAACAGGCTCGAGCTAACGTTCCTGAGGCTCTCTTTCAGGTAGCCGATATGGCAACGCTTACGTTTTCCAGGCTTTCTTTCGACGGTGTTATCGCTTTATATTCCATTATTCATCTCCCTTTAGCTGAGCAGCCTGCCTTATTCAAAACTATTTACCAATGGCTTGCTCCTAACGGTTACTTCCTTTGCATTACAGGGGCTGATGAATGGACGGGCGTAGATTCGGATTGGATAAAACCTGGTACACTTATGTACTGGAGCTATGCAGATGCGGGCACCTATCGATCCTGGCTTATTGAAGCCGGATTTACTATTGTTGAGAGCCAATTTGTTGCTGAAGGTAATAGCGGGCATACATTCTTTCTATTGCAGAAAAAAGCGTAAATAAAACGATTCAATAACCATCTGCCGATAGGATACGCTCTTTACTATTTACATTATTACCGTAAACGTTAATCTCGTCCAATACGACTCGACCTGCCAAATCCTGGACATATAGTGTGTTTTTGGGAATAAATTGCTTATCCTTTTGGCGATAATCGACAAGAATGAACGAAACGGGTAAAATATAGTTGCCGGTATATCGCAGATTCAGAGAAGGTAATTTTTTTAAAGCGGCTATGATAACTGGCTCAAAACCAACGTAGGCACCTTCGACACTGTGATTAAGAATCGAAATATCCTGAATACGGCCTTTATCATCAATTGTAAATTCGGCGAAAATCCGCATATAGCTGCTTGACCACTGTGCCTGACGAGGAAATTTAAGCCGACGATTCAGAACAGTTGTAAAAACAGGGTCCTGACTAAGATTGGGACTGGCCACCTGAGCCACTGCTAATTGAGTAATAAAGGATAGGATCAGCAGTCGTAGGTAGAGCATGGTTGTTTTTTTCTAAGCTATACTTTAAAGTACATAGCATACGATTTCTACGTTTAGCCGACTAATTCAACTACCGAACACGCATAAAATCCATAAGCGCTTCTGGTACCGTAGTTGTACCGAAAGCGCTTATAGGATTCTGACTAATCTCAACAGTACCACCCTTAATTCCCTAAAAACCAATTATACTCCTCGTCGACGAGTACGGGTTATTGTTATAGGCACACATATGGGTTTGCAATCCGGATTTACTGGTGTTAAAATCGTGAAGGTCGTAGTAGCTGGCGTGCTGGTTCCTCCACTATTTTTAGCAATTGCAGTCAATGTGTGTAGCCCATCAGGTAAAGATACCGAACAACTCCAGATACCCCCCCCGGTACCTGTTGTAGAACATAATACAGTAGCCCCTTCGGTAAGCGTTACACTGGCTCCTGCTGTTACGGTTCCGCTAACGGCAATACTCGGCCCAGCCACTGTTGTATTTGTTACCGGGCTCAGAATAGCAATCGTTGGCGGAATTGCGCAATTAGCACTACCCACATTATAATTCCCTTTCCAGGCATTATAGACCGTTCCGTTTGCCCGAAAACCAAGCGCTGTCAGGTCATTGCCTACGTTAATGGGTTGCGTAGGTGGATTCGGCTGAAACAGGTCACTACTAGTCCAGATTTCAACAGGTCCTACACAAGGACCGCTATTGGTAAAGGTAAATAGAACTGTTTCCTGCGTTGCACTATACGGGATAGATGGCGCATTAGGCGTTAGACCGAAGATAAAATAATCGTAGTTCGGGCTCTGAGGAGGAGCCAAAACAGTCGTATTATTCGTCCAGCCTCCATTGGTGCTCTGCACATTGGCAACCTGAAAACTGCCTGTAGGCACTACAATCGTCACTTGGCCCGTATTAGTGATCCGGTCAGTACCCGAAAGACCCACTGTACTGGAGAGCGAGACTTGGTAAGTAACTTTATCGGGAAGCAATTTCACCGAATAGTAAATACCATTCTGGGCCAGTCCAGTCGTAAAACAGCTCACTAGTAGCAACAGTATACAAACTAATCGTAGGTATACCCATGAGTGAGTTTTATGGCGTGTATAGGTCATAAGCAATGTAGATTATAGTTTATCAATTCACCATATTACTTACCTATAGGTAACTCACAAGTAAATTTACAAACTTATTCCTAGTAATTAGTTTACTTTCAGTCCATTAGTAAGGCTATTCCGGTTTGTTGACCGGAATAGCCTTTGACCATATCAAGGGATCTGCTCCTGAACGATGTAGGTAATATCGAAGAGCGAGTTATTTGGGAACAGGAGCACCGTCGTGAAAATGATTTGCAAATCATTTTGAGCGCCCTGATACCGCACTTCGCCATCCATATTTACGTCACCTGTCAGGTATCGCTGTACGATATAAGTCGGTAGCGATGAGGTATTTCCAGCTTCTAGGAATACCTGGCTAAACACAGTTCCCAGATCATTATTGCTGCCCTGATAGATAACCTGCCGTTTAGGCTGACCACTTACAACATCAACCCCATTGGTATTACCTGGCCAGAGCAAGCGGGTTGTATTGATGGTTTGCTGAGCCAGTGTGCCATAGGTTTGAGTGGCCGGAGAAATGAAATCGACAGTAACAGCTGTACTGCTGAGCGCTACCGTATTTAAGGTCATTACGCCCAGGTGATTTCGGTGCCGTACAGATACATAGTAACTACCCGCTCCCACGTTGAATGATACTGGAGATATACCATCGACATCAACAATATCGCCATCCCGCTGTACTAAAGCCGACCGGGTTGCTACAACAGCCGACCCACTGGCTGGGTTGCGTAATTCGACAAATACCCAGTCCACAATGGCATTGGCACCCGTCGTACTAAACACAGCTGACGTCGTTGATTCGTTACCGCCACCACCAACGTGCGTAAAGCCTGTTCCTACCAGTTCTGGAGAAGAATAAGGTTCTACAAGTGGCAGCAAGTTTTTAGCCCGAAGATCATCACGCATGAGACCCGTTGTTCCATCGTAGGCACCACCCAGGAAGACTTTGGGGCGTATGAGAGCGAGCGGATCTGTAACCGTAACAGTCATGCTCGCCGTTACGCTAACTGGGCTGGCGCAGTTGACAGGCAGACTGCCATTCGTAGCCGTATAGGAAATCACATACGAACCTGCCGTGGCAAACGTAAGCGAGCCTGTTGGCGTCCCGGTACCACTCGTAACAGGGCTAACTCCCGACGTTGGACTCACCATCCAGTTTAGCACACCTGGTGTACCTCCTAAAGCGGAGACCGTAACCGTCTGACCGATAGCAAGCGATATAGCCGATGGTGTCAATGTCAGCGCAGATGGTGGCGTACAAGGCGGAGCAACTACCGAGAAGCTGGTTACAGCCGAAGCAGAACCCCCTATTGTTGTTACTAAGGCCGTTACACTCACTGGACCAGGTGTTAGCGTTAGGGAAGTACAAGACCAGCTCCCTGCGCTACTAACTGTTACGACACAGGGTGAATTGCCGGGTGCCACGACAGTTACACTTGAATTAGGTGTAGCCGTTCCACTCACAACTGGATTCAGGAAGGTTACTTCATTCATCGCTGGTGAAAGAATGGCAATCGTTGGCGGAGCAACAGCTGTAAATGTAGTTGTAGTTGTTGCCGTTCCGCCAGCGTTGCTGGCTACCGCCGTGAGCGTTACCGGGCCAGCCGTGAGCGTGAGCGAATTACAGTTCCATCCTGTACCTACCACAGTAGCAATGCACGATTGTCCACCGGGTGCCAGTAAGGTTACTGAAGCTCCTGCGGTTACTGTTCCACTCACCAAAGGTGTTGTACTGGTCAGGCTATTCGGTGCTGGAACCAGAATGGCAATCGTTGGTGGAGCAACAGCCGTAAATGTGGTTGTGGTTGTTGCCGTTCCGCCAACGTTGCTGGCTACAGCAGTCAGCGTAACCGGACCAGCCGTTAACGTTAGTGAATTACAGCTCCAACCTGTACCTACTACGGTAGGAATACACGATTGGCCACCGGGTGCGAGCAGCGTAACAGAAGCCCCTGCGGTCACCGTTCCACTTACTAAAGGTGTCAGGCTGGTCAGGCTGTTCGGAGCGGGAACCAGAATCGCGATTGTTGGCGGAGCCACAGCGGTAAAGCTAGTCGTTGCGGTAGCACTACCAACTTCGTTGACAGCTATAGCCGTTAGCGTAACCGGACCAGCTGTTAACGTTATACCCGTACAAGACCAGTTGCCACTACCATCAACCGACGGAATACAGGATTGACCTCCTGGCGCCAGCAGCGTTACACTCGCTCCTGTCGTTACAGTGCCACTAATCAGCGGAGTCAGATTTGTTTGACTGCCAGCCACCGGTACGTTAATCGTAACAGTGGGTAGTACGTGTATCAGCACCGTTGTCGAGCAGGTTCCGGTAGCCTCTCCTGAGGTAATGGTGAGTGACCGAATGCCTCGTGGGCCGCTGCCGTCGTAACTAACAGGCATCGCAAACGTAGTTTGTCCGCTCACGAGCGTTTGTGTGCTTGTGCCCGTTAGGCCATTACCTGAAATCGAAACTGTGGTTGTTCCTATCAGATTGACAGTAAGTGGGAATGTCAATGTTCCTGATGATGGGAAGCCGACGATGAACGTGCCGCTCACGGTTGAAGTCGTGCAATTGCCGAAGGTAAATGCTCCCGGACACTCATACGCCATGCCAGCAGGGAAGCTAACGATCGAATTATACGTTGTGCAGGTTTTTCCAAATTCAGCAAAACCGTAATAGATATTCGTTGTTGATCCAACGCCAACTACAGCACCTACCCGTACTTCGACTTCGTCAAACTCTTTCGTTGTCTGGAATTGCGCTTTGTATTTATTCGCTGACAGGATCGATACCGTCAACAGTCCACTCGTGCCAACTGACTCCTGAATGACGCCACCTTTGTAGGTAACAATCGTGAGTGAGTTAATGAGTGTTGCCTGCGCCAGTCCCGTATTTTCGACCACAAAACCGGCAAAATCACCAGCCAGCGCCATTCGACTCAGTTTAGCTCGAATAGATCCATAACCCAGTACGCCAACCGTTGTCGCTATACTACCAAAATTAGTCAGGCTGGCATCACCTACCTGATCGACATTTGTTATACCACAACCCACACAGGCTGTGCTGGTGAATCCACTTGCCGAAACGCCAACTGTTGTATTGTTTGCAGTAGCTGCTGGATCAACTTTTGTGCAAACCTGATACGAAAAAGCCGCTGTTCCCGAGCTTGGATCTGTTGGGCGGAAATTGATCGTGCCATCGGCATTAGCTGTTGCACTACCATTGCTAGGTTGCGATACAACGGTCACCGAGGTAGGATCTAACAGTCCTGAACCACTGGCAATATCGTTGCCCAATACCGAGAATGACTGCGGACAGGCCGTTTGCGATACGACATCGGTACACATATTAGCCGGGAATGCTATATTGAAGGCAACGGTCTGGTACTGAGGCAGTGGCTTAGCAAAGCCATAATAAACATCGGTCGTTGCCAATAACCCAACCCCTGCCGTCACACTTAACTCTACCTCATCAAAGTTCGATGTAGTTGTAGGGAAACCGATCTCATAGCGTGATCCCGTCAAAACCTGCACACTAGCCAGACCACTAACGGTATAGCTATCTTTTAAAGCACCTGCAAGATAGGTTCGAATAACCAGGGTCGGGAATACGCTGGTCGATAAAAGGCCGCTGTTGCCAATTACAAATCCGGCGCGATCACCTTTCAGTCCTGTTCCATTTAATTTGGCCCGAACCGACACTGTACCACCCAAAGCTACTGTTTGGTTGATCGTCGCAAAATCAGTTGTACTGGCACTAGTAAGGTTCGACGGATTCGAAACGGAGCATAAGGCACACGTAAGATCTTTATCTGTCTGTATTGCTGAGCTTGTAATGTATGATGTTGATGTGACAGATGCTGCTCTCAGCGAGAACGTAGCTGTACCTGCCGCCGATGTCGCTGGCTGGAAGCGTACCGTTCCGTCGCTATTCACATAGATATGCCCTGTAGCCGGCTGCGATACAACCTGAACTGTCGAGGGGTCAACCGTTCGGGGAGCAGTAGCAGTAAACGACGACAAGAGATTTAGTGGCTCACCACAAGAAGCCAGCGTTGTCAATACCGAATAGCTAGCCGTTGTGGTAGCCGTCCCACCGATGTTACTCGCAATGGCAGTCAATGTGACCGGGCCAGCTGGCAGGGCAAACGAACTACACGACCAGGCACCCGTACTAGCATTGGCCGTTGTTATACACAACTGGCTGTTGGGGCCAAGAAGTGTAACACTGGCACTGGCAGTAGCTGTACCGCTTATTGTTGGTGAGTTGTTAATCTGAGTTCCCGGCGTAGGGCTTAGAATACTGATTGTTGGTGGAGCAACAGCCGTAAAGGTGGTTGTAGTTGATGTTTTCCCACCAATGTTACCAGCCGTTGCGGTTAATGTTACCGGACCTACTGGAACGGTAATGGAATTACAAGACCAGTTACCACTACCATCGGCTGTTGTTACACAGGATGATCCATTCGGGCTTGTTACTGTTACACTCGCTCCCGGTGTTGCAGTACCACTTACCGGTGGCGACTGGCTTGTCTGTGCATTCAGTGCGGGCGCAGTGAAGGCAATGGTTGGCGGCCCCACGGCGGTAAAACTAACCGTTGCCGTATTGCTGGGTCCAACGCTGTTTGAGGCTACGGCTGTCAGGGTAACCGGGCCAGCCGTTAACGTTAAGGAATTACAGGACCAGTTGCTCGTTCCACCATCGCTAACAATACAAAACTGGCCTCCTGGCGCCGTAAGTGTTACGCTGGAGTTTGCCGTTACGGTCCCACTAACTACGGGCGTTAAACTTGTCAGACTATTGGGCGCCGGACTTAAAATAGCCACAACAGGCAGCAACGAGCAGTTTGCAGAGCCAACTCCGTAATTCCCAAGCCATGCGTTGGTAATCCCCAACTGAGCAAAACCCAATGTTGTCAGGTCATTACCTACGTTGATTGGCTGCGAAGGCGGATTCGGCTTGAAAGGATCTGTACTGGCCCAGACTTCTATAGGCCCAGCACAAGGACCTAGATTACGAAAGGTGAATAATGATATTTCTGTATTCGCGGTGTATGGAAGAGCAACACCATTATTGGTCAGACCAAAAATAAAGTAGTCTTTACTCGGGTTCTGTGATGGTGCGCGAACGGTCGTATTGTTTGCCCATTGACCATTCACGGTATTGATCGAAGTGACTGTAAAACTACCAGCAGGGGCTACAATCGTAACCTGACCGCTATTCGTTTGTTGATAGGCACCCGAAAAACTTACTGTACTCGACAATGATACCTGATAGGTGAGTCCATCAGGCTGGAGTTTCACTGTGTATTTGATTCCAGTTTGCGACCAGCCTATGGTCAAACTGGCCAGCATCAGAATACCAGCCAAACAAATTCGGCAGCACAGAGATTTAAAAAGTAGAGGTGTGCAAGGCATAGCAATTGGTAGTTGAAAGTGTTAGGGAATTTGTTCACTTACGATGTACGCTATTGAAAAAGAGGTATTATTAGGGTGTAGAAGCTCATTTAGGAAGATTACCTGTAGGTCGTTGCCCGCCCCCTGGCATATGGTTTGACCATTCAGGTCTAAGTCGCCGGTCGAGTAAGTTGTTGCGATGTATGTGAGTAAGGCATTCGTATTTCCAGGGTCTAACTGCACCTGGCTCAATACCCGGCTAACGTCATTATTACTTCCCTGATAGATTATACTCCGATTGGCATCGGCATTTCCGGCCCAGAGCACACGTTTGTTCGTAGTGGAAATTAGCTGCTGGGCATCGCTGCCATAGGTTGCGGTAGCCGGATTTGTAAAGTCTATAGCTATTGCGGTACTGCTTAGCGCCCTAGACGTCGCCGTCATTACGCCGAGGTGGTTTCGGTGCCGAACGCTGATATAGTAGCTACCTGCGCCCACGCTAAACGATAGGGGTGAGGTACCATCTGTTGCTACAATGTCGCCGTCTCGCTGTACTAAAGCCGAGTGCGTTGCTACCACAGTCGACGCACTGGCTGGGTTACGTAATTCAACAAACACCCAGTCCACAATGGCATTGGCACCCGTCGTACTAAACACAGCTGATGTCGTTGATTCATTACCGCCACCCCCAACATGCGTAAAGCCCGTTCCTACCAGAACCGTCTGTGAATAAGGTTCGGCAAGCGGAAGCAGGTTATTCTGGCGTAAATCGTCGCGCATTAAATCGGTTAATGCGCTGTAAGCACCACCCAACAACACGCGCAGATTCAGAACGGCCAATGGGTCTGTTACTGTAATGGTTGCGGTAGCCGTAACACTGACAGGGTTGATACAAGCTACTGGTACAGTGCTGTTTGTAGCGGTGTAGGTAAGGCTATAGGTTCCAGCCGTTGCAAACGTTAATGAACCGGTAGTAGTACCGGTACCGCTTGTAACCGGGCCGATCCCGGTCGTTGGGCTGACTAGCCAGTTCAGTATTCCTGGCGTTCCGCCCAATGTTGAAATCGTAATGGCTTGCCCAATTGTCAGGCTCACTGCTGTAGTGCTGAGTGTTAAGGCAGATGGGGTGGTACAGGGAGGTGAAACAGCCGTAAAACTGCGCGTTGCGGTTGCAGTACCGGCAGGATTTCCGGCTACAGCCGTTAGCGTAACTGGCCCCGCGGGTAATATCATTGACGAACAGGACCATGCGCCTGTGCTGACGTCTGCTGTTGTTACGCACGATTGTCCACTAGGCCCGCTAATAGTCAGGCTAATACCGGCCGTAGCTGTACCGCTTACCAACGGAGTAGTGCTGGTCAAGCTATTTGGCGCCGGATTCGTAAAGCTTATGGATGGGGCTGGGTAAACAGTGACCGCTGTTGAACAGCTTCCGGGGCCTGATGTAAATGATAAGGTTGACGTAATACTCAGGCTGCGAGTCCCCGATACACCCGTTCCATCATAACTGATCAGTACCGGAATCGTGGTTTGCCCATTGGTAATTGCGGCTGTATAAGGAGCAGGAGAGCTGGTAAAACCGGAGCCCGTCACTGAAAGTGATACCACTCCCGATGTAGAGCCCGTAACAGGTACTGTTAATGTACCGGATGAAGGAGTACCCGCAACGAAAATACCCGTAGTAGTTGCTGAACCACAATTGAAATTAAACGTTGCCGCTGCCTTTGATCCAAAGGCAAAATAATAGTTAACAGAATTGAATAAACTTAAAGTTAAAATACTACTACCTGTGATAATAAGTTCAACCTCGTCGAAGTCCTTTGTCGATTTAAAGGCTACTTCATTTTGCGTAGTGCCCAACAATCCCAGCACATCCAGGCTAATCAGCGAAGGGCCCGTTTTTGTTTCTTGTAACGTCCCTGAGCTATACGTTTTCAGCGTCATCGCATTGAATAAATCAACATTCAATGTTCCTCCAGACGATAGTACCCAGCCCGCATAATCGCCCGCTTTCGATACTGTCCCCGATTGAAGTTTAGCACGCACAGACGTAGATATTCCGCTCAATAAGCTAATCCCGGATATAGTAATGGTTGAAAAATCGGTAAGGCTAAGGTTCGCAACAGCAGAAGCACTGGACACACCACTCGAGCACAAAACGCTACATCCGCTTACTGAAATAGCATATTGACCCGTAGGATTTGAGAATTGTGACAGGTTATTTTTCGGTCCGTATTGCTGAGCTTGTACGGTGGTTGTAACAAGGCAAAAAACAAGTAATAGGTAGTTGACAATCTTCCATAAACAAAGCATCGAAGCAGTTTGCTCCGGCTTATTTATCAATAAACTATAGATATACGAAACCATCGTTAAGGCAACTATATATATACTACCAATTTGTAAATGGAGAAGTCAAATAGTATGCCTTACCGTTATTATATCAATAAATTTTATTTTTTCTGTACAATTATTAACCTATTTATCGAAGAAAGCGTATTTAGCACGCTATATATAGAATGCCAAATATGTTATATTATTTATTTGTATTATCCAAATTATGGTAACAAAAAATATGCCATGGAGCTTTTATATATTACCGCAATAGTCTATGGAATTAATGATATAACGAGAAGGATTATAGCGTCTCCATATAGGCTGGAAGAGACGAAAAAGTGCATCAGCAGGTAGTCGATCTGCTGTGTAATGTATGGGGTGGTACCGGGCAATTCTGAAGGAAGAATTTCTAAAAAGTATGCCCGAAATGATCGTGTAAGATTGAGCTTCGAAAGCGTTTCTGCTAGCCTATTTTCACTAAGAAACGCTCGTATATCTCCTGCGTTGTCTCAATGTCAATTCGTTTATGGGGATTAGTAAACCCGGCCACAATCGTTACGTTCGATTTGGCAATACCCAACTGTTTCGCTAGAAATTCAATTAGATAGGCATTGGCTTTCCCGTCCTGTGCGGGCGCCTTGATTTTGGCGTTGAGCTGTCCAGCAGCATCATAGAAAAGCTGGTCGACCTTGCTACCGGGCTTGACCTTCAGGTGAAGCGTCACAACTTATATAGTAATCGTATAGCTAAGCTTAATCTCATCGCCCGCCATGCCGCGAAACCCCCAGTTATGCGCCGGACTTTCCAGAATGCAGATTTCGAGGTCTGTAACAGCCAGGCCAATTTGTTCGCAGATACGGGCGTAGAGTAAATGGATCAGCTTCTTTTTAGTTTCTACCGTACGACCTTCTATCATTATGAATTCCAGAATCAGATAGCGTTCCGAAGCGGTGGCTGGCCTGAAAAAATCGTCGTTTTCAAGATAGAAAAAACGGTGTGCTCGTTTGTCGACAGGAAATTGAAGTGCCTCCACAACGCAGGAATGAATCACCTCAGAAAGCTGATTGCGGATAGGGAGCAAGTACTCCCGAACCCCATAAATTTTCACCTGGCTCACTTCTCTTTAGTAATTATGGGGTTCGGGCTTTATTTTACGATGCCGTTAGGGGTCAATTAACCACAACTCACGCTAGTTATTAGTACCTCTCTACTTTGATATGATGCAATAACCTTATCAGGACTTCCTGCGAAAGTCCTGATAATAACTACTTCAGTTGCTTCGCCAGCACTTCAATACCCTCTTCGAAGGTACGCGGATCATAACCGAGTACTGTACGGGCTTTATCCAGAATGAAACCTGTACGCGGAGGCCGACGAGCCACTTGTGTAAACGTCGACGCATCAGCCTGCGTAATCAGCGACTTATCGAGACCGAAATAATCGGCTGTTTTAATGGCCATCTCGTAAGGTGTCAGGACTTCTTTACCTGAGATATTAAAAATACCTTCGGCTTCCTGATCAGCAATAAGGTAGCAACCCATAGCGAGGTCTTCGGCAAGGGTTGGGCTGCGCCACTGATCGGTTACAACTTTAATCGTCTTACCATCTTCCAGTGATTTCTTCACCCACAAAATGATGTTGCTCCGGCTCATATCGTGCGCAATGCCATACACAAGTACGGTTCGGGCAATGGCCCATCGTAGGTCGGAATGCTTAACAGCTGATTCGCCGGCCTGTTTACTCCAGCCGTAAAAGCTGATTGGATTGGCTTCGGCAGTTTCGTCGTAAGGACCAGCAGCCCCGTCGAAAATAAAATCAGTCGAAACATGGACCAGAAAGGCATCTATCGACCGGCAGGCTTCAATGATATATTCAACCGCTGAGACGTTCTGAGCCCAGCAGGCATCTTTCTGAATTTCACACTTATCCACATCGGTCATAGCTGCCCCGTGGATAACTACGTCTGGCTTCACATCCGCAATCACATCCAGCACCTGTTGACGATCCGTAATGTCCATCGATCGATACGTATAGCCTTCTGAAAACGGCAAACGGTTATCACCTCGTGCTGTAGCCGTTAATTCAACATTAGGTTGCTTCGTAAGCAAGCCGACTAATTTCTGGCCTAGTAGCCCATTGGCACCAGTGAGAAGAATTTTTTTCATAATGTTTTGGCTCAGATAGGCACTGGCTGTTTGAGCCTAAAATTTATATCCGTATTGCTTTGTAATTTTCTTTTTCTTCACCCAATCACCCGTCATCGTCATACGAACATCTCGGTCAGGGCGATCCAGTTCATTACGAGGCTGCTTGGCAACACTGTCAACAATGGCCAGTCCATCAATTACTTCGCCAAAAACTGTGTAGTTTCCATCTAAATGCGGAGCCCCGCCAAGGGTCTTGTAAACCTGCTTTTGTTCGTCGGTTGGCAAACGCCCTTTCATCGTTTGAATCCGATCCATTTGCTTTTGCAGACCTGCATCGTCCCAAACGCGCCCTTGTACAATATAAAACTGGCAACCACTCGATGCTTTTTCAGGATTACCATCACGGGCTGCTGCCAATGCGCCTTTTTTATGAAAAAGCGATGGGACAAATTCAGCCGGAATTTTATAGCCTACATCGCCATTACCAAGTGGCTGGTCGGCCTTAGCCTTCCGTGAGTTTGGATCGCCCCCCTGAATCATGAACAATGGAATAATGCGATGAAACAGAAGGCTATCGTAAAACTTTTGATTGACGAGTTTAATAAAGTTCTCCTTATGCTGTGGGGTTTGGTCATACAGCACAAGCCGCATGGTACCAAAGGTTGTATTGAGCGAAACGAGGTAATCCTTCTTTTTCCGGTTTTGGGCCATCGAAAGGGCAGGAATCAATAAAAACAAGAGTAAAAATTTGCGCATAAATAAACCGTAAATAACGCCCTTAAAGGACAACCCTATTTTGGAATGCGTCTTTTAGACGTTGATCGTGGGTAACAACAATCAGACTAGCCCCAATTTGCTCCGATTGTTCGCGCAGGAGTTGTACAACACGATTCGTATTTTCATCGTCGAGGCTCGATGTGGGTTCATCGGCCAGGATAACGTCAGGTTGATTCATAACGGCCCGTGCAATACTCACACGCTGTTGTTCACCCTGGCTAAGTTGGTTCGTTTTCTTATTGAGTTGTTCGCTGAAACCCAGTTGAGAAGCCAGCTCCTTCGCCCGATTTTTATCCTGCGACTTGTTCGCCAGATAATTTGCCATCAGCAGGTTATCCATAACTGATAAGGCACTGACAAAGTGAGGCTTCTGGTATACGATACCTACATGTTTAGCTCGAAAAGCGGCCGTTTCGGCCACGCTCAGTTTTGTCAGGTCAATTTTATCAATAACCACCGAGCCACTTTTGGGCTTTAGCAGTAAGGCCAATAAATGAAGGAATGTAGTTTTCCCGGTACCAGACCTTCCTAAAATTAGAAGAGCTTCGCGATTAGCACATTGGACATCAGGAAACGTAAACTGTTTCGCAGGACCGTATTCAAACGTGAGTTGGTTCGTTGCCAGCATCAGATTCAGGCGAGTATCCACAAAAATAGGCAAAAGTTGTAATTCTTCCCCTTTTAGGAGGGATACTCCTCGCTACTCTTGCTATCAATGGCTCATTAACCCTTGACTTGTTACTATTCGTCGCTGGAAAGGAAGCCAACTACGCCAAATAGCATGGTTCCTATAATCTTGGGGCCAAACTTTTTTCCAGTAAATCGGCCAAATTCACTCATCCATTTGGTTGTTTCCACAACCTTATCTCCGGTTTCTCTTAAGGCGTCCGTTGCTTCTTTACCGGCATTTCTCTTTGTGAAATACATGACAGGTGCACTTATACCAGCGACAGAAATACCTAACAGCGTTCCTGCCACCGCGCCTATAGTACCGGATACCTCTTTACTTGACTCCTCCCACTGCTTCCATTTTTCTTCAAAATCATAGTCATTTGCGTTCATGGCTTATCTGATGTTTAAATGAAGGAAAAGTGACGGCTAGATGTAGCTAACTGTTGACGGCAACTAATTTCAGCAAAATTTTTGTCGTTATAATTTTATCCCTTGAATTAAAATTGATGTCTTAATTGATTGATCCTTAAGGTGCAAAAAATTCTTACGATCTTCATCCCGCATGAAGTTTCCAAAATCTTGTTCTGACTCAAATTTTACAAGGTGTATTTCGTAGGGTTTGTCAATATGATGTTCAATGAAAGAGTTATCTACAGGCCTTACTCTTAGCAGAAGTTGGCCGTTATATTTTGCAATTATTGGAATGGCAATGTCTTCAAACTGATGAAATACAGACTCCTGGCCTTCTTTGATGTAAATTAATTGCGTTATGTAGATCATTTTTTCTATGAATTTTAACGTTCCGATCATTCCACTCAACATTCGTGGGAGTTGGTAGCACTGGAAGCAAGTTAGAAAAACGCATTTTACTGTCACATAGGCCCAATCAGGAATTTTCGCCGGACGCTAAATGTATACTACCTAATGGGCGCTGAGCTACATTCTACTAATACAGTATTCCTTTTGCATAAACCATCAATTCTATTGAAACGCCTTGTTCTGTTTGCTTCCGGTTCTGGCTCAAATGCCGAAAAAATTGCCGATTATTTCGCGGGTAACACCGAAGTCGAGATTTCGCTGATTGTGTCGAACAACCCCAAAGCAGGCGTTATCGAACGTGCCAGACGTTTGCATATACCCGTTTTACTCTTCGACCGGACAACTTTTTACAATACTAATCGCATTACTCAACTCCTTCTTAACCAATCTGTTGATCTGATCGTACTAGCGGGTTTCATGTGGCTGATGCCGGGCGATTTAGTGCGGGCATTTCCAAATAAAATTATTAACATTCACCCGGCTTTATTACCTAAATTTGGTGGAAAGGGGATGTATGGGCATTTTGTTCATGAAGCCGTTGTGGCAGCCGGAGAAACTGAATCCGGCATCACAATTCACTACGTGAACGAACATTACGACGAAGGGCAAATTATTTTCCAGGCCAATTGTCCGGTTGCACCAACCGATACGCCCGACGATGTAGCTAAAAAAGTACAGATACTGGAGCACGAACATTATCCGAGAATAACCGCAGAAGTACTATCGGGAACGATTTAAACGAGCAATTATGAACAGAATAGCTACATTTCTCGTGTTGGTATTAGCCTTAACAGGCTGTTTTCAACCCATTGTTTTCCTAAATCATAAGACTCATTACCCGGTCGATGTATTCTATGACAACCAACGGCCCGATCGCCCGTTTGCACCCATGCAAGACCTGGAAGTAAAGGGCGAAGTTCCCCTGACCCAACGGCAATCGAGTAACCAGCGTATGGTTAGTCGGGGAAACGATATGCAGCAAAAAGAGTTGATGTTAGCCCGCCTGACTATGCAGGCCAAGAAGCTTGGGGCCGATGCGCTGGTAGCGGTAAAGTATACGTACTACACCTCGACAACCGATAACGGCTATCTAATGACTGGCGTAGCGGTAAAGTATAAAAAAGAAGAAGAGACTACCGCCAATTAACGAAGCCCGCCAAACTGTTTGGCGGGCTTCGTTAATTTATATAGAAAACATTATTTAACTTCCTCGTAGTCAACGTAATCCCCGCCCTTATACCGCGAACTACTTTCTTTTGGCGAGCGATTATCTACCCGAATATCACCTTCCCGGCGACCTCCCCGACCAGCGGTCTGCTGCTTCTGTTGCTTAATCAACTGGCGGCCAACTAATAAATAAAATACAAATCGTCGTACCGGCGGTACGAACAAAATAATGAGGGTGATGATAAACAGATATTTTAGCAACATATCAGGGTGTCGTTAATACTCAATAAACGTCAGGTTGGGCCGTTTAGTTTTCCTTTACGTTAGACGGTTCTTATTCGGGTTGACCGGTCTATGGCCCACTTCTGTAAAACGCAGGCGTACCTAAATCCTACTAATATCCGTATAGCGCTTTTGCAGCTGCTTCGTATTTATCTCCTGCCGACCATTGTGGGCGCATGGGTCGATTAGCAATCAGACGAGCCGAATGGGCATACGCCTGACAGAATCGGAGCACATAATTAAAGTTCAATGATTCGGGGTTGTCGATAGCCTGATGGTAGTATTTTGCGATTGCGGCATCAAACGATTTAAGCCCCGGCGCAAAGTCTGGGGCAGGGATTCCTTTAACGGCAAAATTCACGTTATCCGACCGGTCAAATAATCCTTGCTCTGGAGCAGGCTCAGCAAAGACGTTCAAGCCGAACGCTTTAGCTCCCGCTTCGATTTCGGCTTTTGCTCCCGTCCGCTCAAGGCCAATAATTGATATAATAGTTGTGTCGCTATACCCCGCACCATCGGTATTCAGATCAAAAACGGTTTGTTTTAACGGCACTAATGGATGCTCCGCATAGTATCTACTGCCTAATAATCCGACTTCTTCACCCGTTAAGGCCAACACGAGTATAGATCGGCTGGGACGCTGCAATGTCAACGCCTTGGCTGCTTCCAGAATCGCCACTGTGCCTATTCCATTATCGCGCGCGCCATTAAAAATACTGTCGGTAGGTTGATAGGGACTACCACCTTGTTTACCGACGCCCACATGATCAAAGTGAGCAGATAGCACAACGTATTCATCTTTCAGCTTAGGGTCAGTGCCTTCAATAATGCCAGCCACATTAGACGAGATCGCACTGGTACGTATCCGTCCCGATGTTTGAAACGAGATATGCTGTCCCCCCTCTTTCAGTTGTTTGTATTTGTTGTTGGCGTTATTAATCCACAAATGGGCTATGGGCGAGGCACTATTATCGCCCGTTGCAATACTCATTTGTTCACGATTGAGATACTGGCTTACTAAGCCCCACGGAGTCGGTTCGCTATAGAGTTCAATCAGAGCAGCAGCCCCTTTTTCACTCGCCAGTTTCCGTTTTGTTGCCGATGCGCCGAAGATTTCGCGGGGACTTTTCGCATCGGGCGAACCACCTTGTGCTATCAAGATCCGCCCTTTCACATCACGACCTTTGTAGCCGTCTTCGCCATCGGTCAGGCCGTAACCCACATACACGACCTCGCCTGAAATAGACGTTGGACCACCTGCCATCACTAGAATGTCTTTGCCAAGCAGAAGCGTGTCTTTACCCACAACCATTGTTGCCATACTGGCAGCCTTAACGCGTTCAAATGGAATGGATTGTAGATAATCCTGCTGACTACCAGTCATCACAGCGGGCTTCAGGCCCATCAGTCGAAACTGCTCAGCTATATACCGTGCAGCAACTCGGTTTCCCTGTTCACCTGTCCGGCGCCCCTCCAGTTCATCGGAAGCCAGAAAGCGCATGTGCGCTTCAACCTCAGTGCGGGACATGGTAAATTCAGGAAATTTCGGTGTAGCAGCTATTTTTTTAGCAGATGAACCAGCCTTGACAGCCTGGGCTTGCACCTGCATTGTAGTGGTGCTCAGAACGATGGCTATCAATAAACGTATTGTAGACGGTGTTTGCATGATGATTGAGTTTCACCTGTAAAAGTACGAAAACCCAATGATTCACTCATCGTCCAGCCATCTCAGCGAATTTCAGTACTTTTGTAGCGGTTAACCTTATAGATTTTTCAAACCACAACGGCGGCCCGGCTATAAGGTTTGGTCATTACTATGCCTCCTCGTTCATCCTCCGAAAAAACCTATCTGCTCGTTGCCATTGGCTTATTGGTACTGTACATTTCTCCATATATCTGGCTCGGCGAAGGTGCGCACTTAACGATTCATGATAACTTAGACAGTGATTTTCTGTACCTGTACCTCCTTAAGCTCACCAAAACCGCATTTGATTTTGACCTAAAAACTGTCATTCTGAATATGATGAGTGGGGGGGCATTTCAGGGTATTCCGCGCTCAGCGTTTCGGACGGGACTGAATCTCGAGGTACTCTCATTTTGGCTGCTACCTCCTTACGCAGCCCAGGTAGTCAACTTCGCGGCTGTGCACGGCATTGGGTTTGTAGGCATGTATTTGCTGCTCAAAAAGCACGTCTTACCTGAACCCAATTGGGCGTTTACACGCGTTGCGCTGGCCTTTCTGTTTGCACTAGTGCCGTGTTACATTGTCCATGGTGCGTCGGTAACGGGACAACCGTTGTTGCTAGTTGCCTTTCTAAACTTGTTGCAGAAGCGCTCGCATTGGTCTGATTGGCTCATTATTGTCTTATTTCCCTTCTACTCCTTTTTCGTTTGGGCGGGTTTATTCATCTGCATTGCGCTGGGTGTAATTGGCTTAGTGAACATGCTTCGCCTTCGACAACTCAACTTGGGTTATATCAACGGTCTGTTCCTGCTTGCACTCTTATATATAGCCAGCGAATGGGAATTGATTTACGGATTCATTAACCAGACGTATATCTCGCAACGTGTTGAGTTTGATTATAGTCAATTGCGTTCCACCAAACTTGTGGACAGCCTGCGCCGAAGCATCGATTTATTCATTTGGCCGATGTTCAACACGGGTGCATTCTTTACCGCAGGAATTGTGATAGTAGCGGGCGTAAGTGCCTGGCGAGCCTATCGACGACAGGATTTTCGGGCTATGCGTTGGCTCATTGGTTTACCAATTCTGGCATTTGTCATTTGCCTGATTCACGGGTTTTATCACTACCTGGTTATCTGGCTTGGAGATAGTTCATTAGGGCTAAAGTTCCGGGTCTTTCAGTTCGACCGATTCTATTTCCTGCTCCCGACGCTCTGGTTCTTCCTCTTCGCCGTAGCCTTGCGACAATTTCGGGCGAATGGGAGTTTGAGTCGATTATTTCTAGCCACACAGCTAGTGTTGATGATTTTCGCCAACAAAGAGTGGCGCATCAATATTGGGAAGATGACGGGCTCTATTACTGAAGCCAAACAGCCCTCTTTTCGGGCGTTTTTTGCAGAAAAGCAGTTTGCCCAAATCCGTGACTACATTGGTCGACCACAAGCTGATTACCGGGTTATTTGCCTGGGTATGCATCCATCCGTTGCACAGTTTAATGGATTCTATACCCTGGATAGCTATCAGAACAACTACCCTCTCCCCTACAAATACGCTTTCCGGAAAATCATTGCGACCGAGTTAGCCAAAGGTACACGGCAAATGCGCGTTTATTACGACGCCTATGCCTGCCGGGCTTATCTCTACACAGCTGAGTTAGGCATGAATTATTTGTTTGGGAAGACACAAAACAAAACCGTCAATAACCTGCAAGTCAATACAGATGCATTAATTGCCCTGAATGGCCAATACGTGATTTCGGCCGTACCTATTCGCAATGCCGCAGCCAATCGCCTAAAGCTGGAGAAAGTGTTTGATGAACCCGAAAGTTACTGGCGTGTGTGGTTGTATAAGGTGGAGTAGTGATTGGTGGAGTAAGTACTTCAACTAAACTACTTACTGCACTTATTTTACTTACTCCACCAATCATTAACCTCGCTTATAATGCTGCCGGGCGAAGCGCATGAACGTATCTGCTAGCCCTTCACTAACGCCCTGAAGCTGAATCGAATACAAATCTCGTTGAATCGAAAGATTCTGTACATCGAGAATTTTTAACGTACCGGCCTGCAATTCATGCTGCACCGCAAAGACCGACACAAACGCCATACAGCGTGAGCTTCCGAGATAGGATTTGATACTTTCGGTACTACCTAGCTGCATTTCGACAGTTAAATCGGTAAGCCGAAGACCAACGCCCCGGAGTGCGTGTTCAATCACTTCCAGTGAACCGGAGCCACGTTCGCGCAGGACAATCGGGACATCACGCAGTTCATCCAGGGTAATCTCATCACGGTCGGCTAGTGGATGATCGGCGCGGCAGATGAGCACGAGTTCGTCCTTTACGAAAGACGTATAGCGAATATCACTGTGGTGGGTTCGGCCTTCTACCAATCCTAAATCGATATCGTTATTGAGTAGTCGCTGCTCAATTTGCTCAGTATTGCCGCTCAGAAGCGAAATGGCCACATCGGCAGATTGCTCATGAAAGCGAGCCAACACTGGCGGGATCACATATTGAGCTACGGTCGTGCTGGCTCCTACCCGAAGCGCACCCGCAGGTTTACCTTTGAGTGCGTTCATGTCGAACTCCAGTTGGCGATATGTTGCCATGATGGTTTCAGCATGAGTGAGCAGCAGGTTCCCGGCGGCTGTCAGACTAATCTGGTTACCACGCCGGTCAAACAGCGCCGTACCGAACTGGTGTTCAAGTTCCTGAATGTGTTTCGTGATAGCTGGTTGTGTTACATACAATTCGGCAGCGGCTTTTGTAAAACTAAGCCGCTTGGCAACCGTGTAGAAGACGTTCAGGCGAAAATCGAGCATGGAACAATTTATGGACGAATGATGGTCCAGCCTTCCTGATCACGAATGATAAGTTCACCGTTGGCGCTGGGTACATAACTGACAATCGGGAACAACTCCTCACGGCTGATCTTCCGCATCCGCATGGTATTCTCGCACATGGCCATGATGACTCCCTGCTTGTGCAATTTTGCAATATCCTGCTCAAAATAAGGCTTGTCTTTCCGATAAACGATATTGGCACCGCCATACACCACTAATTCAACCTCTAGTTTCCCTTTGAGCCGAGGATCATTCAGCGCATTTTGAATGTTGGCCAACGCATGACGAATTGTTGCCGTATCGGCTGTATTTAATTGGTAAACAGCACGATAGTGAGACTTCGTTGGCTGTGCCCCCTGAAACGAACCAGTTTCACTTGTTTGCGCCATAGAAGGCACCGCAGCACATAGGAAAGCCAGAACGAACAGATAGCTGAATTTTTTCATGGTTGTTTAGTTTTTGATTTGTAGTAAAGTTACTTCGCTTTTCGCGCATCGGCAATTGGTTGATATGGTCCGAATTTATGCTGTCTTTCGCTGAATGAGTCGGCATAGGGGCCAAATGGGAAATCAACGGGTTTGCTGGCGATCTTGGGCCAGTCGCTACTTTGGTCTTTGTGCGGCCGGGGCATCGAATTGATGAAAGCCGCTACGTCCCAGGCATCCTCGTCACTCAGTTGTGGGCTTTCGTAATTGGCACCAAAAGGCATGTTGTTTTTCACGTATCCCGCAAAGCCCGACAGTCGGAATAATCCTGCCCCATCGTTATAGCTGTTGGGTCCCCACATGGGCGGGTAGACATATTCGGTCGAGCCAGCCACCTTCATCCCTTCACCTTTTACGCCATGGCAAACCTGGCACTTCGCGACATAGACCAGACGACCTTTTGTTGAGTCGGCTGCCCTATCCAGGTAATCGAGTTTTGCCAATCCTACGCCGTCGGGTCGTTGGCCTTTGGGGACATCCGTACCCAGCCATTGCATATAGGCCACAATGGCTTTCATCTCTCGACTCGTGCTATCGGGTGCTTTACCGGCCAGACTTCGCTCAAAACAGTCAGATACGCGCTTCACAATTGTCTCGACAGCCCCCGAACGATCGCGGAATTTTGGATACGTCGAAAACACCGCAGAGTAATTGTTACCCAACACTTTCGTCCCAGCATCGAGATGGCAATTCTGGCAATTCATACCATTGGATAGTTTCTTCACAGAACCCTTTGGTCCGAGGTATTTGGCCGTGTGCGCAATCAACTCACGCCCATACCGGATTTGTTTACCAAGCTCACCAGCCGGGATGCGACTATCAGCAGGTGGATGCCAGTAGGTTGGCGGTGTGAGGGCGAGTAATGCAGTTATTAGACTGAGGGAAGTGAAAGCAATAGCTCTAGTAAGTAATTTACGGCCTTTCACCTCACCCCCGGCCCCTCTCCTAAAACAGGAGAGGGGAGAAAATGGGGTAGTTGTGCTCCCTTCACCTGTTTTAGGAGAGGGGCTGGGGGTGAGGTGAAACGCTCGAAATCCACTAAAGAGGTGGGTAAACAGTTTTTTCTTCATAATCTACAATACATCAACCTTCACTAGATTATCATCAGAAACACGGTCTATCAACTTGTTATACGGATCAATTCCTGCTTTCACAGGCTTGCCTTTTACGGTCACTTCAATAATGTGCTCACCGGGCGAAAGACTGCGTTTTTGCATCAGCAAAGGCACTTTGGTGGTTAAGCCATCTTTGTTTTTGCCATCGTCGGTTAGCACAGCAATATCGGCAATTACAGGGCCTTTTCCTTTGGCCAGTTCTTTACCGGTCTTGTCGTAATACTCGGTGGCGGTTCGGATGTAGAGCTTCACGCTGTATTTGCCGTTACCTATCGACTTGGCTTCGGCTTTGGTAATACGGTTATCGTAAAGCGTCAGCTTCTCAAAATTATCCGTCAACCAGGGTTTTAACGAATCGGGGGTGGCGGCTTTCAGGAAACTGTACCATTCCAGCGAGGTTGTGAACGGCGCTTTCTGACGGAAACGAGCCGCTTTCATGTAATCGTTCATGGCCTGATTGACGCGGTCTTCGCCAATGTAATCCTGTAAGGCATACATCAACATCGATCCTTTCTGATACCAGACATAGGAACGCGTATCGTTGTCGAGCATATTGGCCTCGAACTTATCTTCGTTAGCGCGGCCACGCAGGTAGCGATCCAGACTGTATTTCAAAAACTTCGGCATAGCATCGGCCCCGTAGCGTTGCTTGAGCACCATCAGTGCCGAGTATTCGGCCATTGTCTCCGAAATCTGGTTGGCACCTCGCGTCCGACTTGGCATGATCTGATGCCCCCACCACTGGTGCGCCACTTCGTGAGCCGTCACGTAGTAGGCGTAGTCGGTCTTGTTCGGATCATGGAAATCGCCCACCCAGCCAAATTCCTCCGAATACGGAACCGTTGTGGGGAATGACTGTGCAAACGAGGCATAACGTGGAAACTCCAGCACCCGCAACACGGGATACGGGAAAGGCGCGTAGTTCTTCGTGTAATAGCTTAATGATGCTTTCATGCTGGCCATAAACCGATCAAGGTTACGATCGTGACCGGGATGATGATAAACTTCGAGAGCTACTTTCTTACCATCGGGCCCAGTCCACGTATCACGTTTTACACCATAGCGAGCGGAGCACATGCTGAAGAAGTAATCCGAAAAACCGGGCAGCTTGTACTGGAAGTATTTGCGAGGTTTACCATCTGAGCCATTAGCCGTCCAGGTTTTCAGCAATTGACCAGGCATAATGGCCGTCTGATCAGGCGTAGTTGAGATTGTCCCTTCGAAGGTTACCCAGTCGGCATCGTCGGTGAACAGGAAGTCACGCAGACCCAGCGAGTCGGTTTGGGCAGGAGCCGTCCATTCTTTGATGGGCAAACTATACTTTTTGCGGTACTTATCGCTACTCAACTCCTGACCCGCATCGTAGCCGAAGCCGGGAAAAATGCCTACGTTGAAAAAAGTACCATTCGAAACAACATCCCGGCTGTCGCCAGCATTGGAAAATCCAACGTATTGACCCGTCACGGTCATATCCATTTGGGCCGTATCGCCGGGGTTCATTCGCTTGGGCAATCGGTAGATGTAATAGCCTAAGTCCGAATCGTCGAGAATCATTTTTGGGGCTTGGCCATCTATCAGAAACTTAGACAGTTGCCGATGAAAATTGTCGGCGGGCATTGTCAGGTGCAGCGAATCAATGGGCTGATGACCCTTATTGACAATCATAAACACACCCGACGCCACAGCTTTAAACTCATCCGGAAACACATCGACATTGAGTTTAGCGCTGGTAATTTTGGGTTGTAGCACATCGACGTATTTATGGTATTTTTTCTCAAACGTCGACTGTAATTCCCGTTGTTGATCGGCAGATAGATAGTGATTTTTTACACTAACGTTGGTGTAAATCCAGGCGCCCATACTCACAAACACAACTAAGGCAAGCGCAAACAAAACCATCGATAGTCGTCCCATTCGCTGCTTAGCCAGTTGCCAACGGGATTTAAAGGCCGTATCGGCACCCCGGTTCCAGAACCAGAGAGCCAATACCAGCAACATGCCTCCGAACGCGTACCAATACAGCCGGAACGACGCCAGAGCAGTCAGGTAATGTCCAAATCCGTTCATATCGGAAATCTGAACCGTTCCGCCCGAGAACGGAATGGCCAGTCGGTAATTGAACTCGGCAAATTGAGGAACCGCCCAGATGACGATATAGGTGGCGAGTGTAACGATATGGCCCACAAACTTCTGGTTGACCATCGTGTGCACAAAAAACGCCAGCATTACCAACTGAAAATACTGTGTAAATGCAATGCCGTAGATGTCGCGGAAATAGAGCGAAAACTCGTAGTTGAAATAACCTTTGATGGTCTGGTTCAACACGCCGGAAACCATAATTAGTGTACTCAACAACAAGCAGACATAGGTCATTGAGAGCAACTTGGCCCCGTAATTCATCCAATCAGGTACAGGTAACGCATCGGCAATGGTATCATAATGAACGACTTTATCGCGGTGAACAACTTCGCCCGTATAGAAAATCAGGACAATAAGCACGAAAAAGAAAAACGTACCATTACGTGCTTCGAGCATGGCGTAGGTGGTTGGCAACGAGGGCGTACCATAGGTCTCCGAAGCGAACCAGCCATCCAGAAAGAGGAATAAAACCGCACCAAGCAGAATGGCGATGAAATAAGGATCGCGAACAATACTCCGAAATTCCAGACCAGCTTGCTGGAACATCTGCCGGACATAAGCCCCGACCTGAAATACGGGCGTTGGGGTTGGTAAACTCGCCAGCGCCGGAGCTTTTTCAGACTCAACCTCATCTTTCGCCTTTTTGCCCAGCTTAATGGCCAGGAATCGGGGAAAGCTAAAGCGGAGTACAGAAAAAGCAAACACCAGTAATGCTACACCAAACCAGATCAATCGGTTAGTCAGCAGATCGCCCTCTAGCGGTGCCAGCAACGTGTTTTGCTCCACAGGCGACCAGTATTTAGTCGCCGTATCGTAGGCATAGGAACCAAACGGATCGAGCAGGTTTACGAGTTGCTTGTTCTCTAAATCCTGCGATAACGTAGAGCCCAGCAAATAGGCGATAAATAACAGAATACTACCGGCATAGGTCGTAAAAACCTGTTTCGAAAAGGCGACCAAGCCAAAGAAAATACTGCCTACCAGAAACATATTCGGCACGACAAACAGCAGAAACGGATAGGCATAGTCGCGGAAACGAATGGGACCAAAGCGTTCGGTATTATCAGCTAAATTAAAGATCGGGCCTAATAGCGAGCCGATAACAATCCCCAGCATCCCGACTGCCATAATGCCCAGCAATACGACAAACGACCCAAAGTACCGGCCCAACACATAGCCCCGCTCGGTAATAGGAAAGCTGAAGTAGTAGTTTTTGGTGTTATGCTCAATGTCGCGATAGATAGGCACACCCATGATGGCCGAGGCTACCAGCATACCGAAAATGGTCATTACCACCACAAACTGGCTGATGGCATAAGGCGAGTTAATATTCGTTTTCTCCGATGCCGGGCCATTGCCATAAATGACGAAGAGAAACGTAAACAGGAATAGAATAAGCGCGTAGAGATAGGTAGCAGGTCGTTTCAACCGATACGCTAGCTCAAATTTGAAGATTTCGAGAAACATAGTCTGAGTCTTTATACGGTTGTTACTTCCATCTTCTCGGTAATCTTGGCGAAGTACAAATCCTCCAGATCGGGGGATACAGGGTCGAAGTCGGCTAACGGTACGTCGCTATAGGCATGAATCCGGGTCTTGCCACCTTTGAGTTGGGTCGAGATAACCCGATGTGTTTTTCGATAGGTATCAATCTCTGTTTTTTCGACAAATTTCTGCCAGATTTTTCCCGTCAGGTCTTTCACCAGATCATTCGGGTTGCCCGTTGCGACCACCTCACCGAGGCAGATAATGGCCATATCGGAACAGAGATTCGTGACGTCTTCCACAATGTGTGTCGACAGAATAACAATCGTGTTTTCTCCGATTTCGGAAAGTAGGTTATGGAAACGATTTCGTTCAGCGGGATCTAGGCCCGCAGTAGGCTCATCCACGATAATCAGTCTTGGAGTACCAATCAGTGCCTGCGCAATGCCGAAACGCTGCTTCATCCCTCCCGAATACGTACCGAGGTTTTTCTTTCGAACGTCATACAGATTCACCTTCTGCAATAGCCCCTGTACAATCTCTTTCCGCTCTCGACTATTGGCAATGCCCTTGAGCGAGGCAATATGATCGAGCATAGCCTCAGCCGTTACGCGCGGATACACACCAAACTCCTGTGGTAAATAGCCCAAAACGCGACGCACAGCATCTTTTTGCGTCAGTACATCCAGGTCTCCTTCGGGTAAACCTGTCAGGCGGGCACTGCCGCTGTCGGCCTCCTGTAGTGTAGCAATAGTCCGCATGAGCGATGACTTACCTGCTCCATTCGGCCCCAACAAGCCAAACATACCTTGTGGAATAGTGAGTGAAACGCTTTTCAGCGCCCGAACGCCGTTAGAATATGTCTTGGAAAGATCTTTTATTTCGAGTTGCATATAGAAATGGAGGGACTATTCGGTTTAAGGTAAGAAAAAGCGAATATGATAAAAGTACTTGAAATCTATTGCCAAACTTTCACAGATGGTTGGTATTGGGGGTAAAAGGCATAAAAAAACTCCGCTTGTTGGCGGAGTTGATGTGTTTCACTATCCTACCCTTTCGGGCGTTTATAGAGCGGCACCGTGCTACAAGGCTCGCCAAAAAGCAGGCTTTGGGCAACAGGACGTAATAAGCGTGTGATTTCGACATAGGCCGCTATCGGAACCGGAACTTTCGAACAGCCTTTCACGACAACGCGAGCATCACGATAAGCTTCTGGTTTGATTTGGGCGATCGCGTCGAAGTAGAGTTTTTCTTCCAAATCGGTTTGATTACCAAATACGATGGTGTTGGCGTAGGGCTGCAACTGAATCGTCAGCAGCATATAGGCCCAGGTTGGTACAATGGCATCTTCGGTGCAGGTTAGGGCTACGTTTTTGCCCGCGTATTGACTCCAGTCATGCTCTTTTAGAAAAGCCCGAAAGTCTTTCTCCTTCAGGATCAATCCCATGAACAGGTTATCTTTCAAGTCATAAACGATCCGCTCACCAGGGTGGTAATAGTCTTCCAGATCGAGCGTAACAAGACCACTATTGGCAACGCGATTGACGATTTCAGCTTCCATTTTTTCAGGTATCAGTAATCCGTAAACAGTAAGCGTTGGCCGACCGTTCACTACCCTCCATTATCTGCTTTCGTTTATTAAAATCTGAACAAGCTGTCGGCTTTTTTTGCTACTTTTGTTCTCATATACATTAATGAACTGCCTTAGACAATTGGCCCATGAAATTTATAGTTTCCTCATCTGTCCTGCTTAAAAACCTTCAACATATAAATGGGGTTGTCGCTACCAACCCCATTGTGCCAATTCTCGAAAACTTCCTGTTTCGCATTGAGGATGGGACACTTACCGTAACAGCATCGGATCTGCAAACGACCATGACGACGCAGATTCCGGTTGATGCCAGCGAAAATGGAGCCATTGCCATTCCCGCCAAATTACTGCTGGATACGCTCCGCAGTTTGCCTGAACAGCCTGTTACTGTAAATATCGATACCGAAACGTTTGGTACCGAAATTCTGACCGACAATGGTCGCTATAAACTTTCAGGCGAAAATCCGATTGACTTCCCAAAACTGCCGACTGTTAACAAAAATATGTCGGTCGAAATGACGTCAGATGTGTTGCTGAGCGCTATTAATAACACCGTTTTCGCGACCAGCACTGACGATCTACGTCCAGCTATGACAGGTGTGCTTTTGCAGATAAATGATGAAAATGCCACGTTCGTAGCTACTGATGGCCACCGACTCATTCGTTACCGACGTACCGACCTTGGTTCATCGGCCAGCACGTCGATCATCATTCCCCGAAAGGCGCTGCAGTTGTTGAAGGCATCACTGCCTGAGAGCGTGCCTGTCATTGCTGAATTCAGTCAGGCAAACGCGTCGTTCACATTTGGTCCAACCCAGCTGATTTGCCGCCTGATTGATGAGCGCTTCCCAGATTACGAAAACGCGATTCCAACAAACAATCCAAACGTGATGACCATTGGCCGTACAGATTTGCTCAACTCACTGAAGCGGATCATGATTTACGCCAATCGCACCACGCATCAGATTCGGTTGTCGCTCAAAACGAACTCATTGACGATCTCGGCCGAAGATTTAGACTACTCTAACGAAGCCAACGAGAAACTCCTTTGCGAGTACGACGGCGATCCGATGGAAATCGGTTTCAACGCCAAGTTGATGTCTGAAGTATTGAGCAACCTGAGTGCTAAAATGATTTCGCTCGAAATGTCGGCTCCGAACCGCGCGGGCCTGCTCATTCCCGCCGATAAAGAAGAAAACGAAGACATCCTGATGCTGGTAATGCCTGTGATGTTGAATACATACGCTTAAGTTAATGAAGAGTGAAGAATGAAAAGTGAAGAATAGACTGCTGCGTCAGCTTTTTATTTTTCACTCTTCATTCTTCACTCTTCACTTATTACTCTTCATGGCTTCCAAACGTACCGCTCCGGCCCTCATTTTCATTTTCATTACGCTTCTGATTGACGTTACGGGATTAGGAATTATTATTCCCGTTTTTCCGAAACTGATTGAGCAACTCATTCACGGTAACATCAGTCAGGCCGCTAGTTGGGGTGGCTGGCTATCGTTCTCCTATGCCGGGATGCAGTTCCTGTTCTCTCCTGTATTAGGTGGATTGAGTGATCGCTTCGGGCGTCGGCCGGTGCTGCTGTTTTCGTTATTTGGGTTTGGCGTCGATTACGTATTCCAGGGTTTTGCACCAACCATCGAATGGCTGTTTGTCGGACGGCTCATTGCGGGTATTACCGGAGCCAGCTTCACAACTGCCACCGCTTACATTGCCGACATTAGCACACCCGAAAAAAGAGCTCAGAATTTTGGCTTAGTCGGCGCTGCATTTGGTGTGGGATTCATTCTGGGGCCAGCCCTCGGCGGATTTTTAGGGCAATATGGTGCTCGTGTACCGTTTTTCGTAGCAGCGGGATTAACGATGATTAATTTCCTGTATGGCTTCTTTATCCTCCCCGAATCACTTGCTCCCGAGCACCGTCGTCCTTTCGATTGGCGACGCGCTAACCCAGTTGGCTCATTGATGCGCCTAGGCAAATATCCCGTTATTCTGGGGCTGGTCGCTTCATTAGTATTGATTTACATCGCCGGATTCGCCGTGCAGGGAACCTGGACGTTCTACACCATGGAGAAGTTCAAGTGGGATGAAAAGACCGTTGGCTTGTCGCTGGCGACCATTGGCTTATCCTTTGCCATTGTACAGGGCGGCCTTAGCCGTGTGCTCATTCCCAAATTAGGTCAGGAGCGTTCGGTGTATGTCGGTATGATGTTCAGTGCTATTGGTTTCGCCTTATTTGGTCTCGCCAACCAAAGCTGGATGATGTTTGCCTTCATGATCGTTTACGCATTAGGCGGTATTGCCGGGCCATCTATCCAGGGAATTATCTCGAATCAGGTTCCGGCAAATGAGCAAGGTGAACTACAGGGTGCACTAACTAGTCTGACCAGCACGACGTCTATTTTCGGGCCGCTCATTATGGCCAATCTGTTTTCGTTTTTCACATCTCCGGCAGCACCTGTTTATCTGCCTGGAGCACCATTCTTTTTAGCTTCGTTACTGATCATCATTAGCGCTACGTTAGTGGGTCGTGGGTTGAAACGGCAGACGGTGGCGGATTGATTTTATACCCACCCCAACCAGCCCAGACCAAAGCTTACAGCATTGCACGTAAAACCAATCAGCAGACTATAGGCCCAGGAGGTCTTCCAAAGTGAACGTACCCAAAAGCCCTCCACTACTGCTACAAGTAGTTCAAGCAGGAAGATATTGCCGCCGAAATTGTACCAGTAATAGACCAGAAATGTCCAGGTTGAAGCGCTGATTAATAGTCCCAGCCACAAGATATTAATAGGTCGATCTATTTTCCACAGGAACAGAAATAGAATCGGTATTTCAATCAGCCAGGTTTTCAGAAGATTTATCCACATACTAACGACAGGAATAGGCTCTCTTTTACATCTGCTTCCGCTTACGAACCCGACGTACAATCAGCAAAACAACTACCGCAACAACGCCGATAATCAGGGTATAATCTAATGAAGGATTACCTGTTGGCGCAGTACTCACTACGTCAGTAAGTGAACGAGAGGAATTAAGGGGCAGCAATAGGACAAGCGCATATTTTTTCATGGCAGTAGATATTAAGGTTTATAAATAGCTTTATTTTCAGGATTACTTATGCAATGTTGATTGTTGTGTAGCGCCTGACCAGAACAAATAGTACAAACCCCAGGTCAGCATGCCTAACAGAATCAGTTGATAGAACAGTGGGAAATAAGCGTCTAGCGGAACAAACGAGATTAATCCGCCCAACGCGATCGCCAGCCCAAAAGTCGCACCACTTACAGCAGCAGGCATGGTCGGTAAAAGTCGTTGCAAGGCAACCACACTAATGGGCGTCAGCGACTGCAGTAAGCCCGTTCCCAGAAGCAACCAGAACAATTTTCGATGGCCCCACGCTAATGAAGGGATCGCAATGCTCAACGCCACAAGGGCATATACTTTCCAAGGAATGCGGTCAGTCAACCAGCCACCAATGAGTTTTCCAATCATAGCTGCCATTGCCATATAAATAAGCCAATCATATTGTTTGACATAGAGCAGCTGGACAACATTCCACACGGCCGACCGAAGGGCAATAGCGACCAATAATAAAATCATCAGGTAATCATGGTTATCAAGGTGGTGGTTCTTAGTAACGAACTCCTGCTTTTGAGCAAGCGGGAAATTAGCCTTTAGCAATCCAAGAAGTAATGCGATTAGACCGGTCATTAATCCAAAGCCGACACCATACCAATGCATTGTACCGGCCCATCCACCCAGTGCCAAACCCATTACCCCAAAGGCGGAGAAGATACCTGTATAGTATGATTTTCCGGGAAAACTGACAAGCGTTACTGCTCCACCCGATACATGAAAAATAGCCGAACTTATACCCGCTATGACAATGGCAACCCAGAAAAACTGGAAGCATAAAAGTCCTAAAGCCAATACCATTCCCAGTAAAGACAATACGGCAGGTTTACGATAATGCCCGATGCGATCTAACCAGATTCCGGCAGGCAATTGACCACCGAAGGCCAACAGATTATAGATCATCACAGCACTCCCAATCTGAACAAAGCTAGCATTATGCGACAAATTGCCGATCAAATAGCCAGCTGCAGCATCGGAAAATCCGTGACCAATACCTAAACCCAATACGGTAGCCTGGTATCTTGATTTCCAGATAGATACACTGATCATTGTGTTCATTTTTGCCAGTTGCTATATGTGAAGCGAACATAACAAAGGTCGAACAGAGGAAACAATTTTGAAATCAGGGAAAACCTATATTTTGAGGCAGAGAAACCTGTAGTTTTTTATTTTCTGTCATGGCTCCAGCGGTTGTCATTTCGACGTCAGGAGAAATCTCAAGCTTGACTAATAAGAAACTTGAGATTTCTCCTGACGTCGAAATGACAGGAATAAGCTATTGTATCCTTCAATAGCCGCACGCTACGATTCCTTTTTAAACTCCAGCCCGTCAAAAATCAGTGTGTCGACTTTTCCTGATATACCCAGAATGAAACGGGCTCTGGCTTTTCCGTACCAGGCTTTTTTATAAGGGCCGTAAAATGTATCATAATGCCAGTGCGCTAGGTTGGCATTCAGGCTATTATCATTCACATTAATAACTAGTTGATTGCCCTGAACACTTACTTCTGCCCGACCATATAAAGGGCTGGTATACTTTCCGGCATAGGCTGTTAGCGGCAATGAAGGCGACGTATTGAGTACTCGCTTGTCAATAAATGCTTTTTCTGCCTTTTTGCCTTGCTCTTTTAAGCCATCATATAGCTTCTTAAACTCGGTACTCCAGTCACGATTACCGCCTAGTGCAAACCAGTCGAAGGTTTTATAAACAAGGGCGTGGCGAACTTCGGCATGGTCGTAATTCCCGAATACATAGACACCCAATTTCTCGTCGGGCAATTGGGCAGTGATGGCCGTAAGGCCCGAAAGACTACCCGTATGAAAATTCACTTTATGACCTTTGTAATCATGCTGATACCAACCCAAGCCATAGGTTCGCCAGTTGGGTTTCAGGATTTGCATAGTCGGATATTCGTCTTCCGGAAAAAACGTTTGTGGCGTAAACATTTCAGCCCAGGTTTCGGGCTTTAGCAAACGACCACCGTTGTATTTACTACTGTCGAGCATACAGATAACCCACTTGCTGATGTCATCAGCCGACGACCAAACTGCACCCGCAGAGCCTATTTCGCTATCGGCACCATACTCAATCACTCTTATCGTATCGTTGATATTAAAGTGCGGTTTGGTCAGGTTATCGTCTTTGATATAGCCGCGCTTGGGAGCTGTCCGATCCATTCCCAGGGGTGTAAAGATGCGCTCTTTCAGAAACTCAGCCCAGGTCTTTCCGGCAATCCGTTCGATTACGCGTCCGGCTGCGGAGTAAAACGTGTTCTGATAGGCAAACCCAGCCCGGAATGGATAGCTTGGTTTCACCATTTCCATACGCCGAAACATCTCATTGGCCGAGATTGTCATGGCTCCGGTCATAAAATCGGTGCTGCCAATACCGGTATCGTGAATGAGTAAATCACGAATTTTCAGTTCGCGGGTTACGTAAGGATCGTAGAGTTGCAGCTCAGGTAAGTACTTCGAAACGGGATCGTTCCAGGCGAGTTTTCCTTCATCGACCAACATACCCATCAAGGCAACGGTCATCGCCTTCGTTGTCGAAGCGCAGGCAAATAAGGTCTGGGTATCAACGGGATCGGGTTGGTCGGACGCGACCCCGGCTACCTCACGCACACCGTATCCTTTCTTAAAAAGAACCTTATTGTCTTTGACGACGGTGATCGATAAACCGGGCACATTCCATTGCTTACGAGCAGCTTCGACATAGGCATCGAATTCCTGAATTTGTTTGGGGGAAATTTGCTTTTGGGCAGAGGCAGTAATGGAGGCAAGCGCAAGAAGAAGTATAATTATTTTTCTCATATAGGCGTATAAGTATCGTATGCTAAGTTCAATGTACGAACAAGTCAACTTCACTCAGAAACGATTACAGGATTTACTGGACATCTCCTAGAAAATATCCCGTAAATCCTGTAATTCTGTCGAAAAAGCCAACCTTGTTCTGCATTAATTTTAAGCGCACATCAAACCTCTCGCCTGACAAATAATCACGTAAATTGAGATTAACCTGGTGTGTGACCCCAATGGGGTCAAAAGTTTATAGTAAGATTATCGATGCTATAAACATCTGACCCCATTGGGGTCACACCCTATATCGTTCAATGTAATTCTCCTTACTTCTACAAACCAAACACTACATCGAATTTAAGCGTCATTGCATCCTCGGTCTTTAGACCCATCAAAGAGGGCCGCTCAATATTATGGTCGGTCATACTAACCGGAAACTCGCCTGTCAATGTCATTTTACCACCGGCGTCTTTACGAGTAGCTTCTAAGGTAATGGGCTTGGCAACACCATGAAATGTTAGCGTACCTTTAGCGGTCAATGTACCATTTTCACCCGCTTTAATATCCGAACTTACGAATGTGACGTTTGGGTATTTCAGCCCTTCCAGTACTTCCATTGCGTGCGAATCACGGTTGTTATTGTCGCTATCGAATGATGATACCTTTATGGAAACAGCCACATTTTCGGGCTGTTTGGTCTCGTCATTGTAGATGATTGCACAGTTTACATCTTTACTCACCCCTTCCCACTTATGCAGCGGATGCTTGGCCGAATAGGTGACCGTCGATAAGGCTTTATCAGCCATAATCTTGCGCTTGGCCATCGGTGCCGAACTAAAGGCAAACAGAATCCCAATGGCTAACAAATAGCCATACTTAAGCGTGTATTTCATGGTCTTAGAACGTTAAGGAAAGTATCGAAGCCGCATAGGCTCCAAACGTTGTGTAAGCAGCTGCCCGGTGTATGGGCTTCAGGTCCGGATTGTTATCAATCATATGGGCCAGAATATTGGTGGCTACCATTCCCGTCAAGTGAACAATTGCCAGATACTTATGCAGTTTAATAGACGTAAAGCCTTTTTTTGCTCCCACCACAGGTGGAGGTGCTGTGAGCGACAGAAGTAGCGTAGTACCGTAAGTAATGTTGATAAACGTAGCCGATCGTTCGTGCCACTTCTTCGTATCCAGATAATCCTGCCCTTTGGCGTTATAGAGTTTCGCGCCAAGCAGCCCCTGAGCAACAAAGCCTGCTAAGGTTACAAAGCCCCCAATTTGGTGCGCTACAAGCATAGTACGACGCACTTTCAGTTCGTGCACACGCCCTTCAGATGTCAGTGGAGCAATATTTGTAGTTCGCAGTAAGCCTTTGGGGCCCCAGAACACCCGTTGTGTAAAAATCATTTTGTGGGGCAACAACGGTTGCGATTCGGTCGAATCCGTAAGGCCAGCCAACAAGTCAGTAGCCGAGGCATCGGTTTTCGCTGGCGCAATAACTGTATCCCGACGAATAGCCGTCGAATCCTGGGCTCGGAGCCCTCCTATCCCGAGCCACAGGAGCACGGCAAAATGAATATACTTCATCGAGCAAAATTTAGTTGTTAGGCAGTTATCGTAAGTTTAGTACTATCTGTACTAAGCGAAGTCCTATAGACTTTCATGGCAGCCTGACCTGATTCAGCAGCTACTTTCACGCTGCCATCGGTACGAAATTCTGAACCATGTGCATCGCATAAAAAATCATCGTCTGCAAGCTGATAAGAGACCCGATCATTCTGCTGATGGGTGCAAAGGCGTTGAAGCGCTACGTAACCATTTGCTTTCGTATCAGCAATAAGCACATCGCCCACCTTTAACGTGTTGCCTACTGTTTTGAGTGCTGTAAAATCTGCATTGGTCAAATCAATCGTAAAACTGATGGCTCCTTTGCTCGTTTGTGTATTGCCTGTTAAGCCACTGCTGGTCGTAGGCACTGTGGTTACTGTTCCCGAGGTTACCACGCCAGTTTCTGTACTAGTGCTAGGCGTAGGGTCATTACTGCTACTTTTTGAGCATGCCGTTAAGCCTGTTCCCATGCAGTAAAATGCCATCAGGGTTGCGCTACTTAGGCCGAGACTCCGAATAAATTCTCCGCGATTCATTTGGTCGGTCATTGGATTGCTTTTCATTTGGTTGTTCGTTTTCATGTAGTTACATTAATTAATAGCCTCCTGTAGACTACCATTCGTAAACGTGTTTTTCATAACTTATAGCGGAGAGAGAAAAATGCGCCTGTACTTAATAGATTAACTTTAAAAAAACCGACTCCCTTAAGCGGAGCCTTCATAAACGGCTCAACCTGCCACGATAATCGCCGACTAATTGATCGTTCGTATCCTACCGATAGGTTTAGATTACTGAAGCCATAGCCGCCCGTATTTGTGCTCCATTCTGTAGGTTGGTTATACGTATGAGCTGGATACGTATAATAGTAATCTTCCTTCTTCATAATGTAGCTGGTTACGCCCCCACTCACAAACCAGCGGCTCGGCAAGCGTCCATCCAATCGAGGTTTTACGACAACATCGTAGCGAATATTAATCGGGATATCGAACATATTACAGCGTCCATCAACATAATCCGGCGACTTCATGGGAGGTTGCCACCAGGTTTCTGGCGCAGTGTATTCACTTGGCAATGTCTTGTATACTTTCGTACTCTTAATTACCCCCGCCTGAATACTCCACCTGGATGCCAACCGGTATTCCAGCAGCAACCCCACATTTGTACCAGGACGAGCGAAGTTTTTTAATCCAACCGTACTCAAATCTGGCGCTACTACAAACCGAACACTCAGGCCCCGCATTGGCGGCAGCTTCGGCGCAACTCGCTGTGCAGTAGTATCAGGTTGAGCTTCTACAGGTCTTCCTGTAAATGCCAATGATTTTGGCCAATGTGCTGGTCGAATCGCCAGTTCATTTATAGTTGGCAATACCACTGAAATAGCCTCATTCGATTCGGGTGAAACTATATTTCCTGCCATAGATGAGATATCTGGCGGACTAGCTTCCCGGCTATTTATTGCAGACCGTTTAGCAGACGATGGCGTAGATGATAACGCATACCCTGTTGTCGAAAAAGCGACAGGATTGTGACTGGCATTACGCTGTTTTCGTACACTTATACTTGCTTTATTTTTAGGTGTGGACGATAGGCTCAGACGATCCGCTCGAGTCTTTTCATCTGCTTTCTTTAGCCTATACGACGATGTTACTGATTTCGTTGCACTACCTACTTTAGACTTGATTAGGGCCTTCGTGGGCGATGCCTCGGCATTAGCCCGTTCTGTTGCATCACTTACTTTAGGCAAAATTATCTCCGTCGGCCTGGTTAACGACTTACCAGTATGATTGTCTGGATTACCGGACTCATTGACCGTCTCCCCCCGATCAGCCACCTGTCCAACTTCACCACCCGTTTGTTCTGGCAAACTCGCGGGCTTTTTATTTGATCGTTCAGTATCGGCTAATCGGGGCGTTTCGGCCTGAGGTATTCCTTTCGTTATACCTGTTAATTCTGTTCTGGAATTTGCTGCCTTTGGGGATGGGGCAGCAATACGACCAGAATTCGCTTTGTGGTAAACAAACCAGCCACCACCCGTCAGCAACAATAGTAGTGCAACAGGCAGGCCCCAACGGAGCAGGTTTTTCCAGGTTAATGCACCGCTGGGTGTGGTGCGGTCGTTGGCATCCAGGCGGGCTTTCATGTCCTGCCATGCTGCCGGATCGAACGGGGTATCGAACTCTTCAACCGACTTTCTGAAGAGCCCGTCCAATTGGTCATCGGTTAGCTCTGGCATACTCATCGTAGTTTATGTGTTTCAATAATTGGCGCAGATTCTCGCGCGCCCGAGCCAGGTTCGATTTCGACGCACCAACCGAAATGCCGAGTTGTCCGGCAATTTCTTCGTGCGTAAATCCATCCATAACATACAAGTTAAAAACAAGCCGATAGGCCGGTGATAAGCGCTGAACGAAGCCCAGTAATTCTTCGTACGATAATTGGCTAAATGCATCTGCTGCTTCTGAAACAGCTACTTGTGCAACCTTATCAACATCTTCGTGCTGGTGACGCACTTCCTGTCGATAATGGTCGATAGCAGAATTAATCAGAATACGCCGAAGCCATCCTTTAAATGGTTGCGCCGGATCATACTGGTCCAATCGTGTAAAGACTTTTAAAAATCCGTCATTTAATACTTCCAAAGCCTCATCGCGGGTGGGTGCATAGCGCAAACAAACGCTCATGGCATACCCGTAAAACTGCCGATAAAGCAATTCCTGACTTCGCCGGTGGTTGCGTAAGCACCCCGCCAAAATGTCGGTTAAAGCTGGTATGTTAGGAGCGTTGGACAAAGCAAGTCAATCTATGGGTTGCCGATTACGTTTTAGGGCTCAATGGTCGTCTATTGCGCAACCAACTATACCAAGAAAAAGGTAAACAGTTCACTAATTCGGCGCATCGACCGATGTAGCATTCACTACTGGCCACACACCTGGTTTTGGAAAACTCACTCCTTTTGTACTGCCTCTCTGCCCAGCATCCGAGCCGAAATAATAAAGTGGCCAGCCTTTGTATGTAAGTTGTGTTTTTCCAAAAACCGTGATTGTCGCAAAATCTGTTTTATTCAATGCAGAAGGAACTTCTCCTAGTATAGACGAGGTCTGAAATATAGGCCAGATTCCATCATTGCTAAAATCAGCTTTTGTGTACTTGTTTGTTTTATTTTTATCAAAAGAGAATGCGTAGAGCGTACGGCCAAGGCTATCCGTCAAAAAAATAGAATTGCCAGTACCTTCTTTCGTATCAAATGTATAGCTTTTGCCGTCACTACCAACCAGTTGTCGTGAGGCAAGTAATACCGTATAATTTGGCTTGGCTACCATCCATACGTTACCAACATTCTCACCAGCTACATCACCTGCTTTCGCATCATTCTTAAAATAATAAAGCGGCCATCCTTTAAAGGTTGTCTGTTTGTTACCATCAGCACGAGTAATCGTAGCAAAATCGGCAGCTTTCAGACCTGTACCAAGCGTAGGGTTTTCCTGATAAAAGATTGGCCAGTTATCCTTACACGCCCCGGAACAGTTTGCATCACCAGCCACATCGGGTGCAAAAAAGTATAGTGTTCTGCCCCCCTCGCCGGTTAGTACTTTACCAAGTGCAGTTGTTGTTACATCCACAGCAGGTACTGTTACCGGGTTTTCTTCATCTTTCTTGCAACTAAGCAATGTCACTACCGACAAAGCCGTCAGCAATACTACGCGATTAACGTAATTGTAAAGCTTCATTGTATCAACTGTGTTTTTAGGTTGAAAAAAGAACAGTTGAACCGGTTCAGTTGGCAATACGGGAAGCCGTAAAAAAGGGTTGCGTGAAGGTTAAAAAGTTTTGTATAAATACTCAGGTATTGTCAGGGAATGGCCAGGTATAGTAGTAAAATTCTACGCTTGACTACTCCTGACCATTATTATCTGCCCGTCGATCGGCCCGGATTTCGGGAATTGTATCAGGGTCAATCAGACCCAGCGAGGCCGCATGTTCGGCGGCTGCCACCGTGTCATTTACCAGTAGCATCGGAACATTATAAGCCGCTGTGGTTCGGATGAGTTCGCGGACAGCCTCGTCCCGTCGATCTTCCGATACATCGCGGATATAAATGGCCAGGATTCTACCTGGATGCTCGCGAACAACCTGTGCATAAATTTCAGGATCTTGCTGGCCACTGTCTCCAATAAGAACAAATGGCAACTCTGGATTTACGCCCATCACCTTCTTAATCATGGCCAATTTATGGGTATGATGGCCTTCGGAAGAGAGAAAGTCGGGAGACAAACTGAAATCACGCAGTAGAATCGGGCCTTTGGGTATCCCCTGAATTCGAAAAAAGTCCACTAAAAGATCGTATAAATTCCAGGGACTGCTCGATACAAAGTAGATGGGATTGAACAGAGTTGTAACGGGACCACTTTGTAACGCTCTATAAAAAGCCGCAATTCCGGCAAACGGCAATCGGGTATAAGCATTGCCCAAAAACGTTAGCCGGGCAGTCTGAAGCAGATTCGTAGCATCAGTTACGAGTACCGTATCATCAATGTCGGAAATAACGCCAAACTGACTGAACGGTGGCGAAATCATCAGATAACCATCTTTAACGACAGGCCGATCGTCGCCTATTTCCGCCGAGTCAGGCTGCATAATCCCATCTAACGAATAACGAACCGGAAACCACACTCGACCAGCTGATAAGTCTGTAGGCGGGTGAATGGTCACCTCAAAATAGCCATCGTTATCCGTCATGGTTGTATATGTCTGGCTAAAAGCATCTACACGTACCACAACACCTGCAACTTCATCACTCTCAAAGCGTTGGTAAGTGGCCAGTAAGTTTTGCCAAAATGTATCCCGATCGCTAGGCGTACTCAAGTCACGCTGGCGCAAAACGCGACCTTTCAGCCAAACCGAGCCTGGAGCTGGCCCACCGAAACCACGATAATAAATAATTCGATAAGGCTTTTCGGCATCAAGTCGACCAAAGAGCCGGTTTTTGAGACGGTCAAACTGCGTTTCAACGTCGGCTGATGTATTTACTAAAAAATCTTTCCAGGAAGACATAAGTAATAGTCAATAAGGGGTTAGTGCTCGTTTTTTAGCGAAGATAATGGAGCGATTTTCGGCCATCCGGGGTTTAGTGGTAACTTTGGCAGTCGATAGACTATCGTATCCAGTAAGAATCAAGATCACTACCTATCGACAAATCACTACTAAAAACTATGAGCAAACAAATTGTTTATACCGATCAGGCCCCGGAACCCATTGGGCCTTATAGTCAGGCCATTAAGGTGAATGTAGCATCTGGTACAGGAATGCTGTTTGTATCTGGTCAGGTAGCCATTGATTTAGCACCCAAAGGCGATATCCAGGCCGAGACGCAAAAAGTAATGGAGAACATCGGCGCTATTCTGAAAGCCGCTGGCCTGGACTATAGCAACGTTGTTAAATCCACCATTTTCGTGAAGGATATGAACAACTTTGCGGCTATCAATGAAGTGTACGGGCGTTTCTTTACCAGCGAACCTCCTGCACGTGAGACAGTTGAAGTGGCTCGATTACCTAAAGATGTTAATGTTGAAATTTCAGTGATAGCTGTACAATGAGTGAATGAGTGAATGAGCGAATGAGTGAATAAAACATGCGTCAGCTATTCACTCATTCGCTCATTCACTCATTCACAATTATTACTCTCTTATGTCAACTCCTATACGCGTTCGTTTCGCGCCCAGCCCAACCGGCCCGCTGCATATTGGCGGGGTGCGTACTGCGCTTTATAATTACCTGTTCGCCCGAAAAATGGGCGGCAAAATGCTCCTTCGTATTGAAGATACCGATCAAAACCGATTTGTGCCAGGAGCTGAAGACTACATTCTCGAATCTCTACGTTGGGTAGGCATTCAAATTGACGAAGGCCAGGGCGTTGGTGGCCCTCATGGTCCTTACCGTCAGTCGGAGCGTCGGGAAATTTATCAAAAAGAAGCCCAACGATTGATTAACGAAGGTAAAGCTTACTATGCATTCGACACTGCCGAGGAGTTGGACGCCATGCGCAAACGGCTTGAAGAAGCGAATGCGCCCGCAGCTCAATACAATGCGATCACACGAATGCAAATGCGCAACTCACTGACAATGAAAGCAGATGAGGTTCGTACTCGTATGGACGCTGGTGAGCCCTACGTAATTCGGCTAAAAACGCCCCGTAAAGAGGAGGTCCGGCTTAATGACCTTATCAGAGGTTGGGTGAATGTGCATTCATCAGCTATTGACGACAAGGTGTTGTTGAAATCCGACGGCTTGCCGACTTATCACCTCGCCAACATCGTGGACGATCACCTGATGGGCATTACGCACGTAATTCGGGGTGAAGAGTGGCTACCCTCGGCTCCGCTCCACGTATTATTATATCGCTATTTAGGCTGGGAAGATACTATGCCTCAGTTCGCTCACTTGCCATTATTACTGAAGCCCGAAGGGAATGGTAAGCTTAGCAAGCGCGATGCTGATCTCGGTGGCTTCCCGATTTTCCCTCTACAATGGACAGATCCTACTACAGGGCAGGTGGCGCGGGGTTTCCGCGAAGACGGCTATCTACCTGAAGCCACCATTAATTTTCTGGCCCTACTTGGCTGGAATCCCGGTACAGAACAGGAACTCTTTACAATGGACGAGCTAATTGCCAGTTTCGACATTGCACAAGTGCACAAAGCAGGTGCAAGGTTCGATATTCAGAAGGCCCAGTGGTTCAATCATCAGTACATTCGTCAGCATTCGGATGCTGATCTGGCACCTGTCGTCCAGCAACAAGCTGAGAAAGCGGGATTTGTCTGTTCATTAGAAAAAGCGGAGAAGCTAGCTGCCCTATTGAAAGGTCGAGTCAATTTTGCCCACGAGATCTTTACTGAAGCTGGAACAATTTTCAACGCACCAACTTCATATGATGAAGCCATCGCCACAGCCAAGTGGAATGACGATGCCATTCGCGCTGTAACGGCCTTTAGAGACGCGTTGCAATCATTTGATGGTGAATTCCTGGCGGACAACATAAAGCATACGCTATCAGATGCCATGCAACAGGCAGGTATTAAGCAGGGTAAAATTATGCAGGCCATGCGCCTGGCTCTCACAGGTTTGGGAGCAGGACCAGACCTAATGCTGACCATGGAAATAATCGGTAAAGAGGAAACGATTGAGCGATTGGAGAAAGCGATGGCAACGTTAAAGATCAATGTATGATATCAGATATATGATGTATGTTTAAGTATCCAAATTACCACTTAAACATACATCGTAACTAATGGCGCAAAAAACGAATATTACAAAAGACAAAAGTTTTGCATTTGCGATACGCATCATTAATCTGGAACAATACCTTCGTAGAATAAAAAAAGAAACTGTATTAAGTCGCCAACTTCTTCGGAGCGGAACATCGATTGGTGCCAATATCCGGGAAGGTTATAATGCTGAATCAGACGCCGACTTTATTCACAAGCTTGGAATTGCGCAGAAAGAATGTGACGAAACATGTTATTGGCTAGAGTTGTTAAATGCCACAAACTACCTGGACGAAAAGCAGTTTGTGTCGATATACGCTGATGCAGAAGCGCTACTTAAAATCATCAAGAGTGTAATTTTGACAAAAAAGAAAAATCGCACTCTTTAAAATATATCATACCTCATATATCATACATCATTGAGACATGGCAAAGAAAAAAACGAATCCCGATGAAAACGATAAACCTCGCGTTCATAAAGAACTCGAAGGCTTTGATATTCAGATTAACTCATTCGGTGAAATCACGACGAGTTTTGATATCGACCGAATTAATCAGTTTTTGAATAAGACGGTCGATGACAAGAAACTCCGCCACCGTACCGATCTGAATCTGAAGGGTGAACCAGAATCTGACGAAAAGGATGAAGACTCGGACGACGATCACCTCTTCGATGAAACGGATAACGATTTGCCTGACGACATCAACCAACGCTAAAAGCCCGACCTGCGAAAATGCCCGGTCGGGCTTTTTTTGTACCGCTTGTCAGAAAAACTATTCGCAGATTGCGCGGGTTTACGTAGTTTTCGTTTACAAATAAACGCTCCGGCAACCCAGTCATAACGAACCAATAACCACTAACGACGCTCCGTATGTATTCTCACGAAATCGACTACAAAATCATTGGTGAAGACATCCAAATTGTAGAAATCGAACTAGACCCTAACGAAACCGTTATTGCCGAAGCTGGCTCCATGTTGTTTATGGAAGATGGTATCACCTTCGAAACAAAAATGGGCGACGGTTCGCAACCCGACCAGGGTTTCTTAGGTAAACTGTTACAGGCTGGGTCGCGTATGGTTATGGGCGAGTCATTGTTTATGACTCACTTCACGAACCGGGGTGTTGGCAAACGAAAAGTAGCATTTTCAGCGCCGTATCCAGGTACAGTTATGCCTGTTAATCTGGCGAATGTATACGGCAATACGCTCATTGTCCAGAAAGATGCTTTTTTGTGTGCAGCGCTGGGGACAAAGCTGAGTATTCAGTTTAACCAGCGACTGGGAGCTGGCTTCTTTGGTGGAGAAGGATTTATTCTCGAAAAAATTCAGGGCGACGGTATGGCATTTATCCATGCTGGGGGCGTCGTGATCGAGCGAACGCTCAATAACGAAACGTTACGTGTCGATACAGGCTGCGTAGTTGGTTTCGAGCCGAGTATCAACTTCGACATTCAGCGAGCAGGTGGCCTGCGGAGCATGGTATTTGGTGGTGAAGGCTTGTTTTTAGCCACACTACGCGGTTCGGGGAAAGTGTGGATTCAGTCGATGCCAATTTCTAAACTTGTTCAGCGACTGTCGCCTGGTAGTGCCCAAAGTCATAAAGAAAGTGGCTCTGTATTGGGGCAATTAGGGAATTTGTTTGAAGATTAGTCTGAACCTGGATTTATTTGATTTCACTAATTTCCTTGACTTTCCCGGCAATCAAATAATATTTGACTACCGGGACATTTTCAGCAAAAATCATGTTAATCACTAAAATCTGATAAATCCCGGTTCAGACATATGGAAGTTATTTGCACAAACGACAATTTTCCCGCACCCGTACTGGCGTTTTACGCGGAGTTTGGTGTGCAAACCCCAAAACGCGATAAAATGTACACGATTCGTCAGGTAAAACGGCATACCACTGGCGAAACAGGTGTTTTATTGAACGAGATTAAGAACCCTGATGTACCTGTAAAACATCCGGTTATGGGCGAAGTTTGGTTTGAACCTACCTTCAACATTAACCGGTTTGCTACGCTACTGGGTCAGCCTGTAAAGCAGGAAGAACTAGAAGATGTAAACGCCTGATTTATAATCCCAACTACGTCTATACAAAAGCCCAGCACCAAAACGCCGGGCTTTTGCGTTGTTATGTCATCTGATTTGGTTGTCAATGCAGCAACCAGATTACGTCCAATTCATGATTAGATATTCACTCGCTCTTTTCATTGGTCTGTTACTTGCGGCTTGTGGTAGCAATTCAGCAGACAACTATGTTCCAAAGCCAAAGGGATTTCCCCGTTTCGATCTGCCCACACCGAGCTACAAACTCCTAGACCCCACCCATCCATATCAGTTCGAGTATAACAGCATTGCCCGAGTTTTACCCGATACATTCGCTCGCTCAGAGCCGCATTGGATTTTCATTACTTACCCGATGTATCATGCCAGTGTTCAGTTAACTTATAAGCCTATTCTGCATGACGTTAATCGTCTGCGTGCCATGCTCGAAGATTCGTACAAACTAGCAGCTCGGCATAATATCAAAGCATATGCTATTGAACAGCGGAAATTACATTTAAAGTCGGGGCTGGAAGCGAGCATTATTGACTTGTCGGGCGAAGTGCCAAGCCAGGTTCAGTTTGTCACGACCGATTCGACGACTCATTTTCTGCGGGGGGCATTGTATTTTAATACAGCTACCGAAAACGATTCACTGCAACCTGTTATTCAGTACATTCGCAAAGACATTCTGCATATGCTGAATACATTGAAATGGAGAAAATGAAAACCTTACTAACTCTTTTTGCCTGTTTGTCTTTATCCGTTGCCATTGCGCAAACAAAGAAACCAGTTGGTAAATCAATTCCTAAACCGGCAGCAGCAACGAAAGCCCCCGGTCAGCTCATATATGAGCAAAACTGCCTCACCTGCCACCAGGCAAATGGCTCTGGCGTACCCAATCTGAATCCGCCCCTACGTGGTACCGATTGGGTATTAGGCGACAAAACCCGACTCATCAATGTTTTATTGAAAGGCTTACAAGGGCAGGAGATTGAAGGGGATATGTACGATAATGCTATGCCTGCCCACGATTTCCTGACCGACGTCCAAATAGCCGACGTGCTCACTTATATACGAAGCAGTTTTGGCAATAAAGCCGACGCAATTACTGCCGACGAGGTGAAAATAGCACGAGGAAAATAGTCGTTTGTTTCAAACAACTATGTTTGAATCACGCCAACGGAGAAAGACTTCGTGATGGGCGCGTGATTAGCAGCGGCAATCCCTTCGGAGAGAATTTGACGAGTTTGGAGCGGGTCTATAACGGCGTCGACCCAAAGCCGAGCGGCCGCATAGTAGGGTGATAATTGTGCGTTGTATTGATCTGTAATTTTGGTCAACTGTGCTTGTTCCTCTTCCAATGTCATAGGCTGACCTTTTGCTTTCTGAGCCGCTACCTGAATTTGAAGCAATGTTTTAGCAGCAGATGCCCCACTCATTACGGCCATCTGTGCCGTAGGCCAGGCTAACATCAGACGTGGGTCGTAGGCCTTTCCACACATAGCGTAGTTACCTGCACCGTATGAATTTCCCACGACAACCGTAAACTTTGGCACGACGGAGTTGGCCATGGCGCTAACCATTTTGGCCCCATCCTTGATAATTCCGCCTTGTTCGGCTCGGCTACCCACCATAAAGCCCGATACGTCTTGCAAAAACACCAGGGGAATTCGTTTCTGATTGCAATTCATAATGAATCGAGCTGCTTTATCAGCAGCATCACCGTAGATAACGCCACCCATTTGCATTTCGGTTGGCTGGCCGGTTCTGCCCTTTGCCTTTACTACTTTGCGCTGATTAGCCACAATACCCACCGCCCACCCGTCGATTCGGGCATAGCCACATAAAAGTGACTGGCCGTAACCGGGTTTATAGGCATCGAACGCTGAGTTATCTACAAGTCTATCCACAATTTCCTGCATATCGTAGGGTTTGACCCGATCAGCAGGAAGGATTTGATAGATTTCGTCAGGATTTTTAGTCGGAAGAACTGGAGTAATACGGTCGAAACCAGCCGATTCGTGATGACCGAGTTTGTCAAAAATCCGTTTGATAGCATCCAGGCAGCTTTTATCGTCAGGATATTTGTTATCGACGACTCCTGAAATATCGGTATGAGTTGTAGCTCCACCAAGGGTTTCAGCATCGACATCTTCGCCAATGGACGCTTTCACCAGGTAAGGGCCAGCCAGAAAAATAGAGCCGGTTCCTTCTACAATCAGGGCTTCGTCAGACATGATGGGCAAATAAGCACCACCCGCCACACAGCTACCCATAATGGCGGCCACCTGCAAAATACCCATTGCCGAAAGATGTGCGTTGTTACGAAATGTTCGTCCAAAGTGTTCCTTGTCGGCAAAAACCTCATCTTGTAAGGGTAAATAAACCCCCGCGCTATCAACGAGATAAATAATAGGCAGGCGGTTTTCCATAGCAATTTCCTGCGCCCGGAGGTTCTTTTTAGCCGTAATCGGAAACCAGGCCCCAGCCTTCACGGTAGCATCGTTGGCTACAATGACGCATTGACGCCCCGACACGTAGCCAATACCGACAACCACTCCACCCGATGGACAACCTCCATGTTCGGCATACATGCCTTCGCCTGTGAACAGGCCAATTTCAACAAAGGGCTTATCGATATCAGTGAGGTAAGCAATACGTTCGCGAGCGGTCAGTTTGCCCTTCCGATGCTGGTCTTCAATTTTTTTCGATCCACCACCAAGCTGAGTTTGAGCGGTTCGTTGGGCAAGTTCATCGAGAAGGGGCTGCATGAATAGGGTATTATATATAGAGACGCAAGGCTGAGTCTCTACTTTTTGGACGAATCGGCGGGAATAACGGTTGTGATCGTCGTACTGGCCGCTGGCGATACATACGGCTTTTCTTTCCGGCCAAATACCGAGAACTGCACATAGCGCTTGGGATTCTCACGCAGATCGGTCAGCAGCTTTTCAAGGCTGGCAGCCGTTTTATTAACATTGCTGTAAAGCGCTTCGTCGGAAGTCAGTTTCCCTAACGAACCACGGCCATTATTCACGTCAGCCAATATGCGCTGTAGACCTTCGACCGTTTTGTTGACCGTTGCTAGCGTTTGTTTCAACTGTAATCCCTGAAGTGAATCAGCGAACGTATCTGCTTTAGCCAAAATTGGTTTGAGTTGCTTCTCCGTTTCGACCAACGAAGCAGCCAAATGGCTTACACTGGCAAGTGTTGCTTTTAAACCGGCCCGATTTTCGGCGATAGTTAAATCCAACGTTTTTACACCTGCATCAGCACTTTTCAGCGTCCGATTCAGCATAACTCCCGTTTGATCGAACTGACTTACAACGCGATTAAGCTGGTATGTCAGCGAATCTACATTGTTAAGAACCGGTAGCGTTTTCTCCTTAATCAATGCTGATAGCCCCGTTTCTTTAACGGCCAAGAGCATTCCTCCATCTTCGAGTTCAGTTTTTTTAGGATCTATTGTGAGCTGAATCAATTTACCACCCAGCAACCCATCGTCTACTAAAATGGCCTGGGTTCCCTGCGTAACACGGATGTCTTTTCTTAACTCAACAGTAACCAGAAGTTTATTTCCCTTATCCTGTAAAATTTCTATCGATTTAACTCGACCTACCGACAAACCATTGATTCTAACCGGGTTAGATGGCACCAAACCATCAATATTATCGTAAATAACTCGATACTTATTCGTTGAGTTGAAGAAATCAGACCCCTTTAGAAATCGAAACCCAAAGTAGAACATCGTCAACGAGACGACGGCTAGTAAACCTACTTTTACTTCCTGCGAAACTTTCATGCGTTGTGTGAAGGTGAACCGCCCGATGGGCTTTACCAACCAGATTGGTTGGCTATATAACCAACTTTTAGGTCCATTTGTCCCAGAAGTCAGGGAATTTAGTGGAGTGGTTTATTAAGTGAAGTAGGCTTACTGAGTGGAGTAAGTCCCACTATCATCACCTATGCTACTTACTCCACTCAGTAAACCTACTTCACTTAGCCACCAGCTTCAATCTCTTCTTTATACCGTAGAAATGCCTTGTAGATTGCATCAGTCATTTCTTCCTGGCCTTCATCTGATCGTAAATAGTCTTCCTCATCAGGGTTGGTCAGGTAGCCACTTTCAATTAGTACACTAGGCATGGTCGTTTTCCAGAGTACAATAAAACCAGCCTGTTTTACCCCATTACTTTTTCGGCTGGCATTATATCGAAAGCTCCGCTCCAGCTTTTCGGCAAAATTAATACTACTGGCAATAAACGCATGCTGATAATTAGCCAGCATGATAGTGGCTAAAGGTGAATTTGGATCAAACCCTTTGTAAGTCTGTTGATAGTTCTTTTCCTGTAAAATAACTGCATTTTCTCGCCGAGCCACATCAAGGTTGCTTTGGGTTCTATGCAGTCCTAACGTGTAGGTTTCAGTACCGTAGACCCGGCTGCTCGATGGGCTGGCATTGCAGTGAATAGAAATGAATAAATCGGCCCGATTACGGTTGGCAATAGCTCCCCGTTCAAATAAATCGACAAAATGATCGGATGATCGAGTATAAATAACCCGAACATTTGGATGCTTCTCCTTAATTTTCCGTCCTAATTGAAGAATTAGCTCCAGATTGATCGTTTTTTCTTTAGCATATCGGCCATGCGTACCGGGGTCTTTCCCTCCGTGACCCGCATCAAGTACAACCGTACGGAGTTGATTAGGAGCGTCCTGCGCCGGTGCAGTTGTTTCGGTATCCTGAGACCCAGCCCGACGAATAGTGTCCTGCTTTAGATCAGAAAACAGAAAATCTGGTGTGGTTAAGGCAAATAGAGGAACTACAGCCAAAACCAACGTTGTCATTATTCCGGGAGTCGGCAGGTTCATGGGTTTAATAATATTTAACAGCCTAAATCGTCTCAAAGCGATAGGTAGGATAACTGTTCGTGGATACCTTTGTAAGCCATAGACTTAACGGACTTTTGGCAAATATAATTTTTTTAATAACCTCGAAAAAAGCATACTTTATTTTGTGGTTCTTACGCACACGACTTATATGGATACAGACTGCGCTCAGTCTTGCTCTGTTATTGTGTACCCTTAATGTACAGGGGCAGGGTAAGCCGTCAACCAGAAAAAGAATCAAACCATCGACAACGACTTCTCCGCGCTCCCAGACAACCGTACCAACTTCTTCTCAGGAAAGTGATCTGGAACGCGAGCTTAATCAGAAATACTCCGTTCCAAATCGACTTGGCCCTAGTCCTTCTAATAAGAATACGGCGCCGACCAATGTGATCTCACCAGCCGTTCGCGACACCAACCGACTTCGTCAGGCAGTTACTGCGAACGATTCTGCACAATTCAAATCCCTGAATAAGTTTCAGGTTTCAGAATTGGCCTCCAAGGGTATTCAGCCGATTCAGGTATTATTACCTGCTTTATCATCTAACCTAGTCCAGCCACCAATCCCACAGCGCATTAACTTCGATTCGCTTCGAGCTGTTCAAGCTAATCTAATGCAACGTGAGTCCATTAAAGCGATTCAGGTCGCCCAAGTACAGCCTAAACGTATTCTGCTTAGCTCTCTACAACCTCGCCTACTTTCGACAGCGATGGTACGTACTGATCGTGTGCCTATTATACGATCAAATCCAGCGCGTATTGTAGCCAAGGATTCTGTTCAAAAAACCACTCCGGTTAAAAAACCAGCCATAGCCCAGCTAGCCCCAAAATCAATTCCATCGGGACAAGTGCAGCCAGGGATTGTATCACCCAATATAGTTCGTCCACAGAGCCAGATTAAGCCAGCCCAAACCAAGTTAAGTAGGGCGAAACAAAGCCAGACTAAATCAACTCAACCCAGTAGCGTTACAGGACGTAAACCAACTGTACCAGCCGATTCTTCCCAGATTGCTACCACAGACTCTGCCCGAGTTGATTCGACTCAGTCGGCCGATGCGTTTAAAACAACTGTCAACTATCAGGCCAAAGATTCAACTATTTATGCGGCTGATGGGCAGACTGTTGAATTATTCGGTGATGCCAGTGTGGTTTATGGAGACATTTCACTCAAAGCTGACTATATCCGACTGAATTACTTAACGAACGAAGTCTACGCGAAAGGCCGATACGATTCGACAGCTAAAAAAATGATCGGTCGACCTGTTTTTCAGGATGGAGAGGGGAAGTACGATGCTAAAGAGATTCGCTATAATTTCCAGTCCAGAAAAGGGCGAATTCAAGGAGTAGTTACGCAACAAGGTGAAGGGAATATACGGGGCACGACCGTTAAGAAAGACGCCGAGGATAATCTCTATATTGGAAAAGCGATTTATACAACCTGTAACCTGGCGACTCCTCACTTTCATATCAATGCCAGTAAACTAAAAGTCATTCATAACAAACAGGTAGTAGCCGGGCCTTTCAATCTGGTTATTAACCAGATTCCTTTACCCATTGGCTTGCCCTTTGGCTTTTTCCCCTTTCCGAAACGAAAAGAAATTGGGGTATCCGGAATCATTGTGCCGCAATATGGCGAAGAACCCAACGGGCGGGGGTTTTATCTTCGCGATGGCGGCTATTATTGGGCCGTTAGTGAAAATCTTGGCCTACAGTTTAAAGGGCAAATTTATTCGCGCGGAAGTTGGGGCTTAGGCGTTTCATCGGCTTATAATAAACGGTATCGTTACAGTGGCTCTGTCAATCTACAATTCAACCGTAACCGCTCTGGCGACCGGGTAGATACAACCCAGACTCCACGTAACGACTTTTCGTTTACATGGTCGCACTCACCGGTACCACGTGGACGGGGTAGTTTCTCGGCCAATGTCAATGTTAGCAGCAATAGCTACAATCAGTTTAACTCTTATAGCACACAGTCGTATATTTCCAACGTAGCCGGATCATCGATACAGTACAGCCGCACGTTTGGGCAATACGTGCGAGCAGGTGCCAACGTACGGGTGAATCAGCAATTTGGGCAAGTGAATCAGGTAACGGGCGTTCGGGCCAACGGTAAAACCGATGTCTCGTCAGATTTTAACCTGGGCATTAATCAGATTGCCCCTTTTGCGCTTAAAGGAGGAACCGGCCGATGGTACGAAAGTTTTCGGGTAGGGTTAGATCTCAGCGGATCGATTGCCGTAAGTAACACCATTCGGCAGCAACTCGATACAACAGGCTTAGGTTTCCCGGTTATCACCAGCTTAAAAACTATTAACTCAATTCAGCGCTATCAGGATAGCCTAAAACGTGCCCAAGATCTTCGCCTGGGAATTGTAGAAGCAGATCCTAATTTAATTGCTTTCAGCGTAGCGAATGCCAATCGAATCTGGCAAAACCGTGTAGTGCAGGCGCGGTATAGCATTCCCATTTCGTTACCGAACGTTAAATTGCTGCGTTACATAAACCTGACCCCTGGTTTCTCACTGCAAGGCAATATTTACAGTAAAAAACTACAACCTGATTTAGTCTATAATGCCAGTCATGACTCGGTAAAGATTGACACCGTACGAGGATTTTTTCCGTCGTATAATTTTTCGATCAACGCCAGTATGAATACGCGCTTCTATGGCACTTACTTTATCCGGGGGAAACGCATCGAGGCTATCCGCCATACAGTTGCCCCTTCCATTTCATTCAGCTACATACCCGATTTCACGAATCCATCGTATGGCCAGTTCTTTGTCCTGGATGCGAAAGGATCATTAGCTAACCTCCCTCTTTATCGCCGGACAATTTCTGTATTCCGGGGTATCGACGGGAATAGTAGCAGTGGGGCAACCAGTACGCAATCCGCTTTTATTTCATTCGGAATTGTGAACCAATTAGAAATGAAAGTTCGAACCCGGAGTGACTCCTCGGGACAGGAGTTTAAGAAGATTCCAATTTTTGACAACCTGAGTATCAATGGAAGTTATAATTTCCTGGCGCCCGATTTTAAACTCTCCCCTATCGCAGTCAGCGCTAACACACAGATTTTCAAGAATATAAGCTTCAATTTTTCGTCAACATTTGACCCCTATGCTTACCGGGCTTATGGCGGTACGGCACAATATTATTTTCCGACAACCAGTACAGCGCTGACTCCATTGTCGTATTCACCCTCTATTCAGGCCTTACGAGCCGGGCAGGAGTACGCTGATCAGCAATATATCCGGGTTCCCAATCTATACGCATTTCAGGCCGGACAGGGGTTACTTCGAATGACAAGCTTACAAGCCTATGTGAGTGCCCGCTTTGCACCCAAGCAGGCCGACAAGAAGAAAACTAGCCCGAACGCGTCCGAGGCAACATTGAAAGCCATTAATAGCAATCCAGAATTGTATGTTGATTTCAACGTCCCCTGGTCGATGAACGTCAGTTATACATTCGGTCTGACTAAACTAACCCCGCAACTCTCGCAGGTGGTGCAGGCGTTGACCTTAACCGGCGACTTAAGCCTAACGCCCAAATGGAAGGTGACGATCAATACGGGTTATGATTTTCAATACAATAGCCCAACGCTAACAACTATCGGGATTAATCGAGATCTGCACTGCTGGGAGATGGCCTTCAACTGGACCCCCTATTCCGGCAATAATTTCCGCTCTGGCAACTACTCGTTCGATTTGCGAGCGCGGTCATCAATTTTACAGGAGCTCAAATTGAGTCGTCGCCGTAGTTTCTACGATCGGGGCGGATTTTAGACTTCATAAGCAATTGATTTGTTTGTACTTATCAATTGCTTATGAGCGATAGGCGAATGCTTTGCTGACAAAAATGCACTAACTCAAATAGCGTGTAAAGCAACAAGTCAAAAAATAGTAACTTGCCCCAATAATGCTTTTCTCAGAACAACTCCGATGACTGACCGGGACAAACAACGCCTTGACGAACTGGAAGTAAAAACGGCTTATCTGCTGGCTCGACAAGATCAGCAGGACGCTAAAATGAGTCAGATCATGGCTCGCTTAACCTATATTGAGGCTCGGCAGTATCGGCTAATGAAGGAACTCGGCATTAAGCCAGAAAAAATTGATACACCCCAGGCGGCTCAGGATGATGCGAAGACTATCAACTTAACGAGCATTCCTGAACAACGACTGAATTAATGAAAACTGACCTATGAATAACATAGGTCTGGGGATTCTTTCGTTATAGTCCGTATGAAATCTGCTTTCTCACGCACGCTTCTTATTATCGCGGTATTAATTGCCGTAAACGTGCTATCGGCCTTTGTATTTTTCCGGCTCGATTTAACCCAGGAAAAACGGTATACTCTTTCCGAAGCCACTCAGACATTACTTGCTGATTTACCCGACGATATTCATATTGATGTATATCTGACTGGTGATTTGCCACCGGGTTTCAAACGGCTCGAGAACGCTGTTCGTGAGACCTTAGACGGATTCCAGGCTGAAGCTGGCCAAAAAATTACCTATCGATTTATTAATCCCGACGACGAGACTAGTCCCGACGCGAAGAATAAATTGATTGATAAATTACAAAAGCGGGGTTTATTACCAACCAACTTAGTAGATAATGAGGGAGGGAAACGCACCGAAAAACTCGTATTTCCCGGCGCAATTGTTTCTTATAAAGGAAAAGAAGCGGCTGTATTATTACTAAAGGGAAATAAAGCCGCTTCGCCCGAAGAACAACTAAATCAGTCCTATGAAGGCGTTGAATTTCAATTAGCCTCGGCCATCAGGAGTTTGACGCAGGCTAAAGATAACCGCCGACGAGTGGGTTTGTTGTATGGTCATACTCAAGTCCCGCCATCGCGCTTTTCAGATTTGCTAGCCTCTGTTCAGCAGAATTACGAATTGTTTTTTATTGACATGACCAAGCCCGGCCCTATTGCTGGTCTGGACCTGGTACTGGTACTGAAACCCGACAAAGCCTTTTCGGAAGATGAGATTTTTAAACTCGATCAGTTTGTCGTAAATGGTGGACGGGCGTTATTTTTTGTGGATGGGCAGCGGATCGATAGTGTTAGCAATGAAGGGAACTATGCCCAACCGTTGAGCCTGAATCTCGATAATTTATTCTTTCGCTGGGGCGTTCGCATCAATCGCGATGTGGTGAAGGATTTGTACTGTGCATCCATTCCGCTTAATGTGGGTAACCTCGGCGACAAGCCCAATATTCAGTTGGTACCCTGGCGGTTTTATCCAAGGCTTAATGATTTTGGGACGTCTGGGAACCCTATTGTTCGTAATCTGGATGCGGTATTAGGTCGGTTTGCGAGCACACTCGATACAGTTCGGTCGCTGGGTATTCAAAAAACGCCTTTGCTGTTAACTTCACCTTATACCAAGCTACTGAAAACGCCAGCATTGATTTCCTATAACGAAGCTCGTCAACAACCAGACCCGCAGACATACAACGAAGGGACTCATATCATCGGTTGTTTGCTTGAAGGTAAATTCCAATCACTGTTTGCAAATCAAATTCTACCTGGTGATCCACGTGCAAATGGGTTTAAAGCAGAAGGTGTGGCCTCCCGGATACTAATTTGCTCTGATGGGGATCTGATTGTAAACGATGTCGATTATAAACGTCAGACCCCTTATCCGCTGGGCTTTGACCGATATACGCATACGACCTTTGCAAACAAAGATTTTGCGTTAAATGCCATTGATTATTTGATTGATCCCACCGGCGTTATTGAAGCTCGCAATCGAACGGTCACCTTGCGTCCTTTAGACAAAATTCGTGTCGATGCAGGCCGCACTGGCTGGCAGATACTTAACCTTATAGGACCACTGGCTTTACTGGGTATTGTAGGCCTGGTTTGGCAGGTAGCCCGACGCAAACGATATGGAGTCTGAGTAAAGATTCTATAAACGCAGCGAGACGGAGAACACAGAGTAATTTAGACGTTCTATTGCTCTGTGTTCTCCGTCTCGCTGTCTACTAATTATTTATCCTACTCTACTGAAAATTTCACTAACCACTGCGCCACCGTTGTGCTGGTAAGATTAAAAATCAGATTCGGGAATATACCCAGCAGCAATGCCATTAATCCCAAAGGGATTAGCATGAGTTTTTCGCGGGCATTCAAATCGGAGAGAACAGACGTTGATCCAGCTTGAGGCTCGAAAGGGCGAACCCAGGTTGATCCGAAAAACATGCGCTGGAGTGTCCAAAGGAAATACGCAGCCCCAAGTAGTATTCCCAGTGTAGCGATGGCCGTCATCCAGCCCGGCAACCAGTCCGACTGAAATCCACCCATGAGTGTGAATAATTCACCGACAAAACCTGAAAAGCCAGGCAAGCCCAATGACGCAAAAAACGCTATGACTGTTAAAGTAGTATATCGGGGCATGGGTTGCATTAGTCCCCGGTAAGAGTCAATCCGTCGATCATGCGTACGATCATAGAGGACACCCACAATGAGAAACAACATAGCAGACAGCACGCCGTGGCTTACCATTTGGTAAATGGCTCCATTAATACCCTCAGCCGTCAGCGAAACTATGCCTAATAACACAAAACCCATGTGCGACACAGACGAATAGGCGATCATCTTTTTAAGGTCAGTCTGAGCCAGCGCATTCAATCCACCATATACAATCGATAAGACCCCCAATCCACCTAGTATCCGGGCATATTCGGCAGCACCATCCGGAAAGAAATCCCAAGCAATCCGTAGAAAACCATAGCCGCCAATTTTGAGTAACACGCCCGCCAGAACCACTGATACAGGCGTGGGCGCTTCAACGTGCGCATCCGGTAGCCAAGTATGTAGTGGTACAATGGGTAACTTGATCGCAAACCCAATAAACACCGCCCAAAACGCCAGCATCCGAGCAGGTAAACCTAGTATAATTGGTTCAGCAGCTGGATTCAGGAAGGCATCTGGCAGGTAATTAGAGCCATCAGACAGGTAGCGCATATCGAAGGTGTGAACAATCTGGGCAGAGTCTAGCTGTCCATTTTGCATATATCTTTGTAAGGTGTGGACGATATCAGTTGTTACCGCCGATGGATCAGCTACTAACCCGGCAGCAACCGCAGTACTCACGGGGTCCATCACAGATAGGTACAAACCAATCATCACCAACAAAATCAACAGCGACCCCAATAACGTGTAGAGAAAAAACTTAATAGACGCATACTCCCGGCGCGGCCCGCCCCACAAGCCGATCAGGAAGTACATCGGTAGAAGCATAAACTCGAAAAACAGGAAAAACAGGAAGAAATCGAGCGCTACAAAGCAACCCATAATGGTACCTGTTAGCAACAGATACAGTGAGTAATAAGCTTTAGTCCGATGTGTCAATGGCCATGAAGAAACCACACCTATCAACATTACTACTGCCGATAGCACGACTAGGGGTAAACTAATACCATCAACGCCAACCAAATAGTCAATAGAAGCAATACCCAGCCTCCCAAGCGGCAACGTAATCCAGTTGGCTTGCTCAAGAAGTTGATAACCCGTAATCGTTGTATCAAATATTATATAGGCTGCACCCGCCAAAACAACTTCAACAAGCGTTATCAGCAAGGCAATCCAACGGAACCCCACTGACTGGCTTGCAGGAAGCAAAGCCACTACCAGTGAGCCGAGTAACGGAATAAAAATAAGTAGTGAAAGAATCATAAATACTTTACAGAATCCACCAAAGTACCAATAGCAATCCAACGACAGCCGCCGTAATGTACGACTGCACCTGGCCATTTTGCACGGAGCGCGTCATTCGCCCCAGTCGGCCCGCCAACCAGGCGATACCATTCACTAAGCCATCAACACCTAAGCGATCAACCACCCGAGTTAAATGAGCCAGAACAACCGTTGAGATACCCGCTCCATTTACCAGTCCATCGATTACTCGCCTGTCGGCCCGGCTCAAAAGAGACGCCAGCCTGTGCGTTGGGCTAATTACGATGTATTTGTAAACTACATCTAAAAAACCGTACGAAATCGAAATTTGAACAAACACAGAATTAGTATGGGGTTCGGGCATTCGGAAACCAACCCAGCCACCCACTAACACCAGTCCAATAGAAATTGGAGCCAGCCACCAAAAGGAAGCCTCCTCTGTTATTGGAAGAATCTGAAAAAACCAGCTTCCATGAGCCGAAAGCGGATTGATTGAAAACCAAAGTCCGATCGAAAAAATGGCTAATAAAATCACCGGCCCGCGCATGAACCAATCCGGTTCGTGCGCCTGAGTTAATGGAATATCTTTATTACGATAATCGCCAAAGAAAATGAGCCGCCACTGCCGGGCCATATATAAGGCCGTTAGCCCCGATGAAAGCAAAAGTAGTACTGGAACAAAATAGGCAAGTTTACTACGCTGATCACTTGCCCAGGCGAAGGCCTCGCCCAGAATTACTTCCTTTGATAGAAATCCTGATAAAAAGGGTAGCCCGGCCAATGCCGCAGAGCAGATAGTATAACCAATAAAAGTGGTTGACAGAGTTTTCCGTAGCCCACCCATATGACGCATATCCTGCGTATGAACGGCATGAATAACAGCACCCACACTTAGAAATAATCCTGCTTTAAAAAAGGCATGTGTCAGCAGATGAAACATTGCTCCGCTTACGTTTCCGGTTCCCATAGCGGCCACCATCAAGCCCAGTTGAGAAACCGTTGAGAAAGCCAGAACCTTTTTTATATCCATTTGAAAAAGTGCTGAATACCCTCCCCAAACGGCAGTAATGGTACCAATTAGAGCAATTACAACCAGGGCATCGGGAGACAACAATGGGTGAATTCGGGCAAGCAGAAAAATTCCAGCAGCTACCATCGTGGCTGCGTGTAATAGAGCAGAAACAGGCGTCGGACCTTCCATAGCATCGGGAAGCCACGTCAGTAGTGGAAACTGGGCTGACTTACCAACGCAACCCATAAATAGGCAAAGCCCCAGTACAGTCGGTGCAATCGCACTCGCGCCTTTTAGCGACAGAATCTCAAAATCGAGCGTATGGAAATAATAGTACGTGAGGAAGATACCAAGTAGAAAACCAATATCTCCTACCCGATTCATCAGGAATGCTTTCATAGCCGCTTTCGATGCCGCCTGCCGTTCGGCATAAAAGCCAATCAACAGATAAGATGCCAATCCTACTAATTCCCAGAAGGCATACATGACCAGCAGATTACCAGCCATAACAATGCCCAGCATGGAGCCAATAAACAACTGTAGATAGGCAAAATAACGGCGTAGTTTCGGTTCATCGTGCAGGTAGGAAATTGAATAGATTTGCACTAACAGAGCCACAAAGTGCACCAAAATAAGCATCATCGCAGCTAACGCGTCGACCCGAAGACTTATTGGAAACGATACCCCCGATAAAATAGCCCAATTCGCCAGAAGAGTTATCGGTTGTTTCGATAAACTCAACGCCAGCCCAATTGACAAAATCAGCCCTATGCCAGTCAATGCGATAGCCAGAATACCGGCTATTCGGCGGCTTGCCACAGCCAATGCCAGAAATCCAGCAAAAGGTAGTGCAGGTAAGACGATCGTCAGCAGGTGAAGCAGTTGGGGAGTAGCAACGGGCATTCGTAGTCGTTCGGAATTGGCCGCAAATATCCCCATTATACTGTGGGGAAGCAAACTGCTTTTTAGCCCGTTTTCAACCAGCCCGTAATACTTAGACGTTCGCGAGTAGCAGGTAAGACTTCGTGTTCCAGTCGACCGCTCTCAAAACAAACTAAGCGACCACCTGTTGGAGTAATTGTAAGTTGACGTTCGGCTTCTCCATTCTGGTCAGGAATGTAAAGAGCTAATTGGCCACCGTCGGCTTCTTGCCAGTCGGTATTGAGGTAACAGATAACCGAAAGCTTCCGGCGTGAATCGCTCCGAAACTGATCCAGGTGGCGTTTATAAAACGTGCCAGCCGGGTATCGGGCATAATGAAACTCAAACTCTCGCAGGCCTAAATAGCAGGTTTGGTTAACGTATTGAACAAACTCTCCAATCCGTTTCAGAAAAGCACTTTCCGCCAGTGTAGCCGAGGCTTCGTCGATCCACAAAATTTCATCACCACGAATGGCATTTTCGACTAGTACTTGCTGATTTCCAATGCCAGCCGCCCGAAACTGCCCTTCCATATGCCTTTTGTGGAGTTGATTAGCAAGAGCCTTAACTTCGACTGGATTCAGGAAATTATCAGCCATGCCATAGCCATCGGCCAGAATGCCCTCAATGATGGGTTCAAAAAGTGGATTCATTGTTTTAATTCGTTCAATTCATCCAATTGTGCTGTGCGGAAATGGCGGTACACCTGTAGCACAATAGCCAATGCCACCGCCGATTCTGCAGCGGCTACAACCATAACAAACAAAGCCAGCATCTGCCCTTGTAAACGATCAGGATCATATTGGCTAAAGGCAACAAGATTAATGTTTACAGCATTCAGCATTAACTCAATACCCATCAGTACAACAATGGCATGACGTTTGAGGAGTACCACGGCCAACCCAATGCTGAACAGAGCGGCTCCAACGATTAAAAATAAATGGCTATCAACGGGTTGCATTTCGAGATGATTTTGCCAGAGGTGATGCTAAATAAGTAGCTCCTATGAGCGCTGCCAGCAGGAGGATACCTGCCAGTTCAAACGGAACCACGTACTCGGTCATGAGTTGCTTACCAATTGTATTTACTGTGCTTTGCCAGCCAACGGGCTGATTTAATAAGGCAAAATTTGCCCGCACCAGCAATGTAAACAGAGCGGCAAACAAACAACCCGTCACCAACACCGCTACTATCCACCCCGACCCGTTTCTGGAACGATTTAAGGATGCAATACGGTTGGGTTGTTGGCTATTTACATCGCCAGGGGGTTCTGGTTTGTGCGTAAGCATAACTCCAAAAATGACCAGCACTAACACGCCCCCTACATATATCATAATTTGGGCAATTGCCAGGAAATCAGCACTAGCGAGTACAAATAATCCGGCCACTCCCAGTAATGTCAACAGCAGAAAGAAAGCAGCATAGAGTACATTCCGAGTGAACAGAACAGCCAGCGCCCCAATAAGGCTAAGGCCAGCAAACGCATAAAAGGCAATTTGGATCACTGATTCGTCAGTTTTTTTAGTTACGCCGATTCCCCATCGTCAGGCTTCGGTTTAGGCTTCATCGTTGGCCGAAACGCAGGCTTCGGTTTGGCAGGCTCAGCAATAGGCTCGTCGTCTTTTTTAATAATCTCTCCTGTTGAAGCTACCGGGCTATCTGTATCTGATGCTAATTCGTCAGCCTTAGGGGTTGGTGCAGTTGGTTTCATTGTTGGGCGAAACGCAGGCGGTTTAGCCGCTGGTACAACCGGTGTTGTTGATTCCGAAGACTCGCTTACTGGACCCTCCACTGGTTTTACGGGTTTCATCGTCGGTCGAAAGCCTGTTACCTTAGGAAGAGATGCTTCAGGAGCGATTGGTATATCTGATTCCTCTGGTTTCGCCACGGCTGGCTTCATCGTTGGCCGGAAAGCAGGTTTAGCTTTAGGCAGCTCTGAAGTCGATGCTACCTCCTCTGGTTTAACAATTGCCTCCTCCAGCTTTACTACCTCATCTGGCTCACTTGACTGCTCCGCTAATTTTGTCGGCTTCATCGTTGGCCGAAACGCAGGTTTAGGTGCAGACTCCTCAGAGAGGGCTGGCAAATCTTCCTTCGATTCTTCTGGCTTTGACACCGCTGGTTTCATCGTAGGTCGGAAAGCGGGCTTAGCTTTAGGTGGTTCGGAAGACGATAGTTCTTCACCTAATTCTTTCTCCTTCACAGGAGGTTTCATTGATGGGCGGAATGCAGGTTTGGGCACTATTGACTTTTCAGACGTTACCGACTTTTCAGCTTGTAGCCCATCGGCAGACACGTCTGTAACATGGATTATGGGTTTCTGAGTCGGTTTAAAAACTGGGTGCTTGGTGGTTTCTATAGCTCCTTGGGCTATCTGTTGCATTTCCTGCGGAGTGGCATCCGTTAGTGGATGTTCAATAGCTGGGTCTTCAGAGTTCGCAGGTTCTACTGGCTCAATTTTGGCAACAGGCTTTGCCGTTGGCCGGAATACAGGCCGGGCTGGACTAGGTTTGGGTGTAACTGGCTGATCGTCCGCATTGGAAGTCTGAGTTGTCGAGGCTGCCTTTGCTGCTAACTGAGCCGCTTTAGCGGCTTCTTTCTCAAACAGGAATTGCTCATACAACGACCGTTTTTCATTGGCTTCTTCCTCGCTCAGGTTCGAAAAATTATAGGTCAGTTTGCCTAACTCAAACTCACTATAATCAAATTTTTTATCCATCGTCAGGCATTCGGTAGGGCATACTACCGTACAAAGGCCGCAATAGCAGCACTTGGCCATGTCGATGTCAAACTTGGCAGCATACAATCGAATGGGCGAGCCATCCGATGCTCGACCGACTTCTTCAGTCGCTTTTATAGCGTCAATTGTAATGCAGTCAACCGGGCACACTTTGGCGCATTTATCGCAAACGATACAATCGTCGATCTCATTACGAAGTCGATAACGACCATTGTCAGGAATAGGCAATTGTTCGTGCGGGTACTGAAGCGTGACTAAGCCATTCTGAAGGTCAAAATAGTTATCACTCGCAATACCCTCGGGAGTCCGTCGATGGGTAGCATTTCGAAGATGCCTCAACGTGAGACTTAATCCCTTGAGCGTTGTTCGTATACCCGATTGTATGTCCTTGAAGTATGGCATTTTTAACGAGTGAAAGAATGAAAGAGCGAAAGAGCGAATTTTCGGCGTAAACCTTCTCACTCTTTCGCTCTTTCATTCTTTCGCTAAATTTCTGGAAACCGCTCTGGGTCGGATTCACTCATGAGTTGATAGACCGTTTCGATTACATCGTCAACATTTGGTTTTGAGAAATAATCTCCATCGGAGCCATATGGAGGCCGATGCGGCTTTGCCGATAAAGTACGCGGAGCCGAATCTAAGTAGCGATAGGCGTTCTGACCTTCAATAACTTGTTGCATCATATAAGCAGATGCTCCACCCGGAACATCTTCATCTGCAAAAAGAACACGGCTCGTTTTTTTAATGGATTCAACAATACCGTGATGTACGTCGAATGGCAAGAGCGTTTGCACGTCAATAACCTCAACACTAACACCCATCTGTGCCAGTTGATTGGCAGCTTCCAGGACAATTCGGCACATTGACCCATAGGTAACCACCGTTACGTCAGAACCAGAACGAAGTACGTCCGGAACACCCAGTGGCACACAAAATTCGGCCAGATTACTGGGTAACAATTCTTTGAGCCGGTATCCATTTAAGGATTCAATGAGCAGAGCTGGGTCATCGCCTTTGATAAGCGTATTATAAAAACCAGCCGCCTGTGTCATATTGCGTGGCACCAGAACGTGTAAGCCGCGCAAGCTGCCCAGCATCGCCCCCATCGGCGAACCCGAATGCCAGATACCTTCTAATCGATGGCCACGCGTTCGGATAATAAGCGGGGCTTTTTGTCCACCTTTGGTTCGATATAGTAGTGTCGCTAAATCGTCGGTCAGCGTGGCTAGCGTATAATAGACGTAATCGAAATACTGAATTTCGACAATTGGGCGTAGACCACGCATAGCCAAACCTATGCCCTGACCAATAATGGTTGTTTCCCGAATACCCGTATCCGTGATGCGTATCTCGCCAAATTTCTCCTGTAAACCAGCAAAACCTTGGTTTACGTCACCAATTTTCCCAACATCTTCGCCCAAAGCTACTACGCGCGCATCACGGGAAAACAAGTTATCAAAATACTTTTGGAGAATCTGGTAGCCGTCCAGATGTAGGCTATCGTCAGAAAATGTTGCTGGTACCGCTTCTACCCGCATGGGCGAATCGGGCGACTCGCTGTATAAATGAGAGCTAAACCGGTCATTATTTTCGGCATTCGTACGATCCAACCAAGCTTTTAAGCGTTGATTAGCACTACTTGAGTCGGTTCGTAGCAGGCGGAGAGCTTTCCGTATAGCCGCCACAGCATCCCTACGAATTGGCGTAAACGTTTTCCTTAACTCTTCCCGAATCGCCATCAATTCAGCTGATTTTGGATTATGCCGAGCCGCTTGTTGAAGCAGGTCAAGCGCTTCGTCAAAATCAGCCTTCATCGAACCCTGAAATGCATTCCAGGCTTCAATTCGAGCTTGTTTAGTGGCTTGTTTAGCCTCCGCTTCGATTGCTTCCAGTTCTTCATGAGAAGCGTATCCATTCTCCAGAATCCACTCCCGGAATACTCGATTACAGTCGTATTCAGTCTCCCAATCCAGCCGTTCTTTTGATTTGTAACGTTCATGCGAACCCGATGTCGAATGGCCTTGCGGTTGAGTAAGCTCTTGTACATGAACCAGCACGGGAACATGTTCTTCACGACAAATATGAGCAGCCTGCTGGTAGGTCTCGAACAAGCCAACGTAATCCCAACCTTTTACAGTGAAAATTTCCAGGCCTTTGTCATTACTATCCCGCTGAAAACCAGCCAGTGCTTTTGAGATACTACCTTTAATAGTCTGGTATTCAACGGGCACAGAAATTCCATAGCCATCATCCCAGACCGACATAAGCAAAGGTACCTGTAATACCCCAGCTGCGTTCATAGTCTCCCAAAACATGCCCTGTGATGTAGACGCGTCGCCAATCGTTGCAAAAACGATTTCATTTCCGTTGTGCGAAAAATTCGTCAGATCACTCAGACCAGGATTATTACGGAATAGTTTAGACGCATACGCCAATCCCAGCGAACGAGGAATTTGGCCAGCTGTAGGCGCAATATCACAGACAGAATTATAAAGTTCGGTTTGGTTCCGCCAAAGCCCTTGCTCATCGAGCCAGCGGGTAGCGAAGTGACCATTCATAGAACGACCGGCCGTATTAGGTTCTGCCTCCAGATCTGTGTGGGCATAGAGCTGGGCAAAAAACTCTGTCCAGCGCAATTCACCCAGAGCCGCGACAAATGTCTGATCCCGGTAATAACCTGACCTGAAATCCCCTCGGTTAAATGCACGAGCGGCCGCTAACTGAGCAAGTTCTTTTCCATCACCAAAAATGCCGAACTTGGCCCGGCCCCCCATAACATCACGTCGACCTAACAGACTAGCCTGACGACTTTCATACGCCAACCGGTAGTCCGATAGGATTTTTTCACGACTTAAAATATCAGTCGAGCGGAGTTGTTCGTTTGCTATCACAACAGAGCTACGGATTGAAATCGTCTAACAATCTATTAATCGATGAAGTGGCTGGCACCGAATATCTCGATTACCAAACGAAAGTAAAAGTAAGGTAAAACAAGACAGCTTTCAAAAAAACGATTTTTTGAGTTTCTTTGTTAACCGAACAACAACCTGCAAGAATTGGCAAAGTGTTTGCTATGATTGGGGTTTGTAAGGGATAAGCATCTTAACAACCAAATCATAATTCCGTTTAGTCCAATGAAAAAGATTTTTTCACTTTTCGTAGCTTTATTTGTATTTGTTGCAGTTGGCTACGCCCAGAAAGGAGTTCTGAAATTTGCGAAAGAAACGCACGATTTTGGCAAAGTTGAGCAGGGCAAACCAGTAACGTATGTATTCGAGTTCAAGAATACGGGTACCGATCCGGTTGTTATCAACGATGCACAGGCATCTTGCGGTTGCACGAAGCCAAGCTGGACTCGTGAGCCTGTTTTACCTGGCAAAACAGGTACTGTATCGGCTACATTTAACGCTGCTGCTGCTGGTCCGTTCAACAAATCCGTAACGGTAACGAGCAACGCTGAAGCTGGACAAACGGTTCTGTACCTGAAAGGTGAAGTAGTATCAGCTGCTGCTGCCGCTGAAACAGCCGCTGCACCCGCTGCCGCTCCTGCAGTTAAAGACAAGAAAAAAGGTACAAAAACTTCACGCTAATCTACTGAAGGGTTAATAGTGTGGTCAAGAAAGGCATCTGGTAGTTTACCGGATGCCTTTTTTTGTGCCTTATAATCCATTATCCGCTCCGGCAACCGACTGACAAATCGGGTATCCGTTCCTCCTATATTGATTTTTTAAACGCTGATATTCAACTACATTTGGTTCGTCTTCTGATTATAACAGTTTATGACTCCGCCCCAACGCCAGTAAAGCTGGCTGTATCTGTCCTCTCTTCGTATTAATCTTAATCTAGTTCACCAACAGCCGTTCTGTTGGAACGGCTCATTTTCATTTACACCATGTTTTTCATTATTCTTGGTATTCTGGCGTTAATCGCCGGATTTGCCATTAATACCCCTGCGCTGACTTTTTCGCGCTTTTCCAGGCCTGCTAAGGTAGTTGGGCTTATTCTAGTTGTTCTTGGCGCGCTCACTGCCAGTGTTCGGCAAATTGATGCTGGACAAGTAGGTGTAATTTCCTTATTTGGTAACGTTAGTGACCGTACTCTAAATTCTGGATTGAATTTCGTTAATCCACTGGCAAATGTGACCGAATTCAACTTACAGACCCAGAATTACACAATGTCGGCCTCACATGACGAGGGCCAGAAGCAAGGTGATGATGCAATCCGTGTCCTCACTGCCGATGGGCTGGAAGTTGTTATCGATCTAACTGTGTTGTATCGGGTTGTAGCAACTGATGCTCCTAGAATTTACCGCGAAATTGGCGAAGATTATACCGATAAAGTTGTTCGTCCTATTACCCGCACTCGTATTCGTGACAATGCCGTTTACTATGACGCAGTTGCTTTATACTCGACGCGTCGTGACGAGTTTCAAACGCGCATCTATAAAACGATTGAAGCCGACTTTCAGAAGCGGGGATTGTTGCTGGAGCAATTGTTGATTCGGAATATTGACCTGCCTGCTTCTGTTAAAAAGTCCATTGAATCAAAAATTAATGCCGAGCAGGATGCACAAAAAATGCAGTTTGTTTTGCAAAAAGAGCGTCAGGAAGCAGAACGCAAGCGTGTTGAAGCGCAGGGTATTGCTGATTACCAAAAGATTATATCTACTGGTCTAAGCGATAAACAATTACAGTACGAACAGATCAAAGCGCAACGAGAACTAGCGGCATCCCCAAATGCTAAAATTGTGATTATGGGTGGGCGCGGAAACATACCTTTGATTTTGAACGATAAATAACAAAGGCGATTTCATATCATGCTCAAGCCCTGTTTGCCAGCCTAAATTGACTGGTAAACAGGGCTTGAGCATGATATCTTAAATTATGGTTTGGGGGTCGTTAAAGCCGTTAACCATGCTTTACAGGCGTCTGGCCATGTATTAAGTGATCCAAATTTGGCAGTACGCATGCCAAAACCATGCCCACCAGTAGGATACAAATGCATTTCAACGGGAACTGCATTTTTTAGACAAGCTAAGTAAAAACCTATACTATTTTCCACTGGAACGGCTTTATCATCTTCGGCATGTACAAGAAATGTAGGGGGCGTTTGGGCCGTTACCTGTAATTCGTTGGAATAGTAAGTTACCATTTCTGGAGATGCATTCAATTTTCCCAACAATTTATCGCGCGAACCAGTATGAGCTTTCTCGCCAAAGGTGACTACTGGATACAGTAAAATCGCAAAATTTGGTTTGGCCAAATCGCTGGCTTTTGCTCCACGATTGTAATGTGTGGCAAGAGTCGATGCCAAATGTCCTCCAGCCGAGAAACCCATCACGCCTATTTTAGCTGGATCAATCCCATAGCGAGCTGCATTTTGACGAATAAGGGTCATTCCCTGCATAGCATCCATTAGCGGAACTTCCTGCTGGTTAGTCATAATTTCAGGATTTGGCAGACGATACTTTAGTACGAAAGCAGCTACCCCCATTTCATTGAACCAACGAGCGATATCAGATCCTTCATGACTTGCTGCCAAAATTCCATATCCCCCACCAGGGCAAATCATGACAGCAGCACCTGTCATTTTCTCCTTCTGAGGTATGTAAGCCGTTATAGTTGGAACAGATACATTGCTAATTCGAAGAATACCGTTGGCATCAGTTTCTGATTTTTCAGTAATCTTAGCTCCGGGAATTGAGTTAGGAATGGCCTCATCTGGCCAGAGTTTAGTTACTTCCTGCGATAAGGCTAGTTGAGGTAATAGAGTACCAAGGATCATACTAAAAAAGAAGTGACGCATAAAAATAATAGCGATAGAGCTAGTGATCGAGTTAATAACCGAAAAAGCCGACCTATTGGTCGGCTCTACTCATATTTCAACCTCGCTATCGGAGTCTGATGTCGTGTCATTCGAGCCCCCATGCAGCACATCTATTAGTTCTTTAACACGATAAACCGTTGTATTGTAGCGATTCCCAAGAATGATGATAACATATTCATCTTTAGGACTAAACCAAAACATCGAATTATATCCCTTCCACCAACCTGAATGATAAATATATTCGGGTTGGTTTGTGTCATTTAACATCATGCGAAACCCATAACCATAATTTTTGGCGCCTTTTCGTTCGAAGCTACGCGGAATAAATGCTTCAGCCAGCATTTTTTTCGGCAACAGACAATCACCATTCAATGCACGATACCATCGAAATAGATCGCCTGTAGTGGAATAGATACCCTTATCGCCAACGACATCGTCGTAATAGTCTTTCGGAATCCGGCGATTCCATTGATAGCCCGCTGTCTTATGATGGTTGATTGAGTCATTTTTAGTCGTTGCCACAAATGTCTGATGCATTCCTAACGGCTCGAAAATAGCCTTATGAATAAAAGTCTCATAGCTCTGTCCAGTCGCTTTCTCAATGATGGAGGCCAATACCATATAATTGGTATTGCTATAACTGAAACTACGTCCGGGAATATTGTAGGCTTTTGGGGTTGGCTTTACAGTCGCAAACCAATGCATAATAGTGGCATTGGAAGGATATGGTTTTTCTTTTTTATAGAAATTCACCTTCATACTATCGTCGAAGGCATATTGGTAATTAGGCAATCCACTACGATGGCTTAATAATTCACGAATAGTGATGCCATGATAAGGGAAATCAGGATAAAATTTCTGAATAGTATCCTCAAATTGCAGTTTCCCAGCTTCAATCAATTTTAAAGTACCAACTGCCGTAAATGTCTTCGAGAGCGACGCCAATTGGAACTTAGAATCGTCAACTAATGTATCGCGCTGATTGCGTTCAAAATGCCCCAGTCCAAAGCAATGTTTATACAGAATGATTCCCTTCTGAGCTACTAACACATTGCCATTTAGTCCTCCCCGAACTTTCTGCTGAAATATCTCATCAATTTGTTGCGCTTTCTTATCCGCGTTGATTTGCTGCCGAATGGCCATTTCTTCGTTTGATGTGAATACCTGTCCATCAGCACAACTACGCATTTCCTTCGCTGATCGGTTAAGATTTTTCTGGGAATCTTGTCCACATGAAATCCCGATTCCGATTACAATAAAAATACTTAACCAACTCCACATTTTATTCGTCCACACCATCCTCACACACATTTTTCATAGTTATTATATCGACCAAGTTACAGGAAAAGTAGGATTTACCGCAGGTATTGGCCCTTGTTTTCTGTTAAAATCGCATGAAAGTTTGTTAATGGTCTCAACTGCAACAGCTTACTTAATATCCTCTGCGAGGTGAAATAGTTACCGTACGCTTACTCTTTAACAGGCCCGTCTTACGCAAACTAACATAACCGCCCACGCTGTTAGGCAGTAATTCACCCGCATCCACCGCAATTGAACCATTCAAAACCGTACCCCCCAGTAGATTTAGAGGTACAGAAGCTGTAAGAAGACCTGAAAACTGCACTGGGATAGAGAGATAAGGTATTTGATAAGTGCCTGCATTTTTGCTATATGACAGGCGGGCTATTATATCCACTTTATTGAAAGCTAAAGCGCTAAGGCCAAGATGAAACACACTAACTCGGTTGTTTGCAATTCCATATCGGGGCGGTAGCGATGCACTTACTTCTTGTTGAGGAGTCAGAAAGGGTGTTCCTATAGTATGACCAAAATAGGTCCACCCATCTAGATATTGACTATGATTAAAATAATCGTCCCGGCCTCTACGCTTTGGATCATCAATAATAAATACATCTCCTCCCTGACTACCTGTAAATAGATACTCAATTGTAACTTGTCGTAAAAAAAAGCCTGTCTCAGTTGGTTTCCGACGATTCTTGATACGTAGTCCATTTAATCCATCTTGAAGATTCGTTCCATAAAATAAGGATCCATCATCATAGGGGAATTGTCTATATATAAAAATATTCCAATTAGTTATGTCTATATCAGTAGCCAGGTCGAGAGACCCTAAATGATTCCCGATACGATTATCTTCGAACGAAGTCAAATTTTTATCATTCACATAGTCAGCTCCACGTGTCCCTAACACTACTGCTGGATAGTAGCGAATCGCTGATGGAAGTTGTCCATTAACGGCCACAGTGGAATCCAAGGAACTTGAATGTCCGGCCCAGATAACCTCATGATTGAAGCCTCCGTATAATCTGAATCGCCATGATGGCTTTCCTATTCGACCATAAATATATGATTGATGCAAATAAGAGCCAGTTACCAATCGATCCGAATTTTCAAACCAACCGTGTGCAAATCCCCCCATAACAGCAACTACGCCTTTCGTAAAAGGAATAGCTGTATAAGCAGGCAGACCAATCTGAATTTTAGGTATAGGAAGCGCATTGCCCGACCAAGCATAGGCACCTGTTGTTAAAAGTGTATCGACTAATCCAATAATTTCTTTTCGGCGCCCAATATATAGTTCAAAAGCGCCTAAACGGCCTTTTATATAGGATTCTGAGAGCAAAAACTGATTGGTCGCTCCTATATTAGCGACGACATTTAAACCATAGCCCCAGTCGGTTTTTGGTTTATATCCAATACTATCAATAGGCTGATAATCTAGGTGAAGCCCAGCGTTTAGTCGTAAAGCCGGATTTTTAAGAGGAACCGTTCCATATTGATTAGCTCTTAACCAGAAGGGCGTTGAGCTTGATGAAGCTAATCCTCCTACCTCTAATTGATATTGATTAACTCGCTGCGCATACAGTAATGTACAACTGGCAATGGTAATTAATCCATACCAAATCCATAAACACAAAAATCTCATAGAAGCTAGCCCGGCTATGCCATTAGTTAGGTGATGACAATCACTTACCACGGCCTTGGGCCATTACCCGAAGCGTTTGGGCAATGATCCACATATCAAATAGAAACGACCGTCTTTTGGGGTAAAGAAGGTCATAGTGGAGCCTTTGTACCATCTCATCAATATTGGCGGCATAACCATACTTAATTTGACCGATAGAGGTGATACCAGGTTTTACTTTTAACAAAGAATGGTACTCTGGCGCAATTTCAACTATTTGGTCAATAAAGTACTGACGTTCTGGTCTAGGTCCTACTACAGACATATCTCCAATAAGTACATTATAGAACTGGGGAATTTCATCAAGTCGAGTTTTACGCATAAACCGTCCCCATGGCGTAATCCGGTCATCAAGCAGTCCACCCGATAAAACTGGCCCTGATTTTTCCGCATCTACATACATGCTACGGAACTTATAAATCTTAAATGGTTTTCCTCCCTGCCCAATACGTTCCTGCGCATAAACTATTGGGCCAGAAGATGTGAACCGTGTTATAAGAGCCATAACAAGAAACAAGGGCATACCTAAACCCAAAGCCATCAACGAAAAGATAACATCAAATGATCTCTTAAATACGCTTACTCGTAAATCGGAAAGTAAGTTTGGAGATAGATTCAAAACGGGTAATACATCATGGTATTCAACTGATGTGCTCCGAGCTAAAAATCCTCTAAAATCTACTAAGATTTTTACCTGATAATCATATATTTCAGCATTATCAGCAATAGATTTTAAACGTTCATTATCCATATAGGGCATACAGCAATAAACACAGTCAATGCTATGAGTATGAGTATATTCTAGTAGGGTCTCATATCCTCCCTGGAGGAATCCGCTGTTCTCTGAGGTCAGTTCGTCAAAATAGCCACAAAAGTGAAAGCCCATTTCTGGATGCGCATCATAAAACCCTCGAATTGTATTGGCTAACTTTCCGTAACCAACAATAATATAGCGTCGATTGTTATAACCTCTTGCTCTATATTCTTTAAGAAACAATACACCACCAATTCGGAATCCTACTCCAAGGGTTAGAAATAGTATATACGTAACCAGAAGTTGTTCTCGCGAGTAATAGTAGCCCTGGATAGCTACCCAACATACAGCAATAATAGATACATGAATGAATGTCAATAGCAGCAACTGTCTTACTAAATGACCAGACTTGAATAATTGTCGAGGATATATATAAGGTTTTAGTAGTAGTATTTCTATTAACCAGATTATATTAAAAAGCCACCAAAGTGACGCATATGGAGCTTCTGCAACCGCTTCGAGCGTCTGAAATTTCATCCAGTATGCGCCGACAAAAGCAGTATTAAGGCTCAGGAAATCAATGATTACATGGAGCGGAAAAAATAGTATGGAATAGCGATGCCTCATACCCTTCAGGTTTACTCATCAAAGCCAGGCAAAATTATTTATTGTTCAGCTAGGTACGCTAAAATAATAAATCAAACTGATGAGTTAATACGAATATTATCCTATGGTTCAAAAACCGAACCGCAAATTAGTGACAATTATAGTATTAAAAAAATCCAATATATCAATAGCTAGTTTGGCCAAGCGATCTAGCTAGTTTGTATGCCATAGCTTCCGTATACTAATAAAGGTCCCAACACTATTCTGGTAAAGTGTACCTGCATCGATTGCAACGTTCGCTGTGAGTTGAATACCGCCTAAAATTTCCAAAGGAGCTATCACGGAAGCATAAGCCGAAAACTGATTACGAATAGGCTGGTATGGATTATCATAGGTGCCTAGATTTCGGCTGAATGATAATTTGACTTGGTAATTAAGTGGGCCTGATAATTCTCGCCAATGAATTGGCAAACTCCCTGCAATACCGGTATGAAATACATACACTCGATTATTAGCGGTAAAAGTGCCGTATGGGTACTGATCCTGAGGCCCTAGAGCAGGAGCAATAAAGGGTGTACCAATTGTATGATTTCGGTAAGCCCAACCGTCACGATACTGTTGATGATTAAAATAATCGTCCTTACCCCGGCGATTTGGGTCATCAAATATAAATGCTGGACCGCCTTGGCTGGTGGTATTTAGAAACTCAAACAGAATATCACGAACAATTGCCTTCGAATCATTTCGTCGCAGGCGTACTCCATTCAAACCATCTGCAATATTAAGTAAATAAAATAATGAGCCATCTTCGTATATATTTTGCCTATATATATATAATGTATGGCGCACTAAATCGATTTCAGCCGCCATATCAACTGAGCCAAGATGATTACCAACACGATTCGTCAAGTCAAAAAAGGTATATTGATTAGTATCTGTGCGACCAGAATTAAGAGTTGTAAACACATAAAAATAGTTTAACAGCCCATTCGGCAATTTTCCTCCAACAGGAATTATACCCGGGATACCTGTTGGATCAGTGGCCTGTCCTCCCCAAACAGCCTGATGATTTATGCCCCCATATACGCGAACCACATCCCGCTCGCGTCCCAATCGCACATAAAACGATTTCTGATGTAGCATTGTATTTTGAATATAGCCAGATGCATTAAGGTAGCCATGAGCAAGTGTGCCTTGAACAGCTACCCACCCTTTTGTAAAACCAATAGGCGTAAAAACTGGGATTGAAATCTGAATTTTGGGAATTGGCATTGCATTTCCCGACCAGGCATATGAACCTGTTGACAATGTAGAATCAGCCAGCCCAAACTTTTCTCTTTTTCGTCCTATATATACTTCAAAAATACCCCGACGAACTTTTATAAAGGCTTCTGGCAGCAACACATTTCTTTCGTAGGATAACAGGTTCTGGCTTGTATTAACAACAACATTCAAACCATATCCAAAGTCGTATTTAGAGTTACGCCAACGCCCAGTACTATGCCGACTGGTGTCATAGTCACTATATAAACCAGCCCGAAATGTAGATAAGGGTCCACGATTAGGAACAATCCCATATTGATTGGCCCTTAACCAAAATGGAGTTTCTGTCGAAGAAGTAAGGTAAGTGCCTATCTCGGCTGAGTATTGAGTGGGCTTACGGATAGGTTGAGCCGATAAATAAAGAGAGGTACTTATAAAAAAAAATAATACGACTAATAAACCAGACTTTGAGCAAGTATGCATTGAGTGTCGGGGAAGCGTGAATAACGGAGGCACAATATTAATGCCACAAGATTATCTTTTATTACATATTCCTTTACTTTCTGAGATTATGACAAACTCTGTCAAGCAAATAAATAAAAAAAGAGGCCAGCTAAATAAGCTAGACCTCTTTTTTACACATTGTTAAAAAAATAGTTACTTTTTTATAAGGCGACTAACTGCTTTCTGATTATTCGATTCAACAATTGGAATATACACTCCAGCATTTAAGCTCCTAGGTGCCCATTCTATTTTATGAGGGCCTGCCGACTGGTTTTCATTGTTTACTAGTTCCCCTACGATTTTCCCCTGTGCGTCGGTTACCCATAAATTTACTTTACCACCAGTGGGTAAGTAGTAGTCAATTATGGTCGATTGTTCAAAAGGATTAGGATATGCTTTCAATTGTAATGAAACTTCATTGCCAATGCTTACCGGCTTAATATCTGCAGTAAATGTACTTCCTGCCTTGGCTTCAAAACCGGGAGATAAAACCACAGAACGTCCTGCTTTATATTCGACAGTAGTTGATCTACCTACAGTATTTATTGCCTCTATCGTTTCAACAGCTTGTTCAAGATACTGCCCAGCCTTTTCGTAGCTTATCAGGATACGAAGGTGTTGTTGAGGAGTTTGCGCCCAACTGGTTAATGCTAAACAGCAACCCATAAATAGTAGTAAAAGTCGCATATTATTTACGGGTTTTAGGTTGAAGTCTATTAACTCGTTTCTCCAGTTGAACACTTTTCTGCTTTAGCGCTTCGTTTTGCTTCTTTAATTCAATTACATAAAGTGTCAGTTCTTCTACTTTCTCGAGTAATTTCGCCTGCATTTTTCCGACGTCTACTCCTTCCTTAACTACCTCTTCGGCCGAAGGTACACCTGGTAGATGCTTTTCTTGGTTAATATACGTTTCAACTTCTTGTAAATTACGCAACCGGTAACCCTTATCAAATACTCGGTCCGACCAATCGTTGGTGCTTTTTACTGCTACTTTCACTTTTTCCGTCAGTACACCGTCTGCCACATACAAGCGATAACCAATTGGTGTTTTATCTACACCTGGACCAATAATTACGCCACCGGTGTTTGTGTTTTGAAGATTATCTCCACTAACTTGCCAAAGAACGTCTGACTCATTTGCGGCAGTTCTCAAGTTAGGTGATCCAGATTGTGCCAAAACAACATCACCTGATGAATTAACCGTTAAAAATTTATTGGTCGTATAAGTTGTACTAACTGCACTTGTTAGATTAGTAAAACGTAGGCCAGAGTTACCAGTAGTTCCCTGGGTGATTTCGAGCTTGTTTTTGGGATTAGTATTGCCAATACCAATACTTACTGAATTAACACCTGTCCCCCCTAGCACAATAGAATTACTTTGAGTAACTATGGCATTAGCTCCGATAGCGGCTGCATTGTTAACTACAGTCGCAGCGGCATTAACTCCTGCTCCATATCCAATGAAAACATTGTTAGTACCCGAAGTATTACCGGTATAGCCTGCATTCTGACCCAAATAAGTATTTTGGCCACCGCTAATATTACTATAGCCTGCGCCACCGCCTAAAAATGTATTGCTATTACCTGTAGTAGTATTTTGGCCGGCTCGAACTCCAACAAAGGCATTAGCAGCACCTGTAGTAGTATAGTAACCTGCAAAGGCGCCAATAAATGCATTACCCGTGCCTGAGGTATTATATGTACCTGCAGCATGGCCAATGAAAGCATTATCTGAACCAGTAGTGTTAGTATAACCCGAATAGGTGCCAATAAAAGCATTATCCGAACCAGTAGTATTTGCTATACCCGCGTTACTACCGATAAAGGAATTATTAGCTCCTGTAGTATTAGCTTGGCCCGCAGCATAACCGATGAAGGCATTGGCATAGCCTGTAGTATTAGTTTGGCCTGCAGCATAACCAATGAAGGCATTAGCATAACCTACAGTGTTGGCCGATCCTGTTTGGTACCCAATAAAGGCGTTATAATTGCCTGTTGTATTATTCTGCCCTGTCTTTAAACCAATAAATATATTCCCATTACCACTACTATTATTAGCTCCCGCCAAGGATCCTATAAACACATTTTCCTTCCCTGATGTATTAGAAGAGCCAGCATCAGACCCGATGAATGTATTATCATTTCCAGTAGTATTATTATATCCAGCACCTGTACCCAAAAACGCGTTATTAGCACCCGTATTATTAAAATAGCCCGCTTTACTGCCAAAAAATGCATTATTGTAGCCACTACTATTAGTATAACCAGCTGTCAAGCCCGAGAATGTATTGTTATTTCCAATGGTATTGCTAAATCCCGAACTAAATCCCATAAATGTGTTACCTTGACCAGAGGTATTCTGATTACCTGACGAAGCTCCCAAAAATGAGTTCTGAGTACCAGCCATATTTTGAATACCAGAACCCCGGCCAATGAATAGATTACTCGCTCCACTCATACTCAAATTACCAGCACCCACTCCTACTAATGTATTATCTGAACCAGGCGTAGCTGAAGATGGGGTGGTAGCTACATAGTTAGTTTGGGAATATCCTTTTATCACCATCAGGGACAATGATAGAATAAGCCATAGTAGTTGTTTTTTCATTGTTTTTGCAAAAGTTAGTAATTCAGAAAAGTTTTTAAAATAAAGCAATAATTATACCATTCTCAGAAGAGAAATTCTCGCCCTAAACCAATATATATACTTAATATATATCTATTTAGCCAATGGAGCACACGAATACTCTGATATAATTACAATTTTACCACTACATAATACCAAAAGCAACAAATAAAATTTAATTCTACTAAATTAGACTTTTTGTGCTGATTATAAATTAGCTGTTAACTGAAGATTGGCTTTAAATAGGAAAAATTGATGACCCAATAATACCAAATTTATCTATTTATTGAACTTACTGAGCATCTGCCGGCAAGAATCATAGACCAGCCTCCTCCCTCAATGAGTAACCATTGAATGCTGGAATCGAACTCCTGATTGATAAACACTATCGAGACACCGGAGCGTTTATAGCGCAACCTACACTCACCCAAAGCCCTCTAAACTTGTTGAATAGTATCAAATACCTGCAAGTTCAAACATTCCATTTAGATGATACCGTTTAGTCGTTCTACCAACCTATTTTGCATGGGTTGGTAGAACGAGTGTACCGAATTTCGATGCCATGTTTGAAACCAAATTTGGTCATAGCAACGCTGATCATTTCCAGTCCATTATCCAATGACCAGCCTTGATTGACATGACTGGCAGCCAATGTGTTAGAATTGTATCGCTTGATGACTTTCGTTTGATCACTGTGCGCCGATTTAAGCCTAGTTCTTTGTAGATTCAGTACACCCATTTGTGATTCCAAGGATGGTTGACCAGACGTAAATGGCCAAACAATAGGTAAAATCTACAACTTAACTTCCTCATTTACAATATTTTAAATCACTCTATATTTGTTTTGTTCTCATCCGCCCACTTTAGCTTGGCATAAACTGTCGCTCGTCGTTGCCTACCACAAACAGCCTCGCCGGAACGAGGCTTATAATTATGTTGAGACAGCAGGCACCAACTCAATAGCTTGTCAAGCTTTAGGAACTTACAGGCTTCATGAAGAAGATTGCAGTCCAAGATTTTGTCAGTCAATATTTTTTTTGAGTCGCCTGTTCTCTGCTTCCAGTTCCTTCGTTCGCTTTAGCTCTTTGGTATTCATACTACCATGCTTATTGAGTCAAAAGGTAGCTGAATACATGTTATGCTGTCGACAAACATTCTCTAAAGACTGTCCTTAGCTAAGTAAGGGCTAATATCTCAACAATTTTGATTTTGCCAAACTAGCTTTATTTTGATAGCACATTGATTCGGCGAAAAATACATATTTTCTAATCACTAATGAGTACACTGTTGGGTAGGAGGGTAATTTTAGAAAAAAAAGTCAATTCCAAAATGAACGATGCATACTCAAAAACTTATTGATCCAATTGGGGAAATAAGTATATAGCCATCCAGCCCTATAACCCATATATTTCGCTATTGTTCGTATATATTGCATAGGTATTTGCCCTCCTGCGCCCATATTAATTAAATACTTACTTTCTTCTAGAACATAACGCAAACCTTCTGTTTCTGCTTTTTTAAAAGGCTGTAAGATTAACTGCTGTTGTCGATGAAAAACGCCAATATCAAAATAACGACGAAACTCTTCGCTAAGCGAATAATTATGAGAATGGAGTACCTGTGCTTCTGCGGAATAAGCCAGCGTATATCCTTGCAAAATAAACTGAGCGGCTACAGATACATCTTCACCTAAAATCGTATTGCTTGGAAATCCTCCAATTTCTTTTAACAATGACTTCCGATAAACTGAAAATGAGTTAGAGCATGAGCAGGTTTTAATACCTAGTTGTTCTATCATCGCTTTATTTTTAAGTAAACTTTGCGATGGGTAATTAGCATATCTCGCAAATCGTCCAAATATATCTGTATCAGGATAAGGCAATTGTCTTCCATATGCCATAGCCACATTATCATTTTGATAAAGGCTATCAATCAAGTTTTCTAAAGTATTATCAGATGTAGGTAGTGCATCTTGGGTCAAAAAAACTATTGTTTCATACTTTGATAATTCAATCCCTATATTGCGTGTTGCACCATGATTGAAGCTAGTTTTAGAGATTGAAACAAATGGTATATCCACCAGAGAAAGAACTAGTCTGGTATTATCTGTTGATTCAGAATCAAGAATAATCAATTCATGTTCGACAGTTTGCCTACGTAATGCCAAAATTAATTCTGGCAAATAAAGAGCGGCATTATATGTTGGAATAACAACTGATATCATTGGTAAATTAATTGGCAATGTAAAATTAACAAAGCCATCTCTTAAATATATACCACAGTAGAATTAAACGAGTTTGTATACGTTCAATAGAACTGTAATCAGAAGCCTCGCCTGTAGGCGACGCGTTTTTACCATGTCTGACATATTTCATTAATGGCTTATGTACAAAACCAACACATCCGTTCAATTCAACCAGTAAGCCAATCCACCAATCATGCATATGCACAGAAGTAGGGAATGGTAATGCATAGGTTAATACTTCACGTCTAAAGGCCATACAACAGCCTATGTATGAGTTTTTATATAAATTCCGTAAAAGACCTGGTTTACTACTTCGGTAATCGAAAAAAGAGGGTATTAAAGTATTTAACGCTTCATCTACCACTTCACAGTCGCTCAATACTAAATCATACTTTTGAAGATATTCGGTCATTAATAATATTTTATCAGGAGCCCAAATATCATCTTGATCAGACAAAAAAACATAATGACCATTAGCATTTTTTAAGGCATTTTCAAAATTTGCTAAAGGACCAATTGTTTTTTTATTTCTTATAATCTTTATGCGTTTATCATTAAATTCATCTAATAATTCGCAAGTATTATCACTAGAATTATCATCTGAAACAATAATTTCATCATTATTTTTCAGCTGTGACAATATTGAGTTTATCTGCCTAGTAATATACTTACTACCATTATAAGAAGCGATACAAACACTAACCATGTCGTTAAATAATCAAAGTCAATCAAATAGATTCTCAGCAATAAATTTCAATGTTTATAATGTATAAAATATTTCAATTTTACAATTTTCGATAATATTTTCCTCAAAAAAGGGCTATAATGTTTTGTATGTATTAATTGTAATTCTTCAAGAGATCGGCCTATTTCTGAGCTAACTCCATTAGCATCACATTCGGCAATATCAATATTAATTTTTTTACTCTGTTTACGAGACAAATAAATTAAAAGATTAAGTTCATAATCAGCCATTGTTTTAATAGTTGTATCATATCTAAAATTATCAAATAATTTTTTATTATAGAATGCTCCTTGGTGATGAACAGTATTATTTAGTATAGTTTTTAAATTTAATATCGACTTGTATCTTCTTCCAGTATTAAAAACAATATTACCATATATTAAATCTTTTGAGTCATCTAAATGCTTGTATACTTTCTTAAGCACATCAATATTCAGGCGATCATTTCCTCCCAAAAAAAGTACCCATTTTCCTTGAGATTTGTCCAAGGCCTTATTCATAGCATCATATATGCCATCGTCTTTCTCACTAATCCAATATTTGAGATTTTCTTGATATTTTTTTATACAATTTATAGTATCATCTGTACTTCCTCCATCGATGATAATATATTCAAGAAGGCTATTCTCTTGCGCTAAAACACTCTGAATAGTCTTTTCTAATGTCAGGCCAGCATTATAGGTAACGGTAATGATTGAAAAAACAGGAGAAATCATTCCTTATCCACTTTGATTATGTCAAAGGTACTGTATAAAGGAGGATCAGCCAAACTAAACTGCCCGCCTTGACCTGTACCAGCATGCGGGATAACGAAATTGTTAGTTAACAGATTGTTTTAGTTGATTCTTGATGGATTTAGTAGCTATAAAGACCTGCTCTGGCCTGCGATAGGTAAGGCTTGATTATGCCGACGTTGGTTGTAAAACATAAAGAAATCATTCAATCTCCTTTCCAGCTACTAGCCATACACATGAACATGCAGATAAAGACCAAGGCCTCCCGTGTGCCTCATGCTTGACTGCTTACCTAAGAAGTTCCACGAATATGTTATCTAAAGCACGGCCTTTATCGTCCATTGAGATGCGTATACTGCCCCCTTTCAGTACCGATGTGAACATTCCGGAGGCAAACTGACTAAATTAAAGGTGGTACGCGCAGGATAGTTCGTCAGAATCTTCTTCAATAGCTGAGTATCCTAATCGGCACCCATCATGTTGGAAATAGATCAAGCCAATGCATATTTACTGAACAAATATCAGATACTCCTGTCCATTAGGCATGGACACATAGATGATATCAGTGGCCTACACCTGGTGTACAAACGTAATATCTAGGTGGTGTAAAAGGCGAGGATAAAGGCATGGCCTACAGTGTGATGTGATATATTAGGAGCAAAACAAGCCCGATAATAATAGGAAGACCGGTGTAAATTCAGCTACTGGCATTGTTTGATCGCATCACTCATATCGATTAAGGCTTGGCGTTATTGTATACTCATGGCGTCGCCTTTTTTTAAGAAACCTAAGTTCCATTTGGAGTCGCCTAATCTACTTGTAAAGCGGGGCAGTTTCTGGCTCTTGGTTAGCCATGAGTGGTTTTCTATTCGTCTCAAAAGCGGATTCAACAACAAAAATTGTTTCTTCTAATCACTAATCTGATTAGGATTCAGTTCGTGACGTTTGCTGATAATGGCCAGCTTGTTCTTCTCTTTGAGAACTTCCAAGTCTACTTTGAGCTTGGGGGTAAATTACGTTTACTCTTGCTTTTCGTACAGAACTAAAATTAGCCGTTAGCCAATTTAGCAAGTGGCACTATAAACAGCTTCAATAATAAAAATAAGTCTCGTATTAAAACATTATTATTGAGAATTAGATTTGCAGGTAAGTCATAAACTTAATGAATATTTTTTTTGTCAGGTATTTGCATTATAGGCGAAGCCATATTTATTTGTTTCAATAAATTAAATATTATTTCCGTTCGCTTCTGGGAACCAATTTGGTCTAAATGATAAACAGTGTCAAAAAAATACTTATCTTGCATAACAGAAGATGTCATACTACCAAGTATAGGGCATTTTAAGCCAGCTTTATATTGCAACTCTAAAGCTTTAAGTGTGTGTAAATTATTTTTATACGCAGATTCTTGGAAAGCTGGAAAAACAAAATATACTTTTGCACTTTTAGCATAGGCAAGCTCAATAAAATTGTTTATAACATTTATCCATTTAGAATAATCCGTATTAGAAAATAGAATATTACCGCTAACTGCTGTTGGTTTTGGTTGACCATAATGAGTCGTTAAATCTCCATAACTATTAAATGCTTCTCGATTATAAATAGGATCTTTGTCTCTATTTATAAGTTTATAAAAAGTGCCGCTAATACACAATTGTAGCTGAGCTATTAGTAATCTAATTCTATCCAAATAACTGAGATTCATCAGAGATTTAGTACTAGGATTAATATCCACGAGTTGAGCCATTAGTTTTTTATTACCATCGCCTAAAAAATGCTCTATAGATAAAATAATAATATCACCAGGCTTTATGCTTTTTTGTGTCTCGTTTAAAATAAAATTTAGTCCTAATCCAGCATGGAGACCCATATTAATCACAGAGTAACCAGTTTCTTTACTCAATTGTTGGCTATTAAGGCCAAGTGCTAAATTTGATCCACCAACAAAAACAATACGTGGAGTTGTAACATGTTCTAGACGATATTCTTTGTCTAATGAAGCTGCAACATAAATTGTGTTGTTGCGAGCGTATGAAGATAATAAATAAAAAGTAAAATATAATATTATACCACATAAAGCTGATATAATAGATATTGGGCGCAGTAATGTTAGTGTTTGGTTCATTAGAATTGAAAATAGATAAATTGCTCCTGAACATCAAACATGCCAAACAATAAAATGAATATTATTAATGAAGAATAAAGTAACATTCGAACTAAATAAGGCTGTTGAAATAACCACCTATCACATAAATGTTCATTCTGAATTCTTTCCACAGATAATAATATTATTATAGACATCATACTAACAATATAGTCATATTGAGTTGAACCTAACGCACCGGGCTTTAATTGTTTAATACTTGCACTAAAATTTGAGAATAAATGCGAAACAATATATAAAGCATCTTGAACTGTTTTAGCGCGAAAGAAAATCCACGCAAAACATGTTAAAAAAAAGGTACTCAATAACCCTAATATTGAAGATAATTTAGATTTAGTTGAAAAATTGATGAGTCCATAAAATCTATTTCGTAATGGTTTAGTTATATTTTCTAATATCAAATAAAATCCATTTAAACTTCCCCAAATAACATAAGTCCAATTAGCACCATGCCAAAGGCCACTTACAAGAAAAGTAATAAATAGATTAAAATACCATCGCGATTGAGTTACTCGATTTCCACCAAGAGGAATATATAAATAATCGCGGAACCATGTAGATAATGATATATGCCATCTTTTCCAAAATTCAGAAATCGATCTAGAAAAATATGGCGAGTCAAAATTTTTCATCAAACGAAAACCCATTACGCGAGCAGTCCCTAAAGCTATATCTGAGTAACCAGAAAAGTCGCAATAAATCTGAAAAGCAAATAAAATAGTGGCAAAAATTAGTGGTAACCCTTCAAATTGAGATGGGTCATTATAAACATTATTAACAATAATAGCTAGTCTATCTGCAATAACTACTTTTTTGAATAAACCCCAAGTAATCAACTTTAATCCTTCAGACAAATTTTTAGCTTTAAACTCATGCTTTTCATAAAATTGAGATAATATATTCTGAGGACGTTCAATAGGACCAGCCACTAACTGTGGATAGAACATCACATAAAGCGCATATATTCCAAAATGCTTTTCTGCCTGCTGGTTACCTCTATAAACTTCAATTGTATAGCTCATAGCTTGAAATGTATGAAAAGACAATCCAATGGGAAGTAGTATTGTAAGAGGGGGTAATGGTGTAGTATAATTTATATGCTTTAAAATTTCATTAAAACTATCATTAAAAAAATTATAATATTTAAAGACTGCTAATATACTTATATTGGCAAGCAAACTACTAATTAAAAATATTTTCCTAGTAGAGCCTTTCGTTTTTTCTATATATATTCCTGATATATAATCAACTATAATTGTAAAACCCAATATAAATATATATATTGGAACAAAGGCCATATAAAAATAGCAGCTTCCTATTAATAGTAATAACCACCTATAACGATGTGGCAAGAAGTAGTACGCAGTCGTAATACAAATAAAAAAAATTGCGAAATGTAGTGAATTAAAAAGCATTATTCATTAATAATTTGCTTTATATAGTATAAAAAGCTATAGTCAGGGCAAATATAATAAAATTCATTTTACTTCTCTAATAGGTCAATACTCGCAAGGTCAAGAAAAACCGATCTCTAAGTTTACTTAATAAAAGGAAAGCATTAACTATAATGTGTTAAAGAAGCGATACAGCTTCAATATTATTTTACTAAATTAGTCAAATGGAGTTTTAAAATCTTTTTAGTCTATTAAGACGTTATACATAAATTTCCAGTTACTCAACATTCTAACCAGATGAGAATCATATTCTTTCTATCGATTTTATTCATTCCTTGTGTTGCTCAAGCACAGAAATCGCCAGTTCGCTCACCTATAGAATTAGGACAATCTAGTGATGTCAATTTGATTACTAAACCGGACGGGTTTTGGTATACAAAAACAAGGGCGGGTAAAGAAATACCCCTTAAAGTCAATCCTAAAACTAATAATCTGACTATATACCAAAGCGTATTTGCTCTTAGAAATTCTGTTCTAACGAATAATGTTGCTCCTTCTATAATTAATATAACCGATGAAGGCAAACAAGGAGTTTTCGTTTTAGATTCTAGTGATAATACTACTCCTGACAATATGGGTACAGTATTAGTTACTCGATCTGGGCTACGTTATAAGCGTACGATAAATGAGGCTATTTCTGTCCGTTGGTTTGGTGCAAAAGGAGACGGGTCTAATACTGATGATTCACCAGCAATACAAGCCGCTATAAACTTCGCAACTGAGTTACAAGATCCAGCCAAAGACGGCATATTCAGTTCAAAATGGAAAGGTAGGGATTTAATTATATACTTGCCTCTCGGTATTTACAAAGTAAATAAAACTATTCATATATCTGGCACGGTAAAACTACAAGGTAATTCCGGAGGAGCTTACGCAGGCACACAATTAATCCAAGGAACACCTGGCATTTCGATGATTAGCTTAGATGCTGGCACGGATGGTATATCTAATGCAACAGTTATCGAAAATATCATTTTTAAATCAGGCTCTCCCAAGCAAAATCCAGGAGTCGCACAAATTATCATTGGAACTAGCAATGGTAATTCTAATTACATTCGAAATTGCTGGTTTCAAACACCAGAAAATTTAGCCATATGGATAACAAAGGGCGGGGATATACAGATTTCAGGGTGTACATTTGATATACTCCCTTTTCAGGCCATAGCAATTGGAAAAATAGGAATGCCATCAGTCGTAGATGTGAGCATCACTAATAATACATTTTTCGAGGTAGCTCTTGATATTATTCGTATTTATTCTGCCAAAGGTGTAACTATTTCAGGCAATAGAATTTCCAATAGTATTGGCGCAAGGCATGCTACAACATTCGTAAATGGCTATGGAGCTGATATTATTACCTCACTTACTATTACAGGAAATGAATATACAAATGTCCGAAATTTTCTACATTTACCTATAAATTTATTTGGATGCGCAATAAACGGAAATACAGGATATAATACTGATGGTTTTTTTGTAAAAATTAATCAGAATGGAATAGTTTATGGAGTATCTATTACAGGAAATAGTATTTATTCTAATGCTGAAACCAAAATTAATAGGCTAATTGATATAAGTGATCATTCGGCGCTACAAGGTTCTACTATTGTTGGGAATTCATTCTATAGTATGATAGTACCTCAAACAAATGCTATATCAATGCCAAATGCAAACAACATAAATAACGAAATAGGGCTTAATTCTTTTACAAGTTTTACTACTCCCTATGCTGTATATTCTCCCGCACAAAATGGCATTTTTAATTTTAAATCATATATTTCTATCGATGGAAAAACACCATCGATAGGTAATATTTTATATTATGATGGCAAGAAATGGACTCAGCTACAGAGGGGTAATGAAGGGCAAATTCTTAAAATAATATCTGGCGTTCCTACTTGGTCGAATCCATAAGTAAGTGTTAAAGCCATATTTATTTGTCGCAATTAGAATTTTAAGAGGATCAATGGAATGCATTATTTTTGCTTTTGTCTTTAATTAAGAGTTTTTGCCAAAAAAATGGAAAGACAGTAACCCAATCAAATACAATAGTAATTTTTCTAACTGGAAAAATAAAAATAAAATAAACAAATAAACATGCACATAATTGTAACACGAAAAATTCTGCATCAACCACTAATTGAAATGTTAAAAGTCCAAGAACAAAAGATAATGGTTGGCTTGATATGTATTTTTTTGAAAATTTATTTCCTCTAAAGAAAGCTGTTAGAAAACTTACAAGCAATGTGTAAGGTAAAAGGAAAATTTTTCCCAAAACAATTACCTGAAGCGGTAAGATGAAATTAGGCCCGACTGATATGGGAGATAAATAGCCATTGTTTAATTCATAAAGTTTCCAGCCAATAGATTGTGTTTCTACAGGTAGTATCTGCTTAAGAAATATGCCAAATGTGGCTTTAATATATTCAATAACACCTGATTCAATGTATATCGACGCATTATTAACAAGATACATTTCTAGACCATCGCCAGCGCTTAATACTCGATTTGCCATATGCAAAGCCCCATCTCCAATTGTTCGGTCGTCATTATAAAAAGATGTGACTACTATACTATTTAAAAGCGAAATTATAAGAAAGCCAATCCCATACCAATTGAGTTTTTTAATAGTTTTTCCGGCGAATAGAGGGTAGAAATAAAAAATAAAATATCCATAAGCTTCTAGTAAACCTAATAATGACGATCGGCCGCCAGCTATTATATCCAAAACACTATTTGAAATTAATATTACTACAAGTACAAAGCGCCCTTGTTTTCTAGTTTTTAATAATATAAAGATATAATAAGTGAAAAATGGTCTAGCCCCTATTTGTAATATATATTGCCAAAAACTACGTCCATGCCATTGGGTAAACTTATATAAAAACCAGCTTGCAATTGAGGGATGCGATATAGCATATGTTATAAAATCGTAACGACTAGCTATATTAAGTATAAGGCATATCGTAAAAATGGTAACATTTTTTTTATCATTCAATCCTTTCTGAAGAATTTCTATACTTCGTGGTGATTTATCTAAATAAAGGTATAACCCAATTATATAAATTATATAAACTAAGATAAAACTAAGTGAGTCTAAATTTATCGATTTTGCCGAAATATATCCCATTAAAAGAGACAATCCACTTGAACACCAAATTATGTTAGATACTAAGGGGTCAATAATTGATGATAATTTACTTTTTAATAGAAATAAGAATAAAAAAGTAAATAATCCAAATGATAATATCATTTGGATTACATTGTATTTTTCATAATAATACATATTTTTTATTAGTTAGAAAAATTCAACTTATTGTTCTTTTTTAAAGATTTGTTATATTCTAACTTGTTAAATACTCACAAAAAACTTACTTAAAAGAATAGATTAATTTTTATTAGCTTTTTTTTAAGTTGTAGAACTTGACTGATTTTATTCCATCAGAGTTAAATGAAACTTAAAATTTTCATGTTAGCTTACTATATAAGGCAATAGTTTCTTGGACGGTATTTGCCCATGAGAAATTAGATAATTGTCGTCGCCCTCGCTTTATGAGGGTGTTCCGTAAATTATTATCTAATATAATATTTTCAATAGCATTTGCCATAGATTCCGGTTCGCTCGGATCAATGTACAAAGCTGCTTCACCAGCTACTTCAGGAAGTGAGCTAGTATTACTTACAACACAAGGGCAATCACAGGAAAATGCTTCAAGTACAGGAATTCCAAATCCTTCATATAAAGAAGGGAAAATAAAGGCGGTTGCTTCTCTATACAAATTCTGTAAAATAGCATCATTAATTGGTTGGTATTCTATAAAATTGTCTATTAATAGGCTTCGAATTATATTTTTTTCACCAACTGTAAAGTTACCTCCTCCTGCACAAATTAATTTTATCTGATGACGAATAATTAGGTGAGCTATGGATTGTAAGAATGGGATAAAGTTTTTATACCCACTACGATTGCCTACATATAATAAATAGGGTTGTTTAGTGGAGGGTAAAAGATTAATTGGGTTGGTAGTATTTATAGAAAATGAGCTTCCTAAATGAATAACCGTAATTTTCTCCGGTGCAATATCCATTAGTTCAATCATATCCTGCTTTGTACTTTCCGATATGGCAATTAGATGTGAAGCTTTTTGGGCAATCTTTTTTTTTTGCGAAATAATTAACTTATCATTTGATAATTCTGTAAATTTATGAGATAAACGCTCATAAATCATATCATAAAAAGTCGTAATAAAAGGGTTAGAGCCAATTCTAGAGCTTAAAAAATCATCAAAATACGTAGTATGATAAATATCATATGGGCTTATTTTATAATCTATATAATTATAAAGTTGATTTGATTTATGAAGTAGTCTACTATATTTACTCTTAAACGGGTATGATAGAGCTTTAAGATTATACTCTTCTAAATGCGTATTATTTGACCAAAATAATGAAAGATGAGCATTGTGCTCACTTGTTTTATTTATTCCTGTTATTAGCTCACAGAAGTATCTAGATATTCCACCATAGTTTTGAAGGGAAAAAGTCTGGTGGTCAAAAAAAATTCTCATATGCTACTGGTCAATTAGGAAAACATAAAATATTTAAATTCCATGCCTTTAGAATATTAAATATTATTATAAAAAGATTTTGTTTTGATCTACAATTAGTTTGTAGGTGGCAAAAAGCTTGCTTGTAGGCGCTTTTGAACTAATAAAAAATCTTTTCGTAATAATGATGGTCGTTCTCCTACGATTTTGTTATACCAACCTCCCCAGCGAGGGTGAGTTATAATTTTAAACAAACTATTATTTATTTTTTGTCGACTAAATAAATGAATATCTTGATTATTCCAGTTGTAGTTCAAACCAAAGCGATCAGCTAAAGCTTGTAATGAAGCTCTGCTATATAATGCAATATGTTGACCTGTTTCAGGTGTAAAATACCACCACGATTTAGGGCTTACATCAGGTGATGGTTGTATCATAGTAGAAAATAAGATTGTGTCACTTAGCTCGAGCATATTTTCTAGTTCTGCAACAGGATTAATTAAATGTTCAAATACTTCGAAAGCGGTTAATAATTCTGCTTTAAAAGGAGGAATATCTGTAATATCAAACAATTCAGCATAGAGGTTATCACAATAAATATCCTGTCGATAAAAATCGAAACCTCTATCACGCATCATACGAACCAACATACCATAACCTCCACCGTAATCTATAAATTTACCATTTGTATCAAACCATCGATTAATAATAGACCGAACAATAGGAACCATGTATTCATTCCGCATCACCAAGCCAATATCTAATTTCGTAATAGCCGAATTGTAGGCTTCATCTAACCAATAAGGAGTTTCGGTAAAGATGTACTGACATTGTCCACACCGGAAGTACTGTACAACATACTTACCGAGCATTTCGGCTGAACAGTATGGCAAAGCTGTAGATTCACAAATTGAACACTTCATTAAAATCACTTATTTATAAATCCTTATCTTTTGAATAAACATATTCCGTTCTTAGCGAGCCATAATTTATCAAAAAATACTCACATTTAAGTTGCCTGAATAGAAGAGTTTATCATAGAATGATATGCAATAACTATACAAAAGTATCACTAGGGTCATTTTATTATGAGCCGTCTTCAATAAAATTGCAGCGAATATAAATAGTCATTTCAATACACTTAAATGACTTTAAACAATTTTGGGGTTTATACTGGGTAATGGAAGAACCAAATTCTTTTAGGCGTCATTCTGTTTTATAAGAAAACTTTATCCGCTAAGAATATATTGGATGCCCTAATCCGAATTGAAATCAAGGTAATTAAAATACCTCTATCTGTTTAGTTATTACATTAAAAACCGGTAGGCCGCTAATTAATTTACGTTGTTCATCCAAGTCTGCAAATGATAACGTCCCATCTGAGTGCCTACTTTCTCTAAAATGTGATTGAACAAATCCCTCTAAGGGAGTTAGTGTACCTAGCGGACCTAACTTTGTCGTTTTGATAAAATAAGCATTGTTACCAGCGCTGTTACAGCCAACAAATGAGTATCCTTTTTCTATAGCAAGGTTGTATAAAGCTGCTAGAGAAGCCCCTCTATACAAATTGCTGTAATGTGCATTAGTTCGAACAAAACCAGCTTCATAGGGTATTGTAATTGGTCGGTCTGGGCCAAATATAGCATTATATTCTACAATAACTATATCAGGGGTTACTGCCGTAATAGCCTTCCAAACCCAATAATCGTTACCGTCAATATCAATACTAAGCAAGCCCGCACTATTTGCGTAGCCATTTTCTTTTATTAAATCATTAATATTTTCTGCAGTAATAAAAGAATTAACAGCTGTCAAATTATGGCGCCAATAGATCGGATCCTTTTTGATATAGTCAATATTAGTATCTGAACCATCAATAACTAGTCCTTGCCAATAATTATTTATCAGCAGAAATCGAGTATTAGATTCCTCGTAATTTTCTACGCCGAATTCAATAAATTTGTTAACAGTTGGATTAACATTTTTGATTAAATATTGTATAATACCATCATCGCCAAATTGAGAGAAAACTTTAAACTCCGCATCTTGAAAGGTGGTCGCGGAACTAGTTTGTTTCACCAACATTGTACCTATCTGCAGTCGTAAGTCGTGGTTCTGTGCTTTAATACGTTGAATATCAGCGGAAAGGGCCCTAAACTTTTCAAGAAGCTTCATTATTTAACCTAGTTAATACGTTTTGTTAGAGCAAATAAAGATGCGATAATCCACATCTTTAAAAATTATTCATTCCAGATTCCATCTGCCGTTCCATGTAATAGCTTATAGACTTGCCAACTACCAAGTATTGTACCGCCTATGAGAGAAGCAATCGTCGCCAAAATTACACCTGTAATACCTAGGTCAAGCGATTTTCCAAAGAATATAGCTAAAGGCACATTAATTATTGCTGCTACAATGGAAAAGTATAGTTGTAGTTTTATTTTACCTAAGCCATTTGTGATAGCAGCTGTTATTACATTCCATCCAATTACAATAGCAGATAAACCCATACCTATACTAAGCTTTAAAGGTATAAATACCCGATCCCCCACCCAAAGAGAATAAACTATGTTGGAAGCGAGAATCATTAAAATAACTATACTAACTAACACCACCCATAATTTTTGAAGATATGAATATGTTTTCTTCATCCAAAGCGTATCTTTTTTAACAGACGCTTCTGTAAAAGCTGTCCAATAAGGAGTTATAGCGATAGCGAATATAGTGCTAATCGCGTTGAAATAACGAAAAGCTATATTATACGTAGTCACTTCAGCAGGGCCAAACAGCTGAGTAATGATTAAGTTATCAGTATAAAAAAGGGTTACAAAAGCGATCTGAATAAAGAAAAATTTATAGCCTAGCGATAGTAAGCTTCTGGCATATGCAAGGTCAGCTAGTCGAAATGAGGGCCGGTAAATCTTTAACTGATTCTGATAAAGAGCAATCCCACTTATCAATAAAACAATCACAGGGCTACAGGCTGTAATAATTGCTAAATAAAATAGATTTCCATTAGTAAATCGTGTTAGCGTATATGTGCCAATAAGTATTAATACATTAGATAATAAGTTTATTAATCCTACTTGACCAGATTCTTGAAGAGCCAATAAAACATAAGAAAGAATATCAAGAACTAGCTTAATGGCCATCGCGATGACAGTAATTAATACAACTTCTTGAAGTTGTTCTATTTCAATAGTTGTATTAAAAACTCTTTGCCAGGGAATGTAGCGAAACAGAAGTAGAAAAAGTATGGCAAAAGCTAACTGAAGCACTCCAAAAATTAAGTAGGCTGTACTAACATAAGCCCTAGCTAATGTGGTGTTATGCGTTGTTATAGCTTCCGAAAATTTATTACGCAGACCATTGCCTATACCAATATCTAGAAACGTTAACATGGTCACAATTGAGCTAATAGTTAACCAAGTGCCATACGTGTCTTTAGACAAATAATCAATCGTTAACGGTACCAGTAAAAGTGAGATTAGAATTCCCCCCCCTTTAACAGCTAATCCTAAAATAGTATTAAAGTGTGCTTTTCGCGTACGTGGATGGACATTTTGTATCCGTGCTTTCAGGAACTCAAATGATCTAATTTTCATCATATTTTCCTCTCCCTCTGTAGCCAAGCCTGCACCATCATGCGTGCAACACCCTCCATTTTATAATGAGCGGACCAACATAATTGCTCAAATGCTTTAGCTGGGTTAGCATGACCTTCGGCAATATCGGTTGGTCGGAAAAAGGACGAATCAATTTGAATATGATTCTCCCAGTCAAGTCCAACCGTTTCAAATACAACCCGTATAAAATCGCTCAATTTTTGCGTTTGACCTGTTGCAATAACGTAATCATCAGCTTGCTCTTGCTGCAACATAATCCACATAGCCTCAACATAATCAGGTGCCCACCCCCAATCACGTGCAATGTCAATATTACCCAGCTTTAATACCATAGGCTCACCATTTGCAATTCGACAGGCAGCTGCTACGATTTTTTGTGTAACAAAACGTTCCGGTCGTAAGGGTGATTCATGGTTGAACAAAATTCCAGTACTAGCGTGTAGTTGATAAGCTTCACGATAATTAGCTACCTGCCAGAAAGCTGCTGCTTTTGCAACCCCGTAAGGGCTACGTGGTCTAAAAGGTGTACTTTCATCGGCGGCTAAGCTCCCAGTGTCGCCAAAGCATTCACTCGAACCAGCATTGTAAAATTTTATTGGCTGATTAGTAAATCGAATAGCTTCAAGAAGGTTAAGCGTACCAACACTAATACTTTCAAGTGTTTCTACAGGCTGCTCAAAAGATAAACCTACTGAGCTTTGACCAGCTAAATTATAAACTTCATCAGGTTTTGTGCGCTGTAAGGTTTGTAGTACAGAGCGAAAATCGTTTATACTAATTGAAACAGTTTCTATATCCTGCCGGATATCTAACTGTCTTAAGCTGCTAAATGAAGACATTTGAGCATCACGAGACCCACCAAATACTTTATATCCCTTCTCTAATAATAATTTAGCCAGATACGCGCCATCCTGACCTGATACGCCACATATTAGTGCTCTTCTCACAAGGTTAATGGCTTGAGTTAAAAATAAACTGGCGAATTCCGTAAATACAAATACCTATAATTAACCCGACAATAGTGAATTCTACTATTATAAGGCTTCGCTTAGGAGCGCTTTTTTTTAAGGGAATACGAGCTGGCTCCAGAATTTTAAAGACTGGTGCTTCCTCAGATACTTTAATCTTAGCCTGCTCAAGCTGTTTCGAGAGGTCGTTAAATACAGTTTGCGTAAGTAGAAAGTCACCTTGAAGTCGCTGCTCTTCGATTTTTGCCGTATTTAAATAAACACTGCGATTCTGATCTCTATAATTAGATATTGTATATTCAGCCTTCTGGTAACGGATTTTCGCTTCTTCTACTTGACGAGTTAAAAACCGGACTTGATTTCTAGCTTTTTCTGTCCGATAGCTCGTCATATAATTTGTTAAATATTCCAGCGACAAACGAGCTACTGTAGCCGCTACAACTGGGTCAGACAATACAGCCGTAACTGTAATTATACCTGTTTTTTTGTCAAATGAAGCCGATACGGATTGATGAACAAGATTAATGAGAATCTCTTGCTCTTTTGTAATTTTTAGTGCTTTACTATTATTTTTCGGATCAAGTATTTGAGCATCTTTATCATTCTCCTTGTCATTCGACCCAATCAGCTTTCCTAACCAGGATTGCTGATTTTGTTCTTCAAAAAAAGTTTGTAGTGTCGTTTCTTTTCCAGAAAGTTGCGAATAGACAGGCTGTTGCAAAATATGTAGTGCAAATGGAACATTTTGTAGCACGTCTGGATACATATCCGGACGGATAGCATCCACACTACTACCACCTACACCACCAATGTCAATTCCGGCTAAACCAGCAAGTGAACTCAATCCGCCAAATCCTCCATCTCTCGATTGAAATTCAGGCAGCACTGTCACCTGTGCACTATATTGATTAGGCTTTGATACAGCATATATTATACCGATAATTAGCAAAATAAAAGCCCATAAAAAGGAACTCCTTCGGCTATCTTTCAAAAACTGCACAATATCGCTTAGGCGAATTTCTATTTCATCACTCTCATTATCTTTCTTCTTTATAATTTCTGTACCCGACATAATAAAATTAGAAAGTAGTTCTTAACGAAGAAGAATATTAACGAGTGCAATCGACACAGTAGTCAATAGAGATAGAATACCGATTCGTTCAGCCGCACTTAACTTATTATTATCTAATGGTTTAAAGGGAACAATTACAGTTGAGCCTGGATAAACTTTAGGGCGAGACGAGAAAAATAAAAATTGGTGCGTTCGGTCTTTACGCCCATTTGGATATACCACATACGCCTTGCTTTTTCGCGCATTATCGGTAAACCCTCCTGCTTCACTAATGTAGTCATCAAATTTATAGTCTACTTTATAGCTAACAGATGATGGATTTAGTACTCCCCCCTGTACACTAACAATCTCTGACCGTTGGGGAATATACAAAGTATCCTGGTCACGAAGTAATAAGTTCTCTTCAGAGCCGGAATTCGTAAGAACTTCACTTAAGTCATTAGCAATAATCTCGCCTTTTCGTTTAAACTGGGCACCTAATATATAGGCTTGAGGTTTTAATCCACCAGCCCGCTTTATGACATCACTAATACGCTCTTCCCGACTAAAAATAGAGTAATTGCCAGGCTGCATAACCTCACCGTAGATATAAACCTGCTGCTGAGTTGTATAATTGGGTGATGTACGAACGTACACAATATCGAATGGCTGAAGTCGAAATTCGGCAGAAATACTCGAATCACTTTTCATGGAAGTAATTTGCAGATTTCGATTAATTGCAAAACGATATATTTCCAGTTTGGTAGCCCTCATACCCGATGAATCCTGCCGAATACGTCGGGCCACCTCGATCAAATTTGGCTTAGCTCCTTCCTGAAAGCCACCTGCCTGAGCAATTAGATCTGCTACGCTCATATTCGTAACAAATTCAATTGTGTCAGGATGATTGACCGCACCTTCAATAGTCACATAATATTCCTCACGAAGATCGCGAATTGACAGAACGGTCAAACTATCCTGTCGTATAAGTGGAATATCCGCAATTTCACCACGCATCAGTTTACCCAAATCAAATGATAGATTTTCTTTATCCATATCAGGGCGCTCTCGAATAATAGATGCCCGATTAGTAAATGCATCTTTGCGCAATCCATCAGCTCGGTTGATGAGTTGGCGAACGGTTTCTAAACCCGGCTCAAGCGAATAATCACCTGGACGCATGACTGCCCCTGCTACCTGAATACGGTTTTCATAGCGTTCTAGTATTTTTCCAATTTCATATTTATCTCCCCCTTGAGGAACAAAAGTCCCTAGTTGTTCTTCAGTAATGGTCAGGATACGCCGTTCGCGACTGGTATTCCGTCGAAGGGTTATTGCAGCTCGATAGGCATCATCGGCAAAGCCACCAGCAAAACCGAGTACAGTCTTTAGCGTTTCACCCGGCAAAACCTCAAAAATAGCTGGACGACGAATCTGACCAGTTAATTCGACATGGGCCTCATAATCAGCAACTCGGATAACATCTTGGTCGCGAAGCTGAATGTTATCTCGTTGGTCAGCACGGAGAATATAATCGTAAAGGTCAATAGTACGAACAACACGGTTACCACGAATTACATTGATTTTACGAAATGATCCTGTTTCTGGGTTAGGACCACCGGCTAGATAGAGCGCATTAAACGCCGACCCAAGGGAAGAGATCGTGTATGTCCCTGGGCGAACTACTTCACCTACCAGTGTCACCCGAATACTACGGATATTAGTTAATGTGATATTGGCAGTTGTGCCACTTCCCGCTGTGCCTAGGCCTTGATAGCCACCTTTTCGTAAACGGTCTATAATGCGTTGTTCTGCCTGCTCAAATGTCAGTCCACTTACAAAAATTGGGGCCAGATCAGGAATTTTCACTGTTCCATCTGGGCTTACCTTCAATTCAAAACCTCCAGTTGAGGCTCCCGAGATATCAATTTTAATTTCATCATCCGGACCAACTACATAGTTACGAGGGGTCGCGATCCGTAAATTAGGTTCAAATGACAGATTGGCATTCTCAAATAAGGATGCTCCAAACACCCGAAGTTTTTTACTTGTATCCCTACGCATCGTTGTCGAATCTGTCCGACGAGAAAGGTCATAAGGCAATGTTCGACCCGTTTGTTTGTCAGTAGAAGTTTGGCTCGATGGGCGAGTGATCTGCGATCGAATAGTAGCAATTCGCTTCCGCATCTTAGCAATATCGTCGAGTGTATATCCTTGAGACATTGCAGCCTGCTCGATCTGAGCTTCGCTGAGACCACTAGCTTGTGCCCGCTGATAAAAGTTCTGCACTTCTTCATCGCTCAGTTGATCTACCCGAGAGCGGGTTGCTTGAGCAGAAGCCTGATACGATCCTGTCAGTATTATGAGCAGAAAAATAGCTTGATAGGATCGAATACGGTGGATAAAATGTGACAATTTGTCCTTAGTACGCATGAACACTGGCGGTTGGGCCAAAATTTGAACTGCAAAAGTAATAGATTCCTTTCAAAACTCCGTTCCCTTATAGTAAGGCACTGCTGGCGGGCAGGCAATTAGGTTGTAGTCCCGCTGTAATGCACTAAATTTGTAGGAAAACGGTCGGTGGTCAATGGCAATGCCAAGACTCACATTCTATTGACTAACGACTAATGACTAAAAAGAAATGATTAATCTCATAGCTAAATTTTTCGGGACCAAGTCGCAACGGGACATCAAAGAATTGCTCCCTTACGTCGAAAAGGTGAACACCGAATTTGCCCGATTAAAAGACTTGTCTAATGATGAATTACGGCAGGTCTCAGCGTCGCTCAAAGCTCAAATTGCTGATGAGTTAGCTGATATTGACAATCAGCTTGCTGAGTTGAGCGAACAGGCTAGTCATCCTGACGTAGATGTCAACGAGAAAGAACTCCTCTTTAATCAGATCGATAAACTCGAAGCTGACCGTAATACTGAGCTTGAGCGTATTCTTCTCGATATTTTACCCCGTGCTTTCGCCGTTGTGAAAGAAACAGCTCGTCGGTTTACCGAAAATGAGCAATTGACGGTGACTGCTACAGATTCTGATCGCGAAATTGCCTCCCGTAAAAAGCACATTACTATTGATGGCGAGCTAGCCCATTGGGCTAATCACTGGGATGCTGCCGGTACACCCGTAAAATGGGACATGGTTCATTACGATGTCCAGATTATTGGTGGTGTTGTCTTGCACCAGGGAAAAATTGCCGAGATGGCCACTGGTGAAGGGAAAACGCTTGTCGCTACTTTCCCTGCGTTTCTGAATGGCCTCGCTGGCCGAGGAGTACACATTGTAACGGTCAACGATTATCTGGCCAAGCGTGACTCCGAATGGATGGCTCCACTGTTTGAGTTTCATGGTCTTCGTGTCGATTGTATCGACAAGCACCAACCCAATTCAGATCAACGTAAAAACGCCTATCTCGCCGATATTACATACGGAACTAACAACGAATTTGGCTTCGACTATCTACGTGACAACATGGCCCGTGAACCAAGCGAACTGGTTCAACGGAAGCACCATTATGCCATGGTCGATGAGGTCGACTCTGTCTTGATTGATGATGCTCGTACACCATTGATTATCAGCGGCCCAGTACCTCGTGGGGATGAGCAGGATTATATTGAGTTGAAACCCCGTGTATCCCGCGTGGTTGAGGCACAACGTAAGTTAGTATACGACTACCTGAACGATGCCAAAAAGAAGATTGCGGCAGGCGACGAAAAAGAAGGTGGTCTATCACTGTTTCGGGCGCATAGAGGCTTACCTAAACATAAGCCTCTTATCAAATTTCTATCAGAAACGGGAAATAAAGCCCTGCTACAAAAAACAGAGTCAATCTATCTGGCCGAGAACCAGAAGCTGATGCCTGAGGCCGATGCGCCCCTATATTTCACCATCGACGAACGGCACAACAGCATCGATTTAACCGAGAAAGGGATTGACTATATTACCGGTTCGGGCGAAGATCCTAATTTCTTTATTCTCCCCGACTTATCGATTGATCTTAATGGCATCGATAAAGATGGTGAGTTTTCAGAACAGGAGAAGATTCTTCATAAAGAGGCCGTTATCCGCGACTACGCGGTTAAAACTCAACGAATCAATACAGTCAACCAATTACTGAAAGCGTACACGCTGTTCGAGAAAGACACTGAATACGTTATTATGGACGGTAAGGTGAAGATCGTTGATGAGCAAACGGGCCGGATTATGGAAGGCCGTCGTTGGTCGGATGGGTTGCACCAAGCAGTGGAAGCGAAGGAAAATGTGAAGGTTGAAGACGCCACGCAAACCTACGCTACTGTTACGCTTCAGAACTACTTCCGGATGTATCACAAGCGAGCTGGTATGACCGGTACAGCCGAAACGGAAGCCTCTGAATTCTGGCAGATCTACAAAATGGACGTTGTCGTTATTCCAACGAATCGCGCCATTAGCCGGGCTGACGAAGAAGACAAAGTCTATCGCTCAGTACGCGAAAAATATAACGCCGTGGTGGACGAAATCGCCAGTCTGGTTGAGAAAGGCCGTCCCGTACTGGTTGGTACAACGTCGGTTGAAAACTCCGAATTACTGAGTCGGTTCCTGACCATGCGTAAAATACAGCACCAGGTTCTGAATGCTAAATATCACCAGCGCGAAGCCGAAATTGTTGCCTCAGCAGGTTTCCCTGGCACTGTTACGATTGCCACCAACATGGCTGGTCGTGGTACAGATATTAAACTAACGCCAGAATCGCGGGCGGCTGGTGGCTTGGCTATTATTGGTACAGAGCGTCACGAATCGCGCCGGGTCGACCGGCAGTTACGCGGTCGGGCAGGGCGTCAGGGTGATCCGGGTACGTCGCAGTTTTTCGTTTCGCTAGAGGATAGCTTAATGCGCTTGTTCGGTTCGGAACGGATTGCTAAAGTGATGGACCGAATGGGACTGGAAGAGGGTGAGGTTATCCAGCACTCCATGATCACGAAATCGATCGAACGGGCTCAGAAGAAAGTCGAAGAAAACAACTTCGGGATTCGGAAGCGGCTGCTCGAATACGACGATGTTATGAACTATCAGCGTGAGGCCATCTATAAACGCCGTCGGAATGCCTTGTTCGGTGATCGTTTGCCTCTGGATATTGCCAACACGATGTATGATGTAGTAGAGGAGACTGTCAATAATTCTGAGGGCAATTACGAAGAAGTAAAACTCCAGCTATTAACTACACTAGGCCTCTCACCAGAATTGACTGCTGAAACGTTTGGCCGGATGAAAAAACCGGATCAAATCCGGCATTTATATAACGAAGCAGAGGCTAATTACCAGGCCAAAAATCAGGCGATTGCCGAGAAAGCCTTACCCATTCTAACGCAGGTCCTGAATGAGCAAGGTCATCAAATTAAAAATATTGTCGTTCCATTCTCGGATGGTATGCATGAATTAACGGTTGTCTCGGATCTGCAAAAAGCCGTTGAAAGTGGTGGTCGTGAAATCGTGACAGAAATGGAAAAAGCTGTCACCTTGTCTGTTATTGACCAGGAGTGGAAAGAACACCTTCGCGAAATGGACGATCTGAAGCAATCGGTACAAAACGCCGTTTTTGAACAGAAAGACCCCTTGCTGGTGTATAAATTCGAGTCGGTGGAATTATTTAAGCGATTCCTCAACAAAGTAAATTTCGACACCATCAATTTCCTGACTAAGGCTGACATTCCGGCACAGGAAGCTCAGGAAATACAACAGGAAATTAGGCAGGCTCCGGCTCAACGTCGTCCTCAACCACAACCGAAGCTTCATACGAATATTGAAGATTTCGACGATGATCATTTGGCTACTGGCCCCGAAGAATACGCCCGTCGTATGGCCGAAAATGACGCCATGGGTGCTGGTGCTCCACCAATGCCCGCTCAGCGGCAAGCTCCGGTACGTGTAGCGAAACTTGACCGTAATGCTCGTGTTAACGTGCAATACCCCGATGGTTCTGTGAAACGGGATGTTAAGTACAAAACGGTAGAAAACGATGTGGTCAGCGGCAAAGCTATGCTGATTGACTAATGGCTTATCAATGCTTGCTAGAAAGCCCTCTGGATGGTATATTCGGAGGGCTTTTCTATGTAGCTATTCCTGTACTATTCATCACGATAAGCCGTTATCAAGGCAGAATGTGCCAAGTCTTTTTCACTCTATTTTTATTCGGGCTTTCCTATCTTTCGCCCTCGACCGACCCAATTCGGCTTCGCTCTGAATCGCTGCCTTTTACGCCAAAAGAATTTTATATCGCTACAGTCACGGATCAACGTACTGAACAGGGCCCTATTGCCCGGCTAGCTCTGACTCCAAATCAACCTACACAACCCGTTGATCTGGATAGAGGAGTGGTTGCCAGTTTTCAGCAGTTTATTAATCAGGGGTTAAAACAAAATAAGAAATTACGCCCAATTGCTATGCGTATTCGCCAGTGTCGGGTAAACGAAACGGCAAAAGGGAATCGTGTTACTGGTCAATTTACCTATGCAGTCTCATTTGAGTTATTAGGCAAGGATGATGCTGGAACTGAAACCAGTATTCACCTGACCGATTATCGTGGCAGTGCGAACTATACCCGGCCAATTGACCAGCCATCAGTCATTGAGCAAACCATCCGTCAGGCGCTGACTGCTTCGTTACGAAATCTGAACGACTATATGAATCGGGAAAGTAGTCGAAATGAGAAGCTGGCGAAAAGCCTTACAATCAATTTTATTGATGATACCCGAATCACTGATGATGATACCGTACATTATAATCCTGCTCGAAAACTAACCTGGGCCGATTTTCAGGCTGCACCACGTAAGGGTAGTCACTATGCCGCGGAGGTCTTTACTAGTTTTTCCTATGAGGGGAAAAGCACAGTTAAAGATGGGATCATTAATCTCAATCTAATGGTGAAAGTGTATATGTTAAAAACTTCATCCTGGGGGCGATCTGACACCCGCACAGCTTATGCATTAAACCACGAACAGCGTCATTTTGACATTACAAAAATTATCGTTGAGCGCTTTAAGCGTAAAATTCACCCAGATAGTTTGACACTAGAAGATTACAATAGCATCGCACAATACCAGTTTATTGAGTCTTTCCGCGAGCTAAACCGTATGCAGACTCAATATGATGATGAAACAAATCATAGTATCAATCAAGCTGCACAAGAACGTTGGAATCAAAAAATTGATGACGAACTACGTTCTTTGGGGATAATAAAATGACCGGAATAGTGTAAAAGCCGTGCCACGGCTCAATAATATTGATGTGGAAACCGTAGTACGGCTTTTTGCAATGCCCTGATGAAAAAAGTTCGCGTTCTACATGTTAGTACTGCTCACCAGCCGCAAGATCCACGGGTAGTATTCAAACAATGTCAGACGCTTACGGAACACTATGAGGTGTTTTGCGCGCTCCCTCATGCAGACCCAACTATAGCGACCTCTATCCACTTTATTCGCCTGCCTTATTTTCGGCGGGTTATCTGGCGCACCCTATTGACTTGTCCATTTATTCTGCTTCGATGTTTGTGGCTACGACCGAAACTCGTGCATGTATACGTACCAGAATTGCTACCATTTGCTTATATATTTTGGCTTTTAGGTGCTCAGGTGATTTATGAGGTTCAGGAAAATCTCTACAAAAAAATGCACCTAAAAACTATAAATAAAGGCTTTTTATTGACAAAAATGTTTAGTTGGTTCGACCAACTCGCCCGACGTCATTTTTATTTAGTTTTTACCGAACATGCTTATTTACACACTTATACGGACTTGGTGAATTCCCATGCGGTGATTTACAACTATCCCCTACTGTCTTTCATAGAGCCGTTCCGTCAACCTTATAGCCCAAATCCTGGACAACCCTCATTTTTCTATATTGGCTGGCTCAGTTTTGAACGAGCATTTGATACACTTGTTGAAGCACTAGCACAGCTTAAGATCATTTACCCAAATTTCAACGTGGATTTGTTTGGCCAATGTACTTTTGTCGAAAGTGATTTAGCTAAGCTTCCCCACTATCGCGATATTCAGACAAATCTTGCCTTTCATGGGTATACTGATCAACGAATCGCTTTCCCTTATGCTGCTGGCGCAACGGCTGGCTTGGCGTTACTCAAGCCTGTAGGCGATTATCCTGATTCCTATACGACCAAGCTATTTGAGTACATGGCACTCGGTTTACCAGTTATTACGTCCAACTTTGCGCTTTATCAGGATATCGTCGAACGACATCAATGTGGGTTCTGTGTGTCGCCTTATGACCCAACTCAGATTGCAGATGCACTTAGTTATCTAGTGGACCATCCAGACGAAGCGCGGCTAATGGGTCAGCGAGGATATCGGGCAGTTGAGCAGTTTTATAATTGGTCCAGTGAGGCCAATAAGCTGCTTAATTTTTATGAACATATACTTTATCGAACCTAACAAAGGGGATTAGTAGGACAAAAACAAGACATATCGAATAGTTTATGGTATTGTTCCAATGTTCAATACTACGTTTTCCCGGAAGGATTTAACTTTAGACATTAATTAAGGGTTCTCTCAATGGTAACCCAATTTATTTGGCCTGATGTACATTCACGCAGTAAGCCATTACCTACCAACACAGGTAGTTGGCAACGAACATTTTACCCAGCTCAATGGTCTTTCCAGCGACTGGATTATCGAACGCACTGGAATTGTGGAGCGCCGAAAAGCTGCTCCCGGTGAGAATACGAATACCATGACCATTGAAGTCGTTAAACGGCTTCAGGAAAAAGCAGATCTATCTACGATTGATTTGATTGTTGGCGGAACGTATACGCCTTACGATACTATCGTTTCTATTGCTCATGAGGCTCAGCATTACCTGGGCATTGCAGATATCCCAACTATTTCGATTTCAACGGCCTGCTCGTCACTGCTTAATGCGATTGAAGTAGTTGAAGGTTACTTTGCATTGAATAAAGCGACTCGTGCTCTAGTCATCGTATCGGAGCATAATACCCTTTATTATAATGAGCAGGATACGATTTCCGGCCACTTATGGGGAGATGGCGCAGCAGCTTTGCTCATCACTAAAGAACGACAGAGTGAGGATGATTTTGCTATTAAAGCCCTCCTGACGGGTGGAGCTGCTCATACTCCGAAAGCGACAACGGGAGTGATGATGAAACCTGCTGATGGGGGTGTTACCATGCCACATGGACGCGACGTTTTTATCAATGCCTGTCAGTACATGCCTAAGGCTAGCCTACAAGTACTTGAACGTTGCGGCCTGACGTTGGCTGATGTGGATTACATTTTGCCCCACCAGGCAAATCTGCGCATTTCACGGAATGTCATGAATACGCTTGGCTTGCCAGAAGAAAAACTGATTTCTAATATTCAGCGCTACGGGAATACAGGCTGTGCAGGCTGCGCTATAGCCCTTTCGGAGCAGTGGAATACGTTTCAAAAAGGACAGCGTATTGTCATCACCGTATTTGGAGGTGGCTATTCGTATGGGGCAATGTTGGTAGAAGTCTAAAAAGTAGTAAGTCTGTAAGTTATAAAGTGGTAAGTGGCTGACGCAGGTATATTTTCTTCGCGTCAGCCACTTACCACTTTATAACTTACAGACTTACTACTTTTACTACTGAGCTTCGGCCCGCCAAACGTTGTTCTTTTCATTGACATCCGGCAGCTTTTCGTCGGGGTCAAGAACAACCGATTTTAGGGGTGAAGTTGAGTTATATTTAAATGTCCAGGAACTACCCCGTTGCCAGACTTCTACGGGCAAATTCACGCGACCTTTCTTACCATTGCTTTCAGTCACTTCAATCGTAACAGGCATGGCCATTTTTTCGAGATTCTCAATCGAGATGAGTGATCCTTTATCGGCTGTGCCATCAACGTATTTCACCTCTTTGACACTCTGGTCTAATTTCCACGTCTCATAGAAGAAACCACGCCAGAACCAGCCTAAATCTTCACCGGCACCATCTTCAATGCTACGGAAAAAGTCATAAGGGGTTGGGTGTTTGAACGCCCAGCGATTTACGTAATTCCGGAACGCAAAGTCGAACCGGTCGGGGCCGAGAATCACGTCACGAAGTAATTTCAGGCCCATACCTGGTTTGTAATAAGCCAGAATGCCTAAGACCCGGGGCTGCTGAACATCTGGGATGGTCATAATAGGCTCGGCAGGATAGAACAATTGGGGTGCCATATCGTGCATGGTGCCACCCACTCTATTATACTCGCCCTTATTGAAATTGGCTGTCGAGAGGGTGTTAATAAAGGTGTTAAAGCCTTCATCCATCCAGGGAAACTTTCGCTCATTGTTTCCCACGATCATTGGGAACCAGTTGTGGCCAAATTCGTGGTCCGTTACGTTCCAGAGGGCATCTTTCTTGTCTTTATGGTCACAGAATATGATTCCGGGGTACTCCATTCCTCCAACAATCCCCGCCACATTCGTCGCCACAGGATAACTGAATTCGTACAGGTATTTTGAATAGAATTCTATCGCGCCCTTCACATATTCAGTCGAACGGTTCCAGGAGTCATTGGTAGCGCTTTCGGCTGGGTAAACCGATTGGGCAAGGGCAGTTTTACCACTTGGCAGGTTCATTTTAGCGGCATCCCATACAAACGCGCGCGAAGAGGCCCAGGCTACGTCACGGGTGTTTAAGCAACGAAATTTCCAGGTCAAGGTGCCCGATTTTTTCGGGCGAGTGTCCGCATTAGTTACTTCATCTTTTCCCCGAATAATCACCGTCTGATCACTTTTTCGAGCTTGATCCAGGCGTTTGATCTGCTCGACAGTTAACACATCGGCCGGATTCAGCAACTCACCTGAACCTACCACAATATGATTCCAGGGAACTGTAACGCTGAATTCATAATCGCCATAGTCGAGGTAGAACTCACCGGCCCCTAAATAGGGTAGCACATTCCAGCCTTCGATGTCGTCGTACACACACATACGCGGATACCACTGGGCAATCTCGTAAATAATGCCATCCTTACGCTGAAGTTGCCCCATACGGTCAGAGCCATATTCGGGAATTTTGAAGCTATAGGCAACTTTGACTTTCACAACATCACCCTTGGGCTTTACAGGTTCGGTCAGACGAACCTGCATACGGGTATCCGAAATCTCATAAGGAGTCGCGGTAAATTTGCCCTTGCCTTGATCGACGGTTACGCTCGATATTATCAATCCACCAGCAAAACCTAAGTTACCAAACCGGCCACCCGCAACAGGAGTCGTTTTAGCCGATCGTGAGGTGTCACTAAACGCATTCTGATCCAATTGAAGCCACAAATAGGCTAAAGATTCAGGCGAATTGTTTTTATATGTAATAGTTACTTCGCCTGTGATAGTATTTTGCTGATCGTCAAGTGCGACGTTGATCTGGTAGTCTGATCGATTCTGCCAGTAATTAGGTCCGGGAGCGCCACTGCCGGTACGGTAATCATTCCCCGGCTGCATATTAAATAAGGGATGAAATAGCGCAAGCGGGTCGTATTTTGAACCTGGCGTAGGCGTTGACGAAGATGATGTTTGGGCGAAGGATGGTAAATTTAGCAACCACAATCCAACCCAGAGAATGATTCTTTTCATGAAGTTCTGGTACGTAACAATTGTATTATTTACTACAAATAACGTGATAAAGCCCTAATATCAGATAGGAGCTATACAGGCAGGTGCCAGTTGATGCCGTGATGAACAAGTAGAAACAAAAACAGGCCAATCCAAAGGATGTCTACAAAGTGCCAATAGAGTGTAATTAGCCTGATTTTAAGCCGATTTGGTGGATTAACGCTGTATACAAACGAGTCGATATAAGGTCGCCGAAGTAGGGCTTCGCCCAACACAATACCCAGAAAAATCAGGCCGACCAGAATGTGTAGCAGATGAATTCCTGATATGATGTAAATAAACCCACCAGCCGGATTTCCCTCCAGGCCAACTCCTTCGAGAACTAATTGCCGCCATCCCCAACCTTGCAACAGCATGAATAGAATGCCTAACCCAAGAGTTGTGGCTAAATTGGTACGGTAACTCCCGAAGCGTTCGTGCCGAAAGGCCAGCATAGCGTTATTGAGCGTAAAGCTGCTCAACATAATGACCACCGTACTGATTAAAAATACAGTTGGCAGTTTTATATTAACCCAACCCGATCCAGTCCGACGAATCACGTATGTTACCAGCAACATCGTAAAAACCGTCACGCTACTGGCGATCCCCAACCAGACCATAAAGCGAAACGGCTCCCGCCGTTTGGTCACGAAGTTACTCATAGAGGACGTTTGTAGTTTGCGGTTCGTAGTTTGGAGTTACCCAACATCAGCCAGTTTTGATCTGGCATAAACGACAAACTGTAAACTTTTTCATAGTTCTCCTTTCCAAACGCGGTAGGCTGAAAATTGGTTTGGGACGACGATAGGGGCATTAAAAATTCCATATACCGTTGAACCCGATCCACTCATACTGGCGTATACAGCCCCAGCGTCGTAAAGTTGTTGCTTAATTTCAGCCAAAACCGGGTATTTAGGAAACAGGCTGTCCTCAAAATCATTGTGTACCCAATCACGCCAGGTACCAATCGGCATTTGTAACTGTTCGATCAAAGGTATTGTAGGCTGATGAGGTTTGACTCCGGCATAAGCTTCGGCGGTGGAGATAGCCAGGTTTGGATAAACAAGCACAAGATGATATCCTTTCAGATCAACTGAAATTTCCGAGAACACATCGCCTTTTTCTACACAATACAATGGACGATTCTGGATGAAGAAAGCGCAATCGCTACCCAGCAAACGAGCGTAATCTTCTAATGTTGAAACGCCGAGAGCCAGGCCAAATTGTTCATTTAGTGATTTCAGAACAAAGGCGGCATCGGCCGATCCTCCGCCCAGCCCAGCCCCAATCGGCACTAGTTTGTGCAGATGCATTTGAACAAATGGAAGGTCAAAATCAGCCTTTAATAAGTTGTAAGCCTTAACACAAAGATTATGTTGGCTATCTCCCGGAATGGCTAATCCACTGCTACCAAATGTGAATTCATCAGCTGGAATTATTTCCACTATATCTCCCCAACTAACGGGATAAAAACACGATTGCAGGTTGTGGAAACCATCAGCCCGCTTTTCAGTGATACGTAAACCAAGATTAATTTTACAGGAGGGAAATGTAAGCATTTGATCAAGTATAGCCGTATTACAAAGGTAATTCTTCCCAATCTAAACTATTCGTGAGGATACAAAAGCGAGGTCCAGCGATCTCAACAAATTGGCTGCTTTTTGGTTAAGCCTATTTGAAAAACTTCATTTCTCACACCTTATTAAATCCGCCCTTGTCGCTTTGTTAACAGGTTTACTAGTGTCAGCTTGCGTGAAAACAGACTCTAAGGTCGTCACGCCAGGTATACCAGAGGACCCTGACTGGATTCGCTTAGAGGCTCCTGCAGGTGGCGAAGCGATGGATGTAGCTGGAAATATAGACAGTGTCTTGTTTGTATCGACAATGTTTAAAATTTACAAGACGACTGATCAGGGCAAAACATGGGATATAATCTGGTCGGGTAACACAGGTCCAAATCCGGTGCTTATTCAAAAGGATACGCTCTGGCATCTGAAAGGTATAGTAACGTCTGTAACCAAAGCAAATTCGATAAAAACGGTACAAACAATTACACCAAAGGAATATAGTCTGGATGCAGGAAAGTCCTGGAATGCCATCAACGGACACGCCGAGTTAGGGAGACAAATTAACCGTATCAAGGCCTCAAACGGCACAATCTATTCTATTAAAGAGAACTCGACGAATAGCACGGTAAATCCATCCGAAATCACAAAACAGACAGCTACTTCATTGATTCCAGTACGTTTTCCATTCAAGCACACAATTAGTTCGTTGCTTCTCGATTCACAAAACAGACTGTATGTGGCTGTTTCTGGCACTTATCTACCAGAAAGCAATGGCATTTACTGTTGCCCGAGAGACCTCCCTTCAGTAGTTTACGTTTCGAAACGGCCGTTGCCTTAGTGAATAGGCCTATTTTATCGCTACTACTTTAAATTCTGTTCGGCGGTTTCGCTGATGCTCGGCTTCAGTACAGATCACGCCATCAGTGCAGTTGTTTACTAACTGCGACTCACCCATACCAAGGGTAGCCATACGTCGGCGATTGATACCTTTCGATACTAAGTAATTAGCCACTGCTTTTGCCCGCTGTAACGAGAGCGCTTTATTATGCTCAGCCTCACCCCGGCTGTCGGTATGCGACCGGATTTCAATAATAAGCGTTGGGTATTTACGCATGGTGGCTACTACCTTATCTAACTCGCGGGAAGCATCAGGGCGAAGGCTAGATTGGTCGAGGTCGTAGTAAATATTGTCGATCGTGACCACATCGCCTACGCTCAGCATCTTTAAATCAGCAGACAATTCTTTTGGTTTCGCCTTTTTAGGTAATTTCTTGATCTTATTGGTATTCGTTCCAAATTCGGGCTTTGAAGCTACTAACGTATAATCACAGCCCTCGTTAATATCAAATGAATACCGGCCATCAGGACCTGTTACGTATTCAAGCTGAGTTCGGTCGCATTCATTTCGAAGCCGAACCGTTACACCTTCAATGGGCTTGTGGTTTCGCTCGCTGAGAACCACCCCACGAACGCGCGATCGGGTTAACGTTGTACTGGGAATCGTACTCTCCGTCGGAATCGTATCCATAACAACCGTCGGTTTAATCAATCCAATTTCCAGCCGACTGGGTTGATCATCCGTTATAGCTCGGTTTGTGAAGCCGACGGTGCTATTAATATAGCCATCGCGACTAGCCTGGAATGTAAAATCATTTGTGCCTTCCAGACAAATTCTGACGAATCCATTCTGGTCGCTGGTTAGGGTTCGGTCCGGCCGCCCTTCCGCTTTGGATTTGATCAGTACACTGACGCTATCCAAAGGCTGATCTGTATTTGTGTCATACATCCGAATAATCAGGTCACGACAGCCGAAGAGTGAGCTTTCCCGAATAAATCGGTAAATATCATCATTTCCACCACGCCGATTACTACTGAAATAGCCGCCACGTCGGTTAGCATCTGTTATCAGGCCAAAATCATCTTGCGGAGAATTAATCGGTGCATCGAGATGCTCAATCGATTGCACTGTAACACCCTGGCTTAACGTAGCAAAAAATATATCTAATCCACCCAAGCCCTTATGACCATCCGTAGCGAAATACAGGTTTCCTGCTTCATCGACAAACGGAAATAATTCATTCCCCTTAGTATTAATCGTGCTTCCTAAGTTAACAGGGCGGCTCCATTTTCCAGCCTGAAAACGGCTAACATAAAGATCAGTACCTCCAAATCCACCCGGCATATCGGACGCAAAATAAAGCAACGCATCATCATGACTCAGCGCAGGATGCCCAACGGAATACTCGTCACTATTGAAAGGCAACTCGACAATATCCGTCCATGCCCCATTTTGTTGAATAGCGGTGTAAAGTTTAAGTTTGTTTACCCCTTCTGTACTCTTATTCGCCCGGCCATTGTTGTAGTTGTTACGGGTAAAAATAATTTGTGAGCCATCCTGCGAGAACGTAGCTGGACCTTCATGGTATTTTGTATTGAGCGTTCTGCTAAAGCGTTTCGACGCATTTTGAGAGTCCGCGTCATAACCTAACCCGCCGGAGATATTGATCCCTTCACCGAAATTTGGCACCGTAGGCGAATCATTCGCCGTTTCACGGCTATAACTATCGTTTCCATTACGCCGTTCGGTTTTAGCACGGTCGTTCACAGGTTTACTGATGCTACCGTCGGCATTAATAATACTCTCTACTTTCAGATTATTCCGATTAGGGATGTATAACAAATCCAGATAGCCTGATCCACCACCACTACCGGTAGTTTCAATGGCAGAGCCCCCTTTCTTTCCAGCTACATAGACAAGGCCATCCTGATAAAACGCTGGACTAAATTCCTCTCCGGAGGAATTAAAGGCCAGGTACTCTAAGCGATATTTTACAGCTTCCTTTCGGCCGCCCGTTGGAGAAGTGGCAGGCGGTGGATTTATGGATGACCGAGCTGGTTGCTTCGCTTTAAGTTGCTCATAGAGTTCATACTGTTTCTGACCCTCCTGATATTTACCATTACCAACCAATGTCTGGGCAAATTGTAGAAGTAGTTGTGGATTCTCGTCGGTGCTATTTGCCAACGCTTCCCGAAAATAACGCTCAGCTTTCTGACCATCACCAACTTGCTTATAGGCAGATGCCAGCCGGCTTTGGACCGTTGCTTTTTGCGTAGGTGTGAGTTGATCGCTCTGCTCGGTTAAAAGTTGCGAGTAAGCTTCTATTGCACGTCCATACGCTTTATAGTTGAGCAAACGGTCTGCCTGTTGCAACAATGAATCCACCTGTGCCCAAGCCATTGTATAGCTTAGCCACAGTAATGCCCCCACAATCCACGTTCTCCAATTCTTACTCATTGGTGTCTTGCTTAGACTCTACAATCAACCGTTCTGCTTCCATTCGCAAACGAATTTGACCTAAAATCATTGCTAAAAAACTTATCGGGCCAGCGTCAGAAATCGAACAAATTCTCGTCCATCACTAAGCCGGATCTGGTAATAATAAGTGCCATCAGGGAGACCTTGTTTCACATCAGCCGCTTTGACACCTTGATTTGCGATACCATTCCAATCATTTGTGTAATTTAAATTTTGGTAAACTAAATTCCCCCAGCGATTATAAATATCCAGTTGAACGGTTACTCCAACAGGCACTCGTTGAATAACAAATCGATCATTAATACCATCACCATTGGGCGAGAAGCCCTCCGGAATAAATACTGTTTCGCTTTCTTCGGGCTGCAGCGAGTGAAGAACAATGCTTGTAGGTTCGTCATTGTCGGTCGGATTTCCATTCTGGTCTGGGTCGACGTCTATGCCGTTGGTCGAACGATCACGGCAAATTCCACTACTGATATTCGTAGCTTGAACAGTAGCGATATTGCTAAATGTCAGCGTATTGGCCAAACTCACATTGAGCCGTACAGTTAGCAATACGCGGGCCTGTCCGCCAATCGGAAGGTTTCCGCCGTTAATTAATGTGGTGTCGATGCCACGTCCTGAATAAGCTGAATTAACGATCAGACCGCTGTCAGCCTGAACCTTTATCGAATGAATTTGCGCTCCCAGGCTTGCAAAAGCGACATCCAGATTATCAGCAATCTGAATATCCTTGAGCGCATGTTTACCCATATTAGCGACTATAAACTGATATGTCAATTCGACTAAGCGCTCTTTTCCATCAGCCACCCAGATCGGTTCGCTCACTTTCTTGCTTAATCCGATTAGCTCTCGGGCAGGGGCTGCTACCGTTTGCTGAACTGATGCTCCAACGCACGGCCCGCTACCGTCGGGGTCGGGAACAGAGAGGGTGAATCGAGTCGCACCACGTTGTCGGTCAGATTCAGACAATAGATAACGAGCGTTTATGCCTGTGCTGGTAAATAGACCTCCACCATCACTTTGCCAATTATGTACGTTTGCCAGGCCACCCAATTGTGCTTTTAACAGAACAATTCCTTTAGTCCAGTCGAGCGAGTCGAGTCGAATAGCAACCGTAGCCGGACTACTTAGGCAAGGTGGAATGGCATTCTGGCAGGGAGTAATGTCTACTGTGATAGCTGTAGGTTCCGTATAACAGCCGTCTGCAGTTCGTCCAAAAATGTAATACGTCCCGGTCAGCACTGCTCCTGACGACTGAACAGTAGATGCTGTAATAGATGGTCCTGTTCGGAATTCATAGCGAAGGCCGGAGCTGTTCCCATCTGTGATTGCTTTCGATAAATCAACCGTTTGAAATGGGCATCTGTTGTAGAGGGTTGTTAATAAATTTAACTTCTGAGCAACTGGCTGTACCACTACTAATACCGGCTGAGAACTGTCGCTACGGCATGAACCAACCTGACATACAGCTCTGTAATTGAGCGTATTAGTAGGGTTTATGTTTCTCACTAATCCTTCAACTCCATCCATCCAGCGAACGACACCTATGCAGCCCGATGCACTAAGCCGAACCGGTTGTCCAATACAAATTTCTTGTTTATCTGCCGAAATAATAGGCGTCTTCGGAGTAGCAATCTGCACCGAGATTGGGATAGATGGATTGCTATTACAGTTGTTCTGCTCGCAGGTAGCCCGGAAGACTGTAGTTTCCTGAAGATTGCCTATCCAGACTGAACCTGTATTTTGTTCGCTTCCATCCTGACTTATCCAGTGAACAGTTCCCGCACAATTAGATGCGGTTAACGTAACGGGCTCATTAGGGCATACAAGTTTCGATGAGGCTATAACCGTCGGCGCGTTAGGTGTGTTGACCGTAATCTTCCAGACTTCGGCAAAGCAACTGATGCATCCTGGTTTGGCGCGACAAATGGCGGTATACTTTGTCGTTTGCTGAGGTTTTACCGTAATCGTATTACCGATATCACCATTTGACCAAATAACGGTGCCGGTACAGCCTGTGGCGATTAATGTAACCAACTCATTACGACAGATAGCCTTGGCCGAACCTGTAATGACAGGCGGGTCGGGATTCTGGCATGTATCGGCTAACGGATAGGTCATGGCAACAACATTTCCAAATGTCATCAACCATATGATCAACCACCCATAATTTCCAGTAAATTTATTTAGTAGTTGTCTCCTCATCAATTCATGCTGCTTACCCGTATATAAGACGAATTTCATGCCAAGCCTGTGGCTAGTACATAATATCTACTAATTGGATGATTTAATGGATTACTACCTTTATTTGGTCAACAAACTATCATTCCATCGTATGACCGCGAAGGGCAAGTCTATGCCTCATAAACCATGCCAACATTTGGCATTTTTCAATGTAGAAACACAGCTAAGTTGACGAGCGCCTAAAGTTGACCTATGAACCTTTAACATATAGAGAATTTTCTACTCAATTAGTTAGGGACTGCGACCTTAATGGTATAAATCTGGTCGATACTTTCGGGAAGCTCGTGTTTATTGTGTGTGACGAAAAGAATGGTTTTGTCAATAAAACTGTCGATCAATTGTCGGGCTAATTGAACATGAAAAGAATCGATTGCCTGAAACGGCTCATCCAGTAACAAGACAGGCGCATTTTTCAGAAAAGCCCGTACCAACAAAATTAATCGCTGCTCCCCCGCAGACAAGGTACCAAATGAGCAGTCGATAAGGTGAGATAGTTTAAAATACGCAAATAAGTTAGTTAAGTCTACTTCCGTTTCAGGTGCCACCCGATTCGGAGGGGTAAGGGTATCTGTCAGGCCCGTCAGCGCAACCTGCCGGGCGGACAAACCCTGCGGAAAATATAAATGCAGTTCAGGAGAAACAAAGCCAATTCGACGTTTTACATCCCAGATACTTTCACCCGACTTGCCACGTCGATGACCAAAGACACTTACATCGTTAGAATACGCCTGTGGATGGTCTCCGTAAAGCAAACTTAGCAATACTGATTTGCCAGCCCCATTCGGCCCAAACAAAGCCCATCGTTCCCCTGCCCGAACAGCCCAGTCAAGGCCATCTAAAATGATTGTATCTCCGTAACGAACAGTTACATTACGTAATCGAAAGGCTTCCTGAAAATCGGTTATTGGCGCAGCTGTATTCAGAACTGGTGGAGTAATTTCAGGCCAACTAGTAGCTTCGGCAGTATAGTTCTCCTTGGGGCCTGCCCACCGGATCTGGCCATTTTCTAAATCAGCTATGTGCGTAATAAACGACGGAATATCATCAGGTTCTGTTACCAGCACAAGTGTCAGGCCGTGTTTTGTAAGATCGCCCAGCCAATTGGTCAGTTCGGCCCGAAAAACGGCATCCAAACCGACAAAAGGATTGTCTAGCAATAGAACCGATGGGTGTCGAAGGAGCGCTTTTCCAATGCGGGCTTTTCGGGTTTGGCCATTTGATAATTTAATAAATGCCCGATCCAGTATTGGAGTAAGCCCTAATCGGTCAACCAGCGCAAGCGATTCCGGCGAGTCAGTCAGCTGTAAAAAACTCCGTAGCGTTGGAATAGAATTATAAGCAGGGTCGCTACCTTCCGAGCTGTCGCTCATAGTAGCCTGATAGCGCTGCTGATAAAAATAGCCACTGTAGGAAAACCGACTGGACTCCTCTTTAAAAGAGACAAATTCTGTTGGTACCCGCCGAGACAAGGTAGCAGTTCCAGCATGAAATTGACCGGCTAGTGCCTGGAGAAACGTGGATTTCCCACTACCAGTTGGACCAATAACAGCCCAACACTCACCCGAATTCAGTTGGAACGTGAGTTCACGTATCCGTGTCCGTCCGCTTCGTTGGACAGTTAATTTATTCAACTCAATCAATGGAATTTGTTCAAACATAAAAACTGTGGCCATACCCTTGCAAAGGTATGGCCACAGGATTATTTTCTAGGCCAGATTTTATGGGTATCTTATTTTCCTGGAGGAATGGTCGTAGCGGGCGTCGTTGTAGCCGGAGTTGTTGTCGACGTTGACGACTTACTTTTCGTACGACGGCTATTATTTCCTGTTGAACCGTTATTCATCCGATCAGTTGTGTTTTGCATATCCGTCGTTGTCGACGTTGTTGTACCATTACTGTTCATGGTTGGCGTTCCCGTGCTGTAGGTCGATCCAACTGGGGGATTTACTCCCGTTTGATTCGTATTGGTATTAACTGCAGGATTCGTACTTATATCAGATGAGGTATTCGTACTGGTTGCAGGTGGTTGAGTCTGAATCGTACTAGGGCTTGTTGGCGTCACTGTTGTGTTTACACCCGTCGGAGAAGTCTGATTCACCCCAGTACTCATATTCGTACTAGTCCGAGGACTAGTTGAGTTTACACCTGTTGTGCCGGTCGAACCTGCATTGGTCGATGTATTCGTTGTTTGTGCGTTTGCACCGAAGGCTATGCCAGCTACCAGCATACAACCTATTATCATTTCCTTTTTCATCGTTGAGTTTTAACTTGTTATTCTATCTTATAACTCTACTAATAAGTGATTGTTTTCCCATAATTATTTTTTAATGAGAAATTTTATGTCTGTTTCCACTTTTAAACAAAAAGAGAAGCCGCAAGCAATGCGTGCTTACGGCTTCCCAAAAAGATATTAGTTTTCTTACAATGTCCCTTTTTTCATTTCCTTCACGGCAAAGTCTGCAGCCCGAGCCGTTAAAGCCATATAGGTAAGTGAAGGGTTTACGCAAGAAGCCGACGTCATACAGGCTCCATCTGTATTAAAGACATTCTTTACCGTATGAATCTGGTTATGAGCGTTCAACACCGACGTTTTTGGATCACGACCCATACGGGCAGTACCCATCTCGTGGATACCAATACCTGGGTGTTTCGACTCGTCGTTATAAGGCGTTACATTCTTCAGTCCAGCCGCTTGAAGCATTTCGGCGGCATCATTCATCATGTCGATCCGCATTTTTCGCTCGTTCTCGCCGTAGGCAGCATCGAATACGATAAGCGGTAGACCCCATTTATCTTTTTGGTCGGGGGAGAGCGTCATACGGTTGTTCGGATCAGGAATCATTTCACCAAAACCACCCAGACTCATTGTCCACTGACCTGGCGTTGTGAGGCTTTCTTTAAATTCAGCCCCGAAGCCTTCCATACCATTGCCACGGCCCCAGCCACCTCGGCCGGCACCACCCTGATAACCGAATCCACGAACATAGTCACGTTTGTCACCTGCCCAGTTCCGGTAACGAGGTACGTAAACCCCATTCGCCCGGCGACCGTAGTAATATTGATCCTCCATGCCGTCAAACGTTCCGGCAGCACCTACAGCAAGGTGGTGATCCATAATGTTCCGACCGAGTTGATCCGAATCATTACCCATACCATTCGGGAAACGGTGCGATTTGGAATTCATCAAAATCGACGTACTGGCAAATGCCGACGCGTTGAGGAAGATAATCCGGGCGTAATACTCACGAACTTCTTTCGTATTCTGGTCAATAACCCGAACGCCTGTAGCTTTCCCTTTTTTCTCGTCGAACAACACTTCCGATACAATCGAATCGGGGCGGAGAGTCAACTTCCCCGTTTTCATGGCAGCCGGTAATGTTGCCGATTGCGTACTGAAATAAGCGCCGTATGGGCAACCACGCATACACTGATTACGGAACTGGCAAGCCGCCCGACCAAGGTCATAGTGTAGTTGTTTAGGCTGGGTCAAGTGAGCAGTACGACCCATGGTAACAGTACGAGCAGGGAACGCCTTCTCGATACGCTTTTTCGCTTCTTTCTCCAGACAGTTCATCTGCATAGGCGGCAGGTAGTTACCGTCTGGCAAAACGTCTAGGCCGTCTTTGCTGCCCGAAATACCAGCGAAGGTTTCTACATACGTGTACCAGTTAGCTAGATCTTCGTAGCGAATTGGCCAGTCCACACCAATCCCTTCCTTGCCATTCGCCATGAAGTCTTCTTTGTTCCAGCGATAGCTTTGCCGACCCCACATCAGCGACCGACCACCTACGTGGTAACCACGAATCCAGTCTACTTTGCGTTTTTCGAGGTATGGGTTTTCTTTATCGTTCTCGAAGAAATGACGCCACTCTTCATTAGCAGTATAGCCAGTGCGCATATTAGCCCAGTATTCCTCGGCTGCCATGGTGGTTATTTTGCCCCGATGCGGAAAATCCCAGGGATTATTCGTTGCTGTCGGATAACCTTCAATGTGCTTCACATCGCGGCCCCGCTCCAGCATCAGTACTTTCAATCCTTTTTGGGTAAGTTCTTTAGCAGCCCAGCCACCCGAAATACCCGACCCAACGACAATAGCGTCGTAGGTCATATCTTTTTTTGCGTCGATATTGAGGTTCATAATTTTTTCAGGAGTGAGGAGTGAGTAGCGAGAAGTGAGAATTCATCCGGCATCAGCCTTTCTCACTTCTCGCTGCTCACTCCTAATACTAAATTAGATTGCCCAGGCCTTCTGACCGGGTTTGAGAGTAATACAACCGTCGTAACGGCCTGGAACAGCCACATATTCAAGAGCTTGGGTTGCACCAATCTCAGACGTAAAATAGCCCGTTAGCGTCAGATCTTTCAGAACAGAGAAGAACGGCGTATAACGCTTTTTGGCGTCCGGCATTTGTAAGTCGGCCTGAGAGTTCTCCACTTTTGTGGCCGCTTTGGCACCAGACATCTGAGCACGTTGCTCTTTATCGTCGGCCTGGAGTTTCTTCACAATTTCAATACGTTGCGTAGGATCGAGCTGCACAAACGCTTTTCCGTAAGCATCCTGGCTTAGTTTATTGGTCAGAGTCAGACCATCCAGGAAGCGTTGCTGATCATCGGGTTTGTAGCAATCTTTCAGCATAATATCAATCACTTCGTTCACCTTGGCAGCCTTAGCACCAGGCGTCTTCGTGGTCGGAATAATTGTATCAGCCAGTTCAGCGACGGTCGCGTCCTGATCGGCCGTAAAGAAAAGCGGCTTGCCTGTCAGGGCGCGTTGGGCGGCCGAGGCTTCGAGTGTATCGGCCAATGCAGGCGATACCACGCCGGACAACGTAATGGTTGCCCCAGCAAACGCAGCCACCCGCATGAGGGCGTCTCTTCTGTTCATAGGTTTAAAGCAAATTAGACTTTCAAATAGAACGATATAAGGAATTACAAATGTATAACAATCGAGGAATGGATTGTCTAATTTGGAGATGCAGTTTTAAATGAACAACTATAAATTAGAACGATCCTAATCAACTAGAACGAGCAAGCGGTTTGAAACCGAACTTACGATTCCAAACCGCCTGTTTATGAATACTATACACTAAGACAAAGGCTTAATAAGTTTTTGCCGATCAAACCATTTTTAGCTCCTGTACTGCCAGCCAGCTCATCAAGCCAGCGCCCGTTTCTAAAGCCGACTCATCAATATCAAACGTTGGCGTATGGACGCCCGAGATAATGCCACGCTCTTCATTGCGGGTGCCAAGTCGGTAAAAACAAGAATCTACTACCTGCGAGTAAAACGCGAAATCTTCGCCAGCCATCCACAAATCAAGATCAACCACGTTTTCGGCACCCATGTACTCGACTGCCTGCGACCGAACGCGTCGGGTTAATTCGGGATGATTTTTCAGGTACGGGTAGCCATGAACAATCGTGAACTCGCACGAACCACCCATAGCTTCAGCAATGCCTTCGGCTAATTTAACCATGCGCTTTTTACCTTCTTCACGCCATTCTTCGTTCATACACCGAAAAGTCCCCTGAATGGTAACTTCGTTTGGAATGACATTAGTAACGCCGTCGGCGATGAACCGGCCAAATGACAGCACCGACGGGCTGGCGGGTGGACGATTACGACTGATAACTTGCTGTAGTGCAACAATAATGTGCGACGCAATCAGGACAGGGTCAATGAGATTGTCGGGCATAGCTGCGTGGCCACCTTTACCTCGAACGGTTAGGTACAACTCATCGGTGCTGGCCATGTACATACCTTCGCGAAATCCAATTTTGCCCACCGGAATATTAGGTGCAACATGTTGCCCAATCATACTGGCAGGAGTTGGATTTTCGAGAACACCTTCCTTAATCATGAGTGAAGCCCCTCCAGGCGCTTTCTCTTCGCCCGGTTGGAATACTAATTTTACCGTTCCATCGAACTGATCGCGTAACACGTGCAGAATTCGGGCAACACCCAATAGGCTGGCCGTATGCACATCGTGTCCACAGGCATGCATGACCCCATCAACGGTCGATTTATACGGAACATCATTAGCTTCGTGAATAGGCAATGCGTCCATGTCAGCCCGCAAAGCCACCACTCGCGAGCCAGCAGAATGGCTGTTTCGCCCTTCAATAATGGCTACTAACCCTGTATCGGCAACACCTTCCTGTGGGGTTATACCAATCGCTTTCAGTTGATCGGCCACGAAGCGAGCAGTATTTCGCTCCTGAAACGAGAGTTCGGGGTGGGCATGCAAATGTCGGCGGGTCTTGATAAGGTCGGCCGCGTATTGATGGGCGAGAGATTTGATTGAGTCGAGCATAAGAGTCTGGGCCAAGCTCTTGCTTAGCCCGTTAAATTTATCACAGGCCAAGCAGGAGCCTGGCCCAGACATTACTGTGCTGTTATAAATTGATAATCATTGATAACGGTAAGCAGAAATTCCCGGTTTCCAATATCGCTACGAATTCCGGTCACTTCCTTTATTTTATTGGCAGTACGCATCAATGCTTGTTCATCACCTATCCGAACCACATTACGTACTACATTAATATCACGATCAGAAAGCAATCGAACATCGGGAAACTGAACAGCATAATTTTCAACCAGAGGGCGCATAATTACCTCATCTAGCGTGACAGCAGGTTTAAGCCGGACAACAGTCGTACCTGCTGCAATATCCCCTAATCGTTGTCCCTTTCCGTTAGCGGCCACTGTGATAATCGGGACAATGCCGCCCAAAAATGCAGCAGACTCTACGATTCGTAACAACCAGCGAATAAGGTAAGCGCCCAGACTGGGCGGTGATCCATCGAGCATAACCACCCGAATTTTCATGGCTATTTTGCCAAGACTTCGCCCATTAAGCAGCCATTCGCTGACCAAATCATAGACAATCACGGGAAAAAAGACCAAAATGGTATAAAAGCTATTGGTACGAAAACCCAGTGAATTTGGTAAAGCAAACGTTAGCAGAATCCAGCCAAAAATGATGACATAATCAATTAAGGCTGCCAGAATTCGTTCGCCAATGCTGGCGGGTTCATATTCCAACAGAACGTTTTGGGAAGTGCGGATTGCAACAGACATACACTAGTTGTCAGTCAAAAAGTAGTGGCCAAAGGCCAAAAGTCGTAAGTTAGCCCATTCAGTCAAAAACTTTTTACGTAAAACATGATTATGGCTTGGTTACACTCCCTAACTTAGCTAACCGACCTCAGCATACTGACGACTTATATGCGTGAAGCTCTTTTCGTTAAACGCAACACCGACAAGTGGCGCGATATAGAACAGAACCCAACAAACGATCCTGATGAACTGACAGATCGATTTGTGGAGCTAACCGACGATTTGTCGTACGCCCGAACGTTCTATCCCGACTCAAAAGTAACGCGTTACCTCAATGGGTTAGCCGGACAAATGCACCGGGGACTGATGCAGAATCGACGGGACGAACGTAGTCGTTTCCTTACTTTCTGGAAATATGAATTGCCGCTTTTGTTTCGGCAATCGCATAAAATGTTGGCGTTGTCGGCGGGTATCTTTTTAGTAGCCTGCATCCTCGGCTGGATATCTGCGGCTCACGACAACACCTTTGTGCGGCTGATTCTGGGCGATCAGTACGTGAACATGACCCTCGAAAATATCAAGAAAGGCGATCCATTGGGTGTTTATGACAGCAGCGACCAGGCCAGTATGTTCGTACAGATTACCCTGAACAACATCTACGTAGCTTTCCGAACGTTTGTATTTGGGCTATTTGCGTCCTTTGGCACCATGGCGATGCTATTCTATAATGGCGTAATGCTGGGCTCTTTCCAGTATTTTTTCTACGAGCGTGGGCTTTTACTCGACTCAGTCCTGAAAATCTGGATTCATGGTACGCTCGAAATTTCGGCCATTGTCATTGCCGGTTGCGCGGGTCTGACAGTAGGTAACAGCTTGCTCTTTCCAGGTACTTACTCCCGATTAGAATCCTTCAAACGAGGCAGTAAACAGGGGCTAAAAATTGCCATTGGTCTGGTACCGATTTTCATTACGGCCGGGTTTCTGGAAAGTTTTATTACGCGAATGACGCTACCACCCGTAGTTAGTGGCAGCATTATTCTGATTTCAGCCACCTTCATTGGCTGGTACTTTATTTTCTACCCAATTCAACTAAACCGTAGACGTCAACCATGATTCAACTCTTTCAACAACGTGACTTTGGCGATAAAATCAACGTTACGTTTCAATACATCACCCAGAATTTTCGCAGCCTAAGCTTAGCCTTAGTTTATATTGTTGGCCCAGTAGCTTTGCTGGCAGGCATTGCAACGGGCGTGTTCCAATCGAACATGCTTAATCTGGGGGAAATGGCAAAAAAAGGCGACATTGATTCAGATAGCCCCTTTGGTGCCGGCTATGCGCTGGCGTTAAGCTTCTTTTCTCCGGCTTTCTGGTTTACCATGATCTTCACACTGCTGGCGATTCTGGTGGTAAGTCTGGTGACCTATGCGCACATGAAAGTGTATGCTCGTAAAACGGGACAGATTGCCCTAAGCCAATCGCAACCCGTTGACATTAGTGTTACGGAAGTTTGGGAAGAAATGCAGCCACTTATTGGCCGGGGTATTATTATCAGTGTGTTGAGTTCGATCATCGCCTTTGTTGCCACGTTGTTTTTTGTCATTCCAGGAGTTTATGTCGGTATTGTATTATCGCTTGGGCTGGTAGTAACTACGTTTGAAGGAACTGATTTTGGTCAAACCTGGAACCGATGCTTCGTGCTTATTCGGGATAAATGGTGGTCAACCTTGGGGATAATCGTCGTCATGGGAATAATCTCAGGGGTTATTGGCTTAATCTTTACGTTACCTGCCGGAATTCTTAGTTTCTTAATTACAGCAAAATTGCTGCCCGACATGGCGGGATTCTGGCTTATTTTAGGCAATGTAGTGGCTACAGTGGGCAGTACACTTTTGCGGACTATAATTTACGTGGCACTTGGTTTTCAATACACAAACTTGATTGAGCGACAGGAAGGCCGGGGCCTACAGTCGGCCATTGACTCAATTGGAACGATTCCAACCCAACCTCGTGCATCGGATGAAGGAACGTTTTGAGTTACGGTTTACGGTTTACGATTTACAAGTCGGTCGGTTGCGTTGTCTGATCTGTTGGTTGTGTCTTTCGCTAGCCACATCACCAGTGGCTTTTTCTCAACCGAAAAAGCCAATTCCTCCAGTTTCCGTCCGCGACGATCGTGCTCCTATGCAGGTACGCTACCCGAAAGCGGATCACCTGCGTGATCTCCAAGCCGATCGCGATTATCAATATGGCCGCGATGTACCGCCACCTGAAAATCCGATAGCTCGCTTTTTTCAATGGCTATTTAGCAAATTCGGAGAGTTTTTGCGTAGTCCTGCGTACCAGAACGTCTGGCAATATGTTATTCTGGCAGCTGTTGCCGGATTGGTAATTTACCTACTCATGAAGGCTGAGGTGATGAAGTTTCTGTTTCCCAAGAGCGCCCAATCGAGCGGCCTTGACTATGAAAACCTGGCTGAAAACATCCACGAAATTGATTTCGATACCGCTGTTGAGGAAGCAGTTACCAGGCGAAATTTCCGGTTAGCCACTCGTCTCCTTTATCTGCAAACTCTCAAACGATTAACCGATGCAGGCCGGATTACGTACAAGCCCGACAAAACGAATCGGCAGTATGTATATGAACTGGCTAATTCGCCTTTACAGGTTGATTTTGAGACGCTCACTCGCCAATTTGAATTTATCTGGTACGGCGATTTTCCGGTAGATGAATCCCGATTCGGGCAGCTTCGTCAACAATTTCGACAGTTTAATCAGCCAGTTACCCATCAGGCATAAACAAAAAAATCACTTTGCCGAAGCCGAATAAATACCTCCTGATCCTGCTAGCAACCGTAACGGCATATGTGCTCTTTGAGTATTACCGCCCGAAGCCGATTGACTGGAAGTCGACGTATCAGAACGACGACAAAATTCCGTTCGGAACGCAGGCTTTGTTCGAGTTACTGCCCGATGCCATGCCGCAGTCGGCCATTAAAACAATTCGCTTACCAATCTATAATTTTCTGGGTGAGACAAAATTGTCTGCGCTCAGTAATTACCTGTTTATCAATGAGGACTTTAAGGCTGATAGTATTGAGCAAAGTCAACTTCTATCGTATGTTAAGCGAGGTAATACGATATTCATTTCTGCCTACAATCTACCCGATTCACTCTGTACTAAACTAGGGTTCAAAGCAGAAGTAAAGCCAAATAATAAAGCCGATACAACCCTGCGTCAGAACTTCGTTAATCCGCAGTTGAGCAAAGCCAAAGGCTATAATTTCTTTCACGATGACGGGCGCAACTACCTGACTATCAAAAAACCTCAGAACATTACCGTACTAGGTCGTAACGCTCGAAAAGAACCTGTTTTCATTCGTGTACAGTATGGGAAAGGTCAGTTTTTTATCCAGAACCTACCGCTGGCCTTTACAAACTACTACGTGCTGGACACCAAAACGTCAGACTATGCCTTTAAAGCGCTTTCTTATTTGCCAGTCCGACCTACGTATTGGGATGAATACCAGAAGCAGGGACGATTTGATGAAGACCAGCAATCTATTTTCCGCTATGTTCGTTCACAACCGGCGCTGAACTGGGCTTATTATCTGATCGTTTTTGGCTTGATTTTCTATACCATCTTTGCCGGGAAGCGTACACAACGGATCATCCCGATTATCGAAGCGCCTAAAAATACATCGCTGGATTTTGTAAAAACCGTTGGGCGAATGTATTTTCAACAGAGTGACCACGATAACCTCGCCCGGAAGAAAATCCAGTACTTTCTGGCCGACCTCCGCGAACGGTATGGGATAAACACAACTGTTTTAGACAAAGAATTTACCGAAATCTTATCCCGAAAAAGTGGCGCATCAATGGATGAAACAGCAGACTTAGTACGGCTTTTACGCGATGCGCAACGCAGTATTTCACTCTCAGAATTTGATTTGCTGACCTTAAATCGGGCAATGGAAAAATTTAAACAAACTATCTGACCGCGCGGGCGGCCCCGCCGGGATTTTTGTGATTTTGCTGACCAACTATGATTTCATCATTAAGCTTTCTTCGAAAGCAAAATGTAATCATTGAAAATCATAGTCGGTCAGCAAAATCACAAAAATCCCGGTTCAGACATCTTTTATGGATTCATTCGAAACTCGTTTAGACCTTACGTCCCTCACCACTGCAGTAGAGGCTATCCGCACTGAAGTTGGCAAAGTCATCATCGGGCAACACCAAACCGTCGATTTACTATTGACGGCCCTACTCGCTGATGGACACGTACTCATTGAAGGTGTACCGGGCGTGGCAAAGACATTGACGGCGAAATTACTGGCGAAAACCATGTCGGTTGGATTTAGCCGGATTCAGTTTACGCCGGATTTAATGCCCTCCGATGTTCTGGGAACGTCAGTTTTCATACCCAAAACGGGCGATTTCTCGTTCCGACAAGGGCCTATCTTCTCTAATCTTGTTTTGATTGATGAGATCAACCGTGCTCCGGCCAAAACACAGGCTGCTCTTTTTGAGGTAATGGAAGAGCGTCAGGTGACGAATGATGGCACAACGTACTCACTTGATGAGCCGTTTATGGTGCTGGCTACCCAAAACCCCATTGAACAGGAAGGTACTTATCGACTACCCGAAGCACAGCTAGACCGCTTTCTGTTCAAAATCGTTGTGGGTTATCCAACCACAATCGAAGAAGTAGATATTCTACGAGGCCATCACCAACGCCGGAACTTGGCCGATGCCCTCGAAGCAGTTAGCGCTGTTCTGACAGCCGATCAGTTGGCGACTTTGCGCAATCAGGTGCATCAGGTGCATGTAGAAGACAAGCTATTCGATTACATCGCTCAGATTGTACAGGCTACTCGCGCAAACAAATCGCTGTATTTGGGTGCATCACCCCGAGCATCGGTAGCCTTGTTAAATAGCGCAAAGGCCTTGGCTACACTTCGAGGCCGTGATTTCATCACGCCCGAAGATGTACAGGAACTGGCGGCTCCCGTATTGCGCCATCGTGTCCTGTTAACGCCTGAGCGCGAGATGGAAGGCGGCACAGCCGATGACGTTGTGGCACAATTGGTGCAAAAAATTGAAGTACCGAGGTAAAGGAAATGGACAATGGATAATGAATACGGCAGGTAGCAAATTCATTAAAAGCTTTTTTGTTAAAAGCTTTCAGTTAGACAGATGTTGGCGTTGTAGCTTTCATTGTGCATTATTTATTCTCCACTATTCACTTCTTTTTGCGCAGACGCCCACTCGGGAGCAATTAGTTGGTACCTGGGTTGGCGTACATACAGAATGGGATCTCGACTTCGCCTGCGCCCTACCTGTTTACATTCAGTTAGATGCGGATAGCACTTATCACCTCGGCATGATTGATGGTTCTGCTACCCGGCAAACATCAACTTGGGCTATTCATGGAGAATCGGTACGTTTAGATACTATTCATTACGCGCCCAAGCTTATTACGTTAAAGAACGATTTGCTGCGAATCGGGACAAACTACCCAATGGTTTTTCACCGATTTAACGATATATCGCTCGATTCGGCAACTGTATATCACCAGTTAAATGGACGCGTCTGGCAATCTGACAGTTTGACCCTTTCGCTCTTCGCCAACGGTCAGGCAAGTTTAGAAAATACGGTAACCAAGCAGCGGACAGCCCATTTCTGGCAACTGACTCTGTTTGGAAAATCTATATTTCTACTTATCCGAGGCAATCAACATAATCGTGGTAGCGGCTACAAGGCACTCTGGCAAATTAGTAACGTATCATCTAAACAGATGCAGGCTATTGGGTGGAATGGCTGCACAGTGGCCGCTGAACCATTTCGATTCGTCAAAAATCTATCGCCAAGCGATTCATGTAGACCCAGTGGTTTTCAGACCTGCGACAACTGTTTCCGACAGATATGGGCTGAATATCCGCTTACTCGTGGGCAGAAACGGTACGATATTGTCCAGTTGTTCGCTAAATATTATCAGTCTGTTAGTCAAACAGGGGAATCGGGCCTGGTTCGAGTTCAGTTTGTAGTAAACTGCGAAGGTGAAACAGGTTTGATTGACATAAACGGCTTCGATGAGGATTATTGTCCAAGGCAATTTAACGCACGAATCACCAGCCAATTATTGACTATTTGTCGTGAACACATCGCCACTGATCAATCGATTCGTCAAGTAGACACAGCTAGTGACCTATTCCGGGATGTTTCCATTTCACTTGCGTTTCGGCTTAAAGATGGACGCATAACGGAGATATTGCCATGAAACGACTTAACCTCATCTGTCTTCTTTTGCCACTATCTGTGTCTGCTCAGGATAGCGAACGCATCTTAAAGCACTGCGCTTCGATGCTGGCTGCGAACAGATCAGCACAATCACGATTCTTTTTTGGTGATAAACAGAGGTTTCGTTCGGATACGCAGTCAGCGAATGCTCAGAACTTTCGCCAGAAAGCGTTTAATTATGTGTGGTCAAAAGAATATGAACAAGCGGCAGTATGGCTGGAGAAAACGACAGCGGTGTCACCAAAAGAACATGGTATAGTTGGCGAATTCTATCTGGCTCAATTTAGGGACTATCCGCGCGCGCTCACTCATTTCAATGCATATGATGCGCTGACGCCTAATTTTGACGATATAGTTGGCTACAATCCGGTAAGTTATATGCGGGGACTCACCTATCGAAGTATGGGCAACTATGAGAAGTCCATTGAGCAGTTCTCAATAGCTATCGACCCACTGGCCGCTAAGCATGGAGACGAATGGGTTAACTACCGGCACTTTGTCAGTCGGGCAGTAAGTTATATTGCGACTCAACAGCCCGAAAAAGCCTTGATAGATCTCGAAAAGGCTGGCAAAAATTTTAAACGGAGCGCTCTTGTACAATACCATCGGGGGCGTGCCCTACTCTTATTAAATCGAACTACCGAAGCCCGAACGGCCTTTCAGGATGCCTCGTTTTTCTTCAAAGCTCTCCGAGCCGAACGTACGGGCGACTATCAGGAAGATGATTTCAATCCCGTCTACGAACTAGAAATTGACGAGACGCTAGCACACTTAAAAACCTTAAATCGTTGATCTCTTTTCGCTCTCTTTTCGTTGCTTCCCGCCTTTGGTTTAGCCTGATCATCCTTGTACTCTTGTTCGTGGCTGCTTATGCTTTTCCACTCCTATTTCCGTTGGTGAAAGTGGTTTTTGCCGTTTTTATGGTACTAATTGGGCTGGATTTCTGGCTGCTATTTTTTTCTAAAAGCCAACCTGCCGGATTAGCTTTCTTCGCCCGTCGTGAGGTGCCCGAACGGTTATCAAATGGCGATGAAAACCCACTCACGATTTATCTGGAAAATCGCTATTCGTTTCGAACCGATGTAGAAGTTGTTGATGAAATTCCGTTTCAGTTTCAACGTCGTGACGTACTATTCCGCGCTCGACTAAACCCACGTGAAACTCAGGCAATCCGCTATGAACTTCGCCCCACGCGCCGGGGAGAATACAACTTTGGAGCCGTAAACGTCTTCGTATTGTCACAGTTGGGTTTATTAAAACGGCGTTATCAGTTTGAACAGGGCAAAATGGTAGCTGTTTACCCCTCGTTTTTACAAATGCGCCAATTCGAGCTTCTGGCAGCAACTAATCGCCTGACCGAAGTGGGTGTAAAGCGAATCCGACGCATTGGCCACAGTATGGAATTTGAGCAGGTTCGCCCCTACTCCACAGGCGACGATGTGCGGACAATTAACTGGAAAGCAACGTCTCGCCGAAGTGATTCGCAGGGAGCTTCTTTGATGATCAATGCTTTTCAGGACGAACGCTCGCAACCCGTCTATTGCCTGATTGATAAGGGCCGCGTAATGCAGTCGCCGTTTGAAGGGTTAACTCTGCTTGATTATGCTATTAACGCCAGTCTGGTATTAAGCAACATAGCCCTAATGAAACAGGATCGTGCAGGCGTGTTGACCTTCTCGGACCACATTGGTCAACTGCTCCCAGCCGTGCGTCGTACAGGGCAAATGCTGAAGATTCTGGAGTTACTCTATCGTCAGAAAACGCGCTTTCTGGAATCAGATTACGAGAGTCTGTATGCCAGTGTACGCGCTCATATCCGTCAACGGAGTTTGTTGCTGCTATTCACGAATTTTGAAACGATGAGTGGCATGCAACGACAGTTGCCCTATCTCCGTCGACTAGCTAAAGACCATCTACTACTGGTAATTTTCTTCGAAAACACCGAACTACGTGCCTTAATCGATCAGCCTGCAACTGACACCGAACACATTTACATGAAAACTATTGGGGAGAAATTCTCCTTCGAGAAAAGGCAGATTGTAAAGGAATTAGGCCAATATGGTATTCAGACAATATTGACGGCTCCGCAAAATCTGACAGCTAACACGGTCAATAAATACCTGGAATTGAAATCCAGAGGCATGATTTAGTTTTTTGTCATGCTGACGGAGGAAGCATCTTAAGATTCTCTTATTCAAACATTAGGATAATATAAGATGCTTCCTTCGTCAGCATGACAAAAAAAATACTAATTATCCCCCAAACCACCCTTCACTGATTCATAATTAGACTTAAGTCGTCCCATTTCCTTGGCCAGAAAGGTTTGCAGTTGACGATTGAACTCTTCCTTTTCATCATCTGGCAATGAAGCATACAACGCTTTCAATTCTTCATTGATAGCTGCTCGTTCGGCATCGTCGGCCGCGTTGATGGAGCGATAATGGTATTTTCGAAAATCGTATTCCATGAATCTGTCTACAAAAAGACTGGACGTTAGTCATCGGATACGTAAATCCAACACCTAACGTCCAGTAGTATTATAACTTATAATTTACGAATTCATCAGTTCGCGTTGCGCTTTTAACCGTGCCTTCTCGATTCGGCCCGATACGATGATACTGACTTCATACAACATTGCCAGTGGTAAGGCAACCAGAACCTGACTATAAATATCTGGCGAAGGTGTAATGATACCGGCAACGACCAGAATAACAATCCAGGCATGTTTGCGATATTCCCGCATAAATTTTGGAGTCAGGACACCTACTTTCGATAACACATAGGCAATCATTGGCATCTGAAAGATCAGCGCACAGCCTAATGAAAGCGTAACCAGAATGCCAATGTAAGACGTTATATCAAACTGATTCTTGATCTCGGGGGTAATTTGGTAGTTCGCTAAGAAGTTGATTGCCAGTGGCGATACAATAAAATAGCCGAAGAACAAGCCGAGTAAAAATAGCAGCGACACAAAGAACACCGCTCCACGAGCAGCCTCTTTTTCGACATTACGCAAACCTGGCTTGATGAACCGCCATAATTCCCAGAACGCATAGGGAAAGGCAAAACAAAGCCCGATAATGGCCGATGAGGTCAATGCCATCGTAAACTGATCGGATACGCCCAGCGCCTGCAACTCGAAATTGAGTTTGGTAACACACAAATCGGTATAGCCAGAAATTTCTGACAGTTTACACATCATGCGATACGTCCAGAAATCAGGGTTTTTGGGGCCCATAATCACGATCCGGAATATATCTTCGATATACACGAATGCAATTAGAGCAAACACAAAAATAGATCCAACGGCGCGGATAATGTGCCAGCGTAGTTCTTCCAGATGATCCAAAAAGGACATTTCTTTGCCTTCTTCGGATTCGATCTCTTCGTCAGTCAGTTGGTCGAGTGGCATTTTTTTAAAGAGTGAAAGAGTAAAAGAGTGAAAGAAGATAAGAAAAGTTAACGCGAGTTTTCAATCGCTCTTTCACTCTTTCGCTTTTTAATAGTTAACTTTTATAGAGCGGAAATGCTTTCATCCACTCATTGATTTCTTCTTTAACGGTCGAGAGCACGCTTTCGTTATCGTGGTTCATCAGTACCTTATCGATATATACGACAATTTGCTCCATATCCGATTCTTTCAGTCCGCGTGTAGTCATAGCTGCCGTTCCAACCCGCATACCCGAAGTCACCATCGGCGATTTATCGTCGAATGGAACCATGTTTTTATTGATCGTAATGTCAGCTTTAATCAGCGTGTTTTCAGCTAATTTACCTGTTAAACCTTTCGAACGCAAGTCGATCAACATCAAGTGGTTATCGGTGCCCCCCGAGATAATCTTGTAACCAAGGTTCACGAATGAATTGGCCATCGCCTGTGCATTGGCTTTCACCTGAACGGCATAATCGTAGAAATCATCACTCAGGGCTTCACCAAAAGCAACCGCTTTAGCCGCAATAATATGCTCAAGCGGTCCACCTTGCGTACCTGGGAACACGCCCGAATCCAGTAATGAAGACATCAAACGAGTTTCACCTTTTGGCGTTTTGATACCATATGGGTTCTCGAAATCATTTCGCATCATGATGATACCACCCCGTGTACCGCGCAGCGTTTTGTGCGTAGTCGTCGTTACAATATGTGCATGAGCAAGTGGGTCATTCAATAAACCTTTGGCAATCAGACCTGCGGGGTGCGATACGTCGGCTAGAAGCAGGGCACCTACTTCATCGGCAATGGCACGAAGCCGGGCGTAATCCCAATCGCGACTATAAGCAGAAGCTCCACAGATAAGCACTTTAGGACGCTCACGTTTGGCTGTTTCTTCAACAACGTCATAATTGATAACGCCCGTTTCCTGCTCAACGCCATAAAACGTCGGACGGAAATATTTACCCGAAATATTTACTGGCGAACCGTGTGTCAGGTGACCACCATGCGAAAGATTAAAGCCAAGAATGGTATCGCCAGGTTGTAGACAGGCCAGGAATACTGCCGTGTTAGCATTGGCACCCGAGTGCGGCTGAACGTTTACCCAAGTTGCCCCAAAGAGTTCTTTAGCCCGATCAATCGCGATTTGCTCAACCTGGTCAACTACTTCACAACCGCCATAATACCGTTTGCCGGGCAGGCCTTCAGCATATTTATTGGTCAGAACGCTTCCAGCGGCTTCCATCACGGCAGGCGACACAAAATTTTCAGAAGCAATCAGTTCGATACCCGACTCCTGCCGGTGTTGTTCTTTAGCAATCAGGTCAAACACCTGCGAATCGCGGGCGGTATTGGTGACGGTCGTCATCAGTATGAACGGTTTATTTGATTGATTGTCTGTTTGGTTAATAAAACCTTAGCCAACAAACGGGCAGAAAACCAAACATCTATTTCATGACAAAGGTACAGTAGAAAAGCGTAGGATAGAATGGCGATTTTCAGGACAATTTCTGCAAAAATCCAGGGACTTCATGGCCTGCAGTAACAGTATTAACTCTCAGTAGTTATTAAACCTTCGTAAGACAGGATAATCTTACAGAAAAGGCACAGATCGCCAGCATGACTAGTTTATGTTGGCGCGCATGCCTGATTTTAATGAACACATAATTAACGGTATGAAAATCATGAAAAGTCAAGCCAAAGCATGGGTACTAGCGGGATTGCTACTACCTGCCTTCATTTTGGGATGTACTGCAACGACTACTGTCCAAGGTCCTCCCCCCACACGTGTTGAAGTAATTCCTGCTGCTCCATCGGCCCGGCATGTCTGGATTCCAGGACATTATATACGTCGGGGACGTAATTATGTATGGGTTAACGGATTTTATAGAGTTGCGCCTGCCCGTTATAACGCCTGGGCACCTGGTCATTGGCAACAAACTCGTCGAGGACAAGTTTGGGTTGACGGCCACTGGCAGTAAGGGTTAACGTAGTGCCGCTGGGGACGGGCGGCACTACGTTAACCCTTACCCTTCGCCACTGCCTGATACTGAAAAGGTGTCATTCCCGTATTAAGCTTGAACTGTCGGTGAAAATGTGAACTGTTATTATAGCCACACTCCAACCCGATTTGCCCAATACTAATATCGACGTTTACTAACAGTTTGCGAGCATGCCCAATTCGCAACTCATTGAGGTATTCGACAAATGTTTTTCGGGTGCGGTTTTTGAAATATCGGCAAAAGGCTGCTGGGGCCATGCCCGCCACAGATGCGATCTGTTCGATCCGAATTTCATCCCGAAAATTGAGTAACATAAACTCCAGTACTCGCTTCATTCGCTCAGTTTCGGCAGCACCGGGTGCTAATTGATAACTGTCGCTGGCTAATAGCTGAGCCTCCTGATCGGCAGCTAGCTGGTTTAAAATCGCCAGCAAACTCAACACTTGCGCCAATCCGGTTTGCTCGGTCAATTGAACCATTGGCAAAGCTACCGACTGACTAATCGCTGAACTGAAACGCAAACCATAACGTGCACGATGAAGCAACTGGCGAACAGCATCTGCTTCGGGTAAAGCCGCCAGCAATCGCTCATCAAAAGAGGCCGGGAACTGCACCACCACAGACTCCGCCCATAAACCCGGCTTGGCCTGATAAAATTCCTCATCATTCCGCCAGAAATGCGGCAAATCCGGCCCGAGCAATACTAAATCACCCGCCTGAAATGGCTCAACATGGTCTCCCACAAAGCGTCGACCGTAGCTATTAGCAATATAAGTTAGCTCGTATTCTGGATGGTAATGCCAGGGCGCATCGAAGTACGGCAACTGAAATCGCCTGATTAGTACCGAACTCTGGTCGCTAATCATTATTTTCTCGAAAAGAGCTTTCACAGGTTGCGCTATTTTAACCCACCTTATTATTATATAGACAATACCGGATCAAAATTAGACACAAATCTGCAAAAACTCTATTCTAAACCTTTAATAATACTACTTAGTTTTGTCTTGTTAGATTATTCCTAAACCTACTCTATCGAACGGGGCAATTGCACAAAGCCGTACTGTCAACTACTATAGTACGGCTTTGTGCGAGAGTCCTTTATTATTCTCCACAACTCATTAACAAATGGAAACTACGATTGATAAAACAACGCTACTCAACGAACTGGACGCTTATTACATAGTTAGCCCAGAAGCAATCGCATTTTACCGTCAGAACGGCTATGTAAAACTCAAGCACGTACTGAGTCCAGAGGTATTAGCTTATTATGGCGATATTCTCACCGATCTGGTTTTCCGACTCAATACGCTCATAAAACCTATGGAGGAGCGTACTACGTATGAGCGGGCGTTTCTGCAAATCATGAATCTCTGGCGGGAAGATGAGCAGGCTAAAGAGTTTGTTTTCTCGAAGCGTCTAGCCAAAATCGCGACTGATCTGATGGGCGTAGAAGGCGTTCGATTGTATCACGATCAGGCATTATACAAAGAGCCATCGGGAGGCATTACACCCTGGCACGCCGATCAGTTTTATTGGCCATTAGCATCACCTAACACCGTTACGGTTTGGACTCCATTGCAGGATACTCCAATGGAGATGGGGCCACTTGCCTTTGCCGAAGGAAGTCAGCATGTTGAAATTGGCCGCGACATTGAAATCAGTGATGATAGTGAAAAAATCCTGTCCGACACTTTGCAAGAACAGAACTTCAATGTTCATGATACGCCATTTGAGCTGGGAGAGGTGAGTTATCACGCAGGCTGGACGTTTCACCGCGCTGGCCCTAATGTGTCGGATCGTCCGCGTAAGGTGATGACCATGATTTACATGGACAAAGATCAGATTGTGATGCAGCCACGCAATGAATATCAGGTTGCCGATCATGCCACCTGGCTTAATAGTGTGCCTATCGGTAGCAAACCACAGAGTGAGTTAAACCCGATATTATTTAGTTATTAGTAATCAGCCAATAGTGGCGCTAGTCGTCAATTGATAGTTCGTTGTAGGTAAGCATTTTGTGTTATGCTGGCTACAACGAACTATCGATTGACGACTATTATTTTTTTATGGAAATATTTTTGCGGTATTTCTGTTGTTCCAACAAACCAACAACTTACCCAAAGCGGGATGAAATCAACTCTTACGCTTGTGGTGTGGCTATTGCTACCCCTTGCTACGTTTGCCCAGATTCTAAAACCTGTCACCTGGAGCTATAAACCAGCTAAATCAACTGCCAAAGTTGGTGAGATTATCGAGCTTCGTTTTACCGCCAATATTCAAACCGGCTACCATATCTATTCGTCAGAAGTTAATCCTAAAATTGACGGCCCTTTACCAACGGTTATCAAGCTCACACCCAATAAAAGCTTCGAGTTGATTGGGAAGGTAAAACCAGAAAGTAAGGTAGAAACCAAATATGAAGAGGTATTTGAGGGTGATACCTACCTGATGCATGGTGCAGCGCAATTCTCCCAACGTATCAAAATCCTCAGCGACAAGCCAGTTCTTGAAGGTAATGTTGATTATCAAGTCTGTACCGATAAAGATGGGCAGTGTATTCCTGGAAATGAAGACTTTACCATTACAGGGTTAACTGTTACTGCTCCAACAACTGCTACAGTCGCATTAGCCTCAACGCCAACGGCTACTTCGGTAGTTACCAAACCAACTTCCGAAACGGCCGTTGCAGCCGCTACCCCAACGCCTGCACTAACAGCCACGGAAACAGCTAAAGCCGAGGAATCCAGTGTCAAAGAGACTGTTAAAATCCAGGACTTGTCATTAGATAAGACAAAAAATGCTTCGGATGATTCGTTGGGAGGTTTTCTACTGGCCGCTTTCCTATCGGGCCTGGTTGCCTTGCTTACACCCTGTGTCTTCCCGATTATCCCAGCAACGGTTAGTTTCTTTACGAATCAGCAGGGCGGTATGTGGAAAGCCTTTTTGTATGGGGCCTTCATCATTGGTATCTACGTACTGATCGGCACGGTCGTATCGCGGTTTAACGGACCGGCTTTCGCCAACTTTGTCAGTACGCACTGGCTGCCAAACCTAATCTTCTTTGCGACTTTCTTCATTTTCGGACTTTCCTTTTTGGGCCTTTTTGAGATTGTACTGCCAAATTCGCTTATTAATAATGCAGATGCCCGCTCAGAAAAAGGTGGAATTGTAGGGATTTTCTTTATGGCCTTCACACTAGTTCTGGTGTCGTTTTCCTGCACCGGGCCAATTGTCGGTAGTTTGCTGGTGGCATCGGCAGGCGGTGAGGTTGTTAAGCCTATTTTAGGAATGGCTGCGTTTTCGTCGGCCTTCGCTGTTCCCTTTACCTTGTTTGCCGCCTTTCCACAATGGATGAAAAGTCTACCTCGCTCAGGTGGCTGGTTAAACTCGGTGAAAGTCGTTCTAGGTTTTATCGAACTGGCTCTCGCGCTCAAATTTCTGAGTATCGCCGATCAGGTTTACCACTGGCATTTACTCGACCGGGAAGTTTTTCTGGCTATCTGGATTGTCATTTTCGCTCTGGTTGGTTTTTACTTTTTAGGCAAACTTCGTCTACCACACGACAGTGAGGTTAAGTTCATTAGCGTTCAGAAACTCCTATTAGCCATTGCGACATTTTCATTTGTCGTTTATATGATTCCCGGTTTGTGGGGTGCTCCACTGAAAGCGTTATCAGGCTATCTCCCTCCCGAAACATCACAGGATTTCAACCTACACGGGCAGATTTCTACGAGTGGCCAGCAGTCAGCAAGCTTAGCCGGAAGCGGCCCAATCAGGCATGCTGATCTATTTCATCTTCCGCACGGTTTGCAGGGATTTTTCGATTACAAACAGGCATTAGCCTATTCGAAAAAAGTAAATAAGCCTGTATTTATTGATTTCACTGGTCACGGTTGTGTGAATTGCCGCGAAATGGAAGCACGAGTGTGGTCAGATCCAGCGGTATTATCTCGACTCCAGAATGATTTTGTGGTACTGGCTCTCTACGTAGACGACAAAACCGACCTCCCCGAATCTGAATGGTATACCTCAACCTACGACCAGAAGGTCAAAAAGAGTATCGGAGCGCAAAACGCCGATCTGCAAATCACCAAATACAACAACAACGCCCAGCCACATTATTGCCTTGTCAATAGCAAGGGAGAATTGCTTGTAGCACCTAAAAACTATGACCGCGATGTAGCCAATTTCGTTGCGTTCCTGGATTCAGGAAAAGCTAAATTCTAAGATAACGCGTACATCTTGTCCGCACTGTTATAGTTAAAAACTAATATTGACTTTGCGGACAAGATGTACGCGTTACACAAAAAATCCCCGCCAGGCTCTGGCGGGGATTTTTTGTTGATAGGTGCTTGAGGCTTCGATTAGGCTGCGGTTTCTGCCGGAACAGCTTGCGATTGCACCAGTTCCATATCTGGTCTCGATTGATCGGAAACCAGGACACGACCACGTTCCTTACGAACAATACGCGAAAAAAGCGATATCTCCTGATCGAACAGGAAGAGGAAAAATAGCTTTACAAACGATGTATGATATTTCAGCGACTCATAATACTCGGGAGCCGATTTCTTAATTTCTGGTAGTTTATTCCAGGGAATAGAAGGAAAATCGTGGTGCTCATTGTGGAACCCAACGTTCAGATTAGGACCATTAAGCGGGCCGTAGTAGCTGTAGGTTTCCTGTTGAGGATCAAGCGTCAGGAAATGCTCCTGAGCCCAGCGCGCACCCAGTGGATGAAGTCCAACCGAAAAGAACAGACACAGCACCATGAAAGCCAATGCTTTCCAGCCAAACAAGGTTACAATTAGCACATCAAATGTAATCTGAACAATAAAATTGGCAATTACCCATTTATCAAAAACGGCTAGCTCTTTCATCCGCAGCGTACGAATACCCTGAAAAATAGGATAGAACAATAACCAGATCGCCTTGCCAATGGCGTAATTTTTGATTAACCGAGCCTCGTACCAGTCCGGCAAATCGGCATCCAGTTCGTGAACCCCCTGAAAAGCATGGTGCTTTATATGGAAATTCTTAAACGTTAATGCCGTTGGGAATACAGTTGGGAGGTTGGCAAAAATAGCTGTCCATATATTCGCAGCGGGTTTGCGGAAAATCAGATTATGAGCCGCTTCGTGAATACAAACGAATAGCGTGTGTGCCGGGAAGGCACCAATAAACCAGGCAGCCGCAACCACAATCCACCACGATTGATCACGAACGAGCCAGGCGATACCCGTCATAAGAACTACACAAAAGGCAGCCACCCAAAACGTAGTTGGGTTCTTCTGACCAATGAGTTTCTTGATTTCGGGGTGAGCCTTCAGGATTTGCCGAGTACGAATTCGGTGTGGTTCGGTGGTAGTAGATCGAACAAAATCAGTTAACACTGCCATAAATAAGGTATTGCCAGTACAAATACAATGAATACGAATAGTAAAATTAACACATTTTCAACTGGTAACGCTATTTTTTCAGCCGAAAATTTCCTGACTTTAGTCATATATTCATCTTTAAACGAGAAAGGCGAAACTGAGTAGCTCCGCCTTTACTGATTCAGGTTGATTCAACAAAAAACATAGTATGGTGGAGTAAGTTAAGTAAGTAGAATAGGGCCGGATAACTTACTGCACCCACTCCACCACTTCACTAATAGCCAATTGGGAACGAATAGCCCAGCGAAACGGCAACCCCTCGATTTCGAACATTGACATTAACAACGGGCACTTGTATCTGCCGTGTGAAGCCCTGCGTATAGCGACCTTCGATAAAGAACTTACCTGCACCAGCATCGAACGCCAGACCCAAACCGCCAACTGCACTAACGTCCCAGCGATTCAACATGCCGCCGTAGTTAACATCGATATCGTAAGGCTGCGTTGTAAACAGACCCGAAGCGCGGGTACGAATGCGGCCATCGAGTGCATAACTCACCGCTGGGCCTGCAATCAGGTAAGGTTGAACCGGACCATCAGACAGATTAAATTTAAACAGCAAGGGCACTTCAAGTTGTTGCGATTGATAAGCAATAGTGGCACCTAGTGGTAAGTTAAATCCGCCAAGCGTAAGGTCGAATCCTTCTTTAATAGCGACTCCTTTCCGTACGTAAGCAATTTCAGGCCGAAACGAGACACGTTCACTCAATGGAATATCTAAGAAAAGGGCCGCTGTTGGGCCAATTGTCGGATGAAAATCAGGCATCATACTACCCAGAAAATCAGGTTTAGAAGCGAATCCAGCATTGGCTCCACCACGGATACCTACCTGAACCTGAGCAAAAGAAAGTTGAGTAATAAACAAGCCAAAAAAGGCAAGAACACCGGCAAGCACAATTCGTTTCATGGTATTGAAGGGAAAATAGACTAGAAAATGAGAACCTGAAATTGATTGTGTAAAGCGTCGGCAATAGGCGAAGAAGTTATTTAGTAGCGATTTCGTTTGTTAGAGGAATCGACCGCCGAAAGGATTAATCAAGCCAAAAAAAATTATGTAAACTTTCCAGAAAAAGTTGATAGCTCAGTAAGTTATTCAATAGTTATCTCTGGCAATCAGTCAGTTGTATTTTTTCTTGAAAACATTGTAGCGGTCTCGTAACTTTACCAACTACCTACGACTCTTAACCTAAAGATGAAATATATTAAGCCAACTAAGTTCAGCTACCTGCCTAAGTTCCTGATGCCGCTAGATGTGCTGGGCCTATTTGAGTGCGATCCGTTTGGTAGCTCGCTTTTAGTCAGGCGAATACTTATCGGTATTGTCGGTTGGTTGACTTATGCCCGCTACACAGTCGTGAACCGTATTCAGATTGAAGGCACTGAAAATCTGGAAAATTTACCCATCAACAACGTTCTGTTTTTATCAAATCACCAAACGTACTTCGCCGATGTCATTGCGTTTTTCCAGATCTTTTGCGCGGTAAAATGGGGCTTTCAGAATACAATTGTACCACCCGTCTACTTATTTGGTCCGCGTGCCCGACAATACTACGTAGCGGCTTCTGAGACGATGAAAAAAGGCTTTGTTCCTCGTGTTCTGTCTGCAGCCGGAGCCTTAACCATCGAACGATCGTGGCGGGCAGAAGGTCGCGAAGTACAACGGGCTGTAGATAATACGGCCAATGATAAAATTGCAAAAGCACTCGCGCACGGTTGGGTTGTCAGTTTTCCACAGGGTACAACTACCCCTTACGCACCTATTCGAAAAGGGACAGGGCATCTTTTAAAAAACAATCAGCCAATTGTTATTCCAGTGGTTATCAATGGATTTCGGCGGGCCTTCGACAAAAAAGGGCTACGATTCAAGAAGCGTAATACGTTACTGACTGTTCAGTTTAAAGCGCCACTTCACTATAGCCCTGACGATACTGTCGAGGACATCGTAGCCAAAGTCCGTCATGCCATTGAGCAAGATGCTCCCGAGTGGGCACAGGAAAAGAGTTAATTAAATCGCGGGGCGCTTCTCCTTATTCTTCATTCTTCCCCACAGCCTATAGTAGGTTACATACAACTCGTCTTTATACTAGACGTCAACAAACTCGCTAAAACTAAAAGGCGAACGACTTGTTCAGTTATCAATTTTGTCGATGCACGTTTGCTAACTGACAAGATTTCCTATTCCTAAAGACGAATTGCTATGAGACTGCATGCCGAATTAAATCCGAGCCTAAAAAGCTATCTATTCCCCGCATGTCTATTGACGCTAAGCTTACTGACCTCCAGTTGTAATCAGTCTTATAAATCCTCTTCGGGCAATGACTTTGCCCGGGTTGTTCAGGATACGAATCCACCAGTAGAGCCTTTATCACCACAGGCTAGTATTGAAAAAATCCAACTTCCGCCGGGCTATCATATTGAGCTGGTAGCCAGCGAACCCATGATTCAGGAACCAGTAGCCTTGGCCTGGGATGGAAATGGCAGACTCTACGTAGCAGAGATGAATACGTACATGACTGATGCCAGTGCTACGGGAGAATACGCACCAACAAGCCGGATCAAGCGTCTGGAAGATACCGATGGTGATGGTAAAATGGATAAGTCGACCATCTTTATTGATAGCCTCGTTCTGCCTCGTACTATTTTGCCCGTAGGCGACCAATTGCTAGTGGGCATTACCAATGTTCAACATATCTGGAGTTATCGGGATACAAACGGCGATGGGAAGGCTGATGAGAAAAAGATAGTCTTCAGAAACGATGCCATCGACTCGCGAAATCTGGAGCATCAGAATGGCGGGATGATCTGGAATCTGGACAACTGGATTTACCCAACCCGCGATAACCTTCGATATAAATACAAAAATGGCAAGCTTCAGGCCGATACGCTTGTCGATAACATGATTGGCCAATGGGGCATGACGACCGATAACTATGGTCGCTTGTTTTATTCAGAAGCCGGTCCTGGCTTACCGGCGGTACAAATTCAGCAAAACCCTGCGTATGGTGCCTTGAACTTTGCCGACCAATATTCAGAAGATTTCACGAAACCCTGGCCAATAATTGGCAATGTCGATGCACAAGGTGGTCGAGAAGCATTACGACCCGAAGACAACACGCTCAATAAATTCACGGCAGGTTGTGGCCAGTCTATTTTCCGGGGAGATCGCTTACCCGTTGATATGCAGGGTGATTATTTTATTCCAGAGCCGGTAGGGCGGATTATTAAACGCGGCAAAGTGAGTAACCGCGACGGGAAAATTTACATTGAAGACGCCTATAAACAGAAAGACTGGCTGGCATCGGCCGATATGAATTTCCGGCCAATCAATACCTATACGGGACCTGATGGTTGTTTTTACATTGTCGATATGTATCATGGCATCATTCAGGAAAGCGAGTGGACAAAGCCGGGCTCCTATTTAGGCGGGATAATTCAGCAAAAAGGATTGTACAAGAACCGGGGAATGGGCCGAATTTACCGCGTAGTGCATGATGATTTCAAGCGCGATACGCAGCGGCCCAATATGCTCAATGAGCCGAGCAGTAAATTGATAAACTATCTCGATCACCCAAATGGTTGGTGGCGCGATAATGCACAACAGTTGCTTATCATTCGGAACGATCAAACTGTTGTGCCAACACTCAAACAAATAGCCATCGGCGAAAAAGCTTCGTTATCAAAACAGCCCAGTCCGTTGGCGCGTACCCATGCTTTGTGGACGCTGGAAGGCTTAGATGCAATTGATAAATCAACGCTCTTTAAGGCATTTACGGATTCTGATGCCCAGGTTCGCAAAACCGCCGTCTGGATCAGCGAATATTATCTAAAGAGAAAAGATCCAGAAGTAATAGCGAAGCTGGCCACATTGAAAGATGACTCGAGTCCTGATGTACGATTTCAATTGGCGTTGTCGCTTCGTAGCTATAAAACGCCCCAGACACAAGCGCTTGTCAAAACGCTGTTGGCTGACAATCCAAAGAATGAGTTAATGCAGTTCTCGTTTACAACCTTTGCTGAGTCGCAGAAAATTCTTCAGGCCGAGCAGGAACGTACCCGCAACCTAAGTCCTGCCGACCGAGCTTTAGTAACCCAGGGTGCTACAATTTTCAAGCAACTATGCGCCACCTGTCACGGCCCCGATGGCAAAGGCATCACGATGGGAGGTAAACAGATGCCTGCACCTCCTCTGGTTGGTTCACCACGTGTGAAAGGTGACAAAACGCTATTAATGCAGTTACTCCTAAATGGCATGAGAGGGCCGGTCGATGGCAAGACTTACCCCGATATGATGCCCTCAATGGCAGCCAATGATGACAAATGGATTGCTTCGGTGCTGAGCTACGTACGAAACAGTAGTGAACTGGGCAATAAATCATCGGTTGTGACACCGGAAGAGGTCGCTTACACACGGGCCAATACACCTGTCATTTCAGCAGGTATGACCCAACAGGAACTGGAGATATTTAAGCTGGGTCGCGCCGAACGTACCAACTGGAGCAAATCAGACGATAAGGATAAGTCCCACAAATAGCCACTAGCCATGAATATAGCCTTTATAAAAAGTCTACTGAGCTGCCTGTTTATACTTTATGTATCTATGGCGTTCGCGCAGGAGCCGACTTATACAAACAGCATAGGTATGGAGTTTGTACACATTCAGCCGGGAAGCATGGTTGTTGGTCGATTTCAGCCACCTTATCCCCACCAACCAGAATCAACGACGGCGTCAAAAAGTAATGATCCGGGGTTGCCCTGGACTCAAAAGGAGTATGAACTGGCAGAGAAATTAGTAAAGCAGGACGCTCGGTCTGGTTTCTCGGTCAAGATCGATCACCCGTATTATATTGGCAAATTTGAGGTAACGCAGGCGCAGTGGAAAAAAGTGATGGGTGAAAATCCATCCGCTTTTCAGGGCAGTAAAGTCAAGGATGAGGCCGATCAACACCCAGTTGAGCAGGTTAGCTGGCAGGATGTTCAGAAGTTTCTGGTAAAGCTAAATGCGATGGATAAAGGCAAACATTACCGATTACCCACCGAATTCGAGTGGGAGTATGCAGCCCGCGCTGGAGCGCAGGACGACATCTCCTGGAAAGCGATTTGGGCCTCGGCTCAAATGGGCTCTAAAACAACCAGTAAGGTTGGCCAGAAAACACCCAATGCCTGGGGGATCTACGACACATTAGGCAACGTTTGGGAATGGGTACAGGATTATTACAACGAGAAAATCTTTGCGGACCCCTCTCCTGCCCGTTCAGGCAACCAGCACGTTCTGAAGGGAGCCTCGTTTATGGGTGATGTAAAAAATGCTACTTATATGACTCACGCGGCTGGGCCAGGCAACGGGTGGGACGTCGGTTTCCGTGTTGTGATGGAATCGAAGTGATTATCCTAAAATGAAATCCTGTCAATCATGTCCCTAAAAAAAATAACCCTCTTCCTGCTACTGTCTCTGATAGTGAACTTTGCCAATGCTCAAATTGGTAAAATTCCGGCCGGATTTACCCCCATTTTTAATGGTAAGGACTTAAAAGGCTGGCATACCAGTAGAACATCACATCAAGGCACAACCGGCAATTTTTACGTAGAAAACGGCGTCGTTACGCTTAAACAATACCCATACGGGCAAGGTGGCATTCTCCTATCCGATAAAAAATACGGCAACTTTGAACTCTATCTGGAAGCCAAAATCGACTCGTTTTGCAACGGTGGAATCTTTATCCGCTCTACCGAAAGTGGAGCTGCCTATCAAATCGAACTAGCAACGCCGGGTGGATTAGGTGACCTCCTGGGCGAACGAATGAACGTGAGTAAAGGAGCTCATGCCGAAACCATTGCTCAAGTCTGGAAACCTGGCGATTGGAACTCATTCCGCATCCGAATGGAAGGAGAAGTTCCTCGCATTAGCTTATGGGTAAACGGCAAGCAAATGTGGGAGGTTACAGAACCCGTCAATGACTTTGTTGCTGGCGAAACAAAAGGCATGATCGGCCTGCAGGCACACTGGTCAGCGGTATATTCGGCGGCCGCGGAATCTTTCAATATGGCCAATTCGTGGAAACCCGGCGCAGCTCACCGATTTCGAAATATTGCGATTAAAGAGCTGTAGCGTGGGCCAGAGGTCCACGCTACTTATACTATAAAATCCAGCGAAAGAAAATATAGAGTGTAAATGAGAGCAGTACAGAAACGGGTAATGTAAGTACCCAGGCGAGTGCAATGTTTCTGACTGTATCGGCCTGTAAATTTTTAATGCCTTTGCTAGCGACCATACTTCCGGCAATACCTGACGACAGTACGTGCGTAGTACTAATTGGCAACTTCAACGCGGTACCAAGACCAATCATAGTAGCTGCAACCAATTCTGCCGACGCTCCCTGAGCATAGGTCAGGTGTTGTTTGCCAATTTTCTCCCCTACAGTCACAACAATCCGACGCCAGCCAATCATGGTACCTAAACCTAACGAAACGGCGATCATTAGGATAACCCAGAAAGGTGCATAATCAGTAAAGCGACGCAAGCCACTCTCTTCGCTGAGACTTTTGCTTAATACAGCCAGTTGGCTCGAACTAAGATTAGCGCCTTCATCAGCCGTAATGTTTTTCATATTGCTGTTAATCAGCAATAAATCTTTCCGTACATCCAGGCGTTTTTCATTCGGAATTTTATTATCAACTAATGGACCGTTTACCAGTTTACTCAATTCCGTCAATTCAGAACGTGTACGAACCAGTCGTTCACGATTGGCAGGTGATAACTGATTTGAATCCAGCGTAGCAATCGTCTGTTCAATTCCGGTAATGTTTGCCTGCATCAGGCGTGGGTCGATGTCTGATTTAACCGCAAAATGATAAGGTACAATCCCGATTAGAATGAGCATAATAAGCCCGACGCCTTTCTGTCCGTCGTTACTTCCGTGAAAGAAACTAACTAAAGAACAGGTGAGAATCAGAATACCACGAATCCAGGTTGGGGGTTCACTGTTTTTCTTAGGCTCTTTAAAAAGCGCCGTCTTTACCTCTTCGGATGATAGTCGACGTAAAACGAACATCAGCACAATTGCTAAACTAAAACCCAGCAATGGCGATAATAACAGCGCTTCACCAGTTTCGATAGCTTTATCCCAGTTTACTGCGGCTCCGGATGTGTTTTCTGGTAGGGTTGAGAAAGCAAGTCCAACGCCTAAGATTGAGCCAATAAGTGTATGTGAGCTTGAGCTGGGAATGCCGAAATACCAGGTTCCCAAATTCCAGATGATGGCGCTAAGCAGCAAGGCCAGTACCATAGCTACGCTATGATATACGTTCTGGTCGACTAGCAATTCAACGGGGAGCAGATTTACAATACCCATCGCAACACCAATACCTCCCAGTAGTACACCGGTGAAATTGCAAATCCCAGACCAGACAACAGCGACGGTTGGCTTTAGCGAATTGGTATAAATAACAGTTGCTACTGCATTGGCGGTATCGTGGAAACCATTAACGAATTCAAAGGCACAGGCAGCAAATAAGCTGATGAAGAGGAGGATAAAAACATCCGTTTCTAATCCAAACATAGGTGGGGTATCTTCTGTATACTGGGCAAACAGTAAGTCTGTAAGCCGATGATTGCCACAAAAGTAAGACAAACTGGGGAGAGCAGTATTACCAAATTGTTAAGGCAGGGAAGATGTAACGCGGCTGGAAAGCCGCGCTCAGTTTAATATCCAATATGTATATGCTTACGTCGAGGGTTTCCACCTGCGTTACTTCTTCCCTGCCAACTGACCACAGGCGGCATCGATGTCTTTTCCCCGACTCCGTCGGACGTTCACCGTTACGCCTTTATTTTCCAGGTATCCGGCGAATTTATCCAGCGTTTGGGGGTCCGTATTTTTGAAGTTAGCCTCCGCGATGGGATTGTATTCAATGATATTAATTTTGGCAGGAACACGCTTTGTGAACTTCCAAAGCTCCTGGGCATCCTGCAACGTATCGTTGAAATTATAGAAGAGAATGTATTCGAACGTAATGCGCGTGCCCGTTTTCTTATAAAAATACCCTAGTGCATCACCCAAAGCTTCGAGCGTATTGCTTTCGTTGATAGGCATAATCTGATCGCGCTTTAGGTCGTTGGCCGCGTGGAGCGATAGCGCAAGATTAAACTTCACGGCATCATCGCCAAGTTGACGAATCATCTTGGCAATCCCCGCCGTTGAAACGGTAATCCGCTTCGGCGACATGCCTAAGCCATCCGCAGACGTAATCCGATCAACGGATTCGAGTACGTTTTTGTAATTCAGCAAGGGTTCTCCCATGCCCATGTACACGATATTCGAGAGCGGCACATCGTAGTTTTCCTTTGCCTGCCGATCAATAGCCACGACCTGATCGTAGATTTCAGCCGCATCCAGATTCCGTTTGCGATCCATGTAGCCTGTAGCGCAAAATTTGCAGGTGAGTGAGCAACCAACCTGACTCGATACGCAAGCCGTCATGCGATCCGTGTCGTCAGAGCGTAAGGCTGGAATTAGAACTCCTTCTACCAGATTGCCATCAAACAGTTTAAACGACGATTTAATTGTGCCATCGCTGCTGCGTTGTTGTTGATCAACAGTCAGTGGGCGAATCTCAAAGTTAGTATTCAGCAACTCCCGAGTCGACAACGATAAATTCGTCATCTGCTCGAACGAAAGTGCCGATTTTTTCCAGAGCCATTCATGCACCTGCTTGGCTCGAAATCCCTGTTCGCCGTTTTTCGAAAACCAGTCTTTTAACTGAACAGCGGTCAGTTTACGGATGTCTTGTTTCATGTCAAAGATTGCAAGAGCGAAAGAATGAAAGCAGTAAAGCCACTCATTCATTCACTCTTTATGTTATCTGCCCGCCATTTTTTCCCAGCTTCCAGACCTTTCGGTACCCAAACAGCGGCTTTATCCATCACTTTTGGAGCAATAGGCCGTATGTAAGGATACAAAAACGCAGTTTCTGTTTGGCGAGGAGGCATTTTTACGCCCATATGGGTTAACAACCAAAGGATAACACTAATTCCAAAGACCCATGTAAAAAGGCCAACAGTAGCACCTGCTACGCTATCGAACGTTCCTAATAGTGAGTATTTTAGCGATCGCCGGATGGCTAATCCCATCTGATTGATCATAAGAACCGTTGGAAAGAAAATCACAGAGAAGCCCAGCCACGGCAGAATTTTCCGGGCAATCTCCCGACTGATGTATGGACTGAGCAAGTCGATCCCAAAGGCCAGAAATTTAAAACCGACAATCATGGCAACCACAAACGCAATGACCGCAACGATCTCCACCAGAAGACCTTTGCGGTATCCGTTAAAAGCTCCCCAGGCAAGGGGAATGAGCATGAGTATGTCGAGCGTGTTCAAAGCGCGAAAGAGTGAATGTGCGAAAGAGCGATTGAATGATTCGCGACTTTTCGCTCTTTCACTCTTTTGCTCTTTCGTTTATGATAATAGTTGTTTTGCCATGGCCGAAATAGCTTTCCCATCGGTTTGGCCAGCTAGTTCTTTGGTGGCCACGCCCATCACTTTGCCTATGTCTGACGGAACTGATGCGCCAATACGGGCCATGATAGCCTGTAGTTTCTCTTTCAATTCGGTTTCTGACAGTTGCTTAGGCAGATATTGCTCAATAACGGCAATTTCGGCTTCTTCCACGGCCAGCAGATCAGCGCGATTTTGTTGACGGTAGATGTCGGCGGAATCTTTCCGCTGCTTCACAGCTTTGGTCAGAATCTTGGTTTCGTCTTCGGGTTTAAGATCACCGGATTGGCCTTCTTTAGTTTCTTCGAGCAGAATCATTGACTTCACCGCCCGTAAGGCGCGAAGTTTGTCCTGATCTTTAGCCAGCATAGCCTGTTTTATATCGGCGTCAATTTGTTGTTTTAAGGCCATCTTTCAATGATGAATTATGAATGATAAATGATGAATATTGGTAAAACGAACCAACTACCATTGAGCAAAGTTAACAAAACCATATACGGTTTATCATTCATCATTTATAATTCATCATTCCTAACCGTGACTAGATTAAGCGTCAATATCAACAAAATTGCCACTATCCGAAATGCGCGGGGTGGCAACAATCCCGATCTCGTAAGAGTCGCCCTTGATTGTGAGCGTTTTGGGGCACAGGGCATCACGGTTCACCCTCGGCCCGATGAACGACACATTCGTTATCAGGATGTTCTGGACCTCCACGAAGTCGTGACGACCGAATTCAATATTGAAGGGAACCCCGACGAGCGGTTTATCGAATTAGTGAAGCGAGTTAAGCCAGCCCAGGTGACACTCGTTCCCGATGCGCCCGACGCTATTACGTCCAATGCGGGTTGGGACACAATTCGTCATGCCGATCACCTCCGATACTTAATCGATACGTTCAAGGCCGATGGTATTCGCGTTTCCATTTTCGTGGATGCGGATGAACGCATGGTAGAAGGTGCCAAAGCCGTTGGTACCGATCGCATAGAATTATATACTGAACCCTATGCGACGCACTACGCTGAAAATCGGGAAGCGGCTGTGGCTCCCTTTGTTATGGCAGCCAAACGGGCCAATGAATTAGGGTTAGGTCTGAATGCTGGTCACGATTTGAGTTTAGAAAATCTTCGTTATTTCGATCAGCAAGTTCCTGATTTAGAAGAAGTTTCCATTGGTCACGCGCTTATTTGTGATGCGCTTTATTTTGGACTGGAGAATACGATTCAAATGTATCTGCGCTGTCTGAACCGCACGGGCGGCCCCGCGGGATTTAACAGATTAAAGGATTAATCTGATTTTGCTTTCCATATAAGCGAATAACAAAATCCTGAAAATCTATAAATCTGATAAATCCCGGTCTATGGTCCACCAGTTGCCCGTTGCCGCTTTTCTAGAAAAAGCACAAAATTTACCCGTCATTGATGTTCGGTCGCCGGGAGAGTATGACCGTGCGCATATTCCCGGCGCAGTGAACATACCCTTGTTCGACAATGACGAGCGGGCACTAGTCGGAACAAAATACAAGCATGCGGGGAAAGATGCGGCTGTTTTACTGGGACTTAGCCTAGTGGGACCTAAACTTGCTGGCTTTGTCAAGCAATCGAAAAAACTTAATCCTGCTAATAAAGAAGTATTGGTGCATTGCTGGCGAGGGGGTATGCGCAGTGGCTCATTTGCCTGGCTATTAGATACCGCTGGTCTAACGGCATCAACACTCGTGGGCGGCTACAAAGCCTATCGCAACGCCGTACTGGCAGCTTTTGCCGAATCCCGAAATCTTATCATTCTGGGGGGTAAAACAGGGAGTGGCAAAACAGATATTCTGAAAGAGTTGGCTCGTCAGGGTGAGCAAATCATTGATCTTGAAGGACTGGTAAACCACAAAGGTTCTTCATATGGTGCCATCGGTCAGCGCTCGCAACCTACTACAGAGCAGTTCGAGAACCTGCTTTTCCAGGCATTGCAACTATTGGATTCTGGTCGTAGAATCTGGCTTGAGGACGAGAATCGTAGTATTGGCTCCTGTTTCGTTCCGATGGCTCTCTGGCAACAGATGCGGGCTGCTCCCATCTTGTTCATTGATTTGCCCAAAGAAAAACGCATCAATCGTCTGGTAGCGGAATATGCTGGTATTGATCACGAATTGCTCGTTGAAGCAACAGAACGAATCCGTAAACGACTCGGCGGGAAAGTGACAAAAGATGCGCTTGAGGCCCTGACGCATCAAGACTATGCAACTGTCGCTGATGTTACGTTAAACTATTACGATAAAGCGTACTTACATGGCCTTTCACAACGTGATACAGCCAGTGTTCATACAATAGTTATTCAGGAGGATAACCCTGCACAGACTGCCCAACGATTAATTGAGTGGGCAGACGAGTCTGGCGCAACTGGCGCTAGCAACCCAATCAAGATTTCTTCTTTTTAACGCTTGAATTCATTCGGCGAACAACTTCCCGTTTTTGAAAGCCTAGATGCCAGACTGCAAAAGGCGTTTCCTGATTGCCAAAGCAAGCTCTGCAAATTGGGCTATTTCCTGGAACAACCGAATTATAAACTAAAAGTGTATCGTTGATCTTCTGAATATTGGAAATGGGCGATTGTTTCTGTTTGACACTGTAGAGGTAAGCATCCAAAATATCTCGTTCTTTAATATTTAAGGTCATATTTTGGATATCAGGTTCACCTAACAAACGAATATCCACATCATACCGCTCCGCAATCGCTTTTGCGCGAGGTAAGTTTTTTAATCGACAAAGTTTAGCTCGTTCGACAGGATTAGTCGTTTTCTGAAGTTGAACGGTGAGTTCTTTCTCCATTACGGTGCTGATCTTACCACCCAGCTCATCTACCGTTTCAATAATATCAGCATTCGTGATTCGCTTGATTTTCGAATCGGCCATCTCTGCCTTTAGTTCATTAGTGTAATGAACCCGCTCTGGGTTACAGGCTATTAGTGAGCTGGTTAGCAGGAAAGACAGAAGCAAAGGGCGTATCATAAATAGGAACTTAATGCGATTACGTTTCGTCATTTATCAGGAAAACCATTCGATCGGCAGCTTGGTTGCAATCAAGGACCACAAAGCAGAATTGCCAGGATGCCGGACCATCGGAGTGCCGAACCACGGGATTTTCGTAATTTTGTATTTCTTAATTGTCACATCCTCTTGTTGTTCCGCTGGAATGACAAATAAAGTTATAACTCATGCTTGACCAGTTAGAAGCCATTCGTGAACGCTTCAACGAAGTAGCTCAACAAATTGTGCAACCCGAAGCCGTTTCTGACCAGAAGCGGTTCATGAAGCTCAGTAAGGAGTACAAAGATTTAGAAAAGATCGTTGTGCAGTATCAGGCTTATACCCAACTGCTCGAAGAGATCGAAAATGCAAAGAAAATCATCGCTACTGAAAAGGACGAAGATTTTCGGGAAATGGCTAAGGGAGAATTAGACGAACTGCTGCCTCGTCGGGACACTTTGGAGGAAACACTCAAAGAGATGTTGATGCCGAAAGATCCGAATGACAGCAAAAACGTCATTCTTGAAATTCGTGGTGGTACCGGCGGTGACGAAGCGGCCATTTTTGCGGGCGATATTTTCCGGATGTATCAACGCTTCTGTGAGAAAATGGGCTGGAAAATGTCGCTGGTGGATTATACCGAAGGAACATCGGGCGGCTATAAAGAAATAATTACCGAGATCGAAGGCGAAGATGTGTACGGAAAACTGAAGTTCGAGTCAGGTGTACACCGCGTACAGCGCGTACCTGCAACTGAAACGCAGGGCCGTATTCACACCTCAGCTGCTAGTGTGGCCGTCCTACCCGAAGCGGAAGAAGTTGACGTGGAGATCAATATGAACGACATCCGTAAAGATACCTTTTGTTCGTCGGGAGCGGGTGGCCAGTCGGTAAACACGACTTACTCAGCGGTACGTTTGACGCACATTCCAACTGGCTTAGTCGTACAATGTCAGGACGAGCGCTCACAGTTGAAGAATTTTGATAAAGCGCTGACTGTATTGCGGTCGCGGCTTTACGAAATCGAATTACAGAAACACAACGATGCCATTGCTTCACAACGCAAAACAATGGTTGGTAGTGGCGACCGATCCGACAAAATCCGGACATATAACTATCCCCAAAGCCGCGTAACTGATCACCGCATTGGCCTGACGGTTTATAACCTCCCCGCCGTAATGGACGGTGGTATCGGTGACTTCATCGAACAATTACGTATTGCAGAAAATGCTGAACGGTTGAAGGAAGGAGCGACTGTATAAGGCAAGGCACTAATGTAAACAGGGTCAGGGCCGAAAATTGGATCAATTTTCGGCCCTGACCCTGTTTACATTAGTCGTTTACTTTCAACAATATGTGTCTAACTAAGACCTCTCCTTCTTTCTTATCCAGGAGTTGCACAATATGATAGCCAAATTCAGTTTTGAAGGGCTTCGAAAATTGTGCTTTAGTAATACCATCGACTGTCTTGCTAAAAACAGGTACGAATTGATCCAGCTTTTGCCAGCCCAGATTTCCGCCACTAGTGTAGGAGCCGTAATCCTGCGAGTACTGTTGAGCTAACTTATCAAATGCATACCCGGCCCGTAACTTTTGATAGAGTAGGTTGATTTCTTTCTTACCCGTTAACTTGTCATAGTGGACTTTATTGTTGGTTTCTGGAAATGGCTGTCCAGAGGAAAATAGGATTGATGGACAAATGACAGACGCAACGACAACCAGTAGAATGAGAGAAAAGGAATAGAGCTTCATACATGTAGCTGTTTTAGACAAAGACTCTCAAAGAACCTACTCCGTTGGAAAAGTAAAATCCTATTCTTATGGTCCAGCGCCATAATTAATTAAACTACAGTATCTTATAAATTCAATAGTCTTTTTAGGCCTTCATAAAAACCTGTATTACGGAATGTAAACGTCTTATGTAACACATAGTTACTCAGAAAGCTGAGCCCCATTCCAGTCGTATGAGCAACAAGTTTATTCAAATTCACTGCTTTCACTGAGAAAGGAATGATAACGGTTATCAACTGAAACTCATTGATCGAATAGTCATAAAGCAACGTAGCGCCATAAACAGTAATCAAACAGGAGATGATCGAAACAAGGGTGAATTTGATAGCTTCACGCTGAGTTTTAGCTGAATTCTTTGCATTGAAGGCAAAGAGTTTTGTTAAAAAGAAGCCCACAACAAAAGCAATAATGTAGCCTGCGAATAATGCCTGTTGGTAGCTTAACTGAAACCAATCCTGAAACAAACTTCCTGCTACAAGCTGTAAAGAAGCACCAATAGCAGCAACGACAAAATAGGCAAGGACATCCCTGCGATTAAAAAGTCCACCTGCCATAATTCACTTAAACATGGGCAAAACTAAATTTCCATTAATTGTAATCGCTAACTCATTCATCAATCAGTGGGTCCTAAATCTACTATAAAATAAATCCGGCCATCACAATAGACGACCGGATTTATACGCACATAATTTTATCTAATTTATCCGTTAACGTTATCCGAGCTAAGTTTCGCACCCAGATACTCGCGGTTCATTCGGGCAATGTGATCGAGTGAGATCGATTTTGGACACTCGACCGAGCACGCACCTGTGAACGAACAGGCGCCGAAACCTTCGGCGTCCATTTGGGCTACCATACGTTCAGCACGCTCCTTGTGTTCAGACTTTCCTTGTGGCAGAATAGCCAACTGAGATACTTTCGCCGATACGAACAGCATAGCCGATGCATTTTTACAAGCTGCCACGCAGGCTCCGCAACCAATACAGGCCGCAGCGTCCATCGCTTCGTCGGCAATGGTGCGAGGAATCAGGATTTCGTTGGCGTCACGAGCTGAACCGGTGTTAACCGATACATAACCGCCCGACTGGATAATCCGATCAAAAGCAGCCCGGTCAACCATCAGGTCTTTGATAACCGGGAACGACCGTGCCCGCCAAGGTTCTACCACAATGGTGTCGCCATCGTTAAACGAGCGCATGTGCAACTGGCAGGTGGTAGCACCCGTTTGTGGTCCATGCGGCCGGCCGTTGATGTACATCGAACACGTACCACAGATACCTTCCCGGCAGTCATGGTCGAAGGTAACAGGGTCTTCGCCTTTCCGGGTCAGCGAGTCATTTAATACGTCAAACATCTCCAAGAACGACATGTCTTCCGACACGTTATCTAGTTTGTATTCGACCAGATTTCCGGCTGTATTGCTATTTTTCTGTCTCCAAACTTTCAGTGTAATCTTCATAATTGTAGTCGTTAGTCGATAGTCATCAGTCGGCAGTCACGAATAACTATCGACTAATGGCTGACGGCTAAATTATTTATAACTCCGCTGTGTCAGTTTCACGTTTTCGAACTCAAGTACTTCTTTGTTGAGTAACTCTGGTTTACCTTCACCCTGATACTCCCAGGCTGCAACGTAGGCATAATGTTCATCATCCCGTAAGGCTTCACCGTCTGGGGTTTGATACTCTTCCCGGAAGTGACCACCACACGATTCATTACGGTTCAAGGCATCATCGACCATCAACTCACCAAGTTCGATAAAGTCAGCTACGCGAGCTGCCTGTTCAAGTGCCTGGTTCATTTCGTCTGCATCACCCAATATTTTCACATTGCTCCAGAACTCTTTTTTCAGTGCCTGAATCTTCTGTTTAGCGATGGCTAGCCCTTCAGCAGTACGTGACATGCCACAGTACTCCCACATGATGTGGCCTAATTCTTTGTGCAGATCATCAACAGGCCGTTCACCTTTAATCGACAACAGTTGGGTAATCTGATCCTGAACTTTCTTCTCAGCTTCCTTGAAGGCAGGGGAATCAACAGGGATTTTATCAGCAGGGCCGATAGTTGCCAGATAATCACCAACCGTGTATGGAATCACGAAATAACCGTCGGCCAGACCTTGCATCAGGGCCGATGCGCCGAGTCGGTTAGCGCCGTGATCAGAGAAGTTCGCTTCGCCGAGTGCATACAAACCAGGAATCGTGGTCATCAGGTTGTAATCAACCCACAAACCACCCATCGTGTAGTGAACCGCCGGGTAGATCATCATTGGCGTTTCGTACGGATTTTCGCCAGTGATTTTTTCGTACATCTCGAAGAGGTTACCATATTTAGCCTCAATCGTTTTCTGACCGTCACGTTTGATCGCATCGGCAAAATCGAGATACACAGCCAGACCGGTTTTACTAACACCCCGACCTTCGTCGCACATATTTTTAGCGTTCCGAGAAGCTACGTCACGAGGCACCAGGTTTCCAAACGATGGATATCGGCGTTCGAGGAAGTAATCGCGTGCCTCGTCGGGCAGATCGGTTGGTTTCAACTGACCTTTCTGTATTTTCTGCGCATCTTCCTTCGATTTCGGCGCCCAAACCCGACCATCGTTCCGCAACGACTCCGACATCAACGTCAGTTTCGATTGATAATGGCCTGATACTGGAATACAGGTTGGGTGAATCTGAGTGAAGCAGGGATTACCAAAAAAAGCCCCTTTTTTGTGTGCTTTCCAGGCTGCCGTTACGTTACAACCCATCGCATTGGTCGAGAGGTAGAATACGTTACCGTAGCCACCTGTGCAAAGCAACACAGCATGTCCGGAATGAGATTCTATTTTACCCGTAATTAGGTTTCGAACAACAATACCCCGCGCTTTGCCGCCCTCTACCACAAGGTCGAGCATTTCGGTGCGTGGGTATAATTTTACTTTCCCGGTAGATACCTGACGACTCAACGCCGAGTAAGCACCTAATAAAAGCTGTTGACCTGTCTGACCACGAGCATAGAACGTACGCGATACCTGCGAGCCGCCAAATGACCGGTTAGCCAGCGTACCACCGTACTCACGGGCAAAAGGAACACCCTGCGCTACGCATTGGTCAATGATATTTACACTAACCTCGGCTAACCGATGAACGTTGCCTTCACGAGCGCGATAGTCACCACCTTTGATAGTATCATAAAACAAACGGAATACACTGTCGCCGTCGTTTTGGTAGTTTTTAGCAGCGTTGATACCACCCTGAGCGGCAATCGAGTGCGCCCGACGCGGACTGTCCTGAAAGCAAAATGCCTTCACGTTATAGCCTAATTCGGCTAAAGACGCAGCCGCCGAAGCACCTGCCAGGCCAGTACCAACTACAATGATTTCGTATTTACGCTTGTTAGCCGGGTTGACCAGTTTCAACGCAAATTTATGCCGTGCCCATTTTTCGGCTAAAGGACCTGCAGGGATTTTAGATTCCAGTTTCATATCTAAAGAACGAAAGAGTGAAAGAATGAAAGAGTGAAAGAGCGAAATCAGGTCGCTGGTACTAAGTGAATTGCGCCTGTTTTTCGCTCTTTCACTCTTTCATTCTTTCACTCTTTAAATAATGTGATGAACCTGTAAATAAACGTAAATCGGCATGGCCGCAAAGGCTACCGGAATAATGATAGCAAAGAAATATTTACCCACAAGCTCAATGGCAGGTGTGTATTTCTTGTGCCGGATACCCAATGTCTGGAAACCGCTCTGGAAACCATGCGCCAGGTGATAACCCAGAACGATCATGCATAGAACGTATAAAGCCGAGTACCATAGTTCGCCAAAAGCTGCGTGTACAACAGTATACAGATCTTTGTATTCTTTACCATCATATTCGGCAACGGGCACTGCACCAAAGTGCATTTCGTACCAGAACGTGCGCATGTGAATAATGATGAACAACAGCAGGATCGTACCCAGAATGCCCATATTGCGAGACGACCAGTCGCTGTTTGCTTCCGGTTTACTATAGGCATACTTAATCGGGCGAGATGCCTGATTGTGACGCGTGAGTATAAAGGCCATCAACGCGTGTACTAGAATGGATGTGTAGAGCAGATACGAAACCGTCTTAATGAGCGGATTATGGGTCATAAAGTACGTATACTCATTGAAGGCTCGCCCGCCATCACCTTTAAATAGTTGGAGATTTCCAACCATGTGTACAATCAGAAAAGAACATAAAAACAGTCCCGTCAGCGACATTATGACCTTGCGGCCGAGGGAGCTGGACAGAGTTTGTGTTACCCAAGCCATACGGTGAACGACACGAAAATTTAGTGTAAACGATTGAAAAAAAGCCGGTTTAAACGGCGCATCAAAGCTAAAGCACAATCGTCATGGAAACAACATTAAGTGGTATTATCCACCGTTTTATAACTTATTTACAGTCGGTATAAATTATATTATTATACTGGCCTGCTGATTTTTAGGGCCAGTATGATTTTTCAAAAAAAACTTTGTCTTGATCCTATAAATACGACTCTAGACAAGCCCTAAATCCTCACGTCCTAGCTAGTCGATGAGACCATAACCGGCCTGACAAATCATAATAATCTGCTGCTTGTTGCGGTTGAACTGGTGTCCAAACAGCATGTAGTAGTCAATTGTTTACTTGTCTATTTTTCTGTAAGACACCCGCTCATGAGCATTTTCAATTTGTCTGTTAACCAACAGGAGATCAATCTAAATAACTGATAACGAAAACCTTAGGGACTAGCTTACGATTTCCCGTTTGAAGAACGATAATTATCCCACTATTTTCGCGCCCTTTGACCATTTAACCTGTCAATCGAATTCACTATGAACGCATACGTATTTCCGGGTCAGGGTTCGCAGTTCCGAGGCATGGGCCAAGACCTTTATCAGAACTCCGAAGCCGCCCGCCAACTTTTCGATCAAGCTAATGAGGTGCTAGACTATAATCTGACCTCGATTATGTTTGAAGGCACTGACGAAGATCTTAAGCAAACCATTTATACGCAACCCGCCGTTTTTCTACACGGTGTAGTATTGGCCCTCACCACCGATTCGTTTGCTCCAGACATGGTGGCAGGTCACTCGCTTGGCGAATTATCAGCGCTCACAGCAGCTGGTGTATTGTCTTTCGAAGATGGACTTCGGTTGGCATCTATTCGGGCAACGGCTATGCAGCGGGCCTGCGAACTGGCACCATCGACTATGGCAGCCGTGCTTGGTTTGGCCGATACCGCCATTGAAGAAGTATGCGCTGGTATCACGGAGGAGATTGTAGTTCCAGCCAACTACAACTGTCCTGGTCAGGTGGTTATTTCCGGGAGCGTTACGGGGATTCAACTAGCTGAAGAACGCCTGAAAGCCGCCGGAGCCAAACGAGTCGTTCAGTTGGCGGTAAGTGGTGCGTTTCATTCCCCATTTATGGAACCCGCCCGAGCTGAATTTGCCGAGGCCGTTCAGACAATGACCTTTAATATTCCTCGTTGTCCGGTTTACCAGAATGTAAACGCTCAACCCACTACCGACCCTCAGGAAATTAAAGCCAATCTAATCGCCCAACTCACGTCGCCCGTTCGGTGGACACAATCTGTTGAACGTATGGTAGCCGACGGAGCGACCAATTTTTTTGAGTGTGGACCAGGCAAAGTACTTCAGGGATTAATCAAAAAGATTAGCCCTACGACGCCAGTCGCCGGTATTTGACAAAATAATAGGTAGCTGTAAATCAGGAAGTAACTTATTTATTCGACTAAAAAAGCCACTTTTTTTGAGCTAGTATTTGTTTTTAATTCCCTTCATCGGTTATCTTTGCACTCGCAATTGCAAAAGCAGCCCGATAGTATAAGGGTAGTACGACAGATTTTGGTTCTGTTTGTGGAGGTTCGAATCCTTCTCGGGCTACTACAAAAAACGCTTAATTGACTATTTATCAGTCGATTAAGCGTTTTTTGTTTTGCGGGTTGGCTTAAGAACAAAGCCCACTTACTCCAATTAGAAAGCAGAGAAAAAATCTCAACGCTTTGGTAAACAGAATGGGACGACCAAATTTGATCATCCCATTCTGTTTCTGATTGTAAATAGTGAATCCTTTAGGAGCCCAGACTACCAGCTAATTCTTCAGCAAAACATAGAAGTAAATTTCTTTTCTGCTTTCAAATCCCATTGCTTCATAAACGCCAATAGCACGCGTATTATCGGAACGCACATGCAGATAAGGTGTGCCTAATGCAGCCTGAATTCGATAGATTTGATTTAAGATCAACTGCCGGGCATAGCCTTTACCCAGGTAATCAGGGTGCGTACAAACGGCACTGATTTCGGCAAATTCAAACGCGTGCAATCGCTGGCCGGTCATTGCTACAAGCTCGTCACCATCAAAAATCCCTTCATAATGGCCAAATTCAATTGTTCTCCGAGAAAACGGTCCAGGGTTAGTCAATTTAGTCAACGCCAGCATTTGAGGTACGTGTTGCTCAGTTAGCGGCACAATAGAATGAGATGGCAGAGTGGGCTCGGTGGATTTATCATATACCATCTGAAAACCATCTATCCGATTGAGAGTTTTCCAGAATTCAGGAATCGTTATTATCTCATCAGAAATTAAGAGAATCGGATTTTCAGAGGAGATGACTTGATGAAGCTGGTCAAAATTGGCCAGGGTATTTTCCAGAATAGCCGCAAAGGGGGAAACTTCCGCGACAAAGTATTTTGCGGTTTCAGTCCCCAAAGACAAATGGCGATTACCGGAGCTCAAGGCGTTCCAGGCGGGATTATCCAGAATATGTTTCATTAGGTAGTAATAGGGATCGACGATCAGGCTCGTGTAGCTGTAAACGCATCCCCATAAAATACGGTTCTACATGGCCAAAAACTGCCTATCTTGGCAAAAAAGCCAGAAATGTGTGTTCACAGAACTGTAGAAATCATCAGTAAATAGATCATTCATTAACCTTTTCAGGAACTACAAAGGAATAAAGTATTATGAAAAATCTGGTTCTGCTCTTAGCCCTGATTGGTTTGACCAGTTCGATTAAACACGAAGCGATTACATGGGTGGCTATTGGCGATTCAATTACGTATTTAAATGAACATCTGGATGAAACCGGAAATCGGATTACCAAAGGATATATGACTCGGGTAACCGAAGAACTACCTTATGTTAAATACATCAACCAAGGCCATAATGGCTGGACTTCGGGTGGCATTGCAAAGTCAATTGAAACGCTAGGACTCGTTAAAGCCGATATATATTCGGTCTTTTTGGGTACCAACGATTGGTGGTCAGGCCGGCCTTTAGGTCGTTTGGACGATTATCAACGTAACACGGGCAACAACACAGTATACGGCTCTTTCCGGATTATTGTCGACAAGCTTCGAAGCCTGAATCCTCAGGCACCCATCATTTTAATCACACCCATGCAGCGGGTAGACTTTGTCTATTTGGCTAATTTCAAAAATAACGCGTACGGATCATATAAGCCAAAAAATGGGCAGTATCTGGAAGCCTTTGCCAATGCCATCGATTCAATTGGTCATGCCGAACATTTTGCCGTGGTCGATCTTTATCACCTGAATGGCTTACAGGCGAAGAAATTGGTTAAATATAAACGACTGAAAGATCCAAAAAGTGGTGTTTATACCAATTATGGGTATCCGAAGTTTATTGATATTCCCTTCAACCCCGAAACAGATGAGTACCCCTACCCTGTTGGGGCCATTGACAAAACTTATGACGGGCTACATCCTTCTGATAAAGGGTACGAACTCATTAGCCGTCCGTTAGTTAAGATCATTAAAAAATACTGACTATAATCTGTCAGGTAATCGCTCCCGCATACGGTTATGACCAAACTAAGCAAAGACACAACAATGAACCGACTTACGCTCATTTTCACCTTGCTGATCAGTACGATTTCAGCAACGTTCGCCCAGCAGCCTACTTCGACAACAGCGCCAGCTGCTCCGCCCATGCGATTGACCAGTACAGCGTTCCCGGATGGTGGAATTATCCCAATCAAGTTTACACAGGCGGCTCCGGGTGCTGCACCTGGTGGAGGAACTTCACCCGAATTAAGTTGGACCAACGTTCCGGCGGGCACGCAGAGCTTTATTCTGCATATGCATGATGTTGATGTGAGTCGGAACAAAAGCATTGATGATAACCTCCATTGGCTGGTCTGGAACATTCCGGCCAACCTCACTGGATTGCCAGAAGGCATTCCTGTTGGGGCACAATTACCCGATGGGAGTTATCAGATGAATGTATTTACACCATCTTACCGCGGCCCAGGTGCTGCGGCTTCGGGTCCGTTGCATCATTACGTATTTGAATTATATGCCCTGGATACTAAACTCGATGTGAAGCCAAGCGCAGAGGGTTCAGAAACTCGGTTGAATGTCATGAAGGCCATTCAGAATCATGTGCTGGGCAAGGCGGCTTACGTAGGTTTATTCAAACGTCCCCAGTAAATAACTACTATTTAGCAACCACAAAGGGACGGAGAGTGTAGAGCAATAAGGGGATAAATCTCCTCTTTAAAGACTATACGCTCCCCGTCCCTTTGTGGTTATTTTTCCTGGTTACTTAAAAGCGACATTAAAGCTGCCCTCCGTCAATGTACTTTTGATCGTACCGGATGCATCATAAGTCGTAAAACTAAATGTACCGATCACATTGGTAGCCGTCTTCTTCGTAATCGTGACGGTTCCTGTGCCACCATTGCGGGTCGAGAAATCATATTGATTAACCGTCATAATACCAAGATTGACCGTATTAATAGGAAAGGTGCCTTCGCCGACTGTTTTAGGTAACAAAAGGGCGACCAGGTTTCCGGTTTTGCTGTCGAGGCCATAAATACCGTAGTAGGTATCATCAGCTGGCGAGCTAGTCAGGGCATAATTCAAGTCAGGCGTATAGACATAGCCATCTACCTTGACCTGAAAACCTGCTGCGACCTGAGTGGTCGACTGCGTGGGGGTAGTTGGTGTAGTGGTAGTGGTTGGCGTAGTCGGTGTTGTAGTGGTCTGCGCTGGCATCACATCATCCGATTTTTTACTGCATGCGCTAAGCGTAGAAATGATGGCAAACAGGGCGATTACGTATGTAGTTTTCATGACTGAATAATTGGTTGTTTTGTGAGTGATTGTAAGGCAAAGCCGATGATTTATGGGGCCTTGTTTTCCTTTGATGAATCAAACCTACAACAACCCGAAGGCCCTCATTGAGGCAACTATACAGGAAGCGGCTTTGGCTTTAAGAGCGGTGGGCACAAGTACACAAGTGGCGAAGCATGTACATGGCTTCTAATTTCACTAGCTCATAATCAACGTCCTAATGACTTACCCCTGTTCGGGGAAGTACCATATTGCTATTTTCAGGCATGGCTACCGGCTGAATAAACGGATGTTTTATTTCTGGGAAAGCCTTTTGAATTGATGCATGGATGCGTACAATCGCCTGATTGATTGCGTCAGTCGTTAGCTCAGCATGAAAATTTACACTCTGTACTAAGGTAATTTCCTCTGGCCCGAGATAGATTGTTGCAATTTGAACCGTTTTTAGCACTGCCGGGTCGGCTTCGGTCAACGCGACTAGCTGAGCAGACAGTTGTGGAGAAACCCCTTCGCCCAGAAGTAAACTTTTGCTTTCACGTGCCAGAACGACGGCTACGCCGACTAACAGCAAACCAATGAGAATCGACGCCAACCCATCTAAATAGGGATTATTGAAGGTATGACCAAGAAACACACCCAGGAAAGCGATGATCAGACCCAATACATCAGACGCATCTTCAAACAAAACCGTGAATGTAGCGGAGTCTTTACTATCTTTTATAGCGGCCCAGAGCGATTGATCGCCACGAGTAGCATTGAAAGCACGCCAGGCTGTGATCAACGAATAGCCATCTAACGTAAAGGCAACCCCCAATACGATATAATTCCAGAAAGGGTCTTTGATCAACTCCGGATGCTGCATATGGGTCATGCCTTCATAAAAGGAAACGCCCCCGCCTACGGCAAAAATGAGAAGAGCTACTACATAAGCCCAAAAGTATTGCTCCCGTCCATACCCAAAGGGGCGCTTTTGATCGGGTGGGCGCTGACTTCGACTAATCCCTAACAGCAGCAGTAACTCATTTAGGGTGTCGACCAGGGAGTGAATACCTTCCGAAATCATCGCCGAACTTCCTGTAATACTGGCTGCAATAAACTTAGTAGCGGCAATACCTAAGTTAGCGGCCAAAGCCGTGTAGAGTGGTGTTTTAGAAGAAGCCATAGTGTTGAAACTGAACCTGATTTCAGTTGTTCAAACCTTAAACTACTTCTTTTTACGAATAGTGGTACTAGTGTTTCCGTGATGGCGGTTACTTATAACCGACATCACGGAAAAGCAAACTAACTCCCTACAAGCCCGAACTTGTGAAATTATACACGCCCGATCCGATTTTTAGCACTACGTATCCCGGTCCGGAACCAGCTGCTGTCAATCCTGCCGCTGATAACGATTTACCACTCTCCAGAACAGCTTCCGCATTTTTGGCTGGAACGTAAATCGTAGCCGTTGTATTGGCTGGAATTTCTACTGTAAACGACAACTTATCTGCTTCCTTTTTCCAGCTCGACCGAACGGTGCCATAATACGTTTGCAAACTGGCACTCGCCGATGTTAAACCACCGCCGGGTTGTGGCTTAATGATCGTGTGTTTATAGCCAGGATCGGTTTCGTCGGTGTCAATGCCGGTAATGGTTCGGTACATCCAGTCGCCAACGGCTCCGTATGCATAGTGGTTGAAGGAAGTCATGGACGGGCTCTGGAAAGTACTGTCGGGCTTCATTGAATCCCAACGTTCCCAGATCGTCGTAGCTCCCATTTTCACCGGATATAACCAAGACGGATACGTTTCCTGCAACAGCAATTTGTAAGCCACATCGGTCCGGCCAAAACGAGTCAATACATGGCATAAGAAAGGCGTGCCCAGAAAGCCTGTGGTTAAGTGGTTGTTATATTTTTTGACATTGTCAACCAGTCGATCTACTGCTTGTGGGCGTAGATTTTCGGGAATCATGTCGAACTGCAACGCCAGTACATAAGCTGTTTGTGTATCCGAAATCAGTCGACCACTCGGGGTCATATAGGCATTCTGAAACGCTTTTTTAATACGTTCTAAAAGTGCCGCGTAATGGGTAACATCCTCTGTTTTGCCTAATAACATAGCCGCCTTCCGCATCAGATCGGTACTATACGCATAGAAGCATTGAGCTACCAAATGATTATCGGTGAAGGCCGATTTAGCTTCAAAAGCCGGGCTCCCTTCAGTGGTTACATAAGAAAGCCAGTCGCCAAACTGGAAGCCTTCACTCCAGAGATCATTTTTCGCCACACGTTCCATATAGCCTTCATATGCTTTCATAGTGGCATATTGCTGCTCTACAATACGCCGATCGCCGTAAGCCAGATACATATTCCAGGGAATGATTATGCTCGCATCCGACCAGCCTGCTGCGCCTGCTGGTTCATCTTTAACCGGACGTTTATTAAGCACATCCGGAATAATAAACGGAACGGCTCCGTTCGAAAACTGATCGGCGGTAACGTCTTTAAGCCACTTGGCGAAGAAATTGTTGACGCCGAAGTTGAAAGCCGCCGTTCTGGAGAATACTTCAGCATCACCAGTCCATCCCAATCGTTCGTCGCGTTGCGGGCAGTCGGTGGGAACGTCAAGAAAGTTACCCCGCTGACCCCATTGAATATTGCTCTGTAATTGGTTGACAAGAGCGTTTGAGGTCGTGAACTCGCCGGTTTTTGGAATGTCGGAATACAGAGTTATCGCAGTAAAATCAGCCGGATTAATTGGGCCAGTTAACCCATTGATTTGCACGTAGCGAAAGCCGAAAAAGGTGAAATGAGGCTCGAGAGTTTCGGTCCCTCCTTTGAGCAGATAAGTTGCCAGCGCCTTCGCCGTACGGAGGTTTTCGAAGTAGGGATTACCGAACTTGTCGAGCATTTCCACATGCGAAAGCACGATTTTATCCCCAGCTTTTCCGGTCACCTTGAACTTTACCCAGCCCACCAGATTTTGCCCGAAATCCAGCACGGTCTCGCCTTTGGGCGTCGTTATCACTTTTACTGGTTTGCGGGTTTCGTGCTGCCCAACCAGTTCGTTGTAGTTGGCTACCAGATTCGTATACCCAAACGGCTTCGTCATTACGCCCGACCAGTCGGAATCAGCATAGCCTGCGGTTGTCCAGCCTGCTTTTTCAAGTCGGGAATCATAGATTTCACCATCGTAAATTTCGGCAAAACGAACGGGGCCTGTCGATGATTTCCAGCTCTCGTCGGTAATAACCGTTTCCGAACTTCCGTCGGTATACGTAATGGCCAGTTGCCCTACTAACGCCAGATTTTTGCCATACATATTCCTTTGATTTTCCCAGACCAAGCGCCCCCGGTACCAGCCACTGGCCAACGAAACACCAATCGCATTCTGCCCCTGGTTTATCAGGTTCGTAACATCATAAGTCTGATATTGAAGATGGTTGTTGTAGCTTGTCCAGCCGGGTGTCAGATAGGCATCACCGACACGTTTTCCATTTATCTGCGCTTCGTAGAGGCCATGCGCCGTGATGGATAAAGTGGCAGAACGTACTTTCTTCGGCGTGGCGAACACTTTTCGCATTAGTGGGCTTGGCCGATTCACGGTATCTTCCACATAGCCTGGCTCTATCCATTTGGCTTTCCAATTTCCTGCTGTCAGCAAACCCGTTTGCCAATACGCCACTGGGCTCCAGGCTGATGGCTTAGTCGCGGTATTGTCCCAGATACGAACCTGCCAGAAATACCGCTGTCCCGGCTTTAGCGCAGTCCCTGCATAGAGCACATGCACTGACTGATCTGAGGCTACTCGCCCAGACTGCCAAACAGCTCCTTTTGCTATCGAGGCAGCATCAGTATTAACCCGAACTTCGTAAGCTGTTTGCCGAACATTTTGTTTTGTAGCAATCAATTGCCAACTCAATCGAGGTATAGTTACATCTAACCCAATAGGATTGACTCGGTTTTCGGTCAGCAGCTGTTGAACGCTCGATTGGGCAAGTGACCACGTACTAATCAATTGAAGTAACGCAAAAAGGGAAAGGCATTTTTTCATGTAGACTTATAAGAGAGGGATTCAAAATGTAATCTATAATTTTTCAAATATAAAACTCACTTATACAGAGGCTTCCCTATACTTTCCTACTTCTCCGTTGATACAAAATTGGTGTCCTTAGGAAAAGCCAACTGATTAATGAAGCAAATACAATGCTTCGGCCTTCCGGTTAAACGGGTGATCAAGTAGGAATTTCGCAAAAGCGAGCAAAAAGCCGTGCCACGGTTATTTTTAGGGTAATGGATAAACCGTGGCACGGCTTTTTGCTCGCTTTTGCGAAATTCCTATGCTTATTAAAAAAAGTATCAGTCTTTGGAACTAATAGACAGACTAGTCTGTATTGATATTAACTGTGCTTATTATAATGAAAACTAATTCGTCAGAAAAAGCCCGCCCATCTGAAACCCGTGATCGAATTATTGATACGGCATCGCGGCTATTCTATAAACAAGGGTATAATCTAACAGGCATTAACCAGTTGATTAATGAAGCAGCTGTGGCGAAAGCCAGTCTCTATCAGCACTTTCCATCTAAAGAAGATTTGCTCATTGCCTACCTGACCAAGACGAGCAATGAATGGTTTATCGGTCTCAACGACTATCTGGCACCTTACGTTATGCCTAAAACCAAAGTTTTGGCTGCATTTGATTTGTTACTTGATTTTTCAGAAACAGTGGCCTTTCGAGGCTGTCATTTCCAGAATATTATTTCTGAAGTACCGCAGGAAAGCGAAGCTGTGCGAGCTATAATTCGCAATCATAAGGCTCGTATGCGTCAGTTTTTTACCGATCTGCTGAGCGGTACCGATCAGGCAGAACAAGCAGATGCTGTGACCGTACTTTTTGAAGGAGCTTTGATTGCTGGACAAATGCAGCAGAACGCATGGCCCGTTCAGGCAGCCCACACCTTACTTGAGAAATTGCTTTAATTTTTTCTATATCATAGACAGACTGTTCTGTTCAAATTTTCAGTAAAATTCACCTTTCAAACCAATCAAGTTCATGAAACAATTCACAGTACCTACACGGGACGAAGTCTCAGAAAGTAATCAGGCCCTGTTTGATGCTTTACAAAAGGGCCTTGGTTTTGTACCTAATCTGTATGCAACAATCGCTCACTCAGACAACGGCCTGGCAAGATATCTGGCCTTTCAGGGAGCCAAAACATCTCTAAGTAACAAAGAAAAAGAAGTGGTCAATTTAGCGGTGAGCGAGGTAAATGGATGTCGGTATTGTCAGAGTGCCCATACTGTGTTGGGAAAAATAAACGGCTTTTCTGAGGAAGAAATCCTGGATCTTCGGAGTGGTTATAGTGCGGCTCCGAAACTAGATGCGCTGGTTAAATTGGCTAAAGACATTACTGAAAATAAAGGCCGGGTAGCCTCTGACACATTGGATGCTTTCTATGCAGCGGGCTATACCGATGGCAATTTGGTTGATGTGATTTTACAGGTAAGCGATAAGATTGCGATGAATTACTTGCATAACCTGACCAATATCCCCATTGACTTTCCTTTAGCAACTGAACTCGAAACTGTTTAATCATAACGCTCTCAACCAATTTATCATGAACACAACTAACTCCGATACGCCATCTGAAGATGACGGCCGCCCTTTTGTTAACGAAGCCTGTGGCGACGACCTGTGGGACGAAGTATTAGCGCAACCTCCCTATAACCCAGCGTTACGTCCACCTTTACCACCGTTCACACTGGAAACGGCGCAGCAAAAAGTGCAGATGGCCGAAGATGCCTGGAATAGTAAAGACCCCGAAAGAGTCAGTTTAGCCTATACGATAGATACTGAGTGGCGTAATCGCACAGAGTTTATTAATGGACGTGAAGCTGTAAAAGCGTTTTTGAGCCGCAAATGGGAAAAAGAGCTTGATTACAAACTCAAGAAAGAACTATGGGGCTTTCGCGAGAATCGGATGGCGGTTCGGTTTGAATATGAATGGCACGATGCTGCCGGGCAATGGTATCGCAGCTATGGCAATGAACTATGGGAGTTCGATGAAAATGGTCTCATGCGAAAACGATTTGCCAGCATTAACGATTTACCAATCCAGGCCGATGAACGTCAGCTAAGCAGTCTATAACCAACCCAAGCTAGCTCATGCATATCTTATCGGTCAATGTGGGCCTGCCTCGTTCTGTCCAATGGGGTGGACGAACAATTACGACGGGCTTCTACAAGCAACCCGCTTCGGGGCCGGTGTCACTCGAATTGCTCAATTTTGTTGGAGATCGGCAGGCAGATTTGATTGTACATGGCGGCCCCGACAAAGCTGTTTACGCCTATGACGATACCCACTATGCCCATTGGAGGCACCAAATTAACCGCGAGGACTGGACGCCAGGCTTGTTCGGCGAAAATCTAACGACCTCAGGTCTGCTTGAATCTGAAGTACGCATGGGCGATCTGTTTCGTATTGGATCGGCTTTACTACGTGCTGTTCAACCACGCTTTCCATGTTATAAACTAAACGTTCGATTCGATGACCCTGGCATGACTCGACACTTTGCTCGCGAGGGTCGTTCTGGTATTTATTTTCGGGTGGTTGAGCCGGGAGTCGTGCAAGCAGGCGACGATATTACCCTGATCGAAGAAGCCAACACAACCATTACAATACAAACCGTGTCTCAGATTGTACTAACCCGTAAGGTAGAAGAAGACGTACTCGCTAGCCTGATTGCCCTCCCATATTTGCCCCAGTCATTAAAGATGATGTTTGGTCAGTAGCTTTGGAACGCAATTGAAAGGCTCTCCAATCAGGACAAACAACTCGCATGTCTGTTATATAGGTAGGGCTTAATTCCACATAAAAAAGCAAAAGTCAATTAGCTTGTGATGGCAAGACTAATTGGCTTTTGCTTTTTTATGCAGTGTTCTTTAGCTTGGTTTAGTTAAACGTTAAATCAATTACAATAGGTTATAGTCAGTAGTTGACTATTAAATAGTGAGATCTACATCACTATACGTTACTTACACCTTCATGGTTAAACTATTTTTTATTTTTCGAGTATATATCATAAAAATCGCATATCGAGTTTGATTAAGCGACTGAGATAACGAGTTTTACAAATGCCATTTAGTAGGCAGAGCCGATGATTTTAGAAGCAGACACTTTCATACTTAAATGAGTTCAACAACATCCAACAAACACAATACACCTTTAAAATCCCTGCCTAAATCCCTAACCGGTATTATAGGGCTGGATGAAATAACGACTGGAGGATTGCCCGCCGGGCGACCAACACTTATTTGTGGTGGTGCCGGAAGTGGCAAAACCTTGTTCTCAATCGAATTTATTGTTCGTGGAGCAATGGATTACAATGAGCCAGGCGTATTCATGGCTTTTGAAGAAAAAACGGAAGAGCTAACCCAGAATGTCACATCATTAGGGTTTGATCTTGACCAGCTCCAAAAAGAGAAACTCATCAAGCTCGATCACGTTCACATTGAACGAAGCGAAATTGAAGAAACCGGCGAATATGATCTGGATGGACTTTTTATTCGCTTAGGCTATGCGATCGACAGCATAGGAGCAAAACGAGTTGTTCTAGACACAATCGAAAATCTGTTTGCTGGCCTCACTAATCAGGGAATTCTACGGGCTGAGTTGAAACGGCTGTTCGAGTGGTTAAAAGAAAAGAAAGTAACCACCATCATTACGGGGGAAAAAGGCGAGGGCATGTTGACTCGCCACGGTCTCGAAGAATATGTATCCGATTGCGTTATTCTACTCGACCACCGGATCAACAATCAAATCTCGACTCGCCTTCTTCGCATTGTCAAATATCGAGGCTCTGTACACGGCACCAATGAATACCCATTCTTAATTAACGAGAAAGGCATTTCGGTTCTGCCCGTTACATCTCTGACGCTTGATCATCCTGTCTCGTCCGAACGCATCTCGTCGGGCATCCCTACGCTGGACAAAATGTTGGATGGTCAGGGCTTTTTCCGGGGTAGTAGTATTCTGGTTTCAGGCACTGCCGGTACCGGAAAAACCAGTATCGCTGCCTCATTTGCCGATGCCTCCTGCCAGCGGAATGAACGCTGTATCTACTTCGCTTTTGAAGAATCGCCCCAACAGATCATTCGGAATATGCGTTCTATTGGCCTTGATCTTCAGAAACATATCGATAGCGGCTTGCTAAAGTTTCAGGCATCCCGGCCAACCCTGAACGGCCTGGAAATGCATCTGGTAAGCATTCATAACCAGATTAAAGAATTCAAACCAGCAGCCGTTGTTCTGGACCCAATTACGAATCTGATAACGGTTGGTTCTGTCAGCGATGTCAAGTCGATGCTGATGCGGTTGATTGACTTTCTACAAGCAGAACAAATAACCGTTCTGTTCACGGCGCTTTCGCTGAATAATGTAGTCAATGAACAAACAGACGAAGGTGTTTCATCGTTAGTAGATGCCTGGCTGCTGGTACGGGACATCGAATCGAACGGTGAACGAAATCGGGGAATGTATGTCATGAAATCCCGGGGTATGAAGCACTCCAACCAGGTACGGGAATTTGTAATTACCGACAAGGGGCTGAATATGATTGACGTTTATTTGGGTCCCGAAGGTGTTCTAACCGGATCGGCCCGAGAAACGCAGCAATTACAGGAAGAGACGGGGGTGGTCCTGCGCGAACACGCCGTTAGCCGAAAAAATCGGGAAATTGAACGCAAGCGATTGGTCCTCGAATCAAAAATAGCTGGCCTGAAAGAAGAGTTCGAATCGGTACAGGACGAGTTAAACAAGACGTACATTGAGGACGAGTTACGCAAAGAGGTACTTGACAAAAATCGCGAACAAATTACTCGTAACCGACATAACGAGTAATTCATTAGGTGACTCAACTAACGATAGATGAAAACAAAAGAAGAAACCTGGGAGTTGCGACTCTATATTGCCGGAAATACACCTAAATCTCAGACCGCCCTGAGCAACCTGAAAAGGTATTGCGAAGAGCATTTGAAAGGTAAGTACATCATTGAGGTAATTGATTTGTTGGTAAAACCACAACTGGCCGAAGGCGACCAGATTTTTGCAGTGCCCACTTTAGTAAAAAAAGTACCTGAGCCTATTCGAAAAATCATTGGTGATCTATCGAATGAAGAAAAAGTTCTGGTAGGCTTAAACATTCGTCCGGCAAGTAAGTAGATGACTGACCCATCACAACCAGAAGATACCGATCCAGATGCCGAAGACGGTTTCTACGTACTACATTTATTTGTAACGGGAGCTTCCCTGCACTCAACACGGGCGATTGCAAATCTCAAACAAATTTGTGAATCGTATATACCAGGAAAGTATTCACTGGAAGTAATTGATGTGTATCAGCAAAAAGCACTGGCAGAGCAGGAGCAACTTATTGCACTGCCTTTATTAATTAAACGTATGCCCTTACCCGAACGAAGGTTAGTTGGCGATCTCTCGAATACAGAAAAAGTACTCACCGGATTAGGGCTTTCCAGGTAATGAGCATGAATGGACCTAAAACATATGAGCAACTGGTCGCCGAAAATGAAAGCCTGCGCTGGCAACTCGAAGAAGCAACCGAAACGATCCAGGCCATTCGTACTGGTCAGATCGATGCTTTAGTGGTTGAGGGAGAAGATGGTCATGAGCTCTATACCCTGAAAACAGCCGATCAAACCTACCGGATTTTTATCGAAACCATGAATGAAGGGGCTGTCACTCTAAATAAGGACGGTCTTATTTTATATAGCAATTCTACATTTGCCTCAATGGTTGATTTTCCCCTATCGAAAGTCATTGGCTTACCCTTTGATCAATTTACGGGGCCCAACTACAAAGAGGAGTTTGATTCTTTGTTTAAAGAAGTCTGGACAGGTAATCGGAAGATTGAATTTACTCTTATTGGCAATAACCAAAAAATAGTACCTTGTCAACTCTCGGCAACTGCCCTGGACCTTGATGGTGGCGTTTGTTTGAGTATGATCTTAACGGATCTGACGGCTCAGAAAGAAACCCAGCAATTGCTAAAAGACAACAACGAGCAACTTGAGCAAACAAATACAGCGCTGGAAATCAGCAATCAGGCGTTGAACCGATCAAACAATAACCTACAGCAATTTGCCTACATCGCCAGCCATGACCTACAGGAGCCTTTGCGCAAGATCCAGTCCTTCGGCGATTTGTTAAAAACTCAATATGCCAACCAGTTAGGCGACGGTGTGAATCACCTGGAACGGATGCAGGTAGCCGCTGGTCGAATGTCGACGCTGATTAAAGATCTGCTAAGTTTCTCGCGCATTTCAACGCAACAGAACACCACAGCGCCCATTTCACTGACTGGTGTGATAAACATGGTTCTGACGGATCTGGAACTGCTCATCCAGGAAACAGGTGCCGTTGTTACGGTTGAGAACCTACCCACAATACAGGGCGATCGATTACAACTGGAGCAACTGTTCCAGAACTTACTGAATAATGCCCTCAAATTTCGCCGTGCGAATGTTACTCCTCAAATTCGTGTCAGCTCCCAAATCGTAGTCGCTTCAGACATTCCTGCTTCTATAAAACCAACTCGCCAGGCAGCGACTTACTATCGAGTTGATGTAGCCGATAATGGTATCGGCTTTGACCAAAAATATGTTGATCGCATCTTTCAGGTCTTCCAGCGGCTACACAACAAAACCGAATTTGCCGGTACAGGTATTGGTTTAGCCATTTGCGAAAAGGTCGCAGCTAATCATGGTGGGACTATTACGGCCAGTAGTGAGCCAGGGTCAGGCACTACATTTCAGGTATACTTCCCTATATAAGGTAACATATAGTAAACGCGAAAAGCTGCGTTTTTAGCCCTTTTATAACAACTCACAAACTAAATTGGCGAGTAAGACACGTCAATAGAGTTATTGGGGTATTGAAATTTAGGACATTCCCCGCTAAAATACATTATAAGCGACTTTTTAAAGCTCTATCTGGCCGCTAACGGTGTACATATACACCGTTAAATAAATTCATACCAAATCTGTTAACCAAATCGAATTACTAATGTCTATTAGTCATATAGATACATTTATTTTGTAAACTTAGTCTAACCCATAATTAACGATTTATCATGCAGGTCTCTTTAACCGATGAAGAGATGATTCGACGGTACTTACCTACCCAGCCGGATCATTGCTTCGAAGCCCTCTATAACCGGTACGTAAAGAAAGTCTACCGGCGGTGCCTGTCAATGACGAATGATTCTTTACAGGCCGAAGATTTTACCCACGACATTTTTCTGAAGGTATTTAATAAACTAGATGCCTTCCAACAGCGCTCCAGCTTTTCGACTTGGCTTTATTCGATAGCCTACAACTACTGCGCCGACCAGATCAAACTAGCCAAACGGCTACCAACAACTGCACTGGAAGGCAGCCTGGAGTGGTATAAGTCTGAACCGATGGAAGCTCAGTTGCACGAAGAAACACTCCAGGTTGTCAGACAGGCCATGGATACTCTTTCGAGCGAAGAGCGTAAGTTACTCCGCCTGAAATACGAAGACAATATGAGCATCGAAGAAATTGCTCAATTGTATAATCTTAAGCTTAGCGCAGTTAAAATGCGATTAAAGCGAAGCCGGGAAAAAGTGCAACGGTTATGCGCGCAACAGTATCAAGGCTAATCAGCTCTTGTTGTATCTGATTTTTATTTTCAACAACTAAGGAGTGATTTTTTGACACTGCTAAATTCTTGCAGAATACCAATTATCAATACGTATGAGCAATAAAGCCTGACTAGTAATATAGTCAGGCTTTATTGCTCATACGTATTGATAGGTACAAAATCAAAAAGCCGCTTCCGTAAAAGCGGCTTTGAACTCATCTATAGGCAACAGGACCCGCAGGACCTGGAAGGAATGCAAAGAGATAGGCTTAAAATAAGTTTTTAATATCGATCCGACGATGCAAATGCTCTTCGTCTTTGAAAGGCAGCATGACCATTACCCTGCCTTGTTCATGAATAGCTTCTATATGATCGGCATCAATGAAGGACGGAATATCCAAAACCCGCAGGAACATAGGTACGGCCAATCGCTGACTTACACCTTCTTCCTGGCGCTCAGATGTACTGACTAACAACGTATAGAGAACGAGTTTACTACCCTCAACCAGCACATTAAATGAATTGGCTTTTACGCCAGGGGCAGATAGGGTTATAATTAAGCGTTCATCTTCTCGCTCAACGTTCATGGTGGTCTGACTCGACCCACCATATAGGGTATTCAGCAAGTCAATCTGCCCGCCTGTTCCCTTAAACACGTTTTCTATCGTTTTCATAGTGGATGTTGTTTATTGCTCTAGTCAATTCTTTTATTTCTTAGACAAACCTCGTGCCTAATGGATTAATCTTTATTTTATAAGCCAGGATGTCAGCCATAAATTATTATTTCTCCCCAGAATATGCCGTTTTGACACTGGAGTAACACATTCTGCCATTTTTACTACCTAGTTACGTATTTTCAATAGTGTTGCGATTTATGGGCTCTGTGGGGCTCTCTTTCTACACTTTGCCACAGTAGCACCAAGTGAATAAAACCTAATGTTCCTGCCGTATCTTTGCCAGATCATGCATATTAAAGTTGGAACGCGAAGCAGCCGATTAGCAATCTGGCAGGCAGCCTATATACAAACGTTACTTCACCAAGCGGGCTTAACCTCTGAGTTAGTGCTTATTGAGACCAAAGGGGATTTGGTGCTCGATCGTTCTCTGGCGAAAATTGGAAGCAAGGGCGTATTTACGCAGGAGTTGGAAGACCAGTTGCGCGATGGCACCATCGACATTGCTGTTCATAGTGCCAAGGACCTCCCTTCAAGCTTACCTCCCGATTTGAGTATCATTGCTTTTACAGAGCGAGAGCTAGCCAATGACGTACTCGTTAGTCGAAACAAGGCGGTATCGCTCAAGGGTGGTCAGGCATTTCGGATTGGCACGTCATCGACACGCCGGGTGGCGATGCTCAAACACTATTGTCCGCACCTGACTACGGTCGATATGCGTGGCAATCTGCAAACGCGTATCCGTAAACTCGATGAAGGTCAGTGCGATGCTCTTTTGCTTGCTTACGCGGGCGTTCATCGAATGGAATACGATGATCTCATAGTCGAACACTTACCGGTTACTGAATTTACACCCGCCGTTGGCCAGGGAAGCGTGGCAATCGAAGCCGCAACTTCTCTAAACAGTGAAGTTGCGGATACCCTTACCCGAATCATTAATCATGAGCCAACCGCAGCCTGTTTGCGTGCCGAGCGAGCGTTTCTGGCCAGGCTTGAAGGTGGATGCAGCATTCCATCGTTTGCGCTGGCTCAATGGATAAATGAACAAACTATTAGCCTGACAGGCGGTCTGGTGAGTTTAGATGGAGAGCAGCTACTTCGCGAAACCTTTACGGGCACATCCAATGAAGCCCAGCTGATCGGTCATTCGCTGGCCGAAAGCATCCTGGAACGCGGGGGTGACGAATTATTACAGCAAATCCGCCAACAACTATGACCATAAAAATTGCCCAGTCTGATGTCGACATTCGGCGCTGTGTACCCGCTATGCTAGCCCTGCGTTCGCATCTAACGCCCGAAGAAGCCTTCGACCGCATCAGCGCTCAACAGGCGAGTGACGGTTTCATACTCGCGTTTGTTGAGCCCGAGAATCCAGACGATACAGTTCCGGCTGTGACTGGCTATCGATACCTTAATTTTCTGTACAGCGGCAAAACCCTTTATATAGACGACCTATCGACCTTACCCGAAGGACGTGGAAAAGGCTATGCTAGCGCCTTACTCGATTTTGTTATCGATCAGGCTCGGCAGGCAGATTGCCAGTGTGTTTCGTTGGACTCAGGTCAGAATCCAGCCCGTTACGATGCCCATCGACTGTACCTGAATAAACGATTTAATATCGCCAGCCATCATTTCAAGCTGGATTTATAGTATATTAATTTAAACGCAAGAGACGCAAGGAGTTGCGCAAAGGGCGCAAAAAAAACAATCTTTGCGTTCTTTGCGCTTTCCTCTTCCCCCTTTGCGTTTAAAATTCATTAGACTATGAATCTTTTCCGAATTAGTTGGAGTAATCTAAAAGATAAGCCTCTTAGCAGTTTTTTAAGTGGGTTGCTAATGACTTTTGGCATCACGATTATTTCGCTGTTGCTGTTGCTGAACAAGCAACTAGACGATCAGTTCCGGAAAAATATCAAAGGAATCGACATGGTGCTGGGTGCAAAAGGCAGCCCTCTACAATTGATTCTGTCGAGTATTTATCAAATTGATTCGCCAACGGGAAATATTTCGCTTGATGAAGCCGAACGACTTACTCGTAACCCGATGATCAAAACAGCCATCCCGCTATCTATGGGAGATAATTACCGCTCGTTTCGGATTATTGGGACAAACAAAAAATACCTCGACCATTTCGAAGCTACTGTTGGTCAGGGGAAGCTGTTTCAGCAGAATTTAGAGGTGGTTATTGGTCCTCGTGTGGCCGCTGTTACTGGTTTGAAAATTGGCGATACCTTTTCTGGCTCGCATGGATTAGACAAAGATGGCGACGTACATGCCGACTCAAAATACAAGGTTGTCGGTATTCTGAATGCAACAAACACCGTTACCGATCAGCTCATTCTGACACCCCTTTCAAGCATATGGGCCATTCATGAACACCATGACGAGGAACACCATGAAGCAGGTGAGGCTCACGAAGATCACGAGGAGGAAGTTCACGAAGAAGCTCCACGTGAGATTACGAGCATGCTTATCAAGTTTCGAAATCCACTCGGCATGATGCTGGCACGAGGCATCAACAGCAACTCCAAGCTTCAGGCAGCTTTACCTAATATTGAAGTCAACCGACTGTTTTCGTTGCTGGGTGTAGGCGTAGAAACCTTACGGGGATTGGCCATTGTGATTATGCTTATTTCGGGCGTTAGCGTATTCGTATCGCTTTATAACTCCCTGAAAGAACGACGTTACGAAATGGCGCTTATGCTGTCGATGGGTGCCACGCGCGCACAATTGTTTGGCATGCTCCTGCTTGAAGGATTAGTCCTCGCGCTGATTGGCTTTGGCTTAGGAGTTTTGCTGAGTCGAGTCGGATTATGGTTATTTTCGAGCAGCGTTTCAGAAGATTACCACTACAATCTGGCAGCCTTTGGCATTCTACCTGAAGAATGGATCTTGCTGGGCGTTGCTGTCTTCATTGGTTTGGTGGCCGCTGCTCTCCCCGCCATAGGCGTGTACCGCATGAACATTTCCCGAACCCTGGCAGAAGAGTAAGGAGTGAAGAATGTAGAGTGAAAAGTGAAGAATAACAGGTTATTGTTAAGCCTATTCTTCACTTTTCACTCTACATTCTTCACTCCTTACTCCTAGCCTACTACGTTGTAAATGACGACAGGTTCCGCTTTATTTTTCAGCTTTACTTCGCCGATGCGCTCGCAGGTAAAGGATTCGGCAATTTGCTGCTGGGCCGATTCCGCAATAACGATTTGACCGGGTTGTGCCACCGATTGTAGTCGTTGAGCAGTATTTACGGCATCACCAATTACGGTGTAGTCCAGTCGGCGGAGAGTTGTAGAGCCGATATTACCCGACACCATTTCGCCCGTATTAATCCCGATTGAGACTTGTGGGTGATAGTTCGGATTATTTACCAAGTTATCTTCAAGGGTAGCTATTTGCGTCCGAACGGCCAATGCGGCTTCAATGGCTCGGTCAAAGTGGTATTCGCCCCGGAAAACAGCCATTACGGCATCGCCCATAAACTTATCGACATAGCCGCCCTGCCCGATAATTTCCTTGACCATTACATCGAAATATCGATTCACTAATCGAACAACCGTATCGGGCGATTCGCGCTCAGAAATCGATGTAAATCCGCAGATATCAATAAATAATACGGTTGCCACTACGGTTTCGCTGGCCGAGAGAGACGTTTCAAATTCGGGCTTGTTCATGAACGTCAGCACCGATTCATCTACGTACATTCGAAGAATATTGTTTTCTTTAATAGCCTGCAACGTTTGACGGAGTTGCATAATGTACTCCATCGTTTTGGCCATTGTTAGCTCCAGATCTTCGAAATTGACAGGCTTGGTTACGAAATCAAACGCTCCCCGGTTCATAGCCGTACGGATATTATCCATATCGCCATAGGCCGACACAATTACTGCTTTGAGCATTGGATTGCTTTCATGCAGTTTAATCAACAGTGTCAGGCCATCCATGCCTGGCATGTTGATATCGGTCAACACCATATCCGTATCCGGTTGCTGCGCCAGTACTTCGAGCGCTTCTACACCATCATGGGCAAATAAGAATTCGTATTTTTTTTCTCGAATCTGTCTTCGAAACTTTTGCTTAATCAGCAACTCAAGATCCGTTTCGTCATCAACCACCAATATTTTGGCATTCATGATAAATCGTGAAGTTTTTGTTTGAGAACCGTAAAGTCGAGCGGTTTTGTTAAAAAATCGTTGGCTCCCAATTTAACGGCCTGTGCCTGCGATTCAGGATCACCATAAGCCGTAATCATCATAACAACGGGTGGCGGAGGTGTATTAAAATCTTCACGGATATGGCGCAATAGTTCAAAGCCACTCATACCCGGCATATTGATATCGGATAAAATCAGAATAACCTCTGATGAGTGATCGGCTAGATAGGAAAGAGCCTCTTCGCCGGAATTAGCAAAGTCTAATTTCAATTCTGCATTGCGAATTTCTCGCCGGAACCGCTGGAGAAATAAGTCTTTTACATCTATTTCATCATCAACGACTAAAACTTTCATCATAACATGGGAAGGGTGTGAGTCAAAGATAGAAAATTTGCTTTAGGCATCAATGTACTTGGGTAGCCTCATTTAGCATAATAACAAACTTTATAATCTATTGTCACGGGTTGTGTCTCCTATGGCTTCTTACGCTGTGCTTATAGAAAATGTCATAATAGATTTGTAAACTTACTGCTAAACAACACTCCATTCATGTCTCCGACACCGCAAGAGACCCAAACCGGCCTGGGAATAACCGCTCCTCCAGCCGCATCTGAACCGGAAGTTCCTCAATCCAAGAAATCGAAAAAGGATAAAAAAGCCAGTAAAGGGGTGGAAACGTTGTTTCGCACAACAATGTCGAACCATATGAAACTCAGCGAGATGGCCGATAGAAAGGCCAACCTGATGATTTCGATCAACGCCATCATTGTTTCCATTACTATCTCGGCCTACGCCCGCAAATTCGATGCCCCGGATAACTTGCTTATTCCCAGTTTGCTCTTATTAACAGTCTGCCTCGTTACAATTATCATTTCGCTGATTGCCACTAATCCAACCATTTCGCCAATAAAAAAGTGGGGTAGTCTACCTGAGAATCGCCCAGTTGATCTCCTTTTTTTTGGCTACTACTCCCAGCTTTCTGTCGATGAGTATCGCCATAAATTGCGCAAACTGCTTGGCAACGACGAAGATCTGTATAACAGCATGATTGATAATATATACGCACAAGGTCAGGTGTTATCCCGAAAATATCGATTGCTCAAATACGCCTATCAGTTTTTCATGCTCGGCTTCTCTGTCGTAGTCATCTCGGTTGTGATAGCCTTGCTCGTTACTTATTATAGCTAACTCCCCTTGAACTCTTAATTGCGATACCCGATTTAGCATTCTGCTTAAACATAGAATGCGCTAGCGTTGGTTTATTGATAAGCGCATAGAATTCATCCAGGTACTTTACTGTACGTTTCACGTATGACTTATCTAATCGGATATCGTTCTGATACAGCGCATAGAGTTGGGGTTTCACCTGATTGAACTTGTCGAACACTTGCTGGAAAACATCCATTGGATACACTGGCCCCCGATACACTCGCTCCCGAACCGATACAATACCAAGATGCTCAGCGGGCTTGGCGTAAGAAGCTTCTACAATACCAGCATGATCAAAGTCATAAGGCACGGGTAGAGAGCTTGATATACCATTCGCAAACAATCGGATGTTGTGCAAATAGGGCACCGACCAGTCCGTATTACCGATCATGTATTCAAATACCGCAACGGTAGCCATACTGAGCGAATCGGCATAACCCATATTTGTTTGCTTCATCGTATTTGCCTTAACACCATTTCGTTTTGCCAGATCACTCTCATCTTCGAGAAGACAACCCCAATGCGTTTCAGGAGCGCGTTTACCCAGCGAATCAGCATAGGTAACACGAACTAATTGAGCGCGAAAACTCAAATCGGTAAGTAGGTTGTAAAGCTTATAAACCAGGTATTCCCGTACCACACATTCTTCAAGCTGGCAGTGCGTAACCAGCTTGAGTTTATTCTGGTGAGCAAACAGGGTATTTTTGACCTTCTTTTTGGGAAGATCTACGAGCAAAGGAGGAAATGAGCAATTCACCTTACTACGCCGAAAATTACCACGCGCTTTTAAGGTAAGTGGAATGGTATCTGGGCCATTACCATCGTTATAACTTAACAAAGCAGCGTGAGTGACAGGCTTTTCACCCCTATCTTTCATAAGGACGCGCAGATTGGCCGTTAGGGTAAACTCTAAAACACTATCACGATCAAATAAGAGCGTCGACTTTCTGGAGTCGGCAGTAATCTCTTTTGATTTTAATGAGCCAGCGGTTTTCGTACTATCCTGAGCAGTAGCGACTGTTGATACGAGCCATACTGCCCAAAAGAGCAACCCAAAGTGATAGTGTCGTTTCATAGTTTTTTAGTGCAATAGCTACAGGCTTATTTTACAGCAGCTGGCGGGGTTAGGTATTTAGCCAGAAACTTGTAAATCTCTTCGCGCGAATCGCGGGCCAGTTTGGTATCAAGTCGATTGAAGCTGTGTCCTCCCGGTGCATCCTGATAAATCTTGTACTCGAACTTTTTCTCGTGCGCTTTCAGGGCATTAATCAATGATTCAACCTCCAGCACATTTACATCTTCGTCGTTGGTATTGGTGTGGATGAGCAACGGTGTTTTCAGCTTTTGCGCATTCCAAACCGGCGACCGGCGACGATATTCGGCTACATTATCAGAAGGGTCTTTACCAATATGAGTAGCCGCGGAGAATATAGTTCGGTAACTAGCTGGCTTGTAGCCCAATCGGGCAATAATATCGGTAACAGGAACACCCGCATAGGCCACTTTATAGTCTTCAGGATGGTCGAAAATATTCATCAAGGTAATCATACCACCGTGACTCCAGCCAATAATACCTACCCGGTCGGCATCGACTTGGGGCATGTTTTCAACGGCCCAGCGTTTTCCAGCCAGTACATCATCGTTTTCGTAATCGCCATAGTCAATTTGGTTGTAGAATGCGCCACCGTAGCCAACACTACCACGATATTCAGGTGCCAGAATGAGGTAGCCTTGATCCAATAATTCGCGAACGACATGGGCATAAAGTGTACTAAAATCGCCGTGTATACCATCGTGTACGAAGATCAATAGTGGCAGCTTTTTGGATGATGCAAACTTTCTTGAGACAAAGGTGTAAGCTGGAATCACGACTGGGTTATTAGCTCCCTGCCCGGTCGGATTTTTGATTACATGAGGAGGCTTACTCGCATACCGAACCTTATCAATGATGGCCACATCGCCCAGTTTTTGATACCATAATAGATCATCTACACTTTTTGCCAACCCCTGATCTGAAAAGCGCTGATTTTCTTCCAGCATCCGAACACGTTCGTTTAAATCAATTGGTGTAGGGGAAGCCGTTTGCGGAGATGGTACTGTTTGCCCATAGGTAGTAACATGAAGGAGGAAGGAGAATAACGTAACGAGATACAGGTTGTACATAAGTTAGTTGATTAAGTTATTGGCAAAATACTATTGTTTCTACCTAAGCTCCATCATCTAATCTGTTTCTTAAGCAGGAAGGGAAATTACGAATTTTGTGCCTTCTCCCTCCTTACTTTCTACGGTTAATGTGCCGTTATGTCCTTTAGTTACAATATCATACGCCAACGATAAACCTAAGCCCGTACCCTCACCCGTGGGTTTGGTCGTAAAAAAAGGCTGGAAGATTTTGGCCTGGACAGCTTCGGGTATACCTATGCCGTTATCACTAACGATGATCACCGCCCGGCCGTCAACGTAACGAGTACTGACTGTTATAGTGGGCTGATAACTGGATTCTTTATACTGTATATGGCGCTGCTGAGCAGCATAGAACGCATTGGTGAATAGGTTCAAAAACACCCGACCAATATCCTGAGGGATTATGCTAATCTCTCTGAGCGAGGCATCAAAGTCGGTTTTGAGCACGGCATTGAAGGTTTTGTCTTTGGCACGCAAGCCGTGGTAGGCTAACCGCAGATACTCATCGGCCAAGGCATTCAAATCGGTGGGCTCTTTACGACCAGTGCTTTTGCGGGAATGCTCCAACATGCCTTTGACAATACTCGACGCACGATTACCATGCTGACTGATTTTGTGAAGGTTGTTTGATAAATCAGTTAACAACTCATTCTCTAGTTCTTCGTCTCGATCAGGGCCTTTCTTCTGTTCTTCTTTTAACTCCTGCACCAGTTCTACAGATACTTCGGAGAAATTATTGACGAAGTTGAGCGGGTTCTGAATTTCATGCGCAATTCCCGCTGTGAGTTCCCCCAGCGAAGCCATCTTTTCACTCTGAATCAGCTGATTCTGGGTAGACTTCAATTCGGCCAGCGCTTGGTTGGTCTGGTCGCGCTGAGTCTGAATTTCAGCTTTTTGCTGGTGTAAAAGGGAATTTGCTTTTTGCTTCTGACGATTATTACGGTAAACCAGAAAGAGCAATCCCAGAACCAAACCCATTCCAATAAGTGCTCCAAGCAGCAATTGCCGTTGCCGTTGTGCCATTGCCATCTGTAAAGCTTTGTCTTTTTTCAGTAAAGCAATCTGGGTTTGCTTTTCAGACAATCCGTAGTTGTACTGGAGGATAGCCAGTTGCTGCTGCGTATTTCGTCCAGATAATGTGTCTACATAAGCAATGTATTTTTGTTGTGCGGCATAGGCTTCAGCAAACTTATGTTGTGCAGCATATACCTGAGCTAAAATCTCGTTGGCATCTCTGGAGGCTTCCCGAGATCCAACTTGCCGACTTAATTTCCAGGTGTGAAGCCCATAAGCCAACGCACTATCAAGCCGATTCTGCTTGAGATAAGCTCGAGCCACCACCGTTTGAGTCCAGACAACCACATCGGTTTCTGGTATTTTCATTAAAACCGACAGCGCTTTATGAGCTACATTGAGCGCATCCTTATAGTTACCCTGCGCCACATACACGGCCGCCAGATTGCTCTCGGCCTGGGCAGCCAGACGAGGTCTATTTAACGCCTGCGCCAACCGAATCGACTTATCATAGTAGCGCTCGGCCCGCTCAAAATCTTCCTGAAGCCGATAAAGATCCCCAAAACCGTTTAGTGATCGACAAATTCCCTCCTGGTCGTTGGTTCGTTCAAATAATTGAATCGCTGTCGACAGAATGGACAAACCCTGCTGGTAATCGCCTAATATGATATGCAAAGTGCCCAAACGAGCGGTAGTACGAGCCAATAGTTCCAGGTTGGCCGTTTTTTCGGCCAGGCGTTGTGCCTGCAAATCGTGGGTGAGCGCCAATACATAATCACCCCGTTGCGTGTAAAACCAGCCAATTTGGCTCAATACCCGAGCCATACCCACTCGGTCATTCAAGCGCCTAAACAACGCCAAAGACTGATTTAGATAAGGAAGAGTCTGTTGATATTTTTGATAGGTGTCATGCCCAATACCCAGGACATAGAGTGCCATAGCTTCGCCCCATTGGTACTTGAGTTTGCGGGCCAATGTCAGTGCTTCCTGAGCGAGTAAAACCGTTTGTTGCGGCTCATCGCCCCGTACTAAAAAAGCAAGATCATTCAGCCGATTCACACGAATTGTATCTGCCTGTAGGTGGCTCGCGAGTTGGGAACGAAGTGCAATCCGCGCTGAATCCTGCGCCCGTATACTCGTTACGTTCAGCCAGAATACTAGACTAAATAACAGTAGGCGAATAGGCATAAAAGCTAGTTGCAACCTAACTATTAGGCTGGCAATGTTATGGTAAATGTTGTTCCCTCCCCTTCTTTACTCGCTACCTCCAACGTTCCACTGTGCCCTTTAGTCACAATGTCATAGGCTAATGACAGTCCTAAGCCCGTGCCCTCACCCGTAGGCTTAGTGGTAAAAAAGGGCTGAAAAATCTTTTGCTGTACTGCTTCGGGAATGCCCGTACCATTGTCGCTGACAGTAATTATGGCTTCTTCGTTAGCACAACTCGTACTGACCGTTACGGTGGGTTGATAATTAGAATCCTCCCCTTTTTTCTGGCGTTGCTGTACAGCATAGAACGCATTGGTAAACAGATTCAACAGTACCCGGCCAATGTCCTGAGGAATCATACTAATCTCACCCAGCGAGGCATCAAATTCCGTTTTGAGCACGGCATTAAAGGTTTTGTCTTTAGCTCGTAATCCATGATAAGCCAATCGCAGGTATTCGTCAGTCAACGCATTCAGATCGGTAGGTTCGCGCTGACCAGTGCTGGCGCGGGAGTGCTGAAGCATACCTTTGACGATAGACGAAGCTCGTCCGCCATGATGACTGATTTTCTGGAGATTCTGTTTAAGGTCAGTCAATAACTCAGCCTCCAGTTCAGTATCACGCTCGGCCTTGGCCTGTTCTTCAGTTAATTCATCAATAAGCTCGATACTCACTTCCGAGAAATTATTGACGAAGTTCAGTGGGTTCTGTATTTCGTGGGCAATCCCAGCCGTCAATTCACCCAAGGAAGCCATTTTCTCACTCTGAATCAATTGACTCTGGGTTGCTTTTAATTCAGTGACCGTTTGCTCCAATTCTTCTTTCTGGCGGGTAATTTCGGCAGTTCGTTCAGCGACCAAGTATTCCAGTTCGTTCTTCTTTGCCTCAATAATGCGCCGTTGTTCAAGTTCCTTCTCATGCTCCAACTGCGCCTTGGCCAACGACTTTTTCTGGTTATTCGCAATGACAACAAACGTAATAAACCAGATGATTGCGAATGTAGATGTTGCATCTACATAGTCATCATTGGCTTTATAAAATTTAGGAGCTAGATGATCCAATAAATCCCTGACAATGAGGATAAAGGAATAAGGTGCTATAGCCAGTAATAAGGTTCGGGCAGGCCGGAATTCATAGAGTTGCGAAATGGTATAGACAATCGCAAAAATGATGATCAACTCATACCAGATTAGCCAGGGATCTGGAAATATCTCGCCGAGTGCCATCAGGATGAGCCCAGTAAGCCACACCTGCTTTAGATACCTGTCCCAGTTGGGTAGTCGCGTTTCCGTGTCCAGAAATTTCCGGAGATAGCGAATTACTGTGGCAGCAACACCAATGGCTATAAACGATTCCCCATCTGACCAGTTCATACCTGCTCTTTGTTAGTATTGATCGACTGACGGGCAATGAGTTCATTCTGCCGGCGAATGCGTCCCGATAAACTCCTGACGATGCTGCGGAGGACTTCGCCCCGTTCCTCCATCAGGTCGAAGAAATCGTCCTGGTCAATACGTAGCAGTCGAACATCGGTAATCGCTTCAGCAGTGGCAGACCGAGATTCGGTATCCAGCAGGGCCAACTCCCCAAAGAAATCACCCCGACCGAAACGGGCCAGTTCTGTCTCACCATCCAGAATTACAACCTCGCCCGTGTAAATCACATACATACCTGAACCCAAATCACCTTTATGAAAAATGGTCTCGCCAGCAGTATGTTGCTCTTCTTTCATAATCGGCGTGATGCTGGCCAGCACATTTTCGGGGGTTTGCGAAAACAGGCTGGTTTGCGACAACAGCAATACGCGGTCGTAGGCTGCAATCTGGTCAGTTGAATGGGTTGAGTGACTCATAAGCAAAGGCGATAAGGCAGAAAAACGAGACGCTAACGATTGACGAGCTACTGATGCTTCGTCAGAAGGTAAATTCCGCAAGACAACACTTACTGTCCAGGCCGAAAAAACGCTTTCGCCCATGCGCAGGATAAATGCCCTAATCGGTTCAGAATCATGAAACGTGCCAAGTTCTATGTCAAGAATACGAACCTTTTCGGGCCTGGGCAAATCGTCGACCAATACTTGTAGTGTTTGATAGGTAGCTCTCGGAATCAGATTGTCGAGCATTTCGAGCGCATTAGCCCGTCGTTCGCGAGCAGGGTGACTAATACCCATACGCGCGCCGGCAATCGTATCTGAATCATAAAGCTGCGTGAGAATATCAAACAGTCGCTGAAGTATGACCGACAATTCATAATCAAGCGTTTCGGTCAAATCGGCATCTGTTAAACTTCCGTGCATTAGCCGTTGTGCCAGCAAAACTTCCTCGTGCATCAATGCGCGAAATATCGCATCGTCGCCGGGTTCATTCGGGAAACGACGTAAGGCTCGTAGAGCCACTCCGCGAACCTGTAAATTAGACTCCTGAGCCAGTTCGTTTAGAAGCTGGCGACTTTCTGGCGAATAAATAGCCCCACAAATGGCAGCTATTCGTTCCAGAATCAATTGGTCTTTCGTTGACCGGCGAACCCGGCGTAACGAAGGAATTAGTTCTGGCCCACGCGCTTTCAACGCCTGTACAACAGAACGACCAATGGTTTCGTGGATCAGATTATCAAGCAAATACTGAGTCAGGTCTTTATTGGCCAAATGCCCCGCGGCTGAGATAGCAGCCTTTTTTACATCAGTAGTTAAACTGGTAAGTCGCTCGCTTACGATAGGCGCAAAATCATTCAGGCGTAGAACAGAGATCAGATTCAACGCCATTTGCTGATGCGTTGGATCTTTATCGGTAGCCAACTGTTTCAGGCTTGCCTGAGCGGCAGCATCATGTGGATTCAGCTCCAGGATACCTTTGATAGCTCCTTGCCGAATGTTCAAATCCGTATGATTGATGAGCGGAGCAAGTTCCGATGGCTCAACATTGATTCGCCGGCCTAACAAATAAGCCGCCTGTTGACGCAAAGACGGTTCAGAATCGGTCAAGGCAATATGGGTCAATTGCCGAATAGGAGTTGGCGGATTGATATGCGTTATGGTAGCCAGTGTTCGCCGACGAACGTTAGCATCGGCATGTGTCAGTAATGAAGGTACCCGTTGGCTCAGTTCAACAGGATTATGGGCATCGAGCCAGCCAATGGCCATCAGTACATCTTCTGCTTTTGAACTCTGCAACTGCTGAATGAGGCTCTCCTGAGCTACAGTCGGCATAGCCAACTGATCACTTTCCAAGAACCGGCGACCAATAGCATCATTAAGTTCATGTAGGTACCGCTTGTAGGTATGACGCAACAGCCAGACAGCCCCAGCCAGCAACCCCACCCAAACCAGTGCTCCACTCGATTCGAGCGTTGTGTGGAAAACGAAAATCAAAAAACCTGCTACGCCTAGCCCTATTGGTTCGTACAATCCTTTAGCCAGTGTATGACCTTTCAAGCGTTGTGGCGGTAATAACGGCTGAAACAGAACGAGAAACACGGGGTCGAACAAAGCCCGACGCACTACCTCAAAAATTAAGTAAAGGCCACAGAAATAGATAAGTAAAACCGTTTCGCTGGTAGGGACATAATGCAGAATAATCAGGCCTGCCAGACCTATCAGAGCTACCCATGGTAACACCAGTAACGACCGTTGTACGCCAAATTGGTCCAGTACCTGTCGTGATAGCAAGAGTTTGACAAGCATGGCCACCCCATAGGTCAGTGCCAATACGTAGCTCACATACCGGATCACATCAGTTTGGTCGTGAAATCGGTGTTTTACATTGATGAAGAAGTTGTATTCTATTTCGGTCGCTACGGCAGCTAATACGGCCAAGCTCAAACACATATAGAAAATGAGTTCGCTGCCACCAAATCGCTTCCCAATTAGTCGCGAAGGTTCCCGACCAACAGCCCGACCCGATCGTTCGGGGGCATGCACATCGTGCGACTGAATGGTTAGACGAAGCACATACAAAGCAGCAAAAAATGCTCCAAAAGCAACCAGCAAGAGCCGAAGTACATCGGCATGAGCATGGACCAGAGCTGCCAGGATAGCTCCTAGTGCTTTGGCGGGCATATCGCCCGAGCTGATCACGCCAAATAGCCGCTTACTTTGCCGCGTATCAAATACGACTGCCGAAACGCCCCAGAATTCAAGATTTGTGAGTAGGTAGATGATTCGGTAACCTGTCATGATTGCCACTGCAGCTGCCACCGAATGCCCAACAATCACCAATATACCAACAACCACGGTCATCACAACGGCCGCTATCAGCACTCGTACCGCTAAGCTTCGCAAAGCCAGATGGTGCTCGTAATAGGCATATACCCTGCCCACCCCGATCATAGCTAACGCGGCCACGACATAGGCGACAGGCAGACTGGTTTCGGGGTGATTTTCAAGTAAAATAGCATTGGCAGCCACGTAAATCAGAATAGTGCCAATGCCTAACAGAAAATTATGAATAAAAAATAACCTCACTGTCCGACCTTCCTCCGGCCGAATGCCTAATGCACGCTGCCATCGATGAGCGGGGGAAGGAGAGGATTGATACGTAGCGTCGGGACCAACGGTCATAAGTAGGTTTCGGGACACGATTTATCGTCAAATATACACAGCCATCCATCAGAAGACGACTGTTTACTGCTCAATATCCCATTAGACCTGCCTATCTTATCAACTTCCCCATTGGCAATTCATCGTAAAAAGGGGATCTCTAAATTAAATTCCTTACCTGTTCTATTTCTACCAGGAGCTACTTTAGTATCTTATCTGTATAGCCTTTAGACCTTGTTAAAGGATTCTTCACTGGATTGATTATTGTGGGAGTAACTATCCGCTAGTTCTCAATTGAAAAATCTATTTTTGGTAATAAAATTAAATTTTTAGTTGTTGTATACATAAAGGAGCGATAAACAGAGATCAGTAGGATAAAAACAATAAATTTTGGGCAAACTCTGAAACTGAATACGCTACCTTTGTAAGTCAAAAACAACGACGAGTCTCCGTCATGGATCAGTACTCATATATAGCCAATTCCGATGCGGCTTACGTAGATCAACTCTACCAGGCTTATAAGCAAGACCAGCAGTCTGTTGATGAAAGCTGGCAACAGTTTTTTAAAGGATTTGAATTTTCTCTTACATACGGAGAAAAAGCAAATGGCAATGGCGGACCAGAAAAACCAGCCGGGGCTACTCCAAATGGGGTTTCAGCGAACGGCAATGGTCAGGCTACGGCTAGCAAGCCAACTGATGCAATTCACGCCGAAAAAGAAGTTTCGGTGGCCAGTTTAATTAAAGCCTATCGGTCGCGTGGCCACCTGCTGGCGAAAACAAACCCGCTAAAAGCGCGTAAGGATCGCCAACCACGTATCGACTTACCCGATTATGCACTCACCGATGCCGATTTAGACACGGTATTCGATTCAGGCAAACTGCTCGGCATCGGGCCAGCTACGCTACGAGTCATTATGGAATCGCTACGCAAGATTTATGCTGGCGAGATCGGCTTCGAGTACATGTACATCCGCGAACTGGATGTAAAAAACTGGCTGCGGAACAAAATTGAGAAAGAAGCCCTCGTTTTTTCACCTTCGCTCGATGAGAAAAAACGTATTCTCGAAAAACTAAACGAAGCCACTGTTTTCGAAAACTTCTTAGCCACTAAATATTTAGGGCAGAAGCGTTTCTCGCTCGAAGGGGGCGAAGTAACGATTCCTGCTCTCGATACGATCATCAATCAGGCTTCCGATATGGGCGTTGAGGAAGTGATGATTGGTATGGCGCACCGGGGACGGTTGAACGTATTGGCCAATATTCTTGGTAAATCCTACGAGTCTATCTTCGACGGCTTTGAAGGAAATGTACCCGAAGAAGTTCACGGCGACGGTGATGTTAAATACCACCTTGGCTACTCAAGCCTGACCGAAACTAAATCGGGCAAACAAATCAGCGTAAAACTAGCGCCGAACCCATCGCACTTAGAAGCGGTGAACCCAGTTGTAGAAGGGTTTGTACGGGCACAGGCCGATGAAGAATACAAAGGCGATTTCACGAAAATAATGCCAATCCTGATTCATGGCGATGCAGCTGTAGCAGGTCAGGGCATTGTTTATGAAGTGACACAGATGGCTAAACTGGCGGGTTACGAAACCGGTGGAACAGTCCATTTTGTCATTAACAACCAAATTGGTTTCACAACCGATTTTGAAGACGCGCGGTCATCTATCTATTGCTCCGATATAGCCAAGATCGTTGATGCTCCTGTTTTCCACGTAAATGGCGACGATCCAGAAGCGGTTATTTTCTGCGCTAAGCTGGCGGTTGAATTCCGGGAGAAATTTAAACGAGATGTATTCATTGATATGGTTTGCTACCGACGCTACGGACACAATGAGTCTGACGAGCCGAAGTTTACGCAGCCTACGATGTACAATCTCATTGATAAGCATGCAAATCCGCGAGAAATCTATAAGGATCTGCTTATCAAACGGGGTGATGTTGATGCCGAACTGGCACAACGCATGGATACAGAATTCAAGAAGCAGTTGCAGGATCGACTCGACCGTGTAAAGCAAAAAGAAGAGATTCCGTACAAACCTCTTCGTCTGGATCGTGACTGGGCCGAACTTCGTTTCAGCGAACCAGTCGATTTCGAAAAATCACCCGAAACAGGCATTTCCAGTGAAACACTGGAAACGATCGGACAAGCGCTGGTTAAGCTTCCAGAAGGTTTTAAACCCCTGAAGCAGATTGACAAGTTGCTGAAGGATCGTCAGACGATGTTGACGGATACCAAAATCGTTAACTGGGGTACCGCTGAGCTGTTAGCATACGGCTCCATTCTGCTCGAAGGGAAACCCGTTCGGTTAAGTGGTCAGGACGTACAACGAGGCACATTCTCACACCGTCATGCAGTATTGCACGACGCTGAAACAAATGCGACTTATTCATCGCTCGACTTTATTAAAGAAGGACAGCCGAAGTTCCAGGCGTATAACTCGCTCTTATCGGAATATGGTGTATTAGGCTTTGAGTATGGTTATGCTATGGCTACACCCAATGCCCTGGTTATTTGGGAAGCTCAGTTTGGGGATTTTTCAAATGGTGCTCAATTGATTATCGACCAGTTCATTGCCGCTGCCGAATCGAAATGGGGTATTCAGAATGGAGTTGTCATGTTGCTGCCTCATGGTTACGAAGGCCAAGGCCCTGAGCACTCAAATGCTCGCCCTGAACGGTATTTGCAGCTCTATGCTGAATACAATATGACCGTAGCCAACATTACGACACCAGCCAACTTATTTCACATAATGCGTCGGCAGTTGGCCTGGCCTTTCCGAAAACCATTGGCCATCATGTCGCCAAAATCGTTGTTACGACATCCGAAGTGCGTTTCTCCGATTGAGGATCTGACAAAAGGTGCTTTCCAGGAAATAATTGATGACAGCTACGCACAAGCGAAAAAAGTAAAACGGGTGTTGCTGTGTACAGGAAAAGTGTACTACGATCTGCTCGAAAAACAACAGACTGACCAACGCGACGACGTAGCCATTGTTCGCCTGGAGCAAATTGCACCGCTACCTAAAAAACAGCTGGATGCAATTTTAGGACAGTATAAAAAAGCAGAAGTGTTCTGGGTGCAGGAAGAACCCGAAAACATGGGTTACTGGTCCTATTTACTTCGGATTGGCATAAACTTGCCAATTATTTCTCGCGAGGCAGCTTCCTCACCTGCAACTGGTTACGCCAAAATACATACTAAGGAACAAGCCGATATCGTTCGGAGAGCGTTTGAATAAATTCAGTTGTAAGTTGTAAGTGATTAAGTTGTAAGTAAACTCGTTAGCACTTACACTTAGTTACTTACAACTTGCGCACTTACAACTCAATATATGGCCGTTGACATGAAAATCCCTCCCGTGGGGGAATCCATTACCGAAGTAACCGTTGGCACCTGGTACAAAAAAGAAGGTGATCACGTAAAAATGGACGATGTTCTTTGTGGACTCGACTCCGACAAGGCTACGTTTGAATTAACGGCTGAAGCGGATGGTATTCTGCATATTCTGGCTCAGGAAGGGGATGTCCTGCCTATTGGTGCCAGCATTTGTACAATTGATGATGGTGGTAGTGCACCTGCTCCGTCGCCAGCGGCCGAACCTGCGAAGGCTGAAACTCCTAAACCTGCCGAACAAGTGGCTCCGGCACCTACACCAGCAGCTGAGCCCGTAACGGCTCCAGTTAATACTGGTGCCAGTGTTATTGAGATGAAAGTTCCGGCTGTCGGTGAGTCGGTTACAGAAGTTACAATTGCTTCATGGAGCAAAAAAGATGGTGATCAGGTCGCGCTAGATGAAGTATTGTGCGAACTCGAATCAGACAAAGCCACATTTGAACTCCCTGCCGAAGCAGCCGGAACACTCCGGATTGTAGCACAAGCGGGTGAGACACTCCCAATTGGTGCCTTAATTGCTAAAATTGAAGTGGGTGCAGGCGCTCCGGTCTCGGCAGCTACTCCGGCTCCTCAACCGGTAGCCAGTACACCAGCAACAGAAACTCCTTCGTCAAACGGCCAGAACGGTTACGCGGCTCATTATCCATCGCCAGCAGCCGCTAAAATTCTGGACGAAAAAGGCGTAAATGCCCAGGAAGTTCAGGGTAGTGGTGTAGGTGGACGTGTCACGAAGGAAGATGCCTTAAAAGCGTCGCCTGCCCCAGCACAGCCTGCTACACCTCCGGCTCCCGTTGCTCAACCAGCAGCGCCCAAACCAGCTGCTTCTGCGCCCGCACCAGCTCCTGTTGCTGCGGGTGGACGCAATCAGCGCCGTGAGAAAATGACGTCGCTACGTCGGACAATTGCCCGTCGGTTAGTTGCGGTTAAGAACGAAACGGCCATGTTGACTACCTTCAATGAGGTAGACATGAAAGCCGTTATGGACTTGCGGAACAAATACAAAGACAAGTTCAAGGAGAAAAACGGTGTGGGCCTCGGCTTCATGTCGTTCTTCACCAAAGCCGTTTGTGTAGCGCTGAAGGACTTTCCGGCAGTGAACGCCCAGATCGACGGCGATCAGATGGTTTTCAATGATTTCTGTGATATTTCGATTGCGGTTTCGACCGATCGGGGCTTAGTAGTTCCTGTTATTCGGAATGCAGAACAGATGAGTTTCGCACAGATTGAAAAAGAAATCGTTCGACTGGCTGGTCTGGCTCGTGATAACAAACTGACCATCGATCAAATGACGGGTGGTACGTTCACGATTACCAATGGTGGTACGTTCGGCTCGATGCTTTCGACACCAATTATCAACGCTCCTCAGTCGGCTATTTTAGGCATGCACAACATTGTTGAACGGGCTGTGGTCATAAATGGTGAGATCGTTGTTCGGCCAATTATGTATCTGGCTCTGTCCTACGATCACCGTATCATCGATGGGAAAGAATCGGTTAGCTTCCTCGTTCGGGTGAAGCAGATTCTGGAAGATCCTGCTCGCATGTTGTTTGACATGTAATAAATAATAGAACGCAGATGCCGCAGACTAAACTGATTTACGCTGATAGGAATCTTTGTAAATCAGTTTAGTCTGCGGCATCTGCGTTCTATACCTCTTCTACGTAATCCAGATCCTTTTTAAAGGTTTCATCCAGAAAGCTTAGCGCAAACAACGCAACTACCAGTGTTACAACACCCACCGTCAGCGCACTGTAGACTGTTCCTAAAGAAGGCTTCAATAGTGTAAAAAGGGCGCTTAGTGGAATAGTGGCTCCCCGAACAAAATTGGGTATCGTAGTCGCTACAGTAGCTCGAAGGTTCGTACCGAACAACTCTGCTGCAATTGTCACAAACAGCGTCCAGTAGCCGTTAGCGAATCCAAGGCAGACACAAACGACATAAAACAGGGTAATGTCGTGCACTGGCGCCAGCAAATAGATTAGCATAAATACCAGCGAGACCAGCATAAATAGTCGAATAACACGCTTTCGACTTTGGAGCGATTGGCTTAGCAGTCCGCTAACGATATCGCCCAATACCTGCCCCGAAAAAGTTAGCATGACCGCCTTGCCCGCTACGACGGGAGCACTTAGACCAAGTGCCTTACCAAATTCTGGCGAGAACGTAATCAGGATGCCAACGACAAACCAGATGGGTAGACCAACCAGAATACACTGCATGTATCTGGAAAATCGTTTCTTGTCGGATACAAGCATCAGTATATTTCCCCGAGGCAAAACTCGCTGTTTCGTCTTTGCAAACATGCCTGACTCCAGAACATTAAACCGCAATACAAGCAACAGAAGTCCCAGCCCTCCTCCGATGAAATAAGAAATACGCCAATCGAACAGGTCAGCCATGAAGTAAGCCAAGATCGCGCCTAAAACGCCCATTGTGGCTACAAGCGTAGTGCCATATCCGCGAATCTGCTTTGGTAAAATTTCCGTCACTAAGGTAATTCCAGCGCCTAACTCACCCGCTAAGCCTACACCGGCAATGAATCTTAATAACGCATATTGATCCAGAGACGTAACAAAGCCATTGGCAATATTAGCCAGCGAATAGAGCAGAATAGAGCCAAAGAGGACTGAAAGGCGCCCTTTTTTATCGCCCAAAATACCCCAAAAAATACCGCCAACCAGCATTCCCGCCATCTGTATGTTGAGTAGGAAAAGTCCCTCGCTTAATAAACGGTCTCCATCGACACTTAGGGCTTTTAAGCTAGGCACGCGTACTACACTGAAAAGGAACAGGTCATACATATCCACCAGATAGCCAAGAGCAGCCACCAGCACAGGTAATTGTAGGAGTTGGCCTAATATTGGACGATCCGCTGAGGTTGATTCAGACGATAGTAATGGCTTCATTGATTAGAATAAGGGGGAGTCTCAGATAGGATATGCTAGCCCATTTCTGTCATCCTGACGTCAGGAGGGATCTCAACTTATATAATAGTCAAGCTTGAGATCCCTCCTGACGTCGGGGTGACAGAAAAAGTGTGAAATGACTACAAACTAATTATTTACACCTTTTCCGGCACGACAAACGGAGCCCGATATTTGCGGGTAAGCATCTGATTAGCATCTTTATCGCCAATAAACACTTCGTTTTTCGGATCGAAATGCAGCGTACGACCTAATCGATAAGCGATGTTGCCGAGGTGCGCAATACCTGAGGCTAAATGAGCGGTTTCAACGGGACCATTCTGCTTCGATTTATCCCGCGCCCGAACGGCTTCGATAAAGTTAGCATAGTGATCTCCACCCTCTTTTCGCGCTGGGCCAGGTGTACGCTCTTTACCCAAAAAGGTTTTATAGTCATCATAGCCATTGATAACCATGTAGCCTTTATCGCCATAGAAGATATTACCAATTTCAACGCCGTCTTCCTTGTTCGTCATCCAGGGGCGAACTTCAAATTGAATCACCTTACCTGATGACGGATATTTATAAACTGAGGTGAGCGTTTCGGGGGTTTCCTTACAATCTTTCCAAAGAAATTTGCCACCGCCTGAAGTGATTTCTTCCGGTAATCCTACATCCAATCCCCACATGCAAAGGTCGGTTTCGTGGATACCCTGGTTCCCAATGTCGCCGTTACCGTAATCCCAGAACCAGTGCCAGTTATAGTGCACATAGTTTTTGCTGAATTCTTTCTCCTGTGCTGGCCCCTGCCACATGTTCCAGTTTAGTTCAGACGGAACAGGAGAAGGTCCTTTGTTACCAATATCTGGCCGCCATTTAAAAACCAGTCCTCGTGCCATATAGACATTCCCAATCAGGCCATCGCGTAGGTGCTTGATGGCTTCCTGAATAGCTACGGAGCTGCGTAATTGCACCCCATGTTGCACAATCCGGTTATATCGGGTAGCCGCTTCGATGAGTTTACGTCCTTCGTGAAGATTGTGCGCACCGGGCTTTTCTACATAAACATCTTTCCCGGCCTGACACGCCCAAATAGCTGCCAGCGCATGCCAGTGGTTTGGCGTAGCGATGCTTACTGCATCAATATTTTTATCATCATAGACTTTCCGGAGATCATCTACCATCTGGACTTTCCGGTTGTATTTTTTCTCAAATTCCGAAGCTCGTTCCTGTAGCACATTGCTGTCTACATCACAGAGGGTGACGACTTCCACATCTTTCTGCTTAGATAAGCCCTGAATGTGATCTTTACCTCGACCGTTAACACCGATAACGGCCATCCGAACGCGATCGTTGGCCCCGAATGCATGTGCCGGGATATAGGTAGGCAGGCCAATAGCGGCCAGCGAACTAACAGCGCCTGCCTTGAGGACATCGCGACGGGAAACTTGTTTGGGGTCCATGAATTTGAATTGGTTTAGGAATTTATTTTTCTGACAGGATTTACAGGATAAAACAGGATTATTCGTTGTCTTAAATCCTGTTTTATCCTGTAAATCCTGTCAGAAATACTTCTTCTGTAAAGGGAGTAATCAGGTAAAACTAATCGAAAAGTATAGCCTGATTATCAAATTCTTACAATCGTGGTATGGTCATACCTCCATCAACCATAATAACCTGGCCGGTTGAGTAGGGGAAATTTCCCCGTGCGAGAGAAGCTACTGCCAAACCAACGTCGTTGGGCTGCCCCCAGCGTTTCTGGACGAACAGACCCTCTTCGATCAGCTTATCATATTTGGCCGTAACACCCGCCGTCATATCGCTTTTTATAACGCCCGGCCGAACTTCATATACTGGAATATCGAACTCACCAAGTCGGGCTGCAAATAGCTGCGTTGCCATACTTAGTCCCGCTTTAGCCACACAATACTCTCCTCGATTCACCGAGGCTACTGTGGCCGAAACAGATGAAACATTAATGATACAGCACCAGAAATCTGGCTGTTCCGTCTTCTGTTTAATCATCCAGTTAGCCGTCGTTTGTGTCAGAAAATAAGCTCCTTGCAGATTGGTTGACAACACGTACTGAAAACTTTCTTCGGTTGCTTCCAGAATATCGCGACGTTCTTTTGGCGCTACTCCTGCATTATTTACTAGTACGTTCAGCCGACCAAAATGGGCTACAATACGTTGCACCATGTTGGCCCGATCCTGCGTTGAAGCAATATCGCCCGGACAGTAAATCACGTCGCTCCCTCGACGTCGAAGTGCCTCAAGTGCCTCATGAACGGCTGCTTCCGGCCGAACGCCGTTTATAGCCAGATCGAATCCAGCGTCGGCCAGATGTTCAGCAATACCGTATCCAATGCCTCGGCTACCACCTGTAATTAGTGCAACGTTTTTCACAGGCTTTCTTTTATCGCTTTAAGCTGTTCGGCTTCGGGTCTTTTTTTGTAGAGCGGATCTAGCGGATAACAGCCTGAAATCAAGCCATTTCGTGGAGCCGTTGTGCAGTCTGAAAACGTGCGGCATATCAGATTTCGGACGAGTGAATGGCCGGCAATCATATCGGCAGGCATAGTTGGATAGGATAATACCATCCGTCCAAAACCTATACTATCGGCCATGCCCTTTTGCAATACAGCCTGTGCTACGTTGGGAAGCCATTCCTGCAAATACGAATAGCCTGACCCAATAATTACCAATTCTGGGAAAGCCTGTTTCAACTCGTTCGTTACGTCGATTTGCCGCTTTACCCCAATCAGTGGGTCTTCAGGAGGCAGATAGCCGTCAGATGGCGGAAACAGAGCGGGCCGCATCAGGTGTGGATTGTAGTAGGGACTTCCGCCCGTGATGCACACCAATTGTATGCCTAGTGATTCCGCCAGCGACAGAAATGCTTTCGTCTCGGTTAGGTCAACTCCAAGCCCATTGGATTTTCCTCCAAAAGCAAATGGATATTGCTCCGCTGATTCAGGAATGCCCGAGCCAACCGGCCCCTTTTTGAATGGCAGCATATCAAACGCACTCAGGCGAATACCGATTTCTAGTCCTGGAGCAGCCTGACGAATACCCGCAACGATGTTTCGCAGATAACGAGTACGATTCTCGAACGAGCCACCATATCGCCCCTCCCGATTCACGGCACTCAGGAATTCGTGGCCCAGATATCCGTGACAATGTTTTACATCGACAAAATCAAAGCCCGCTTTTTGAGCAAGGACAGCTGCTTCAACGTATTGCTCAATGATCTGATCTATTTCCTCATCCGTAAGCGTAGGATAATCGGCGGGCATACCGAATTTGCTATTCAGGAACGGATGGCTGTAGAGTATTTTTGCTTCAAAAGCTTTGTGGCTCCTGGGCTTACAGAAACGGCCTGAATGCGTTAGTTGAAGGCCAATCAATAAATCGTCGGTTTTGCCAAATGCATCCGTGTGTTCTTTCAGAATAAATTCCCGCAAGTCAACAAAGTCAGAAAACGTATCCGTATTCAACACTAACTGATTCGGGTTGGCTTTTCCAGAATGACAGACTGCCACAGCCTCGCAACCAAACAATAATTTGGCTCCACTAATGGCGAATTTCTTCCAGCGATTTCGAGTAAAATCCGTCGGACGACCATCAGTAGTGCCGTCCCAGCCTTCCATCGGTAAAATGCAAAGACTATTGCCAATCGTTTTGCCCGACTTGAGTTGAATAGATCGGTTGAACGGACTTTCAGTTGGAGGTAATAGTGTATCATCAAACGGCAAGTTGATGTCATTCTTTTCCAGATAATTCCGCAAGTCAACAGCCGTTTTTAGCTGGGCCATGCGGGGAAATGCGGGTTTGTATTTTTCGCTCATCGAGATAGATTCGACAATCTGCGGTTAGACAATTTGGTTAAAGAAGGTGTAATAAGGCTCGCTACGAATGATTCGTTGCAAATACAGCGCAACTTCGCGAGCGTGGTAATCGCCCCACATACTCGACTCTCCATTGGCAATCTTACTTCCCTCGAGCACATAATCCCATCCGTTAGGCTGGTGGTAAATCGAGTGTAAAATCAGCCCCTGATGCGTAGGGTTAGTACTGAGATAAGGGGTATCAAACAACGTATTGAGTACCGTCAAACCAGCTTGCTGATACCGTTGCCCAGCTTCGGCATTCCCTTTTTCCGTCAAATAGTTCCCCAGACGTAGCAGGCCTTGCGCACCAATAGCCGCTGCTGAACTGTCTACCGGTTCAAAATCATTGTATGGATCGGCTGAGCGATTGAGGTAATCACCTAAGCGGTGAAGATTGGGAGCACCTGTATCCCAATATGGAATGCCATTAGTAGGTGTATGCTCAATGTAAAAATCGCAGGTGGCAGCTGCTGCTTTGAGCATGTACCCTTCAATGGTAGTACGTCCACCAAAAGGTTCTAATTCGGCATCGTCGCGGGTAGCAAGCCATTCGAGTTCTTCAGCAAATCCGCACATGGCCCAAGCTAGACCACGCGTCCAGGTTGTGAAACCCGAATAACCCTGCTGCGAATTGGGGCAGCGGAAATTGCCATCTTTTACGTTGAAAACGCTTTCGTGAGCCGTGCGTCCCCAAATATCGTACGAATCACGTCCTTCTCCATAGAAAACCGAATAATCAGCAGTGGCTTTTATGTGCTGTAAGGCACGCTCCAACAGATTGATTTTCACGTCACCTTCGCCCTGAAAAACATGCCCTAAAGAATGGCTCAATACCAATGCCCGACAGGATCGAATGGTATCAACAAAAAGGGAATGTGGCCCGTTGAATGAACTAATAAAGCCTCCAGTTTTAATAGTAGTCCAACGACTAGCTTGCACAGCGCCAGAGATTTTCAGTGCTAACTCATAAAAATTAACCTCCCAGTCATTAGTTGGAATTCTGCCTTCCCGCATCAGCCGAAGCAGATTTCCATATGTACTTACATTGTTAAAACCGTGATCATGAACGCCGATGTGACTAATATGCGGAGCCATGACCGTCAGTGTTTTCTGGCGACCTATTTCCAGAAAATCAGTATTGTTCGTTGCATCGAATTGTAGAATAGCGGACCCGAATTGAAACCCTTGCGTCCATTCCGTCCAGCCACGTGTTGAATATTTTCCAGCAACCGTAAAGACCGGTGAGCCTTTTGTTACGTCGTAGTCTTTTTCAATCAGGTGGATTTTCTGGCCGGAGAGTTCCCAAAAGCGGTCAAGCTTTGCCGAGAGGTCGGAGGGTTTTAACGAATTGTCAATCTGCATGCTAAGGAAAGGTCCGCGAGTTTAGCGTTTACCTTTCATAAAGAAGAAAGGGGGTATTGTACTACTATAAAAGGTTTCAGGTTCCATGTTTCAAGTTGGCTGATGCACAATTGAACATGGAACCTGAGACATGGAACTCAAAAACACTAACTAGCCTTTAATCAAACTCACACCGCCCATTTCGGGTGGTTGTGGAATGCCCATCAGTTGAAGAATAGTCGGAGCAATATCGGCGAGTTTACCGTTGTTGAGTTCTGGGTGGTAGTCTTTATCGACCAAAATACAAGGAACCAGGTTCGTCGTGTGGGCCGTATTGGGCGTACCATCATCATTAGTCATGTATTCGGCGTTGCCGTGGTCAGCAATGATAATGGTTGCGTATCCATGCGCCAGCGCAGCTTCAGTAACGGCTTTGGCGCAGGCATCCGCTGTTTCGGCGGCTTTTACTACTGCTTCGAACACGCCTGTGTGGCCTACCATATCAGTATTAGCGAAGTTCAGGCAAATGAAATCGGCTTCCTCTTTCTCTAATTCAGGAATGATCGCGTTCCGAATATCATAGGCCGCCATTTCGGGAATCTGATCGTAGGTTTTCACTGGTATAGTGATCTCTACACCCCGGTCGTCACGAATCACCATTTCCTTAGGAGACGGGCAAAGCAGACGTTTTTCGCCAGCAAACGGTTCTTCACGCCCACCCGAGAAGAAGAACGTAACGTGGGGATATTTCTCCGTTTCGGCAATCCGAATCTGTTTCCGACCCGCATTAGCAATGACTTCACCCAGTGTATTTTGTAGGTTATCTTTCTCAAAAATGACCTTCACCCCTACGAATTCATCGTCATACTTGGTCATTGTGATGTAATCCAGATTGAGTTTTCGCATTCCCTGCTCTGGAAAATCCTTCTGCGTCAACGCCTGCGTAATTTCGCGTCCCCGGTCGGTGCGGAAGTTGAAGCAGAGTACCACATCGCCATCTTCAATAACCGCCACTGGCGATCCATCAGCATTCGAAACGATAATTGGTTTTACGAATTCATCAGTCACGCCAGCGTCGTAAGATGCCTGAAGCGTTTTCGTCACGTCAGCAGCGGCTACTTTTTCGCCTTCGCCGTGTACCATCGCATCGTAGGCCACTTTAACGCGCTCCCAACGATTATCACGATCCATTGCATAATAGCGGCCAATGACACTGGCAATTTGCCCCGTTGTAGCTGCCATGTGCGCCTGTAAATCCGTCAGATAACCAACGCCACCTTTAGGATCTGTATCTCGGCCATCGGTGAAAGCGTGGACAAATACGTCTGTCAGGCCATACGTTTGGGCAATGGAGAGTAAGCCTTTTACGTGCTCGATATGGGCATGAACGCCACCATCAGAAACAAGGCCAATGAAATGGACTTTCTTACCGTTGTTTTTAGCATACGTCAACGCATTGACCAGAACAGGCTCTTTATCAAGCGTATGTTCTTCAACAGCTTTATTAACTTTCACCAAATCCTGATACACAACCCGACCTGCGCCAAGGTTCATGTGTCCTACTTCGGAGTTACCCATTTGGCCAGCTGGTAGCCCAACGGCTAAGCCCGAGGCTTCCAGCGTACTATTGGGATACTTGGGATATAAGGAGTTCATGAATGGCGTATGCGCCGATTCAATAGCTGACACCTCGGGCTTGAGTGGAATACCCCAGCCATCGAGAATGATGAGAATGACTTTTTTGTTCATGTCTTAATGAGTAAGAGAGCGAAAGAGCGAAAGAGCGAAAAGGTGAAGAAAGCTTACGCCAGCATTTCACTCTTTCACTCTTTCGCTCTTTCGCTCATTAAAATTATGCTGTTGAATTAAGTACGTCAATAACTGTCTACAGCAACGTAGTGCAATTTGATACACGTCTTCAAAGACCTCAGGGCCTTCGTAGTAGGGATCGGGCACATTGGGCTGATCACTTACATCTGGATCAAATTCCCGAAGTAAAAATATGGTATCGTTGGAATATAAGCCCGTGCTACGATAGTTCAACTTTTCGATGGCTTCGAGATTCGTCTCGTCCATGGCCACAAAATAATTGAACTGCGCAAGGTCGTCGCCTGTAAGCCGCCGGGCGCGATGTGTAAGCGTAAGACCATGTTCGAGCGCGTTCTCGCGGGTACGTCTGTCGGGAAGTTGACCAATATGGAAAGATGCTGTTCCGGCGGAATCTGTCTGAATCTGCTTATCAAGACCTGCTTCGGCCACTAACTGCCTGAAAACACCTTCCGCCACTGGCGACCGGCAGATATTGCCATAACAAACGAAGAGGACGTTTATCATAATGATAAATGATGAATGATGAATGATAAATGAATCTCACTGAAATCATTCATCATTTATCATTCATCATTACTTTTCTAACGGCTCATTGTGCTCGTCGACAATGACGAATACATCTTCACCTGGTTTTTTCATCCAGTATTTTTCACGAGCGAATTTCTCTCGCAGTCGATCATTCCCCAATACTTCCCGTTGGTCGGTCTGTACGGTTTTGATTTTCTCCCGATAATACTGCGCTTCCCCATCCAGCTCATGCAGCGTCCACCAATTCCGAATTTGGGTTGGCAGATCATTCGCATCAAAAAACGTCATCCATAGCAGAAGCCCTAAGCCAGAAGCGACGTAGAAATTGCCAAGTTTGCGAAGGATTTTTTGGAGCATGATGGAAAGTGAAGAGTGAAGAATGAAAAGTGAAGAATAAAAATAACCGTTTTACAAGGCCTATTCTTCACTTTTAACTCTTCACAGCACGGGCGGCCCCGTCTTCATTAAAACTTAAGTCCTGGGAAATACGCGGTTTCGCCTAATTCTTCTTCGATACGAAGCAGTTGGTTGTATTTCGCCATCCGGTCTGAACGTGAAGCCGAACCCGTTTTGATCTGGCCTGTGTTCAACGCTACCGCCAAGTCAGCGATGGTAGCATCTTCCGTTTCGCCCGAACGGTGCGACATGATGTTCTTGTAGGAATTACGTTTCGCCAGGTTAACAGTATCAATCGTTTCGGTCAGCGAACCAATCTGGTTTACTTTCACCAGAATCGCATTGGCAATGCCTTTGTCGATACCTTCTTGTAGACGTGTTACGTTCGTTACGAACAGATCGTCACCTACTAATTGAACGTTCGTGCCTTTCAGCTCGTCGGTGTGTAATTTCCAACCAGCCCAATCGTCTTCGGCCATACCATCTTCAATCGACAGAATCGGGTATTTAGAAGCCCAATCTTTCCAGAAGCCAGCCATTTCAGACGAGGTCAGTTTGTCACCACTCGATTTTTTGAAGTGATAAACACCCGCTTCGGCATCGTAGAATTCAGAAGAAGCAGCATCCATAGCAATCCAAACGTCTTCGCCTGGGCGGTAGCCTGCTTTCTCGATAGCCTGAAGGATAGTCTGGATTGCTTCTTCGTTCGATTTGATGTTTGGGGCAAAACCACCTTCATCACCTACGTTGGTAGCAAGGCCCATTTTTTTCAATACACCTTTCAACGTATGGAAAATTTCGGTACCCATCCGCAATGCTTCCGAAAAAGTCGGTGCATTAGCTGGCATTACCATGAACTCCTGGAAATCAATCGAGTTATCAGCGTGTGAACCACCGTTCAGGATGTTCATCATCGGAACAGGCAGGGTGTTTGCATTAACGCCACCGATGTAGCGATAAAGGGGCAAACCTGCTTCCTGTGCAGCGGCTTTCGATGCTGCCAGCGACACACCCAAAATAGCATTGGCCCCTAAACGACCTTTGTTGGGTGTACCATCTAGTTCAAGCATAATTTTATCAATCATGCTTTGTTCAAAAACCGAAATACCAACCAGCTCCGGGAAAATCAGTTCGTTAACGTTAGAAACGGCTTTCAGAACGCCTTTGCCTACGTAAACCTTTTTGTCATCGTCGCGAAGCTCAACCGCTTCGTGGGTGCCTGTCGATGCGCCCGATGGCACGGCAGCACGGCCCAGAAAACCGTTTTCGGTACGGACGTCCACTTCGACGGTCGGATTACCGCGTGAATCCAGAATCTGTCGGGCATGAATGCTTTGAATGGTACTCATTGCAGAGAAATAAGAAGGGGTTAATAACGAACTCGTCTATCGGTCTGGCATACTGGTTTATTGGAATTTGACTCCCAAGCCTTTAGGCCGATTAGCTTATCAGGCGCAAAGTAACGAAATACAGGGCAAAACTTCAGAACAGGAATGGGTTTGGTTCGTTACTTAATGAATAATTCATGGTCTTTACAGTCCTGAACAGAAGTTATCAGAAATTTTTGTCTATTTGTGTGCCTATAAAGCACAACTAAATCAACCATACCTATGCGAGGGCTCTTATATTTTCTATTGTTTTTATTAATTGTTTGTGGTGTACTCTATGCACTTACGGGCTGGAGCTATAGCGATGGCGAACGAGCTGGAACTGTGTCTAAATTCAGTCGTCGGGGTTTTATTTTCAAAACGTATGAAGGCGTTCTGAATGTCGGCGGTTTTTCGGGCGAAACGGGTTCGCTCACCCCACAATATTTTGACTTTTCGGTGAAAGATGAAGCTGTAGCTAAACAGATTACAGAAGCCGTTAAATCTGGCCAACGGGTGACGCTACATTACGAAGAAAAGATACTTAAATTCCCCTGGAATGGCGAAACTAAGTATTATATCACCCAGGTAGAAGTGGTTGGTCCAGCTGCTCGTCCGTACGGTGATACGTCAGCTTATCCCGGCTATCAGCCGGGTCAGCCGCAACCAGCTCAACCTCAGGCGCAACAGCCTCAGCAATCTGCCGCTGCTGATTCAACTTTGTAGTTTAAAATCGTCATCAAAAGTCCGCCAATTTCCCTGAAAATAAGGCAATTGGCGGACTTTTTCAGTTTTACTTTTTCTACCTAAATCCGCAGCTAAAAAGCCCCAATTATTTTCAAAAACCGTTTGGCAATCCGGCGATTTTTGGGTAATTTTATCTGTTTAAACAACCATCCTAACATGGCAAAATCAGATACGGCGCAAGCCACAGCATCTGCTAATGACAGTAAATTAAAAGCTCTTCAAACGACCATCGAGAAACTTGACAAAGCGTTCGGCAAAGGCACCGTCATGCGCCTGAGCGAAACGAAAGTTGTCGATGTTCCGGTTATTTCGACCGGCTCTTTGGGTTTAGATTTAGCCCTCGGTATTGGCGGTATGCCGCGTGGTCGTGTCGTTGAAATCTACGGCCCTGAATCGTCAGGTAAAACCACATTAACGATGCACTGCATCGCCGAAGCACAGAAAGCGGGCGGCCTGGCAGCCTTCATCGACGCTGAACACGCTTTCGACCGTGTTTATGCTGAGAAGCTGGGTATTGACACCAAAAACCTCCTGATTTCACAGCCCGACAATGGTGAACAAGCGCTTGAAATCGCAGAACACCTCATTAGCTCTGGTGCTATCGACATCATCGTTATTGACTCTGTTGCTGCTCTTGTGCCTAAGGCTGAGATCGAAGGTGAAATGGGCGAAAGCAAAATGGGTTTACAGGCTCGTCTGATGTCACAAGCCCTGCGGAAGCTGACCGGTACCATCAACAAAACGGGCTGCTGCTGTATTTTCATCAACCAGTTGCGCGAGAAGATCGGTGTGATGTTCGGTAACCCCGAAACCACAACGGGCGGTAATGCGCTAAAATTCTACGCGTCGGTACGTCTTGACATTCGTCGGATTGGCCAAATCAAAGAAGGTGCCGATAACATCGTGGGTAACCGCACGAAAGTGAAAGTCGTTAAGAACAAACTGGCTGCTCCTTTCAAAGTCGTTGAGTTCGACATTATGTACGGTCAGGGCATTTCGAAAGTTGGCGAAGTTCTTGACTTAGCCGTTGAAATGGAGATCGTTAAGAAGTCAGGTTCCTGGTTCTCCTATGGCACCAGTCGGTTGGCCCAGGGTCGCGATGCGGTGAAAGAACTGTTGCTCGACAATCCTGAACTGATGGCAGAAATTGAAGGAAAAATTCGGGCGAAAATTGCCGAAGATGATGAAGCACTACTCGATCCCGTTCTGGCCGGTACTGATGCCGACGGCGAAGGTGAACTTGATGATTAATTAATTTCTTTGTAGTGCCGACCGTCCCGGTCGGGTGTGAAACAGACAAGTTAATGTCTAGCTTCACATCCAACTGGGACGGTCTGTTTTATGAGAATTCGTCGTATTCTGGTTTAACGTAACTCCAAGTCCAGTTCTTCCAATCTTTACATAAACCAGCTTTCACAGGATTCATTACTATATACCTTACAATACGACGTAACTCATCAGTATCGCGAACTAGACGGTCGTAAGACTCTTCTTCCCAAAATTTACCCCTTAAGTTGAGCAATGCATTAGCCTTATGAGCTGAATAACTTTTGACTGAATGCATTAATCGCTTTAGCGAATTTGTTTTCCCTATCTCAGTCTCCTCTCCTAATAGTGTAAAAACGGTATGCACATGATTGGACATAATCGTGTAGGCAATCAAGTCAATACGTTGGCTGTCCCAAAAATGTAAAGAGTCAGCCACTACTTTTGTCACTTCTTCATCTGCTAAATAGGCGGGGCAATAAGCGCACAAATCCAGCAGTGCATCAAAACGACCGAAGTAATGACGATTCAATTCATCTGCAACCTTGATTGAATACTCGTCTGACTTGGCTAAACGAATCTTCTCAAAAGTGTACTCTTCACGAAGTTGTTGCCTAATAGAAACCGGCAGGGAGTTATAGAGTCGGTATGTAACAAAGAATGTTCCGAATAATGGTTGAATATGGGGAAGTTTACGGCGATATATATCTGGCTCCATATCTGTATAATACCGACCGTCCCGGTCGGGTGTGATATGAAACAGCATGATATTATTTTCGTCACCTCAACGTAAAACCGACCGTCCCGGTCGAGTGTAAAGCTAGACAGTGATTTGTCTATTCTCACACCCGACCGGGACGGTCGGTACTACAATAAATTACCGTTTCTCAATGGGTACAAACTCCCGCAGAGTTGCGCCTGTATAGATCTGACGGGGGCGACCAATGGGTTCTTTTTGCTCGCGCATTTCTTTCCATTGCGCAATCCAGCCTGGTAAACGACCAATAGCAAACATAACCGTAAACATATTGGTTGGGATGCCTAAAGCGCGATAAATAATGCCCGAATAGAAATCGACGTTTGGGTACAACTTACGTGATACGAAATAATCGTCGTGCAGAGCTGCTTCCTCTAAACCTTTCGCAATCTCCAATACAGGATCGTTCACACCAAGTTTACTTAGAACGTCATCAGCAGCCTTTTTGATGATTCTGGCACGCGGATCGAAGTTTTTATAGACACGGTGCCCAAAACCGAACAGGCGGAAGCCCGTCGTTTTCGCATTTTTAGCCATATCTACGTATTTCGATACGTCACCGCCGTCAGCTTTAATGTCTTCGAGCATCTCAATTACTTCCTGGTTGGCTCCGCCATGCAGTGGTCCCCACAAAGCGCTGATACCCGCCGAAATAGACGAATAAATGTTCGCCTGCGACGAACCTACAAGCCGTACCGTTGACGTTGAACAGTTTTGCTCGTGATCGGCATGGAGAATAAGCAGCACATTTAGAGCTTCAGCAACAACTGGGTCAACTTTATAATCTTCGACCGGCAACGAGAACATCATGTTCAGGAAGTTCGGGATGTAGTCGAGATTATTTTTAGGATAATTCATCGGATGCCCCAACCCCCGCTTGTACGACCAGGTAGCAATCGTAGGCATTTTGGCCAGCAAACGAATGATATGTTGGTCCGTTGTATCCTCTTTACTGCCTTCCAGATCAGGGTAAAACGCACTCATTGCGCTTACTAAGGACGATAAGACGCCCATTGGATGTGCATTAACCGGAAAGCCGTCAAAGATTTTCCGCATGTCTTCGTTTACCAGTGTATGACGACGAATTGACGTCTCAAAGGTTGCAAACTGCTCCTGGGTTGGCAATTCACCATAGATGAGCAGGTAGGCTACTTCAAGGAAAGAGGCCTTTGCTGCCAGATCTTCAATAGAGTAACCTCTATATTGTAGAATACCCTGTTCACCATCTAAAAACGTAATAGCGCTTTTTGTAGCACCTGTATTTTTATAACCCCGGTCTAACGTAACGTAGCCGGTCTGATCACGGAGATTCGAAATATCGAAAGCTTTTTCATGTTCGGTTCCTTCCAGTGTTGGGAATGAATAAGACTTGCCATCGACAGTTAATTCAGCGGTGTTTGCCATACTAAAACGGGGTAGAGTTAACAGAGGTAATGAGTTTGCGGGTTAGTGCATATCAGGATGAATTTGCGTGAAACAAGTCTTCATTCTGATCCGAAACGCCGAAGCGGAACTGTCCGGGCGAAATTAGCCCAAAAATCCAAACGACAGATGAAATTGTTGTAAAAAAGCCGTATTACGTTTGTATTAAGCCTTAACTTGAAGATATATGATAGGTTTTTCGGTTATCGTTTATAAAAAATCCCACCTTTTAGAACCGTCCGCACACGTTGTAGATCGCTAATGGTTCTGCTGGGATCGCCCTCTACCGCTACCAAATCGGCCAGCAAACCGGGACGAATCCGACCACGGTCTGCAAGGTGAAAAACGTCCGCATTTACGGAGGTTGCCGAGCGTAATACATCGATGGGTTTCATGCCATAATCGACCATCATCACCAGTTCACGAGCATTGTCGCCGTGGCTAAACACACCAACATCTCCACCAGCGCAGATTGTAACGCCGGCATCCAACGCTTGCTTAAATGTCACTCGTTTCCGTTTTATCCGTTCTGGCTCGGCTTCCTGACCTTTTTTCCAGCCACGATACTGACTCACCGCATCGCCAGCCGCTAATGTTGGGCAAAGCGCGGTGCCGTGTTGCTTCATAAGGGCAAAAATTTCGGGAGTACCAGTGTCACCATGTTCGATTGTTTCGCAACCACCCAAAATCGCTCGACGCATTCCTTCGGCAGTTCCTGCATGGGCTACTACCGCCCGACCACTGCTTTTAGCGACTTCGACAATGAGTTTGATTTCATCGATGGTATAAGTTGGTCGTGCTTCTGCCATTAATCCCCATCGGTAATCGGCGTAGATTTTTATGGCGTCGGCTCCTTTGCCAATCTGCCGTCGAACGGCCTGAATTAGTGCATCGTGCCCGTCAGCCTCTTCCGCTCCCTGTGGTACGTCAATATCCGGACTAAAGCCCTTGGGCGCATAGCTTCCAGTTGCAATAAGCGCTCGCGTCACAATAATCATGCGTGGTCCCGGAATAATGCCGTTATTAATGGCTTGTTTCAGGCCTACATCATCGTAATCAGCACCTTCAGTACCAAGGTCGCGCACGGTTGTGAAACCCGCCAGAAGCGTTTTCTGCGCGTGAACAGTAGCCCGTGCCACCCGTAATGAGCGAGCTTCTTTCAGGACTTGATCATCCCAGGTTGTTTCGTTATAGGGGTGAAGTAATAAGTGAGAGTGTCCTTCAATTAAGCCAGGTGTCAGCGTAGTTCCTTTTAAATCAACCAGTTCGACCCCTGTTGCCGATATCGAAGATGCAGGGCCGACCGCTTCAATTTTATCCTCTTTTACACGCACAACCCAGCCTTCATGTATGGTTTCACCATCGAAGACACGATCGGGTTTAAGTAGGTAAGTTGATTGCGCAAAAAGTGATACGGGTAAGCAGAGTAAGAGAAAGTATAATTTGTTCATAAATGAAGTGAGTGAGCTATCTCAAAAATACGCAAAAAAGAGCCACTGAGGCTCTTTTTTGTGCTGTCAGATAATCACATCTAATAATTTAGGTTTCTCAAAACTACTGTTTGTACCGATAGGTTTTGAGAAACCTAAATTATCGGTTATTAGTAACCGACATCACGTCGATATCAATACATCAGTTACGCTTAGTCGAAATCACATCCCAAACACCTTTTCCAACTACGAGCACGACTAGCCCTGGGAGTAAAATAGCGCCTGCCCGAAATCCAGCACCTGTAAGCTTGTAAATACCCGTATTGTATTGGGAAAAACTCTGGAACAGGTAATAAACCGATCCTGCTAGCAGCGCAATAGTAATACCTATGGCTACAGGTTGACTCAACCGTCCGGCCAACCAGGTTATCAGGATGAACACAACGACCACCATCGAAACGGTTCCGAGGGCTTTTGGAAATGTTTCAATGGCCGAGTATTCAAAAAAGAACACCCCAGCCTGACCAATCAGATTGGGGTGTGCCAATAGCCAGGCGTCTAAAACGACTAGCACGAGGAGCAAAACGTAGAAGAATGGGTTACGCATAAAACTGTTTTCGCAGGTTGTTTTTAAGACCAACGAAACTAAAAGCCGTTTACGTCTTTTACCCCGCCAACTCCATCTTCAAAAACTTACCCGTATAACTTCCTTTCGCTTCGGCCACTTTTTCGGGCGTGCCTTCGGCAATAATGTTACCACCTTTGTTACCACCTTCTGGCCCGAGGTCGATAAGGTGATCAGAGACTTTGATAACATCCAGATTATGTTCGATAATCAGGACTGTATTTCCTTTATCGGCAAGTTTATTCAGCACGTCAAGCAGGTGAGATATGTCCTGAAAATGCAGTCCGGTCGTTGGTTCGTCAAGGATGTAGAGCGTTTTACCTGTGTCTTTTTTCGACAATTCTTCGGCAAGTTTCACCCGTTGTGCTTCGCCACCCGAGAGTGTTGTCGCATGTTGGCCGAGGGTAATGTACCCCAACCCTACGTCGTTCAGTGTTGTTACTTTGCGCAGAATTTTTGGTTGGCTGGCAAAGAAGTCTAATCCTTGTTCAACAGTCATATCGAGTACGTCGGCAATGGATTTACCTTTAAAACGTACTTCCAGCGTTTCGCGATTGAAGCGTTTGCCTTTGCAGGTTTCACACATAACGTGCACGTCGGGCAGGAATTCCATTTCGATCTTCTTCATGCCCGCGCCTTCGCAATCTTCACAACGTCCGCCCTTTACATTAAACGAGAACCGACCGGGTTTATAACCCCGAATTTTGGCCTCGGGTAATTCCGCAAACAGTGTTCGAATCTCGGAGAACATACCTGTGTAGGTAGCCGGATTCGAGCGAGGAGTCCGACCAATCGGCGACTGATCGACCTCAATCACTTTGTCCAGATACTCCAGCCCTTCTACCGTTTTGAACGGTAGCGGTTCACGCTTCGATTTATAGAAATGACGATTCAGTACCGGAAACAGCGTTTCGTGAATCAGTGATGATTTACCACTTCCCGATACGCCCGTGATGGTCACCATGCGGCCGAGCGGCAGTTTCAGCGTTACGTTTTTCAGATTGTGGCCAGTAGCGTTCTTAATAATCAAGAATTTACCATTGCCCTTTCGCCGTTCGGCAGGCACTTCAATAGCTCGCCGACCGCTTAGATAATCGGCGGTGGTGCTAGTGCCTCCGGCATACCGATTTTGTAGAAACTCTTCGGGAGTGCCCTGATTCACGACCTGTCCACCATGTCTACCGGCGCCGGGACCAATGTCGAGGATAAAGTCAGATTCGAGCATCATGTCTTTATCATGCTCGACAACCAGAACGGTATTGCCTAAATCGCGCAGATTCTTTAGTGAATCAATGAGTTTCACGTTGTCACGCTGGTGCAACCCGATACTCGGCTCATCCATAATGTAGAGTACCCCAACCAACTGCGTCCCAATTTGGGTAGCCAGTCGGATGCGTTGCGCTTCGCCACCTGACAACGTACGTAGTGGGCGATCAAGAGTCAGGTAATCGAGGCCGATGTCGAGCAGAAAACCGATACGTTTACGGATTTCCTTCAGAATTTCTTTAGCAATGACTTTCTGGCGATCGGTCAAGCGACCTTCTAGTCCTGTAAACCATTCCGTTAGCTCCGAGATGTCCATGCGTGCCAGTTCGGAAATGTTCTTCTGGTCGATCTTGAAATACAGCGATTCCTTTTTCAACCGTGCACCTTCACACTCAGGGCAGGGTTTTATGACCATGAAATCCTTGAGCCATTCCTGAATTTTATCGGTGCTGTTTTCCTGTTGCCGTTTCAGAAAGTTGACAATCCCTTCGAACTTAAAGCTGTAATAATCTTCCCCAACGAACTTCTTAGATGGAACCGTTGCTTCCTCCTCTGTACCGTACATCAGCGCATGAAGCAGTTCTTCGGGGAATTTGACGACAGGCGTCGTGAGATTAAGCTTGTACTTTTTCAGAATTGCTTCGATTTCCTTAAAAATCCACAACTCACGATACTCGCCTAGGGGGGCAATAGCTCCTCGACTGATGCTCAACGACTTATCTGGAATCACAGATTCTTCGGTGATTTCTTCCACCACACCCAATCCGTTACAAACCGGACAAGCACCATATGGAGAGTTAAAAGAGAATGAGTTCGGTGATGGTTCATCGTAGCTAATCCCCGATTCGGGATCCATCAGGTTCTGAGAAAAGTAGACCAGTTGCCCTTTTCCATCCAACATCTGCATAGCGCCTTTACCCTGTTTCAGCGCCGTTTGGATCGACTGACTGAGCCGATAGCGATCATCCGCTTTAGGAACAAGTCGATCAATGACAATTTCGATATCGTGGATTTTGTAGCGATCCAACTGCATCTTCGGTGCAATGTCCTGCACGACACCATCCACCCGAACTTTCGTATAGCCCGTCTTGGCAATCTGCACAAATAACTCGCGGTAATGTCCCTTACGGCTTTTGATGATCGGCGCTAACAAGGTCAGTTTTTGACCAGCGTACTGCTCCAGAATGGTATCAATAATCTGATCCTGCGACTGGCGCTCCATCTTCCGGCCCGTCAAGTAAGAGAACGCTTCACCCGCACGAGCATAGAGCAATCGTAAAAAATCGTAAATCTCAGTCGTAGTCCCGACCGTTGAGCGCGGGTTTTTGGACGTAGTTTTCTGCTCAATGGAAATCACCGGGCTGAGGCCGTTGATTTTGTCTACATCAGGTCGTTCCATATCGCCAATGAACGAGCGGGCGTAGGCCGAAAAACTCTCCATGTAGCGCCGTTGACCCTCAGCATAAATCGTATCGAAGGCCAGCGATGATTTCCCACTTCCGCTGATGCCGGTTACAACAACCAGCTTGTTGCGGGGGATAGTAACGTCAATATTTTTAAGGTTATGTTCACGGGCACCGAGGACTTCAATCTGGTCGTATCCCGTCAGGTCAATATCAGTTAATTGGGGCTTTTCTTCAGTCGTCACGTTGGGAGTGGCTTATTCTAAAGAACAACGTAAAACGGGTGGGGGTAGTTTCCCGACCAGAGGTCGAAAAATAGAGTTAATACTTCACGTTTAAGATCCAGTTATATTAAATATCCCTATCACTTCACTATTCCAAGAACTTGACAATTCGTCAACGGCTTAACCTTCTGACTGCCTGGCTATTATAAAACCCCAATAGTTGTCTGATGCCATGTATCCCGCTTTGTCACCTTGCACAAGCGGGCAGAATCCTTAATTTTGTTAATCTGATTTCAATCTATAAGTAGCTACTCAGCCCAATCGTCTGACTGGGCTTTTATGCATAAAAGCACACCCGATACTATGGTACAGAATGATGCAATTGAACCCATCTTAGAAGAAGACAAAGGCCGCTTTGTGCTGTTCCCAATTAAGCACTGGGACATTTGGGAATACTATAAAACTCACGAAGCGTCGTTCTGGACAGCCGAAGAGATCGATCTAGGGCAGGATATGAAAGACTGGAATAGCCTCAGTGATGGCGAACGTCATTTCATTTCGCACGTGCTGGCGTTCTTTGCTGCGTCAGATGGGATTGTAAATGAGAACCTTGCCGTCAATTTCCTGTCGGAAGTACAGTATGCCGAAGCGAAATGTTTCTACGGCTTTCAGGTGATGATGGAGAATATCCACTCTGAAACCTATTCGCTGCTGATTGACACCTACATTAAAGACCCCGTTGAAAAAGATCGGTTATTAAACGCAATCGACACCATTCCGTGCGTTCAGAAAAAAGCCGAATGGGCTTTGCGCTGGATCGATAATGGTACGTTTGCCGAGCGCCTTATCGCCTTTGCCGTTGTCGAGGGTATTTTCTTCTCGGGTTCATTCTGCTCGATTTACTGGCTCAAAAAGCGCGGTATGATGCCTGGCTTAACCTTCTCCAACGAGTTAATCTCCCGCGATGAGGGTCTGCACCGAGATTTTGCCTGTATGCTATATACGGATCACATTGTCAACAAATTACCTGAGTCAGAGATTTACGACATCATCCGCAATGCTGTTGAAATTGAGCAGGAGTTTGTGGCTGATGCATTGCCCGTATCGCTTATTGGCATGAACGCCGAACTGATGAAGCAGTACATTGCGTTCGTGGCCGATCACCTGCTGGTAACCCTTGGCTTACGTAAAATCTACAACGTAGCGAACCCTTTCGACTTCATGGATATGATTTCGTTGCAGGGAAAAACCAATTTCTTTGAGAAGCGAGTAGGCGAATATCAGCGGGGCGAAGTAATGTCCAAGTTTAAAGCAGCTAAAGCAGCTGCTTCGCAACCACAGGATGCTGAAAATCCAGCACCTGCCGTAGTGGTAGAAGAACCCAAAGGCATTACGTTTGACGCTGATTTTTAAGTATAAATACCCCATTTACTAGAAAAGTCCCGGTTCAGAACTGGGACTTTTCTATTTTTGAACTTTCTCTATTCCATTATACTACTACTCCTATTTTCAGAATGAATCGATTAGACGTTATTCAAGCTCTGATGCGTCAGAAAGGCCTAAAGAATTACCTGGAAATTGGGGTCGAGAACGGTCATATTTTCTTTCGTATCAAGAGTTCCTTTAAAGTTGCGGTTGATCCGAAGTTTATTTTCGATGCTGGTCGCCGATTTGGGAAAGCCATTCTGAATCCATATAATCTGAACAATCAGTATTTTGAAAAAACCAGCGATGATTTTTTTGCGCAGGACGCCAAGCAGGTCTTCTCCGAAAAAAAGCTACAACTAGCTTTAGTCGATGGTATGCATGAATACCATTTCGCTCTCCGCGATGTTGAAAATACGCTCAACTACATGGGCGACGATGGCGTGATTGTCATGCACGACTGCAACCCACAAACCGCGGGTGCGGCAGGGCGCTTTGAGGACTGGGAAGTGGGCGAGTGGAATGGCGACGTCTGGAAAACCATTATTCACCTCCGCAGTCAGCGGCCCGATCTAAACGTGTTCGTGCTCGACTGCGATCAGGGATTAGGGATCGTCACTCGAAAAAAACCAGAATCGACCCTAAACTTTACACCTGATCAAATTGAAGCTATGACCTACGATGATCTAGTTAAGAACCGGAAAACATTGCTTAACTTGAAACCAGCGGACTATTTCTACGAGTACTTCGGTATAAACAAGTAGTATAATCAGCAAAAGGTCGAAACCCTTATCGGATTTCGACCTTTTTGCTAGACGAATCTTGGTTTCAAGGCTTCTTCGACGAGGAATTAGGTAATGCGTAAAAATTGAAGTTCTTCCATCGGTTCATATCGTGGGGGCCGATTTGACTAATTTCCGTATTCTCATCAAAATCACCGAAATAATAGAGTGTATAATCGTGGTTGGCAACAATCTGATACAGTTCGACGCGCTCATCTAATGTTGCCTCGCTAAAACACTCCGCAATTAGTGTTGGCTTATATTGATCAATAAGTGCCGAAATTGATCGCAATACATCTTTATCATGGCCTTCTACATCCACTTTTATGAGTGACAGTTTGGGCAGATAATCCTTATAATTTTCGTTTAGGTACTTATCCAGATTAATACCTTTCACCTTTTCAGGAAGCTTAAATTTTCCATGCTGATCGGCTTCGCTAGCACTAGCCGATACCCCCCCGTTGCCAAATGATGCCTCAGATGATGAATAGAAAAACTCACCTTCTTCTTCGGTAATAGCATATCGTAGCGGCACAATGTTACTGGTTGCTTTATTTAAGCCAGCGTTGGCTTCCAGAATTTCATAGGTCATTGGATTTGGCTCAAACCCGAGCGTTAAGCCGTTTTTACCTACGGCCAACGCCATTGGTACGGTGGTATCGCCAATATTGGCCCCTACATCAATACTGAAACTACCTGGCGTAGCAAACCGACGAAAAAAATTAATTTCAGCCTGTGTAATCGTTTTAGGGGGAATCAATGGGTTTTTCCAGTTGGCGAATTCGACAGTGCCTTCTTTTGCCAATTGAAACGTATTTACTTCATACGGATATTTAGCCGTAACGCGTCTTGCCTTTTTTCGAGCAAAAGACTCTTTTAAATAATTGAACATGGTGAATAGCGTTTTCAAGCGCAAATTAACCCATAAAGCCACCTACTTTAGGAGTAAACTCATTTCTAGTTGACTAATTTTAGGGTATTTGATTTTACGGCCTGATTGTCTGTCTATATCGTAGGCTTTCGCGCATTGGACTACCCCGTCCAATAAACCAGGCCAAGCGACCATAAATCGGATCTCGCCAAAACTTGCGGCCATTCTTTATGAAGTAATAGACCCGAAATAAAGCCCGCGCCGGCCAGGAATGGTATTTTCGAAAATAATAAAAGAGTGAAATGTAATACTCTTTATCAACGTCGTAATTACGAACGGTACTCTGACCCGTAAAGTGAACGTACTCAGCCAGAGGAACTAAGTAAGTAAAGAAGCCTGCTCTTAACAACCGTTTTGCCAAATCCTCTTCTTCAACATAAAGAAAATGGGCTACATCAAATCCCCCAATCAGATTAAATGCCGATGCCCTCAGAAATAGGGTGCTACCCATTACGAACGGCACTCGTATTGGTTCGGTATATGCCTGTTTAGTAGGTGGATAAATGACAGGATTAAGCATTCGCACAAAGCCATGACCGAGAATTTTGCTGCCGAGTGTAGGCAAATAACCGAAAGTTATTTGCCGAACCCCGTCGCCATTAAACATTTGCGCTCCACACAAACCTGCATCAGGTGTAGCATCCATGAACGCGGCCAATTGGCTACATACATCTGTACGTAACACACAATCGTTATTTAAGAAATAGTAATAGTCAGCACGAGGATCAGCGAACTGCACACCCAGCATATTGCCTCCCGAAAAGCCAAGATTTATTCGGCTACGAATGAGTTGAACCTTGGAATGGCTAGCAATTGATTTTAGCGCTTCATAGTCCGCATCAGTCGAGTTATTATCAACGATAATTATTTCGTAATCAACCCGTTTAGTCTTCTCAATAATCGAATTAACACAGCTGTACGTAAACTGGTGAGAGTTGTAGTTGATTAAAATAATGGAAACTTTTTGCAGGTTCATACTATAATGCGACTAGTTCTAGTACCGATAGAAAGCCGCGTTGGCTATTTGTTTATAATTGCGACTTCCTATCGGGTGCCGAACCATCTGCGTTACTCGTCATTCAATACACTAAAAATCAACTCAGACTCGTAGCCTTTACTTAGCGCATAGCGCACAAGTTTTTGTTTGATAACTAGGGGATTGTCATCACGAATACTCTGGCGCTTTCGGTTTAACAATTCTTTTAGTGTATCCTGATAATCGTCGGGAGCAATTTCCTTCATGGCCTGGTCGAGGTTGTAACCCGAAATGCCGCGTTGCTGTAAGTGCTGTTTAATTTTACGCTTGCCCCAGCCTTTCACGCGAAATTTCCCTCCGGCAAACGATTTCGCAAATCGTTCTTCATTCAAATAATTTTGCTGGATCAGTTCGGCAATGATTTCTTCTGCATCATCACCCAAAACGGCCCACTCCTTCAATCGTTCACGAACTTCCTGTTGTGTACGCTCTTGATACGCGCAGAACATAGCCGCTTTATGAAGCGCGTCTTTTAGTAACTCTGTCATACTATCAGAACACTTTTTTGCCCATTATACGCGACAAATGACTGATTTCAAGTCGCTATTTATCATTTCTTAGGTTGATGTTGCATCAACTTGTTTATCAAGGCTTCAACCTCCAGAGCGGGCAGTTTCCCTACCAAATGCTGATGCCCTTTACCCGTATCGTCCCAACCGTTTGAGCCGTCGGCGTTCATCGTCAATCGTCCGGATTTAACCGTGTAATAAGGTGCATAACCCCTTACACCCACTAGTACAGCGGTTTGGTCCCAACTCATACGCCCGTCCTTATCTTCTTTCGACTTTGGCAGGCTAATGGAGAAGACATCTTTAACAGGACTGTGCTGAATAGCTTTGTTTTGAGTCAATGGCAAGCCTGAGTGAATTTTTTCGCCAATTTCAAACCCACTCATCAGAATAGGCGTTGGCCAATCGGCAAAAACAATTTTGGATGATGGTGTATCTCTAAATACATTGTATTCACGACCACTTGGAAATTTACCAGCCATACTGACCAAACTCTTAACCTTCAAAGCAACTAGCTCTCGGCCTGACAACTTCGAATATTTATCCGGTTTAGAGATCAACAGGTTGGCCAAATTGGTAACAAAACCAACCGTAATAATCGTTACACTACGGTCGGGCTGTTTAGCCAGAATCTGTCGGTAAAGAGCAATGGCATCAGGAACATCATTATTCGACTGGATGCGGTGCGGATACCGGGCCACGATCGTATCTGACCAGTGTTGGGTATCTTTATCACTTACAGCCTGACCTTTCGGTACAGCAATCGGGATGTTTGGGCGGTTAAAATAGGTGTTCAACACGCTCAGCACCTGTGTTACTTTAGGATAGTTAGTGCTGGCAATGGTTGCCAGAATCTTAGCCTGTCCCTCATCGGCGAAGGCGTGAAGCAGCGTAATAGCGCCGACGTCATCATAGTCTGGACCCATATCGGTGTCGAAAATAACAGGGACGGCGGCTTGCTTTTGAGCCGACTGTCCAGAAGCCTGACCGATTGTCAGGGTTAGTAACACACTAATTGAAAATAAGGTAATTCGGATCATAGGAATAAGCGAGATTTACAGCACGGTACGAATTACGAATTGTTTTCGCAAGAATCGTAATTCGTACCGGGTAAATCTCGAAAACATGATTTCTCTCCAAAGACTCTCGACTCCGCCCGATACCCAACTTCATAATCTAGGCTGGGACTGGATGCTTGGCCAGGATACACTGCCCTATCTGACAAATGAAGTGGTGGTTCTGCAACCTGCCGAAGCTGATGCTTATTATGAGGCTGCCAATGAACTGTTCGAGATGTTTATAGCAGCAGGGCAGCACATTATTGATGAAAATCGCTTTGCCGAAATGGGCATTCCAGCAAACCTCGTCGAGCTTATTAAACTATCCTGGAACGATGATCGCCATATTCATCTCTATGGCCGCTTTGATCTGGCTGGCGGAATAGATGGGCAAGGTATCAAACTCATTGAATTTAATGCAGATACAGCGACCTGCTTACCTGAAACAGCCGTTGTACAGTATGCCCATCTAAAAGCGAATGGACATGATGAAAGCCAGCAATTCAACGCAGTGTTCGAAACATTGACTGGTCAGTTTGAGGAACTTCTGGCTATGAACCCCGACCTGCAACCGACATTGCTACTATCAGCCATGCGTAATTTTGCTGAAGATGATGCCAACGTGGCTCTTCTTGGCGAAGCCGCCCGCGAAGCTGGTTTCGACATCGAATTCGATTTTGTGGATAACGTTGAGTTCTCGTCAGAAGAAGGTATTTTTTGGCAAAACCCTAAAAACGGACAGTTTGAAAAATTAGACTTCTGGTTTAAGCTAATTCCCTGGGAATCCATCGCAGAAGAGGAGCCCGAACTAGTCGATCTGTTAACTGAAATTGTTCGTAAACGGCTAGCGGTTGTGCTGAATCCGGCTTATACACTACTTTTTCAATCGAAGTACATATTAAAAATCCTTTGGGAGCTTTACCCCAATCACCCACTGCTTCTGGAAACCGATAGCAAGCCACTCGCAGGAAAGTCTTGTGTAGAGAAGGTTTTGTTTGGGCGAGAGGGGGCTAACACCCGTATTCTACATGCAGACGGAACGGAACGTCAGGTTGCAGACGGAGATTATGGAGATTACCCAAAAATCTACCAGCAATATATTGACTTCCCTCAGGATTCAGGCGGCTATCTGTATCAAGCGGGTGTTTTCTATGCGGGCGAAGCCTGTGGGGTTGGCTTTCGACGCGGTGGGCTAATCTTAGACAACAGAGCGGGTTTTGTAGGACACATAATTGAGTAGAGGGTAAAATACATAACAACCAGACTTCGATTACAAGCGCTAGGCCAATCCAATTATATTGGCCTGGCGTTTGTACTGTTAAGGGTTAGTCAATTCGTTATAGTATCCAAATCCTGTGAATCGACCGCGCATGAGCTATCTATTTCTTTGCCTACAGGCCCTGGTCTATATTGTAGCAGGATTAAATCATTTTATCAATCCTAAAACCTACTTAACCATTATGCCGCCCTATATTCCGGCGCATAATCTGATGGTAACATTAAGTGGTGTCGCCGAAGTGATTCTGGGTATTGGGCTGTTGTTTCCAGCGACACGTTCGCTGTCGGCCTGGGGGATTATGCTACTATTGATCGCCGTATTTCCGGCTAACGTTTATATGGCTACCTCAAGCCGCTTTCGTAAGTTTCCAGCCTGGTTACGTTGGGCTAGATTGCCTTTGCAGGGCATCCTAATCTGGTGGGCCTATAAATACACATAAACTCATTCTTAGTTATTAGCTCTTGAGCTTGATAAAGTCAGTATCAATACCACACTTGCCCAGGCAAGTGTCAAAACAGCTAGATAGTAACTTCTTACATTCCACCATTAATTATACATCATCTATAAATTTTGATTATTAATTTTTAAACAAAAAAAAATCATTAGTTACATAAAAAGTGTTATCCTTCGTATTATTATTATTATTTGTACTTTTCCCATAAAGTTAAATTGGTAATTGTCAGTAACTATGTATAATTTATGGCACAAAAAATGTAAGAAATAGGGCTTAGTCAACTTAAAGGGCATTTTTGGCGATTATCTATTGGTATTTCCCCTAATATCTGGTACAAGGGAATTATTTCATTAATTATATTCTCAAATCCCTTGATCGACGTTATTATCCGTTAGTTTATATTAATTGACTGACAGATAATAGTTTACTAAAGTGACTTTCATTATTGATTTTAGTCAAAGGGGGTGACATATATGTGAATTGTAATGAATGCTATTATTATGGAGAAAGATGAGAAAATCAGGCGGAACCGCTCGAAAACCACTCAACGCATTGTTGAAGCGCTAGAAGACGTAATAGCAGAGCGCGGTTTAGAAGGCGTTGGTGTAAACCGGGTAGCCGAAAAAGCAAATGTCAGTAAAGTGTTAATTTATAGATATTTTGGTGGGATGGAAGGTCTGCTGGAATACTATGTAAAAATGGGAAAATTATTCCCAGTCTTTACCCCCGCTGTACTAGACCAAATTCGTCCATTACACGAGTCAGATGTAGCCCGTATTTGGTATCGTCAGGTCATTCAAACCTACCGTTATTTCCGTACGTTTAAAGCTGCACGTGAAGTCCTGAAAGCAAGTGTTATCGAAAACGACTCGATTGCCGAAACAACAGCCCGAGCACAGGATGAAGAAATGACACGGCTAGTGAGCCAGTTATCGTTTGTGAAAGGGGCCGATACACAAGCGATTTCGGCGGTTGTTCTTGGTGCAATGACTTATTTGACTATTATGGCTCAAAACGATCGCACTATGATTAGCATTGATCTACGAAGCGAAGAAGGCTGGGAACGTATCGAAAATGCGGTTAAGGCAATTTATATTGCCTTAAATAAAATGGCTATTGGGTCAAAAGACGTCCAACTGGAATTGCAGTCAGCCCACCTGCCCATTGCCCAGTGGTAAATGATATTAATTAGTTTGCAGTAACTCTGATATTATTCCATTTTATCCTAGTTACTGCAAACTATTTTTTATTCTACCTGAACGGTTTTCAATTGTGGCCCTACCCCTTTAATTGTCAGAGACTTCCATTTCTTCGGAAGTTTGGTTTTGAGCTGTGTAATGCCGCTGTCTGTAATATCCAGCCCTCCAAATCCATTTAAAACAGCCTGTAGCATTCCACCCGCTCCTGTTGCAAAATAGGGGTTTGTACCGCCTGCTGTTTCCGCCAATACGCCAAATGGTGGCACTTCGTTTGGCTTATAACTCTTCACAAACCAATCATACGCTTTGTCCGGTTCGCCTAAACGAGCATGCAGTGTCGACAAAACTGACCATCCCATAGCTGGACCTTCGGGCGAATAACGTGGCTCGTAATACGCCAAATCTTTTTTGACACTTGCTTCATCCTTGACAATAGTGAGTGGATAAGCCAGCAGGTTTACATCGGCCTGCTTAATCATAACGCCGTCGTAAGTACGATTTTCCTTGGTTACACCATCTGGAAATTTTAATATTAACAAATTATCGGCAACTAATTTCCAATCAGGATTGGCAACTATACCCAATTCCTGCGCGGCTTGTATGGCGTACAAAAGCGACGTTTTTGCCATACCGTTAGTGAATGCATTATCATCAATATTTTCCTGCCATTCATTGGCCCCAATCACATTATTGATGTGATATTTTCCTGGTCCTTCCCGTTCAACGCGGCTAGACCAGAAATCAGCTACTTCTTTCAACATTGGATAGCCTCTCGTACGAAGCCACTCTTTGTCTTTCGTAACCTGATAGTATTTCCAGAATGACCAGCCTATACAACCAGTAATATGCTGTTGAAAGGGCCCAGTTAAGGCCCAAACGGGAGTAGCCTCTTGCCCGCCAGAATCTGACTCCCACGGGAACATAACACCTTTATAGCCATGACTAAATGCATTTTGCCGTGCCATCTGCATACGCTCAAATCGGTATTCGAGCATAGATTTAGCGATTTCAGGTTTTAAGGTCAAAATCGGTGGATACATCCAAAGTTCCGTATCCCAGAACACGTGACCATTATAACCTAAACCCGACAACCCCATCGGCGACAGACTATAACCGGTACCTTCCCGCACGAATGAGTATAAGTGATAGAGTGCCGACCGAACCGCTTTTTGCGCATCAGCATCACCCTCAATAATAATGTCACTCTGCCAGAGTTTGCCCCATTCGGCAGTATGGCGCGTCAACAGGCGCTCCGTACGTTCGAGAGCCGCGAAAAGAGTCAACCGCTCAGCTTCGTTGTGTGGATCAGCGGTATGTGCCGTTGACGATACCGAGCCTACGACGCTAAATCGATAGGTTTCTCCAGCCTTCAGTCGCTTTTTAAACTTGGCGAGGTGCATGTTATAGTCCCAATCTTCATGGATAACATCGGGCTCTTGGCCGTGCGGTTCCTCAAAAACAAAACTGGTGGAGGCCGCTACCGTATGGCGTCCTGATGGGCTTTTTGCGACTGATGTTAACAGGCGAATCGTTACATGAGATCGGTCAATTTCCGAATAGAAATTCTTGACTTCTTTGAGATTCTCTGGTGTCTCGATAACGCTCATCGGGATAATCTCGCAGTCCTTCTTAGCAGTAATCTCAACCATCGTTAGCTCAGAAAACGGCAGATGACGCAGTGCCATCATGGTCTGCTTAACGCTGACTTTATCTTTATAATCGAATGTAGTCGTCAGCGCTGCTTTTTGCATATCGAGCGTTTGACGGTAATTGGCAATCTCCTTCGGCCCAATCCGCTGACCGTCTACTTCGAGATTCATGTTGGCAAAGTTGAACACTTTCAGGATGTTCGAGACACGCCCCCGACCGTAGGTATCGAAAGCTCCATTAAGCACAACATCTTTCACTTTCATGGGTTCTGGCGACGAAACAAGGCCAATCATTCCATTAGCAACGGTAATACCGTAATAATTAGCAGAGTTAATATTTTGACCAATAATCTGCCAGGCAGTATTATCTGTCTGCGCATGAGCCGTGGGCAAGAGTTGACCAGACATTAACATCAAGCCGACCAATAGGTATTTTCTGTTCATAAATATATCATAGGTGAAATAAAGCCTAAAAATAATACCATGATTACCTATAAACTAATCTAAGTGGCATAAGAGGACTGGGTAAACGCTAACGGCCATGTCTGTGGGGACGTCCTACCCGAACTGGGCGTCCGCGTCCACGAGTACTTCCACCCAATAACCCTCCTGAGTCGGTTCGTAAGAGCCCAAACCGCAGGTAAAGTCCATAAAATGTTTTGGAACTGTCTGTTGTTTCACTACTGAAATCGTAATAACCTGTTGTCAGGCCAATGCCCACACGAGGGGCAATCTGTGCCATAATACTATAGGTTAGTTCGAGCATTAAACTTCCCTGTTTATCAAAAACCCGGCCTGCACCAATGGTCATTTCGTTGGCAAAAATGCCATAATTGGCCACGTCCATGGTTACTCTTCCTTCCAGAAATAAAGACGTATCAGGACGGAGCGAATTTCGACCGAAAGCAACGCCTAAATCAATTACATTAAATGACTTACCGATTTCAATACTTTGCGCAATGCGGTCTTTAGGGCTACCCGCTCCGGTATAAATTGAAAAAGGAGTTGTACGAACGTAAATAGGGGCTGCCTTAAAATTGAAAATAGATCGGCTTGAATCTTCTGAGGATCTGCTTATAGAATGATAGGTCTGTTGGCCTTTAGTGGCTTGTGGTTGCGTTGTATCAGCCGTTGCCGATTGTGCCCATAAATTTCTGGCTAGACCAATAAGCATAACGATCATCAGTACTTGTACACGTAAAATCATAATAAAAAGGATTTAGTAATCGCCTTAACCTCTGCCAGTTACTAAAAAAAATCCCCACTTTGTTGGAGTGGGGATTTTTTAATTATCATTTAACAATTAACGACTGGCTACAGCTGCTTTTCGAGCATGGATTTTTTCGATCACCCATTTTCCTACTTTTTCGCCTTCTAATTGCCCGTTCACCAGGGCCGATCGATAGTGAATACCACCATACATTCGGCTAATGGAAGCTTCGTCGGCAGCATTCCTGAATGACTTGAACGATCGAACACCATGACCATATTTAAATTCTGTAGAATCTGTAAAAGCGACATTATCACCCATTAAGTTGGTCAATACTGTAGCCGCAGCAGTGGAAATAACGCTGTGTCCACTGGGATATTCGGGGAAAGGAGGGGTTTGCAAAAATGGCGTCCATTTAGGGTCTATGAATTTGTTGATGACCGTTTCAGGCCGCACTGTTTTACTCCGGTATTTTTCGTCCCAGCAAGAAATAAACCCATCCCCTAGCGCAAATGATGTAAGCGCGTAAGCTTCGACGGTACGTATCATATTTAGTTTTTGCTGACGGGCAACCGTTTGGGCAATAGCGAGCCAGTGGCCTCCTGGTGTCATTTTTTTACTGGCGAACATAACGTGCCCCGCTACGTTCATCACAAACGCATTGTCGTCCCAGAAATAAGCAATATCCTGTTTCTGTTTATCCAGATTTTTTCCTGTCTGATATACCTCATCCAGTTCCTTTTCATAAGGACTTCCTTTGGCTAAATTGTAAGGCAGTGGACGAGGGGGCATAAATTGATTACAGGTATCCATTGCCCAGCAACGAAGCTTATTCCATTGTGGCTCGGCGGCATCCATGTAGGCTGGGGGCGTTGGTACCCAAGTACCCTCTTCATTTGTTACAGTATGTTTAAAGCCGCGTGTTTGTTTGTAGCTATCCTTAGCGGCATAATCCAGTACATGTTTGGCAACGGCCTCTCCATAGGCCATTGACCGTTCGTACACTTCATCAGGAACGCCGTCTTTCTTGTATTGCTCGTTGAAGGGCTTTTCAAATTCATCGTAAAAATTGACGGAAAATGTCAATGCTCGGGCAACGGTCAAAAAGGCATGCGTACTGGCTAACGGAAAGCAATATTCTTTGCCGGCTTCTGGCTGAGGACCGGATTGAAACCGCTTCAATTTACCTCCCAAAGACTCATACTGACTGTCGAAAGGTACGAGTGCTTCGTAGCCCGCCAGATTCGCATACGAATAGATTCGGCTAGCTACAGGTGGCGAAAAAATGTCATGAATAATAACCTCCGTGAGTTTGTTTAGAGCCGCGTTGTAATACTCGGCATTAGCAGCTTTGGCATTGTACTCAGCAGGTGTAGCGGGTTTACGACAACCAGCAATTCCAACCAGCAAAAGTGCCAGCAGATAGCCAAAACGAAGCGAATAGTTCATAGAATAAATGACAAGTTATAAAAACAGAGAATGGTCGGGTCTGCTACTACTTACAAAATTAACGGAAAATTTAGGGAGAAACTACATTGACTAACGTTGCTCACTTAAGTAGTAATGGTTTAAATACTTGCAATCCAGCTCCGTTTCGGGCCACGACAATTAATGGACCCTGCGCTGTTCGAATTGGCCGAATGTCACGAATTTCGCCATTAAGCAGAAATCCACAATCTACCGGCGACAAAGACGTAAACGTACCTTTACCGTCATTGCGCAATACCAGTCCATAACTGGCATCGTAACGTCCCTGATAGGTACTCACCCCGTAGAAATTACCGCCACCTAGTACATCAAGGTCACCATCATGGTCAATATCAATGGCTTGCAGGGCAAATAATTTCGAGACCTGAGCCATCATTGGCAGTTCATGTACAATGAACTTACCATTTTGATTTTCCAGATATACTGACGCGAATTGGTTAACGGCAAATTCGTCAGCTCCTTTCAGCTCCTCACCTTTCAGTACTTCCTCTAGCGGCTTTCCGGCAAAGGACACATAGTCGGTGAATCGTTTGTTAATAATACTCGGTATCTGCTTACCCAACTCATCCTTAAAGGCCAGTGGATACCATTCTTTACCCCGATTGTAAGCGATAATCTGCTCAGAGGTCTGGTTCTTATCCACATCTTTCACCCACATCCGTAATTGCGAATCGGGTGTTTTACGAAACTTGGTATTTGTACCCATATTGCCCGCTATCAGATCAATGTCACCATCATGGTCGAAATCAGCAGCGATGATCCGTTGGTAAAACCCACTCAATGGTGTTTCGTCAGTCGTGATGGGTTTGACTTCGGCAAACTTGCCATTGTCGTTGGCAAAAATTCGTACCGGCATCCAGTCTCCTGCCAGAATTAAATCGAGGTCTTTATCGCCATCATAATCAGCCCAGACAGCATCGGTAATCATACCCGCTTTTCGCAGTCCGTCGGCACGCATCTCGGTTTGATCGGAGAAATTTCCCTTTCCATCATTGATCAACAGATACGAATTCGGCGACTTTCCATAGCCAAACCCTACGACCCGACCGCCAACAAATAAGTCGAGGTCGCCATCTTTATCAATGTCTTGAGGACGAACACAGCTCTTGTTGTCATACATGGCAGGTAATGCATTGACCGATCGACTGAAATTACCGCGTCCATCATTCAGGTAAAGTCGGTCGAACTGCTCCGGCATTTTGTCGTAGAACTCGTTACCGCCCGATACAACGTATAGATCCAGATCCTTATCGCCATCGGCATCGAAGAAAGCAGCATCTACGTCTTCATAGGTAGAGTCTTTAACGAAATCTGGCTGAATGGCAGGCTTAAACTTCCCATCAGCCTGTTGTAGCAGTAAACTTCCCGCCTTCCATTTAGCACCTCCAGCATATATATCCTCTAACCCATCGCCATTCACATCCCCTACGGCTAAATGCGGCCCTTCTGTCGATACCTGGAAAGGCATTAATGGCTCGCGCACATAATCGAAATATTCTTTATTTTCCTGATGCTTGTAAGGAATCGAATCAGCCGTTGTAACATCAGCGAAAAGCGGATGCATAGCAGGAGTCGTATAGCGATAATTCGTGCCGTCAAGTTGAGCATCCGCTTGCTTTAATGTAAGCGACTGATTGGTTTTTACTTTGGTGCGGATCTCCATCCGCTGGTTTGGCCAGATTACGATCAGGGAATCAATTATATCTCGCTTACCCAAGCCAAACAGTAATTCTGGTGCCACCGACGATTCGAAACCCCGTGTTGGCATCAATTGCTGTACTTGCAGGCTATCACCATGCGCGCCGTATTTAATGATTACCTTACCTCCTACCCCAAATGTATTTGGTGCATCACCTTTTAGTTTAACGGTCAGGTGTTTATTATCTGGAAAGATCGTGTTGGCATCATTCCGATAGAGGCCAGCGGGGTCGTCGATATTGTTCGTAATCAGATCCAGGTCGCCATCGTTGTCGAGGTCGGCATAAGCCGCTCCATTGGAGTAATTGAGCGCTGTGAATCCCCAGGCAGTCGATTTATCATCGAAACGTAGCGATGATGTGCCACGATACATATAATTATGAGCCTTGCCTTCCGGCATTAATTTAATAGCCCGATCATCAAGCGACTTTGACGTTTCCATCGCATACCGAAGCGAATCATCAGCCGCAAATTTCACATAGTCGAGGTTATTTGGTCGGTGTACAATGCCATTCGAAATAAATAGGTCTTTTATACCGTCGTTATCGTAGTCGGCCAGCAATGGCGACCAACTCCAGTCGGTAGCTGCTACTCCCGCCATGGCTCCAATGTCCATAAACTTCTTACCGGAGAGACTCAATTGAAGGCAATTCCGGCTGTATTGATTCATATAACCATAAGCCAGCTTATACAGATAGATATCTAGTGGATCTTCTCCCAGCGATGACTTTTCAATAGTTTCCTCTTCGGGATACATATCGAGGGTAACTACATCAGCAAAGCCATCATTATTGATATCGCCGATGTCGTTTCCCATTGAAAATCGGCTGACATGCTGAAACGCTTTCTTTACACTCTCTGTAAAGCTACCGTTGTGGTTATTGATATAGTAGTAATCGTCTTCGTGAAAATCGTTTGATATATAGAGGTCTTCCCAGCCATCATTGTTCAGGTCGGCCACCGAAATGCCTAAGCCGTAGCCCATTGCAGCACCGAAAATGCCAGCCGTTTCACTTACATTAACGAAACGCTTAGAGGTTGGAGCTGGCGTTTGTACCTTGCTACCTACGCCCTGTTCCACGGTCATATTCTTAAACAGATAATCACCAGACTCGTTATGGCGAAGACTGCGGGCTGTTACACGGTCATAACTACGTGAGGTATGTACGGCATGATTAAGTAGATAACAGTCTAAATCGCCGTCGTGGTCATAATCGAAAAAGGCAGCCTGCGTCGAGAAACCTGTAAAATCCAGTCCATAGTCTCCTGCTTTTTCGCTGAAGGTTCCGTCGCCATTATTAATGTACAGTTCATTTGCGCCCTCTAAACCCCGAAAATTACCCACGGCACAAACGTAAATATCCAGAAAGCCATCGCCATTGACATCCGCCATTGTAGAGCCCGTTTGCCAATCTGAAAATCCCGCGACACCTGCCTTTTCGGTAATGTCTTCGAATTTAAAATTGCCTTTGTTGAGGTAAAGCTTGTTCTTACCCTGATTTGACACAAAGTATAAATCAGTTAGGCCATCATTGTTTATATCCCCCGCAGAAACACCCCCACCATTATAAAAATAGAGGTAATCCAGTATATTAATTTTTTCGGTTGGAACAAGGTGGTTAACAAAACCAACGCCTGTTTGCGTAGAATCGAGTGTTTGAAATAGCTGTTTCTCAGACTTGAATGAGTTGCAACCTACCAACACCAACAGACCAGCAGTCAGAACTAAAGCAATAAACTTCACCATAATAAATGATGAACGGTGAATGAAGTATGATGTATAATGTATGATATATGAGGTATTGCTTTCGTGTCAACTACCTCATATATCATACATTATACATCATACTTCAAACCCCATTCTATTTACTTGTTAATAAGATTAAAAACCTGTACCCAGTCGTTATTTTTTGCAAGAATGAGTTGCCCCTGCGCGAGTCGCGCCATACGACGAACCTGCCCTCGGACAAAGAAACCCGACATGGCCGGATTGATCGATTCATAAGCCATACGACCATCAGCTGCTTTGCCTCTGTTACGTAACACAACGCCATAACTGGCATCGTAGCGACCAAGTTCGGGCAGCACATCTAAGAAATTTCCTGTCAATACGAGATCAGTACGACCGTCGTGATCATAATCGGTAAACACAACACCACACACAGGCGATAGCTGAGCATCGGTAGGGAGTGGTTGAAAGGTTAAACTTCCTTTACCCGTATTGAGCAGAATAGCCGTTTCTCCCATAAACGACTGTTTAACAACCGCCTGCTTTAACTGGTCTTCGTCCAGGATTTCATTGATTTTTTTGCCCGCATAATCCCCAAACTTTATGAATTTTTTCTTGATACTAGGCATGTCCTTCTGGAGGTCATTTTTCAATACCATTGGGTAGAGTTCACCGGTTTCATCGGCACAATTTATGATTTGCTCAACAGTCCCGTTATGATCAAAATCACCCACGTAAATTTCAGCTGGGGTAGTTTGCGTAGCGCGAATGCGCGAATTGAGACCTAAGTTTCCTACCACTAAATCCAGGTCGCCATCTCCATCGGCATCACCTGCTTTTACACAATTCCACCAACCATTCGTTTTTATAGGATTTCCCTGCGTATCCTTAATTGTTAATTCTGGATTCTGAGTCAGTTTACCCCGTTTGTTTTCGAATACTCTAATTGGCTCCCAATCGCCCACAACAATTAACTCAGGGTATTTATCACCGGTAAGATCAGCCCAGGTTGCGCCTGTCACCATGCCTAATTGATCAACATCAGCCAGGAAGCGTTTAGTGTAGTTTTTAAAATTACCCGTACCATCGTTTGTGAGTAGGTAGCTAGCCGGATTACGCCCATATTGACTCGGAATCAGTCGGGAGCCAACGAACAAGTCAAGATCTCCATCCTGATCAAAATCAGCAGCTGCCACACATGAGCCACTGGCTTTCAGGTTAGGCAGGCCAGTTTCGGAGCGTGTGAATACTCCCTTACCATCGTTCAAGTAGAGTCGGTCTAACAATTCTTCCGACTCGGCACTGAATTCGTTACTGCCCGAAACCACATATAAATCCAAATCCTTATCGCCATCGGCATCGAAAAAAACAGCATCTACCGCTTCAGAAATTGTATCCTGCTTCATGATGGCGGGCGTTTTGTCGGCAAACCGGCCAGCAGGTTGTTGTATAAATAAATGAGCGGGTTGTCCACTGGCACCGCCCAGGAACACATCATCCAACCCATCACCATTTACATCACCTGTTGCCAAAGCAGGGCCTTGTGTCGAGAGTTGTTGTTTTAATAAAGCATCCCGATTGTAATCGACAAAGGCACTTTCTTTGTGTAGATAATTCAGGCCCGATGCCGCTGTATTGTCCCGAAAAATCGGTGCCTGTGTATTAATTGATGGCTTCCATAACTGCTTTGCATCCGACCAGCGAAGTGCCAGCAATTGATTTGCTTTGGGCTGGTATAACGTCTGCATTTTATCATCTGGCCAAATCACTACGAGTGAGTCAATCTGAGGTTTTTCACCCAATCCAAATACCAGATTGAGGTCAACTGATGACTCAAAGCCTCGGTTTGGCATCTGCTGTAATAATTGCATTTGGCCAGGTTGATAAACAAATACCCGTGCGCCAATGGCATTTCGATTCAGTCCGACACCTTCTAGCTTTATTTTCAGGTAGTTCGCATTGTGTTTCTCGCTTGATGTGTTCTGGTAAATGGCAACAAGCGCATTGGCATTATTCACAACTAGATCCAGATCGCCATCATTATCTAAATCTCCGTAGGCAGCTCCGTTCGAAAAGTCTGGTTCAGCCAGCCCCCAGTCAACAGCCTTATTGGTAAAATGGAGATTGCCATCGTTGTGAAACGCATAATTCGGAATGGCCTCCGAAGGTGTTTTATCCAAAAACTCTTTGAAGTTAAATGCCCGTTGTCGGGCCATCTGCGCCATATTCTCACCGTCGGCCATGAAGTTTACGAAGTCCTGATCGGTTACGTCTTTGGCAATGCCATTCGCAACGAATATATCCTTCTTACCATCATTGTCCATGTCGAAAATCAGAGCGCCCCAACTCCAGTCCGTAGCATGCACCCCCGAGAAGCGAGCGATGTCGCTAAATGTTGGCAAGCCATTATTACCGGGCTGGTTTCCCTGATTCAGGTGCAGCATATTTTGCATGTACTGGTAATGGAAATCTCGGCCAACCTTAATCTGCTCCAGGTCGTGCCCTTCATAACTAGAATTTCTCTTTAATCGCCGATCATTACCGGGAAGCATGTCAGTTATGAAAATATCGAGCTTGCCATCATTGTTGACATCGGCAACATCAGCCCCCATCGATGAGAGGCTTGTATGCGGCATCGATTCCTTTATCGATTCCCGAAATGTCCCATCATGGTTATTGATATAGAGATAATCTCGTTCGTAAAAATCGTTGGAAATATAGATGTCTGGCCAGTTATCTTCATTTACATCACCAATCGTGATACCTAATCCGAAGCCAATAAGACTGCCATAGATGCCTGCCTTCTCCGATACGTCCTCGAAAACTGGTGATGCAGTTGCTGTTTTTTCACCTTTTTGCCGAACGTCGGCTTGGCCTTTCGCTCGTTCGCTCATTAAATTTTTGAACAACTTATGCCCACCCAACGAGTCGCGCTGGGCGCGTAAGTTTGCATAAGCCAGTCGCCCAACGGGCATGAAGCTATTATTGAGCAAATACATGTCTAAATCGCCATCGCGATCGTAATCGAAAAAAGCCGCATGAGTTGAGTACCCCCGATCGGCCAAACCATATTCAGCCGCACGCTCAGTAAAGGTTGGGATACCGTTTGCATCGTTGCCATTGTTAATAAAAAGCTCATTGGCACGGTCATCTCCATCACGATTCCCTGCATTGCAAACGTACAGATCAAGTCGTCCATCACCGTTTATATCGGCAAAAGTTGCCCCGGTACTCCAGGCGTGCTTGCCCCCTACGCCAGCTTTGGTTGTAACGTCATCAAACTGTATTTCACCCTGTCCAGCAACAGTCCGATTCAGATAGAGTTTATTCTCGCCCATATTGGCGATCAATAATACATCCGACAAACCATCATTATTCACATCACCGATGGCCACGCCCCCACCATTGTAAAAATTCCGGTAATTAAAGATATTGAAATCCTTATCGTCGGTAACAGTATTGACAAAATTGACATGGGTTTCATCGGGCGACAATTTCTGAAACAACGCATCAGAAGACGTCTGCTGTTTTGACTGGCAACTAGCGAATAGGCCAATAGCCAGAACGATTAATGGGATACGCATTAGTACAAGCACGTGAAAAACAAATCGTATTCGAAAGAGAAGATCCCCGAAATAGTTAAGACGATTTTAGTTTTTAAGGGACTACAAATGTAAGGAATTATGAAGGTTGATTAGGTATTTTCTACCAATTAATTGGCTTTTAATCAGACACTAAAACAAAAGAGCAAGCCCAGATGAGCCTGCTCTTTTGCCTAAAATTAACAGGTTAATTAATAACCTGGATTTTGCTTTAGGTTTGGATTCAACGACAACTGATCCTTTGGAATTGGATACAATTGACGGAAATCGGCCGAAGCAGGCTTAAAGCGCCATGCTTTTGTGTACTGTCCGAAACGAATCAGATCCTGACGACGATGTTGTTCCCACGCCAATTCACGACCACGTTCAGCAAGTAACTCATCCGCAGTAATAGTTGTGTAATCTGGCATACCAGCCCGTTTACGGACAATATTCAAATCAGGCAACGCATCAGCGATATTACCTAAGCGGAAGTTAGCTTCGGCCCGCATCATATATACGTCAGCTAAACGATAGATAACAAAATCGTTATCCTGATCGGTATAGGTATTGTTTTTCTGAATCTCGTATTTCTGACTACGTGCTCCAGCTAGTCGACCAAACGCACCAGCATCAAACACGAACGATTCCACTTCAGGACGGAACACCATGTCTAGGGCGTCATCTTTTAATGGCGTACCATCGGCTTTGTATTGCTGACCAACGATCCATTGCTTTTTGCGCAGATCCTTATCGTCAAACGAATTATAAAACTCCGTTACCGTAGCCCAGCCATTCCAAGGCGCTGTACCAATGTTGTAGGTCAATTGGCTCAGGTAGTGAAGCGTTTTCATTTGTACGTTAAATCCTGTCCGCTTCGACTTATCGAACGGAGTCGACAGAATCGACTCTGGAGAGTTCTGATTTTGGGTAGTGAAGTTACTCAGGTAATCACCGGCAATCTGGAATTTACCTGATTTGATGATGTTTGTGCAACGCGTAATCGCATCAGCCCAACGGGGTGTACCTGTATATACTTGCGCGTTCAGGTACAATTTTGCCAGAATCATGTCGACCACATATTTATTCATGCGACCATAATAAGCACCACCCGCTACATCACTTAGACTCGGATAAACCGCCAGCAGTTCTTTTTCAACCCAGGCAAATACGTCAGCCCGGCTACTCTGTTTTGGAGTAGCAGCACCTACCGCATCAGAGATGATTACGTTGCCAAACATGTCCATGGCTTCGTAATGGAAGAACGCCCGCAAGGCACGTAATTCAGCCTTTGTATTGGCATCCGTAATGGTACCTAACTGCTGGTTGATACTGGTGATATTGTTATAGCACCAGGTCCAGGGGCCATTGAACTGACCATTATCCGTAATAGGGTCCCAGGTATGCGTATATAACCGTTTCCAGTTATCACCATCTTTCCAGTCACCACCCCGGGTAGGAACAATCTGTTCATCCGTAGTGGTATTCAGGTTAGATAAAGCACCATAATAGTCACCAAGCCCATTATAAAGAGGTCCAATCAAAGCTGCTTGCTGACCAGCTGTGCTACCGAATGTACCGCTAGTTGGAATAACGTCATAGGTCGTCTCCGTCAAATCGGTACAGGCTTGGCCTGTCAGCAACAGCGCTGAACAGCCCAGAACCAATTTCATGTTTATTTGTTTCATAGAAGTTTTTGATAATTAACCAGTTACAGCGCTAGCGTTCCATGTTATACTAACGATGCGCTAACTAATACAGTTTTCACAAACCGAATATTTTTTTGTACAATACTCGGTTTGTGACGTAAAACCAGTTTAGAAGGTCAGATTAAGGCCTAACTGGAACGTACGGGTTTTTGGATAAATACCACTGTAATCAACACCAACCGAATTCGGCTGTTGTAAGATCTGGCTACCGTTTGTTTGTAAGTCAGCTTTTACCTGCAACTCTGGATCAATCCCTTTGTATTTGGTAATGATGAACAGGTTATTACCGCCTAAGTATACACGTGCATTAGTGATATACTTGCTTGCAGGCAGTGGGATATTATAGCCAATCTGCCAGTTGTCGAACCGAACAAACGAACCACTTTCAATCCAGTTGGTCGACAGAACGTTAACGCCATAGTTTTTCGGTAGTGTCGTTACGTCTTTCAACATGCTCGTTTCCAGAATGGAGCCCGGAATCATCAGATTCGAGCGTAGGTTATTCAGAATGGAGTTTCCAAACGTTCCACGCAGTTGGAAATAAAGATCAAAACCTTTATAACGGAATGTATTGATGAACGATGCATTCAGGAATGGCTGTGGATTACCTTGTTTAATTGGTGAACCAGCCGTAACAGCAGCAGCAGCATCTGCTTTCGATACATCGGTTACTGGTGTATCGCCAGTAGCAGCTTTCAACAAGGGCTGACCATCAGCAGAATAGCTACCAGTGAACGTTGGCACGTTGTTAAATTCGCCCAAGGGCTGGCCTGGTACCAGATAGGAAGCATACACATCAGACAGACCACGGCCACCAAATGGGTTAAAGCGAACCTGACCATTGTTAAACTGATCATTCGACAGGGAAACAACCGTGTTTTTGTTGTAAGCGGTTACGATACGACCATTCCACGAGAAGGCTCCTTTCTGGATAATATCGCCACCAAAAGAGAACTCAACCCCACTATTCCGCATCGAACCTACGTTCGCCAAGATGGTATTGGTAAAGTAGGTTACACCGTCGGCTGGTACCGAATACGGATAGAGCATGTCTTTGGTTAGCTTATTATAGTATTCCAACGTACCCTGGAACCGACCACCGATCAATTGGAAATCCAATCCTACGTTCGATGTGGTCAATACCTCCCATTTCAGGTTTGGGTTCGCATTCTGCGTGATACCATAGCCTGGCAGGAAGTCACCCAGCGTACCGTCGTAGTACGTACCTTTCTGACCGTACAACTGAATTGAGTTGTAGGCCGAAATACCTTCCGAGTTACCCGTTTGGCCATAACCTACGCGAAGTTTCAGGAAGTTAAGCGTGTTGCTCTTTGGGAAGAATGACTCGTTGGTAATTGTCCAGCCCGCGCCGACCGATGGGAAAATACCCCATTTGTTGTTGGCACCAAATTTAGAACTACCATCCCGACGTACTGTAGCTGTTACATTGTACTTATCATTCAGGTTCAACGTAGCGCGACCAAAGAACGAGATCAACTTCGAGGTGTTCCGGTAAGAGGTTGCGTAGTTGTTAGCTGGGTTAACCAGTGTACCTGAACCTAAGCCAAGGTTACTGTAGTTAATATCGCTGGTTACGAAGCCTGTGTTTGCGGCACCAAACCCATCATTATCGAATTGTTGGAACGAATAACCACCCAATATTGAGTAATTACTGTTTTGGCTACCAAATCCTTTCGTGTAGTTGGCTGTTAACTCCAACAATTTGGTATTTGACTCCGAGAAAGTCCGGCTAGCACGTCCATTGTTAGCAGAGTAAGCCTTAATGGTCGGATTCGTATAGTAATTGTTAACGGTGTTATCGCGTTGTAATTGGCCGCTTACACCAACCGTAAGTCCGTCCAGAATCTCATAACGCAAATTCATACCACCCTGCAGATACTTTTGAACACCATTATTAATGATATTCTGCTGCATAGCAACCGGGTTGAAGAGGTCAAAGCTACCACCCACTTCATAGTAAGAGCCATCTGCATTGTATACCGGAAGCGTTGGTAAGAACGTCGTTGCCCGACCCAGGATACCACTGTCGTACAACTTATTCGACTCTGAATAGGATAAATTGTACTGGATATTCAGTCGGTTATCAAACGCTTTCTGATCCAGGTTAATCCGACCTGTTACACGGTTGAGGCCCGTATTTTTTACCGTTCCCTGTTGATTGATGTAGTTCAATGAACCCCGGTAGCTGAACGTTGGCGAACCACCAGCAACAGCTAATTCATGGTTATCTGTAACGGCTGTCCGGGTGATTTCCTTAACCCAGTCGGTATTATAGTTACCAGCCGGGAAACGTTGTAAATCAGCTAATGCTGATGCACCTTTGATTTGCGTTACGGCATCCCGGTAACCCTGACCGTCAAGCAAATCAAGCCGCTTCGAGATTGTGGCTACCCCAACATAGTTATTGAATGTCACTGTCGTTTTGCCTGATTTACCACGTTTGGTCGTGATCAGGATTACGCCGTTAGCAGCCCGCGAACCATAAATAGCAGCAGCAGAAGCATCCTTCAACACATCCATCGACTCAATGTCTTGTGGAGAGATCGTATTGATAGGTACCCCAATCATACCATCTACTACATAAAGTGGATCGCTACCACCAGCCAGCGACGTGTACCCCCGCAACCGAACCGTTGGCGATTGGTTTGGATCACCCGAAGGTTGCGTAATAACCAGACCAGCTACTTTACCCTGAATGGCTTGCAGCGGGTTAGGGTTTACACCGGCATTGAAATCTTTAGCAGAAACCTGCACAACCGAACCGGTGAGGTCTTTGCGTTTCGCCGTGCCATACCCTACTACCACAACTTCATCTAATGCTTTCGTGTCATCAGATAATTTCACATCCACCGTCGAGCGGTTCCCTACGGCCACTTCCTGCGAAGTGTAGCCAATAAAGCTTAATACCAGCGTTGCATTGTCTGGCACATTGGCCAACGAATACTTTCCATCAGCGTCGGTATTCGTTCCACGCTGAGTACCTTTAATTTGTACACTTACCCCAGGCAGAGATGCACCTGACGGGTCAGTTACTTTACCCGTTACCGTGCGGCCCTGTGCCCAGGCCACTGAATTGCCCAGCAGCAGTATCATTGCCAATATGGCCATAAAGCTTCGTGAAGCCTTTTGTCCAAATGACTTAGATTGGGAATTCCCAATCTGACCTACGTAGCCACCGAAGCGGTTCATTTTGTAGGATTTGTTCATCATAGGTTTACAGTAAAAATTGGAGATAGGTGATTTTCTGGTTAAGCGTTTATACTCTATTATGTCCTTGGTTATTGAAATGTAAACACACCTGTAAAAAATGCCTATATTTCGCCACAATCGTAGCAACTTGGCAGGAATTTATAGAATCTAAACCTGAACCATTTGGCGAATTACATCATGTTGCGACTAAAATACAAATGCTAGGAGGTTAAAAATTGAGAAGTCGACATCAAAATTGTATCATAATAATTGTTAAATAACTCCAATAAAATTAAATTATTTCAATAACTATAATTTATTAATGATTTAATTAGCCTATCCATCAACGACTTAACAACTAATTATCAAAACTAAAACTATAAATTTTCCAATAAATTATCGTCATTATTTTTTACAGGTGCAGCAAAAAAAATGTAGTATTTCCACTTAATTTTGCCTAAGTTTTTTTGACTGACGATATATAAGCAGTCTATACGCTTTTATGAGTGTGGAATCTCTCAAAAATTTAGCAAGCCAACTAACTGGCGATCTCTTCGATGATTTTACGCAACGGACTTTATACGCAACAGATGCATCTGCGTATCGGGAAATGCCAACTGCCGTTGCTGTGCCTAAAACGATTGATGATCTCAAGGTTCTAATCGCCTATGCGAACCAGCATAAAACGCCCTTAATTCCTCGCACCGCCGGAACATCCCTGGCTGGTCAGGTTGTGGGTAGTGGTATAGTAGTTGATGTATCGAAACACTTTACAAAAATTCTGGAAATCAATCCTGAAGAGCGTTGGGTACGCGTGCAACCTGGCGTTATTCGGGATGAGCTAAATCAGTTCCTGAAGCCTTATGGGCTGTATTTCGGGCCAGAAACCTCGACAGCTAATCGAGCTATGATTGGTGGCATGGTTGGCAATAATTCCTGTGGCTCCAATTCAGTGGTATATCGATCTACTCGTGAACATACGCTGTCGGTAAAAGCATTATTGGCTGATGGATCTGAGGCTGAATTCGGTCCTACCACTACCTGGGAATTAACAAAGCAGGTGAGCGAAGCTAGCCGCCAGAACGGCTCCGCTACGCGGCTGAGCAAAATTCTACTTAAGACAAATTCGATTCTATCAGACACGGCTAACCAGGAAGAGATTCGACGAAATTTCCCTAAGAAAACCATTGAGCGTCGTAACACTGGTTATGCACTGGATACGCTACTCGACATGGAGCCCTTTACAGTTGGAGGAGAGTCGTTTAATCTGGCTAAATTCATTGCCGGTTCCGAAGGAACTCTTTGCTTCTTAACTGAAATTAAGCTGAATGTAGTGCCTTTACCACCCAAAGAAAGTGGCCTTGTCTGTGTGCATTGTCACTCTATCGACGAAGCGTTGCGGGCCACTTTGGTCGCTTTACAGTATAAGCCCTATGCTGTTGAATTAATCGACGATATTATTCTGGAACGGGCTGATACAAATCCTGAACAGCGCAAAAACAGCTTCTTTGTTCAAAAAACGCCAACCGATCATTTCCCAATTATTCTCGTCGTTGATCTTTCACGCGACACAAGAACCGAAATTGAGGAACTGGCCGCGTCGATGGAATCCGATATGCGGGCGGCAGGAATGGGCTATCATTTTCCGCTTCTGTTTGGCGAGGACACAAAAAAAATCTGGACTCTGCGCAAAGCGGGTTTGGGCTTATTAGGCAACCTTCCGGGCGATGCAAAAGCTGTGGCCGTCATTGAAGATACAACCGTCGACGTTGCTGATCTGCCCGACTATATTCGTGATTTCAATGAAATTCTGGCAAAGCACAACATGCATGCGGTGCATTATGCCCACGCCGGTTCAGGGGAGTTGCACTTGCGACCTATTATCAATCTCAAAACAGAAGAAGGACATCGTCAATACCGGATGATTGCCGAAGAGATTGCAACGCTCGTAAAGAAATACGATGGTTCTCTCTCGGGAGAGCATGGTGATGGTCGTTTACGGGGAGAGTTTATTCCACAAATGGTGGGCGCGCATAACTATGAGTTGATGCGCGAGCTTAAACATACCTGGGACCCAGAAGGCATTTTCAACCCCGGCAAAATTGTTGAAACGCCCCCAATGGACACGTTCCTTCGGTACGAAGCGGGTCAGCAAACACCGAATTTTCAAACCTATTTTCGGTATAAGGATCAAAATGTGCTTCAGCATGCCGAGCAGTGTAATGGCTCAGGCGACTGTCGCAAAACACAAGCTTCAGGCGGAACCATGTGTCCGAGTTACATGGCTACTCGAAATGAAAAAGATACGACACGGGCACGGGCGAACATTCTTCGTGAAATGCTGACGCATTCTACCAAGGAGAATCGGTTCGATCATAAAGAAATTAAAGAGGTTTATGACCTGTGCTTATCTTGCAAAGGCTGCAAAAATGAGTGTCCGTCGAATGTAGATGTAGCCAAGCTAAAAGCGGAGTTTCTGCAGCATTATTATGACACGAACGGTATCCCTATACGTTCGCGATTAATTGCCAATTTTGCCCGGCTTTCAAACCTGGCCTCATTTGTTCCCTGGGCCTGGAATGGAGTTTTAGGGACACCATCACTTCGGAGAATTGCGAACAAAGTCGTTGGTTTTCACCCAGATCGGACAATGCCGCTGATGGGTGATACAACTTTGAAACGCTGGGTTAATGGTAGGGAGCAGAGAGCGAGGAGCAGAGAGCAGGGAGCCCGGCAGCTTTACCTTTTTTGTGATGAGTTTACGAATTACAATGACGTTGAAGTTGGCCAGAAAGCAGTTCAATTATTTGAACGTTTGGGTTATGAAGTAATTATTCCCGAACATGGCGAAAGCGGACGGGCAGCTCTTTCAAAAGGAATGCTGAAATATGCCAAAACGCTGGCGGAGAAGAACATACACTTATTGAAAGATGTAATAACGGCAGAAATGCCTTTAGTAGGCCTGGAGCCTTCTGCTATTCTGACGTTCCGTGACGAGTATCCTGATCTAGTCGATGAATCACTGATAGTAGCTGCCAAAAATCTGGCCCAAAACACGTTAACATTCGAAGAATTCGTAGCTCGTGAAGTAGATGCCGGACGCATTCGAACTGACCAGTTTACCGACGAAAAACGGCTTATTAAACTGCATGGCCATTGCCAGCAAAAAGCAGTATCATCATTAGTTCCCGGTAAGAAATCACTCTCTCTACCCAAGAACTATACAGTTCAATTGATTCCGTCGGGCTGCTGTGGAATGGCGGGCTCATTCGGTTACGAAGCGGAACATTATGAAGTCTCGATGAAGGTTGGTGAGCTAGTGTTATTTCCAACGGTTCGTCAGCAACCAGATGATGTCATTATAGCTGCACCGGGAACTTCCTGCCGGCATCAGATTAAAGATGGCACTAGTCGCAAAGCCAAACATCCGGCAGAGATTTTACTTGAAGCACTAAAGTAAAACCTCTCATTGATTATCAACATAAATCCGGCAATAATAGCTTTCTGATGAAAGCTATTATTGCCGGATTTATCCATTATTGTTTAGTTCAACTCGATTCACGATCACTCGCTAAACGGCCATTGCTTTCGCACACCTGATGAAATCAGAAATGTGACGATGCCTACCCCGATAACAGTTAAGCCAGACAACATAAATGTCAATCCCGTTGAAAAGAAGATAAAAAGCCAGATACCTATAGCAAGCAGCACTGGCAATGGATATAACGGCATTCGGAAGGGAAATTCAACCGCAATCTGTCGGCGATGAAGCAAGAGCAAACCAATGGCTTGCCCAACAAACTGCACAACGATTCGCATCGCCAGAATAGCTGTAATCACATCACCCAGTCTGAATAACAGGCTGAACAAGAAGCCCAATCCACCTAGAAAAAGTAATGACATGTATGGAAACTGTCGAGTTGGGTGGAGCTTGGCAAAAATTCCAAAAAACTGTCCATCGACAGCAGCAGCATAGGGTACACGGGAATAACCCAACAGTACTGCAAATAGTGACGAAAAAGCTACCAACAGTACTAACACAGTAGCCAATTGGGCAGCACCAGGTCCATAAAGGGTTTCGACAAATGTACTGACGATAAACTCACTGTGCTGGGCGATGTGCCAGGGTACTACACTGACTACGCTCAAGTTCATAAGCAAATACAAGCCGGCAATACCCACAATCGAAATAAACATACTAATGGGGATATTACGGCCAGGGCGCTGAATTTCGCCCCCCAGATGACAAACATTATAGTACCCCAGATAACAGTAAATTGTCTTGACGGATGCCTGACCTAAGCCAGCAGCTAACAGCCCTCCACTAACCGATCCCATTGACTGGAGCGTTTCTGATAAGGGAATTCGTGCGTTACTTAAGCCGCCGATAATAATCCATCCTAAGGTTAGTAGCACTGCTCCCCACATAACCAGCCCAATTTTGCCAATCGAATCGATTTTTCGATACAATAACGCAATGATAATCAGCACAACGCCACCCGAAACAGCTTTGCGCTGCCATTCATCCAATGGCATCAGATAAGAAGCATATTGAGCGAAACCAATGGCGCCAGAAGCAACAACTAATGGGGCCTGAATGAGCGTTTGCCAGACATATAGAAAGGAAAGTAAACGACCCCAGCGCTGCTCGCCATAAGAAATTTTCAGGAAGTTGTAACTCCCCCCCGCCTTTGGGAAAGCAGCTCCTAATTCGGCCCAAACGAATGCATCGATCATCGAGACGACGGCACCCAGTACCCAGGCCCATAAAAAAAGGGGTCCACCCAGCGTTTTGATAACTAATGGCAGCACGACAAATGGTCCAATACCGACCATGTCGATCATATTTAGGGCAGTACCTTGCAGGAGCGTCAGACTACGGGGCAGATCGGACGATGCTGGGTTGGACGGTTGATCAGAAGGTATAGTGTTACTCAATATCGTATTGGATAACAGACTAAGTTAAGAAATGGGTATTCATTTGACAAAGGTTAGAAAAGGCCTAAAAGTTCGATCTTAATCGAACTTATGAAGACAAAAAAGCCCTGTGAGTAATGCCAGGCCAATTACCATGACATTCCCCACAGGGCTTTTGCGACTAGATCTACTACTTAGTTCATCAATTGATCGAACGTAAGGCTAACGTAGTACATGGAGCCAACGCTCGGGTTACCCCACGACTGTGTATAGAGTTTACCCGTTAGATTCGTTCCACCTATTTTCAGGATCGATTTGATTCCCGAAAGCTTTTTGCTAACCTGGGCATCCAGCGTACTATAAGCCGGAATAATGGTTTGTTGACGACCCGTAGCTTCTGCATTGCCAAAACTTGATTCCCACAAAAACGAATCTTGAGCGCGGTAGACAACGTTAAATCCAATTCCTGTTCCTGCTACGTTCCGATTACCGAACGTTATGTTGTAGCGGTATTTAGGTGTGTTAAACTGAGTGATAAAACCCGCCGGAATCTTATCCTGATCAATCAGATAGTTCGACGATACATTAGCGCCAATCATATAGTGTCCGGGTAATACATAATCTAACCCAATGGCCCAACCAGCATTTTTCAACTGTGTTGATGAGTTAACTGGATACGAGTAGACCGTACGGGTGGAGCCGCTGATGAGTTGCAACGTTGATGCTGGATCAGTTAGCAAAACAGGCGATTTACCCTGAACCACAATTTCACTTCCTAAGAAATTCAGGAATCGGTTGTAGTAGTAATAGGCATCAATAAATAGTTTATTGCCTAACAAGCCTTTATAGCCCACTTCGTAGGTCTCTACTCGTTCAGGATCATACCCAGGATTGGCTGATGTTTTCAACAAGCCAAGAGCTTGTGGTAAAGCCGCCGAACCGCCTTGTTGCAAAGCAGCCCCAAAAGCCTGAACGGATTGAAGCGTATAAACAGGGCTGCCCGAAAAATTATATCGCTGTTTAAGAAAAGGCAATCCGCCAATTAAATGATACGAAGGGGTATTTAAATCAATATATTGATCCTGCGTAGTTGGAATTCGGAAACCTCGCTGAAACGATGCCCGGAAGTTATGGACTTTTGCTACTGTCAATACAGCCGAGAAACGAGGACTCACCTGCGCCTTGAAATTCTGGTTCTTATCGTAACGTAATGATCCTGTGAGTTTCAATATGTCGGCCAGTGTTTTTGAGGCCTGGACATAAGCGCCATATTCATCGATAGTGTACTCTTTACCATTTTCGTCACGGGCAAATAATGTGCCTTCCGAGTTCAGTGCATACCGACGGATGTTTCCTCCGACAATCAGCTCAACAGTTTTTGGGGCAATCAGCTTACTGAAGTTATACATGGCCTCTGCATGATAGAGGTTGGTTTTGTCTAGAAACTTTGCCCCTACACCCGTAGCATCACCCGGAATAGGTTTTCCTGATACAGCATCGAATGCTTGCTGAAAAGCCGCCGTACCGGGTATCAATCGCCCCTTATCGGCATCAGCACGTGCTTGATTTAACAAAGTTGTTTGCTGACTGTTGGCATACGCCTGGGCTTGGGCCAATGCGGCTGCAGGAGTTTGTCCAGAACCAAGTGCTGTTAAATACGCCCCCGCGTATCCCTGTAAAGCACCAAGGGCATAATCCTGAAAAAAGGTAGGGAACCATTTGGCCGCGCTACCACTCCAGGCTTCATTTATACCTTGCCCCAATGTTGAGGTTGCATACGCATCGCCCGATCGTTCCTGAGTAGTATAGGCCCGGACAAAGAAATTGGACCCACGTAGTTCAAGTTTGTATTGACCTAGCTTAAAGCCTTTAATGTAATAGCGGTCAGCACCTGTATAAACAGTGGTACCTGTGCCCCAGTTTGCCTGCAAAATGGCTTCTAGATTATCATTCAGTCGATAATGTAAGGCGCCATTCAGCTTCAGGTTGGTCGCATTATATTGTACCAAATCGCCTTCCTGATAGCCCGTCCGTGAAATATTCAGGTTCGGAATAATATTGTTGAAAATCTGCTGCGGTGTCAGGCCGGTAAGTTGTGGTAAGGTTGCGTTCCCTGCCTGAGGAATCGGCGTGGTTGCAATGGCTCCTAAAACGGCAGAGGTACCATTCGCGCCGGTTCCTGGCGTCCCATTACCGTACAAATTCGAGTACAAATTAGCGCTGGCATCACCATAAATATTAATACCATCATAACCAGGGTTATTCGTACGATTACCATTGTCGAGCGTATAGCCATTAGAATAACTTTGGTCGCGATAATCGGTTGCCTGCCAGTCTTTTGCAGACAGATACGAAACTCCAACTTTAAACGCAAACTTGTTATTAAACGCCTTAGCATAGCGAAAAGCCGCATCATAATAAGGCGTTGTTGCCGTAGACCGATTGCTGGCGTTCATGACACCTGCTTTGGCATAAGCACTCAGACCCTGGTACTGAAACGGACTCTTCGAGTTCATTAACAGCAAGCCATTGATGGCATTAGGACCATAAAGCGCCGAAGCAGCCCCCGGCAGTAGCTCAACGCTCTCCAAATCCAATTCTGATACGCCTGCAATATTACCCACTGAGAAGTTCAGCCCTGGCGCCTGGTTGTCCATTCCATCGAGTAATTGAACAACCCGTGTGTTTCCGTTAGCACCAAAGCCCCGCACGTTGACCGATTTGAAGGTTAAACTTTGCGTACTCATGTCTACGCCTTTAATATTCTGTAAGGCGTCGTAAAAGGTAGCCGATGGCGTGGATTGAAACGATCGAATATCTAATCGCTCCACTGATACTGGCGATTTCAGAACGCTTTCTTCTACCCGCGAAGCTGACACAACAACTTCCTGGCCCAGCATGACCTGCTCTTTGAGAGAAACCGCAAGATCGGTACGATCACCAGTAATCGTAAATTCCTGGGTTTGGAAACCAACACCCGTTACGGCAACGACAAAAGGGGTGGGCGTATTCGTCGTCAGGGAGAAATTGCCTTTCTGATCAGTAATTGTGCCAATGACCTTTCCTTTTATAGCAATGCTAATTCCGGCAAGTTCGCCATGTCTAGCATCATCGGTCACTTTTCCAGCAATACGTGTCTGAGCCAATGAAACCATGCTCACTAAGCTGAAAAGTCCGAAAAAGAGTGAATAAGTAATTAGTTTTCTCATAAGAAGATATTAAAAGTGCAGCTATGTAACTCCTAGTTACGTTGGCGTTAAAAATACGGAGAATTCTGAATTTAGTGCAAGTATTTCTTGACATTGATAAATTATATAATCTTGCATTTACATTAGCCAATAACTTGTTTTGAAGGCCAATAGTAAATTCAATGTTAAGCGTTCTTTTTTATCAGACAACTTTCTCAACCGATATTTTTCCTATATAATACATGGCACAAGAATCGAATCAGGATCGCCGGGAGTTTTTAAAAAACTCGGGCTTGCTCACAGGTGGAGCGATATTGAGTAGCCTGCCTTTCGGCGCTAAAGCAGCTGAACGTCCAGCTTCTCGTTTCCACTTTTCGGTGAACGATACTATCAAAGTAGCCCTCATTGGCTGTGGTGGGCGTGGTACGGGTGCCGCTCAACAGGCGCTGAATACGAAGCAAAATATCAAAATCGTAGCGATGGCCGATGCCTTTCGTGATCGACTTGATGATGCCTACAAAGCCCTGACGGAACGTGGCCTGAAAGCAGCCGATGGAACTCCCAAAGTTGACGTGCCAGAAGATCATAAATTCGTCGGTTTTGATGCCTACAAACAGGCTATTGCTTTAGCCGATGTAGTTATCCTGGCTACTCCTCCAGGCTTCCGTCCAAGCCATTTCGAGGAAGCAGTTAGGCAGAACAAACAGGTGTTTATGGAGAAACCCGTAGCCACTGATGCACCAGGCGTTCGTCGGGTATTGGCGGCTGCGGAAGAAGCAAAACGCAAAAAACTGAACGTAGTTGTTGGCTTACAACGGCGATACCAACCTAGCTACCGCGAAATGATTAAGCGCATCCACGACGGTGCCTTGGGTGATATTGTAGGTGGGCAAGTATATTGGGTTAGTGGCGGTGTCTGGCAAAAGCCCCGCAAACCGGGTCAAACCGAAATGGATTACCAGATGCGCAACTGGTATTATTTCAACTGGCTTTGTGGCGACCATATCAATGAACAGCACGTTCACAATATTGATGTAGCGAACTGGGTGAAGAATAGTTATCCAGTTTCCTGCCAGGGAACGGGCGGACGGCAAGTTCGGGTCGGTAAAGATTACGGCGAAATTTTCGATCACCACATCGTTGATTTTGTCTATGCCGATGGTACTACTATAAATAGCCAGTGCCGTCATTACGAAGGTACTTATAGCCGGGTAGATGAAATGTTCCTTGGCACGAAAGGCAAAGTAGAAGGTATGGAAAAGAAAGCTAGTGCATTGATGGGTTATAATGGCCAACCTATTTTTAGCTACAATGCGAAAGCAGATGGCAATCCCTATCAAATTGAACACGACGAATTATTCGAAGCTGTCGCCAAAAACGAATATAAGTTTGCCGACGCCGAGCGAGTTGCCAAAAGCACAATGACTGCTCTTATGGGTCGTATGGCAACTTATTCTGGTAAAGTCGTGAAATGGGATGAAGCACTGAACTCCCAGATTGACCTTTTCCCAGCCACACTAGCCTGGGATGCAATGCCCAAGAGTCTGCCTGATAAAGATGGATGGTATCAGATTGCCGTACCAGGAAAGACGATAGCGGTGTAATTTAGAGATCACTAGACTTTACATTGAAAGGCCGACTGCTATAAATGCAGTCGGCCTTCTTGTTTTATAAACAGTTAACTATTTTTAAAGTTAACGCAACCTAACCAGATGACGCTGCATCTCCCAGATAATCAATTAGTTTTAAAATTATAATGGATACCATTCAGCATCAACGAGAACATTACATCGATTGGATTAGAGTCATTGCGTTTATGATTTTAATTTTCTTCCATTGCTCTATGCCATTTGTTCAGTTTGGCTGGGAAATTAAAAATACAGAACACTCCGTTTTTCTTGACCGACTAATCATTTGGCTTCACCAATGGCGGCTACCTCTATTATTTTTTATTTCCGGAGTCGGGGTTAGTTTTTCGTTACGTAAGCGGTCGGTTCTTTCCTTTTTTGGAGAGCGGGTCATACGCCTATTTATCCCGCTGTTGTTTTCCATGTTTTTTGTTATTCCGCTTCAGGTATATTTTGAACGCTTACAGGAAAAGAAAATCAATGAATCGTACTGGAGTTTTTACCCTACCGTTTGGGAGTTAACGCCTTACCCGGAAGGAACGCTTACCTGGAGCCACTTGTGGTTTGTGGTCTATCTTTTCGTCTTTACTATCTTACTATTACCTGTATTCACTCTGTTCAAAATTCAGGTTCTACAGAAGTGGAAACAAAAAATTAACCCAATTTTCGGGCACCCACTTGCCAACCTTCTGCTAGCTATTCCTTTCATTATATACTATTTCCTATGGTACATCCGATGGCCCGCTCAGGGCGGTTTACTAGACGACTGGTTCCTGTTTAATTCATCAATTACATTTTATTTCATTGGCTATTTCCTGGCGGACTTACCCTCTTTCTGGAAAACCTGTGAAACGTATCGAAACTATTTTCTCGCTGTTACCTTAAGTTGCCTGGCTGTCCTATTCTGGAAGTATTATTGGCCCGTAGAACTGCCAAAACACCAGGATGAGTCTTTGTACGTATATGGCTTTTTCGATGGGTTACACATCTGGGCAATTATCCTGACGATCATTGGTTTTACCCGGCGATACCTGAATTTTTCAACTCCATCGCTCGTGTATTTAACTTCAGCGGTTTACCCATTTTACATTCTACACCAAACCATAATCGTCGCAACAGGCTATTACATTGTCCAATGGCAAAGCCCAATTTGGGTCAAATTGATTACGCTTATTGTCGTTTGCTTTGTCCTGATATTCACCTTATACCATTTCCTGATTCGGCCCTTTATGCTGACACGGATTTTATATGGATTAAAGCCTAAGCAATTGATACCAACCCAACAAGTATCGTATGCAGAACAGGAATAGTAAAGCGTCTTATTTATAGCCTACATTCTTAGAATGAGGCCGACTGCCATTTATGTAGTTGGCCCTGTTTATTTTCCAGAATTAGCAATTTGGTGCCCGGAAACCGCCCGATCAACCGACGACTTTTGTGTAAGCCAGCCACACTGAAAACTTTCGTGAGCGCGTCGGCCTGATAACCGTTAGGAGCCAATACGGTTGAACGTACAAAATGGCGCAGTCCAAGGCCGGAACGTGGATCCATGATGTGTGAGTAACGTTGACCGTGGTATTCCAGAAACCGATAAGTATCTCCAGAAGTCGTGATAGCCGCATTTTTGATCACAACAGTAGTTGTATCTGTGTCACCAGCGCTGCCAGAACCAATGCCTACGCGCCAGCCAGCCAAATTCGGGGGTGGATCTCCGACCAGAATATCACCTCCAATGTCGATTAGAGCGGAGTAAATACCGAAATGATGCAGTACTTGTAAAGCTTCGTCAATAGCAAAGCCCTGCCCAATACCGCCAACATCCAACCGCATCCCAGACTGGCGTAATCGTACCGAGCGAGTTGTACTATCTAAGTCCATTAGTCGATAGCCAACCGATCGCCTGGCACGACGCCGTTCTTTTGCGCCAGGAAATTCTTTCCGACGAACGGCTCTGCGCCAAAGCAGCGACAACGGGCCAAGAGTGGGATCAAATCGACCATCCGAAAGCCGGGCAATCATTTGTGCTTTCTGAAGAACATAGAATAAATCAGTAGATACAGATACCCATATGCCAGACCCGCTAGTTGCCGACAATCGATTGATTTCAGATCCATCCATATAATCGCTCATAATCTGATTCAGCGAATCCATTCGAGCGGATACAGCCGCATAAGCACGCTGAGCCGTTAGGCTGTCGGGTGCGTAGAAAATGACATTAAACTGTGTCCCCATCAACCCACGGTGGTATGAAAAGCGCGTTGATCCGCCAGACTGGGCATAAATAAAAAATGGTAGCAAGTTGATTGCTACCAGATGAAGTAAGGTAAAACGCAGGAACAACTTCGTAGTCAAAAGGCTTTTATACAGTATCTTTATCAAGCTAATTGCGGTATGATCACGATTAAAAACAAATTCATTTTACTTGCTGCCGGTTTCTGGCTAGCAGGTATTGCCCTCCTTCTGGCCGGAGCCTGGGCCAAAAATAATCGTCCTGATATTGCCGGAACTCTGTTAACTATAGGTATTCTGGCTCAGGCGATTGGCTTTGGCTTCCTGGGATTCGCTATCATGCAGGCTGTTTTGAAGAAAAAATGAGCAGCCTTAAGCCCCAAACAAATCGTCAATTACAAATTGAAAATCCGGAACAACTGGGGCAGCTGAGCAAGTATCCTGACCTTTGAAGACTTTAATATCGTCGGGCGAAGTGTAGGCGTATATTTTTCGCTGTTTCGGAGCAATGTACCATACGAGTTGAACACCCGCATCGAAGTAATCCTGAACTTTCTCAAGTACATCATTCTGGGATTCAGAATCGGATAGGATTTCAATAGCCAATGGTGGCATAAAGCGTTTCCCAAATTTTGCTTCCCGAATCTGCTCGTCTGTAAAAATGGCTAAGTCAAGAATCCGTTTGCGAAACGTATCAACATAAGCATCCCCTTCTGATAACATCTCAGCTCCCTGCTGATACAGTTGTGTTTTGGCAAATGCCCGCATCAGAAACCGGGCAATAAATAACTCCTCCTGCTTCATAGGTGGCTTCTTAATAATGCGTCCCCGAACGAACTCGTAGTTGGCATCTGTTTTTTTATGGGCAAGCCACTTCTCGAATTCGGCAACCGTTTGAGGTGCCGACCGGCGTTTTTTGCGGGATGATGTTGCTGCGTCCATGTTTAGCTTTGCTGTTTATCAAAGATACTGATTTAAACCTCGATCAGCTCAACGCGTTCACTTATTGGGCATTACGTGTTATTCCTATAGCCGCGCTGCTTTATCGCGCAGATACATATCGACTAGTACCAATGCAGCCATAGCTTCCACAATCGGGACAGCGCGTGGTACAACGCAAGGATCATGGCGCCCTTTACCAGAAACGGTTACAGGCTGACCATGTATATCCACACTATCCTGATCCTGCATAATAGTCGCTACCGGTTTGAAAGCCGTACGAAAATAAATGTCTTCGCCATTGCTAATCCCCCCCTGAATTCCCCCCGACAGGTTAGTCTTTGTTCGAACCCGCCCGTCTGCATCTGTATAAAATTCGTCGTTATGTTGCGAGCCGTACAGTTCAACTCCCGCAAAGCCACTGCCATACTCAAACCCTTTAACAGCGTTTATACTCAACATAGCCTTGCCTAACTCAGCGTGGAGTTTATCGAAGACAGGTTCACCCCAACCGGCGGGAACGCCCGTTACTACACAATCAACAATGCCTCCAATAGAATCTCCCTGTTTACGGGTTTCATCAATGTATTGAAACATCTGCTCTGCCGTTTCGGGGTCAGGACATCGAACCGCGTTTTCTTCGGCAAGCGCCAGATTAAGTTCCTGGTACGGCTTGTCGAGCTTCAATTTTCCTACTTGCGAGACATAGGCCTGAATCTGAATGCCCTGTTGAGCTAATAGTAATTTAGCAACGGCACCGGCAGCGACACGGGCCGCCGTTTCTCGAGCAGAAGACCGTCCGCCACCCCGATAATCACGGGAACCATATTTGGTCTGATAGGTATAGTCGGCATGAGAGGGTCGAAACTGCTCAGAAATATGGCCATAATCTTTACTGCGCTGATCGGTATTACGGATAAGCAAAGCAATAGGCGTTCCCTGCGTTTTACCCTCAAACACACCCGATAAAACCTCAAACTCATCTGCTTCACGGCGTTGAGTCGTAATGCGCGACTGGCCGGGTTTGCGTCGATCCAGATCGTGCTGAATAAATTCTGTATCAAAGGATAAACCAGCTGGGCACCCATCAATAACTACCCCGATACCTGGCCCGTGGGATTCGCCAAATGTAGAAATCTTAAATAGTATTCCGTAAGTACTGCTCATGCGTGTTAGGTACTAGATACTGGCCATAAAAGGTAGCAATAGCAGCTTATCGGCCCGTATTCTGCTTTTTAAAAAATACGAAAATCATTCCTATTAACATTATCAGAATCAGCACATTAGCAATGGCCCGAACCAGCACTGAAACACTAATTGGCTGAAAGGTACTATCCATTGCTTCAATGCCAGCGTATAGAGATCGATCTGTGGCCACTCCCAATTCTGTTTCATCATTCACGCCCGAAGCATTACTGGGTGTCGATGTTTGAACATCAGCGATTGGGTTTTTATTACCCACTTGCAGATGTAACTGAGGCCGAAGTGTGTCGTATTTTGCCGTTTTCGGGTCGAAGTAAATCCATTGGAAGCGATTTGCCAACGAAATCTGTCCATTTTGGTGTGGTACAATAAAATAAGTAAATGTTTTATGGCCTGTCACCTGATTTCCAGTGTTCGTACTTGTATGTCGTTCTTCAGGTGGAAATACATCAAACTCAGTCGTTTCACTTAAGGTAGCAGGAGCTGGAAGAGTTGTTATATTACCCTCTCCCGTTACTGTAAATGTATAGCGAACGCTTTGACCTATAGTAACGCCTTGTCGCTCCAGCCCTTCTTCCAACCGAAATGATCCAACTGGCACTCGGCCTCGTAATGGGTGTACAGGTAATGTCTTAATTGGTACAGTAAGTGGCCTACTGGTAAATACCACATAGTCCGTCTGAGACGAAGGTGGGCCAATGTTGGGGCGAGGGCGAGCTAACTGCAACGACACTGCCGGTAACCGCCAGTCCTGATTTGACAGAGGGAAAAAGACAGATTGATAAATACGAAACTCCCGAAATTTTTTCCCTCTAATGGTTATCGAAATTGGCTTTAGTTCGGTGATAGGCAGATTCTCCTCCCACGAATTAGCTGGGCGAATTTTTTTTGTGATCGCCTGTAATTGCTTATCAAGAGCGGTAAAACTAAGTACGTAGGGATAATTGTCGGCGATATAAAATGATAGAGTCAGCGATACACCTTCACCTGCATAAATAGTTGATTTAGCAGCTCGGAGAGACAGGAAAGCTGCTAAATCAGATGCTGCCTCCGCGATATCTTCTGTCGTACTAACGGGTGTCGTTATCGTCTTCGATGGCTGCACCAGTAGCATTGCTCCATCTGAATGCACAATTTCTTTATTGACCACGATATCAAACGGCGGCAACCGAAATCGACCTGGTGAAAGTGCCGAATAACTTTGTGTAATTACTTGATTAGTAACTGTTTTTCCACCAACTTCGCTGGGAGATATACTGGTCGATATTCCTTTTTTAGTGAAGCCCGGAATATCTGGAAAAGCAATTGCGACCCTGGTTTCGCTATTTGGAATAATAACCGAAATAGTGAAGGGCCGCTCAATAGGAAAAGTAGTTTGGCTTAATTCAACAGAAGCGTCACTATCAGGCACTTGCCCAAAACCGGCTACAGTGGCTAAGAAAAATAATGCAAAAAATTTGCGGAATATTGCAAGTAACATTGTTATTTTGAAGCAACAAATTTAGCAAAAAGTCGTTACCGATATAACAACGAACCAGTCAACCTCTTTCGATATCCATTATCTTCCTAAACAACAAATTTGCACTCTATGCTCTCTATGCTCGAATATATCAAAACCATCCTTCAGAAGGTGAGTTTTGATAAAGCCCTCTTTGAAAAAGAATTAGCAAAGGCAATTAAATTGCTCATCCCTAAAGAAGTTAAGCAGCTTAAGCGCTGGTGTTATCTCCAATTTGGCAAAGTCTATCGAGTGGTATTGAACCATTGTTTTGCTCGGGTCCGGTTCACCTGACGAAACTGCCAGAATCCTTAAAACAAAAACTCCCGCCGTTTTTCGAAAAACGGCGGGAGTTTTTGTTTTGTCAATTTACAGCGTCACTTTCTTACCCATCTCGGGAATGTCAATATTCCGAAATCCAGCCTCTTCCAGATGGCCTTTCCAGACGAGTTGCTTATCGTATTCGCCATGAACCAGGAATACATTTTTGACCAGGGCAGGATTTTGGCAACTCAAAAAGTGCAACATCTCGCGGTAGTCGCCATGAGCTGAGAATGAATCCATAATAGCAACACGCGCAATAACCGGATAGCGTTCTCCAAAAATTGTTACTTCTTTATCACCTCGTTTTAAGGCTCCGCCCAGGCTATTCGGCGATGCATACCCAACCATCAAAATAGTTGTATTGGGCTTTGTAATATTATTTTTAATATGATGCTTGATACGGCCGGCTTCGGCCATACCCGACGGCGCAATAATAATACACGGCTCCTTACTATCATTTATCGCCTTCGATTCATTTACATCCGTTATATAATGGAGGTTAGGGAAATCAAACGCATCGCCGTCTTTTTTGATGTAAGCCAGAATTTCCGGATTAAAATCTTCTTCATGGTCTCGCATTACCTGAGTTGCTTTGACCGACATCGGACTGTCAATATACACAGGCAAACGAGGTAGATGGCCTTCACTTTCTAACTGATCAAGAGCATAAATCAATTCCTGTGTGCGGTCTACAGCGAAGGCAGGAATAATGAGTTTACCACGTCCTTCCACACAGGTTTGCTGCACAATACTGAGCAAATGAGCCTTCATATCAGGTTCAGCTTCGTGTAGCCGATCACCATAGGTCGATTCGCAAATGATATAATCGGCCTGCGGAAATGTATCGGGCGAGCGCAGAATTTTATCGTCTGGTCGACCAATATCGCCACTAAAGAACAGGTGTTTTTCAACACCATTATCCTTGATAGTTAAGCTAACTGACGCGCTCCCGAGCAGGTGACCAGCGTCGGTTAACAAGCCAGTTACCTCATCACAAATGATGAAGGGGCTACCATAGTGTATAGGTTTCATCTGGTCGAGAGCGTGCTGCACATCGTTTTCGTCGTACAGGGCTTCAAGCTCAGGTTCGCCCCGGCGAGTGCGTCGCTGATTAACTCGTTCGAGGTCTCGCTCCTGGATGCGGGCGCTATCCATTAGCATTACTTCGCAAAGGTCAATCGTGGCCGATGTCGTATAAATTGGGCCCTTGAATCCCTGCCGGACAAGTCGGGGAATCAGACCCGTATGGTCAATGTGCGCGTGAGAAAGCACCATGTAATCGACCTGAGCCGGATCGAAGCCAAACTGTTGGTTCAGTTCATCCGTATTAATACCCTGAAATAGCCCGCAATCGAGCAAAATTTGTTTGCCACTGGCGGTAGTTAGCAGGTGTTTACTGCCCGTAACTGTGCGGGCTGCGCCGAAAAATTGAATGGTCATGATTTAGGTACGTTCTCAGTAAATCTGTGCGTTTATTTGTAGAGTTTACGGCTTTCTGAGACGTGCAAATAAACAGAGAGTTTCACGGACTTATTATGTTGATTATTGAAAAAGGTAAACGCATAGGCCAACGACTCTGGAAATCACACCTAGTGAAAACTATTGTGGCTGTCTTATTGATTTTTTTTAGCCTGGATTTTTTCTTCCCTATTCTAATTAGTGTCCCTTATTCAACAATCATTACGGCTCGTGACGGCTCCATTTTGCATACTTTTTTGAGCCGTGACGACAAGTGGCGCATGTATGCTGAACTCAACGAAATTACGCCCACCCTCCGCGATGCTATTTTATTTAAAGAGGACAAATACTTTCGATACCACCCTGGCTTTAATCCGATAGCTATGCTACGAGCAGCCGCCAGAAACCTGCTGACGGGTCGGCGAACATCTGGCGCTTCCACCATTACGATGCAGACTGTCCGGCTTCTAGAACCCCGCGAGCGTACATACGGAAGCAAACTTATTGAGTTGTTTCGGGCCTTACAGTTAGAGGTTCATTATTCGAAAGATGAGATTCTGCAATTGTACCTGAATCTGATTCCTTATGGAGGCAACATTGAGGGTCTTAAGTCAGCTTCGCTCCTGTATTTCGGGAAACCACCCGTATTACTCAGTCTGGCCGAATTGACAACGCTTACAATTATTCCAAATCGTCCATCGAGCCTGCGGCTTGGAACGCGAAATACGCTTATCATCCAGGAACGTAACCGTTGGCTAGCCCGCTTTCGCAAGGCAAAACTGTTCAACGACGAAACTATTGATGATGCCCAAACCGAACCGCTCACAGCTTATCGGCGAGAAGCACCACAACTAGCTCCACATCTCTCCCGCCGACTCCGAGCCGAGAATCCGAATACGCCTATTGTTCACTCAACTTTAAACCCAACCGCACAAGCCACAACCGAGCAATTGGTGCGGCATTATGCAGATCGTATTCGGGCATACAATATCCACAATTCGGCTGTACTGATTGTAGATAACCAGTCTCGGGAAGTAGTCGCGTATGTGGGCTCGGCAGATTTCGGCAATGTTTTCGATGGTGGTCAGGTTGATGGCGTGCGGTCAGTACGGTCGCCCGGAAGCGCTTTGAAGCCACTATTATATGGACTCGCGTTTGATGCAGGCATCATCACCCCAAAAACCAAACTGGCCGATGTGCCGATCAATTTTGGCGGCTACGAACCTGATAATTACGATCGTCGATTCAATGGACCTGTTACAGCAGAGTTCGCGTTGGCTAATTCACTGAATATTCCGGCAGTTGCTTTACTGAAAGAAATTGGCACTCCATCGTTAGTTTCAACACTCCAGAAAGCCGGATTTTCAGCAATTAAAAAACAGGCAAAAGAGCTAGGTCTTTCGATGATTTTGGGTGGTTGTGGCGTGACATTGGAGGAAATGACGCGGCTGTATGCTGGACTGGCAAATGGTGGTGCACTGGAAGAATTACATTTTATATTTCCCTCACCCCCGGCCCCTCTCCCAAAACGGGAGAGGGGAGCAGTTGCGTCCTTTTCTCTCCCCTCTCCCGTTTTGGGAGAGGGGCCGGGGGTGAGGGAAATGAGGGAAATCAGATTAATTTCCCCCGAAGCCGCCTACCTCGTTACGCACACGCTCACCCAAATCACGCGGCCCGATTTACCGAACAACTTCGATAATAGTTACCACTTGCCACGCATTGCTTGGAAAACAGGAACGTCTTACGGTCGACGTGATGCCTGGAGCATAGGCTATAATCAGCGATATACTGTTGGCGTATGGGTCGGTAATTTTTCGGGTGTTGGCGTGCCCGAACTTAGTGGTGCCAATACCGCTACGCCCTTGTTATTTCAGCTTTTCAACGTACTCGATTACAACTCGCCGACAGGCTGGTTCAAAACTCCCAAAGGAGCCACTAAGCTATCAATGCGACTTATATGCCCCGAAACGGGCGACGTTCCGGGTGAGTTCTGTCAGAATCCCGTAACCGATTATTGCATTATGGGCGTATCGCGGTATCGTCATTGCCAGCATCGGAAAGCTATTTTTACGAATGCCGCGGGGACAATTTCTTATTGCGCACAGTGCCGACCAGACAGTGGTTCCGTTCGTAAATCTTATCCAAATCTATCCCCCGAACTAGTGGCGTTTTATCAGAGTCGCCATATACCGTTTGAGGCTGTGCCTCCACACAATCCGGCCTGCGAACGTGTGTTTGGAAGCGCAGAGCAGACTGGCCCACAAATAATAAGTCTTACTAATGGCAGTGAATACTTCATCAATCCGAAACAACCTGCCGAAATGGAGCTTAGTTGCCAGGCAGCCAATGATGTACAGACCGTATTCTGGTATTTGAACGATAAACTTTATTGCCGGGCCAAGCCAACCGAAGCTATATTTTTCAAATCCCGGCCAGGTGCACTGAAAATTTCCTGTGCCGATGACAAAGGGCGGAGTAGCGATATTCGCATTCTTGTGCGGAATGAGTAATGATTTCTTGATTTTGCTTTTCAATATTTTATCAACACTTTTCCGCCTTAAAAGCCAACCCCCTATACATGAAAACTCTGTTTATTTTGTGCGCTTCTTTGTTGCTTACTACGGCAACATTTGCTCAGCAAGCCACCGATCCTACTCAAGACCCTACTGCTCTCGGTAATGCATTCTTCAAAGCTATGCTCGATGAAGACAGCAAAACCCTGGGAACATTACTAACCAGCGACTTCAATCTGATTAGTTTTGATGGCACTCCTGTTGAGGGTGATATGCTGGTACAGGGTGTTGGAGGGGGTTATGTTGTCGTTGAAGCAGCTACGGTTTCAGATACTCGGGTGCGTCAGTATAATAGCGATGCAGCGGTAATGACGGGCAACTGGAAATCCAAAGGCAACGTTCAGGGTAACGGGTTTGATAATACGGTTTCATTCACTCTTACCTGTGTCAAACAAGGTAGTGCCTGGAAAATTGCCAACGTTCAGTTTACGCCGATGCGCTAGTAATCACTTAGCTTTACAATAACTTCAGGTAATTTCAGTACCGGATTTCAGGCAACGATCAGGCTAATTCAATACCATATCAGGTACTGAGTTGTTAAGGATTTTTTGCGCTGGTATCCGGTTATTTTTTTATCTACTGTTGACCTCTCTCTTACATACAGGCAATCTCTCTTCTATCTCCAACCTGCCTATATTTTCTCATTCTCGAGTATAACCCAAATTTTGTGTAGGCATTCATCTCCTTGCAACGGTTATCTTCTCACAGACGTAGTGGTCTTATCTGCGTAGATTCACTATGGATAATTGACATTAAAAACAGCATTATTTAAAGTCAGCATAGTCAATTGGCCATATTATCCGTGAATACGATTTTCTCATTTTTGAGGCTGTCCTCTACCTAGCTCCATGTCTAAACCTATACGCTATGTTGTCGTTTGCTTATTCTCCTAAAAAGGTAGCAATTTTGATCGCTATCTTGTTTATTTCAATATCAGCAAAATCTCAATTAGTTTTTGATAAGCATGACTACCAGATTGACAAAAATTTACATCTAATTATTTGCAATAGAATTCCTGATAAAATTCCCGACAATACATTATCTATTTCTTTCGATAAAGTTTACACATTTTATGCCCCTATAGATACAATTCAGATTGGTATACCTTATTCTATTTTTGATAATGATACTATTTATAAATTATACTTCACTCGTTTACCAATAGTAAACCTAATCGTAAAAAATACGATTGGGGATGATTATTCTGGGGGAACACTAAGTATATCTGATACAATTGGTGATCCAATAAATTCAACTATGGGAATTAAACTTAGGGGAGCTTTATCAAGAACATACCCTAAAAAATCATATCATATTCAGCTCTGGTCGGATAGTACGGGGACAGAGACTCAGAATAAATCTTTCTTCGGCATGCGTAACGATCAAACCTGGTTGTTGCTGGCTATGTATGACGAAAAGCTACGTCTTAATAATAAAGTGTCGCACGATCTATGGCTGAAGTTACATAAACTCTATTATGCCGATCAGGAGCCAGATGCCCATTCTACCATCCGGTCAAGGTATATCGAAGCGTTTTTAAATGATGATTATCAAGGAGTTTATCTATTCACGGAAGATACCGATCGAAAGCAATTACAGTTAAAGAAGCAAACGATTTCAAATGCTGGTGGAGAATTATATAAAAGCTACGATTGGACGCAGGAAACAGTATTTACTGGTGTGTCGAGCCTGCCCAGTACACCAACAGAAGACTGGGGCGGCTGGGAGCTTGATTATCCTGATACAACAAACTGGATAAACCTGCATCAATTTATTGACTTTGCAGTAAACTCATCAGATAGTTTATTTAAACAGCAGATTTCAGCAAAGATTCGGCAGGATAATTTCGCAGATTATTTCATCTTTTTAAATCTAATACGAGCTACTGATAATTTCGGAAAGAATCTATTCCTGGCTCGATATAAGCCAGATGAGCCTTATTTTATCGTTCCCTGGGATCTAGATGGAACCTGGGGCTACTTATGGGATGGGAACACGAATAATATAACGAATGATATTCTATCAAATAATCTCTTTAATCGTCTGCTAGCTATACCAAGTTTTAAACTTCAATTGGCGACACGCTGGTTTGCCTTAAGAAGCAATATTTTATCTATTGATAGTTTAAGTAGTTCAATTAATAACTCCTACAATTTCTTAATCAGCAATGGAGTTTATGAACGGGAAAGTTTAAAATGGGCAAATCCATTCCTGTCTTATAGTGCAGAAGAACTTGATTATATTCATACATGGACTCAAAATCGAGTAAACTATTTAGACAATTATTTTAAAAGTTTAGTACAGGACCAACCCATAATTTATAGCTTCACTGCTGAGGCTATCGAAAAAAAAGCGGTATTAAACTGGACCGTCAACTGTGCAGCGGTTAATTCATTTGATGTTGAGCAAAGTACAGATAGCCTAACGTGGAGTACAATTAGTGTTGCGCCTATTCTTTCTAATGACTCATTACCGTGTCAATATACCTTTACGGATAATAATCCAAGTTCAGGAAATTCGTACTATCGACTAAAAATTACTAATAAACAGAACAGTAGTTCCTATAGCGCTATTCAGTTGCTGAATTTTGATCTGCCTGTTAATGTATTTCCAAATCCGGCTTCAACCACATTACAAGTACAGGGAAATATAGACAAGGTCGATGTGTATTCTCTACGAGGTGCTCTTATCTACGAATCCACCAACGCATCACCTAATCTGGTTAATGTTAACAGCTTCTCATCAGGAACATATCTACTACGAGTGACTCAGAAAAACGGAACAGTAAGCACACATAAAATTCTGGTAAATAGATAAAGTACGTTTTCTCAGGTAGATACATTCGCCGAAAGCTAACCCGTTCATTCATTTGAACGGGTTTTTCGTTAATATTCGGCACTTCTCCAATAACCCCATGAAAACAAGCCTTTTTCTCCTTTTCACCCTTTTTTCTTTTTTGCTTTTTCAGTGCTCGCGATTGCCGTTCAACGAAGTGGCGGTTGTCGGTCGAAATTTTGACGATGAGATTCAACAGACACAGAATCTGACGTTTACATTTAATAAAAATGTTGGACCAACAAATCAGTTTGATGAATGGGACTCAACTCAATATGTGCGCTTTATCCCCGCTGTTCGAGGGAAATTCAAATGGACTGCTCCAAATGAGCTGGTCTTCTCCCCCGCTCGTGCCTTCGATCCAGCTACCGATTACCGCGCTGAACTGACGGATGATTTATTGAAACGTTCGACTCAAAAAGATCTGAAAATTTCGGGCGATGATATTGCTTTTCATACGCCTTATCTGCAACTAACAAGTACTGAAAACTGGTGGTCGCGTTCGCGTGAAACCGGACAGCCCGTAGCGAAAAGCCGGCTTAACTTCAACTACCCGGTTTCATCGGCAGAAGTTGCCGAAAAGTTGGGAGTTTCATCCGAAGATAAGTCCCTCACCGCGCAAACATCGCCGAGTAATGCCCAAAATTCGGTTGTCCTTACGCTCACCAATGCACCGACCCAGAAAAATGAACAACCGCTAACCATAAAGCTAGACAAAGGCCTGAAAGTGCCCAACACGGCTTATGTTAGCAAAGAGGTTATTGAGGAAACCAGTACGTTACCCTCTCGCTATAAAGTCGAAGTGGCCGATGTCCAAACAAGTTTCGAAAATGACAAAGGTGTAGTCCGGGTCATTACCACCCAGGAGCTACAACCAGGGGAATTAAGTCGGTTGTATACCATTCAACCTCAGGCTGAAACGACGGCAGAACTGACCGAAAATGGGTTTATAATCCGGGGAGAGTTTAACGAGACCGACACCTACGTACTTACGCTTACCGATCAGATTCGGGGGGTGTTGGGCACTAAACTGGATGAGCCGGTAAGTAAAGATTTATTCTTTGGAAAAATGCCAGCCAGCATTCAGTTTGCGAATAAAAAAGCCTTGTATTTATCCTCGAAAGGAGCGCGAAACATTGGCCTTAATATTGTTAATGTACCAAAAGTGCAGGTCAAAATTGCGAAGGTGTACGAAAACAATCTCCTGAATTACTTCCGTACCAATCGCTACGAGGACTATAAAGAAAATGCCAATGGTGAGTGGGGGCCATCGGGATCATTCAATTACAGTGATGACGAACAGGGTGATTTGAGCGATGTCCTCGTCCAGAAAACTGTTGAAACAACAGACCTCCCCAAAGTGCGAGGTGTTTCCGCGCTGAATCTCTCCTTACCAGAGGCCATCCAGCCCGGACAGAATAACAATTTCCGGGGTGTTTACCTGGTTTCGGTCGATTCAAAGGACGAGGCCTATTTGCAGGCCAGTCAATTGGTATCGGTCTCAGATATTGGGTTGGTGGCTCGTCAGACAAAAAATGAGGTATTAGTTTGGGCGAACTCCATTCGCACTACCGAACCTGTGCAAGGTGTTGAAGTGACATTGGTTAGTAATAATAACCAGTCTGTTTATACACTCAAAACAGACGGCAGTGGCTTTGCTAAATTCGATAAGGTGACCGAAAAAGCACCCGGCTTCAAAATTGCATTGCTCACAGCTCGTACCGCCGACGATTTCAATTTCCTGTTTTTACCTGATACACAGGTCGAAACGTCGCGCTTTGAAGTTGAGGGTAAATACGATAACGAGTCAGGTTTCGATGCGTTCGTATATGGCGACCGGGATATTTATCGCCCTGGCGAAACCATTCATTTTAATACCGTTATTCGATCGCAAGCCTGGCAAAGTGTTGGCGAAATTCCAGTGCTTATTCGCGTCTTAACGCCCAATGGCCGCGAACTACGCGCGTTTCGTAAAACTACAAACAAACAGGGGGCAGTAGTCACCGATGTTCCGCTCAACCCAGCTGCTGTAACGGGCAGCTACTCGATTGAGGTACTAAACGCCAACAATGTCCTGTTGACTTCGCAGTCAGTGAGTGTCGAAGAGTTCGTTCCTGATCGGATAAAAGTGGATGTCCTGACCGATAAAACCAGCTACAAATCAGGGCAGACCATCACATTATCCGCTACAGCCATGAATCTGTTTGGTCCGCCAGCATCTGACCGGGCTTATGAAATAGAACTGCAACTAAAGCGTAAAGCCTTTGCGCCTAAAGGCTTTGAGGACTACGATTTCGATATTCCCAATGGAGCCTCGCCCGCGCCGGGAGACGCTACCGGTAAACCGGACGTTTTCCCGAAAGAAGTCCGGCAGGGACGTACCAACGCAAATGGGCAAGCCACCGAAAAATTCCCCATTTCAGGCCTCTATCAGGATATTGGCCTACTAGAAGCCAAGCTATTTGTGACCGTCTTTGACGAAAATGGCCGTCCAGTTAATCGACTCCGGCGACTGGATGTGCTCACTCAGGACACGTTCTTTGGTGTTCGCTTACCCGACCGATATGTAACAACGAATGCGCCTGTTGCCGCTGAACTCGTCGCTATAGATCCAGCCGGAACGCTACGGGCTTCGGCCTCTGCATCGGTAGAAGTTATACGCTATGACTATCAGACGGTTATTGAGAAAGATGGCGATCGAATAAAGTATTCGACCAGGCGACGCGAGAAGTCCGTTTACAACAACTCTCTCTTATTCAAAGGGGGGAAATCAGCTTTTCGTTATGTGCCAACCGTTTCGGGAGAATATGAAATCCGCGTTCGGCGGCCTAATCGGTCCGACGCTTCGGGTACAAACTACGCAGCTACCAGTTTCTATGCCTATGGCTATGGAAGCACCTCTGCCTCGTCCTTTGAAGTAAGCCAGGAAGGTCAGGTGTTGATGACCCTTGACAAGCCAACGTACAAGACAGGCGACAAAGCTAAAGTGCTTTTCAAAGCACCCTTCGATGGAAAACTGCTTGTAACGGTCGAGAGAAATCAGGTTCTTGAACAACATTGGCTAACCACGACTAATAAATCTGCCGAGTGGAGTTTCTCCGTAGGAAGTGAGCATCTGCCGAATGTCTACGTAACGGCTACACTTATTCGCGCGATCGACAACAACAATCTTCCACTAACCGTAGCTCATGGTTTTGCACCTGTTTCGGTGGAGGACGATGACACGAAACTCCCGGTAACCATTACAGCCGTGACTCAATCCCGCTCGAAAACGAAGCAAACGATTCGGATTAAAACGGCTAGCAATGCACAGGTAACCATAGCTGTTGTGGACGAGGGAATTCTGCAACTTAAGAACTTCAAAACGCCTGACCCGTACGGGTTCTTCTATCAGAAGCGCGCTCTCGAAGTTGGTAGTCACGACCTGTACGCACTTCTCTATCCCGAATTATCGCTAAAATCGACATCGAGCGTTGGTGGCGATGGCTATGATTTAGAAAAACGGGTCAATCCGCTTAGCCATGGACGGGTTCGGTTAGTAGCCTTGTGGAGTGGCATTTTAGAGACTGGTTTTAATGGTGAAGCTGAGTTTTCGGTCGACATTCCACAGTTCTCGGGCGATTTGCGTATTATGGCCGTTGCCTATAAAGACAATTCGTTTGGATCGTCAAACACCAACATGAAAGTCGCAGACCCGATTGTTATCAGTACGGGTGTTCCGCGCTTCCTGACGCCCGGCGATCAGGTTGAATTGCCTGTTAATCTGAGCAATACGACCAAACAAGTTGCCACAATTACGGCTCGACTCAGCCTAACCGGCCCATTAGTAGCCGACAGCCTAAGTACTCAAAAATTAACGATTCAGCCGGGTCGGGAAAATCGCGCTATCTTCCGGGTTTCAGCAAAGCAGGCAATTGGCGCCGGAACGATTACCGTAACAGCCAACGGGCTTGGTGAGACATTTACAGAGAAAACGGACATTACCGTTCGACCAGCAGCCTCGTTGCAGAAAACGTCTTTATCAGGCGCAGTAGCGGGTGGAAAGTCGCAAACGTTGCAACTAGCAGGCAATTTCTTACCAGGAACAGCGAAGGCCAGTGTAACATTGAGCCGGTCGCCAGTGGCGCAATATGGGCGCGAATTGTTGTATTTGCTCGGCTATCCGCATGGATGTATTGAGCAAACCATCTCGAAAGCTTTCCCGCAATTGTATTTCGCCGATTTGGCCAAACAACTATCAACAAATACCTACTTCGTTCGCGCGGGTGATAGCGATATGAATCCCGCGACCAATGTTCGGCAGGCGGTGCAAACGGTCGAAAGCCAGCAGGCACCCAATGGGGGCTTCACGATGTGGCCGGGCATGGCAACCGTAGCAGGCAAGTCCAATGTAGACGAATGGGCTAGTGCATACGCCGTTCATTTCCTGGCCGAAGCACAGGAAGCGGGTTATGAGGTTCGGCCATCGGTACTGAGTTCGGCCATCGACTTCCTGACTACATTCACGAACAGTCCAGCTACCGAGAATGCAGTTACCTACGACGAAACCGGCGGGCGTACAATTCATAAAGTGGCCAGTCGAACAACTATTTATGGACTTTATGCGCTTGCTGTAGCTGGGAAACCCAACCGATCGGCCATGAATTATTACAAGCAAAACGCCAATTTACTCACACCCGATAGCCGCTATCTGCTGGCCTCAACCTTCTTTCGCGTTGGGGATACCCGCAGTTTTGGAGCCCTGTTACCCAAGAAGTTTACCGACAATACGACTGGACATCAAACGGGTGGAAGTTATGCATCGCCAGTACGGAACCTCGCCCTTGTGCTCGATGCACTTGTCGATACAGATATCGACAATTTGCAAATTCCGACGTTGGCCCGACAGTTAGCAGGTGCGTTGAAACAGACGAGCTACCTCAATACACAGGAAGCTGCTTTTGCCTTTTTGGCGTTGGGTAAACTAGCACGCCAAACGGCAAACAGCACTGCAACAGCTACCTTGACATCAGGCGGAAAGTCGCTCGGTACCATGAGCGATGCGCTCCTGAATATTAAACGTGTCCCAACGAATGGGCCATTAAATCTGACAGCCAACGGCTCTGGGAATGTCTATTATTTCGCTCAGAGCGAAGGAATTCCAGCTAGTGGAAAAATTGCTGAAGAGGATAACGGCTTGCAGGTTCGTCGAGAATACCTAAATCGGGAAGGGCAGCACCTCAGCGACATTCGCCAGAATGATTTGGTTGTCGTAAAAATCACGCTCTCCAGCACCAATGGTCTGAATGTCGAAAACGTGGTGGTAACAGATCTACTCCCGGCGGGTCTGGAAGTCGAAAACCCACGCCTGACCGAACCGCGCGATATGCCCTGGATTCAAAAACCAGACGCCCCCGATTATTTCGATCTACGCGATGACCGGATTAACTTTTACACTACCGCTACCGGTACTACACAAATATTCTATTATTTAGCCAGAGCCGTATCCAAAGGACGCTTCGTTGTTGGTCCCGTATCAGCCGATGCTATGTACAGCAGCGACTATCGTAGCTACAACGGCGCGGGAGTTTTGGTAGTGAAATAATGTTGGCACGCAGATGACTCAGATTCTTATGCTTTACGCGGATATCAAATCTGTTTAAATCATAAAGATCTGCGTCATCTGCGTTCTATTCTATCAAACATGTTGGTTCTTCGCCTTGTTTATGATCTAAAACTGAATCGCCAATGCCTCATGATGCCGACATAGTTATTATTGGTGGTGGTTTGGCAGGGCTAACAGCAGGCATTCATCTTGCTCAAGAGAATCTTCGGGTCATTCTCATCGAAAAGCAGGCATATCCTCAACACAAAGTGTGCGGAGAGTATGTATCCAATGAAGTACTCCCCTATTTACAACAACTCGGTATTTCGGTCGATGAGTTAAACCCTTCCCGCATCCACCGTTTTTTATTCAGTACCGTTTCGGGAAAAACAATAGAAAGCAAACTGCCGCTGGGTGGCTTTGGGGTAAGTCGGTACACGTTTGACCGTTTTCTGTACAGAAAAGCGCTGGCGTCAGGGGTTACTATTATTCACAATCAGGTAGTTGATGTTGAGTTTGCGAACGACTCATTTACGGTAAGCACTTCCGACGAAAAGAAATACACATCTTCTCTGGTTATTGGTGCCTATGGTAAACGCTCGTCGTTAGATAAGCGCTTGCAACGACCATTTATCGCAAAAGAGTCGCCCTGGATGGGTGTGAAAGCTCATTATCGAGCCGAGTTCCCGGCCGATTTGGTGTCACTTCATAATTTCGAGGGAGGGTATTGCGGGTTATGCCAGGTAGAAGCTAGTATTGTTAACGCATGCTATTTGGTTAATTACTCTAGTTTTAAAAAATATAAAAATATAGATTCCTTCCAGAAGCAGGTGATGAGTCAAAATCCATTTTTAAAGGATTTTTTTTCTAAAGCGATTCCCTTATTTGATAAACCCTTAACAATTAGCCAGATTTCATTTTCTAAAAAACAGCCTGTCGAAAATCACATCTTAATGTGTGGCGATACGGCTGGGGTTATTCATCCATTATGTGGAAACGGCATGGCAATGGCAATTCACAGTGCGAAAATAGTTTCCGAGTTACTCATTACTTATTTTTCTAGTAATGAACTGAACAGAGCTACTTTAGAAAAACAATATATCCATGCCTGGAATAAAGAATTTAATACAAGATTAACGGCAGGTCGACTTCTACAATCCGTTTTACAACACACTACGGCAACCTCAGTTCTTTTGAGTAGTTTACACTTAACACCAACTGTTTTGCCGCTCATTATTAAGCAAACTCATGGAAGCTTAGCAACAATTAATTAGACAGAATCCACAAAACAGACACTTACTACATTAATTAAAACCGATGCCGGTAGATACTTCACGACGTACGTCTAAAGAAGAAATAATGGACGATTTTGCGTTGACTGGACAAGAATTAAGTGACGCTTTAGATAAAATTGCACTAATTAATCAGTGGTTAGGTGGAAATAAAATTACGCTCGACGGAATAAAAAAATTAATCAAAGATTATCCCAAAGGCAAGGAAATTTCTATTGTCGACATCGGTTGCGGAAACGGAGACATGTGCCGGGCAATTGCTGATTTAGGTCGCAAAGCGGGCATTACGTTCAAAATTTTAGGTATAGATGCGAATACCTACACAATCAATCACGCGAAAAGTCTCTCCCAATCCTACTCAAACATCTCATACGCAATTTTAAATATATTCGATAGAGACTTTGCGTCTCTGAATTACGACATTGCCGTATGTACATTAACGTTGCATCACTTTACCGACCAGGAAATTGTCTCATTAATGACATTACTGACAAACAAAGCAAAACTTGGTGTAGTTATCAATGACTTACAGCGAAGCGCCTTAGCTTACCGACTTTTCCAGCTTATTTGTTTTGTTTTCCGATTGAATACGATGTCCAGAGAAGATGGGCTTACGTCTATTCTGCGCGGATTTAAAAAACAGGACTTAGAGAAACTCTCTAAGCAACTGCATTTAAAAAAATACCGTATTAACTGGAAATGGGCGTTTCGCTATCAATGGATTATCAAAAACCTATGAGTGTAAAAATTACGGCAGTAGCAAAAGCATTACCACAACATTGGCGAGACACAAAAGACATTTTACCATTTCTGGATGCCTGGTTAGTTGATCAGGATACGCGTTTCCAACGGAAGGTAAAGAAGATCTTTGAAAATGCGGCAGTCGATCGGCGATATTCAATTATGGGACCTACCGAAGTTTTTGCAAAAACTTCATTCGCAGAAAAAAACGCGATTTATATCCGGGAATCGATAAAATTAGCTGAAACAGCTTTCAAAAATGCGGTAGAAAAAACAACCTGGAACATTACCGATATTGATTACTTGATTACGGTAAGTTGTACCGGTATTATGATTCCTTCGCTGGATGCTTATTTGATAAATAGCTTACAAATGCGGCAGGATGTAGTTCGGCTGCCTGTTACCGAAATGGGCTGTGCGGCAGGTGTCTCAGGAATCATTTACGCCAAGAATTTCCTAAAAGCAAATCCAGGAAAACGAGCTGCGCTGATTGCGGTTGAGTCGCCAACGGCCACATTCCAAATGGATGATTTTTCGATGGCGAATATTGTCAGTGCTGCCATTTTTGGCGATGGAGCCGCCTGCGTATTGCTCTCGTCCGATGAAGCCGATATAGGGCCCGAAGTGATAGCCGAAGAAATGTATCATTTTTATGAAGCAACGCACTTAATGGGATTCGACTTGACCAACACTGGTCTGCAAATGGTGTTGGATAAAGCCGTTACGGATACAATTGCAGAACATTTTCCGGCTATCATTTACCCTTTTCTGCAAAAAAATGGCCTGGCCATTGAGGCTATTTCTCATTTAATTTTTCATCCAGGTGGCCGAAAAATTGTGGAAGTAGTGCAGGAAATTTTCGGCAAAATGGGCAAGAACATTGATGAAACGAAGGAAGTTTTGCGCCTGTATGGGAATATGTCGAGTGCTACCGTCCTTTATGTATTAGAGCGATTTATGGACAAGCAGCTAGAAAAAGACTCCTATGGGCTTATGTTAAGTTTTGGACCCGGATTTTCGGCACAACGTGTTTTACTGAAGTGGTAAGCGAATTTAGCGACAAAAATTATTGGGCTGTTATTCTGGGTGGTAGCACAGGATTAGGACTGGCAACGGCGAAAAAACTGGCACAACACGGCATGAATATCTGCGTTGTGCATCGAACCCGGAAAGCAGAAATTGCCAATGTAGAAGCCGAATTCCGCAGTATTGAAAGTCAGGGTATTTTGCTAAAGCAGTATAACATTGATGCAACCAGTGCCGAGAAACGTAGTACTGTTATCGCTGACTTGCAGATGCATCTGGGCGGTCAGGGAAAAATACGAGCGTTGATCCACAGCATAGCTAAGGGTAATTTGAAACCAATGGTTTCTCACGACCAACGGCAACTCCAACACGACGATTTTCAATTAACGATCGAGGCAATGGCAATTAGTTTATATGACTGGACAAAAGGCTTATTGACCGCTTCATTATTTGCACCCGATGCCCGTATCATTAGTTTTACCAGCGAAGGCAGCACAAAAGCCTGGAAAAATTATGCGGCTGTTTCGGCAGCCAAAGCAGCGTTGGAGGCCATTTCAAGAAGCATTGCGTTGGAAATGGCACCTTTGGGTATACGAGCTAACTGTATTATGGCGGGTGTTACAGATACGGCTTCGCTACGTATGATTCCCGATTCTGAGACTTTGCTCCATCATAGCAAACAACGAAATCCTTTTTCCCGATTAACCCAAGCAACCGACGTGGCCAATGTAGCGTATTTGCTTTGTAAAGATGAAGCCGCCTGGATTAACGGCGCGGTGATTCCAGTGAATGGTGGTGAGCATCTTCAATAACGATACGACTTGCAGAACTTCGTCCATATTCTCTCAAAACTACCCTACAGCAAACCATTTTTGTTTGTCGATCACTTGCATTCGGTCGACGAAAACGGGGTGGAAGGCAGTTATACCTTTCCAGGAGATTCCTATTTTTATAAGGGTCATTTTGCCGGACAACCCATCACGCCCGGTGTTATTTTAACTGAAGTGATGGCTCAGATAGGCGTTGTTTGTCTGGGCATTTTTTTACTGGCCGACGCCCAGCACAGCGATATAGACATTGCCCTCACATCCACTCAGGTTGACTTTTATAAGCCCGTTCTCCCTACCGAAACAGTTATTGTACGCTCAACAAAAGACTATTTTCGATTTCATAAGTTGAAATGTAAAGTAGAGATGCTAAACAGCGATGGCGAACTAATTTGCCGGGGCGCTATTTCAGGTATGATGAAACCGAAAAAGTATGCGTAATCGAGTCGTTATTACGGGTTTAGGTGTAGTTTCTCCCAATGCAGTAGGTGTGCCTTTGTTTTTAGAGGCCATTCAGCAGGGACGAAGCGGTATCACGTTTCATCAGGAATTAGCCGAGATGAAATTCTCTTGCCAGATTGGGGGCATCCCGCCTGTAACCGAACCGCATAAACATCAGTATTTCTCTGATTTACAACTTCATCAGCTCAATAGCAGTGGCATAATTTATGGCGTTATTGCCGGTATGGAAGCCTGGCAGCATGCTGGCCTATCGGTAGCTACTGATGAACCCGACTGGGATAGTGGAATTGTGTTTGGAACCGGCATTTTGGGCATCGACAAGATTCGGGAAGCCATTTACAAAGTCGATCAGGGACAGGTCAGGCGGTTAGGCAGTACAGCCGTAGTGCAAACCATGACCAGCGGAGTTAGTGCATACCTGAGCGGAATGTTAGGATGCGGCAATCAAATCACCGCTAATTCGGCGGCTTGTGCTACGGGTACTGAGGCCCTCTGGTTAGCCTATGATCGCATTGTTAATGGGTATGCTAAACGAATGCTGGCCGGTAGCTGCAATGATCACGGCCCTTATATCTGGGGTGGCTTCGACGCCATGCGCGTACTCCCCTATCAATACAATAACACACCCGAGAAAGCATCGAGACCCTTAAGCGCCACCGCGAGTGGTTTCGTTCCTGCCAGTGGTGCAGGCGCTTTAGTACTCGAATCATTGGATAGTGCGCTGGATCGAAAGGCTACTATTTATGCGGAAGTACTTGGTGGTCATGTCAATTCTGGTGGCCAGCGGGGTGGAGGTTCCATGACCGCCCCCAATGCCGCTGCGGTAAAACGATGTATCCAAAAAGCCATGGAACAGGCCAATGTTCAACCCGAAGAGATTGATGTGATCGATGGCCATTTAACGGCTACGATAAAAGATTCGGCCGAAGTGAGCGCCTGGTGCGAGGCTCTGCAACGAAGTGAAGATAACTTTCCCATTATTAACTCTCTGAAATCAATGGTGGGGCACTGTTTGAGTGCTGCCGGAAGCATTGAGTGCGTAGCAGCTGTTTTGGAGTTATATCATGGATTTGTGTACCCATCCCTCAATTCAGAAGATCCACACCCCGATATTTCAGCTCTGATTAATCCAGCGAAAATTCCGCAGCAACTTATTCATAGGGACATTCAGGTAATTGCCAAGGCCAATTTTGGTTTCGGCGATGTGAATGCATGTGTCATCTTAAAAAAGTTTCAATCCTAAACTGGCTATGCAAACGAAAGAAGAATTAATCGAAACGCTCAAAAAAATTGTAAAGCCCTATGTTCAGGATGAACAGGCATTTGAGAACGTTACGGAGGATACCGACTTCATTAAAGACTTAAAAATTAATTCGGCGAATCTGGTCGATATTGCCCTTGATGTCGAAGAAGCCTACGATATTGAGATTGATAATGAGTCGATGGAGCAAATGCTTACAGTTGGGTCAGCAATCGAAATCATTACGAAAAAGCTGGCCGAAAAATGATCGGCAATGACATTGTTGATCGGGCGCAGGCACACCGTGAAAGCAACTGGCAACGAAGGGGCTTTCTGGAAAAACTATTTACTATACACGAACAGAAACTCATCCTGACAGCAGACGACCCTGAACGAATAGTTTGGCTACTCTGGAGCATTAAAGAGAGTGCCTATAAAGCAAGCTTCCGGGAAACCGGAAAGCGCATTTTTGCTCCCAGAAAATTAGCCTGCCAGATTATATCAATAAGCGATGAAACGGCCGAAGGGGTCGTTTTTTACGAAAAAATTTACCAGACAAAATCATTAATTACGCCACAATACATTGCCAGCACGGCAACTTCGGCAAACACTTCTTCAAGTTTGCATCAGACAATTATTCCGTTCGAAAAAGCCACTTACCAAGATCAGCACCTATTAATTCGGGAAAAAATAAAGCAATACTGTACAGATAGTTTATCCATTCCGAAAGAGAATAGCTACATCCAAAAAGATTCGAACAGTGTTCCTATTTTAACGCTCGTTAAATCTTCCACAGAGCAACTACATATTCCTATCAGTATAAGCCATCATGGTTACTATGGCGCATTTGCCATAGGTCCAAATAGAAGTCTGCCAGCCTGAGATTAAATGCCAACATTTACCTTACTTCATTGGTTATACGAGTCACAATCGCTTAATCAACGTTATTAATAAATACTACAACGTCATGAAAAGGAAAATATGGGTCGTAGGCGCAATGCTGACAGCCATGGTCGGTCTATCATCCTGCGCTTCGACGGAGCGCTGGCTTTACGGCAAGTCAGAAAACAGTCAGGAAGATATTGTTCAGCGCGACCGCAGGAGCAACTCGCGAAATAGTCGCGATTCACAGAATGGAACATACGGCGACGATGAGCAGATGAGCAGCAACTCGCGGAATAGTAGCTCATATCGAAACCCTTATCGTTCTTCAGATGATCAGGATAGCCGAATGAGTTATCGCGATCGGGATGATCGATCAAATCGAATGTCGGGTAGCGATTCATACAATAATCGCTACAACAATTATGATGATCGGGATAATGATCGGTATTCGTCTAATGACCGTACTTATAATAACCGGGATTCTTACAATGATCGGTATAATGACCGCTCGTATGATAGCCGAAATTCATCCAATAACCGGTATGATGATCGGAATTATAATGACCGGGACAATAATCGGGACTCGTATAATAGCCGTTCCGACAATGACAATTACCGAAGCCGGAATGACTATTCGTCAAACGATCGTCGGAATGACGACCGGAACTCGAACGACCGGTACGATAATCGGAGTTCATCGAATGATCGGTATGACAACCGGGATTCACGAGATTCTCGGGACTCCAATAACAATAACGACCGGATGATGTCGGATAGAGATCGGGACCGGGATATGCGTCGGGACGATAACCGGAATGATCGATACAACGATAACAACTCAAATCGGCGGGATGATCGGGATAACCGAAATGACTACAATGACCGTCGGGATGATAATCGGAATAATAATAACGATAGTCGTTACGACGATCGGAATAACCGTCGCTCAGACGACCGTCAGAATAACAACTCTTCTGATGATCGGGATAATCGCCGAAATTCTGATCAAAATCAAGACAATCGCAACAGCGACAATCGGACTAATTCTGACAATCGTGATAACCGAAATAACGACGATAATCGGAATAATCAGAGCAATTCCAGCAATCGAAGCAATTCCGATAATCGTCAGGATGATCAGTCGAATAGCCGGAATAACGATCAATCCAACAACCAATCCTCAGATCGTGACCGTCGCGACCTAACGGATCGAATTTCGGCACAAATGGATAAACTTGACGATCAGATAGATGATGCCAAAGCTGACGTAAAAAACGAAAGTCGTAAAGAGCGTAAAAAACGGGAAGAGCGTATAAATGATCTACAGGATAAGCGTCGTCAACTGGCCGATTCCTATATTAAGGTACAACGATCCAGCGCTGACGACTTCGATAAAGTGAAGAAAGAAACAAACAAGCTTGTCGACGACATCGGTGATTCGATGGATAAAGCAGGCGATAAGATTGATAAAAAATAAGCAACTATCCATAATGTCGTGTCTTGGAGGGCTGGTTCAGTGAACCAGCCCTTCTTTGTCATATAGGCAAGTAGCGATAAAGGCGAACAAGCTATCTTTGTAGCATGGCACTTATTAAATCTGTTCGGGGAATTGCGCCGGTATTTGGCGAAAACTGCTGGTATGCAGACAATTCCACTATTGTAGGCGAAGTGATTATGGGTCGCGACTGCACGGTCTGGTTCAATGCAGTTATTCGAGGTGATGTCAATTCGATCACCATTGGCGACCGGACCAATATTCAGGATGGAGCAGTCATTCACTGTACCTATCAACGATCTAAAACTACTATTGGTAACTATGTTTCCATTGCCCACAACGCCGTTGTTCATGGCTGCACAATTGAAGACAATGTGCTGATTGGCATGGGAGCGATCGTCATGGATGGAGCAGTTATTGGTACGGGCAGTATCATTGCAGCTGGCGCTATTGTTACCCAGAACACTGTTGTACCACCTGGCTCTATTTATGCAGGGAATCCAGCCCGTTTCTTAAAAGCCGTTTCGCCAGAGCAGGGCGAAGTTTTTGCCCGCACAGCCAATAACTATGTGATGTATGCAAGCTGGTTTAAAGAAGTGGTGTAGGAGAAATGGGTGTAGTGAGTGAAATGAGTGTAGTAAGTACGTTAGTTAACTAGTATACTCACTCCACTTACTGCATTCATTTCACTCACTCCACCAATTCCACTTACTCCCCCAACAACCAAACTCATGGACGACTTTCTGATCTATCTTCGCTTAGGTTTCGATCATATTACCGATCCTAGCGGGTATGACCATATCCTGTTTGTAATCGCACTCTGCGCCGTTTATACAGCACGGCAATGGAAACAGGTATTAATTCTGGTTACTGCTTTTACTATTGGACACTCGATTACTCTGGCTCTGGCAACACTACAGCTTATTCAGTATAAAACTGCTTTAATTGAGTTGCTTATTCCCATTACGATTCTTATTACGGCAGTTACTAATTTCTTCTTCCAGGAATCAGGCTCGCGAAAATCCTCAAAGGTTCGGGAACCCAATCGTCCCTGGCGATACGGGCTTGCGCTAACATTCGGCCTTATTCATGGCATGGGTTTTTCGAATTATCTCCGCAGTTTGCTAGGTCGCGAAGCCGACATTGTGAAACCACTGCTGGCGTTTAATATCGGGCTGGAAATTGGCCAGTTGGTTATTGTCAGCCTTATTCTTGGATTGGCTTATCTCATAATCGACGTATTGCGGACTAACCGCTTACGATGGACACTCGTTGTGTCGGGAATAGTAGCCGGTATGGCTCTATCGCTCATTATCAACAATGAGTATCTGAGCGAGTTGGTCAAGTAGCTCTATTTTCTAACGACACCCACCGCTTATTATAATACAAATTAGATAACCTCTTTTTTTTTGTATTTTTACCTCCTCGTCAACAACTATAAACCAATTTATGCAAAAGATAATTTTGCTACTATCGGGTTTAGCCATTCCCTTATGGTATGCCCAGGCGCAAGCTCCTCAACCATCGACGCAACGCGCAAACACCCGTTTCGAACAGCTCGGGCCTATTTTACCTACTCCGAATACGTTTCGTACAGCTTCTGGTGCTCCCGGAAAAGACTATTTTCAGAACCGTGCTGACTATGATATAAAGGCTACACTTGACGATACCAAGCAAAAACTAACCGGTTCTGAAACGATTACTTATCACAATAATTCAGGAGATGTATTGCCTTATGTCTGGCTTCAGTTGGATCAGAACACGTTCCGGGCTGATGTAGATGGTAGAACATCGCAGACAAGCAGCATCAACGCCGAACAAGGAGCCAGTATCCAGCAACTTACAGCCAATACAACACTGGCTGCTAAAGATTACGGCGATAAGATCACATCAGTACGCGATCAGGCTGGCAAACCACTTAAATACACCATTAACCAGACCATGATGCGGATTGATTTGCCCCAGCCCGTTGGCCCAGGTAAATCCGTAGTTTTCTCCGTTGACTGGAATTTCAACATTGTCGATGTTAGGAGTACAGGTGCTCGTGGCGGTTATGAATTCTTCCCAAAAGATGGCAACTATATCTACGAAATAGCTCAATGGTTCCCCCGCCTATGCGCATATAGCGACGTAACAGGTTGGCAGAACAAGCAATTTTATGGGCAGGGTGAATTCACGCTGATCTTCGGTAATTACAAACTAGCTTTAACAGTGCCGAACGATCACATTGTTGGCGCAACGGGCGAATTACAGAACCCAACCCAAGTATTGACCCCAACCCAGATAAAACGCTGGAACGAAGCAAAAGGCAAGGGCGACAAACCTGGTGAAAATCCAGTTGTTATTGTAACGCAGGCCGAAGCCGAAGCAGCCGAAAAGGGCAAGCCAACCGGTACAAAGACCTGGATTTATAAAGCGGATAACGTCCGTGACTTTTCCTTTGCCAGCAGCCGCAAGTTCATCTGGGACGCCCTTCAACCTAATGTAGAGGGTAAACGCGTTTGGGCAATGTCCTTATACCCAAAAGAAGGCAATCCACTTTGGGGGCAATACTCAACCCGGCTGGTAGCGCATACGCTTCTCTCCTACTCGCGCCGGACTATTGCGTATCCATATCCGGTAGCCTATTCTGTTCATGGTCCCGTTGGTGGTATGGAGTATCCAATGATTAGTTTCAACGGGGCTCGCCCAGAAGCTGACGGCACTTACTCTGTAGGTACGAAGAATGGACTCATCGGAGTAATCATTCACGAAGTGGGTCACAATTTCTTTCCCATGATCGTTAATTCCGACGAGCGCCAATGGTCGTGGATGGACGAAGGTTTGAATAGTTTTCTTGAAGGATTAGCCTGTTTAGAATGGGATGCCAACTATCCAGCACGGGGCATCGATCCTCAATCGATTGTTCCTTACATGCGGATGGATTCTAGCCTTCAGGTGCCCATCATGAGCAGTTCCGACAATATTCCAAGAAATACCTTCGGACCGAACGCGTATAGCAAACCCGCCACAGGACTCAATATTTTGCGCGAGACCATTATGGGTCGCGAACTCTTCGATTACGCCTTTAAAGAATACGCTCGCCGATGGGCTTTCAAAACGCCCGAACCGGCTGATTTCTTCCGTACTATGGAAGATGCATCAGGTGTTGATCTGGACTTTTTCTGGAAAGGTTGGTTCTACAGCGTGCAACCCGTTGACCAATCGTTGGTGAAAGTCGAGTGGTTCCAGGCCAGTTCACAGAACCCCGACATCACCAAAGCCGAAGCTCGCACTGCTGCCCAAAAGAGACTGAACACCATTAGTAAACAACGCGACGCACTCAGTAAAGATGAAACCGTAGTTGCACAGGATAGTACAATGCGGGATTTTTACAACCAGTACGATCCTTATGCGGTTACGGAGGCCGACAAAAAGAAATATCAGGACTATCTAGCTTCATTAACAGCCGAAGAGCGCTTACTAGCCGAAGCAGGTACGAACTTCTATACGTTGTCATTGAAGAACAAAGGCGGCATTCCAATGCCAGTCATTCTACGGATGGAGTTTGAAGATGGCACTGATTCCGTAGCCCGTTTCCCAGCCGAAATCTGGCGTTTCAACGACGTATCCATCCGGAAAGTGATTGCGACCAGCAAGAAAGTAAAGCAATGGACACTCGATCCCTATTATGAGATCGCAGATATTAACACAGAAGACAATTCGTTTCCGCCGGTAGCTCAACCGACGCGCTTCCAATTATTCAAACAACAGCAGCGTGGTGGTGGAGCAGCCGGGCCAAATCCGATGCAGCAGCAACGACAAACAGCACCTGCCAAACAGGGTACCGGTCGAAATTAACAATCTCCATTAACCTACAACAGACAATGAAAAAAATACTATTAATGACTGGCCTTAGCTTATGGTCAGCCGTTTTATTAGCACAGGCCCCACAAACCCCAACTCAAAACGCCAACACGCGTTTTGAGCAGCTCGGGCCCACGTTGCCAACACCCAACACATTTCGTACGGCTTCTGGTGCACCTGGGAAAGATTATTTCCAGAACCGTGCAGACTATGACATCAAAGTCGAACTCGACGATGCCAATCAGAAAATCATTGGTTCGGAAACCGTTACGTATCATAACAACTCTACCGACGAGTTGCCTTTCATCTGGCTCCAGCTCGATCAGAACCTATTTGCGAAAGGCTCTACCGGCAGCGTGACCCGCACAGGTGGTGTTAATGAAAGCGGCATGAGCTTCGCACAGTTGCAAAACCTGACTTCGGTTCGTGAACGTAGTAGCCAGCAAGCATCTGACAAATTTGGGTATCATATTACGTCTGTTAAAGATACCAAAACAGGTACGGCGCTCAAATACACCATCAATCAAACAATGATGCGAATTGATCTGCCAGCAGGCTTGAAACCCGGTGGCGCGTATTCATTTAACATTGATTGGAATTATTTCGTCACGGAGTATTATGGCCGGAGTGGCATGGAGTTTTTCGCCAAAGATGGTAACTACAACTACTTCATCGCCCACTGGTTTCCACGCCTATGCGCTTATAATGACGTAAATGGCTGGCAGAATAAGCAGTTCCTGGGCCAGGGTGAATTCACGCTAATTTTTGGTAATTATAAAGTCGCCATCACTGCCCCAGCCGATCACGTTGTGGGTGCTACAGGCGAATGCCAAAACTACAAACAAGTGTTATCGGCTACCCAGCAGAAACGTCTGACTCAAGCGGCTACGTCGAAAACGCCCGTTGTCATTGTAACACAGGATGAAGCCGAGGCAGCTCTAAAAGCTAAACCGACTGATAAAGTAGGTAAGAAAACCTGGGTGTATACAGCATCGAATGTGCGTGACTTTGCCTTCACGAGCAGCCGCCGTTTTATCTGGGATGCTATGCAAACCGACGTTTACGGTGATGGACGTAAAATCTGGTCTATGTCGTTTTATGCGAAAGAAGGCAACCCACTTTGGGGACAATATTCAACCCGGGTTGTTGAGCATACGCTGAAATCGTACGGCAACCGGACCATTAAATACCCTTACCCTGTTGCCATTTCATGCCATGCCACGGCTGGTGGCGGTATGGAATACCCAATGATTTCGTTCAATGGTGGTCGCCCAGAAGCTGATGGTACGTATACAGATCAGGTTAAGGCGGGTATGATTGGCGTAATTATTCATGAAGTTGGCCATAACTTCTTCCCGATGATCGTCAACTCCGATGAGCGTCAATGGACCTGGATGGATGAAGGATTGAATACGTTCTGCCAATATCTTGCCGAGAAAGAATGGGATTATAGCTTCCCAAGTCGCCGGGGAGAGCCCCAGTACATTGTTGACTACATGAAGTCAGACAAGTCGGTATTATCGCCAATCATGACCTCGTCCGACAACGTAATTAGCCTCGGACCTAATGCGTATGCCAAGCCTGCTACAGCGCTTAATATTTTGCGTGAGACGGTAATGGGTCGTGAGCTGTTCGATTATGCGTTTAAAGAGTATGCGCGTCGCTGGGCGTTTAAATCGCCAGAACCAGCTGATTTCTTCCGCACGTTGGAAGATGCCTCCGGTGTTGACTTGGATTGGTTCTGGAAAGGCTGGTTCTACGGTGTTGAGCCTGTCGATCAGGATTTAGTCGAAGTAGATTGGTTCCAGGTTGATTCGGGTAACCCTGAAATAACCAAAGCGGCAGCCCGAGCCGAAGCGCAACGTCGAGCTGGTACCATTAGCAAGCAACGCGATGCTGCCACTAAAGCCGAGACGGTTGTTGCGAAAGATTCGACCATGAAGGATTTCTATAATAGCTACGATCCGTACGCCGTTACTGAGGCTGATAAAAAGAAATATCAGGATTATCTGGCGACATTGAGTCCAGATGAACGGAAAGCAATCGAGGCTGCGGATAAACAAAATTTCTATACTTTATCATTAAAAAATAAAGGTGGCTTACCGATGCCTGTTATCATTCGGATGCAATTCGAAGATGGTACAGATTCCGTGGCTCGTTACCCTGCAGAAATATGGCGCTTCAATGACGTGTCGATTAAGAAAGTGATTACCACCAGCAAAAAAGTAACGCAGTGGACACTTGATCCCTATCAGGAGATTGCGGATATCGATGCTGAAAACAATTCATTCCCTCGCACGGCGCAGCCAACGCGTTTCCAGTTATTCAAACAGCAGCAACGGTTTGGTCCACAAGGCCCTAACCCGATGCAACAGCAACGAGGCTCCACCCCTCCTCCCGCCAGACAGGGTACTGGTAGGAATTAACGAGTAATGGGTAATGTACACTGGCCAATGATTGCCCTAGAAATTACATCATTAGTCATTGTACATTACCCATTATCCATTACTTTTGCAGACCAATTCGGGATGTAGCGCAGTCCGGTAGCGTGCTTGCATGGGGTGCAAGAGGTCGTGGGTTCGAATCCCGCCTTCCCGACAAAGATTATCAGCCACTTACAAATTCTGTGAGTGGCTGTTTTGTTTTTAGGTAGGGATAAGTGAGGCAATATGTGTTCATGAGCAGAACCAATGTCAACCATAATTTATCATTAATAATAAAACATAAAAAACAGATTTACAGTTTTTTACGTCTCAAAAAAATTCATGACAATTATTCGCACGTTCATACCATAAAAACGCAAATTGGCAAGATTTTGGCATTGTTTTCATGCATGAAAACGACCACCATGTCCTCTCCCAAAAACATACATTTACTGAAAGAATATATCAAGACGTTGATTGCAACGGAAGTAGTTTTCCCTGGTATCCCACCCCGGCAGTGGGGATCAGAATTTAGCCAATCAGAGCTGAATGCAATTTATTTTGGATTAAAGTTTGTCATTCGAAAGGCCCATCCTCTCCAAGATATGGTCATGATTATGGCCTTTGAGCAAATCGAAGAGTCAGAACCATTAGAACTACACTGGTTTTTGAGCGACCACTGGCGTGAACTGTCAACTATCTTAAGACTCTACCCCAATTTGGTCGACAGTTATCTCGCCAGTATGAATTAATAGAAGTTTATATTTATATATCTTAACACAAAAAACGCTAGACTCAAGTGGTCTAGCGTTTTTGCATTCTTTCCAACGAATAGCCAAGTTTACTATTGACCATTCTCGATACAAATTAAGTTGATATTTATTAAATATGGTAACATATTAACTAGATCGCTTAACTAACTAAAAACAGCCCGATTTCAGTACTTATTTTCAAATCGAACTGCCTTAGACCTCTATCATTAAATACATTATCTCCTTATTTGTAATTATATATATTAAATATTTACTAAAAGGTAAAAATAGAAACAAAAAATCAGACGTATATTTAGCCTCTATTTAGAAGTCTTTTGACTCATGATTTACATTGCTATACTAGCCGCCTTTGGAGTAGGCTACTTCGTTCACATTCTTCAGCATACCCTCCAAAATAAACAGTATGACCGTCAGGCAGAGTTAATTGATCAGCACTATACCAACCGGCTTTGTCAGCAAGCGGAGCAGTTGACTCATTCACTTCAACTGAACGTAGAACTTGCCAATGAAAAGCTACGACTTCAACGGCGTTTACGTGAGCTTCAAGATCAGCACGAAAGAACATTAGCGGCCTTAAACTAAACAAAGGTCACTATGTAATTCTCTCATTATTGATCTGAATGCTTATCCAACATCTAAGTAATCTAGTTGAATGAGGCTCTTCCCCGCACTTTTCCTGACTCTTAATCAATTTATTTCTACTTCTTTTTAGCATTAGTCAGTATAAGCAGCTACGGCATCTATTTCAGACGGTACAACACTCAACCGTGGCGACAATATGGCCATTGGTAAAGTAATATTAAAAACTGCCCCCGGCTCATTTGCAACTGATATAGCTCCTCCATGTGCATTAATATATTGCTTGACAATGGCCAGCCCCAGACCAGTTCCATTCTGTTTCTGGCGGGTAACGAACGGATTAAAGAGCGTTTTGAGAATATCATTCGGGATGCCAGGGCCATTATCTGAAATCGTTAGCACGATCTGTCCTTGCTGGATTTCCTCCCAGGCAGTAATCACTATTTTAGGCCCAACTATCTTATAGGCTTCCAATATCTCTACGGCATTGCCTAGTAAATTGATAAAAACCCTACGTAGCTTGTTCTCATCGCCCCACAGCATTAGCTTATTCGGTATATCTTTTTGGATAACTATAGATTCCCGGTTTGACTGGCCGATTACTAGCTGCAGGCTACTTTCAATGAGTTCCGAAACATCAACAACTTTCTTTTCAATAGAGGCCCCTTTAATAAAATCCAGAAAGTCGGTAAAGAGGTGAGTCGCCTGTAGACCACACTCATCGATTAAATCTAACCATTCGCTCTGAATATTTTCCTGACGAAGCATCATTGTCATCATCTTAATATTATTTAAAGGAGCCCGCAAATCATGCAATATCATACTCATGGCCTGGCCAATGGCTGACAACTTCTCTTTTTGAAGGAGCTCCTCATGTAGTTCGGCATTGCGGATTGCTTTGGCTGCATTCTGGACATAGAGTTTTAGCAAATACAGCTTTTCTGTTTTTATCTGTTCTGGTTTGTTAAGCACCGCAAATAGGGTATATTCATCTAATCGGGTAAGAACCAGTTCCTCTACTTGTACTACGTCTTCATTACTGGTAGCCGCAGATTTAACCAAAGCCGTTAAACGTTCCAGGTTGACAGACTCTTCTACAGTACCAATCGAAAAGAGTTTTTCGTAGGTAAAATCTTCGTGTAGCTTGCCTAGCAGCGCCATATCGGTCTGCAAATGCATTGTCAATTGCTGAAAGATATTTTGTAACAAATGCGTCAATTGGTGCCCTTTTAAGCTGATGGAGGAAACATCGGCAATCAACTCTTCCAGGTTACGAAGCTTGTGATAATCCGCAATCGCTTTAGTGGCTAGCTGGATAATTTCTTCAGCCGCATAGGGTTTGCAGTGGTAGCCCACATTCTGACCCGCCTGGGTAATAACCTCATCAAGTGATCGATCACTATAAGCGGTAACAAAAATGATTTCAGCTTTTTTATCGTATTTTCGAATATGGATGGCCGTCTCAAGCCCATCCCAGCCGGGCATACGCATATCCAGAAAGATAACGGCATAGGGCCTCCCCGCTGCCACCGCTCGTTTGATCATCTCAAGGCCTTCCATACCATTAGCGGCCTTATCAACGGTGAAATTGGGAATGTTACTGGTGCGAGGGGCTAACAGAGGTTGTGGGTCATCAAAGAGCAAACTAGCGGCTAAACGCATCTGTTCATCCTCTGGAGCACTTTTTTGGGGAACCAGGATCTCTTCAATATTATTACGTACCAACTCTTCGTCATCAATAACCAGCACAGCGGTATTGGTAATATCGTTCATAGCACCCATCGATCTTTAGAATTATCTACAATAAGAATGTTTTAGGAATTAGTTTTCCGTTACTAACTGAACGGTTGCCAGCGCCCCCTGGCCCAGTCCCGGGCTAGTTAGCTGGATTGAGCCGGAATGGCTCTCAATGATAGTTTTGCAATTATATAGCCCCAATCCTGAGCCCGACGTTTTGGTGGTGAACTCACGGGTAAATAAAGCCTGACCCGTTTCTTCATTAAACCCATTTCCGGTATCACGAATGGTAACAATCATCCAGGGAGACTGAATTTCTATCCGAACTGTGATGAGTTTATTACTAGCCGTTATATCGATCGCTTCAATACTGTTTTTGAGCAGATTCAGAAAAACCTGCATCAATTTCGTGCGATCCCCTTTCAGAATGGGCATTTCATCAGGCAAGTCTAACGAAACGGCGATTCCTCGCTTGTCAATGGAAGCGAATAACATAGCCATACAGTCATTCAGAACGCTGCGCAGATTAACGGGTTTTCGTTCCTGCGTATCATTGCCAGCTACATATTGCCGTTGAATGGCCAGAATTTCCTGGATATGAGTAATAATGTTAAGTTGCTCAGTAATGTATTTTCGCAACTCGTGTTGGGAATCTTTTTGAGTTTGGGCAATTCCTTTAAGCATCGTTACGACCGCAGCAGCTTTATCGCTACCCATAGCTGTTGCCATGGAAGCCTGTTGGCGTTCTATAAACAGCGTCAGATTAGTTAGATTATCCAGGCTATTTTGATCGACAGACCGTCGAATTCGGGTTAAATAAGAGCCAAAGCCTACAACTGCGTTACCAATATCATGCAATACGCCGGAGGCAATTTCCAGCTTACTCTGAGCGATTGCTTTACCCAGTTCAGCATCCTGTCGTTTTTTATCTTCCAGATGTCGTTGGGTAATGTCCTCCAGACTGAACATGATACAATCATGATCGAACTTAGTGACCGTAAACGTATAGTACTTCTGGGTCGCTTGAAGATCATTAGGCAGAGACAAGCTTACTAATTCATTGAGGAGTATGAGCCCTTCTGCTTGTGGAAAGTTGCGGATTTTATTAAGCGATGTAAATCCAATCTGTTCTAAGAGAATGAAGAGATTATCATCTTTTATATGGAAGGCGGACCGAATCACCTTGAGCCAAGCCTCACCATATAAGTTAGCTTCTAGAATAGTCCCCGCCTGGTTTATCTCAATTAAGCCCAGCGGGGCATTCTTCATGATAGTCCGCAGTTTCAATTCATTTGAATTGGCAACAGCTTGCATGTTCAGAAAATTATAAAGGTTGTATAAATTAGCAAAGGGAAACTAGAAGTTACCTTTATGAAATAAATATATCTATGTAGTAAATTATTTATGTTTATTATTTACTAAAAGGTATCTAAAATAATATTTTAGATCAACAAGTGTATATATTTTAAATTATTGACTAATAAAAGATGTATTTATACAGGATTTATTTCTTTTCATGAGGGTTGGTAAATGCTGACTCTTTCAGGATCAGCACCTGCGGTTCTAATGGCATTTGATGGATTTAATTCAACTTGAGTAAGTTACATCACTCACTATATATAAGAGTATAAGCCTGAGAAATGCCTGGTAGCTCTTCTGAAGGGTACATTTTTTCTCTCTTCAGCGTTTAATCAACGTTTGATCGACCTTCGCCTAATAGGGGCATTGTCTCTAAGAATTAATCAGAGTCTTTGGTCAATAGTCTACGAATCATCATGACGCAAGCCATAAAGAGCATTACATTCACAAAAAGGCCGAAATAATGGCTTTGCGGATCATCCAAATAAGTCGTCACTACATAACAGATTGCCATCAGGCAAGCCACCCAGAAGGCCAACATTAACCACTTGCGTTCGATCATCTTGGTTTAGCAGTTTCCAGTGCAATCATATACTGAAAAGCTAGATTTGAGGATAGCTTCATATAGGAAGCTGGTGAATTTTACTGACTCAATCTAGTAGTGTCGCTCACGGCTCTATAGTCGGCTATAAATCCGTTGGTGCAACAATTTTATCAATTTTTTTTAGACGCTTATGGAATTCACAAACCTGCTGCATCTATACTAAAACAAGGATAAGCAGAGTTTGCCAAAGCCTTTTCACAATCTTAACAATTATTTTATGAGCAACGCCCCTCCTCCATGAATGATCACCAATCCGATGGGTTAACGAGTACTTTATAGGCAATTGTTGAAAAACAAGGATTTAGCTTACTGACTTCTTAACAAAAATAACGCTAGTAGAATGGATATGTGCAAGTATTTATTGCTGGATTACAATAAGGGTGAAACATTTGACATACATGATTGTGTGGTTTTTGGCGGAAAACACATATTTTTGTGGAGGTTCGACGGTATTTCTACTAAATTTTTAGCTGGACGAACCTAAAGAGTCTAAATTTTTCACTTTTTTTACCGGGTAAACCAACTTTTAATTTTAACCCTACAGTCCAGTTCCAATGAAAACACAAACTCCCTCTCCAGCACCTGCCAAAGCACCGGCACCAAAAAAGAAGTCATCAGGCGGCCTAAACCCCGCGCTCGTCATTCCGGTTTTATTGATTATCGGTATCCTGACGTACATGTTTGTCTTCGGTGATGGCAGCCACTTTCAGGAAGGTGACAACACGAAAGAACCACTTCCAGGCGACTACTTCGGTACCGTATACAAAGGTGGATTTATCGTACCAATTCTGTTCACCTGTTTTCTGACAGTGCTGGTATTCTCAATCGAACGCTTCATCACGATTGGCCGGGCTAATGGTTCAGGTTCAATTGACGATTTCGTTCGCAAAATCAAAAGCCAACTCGACCGTAACGAAGTAGCTGCTGCCATTCAAGAGTGCGATCGTCAGAAAGGTTCAATCGGTAATGTTGTAAAAACTGCTCTGGTTAAATATCAGCAGTTGGCTACCGACACCGAACTGAACAAAGAACAAAAATTAGTTGCTCTGCAAAAAGAAGTAGAAGAGGCAACGACACTTGAGCTACCAATGCTGGAAAAGAACCTGACCATTATTGCAACGCTAGCTTCGGTTTCGACTCTGATCGCTCTGCTAGGAACGGTACTTGGTATGATTCGCGCCTTCGCAGCTATGGGTGCCACTGGCCAGCCTGACACGGGTGCTCTTTCAACTGGTATTTCAGAAGCTCTTGTAAATACAGCTCTGGGTATCGGTACGGCCGCTATCGCAACGATTATGTATAGCTATTTCACCAGCCGTATTGACGTGCTGACCTATAACATCGATGAGATCGGTCTGAGCATTCAGCAAAACTTTGCGGCTCACTATTAAGCCGAGATAGCACAGTTGATGTACATTAACCAACCTGCCCGATTTTTCGGGCAGGAAGAAACAAAATAACTCATGCCAGCAGTTAAAATAAAACGCGCTAGTTCCACGGTGGATATGACGGCGATGTGCGATGTGGCGTTTCTGTTGCTGACATTCTTTATCCTAACCGCTCAGTTTAGGTCTCAGGATGCTGCCACGATTGAAACGCCTTCGTCTATCTCTGGAATCAAAGTCCCTGACAGCGACATCATGACCATTGGTCTTGGTCGGGATGGTAAAGTGTATTTCGGTATCGACAATGCGCAAAATCGCATTGCCATGCTGGATAACATTGCTGCCGCTAAAGGACTTACCTTCACAAACAATGAGAAGAAGGAATTCTCCCTGATGTCAAACTTCGGAATACCGATTGCTCAGCTGAAATCGTATCTGAATTTGCCCAAAGAACAGCAGGCTAAGGTGAAGCAGTCAGGTATTCCAACCGATACGACTGGTGCAGGTCCGACAAATGAATTAAAAGAATGGGTTTACAACGCCCGTAAGGCTAACAACGGTCTTCGAATTGCGCTGAAAGGTGATAATCTTGCCAAATTCCCCGAATTCAAGAATGTATTAGCTACGCTACAAGCGCAAAATATCAACAAATTCAATCTGATTACGGGAACGGAAGCGCCCCCAGCCGGTTGGAAGCCAGATTGAGCGAGCTAGCGATTGCAACTAAATTTTATTTTCACCACGCGAATCTGTTAAGAAAACATGGCAGAAATTAATACTGGCGGTGGTGGTGGTAAGCATGATGGTGGTAAGGTTCGGTCCAAAAAAGCGTCAACCCGTGTGGATATGACGCCTATGGTTGACCTGGGATTTCTCCTGATTACCTTCTTCATTCTGGCCACTACCTTGAGCAAGCCATCTTCGATGACGCTCAACGTGCCGGATAAAACAAAAACCGAGGAAACGGAGCCTATTAAGGCCTCCAACGTAATGACGGTCTTTCTGGGGAAAGACAACAAGGCCTATTACATTTTTGGAAAAGCCGCCGGTGAAGACCCCGAGGTAAAGACGGTCGGTTATGGCTACGAATTTCGTCAGGCACTGATGGAAAATGTTAAAAAAGTGGGGGGTGAAAAGTTTGTCGTCGTTATTAAGCCGACAAAACTATCGACCTACAAAAACATGGTTGATGTGCTTGATGAGATGGCTATTACGAAGCTAAAACGGTACGCCCTTGTGGATGTATTGACGCCGGATGAAGTAAAGCTTCTCAAAGACAAAGTAAAATTAGACGTATAACACCATGGCAGAAATTGATCCCCAGGCAACACTCGACGATATCGTGTTTGCTAACCGGCATAAAGCATATGGTGCATATGATCTGCGGAAATCGTATCCTAAGGCTGTAACTCGTGCCCTCATTATTGGTGGTGTGTTGTTTACACTGGGTGTTCTTTCTCCAACGATCATTAGTGCCCTAACTCCGGAGAAACAAGAGCAGGCAATGGTAGAAGTGGATTTGATGAAACTTCCACCGCCACCAATTGACCCAAATGAACCACCGCCACCGCCACCACCGCCGGTAGAATTGCCGAAAGTGAACACGGTGAAATTCCTTCCACCGGAAGTAAAACCGGATGAGGAAGTACCCGAAGAAACGCCACCGCCAGCCGTTGAGGAACTGAAGGAAGCCGTAGCTGCCGAAAAAACGCAGGAAGGTGACCCAAATGCCGAAGAAGTTATTGCGGCTCCTGAAGCAACAGCAGCCCCAACCAAGGTAGAGGTTGCCGTTGAAGCTGCCCCAAAAGAAGAAGAAATTTTTACGGTGGTAGAACAACAGCCAGAATTTAGTGGTGGTATGGCAGCACTTGGCCAATACTTAAGCAAAAACCTGCGCTACCCAGCCGCTGCCCAAAGAGCTAACGTTTCGGGTCGTGTGTTTGTAAGCTTCGTAGTTAATACGGATGGCAGTATTCAGGACGTTCAGGTCTTGAAAGGACTAGGATTTGGTACAGATGAAGAGGCACAACGTGTAGTAAAAGGCATGCCTAAATGGCGCCCTGGTAAGCAATCGGGTCGGCCAGTTCGGGTAAAATATAACCTGCCAATTAACTTTACGCTGGAATAATTCGTCTATGCGCAGACAAAATAGTGGCCCAGCACGGCTAACGCTGTATATTTCAGTATTGGCCTCGCTGGCATATATGGGAGGAGGCATCGCACTGATTGCCTCCTCTCAGTCTTTTGGGATGTTACCCGAAACTGGACCGCTTCGCTATGGGCTGGGAATCCTTTTATTTATTTATGGCGCCTTTCGGGGGTATCGTGCTTATCAAGGCTTTCAGCAAAATGACTAACCGATTTTTAATACTTATAGGATTTTTAGTCGGATTAATGGGCTGTGGAAACGACAAACCGCCACTAGATAATCCATCTCAAGGTAGTATTATCGTTGCCGCCGACGAATCATTTCAGCCTTTGGTAACTCAGTTGACCGAGGCTTATGCAGGCATTAATCCAAATACCCATTTCAAAGTCGTATTTAAACCTGAGCAGGAAGCAATCAATATGATGCTTCAGGATAGCGCTCGCATCGTTTTTACGACACGAGAGCTGAAGCCAAACGAACGGGCGGTACTTGACCAACGAAAAATAAAAGGAGCAACCGAAAAAATCGCCACCGACGGTGTAGCACTCATTATTAATAAGGCCAATACAGACAGCCTGATTACAATGGCTGAACTGCAACGCATTTTTAGCGGTCAGATAAAACAATGGGGACAGCTAAGTGGTGCTAACCAGCATAGTCCTATTACCTTAGTGTTTGACAATAACAATTCTAGTAATTTAGAGTTTGTATTAAAAACTTTTAATATCAAGGACGTTACGGGGTTACGCATTTTCACGACGCATTCCAACCGGGAGGTTATTGATTTTGTACGTAAAAACCCATCGGCACTTGGTTTTATTGGTGTTAACTGGATTAGTGATAGCGATGAACCTCTTTCCGTCGAACTTGCCCGCGACCTTCGTGTAATGGGTGTGTCAGGAAAAGTAAATCCGACGAAACGGGATGATTATTTTCAGCCTTTTCAGGAAGATTTAGGCATGCAGCGCTATCCTTTACGGCGACCTGTGTATATCTTGAGCCGCGAAACGCATCCAGGCTTAGGTGGAGGACTGATAAACTATATAGCCCGGGATGCAGGTTCTCTAATCATTCATAAATTGGGACTTTGGCCCAGAATACCATACGATCGGGTCATAAACCTGACAAAATGAGGAAGTTTTTTTGGTTTAACAGCAATTTTTTAGTTTTGTCAATTGTTTAACTAGCACATAACCTTTTTTTCATTTCCAACTTGAAGTACATGATGAACAACCAGAAGCAGTCGCTATTGACCATCCTGTTCGTTGGGGCGACCATAACGACTCCTTTAGTGGCGCAGGATCTCCAAACTGCCTTACAGGATATTGAGGCTGAGCGATATACTAAGGCAGAACAAACGCTAACTCAATTAGCAACCAGTTCGCCTACGGCTGAAAATCAGTTTTACCTCGGTTATTATTATCTCAGAAGCGGTCAGCCAGATAAAGCAAAAGCTGTTTTTGAAAAAGGAGCAGCAGCCGATCAAAAAAACCAATTAAATAATATTGGTTTAGCAGGTGTTGCCCTGGCCAAAAAAGACCGTAGCACGGCTAAATCGCTTATCGATAATGCTGTTGCACAAACTAAGAGTAAGGACGAGGCTGTTTTGATTCGGTCTGGTGAAATGTATACCTTGTCTGATCAGACAAATGACCCAGCTGAAGCATTACGATTGTTAACACTGGCTCAGGAAAAGGACAAAAAGGGTGAGCATAAAGATGAGATTGAAATGCTCATGGGTGATGCTTACTTTCTGAAAAATGATGGTGGTAACGCTATCACGAAGTATGAAAATGCGTTGGCGGCAAAACCAACCCTAGCAGAGGCTAACTATAAAATTGGTCGTTTGTACCTGCGTGGCAAAAACTATGCAAAAGCCCAGGAGTTTTTTAAGCTAGCCATTCAAAACGATGCTGAGTTCGCGCCAACCTATCGTGCTTATGCCGATGCATTGGCAAATTCGCGGGCTTATAAAGCGGCTGCTTCGAACTACGAATTATACATTCAAAAAAGTGGCACAACCGATCCTGAATTGCTACTTGATGTAGCCCGGTATAAATTCCTGGCACAGGATTATCAGGGTGCAGTTTCTTATCTGGATCAGCTGAAAGGGAAAATTAACAACCCAATTATTGATCGGATGTATGGCTGGGCATATTCTGCCTTGGGTAAAAATCAGGAGTCTATTGACGCCTTAAATCGCTTCATTTCGGCAGCTCCTCAAAAAGTGATGGTTGATGATTATAAGTACCTGGGCCGTGCACAAGCTAAATTAGGTACTCCACAAGGCGATTCATTAGGTATTATGAACCTGGAGAAAGCAGCGCCGATGGACACAACGGAGAACTTATATCGTGAGATTGCTAAAACGTATTACGATGATAAGAAATACGACAAGGCTGCTGAATATTACGCCAAAACGATTAAGAATGACAAAAAGCCATTGAATAATGATTACCTGTTCAATGGCTTGGCTAACTACCAGTATGGTTTCCGGGTTGGTCGCGATACAACAGCTGCTCCTATGGATACGGCTCAGATTCGTGTAGCTAGACAAATGTATTTCCTACGTGCTGATTCAGCGTTTGCTCAAATGGCACAGCAGGTTGAGAAAACCGCTGGAGAGACTTATCCTTTAGCGTATTACTATCGCGCACAGTCGACCTACTATGCATATCCATCAGCTATTTCGCTATCGACAGGTGCCGCGGTTCCATACTATGAAAAATTCATAGAACTGGCTTCAGCTGAAACCGATGCTGCTAAAAAACAGAGCTATCAGAAAAATTTGATAACCTCTTACAAATTCCTGGCATCTTACAATCTGGCCAAAAAGGATGACGCAAAAGCAAAGGAGTATTTTAACAAGGTATTAGAATTAGATCCTAATGATGCCGATGTTAAGAAAGCTCTGGCACCACCGGCCCCAGCAGCCCCTGCTACACCAGCCAAGGCTCCTGTGAAAAAGAAAGTGGCCGGTAAATAACAGGAATTCTAACTTGAAAATGGAAAAGCGTAGGTTTGATACCTACGCTTTTTTTATTTCCAGTTATAAAGAGCATGACTATCAATGAATATAGCTATTATTTTCCCAAGGGTATCGTAACTTTGCGGGCGCAATTTTTTTTCGACTACACGACACTACCCAAAGACACCGATGCTTAACCTTGTACTATTTGGCCCACCAGGGGCCGGAAAAGGTACCCAAAGCGAAAAACTCATTCAGAAGTATAACTTAGTTCACCTATCAACTGGTGATTTGTTACGATCGCAAATTGCTGCCGGCACAGAACTAGGTTTACGGGCCAAACAATTAATGGATCACGGCTTATTGGTACCCGATGAGGTAGTGATTGGCATGATTGAAAACAAACTACGTGAAAATCAGTCAGCTACAGGCTTTATTTTCGATGGATTTCCACGTACTGTATTGCAGGCTGAAGCGCTCGACCAATTGCTTAGTCACTATCAGGCGCCAATTGCAACTATGATTGCCCTGGTCGTTAATGATGAAGAGCTAATTCGTCGCTTACTTAAACGGGGTGAAACATCCGGTCGTCCCGACGATCGAGATGAGGCCACTGCCCGTCGACGTGTGAGTGTATATAATAAAGAAACCATGCCTGTAGCTGACTATTATAGTCAACAGGGGAAGTTTGCAGCCATAGACGGTATCGGGAATATCGATGATATCTTTCAGGCCATTTGCAAAAAAATTGAAGAGTCGCGGTTGTGAGGTAAAGGATAAGTATGGCTTCATCAAATTTTATTGATTACGTAAAAATAAATTGCCGTTCGGGAGCAGGAGGAGCTGGATCAGTCCATTTTCGCCGGGAAAAACACGTTCCAAAGGGAGGACCCGATGGAGGTGATGGCGGCCGAGGTGGTCACATTATTCTACGTGGTAATGCTCAACTCTGGACTCTGTTACACTTGAAGTACCGAAAGCATGTCAAGGCAGGCAATGGTGTAGCAGGTGAAGGAGGTCGGCGAACGGGAGCTCAGGGCGAAGATGTCATTCTGGAAGTACCACTTGGTACCATTGCTCGTGATCCTGATTCAGGTAAAAAACTGGCTGAAATTACAGAAGAAGGCCAGGAGATTATTCTATTTCCAGGTGGTAGAGGGGGCTTAGGAAATGATCATTTTAAAACAGCCACTCAACAAGCCCCTTACCATGCTCAAACGGGCGAACCGGGGCGGGAAGAATGGGTCGTATTAGAATTGAAATTGCTAGCCGATGTGGGTTTAGTCGGTTTTCCTAACGCTGGCAAATCGACTCTTTTATCCGTCTTATCGGCAGCAAGGCCCGAAATTGCAGACTATCCATTTACAACCCTTGTCCCTAATTTAGGGGTCGTAGCCTACAGAGATTATAAGTCATTTGTCATGGCTGATATTCCTGGAATAATCGAAGGAGCCTCGCAAGGAAAAGGACTAGGATTGCGGTTTCTCCGACACATTGAGCGAAACTCGATACTTCTATTCTTAATTCCGGCCAACACTGAAGATATCAGGCAGGAGTACAATACGCTATTGAATGAGTTGCGGGAGTTTAATCCGGAATTGATGGATAAAACTCGTCTTTTAGCCATCACCAAAATCGATTTGGTTGATGCTGATGCGCTGGAGCAAATCAAAAATAGTGTTCCCAAGAAAGTGCCTGTTGTTTATATTTCTTCGGTTAGTCAACAAGGCTTGAATGAGTTAAAAGATATTATTTGGCAAAATCTGACGACTGTTGAGCCAGTCTGATAGATCGATAGTGGTCTATCAATAATCCGTCAGCTCAGCTGGTCACGTTTTTAATTATGATGAACTATTTTCTTAAGATTCACGGTACGGCGTTACTTCTGTTAATCTCTTTTTGGGCACACGCACAGATTCAGGTTTCTTTCCCAACAACCCGAGCCATTCTTCAGCGAAATAATTCAAATCAGGCCACTATACGAATCTCAGGTTATTACACCTCCTCACTTACGCGAATTGAAGCCCGGCTACAGGCTCGGGATGGGCAGGGTACTTCGACCGATTGGCAAACAATACAAGGCACTCCAACAGGTGGTGTATTTACCGGAGACCTAACAGGCACTGGTGGCTGGTATAATCTTGATGTTCGTGCCATGAATGGGGATCAACAGGTAGGTACTATCACTACGGTTGAGCGCGTTGGGATCGGCGAGGTATTTATTGTATCAGGGCAGTCTAATGGGCAAGGGGTTCACTACAATTCGCCTAATCCACAAAATGACCTAGTCAACTGTGTGAATTATCAATATCCCAGCGACGGTTTTCCGAATGATCCTCCACAACCAGTTTTTACGCTGCTAACCAATACACCAGATTTTATTCTTGCGCCTAAAGGAGTAGGTGCCTGGTGTTGGGGCCAATTAGGAGATATTTTAGTTAAACGTTTAAAAGTGCCCGTTCTATTTTTTAATACAGCGTTCTCTGGGACAGCTGTCAGAAACTGGCGTGAAAGTGCTCCTGAAGGCGGAACTGCTGTCAGTGTTTATAATGGAGAAGCTTATCCAGCGCGACAACCCTATATCAACCTTAAAGTTGCACTGCAATTTTATGCAAATATGCTTGGCGCAAGAGCAGTACTCTGGCATCAGGGAGAAGCCGATAACCTGATCAATACGTCAACCAGTTCTTACGTCAACGATTTACAGTTTGTTATCAATCAAACTCGTCAAGATTACAATAAAAATCTGGCCTGGATGGTAGCACGGGTTAGTTATGGTGATTTTATTGGCGGTATAGATGAAGCCATTATCGCAGCCCAAAATCAGGTTATTAGCGCTACACCTAATGTGTATGCAGGCCCTAACAGTGATATCATCCAGGTGCCGCGCAAACGTGATCCGCTGAATGATCCAGAGGGTTTACACTTCGATTATAACGGCCTTGTTGACATAGCTACTGCCTGGAATAATAGTTTGACTGATGCGTTTTTCCAAAATGCGACGCCAATAAGTCCAGCTCTATCTCCAACAGTTTCAGTTGCCTGCGCTGGCAACAATACCCTGAGACTGACCGTTGATGGTAATTATCCGACCGTGCAGTGGGAGTCGGGAGAATCGGGCAATACGATTACAAAAGGAGCGGGTCTCTACCGGGCAAAAGTTAAAGATGGTTTAGGCAACACCTTCTACTCTGCACAGGTACGCGTATCCGACGCTCCGGTAGCATTAGTTGTTGATAACCGGCCACCATCTGTATGTATTGGCAGCAGTTTATCCTTAACCAGCAATTATGACAATGTAACTTGGATAAATCAGTCAACAAATACACCTGTAGCTACAACACGAGCCTTCAATACAACCACTGCCGGGAATTACTACATCCGTTACCGTGATATAAGTGGCTGCGACTTTACCTCAAATACGCTTAATGTTACGGTCAATCCATTACCGTCTACTCCCACAATTACAAATGATAAACCCACGACATTCTGTCAGGGGGATAATACAGCTTTGCGTGCCAGTAGTGATAATGTCCAGTACAATTGGAGTGATGGCCAAACCAGTAAAGTTACAAGTGTTGGAACTTCAGGCTCTTATTTCCTCACTGTAACTGATCAAAATGGTTGTACATCTGCTACCTCAAATACGATAGTAGTAACCGCTAACCCGGTGCCAGCAAAGCCCGTTATTACAACCAATGGTCCAACGACTTTTTGTGCAGATCGTACAATTACACTAACGGCTCCACAAGAAACTACTTATCAATGGACTAATGGTCAGACAAGTCAAAGTATAACACTGAGTCAGTCGGGTGATTTTGCCGTTCGTACCCGGAACCAATATGGATGTACATCCGAACAATCCAATGTTGTTACACTCAAAGTAAATTCCTTACCGGCCGTACCGTCTATCTCAGCAATTGGAGCGACTACATTTTGTGACGGTAATCGTGTATCATTAATTGCAGATAGTCCATTTGATGTAATCTGGTCAAGCGGACAGGCCAACAAAGCGATTACCATTGGTACATCGGGTAATTATGCAGCGCAGGCTCAGGACCAAAATGGGTGTCTTTCAGCCTATTCATCTATAATTACAGTAAAAGCTAATCCCTTACCAGCAACTCCAACCATTTTGGCAAATCCATCTCCTATCATTTGTGAAGGAGATCAGGTTACATTACGGGTTGATGGCCCTTATACCGTTTTCTGGAGTACTGGCGATTCGACACAGCGTATTGTCACGACAACAGCAGGTACTTACTCTGCTAAAATACGGGATGCAAATGGATGTCTATCAGCACAATCAGGTTCAACAACGGTTGAATTAAGACCCATTCCCCCATCACCGACTGTGAATATTATTGGCACTTATACACTTGAAGCAGTTAGTTCTACAAACGGTACTGTTTTTCGTTGGCGCCGTGGCAATGATTCGCTGGCAACTCAATCATCCACCATTAAGGCTAGCCAGTCGGGTACTTATACAGCTCGTTCGTCGATTATTTATTCATCAACGTTAACCTGTTTTTCACTTCCATCAGCACCTGTTTCGTTTACTGTTGATGCGAATAATAAGGGATTGAGTATTTATCCAAACCCAAATCCTGACAAAGTTCTCATACTCGAGACTCGCGATAATTTGACAAATGCCATTGTTACGATTTATACGCTTACAGGCCAACGGGTTCTGATAACCACAGTCCCTTCTTTTATAGATCGTCAGCGGCTTACGCTAACAGGTATGCCATCAGGCTCTTATATTTTACGTGTTCAGGCTACTGACTTCGACGTTTCTAAACGAATTATCCTTGGGTTGTAATATTAGTCCTATATAGACCGTTCAATCATAGAAACCAGCTCTAAATTTGCATTTTACCGAGATAGCCTTTGCCAGTCAATGAACTACGGAAGGTTTGGTAAGAGCGGTCTGATTTTTGCTAACGTTATTAGTTGACATTTTCAGCAACAATAACGCCACAAAGAGGGATTATCGATAAATACCAAATGAAGAATAACTATTTTTTAGTATGCTTGCTATTATTGGGGCTAATTGCTCTTAATTTAAGAGTGTCAGCTCAGGGTAGTAGTCAAGTACTCAAAATTACCTACCCAGAAAGTAGGGCTATATTTCAACGTGAAAACGATAATACCAGCACAATCTATTTGTCAGGAAGTATTTATCAGCCTGTCGACAGTGTCCAGGCTCGTGTACAGGCAGAAGAAAGCGGACAAGGTTTAAATACGGACTGGATAACTATTCAGCGAAATCCACAAGGGGGTATTTTTCAAGGTTCCTTACGTGCAAAAGGAGGCTGGTATCGTCTGGAAGTTCAGGCTTTCGTTAAAGGTTCAGCCATTGGCACTGACGTAGTTCGTAAAGTTGGCATTGGTGAAGTGTTTATTATTACTGGCCAATCCAATGCACAAGGCTTCCAGGATTATGGTGCGTTAGGTGCTGCAGATGATCGGGTCAATTGTGTATCTTATGATAATATTACGGCTAATTCTCTAGCCGACCCTCCAGCTCCAACCTTCCAGCAACTTAGTGCCACGTCGATTATTGGACCACGTGGTCAGAGTGCATGGTGCTGGGGTGTCTTAGGTGATCTAATTGTAAAGCAATACGGCGTACCTGTTTTGTTTATCAATACCGCCTGGTCTGCTACTGTTATTAAAAACTGGCATGATAGTGCCGATGGTCTGCTTGCTAAAAATATTTTTGCAATTGGTACTCCCGACGAAAACTTTCCGGCTGGAATGCCATACGCCAATTTAGTGATTGCTCTTCGCTACTATTGTTCACTTCAGGGCTTACGTGCAGTATTGTGGCAGCAAGGTGAAACGGATAATGTTCCGCTCCATTCTACTCGTAAAGACTATGCCGATAATATGCAGTACATAGTCAATAAAACACGCGCTGATACAGAGCGTTACCCTGCATGGGTCTTGGCCAGGTCATCCTATAATGATGGGCAGGTCAGCCAGGATATTATTCAGGCGCAAAACGATGTTATTAATACGTATAACAACAATGTTTTTGCAGGCCCTTTTACCGACAATATCCAAATCCCTCGCTTTGATATTGTTCACTTTGGTAACCGAACAACAAATAATCCCGGCGATAAAGGACTAAACGATTTAGCTCAAGCCTGGTTTTCAAGCCTAAATTCAGTTTTTTTTGCTAGCTCAAGACCATTACCTCCACTCCCTCAGCCAACAATTGTGGTCACTTGTGGTACAGCCAACGGCAATTTGACACTTAGTTTACCTAGCTCATACAAATCGTACACTTGGAAGTCGGGTCAGACAACACAAACAATCACAGTCAATCAACCAGGCAAATACAGTGCTGTACTAAAAGACAAGGTCGGGAATACATATCTGTCGCCAGAAATTGATATACAAACCCCAATTATACCAGCAACGCCAACTATTTCGCTCGCCAGTCAACCAGGAATAGTAGTTGATAATCAGCAGCAGGTTTGTGCAGATTCAACGTTATCATTGATTGCGAATACGTCTGCTAATAGTACGGGCCTATGGAGCCTCAGTACAACAACTAGTATTAGCAAAACAATTGCTTTAACTAAAAGCGGCACTTATTCCTTGCAGGCAGTAAATGTATATGGTTGCAAATCCGCCCAAACCGCTATTATTAGCCTGACAGTACGTCCTAAAGTTCCTACACCTACTATTGAACAAATTGGTGCCTATACTCTACAGGCAGTATTGCCTACGTCTACAGGAGGTCAACCTGATTTGTTCGATTGGCAACGAGGTGGTGGAGAAGTTATTCCCCAAAACAGTGCTGCGATAAAAGTTGTTGTATCAGCCAACTATTCGGCCCGCACAAAAACAACCTTTACTTTAACGAATGGGAATAGCATAACCTGTTATTCAGACTATAGCGCCCCTAAAGCATTCACCTTTGACCGGGGAAATGGTGGCTTAAGTATTTATCCAAATCCATCAAGCACGGGAACAATTACAGTTGAAACGCTTGAAAATTTAAAAAATGCGGATATTGATGTTTTCTCGTTGAGTGGTCAAAAACTCTTCTCGACTCAGGTGCCCATTCTCGACGAACGTAAAGCTATTGATCTTACAGGCTTAGCCCAGGGTATTTATCTAGTTCGTGTGCGTTCGGCAGGATTTGACATATCCCGACGCATTATTATCAATCGATAATAGTTCTACTTATTTTTATAGCCAGAGCCTTTCTTAACCGAGAGGCTTTTATTGTTCTTTGCAGGTTTAGTCTGTGTATCAGGCATTGGTAAAACAAGCCATTGTTGTATATTTGACACATATTTGGTGTAGTATGAAGCCGACTTGCTATCGCGTGCCTATCGGTTTTATCGCTACATTTGCGCTGGTCTTCTCAACTCATTAGTATGAACACAACCTATGTTCCGGCCGATTACTTGCCGGTACTTATCCAGCTTGGTTTAGCGCTTGGTTTCATCATAACCACAATGATTGCTACCCATGCCCTTGGACCAAAGCGCCATAGCCAGAAAAAAGATGATCCATTTGAGTGTGGGATTCCTGTTCAGGGAGATGCCCGTACCCCAATTTCCATCAAGTACTTTTTGATTGCTATCCTGTTCGTCTTGTTCGATGTAGAGGTAATCTTTTTATACCCCTGGGCCGTTAATTTTAAAGGGTTGGGTATGACAGGGTTTGTTGAAATGGTGCTCTTTATGGGCCTACTTCTGGCAGGATTCTATTACATCATCCGCAAGGGCGTTCTCAAGTGGGAATAGAGCCCGATGAATGAATTTTAGAACATATTTATTCGTTGTTATACTAACTAACTACAACCGCAACAGCGGACCGTGTTTTTTATGGCAGCAGACATTAAGTTGGCCGAATCCCCCGCGAGTTATGATGGTCCGGGTTTCTCGGCTACTTCATTTGATAAAATAATTGGTCTGGCACGAGCAAATTCGCTTTGGCCTCTTCCCTTTGCAACTTCCTGCTGTGGTATTGAATTTATGTCAACCATGGCTTCTCACTACGATTTAGGTCGTTTTGGTGCTGAGCGCCCCAGTTTTTCTCCACGTCAGGCCGATATGTTGCTTGTAGCGGGTACGATTGCGAAAAAAATGGGTCCTATTGTTAAGCAGGTCTATTTACAAATGGCGGAGCCGCGTTGGGTAATTGCCATTGGCGCCTGTGCTTCTAGTGGGGGTATTTTTGATACCTATAGTGTATTACAGGGAATTGATCGCATCATTCCAGTCGACGTATATGTACCAGGTTGTCCTCCCCGTCCAGAGCAGATTCTGGATGGCGTGCTACAAGTACAGGAATTAGCAAGGAACGAATCATTGCGTCGACGGAATACAGAAGAATATCAGCACTTACTGAATTCATATAGCATTCAATAAATAGCGAATTTGTGAAGGTTGAATGAGCGACATCCCGCCTGCATCCTTCATTGACTTGCTTGTTCACTCTTTCACTCATTGACAATGCTGACCAACGAAGAAGTTGCGCAGACAATTATCAACCAGTTTGGTGAGGCAGTTACGGATTTCGACGATCCGTATGACTTATTGACCTGTTCTACCAGTCGCGATCAGATCGTTCCACTTATCACCTACCTGCAGGGGCACCAGACTTTTCAGTTCGGTTTCCTGACCGACATTACGGCGATTCATTACCCTGATTCTGCAGGCAAAGAGTTCTGTGTTGTATACCACTTACACAGCCTAACCAACAATTTTCGATTACGAATTAAGGTTTATCTGACTGCCGATGATGTTCACATTCCAACAATGACCCCTCTTTTCGCCGGTGCAAACTGGATGGAACGTGAAACTTTTGATCTATTTGGTATTATCTTCGATGGCCATCCTGACCTACGCAGGATTTTAAACATGGAAGAAATGGATTATTTCCCCATGCGTAAAGAGTACCCCTTGGAAGACGGCACGCGGGAAGATAAAATTGATGCATTGTTTGGACGATAATAAATGGCGAACGGATGAAAAAACGATTAAATCGTACTTCCATCCGTTCGCTCTTTCGCTCTTAAAATATGGTTTCTGAAGAACTCGATATAGCGAATAAAAATCTGCCTGCCGAGCAAGGGCCGGTTCAGTACGTTAATGAACTGACTACGCTTAACCTCGGACCTACTCACCCCGCCACACACGGTATTTTCCAGAACGTTCTACAAATGGACGGCGAGAAGATCGTGTCGGGTGAGCAGACGATTGGGTATATTCACCGGGCATTTGAGAAAATTGCCGAGCGTCGGCCATTCTATCAGATCACAACGTTGACCGACCGAATGAACTATTGTTCATCGCCCATCAATAACATGGGCTGGCACATGACGGTCGAGAAATTGTTGGGCATCGATATTCCTAAACGAGCACAGTACATTCGTGTTATCCTGATGGAATTGGCCCGGTTAGCCGACCATCTCATTTGTAACGGGATTCTGGGCGTTGATACGGGCGCTTTCACAGGCTTCCTATACATCTATCAGGAACGGGAAAATATCTACGAAATCTACGAAGAAGTTTGCGGAGCCCGCTTAACCACTAACATGGGACGTATCGGCGGTATGGAGCGAGACCTCTCCCCTACTGCCATTCGTAAGATCAAAGAATTGCTGGTTCGTTTCCCAAAAGTGCTGACCGAGTTCGAAAACCTGTTCAATCGTAACCGGATCTTCATGGATCGGGTTATTGGTGTTGGTGGCATTTCGGCAGAACGGGCATTGAGCTACGGATTTACAGGGCCTAATTTACGGGCGGCTGGCGTTGATTATGACGTTCGTGTCATGAATCCATATTCTTCCTACCAGGATTTTGAATTCGATATTCCAGTTGGTCAAAGTGGTGATACGTACGACCGGTTCATGGTTCGGAATGAGGAAATGTGGCAGAGCCTGCGCATTATTCAGCAGGCGATGGATAACCTTCCCGAAGGTCCCTATTATGCCGATGCACCTCAGTATTACTTGCCTCCCAAACAGGAAGTTTATAAAAATATGGAAGCCCTCATCTATCACTTCAAAATTGTGATGGGTGAAATCGACGCGCCAGTTGGCGAAGTATATCACGCTGTCGAAGGCGGCAATGGTGAACTAGGTTTTTACCTCATTAGCGATGGTGGCCGTGCTCCTTACCGGTTACACTTCCGTCGTCCGTGTTTTATTTATTATCAGGCATACCCAGAAATGTGCAAAGGTCTGACCTTGTCAGACGCCATTGTGATTATGAGTAGCATGAACGTAATTGCTGGCGAGCTGGATGCGTAAATCCTGCCGAAACCTATGATAACAGACAACAACTCCGCCGTACAATTCACGCCTGAACGGGTGGAAAAGGCAAAGGAAATCATTGCCCGCTACCCCGAAGGAAAACAGAAATCAGCCTTATTGCCCTTGCTTCACTTGTTGCAGGAGCAGGAAGGCTGGACGAGTCCTGAAGGTATGGATTACGTAGCTCGGATGCTCGACATCCAGCCTATTGAGGTTTATGAGGTAGCGTCATTCTACACCATGTACCACCTCAATCCGGTTGGTAAACATGTTATCGAATATTGTCGGACAGGTCCTTGCTGCCTGATGGGTGGTGAAGAAGTATACGCTCACCTGAAACAACGACTTGGAATCGACACCGGTCAAACAACGGTAGACGGTCAGTTTACACTTAAAGAAGTAGAATGTCTGGCAGCTTGTGGCATGGGTCCCGTGTTTCAGATTCGGGAGAAGTATTACATGCACCTCACCAACGAGCGCGTGGACGAAATCATTGACGAACTGTCGAAATAACCTTCCTCATGGCTACCAAGATTTTAACTGAACATATCAACGTTCCCGGTATCGAAACTTTCGATGTATATCGGAAGCAGGGTGGTTATACGGCTGTCGAAAAGGCGTTGAAGACGTTGACTCCTGAGTCTATTGTCGAAGAAGTGAAAAAAGCAGGTGTTCGGGGCCGGGGTGGGGCCGGATTCCCGATGGGGATGAAATGGAGCTTTCTGGCTAAACCAGAGGGAGTTCCCCGTTACCTCGTCTGTAACGCCGATGAATCGGAGCCGGGTACGTTCAAGGATCACTACTTAATGAAAAATATCCCTCACTTGCTTATTGAGGGAATGATTATTTCATCGTTTGCACTAGGCGCCAACAAATCGTTCATCTACGTACGTGGTGAATTGATGTACGTAATTCATATCCTTGAAAAAGCCATTGCCGAAGCAAAAGCAAAGGGATTTCTGGGTAAAAATATTCTTGGCAGTGGCTACGACCTTGAGCTAGTGGTACAGCCAGGTGGTGGAGCGTATATCTGTGGTGAAGAAACCGCACTGCTGGAATCATTAGAAGGCAAACGCGGCAATCCACGGAATAAACCGCCATTTCCAGCTGTAAAAGGTTTATATCAGTCTCCAACTGTTGTTAACAACGTTGAATCCATCGCCACAACACCTTGGATTATCAATAATGGTGGAGAGGCTTACGCAGGCATTGGTATCGGACGTAGCACAGGAACAAAACTGATTTCGGCCTCAGGCCATATCAATAAACCTGGTGTTTATGAAATTGAACTCGGCGTTCCGGTCGAAGATTTTATTTATGCTGATGAATGGTGCGGCGGTATTCGTCCGGGCCATAAATTCAAAGCATTGGTAGCGGGTGGATCATCCGTTCCCATTTTGCCAGCCAACTTAGCGTTGACACTGGCAAATGGAGAGAAACGACTAATGTCATACGAATCGCTGTCGGACGGTGGTTTTGCCACAGGTACAATGCTTGGCTCTGGTGGCTTTATCCTCTTCGACGAAACATCTTGTATTGTTCGGAATACCTGGAATTTCTCCCGATTCTACCACCATGAATCCTGTGGACAATGCAGCCCTTGCCGGGAAGGAACAGGCTGGATGGAGAAAGTTTTGCATCGAATTGAATATGGCCATGGTCATCAGCAGGATATTGATTTGCTGGTTGACGTGTCCAAAAAGATTGAAGGAAATACCATTTGCCCGCTTGGTGATGCAGCAGCCTGGCCCGTAGCCAGTGCTATTCGACACTTCCGGGATGAGTTCCAATGGCATATTGATCATCCATCTGAGGCAACTCAGCCGGGAGCAGTTTATCGGGGCGAAATGGCATTGGTGTAATGCGGCCGGAAAGCCGTATAATTATTTTAACTGAGTTGCGGCTTTCCAGCCGCGTTACGATATATGGAAGACGTAAAGCCGCAATTACTAAAAGTCACAATTGACGGAATAGAAGTTGAAGTTGAGCCTGGTACGACCATTTTACAGGCTGCCCGTAAAATTGGTCCAGCGGTAGCTCCTCCGGCCATGTGTTACTACCAGCCCTTGAAAGGTAGTGGCGGTAAATGCCGGGCCTGTTTGGTTCGAGTAGCTGCTGGTTCGGCTAAAGATCCACGTCCGATGCCTAAACTGGTGGCTTCCTGTCTGACTGCTGTACAAGACGGTATGGTGGTCGAAAATGAAACCAGCCCGCAAGTGATTGATGCCCGCAATGGTGTCGTTGAGTTTCTATTGTTGAATCACCCACTCGATTGCCCTGTTTGTGATCAGGCTGGTGAGTGCGATCTTCAGAATTTTGCGTTCGATCACGGTAAATCGACAACTCGTTACGAAGAGGATCGCCGGACGTTCGAGAAAAAAGACGTTGGTCCGTATATCCAGTTACACATGACGCGCTGCATACTCTGCTATCGTTGCGTGTACACTGCCGACCAAATCACGAACAAACGGGTTCATGGCGTATTAGGTCGTGGCGATGCTTCTGAAATTGGCACTTACATTGAGAAGGCTATCGATAATGACTTCTCAGGTAACGTCATTGACGTATGTCCAGTTGGTGCTTTAACAGACAAAACGTATCGGTTCAAAAACCGGGTTTGGTTCTCGAAACCCGTCGATGCACACCGCGATTGCCCAACCTGTTCGGGTAAGGTTACGCTTTGGTACCGAGGAGAAGACGTAATTCGGGTAACCGCTCGCAAAAATGAGTGGGGCGAAGTAGTAGAGTTTATCTGCAACACCTGCCGGTTCGATACGAAGAAAACCAGCGATTGGACTATCGAAGGGCCAACGAAAATTTCTAGAAGTTCAGTAATTTCGGCTAATAAGTACCGGGCCGACACAATCAAACCAAGTTTCGGCCAACGCTTAGCCGCTGCCGAATACAAGGCCATTCACGATGAACGGGATACGTCGCAGCTGGATATTAAGCAATTAGCTCCAGAGCGTTTCGCGAAGGTATTACCATCGGCAATGGAGCCAGAACCTTGAGGAGTTTTATTAATGTGGTATCGGTTTTTTTTACCCGATACGTCACTCATTAAAATGTGTCGGGTTCCTAAACCTGACACCACGCTAAAAATGGACTTAACCGTATTACTCGTTAAAGGATTAATTATCCTTATCATTTTTGCGATAACGCTGGGTATTGCCGCCTACTCTACGTATGGAGAGCGGAAGGTAGCCGCTTTTTTGCAGGATCGAATTGGCCCAAACCGAGCCGGTCCCTGGGGCTTGTTACAGCCCCTTGCCGACGGCGGCAAAATGTTCTTCAAAGAGGATTTTATCCCCGCTCAGGCCAGTAAATGGCTATTTATTCTGGGCCCATGTTTAGCTATGCTTACGGCTCTGATGTCGAGCGCAGTGATTCCTTTTGGTGATACGATCAAATTTGGTACGTATTCCATTCCGGTACAAGCTATTGAAATCAACATCGGAGTACTCTATATTTTCGGTGTTGTTTCGTTAGGTGTGTATGGCATTATGGTAGGTGGCTGGGCCTCCAACAACAAGTTCTCTCTGCTAGGAGCCATTCGGGCAGCCTCGCAGAACATCAGCTACGAAATTGCGCTGGGCCTATCGCTCATTGCCATCTTGATGATGAGTGGCTCCCTGTCGCTTTCGAAGATTATTAATGAACAAGCTACGTTCTTTGAGTGGAATATTTTTACGCAACCTTTAGGCTTCGTCATTTTCCTGACCTGCGCTTTTGCGGAGTGTAACCGTACTCCTTTCGATTTGCCAGAGTGCGAAACAGAGCTCGTTGGTGGTTACCACACCGAATATAGCTCGATGAAACTAGGCTTCTATTTATTCGCCGAATACATCAATATGTTTGTTTCGTCGGCGTTTATCTCGGCTCTGTATTTCGGCGGCTTTCATTATCCATTCATGAATGAGATTGGTCAGGCGCTCGAAAAGTCTTTGGGAGCTATAACTGGCCATAATGTAGCAACAGCCATTGGTGTGGCCGTTTACTTTGGCAAGATTTTGTTTTTCATTTTCTTTTTTATGTGGGTTCGCTGGACAGTTCCACGTTTCCGGTATGACCAGCTGATGAATCTGGGTTGGAAAACATTTATCCCGTTAGCTATTCTGAATGTTGTGATAACGGGTGCTGGTTTGCTCTATAATTTCAAATATGCAACCTGGCTGATTGCCATCGTAATGATTGTATTGGCTGTTTCATCAATGTCTCGCGCCCCCAAGCGGGAAATTGTACCACAAAGAGGTTAATCGGTTTATAGCTTGTAGTCCGAAGTTGATTATAACTACAAACGCCTTACTATTATGCAATTAACAAACCGCTCCAAGCAGGTTAGCAATAAGGAAATGACACTGGCAGAGAAGATGTATCTGCCTGCTGTTATTGGTGGTCTGGCCATCACGATTCGTCACTTTTTTCGTAAAAAGCCAACCATTCAGTACCCAGAGGTCAAGAAATATCTTGGGCCGATTTATCGGGGACATCATATTCTGAAACGCGATGAGCAGGGTCGAGAACGGTGCACAGCTTGCGGATTGTGCGCAGTTGCCTGCCCAGCCGAAGCCATTTCGATGGTAGCAGCCGAACGCAAAAAAGGCGAAGAAAGCTTGTATCGGGAAGAGAAATACGCGGCTGTATACGAGATCAATATGCTACGTTGTATCTTCTGCGGTCTGTGTGAAGAAGCTTGTCCCAAACAGGCTGTTTATCTTCGCCACGATCGGATGGTGCCGGTTTTCCAGGAGCGCGATGAGGTAATCTATGGCAAAGATCGGCTGGTTGAAAAAATGGACGATCGGTATATTCGGGTAAACAACTCTGAGGTAAAAGCTACGCCAACCGAACCAAGCCTGACACGAGCTGCTACCTAGTAAAACTGTCATTCATTGTCAGGAGCAGCAAAAATAGCCAAGTATTGCCAATAATGGGTACTTGCTGGATTTGGACAGCTTCTGACCACACTTGACAATTTCTGACCACTGATTATGACTGAGACACTTAACTTTTTTAAAACACTGACGCCTACCGGCTATCTATTCCTTCTTCTAACGGCACTTACCTTGTTTAGTGCGATTGGAGTAGTAACAGCGCGAAATCCAATTTATAGCGTTCTGGCCCTCATTGCTACGTTCTTTTGCCTATCTGGACATTATATTTTGCTGAATGCTCAGTTTTTGGCCGCAGTGAATATCATCGTGTATGCAGGAGCCATTATGGTTTTATTCCTGTTCACGATCATGTTCCTGAATCTTCGGAAAGAAGATGAGGAGTCAAAGACAAATCTGACAAAAATGGCTTCCGTAGTTGTCGGCGGTTTGTTGATGGTGATGCTCATTACCATTTTCAGGGCCAAAAGTGCTCAGGTACCTGTGGTCAATACCGCTTCGTTCAACAGTAAAACAGGTTTGGTTGAGAATCTAGGGCAACTGCTCTATAGCAGCTATATTCTACCCTTCGAATTAGCGTCTATTTTATTCATAATCGCGATGGTTGGAGCAGTTATGCTTGGGAAGCGGGAAGCGGGTGACCGCCATTTCTGACCATTGATTTAGTTGATTTTTTTGACTGACTTTGATTATTGGCCGCTCTTTATGAGCGGCCATTTTCGTTTATGGAGTATGAATATGCTTTGAGTACTTTATGTCACAAGGAGATAAATTTGCTTACACTTTTCCTATCTATTTTATGATACGATCCTTACTCTTTTTCTGGGTTCTTGGCCTCGGCACAGTATCAGCCCAAAAGCCATTATTAACTGATTCTATTTTAATAGAAGGTCATTATCGGGTCTTTCATTTTATAAAACCAGCCAAAGCATATTCGTCGTTAATTTTCATTCTGCATGGTTCGGGAGGAAATGGCGAAGGAGCCCGAAAAGGAGCCGATAAACTGGAAGAAAAAGCGGATACTGAGAATTTGCTGCTGGTTTACCCGGATGGTTATAAACGATACTGGAATGAATGCCGTAAAACGGCAAGCACAATAGCTAACAAGGAAGACATTAATGAAAATGCATTTTTTGGTCAAATGATCAGCTATTTCGCTGCAAAATACCAGATCAATACGAAGCAGGTTTTCGCCGTCGGCACTTCAGGAGGAGGTCATATGGCCTACAAACTTGCGCTAACTATGCCCGAAAAGTTTAGAGCGATAACAGCTCTGATTGCCAATCTCCCTGATACAAACAACCTGGATTGCCCCGAAAAAAGAATCGCGATTCCCGTGATGATTGTAAATGGTACAGCCGATCAAACGAATCCTTATGAAGGTGGAGAAGTAATAACTGGGAGTATTAGTATGGGGCTTGTTCGTTCTACTGAGCGTACGTTTCATTATTGGGCAGACTTGGCAGGGTACAAAAAACAACCTCTCAAAGAGCTATTACCCGATACAGATCCGAATGATCTCAAAACAATTGAGCGCTATACATATAAAGAAAAAGGCAAGCCAGAAGTTACGTTATTGAAAGTAATTGGCGGTAAACACGACTATCCGAACGACATTAATGTGTATCTCGAAGCCTGGGCCTTTTTCAGAAGACAGTTAACTCCTTAACGCCTTCTTGGAGTTTATTAAGAAAAATAGTATGCTTGCATAATAATTTATTAGCTCTGGCAATTAATCAGACAGAAAATCGGTTATCCTAGAAATTTCCTGCTTAACCAGTAAATACATTGCTTTTATGGACGCATACATTGTAGCCGGTTACCGTACTGCAGTGGGAAAAGCCCCACGCGGAGGTCTCCGTTTCACCCGCCCCGACGATATGGCGGCTGAAGTAATCAAGCATTTATTAAGTCAGGTACCTAACCTCGATCCAGCGCGTGTTGAAGACCTTATTGTAGGAAACGCCGTGCCCGAGGCCGAACAGGGCATGCAAATTGCCCGTTATATTGCCCTTCTTTCATTGCCCAATAGTGTACCTGGTATGACCATAAATCGGTATTGTGGTTCGGGGTTGGAAGCCATTGCTATTGCTTCGGCTAAAATCCACGCGGGTCTGGCTGATTGTATTATTGCCGGTGGTACAGAATCCATGTCGCTAGTACCCGTAATGGGATGGAAAACAGCACTGAACTACGAAATCGCCAAAGCTCATCCTGACTATTATATTGGTATGGGTTTAACGGCAGAACAAGTTGCCCAACAATTCAAGATTAGCCGCGATGCACAGGACGAATTCGCGCTCGAATCGCATCAAAAAGCGTTGCTTGCTCAGAAAGAAGGGAAATTCACCGACGAAATCGTACCGATCAAGGTAAGCGAAACCTATTTCGATGCAGAAAGCAATAAGAAGAAAACGCGCGAATGGACCGTATCGCAAGATGAAGGCCCACGGAAAGACACCAGTGCTGAAGGCCTGGCGAAATTGAAGCCTGTGTTTGCAGCTGGCGGTTCGGTAACGGCTGGTAACTCATCCCAAACCTCAGATGGAGCTGCCTTTGTGGTTGTTATGTCGGAGCGGTTAGCCAATGAGTTGAATTTGCAGCCTGTCGCTCGGATGGTCTCTTATGCTACGGCGGGTGTCGAGCCTAAAATTATGGGTATCGGCCCAGTGGCAGCCATTCCTATCGCGCTCAAGAAATCAGGTCTAAAACAGGACGACATTGATCTAATCGAATTAAACGAAGCTTTTGCCGCCCAGTCACTAGCCGTTATACAAGAATTGGGCCTCGACCGAAGTAAAATCAATCCAAACGGCGGTGCTATTGCCTTGGGTCATGCGCTTGGCTCGACTGGTGCTCGCTTATCGGTGCAGTTGCTGAACGAAATGCGTCGTCGCGATCAGAAATACGGAATGGTATCTGCCTGTGTTGGCGGTGGCCAGGGCGTAGCCGGGATTTTTGAGCGGCTGAATTGATTTGCGGCTCTGAATCTGTAGTTGGTACAGTTTCAAAGTAGGTAACCCTAGATTATCGTTAGTTTTAAGACTTTACGATAATCTAGGGTTACTTTTTGTCATTCCGACGCAAGGAGGAATCTCAAATTTCCTCATTAGTCAAGCTTGAGATTCCTCCTTGCGTCGGAATGACAAAAAATCAACAGAAAACACTTAAATAGCCTCTACTTCTTAAGTGGATGTCCCAAATAGATCATTATTAAAGGCATCAACAAAAAAGGTATTTCGATTAAGGCTGCTTTCATATTATGTGCTTTAACCTGGAAAGCCAGAATAAGCAATATCACCGCTGCATTAATAAGATTAGCACTAAAGAACGTTTGTGGAAATAAAACCAACAGCCCAACGGCCAGCGTAAGAATACTGATCAGCAGCATAACTGGCTTCCCAAAACCTAATTCCGTAAACAGTTTCGCTTCTTCGGGCTTCACATTATTCGTTATGCCAGCCCATCCGTGTTTAATACTAAAGAAGACGGTAATTAAAATGAGTATTCCACTTATGATCTTCATGGCGGGTTGGTTTAGTTAAAAAACAGGGAGGACTGAAACAATACAATCCTGCTAATAAATTCTTTTGCCTTACAGATGCATGCCGCCTGACACCTCAATACGTTGTGCGTTGATCCATTTCGCATCGTCGGTACATAAAAAAGCAACTACACCGCCTATATCATCTGGACGCCCGACCCGACCTAAAGCCGTTATTCCGGCAATGTGCTGGTTTACCTGTGGATTATCCCGCACTACACCACCACTAAAGTCTGTGGCGATCGCACCTGGTGCTACAATATTGACTGCAATACCACGTGAACCAAGTTCACTGGCCATATACATGGTTAATGTCTCAATTGCTCCTTTCATAGATGCATAAACGGCGCGGCCGGGTGACGTAAAGCGGGCCAGACCTGTAGAGATATTAATGATTCGGCCACCATCATGAATAAGTGGTAGTGCTTTTTGGGATAAAAAGAAGACGCCTTTAAAATGAATATTCATTAGTAGATCAAACTGCTCTTCGGTCGTTTCGGCAAACGAAGCACTAAGACCAATACCTGCATTGTTGATCAAAAAATCAAAATGATCGGTGGCAAACGTGTCTTTCAGGGCTGCGGCTAATTGACCGAAAAATGCGTCAAAACTTTTTGTGTCGCCGGTATTGAGTTGTAAAGCTGCGGCTTTTTGACCTGTCTTTTCAATTTCAGTGACTACTGCCAGGGCTTCGTCCTGTTTACTGTTATAGGTTAGAATTACGTCGATACCTTTTTGGGCAAGGCGAAGAGCCATGTCTTTACCCAGGCCACGGCTTCCGCCAGTGACCAAAGCGATTTTACTGTTGGTTGTCATTGTTCAATTTGTTGGTTAATTACTACGCTTAATTTTTAATCACAGAGGCACAGAGCTTTAATAGCATGCTCTATGGACAATAAAATTTGTTTATTAAAGCACCGCTAGTTGGAATGATTGAGCCAGTGACTTCTCAGCTACTTTACTCATCTGATTGAAAAGAAAGTTTGGCGCTATTCGGCTTAGGTATTTCAGGACGACAGCAATGCCTGGCAGGATTTCCAGCTTGTCTTTCATCATTCCTTTTATGGCGACGGCAATCAGCTTGTCAGGCTCCATCATCATTCCACTGTCTACGTCGCCCTCGAACTTATCGTTTAACGGTGTTTTGGCGCCCGGCGCAACTAGTTCAAATACCCTTATATTGGTCTTCTTCAACTGCACGCGCAACGCTTGCGTATAAGCCCGAAGACCCGATTTTGTAGCCCCGTAGATTGGCGATAATGGAAAGGGAACGAAGGCAATTCCGGATGTTACATTCAAAATGGCTGCCGATTTTTTGGCCATCAAATGCGGCAGAAACTGCTGCACCATACGAACTGGCCCCGACAAGTTGATGGCAATTTCCCGATTGACATTTTCCGGGTCAAGCATAGGATCGAGCAAGTTGAGCTTGCGCATTTCGCCCGCATTGTTAATCAGGATATTGAGGTCGGGAAATTGCCGGGTCACCTTCTCAAACAGTTGGGCAATAGCCTCTGGATTGCTCACATCACTTTGAAACGTGTGAACGTTGGGTAATTTTTTCTTGGTCTGGTCAAGCCTGGTCTGATCACGTCCTGTTATAAGAACTGTGTTTCCAAGATTAAGTAGCTGGCTGGCAAATTCGTAACCAAAGCCACTAGTGCCACCTGTTATTAGAATTGTGTTGTTGCTCAGTTCCATCTTCTGCTGATGTTTTGATGGAACAAAGGTAGATTAGACGTCAGGGTGACTGTTTGCGAACATCAATCCAATAGTTGCAAAATTCAAATCAAAGGGTTTATGCACGAAAGGCTACAGGAGAAAGGGAAGTCTGTTTACGGAAGAAGTTAGAGAAATGAGCCACTTCTTCAAAACCCAGGCTGTAAGCGATTTCAGAAATATTCCAGTTGGTTTGTTTTAATAGGATTTTAGCTTCCTGAACAATCCGGCTGCTGATAATATCGGTGGTGGTTTTACCCGTATTTTCCTTTAAAACCTTATTGAGGTGATTGACGTGAATGGCTAGTCGTTCCGCGTAATCTTTAGCCGTCCGTAAACTGAGTTTCTGATGGGGCGATTCTATCGGAAACTGTCGCTCTAACAACTCAACAAATAGCGAGGAAACGCGGGCTGATGCTGTATGAGTAGGATACAAAGACGTAGCAGGCTGCAATTTTTGTCCGTAATGAATCAGTTCAAGAACGTAATTGCGAATTAGGTCATACTTATAGGCATAGTCCGACGCTAACTCCTTGTACATTTTCTTGAATATGAATCGTATATCGTCAGACTCTTCATCCGAAAGCTGGAAGATAGGGTAACCGCCGGGCTGGAAAATAGGCAGCTCATCCAGAACTACACCGCTTTTAGACTGGATTAAAAACTCATCGGTGAAGACGCAGAAATAGCCTGATTGATCCATATCCTGCGGCAAATAATGATAGGGGACTTTAGGGGTTGCAAACAGGAGCGCATTTTTCTCAATATCAATGACCTTGTCGGCATATTCGGCCCTATTGCGGCCACTAATGAAGCTTATTTTATAATAAGCCCTCCGGTTATAGGGCATGAATGGCTTGTCCCGGTATCTGGCCATAAGATCGGCCATGCTAAATATATTGAAGTGGCCGATTTCCTTATTTATTCCCTCTGGTAAAAGAGAGTTTACGACTCCCCCTTCGACAGGAGCGATTTCTTTATAGAACTCATCAAGTGAGATAATGTCCATAGCCTTATTTGTAAAATTCAAATGTAGGCAATTTTAAGAATCCTACACCTCCTCCACAGAACTCGTGCTACTTGCGGCTTTCAGAACCGAATCCAATACTCCAGGAAACTTCGTTTCTAACTCATGCGACCGAAGTGAGGTCAAACTCTGCGTGCCTTCTGTTCGGATTTGAATAATACCAGCCTCGCGCAATACCCGTAAGTGATGCGACATGGTCGATTTGGCAACCGGTGTAGGAATGGCTCCGCACGGTTGTTCGCATGTAAGCTGTGCCAAACATTGGACAAAATTTAATCGAACCGGATCACTCAGCGCATGGAGTACACAGGTTAAACTAATTTGGTCAACGGTAGGGTGCTGGTACTGTTTCATAAGCCATTTTCTTCCAATTCTCTATCTACTGTAGGAAAACGAAGTAGCTACAGTAATTGCCACTACAACGATCAGACAGCCGAAAATAATTCACTGTTTTTTCAGATGAAGGAAACCATCTGGAGTACACCCTTGTTCGACATCCATAAAACAATAAAGTTCGATAATCATAGAACATTAAAACAATACAACCTCGTTCATTATGAAAACGCTAAGCAATCGAACAAAATCGCTCATCGTAGGTCTTGTAGCCTTCACGGTAGCCCTTTTTTTCATCACGCCAAAAATTTTCTCCAACAAACCAGAGTCGTCAACTAGCAAATCCTCATCACTACCCGCTTCTGACAACAAAGTTGCATCTGACGTTTTCGTCGTAAAACGGGAAACAATTACCGACGAGCTTCAAACCACAGGTACTATTGCAGCTAATCAGGAAGTGGATTTAGTCAGTGAAGTAGCGCGAAAATTGATTCGGGCCTATGTCCGCGAAGGCAGTTACGTTAATCAGGGAACGCTATTATTCAAATTAGATGACGCGGATCTGCTCGCCAAAAAGCAAAAGATAGTCCTCCAGGAAAAACTCGCCAAGTTGGACGAAAAGCGGTTCCGCGAATTACTTGCCACCGAAGCTGTCAATCAGCAGGAATACGACAAGATTTTAACGAATCTGAACGTATTACAGGCCGAGTTAGCCATGATCGATGTTGATCTGGCCAAAACTGAAATCCGCGCACCCTTCTCAGGTCGGCTGGGTTTGAAGCGTGTCGATGTTGGCGCTTACGTAACGCCAGCCACTGTTTTGAGCTCGTTTGACGATTTAAGTCGGGTAGAAATTAACTTCACGATTCCCGAGAAATACGCTTCTGAGGTTCGGGCTGGACAGGCCATTCGCTTTACGACCGAAAATAGCAGTCAACAATTCGTAGGCAAGGTCACAGCGACCGAACCTAAGCTGGAGGCCAACACGCGGAGTTTATTGGTGAAAGCCGTTAGCGACAACAAAAACGGCAAACTTGTTCCGGGTTCATCGGCCAAAATCGCCTTTGCTTTACACATCGCTCAGGATGGAATTCTGATTCCTACGGAAGCGTTGATTCCTACCGCCAAAGGGTACTCGCTATTCAGACTCAACCACGGTAAAGCAGAACATAGAGACGTAAAAACCGGCAGTCGCACCAAAGGCACAGTTCAGATTCTGAGTGGCTTATCCATCGGCGATACCGTATTAACTACCAATCTACTTCGGCTCGACACGGGTGTTCCTGTTACTATTTCTTCTGTCAATTAGGCGTTTAGCGCATTCATTATTGACCCAAAATTTACCTAATCATGAGTTTATCGGGAATTAGTATTCAACGGCCAGTATTGGCCGGAGTACTCTCTGTGCTGATTATTTTATTTGGTTTCGTTGGACTTACCTATCTGGGAATTCGGGAATATCCCGTCACTGATTCGCCCATCGTTACCGTTACAACAACCTATCCGGGAGCCAGTCCAGACGTTATTGCCTACCAGATTACCAAACCATTGGAAGAAGCTATTGGCGAGGCAAACGGCATCCGGACAATATCGTCGGTATCGCGTGAAGCGGCCAGCGTGGTTACCATTGAGTTTAACCTCGATGCTGATCTGGAAGCCGCAGCCAACGACGTTCGCGACAAAGTAACGAAAGCCCGGCGGTTGCTTCCCGGCGATGTTGATCCACCCATTGTGGAGAAAGCGAACAGTGGCGACATCGTGATTTTCATGGCCGTAGAAAGCAAAACGCGCAGCATTCTGGAAGTCAGCAATATTGCTTCTACCGTCATCAAAGAGCGGATGCAGACCATTCCCGGCGTAAAACGGGTGGGTATTGCCGGAGAGAAAAAGTACGCCATGCGGCTTCGAATCGACCCGGCAAAACTGGCAGCGTATCAATTAACACCGTCAGACATTGAGCAGGCATTACGAAAAGAAAATGTGGATTTACCGTCTGGCCGAATTGAAGGTGACCGAAACGAACTGACGGTGCGCACGTTGGGCAGGCTGACTAAAGAGGACGATTTCAACAACATGATCGTCAAGCAGGAAGGCAGCAGTATTATTCGTTTCAAAGACATTGGTTATGCCGAATTAGGTGCCGAAAACGAGCGAACCGCCATCCTGAACAGCCTGAAAGGAAATTCTCCAACGATCGGTGTCTTTGTTGAACCACAACGGGGAGCCAATGCCGTAGCCATTGCCGATGAATTTTACCGTCGGCTGAAAGAATTACGAAAAGAAATTCCAGCTGATTATCAATTAACTATCGGAAAGGATTTCACAGAACCAATTCGTGACTCGATCTCCGAAGTAGAAGAAACACTATTCGTCGCCTTCGGTCTGGTTATCCTGATTCTATTCCTCTTCCTGCGTGACTGGCTTTCGACCATTATTCCGGTCGTGGCCATTCCGGTTTCCATCGTATCGGCCTTCTTCATTATGTACGTAGCGGGCTACTCCATCAATATTCTAACCCTGTTAGCCCTGGTATTGGCCATTGGATTAGTTGTCGATGATGCCATTGTCGTTCTGGAAAACATCTATGCGAAAGTTGAGGAAGGCATGTCGCCCTTGCAGGCTGCATTTAAAGGGTCATCGGAAATCTATTTTGCCGTTATCTCAACGACCATTACGCTAGCCGCCGTTTTCCTTCCGATTTTATTTCTACCGGGGATTACCGGCAAGCTCTTTCAGGAATTTGCCGTGGTTGTAGCAGGGTCGGTAATTGTGTCGGCCTTTGTGGCTCTGACACTTTCGCCCATGATGAGCGCCTATTTGCTCAAACGGCACAGTAAACCCAACTGGCTCTATCGCACAACAGAGCCGTATTTCGTGGCCTTGAACCGAGGGTACGAAAAATCGCTGGGCTGGTTCCTGCGCTTTCGCTGGGTCGCCTTCCCAACGTTGATCGTTACGTTCGGTTTGATTTATCTTATCGGCAAGCAACTACCTTCTGAACTGGCTCCGCTGGAAGATCGCTCACAAATCAGTCTGGCCGTCGTTGCGCCAGAAGGGTCGTCGTACGAATACACGGAAAAGTACATGAACGAGATTGCCAAATTCTCGGTCGATTCTACACAAGGATTATTCCAGACGTATTCCATTCTGGCGCTCACCTTTGGCCCACCGGCGCCGGTTAACATAGCTATCCAAAACACTTTCCTCAAAAAAGCGGACGAGCGGAAAACCACACAGGCCGATGTCTTCGCCACCTATTCGCGGAATGCCCAGAATTTCAGAGGGGTAATGGTATTTCCAGTTCAACCGCCAACCATTGGTAGTCGATTTGGGCAGTCCCAGCCCGTTCAGTTTGTGTTACAGGGCACTAATCTGGCTGCCATCACAGACGTATTGCCGAAGTTCATGGACGAGGCCCGCAAAAGTCCGATTCTACGCTTCGCAGACTCGGACCTGAAGGTTAACAAACCCGAACTAGTGCTTCAGATTAATCGGGATAAAGCCGCCGAATTAGGCATATCCGTTTCCGAAATCGCTCGGGGTTTGCAACTGGCGCTCAGTGGGCAGCGGTACGGCTATTTTATTTTCAACGACCGTCAATATGAAGTCATTGGTCAGCTTCAGCGCCAGGATCGCGACACACCTTACGACCTCAAGTCCATGTATGTGCGCACCCGAACAGGCGATGTGGTTTCGCTGGACAATCTGGTTTCGTTTAGGGAAAGTATTAGTCCGGCAGCAATTTACCGCTACGATCAGGCTATCTCGGCAACTGTTTCAGCAGGGCTGGTGCCGGGAAAAACCATCGGCGACGGCGTTGCTGAAATGAACCGAATTGCTCAGAAAGTTTTGCCGCCCACGATTAAAACGTCACTTGCGGGCGAATCACGCGACTTTGCCGAAAGCTCATCGAGCCTGCTCTATGCGTTTGTGTTTGCCCTGATTCTGATTTATTTGATTCTGGCTGCCCAATTTGAAAGTCTGGTCGATCCATTTATCATCCTGCTCACCGTACCAATGGCGATGACAGGCGCTCTACTCAGCTTGTGGATTTTCGATCAGACGCTCAACATCTTCAGCCAGATTGGCATCATTACGCTAATTGGCCTGATTACCAAAAATGGTATCCTGATTGTCGAATTCGCGAATCAGAGCAAGGAAGAAGGAATGAATACATTGGAAGCCGCCAAAATAGCCGCAGCCTCCCGTTTCCGGCCCATTCTGATGACGAGTTTGGCAATGATCTTCGGAACAATCCCAATTGCGCTTACCGAAAATAGCCGCAATTCGCTCGGAACTGTAATCGTTGGTGGCCTCCTGTTCGCGGGTTTGCTAACGCTTTACATCATCCCGGCGGTGTATTCTTATTTCTCCAGAACGCCCAAACACAAGCAGGAAGAGGTGGAGTTGGCCATTGAACACGTAGAATTGAGTTAGGTGCTGGTGTGACCCCGACGGGGTCAGATGTTTATAGCGTAATGGCTTTCTCTATAAACATTTGACCCCCGTCGGGGTCATACAGAAACCATCGCTAACACCCACTACACCAACATCTTTTTACAACAACATTAATCATGAAACACACGAATTATATCGTCGTCCTGTTTTTAGCTTTTGCGCATCTGGCTCTCGGTCAGGTGACACTGGCCCAGGTTCGGCAATTAACAATGGACGATGCAGTCAAGCTAGCGCTTGACAAAAATCGGGACTTAAAGGTCGCTACACTGGAGACATCAAAATCTACTCAGAAAGTAGTGGAAGCGAGAGGCTACGCCTTACCGACTGTAGCTGCTTCGGCGCAATACTTATATTACTTCAATAAACAGGTCTCCTTCCTACCCGGCAGTTTTGTTGGCCTTGGCGACGATCAAGTGGCAACCTTTCGGGTCGGCGGATCAAATGCCTTGTTGGGTGGTGTTGCTGTATCGCAGCCGCTTTTCCAAACCAGTGTTCGATCGGGAATCAAAGTAGCGCAGATCGACGAATCGGCCACGACCGAAGCGTTGACGACTGTGCGGGCCAACGTCGTTACGGATGTGAAGAAGGCTTATCTGGACGTATTGATTACGCAGGAGCAACTTCGATTACAGCAACAGAGCATTGCCCGCAACGAGCAGGCACTAAAAGATTCGCGATCCTTATTGGCTCAAGGAAGAGCTTCACGCGTCGATACACTACGTGCCTTCGTTACGGTTGAAAACCTGCGCCCAACGCTGATCCAATTGACGAACCGGATTGGTATTACCAAAACGATTTTGAAGCAGACGATGGGTCTGGATGAACAAGAAGCCATTGAACTTCAGGATTCTCTTCTCTACAACGAAGCTCTATTCATTTCTCCCGGAACAGACGTTTTTCTGGATGCTGTTCAGGCAAGACCCGAAGTACGTCGATTGGAATTACTGGAAAAGCTGAATCAGGAGCAAATTGTCCAACAGATCGCCGAGAAGCAGCCGAAGCTATCGGCGATTGGTCTGGCGCAAGCTCAGTCGCAGGCTAATAATTTTCAGTTTGGCGATTACAAATGGCCAGTGAGTTCATACGTAGGCCTACAAGTGAATGTCCCAATTTTTACGGGTTTCCGGACAAATTCTCGTATTCAACAGGCACAGATTACCCGTCAGCAAAGCAACACGCAACTGGCTAACCTTAAAGAGATTGTACGGGCTCAAGTAAAGATTGGGCTCGCTAATGTAGAAGAAGCACGGCTTCGGATTCAAACCCAGCAACAAACCATTTCGGTCGCCGAATTAGGCTACCGTATCACCCGCGACCGCTGGAAACAGGGCATTGCCTCCCGGTTAGATATGTCGGATGCAGAACTTTCCCTAACGCAAGCCAAATCGAATTATCTACAAGCAGTTTATGACTACCTCACCGCAACGGTTAATCTGGACAAGGTGTTGGGAAAGATTAAATAACACGCTAAAACATATCATGGAAAAAGCCATAAAAGAGTTGAGACTTATTCTCACTGTCGAAAATCTGGACGAATTGATCAGTTTCTACCGAGATACAGTCGGCCTGGCAACATCGAAAGAATGGCATGAAGAAGCGGGAAACGGTATTATTCTGGATGCGGGTCGGGCATCTCTCGAATTGATCGATGCTAAACATGCCGCACGGATCGACCAGATTGAAGTAGGCAGTCGGGTTTCAGGGCCTGTTCGGTTGGCGTTGCGGGTTAGTGAGCCTATTGCCACCGCAACCGAGAAACTAATCGACGGTGGAGCGACTTCGGTTGCCCTTCCTACAACCGCTCCTTGGAGTGAGGTATCCAGAATTCAGGCACCAGATGGTATGCAAATTACGTTATTTGCGACATCTACACTTACCGATTAGTAGGTTAGAGCGCTCAGGAGAAAAATATTATTAGTATGCTTGCATACTAATTTTGAAATGATTTTCTTTGTCGTATAATTAGTATGCAAGCATAACAAACTGACTGCAATATGATTGCGACAGAGCCTAAAGCCTCCATTAAGGGTGGCGAGTTCCTGATCAAAGAAACTGAAGCCGCCAAAGTCTTTATCCCTGAAGAATTTACTGAAGAGCAACTGATGATTGCGGCTACCTGTCGCGAGTTTCTGGAGCGGGAAATATGGCCACGTCTGAATGAAATCGACAATGCCAAATCGCCAGAGCTGATTTCGTCGCTGATGGACAAAGCCGGTGAACTGGGCATTCTTGGCACATCGGTGCCTGAGCAGTACGGCGGTTTTGGCACAAATTTCAATACATCCATGCTGGTTGCCGAGGTGACTGGTGCTGGCCACTCGTTTTCAGTGGCTCTGTCGGCGCATACGGGTATCGGTACATTACCAATTGTCTACTACGGCAACGACGACCAGAAGTCGAAATATTTACCGCAATTAGCCAGTGGCGAATGGAAAGCCGCCTACTGCTTAACTGAGCCCGATTCTGGTTCAGATGCTAACTCTGGCAAAACCAAAGCAGTCCTTACTGAAGATGGTAAACACTACGTTCTGAATGGCCAGAAGATGTGGATTACCAACGGTGGTTTTGCTGATCTTTATATTGTGTTCGCGAAGATTGATGATGACAAAAATCTCTCAGCCTTCATCGTTGAGCGGACATATGAAGGCATCACGATGAATGAGCCGGAGCATAAGATGGGAATCAAAGGCTCTGATACGCGTCAGATTTTCTTCAACGATGTGAAAGTGCCAGTCGAGAATTTGTTGTCGGAGCGTGGCAACGGGTTCAAGATTGCCGTAAACATTCTGAACATTGGTCGGATCAAGTTAGGCATTGCCGCTATTGGTGGTTCGAAAGAAGTACTTAACAACGCCATTCGTTATTCGAACGAACGCAAACAATTCAAAACGGCCATCTCTCAGTTTGGTGCCATCAAGCATAAACTGGCCGAAATGGCACTGAAAATATATGCTTCAGAAACGGCTTCATATCGGGCTGGACAGAACATCGACGACCTGATTGAAGACTTCAAGGGGCAGGGAATGGAAGACGGGCAGGCGAAATTGAAAGCGCTGGAGCAGTTCGCCATCGAATGTGCGATCATGAAAGTCCACGGATCGGAAGTACTGGATTATGTGGTCGATGAAGGCGTTCAGGTATATGGTGGTATGGGCTATTCGGCCGATGCTCCTATGGATCGCTCCTACCGCGACGCCAGGATCAACCGAATTTTCGAAGGCACGAACGAAATCAACCGCATGCTTGTGGTGGACATGATGCTGAAACGGGCGATGAAAGGTGAACTTGACCTGATGGGTCCAGCCATGGCCGTTGCCAAAGAAATCATGTCGATTCCAGATTTCGGTTCGGATGAAGAAGAAGGCTTATTCATTGCCGAGAAAAAAGTCCTGAAGAATCTGAAAAAAGCGGCTCTGATGGTATCGGGGGCTGCCGTGCAGAAATTCATGATGACGCTGTCGAACGAGCAAGAGATTCTTATGAACGTAGCCGATATGGCGATTGAAGTGTACGTAGCGGAATCTGTTCTACTACGTGTTGAAAAACTGATCGGCATCAAAGGTGAAGAAGCGGTTGCCCTACAGAAGCAAATGGCACTGGTTTATTTGCACGAAGCCGTTGAGAAGGTCAACAACGCTGGCCGGGCAGCTATCACATCCTTTGCCGAAGGCGATGAATTACGGGGTATGTTAATGGGTCTAAAACGATTCACCAAAATTGAGCCGATGAACCTCAAAGATGCCCGCCGTCAGATCGCTGACGCGATGATTGCAGATAATAAGTATATCTTTTAGTCATAAATCGACAGCTAAATACCGAGAGTCAGCCCACAGGGCTGGCTCTTTTTTTTGTAGGAAAATCATCTTCAAACCCTACTGACATACCGTTGTCACTACCTCATTCGACCTTTGTTGCGGTCATTCACCAATCTCCAACAAATCATGACAACGCAACTGACAATGCCAGAAAACGCTTTATCCGAAAAAGAAACGCTGCCCTTCACAGCCCTTACATTTACTACCCGCACAACTTTGCAGACATTGTCGCAATATGCTCCCAGCGTTGCGATGGAACTCTATAAAGAAGCCAGCCTACTTAACCTGGACGTCGCAGGGCCAATCCAGTGGATTTATACGGATGCCACTGGCGATGAAACCAAAGAATTTCAGCTGGAAATTGTCTTACCTATTAATCAGCCGGGAGAGTTATCTGATCGGTTTTCGTATCAGGTATTCCCCGCATTTCGCTGCCTGTCGTATACCCACACGGGCCCTTGGAGTGACTTTGGTGCGCTATATGATGCCCTTTTTGGCCAGTTTCACGGGGGTGGTCATCAGACTGATGGGCGCGTTCGTGAGGTATACAGTGTCGTTGACTTGGAACACATGGAGAGGTGTGTAACCGAGATTCAGATTGGCCTCGTTTAAACTCACTTTTTAAGTAGTAAACGACCTCGTACCGAAGTTGGTAGAAAAGCCAGCTTCGGTACTTTTTTATGAACTCCAGCACGTATTACAGTTTACGTAGCTTTACTGAGTTCTAGAACCGGCCTATTCATGAAAAATCAGCAATCCAATTCCCGACGAACTTTCCTGCGTAATCTGGGTGCGAGCGCATCGGCAATGTCGCTACCTATGCTCGGCTATGCCGGTAATGAAGTTGTCCAGAATGAGTCCAGCGGCCTTTATTCCATTCTGACAGATCTCGACCGTAAAGGATCGGGGCAGCCTGGTCGCAAGTTAGGCATTGCCTTAGTTGGCTTGGGGTATTACAGTACAAACCTATTGGCTCCCGCTTTACAACAAACACAGAACTGCCGTCTGGCAGGGATTGTAACAGGCACGCCGTCAAAAGCCGAGGAATGGATGAAGAAATACAACATTCCCAAGGAAAACGTCTACGACTACAAAACCTTCGACCGGATTGCTGACAATAAGGACATTGACGTTGTATACGTAGTGCTTCCTAACTCGATGCATGAAGAATACGTTGTTCGGGCGGCACAAGCGGGCAAACACGTCATTTGCGAAAAGCCAATGGCGATTACGCCGAAAGCTTGCCAGAACATGATTGACGCCTGCAAAAAGGCGAACAAACAATTGGCTGTTGGGTATCGACTTCACTACGAGCCATTTACCAAAGAAGTAATGCGCCTGGGACAGGAAAAAGTATTTGGGGCCGTTAAATTCGTAGAAAGCAGTGATGGTTTCCGAAGTGGCGATCCCAACCAATGGCGCTTGAAGAAAAGCATGGCCGGTGGTGGACCGCTCATGGACGTAGGCATCTACGCGATACAGGGAGCCCGATACGTAACGGGCGAAGAACCCATTTCAGTAACAGCGCAGTTTGCTCCGAAAACCGATCCCGTAAAATTTAAGGATGTCGAGGAAACGATGTTCTGGCAGTTTGAATTTCCGAGCGGTGCAGTTTCAAATTCAACTACCAGCTATGCATCGGGCGTTGAGCGGCTTTACGCTTCCTGCGAGAAAGGATGGTTTGAACTGTCTCCCGCTTTCGGGTATGGCCCATTGAAAGGACGTACCAGCAAAGGGCCAATTGAGATGCCCGTCGTGAACCATCAGGCCGCTCACATGGACGGTGTATGCAAAGACCTACTCGATGGGAAACAACTACCCGGTCACGTTACCGGTGAAGAGGGTCTGCGGGATGTTACCTTATTACAGGCTATTTATCAGGCCGCCGAGACAGGAAAGAAGTTGAAATTGAAAGCGTAGTTTTTTGTTTTTGTCATGCTGACGAAGGAAGCATCTTAATGTGCCCTTATTGACTATTAGAAGCATTTAAGATGCTTCCTTCGTCAGCATGACAAAAAAACGAATCAATGCTCTTCGTGATGCTCACCCTCTTTTTCTTCACCAGCAGGTACCTGAATCTGGGCTTCCAATCCCTTTGCCCAGTCTGCTAGCATTTTAGCTTCTTCGGGTTTGAGTTTGGCATCGTGGTGAATCCAGAGGTAAGAACCCAAGGGCATCCAGCCTTCAGTAACAGCCTCCCCTACTTCCTCCAGTTTATGGTGGGCTTTCTTAGGCGAATACGTAGCAAACTCCGAAAAATTGAGTTCCTCCTTCCCTTCTTCGATGTGGTGATGGAGCCACCAGGCAATAGGTTGAATGTTGTCGTACCAGGGGTACGTTGTATTGTTGGAATGGCAATCAAAACAGGCCCGTTTAAGCACAGTATGAACATCAGCGGGAACTGCATATTTGGTTGTAATGTCGTTCGCCGACACACCTGCAGCCTGATTTTTTTCAGGCCGAATAAATTGAATAACGACCAGCACAACGAACAGGGCCAGAAGAATTTTACGAAACATGTTAATAGGAGTTAGTAGGAGGTTTAAATATAATCTATTTGACTATAACCTCACTCCCATCTCATTTTAGCGACTGCATCAGCGCCTGAGCTTTGCGGATATTCGTGTTCTGGCGATCTGTCTCGATTAGGCCATCGCGAAGCCGGATAATTCGGTGGGCATATTCAGCAATATCCTCTTCGTGCGTTACCATAATAACGGTGTTGCCTTTACTATGAATCTGGTCGAACAGGTCCATGATTTCGTAAGACGTTTTCGTATCAAGGTTCCCCGTTGGTTCATCGGCCAATAGAATACTAGGATCGTTGACCAGAGCACGAGCTACAGCCACACGCTGCCGCTGTCCGCCTGAGAGTTCGTTAGGCCGGTGGCCAGCGCGATTTTCTAGACCAACATTTTTGAGTGCCTGCATGGCTTTTTCGGTACGGTCAGCTTTGCTGTAGCCAGCATATATGAGTGGCAAGGCTACGTTCTCAAGCGAAGTTTGCCGGGGAAGCAAATTAAACGTCTGGAAGACAAAGCCTATTTCCTTGTTACGAACTTCAGCCAGTTCGTTTTCGCCCATACGACTAACATCCTGACTATTCAGAATATACTGACCAGACGTGGGCGAATCCAGGCAGCCAACGATGTTCATCAGTGTGGATTTCCCCGACCCCGATGGTCCCATGAACGCAACATATTCCCCTTTTTGAATGCTAATCGTAATCGACTTGAGCGCGTCAACCACTTCGGTGCCCATCACGTAACGTTTAGCGATGTTGCGAGTTTCTATAATGTTCATAGTACGTAAGGCTGAATAGACAAAGCTACTTCATTGTAGAAATTTCTCCTTACTCTTTTCGATTGACGCTAATTTTTCCTGATAAGTCAGCAGAAACGCCTGATAATCGGCAGGTGAGGTGGCCGCTTGTAGTTTTGCAAGCCCATTAGCGGCATAGTCAGGCAGGCTTAAGTCCAGACACAGCGTAACATATAGTTTCAGCAAGTCGGCGTTGGCTTCATTAACCGACAACGCTGTTAACACAAGATCATAGGCCGTTTTTGTATGCTTTTGCTGTTGTTCAAGCTGTGCCGCAGCCGAAACAATTCGGGCATTCAACGGAGCCAATTTGAGGGCATTTTGATAGGCTTCTCGTGCCTGGCCGATTCGATGGGTACGTTCGTAGGTTTGCCCTAACCAATAGTCCCGTTCTGCCCATTGCTGTGGCAAAATAGCTCCCTTCGCCATCGTCTCTGCCGAACCGATACTCCGCCGGAAAGCCGACAACCGAATTGCGGCAACATCCCGTAGTGATGCAGCTAAAGCGCTCACGTGTTTTGAATCGGGTAAGCCCGATAAAACCAACTGCGCATTACGCCACTGTAAATTATCGAGGTAATCATTCGTCAGGGCGACACCGGTCACAGTCTTCAGACTTGGATCCTGGATAGTCTCCCAATAAGCACCCCGGTTTAAATCATCCACGCGATAGGTGGCATAAAATGCTTTTTCCAAATCGGACACTGGCTTTCGCTCCTGATAAAGCACCTGTTTCAAGGCGGTCACAGCCTGATCATTTTTGGCAGCGGTCTCCCATAAACGTTGCGCAATTACCAGTTCATTGGCTTTTGTAAAAGCGATAGCCCGATAGTAAATTGACGTTGTATCAGCGTTATAGCCAAATATGTCAGCCGCCTTCTGATACAGACCTTGTTCCAATAACCACAAACCCGCAATAGAACGGTAGGCAGCTCCATTTTGCTCGTCTCCCTCAGCCAATTGCCCCATCAACCCAAAAGCAGCCGAATGATTATGCTGCGTATATTCAGCGACAGCACGGGCCAGGAGTAAATCGTCGGTAAAATCCTGATTAGCGGGATTTTCTGACAACTTCTTAAATGCTTTAGCCACTGTACTGTCAGGGCGTTGATTCACTAGCGCGTAGTTATATAAACTGGCGAATCGGCCCACGCTTAGACCTTGTTTTATAGCTTCGTCAGACAGCCAGGTCGGTAGCTTCGGTTGTGTCGTATCCTGTGCAGCTACAATTCGCAACGCCAGCGCATTCGCCTGGTAGGATTCATACGATGATTCAATCGCACTACGCGCTAAGGTCGAGTCGGCGGCCAACACATTCGGATTCCGTGCGTAGAAGGCCAGTAAATTCGACTCTGGCACGTCAGTACGATCAGCATTTGCGGTCGCTGACTTTAAATAATAGTAGGCCGAGTCGGCGATGCTGGTACGTGCATAGAGATAACCAAGATTATTCCGGAGTTCGCCACAGTTCGGAAACGCCCGAATACCCCGCTGCAAGGCTTTTACAGCCTCGAAAAACAGTTCTGTTTTTAAATAAGTCTGACTTAATCCTGCATAATCCTGCGGACTAGGCTTCTTCAAAAGCGCCTGCTGGAAATAAAAAGCAGCCGCTGTCTGATTGTTCTGAGCCAGCGCCATCGACGCCAAACCATAGTTGGATTTATGATTTTGAAATTCCTGTTCCAGTGCGAGTTGATAAAATGCATTGGCGGATGTAGGCTGGTTGCTGGCGATGTAATAATCACCCAATCCATTATAATAACCTGCAATGCTCTGGCGAAGGGTAATCAATCCGCCCGATGCCAGCAAAGCGATTACCCCAACCACGCCCACAATTCGGAATAAGCTTAGTTCAAGCCGTTTAGGTTTATAAAGGATCCGATGAACGGGCAGATTTTGCTGATAAATCGGCAGGAAGTTAATGACGACATAGGCAACGAAACACAACCCCATAGCCAGTTGCGTATAGGTAATCACATCTTCGAATACTTCTACCAATGGATCATTGGCCGTAACGAATGTATAAGCGATCGTAAGGGTTGTGAGCAAAGCCAGCCCTGCGTACAAATAAGCGCCCGAATCGCGAAATGAGAAGGCGTCCTGTTGTTGAACCAACCGTCGAAATCCCCAGATACCTAGTTTTACCGAAACCAGATACAGAATAAAGGGACTGATCGCCAGCACGTCCCAATCGATAGATTTCGTATTCTTCAACCAGGTAAGTGCCAGATTGAGTAGGTACAAAAAGCTAATAAAGAGAAAGTTATTGATACCCAGAGTCCGGCGTGAACTGACCTGCGTCTTTCCTTCTTCAGAACGCCCGGCAGATGTGAGCCAGACAAGTCCGGCAACTAATTCGGTAGCAATGAAGAAAATGAATCCACTGCCCAACACCAGCAATACAGGCATACCATAACTGATCACGATCAAAGCTGGGAACTTCACCGGTGAGAGCGCACTTAGAGCAATTGCAACACCAAGAGTTAGTAGCCCAAAAACGCCGAGCCGAACGGGTATCTGGAAATCGGATCGAAAAGCGTGGAAATAGTAGCTCGTAGTCCCAAATAAAAAAGTGAGCAGCAAAAACAGGTAATTACTGCCAAGCCCCGGCACTTCGAGCATGTCCCAGCGAAAAAAAGCCAGTCCGAGAATAAGAATAGCCATGCCAATCAGATACCGAATTCGGTCGAAGCGGGTAATGGCGCTAATCAGCAAAATGAAGGCGATACAAATACCAATCAGAAAAGCGGTAGCCAGTTCGGGGCGCACCTGCATCGCCGATGCTATAAATTGTTCAGAGACGGCGTAGGCTTTTCCGTTTACAGCATAGTCAAGGATACCGTCGGAGAAAGAATGAAAAGTAATCGGCAGTTCGTTCAGTTCACTCAGTACGTCCCAGTGGACAACATTGCCCAGGCCGCGTACCCAGGCAATAACGAACGCGACAAGACTGATAATGAAGGCAATAAAGCTAATCAGGTAGGTAAGCCGATATGTCCGGCTCCAATTTTTCCAGAAAAATAAGGATGACATGAAAGAGAAACGTAGTTAATCACTGGTTAGTGCCTACGAACCTACTGATGTCCACCACGAATACCCGATGCGAATAGTAATTTCGCATCAAGCAGAACACGTTTTACTAAGATCTCACGGGTTGTAGTCAGAACGTTAGCTCCCGGTATAAGCGCGTATGAGCAGCAATCTCAAACCCGCAACTTTACATCCGTCCCGTCATCCTTGTCAGTTTTAATAGCTTCTCAGCTACCCGATGGGTCAATTGCCCCGATTGCAAACGCCATTGCCAACTTCGACCACCCAGGCCAGGCGTATTCATTCGGTGCGTATCGTCAAGATTCAGAATGTCCTGAACAGGCATAATAGCCAGCCGGGCTACCGACTGCATTGTCAGACGGCAAATCTGATCGACGACATTCTTCTCCGTGATTTTAAACCCAAGGTATTCATTCATCCGCTGATGATGAATTTCATCTGATTCCCGAAACCAGCCCAACGTTGTATTGTTGTCGTGGGTACCGGAGTAAACTACAAAATTTTCGGTATGGTTGTGAATAGCGTGCGTGGAAGTGGGCATGTCGTGACCAAAACCAAATTGTACTACACGCATTCCGGGTATACCATAATGCCGCAGGAAAGGCTGAATTTCAGCGGCTTTAGCACCTAAATCTTCGGCAATAATGGGTAATTGAACAAATTGTCTGTGCATGGCATGCATGAAGGCTTCGATGGGTGCTTTTACCCACTCACCTACCTTAGCCGTTGGTTCATTAGACGGAATCTCCCAATACACTGCAAATCCTAAGAAATGGTCCAAACGGGTCAGGCTATAGAGTGACATCTGGTGACGCAAACGATGCATCCACCAGGCAAATCCAGTACGTTCGTGTTCGGCCCAATCGTAAATAGGATTGCCCCACCGCTGCCCATATTCGCTGAAATAATCGGGGGGAGCACCTGCGACAAACAAAGGCTGAAAGTTAGCATCGAGCTTAAACAGCGTCGGGTTCGCCCAGACATCAGCACTATTAAACTGAATGTAAATGGGAATATCGCCCATCAAATGAATCTTTTTCCCATAACAATAGGCCGTCAACTCGTTCCACTGTCGCATGAAAAAGTACTGCATCACTTTAATCACCTCCATCCTGTCATGTAGCAGCTCGGTCTGACGAGCTAATGCAGCGGGCTCGCGCCGGACCAATTCTTCAGGCCATCGTACCCAGGTAGGTTCGCCGGTAGACTCCTGCAAAGCGGTAAAAAGCGCGTAGTCATTTAGCCAATCGGCCTGCCAGGCACAAAAGCGGTCGTAGTCACTACGTTGTGCAGGCGCTGCATCGCGCAGAAAGATTTCGGCTGCCTGTTGCAACAGTGGCCGCTTCTTTATCCAGGCAGCATGCATCGTGTTGGGGGCTAATACAAGCGGACCAGCCAGTATGGTCGGACTCACATTACCTGACATATTGGGAGGCTCTGTCACCGTTACGTCATGAACAGGCTGCACATTAAATACATCCAGATCATTCTGACTAAGCAGATTTTCATCCACCAGTTTCTCAAGACTGATCATCAGAATATTTCCCGCAAAAGCCGACGGACTACTGTACGGAGAGAAGCCTGAGCCAGGATCAACAGGGGTGAGTGGTAGAATTTGCCAGTATGTTTGCCCTGATGCTTCCAGAAAATCAGCAAACCGATAGGCTTCAGGACCTAAATCACCCACACCGTGCGCAGAAGGCAATGACGTAATATGAAGAAGCAAGCCACTTGAACGTTGTTGAAGCATGAAAAAGAGTCGTTGAGTCAGTAGTAGCTAATTAACAGTTGCTCACAGATAGTGTTGATATTACCCAGTAATGATCACACACGGACAAGCGACTGTTGACAAGCGACTTGTTTTTGTACAAATCCGCTCTAGGTGGTTTTTGTTTGACTTTTCACGTAAAAACCTAACTGCCAAACCTATTTCGTTATGAATCAACAGGAAAATGACTAGGCTGTTCCTTGACCTTACGCTGTTTTTCTCCTACTTTTGCAGTCCCAAACAATGGGCAACATTTCAATAAAGAAATACCACATACAAATGAGTAAGGCAACGGCAGTCAATACGGGTAAGATTACGCAAATAATCGGGCCGGTCGTGGACGTGAGTTTCGAGGGCGAAGGCACTCGGATTCCCGCCATTCTGGACGCCCTCAAAGTAACAAAATCCAATGGCCAGGAGGTCATTTTGGAAGTTCAGCAACACCTCGGCGAAGACCGTGTACGCGCTATTGCGATGGACTCGACCGACGGGCTGTATCGCGGCTTAGATGTTATTGACCTTCGTGCTCAAATTACCATGCCAACGGGCGAAGGCATCCGTGGACGGCTGTTCAACGTTGTTGGCGATGCTATCGATGGTATCCCTCAACCAAAGACAACTGGTACAGGACTGCCAATTCACCGCGCTGCTCCTAAATTTGAAGACCTCGCTACCTCAACCGAAGTTCTCTTCACAGGTATCAAAGTAATTGACCTGCTGGAGCCTTACGCAAAGGGTGGTAAAATCGGGCTCTTCGGGGGTGCCGGTGTAGGTAAAACCGTATTGATTCAGGAATTGATCAACAACATCGCGAAGGCCTATTCAGGTCTGTCAGTATTTGCCGGTGTGGGCGAACGTACCCGCGAAGGAAATGACCTGCTCCGCGAAATGATCGAAGCTGGTATCATTAAATACGGCGACGCATTCAAACATTCGATGGAAGAAGGTGGCTGGGATTTGACCAAAGTAGATTTGGAAGAAATGACCAAAAGCCAGGCAACGTTCGTATTCGGACAAATGAACGAGCCTCCAGGAGCGCGTGCTCGTGTGGCTCTGTCAGGTCTAACTATCGCTGAGCACTTCCGCGATGGTGACGGCGAAGGTGCTGGTCGTGATATTCTGTTCTTCGTTGATAACATTTTCCGCTTTACGCAGGCGGGTTCTGAGGTATCGGCTCTTTTAGGCCGGATGCCATCGGCTGTAGGTTACCAGCCTACGCTGGCTACCGAAATGGGTGTCATGCAGGAACGTATCACCTCAACCAAAAGGGGTTCGATCACGTCGGTACAGGCCGTTTACGTACCTGCCGATGACTTAACTGACCCTGCTCCTGCTACGACCTTTGCTCACTTAGATGCTACGACGGTATTAAGCCGGAAAATTTCTGAGTTGGGTATCTATCCTGCCGTTGACCCTCTTGATTCAACATCGCGGATTCTGTCTGCCGAAATCCTGGGCGACGAGCACTATAACACGGCTCAACGTGTGAAGGAGATTCTGCAACGCTACAAAGAATTGCAGGATATCATCGCCATTCTGGGTCTGGAAGAACTTTCTGAAGAAGACAAACTGGTAGTAAGTCGCGCTCGTCGTGTACAACGCTTCCTGTCGCAACCATTCTTCGTGGCTGAGCAGTTCACCGGTTTGAAAGGCGTTCTGGTACCGATTGAAGATACCATCAAGGGCTTCAACCTGATCATCGACGGTAAATATGACCACCTACCTGAAGCAGCGTTCAACCTCGTTGGTACAATTGAGGATGCCGTTGCGAAAGGAGAGAAAATGCTGAAAGAAGCGGGTCAATAAGCGCAATTCCTGGTTTCCAGTCCACGATTTAATTGTTTATTAATCGTAGACTGGAAACCAAAGCCCCTTTCTTAAGTCTGATGGTTTGACAATAAACAAACTTAGTTTTATGAAAACGATTCGATTAAGAATAGGAGTCGCTCTTATGTCATTTAGCTTGGTCACAACAGTGGCTACGTCAGCACAGATTACGACACCTGAAATTCCAGCAGTTCCAACAAAACCTATTGTTGGGGGCGCTATTAAGGATTCGACGGTAATGCCAGGCGGGTCGGCCACGACACTACAGGATGGTTCAGCAACTGCCCATTTAGACAATGCAGTAGCTGCGCTTGACAAAGGCGATAAAGCAACTACAACCCAGGAGTTGAAAACTGGAATTGCAGGTTTGGAAGCCGAAGCTCAAGCCAAGCCAACGTCCTTCAAGGATAAGGTACTAGCGCAGGCAAGTAAACTGAAAGCCTTGCTTCCCTTAATTCCAACTGGTGCTCTGGGCAGCGGAGCTTTAGGCAAAGCTGTTAGTTTAGCGAAATTGGCATCGGGCGGAAACCAGCTGGAAGGCATCATGGCTGCTGGTTCACTACTTGGAAAAGGAAGTCAGCTAACGAGTGGCTTAAGCGGTATCAGTGGTGCATTGTCATCACTTGGTGGTAGCACCCAATCATCAGGCCAGTCTCTGGTTTCAACAGCACTGGCAACTGTGGGCAAACTCGATCAGGGAGGTTTAACTGCAAAAGCAGCCGAACCTGCTGCAAAAACTCAGATTAGCAGCGTTCTTAATTTTGTAAAAGGAGCTTTATAATAAAGATGTATGACGTATGATTATGATGTAGGTTAATACCTCGTCATGCATCATATATCATACATCATACATCTCTTGAGTATGACATTAGATATTATCACTCCCGACCGTAAGGTTTTTTCTGGCGAAGCCAGTGCGGTTACGTTTCCAGGTAGCGAAGGCCAGTTTCAGGTTCTGAACAACCATGCTCCTCTGGTCAGTACATTGGATAAAGGAAAGCTTATTGTGCAAACGACTTCAGGTGAACAAACATTCATCGTCGACGGTGGTGTGGTTGAAGTACTTCAGAACAAAGTACTGGTACTTGCCGAGTCTGTAGTTGCTTAAACTAGGTTAGCCATTGATTTAAAAGCGATTCACTTAACAGGTGAACCGCTTTTTTATTGGCCATTTGCGTTTTCCTGCTTTCTTTGTTATTTCTCTTACTTCATCATGGCAACCAAACCTTTCATCGTCGGCATTACCGGCGGCAGTGCTTCAGGAAAAACATCGTTTTTGAAAGGTGTTCTGAATGCCTTCACCGACGATCAGATCTGCCTGATTTCGCAGGATAATTATTACCTCAGCCGCGATGTCATTCCGGTAGATGATCAGGGCATTCATAACTTCGATTTACCCGAAACAATTGATCACCATCTGTATGCAAAACATATCGGTCAGCTACATAATGGTGAGATTGTCACGCAAAAAGAATACACGTTCAATAATCCGGCCATTGTTCCCAGAATGTTGACGTTTAAGCCTGCGCCGATCATTATTGTTGAAGGAATTTTCGTTTTCCACTTCCGGGAGTTAGCAGACCAGATGGATCTGAAAATTTTCATCGACGCTAAAAACAGCATCAAACTCGAACGGCGGGTCAAGCGCGACGCCGAAGAACGTGGTTATGATCTTGATGATGTCATGTACCGCTGGAAATACCACGTCAAACCAACCTATCGCCAATTCATTAAACCCTACCGTGCTGAAGCGGATATTGTAATTCCAAACAATCATCACTATCAGAGAGGTCTGGATGTAGTCATTGCGTTTTTGAAAACGAAAGTATAAGTAGCGCCGTCGGAAGCACGCGCTACACCACGTCAATCACGACCCCATCGCTTTCAGGAAATCCCGTACAGGTAAGCACCCAGCCTTGAGAAAGATCCCGCTCCGTCAGTACGTCGTTGATAGTCATGTGTACACTGCCCGATAGGCAACGGGCAGCGCAAGTAGAGCAGCGACCTCCCCGGCAACTATAGGGTAAATGTATCCCCTCATCTAAAGCGGCCTGTAAAATGGATTTATACGCCGGAACCTGAATCTCAACCTCATGTCCCCGAAAACGTAGCAAAACGGTTCTATCCTGCGCCGATAATGGTGGCGGAGTTAAAAAAACGGGCTCAACCACGAAATTCTCACGTCGAATCTGCTCTGAGCGAAAGCCGCTGAACACAAGTGTAAACTGGATCATTCGCATATAATCGCCGGGTCCACATACGTAAAATCGGACTTCTTCAGGATTTGAAGCCCCAATTAACTCGGGCAACAGTCGTTCGAGCATTACATTATTCAACCTTCCCCGTAGTCCGCTCCAGTCATCAGACGGGTTACTCAACAGGTAGATTAGTCGAAAACGTTCTGGAAACTGGTCTTGTAAGTCATTTAATTCATCTCGAAAAATGATATTTCGCTCGTTTGGACTGCTGTAAAATAGCGTTACCCGTTGAGCCGACTCCTCGCCTAACATCTGTTTAATGAGGCCAAACAACGGAGTTATTCCGCTTCCTGCCCCAAATAAGACGACATCTCCGGCTTGGTCTTCATCCAACGTAAATCGCCCGGCGGGATATAAACTCGTTACAACGTCGCCAATGCGGAGTGTATCATGAAGATAACGTGATATCTCCCCGTTCTGGACTCGCTTAATTGTCAAGCGTAAGGCTTTTTCTTCAGGAGTTGAACTAAGCGAATATGACCTACGAACCTCATGACCATTATGAAGTATAATCAGGGTCAGAAACTGTCCGGCATGGTATGGAATGAATTGACCATTTAGTGGTTCAAGAAAGTAACTATTGGAATCACCTGTTTCAGGAACAATGCGAACGATACGTAGTTGAAGAAAATCGTCTGTCATGAATAGAACCGCTTTATCTCAAAACTAATCAAATACAAGCTGTTGTTTGAAAGCCCGAACGATTTACTGAAATTCGCCCCACCTGGATTCACCCATCTGAAGAACGATGAAGTGAATTTGCCAGCGAAGTCCGTTCTCCGCGGCCTTATAAAGACCCATATGGAGAAGATAGGCTTTCGGACAAAAGAATATCGTGACATTTTCTTAGTATTCGTTGTTTAGTAGTAAACCACCTGTCGATACCCTCAATGGAAGCACTCCTGGAAGAAGTTCAACGTATTGGCTATGTTAATAAGCCTGTCGCCGAAGGCATAGATTTGGTCGCCGAAATTAACCGGCTCAAAAAAGAAAAAAATGCGGTTATCCTCGCTCATTATTACGTAGATGGAGACATTCAGGATATAGCCGATTACATTGGTGATAGCCTCGGTTTGTCTCAACAGGCAGCTGCTACACCCGCCGATATGATTGTCTTCTGTGGTGTGCATTTCATGGGCGAAACCGCGAAAGTGCTATCACCAGAGAAAAAGGTAGTCATTCCTGACCTGAATGCAGGTTGTTCACTCGCCGATTCGGCCCCGGCCGATAAGTTTGCCGAGTTCAAAGCGCAATACCCTGATCATATCGTACTCTCATATATTAATTGCTCGGCCGAAATCAAAGCGTTATCCGATATTATCGTTACGTCGTCGAACGCCCTGAAAATTGTCGAAAGCTTACCCAAAGATCAGAAGATCATTTTCGCGCCAGACGCCAATCTGGGCCGCTTTGTTTCGAAGAAAACCGGACGCGATATGGTATTGTGGGATGGCGCCTGCATCGTCCATATCGATATTTCGCTGGAAAAGCTGCACAAATTGCGGGCAGATTACCCAGAAGCAAAGTTCATCGCTCACCCTGAATGCCAGGAGCATATTCTAAGTGAAGCCGATTATGTGGGTTCGACAACCGCTTTGCTTAAATACGTAGTTGATAGTCCTGAGCAAACGTTTATCGTCGGTACAGAAGCGGGTATCCTGCACAAAATGAAACAGGCCGTTCCGCACAAGAAGATCATTCCCGCTCCAGCCAGTCAGAATAATACGTGTGCCTGTTCGGAGTGCCCTTACATGAAGATGAACACGATGGCGAAGGTTTACAACGCTATGCTTTATGAACAACCAGAAATTATTGTTCCAGAGGATGTGCGCGTGAAAGCCTATGAATCGGTGGCGAGGATGCTGGAGTTGAGTAAGTAAATAACGAATAGAAACTATGAACTGGCGAGACTACATTACTTCGGACCCAACCATTATGTTTGGAAAGCCTGTCATAAAAGGCACACGCATTCCTGTCGATCTGGTTCTGGAAAAGCTAGGCAATGGCGAGACAATACCGCAGCTATTGGAATCGTATCCACGTGTTACTGAAACAGCGCTGTATGCCTGCTTATTATTTGCATCTGAAACGGTGAAAAATGAGGTCGTTTATGCCCAGGCAGGATGATTACTCTTTTGTCGCTGACGAGAATTTTGATTTTACAGTCGTTAAAGAATTACGAGAGAAAGGCTTTTCTGTTCTTGCTATAGCCGAATCGTTCTCTAGTATACCTGATCCATAAGTCTTACAAATTGCAGTAGATCGAAATGCGATTTTGCTCACAGAAGACAAAGATTTTGGAGAGCTTGTCCATCGGCTTCGTATGAATCACTGCGGTATCCTATTGGTTAGGCTATTAAAAATGAATAGTACAGAAAAATCCCGACGAGCTATAAATGTAATCTTAAGTCAAGGAGACGCGCTTATGAATAGCTTTTCTGTACTCAGTAACGAACAACTTCGCATTAGACCCGGCAAATAAAAATACCAATGCCCCATCAATTCGATTTTCTGGTTATCGGCTCCGGCATCGCGGGCCTAAGTTACGCCACTAAACTGGCGATGCATTTTGAGAAGTTACAACAGGATGTAAAGATTGGTGTAATTACTAAAGTGCAGGCCGAAGAAACCAACACTAAATACGCTCAGGGTGGCATTGCCGCGGTTTGGTCGGAGGATGACTCGTTTGAGAAACACATTGAAGACACCATGATTGCGGGCGACTTTCTGAGCGACCGTCACATTGTCGAGATTGTTGTCCGCGAAGCACCTGTACGTATTCAGGAGTTGATCGACTATGGCACTCGATTCGACAAAGAGCATGGCGGTTCCGATTATGACCTCGCCAAAGAAGGTGGCCACTCCGATTTCCGGATTCTCCACTTCAAAGACATTACCGGGGCTGAAATTGAGCGGGCATTGCTCGAAAAAGCAAATTCGCTAAAATCCATTGAGATTTTTACACATTTCTACGCGGTTGAACTCATCACGCGCCACCAACTTGGCGAAACGGTTCATCGCTACGATACGGATAATAAGTGCTTTGGGGCCTACGTACTGAACACGCGAACAGGTGAGGTTGAGCAGTTTCTAGCTAAAACAACTCTGCTGGCAACGGGCGGCATCGGCAACATTTACCAGAATACAACCAATCCGAACATTGCCACTGGTGACGGCATTGCAATGGCGTACCGTGCTAAGGGCATCGGGAAAGATATGGAATTCATCCAGTTTCACCCGACCGCTCTTTATGAACCAGGCAAGAAGCCAAACTTCCTAATTTCAGAAGCTGTGCGGGGCTTTGGTGGTGTGCTACGTACCCGAAAAGGCGAGACGTTCATGGAAAACTACGACCCGCGCCTGTCGCTAGCCCCACGCGATATTGTGGCTCGCGCTATCGACTCCGAAATGAAAAAAGCCGGGGATCCTCACGTTTACCTAGATGTAACCCACTGCGACTATGAACGATTTGTTGAGCACTTTCCCAATATAACTGCTTACTGTCGAGACCATTTAGGCCTGGATTTGCGTAAAGATTACATTCCGGTCGTACCGGCTCAACACTACCTCTGTGGAGGTGTCCGGGTAAATGAGTGGGGTCAAACGAATATTCAGTTTCTGTATGCAGTTGGCGAGTGCTCCTGTACAGGCTTGCACGGGGCCAATCGGCTGGCATCAAATTCGCTTCTCGAAGCCGTTGTCTTTGGTCATCGGGCTTATGAAAAAACCGTGGAATTGCTTGATCAAGCCGTTTTACCAGGAAACATCCCGGCCTGGAATGATGCAGGTACAACCCACCCTGAGGAATTGGTTCTGGTAACCGAGATGAAAAAGGAACTGGAGTCGATCATGTCTAACTACGTTGGCATTGTGCGCACCAACCGACGCCTGAAGCGAGCTATGGATCGCCTTGAGTTGATCTATTTAGAACACGAAGAACTCTACCGTCAGTCAAAAGTATCGGTTCCCATTTGTGAACTTCGAAATATGATCGAGGTCGCTTATCTGGTTATCAAGATGGCAATGGCCCGGCGCGAAAACAGTGGTTTACATTTTAATCTGGATAATGTGAAGTGATTGATCTGAGAATGCAGTATTATGCTTTATCAAACGAATCGGATTCTAGTAATACATGGAAGGTAGCCTGGGAATAAGTAGCTTTACCCGCACGAATCCAGTTTTTTATACCTGCCCGAATAACGACTTAATACTGTTTTTCGGGCAGTATTCCGAAGAATAAGCCTTACTGTCATGACTCAGCAAGATATTATCGACTTCATCAATCAAAACGACAGTCCGAAAATTAAATATGCGTTTACCGATATTGACGGCGTTCTACGGGGCAAAATCATTCATCGACAGAAGTTTCTGGACGGCCTGACCGATGGTTTCGGTTTTTGCGATGTTGTCTGGGGGTGGGATTCCTCCGATACCCCATATGATAATGGTCGCACGACGGGTTGGCACTCAGGTTACCCCGATGCTCCTGTCCGCATCGACGTTTCTACATTTCGTCAACTCCCCTGGGAAGACAATATTCCCTTTTTTCTAGCCGACTTTAGCACTACCTCAACCAACCATACTACTAGCTATGCACTAGCCGCCTGCCCACGCAGCCTGCTCAAACGTATTGCCAGTCAGTGTCAGGATATGGGCTTTCATGCTGAATTTGCGCAGGAGTTCGAATGGTTTAATTTCCGCGAAACACCCCAAAGTCTGCAACAGAAAGACTTCCGGCAATTAGAACCGCTTACACCGGGCATGTTCGGGTATTCTATATTGCGGCCCTCTCTCGAAAGTGCATTTTATCATGATCTATTCGATCTGTTGGCTCAATTCGATATACCACTTGAAGGCTTACATACCGAAACCGGGCCTGGTGTTTATGAAGCGGCCATCATGCATGATGAGGTTGTTCGGGCTGCCGACAAAGCAGCTTTGTTCAAAACAGCCGTAAAGGAAATTGCGTATCGGCACGGTGTAATCGCTACGTTCATGGCGAAATGGAATGCTGAGTTACCGGGTTGTAGTGGGCATATTCACCAAAGTCTCTGGAACCCCGAACAGACAAAAAACCTGTTCTACGATCCCACAAAGCCCAACAACATGAGTGAGCTGATGCGTCAGTTCATTGCCGGGCAATTGTATTGCTTACCACACATTACGCCAATGTTCGCGCCAACGATTAACAGCTACAAACGATTGGTTGAAGGTGCCTGGGCTCCCACCACACTAACCTGGTCGGTAGATAATCGGACAACTGCGCTTCGAGTGTTGAACCATAAAGAAGCCTATACCCGCGTTGAGCATCGTGTGTCGGGGTCTGATACGAATCCCTATTTGGCAATAGCCGCGTCGCTGGCTTCAGGCTTGTATGGTATTCGTCATAAACTAAAACTCGACATTCCGGCTTCGGTTGGCAATGGCTATGCTGATAAGCGAAATGGCATATTGCCAACGAATCTGGATGAAGCTACGCGGGCAATGGCTAATTCTACTGTAGCGACCGAACTGTTTGGCTCCGAATTTGTTGACCATTTCACGCGTACCCGAGACTGGGAATGGCGGCAATATCTTCGCCAGGTCAGTGACTGGGAACTGAAACGATATTTTGAGATTATTTAGTGAAGTCGGTGGAGTAAGTTCGGTTAATCCAATCTATCCTTAATCTACTTACTCCACCCTTTTACCAAAAAAATGCGTCTTGTTGATTATCCTACCATTATAAAAAAAGCCTGGGCGGAGTTCGATGGATCTGTACAAATTCAGACCATTGAAGACATTAGCGCGCGGGTTTCAACCAACCACGTCTTCAAAGTTACCTTTGAGGATGGAGAGCATATCATTGCCAAACTGTCTTATTTTGGCAAGTACGATCACTTTCTGGAAGATCATCGTATTATTCACGCCTTAGCCAACAATCTGCTCTATCCATTCGAAAATGTATTGGCAAAATCGCTGGTACGGGATGGTCAGGTGTATACGTACCGGCAAAAAGACAGTTTTGTGGATGCCTGGGTGGTGTTTTATAACCCAATTCGGATTCAATTAAAACTGCCCCGTCGGCTAGAGGAGCATCATATTCAGATGCTGGGCAGACAGATTGCGAAATTTCATAAGGCGTGTTCACGAGTGAGCACAGTACTTCCGAAATCGTCAAAAACGCTACGTTCCGATGTTTGGGATTTGCTGGACCTACTGGAAACTGAAGTTGGCCAATTTGAGCACCGGCTACATATAAATGAATTAAAACGGCAGTGCGAATTATTTCTGGCAAACCGCCAAAAACTCGTAGCAGGCACTGTTGAAACGATGCCCGTCTTTGTCGACTGGAATATTGGCAATTTTTCGGTCACGCAAAATCTCGAACTCTACTCCCGCTGGGATTACGACTGGTTTCGGATCAGCTACCGGGTATTGGACTTTTATTTTTTCAGTCGGGTAGTTTCCAACGCTGGTGACCGAACAGTTTTCAGCTACGTAATCGGCCCATTAATGGAAGACCGATTTCTGTTGTTTTTAAAAGAATATCACAAAGTCTTTCCACTTACCGAAAACGAAATTCGGTTTCTGCCCGAAGCCTACCGGTTTTTCATCCTCAACTACGTTATCAAGTACGGTCGTTATTTTTTCCACCGAACCTACGCCATCAAGCTGCAACGCGAGGCATACGAGATTTATTTCCCGTCTATCGAGCAGTTCGACGCAGAGAAAATTCTGCGAGCGTTAGGTATATAGTTCATCTATTCAATGACTTTCGACCAGGCAAGGCGTCAAAGTAGCATTATAACCATTGAGCGGATAGCTTGATGATGAACAACTTACCGAACTTGCCATTATTGATTGAGGAACTACAGAAAGGCAACGAACTGGCCTTCAGGGAATTTTATGACCAAACTAAAAGCCGGGTATTTACACTGACACTAGGCTACGTTCGTAATCGCGAAGATGCCGAAGAGATTACGCAGGATGTTTTTGTAGAGGTATTTCGATCGGCAAGTACCTTCAAAGGTGACGCCAGTGCCACAACCTGGCTCTATCGAATTGCGGTTAATAAATCGCTCGATTTCCTGAAACACAGGAAACGTCAAAAGCGATTTGCCTTTATCACCAGCCTATTCGACAGCAGTACGGGTGAAGTTCTGCACCAACCCACCGATTTTTTCCATCCCGGTATCGCCTTAGAAAAGCAGGAGTCTGCAGCGATCCTCTTTCAGGCGATTAACAAACTATCAGACAAACAAAAAACGGCTTATATCCTGACAAAAGTCGAAGGGCTAAACAATATCGAAGCGGCTCAAGTAATGACTATAAGCGTTGGAGCTGTTGAATCCCTTTTGCAACGCGCTACCGAAAACTTAAAAAAACAATTAGCGGGTTATTATAAGTCGTTGGTCAACAGTGGTTAGGCATCAGTTTTTATATCAGTTACTAACGACTATTGACTTATTCACCCGTAGGAATCCCCAGCACCTGTCGTCTTAATCAATATGGAACCTAAAAAAGATAAATGGATAATCGATATACTAGGTAGTTTAGATGGCATCCAACGAGCAGAACCAAACCCGTTTCTGTTCGCAAAAATCCAGAAGCGGCTTGATCAGGAGCCACCTAAAACCTATGTATCAGTACGGGTAGTTTGGGGTATGGTAGCTTCGTTCGTATTACTGATTCTACTAAACTGGCAGGTAATTAATCAATCAGCTAGAGTCAAACCAGCAGAAGCGACCGATTTAAATACGGTTGTTTCAGATATGCAGCTTTATCCATCCAATAACCAACTCTATGATTTATGGAGCGGACAAAACTACTGACCTTCGCCGTAATTGGCCTGCTCTTACTAAATCTGCTAACCATTGGCTATCTGGTCTTGACCTCTGGCAGGCCGTCACAGGCCGGTCAGTTGCAAGGCCCATTACCTGACGGCAAAGGCCCTGCCAGGGTAATTATTGAGCGGCTTCATTTCGATGAGCAGCAGCAACAGCAGTATTTAGAAATGGGCCGGCAACATCACCAACAAACGGAACGATTAAATGCGGAGTCGATTCAGTTATTTCAGGAATACTATAGTCTGCTTCCGTCAGCGCAACCTGATTCAGCTAAAGCAAATGCGCTAATTCGTCAGATTGAGGATGTGCAGCGGCAAATTGCCGAACTTAATTTCTCTCACTTTCGGCAAATCAAAGCACTTTGCCGACCGGATCAGCAAGCTGACTTTTCTCGATTAGTAGCTGACTTGGCGAAACTATTCGGTCAGCGCCCGCGCCCGCCCCGGCTTCCTGGAGATGGCCCGCCAGATGATCGTCCAGAAGGACCTCCCGAAAATTTTCCGCCCCACCGGTAGACATTAACCGGTGATAATGTCCAAGTCGTTAACTAAACACTAATTGTCATGAATCGACTCCACCTAGTCACAGTCCTTAGCATGTCAGTTATTGACAGTTATTACCAGTCAAACCAACAGCTTCATTAACTATCAACCGAATTTCTGCATACTGAGCACCTGATCCTGGTTGATCAAAATCGCCGGATTCGGGGTATTTACAATGGAACATTGCCCCTGGACATCGACAAACTAATTATCGATATACACAGCTTGCTTAAAGAAAACTGATTGATAATTCGGCTTGAATCGTATTTTTACCAATAATCTATAGGTAATCAACGAACCTACTCTTCATTTTGCCCATCTATGCAACTTGCCGATTTCAAGACCGTAGCAGAAAACTATAAAGTCATTTTCTTCGATGCCTTCGGGGTTCTGAAAAACTCAGAAGGCCTTCTGCCGGGTATTGAAAAAACGTTTGACTGGCTTCGGGAAACGGGTAAAGACTACTACGTACTAACCAATGATGCCTCGCGTGGGCCTCATGAGCTGGCCGAATCTTATTATCGACAGGGTTTCTATGCCCTTAATCCAGAGCGCATTATCTCGTCAGGAATGCTGGCTAGAGAATATTTAGACTTAAAAGTACACAATGGTACAGTAGCCTATTTAGGGACCGAAAAATCAGCTCATTACCTCGAAACGACTGGTCTTAAAACACTACCCATCAGCCAGGTTGATTTAAAAGACGTAGCCGACATTAATGCCTTAGTACTCCTGGACGATGAAGGTTTTGATTGGAATACTGATCTAACCAAAACAGTGAATCTGCTTAGAAAACGTAATATTCCGGTTATTGTAGCCAATACAGATAATACGTATCCCGTCTCGAAAACCCGCATTGCGATTGCCATTGGTGCTATTGCTAAAATGATTGAAAACATCGTAGGCAAACAGTTCATCCGCTTCGGTAAGCCCGACGCTCAGTTATTTATGTTTGCGTATGAGCGACTCGAGAATGCAGCCCATATTAGCAAGCGAGATATTTTGATGGTAGGCGATACCTTACGAACTGATATTCTGGGTGGTAACAAATTTGGCCTAGATACAGCCCTTGTCTTAACGGGTAATACCCAGCCACAAGATGCCGAAGTACTAATTCGAAGCACGGGTATTATTCCAACTTACGTCTGTAAGTCAGTTGTGATTCGATAAATAGGCTAGTTTTTTACAACATGCCTTAGCTACATGGGATTTATCTTTTCGCTGAATTTCTATTCATAATCGTTTGATTTCCAAAAGTATAAATCCATATACGTAGCTAACACGAACGATTTATAGTCCAAAAAATTGTTTGATAATACAAAGGTAAATACGTTTCTTTGCGCAGTTTTTTAACTAGAACAGACTACTAAAATGTCGGACATTGCACAAAAAGTTAAGAATATCATTGTTGAGAAACTGGGGGTTGAAGAGTCAGAAGTGACGCCAGAAGCAAGCTTTACCAACGATCTGGGTGCCGATTCGCTTGATACAGTTGAGCTGATCATGGAATTTGAAAAAGAATTCAATTTGCCCATTCCCGACGACGAGGCTGAAAAAATCTCTACCGTTGGTTTGGCCATCGAATACCTGGAAAAACACATCGGGAAGTAAGCCCCTTTACGGAAACCTGATTCGGAATTAAGGCCACTAGTCCAAGTTCGAATTGTTCATTCCGATCAGTAAATCCATTAAGTACCTGGAAGCCAACACCAACAATTCTAGGCTTGGCGTTGTTTTTCTTTTTCATTACGCAGTATAGCTGTATGACATTCAAACGAGTAGTAGTGACCGGCCTCGGTGCGTTGACACCCATTGGCAATGATGTACCCACTTATTGGAACAACTTAGCCGCCGGTGTAAGCGGGGCCGGTCCCATTACGAAGTTTGACGCCAGCAAGTTTCGGACGCAGTTCGCCTGCGAAGTGAAAGGGCTGGACGTCACTCAGTTCATTCCCCGGCAGGAAGCCCGTAAGATGGATGCGTTTACGCATTACGCACTCATCGCTACCGAAGAAGCCGTTCGTGATGCTAATCTGAATCTCGATACGCTCGACAAAAACAAAGTCGGTGTTATTTGGGGATCGGGCATTGGTGGGCTCAAATCGTTTGAGGACGAAATGATCGACTATGCCAAAGGTGACGGCACTCCCCGTATCAATCCTTTCTTTATTGTCCGCATGATTGCGGATAGTGCATCGGGACAAATTTCAATGCGTTATGGCTTTCGGGGCACCAACTACGTGACCGTATCTGCCTGCGCATCCACTAACAACGCCATTATTGACGCGTTGAACTATATTCGCTTAGGGCGGCTGAATATGTGTGTTGTGGGAGGATCTGAAGCGGCTGTAACAAAGGCGGGTATTGGTGGTTTCAACGCCAACCGGGCTTTGTCAGAACGTAATGATTCGCCTGAAACAGCCTCCCGGCCATATGATAAAGATCGGGATGGATTCGTATTAGGTGAAGGCGCTGGCTCTATTATTCTCGAAGAATATGAACATGCGCTGGCTCGTGGAGCCAAAATTTACGCAGAGTTAATTGGGGGTGGAATGTCTTCGGATGCCTATCATATTACGGCACCTCATCCTGATGGCTTAGGCGCATTTCTGGCGATGCAGGACGCCCTCAACGACGCTGGTATTTCGCCCACCGACATTGATTATATTAATACCCACGGTACCTCAACCCCGATTGGCGATCCACAGGAACTGAAAGCTATTCATCAGTTGTTCGGAGAGCATTCGTTCAAGTTAAATATTAGCTCAACCAAGTCGATGACTGGTCATTTGCTGGGAGCTGCAGGTGCTGTTGAAGCGATTGCTTGTTTAAAAGCGATGGAACATCAACTAGTTCCACCGACAATTAATCACTTCACTGACGATGAAGAAATTGACCCGCGCTTTAATTTAACCTTCAACACGGCACAGGAGCGATCCATAACAACCGTGATGAGTAATGCGTTTGGGTTCGGAGGTCATAATGCCATCATCATTTTCCGTAAACTTAGCTGAGTCGTGCAACTCGCTCTGCCCCGTAGTTTATTCAATCCTCTAGAGTGGTTTCGGTCTGGCAACAGCGATCCGCGTAAGAATCTGCGCCGGTCAATTGGCCATATTATTGGCGCACGTCCGTCAAATCTTGGATTGTATCAACTGGCCTTGCGTCATACGTCGGCCTCAAAAGCGACGGCCATTGAGGGATTTCGGGAATCAAACGAACGACTCGAATACCTGGGCGATGCTGTACTAGGAATGGTTATTGCTGAGTTTCTCTTCAAAAAATACCCCTACAAAGACGAAGGTTTCTTAACCGAAATTCGCTCCCGCATTGTGAATCGGGAAACCCTTAACGGCATTGCCCGTAAAATAGGTCTCGATCAACTGATTGAATACGATGGCAGTCGTACACGTAGCCTGCCTGCTCGTACCTCCATGTATGGCGATGCCCTCGAAGCTTTGGTAGGGGCAGTGTACTTAGATAAAGGATTTCGATTCTCGCGCCAATTTATCCTTAAAGACCTATTGTCTCACTACGATATTGAATCGGTGGTGCAGAATAATGGCAACTACAAAAGCCGTCTGATCGAGTGGGCGCAGCGCGAAGGGAAAGAGATTCGTTTTGAAATTGTCTCCGAAAAAGGCAACAGTCACTTCCGCGAATTCATCGCACAGGTTCTTGTTGACGATGAAGCCTTTGCTACAGGTAGTGGTTACAGCAAGAAAAAAGCCGAACAAGCTGCTGCCGAGAAGGCCTTTGAGCTCCTGGCTATAAAGTAGACTTTCCCCTTTTATACCTTATTAGATAGCAGGCTCCTATCTTGCCTATAAGTTAATCTGTTGATCTTCTAATCAATAATTGTTCATTTTGACATATTTTTTGTTCTATTGAGCATAGAGGCATGTCAAATCGTCATGATTATTCTCATTTATACGGTTGGTATAAAATTTGGGAATTATAGTAAATTGGTTGGCGGTTAATGTGGGTTAAAGAGTCATTAAGGGTTAAAATGCCTTCTAACAAAGCCTTGTTAAATTTTGTTAAGCCCCCACAAGACCTGGATTTTTCGGAAGTGACTTTCCGTTATACTAACAAGACAGAGAAAGCTGTCTCTAACACAAAAAGAAAGCAATTAGATTTTCCCATTTAAACATGAAAAGCAACTGGAAATTATTAGCGTTGATAGCACTCCTGTCGAGTGGAATTACGCTGGCCGCTTACAGCCTGTTGGGATTCAACAACCGGGATGTAATTTTTAACGAATCGTCGCAGACACCAACGATTATGGGCCGATTGGCCTCAATGCCGGGTGGACCTTCATCTGTGCCGGGTGATTTCTCAACGGCTGCCGAAGCCGTTACGCCAATGGTTGTGCATATTCGTACCACAATGACCCGTACCGTTCGTCAGCAACAGATGCCTGACATTTTCCGGGAGTTCTTCGGTGATGAGTTTGGTGGTCAGCGGCAGCAGCCTCGTCGGCAACAGGGACAAGCATCTGGCTCTGGCGTAATTATCAGCAAAGATGGTTATATCGTTACCAACAACCACGTTGTGCAGGATGCCGATGAGGTTGAGGTAATTATGACCGACAAACGAAGTTTTAAAGCCAAAGTAATTGGTACTGATCCATTAACTGATTTGGCAGTCATCAAAGTAGAAGCAAATAATTTGCCTGCCATCACACTTGGCGACTCTGATGCATTGAAATTAGGTGAATGGGTATTGGCTGTGGGTTATCCACTTGACTTAGAGTCGACTGTAACAGCTGGTATTGTTAGTGCTAAAGGTCGCCGGATTGGTATTCTGGATCAGGATTATGCACAACGCCAAGGTCAACAAGGCCGCACGAGCACAGACAAACAAGGTGATACACCCGTAGAAGCGTTCATTCAAACTGATGCTGCCATTAACCCAGGAAATTCGGGCGGTGCATTGGTAAACCTGCGTGGTGAATTGGTAGGTATCAACTCTGCAATTGCATCGGCTACGGGTTATTACAGTGGTTATGGCTTTGCTGTACCAGTATCGCTTGTGAAAAAAGTATCGGCAGACCTGCTTAAATATGGCAATGTGCAACGCGGTTACCTTGGCATTCTGCCTGTTGAATTAAACAGCACAGTTGCAAAAGAGAAAGGGGCAAAAGTAGGCCGTGGTATCTATGTTGAAAAAGTTGTTGAAAAAGGTGCCGCAGAAGCTGCTGGCCTGAAAAAAGGTGACGTTATCGTAAAAATGGAAGGTCAGACACTCGACTCGGATGCCCAAATGCGTGAAATCATCGGTCGTCGTCGTCCAGGAGATGCCGTTGCCGTTACGATCAACCGTGATGGTACCGAACGTGATGTTAAAGTTGAACTTCGCAACCGGGATGGTGGACGTGATATCATCAAGAAAGCAGACGTCACAGCGGCAAATACTTCGTTGAATACCCTTGGTGCTCAATTTGAAGAACTCTCTGCTCAGGATGCTAAACAACTAGGCGTTAGTGGTGGTGTTCGGGTGAAAAAGATCATGGATGGTAAACTGGCCGAAACTGATGTTGAAGAAGGTTTTATCATTGTGAAGGCAAACGGGAAGAACGTTAAGAGTACAAAAGATCTTCAGGCTATTATGTCGTCCGTGAAAGAAGGTGAAGGGTTGATGCTCATCGGCATGTATCCCAACAGCTCACGGATGTACTACTACGCTGTTCCAGTGTAAAAAGTAAAACAGCAGTAAGTTTGTAAGTAAAAAGTGGTAAGTTCTGCTAGCAGAACTTACCACTTTTTTTTGTGTATAAAAAAGCGTCGGATTAAAATAACCCGACGCCAAAATTTTAACAAACTTCAGGAATGACCTACAATCGCTCTACTTATCACTTATGGTTTCTATTCGAAATAATTCAATATCTGATGGCCGCTACTAGCTAAAAGTTGATCACGTCGGAAAAGATTAATATCAGAAGTCATCATATCTTTTACCAAGGCAGGTAAATCATATTTTGGTTTCCAGTTCAACTGGGTCATTGCTTTGGTTGGATCGCCAAGCAGTAAATCAACTTCTGTTGGTCGGAAGTATCGAGGATCAATGCACACGACCGCTTTACCGACCTCAACAGGAAACTCAGGATTGGTTGAACTAGCTACTGTGCCAACTTCATTAACGCCTTCGCCAGTGAATGTCAGTTCAACACCAATTTCAGCAAACGACATCCGTACAAAATCACGTACGCTGGTTGTTACGCCGGTAGCGATCACGTAATCTTCGGGCTTGTCCTGTTGCAAAATCAGGTACATCGCTTCAACATAGTCTTTGGCATGGCCCCAATCGCGTAGAGAATCCATATTACCCAGATAAACCTTATCCTGCAATCCCAGACCAATACGTGATACGGCACGGGTAATTTTACGAGTTACGAAGGTTTCACCCCGTAATGGCGACTCATGGTTAAACAGAATGCCGTTACAAGCATACATGTTGTAAGCCTCCCGATAGTTAACCGTAATCCAGTAGCCATACAATTTAGCAACAGCATAGGGCGAACGAGGATAGAATGGCGTCGTTTCGGACTGAGCATGACCCTGGACGCCACCATAGAGTTCAGAAGTGGATGCCTGATAAATACGCGTTTTTTCGGTCAATCCCAGAAGCCGAACAGCTTCCAGAATACGAAGTGTGCCAATACCATCAACCTGAGCGGTATATTCGGGCTCATCGAAGCTTACCCGAACATGCGACATAGCGCCAAGGTTATAAATCTCATCAGGCTGAATTTCCTGAATGATACGGATAATATTCGCTGAATCAGACAGGTCTCCGTAGTGAAGCTTTAAAGGCACTTTTTTCTCATGCGGATCTTCATACATATGGTCAATCCGCTGTGTATTGAAAAGTGAACTACGGCGTTTAATCCCATGTACTTCATAGCCTTTCGCTAACAGTAATTCGGCCAGGTAGGCCCCATCTTGTCCGGTAATCCCGGTAATCAGCGCTTTTTTCATATCATCCTTAACTGGTCAAGGCAAATGCCTAAATTTGTCGAAAACTAATCAAAGTTAATGTATACTAGCCTAATCTTATCAATTACTTTATTAATAGGCTACGTCGAATATCCACTTTATCAGGTTGTAATTGTGCGGATGCCATCAACCGACGAATCGATGTATAGTACCGTTCGGCATCTAAACGACGCATGAAGTCACCTACTTTAAGTCTATAAGTCGGTTGATTATAGCTTAAATAAGGGCTCAGTTCCGGAAAGTTCTGAGAGATCAACAATTTGGCAGCGTCCGCTTCCTGGCGTTGATTTCCAACATAAACCTGAATGCGATAGCCTGGTGCATAGCGTATTAACCGATTATGGGTAGCAATAGTATCAAGTACCAGATCCAGTCTTCGATTAATATGAAGTGCTTCAATTGGTGCATTCGGTTTGCGCGTATCTGTTTTGCGGGGCGTGGTTGCGGATGTCGTTACTGGTAAGGCTGGGCGACTCGTAACAGGTGAGTTAGGTGTTATTGAACCGTATACAGGCCTTACCGAAGTCAAATCTTCGTTATAGCTATTATAATCCGTAGCAGATCGACCAGAAGTGGCTGAACGGCTGCCTGCACAACCAGTCAGGATCAGTACACCCAGTATAAACACTCCCTTCAATTTGTAATGCATAGTGATCGGCAAATAAAATGCTAAAATAGCCATTTTGCCATTCGAATCACTGAATCCACTAAACGTATGAATAAACCCATGCCAGATTTTAGTTAATTTTGGCTATTCACCAGAAATACTACATGCTGAATATACAAAGCCACGTATCGCTCAAGCCCTATAATACATTTCGGATTGATGCCAACGCGCGGTATTGGGTTGAGATTAGCAATGAAGAAGATCTCCAGACTTTGCTTCATCTGGCTGACTTTATTGATACACCCAAACTGATTCTTGGCGGAGGGAGCAATGTACTACTATGCCAGAATTTTGACGGCTTGGTGGTTAAAATCAACATTCAGGGCATTGACATTGCTCGAGAAGACGATGATCATATTTACTTGACGGTCGGTGCAGGAGTCAACTGGCATGAGCTGGTTCTCTTCTGTGTAAAGAGAGGCTACGCAGGTATGGAAAATCTATCGCTGATCCCTGGTACGGTTGGAGCTGCTCCCATGCAAAATATTGGCGCCTATGGTGTTGAGTTAGAGCAAGTATTCGAGTCGCTCACAGCGATTCATGTACTAACCGGCAAAAAACGAACCTTTACCCACGCCGATTGTGCATTTGGTTATCGAGAGAGTGTGTTTAAGCGCGAATTAAAGGGTCAATATATTATTACAAGCGTCACGTTTCAGCTAGATAAACTACCTACATTTCACATACGCTATGGAGCCATTCAGGAAACACTAGTTGAAATGGGAGTATCAGAAGAGAATCTAACTATAAAAGCAATTAGTGAGGCTGTTATTCGGATTCGACGCAGCAAACTTCCTGACCCGGCCCAGATCGGGAATGCAGGTAGTTTTTTCAAAAACCCGGAAATTTCAACAACTCAATTTGATCTATTAAAAGCTAAGTATCCGGCCTTACCAGGCTATCCCACTGGTAATGATCTAGTGAAAGTACCAGCGGGTTGGCTTATTGAGCAGGCTGGATGGAAAGGGTATCGCTCTGGCGATGCAGGCGTTCATACCAAGCAGGCATTGGTATTGGTCAACTATGGCTCTGCTACGGGCGATGAAATTATGATACTCGCTAAACAAGTACAGAAATCCGTACAGGAGAAATTCGGAGTTTCTATCTCTCCAGAAGTCAATATCGTTTAAGTACTAAGTGGATACGTTGTAAGGGAGTAAGTGGTGCCGTGCGTCAACCACTTACTCCCTTACAACGTATCCACTTAGTACTTATTTTCTATTCAAAACAAAGCGAAGCCGCACCAAGCAAACCAGCGTCGTTTCCGAGTGTTGCCTTTTTAATGCTCAAGCCATTTTTGTAGTAATCATTGAGCCAATAATCGAGCGTCTTGTCAACAGCGGGTATAATATAGTCGAACGAAGCCGACAAGCCGCCACCAATCAATACCTGCTTAATATCTAGCACTTTGATAAGTGCAGCTAAGCCTTCACCTAGCATTTCACCTACTTCAGTCCAGATTTGTAAGGCTAATTCATCTCCTTCGGCAGCGGCAGCAACTAAACCAGTTGTTGAGATACTTCCATCAGCGGGCAAATGGGTATCGCCTTTAAATTCGCTCCGGCGCTCGTTAGCGAGATCCAGTAATTCTTTTTTGCCAATGTTACGCTCCAGTACGCGACCATTACGAGATGGGATATGTCCCGGTTCCATCGCATTGCCATCACCTCCAGTAAATATTTTCTTGTTAATAATGGCAGCGCCACCTACGCCTGTACCAAGCGTAATGAAAATGTAGTTTTCGGTAATTTTTTCTTCGGCAAAATAGTATTCGCCCAGCGCTGCGGCATTGGCATCATTAGCCAGAAAAAATTGAGTACCGGGAAACCGCTTACTTAATATTTCCACCATTGGAATACCATTGATTTCTGGAATGGCGGTAATTTCAAGCGGAACGGTTCGTTCACGGTTGAGCATACCGGGCAAGCCAATTCCAACTTTCTTTACATCCTTATTATTTAGCAATTGCAGCGAAACTGCATCACCAAAGCGATCAACGAAATGGCCCGATTCGCGCCAACTGATGGTGTCGTGGCTATAGAAATTGGAAATTTTACCGGTATTCGCATCGACAATACCCATTTTGACGTTCGTACCGCCGACGTCAATACCCAAATACTCAACGGAAGCCATTCGTAGCAATAATCAGTTTAACAGTGAACAATTTTCAGAGCTCAGGAATGATGAAGCAGGGCGCAAGATACGAAACAGTCTTTAGTCAACAGTCATTAGTCGGCATCTGTTTCAGGCTCATAAACTTCTAATAGGTAAAGCCAGCGTTTCTTAGCTAAATATCACCTAATTGGGGGCGGATAAGAATTTCTTCTACAACGGCACTTTTTGAAAGCGAATAAGCAGCCCAGGCACTATTAGCCACGTCTTCAGATTTCATAAACCGTTCTTCAGGCAGGTCGGTGCCCTCCCAGCTGGCTGTGAGCGTTGCGCCAGGAAGAATAGCCGTTACCTTCACTCCATGTGGTTTTAGTTCCTCCCGCAATACGCGACTCATTCCCAGCAACGCAAATTTCGAGATGCAATACGAACCACCATTCGTGTAAGGAGTGATACTTGCGGTGGAGCACATCATAAAAATATGACCCTGTCGACGAGAAATCATACCCCCAACTAAACCGCGTGTGAGATGGTACGCACTAGCAACGTTAGTGTTCATTAGCAGTTCAAACGTCCCTTCTGTTTCATTATGAATCTGTCCAGGCTGAAATATGCCCGTATTATTAACCAACACATCTACAGGCCGGTTGAGCGACTGGATATAGTCAAGTAAGACGTCGACCCCGGCTCGTGTCGATAAATCTGCAGCAACAGCTAGTATTCCAGACGTAGATTCCCCCGATTCTTGCCGATTCTCAATCGAACGAGCGCATATAATAGCATCGAATCCTTCTGCAACAAATCGGTCGGCAATGGCGCGACCAATCCCTTTAGTGCCGCCAGTTACAACAATCAGTGGGTTCATTAAAAAAATATTCTGTTTCTTAAGCCTTTACTCGCTGGGCTCAAGAAGGTTTCTCTTAGGGTGCAAGTTACATAGAAACCATTCTATCTTTGCCGGGGTTCTTTTGAGTATATAATACCGACCTGACCCGAGCAAAGTCGGTTTGTTTCGCTACTCGATTTATGTCACGATTAGGCAGTTACTTTATTTTTTTGGGTACTCTCTTCCGAAATCGAGAGAAACTCCGTGTTTATCTGAGCCTCATTCTGAACGAATGCACCTCCATTGGAGTCGGTTCTATTTTCATTGTGGCGCTGGTTAACACTTTTATTGGGGCCGTTACCTGTGTGCAAACGGCTTATAACCTCACGAATCCCTTTGTACCCAAAAATATTATCGCACTTATTGTACGGGATAGCTCTATTCTGGAGTTAGCCCCAACGCTATCATGCATTGTATTGGCGGGTAAAGTAGGCTCTAACATTGCCAGCGAAATAGGCACTATGCGAATCACTGAGCAAGTTGATGCGCTGGAGGTAATGGGTATTAATTCTAGCTCGTATCTGGTCCTACCAAAGGTCATCGCGTCTGTTCTGATGTTTCCCTTACTGGTCATCATGGCTGGTTTTCTGGCCATTCTGGGTGGATATATTGCAGGAACACTGGCAGGTGTTATTTCCTCTGAGGATTACATATCAGGGCTTCGTTTCGAGTATAAACCGTTTGGGGTCACGTTCGCGCTTATCAAAACTGTTGTATTTGCCTTTCTGGTCTCAACAATTTCAGCTTACCAGGGCTATCGGGTAAGCGGGGGCGCACTGGAAGTTGGTGCTGCTTCTACGGCGGCTGTTACAAATAGTTGTATTGCCATCGTAGCCGCCGATTTTATCCTGACACAGATGCTGCTAACTTAATTTTGAATGAGTGATTGGGTGAATGAGTGAATTGCTAGCAATTCACTCATTCACCCAATCACTCATTCAATCATCAGCCAATGATCGACATTAAAAATATATCAAAGACCTTCGGTGATCGGCAAATTCTGACGAGCATCAGCGGAACCTTCAAACCTGGCGATACAAGCTTGATTATTGGCGGGAGTGGCACGGGTAAAAGTGTACTGCTCAAGTGTATGATTGGCCTGGTTAAGCCCGATTCAGGAGAGGTTCTTTACGACGGGCGAAACTTCCTGACGAGTAACCTTGATGAACAGAAGGCAATTCGTCGGGAAATGGGCGTTTTGTTCCAGGGGTCGGCGTTGTTTGATTCTAAGACCGTTCTGGAAAATGTTCGATTCCCACTCGACATGCTTACAGAACAGACCGAAAGTGAAAAAGTTGATCGGGCGCGGGAGTGTTTACAGCGGGTTGGTCTGGAAGCTGCTGCCGATCGCATGCCGTCGGAAATTAGCGGTGGGATGAAAAAACGCGTCGGCATTGCTCGCGCTATTGTCTTGAATCCCAAATACTTATTTTGCGATGAGCCCAACTCTGGTCTTGATCCACTAACATCGATAAAAATTGACCAGCTTATCTCTGAAATTACGGATGAGTATCAGATTACAACGGTTGTTATCACGCATGATATGAACTCAATGATGGAGATCGGAGAGAAAATCATGTTTCTCTATCAGGGCAAAAAGCTCTGGGAAGGCAATAGTGATACACTTATCCATTCGAATGTGAACGAATTGAACGAGTTCATCAACGCCAATAAACTCATTCGGGAAATGGAGAAGTGAATTGTTCAAAACCGCCAACGCACCTGTACCTTTACTTCGGTTTTATGAGGAGCATCAATTTGATCAAGATCGGAGCCAACGGTATTTTGATTGGTGAGATCAGTCCGAGCCCAGCGCACCCAGACATCCAGATGACGATTTAAGCTGTACTGAGCTAATAAATAATGGCGAATCCCCCGATTGAAGTAGGCAGGAAATGAGAATGCATACAACACGTCGCGTTCATAAACATATTGCCGACTATCATAATCATCAGTGCCGAACAGCGCAACCCGACCACTTAAACTCAGGCGTCGATAGTCTAAAGTAGCATCCTGTATCAAAGCGAATCCACGAGAAGCCGATTGGCCCGAATAGATAAAACCACCCCACTGCGCCCGCGACCGTAGCGACAGTATACGCGTCAGTTTATAATCAGCATTGAGTGCATAACTCCAACGCGTTGTACCAACAACATCCTTAGCCTTTCCAATAGTTAGGTTTTTCTGTTTATGTTCTTCGTGATAGACCGCATAAAATGCTGTTTGTCGATTAGGTGTATAACGTGCCTGAAGCAAATAATCGAATCCATCAGACGGTTTGTCAACCAGATATTTCAACCATGGAAAATTGAAATAGTCAACAAAGGCACCCAGGGTTAGTTTTCGATAAACCGTATATTTCAAGCCCAAGTATGCACCCGATTCATTAATCGTTCGGCTTCCTTCGCTAAAGCCATTGCTGTAGAAACTATGAAAGTTGCGGTCATAATGGCGCAATACAATAGCCATATCAAGTTTTTTCGTGAGGCTAGCCAAAACACCGCTCACAGCCCCAAGCCCACCTGAATTCGTTGCAGAACCACTGCTATGAGCCACTTCAGCAAATAAATTCCAGTTATGCCAAATGTATCCCCCATGCAGCCCAACAACAAGGTTTTGCTGTCCAGTAAACTCATATTGGTTATAAGGCAGATCTCGCTTCTGAAAAAATTTATTAAAAGACGTACGAAGAAAAGTTAATCCAAGTTGAAATTGACGCCGGTTATGATACAGTAAATGCACACCTAGATTAGTTTCAAGCAAACTACCCTGATCATCAAGTTCAGACTGCGTCCGATGAAGACCCGACGTTTGCAGTGAGGTAGCTATGATCCCTAGCCCTGAACTATCAACTGCGGTATTAGCATCGCGATGGTTGCGGGCAGCAAACAAGGTTATATCCAGCGTTCGGTGCAACGCGTAAGTAGCGGTTCCACCCCGGAAATAGCCATATTCAGTAAGTGAGGTGTACGGTCGTGCACCCAGACTTGGCCTACGAATAGTCTGTACTGTTTCGGCACTTTTCCCCAAGACAAATCCGGCAGATAGCACCAAGCCCTGCCCTATCTGCAACTGATAATCACCCAATATAATATTTCGCCATCGGCCCCGATTCTGTATCTGGGCATGAAAAGAAATGTAATCAGCACCATAATGTCGTGTTGAAGGTTGCCAGTCAATTTGCTCACCAGGGTCTTTTTCCAGCGTTAATCCGATGCTAAAAGCCCTAGGACGGCTATAGCGATAACGAGCGTAGTATTGACCTGCATTGCCTAGATAACGAGAGGGTAGATTACCTTTTTTATCTGGAGTAGCTTCAGAAAAACCTTTCTGTTGCTCTAAAACACGCTCATAGCGTACAATCAGGTAATTATCAGTTGGAGTCGGCAAAGTTCCAAATAGTCCTGGTGTTCCAGCTACCGTAACGAAGGGCAACAAACGGCGAATTGTTGGCAAATCAAAGTCAGGTACTGCCTGTAACTCATAAATAGACAACAGGTCCCCGAATTCCGCCCGGTAGGTAGCTAGACTACTTAACTGACGTTCAGTGAGAAGGTAAGTCGTTTCTAATTCATCCCGGCTAGCACTATTAAGATCGAGGGGATTAGCGTAGAGTTGCGCCAGCGCATCATAAACAGATTGGTAATCAATATCTTCGGCTTGTACTGGGAACAGATCTTGCAGATACCGACTAATATCACCCGACCGATCTATTCGCTGACTTGGGGGTGTACTCTGTTGAGAAAAAGCAGGAACAATGGTCACTAATCCGACCAGTATGAGCAGATAAATAGTTCGCAAATCCTTTTTGTTCAAATATTGTTCTAGCTATCCTTCAGACTGTTCATCCCGTTGACCCAATCGTTTCAACGATTGACGGGAAGTAAGACGAGAAAAAAGGCTAAAAGATACTATTTGAAACAAAAAAGATACATAGCATATCAGGCGTTTTGTTTTACGAGAAGCGTCTCTTCAAAATTTCAACTAATTCACTTACTTCATCACTGCTCATATCCCACAGATACTGAGAGGCATATCGGTACGATATCAGGTCCAGCGCCTGCCCATAATTGTTCAGGGTATCGATTTCCTCAACAGCCTGATTGTAAGCGCTCGAATTGCCATTGAAGAGTTGATTAATAAATCGAAACTTTTGATTCAATGAAATACTCCGGGCAACACTCTCAATAGGTGCACGATGAAAAGTCTCCGCAACTGTAGATGGCTCTGCAGAAGCTGTTTCCCGTAATGTATCATTGAGCGAAGGGGGCGTATCTATAGCAATAATTGGCTGCCTGGTTTCCGTAGGCGTTGTAATTGCACCTGTTTGCAATTGAGACGGCTGACTAATAGGTGCTACAGGCTCTGGTCCGGCAGTTGTATCATCAAGAAATTTGACTCCACCTGAACTGGAGTTATCTACTAATTCGGGGGCAGGAGTTGGGTCAGGTTTAGGGGGTATGGCCGGATTGATCGTTTCGGCTAACGACTCTATCGCAACCAATGGTGCTGGTGGAACTGAAGATTCAATAGCCGTATCGAAGAATGATCGTAATGGGGCTGCGGGAATGCTATCGGGCACATGGCTACGTAGCAAAGCCGATACATCCATCGGTAATTTCTCCGAAAACTGGGCTACAAATTTATCATACTGCTCTATCTCATGGCCTTTCTGAGTTAGTGCCTCATCCAAATAAATCAGGGCCTGGTTGACGTAAATAAACGCTTTCCCATTCATGCGTTGCGTGATATGGGCAGGAATAAATTGATTAATCTTTGTATAGCGCACAATTTGCTTGAGAGCAGCAGCTGTCACCGTAAAGTCGGGTTGACCGCGTAGCACATCATCGAAATAAGCACGAGGATCGAAAATCATAATAATGGCTCGTCGCGTAGCATCGGCTAGTAGAGGCTCAAGGTGTTCGCGCCGAACCGAAATATATTGCGACACAACGTTCATAAAATTCTGCAATGCTTCCTGTACTTCCTCATTGGTAAAGTCAAAATAAGGACTCCGAAACTTTGCAGCATCTGCCTGCCATTTATCTGATAAACTACTGATGATAAATAAGTTAATTTGACTAATAGGAGTGAGCGAAAGAATCTGCCGACCATTCATAGTCGCATGCTGTTGATAGAAATCAGAGGCAATCCGACGAGCGTAGGATTTACTATATTCAGTAAGGGCGTTGGCGTTAAACTTGTTCGACATTAGGAAAAGCCTTTGTTTTGTAAATATATAACTTTCGGCTACAAACCGACTGTTGTCAATAAAGAAATCAAATGCAGCGGGATGCGCTCCATGATTCAGGCCCACTACGGGTAATCCATGTGGATAAATAAAACAATATTCGTTCCTGTTGTTCACGGTAGGTTGTAATTAGTATAACTAATCTGCACATTTTTACTGCTTTTACCCGATGTTTATTGAACCCTCCCGACGGCGCGATCCACCTCACCTGCGAACAGGTTGGATTGAAATAATTTGTGGCTCAATGTTCTCTGGCAAAACCGAAGAATTAATTCGTCGGCTCACGCGGGCTCGTATTGCTAAGCTAAATGTCCAAATCTTTAAACCTGCTCTGGACACTCGCTACCACGATGAAAATATCGTTTCGCACTCCGAAATGGCCATTCATTCAACACCTGTGCAAACAGCGGGCCAGATTCTCTTGCTAGCCGGTGATTGTGATGTAGTTGGCGTAGATGAGGCCCAATTTTTTGATAAAGACATCTCCGATGTCTGTAATGAACTGGCAAATCAGGGGAAACGCGTCATTGTAGCGGGCCTCGATATGGATTTCTCCGGAAAGCCTTTTGGCTGTATGCCTCAACTAATGAGCGTTGCCGAATATGTAACCAAAGTTCACGCCATTTGCGTCGTCTGTGGCGATATAGCCCAGTATTCTTATCGGCTCGTACCTTCGCAGGAACGCGTATTATTAGGCGAAACCGATAGCTACGAAGCCCGATGCCGACGCTGCTTTAACCTCGGCGACGAGGCAGGTCGAAAAGAATGGGCATACGAAAATGTCACGAATAATGAATAGTACTATTTATATAGTAATAAAAAAAGCAGGACTTAAAAAATCACTTTTTAAGTCCTGCTTTTTGTTAGTATTGTTTTATTCATTGTTCATCACTTCACATTTCGCATTCTCCCAAATTGGTACCTGGCAAACGCATGTTAGTTATCAGTCAGGGCAGTCGGTGGCGGTAATTGGGTCTAAAATTTATGCCGTTACTCAAAACGGTTTTTTTTATTACGATAAAACGACAAACGAAACCACTACGCTCAGTAAAACCTCAGGACTAAGTGATGTAGGTGTCAGTCGACTTTTGTATCTCGCTGATCAAAAAAAATTGCTCATCGCCTTTCGAAATGGCAATCTGGACTTCTTAACATTAACAGATGCAGGTGAACCGGGTCCCGTTGCTAATGTCAATACAATTGTTTCGGCATCAAACTTACCGACTTCGAGAGCTATCAATCACCTGAATCGTATTGGGAACAACGCTTATCTCAGCACCGACTTTGGTGTGGTTGTTTTGGATTTACTCAAGAATGAGATTCGAGATACCTATTTCAGTCAACGAGCTGACGGCTCACCCCTACCAATTTATGAGACAGCAGCTACTAACGATAGTCTATACGCGTTAACGGGTCCATTACGTTCGACGGACATGGGACTTAAATTACGGGCTATACGCTTTGCCGAAAATGTCAATATTGTAGATCCAGCCAATTGGCGAACAATAACTGAGCCTGGCTTGCAACTCTCATCTATAGTGTCTAATCAGGGGCGATTATCAGCAACTGTCAATGGAGTTGGGCTATATGAGCGGCAGACCAGTAAGTGGGTTTTAACCCAATCGCTGACGAATTCTATTATTCGGCAGTTTCCAGCAACAACAGGCCCAATCCTGGCTACAGATCAGTCAATTACACTGTTAGGCTTCGGTCAATTTTCAGGATCGCTCCTGACCGACCCTCGCGAGGTTGTAGCCGATGGAAATACCATATGGGTTGCAGATACGAAAACAGGCTTGCTGTTCGGAAACGCAGGACAATTTCAGCGGATTGCTCCTGAAGGCCCAACTCGTGACTCGTTTGTCAGTTTATACGCCTATCCGCAAACACTCGTAGCCTTACCTAGCGGTCCGCTCGATGCTACGTTGCTAACAGCGAATCAATCTCTTTATGATTTTTTTTCGGTAACTAGCGGGCGATGGAACACTGGTAATGCAACAACTACAGGATTAACCCGCGGTTTTAATTCATCGGCTTACTTACCTGCCGAACAGAAGCTTTATCTGAGTAGCTTTGGTGGAGGCCTATGGAGCCAAGTCGAAGGACAAACACCAGTAGCCGTTGCATTACCAGCTACAATAAGTCCATTTATCAGTAGTCTGGCAACGGATATCGATGGCAATCTTTGGATAACAACCGGACGAACGGTTTCTTCTCAGCAAGCTACATTGCACGTCCGGCGAGCTGACGGCACATTTCAATCTTTCTCCATTGTCAGTCAAACAAATATTGTACAGATCGTTCCCGACGACAATGGATTTCTCTGGCTCCGACCCGATCTGGGGGGAGGTTTATTGGTTGTTGATCCTCAAGGCAATCGTAGTCGTTTCTTGACAACTCAAACAGGCCAGGGCGGTTTACTTTCTAATAGCATTCGGGCGCTCGTAAAAGATCGCAATGGGTCTATCTGGGTGGGAACCGATCTAGGGCCAACTGTATTTGACAGTCCATACGCAGCATTTGACGCAACCATTGATGCCCAACCTCCCCTACTCAACCGACGTCGATTACTGGCCAATGAACTCATTACTGCTATTGCGGTTGATGGGGGTAATCGAAAATGGATAGGCACACAAAAAGGCGTCTATCACGTTGCACCCGATGGTTCGCAGCTTTTAGATACGTTCACGGCAGAGAATAGTCCGCTACCAAATAATACTGTTCAGGCAATAGCGATTGAACCCACGACCGGTAAGGTATTTATTGAAACTGGCCCATTAGGCAACTCCAATGGTCTGGTGTCTTACCAAAGCCCAGCTACAGAGCCTTCCGAAACGCTCGAGAGTCTAACTATTTTCCCAAACCCCGTCCGGCCAGACTTCAACGGTACTGTAGGTATAAATGGCCTAACTGAAAACGCAACCGTGAAAATCCTTGATGCAGGAGGCCAACTAGTCTACGAAACTAAATCTCAGGGAGGTTCGGCTACCTGGAACCTCCGTGATTATCGAGGTCGACAAGTACAAACGGGTATTTATTTAGTTGTAGTCGTTACGGCAGATGGTTCAGAAGGACTGCGTGGGAAGCTGGCCGTGGTTCGATAGGCCCTAATCATCTATGAATTTTACTGCATACTACAAGAAGCTGTTGACCTTCATTTGACGAATCAGGTCATTTTACCTACTTTTGATCAATTTTTCAGCAATCTAGCCTGATTGAAGTCAGGTAGGTAACTAACCGAAAGCAACACACTCAGCATGAGAGAAATACAGTTCCGCGAAGCCCTGCGGGAGGCCATGACGGAAGAAATGCGCCGGGACCCTCTGGTCTATCTGATGGGCGAAGAGGTCGCCGAATACAATGGAGCTTACAAAGTTAGCCAGGGTATGCTGGACGAATTCGGTCCGGAGCGCGTAATTGATACCCCCATTGCCGAACTTGGCTTTGCAGGTATTGGTGTTGGTTCAGCCATTAATGGACTGCGGCCAATCATCGAATTCATGACCTTTAACTTTTCGCTCGTTGCGATTGACCAGGTCATCAACTCAGCAGCGAAAGTTATGTCGATGTCGGGTGGGCAGTATTCTTGCCCTATTGTTTTCCGGGGCCCAACGGGTAACGCTGGTATGCTGTCTTCACAGCACTCACAAAACTTCGAGAACTGGTTCGCCAATACATCAGGTTTGAAAGTTGTTGTCCCATCTAATCCTTACGATGCCAAAGGACTTCTGAAATCGTGCATCCGCGATAACGATCCCGTTATTTTCATGGAGTCGGAGTTAATGTATGGCGATAAAGGTCAAGTGCCCGAAGAAGAATACTTAATTCCGATTGGTCAGGCCAAGGTTGTTCGCGAAGGCAACGACGTGACGATCGTATCGTTTGGCAAAATTATGAAAGTAGCTCTGGCTGCTGCCGACGAATTAGCCAAAAACGGCGTTTCGGCAGAGGTTATTGACCTGCGTTCAGTTCGCCCGATTGATTACGCAACGATTATCAACTCGGTGAAGAAAACCAACCGATGTGTTATTGTGGAGGAAGCGTGGCCACTGGCAGCTATTTCGTCGGAGTTGACCTATAACATTCAACGTAACGCCTTCGATTATTTAGATGCACCGGTTGTGCGTGTTAATAGCATGGACTTACCTTTGCCATATGCACCTACACTCATCGAAGCTATTCTACCCAACGTAAAGCGTACGTTGCAAGCGGTAGAGACGGTTATGTATAAGAAATAAGCTCGTAGCTTTACACAGTATAAAATCAAAAAAGCGTTGGCCAATGGACCAGCGCTTTTTTGATTTTGTTATAACCAAAAATACCCAGTCGTTTGAAGCGGCTGGGTATTGATTGGTGCAATTGTAGGTAAAACGCCCGAAGTATGATTTTAGTTTAGCCTTTGAAAAATAGTGAGATAGTTTTTCACTATAATCGTATTATGAATAAAGTGTGAATAAAACAGATATTCTCTTGGCTAAAACCAGCTTATTACGCCCTTCTGGACGAACGATTTATGAAGTAACTATTCAGTATACTGGCTCGTTAACGACCATTCGTCAGCGAGAGCCAACGGTCATCTTTTTTTCTAACCTCCGCAAAGCTGTAGATGCTGTTACAGCGGAGCTGGCTTTGAATAACTGGCCTCCTAAGATCAACTACACGGCTGTTTATCGGGGAGTGAAGCAACGCGATTTTTATAGCTGCGATTTCCACATGACTGATATGCGGGTCTTCCGGATTAAAATTGTTCCGCGCATTCTAAATCCAGCTTTGCCCCGATTAGGTATTGATGAAAATCCAGCGAAGTAAGATAGTGATGGGTATTGTCAAGGATGATCAGAGATAGTCAAGCGTTGTGGATAGATAAGGTCACGATCGACAGTCATCAATGTGCATCATTAACTCAACAAATAGCCGAAAGTGAGATGTTGATTCACGAGATGGCAATTTGAGATTGTAGCCAACTGCTACAAATATGATTTCACTTTTAAATAAGCAGGATTAGAAAACGGGCGATTTAAGAAACAGCTATATACCTTATCTAATGGATTCAGATGTTATTTTTTTGCTACGATTTTCATAAAGAGTTTAACCTCGTCCGAAATAGTTCCATCACCAGACTTAAAAAAGAGCTCTTCTGAACTATAACCGATACCCCAATCTGTTCGATCAATGACCAGCGTGCCATTCATCTCAACAGTTCCGTCCATTCCGTCCTTAAAATATATTTGGGCTGGAAAAGTAACGGCCTTCGTGATACCTTCAATAGTCAGGTTTCCTGTAACTTTTATATTTCCTTCATTAACTCTTATACTTCCATCATTTGGAACTTTTGTATTCCCATCATTCCCGGTTTCAACCTTCGTAATTGCGAATGTAGAAACCGGGAATTTTTTGACATCAAAAAATGCAGGTAATTTATTGTGTGGACCTGGAGTATCAAATTTTTGTTCGATTGTATTCATGTCGACTTCAGCTGTACCGCCCACTAAATGACGGTTGTCGATCAACAATTCTCCTTTTACTAGTTCGACGTCCCCTGTACCGGCATCATCACCACGGAACGTAGCACCTTCCCATCCGCCAAGTAACCTAGAGCCTTTCCAGATTACAACACTTTGCTTCGTATCTATGATGTATTTTTTCTGACCCTCTTTATTATAAAAGTCCGTGATGGTCTTTCCATCATACCGATACACGCCGGTCGCATCGCCAACCCAAATACTTCCATCGTTCGCTTCCGAAATCCCATAGAAAGCCTTTCCTGACATAATTTCGGTTACAATGGGCTTATTACTATACAAGGACTTTGCATCATAACGGGAAAGTGCCTGGACCGTCCAATTAGCAGGATTTACTGGACCAGTAGTCCAGATGTTTCCTTTTTTATCTTCGATTATTGCATAAGCACCTCTCTCCGATACCTTAGTAAAGGTACTACCGTCATAGCGATAGAGGCCACCGGTCTGGCTTACTTTAAAGCCATTGTAACCGCTGAGCCAAATAGTGCCTTTTCTATCTTCGATTATGCTCCAAACACCGAGAAAGGGTTCGCCTTTATGGGTTAACGTGGTAAATTTTTTCCCGTCATAAACAAAGGCGTCGCCCCTTGTGCCAACCCACAATTTCCCTGTTTTATCTTCGATGATTGTATTAATCTCATTATTCCAATGCCCTTCTTTATAAAAAAGCGGGGCGTTCGGAGAAGTAAAATTTCGAAACGATTTCCCATCGTAACGACTTATTCCACCTTCAGTGCCGAACCAAATAATGCCGGCTTTATCTTCATAAACAGACGTAACTCGATTATTGGCAAGACCCTGCGTGGTAGTGAAATGTTGAATGGATTTCCCATTGTCATAATAAACGCCTGAATCAGTAGAAGCGAACCAACTATTTCCTCGTCGATCTTCCAGGACATCCCAGAATATGTGCTGACCTAGTTTACTTGTAAGATTAGTAAACGATTTTCCATCGTATCGAAAAACATCACCAAATGATGAGTTGTTCGGGCCAGCAATCAAAATGGTGCCATTTCTGCCTTTTTTTATATTACGAACCATTATGTTAGGCCCTATGTCTTTAATCTCGGACTTGACATTATCTTGTGGTACGTTTGTTTGGTTTTGTCCACAGGAAGTGAGAAAAACAGAGAGTAAGAACAAAGCATATACGCGTGAGTAGTTCATCCTTTTTCCTTTTTTGATACCAACGAATTTCAACAAACCTACCAGTCTTTGTGCTGAGATATGTTGGAGGGCTCGTAAAAGAATGTTAACGAAACGTAAAAGCTGCTTTTACAGACTGCTGTAGATTTTTACCCCTAAGCAGGTGGGCATCTTGAATAAATGTTGCCTATACAACGGCCTCACGAAAACGCTGATTTTTTGTTAGCCTGGGAATCCAAAAAGGCTCGATAACTAACTGGTAGCCTTACCGGGTAGAAGTACTTAAGCCCTTTTTATCTAACATATAAGAGGTGATTTTTTGCGAATTGTTCACGTGAGCCGTTAACCAAAATACGCGTCTGGATACTTCGTTTACCGTGAAGATAGGCATGTAATCTGAGCTAATGACGTAGTAGTAGGTTTGTCCACGCTCAAAAGGAAGGGATTCGACCTGGTCGTTAACCAGCAGCCCTAAGCTATCGGCGTCGGTTTCAAGCAGAACGCACTCCCGACTCTTGATACGAATTGGGTTATCTGGATTCAAGCTTGTCCGTAGCATAATGGGTTTTAGCAGCCCACCACTGGTGATATTGAATAGATAAATTTTAGTGTAAGTTGGCGTCTGAGCGAACCCTACCTGAGCGAGCAACAGCAGCGTAAATAGCCCCACTTTGGTCAATCGATCCATAGTGATAGTCTATGTTTTAACGGGTGAACTAACGCGATTAGTAATGTAACGGAATTGTATAGGTTTTAGATTTGCTGCTAATTAATTTAATGTTTCTTTAAACGCTCCTATGTGAGACGAAGTGGATTCTGCTTAAATAAGGTACTCAGCCAGAAGGATGAGAAGCGATGACATAGCTCGAGTATTGGCAGATACTATATTGCGTTCACAAAGAGCTACAGATTATTCCTAGAAAGGCAAGGTTATCCCGCTATTTCAAGATTACATCTTTGATCTTAATGCGGAATAGGCCACCCGTGAACTGGGCCGTCTCTGGCATACCATTCTCTAGCCGGTTATAGACAGTCATATCTTCCTTAAAGGAAATAGCAAAGCGCCCTTCTACCACACCGGTTGCCTGATCGATCTTCGTCACTCTGATCCAACTAGGCTTTGCCCCCTGGTTGATATAGCGTTTCACTAGGCCGCCGGAATTGCCCACATACGAAAGGTTTGCCTGTTCATTTTTTATAGTGGTACGTTTATTTAGCTTGGCAAGGGTAGTGCGACCTTTTTTGAAGGGAATGTTATAAATCATCAAGATCTGGGTCCGGGTACAGTCGCCGTCAGCGCAACCCGTAGTCGTGTTAGGATTTGGCCCATTACCCATGCCTGGATAATCAATATCCGTATAGACCAGCAGGTTCAACTTCCTGACATTGTCGGGCTGTTGTGTCGATTCCTTGATACGCAACAGTTCACCGGTACCATACCAGGTAGAATCGTTGAGCTTACTGGTCACATTGAATGAACTGTTAGTAGAGAGCCTAGGCTGTCTGGCGCATCCGGCACCGATCAGAAAGAAGAATACGCAATAATTGATAGTCTTCATAGTTGCTTTCTTTGAAACAAGAAGAAGCATACTATTTAAAACTACTTATATAGTTATTGTTTTAGGTTAGCTTTACAAGAGTTAAAAACTCTGTAAATCACTATCTAAGTGCGTGTCTCCTAAAAGGCTCCTGTTTGAGACGAACTAGTTTTTAAGTATTAGCTTCTTAAGGCACGAAACGCCATCATGATGATAGGACTATTCAACCCCAACAAGATTAGATTCTATGTATTAAATGTCATAATCGCTTCCTCATCTGCCAAGCTCCTTTTAATTCTTCTTTAAAATAAGGTAAGTCTAGGCGCGTTTTTTCTTGTAACGAAAAACCGTTGCGTTCATAAAAGCGAATAGCTGCTTGATTCGTATCAATTACGTATAGGATCAATTCCTTTTTGCCCTTGTCTTCAGCTATATGAACGACCATATCCAAAACGGCTTTACCAATCCCGCTTCCCTTCTCGCTGGGCAACACATAAATTTTTTCCAATTCTAACCAAGGTTCCGTCAGCCTGCTGTAACCTAGCTTACAAAAACCAACGGGTAGCTTATCGTTAAAAATGAGATAATAATCAGTCTCGGCGCTTTTAATCGCTTGCCTTAGCTGATCAGGACTAAATTGCTGATCAAGGTACCAATCTAGCCCGCCCTCATGCCAATGATGGGCAAAATTTTGACTATAGGCATTAAGACAAATTTGTTGAAGTTGCTCTAGATCTCCCAATTGTGCTTTATGGATTTCTACTAACATTCGTATACCGTGTTGTTCTAAATTTGGCAATAGATTCACCTGACCAAGTAAATATAGGTTTTTGACTTATATGCTGACCTGCGGCTAGAGACGATTTTGCAGTTCCGCAATAGGTTGCTTTCGACATTGGGAAGTAGAGTAGGAAAGTGGTATATGGCCGGTTAGCAAGTAAACGGCTGTTGACTTAATCTCAACAAACGCTCCTTCGTCTTACAAAGGAGTGTTCATGTGTCTGCTCCTTAAATAGGGCGCTTGATAGAATACTACCGTATCCTCAAAAAGTAAACTAATCATTGACAGTCAACTGATTTATCCGTCAATTGATAGAAGATTTTTCTTTACTCGAAAGCTTCATGATCCGGCTCTACTTCTTCAGCATCTGTTTACTTTTTCTACCTGGCTTACTAGTAGCCCAAGGTAACTATGTGGCCAACACCGCCAGCGGCTCCTCAGCGGCCCCCTATAATACCCTGGTAGGGGTTCAGGCTGGAATAAATATCAACTCATCGGGTCAGGCCAATGTGTTTACGGGCTATCAGGCGGGCTATTCTACTACATCGGGTACGAATAATGTCTTTGTTGGATTAGGTACTGGGTACAATAATAAGACGGGCATTCAAAATGTGGCGGTGGGCCATCAGGCCGGTGTGGGTTCAGGATCAAATAATAACAACAATGTATCGATTGGCTATCAGGCCGGAGTAGGTTCGGGTTCGGTATCGGATGCGGTGAATATTGGCTTCATGGCTGGACATAATAGTACAGCAGTAGCCAATGTATTTATTGGCTCGGGTAGTGGCCAAGCGAATATAACGGGGACTAACAACGCTTTTGTCGGGTACCGGACTGGGTATTCCAATACAACGGGTGTTAATAACGCCTTTATGGGATATCAGGCTGGGTCTTCCAATACGGAGGGTTCTAACAACGCCTTTATGGGATATCAAGCCGGGTCTTCCAATACGGAGGGTTCTAACAATGCCTTCATAGGTGCTTATGCCGGGAATTACAATATGACGGGTAATGGCAATACCTTTATGGGTACTGAAGCCGGGCAGGTAAATACGACGGGGAGTAAAAATTCCTTTTTAGGATTTGGGGCTGGCTTGTCGAACACGACCGGAAACTTAAATGTATTTATCGGTACTCAAACCGGGCAGTATAATGACAAGGGGGAACAGAATACAGCGATAGGGGCCAATGCGAGCTTCCTGAACAAAAGCGGAAACTTTAACGTAATGGTTGGCGATTCAGCAGGATTCAATAACACGGTTTCAGGCAATACCTTCATCGGCTCCAAGGCAGGATACAATAATACCACCGCCACGAGTAATACCTTCCTGGGTTACCATGCGGGGTATAATGTCACCACCGGTAGTAACAATATTATTATTGGTCCCACCTCAGGCACTGCCATTACCAACGGCAACGACAACGTGCTAATGGGCTACAACAGTCAGGCCGATGAAGGCATCTTCAATGGCATCGCCATTGGCTCTGGAAGCCGGGTAGCCGCCAGTAATGCCTTGATTCTGGGCAATGGGGTGAATGTAGGGATTGGTACCTCGGCGCCAACGGATCGATTGGAAGTGGTGAGTCCATCACCCGATAAAAGTGGTATTAGAATGACCAGGCTGACGTCGGCCAGCTCCCCCCAGCGCACCACCGATCAGTTTCTAACCGTGGATGAACGGGGCGAGATTGTCAAAGCCAGGTATCAGCTCCGCATTAACAGTCCAACTGAATGGAGTGATCAGGTCTTCCGGGCAACTTACCCTTTGCGCTCCTTAGCGAATGTCGATTCCTATGTACAGCAGCATGGTCATTTACCCGGAGTCCCCTCTGCCGAGCAGATGGTTAAAGAAGGGGTTGATCTGGTAAGGCTGAACGCTACCTTACTGGAGAAACTGGAAGAGTTGACCTTGTATAGCATACAGTTGGAGAAGACGAATCAACACCTTCGTAAAAAAGATCAGCAGTTAGCATCTGAAAACAAGAAGCAACAACGAGAGATTGATGAATTAAAGAGGCTGATGGTACTAGTACTTCAGAAGAAGTGATGGAGGGTAATCTCACATAAACGCTCCTATTTACAGTACGTTCCGCTTCTCATCAGCCAAGTGAGGAATTGCCTACTCGGCATCGCAGTGGCGCTCCACCTCCGTCCCGTTCCGCTCAACTACTTAGCCTTTAGCGATCGGTTCAGGTTGGTACGGGCCTGGTTTACCGTGAAAACTAAAAGCAGGCCCAATACAGCTCCAGCCAGGAGAAAGGTTATCGATAGGTTCTTCATCTATTTCCATTGATTAGTTAAAAAGGTAACTCAAAACGGGGTTACTTGTTAGCGGTACATCTCCTTAAACGCTCCTACATGAGACGATAGAATCTTCATGTATCTGCTTCTTAAATGGGGCGTTTCAAGCGACACTACCATATTCTCAAAAAGTAGATCAGCTATTGATATTCAGATGATTTATCCGTCAATTGATAGAAGGTTTTACTTTAATCGAAAGCTTCATGATCAAGCTCTGCTTCTTCAGCATCAGTTTGCTTTTTCTACCTGGCTTACTAGTAGCCCAAGGTAACTATGTGGCCAACACCGCCAGCGGCTCCTCAGCGGCCCCCTATAATACCCTGGTAGGGGTTCAGGCTGGAATAAATATCAACTCATCGGGTCAGGCCAATGTGTTTACGGGCTATCAGGCGGGCTATTCTACTACATCGGGTATCAATAATGTCTTTGTAGGCCTGGGGACCGGTTATAATAGTACAGTTGGTATCCAGAATGTGGCGGTGGGCCATCAGGCCGGTGTGGGTTCAGGATCAAATAATAACAACAATGTATCGATTGGTTTTCAGGCCGGAGTGGGTTCGGGGACAGTTTCTGACGCAGTGAATATTGGCTACATGGCTGGGCATAACAGTACAGGGACTTTCAATGTATTTATTGGCTCAGGAAGTGGTCAGGCTAATATATCCGGGGCGCTAATTCCTTTCTAGGCTACGATGCAGATATGCCAATACAACCGGGGAATTTAATTCCTTTTTGGGCTATGTAGCGGGAGCTTTCAATACCACTGGAGGCTCTAATTCCTTTATGGGGGCTTTCGCGGGAAATTCCAATACCACTGGGATTAATAATTCCTTTGTGGGGGCTCACGCGGGACTTAACAATACCACTGGGATTAATAATTCCTTTGTGGGGGCTTACGCGGGATTTAACAATACCACTGGGATTAATAATTCCTTTCTAGGCAACCAAGCTGGCAGTAATGTCACCACCGGCAACAACAACATCATCATTGGCCCTAATTCCGGAACTGCCATTACTACCAGTGATGACAATGTGCTGATGGGCTACAACAGTCAGGCCGATGAAGGCATCTTCAATGGCATCGCCATCGGTTCCGGCAGCCGGGTGGCCAGTAGTAATTCGCTGATACTTGGTAATGGCGTCAAGGTGGGCATTGGAACTTCAGCACCAAAAAACAAACTGGAAGTGGTCGCTGATGAGACGGATAACAGCGGTTTGAGACTTTCTAAACTCACCAGTCAAAGCAAGCCAAGCCAAGCCACTGATCAATTCTTGACCGTCAATGAAAAAGGTGATGTGGTGAAGGCTCGGTATCAGTTACGGATCAATACCGCCAATGAGTGGAGTGATCAAGTCTTTTTACCTACATACCAGCTACGCCCCCTAGCCACTGTTGCTAGCTACATTGCCCAGCATGGCCATTTGCCTAATATCCCCTCGGCCGAAGAAGTGGTTAAAGTGGGTGTTGATTTGGTGAAGATGAACGCTACTTTGCTGGAGAAAGTGGAGGAATTGACCTTGTACAGCATCCAACTTGAGCAAGAACTGCAATTAACTAAGCAAAAGCAGCAGTCCGAGATTGATGAGTTAAAGCGGTTATTGAAACTGGTACTTGAAAAGAAGTGATATGTGATAATCTCAAAAAATGCTCCTGCCTGAGACAAAGAGCGATTTGACTATCTATAATTAGGGCATTTCATGATTCACGCTGCCTCATTCGTTGTTTCTGTCTGCAAGCTTGTTGGGCGGCTTACTCGACACACCACCAGCCGATTAGCGTCAAGCACACAAAGTAGAAACGTGGCTTCATTGAATTATAAGGAGAGGTTCCGCAAACCCAAAAAAATCCAGTGATGAAATATAGTTTAATCGCAGTTCTGCTTATAACGGTGGCCGGTACCCCGTGGTGGCCAGGTAACTCGAAGCTATCAGAAAACGCAACCGCGGTTGGTAATATCAATGAGCCGGACATGGTCACGGTGCATGGCGGTAGGTTTGCTATGGGTGGCCCTGAGAATAACAATGAAAAGCCAATCCATACGGTTACCCTAAGCAGTTTTAAACTAGCTAAGTATGAAACTACGCTGGCACAATGGCAAAACGTCATGGGCAGCAATCCTTCTGGTCGTACCGATTGTATGGATTGCCCGGTAACCGCTGTAGGCTGGGATGATATCCAGACATTTATAACAAAGTTGAATACCTTATCCGGTAAGACCTATCGCGCCTGCCTACAGAAGCCGAATGGGAGTATGCGGCAAGAGGGGGTATAAAGAGCAAGGGATTTGACTATGCCGGTAGTAATGATGTCAATGCGGTAGCTTGGACTTTTGCCAACAGCGGATCCACTATTCATCCTGTTGGACAGAAAGAGGCCAATGAATTGGGCTTATATGATAGGGCAATGTCTTTGAATGGTGCAACGATTGGTATGATGAGACCTATTATGCTAACAGTCCGGAACATGATCCCAAGGGTCCTGCAACAGGGCCACATCGTGTTTTCCGGGGTGGTAACCGGGCCAGCGAACCCGCTAAAAGCCGCGTAGCCTATCGCAACCCCTTCCGGTTAGGCTACGCCAACCTGGGGTTCCGGCTGGCTTCTTCGCTTTAGTATACCGAATACCTTTGGGCTTAAATGAGAGGTCTGCCTATCTAGGGCTTCTTGAAAGACAGGAAAGGAAATCGTTGAATTGTCTTGTCTCAATTATGGCTCCTGTCCAGAATTACTTTCCTTTCCCTCAATAACTTACCGTATCAGTGGTAAATGCTGATATACTCGCCCCTTGAATCTAGTTTCCATCGATATACAACCAACCTCATGAAGCGAACCAGTTTCCTCAAAGTCTGTTTAACCATGGGCACTTCCCTGGCCTCTCCTTTCTTGTGGGCTGCCCAAACCCTCCGAAACGTCCGAGTAGAGAAAGGCTTTAAGGTAGAGGCTGGTAAGGACCGATTTAATCAACCTATTTCCCTTTTTGATGGCGATACATTCATGACAAAAGTATCTACTAAAGATACTAACGCAGATTTATACGTCTACGAATCCCGACGGGTTAAAGAAGGTGGGCCTGCTCTGCATGTTCATTTCGATCAAGATGAATTGTGGTATGTGTTGGAAGGGGAATTTCTGATTAAGGTTGGCGATGTCATTCACCAGGTGAAAGCGGGTGATACCGTATTTGGCCCTCGGAATGTGCCCCATTGTTTTGCTAAAGTAGGATCAGGAGAAGGCCGTTTGTTAATGACCTTTCAGCCAGCAGGTAAAATGGAAGAGTGCTTCCAAAAGATCAGTGCTGGAGCGCTAAAAAACCTGAGTGAAGCCGATCAGGATAAGTTTCGGGAAGCGCATGGATTCAAGCGAGTAGGTCCGCCTATTAATCAGCTCAAACAGTAATGTTGATTGGACAGTACTCTCATCCCAAGCCCGAATCTAAAAACCATATTAAATCTTAACAAACGCTCCCCAAAGGGAGACGCGCGAATATTGGTTATATATATGCATCCTAAAATGGGGCGTTTGTTTTAGATGAGACTCTTCAAGTCGTGATCGCAGCCGCGGACCGTGATTTGTGTCCTTTTTTTAATCGCATACAATGTTCTCTTTTATCGGTTGATTCAACCCAGTTAGCCGATTACCATACTGGTGAGTAAAAAATCTTATACGTGGGCTGAGTGTCACACCTTACACGATCTCATCATTAAAACCGATAGCCCAAGGTCAGCCCAAAGCGGGGAGTAAAACCTTTCCGGCTCATCTGTTCGGGCAGGACTGCCTTGAGAGGGGGACTGCTGGTTGGTAGTTGATAGTGAAGTCCCAGAAACAAATCGACCACTACGCGCGGTGTGCTTGTCTGTACACCAGCCATTGCGCCGGGCATCCAGACGTAAAGCTGCTGGATAGCCCTGACTAATTTACCGCTCGGGTCTCGAATAAGAGTACCCTGACTGTCGAACTGATAGTCGTCGAGCGTGAGCCCGGAATAGCGACCGTATACGCCTGCGTAAAAGCCAGTGGGGGAAAAAGGACGCCGAGGGAAATAGTGCCGGTATTCCAATGTAACCCGCTTATAGTGAAATAATCTCGGCGAGGGGGTGTTGGCGTTGTGATATTCATACGTTTCCGAACCGAAGCCCACCCCACCCACCAGCGATGCACGTTTGGTCAGCATCCGTTCATAAAACACAGATACGTCGCCGACAATAAGACTCAGGGGGTTAATTTTCAGACTATTAGTTCGGTTGACTGCTGAGTCTGCCGTTAACTGGGCGTAGGCCCTACACAGGCTGATGGCACTAAGTAGAACAAACAGGGATATTTTCATTGCGAAATTTGGGTGTCCGTTATGGCCTGTCACCAACAAACTGACATCCGCTATTTTTTGCTGCCGTTGCCTGTTCTGCCCTTGCCAGCCTAACGGCTTCGTACTGGTTGACAATATTACCAGTTTTTGAAAGTTCGGCAACATTAACCTTCTTTAATATCAGCTCTATCCGTTGCGTGTGTTCAACCAGCGCCGACTGCGTAATGATGCGCGTTGAACTAGCAGGAATAAGTTTGGGGAAATGCATAGTGCTAGTTGGTCGCAGATGAATCCGTCTTCTTGGCCATCTTACAGGGCGGATTAAAAAGGGAGGTAGCCATTCTCTGTTTCGGCTTAGCCTTCTAACGACTAAGCCCGGTTACTGTAATTAAAAAAAGCGTTTTGTACGCCTATGCAGGTGCGATCGATACTGTCAGGTACCCAACTAGCAACACTTTTCCGGGGAAGTCTATTTTTCTTGGCGTACGTGCCGGTCTTTGTTCATGGACCGTACAGCTGGCTTAATAGGAATTAATCAATGCCGGCCACAGTTGACAAAAAATATAAAATAAGCATTCATGTGTTAGATATCTCTCTTAAAGGCTCCTTTCACAAGACATTGAATCATGTCAGACGACAAACTTACTCAAGATTATCATATACAGTCAGGAAATGATCAAGCATTGCCTTATGCATTCACAATTCTTGACAACATTTTACCTTTAATACGCTTTCAAGCTCAAATCGAGACTCTTGATTTGGTGAGTTAGGGCACCCGATGAAATAAAGTCAACGCCCGTTTCTGCATATGCCCTCAGATTAGTCTCATCGATACCACCCGATGCTTCAGTTACGAAACGGCCATTGATTAATCGCACCATGTCACGGATACCATCCGGAGTAAAATTATCGAGTAGGATTACGTCGACTTGCCCTACCCGTAATACTTCTTCGACTTCAGCCCGATTTCGGGTTTCTACTTCAATACGCAGATGACGCCCCGTTTCCTTTAGATAGGCAACTGCTTTAGTAATGGCAGCTTCGATACTTCCGGCATAATCAACATGATTATCCTTAATCAGGATCATATCATACAAACCAAAACGATGATTCACGGCCCCCCCAATTTTGGTAGCCATTTTCTCGCAGATGCGGAAGTTAGGTGTGGTTTTTCGGGTATCCAATAATTTGGCCCGTGTACCTTCCAACAGATTTACCAGTTCTCGGGTGTGAGTGGCAATGCCACTCATACGTTGCATGCAGTTGAGTACTAACCGCTCAGCAGTTAAGATATTCCGGGCGTTTCCGCTAACGGTCAGTACAATGTCGCCGGGTTTAATACTAGCGCCATCGTGCAAGAGTACTTCGACCTCAAAAGTCGGATCAACTTCGGCAAAAATAGCTTGGGCTACTTCAACACCTGCCAGAATACCCGTTTCCTTTACGAGCAAACGAGCACGTTTCTGGGCATCCGCTGGTATGGTCGATAAAGATGTATGGTCACCATCGCCTACATCTTCGGCTAAAGCCAATTGAATAAATTCGTGCAGATTCATGGGTGCAAGTTAGCCGTTTATTGTAAACCTTACCCGGCATAGGATAATAGACTACTTGAAACGACGGTCCGCTCAATAAAAGATTCTGTGGATTCTATCGATTCCAGGAGTTTATCGCCCCACCAATGGCTCAGCATTATCAATAGAATCTACAGAATCTTTTTTAACGGGCATTCTGCCTGACTAATGCACTTTCAGAATTCTCCTAATAGTTCGATCAGTACCTTGATTTATTTCAAGCAGATAAATTCCGTATGGGAGTGACGACAGATCGATCTTTTCGGAAAATGTGGTTTCACTTTTTTGCAGCGTAACCTGATGTCGGGAAACGCCCAGATTGGCATCAATCAGCTTGATAGCCACATCGCCTACATACGAGCTATTGAGCTGAACGGTTATATGATCTGTCGATGGATTTGGATAGACGCGTATCGATTCTGTGTCGGGTGAGTCGGCAGCTAATCGCGCGGCAATAGGATCGCCCGGAAAGACGAATATGGGTGTTTCGGTTAGCGTAAGCTTAACCTGGCTATTTGTAACTGGCACTACCTGCAAACCCATGGCATCATAGCCCGCCCTAGGGGTATATACCTTCGCAGTACCTGTTCCAATAGTTAGTGTATACTCACTTGTGCGCCCGACTTCATCTGGAACCCAGAGCACATAGATAGATTGCCCATTAAGTTCGTATCTATCGACGTTCGGATTTGTACTCAATGACTCCTTAAATACATAGTTGCCAATGAGTTTTTTTGCCTGATAGAAATAGTCAGCGGTGGTTTTGCGAGTGAAGTCAGGATTTAAAAAGCCCATTGAGCTGAATTGAGTGGAACTAGCTAGATTCAAATCATAGGTCTGATAAAAATCGACTCGAGCTACTCCTTCCCGACCATATAAAAGGGCCGTCCTCAGATTCCAATCGGCCTGGGTAGTTGTCACTGGTTTATTGCCAATGGCAATGGTGTGGAGTGGACTTCCCTGATTAAGGTCATAACCCGTTTCTGACACATAAACCGGCATATCGTAGCAGGCATCATGCGCTAGTTTCAGAACATTTCGGACTACCTGAGTCGCAACCGATAGTTCAGGCGCTGTTCCCCGTGCCGACGCACCGCTACCACTTTGCATAGAATTAGAATTATCTGGGTAGAGGTGGTAATTGATAACGTCCCAGCAAAGATTGACTCGCCCGTTTGATTTGTACCCCCGAAACTCTTTGCACCAGTCGATCATACCCCGAATATAATCGGTACCATTAGCTATCGAACACAGTCCTCCCATCACGACAGTCATAGTTGGGTCTGCATTTTTAACCCCAACACCATCACCCATTGTATTTTTATGCCCATCGTAAAAAGCCGACATATTAGCGGCATACTCACGACCAGTTTGATAGGCTATTCGCCCACGCCACCACTTATCCCGCTCATTGTCGCACTCAATAAAACTAATTAGCCCAAGACCAATTTTCACAACATTGGGCGGGTCATTGGTCCAACGGGGATTAGTATTTACTTTAACCAAAGCGGGGTTCACCGACTTATTTTTCCCATAGCGGGCAGCATACTGAAACGCCACTTTCGCTTGTTCGATATAGGAGAACGGGTCTGTATAGTCTTTACCATAACGAAGTGGTACATTATCACTTCCTTGCTGATCGGCGGGATAGGTTGCATTCATCCAGGGTGTCATATCTTTCAGGCAAGCCATAACCTGAATGCCATCCGTTTTGCAGCGCTCATACATAAGGTCATAATTCCAGCCACCAGAGTGGGTTGGATTAAAGGTATAATTACCCTCCGTCAACTCCAGTTTTTCCCAATCCATATAGTGACGCATCACCCCGAATGACTGCATAGCTTTCACTTTAGGGGCCGAAATACCCGATACACCTGTCTGATAAAAATCCCATTCAAATCCATTTACACCGATCAGATTCTTAAATGTTGGGGTCTTTTTTGGTAATGCGCTTGCTGGTGCACTACCAGCCTTATACGTTCCGTAGAGTTCGATTTCACGCGGCCATATATCAGTTGCATTGATGACCAGATAACGCGCACCGGTGATCACTTTGTCGAGCAGAAATTTAGCGTCTCCCGCTGTGTTTCGGGTAGGGTATGGACCTACCCAAGTCTCGAATTCCAGGCCCTGAAACTGAGTGAGTTCGATACGTTTCCAGTCGCTGGTGATGATAGACAGTCGCATTGGACTGGCAGAATTACTTCCATTGCCATCATATAACTTAATGGCTTTAATATCCATTGTCTCGCCAGCTTGTAAGGGATAGTAGGCATCATAATTAGACAGAACTTTACCCCAGCCCGATTGCACTTCGTTGGTTGTATTTCCATCAAATAGGGTAGCCAAACTACTGCCAGCATTGTTCAGTTGGTACCATCGACTGGCATCAATCGGAATTTTATCGCCCAATATGACAGGATCAGGCACATCATCAGCCGGGTGTCCATATACTCGAATTTTAATCGGTATTGCGTTACAATACTTATGAATTACGATGGCATCAGCTACTACCGTTGGAAAATTCAGCTCTTGCCATTTCAGGTATTCTCCTCCAGTAAAGGAACCAAGAAGCGTTTTCTGCGTGCCAAAGACGGCATAAATCAACGCAGGCGTACTCGAAAACTCATCTGTACCGTCGTACAACTCCAGTTTAGTCAGCCTGCTTCTGGCGGCTAACTTGAGTGTCAGATCCATCCATCTACAATTCTTATTACTCCAGTCTGCTTGCACCAGGCTAGTCATATTATCATTGAGGTAAGGAGCGTAACTCTGTGTAGTTGGTAGGCTCGATGCAACACTCTTTACAATCACCCGCTCCTGAGCGTACAAAATGGCGTCGAGCGGATCGTCGGGCAATACTTTTCCATACGCTCGAATCTTGACGGGTATATTATTTGCGTATTTATGAATTACGATACTCTCAGCAACCAGCGGCTCCTTCAATGGATAGGATACAAACTCCATGTATTTATCGCCCGTGAAGGTACCAATCAAGGTTTTTGTTTTCTCATTTAACGCATATATCTGGGCAGGTGCCGATTCAAACGTTCCTTCAGCATCATATAAATCCAGTTTAGTCAGTAAACTCTTCTTCGTGAATTTGACCGTAACATCCGTCCATTGAGAATTAGAAGGTTGCCAGTAGCTAGGCACCAGGTTATTTAGGTCATCGTTTAGGTAAGCCGAATAATCCTGACCAGTTACCGGCTTGTCCTTTGCTGAAGAAAATGTTAGCAGGTCGAGTGGACGGGGAATAGTAGTCGTTGTCGTAATGGGCTCGCCAAATGCTCTAATTTTTTGTGGAATATTGTTGCCATATTTATAAATCATAATAGCATCGGCCACAACCGGCTGAAACGGTGTGAGTGTTACCCAGTTCATATAGGTAGAGCCATCAAAAGAGCCAATCAGTACCCGTTGGGTGCCATTCATGGCGTAAAGCAAAGCGGGTTGATCTGGAAACGACCCATCGAAGTCGTACAGCGACAGGCTGGATATCAGACTTTTTTTCTCTAGCTTGAGTTTTACCTGCACCCATTTAGAATTGTCTGACCATGCGCTCTGCACCAGCTTATTAAGGTCGTCGGAGAGCCAGGGGGAATAATCCTGTCCCGTATTTTCGCTAGGAGTAATCGATACAATTTTGAGCCGGACAGGGGCTGGTGCAGTTTTTCCTACAATAGTGATTAACATTAATAAGGCAGCGAGTAGTAATCTAATCATATGGGTTAGTTTATGTTATCTATTTACCAATAAAATATACTCCAATAAACAGCAAACGCCTTGATAATCTGCCGGTTAAAAGCAATACATCAAACCTTGTAAATATAATGATTTTGCAATCCGGTTCTTAAAACCCATACCTCTTTTACTTGCATTCTTCCCAAATTGGTACGAAATTTGTCATCCGCTAAGGAAATTCATGAAGCAACCCCGTGTCATACAACGCCTTTCCAGTCTTGCGCTGGCGATCCTGCTGCTGTTCACAGCTGTTTGGGGTCATGGCAATGTGACCCAGGCTAAGATAGCGGCAGTCCACAAAGCAGTTACCGAACAGGGAAAGTCGGGCAAAGCGACCGATGCTCCTCCCGTTGCGAAACTAAGCGCGGCTCAATTTGAAGCAGTGGTTACACCTGCGATTCAATTGGGTGAGTCAGGCCAGAGCGCCTTTCTGCTTCCTGCACCTACACTCCTGATTTTGCTGCTGTTGAGCGTACCGCTATTGCGGTTTTTCACGTTTCCGCATTTCTATTTCTCTTATTTCAAGCACGTTTTTGGCCATCATATTGCCACAAATGCCCCTTAGAGTACGTGTTTAGGCTAAGTCCAAAGGCCCAACTTATTCCTTTCTTCGAGTCAACGTTTCCCACGAGTTGGCTCCATTAGTTATCACCTTAGTAATTTATAGTCAAATCACGGACGTCGTCCTGTGTATCTCAATGCAAAACAAAACCGGAATTCTCATTCTGACAGGCGTCATTGCAGCCATCTGCATCTACTTCCTGTCATTTACGTTCGTTTCTCGGAACATAAAATCCGATGCCGAGGCCTACGCTACTAACAAGGCGGGTGTAGTTGATCGTAATAAAAAACAGCATTATCTCGATTCACTCTGGAAAGAACCCGTTTATCTGGGAAGTACCCTCCAGGAAGTAACCGAACGCGAATTAGGCTTAGGTCTTGATCTGCAAGGTGGTATGCACGTTGTTTTGGAAGTATCGCCTGCCGATATTCTCCGTAGCCTGTCGGGAAACAACCGCGATCCTAAATTCAATCAGGCGTTGAAACAAGCACTGGAAGATCAGAAAACAAGCAATACCAGCTTTGTTGACCTGTTCGCCAGTGCGTTTAAGAAACTGGCTCCAGATACCAAACTGGCATCTGTATTTGCTACCAGCGCGAACCGGAGCAAAATCAACTTTCAGTCATCGGATACCGAAGTACGGAAGTTGTTGAACGATGAAGTAAACGGCGCTACTACCCGTGCGTTTCAGATTATTCAGGCACGGGTTGACAAATTTGGTGTAGCCAACCCAAACATCCAGCGATTGCCAGGTTCGGGCCGGATTCAGATTGAATTACCAGGCGTTGACAATCCAGATCGTATCCGTCGTCTGTTAACAGGAGCGGCTAAACTTGAGTTTACGGAAGTTTATCGTCTAAATGAACTGGCTCCGGCTATTGAAGGTATCGGTGCTTATCTATTAGCTCAGGAAGCAGCTCGCAAAGCGGCCATCAAAACGACGGCACCTGCTACAGGTTCAGCTGCTAAAGGAACATCGAGCCTCGAATCGCAACTGGCACAGGGTAGCAAGAAAGATTCGACCGCGAAGAATGATACGGCTGCCGCAGCTGCTCAGGGTACGGCTCTGACTCAGTTGTTTTTACCAGTTGGCCAGGACCAATTGGGTGTTTATTTGAAAGACACTGCTCGTGCCAATGCGGTACTGAATGCGCCTGAAGTGAGAGGTCTGTTCCCTGCCGACGCAGTTTTTGCCTGGGATCGGAAGACATTCAAAGCAACGGATGGCAAAGAAATTCTGCCGCTTTATTTTCTAAAAAAGGTTGGAGGCCGTGCTCCACTTGAAGGGGATGTAATCACTGATGCTGCCAATGATTACGATGATCGTGGCCGTCCGGAAGTGACAATGAATATGAACCCTGAAGGTGCCCGTAAATGGAAAAACCTGACGGCGGCAAACGTAGGTCGTCCCGTTGCTATTTTGCTGGATAACCTGGTGTACACAGCACCAAACGTACAAAACGAAATTCCAAACGGACGTTCGAGTATCTCGGGTAACTTCACCGTAGAAGAAACCAAAGATATGGCCAACGTACTGAAAGCAGGTAAGTTGCCAGCCCCAACCAACATCGTTGAAGAAAGCGTTGTCGGTGCTACACTGGGTTCTGAAGCTGTAAGTGCGGGTGTCCTTTCGTCTATTGTGGGTATTTTGTTAGTATTAGGTTTTGTAGTTTTCTACTACAATCGTGCTGGTCTTATTGCTGACCTTGCTCTCATCGTCAACCTGTTCTTCTTATTAGGCGTAATGGCCTCGCTAGGAGCTGTATTGACCATGCCTGGTATTGCCGGGATCGTACTTTCCATTGGTATGGCCGTTGATGCTAACGTACTAATTTTCGAACGGATCAAGGAAGAGCTAGCTGAAGGAAAAGGCTTTAAAGTAGCTGTTGCCGATGGCTTTAAGAATGCTATGTCGTCGATTATCGACTCGAACGTAACGACTTTCCTAACGGGTATCGTTTTGTTTATCTTCGGAACGGGTCTGATTCTTGGTTTCGCAACTACGCTGATTATCGGTATTCTGACTTCTCTGTTCGCGGCTATCTTCATTACCCGCCTGATTCTGGAATACTATATCCGCAATGGTCAGACGCTGACCTTCTCGTCGTCCTGGGCTAAGAATCTGTTTGCAGATTCTAACTTCGATTTCGTTTCGCGTCGGAAATTGTACTACACCGTTTCATCGGTAATCATCGCAGCTGGTATTATTTCGGCTGTTTTCAGAGGCTTCGGTCTGGGTGTTGACTTCAAGGGCGGTCGCTCATATGTTATCCGCTTTGAGAAGGCGGTAAGTACAGATGAAGTACGTAACTCACTGGAAAGTGTATTAGGCTCATCACCTGAGGTTAAAACCTATGGTGGTACGGGTATTGGTTCTAGCCAGGTGAAAGTAACAACGCCTTACCTAATTGACGATAATTCGCAGGGAGCTGACAAGAAGGCCGAAGCTACTATTTACAAAGGTCTGAGCAGCATTAAAGGCAATCCGGCTAAAATCGAGAGCTCACAGAAAGTTGGTCCAACCATTGCTTACGACATTTTAACGTCGGCACTTTGGTCGATTCTGTTAGCCGTAGCGGTTGTATTTATCTATATTCTGATCCGGTTCAAGAAGCTTGCCTTCGGTTATGGTGCGGTTGTGGCCATGTTCCACGACGTACTGATTATCCTGGCTATCTTCACCTTCTTCAACGGTCTGTTGCCATTCTCTCTGGATGTTGACCAGGCCTTTGTGGGTGCCCTGCTGACGATCATGGGTTACTCTATGAACGATACCGTTGTGGTATTTGACCGGGTTCGTGAATATCTTGCCGAAAACAAAGGCAAGAAAGAAAGCATCCCGACCATTATCAACAACGCGCTGAATAGTACGTTGAGCCGCACAGCGGTAACTGGTTTCTCGACCATTCTGGTCTTGTTAGTACTCTTTATCTTCGGTGGCGAAACCATTCGGGGTTTCTCGTTCGCTATGTTAATTGGTGTAATCGTAGGTACTTATTCGTCGCTGTTCGTTGCTACGCCGATTGTGGTTGATGCGCTAAGCCGCGATCAGGAAAAAGATACGGTTGTACCAACGATCAGCGAGAAGAAAACAGGCTTTGACGCAATCCCAGCTGATTTTACAACGGCTGCTCCTGCAACGCCTGAAGAGTTCACCGCTAAAAAGGAGAAGAAAGAGAAGAAGCCATTAATTCGGCCTTCGCAATCGTAATACAAAGGTGAAAGAGTGAAAGAACGAAAGAGTGAAAGAGCGGAGGCCGTTTGGCAATTTTTTCGCGCTCTTTCACTCTTTCGTTCTTTCACTCTTTATTTTTTGTATCTTTCCCAACGTTTTAACCTAAGATTATTTCTCCAAACGACACAATCACCAAACTCTATTTCCCTACATGGAAACTAAATTAAAACCTGTTGATACCAGTGTCTGGCGTAAAAAGCCCCTTGCGGCTTATGAGGCCGACATGAAAAAAAGTGAACTCAAGCGTGTACTCACTCGCTGGGGACTAACCTCACTCGGCATCGGTGCTGTTATCGGGGGGGGGATTTTTGTATTAACAGGTATTGCCGCCCACGACTGGGCTGGTCCAGCTTTAGCCTTGTCGTTTGTACTGGCCGGTGTAGCTTGTACGTTCGCGGCCCTTTGTTATGCAGAGTTTGCCTCTATCCTACCCGTAGAAGGTTCAGCTTATGCTTATTCTTATGGAACCGTCGGTGAAATTTTCGCCTGGCTTATCGGCTGGAACCTGATTCTGGAATACATGATGGGGGCTACAACCGTAGCGGTGAGTTGGTCGGGTTATTTCGAGAAGTTACTCCATCTCTTTCATATTGAGCCACCTATCTGGCTAATGAACGATCCTGTTACAGCGCAGGAAAAAGCAGCAGCGCTTCGTGCTGCGGGCGTGGCTGTTCCTGACTTCTCTTTCGCCATGAATCTCCCTGCTTTTCTGATTGTACTAGTCGTCACGTATATTCTGGTTAAGGGTATTAAAGAAGCCGCCAGCACGAATAACATCATCGTAATTGTGAAAGTAGCGGTCGTTATTTTCGTAATTATTGTCGGTGCGTTTTACGTAGATACCGCAAACTGGCACCCGTTCCTTCCTGAACCAGTTATTGACAGCACAGGGCAACAACACTACGGTTTCAATGGTATTGTGACGGCAGCCAGTATCGTATTTTTCGCTTATATCGGCTTTGACGCTGTTTCGACGCAAGCCGGTGAAGCAATTAACCCCAAGAAAGACGTACCCTTTGCGATTATCGCTTCGCTTGTTATCTGCACAGTGCTCTACATTCTCGTTTCACTTGTGTTAACAGGTATGGTGCCATTCAAGAGTCTTGATTTGAAAGCTCCCGTAGCGCAGGCATTTGCCGATAAAGGTTTAACCTGGGCCGTTTACATCATCACCATTGCCGCTCTGGGTGGTCTAACATCTGTAATGCTGGTAATGATGCTCGGTCAGACACGGGTTTTCCTGGGTATGGCAAAAGATGGTTTGATTCCTCCGGGCTTGTTTGCAGCCATTCACCCTAAGTTTAAAACCCCCTGGAAAAGCACGATTCTGGTCGGTATCATTGTGTCTATCGTTGCTGCCTTAACGCCAATCGATAAAGTATCGGAGTTAACCAGCTCGGGAACACTGCTCGCTTTTGCCATGATTTGCGGTGCCGTTTGGTTGTTGCGGGTTCGGGAACCGAATTTGGAACGGCCTTATAAAACACCCGTTTTACCCTTGATTGCTACATTGGGTATCTGTGCAAACCTGTATCTGATGTACAATCTGCGTACCGATACCAAAATATCGTTTGTGGTTTGGTGCATCATCGGCCTGATTGTTTATTTCACCTACAGTCGGAAGAATAGTCATCTGAATAAGCCACAGGAATAATTCCTGGTTTTAATAGTGCCATTTAATGAAAATGCCCGCTAGCTTTAAGTTAGTGGGCATTTTTCATTAGTCTATAGACTAAACAAGTGTAGTTTTGTTCTGCGATGAATGGACAGGAATTATTCGGGTATGCTTCAGCTCTGGTAGTAGGCTTAGTGATCGGTCTGGCCGGGGGCGGAGGTTCTATTCTAACCATACCCATTTTTGTCTATATCTTCAGCATTCCTCCCATTCTGGCAACGACCTATTCGCTGTTTGTTGTCGGGTCGACTTCATTGATAGGATCAATCAATCATATCTGGAAAAAACAGGTTGACCTCAACGTTACCGCTGCGTTTGCGCTACCTTCGTTCATCTCCGTCTACTTAAGCCGCCGATTTCTGGTTCCTGCCCTACCAGATCCCTTATTTCAATTCGAAAAGTTCCAGTTATCGAAGAGCGACGCCATTTTATACTTCTTCGCTATTGTTATGGTAATTGCTGCTAGAGCTATGATCCGTAGTGACCGCCCGGAGCAAGGTGAAGCCGCCGACGGGCATCCACGTTATGGCAGCCTGGCTCTGGATGGACTAGCGGTAGGCTTACTGACAGGAACTATTGGCGCTGGAGGGGGTTTCATAATTGTACCGATGTTAGTACTGATGGCTGGCTTGTCAATCCATCGGGCCGTAGCAACTTCTGTTTTGATTATTGCTGTTAACTCGTTCGTTGGTTTTTTAGGTGATATTCATCATACAGGCTTAAACTGGAATTTTCTTCTGCCCTTTACGGGTTTATCCATAATCGGGATTTTTGCGGGAATGTATTTAGCCCGCTTCGTAGCCCCTGACCGACTAAAAAAAGGATTTGGCTGGTTTGTGTTGGTGGTTGCACTATACATGATTAGCCGGGAGATTTTATAAAACTGTTCCAGGTTTCGTGTTCCAAGTTTAGACTAATCAATTGAGTCGATTACTCAGATGGAACTTGAAACCTGAAACTTGAAACAGTAATTCATGATCATCGAACAACTATACACGGGCTGTCTGGCTCAGGGAGCTTATTATATCGAAAGTAACGGTGAAGCCGCTATTATCGACCCACTTCGCGAAACGGCACCTTATATCCGAAAAGCGGAAAAAGCGGGTGCCAGAATCAAATACGTTTTCGAGACACACTTCCATGCCGATTTCGTTTCGGGACATATTGATTTAGCTAAGAAAACAGGTGCTACCATCGTGTATGGCCCCAATGCAAACACAAGTTATGAGGCTTATCATGCGAAGGATGGCGAAACCTTTTCACTAGGCGACGTGACCATAAAAGTGCTGCACACGCCTGGCCATACACAGGAATCCACCACTTATTTACTCATTGATGAAGCGGGAAAAGATCATGCTATTTTCACGGGCGATACCCTTTTCATTGGCGATGTTGGCCGCCCTGATTTAGCGATTAAAGGCGACCTAACCGAGCGCGACCTTGCCGGAATGCTCTACGATAGTCTGCATACGAAAATTATGCCCCTTGCCGATGACGTCATTGTTTATCCGGCTCACGGCGCGGGTTCGGCTTGCGGCAAAAATATGAGCAAGGAAACAACCGATAAACTCGGCAATCAGAAACGTTTCAATTATGCCCTTCGCGCTAAATCGAAGGAAGAGTTTATTGAAAAAGTCCTCGATGGACTAACAACGGCCCCAGCTTACTTTGCCGAAAATGCCCGGCTCAATAAAGAGGGTTACGAATCGATTGATCGTGTTATGCAACGCGGCAGTCAAGCACTTTCGCCCGATGCCTTCGAAACAGCGGTTAACGAAACGAGCGCACTGATTTTAGATGTTCGTGATGCCGCGGACTTTGCGAAGGGATTTATTCCCAACTCAATCAACATTGGTCTGAATGGCCAGTTTGCACCCTGGGTTGGCGCGTTGATCCTTGATTTAACCCAACCTATTGCACTTGTTACTCCCGTAGGTCAGGAGAGCGAAACCGTTCTTCGGCTAGCCCGCGTTGGTTACGATAACTGCATTGGTTTTCTGAATGGCGGATTTGATTCCTGGCAACAAGCAGACAAAGAAGTCGACACCATTGAATCCATTTCTGCTGAGGAGTTTGCGCAACGTTGGCAGCAAAACCCTGCCATGCAAATTGTGGATGTACGCAAACCTGTTGAGTTTGCTACCGAACACGTCAAGGATGCTGAAAATCTGCCATTAGACAATTTAAACGATCATATGGCTGCCATCAACCGCACTGAGCCGGTTTATGTACATTGTGCCGGTGGCTACCGGTCGATGGTTGCCAACTCAATCCTGAAAGCGCGCGGTTTCGATAATGTCGTGAACGTAGAAGGCGGGATGGGAGCTATCAAAAAAACAAGCGTACCGATTGTAGTCGATACGCCTGTTTCTCATTGATAATTATATTCCTACGAGACTACTTCTTCTCCGGCATCAGCACCAGCCGAATGTAGTTCGAGCCAAAATATTGATTGGCAGCCGCCTTAGTGCTTTCAACCGTTACTTTGTTGAGTTGTTCGCTTTCGTGCAGGACTTCGTCGGGAGCGTCGCCATTGTAGTACTGATTCTGGAGATAGCCGAGCCAGAATTGGTTGTCTTTCAACTGCACTTCGGTTTCCCGGCGAGTTTCGGCCTTGAACTTAGCGATGTCGGCTGGGAGCGCGCCTTTCTGTTTAAGGTCATTGATTAGCTCCTGCGTTTTAGCAATGAGCTTATCAACGTTTTCGGGGGCACAACCGAAGTTGATGCGGAAGGTATAACGGGGCACCGGATATTTGGCGTAAGCTGCGTTGGCACCAACACCGTAAACACCACTTTCCTCTTCCCGCAGCTTTTCAATCAACTTGATTTCAAGTACTTCGGCCAGCGCGTCTAACTGAGTAGCGGTTTCTGGCGACCAGGTGATGTCGCCTGTGTACACCAGCTGTACGGATGCTTTTGGATCAAGTCCTTTGTAAACGGTTTTGTTGATTTCGCCTTTTGGTGCGCGAATGCCCAGATCCTTGAATTTCTCAGGCTTATCGGTTGCGGGTAAACCACCCAGATATTTTTCGACCAACGGCTTTAGCTGATCTTCCTTGAAATTACCGACGAAATAGAACGTGAAATCACCCGCATTTGCAAAGCGCTCCTGATAAATTTGCAACGCACGATCAAGATCAATTTTATCTAAATCCTCTGGCTTGAGTGGTAATCGACGGGGGTTGTGATTGCCGAGCGTAACCGTTACCGTATCCTGAAACACGCCTTGTGGCGTTGGCGTATTAATTCGGTTTTGTAAGGCACTTCGTTGATTCGATAGAAAACCTTTTACGACATCAGGGTCTTTGCGTGGCTGGGTAAAGTAGCTATACAGCAACTGTAAAGCCGTTTCCAGATCCTTCGGCGCAGCACTACCATTGATGCCTTCGCTCAATTCACCCACATACGGAAATACACTCACCTGCTTGCCCGACAGAAATTTCCCCAACTGAATCTGATTATAAGCCCCCGTACCGCCCATAGCCGTAAGGGTAGACGAAAATCGCGCCGACTGGAAATCCTTCAGATCATAGAGTGACGTACCGCCAAAACTGCTGGCCGAAAATAGAATCTGGTCATTCTTGAAATCCGTGGGTTTCAAGATTACCCGAACACCATTTTTGAGTGTCCATTCTGTTACGCCGATGTCAGCTACTTTCTTTTCATTCACGACAGGCGAACCCGTTGGTTGCGTAGCCAATAGCGGACTATCGATCGTTTTGTCTTCGTAGGCTGTTAGGCCCTTCCCGGCATCATCAATGTAACTCAGAATTTGTGCTTCCGTTGGGAGTTTGGCTTTGTCTTTTTCGGGAGCCATCACAATAACCGCCCGGTTGTCGTTGTGGATAAATTGATCGACCAGCGCATTCACTTCGGGCAGTTTGATACCGTCCTGCTCTTTTTTCAGGAAATCATAATAGAATTCGATACTGGTATACGGCTCTTTATCCGTAAAATTCTGAACGTATTCGTTCACGAAATTGACCGACCGGGTTTTGTTCCGTTCGCTATACGCCTGCTCTACGTTGGTCATAAATTCCTGCTTAGCACGCGCTAATTCGGTAGGCGTAAAACCGAATTGTTTCACCCGAGCATTTTCATCCAAAACGGCCCGAATGGCTTTTTCTACATTACCCTCCTTAGCCACAGCAATGGATGTAAAGGCATCCAGATTACCAAGGAAATCACTGTAATTGCTATAACCGCCCAAAAACGGTGGATCGGCGCGTTGGGTTAGCTCCTGAATTCGGTTGCCCAACATGGTATTAAACAGACCACGTTTAATGCTCTCGCGAAGGTCGTTCAGGGTTTTTTCTTTGATTTCAGGGCGTTTGTAAATCACCTGCACCACCGTGTTGGGTTGTTCAGGATCAGTCACAATAACCACCTTCGTGTCTTTGTGCGCCGGAATCTCGTATTCGGTGCGTGGTTTGGCCGGGCCGCCGTTGCGGTTTTTTACGGCTGCAATCCGTCCGAATTTTTCGCGGATAATACCTTCTACCTGCTTTATATCGAAATCACCCACGGCAATAACCGCCATCAAATCAGGCCGATACCAATCTTTGTAATATTGACGCAGTACTTCGGGTTTGAATGTGGTCAGCACCTGTTCGGTCCCGATGGGCAGTCGTTTTGAGTACTGTGAATTATTCAGCAAAAGTGGAAAATACTTGTCGCGCATCCGCTGACCAGCACCTCGTCCAAGCCGACGTTCTTCCAGGATTACGCCCCGCTCTTTATCGACTTCAACAGGATCGATGGTGGCGTTATGCGCCCAGTCTTCCAGAATCTGAAATGCCTTCGAAAACACATTGGCCGAATCTGTTGGCACAGGCAATTGATAAACTGTTTCGTCGAAACCAGTGTACGCATTCAAATCGGCCCCGAAACGAACCCCCGCCGATTGCAGAAAATTGACCAGTTCATTCTTTGGAAAATTCTTGGTACCGTTAAACTCCATGTGTTCCATGAAGTGCGCCAACCCCTGTTGATTATCAGTCTCCAATACCGACCCAGCCCGAATAACCAACCGCAATTCAGCGCGATTTTTCGGCTCAACATTTTTGCGGATATAATACGTCAGCCCGTTAGGTAGTTTACCTACTTTAACCGCCGGATCGAGTGGAATAAGGGCATTAAGGTTAGGAGTTGCCGCTTGTGAGGTCGGCTTCGAAGCAGGCTTGGCAACGGTTGTCTTAGATTTAGGAACGGGTTGCGCCACTACCAGCGTAGCGCTCATGAACAAACTCAGTGAGAATGGAAAACGTACCATTTGGTCGTTTGAATTAGGTTATGATTTGGGGAACGAATGTACACAACAATAACGATTGGAGAAGGCGAATCGTTTAATGCTTCCAGATCAGGAGAATCGTAACGGCTAGGGAGGCAAGGACTGAAAACCAGCAGATAGCGATAACCCAACGGGTTGGAATTTCCCACATGGGCGCGTGAAGCATCTCTGTTTCCTCGTCAACTTCTACGGTGCCGTAGAAATTTCGTGTACAAAAGTTATCCCAATCGTCATAATCAACGAACTGAGCAAGCGTATCCAAAAAAGAAGCAGAGAGCACAACCGATGATTGCCAGAAGAGTTGTAATTCCTGAGCATCGACAAGCCGATGAGTGTGTTTACGAATAAGCTCACTTAGCTGCACAAAGTCGCGGGAACGCCAATGGGACGATTGTTCCCACCGCAAGACGCGCTCGATCTGCTGTTTGAGGTTATTCGTATGCCGATTCACACGTTAATACTAGTAATTTTTTGGTAATACTTAAAGAGTGAAAGAATGAATGAGTGAATGAGCGCAAAGCTGACGCAAGTTTTTTACGCTCTTTCACTCATTCATTCTTTCACTCTTTAAAAACTCCCGAATAGCTCTCGGGAAATTTGCGCCTTCGTGGCCGGAGCGACTTAGCTTAACCAGTGCAAATCGCTGTAAAACATCAAGTTGCAGCCATTGCTGAATCGTTACGGGACTACACTCCCATTCCAATGCTTTCTGTAAAACCTCATTAGGTACTTCGCCTAAACATTCCCAACTCGCATCAACTGTGCCCAGATCACTTACCTGATGATGGCATCGGGTCTGGATAAGATTGATCAGATCGAGTCGATATTGAGCAATTTCGGCGGGTGTATAACAGGGTTGCGTTGCCAATCGAGCTTTGTCATCAATGGTAAGCTTTACCCATTCTGGAAGCTTTAATTTGATGCCGCATGTATCCAATTTGTAGCGAACAACCATCGGGATGCACCGAAGTGATTCAACAAAGTCGCTCTCAAAAGCGAAGAAAATAGGAGCTATAGCAACTGGTTTCATAGAAAAGTATTTTTACCACAGAGACACGGAGAACGCAGAGAAATCCCGGATTTAAATGATCACGATTGCCCGATTTAATCCTTACTTGATCTGGTGCGACCCCGTTGGGGTCGAATGTTTATAGAGACTAATCCAACTATAGACATTCGACCCCAACGGGGTCGCACTCCAAAACAATCTGAATCAACGTACTCTCTAACACGTAAATCATCTGTGTTCTCCGTGCCTCTGTGTTTAAACAATCTATTTTTTAGCTTACCAACTCTACAGGTAATTCACGCAACTCAGCTTTGGGAGCGTCGCAGGTTGAACATTGATAATCGGCAGGCAACTGATCGAATCTTGTACCTGCCGGAATATTACTTCGTGTATCACCATATTGTTCATCGTAGACCGTAAAACAATGTGGGCATTGATAGATGCTTGTGGCTTTATTGGGCGCAGACTCGGTTTTCTCGGTATCAATCCGTACCGTTTCACTATCTTCTTCCTGCCGTCGGGCATTGAATTTCCGGCACAGGCGATTGAGTTGATTCGGCAAATGAAGCTTAAATAGTCCCTTTTCAAACAGTCGATACGTCCGACTATTGGGGTTAAAGTTTTCGGTAAAATAGATGTCGTAAACACTGAATAAGGCCAATTGTCCTAGCCGAAGCAACGGACGCTTGCGTACCAGAACCGAACCAAAAACTTCTGATTTTGGTCGGGTTTGAATACCAAAACATAAGCCAAACGTTCGGGTATCGTTTTTAGCAAAGTACCGCAGAACGTAGTTTTTTAGCTCGGTTCCTTCATCCGTATGATCTTCCGTTTGCCAGGCAAGCTCGTTGGCAGCGTGGCGCACATTGATATTATGCTTACCCAGCACATACGACCAGGCCGCACGATCTTTCTCAGAAATCCCTTTAATAATGAGCGACTTCCAGGGCGTAACGCATAACTCACCGATACGGGTTTTCAGACAGAGCGCACAAATATCCAGTAGAAAAGCAATCGAAAACTGTTCGTCGCGCCGATATAAACCTAACCACGAACGCTGTCCATACCGGTTAAAGCCTTCGTAATACGGTAAGGAAAACTCCGGCAATTCGACCTCTTCAACGGCAGGTTGTGTAATAAACGACTGCGATCCCGTAATGGCCCGATAAAGTGATTCTTCATCCTGAAGCCCCACTCCTAGCATGGCTTCCTCAACCGCCTTAGCCAGTCGGCCAATATCATTGGTATAGATTAGTTCTGGCCATCGAAAAAGCGTATTCGTTTGTTTCGGTCGGACATATAGATACCAGAAATGAGGATCGGACGAGGCAATGAAATTAAGGTTTCCGGTAAAAAACGGTGTAAAGCTCTGATTCGAATCGGAGAGGTTGACTTTTAGTCGTGGCTGATAATCAAACTGATCGAGCACGGTATGGTATTCACTTTCGCGCAACCACGCCCCCGTCCGAAAAACGTCCTCACCACAATAGGAACTGATAATATTCGGGTACTGCTCCGAATTTAGTTCATAGGCAATCTCGTGCTGCTTCAGGTCTTTTTCCAGAAACCGCATGTCTTCATAATGCACTGTCATGAGCAGCTGCTGACGCGCCCCAAAGCGTACAGTCCGCACCTTGGCTTCATACGCCAGTTTCAGCAGCGTTTGCAACGTACCGGGCGAAACAATCCCAGCGGGCAGATTGACTTTCAGGGTATAATAGTCGCGCATGGGTTTTAAATAGCGAAAGAATGAAAGAGCGAAAGAGTGAATAATGCGACGGGAGCTAATCCGATTATAACGCTCTTTCGCTCTTTCATTCTTTCACTCATTATTTCTAAAATACTCCGCACCTCCGGCCTACACGAACCACACCCCGTTCCGGCACCTGTTTTCTGGCAGAGCTGCTGAAAATCGGTGCAACCAGCCTGAATGGCTCGCTCCAGATTTCCCTGACCGACGGTATTGCAGGAACACACGAGTTTGCCTTCTACTGGATCAACTTTTTTGCTGGCTCGCAGGAGTTGAAGCCGCTTATCCGACAACTCAATGCCGTTGGCAATCAGGTCGCGGAATTCGGCAAATTCGTTTTTATCGCCCACCAGAATAGCTCCAACCAGTTTATCATTGTGAACGATGCACTTTTTATAATACCGTTTCGACTTGTCGATAAAGACGATTTCCTCAAAGTTGACCCCTTGTCCGGCAGGCACCTCGCTAATACCGATACTGCACAGGTGTAAGCCTTCCATTTTCAGAATATTCATGGATAGACTACCTCGATAGGGTTGCGAAATATCGCCCGCCAGAAAACGAGCGACTGTTTCGGCCTGTTGTTCGGCGGCTAACGTAACACCCCACATCTGACCGTTCCACTGAGCCACTTCACCAGCCGCAAAAATATCAGGATCAGACGTTTGTAGATAATCGTTTACCACCACGCCCCGATTACAGGCAAGTCCGGCAGCACGGGCGATTTCAATGTTTGGCTCGGTTCCGATGGCCATAACAACAACCTGACAGTCTAGCTTCCGGCCCGATTTCAGTTGAACGCCTTCTAGCCGATCGGTGCCAGCAAACGTCTGAATTTCTTCGTTGAAATAAACGTCTATGTCCCGATCCAGCAGCTCCAGATACAATAACTCGCTGGCCAGTGGGTCAAGTTGGCGCTCCATAAAACGGCCCGACCGATGAATTAGCGAAACTCGAACACCTAGTTGACGTAGGGAAGCGGCCAGTTCCAAACCCAGTAAACCACCGCCAACCACCACGGCCTGGGGCGACTCTCTGTTCAGAAAAGGCATGAGTGAGTCCGCATCGAGCCGCGAACGCATGTTAAAAATACCAGGCAACTTCGGTACGCCTTTCGGCATAAACGCGCGACTACCTGTGCCTAGCAAAAGCTTGTCATACGAATGCTCTATGCCGTTTGTATCAACGACAATTTTAGCTTTCCGGTCAATGTGGGAGATTCCTACGCCTTTATGAACTGTGATGTTTGTTTCGGCAAACTGGTCTTCACGCAGTTTGACGAGTTGCTCCCAAGTCTGCTCGCCACTGATGTAATCAGGAAGCAAGACGCGGTTATAAAATGGGTAAATCTCTTTGGAGAAAACATGAATTTCATCGTCAGTATTCAAGCTTCGGTACTGATTGATAAAACCCAATCCCGCTGAACCCGCGCCAATGATAATTATCTTCTCAACGGGTTTCCGATAAGGCACGACCTCAACCGCCGAAAACTTAAAATCGGGTTCTTTCGAGCGCGGATCAACGAGCGAACTGGTCAGGTTGTTAGCTCTGTTAAGGTTACTACTGAGCATCTTACCCCAATGCATCGGCAAAAAACATAAGCCGCGCCGAACATCGTCGGTAAGCTGTGCTTTCACCCGAACATCACCACGACGCCCCCGAACCTCAACTAGCTGCCCATCCTGAATTCCGCGTTTTTTTGCATCCTCAGGATGAATTTGCAGGAACGGCTGCGGAATATGCTGATTCAGTTTCGCCACCCGACCCGTTTTGGTCATGGTGTGCCACTGATCGCGGATACGACCAGTGGTTAAGACAAGCGGAAAGTCATTATCTGTCGGCTCCGACGTATTTCCGTCGGGTACTGCATGAATCTGGGCTCGTTTATTAAGCGTATAAAACTGGTTGTCTGTGAAAAGGCGTTTTGTGCCAATTGACCCCTCCGATACGTCGGACCGCCCCGGCCCCTCCCCTTGAACTAAGGGGAGAGGGGAAATACTCACGGCCCCATGCTCTGTACTTTGTGCTGCATAAGGCCACTGAACAGTCCGTTTTTCCTTCAATAGCGCATAGCTCACGCCTGTCACATCGACGTTCGTGCCTGCTGTAATTTGAGTGTATTCCTGATATACTTCTGATGCATTGGCGTAATTGAACTCATCACCAAAGCCCATTTTCTGGGCGAAACGCCAGATGATTTCGGCATCGGGCAGGGCTTCACCGGGGGCATCGAGTACTTTTGGTAAATACGCAATTCGGCGCTCGGCGTTGGTCATGGTGCCTTCTTTTTCGAGCCAGGCAGCCGCAGGTAATACTACGTCAGCAAACTGCACGGTATCTGCCCGATTCGATACGTCCTGAACCACGACGAAACGGGCGTTTTTTAACGCTTTTTCGGCCGCATTAACATCTGGCATACTCACCAGTGGATTGGTGTTGATAATCCAGATGGCTTTCAACCGATCATCGGCCAAGGCATCGAACATCTCTGTGGCGGTCAGACCTGGCTTAGCAGCAATCTTGACGGGGCTATTCCAGAACGCTTCGACTTCGGCGCGGTGGACGGCATTCGTTACCTCGCGGTGAGCGGGTAATATGTTGGCCAGGCCGCCCGTTTCGCGACCACCCATTGCGTTAGGCTGACCGGTTAAAGAAAATGGCCCGTTACCTGGTTTACCAATCCGGCCTGTAATCAGATGCAGGTTAATCAGCGACAGGTTCTTGTTCACGCCCACCACCGATTGATTCAGGCCCATTGTCCAAAGCGATAGAAATCCCTTTGAGCGACCTATCCAGTCGGTTGCGGTTTCGATACTCTCGGCAGAAACGCCACAAATTTCGGCAGCCTCTTCAACCGTACGGAGCATCACCTGATCACGGTAGGCTAGAAAGCCATCGGCATGATTGGTAATGAACTCGTTATCGATGTAATTCTTCTCAATCAGCAATCGCCCAACTGCGTTATTCAGGACAATATCGGTGCCGGGACGAAGGGGCAAGTGGAGATCCGATGAGCGGGCCGTGTCCGTTTTTCGAGGGTCGACGCAAATGATTTTGACATTTGGATTGGCCGCTTTGTGCGCTTCAATCCGACGCCAGAGAATGGGATGGCACCAGGCCGGATTGGCGCCTTCAACCAGAAAGAGATCGGCCTCTTCGATGTCGTCGTAACAAACCGGCACCGAATCTTCGCCCAACGACAGTTTGTAGCCCACAACCGCCGAACTCATGCAGAGTCGGGAGTTTGTATCGATGTTATTAGAGCCGATAAACCCTTTGATGAGCTTATTGACCAGATAATACTCTTCGGTCAGGCATTGCCCCGACACATAAAACGCCACCGAATCGGGACCGTATTTCTGGATAAATGTTTTAAAAACAGCCGCTGTTCGTTCCAGAGCAGCATCCCAACTCACCCGTTGCATCGGCATGTTTCGGTTGAATCGCATCTGTGGATACAGTAGCCGATCCGACTGGTCCATGACCGTGTAATGCAGATTCATGCCCTTCGAGCACAGCATCCCCTTATTTGACGGGTGCTGTTTATCACCCTCAACGGTCAATCGTCCGTTCGATTCCTGCTTGACTACGATTCCACAGCCAACACCACAATAGCAACAGGTCGTTTGATGAGTCATGACTTTTTTGAGTGAAGAGTTAAGAGTGAAAAATGAAGAATATCGTCTGTCGGTTATCCGTTTTTATTCTTCACTTTTCACTCTTAACTCTTCATTAATTATTACGCTGTTTGCAATTCAACATCTGCGGGTTCTATCACTGTTTCTTTACTGAAGTTTACCAGGAATAAGAGTAATCCGGCAGCGGCTACGACACAGCCGATGTACAGAAAGGCCTGCCCATAGCTGATGGATTGTGATTTAAACAAGAAGGCCATAAGCATACCACCGAGGTTTCCACCTGCCCCCACTACGCCCGAAATAACACCGACGGCTTTAGGATTCACAAAAGGCACAATGGCATAGGTGCTTCCATTCGACATTTTCAGGAAAAGAGCAAAGGCAATCATCGACAGAATAGCCATTGGTAGGCTTCCGGCCTGCGCAAACAGCATAATGCCAGCCCCTTCTAATACCAACATACCTGCCAACAGAACTCCCTTGCCACGCATGCCGTATTTATTCCCAACTTTATCGGCTACGATACCGCCAAGTGCACGGGCAAAAATGTTCATTCCCCCAAATAACATAGCCCAGAAGCCTGCCTGCGTTTCTTCTAATTTGAAATTGTCGAAGAAATAAAGGGCCGCTACACCATCAAAGGTGATTTCCATACCGAAGCAGCACGCATACGCCAGTGCAAGCGCCCATACACGGATATCAGCGCAGGCTGCCCAGAAACTTACTTTTTCTGCTTTGGCAACAGAATGCCCAATATCACTGTAGTTGCCAGCGGGAGTATCTTTCGTAAAGCGATAATAGATGAACGCCATCACGAGCATAAACACGCCCGGCACAATCATGGCCAGCCGCCACGCTTCGCCCTTTGTATAGCCGAACCCAACAATGGTTGCCATAATGACTGGCATAGCCAACTGCGTGATACCACCGCCAAGGTTGCCCCAACCACCTGCTACAGCATTGGCCGTGCCTTTGATTTTGGGCGCAAACATCATCGATGTATGAAACTGCGTGATCACGAACGATGCCCCAATCACACCAATCGCCAGGCGGAACAGCAGAAAAGTTGTGTAATCGTGCGCCAGACCAACGAACATAACGGGCAACGACCCAAGCACCAGTAACGCCGTATACGTTTTACGAGGTCCCCAGGTATCGCACAACTGTCCGATAACCAATCGGGCCAGAATAGTAGCTGACACAGCCGCAATAATGGTATTGCCAACTTGTGGTTTCGTCAGCCCCAAATCGGCGCGGATGGCAGGCATCAGTGGAGCTAGCCCGAACCAGCCGAAGAAACAGACAAAGAAAGTAAGCCACGTGATATGGAACGTTCGCATCTGGACACCCTTAAAACTGAAGATATTTAGCTTAGTAAGCGGTTGATTAGCAGTCAGATTCATGGTCTTTTGTGTTTAGAAAACTATAACTGATCGTTTTGGGAGGTCTATTTTTGGGCTGGCTTGGCAGCAAGGAAATCGGGCCGAATGTTGATCATCAGGTACGCCCAGGTACCCGTCTTGCTTTTCTGATCCATCGTACCCTGTTTGGCGTATTCGAGGCTATTCGTTCCATTCATGATGGAGTAGCCAAATTCTACGTTGGTGAACTTGTTCAGGGCGTAGTTGGCAATGAAGTCGTACTCCATACCTAGTTTGGCTGATAACAGCGTGCCTGCGGGTACGTCGGCCATTTTGTTGTAGGTCGCAGCGGCTAAAGCTAAATAATGTATATCCAGCCCCGTTGTCAGGCGCTTGCCAGTGTATTTGAATTTCAGGAATGCATCCTGCACACCTCCTGCGGGCGAGCCAGTTCCGGCGTAGAAATAATCCATCGAGCCCCGGAATTTGTGAGGAGTGCCGTACAATGGATCAAAGCGGCTGGTTTCGCCTGATTGAATTGTCGTGGCATTGTTGCCGGAAAGCACTTCATAACCAGGCCCGAAACTCAGCGAGCCTTTCTGAATCATGAAGTTAGCACCGTAGTGATAGGCGTTTTTGATCGTCAGTCCATCGCGATCTTTTCCGCTTTGTCCATACGCAAAAGCCTGCCACTGTACTTTCCCTTTCCCCAACTGACCAACTAACATAGTGCCGTAGGTTACACGGGAATTCACACCGGCAACGTCATAACGTCGCCCATATACGTAACCCTGCGAAGCGCTACCCAAACTGTCGATTCGGTACTTTTGGAAATCATCTTTAAAGAATAGTGCCGAGAATTTTGTGGTGTTAAACTTGCGCGTCAGATAGAGCATCTGAAACGATTTGAACTGCTGATTCTGGCCGTTCGTGCTTAGGGGGGTCAACAATACAGGTGCTCCCCCTTTGCCCGACGTTGGCAGAAAACCAGCCGGAATAGCGAGGGTTATATTTTGGGTAGACAGGGCCGACGTTGGCGCGTTACCAGCCGTGTAATAATCGCCCACTACGCCAAAAGCATCAGTATTCTGATTAAAGCCAACGCCTAAATCGAGCGCCCAGCCTTTATGCTGCCCTTTCAGGATGGCTGCATCGAATCGGCGTCCCTGCTGAAGCCAGTCCAGATTGCCAATCAGTCGGGAATCATCGTAAACCATTTCCTGGCGACCGATTTTCAACGATAGATTCTGAATCGGCCTGAATTTGATTGTTGTGTCAGCGCTGTTGGCGAGGGTAATGTCTGCCCAGGCTTCATGCACCATCAGCCGGTTTCCATCGGCGTTATTGATTGTAGCGGCATCCTGGCCCCACACCCGAATATCCTGAATAGATGTTTGAATCTGGACGCGCTCCCATTTGTAGCCGAATGTAAGTCGGGTTCGTTGCGAGGTAAAGAAGGCAGCTGGCGCATCTTTCGGAGCCAGATTACCAACACCATTTCGCAACTCGGTTCGCGTACGCAACTGCCCGATCAGAGAAAATTGCGCGAATAGTGTTGACTGGGCAGTCAGCAGAATAACACCTGCTATTGACGCCCGTTTGAGGATACAATGCATACGTAGAAAATGAAGAAAGTGAACGAGAACGGCACTAATGTGGTAGCCTACCCCAACGGAGTAAGTATCTGTAGAACAGACCGAAAGCAATGCCTCAGAAGGCGAGACGGTGAAGATCGGCGGGCAATTGCCCAGCCGGGAGCGTGAAGACGCTAATTTGCTTTACGTAGCTTTTTTCATTTCCTTTGAAGCGTTTGTGTTTTTCGCATAGACAAATCCCGTTTAGCCGATCCAAAGGTGCCCCCACACCGGATCGGCTTTTTTTAGTTATAGAGTTGTAGAGTTACAGAGTTTTAAAGTTGCTGGCGCATCCAAACTTTATAACTCTGTAACCTTACAACTTTAAAACTCTACAACCCCAAAACTACTTCGCATACATTCGGCCAGATAAGCCGGATGCAACGAAACAACTTCGCCGATGACTAGCACAGCGGGCGCCCCCACGCCTTGCTCTGCTGCCAACTGCGGTATACTCCAAACCTGGCCTATTACACACTGCTCATCGGCACGCGTACCGTTCTGTACAATTGCCATTGGCAAATGGCCGCGTCCGGCCTCACAAAAAATTGCACAGATCTCATTTAGTTTACGCATACCCATCAGCACCACAACGGTTGCTTTCGACTGAGCGGCCAGATGAAGATCTTCCGAAAGCTCGCCGTTACGCGTGGTACCTGTAATAACCCAAAAACTCTCACTAACTCCCCGACTCGTTACCGGAATACCCTGCGAAGCCGGAGCCGCTATACTACTCGATACCCCTGAAATTACTTCGGTCTGAATACCATATTGTCGGGTATACGCAAGCTCTTCGTAGCCACGCCCAAATACAAAGGGGTCGCCCCCTTTAAGGCGTACAACATGGCCGTACTCCTGCGCAAATCGGACAATCAACTCATTGATCTCTTCCTGGCTAAACGAGGCTTTTCCTGCCCGTTTTCCCACGTAGATTTTCAAAGCCCGTTCGGGCGCAAACTCCAGTAATGTATAGTTAGCAAGATCGTCGTATAAAATAACGTCGGCTTGCTGAAGCGCCCTGATCCCTTTTAAGGTGATCAATTCGCCGTCGCCGGGACCCGCCCCCACGAGTGTTAGCTTTGGCATCATTTGGCTTTCCGTTTAGTGATCAATAGTGGTATTATACTATTATTAACTAGTTGCCCTTATTGACGATTTATGGTTCAAAAGTAGAGATGAAATTCTTAAAAACAAGTATTTTTCAAAAAAATATGTTTAATAATCAATCTAAAACGGAATAATACATTAGGATTTACCAAAAACACCTTTTATTTTTGACTAGCCTTTTTTGGGAGGAATAAGGCTATTTTATTAGATAAGTACAATAATAAAACGGGGTTTTCACAATGTTATAGTCATAGTCAACTATGAACACAAACAAAAACAAGCATATCGTCGTCATTGGCAACGGTATGGTAGGCTACAAGTTCTGCGAAAAGCTAGTAGCCAAAGAAAAAAATGAGCACCGATTTACACTAACGGTTTTTGGGGAAGAGCCTCGTGTTGCGTACGATCGAGTTCACTTAAGCGCCTATTTCGATGGCAAAACGGCCGACGACCTGACGCTTGCCCCTCAAAGCTGGTATGCCGAAAATGGCATTACGCTCTACCTCACCGACCCGGTTATAGACATTGATCGGGAGCGAAAAGAAGTCCGTTCGCATCATGGCGTTGTAGTACCTTATGACTACCTGATATTAGCTACGGGTTCGGGAGCCTTTGTTCCACCTGTAGCGGGTGTAGAGAAAGACGGTGTCTTTGTTTACCGCACGATCGAAGACCTCGACCTCATTCAGTCTTACGCACGTAAGGCGCGCAGAGGAGCCGTGTTAGGTGGTGGTTTGCTTGGCTTAGAAGCTGCCAAAGCACTACTCGATCTGGGTATGGAAGAAGCCCACGTCGTTGAGTTTGCTCCTCGATTGATGCCCCGGCAAATTGACGATGCGGGTTCAGGTATTCTGCAACGACAGCTTGAATCGCTGGGGCTGAACATTCATCTGTCGAAAAGTACACAGGAAATTACGGGCGATGAGGCCATTACAGGCATGCAGTTTTCCGATGGTTCACGTCTGGATGTCGATATGCTGGTAATTTCGGCAGGGATTCGTCCGCGCGATGAGCTGGCAAAGTCGTCGGGACTGGATACGCACCCGCGTGGGGGCATTCTTGTCGATAATTTTCTGCAAACCTCCGACCCCGCCATTTTTGCCATTGGCGAATGTGCGGTTGTGCATCACATGATATACGGTCTGGTGGCTCCGGGTTATGAAATGGCCGAAGTAGTAGCCTCGCGCTTACTGGGCGAAGAAAAGGAATTCAAGCCCTATGACATGTCGACGAAGCTCAAGCTTATCGGCACCGACGTAGGTTCGTTCGGTGATCCGTTCGCTTCAGAACTCAACTGCAAAACGGTGGTCTATGAAAATAAGGCGAAGGGTGTTTATAAACGGATCAATATATCGGCCGACGGGAAAGAGCTGTTGGGCGGGATTCTGGTCGGTGATGCCGAACAGTATAATATGCTTCTGCAAACCTGCAAGAACAAGACCATTCTCCCTCCTGATCCCGAAGACCTGATTCTCGGGTCGCGAGGTGGCGAAGAAGCGGGCACTGGCGTCATGGGCCTACCCGACGATGCGTTGATTTGCTCTTGCGAAGCGGTAACCAAAGCCATGCTTTGCCATGAGATTGGCGAGAATGGCCATGATACGGTCGATGCACTCAAGAAAGCGACCAAAGCCTGTACGGGTTGCGGAGGCTGTACGCCGATGGTGAAAGATATTATCCAGGGCGTGTTGAAGCAAAAGGGTGTTTATGTCCGAAACATCCTATGCGAGCACTTCGATTTCACACGACAGGAACTGCTGGATCTCGTAAAAATCAATAGCCTGAAAACCTTCAATGCCGTATTGGATCACATTGGCAAAGGTGACGGTTGTGAAGTCTGCAAGCCCGCAGTTGCCTCAATTCTGGCAAGCCTCTGGAACGAGAACATTCTGGAAAAAGGTCGGGCTACCATTCAGGATTCCAACGACCGCTTTTTGGCCAACATTCAGAAAGGGGGAACGTATTCGGTAGTGCCGCGCATTCCGGGTGGAGAAATTACGCCTGATAAATTGATCGTAATTGGGCAGGTCGCCAAAAAGTATGGCCTCTACACAAAAATCACAGGCGGGCAACGGATTGATCTGTTCGGCGCATATGTCGGCGATTTACCCATCATCTGGGAAGAACTCATTGCCGCTGGTTTCGAGAGTGGTCATGCCTACGGAAAATCGCTGCGCACCGTAAAAAGCTGCGTAGGTAGCACCTGGTGCCGCTATGGTGTACAGGACTCGGTTTCGTTTGCTATTGAGGTCGAGGAACGTTACAAAGGCGTTCGGTCTCCACACAAAATTAAATCGGGGGTTTCGGGTTGTATCCGCGAATGCGCCGAGGCCCAGAGTAAAGACTTCGGGCTTATTGCGACTGAAAAGGGCTGGAATCTATACGTTGGTGGCAATGGTGGTTCCAAACCCCAGCACGCCCAGCTACTCGCTTCTGATGTAGACAAGGAAACCTGCATTCGCTACATTGACCGATTCCTGATGTTCTACATCAAAACGGCCGACCCGCTCACTCGCACCGCTACCTGGCTCAACAAACTGGAAGGTGGCATGACCTATTTGCGCGCTGTCGTCGTCGATGATGTACTGGGCATAGCCAACGATCTGGAACGAGAGATGCAACTACTAGTCGATACATTCAAATGCGAATGGAAAGAAGTGGTCGACAACCCACACCTCCGCGCACGGTTTGCTCACTTCGTAAATGTGCCCGAGCAAAAAGACCCAACCATTCAATTTGAGTCGTTGCGTGATCAGAAGCGGGCAAAAGAGTGGGTTTAGTAACGTGATGTCAGTTTCTTAAAACTGACATGGGCGGTTTCTTAAAACCGCGATGATTATACACGCGGTTTTAAGAAACCGCTCGGTGTCGGGTACTTCTACCCGACACCACACACAAAAATCTTTTTCATTCAATGGAAACACATACACTATATAAAGACGAATTGACCTGGCATCCAGCTTGCCAAACCGATCATGTTCCCGAAGATGGGGGCGCCTGTGTATTGCTTGGAGGTCGGCAGATTGCCATTTTTAACTTTTCCCGTCGGGGCGAGTGGTATGCAACTGATAATGAGTGCCCCCATCGCCAGCAAATGGTTTTATCCCGCGGCATGATCGGTAGTCAGGGCGATGAACCGAAGGTAGCTTGCCCATTCCACAAAAAGACCTTCTCGCTCAAAACGGGCGATTGCCTGAACGATGACGGGCATACAATTGCTACGTTTCCCATCAAAGTGGTCGACGGAATGGTGTATATTGGGGTTTAAGTAGCTAGGTAAATGTCTCAACTTGATCAACAGGTCGCAGGTCGATTAACACGATTTTATATGCTGGCACTCGCTGTCATTGCCGTATTGGCAGTGAGCGGCTTGCTGTTTATCAAGTATACCATCAGCACCCACTATGATGATAGCCGGATCGTGAACGTAGCGGGCCGACAGCGGATGTTGAGCCAACGTCTGACGAAGCTTGCTATGTTACGAATTGAGGGACTTACAACTGCCGATACCGTTTCGTTTGATTCGTTGCTCCGCTCCTGGAGTCAAAGCCATATTCAATTACGAAACGGGATGCTGCACATGGAAAAGGAGTATGTCGTTCGAAAGAGTAGCCGACTCGATAGCATGTTTACGCGTGTTGCTCCCATATTTGAATCAATTTACCAGAGCTTTTCCCGTATCAACGACCCAAAACGTACGTCTGATGAGAAGAAGGCAGCACTACAAATTATTCTGCGCGATGAGTTTCCGTTTATTCAGCAGATGAACGACATCGTTTTTCAGTTCGATACAGAAAGCTTTGATCAGGTAAAACGTCTTGAACAAATTGAATGGCTGCTCACCCTCGCAACCTTACTAACACTATTGATTGAAGGGCTGTTTATTTTTAGGCCAGTGGTTAATCATACCAGGCACGTGGTTCGTCGGCTTGCCCGATCAGAGAAAGCCTTACAGTTGGCCAACAACCATATGGAAATTACCAACCGGGAGCTGGAATCGACGAATCAAAATTTGGCAGCCTCAAACCGAAAACTAGTTGAAACGCAGCAGGAGCTACTTCGCACCACCGAAGAAAAGTATCAACTACAGTTGGCTGAAGATACGATTCGGTCGGCGGCACTGCTCGAAGGGCAGGAAGAAGAACGCCGTCGTTTTGCCCGTGAACTGCACGATGGCATTGGCCAGATGCTTACGGGCCTGAAACTCCATGCCGAAAAATTAAAAGCAACTTCGTTTACTGACGAAAAGCAACGAACACGCTTCGCCGAACTCTGCGACCTTATTGGCGACACAATTCAAACAACCCGGCAGGTTTCCTACAACCTGATGCCATCGACGTTAAGTGATTTCGGTCTGGGCCCAACGTTGCAGCTTCTGGCAGAACAAACAACTCGCTCATCTGGTATTCCAATTAGTTTTACGGGGCCTAATGACGCCAAGCGACTAAGTCCGGCCACGGAAATTGGCTTATATCGCATTACTCAGGAAGCGCTGCACAATGCCCTAAAGTATGCCGAAGCGCAAACTATAAAGATTATGTTGCAACAGAATGCCCATAAGCTAGTGTTAAGCATAGAGGACGACGGAAAAGGGTTTGCTCTGAAACCTGAACCAGCTAGCGAAAAAGCCCTCCCGAGCAATAACGGTCTTGAGAATATGCGAACCCGAACCCGATTGCTCAATGGCGATTTCGTCATAACGTCGAAGCCTAAAAAAGGAACGAAGATCCGCGTCAGTGTCAATTTATCAGATAATCTTAACTAGCTATGTCGATACGAATTCTCATAACCGATGATCATTCTGTGGTAAGAAAAGGGATTCGGATGCTACTGGAAGATGAAACTGATATACAAATTGTAGGCGAAGCCTCCGACGGAGATGAAGCCATTGACCTGCTTTCAAGCCTCCAGACGGATGTCTTGTTGTTAGACATAACTATGCCCCGGATGTCGGGCATCGAGGCCCTGAAGGTCATTACTCAGCAGTACCCCAGAGTTCGGACAATTATGTTCAGTATGCACAACAACCCGGATTATATCATCAAGGCGGTACAGCACGGGGCAGCAGGTTATCTCCTGAAAGACACTGGGTTAGAAGAAATATTACGGGCTGTACGAACCGTTTTTACGGGCGATTTGTACTATCCGCCCAATGCCTCATCGGTAATTATCCAGCATTTAGTTTTACCGAACAATACCCAACGCAAGGACGTCAAAGACCCCAAACGAACATCTATCTGGAATAAAATCACATCGCGAGAAGCTCAGATTCTAACCTGCCTGATCGATGGCATGAGCAGCCCTGAAATAGCTAACCGGTTTGGCATAAGTCCAAATACTGTTGCGAACCAACGAGCGAGCATTATTCGTAAAGCAAGTGTAAAAAACACAGTTGATTTGATACGTATCGCTCTGGAAGAACGAAGCAGGTAAATCGACTACTATTATTGAATACAACGTCCCTGTCTATTCCGATTGGGACGTTTCTGTTTAAGTGATGTGTTAATGACTATCCCAATTCGTGCATTAGGAATAAAATCACTTCACCTATAGCAAATCACTTTTATTTTTGGGACTATTTCATTCTATTTTGGGACTATTTAATGCATAGATACGTACACATATAGTTAATAGCATCAAAATTATCTTAACTTGGAAGGCTATAATTTTTTATAGGCCCAATTAAATTACCCCAAAGTCTATATTATCTCATCTTACCTCATAGCCGCCGTATCGTATGAAATGTGCATCTTTACCCCTCCTGCTGGCAATTGGGTTGATGCTTTGGCTTAGTACTTACAACCCCGTACTGGCCCAGACTCTCCCTCAGTCTAGCACGGCTCTTTGTGGTATTGTAGACTTAACACCCGACCAGGCCCAATCGTTGGTGAAGGAGGCTAATCAGGCTCTGCAACGCAAACGAGCCACCAATCCATCGGCATTTACATCCATAATGTATGTCCCTATCCGTCCACACATTATTCGCCGAAGTAATGGAACGGGGCCGTCGTTAACCATGACCGGGCTGAACCAGCAAATGGCCTATACAAATAGTCATTACCTGTTAAATGGATTTGGCATCCAGTTTTATTTTGCCGGTTCAACGCCCGATTATATTGATAACGATCAGTTATACGAAAGCTTCCCTTATGGTGAAGGTTCAGTGGTGGATGGGCGTGATGCTTACAATGCCATGAACCAGTATTACGTATATCAATTCTCCGCTTTTATTAGCGGCTACGCTCGCTATCCAACCAATGATATCATATCAACACGCTCGTTCATCGCAACAGGCGATGGATCAAGGTCCCAATTCTTGGGCAACCAGACGATTCCCCATGAGCTAGGACACAGTTTTAATTTATATCACACATTTGGCAATAATAACGGCACTGAGTTTACGGATGAACTAGTTACCAGAGGTGCCGGAGCAAATTGTAGCACTGCCGGTGATCTAATCTGCGATACGCCTGCAGATCCGTATACGCTTAACGATAACCCTTCGATACTTATAAATGGTTGCATAGTTTATAATCAGGACAGACCGTACCGCGATGCCAATGGCGATCCTTATTCGCCGTCGGTAACCAACATTATGTCTTATTATTTCAGTAATTGTGGAACCGATTTTACCCCTGGCCAATACGATCGCGTACAGGCGGGATTAGCCCTGCGTCAGACCCACACCGCTTATACCCTCGATGCTCCTCCTACACCCGTAACGGCCCCCAGTAACCTGACAGGTACTTTCAGCAATAACGCCATCATACTGACCTGGCAGGACAACGCCAACAATGAAATGGGGTATTTCATCGAACGCTCAACTTCGCCTACCAGCGGTTTTTTACCGATTGATGGGGTGGCCCCTGATGTAACGACTTTCACGGATGCTCAAATTGTACCTAACCTGGTCTATTACTATCGTATTCGACCATCCAATACCACCACTGGTAGCCTGAGCCCCACTGCAACTGTCACGGCAGCTCCTCCGCCATTAACTGGATTAACTACCACCAACATCAGCATATACAGTGCGCAGTTGAATTGGACTAGTGCTGGAGCAGGGGTTACTTACGATGTGCAGTGGCGAGTAGTTGGTAGCAATACCTGGAATACGATCAATTCAGTACAAACCAACAATTACATCCTCTATAGCCTAACCCTTAACACCAACTATGAATGGCAAGTCAAGACGACTTCCGGGACAGTCTATTCTGCTCCAGCGAGTTTTACTACCCCTTGTCCAACTCCAAACCCCTATAATTCCTCTATTACCCGAACTTCAGCCGACCTCTCATTGGGCGGCATTTACCCCCAAACCTATACCCTACAGTGGCGACCACAGGGAAATCCCAACTGGACAACCATCAACACTGGGATCAGCTCGTTTTATTCCCTAACGGGCCTCACCTCCAGCACGGTCTACGAATACGAGGTACAGGCAACCTGCCCCGGTACAACGCCTGTCACAACAGCCTATAGTAGTCCTCTATCCTTTACTACGCTTAGCTGTCAGACACCCACTGCTCCTGGAGCAGCTTATGTATATTCAACAGCGGCTAGATTAGGCTGGAATGTCCCTAATTTCGAACCGACAGCCACCTACAGCTTCCGCTACCGACCAGTGGGTCAGCCTACCTGGACGACGATCGACGGTCTGACCAGCACCTCGTATTCACTAACGGGCTTGTCCACCAATACGGCCTATGAATGGCAGGTGCAACGAGTCTGCACACCCACCGAAAGTTCGACTTTCACTGCCCCCGTCAGCTTCACGACCGGTTGCCGTATACCGACCAACTTAAGCAGCTCCCCAACAGCCTCGGCAGCTACCCTGTCGTGGTCAATCAGCAATTCGCTTGAGCCTGGGGCCAGTTTCGAAATTCAATACCGGGTTATAGGTAGCTCTACCTGGGCCACTGTTGTAAGTACTTACTATGGGGTTTCAACCATATGGGGAGGGGGGGTTAGCGGGTTAACCGTTGGCACAACCTACGAATGGCGGGTGCGTACGGTTTGTAACGCGACCAGCCAGTCCGATTATTCAGCCACAGCTACCTTCACTACCGTATGTAATGCTCCTTTAGCTTACAATCTCTCCGTCGACCAGCTCACCAGTACATCGGCTAGACTGTACTTGTCAACCACAAGCGACCCTGACACCCGGTTTGATATTCGTTTCCGACCCGTTGGATCAACCAACTGGGCGACCCTCAGTATCCCGGCGTCAACAGCTACCTCTAAATCGTATTCGCTAACTGGGCTGACCAACAATACCCAATACGAATGGGAGGCTCGAAGTGTGTGTTCCGAAACGCAAAGTTCAAGCTTTACTCCTGGCCCCGCCTTCACCACACAGTGCCGTATTCCTAGTGGTCTGAATACCACTATCAGGGCTACCTCTGCCCTTGTATCCTGGGCATCGGTAGGGATCGATGTCAGTTACGAAGTCCGCTACCGCACCACGGGAAGCCCTAACTGGATTACCATTAGCAATCTGACCACATCATTTGTGGACTTGACGAGCTTACCTACCAATACAGCCTATGAATGGCAGGTCAAAACGCACTGTAGCGATGGAGCGTCCTCCGATTTCTCGGAAATCAGCACCTTTACCACCTATAGTTGTGAGTACCCCACCAACCTGTTTGCCTTCGGACTCACACCCACATCGGTCCAACTGAACTGGGCTTATCTTCAGGCAGATACCCAGAGTCGATACGAGGCTCGGTACCGGCCAGTTGGAACCAGTGACTGGATAACCATCAGTAACCTGACTAGTATTGATCTGCATGGCACATACGTACTAACCGGATTGACTACGGGCCTTCAATATGAGTGGCAAATTAAAACGCTCTGTTCCCCCACCGAAAGCTCAGCCTTTTCCTATTCACTCTTTTTCTCCCCCTGTGCAGGGATGTACACGGTAAAGGCCGGAAGCTGGGATGACAATACGGTTTGGTCCTGTAATCGAGTACCGATGAATACAGATGTGGTGCAGATTAAACATATCGTAACGATCCCGGCCTATTATGTAGCCAATGCCCAACAGGTGAATGTCGATGCGGGACAAAAATTGACTTATAGTACTAACTCCCAACTAAAACTCGGGTTATGATTCAATTGGACTTTCGCAAAAAGCTGTGCCACGATCTACACCTTAATAATCACGTTTTTCCGATACATCCACCAGAGAATACCAAACCAGATCAGTACAAATGTGAGCGCTCCTGCCAATGATGCATTTTTAGGGTCGGTAAAATGTGGCGCAATAAAGGTTCGGTAGAGATATTCTTTTGAGCCTATTTCGGTGCCGTCGGGCTGAGTAACGTGAATCAGATTCATGATACGCGGAATCAGTCCCGACAGAAAAAACACGGTAATGGCATTCACTCCAAAGGCAACAAATGGCAACACGCCCCGCTTATAATGCTGAACATCGATTAGCCAATAGCACAATGCCAGACCAAGCATCGCCAGGCCACCTGCCAGCAGTACAAATGAACTAGTCCAGAGTGCTTTGTTAATTGGAAACAATCCGTCAAGGATTAAGCCACCTAAGGTTATTAGACAACCCGATGCAAAGAGCCAGGCGACTTTCTCGGCCACCGGCCGATTGCCTCGCAACCACGTTCCGGTAAGTAAACCCAAAAGACCTGTACCAATTGCGGGTAACGTACTCAACAAGCCTTCAGGATCCCAGACTTTCGCAGGTTTGTACACGTGCGCAGGCGTTAGAATCGTTCGGTCGAACCAGGCCGCCAGATTTGTCTCTGGCTCCAGATTGGCATAGCCCACGCCCGGAACCGGAATGACCGTCATGAGAAACCAATAGCCCAGAACCAGGCTACAGAAAATATAAACCTGCTGGCGAGGAGTTGTTTTTAGAAAAATAAGTGAGCAGGCCAGGTACACCAGGGCGATACGTTGCAGCACCCCTGGAATCCGAACCAGCGAGATATCGAACTTAGGAAAGAAGTTCAGAAATAATCCTAGCAAAAACAGCGTTACGCTTCGTTTTACAATCTTCCCGATTACGCCTTTTTCCATACCCTCAGTCCGACCAAGCGCAAACGTAATCGACACGCCGACAATGAATAGGAAGAACGGGAAAATCAGATCGGTAGGCGTCCAGCCGTTCCAGGGCGCGTGCTCAAGGGGCGCATAAATGTGGCCCCAATCGCCAGGATTATTGACCGTAATCATAGCCGCAACGGTCAGGCCACGAAAAAAATCAAGCGAGAGCAGGCGTGATGAACCAGTTGGGACAGATTGAGTATTAGCACGGCTTGTCGAAACGGAAGATTCCATAAGTCAGGAAGGTTTCCCCGAAGATACAACAAGGAAGGGAAAGGAATCAACTAAACACCTTCGCCAGCTTTTTCTCTAAATCTTTCTCCAGCTTCAACAAACCCTCGGTATTTGGCAGATAGGTTAAGGCGCGATGGTGCCGGAGGTCGAACGGAATGTCGCTGGTAGATTGGGTGATGGGAATCACCAATTTTCCCAGTGTATGAGCAACGCCCGTTTCGTAAAACACATTCGGATTTCGGTCGGTGAAATCGGTTATAACGGCTTTTGATGTAAAAATCAGATCAAATACATCCTGAATCAGGATGCTATTATCCCAAATATCGTCGGCCCGTTTGCAGTCGATGCCAAGTCGGGCGCACACATTCCGAATAGCCGTGTAGGTACCCGAAAATCGGCTTTCGAACGGCATCATTACTGACAATACATTCGACTCAACCGATTTAACCGGAATACGAAATACGTCAGGCGCAAACGTAATGACCCGTTCGGGTGTGATCGTCTGAACAGTTGAAATAAACTCCGGGATTTCGCGAACAGACCGATTCATCGTCGATTTTTTGACTTCAACAAATCGTTCGATTTCATATAGATTGCTGGTGCTTTCACTAATTAGCTTGGACAATACCTGTAAGCTATTTCCCTCATAATCATCATCTTTAAAATCCAGACTACGAAGTAATCGAGGGTGATCCTCAATCAACTCAAGGCTATCCGTCAAATAACCTACCTTGATCCAGTCAGATTTACTAAAATGATCCTGAATAAATTCGTGCAGAGCAAAAAGTCGAAATGTTCTCTGTTTGTTTTGTCTGGTCATAAGACTGAAAGAGAGGTTACTGGTGTTAGATTATAATATAACTATTATATAAAAATGCAATTATATTCAAATTTTATATTACATCAACTATACGGATAGATTTTTAACAGATTTGCTATTTTTTCGCGAATCAACCGCTCTGGATTTTTTACTAATAGACGAATTGGTAAGTGTGCAATCGATTCATTATCCCAACAGATGCAGCTTATTAACGGCAAGTGGTTATGCTTAGTAAAAGCGGCTCAGACGAGAAAGTTGAGAGATCATTTTTGTTAATAGTATTCTTCTCCACCTGAGGGCTTTAGTAGTTCATATTGCATATTGTATTTCTAATGAAGACTATGCATTGGCGCCAATCCTTTCTAAAAACACGTTTTGCTAAGCTTGGACTATTAGTCTGGTTTTCAGCCAGTGTTGCCCTTGCCCAGACGCCACTGGCTTCTCTGACGGGCCGGGTTCTCGACGCTAAAACAGGCGAACCGCTTCCCTTTGCTACCGTTTACCTCAACAATAGTTCTCAGGGCACAAATGCAGATCAAAATGGCGTCTACAAACTGGCATCTGTTCCATTGGGCAATCATGAATTGGTAGGTTCGGTACTCGGTTATCAGACCACTCGCCTGCCACTACGTCTGACAGACACACGCCAACGCACGTTAGATATCAAACTGGAACCCGCCGATCAGTCTTTGGCTAGTGTAACGGTTACGGCGCGGCACAATCAGAGTTGGGCGCGCCAGTTACGTACATTTAGTCGTGAATTATTGGGCAATCAACCCCAGGCCAGACAATGCCAAATCACTAACCCGAACGTACTGTCCTTTCAGGAAGAGAAAGGGCATTTGCGTGTTCAGGCGAGCGAGCCACTGATTATTGAAAACCGGGCACTAGGCTATCGACTGTACTATGACCTGCTCTATTTTGATCTTTATCAGGGTAAGATGCAGTTTGCCGGGGCAAGTCGGTTTGAGGAAATAAAAGCGCCCGATACTCGCCAACAAGCCCGCTGGCAGGCCAATCGGATGAACGTCTACCGGGGATCTCTGCAACATTTGCTGGCTAGTTTGCTAACGGGTACTCATGAACAAGCCGGTTATCTTGTCTACCGCACACCGTTAACGAATGAAGGCGTTAACCGGGCGCTACCCTTCGTAAAAACACGCGATCGACAATACATCAGCCGTGAACAAACGGCAACGTTGTTCAAACCAGGAGAACTTCCATTTGAACGACGATTAGTTTCCGATCAGCCGCTGGAAGTGTATTATAACCGGGTCTATGCCGCTAACTCACCCTATCGAGACTCGCCTTATGCGTACTCTATGCTGATTTTACCCAAAGGATCGCTCGAACTTACGACCAATGGGTGGATCACGCAGGGAAATGGGTTGGACGTACGCGGCTATATGGGCAATGACCGGTTGGCAACCTTATTACCAGCAGACTGGGCACCAACCGACGGCGAGATGCTAATTAGTGAAAGCGTCGCTGCGGGGCGGCCTGGTCGAGCCGATGCCAGACTGGATACCTTAGTCGCTAATCGCCGACGACAGTATGAGCGAACCCCGCCAGTCGTCTATGTGCAGACCGATAAAGCATTTTACTGCACTGGTGATCAGCTGTGGCTCAGCGCTTATGTAATCGACCCTGCCCGTCAGCTTCCTATAGCCGGACGTACCGGAACGCCCCTGCATCTGGAACTCGTTACGTCTGGTGGCCAACGAGTGCAGCATCAATGGCTGCGATTAATCGATGGGCGAGCTGCAGCCAGTTTTCGTTTGGCCGATACCCTATCGTCGGACACTTATTTCCTACGAGCTTATACAGACCTGGATCAACCGGCAAATGGACCGGCTTTTGAGTGCTCATTTCCAGTCTATAACCTTAGTCAACTCAACACTAAACAGTCAGTTGGCAAAAGCGACCTCGCCAAAGTCGTGTTCAAAAGCGCCGGGAAGCCGTTATCAGACTCGCTTGATGTACAGTTTCTGCCCGAAGGTGGGCGCTGGCTGGCGGGTGTTGTCGGGCGATTAGGCATTAAAGCACTTCGACCCAACGGGAAGGGCAGCTTGGTTAGCGGACGTATCGTTGATCAGACTGGACTCGAAGTAGCGCGGTTCAGTACCAATAGTCTTGGTATGGGACAAGTGTCTCTGAGTCCACAGTCGGGTCAGCATTACCGCGCCCTCATTGATCTAAACGGAGCTACACAGACCGTACCTTTACCCGATGTTGAATCAGAAGGCTGGGCACTGGCAGCCGATGCAGTTTCGGATAGTAGTCGTGTGATAATCAGCATCCGGGCTACAGGCCGTTACAGTCAGCAACCTGTCTATCTTACCTTGCAAAGTCGGGAACAACTAGCCTATCGGCAGAAATGGTTACTGACCAAAGGGGAAGCCAAATTTACCTTATCGACTGCGGCACTACCGCCAGGTGTATGTAGACTGACAGTCTGGGATACAACCAACCAGCCCCGCGCCGAACGTCTGATATTTATTCCAGAACGATCTGAGCGAATTCAGATGCGGGTCACGACGGCCAAACCCCAATATGAACCCCGGCAGGAAGTTGTCATCGGGCTTCAGTTTCGTGATTCGGAAGGGTATCCCGTAGCAGGAAGTTGGTCGGCGGCTGTGACCGATGCTGATCAATTACCGGCAGATACCAACCGAGTGGATTTACGAACGTACATGCTGCTAACGAGTGGATTGCGCGGTACAATTGAATCGCCGGCTTATTACATAGAGCCAGAACACCTGGGCGACCTGGACAACTTACTGCTTACTCAAGGCTGGCGACGATTACCCTCGGCTTCAGTGGTTGATTCTACAGGAGGCTGGACATTGAGTGGGCACGTCCGCGACAAACAGGGAAATCTCCTAACCCAAAAAACCATGCTGTTATGGCTGGGGAAGGGTGATCAACAGCAAATACGATCTGTCACTACAGATAATCAGGGGCAGTTCCAGGTAAGCAGCCTCTTGCTAACCGATTCGGTACCAGTGCAGGCCCGTGTTTTCTCCACTGGACTGGCAGGAGCTGCCATTACATTCGATACGCCTGGTGGGCATTTTAATACCCCTGTTTTGACGGATTCTTATTCATCTCTACCAACCAATTTACTGACTCAGGCAAGTAGTCGTCAGGCAGCATGGCCAGCTCTCTATCGTGACTCAACTGCGCGTCAACTAGCCGAAGTTACGGTGCGGGCAATGAAACCCCCTCCAGAGCGGCCCATTGACGTAGAGCGGTCTAGTTTGCATGCGGGTTACGATGCAGTCATTCGGGTAGATGAGAATAGTCCTTCGTTTGCAAATGTTTTTGAATTAATGATGGGTCGATTGCCCGGAGCCTCCATAATTCCTAATCCTATGGGGGGAGGCTATAGCGTTACAATTCGTGGTCCCAGTTCCTTTGGCAATAGTGGTCCGCTCTATTTGCTGGATGGTGTATATGCTGACCAGACTGTACTCTTACAGGTAGATCCTCGTACGGTGAGTCGGGTAGAGTTATTGAAAAACCCGACTACTGCTGGCATCTATGGGGCTCGTGCAGCCGGGGGCGTTATTGCTGTCTATACAAAAAAAGGAAATAACGATCAGCTGGCCAAGCCCAGTAGCACAGCAGTTACGGTATTTGGCTTTGTCACACCCCGCGAATTTTATGTACCACGCTACGAATCATCTCCCGTTGACACGCATCAGGATCGCCGGGATATGCTGTTTTGGCAACCATTGGGCCAGACGGATACCGACGGATTAGGCCGCTTAATTTTTCCGCTCAGCGATACAGCTAAACGGCTACGAATCGTTCTCCAAGGCCTAACCAATGAAGGAGTGCCCATGGCATTTACCTGGGAGTTACCGGTACGATAAGTAAGTTGGGACATCAAAGAAACAGCCCGCATATCGCTTCTGACAATATGCGGGCTGTTTCTTACATTTTGAGGGACTTAAAACCGCCAGCGTACGAATGCCTCCATAGCTTCGTACTCAGCTAATCCTAAGCGGTTATATAGACCGGCGGTGGCACTGTTGCGTTCTTCAGCCCGTTGCCAGAACTCGCGCGAATCGGTACCTTGGTATACAACGCCATCTTTCTGCGACTGGTGCTTGAAAATACCAAGCCGTTTTTTCATTACCTGGTCTGGCGACATGGGAACGGCCATTTCGATTTCGTGAATATCCCACTCGGCCCAGGCACCCCGATAGAGCCATACCCAGCAGTCTTTCATGAAATTCTTGTGCTTTAACCGGCGAACCGATTCCAGAATGGCATCTAAACAAACTTTGTGTGTTCCGTGCGGATCGGCAAGATCACCAGCAGCATAGATTTGGTGCGGTTTTACCTCTTCAATCAGCGCCATCGTAATCTTGATATCTTCTTCGCTGAGCGGCTTCTTGGCTACCGTTCCCGTTTCGTAGAATGGCATGTTCATGAAATGCGCGTTCTCAACCGGAATTCCTACAAATCGGCAAGTCGATTTGGCTTCACCCATCCGGATCAGGCCCTTCACGTAGCGTACTTCAGCAGTGTCCATTTCGGAGTCTTTTTTCTCACGTAACGAAGCAGCTGCATCCTGGAAAATCCGGGTCGCTTCGGGGCTTTTGATACCGAATTTCGTATTGAAATCCACTACGTAATCTGCGAAACGTAGCGCTTCATCATCGGCCACGGCAATGTTACCGGACGTCTGATAACCCACATGTACCTCGTGGCCCTGATCGCGCAGACGCTGGAAAGTGCCGCCCATCGAGATAATATCATCGTCGGGGTGAGGGCTAAAGATCAGGCAGCGCTTGTGAGCAGGCAAAGCCCGTTCGGGACGGTTGGTATCGTCGGCGTTTGGTTTACCACCCGGCCAGCCCGTGATGGTATGCTGAAGCTGGTTGAAAACGTCGATGTTAATATCATAAGCCTGACCATATTGGGCAAGCAGATCGCTCATCCCATTATCGTTGTAATCGCGGTCGGTTAGTTTCAGAACGGGCTTACCGAGCGTCAGCGACAGATAGGTAACGGCCTTTTTCTTCATCTTGTTGTCCCACACCACCGAATCTACCAGCCAGGGTGTTTTCATGCGGGTCAACTCCGAAGCTGCGGCTTCGTCAATCACGAACAAGGCGTTCGGATGTGTTTGCAGATACGATGCTGGATTTAACTCCGTTACCAAACCTTCTACTGCTCCACGGATAACCGGTGCTTTGCGCTCACCCCAGGCCAGCAAAACTACGCGCCGGGCGCCCAGGATGCTTGAAACGCCCATTGTGATGGCTTTACGCGGTGTTTTGGGGAGTCCTCCAAAATCAACCGAAGCGGCCGCCCGCGTCGAGTTATCGAGCATCATCAGGCGAGTATGCGAGTTAATCAACGAACCCGGCTCATTGAAACCGATGTGTCCATTGCCCCCAATACCTAACAATTGGAAATCCAGACCACCGGCAGCTTCAATTTCGGTTTCATACTGCTTGGCAAACTCAGCGACTTTATCGGTCCGCAGTGTGCCATCGGGAACGTGGTAATTGCCGACAGGAATATCGACGTGATCGAACAATTGCTCCCGCATAAATCGCCAGTAGCTTTGCAGGGAGTCAGGCTCCATTGGGTAATATTCGTCCAGATTGAACGATATAACGTTGTGAAAACTCAGGCGTTCCTCGCGGTGCATGCGAATCAGTTCAGCATAAACCGTTTTAGGAGAAGAGCCGGTTGCCAACCCCAGAATACAAGGCTTTCCTTCGCTTTGTTTCTGGCGAATCAGATCAGCAATTTCCTGAGCCACAGCCCGCGATGCATCCTTGGCATCAGCATAGATGTGGGTCGGAATTTTTTCATAGGTGATGGCCGACTGAATAGGGCCGCCGGTGGGTGATGTTCCTGGCAATTGGCCGTCCGAGTTGTCGAGTAGAGTGGACTCCGTAATCATGATGCGCTATGCGGAGAAAAGATGAGAAGCCACAAAGGTCGAAAAAAATTGGCTAGTTTTCAGGTATTTTAGTGTCTCTATCTAATATTCTAAATTTTTTTATTAACTCCTCTTTTCGCTATCATACAGATTGGTTACGTGCCATCCGATCAGCTTCTGTAGCAATCATCAGGGAATTGAGTCCATTTTGTTCTGTAATGATCCGATGCGATTCGGGGTAATGGATGGCCCTAATCTGGTCGCGGAACATCAGTCGGAGCAACTCGCTGTAAATGTGTTGTTTCTCATCTCCAAATCCGAAACGGAGTTCAATTTGCTGGTACGCGTCGAACTCTTTGTGCCGACCACGTAAGGGTCGGTCTTTCCCCCCGATATTGGCCGTTACATTCAGTTGAGCGCCCGGAAATAGCTCCATAAGTGCGCGGGTAGTTTCTTCATCAACTGCGCAGCGCATGATCATTCGGGTTGGCACCCATTCAAACAGCGTAATGTCGCCCCGCTCAAACAACAGACGCATTTCCTGCCGATCCATCCGCCCGGTTTGCGTAAAGCCATGATAGAAATTGACCAGTTTCTTTCCCGTCACCTCATCACCATATTCGACCGTAGCCTGAACTTGGTCCTCAATGTTGTTACTATTTGGCCGCTTAACTACTTGCGACGCTTTCAGCGTTCCATTGCCCAACCAGCCTGTAAACATGTCGAAGAAGTGAACGCCATGCTCAATAAAAATCCCACCCGATTTAGTCCGATCCCAGAACCAGTGTTCGGGCGAAAGGCCCTCATCACCCGCGTAATTTTCAAAATACCCATGTAAAAAATCGCCTAATAAGTTTTTATCAATCAGGTGCTTGACGCGAGCAAACATCGGGTTGTAGCGCTGCATCAGGTTGGTAACCATCAGCAGACCTTTCGCTCGGGCGGTCTCGATCATCTCGCGGCCTTGTTCGGGATTCATCGCCAGCGGTTTTTCGCAGATGACGTGTTTACCTGCGTTAAGGGCCAACATAGCCTGTTCGTAATGCAGAAATGGAGGAGTTGCGATATAGATCAGATCTACGTCTGGATGATTGACCAGTTCGTCAATACTTGCCAAATTTTCAGCCCCAAATCGCTTGGCAGCGACAATGGCTTCTTCTCGTTTTGATCCGGCAATGGCGATTAATTTTGTATGTGGGGTTTGCAAAAACTGCTGAACGGCGAACAGCCCAAAACCTCCCATACCCACTACCCCTAGTCCTATTGTGCGATCTTCCGACGCAGTTGTTTTCATAGCGTTGTCTGTTGTATTCACAAAAACAACTGCCAGAATGGGTTTATGTTAGGAAAATGAATCTCCTAAATTCAATCAGTGTGTAGCTTAATCGAGTGGTCGCGTCCAATAAATCATGGGTTTAGCGGTTTCGATTGTCTCGTTTCGGTCGGGCCAAACGAATTCACTTTGCAGGGTTTCGTCACGCTGGTAACCCCGTTTTGTCCAGAAATTATCAAGTGGTCGATAGTTCGCTGGACGAAGAGGATGCTCGTCGGGACGCTGCACCGCGCAAAAGCAAGTCAATTTGTACTGACCAAACTGCCGGGCATGCGTTTCGCGCTCTGTAAAGAATTGATGTCCAAGGCCAAGCCCACGATAAGCTGGTAACAAAATACTTTCGCCAAAATAGAAGACTGTATCAGGATCGTAGCCTGCTTTCAGGAAAGGGGCCTGCACCTCGGCGGTTTCGTTACGTAATGGCAAAGCGGTAGTCGCGCCAACCATCTGTTCACCATCGTAAACGGCGAACAGGAATGATCGGTCGGCGCGGGCATAGGTTTCCAAATAGATTTTCTCGTACTCAACCGATCCCTCATATAAATAAGGAAAGTCGTAAAAGACAGCGATTCGCAGGGCCGCTAGCTCATCGAAAACCGTTTGGAAAGCTGGCCCTGTTAATCGGCGGAAGATTAGGTTGATATTTTGCAATGGAAGACGTGAATTACAATTTGGGACGCGAGTAAATCGATTTGAATCCCTTAAATATCTATTAGCCCACAGCTAAGCTATGGGCTAATATTTCTTCAAATCAACTGACTTTATCCCAAAACCAGCGACTCCCAGAGCGGTAAATTGTAATACGTTGTAACGCGGGTAATGAGCCCATCGGAAACGTCAAGAAATGAACCGGCAGGCAGCACATACGTTTGACCAGTGGCGGCAGGCAAATCGCCATCCGTTTTTTTGTATACCCCGTTCACCACGAATTCGCAGGCAGCCCGAGTGCCGGTTGGCTCCGTCATCACGACAATATCGGTCAGAGTTTCGTCGTAGCAATCGTCCATATGCTGGAGAAACTGACGAAATATATCTTTGCCAATACGTGTAGCTCCCTGATTACTGTCGTGGCGAACTTCTGGGTGGAGCAGGCTAAGCATAGCTTCCCAATCTTTGCGATTAAAGGCGTCGTAGTAACGTGAAACGGCATCTAGAGCAGTCATAAAAAGCGTTTTTGGCAAAGATAAGATGTGGTTAACTAATTGTTCCCTACACAAAATTCAAACTCCCATTAATCAGAGCTTTCTGGTAATTCACCTCATCAAACTGATACAGGTACGGAGATTTGTGTGCTCCTCCTGTTCGGCGTTCGTCCAATCGAGTCAGAATATTTAATCCCGTTATTTTTTTATGAAAATTGCGGGCGTCCAATGATCGATCCAGAACCGCTTCATAGAGTCGCTGTAATTCGGGTATTGTAAATTTTTCGGGCATCAGATTCAGGCCAATAGGTTGCCAGTTCAACTGAAGCCGAAGTGTTTTCAGCGCCACGTCAATTATATGTCGATGGTCATATAGCAGCGAGGGTAAATCGGCTACATCCCACCAGCAGCATTCATCGGACATAAAATCGACCGCAGGGGTTACTTTGGTGTAGTCGACTAAAGCATAATAACCCATTGAGATAGTCCGGTCCGGCCAGTTAACCCCATATTTCATTGGCATTTTTAACCGCTGCCACGTATCGTCGGTATCGTACCGAACCGCATCGCCAAATAAATGAAACTGCTGCAGAAATAGTTGATCCAGGCCCGTTCGTTCACGCAACACCCGTCCGGCCGCCGTATCTACCGACTCAGTCTTATAAATGAATCCACCTGGTAGACTCCACTCATTCGTGTCTTTCCACTTCAGCAGAAGTACTTTCAGCCTTGTATCGTGAAATCCGAAAATAACGCAATCGAGCGATAGGCCCGATACACACTCTTCGGTTACTCGTTCATAGTAAGCCTTTAATTGGTCGATATAAGTCATGAGCAAATTAAAAAATTCTTTTCGCCGTTTTATCGTTGATTGCAACGAATCGTCATTGTGTATAATTTACGGTTTCATTGCGAATATATCTTCCTTTCCTAAATCTTATTCCTATGCGTCTCACTCGACTACTCGTAGCAGCTTGCCTGTTACTGGCCATCCGACTGGTTGGTCAGGCACAAAAACTTGCTCCCGGACCTCAGGTACTAACGTTTTTCTCCGACGTTGATGATACCGAGCAGCCTTATGGCTTGTATCTACCCAAAAACTACAATCCCAAGAAAAAATACCCACTGGTGGTTATGTTACACGGCGCAGGCTCTAACCATCGGTTGGAGCTACGACGGGTGTTTGGCAAGAGTAATGCGAATGGCGAAACCGACATTGAGGCAAGCCGCTATTTTCCAGAATGGGCCGATGTAAATTATATTGTTGCCTCTCCTTTTGCACGAGGAACTGCTGGTTATCAGGGTATCCCAGAAAAAGATGTGTACGACGTATTAGCGGATGTAAAAAAACGCTTCAATATTGATGAAGACCGGACGTATCTAACCGGCCTGTCGATGGGCGGTGGCGGCACGCTCTGGATTGGCCTGAGTCGCCCTGATATTTGGGCTGCCATTGCTCCTGTTTGCCCTGCTCCACCTAAAGGCACGGATGAGTTAGCTGCCAATGCGACAAATTTCCCCGTTCATTTATTTCAGGGAGATGCCGACCCGGCGGTGAAACCCGAAGGCACACGACAATGGGTCAAGAAGTTTCAGGATTTGGGGGTCAACGTCACGTATAAAGAATATCCGGGCGTTAAACACGACAGTTGGGTTCAGGCTTACGAAAATGAGTTTATCTTCGGTTGGTTCGATCAGTTCAAACGCAATCGCTTCCCCGAACGCGTACGGTTTTCAACCAAACAGTATAAATACACCAACGCCTATTGGGTTCAGGTAGATCAGTTAACACCCGGTACGTTGGCAAGTGTAGATGCCAAATTCTCCGGCTCAAATCATATCGATGTCACCACGACCAATGTAGGTGCCTTGACACTCAAACTAACCGGCCACCCAAATTTTAAAGTAAAAAAACCTGTCGATGTCGTCATTGATGGAAAAACGATTAGCACACAGGCAAGCGACAACCTTACATTAGTTAAGCGCGATGGTGGCTGGGAAGCAGCAACCGCCTATCAACCAACAGCCAAGCGAGCTGGTGCTGAAGGACCACTCAGTGAAGCGTTTGCCAGCAGACATTTGTATGTATACGGAACAGCCGATAATCCATCGGCCGATGAATTAAAAGCCCGCCAGGAAATGGCAACTCAGGCTGCCAACTGGGCCAATTACAGAGGAGAATTTCTTGGACGTATTATGGTATTCCCCCACGTTGTAGCCGATAAAGATGTTCGACCCAGCGATATAGAAAGCGCGAATTTGATCCTGTTCGGCACGAAGGAAACAAATTCGCTCGTTAATCAATACAGCAATCGACTCCCGATCCAATTATCGGCGACCTCGGCAAAAGAGTATGGCTTGTTCTACGTTTTCCCGATGAATAACCACTACGTTGCCGTTAGTTCTGGCCTTCCCTGGTGGTCTGGCGTGCAAAGTGCAAACTATTTTACCAACCGAATTTTTGACTCGATGTCGAGTTTCAACGACTTTGTTTTGTTCAAAGAGTCCAGCAAAACACCCGTCGTCACAGGTTATTTCGACCAGTCGTGGCACGTAGCTGATGCAGATGCCAAAACAATGGCAGCTACGGGCGCGGTAGTAATTCCAGAAGCCAGCACAGCAACCCGCTGATTACTAGAATTGGTTTACTAAAAATCGTATCTTTCCTGTTCAATCCCTATCCGTAATTGGCTATGTCATTACTAAAATTGACAATTAACAATCAGGCACATACGGTCGATGTTGACCCTGAAATGCCACTCTTATGGGCGATCCGTGATGTGGTTGGCCTCACTGGCACCAAGTTTGGCTGTGGTATTGCTCAATGCGGAGCCTGCACGGTGCACTTAGATGGTAATCCTACCCGCTCCTGTAGCGTGCCTGTGTCGGCAGTAGTTGGTCAGAAAATAACCACGATCGAAGGACTTTCTAAAAACGCTGACCATCCCGTGCAAAAAGCCTGGATTGAACATCAGGTGCCGCAATGCGGCTATTGCCAGTCGGGGCAAATCATGTCGGCGGTAGCGTTGCTGAAGCAGACGCCAAAACCAACCGATGACGATATTGATATCGCCATGCAGGGTAATATCTGCCGATGTGGTACGTATGGTCGGATTCGACAGGCGATTCATACCGCTTCTGCCGAAATGCAATCAGCCCCCAAAATGCCAAAATCCACACCTAAAATCGGGAAGCGATGAGCCAGAAACCTACTAGCAGCGACACAAATACATCCCGTCGGGCTTTCCTGAAAGCGGCTGGCCTGACCGGAGCAGCATTTGCCCTGGGGCTTCCTTCTGTCGAAGGCATAGCCAGCCCTGTACTGAATTTAAGTGCCTTACCTGAGTCTGTTGAGCTTACGCCTTATATTATTATCGAAAAAACGGGGCGGATTACATTGATGAACCCCCGACCCGAAATTGGTCAGGGAACGTATCAATCTGTTCCGGCGATGATTGCCGAAGAACTCGAAGTAGCCTTAGACAAGGTCGTTATACGCCAAACCGGGGGTGAAAGCAAGTTTGGGGGTATGTGGTCGCAGGCCGTGGGGGGTAGTGGCTCTATTCGGGGTGGTTACACGCAGATGCGCAAAGTTGGGGCATCGGCTCGTGAGATGCTTATCAAAGCAGCCAGTGACCAGTGGAGCGTACCTGTTGACGAGTGCTTTGCCGAGAATGCGACCGTCATTCACAAGCCAACGGGCAAAAAACTTACCTATGGTCAACTAGCCGAACCAGCCGCAAAACTCCCGGTTCCGAAAGAGCCAAAGCTGAAAGACCCAAAACAGTTTACGATGCTGGGCAAGTCGATGCCCCGGCCCGACGTACCACTGAAAGTAGCCGGGAAAGCCACATTTGGTATGGATGCCAAAGTGGCCGCTATGGTCTATGCTTCCATTGAGCGTTGCCCGGTATTAGGCAGTAAACTGGCGAGTTTCGATGCCAGTAAAGCGCTCAAAGTGAAAGGTGTTCAGAAGGCCGTAAAGGTTGAGCGCGTAGTTGGTAAAAATCGCTATGAAGGTGTAGCCATTATCGCCGATACGTACTGGGCTGCTTTGCAAGGTCGAAAAGCACTCAACGTAAAATGGGATCATCAGGGACATGATACTTTCCAATCGGCTGATTTCGAAAAAAATCTCCGTGAGCTAGCCAAAACCGATGGTGTTGTTGGCCATAATGCAGGCGATTTCGACAAAACGTTTGCCGACGCTCCCACTAAACTTGATGCGTTATACGAAACGCCCATGGTGAGTCACTCTCCTATGGAGCCCATGAATGCGCTGGCCCATTATCAGCCCGGAGACAAAATCGAATTGTGGGTATCATCGCAAGGGGGCGATCTGGTTAGAGACGAAGTCTCAAAAGTGCTGAAAGTTCCAGCCGACAATATCACGGTGCACGTTCTGTTCAATGGTGGAGGATTTGGTCGTCGGCTTACGCAGGATTTCGCCACCGAAGCGGCTCTGCTTTCTAAAGCGGTTGGCAAGCCCGTAAAAGTCGTTTGGACGCGGGAAGACGATACCCAACTAGGGCCATTTCGTCCTATGACTTACTCAGCGATGCGTGGGGCATTGTCTGCCGATGGAAAAGCCATAGCGTTTCAGCACAAAGTCATCTCGCCATCAATCGACGCGACGATGAACGAGAAATACGACAAGACGAAGCCTGATGGCACTATGCTCGAAGCCACCAATGAGCAGAAATATGAGATCCCAAATCTGAATACTCGCTACGTTCATGCCGAAACGCACATTCCGCTAACCTACTGGCGCTCAGTAACGAGTCCGACATTAGCGTTTGCCCATGAGTGTTTCCTCGACGAAATGGCTCATAAAGCCGGGCAAGACCCGTTAGCTTTTCGACTGTCGATGCTTACGAAAGAATCTGATGCCAAACGAGTGCTAACGAAGCTCAAAGAAGTCTCGAATTGGGATAAGGCATTGCCCGCCGGTAAAGGTCGTGGAGTGGCTCAATGGGAGTTTTTCGCGGGTTTGGCTGGTCAGGTTGTCGAAGTATCGAAAAACAAGGCTGGGGGCGTCACGGTTGATAAGGTTTATTGCGTAATTGATCTGGGCACGGTGGTGAATCCCGATACGGTAAAAGCACAGGTCGAAGGTGCAATTGCAATGGCACTCACAGCTGCGACTAAAGACAGTATTACATTCGAAAATGGACGTGCCGTGCAAAAAAATTTCGATGCCAACCGGATGTTACGTATTAACGAAATGCCCCCTATTGAGGTGCATATTTTGGCTGAAGGTGGTCCGACGATCAAAGGCGTCGGGGAACCGGGGTTACCACCGTTAGCGCCTGCTTTGGCCAATGCTGTTTTTGCCGCCACCGGCAAGCGTGTCCGCCGATTGCCATTTGATTTAGAGAAGGTATAAAATTGGTTCAGGTTCCAGGCTCCAGATTTATTGATCTACTTAAATCTGGAGCATGGAACCTGAAAACCTGGAACCAATACCGATGAAAGAAATAAGCCGTATCGTTGAGGTTTTTGAGCAGGTCGATTTCAGCCAGCGGAAAGCGGCTTTAGCAACGGTCGTATGGGTCGAAGGTTCGTCTTATCGGCGACCCGGTGCCCGTATGCTCATTACCGACGATGGGCGCTGGGAAGGCGCAATCAGTGGCGGCTGTCTGGAAGGCGACGCCCTGCGAAAAGCGCGGCAGGTGATGCTCGATGGACAACCCATTGTGGTCACTTACGATACGATGGATGATGGAGCCAATAGCTTTGGGGTCGGCCTTGGTTGCAACGGCATTATTGACGTACTGATCGAACCGATTGAAGCAGGCAGTCCACAAAATCCGATTACGTTATTAAAAGAGTTCACCCAGAAGCGCGACGTTCGGGCGCTGGCTACGGTTCTGAAAAGTGATGACTTGACAGGCTTAGTGCCTGGCAATCGGTTCATGCTCACGGAGGAAACAACTGAATCGATACCTGACTGGCTATATGATGACATGCAACGGGTGTTCAGTACAGGCAAGCCATTGACGCGCTCCTACTCTGTTTTGTCGGGTAATGCCGAGCTATTCATTGAGCGAATTGATCCGGGCATTGAGTTGGTCATCTTTGGTGCTGGTTACGATGTAATTCCCGTAGCCAAACTAGCCCGCGAACTTGGCTGGCAGGTAACCGTCACCGATGATTGCATAGCCCACCTGTCGCCCAAACGATTCCCAGCCGCTACCTGTGTCCTGTATGCTGATCGACAAGCGGTTATCGACCAACTTACCATTACCAATCGCACAGCCACCGTACTCATGTCGCACAATTTTAACTACGACAAGGCTGTACTGGAAAAGCTCCTCGCTACCGATGTGCCTTATATTGGCATATTAGGCCCACGAAAACGATTCGACAAGATGCAGGCCGAATTTGTGAAAGACGGACTAGTCTTCAGTAAATCATCTCTAAATCGAGTTCACGCGCCTATTGGTCTGGATTTAGGAGCCGAAACACCCGATGAAATCGCATTGGCGATTATGGCCGAAATCAAAGCGTTTTTCACGAAAGGAGCAGCAGGTTTCCTGAAGAATAAATCTGGCCCTATTCACGAAAGGCTGTCGGGCAATTCATTGAATCATGGTCGTCAGACGATGGTTGATTCCGATCCCATGAGCCTCGATACAGCCGTTTAAGCATGCACATTGTCACAATTATCCTGGCCGCTGGGGCGTCTACCCGATTAGGTGGCAAACCCAAGCAACTGCTTACAGACAATGGTACAACACTTGTTCGGCAAATTGCCGATGCGGCTTTATCGCTACAGGCTGGCCCAGTGATTGTTGTTTTAGGGGCAAATCAGGAGAAGATTCAGCCCGAGCTTTTTAATTTACCTGTTTGTATTGCGCTGAACCCCAGTTGGCAAGAAGGCATAGCTTCCTCGCTACGAGTCGGCGTGAATACGCTAGCAGATATAGCGGTCGATTTCTTTTTGGTTGTTCTGACCGATCAACCTTACGTGACAGCCAGTTTGCTCCGGCAATTAATTACCCGTCAGCAGCAGACAGGCCGGGGAATCGTTGCCTGCCGCTACGGAGAAGCTGATCACCTGGGCGTTCCGGCTTTGTTTGACATACGTTATGGTCCCGAGTTTATGAACCTATCAGGCGACATGGGTGCCCGTAAACTTATTAAACAGTATGCTGGCGATTGTGCTGAAATTCCATTCCCATTAGCTGCCATTGATTTAGATACAGTTCAGGATGTAGAAGCATGGCGTTCTGGTAGCTCGGTGCGGGGAGCACGAAGCACGGAATAAACTGAGATACAACGAGCTTTTTTCCCTGCACCAAGCTCCCTGCTCCTTGCCCCTTGCCAACACCCTTCGTACCTTTGCCTCTACAATGGCACGACTTCTGGCAATCGATTATGGCATGAAACGTACGGGTATCGCCGTTACGGATTCTTTACAACTCATTGCGTCGGCACTGGAAACAGTTTCCTCGCACGAAGTATTAAAGTTTCTGAAAGCCTATGTCGCTCGGGAGCCAGTCGAAGCTTTTATTGTTGGCCTTCCGAAAGGATTGGATGGTCTGGACACCGATAACACGCCCAGAGTCAGGAAGTTCGTGACGCATTTGCAGAACGCTTTGCCCGACATTCCGGTTTATTGGCATGACGAACGGTTTACGTCCGTTATGGCCTTACAAGCCATGATTGCGGGCGGAAGCACTAAAAAGGATCGACGCGTGAAAGGTAATATCGATAAAGTAAGCGCGGCTATTATTCTTCAGTCATATATGGAAAGCAAAAAGTAGTGAAGAATGAAGAGTGAAAAGTGAAGAATAAAATCAAGCGTCAGCCTATTCTTCACTCTTCATTCTTCACCCTTCACTCTTCATAAAGATTATGATTCTCCCAATTATTGCCTACGGCGATCCGGTTTTACGGAAGCGAGCCAAAGATATTGACCCCAATACCCTCGACGTGAAAACGTTGAGCGAGAATATGTTCGAGACGATGTACGCAGCATCAGGCGTGGGGTTGGCAGCTCCGCAAATCGGACAAAGCATTCGGATGTTCGTTGTAGACGGTGAGCCTCTCAATGAAGACGAACCCGAAGAAGACATTGATAAAAGTCTGATTGGCTTTAAAAAAGTGTTCATTAACCCCGAAATCATTGAGGAAGCGGGCGACGATTGGGGCTTTGAAGAAGGTTGCCTAAGTATTCCGGGCATTCGGGGAGAAGTGTTCCGGCCCGAAATTATCGTGATTCGCTACCTGGATACAGACTGGAACGAACACGAAGAGGAATACGAAGGAATGGCCGCCCGGATCATCCAGCACGAATACGATCACCTCGATGGTAAGCTATTCACCGATTACCTGCCAACTATCCGTCGGACGCTCATCAAGAAAAAATTAGCCGACATTTCGAAGGGCAAAACGGATGCGGAGTATAAAATGAAATTTCCTAAATAAGTGAAGTAGGTTTAGTGAGTGAAAGTATGTGGAGTAAGTATAATGAATCACTCGTATTGACACTACGGTAATGTACTTACTCCACATACTTTCACTCACTACATCTATTTTTACCAACTTCACCATGAACATTACGCTCCTCCAAACCGAACTTTACTGGCATGACCCTGTGGCCAATCGGGCAATGTTAGAGGAGCGTATTTTCAATCTATCGGAGCCTACCGATCTGATTATTCTGCCTGAGATGTTCACAACAGGGTTCACGATGGATGCTCGTGCTGTTGCTGAACCCATGAACCTGACGACCTTTCGATGGATGAAGCAAATGGCGGCTCAAACGGGCGCGGTAGTGACTGGTAGTTATGTGGTGCAGGAGAAAGGCGGCTATTTCAATCGACTAATCTGGATGCAACCCGATGGTCAATTCGATACGTATGATAAACGCCATCTGTTCCGCATGGCTGGCGAGGACAAAACGTATACCGCCGGAACACGTCGACTTGTAAAAGAGTGGAAAGGCTGGCGCATTTGCCCACTTGTTTGCTATGACCTCCGTTTCCCTGTCTGGAGTCGTAACCACCAGGCGAATTCTACCGATTTCGACTACGATTTATTGCTTTACGTCGCTAACTGGCCAGCCGCCCGGCGCAATGCCTGGAATATATTGCTACAAGGCCGCGCTATTGAAAATCTGAGTTATGTAGTTGGCGTCAATCGAGTTGGACAAGACGCTAACGGGCACCCCTATACTGGCGACTCTGCGGTTATTGACTTCAAAGGTGAAGTGCTGTTTCGGCAATCTGATACGGAAATCGTGCATCACCAAACCCTATCTCTGGATGAGTTACGAGCCTTTCGGGAGAAATTTCCAGCTAATCTGGATGCCGATAATTTTACCATTGAGTAGCGTTAGCAAACTCAGTCACCCATACTTCTTTTAATAGCTACTTAAAAGCTGGTTAATTTTTCATTTCGGCTGGTCAAAATATATCAAAATAGGTTTATTAGCATTATAAAGCTAATAAATCCTATACCATGAAAATCCTTACCTTACTCTTTTCCATTATCTGTAGTTGGTTAATGTGCAGTTCCAGTCTTGGACAACGCTCCATTATCTATAATAAAAAAGGTAGGTTAGTCACCACGGATACCATTAAAGGAATTACGTATTTGGGTAGCCCTTATTTAGGAGATATTATCTGGCATCAGGGTTATTTAATTTATAGAAATCAGCGTGAAATACCAGCTAAAATTGCCTACAATATTGTCTTTGACCAGATATTTTGGCGTCTGAACGATTCCACCGACGTAGTTCAGGCTTTACCCGATGAGTTTACGTTTGAGGGTCGACGATTTATTGCTGATCCGTATAAAGTCTTGAAGGTGAAACGAGTTACCTACTTTGAAGTTTTATATGATGGTAAGACCCGGCTATTCCGTAGATGGACTAAACGGCTGAGACCCATTGATTGGAAGCTATATACTTCTCGTGTTTTGCCTGAGGATCGTTTTGCTGCTGAGTACATTTTAACAGGCGATTTATATATCCAGAAAGAGGGGGAACGACCTAAGTTCATTATCCCTACGGAATATTCGCTTAGCCGATTTTTGCCCAATATGGGGTCGGATTTAGCCAACTTTATTGCCTCTCACGAGCTAACCGATCAGGTTTTAGTCGAGGCATTAATTCAGTACGATAAACGACCTGATAGCCTAACGCATTAGATTAAGTCCAGCAATTCGCGCACATTGCCCAACGTCGTAAACGATTTGCCCAACAATTGACTATCATCTACCCGTTCGTGCTCCCACGTAATGGCATAGGGTATATGTATAGCCCGCCCGCCAATGTGAACGACTGGTAGTATATCAGATTTTAGTGAGTTACCAATCATCAGGAAATCAGTGGGTTCGACATTATATCGCTGTAAAACCCGCTGGTACGCCTGCTCGTTTTTCTCACTAACTATTTCGACGTGCTTAAAATAGTGCCCCAACCCTGAGCGCGCAATCTTACTTTCCTGATCGAAGAGATCACCCTTGGTCAATACCATCAGGTCAAATTTTTGGGCGAGTATATCCAGCACCTCGGGCACTCCATCCAGCACTTCGATGGGAAAGTCGATTAATTTCCGTCCGACATCAATAATCTGCTGAATCTCAGAACCTGTTATAGCGCCATTAGTCAATTCGATTGCCGTTTCAATCATCGAGAGAATGAAACTTTTAGCGCCGTATCCAAATACATGGAGGTTTCTAATCTGCGCATCATAGAATCGTAGCGTAAGCGTTTCCTGATCAATATGGTGCGACAACAGTTCGCATAATTTCTCCTTAACATCTACGTAGTTTGGTTCGTTAACCCATAGAGTGTCGTCGGCATCGAAGGCAATTAATTTCATGGCAACCTATTGGCGTATAAGAAAAGGACAAAAGTAATGGCAGAATTGTGAATCAGGTGATTGGTGAAGTTGTATCTCATCTGATTTTACAGTAATTTGATTTGCGTCATATTTCTGAAATACCCAATTTGCCACCCGTTCCTAACGCTATTTTTCCTTTTTATTACTATGGCATTTACTGAGCAGGATCAGGACCAGATTCTGGTACAGGGCGTATCGCTCGACCAGATTGACCAACAGATAAACTATTTCGTCAATGGCTTCCCGTATCTAAACGTTATTAAAGCCGCTACCATTGGTGATGGTATCGTTCGAGTCGCTGAAGAACAAATACCAGATTATATTCATCGGTTCGATGCTGCTGCTCACGAACGCGATCTGGTCAAATTCGTACCGGCATCAGGGGCCGCTACCCGGATGTTTAAATCCTTATTTGCTGCTCTGGATGGCAAGTCCGACAAATCGGTCGATGAAGTATTCGCCCGAATTACTGACTTTGCTTTTTATGAAGACCTAAAAGCCGCGATGGCAGCCAAAGGCCAGGATTTAGACAAAGCCGTTGCGGAGAATGACCGAAAAACAGTCTTAACATTTCTACTAACCGACGAAGGTCTTGAGTATGGCAGTTTACCCAAAGGTCTACTCAAATTTCACCAGTATATCGATGGTCCTCGTACACCCGTAGAGGAACATTTGGTAGAAGGTGCTGCCTACGCCAATTCGGATGGGTTAGTTAAACTTCACTTTACCGTTTCACCAGAGCATCGCGACCGTTTTGAACAACTGATTCACGATCAGAAAGCCGACTATGAAGCCTGGTTGGGCGTTACGTTCGACATTACATTCTCCGAACAGAAAAAATCGACTGATACGATTTCGGTAAATCCGGACAATTCTCCTTTCCGGAATGCTGACGGATCGCTGTTGTTCCGCCCGGCAGGTCACGGTGCGCTGATCGAAAATCTGAATGATATTCAGGCCGACATTGTCTTTATCAAAAACATTGACAATGTTGTTCCCGATGAAATTAAGGAGCAAACGGTTACCTATAAGAAAGTATTGGCAACAGTATTGCTCGATGCCCAGCAGCAGATTGCCCGTATACAGGGCCTATTGGACAGCGACGACATAAGTGATGGGTATCTGGCCGAAGCGGATGAGCTTTTCCGCCGTACACTATTTACGCTCCCTCCGGAGGGATTCGAAGGTTTATCCAAAGAAGAAAAGGTAGACTACTTCCGTCGGAAACTCAATCGTCCCGTGCGCGCTTGTGGCATGGTGAAAAACGTTGGCGAACCGGGTGGTGGCCCGTTCTGGGCTAGGAATCAGGATGGTTCAGTCTCCTTGCAAGTAGTTGAGTCGGCTCAGATTGATTTAGGAAACCCAGCCCAGAAAGCCATTTTCGACGAAGCGACGCATTTCAATCCGGTTGATTTAGTATGCGGTTTGAAAGATCATAATGGTCGTAAATACGACTTACCCGCTTTCCGTGATCCGCTTACGGGCTTTATTACGGCAAAATCAAAAGATGGAAAGGATCTCAAAGCGCAGGAATTGCCCGGCCTGTGGAATGGCGCGATGGCCGACTGGAATACGATTTTTGTAGAAGTGCCGCTGATTACGTTCAACCCGGTTAAAACAGTTAACGATCTACTGCGGAAAGAACATCAACCAGCGTAAAAGTTATCGGTTATTAGTATAGTAAGAGAAATAGGTGGAGTAAGTGGCTGACGCGAGTGTATTGCTTTCGCGTCAGCCACTTACTCCACCTATTTCTCTTACTATACTAACTTTATGCAGTCATCCGATTAGCTGGAGACTCGACCAGTTCGGCAACGTTGGCACCAATAGCAATTTCTTTTGTTTCGAGCGAGTCAGGGTTCTGAAACGTTAACAACGTTGTATTTTCGTAAACTCCGAGGTTCGCATCCCGTACTCGTTCCATAATAGGTCGTAATGCGCAGGTTACCTCGTCATTGCAATCGTCACACTTCACATAGAAATTAAACGATACACAAGGAGTTGGTGCAATTGGCCCATCAATTACCCGCAACACCTGCGCCAGATTGACCCTTGCCGGATCAACACGTAACAAATAGCCACCGCCTTTCCCCTTTTGGCTTTGTAGAATACCATGATTACGGAGTTCCAGGAGGATAGCCTCTAAGAATTTTTTGGGAATATTTTCTTTCGCTGAAATGTACGAAATCAGGACGGGGCCTTTCCCGTACTCTTCAGTTAAAACTTTAAGCGCCTTGATGGCGTACTTCGCTTTCTTAGAGATCATTGTTACGGTGACTAGGTGAGTTGTAGAAATGGGTTTGCCAGTTACTTTGGCAGGTACTACTTAGATGCACGTGGGCAAATTAGTAAGTACTTAACGTTCAGCCAAAACTTATCGAATCTTCATTAAAAAATGTTTCGAATACAGTACCTGTATCAGGCCTACAAATACATATCCAACAAGTTTAATGCCGAACATTCGCAAACAACCTAAAAGTTCATCGACTTACTTGGGTATTGGACGTATATATAACTCAGAAGTAACATAGAATTTATTAACTCTGTGAATTTAACCACTCTATACCGCTCTTTTCGTGAATCAGACAAAAATTTCTGAGCAAGGTTCATTAACACTAGGTTACAGTTGGCAGTATGTCCTTAACAAATCCTTAATCATAGATCATCGTTTCATAACATTTGCCTAACAGACTGCGTAGGTATTTCCGTGAATTTTGCACCGAAATACACCAATTCATTCGCAAATGAAATTATTTGTTTCTACAGCTTTACTTGTATTCGTTCTTTTTATAAGCAGTTCGTACTCCTGGGCACAGGTAACAACCAGCGGACTTAGCGGCCATGTTACCGATGCAAAAAAAGAGGCCTTAGTCGGAGCAACCGTACAAGCGGTTTACACGCCAACCGGTACCAAATACGCAGCCGTTACCGATATTGACGGGCGTTACCGGATCAATAGCATGAACGCGGGTGGCCCTTACGAAATCGTTATCACGTATGTAAGCTACAAAACTGAAACCCGTAGCGATGTAATGCTCCAATTGGGAGAAACTACCAACCTTAATATCACGCTTCAGGACGCGAGCACACAACTCAGTGAAGTGGTGGTGAAAGCGAATCGCGAAGGCGAACGCCAGGGAGCAGGTCTTAACGTGAACGGTGAGACCATCCGTCGATTACCAACTATTTCGCGGAGTCTGACCGATATGACCCGCTTATCGCCCCAGGTCAATAATAACAACTCGTTTGCTGGTACTAACTTCCGGTATAATAACGTAACGGTAGATGGCGCTATCAACAACGACGCCATTGGCTTTAGCCCTTCACTAGGTGGCTCTACGGGTACATCGGGGCAACCGGGTTCCAGTACACGTACTAATCCAATTAGCTTGGACGCTATTCAGGACATTCAGGTTGCTGTGGCTCCTTTTGATGTACGGCTGGGTAACTTTCTGGGTGGTTCGGTAAACGCTGTAACTCGCAGTGGTACCAACGATGTAACGGGGTCTGTATACGGATTCACCCGCAATGCCGCTCTGACTGGTGCCTGGAATGGCGCATCGAACGCGAAAGAAAAACTCCCTAGTACCTTTTATGAGTATCAGACGGGTGTTCGGGTGGGCTTACCACTGATAAAGAATAAGCTGTTTTTCTTTACTAATGAAGAAATTACTCGCCGGCAAGACCCTGTTCAGTTTCAGGCCGGTTCGCCAAGCTCGCTTATTAAAGACGTAGCCGTAGCGCAACAAATCAGTGATTTTGTTAAAACGAACTACGGCCTTGACGCTGGATCGTACGGGGATTATTCGATTTATGCTAAAAGCACGAAGTTTTTCAATCGCCTTGACTGGAATATCAATGACAAAAACCAGTTAAGCATTCGTAACAACACGGTGTTTTCTGAAGCGACGAACTTAGAGCGTGATGCTCAAAACTTCCGCTTCGGTAGCATTGATTTCAAACAGACCAACAATCAAAGCAGCACGGTTGCTGAATTAAAAAGTCAGTTTGGTGGTCGGGCTTCCAACAGTTTGATTTTGGGTTATTCGAGTGTTCATGATTTCCGAAATACCTTAGCGAATGTTCGTTCATTTCCACAAGTTGAAATCGCCTATAACGGAGGTACGATTTTCTTAGGAAATGACCGGGAAGCATCGGTTTTTAACCTGCGTCAGAAAACGTTTGAGGTAACCGATAACTTCACATTCTACTTAGGAAAAAATACGTTTACAATAGGTACGCACAACGAATTTTATACAATCGACTACGGATTTGTCAACTCACCTAATGGACGTATTTCGTATGCAGGTACCGCTGCTATTGCGGCTTCGAATACACCTGCTCGAAACGGAGTTGATAATTTCTTACTCAAATTACCAAACCGAGTTCGGGGTTCTTATCCGTTCGGCGACGCTAGCAACGATCTGGATAATCAGTTTAACAATCCATACGCTCACTTCAATGTTAACCTGATGAGTTTCTATGTGCAGGATGATATTCAACTAAGTGATCGTCTGAAACTCTCGCCCGGTATTCGTTTCGACTACACAGGATTGCCAAACAAGCCAACACTTAGCTCACAGGTAACGGGCTCGGCGGGTGATCCAACCAACATGGGTACTACCTACAGCTTCACTCCCCTGAATCAGATCACGAACAATTACCTGAATAACGTTCAGATTTCACCTCGCTTAGGCTTTAATTTCGATGTGAACGGCGACAAGAGTGTGGTTATTCGGGGTGGAACGGGCTTGTTTACCGGTCGGATTCCGTTTGCGTGGTTAGGGTATGCGTTCTATAACAACGGTGTGGGTTATGGCGCATATGACTTCAACAACAATGCTACAGCAACGACCAAACTAGTGGGCGATCCGCTGGTACCAAACGGTGGCTTATTGATCAACAACAACCCAGCTAACGGCGGTGTAACCCGGACCCAGGTTGACTTGATTGACAACAATTTTAAAATGCCACAGATGTTCCGGAACAACGTCGCTGTCGATTACACGGTTGCTGGTTACAAACTCACCGTTGAAGGGTTGTATACGAAAGTGATTCAGGATCTGAAATTCCAGCAGGTCAACACCAAAGATGTGGTTCGTTACTACAGCTATGACACGCAGCACCAGCAGCCAATTTATGTAGCGGCAAATGGAACTGCCGGTGCGCAACGTATCGACAATAACTTTGCAAACGCTTATATGCTGTCGAACACCAATCAAGGGTATCGGTATAGTTTGACAGCTCAGATCCAGAAGAACTACGCGGCTGGCTTCGGTTTTTCAGCAGCTTACACCTACGGTAAGTCATACGACATCACCAATGGTATACGGAACTCAATGGAATCGAACTGGCAATTGAACCAATCGCTGAACCCAAACAATCCTCAGCTAGCTTACTCAAACTTCGACATTCGGAACCGGATTGTAGGTACGGTCAATTACCGCAAGATGTGGAATCCTCATAATGCAACGACCGTTACCTTATTCTACTCGCTGCAATCAGGCACACCATTTTCCTGGGGATATGTTAACTCAACTATCGATGGTACAGGACAGGCCAACAGCTTAGCTTACATTCCGAAGGACCTTACCGAAGCTCAGCAACTGCTGCCAACAGGAACACAAGCGGCTGACTTTATGGCCTTTGTTGAATCAGATCCGTACCTGAAAACGCGCAAAGGCACCTTTACCGAACGTAATGGCGGACGTACACCCTGGAACAACACGATGGATCTGCGCTTCCTGCACGAGTTTAAATTGAAAGGTCGTCAGTCGATTCAGATCAGCTATGACATCATTAACTTCCTGAATCTGCTAGATAAAAAATTGGGCTATTCCTACTTCTCGCCTAACACGTTTAACTCGACTGCCTCAATTGGTCTGACACGGGCAACCAACCCTGGCACTGGCGACCCAACCTATACATGGGCTGCCCCATCTGCTCCGTATTCGATTGATCCGCTGGGATCACGTTGGCAAATGCAGATTGGCGCACGGTACTCGTTCTAAGCTTTATCCCTTTCTCCTTACGCAAATCGCCCGACTGCTTAGTCGGGCGATTTGCGTTGTACTACCGGCCGGAACAGTCGGCAGTACAGCTTCTAAAAAAGAAAAAACCAGAACAAAGCCCTGGCCTTTCGTGCGACACCAATATGAAGAATTAGATAGATTGCTTCGATGTGCAAACTAATTTCCATCAAAGGTAGCCGTCTAGTATTACACCAATATTACGCCATTATTACGCTTGCATTACACCTAGTCGATCACACCATTTTGGCCGTCGCTCTGATTGGTTTTCCAGAAGCCATTGACGAACTGGTACTGAATCTTATTTCCTTTTTTAAGCAGAAACGTGGGTATTTGCTCCAATTCAAGCGGCTGAGCAGGCAGCTCTCCTTCATAAAGTAAATGCACTCCCTGACTGGGAAAATTGTCTTTTTGTGCCTTTCGTACCTTAAATGCCACCACACCATCACGTCGGAGGTTTGGTAGATCAAGCTTGGCCAAGTCGGCAGCAGAGTCAAGAGAATCAGCATAGACATAAGCCGGAACCAGCGTCAGGCCGGTGGCGTCGATTTCATCCAATCCATAAAACGTCGACAGATCGCCCAAGTCTTCAACGGTGCTTTTATAGTAAAATCCGTCTGCCGCTTTCGTATTGATCTCTTGGTGGTTGATACCTACATCCACGATTACAGGTCGGCCTTCGCGCATGACCGTGGCATTTCGAATTAGTACATCGAACAAAGCCCGGCCATTTTCGGGGATAGCCTGATACTGGGTAATTACTTGCTCTGCGCTGTTTTCCTGTTTATACGATCCATCGGCAATGGACTTCAGTGCCGTAAGAATCGCAACAAAGTTCAATCGTCGGATGGTCATCTTCTCCGGGTCACCTTTAAACCCACCCGACTCAATCAGGATTAGCGTGGTTCCCCATTTTTGAATGTTATCTCCGAAAGCGCGTGGTTCAAACTCATCGTCATACCGAGCGACCTGACCCGGTATAAATTGTTGTAAGGCCCGATTCATATCCACAATGAGCTGCATCGACCGCTGCCGAACGTCGTTGACATTTCGATCTTCATCATAGGCGGTTGCCAGAAACGATACAACAGCCTGCTTCCCGGTTTTACCAACACTGTAGCGTGGATTCTGATCGTGCAGATTAAAGCCAACGAGGGGCATAAGCGTCTGCTGAAGGTTTTTGAGGAGTGCCCCTTCGGGAGTTTGCAGGCGCAGGGCATCCCGATTCATATCGATGTCGGTAGCCGTTCTACGCTGAAAACGCTCAGCTCCGTCTGGGTTGAGCATCGGCACAAAATATAAGGTCGTGTTAGTCAGAATTGACTGCCGCAGCTCATCAAAACCATCATTTTTCGCTTGTAGAAAGTTGAAGATGTCGAACATCGCCATCGTGGCAGTGGCTTCATCGCCATGCATTTGGCTCCATAGCAACACGTTTGTTTGCCCTGTTCCGGCTTGCACTTGATGAATCGATCGCTTCTCCAGCGATTCCCCCACTTGACTAACAGACAGCGGTCCGCCTAATGAATTTAGCAAAGGCAGAATATCCTTGTGCTTAAATCGACGATGGGTAAACGTTTTTTCTTTGTACGTTTCGTGCGCATCATGCAGCTGACGCGATAACTCCTGGGCCTCTAAATCAAGTACACTCATGCGTAATAAAAATAGAATCGAGATCGAGCTGATGCGCCAGTTTGTTGTATAGAAAACAACCAAATCGGATAGCTTCTTCTCAATCCACGTTCTCATCGGTTTATAGTTTTTGTCCAATCCAAAGTCCACCTACTGAAGCCAATAAACAGAGTACGACATTTAGGCCGATATTCAGCAAGGCAGCACCAATACGGCCATTTTGCAGCAACACCACGGTATAGTAGCTGAAACTTGAGAAGGTACTCAATCCACCACAAAATCCTATGCCAATAAACAAACGGGCTTCCTCACTCACCGACCGATTAATTGCCCAGCCAATTACGGCACCTAACACAAAACTGGCCACCACATTGACAAACAGAATAGCATTTGGGAATGGCGAACTGGTGAGTGTTACCGGAATTAATCGCCCGGCAATATAACGCGCCAAACTCCCAGCACCTCCACCTACAAAGACCAGCACGTATGGATGCATCAGGAGGATTCTCATATCAACAAACTTACGAAAAAACAGAGTTGGCACGCAGATGACGCTGATATAGCGGATTTTCACAGATTTTATTCGCTATTATTGTAGAATACCACTCCTCTCCTACCCGCCGGATTATGGCCCAGAATCAACTCAAAAAATTGTTAGGCGTCGGTTTTGGCGTTGCTGTTACTATTGGTGGTACCATTGGTACAGGTATTCTTCGCAAACCTGGCCCTATTGCGCAGGATATCGGCAATCCAACGCTTATTATCGCTGTCTGGTTGATTGTTGGGGTATATGCATTAGCCGGTTCTCTATCGGTAATGGAGTTGGGAACGATGTTGCCAAAGGCAGGAGGCTGGTACGTATATGCCCGACGTGCATTTGGCAACTATGCCGGGTTTATTATTGGCATCAGTAGCTGGCTTGGCAGCGTGTCGGCAATGGCGTTTGGTGCAGCAGTCATGAGCGAATACACGGCCTTGTTATTCCCATCAACCGCTGATTATCAAAAGGTTGTTGCCATTGGCATTCTGGTAGCGTTTGTGGCTTTTCACTCTATTGGGGTACAATTGGCCAGCCGGGCGCAAGAGGTGATGAGTGTATTGAAAGGTGTTGGCTTACTGCTATTTGTGGTCGTATGCTTTGTTGTAACACCCGATCAGCCAGTAGCCGTTTCTGCTACGAATATTCGTCCACTAGCCGAAGGTGGTGTCTGGATAGGTATTCTGGCTGCACTCCAATCCATTTTTTACACTTATGATGGCTGGCATACAGCGGCTTATTTCACCGAAGAAGACGTTGATCCTAGCCGTAATCTGCCTCGCTCGATGATGAGCGGAGTTTTGCTCATTATCGGCATTTATATATTGGTCAATCTGGCCCTGCTGTATGTACTTCCTGTAGAAACACTGGCCGGTTCAAAGCTTCCGGCTGCTGATGCTGTTCAAGTCTTATTCGGCCCAGGAAGTGCGCAGGTCGTAACTTTCCTGCTGATGATCTCGATTATGGGCATCATCAATGCACAAATCATGTTTAACCCGCGCGTCATTTTCGCGATGGGACGCGATGGGCTATTTTTTCGGTTTGTTACGCATGTGAACTCAGGAGGTACGCCCACGTATGCTACTATTCTCACAGCAGGCGCGTCTACGCTCATGATTCTGACCAATACTTACAGCAAGCTCTCCGACATCGCTACGTTTTTCTTTGTACTCTGTTACGCATCGGCCTTTGGTGCGTTGATCCAACTACGCAAAACTGAACCTGAACTCGCTCGACCCGTTCGTGCATGGGGTTATCCCTTTACAACCTGGACATTACTTATTGCCTCGCTGGCCTTTCTGGTAGGCGTCGTTATCGGTGATTTTTCGAGTAGTTTATATGCCGTTGCCTTTATTGCCGTGAGCTATCCAATATACCAGCTTATCAAGCAATAATGGTATTACTGAGCACGATAAGATAGTAAACGAGTCATTTTAATGACTTCTGCGTTTTAGGTTTCCTTAAGCAACCTACTCAAACGTATAACTCGTTATGAACCTATTGTTTCTTCGGCTTACATCCCTCCTGTTTCTTTTTGTTCATTTTGTTGCCTTAGCCCAGGTCGATCATCTGGCCTCAACCAATAAACTCCCCGGTCACCCACGATTATTGTTGCTTAAAGGCGAAGAAGAAGCCATTAAGCGCACGATTGACGCCGATAAAACCTGGAATAATCTGCACCAGGCTATTCTTACGGAATGCGATGCGTTGCTGAATAAACCCACTCTGGAGCGAATAAAGATTGGGCGACGCCTGCTCGATAAATCTCGGGAAGGTCTCCGCAGGGTATTCTTTTTATCCTATGCCTGGCGGCTTACGCATCAGGAAAAATACCTGAAACGTGCGGAACAGGAACTACTCGCCTTATCGGCATTTGAAGACTGGAATCCAACGCACTTTCTGGATGTAGCCGAAATGACAATGGCCGTCTCTATTGGGTACGACTGGCTTTATAACGACTTATCGGAACAGTCGCGCTCCATCATCAAAGAAGCCATTCTGAAAAAAGGAATTGAACCCTCGTTGGATTCGAAATATAACAGCTGGCTAAAAGCCACTCACAACTGGAATCAGGTTTGTAATGCAGGTATGACCTACGGCGCCTTGGCTATTTATGAAGATCAACCCGAACTGGCTAAGACCATTATCAATAGAGCTATCGATTCGGTTGTGCTGCCCATGGGCGATTATAGCCCCAATGGTGCTTACCCGGAAGGGTACAGCTATTGGGGTTACGGCACCAGCTTTAATGTGATGCTCGTTAGCGCTGTCGATAAAGCTTTCGGAACTGATTTCGGCTTAATTAATCAACCGGGATTTCTGAAAACCGCTGGTTATCTGGAGAATATGACCGGTCCGTCGGGTAATGCCTTTAACTACTCCGATTCGGGTCTGAGTGGTGAGTTGCAGCCTGCGATGTTCTGGTTCGCTCAGAAATCGAAAGATCCTTCTCTATTGTGGGTAGAGCGAAATCGCTTGCAGACGAATGATCCAAAGAAGCACGTCAAAAATCGCCTGTTGCCAGCTATTATGCTCTGGAGCAACGGAGTAGGTATGAATGCTATTGGCGAACCCAAGTCTACAATGTGGGTTGGTGAGGGCCGAAATCCGGTGGCACTCATGCGTACTTCCTGGTCCGATCCGGCTGCGATTTATGTAGGACTAAAAGCCGGAAGTCCGTCGGTAAACCACGCCCACATGGACATTGGCTCGTTTGTAATGGAAGCTGATGGCGTGCGCTGGGCAATGGATTTCGGGATGCAGGAGTACGAATCGCTGGAATCGAAAGGCGTGGATTTATGGAATAGTAAGCAGGATTCGCAACGCTGGCAGATTTTTCGGTACAACAATTTCGTACACAACACACTTACGATAAACAACGGATTGCAACGCGTTGCGGGAAAAGCGGCCATCACAAATTACTCAAATGACCCGTTGTTCATGAATGCGACTACCGACTTAACGGATGTCTACAAAGAGTCATTGGCAAAAATAAACAGAGGTATCGCCATCGTGGACAAGTCCTATGTTGTCGTTCGGGATGAACTCGAAACGACACCCGCCGAAACCACCGTTCGGTGGACGATGCTCACTCCGGCTACGGTTAATTTGATCGGTGGCAACAAAGCCGAGTTGACGAAAGATGGCAAAAAGCTAATTCTCCAGGTTAACGAACCCGCCCATGTAGCATTAAAAACCTGGCCTACCGATCCACCCCACGATTACGATGCGCCCAATCCAGGAACAACGCTGGTTGGGTTTGAGATAACGCTACCAGCAACTACCAAATCAGCACTCACCGTACTATTAATCCCTGATAAAGCAGCCAATAAAGCCCAACAAAAAGTGCAACCATTAGCTCAATGGCCGCATTAAAATTTCTCATGAATCTCTTTTAATAACTCGCCAGTCCGTCGACGCATTTCGCTGACACTCTGAGTGAAATTATTGTGCATAATGCTGAAATAGAGAATTTTACCAGAACTAGTTAGTACGTAACCGCTTAAATTATATACTCCTGTCATAGAGCCTGATTTAGCGAAAATGTAAGGCTTACCATTCATAGCTAAACTTCGCAATGTACCCGACTGCCCGGCGGCTGGCAGCAAGGCAAATAACCGCTGCTGAGGCACTTTCGCATAAATTCGGCCGAGTAAATCAATCAATACGTTTGGTGTGAAAACGTTGTAGCGCGATAATCCCGACCCATCAACCCATCTGGCCGATGCAGCGGGTAAATGCAATATGCTATCTGCCACTCTATGTAGTTCTGCTGTCGGCATAAGATCTGGCAAACCTCGCTCGGCCGAAGCCATAAATAATACCTGCTCAGCAAACTGATTATCACTTACATACAACATTCGTTTGTAAAGCGAGTCCGTCGAAGAGCCACGTAACAACCGGGCTATCGGTGTTAAGGGGCGTTGTATAACGCTAATAGCTCGGTGCAATGTATCGGCTAAGAGTTGAGCCGTCAACTCAGCCGACCATCGAAACGGCACATCCTGTCGGCTCGGCTTAGTAGTAGTTGATCCCATATTCACAAATTGATTGCTAAATTCAGATCGTTTAACACCGTTAACCGCTTTAGCATCGGCAGAAATACGGACACTATCCACAAATAGGCGGGGGCTCACCGCAACGACGGACCGCGACCCATTTCGAAATCGCACAACATTACCATAAATAGGTAATGGCGCTAATTCAGGAGAATAATCATCGTTGTAATCATCCCACGCCCAACCAGGACCAAAACGCGGACCTGTATAATTCGTAGGGGAGAAAAATAGTTTTTCCCGGCGATTCCGCAGGAAAGCCAGCGCGCTCGTATCGGGTAAATCTGGGTGAAGTAGTAATGGATTTCCAGTGCCCCAGAAAATTAGCGAATCGCCATTCGTGACATAGCGCAGCACGGGTAGCGAATCGGGTAGCGATAATAGTCCGGCATAGAAACTAAATAGTTTGGTATTCGACGCCGGGGTAAAAGGCTTATCGGCATTGTACTGAATCAAAGCTTTCTGCCGAGTGGGATCAAAGAGCGCAACACCCGTAAAATGGTCGGTATAAATCGGATTTGTCTGCAGATTGCGGCTGATTCGGTGGGCAGGTGAACATCCTATAACAAAGCAGATAAAGGCGAGTGGCAATAAGACTTTCATACACAGACTTATGTGAATTACTTCGCAATAATAACCTTCTTCGTCAGTATTGAGTCACCCAATTTTAATTGAAACAAATACAAGCCCGTCGGTAATTGACTTAAATCGAGTTGTTCACTGAGCTGTTTACTAGTTGCCTTTAGGGTCAACTGTCGAATTGATTGTCCGGTAACGCTGATAATGGTAAGGCCCACTTCGGCAAAAGGTTTTAAGAGTTCAGCTTCTAGTTGCATAACACCGCTACTAACCGGATTTGGGTATAGCTTGAAAGAACCTTCCCGAATGGGTTCTTCAGCCAAAACTGGGGGCGGAGGAGGAGCCTGAATGAGCAAATTATCAATTGCCCACCCCCATCCGTACGATAGTTGATCGGCAAATAGCCGAAACCGAATCAGAATCTGATCACCCACCTTAAAACCACTTGCCTGATTTAGTAGCGGTATTTCACGGCGTCGATACATTGCTGGAAAGCCGCCCGCTTTTGAGTTTCGCTCATTATATAAACCAGTCACTAAATCGCTGTTGTAGGCAGTTAACCATTCAGGTCGAGTATTCGCGCTATAGGCATCCACCAGTGGTTCCCAGGTTTGCCCATTATCACTGGAGCCTTCAACAGTAACATAATCATAAAAATTAGTATCGCCCAGATGACTACCCGTACCACCCGGTTCAACCAGCACAATTTCATCGAATCGGATAAAGGCACTGTCGGGATTCGCTTTTATTCGAATTGGCGTTAACAACACATATTCGTTGTTGCTTTGGGATTGAAAATCATTGCCGTTTCGGTAGGGATGCTCCGAGTGAATTGCGCCATCACCGAAACTGGGTGGGGTCGTAATACTAAACCCAAAACCCGAGAAATCACTGGCGGTCGATGCATCATTAAACGTATTCACGTATTGATCGCGTGCAGCCTTTAGTGCTACAACCGTAAGTTGATAGAAACCAGCAGAAGGGTTAACAGCCTGATTTTTAGCACGAGAGTTGTCTTGCGCGACGATCCGGTATGCGACCTTATCCCCTATTTTAAGTGAGTTCGCTGGGAAGTTAATTTGGTTAACGTAAATACTATCGTATGTATAATTACCAATAGTCAACTGGTCATAGCGTAATGGAATTGTTGGCTGAGTCACGCCATTGATTTGATACTCGACATAGGCGCTGGAAATTCCAGCCCGGTCATCAGCAATACGAGCGTAGATGGGTAAACTGTCGGCGACGGTTGTCGAAAAAATACTGGTTTTCGATGGTGCATACTGAATGGTAGGTGGCACATTGTCTGGTCCAATCTGAACATGGTTCCAAATCTGTGCCCCCCAAAGTTGTTTACCAGGGTTACTAAACGTCCGACCCGACGCGTCCTGTGCCTGAAAATAATACCAGATACTCCCCTGCGCCTGGGCAGCAGGTAACGTATACTGGTAGGTATCGGTGGTTCCAACACGAGTTAGGCTAACGGCTGTAGCTACTGAATCCGTGGCTGTTGGCGCACTCTTTCGATAAAACAAACGCATTGAACCAGCGATCAATGTGGTATCACTAATGATGCGGGTGCTAAACACAAGATCTTTAGCGTCTTCGGTGCTTACTATCGGATCGTGCAACACCGATGTCGTTTTCCATTCCAGATCAGAGAAGAATTTCAGTACATTAATGCCAGGCGAATGAATCGATTCAGCAAGGCCTAATTTTGGAGTCATTAACGAGTTGACATCACCGGGTGGATAGGTATCTTCATCTAGGTGATAAATACTAGAGGCCCTGGAAAACAGGGCTTTCGCATGAATTCTAAGTTTCAATCCTCTTGTCTGTTGTAAAACCGTTCCATTCAGGAATAGGTCATTACCGGTTAACTGACGGTTTAGTGGAATAGAGTTATTTGGGAAATCATCCTGCGATGTTACCAATCGTTTTTTCGGGCCACCGGCTCCACCTGTTTCAATAAAACAGTCATAAACCGACGGCAAAGCGGCCAGGTATTGCCCGTCGTTCATATCGCCCGGAAAGTCGGTGACGTTGAAAAAACCAATGAAGCCTAATCCATGCGCCAGTTCGTGCAAAACCACGGTCACCATGTCCGTTTGTCCTTCGGGCGTTAGCCCATCAGTGCCGAAATACCATTCATTATTCCGGTTGAAATCGGCAATGATATCTGCTTCAGCGGGGTTGTTTAACTCCTTATGAGCTATTTTTTCAGCTAAAGCAATTGGATAAAACGCCGTCGCTTTCTGCCCTCCATCGAAATTATACCGGTATGAAGTCGGCCCAGCCGACCCTAATAAATTGGGGACATCTGATATCCAGTTAGCCTGAATTCGAATAGGGACAGAAGACACAATCAGTGTAGACCAAATGTCTACTGCGTACTGAAACGCTTTTTGCGCCTGAGGAGTAAAATTCGTGTACGTAACAATGAACTGAGCCGTTGGTATTGCTAATCGTCCGGATGGATCTTTCCTTTTTAGAAAAATGTCTGGTGGCGGGACTCTTGTAAATGAGTTGTGATCATCCTTGTAGTACCTGATTTTCGACCCTGTTGCTGAGAGACTGAGTGGATGAGCAACCAGTGTATTCGGTATATATGAACCATTTTTTTGCGCAAGCACCGGATTTGCCAGCAACCCAACTGCGAACAGCACTACCAGCCACTTCCTATGATTCATATAAAGTTAATCATGTTTCATCTGACGCAAATTTCACTTATCAACGACCATTAGCAAGGTATAAGCAGTTATGGCAAGGTAGATTCTTTTGATTCTATGGATTCTTCTGGCTCTAGCATACTGACTATCAAAAGAATCCATAAAATCAAAATCCATCTTATACTTATTCAGAATCAGCCGTTCGCTTCAATACGAGCGATACGGAGTTCAGACAATAGCGCATTCCATTGGGTGGAGGACCATCATTGAATACATGGCCAAGGTGAGCATCGCATACATTGCACAACACTTCAACCCGGAACATCCCATAGCTGTAATCTTTCTCCAGCCGAATCCGATCTTCCTCAATAGGCTCCGTAAAACTAGGCCAGCCGGTACCAGACTCAAATTTTGTTGTCGACTCAAACAACTCGGTACCACAGCAAACGCAGGCATAAATACCTGGATCATGTGCTTCACAGTATTCGCCAGAGAAAGGACGTTCGGTACCTTTTCCCCGGGCAACCCGATATTGTTCCGGCGTCAGAATTTTCTGCCATTCTTCGTCGGATTTGATAACTTTCTGAATCATAGTCGTCCCTGCTAATGATTGTTATTTACTTACAAACGTAAAACCCAAACTCTCTGATTTGTGTTTTCAGCCGTAAATTTGCCAATCAGTCAATAGTCATCAGCCATTGACCTTTTATGTTTCTGTTAACTATTGACTGTCGACGATTGATTAACGACTACTTCCTGTGACCATCCGGCAATTATTACAACAGTTTTGGGGATATAATAGCTTCCGACCTATGCAGGAAGATGTTGTCAATACTGTGCTGGCCCGGCAGGATGCACTTGTGTTGATGCCGACGGGTGGCGGTAAGTCCATTTGCTTTCAGGTACCAACACTGGCCATGAAAGGCGTTTGTATTGTCGTGACGCCCCTCATTGCGCTGATGAAAGATCAGGTCGAGCAACTCCGCAAACGAGGTATTCCGGCAGCGGCCATTTATTCCGGAATGCACTATCGGGAGATTGACACAACCCTCGACAATTGTATTTATGGCAATACTAAATTCCTGTACGTATCGCCCGAACGGCTTCGAACCGAACTAGTCATCGAGCGCGTCAAGCAAATGACCGTCTGCTTGTTGGCAGTTGATGAAGCACACTGTATCTCAGCCTGGGGATATGACTTTCGACCGCCGTATTTACAAATCGCTGAGTTTCGTGAGCTCATTCCCGACACACCGATTATTGCCCTTACCGCTTCGGCTACGCCCGATGTTCAGAAAGATATTGTTGAGAAACTGGCGTTAAAAGAGCCTGCTATCTTTCGGCAAACCTTTGCCCGACCTAATCTCTCTTACTCGGCTGTACTGGAAGAAAACAAAGAAGCGCGGCTACTCCGGGTTCTGCAAAACGTACCGGGCTGCGCAGTTGTGTATGTCCGCAGTCGCAAGCAAACGCAAAAAGTGGCACAATGGCTAGTCAGGCAAGGGATTTCTGCGGACTTCTATCATGCCGGACTAACCACCCAGCAACGCGCTGACAAACAGGACGCCTGGATTCAGGATCGGACTCGGGTTATGGTATCGACCAATGCATTTGGGATGGGTATCGACAAGCCCGACGTGCGCGTAGTGGTGCATTTAGACGTTCCAGATTCATTGGAGGCCTACTACCAGGAAGCAGGTCGGGCGGGTCGTGATGGCCAGAAAGCCTATGCGGTTATGCTTTACACGCCTGGCGACCTGGAAAATCTGCGCTTCCGTACCGAACAGCTTTTTCAGCCCATCGAGATGCTACGTCGGGTTTATCAGGCGTTGGCAAACTATACGGCGGTGCCCGTTGGTGGAGGTGAATTTGCTAGCTACGATTTTGACCTGGGCGCATTTTCTGCTACGTTTAGCCTGCCTCCACAGGAAACTCACTACGCGCTAAAGCAATTGCAACTGGAGGGATTTATTCAGTTAAATGAAAATTATTTCCATCCATCGCGACTAACTATTATACTCGACAATAGGCAGTTATATGAGTTCCAGGTACTAAACTCGCGTTTCGACTCGTTCCTTAAACTGTTGCTACGAGTCTACGGAGGTGAACTATTTACCGATTTTATAACCATTTCTGAGTCGACACTGGCGCGAACATTTCTGGTCAACCAAAGTGAAATTGAGCAGTTGTTAACGCAGTTGCATCAACGCAATGTGGTTATTTACGAAAAGCAGAAAGACAAACCGCAGCTCACATTTCTGACTCCTCGCTTCGATGCACCGTCTCTGCCTGTCAATATGCAGGAGTTAAATCGACGCAAGGAATTAGCCATGCGAAAGGTGCAGGCGGCTATCCTCTACACCGAGCATCCAACACAATGCCGTACCCGGTTGCTCCAGGCTTACTTTGGCGAAAAACCAGGAGAGGCTTGTGGTATTTGTGACAATTGTATCAAACGAAAAAAATCGGTAGAAACCGCCACAACAGCCGTGCGCGAACAAGTGCGTGACTATGTTGCTCTGGCGAATGGGCCCGGTGTCTCACCTAAGCAATTGGCTCACCATTTCGCACAAACCGACGCCGATACGCTTGCTCAACTAGTGAAACTAATGCTGGCTGAAGAAGAAATCAGATATACCAAAAATGGTAATCTGACCCTGAATCTGGGGTGATCGCAAATATTTTTTGACAGGATTTACAGGATGAACAGGATTTGTAATTGTCAGAAAAAATCCTGTTCATCCTGTAAATCCTGTCAAAAAACTATCTTAAACTTGTCATTTATCCCACAACCATGCTGTTTATCCCTTTGAGTTGCAGCGGTCGGTTAGCGACTTTTATGTTTGTGCTATCGAACCAAACGAACATAAACCAGCACGACTCATGAAAACGATTATCACGACTGCTATCACCATCGGACTACTTATTGCGAATCTAGCTAAACCCTGTCTCGCTCAAACCGCAACATCTGCTCCATCAGCTTCCGTTAGTGGAACCTACTCCCTGACAGTTATCATACACAATGTGAATACCCGATCGGGCAAACTTTATGTTGGCCTGGCAAATAATCAAGCCAGTTTCACGGGTGAATCATTTCAGAGAAAAGTAATTGATGTGACTCCCTCAGGAGAACTTACCACCGTTTTCGAGGGTTTGACAGCCGGAAAATATGCTGTTAGGTTGTTCCAGGATTTGAACGGGAATCAGAAAATGGATTTTTCGGGCCAGATGCCCTCAGAACCCTTTGGTCTCTCGAATGTGTCCATGCTTATGGGTCCACCCGATTTCGACCAATCGGCGATTGAGTTGAACGAGAATAAAAGCATTCGAATACGTATGATGGAGATGTAAAGAATTATTTCTTTGCGACCTTTGCGCCTATCCTTGCGTCTTTGCGTTAAAAAAATTAACGAAGCCTTGATCGGTATAAAACAAACGCTTTATATTTGTGACCCAATGCGGGGTGTAGCGCAGCCTGGTAGCAAGCTATTCCGTTTCAATTTGACAAAACGAGTTAGACACTCATGAATAATACGGTTAATAACAACATTTGGTGGTGGCATTCTTCTCAACAGGGATGAAGGTTGCCGCTATTGTTGTTTATCAACAAATTTCTCAAGGCTCACCGTCATCCCGGTGAGCCTTATTTTTTTGCTTGTCATTCCGAGGAACGAGGAATCCCGGACTTGACTACAACAAAGGCCTAAGATTCCTCCTTACCTCGAAAAGACAAAAAAATGACTACGACTAAACCGCAATCCGCCACCTACCGCGTTATCAGCCGCCACAAACGGATGCTGGCCGATATTATCACGCCAGTGAGTATTTACCTGCGCATCCGCGATCGTTTTCTAAATAGTATTCTGCTCGAAAGCTCTGACTATCACGGCAATGAAAATAGCTTTTCCTACATTGCCTTCGATCCGGTGTCTCGGTTTTCGTATGAAGGTGGCAAATTGACGGTTAACATGCCGGGCGGAGATGAGCAAACCAATGAGCTACCCGTCCAGGAAATGCGGGCTGCATTGCAACAATATAAAGATAGTTTCAAGCACGAAAAGTCGCCTTTCTCTTTTATCACCAACGGCTTATTCGGCTACTTTGGTTATCCCGCCGTGCAGAGTTTTGAGGATATTACGCTCCACGCACCGGTACCAACCGAAAACCAGATTCCGGCAGCAGTCTTTACCGTATATCGCTACGTATTGGCGATCAACCATTTCAAAGACGAGCTGTATCTGTTTGAACATAGCTACCTCCGCGATGGCGACACAGAACCCGAAAGTACTTTAGATTACATTAGCGACCTGATTACAAGCAGGAATTACCCCACTTACTCATTTAGTACTGCCGGGCCAGAGCAATCGAACTTTACCGACGATGAGTTTCGGGCAGTTATCCAGAAAGGTAAAGACCACTGCCAACGGGGCGATGTCTTCCAGATCGTTTTATCCCGTCGGTTTTCGACGCCATTTATGGGCGATGAATTCAATGTATACCGAACATTACGCTCGCTCAACCCCTCCCCTTATCTGTTTTACTTCGATTACGGCAACTACAAAATCTTTGGTTCTTCGCCCGAATCGCAAATTGTAGTTAAGAATCGTCAGGCTACCATTTATCCCATTGCGGGCACTTTCCGGCGCACGGGCGACGACATCCGCGACGCCGAACTCGCCCAGAAACTCTACGACGATCCAAAAGAATCAGCCGAACACGTTATGTTGGTCGATTTAGCCCGCAACGACCTCAGCCGAAACTGCGATGTAGTGAAAGTTGAGACATTCAAAGAAGTCCAATACTATTCGCATGTTATTCACCTTGTATCGAAAGTTGTGGGCGAATTGACCGAAAATGCTGATCCTCTACAAATTGTTGCCGAGACCTTCCCTGCCGGAACGCTCTCAGGCGCACCCAAGCACAACGCCATGCAATTGATTGATCGTTACGAAAGTCTGAGCCGTAGCTTTTACTCGGGCAGCATCGGCTACATGGGTTTCGATGGCGAATTCAACCATGCGATTATGATCCGAACGTTTATGAGCAAAGACAATACGCTTTACTATCAAGCAGGAGCGGGCATTGTAGCGAAATCAGTCGTTGAAAGTGAATTACAGGAAGTACATAACAAACTGGCTGCCTTACGGATGGCCCTTGAGCAAGCGAAACAATTGTAACGCGGACGGTCCGCTGTTGCGGTGAAAACCCGCATTAATAGACAAATCACGGGTTTCCACCCGCGTTACTTATGAAACTTTTAGTATTAGATAACTACGATTCATTCACCTACAATCTCGTCTACATTCTACGCGAGTTGGGGCTGAAACCCGATGTGATTCGGAATAACAAAATTAGCCTGGAAGCCGTCGAGCAGTATGACAAAATTATGCTCTCGCCGGGGCCTGGCATTCCATCGGAAGCGGGTATTATGCAGGACTTAGTCCGTGAATATGGCCCAACCAAGAGTATTTTGGGCATCTGCCTCGGGCATCAGGGCATTGGCGAAGTATATGGTGCTACGCTCGAAAATCTTGGCGATGTTCTGCATGGGGTGGCCCATAAAGCCACCGTCATAGACCGCTCCGAACGCCTGTTCGCTACTATACCTGACGAACTAACAGTTGGCCGCTATCACTCCTGGACTGTTGTTCCCGATTCAATGCCTGCCGACTTGCGCATTACCGCTGTTGACGAGCATGGTCGCGTCATGGGCCTATCGCACACACGTTTCGACGTGAAAGGCCTGCAATTCCATCCAGAATCGGTTCTGACGGAAAACGGCGTCAAGATGATTGAGAATTGGTTGAAAATTAAAGAGTGAAAGAGTGCAAGAGTGGCTGGCGCATCCATTTCACTCTTTCACTCTTTCACTCTTTCACTCTTTCACTCTTTATAAAATGAAAGCTATTTTAAACCACCTTTTCGAATACAAACACCTTACTAAAGACCAGGCGCGTGAAGTGCTGCTGGGTATTGGTCGGGGAGAATATAATCAGGCGCAAATCGCTTCGTTTTTAACGGTTTACATGATGCGGAGTCTTCGTCTGGAAGAACTGGAAGGCTTCCGCGACGCGATGCTCGAACTCTGCCTACCGGTGGACCTTGCCGCTTATGATCCCATGGACTTATGCGGCACCGGGGGCGACGGCAAAGACACGTTTAATATCTCAACGCTATCCTCATTCGTAGTTGCGGGGGCAGGCCAACGCGTGGCCAAGCATGGTAATCACGGCGTTTCGTCGCTGGTTGGTTCATCCACCGTAATGGAACGGCTTGGCTATAAGTTTACCAACGACGTTGGTGAATTACAGCGTAAAATGGAAACATCAGGGATCTGTTTCCTTCACGCTCCTTTGTTTCACCCGGCGATGAAGAACGTCGCACCCATCCGTAGAGATCTAGGCGTAAAGACATTTTTTAATGTACTTGGCCCGATGATCAATCCGGCAAAGCCTGCTAAACAGCTTGTTGGCGTTTTCAGCCTTGAATTGGCGCGATTATATGCGTACCTTTATCAGCAGACAGACAAGCGGTTTATGATTCTTCATGCACTGGATGGCTACGACGAGATTTCATTGACGGGTCCATTCAAAGTCATTAGTAATCAGACAGAACAAGTGCTGGAACCCGAGCAGTTAGGCTTGACGACTCTAACACCAGAATCACTGGCAGGTGGGCAAACGCTGGATGAATCGGCACAGATTTTCATGAACGTGCTGAATGACGAAGCGACTTCAGCCCAGAAGCAGGCTGTTCTGGCTAATTCGGCCATGGCATTGTTAGCTGCCGGGAAAGCAAATACCCGCGAAGAGGCTGTAACCATGGCTCGCGAATCGTTGGAGAGTAAACGAGCACTGGCATGTTTTAAAAAATTGATTGACTACTAGTTACTCTTTCGACCAATAACCCAATCGAAGGACAGGAAAATATAGAAAATGACGATTCTTGACGAAATAATTGCCCAAAAACGAATCGAAGTAGCCCAGCGAAAAGAAGCGACCCCTGTATCGGTACTGGAACAAATGCCTGACTTCAAGCGCATTTGCCTGTCTTCGCGCGACGCTATTCAGGACTTACGATCAACCGGTATTATTGCCGAGTTCAAACGCAAATCACCTTCCAAAGGCATTATCAATGATAAAGCCGACGTATCTGAGACAACTCAGGGCTACGTTCGGGCGGGAGCGGCTGTACTGTCGGTACTTACAGATGAACCTTTCTTTGGCGGCACTCCTGCCGATTTGCAAGCGGCCAGATTAGCGAACCCCAATACTCCGATTCTTCGCAAAGATTTCGTCGTTGATCGCTACCAGTTGCTCGAAGCCAAAGCCTGGGGTGCCGATCTGGTTCTACTCATTGCCGCCTGCCTAACACCAGAAGAAGTGACTGAGCTCAGTATGCAGGCCCATGATTTGAGTATGCAGGTGCTACTCGAAATCCACGATGAAGAAGAGCTGGATCGAAGCCTGAATCATAACATTGATTTAGTTGGTGTTAATAATAGGAATCTTAAAACGTTCACAACCTCGGTCGATACGTCGCTTCGGTTAGTTGAACAGATTCCCGATACGTTTGCCAAGATTACTGAAAGTGGCCTACACGATGCCGAAACGATGCTGACTCTGTTCCGGGCTGGTTTCGATGGCTTCCTGATTGGCGAAGCGTTTATGAAAACGGCCGACCCAGCCGCAGCTCTACAAACGTTAGTCACTGATTTTACTTCACGCATGCTCACTTCTTCAAACTTGTACAACTCATGAAAATCAAAGTGTGCGGTCTACGCGACGCCGACAACCTGAAAGAGATTGCCGCTCTGCATCCCGATTTTGTAGGATTTATTTTCTACGACCAATCGCCACGATTTGTGGGGGAAGACCTAGATGAAGCTGTCGTAAAAGCGCTTCCCCGGTCGATTCGGAAAGTAGGCGTGTTTGTAAACGCCAGCCCGGATTATATTCTCCGGTCGGTGAAGAAGTACGATTTTCAGTATGTGCAGCTGCACGGCAACGAAACGCCCGAATACTGCCGAAGCCTGCGAAATCGGGGCATTAACATCATTAAGGCATTCCGGGTCGATGAATCGTTCAACTTTTCGATGCTGAACAACTACAAAGCGCAGTCTGACTTTTTCCTATTCGATGCCAAAGGCGACCAACCCGGTGGCAACGGCGTTACGTTCGACTGGAGCATTCTGAGCCGGTACGATAACGAAAAGCCGTTTTTCATCAGTGGGGGCATTGGCCTGGACAACCTCGACCAATTAGACGCGCTGAAAGGCATGAAGCTCTACGGTGTCGATGTAAACAGTCAGGTCGAAATCCAACCAGGTGTGAAAGATGTTGCCAAAGTGAAGGAATTGATCGACCGCGTACGGCCGGTTGAAGAGGAAGAGACGGTGTAAGTTTAGCAAACTGGAGCTAGGCTACAGTAACCTGAAAAATATTCTTGATTACATAATTGTTGAGTCACAGCTTGTTTAGCTTTGTGGGTGGACATTTTCTACACCCAAAAGTATGAATGAACCCAGTTACCCATTTCTTATCTCTAACGACGCATTAGATTATCAATTTGAAAGTGTAAGTGAACAGCGTACTATTAACAAGGCAATTCAATTTACACCATTTCCGGACAATGCCATCCTATACAATTTAGCATTAGGTGATTTGCAGCCAGATGGAACCCTCAGTGATTCTGTGGTAAGTAATAATCACGATATGAATCGGGTAATGGCAACAGTATTTCAGGCATTGCTAACTTTCTTTGAGCATTATCCATCGAAATTGGTTTATTTTCAAGGAAGTGATGGGGAAGGAATTCGCACACGTTTATATCGAATATTAATTGCCCGTCAACTTGATCAAGCAACTGACCTGTTTGCCATTTACGGGCGTCGTGCTAACAATTCTGTTGAGGAATTCGAACCAAATCAAGACTATACAGGATTTATTTTTCAACGAAAGTCGAGCTGATTATGGAAACGACAAAGAAATCTAGCCGAGGAAAAAAGGCAATTGAATCTAAAAAGTCTTTAGGCCGCTATCAATCAATGGATGAATTATCTGCTGCCAAAATGGAGTCGTCAAAAGAGTTCATTGCCAATCTTGATATGGCTCTTTTTAAGAAGAATGGTCATATCGAATAGTTAATTACCATGCAAACTACCCTAGAACCCCAAACCTCATTTGAGGTATCTGATAAAGGCTTTTATGGCCACTTCGGTGGAGCGTTTATCCCTGAAATGCTCTATCCAAACGTCGAAGAATTACGCCAGAATTACCTCAATATCATAGCCGATCCAGCTTTTCAGGCTGAGTTCTGGCAATTGCTTGAAGACTACGTTGGTCGTCCGACACCCTTGTTTCTGGCAAAGCGGTTATCTGAAAAAGTTGGCGGAACGGTTTATCTCAAGCGCGAAGACCTTTGCCACACAGGAGCGCATAAAGTTAATAATACCATTGGCCAGATTCTGGTAGCAAAGCGACTCGGCAAAAAACGCATTGTTGCTGAAACAGGTGCTGGTCAACATGGTGTAGCAACGGCAACGGTTTGTGCGCTGATGGGTCTGGAATGCATTGTCTACATGGGCAGCATCGACATGGAACGTCAGAAACCCAATGTAGACCGGATGCGGATGCTTGGTGCAACGGTCGTTCCGGCAACGTCGGGCAGTCAGACACTGAAAGATGCCACCAACGAAGCCATGCGCCACTGGATTAATAACCCAGTCGATACGCACTACATCATCGGTTCGGTAGTGGGACCTCACCCCTACCCGGATATGGTAGCTCGGTTTCAATCTGTTATTTCGCAGGAAGTCAAGAAGCAACTGCTCGCAAAAACAGGTAGCGAAAATCCGAACTACGTAGTGGCTTGTGTAGGTGGTGGTAGCAATGCGGCTGGTGCTTTTTATCATTATCTCAATGAACCATCGGTACGTTTGGTAGCCGCCGAAGCTGCTGGTCAAGGCGTTACGTCGGGACATTCAGCCGCAACGACGGCACTTGGTAAGCCAGGTGTATTGCACGGAAGTCGCACAATTCTGATGCAGACTGAAGACGGCCAGGTAATTGAGCCTTACTCTATTTCGGCGGGTCTGGATTATCCAGGCATTGGCCCCCTTCATGCTCACTTGTTTGAATCGGGTCGGGGTGATTTCTACGCCATTACGGACGATGAAGCGCTACAAGCTGGCTTTCAACTCAGCAAGCTCGAAGGCATTATCCCAGCTCTGGAATCAGCCCACGCACTGGCTGCACTGGAGAAAATGGATCTTAAGCCGAGCGATGTTGTCGTGGTCTGTTTATCAGGCCGAGGAGATAAAGATTTAAGTACCTATTCAAAATATTTGTAGTGTAATGCGGACGGTCCGCCGTTGCAGTGGAAACCCGCGCCTAGTAGTTACTGACCAGAATTGCGGGTTTCCACCCGCGTTACAGATGACACAAGAACTAACTCAAAACCGCATCACCGATCTGTTCACTCGCAAAAGCGAACGGTTGCTGAATGTATATTTTACTGCGGGTTTCCCAGCTCTCAATGATACGGTGTCCATTCTGCGTGGCTTGCAAGCGGCCGGTGTAGATATCGTCGAAATCGGGATGCCCTACTCCGACCCCGTTGCCGATGGCGAAACCATTCAGCAGAGTAATGAAAAAGCACTGGAGAATGGCATGTCGCTGAAAACGTTGTTTGCTCAGTTAGCAGACTGCCGAAAAGGAACGGACGGCGACCCAGTAACCGTGCCCATTCTATTGATGGGCTACATAAATCCTGTGTTACAGTATGGAGTAGAAAAATTCTGTCAGAAGTGCCAGGAAGTGGGCGTCGATGGTGTTATTCTGCCCGACCTGCCGCTTGATTTATTCCTGGATGATTACGCACCAATCTTCAATGAATATGGCATTCTGAACGTCAATCTCATTACGCCCCAAACATCGGAGGCCCGCATTCGACATATTGACAAAGAATCTGACGGATTTATTTACATGGTTTCGTCAGCCAGCATTACCGGTTCGGTAAAAGGAGTTAGTGATACCATGCAGGCTTATTTTGAGCGCATTGCAGCCATGAACCTCCGTAATCCTCGTCTGATTGGCTTCGGTATCAATAACCACGAAACCTTCGACACGGCCAGCAATTATGCAAATGGCGCTATTGTTGGGAGTGCATTCATCCGTCATTTATCCGAAAAAGGAACATCGGCAGAGAGCATCCAGGCATTTGTGCAGACGATTCGGGCGTAACGGCTTACCTTTGTAGCATGAATTCCGAGATTAATTTCGATAAATCGCCCGATGGGCTTATTCCAGCCGTGATTCAGGATGCCGAAACGGGTAAAGTCCTGATGTTGGGCTATATGAATCGTGAGGCTTACGACAAAACCACTGCCGAAAACATCGTAACATTTTTCAGTCGCAGTAAACAACGGCTCTGGACCAAGGGCGAAACATCGAACAATTTCCTCCATGTTAAGGAGATTTTGGTAGACTGCGACGGCGATACGTTGCTCATTAAAGCCAATCCCGCTGGGCCAGTTTGCCATACGGGTGCCGATACCTGTTTCGAAGAAGTTAATACTGGACAGGGTCAATTTTTGAATTACCTCCAGGGCATTATCCACGATCGAAAGGTCAATCCATCCGAAAAATCGTACACCACTACGTTGTTCAATCGGGGGGTTAATAAGATCGCTCAAAAGGTTGGTGAGGAAGCTGTTGAACTGGTAATTGAGGCAAAAGACAATAACGACGACCTGTTCAAAGGCGAGGCTGCCGATTTGCTATTCCATTTTCTGGTGCTACTGGAGCAGAAAAATATTGATTTAGACGATATTGTGGCTGTGTTGCAGGCACGCCATGTCAAACAATAGATTCGGCTTTGCGGTTTGTCTGTTCAACGCGGGTATGGCATCACAGTGATGTATATTCAAAGTTTTCACCAAACACTCACTTTTCTATGGGACTGATTATTCGTATTCTTATCAGCGCAGTAGCCGTTTACATTGCCAGTCAATTTATTCCGGGTATTTACATAACTGGAGGAGCCGGTACGTATTTAATGGTTGCCATTGTACTTGGCTTCCTGAACGCCTTTATTAAGCCAATTCTGACGGTTCTGACCATTCCAATTACCATTATCACGCTCGGCATTTTTCTACTGGTATTGAACGTAATGATGGTTTATCTCACATCTTATTTAGTACCACACTTTCACGTATCGGGCTTCATCGCTGCTTTACTATTCAGCTTTGTCGTCTCCATAGTGACGGCATTGATCGACGCAATCGTCTAATTATCACTTTTGATCGACATACGAATGCCGCGACGTTACGTTGCGGCATTCTTCATTTTTCAGGGTCGCTATTTTTCTGTAGGTTTCGCCATAAACTCCTTACCCCCATGTCCGAATCTACATCCCCTTACGATGTCCTGGTAATTGGTGCAGGCTACGCAGGCTTGACGGCTATGCATGAGCTCAGAAAAGCTGGCAAAAACGTACTACTTCTGGAAGCCCGTGACCGTGTGGGAGGGCGTGTCTGGACGAAACGGTTTGATGATGGCGCCTATGTCGATCTTGGTGGTGCCTGGATCGGGCCAACGCAGGATCGGCTCTACGCATTGGCACGGGAGTTTGGTGTCGAAACGTTCAAGACTTACGACGAAGGGAAGAGTACCCAGTTTTTTCGAGGACAAGTAAAGCGTTACAAAGGCTTAATTCCTCCCCTACCAATTGGCTCTTTGCTAAGTCTCGATGCGGCTATCAAAAAAATGAATAAGCTGTCGAAAACGGTTAATCTCGCCGAACCCTGGTCGACACCCAATGCGGGCCAGCTAGATTCGATGACGCTGGCAACCTGGATGAACCAACAGATGAGTTTTGATGTAGCCCGTCAATTTTTCAAAGTTGCTGCCGAAGCTATTTGGGCCGCCGATCCGGCAGAAATTTCGATGTTACATGCGCTATTTTACACAAAATCGTGTCGGGATTTAGATACGTTAATGAACATAAAAAATGGAGCGCAGGAAGAGCGCTTTGCAGGAGGAGCCCAAACCATCGCCGACCGTTTGGCGGCTACCTTTTCTGATCGAATTATTTTTAACGAACCAGTAAAGGCAATTACCCAGGACGGCGAACAGGTGAGCGTCATAACCAAAACAAAAACTTACCAGGCTAAACGGGTTATCGTAACCGTTCCGCCCGCACTCCAAAATCGAATTGATTTTCAGCCACTCTTACCGGCACAACGGGCGCAATTGATTCAGCGGATGCCAATGGGCTCTGTCTGGAAATGTTACGCCATTTACGACAAACCGTTCTGGCGCGAACAGGGACTGAATGGCCTCGCAGCCACACCCGATGGCCACGTAACCGTTACGTTCGATACCTCTCCTAAAGATGGTAGTCAGGGGATTATGATGGGCTTTGTATTAGGGAATCAGGCAAAGGAGTTTTCGGGCCTTTCCGATGAAGATCGTAAACTGTCGGCATTACATTCCTTCGCGACTTTCTTCGGACAAGAAGCCCTCAAACCTGTTCGCTACTTCGACCATAGTTTTATGGACGAAGAATGGTCAAGGGGATGTTATGCGGGACTAATGGGGCCAAATGTATGGACAACGCTGGGTTCGTCGCTACGCACACCTGTCGGCAGAATTCACTGGGCCGGTACCGAAACGTCAGACATCTGGAATGGCTATATTGATGGGGCCGTACGCTCGGGAGAACGAGCAGCGAAGGAAGTTATGCACTAACTGGTGCGAACAAATGCTCGCACCAATTGGCACTTTACTAAAAAACATAACCCTATGAACTTTATACAAACGCCAGACGCACCAGTACCGGGCGGCCATTATTCACAAGCAGTTGTTCACAATGGCCTAGTTTATCTATCAGGAATTCTACCTATTACACCAGCTGGTCAGAAGCTAGCTGAGGCTAGTATTGCGGAACAAACCGAGCAGATTCTAGCAAATCTTGATGCGATTCTAGCAGCATCGGGGAGCAAACGGGAGAACGTATTGAAAGTGAGCGTTTTCATCGCAGACATCAGTGCCTGGGGTACAGTGAACCAACTGTATGCCCGGTTTTTTGGTGACCATCGACCAGCACGTTCGGTCGTGCCCTGCTCTCCACTACATTATGGTTTTGGTATCGAGTTAGAAGCTATTGCTTCCATTTAAGTGCGTAGTTATCACTAGATTAAAATTTAATTAATATAATCGCAAACGACTGATTCTTCGTAGGTTTGATAGTTACGGCGTAGTAATCGGCATGACTTACGAGGAATTTATACTAGTTTTTCTGGGCGGTGTTGGCATGATGACGCTGTACATTGGAGCGCAGGCTCTCATGACCGGCGAGAAAGTCTATCGCTATTATACGGCCTATGCTCTTTGCTGGATAAGCTACTTTTTCTTTAAGGTAACCTGGACGTTCAGTGATGTCCATATTGAGTCGGTAGTCTATCCTTTTGCCAGAATTGGCTTCCCAATGCTGGCTTATGTCTTTTATTATCGGTTCGCCGATGCCTTTTTAGATTTACGCAGACTACTTCCCCGCATCTTCTGGTTATTCCGCTGGATGGAATACGTTCTGCTTACCTATGTAGTTGCAGAATTAATAATCTGTCTGTTTTTCAATAGCTGGACAAATTCGCTAGCTCACGAGTGGGTACATACCGTCGCGCGTCTGGGCGTAGCCGTTGTCTCTGTCTATGGCATAACGAAAGCCTGGGGACAGCGGAATCAGTTGGTTTACTATTTCGTAACCGGGTCTGCCTTATTGCTCATTTTTGGGCTGGTATCAATGGCACTCTCATTCACCTCGTTCAGCGATGATGATCGTTTAGTTGGTCCACTATTTTTCCTCAACATTGGCATTTTGCTCGAATTGCTTTGCTTTTCGCTGGGATTGAGCTACAAGAATAAACAAACAGAAATTCAGAAAATTACGATTGAACAGGAAGTCGTTCGCGAACGGGAACAGCGTGAGTTGGCTCAACTTAAAACGCAGTTTTTTACGAATATCTCGCATGAGTTTCGCACACCACTTACCCTGATTCTGGGGCCATTAACAGATTTGCTGCAAAAAAAACCAGCCTATCCGACTTATCAGCTTATGCACCGGAATGCGTCGCGGTTGCTGACTTTGGTAAACCAGTTACTCGATCTGAGTAAGTTAGATGCGGGGCAGCTTCAGCCAGATATAAAACCGGGCAATCTCACGGAATGGCTCCGATTATTAACCGGTTCATTTTCTTCGCTAGCCGAAAGTCGTTCTATAGAATTAGCCTTCCTAGCCCAAAGTAATCAGTTCGATCTGGCTTATTTCGACCGGGACAAGGTCGAGAAAATCGTTACGAACCTATTAGCGAACGCCTTGAAATTTACCCCTACTGGTGGTTCCGTTGTTGTCCAACTATCTGCTTCGGCTACTAAACAGGCTATTATCCAGATTCAGGATACAGGAATTGGTATTCCAACCGATCAGCAGGCACGGATTTTTGAGCGGTTTCATCAGGTAGCCGGTAATTCCTCGGCAAATGTAGAAGGAACAGGTATTGGACTTGCGCTGGTACGTGAGTTGGTTAGTGTCCTGAGCGGTTCGGTTTCTGTTGAGAGCCAGGTAGCACAAGGGACAACATTTACCGTAACGTTACCCGTCGATGCTGATACCTGGGCCAGTTCGGCAAATTCAGTTATTGAACGTACTGCTGAGCAAAACAGGATCAATGGCAATTTACCTGAATCCGAGCTGGAGGCACAGGGTAATTCACCAGAAGCCGTTTTTGACGATAGCGATGCTAATCGAATCGACTTACCACTATTATTAATCATCGACGACAATGCCGATGTCCGCCAATATATTAGTCAGATAATGATGCCTACTTATCGCATTATCGAAGCAGTAGATGGACAGGATGGATTAACTAAAGCAGCAGACACTATTCCGGATATTGTCATCTGCGACTGGATGATGCCGATTATGAATGGTGTGGAATTCTGTAAAATTCTAAAAACGCAATCCACCACCGACCATATTCCGGTCATTATGCTTACAGCCAAAGCAGCCACTGAGAATCGGATTGAGGGCCTCAGCGGTGGTGCGGATGATTATTTAGCAAAACCTTTCAATCCTTCAGAGCTCCGCGTTCGAGTCGAAAACCTGCTGACACAACGACAAAAACTTCGCGAACGATTCAGTCGGGAATTATACCTGAAGCCAACCAATGTTCAGGTCTCATCGACTGAGGAAGTCTTTCTGCAAAACGCCATTCGCATCATTGAACACCACTTGAGCGAGAGTTCATTTTCGGTAGAGCAACTCGCCGACGAATTAAATCTCAGCCGGATGCAGCTTCACCGAAAATTGAAATCGCTTACGAACCAGTCGGCAACCGAGTTCGTGCGGGATGTTCGTCTGCAACGGGCCGCTAACTTATTGGCTGCTCGCTCAGCGACTGTCTCCGAAGTAGCCTTTACTGTTGGATTTGAAAGTCTGTCGTATTTCTCAAAAAGCTTCAAAGAGAAGTATGGGGTATTGCCAAGCGATTATGAACCAATCACTCAATTAGTCAGCCCAACCGATTGAAATAGGCCTATTTTTATACGTTGTTACATACCAGCAAAACAATGTTACATGGGCGTTTATAGCTGGCTAAGCCCATATAGTATGTTTGTATCAATCAACTCTGCCATCTTTAAAGCTACAATGAAAACGTTATTCACTTTAGTCCTCGCTACGTTATTTATCAGTCCGACTTTCGCTCAATTCGGCAATATTCTTGACCGGGCGGCTAACGCTGCTACGAACCGCGCTAATCAGAAAATTGACCAAGGGATTAATAAAGGCCTGGACAAAGTCGAAGAAGGCGTCAAGAATGGAGGGAAGAAAACAACCGGAAGCACTCAGGCTCCAACGACTAACCCCGACGATCAGGCAACCGCCAATCCAGCCACAGCCAGCGGTAACGGACCAGCAGCAGCTGCCAAGCCCGTAAGCATGCGGTCCTATGCGAACTACGACTTTGTACCCGGTAACAAAATTATTTTTGAGGACGACTTTCATACCGACCAAGATGGTGAGTTTGCCGAGCATTGGGATTTGTTAGCTGGACAGGCTATTCTCAATAAAGTAGGCGATGGACTGGTCATGAAAATTACCGATGGTAACTACGGCAAGGTTACTCCGTTAATGAAAAACAAAAACTATCTGCCTAAAGAATTCACACTGGAGTATGACTATTACCAAACACCGGGCGCTTATGGTTTACGTTTTTGGTTTGAAGACGCTGAAGGCCATGAAGTGATTCAGTGTCAGGCAGACCGCGATGGGGCTGCGGCTACCTATATGGTCAATGACGAGTCCAGAACGCTGGGAGGCAATATGCCCGAAGAATTAAAGTCTGCGAACTTTGACGATCGCTGGCACCACGTTGCGTTTATCCTGAAAGGTCGTAGCATCAAAATGTATATCGATCAGTTTCGGGTATTAACAGTACCTCAAAATACCGCAGTACCTACCCGATTCATATTTGGTGGGATCGCGTCGCAGAATGAGCCACTCATTTTCAAAAACTTACGTATCGCTGAAGGCGGTGGTGCTAATTTGATTGGCCAAAAATTTGGCGAAGGGAAATACATCTCGCACGGCATCAACTTCGATTATGGCAAGGCCATTATCAAACCCGAAAGCATGGGCGAGATCAACGCAATCTACAAGTTTCTGAGCGAAAATAGCGGGTCAAAATTTGAAGTAGGTGGCTATACAGATGCCGATGGATCGGATGCCAGCAATCTTACACTCTCCCAAAAACGTGCCGACGCAGTTAAGACACAACTTGTCAGCATGGGTGTCGATGCCGGTCGCCTAACGGCAAAGGGTTATGGAGAAACCAAGCCCATCGCCGACAATACTACGTTCGAAGGCAAAGCTCAAAATCGGCGAGTTGAGTTTGTAAAACAATAATTTCTTTGTCAATCTTCTGGCAGATTTAGTCATCCGAGCCTGCCAGAAGCATCTCTCATTCCTAACAACATATTCTTTTCTTATGAATTTCTGTAAACTGCTTCTGATAGTAGCTTGCCTCACTGTGTCCGTAAAAACCGCAGCAACCCCACCAGGCCGCTCAGTGGATGGCTCAGATATTAAAGTCATTATTACAGGTGGACCCAACGCCGGAACGTATAATTTGACATCCAGCGAAACAACCTGTTCACGTAACGCGACAGGTGCCAACTCCTTTGGCAATCAATATTCTACCAAAGCCGCGTCAGGTTTAACCAGTGTGCAGCTTATTATTAGCGACGCCAAAAAAGCAGCATCTGGCGGCACATCCGACTGCTATTTATCAGTACGTTTCGGTAAGTTGATTGGCGGAACCAAGTATGAGTTTGGGAAATTACCTGCTTCCTTTGGTGGTGCCGATTCAGGGGGTAAAGGAACTGCCAGCCTTTCGGGCTCAGGAAACAACACTACGTCTACCATTGAGGGCACAACAAAAGCGGGCGTGAAAATACGGGTAACGATTCAGTGTCGATCCGTACTTGACTTAGGAAAGTAATTTTAGTTATCACTTCCTACCTGCATGAAAAAGCTACTGATTCTTAGCCTGATAGGATTATTTGCCTATCGGACTACTGACGTCCTGTCAGACATTGGTTTGACCCACCCCGATGCCCAGCAAACCATATTTACCAGCATTACGTCAGGGTATATCGCGATCCCGTCAGCTTGTCGTAAACTAGCGGTTTCGCAACGGGCAACTGTTATTAGTGGTGTTGTCAATTTTGCAAAATCCTATACCAAAACAGACGATTTTAAAAAACGGTATGCGACCTGGCGAGCTGACGCGAAACCTACTTCCGATGCGAAAAGCTATGACCAGGTTCAACGAGAGCAAAAAGCCCAGATTGCCGAGATGAAAAAGGGGCTGACCGAGACGAAAGCGTCGATGGCGAAACTGGATGCTGCTACGCAAAAAGCCATGCAGAGCGCGATTCAACAGCAGGAAAAAATGATTGCTGAAATGGAAGCCGGCACAAGTCCTATGCTGATGAAGCGTGAATCCGTAGATCAGCTCAACAAATACGCAGAAGCAGAATATCAGGAGAAATTAAAGAAATGGGAAGCGGAGTATCCTGCCGATCCCGCGACTGTGATTCATAAGCAGCTTACTGCTTTTCTTGAGCAGTCTGCCGGGGTGGATTTTGCCGCTAAACTTACAGATCGTAACGGTAAAAAGTATTTCACAAATCCCGCCTACGAACAGAAATCCGATAACTGGAAACGGTGTTTTCGTGCGGGTTTGGAGGCAACCTCTACGGCTCAGCAACTCGCTAAAACCTGGTTATTCGAATTAGAGAAAAAGTAGTTTTAAGTAATGTGATGGGCCTACCGAAATGGCAGGCTCACCACATTACTAGTTCACCTTTACTCGCTCGCCAGCTGAGTGGGCGGAAAATTCTGGCGCATAGAAACACTGCACCGTAGCAACACCCGCGGAGAAATCGCCGGTTTGAGCCACCCGCAAATCATACTCAAATACGTGCGTGCCGACAGGTAAGTAACTCATAAAGAAATCTGTACTGGCATCTCGGGGTGATTCATAGTAGCCTAAGCCATTTTGGTATTTATAACCAGACAAAGCAGCAACCGGCTCAAAACCCGATGCCCGACTATCTTTCAGGTGAACATACTCCATAGCCCGATCAGTCTTTAACACCAATCGAACCTTGATAAGGTCCCCAGGCTTCAGGCTCGTTTGTGTTGTTACCGGCGAGATGAGTGGGCCATTAGGCGAGTCACGTTGTACGTAAAGCGTTTTCTGAACCGATAAGCCTGCGCTGCCGGGCATGACCTTATCCAGTGGCTCAAAATGCTGCCAATATAACGCTCCCCAGGCGGGACTAGTTGTTTTTTTCGTGATTTGAATCACTCCCATTTCGGGCTTGATTTCAGCAGCAGCATACGTCACTTTTTCGTAGCCCGTAATAGCATCGGCCTTCGCAACGCGACTTTCTATGGACTGCCCTCCTAAGCTAACCTCAGTACTTACACTTGTACCAAGCCAGTCACTTCCCCGAAGTAGTAAGGCATAAATAGCTTCAGTTGTTGCTTTTGTCGATGACCACGACTGTGTTTGTTTCTGACGAAGCAGCCAACGTTTCATGTCATCGATTTCAGTTTGAACCGGTTTGATTTCGCCGAAAGCTTCAATGATATACGCCTGTGTTTCGATAGGCGTCTGGTACCAGTACAATCCGCTTTGATTATCCGGCCAATACGTACCCAATTCTTCTGATTTCCGCGACCGTTCATGGAGCGAAGCCAGAATTCCATTAGCCGTTTTTGTGTCGCCAAAGCGACTGAGGGCCATTGCGGTTAGCGCTTGGCCTTGTAAACTTTGTTTCTGCCATTCATCGGCCACACGCTGCTTCAGATAAGCCAGCACAGCTTTATCGACAGGTTGATTCAGATAAAAACTGCGGGCGTAGAGGTATTGCGTCGCCGAAAAATACCAGGAGCCAATCAGTTTGTTCTTCTTTTGTTGGTCAGCCTTCTTCTGTTCATCTACCCATCGCTTCATTTCAGCGTCGACATAGTGGATAGCACTGGTTTGCATCTCCCTCAAGTCAGACTGCATATCGTCAGGGAATTTGACCGCCAACTTCTGCAAATGACCAAATCCACTCAAAATGTGTAGGGTTATCGACAAATTGGGTTCCATACCACCAAACCATCGAAAGCCTCCATCTTGTGTTTGCAGTTGTTTTAATTTTTCAAACGCCTTTAGCTGCTCGCTAACCATGCGATTGGCATCCAGCAGTTGTCCTAGTTTTGCCTGCCGTTCGCTCTCAGAGCGGGCATCGGCCAGCCAGGGCGAATTTTCCAGCGATACAGCTTTTAATTCCTCATTACTTTCTAAGGGGTTTTGGGGTGGATTTTTTTGCCACTCAGCAATCACCTGTTTGAACGCGGGTCTACTACCAACAATATGCGTAGCTAAGCGATTGGCATACAGTCGACTAAACAGCTGTTCAGCGCATTCGTAACGGTATTCCATCAGGTATGGCAACGATTGCAATGCATACCAGCTTGGGTTACTCGTTACCTCCACCGTCAACCGCTCGTGTTGAACAGGTAACTCTGGATTGAGATTCGCTAATGGTTTTAATTTGAATTCTTTCGTCTCCCGGCCATTGACCCAAAATGGCTGCGTATCAGTCACAAGCATTCGGTTGGGCAGCACCGGTACAGTAAACTCTTCTCCATCAGTGAACGTACCCGATTGAGCAGTCAGGCGACAGGTAACGGCTTCCAGGTTAGCTGGTACAATCAACGTCCAGCCAACCGCCTGTCCTTGTCCGGCGGCTACCGTAATCACGGTTTGTCTACTGGTGAGTTTAAGTTTCTGATTGATCGGTTCGCCTGTGAGGGCATCTAACAGTGTAAGGCTTGCCGTTACGGGCAATGCTTTATCGCTTAAGTTGTTGACGCGGGCCGTTACCCGAATCGTATCCCCTTCACGTAGAAACCGAGGTGCGTTAGCCGTAATCATCAATTCTTTCTGGGTAACAATTTCGCGCTCTAACGTACCCGTTTTCAGATCTTTCGTGTGCGCGAACGCCATTAGTCGCCAGCGGGTGAGTGCTTCGGGCATAGTGAATTTCAGCACAACCCTCCCCTGCTCATCCGTTTTTAGTTGGGGTAAGAAAAATGCTGTTTCGTTGAAATTCTTACGTGGATTGACAATCGGATCTTGAGTTGGTTGGGGTTTCGAGGGAGCATCTGGTTCAGATGAAACGGCATTTTTTAATTCCTCAACTCCCTGTCGACGAGCTGCTGCATCCTGCATGGGGGCTGGGGCCGCCATAGCAAGGCTCATTTTAGCCATAGCTCCACCCCTGACCGCACTACCAGGTGCATAGGCTCGTCCCTGGTAGTTATAGGTTATATCTTGTCCTTTTAGGCCGCCCGTTAATCGGTCATACTTTCGGTTGGGTACCGGTGGTTCCGATTTATAGCGATAAAAGAGTGTATTACCCGATTGAATACCAAAACTACCGGAGTGCCATTCGTAAAAAATAGGCGAATACGTCTGATAAAACGACGTTGGCCAGTCGAGACGGTCAAACACATCCAGCGAGGCATCGTACAACGTAGCAACTAGTTCGGCTGGTGCCTTATCTAATCCATTGATTTTTAACGTCCACTCTTCGCGCTCACCAGGTTTGAGTTTATTACGGAAAGTTTGCGTTTCGATATGGAGTTCCTTGTTGGTAAAGGGTACCGTAATGGCCTGCGATTTCTGATAAAGCCGACCATTTTGAACCATCGTGAACTGAACCGCAAAGCCACCTCGCTGCTTTTCCATGACGGGTAAAGTTATGCGCCGGGGACGCCCATCTGTTTTCAGCCACTCCTGCCGGGTAACCTTCTGGTCTTCTTCAACAGTCATCAGTACCCAGCCAGGCTGACTATTACCTACCCAGAAAACTGCCTCTTCACCCGGTTCGACAATGGCTTTGCGAACCTGCACCCAATTGTCAATCCGTGCCGAAGCGGTTGGTTGGCCGTCATTTACAAAAGCAAAAAACGCCTGCTCTTTGGTGGATTCGCCAATCGCATTTACAACGGTCAGTTCGGCAACGTATTCGCCCGGAGTAAACCGGCTCAAGTCGGGCTTAATAAGCGAATCTGCCGGACTAGAGATGGTTTGCTGCTGCACGACTTCTCCCTTCGGCCAGGAACGCGGATCGTTTTCGTTGGCGAACAAGTCGTTCGGGAATAATTTTTCGAATTCGGCTTTGCTCAACAACTGGCGATCAGGGCGACTCCAGAGTCGATTCCGTAAGGGACGAGTTGGTGGCTGAAGGCGATAAATTTTCAATTGGCCTGTTGCTGATACGTTCTCTCCCGATTGATTTGTGATATGTAGGGGAAAGGTCGTTGGTATACCACTCTCTATCTGCGCAGGAATGGCTAAACTAATTTGCAGGGAAGAATACCCAATCCGTAACGTTTTGGTCGTACTACGTGTCTCACCCGCTTTATCCGTTACGTCAATCGTTACCTCAAAATCAAAAACAGGGTTGTTTTCCCGAGCCTGATCACGATCAGGAATGGCTGTAAACGAAATACTTACATTACCCTGCGCATCTGTTTGAGCCGTGCCACTGGCAATTTCTGCCTGATTAGTATTTCGCGGGCGATACCACCATTCCCAACGAGGCCGGAGCCTCCGTACAACCCTATAGCGAACGGTTGCCCCATCGACAACGGCACTCGAATAGGTTTTGACTTCGGCAGCTAGTGCAACCGTTTGCCCAAGTTTGAATGACTCTTTTATGGGCAAGGTTTTCACCTCAAAGGTTGGGCGTTTATACTCTTCTACCCGAATGCTGGCGCTACCATAGGGTGTCTGCAAATTCATCATTCCCGTCAATCGACCAACGGGTGCCGTGAAGCTCGTATTAAATGTGCCAAACTCGTTTGTTTTCAGGGTTTGGGTGGCAATACGTTCGCCGTTCTGATCCATGAAATCGAGTGTGACATCTTGATTGGATCGAACCGCAAACAGATTTTCCTTACCCCCATATAGCAGGCCTTTCACATAAATTGGCTGGCCAGGGCGGTAGATCGCCCGATCGGTAAACAGTTTGACGTAGGTCTGTTCCTGTGCATCTTGCCCATCGCCGTACCGATAAAAATATTGCCGATCAGATAAAAGCGTATCGTTTCCATCTGCAATCAGGTAGTAAAAATTTGCCTGCGAAGGCATATCTCCTGGCAGAATCTTCGTCCGCCCATCGGTATCGGTTATAAATCGTCTGCCCCCAACTGAGGACAAACTTGCGCCATCAACGATAACAACGGATGCCCTTTTGGCTGGCTCTCCCGTTAACCGATTGGTCACCGCTACAGTAGTAAGCTGTTTTGATTGTGCAGTAGCAAGCGGTGCTACCAGATAGCCTAGCGTCGATGCAGTAAAGATTGTGTATTGAACCGACTCTGTTTTCTCCTGAAATTTATCATCCGATGTAGCCAGCAGTAGATAATGTCCAATGGGTAACCCCGCAAGCGGCATCTCAACTGAATGACGATTCAGGTCACCGTCATCAGGCAAGGCAACACTTTTTTCTACGATGACAGGTCGCTTTAACCACGCGCTGAATAGCTTTTTTTTCTGCTCCTCTTTAGGATAATTATCCCGATAAGTCTGGACTTCGGAGGTCGATACGCGCACAATTCGATACGTGATCTTCGCAATATTCTGGTAACTCACCAGCGCTCGGAACGGTTGCTGGGGCGCGTTGACTTGTTCTACCTGAACTGAATAAGTTGGCAACAAAAGGCGGTTCAGCAGTTGAGCCGCTTGTTTACCGGATAGCGTTTTCGGAAATCGCTTGATCAAATCTCGACAAATATCAGCGGCCTGCTTGTGGTTCCAGCGAGATGGATTCGGTTTAGCAGGCTCCGCCATTGGCTCTTCGCTATCGTCCAACGGACGAACGGGAGTGCCGTAATTTGTCAGAAATTCAGCCAATTGATACGCATAGACTGCTTCGGATGGCTGGTTTTTAAGTTGGACAATTCGCGTTTCGAGGGCTTTTCGGTAAAGCGAATCGCGCTCAGGTAAACTACTATATTGATGCACGAAGGCTAATCGCAAAACGTCTGCGTCAACAAGTGCGTCGGGTGTAGCATCTGGCAAATGAAAAGTCAGCAGTTGCTGATAGATCAGCAAAGCCTGATAACGACCCGACAGTGAATCGCGGCTCGGAATCGTCAGCTTGGTAAATACGTCAGGCTCCGCAAAGTAAGCTAGCTGGTCTAGCTCGAACCGGAAAACCGGCTTTAGTAAATCAGGTTCTGTATTCTGGAAGAAACTAATAGCGCGATGCGCCAACAGGTCGTACAGCGTGGGCCGAAGCAGTCGGGCATCAGGATCACCTTTTTCCAGAAGTGCATCATAGGCGTCTATAGGCGTTTTCTGAAGCAATTCTTTTGGCTGAACAGAAGCAAGATAGGCTGACGTGACTGCTTCCACTAAGTGCCAGGCATCCCAGCTTGTGAAATCGTTAGTCGAATCTGCGGAATTCGTTGGCCTCTCAGGTAAACTATTCCCCGTTGCCGTTTTTCCTACCGTGGCCCGGCCTACTGTGGCGCGATTATAAAATTTGTAGCGGTTTTGTTGAAAATACTGCCAATACACGTCGCCTAATGCCGATTGCAACACCGATTTAGCCGGTTCGGGTGTGTCCTGGATATCGGTTCGAATTGACCGAATCAGGTCAACATAGGCATCTTCATCAGAAGAGTTACGAAAAATCATGCGCGCAATGGCGGCTTTGGCCACCTGCGGATAATTTTTCTGAGCTTTTGCCTCTTTATATATCCGGTTGGCAATTTCTAGCGCAGATTTTGGTAACCCTTTGTTGGCCAGCGAGTCGGCACGTTTCCAATCCCGGACATAATCGAGCTGCGGCTTAGGTTGTTCTGGAGAGGCCAAGGTAAATAGGGCTATAAAAAGTGTCAGGAATGGATGCATAGTTTGTAATGAAAAGCAATCGTTGGGATAGATGAACGAAAAGCTGTTTTTCCACAACGTTTGTCACTATGACTCTGGTTTAGTAGAAAGGGTTTAATCTAGAACTGATTAAGTATACTTTTCTCTATACATTTGGCGATGATCTCTTTCGACCAAAATGGGAATCTAACCCCCTATTCGCTTGTCCGTCTAAAAACAACCGACGTTTTTAAGCACTTTGTCACCGACTTTCCTCAATCGACAGCACGCCCGATTCTTTACGAGCATTTTTTATCCTACGTTAACGATCTAACTCATCTTCTGGATCAATCGATTCATCAATGGCTTGGGGGTAGTTTTATTAGTTCTAAAGTAGATCCCAATGATATAGATTGTGTAAATTTGATTGTATTCAACGAAAGTCTGGAACAGTCTATTGACTCGTTGATACCTTACTTATTAATCGGTGGTTCTCGTGATACATATTATGTTGATGGCCATTTGATTGCGATTTATCCATCAACTGATGAGCGATATGAAGCAATTACCCTACCTTCAATAGATTATTGGCGAGCTTTTTTAATGAAAGATAGGCAAGACAATCCTCGTGGTATTATTGAACTGATTGATGCTAACTAATATGCAAGAACCTCGTCAACCTGATACATTAGTAGCTGAACTTAGCGAATTAAATAGTTTGCTTGATAAACACCGCCAGATGCTAGTAAAACATCCGTCTGACGCTTTATTAGCGCTATCGCTCAAACAATATGAGCACCGCCGAACCCAGTTGTTAAAAGAACTGCATTTAAGCCTAAGCTTATTTTTTACAGAACATATGGCATCCTAAATTTTTATACTGCACATCAACTTCAATTCTATGCCAAACATTTTACTATTCATCGCTTCTCTCTTTACCCTATTTGCTTCGCCAAAGCCCGAAAAAACCTACCCGATTGGTCAGATTAAAACCGATAAAGGCGAAATCCTTTTCTGGCTTTACGACGAAACGCCAAACCATAAGGCGAGTTTTATGAAACTGGCGAATCAAAACTATTGGGATACACTCACCTTCAATCGCGTTATCAACAACTTTGTCGCACAGGGTGGTTGCCCCGATACGCCAGCAGGCTTCGCCGATTCTCCTTATCTACTAAAACCTGAGTTCAGGCCAACCATTCGGCACATCTATGGAGCCGTAGGGGCAGGGCGCGATAACAACCCAAAAATGCTCTCAGCAGGTTGTCAATTCTATATTGTGCAAAACAAAAAAGGCGAACATCGTCTTGACGACAAGTTCACGGTATTTGGGCAAGTGTTTAAAGGTATGGATGTAGTCGACGCGATCGTTGCTGTTAAAACAGATTCTACCGATACTCCTCTATCGCCTATAAAGCTGGATGTAAACGTACTTAATCTTACAGCGGCAGAATTGGCAAAACAAGGGTATACGATCAAGTAATTGATTTGTTGTCTTTGTGGTATCAGATGCTTCCATTTGATACTTTTAGGTTTCTCAAAACCTATCGGTACAAACAGTAGGTTTTGAGAAACCTAAAAGTGTCGGTTATTAGTAACCGACACCACGGCCACCACGGCCCGAACTTCCTGTTCTCTGTGCCTTTGTGCTTAAACCTATTATTGTTTTAGCAAGAATGCGGTTAAGTCAGCTAGTTGCTGATTGGACAAGCCTAAAGCGGCAGGATCAGGCATGAGGCTGGTTTTGTACTGTCTTCGTGAGAAAACAGCATCGGCCGGAATTGTATGTTTGGGCCCTTTGATGCCTTTAATAACCACCGCCTGCTCGTTGTCGCTCACTAAAAAGCCATAGTACGTATTCCCCTTCTTCGTTGTAATGAGCCAGGGTTCATAGCCAAAGGCAATGCCTGCATTGGGATGAATGATGGCATCTAACAAGCCGTTTTTATCGAATTTCTGATGAATTTGGGTCAGTTCAGGGCCAACATCAGCGCCCTGCTGACCATGTCGATGACAGGTAGCACAGTTAGCGTTGAAAATGGTTAGGCCGTTTTTCCCATCGCCAGTTAACATGGCAACTTGAGCAATAGCCGGGTCTGAACTACTGGCAGTAGCTATAACGGGAGTTGTAGGGGTTGTAGGAGCTGTAGACGAAGTTGTAACCTGCACAGCAGGGGCTTCAACAGGTGCTGGCTCTCTACTTACTGCAACCTCTGGTTTGGTCGAAAAATAGTCTTTTGCCATTGCCCGAACAGTCTGATCTGGGTTTTTCAGAATTGTTGGGGTAACGGCTTTGATTAACTTATCTGAGAGTTTTTTATCGGCAGCCAACCCAACCAGGATTTTACCCCCTTCAGAATCGCGCGCCATCTCTAAAGCAACTTTTCGCTTTTCGGCATCAGTCTTGTATTCGTCTAACAGCACCTGCCGATTGGCGAGCATCTTTTGTTCTTCATCCGAAACTTTCGTGGGCATCACTTCTTCCCAATTCAGAAGTTTTGCCCAATCGTTACCACGCCTGAAGCCCATCCAATACAATGCCTGATCAGCCACATCTTTATCTGTCGATTTCGACAGTTCGACCATTGCCTTAGCAGCGGCTTCACTTTTAATAAACCCTAGCGTTACAATAGCCTGTTTGCGGGCTGCGGCCGTTAGTGACGAAGCATCAGCCCGTTTCTTCAGCATGGCTACAGCCGACGGTGGATGAAGCTCCCAAACAAGGTTGGCCGTTTTCTGATCCCATTCGATGGGGTTTTCGGGCATGGTCTGGCGCAGATTGAAAAACAGGGCTTCTTCTTTACCGTCAGCAGCCTCTCCCAGTGCATCTAAATACCAGTTATCCTGACCATCATAGCCTTTCACTAAATTCATCAGCATAAACCGGCATTCATCATAAGGGACATCGCGCAGCGCAATGGCCACTTCCCGCCGAACGGCTGCACTCCGATCAGCCGCCAGATTACCCAATAAGGGTAACAGTGCTTTTTGAGAAGCGGTAAGGGCTGGAATTGATTTAGAATTTTCTGGTGTGATACTTCGCAATGCTCGTAGTGCTATCAAACGAACAGGCGCATCAACGGCTTTCAGGAGTCGTTCTACTTCAAATTGGCCTTCGGCACCAAGTTGGGCCAGTAGAAAAATGGCGCGTGCCCTATGAAACTGATTAGGTGAAGCGAGTAAAGCCATAACTGGCTCAACAACTTTTTCACCCTGTTCGCGTAAAGCCTCGAAGCCTAGCACGCGCACATTAACCGCCGGATTAAGAAGGGCTGCAATTTGCCCCTGCGTTGTACGAAGGTCTATTTTAGGCACTTTCAGGTTCTTGCCTTTAGGTGTAATTCGATAAATCCGACCATAGCCTTTATGATCCTGCATTTGGTGACCACCGACAATTGGGTCGTACCAATCGGCAATGTAAATGGCACCATCTGGCCCAACAGCTATATCGCTGGGTCTAAACCATTTCCGCGTATCGTTGATAACTGAATCCCATTTATAGTTTGGGTCTACTTCAGGAAACGAACTGATAAAATCGGTTCGTGGCAGGCGATAGCCCGCGCCCATTGGCTCCGGCTTGTAGCCAAAAATTACATTACGACCAGCTTCAGCACTCAGCAACATGCCTCGGTATTGCGGACCAAGTTCATCGCCTTCGTACATGACCATACCTGTGGGCGAACCTGCTCCTGTGATATCTCCAGCGGGCATAACGCCAGGATCTTCCTGGTGCCAGTGAGCGATCGGTATTGGCTGACCAGGCCGCTGATCACCCTGCCAGTAACGGGTGCCATCACTACTAAAATAACCCGCGTTTGCTCCTTCCATCAACCAACTGGTGCGGCAGGCCACTACCTGATCGTCATTGTCGTTCTGCCACATATTTCCGTACGAATCCAACGCTGTTTCGTAGTTATTCCGAAAATTATGGGCCATTACTTTTAAGCCTGAACCATCTGGATTGACACGCAATGCCATCCCTCCCGTCCAGACACGGCCATCATCGCTCACCTGACCGCCATGATTCTGTTTATTGTAAGGCGTTCCGCCCACATACAAACTACCCGAGCGGAGTGTCCAGCCATCGGTGTCCGTAACTACGTGCGGACCCGCATTTCCTGTATTGAAATAATATTTCCCGTCGGGTCCGGCAACCACGGCATGCAACGCGTGATCATGGTCTAAACCACCGAAACCGGTTAGCATTATTTCTTTTTTATCCGGTTTATCATCGCCATTTTCGTCAGTATAGACAACCAGATTAGGCGAACATGAAACGATTACTTTGTTGCCTATTACCGCAATGCCTAAAGGCGATACCAAATCGGGATCTGTTACAAAGACTTTACTATCATCAGCTTTGCCATCGCCATTTGTATCTTCCAGAATCATAATTCGTTCACCTTCAGGATGATCGAGCCGACTCTCAGGTTTATTATTGAATTTTCGATAATTGACAGCTTCCGTAATCCAGACCCGACCTCGTGCGTCGATATCCATGTTGGTTGGATTGTAGAACATGGGAGCCTCTGCCCAAAGTGTCGCTTCGAGATCAGCGGGTAGGTAAAGTGTATTAGAATCAGCAACTGCCGCGACACCTCTGTGCTGAGTTAGCTCAAAGCCTGAAGGCATATCCTGTTGAGGATTCGATTGGAACGTTTGTCCTGCCAGAAATAAAAAACCGACCGTTGTGAGCGCGAAGGGATTCAGCGAAAAAATTGTTTTCATTCGTTATTACAGACTTCCGTTTCAAGTTCCAGGTTTCGCTTTTGCGTCAGTCAACATAGAACCTGAAATCTGGAACTTGAGACAATAAATAATCAACTAAACAGAGATCGAACAGTCTTATTATTTTCAATATAGCTTTCTAACATCGGTTTTCCTTGGGGAACAGCGCCTTCTATATGCAACCAGCCAGTATAGCCAATATCATCTAGTGCCTGCCGAACTTTCGGTAAGTCAACGATTCCCTGGCCCAACAAGTGATCATTTTCTTTTAGGTGAACTTCGCAGATTCGGCTTTTGCCAAGCACCCGAATTTCGTCAAAGATGGGATACCCCATAACCGATGAATTACAGACATCGTAATAAACCTGTACCGCCGGTGAACCTACTGCATCCAGAATAGCGATATGCTCTGCTGCCGATAACCACGATTCGATACCTAAAACTACGCCAGCCTTTTCGGCTTTTGGGGCAACAGCTTTCAATCGATTAATGACAATCTGCGTACCTTTCGGATCATTACGCAGGTCATTGTTGCTAAAAAAAGCTAATAAAACGTTTTTAACCCCTAACGAATGAGCTACGTCTATGCTGTCTTGCACCCACTGCTCAGTACGCTCATCTGATTTGTAGGGGATCTCATTCAGCAAACCAATGGCAAGACCACCAATAGCAACACCCGCTTGTTGAGCTGCCTGTTTGAAAGCACGCTGCGTTTCAGGGCGACGTAAATGCTCATGATCACCTTTGGTGTTTAAACTAAGCTGCACGCCATCGAGTCCAATTTTTTTGGCAACGGTGAACGTATTTATATCACCTGCTGGACCAATAGACCAGTCGCAGGCACCAATTTTGACGTGATTTTTAGCCTCAAATGGATGCGCAAAGCCTGGATAGACTAAAGTGGATAATCCAACGCTCAATGAGTAACGCAATGCATTACGACGATTCATACGTTTTTATTCGCCAAGGGATTTTACCAAAGATACGTATCTATAAAACACTCGGCATTAATTATCGTAGAAGGTATATAATTGTAAGAAGAAAAGAGATTTTTTTGCGTCAGCTTCCAACTGTTTGTTTGTGATTGAGGTCATAGGGTTGTCAACGTTGCTATGCAGGATGAATACCAATTAGTCGAAGGATGCCGACGGCAGGACCGGATTGTGCAGCGACAGCTCTATGAGCGGTTTGCCGGGAAGCTCTTTGTCGTTTGCAAACGATACATTAAAGATCCTGATGAAGCTGAGGACGTGTTGCAGGATGCATTTGTGAAGATTTACCAGCATATCGACTCATTTCGGTTTGAGTGTCCATTGGAAGCCTGGCTGAAACGAGTTGTGATCAATACAGCGCTTAAATCTTTGCGAAAACAAAAACCCTGGGAACATACCAGCGACGTACAGGAACTGGCCCCAGTATTACCACAGGCCGACGAAAGTTTGCCTGCACTGAATTATAAGTATTTGCTGCAACTGATTCAGGAACTTCCTCCCGGTTGTCGCACGGTATTTAACTTATACGCAATTGAAGGGTATAACCACCCAGAAATTGCCGAAATGCTCGACATTGCCGAAGGAACTTCTAAATCACAATATGCCCGCGCCAGAGGTCTACTGCAACAAAAACTTCAATCTGATAAACGATTTGCCGATGGGTATCCTGCCGAAGGACGCCCGTGAAGAATAACGAAGATGGATGAATTAGATAAAAATATACCGGACGATTTCTGGCGGAAGACATTCGATGAAGCCGCAGAAACACCCCCGTCCCGAGTGTGGAATTCTATCGAGCGTCGGTTAGATCAATCAAACGACACGAAAATAATACCACTTTGGGGATTAGGGCTCATTTCGTCACGACCATTTGCCTGGGGTATGGGTGTGGCCGCTGCCGTAACTTTACTGTTAATTGGCTGGTGGGCAGGTTCGACTCAAACAGCCTATGAACAACATCAGTCAGTTGCTCAACATACCGAGTCAGCCGACCGTATTAACGTAAAGTCACAGGCACCGGTGAACGCCACTGTCGATAAATCGCTGGTGCAATCTCCGACTACGATCGCATCAGCCAATAAGACTAGTTTACCTTCGGCAAAGTCGAAGCCAACTTCGGAGTATCCTGTAGCAATATCTTCTTCAGTTGATGATCAGGCAAGCGGTTTACTAGACCAATTGAAGGTCGTAACCAATCAAAAAGCAAATACGACTGATAATAGCATAATGACAATATCTGCTGATCATTCGACAATGGCTCCGGTCGCGACGAATGTTCCTCTGCCATCATCCTCTGCCAGCCGCACTACAATTAGTTCTTTTGCTTTTGCGCATTCGGTATCATCAAAAATAGTTGCATCCAAGTTGAATGAGTTGGCGGCATTTGAACCTCTTTTGGGGAAATCGTGGCGCTTCCGTGATTTGGGTCAGATTCATCGTATTGTCTGGTTCCGCCCGACAGAACTGCCATTGAAACCTGAATCTCTCAAATCAAAGCAGAAGACTCACGACGTTTGGGCCTCGGCTAGTGTTATGCCCGGTGCCTTCAATCCAATGGTTTCGGTACAATCGGCAGCGGTTTATACTAATAGTTACGCCAGTATGGATGCTCTAAAAGCTAGTCAGGCTAGTTCATCGGTTAGCAGCCGGGCTAATTTTTCCGTAGCGTATCAGGCTGGGGCTGGTGTTCAATTAACTGAACATTGGTCGCTGGAATCAGGCGTTGGTTATTTATCAGGGCGCTCAACGGTCGAAACTCCAGCTCAATTACCAACAGCCTCTCTTGTTGCAATTTCAGGCAAAAACACAACGTCAGGCACGCTCTATGTAGATGCCTTAAAAAGCAGCATACATACTGGTGATATGGCAGCTTCTCCAGCAAGTTATAACAACGTCGCCAACAGCGTTTATCAACAGGCCAACTACGCGAATTCAACACGGCAGGTACTTACAAATGACTATCAATACATGCAAGTACCCCTCCAGGTAGGTTATCAGTTGAGACCCCGTAAACGGCTTAGTCTAGCTGTGCTGGGAGGGCTGATTACCAATATTTTCATTCGTAATACCGTTGGTAATGAAGTTACAGTCACGGCGAAAGATGGCGTCTATCGGCCCCTGTCGCTAGCTGCTACTATGGGAGCCCGATTACGTTATCGACCTACACCGCAATGGTCGGCTTCATTAGCTGGTGCCTATCAACCGTCGTTAGGTTTAGGCACTCAGTCTGATTCACAGGTGCAAACTCATCCGACCTCGACTGGTATGAGTTTTGGCGTTGACTATCATTTTTGATATGACTGATTATGAAATCGATTGCCGTTTCCCTCTTATTTATCGTTGTTTTTGGTCGTTGTACAACTAATCTCACGCCACAAACTTCAGAAACCGACGAGCTGATTATCCGAACAGGAACAAAGTTCGGGATGTGCATCGGTACGAATTGTGTAAAAGACTTTGTCTTCAATGGCACCAGCGTTACACTGACACAGAAAGATATACAACCGAGAGAGCAACCTACCTCCAAAAGCTGCGAATCAACCATTAGTCTGGCCGATTGGCAAACGCTTAAAGCGAACGCGAATCTGGATACATTCAGTAAACAATCTACCATACTAGGCTGCCCCGATTGCGCCGACGGTGGAGCTGAATATGTGGAGATACAAATTGGTGACCAAAAGCACCGGGTTACGTTTCCATATGGCGAAACAATTCCCGGATTCGAATCACTGGTAAGTGGACTTCGAAGTCAACGGGAATCTATTAAAGATTGTCAATAATTTATGTTGTTTTATTCTCTATAGACGCCCAAGCAGCAATAGAGAATAAAGCAACAACAGAATCTACAATTGTTATGAAAACGACCCTTTTTTCAACCTTAGTCGTTGTTACAACCGGCGTTTTGCTGACAACGATCAGTTGCCAAAACTCCACAGTTACTCCTGCCCCCAGCACTGCCAGCGAATTACGCGTCTCGACCTCTTTTGCAAACCAAACTACCCAATTCGCATTTGATGTATCAAAACAGGTAGTTGCAGAAGAAGGTCAGGCTAAAAACGTTTTCATTTCTCCATTGAGTCTGCATATTGCGTTGGGCATGATCATGAACGGAGCGAATGGACAAACAGCTCAGGAAATTCAGAAAACGCTGAAACTGGATGCACAAACGCTGGCCGAAGCCAATCAGACGTACCAGAATCTACTGGAGAATCTTCCTGGAGTGGATTCTGAAGTAACGCTAACGCTGGCGAATTCTGTCTGGTATCGGAATACATTCTCGGTAGAAACCTCTTTTCAGGATTTGCTGAAACAATCGTTTAAGGCTGAAGTATCGGCGCAGAATTTCGACGATCCAGCCACGCTGGATAAAATCAATAGTTGGGCAAGCCAGAAAACCAACGGTAAGATTCCAAAAGTACTTGATCAGATTCAGGCTGACAATGTTATGTTTCTGATGAATGCACTGTATTTCAAGGGTGATTGGAAAACCCAGTTCAAACCTGAACAGACAATCGATAGCCCTTTCAAACTGGCATCGGGCAATACGACAACGGTGCGTATGATGCGGCTCAATACAGCGTTAAATCACGCTTCGCGACCAAATTATACAGCGTTTGAACTGCCTTACGGCTCTGACAAATTCGCGATGACGGTGCTTCTCCCAGCCGAAAGCACAACGGCTGATGCTCTGATAGGCAACCTAACCAGTACAGAATGGGCCCAATTACAACAGGCAATGATGTCAAGTACCATTGATATCGGCCTGCCAAAATTCACCCTGAGTTATGATATCAATTTAAACAAGGCATTGAGTTCGCTGGGTATGCCAACTGCCTTTACCGACGGGGCTGACTTTACTAAAATAAATAAGCAAGGTGGTCTTACGCTTAGTTTCGTGAAGCAAAATACATTTGTAGCGGTAGATGAGAAAGGAACAGAAGCGGCAGCCGTTACAACGGGGGGCATTTCGCTAACATCGGTGCCATTACCAACGCTCTGCGACCGTCCTTTTATCTTCGTTATTCACGAAAAAACATCGGGTACTATCCTCTTTGTAGGTAAAATTGCAGACCCGACTAAAACAACTAATTCATGAGACTTATAGGGATAGCCTGCCTGGTACTCATAACATTGATGACAAGCCAATGTAGAAAAGCAGAACCTGAATTAGCTCCTAAAATAGCGGAGTTGATTGGTACCTGGCAGCTTATCGAATCTGACTCAGCGTATACAGTGACCTTAACATTTGCGTTGGATACCGACAACCCTCCACACGATATCACGTCATTTAAAGCCAGTGGAAAATCGTCGGTTAATGCCTATAATGTGAATTTGTTTGCCGCTATTGACGGCATGATGCTGGCCGATCAATTTGGCAGCACGAAAATAGCAGGATCGCCCGATGCGATGCAGTTTGAGCAACAGTATTTCAAGAATCTAAAGGCTGCTGCCCGCTTTGAATTGCCAACCACTACCCAATTGAGGGTATATCATGGTGGCGACTTACCGCGTGTATTGGTGTATAAAAAACTGAACTGATTATGAAAACTGTACGGCTCATTCCTTTCACTGTCTTTCTGGTTTTACTAGTTTTCAGTTGCGAGAAACGCATGTGTGGCTGTGTTTTCCCTCCATCACCCCTATCTGGCGAATGGGTGCTGGCGAACATTACTTATGGCCTGTCGCAAAAGACGGTTACTGCTGCAGAGGCAGGGTATTCTGAAACAGTAACGTTTGATGGCACGACAACATCCGGTAATTTCCGGCAGGTGCGTAACGGGCTACCTATTTCAGACAGTCGCTATTCGCTTTCGTTTCCAAAAGGCGGCAGTACCGAAGGTGTAATTTATTTTGAAAAAGATACAACTCGGCAAGAATTCCGAATGGTCGAAACAGTGCTCTATTTAGGTGAGCGAATTCCGCAAGGAGCTGTCATTGCCGACGGTTCAACCTATGCTTATAAAAAACAATAATTTGCCTTTTTGTGTAAGATCAATATTGCCCGGCCGTATTTAAGACAGCCGGGCAATTTATTTTTAAACTATTCCAACGTTTCTAAGGCCTTTAGGCTCATAGTTTTATAATAACTGCGAGCTTATATGAAATCAAATTTACTTATCCTTATTCTATCTCTGCTCTACTTAACTAGTTGCACTGATAACTGCGAGCAGACAAGAACGTATCGGAAATACACGTCTGTTCAGCTTGCCTTATCCGATTTACGACAGCCAATTACGTCAGGGGCACCACAATCTCTGGTAGAACCGGGTAAGCTTTACGTAAAAGATCAATATTTATTTATTGTGGAAGTCAAAAAAGGAATTCACGTTTTTGACAATAGCAATCCATCAAACCCCAAAGCCATTTCCTTTCTTCCAATTCCGGGAAACGTAGATATCGCTGTTCGCGATAATATCCTCTACGCTGATAGTTACATTGATTTGGTAGCGCTGGACATTAGCAATCCGACAGCTATTAAAGAGGTAAACAGAACCGAAACGGGCTTTACGAACGGTTCTGTTGGACGTACCTATTGGTCATACGATAAACAGAACATGAAAATCTATGATCAGCGTGAAGAAATTGCCACTGAAACGGTTAAAACAGACTGCGAAGGTACATTTAATGTATTGCCTTATTTAGTACCAATTGCCTGGTTTGGGCGCTATTATGAAAGTTTTGCATTTGCAGATGTTGCTTCCGGGAGCAATACAAGTGTTAAGGCTCCAACGGGGTCTACAACTGGTACAGGCGGCTCGATGGCACGTTTTGCCATCACAGACAACCAACTTTACGTTGTCAATAGCGCTTCATTACAGCTATTTGATATCACAGACCCAACTAAACCCGCAAAAGGTAAAACGGTTACCCTAAACTGGAATGTCGAAACGATTTTCCCATATCGCACCAATTTGTTCATTGGTACCACCACCGGTATGTACATCTATGACATTGCCAACCCTTCAGAACCTAAACAGCTTTCGGCGTTTTCACACGTTCGTTCCTGCGACCCAGTTGTGGTGCATGAGAACTATGCTTACGTTACGCTGCGGGGTACCAGTACTTGTGGTGTTGCGGGTACTCAGGATGTACTCGATGTAATTGATATTAGCAGTTTATCATCTCCCAGAGTTGCCAAATCTTATCCCATCGAAACTCCTTATGGACTAGGAATCGACTATCCAACGCTGTTTGTCTGTCAGGGGAATAAGGGGTTGAGTGTTTTTAATGCCTCAAATCCGCTTGATTTAAAAGTTCAGCAAACGTTCGCTAATGTAAATGCATTCGATGTTATTCCGCTCTCGAAAACGTTGCTAACTATTGGTAAGGATGGATTGTATCAGTATGATTATTCCAATCCAGCTGCCCTTCGGTTACTCAGTAAAATTGATGCCCATCAAGCTAACTAATTGTCTCTCCTCACCATGAAAATCTTTACTTGTTTACTTTTGATTTTTGGTCTATCTGCTGAGTTTACTCAAGCTCAGACAGAGTCTGCTAAAACCAGTCGTTGGCGAACGACCGTTCAGATGGGTATTCAGGCGGGTCGGGTGCGTCCTGATCAGCCCAATGCTTATCCATATTACGGAGATTATATCTATTTGCCTAACTACTATAACTATTCTCCGATTCGCGCTGCAGGTAACCGAATTGGCCTAACAATAAATACATTTGTCGGTTATACACTGCGGCCGCAACTTATAACCGGACTCGCTTTGGGTGTTGACTATTATAATAACTCAGCGTTTATACCCGTAGCAGCCGCTATTCAGGGCGATCTTTTTGGACGCAGTAAACGACTAACAACCTTTTACAGTCTCGAAAGTGGTTACGCGATTGCAGGACCAAATCCACACGATAGCGAACTAAAAGGTGGCTGGTTATGGAGCCCAGGTCTTGGTCTTCGAATAAACAAAGGCAATGGAACTGGATTTTTGATTAGTGCGGGCTATAAACACCAAGAAGCAAGGCAAGTAGCTTCAGTTGATGGTGTTCAGGTTCTATCACAAATAGAAAACCGGTCGTACAATCGGCTTTTTTTTAGAATGGGCTTTAGTTTTTAATTGAATCAACTACAATATCAACACATGAAAACTTTGATAAATCCTATAAAGTCTACATTTTCAGCTTGTAGTGCTTTCGATTGATAAATAGTTAGCGACTACCTGTAACCAATGTATAGGTCTCAGAGTCTCAAGGGAGTTGTTCGGCGGAGAGCCCTTAACCGCATAATAAAAGGTAAGAAGGAGTTGGTCGTATAACCCATTAAATTGGTCGAAATTTCAACCTACCCACATTCCAACTAGTAATACAGAATAGCCTTAACGGCGAGAAACAATTGTTATGAAAAAGATCACTGTTGCAGTCATAGGTGGAACACTCTTCATCGCTGGATATTATCAGGCGCGTAGACAAACAGAATATATGACATCAAAATCTCAGATGGTAAGTCCTGCTTCTCTGGCCAAACCGATGACGCTTTCGCTTAAAACGCAATCACCTTTTGCCTTTCGCTTAGATCGCTCATTTGTAAGCAGCAACTGATAGCTGCTTTGCCCAATACAAAAAATCCCCGCTGACAGTCAGCGGGGATTTTTTGTATCTAGTGAATCACTCAAGACTAAGCCATCACAAACTTGTTCTGGTTCCGTTTACGTTCGTTCTCATCCAGATAGACTTTACGAATCCGCATCGACTTTGGCGTTACTTCCAAATACTCGTCTTTCTGGATATACTCCATATTCTCTTCGAGGGAGAACGAGATTTTCGGAGCAATTTTCACGTTGTTATCCGAGCCAGAAGCCCGCATGTTCGTCAATTGCTTCGCCGTTGTTACGTTGACAACAATGTCGTTCTGACGGTTGTGCTCGCCAATTACCTGGCCCGTGTAAATTTCATCACCTGGCTCGATAAAGAACGATCCCCGATCCTGAAGTTTATCAATCGAATAAGCCGTAGCTGAGCCGCTCGTCATCGAAATCAACGAACCGTTGATCCGCTCCGGGATTGGGCCTTTAAATTCCTGATACTCTTTGAACCGGTGACTCATAACAGCCTCTCCAAACGTAGCAGTCAGAACGTTTGACCGAAGGCCGATCAGACCACGCGATGGGATATCAAACTCAAGGTGTTGCAAGTCGCCTTTCGGTTCCATAATCAGCAATTCACCTTTACGTTGCGTAGCTAATTCAATAACTTTCCCGGCAGTTTCTTCAGGTACATCTACAACGAGGGTTTCAATGGGCTCCAATTTGCGGCCATTCTCATCTTCTTTGTAAAGAACCTGTGGCTGACCAACCTGCAATTCATAACCTTCACGACGCATCGTTTCAATTAGAACTGACAAGTGAAGAATACCTCGACCATATACCAAGAAACGGTCTTCACTATCCGTGTTTTCAACACGTAGGGCGAGATTTTTCTCAATTTCTTTATACAAACGATCACGCAAGTGACGTGATGTTACGAATTTACCTTCTTTCCCGAAGAACGGCGAGTTGTTGATTGTGAACAACATGTTCATCGTTGGCTCATCCACCGAAATACGGGTTAGCGCTTCAGGATTTTCAAGATCGGTCAGGGTATCACCAATTTCGAACTCTTCCAGGCCTGTTACAGCACAGATATCGCCACAGGCTACTTCTGCCACTTTAACTTTACCAAGGCCTTCAAACGATTGAAGCTCTTTGATTTTCACTCTCTTAACCGAACCGTCTGCCTTTACAAGGGCCATATTAGCACCTTCTTTTAGCGTCCCACGATGTACACGACCAATGGCAATCCGACCAACGAAAGTTGAATAATCGAGCGAGGTAATCTGCATTTGTGGTGCACCTTCGTTCATTGGCGCAGCCGGGATGTTCTCAACAATTGTGTCGAGCAGATACGTGATGTTGTCGGTTGGGGTTTTCCAATCGGGACCCATCCAACCTTGTTTCGATGAACCGTATACCGTTGGGAAATCCAGCTGGTCTTCAGTAGCACCCAGGTTGAACATCAAATCGAAAACCTGCTCGTGAACTTCTTCGGGACGGCAGTTTTCTTTATCAACTTTGTTTACGATCACAATGGGTTTCAGGCCCAGTTGCAGCGCTTTGCTCAACACGAAACGTGTTTGTGGCATAGCTCCTTCAAAAGCATCGACCAACAGACAAACGCCATCAGCCATTTTCAGTACACGCTCAACCTCACCACCGAAATCACTGTGGCCTGGTGTATCAATGATGTTGATTTTAACATCTTTGTAACGTACCGATACGTTTTTCGATACGATGGTAATGCCCCGCTCACGCTCCAGGTCATTGTTGTCCAAAATCAGATCGCCGAACTCCTGGTTATCCCGAAAGAGTTTTGACGCGTGAATAATTTTGTCAACCAGAGTCGTTTTGCCGTGGTCAACGTGGGCGATGATTGCTATATTGCGAATTGATTGCATACAGTTTCTGAACCCGGATTTAGCTGATTTAAGGAGTTACTGGATTTTGTTTATGGCTTTCATAAAACACGAAAACTTTTTAATCCATCACCGCCTAAAAATCCTGGTCAATTTTTCTGCAAAGGTACGAAAAAATATACTGAAACACAGATTTTTACAACTAATAATACGAAAAAAGGCCCTTGTAAGGGCCTGATTCTGATATAAATACAATTTCTTACTGGTTGCTTAATGATTTGGACAACCACAAGGATTTTTCTTTCGGAAAAGGCCGGTGTTAAACAGGCCACCACGCCGGGGTTTATACCCTTTTCGTTTGCGACCAATAGTCGAAACGTCAGTCTTAACAGTACTAGTAGAGGCCAGGGTTTGGACGGGCACATCAATCAGCATCAGCGATGCGACTATCATCAGAAATACTTGCGCCTTTTTCATTGTTGAACCCGGTTTTATCTATTAACGGCAAATTTAACTACTTTCGTCAACCTGCCAGCTATATTTATTTAATGACTAACAACCCTGATTTTCTGATTGTTTACGGCACCCTTCGCCCTCCGTTCGATAACACGTTTGCCCAATATCTGCGACAGAGAGGTCGTAATGTCGGCGAAGGTACATTTAAAGGGAAGGCTTTCGATATGGGCAGCTATCCAGGTGCGGTTTACGATGAGACCAGTAATACCCGTGTGCACGGCACAGTTTTCAATATAAGTAATCAGAAATCAGCCATTCTGACTTATCTGGATTATTACGAAGGAGTAGGTGAGGATTTTGAACAACCTACCGAATTTATTCGGGCTATTGTTCCGGTATTGTTCAATGATACGCTAACCGATTGCTGGATTTATCTATATAATCTCTCAACCGATGATAAGCCATTGATCGAATCTGGTGATTATTCGAAACACATCGGCAATCCCTACCAATCACCCGCTTGATATATACCTATCAACTCATAAAAAAGCATCGACTTATATAGGTCGATGCTTTTTTATGTATTTCTATTTCAGCTACATTAACGTGGCCCTCGCGAACGGCCACCACCACTGTATCCGCCACCATCATAACCACGACGGGCGTTAGGGCTACCACCTCCATAATAACGAGGAGCAGGTGCATAATACCGTGGTGCGGGACGAACAATTACGGGTGGTCTGTAATAACCATAAGGGCGACCATAACCGTATCCATACGGATTGTAGCCATATCCATAATAGGGGCGAGGGCCATAACCCACGCCAGTACTTACATAAGCCGGTCCGCAACTAGTCATCAGGACAACTAGCAAACCAGCCGTTAGTAAGGGCAAGAGTTTTATCGTTTTCATGATTTGTCGTTTAAAATTAACTTGTTGAACCATCTAACTACTGTTTGGATTAACCGAACCAATCAACTGGCTGGTTAATCCAAAGGTTTATTCTAACTCAAATTACCTACCAGCGGTGACCACCGTGACCATAACCACGACCGCCCCCAAAACCACCTCCGTAACCACCACGGCCACCGTAGCCATATCCATAATTTGCGTATGGGCGAACAACCACAGGAGGGCCAACTACTACTGGAGGAGGAGCAATAACCACTCTAGGTGGCACCACTACAACCTGTGGCTGAACCGGATAAGGTTGCCCATATTGGTTATAACCATAATTTCCATTCGGATAAGCCTGACCGTAGCCATTTGGATAGCTTTGTCCATAGCCGTTGTTATATCCATTTGGATAACCCTGGTTAGGATAGTTTTGGCCATATCCATTGGGATAAGCTGGTGAGCAATTACTCCCATTTGGGTAACTCTGGCCGTAGCCGTTACCAGGTCCATATTGTCCGAAACTAACAGTAGCCACTCCTAACAGAAGGCCAGCTATCACTCCACTCCATTTTATCGTTTTCATCGCCTTAGTGAGTTTTTGCTCGATTTGTAGGTTAGACAGAGCAAGAACCTCCACGTTTAATGGAAACTAGAAGAAAGCGGTTAAAGTTTAATTAAAAGCCTGAGAGCTAAGTTGTAAGTACAAAGTTGGTAAGTAATAAGTGACTGACGCGAAAGCTATGTGCATGCGCCAGCCACTTATTACTTACCAACTTCTACTTATGACTTTTTATTAAGATTAAGCCTTTAATTTTTCTTTCAAATAGGCAAGCGCCAACTTATAAGCGTCGGCGGCAGCTTCTTTGTTATAAACCGGGTTGCTGGGGTTAGCGAAACCATGACCTGCATCATACATTTTCACAGTTACTTTTTCGCCAGCCTTCGCCATATTCTCTTCGAATGTCTTAACGGATTCAGGTGAGATACCTTTATCCTGGCTTCCAAAAAAGCCCAATACGTCGGTATCAAGTGTTTTCAGTTTCTCAACATCCTGCTCAGGACGACCGTAGTACATTATGCAACCCTTTGCCTGTTTGCCTTCCAGCATGGCCGATTGCAGCGACAGCATACCTCCGAAACACCAGCCAACACTGGCGAATTCGGCTTTTGGGCCAGCATAGGCAATAGCGCCTTTCTGAATACTGGTCAGTCGTTCTTTGTTGGCAGCCTGCATTAACTTACCGGCTTCTGCAGGCTCCGTAGCGACTTTGCCATCATACATATCAACTGCCAATACGTTCACATCCTTCAGGTCGTTGTAAAACGTTTCTGACTGTTGCTTGATGTTGTCGTTCAAGCCCCACCACTCCTGATAAACCAGCAACCATTTGTTGGATGGCGTTTTCGATTTCAATAGAAACCCATTAGCCGACTGTCCATCGGGTGTTGAGAATTTAATCATTTCGCCCGCTCCCGCATAAGTAAAGGGTAAGGGAGCCTCGTGTAATCGCTGAAAAGCTGGATCAGCGGCCATCGCCGACATATCATTGCCTACACCATCGGTCGCAGGAGTATGGCAGAGTGGAATCGTTGTTTCTGCAGGCTCAACTGACTTGGGGCTCAGGTAAGAAAACAGCGACATGAAAAACGACAATCCGGTAATGAATACAATTTTCATATGGTATGTAATGGTTAGTGATAAAGGTAACTGACTGTGAAAAGAATTAGTTAAACTTAAAAAAGGGTAAACTGTCTGCAAATGGCACACAATTTACCCTTTTATTGATGTAAGTACATACAATTGGCTCACCAATTAGGCTTTCACCAATTCAAAAATCGTGATCTCCGGCAAAATACCGACCCGGCCAGGATAGCCAATGTAGCCATAGCCTCGATTTACATAAAGTCGCTGGTCGCCTTTCTCATACAATCCTGCCCATTGTTTATAGAAATATTGAGCCGGGCTCCATTTCGCATCGCCAATTTCTACGCCAAATTGAGCACCATGCGTATGGCCACTAAACTGAACATCAATATCTTTATACTTCTTATTGACTTCGGCATCCCAGTGAGTAGGATCGTGAGAGAGGAGGAGTTTAACAGGATATTCTTCGGTACCCTTGTAAGCTTTGGCAAGATCCCCCGCACGTAATGCAGCCGGGCCAAAACCTAGATTCTGAACGCCGATAAGCGCGATTTTATCCCCATTCTGCTCCAGAATCTTGTTCTCGTCCATCATGATATTCCAGCCCATTTGCTTGTGAGCAGCCACTACGTTCATTACATTTTGCCGCTCGGCCTGGGCACTTGGCCACTGTACGTATTTACCATAGTCGTGATTGCCCAGAGTTGAGTAAACACCCAGTGGCGCCTTTACTTTATCAAACACATCAATGTAACTATTGACTTCTTCAGCATGGCTATTGACTAGATCGCCGGTAAAAAATACCAGATCAGGCTTTTGACCGAGTAGCATTTCAACTCCACCTTTCACGGCTGTTTTGTTGAAAAAGCTGCCCGAATGAATATCCGAAATCTGGGCAATAGTCATACCATGAAAGCCCGATGGAAGGTTTTTGAGTGGGAGTTTAATCCGCCGGATTCGATAGTCGTGTGCGCCGGAAAGTATGCCCCAGGTAAATCCAACCAAGGGCACCGTACTAACTACCAATGCCGTTTTCATCAGGAAATCCGAGCGAGTAATGGTATCGGTGGGAGGGATCGTCTGGCGAGTAGAATCTTCAACTGCTTCGCGTACTTCGGGCTTGTAGAACAACGATACAATCCAGCGGAAGAAACGACCGATATCGTCAATCAGAATGATTAGGACGGCAAAAATCTTTGAGAAATAGGGGATGGCGATAGCAGCCCACAAAAACGTACGGGTGTTGCGACTAATGGAATCTGGCGGCAACAATTGCATAATGACGTATAACAACAATGACACCGCAGTAAAGCCCCAAAAGGCAATGGCAATAATACGTTGTGTGCTTTCTGAGGCCGACCGGCTTAGCGTTTTAACGGCCTGAAAAACATACCAGTCAATCAGAAGAAGAATGGCAGGAAGAATGAAAAATAAGGCGGTACGGTTCATGAATTAGCAAATGAAGGACATAGTTGCCTAACGGAATCAGCGTTCGTAAAGTTTGACGAATGATAGCGTGATTTTTCTATTATCTTTTCCAAATTCAATCACATACTCATAAATATATTCGCCATTTAGTGTTGTCATTTCGACCGGAGGGAGAAATCTCAAGTTTGATTAATGAGGAAGTTGAGATTTCTCCCTCCGGTCGAAATGACAAACACGTTTGTCAAAAGCCCAACCGCCCATGCATTCCTATACTGCCCAGAAAATTACTGAATCAATAACGATTAACGGAGACGTAACAAAACCCGTTTGGCAGAATGCCGTCTGGAGTCATCGATTCGTAGATATGGCAACAGGCGGACCGGGCATGTATGATACTAAGGCGGCTATTCTCTGGAACGACACACATTTATATGTAGCCTTCCGGGCTGAAGAGCCTTTTATAGAAGCTCATCTGACTGAACGAGATTCCATTATTTTCCTTGAAAATGACCTAGAGTTATTTATCGACGGGGGAGACTGCTACTATGAACTGGAAGTAAATGCGCGAAATACACTTTATGAAGTGTTTTTTATCTGGAAAGATGCCTATCAACGCGGCAGTCGATTCGATGTGCCGCAGTTCGATGTGCATCATCCACAGGCAATGACATTCGGTGGAGATTCTGATCGAAGTGGAGCCTCATTCTGGTACGGCACACACCCGCGCGGCTTGCGCTGGGCCTTTTTGAATTATGATATGCCTGGTTTAGAAACAGCCGTTTATATAGATGGTACGTTGAACGACAACAGTGATATTGATAATGGGTGGAGTCTGGAAATTGCTATTCCTTGGAGTAGCCTAACCTGGTTAGCCAATGGTCGTAATTTACCTCCTCATCCAGGCGATGAGTGGCGAATGTTTCTAGGTCGATTCCAGAAATTGATGGTGTCAGGTGTAGAAGTTCAACCGCACCCAGCTATGGTTATGAGTCCACACGGCGTTTACGATACACATATGCCTGAGCGTTGGAGTCGGATTTTGTTTGAATAAATATGGATATCTGTTCCTCGCGTTCCTCGTTCTCGCTTGGCTTTGCCGAGTGAGGATTATTTCAGGGCGTCTCGCCCGTAGTTATTATTGCAAAAGGGGCCAGAGGCCCTAGAAGAGATAGTCCTCACTCGGCAAAGCCAAGCGAGAACGGGATCATATAATCCCTAAAATGGAAAGTGCCAGTGATTTCCAAACCACCGGCACTTTCCATTTTACTCTATTCTTTAAGCTAATTCTTCTTCCAGTTCCTCAGCGGGTTCCAGTGCAGGGTCTTTCTTGCCGAACCATTTCATACGAACCTGCTCGTTGATCCAGTACATACAGGGAACAATGACAAGCGTTAGAATCGTAGAGAATGTTAACCCAAAAATGATAGTCCAGGCTAAGATGTTCCAGAATACCGAGCTATCGCCACCTATAATTACGTGCGGATCGAAATCGCGGAATAGGCCCACGAAATCAACGGTTATACCCAACGCTAGCGGAATCAGACCTAACACGGCAGCCGATGCTGTCAGCAATACCGGTGTTAAACGAATGCCACCCGCTTCGATAATGGCTTTGCGGAGAGGAACGCCCCGTCCCCGTAGCTCTTCGATAAACTCGATGAGCAGAATCCCGTTTTTCACCACGATACCGGCCAGGGAGATAATACCAACCCCCGACATGATAACCGAGAAGTCTTTATGGAAAATGACAAATCCTAAAAGTACCCCAATCAGTGAGAACAGGATGGTCACGAAAATAATCAGCGGTTTTACGACTGAGTTAAACTGCGTAGCCATAATCAGATAGATCAGCAGCATAGCAATACCGAAGGCCGAAACCAGGAAGTTCATCGACTCCTGCTGGTCTTCCTGCTCGCCACCCATTTTGATTTTATATCCATTTGGCACGTCCATATCATTAATAACTTCCTGAACCTGCGCCACAATTTCGTTCGCATTGTAGCCCGGTACAACATCAGAACTCAGTGTTACCAGACGTTCCTGATTTTTCCGGTTAATCTGGCTGAAGGTCGTCGAATAACTAATGTTCGCTACCGATGTGATAGGCACCTGACGCAGTTGTCCACCCATCACCATATCGCGATACACGACGTTCAGACTCAGCAACTTGTCAATCTGGCTACGATCGTCCTGTTGTAAGCGAACCATGATCGGATACTCGTCTTTGGCATCACGGAATTTTGAAACTTCTAGTCCAAACAAAGCCGTCCGAATGGCCAGTGCGACCTGACCTGATGATATCCCTTCTCGTTCCGCTTTGTCGCGGTCGATATCGATCACTATCTCAGGTTTGTTGGTAATCAGGTCAGATTTCAATTGGTCAATTCCCTTGATACCAGCCTGAGCGATTTTTTGCCGAACCTGTTTTTCTATCTTCTGGAGTTCGCCAAATTCTTCACCTGCAATCTCAATCGCAATTGGTTTACCCGTTGGCGGGCCATTAGATTCGCGCTCTACCGAAATTTCGCTACCTGGTAATCCACTCACCGCCGACCGAACTTTGCTCAACAGCGAATCTGTCGAGATGCCGTGCCGTTCTTCGTTTGGTTTAAAGGCAACCGTCACCTTCGATTTCTGTGGCGTCGCCGACCGATCCGGGTTCATTGGATCACCCGCGTTTTTACCTACGTTCGAGATAACCGAGTTGACAATATCTGTCGCCTTGTTATCATCTAAGACTTTAAACACACGCTTCTCAATTACGCGGGTAACGGAATCAGTTACGCGGGCATCGGTACCAACAGGCATTACGTTGTAGACGTAGATGTAATCGGGTTCACCGCTTGGGAAGAAGAGAACCTTTGGCTTTGCAATACCAACAATAACGAAGGTCAGAATCAGCACGCCAAAGGCTCCTACAATAGCCCAGACGGGGCGCCATCCGGTCAGAATCCACGAAATCAATTTACGATAACCGTTTTTAAGCGCGGGCAATATACTTTCCTGGAAAGGCACAATCAGTCTTGGCGTCAGTACGTAGTGATTGAACACATACAGGATAATGAACAATACAAACAAATTGCCAATACCGCGGTCAATTACATAGCCAATGCCCGCCAAAACGGTCATGATAATCAGTGGCCTTCTGATTTCGGCAAACGTCTGTTTGTCTTCATGGTTGTCGTCTTCATGCCGTTTCATGAACGTAACCGCAAAAACCGGGTTAATCACGTAGGCAACAAACAGAGAAGCAAACAGGGTCAGAATCAGCGTTAAAGGCAGGAACTTCATGAACTCACCTACGATACCCGGCCAGAACAAGAGCGGGAAGAATGGCGCAATGGTCGTCAGCGTTCCCGAAAGTACCGGCACGAATACCTCACCCGCAGCCGCTTTCACGGCTTGTTTAATATCCCAGTTTTTGTTCTCGTTGAAGAGTCGGTGGGAGTTCTCGATTACCACAATGGCATCATCCACCACCAGTCCTAAACCGAGCAGGAAGGCAAACAGAACCATCGTGTTTAGTGTGAATGAAGCACCCACCATTGGCCCAAGAACAGGCATCAATACGAAGGCAACCAGCGCCGATAATGGTACGGATAAACCAACGAAAATAGCATCCCGAACACCCATGAAGAACATGAGTACCAATACCACGAAGATAAATCCAAGAACAACCGTGTTGATCAGGTCATTCACGTTCTCACGAGTACGTTCTGATTGATCGGCAGTGATTTTCACATCCAAACCTTCCGGGAAACGCGATTCTTTGTATTCTTCAATGGTTTTCTCAATCCGATCAGCAGCCGAAATAAGGTTTGCCCCAGCCCGTTTGATCACGTTCAGCGTTACAACAGACTTGTTATTCAAGCGGGCAAAGTCCTGCTGCTCTTCAAAATTATCCCGCACTTCGGCAATGTCACCAAGGCGAACAGTAGCACCAGTTGCTGTGCGAATTTGCAGATCCTGAAGCTGCGTAACATCGGTAAATTCGCCTTTTACACGAACCGTACGACGAACACCATCAATTGGTAATTCACCACCTGATACGTTGATGTTTTCGCCCTGAATAGCTTGCTGAATATCGGAGAAAGCCAGACCCGCCGACTGCATTCTTGGCAAGTTGACATTGATCTGAATTTCGCGTTCCAGCGCACCAACGATATCTACCCGACGAATTTCAGGCATCCCTTCAATTACGTCCTGTAAGTCTTCCGCATACTCTTTCAATTGTTTCAGCGAGAAGCTGCCAGCCATATTGATGTTCATAATCGCCATTTCGGAGAAGTCAACATCTTGCGCTGTTGGGCCTGAATCCAGCTTTTGTGGCAGATCGGGCTTCGCTTTATCAATAGCATCACGAACCCGCTGCAAAGCTTCAGCCGATTCTACATCGGGATTGAACTCAACCAGAATTACCGATACGTCCTGCAATGCATTCGATTTGATGCGTTTGACGCCCGAAATCGACTTTAACTGCTTCTCGATCTGCTTGTTAATCGTGTTCTCAATATCGGCGGGAGCCGTACCGACGTATACCGTGTTGATATACACCTGTGGTACCTTGATGTCGGGAAATTGCTCTTTAGGCAGGTTATTATACACGAACAGCCCGCCAAGCGTAATCAGGAAGGTGAATATGTAAATCGCCGTCCGGTTCTCAACGCACCAGTTGGTAAAGCCGAGGGTTTTATACTGTTCAAATTTCATAAAAGTCGTTAGTTGGTTGTAGAGACCGGCGGACCGGTCTCTACTAATAATTAATTTGTTGTCCGTCAACTAAATCCTGATAACCAGCCGTGACAAGTTGATCGCCCGCCTGTAACCCTTGCGTTATGGCAATCTGACCACCATACGATTGCCCTGTTTTCACAGTCTTCGCTTTAGCGACCTTTTTGCCTCCTTCATTCACGGCCACATACACTAGCTGACCATTCTCGGTACTCTGAATCAGATTTTGATTAATTACAATAGCATTTCCCTGCGTAGCATCGTTGATTTTAATACGAGCCAGCATATTGGGTTTCAGTGCATTGTCGGAGGGTAGGGGAGCCTCGATAGTAAATGTCCGAGTCGCAGGATCTACCATCGTAGCCACAAAAGATATGCGCGAATTCAGGGTTTTATTCAGGTCAGGAAAATCAACCAGTACAGGATCGCCTTTCCGAACACTACCCGAATACGAGTCAGCTACTTTAGCAACAACTTTTAGTTGCGACAGGTTTACCACCCGAACCAATCCCATACCTGGAGCAGCCGACTGACCAATCTTCACAGTTACCTGATCGACAACACCTGAGATTGGCGCCGTTACGGTCGATTGACCAACTTGCGCATTCAGGGTAGCTAGTCGACGTTCGAGCGATTCTTTGTTATTTTTTGCTTGTAGATACTGGATTTCAGTACCGATTTGTTGTTTCCACAAAGCGGCCTGTTTTTCATATACTGTATTTACGAGCGAAAGCTGCGTTTTCAGTTCGGCTTGAGATTCACGTAAAAGCTCGTCATCGACTTTAGCAATAGGCTGACCGGCCCGTACCTGATCACCTTCTTTTACGTAAACTGCGGTAACAACTCCGCCCGACTTTGGCGAAACGAGTACGTTATTTTTTGCATCAATTGAGCCTTGTAATTCAACAAAGTGCTTAAACGTTGATGCGACGAGTGGCGAAACCGTTACGTCTTTTACACGGACATTTTCCTCTTTCTTTGGATCAAGTTTTCCTACTTCAGCCTCAAGTGTTTTGATTTTCGTCGTTAATTCAGCCTGCTGCGATTTTAGTTGGGCGAGTTCCTCGCGTTTGCCTTGTAAATCAGTTGACTTTTTCTCCTGCGAGCAAGCAGCTAATAAGCTCACAAGAATAAGGGCGTAATATGGTTTCATTCGTAGCATTTTAATGATTCATTTCAGGTTTCAAGCGCCAGATTACCGATATGGAATCCGGAGCAAACGGATTTTTTAATTGCCGGTATAAAGTTTTCCGTTTGCTTTATCGGCATCGACTTTGGTTTGTAGGAAGTTATATAAGGATGCGAAGTAGTTCGTTTGGGCCTGACGATATGAATTCTCGGCATCCAGAACCTCAATATTTGAACCTACTCCTTCCTGATATTTGATCTTGGTTACGCGGGCAACTTCCTGTGCCAGATCGACATTTCGTTTTTGCGTGCGTAAGGTTTGTAGACTATTTCCAAGCGTGATCGATGACTGACGAATTTGCAGATCAATCGTATTTTTCAGCAACTGACTGTTATTTTGGGCTTTTTGCAAGGTAAACCGCTTCTGCTGTGCCTGGTATTTCTTCTGGAATCCGTCGAAAACTGGAACCGATAGATTAAGTCCTATCATGGACGAATTGAACCAGGGCGAACCAATTACTTCACCGAATTTATTTCGGCCCGTATTGTAGCCATAATTGGCGAAAGCGGTGAGTCTTGGGTAGTATTGTTTAGCAATACTCTGGACATCCAGATCAGCCAATTGAATCTGCGATTGTAGCGTCGAGAACTCAATCCGCTGGTTGTAATCAAACTCAGCGGCAGCTCTCACATTCGTCCGTTCGACAGCATCAAGATCAATATCCTGAATTTGCTCAGTCAACGTAATATTGTCGTTTATGCCCAATCCCATCTGAAACTTCAGCAGGTAATAGCTCAATTCAACCAGATTCTTAACATTCTGGCGTTCCGCTTTCAAGTTGTTAACCTGCACTTCGAGACGGCTTACGTCAATTTTTTCGGCAAAACCCTGCTTGTTCAGTGCCTGCGTATTGTGGAATAGCGTGTCTACCCGGGCAATATTTAGATCGAGTAATTTGATCTGTTGCTCATTTACCAATACGCCATAGTAGGCTTTGGCAACCTGTTCAGCTACGGAAACTTTCGAAGCAGTGATATTTTTCTGCGCGAGCTGGCGATACGTCTCAGCCGCTTTCAAGCCCAGTCGATAAGATGCATCGAACAGGAGTTGGTTCAATGTGCCGGTCGCACTACCCGAATAGGCTACCCCAAACTGAACAGCAACCGGGGGATCACTATCGGCAGCATTCGGGTTAAAAAACTTGGCGGGCAGGAAAGCCCGTTGAATAATTAGATTATCCGTTATTGACCCAGCCACACTTACCTGAGGTAGCGCTACACCCCGCAACTCCTGTATTCGACCTTCTGCACTGAGTGCGTCCAGGCCCGAATTTTTCACGTTGATATTATTCTCGACAGCAAATTTGATCGCTTCATTCAGCAAGAATTCCTGTTTGGTTTGGGCCAGTAGCGGACCTGTACTACTCAACAATACGAGCAGCCAGACCAGTACTGTTTTTCTGATATTACTTAACCTCATGGTTGTATTGATTAACGTACTGATTGTAAATGGTGAAACCTTTTTCTGTTAGCATCCCCCGCACAAAATGATGCATCAATTCCGCCTGTACATCGTGCATCGAATATTGGTCGGAAGGAAAGAGATTATGGTTGAATGCTAACTCTATTTGTTCGACCCGTAAGCGGGCTAAAATGGATGGATTTATGTCGGAACGATATATACCTTGAGAAATACCTTTTTGGATATTATCAAGAATTGATTTCATAATCTGTCCCTCCTTATATTGCCTAAATAAGGCAAATGCTTGTGGATAATATCGTTTGATATCGATCAGCAGATTGGGGCTAACCTGGTCTGCATTCTTCCGTATCATATTCAGAACACCCAGGATTTCTTCAACCGGATTGGAGGTTTCTGTAACCATACAATCCATTTCTGATTGATCTCTCCCTGTTTTATCCTGAATAACCTGGTATAAGATCTGTTCTTTGTCGTTAAAATGTTGGTAAATCGTTTTCTTCGAAATACCAAGTTGATGAGCTATGTCTTCCATTGTTACGGAGCGAACCCCGTATTTCCAGAACAACTTTTCGGCCTCCGCCAGAATCCTCTCTTTCATCAAATAATAGAACTTTTACATGATGAACTTCGGAAACTCAAATATAGTTCTGAGTTTCCACCTAATTTTTGAGATTATGATGAACGGCCTAAAAAGCGGAGTAAAACAACCAAAAAGCCCGACGAACTAAGTCGTTCGTCGGGCTTCATCTAAGCGTAAACTGTACACTTTGGCCTAGGGCGCTGGGTAATTTTTAGTGGTATCGTCCAGTACAAGTACCCAATCCTGTCCATATCCAGCCGATAGGGGAGTAAATTTCTGCTGGCCTTTATTAGCGATTGAACCGTTGTCTTTCACTTCACCAGTTCGCGGGTTAAGCCAGGTTGTCTTTACTGTCTGGCCCGAAATTTTGCCCAGATTAACCGTAAATGGCTTTCCTGCCGTGCTGTAAATAAACGCATAATCGTTGCCTCGGGTAGCCTGTATCCGCTCGGAAGCCACATAACTATTCTCAACAATCAGCGACTGGTCAGGCACACGGTCAAGCAGTGGGCGTGACTCCATTAATCGCCGAACAATTTTCATCTGATTAGCGCCGGGCAACTCAAGGGCTTCCTGCCAGTAAATATGAGGGCCATTAACGGCTGGGCGATTGGGGCTGTACATCTGCCAGATATCGTGACAACCATAGGTATGCCCATGTGCGCCAGCAAACAAATCCTGGTACGCATAGATCCGAACATCATACGCATTGGACGTACCAAGGTCTTTCACGTTAAAGCAAACTGGGTGATCTTCATAGATCGGTTCAGCATCCATCGTCGGTTTGGCAGGCGTCCGATTATAGCTGACGGAAATTTTGTCGTAAATGGGCGTATCACGACAATGGCCATTCTGGTGCATGTTAAAATCGAGCCAGGAATCCTGATGAAACCATTTTGATGAACCACCATCCTGTACAGAATTTGGTTGCGGGTGAAATGTCATTAATGCTTTATCACTGCCCCCAACGCCCGCTTCAATTCCCTCAGCCATAGCTCGCCAAATGGCTACATCTTCAGAACTATCTCGCGGAGTCCGGTCTCCGCCCAATATCCAAATTATGTTCTGCCGGTTTTTATAGCGATTTCCTAACCATTGACCGTAGATTCTGGCATTTTTTGGATTAAATATTTCTGGTCCATTTCCCCATGAACTCTTAAATATTTTATCACCCCAGGTTGGCAGAAAGCCAATCACCAGATTATTCTCAGCCGCTTTGTCTACGATATAATCTACGTGTTTGAAGTAGGCTTCGTTGGGTGTAGTCGGATCATTGTTTAAGAGGGGCTTATCGCCATTTGAGTTAGGCGTATTCAACCCATCAAATTCAGCGAGTGCTACGGCCTGAACAACAGTAAAACCCTGTTCGGCTCTTCGTTTTAGATAGCGATCTGCTTCTTCGCGATTCAGGCGATGGAATAATTCCCAGGCCGTATCGCCCATATAAAAGAAGGGAGCGCCGTCTTGATGAACCAGATAACGGTGGTTGTCAGATACTTTTAGTGGGCCACTTTTGAAAGCTCCCTGCGCAAGTACATCTACGATGCTCAGCAACAGGACGATTATAGATATGATCTTTCTCATACCTAATTAAGTCGGTAGCAGAACCAATCTAATCGCGGCTAATCTCAAAAAAGCGTACGTCGGCCTGCACGTTGGTAAGAAGTTCACGCGTGCGCTCTGGGCGAGCATCCGTAATAAAGAGCTGGCCAAAAGCACCTTCGTCCATTTGCTTAATCAGCTTACCTATTCGTCGGTCGTCCAGTTTATCAAAAATATCGTCTAACAACAGAATCGGTTTAATTCCCTTTGCTGCTTGCAGTTGATCGAATTGCGCCAGTTTCAGGCCGATCACAAACGTTTTCTGTTGCCCTTGCGAACCAAATTTTTTAAGTGGTACAGGTGCGGGGCCATCCGGACCAACTTCCCGCTCACCAATCAGGAAAGCGTAGTCATCTTTATGAATCCCCATTGTGGTACGCTGCAAAACCGTATCACGTCGGCGGAAATGCCTGAACTCATCAGCAAAGTTTGGGTTGCTTACTTCCGATTCGTAGACAATCGTAACGTTTTCACGTCCATCGCTCAAGTACGCATAGTGCCTTCGAAAATCAGGCAGAAACTCATCAACGAACTGTCTCCGGCGATCATGAATTTTCTGGCCGAGGTCAAGCAAAGGCTCATCATAGGTATCGAGTAGGTCATTGTCTACCTGATTCCGTTCAGCAAAAAGTTTGAGTACGCTATTACGTTGTTTCAGAACCTGCTGATACATCAGGTAATTGCGCAGGTATTCGGCGTCAAGTTGGGAGAGGACCCCATCGAAAAAGTGTCGCCGGTCTTCACTATGTTCCCGTACTAAATCTGTGTCGTTGGGAGCCATCAGTACTACTGGAAACCGACCGATGTGATCACTTAAACGGTCGTATGGCTTTTTATCAGCCATGAGCACCTTTCGCTGTCCTCGTTGCAAACTGATCGTAATCTGTACAGAACGATTTTGCTCCTCAAAAACACCGTCGATAATGAAATAATCGCCATCGTGCTGAATACTAAGTGCATCCTGACTTTGGAAAGCACTTTTGCTGAGTGCCAGGAAATAAACCGCATCCAATAGATTGGTTTTACCGCTACCATTGGGCCCTACAATCACATTTACCTGCTGTCCGAACACATACCGGCTATCTTCATAATTTTTAAAATTGGTCAGGCTCAGTTTTTCGAGGTACATAGGTATAGCGTGTAACGCGATAATGCGTAATTTCGCGGCAGTCAACTGCTCATCTGGTTAGCTACCTGTATGATCAATTGATATTGGCAACAAAGATACGGTCGGTTTGTTAGTAGAAACATCTCCTGTATCTAGTTGGCACCACTCTGATAGCCCAGCGCTTAGGTGGTCGGTTGCCAGGTAGCGATTATTGATTTTATCGAACTTCATTCCTCATGGCAAGCGTCAAAGAGAAATCCAAACAGAATGGTAAGGCTCCGGCAGCCGAAAAAACGCAGCATCCGAAAGAGCGGTATATGTACTGGTATGAGTCGATGCAATTACAGCGGAAATTCGAAGAGAAAGCTGGTCAATTGTACGGTCAACAGAAAATCCGGGGCTTTTGTCATTTATATATAGGCCAGGAAGCTTGTTCGTCAGGCTCATACACTGCCTTAACAAAAGATGACAAGTGGATTACAGCTTACCGTGATCATGGTATCCCACTCGCACTGGGTTCCGATCCTAAGGCGATTATGGCCGAATTGTTTGCCAAACAAACTGGCTCGTCAAAAGGGAAAGGTGGTTCGATGCACATTTTCGACAAGTCGGTGAATTTTGTTGGCGGTCACGGCATCGTTGGCGCACAGATTCCAATGGGAGCTGGGATTGCTTTTGCGGAGAAATACAACAAGACCAACAACCTCTGCATTACGTTCATGGGCGACGGAGCTGTTCGTCAGGGTGCATTGCACGAGGCATTCAACATGGCGATGCTCTGGAAAATTCCGGTCATTTTCGTTGTTGAAAACAATGGCTATGCTATGGGTACATCTGTAGCCCGTACATCAAACGTAACTGATCTGTACACACTTGCTGAAGCTTATGACATGCCTTCCGAGCCTGTCGATGCGATGAGTGTAGAAGCCGTTCACGAAGCAGTTAGCCGCGCTGCCGAACGCGCCCGTGCTGGTGAAGGTCCAACCTTCCTTGAGTTCCGTACTTATCGCTATCGCGGTCACTCTATGTCAGATCCGCAGAAATATCGTAAGAAAGAGGAAGTTGAAGAATACAAAATGCGTGATCCAATCGAGCAGGTTAAAGCGGCAATTTTGGAGAAAGGTTATGCTACTGAAGAAGATCTGGCTGCTATTGATCTAAAAATAAAAGGCATTGTTGAAGAGTCTGTTCAATTTGCAGAAGAGTCTCCATACCCAACTGCTGACGAAGCATTCAAGGATGTTTATATGCAAAAGGATTATCCATTCTTGATGGAATAGCCATTTTGCTCATGTATTTAGTGTATGGGTTTTCAACTAGACTCATTTTCAAAGAAAAAGGTCTGAGGTATTTATCTCGGACCTTTTTCTTTGAACTTTCAGGATTATTTAATTGTATATACATTAAATGTAATGACATTTAAATTTAAACGGTTTCACCCATTAACTTATTTCAATCGTATGGAAACGCTCATCAATGGTCTTCACCACGTCACTACCTTAGCCGGCGATACTCAACGCAATGTTGACTATTATACTGACATCCTCGGGCTTCGTTTAGTCAAAAAAACGGTCAATTTTGATGCTCCCGATGTGTATCATTTGTATTACGGCAACGAAACCGGATCACCCGGCACTATTCTTACCTTCTTTCCGTACGGCGGCATTCCACGTGGCCGGAAAGGTGTTGGTCAGTTGACTTATACGGCTTTTTCAGCACCAATCTCATCGCTTCGTTTCTGGATGGATCGCTTGCACGAACGAAATATTCCTTACGCTGGTCCTTACAAACGTTTTTCGGAAACCTATATTCGATTTGAAGATTTCGATGGTATGGGCATTGAACTTGTCTTTACCGACGATGACCAACGTTCAGGTTGGGATAACGGTCGGATTCCAGCTGAGTTTGCTGTACGTGGTTTTCATACCGTGACCCTTAACGAACTGAATCCAGATAAGACCGTTAAACTCTTAACTGAGATTATGCAGCATACATTAGTAGGAGAGGAGGAAGGCCGCTTCCGGTTTAAAGCTGGCAACGGAGGCCCAGGAAATTATGTGGACGTTTTACATTCTCCTAAAGATGTGCACGCGCTGCAAGGAGCTGGTTCTGTTCACCATGTCGCTTTTTCAACCGATACTGATGAAACTCAGTTGATCATTCAAAATCAACTGGCTGAGTCAGGCTATCATGTGACACCTGTTCAGGATCGTAATTATTTTAACAGTATCTATTTCCGTGAACCCGGTGGAATCTTATTTGAAGTTGCTACGAATCCACCAGGTTTTGCCGTTGATGAGCCCGTTGCTGAATTAGGAACAGCTTTAAAATTGCCTCCTCAGTACGAACCCCGTCGGGCTAAAATTGAAGCTGAATTGCCTGAAATAATTGTCAAATAAGAATAAAACACAGAGTCATTGAGCGCACAGTGTTTAGATTTTTTACTGCGTTCTCTGTGGCTCTGTGTTCATCAACTTTATGATACACAACCCTAACAATATTCGCACGGCAGGGAAGCCTATAGAAGAAGCATCCAAAGTCATGATCATGGTACATGGTCGGGGTGGATCGGCTAGAGATATACTGTCTCTCTCTCAATACATCGATGATAAAGATTTTGCTTTTATTGCTCCTGAAGCATACGGCAATACCTGGTATCCGTATTCTTTTCTGAGACCTTTAGAAGAAAACGAACCGTTCTTATCTTCGGCTTTAGAAGTTCTGGCAAGTCTGCGAGCCCGTTTACAATCGGACTTTAATTTCAAACTGCCACAAATTTATTGGCTTGGTTTTTCGCAGGGAGCTTGTCTTGCATTGGAGTTCGTCGCCCGTAATGCGGCTGAGTATGGTGGCGTGTTTGGTTTAAGTGGGGGGCTGATTGGCCCTCCCGATTTAGTACGTAACTACGAAGGATTGCTGAACAACACACCCATTTTTTTGGGGTGTAGTGACATCGATCCTCATATTCCTAAAGAGCGCGTTCTTGAATCAGAAACTGTATTTCGGGAGATGGGTGCAAACGTGACGGCTAAATTGTATCCAAATTTTCCGCACTCAATTAACGAAGATGAACTAAACGTTGTTAATTTGCTGATAGCCGGAGCCCAATAAACTCTGGCTTGTATTTAACAGCAATGCCTATGAGCCAATACATGGTTGAATTTGACCTTCCAGCTGTAATGGATGAAGGTTTCGAGAACCGGATTCCCGCCCAACGGCTCAAAGTGGAGGAATTAATGGAAAAGGGATTTTTACTCTCTTACTCTCTTTCGATTGATCGACAAAAACTCTGGTGTATTTTTAAAGCCGATTCAGAGCTGGAAGTAATGGAATCGATTTCGGAATTTCCGCTTATCAAATACATGACACCAATGATTACAGAATTGATGTTTCACAACATGGTAGCAGCTCGAATTCCTCTCTTTTCATTGAACTAACATTGACGAAAAACCCTCCGATTTAGAGGGTTTTTTTATTCTTAACCAATGTACCTTTGTAAGCGTTTCACACCCAAAAACACTTAAGTAACCAGGGTTTAACTGGTTACATAGGATTATAACTAACTGATAATCAGTTTCACGTGGAACAATTATTTTATCCACTTGTTTAGCCAAAATTCCAGAAAAAACCCATGACTCCTAACATTCTAATCAGTCAATCTGAGCGTGAACTAGAGGCTCGATATGCAAAAGATTTTATTGCCCATGTCGACGGAAAGCATACACAAACATTGCGCCAATTTTACGAGGAGATCGCCGACTTATTAGAAATTCCAAATTTCGGTTTCACACTAGAAGCACTAAACGATTCACTGAATGACTTGCAATGGCTTGAAGACGAACGAGTCATTTTATATTTTACAAACACAGCTGAATTAGTAAATAAAGAACGTGACCCCGCCAAAATGGGTAGCTTGTTGAGCATACTCGATGCCATTGCCGAAGATTGGAAATGGGTGGATGACGAAGAAGATATTGATAAAAAAGAGATCGTAATTGTTTTTGAAGATAGCGACCGGATTCGAAAATTATTAGATAACGAGAGCATTGCATATGCCCTCATTTCAGAATTGAAATAAGCGTTTGGCGCAACAAATTTCCAAAACCCGCTGTTACTTAACTGTGCCGCCGGAATGTCCTTCCAGCGGCTTTTCGTGTTTGACATACAACCTGACTAACGCTTGAAACCAGATGAATTGCTCGGCTTATATGCCGACGATAGTTTTATAAAATTGCTGACTGAACCATTCACCCGCAAACCAGTGGCCAATGAACCTCAACGACTACAGATCAAAGGTTTGGCAGGTAGTTTGGATGCCGTGTTGGCTTCGTCAATTTTTAAATCGATTGGCGGGAATCACCTGTATATTTTAACGGATCGCGACGAAGCCTCTTATTTCTTCAATGACTTGCAAAACCTGCTCAGTCAAGAAGTGTTGCTTTTTCCGATGTCTTATAAAAAGCCATATCAGTACGAAGAAGTCGAGAATGCAAACGTATTGATGCGGGCAGAAGTACTTAACAAACTGAATCCAGCTCCTAAAGATGGGCTGCTAATGGTAACTTATCCTGAAGCTTTATCGGAGAAAGTTATCAACAAACGCTCATTACAAGCGAATACGTTAACGATTAGAGTGGGAGAGAAGCTGGATACACATTTCGTAGCTGAACTACTTCAAACCTATGAATTTGAGAAAACAGATTTCGTGTATGAAGCAGGGCAGTTTTCGGTCCGTGGGGGAATTATTGACGTCTTTTCATTCGCGAGTGAGTTTCCATTTCGAATTGATTTGTTCGATGATGAAGTAGAAAGTATTCGAAAATTCAATCCAGAATCTCAGTTATCCACAGATCCAGTTGAGTTTATCAACATCATCCCCAATATTCAAACTAAACTCGTTCAGGAAACGCGCGAGCCATTTTTTGACTTTCTACCAGAAGTAACGACAATATGGGCGAAAGACATTGAGTTTACACTTGAAATAATCGAAAAGTGTTTCGAAAAAACTGAGCAAAGCTTCGAGTCGGTTGTAGCAAGTAGTGGAGGTATCCAGGTAATATCCAACCCGACTGATTTATTCGAAACTCGTCGAACATTCCTGAATGAATTAAAACGATTCCGGACTGTTGAATTTGGCCGTAAATTCTATTTTAAAACGGAAGGGAAGCAGCAATATAATTCCAAACCACAACCATCATTCAATAAGGATTTTAAACGCTTGGCTGACACGTTAGGGGAAAATCAGGCAAAAGGATTTACTAACATAATTACAGCCGAATCCTTCAAACAACTCGATCGGCTTCGAACGATATTCGAAGAATTAGATCCATTTATAAAGTTCCAACCTATAAATATCGGATTACGGGAGGGTTTCATAGACGAAGCGCTGAAAATTGCCTGTTTTACCGATCACCAGATTTTTGATCGCTACTATAAATATCGCGTTCAGGATAAGTTCTCCAAATCAAAAGCGCTGACACTACGTGAGTTAAAAACCTTGCAACCTGGCGATTATGTTACCCATATTGATTATGGAATCGGACGTTTTGCAGGCTTAGAGAAAGTAGATCATGCTGGTAATGAGCAGGAAGCTATCCGCCTGATTTATCGCGACAACGACATTTTGCTTGTAAGTATCCACAGTTTGCACAAAATCGCTAAATATAGTGGTCGGGAAGGTGGACCACCTACGATGAGCAAACTCGGCACTCAGGAATGGGAGCAGAAAAAATCGCGAATTCGGAAGCAGGTTAAAGATATTGCGCGCGAATTAATTGCGCTTTACGCCAAACGCAGAACAGCGCCAGGGTACGCCTATAGTCGTGACAGCTTCTTACAGGTTGAGCTTGAATCCTCATTTATTTATGAAGATACTCCCGATCAGGCCAAAGCGACAAATGATGTAAAAGATGATATGGAAAAACCACACCCGATGGATCGGCTTGTGTGTGGCGATGTGGGTTTCGGTAAAACCGAAATAGCTATCCGTGCGGCATTTAAAGCTGTAACAGATAATAAACAGGTTGCGGTCCTTGTACCAACGACAATTCTGGCAATGCAGCATTTTAAGACGTTCAGTGAGCGCATGGTAGATTTCCCCGTCAAAATTGAGTATATCAACCGGTTTCGAACAGCAGCTCAAACAAAAGAAATTCTGAAAGGAGTGGCATCAGGCGAAATTGGGATTTTGATCGGAACGCACCGAATTGTCAATAAAGACATCAAATTCAAGGACTTAGGGCTTTTGATTATTGATGAAGAACAGAAATTTGGCGTAAAAACCAAAGATCGACTGAAGGAAATGCGAGTTGAAGTCGACGTATTGACACTTACAGCTACCCCAATTCCCCGGACGCTACATTTCTCACTGATGGGTGCTCGTGACCTCTCTGTAATAGCGACTCCACCGCCAAATAGACAACCTGTAACAACAGAGGTGCATCCTTACAACGAGGCAACTATCAGAGATGCAGTTAGTTACGAAATTCGCCGGGGTGGCCAAGTCTTTTTTGTACATAACCGTGTCAATGATATTGAATCCATCGGCAACCTGATTATGCGGCTGGTACCAGAAGCCCGCGTTGGCGTAGCGCATGGGCAGATGGAAGGCGACCGATTGGAGCGTATTATGACTCGATTTATTGAAGGGGAATATGATGTGTTGATGTCAACGAATATCATCGAATCTGGACTTGACATTCCTAATGCGAACACGATTCTAATTAACAATGCCCACTATTTTGGGCTTTCAGATTTGCATCAGATGCGTGGTAGGGTAGGGAGATCGAATCGAAAAGCATTCTGTTATTTATTGACTCCACCACCGTCAGTTCTGACAGCCGACGCCCGTAAGCGATTGCAAACTCTCGAAGACTTTTCCGACTTGGGAGAAGGCTTCAAAATTGCGATGCGTGATTTGGACATACGGGGAGCAGGAAATCTACTCGGTGCAGAACAGAGCGGTTTTGTCAATGACCTCGGCTTTGAAATGTATCATAAAGTGCTTGATGAAGCCGTTCAGGAACTGCGCGAAAACGAATTTAAAGACCTGTTTGAAACCAAACCTGGCGATCTGAAACTATCTTTACCAGACACCATTATTGAGACTGATTTGCAGGTTGTTATTCCTGAACGATACGTCTCAAATATATCGGAACGTTTGGCGTTATATACTCGCTTGGACAGCCTTCAAAACAAGGAAGAATTGCAGGCATTCCGCCAGGAAGTTCTCGACCGCTTTGGCCCAATGCCCGAGGAGGTCGAAAACCTTATTAAAATGGTGAATGTTCGTTGGAAAGCTGAGCAGTTATACCTTGAAAAACTGACGCTTAAGAATAATATCCTGAAAGGATACTTCGTTTCTAACGGGAACGACGACTTCTTCAAATCGGACCAATTTGGCAAGGTAATTGAATACATCAAGCGAAATCCGACCAAATGCTCATTAAAAGAATCGAAAGGAAGGCCCATTATCACCCATGTAAATGTGTATTCAGTTGAGCAATTGGATGAAATATTGGGTTCGATGACAAATTAATTACGATTTTTGTACCTACGTTTTACAAAAAATAGAGCAATGATTCAAAAGTATCACCTGCAACGAGCGGCTTATGTGCTACTGGCAATGACGGCCCTGGCATCCTGTAAGCCCAAGCACCCAACCAGTGTGCAGCCCGGTAAGACAAGTACGGCGACGGGTATTGCTTACAACCAGAAAGATGGATTTCAGGTTAAAAAATTTGCAGGACAGAAAGCAGGTCCAAACCTCGTTTTTATTGAAGGCGGCCGATTCACAATGGGCGCTCTGGAAGAAGATGTAATGAACTCGCGCGATAATAAAGAGCGCACCGTTTCGATTCAATCATTCTATATGGATGAAACCGAAATGGCCAACGTACACTATCTCGAGTATTTGAATGCCATTCAGCGTGATTCATCAGAGGAAGTAGTCAAAGCCGCTTTGCCTGATACAACAGTTTGGTCTAATCCATTGTCGTTTAACGATTCGTACGTAACACAATACCTCCGTTATCCTGCTTTCCGCTACTATCCAGTTGTCGGCGTTTCATGGGTACAAGCTACCGACTATGCCACCTGGCGGTCAAATGCTGTAAACAATGAATTGATAAAAGGAAGTGGGCCTAAAAAGAAAGGTGGCGGTTTCTCACTGAAACGTAAGTCTAAGAAGGCAGATGATGCTGCGTTAGCTGAAGCTACTACAGCTGCTCCTTCAAGACCAAGCCTGGAAAGCGGTACAATTTTACCAGATTACCGCCTGCCAACTGAGGCTGAATGGGAATATGCTGCCAAAGCCTTGATTGGAACTCAATATATGGACGAGAATCAAATCAACCAACGGATTTATCCCTGGGATGGCTCATCAGTTCGGAACCCTAAGAAAGGCCGGAAACAAGGTCAAATGTTAGCGAACTTCAAACGTGGTCGTGGTGACTATGCAGGTATAGCCGGCCGTTCAAACGATGGCGCTATCATAACTGCTGAAATCTACGCCTATCCTGCAAACGATTTTGGCCTTTATAACATGGCTGGTAATGTGAATGAATGGGTAATGGACGTTTATCGGCCACTTTCTTATCAGGACGTAAGTGATTTAAATCCCGTTCGTAGAAATGGTTATGTAGACGATTCGAAGAACTACGATAGCAAGAATAAACAATCACTAATTGACGATAAACTGCGTGTTTATAAAGGTGGTTCCTGGAATGATGTTGCTTATTGGTTGTCACCAGGTACGCGTCGATTCTTAGATCAGGACTCAGCTACAGCAATGATTGGTTTCCGATGTGCCATGATTGGCGTAGGGCGTAATAAATAGAATTACATATTCGATATAAAAAAGGGGCATTCTGATCAGAATGCCCCTTTTTTATATCGAATATGTAAAAATAATTTGCTCATCTGTGAGCTGTAGCCAGGGTTAATACTCGAACTGATTTACAGCCAGCTTTTAATAATTCAATAGCACAGGCTTCAATTGTTGCACCAGTTGTTAATACATCATCTGCTATAACTATATTTTTATTACAAACTAATTCAGAATTTAGTACAGCGAATACAGTCTTAACATTTTCCCATCGTTCTAATCGATTCTTTCGAGTCTGAGATTCTTTGAATTCATTACGAATTAATAAATCCGTTCTCATAGGAACATCAAGCGCTTCTGCTAAGCCTTCTGCAATCCAATCAGCTTGATTATAGCCCCGTTGTTGAAAACGACTTTTATGCAACGGAACGCCAACAATTACGTCTATATCTTCAAGTTGTTTGCATTCTGATTTCAACTGGTGGCCATACCAGTTTGCCAGTTCTTTAGCTGCTTCTTTTTGACCCTTATATTTAAAGGAGTGAATTAAATTTTGTACGACTCCAGCTTTTGTAAAATACAGGTAAGAGGCTAAAAATTGAATAGGTACTTTTCCGGCAAACTTATTGAGGTGATTTTGATCGTAAGGTTCCATATGTTGGCCTGTCTCTGGCAAACTAATTCGACAAGCTGTACACAACACACGTTCATTAGCACTTAACGAGTTTTTACAACCTAAACACAAAATGGGAAAAAGCAGATCGATAAAATCAGCTATTGATGATTGAGTAAACCGAAACATAGTTTGTATTCGTTTGTAGTATAAAACGTTGTAATTTAGGGAGAAGAAAAAACGAACCCATTGCCATGGAGGAAAAAAGTATAGATATAATATGGGATGGGTTACTTAATCAACTACAATCACTAGTTGGAAAACGCCCCACCGACTTGAATGCTGTCCTATTTCTAATCGGAGTACAGGAGTTAGGAGCAGGGCCCAAACGTTTTTCTAAAGAAGCAAAACAAGATTTAATGCATATAGCTGTGTGCCGTGTCTTGAGTCAATCTGGATACTACACATTCGATGGATACGATAAGGATGGTTGGCCGCAATGGATATTAACTAAACCTGTCCCACATGGTGACCTGTTAACTCAGGAAACCTTTTTGAAAAAACACGTTATTCAGTATTTCGAGACCCTATTAGTTTAACGACTCAACCTGAATTCCTATGCAATCCTCAACTGCTTACACAACGCTTTTACAACGCATAGACGAGTACAAAAAACGCTACTTCCAAAACCAATTGGTTAAAGGAAGTCTGTTTTTTATTGCCCTCCTCGGAAGTGGTTATCTATTTGTTAATACTGCTGAGTTTATCGGCAAATTTAATTCAGTTGGCCGAGGAGCCTTATTTTTCGGGTTTCTTCTGACTGCCTTAGTTGGCCTCTATTTATTTATTATTCGCCCATTAATGAGTTTATATGGCCTCAATAAACCTTTGTCGAATGACGAGGCCGCACGTCAAATTGGAACGTTCTTTCCAGAGGTAGGAGATAAGCTTCTAAATACGCTTCAACTTCAGCGCATCTCATCTGACCAAAGCGATCTACTACAAGCTAGCTTAAATCAACGTTCACAACAGTTACTAATTAATCGTTTTGCCAATGCTATTCAAATCAGCAGTAATCGACAGTTTCTCAAATACGCCATTCCTCCGTTAGCTCTGATTCTCTTAATTCTAATTGTGAATCCTACATTCTTCACAAAGTCATCAACACGGCTTGTGAATTATAATAAAGAGTTTGTCGAAGAAGCTCCCTTTAAGTTTATTGTTCAGAACAAGTCATTAAAGGCATTTAGAAATGAAGATTTCCCATTAAAAGTAAAACTTACTGGCGACGCTTTACCACAAGCAGTATATGTTGTTGCTAATGGAACACGCTTTAAACTTGAACAAACAGGAGATCTGTTTTCGTATAATTTTGATAACCTCCAACGTGATCTAGACTTTCATTTAGAGGCTGCAGGTTTCAATTCAGAAGGATATAAAGTTACACTGATTGACCGCCCAGCTGTCCTTTCGTTTAATGTTAAACTTGACTATCCGGCCTATCTTAACAAGCCTACTGAGCAGCTTTCAAATGTTGGTAATTTACTTGTTCCACAAGGAACAGTAGTAAACTGGGAATTTGCTGCTGATCATACAGATTCATTGTTGCTACGTTTTAACACAGACGCAAAACCTTCATCAGCTCGTCTCATTGATAATAATACTTTCGTGTTAAATAGACGGTTAATGCAAAACGCTACGTATACTGTATCATTGAAAAACGGGCAAATTGCAGCACCATCGGTAATTCAGTATAATGTCCAGGTCATTCCAGATCGGTTCCCACAAATTTCTGTTGATCGGATTCAGGACACAGTTACCTATAATTACATTGCTCTTTCAGGGCTTGTCTCTGATGACTATGGGTTCTCGAAGCTACGTCTGAATTACAAAATTAATCGCAACGGAAAAGAGTCAGCTTTATATAGCAAAGACATTCCAGTCAACCGTTCGACTACTTCACAGAATTTCGTCTACAATTGGTCGCTTGATAGTTTGAAGCTGGGTCAAGAGGACAAACTTGAGTATTTCGTTCAGGTTTGGGATAACGATGGCGTGAATGGGCCGAAGTCGAGCAGGTCAAATCAGCTGAATTTTGTGGTGCCATCAAACGCCGAAATTCAGAAACAGGTCGATAAGTCAGCCGAAAAAACTGAGCAACAAATTGACAACGCACTGAGCAAAACGCAGGAGATAAAGAAGGAGTTGAATCAGATGGAAGATCGTATGCGGACGAAAAAGTCATCCGATTTCCAGGACAAAAAACAACTCCAAGACGTATTACAGAAGCGTGAAGAGCTACTCAAGGAAATCCAAAAATTACAGGAGCAGTTCCAGAAAACGAACGATACACAGCAGCGATTCTCTGAGAAGAATCAAGCAATGCAGGATAAATTAGAGCAGTTAAAAAAGCTATTCAATGAATTGCTTGATCCGGAATCGAAGCAACTTTATGAGCAGCTCAAGCAACTTCTTGAACGTAAGCAAGATGAAAAAGCATCGGATATGCTTGACAAATTGAGTCGTAAAGAAAAGAATATGGAGCGAGATTTAGATCGAGCCCTAAAGCTTTTCAAGCAGATGCAACTGGAGCAAAAAGTAAATAATATTGCAGAGAATCTAGAGAAGCAAGCAGAGAATTTAGAGAAACAGGCAGAAGAAAATGCCAAGAAAAACGAGACTTCACAGGATCAGCAGAAACAACAGGAGAAGTCTCAGGAAGACTTTAAAAACACGAAAGAGCAACTGGATGAGTTGGAGAAACAGGCAGAGAAAGATGATTTAAATAAGCCTGAATCTTCTGAAGAAGAGCAGAAGGAAATTGAGAAAGACATGGAAGAAGCGATGAAAAACATGAAGAGCAATCAGGGTAAGCAAGCTTCTTCTAAACAGCAAAAATCAGCTAAGTCCATGCGCGCAATGAGTAAGGCAATGAAAGAATCAATGCAATCGGCTGAGATGGAAGAGATGCAGGAAAATATGGATGATCTACGTAATATCCTCGATAACCTGATTACCCTTTCGTTTGGCCAGGAAAAAGTAATGAAGGATTTCCGGGGAATGAGTCTACAAGATCCTCGTGTAACTAAACTTTCTCAAGAGCAATTAAAGCTTCAGGACGATGCTAAAATAATCGAAGATAGCCTGAATGCATTGGCTAGTCGGGTTGTACAAATCCAATCGTTCGTGACCCGAGAGCTGACAAATATGAAGTCTTATATGGACGAAAGTGTTCAACAATTACGCGATCGTCGTTTAAGTATGGCTTCTTCTAAGCAACAATTTGCGATGACATCAATCAATAATCTTGCACTTATGCTTAGTGATGTATTAAAGAATATGCAGCAGCAAATGAATGCAATGGCAATGCCTGGTAAAGGCAAAGGTGGCAAAAAGGGAGAGAATCCTAGCGGAATGGGGGAGATGCAGAAGCAACTTAACGCCAAAATGCAGCAACTTCAGAAGGGAGGTAAAACCGGCAGAGGTCTCTCAGAAGAGCTATCTCAAATGGCTGCTGAACAAGCGATGATACGTCAAATGTTAAAGAAACTGGAGGAAAATGCGAAAGGAACTGAAGCAGGTAAACAACAGGAAAAACAGGTGAAGGATTTATTGGAAAAGATGGACGAATCAGAAACTGATTTAGTGAATAAGCGAGTAAATCCAAATCTTATCAATCGTCAGAATGAAATTCTCACTCGCTTATTGGAATCTGAGAAAGCCTTAAAACAACAGGAAGAAGATCCAAAGCGTCAGGCTGAAGCTGCTAAATCAACGAAGCGCAGTACACCTTCATTTTTCGATTCTACTAACTTACAGCAGAAAACGAAACAAGTTGAAGTACTTCGATCAGTCACACCAAATTATAATCTTTTTTACAAAAAAGAAGCAAATCAGTATTTGCAGAAAGTAAGTAAGTAAATCTCACTTTCTCATTTGACCGCTGACTTGGCACGAAGGTCAGCGGTTTTTTGTTGCTTATGTATCAGTTTTTAATCACGTTTTATCTTTTCAACAACTTTCAACAATTTTGTGAAAAGTTTCCACGTGAAACATTTTTCAAAAATCATCAAAAATGTATTCTTCTTACGACGTCATTGTAGTTGGTGCAGGCCATGCAGGATGTGAAGCAGCAAGTGCTGCTGCGACAATGGGCTCACGAGTTTTATTGATTACAATGAATATGCAAACCATTGCGCAAATGTCCTGTAACCCAGCAATGGGTGGAGTAGCGAAAGGGCAAATTGTGCGAGAAGTTGACGCATTGGGTGGAATGTCAGGAATTATCAGTGATAAAAGCATGATTCAATTCCGGATGCTAAACCGTTCAAAAGGGCCGGCTATGTGGAGTCCGCGCTGTCAAAGCGATCGTAATGTGTTTGCATTGGAATGGAGGAAAGCACTAGAAGAAAATAGAAATATTGATTTCTGGCAGGATACAGTAAATGAAGTGATTGTGAAAGATGGCCGAATAGCTGGTGTAAAAACAAGTTTAGGCGTAGAATTTATCACCAAAGCTGTAGTCTTAACAAATGGTACGTTTTTAAACGGCAAGATGTTTATAGGCGAGAAAGTATTCGGTGGAGGGCGAACTGCTGAACGTTCAGCAACAGGCTTAACTGAGCAATTGGTGAGTTTAGGCTTTGAGGCTGGGCGAATGAAAACCGGAACACCACCGCGCGTAGATGGTCGAAGCTTGGATTACAGTAGGATGGAAGAGCAACTTGGAGATGAAAATCCTGGGAAATTTTCCTACACAAATACGCCAGCGCTAATTAAACAACGTAGCTGTTGGATCACGTATACCAATCAGGCCGTACATGATGAACTGAAAACAGGCTTTGAAAAGTCACCCATGTTTACGGGAAGAATCAAAGGGTTAGGCCCACGCTATTGCCCTTCTGTAGAGGACAAAATCAATCGCTTTGCTGATAAAGACAGACACCAGATTTTCGTAGAACCGGAAGGCTGGGACACAGTAGAAGTTTATGTAAATGGCTTCTCAACATCTCTTCCAGAGACCGTTCAATACAATGCCTTACGAAAAATTGAAGGATTTGAAAACGTTCGAATGTTTCGGCCTGGCTATGCAGTTGAGTACGATTTCTTCCCACCAACACAGTTAAAACCGACCCTGGAAACACAATTAGTGCATAATCTCTTTTTCGCTGGGCAAATAAATGGAACGACTGGCTATGAGGAAGCGGCCTGCCAAGGACTAATGGCTGGCATAAACGCCCACCGAAACGTAAATGAAGAAGCCGAATTTACCATCAAACGCTCAGAGGGTTATATAGGTGTCTTGATCGATGATCTTATTACAAAAGGTACAGAGGAGCCTTACCGAATGTTCACTTCTCGGGCTGAATATCGAACTCTATTACGTCAGGATAATGCAGATTTGAGGTTGACCGAAAAAGGATATGCAATAGGTTTAGCCTCTCAGGAACGCTATGAGAATATGCTTATAAAGCGTGATGGCGTAGCGGAACTAACAGAAGCTATACGAGCGACTAAGGTAAAACCTGAAGAAATCAATGGATGGTTAGCGTCGAAAAACAGTGCCCAGCTTCGCGAAAAAGGTAGTTTTTATACCTTGCTGAAACGACCAGAAATAGATCAGGAGGATGTGAAAGAATTGCTGAAAATGATTCCAGATATGCCTGGGGTAGGGGAGGAGATCATTGAACAAACCGTCATCGAAATTAAATATGAAGACTATCTGAATCGGGAAAAACAAAACGCCGATAAGTTAGATAAATGGGAAAGCCTGTCGATCAATCCTACTTTTGATTATGATCGACTTAAAGCGCTTTCCTTTGAAGGTAAAGAAAAATTGAAGCGTTTGCGTCCAGCAACTATTGGTCAGGCATCCCGAATTAGTGGTGTGAGCCCTTCCGATGTTTCGATTTTGTTGGTCTACATGGGCCGTTAGAAAAGTAGGTTCTGATTATACAATCAAGTTGATTTGTGATCAGAACCTTTTTGTATCCATAGAATTTTAATCGCGAATTTGGAAACTATAACAGAATGCCCAGTTTGTGGCGCCAATCGATTCAAGCCGTTTTTAGTCTGTCAAGATTACCTTGTTAGCCAACAGAAGTTCGCCATTCAACAATGTGAAACATGCGATTTTCGGTTAACAAATCCTCGGCCTGATGCTAATTCAATAGGTTCCTATTATAAATCCGAAGATTATGTATCCCACAATGATGAGGGGAAAGGACTAATAAATACAGCTTATCGCATTGTGCGAAATTATACGCTACGCTCCAAACTTAACTTAATTAATAAGCTGAATGGAGGAGAGGGGCGAATTCTGGATGTAGGTTGTGGGACAGGAGCATTTCTAGAAAACTGTAAAACAGCTGGTTGGAATGTAATGGGTATGGAACCCGACAGTGATGCTCGAGACATTGCCCAGAAAAAATTAGAGATTGAGGTAAAACCAAATCTAGAAGCCATCAAAGGAGAGGAACCTTTTGACATCATTTCTCTCTGGCATGTTCTCGAACATGTTTCAAATTTAAATGAAGTAATTCCGCAGTTATATCAATTATTAAGTAGCAAGGGGACACTGCTAATTGCTGTCCCAAATTCTGACTCATACGATGCCCATTATTTCAAAGAATATTGGGCAGCGTATGACGTTCCCCGTCACTTGCATCATTTCACTCCATCGACCATAAAGCCACTCTTCCAAAAGCATGGGTTTGTATTAACTGATCAGAAGCCAATGGTATTTGATGCATTCTATATTGCTATGCTAAGCACACGTTATAAGAGTGGAAAGGCCGATTATCTAAAAAGTATACAGATAGGCTTATCATCAAATGCCGAAGCTAAACGTACTGGCAATTCATCTAGCTTAATCTATATATTAAAGAAAGCCTAACAATATCAGAACCTTCATCCCTAAGCATTATATCGTTCGTTTAACCTCTAAATAATAGGAGGGCACAATAATTGCCCTTTAAAAGGGTGATTGAGATTTATTTTCCTCTGAAAGGCAAAGGTCTATTCTAAATTAAAAAAGTGAAATTTTTGTGTGAATAACCATGTGCATAAGTAAACAGTAGAAGTGGAAAACGTGTTTACAAGGGTCTGAACTTATGTGGAATGAATCGATAGTAATCCACACACGAAATATTAAGGCTGGTTGATGTGGAGAAAACCCTACATATCACAACTGATTCCACAAATTTTCCCCACTGAAAACTGTGTACAAATATTATGCACAAATCCACAATTACTTAACAAACAAAATGTGGAAAAGATGTTATTTACTTTAAAATGAGTAATTTAATTGTGGATAAGCAAATCTGGTCTCGTGGATAAACTGATTATCTTTTCCACAAAAGGCAATTCTAATAGTGGACAACTTAATTATTCACATTTCCACATGACTAATGGTTATAATAACGTTTCTTTTAAAAAGCTTTTTTATAAAATGTTAATAAGGTCAAAAGTCATTGTTGTAATGCTATGCCTGTTGTCAGCCGGGCTGGTGTATGGACAGGGGGGGACAACGCTGGCCGAAGAATATTACAAAACAGGTGAGTTTGAAAAAGCAGCAAACGAATATGCCAAGCTGTTGAAAACAGACGTCACATGGATAAGACTGACTCGGTATATAACGAGCCTCCAAAAAACCAATAAAATTGAGGACGCACTAAAATATCTAAAGAAGCAACAGCGAAGTGATGAAGCCAATCGTGCTTATTACGAATTGTTGAGTGGGCAACTGGCCACACAACAGGGCGATACCACACAGGCTCAAGCTCAGTATGCGGCCGCCTTACAATCGAGTAAAGCATCGATTGCAAAACTCGAAAAACTGGCAACGGCCTTTACTGAAGTTGGAGAGACGCGCTGGGCTGTCCGAACGCTTGAAACGGCACGTGAAGTCAGTAAAGACCCAACGTCGTACAGCGAGGATTTAATGGCGCTGTATCGGTCAACTGGTCAAACTGAAAAGGCAATTGATGAAATTATTACGACCAGTAAACAAACAGATAAAAAAGAGACGGTTTTGGCGGCTTTGCAAGGGTTTATCAACACAAAGGATGAGCCACTTGTGGAAAAAGCGCTTTATACAAAAATTCAATTAGAACCGAATGAACTAGCTTATAATGAGTTACTTATCTGGTATTTTGTACAGAAACAGAAATTCAGTAGAGCATTGTTGCAGGAAAAAGCAACTGATAAACGAATGAAATTAAATGGCAGTCGGGTCTATGACTTAGGTATGTTAGCCATGAACAACAAAGAATACAAAGCTGCTGCAGATGCATTTGAGTATGTCACAACGACTTATCCACAAGGCCAGCTTTACCCATTTGCCCGTCGATTAGTTATAAATGCTAGGGAAGAACAGGTTAAGAATACGTATCCGATTGATAAACTTGAAATCAGAAAGTTAATCGCTGATTATCAGCGTATGTTGCAAGAGATTGGTACTAATGTCAAAACACTTGAAGCCTTACGAAGTACGGCTAATCTTTATGGAAACTATCTTGACAGCAAAGACACTGCATTGACAGTTCTTGATCTGGCTATCGATTTAGGCAAAGCTGATAAAAATTTTGTTGATCGGTGTAAACTCGATAAAGGGGATATTTATCTGCTTAAAGGCGAACCATGGGAATCCACATTATTGTACTCTCAGGTGGAAAAGTCTCAGAAAGAAGAACTATTAGGGTATGAGGCTAAACTGAAAAATGCCAAACTACACTATTACAAAGGTAATTTCTCCGTAGCAAAGGATTTACTTGATGTTCTAAAACTGGCTACTTCCCGAGAAATCGCCAATGATGCCGAACAGTTAAGTTTATTAATTGTGGATAACACTGGTATGGATAGTACAGAAGCTGCCATGCGATGGTATGCTGATACGGAATTGCTGCTTTTACAGAATAAAACTGATGAAGCTGTGGATAACCTCAATCGAATGTTGACAAAGTATGGAGATCACAGCATCGCGGATGAGGTGCTTTGGTTACGAGCTAATACTTATATGAAGCAGGGGAAAAATGCTGAAGCACTCGAAGACCTAAAGCAAATTGTCAATAAATACCCAAATGATATTTTAGGAGACGATGCCTTATTCACTCAGGGAAAAATTTATGATGAGCGCTTAAAAGATAAAGCAGCCGCCATGGAGGCTTTTCAGAAAGTACTTACAAAGTATCCTGGAAGTATCTATGGGGCTGAGGCTCGCAAGCGATACCGTGCTTTACGGGGAGATACGGTGAATTAAAAACACGATTAGTTATCCACAAAAAAGCCAGAAATCCATAAATTTCTGGCTTTTTTGTGGATAACTAACTAAGCCACTGTGTGAAGTAAAGACTCTTTAAACGCTTCGTAATCAGCCGGTATATGAATACTTTGCTTTGGTCGATCAGATAAAATGGCTAAACGCTTAGGTACGTCAACAGATATATTTAGTACGACTTCAACAAGCGGTTTAAACTTCGAAGGATGCGCTGTAGCCAATGCTATACCGATACTATCCTGTTTCGATTCAGTTAAATAATCTTGTAGGCCCATGATTCCAATAGCCGTATGTGGACAGGCAACGTAATTGAACTGGTCATAAATTTTCTGCATACCAGCACGTGTTTCGTCATCATCGTAGAAAAATCCGGAGACATTAGTTTTAAAACGATTGTAGTCATCGCCATACAAATGTGCCAGCCGGACAAAGTTACTTGGGCTACCAACATCCATTGCGTTTGATATAGTCGCTACTGAAGCCTTAGGAGTATAAATTCCAGTGGTAAGATAGTCTGGAACAACATGATTGAGATTAGTTGCTGCAACGAAATGAGCGATAGGTAAGCCCATTTGCTGAACCATAGCACCCGCACTTATATTTCCAAAATTTCCGCTAGGTGTCGAAAAAACAACGGGTTTTCCAAACTGGCGAACCTGCCCATACGCCCGAACGTAGTAGAAACCCTGAGGAATTAATCGGAAAATATTGATCGAATTCGCTGAGGAAAGTGATAGCTGGGCGTTTAGTTCAGCATCAATAAAAGCTTGCTTGACAATTGCCTGACAATCATCGAATGAGCCATCAACCTCAAATGCCTGAATATTTCCACCTAACGTAGTTAATTGTTTCTCCTGCAAATCACTAACACGGCCGCTTGGATAAAGAATTGAAACCCGAACGCCCGGTACATTGTGAAACCCCATAGCAACAGCTCCACCTGTATCACCTGAGGTAGCTACCAGAATATTTATTTCTTTATCGCTACGCTTTGAGCAATAAGACATTAAAGCAGCCATATAACGCGCACCAACATCTTTAAAGGCTAAGGAAGGTCCATGAAATAACTCCAGAACAGCCGATTTACCAGTTTCCAGATTAACAACAGGCGTATCAAAAGGAAATGCTCGGTGTGTTAACTCTTCCAGATCTGCTTTACTGATCTCATTACCAAAAAGTGCCTTACTTATTTCAAAACCAATTTCTGCTAATGATTGACCAGCAATAGATTCAAAAAATTGAGCACCTAGCTTGGGCAAGGGAGTAGGCATATATAAACCCTTATCAACAGGCATACTGTGGAAAAGGGCTTCCTCGACTGTTACGGTTATTTCTGGATTATTTGTACTATAAAAACGCATAAGCTAAAAGTCAAAATAAGGATACAAAGTACGGTAAATCAGCTCAATGAATCGAAACGATACTCTTTAAATGTGGAAAACTAGTGTGGATTAGTGGATAAGTAGTGCAATCTGTAAATTTGTAAAAACTTGACACTTCATTATGTCTTTTGGATTTTTCAATGCACCGACACCGGCGAATGAGCCGGTCAAAGAATATCGTCCCGGCTCTCCCGAACGTGAAGCAATTAAGATAGCTTTAGCCGATTTCCGAGCAATGGAAACAGATATTCCAATGTATATCGATGGAAAAGAGGTACGAACTGAACATAAACTTCGTGTTGCACCACCACATGACCACCAACATACATTGGGCTATTTTTATGAAGGAGATGGTCAGCACGTTGAACAGGCGATAGAAGCTGCGTTGTCTGCAAAGGAAGATTGGGCTAGCTTATCATGGGAAAACCGAGCCAGCATTTTTCTAAAAGCTGCAGATCTAATCGCTGGTCCGTATCGAGCACGTATCAACGCTGCTACAATGCTTGGGCAATCAAAAAATGCCTATCAAGCTGAAATTGACTCGGCTTGTGAGCTAATTGACTTTTTACGGTTCAACGTACATTATGCAACCGAAATTTATCAACAACAACCTAATTCTTCACCAGGCGTATGGAATAGATTGGAATATCGCCCGCTTGAAGGCTTTGTCTTTGCCTTGACACCGTTTAATTTCACCGCAATTGCGGGGAATCTACCAACATCGGCTGCATTGATGGGTAATACAGTGGTCTGGAAGCCTGCCTACTCGCAGGCGCTTTCAGCCAAAGTAATTATGGATGTATTGAACGAAGCTGGTTTACCAAAAGGAGTAATCAACCTGATTTTTGTTGATGGCCCAGTGGCAGGCGATATTATTTTCAATCACGCCGACTTTGCCGGAATTCATTTTACAGGTAGTACAGGGGTTTTCCAACAAATTTGGGGAACAATTGGGGCGAATATCCACAAATACAAAAGTTATCCACGTATTGTAGGTGAAACCGGTGGAAAAGACTTTGTATTAGTACATGAATCGGCCAATGCTGATGAAGTAGCTACAGGATTAGTCCGTGGCGCGTTTGAATACCAAGGACAAAAATGCTCAGCTGCCTCTCGTGCCTACATTCCATCAACACTCTGGCCAGCAGTTGAAACAAAAATGAAACAATTCTTGGGGGAAATCAAAATGGGTGGAACAGAGGATTTTACTAATTTTATAAACGCTGTTATCGACAAACGGGCCTTCAAAAAGATCACAGCTTACATTGATGAGGCTAAAAAAAGTGGACAAGTGACGGTTGTAGCGGGGGGTAATTATAATGGTTCAAAAGGCTATTTTATAGAACCGACGATTTTGAAAGTAAGCGATCCAGCTTACCGAACAATGTGTGAAGAGATATTTGGACCAGTACTATCAGTATATGTTTATGAGCCGTCAGAATTCGATAAAATTATTGAAACAGTCAATAGTACTTCCCCTTATGCACTTACTGGTTGTATTTTCGCGAAGGATCGATATATAATAAACTATGTTGCAAATAAGCTCCAAAATGCTGCAGGTAACTTTTATATTAACGATAAACCAACAGGCGCAGTAGTTGGTCAGCAACCTTTTGGAGGAGCAAGAGCATCCGGTACAAATGATAAAGCAGGATCTGCTTTGAACTTATATCGCTGGGTTTCAGCTAGAACGATTAAAGAAACGTTTGTTTCTCCAAAAGACTACAGTTATCCATTTCTGCAACCCGAATAATTTTTTTGAAAACTTTAAAATAAGGCTTGCATAAAGAAATAGAAAAGTATAATTTTGCACTCCCAAATCAGAAGAAAGAGCGACACGTTGCAATGTAATAATCTTTCTATCAGGAAGTTAATAATGGGAAATGTGAAAAGTTGTTTAAAATATTTTTCAACTTTTTCTTGACAAAGTAAATAGAGTGCTGTACCTTTGCACTCCCAAATATAAGGAAGGCCAACAACGGTTGGCCACAATCTCGAAAGAGAGACAGTTCTTTGACGTATTGACATTAATAGGTTAGCACTATTAAGGCTATAAACATCGGGATTAACTTTATTAATCTCAAATA
>NZ_WPIN01000020.1 GCF_009754945.1 Spirosoma arboris
GTGAAAATTGCTGAATAGTTTGTCAGATTTTACCGCAGACATAAATTGAGTTTAACGTAGAAAATCCATTAACAAAGCAACACTGTCTGATTAAATCACGTAAGCCATAAAGTAAACCGTAAAACCTGCTTTATGAAATACGTACCATTCCTACTAATTTCCTTGTTAGCGTTTAATAGCTGTAAACAATCCTTAACCGATACGCCTATCGCACCTGTCGCGCCCATCGCTTTTAGTGTGCCTGCCGATTCGATCAAATTAAATCCTTATGGATATACTCCTCTGGCTGCTTTAGTCAGTTTCTCGACTCCAGTGGCGGGTAAAACCTTTATTCGTGTTCAAGGGAAGCATGGCAAATTGACTACTATTGAGCATACCTTTACTGATACAGGTACTCAGCACTCAGTACCTGTAATTGGTTTATATGCAAACTATGCGAATACCGTGGATATACGCGTCGTTAACGATAGTGGCGATACACTCGCTAACAGCACCGTGACTATTCAAACGGGCGATTTACCACCAAATATGCCAGCGTCAATTACAGCGGCTCCTTTTGATGAAACTAAGGTAGCTTCCGGGCTGATTTTAGTAAGTAATTATAGTACGCTTGGTACGAGTAGTCCATCGACTCCGTACTTCATGGATGCTTATGGGGATATCCGGTGGGTATTAGATTACCGAAGTCATGATCAATTAAAAGCCCTGAGCTTTGATGATGGCATTGAGCGATTAAGAAATGGCAATTTCTTTTTTGGCGATATCAATACGTCTGTTATTTACGAAGTTGATCTATTTGGTAAGCTAGTTAATCACTGGGATCTATCCGGTTATATCTTCCACCACAACGTGATTGAAAAACCCAATGGTAACTTTGTTCTGACGGCTAGTAAGCCTGGTAGCACGAAAACTGATGGAACAGCTACTATTGAAGATTACGTAATTGAAATTGACCGCCAGGAGGGAAATATTGTCAATGTGTGGGATCTGAAACAATCTCTTGATGAACAGCGGACTGCATTATCCCAGAGTTCCTATGTCACTGCCAGCGATTGGTTCCACGGTAATTCAGTGGTTTACGACTCCACAGACAATACCATTGTTGTTTCAGGGCGCCATCAGGGGGTGGTTAAACTAGATTATCAGAATAACGTCAAGTGGATTTTAGCCCCCCATAAGGGTTGGACTGTTAACCGACGTAACGAAGATTTAACGCAGTATTTATTAAAACCTGTCGATGCTAATGGCAATTTGATTACTAGTTCCGATGTTATGAACGGCTTAATAACTACGGCTGATTTTGAATGGAACTGGTACCAGCATAGCAACATTTTTTTGCCCAACGGCGATATAATGGTCTTTGATAACGGCGATATTCGTGAGTATAATAGTGCTGCGAGTAGATACAGCCGGGCTGTTGCCTATAAGATCAACCCCACTACTATGACGGTTCAGCAAACCTGGACGTATGGCCAGGAAAGAGGGATAGAAACCTACTCGCAGATCATCAGTAGCGTCCAGTTCCTGGCTGCATCGAACCACGTTATATTTGGGCCAGGCTATCAGGTTTCTAACACTACTGGCCAGGGCGGAAAAGTAGTGGAAATTGATTATGCAACCAAAGAGGTGGTTTCTGAGATTAGCATTTCATCAGCTAATGGCTGGGGTTTTCACCGGGCGAAGAAAATGAGTGCTTATCTTTAATTTAACCTTTCTTGTCCTTCCAACGTTAGAGGGAATCTTAAAGCCCCATATCAACCAGGCTTGAGATTCCTCCTGGCGTGGGAAGGGCAAAAAGTAAGCTCATATTTTCTTGACCGCATTGGAATAATAACGACAAGTGGTAGACAATGAGTAAAGAAGCGCTACGAAATTACATTCAACAGAATTCACCTGCATCCAGGCTAATTGTTGAAACCATTGCAGAACATTTTGAACCAAGAGAATTTTCAAAAAACGATTTCTTTCTAAAGGAAGGTAAAATCAGTAATGACTATTTGTTTTTGGCTGAAGGCTTAATGCGGGCATTTAGTTATGATACTAACGGGAATGAAGTAACCACTTATTTCTATCCTGAGAATCGAATGGTATTTGAAGCGGCTTCTTTTTTTACACATACCATTTCTGCTGAAAATATACAGGCTATCACTGTTTGTAAAGGATTTACGATAACGTTTGAAAAATTAAATATGCTTTTTCATTCCATCCCCGAATTCCGTGAATTTGGTCGATTTATGTTAGTGAAAGGATTTGTTGAATTTAAGCAACGAACACTAGCCTTAATTACTAAACGTGCAGAAGAACGATATGAAGATTTAATTACGTCTAATCCGGAAATTTTTCAATATGTACAGCTAAAACACATAGCGTCTTATCTCGGCATTACCGATACCTCATTGAGCAGGATACGAAAAGAATTTTCAAAAAAATAAGGCCAGTTTCATTTCTTGCCATTTGGCAAGTGCTTTTGTCTGGAGTACTAGTTCCTTTACATCGAAATTGAATCAATGAACAACGAGATTCTTTCTGACGATGACTAGTATCAACACTACCCCAATCGCCTTTAACGGCTCTTTCCCAATACATTATATGGAGAACATGCCACTTTATGTCTATTTGACATTTGGGGCAACTGTTCTGGCAGCGGTCTGGTTATTCTTTATAGCCACCAACCAGTCAAAAATTTTTTTAGTCTCGATCGGTGCATGGATAGTACTTCAATCTGTGCTTAGTAGTATAGGATTTTACAGTGATCCCGTGTCGGCATCTAAGCGATTTCCAATGCTGTTTCTGCCGCCGTTGATTTTCTTTGTATCTCGATTTTTTACTAAACAAGGGAAGCTTTTTATTGACGGTCTGGATATTAAAACACTAACTATTATTCACATAATAAGAATACCTGTTGAGCTCGTTTTATTCTGGTTATTTGTTCATAAATCAATTCCTGAAGCCATGACGTTTGAGGGTAGAAACTTCGATATCCTATCCGGTCTGACAGCTCCACTAATTTATTACTTTGGGTTTGTAAAAAATAAGCTCAGTAAATCTGTGATAGTAGCCTGGAATTTTGCTTGTCTTGCCTTGCTTATCAATGTCGTGTCAGCGGCCATATTATCCTTACCGGATCGATTTCAACAATTCGGCTTTGAACAACCGAACACAGCTCTCGGCTATTTTCCATTTGTGTTGCTACCAACCTGCTTAGTCCCCTTAGTAATCTTTTCAAATTTGGCGGCTATTCGGCAACTACTTATAGGAAAGACGATTGCTGTATAAACTTCACTTTTTTAGAAAATCCTAAGCTGCTTTTTGCGATGGTTTCAGCTCTTGATTCAACGTAGGAGAAATTGCACCATGTGCTGTATAGGCGGCTAACAAAATGTCGAAAATTCCAAAATAGGCGTAAACATTTGCCAGCATAGTTTCGGGCTTTTGAGTTTTTGTCTGCAACTCTTTATAGCTTATTTCCTGGCCTGTTTGTAAGCCAGAATAGATACCATAAGCAAGTAGCTTTCTGAGTAGGAGAAAAACCGTGTTCCACTCTGGAAACTCCTGATGCAATTCATGTAACTGCTTTGGGGTTTCTCCAGAATCAATTTCAGTAAAGTAGCGCCTAATCTCCTCGATCTCTTGTTGGCTAAATTGTATAGTCATTGGATGTATTGTTTTGGTATGCAATGCAGAAAAGACAACGCTACCGAATCGTGTTTTCCAAAACAATGACCGAAGGTCCGGTTGTTAGCCATTTTTTACCTAGTCCGGTGGTATCGCCTTGTGGTATGAAATACACAAACGAACCCAAAACAAGATCAATATCTCCGTCGGCATCCATGTCGCCAGCATCCATAACCACCCATCTTCCCTTAGAGGCTTCTGGAAATGAATAGTCGTCAAATTTTAAATGCCCTTTATTTTCCAAATAGATAAAGCTTTCCTCTGGATAGCGAAGATAGTCTGGGAAAAATGAGATGGCAGCAATATCCAGGTCACCATCCAGATCATAATCTCGCACCATCGCCTTATAAGCGCCATTCAATTGGTAGAAATACGATTGTTTAAAGTTGGATTTTCCGTCATTAAGAAAAATATAAATGCCGTGATAATTCTTCAATATTGGTGTTTTGTCCGCATTGTCTCCGCAGACATAGACGATATCGTCAAAGCCATCTTTATTAAAATCAGCCAATTCAATATGCTGGGACCCATTGAGTGGCAAGAAGGATAACAACCGCTTCTCCTGAAACTTTCCCGATCCTTGATTTATATAAAGAAAAATACCCTCATCACCCTGCGCCATAAGCACATAAATATCCATCAGCCCATCGTTGTTGGCATCCTTAATAATGGCCGTGATCGCACCGGGCTTATCACGCAAAACTCTTTTCTCGTAGCCTCCTTTTCCATTATTTTCATACCACGCCAATTGACCCGTTTGATTGCCAAATTCACAGGCCACTACGTCTTCTAATCCATCTTTATTCAGATCGCCGTAGGCCATATAAACAGGCCGCCGTAAATCTGGAATCGCTATACTTTCTAGTTTATACCCTGGCTCCGATCCACTTTTTACTAATCGTTGCATGGTTCCATTGGAGGCATCAGTTGGAAAAACTCCCTTTCCAATCGTTGTCAGGTATAGTTCATTTGATTTTTCATAAAACTGAATTGGTGTTGATTCGACCCGCATACTATACTTCTCCTGAAGATCGGGGGTTAGAAATGTCAAATTATTACGCCTACTTTTTCCATCACTAAATACAATCCCTCGATTGTTAGGAAGAATTTTGACCATTGCGGTCAATGCAGGTCGATTCGAGAAAGAGGGCTCTCTGTAGTTGAAATGGGGTAACCCTACTCGAATTTTATGTTTACGAAGAGGAGGTAAAATGGTGTCTGGCGCATTCTCAATATAATAGTTCTCTATTTTACGCCAATCTTCTTTTGCCAAAATTGGTCTTTCCGGAAAGATGTTGGCAGCACGCACAATTGAGCCGCTCTCGCCCTCATCAAACAAACTGTCGGGTCTGGAGCCACCACTGTATATACCCATGCGATGCCCCATTGCCGGAAGTACATCTCGCCAATTCGTTTTTGCTAATAATTCGGGCTTTACAAAAGCATGGCACCGACTACAGTGTGCTATCGACAGTTCTTTTCCCGAGAGTGCCGAAACAGGTATATCGTTAAATTCAATTTTATCATTTTGCCTTTTAGCCGTACATGAGACAAGTAGGTATAATAAAATATAGAATGGGATTAGTTTTCTCATTAGACAAAAAACGAAGTCGGGCGATTGGCAACTAGCATAGGTCAACAAAGCAGAATTGAACTTTGCTTTTTAGTAAAAGTAAAGAATTAACATAAGCCTACTACTTCAGGACTGATGGCTGGCGTGTGATTTCTGGGGTTCTGGAGTTGGTCAATACAGATGATCCAGCGCAGTTGCCTGAACCTTTGTGAAACTGCGAATGTCTATTTATCGACTTTACTAATCAGCAATCAACCAACGCCATGAGATTTGTCTTTTTACTAGTTGTATTCTGTAACCATGTAGCCTTCTCCCAATCAGCTACTGTAAAAGGGTTACTTCCGGTAAGATTTTCTGGAAAGCCGGTGCAGTTAACGCTCATGAATTATGAAACACGGAAAGACAGGAAAGTTCAGGAAGTAGTGACAGATGCGAAAGGGGCGTTTCAATTTACCATACCGTTGAAAGAACCCCTCATTTATACAATTAGCGTTGCAGACTCGGGCTTGGTGCAGGTATTGGCAAAGCCGGGGGATGCCATCAATTTGCAATTCAAAAAAGATGAAATTCTGAGTTCTGGTTCTCAGGACACTCAATACCTGATCGACTATGAGCGTAATCGCAAGAATGTGTTTAACAAATACCTCAAGCGTACTTACGATTCATCGGCAGTGGCCGTAAAAAGTGGAGATAAGGCCCGAATTGAGTATTGGAACGTTGAACATGAGAAAGCATCTGAAAATTATAAGGCCGAGCTGGCTACCTGGGTGAAACAACCTTTCTTTATCAACTCGCTCGCTGCGGTTCATCACAGCATGCGCTGGCATTCAGATAATGACATTGACCTGATGGACCAGATGGTTGCCATCTTTCAGAAAAAATACCCCAATACTGAATTGACGCGACAGCTTGTCAGCAAGGTGACGACAACCAAACGCATTGCGTTGGGAGCTATAGCGCCAGAATTTATGTCAAAGGATACCGCTGGCCATAGCGTTGATTTGAAAAATTATCGAGGAAAATACACCTTGATTGATTTCTGGGCTTCCTGGTGCGGACCGTGTCGGCAGGAGAGCCCAACGCTGGTGCGGCTTTATTCGACCTACAAAGACAAAGGATTCTCTATTTTAAGTGTGTCGATCGATACGGATAAATCCAGGTGGGAGAATGCCATCAAGAAAGATGGTTACACCTGGGAGAATGTGTCCGAACGGGATGGTTACTCTGGTTCAACGGCCGCTTTGTACACGGTTACGGCCATACCTAATAGTTTTCTGCTTGATAAAGACGGGAAGATTATTGCCAAAAATCTGAGGGGAAAAAATCTTGAGGCTAAATTAATTGAGCTCATGGGCAAGTAAGCTAGGCCCCAATGTTGACCGTATACAATTGATTGACGCCTGGTCGGAGCGCTGTACGACTACTAGTTTAAGAATGATCAGATTGATGTCTGAGGGCTGTCTGTATGGAGCTGCACCGAGACAACTTGGCTATCATAAGATTAAGTTTACATATTCCCCATTCGATAAATTTGTAATTACATACATAGTACAGAAGTGCTACTCTGTTGTTTTCACTATTGAAAATATCAATACTTTTGTGGGGTAAATTGTCCCTTTGGCCCCCGAATAGACATTGCCTAAGGCATCTATCTGCATTTAACTTGTACTATAAACATGAGAAAAACTCTGTTAAGTTTCGGGGTTTTAATTGCCCTGGCAAACGAAATTCAGGCCCAAGACAAAGTAGGCTCTTCTGTGGAAACGCTTACGCAGCAGTTAACCTATTATCAACAGAAATCGGTCTATTTATCGAAACGTTCTAAGGTATTAACGCGAAAGTTATTACTGGTTGACAACAGGAATAAGAGGCTGATATTTAAGGTTGAAGAACTACGTCGTGACAGTCTTCAGTTACGCAAGGTTCTTCAGGATGCCCTCGACGACAATCAACAGCTGGTCAAATCTTATGAAATGCGAATTCAGGGAATGGCCGGTGAGTTGCATGCGCTTCATGATTCGCTCGCTGATCTGAAAATAGTCAAGCGTGATATGGATATTATCAAACGCTATTTTGACTCAGCTTTACTAGCTAAACGAGAATACGGCTTGCCAGTCTACAAAGTTGTTCAGGCGCTGAACGATAGATTCAGGAAAGCAGACTCTCCCTACCAAATTAAGCTCAGTTCTGGCCAGGAGCTGGTTATTACGGAAGACTTTACGTTGAAACGGCCAGCATTTCTTTTTTTGAAATCGAACATTCACCTGCAAGGGGAGTATAAAATTAGCTTAAAGCCTCACCCATTTGACGAAGGGAGAACCCTGGTTGATTGCCAGAATAGCTTTCTGAGAAAGCATGGCAATACGTTACTTTATGATAGTCAATACGGAAATAAGGAACAGACTGAAAATCGGCTCTTCCGTTTTATAGATCAAGCTATCTATTCAAATGACGTACATGCTAAAGTATCTAGTCATAGTCTTGTCTATTAAAACTGTTTGTCTGGCCAAATTAGATGACACGCTTATCCATAGACAGATTCATTTTCCAGATACAACGGCTACCTCTTTTTTACGATCTCAAATCGAAGATGGGCTTTGTTATTGGAAAGTAGGTGACTATAATCAGGCTGAGCGGTGCTTCAGATTGGCTGCCGATCATAAATATAGTTGGGGCCAGTATAACCTGGCTCTTTGCTATTTCCACGGCAAAGGCGTAGCAAAAGACCTGGTAAAAGCAGCTAGCTTAATGCGACTGGCATCTAGTCAGGGTAATCAGGAAGCTCAAAGTGCATTGGGTAGTATGTATTGCTATGGGCTAGGTGTTGAGAAGAATTATGAAGAAGCTTTGAAATGGTATCAGTTAGCGGCTAAAGCAGGGAACACTACGGCCTATACATATATTGGTTATCTGTATGAGTTTGGACTGGGCGTTCCACAAAACTATTACATGGCCTATGAGTGGTATCAAAAAGCGGCTGATAAAGGCAGTGGCGATGCAATGCAATGCTTAGGGGGATTGTATGAAAATGGAAAGGGTGTTGAAAAGAATATAAACGAAGCGTTAAAATGGTATAGAGCAGCTGCTGAACAGAGTCTTCCTGAAGCCTGCTATCGAGCTTTTCGCATTTACTACTATGATCTATTGGACACCGTAAACAGCTATAATTATTTGGCTAGGGCAGCGGCTCAAAATCATGTTGCGGCACTATATGAACTGGCAGAAGCCTATTATCTGGGCCTGCTAGGACGCTCAATTGATAAGCAAAAGGCATTTCAGTATTATCAAAAGGCAGCAAACTCAGGTAGCTCGCTGGCACACATGGCGCTCAAAAACAGAACCTTTAGTAGTTCTAATTAGACTGGATTTTCGGTAGTAAGCCTGATAGCTATTAAAAAAGAAGCTGCAATTATACCTCTCCTAACAATCTTCCTCCGATACTGGAGTATCAGAAACTTGCCCGGCTAGTGCATTTATAAGTATACGTATATAGATTATCGTTAGCGTATACTTAGTGAATGACAGATAAGAACCTAAAGCTATACCAGCCGAAATAAAAAGTTGCTCAACTTACCAAAGCTGGATGCTTACAAAGAAAAGTAAATGAGAAAGGCGGCCCTGACTCATATCTTACTAATGCTAGTTGCCTTTTACGCAACGGCGCAAAAGGCAACGTTCGAGTTTTTCACAACCGCCGACGGACTAACAGGAAATCGAACTTCTTCGGTTACTCAAGACGATCAGGGGTTCATCTGGTTGGTGAATGATGGCAAAATTCACCGTTATGACGGACGAAATTTTGTTGTGTATCCAGTTCCGAAGAAACTACTAACTAATAAGGAACACTTATTGGGTTTAGCTTCCTGGCAGGATTCGTTGTTGTTTGTATGGAGCGAGAATTTTCCATTCCTCTTCAATCCCAAAACAGGGAATTGGCAATCCATAAAATTAAAGGAGAAGGGGACTAAAAACGATGGAAGCCATTTTTGGCAAGGTTTGGGGAGCGAGAATGCTGTAATGAGCAGAGTGAAAAAAGGCTTTGGAGCAGCTTATGTCTGGCGTTCTCAGGATAGTCAGTTGGTGCCTGGCCCTCTTTATAAAGCCCCTAGCTTGCTAAACACCTACTATTGGTCTGGTATTGATTCCTTCGACTATACAGAGTTAGCTTATCAAGATACGCTATACCACGTAGACAAATCAGGCAGTATTACCAAAGTAACACTACTGGATAATATTTGTACTGACTGCTCTAATCTTTGGTTTCAACCTGGTTCGAATGGGACAGTAGTAATGCTGTCAAAAAATCAATTTTATAAGCTGGATAAGGCTAAAAATAGGTTTGTGCCACATCCTGCCAACCGCTTCCTACATTCAGATAAAGGTTATTTGCTCCGATTTATTTTGGAAAAAAATGGTAGCATCTGGGCTTGTGGTCCCGACAGAAACCTCATTTATTATGATGTCGAAAAGGATACCCTGTATAATTTTCAGGACGAATTGAAACAGTTACTGCCCCATCGCAATGATTTTATGGGGTTATTTCAAGACAAAACCGGGATTATTTGGGTAGATACAAGGTTGGGGTTACTAAAGGTAAGGCCCCGGTATAATCCGTTTGATACGTATCTTAAGGGATTGGATCAATCCAATTCCTACTATAGTTTCAGAGGATTTACGGAAGATCCACAGGGAATGATATACGGGGTATATTACAATGGAATTGCAAAGTTTGACCCCGCAAAAAAACAACCGCCACGACTTTATACATTCAATCCGCTTCCCGCCTTATTTGACCTTTCTACAGAAAGGAATATGATCTGGATAAACGGCGGACAGCTATTAGATCCAAAATCAGGTAAGGTAACCAATGTGCCAAGTCCATTTCATGAAAATCCACTTATTGACAACGGTTTTTTTGCCAGAGATAAGGATGGGACATTATGGTGGGCTTCCCATTACGTATTGTATCGATTAACTAAGTCGACAATCGGTTTTTATTGGACGAAGGAATTGACATTGCCGGAGAAAATTTTAAATAGAACTGAGGCACTTTATTCAGGGATGCAAAGCGGAAAATTATGGCTCAGCTTTAACGGGAAATTACTACAGTACGATCCGAAAACGAAAAAACAGCATTGGCTTGACCCCAAAGACTGGGGATTGCCGGTTGCCCGTATCCTGACCATTCAGGAAGATCGGGTCGGGAAACTTTGGCTAGGTACCGATGTGGGTCTTGTTCAGGTTGACCCTGCCAGGGACATTAGCTGGCACTACACCGTAACTGATGGCTTGCCCAATAATTTTATTTGCGGTATGCTGACCGAAGGCGATTCCTGCCTATGGCTGAGTACGAATCATGGTCTTTCCCGCTTTCATATCCCAACCAAAACGTTCATCAACTTTTTTGAAGAAGATGGCCTGACTTACAACGAATTCAACTGGAAATCTTATTTCAAAGCTCGAAATGGCCGACTGTTTTTTGGCGGAATGCGGGGAGTTAATGCCTTTTTTCCTCAGGAGGTGATGAAAGCGTACCGAAACAGGAATCAGGGAGCCAATATGGTGCTTACGGCATTTGAGTATACAGATGAACGCCGGGATACAGTGATGCGGGAAACTCAATTTACAGCTACTCCCCAAATTGATATCAATCACTGGGACTGGTCGTATTCATTTGAATATGCGCTGACGGACTACAAAAATCCGAAAGAAGTAGTCTACAGTTACAAAATGGAAGGCTATAAAGACAGTTGGTCAATACCTTCTAAATTCAACTTTACTCGATTCAATAGTTTACCTAGCGGACATTATATTTTTCGGGTAAAAGCGCGGGATAGCCAGGGGCGATGGCATCCTAATGAATTGGCGGTGAAGGTAGTTGTCTATCCGCCCTGGTGGGCTACCTGGTGGGCTTATGGCACTTACTTTCTGCTGCTTTCTGGCATTTCCTACGCCATTTATTCGTTTCTGAAAAATCGTCTGATGCTCCAGAATGAATTACGACTGAAAGCGGAGGAAGCCCGGCAACTGAAAGAACTGGATTTGGTCAAAAGTCGTCTCTATACGAATCTGACCCACGAATTCAGGACTCCACTTACGGTTATTCTTGGGATGGTCGAGCAAATCCTCGCCCAACCGGAAAAATACCTCGGAGAGGGAATGCGACTCATCCAGACCAATGGTAGAAATCTGTTGCGACTAATCAATCAATTACTCGACCTATCCAAACTTGAAAATAAATCGTTCCAACTCAATCTACAGCAGGACGATGTTGTATCCTATCTTCGGTACATCGCTGAATCGTTCCGATCCTACGCCAACAGTCTGAATCTGTCACTCCAGTTTTTTACCAATCTGGAATCACTGGTGATGGACTTCGATCCTGAACAACTAAAACAGGTGCTGACCAATCTGATTTCCAATGCCCTCAAATTCACGCCATCAGGAGGGGATATCATGGTTCAATTGACAGAGATCGGAGATCAGTTGTGGATTGAAGTCCAGGATACAGGCATTGGCATTGCAGAAGACAAGTTGCCGTATGTATTTGACCGTTTTTATCAGGTTGACAGCTCACATACTCGCCAGAATGAAGGCACTGGTATTGGCCTGGCTCATACACAGGAGTTGGTAAAGTTGATGGGTGGTACCATCAGTGTAAAAAGTGAACCTGGTCAGGGAACCACTTTCATAGTTAAGATTCCGGCAACAAAAACTGCCCCAAGAAGTGATGGAATGGCTTTGGGCTATGTCTCAACAAATGAGATAGTTGCTTCAAATGATTTCCGTGTATTCTCAGATGATACACCCTACACCCTACATCATACAGCCCTACCGCAGCTCCTTCTTATCGAAGACAATCCTGATGTTGTTAGTTATCTCAAAACCTGTCTCGATGGGTTATATCAATTGGATGTGGCATATAATGGGAAAATCGGTATCGAAAAGGCGCTCTCGACTATTCCTGACATCATTATCAGCGATATAATGATGCCCGAAAAAGATGGTTATCAGGTTTGTGACACCTTAAAAAACGACGATCGTACCAGTCATATTCCAATTATATTGCTAACCGCCAAAGCGGGCGTCGAGGCCAAACTAGCTGGTCTGAAACGAGGTGCAGATGCCTACCTGCTCAAACCGTTCGATAAACAGGAGCTACTGATACAACTGGAAGTATTAGTTGAGAGGCAAAAGCGACTGATGGCTCATTTCTCAAAAAACGGTCCTGTTGAAGTACCCCCTCTGTCTCCAGAAGCTCAACCCGACGAAGCATTTGTGCTGGAGGACGTTTTCGTGAAAAAAGTGCAGGAGATTGTGGCCAAAAATTTTGCCGACGAAGCATTTGGCCTGACTCAACTTTGCGAGGAAGTCGGCATGGGCCGATCTCAACTGTTCCGCAAAATGAAAGCCTTGATGAATACCACACCTGCCGATTTTATTCGTTCTTATCGCCTTGCCAGAGCAAAAACTCTGCTTGAGACCGGTACATTTAGTATCTCGGAAGTGGCCTGGCAAACGGGCTATAAAAGCCCCAGCCATTTTTCGAAATCCTTTCAGGAGGAATTTGGGTTCTCACCGAGTGAAATTAGAAATAGCTGATTATAAGCAAAAAAAATACGGTTTCATTAGCTACTAGTAGCTAATGAAACCGTATTTTTTTTGCTTAATGGAACGAATAGACACGAATTTGGGACGAATTGACCAGTCATTTAAGCCTGGTACACTCAACTTTGCACCGGTATCGCTAAAAGAAAAGAAGTTGATCCAGGCTTATTTCATACCTCCTGGCATTGCTTACCAGTTTTAAATCAATGTCCAAAAGTCCCCACCCCAAATCATGAAAACTAGTTCACTATTTGATGATGGCCGTGCCAATACGGTTTCAGGCATATTAATAAATTGGCTTGATGCCATAGAGCACTTTTATTCAAACTATAAAGCACTCTCATTTCTATCGGAGAGCAAAGCAGGACGCTCTTATTTACATCCACAAAACCAATTCATTGGTCAATGCCCCATTCGCCGAATAAATCTGCTAATGCTGCAATTCGACAAGCAAATTACCGTACTGCATAAAGATATAGATTCATCTACCAGTGCGCCTTCCAATTATCGTCTCTTAATCGCTCATACCCAACTCCTGAACGAGTTGAACCGTCAGGCCCAGGAACTTCTATTGCTGGCAGCAGTTAGCAATGACTAAGATTACGTATATAGGTCATAGTGCCTAATTTACTAGCTCACTTCTTTTGTCCAGTAGTACCTCGCCAATCGCCGGGTTGCCTATCTAATCCATAATACACTTTATTTTATTAGCATGAAATGCTGTATCGTTTATACCAGCTGTTTCCGCGATTTGTTGTCAATCAGTGAATTAACCCAAATGCGGTGCCAGGGTCAACGCACTAATCAGGCATTAGGGATAACGGGTGTTCTACTCTATTGCAATGGGAGCGTTATACACGTATTGGAGGGTTCGGAAGCAATTGTAGAGAGACAATATAAAATTTCCCAGAAAGATTACCGACAAAGCCTTATAATCCAATTGTACAAAAGACCGATTGAGCACCGCTGTTTTTCGAACTGGTCAATGGGATACAAAACTTCATCTGTAAGCGAGTTTACTCATTTAATGGATTTGCTCCCATTTTTAAAAGACCCCTACTTCCCGTGGCCAAAGCAGGATAATGACGTTCTGTCTTTATTGCAAATCTTTTATCTAACCAATTATCGAAACTGAAAGACAAGCGAGTGAAAAGCTAGTCTAGGTGCAGCCAGGCAAAGATTCAGTAGGTTGCTGGTGGCTTGCCTGCTTACGCTACTCCAGTCTTATGGGATTCTCTGGATTATATCCTGATAGAAACAGCGGTAACCGCCGTGGTCGCGTTAGCCGTTTATCTGATCAACCGAAAGTTGATAAGTTAGTAAGATAGCCGACTTCACAGCTTTAGAGGATAATACGCCTACTAACGCTGATCTATATTTCCCTCTATGAGAGTCGGACTTTTTATTCCCTGCTACGTAAATCAGTTTTATCCGCAGGCAGCGATTGCTACGTTGCAATTGCTGCGAAAACTTGGGGTCGACGTGGTTTATCCGCCCAGGCAAACCTGTTGTGGACAACCCATGGCCAACTCGGGATTTGAACATCTTACACAGGAATGTAATGATCTTTTTCTGGAAAACTTTTCCGGATTTGATTACATCGTAGCCCCTTCTGCCAGTTGCGTTCTGCATGTGAAGCAGCACTTACATTCGGCTACTGATCCGGCTCTGGCAGATCGAATTCGATCAAGCGTGTATGAATTGGTCGAGTTTTTAACCGATGTCCTGAAAGTAGACAATCTGAAAGCTCGTTTCCCGCACAAAGTGGGTATTCATCAGAGTTGCCACGGGTTGCGGGGGTTGTACCTGGCTCAGATGAGCGAACTCAATGCGTTGCCTTTTTCTAAACCAGTCCATTTACTAAACATGGTAGACGGCCTGGAACTGGTTACGCTGGATCGCCCGGATGAGTGCTGCGGCTTTGGCGGAACCTTTTGTGTAGCCGAGGAAGCCGTGTCTGTAAAAATGGGGAAAGATCGGGTTACCGATCATACAAAAAATGGCGCGGAGTACATTACGTCCGTCGATCTTTCCTGCCTGATGCACCTGGAAGGAATTCTACAGCGGAATAAAAGCGCCGTAAAAGCCGTACATATTGCTGAAATTCTAAACTCGACCTTGTGATGGAAAAACAGACAAAGGATCACGCTGCCCTGGCCGAAGCGTTTATCCAGGATGAGGAGCATGTCAACTGGCACGATGGGGCGCTCTGGTGGATACGGCAAAAACGGGATATTGCGTCTAAGCAAATTCCGGAGTGGGAAGCCTTACGGGAAGCGGCATCCCAGATAAAAAGCAACGTGTTATCTAATCTACACGACTACCTGGTGCAGTTCGAGGCCAATGCGATCAAGAACGGAATAAAGGTGCACTGGGCGGCTGATGCCGAAGAACATAATGCCATTGTTTATTCTATTTTGAAAGAAAAGGACATTCGCCAGATGGTCAAGAGCAAATCGATGCTTACCGAAGAATGTCATCTGAACGAATACCTGATTGAACGGGGCGTCGACGTTATCAACTCCGATCTGGGGGAATACATTCAGCAACTGGATAACGAACCACCCAGCCATATTGTGCTACCCTGCATTCATAAGCGAAAGGAAGAAATTGGGGAGCTTTTCCATGAACATCTGGGAACAGAAAAAGGAGTATCGGATCCCACCTTGTTAACTCGGGTTGCCCGTGGTCACTTACGTAACGTTTTCGTTACCAGACGGGCTGCACTGACGGGGGTGAATTTTGCCGTAGCAGAAACCGGCGAATACGTGGTATGTACCAACGAAGGAAATGCCGACATGGGTGCTCATTTATCTGAAGTGCAGATTGCTTCGATGGGACTCGAAAAGATCGTTCCCCTAAAGAAACACCTGGGCGTTTTTCTGCGACTACTGGCCAGAAGTGCAACCGGCCAGCCGATCACCATCTACTCCAGTCATTTTAAAAAACCGCGCGAAGGTCAGGAAATGCACCTGATTCTGGTCGACTATGGTCGCAGTCGCCAGCTGGGTCGGCCCGAATTTCGGGATTCGTTAAAGTGTATTCGTTGTGGAGCCTGTATGAACACCTGTCCGGTGTATCGGAAGAGTGGCGGATTAAGTTACCACAACACTATTTCCGGACCTATCGGAGCCATTCTGGCACCTAACCTGGACATGAAAAAACATGCTGATCTTCCCTTCGCGTCGACGCTTTGCGGCTCCTGTTCAAATGTGTGCCCTGTAAAAATCAATATTCATGATCAACTGTATCAATGGCGGCAGGTGATTGTCCGGGAAGGCTATGCGGCTAATACCAAAGTGTTGAGTATGAAGGCTATGGCCTGGACGTTATCCTCGCCGACGTCATACTCTACAATGGGGAGAGCCGGGCGATGGGTTTTAAATAATATTCCATTTGCGGTCAATAATAAATTCAATCCCTGGTATAAACAACGGGAAATGCCTGATGGCCCGAAAGAGTCATTTGGCGAATGGTATGCCAAAAACAACGGCTAGACCAATGAAGAGGGGAGTCATTCGAAATAGATTGTTTTTTTTCGACAGGATTGACAGGATAAAACAGGATTGGAGAATAGAAAGAATCCTGTTTTTATCCTGTCGAAAAACCTTTAACCAACGAAAACCGGAATGAGTATCCGCGAAAATATATTAGCCGCTGTGTTGAAAAATCAGCCACCAGCCAGCCCATTACCTGATATTGATTCTTTTAAGGGCGACGCCCAGGATATTATCAGTACGTACTGCGATGTTTTTACCAGCATTGGTGGACAGGTATTCGTAGTAAAGAATTTTACAGAGGTTGCCGCGCTCATCAAAAAAAACTTCGACTCCACGAAGCGTATTGTTACGACTTTGTCGGAGTTGAGTGATGTGTTTGAATTGCTCTCAACTTCCGTTGATCCGCATACCTTCAATGATGTTGAACTAGCCATCATTAAAGCTGAACTCGCTGTCGCTGAGAATGGAGCGGTTTGGCTCCCAGAACAGCGGATGGGCCAACGAATCATTCCCTACATCTGTCAGCATTTAGCCGTAATCGTACCGGCCGAAACCATCGTTCCTACACTGCATGAAGCGTATCGTCAAATTGGAGAAGGGCAATACGGTTTCGGTGCGTTTATTGGGGGACCATCCAAGACGGCAGATATTGAACAGGCATTAGTGTTGGGAGCGCATGGACCCATTACCATGACGGTTTTCGTTCTGAAATAGAATAATGACTCGCCTGTCCCCATTTAATTCCGCCTTGTCGTTTATCCGTAAAACAACGTACGTTTGCTGTATGAGAAATAACCTCATTATTCACTTGTTTTTTGTCCTTTTGTTAGTGCTTTGTCGGGCCGTTCATGCGCAACCTTCCCCAGACATATATCCGTCCCGGCAGTTACTGCTACGTGACGAGGGCCTCTCCAAATTGAACTACATAGACTTGGCGCATCCCGAACGAAACTACTTCGTATCCGTTCCGGCGGGTCGGGATTTACAACTGATTGGCCAGGGTCGGGTGATGATTGGCACCGGCAAAGGCTACGAAGAACGAGACATTAAAACGGGTGCCAAAGTAGCCGAACTGACTACGTTCGACGGTACTATTGCCGCCCGACGTTTACGCAATGGAAATACGATGCTCGTGGGCTTAAACTGGCAGCAGAAAAAAGGCATCGTCCTCATTGAGCTGGATAAAAACCTGACACAGAAACGAATCATTAATTACCCTGACTTTACCTATGTTCGGCTGATTCGGGAAACAGTTGACGGTAATTTCCTGATTACGTCCAATGATCAGGTCTTTGAAGGCAAACCAGATGGCTCTATCCTATGGCAGGCACAGCTTGCGAAACAGGCCAAAGCTCAACATGCCTGGCAGGCGCAGCGACTGGGTAATGGCCATACGCTGGTAAGTGGTGGCTATTCAGGCAATTTTCAGCGATTCGACCAGAAAGGGGTTTTGGTGGATAGCGTCAGTGGGCCGCCAGTTGTACATCCAGATTTTTTTGCTGGTTTTCAGATATTGAAAAATGGGAACTGGGTAGTCGCCAATTGGCAGGGACACGGTCCCGGACACGGGGCAAGTGGTACGCAGGTGCTGGAATATACTTCAGCCGGCAAGCTGGTCTGGTCTTGGAAACAAGATCCCAACCAGCAGTCGTCTATACAGGGCGTTTTGGTATTGGATGGCTTGGATATAAACCGCCTGCATGTGGAAGATGCACAAGGACGGTTGGTACCTAATTGAAAAACTTAAGCATCCCAGCTTATTTACCCGGCAAGACTTTATTCAGAAAATCAGTTATATACGCTAGCGTGGGCGTGAACCAGGGATTAAAGAACATGAACGTATGGGGAGCCTCAGGAAACGTATGGACTTCCGAATAGATACCCAACGCATTTAGTTTTTTTATGAGATCGTCACGCCCGCCGTGCATCCGGTCTACTGAACTGTTCAGGAATAAAACTGGGGGTGTATGCTTGTCGATGTGGTTAAGCGCCGAAGCTTGCTGCCATAAATCGGGGCGTTGCGTTTTTGAGTAACCAAACCAGTAGGTAGCTGCCGAAGTCGACTTCGAGTCATCGCCCTCGCCCGATTCGGGATGAATAAATGCCAGCACCCCGTCGATGTCGACGATACTCTGTACGGTGCTTGAATAACGTGCATTACCCCCTGACCCTTCAAAAGTTGCCAGCCCGTTTGTCGTTCCAATCAAAGTGGCTAACTGCCCTCCTGCCGAAAAACCCAGTACTGCAATCCGTTTAGGATCAACAGCGTATTTAGTCGCATTAGCCCGAATCCAACGAATGGCCGCTTTGATGTCATGCACGGCGGCTGGATACAAAGCTTCTGTCGATAAACGGTATTCGACGGGAATAGCAACAAAACCTTTGGCAGCCAATTGCCCGGCCAGCGTGTTGTTGTGCGATCGGTCGCCAGAACGCCAGCCTCCCCCGTGAATCATCACAACCGCCGGGCGAATTTTACCAGAAACGGCGGGTTGAGCATACACGTCCAACAGGAGATTTCTTCCTGCGATGGGCGTACTATACGTAATCGCTTTCGCAATGCGGACTCCGGCTGGCAATGTTGAGTCGGCCAGCGTAATCTCGGGGTGGTATTGCTTCTCGCGCAGGTAAGAGCCTCGTACAGAGAACGACGTATCTTTCCCACCAGTCGGTCCTAATTGGGCATAGGTGACGTTGGTACTCAAGGCCATGATAAGGAATAGAGAAATAAGTCGATGCATATAATTTTAGGATTAATATCCTTTAAAGTTTTTCAGTCGAATAGTTCGCAGGCCAAACCGAGGCATACCCACCATCAGGGCACTGGTTGACTGGTTCTGTTGTAACGTCAACGTTTCCTTGACATTCCCGTTCAATTCAATCAGCTCGGCTGCTGTGGCATGCCCGCCAATGGTTACTTTTTTCCTATTGCTGTCGCCTTCTGCGTTGAAAAGACGTACCAGTAAATCAGTTCCATCGGCCAAAACGGTGGTTACCTGCAAACCCGTTCCTGTTACGTCTACCAGCGACTTTTCTGGGCTGCCGCTGGTGGAGGTCAGTGCAGCCGCTAATGGCTCATTCCACTGCATGGCTTCGGTCGAAATTCGGGCTTTGTCCCATCGGCCTGCGTGCGGCACCAGGGCATAGTTGATGGTTGTCGGGCCGGTTAAAGTGTGGTTTCTTCCCCACAGGCCGGCTCCTGAATACTGAATGTTTAAGGCAAGAGGAAAATCTTTGCCATGTGCGTAGGTAGTGGTGTGGTCGGTCATTAGGGCAAAACCCTGATCATTCTTCTCGTCATACACATCCACCCAACTGATCAGAAGGTTGTGTTTGATGCTGTCCCAGCGACTGAAAAACGTATCCGTCAACTTGCTTTCCGTTACGTCGAAGGGGGCATCTTTATAAATTTTCTGCGACGAAAAATTGACCGGGAAAAAGGCGAGCAGTTTCTGACTGTCGTCATAAAATGGTTTGGTATAATCTGTTTTATCCAATCCGCCGTGTTGTTTGTAATCGCTGCCAATGCCGATGTTTTTCTGCCAGTCGATGGTGAGGCTACACGCAATCTTTCGGTCGCCCTGTTTCAACGTAATCGTTTGGGTGTAGGGATTTGATACGATCTCACCTTTCAGTTCGACTTTCACCACCAGTGGGCCATTCTCCACAACGCGCACCGTCACTGGTTTTTCGGAACTGGAATGAAAGCCGCCATTGTCGAAGAAGTTGCCCCGTAATTCAGTAAAGCCCCGCTCGTTTTTCGTATCCACCAATTCTTTGTTGTTCAGCGCTTTATCGATCAGACTCTTAATCGTGCCTTTTGATTTGTCGATAACCAGTTTGTATAGATCGCTTTCCAGAATAACATCGCCGTTTTTGGTAACCACCGCCCGCGCTCCTGATGAACGGGTTGATTGTTGATTCATCAATGTATAGGTACTGAAACCCATTGCCGGAACACGCGCCCTGAAGTAAACCGTGGTACCTGACTGACTTCCCAACGTACTGACCTGGATTGGTACTACGTTGTTTTTGCCATCGACCACACGAATTGCATTTGCCTGAGTGCCGGTCGGTAAAACCAGCTCAACTGTTTCGTTTCTAACCGTACCCGTTGTGTTGTACACGTTTACGGTAGGTCTGTTCGCCGATTCTGATACGTGCTCGCGACGAACCGCACCGCCGATTATGTCATCACTAATGCGGTTGGTGTTGTTAGTCCAGGCCACAACTTTATCGGCCCAGGTCTGGCCGGGTTTTCCGTTGTAAGGCACAATCCAGCAGTCATGGTGTTGTGATAGCATGAGGGTTCGCCAGGCTTCATCAATCGCTTTTTGCGGCCAGGGAGTGTTTTGATACACCTCACTAAGAGCCGCTATTTTTTCGGCCATCACGAGTTTATTTTCCGATACCCGTACCTGCTGTGCTATTTTTTGTAACACCTGCGAGCCCCAAACCAGGCTGACTAACATATCCTCCTGCGAAAAATGCCAATCCTGTGTGGGCGTTTTGATCGATAGGTTAGCTACGTAATCCCGCCAGGTTGTGTATTCCGTAGGTTGATAGCCCTTGTCCCCGTTGCCAATCCAGGGGCCGTTTCGCCAGCCTGCATCCTGTAAGGTCATGGCCACGGGATGTTTTATGCCGTAAGCGAGGGCATCGTTGATGTATTTCGGGGAGTTTGTCCAGGCTTCGGTTTGCCAGGTCGAGTTTGGGAGCAGGCCTTCTGTAGCGTATCGGGGCACGGTAGTGATCTGGGTGCCATCGGGACCAATCCAGTTGACTAAGTCACCCCCAAACGCTCTTGTATAGCCGCCCCAGCAGGTGTTGGGGTTTTTCAGGGAAGCGTACTTGTATCCGAATGAGGTCAGAATTTGTGGTAAAGCAGACGTAAAACAAGGCTCCTCCGACGAATAGGTTGTAAAGACGGCCCCCGGAAAATGCTGCCTGACTTTCTTCATGCCATAGTCGAAATGCCGAATGATACTCTCGCCCGATACGTTGTACATGTAACTTTGCCCATAGGCCGGGCTGATGTATTCAATTCGGCCCGTAACGGATTGATCGGCAAATAGCTGTTGTAATTCTTTCAGGGCTTCTGGCTCTCGCACCAAAACCGAATCCCAGGTTTCAGGCTCAATTTCGAGATTGATTTTCCAGAACGGATTCTTTTTCAGTTGATCAACGATGAATGGGGTATAGCCTTTGGGGTAATGCCCGTAAACACCTCCGTGGTAGCCATCGATGAAATACGCTTTCTGGGCCGAGCTGGACAGAGCCAAAAACAGAAACGGAATAATGAACAGGGGACGAGGCATGTTGGGCGAGTTGAGCAACGGTTACTTTTTGGTAGTCCAGACTGGCTCTTTCCAGTCGTCGCTTCGGAAAGGCAGCGCAGGAATATGGTCGGTATTCTCCAGATTGGTCACGGGATAGTTAGTGAAGGCATACCGGACCGCAACGGGTTTTCGGACTTTATCGGAATAAACCTCGATTCTGTTACCTACGATTTTGGCGCCTGCCGGATAAAATACCTGATCGCTTCCGGACAACTGAAAATGCTGGGGTAACTTACCATCATTCGTCGTTAATCCGGTATTGACCGATTCCGGTTTAAAATGAACAAATGCCTTATGTCCATTAAATTCAGCGTATTCGAATTGTGGTCCCTGGTAGCGAACGTCCAAAAAGCCATATGTCCTGTTCAATGCCGTATTGGCCAGCCGGACACCAATTGGTTTCTTGTTTTTCGGATGCAGGTCTTTCGATTCGCCTACGTCCATCGTAACCACCATTTCGGTATTGCCCAGTTCAGAAATCCGTTCCTGAGCTTCGCGGAAAAAGGCGTAATCTGCCCGAACCGGGTCTTCAATGTCATAAAAAAAGGGCGCTACCTGTACATAATAAAACGGCAGATTTCCCTGACTGAAATTTGTTCGCCACGACTCGATCATCGCATACATCAACCGGGTATAGGTACCGCGCTCGTTCCGGTTCGATTCGCCTTGGTACCAGCAAAAGCCTTTGATCGATAGATTGGTAAAGGGATTGATCAGAGCATTATATAAAAGATACGGCCTGGTTACCTTCTCGAACGTAAAACCTCCGTCGATTTTTTCTTTGGATTTTTCAGAGCGCAGATAAGGTTCCAGATACGCAGAATCCAGTGTAGGATGCGCCTTCAGCACCTCTTTCGGTACGTATGCCTGGGCTGCTGAGGCCCCGATTCCGGTAAACAAAAGGCCGACTGGAACATTCAGCTTTTTCTGGAGTGTTTCGCCAAAATAGTACCCCACCGCCGAAAACTCCCGGACACTCTGGGGTGTGCATTCCATCCAGTTGCCCGTCACGTTTTGAATCGGCGTGTCGCTAAAATTTAATTTCGTATTGAACAGCCGGATATGGGAATTGGTAGCCTTCGCAATTTCTGCTTCGGCATTGGGAACCTCCTTCATGGAAAATTGCATATTGGACTGGCCACTGCAAATCCATAGTTCGCCAATGAGTATGTTGGCTAATTGCTTGCTTTCTGTGCCCGACAATAAGGTTAACGTGTGCGGCTTATAATCACCTTCCTGAATAGCAGGTACCGGTACAATCCCCTTGAAATTCCCTGTTTCAGTGGATTTTACCGTAATGGGGGCGGTCCAATCCGGAGTTATGGTTATCTCAGCATTCGGATTCGCCGTTCCCCAAACCGTAAAGGGTTTGTTTTGTTGAACGACCATGTTGTCTGTCAGGGGATCAGCGAATTTCAGGGGAGTTCTATCCTGCGCCTTTATGAACGGGAGAAAACCCATCCCCAACAAAACAACCAGTATGACTTTTACCGACTTGTGCTCTATCATCTTTCGCTACGATTGACGCTTATAAACGCACTCCTATTTACCTGCAAATTCGGAATGGTGCTGTAAAGAGCAAATTCAGATCGTATGTTACTGATTGAAACGTACTACACAACGATAATATCAGTATGACCAGTTGAATGGGTTAACAATCAGGTCTCAATTGAGCGAGTTTCGGTACTCTTTGGGTGTGTGACCGACGTGCTGTTTAAAGAGCCGGGTGAAGTGTTGCGGGTACTTGAAGCCAAGCTCGTAGGCAATTTCACTGACCGAGGCCGTATCGCTCAGTAGTTTTTCTTTCGCCACATCCAGCACTTTCAACTGGATATATTCCAGCGTGGTTTTACCAGTTTCCTTTTTGATCAGATCACCAAAATAGTTGGCTGATAAATTCAGCTGATCGGCGCAATAACTGACGGTTGGCAGACCTTCCGTTTGCGGTTTGTCAGAGTTAAAATAGGCAGTCAGCAATGCTTCGAATCGTTCGATGGTGTCGCTGTTAGCATCGCTGCGGGTGATGAACTGCCGGTCGTAAAACCGTCGGCAATAATTCAGGAACAACTCAATGTTGGCCGCAATCAGGGTTTTGCTGTGCTTATCGGTTCCCTGTTCCAGTTCGTATTGGATCTTGGCAAAACAATCCAGCACCAGCCTTCTTTCCTTTTCCGACAGGTGCAGGGCTTCCCTGGATTGATACGCGAAGAACGTGTACTCATCAATGTGTTTGCCCAGCGATGTGCCGCGGATCAGGTCGGGGTGGAACAATAAGGCAAAGCCCTGCGGCTTGTAATCCTGATTGATGTCCACGTTGATTACTTGCCCCGGCGCGACAAATACCAGCGTCCGATCCTGATAATCATAGGTATGCCGACCATACTTCATATCTCCGCATTTCACATCTTTTAGATACACGGCATAAAAACCGAAGTTCATTCGGGATTCATATTGCTCGGGTACCCGACCCGTAAAGTCGATCACACTGACCAGCGGATGCAGATTTTCCTGATGGTAAAAGGCATCGTGTTCACTGACTATATCAATCCTCAGAATGGTATCCATTGCCTTGTTGGTTATAACGGATACAAAATTACCCATTCCTTCCCGCCAGCCATATCCGCCAGCGCCAATCAGTGAAATTGGTAGGTAAATCCGTAACCTGTATAAAAACGGATGCGGGTCGGTGCAAGACCTTTGTACCACGAGACTGTGGAACCGGAAAATAGTCCATTGAAACGGCCATTTCTCGGCGTAAACCAAGTAATAGATATGGAAAATTGGAAGGATAAAGTCGCTCTGGTAACCGGAGCCGCATCTGGAATTGGGCTGGCAACGGCCAGAGCATTTGCCGAAGCGGGCGCGTCGGTGGCGTTGGCCGATTGGGATGAAAAAGCGGTTCAACATGCGGCCGCACAACTGGCCGCGGAAGGGTACAACACGTTGGCTATCGTTTGTGATGTGTCGGACGATGAGCAGGTTGAGGCCATGATCCAGAAAACGGTCGCTGCGTTCGGTCGGCTGGACGCGGCTTTTAATAATGCTGGCGTACAAAACGAACTGGTCGGGGCTGCCGATCAAACCCGAGCCGACTTCGACCGGGTTACGGGCATCAACCTGCGGGGCGTCTGGAGCTGCATGAAATTTGAGTTACAACACATGCGTCAGCAGGGCAGCGGTGCCATTGTCAACTGCTCGTCGATTGGGGGCATTTTGGGTGGAGCCGAGCGGGGAACGTATCACGCGGCCAAACACGGCGTTATCGGTCTGACCAAAAGTGCGGCACTGGAATACGCTTCGCAGGGAATTCGGATCAACACCGTTTGTCCGGGCCTTATTCATACGGCAATGGCCGATAAGATGATTGCCGGTGGCCAGAAAGAAGCGTTGGATGCCATGCTTCAGGCCGTGCCAGTCGGTCGGCTGGGTCGCCCGGACGAAATTGCGTCGACGGTTGTCTTTCTGTGCAGCGATGCCGCCAGTCTGATCGTAGGGCATACGCTGGTGGTGGATGGCGGGTACAGTATCCAATAATCACGTCAACCCCCAATCAACAAACGCTATGAAAACAATCATTCTGCTTGGTGGCCTGATGCTAGTCGGCAATCTGCCTGGCAAGGCTCAGTCGACCGGAAACGCAATTCCGGCGCAAACCGCCATTTTCCCCAAAGGCGACAAAGCTCCGGCTACAAACTTCACCGGGACTGTATGGGTACAAACGCTGGTGCCCAACGATTCCACCATGAACTGCCTCGTGGGAAGCGTCACCTTTGAACCCGGAGCTCGAAGCAACTGGCATACGCATCCGACCGGACAGATATTACTGATTACGGCTGGTACGGGCTATTACCAGGAAAAAGGAAAGCCAATTCAGATCATGCATATGGGCGACGTATTCAAATGTCAGCCCAATATTGAGCATTGGCACGGCGCTTCGCCTACCAGCATGATGAGCCATATTTCGATCCTTCCCAATATGGAGAAAGGGAATGCCGTGTGGCTTCGAAAAGTAACGGATCAGGAATACAATAACCTCAAATAAAGCCATCACCTGTTGGCATCAACGACTATGAACAAACCGGAAAATCATACACCCAGACGACAATTTATCCAGCAATCGGCGGCTCTGAGCGCCACGGTTATGCTGGTAGGTCCCACACAACTACTGACAGAAAATAAGGCCATGAAAAATACCGCGTCGAAAGGATACGCTGCCAAAAGCAAATCGGATAAACTGGATATCTGGTCGTTCGAACGGCGGGCTGTTGGCGACAACGACATTCTCATTGATGTTAAGTTTTCGGGAATCTGCCATTCCGATATCCACCAGATTCGGGGCCACTGGGGTGCGCAAACCTACCCGCAGATTCCCGGCCATGAAATTGCCGGTGTGGTTTCGGCGGTGGGAAAAAACGTGACCAAATTTAAAGTGGGCGATCAGGCCGGAGTAGGCTGTATGGTAGACAGTTGCATGACCTGTACCAGTTGTACCAACGGGGAGGAACACCACTGCGACAACCACGCAACGGTGTTTACCTACGGGAGTCCTGATAAAACCTCGCCGACAGGGATAACGCAGGGCGGCTATGCCAATAACCTTGTCGTGAAAGAGCATTTTGCGATCAGGATTCCCAACACCATCCGGCTTCAGGATGCGGCCCCATTGCTCTGCGCCGGAATTACGACGTACTCGCCCCTGATGCGGTCGGGTTTTGCCAAGGGCGACAAAGTGGGCGTTGCCGGCATTGGCGGACTGGGCCATCTGGCCATCAAATTAGCCGTTGCCAAAGGGGCTGAGGTCTACGCCTTTACCACCAGCGAAAGTAAGCGTAAGGATATTCTGGGGTTTGGTGCCAAAGAAGTTATCGTTGTCGATTCTCTTGACAAGCTCAAACCCTACGCCGGTAGGCTCGACTACATGATTTCGACGATTCCGTATGCGTATGAGGTGTCGAACTACCTGGCCTGCGTCAGACCATATGGCAGTTTCACGCAGGTGGGTCAGCCCGTTGGCGGCCAGTTGACCATTAATAACTCGATTTTTATGTATAGCCGGGTCAACTACAACAGCTCCCTGATTGGCGGCATTCCCGAAACGCAGGAAGTAATGGACCACTGTGCGGAAAATAAAATCTATCCTCAGATCGAGGTTATTTCGGCCAAAGACATCAATGCGACCTGGGATAAAGTGGTGAACAAAGAAGCCCGCTATCGTTATGTTATCGACATGGCTACGATTTCCTAGATGACCAACTCGTAAATCGAATCATGAAGCCACTATGTTTTTCCATTTTTCTGACATTTCTGGTGTCACTCGTACCTATGAATCCCATAAACGCCCAAACCAACACGGCTTCCACCCACGCGTTAGATGACAAACAGCAAAGTCTAGTAACTATCTCAGCCTTAACGGCCACCGGCGATTTAGTCAACCTGAAAACCGCCCTGAATGTGGGCTTAGACGCCGGAATGACGATCAATGAAATCAAGGAAGCACTGGTGCAACTGTATGCCTACTGTGGGTTTCCCCGGAGTCTGAACGGCCTGAACACATTAATGACTGTGCTCGACGAGCGAAAGGTTGCCGGTAAAACGGACGTTGTCGGCAGGGATGCTACACCGGTTTCCTGGGCAGACAACAAGTATGAAACCGGTAAAAAAACGCTGGAAACACTGACCAAAATGCCGGACAAAGGCCCGACGGTCGGCGCCAACGGATTTGCTCCGATCATCGACACATTTCTGAAAGAGCACCTGTTTGCCGACATTTTTAGCCGGGATATTCTGACCTATCAGCAGCGGGAGTTAGTGACCGTTTCCGCATTGGCGGCCATGAGCGGTGTGGCACCCCAATTACAGGCGCACATCGGTTTGGGGATGAATACTGGCCTTACAGAAGCGCAGTTATCAGCGGCATTTCAGCTCATCGATCAAACCGTGAGCAAAAGCCAGGGCGATCTGGCCAGAGCGACACTCGCTAACGTGCTGGCTGCCAGGAAAAAATAAAATACGCGATAAAGCCCGGCACTGAAACTGGGTGTCGGGTTAATAGATCATATTACGTTTGGATTAACCAGAATCACATGAAAACTACGTATTCAACCAGCACATTTTTCCTTTTCGTCATCATGCTCACGATAGGCTATACAACTGCTTCGGCCCAGCAGGACAACCGGAAAGTCAGGATTGCGAAGATCGAAATTTACCCGGCCAATCTTGACGAGTACAGGTCGGCACTTGCCGAGCACGCCAAAGCAGCCGTGCAGGTTGAACCGGGCGTGCTGGCCCTGCAGGCCGTATACGATAAGGCACATCCTACCCAGGTTACGGTTTTTGAAGTGTATGCCAGTGAGGAAGCGTATCAGGCGCATTTGAAAACGGCGCACTTTTTAAAATACAAAAATGGGACGCTAAAAATGGTCAAGTCGCTGGAACTGGTTGAGGTAATGCCTATCGCGCTGGAAATCAAGCCAGCCTTGCTGAAAAAAGACTAATAGTGAGTGCCATGACGCAATAGATCATTAATTGAACCAAATGAAAAAACAACGAAGATTCAGACCTATCCTGTTTGGCGCTTTTCCACTGGTCATGGCTTTGCTTTTCACCGGTTGTTCTACCGATGAGAATAAGGAAAGGACTTGGTCGGTTTACAAAGCGGATGAAAACAGTTCCAGCTATTCGCCTTTGGATCAGATCAATGCATCCAATGTGGGGCAGTTAAAGCCAGCCTGGACGTTTGCCATTCACGATGCGCCGAAAGGCAGTACCGCTGGTGCAGTGAAACCGCAAGTGGCCAGCACGGGTAATAGCCAGTGTAATCCGATTATTGTTGACGGAGTCCTGTATGCGACTTCTTCCAAACAGTGGGCTTACGCCGTTGATGCCGCCACGGGTAAAGAAATCTGGTCCTTCGATCCGTTCAACGGGGCCGACAGAGGCAACATCAGCCGGGGCGTTACTTACTGGGAAACCCGCGACGGTGGGCCGGATTCAGACAAACGCATTCTGTTCACGGCAGCCGACCGCCTGATTGCCCTTGATGCCCGCACCGGCAAACCCATTGAGTCGTTTGGTGAACAGGGAAAAGTGAACCTGAATGTTGGACTTCGGGGTGACCCGAACGCCATTACGGTAACGCCAACGTCGCCGGGCATCGTTTACAAAGACCTGCTCATTCTGGGAAGTCGAATCCCCGATACATACGATGAGCAACCCGGTTTCGTGCGTGCCTATGACTGCAAAACCGGCAAGCTCGTCTGGACGTTTCACACGATTCCGCAGCCCGGCGAACCCGGTTACGAAACCTGGCCCAAAGATGCCTATAAATCAGTCGGGGGCGTCAATAACTGGGCGGGTCTGAGCCTCGACAGTAAACGGGGCCTCGTATATCTGGCCCTGGGATCGCCCACGTACGATTTCTACGGGGCCGACCGCAAAGGCGAAAACCTGTACGGCAACTGTCTGGTAGCCGTCGATGCCGCAACGGGTAAGCATGTCTGGCACTTCCAGACAGTACACCACGATCTGTGGGATTACGACTTACCCGCTCCCCCGAACCTGGTGACGGTACATCAGGATGGGAAGGACATCGACGCCGTTGCTCAGATTACCAAACAGGGCTTCGTATTTGTGTTCAATCGCGAAACGGGCAAGCCGATCTTTCCCATTGAAGAACTTAAGGTTCCGGTTTCGCACATGCCCGGCGAGACGGCCTGGCCAACGCAGCCTTTTCCAACGAAACCCGCGCCATTTTCCCGGCAATCGATGACGGAGGCCGACCTGACCCATTATTCGGATGCCGACCACGAAGCTATTCTGAAGAAGTTCCGCTCGTTACGCAACGAGGGCATTTATACTCCGCCAGATTTAAAGGGGACTTTGGAACTGCCCGGCACACGGGGTGGCGGAGAATGGGGCGGAGCGGCCTACGATCCGGCTTCGTCGTATCTCTACATCAAATCCAACGATGCGCCTGATATTCAGACTATAACTAAAGTTGATCAACTGGATGAAGGCGGAAACCTGACGGTTTTTGATCAGGGTAAAAAGTTATACACGACCTATTGCGCTGGCTGCCACGGTGCCGATAAAAACGGAATCGAACCCAGTTACCCATCGCTGGTCGGGCTGAAAAACCGGATGAATCGGGATGCGGCCTTATACAAGATTTCCGTTGGTGGCGGACCCATGCCTGCCTTCAAGACAATTTTACAGGGTAAAGAAGAAGCCATTTTGGCCTATGTCTACGACCTCAAACAGGGCGACTCAAAAAGTAATCCGAAAGAGGTTAAATCGAAACCGGCTCAGACCAAACCGGGCGCTCCCCGCTACCTGAACACAACGGGCTACGTGACTTTCAAAGACCCAAGCGGCAATCCGGCGCTGCGGCCACCCTGGGGTACACTGCACGCGCTAAACCTGTCGACGGGGGAATACGCCTGGCAGATTCCGCTGGGCAACGACGAAAAACGGCAGAAAAAAGGCGCTCCCGAAACGGGGCAGGAAAGTAAAGGTGGCCCCATTGTCACGGCGGGCGGGCTGGTATTTATCAGCGGCACTGCCGACAAAAAACTGCGGGCTATTGACAAGAAAACCGGCAAACTGCTCTGGCAATCGACGCTGCCCGGTATCGCCAACGCCACGGCCTGCTCCTATCAGGCCAAGGGCAAACAGTACGTGGCGCTGTCAGTGGGTGGTAGTGATGCGAACCCGGCTGGCTACATTATGGCGTTTGCGTTGCCGTAACTCTGTGTTTACTTTCTACTACGATTTTGCTTATGAAGAATGCCTGTCTCCGCCTGTTGCTTCTGAGCCTGAGTGTACCTGCGCTCGGTCAGGCCCAGTCCATCGATCTGAAACCCGTTTGGGAAACGGACACCACACTCCGCACGCCCGAAAGCGTCCTGTTTTACGCACCGCAACAGGTGTTGTATGTGTCCTGTATCAATGGTCAGGCAACTCCGGAAAACAAAAGCAGCTACATCGCTAAAGTGGGACTGGATGGCAAGGTGATTCAGTTGAAGTTTACGGACAATCTGAACGTCACGAAAGGCATGGGTATCCTGAACGGTAAACTGTACGTGACCGAAATGACGCAGGTTGTTGAGATCGCTTTGGCCACGGGCAAAGTACTGAAGCGGTATCCAATCGAAGGAGCCGTATTTCTCAATGATATTGCCGTTGACACCAAAAGGCAGGTGTTATACATCACCGATTCAAAGGAGAGTAAGGTGTGGGAGCTCACCAATGGGAACGTAAAGCCTGTCGTGGCCGGTGGTCCGCTCAAAGGCACCAATGGTCTTCTGGTTGATAACAATGACTTACTGATCGGTAATGGCGACGGTTCACTATTTCGCCTGAATCTGACGACAAAGCAAATTCAACTGGTCACTAAAGTGGTCACTACAAGCAGTATCGATGGCATTGTTGCCCTGGGCGACGGAACTTACCTGATCAACGAAGTGGCCGGAAAAGCCTGGTTCATGCGAGCCGATGGAACGACCGAATTAAAACTGGATATCGCAAGCCAGCAGATCAAAACGGCCGATACCGACTATGATCCCACTTCCAGAATGCTGTTTGTTCCGACCCTGTTTCATAACACAGTTCGGGCTTATTCGGTGAGGTAACTTTACGGGCGTTTGCTACTAAGGCGTACATGTGTAAAAGTATAAATGCTACCTCAGCTACTTCGGATGGTAATCACTCCGATACCATGAAATCGCCAGTAAAACTCATTATCCTACTTGTATTGACCTGTTTCGGTAGTCGCTTGCTTTACGCACAGCCGCTGTCCATTACGATTACCAAACGATACCTAAATCTGCCCATATCGCAAACCCAAAAACGGGAAGCGATGCAATTCATGGTCAATGATAAACAGGAACGCTCGTTCAAAATAAGGCTTGCCGCTGGTGAGCCCGACTATTGGGTGTTTTGTGATATGAGTGCCCTTCAGGGAAAAACCATTACCATTCGCTATGATGGCGATCAGGCGGGATTGACTAAAATCTATCAAGCTGATAAAATTGCCGGTCAGGATTCACTGTATCGGGAGAAAAACCGGCCGCAGTATCACTTTTCAACCCGCCGAGGTTGGATCAACGATCCCAACGGCATGATCTACTACGCGGGAGAATACCATCTTTTTTACCAACACAATCCCTATGAGCGCGAATGGGAAAACATGTCGTGGGGGCATGCCGTAAGCCGCGATATGATCCATTGGGAAGAATTACCAACCGCCTTATCGCCCGATAGTCTGGGAACCATGTTTTCGGGTTCAACCGTGATCGACTACACCAATACCGCCGGATTTAACCAGGGCAATACACCGGCGATGATTGCTTTTTACACGGTGGATAACCCGGAAAAACAGATTCAATGCATGGCGTATAGTCTGGATAAAGGTCGCACCTGGACAAAATATGCTAAGAATCCGTTGATCGACTCAAAGGCGAAATGGAATAGCAAAGACACCCGCGACCCACGCGTGTTTTGGTATACGCCTGGCAAGCATTGGGTGATGGTCCTGAATGAGCGGGATGGGCACTCGATCTATACGTCGAAAAACATGAAGGAGTGGAAATTTGAAAGCCACGTCACCGGTTTTTGGGAGTGTCCTGACTTATTCGAATTGCCCATCGACGGCGATACAAAGAAAACTAAATGGGTTATGTATGGCGCATCCGCTACGTATATGATCGGCTCATTTGATGGGAAAACGTTTACGCCCGAATCAGGGAAGCATTACTACGTTACCGGCACCATCTATGCGGCACAGACCTTCACGAATATGCCTCAAACCGATCCTCGGCGGATTCAAATTGGCTGGGGTCGGGTTCCGCAACCGGGTATGCCGTTCAACCACATGATGTTGTTACCCACCGAGCTGAAACTTCATACGACCAAAAACGGCCTGCGACTTACGAGTGTACCGGTAAAAGAAACGGAGCAATTATTTGAGAAGGTACAGCAGGCTGCGTCACTAAGTGCAGCTGACGCCAATGAGAAGGTGAAATCGTTTAACCAGTTAGACCAGTTTCGAGTCAGGACGACCCTGAAACTGTCGCATGCCACGAGCGCGGGTTTGTCTTTATTCGGGCAGCGTTTGCTGGATTACGATATGAATGGCAACCGGGTAAACGGCGTGTTCTATTCGCCTGAAAACATGACCAGCATGGAAATCACTGCCGACATCTATGTTGATCGGACATCCATAGAAGTGTTCATCGACGGTGGTGCTTACTCGTATTCGTTGGAAAGAAAGCCAGTAGCAGGCAACACCGAAGGGCTTCGATTTTGGGGCACACCTAGTGAGGTGAAGAATCTGGAAGTATATACAGCCAAATCAATCTGGAAATAGTGTGCTTCTGCTAGCTTAATCAAAAACAGCGTGACTAACTACCTTAAAATTTAGCAGTTAGCCACGCTGAATCTTTCAGTGCACTACTTTTTCAGCACCAATCGCTGAGTCAGTCGCTTCGTCGATGTTTGCCACTGGACCAGATACAGCCCCGCTGGTACTTGACTCAGATCGAGTGTGTACTCATTCAGACCAGACTCTACGGATACAGACTGGCTAACAATCGGCATACCCGCCAGATTCAGCACAGACAGTGTGCCTGGTAGGGTCGTACCAACCTGCGCTTCACCTGTCAGGACCTGCACACGCACGGGACCAGTTGCTGGGTTTGGACTGACGGTCATTCGACCTTCGTCGGGAAACTCAGCAGATGCTGCTACCCGCGCCGAGCCGTTAGGCGTCTCGATACGTACATTATCCAGATAGATCGGATTCGGACCGAAGGTTGGCATATTCAGTACCAGCCGTTTAATGCGCGTCGGGTTCCCTAACTGCGGCATTGTGATTACTACCTCCTGCCATATATTGGGCGTTGGCTGGAAGCTGTACGTCTGGCTCGCCTGACTGTCGTTTTCGGCGTAGGTCGTTAGCGCAAGCGTTTTGTTCGTCGTGGGATACATCCAGAATCGGATTGTAGACTGGGACGCAACAGACAGCGCCGTTTTACGGAAGATGGACCAGGCACCCCATCCGTCAAAGGTCAGCGAAGCCGATTTCTGGCCTACTTTCACCGGATTCGTATTCACATAGTTAGTCACTAGTCCCCACGACCAGTCGTCCCAGCCTGGGTTGAACGCTTCATCATAGATCATTTCAACGGCAGACGAACCAGCACAGAAGGCAGTCGATACGCTTAGGGGAACGCTCGTTATTAGTCCATTGCCAGACGCATCATTAGCTCGGACTATGAAGCTGTAACCCGTGCCGCAGGTCAGCCCAGAAACATCCAGCGATGTGCCAGAAACGCTGCCGTTCAGCAGGATACCATTCTGATAGACGGTGTAACCGGCAACATTCGTGACACCCGATGAGGCCGTCCAGTTCAGACGCAGGCTAGTGGTCGTTACGTTGCTGGCCGTCACGTTAAACGAACCTTCGAGACGGACGTTGTCTACGTAAATCAGGTTCGCACCCGGTGCCTGCGACTGGATCGTTAGCCGCTTGATCTTTGCCGGGTTGGCGAGTTGCGGCATGGTGATCACTACTTCCTGCCATACATTGGGCGTGGGCTGAAACGACACGTACGGACTTTGTCCACTCTCATTTCCCGAATTTGTACAAACGCCAATCGTATTGTTTGTCGTAGCGTAAATCCAGAATCGAAGCGTCGTTTGGGGCGTCGTGACAAAGTAAGTAGTGCGGGTGATTGCCCAGCCTCCCCACCCATCGGTATAGCTGATCGCCAGCGATTTCTGATTCACTTTGACCGGATTGGTATTTGCGTAGTTCGAACTGATCGACCAACCCCACTCCTGCCAGTTTGCGTTTAACGACTCATCATAAATTACGTCACTACCCGTAGGCTGTGCGGGTGGACAGTCCAGCGTTATCGCGTTGGTGGCCGCACTCGCTGCTGATTTATTAGTAGCCGCATCTTTTGCCAGCACTGTGTACGTGTAGGTTGTACCACAGGCCAGATTGCTCACATTGAACGATGTACCTGCTACATTACTACTCAATAACACGCCATTTTGATAGACTTCATAGGCCGTAATGCCCACGTTATCTGTTGATGCCGTCCAGGTCAGCGTAAGACTCGTAGCTGTTACATTGCTGGCAACCAGGTTCGTAGGTACGCTAGGGGCTTGCGTATCGGTGCAGGATGTGGTCATAACGTACACCGTGTTACTGTTGGGCGATATGTTTCCGGCGGCATCCTTGGCGCGGACCGTGAAGTTGTACGATGTATTGCAACTTAGGCCCGAGACATCCAGTGATGTGCTCACTACATTGCTGTTTAACACAGTACTACCCTGCAATACCTCATAAGCCGTAATGCCCACATTGTCGGTCGAGGCTGTCCAGGTTAGGCGTAGGCCGGTGGTGGTGACGTTGCTGGTGGCCAGATTGGTTGGCGCGGTGGGCGCTTCGTTATCTTGCGAATCGGTACCTGCTACCAGACGGATATCATCGACGACGAAACTTTGCGTACTGCCAGAACCGTCAGTAATCGAAATCCGCTGAATCTGCGCCGGATTGCCCCATTCGCTCCAGGGAATGCGGACGAGCGTCCAGGTGTTCGGTTCTGCGGTGATGTTATAAAAATCTGTCGTCGAGCCTACATCGACTTGACTCATGTTTACACGCACCCGCTTATCGGTGCCGTAGAACCAGAATTGCAGCCCGCCGGGGTAACTGGCTGTGTTCAGTACCTCGCTGTTACGCAAGCTTAATCCGCCCCAGGCCGTGGTTACGTTTACCTTCAGCGACTTCTGTCCAAGTTTCACGGGGTCTGTATTGCCCGGATTATTGTTGCTATTCCACGACCAGTCAGCAATTGTACTTTTCAGGGCGTCTCCGTAAATAATGAAATCATTGGGGCTGGGAGCGGGTGTATTCACCGTCACGGCGTTACTGGCGTTCGAGCGGTTGGCCGAAAAGTCAATGGCCTTTACTGTAAACGTGTAGCTGTTGCTGGGCGATAACGTCGTGATATTCAGATTCGTCTCCGGCGTTTCAGCAATCTTGGTGTCGTTCTGATATACCTCGTAAGCCGTAACACCCCGGTTATCCGTCGAGCCGGTCCAGGTCAGTTTCACCGAGTAAGGTGACAGGTCCGAAGCAACCAGATTGGTCGGCGCAGTGGGCGGTTCGGTATCGGTGGGGTCTGAGGTAGGCGTCATTAACCGACTGAGCAGGCTGATGTAAGGGGCCTGATTGTAAATTGCCACTTCGGTCAGAATCCACGAATTTTCGGGGAAACCCGTGTTCCAGTCCTTGTACCGTTTCTGGAGCGGTTCGTTGCGGAGATAACCTTCGGTGCCGTCATATTGATCCATATTGTTGGGACCACCCGGTACATAGCCTGGTGCAGGCCCTTTGGGCGAGGTAAGAGCATTGTCCCAATCGGTGCCGTGCTGGAACCAGGTATGGTAAATCTCGTTCTGCGAGTTCTCGGCTCCATAAACACCCATGTTCGATAGCATGACCTTACCTTGTGCGTTCACACCATGAAACCAGTGCAGGTATTCGGCCGCCACTTCCCGATAAAGCGCTTTGTTAGACGGATTCACGTTGAAGTTGACGAAATCCAGATTGGCAACGCCCGCATTGCCACGAACCTGATTGCTTCCCCAATGGTATTGTGCATCGGCCATGTAAGCCCGATAGAGGTCCGTTTTGGCCGTATAATCATTGATGGATAATACCCCATTCTGCTGACTTTTCAATGCTCGAATCTGTGCCGCTACTGTAGGCGTAGGTGCCGGATTAGCGGCATAGCGCAACAATGCCGTATGAACATGCATCGTGTAAGGACCCCACCACTGGTTGGCAATCGGCTGAATCTGATTATACTGCGAATCCACAAACACTTTATAGTCAGCCTTACCCGTTGCCTCGAATAGATAAATAGCCGCCACTACCGCTGACTGCCGTTGAATATCCGCCGGTTTATCGGCATCCCCCGACCGAATGTCCTGATCATCGCAGGTCGTTTCGAAATACGTGAAATTGCGGGTGGTGATCTTTGCCCGATTAAATGCCTGTTCAGCTCGGGCGATCATATCCTGCGCGTAGTCGCTCAGGCCAGGAATGGTTCGATATACTGCTCCGGCAACAGCAAACATAGCCGCTCCTGATAATGTCGACGATGTACATTCGGGCACATAATAGCGTGGCCGACGGTCGGCGCTGGGCGGTAATCCGCCGTTTCGGTCGCTTTCATCGTAGTTGTCGACCCCCACTTTCAAGAACAAGCCGCCCGTACCGGTGGCGTCCTGCATCCGACGCATGAAATCAAGTTCCCATTTCACCTCGTCCAGAATGTCGGGAATCCCATTGCCGGATTCGGGAATGTTGAAATTATCCCCAAATACCGTCGGATTGAGCCGATAGGCTTCCAGCAACAGAGCCACGGGTTCTTCGGCAAACGTCACGTACTTGTTCATGTCGCCTGCGTCCATCCAGCCGCCGTGTAAGTCGTGAGCCGTACTCATATCGCCTTTTGCGTACCGGCTTGTAGCTTGCCGATCCTGACCCGGCCATTCGTGGGTGGCTGCGTCGGCCCACTTCGCGTCGGTGTAAGGAGGCTGCTTGGCGAAGTTGATACGTTGGTAAAAGTACGTCCGCATGGCGGCTTTCAGCACGTCGCCATAAACGTTATCACCAATCTCGAAACGGTATGACCCGGCATTCTTTCCCACATCGAAGATGTAGTATGAACCGGGCGTATTGACCGACGAGAAATCGAACCACCAGCCTTTGTCGCCAGACTGCGTTTGGGTAACACCATCGCGCCAGACTTGCAATGTACCTGTAAATACCACGGCATCGTCGGCCCATCGACGTACCTGATACTGATTCACGCCAGTGCTGGCATTGAATGGTGTCCCCGCATTTGATCCGACCTGCGGACTAACGACGACGGCCACTTTTCGGGCGTTTTGCAGATACCCAAACTGATCGACCCGAATAAACTCAGTCGTACTGGGTGGTGCGGCCAGACTCCGGAATGAGGTAAGGAGCCAGACCAATGTCCATACAATTTGTTGTTTCATAAAAAGTAATTCCCGCGCCCCGAACGGGCGTTTTAGTGAATGAAGCCGCCGAAGCGGGTGCTTTTTCGGGGCTAAAAGCGGGCGAACTTATCGTGCCAAGGGCCAGGAAAAAGGTGCATATAGGACGAACCGACAGAAACAACGGTTGAGTTGGGAGGAAGGGGCACTGGATTATTTACATCTGGTTTGCTCGTTGGGAATCATCAACGTTAAATCTGCGTAGTTACTTGAAAACGCGCTTGCTATTTCTGTTTGAACAAACACGTTATGGAAAACAATAAACGCTCTATAGTTATCCTGATTCTGGGACTGTTGGCAGCAGTATGCCCCTTCTCCATTGACATGTACCTGCCTGGTTTTCCAGCCATAGCCAGAGATTTGCATACAACGGTCGACCAGGTCGCTTATTCACTATCGAGCTTTTTTATTGGGGTTTGCCTGGGCCAGTTGATATGTGGTCCTTTGCTGGATCGCTTTGGGCGGAAAACGCCATTAATGATTGGTCTAGGGTTATATATTCTGGCTTCCATTGGTTGTTCACTTTCTCCATCTGTGGAAGCCCTGATTGGCTTTCGCTTTTTGCAGGCCCTGGGTGCTTGTGTGGGTATGGTCGCTCCGAACGCGATGGTACGGGATTTATTTCCGGCAGAGGAAAATGCAAAAGTGATGTCCTTGTTAGTGCTGATCTTAGGCGTTTCGCCCATTCTGGCGCCAACAGTCGGTAGCTATCTGATTGCAACCAGTGGATGGGGCATAGTCTTTACCGTATTAGCTATCGTTGCCGCTTTGTTGTTGGTGGCTGTTATGCGGTGGCTACCCGAAAGTAGAGAAGCTGATGCAGGCGTCTCTCTGAAACTGACCGCTATGCTACAAGGGTACGGGCAGGTTGTGAAAGAGTCTCAATTTGCTACCTATGCCGGTGCTGGTGCCTTAGCATCGGCGGGCTTATTTGCTTACCTGGCGGGATCACCGTTCATCTTCATGAAATTGTATGGCGTAAGTGAGCAGCAATACGGAATCATTTTTGCAATGATAGCCGCCGGACTCATTGGTAGTAGTCAGCTCAACAACTTGCTATTACGTACTTATACGAGCAGCCAACTGCTAACGGCTGTAATTGCGATTCAATTTCTAATCGGACTACTTTTGTTAATTGGCACAGTAAGCGGTTTCCTCGGTTTATATAGCACGATTGGATTACTATTTTTATTCCTGAGTTGTCAGGGTTTTACGTTTCCAAACTCAGCTGCTCTGGCAATGGCTCCGTTTACCCAACGAGCCGGAAGTGCATCTGCCTTGCTGGGTGCTTTGCAGATGGTCTGTGGGTCTATCGCATCTGCGTTGGTAGGGCTGTTTTTCAATGGCACAGCGGTGCCCATGACTGCTATCATGCTGATTTGCTGCACACTGGGTCTATCGGCCTTACTACTAGGCCACAGGCGGATGGCATACCAGGCGAAACGGGAAGTTGCCGCTCAGCAAAGCCTGGAAATCCTAGAGAAGTTTTAACGTAACGAAGTTGTCTGTCGATAAACCGACTTAATCAGGAGTTTAATGCTGTTGTAATTGACTATAGGTACCATGAAAGCTGCCGTTATCTATCACCCAGGCTCGCCCGAGGAGTTTATCCTTGAGGAACGCCCTGTACCAACTCCAGTAGACGAACAGGTTTTAGTCAAGGTCAAAGCGTTTGGGTTGAACCGCTCGGAACTGATGACCCGCAAAGGCTACTCACCCGGTGTTCAGTTTCCGCGTGTGCTGGGTATCGAGTGTGTTGGCGAAGTAGCGATTGATCCCTCCGGTCAATATGCCAAAGGTCAGCAAGTAATGGCGCTGATGGGCGGCATGGGCCGGGATTTCGACGGTAGCTATGCCGAATACACTGTGTTACCTAAACACCTGCTACGACCGTTCCAGAGCTCATTGCCCTGGGAGACTCTGGGAGCGATTCCCGAAATGTTTCAAACGGCTTATGGTTCGCTGTATCCAGCTCTGAATATTCAGCAAGGCGAAACCCTGCTGATTCGCGGGGGTACGTCATCAGTCGGCATGCTGGCGACTCAACTGGCTAGCTTAGCGGGGTTGACCGTACTGGCAACAACACGTAACCCCCAGAAAGAAACTGCGTTACGTGCCAATGGAGCCGCACATATATTGATCGACAATGGTACACTGAACGAAGTCGTGCGAGCTATTTATCCAGCAGGTGTCGATAAAGTGCTGGAACTGGTAGGGACGTCTACCCTGCATGACTCGCTGCTTTGTCTCAAACCCGGAGGCACTGGCTGTATGAGTGGAATGCTGGCCGAAAGTTGGACGATTCCCGATTTTGCCCCAATGGATTTCATCCCCGCTACGGTGCGCCTGACCACCTACGATAGCGGTCAGATCATTAGCCCGACAGCAGTGTTTCAGGACTTCATCCGCCAGGTTGAAGCGGGACAGGTAAAGCTGGCCGTCAGCCGGACGTTTTCGCTGGATCAGATCGTAGCGGCTCACCAATTTATGGACAGCAATCAGGGAGCCGGTAAGATTGTCGTGCTGATCAAGTGAAGGACTACCATGCTGGAACAGTTTAAAACGACTATCGTTACTTATTTCCCGGAACTTGCTGAGGCTTCGTTTAGCTTGCTGACCATGGGATGGGATTCCATTGCGGTTGATGTAGACGACAAGTTCTTATTTAAATTTCCTCGTGAAGATGATGGCGTCGAAGCCTTACGAAGGGAAGCCGCCATGCTTGCTATTGTTCGTCCCCGACTTACATTGCTGGTTCCTGATCTTGAGTTTTTTGACGCCCCGCAACCCTTTTCGAAGCATACGAAGCTGAAAGGGAATCACTTAGTGACTACGCAATATGAGTTGCTAACAAGCAATGCAAAGCAAAGGCTTGCTGAAGCTATCGCACGTTTTTATGCGGAGCTTCACGCTATCGAGCCCGAATTACTACAAACTGCGGGTGCGCTGCCCGGCGACCAATGGCCGACGCCGGAAATTATTCTGGCTGGCATTCAACCGTATTTATCAAAAGTACTTCTGGTAAAGGCTGAAAAGACGCTCGATACATGGGCAAGACTACCCGACGATCCTCATGGAATCACGTACGGATTTTTTGACGGACACGGCTGGAACATGGCGTTCGACCACGAAAAGCAACGGCTTACAGGCATATATGATTTTGGCGATTCTGGATTTGGTGAGTTGCACGAAGAATTCATCTACACCAGTTTTATTTCGCCTGAACTGACTTTGCGAGTGATTGCTCAATACGAACTCCTAACAGGTCGCCTAATCGACCGTGAGCGTGTTTCTATCCTGACAGGTGTGCTGCTATTAGTAGAGCTGGCCGACATGGGCGACGATCCCAAACATGGAGCGCTTGTTTTACAGAATGCGTTGGCCTGGCTTGCTAACCATTGAATTTGTCGCCTTGATCTAAGTAAGTTGTTGAAAATGAGAGACTATTGTGTCTGCGTTGTTTGGTAATCTATCTAGCCATTATGGGTTTTGTCGCTGTTTGCTATCTTTATACAGCAGTTGATTCGTTAACGATACAAATCAAAAAGATCAGGATGAACTGCCTTTATGATTGTGGACGAATGGATAGATTAGGTATAGCCAGCGAAGGATGAGGCACACCGTCAAGGATATCTGGATACGTGTGGTTGGGATTGCGTTGCTGACAGCCTTGTTGCTGGTGAGCGATGATACTTATCAGCAACCAATTAACGGGCCGGTACTCGTTAAGTTCCTGTTTGCGCTCACTACAATAATTATTACCTGGCATTTGAACCGGGCTATAATCATTTATTACCGGACCCGCGCATTGTTTCCAACGAATCGGACCAGCCGATGGCTATTCACGTTCCTAAGTTGTGGATTGGCTACTACTTTAGTTGCCTGGCTTATGGCTGCCTTCGAATATGGCGCTATTCACGGAACCGTGCGAGGTTTTGTAGATCAGCTCCAAACGATATCCATAACCCTTAACCAGGTAACCGTCCGCCTAAGTAGTTATGGTTTCGATTGGCTTCATGGGTTAGTTAACGCGTTGTTTTATACTTTTTTATATGGGATTGTGTTCTTTATCCGGGATTCGTCGCTTTACCGCCAGCGACTGGAGCAGGCTGAGCGGGAGAAAGAACAATTACGCGTTACTAATTTGCAGAGCCAACTGGATGTTCTCAAACAGCAGGTAAATCCCCACTTTTTATTCAATGCCCTGAATTCATTATCGGCTCTGATTGCGGAAGACCCGAAGCAGGCTGAGGAGTTTCTGGATAAGTTGAGTGGCGTATATCGCTATGTGCTACGGGCCAACGAGCAGCACTTGACCACATTGGAAGCGGAGCTATCGTTCATCGACGCTTATTATCACCTCCTCAAAACGCGATACGGAGACGGGTTAACACTTACGGTTGCGGTTGAAGCGTCTCATCGCTCCAGCCAGCTTCCTCCACTAACCCTGCAACTGCTGGTCGAGAACGCAGTGAAGCATAATGTGGTTTCACCAAAACGGCCACTAAGTATTCAGATTATCAGTACTAGCCAGACTGAACTGATCGTGAGCAATACACTCCAGCGCAAACAAACCCACGTGTTATCGAATGGAGTAGGGCTGACTAACATCATCAGCAAATACCAGTTGATGAACCTGCCCATACCCGTGATCGACGAAACCAAAGGGCAGTTTATTGTTAGCCTGCCCTTGCTCCTTGAACCGACGGCTTTAGTAAAATGATCTCATTTCTACTTGAATGAACCTACAGATCAGCAACCTGAATAACTAATTGATAACGGTCAGAATTGGTGAGAATTGGTTCGAAGACACCTGTTGTCGACGCCTGATACCCTTTGTCGTAGAGGTAATTTTTGACCGCTAACGCCTTATTGGTGGCTACATCACGAGCCGTAATCTTATACTGACCAACAGGAACGTTGTAGGAATACAGCCAGTCAGGGCGCGCTACTTGCGTCTCACCCGTGCTACCGTCCACCAGCGGGCCAACCGGCTCCATCGTTACTTCAATATCGGGGAAGTGCGAATTACTGGTATGATTATCTACCTCAATCGTGCCACCATAGTAGCCACTATCGCCAAAATTTGATCGAGGGCCAGCGACTTTCAGTCGCAGATTTTTCACAGCCCCTTCTTCGGGCGCGAAGGCGCTGTCATCTTCAACGAACAACGCCAGACGGAAAGGGTAATTCAGGTAGTTAACAGTAATGTGGCCCCGCACGTAGTAGGAACCAATCAAAGGCCCACCGCCTGTACTGAGCTTGATCTTGTAGTTGCCATTGGCGTCAGAATAGCCGATCAGGTTATTAACTACACCACCAGTGTTGTTGACCGTAATTTCGGCGCCTTTAATAGGCTGACCTTTTGTATCGACCACTTTACCAGACACATAGCCCGCTTGAGGTGTAGAACTGTCGCCTGGTGGAATCGTATCGCCAGCCTGTTTTGAGCAGGCAGCCAGACCAATCAGGCTGACTACCAATAGAAAGTGTCTTAATGATTTCATGATTGAAAAATGAGTTGTTGTTTACGAATTGGTAGTTGATTTTGGCGAAATGCCACAGGATTTGATTTCTTGCCTAGATAACGATAATCTATATACGTTACCTAGACAATACTTGTAGTTCTTCTCAGTAGACAAGTGTTCCGAATAAGACTTTAGCGTACGACAGTTGCTTCGATCTCAACCGCTAATTCTGGAAAGGCCAGTGCCGTAACCTGAACTAGTGTACTGGATGGCGCTACCTGATGCGATTGAAGCCAGCTGACAATGCTACCATACGCAGCAAAGAAGTCCGGTATAGAGGTGGTGTAAAAGTTCAGACGGACGATATTGCCGGGCTGATAGCCAGCTTGTTGAATAACCTGCTCCAGATTTTGGAGGCTCAATTGCAATTGTTCCGCCATGTTGCCACCCACTGGATTTCCATCGGCATCCATTGCCGCCTGTCCTGAGCAATATAGAGTGCCCTGATTGTTTTTGATCTCTACGGCCTGGGCATAGCCAAAATTGTTCTGCCATTGCCAGGGATTTATTGTCGTAATGTTCATACTGATTGTTGTGTAAGAGGAGTTAAATTGGTTGTGAAAAGGCTTGTCGCCGTGTTTGTTTTGCCAAATTTGAGCGTATAGGGAAACGCTTAAAATAGCGTTGTGCTCAAACTAGCTTATTGCTGTAATCAACTGTTGAAAGTAGCCCATGAGCTGCACGAGTGCTAAACTGCCCATCAGTGCCTTTTCCACTAAATAGTCGGATCGGTAAAAAAAGGAGACCATTTTCTAAAAGCTGGTGATCTCTATATTCGCATTGCATTTCTCAATTGGTACATGGACGATACAAAGCCCTGGTGGCACGAACTCAATCAATTCTCTTTTGGCGACAGTGCAGAAATGGCTGATGAGCTGGCTGCTTTAGTCGTTCAGGGCATTAAAACAGGAACTTCCTGGCTCGTTAGTGAAGGTCAACAAACGTTTGTTGGTCAGCAGCATGTTGTACTCAATGGAGCAGGACGCCCCGTCGCGGTCATTGAAACAACTGAATTGAGGCAACTGCCTTATAATGAAGTAGATGCTGCGTTTGCTTATGATTCCGGTGAAGAAGATAGATCGTTGGCTAACTGGCGTCTGGGCTACCAACGTTTTTATGAACGCCAGGGTAAGTTTGCGATCGATATGCTTATGTATTGCGAGCGGTTTAAACTAATTGACGTAATCAACTAATCGACTCCCACTCGCCCTAACACCTCTAAAAATTACGTATACGCTGTGTCCTCTGAACCTCTGCGTTTAAAAAATTAGCTCTCAAAAACCGCAATCGCTCGCACGGGTGAGCCCGTTCCCCCACGAATCTTCAACGGGAGGCCAATAAAGCGAAATCGTCCCCGACCAACCAGGCGATGTAAATTGATCATGTTCTCGTAATGAGTAAAACCCAGTTCACCACAAATACGATGGACTTCTTTGTTGGAAACGCCCGACACACCCGGCGACATGGTTTCAACTCCAAAAGCGGCTATTTTGTGGCGACCTAACCAACGAGTGGTTTCGGCGCTTATACCCGGCCCATGTGGCCAGTCTGCATGGCCATAAGTTTTTCGATAATGATCCGTATAGATCAATACCGTGTCTCCTGGTCGAATCTCGCTATTGTTTTTGACACAGGCTTCCTCCATTTCGGATGGTTCGATTAACTCCCTAAGCCCTTTGTGAGAAAAATCTAAACAAATGCCTTCCGTATAAAACATGGATAGCGGCATGGTGTCGATAGACTGTTCTTTATAGGCGATACCCATGTGATTCAATGCATCGACGTGGGTGCCCGTGTGTTCACTTATCTCCAATTTATAAACGCTTGGTGTAACCGTGTTTGCATCGGTAATGCCTTCCCACTCTTCATGCGAAGCATGCATATCGATTGTTACACCAGGAAGGCTTTTATGAACCGGCATTCCTGAAAAGATTTCCTGACTTAAATCAATGATCTCGGTCATAGATTTTACCTGGGTTGACTGGATGGTGAAGCGAAAATAATCCTGTAAATCAATTACTTAGCTTGTTGGTTTAATTGCTATTGGAAAGATCTAAGAGTAGTACGTTTTGGGTTGGAATCATGGTGAAATGGCCTTTATCGGCCGACGGCGAGAAGGTTCCTCTGTCTGCTTTCACGCTATAGTTCATGCCTTCAAATTCACAATCAAGCCGGTTTGAGTTTATACGTTTGAACGGTAGTTCATTAGTTTTGTAGGCGTCGAAACTCAACTCCCACTTCGGTAGATTGTCGCCTTTTACCTCAATTTTGACTTTTTTCTCATCAATTTCCATCTCCAATACGCCTTTAACAGTCGTTAGAGGCCAGGAAACATGCAATTTCCCTGGTTCAGGATTGCTAATGATTGGGTCACTACCTTGTAGTATATCTTCTTTACCATTGACTACGGCTTTAAACCGTAAGCCCGCTAACGGCCCCTGCTTATTACTCCAGAGATAGCCGTCCACAACGGGCAGTGTAAAAAATGAGCACTCATTCGATGTGGCTTTTTGTGTTGTATACACCGATGGAAACCGCTCGTCGAACAGATGAATGTCACGAATGCGCAGACTCCCGTTTTCCCATAACAGGTTTAAACGATAAAATCGACTGTTGAACCAGACCGTTTTTCGATCCTCTCCCGGAAGATCATGTTTGACCGTGAACGAGGTGGCGGGAGTCGTTTTGAATGTTTTTCTGAACCAATTGCCGGAAGCTTCCAGGGTTTCGACCCGTATCTTTCCTTCGTCACGCAAGCGGGCAATCAGCGGCATCTGAATCGCGAAGCCTTTGGCCATCGCATCCCAGGTAAACGAATTCTCCTGGCCTGCCTGGGTGTAGTTAAACGCCATGGATTCACCATTCACAAATTCATTGAAGAACCAGTGCACCCAGGTGCTGTCTCCACCCGCTTTGGGGTAAACTGGTTCGAGCGTGATAACTCCCTGTCGACTAGAGCCTAACCCCGTATCATACTGGCGAATTGGATCGCTGCCCAGCATCCGAAAGATGGGGACAGGGAGCTGCTTTTCCGCATGCTGAGCTGGCATGTATGAATTGAGTCGGCTTGGGTAATAAGCCTGATTCCAATAACCTCCCCATAGCGTGTAGCCATCTGTTCCATACTGATCTTTGCAGTTGCTGGAGGCAACGATTTTGTATTTGTCGTACAGATAGTTTAAGGTATGCGTATCGATGAACCATGACCCTACCGATTTGGGATAATACCCAAAAATGGACTTAAAATCAGCCATGTATACATCGACGATTTTCTCCCGCTCGGCTGGTGTATAGCCGGTTGAAAACCCAATATCCGCATGCCAGTCCCAGGGGAAACGGCCACGCCAGGGAAGTCCGGCCTTTTCGATAAGCGGTTGTGGAAGTTCCCACCAGGCGCCAATTTCGAAGGTTCCTTTGGGTAAACTTTTCAATAATTTCTGATACCGGGAGTCCATCAGGGCATCATACTGTAGCAGGAACGTGCCGCCGAGTTTGTATTTCTTCATGATAGCCACCTGTTTGACTACCGTTTGGTACAGAACATCCTGGGTTATTTTGGGATCACGGGGCTCCAGCAAGCGGATAAAATTGACAATGTTTACCAGTTTAGGTTCGGGTTTTTTTATCGTACTACTAGCATCAAGGGATTGGTGTTCTACGAACGAACAAATAAGTATAATGCCTAAGCACCCTATAATAAGCTTTAGTTTTTCTCTCATCGAAATAGGAATCAGTTACAGAGTCGTAAAAATAGGTATTGTTAGTTACCCTGTTAACGAGAGGTCTCCACTAAATCAACTACTTATTAACTCAGCGCTACCAACTATTCATTCCCCTCTGGAAAACACAAACGGTTCCTGGTACTTTGTTAACTGGCTAGAGATTTGGCCAAACAGTTCCACTTTTGTTGACTTTCGACATGCATCGAATGAAAACTATTGCACTCATTAACTGGTTGTTACTGGTCATATATGGCCTTTTTCTTAGCTATGCAGCCTTAACTATCGATCAATCGGGGGGAGATGCCGCAGGTCGGGGCATTGCGAGGGCATATCTCTTGTTCGGTTTTATTCTGCTGGCTCTACTGATTGGCGTTAACTGCCTGCCCTTTCTGTTGAGCCGTCAAGTGGTGCTCGTGAGCTTAGCATTCCTCATATGTGCCTGTATTTCTCAGTTACTCAATCAATTGACGACTCAACAAGCGCGCAAACAGGATGCTGAACGGCGCAATGGCAGGTATTATTTTCATGATTCAGCCCGTCGGGAACTCGCCCAGGCGATTGTGGACCGGGATTTTAAGCGTTTTCAGGCCGGACTACAAAAACCAATTCCACAACTCAACGAAAGTGGAGAAGAGCACCTGACATTGCTCGATTTTGCGACTATCGAAGGGGCTTTTAGCAGTCCACAAGACTGGGTAATTCCTTTCTTAACGGAGTTACTTGCCAAGGGAGCTACTTTCAATAACGCAAATTCGCATCACTTGCCAATGTATAGCGAAGTAAGCGGAAGTTTCTCGCCAACCTTATTGGAATGGTTTCTCAAAAACGGCGCTGATCCAAACGAAAAAGTCCACCAAAATAAATCTAAACCACTTCTGTTGACGGTGTTAGAGGATGAAACGGAGCGATTAACCAAACTGAAATTGTTGCTCGATTACGGCGCCAATCCTAATTCAGTATATCCGGCCACCCTATCAGACAGTCTGGCAGGTAATTCGGCATTGTTGACGGCTACCCGTCTGGAAGCCTGGGATGTGTGTCAACTGCTGCTGACAAAAGGAGCCGATCCGAATCTGGAAGGTCCACATCATGTGCGAGTTATTGATCTGGTCCGACGCCGTGCGGAATTATATACGCAACAGGGTACTCCTCCAGCTACGTTTACGACTTTTGCGGAAATCTTGCAGTCTAAAACTGATAAGCCAGACAAAAACAACCCTAAATGATTGAGTTGAAAGGTCGTTTTCGGGAATGCAGATAGAGGTTAAAAATATTGCTAATTTTAACTATTACTCAGTCCATAGCAGACGGTTTGTGAAATTCTGGGTGATCGGGCGTATTTATCGTTTAGTAAATCGATGCGAGTTGCAGTCAAATCACGGAGCGATTTTCGCTACTTTCAACTGATCACCACACGGTGGATGGACAATGATGTGTATGGCCATGTCAATAATGTGGTGTATTACAGCTGGTTCGATACCGTAGTTAATCAATACCTGATAACAAATAAGGCACTGGATATTCACACGGGTACGACTATCGGTTTGGTGGTCGAAACCCAGTGCGTTTATTTCAATTCTATTTCATTTCCTGATGTTATAACAGTCGGGCTTGCGGTTGGCCACATTGGCAATTCGAGTGTGCGTTATGAGCTGGCTATTTTCAAAAATGACGATCAACAGCCCGCTGCCCAGGGCTATTTTGTCCATGTCTATGTGGATCGGAATACACGTCGGCCGGCTCCATTACCCGAAACACTGCGCGAACTGCTACATCAAGCCCTTCTGTAAACAAAAATCAGCCATCACCTAGTAGATGATGGCTGATTACCATTGCGTATTTTTTTATGTCTAAGCTTTTGACTGGACTTGCTGATAAGAAGTCACTTAGGCTAAATTCGATACCACCCCCGAACGACTTAGCCATGGCGTTGTTTTAAAAAAAATGCAGGTAAAACGTCCATGGTTGTGATATATTTATTCATAATCTGATGGACATGAGACAATTTTTAAAACACGTACTTGCTTATCTACTGAGATTGCTTCAACCTGAAGCGAAAAACCCGTCGATTATCCTTTTAGGCGATTCACTGGTTGAACTGGGTAACTGGGAGCAGTTGTTAAATCGGGCCGATTTTATTAACAGGGGTATTGGGGGCGATACACTTAGCCACATTCAAAAACGGATGAAATCCCTAGGTGCTATCAGGGCCAGAATTATTTTTATTGAAGGAGGCATTAATGATTTCCCTCAATCAGAGCCAGACAGTCTCTTTGGTAAGTATCAGGAAATAATTGCCTTCTGGCAGTCAAAACAGATTACTCCTGTCGTAGTAGGGTTAGTGTATATATCTCCACTAGCTGCCAAAACATATCCCTTTCGAAGTGACTGGAGAGGTATCAATAATCAGGTGTCTACTTTAAATGAGAATCTAAAGAGCTTTTGTAACGCTCAAAAAATTGACTTTATAGATCTGAATTCTTTACTATCCGACTCAATCCAATTGCGTTCTGAGTACACAACTGATGGCGTACACTTAACCGAAGCTGCTTATCATATCTGGGCAGGAGAGATTTTACGGTTCTTAAATCAATACCAGCTCTAACTATTTTCTGGCAAAAACGATTGAAGGATTTTGTTTCATATCAATATTGGGCGATATGAATTGATTTAATTAAATAAAATATTATTTTTAACATCTTTTTAACGTTAAATGCATCTGCCTAGCCGAGTTTATGAATCGAAAACCACATGGTGTAGTCCGAATGGTGACCTGGATAGTGATATGGCTTATTGCCTTCCTATTGGTTTACTGGGCATTCAGGCGTTTATTTTAGTATGAAGAAATTTTTTGAGGAGTTTGACTTCGTTTCCTTTTTTGTCTCTTTGCTTACTTTAATTGCTATGCTAGGCATTGCCTTTTGGCTAGTCAAGGCTCTCGAATGATTGGAGATATTCCTCTCCAGTTAATCGCCGAATAATTACTTTAGTTATAATTTACTATTTACTAATCCGCTCGGGTGCTAATTTGGGCAAATGAAAAAGAAGCTCTTCCGTATCTTCAGTATAGTTTCATTGCTGATTTCAGTTATCTTCATTGCCACCTCATTTTATTTTTCCTTCAAGAGTTACAATACGCTGTTGTGCTTTCTTGCTTCGCTGGTTTTTACTGGCCTGGGACTTTACTTGTCGAGCAAGACTGCCGAATAACAATTTAGCTTATATCTCAGTCGAGAACAGCAGTCAGATGTAGAGAGTGAGTGGTCGTTGATCGCTGTCTGAACTCCATATGAATTTCATTGGCTTTATTAAGTTTTGATAATTGTACAATCATTATCTTTAATTGTATCTTTTATTAATTAATTTGCGCATTTGGTAACTAATACCTTACTTGAAATCAAAAAAAATACTGTTGCTATACCGTTACTAGTATCTTAGAAATCATAAGCATTAAGCCAGTCCCTACTAGATTTTACTAGTAGGGACTTTTTACAAATGTCCAGCCTTTACTCGCCATATACTCTATGAAAAATATCTCTCTACAATTATTGAGCTTAGCCTTTTTCAGGCTTCTCTTCCTTGTCAGCAGAGTCTAGTTCTGCTGGTTAGTAGATTCGACATGTACATTGTAGTTCTCAAATACCCCCCCTAATTTCCTCTAAACCATGACACTCAAACTTATTCTCCCGCTAACTGGTAGCAGTATTGCCCTCTTCTATGCATTACGGGCTTTCACAACGAAGAAAGGCTGCCCGAAATGTGGTAATCCCCATCCAGATCGAATACGTAGACCTCAGTTTTTGAAGCTTGTCCCCTGTAGAGCCTATCACTGCACCGCTTGCGGAAAACGATTTTACCAGATAGGGGCAACTGATTCATCTTCTTTGATACCATCTTAATTTTTTATTTTAATAAGCCAAACGCACCAAAGCTATTAATTAGCTCTTACAGGACAGTCAACAGCTTTGGTGCGTTTGCCTTGTAGAGTAGAGGTAGGGCCGCTTACAGGGATTTTCGAACGTTTAACTTCCAGGGATTCTCAATCGTACACACAGTCTTCTGTTGGATTAGGTCGGCCATTGTTTTTCCCATTAATGTAAAGTCTGTGGATAGCGTTGTGATTCCTCCAGCCAAGATCTCTTTTAACGGAGTGTCGTTGTAAGAGATAATACCAAAATCAAGACCTGGAATCATGTTCTGATGATCGGCCTGTTTTAATAAATCCACCAGATCTTTATCGTTCACGACCATAAATAAGTCACCCTTCTGAATGCTCCTGTTCTTTACGGTATCAAAGTAGTCATGACCGAATTTATTTTCCCGGCAGAAAGCTTCTAGCCCCTTATAGCGTTCCTGAGGCTCTTTTTCTTCTTTTTGCACCATATAAATACGGGTGTACTTTTTAATATGAGGGAGACCAAAAACCAGAGCCTCATACGTGTCCTTTTCAAAATTCTGAAAAACGGAAGAGTATTTCCCTGTCAGTTCCGGATGAAAATGATCTAGCAAAAAGACTCTACCCGTCAGCGTCTGCAACAGCGGCTCAATACCCTGAAACTTCCCCGACATAATAATGTAGGTTGTATACTTGCCATTAGCGTCATTCACCAGTGTTTCAAACACTTTCCGGTTGTAGTTGTGGAAGTATAGATCAATCGTTACAGCTTTGCCTGCGGCTTCCACAAACGAATTGTATAAATCCTCTTTAAACTCATTGAATTCGTTGAACAGCAGGAATATATTCTGCCCGGTACGTAGTTTGGTACTGGTCACAAAATTGCCGACGCCAGGATTGGACTCAATAATTCCCTTTAGTCGTAGCTCCCGCAATCCGGCGTAGACCGTATCGCGCGACAAATTATACAGATCTCTGAATTCGTTGATCGAGGGTATCCAATCGCCTTTCTTATATTCCTCGCTGTCGATTCGATCAGTTACGTGACTGACAATCAGTTTGTATTTTGATTTATTTTCTTTCACGCGTACGGCTTATTGAACCCGAAAATCAATAGTATTTTTCGTACTGGCAGTCTTTTAATGTATCAATGGTTACCAGCTATTTCTCAGTAAATAACATGCTGAGTTGTAGCCAAACTTACGCTTTCCCAACCGATTCTACCAACTTTTCACCCCGATTGCAACCCGGCCTTGAAATAATTCGTACCAGTTCGTACCAGTTGGGGTATTTTACTATCTTTGCCGTCTATGAGAAGCTATCATATTGTTATCACCACTTGCCTCGGTTTGAGCCTTTTAGGATGCTCTGCCAATCGAAGCGTTCGCTCCCAAAAAGAGGGCGTTCAGTTATCAAAAGTTGAACATGCTCAGGTTAATGACCCCTTCTGGAGTCCAAAATTTGACAAGTGGCGAACAACGACAGCCAATGACGTATTAGACAAGTTTGAAGCAAAACACCTTCCCTCGTCCGAAGAGCAAACGAAGAACAACGTATTTGCGAACTTTGATGATGTATCGCAGGGCAGGAAAGGAACGGGCCATCACGCGGGTTTACCCTGGTTCGATGGGCTGATTTACGAAACGATTCGGGGTATTGGCGACCTGCACCCGGATCCCAAGCTGGAAAAGCGACTGGATGGCTACATAGACCGGATCGCTGCCGCCCAAAAGGCAGATCCCAATGGATACCTTAATACATATACGGACCTGATGGAACCCAACCACCGCTGGGGTGATAATGGCGGTTTTCTACGCTGGCAACACGATGTCTACAATGCCGGTATGCTCGTTGAAGCGGGTGTTCATTACTATAAAGCTACGGGCAAGACCAAACTGCTGGAAGTAGCCACCCGATTTGCCAATCACATGAGCACCTTGATGGGGCCAAGTCCTAAACGAAACATTGTTCCCGCTCATTCTGGTCCGGAAGAGGCCCTGCTGAAACTGTACTGGCTATACAAGGAGAATCCGGTACTGAAAAGTAAGCTGAACGTTCCGGTCAACGAAAAAGCCTACTATGACTTAGCTACCTTTTGGATCGAAAACCGGGGAAATAACGCGGGTTACCCGTTATGGCAGACCTGGGGCAACGACAAATCCGAGAAATGGATAAAAACTGGACAATACAAAAACACCCAGTCGCGCCCAAGTTGGGGCGATTATGCCCAGGATTCGATATCCGTTTTCAACCAGAATACCATCGAAGGACATGCGGTCAGGGCTACGCTATTAGCCACGGGTGTTACGGCTATGGCCCTGGAAAATCATTCTCCGCGTTACGTCCAAACGTCGAATCAGTTGTGGAACAATATGGTGGGCCGACGCATGTTTGTTACCGGCGGTGTGGGCGCGATTCACAAAGATGAGAAATTCGGTCCCGATTATTTTCTGCCGACCGATGCATATCTGGAAACCTGTGCCGCTGTTGGAGCCGGTTTTTTCAGCCAACGCATGAATGAACTGACCGGAGACGGTAAATACATGGATGAATTTGAACGGGTGCTGTACAACAATATACTCACCGGCGTTTCTCTGTCCGGCACTGAGTATACGTACCAGAATCCGCTGAATGCCCATCATCATTCACGGTGGAACTGGCACTCGTGCCCATGCTGCCCGCCGATGTTTCTGAAGATGGTATCCTCTCTGCCGGATTACATTTATGCGTCAACTTCCGACAATCTGTATGTCAACTTATTCATCGGCAGCACAGCCGACGTTAAGCTGCACAACAGCAATACGGTCGCTGTTGTGCAGGAAACCAATTACCCCTGGAACGGAACGGTAACGGTTAAGTTGACTCCTGAAAAAGAAGACAACTTTACGATGAACCTGCGCATTCCGGGATGGGCCAGGGGCATCGAGAATCCGTACGATCTGTACCGTTCTAATCTTAAATCGGCCATTGCGTTAAAGGTGAACGGCAAACCGACAGAGGTGACCATCATAGATGGGTACGCGGTCATCAAACGAAGCTGGAAAAAAGGGGATCAGATCGAATTGACCCTTCCCATGGAGCCACGACTTATCACAGCCAATGAGAAGGTGAAGGATCTGGATAATCGAGTCGCCATCGCATCAGGTCCAATTATTTATTGCCTGGAAAGTCTGGATAACAGCAACCTGGATAGCCTGAAACTGGACGCCACCACCCCACTCAAGTTAACGTATCAGAGCGGCCTCCTGAATGGCGTAAATGTTATAACCGGTGTAGCCAAAGATGCTCAGTCGCGCACGGTGCCTGTTAAAGCCATTCCTTACTACGCGGTTGGAAATCGGGAAGGAGAAGGCTATAAAGTATGGTTGCCAAAGAATTAAATTAAACACAGAGATACGGAGGCCACACGGAGTAACACAGAGCTAACAGATTGGCTGTAACTACTTATCTCTGTGTTACTCCGTGTGGCCTCCGTATCTCTGTGTTAAAAATTTAACTGACCACAGATCAACTCGAATACAATTTCACCCGCCCTAAGCCCGTATGATACGTTCTCTATTCATTGCCCTTACTTTCCTGAGTGTTGCTGACGTATGCGTTGCGCAAACAAACCAGATTTCCGTCGATGCGAATGTGGTTTTAAATAAAATCCCCGCTACGTTATATGGGTCATGCATGGAGGATGTCAATCACGAAATATATGGCGGCCTGTATGATCAGAAGATTTTTGGCGAAAGTTTTGAAGAACCCGCATCGGGTATCAATTATACGTACTGGAAGAAATCCGGTGGTTATTGGGCTGCGGACCGGGAGTACAGCGACGGCAGTATTTCCATTGTACCCGGCAGACATACCCGGCGTATGGTTGCAAAAAATGACCTTGACGTTGAACCCGACCGAAATGCCAAGCTGATCTACCAGGCTTCGGACGTTAACGACGGAGTAATCGATGTTGACCTCCGTTTTTTGCAGGAACGCGGTATTGGCGCCAGTATTCTGTTGCGTGTGTCGAATGCTGGCATCGGCGAAAATGCACTCACTGGCTACGAACTGAGACTGAACCGCGAGAACCGGAAACTACAACTCATCAAACATTTAAATGCATTTAAGCTGCTCGCAGAAAAACCGATTTCTTTTTCACCGGATCAGTGGAACCATCTTAAAATTGAGCTAGCAGGTATGCACCTGGTCGCTTACCTGAATGGGGCAACGCAGGCAATCCTGGATTATTCGGATACCGACGCACCCATCCTTACAGGAAAATTAGGGCTTTGCACCGCCGGATCGCCAACTAGTTTTAACAACATCCAGGTCGTTAGTGGCGGGAAAACGACCGTACTACCCCTGGTTTATCCGGTCGACCAGCAGGTGTCTGATTTGTGGGACAGGATTCAGTCGGGAGCGGTGAACGCGGAATTTTCACTGGAGCAAAAAAATGCGCTGAACGGCTCCACGACCCAGGTCATCAATTTTGTATCGGGCAGCGGCAAAGTAGGACTGGCCAATCGCAGCCTGAACCGATGGGGAATTGCCGTCAAAGAAGGTCAGTCCTTTACCGGCTCGTGCTACCTGCGTACACCTGTTGGTTCATTACCCGTGACCATAGCTTTGGAAAATGCCGACGGGAGCAAAACCTACGCCAAACAGACGGTGAGCGTTAGCACAACCACCTGGAAAAAATACACCTTTTCGTTAGTGACCAATTCGACGGACCCAAACGCTCGGTTTACCCTGTATCTCGGGCAAAAGGGTAAGCTGTACGTCGATCAGATTACGTTACTGTCAACCGGCGAAAATCAGTTCAAAGGGCTGCCATTGCGAGCAGACATTGGGAATGCGCTGGTTTCACAAGGGCTTAGCTTTCTACGTTACGCGGGGTCGATGGTTAATGCGCCGGGCTATCGGTTCAAGAAAATGATTGGTGACCGGGCCCATCGACCTCCTTATACGGGACATTGGAATGAATACAGCACGAATGGCTTTGGCTTTGAGGAGTTTCTGCAATTCTGTGAAGCCGCCAATCTCCCGGCCGCCTTTGCCATCAATATCGAAGAAACCGAACAGGATGCAGCCGACATGGTCGAGTACCTCAATGGCAATGTCAGTACGCCCTGGGGAAAAAAACGGGCCGAAAACGGTCATCCTAAACCATATGCTGTTAAGTATATCGAGATTGGCAATGAAGAGGTGTTGTTTGAAGGCGACGATAAAAAAATCAGTGACCATTACATCGAACGCTTTTTAGCACTGTATAAAGCGATTCAGGAAAAAGATCCGTCCATTTCGTTGGTTTGTTCAGCCTGGTGGCGTCCGAAATCGCCCAATACGGAAGCGGTTTTTAAAGCATTGGATGGCAAAGCTGCCTACTGGGATTACCATGTGTGGGCCGATGATAAAAACTCCGGGCCGGGCGTTGATAAAGAGATTACGCGCATGGATAGTTTGTTTCATGCCTGGAGCCCCAACACGACCATGAAATGCGCCATTTTCGAAGAGAACGGTGGATTGCACAACATGCAGCGTGCACTGGGTCATGCCACTATTCTGAATGCGGTTCGACGACACGGCGATTTTATACTAACCTCCTGCCCAGCCAATGCGTTAGAGCCTTACCTGCAAAACGATAACGGCTGGAATCAGGGACAAATTTTCTTTACACCTACCCAGGTTTGGGGCATGCCGCCTTTTTACGCCCAACAAATGGCGTCCCGGAATCATTTACCGCTACGGGTAAGTGCCTCTGTACAGGGCACTTTGGATATTACAGCCACCAGAAGTGAAAATGGCGAAATCCTGGTGCTTCACATTGTGAACGTTGATTCATTGGCTCAGGAAACAGCAATCCGATTGCAAAATTTCTCAATGACGAAGCAGGTACAGGCAACAACACTAGCGGGTCCGCTGGACGGTCAAAACCTGCCCGATTCTCCTAAGGCAATCTCAGCCGAAGATAAAACCATCGACTTAGCTTCGGAGATCATGAATTATCGTTTCCCGGCTCATTCCTACACCATCCTTCGATTCGAACGACCTTAGGTTTTTCCTTTTCGGAAAGGATAGCGGATGGATTACTCATAGGTCACCATAAGCAATAACCGCCAGGCTTCCATCCGCCTTAGAGACGGTGGACAATCGGTTTTGGCTATCGTATGTGTAAGTGGTATTAATAGAGCCACCGTGGACTGTTTTTAGCCTGAGTGGGGTAGAAGATACAAGGAAGCCTACCTGCAACCTGGAAGTAGAATCTTCATATAATGAGTGCCCATTAGAATCATAAATCAGGCGTTGAACTTCAGCCAGGACACCTGAAGGTATAGTAATTGCATGTAACAGGAGTGCCTCATTACCCGAAGTAGGCACTTTACCAGTTGACCATACCGTAGGGTCTGTCCATTGCCCATCTTTCAAACTGCGAATCGAGTCTAGGCTCTGAACCTCATAAGCGCCTATAGTAGCCCCGCTGCCATCAGAAAAAGACAAAGGAAATCCAGTGGCCAAATCAGGTAAAATCATTAGAATCTTACTAATGATAATAAAGCGTAATAGAGTGTTCCATCCACTAGCCCACATCTGGCCTAAATACAGCAACAGCTTTCTGAAGTCATCATATCCATTATTTTTTAAACAATACTTGCTGAAACGGCTGGAATCTATTCGTTTACTTTTCATGCGAATGGTCCACCTCATAAAGGGAGAGGTTTCTACTAGTATGGATTGGTCTGGCACTTTTAGGAGAGAGCTTTTTACACTTAGAAATTACTTTGTAATACTAATCAACTTGCCCCTCTGACGATTAAAAGCTTGAACAAATTAGTGGAATAACTTCGAAGAATCAGGTTAAGAAAAAAACGCCGAAGCAATTGCCCCGGCGTTTTTTAATGAAATTTATATCAGCTAGTGATTGTAAATAGTATTTCTTATTTCAGCAAATTCAGCAGATAAGCACCATAGCCGCTTTTTACTAAGGGTTGGGCGATGGTAGCCAGCTGATCGGCCGTTATGAATTTCATCCGGTAGGCAATCTCTTCAGGACAGCCGATTTTTAGGCCCTGCCGTTCCTCAATTACATGAACGAACTGTCCGGCTTGCATCAGTGATTCAAAGGTGCCGGTATCAAGCCAGGCCGTTCCCCGATCCAGAACGCCAACTTTCAGTTTGCCACGTTCCAGATATACCTGATTGATATCCGTAATTTCCAGCTCACCCCGGGGCGATGGTTTAATATTCTTGGCTATCTCAACAACGTCATTGTCATAGAAGTAAAGCCCCGGAACAGCATAGTTCGACTTTGGCTTCTTTGGTTTTTCTTCGATGGACAATACGTTAAAATGGGCATCGAATTCGACTACACCATAGCGTTCGGGATCATGCACCTGATAGGCATATACCACGCCCCCATCAGGGTCATTATTAGCCTGGAGTAATTTTGAGAGGCCCGAGGCATAGAAAATATTATCGCCAAGAACAAGGGCAACTTTGTCGTTACCAATGAATTCTTCGCCAATGATAAATGCCTGCGCTAATCCATCGGGACTAGGTTGTACAGCATAACTAAACGTACAACCCAGACGCGTTCCATCGCCGAGAAGTTTCTCGAAATGAGGCAAATCGTGTGGCGTTGAGATAATAAGAATTTCGTTGATGCCCGCCAGCATCAGAATCGACAGCGGATAATAAATCATCGGCTTGTCATAGACCGGCATCAGCTGTTTCGACACAGCGAGCGTAAGCGGATGAAGACGTGTGCCAGACCCTCCGGCAAGAATAATTCCTTTCATAGTTTCTGAATGAGCGAATGAGTGAATGAGCGAATGAGTGAATAGTTAGCGCAAGACTGTTCGGCCGGATGGTATTCACTCATTCGCTCATTCACTCATTCACAATTTATCTATTCGCGTACATTCCCTGGTAATAACTCTGATAGTTGCCCGATGTGACGTTATCGAGCCATTCCTGATTTGCCAGGAACCAATCGACCGTTTTTTCAAGACCTTCTTCAAACTGTAGTGAAGGCTGCCAGCCCAGTTCGTTCATGATCTTGTGAGCGTCGATGGCATAGCGCAAGTCGTGTCCGGCACGATCTGTAACATAGGTAATAAGCTGAGCTGAGGTACCTTCGGGGCGATCTAGTTTGCGATCCATAATCTGGCACAGTAGATGAACCAGATCAATGTTTTTCCACTCGTTGAAACCACCGATGTTGTACGTTTCTCCTGGCTTACCTGTGTGGAAAACGGCATCAATGGCACGGGCATGGTCAACTACAAATAACCAGTCGCGAACGTTTTCGCCTTTGCCATATACGGGCAAAGGCTTGTTGGTCTGGATATTATGAATCATCAGCGGAATTAACTTCTCCGGAAAGTGATTCGGACCGTAGTTGTTTGAGCAGTTCGAGAGTACTACGGGCAGCTTGTATGTATTACCATAAGCCCGAACAAAGTGATCAGAAGCTGCTTTTGAGGCTGAGTAGGGCGACTGTGGATCGTAGGCAGTTTCTTCGGTAAAGAAATCTTCTGGGTTGTGCAACGAGCCATACACTTCGTCGGTCGAGACATGGTAGAACCGTTTGCCTTCAAAGCCGGACGCACTGTCCTTCCAGCTGTTTTTAGCAGCATTAAGCAGGTTCACTGTCCCGACTACATTGGTCATCACAAACGACATCGGATCTGTAATGGAGCGGTCAACGTGCGATTCAGCCGCCAGGTGAATAACTCCATCAAACGACATTTCTGCGAACATATCCTCCAGGAATTTTGCGTCAGTAATGTCGCCTTTAATAAAGGTGTAATTTGGTGACTGCTCAATATCCGACAGGTTAGCCAGATTACCGGCATATGTCAGCGCGTCAAGATTATAAATCTGATATTCAGGATATTTTGTAACAAATAACCGAACGACATGTGATCCAATGAAGCCAGCACCGCCAGTGATAAGAAGTTTCATTTTATGTAAGATTGAAGATTGAAGTTTAGGATTTGTGCCGGGCCACCGGCCCGATACAAACTACAAACTAATTTTTTGCTGCCACTGCCATGCATCGCGCAACGACTCAGCTAAGGTACGACGCGCCGTCCAGCCCAATACGTTATTCGCCTTCGAAACATCCGCATAAACTTGTTCAACATCACCGGGTCGGCGTGGACCAACAACGTAGTTTACGTTGACACCGGTCGCCTGCTCAAACGTTTTAATAACGTTCAGAACCGTCTCGCCACGTCCTGTACCAATATTAATGACATCATAGCTGGCTTCCGCAGTACCCTCATTTAGTTTCCGAAGAGCTTGTACGTGGGCATCAGCAAGATCCATTACATCGATATAATCACGGATACAAGTGCCATCTGGCGTATTGTAATCGTCGCCATATACTGTCAAACTGGAACGAATACCGGCGGCTGTCTGCGTAATAAACGGCACCAGGTTAGCAGGAACTCCTAGTGGTAATTCACCGATTTGCGCTGACGGATGTGCGCCAATGGGGTTGAAATATCGGAGAGCCAGCACTTTAACGGGTATGTTGGCGCGTACAGCATCACGAAGTATATCTTCGCCAATCGCTTTGGTATTACCGTAGGGCGACTGTGCCGGGAGCCGGGGTGTTTCCTCCGTCACGGGTAATAGTTCGGGTTGACCATAAACCGTGCAGGACGATGAAAAGACAAGATTTTTTATATTATGCTTCGGCATTAACTCCAGAAGCAACATCAGCGGATCAAGGTTATTCCGGTAGTATTTCAGCGGTTTAGCTACCGATTCGCCAACCGCTTTATAGGCCGCAAAATGAATAACGCCAAGTGGAGTTTCTTTCTGGAAGATGTCGTCCATGGCGACAGGGTCGTTGCAGTCGACAGAGTAGCAGGTCACGTCCCGACCCAGAATAGCTCGAAGCCCATCGAGAGCTGAGTGTTCGGAGTTGGAAAAGTTGTCGACAATAACCGGTTCAAAACCGGCTTCGACTAGCGACACAACTGTATGGGAGCCAATGAAACCGGCTCCGCCAGTAACCAGAATTTTGGGAGTATTGCCTGTGGAAGTCAAACCGTTTTTTATAAAAATTTTGTTACTACTTTATTGTAGCAACTCGTGAAACCAGACAAAAGTAGTATATTCAGGAGGTTTACGAAAGCAGTATTTATTCTAGGGTTATCCCATAAAGAGGCTCAAACGCATGAATGACAACGAATTGAAGGCCCTTATTTCGCTCTTAGACGACGAAGACCAGGAGGTTGTAGAGCATGTTGAACAGCGAATTCGGCAAATGGGCGGACAAATGATCCCACTTTTAGAAACCGAATGGGAAGGAAGTTTCAATTCTACTCTCCAAAAACGTATCGAAGAAATCATTCATGACCTTCAATACGAGTCTGTATTAGATCGCATGCGCGACTGGAAAAATGGGGGCGCCATGGATCTTCTGGAGGGCCTTTGGATTGTAGCGACGTACCAATACCCTGATCTTTCGCTTAAAAAACTTAAACAGGATGTTGAGCAGTTGTTCTACGATGTGTGGGTAGATTTCAAGACCGATATGCATCCCGACGAGCAGATTAAGGCGATGAATACGGCGTTTTTTTCCAAGCTGAAGTTTGCACCGAATACAAAGCATTTCCACTCGCCTGCCAACTCAATGATTAATCAGGTACTCGAATCGCGTCGGGGAAATCCGATCACGCTTTGTGTGCTCTATATGCTCATTGCCAAGCGGTTGAATTTACCTGTTTATGGAGTGAACTTGCCGAACCTGTTTGTGCTCACCTATAAAAATAATAGTGGTGTTCAATTTTATATCAATGTCTTCAACCGGGGTTTGGTTTTCACTACCAAAGATATTGATCAATATATTGATCAGCTGAATATCAAGCGACTGGATACCTTCTATCAACCTTGTACCAATGCTGACATTGTTCGGCGGGTATTGCGTAATCTGACCCTGGCGTTTGAAAAAAACGGCGATACCGACCGAGTACGCGAGGTTGAACAAATCCTTAATGCCGTTCGGGACGATGGTGATGGCCTGCCACTGTCCGATTATACGCAGCGGTGAGGAGTTAATGTACATTTAAAAAGCCACCGCCAGTAACCCTGGCCCGACCTGAAAACATCTGATTGTCAATTGTTCTTCATGATCAGGTAGTCGTACGTGACCAATGAGTTGTTCCGCATTATCGATAAAAGGTTCTACGTGCAGGTGTTCGCGGAAGGTAAGCTGCCGTTTTCCGTAAAGTTTATACAAAGCTTCTTTAGCACACCAATAGACCGCCAGTCGGTTAGGGTTATTATCGGCATGCGCAATTTCATCTGCCGATAAAACACGCGGTACAACTCGCCTGAACTGATCCCGAATAGGCTCAATATCAATGCCCACAGGCCTCGATCGGTGCAGTACCGCAGCCGCCCAGCCACCTGTATGCGACAGCGAAATATGCCAGGGTGTACCAATAAGGGAAGGTTTCCCAAATTCATCCTTTTGTAATCCCTGATAAGTAATGCCTTGCGCTTCGGTCAACTGCTGGATTGCTACCCGGCATGCCAGCCATTCGACCCGTTGAGCTGGATGAGTAATACGTGCCAACTCTTCCAGTTCTATACTGGTTAATGGCAAACCCATCCGAAGTGTTGGTTCATCTTCAGTAATGGCATGGAGTACCACTACACAATCGTCGTTTATGTTTATCGGCAAAGTCACGAATCAAAAGTCGGAAGACGTTCAAGAAAAAGAAAGGTTTAGCGACCTTTGGCGTTCAATTTTGATAGCTTGAGTGGGAAGCTCGCCCTTGAAGTTAGTTATACATAGCGAATAGTACTCGCTGGATTTCTCAAAAAGGTGATTGTAGAGAAAATAGATACATTCGGAGGGCATCGGGAGCCCATTTATGCACTTGAAGGCAGTGCATCTCCTGACCGTTTTTTTTCAACGGGTGGGGATGGACAAGTCGTACGATGGCGCTTGGATCGTCCTGATCTGGGTGAATTGATCGCAACCGTACCGGCATCTGTTTACGCATTAGCATTGAATCAGCTCAATGGCTTGCTATGGGTTGGTCAGAACTACGAGGGTATTCATGTGATTGATCCAGTTCAAAAGACGGAAGTTGCTTCGCTGAAACTGACATCAGCTGCCATTTTCGATATTAAATTTTATAAAAATGATTCCTTTGTCGCTCTCTCTGATGGCGTAGTGGCTATTGTGGATGCCGATCTTCTGGTTAATAGAAAACACCTGAAAGCATCGGATCAATCGGCGCGGTCTATAGCAATTAATCCTGTTGAGCGCGAATTCGCCGTGGGGTACAGCGATAATGTTGTCCGTATTTTTGACTTAGTAACTCATGAACTCAAAAAAGTCATTCACGCTCATACGAACTCGGTATTCACGATTGCCTATTCGCCCGATTTCCGATACCTACTTACTGCTGGCCGGGATGCTCATTTGAAAATATGGGACGTAGAGAAAAGCTATGCCTTACAAAATGATATTGTAGCTCACATGTTTGCCATTAATCATTTGGTATTTAGTCCCGACAGTCGTTTACTGGCAACCGCTAGTATGGATAAATCGATTAAAATCTGGGATGCCGAAACATATCGACTATTAAAAGTTGTCGATAGGGCACGCCATGCCGGACATGGTACGTCGGTTAATAAATTACTTTGGACTAATCCTCATCAACTTTTGTCGGCCAGTGATGATCGAACAATTTCGGTATGGAAATTGAGCTAATAGATTGAGACAAAATAGGAATCGCCTATTTTTCGGGCTATTTTTTGTAAAATCCGTAGAATGGCTGTTATTTCACCTTTATCTGATAATCAGTAACTCATTAAAACAATAAGCGCACCAATGAAAATTACGCCCATCGAAATCCGGCAGCACACATTTGAGAAGGGCTTGCGCGGTTATAGAACCGAAGATGTTGATGCATTTCTGGTTTCGCTCTCTCAGGAATGGGAGCGCGTAACTGGCGAATATAAAATGTTGAAAATGCAGCTTGAACTAGCCGAAAAAGAGTTGGGCAAGTTGAAAGAAATAGAAATGACGTTATTCCGTACACTTAAATCTGCCGAAGAAAATAGTGCACAGATTGCGGAACAAGCTAACAGCGCTGGTGAAAAATACGTTAATGAAGCAAAGCAGAAGGCTGAGGATATTCTGGCCGAAGCCCGCAAAAAGACGTCTTTAATGGTTCAGGATGCCGAAAACCAGGCCCGCTATTTGAAAGATAATATTCTAAATGATCTAAAATCGTTGGAACATGATTTCAAGGCGCTGGAAGGTTACAAGGAAAACCTGGCAGCCCAAATTCGAAATCTTGCCAGTAATGCGGTTGACAGCGTGGATCGCTTTGAGAAGAAATTCAGCAAACAAAATCTGAAAGGTAAAATCGACGAAGTGTCTTCTCAGATTAAAGATGAACTGAAGCAAACCGAGCCAAAAACGGAGGACGAAACACCTGTAGCAGTATCTTCGGGGCCTGTTGCCAGCGACGCTACAGAGTTACCTTCTCTTATCGAACGAGATAAGTTTGTTCCAGAAGCGATTCCGGAGGATGAAGCCATTGCAGGAAAACTGGATGAGGCCATTGGAACTACTCAACCAGAAGCCAGCCAGGAAATTGCAGAGCCAGCAATAGAGCAGACCACGCCCGAGTCGGTGTTGGCCGAAGCCAATACGCCCGAACCAGAGGTAGCCCTAAATGAAGCTACAGATGAACAACCTAAGAAGGGAGGTTCATTTTTCGACCAGATTTAATGTAATGTAGCAATGCAATATGTTGATGAAATAGAAAGTTCGCACCCAAATACCGCATTACTACCCTACAAGATGGGAACAATCGCTTTAGAGGGGCTTGAGTTTTTCTCCTATCACGGGTTTTATGATGAGGAGCAGAAAATAGGGAACAAGTATTCTGTCGATATTATTGTAACTGCCGACTTCTCGGAAGCTGCCCGGCGCGACCGCTTGAGCGCTACTGTCAACTACGAAGATTTATACCGGATTACAGTCGCTGTCATGCAGCAGCCCGCGCGGTTGCTCGAACACATTGCCCATCAAATTATTCAGGAGATACGGGCTAAGTATACTGACTTGGAAGCTGTTGAGGTCAGTGTGTCGAAATTCAACCCACCCATTGGCGGAGTTTGCCATCGGGCGAAAATTACGTTGAAAGAATAAAAGTTGTAAGTGATTAAGTAGTAAGTCATAAGTGGCTGGCGCATGCAGATAATACTGATGCGCCAGCCACTTATGACTTACTACTTAATTACTTCTTTACTTATACCGCCTGCTGCAGGCCAGCAAAAGAGATGGCCATGTGTGAAGCATCGTAAACACATTCACCGTTGCGAATTAGCAATACCTGTGGCGATTCGTGTTCAACCCCAAATTCATTTTCGATCTTCCTGGATATTGGTTTATTGGCCAGTAAGTCCAGATAATAGGGCTTAACACCAAGCTGGTCGTTCCAATTGCGTTCCATACGACTGAGCGCCATATGGCTTATCGAACAACTTGTGCTATGCTTAAAAATCAGAATTGGATGCTTCGCCGACTCTGCTTTAATGGTGTCAAGTTGAGCTTCGCTCGTTAGTTTGTTCCAGTTCATTGTATCAACATACATTCTGTTGACGTAAAAGCGTTTTCGATGCTAAAAAGTTCGTTAATTCTCAGGAGTATAACGAAGCTTCTCGGCCATTTCGGGCGAAATAGATTCGGAGTAAGCACCATATGCATCCACTAATGTGCCTTTGTTCCCATTCTTCGCTTCAATCGCATACAAAACCGTCTCATCGCCAGGATCGGTCATGCCTTCAAATCGGTATACATCAACGATATCGAAGTCGGAGGGACGTAGCTCAATATTATCGGGCTGGCAATGCAGATGATCGTGTTTCAGGTTATAATCCTGGGTAAAACCCGCTTGGCGGAGACCGTCGAGAGCTTCGGTGAGCGTGTCGTAGGTTTTCATAAATCAGGTGGTTTGATTGGGAGTGTGTAGCTTTGTTAGTATAACCAACCGCATAATAGCTTGTTTTCGGGATTCTATAATACAGGTATTTTTGTTTTTCAGCAATTAGTGCGTCTAACGGCTCCATTTAATCCAAAAGCCCGAAAGTGGGTCGATGGGCGACGTGAGTGGGCTGACAGACTTGCCCAGCAACTCGCCGACAATAAAAGCCCTATTGCGTGGTTTCATGCCGCTTCATTAGGTGAATTTGAGCAAGGCAGGCCAGTGATAGAAGCTTTTCGTATACACTACCCGGATCATAAAATTCTGCTGACATTTTTTTCCCCTTCAGGCTATGAAGTTCGTAAGAATTATGACGGAGCCGATTTTATCCTTTATCTGCCTGCCGACACTCCCGCCAATGCGCGTCAATTTGTTGATCTGGTAAAACCTGACATTGCATTTTTTATCAAGTACGAATTCTGGTACAACTACCTCCGCGAGTTAAAGCAGGCTAAGGTGCCAATCATTTCATTCTCGGCTATTTTTCGGCCCAGTCAGCTCTTTTTTAAGTCCTACGGTACCTTTTATAGAAATCTATTAAGGTACTTCGATCATATTCTGGTTCAAAATCAGGAATCGGTTGAGCTGTTAAGAAATATCGGCATCACTCAGGTTACACTGGCTGGTGATACCCGCTTTGACCGGGTGGCAGAGGTGGCAGCTGCCAGGAAAGAAATTCCCATTGTTCATGCCTTTAAAGCTAGTAAACCGTTGCTCGTTGTGGGTAGTGCGTGGCCAGAAGACATGAATGTATTAATTCCATTCCTGAATACCTTCGATAAACCTCTAAAAGCCATTATCGCTCCTCACGAAATTCACGACGATGAAATCGAACGCTGGCGTAGCCAACTCACACAGCCATCGGTGCGTTATTCTCAGCTAACAGCTTCTCAAGCGCTCGATCACTCAAGCGCTCAATCACTTTTCATTGACAATGTGGGAATGTTGTCATCGCTGTATCAATATGGAGAGTTTGCCTATATCGGTGGCGCGTTCAAACAAGGACTGCATAATAGCCTGGAAGCCGCCACCTTTGGAGTACCGCTATTTTGGGGGCCTGAGTATGATAAGTATCAGGAGGCTGTTGATTTGGTAAATGAAGGTGCAGCCTTTCCTGTCAGTACTACGACAGAGTTGTCAACTGCTTTCGAAAAACAGTATGCTGACCCGTCGAAGGCAGCTCAAGTGAGCCGCAATTATGTGCTAAGGAACATTGGCGCAACGGCGAAGGTTATGGACGTAGTAAATACATTAAAGAGCGAAAGAGTGAAAGAGTGAAAGAGCAAAATCTGGCACAAGCCAATTTGTTCCGAATGGCTTTCACTCTTTCACTCTTTCACTCTTTCACTCTTTCACTCTTTAAGCATTGCAAAAAGGCTTAGTCATACGTTCCACCGGCTCCTGGTACGAAATTCGTAACACAGACGGACATATTTTTCAGGGTCGGCTGAAAGGAAAATTTAAATTAAAAGATTTGAAAGTTACGAACCCAATTGCTGTAGGCGACTGGGTTTTGTTTGAGGTTGAAGACGAAGCCGAAAACACCGCAATTATCACGGACATTGTCCCTCGGGAGAATTACATCATCCGGCAATCTGTTCATAAAACAGCGCATGGGCATATTCTGGCAGCTAACCTAGACCAGGCTGTGTTGCTGGCAACGTTGGCCATGCCCCGTACATCACTGGGTTTCATTGACCGTTTTCTGGTGTCGGCGGAGTCTTTCAGAATTCCAACTACTATTGTTTTCAATAAAGCTGATATCCTGAACGACGAAGGGATGGAATACCAGCAGGAAATCATGGACTTGTACCAAAGCATCGGCTACAAGTGTCTTTCTACATCGGCAACTGAGGGCGAAGGAGTTGATGCATTTCGGCAGTTACTCGACCATAAGGTCACGTTGTTATCAGGGCATTCGGGAGTAGGCAAGTCGTCACTTGTAAACGCTATTGCGCCCGATCTGAACCTACGTACCAATGAAGTTTCGACCTTCGCGAACAAAGGCGTTCACACAACGACCTTTGCCGAAATGTTCGAACTAGCCCCCGACACGTACATCATCGATACGCCTGGAATTAAAGAGCTGGGTTTGATGGATACGTCGAAAGAAGAGGTCAGCCATTACTTCCCCGAAATGCGTGACCGCCTGAACCAGTGCCGTTTTCATAATTGCCTACACTTCAACGAACCCGGCTGCGCTATCAAAGAAGCTGTCGCCGAGGGTGAAATCGCCGAAAGTCGCTACATGAGCTACCTGAGTATGATTGAAGGGGTGGATAACCGGCGGTAGGAATGTATGTATGATATAGGATATATGATGTATGGCTCCTGCTTGTCATACATTATATATCCTATATCATACATCTAATCAGTTTGTCATTGCGGCCAGTAAATCAGCCTGCGTAATGATGTGTACCTGCTCTTTTTCGTCGCGGACAAGAAGCGCTTTGTTATCGCGGTCGATTAGTGATGAGAGGGCGTCGACGGTGTTATCTAATCCTACAAATTTGAATGGTTTATCCATAACCTCGCTGACCGGGTGGTCTTTTACCGCCGGATCTTCGATAAGTCGGTTTAAAACGGTTGAATCGGTCAGGCTGCCGACAATATGCCCATTCTCATCTGTCACCGGAATCTGTGAAATGCTGTGACGATTCAATACCTGAATGGCCTGACTCACCGACACCCCCGTACCAATTGTTGTTAGCTGAGCCTGCCGATGCGTCGTGCTGCCATTTTTATGATGAATAATATCGCGGGCGGTTTTGAATGCACGATCTTCCAGAAAACCGTGGTCTTTCATCCAGGTATCATTGTAAATCTTGGCGAGGTAACGCGTACCGTGGTCGGGTAGAAGAATGACCAGCACGTCGTTATCGGTGAGGTTTTCCTTCGCCCACTCCAACGCACCATGAACTGCTGTGCCACACGACCAACCGATAAACAGACCCTCTTCGCGAGCTAATCGCCGAGTCATAATGGCGGCATCTTTGTCGGTAACTTTCACAAAGTGATCGATCACACTGAAATCGACGTTTTGCGGTAAAATATCTTCCCCAATCCCTTCGGTCAGGTACGGATAGATTTCTCCTTCATCGAAAATACCTGTTTCCTTGTATTTTTTGAATACAGAGCCGTACGTATCCATCCCAATCGACACCACATCTGAGTTCTGTTCTTTCAGGAATTTCGACGTACCACAAATTGTGCCGCCTGTGCCTACGCCAGCCGCGAAGTGCGTGACTTTGCCATCGGTATCGCGCCAGATTTCGGGGCCAGTCGTTTCATAGTGAGCAGCTGTATTGGCTGGGTTGTCATACTGGTTAGGATATAGCGAGTTAGGAATATCTCGGTTAAGTTTTTTTGCCACCGAGTAATACGAGCGGGGATCGTCGGGTGCCACGTTCGTGGGGCAAACGACTACTTCGGCGCCAACGGCCCGCAGAATATCAATTTTCTCCTGCGATTGCTTGTCGGCCATCGTAAAAATGCATTTGTAGCCTTTCCCAATGGCAGCGAGCGCCAGGCCCATGCCTGTATTGCCGCTGGTTCCCTCAATGATGGTGCCGCCGGGTTTTAGCACTCCCCGTTGTTCAGCATCCTCGATCATCCGTATGGCGATGCGATCTTTTACCGAATTGCCGGGATTGAAATACTCAACTTTCGCCAGAACCGTCCCTCGAATACCTTTTGTGACTTTATTCAGCTTTACCAGGGGCGTATTGCCAATGGTGTCGATAATGGAATTATAATAGTTCATGTTGATAAGCAGGCGATTTCGCCAAATTATAGGGTTCAGCGCTGTGGTTTATATCGTTAACGCCAGAAGGTGGAAGTTCGTTTGATGAATTTACCCGTTAACTAACTCCTGTTTCTTCACAGTTCAACGTCTGTTTATAGCTGTTCATCAGGTGTTTTCGCTTGCTCATGCATACGCCTGTTTATGAGCAATTTAAAGCGATATACCTTTGTTGCGTTCCTTTTATTAACCGCCACGGCGAAACAACAACTACTAAAAAATTATGAAAACGTTTGTTCAATCTTTACTGACTGCCCTGCTTCTGAGCACGGCCACATTTGCATCACCTTTAGCCACTACCCCAGCCAAATCGGCGGCTGAGCCCGTCACGACAGGCTCGTACAAAGTGGCCGTTTTCCCTTCATCAAAACCTTCCCGACTGAATGTCTTCGTAGAGCGAACACCAGGTCAAAAAATGGCCGTTTCGCTGAAATCGGCAGATGGTACGTTACTAGGAAAACAGCTGGTGGGCAAGAAGCAGGGTAATTTTTGTTTCCAGTTCGACCTGTCTGAACTGAATGACGGTTCCTACTCTGTTGAGGTTGCTGCTGGCAGCGACGTAACGGTTTATCCGGTTAAGCTAGCCACGCAACCTGCTCAGGCAGCCGCTCGCTCCATCACACTCAACTAATCGAGCCGTGATTTTATGAATCAGCCACGGCCGTGAGGCCGTGGCTGATTTTTGGCGTTTTGCCTGATCCAGTAGGGATAGAAAGTTTATAGAGAAGAATATTATCGTGCATTAGCAAGCATGCCGTAGGTATGCAACGTTTGCGATTGGTTGCATACCTACGGCATGCTTTATCACACATAGAAGGCTGTTTTCTATAAACATGCCATACCTACGGCATGGATAACCAAAATGATAGGATAGTTAGTTTTGAACCTGCATTTGGTTCATTTTTGCTTGCTGTATTGGTCCAGAAAGGCAATTATCTGTTTGTGGAAATGGGCGAAGCTGCGGGATTGCTTGGCGAGTTCATTGAAGTCTGCTTTTTCAGCAATGGCTTGGGCGATTGATCGCATTTTTCGTCCATCATCTTTATCTCCGTATAAAAGCCGTTTTAGATCTTTTTGATGCAGTTTTTCTAAGCTGTCGTTGTTAGGCTTATTATTTATTTTCAGTTGGTAGGCCTGATACGCTAGCCAATGTTCGATAGCCTGAATTGGAACGTAGACTATTATTTGTTCCTGATAGCGCTTGTAGGCACTACCTAAAGCCTTATGCAGTTTTGTGCATTCTAATGTGTGTTCTTTCTGTTCGTCTGTCTGATCAGGGCCATCCAGGTCAATACCGACAATGCAGAAAGCCTGTTCTTCATCACGTAATGCCTTCAAACAGAGTTCTTCCGCTTCCTGTAATACCTTCGATTTACTGGGTTGCTTCTTCAGTAAATCTAAACTACTACGTTTGATTTGTAATCCTTTCTGAGTTGCAAGCCGCTTTACATAAACCGGAATGAACGAATACTCCGCAAAGCCTTCTGCAATCAGAGCGTACACAAGCGGTGGCTTCATAACGATTCTTCGGGAACACCGCCTAGCAAACCATACATCCAGCTTTCACCTAAATTACTGGTAAAGTCAATCTCTTTCGTGCCCGTCTCACGGCTGCGCTGATTTGAGGGTTCAATAATATCACGCTGTAAATTTTTTACGTGCGTTGCGCCCTCCTCATCTTTCGAAAATACAAATACAGCTTCAGGCATAGATGTAAATTCGTTCAGCACATTTTCATTGTGTGTTGTCAGAATGATTTGAATGTCCTTTTCGTCCGCCAGACGAAAAATAAAGTCCATTACCTCCCGAATACGACGTGGATGAATTCCCTTTTCCGGTTCTTCGAGAAGCAGGAGTTTTGGCGGATTTGGTTGGTTTATGATGCAGAGAAGAGCGATGAAATAAAGAGTACCTTCGGAAAGTTCGTCGGCCCAATAAATAGTCTTCTGCCTCTCGTTTGTTAAGCCAATACGCTTAAAGGTTTTGTCGCCAAATTGCTTAACTAATTCAGGTGTTGATTCGACATTCTGAAAATTGATTTCCGTAAATTCTGGAACACATTTCGCTAAATCAATTTTTATTTGAGCAAAAGTTGCCGGGTATTCGTCTCGAATTCGGTCAAAAAAAGCAATTAAATTAGACGCATCGGCGATTACAGACGCATCTCCACGTCCTACTGGAGAAGGCTTATCAAGTTTGTTAGTGTCAGGTTTGTAAATTATTACTGGTCTAATCTTTGCTTTTAGCTCTTCTGGATTATAATGAAGCGTTGTCCCTTTTGATCTTTGGTTGTGTTGAATTATATCTCTTGACCTTTCAATATTCTCAGAACTTGAAATTTGACATGAGAATATTATTTCAACATCATAATCTTTAATGTGATCATAGTATAAATCAATGCTTATTGATTCACCTTCACTTAACCTAAAAATTAGACGCTTGTAATCTTGCTCCTGTTGATTTGTATTATCCTTATCCATATACTCCAGCGCCTTCAAAAAATTCGTCTTACCCGAGTTGTTCGGGCCGATTAACAAATTGACTTTTTGAAGATCGAGCGTGACGTCTTTTAGACTCTTGAAGTTCTGGATGGAAACGCGCTTGAGCATGTCTGTAAAGTTATTTGTGGACAAGTTAAGTAATTCCTCTACTTGCCCATTTCGGTAGCACGCATCAACACGGTATTGTCGGGGTCAATAGCAACAGAACCAGGCTTGATTGCGAGCGGTACAGTGAACGTTTGCGTTTGCTCAGTCATCGTCAGGCGGGCAGTGCGGGTGATTTCTTTCCCGTTACTTCCTCGGATGCTGAATGTAAGCGGAACTACAAAAAGTGCTCCCGTTCGCTGTGTTTGTCGGACATCAATAACCAACGCTTTTTTTGTAGCGTCATAATTTGATCCCCAGACTAGTTCGGGATAACCGGCCTGGTAGAGCCATTGCTGGAAAAACTGACCCAGTTTCTTACCTGATGCGGTTTCCATCACGGCTTGTAAATCGCTGGATTGGGCGTTGCGGTTGCGATAGGTGGAGTAATAAGCCCGAATGCCCTTCCAAAATGCGTCGTCGCCGATTTCGTTGCGGAGCATATGTAGCACCCAGCCGCCTTTTTGGTAGGAATTTGGGTTTAACAAATCCATCAGGTTCGTCGTGGTCGAGTCAACAATAGTGCCTTTGGGTTTTAGGGCCGAGAAACGGAAAATCTGCCCTTTGTTCTGATTCAGTACAGCGTTGAGCGTGTCTTTACCATAAGCATGTTCGAGGTAGAGAGCTGAGAAATAAGTAGCAAAACCTTCGCTCAGCCAAAGCTGCGACCAGTCGGATTCTGTAGCCGAATTGCCGAACCACTGGTGGGCAATTTCATGCGCTAGTAAAGCCTCCACATCCGAATCCTTGTGCCCTACAATCACTTTCTCGTTGTAGAAAATGCAACTGGCGTTTTCCATTCCCCCAAAAATCGTGGTCGACTCAACATTGGCCAGTTTCTCGTACGAATACGGACCAATCTTATCGATGAAGTATTGCAGAATCTCCTTCGCCGGACGATAGTCGATAAACCCTTTCTGGCTGTCGTTGGGATACAACCAGCTTTGCACCGGCACTCCACTTACTGAGCCGACTTCCTCAACCGCAAATCGAGCGGCACCAATCACCATTACTTTCGTAGGAATGGGTGTACTTTCCTGCCAGCGTGTTAGTTTCCGACCATTAGGCAGTGGACTTTCGTTCAGAAGTTTACCATTTGCAATGACTCGATACGTCGCGGGTGCATTGACTGAAAAGGAGCAAGTTGCCTTGTCGGAGGGGTGATCGACAACGGGGAGATAATTACGGGCATTGTTTGGCCAGTTATCGCCAAAAAACGTGCGCTCACCAAACTTATTTTGACTGATAATCAATCCTTTCGATGGCGTACCGTCATAACGAATAACCACTTCTGTCGGCTGATTAGGAGCAGCAGGAAGATTGATAAATACCCGGTCGTTGCGTTGACTAAAAGGAGTTGCTTTGCCATCAGCCAAACTTACAGAACGCACTTTCATACCTTGTGCAGAATCTGCCTTACTACCGATCAGGTCGAACCAGACGGTTTGCCGGTCATCGGTGCGGGTGAATCGGATGGTAGTTTCCCCTTTAATCTGATTAGTTGAATCGCTCAGCGTGAGCGAGAATGCATAATTCTGAACATCGACGCCTGGCTGGGTATACCGAGCTAAATTGCCCGGTTGCTGGCATTGAACAGCCGATGTGACTGAAACAAATAAGGCAATTAATAGTCCTTTTCTCTTCATGCTGATTTTACTCCTTAATTTCCTGGCAAAGTTCGATTAATACACCATTTGTACCCTTAGGATGCAGGAAACACACTAATTTATTATCAGCCCCGCGTTTCGGGACTTCATTCAATACCGTAAATCCTTCATTTTTTAGCCGCTCTATCTCGCCCTCAATATCATCTACTTCAAAGGCTATATGGTGAATTCCTTCCCCTTTTTTCTCCAGAAATTTGGCAATCGGACTGTCAGGACTGGTGGCTTCGAGTAGTTCGATTTTGGTTTGATTCACTCGAAAAAAGGAAGTCATTACACCTTCGGCTGCAACAACTTCGGCTTTGTAGGGGGCCACGTTCAATAACTTTGTAAATAAGTCATTCGACGCGGCAATGTCGCGAACGGCTATACCGATATGTTCGACGTTAGTAAGCATGTGTTCTAAAGAACTTTTCCGTTTGGCCGAAAGTTATAGAGAAAGCATTGATATGCGTCAACATTGACTCGATTACGACTATGGTTACGGTTTCAGAAATTGCCAAAAATAAAATTGTTGAACTACGTCAGAAGGATGGCCTGGCCGAAAATTACGCCATTCGCGTAGGCGTACAAGGTGGAGGTTGCTCGGGCCTGATGTACGATCTTCAATTCGACGCTACGCAGCAACCAACCGACCACGTTGTTGAAGATAAAGGCGTTAAGATTCTGATAGATCGCAAAAGCCTTCTCTATCTGGCCGGTACCGAACTCGATTTTTCGGACGGATTGAACGGCAAAGGTTTCCAGTTCAAAAACCCCAACGCCAGCCGAACTTGCGGTTGCGGTGAGAGTTTCGCCGTCTGAGACCGGGATTTAGCTGATTATCGGATTAGCACGATTTTGTTGAAGCCGCTCGTAAGAAGCGGCTTCTTTGTTTTTAAACTTCACGGATTAATAGATATTTGTCGATTGCTGGAAGCAAAATCCAGAAAATCCTCAAATCTGCTAAATCCCGGTTATGACAGCCAAACCCGTTAGCCATTCACGCACGACTCTTACCGAATTGATGATTCCGGCTTATGCTAATTTTGGGGGCCGTGTACACGGGGGCATACTCCTGTCATTGATGGACAAAGTTGCGTACGCTTGTGCGGCTAAACACGCCGGTCAGTATTGTGTGACGGTTTCGGTGGATGGCGTTAATTTCCGGCAACCGGTTGAGGTAGGGGAGCTGGTTTCGCTGATGGCTTCGGTCAACTATGTGGGTCGAACGTCGCTGGTGGTGGGTATTAAAGTTGTGGCCGAAAATGTGAAAACTGGGAGCGTGAAGCACACAAATACCAGCTATTTCACCATGGTAGCGAAAGACGATCATGAGAAACCTACCGAAGTGCCACCGCTTCTGCTTGAAACGTCTGATGATATTCGCCGTTTTCTGGAAGCTATGAAACGCAAAGAACTTCGGGTCTTAAATGCAGAATATTTTCATAATGCCAAGACCCAAATGCTGATCGACGAGAGTGTTGATAAGTTAGTCAACGAGCGTTGTGAATTGGCAGACGGATTGGAGTTGTAGTACCGACCGTCCCGGTCGGGTGTGTATCTGGTTGACACGGCCGACCGGGACGGTCGGTACTACAGTTCCCCACGCACAATCTTAGCCCCAGCCACCATGTTCGCCAGCTTTTGTTTGGCTGCCCAGCGGGCGGTTTGGCTTAGGCCGCAATCAGGAGCAACGGCTAGCTTTTCGGCCGGAACATAAGGCAGACATTTGCGGATACGTTCGGCTACGTCTTCGGGCGTTTCGATGTAGTAGCTTTTTACATCGATGACACCCACTGCTACGTCGAACTTCTCCGCAAAACGTTCCAGGAGATTCACTTCTGAGAAATTCAAGATGGTCATTTCGGAATGAAGCTCATCGACAGTCATATCCAGAAAGTCAGGAAGCATAGGAGCGATGGTCTTCTTTCCAACTGATCGACCTTTGTAGTTGCCAAAGCATAAGTGCATCGACAATCGGGTTTTACCGACGCCTGGCGCTACTGTCCGGTTAAAAATATCGACGAAGCGCTTGGTATCTTCCCGATACGCGTAGCACGACATGGATGGCTCATCGACACATATTTCGGGTACACCCAATTCAACCAATGTAGCAATTTCCTTGTTCACTAATGGTAACAAGGCTTCCGTTACTTCCCAACGGTCTTTGTATAGAGTACCCGGCAATAGTCGTCCACTGAGCGTGTATGGGCCTGGAATCGATACTTTTATGCCCTGTCCTTCGGGAGCCAGCCGCTTTAGCCGTAAATATTCTTCAACAACACCTAACCCGTTAGGAGCGGTTAGAGGTTCTATGATATTATGCTTGCCACGCTGATCATGAGCTGGTGGACCAAACCGACGTAATTCTGTCTCATTGTTCTGGATGCCGTTGATATAACCGTAAAACGATAGATTGAAATCGAAGCGGGTTTGCTCGCCATCAGTAATGACATCTAGTCCGGCAGATACCTGGTCGTGAACAGATGCGACAACGGCATCTTCAATCATTTCATTGATGTCGGCTGGGCCAAACTGACCGAGATGCTGACTGGAAAATTCGAGCCAGCCCGGAAAGGGCATCGAGCCGACAACAGTGGTTTTAATGGGGACTGGCTGCACAGTATTGACTAAATTGAGTGATGAGATCAGTTAACTTTAGGCACTTTCTTACTGGCAAAAGCACTTCTTCATGAGGTTTTAACTAGTCGAAGTTATATTCCCACCACAGTATATCTTCTATGCGGTCAAACAACCGAAAACCATTTTTTTCCAGTACTTTCTGGGATGCCACATTGTCTGTGTTTGTATCGGCTACTACTCGCACGACCCCTGGTTGCTGACCGGACCAGTCTACCAATCCACCAACCATTTCGGTCATGTATCCCTTTCTCTGCACGGCTGGATAGGTGCCGTAGCCAATTTCGATGGTCCCGGTTTCGTCGGGCTCTCCTTTAAATTTAGCTTCGGCCACAAATTGTTGCTTCTCCCGATCAATAGCCAGCCATAAGGTGTGGTAAAGCGGATCGAGTGTAGAGTTCTGCAAACGAGGTATCGTAAAATGAGTAATGATGCTCAGAACTGGCTCTATCGCTTCCCTATATCCTTTTTTTAACCCCAATGTAGCTTCCAGCCGGTGTTTATCTGCAATGTGTAGCCGAAGTTGATCGAGGTTCAGCGGAAGTAGCGTCAAACGGGGCGTTTCGATCATGGTTGATAGGAATCATAATTGCCCTTCACTCACACTCCAGCCTCCATCAATGGTGAGCACTTGGCCGGTGGTGAAGGCAGAATAGTCAGACATGAAATAAACAGCGGCTCCGTCCAGATCGTCGGGGTGACCAATGCGCCCTCCATCGAGCGGCTGCTTGGTTTTGGTAAAGGCTAAGATCGTCTCGTCATTGGTCGCACGCTGGGCCATTGGTGTTTCGACCAGAGCAGGTGCCAATACATTTACCCGAATGTCATCCTTCGCATAGTAAGCTGCCACCGACTTTGTGAAACCAATTACGCCCGATTTCATCGCGGCATAGGCATGAGTCGCAAAGTAGGCAGGCGAGGGCCGAGACCCTAGTACAGAACCCATGTTGAGAATAGCACCACCACTGCCCTGCGCCCGAAAAGCCCGGACAGCCGCCTGATTGGACAACATTAACGAAGTCATGTTGAGGTTAACCGTGTAATTCCACCCTTCGAGGGTAATATCATGAAGTGGTCCATCTCCGAAACGCCGTCCGCTACCGCCTGCCACATGATACAATCCATCGAACCCACCAAAAATCTGTTGACAAAGCGCAATGGCTTTAGGTGCCGTTTGTGGATCGGAGGCATCCCCCGACATCGCTAATCCATTGCCATCCAATTGCTTTTCTGCTTCTGCACAACTTTCCGGATTACGTCCAACCACAACCACTTGTGCTCCTTCCCGTACAAACGCCAGTGCAGCCGACAAGCCCATACCTGTTGTACCGCCAATGACAACAATCTTTTTATTTTCTAACCACATGGTACTATTGGATAAGCGAATAGGTATTTAGTCTCGCAAGAAACAAAATAGACCGGCTACTGCCAACCGTTGTTTTGTTTATGTAGCTGATTTTCGCTTTCTATCGAGTTGATGGTAGGTATGTTAGTTATTAGTAGAGAAGACAGTAACTGAAGCGTTCAGTAGTCATTTCCTGATCGATTTACCTGATAGCAAGCAGAGAGTTCAACGCTCTCGGCCTGCTATTGACAGTTTACAATAAATCTCGCTCAATTATCTTTCCGCTGGCTTTCTCTTTCAGAATCACCTTATTCCGGCCATCGTGGGTCATTTCCTGTTTGATGAGATAATGATCTTCGTCGTATTCGACTAAGGTAGATTCGGGCTTGAGGCCTTCTTGTCCGCGCCAAACGGGTAGGTTTACTTTTTCCCATTGCTTCGTTTCTGCCGATTTATAAGCCGCATCCAACACCGCATTGACAACATACCCATCGTAGAATGTTTCGGCGGGTTCGCGACCTTCTTCCTGCGATTTGAACATGTCGGTAAACATGTGATTGTAACCCAGATCATTTACTTCATCGCCAACGGGAAATAGCCAGCCCGTATTCGATTCGGCCTTTTCTGCTACGTAGTCGGCACCTTTGCCGGTAGTAAACATCTCGAAGCCAGTACGCAGAAAATTGTTGATCCAGATGGTTCCTTCTGTTCCCATCACTTCGTCGCGGAGGTCCATACCGCCCCGGAATGTCCAGCTTACTTCAAACTGCCCAATGGCTCCGTTTTCGTATTTTACTAAGGCAATGGCGTGATCTTCGGCATCAATGGGTTTTACCTGGGTAGCGGCCCAGCACATGACTTCAACCGGTTTTACATCTTTGCCAATGAAATTTCGGGCTATTTCAACGCAGTGGCAGCCTAAGTCGAGCATACAACCACCACCGGCTTGTTCTTTATCCCAAAACCAGTCGGAGTGAGGGCCAGGGTGTGTCTCGCGGGATTTTGCCCAGAGAATTCGGCCTAATGCGCCGTTTTTAACGCTATCTAGTGATTTCAGAAACTTGGGTGTGTAGCACAGGTCTTCTAGATAACCAGCAAAAATCCCAGCTTCCTCAACAGTTTTCATCATACGCAGGGCTTCTTCGCCTGTGCGACCCAATGGCTTCGTACAAACCACCGACTTCTTGTGTTTCGCGCACAGGTTGACAGCCGTTTCGTGAATGTTATTGGGCAGGGCAATACAAACCATATCCACATCGGGGTGGGCAATGACTTCTTCCATATCGGTCGAAGCAAAATCACAGCCATAGTCGGCTTTAAATTTATCGGCGGTTTCCTGGCGACGGGCATAAATGGCTACCACTTTGTCGCGGCTGCGCTGACCGTGAATGGATTCGGCGTAGAAACGGCCTATGAAGCCGCCACCAAGCATGGCAATACGTTGCATAAAGGTTCAGGTAAAAGGTTAATCCGTACTTTCGTAACACTAAATAGCTACAATCTCGACTGATAACGCCATTCATGCCTAATTTTTTTGACATCCATACCATTTTCTTTACGCTATGGGATTACCCCATGAGTTATCTGGAGTTTTTCGGTGTGGTAAGTGGATCGGCGGCTACCTGGTTGGCTGCTCGGGCGCATGTCTGGAGCTGGCCCATCGGTGCTGCCAGTGTACTGCTGTTTTTCTTTCTGTTTTATCAGATTCAGCTGTACCCAGACATGTTTTTACAGGTGTTTTTCTTTGTCACAAATCTACAGGGTTGGTGGCGATGGACACACCCGACCGTCGATGAAGCTGATCAACGAAACGAACTTCGTGTTACCCGACTGGTAGGGCGTCCGTTAGTTTTGGTTTTGCTTGGTGGCGTAGTAGCTACCGGGATTATGGGCACGTTTGCGCAGAATCTGCACGTCTGGTTTCCGGTATTATTCAGTAAGCCCAGCGCCTTCCCCTATTTAGATTCCTTTACGACTGTCATGAGTATCATTGGTACGTTCATGATGATTCATAAAAAGCTGGAATGCTGGTGGGTTTGGCTGGCCATTGACATTATCAGTACCTATATGTACTTCACAAAAGGGGTAAAACTAGTGGGCGTGGAGTACGCTATTTTCTGCCTGATCGCTTTTCAGGGAGCCTGGCATTGGACGAAGGAGTATCGAAGTTACTCGGGACAAACAGCATGATAATGGGCCTCGTTTTCGGGAAGTTTATGCCGGTTCATAACGGGCATCTGGCGTTGATTGAGTTTGCTCGCAAGCAGTGCGACCGGCTGATTGTATCAATGACCATTTCGCCTGATGATGTAATTTCGCCCGCTCTCCGAATTCAATGGCTGACTGAATTACTCGCTCCATATTCTACTATAGAGGTTGTAGCGGAGACGAACGAGTTTCACGATCCAACATTGCCGTTGTGGGAAGCGACTAAATTATGGGCGGCTTTTATTAAACGACGCTTCCCAAACGTGAGCGTATTTTTTTCATCGGAGGCCTACGCAATTCCATTAGCGCATCATTCGGGTTTACGGCATGTGGCTTTTGACCCTCCTCGGGAGAAAGTGCCTGTTTCGGCTACGCTGATTCGGGAACAACCAGCCAGATATTGGGATTTTATTCCTGATGTGGTGAGTCCTTATTTCGTCAAAAAAATATGTTTGTACGGTCCTGAGAGTGTTGGTAAAACCACATTGGCCCGGCAGTTGGCCACCGACTACAAAACGATTTTTGTACCCGAAGTTGCCCGAGATATGATTACATCCAATGAATTTACACTCGACGATTTTGTTCGTATTGGTCAGGCGCAAACCGAAGCTGTACAGCAAGCAGAGCGGCAGGCAAACCGGATTTTATTCTGCGATACGGACGTAATTACGACCCAGATTTATGCAGATATTTATCTGCGCGAAGTACCGCCATTTCTTTACGAATTGGAGCGCCAGGTGCATTATAATGCCTATATACTGTTGGATATCGACGTTCCCTGGGTTGCCGATGATCTACGTGACCACGGCCATAAGCGGCCTGAAATGCTGGCTCGTTTTCGGGCTGAGCTTGATCGCCGAAATTTGCCTTACTATTTGGTAAGTGGCTCATATTCAGAGCGGATGAGTACCATAAGTAGAATTACGGATAGGTTACTCGAAACAGCTTAAGCCGTTCAATAAAATTGGATGTTTTTTAGATTGTCAAGTATAAAGCAAAAATTATAAATTATAATTATTTAAAGATTTTTTACCTATAACCTACTGATAATTATGATATTACCAATATTGTACTATAATTTTGCATTGGAAACCAAACAGTAAACCTCTATGGCAGTTGCCAAACAATTTCTAAAAAGCAAACCGCTTGCAAAAGTAACGTTTGAATTGTCGGCTGAGGCCGTCAACGGCGCAAAAACGGTCGCTCTGGCCGGTGAATTTAATAGCTGGGACCCTAGTGCCCAAGTTTTAAAGAAGCAGAAAGATGGTTCGTACAAAACGACTGTTGAACTGCCTGTGGGTGGCGAGTATCAATACCGCTACATTTTGGATGGTACGACTTGGACAAACGATTGGGCTGCTGATAAATACGTAGCCAGTGGCGTTTCGAGCGATGAGAACTCAGTTGTTGTTCTCTAAGAAAGACATTTGGTACGAACGATAAATGGGTAATTAGGTGTCATTGTGACTTGCCTAATTACCCATTTACTTTTAAGTCTACCTACTAGTTATATCGTAAAACTGTCGGACTCGACGTAGGCTTTGATCAGGGCCACTTCACCTTCTTTACCTTGTTGGGATTTGCCGTGTTCCATACCAAAAATGAACTCCTTATTCTCGGCTTTCTGCTTTTGGTAAATGTGTTTGAACACGTTTTTGTAATTGATTTCGCCTGTAGTCGGCTCGTTACGGCCTGGGTTATCACCAATCTGAAAATAGCCAATTTCGCTCCAGCACCAATCAATGTGCGGAATAATATGCCCTTCGTTTTTCTGCATGTGGTAGATGTCGAATAGAATCTTACACGATGGACTATTTACTGCCCGACAGATTTCATACGTCTGATCGGAGGTGCGCAAAAACAAGTTTGGTGTATCGCTGAGTGGTTCCAGCACCATGGTTAGGTTACCCGCTGCCAGAATATCGGCTCCCCGGCGAAGGGCATCAATTACGTTGCCCGTTTGAATACCAATAGGCAGTTTTCGCTCGAAATCGCCGGGTACAACCGTTGTGAGTTTCGTGTTGCAACGTTTGGCGGTTTCAACGGCTTTTTTGCAGCCGTTCAGGAAAATATCGATGTACTCCTGCTTTCCGGCTGCCAGGGTATTTTGCCCATTACCGCCTTTGTCGAGTACGAACACGCCCATGGTTATACCCAGGCGCGCCATCTCTTCACCGAGTTTGGTTTGTAAGGCAGGGTCGCGGCCCATCATACCATTGTCTTCCATCGCCGTAAAACCCATATCGGCCATAAACTTTAACTGGTCGATGAGGTCTTTTCCTGCGCTGTTTTCAAACATGCCAAAGTGCGGGGCATATTTGAGTTTAAAATTATTCTTAGCCAGGAAATTAGGCTGCGAATGCCAGTTCTCGGCGATCGATTCGCCCGAAACGGAGGCACCCGTCAGGCCTAAGCCAGCTGCGCCAAAAGTTGATTTTACGAAGTTGCGTCGTTGCATAAGGGTTGTCTGAACCGGGATTTAGCAGATTTAAGGATTTTCTGGATTTTGTTTTTCGATTCGCTTCGAAGAAGTGCAGAACAAAATCAGTTTTAATCCCTAAATCTGCTAAATCCTGGTTCTATTTCTTTTTTAAACTTGCTAAATATTCAACTAAATCCACTAATTCCTGCGTACTCATGGTCTCCTGTAAGCCAGATGGCATCATTGACGAGTCTATCTGTTTCATGGAGACTACGTCAGCCATTTTGTAATTCTGCACGACTCCACCGGGAAACTTCATTTGCAGATCCGTCTCGGTTTTGCTGGATACAATACCCGTCATGGAGCTTCCATCCTTAAACTTGACATCCCAGCCTTCAAAGCCAAAACTAATACCCGCGTCGGGGTGCAAAATAGCCAGATATTGCCCTTCTTTAGGTAGTTTGGAGCCAATTTCAGAAAGTTTAGGACCAAAATCCATTCCCTCGTTATTGACCTGGTGACAGGTAGAACAGCTGTTTTTGAAGGTGACTACGCCCCGCGTTGCATCGCCATTCAGAGCGAGTAATTCGTTCAGTCCGGGCAGCTTTTTACCTTCAGCACTTTTGCCTCCATCCAGGAAACTAGCCGCCTGCTGGCGAACATTTTTGCGCCAATCACCACTCACACCTTGTACGGCGGCTTTTTTGTAGTCACCTTTTATGTCGCCAGATTTTAAGAGAGCCACAACCAGATCGGCCCCTTCCGTACTACCGCCTAATGAACGTGTTGCTTCCTTTCGGAGCACTGCTGGGCGTTTTTCATCTAAAGCCACTCGTTTCAAAATGTCAATGGATTCTTTATTCCCGATACGACGTAAAGCCATTAGCATATTAGTCGCGGCTTCTGTATCATTGCCGTCTATCACGAACCAAACTAACGGACTCCCGCCCTGTTTCAGTAATTGTCGGGCAGCATCACGACCCATGCCCTCTGTCGCTTTCTTTACTGCCAATTGCTTGAGACGGTCGTTTTCAGAAGTCGGTTCATAGCGTGTCACAAGCTCGATGTATTCGGTCGTTCCATACACATCGCCCATCAGTTTGGTGAGAGCAGCCGTTGCAACAGATGAGCTTTTTACAAAATCAGGATCAAGGTGGCGTAATGCTAATTTGGTCACATCGGTTGAGTTGCTATTGGCTTGCAAAATGCCCAGTAGTGCGTTTGATTTTTCGGTAGCACCAGGATTGAAATCGAATGCCCGGAAGTAGCGTAACCGTTGGCTGAGATCCACCGAAGGGTCGCCTGCGAGCTTAGCCAATAGAGGAACGGACTCTTTGGTACGAGCACGCCAGACAATGTCACGGCCACCTATATTTGCAAGCGGATCATTCTTCATTTGCTTCATCCAGGCGGTGTAATAGCTATCCCAGTTACCTTCGGCACCAATGCCTAGTGCTTCAAGATACCAGCGGTCTTTACCATCGTACTGGCTAGCCAGTTGTGCCCATAAACCCGGAGCTTCTGCTGATGTACTCCGTCGAAGCGCAATGATACACTCGCGACGTACCTGTGCATCTTGGTCATTGACTAATTGCTTTATGTATGGAATTACATCAATCTTAAGCTCACGGGCGGCTCGGAGCGCCGTAATGCGTAGATCGGGATTAGTGCTTTTCAGTGCTGTTTCAATGTATTTTGGGCCTTTCTCCAACTTGCTCAACAACCACAATGCGCGGGCTTGCATCCGTGGATTGCCTGACGATTTGTATAAGTTGGCCAGTGGCTTTTCTGCTTTTTTGTCCAGTTCGCGCAATTTCTGCCAGCCAGCATACCGGATTGACATATTTGGGCTTTGCAGGGCTTCAATGGCTCCGGCAGTAGTCGTGAGATCCACTTTCGGCATGGCATAAGGTGAATTTGGGGGCGCCACGCGATAAACTCGTCCCCGGTTCTGATCACCTGCCTGGTGACCACCTACGCCTGGGTCATACCAGTCGGCAATGATCAGTGAACCATCGGGAGCTACGCATACATCAGCAGGTCGGAACCACTGGTCACGCGCGCCTTCAAGCACATTCACAATCTCTGCCTTGTAGCCTGCGCCATCTTTCTGAACCGGATACGATCGCACTACGTTTGGTCCCGCATCGCAGTGAATCATCTGATTACGAAAAACTTCGGGCAGGAGTTTACCTTCGTACACAATCATTCCCGTTGGCGAACCCGCACCCGTCTGTAGCAGGTTGGGTACAACACCTGGGTCGTTCAGGTGCCAGTGACGACGTGGAATTTCAGGTTCAATATTTTCCCGATTAGCCTGCCAGCCCGCACCTGTCATTTCGTCGGTGTAGCCATAATTGCCGCCTTCCATTACATAGTTAATTCGGACACCTTTGTTGCCATCGTCGTCGTTATCCGACTGCCAGAGCGTACCGTATGAGTCGACGGCTATCTCATAGTTATTGCGGAAATTCTGGGCTAGCATTTCTACGTTTTTACCATCGGGATCGCAACGGAATACCATGCCCTGCTTGAAATTCTGTTTATTAATCGTTTTTCCGGTAACAACGTCTGTAATAGCGTTACCGTCCTTATCGAGGAGCTGTTCCCCTGCATTACCAAAGTTGAAATACCATTTGCCGTCGGGTCCGAACACAAATGTGTGCATGCCGTGGTCGTGCTGCTCACCCCCGATACCAGTAAAGAGCAGTTCTTTTTTATCGGCTTTGTCGTCTCCATTTTCGTCGGTCAATACCCAAACGTTCGGGCTATCAGAAATGATGACTTTGTTGCCTTGCACCCATATACCGAGCGGAGATTCGATGCTCGGGTCCTGATAAAATACTTTAGAGATATCGGCTTTCCCATCGCCATTCTGATCTTCCAGAATCACGATACGGTCGCCTTCTTTGTGGGTGGGATTGCCGTTAATGGCTGGACGATAATTATAAGCCTCACATACCCACACCCGACCCCGTGAATCTACGTCAATGTCGGTTGGATTGGTTAGCATTGGCTCCGACGCAAAGAGAGTTGCTTCCAGCCCTGGTGCTACATTCAGGCTCCCAACGGCGTATTTAGGATCATGTTTATCGTCGTCGCTCATTTGAGCAAACAAACTGGTCAGGTATTTGCCCGAAGCCGCATTCAGGTTACGGTTCTGGTAAGCACCAATAAACCCGCCACCAATTAGCAAACCGGCTGCCGATAGGGCAATAGCCCGACGGGTAAATGTAAAGCGTTTAGATACGGAAAATGGGGTCATATGCTTGAGCAACGGCGCGGGGTTAACTCGTTAAACTGTGCCATAACTATCTATTGAGTAAAAATAACAGGAAGGCCAGTTTATACCCATTTGTATTTTTATTTTTTGCCTCTATTTAATCTTACAATAAGTCAATAGTGTTGCCTTTTATGTACAATTGCAGTGCCATATGGCAATTCACCTAAACACTTATACCCATGGGTTTTCTGTATTCTATTTTAATCGGTGGAGTCGCTGGTTACATTGCTAGTCGTATTATGGAAAGCCACCATTCGGCTTTGTTCAATATTATCCTCGGTATTGTTGGCGGCTTTGTCGGTGGATTTATTGCCCGCAGACTCGGGAATGACCCCGATAACGATGGCTTATTTATGAATCTTCTTATTGCTGTAGGCGGTGCTATCGTACTTATTTTCATAGGGCGATTGCTTTGATTTTGACGGCTCGGGGAGAGCTGCTGGAGCCGTGCCACAAACCGTGGCACGGCTTTTTTTGAAATCTTATCAAGATTAATCAATTGATTATCAAGGTGCAACGGTTGCCATCGATGCTGTTCGACCCTTTCGGGGTCGCATGTTTATAAGCTGTTGATTTGGCTATAAACATGCGACCCCGAAAGGGTCGAAAAACAACATCCTTGATACACAATTAGCTTAACAATGGCTCTTTCACCGATTCGGTAAATAGTCTACTATCCTGCGGAAGTGAATACAGCTGCTCATAGTATTCAGTCGCCATTCGATCGGCATCGAATTGAGGAACAACATCCTGCATACTGGTTTTTAGCATACGAAGCCATTGACCTGGTTGATCATAGTACATAGGCAAAATAACCGTTTCTAAAAGCGTGAAGAGATTGTTAGCATCGAACGCGTCCTGCTCGTGTGCAGGCCAGGCGAGGTCAGCTTCAGGTAGGACGAAACTGTTGACACCATTCCTGGCAAACTCGGGTATCCAGCCGTCGTTGGTTGAGCAATTAATGGCGCCATTCATCGCAGCGGTCATGCCGCTGGTGCCGGATGCTTCGCGCGTTAGCCGGGGTGTATTTAACCATAAATCGGCTCCCTGTTTCAATAGTTTTGAGAGATGCATTTCGTAGCCAACCAATACAGAGCAATTGACATACTGTTTCGCTGCATGTACCAGCCGGTCGAATGTACCAATGCTCGCATGATCGAAGGGGTACGGTTTGCCTGCCCAGATAAGTTGGACAGGATAACGTGGATTCGTCATTAGTCGCTCAAACCGGTCTGGGTCCGAAAGCAGGAGGTCAGCCCGTTTATAACTGGCAAACCGACGTGCCCAAACCAGTGTAAACACGTCAGGATCATACAAGTCGCCAGTTTGATCGGCTACTTCGTCAAACAGCTTTTTTTTATTCGTTTTCTTCAGCGTTGCTAGTTGAACATCATCGTCGCTTTTTGCCGCTGTTTCTAGCATCGGGTCTCCCCAAAAGGCCTGATTTTGGGCGTTGGTTATAGATAGAATCGGGCAGATGTTATCATAATCTTGCCACATCTCTTGACAGACCTGCTGATGACGTTTCGATACCGCATTTGCACGCCCGGCCAGCCGAAAAGCGCCCAACGCCCAGTTGAACTGATCGTCGATGATACCGGTGATAAGACGAACCTCATCTAAAGGCAAATAATTGAAAAAGCCCATTCGATCCAGCAGCCGGATATCGGTTCGTGGATTACCGGCTTCTTCAGGTGTATGCGTAGTAAATACCAGTCGCTCACGAACGGCATCAACGCTCCCTAACTTATCATACAGATAAAATCCTAAAGGGAGCGGGTGGCTCTCGTTCATATGGTATACGTCGGGTGCTAACTTTAGCTGTTCCAGTAATTTGGCTCCGCCAATGCCCAACAAAATACTTGATGCAATCCGGGTCTCAGGATTGGCGTCGTAGAGTTTATGACAGATCGTTTGAGCCAGATAGTCATTTTCGGGTAAATCTGTCGACAGAAAGTAAGTTGGCACTGTATCAAATACCGTAGGCGGCAGATAATACGCAGTTACCCAAACGGGTGCATGATTGACCCAAATCTGAAACTTTATATCAGTAGGCTGAAGAAAGCTGTACTGTTTTTCCATGAACAGAACGTCCATCGTCTGATCGGCCTTGCGGACCTGATCGTAATAGCCGTATTTCCATAGAATACCAATAGCCACCATTGGCTGTTGCAGGCTGTGAGCACTTCGCATGTGTGAACCCGCCAAAAAACCAAGTCCACCCGAATATATTTTGAGCGGTTGATCAAAAGCGAATTCCATGGAAAAATAGGCAACCTGACGGAGTTTAACCGACTGGTTATCATTGTTTATGCTATCCATGTTATCAGGTTGTATAAGAGAGATAGAAAACACTGAAGGATAATCAGCAATCCCTTCTGTTACTAAAGTCAACCCGGCGTTTGGTTGTATTGTTACATCGTTCGTGAACCTTAATAGAATTTTAAAATTAACCTACCTTCAGGTGTAAACGCGTATACGAAAACCTGTGCCGTCATAGCAAGCGATGAACATGAACCTTTGTACCAGAAATGGGCTTTAAAGTTTCCGCAAAACGATTATCTTGCCTTTTTAACCGATACAACCGATCATCATGAAACAAACCATTACACTTCTTCTCATTCTATGCATTAGCTACGCGCAGGCTCAAAATGCCGACTCGGTAACGATCCGAAAGTTTTATAATGAAGCTCTTGCAAATGGGAAATCCTATGAATGGCTGCGTCACCTAACCAAACAGGTTGGACCACGTCTGAGTGGTTCGACAGGAGCACAGAAAGCTGTCGATTGGACAAAACAGCTGATGGAGCAAGAGGGCTTCGACCGAGTGTTTTTGCAGGATGTGATGGTGCCTCATTGGGTACGCGGGGCCAAAGAAGTGGCTTATATCCAAAATGGCAAACAAAAAACTACAGTGCCAATTGCGGCTTTGGGTGGATCGGTGGCGACAGCGCCAAAGGGAGTTGAAGCCGGGGTGATCGAAGTAACCAGCTTTCCTGAATTGCGGGCACTAGGTGCTGACAAGGTTAAGGGGAAGATTGTGTTTTATAATCGGCCAATGGACCCGACAAAAATTAACACGTTTGAAGCGTATGGTGGAGCGGTAGACCAACGCGCTAATGGTGCTACCGAAGCGGCCAAGCTTGGTGCTGTTGGGGCTATTGTTCGCTCAATGAATCCCAGACACGACGATTATCCGCACGTAGGGGGTATGCGCTACGGCACCGGCGTTCCACTGATTCCAACGGCTGCCATTAGTACAAATGGTGCTGATTTGCTCAGTAAAATGTTAAAGGAGAATCCCAATCTGACGTTTTATTTCAAGCAAAACTGTGAGACGCTGCCTGATGCGAAGTCATATAATGTTATCGGCGAAATCAAGGGTAGCGAAAAGCCGGATGAAATCATCGTAGTAGGCGGGCATTTGGATTCCTGGGATCTGGCCGAAGGGGCTCAGGATGATGGAGCTGGTTGTATGCAATCAATAGAAGTGCTTCGGCTCTTTAAAGCGCTGGGTATTAAACCCAAGCGTACACTTCGAGCTGTCATGTTTATGAATGAAGAAAATGGTTTGCGTGGAGGTGTTCAATACGCTGACCTGGCCAAGAAGAACAACGAGAAACATATGGCCGCTGTCGAGTCCGATGCCGGAGGATTCACTCCACGCGGTTTCGGCATTGTTGGAACTCCCGAGCAACGGGCCAAAGTAATGCCCTGGAAGCCATTGCTAGCTCCTTATGGACTACTTGAAATTGGCGCGGGTGGGGGCGGAGCCGATATTGGCCCACTGGCTCAATCGGGCACAGTATTATTTGGGTTTAGACCCGATTCACAGCGCTACTTCGATTACCACCATACCGCTGTCGACAATTTTGAAGTTGTGAGTCAGCGCGAACTTGAATTAGGAGCGGCTTCGATGGCAGCCCTGATTTATTTGCTGGATCAGTACGGATTGTAAGTTGACAACCCTTGACTCAGAGATTTTTATCAAGTTCTTTCTTAACGTCTTCAAACGCGCCCGGTAAGGGCGCGTTTCGTTTTACAATCTTCCCCGTCCGATTGATAATCGTTGCCGATATATCCTGATCAGACCGAAGTCGATCAACGGCGTTAAGAAGTTGAGTATTTGTTAAAAGCAAATGGTCGCCGGAGAGGTTATATCGCGTAGCTATTTCTGGCCAAAGTGATTTGTCGGAATCGGGCATGGGTAAATAGATCAGCGCAAAATCACGGGCGCTATAGGCATTACGCAGACGCTGTGCATCGAGTGCCGCCTGACGACCGGCTTCGTCGGAGGCAGATGTCATGAGCAAATAAATTACTTTTCCCCGATTGGCATTGATAACCTGATCTAAGAGTGACGATCCGTTGCCGAGATCATTACGGGTCATGAATATACCAGGTGAAATTTCCAGACTATTGGTTGATATACCAGCCTTTCGCAGTGTTTGAATAGCCGCCCGAATACGAGTGCTGTCTTTTACTTCGAGTCGATATAATTCATCAAGCGATTGCGCCAGCGTAGGGTTTTTCACCTGCGGTCGGGCGTAGTCGTAAAGAAGTCGCGCAAAATTTAGTGTAAGCCCTGGCAATGAGTTGGCAAGCCAGTAGGCCGCAAGATAATCGACCGCTGTGCTATCGAACTGACGAATGCTACGCTGAATGAGCAACTCGTAGTTTACCAAGCGTTGCAAGGTATCAGGACTACGCTTGACTAGCCCGTCGAAAAATTTCAAATCAGCTTGTCGGGCTGAATTAGTCATGGCATAATCGCTGAGTCGAATGCGCTCATCTGCAGTCAGATTTTTGCCATAGCGTTCCAGTAAGAGGGCTAACGCTCGTACTGTTAGTCCGTTAGCTCGGGTCGCTTCAGTGGTAAGTCGTTGGGTAGCGTAGTTCGCAAACCGATTCATGGCCGATGCGCGGGCCGCCGTCAGAAGTTGGTCATTAGGTGGGCGTAGTGAATCGTTCAGGAGTTTAGTTAATTCATCGTTTTCATAAGTGGCTTTGTCGTACAGGAAAGCAGCTGCATTGTAGCGATCAGCATAGCCAACCCAGCGCTTAAGCAGTGGGAAGGGCTTTTCTTTGGCTGAAAAAGCCAGAAATGGAGCCTGATACGCGCTGGAAATTAATCGGTAAGCTGCGTCGTCACTCGCATTGGTAACCTGATTTGTGATTTTTTTGCCATCAGGTTTATTAGGATAAGACGCTTCAAACGCCTTATAACGCGCAAATTGCTGATTCACTTGCGCGTTGACTCCCCCAAACCGAAACGGAACAGCAGTTGTAAAGAGTGAATCGGCATCTATTTCAATGGTGAGGGTACCGGTCGAGGCCAGAAAGGCGGTTGAGATACGACCATAATTGAAATACATTTCTTCCTGCGGGAAAATCAACGGCAGCGATACCCGAAAGGAACCATCTACATTCAGTGGGGCTTGCCGTACTAATTCGCGGCTTGCCTGAAGAATATTATTGCGACTGACAAGCACGGTCGGCGATTCTCGATATAGTCGTGCCGACAGGTGGTAAATACGGCCCGTTACAATTACTGAATCGGTTTGGGCAACAGATAGCGTTGGGCGTAAACAGTAGACCGTAAGCAGTAAGCCCAAAAGGCGTGGTAAAAGATTTTTCATCGGTTCAGGAATACAGATATAGCAATAACAAACGAAAACCCGAAACAGTCAACTTCATGGTAAAAAAGGCCACTTGCTTACTTGGTTTTGATGCCGTGATACTGATCCTGTTCCTGATAATCGGTACGAAGTGGATAGCCGACCCAATCAGTGGGTAGTAGAATCCGGCGGAGGTCGGGATGATTCTCGAACCGGATACCAACCAGATCGAACGTTTCGCGCTCGTGCCAGTCGGCGGTTCGCCAGATGTGCGCTACACTTGGTATTACCGGCAGTTCGTTACTAGTGGTGTTGCGAGCTAGTACCACCTTCACCATCAGATTATGTTCGTAAGGGATGGAAGTAAGGTTATAAATGACCTCCATTGTATTGGCTTGAGGGCCATTATCGATACCTGTAACGCAGGCTAGCAAGTCGAAAAAGAGCCGTTCGTCATCACGCAGGAATTGGCAAATAGCTACCAGCTGGTTTGCTGGAACAGTCAGATAAGGTTGTAGGTTCTGCGTATTGGCCTGCAAGTCAGAGCCGAATTGAGCTGCCAGGAGATCGGTTATTTCAGGAAAGGTCATATCATCAATTAGAGAAAAGTTCTATTACGCCAGCCAGGCCAGCCACTGCATCCAGTTTTCAATCCAGAACAAAAACTTAGTGGCAAATTTAGCCGCCGGAGCCGACGACGGTTCGAGGGTTAAGCTATTGTTATTGAGGTTGGTATCCATGTAAATCTTCTGTTTTGGATCAACGTTTGCCCAAACAACCTTTGCATTCTCGCTGAGCGTAAACTGATGTTGGCGTCCTTTGCCATCCCAGAAGAGCATGAGCTCGTGACCGTTGTCGAAATGGACAAGTATATCCACAGGCATTACGCCATCGCCGTTGCGTTGTACCGTTATAACGCTCTGTTGCTGCTCATTGACCCGTCTGTTTTTTAGCGAAAGGAGTTCGTAATCAATAACGTTATCACCATAAAGTGCCTGCCTGAAAAACCAGTCCATGTTGGGGCCGTATTTAGTGCCAAGCCGCTTCGGTACTAGTTCATTCACGATGTCAATGAAGTTCTGCCCATCCGGGTGCTTGAACTTCCAGCGAACGAAATACGTCTGCATGATCTCGTCCATCAGAGTCCGACCGACCAGTCCTTCAAGCGTTCGCATCCAGGTTGCTGTTTTAGTGTATGTCAAAACACTGTATTGGCCTTCGGGCAGTTGCCAGGTATTTCCAAACGAAGAACCTAGGGCTGGGTTGTCCTGATGCACATAACTATCCCGCGAACTTTCCAGGTCACCCCATCGGAACCCAAATAAATCAACTTGAGCAGAGCGAGCGCCGTAAGTTGCGTCCATAATCCGGCCTTCATAATATTGGTTGAAACCCTCGTCGAGCCAGGCTTCTTCAAATTCATTGGTGGCCAATAACTGCATAAAATACTGATGGCCAAATTCATGAATCGTTATCTCTTCTGGAACACGGACTCCGGCGGGCAAAAATGAAGCAGTTCCGGCTGTGATAAACGTGGGATATTCCATACCAAACGACCCATTGGCGTGTAAAGGGGGATCGACAATGGTTAGATTCGGAAAAGGGTATTTGCCAAGGTATTTATCGAAGTAGGTGAGAGCTGCCTTAGCTGCATCAAGGTGACGTTGAGCCTGATGAACATGTTCGGGTTGCATCACTAATTCGATGGCAACCTCGCCACCCGAAGGACGTTTCCACTTATCGTTGATAACCTGGAAATGAGGAGAGGCAGTCCAGGCAAAATCGACCACATCTTCAGCATGGTAGAGAATCGTTTTGGTGCCGTTGCTATGCAATTTCTCAGATTGAAATAAGCCAACAGCACTCACCCAATAGTCTTTTGGGGTTGTGATGTTCACATCATAAACTCCATAATCGGCGTAGAATTCGGAATGGGCATGAAACTGGTGGCAATTCCAATGGCCTGTTTTTCCTGGACCAACGGGTTGGTATCGGGTTCCGGCTGGTTCGTAGACACCAATTTTTGGAAACCACTGACCAACCAGAAAAAAGTCACGGCTGAAGCCTGTACGGGCAAAAATCTTAGGCAGTTTGGCGCGAAACGCGATGTCGAGGACAATGGTCTCGCCCGGCCCAACGGGTTTGTTTAAAGGCACTCGGATCACAGTGTGATCGTCGCTATTGGTGTCATCGGGCTGGAAGAATTGATAGGCCAGGGCTTCCCCATCGCGCACCTTCATTGAAACGACATCAATAGAACCGTAGGGGTCTTCCTTGGAATTTCGGTCAATCTGGTCACCCCGCAACTGCCCACCCGATTCGCGCATAAACGTAGACTGATCATTGCGGAAGGCATTAAGATACAGGTGGAACTGCAACTCCCGGATTATATCATTAGATGGATTTCGCCAGGTGAGTGTTTCCCGACCATCGAGTTTTTTCGTAACGGGATTCAGTTTTACATCGATCTGATAATTAGCCAGTCGTGGGCTTAACGGGGTTGGGAAGATCGGTTTTTGACCATAGCCAGTTAAGGCGATGCAAAACCCAGCAATAATAAGCCAATGGCGAGATGTCATACAAGGCAAAAACTAATGGTTGGCTACTTGTACAAAAGTAATTGTATTACTGTGATAACGAATATAGTCTAAATCGGGCCGCACCATTAGGCAGATTTTTAGACGGGAACAGCCTGTTTCTAGGCGCTGGAAATCATCAAAACACTGCTGACATAGGGCTGTCACAGGGGGCATTTACCTTTGTTTCAACAATAAACCAACGACAATTCTATGGAACTGATTCCGCTGTTTTTGACCGAAATGGAACGTGAAGCACAAACTACCCGCAAAATGCTGGAGCGTATCCCTGATGACAAATACGACTGGAAACCGCATGAAAGAAGCATGACGATTCGGCAATTAGCTACGCATATCGCCAATTTGCCTACCTGGGTAACCATGGCGCTAACAACGGATGGACTGGATTTTGCCAGTAGTCCGTATCAGGAGGATGTGATTAACAATACCGCTGAGCTAATGAATTATGCTGAAACGTGTTTGGCAAATGGGAAGTCGACATTAGTGCCCGAAAATGAAGCGATCCTGAATGAACCCTGGACGCTGCGAAATGGCGAGCAAATCCACTTCGTTTTAGCCAAACATGAAGTCATTCGGACAACGTTTTGCCAGATTGTACATCACCGGGCACAGTTAGGCGTCTTTCTACGATTATTGGATATACCGATTCCTGGAAGTTACGGTCCAAGTGCCGATGGTGAGTAATCTTGATAGTGGGGGACGGTTTTAGGTAACTGTCCCTTTTTTTTATTGTACTATTCCATCTGATTCCCAGAGGATTTGATTTTGGCCGGAAAAACAGCCATATTCAGAGCTGATTGATTGTTTTACCTTCTTTGTCAAAACGATGCACTTCCGTCTCTACGCGCTGTTTTGTTGCCTCCTTACGTCTTGGTTTACATACGCTCAGCCTTATGATCTTGTGATCAAAAATGGCCGGGTAGTCGACGGCACGGGCAATCCCTGGATCTATGCCGATGTTGCTGTTCAGAATGGCCGCATTGTTCGGATTGGAGCGATACCGCCAGCCGATGCTAAACGAACTATCGACGCAAGCGGGCTTATTGTCGCCCCCGGCTTTATTGATGTACACGCCCACGTAGAAGGCAGTTTGGAAGCTCAGCCCGGTGCGCCCAATTTCATTCATGATGGAGTTACCACCGTGATAACCGGTAACTGTGGAGGATCGAGCGCCAATCTGCGAACTTACTTCGATACACTCCGAATGATGAAGACGTCGATAAATGTCGGCTCGTTGATTGGCCATAATTCGGTACGAATGAAAGTCATGAAAATGGCGTTTCGCGAACCCACTGCCCGCGAGCAGACCGACATGGAAGCCCTCGTTGAACAGGCAATGAAAGATGGCGCGGTGGGCCTGTCAACCGGACTGATTTATACACCGGGTACCTACGCCCGCACGCCTGAGGTCGTCAACCTGGCTAAAATAGCCTCGCGCTATGGCGGTTTGTATGCATCGCACATTCGCAATGAAGGACAGAACGTAAAACAGGCCGTTCAGGAAGCAATTCTAATTAGTCGCGAAGCTCAGATTCCGGTCGAGATTTCACATTTTAAAGTAGCCAGTAAGCCGTTATGGGGAAAAAGTACAGAAACCGTTGAGTTGGTCGAGGCTGCCCGACGCGAAGGTTTAGACGTGACAGTGGATCAATATCCCTATACGGCATCCAGCACATCGCTGGAAAGTATTGTGCCGTCGTGGGCCTTAGCCGATGGCGATTCGGCGGTGCTCGTTCGATTCCGTGACCCAGCTACCCGCACCAAAATTCGCACTGAAATGCTGGACGGGTTGGCGAAAAACCTGCGTAAAAACTATGAATACGCCGTTGTATCCAGTTACAAACCCGACACAACGTTTAACGGCATGAGCATCAGTGCGATCAATCAGAAACTAGGCCGGAAAAATACGCCCGATACAGAAGCCGACCTGATTATGGATCTAATGGAAAAAGCTAATCTGAAGCGCATCCAGATGGTTTACCATACTATGTCGGAAACCGATGTTGAAAACATTCTTCGGTATCCCAATACTATGATTGCGTCTGATGCTGGTGTCGCCAAGTTTGGGTCGGGTATGCCGCACCCACGCGCTTATGGGACCAATGCCCGTGTATTAGGTCGCTATGTCCGCGAACGCCATATTATTCCGCTGGAAGAAGCCATTCGTCGGATGACTTCGCTGCCCGCTCAACGTTTCCGCCTGACAGACCGCGGCTTACTCCGTCCCGGCTACGCTGCCGACATTGTGCTATTTGACGAAAAGACTGTTTCAGACAAAGCCACATACGAACAGCCTCATGCCTACACAACGGGAATCTCATGGGTTATTGTCAACGGAACCCCCGTCGTTGAAAACAGTAAACATAACGGTCAACGACCAGGGCAACTGCTCATGGGGCCGGGCTATGGGAAGTGATGTATGATATAGGATGTATAATGTATTTCTACTTCAGAAATTTATACATCACACATCCTATATCATACATCTCTAGTGTCCTGCCATCCCTGCCGTCATCTTAACCTCCCTTCCCGTTTTCTTCTGCATACGGCTAAAAACCGTGATCAATACCAGCAGCAACCCAATGGGGATCAATGAGAAATAAAACGCAGTTTGGCCATCGTAAGCTTCGAAAACGTGACCTGTGATGATAGATCCCGTTGTGCCACCTAAGGCTGAGGAAATCACAATCAAGCCTGCCATTGGGCCGTGCTGACGAAGCGGTAAGCTACTCAAAATAGCCGAGTTAATAGCTGGGTAGATTGGCGCGATAAAGAGGCCAATTAAAGGGAAAATGAACGCTGCTATGGGCGCATCTCCCCAGCCAGTTACCGTCCGGCCATCAACGCCAGACGCCAGAGGGAGCGCCAGCAATACTAAGCCAGCCGATGCGACCAGACAAATCATTAAGAGCCAATACCATGAAATTTTACCCAGTAATACGCCCGCCAGAAATCGACCTGCCGCCGTTGAGGCTGCTAGAATGCTCGCCATTTCAATGCTAAGGGATGTGGGGAGTTGCAAAATTTTACTGTTGAAGGTCGGGAGCCAGCTCATTATGCCCTGCTCCATCAGCACGTATACGAAAGCTGTTCCGATGAACACCAACACCACGGGTGTAATGGCCAAACGGAACATATCAGCGAGATCATCGACTAAACTTTTCGGCACTTCATTCTTTACACTCGATTCGTCAATTGGCGTACTGAGCAGCAGCAGAAACGCGACTAAGGCGATACCCGCCAACACATAGTAAACCGTCAGCCAGGATGTTGACTGGGGATTCGTATCATCCACGAAAGCGCTGAACAGGAAATAGCCTGATAAGACACCAACCATGAAAAACGACTCCAGAAAATTCATGAAGCTGGCGTGCCCGTTCGAGTCGTTTGTGATTAAGCCAATCGTGGCAAAGATGGATACTTTTATGAGCGCAAAGCCGGCACCCGTAGCCGCAAATAGCAATTTTGTCGTCCAGAAAGCGGGCACCTGAGGCATCAGTAAACAGGCCAGAATAACCAGACCGAGGGCCACCAGCATGGCTCGTTTATAGCCAATGCGGATAATGTATGAGGCCACAATGAACGATACAAAAGCAATCGTTAAATCCTTGAACGCTTCGAGTACACTGGCCGATGATGCCGACACACCATAGTTGTTTTGAACCTGCAAAATCACCGTTCCAACACTGTTGAGCAGGATGGCGAATACGAAATAGTTGAGAAGAAGTGAGAGTTTTATGCGCCAGTGAGCCATGTTAATACGGTGGTTATAGGTTTAGGACAATAAACATACGGGTTTCCTTTTATTATTTTTTCCAGTTCTATTGTGGCATTTTGCATTTTTGCCTGTCCAATAGGCCTATTCCCTGACAAAGTGGGCCTTTTCTAGTTAAATCATCTGAACCTTTATTTTCTATTTTGGCAACTTCATCTTTCCCCAAATCGCCTGATCAACTTTTCGGCACGCTGTTTCAGGATGTGCAGTTAGGGCATGTTTTCGCCGACTCCAAAACATTCGTAGACTGTGTACCCAAGCTCGTTCCCGAAGATCTTGTTGCGCTCTACGAAAGCGAGAAAACCAAAGTGGATTTCGATCTGGCTGCGTTTGTGCATGAGTATTTTGTCTTACCCGATAAAGTTGCCAGCGACTACGTTAGTGATACCACCATCACTACAACCGAACACATAAATCGACTTTGGGACCGACTTACGCGTCAGGCTGATCCACACATAGAAGGCAGTTCGCGGATACCATTGCCGCACCCGTATGTCGTTCCGGGTGGGCGGTTCCGGGAGATTTTCTACTGGGATAGCTATTTTACCATGCTGGGCCTGAAAGAATCCGGGCGAATTGACCTGATACGCGGAATGCTCGACAATTTCGCCTTCCTGATCGACCAGTTTGGCTTTATCCCAAACGGAAACCGGACTTATTTTTTGAGCCGGTCTCAGCCACCTTATTTCGCACTGATGGTAAGTCTGTTAGCCGAGATTGAAGGAAAAGAGGCACTGGTCAACTACCAACCGCAACTTCTGAAAGAATATGATTTCTGGATGGATGGGCACCATTCTTTAACAGACGAACAACCTGTAGATAAACGTGTTGTCAAACTGGAAGGCAATCGAATTTTAAACCGTTACTGGGACAATACGCCTACACCTCGCCCCGAAGCGTATCGGCAGGAAATCGAACTAACCGAAGAAGCGCAACCGCTGGGTGTCGTGGCCGAAGAATTATACACGCATATCCGGGCTGCCTGCGAATCGGGTTGGGATTTTAGTAGCCGCTGGTTTAAAGACCAGAAAGCAATGACCACGATTGACTCGGCCAATATTGTTTCTATAGATTTAAACTGCCTGCTTTACTGGCTCGAAGTAACACTACACGATACGGCTCTTCGGACTGGTAACCATAAGCTGGCCTATGATGAGTACGACTGGTTGATTAAAGACCGAAAGAAAGCTATCCAGCAAACATTCTGGAATGAAGAAACAGGGTTCTTCCATGACTATGATGTTGTTGCTGGTCGACAAACCGAAGTACTAACGTTGGCGGGAGCCTTCCCGTTATTCTTTAAATTAGCTACTCCCGAACAGGCTGCACGCGTTCATGACCGGCTCAAAGCCGATTTTCTGCAAGCGGGTGGTTGGGTGACAACGCTTAATCAAACGGGACAACAGTGGGATTGGCCCAACGGTTGGGCACCGTTGCAATGGATTGTCTATCGTGCTCTGACCAATTATGGTTTCACTGAAACCGCTAATGAAGGTCGTGATCGATGGCTGGCACTAAACGACAAGGTTTTTCGGGCGACAGGCAAGATGATGGAAAAATATAACGTCGTTGATGCGGCTATAACCACAGGTGGGGGAGAGTATCCCAATCAAGATGGGTTCGGCTGGACAAACGGGGTATACCTGGCCATGAGTGTGCAAAATAAAGATTAATATATTGATAATCAATGATTTATATTGATTGAATATTTGTGGCATCGAATTTGTAGAGTAAGCCTGTAACAACTTACCCTAAAATTTAGTAGGCCATGAAAAAGCTCTTCGTAACCGTACTGGCTGCTGGTATGACAACCGTTGCCTTTTGCCAGAAGACGTTTATTCTATCACATCAGGATAAAAAAGGTTTTTTTGCTGTATCGGCGGGAGCTAGTATGCCTGTCGGTCGATTTGCAAGCTGCTCATCTACCGACAATCAGGCTTGTATGGCTGGAAATGGACTTGCCTTTAATGTATCGGCGGGTTATCGGGTTGCTGGGCCTGTAGGATTGATGATTCGTGGCGAACAGCATCGAAATTCGGTAAATACCGCTGCCATGCTCGATGCGCTTTATCGCAACGAGTCGGATGTCTGGACCGCTAAGGCCGATAACTGGTCAATTATGACGGTGATGGTTGGGCCATACATTTCGATTCCAATAACTGGTCGATTCTCAGTTGATGGACGCCTGCTGGCTGGAAGAGCATTGGCTGTTCTCCCGAATACGTCGATGGCTGGTACATTCGGGCATACCGAAATGTCGGTGAAAACGACGGGTTCGCAGAGTAATGCAATGGCTTATGGTGGTGGTTTATCTGTCCGCTATCGGCTTGGCCGGAGTACGGCCCTTAACCTCAATGCCGATTATAGCCGCGCTGATTTTACATTTACCAATCTGACCTCAACGGCTAAAAGTAATAACAGCGTCTCGCAAAGTTCAACCTATAGCAGCGACCGAACCGTTGGCGTTGTAAGCGTATCTGCTGGCTTAGTGGTATTATTTGGTACCAAATATCGTCCTTTCTAACAACCGTTTGCTAAGCTCAGCCGACAGTTCATCCCTATTTGGTTGTACCCCTGACTTTGGGAGTGTAGTTTAGTAGCTGATTCTTAACTAACTTAGGTCATGACACCCACTCGCCGACATGCCGTTCTTCGGCGTGTAAAAGATATTACCCTTAGTACCACCCTTAGCCTGGCACTTCTTGGCGGTGCCGTTGCACTTCAGAGCTGTGGCAACAACGACTCCGACGAAGAGCAAACGGAAACCCGCTTCGGAAAAGGTGTGCGGACGTATATCACTGAAACTGCCCCCGGTAATTTTAAAATCACCGATGAAGTGCAAGCCGATCCAGGCAAGGCAGGAGCTATTGTGAGTTATTATGATGGTCACCGCGACACGCTAAGTGTTGAAGCTGCCAAGCGACTTGTTGAGAATGACCAGTCAACAAATACTTACCTCCATAATCCGGGAGCGTATCATTCCTATCATCATAATGGGTTGGCCAATGCGCTGTTGTGGGGGAGTCTGGGCTATATGCTGGGCCGTTCTACCGCTCCGCAATACCGCGATGACGCACGTCGATACGGCTCAGGAATCTATGCTAATTCCGATTTGTACAATCGCTCTACGCGCGTTGGTGAAAACGTTCGAACCTCCCGCGTGACACGTACTGTTCGGCCATCGAGTGGGCGTAGTGGATTTTTTGGAGGCCGCAGCCGTAGTTTCTCTTCATAAGTTGGATAAATTAAAGATAGTGAGGCAACTAATTGCCCAGTTTCTGCCGTTACCTGATTAATCTATGGCAAGAATTTGGTAGATATGAGCCAGAATTTTCGAGCAATAGCTTGATTATTTCTGATGCTATCTGTCTGTTCATTGACTTAATCAGGATTGATCTGAGTACTATGAATCGGAACGTAAATCGGGAGCGGCTACGGCAGGAATCATTTGATGTTTGTATTATTGGTGCGGGCGCCAGTGGGGCTGGTGCAGCGTTAGATGCCGCCTTACGCGGGTATCGCGTTGCCCTGATTGATCGGGGGGATTTTGCCAGTGAAACCTCGTCCCGTTCCACCAAACTGATTCATGGGGGCGTTAGGTATTTAGAGCAGGCGATCAAAAAACTTGATTTAGCACAGCTTCGTCAGGTACGTCACGGTTTGGCAGAACGCCGGACAGTTATTCGAAATGCTCCACACTTAGCTCATCCACTGGCAATACTTACCCCTGTATTCAGTTGGTTCGAGGGGCTTTATATGACTATCGGCCTCACGCTCTACGATTTAATTGCCGGTCACGATTCTTTTCCAAAAGGAAGTTGGCTCAACCAGGCAGAGGCACTAGTCAAAAGCCCGATGCTGACGCGTGAGATGCACAGTGCAGTATTGTATTACGACGGGCAATTCAATGATGCCCGTTATGCACTGGCTCTTGCTCACTCAGCCGATGAAGCTGGAACCGCTGTAGTTAACTACGCTGCGGTAACTGGTTTTAGGCGTGAGAATGGACGGATTAAAAGCGCTACGGTTCAGGATCAGCTTACGGGCGAAACAATCGAAGTACAAGCCACCATATTCCTGAACTGTACCGGCCCCTATGCCGATGCGCTTCGCTTGCTGGCTAATCCGACTATCGACCAACGTATCCGGCCGAGTAAGGGAGTTCATATCGTATTGCCACGCGAAACGCTGGCTAGCGATTATGCTATACTGATTCCTAAAACTGCCGATGGTCGGGTCGTGTTTGCGATTCCATTTGGCGATAAAGTATTTGTCGGGACAACCGATAATGATTACAAAGACCTGAATCAGGAACCCGTATTGGAGCCTGATGAGGTCGATTATCTACTCGAAACGGTACGGCCTTATTTAGCCAAAGCGCCAACTCGCTCGGAAATACAGGCTGGTTTTGGTGGTATCCGCCCATTGATTGTCAGTAGCCGGGCCGATACAAAAACATTGCTTCGGGACCATGAGGTGGAACACGATCCGGAATCTGGCTTACTAAGCCTGCTGGGAGGGAAGTGGACAACCTATCGGATAATGGCACAGGATGCCATTGACCGTGTTGCCGAATTACTGAACAAGCCCGTTAAGAGTAGCACCGAAAACCATTATTTAATTGGGGGCGAAAACTACCGTTTCGACGACTGGCAATCCCTGGAAGCGCACTATGGTCTTCCTGCCGATGTTTGTCAGCACCTGATGAAAACCTATGGCAACCGTGCTGAACGTGTTGCGAAACTAGCACAACAGGAATTGGGCTTAGCCGAGAAATTAATCGACAGTCAACCTTTTCTAAAGGCTGAAGTCGTGTATCAGGTACGTGAAGAAATGGCAGTTACTCTGCGGGATGTACTGGCTCGGCGGTGGCGTCTGGAGCTTTCAAATTGGCAACTAACGGCTCAGCTTGCCCCACAGGTTGCCGAATTGATGGCTGCTGAACTGAGTTGGAGCGAGACGTATCGCGCGGAGCAGACACGATCTTATCAACAGTTGCTTGGAGAGTTTATAAAGCAGGCTGGACTGCCTTTCGAACAGTCCGTTATGGCCCCTATATAGCTTTTCTGTACCTCTACTTCTTGGTATGGTGAGCATGACTCACTTCCCGAACCATAGTCATCAGGCGTTTCCAACAGCGGCCAATGGTTTTCTTATCTTGTACTTTCGCTGGCGCAGTCGTTGCCGGATTTTCTGGTTTAGCCGTCGTATTACGAACTAAAACAGGATTGCTGGCTGGTTTGAATGACTCTTTACTGGAAGTTGAGGTCGTAGTGAATGCAGTTTGCAAAGGCATCGCGACGGTAATCGACGATACAAACGGGCAGGTTACTAAGGAAGCAGTAGCCAGATAGCCCGCAGCTTTTTTCATCAAAAGAGTTCTCATGAGGCAGTTGGTTTAGAGTTACTGTAGGGTCATACCAGCAATTCTTGCAAACAATGAAGATGCATTCACGGCTAATATAAACATAAATAGTACTATTGCCTCATATAGTTGAATTAAAAGTTAAAGAAATAAGTGATCGTCTATTCTCTATCAACTATAATGCCAAAAAAATATTGTTCTGTACGAAAGCGAAAAAACAGTATTTTTTTATTGTGTTCATATGCATCCACAACCTTGTTAACTATTTGGCAATTATTGACCGTTGGAAACTGTTATCTTTGTAACGACATGGTCCATATAGCAATGAAACAAGCCACGTATCGAGTTTTATTACGTAAAGAGCCAGAGGGCGTTTACACGGCGGTAGTGCCGTCCATTCCTGGCTGTGTAACGTGGGGTGAAACTATTGAAGAAGCAATTGCGATGGCTCGTGAAGCTGCTGAAGGTTGTTTAGAGGTATACGCTGAAAAGGGAATCCCTATTGAAGACGATAGTGAAACATTTGAATATTCTATCAATCTGCCGTTTACACCACTAACTGATCAGGCAGCCTAATTTTTAATGGATTATTCACCGAAACGTCTGATTAGTTTGTTGAAGGAAGCGGCTGGGAATTACAGCGCATAAAAGGCAGCCACCACATCTATTTTAACGAAGAACTAAATCGCACTATTCCTGTACCAATGCATGGTAATCGGGATATGGCAAAAGGTACATTTTACACCATTTTGAAACAAGCCGGTATTGACCGGAACGAGGTCTAAACGCATGTTCGAGAATCTTCAGGATAAGCTAAATAAGGCTATTAAGACCCTTAAAGGGCAGGGCCGCATTACCGAAATCAACGTTGCCGCAACTATTAAAGAAGTTCGTCGTGCTCTCACTGATGCTGACGTAAACTATAAAGTTGCGAAAGAAATTACCGATCGTATTCGCGATAAAGCGCTTGACCGAAAGGTGCTTATTTCCGTAGAGCCGGGCCAGTTATTCGTCAAAATCGTTCAGGAAGAACTGACCGAGTTGATGGGTGGTGAAGCACAGGGTATTAATATTAAAGGCGACCCAGCTGTAATCCTGATTGCCGGCCTGCAAGGATCTGGTAAAACAACCTTTACGGGCAAACTGGCGGCCTACCTCAAAAAGCAGGGACGTAATGTACTTCTCGTAGCGGCTGACATTTACCGTCCGGCAGCTATCGACCAATTGAAAGTTCTGGGCGAACAGGTCGGTGTGGATGTGTATGCCGAACCTGAAAATAAAGATGCAGTTGCCATTGCGAAAAATGGTATCGATCAGGCCCGTAAAACAGGTAAGAAAATCGTGATTATTGATACTGCCGGACGCCTGGCTGTCGATGAAGCGATGATGCAGGAAATTGAAGCTGTTAAACGTGCTATTAACCCTACCGAAACACTGTTCGTAGTTGACTCCATGACGGGGCAGGACGCTGTTAATACGGCTAAAACGTTTAACGAACGGCTCAATTTTGATGGGGTCGTACTAACTAAACTCGACGGTGATGCCCGAGGTGGAGCGGCTCTTTCTATCAAAACAGTCGTTAATAAACCGATCAAATTCATCAGCACAGGCGAAAAAATGGAAGCGCTCGACGTGTTCTATCCAGATCGGATGGCTAGTCGGATTCTAGGCATGGGCGATGTGATTTCCCTGGTAGAACGGGCGCAGCAGGCATTTGACGAAGACGAGGCCAAGCGCATCAATGCCAAGATGCGTAAGAATCAGTTCGACTTCGACGACTTCCTGTCGCAGTTGCAGCAGATCAAAAAGATGGGTAATGTCAAAGACCTGCTCGGAATGATTCCAGGTATGGGAAAGATGGTTAAGGATTTAGACATCGATAACGATTCGTTCAAACCTATTGAAGCCATCATTAGTTCAATGACACCAAAGGAGCGTAGTCGCCCTGACATCATCGATGGAAGCCGTAAAAAACGTATTGCTGCTGGTAGTGGCACCAATATTCAGCAAGTGAATAACCTGTTGAAACAGTTTGATGAGATGCGCAAGATGATGAAGAAAATGAACACCATGCAGTCATCTGGCAAGCTGAACAAAATGATGCGATAATCCCTAAGCATCATAAAGAAAATAGCCCTAACTGTTTTGACACGGTCAGGGCTATTTTCTTTGTAGCCTTTGAGCCTTAAGCAACGTCTAGCGCTCGGCGCATGGGTTGGGCTTTCCAGTATGTCAAACTGCGCCAGACCCATTCAAACGGACCAAAGCGGAAGTACGTCAACCAGATGGGGCTGATAATGAGTTGGAAAATCCAGACCGCAACGACCACGTAATACAGTTGGTAATATGACAGCTTGCCGTAATAGCCCAGCCCGTACCCGTGAAAAAACAGCGTACAGATAATCGACTGCGATAGGTAATTCGTGAAAGCCATTTGTCCTACGGCGGTTAAGGCCCGCATTAGCCAGGGTACCAGCGCCGACCGGTAAATCAGAATGAGCAAACTGGCGTGCCCTAATGCCAACAAGATCCGACGTAGGTCATACACCTGAAACGGGATGGTTCGGTAAGTGTCAACGAATAAGCTGGGATTTTGAATCCAACCTACCTGCGAGTATACGTAAAACCAGCTTATCGGTAAGCCTACACCATAGCCAATAAGTAACGTTAGGGCATAAGTTGTCGTAGATAGCTTGTTAGAGAAAAAGCCCCATTGCAACAGGGCCATGCCTATAAACATCATCATCAGCCAATCCCAGGTACCAAAATAGGTGCCGTAGGTCTCGCTCTCACTGTTTCGGGGGACCAAATGAGCGAAGACAGTGCCATAGTTACCCCGCATTTCCTTTAGTTCTTTCTCATCTTTTTTAGGATCTGGCTTTCGATTCTTCTCAAATTTTTCCCAGGCCGCTTTGGCTTCTTTCTGTTTTTCGGTTGGCTTTTTATGGGCTTTCTCCAGCTTAGTGGCTTCAAGATAACCTGCCCGGTTTTCGCGCAACCCACTATACCATATTTCCGTTCGAATTGTATTGATACCCAGACATAAAACGGCCAACCCAATCAACCAGGCGGCTTTTGTTTTGCGGAATGGGTACAGTAGCATGCCGCAAAGGCCATAAAAGAATAGAATGTCGCCAGACCACATCAAAATATAGGCGTTAAAAACACCAAATAACACCAGCCAGAGCAATCGTCGGTAATAGTATTCCGCTACGGTGGGGCCATCTTCCAGTTCCTGCTTACTCATCGTAAACAAGACCATGCCCGCGCCAAACAGCATAGAAAACAAGCCACGCATAGTTCCTTCAAAAGCAACCCCAACAATGGCGAATGTATAAAAATCCGGCCCTTCTGTTTTACTCAGCAAGGGGATGAAATTAGAGCCCAGAAAGCCGAATCCTGGGATGTTCATCATCAGAATACCCAATAAGGCGAACCCTCGGATAAGGTCTATTGTCTGTATACGATTGGCTTTGGCTACCGGTTGCGGAGCTTGAAGATTGACCACAGGCATGTAGTCAGCGGGTAGCGTATCAATTGAATTGGTTTCCATAAGATCGTTTGGTGAGAATAGGTGAATTAGGCCAGGATAGATGTTTTGGGAGTAGCTGGTTGAGTTAATCGCATGGGTTGTCGCTCCCCATAAGTCAGCGAACGCCAGAGCCATTCCAGGGGGCCAAATCGAAAGAATTGTAGCCAGGCCACGCTGAACACCAGTTGTATGAGCCAGATTTCGGCTACTACGAAATAGAGCTGATAGAATTTCAGATCGCCATAATAACCCAGGCCGTAGCCATAAAAGAAGAGCGTACACAAGACCGACTGCATTAGGTAGTTTGTAAAGGCCATTTGTCCCACGGCACTTAGCCCTTTCCACAACCATTGCGCTATTCCTGAGCGATAAAGTAACAAGATGAGGCTGGCCCAGCCAATGCCCGAAAACGCTCGCTCAAATGGCATCAGTACATCGTCGAGCGGAAGTATACTGGTGCTAATAAATTTACTATAGTCGATTATCTTCAGCTCGTGTGAGGGCAGCGAAAGCCAGGCCATTGTTTGGCCGATCAGTAAGCCACCGACAGCTAACAAAGCGTATTGGCTGGTGGTGAGTTTGTTTGAAAAGAAGCCCCATTTAAACAGAGCCATCCCCAGTAACATCATCGAAACCATATCCCACAAACCAAACTGGTAGAAGAATGGAGCTTCCATTCGCTGTATTTGGGGAAGCAGGTGGTTCCAGACAGTAACATAATCGGAACGCATGGCCAGAATAGTCGCCTTATCCGCTTTCTTATCGTACTTTTTGCTCTTTACCATGCCTTCCCAGGTCTCCTTATCTTCTTTTTGATCGTCAGTCAGTTTTACTTTCTTGTTAGCTGGCTTAACTGCCTTGAGCTTCTTTTCAAAAGCGACGACTTTCTGGTACTTCTCATATTTCTGCTTTTGTTCAGCAAAATCCCAGTAGTATTTACCGCTATAAATCAGCCCTACAACAACTGCGCATAGTACTAATGCCTTCGCTGACAGACGCTTGAATGGGAACAGGAAAATGCCCACAATACCATAGTCAAACAAAATATCGTAGTGCCATAGGAGAACAAGCGCGTTGATTAACCCAAATACAATGAGCCACAATTGGCGTCGAATGAATAGTTCGGGTGCTGCCATACCCGAACCCGTCCGACTCTTAGCCAGAAACAGGATGATTCCTGCCCCAAACAGCATAGAAAACAGCGCCCGCATTTTGTTCTCAAATAGAATGTAAATCAGGGTTTTCAACCAATAATTGCCACCATGTGGTCCCCGAATTAATTCCTGAACGCTGGCTTCGGTCAGTCCGAATGCTGGAATGTTCATCAACAGAATGCCCAGCAGAGCTACACCCCGCAGGATGTCGATGGTTTGAATGCGCGTGGCTTGAGCAACGGGTTGTAGGTTAAATTTTGGCTCCATACCAGCCAGATCAACAGAGGAAAGGGTTTGTGAAATCATATATAGTGAGGAAGTTTATTGGTTAAGTAGTTTCGGTAACTCGCCATATAATTGGTACTTCTTAATGGGTAAGACCTGTTATCAATTCAAGCGTAGAGAACGCTTAGTCGCTTGACAATCAGATCAAAATGCCTGCTGTTCGCATGGTGTAATATACTTGTTAGTTTTGAAAAGTCCCGAAATCACTGAGCTAACATGCTGTGAATTAATTAACTGGTCTTGGATGGGACGTCACTGAGAAGGTTAGCGCTTATCCAGGTAGGATTTTATGACCAGGTTTTAGACGAAGCCATAATGACTTCTCCATTTATAGACTTATTACCACCACACTTAAAGTCAAACTTACCTCATACATAGTTTTGAGTTCGGGCGTTTTTAGGTGCATTAGTTTTGGTCTGACAAAGGGGGCAGAAAACTTGAAAAAGCCGTTCGCAAACCCCACAGTTTTTGTAAAACCTTCTCTTGCTTAAGAACATGACCATTCTGCCTATCAACGAAAAGTCAGCAGTAGAGCTAGCCATAGAGGAAATTCATCAGAGCCCTATTCTCGTTCAACTACCCACTGTATTTGCACTCCTGGCAGCGCCTACGAGCAAAGGTGTAGCGCAATTGGATAGATTGAAGTCAAGATTGGGTGGTAAGAATTACGGGACTGTGATTGGCTCGCTAGACAACTTTATAGCCCAGGCCAAACAAGACTATTTGCCCGATGCGTTTACGAGTGCCAAACACTATGCCCGCTTAAATGGCGCCTTTATTCGGCTTCCGTTCAGGGATAAAACTTTCCAGTCTGAAACAATTAAAGATGGCACCCATCAGGGATTGCTGTTAGCAGGTGCTTATTCTGATCTATTGATAAAGATTGAAGAGTCTTTTGCCGGCTATCCACCCGATAAAATCTGGGATCACAAGAATTACAGCGCACCCTTGTGTACTAGTTGCAATGTTAGTGGAGACCCAGATGGTTCAATCGTGGCATTCGACAAAGCGCTGAGCTTTGCGAAAGCGCGAGGTGTTAAGCTGTTTCTTACTACCACCAAACAGGCCGCGCAGAAGGGTTCTTATCCCATATTAGGTTTCGAGAAACACAAAGTTACTGTTCACCGTCAAGGGCCAAGTCTGGAAGCCTTTAAAGCCAGAATACCTGCCTATCTTAGAAGTTGGTAAACGGCCTATCATAAATCTAGATAATACCGTCGACGAGCGGGCTCGAATCGTTCAATAGCATAGCGTAAGGTGGTACGCGGCATTTGCTGAATATGGTCGTGCAGAAACTCCTCCAGCGCATCTACATTTCGTTTGCCCACTTCGCGCAGCATCCAGCCAATGGCCTTATGAATCAGGTCGTGTTTGTGAGATAGGAGAAGTTCGGTGATGGCGAAGGTATCGCTAAACTGCCCCAACCGAATCAAGGCAAAGGTGGAAATGATAGCGATACGTTGGCTCCATAAATGATTTTCACTGGCCAAATCATAGAGAATAGATCGATCTCCCTGAATAACTGATCGACCAACTATATGTGGACAGGTAACATCCACCAAATCCCAGTTATTGATATACTGCCTGTTAGCGAGGTAGCGTTCCAGAATTTCTGACCGTTTGGTTGAGCCAGCCTTTTTTATTTGATTAACCCAAATCAGCAGCCCTACCATTCGGCATTCGTGATACGGATCACATACCAATAATTCCGTTTCCTGTATTGACAGGTTTTGGTACTGTTTGGCTACAATATGTTGTTGGGGCATCGAAAGACCCAGAAACTGGTCACCTTCGCCATACTGACCTGGGGCGGTTTTGAAAAATCGCGCTATCAAAACGGCTCGTTCAGGTTGGGCTAAAGCGAGTAATGCATTTTTTACGGCAGTATACGTCAGATCCATTAGTGACAAAAAAAGCAGAGACTTAGCTAAGTCTCTGCCAGAAATAGAGCCGAATGGGCTCCTGATTAATCATTCAGTTTCGAACGCACAAACTCCTGTTCAGCTAATAGCGGTAGCGAATAAAGGACTGTCTTATTCCGTTCAAACGTAGGACGGTCAAGGTCGGCAGCTAAATACTGGCCTTTTACAAACGCTTCTACGGTACGGCGGATTAAATCAGCATCGTTAGGACGTTTCTCTTCCTCTTCATCCAGCTCCAGAACGTCAATGTCCCGATCGTCATCTATAAACGCACCTGTAAGCACAGGCGGTTCAGGACGAATAATGGATGAACCGCCATTGTAGCCACCAGTTGGGGTTTGTTTATCGTCGGGCTTGACACTAACACCGACAGGCTCTGAATCTGTTTCATTACCATCGGCGTCGACCAGGACCAAATCTTCAGGCTTTTCTTCTTCATCCAGACCACCCTGAAGTAAATCGACGTTGGGGTCAGTTGGATCATCTTGTATCTCTTTCTTGTCCGGCTCGAGAGGATTTTTAAGCTGGTCCATTAACGCAGACGTTCCATCGAAGCCAGCAGCAATGATGGTTACCCGCAGGTTCTCCCCAAGATTTTCGTCGGTGATGGCCCCAAATTTAAACATACGGGCTTCACTCTGAATTTTCTTGGCAACGTGTTCCGAAATTGCCATTTGCTCTTTCAGCTTCATGGCATGTTGCTTACTCGACGAAATGGTCAATAGAATCCGTTTAGCACCCCGGATATCGTGGTCATTCAGCAAAGGTGAATTTAACGCAGCTTCGATGGCCTTAAGTGCCCGATCTTCGCCCCCAATTTCTGCCGAACCCATAACAGATTGGCCGGCTCCTTCAAGCACTTTCTTAACGTCAGCAAAGTCAGCGTTGATGTCGCCCTGAGTCGTAATAATTTCAGCAATACTTTTTACCGCATTGGCCAGTACGTCATCGGCATGAGCGTAGGCTTCAGTCCAGGTTAGTTCGCTGTACAATTCGGCTAGTTTATCGTTCAATACGACGAGGACAGTATCGCAGCTTTTCTTTAGCTTTTCAATCCCTTCCCGAGCCTGCTCTTTTTTATCTGTCCCTTCATACCAGTACGGAGCTGTTACAACTGCTACAGTCAGTAGGCCCATTTCACGAGCTACTTCGGCTACTACGGGCGCTGCGCCGGTACCGGTACCGCCACCCATACCCGCCGTAATGAAAACCATTTTCGTTGGCGGAGCGAGCAGGTTTCGAATTTCATCGATACTGGCACGAGCGGCATCTTCACCTGCTTTGGCTTCGGTACCTGCCCCTAACCCGTCGCCCAATTGCAATTTTGTTTGCACAGGGTTACTCATAAGAGCTTGACGGTCAGTGTTACACACGGCAAAGCTGACATCGCGCATCTTCAGTTTGTCCATGTGCTTAACGGCATTACCTCCCATGCCGCCCACGCCGACAACCTTAATTATGATTGGGTTATCGTCTGGTATTTCGAATCTATAGCCCTGACTATTCATCGTGTGGGTTGTGGTGTCTGTTCATTTACAAAAATCTGCATCTGGTCATTAAACCGGTCAATGAACCGATTTAATGGTCTTGCTAATATGGATCGGTTTCATTGCCACGTGATGGCTGAAGCGCTTCCATAAGCTTATCGAACCAACCTTTTTTGGGTGGCTCGGGCGTTTCTTGGATCTTGCCACCTCCGCCTATGGGTTTAACGGTTGTGCCACCCCCAATTGGGTAGACTGGCCTACCGCCTGAGCCAATTGGTTGATCTTCTTCTTTATGGGCTCGATTTGGATCGCTAATAAACGAAATACGATTGTCGATCGTCTTGTAACCTGCCCATACTAAACCAACAGCAGTAGCATAAGCAGGATCGCCAACCAGATCGGCACGGCCATTGGGTTCAAGATGTTCTGGAAAGCCAACCCGAACTTCTTCAACTCCCGTTACACGTCCAAAAATATGTTCTACACCCGGAATCAAAGCTGAACCACCGGTTAGTACAAGTCCACCCAGCAGTTTACCGTCGTAGCCCGACCGAATAATTTCAGCCTGAACCAATGCGGCAATTTCGCGCAGTCGATCTTCAATAATAACGGCTACATTTTTCAGTAGGACGTCTTTCGGTTTGCGATTACTGAGCCCAGGTACAGCAACTACCTCATTTAGATTGTATTCACCGGGATTAGCGCTTCCAAATTTCTTCTTGAGCAATTCCGCCTGATTAGGGAGAATTTTACATCCTGCCTGAATATCGGATGTCAGACTATTTCCGGCCCAGGGAAAAACGGCTACATGGCGAAGCACATTCCGGTAATAGATAGCCATTTCGGTGGTGCCACCGCCAATATCGACCAAGGCAACACCGGCATATTTTTCTTCGTCAGTCAATACAGCTAAACCCGATGCCAAAGCTGACAGCATCATGGTGTCCTGCGCGAGGTTATTGCGTGTAATACACTTACGAATGTTCCGGGCTGCGTTTGCTTGGGCTGTAATTAATTGAAAATCAGCACCAAGCTTCACACCATTTCGACCAACAGGCTGATTGATATTCGTTTCGGTATCGACTACGAAATCCATTGGCAGAACGTGGATAATTTCCTTGTCGGCCGGAATCGACGTACGATACATATCATTCAGTAAATGATCAATGTCTTCGGTCTGCACTTCATCGCCCGACGATGAGCGCGTAATACTCCCACTCGATTTAACCGACGTAACGTGCGAACCACTGAAACTGACATTAACTAAATGAATGTTCAGGTTAGATTGGTTAGATGCCTCTGCTACAGCTCGCCGGATAGCGTTCACTGTATTATTCACATTCACGACAGACCCTTTGGCTACTCCATCGGTTAGATTCGTTTCTCCAACGCCCAACACTTCGAGCGTTTCCTGTTCTTTGTTATTCCGAATCAACCGTCCGGCCACGGCACACACCTTAGTGCTGCCAATGTCCAGACCTACTACAATTTTTTCGTCCATGCCCGTTGATGTCATTCGCAAACTATTTGATTTCGGTACTGGACGCTTACCCGGCTATAACGATCCCATCCTTTGGCTGGTAAAACGTCCGTATAGACTAATTTTAACTTTCTAAACTTAGCATCCAGTTCGGTGGGTGGCCCAAATTCAATCTGATGATTACCCATTTGCGGCCACATGGTCACCTCACCCTGTTTATCAACTGATAGTTCGGCGATTTGTGCACGCCAGAACGAATCATTATGTATTCGTTTTAATAAATCCAGTAACGCCTTGTTTCGTTCACTAGCCAACGAACGATTCTGATCGAAATAATTACCGGTCAGAATTGGAACGCGGGCCGAGTAATTCATTGAGATCGGGAAAAAATGCCCATCCTCACTTACATACTGTCCTGATACTGTTCTTGCCCCATCACTAGCGGTCACTAACCGGGCCAACGGTCGAGGTTGTTCGATCACGACGAGTAAGGTACCTGTTAAATCACGAGAAATCTGACAATTTTTTACCAATCCATGTTGTTTTAACCTCTTTTCCAATCGTCGTAAATCAACATCGGCATAATCTTTGCCTATAATTGGATCGGCACCCTCGTTAGTCAGATAGCCCATTGCGTCCCGACGGGTCAGAAAACGGTATCCATCAGTCTGATCGATCCGTATAATCACCGCCTGAACATGCTTCTGCCCATGCCGAATTTCGGTAAAAGCAATGAGGCCAAACAGACTCAAAAGCCCTCCGAAGGCGAACAACCACTTTTTGGATGATTTAAAGGTAGAAAACATCTGTAAATAAGATGAATTGTTTTTCAGTTATTTTATCTATTGGTAGGTTACGATAGATTTTAATGTTGGTAATAGTTGGTCAATATCACCAGCCCCAATGGTGACAAGCAGTGAAGGCTTCATTTTTCGCACAACGTCGGGTAATTCAGCTTTGGTGCATTTTTGTTTAGTTTTCGAGTGTACGCCCCGAAAAATCAGGTCTGACGTAACACCTTCCATCGGTAATTCGCGTGCGGGATAGATATCCAGTAAAATGACGTTGTCGGCTATTGACAGACTTTCTGCAAAACCTTCTGCAAAATCGCGGGTACGACTGAATAAATGAGGCTGAAAAATTGCCGTTAGTTCCTGGTCTGGATACAAAGCTTTCACCGACGATAAGAAAGCCTGCACTTCTGCAGGATGGTGAGCATAGTCGTCGATAAGCACGGCTTCATCAGTTTTAACAATATATTCAAATCGTCGACGAACACCTCGATACGTAGTTAGCGCCGACCTGATAGCTTCTGGCGCTACACCTACTTCCAGCGCTACGGCCCCGGCCGCAACTGCATTTTCAACGTTATGAAATCCGGGCACCATCAAGTGAATATCAGCAATAATTCCTTTTGGATGAACCAGATCGAATATAAATGCAGCCTGGTCAATTCGAAGATTTTGACTGTAATAGTCGCCTGCCTTGAGAGAATACTGTCGAACCTCCGCTTTTGTTTTGTCTGCCAGAGATAAACCTTGCTTCATGAACAAAATACCATCGGTTTCGATTTGGTTTACGAATTTACCAAATGACTCAAGTACAGCGTCGTGGGCTCCGTAGATATCCAGATGATCTGCATCGGTCGAAGTTACGATGGCATAGGTTGGGAATAAAGTCAGAAACGACCGATCAAATTCGTCTGCCTCGACGACACAAACAACTGAGCGAAGGTCTTCGGCAGGTTCGTTGAGCAGGAAATTTGTGCCGTAATTATTCGTAATTCCGCCCAGAAAAGCCGCACAGTTTACGCCTGCAGCGCGTAGAATATGCGCAACCATTGATGACGTGGTGGTTTTTCCATGCGTTCCCGCAACCCCAATTGTTGTCATCTGCCCTGCCAACAAGCCCAGAACCTGTGAGCGTTTTTGGAGCGTAAACCCTTTTTCGGTAAAGTAAATGTATTCAGCGTGCGTTTTAGGAACGGCAGGCGTATATATAACCAAGGTTTCGGCAGAGTTTTCCCGAAAGGCAACTGGTATCTGGTCAACGTCTTCGGTAAAATGAATCGCCATACCTTCTGCTTGCAAGGCATCGGTCAGGGCAGTAGGCGTTTTGTCATAGCCAACTACAGTGTAGCCATTAACCTTAAACCAGCGGGCTAGCGCACTCATGCCGATGCCGCCGATACCGAGGAAATAAATGTATTTGAATTGGTCTAATGTCATTTTTGTCTGGGTCAAGCTCAACCTTGGCCCGTTAAAATATAGTTATACGGCCAAGCCTGAGCTTGGCCCAGACAGCTTAATTACTTCACTTGCAATGTCGCGGGCAGCATTGGGCTTGGCTAACGTTTTAATTTCGACACTCAGCTGCTGCCGTTGAGTCGGATTGTTCAGCAAATTTAAAGCAGCAGTAACAAGTTCTTCACGTGCCGTTCGATCATTGACAAGTAAGGCTGCCTTATGATCAACTAAGCTCATCGCATTTTTGGTTTGATGATCTTCGGCGGCTGTTGGTAAGGGAACCAGAATAGCCGGACGACCTACCAGACATAATTCAGATACTGATAAGGCTCCTGCCCGAGATACGACAGCATCGGCAACGGCATACGCTTTATCCATATCATAAATAAAATCGTATGGCTTAATTAATGATGAGCCAAGCGTGGCCACAGCTGTTCGTGCCCGTTCAATGAAGGCCGGCCCTGTTTGCCAAATAACCTGAATACCTGCATCGACAAAACGCGCCAGCCCACCTTCTATACTCTCGTTTAGAGTTCGTGCACCCTGACTGCCCCCAATAATTAATAATGTTGGTCGGTTAGTTTCGAGGCCAAACAACTTAAGGCCAGCATCCACTTGCTGATCAGCAAACTGAATATCACTCCGAACAGGGTTTCCGGTTAGTTTAATCTTATCAGCCGGAAAGAACGCGTCCATACCAGGGTATGCAACGCAAATGCGTTGTGCCCAGCGAGCTAAGACTTTATTCGTGAGACCAGCATACGAGTTTTGTTCCTGGATGAGCGTCGGGATTCCTTTTAGCGATGCCGCAAGTAAAAGAGGACCGCTGGCATAGCCACCTACACCTACGGCAACATCGGGCTGGAAGTCACGAACGATTTGCCTCGCCTTAAGTAAGCTCCGACCTAATTTTAGTGGAAAACCAAGGTTGGCCAGTGTTAACTCTCGTTTGATACCTACGACAGGTAACCCCACGATTTCATACCCTGCACGAGGTACTTTTTCCATCTCCATCTTGCCTTCGGCCCCAACAAATAGAATCTTCGTTGATGGATCTATTGCCTTCAGCTCATTGGCAATGGCAATGGCTGGATAGATATGGCCACCGGTTCCGCCCCCACTGATAATAACTTTCATTCTATGTAGAATTCAATGTTTCAGGTTCAATGTTTCAGGTTCAATGCTTATTAACATGAACCTTGAAACCTTGAACTTGGAATGACAATCTATATTTTACTTTCATCGGCCTCATCACGACTAACACTAAGAACAATGCCAATCGCTAAACCTGTGAATATCAATGATGTTCCTCCCATACTCAATAAGGGTAAAGGTTGACCTGTTACAGGTGCTAAGCCAATAGCCACACAAATACTGGCAAATGCCTGAAAAACAATACTGAATGTGAGGCCTGCTGAGAGTAACCCACCAAACGGTCGAGTTGCTTTCTGGAGCGTTTTCATACCTCGCCACAAAAACCACAAATAAGCTAGCACAACGGGAATACCGCCTAATAGAAGCCCATATTCTTCAACAATAATGGCGTAAATGAAATCAGAAAATGGATTAGGCAGTGTATTGCGCTGATGGCTGTTGCCAGGCCCTTGACCGGTCAGTCCACCATTGGCAAGTGCGATGTACGACTGCTCGACCTGATAGACGATGGTGTCTGAGTCTGAAAAACTTTTAACTCGATTAACGGCTGTTCCCAAACGTTGACCTGCCGCTAAGGCAATGCCCCCAAAGACGACGCAAACAGCAATCATATAGCCCAAATAGCGAACTGGAACACGGCCAATATACATTAGCAGAAAGCAGGTTGCGCCTAATAAAAGAGCTGTAGATGTATTGGAGAGGATTATAAGCGAGCAAATAAGACCTATCCAGAGAATAAGATTGAACAACACTGTTGGGTCATTCATAAAACGCTGCCGTTTGGCTAGCATCGCAGCTAGATTAGAAATGAGCGCCAGTTTTGCTAAATCAGATGGCTGGAACGTCTGATTTATAATGGGAATGGTTACCCAGCGCGATGCATCATTCAGAGTCGAGCCTTTAAAGAAAGCCCATAACAACAGAGGGACAGAAAGCCAAAGTCCATATTTCGACAGACGGGCATAATACACATAATTAATCTTATGAGCGAAATAGGTGCAGGCCAATCCAATCAAAAGGAGAGACCCATGCTTGAGTAGAAAAACTTCAGTGTTTCCGTCGAGTTCCCGAAATGCCTTCGTTCCAGTTGCGCTATAAACAACCAGAACGCTCATAATCGAGAGATAGAGAACGATCCACCAGATTTGGCGATCGCCTTTAAGATGCGTACGAATCCACTCGCGGAGGGCCATGTTTTCTGAATGATGAATGATGAATGATAAATGATAAATGCAACCTGCGGCATTCATCATTCATCATTCATCATTAGGTTTTTAACTGCTGCTTTGAACTGGTTACCGCGATCTTCGTAATTTTTGAACAAATCAAAACTGGCGCAAGCAGGCGAAAGTAGAACCGTATCCCCTGATTGCGCTAGCTCAAGTCCTTTCGCTACGGCATCGATAATTGACTGTGTTTCATAAATGACCGGTACTTTCGAGCCGAAATACTCCACTAATTTATGGTTATCGACGCCAAGGCAAATCAAGGCTTTTACTTTCTGATCGACTAATTTATCTAATTGGCTATAGTCGTTGCCTTTGTCCTGACCACCAGCTATCCAGATTGTGGGAGCATCCATACTCGATAAGGCATAAAAAACAGAATCGACATTCGTTGCCTTCGAGTCATTGATGAATTGAATATGATTAATCGTTCCGGCTGGCTCAAGCCGATGAGCTGCATTCTGGAAGGTTTTTAGCCCAGTTGTAATCTCATCATTAGCTACTCCTATCGACTGAACTGCCAGTATGGCTGCCAACATATTGATTGCATTATGCGGACCCCGTAAGGGTGTTTCAGACTGCGAAATTGCAAATGAATGCGCCTTATTTGTTGCTATTAATTCTCCATCATCCAAATAACCACCTTGCGAAACGGCTTTTTCTAATGAGATAGGAAGTTGATGTACCGATGGATTATGTTTGGTGAGTTCGTCCAGAATGGGCTGACTTTCTGCGAAATAAATAAAGTCATCGGTGGGAACTGCATTTTGCAAAATCCGAAATTTAGACGCTACGTAGTTCTGGAAGTTGTATTCATAGCGGTCCAGATGGTCAGGTGTAATATTGAGTAACACCATTACATTGAGATGCACTTTATACATATCGTCTAACTGGAAACTACTTAGTTCCAGCACAAAATAGTCGAATGTATCTGTAATGACTTGTTCCGCAAAACTATCACCTATATTTCCTGCGAGGCCGACATTCAGCCCTGCCGTTTTAAGCAGATGATAAATTAATAATGTTGTTGTGGTTTTACCGTTGCTTCCGGTTATACCAATCAGTTTGGCGTTCGTGTAACGGGCCGCAAATTCAATTTCTGAAATAATGGGTGTTCCCTGCGCTCGGAGCTTTTGTACTAAGGGTGCCTTTTCGGGGATACCAGGACTTTTTATTACTTCGATAGCATCCAGGATGCGTTCTTCTGTGTGATAGCCCTCTTCAAATGCAATAGTTTCTGCCTGGAGCGTTGCCCGGTAGCTTTCTTTCAGCGCTCCTTTATCGGATAAAAAAACATCGAACCCTTTGGCTTTTGCTAGCAAAGCAGCACCCACACCGCTTTCGCCCCCACCAAGAATAACTATTTTCTGGACTGCCATAGTGAATCTATACTACTGGCAAAATAACGCATAAATGAAGAAGCCCCGACTATTGGCCAGGGCTTTTCAAGCAAATTTTGTAAAAAGATTTATTCTTTCGGTGCCATTGAATTTGACAATCGTGCGCGGTTGGCGGCTTTTACGATGAGAAAAATAACCCATGCAATAAGCAAAAATTGAATTAATGTGTTAAGGAAATTACCGTACCTAATAGCGACCTCGGGTGTTGTACCTACTGCTTCCTTTAGCACAATCTTTAACTGGCTAAAATCAACTCCACCCAGCACTAAACCCAGAATTGGATTAATAATATCCTCAATTAACGACGTGGTAATTTTACCAAAGGCAGCGCCAATAATGACGCCAACGGCCAGGTCGAGTACGTTACCCTGAGCAATAAAAGTTCGAAATTCGCTTAACATAAGGGCGCATTGTTTAGGGTTAGAAATATAACTAATACGGATACATACGGTAAAGTATGCACTCTTTAGTTCAAATCAAAATCGGCCTTCGCCGGGTTTCGCGGGATCCTTTTTCGTTTTAAAGGAACTGATGTTATAAGATAACCCAATAGCCAGCGTTTGCTGAACCTGTAGTGATGAACTAAAATCTTTATTGTAAAGTAAAATCAGCCCGAATGTAGTATTCAGATAACGACTTGCTTTAGCGGTCATAATAAGATCGAGCCGATGGTTGATATTATCTAAGCTTGCATACTGCGTAAAGAGTTGATAACGAGCATTTACCGATACATTCTGACTTATGTTTCGATTTAAGGCTGCTTGTAATTGAAACGCCAGCCATTCTGTCCGGCTACTTTTACCTGGAGCAACACCATAAGCTGTTTGAGTAGCATCAGGAATATAGGTACCATCTGCCAATTGTCTCACTCGAACGCTCTGGTCGGCTAAGAATGTAAAACGTGGGGCTATGGGGCTAATTCGGAGGGCAAACCAGTCGTTGGGTTTATAAGCTAAACCGGCAGCCAACGTCAATTGCGCAGGGGCAAAAAAGTTAGATACGCGCAGCCGGGTTTGGTCGGCAGGAAGTTGATCGTACCGATAACCAGGGGCAAAAAACGTATTGAACGTTCCTGAGGCAAACAAATCCCATTTTGGCGCGATTTTATGGCCTAATACCGAAATGATAATGATCTGGTCGGCAGCTTTGCGGGTATTTCCTAACTGAGTAACATAACCCAATTGTAAATCAGCCGTATTATCCCAGGAGGTTTTCCCTTTTTCGTAGAGGGCACGAGCTGCCACAACGCCACCTATGGCAACTGAATTAACGCCACCGCCCGACCAATTACTAAACGATGCCTGATTGAAGTTGACCCCTCCACTGAATGATCGCTGCCAGTAAGACGTGTCTGGCTTAATAGCCACTATATCTTTAAAATTCGTTGTGACCCGAACGGAATCGGGCGGGACAACCTTGGGTGAGTCCTGAGCCAACGCATGGTTCAGGCAAATCCCAATCATAAGTACAGATAGTGCACTTGTTTTCATAGCGTGTATTGAAAGTTACAGTCCCTCTGACGAGGTAGGTAGTCTTTGGTAACGACTGTCCACCTCGTAGCAGGTTATACGGCAGTAGGATTATCAAATACTTCTACTTTTTTCATTTGCAACGTTTGGAGTGGCACCACTGTAGTTGTTGACCCTGTGCGGAGTGTAAGCGATAAATTATCCACTTTTATGATTTCGCCCTTTGCATCATCGACCTGAATAATCTGGCCTTCTCTATACTTGTTTTTTGTATAGAATGATGACAGGATATTGGCCATCAAATCGCGTGAGGCAATTCCATAACCTATAGCAAAAGCGAAGATGACTCCTCCAATAATAAGATTAAAGCTCGATTCAAGTAGCTCTGTATTGATACCTGCCTGCCCCAGCGCACTAATAACTGTAATGACTAAAAAGAAGACAAATACAATCATACTGAGCAGTCGACCTGAAGCAATATTAAAGGATTGACATACACTTACAACAGCTCCTCTTAACGTATCGGCTAACAAAACACCAACTTGTAGCATAATAGCTGCTGCAATCAGTTTAGGGATAAAATTGATCAACGAGGCAACCATCTCGGTGATTGCAGCTACGCCTAATTTCTCGGTAGCGGCTTTAATGAAAACCAACAGAATGAAGTAATAAAGAACTTTCGCGATGATTTCGCTCAGTTTGATTTCAGTTTTTAACTGTTTAATAATACTGATTTCGTTCAGGCGATTACCAATTTTATCAAAGCCAACTTTCCCAAGTACCCGGAGTACAATGAACGATACTAATCTGGCAAAGCCAATTCCAATTAACATAATGATTATTGCCCCGAGTAAGCGTGGAACGAACTCGACGAATTGGTCAATCAGGGTTTGAAATGTATTCCGTAAAACATCAGTCAATGCAGGAAGTTCTTTCATAAAGGGGGTGTTGTATTATCAGAAGTTACGTAAGGTGGGTTAACAATAGCAGAAGCCAGATCGAATAAGTCGCCGATGTAGAGATCTATAATTGTTATAACATTTCGAATCAAATCAATTTCTGAAACTAATTCTGTTTTCAGATTCGGTGGACAAATAGCGTCCGACTCAAGTTCTTTAAAAGGATTTGTGTTTTCCATAGTTTGGTTAACGAAAAGGCCAGCGAATAGATAATACCATTTTAATAGCCAGTAATAGCCAAAATACAACTCCTTCGAGGTAGTGTTTACGAAGTTTATCCCGAGACCGTTTAAGGCGCATCTTGACGGCGCTCTCCGTAATCCCATTTATGTTAGCAATATCTCGAATGCTAATATCATCCTGATACTTCATGAGGAGCATAGCCTGCTCATCGGGTGGAAGTTGATGTAGCGCATGCTCAAGTTGACGCGCTTCCATCTCCGCCAATTCAGCTAAACCATCATCTGCACCTACATCTAACCGCTCCCAACCATCGTCCATATAGACTTCCCGACGCAGGTTATGTGATCGAAGTTGATCCGTGCAGTAATTATAAGTAATTGAATATAACCAAGTTGAAAATTTAGACTGTTCCCTGAACCCACTGAGTTTAACGACTAATTTCAAAAATATATCATGAGTCAGGTCTTCTGCCCGAGTCGGATCTTTTGTAAATGACAAACATTTCCTGTATACTTTATCACAGTAACGTTCATACAATCGCTCAAAATAGACGTTCCGCTGTGTTTCGACATATTGCCGAACCAACTCCTCGTCCGAAAAATGTTCCATTTTATACGGTGGTGGCTGTTAAGACCTGAAAGTTTAATAAAAGTAACTACCCCTAGAGACCAATATTAGGGAAAAGCTCGGTTACATATTAAATAAAGCAAAAGCTTCGCCAAACAGACGAACTCTACTTTAATTAGGTATGGTTTTCATCATTTTGGGCTGATTATCAACTACAAACAATTTAGATAGTAAGACCCAAATGTATTCTAATTGCAGTGACAAAACCTACTATACAATTACTTAAATCTCATTTTTTAAAGCATTTTTAACCTATGAAGCCCAATTTGATACTTATCAAATACTGACATTAGTTTTATAGCAGATGCTATTAAAATCATAGAAATCTAATTAAACTTGATCCATGTTTAATTTTAAGTGTGCTAATAAATATCACGGGTTACAAAAATATAATGAGAATAACATTGAGTAATTGATGGGTAAATCGGTATATGGTATAAATGAAAATACCCAGCTATTCAGCTGGGTATTTTCATTTATATTCCTTCAAATGATTAGCCAATAGCTACCCGTTTGAAAGCTGATACTGTTAAACCTTTGCTGGTTTTTTCTAACAGTTGCGCGATCGTCACCGAGCTATCTTTCACAAATTCCTGATTGAGCAGTGTATTGTCCTTGTAGAACTTGTTTAGCTTACCCATTGCAATCCGTTCGAGCATGGCTTCAGGTTTACCTTCCTGGCGAGCCTGTTCTTTGCCAATTTCGATTTCGCGTTCTACAACAGTAGCATCAACACCGTCCTTGTCCAAAGCAATGGGTTTCATAGCCGCAATCTGCATGGCAATATCCTTCCCAACTTCAGTAACGTCGGTGCCATTTGTATTGTTGAGGGCAACTAATACGCCAAGCTTACCATTTGAGTGGATGTACGAAACAACTTTATCTGCTGAAACAATTTCATACGAGGCCACGTCAATTTTCTCCCCGATTTTACCCATCAGATCCGTGATATGATCCTGTAATGAGCGACCATCTGCCTGAGGAGTAGCCAGCAATGCGGCCTTATCGGCAGCATCTGTTGAAACGGCGGTGCTCATAACAGCCATTGCCAGGTTTTGGAAATCGGCGACTTTTGATACCGGTTCTGTTTCGCAGGCTAATGCAATTACTTTGCCTGATGTGCCATCAGGACTAACATGGGCTAAAACAATACCTTCGGCTGTTGTATTATCAGCCCGCTTATCAGCTATTTTCTGACCTTGCTTACGCAGGATTTCTTTTGCTTTTTCAAAATCGCCATCGGCTTCGGTAAGGGCCTTTTTGCAGTCCATCATACCGGCTCCGGTCTCTTGCCGAAGTTTGTTTACGTCAGCAGCAGTGATTGCCATAATAAAAGGGTGTTTATGTAATTAAACGCCAAAAAAAAATTGGGTATAGTAAATTATAGTCTGAAATGGAATAGCCCATAGCGGCTGGCTACGGGCTATTTTTGAGTTATAAAACGATCCGCCGTAGCGGTTGTATAGTTACAGTGTTATGAAGTAGTAGTTAGTCTGAACCTTGATAACTCCATAACCATCTAACTCTATAACTCATTTATGCTTCCTGCTCATCGTCAGCCACGGCAACTGGTGCGGCTTCTGCTTCAGGTTGAGTTGCGCCTTCGGCACGAGCCTGAGCCAGGTCTTCGTTCCGCTTAGCTTCTTCTTCTTCCTGAACGCGTTGGTCGTCTTTGTCCTGTTTCCGCTCCATCAGGCCTTCTTCAATGGCCTTACCAATGGCAAGTGTAATCAGAGCAATTGACTTATAAGCATCATCATTGGCCGGAATTGCGAACTCTACGTCTTCTGGGTTCGAGTTCGTATCGCACATAGCAAATACGGGGATACCCAGGCGATGTGCTTCGGCAACAGCAATGTGTTCACGCTTAACGTCAACCACAAATAGAGCGGCTGGTAAACGAGTCAGGTCAGCAATACCACCCAATACGCGTTCCAGTTTCTCTTTATCGCGGGTGCGAGTCAAACGCTCACGCTTGGCAATACTCTTGACGGTCTCCTCGTCTTTCAGCATTTTGTCCAGCGTTTGCATTTTCTTCAGCGACTTACGAATTGTAGCGAAGTTCGTTAACATACCGCCCTGCCAGCGATCTGTAACGTAAGGCATTTTCAGGCGACGTGCTTCTTCCGAAACGATTTCCTGGGCCTGTTTCTTTGTAGCTACAAACATTACTTTCCGGCCCGAACGTACAATGCCTTTAATTGCATTGCAGGCTTCGTCAAGCGCAGCAACTGTTTTATTGAGGTCAATAATATGGATACCGTTCTTCTCCATGAAAATATATGGAGCCATCCGGGGATCCCACTTACGCGTAAGGTGGCCAAAGTGCACACCAGCGTCTAATAGATCTTTATATTCGATTTGTGCCATTTTCGTATTGAAAAATGAATGTTGTAAAAAATACGCAGCACCACCCGTCGGCATCATCTAAGGGCAGTCTGGACAAATGAGTAGTAAGTGGTAAGTTGTCAAGCCGTAAGTAACAATACCTACCACCGCAACTTGTTAACTTACTAACTGAATTAACGTTTCGAGAACTGGAACCGGCGACGGGCTTTTTTCCGACCTGGTTTCTTCCGTTCAACCATACGTGAATCCCGTGTCAGGAAGCCTTCTTTCTTGAGGGCTGGACGGAATTCAGCGTTCAGTTCGACTAACGCACGAGCAATCGCCATGCGGGTAGCTTCGGCCTGACCAGCCACACCACCACCACGAACGTTTACTTTTACGTCGTAGCCACCTACACCGTTAACGGTTGCAAATGGTTGGTTCAAAATGATTTGCAGGACTTCGGTAGGGAAATATTGTTTGTAATCTTTCCCGTTTACCGAGATGGCTCCGCTGCCCGCCGACATATAAATGCGGGAGATGGCAGTTTTACGGCGGCCAATGGTATTAATACGATCCATTATGACTTAGAATTTAACTGCTGTTGGTTGCTGAGCCTCGTGCGGGTGTTGGCCACCAGCATAAACGTACAGGTTGGTGTACAACCGACGACCAAGCCGGTTTTTCGGTAACATACCTTTTACAGCATGCTCGATGATGCGCTCGGGATGTTTTTCGAGCAGCAACCGGGGCGTTGCGAACCGTTGACCGCCGGGGTAACCCGTGTGGCGAACGTAAATTTTGTCGGTCATCTTAGCACCCGTCAGGCGCACCTTATCGGCGTTGATGACAATCACGTTATCTCCGCAGTCAACGTGTGGAGTGAAGTTGGTTTTGTGTTTGCCGCGAATCAGGCGTGCGATTTGGCTGGCCAGCCGACCGAGCACTTCACCCTGAGCGTCAACCACAACCCAATCCTTCTGCACCGTTTCTTTGTTGGCAGAGATGGTTTTGTAACTGAGCGTATTCACTGTTATGGAGACTAATTGTTTGATTTATAATTGCTTACCCACAAAAAATATGGGCCCGTTCTGAAACGGGAGTGCAAATATAGGTGGTATGAGTCTGAAAAACAAGGGTATGCAAAGAATTCCTTATCGCAGCTTTAGCGTTACCAATGCCAGAACGGCCAGCATGATACCGACAATCCAGAAACGCGTTACGAGTTTGGCTTCGTGATAGCCTTTCTTCTGAAAGTGATGGTGCAGGGGTGACATCAGGAAAATTCGCCTACCCTCGCCGTATTTACGCTTTGTATACTTGAAATAACTGACCTGCATAATTACGGACACAAGCTCAACCAGGAAGATTCCGCAGATAATCGGAATCATTAATTCCTTACGGATGGCTAAAAATAAAACCGCGATAACTCCACCGAGCATTAAACTGCCCGTATCGCCCATGAATACTTGAGCAGGATAGGAATTATACCATAAAAATCCGACGCAGGCACCCACAAAAGCAGCACAGAAAATCACCAGCTCACCGGCATTCGGGATGTACATAATGTTGAGGTACTGCGAGAAAACTTTATTTCCTGATAAATAAGCTAATACCCCGATAGTCAGGCCGATAATAACAGAGGTGCCTGCTGCTAATCCGTCAATACCGTCGGTAATGTTTGCTCCATTTGAAACCGCTGTAATGATAAAAATACAGATTAGTACGTAGACAATCCAGGTGTAGCTATCTGGTAAAAAACCAAATAGAAGCGAACTATAATCGAATTCGTTGTTTTTAACAAACGGTACAGTCGTTAGGGTAGATTTAATGTCGGTATAGATATCGGGTACGTTCGACGTGCTGAGGAGACGGGGTGCGTATTTGCGTATTTTAACGTACTGATTAAAGGATAGGGTAAGGCCAACAATTAGCCCTAAACCGACCTGCCCTACGACCTTGAACTTGCCCTGTAAACCTTCTTTGTTCTTTTTGAAAACTTTAATGTAGTCATCCAGAAAACCAATCATGCCAGTCCAGACGGTAGAGACGAGCGCCAGGACAACATAGACGTTGGAAAGTTTCGCAAATAGCAAAGCTGGGATTAAGAGTGAGGCTAGAATAATAAAGCCGCCCATAGTTGGCGTACCTCGCTTTTGCATCTGTCCTTCCAGGCCAAGATCGCGAATAGATTCGCCAATTTGTAACCCACGCAGTATATCAATAATACGTCGACCAAAAATTGCTGCAATAAGCAGCGAGGTTATAACCGCGCCGAGTGCACGAAATGAAATATATTGGAAAACCCCCGCACCAGGGAAGTTGTAGCGTTCGTCAAGAAACTGGAAGAGGTAATAGAGCATAGGTGATTAATGAGTGAATGAATGAATGAGAAAATGAGTGAATAAAGTCGTAGAAACTATTCGCTCATTCTCTCATTCATTCATTCACAATTATACATGTGCCAAAGTTACTGATTTCCGCGTTCTGCGAAAGTGTCCCTCAGGACAGTCCGGTCGTCAAAGTCGTATTTGACTCCTTTAATTTCCTGGTAGGTTTCGTGGCCTTTGCCCGCTACTAGAATAATGTCATATGGATGAGCGAGTGAAACCGCTTTACGTATAGCCTCTTGCCGATCTTCAATGGTTTGCGTTTTTTTTGCATCTACCGGAGGAACACCAGCCTGCATTTGCTCCAAAATAGCCATCGGGTCTTCGTTGCGGGGATTATCGGAAGTTAGAATAATGCGGTTACTGAACTTACAGGCGATTCCAGCCATAATCGGGCGCTTGGCTGCATCCCGGTTTCCACCACAACCCACAATAGTAATAATCTGTGGAAGGCGACCCTGCTCATCCGTATGGCGCAACTCGGTGATCGTTTCCAATACGTTCTGTAGCGCATCGGGCGTATGGGCATAATCGACAATTCCGACAATGTTATCATCTGAAACAACCTGCTCAAAACGACCTTGTGGCGGAGTAATACCCGACAGTAAGGTTAATACTTCTGTAGGCTCCTCGCCAAGTAATGCAGCTGTACCATAAACACTTAGCAGATTATAGGCATTAAAGCGACCGATAAGTTTAAACCAGACTTCGCGATCATCGACCAGCATATGTAAGCCAAATAGACTATCGGCTATAATTTTACCTTTAAAGGTGGCTAGTGTTTGTAACGAGTAACTTTCTTTACGAGCAGCTGTGTTCTGAAGCATCACCAACCCCCGCTTATCGTCAACATTGGTTAGAGCAAAGGCCGACGAAGGAAGCTGGTCAAAGAACCCTTTTTTCGCCCGAATGTAATTATCGAAGGTTCCGTGAAAGTCAAGATGGTCGTGAGTGATGTTCGTGAAAATGCCACCTACGAAGGTTAAACCGGCAATTCGCTCCTGCACAACGGCATGTGAACTAACTTCCATGAAGACGTGCGTACAGCCATGAGCACGCATCTTCACTAGTAGTTGATTTGTAGTGATGGCGTCTGGCGTGGTGTGCGTAGCTGGAATAACCTCATCATCAATCTGGTTCTGAACTGTCGATAGCAGGCCACACCGGTAACCCAACCCGCGAAACAGTCGGAAGAGTAAGGTGGCAACAGATGTTTTACCGTTAGTACCGGTTACACCTACGAGTTTGATTTTTTGGGAGGGATGTTCGTAGAAATTTGCCGCAGCTAATCCCATCGCCCGGGCCGAATTCTGCACCGATACAAAGGCCACTGATGGATTAACTTCTGAAGGGAATTCTTCGCACAGGATAGCTGCTGCTCCCTGGCGAATAGCCGTTTCAATAAATTCATGACCATCAACAACGGTTCCACGAATGGCAATAAACAAACTGCCGGGTCCGACTCTGCGCGAGTCCATCGTCAAGTTTGTGATCTCTGTATTCATGCTGCCCGACGTTGCTAGCAGCGGAATTTTATAAAAGAGGTCTTTGAGTTGCATACAGATATAACGAGCAGCACGTTCGTTTGGCGTCTGCAAAAAAACGGCTTGAGTGCGGGACTACCTAATTTGCTCGAAAAGTACTGTGACTAAAAAATGGCTGAATACTAGCCCAACGTCAGCGTTATAGACTTTCCTGCCGTTTTTTCGATGCCTATTCCCGGCGAAACAGACTGGTCTTTAACCTTACCCCGACCTTCAACTGATACCCGGAAACCCCGATTTTCAAGTAGGAACAGCGCATCACGTAGCGTTAGTCCACGTACGTCAGGTACCTGATCAGTACGAGTTGGGCGCGATTTCCAGCGTCCGCCCGATGTTGATTCTACCCAACCTTCAGTGGAAGGTTCGTTGGTAATATTCAGTGTTGAGCCGATGGTGTGCAGATCGTCGGCATACCCTGCTATTATACCTGTTGTTGAGCCGGGTTGTGATGTACGACTCCGGATAGGGGCATGTATTCGATAATCATAAGCCACAATTCGGTCGGCGACAGTTTTGAATACGGGCGCAGCGACAGCACCGGCATACAACAAATCAATATTGTCTCCCTGTGGGCTGTCGACAACTGTAATCATGCTGTATTTAGGATTATCGGCAGGGAAGTAGCCAATAAATGAAGTATAGTATTTACCTACCTGATATTTACCATTCACGATTTTCTGAGCAGTACCCGTCTTTCCGGCAATGGCGTAATAAGGGTTGTTAATATGCTTAGCTGTACCATGTTCAACCACTCCGCGCAGTAGTTGTTGCGCTTTCCGAATCGTTGCTGGTGAGCATATTGGTTCTGGTGCTATATAAGGTTTGTTATCTTCAATGATCTCGTTTGCAAGCTTGATCTGCTTGACAATAACGGGGCGTACCCAATGACCGTCATTGGCTACTGCGTTGTAAAACGCCAGCATTTGCAGGGGTGTAATCTGCATTTCGTAACCGTATGACATTGAGGTGAGCGATACCTTGCTCCAGCCTTTCATATCAGGGTTACGCACAACAGGTATTGCTTCACCTTTCATGTGAATACCTGTTGGTTTCGTTAGATGAAACTGCCGTAGATATTGACAATATAAATCGGGCCTTCGATAGAAATAGCTGCGCATAAGCAGGTGAGTACCAACATTTGACGATTTCTCAAATACCTGTCGGGCTGTAATCGTTCCATGTCCTGCCCGGCTGGCGTCGTGAATGCCCAGTCCATTGTAAGTGGCAGAACCGTTTCCTGTGGCTACCATCTGGTCGAGCGAAATGGCCTTTTCCTCCATTAAAGCCATCATGGTAGCTAATTTGAAGGTTGAGCCAGGGTCGGTACGATCTGCCAGAGCGTGGTTGAAGTTTTCGACATAACCATCGCCCTGTTTCGTAAGGTTGGCCATGGCCCGAATTTCGCCGGTAGCTACCTCCATGACAATAACACAACCTTTAGCGGCATTGTATTTTTCCAAAGCTGAGCGCAGGGCCGATTCGGCCATATCCTGATAATTGACGTCGATCGTTGTGTAGAGATCCATGCCGGGCTCAGGCGTCATGTCGGGGCCATCTTCAACGGGTTTTCGAATTCCACCCGATAATACTTCCACTAGACCCACGGCATTTTTACCCGCCAGAGCGGGTTGAAAACTAGCTTCCAGGCCAATCAGACCTCGATTGGTTTTAGCATTAAGATTCCCAATGGTACGTTCGGCCATTTGGCCATAGGGATGATATCGTTCGTAATAAGGACGTAGAACACCACCACGGGCAGCAACCTTGGCAGATGATCTGAAAAAAGGCCATTTAAGCATTTCCTGCCGTTCCTTAAACGTCACTCGTCGACGATTCAGTAAGAGGTACCGGCGCTTATGGTTGCGAGCAGCAACAATATCTTCTCTATAGTCGTTGGCCGAACGATCTCGATAAATTCTGGATAGCAAAAGAGCCAGCGAATCTATTTTTTTAGCAAAATATTCAGGTTTTGCCATTGTTGGATCGAGCCCGACGACATAGGTGGGCAGCGACGTTGCCAGCAGGCTTCCATCATTAGCGTAGATGTTACCACGCATGGCTGGAATCGTGTCGCGCCGGATCAGTGTTTCTTCTACACGAGAGCTATAGAACCGACCTTTTAAGTCCTTCTTGAAGTACTGAACAGATACAAGGCGTACAACAATGCATAAGGCAAGGGCAATAACGACATAGAAGATGTGATTGGCCCGCTGAATAATATCCTGCTTAATGTTCATCTGACTTGACGACGATTTTATGGGGTGGTGTTTGGCTATCCGCTAAACCAAGTCCTACAACACGTTTACTGATTTCAGATTGTTTGCCGCTTTTATTGAAATCTGCCTGCAACACAGTGAACTGCGAGCGCAATTCATCGACCTGTGTTTTGGTGCGCTGAATGCGTCGAACCAATCGTTCTGCGTTGTGATTCAGTCCAATATAGAGTATGAGTAAAAACGTGACCCACAAAATGCGGTCAATATGCTGAATGGGCCAGGCATTATCTTCGCCGAAAAGTCTGTCCAGACCAATGGCATCATTGAGCCAGGATGCCAGTTTGAGTTTGCGCCGTTGCTGCTTTTGTTTAGCAACTCGTTCGGGCTGACGGAAGGTATTTTTAGCCATGGCTGGGTTAGGACACGATGGTAGTACAAATAAACAAAAACATCGTTGCCTAACCGATACCCAATTTTTCTTTCACTAGAAAATTACTCTTTCCAGCGCCATTCGTTGGCAATCTGCAAAGGAGTTCGTAAGCCCTGTGTTACCAGGTAATCACGGGTTTGCGTATCGGTCTGTCGTTTTGTTGGAATTGCGTCGGCGTCGGCTAGGGCATATAATAACATAGTCGAATAGCGAACCGTATTTTTTAGTTGGTCGGCATTGACGAGGTTCATTCGATCGCAATTAGCATGATAGCAATCGAGTACTTCCCGGGCGAGATGACCGTTCATACCCACCACCGGAACACCTTCGAGCATAAACGGCTGATGGTCGGAGTGAAGGCCTGCCTGATTCTGCATCTGATTGGCAAACACCGGTTCAATTTGTTTCATAGTTTCGCCAACTGCATTTAGAAAAGGAACCATATCCGTACGACCAAACGCATTCATACCATTAGGGTCGTTGGTCATATCCAGGTTCATCATATAGCGAACCTGATCTAGCTGCCCGGATTTCTTTAATTTCTCGACCATTGCCTTCGAACCCAGCAGTCCTTGTTCCTCGCCCATAAAAAGAACAAATTCAATGGTGCGCTTTGGTTTCAATTTCAGAGCTTTAAAAGTTCGGGCAATGTCCATGACTGCAAATGACCCAATGCCATTGTCGATGGCTCCAGTAGCCAGATCCCACGAATCCAGATGTCCGCCAACAATGATTTTCTCTTCGGGGTATTTCGAGCCTTTTAAGGTAGCCACTACGTTACGAGCCCGAATCTTGCGACTGGTGTTCGTCATGTTAATCTGGGCATGAAGCGGGCCACGTTCATCCTGCATCCAGGATCTCAGCGCTTCTCCGCTTTCGTACGATATGCAGACCGATGGGACAGAAATTAATTTTCCGGTTACAGAGGCTGTACCCGTGAGCAACACATTACCGGGTACCAGATTAACCATTATAACGCCTGATGCTCCATATTGAATGGCAAGCGCAGTTTTTTCAGAGCGATGGAGGTTTCGGGCTCCTTTGGTTGGCGCGGCTAAGCCAATATTGACTAGGGCAACTTTGCCTTTCAATTTTCCCTTTAAGGCGGCAAAGTCACCTTCAAGGCCATTGCCTACATCAACAATCTCTCCTCGTACATGGGCTTCTACGGGCGAGTGTGCCAGTGATACTACTGGTACTTCCCGGAAATTGTCACTTTTGTTGGGTACAACTGAGAGTGTTACCGTATCACGCATCCAGGCTTCTACCTCAAAAGGCTCGTAGCGAACTTCTTTAAAGCCATAAGAGGACAATAAATCGAATGCATACGCTTCGGCCCGTGTGCCGTTTGGACTGCCTGTTAGCCGGTGACCAACCTGCTGAGAAGCGTTGGTGAGCGTTTCGTAGGCACGGCTGTGTTCACTTACCTCCTTATTAATACGGGTAAAGGCTTTCTGAAAAGAAAGTTTGTCGGGGTAAAAAGCAGTTAGCGCACCGGCAGTACCGATACAGAACAGCACGAGCCTAAATTGGGGCACGTAAAATGTCCGAGCCATGGGTGGTAGAATTCTTTGCTAAAGATACAAAAAAGGCAACTGATTTCGATGCTGAATGATTAGACGCACTAACCCGTGAAAGCGTTCGGTCAAATTGAGAAAAAAGTAAAAGATTTACGCAAATGGCGCTATTTGAGATTTATATTCTACTAAATAGGAACTTATAATTCGCTATTAGTCAACATAAATAGAAAATATTGCTCTATTGACTGCTATTAGTTTAGCCGACCTGTTGATGCTTCATTGGTTTTAGCTGAACGGTTAATCGTCCGGCAAGCCATTCAGGGTTAAGCCCTACTACGTCAAAAACGCGATCCCAGCTTCGTTCGAAACAATGCGCAGCATCAGGGAAAGATACTGATACATCTAATGCCCGCTTATAGAACGATACTGGTTTTTGCCGCAAAAGGTTGCGGTGAATGACAAATTGTGCCCCTAGTACGAAGGTATATGTCAATGGGCCACCGGTATCAAACAGGGCATAGTGAAATCCACGTAGATCAAGTCCGCGTCCGTCTTCGTTTTTACTCCAGGGCTGAAAAAGTCGGTGTCCCTGATCATCGTCTGTATCAATAAGATGGCCGAGCCAATGAAACTGTTTTTCTTCTAAAGTCAAAGGATCTGCAACTATGTCACGCAACGTTTTCTTGAAATTGTAAGCATGATCGAAAGGCTTACCCTGGCAGAAAATTGTCCACTCAGCTAACGAATCATATCGATTGACGATGTGATGTAGATACGTATGGGCTTCCCGCCCAACATTAGGTAATGGAATAACGGTATGTTCTAAGGAATGATCTGGTCCTTTGCTATAGATCGTTTTTTGCAAACCAGCAGGTACGTTCCGGAGCCAGTTCAGGTTTTCGGTATAATGGGCGACGACAAGCTCGGGCATGACTTTTAACACAAAGGCGCAAGGGAAATCGCAAAGGTCGCAAAGAATTAATGGTTTACGACCTTTGCGCTGGATCGACGGAACGGTTGAAGAAAATCCTATTTTTACAGCCAATCTTTTGAAACAAACTGAAACGACGTCCTCGTATGAAACGGACTTGTCTTCTATTCATAAATTTACTCACGCTATATAGCATGACTCAGGCACAGAATCCGGCGGTAAATCCGCCCAAAGCGGCTATCAAACCGAAAGAGTTGATTACAAACGGGCATAAACGGATTGATAATTATTATTACCTCAACGAACGCGAGAATCCAGAGGTTATCAAATACTTAAACGCCGAAAATACTTACCTCGACCAAGTGCTGGCTCCCGTGAAGGACTTGCAGACTAAGTTGTTTGAGGAAATGAAAGGGCGCATCAAACAACAGGACGAATCTGTGCCCTATAAAGAAGGTGCTTACTACTACTACACTCGATTTATAACAGGGGGCGAATATCCTATTTACTGCCGCAAGAAAGGTTCGTTGCAAGGCACTGAGGAAATTATGTTCGATGGGAACGCTATGGCGAAAGGACATAATTATTATCAGTTGGGTGGATACGAAGTGTCAGACAATGATGAACTGGCCATTTTTGCGGAAGACACTGTCAGTCGTCGACTGTATACGTTGCGAGTCAAAAATCTGAAAACGGGTAAACTCTATCCCGAAGCCATCCCCAATACCGAAGCGGGCAGCTTTGCCTGGGCAACGGATAATAAGACGCTCTTTTACATCAAAAAAGACCCACAAACGCTACTTGGTTATCAGGTGTATCGGCATGTGCTCGGTACCGATTCGAAGGCCGATGTGCTGGTTTATGAAGAGAAAGACAATCAGTTCTACATGGATCTGGGTCGCTCGAAATCAAAGAAGTACATTACCATTGGTTCTGATCATAACGGTGTTTCAACCGAATATCGCTTACTGGAAGCCAGTAAACCGACTGGTGAGTTTAGTGTGTTTTTCCCTCGCGAAAAAGGACATGAGTACGATATTGTCCATTATAAAGACAAGTTTTACGTCCGTACAAACTGGAAAGCGGAAAACTTCCGACTGATGGAAGTGCCCGAAGGCAAAACCACTGACCGTGCTGCCTGGAAAGAAGTGATCGCTCACCGCCCTGATGTGTATCTGGCCAATATGGATGTGTTTGCCAATCATCTTGTTCTCGGTGAGCGTAAGGCAGGGTTAACAAATATTCGGGTCATTAATCAACACACAAAAGCCGATGAGTACCTCGATTTCGGTGAACCGGCTTATGTAGCAGGCATCAGTTACAATCCCGATTTCAATACCAATATCCTTCGTTATAGTTATTCGTCGTTGACAACACCCAACTCGACCTTCGACTATAACATGGATACGAAGGAGAAAACGCTGAAGAAACAGCAGGAGGTATTGGGCGGCTTCGATAAGAATAATTACGTTTCAGAGCGCGTGTACGCTATTGCCCGGGATGGAGTAAAAGTGCCCGTTTCGCTGGTTTATCGGAAAGGGACGAAGAAGGATGGCACATCACCTTTGCTACAATATTCCTACGGCTCCTATGGTTACTCGACCGATCCCGGCTTCAGTTCGACGCGCCTGAGTTTGCTCGATCGGGGATTTATTTTCGCTATTGCGCACATCCGGGGTGGACAGGAAATGGGCCGTCGCTGGTATGAAGACGGCAAGATGCTAAAGAAGAAAAACACGTTTAACGACTTCGTGGATGTGTCGGAATACCTCATCAAAAACAAGTACACCAGTGCCGATAAACTCTTTGCCATGGGCGGTAGCGCGGGTGGTTTATTAATGGGCGCCATTATCAATCAGGCCCCACAACTTTACAGAGGTGTTGTGGCCGCCGTACCATTCGTGGACGTTGTTACGACGATGCTCGACGAAAGCATTCCGCTCACAACCGGTGAATTTGAGGAGTGGGGTAATCCAAAAAATAAGGAGTATTACGATTATATGCTGTCGTATTCTCCTTATGACAATGTTGAAAAGAAAGCCTATCCCAATCTGCTTGTCACGACGGGTTTGCACGATTCACAAGTGCAATATTGGGAACCTGCCAAGTGGGTTGCCAAGCTCCGAGCTTTGAAGACAGATACTAACCAGTTATTGCTTCATACCAATATGGAAGCTGGTCATGGTGGTGCATCAGGGCGTTTCCAGGCATTGAAAGAAATCGCATTGGAATATTCCTTTATATTAAATCTGGTAGGAGAGCGGCAGTAGCAGGATGAATGCACACTTAGTATAGACTACAGATTGTTATAATTGATATGATAGGTCAAAGCACCACTTAATCATATTGATCGTGAGAATCTGCGGTCTATTTTCTTTACAAAGTCAGTGTTTGCTATAATGACTTCTACAAAAACGCCTTTTCGCCAAGCTTACATATGGTTCCTATCCTTAGCCGCTGCTGGACTAATCATTGGTAGTTGCCAATCAGGCAATAACAATGCTGCGCTGAACAACCCGCTCATTGCTGAAGGGAAGCAGTTGGCGCAACAACATTGTGTTACTTGCCATCAACTGCCATTACCTGAACTACTGGATAAAGAAACATGGGTAAAACATGTTTTGCCGGCTATGGGGCGGAATTTAGGGCTGGAAGTCTACCCAGAGGGTCTCTATTACGCCGGACCTAAAGCGGCTATTTCATACAATAATTGGCAGAAATTAATTGCCTACTACCAAACCCTCGCTCCTGAAGTACTAAAACCCGCCGACAAGCCTGAGCCTGCTGTAGATGACTGGGCTATGTTTTTGCTGGCAAAACCACAGGTAGATACGTCCCAAACGGCCATGACTACCCTGGTTGCAATTGATACAATTGGGCACAAGTTATACTCAAGTGACGCGTTCCGAAGTGACGTAACTCGGTGGGATCAGCAGCTAAAGCCGACACTATTTAAACAGCTTCATTCGGCGGCTGTCGATGCCCGTTTTTTTCGTGACCCAACTGGTAATGAGCGCGGCTTGTTCACCACGTTAGGTACCATGCGGGCGGCTGATATCTCGAAAGGTGAGCTTATACTATTGCCGTTAACTGATCGGGGTAATGCCGATTCGATGGCAGTTGCTACGGAATTACCCCGACCCCTTCAATCAATAGCAGCCGATTTTAACAAAGATGGCTTGACGGATTGGGTAGTTTGTGGATTCGGGCATTTACAAGGTGGATTATATTGGTTGAAACAGCAAGCTAATCGCCAGTTTACGAAACTGCCCATTAAAGAGGTGCCCGGTGCTAGTCAGGCAGTTGTGCAGGATTTCAATGCCGATGGCTGGCCCGATCTGATGGTTTTATTTGCTCATGCGGACGAAGGAGTCTGGTTATTTCTGAATGACAAAAAGGGAGGATTTACAGAACGGAATCTGCTCCGATTTCCATCGGTTTATGGCTCTACCAGTTTTCAGTTAGTCGACTTTAATAAAGATGGACGCCTGGATATTTTATACACTTGTGGCGATAATAGCGATTATTCTAAAGTGTTAAAGCCATATCATGGCGTTTACATCTACCTCAATCATGGCGATTTTAAGTACAAACAAGCCTATTTCTACCCCATAAATGGCTGTACCAAAGCCGTCGCCACCGACTTTGATCAGGATGGTGATTTAGACATCGTGACGATTGCGTTCTTCGCTGATTTTAAAAATAATCCATCCGAAGGTTGCCTGATTTTTGAACAGCAAAAGCCGTTACAGTTTCGTCCACATGCTATGCCCATCAGTGCGTATGGGCGCTGGATTTGCATGGATGTGAACGACATTGATCAGGATGGTGACGCTGATATAGTACTGGGCAATTTTTCGAAGACGTTCATCATTCAGGAAGGATTGAAGCCAACCTGGGATACACATTTGCCGCTGATTGTCTTGAAGAATAAAACCCTTACTTCAACCACCCGCCCGTAAATCCCGCGCGTTTTAATCCTCGCTGAATATGTGGGTTACGCTTCATCAGGTTCCAAACGAAATTTGTTCGGGCGTTTTCGGCCATTAGCAAAATCGGACCCTGGTCGATGCCGAGGTAATCTATGTCGAACCATCCGTTGGTTGTAGAACCATTAGCGAATGCAGAAGGGTATCGATAGGTTGGATTAAAGGCATCCCGGAAACCATAGTTTCCATACAGTTTACGACCATATTTCATCTTCATAGCCTTTAATGCAGGTAGACAGATTTCAGGTGCGAAGGCCATTGAGCCACCTGCCGCTGTTGGGGCAATGGTTCCATCGTCCACTAATTGCTGAATGGCAGCTCCCCGCGCTCGATAGGAGAAGAAATTTCGACTGGCCACGGTCGTGTCTTTCGGGCCGTCGCAGGCCGTCAGCCCCCAGATGGTCGGGCCATAGTCTTGCCATTTAGCGGGATTTTCTACGCAGTAAGCTCGATTGGCGTAGGTAGCTCGACGCGAATTCTCGGCATAATCGATGCCTTTACTCTGCATGTATTTATCCTTAATGCCTCGGAAATCAATCCAGACATGAGAGTATTGGTGGCCAAATAGCGGATCGAAATTTACATGCGGTTGGCCTTGAAATGTCGCCCAATCGTAGCTTTTGGTCCAGGCTGGCCAAACGTCTTCGCCAACTGGGTGAGTGGGTGAACCTAAAGCCAATATGTAAAGTAACATGCCTTCGTTATACCCTTTCCAGTCGGCTGGAATAAAGCCTTTTTCGGGATGCCAGCCCATCGACACATAGGGCTTGCGAGCCTGAATCCACGTCCAGTCTACACGTTCATAAATCTGTTCAGCCAATTGTCGAATTTCGGTTTCAACAGGTGTACTCTTGTCGAAATAAGTCTGAGAACTTAAAATGCCCCCCAACAGCAGAGCCGTGTCAATCGTGGATAACTCGACTTGTTTGAATCGTTCTCCGGTTTTCATATCCAGAAAATGATAGAAAAAACCTTTGTAACCAGCTACACCCGTTGCTTTGTCTGACTGTGGAGCTTTTGCAAAAAAGCGAAGCGTTTGAAGCGTTCGTTCCGCGGCCTGGGCGCGGGTGATGTATCCACGCTCAATACCCACTAAGTATGAGGTAAGACCGAAACCCACAGCGGCAATACTGGCAAATGAGTTGGTTGGTGCACGGTCGGGTATTAGGCCATTTTCTGGATTCGTCGTATCCCAGAAATACCGAAACGTGTCGTGTTCCAGACTATCCAAAAACGCATTGTCTGTTGTCGTGAATCGATAAGCTGGTTTCGGTTGGGCAAAAGCAATGCTGAGGGTCAGGAAAAAGAAGAGGATTGTTTTCATGATAGATTTTATTGAACGCAGAGTCAGGCGAGTAAGCGCAGAGAAAACAGAGATTCCTCTGCGAACTCTGCGTTACCTCCTCTTTCTCTGCGTTTAAAATTCAGTTTAGATTTGGGCTTTGGAAACCTAAGCCTTTCATTCCCTTTTTGACTTCGGGGCAACTCATAAATAACTTCCAGAGCAGTTGTGAGCGCTGGTTCTCGATCATCACAATAATTGGCCCTTGGTCGATAGCTAAGTACGAATCGGCAAACCAGATGTTGGTCAAATTGAACGCATCCACAAAACCCTGGTCTTTCCAGATTTTATCGCCCAGTTTATAGTAGAAAAACCGGAGTGCCTGCATCGACTCGGTAGGTGTGTAAGGCATCGATGCCAGAGCAGCAGTTGGTGCAATTGTACCGTTGTCGTTTGTTGGATCACGGGCGGAATAACCGTCCTGTTGATCACTCGCAGTTAGTCCCCAGCAATCCTGACCGTAGCCAACATATTGCTTGGGATTGGTCTTACAATACGTGTAATTAATTTGCGAGTGCGCCGTATTTTGCTGCCAATAATCGGCGTAGGTATCCGTCAAGTCATGCGGATTGATACCTAAGAAAGAGTACTGCGAGAAGAATAACGGTCCACCATAAGCCGGGCCTAGGGGTAGTTTAATGCCGTAGTAGCTATTGCCATTGACCATTTTTCCGTTCTGCGCCCAGCTTATATCGTAAACGGTTTTAGGAATCGGGCTGGTGTTTGACGAAGCCGCTAGTACATACGTAATCAGAGCTTCGTTCCAACCGCGAATGGGCAGATTCATGTCCCAATTGTAGTTGGGCGACCAATGCCAGTACAGGTTGGTTTCGGTGCCGCTTTTGGTGAACCAATTCCATTCGACGCCATCCCAGAGCGCGTTGATCGTTTTCCGTAAGGCAATTTCATTCGCGTCCGTCGAACTATTAAAATACTGACGGGCTGTTAATAAGCCCTGCATCAGATACGACGTTTCGACTAGGTCGGCTCCATCGTCTTTAGCACTAAAAGGAACCGTTGCGCCCGTTGCCCCATTGAGCCAGTGTGGAAAGGCACCGTGGTATCGTTTCGCGTTGTTGGTCAGGAAATTCGTAATCGTTGTGAGTCGGGTTAATCCTTGTTGGCGAGTAATAAAATTCCGATTTACGCCAACGAGGATCGCCATAATACCGAAACCACTACCTCCCGAGGTGACTATGTCGCCCGATGAATTACGCTCTCGAGCCAAACCTGAAACTGGATGGCCAAAATCCCAGAAGTATTTAAACGTCTGTTTTTGAACAAGATCGAGTAAGAGCGAATCGCTGATGCGTGGGAATTTGTCGGTGTTATCGAGGGATGTTGTCAAGTTTACGTTTACCGTTGAGTTCAACACCGAGTTCCGGGCCGACGTTAGCGTTGGCTGTACCGTAAACTGATAGGCTGTAAGCGCGCTCAGCGAACTCTGGGGCGTTGCTGTTACAAGTGTATCGCCACTGGAAACGGTATAACTCAGTGGGACAGATACTCCCGTCGATTTCTGGGTGAGCTGAATAGCTTTTGAAACGGATTCTTTCTGAACGGGCGCCGAGAAGGATACGGTTATGACTGGATTCGCACCAACATTCTGAAAACTCATGCTGGTCGATGACTGCCCATTCACCTGAACCGAATGGTAGAAAAACGATTCTGGTGGCTCAACGTCCTGCGTTTTTTTGCAGGATAAACCAGTTGCTACCAGAAGCAGCACGATTAGTTTAGTCGTATTCATATCACTGTTTTTCAGAACGTTAGTAATAAGGGCTGTTTTCACAGAGAAAACAGCCCTTGATTTGGCAATTTTGACTTATCGTCCTGCTAGTTCGAGTTGATATAAGTAGCCAATGTCAGTTGCTGACAATGCATTATTATATACCCGAATTTCATCAATAAGACCTGTGTAGAGGCCCTGCCAGCTTTGAACTGCTGAATTTGTGTAGCCTACACCAGAGTTTGGCATGCTGCCTATAACTACCTGAGTAGGAGTCGACATAGTTAGATTTCCAACAGGAGTTACACCATCAGGTAAGGTCCTTTTTTGGAAATTTTTATTTGACACAGGTTGACCATTCGCGTATACGTCGAAAGTGGAGGCTGATCCATTGTAAACCATTACATAATGAACCCATTTATTAATCCCTTTGACAATCTGGAAATCAGTTCCTACGGTACCATAAGCATTAACATTGTCTACACCAACGCCATAGTTGCCATTCAAATACGTATGTGCGGCTCCATGGAGTTGTAAGGTGTCACTAGTGGCAGGGTGAGCGTTTGTCTCAACATACATATTAATTGGGCCCTGGTTCCAGTCTCCTTGTGCCGTTAGGGCTTGTGTTAGCGCAAAGACCGAAGAAACGGTCTTATTATTATTAGCTAGATTAATCCAGGCACTTACTGTTACACTTGGAAGCGCGCTAGTACTACTCAGTGCCGATATTGTGGGATAGACCAGATAGCCGGAACTTAGTTGAAGGGCCTGGCCTTTAACTCCCGTTCCGAACGAAGCATTACTGCTATTGGATGGAGCCGTTCCTGAAATTGCTTCGTTATTTGTACCATCGAATGTCCAGTGGGCTTTCAGATTGCTCGCTGCTACATCATTAGAAGTATTATAGCCTCCAATAGGAGGTAAAGCTGCCACATCGTCACTTTTTTTGCAGGCAGTGAACATTGTGCTCATTACCATACCGGCCATCACCCACGCTGAGATTTGTCTCGTTTTCATGATAAATTGGTTTAATTGTACTTGGAAATTGGGTTTGTATTGTAATCGAAAAATTCTTGTTGAGATTGTCATCTCTATTTTTTTTGTCATGCTGACGAAGGAAGCATCTTAATGTGCCCTTATTGACTATTAGAAGCCTTTAAGATGCTTCCTTCGTCAGCATGACAAAACCAAAATCAGTAACCAGGATTCTGATCCAGTTTACCTCCACTCAATTGTATTTGCAGACTCGGCACAGGCAATAATTCGTTTTTACCTGCGACGAAATTCTTTCCAGCAGCCTGCATCACCTGGGCTGCCCGACCTGTTCGGACTAGATCGAAAAATCGATCATGTTCCATCGCCAGTTCAATCCGGCGCTCGTTCCAGATAGCCGTACGCAGGTCGCCCTGAGCAGCAGCTTTGGTAGCAGCTAACCCGGCCCGGGTGCGTATTTGGTTCAGGTATGTAATGGCTGTTGCCGATTGCCCTAGTTCGTTATTGGCTTCGGCGTTCATCAACAACACATCCGCATAGCGCAACAGGCGAACGTTTTTCTGTTTTTTATCGCGGTTTCCCAGATAGGGTTCTATGCTTGGATTCTCACTGGCGTAAGCTTTGTAGTTGTAGTAGAGATTCTGTACCGAATCGGCACTGGGGATACGGAAACCATCATACAGTACTGTTCCAACGTGTTTACCACTATTGTCAATTGAGATAATGGTAGAGGCTTTACGCTTATCACCCGTTTCATAAGCACTCACCAAATTCTGGCTTGGCGTATCGAAACCATAGCCTAAATCGGTCCAACCGCCTTTTCCGCCTACACGTGGACCTTGCCAGGTGCAATACCCACCCACAGCAATGTCGCCGTTATTGAAAGTGCCACTCTGGGTTTCAAAAATAGATTCACTATTGTTATCACCAACGTATCGCCAGATGGTCGTATAATCCGGTACAAGCGAATACTGCCCTGAATTAATCACCTCCTGCGTCAGTGCCTGTACTTGCTGCCAGTTTTTACGATACAGATAGGTTTTGGCCAGGAGTGACTGGGCCGCTCCTTTGTTCGTATGACCTACGCCAGCTTGTGCCCGTAGTGGTAAATTGGCAATGGCGTACTGGAGATCCTGCGTGATGACATTGTAGATCGTATCAATCGGAGCCCTTGTTTGAAAAGCTGGATCAGTATTCGCATCCTGGGCATCTTTTGGTACCCGAACGACTTTGGGTACTTTACCAAAAAAACGAACTAAATTGAAGTAGTAGTACCCACGAATAAATCGGACTTCGCCAACAAGTTGTTTTTTAGTTGCTGCATCGATTGAGGCTGTTTCCAAAGCGGCCAGTGCTTGATTTGCTCGGGAAATACCGCTGTAATAGCCATTCCATAAAGCCGCTACGAAGTTGTTGGTTGGCGTAGTCGCAAAGTTGTCAATATCCTTCAGGCTTGGCTGATCACTATCAAAGCTGCCTTTATCAGCATCATCGGAAATAATATTGGTAGCTGCAATGAAGCTGATACCGTGGACATCGCCCCCGTCCCCACCAAAAGCCTCACTATTATACAGGCTGTTATATACGCCCGTGACTAAGTTGATAGCGAGGTTGGGGTCAGTAGATGTAGTCGCCTGACCTTGCACAGGGACGTCCAGAAAACTTTTCTGACAGGAGGCTGTCAGTAATAAGGCTGCAAAGCCGGTGCTTATATAAAGAAATGTAGTGCGTTTCATGTCTGTCGAGTCGGTTAAAAGCCAATGTTTAGCCCAGCTACAAGGGTACTGGGAGTGGGATAGGCGTTTAATTCAATTCCCTGGGTAGTTGGGCTACCTGTCGTTACGATACCGGCGCTACTGGTTGTGTTAAAGCCGGGTAATTCTGCGGTGAAGCCGCTGTATTTTTTGAGCGTGAATAAATTCTGCCCTGTTACAAAGACGCGCACATTGCTGGCACCTATTTTTTTCAGCACAGCATCGGGTACGCGATAACCCAGTGTCAGGTTGTTGATCCGCGCGAAATTGCCTGATTCAATAAAGTAAGTAGAAGGAGGGAGGTTGCCGCTGTTGGCAGCTGGCTCGGTTTGGATACCGCTGCCTGCCGACCAGCGCTTGTATGCAACCGACTTTTCGACGTTATCCAGTGCGCTTTGGCGGAACGCTCGTTTACCGTTATAAATCTGGTTGCCTACGTTGCCGTAGAAATCAACACTGAGGTCGAAGCTTTTATAGGTTAAGCCCAGATTTAGGCCGAAATACGCCTTCGGTTGGTACGACCCGGCAAATACCCGGTCGTTATCGTCGATCTTGCCGTCGCCGTTGGTATCCTGATATTTGAAATCACCGGCATTAGCCGAAGGCTGAATGACCTGACCCGCTGCATTTTTGTAGTTCGCTATTTCGTCGGAATTTTGGAAAACGCCCAGTACCTGCAATACATAAAAGCTGCCTACAGGTTGACCATTATCAGTTCGAGTCGTGTATTGCTGGTTAGCCCCAATACCCCCGTCAAGAATGGGCTGGCCGCCGTTCAGACCAATAACTTTGTTCTGATTCAAGGTGGCATTACCACCAATACGGTAGGAGAGATCATTCGTGATTTTGCCCCGCCAGTTCAGCGTAAATTCAAATCCCTGATTCTGAATCGAAGCCGCGTTTGTTAGTACTACGCCATCCGCATCACCAGCTACGGACGGTACCTTGACATTGATCAACAGATCTCTGGATTTCTTGTTGTAGTAGTTGACTTCGCCGGTGAGTTTGCCATTCAATGCTGTGAATTCAACGCCGAGATCAGCTTCTTCTGTCGTTTCCCACTTCACATTTGGGTCTTTAATCTGGGTAATGGCGTTGCCAGGAGTGGCGATGCCACCGCCAAATGGATAGGCCAGATTGGGCGCTACTGTCACAGTATAAGCATCGGTTGGAATCCGGTCGTTACCCACTTTGCCCCAACTGGCTCGCACTTTAAGCATGTCGAACACCTGCTGACTAGCCATGAAACTTTCATTGGTAATGACCCAGCCAGCACCCACCGATGGGAAATAACCCCACCGATTCTGGGCTGGGAAGCGGGATGATCCATCGGCCCGAATCGTTGCCGTGAACAAATATTTGTCGTTGTAATTGTAATTAACCCGGCCGATGTACGAATTCCGGTTGTATTGATCACCTGACCCATCGTTGGTTGATGTATTGGCGTTGCCGGTGTTGATGTACCACAGATTTTGCGCGGCTGGAACATCTTTACGGAAGGCGGTGAAGCTGGTGAGTGTATACTTTTCAGCCGTTGTACCAACCAGCACGGTCAATGCATGTTTATCAAACTTCTTATTGAACGTGATCAGGTTATCCCAGGTCCAGTGAAAAGTTCGGGTATTAATGAACTTCAGGTTACTGTTGGGATTTCGCTGATTACCACCGGGGTTGATAAAAGTAGTCGTATCGTTGTTGAACTGATAGTTATACTCGCGGGTATTCAGATTGACCCAGTCGCCACCGATATTGGTGCGGTAGGTGATCCAGTCAACAGGTTTGATTTCGAGATAGGCCGATCCTAACAACCGGTTGTCGGTTGCGTGGTTGTTATTCTTCTCAATGTCCATCAATGGATTCCCGACGTTCTGGTAAACGGACGTATTGCCATATTTGCCATTCTCCTTCGACTGAATGAGTGGTGCCGCCCGATAGGCATCATTATATGCCGTTCCGAGATTAGCAATCTGATTATCGCCATTGGCATAGGAAGCTGATATCCCTACTTTGACATACTTATTGAAGGTGAAATCGTTGTTGGCTCGGATCGAAAACCGTTTGTATTGATTGTCGATCACAAGTCCTTGGTCGGTATAATAACCAGCACTTAGGAAGTAGGTCGATTTGTCGGTACCCCCATTTATAGAGATCCCGTGGTTTTGTTGAAAGCCGTTTCGCAGAATCTGTTTGTACCAGTCGGTAGATGTAGTGCCTGGACTAACAATGTTGCCTGTGGCCGCACTAACGTAGTTGGCATATTCGGTTGAGTTGGCCATCGGGACTAAATACGAAGGCATTCGAAAGCCCGCATTGCCCGAATAATTCACAGTCATTTTACCAACCGTGCCGCGTTTGGTTGTAATGATCACAACTCCATTTGCTCCACGTGAGCCATAAATGGCAGTTGCTGATGCATCTTTCAAGACGTCTACATTCACGATATCAGCCGTATTGATATTCGAAATGTCATCGGTCAATACGCCATCGACAACAAACAAAGCCGCTGTACCACCCAATGCACTCCCTGTTCCCCGAATCCGAACTACGGGTGAGCTACCGGGTTGCCCACTGCTGATGATCTGTACCCCAGCTGCTTTGCCTTGTAATGCCTGCGTAGCTGTCAATACGGGTTGCTTGATTAGTTCGTCTCCTTTGATTGTTACGGTTGCTCCTGTGACATCCGATTTACGTTGCGTCCCATAACCAACGACAACTACTTCGTTCAATGATTTGGTGTCTTCTACTAAAGGGACATTGATTGTTGTTCTGCCACCAATAACGATTTCTATTTTCTGATAACCGATGCTGGAAAAAACCAATGTTGCATTATCATCGGCCTGAATTGTGTAGGAGCCTGTTCCATCTGTAACAGTGCCGGTTGTGGTTCCTTTTACCTGTACTGTAACACCAGGTAAGCCTACACTTGACGTGCCATCTGTTACTTTACCTGTTATACGAATTGGGGGTTGCCCCGCTAAAGCAGGGTGAAAAAATAGCATGACAAGCAAGCCAATAAGCAGGACTGCCCGCCTTCTTGGTTGCTGGTGGAGCGAGATGTTTTCCATAAAAAATCTTAGTTGAGCTGTTATTACTACAACATGCATTCTCAGCCATTGCGAGCGCTACTGTGTCTGTAACAAAAAATAGCACGAACTTTCTTATATTTTTTTGCACAAAAGTATGGTTACCTTAACTTGCCTCCTAAAAGGGGCCTACATCATTACCACATCATATCGGCTTTTTTAGCCTGATTTTGATGTTTTTTATCACATCATGCCCCTTTTGCTCGGTTATAATGAGTGGATTTAATGGACATCTTATCCCAAATGGCTTTCGACAAACTTTCATTTGTTTTTTGCTGGCCTTTGGGAGCCGGTTGGCAGTAGCCCAGTCAGCGTACAGTTTCTGCCAACCAGAATTAATTCAATATGCGAAGCAGACTTATAGAGCCTACAATCAGAATTGGGGGGTGGCGCAAAACAGGCACACTCGGTTTCTCTATTTCGCCAACTCAAAAGGATTGCTCGAATTTGATGGTAGTAGTTGGAAGGTGTATGAATTGCCCCGAAAACAGCGCGTTCGGTCGGTAGCAGTGGATGGGCAGGGACGAATTTATACAGGCGCCCTAGGCGAATTTGGCTACTGGTTTCCTAATGTGGAGGGGAAGTTAGCCTATCATTCATTAGGCTCACTGATCCGAGAGAAAGCCTTTCGAAATGAGGAAATCTGGAATATCCTGATTACACCACAAGGCGTGTTATTCCAATCCTTTGCGTTTGTGTATCGGTACCAGCAGAATAAAGTTCAGCTGATACGTCCCCCGGCCACAGTACTATTTGTCCATCAGGTTCGTAAGCAACTGCTGCTTGAAGTGCTGGAGAAGGGCCTTTACGAATTGCAGGGCGATCAGTACAAATTCGTGGAAGGCAGTGAGTTTCTGGGCCGCGAAACGGTCAATACAATTTTGCCCATTGGCGATCATGATATACTAATTGGTACAGAACGGGCCATTTATCGGTACGATGGTAAACAATTTCGACCGTTTAATGCTCATATTAATGACTTCATGCAGCGGAATCGCCTTAATCGAGGGTTGCTCATTGGACCTGATCTGTATGCGTTTGGGACCTTATTGAATGGGGTACTTATTGCCACCACCGATGGGAAAATCCGCTATCATTTCAATCAAAAAAATGGCTTGCAGAATAGTACCGTCTTGTCGATGTGTCAGGATGCTGATCATAACCTGTGGGTGGGTCTGGATAAGGGGATTGATCTAATTAATCTTAGCTCACCTATCCAATATTTTATTGATCATGCCGATGATTTGGGGACAGTGTATGACATGGCTCGTTACGGAGACAATCTGTACCTGGGCACCAATCAAGGTGTTTATTATAAACCTCTGAATCAGGCTGATGAGCCGTTTCAATTGATTTCGGGTACGCAGGGGCAAGTCTGGGATCTGGCCGTAGTTGACAACCAACTCTTATGTGGACATAATAAAGGTACTTTTCGCATTGAGGGAACAAAAGCGCAGTTGTTGTCTGATATTACGGGAGGGTGGGTTTTGGGGCGGCTGAAAAATTACCCGAATAAGCTTATTCAGGGAACCTATACAAGTTTGTGTATTTATCAGAAAGATGTCCGGGGAAAATGGATTTTCTCTCATAAAGTTGCTGGCTTTTCGGCTCCGGTTCGGCAATTGGACGAAGATGGGGATGGTAATATATGGGTAAATAAAGCAGCTAATCAGGGGCTGGAACGGCTTCGTTTATCAACCGATTTACGTCGTGTAGAACGTAGTAAGACCTATGCCGATGCAGAATTTCACAGCCCCGTTCTGAATCTTTGTCGTGTTCAAAATCGGATTGTAGTCACGTCGACCAAAGGCTTGCGGGTATATGATGCGCAACACGATCGGTTCGTGCCTGATCAGACGGCTTATCCCTGGGCTGAATCGAGCATTCGCAAGATTTTTCCGATGCCAGATTCGACACTATTCCTATTGCGACAGGATGGATCTGTGAGTTGGACACAACCTCATGAACAAGTGTCCAGCGATATACCTGTCGAAGCCAATCAATGGGTTGAAGATTTTGAGAAAATTGTACCGCTTGACACCAGTTATATAGCCCTTTGCCGCGAAAACGGGTTTGCGTTACTACCTCGAACGGAATTAAATCATCTCAGTGACTCAGCCCCTAAGTCTGTTATTCGAACTGTGACGTCAGTAGAAGATCCTTCTATAAGTTATACATTTCAGGGAACGTCGACGTTGCCTAAACTGTCATTTTCACATACACAAGCGAATCTGCTGATTAGCTTCTGCACGCCTTACTACACGCAGCCAGTAAACTATAGTTATTGGCTCGAAAATAGTATGAAAGCATGGTCGCCCTACACAACTAGTAAGCAGAAAGAATTTAATAATCTACCGCCGGGGCAATATGTGTTTCATTTGAAGTCGAACCTGAATCCCAAGGAAAGCCTGATCATGTTCGAGATTCGGCCGCCCTGGTATTGGAATACCTGGAGTAGATTGTTGTATATACTGTTCCTTGGCTGCCTATTCTGGCTCTTTTATCAATTACACCTTCGAAGAGTAGCTGTACAACAGAATCGGATTCGGGAAAATCTGGAAGAAAAGCTCCGGCATCAGGAAGAAGAAAGTCAGCGGGAGATTATTCTGTTGCAGAAAGAGCAACTGGAACAGGGGCTTATTCAAAAATCGGAAGAACTGGCTAATTCAACAATGGCACTTATTCAGAAGAACGAGTTGCTGGTACAGTTGAGAGAAGAATTGAATCGAGTGAAAGTTCGTTCGGGAAGTCGTTTACCGGGTGATGATTTTCAGCGGATAAACACATTGATCGATAACAATATTTCGAGTGAGCAGGACTGGAAACTGTTTGAATCGAACTTTAATAAAGTGCATGAACAGTTTTTGAAACATCTTTTAGAGAAATACCCCGATCTGGGCCAGGGCGATCTGAAGCTGGCTGCTTATTTACGGATGAATCTATCCACCAAAGAAATTGCTCAACTGCTCAACATCACCCATCGAAGCGTTGAACTGAAGCGGTATCGACTCCGGAAAAAACTTGATCTGGACGCAGAAACAAACCTGAGTGAGTTTATGATTAAATATTAAAAGGTGTTTCAAGTTCAAGGTTCAATGTTCCAGATTTCAAGCTACTGCCTACAAACCTGGAACATTGAACCTTGAACTTGAAACATCAAATTAAGTCCCAGCCTTTGCGATATTTTCGTGATAGCAGTGCATTCGCATCCGCGTTATGTCTGAATTTCTCTTTGCGCGCATTCCATTCTAACGGCTGACCGAGCCGATACGAAATCAGACCGAGGTGCATAGGCATGGTCATTTGTCGGGCATAAGCTAAATTCGATTCGGGTTGTTTGCGGGATTTGACCGAGTCGATAAAGTTCTGCTGATGTCCTGGCGATCGTTCAAGCGTAATGGGAACTTCAGGTACATCGGTCATCGTGACCCCGTTGATCGTGATTTCGCGGGTGTTATAGTCGCAGAGGAGTGTTCCTTTATCGCCTTCAAAATAGGCACCAATGCCTTTCTTCTCCGCGCCTGGAACGTTAGGAGGAGTGCTGGTCCAGTGTAGCGACAACCCATCAAATTCGTAATCAATATCAATCCACTTTGGAGCATCTCCAATACCTTCGGGCGCTCCACCTTTAGCACTTACGCTTTTTAAACCGGTCGGATTAATGGCCCACCAGACAACATCGGCAATATGACACCAGAAGTCCTGGAACACGCCACCCGAATAATCCAGAAAATACCGATACGTAAAATGACACCGTTCGGGCGTGTAGAGTGAAGCGGGAGCTGGCCCTTGCCACATATCCCAGTTTAGCGTAGACGGTGGCGTTTGGTAATTAGCCGGACCAAGTACGGGCGGAAATCCTGTTTTCCAGATTCTTACCGTATTCACTTTGCCAATGGCTCCAGACTTAATGATTTCTACAACCCGGTGATAATTGTCGCCTGCGTGAATCTGGGTGCCCAATTGAAAAATACGATCGTACCGGTTGAGTGCTTTCAGCATCTTTTGCCCTTCCCGAACACTATAGGATAACGGCTTTTCACCGTATACATCTTTCCCGGCCTGAAACGCCATAATGGCTATTTGCGCATGCCAGTGATCGGGCGTGGCACAGGTGATAGCGTCAATGTCATTTCGGTCGAGCAAGTAACGGAAATCGGCGTATGTCTTGGCTGTCGTGTTAGGCTGCAATGTCTGCAATGTACTGAGTGCTTTAGCCAGATGTGTTTCATCGACATCGCATAAACCGACAACATCTACTTCTGGCAGTTTGGCAAACCAGTTGAGGTGATTGGTGCCCATTCCATTTATACCAATATGGGCTACCCGAACGCGATCGCTAGGAGCAACTTTGCGCTTTAGGCTAGGAAACAGAGCCAGACTAAGGGCGGCCGCGCTGCTCTGTTTTAGAAAATCACGGCGATTGGGTTGGTGGGTCATAAGAAAGAGCCGATTAAGTTGGTTAACGATTACTTGTTATTTCAAATGGTTAAAAAAAGAGGAATCTACTGGTTTTTTATTGGATTATGTGTAGATACATTTAAGGCGGTTACATTATTTTAACCGAATAATATGTTTTTTTTACACATAGTAACATTGCTCTACTTTTATGAGCCCGACTGATTAATTGGATAAATTAATGTAAGAGTTAAATTATATTAATTGTCAGTTAGGTAACTATCTTTTAATAACTCACGTATTTTTTAATGACTAACGTTTATGGAACAAATCTCTACGCCCTCGCTCAGGAGGGGTATGCCGCGCCTTATCTGGGCCACAATCTGTTTGTTACTGGCAATTTCACCAAATGTATTTGCGCAACAAAGTAGTGCTACATGTAATACGTTCATACCACTTACCAGCTCAGCGTTCAATAGTCTCTCAGTTACGTCTAGTACTCATCTTGCTGGCCTACCACCAGCACAAGTAGATGATTTTTCTTCAAAAGGTAATCTTATCGATGCAAGCACAACAAATACTGCAGATTACAGCTTTTTAATAGCCGGTTCTGCGTTTATTGAGGTAAAAGATAATGCGGCCACAGGAGCCGATGTGTACCCCGCGGGTACGTATGCCGGATTTGTTATTAGCGATAATACACTTCTCTCAGCTTTTGGGACAACTACCATCTCAACCTATTTAGGAAACACTCCACAGGAGAGCTTCCCTGTATCATCCCTATTGAGTACCGGTCTTTTAAGTGGTCAGGCTAAGGTAGGATTTATAACCACAAAAAACTTTGACCGCATACGAGTCAGTTTCAGTGCATTAGGTGCTGGAACAGTAACGGTCTATTATGCCGTAGTCGAACGATTCTGTACGAGCCAGGCCCTAGCTTGTAACACGCCTTCGGCTATGAATAATCCAACGTATGCAACTGCCGTTAGTGCTGCCAACACGGGTTTTAGCGGTGTTAATGTGGCTACGATCAGTGACCCGGATAATGCAGTTAGCTCTAGCACAACTGATGCTGCCTCCATTGATTTGCTGGTATCTGCGGGTAGTGCTTCATTTGCAATTAAAGATCAAGTTACTGACTATCCAGTAGGTACTTTTGCCGGACTTGATATTTCTAATCCTGGGTTAGTGAATATAGGCGCTTTGAGTGGAGTAACTATTTCTACTTACTTAAATGGGGCATTCACTGGACAAAGTGTTTCGGGGGCAAATCTGCTCTCTGTAGGCAGCTCTCTATTAAGTGGTACGGGGCGCCAAACGCTTGGATTTATTGCTACGGCGGCCTTTGATGAAATCAAACTTACTGTTACAGGGGTAAATGTAGCGGGAGTTACGAATATATATGGAGCCGTTTTTGAGAAGTTCTGCGCTGGTCCAAGTCTGGATTGTGCTGATAATACAATTCCGAAAAATACGATAACGCCACTCGTTAATCCTGCATCTCCTGTCTATGTAAATGGCGCCAATACAGGCTTTGATGGGGTGGCTTGCGTAGGTTGTAGCCTCAACAATTCTGAAAATATAGTTGATGCCACGACAACAAACTCAGCAACGCTTGTATTGACGGCAGGGGTCGCAACTACAGCATCTGTTGGTGTGGCCAATGCACTGGATACATATCCGGTTAATAGTTTTGCCGGGTTCGATATTGAAACGAATGCATTGCTGTCTGCGAATGTCCTCAGCATCGCCGTTATTACGTTGTATAATAATGGCAGCGCTGTTCAAACGAGTTTAAATAATGGATTAATAGTTGGTGCGGCTAGTAGCCCGCTATTGAACGGTAGAAGCCGTCAGTATGTAGGTGTTGTGGCGAATGTCCCTTACGATGAAGTTAAGATTTCCTTCGTAAACCTAGTCAATGCCGATCTTGGGACAATTAATATCTATAATGCAGTATTCGAGAAAACCTGTGCAGCCGTTATTGCCTGTAATACGGCCTATAATTTAAGCAACCCAACATTCCCGGTTGTCATTGATAATGCCAATACGGGGGTTAGCGGGGTTGTCTCTGCGGGAACAACGGTTGAGAATCCCTGGAATGTCGTTTCGGCAAGTCCCACTGATTTTGCTAAAATCAACACGACTGGAATTGTAGGTTCTGTTGCTTCAATAGCTGTACTGGACCCAATTAGCACCTACCCTGTTGGTACATTTGCCGGTTTTGCTGTTCAAAAAGTTACAGGTATACTGGCCCTTGATTTATTTGCGAGACTAACGGTTTCTACCTATAATAATGGTGTATTTGCAGAATCCAGGAGTGGAGTTGGCTTATTGGATTTGTCAATAACACTATTTGGTACAACCAGCCAATTTTTCAACGTAGGCTTCGTAACAACGAAACCCTTCGATGAAATAAAAATAAGTGTGGCTCCTCTGGTTGGTGTAGCCGCCTTGTCTGCACTGGGAGGTAGTCTTAATGTATTCGGGGCGTTTGTCGATACGCGTACATCAACAGGTGGTGGCTTAGTTTGCGCCTTGACCACAAATCCTGACTTCAACGTCACGAACAAGAATGTACCTGCCAAAGGAAATGTCAAGACGAACGATATTGTACCTGTTGGCACCACCTATGGACCCGCTCCCGCATCAACTACGCAGCCAGCAGGCTCTTCGCCAAGCTTAACGGTAAACTCCGATGGTACTTATACTTTTGTTAGTGCTACTCCGGGGGTATATGTTTACAATGTACCTGTCTGTGGTGCTGGCTTATCCGGAACAGGTTGTGCTACTGAAACGCTGACAATTACCGTTCTTGATCCAACGGTGAACACGAATAAGCCCGTAGCAAATCCGGATGTGGCTTCCATGCTAGGATCAGACACTAATCCATCGCCCGTCACGATTAATGTTAAAGCCAACGACGGACCGGGTAATCCAGGCGGAACATTAGGCACGCCCACGATTGCTACGGCTCCTGCTAATGGCTCGGCAACGGTAGATGGAAGTGGCAACGTAATTTATACCCCGGCTGCTGGATTTTATGGAACGGATATGCTCACCTATACGGTCTGTGAAACGCCTGGCACAAGTTTGTGTGCTTCAGCTACTGTAACTATTACTGTCAGCGCAACAGGTAGTCCAAACACTACGCTAGCTGCCGACGATTATGTCAGTACCTATCAGGGCACACCTGTTTCTGGTAATGTTAAAACCAATGATACTGATCCTGAAGGTGATACGCAGACAATAACTGCCCAGAATAGAACTATTCCTGGAATAGGTACACTCGCATTGGCTACTAATGGTACCTATACATTCACACCTGTAGCTGGCGCAACTGGGCCGGTCGACTTCTCGTACACGACCACCGACAATGGCTCTCCATCAGTCTCTGCGAATGGAACGCTGCACATATTGATCAAGCCGTTTAATCCAAATCCGGATTTCAACGTCACTGACATTAATGTACCAGCCCCAGGTAATGTAAAAACCAATGACGTGGTACCTGTTGGGACCACGTATGGTCCAACCGCTACGCTAACCAGTTCGCCTGGTGGTTCCAGTACTACCTTGACATTGACCTCAACGGGTAGTTATACCTTCACGGCAGGTACACCAGGAGTATACACCTATAGTGTTCCTGTTTGTGTGACTGGAACGCCCCCTGTATGCACAACCCAGACGCTGACTATTACAGTGGTTGATCCGGATGTTACTACGAATAACCCTGTCGCAAATCCTGATTTCGCGACGACTACAGGAGCACCTAGTAGCCCGACGGCGGTTACGGTTAACATTAAAGCCAACGATGGGCCTGGTAATCCGGGAGGTGCGTTACAAAATCCGACTATCCCTACGCAGCCTGCTCATGGTAGTGCCAGTATTGACGGGAGTGGTAATCTAGTGTATACCCCAACGGCTGGTTATTATGGAACCGATATCGTAACCTATCAGATCTGCGAAACACCAAGTACGCCTGCATGTGCTACGGCCACTGTGACAATTACGGTGAACGCCCCTGGCAGTCCGGCTACTGTATCGGCCAATGATGATTATATTTCCACGGGAGGGAGTCCTGCCAGTGGTAATGTACTCACCAATGATTTAGGAAGTGGACTATCAGTATCGAATGACGGAACGACCGTAACCTCATCGGGTACACTGGTCTTGACATCTTCGGGAAGCTACACGTTCACCCCAGCTCCTGGAGCTACAGGGCCGGTCGACTTCACATATACAGCCTGTGATAATAACACGCCTTCAACTTGCGCCAGTGCAACGCTGCATGTTCTGATTAATCTGATTGTTCCAGATTTAACACCGACTATCGATATGCCTCAGGCGAACTTTGGCTCAACAGCACCTAATAATGCTAGAGACTTTGTTGTCAATATTCAGGAACTCGCCGGGCAATCTACCTCTAGCGGTAACGTCGCCATTACCATAACAGCACCTAAAGGGTATACTTTATCGTATTCCAATGCAATTACCAGTATCAATATTACGGATGGTACCAGTAATCCAGTAGCTGTGGATAATACCAAATGGACGGTGGTCAGTACCGATGGTGAGCAAATTTCACTGAAGATTAATACTGGGCAATTTATTGCCGCTAACACTACGGCTAAGCTTGGTTTTACCATTACCCGAACTACGGCTAATGCAGGAAGCGCATCAAATATTACAGTTAATGTGAACGATGATGTTTCTCATACGTACGATGGAAATCCGTTAAATAATGTTTATGCCAGAATTATATCTGGTTTGTAAAGTTTTTCTTGCCCCAAATGTCTTTTTTTAGATCTTTGGGGCAAGTTAGTATCCCGCTACAGAATTCTCTAAACTTTGTATTCACGATTATGACCAGAAAG
>NZ_WPIN01000021.1 GCF_009754945.1 Spirosoma arboris
AATTTAGTAAAAGAATAAATGTTGTACCTAACGTTGTACCTGAAACGAAAAAAGCCACCTAGCATTAAGCTAAGTGGCTGATTTTCAGTGTCGGGGTGGCAGGATTCGAACCTACGACCTCCTGCTCCCAAAGCAGGCGCGATACCGGGCTACGCTACACCCCGAAGGTTTACTCTTGTACTCAGCGGAGAGAGAGGGATTCGAACCCTCGGTACCGTTACCAGTACGACAGTTTAGCAAACTGTTCCTTTCGGCCACTCAGGCATCTCTCCGAAGCCAATCACTTCCTTCTTAAATGATTGGGACACAAAGGTAAGGCAATTAAATGCTTTAGTCAAGTAAAATCTCACAAAATCTTTTCTTAATCGCTAATTTTGCTCTGCCTAATGTGGTTACCCAGTGACTAAACTGGGTCAGCATCAGCCTGATACTTGCGCTAAATGAACTGGCTATATCCTTTTTCCCGCACCGATTTTTTTTTAATTACCCTGTTCGTCGGCCTTTATGCACTCTATATTTGGCGCACATTTCGATTGGCTCGTCAACTAAATACGTCGGCCTGGGGAGTGGTGCCTAAGTTTTTTCTTCGTGGTAGTTATTTGACTTTATTGATTATCGCATTACTTGGCCCCTCCTTCGGCGAAGTTGAAGGAGATCTCTCAACAACGGGCCATGACACGTTTCTGATTGTCGACATCTCGCGGTCGATGGATGCGAACGATGTCGTGCCAACCCGACTTGAACGGGTCAAATATGACATTCAACAACTTTGCGATACGCTCCCTTCCGGTCGATTTGGGCTTATATTGGCGTCTTCAGAATCATTTATTTTATCCCCTCTCACTGCCGATCAAGATGCCCTTAATCAATTCCTGCGAGAAGTGCATTCGAATATTACGCCGACAGGAGGAACAGACCTGTGTAGTGCAATCGAACTGGCCTATCAAAAACTAATTACAGACTCCTCGACTCACCAGAGTGTTCGGTCAATTGTATTGTTTAGCGATGGTGAAAATTTCGCCCCCTGTGAACGGACGACATTAACTCGCTTACGAGCCCAGGGAATTCCACTCATCACAGTTGGTGTCGGAACGGAAGCGGGATCGTCAATTCGAAAAGGACACGATTTTGTTCGAGATGAGGATCACCAGATTGTTCGTAGTCGACTGAATCGCCCATTCTTACAGGATCTAGCCCGCGACGGCCGTGGCCAATATATTGAAGCGGATGCTAATAATCGATATGTGAATGAGTTAGCAGATATTTTACGATCGCTGAAAGGGGGAATAATTAACCAGCATCATATAACAGTCTCCACCAATAAATACTATTATTTCCTACTGGCTGCATTAGGATTAATAGTAATCGACTTAATTCTGACGATCCGAACGTTTCGGCTGTGAGTTGGTCTCAAGGTTTCGTCTTATTTTTGGGCAGCCGTACGTTATGTCTTTATGATTTACTTAGTCATTGCTGCCTGGCTTTGGTTGAATGAACTGCTTCCGCTAAACCAGATTACTCAGAACAATCAAGCTCGACAGGAAGCCCAGATAGCTTATCAGGCTGGGCAGTATAATCGTGCTCTGGCTCTATATGTCTACCTAAGCAAAACAACGACAACGATTGATCCGGCAGTCCGCCTGAATCTCGGCCATACCTATTTTAAATTAAAGCAATACGCGAAAGCTAAACCACAATACGAAACGCTGCTTCGATCTGATCGATCTGATTTACGGACAGCAGCTGCTACGCAATTAGGGGTAATGGCCTGTCTGGAAGGAGACAGTGTAGTTGCTTTGACTTTATTTCAGCAGGCGCTACTTGAAAATGCCGATAATGAATCAGCACGTTATAATTTTGAATTAATTAAAACGCATTACTCAGGAAAAGTGCCTGCTAAAAATGCACATCACCAATCATCAACTCAAAAACCGAAGCTGGTCAATAAGCCTCGTCCTATGGGTGGCCAGCAGGTCGAACAGTCAGACCGGCAGGATGAGCTGTTGCGCCGTTTTCAACGCATGAACCTAAGTGAAGAACAGGCGTTGCAGCTCCTGGATGCTATGCGAAGCAATGACCTTCCGTATGCGCTGACGCGTTCAGCCCGACATGCAGAAACGAAGCCTAAAGAGGGCGAAAATCGATGGTAAGCATTACTAAAGTTTCAGGTTCAAGGGTCTGCTAACGTATTGGAACTTGAAACGTCGAACCTGAAACAACAAAAAGATGAACATGAATGAAGTCGTTATTATTTCTGCAGTTCGGACACCCATTGGTGGTTTTGGGGGCGTCTTATCAACTCTATCAGCTGTCGATCTGGGTGCAGCTGCCATTCGGGGGGCGCTAAGTCGTGCAGGAGTACAACCCGATCAGGTGCAGGAAGTGTATATGGGCAATGTCGTGTCTGCAAACGTTGGGCAGGCTCCCGCCAAGCAGGCTGCTCTTAAAGCAGGCCTACCCGCCAACATTCCCTGCACGACCATCAACAAAGTGTGCGCATCAGGCACAAAAGCTATTATGCTGGCGGCTCAGACAATTCAGCTCGGGCAGGCCGATATCATTGTGGCTGGGGGAATGGAAAGTATGTCGAATACGCCTTATTATGTCCCAAAAGCTCGTTTTGGCTATAAATACGGCAATGCCGAACTCGTCGATGGCCTCGCACGTGATGGACTTGTTGATGCCTACGACCAGTGTGCTATGGGCGTTTTTGCGGATCAGACTGCTCAAACGTATGCCATTAGCCGCGAGGAGCAGGATGCTTATACAGTTCAGTCATACCGCCGGGCCGAAGCCAGTACACAAAGCGGCCGGTTCAGGGCCGAAATCATCCCCATCGAAGTAGCTGGTCGGAAAGGTAGCGTGACGGTGAGCGAAGATGAAGAGTATAAGAACGTTATTTACGACAAAGTCCCAACCCTAAAAGCGGCTTTTACACCCGATGGAACAGTCACTCCTGCCAGTTCATCGCCCATCAGTGATGGCGCTTCTGCGCTGGTAGTCATGAGCCGACGAAAAGCCGACGAACTGGGACTGAAACCGATTGCCCGGATTCTGGCCTACGCCGACGCCGAACAGGAACCTCAGTGGTTTACGACAGCCCCAACCAAAGCGGTTCCCCTTGCTCTCGAACGAGCTGGCTTAACAGCTGAAGACATCGATTTTTTTGAAGTAAACGAAGCTTTTTCCGTTGTTCCGCTTGTATTCAGTAAAGTATTGAATGTGCCGCAGGAAAAACTAAACGCGTTCGGAGGGGCCGTATCAATTGGTCATCCGCTAGGTGCATCAGGCGCCCGAATTGTGACAACACTCACCAACGTATTGCAACAAAACGGCGGGCGCTATGGAGCGGTCGGTATTTGCAACGGGGGCGGGGGTGCTTCGGCAATTGTTATTGAAAAACTCTAATAGCTTCAGGTTTACTATTCAACGTTGCCATTTCTTGCACTGAGTTATTGAACAGTAAACCTGAAGTTTTGAACTTGAAATAGAATAAATGAACGCCATTCAAGAAACTAATTTTCAATTTCCCGGCCAGACGGGCTTTTATCGCGGTAAAGTTCGGGATGTGTACGCGTTTCCCGATAAACTTGTCATGATCGCATCAGACCGTATTTCGGCCTTCGACGTGGTACTGCCCCGCCCGATTCCGTTTAAAGGACAGGTACTGAATCAAACAGCCGAATACTTTCTTCGGGCCACATCGGACATAGTACCAAACTGGCTCCTGGCTGCCCCCGACCCTAATGTAAGCATCGGCCTGAAGTGCGAGCCCTATGCTGTCGAAATGGTTGTTCGGGGGTATTTGGCTGGTCACGCCTGGCGAGAATACCGCGATGGGCATCGAATACTCTGTGGTGTTGCCTTACCCGATGGATTGCACGAAAATGACCGGCTACCTACGCCCATTGTTACTCCGTCGACCAAAGCCCACGAGGGCCATGATGAAGACATTAGTCGCGACGAAATTCTGGAACGAGGTATTGTTCAGGAAAGTGATTACGTTCAATTAGAGCAGTATGCACTGGCTCTTTTTGCTCGTGGTACTGAAATGGCAGCCAGCCAAGGCCTGATTCTGGTCGATACGAAATATGAATTCGGCAATTTAAACGGCAAGGTGTATCTGATCGATGAGGTTCATACACCCGATTCCTCTCGGTATTTCTACGCGGATACCTACGAGCAGAAGCAGCAAGCCGGGGAATCGCAAAAACAATTATCGAAAGAATTCGTTAGAGAATGGCTTATCGCCAACGGTTTTCAGGGGAAAACCGGCCAGTCAGTACCTGTGATGTCTGATGAATGGGTGAATCAAATTTCCAAACGCTATATTGAACTATTCGAGACAGTTACGGGTCAGTCTTTTCAACCAGATAATGCTGCCGATCCGCTCGTACGCATCGAAAACAATATTTTACAGGCTTTAACTAATGTAGAATAAGTGAATGAGCAACTGATAGACTGAATGATTTTTGGCTCTATTCTCTCAGTCGCTCTTCGAAAATTAATTATACATGAATTACACAATCGAGAAAAACGAACAGTACGCTCTTATCCGATTAGCCGAAAATACGTTTGGCGACGAGGTACCCGCCAAGTTCGAAACCCTCAGTCGTGGATTATTCCGCGAAGGCTACAGTAATATCATTGTGGATATGGCCCCCGTTCAGTCAGTTGATCAGATGGGCGTTATGGCCCTTCGGAAAGTCAGTCGACAATGCACGAATGAGGAAGGGCTACTCGTTACCGTTACCAAAAACGATGATCTAATCGAGTTTCTAGACAAGGCTAATCTCACCGACCTAACGATTATGCCAACTGTTGAAGAAGCTGTAGATGCTGTTTTTATGAATGAATTGGAAAATGATTTTCGAAGCGAAGAAGACGATGAGTACGACGTCGGAGGGAGCGTCGAAGCCTAACGTGGCCACAATGACCCATCCCGAATCGGAACATCATCGTCCAACTCATTTACCATTTGCCCTCACCATTCTGGGGGCAGGCTCTGCTACACCTACCCTTCGGCTTCACCAAACCGCCCAGTTGCTAACTATTGGGAACGATTATGTGCTTATCGACTGTGGCGAAGGCACTCAGTTTCGGCTAATTGAGCAACGAATTCGACCGGGACGGTTACGCTATATATTTATTAGCCATCTACACGGTGATCATTACTTTGGGCTCGCACCTCTCCTATCATCACTAAATATGGCCGGGCGTACCGAAGATTTGTACCTGTTTGGACCGCGTGGGCTGGATGAGGTATTGACGACTATTTTTCGCGTGTCGGATTCTCGTTTAGGGTATAAACTGCATTTTCAGGTCGTTGAGCCTGACCAACCGGCATTTTTACTCGATCATCCACTCATGAGTGTACGGTCGATTCCGCTTCAGCATCGCATCGACTGTACGGGGTACCTGTTTCGGGAAAAACCGACTAAGCCCCATTTGTTACGTGAGAAGCTTCCCGACGATGTTCCGATAGCGTATCTGAAACAACTAAAAGACGGGCAGGATATTCTGGATGCCGACGGCCAGCTACTCTATGCTGCAGCCGATTATACTGAACCCGGCCCTGCTCCCCGCTCCTACGCCTTTTGTTCTGATACTCGCTATGTAGAAGAATTAATTCCACAACTACAGGGTGTCGATTTACTCTATCATGAAGCAACGTTTTTGCAGGATAATGCGATAAGAGCTGCCGAAGTTTACCATTCTACCGCCGAACAGGCAGCTACTATTGCCGCCAAAGCAGGTGTTGGACGTTTATTAATTGGTCATTTCTCGTCGCGCTATAAACAGTTTGAGCCATTTTTAGACGAAGCGCGGGCCGTTTTTCCCGAAACCTACCTGGCTATCGAAGGACAGACGACTGATATTTGACTTATCAGGGGACTTTAAATTCTGTGGATTCTAAGATTCTATTGATGTAAATTGGGAGGTTCAATCAAGTCTTAGAATCCACAGAATTTATTCCAAATGCGCCCTCTGGTTGATATTGCGAATCAAGTACATATCCTCGAAAAAAAGGCAGAAAAAGATAAACTGTCTGGTAACACTTACAGTCGCCCGCTGCAACGGATTCGCCAAGCGCTCCTGGAGCTTGGTATAAGCTACCACAGTCCCGATGGAGAACCCTACTCCGAAACTCGTACGGATGTCGAAGCCAGTGTAACCGGCGATTTGACAGATAATCTGGTCATTACGCAGGTTATTAAACCCATCGTTACCTATAATGGTCAAATTATTCAGACAGGAATTGTTATTGTAGAGAGCTTATAAATCAACCCTTTATGCAGACGATCAATTTCGGAATAGATTTAGGGACGACGAATTCGCTCATTGCCCGTTTTACAGGTACACAGGTAGAGGTTTTTAAGAATCCAATCGGTTTAAAAGAGACACTGCCCAGTTGTGTCGCTTTTCGTAAAGAGCGGGTGTTTGTCGGCGATAAAGCGCGCGAGTGGCTGTTGAAAGATCCACTGAACGTGTTTTCGAGCTTTAAACGCAAAATGGGCACCAGCGAAACTTACCACATTCAATCGCGTAACGAAGATATTAGTCCGATTGACCTGTCAGCACTTGTACTGAAAGAACTAAAAAACTTTATTCATACGGGCGATATACCCCAATCTATAGTCGTTACCATACCCGCCAGTTTCGATACTGTTCAAAGCAATGCGACCAAGCAGGCTGGGCTGGATGCGGGTTTCCAGGAGGTAGTTTTACTACAGGAGCCCATCGCGGCTTCGTTGGCTTACTTCAATAAATATACGACCGAAAAAGAGGCTGGTAAATGGCTGGTTTATGACCTTGGTGGCGGCACATTCGACGTAGCGTTGATTGGCATAGAGGATAATGAAATGCGCGTTCTAGATCATCAGGGCGACAATTATCTTGGTGGACTCGACTTCGATCATAGTCTGGTGATAGACGTTCTGATACCGGAACTAATCCGGCAAACTGGACTAACCGATCTAGCCAGTCAACTGCTGACCCGGAATGCCCGCTACGAAAAATTATACTACATTCTCCTGCTCAAAGCCGAAGAAGCAAAGAAAGAACTGAGCGCCCGCCTGACAACCGAAATCGAATTGACGATTGAAGGAGAAGATGGCGACGAAATCGACGTGTTAATCACGGTTGGGCGAGAAGCCTTTAACGCCATCATTTGCGACCGGATCGACGCAACGATTAAAATGCTGGAAACGATCATGGTGCGCAATAACCTGAGCGCCGATGACATTACGGAAATCATATTGATTGGCGGCAGTACCTATATTCCTTATGTACGAACAACGCTGGCCGAACAAACGGGTTTGCACGTCAATACCGAAGCCGACCCGACTACGGCGGTAGCTGTTGGTGCAGCCTACTTTGCTGGAAATACACCCAGTCGGCAAGTGACAACGCCTACCGATCAGACATCTGATCTGGCCACTTCATTGCAGATTCAAACGGGTTACAGCAAAACAACCAAAGATCTGGAAGAATACATTTCAGCGAATGTGATCAACTTTCGGGATGGACTCTTTTACCGAATTACGCGCCTTGACGGTGGTTTTGATACTGCGCTACGGCCACTTACTACTCGTTTCGGTGAGTTTGTAGGCTTACTCCCCAATCGGATTAACACGTTTACGATCAGCCTCTTCGATGCGTACAACAATCCTGTGCCTGTAGAGGTCGAACCGGTTTCGATTACGCACGGTTTATTCAGTCTCTACGGTCAGCCATTGCCTGAGGATATTTGTCTTGAGATTGATGATGTACACAATAATGCCACTCGTTGCGAATTAGTATTCAGCCGGAATAGTGTGCTGCCGCTGACGAAAACCATCTATCGGGAAATTAGTCGTACGATTCGTAAAGGTTCCGACGAAAGCCTGATTATCAATCTACTGGAAGGTGATGCGACTCAGCATCCGAGTACCAATAAGAATATTGGCGTTATTGAGGTTCGCGCTGTCGATCTGCCCACCGATTTGATAAAAGGATCGGATGTGGAGCTTAAAATTGAGATGAGTGAATCTCGGGATGTCAAGGTCAGTATGCACCTTGGCATGACCGATCAGCAATTTGGTGAGGTTTTCAGTCCTACCAAACGCTACGTTAGCCTGACCAAACTACGCGACGAATTAACCGAATTACGAACGCAACTCGAACTGGATTTAGAGAAGGCCCTGCAAAACGAAGATTATGAAGCCGCTGCCCGAATGCAGGAATTGACAGATCGGGCACGAACGCTTCAGGAACAGGCAAAGGCACTACAACCGGCAGCGCTTACCGACGAGAAATACCAACTCGACGAAGCCAAACGCAAACTGGCACGTCAGCTTTACGCCAATGGGCCAGTCAATAATCGGGTCCTGCGAACAAAAGAACGATATTATAACCTGATGGACTCGCTCCAGTATTGGACCGATACGTTACAGGATTTCTCACCCAAACTACGCCATGACTTTCAGCAGTTAAAAGCTGATGAACCAGAAGTCATGCGGGGCAATAATTACTTTCGCGTAGAAAGTCATCATGCCAAATGTCGCCGGATATACAATAATGCGGTGTTGTATACGCCAACACTTCTAGCCCATTTCTTCCATATATACGCCAATCAAACACCCGAAGAGTATACTGACTACCAACGGGCACAGGCCGAAATCAAACGGGGTGAAAAAGCGCTCGATCGGCAGAATAATGACGAATTGCGGGGTGTGTTGCTCAATTTGTTCGGTTTGACTAAAAACAGTGAAGCTATTGAAACTAAAATTAGAGGTACTGGACTGGGTTAACTGCTGCTTTCGACTATGTCTTATCAATCGCCTTTACATTTATTAGATAGCCTGCAGATTCAGCCTGATCAGCTAAACCCGGCTGGTCTGATTCAAATACGGAAAAAATTACTGGCGGAGTTCAATTTAACCGCTGCCATTACCATTTCGGTAGGTGATAAGCAGTACACGAAAGATGAAGCGCTAAAAGCTATTGATCAGCTAAAAGAAGTACAGTACCTGAATGATCATGCTGTTATTTTTCAGGATAAATCTTTACTCGCATGGCTTGAACACCCGACGACGGCAGCTTTCCCAGCTCAATCGATTAGTAAACTACGTTGGAGCGGCCAGCAAAATCCTTTTTTTGATGAAATTCTGGCAGAAGCACTAGAAACCTATTGTTCATTCCTACTGAAGCATCGACAGTTTTCAATGATTAAAGAGCCCTTGTCAGTAGCCATGTCGTTACCTGTTCAATGGCAATATGGCGTTCAGGAGATTATTTACAAGCAGATAAAAGATATAACAGCGCTCATTGACGAAGCCCAGAAAAGACCTGATCACAAACAGGATCGGGAAATCTTTGGCTTTATTGTGTACGGTAATTGGGCTGATTTATTAAATAGCCTGCCCGAAGAATCGTTTTGGCGCATCATCAATGACTACTGCGTTGCGGCAGTAAACTATACCGTTGTCGTTCAACACAATCAACGGCACTTTGTCTATGAAATTACGCATCAGCTCGTTCGAATCAATTGTGATTCAGGGCTTAAAACAACCATACAGAACAACTACCAGATATACAAAGAGAACTACCATACGAAGACTAAATCAAAAAATAAAAACTGGTCTTCCTGGTGGTTCTGGGCTTTGATTGTGCTTGCGCAAGCCCTGGCTAGATCTTGTGATAACTAACTCCCAATAATCCATAAACCAGTAAGTTCTGTTTATCTTTAGCCCCGAAACTTTCTTCTCGTATTCATGCTGGCATTTCGCCTGGGATTTTTAGACATTGGTTGGCTCGACCTGCTCGACATTGGGCTGGTCGCTCTGTTAATTTACCAAATTTACAACCTCGTTCGGGGGAGTGTTGCCAGTCGGGTATTTATAGGATATCTGCTCGTATACCTGGCTTATTTGCTGGTGAAGGCGCTCGGACTGAATCTGATGACGACCATTCTGGAGTATTTCATCAGTGTAGGCGCCCTGGCCTTAATCATTATCTTTCAACACGAAATTCGACGCTTTCTGCTGCTTATCGGCAAATCGACCAACCTAACGAACAGCCGTCTGTTTAGGCGCTGGCTGCTCCGTGATAATGAAACGGTAGAAACACAAACACCGCTAAAGCCCATTCTGGATACCTGCAAAGCGCTAAGTGGCGAATTTTCGGGCGGATTGCTTGTACTACAGAAGAACGACGATCTGGAAAAATTTGCGCAATCGGGCGAAGTTATTGATGCCGAAATATCAAAACCTCTTCTCCTCGCTATTTTCAGCCAGTATAGTCCGTTGCATGATGGTGCTGTTATTATTAGCGATGGGCGAATACGAGCCGCTCGCTGTATTCTGCCTGTATCTGAAGATGATGAATTGCCGCCCTCGCTGGGTTTCCGCCACCGAGCGGCTCTGGGCATGAGTGAAGCTACAGACGCAGCCGTCATTGCGGTTTCAGAAGAGAGTGGGCGTCTATCGCTGGCCCTTAATGGCGAGTTATTTACGAACCTGAGCCAACCTGAGTTAGAGAGCCGCCTGGAAAACTACCTGCGGGAGCCTGGCGTAAAAGCCATATAAATAAGAAAGGGGGCGTAAGCTTACACCCCCTTTCTTAATATTCCAGCATTCTGGGCAGACTTTTGGCCTGCTCCACAAAATCCCCAATTTGCTCAACTGAGGGTGGTCGTTGTGTAAACTGCCGAACACTGTTAATTTGAATCAGTTTAGCGTGCAGGTTTTCAGCTGATCGTTGAGCCAGTTCTTTTACGGTATCAACACCAGCTTCTTCCATAAGGTCGCTGTAGACCCGTCCAATGCCTTTGATACGGGCTAGATCAGCCCGGTTGGCCAGCTCCAAAATGATGGTTCCATCAACACCACTCGCAACAGATAGTTCTTTGCGATCTTTTGGTGTTTTGGTTGCTTCGAGCAGTGAGTCACCATCACTAATGCCTTGTGCCTTCAGGGCATTCAGAACGGCGTCGGTAATGCCACGTAGTTCTCCTAATGTAAGGCTCATGAAGAAAAGTTGAGGATTAGAATACAAAGGCAGTCTGACCTTCAGACCGACCGCTTAATACATTTTTAATGGACAAGGTACTTCCTTCGGATATCATTCAAAAGAAATTTCTTTTGAGCGGTAAAGCTTTCCGGATGCATGTAACTGAATTCACGCTTCCATTCACTAAACCGGGCTGACTCACTTTTCTGGAACAGTTCCGCGTCGATTTTCTTTTGACTTAAGTACGCTTCAAAGGTCATGTAGTGCTGCCATTTTAACCGAAAACAACACAAATAAAGTAATCAAACTACTCCTAAAAAACAGTTATCCTGCATAAAATGACAAAATGGCTGATAGACAACGGGGTTATCAGCTTAAAATTTCTCTGGAACAAATCGTGATAGCTACTTCAACTTTACGTAATAACTTATCTTATGGATACGCAATTTGTGACATTCTCCGACACGGCTTCGCAGCCAGGTGGGGCATCTGAGCAGGATGCAGCCTTACTGGATGCTTATTCGACTACCGTTGTAAGCGTAGCTAAAAAAGTCAGCCAGTCTGTTGTTCAGATAAAGGTTAGCGGGCGAACAACAGCGAATCAGGAAAGTCGGAATCCAGGCCCTCCGCAACGACGGGCACCCGGTGGGGGCGATGCAGACGGTGGTACAGGCTCTGGTTTTATTATCTCTACCGATGGCTATATCATTACCAATAACCATGTTGTGGCTGGGGCTACGAAAATTACGGTTTCCCTACCGGATTCCCGCGATTATGAGGCTACCCTCATTGGTCGTGACCCTTCTACCGATATAGCCGTTATTAAAATCTATGCTGATGGCCTAAAAGCCATTCGTTTTACCGACTCAAAGCAGGTGCAGGTAGGGCAAATTGCTATTGCTATCGGCAACCCATATGGGTTTCAATATTCGCTGACGGCGGGTGTTGTGAGTGCTCTCGGTAGAACGTTACGGTCTGAATCAGGGCGATTGATCGACGATGTAATCCAGACGGATGCGTCGTTAAATCCAGGCAATTCGGGTGGCCCTTTGGTCAACTCAAGCGGTGATGTTATTGGGGTAAACACAGCTGTCATTCTACCTGCGCAGGGGATTTGCTTTGCGGTATCGTCGAACCTGACGGCTTTAGTAGCTGGCAAGCTCATTATGCACGGTCGCGTACGACGAGGCTATCTCGGCATTGGTGGTCAGCTTATTAACCTTACTGAGCGCATCAAACAATACAACCAACTTACGGCAAAAACAGGCGTAATGGTTGCTAGTGTGGAGCCTGATGGTATAGCCGGTAATGGTGAACTGATGCAGGGCGATATTATTGTCAGTTTCAATGGGCACCCCGTGACAAGTGTTGATGACCTCCATCTGCTGCTAACGGATGATACCATTGGCCAGAAAATTCCCGTTACGATTCTTCGTCAAAATCGACAGAAAGCAATTACAGTAACGCCAGGTGAAATGAAGTGACTAGTAAAAAGGCTAAACGCAGAGATACGGAGAGTGTGGAGTTAATAATCTCTGTGCTCTCCGTATTTCTGCGTTTAATAACCTTTACTCTTTGGGTAGTATAAGCGGGTGAAATCGTAGTCCCTTTACACGGTTGAATTCCAGCGATGGGGCCGGAATTTTAAAAAACTGTGCCGTACCAATGAATCGTTGAAGCGATGGAGAGAATGTACCAATACGCGATAGATCAGCGTCGGGTGAGATAAAGAATTGGCGGTAGCGGGTGAATTTCACTTCGTTCCCATCTTTATCAAACGTCACAGGATTTTCGTGTCCACCCGTCATACCGCTCCCGCTATAGCCTAAATCCAGATTAAGCCAGCGTGGAAAATCCGGGCCAACCGGCAACACCGACGCTAGATTGACCGAGAACCAATACTGCTGCCCATTGTAATCTTTGAGCATTTGCTGCCCTGTCGTTTTACCCAATAAATTCGGGCGATAAGGCGGGAAAATCGTTTTCCGAAAACCGTATTTCATACTCACCACCTGCTGACCCGGCCCGAACTGCTGCCCCATAAACAGAGCCGTTCCGGCAACATTGGCCAACATATCCCCTTTCGAAAAACCCCAACCTTCAGCGTGGCCATCGTAGACTTCAAGGGTGGTTTGAAATAACAGCGCAAGCAAACCGCCCGTCAGGATACTGGCTCGTTCATCAACTCCACTCCAGCGCATCAATTCGTAGCCCCCCCGGCTCATGCAATAAGCCGTGGCCGCATGGCCAACTTTGTCCATCTGGAGCCACTCTCCATTATCGTTAAAGCTATGAAAAGGGACTTTTTTCTTATACCATTGCTTTCGCAGCATTAGCAATGTAATGGTATAAAAAGCCGCTGTACCTACTAAAACACCAATAAATCGACCCTGATTAATGCCCGATTGGTCGGGGATGACCGGCGGAGCGGGCATTGGCTGTGCCTGAATAGCCTGACAGAGCATAAGCCAACATAAGGCAATCCATCCTGCGCTCCGAATCTGGTTCTTCATCCGCCAAAAGTACCCAACACTGCTTATTTTTTGACAGGATTTACAGGATAAAACAGGATTTTTCTTCTAGTCTTACATCCTGTTTTATCCTGTAAATCCTGTCGAAAAGTCTTTTAGCTGTAGCTTTGCATCAAATTCATTACCTACTTCATGAACCTCGTTCCTTCTCCTCCCCTCACCCGCGCACAGGAATCGCGCGTGGCCATTGAGCGACTATATATTACTATGCGCCATTTGTTCAATCGGGGATTTTATAAACCATCAGGCGTATCTGGTGAAGAGATCCGACGGGCTCTACTTACCCTTCAACCCGAAATTTATGGGTTGGTCGGCGATCCGCAACGCGTTGAATTAGATGGTCTTGTCTATGTTATGGATCGACTTCCGAAAGGCATAGAAGCGTGTCGGGTTATTTCGCTGGCTTCGCGGGAAGGGTTTGAACATTCTCATTTTCCGGTGCTGGTACCCGCTAAACGTCGTCGAAACTGTTACCGTATCGACAGCGAACAAATGGTAATCGAAGTAACCAATGGCCGTAGCGAAATCTACGATATTCTGACCCACCTAACATTTATGTTTATGGAAGCCGATAAAATTCGGCGCAACGCTTTCCAGGAAAAAGGTGGTCGAATTCGTGAATGGGAGAAATTGGAAGCCATCATTCAGTCGGGAGGCACGGTAAACGACGATGAGCGTGAATTAGCGCTTACCTATCTGAGTTCTATTTTGGGCCGAACTTTTGAAGAAACTCAGCAGGCATATAGTCGATTTGAGGAAACAGCGGGGACAAACAATGGCTTGTTTCAGATCGTGTATGGATTAGGCAGCGTATCAATGCGTGAGGTTGGCGAACCGAAACTGGGTCGCGAAATTAACTTCACCCCCATGCTTCGGGAGCGCGTCGGTCAACACTTGTATGGCGAACGTTGGGCCACCCGTCTGAAGCAATACATTTGGGAGCATAATTTACAGGAACGCCCAATCCATATCATCAGTGCCAATCCGCACAGCGTTATGAATTGTCTGTATGCATCCGGTGCGTTGGCAGACACAACGACCTGGGATAATCTGTACGACCTGGCGTTAAAATTAAGTCAGCCCGCTCAGCGAGAACTTCGAAAGCGAGTCATTGAGTACGCCAAAGAACATGGTATGCACGTACTGGAAGATATAGCCGGTACTAGTTTGATGGTCCAATTAATTGATACAGCTCATCTGGACGCGACACAATTATCAACAGAAATTGCCCACGATCCAGAACATATTCGAGCTGCTCAACCGCTACTTCTAGTGATGGATTACGCGTTCGGTGAGCAGGCATTTGAAACAATGGACGAGCTGTTGAAACCCTACGAACACAATGAAAAATCGGCTCCCTTGAACGTAGCGTCGATATCAGTGGTCGGAAAAGCGGGTATCCTGACTGGTGAAAAAGGCGATCTGATGATTCCTACCTCACACATATTTGAAGGTACAGCCGACAATTATCCGCTGGATAATGATTTCAGCAAAGAGGATTTTGAGGGGCATGGCATCGACGTGTACGAAGGAGCTATGATTACAGTATTGGGCACCTCCCTGCAAAACAAAGATGTATTGAGTTATTTCCGAAATTCCTCCTGGAAAGCCATTGGCCTGGAAATGGAAGGGGCTCATTATCAGAAAGCCATTCAGGCTCAGTCGAAAATCAGGGGCAGCGTTCCGACTAACATCAAAGTACGTTATGCTTATTATGCGTCTGATAATCCGCTACTTACGGGTGCTACATTGGCATCAGGAAGCCTCGGTACTCTGGGTGTGAAACCTACGTATCTGATTACGATGAAATGCCTGGAGAAAATTTTCCAGGCAGAATAAATCGTTTTTCTGACCGGATTTGCCGGATGAACAGGATTTTTCTATAAATAATGATTCTGTTCATCCGGCAAATCCGGTCAGAAAATAGTTCAACAATTACGCCCCTAGGAGTTCATTCAACTGGTAAATATCCTATTTTATTGAAGCTTGCGGAACAACCTATCTATCAATTTTGTAGATATATACGAATACATACCTGCCTATTTATATCATGGCGAAACGAAAAAAATCTACCGAAAAAGGCCCCGATGTTGTTTTGATTGGAGCCGGTATTATGAGCGCTACGTTGGGCGTGTTGCTGAAAGAACTGCAACCCGACTTAACCATTGAAATCTATGAGCGTTTAGATAGCGCAGCCGCTGAGAGTTCCGACGCCTGGAACAACGCGGGAACGGGTCACTCGGCCTTCTGCGAACTGAACTACACACCCGAAAAAGAAGACGGCTCCATCGACCCATCGAAAGCGATTAAAATTGCAGAATCGTTTGAGCAGTCAAAGCAGTTCTGGTCGTACCTGATTCAGCAGGGTTTTCTGCACGATGCCCCTAATTTCATCCGGTCCATTCCGCACATGAGCTTTGTTTGGGGTGACGACAACGTAGAATACCTCCGCAAACGTTTCGATGCTCTCCAACAGAACTACCTCTTCCACGGCATGCAGTATTCCGAAGATCCAGCACAACTGGCCGGTTGGATGCCTCTCGTCATGGAAGATCGCGACCCAGATCAGCCTGTGGCCGCTACTCGCATGGACATTGGTACCGATGTGAACTTTGGGGCCTTAACCCGTGCTATGTTTCGGCGATTGTCCGATATGCCGGGAGTTCGGTTATACTTCGCCCATGAAGTTCGCGACCTTTGGCGATCTAAATCGCTCGGTGGCTGGAAACTAAAAGTTGAGAACGTAACGACGAATCAGGAGCGCGAAATTCAAACCGACTTCCTGTTTATTGGTGCCGGTGGCGGTTCGCTGCGCTTACTTGAAAAATCCGATATTCCCGAAAGCCGGGGATTTGGTGGCTTTCCCGTGAGTGGTCAATGGCTCAAATGCGTGAACCGGGAAGTAGTAGAACGGCATCAGGCAAAAGTGTATGGCAAAGCGTCGGTGGGTGCCCCGCCCATGTCGGTGCCGCATTTGGACACCCGTATGATTGATGGCAAGCGCGAATTGCTGTTTGGACCCTACGCTGGCTTTTCGACCAAATTCCTGAAAAGCGGCTCCTATATGGATCTGCCAAAGTCTATTCAGTTGAGCAATATGGCGCCCATGCTCATGGCGGGTCTGCACAATGTTCCGCTAACTAGATACCTCATCCAGCAGGTTATGCAATCGCCGGAAGATCGACTGAATGCCTTACGGGAATATTATCCTGATGCGAAACTAGAGGATTGGGAGCTGGAGATTGCCGGCCAACGGGTGCAGGTTATCAAAAAAGACGAACATGAAGGGGGCGTACTTGAATTTGGTACCGAAGTAGTTAGTGCTGCCGACGGCAGTATTGCGGCTCTTTTGGGTGCCTCGCCCGGTGCCTCAACTGCCGTTTCGATCATGCTCGATTTATTAAAGCGTTGCTACCCGGAAAAACTCGCAACCGAAGCGTGGCAAACTAAATTAAAGAAAATGATTCCGAGTTACGGTCAGGTTTTGGCCAACAATCCAGAACTCGGGAAGGAACTCCGGAAACAAACGAGTGAGGTACTAGGCTTAGGCACCTATGAATATACCTCTGAAGTTACGCAATAGCTTTAGCAATCTTTCCCGAAAGCGTTGAACCTCCGGAAAGGGTTAATTTATAATGACCCTGAAAGGGTCGAATGTTTATAGAAAGTGAGGTAGTGTGTGCGGGCATGCCGTAGGTATGCAACAAACATAGTCTAGGTCAAATAGCATACCTACGGCATGCCCGCACACACTACCTCACTTTCTATAAACATTCGATACCTAACGGCATCGTAAGCGTCATCTATCGCACCCTCAATTATACCGAAGCATTGTTGATGCCTGGCAAGCCTTGTCGGCTTTAAACCGAATCCAACGGGCCTGAAAATCCCTGGGAAATTCATAATTGGTGGTTTTTCCTGGCTCAACCGTAATTGTCTTATAGGCCATCCAGGGGCCATTGCCCACGGGATCGGCTTCAATAGTGAACGTTACCGGTACGGTTGACTTGTGAGAAAGCTGCAAACTCCGTCGGTCATAAAACCCAATTAAGTACGGATCGGAGACTTCATCAGCTTTCACGGCTGTGTTGTTCCAGGGGCCACCGTGACCCGTTGGCTTGCCTAGTTTCCACAAATCATCAATGGCTCCAGCCCAGACGGCTGCTTTTTTATCATCCGATACAATAATGTGCTCATTTTTTGCCGCCGATTGCAGATCAATGCCCGTCATAACCAGCAGACCACGGTAGGAAGCATAATCATTAATACGAAGGTTGTGAGAAGCGATTGGGCGTATCTTGGCGTATCCATCAGCATTTTCGGCAGGGAGTTCATAAAACGTACCGTGGCAGTTGAACATATCCCGCTCCGTGGCCACTTCCCGGCAAATCCGTAAGGCACCCTGATTTGTTAGATTGGTATACGTATCGTTGCCCAACGGTAGTCGCCAGCGTCGTCCTTTATCATCCACCACCAGAATACTCGCTTCATCGACTGTTACAGCTTTCTGCGGGATGGCGAATTTATCGTTAATGAACTTCAGCATGTCAGCATCGTCTTTCCGGCGTAAGTTCATGCTGCCATCCAGTTCATAATAGCCTACATCGGAAGGTTGGCCGCCTTTGTACGTCAGCGCGGCCATGCCCAACGCCCGTCTATTTTTGCCCAATCCGTATAGCAAACCGCCCGCTGTATTCGCCGTATTAACGCTGCTCAGGCCAGAAAAAAGCGAGTTGGTTGCGGAGGTTCGGGTATCAGTATCCGCGTAAAAGAAATGCGCCGATAGGTTAGCCGTTTTGCCAGGCTTAATACGAATCCACTCACCAGAAGCATCTGCCGCGAACGCAACATGGGCAGCACTTCGGGCACCAACAGTCGTTGTTTGCAATGGGACCCAGTTCCCTTTACCGGTTTTATCGACTTCAAACGTAACGACTACCTCGCCATCGCTGTTGTTTTGCACCCAGGCCGAGCGGTTGGACCAGCCGGCAAACAAAAATGGGTCTGAAGTTTCGTTGGCTTTGATTGCCTCATTCAACCAAACGGCACCTTCGGCGGTGTTAGGACCAAGTTGGTCGGGTAAGGTAAGAGAGGTAAACCATAGATTTGAATTCGATTGACCAGGGCCTTCGAGGTTGCCTTTGGCTTTTCGCTTGTTCAGAAATTCCTTTTGCGCCGAGTCGTCACAGCCAAACACCAGTTGTTCATTCCAGCGGGTGTAGTCGCCAATCACTTTCAGGTAGGCCGACCGGGGACGAATACCAGCCGTACTACTGGCCGTAAACGTTTCAGGGAATCGCCAGAACATACCGTGCATTGTCATCAGATAATCAGCCTTTTGTACTGTACCGACGTCTCGAATACGCGGCCATTCGGTATTCCAGCCGTGCGCGCCATCGTAGGAATGGCTGGCTTTGGGCAACCGAAAAAAATGCCAGCCCGTCTTCGCATCCCGAGTTCCCAATAGAACAGATTTATGATCCCAGCCAGTAGCCCAAATCGGGTCAGTTTCGGGGTTCTTATTGCCATAAATACCGCCGGGGCCAGTCACTTCGACAAACTGGTTTCGGCGTACGACTGTCCAGTCTTTACCATTCCACTCCGAGAGTGATCCAGAAGGAATATCGAACTGCTCAAGCGCTTTTTGACCTGGCTCTCCATTGTTTGAGTACACCGTTACACCCTGTCCCGAATAGAATCCTTTCCCATGAGCACCCGGCAATAGGGACGAGTGCTGATTATTCGACTCGTCAGTTCCTTTTGGATTCTTGACGTTATTATCCTCATAGAGCATCGTGGGAGTCAGGGTGTTTACGTCCACTTCGTAAAAACCCTCCTCCATGGTTGCATAATAAATTTTCCCCTTTGGATCGGTCAGATGGCGGGCATTGCCGGTATGGCGACCAGGCATTACTTTGTAAGGAATAACCCGCACATTCGCCTTACTATCAATGGCGTAGGGGCCAATAAAAAGCTGGTTGCTTTCCGGGTGAATCATCCGATTGGCAGGTGTACCGCCAATGCTTTCAGTCCGAACGATCTGCTTCAAATCCGGATTTATTTCGTACAATTTATCTGATGATCCGAAAGGTAAATGCGGGCCATACGTAACAACCCAGAGTTTGTTGGCCCAGGGAACAACGGCCCCCGTCCCACATTCTCCTTCGTTATTGTACATCGCCAGGTGCGGATAAATACCACTATAAGACGGCAACTTCGACTGGGCATTTACCGACTGATGAAGCCCCATAAGCCATCCCAAAACAGCGGCTAAACGAATATATTTTTTCATTGAAATCGAAAAGTTTCTTTCTCACAGGATTTACAGGATGAACAGGATTTCCTTTTTCTAAATAATAATCCTGTTCATCCTGTAAATCCTGTCAGAAAAGTTTGAATTAAATAAATAACTATTCCCAACCGGCATTCTGCGTCAATTTCGGGTTAGCCTGGATTTCTTCCAGCGGAATAGGGTAATAGCGGTGTTTGGCTTGCGGAGTGCGCGTTGGATAAACGTCGTTTACTGCTTTGGGAATAACCGTCAGGAACATATTGGTCCGGGTGAGATCGAACCAGCGGTCGGCTTCGGCGAAGAGCTCCCAGGAGCGTTCCTGAAGAACGGCAGCAATAAAGTCGTCTTTGCTGAGTCCCGGCGTCAGATCGGCCATACCCGCCCGTTTGCGAATGGTGTTGATGTAGCCATAAGCGGTGGCCGTTGCCCCATTCTGACGCGCTTCAGCCTCTGCAGCAATCAGATACACATCGGCCAGCCGAATGATCGGGAAGTTACAGTTGTTGGCTTCGGCAATCGAATTAGGGTCGCGGTACTTACGGATCAGAACACCTTTGGGCGTAATGGGCGTGACGTCTTTTTGGTGAACGATACTACCCGAAACATCCCGATAGGTCGTATCCAACAATTGGCGACGTTTATCTTTAGGATCGAAGGAATCGAAGAAAGCCTGATAGGCGAACCAGGAACCATACGATACTTTGGCATAATCGGGTCCACTACTGTTTTTGGGGCCCGCAATACCCATAACGGTTAACCAGCGGCTGGGCGTTACCCGATCAGCCTCAACAGCCCACATATTTTCGACACGGGCCGCATCCTCTTTGTCGACATCGAATACATCCAGCACGTTCGTCATCAGTGAATATTTACCCGAATTGATGACGGCCTGCGCCAGCTGCAACGACTTCGCCCAGTCTTCATTATACAGTGCAACTTTGGCGTAAAGCCCCTGAATCGCTTCTTTCGACGGGCGCCCTTTTACCAAACTGGCTGAGTAAGAAGGCAGTCCGGCAATCGCTTGATCCAAATCGTTGTAAATCTGCTTGTATACATCGGCACGTGGACTTTTAACAACGAGTGCTTCGGTTTCGCTCGTGCTGGCTTTTGTTTTTATAGGGACTTCGTTGAACGTCTTGGTCAGCGTCCAGTGATAAAGACCACGTAGCGCGTAAGCTTCGGCTACAATTTCCGTCCGGCGCTGTGCATCCATCTGAATCGAGGGCACTTTTTCGATTACCCAGTTGGCATTTTCAATACCCTTGTAACTGAATCGCCAGACACCCTGTGGCCCTTCCGTTTCATGGCGACCTGAATTTCGTTGCGCCGTGAAATAAGGATCGTACGTAAACAAGGTGATCGTATTGCGACCAACCACACCACGAGGATAAGCTTGATCGGCCGCAAAATCTGAAGCGGCCACTAACGGAAACCCATATAGGTTGATCAGCGAACCAGCGCTCGACGTAAGTCCGGCTTCCGCATCCGACGCCGTTTTATAAAAATTAGTCGTAAAAATGGACGAATACACCGATTCTTCCAGTTTGCTGCACGACAACGTCAGGCCCGACAAAGCCATCAGCAGCAGGGTTTGTTTTTTCATGGGAAAACAATGAGTGAAAGAGTGAATGAGCGAAAGAGTGCGTGAGTAAAAGGGCAGTTTAGTAGCCTATAACAGCTCTTCATCGCAATGGAGAAGCGCTCATTCACTCATTCGCTCTTTAAAAGGTTATCTGTAAACCGCCCAGATACGACCGGGCAATGGGGTATGTTCCGTTATCGATGAACTGCGTAGTCGCGTTGCCGAAATTGTTCACTTCCGGATCGTAGCCAGAATAATTCGTGATGGTAAATGCATTATTGGCACTTACGTAAATCCGAAGTTGACTAATGCCTTTGATTTTGGCCGGGCCGACGTTCGGGAATGTGTAACCCAGTGAAATGTTTTTCAACCGAACGAATGAAGCATCCTCAACGTATCGATCCGAAATGGGTAACCGGCCGCCCTGAAATCCACTGGCATATTCATTATTCGGATTCGTTGGTGACCAGCGATTCGCCAGACCCGCCAGCACATTCTGCTGGCCCAGCGCTGTTTCGAACGTATAGCGGAACAGATTCATGAGCTTGTTACCCTGCACACCCTGCACAAACAGGTTCAGGTCGAAGCCCCGATAGCGGAGGGACGATGAGAAGCCGAAAATGTATTTGGGTTGCGAATTGCCCACGATTAGTTGATCGGCTGCGGTAATGGTGCCATCGCCATTGATGTCCTTTACTTTTTGACCACCCAGACGTCCATCATAACCCGGCACAATCGCATCACCGGTTTGACTGATGCCATCGAATATATACGTCCGGTAAAGTCCCATTGGATACCCAACTTTGAGCAATGCATAAGCCGAACGCGGTAGTTCATCCAGAATCCCGTCGAGAGCCAGTACCTGATTTTTATTGAAGGTAATATTGGCCGACGCATCCCATTGTAGATTCCGGCCACCACCCGGCAGAATCCGGCCATTGACGGCTAGTTCAACGCCACGATTCTGAATTGAACCGAAGTTTCCGGTCAGTGCTGTGTAGCCTGATGACATAGGTAATACTTTCTGAAACAGCAGGTTATCAGTGCGTTTGTTGTAATAATCGGCAACAAGCGACAGGCGATTGTGGAACAGGCTAACATCCAGCCCAATATCGACCTGTGTTGATCGCTCCCACTTCAAATCCGGATTCGGAATGGCGGCAGGGTTGATGCCCGTAACGGGGTTATGATTGTAGTTGTAGTTCAAACCCGATGCGCTAACTGTAGCCAATGACTGATAGGGATCAATGGCTCCGGCATTCCCGGTAATCCCCCAGCTTCCACGCAGTTTTAAGTCAGAAATAACCGGCACCGATTTCATAAACGATTCTTCCACAATGCGCCACGCACCGGCTACTGCGGGGAAAAATCCGTACTTATTATTCTCGCCAAACTTGCTGGAGCCATCGGCACGAGCCGTCAAATCCAGAAAATATTTGTCCTTATAGCCATAGTTAATCCGGCCCAGGTACGAATCCAGCCTGGACTTACTTTTGTCACTATTAATACGTTGATTTACGGCCAACCCAACCGAATTATTCTCGGTTACATCGTTGGGAAAATTAGATGCGGTTTGATTATAGTTCTGATTTACATTGGCTTGTGTAGCTAACACAGCCGTAACCGTAAGGGTATGATGTTCAGCCAATCGGGTTCGGTACGTAAAAATGCTTTCGTGCAGCAGCGTCCGGCTATACGAACTGGTATTCGAGGCATTGCCACCACCCGATGCCAGTTGGGACTGACTCAGCAGCGATAAAGGCGAGTAATATTCCGAGAGTGTATTCCCCAGATCGGCGTTAAAGCTGGGGCGATACGTTAAGCCCTTCAGCAGTGAAAACTCAATATATACATTCGCCAGAATTCGCTGGGTCGTCTGCCGATTGATGGGCGTAATGTAGTTCAGTGGGTTTGAGACCTCCTGATACTGGCCATTCATCTGATCCTGAAAGGGAAACACGCTGCCATCTGCCCGATATGGTACCAGCGTTGGTGGAGCAGCAACGGCCGCCCCCAATACCCCCGCCCGGCTGCTGGTCACGTCGGAACCCGTTCCGCCTACGCCAACGCCGTTGTTCACCGAGTAGCCATAGTATAAACTGGTGCCAACCCGAACACGGTCTGACAGGCGGTGGTCGATGTTTGACCGGAATGAATATCGGGTAAAGTTTGAGTTTTTAATGATCCCGTCCTGATTGAAATAGTTCAATGAAAGGGCCAGTTGCGTTTTCTGATTACCGCCCGATACTGAGAGTTGGTGACTTTGCATAGCGGCTTTCCGGAAAATCAAATCCTGCCAGTTCGTCCCTTGCCCAAGCGTTGTGGGATCGGCATAAATGGCCCGTTTATAGACTTCATTTTCGAGTTGGGCAAATTGCTGGGCGTTCAACACATCCAGTGTTTTGTTAACCTGTTGCACACCACCGTAGCCATCGTAACTAACCCGCGTGCCTCCATCTTTACCACGTTTTGTCGTGATCAGCACGACACCATTTGCGCCCCGAGCGCCATAAATGGCTGTCGTTGAGGCATCTTTTAGTACTTCAATCGACTCAATATCATTGGGATTAATTTGCGAAAGCGGGCTCACGTCAGAAATACCGCCACTATTGGAAATCTGAATACCGTCAATCACATACAATGGTTCAGAGCTGCCGTTAATCGAGTTCGTTCCCCGAATTCGTACGCTGACATTGCCGCCCGGAGCACCTGAATTTTGGGTGATTTGTACCCCAGCTACGCGTGCCTGCAATCCCTGCGCTACGTTCGCAACGGGCGTTTGTAGTAGGTCAGCGGCTTTAACGGAAGCAATTGAGCCCGTTGTTTCAATTTTCCGTTGCGTACCATAGCCAACCACAATCACTTCTTCCAGGGCTTTTGTATCGGGCGTAAGTTGTATGTCGATAGTTGTACGGTTACCAACGGTTATTTCCTGACTCAGATAACCCACAAAACTGATTACGAAGACAGCTGTATTCGTTGGAACGGCCAGTTGAAACTGACCTTTGCTATCGGTAACCGTTCCGCGTTGTGTACCCTTAAGCAATACACTCACACCGGGTAGCGTCACTCCTTTTTCGTCGGTAATTGTTCCCGAAACGATTCGGTCATCAGCCAGGATTGTTTCGGCGGTGATGTTACCGATATGTGGGCTTCCCTGGGTAATAAGGGGCAAAAACCACCCGGAAAAAACAAGGCAGTACAGTAAAAGTTTTTGTCGCATAATATTCAGATATTTATAGTTTCTATGCCAATTGTTCTCGCAGATTGATTCAAGCCAAATGCGATGATGCAAAGGTAATTTTGGACTATATGGTGATTGGTACGTGAGGTTGCTCATTTTGTTGATCGAAATTATGGACAACTTAACTAGCTAAAGTACAGCGGATTAGCGCATATGATTACGGAGAATGGACAACAAGGCAAGGCCGAAATCTTTTATTATATAGAAGTTTGTTGTCAGCGGGTAAGCGAAACCTACGGGAAGCCCGACCGGGACAAGTGGATTAATAGCGACTACGTTAGCCTGAGCCACATCCTGTTTAAGAAAACGCACGTACGCATTAGCCCGAATACGTTGAAGCGTATTTTCGGAAAGATCAAGACCGATGTACGGTATTATCCTCAAAAAGCGACTCGGGATGCGCTGGCCATCTACCTCGGCCATCCCGACTGGGAACATTTTGTACAGGTTCAGGAATGGGCGGAACGACACCCTGAACAAAAATCCGAGGAACCAATCAGGGAGCCACTTCCTGTTATCCTGGAACACCATCCCCCAACAGTAGCCCCGACCAGAAAATGGCCATTGCCTGTTTTGACTGGTGTTGTTTTACTAGCAATCCTCGGCTTTTTCTTTTTCCGATCAACAGTTGAAACCGCTGAACCAGCAAAACTGACTTGCCTGAATCCGCTTGGCGAGAACCCACATTCGGCTGTTTTCAAACTCCAGCGCCCAACCCTCACGAACGACGAATCCGACCAGTATATGATTCAGTTTGGGGATGGTAAAAAGGAAATCATAAACTCAACCGATAGCCTGTATACGCACTATTATGAGCGGCCGGGTCGGTATTTCGCCATTCTGCAACGGAATGGTCAGTCAGTAGATACGGCCACAGTTTATTTGCAGACCAAAGGCTGGACTGTCACTGCCAATATGATGCATGACACGACACGGGTTTATCCAATTGAGGTCCGAAATCTTTTTGTCAATGGGCAACGAAGTGTCAGTACGCTTGAAGCGGCCCATGCCGGTGTCGATACCAATCGGACATTTTTTATGGAGTTCATTAACAGCCATCCAACCACCATAAACGGAGATAATTTTGAATTAACGACTCATGTTCAAACCTCACCTGACCGGGCGGGTGTTCGTTGTTCGCAGGTGGGGCTTACGGTTTGGGGCGAGTCGTCACAGCATTTGTTCGATGTCATGAAGCCCGGTTGTGTTCACTGGATTGACTTACAAACGTCCGACATCCATAAAAACGGGCATCGTGACGATCTGAGTTTTATGGGGGCCGACTTTCGGGCAGGTGGGATGCTAAAATTGCAAGTCGTCAATAAACGAGCCCGAATATTTATTGATGGTCGACAGGTTTACGAAGCGACCTACACCAAGCCACTGCATCAGGTGTACGGCGTCAAAGTTGAATTTTCTGGCATTGGAACCGTCAATTCATTTTTATTGAAAGACCTGAAAACAGGGCAGGTATTCGATGGCAGTTTTTGATTGGGCATAAGCTACTCGCCCGCCAGTTGCTCCGCAACGTATCGTTTATACACTCGCCCGATTCGCAGTTCTTTTGCCCCAATCCAGAAGGCGTCCGGCTCTCGTTTATCCACTTGCGCCATATGCACAATGTACGATCGGCTGATGCGGATAAACTGGCGTTTGGGCAATCGTTCCTCGGCTTCTTTTAGTGTTAGTCGAGTGACGTAGACTTTCTGCTTCGTAAAAATCTTCAGGTAGTTTTCAAGGCTTTCAAGGTATTGAATCTCGGCATAAGCAATGTTCTGACGAACGCCGTCTACCATACAGGAAAAATAACCTGTTTCCTCAGGTAATGCAGGCATGGCTGGAGGTAGCAGTTTTACTGTCCCGGAAACTGGATTAAGGTAACGATAGGTAACGAAAACGCCTAAGCCTGTTACGGTATACACCCAATAATTAACAATGAAGGGCAATGATCGGGAGATACTAAATTCAGTATGTAGAATGAAATTCATGTTGAACGAACCAATCACCATCAACAGAAACAGGCAACCAAAATAAAGGGCTTTTTTGCCTTGAAGAAACAGTCGCTCAAACAGAATCCGGTTGTGAAAAACGATCCATCCGTAGAGCAACAGCAAGTATAAATAAGGCGATACTTTCGAAAAACCCGGCCGTTGCTCAATCGCATACAGGTCGGTGAGGTAGTGAACGGCCAGTAGAGCGCCCAACCCGATCAGGTTGCGAATGACGAAATGATCTAGAAGTCGTGGACGTTGCATAGGGCAATTTACGACCTGGAATTAGCAACACCATCGACTCCGTGACAAACGGTTTTCGTCACAGGCGACCGTAGTTGGTCACGTTTGTCTTTTGCCACAGATTTTACCGGATCAATTTTGAAAACGCCCCGGCAATTCACTAACCCCGGTGCCCTGTTTTCATGCAAACGCTTCACACGATCAATATCATTGTTCACGTACTTTTGGGCACGATTGGCTTACTCATCGGTCTGGTTGCTCTGTTCTATAAAAATCGCCCTCGACAGCATATTCGCTACGGTCGTTATTTCCTGTACCTACTCACTGTCGTTGTCGGAACGGCATTTATTGGCATTCTTTTCTTCCGATCAAGCTCTTTTTTAGTCATTCTAACACTGTTAGGTGGTTACGTTGGATACTCAGGTTATCGCGCCGTTCGGCTTCGTGAGCGCCCATCCTCTACCATTGATGTACTGATTACGAGTGGAGTACTTATAGCGGGTGGACTGTATCTGATATCGATGCAATTAACTGGCGGCAACTGGTCTCCAGCGGTCGTTTACCCAACATTATCGGCTTTAGTTCTCGTTGCGGGATACGATTTACTAAAGCATTTCTGGCTTCATGAGCGACTCAAAACCTGGTGGTTATACGAGCATATTTACAAAATGCTGTCAGCCTACAGCGCGCTTCTTTCGGCCTTTTCGGGTACGGTATTGTCGCAGTATAAACCGTATAGCCAGATTCTGCCAAGCGCAATTTGTGTGGGAGCAATTATTTATTTCATTTGGCAACAAGCGCGAAAGCGATATTTTTTGACAGGATTTACAGGATAAAACAGGATTTCTGTGATGTCTAATCCTGTTTTATCCTGTAAATCCTGTCAAAAAAATGGGCATTTTGTTATCTTGTGCCACGGTCTAACCACTGTGGCACAACCGTTTAGAACTTCATACAACCTCTTCATGAAAAAAGCTATCCTCCTCTCCTGTTTTCTGTTTAGTCTAGGCTTGTCCACTTTTGCGCAGGATCGGCTCATGGGTAAAGCCTTTGCTACTCGTTCTGTTGTGATGGCTCAACACGGTATGGTCTGCACGTCACACCCTCTTTCGACCCAGGCTGGTATTGATGTACTTCGGTCAGGTGGGAATGCGATTGATGCGGCTATTGCAGCCAACGCGATGGAAGGGCTGGTCGAACCGCACGTTAATGGCATCGGGGGCGATTTGTTTGCTATTGTCTGGGATGCAAAAACCAAAAAACTGTATGGACTGAACGCATCGGGCAGGTCGCCTTACAGCCTGACACTAGCCGAATTTCAGAAACGAGGACTAACGCATATTCCATCCGATGGCCCGCTGCCCGTTTCGACGCCGGGCTGCGTGGATGGTTGGTTTGAGTTACACAAGCGATTTGGGAAAACACCCATGCCGAAAATTCTGTCGCACGCTATTCGTTATGCGCGCGAAGGCTATCCCGTTCACGACGAAGCGTCCATTTCCTGGGCCTCTATGATTGCCCGATTCGGCAAGTATCCAAACGTAAAGGAGACCTATGCACCCAACGGAGCGGCACCGAAACGGGGCGAAATCTTTAAAAATCCAGCGCTGGCCAATACGTTAGAGAAAATCGCAAAAGGGGGCCGCGACGCCTTTTATAAAGGTGAGATTGCTCAAACGATTGATGCCTTCATGAAAAAAGTGGGCGGCTATTTGAGTGCTAAAGACCTGGCCGATCACACCTCCGAATGGGTGGAACCTGTTTCAACCAACTATCGGGGTTACGATGTTTGGGAATTACCACCAAATAGCCAGGGAATTGCGACGCTGCAAATCCTGAATCTGCTGGAACCTTATGATTTCTCGAAAGTTGCCTGGGGTAGTCCTGAACACATTCATCAGTTTGTAGAAGCAAAAAAACTAGCATTCGAAGACCGCGCCAAATACTACGCCGATCCCGCATTTGCCAAAATTCCTGTTAATGAGCTGATCAGCAAATCGTACGCAGCCGAACGGCGCAAACTCATCGACCCAAACCGGGCAGCCAGTCGCGTGGATGCGGGCAATCCAGCCCTGCGCCAGGGTGATACCATTTACTTAACTGTAGCCGACGAAGAAGGCAACATGGTTTCGCTGATTCAAAGCAATTATCGGGGGTTTGGCTCTGGTATGGTGGCCGATGGACTAGGGTTCATGTTTCAGGATCGGGGAGAATTATATAGCCTGATCGATGGGCAGAATAATACGTTTGCCCCACACAAGCGCCCTTTCCAGACAATCATTCCTGCTTTTATCACCAAAGATGGGCAGCCGTTTATGAGCTTCGGGGTGATGGGTGGAAGTTTTCAGCCGTTGGGTCATGCAGAGATCATTATAAACATGATTGACTTCGGCATGAATCCGCAGGAAGCCGGAGATGCCCCTCGCATTGACCATCAGGGATCATCGGAACCAACGGGCGAGAAGATGGTCGATTCAGGACAAATCACACTAGAATCGGGCTATCCCTACGAAACTATCCGTGATCTGATGCGCAAGGGCCATAAAATAGGTTACGGACTGGGCGGTTATGGTGGTTATCAGGCCATTATGTACGACGCTAAAAACAAAGTCTACCACGGCGCTACAGAGTCGCGGAAAGATGGGCAGGCCGCGGGGTTTTAATTAGGCTATTGTCTACCCCACCCCAACCCCTCCCCTTGAAATAAGGAGAGGGGCCAATACCGTCACTTTTAGCCCCTCTCCTGGTTTTCAGGAGAGGGGTTGGGGTGAGGTCAAATACTGCAGAATTATAATCGTCTACTCAACGCTGACATTGCGCAAGGAAGATTTCCGGGCCATTAAACTCGTCTTTAATACATTGCTGATTGGTGTTGTGTATTTACCCGGATTTTTGATCAGATTAATCAAGAGTTCGGCGGCCGACCGACCCATCTCAAACGCGGGTTGCGCCACTGAACTCAGTGGCGGGTTTAACAACGCGGAGATTGGCAGGTCCGAAAAGCCGATTAGTGCAATCTCATCGGGCATTGACAAACCCGCTTCAATGATGGCAGCATGGCAACCAATGGCAATATTATCGCTGGAAGCAAAAATACCATCAGGTCGCTCAGGCTTCGCTAATAACTCGCGGGCTACTTCCAGTGAATTATTGGCATTGTAGGCTGAGGATACGACCCAATCGTCCTGAATAGGTTTGCCATAATCCAACAGGGCGGCCCGGTAGCCATGTAATCGCCGACGGCTGATAAGCAGATGATCTGGTCCCGCTACATGAAAAATACGTTCACAGCCTTGCTTGATCAGGTGTTCGGTGGCTGAGTAAGCGCCCTCAAAGTCATCGACCAATACTTTATGCGTGTCGATTTCATCACAAATTCGATCAAAGAACACAATCGGGAACCCGCGTTCATGTAAGCTTTTGAAGTGGGAGTAATCTTTTGTTGCCGTGGCGATCGACACCAAAAGTCCATCCTTTCGTCGGTTGGAAATATGTTTTACGTTCAACACCTCTCGCTCATAATCTTCGTGACTTTGGTAAATAACGACGTGGTAACCTTGTGCAAAAGCGACATCTTCAATACCGGCAATTACGATAGCAAAGAACGGATTGGCTATTTCCGGCACAATAACGCCAATATCGTGGCTCTGGCTACTAAGCAAACTCAACGCCACCGGATTTGGGTTATAATCCAGTCGCTGAGCCAGTTCCAGGACTCGTTTTTTCGTTTCAATACCAATTTCCGAACTATCCCGTAAAGCCCTCGACACTGTTGATGTGGACAGGTTTAACTCACGGGCAATGTCTTTTATGGTAATTGTTCTCATGCCCTCGTTGAATCAGAATACGTTTATTTTCTTAAGCGATTGATGGTTGACGGTATGTTGATAAAGCGATAACTTCTTTACGCATACTACTTAGGACTTTCGCTCAGAGCCGTGCCACGGTTATCCAGGCAGATCAATTGAACCGTGGCACGGCTCCGAGCGAAAGTCCTATTACTATTTCTCCCAGGAGAAACGAGCCGATGCGGTAAGGTCGCCTATATCAGTTATATTCAATCCCTGAGCGTTAAGCAATCCGACTGTATTGATGCAACCACTCATCACCAACGACGCCATTGTTCTGGGCATTTTTCTGGTAGTACTGACCCTTATCTTCAAAACGTCGCAGTCGGCTCACCCATTCTGGGTGCGGGCCTACACGTATGTACCTGCCTTACTGCTCTGTTATATTTTTCCGGCCACGATGAATAGCCTTGGCATCATCTCGGGCGAGCAATCGAGTCTGTATAAAGTCTCCACCAATTATTTGCTACCAGCAGCTTTAGTACTCCTGACCTCGACCGCCGATTTACGGTCAATCATGCGGTTAGGTAAAAAAGCGCTGATTACGTTTTTGTCAGGCACAATCGGTATTATCGTTGGAGCACCTATCGCTTTTTATATGGTTATGTGGCTACTTCCCGGCTTTCGGGAGCAAGCTATTACCAATGAATACTGGAAAGGCTTGGTGACTATTTCAGGGAGTTGGATTGGTGGCAGCAGTAGTCAGCTGGCGCTGAAAGAGATTTATGGTTGTAGTGAAGCACTCTTTGCTATTATTCTGGTTGTCGATGCCGTGGTGTCAACAACCTGGACAGCCTGCCTGATTTATGGAGCTGCCTACCGGAATAAAATTGACAGATGGCTTCATGCCGACACAAGTTCAATTGACGAAGTAAAAGAGCGAATCCTGGCGTATAAAGAAGAGCCAGACCGTCCTGCTAACTTATTGGATTTGAGCACCATTTTAGCACTGGGATTCGGTGGTGGCGCTATTGCACATGCTCTGGCGTATGTGTTATCAACCACATTGCAGCCTTACAAAGCCTCGTTAGCAACCTATGGGTTAGACCCATTCACATCCAACTTTCTTTGGGTCGTTATTCTCTCCACGTCGCTTGGTATCGCCCTTTCATTCACCCGATTACGCAAATTGGAAAAGCTCGGCACTACCGATCTGGCAACCTTGTTTGTATATTTCCTCATCATGACCATCGGCATGCGGCTCGACCTCTCCAATCTGGGTGGAAACATGGGATTGTTTCTGGTGGCTGTGATCTGGATGCTGATTCACATCCTGTTTATGCTGGTTACGGCCCGAATCATTAAAGCGCCTTACTTTTTTGTGGCCGTTGGAAGTCAGGCCAATATTGGCGGGGTCTCAACTGCTCCGGCGGTGGCCTCAGTTTTCCATCCGGCCTTAGCGCCTGTTGGCGTTTTGCTCGCTGTATTGAGTCACGTGCTAGGCGTATATGGCGGACTGATTACCGGCTGGCTGATGCAGCTAATCAACTAGTAGCAATGCGACCATTTACCCACTACGAATCAATAACTTAAAACAACAATACAATCATAGCGATGACTATCTTCCTGAAAAAGGCGATGTTCTATTTAGCTTATGCCTTAATTCTGATTGTGGCTTTGTACGCCCTGACTTATTTTATTCCAAATCGCCCATCCCCTTTTCTAGAGCATAAACCGCTTCAGAATATCATCTGGCGAATTGCCTTCTGGACACATGTTGGCCTGGGTGCTGTAGCCTTAGCACTGGGCCCGTTTCAGTTATCAGTAAAACGTCGGCAACGTAATTTGTCTTTGCACAGGCAGTTGGGAAAAGTGTATGTGGTCAGTATTTTGCTGGCCAGCGTGGGCGCATTTTACGCTGCTTTTTTTTCCGATACGGGCTGGATAGCTGGTTTAGGTTTCGCCATGTTAGCTGTTGTCTGGTTTTATACAACCTTACGTGCCTATCAAACGATACGGCGTAAACAAGTTAATCAACATCGTGCCTGGATGTACCGAAGTTATGCCGTTACGTTAGCTGCCGTCACCCTACGTATCATTCTACCTGTCGAGCTAGCTCTCCTTAATCTGCCTTTTAGTATAGCCTACCCTATCGTTGCCTGGTTATGCTGGGTACCCAATTTGATCGTTGTAGAATGGTGGTTAACCCGAAGGTCTTATACGCCTATTTCTCAGTAGGTAGTAGGGTGTAAAGCAAAAAAACCGGAGGAAAATCCCCCGGTCTTTTATCAATCGAACCAAATAAAAAACCGTAATAGTTAGCCTCTACTCCATCACCATTTCGGTATGGGCAGGTGCTTCGATTTTCTTACCAACAAACAACAACAGTAGCGGTACACACACCAGGAAGAAGGCGCCGATAACCAGGAAGGTATCGGCATAAGTCATTACTAATGCCTGCCTCATAACGGCTCCCTGCATCATACCATAGGCTTTGCTCGTGGCGGCCATCAGGGCATCTCCTTTCGAGAGGAACAGACCCGTAAACTGCTTGATCCGTTCAACCGACAATGGGTTGTAAATCGAGACATTGTCTGACAATCGAGATGCATGAAACACCGTGCGTGTTGAGATATAAGTCGTCATAATTGCCGTTCCGAATGTACCACCCAACTGACGAATCATACCCGTTAAAGCCGAACCCTGAGGTATGTCGATATTTTTCAAATCGGCCAGCGTGATCGTTGTTAACGGTATAAAAATCAACCCCATACCAACACCACGAATGATCAAAGGCCAGAAGAAATCATCAGGACCAGCCACAAGGTTGATAGTCGACAAATCGAAACAAAAGCCGAAGAACATCAGAAAACCAATAGCCGCATACCAGATGGGTGAGATGAAATTCTTACCCATTAATGCCCCTACAATCGGCATCATTACACCCGTCATAATGGAACCGGGCATCAGCAATAAACCCGTCTGACTGGCCGTAAACCCTAGAATGGTCTGGCAGAAAACCGGAATAATGAAGACCGACGCAAACAGACCGAAGCCCAGAATAAAATTGAACAGTGTTCCCACCGCAAAGCGACGCTGGAGCAGCAACCGGAGGTTCAGAATGGGTATTTTAACGGCTAATTGACGCCAAATAAAACCAATCAATCCAACACCAGCTGCAATAGACATTCCCACGATGAAAGACGAGTCGAACCAGTCTTTTTCTTCGCCTTTTTCCAGAATGATCTGCAAGCCACCAATGCCCATCGTGAGCAATATTAGCGCTAGCCAGTCCATCTTACCGGCCGCTATCTTCTCGGCGGGTTCCTTAATGTAGGTATATGTCAGAAACGTAGCCAGAATCCCGAATGGAATGTTGATGTAAAACACCCAGTTCCACGACAAGTTGTCCGTGATGTATCCACCAAGGGTTGGTCCAATGGACGGCCCAATAATTACGCCCATCCCAAAAATAGCGTTGGCAATACCCAGGTCTTCTTTCGGAAAAGTTTGAATCAGAATGGATTGAGCCGTAGTTAACAACCCACCTCCACCGATACCCTGTACAACCCGGAAAAATACCAGTTCCCATACATTGGTAGACGTACCACAGAACACCGATGCGATGGTGAACATAATAATCGACGCGGCAAAGTAATTCCGACGACCAAGCTTAGCCGTTAACCAGCCTGACATGGTAATCATAACCGCACTGGCAGCTGCATAGCCTGTAACGACCCAGCTAATATCACCAAGTGATGCGCCAAGATTACCCATCATCTGGTTTAACGTAACGTTTACGATCGACGAGTCGATGGTTTGCAGCAGAGCGGCCGTCGTTACTGTTATGACGACGATCCATTTATCAAAGCCTAACTTATTCATAAAATTGATTGAAGTGGTGTCGGGTTCTTAAACCCGACATATTTACGTCAGCAACAGCGTCAGGTTCTCAAACCTGACGCCACGCACAAAACTTTACTTCTGTAAATCCACAGCTACCGTCGCACTCATACCGGGGCGAAGCTTAGCGTAGAGCGGGCTATTTTTATCCAGATCGATTCGAACCGGAATCCGTTGTACCACTTTCACGTAGTTGCCTGTAGCGTTGTCGGGAGGAAGCAGGGTGAATTTTGCACCTGTTGCACCAGCAAACGAGCCAACATGACCGACCAGTTTTTCGCCTTCAAACGCATCCACGTCAATATCCACGGTCTGTCCAGGCTGCATTTGTTTTAACTGCGTTTCTTTGAAGTTAGCCGTAACCCACAACGAAGAGTTACCAACAACCGAGCAAAGCGCCTGACCAGCCTGCACCAGTTGGCCTACCTGTACCGAACGTTTCGAAACAACACCCGAAGCCGGGGCCAACACAACCGTGTAGGATAATTGTAGTTTAGCCAGGTCCAGATCCGTCTGACGTTGTTTGATAGCTGCCTGTGCCACGGTAATCTGCCCTTCGGTTGCTTTCCGCTGCGAACTCGTTACACCCGTTTGGGTACCAGCCGCATTTACCTGTGACTGAGCCGTTTGTAACTGAGCCTGAGCAGCTTGTACTTGTGCCTGGGCGGCATCCCGTTCAGCCTGAATCGCGTCGAATTGCTGTTGTGGAACGGTTTTCTCAGCCAGCAATCGGCTGTAACGTTCAAAATCCAGATTGGCTTTGCGGGCACGAACCTGCGCAGCCACTACGTTAGCCTGCGCCGTAGCTACTTGATCACGAGCAGTTTGCACACTCGCCTGCGAGCTTTGTACACTTGCCGACGCTACGCTTACCTGAGAACGAGACACTCGGTCGGCAGCCATTGCGCTTTGTATAGCGGCTTCGGCCTGGGCTACCCGGATGCGGTAATCGGCATCGTCTAACACAATAAGGGTATCGCCTTCTTTTACAAACTGATTGTCTTTGAAGCGAATTGCTTTTACATATCCACTCGCTTTCGGAATAACGGGGTTTACGTCGCCGTCAATCTGGGCATCGTCGGTTGTTTCATGTCGTTGTAGGTACTTAAATTCGCTGTACCCAAAAAAGAGAGCAACTGCCAGAACGATGAGGCCCCCTATGCGGAATAAAGTTTTCTTGTCCATGATTTTTTCGTTCTTCGAAACGAGAGATTAATTGAGGTTATTACCCGTCGCTTTCAACAGGCGCTGATAAGCCAGTTGCGCATCTACGGTTGCATTGATTACATTAAGTTGTGCCTGTAACAGGAAGCTGTCGGCTTCGAGCAGATCGGTTGAACCAACCAGTCCATTGCGGAAGCGGGATTCGGTCAGGCGGTAATTTTCCTGCGCTTGCCCTACGGCGGTCCGAATCACATTCTGCTGTTCCAGAGCCAGTTGGTAATTGTTATAGGCCGTTACAACCTCCGACCGAATCTGATCGGTTTGTTGCTGACCTTGCAGGCTGGCCTGATCGATTGCCGTTTGAGCGCTGTGCACTTTGCCCTTCATGTTGTACAAAGAGCCAATGTTATACGTAAGTCCAAGGCCCACATTCCAGGCGCTAATGAATGAACTGGCTTCTGGAAAAACGCGGGCAGTTGGGTTAATGTAATTATAGCCCACTGATGCCCCCAGATGCGGATACATGACGCTTTTGGTATTCCGCAACAACTCCTGCGCCGATTGCACGCGTAACGCATTGGCTTCTACTTCGGGGCGTGTCTGCACCGCCTTATCCATAAATGAACTGAGCGGTTCAGCCGTCGCAGCAGGATTTGTCAGAACTGTATCGATAGCGATCACCTGATTCTCCGGTAGACCTACCAGCAGATTGAAATTATAGAGTGCTGTCTGACGAGCCTTTTCGACCTGTAAACGACTCAGTTGCAGGTTATTTTTCTGTAGCTGAATCTTCAGTACTTCATTGGCCGTTACCACGCCTTCTTTCTGAAGATTTTGAGCTTCGCGTTCTTTCTCATCGAACTGTTTGATACTCTGCTCAATGACGCCAATCGAACGAGCCAGTTTGACAATGTTATAATACGCATCGGACACAGTATAAACTAATTCCGAACGGTTACGTTTGGCATCAAGATGACTGGCTTTTGCCAATAAGTCCGCTGATTTTTCGGCTGATTTTTCAGCAAATCCGCCAAAAATCTCCTTGCTGATCGTAGCGCCACCCATTGTTGCGTTGAACGCGCCAGCCGGTATACCAAACAGCGCTTTCCCGTCATCGCCTTTTCCGAATGAAAACGGACCTGTCAGGCTATAGCGGGAATACGCCAATGATGCATTCGCCGTTGGCAAGCTACGATCCTTAGCTTCCTGCAAGCGCGACTCAGCCGACTCGGTTCGCAAATCAGCCAATTTAATCCCCTTATTGTTTTGCAAGGCCAATTGAATGGCTTTGTCCAGTGGCATGACCGCCGGTGCTGACTGGGCGTTCACCCATCCCAGACTCAGTACCCATAGCCCTGCTCCTATTATGTACTTTTTCATTTTACTGATTGATTTCTAATTTTTTCCAGGAGTGTATTCATAGTGCTTACTTCCTCGTCAGTCAGGTGGCTAACGATCGATTCAAAATTCTTGAAATCGGCGGCTACGGTTTCTACAAATCGATGCGATTCTTCGGTAAGTCGCAGATTAACGCGCCGACGATTTTGTGGATCTATCTCGCGAACGATCAGATTTTTTGCTACCAACCGGTCTGTCAATCGGGTCATATCAGAATTGATATCATTCATCTTTTCCTTTAACTCACCCGCTGTCAAACTATTCGGATAAACCTCCGACAGACGGCGTAAGGTGACGTATTGCTGAACCGACAAATCGAACGGAGCTAGCTTTTGTCCAAAATAGTTGAAGATGTAGCTATCCGTCTGATGTATATTCTTAATGAGCCGGTGGTATTCATTAAACAAATGCTCTTTCATGTCTTGTTTGCCATGTCAAAGGTATAACCAATATTCGTTTAAACAAATTTCGTTTAAACAATGAAAATAGTTGACCGATGCCTATACAAACAGGCTTAAAAGGAGATTAACTTTTATTAGTACAATAAAATCATTCCATTAGAATAATACAATTGGATTTCCAGGCAAAGAGAGCGGTTGATTAGTCTGAAGGTCTTTGGAAGTAATTTAAAATTTAATTGTATTTTAATTTTAAATTCTGATGGGCAAAATCACCTCCAGTCGCCTTACTAGCTCACTACAACTAGTATCTTACTCTTATCAGCGCAGTATTGAAAATATCCAGTGATAGAGCACTAATAGCCCGATTATGAAAGACTTTTCCCTAGTTTGTTTATCAGTATCAGCTGGCGTTAAACAGGCCCAACTTGCTTTGCAAAGCAAGTTGGCATGACTTAATCTTATCAATAGAAATTCGTCGGTTAGCAATACTCTCGCCTATTATAGTTCATATTCGGCATGGAAGCTATTTAGATCAAGGTAAGATTAGGCTAATCCTTGCTTTGACAAATCAGTAGTTTAATTATTCACACTTTAATAAATTAAAATATGCAGTACTGTGTCCGTATTCTACTAATCTTAACAATTTGGTTCAGTGATAGTATACAGGCTTTGCTTCTTGCTAAGCCAAATCCTACAGCAAACCTCGCCTACTCAGCAACGAAAAAGAAGAAAGTTGCCGGACTGACCATCTCAGGCTCTATTTACAATGATGCTAACGGCCTGACTGATGGCCTTGTCAACGGTCCCCTTCTGCTCAATAGCGCCTATGTCTGCCTGGTTGATCCCGTTTCGAATATTATTCTTACTTCTAGGCTGGTATATGGTACGGCTGTTTATAGCTTCTCGGACCTAACCCCTAACACGACGTATAAAGTCGTGTATTTCTGGCAGGAAGTGAACGTAGGAACTCAACAACCCTCAAATAATTACTCAGGTACTGCTTTCACCGGAGAGGGGACTGCTCCTGGGGGCGATGGCACACCGGATGGAATGACTTTAATCAGCCTAACTGATCAGGACGTGTCAGGAGTTAATTTTGGCATAGATTTTCTGCCTTATGCCTATAGAACAAAAACGTCGTCAATCAATCCTGGAGGTACTGTTCAGGTAAAAATACCGATATTAACCGGTACGGATACTGAGGACGGTTTTTACAATGGCGTCAGTGGAACGAATACGATTATTATTAATTCACTGCCAACGCCTGCCACTGGCATTCTTTATTATCAGGGGGTGCCAGTAAAGGCAGGTGATCTTATTCATAACTATAATCCAGCTCAATTGACAGTCGACCCAGCGGATGGGTTAGTGACAGTCAATTTCACCTTCAGCGTAGTTGATGCTGCTGGCCAGGCAAGTTTCCGGGAGGTCGGGGAGAATGTAACTATCAATGATGGGCCTGCTCAACTTATTTTAGATTTTGTCTTTCCTCCACCGACTATCTCTGGCCGAGTTTTCCACGATGCCAATGGTCTGACTGACAACACGGTGAATGGCACCCCGCTCAATGACGACCCTCCACTCCACGTCGTCATCCTCAATCCAAATCCAGGTTCCCTCACCTACTATAGTTTTACGCAAGTAGCTAAGGATGGAACTTACAAAATCACGGTAGATCCTAATACTACCTACCGGCTATGGCTTTATGAGGGCCCTATTCCCAGTTTCGCTCTATATGGCCTCTCTACGATACACCCTACGGGGGAACACATTGGGGCAGGCCCTGGTAGTGACGGTACGCCTGACGCAGGCATTCAAGTTACCGTAGGGCAAACGGGGGATGTTTCGGAGGTAAATTTTGGGGTCGATTATTGGCCTGTAACTAATTCAGTGACAGCCACCGTTCAACCTAACCCACTGGGTACAGCTCGGGTACAAGTACCAACCCTAACGGGGTCTGATCCAGAAGATGGAGTTTATGACGGCATCAGTGGTACTAACACCATCTTGATTTCCAAGCTGTTTGGGACAGATTTTTGCACATTTTATTATGATAATATTCCAGTTACCGAAGGACAGACTATACCTAATTATAATCCAGCCAAATTAACGGTAGATCCTAAGGATGGGAATGTTATAGCCAGGTTTCTCTATGGTCATGTCGATGCTGCTGGTCTCCAAAGCAATACCTTCGCCCAAATGACTATGCCTTTCAGCGACACGGTCACTCAGCTAGACTTTGGTGATGCTCCTGCTGCGTATGGCACTTGGCTAAATGAGTCTAATGGCCCTCGCCATGTTATCACAAACGGGTTACGGATCGGAAATTTGATTGATGCTGAACCGAATGGGCTTCTTTACGATAATGGTCCTTTACTTGATCGGAGTGCTACTGGGGACGATATTACTGGTGATGACGACGAAGACGGCATCACTTCTTTCCCAGAATTACATGCCAACCAAACTGGGTATGTGCTTAGTGTCACAGTAACGAATACAACAGGTTCAGATGCGACTCTAAATGGCTGGATTGACTTTAACAGGGATCAGCAGTTTTCGACCAATGAACGAGCTCAGGTAGTCGTCCCTACAGGCGCAACCAGTGCTACCCTAATCTGGTCCTCGATTACCTGGACAGGTGGGGGATTCGGAGCGGTAGGGCCTAGTTTTGCCCGTTTTCGGTTAGCTAGCGCAGCCAATGAAATAGTGGATACAGGCGGGCAGGCGAATTCAGGCGAAGTGGAAGACTATGCGCTTACTATTCAGACACCGCTTCCAGCCCTATCAGCAGGGGCTTCGTTGCCGCTGGCTAACGTGGGAATAGTTGTGAGTCTTACAGCCACGGGGGCTACTACTTACCAGTGGCAAGCACCATCCGGGGCACAGTTCACCACTTCAGCTACCAGTCCGTCCGTATCAGCCAGTCTGATCACGGCTGGCGTACAAACATTTACTCTAGTAGCTACGATAGGTGATTATAGCCAGACGCTGCTGGTAAGTGTAACGGCGGTATCTGGCCCTGATCTATCGGCCATTATCAGTCTGCCCGATGCTAACTTCCAGGCTGGAGATAGCAAAGATTTTCTCATCCAGCTCCAGGAGGTTAACGGGGAAACTGCCAGTGGCACCATCGTTATTACCATCACTGCGCCAGCAGGCTATACTGTCGATTTTAACAATTCGCTGACCAGTATCGATGTGGCAGGGGGCAGTAATAATCCCGTCGCCGTGCAGAATAGTAAGTGGCAAATCAGTAACAATGTGGGCAATCACCAATTGAGCCTCACTATCAACAGTGGTGAATCGGTAGAGGCTAACACAACGCTAAATCTAGGCTTTAGTGTCACTCGCACCACGGCTAATGCTGGTAGTACATCAAATATCACCATCAATGTAGCCGATGATGGAGGAGGCAGTTATGATGTCAACAGACTTAATAACGTTTACGCCCGTATCATTAGTGGCTTGTAACCTCTGTAAACCCTAAGGAATGAAGATGAATATTTTAGAGCCCGGCTTGACAAGCTGGGCTCTATTCTTATAGACTAACTGTATACAAAAAAGGCCTCATTGCTGAGGCCAAAGAATAAGTATGTTTTAAAAATAATTATTTCTAGCTAAGGCAGTGGGCTAAAACTTACTTGATCTCTCCAACCATATCTTCCGGCTTCACCCATTCATTAAACTCTTCTTCCGTCAGATAGCCGAGTTTCAGTGCGGTTTCTTTTAAGGTCGAGCCGTTCTTGTGGGCGGTCTGGGCAATTTCGGCGGCTTTATAATAGCCGATTTTGGTGTTCAGCGCCGTTACCAGCATTAGTGACGAATCAACGTGTTTTTTGATGTTCGCTTCGATGGGTTCGATGCCTTCAGCGCATTTGTCGTTGAACGATACACAGACGTCGCCAATCAATCGTGCCGAGTGCAGGAAATTGTAGATCATGACCGGCTTGAACACGTTTAATTCAAAGTGGCCCATGGCACCACCAAAGTTGATTGCCACATCGTTGCCCATTACCTGTGCGGCTACCATTGTCATAGCTTCGCATTGGGTTGGATTCACTTTACCCGGCATGATCGACGAACCCGGCTCATTATCAGGAATGTGCAATTCGCCGATACCTGCACGAGGGCCACTCGACAGCATGCGAATGTCGTTCCCGATTTTCATCAGGCTAGCGGCTACAGTTTTCAAAGCACCGTGGGCTTCTACAATGGCATCGTGTGCGGCCAGGGCTTCAAACTTATTTTCGGCCGTGATGAATGGCAGGCCCGTTACGTCGGCAATGTGCTTCGCTACATTCTCCGAATAATTCGGGGGGGTGTTGATTCCCGTCCCAACAGCGGTTCCGCCTAAGGCCAGTTCGCTCAGGTGAGCCAGTGAGTTATTGATAGCCCGCAGACCGTGGTCGAGTTGCGAAACGTAGCCCGAAAACTCCTGCCCAACCGTAAGGGGAGTTGCATCCATGAAGTGCGTCCGACCGATTTTGACGATGTGCATGAACTGTTTCGACTTGGCAGCCAGCGTATCGCGCAACTTGGTGATACCCGGAATGGTAACGTCGAGCAGGATTTTATAAGCCGCGATGTGCATAGCCGTCGGGAACGTATCGTTACTCGACTGCGACTTGTTCACATCGTCATTGGGGTGCAAAAACTTCTTTTCATCGGTAAGCTGACCGCCGTGCAGTACATGCCCACGATAGGCCACAACTTCGTTGACGTTCATGTTCGACTGCGTACCCGAACCCGTTTGCCAAACTACCAATGGGAATTGATCGTCCAGTTTACCTTCCAGAATTTCGTCGCAGGCCTGACCGATAAGGTCGCTTTTTTCTTTTGGTAATACGCCAGCATCGAGGTTGGTTAATGCAGCCGCTTTTTTGAGATAAGCAAATGCCCGGATAATCTCGCGGGGCATTTTATTGATGTCCTGAGCAATTTTGAAGTTCTCGATAGAGCGCTGGGTTTGAGCGCCCCAATAAACGTTGGCCGGTACTTGCACCTGGCCCATCGTGTCTTTTTCGATGCGGTATTCCATGAATAAATGAGCGAATTAGTGAATGAGTGATTGAATGAATGAGAAAGGAAGCCTATTCGCTCGATCACTCATTCGTTAATTCACTCATCAGATTTTCTGCAAAGGTAGAAAGGGGCTCGTGTTTTACCATGCTGTCTGGCAGTTTTACCCACGAACCTGACGCCACGCAACACTAGGTTAAAAAGTAGCATAAAAAATAAACGCCAAACAAGGTTTGTCTATACCCTATCTGGCGTTTATCGTACTACTTATAAATCGGATATAGCCTTATGCAGGCCAAACGGATTACACTTTCAATTTCTCAACATTCTTGTAGCTAATTGCAATCGATTCGAGCGGTGGAAGCTTACAAACATCCTGCTCCACAAAGTAATGCGTCATACCTGCCGTTGCCTTCGCATCGAAAATACGTTGAAAGTTAATGGAGCCCGTTCCAACCGGCGCAAACGCACGTTCGGCTGTTTTTTCCATGTCCTTGATATGCCAAAGCGGGAAACGACCGGGGTGTTTTTTGAATAGAGCAACGGGGTCCTGATTGGCGAACGTAGCCCAATAAAGATCAAGTTCGAGTTTTACCAGGTTCTTATCGGTACCACCTAACAGCACATCATAGGGTAGTTTACCGTCCATTTCCTTAAACTCAAAATCGTGGTTGTGGTAACAGAACTGCATGCCAGCAGCTTTAACCACTTCCGCCGACTTATTGAACAGCTCGGCAAATTGCTTGTAGTCATCTAATTTCTTCCGCTCATCGGGGAACAAGTAGGCGCAAACCATGTATTTCTGTCCAATGGCAGCTGCATCGTCGACGGCACGCTTCCAGTCGTTGGTAAGCGTTCCTTTCGCATTAGGCATCGTTTTGCCCGTTGTATAGTGTCCGCTGGGCACCGATAGACCCAGACTTTTCAGCTGGTCAGCAAACACTTTAGGCGTTTTTCCAAAGAATTTACCATCCGAATAACCAAACAACTCAACTTCTTTGTAGCCTATCTCAGCTACTTTTTTCAATGTTCCATCGGGGTCTTTCCCCATCAAATCCCGCAGGGTATACAATTGCAAACCAACCTTTTTCGAAGAGGCAGCAAACGCATCTATCTGGGGTAATAAAGCCGCCGACGTCGCAAGAGCCCCTAATTTAAGAAACTGTTGGCGGGTAATCTTTTCGGAGTAATTCATAAAACAATAGGTCGGTTAATGAGCAACAAACAAAGTGTCTGTGCATGGGTGTAAAGGTACAGATTGATTAGGTTTACTGTTCAGGGTAGGCGCATTCGAGATTGTCGCAACGCCGATACCTGTTAGCCTACTATCCAACCTAGTGTTTCGGATATGCATAAATTAAGTAGTACGTGACATTTATAACTTACTACTTAATTACTTCCCAGCACCCAATCGGTTTATTTCTTCAAATAAAATCCTCAAAATCAAGTCAATAACTCTAATCTTCCTTAAATACCAGCTATTGACAGGATGATTAATGAAGTTGAAGCCATGCGAAATACTCCTTTTCTACAGTAACCCCATTGTAGACTTTATCAATAACCCTCCCCTTCGCATCATAAGTTAGTTTGTAATATGTATGGTCATGATTGGGATATGCCTTTAGAGTAAGATTCGTTTTCCCGCGACGGGCAAATTCAAGGGGTAAAATATCGTTCGAGGTTGACCCTACATCAGCAGTGCCATAGATCACACGAATTGGTATGGTTAGCGCAAGTAGATAGTCTAGGTTATGACCGTGCGAAAATGAATACATGGTGCGCCTTGGGTCACCTATGGTCGACGTAGCATTGAGCGAATCTTTACAGATGGTAACCCATTCGCGCTGTAATTCCTCGACACTCCGTTGAGCCTCTTCCTGCGTATACTCGCCCGTATATCCTTTCATTCGCTCAATACGCATGATGGATTGATGCCGCCCCTCCAACCCACCCGATGATACGATTAAATGGGTAACCCTACGATTTGTATACGCTGTTTTAATGGCCACATGGTAGCCTTCCGACCCACCAGCGAGTACAACCCGTTTGGTATCTGCCCAAGGTTGTTTAAGAACAAAATCAAAAACAGCATTGGTCTGACGAACGTAATAATCAAGATAGTTGTGATGCTGGTATTTTTCTGGGTACATCGCTGGCTTAGGATTAGTACGTGTATTAAAGAGTGTATCTAAATACGCATCGTCGACAACGAGAGGAACACCCGGTTTGGCAATCATAATCGCATAATAGTCTGCTTCGTGGTCGTAGCAGGTGATGGGAAGTTCCGTTAACGAAGGTTTATTAGTCTTCGGATTAATGGTAGCAGAGAACCCTGCCTAAATAGAAAAATCGGCTTGCGCTTCGTCAGTTCACCTTTTCGGGCGACCACCGCGAATGTAATTGAGTCTCCTTCGAACGGAATAGTAAAAACAGTATAATCGCCGATATGTCGTTGAGTATGTTGACCAATTGCCAGATTGACGATAAGACTGGAAAGTAAAACTGTCAGAACTAGATAACGCATCGTTTAGCAGGAACTTTGTACATCATAAAGATTCATTGTCAGGCACATCCTTCCAAGTTAATGTTTGTTAAAAGTCCGGTCAAAGCCATAAACCCAAGCACACAAAAAGCCACCTGCTCGCGCAGATGGCTTTTGTAAATTATTGGTGATATCGTCAATTACTTCTTCTTCGAAGCCGTCATTGCTTTCTGGCTTTTTGCAGAATTCTGATAGCTAATTTTAAACAAGGTTCCATTTAAATCATCGGTCACATATAACGATCCATCGGGGCCCTGAGCTAATCCACAGGGACGATGCTGAACAGGTCCTGCCGGTTTCTCCAGGTCAACTCCGGCGAAATTATTTGCAAAAATCTCCCACGGACCCGATGGCTTGCCATTTTTAAATGGCACAAAACCAACCAGGTAGCCTTTATGTATCGGCTGTGATTGAGAATGGAAGGCAACAAACGCCCCATTCCGATAGCGTTCAGGAAACGCGGTTCCGGTATAGAACAATAATCCATTGGGAGCCATATGAGCAGGAAAAGCAACTACTGGGTTTATCGCTTTTTCGCCACCCGTTTTTTTGCCATCTCCTCCATATTCAGGCGCTAGAATTTTCTTTTTCTGAATGGGATCGTAATAAATATAAGGCCAGCCGGCATCATCGCCCTGATGGACTTCATACATCGTTTCGGCAGGCAACTCGGCGCTTTGCTGTGGCGTATAATATTGCGGGTAAAAATCATCGAATCTGCCCCGGCCGTGTTGCAGAACAAACAGGGAATTGGTTTTGGCATTCCAATCCAGGCCCACTACATTTTTCAAACCGGTTGCATACCGAGTCCCAGTGGCAAAAGCCTGATCAGGAACGTTCGCTTTAAAACGCCAGATGCCAGCCGCCGAATCCAGAAGCGGGCAGGGCATTAAGCCTTTCCCCGTTCCGGTCTCACGACAGGCATCGTTATCTGAGGCTATATTGACATACAGATTATTCTGATTATCGACCGCAATTGACTTCGATTTATCCCGATCTTTTTCACGCAGGCCTGATACCAGTTTTTCGGGCTGATCGGCGTTAATTACCTCTTGATTCGCATTGAGTTTATACCGATAAATACTGTTGTTCGAGGACGCATATAAATACCCATTGTTGATAAAAATACCCGTTCCAGGGTAATCACCAAAGCCTGTGGTTTCGTCAATAAGACCATCTTTGTCGGTATCCCGAAGCCGATAAATCCCTTTCCCGTCCTTGAGTTTAGCCAGTTTCACATAGATATCGCCGGTTTTGGTGATAGCGATGTGGCGGGCCGAGCCTAAATCCTGAGCAATTATAGTCCCAGAAAAGCCTGACGGAAGCTTTAATTCCGTTGGTGTGTCTGCCTTCTTTACTGTACGAACAAATGGCTTTGGATGCTTGCCAGTATGGTTTTCGGCCAGGCTATTTAGTGCCAGCACTGAAGCCATCAGACAGGTGATTCCGAAAAAGGATTTAGTCATGGTTTGTAAACTAGGAATGTATAATTTAATGGTTTGCATTAAAAGTTAATTAATCCACGGAAATACTTCTGGCGCGTGCGAATACCCGCTCCAGATACACTAAAGGCCAGTCGTGAAAGCGACTGGCCTTTAGTGTATTAACTAGGTCGATAAATAATTACACTAAGCCTTTCTTCATTGCTTTCACGGCATAATCGGCAGCACGGGCCGTTAGTGCCATATACGTCAGCGATGGGTTTTGTGTGGAAGTTGACGTCATAGAGGCTCCATCTGTCACAAATACGTTTTTCACGGCATGAAGTTGATTCCATTTATTGAGCATCGACGTTTTAGGATCTTTGCCCATCCGAACGCCCCCCATTTCGTGAATATCGAGACCAGGTGCCGCATGGCTGTCGCGCACCCGGATATTTTTGAAACCGGCTTCCGTAAACATTTCTGTCAATTGCTCCTGGTAGTCCTTCACCATCTTGTCGTCGTTGTCGTCGTAGGCGATGGAAATTTTCAGTTGCGGAATGCCAAACGGATCTTTCAATGTCGGATCGAGGGCGAGGTAATTTGTTTCTTTCGGGATGGTTTCACCCATCATGTGCGAACCCACATACCAGCCCCCAAGTTTAGGATTCAACAGACTTTCTTTCAGATCGGCTCCTACTCCGCTTTGATCAGAGCGCGACATTCGTCCAGCTGAAAAACCAGAAGCATAGCCCCGTAAAAAGTTCGTTTCCTGTTTCAATACATTTCGGAAACGCGGAATATAAGGGCTATTCGGTCGCCGACCATCGGTTGTCGAATCAAGATTTCCGTCGTACTCACCTGAGATACCCGCCCGGTAATTATGGAAGGCGACGTATTTACCTAGTATTCCGCTGTCATTACCCAGACCATTTGGGAACCGATGCGATGTTGAGTTTAGCAACACTAAGTTTGAGTTCAGGGCAGCAGCATTCAGGAAAATGATACGGGCATAAAACTCCTGCATCTGTTTTGTATTGGCATCAATCACACGAACGCCAGTAGCCCGACCTTTCTTCTCGTCATAAATTATTGAGTGCACAACCGAATGCGGCCGTAACGTCATTTTACCCGTTTTAGCTGCCCAGGGTATGGTCGACGAATTACTGCTGAAATACCCTCCAAATGGGCAGCCACGCTCACAAATGGTTCGATGCTGACATTGTGCCCGCCCCTGCTGGAAATGAATCGGCTGGGGTTGCGTCAAATGAGCTGCCCGCCCCATAATCACATGGCGATCTTTATATTTAGCCGCCACTTTTTGTTGAAAATGTTTCTCTACGCAATTCCATTCATGGGGTGGCAAAAATTCGCCATCGGGCAATGTCGCCAGGCCATCTTTATTGCCCGTAATTCCGGCGAAACGCTCTACGTAGCTGTACCAAGGTGCAATATCGGCATACCGGATGGGCCAGTCGACGGCGAATCCGTCACGGGCAGGGCCTTCAAAATCGAAGTCACTCCAGCGTTGGGTTTGTCGTGCCCACATCAGCGATTTTCCGCCAACCTGATAGCCCCGAATCCAATCAAAGGGTTTATCCTGAACATAGGGATGTTCGGCATCTTTCACAAAAAACTGCTCAGTACCTTCGTAGAATGCATAGCATTTACTAATAATTGGGTTGGCCTCCCGTACTTCCTGCTTAAGCTGGTTCCGATGTTCGAACTCCCAGGGCTGTTTGTTGGTCGTCGGATAATCCGTTACGTGCCGCACATCACGACCCCGTTCGAGTACCAGGGTACGAAGACCTTTACCCGTTAATTCTTTCGCGGCCCAGCCTCCACTAATACCTGAGCCAATGACGATGGCATCATAGGTATTTTGGGCTTGAGCGTCTATATTTAAGTAAGACATTTTTCTGTTTGTAGTTTACGGTTTATAGTATTCGATTTACGCTAACTGATGCGTTAGCCATCGTAAACCGAATACCATAAACAGACTATCTATTTTCCTTGAGAAGATGCTTTTGCTGGCACCGGTACACAACCGTGGTAGCGGCCCGGAATAAATTCATAATGCGTGAGATTGGTCATCACATATTCCGATGTCATGTATCCCCGAATAGTTAAGTTCTTCACCAACGAATAAAAATCTTTCTGCGCCGAATCCGTTGATTGCGACAGTTGCGTTAAAAGGGCTGTTCGTTGGGCTGTATCGCCTTCAGCAAAGGGTTTGCTGAAAGACTTCTGGGCCAGATCATTTAACGTATCGAGTCCCTTACCAAGGTTTTCCTGCGCAGTCTTGGGATAGCAGTCTGCCACCATTTTCTGAACGAATTGATGAACATTCAGGGTTTTTGCACCAGGAGTATCGGTAACTGGTATTATCGTTTCGACTATCTCGGCCAAAAGTTCAGTCTGACTTCCAGAAAGAATTTGCCGAGTCGCACGGACAGTTTCAGTCGTCCAGCCATTGGCCCAGGCAGGCAGGCTAATAAGCCCCCCAACAGCCCCAGCCATTGTTTTTAACGCATTACGTCTTTCCACAGGTTTGTTATACTACTAGGGTTTTATAAAACATATTATCAAAGATACAACATAACTGCAACTACTTATCGTCCTCCAGGCTGCTCTAAAGCCTATTGATTCGGAATAAAATTTCATGACTACCTGCCAAGAATAGCCATTGCGTTTTGCATTTTCTGAACCATCATCAAGCCATACTGGCCCAGAAAATCAGCAGTTTACTCACTGGCAAGTCCTCGGCGAATATCCCACCCAGCCGAATTAAATGACTATTAAATTCTAGTAGCCGGATTACTTACTGCAACAATCAGTATTTCGGTCGCGTAATCATTATAGATTAAGACAGCTTTTTATTCAACTTACTCTATAGACAAGAACGATATGAATTTCGTACTTACAACAACAAAAGAGTTACTTTCTTCCCGGATTTGGTCAATACTTCTACTGGCAGGTTTCGCCATGTCGTTGTCGGCCTGTAAGAAGAGTACTGATGATGTTACCCCGCAAACGTCGGCCACAACCAGTGAGAATCAGACTATTGACTCCTGGATTTTATCGAATATGCGGGAGGTGTATTACTGGAACGCCAAAATTCCGGCAAACCCCGATACAACCCTGGCTCCTGATGTTTTTTTCGACTCCATTCTGAATACATACAATGTTACTACTAACCCAGATGGTGACCGGTTTTCATGGATTGAAAATGATGCCAATACGCTGACAGCGGAACTGAGTGGGCAAACGACAACAACTGGCATGGAGTATAATTTATACCTGCGTGCGTCGGGCTCCACGGATGTTATTGCTCAGGTATTGTATGTGCTCCCCGGATCACCAGCCCAACTAGCTGGCATTAAGCGGGGTGATATTATCTCGAAAGTAAATGGTCAGTCGCTCAACACGACCAACTATTCGGACTTACTGTTTACGGGAACAACCTATACATTTGGATTCGCCAGTATCAGCGGATCTTCGTTGGTCGATACCGATAAAACCATCAGTGTAACGGCCACAACATTTCAGGAAAACCCGGTATTTCTGGATTCAGTGTATACGGTAGGGAGCAAAAAAGTGGGCTATTTAGTTTACAACCAGTTTGTTCCAGGCGCTAATGGAAGCACTGCCGATGAATATGATGCCCAGGTAGATGCCGTCTTCAGTAATTTTAAAGCGCAGGGCGTAACTGAGCTTGTTCTTGATTTACGCTACAATCCAGGTGGCTATACATCTTCCTCTGCGAACCTGGCGAGCCTGATCGGGAAAGGAATCAGTTCCAGTAAATTGTACTTCCGTGAAGAATGGAATACTACGATTACTCCGCTATTGCAACAGGAATATGGCTCCAGCTTCTTTGTGCAGAATTTCCTCGATAAATCGCAGAATATCGGTAGTAATCTCTCCCGGGTATTCGTTCTCACAACCGACCATACGGCGTCGGCCAGCGAGCTTATCATCAATGGATTACGGCCATACATGACTGTAACGACGATTGGTACAACCACCTATGGTAAAAACGTAGGCTCTATTACTATAACGGATGATTCTGGACAGATTAAATGGGGAATGCAGCCTATTGTATTTAAATCGTATAACAGCGCAGGGCAGTCAGACTATTCGACAGGGTTTACACCCAGTATAGAAGTTGACGAACCGATTAATCTGTTACCCCTGGGCGATATAAATGAAGCCTACTTAAGCACAGCGCTCGGTCAGATTTCGGGTAGTGTGGCCAGCGGCCGACGGGCAACAACGAGTGGTAATCCACTGATTACGCTGGGGTCATCTATCCAACGCAAGGCCGGTGGTAAGTCGATGATTCGGCAGCTTAAGAGCCTGAAATTTTAAGTTTTTTTAAGGAATCTGATTCCAACGACTATGACACAAAGCGAGTCTTTGTCTCATAGTCGTTTCGATTTTATCATAAGTGTCTTTAAACCACTACGAATAATTAAGAATTTTTATGAGGAAAACACGTTGGTAAGTAAGACCCCTTTGGCTTAATTTTGCACGACCTATTTGATACACAACTCCACCTGAGTTAGGCCCTTAATCTGTCGACTCGTATCAGTAAGACTATCAAAATCGTCGTTCTTAACGCAAATTACTGTAACTTTACGTTTTAATTCGTTCGTTCACGCTCGTTTTTCATGATTCATTTACCATTTCGATTCCTTTCGACTAAGAGCTCACAGTCGAAAGCTGTATCTTCCGAGACTACCCTCTCTAACGCTACAAAGAAGACCAAACGCGTCAACTGGATATTGGGTCTAATCAGCATTGGCTGGGCAGGGCTCCTTATTGGTTGCAACACCTCCAGCACAGTAGTCATTCTGGGTGACTGGACGTCAAAATCTGAATTAGAAGGCCCGGCCCGCTTTGGCGCTTCCAGTTTCGTCATCGGTACGATTGCGTATATGGGAACTGGAACTGACGTCAGCAATAACCGTCTGAAAGACTTCTGGGCCTATGATCCCACTCGAAATGCCTGGACGCAGAAGGCTGACTTTGCGGGTATAGCCCGCAACGTGGGCGTAGGTTTCTCTGTTGGTACGAAAGGCTATATTGGTACTGGTCTTGATGCGAACTCCACCCGCTTAAAGGATTTCTGGGAATATGATCCGGCAGCTAACAGTTGGAAGCAGGTCGCTGACTTTGGAGGTACAGCCCGCCAAACAGCAACAGCTTTTTCGATTGGCACAAAAGGCTATGTAACGTGTGGTTTCGATGGTAACTACCTGAAGGATATGTGGTCGTATGATCCTACGCAGAATGCATGGACGAAAGTGGCTAGTTACGGCGGTTCGAAGCGTGTAGGTGCTATTGCTTTTGTCATTAATAATATGGCTTATGTGGGTACGGGTAACAACAACAATTCAGCGCAGCTGGACTGGTATGTGTATGACCCTTCACAGGATTTGTGGACCCAAAAACTTAACTTTATTACTGATCAGACGAGCATTGCCCGGAGTTATGCCGTTGGATTTGCAATCAATGGCAAAGGGTATATTACCGGTGGTGATGCGTCGACCAAAGATGTTTGGGAATATGATCCAACTACAGATCTATGGACTGCCAGAGGTGTATTTGAAGGCGCTTCCCGAACTTATGCTGTAGGCTGGGCAATTGGCAATAAAGGTTATGTTACAACGGGTAGCAATGGCACCAGTCGTTTCGATGATCTGTGGGATTTCGATCCGACTATAGAACAAGTCATTCCCTAAACCGCACTCACAACTGGTGCCATTTGATTTGGGCGATAGTTGTGCAGGTACAGTTAATGATGACAACCGATTCGCAACCACGGTCGCGACCATCCCTAGTTCGACTGGGCCTACTCCTTTTATTGATTTGTTTAGCTATTGCGACTGTTTATATGGTCTACCCTAAGCAACCTCATTATCAGGTTCAGGTATTTAAAACAGCAGGCGGTTGGGGGTATGATATACTGAATAACGATAAGCTGATTATTCATCAGCCTACTATACCAGGGCAATCTGGTATAGTAGGCTTTGCCAGCCAGGAACAGGCTCACCGGGTTGGTGACTGGGTGGCCGAAAAAATGAAGCAGACGCAGGCTATGCCTACGCTGACAAAAGAAGACTTACGCCAGTTGGGCGTAAAAATCCCCTGAATTAGTTAGATTATGCGTACTCTCTGGTACGCCGGTTTGCTACTGCTAACCGGTATAGTGCTATTTTCTTGTCAATCGGGCGATCTCAACGTGGGGCAGTCAGTCATCAGTCCAAAGGAATTGGCGGTGCAAACTGTTGATACGCTGACGCTTAAAACCTCAACGGTGATGCGTCCGGATTCCTTCCTAACATCGGGAGATAATAATATAGTGGTTGGCCGCTGGACAGACGCCCAAACGGGTACAATGACAGCACGATGCTTTGCCGCTATTAATTACGCCAGTAATTCTTTTCTGGGGCAAACCAATCAGCGCTTAGATTCGCTGGTGCTGGAAATGAGCTATGCCTTTGTCTATGGCGATACAACCTCTGCGTTTAATATCAGTGTACATACTCTGAACAAGCCACTCATTTATCAGGCTTATTACAACACGAATTCCGTTGCGTATTCCAGCAAGCCTTATTTCCAGAAAACGGTTCTTCCTCAGCCGCTGACGCTGACTAAGAAAATATCATTTCGGATGCCCGCCGATGTTGAACAGTCATTTTTTAACAAACTGGTCAATGGGGATATTGTAGATGCAACAACTTTAGCCGAGTACATTCCAGGCTTTGCCTTTAATTGTAATTCATCGGGAAATGCATTTGCTGGTTTTGTAGCCGCCGGTAGTGGATTGCGGCTCTATTATCATGCGACGGATGTCGATCTGACACAATCAAATATTTTATTTCCCATGTCGGCAGGTTATTTCTCGCAGATAACCAACGATCTTAGCGGTACACCGTTGAGCACTCTGAAAAATCGATCCGATGCGGTTAGTAGTCGTTTAACCAACAACACAACGTTTATCGTACCGGGCGCTCTGCTTCATACTCGCCTGGAACTTCCATATCTGGATCAGTTTGCCCGACCCGACGGTTTTGCGGATCTTAACAAAGCGCAGCTAGTCATTAGCCCTGTTCGAAATTCGTTGAAAGATAATAGTCCGCCACCAGCTAATCTGGCACTTTTTTTCACCAACACTCAGAACGATATTCTGCCTTCTGCCCTACCTGGGGGCCCAGGCGGTACAACATCAGCTATTGCGACCTATACCAGACTTCAGGACACTCAGTTTGGTCCTGATCCAGGTGCGCTAATCCTTTACGATACCTATACATTTGATTTAACTTATTATATCGGCCAGATTATAAAGCGAAAGCTCCCGAATCAGCCGCTTCTAATATCGATTCCAACAGAAACTCAGACTGGAGTCACTCTCACTCTACAGCAGCGCCTGCAACGGGTAACGATTGGCGATCAGTTTAAGGCAAATGATCAAATGAAGGTGCAATTGTTTCTTACCTCAGGAAATTAGCCGAATTAACAGAATCAACTCATACATAAAAAGAGGGCAGATCTAACGAGTCTGCCCTCTTTTTTATGGATGAGTACGTGTCAGATATCGACAATCAATGATTTACCCTATTTACGACTACCTCATAAGCCTAACAATTCATATTTAGCACCCTTTTGGGTAGCAAATGAAGTAATATAGCCCAGGTTGGCTTGCTTCGATTCAGCCTGGATGCCCTTTATTTTTACGGGTCGCATAGTTCTGATTTTACAAATTCCTCCGTTGAGCGATTTGATCGTAGCTGTCGTTAACCGGTGATTTTTCCATTGAATGCCAATGTCGAACCCACCGCGAGCCTTCAAACCCGACACACTACCCTCTTTCCAGGCATCGGGCAGAGCCGCTAGTAAATGAATATCGTTTAAATGGCTCTGAATTAGCATTTCTGCCATACCAGCCGTTCCACCAAAATTACCGTCGATCTGGAACGGTGGATGCGCATCGAAAAAATTAGGGTACGTACCGCCCCCTTCCCGACTACCATAGTTTGTTGCAGTTTGACTGGTATAGTTTAGCAACTGTCTTAGCAACAGATAGGCATGGTTGCCGTCCAGTAATCGCGCCCAGAAGTTGATTTTCCAAGCCCGGCTCCAGCCCGTTCCTGCATCGCCCCGGAGTTCCAGTGTTTTCCGGGCTGCAGTGGCAAACTCAGGTGTTGTGACCGGAGCAATTTGCCGGCCCGGATGCAATCCAAACAGGTGTGATACGTGCCGATGCTGGGGATCTACGTCCTCATAATCTTTATTCCACTCCTGAAGATTGCCCTTATGACCAATGTGCAGCGGGTAAAATTTCTTCCGCTTCTCAATCAATAGATTACGGAATTCGGCATCCGTATTCAGGGCAGTTGATGCATCAATCAGGTTAGTGAATAAATCCCACATGATCGACATATCCATCGTAGTGGCTACTGAAACAGATGCGTGTTGTCCCTTCTCATCAATAAAATCATTTTCGGGCGATAACGATGGGGCCGCCACTAAATACCCATCCTTATCTTCAATGAGCCAGTCTAAATAAAACTGGGCTGCTCCTTTCATGAGCGGGTAAGCACGTTCGCTCAGAAATGTTTTGTCGCCCGTAAATCGATAATGCTCCCAAAGATGCTGGCACAACCACCCTGCCCCCTGATTCCAGTTGGCCCATTTCGGATCACCCTGCCCCTTATCGCCAACTGGATTAGCAATTGCCCAGATGTCGCTGTTATGGTGGGCTACCCAACCGTGCATGTTGTAGAACTCCTTGGCAACCCCTACGCCATTTTTAGACAGTGATCCTATAAAACTAAGCAAAGGCTGATGAAGCTCCGACAGGTTTGTTACCTCAACCGGCCAGTAGTTCATCTGTGTGTTAATATTGATCGTGTAATTGGAACTCCAGGGCGCACGAAGCTCTTTATTCCAAATTCCCTGCAGGTTGGCGGGCACACCGGTCACGCGCGAACTGGAGATTAAGAGATACCGACCGTATTGGCAAAACAGAGTTTCCAAGCCAGGGTCATAGGCTCCATTACTATAACCTTGTAAACGCTGATCGGAAGGTAGGCTCGAGTTTGGATTTGTAGTTACTGAATCAGCTAATTGAAACGAAAATCGATTAAAATAAGACTGATAATCTAAAGTATGACTACTTAACAGTGTTAGATAGTCTTTTTTGGATACTTTTTCAATAATTTCTTCGGCCAGCCTATTTTCATCTTTCCCGTCTTTATCCGGGCATTTGTCATAGCCGTTGAAACTGGTCGTTGCAGCAACCAACAGTAATACTTCTGAGGCATTGCGAACATGAATACCAGCCGTATCCGTTTTCACAGTACCGCCTTTATTCAACGCCTTTATGCGTAGCTGAAATCGCATTCCCTTACAACCAGTTGCGTCTTCATAAACGACGTGTTCCCGGTCTTTTGGGTTATAGTAATTAGGCTCAACCTGCGAGGGAGCTTTCCCTTTCATAATCCACTCGCTGTTTCCATTACCTACATTCTGAACATGTAGTTGACTTCGGGTTGCAACATCGAAACTGAGTTGCCCAGGCTTGCTGGCCGTTAATCGAATGACCATGGCCTGATCGGGGGCCGAAGAGAATATCTCCCGTTTATACTCCGTACCATTTACGGTAAACCGCGTTGTGGCAACAGCTTTCTGAATATCCAAATCCCGATAGTAGGCCGAGGGTTTGGCACCCTTAACGTCCTGTTTTAAAATCAAGTCACCCAGCGGCATGTACGATTGGGTATACAACCCCTGCATTTTCTTTGCCAGGGCCACTGCCTGTTTATAGTCATCCTGCGCCAACGCCTGCCGAATCTGCGGCAGATAAGTGGGTGCTTCTGGGTTGACGTTTCCACTAACCGGTCCGCCCGACCAGAGTGTACTCTCATTTAGTTGAATCAATTCTTCATCCACGCGTCCGAAGATCATTCCGCCGATGCGCCCATTACCGACTGGTAAAGCCTCCGTCCAGACGGCAGCGGGCTGGTTGTACCAGATCTTTAGATTCTTTTGTGCAAACAGAGGGGTCGATAGTAAAAGTAAAAGGAACAGGAACAACCAGCGATTTCGAATCATAACAGGTAAAGGAGTTTTCAGGCAAAAGTACATTAGTCTCAAAAATTACCAGCTAGTATAGAAAGCAGAAATTGCGGTATTATCGGGGCTTCTACCGAAAAGGAGATAATTCGCCACCGCAGCTCATTCAGTAGCATCGTATGCTACTATTACCTATTTGTTACGACAACATTATCATTGGTTGAGTTAACCAAAGCTTAACACAAATCGGGTTAGATACTTATAAATATTGCTCAGCTTAGCGAACCTCAAGGAGCACCTGGCTTGTATGGCTAAGCAGATCAATTTCCGTTTGCAAAAAATCGTTACCAATCCTATTTGGGTGCTTGTCGCTGCGTTTGGCACCTATTTTTGTATGTATGGTTTCAGAAAACCCTACACAGCGGCTTCCTTCAAGGATGTGTTGGTTTTGGGTGTGAGTTATAAATTCCTGCTGATCATCGCGCAAACCGTTGGCTATGTTGCGGCAAAATGGATCGGCATAAAATTCGTATCCGAAATAAAACCAGAGCAACGCATTCGCGCCATCGTACTGTTGATGGGCTTTGCGGAATTAATGCTTCTGTTCTTTGGTATTACTCCCCGCCCATGGAGTATGGTCTGTATGCTGCTGAATGGGTTACCACTGGGCGTTATATTTGGGCTGGTACTTAGCTTTGTGGAGGGCCGCAAGAATACGGAGTTTTTAATTGCAGGCTTATGCGCCAGCTTTATCGTGTCGGATGGTGTTTCCAAATCGATTGGGGCCATGTTGCTTTCATGGGGTATATCCGAAAATTGGATGCCCTTTCTGGCGGGCTTAATTTTTATGGTGCCTATACTTGTATGTATAGGTATGCTATCAGTTGTACCGCTGCCCTCTGCTGCGGATATTGAAAAGCGGTCGGCACGGTTGCCAATGACCGGTGCCGATCGTACATATTTCTTTCGGAAGTATATGCCAGGTCTTCTGGGCATTATTCTCATCTATCTGTTCGCTACCCTTCTGCGTAGCATACGAGCTGATTTTGCAGTTGAACTTTGGAGTGGCCTGGGATATACACAAACACCAGCTCTATTTACCACGTCAGAGCTGATTGTATCGTTTGGTGTAATCGTTATACTAGGCTTAGCTTTTTTGATTCGCAATCATAGCAAAGCGTTCAATTTTGCCTTATTCACGAATCTCGTTGGCTTCAGTTTGCTACTGGTGACCGTTTTAGGGTTGGATAATGGTCTTGGGAAATTCCAATTCATGGTCTTGGCTGGCTTGGGGATATACCTGCCTTATGTCGCCGTACACGCGGTCGTGTTCGAACGGCTCATCGCCATGACCCGCGAACGAGCTACTGTAGGTTTTCTAATGTATATTGTTGATTCTGTGGGCTATACTGGTTATATCGGGCTGCTCATCTTACGTTATTTTACCCCGATTGGCGAATCAATCCTATCCATCTTCTTGAAACTAGCAGTCGGCTTTGGCATGTTGAGTGTGCTGATCGTTCTATTTTGCTATGTGTATTTCAGGCTCAAACTACATACGAATGAACAGCGAACAATCAATTTTCCCGCCGGGCAAAGCAGCTCTATTCAAGGGGCCGGGTAAGCCGTTTGAGATCATTGCTTCGGAAATTCCGCCGATCAATGATGGAGAGATATTGGTAAAAACCTTATATACCACCCTTTGCGGTAGTGACATACATACGTATTGTGGTCGTCGCCAGGAACCGCCAAACGTAGTATTAGGCCATGAGATTGTGGGTGATATTCTTTGGCTGCCGGAAGGGAGAACCGTTACCGATTTCAGGGGCCAACCGGTTAGCCTGGGCGACAGAATCACCTGGTCTATTTTCGCAGTACCGACTCATGTAGAACCTCCCAGGAAGGATATGCCGCAAAAGAGCGATCAACTATTTAAATATGGACATACATCAGCCAGTGGCAATGATGTATTCAATGGCGGTCTTGCCGACTATTGCATTTTGCGTCCGAATACGGCATTTATTAAACTATCAACCGACATTCCGTTAAACGTAGCGGCTACGATCAGTTGCGCCCATGCTACTGTTGCCGGAGCACTGAGGGTTGCGGGTGACATCGCCGGTAAAAAGGTGCTGGTATTCGGGGCGGGCTTGCTTGGCCTATCCTGTACGGCTATGTGTAAGGAGGCAGGGGCCAGCTGGATTGGATTGGTAGATACGGACGAATCGCGACTGGATTGGGGCAATAAGTTCGGCACGGATGAAACCTATCTGGCTACCACTACCCCATCCTGGCCAGAAGTCGATGTAGTATTTGATATGACCGGTAGCCCCGATGCCATGAAATCCGGCTTAAATTCCTTAGCACTTGGCGGCAGCGCGATATGGATAGGTGCAGTATATCCAGCAAAACCGGTAGACGTGGATGCTCAACAGGTCGTCCGTAAATTACTAACCATCAAAGGATTGCACAATTATAATTATGACGATTTCGTAAACGCAACTGCATTTATCGAAACCAATTATAAGAAATACGCCTTCAGCGAATTGGTTGAAAAAGAATATGCGCTGGTGGAAGTTGAGGAAGCCTTCAAATTTGCACATGAACACAAGCCAATACGAGTTGGCATTAAACTAAATTAATCACTCACTACGAATTCATTCAAACGCACAAACGCAGCATGGAGAACAAAATAAAAATGGTGGTTTTTGATATGGCAGGAACTACAGTTGACGAAAATAATGTGGTTTACAAAACTGTACAAAAAGCCATCAACCAATTTGGTTTTGACGTAACGCTCGACCAGGTGCTTGAGCAAGGGGCCGGTAAAGAAAAGCTTCAGGCGATAAAGTCTGTACTAAGCACGTATGTTGATAATACCGATGCAGAACTGGCAGAAACGATCTATCAGGTTTTTATCGGTGAATTAGCCGAGGCCTATAGCACGCTGGAAATACTGCCGCAACCAAATGCAGTTGAGGTATTTTCTGCCCTAATGGAACGGAATATACTAACGGTACTCAACACGGGCTACAACCGGGAGACCGCCGAAACTATCCTCACGAAATTGGGTTGGGAAGAAGGCCGGGAATTTGACGCGCTAGTTACCGCTACTGACGTTGCCAAGAACAGGCCCAACCCGGATATGATAGTATATGCAATGGATGATTTTAGCATTGAGAATGGGGAAAGCGTGATCAAAGTGGGCGATTCGATCATTGATATTGAGGAAGGCAGAAATGCTGGCTGCATTGCTTGTATTGGCATTACTACAGGCGCACATACCCGCGAGCAATTGGAAACCACATCGCCGGATTACATAATAGATAACCTGATCGAGTTGGTATCCATCATTGACGCGTATTCCACAGAAAACGCTTGACACAAACCCTGTACAGTTGGTTCAATAATAAGTACTTATCCATCCTTTGTTTTGTTAAACGCTCGCGACGATGGCTGGTCCTTTAAGGTCAAATCTGTGATTGATTCTTCGTCTCAGTTAGGAGTTTTTTTTAGAATCCACATTTAACGCCGGAATTTCCTTTTTATTCTCTAGGAGGTTAGCTACATTCAATGGATTAAGACACTAGTACTTATCAAATGGGCACCCATAAATGGAAACAAAAAGGCTGGCAGGCACTAAATCCTATAGGCTTGTTTTGCTAGTCTTGAAGAATCGAAGAAACCCTCAACTTTAGTCAGTGATTTTCTTAATTATTATGAGGATATGTGGTTGGCGTAATAGCTATCATACGATAATAATGATGAACCGTATTAGCTTGTTTCAAATAAGGATTTAGAAATTCACTCACAATTAATGACGTCGCTTTGTCAGTCATTCCAACTCTATAGTGAATGTAGGCTGTCGTAGAAGTCGAACCCGATCTAGAAAGAATATACTTGATAAGTACATTTTTATTATTCAACTCCTTAACTTCAGCACTATCTCCTACTGGTTCAAAATAACGTCGTTGAAGTATATCATTTCGGTAGAAAGAAATACTGGCGGGGGCAATATCATTGTACCCATTTCTACGAACTTTAAGTTTCTAAGAATAACCGATAGTACCAGGAGTCAATACACGAGTAGGGGTTATAGTACTGTCCCATTCAAAAGTTCCATAGGCATAGCCAGCAGGAGCATTATTGACGGGTACATCCGACGGACATCCTTGTATAGTAAGTGCGATTACTGCTATAGCTAAACATGAATATAGTCGATATATGGCATCCATAATGCTTCAGTTCAAGGATTAATCGTTTTGCCCAATAGACCCCAACTCTTGGTTCCAAACCAGGTAGGTGATAGATACCCTTATTGATTGCTGCTTCAATAAACGCCCCTATTATGAGCTGTTGGTTTCACCTTCGTAACCATTTGCAATATGTCGTCAAAGCTGTCGCAACTTATCGTCTCACAAATCAATCTTTTGATCGTCAAACTACCACAATGTCGGCTCATAAATAATCCGCCCGACACAGGGTCCTTTTTAATAAAACACCTCTATTTGCTAGCGAACTATTAATTTTCAATGCAAAAAAGAAAGCCACTCCGATGTGGAGTGGCTTTCTCAATAAACGACCTGAAACAGTATCGCCTTACTTCGCTGGTTTTTTAAATACAGACTCGTCTACTTTAGGGTTGACCGTAATTTTGGTGGTAGACATGGTTATCGCTCCCATTTGTGCGTTCGCGATTTCCATGGTATTGGGAAACTGGACACCATCTATGGCTTTATAGTCTGAAAAACTAATTTCGGCATCCTGACCATTCATAGTCGATTTGACTTTAGTCATCATATAGGTGGTGGCGTCAATATACTCGTCCACCGTCTGACCATCTTTGGTTGTCACTTTCAAATGGTAGGCGTCCTTTTTATCTACTTTTTCTTTACCCACCAGTTCAACTTTATTGCCTTTTTCTTTGTAATTGACCAGCGGTCCAAATGGGTCTAGCTGACCTTTTTGTTGTTTAATCTGATCGGCAGGCATGTCTTCGGGTTCGCCTGTTCCCTGCATCATAGTTGGGCGTAGCATCCAGCCGGTTTCGCCACCGTTGTCGACTACCTGAATCATTGAATTCCCCATCACCGACGATTCGGTTCGTAACGCCTTATTGACTACCATCGTCGTTTTGCTGGGTATTTCCATGCCTTGTACCGAAAGAGATCGTTCTACGATAAGCGTATTTATCCCTTTTAGTTTATCCAGACCACCCAGAGCGGCAACGTGTTTGTCAACAATTTCGTCGACTGTTTGAGCATAAGCACTTACTGATACAAGGGCAGCTACTGCAGCAGCCAGGAATTTGTTCGTTTTCATTTTACTATAAGGGTTGTTTAAACTCTTCTCATTCGTTTTTGACCGCAATATCACTTAATTACCGCGGTGTTCCGCCACCAGGAGCACCACCGCCCGATTGGGTCTGACCGTTTCCATCACTCTTTACGTCATCGTTATTAACCGACTTGGCTTTTTTACGTGGCGCATCCATGGTCATCTTCCCAATCTTATAGCTGAATGTCAGGCGAATACCCCGGTTGTAGAGATACACATCGTTTACCTGATTGAATTGAGCTGAATTCAACACGGTGTGGATATTAAACCGATTCGAGAGGAAGTTTTCTGCAGCTAGCCCTATGCTTCCTTTTTTGTTATTGATATCCTTCTTGATACCCACTGTGTAAAACCCGAAACCACCTTGCTTCCCTTGTAATTGCACCTGCGAACCCTGCATAAATCCAAAGGCTTGAGCACCCCAGCCGTGGCCAAATTGTGCGTTGGCAAATGTTCCTCCACTAAGGTTAAAACCAGTATTGGTCAGGTTTTCGGAAACACCATCAGCATTTGTTGTCTGACCGGTTAGGCTCGTGTAAAATAAATTCAAAAACACACCAACATTAATTTTCGAGGTCACGGCCACATTGGCAAATGTGTTGGTACCGTAAGCATATTGACGACCAATGTTCTGATAGGTAGTGATAATTGCACCCGCCAAGGTATCAGATGGTTGTCTGACCTGCGTAATCGCATTGTTCGTTACCCGTCCGAAGAAGGTAGCATTGATAAATGTCTTCTTGATCGTTTTACTCAAGCCCACTTCAAAGTTGTTGGTGAGTTCAGGACGAAGAGACGGATTACCGATCGTAATATTCTGGGGGTTGGCCGTGTTAAAATTCGGATTCAACTGCTGGAGTCCAGGACGCTGAATCCGTCGGTTATACCCGAGTTTGACGGTCGTTCCATTAAATGTTTTCGAGGCATTCACACTCGGAACTAATACACCATAATTACCGATGCCAAGGGTTCCATCTTTTTCAGTACTAGCGTCAATAAAGGTATGTTCGTAACGAAGTCCGCCTTTCAGCGTATACCGTTTCTTGGTCGTGTAAGTGTATGAACTGTATGCGGCAGCAATGTTCTGGTGATACAACAGAGATCCCTGAGTACCATTTTTTTCTGTCGTAAATTCTCCCGTTGGTCCGGCCAGTAAGTAACGATAATCGCTGTTTACCTGCCGAATAATCCCTTTCGCACCAAACTCGATCAACTGATTTTTCTTAATAGGTGTTTGATAATCAGTCTGTAGCGTAAATTCCTGGTTAACGTTTTTATTCAAATTCTGCTGACGGCCAGTTAACGAACCCGTGCCGTTGAGCAGATCGGCATTGAAATTATTCGTCAGATCGTTCCGGCTATACAGTGTCGAAATACTCCACTCCTGCTGAGGTTTGAAGGTATGAAGGTAGTCGATATTGGCATCTACCGTTCCCGACAGGTTTCTGGTATCTACATTCCGGTAAGAAACTGAGCTAGGTGTTCCGTTCGTAAAAAGCTGGGTAACCAGATCCTGTGGGCTGATCATATTCCGCACGCCATACCGTACACCTGCGGTCAGGCTTTGGTTTTTAGCCAGATCGTAGTCAAACCCTAAATTATATTGCCCAAACAATCCCCGGCTTGTACCATCACCCGTCTGACGAGTCAGCGTAGACACCCCATTTACCTCACTGGTTTGATCGAGGTTGGTTTTTGTGATGGTGTTATAGATACCGCGACCGAAACCGCCAATGGTAAAACCAGCCTTGCCTTTACGATAACTGCCATTCAGCGATAACATGGAGCCCCGGTTACCAACCCCTGAATCCACGTTCAAATTAAGTCCCTGTAAACTGTTCTTTTTGGTAACGATGTTGATAATACCGCCTGAACCCTCGGCATCATATTTAGCCGACGGGCTCGTAATTACCTCTACAGTTTTAATCTGATCGGCAGGAATTTGCTTGAGTGCGTCAGAAACACTGCTGGCAACAATGGTACTGGGTTTGTTGTTGATCAGAACCCGAATATTGGAACTTCCCCGCAGCGAAACATTACCGTCGAGATCCACAGTGAGCATCGGCACTTTGCGCAGAATGTCGGTCGCATCTCCACCTTTAGCCGTGATGTCTTTATCGGCATTATAAACCAGACGGTCCACTTTTTCTTCAATGAGAGCAGCCTGTCCAGTTACAGTAACCTCGTCGAGTGTTTTCACACTAGAGCTCAGTTTAATGACACCGAGGTCCAAACTTTGTCCGTTTGCCAGAACCAGGTTATCGATCGTTTTATTCTTAAAACCAACGAACGTGATTAACGCCCTATACTCGCCTGCTACTAGTTTCGTCAGGGCGAACTTTCCTTTTTCATCCGCCACGGTTCCATCTACCGCTTTCCCGCTGGCTTTATTATAGAGTGCGATACTGGCAAATTCGACCGCCTTCGCTTGCGTCGAATCGACAATAGAACCGATTATTTTAGCGGTTCCTTTAGGGCTTTGGTCGCCTGCTGTGCCTGGCAGGGCTTTGGGTTGCGTAGCTCCACCCATTCCAGGAAATTGAGCCTGAGCAGGCGTTAGCAGATTGAACGCTAATAATGTGGCAGCAATAAGTAAACTGTACGATTTCATGGAGGTTGCTTTTAACACTACAAAGGTGTAAAGGCAACCGAAAACCCGAAACCAAAAGCGGACAAAGGGCAGAATCGACCGGATGGACATGGGTTTATTCCTGACGAACGAATTCTGGTGAGGGTTTAGATCAGTACTTCGCGATCCGACTGCGCCATCAATCCAACGCTTTCTTCCTGCAACGTTGCAACGGTCAGGCCACGAAACGACTCTTTTTCTCGTACAGGTAAATAGAAGCAAATAAGCCGTTCTGAGCTAAAAATAGGCATTATTAAGCGTCAAATGGCCCTATTTCGGAATTGAGAACGACTAAAAGGCAGCTCGTTAAATTGTTAAAAAGTCCTAAAAGCAACGGTAAGACCAGACCACCAAACCTCCGTATTCGATGATGTAGCTGTACGTTACCTTTTAAACCGTGAAACAGCGGATAACCTGAATCGCTCACCCAATGAAACGTACGCACATAGCCACCCAGACAAGTCAGCCACAAGCCACAGCACAACCTGCGCTACAAGTTTTATTATCGCAGTCCGAAGACGGATTTTACGGTAGCCTGCAACGCATTTGGAACAATGTCGTGAAACTAGAAGACATGGGTATCATTCAACAGGAGAATGATAAGTTCATGTATGCCTATCGCTTTGCCGAAGCCGAACTTCAGCGAGCCTATATTGATCAGTTCACCCAAACTCCTCCCTTAGCCGATTAATTCACCCTGATTGAGTTCGTATGAAAACCTACCAGAATGAGCATGTCATGGTGGAAGTTGATTGTAGTATACACCTGTTGCAGCAAACATGGGTAGGCTTACCAAGCAGCGAAAGCTTTCGGGATGGATCGCTGGCGATTCTGGCATTAGCCAAGCGTCACCAGGTCAAACGATGGTTGATCGACCTAAGGCAACTGCGGTTATTCAATCCGACGGATTTGCACTGGTTCATTCAACACTGGCTCCCACAGGCCAATTCAGGGCCGATTTTGCCTCAGAACGCCCGAGTCGCCATTGTTCTAAATGATCTTAACCAATTCGGGAAATTAGGTTCCGACATGCTACTGAGAGCTTCTGGCAGTCTGAATGCATCATTGGCCAGCCGCTATTTTGTTGGCAACGAAGATCCCCAACAATGGCTATTAATAAACCCATAAATCGAATTTTCTCAAAAAGCCGTGGCAAGATTTTAGTAAGCTATCCAGGCAATGCACGGCTTTTTGAGAAAATTTGGCAAAATATAATCTGATTCTGCATAGAGTTCCATAAACGCCTTCTTGCCCCTCCCCTGTTTATTCATATATCAGATTAAAAGTTGCCACATTTTAGAATTATTCAGCGTATTATTTATAAATACCCAATCGCTTAGTATCCTATTAATTACCAATTAGTGATTATCAACCATAATAGTGGTAGGGAGAACAGCGTGCGTATATTTCTGGATAACTTTACTTTAGCTGATACTTGAGTAAGTCACTATTGATCTACTCTGCAATTAAACAGTAACTTGTTAGCCTTTTTAGTATTGAATACACTTTAGTACCCCAAGAAGTACCACCCATTACAGTCGTAAAGAGAGAATGACCAGGAGATTTAGAGCGACTTGTTTATGCGTTTTTCTACCTTTCAACTTTTAGTCTGGCTTTTTGCATTAAGTTCTCCATTGGTCGTGCTGGCATCTCACCAGGTTGGCGGACAGATCGAAATGCGAGCAATAGGCGATGTATTTGGGCATTTCCACATTACCGTCACCAACTATTTAGAGGATGGAACACGGGGAGCTGCTATACAACAAACTACGGGCGTGTTAGGTATTTTTCGCCAACGCGATAATGTGCAGATGATGTCTTTTACAGTTCGTCAGACTGGTACTCGTGTTCCGATTATCTACGCCAACGAATTCTGCGCGGCTCAACGTAATCTAAAATTTATTGTCCTTACTTACGAGGCCGATATTCAGCTCAGTCCTGGTAACTATAACGATACGCAAGGCTATTATATGTCGTATCAGACACGTAACCGGAACGCGGGTATCAATAATATCAGCATTCCTGACCAGACAGGCTTTACATTTTATCTTGAATTTCCGGCTCTCGTACAAAATGGGCAAGCATTCTCAAACTCATCTCCTCACTTTGGCACCATAAATGGTGAGTACGTCTGCATAGGTGACCCGTTCAGACTCCCATTTGGCGGCACGGATCCCGACGGTGATGAACTTCGGTACTCAATGGTAACACCGCTCAATCAGCAGAGTACGCTAACGAATGCGGTGTCGTCAGGCCCCTATCCTGATGTGACATGGCTATCGGGTTTTGGCCCCGATAATGCCATTCCGGGAAGCCCTCCATTGAGCATAGATGCGCAGACGGGCCAATTATCCGTTACGGCCACCCAATTGGGCTTATTTGTCTTTGCTGTGAAAGTGGAAGAATATCGTAACGGCATAAAAATTGGTGAAGTAAGGCGTGATTTTCAGTTATTGGTTATTGATTGCCCTCCCCAAACCACGCCCGATCCAGCTGTCCAGATTCTAAATATGCCTAAGGCAACGAAAACGACCATCTGTCAGGGCGATTCTGCTATTCTTAAGGCTGCGGTCGATACCAGTTGGAATTATCAATGGCGCCGGGATGGTATTAATATTCCAGGAGCAACGAACCCAACGCTAACGGTACGCCTGTCCGGTGAGTATACATTAGTCGTATCGCAGAAAGTAGTTTGCAGTAAGGTTGGCAATTCGAATATTCTGGCCATCACCGTTATTGGAAATGAAGCGAAAGTATCGACAAGTGGGCATTTATGTGCCACAACAGGTACAGTAACGCTCTATGCTACCGACGATTCTAATGTAACCTACCAGTGGTATCGCGATGGGCAGCTTCTTTCGAGCGCACCATCGGTTGATTCGATGAAAACAAACCAGCCAGGCAAATACTGGTCTGTACTAACGCACAAAACGTTAGGTTGTAAGGCCAATACCGATACGGCTACAATTGCGCGTTCGACAGCTGTTCAGGCTGTTATTAAATCGGCTTCGGGTTTTAATCGTATTTGTCCAAATGATTCATTACGGCTAGATGCCAGTGGCGGCATTAGTTATAACTGGCAAAAAGATGATACTCAAGTAGGTAGTAGCAGTTCGCAATATGTGGCCACAGAAGCTGCGACTTACGTAGTTATCGCCACCGACATTTTTGGCTGTAAAGGCACGTCAGCGCCTGTCGAAATCACTCAGCTTGCGCCAGTAGTCGTCACCTTCGATTCCATTCCGGGAGTTTGCGGTCCTAATGTACCTGCGTATTCGCTCGCAGGTACGCCACCGGGTGGCGAATTTGCCGGCCCAGGTGTAACCGGTAGCGAATTCAGTCCCAAGCTGGCGGGCATTGGTAATCATACTGTGACCTACACCGTGAAAGCCGCTCCTGAATGTGCCGGTACAGTAGCCACGCGAATCGCCGTCGTCGCCCCCATACCGACTATCCAACTGGCCGATTCCATGACCACCTATACGGGTAATACGTTCACGATGAATCCGGTTTATACGGGAAATCCCAATCAGTTTCTATGGGCATCAGCTACGTATTTAGACAGCACTACAGTAGCGAACCCGACAGTGAGGGACATTCAGAAGGATATTACATATACCATCAATGTAAAAAACAGCACGGGTTGCGAAGCCAAAGACACCATTCATATTACAGTCTACCCTCGGGTGTACGTACCTGAGGCATTCAGCCCCAATGGTGACGGCCTCAATGATACCTGGGAATTGTTCGGTATTGAAGCTTTCCCAGATGCTGTCGTAACTATTTTCAATCGCTGGGGAGAGGTAATTTATTCATCAGGGAAAGGATATACCCACCCCTTCGATGGTACACTGAACGGTACTTCTTTACCTGTGGGTTTGTATGCTTTCACGCTACACACCGTACCACAAAAACCCGTGATTCGGGGAAGCTTAATGCTGGTTAGATAGATTTTTGACAGGATTTACAGGATAAGACAGGATTAGTTATACCTAAAAAAATTCTGTCTTATCCTGTAAATCCTGTCAAAAACTCTTCGTCATAACGTACTTTTCTTCTTGCCTGGCCCCCAGATAGCCCGCCCTGGAAAAACGTTGGTATGTTCACCATCTTTCAGAACAAGCTTCCCGTTGATCAGTACATGCTGAACACCTACGGAATATTGAAATGGATCGGCAAAGGTTGCTTTGTCAGCAATGGTGGCCGGATCGAAAATGACCACATCGGCGAAATAGCCCGAACGCAGCACCCCCCGATTGGGTAATTTATGGTTGGTGGCGGGTAAACTCGTTAACCGACGGATAGCTTCTTCCAACGACATAACATGTTCATCCCGAACGTATTTACCAAGTAGTCGGGCAAAATTGCCGAATGTTCGGGGGTGAACAATGCCATTGTCTTTGCGGTCTTCGGAAATGGATGCAGCATCCGAACCAAACGATACCCACGGTTGACTGATGCCTTTTTTTACATTTTCCTCCGACATCAGAAAATACGTCGTCTCAACCCGACTCTTATCAGCAACGATCAAATCCATCACGGTTTCGATAGGATCTTTATGCCAGATCGTGGCTAGCTGACCAAGCGTTTTCCCATTGTATTTTTTCAGCGAATCAACTTCAAAAGCGGTTAGCAGAATATTATCTGTCGATCCAGCTAGCTGAAACATGTTTTCCCAGTCCTTGCCTTTTTGCTGTACTTCGGCCTTCAATTTCTGACGGGTAGCAGGGTCCTGCAATCGTTTCCAGCCCGCCATAAATCCACCATTGAATAGGTAGGGTGGCAGACAGGATGTGAGACCGGTGGCTCCTGCCGTATACGTGTACATATTGGCCGTTACATTCTGTCCCTGCTTCCGGGCATTATTAATCAACGTAATTGTCGATTCCATTTTAGGCCAGTTTCGCTGCCCCGATGCCTTGAAATGGTAAAGTTCGACCGGTACATTTGCTCGCTTACCAATGGTAATCAACTCATCCACAGCCTCTTCAAGCCGATCTCCTTCGCTCCGAATGTGAGCAATATAACGGCCACCATATCGGCCCGCTTCCTGGCAAAGAGCAACGAGTTCATCCGTATCGGCAAAGGAATTAGGCGGATAAATCAGCGCTGTTGTAATGCCTAAAGCGCCTTCTTCCATTGCCTTGCGAACAATAGCCCGCATCTGGTTTAGTTGCGCTGGCGTTGGTTTTACGTCGTTCTCACCCAATACAACCTGACGAACCTGTGAAGCACCCAGGTAGGATGCAATGTTAGACGTAATGCCCTTATTCTGTAGTTTCGTCATAAACTCAGCCAGGGTCGTCCAGTCGCAGGTCAGATTATAGGGTTTCAAATAGAGATTAACCTGTTGACGCATGGCATCGGTACTGAGAGGCCCCCACGAATCTTCGCCAAAAACCTCGGTCGTAATCCCCTGTTTGGTGTCGCTCATAGAATGGCCATCCCGTAGAAACTCTAATCCGGTGTGCGACAACACATTGATAAATCCGGGCGCTACCGCTTTACCTTTAGCATCAATGACCGTAGCGGCCTTTGCATTGGGAAGTTTGCCAACAGCAACAACACGATCACCCCGGATGCCCACATCGCCTTGATGAGGTGGCTGACCAGATCCGTCATAGATCAGTCCATTACGGATAAGAATATCGAATTGGTTGTTTGCTGACTTTACTGATTGAGCGGGCAAGTGGCCTAAACTGGCCAGCAGCAGAATGAGGAAAGGTATAAATCGCATAGCAGGTTGTTTAATAGCCCAAAATACGAATTGAGTGGCGTAATCCCTGCATCTTTTTATGCCTAAAACTCTACTGCTCTAAACTCAGCCTGAACTTCTTTTTTTGATACCGTCTGATCTGGACAGAAACCTTTGACCTGATAAAGTGTCGCGGTATAGCTCCCGGTGACGATTGTTTGCCCATTCACTTGTTCTACTTTAGTGATGGTGACATGCCCAGGCGATGCGACATCATTATTACAGTCATAGTAATAGCTGTGATAGCTACTGGGTTGAGGATTTAGTAAATCAACCGTAGCAACAATTGCTTTCCCATTTATATGCTCTTCATTATCAGCCCCTCCTTGATAGAACGGATACGATCCCACCTGGATTGACTGTACGTGAAGATTCAATGAAAGCCCTTTTGTATTTGTAAGATTGCCCTGAATGAGATACCCTTCCCCCGTGTCGATCAAACCAAAATTGTCACAGTCGTACGTTTGCCCATCGAATATGGCCCGGAAATACGTACCCCCAATATGAATTGCTCGCTTTATAATCGCTTTTCCGGCAGCTCCTTTCCGAGGTTGTTGGCTGGGGGGCAGAAAATTATAGATTTCAACCGTTACCGTTGCGTAACCCTGTACCACATTAGCTGCGGCTAAATACGTGCCCGATACTCTGGACGCATCCACATTGAATCCCCCAGGTCCAAACAGTTGCCAGTTTCTGATGTTGCCAGGATCTTGCAGCGCATGTTGCTGCGCCAGGAAGACCTCTTCGGCATTCTCGACGCCCGAGTCTTTGTTTAATTTTATGTCATACATCGATATGGTAAACTTCGCCGATTGCCCCGGCATTACTTCATACGGATTGACTGTCATATAATATTCGGCAAAGGCGCCCCAGTCACTGAAGTGTTTTGTCGTAACGGTCAGTGTTTGAGCCGATTCGTCCAGTTCTGTATTTGTCAATGCCTTCCAGTAACCATCACTGCCCTGATAGGCCATAAATAATAACTGTGAAGAAGTTCCGTCCAGGCTGGTGGTATCGTAATGGTATTGAAGTTTAACCGGTTGAGCAAACGTTTGCCCTTCAGGCAGGAGTCGGAACGATAAGCCACCAATCAGGCCTGGTAATGTCGGTGTAACGGGTTGAACCGTAAATGTGGTGGTCTTCGCTACGGCACCCGCCGGAATCGTCAATGTAAGCGTTCCATCGGCTGAGGCCAATGTGCCCCCTTCAGGTCCGATTGCTTTTCGGACAGGTTCTCCCACGGGAGTACCTTTATCATACACAACACCCTGAATGGTGGTCGTATCTTTAGGCACAGACGGAGCAGGATCAGTAGGATTAACGGCATCCGTTGGCTTCTGACAGGCGAAAAAGCCACTCAGAATTAAAAAGGATAAAAACTTGGTGAGTTTCATGGCGAAAAAAGTAGAATTGGCGATAAAAAAGGCTACATTAATTAATGGCGATTCGTATAGCCAACACTCATGCTGTTGAAGCGGGTAGCCGACTCAGTTCCCAAGAAATCCATTGTCACTGATGGTTCGTAGACAAGCTCATCACTAAAGTCCCAGGCGTTACGAACCAACAGTTGCTCGCCCGTTGGTTTATAGACCGCCGTGACTTTATAGCGCCCCATCGGAATATCTTTTATGGTATCGTTGTAACGCTTCTTGGCCTGTAGTTTCAACACCTTACCCGTTGACCCGTCGATCAGTGGCCCAACTGGCGTCAACGTAAATTCAATGTTCTCGTTATCCCAAAGGTCATCGGCGTTCAGGTCCCGGGACATTTCCATTGTGCCGCCATAATAGAGATCCAGGCTTAAGTCGGGGATATGGCCGGTCAGTTTCCACTGGAAATTGCGAACAGGTTTTTCAGTGCTCGTAAATGGGGCATCGTTTTCAGGATCGAGATCAATTTTATAGACGCGATCATTATACTGTTTCAGAATATACCCTTTGGCGATCCATTCACCCGCAAAGTCGACCATTTGAACCTTATAGGCGCCATCAGCGGCTGTCTTAACTTCGGGACCATCGCCCGTAAAGACCGTATGATCAACAAAAACCGTTGCCTTAGGTAATGGTTTACCCTGTGGGTCAGTCACTTTACCGACTAAATAGCCATCCTGACCGGATGTGCCAGGATCAACTCCTGTTGGATTTTTGGGGTCAACGGGTTGCTTAGTGCAGGCAGTTAGTATAGATAGGCTGCCTATGAGAAGTAAAAAAGCACTTGATAGAATACGAACTGAGTGTAGCATGTTTTTCGTTAGTTGTTGTTTGATGGACCAAAATTGGTTCATCAAAGCCGCCTGCTCAACGATGAGCGGTTTGGGCTGCAACAAGCAACGTATGAGTTGGGAAAATGACCGCTTTAATCGTCGAAACTGCGGCTTAAAACACAAGCCTATTTTCGATGCCAAGGCCACTCGTATCCGATAAAGCGATGTCCTGTCAGCGTGACTTAAATAGTGGAAGCCTTCTAATGCCTACGCCAACCGACCTTATCATCGGCTTCTGTTACTTACTTTCATGTAAGTTTTTTTTTGGTAACAATTGGGTATTTGTTAACCTTGTAGTGTTTTATGAAATGCCCACCGAATATACTTACAGGAAAGAAGTAAATGAGAAAGGTGATCCTGACTCATACGCTACTATTGCTTATCTCCTTTTGCGCAACAGCACAAAAGGCAACGTTTGAGTTTTTTACGACAGCAGATGGATTAGCAGGTAATAACACATCATCAGTCACGCAAGATGATCAGGGGTTTATCTGGTTTGTGAATGATGGTAAAATCCATCGCTACGATGGGCGGAGTTTTGTCGTATATCCAGCCCCAAAGGAATTATCGACTGGGAAGGAATTTTTATCGGGCTTAACCTCATGGCAAGATTCATTACTGTTCGTATGGAGCGAGCATTTTCCTTTCCTGTTTAATCCAAAAACAGGAAATTGGCAACGCCTGCAACTTAAACAGAAAGGCACCCAGAATGATGGAAGTCGGCTTTGGACAAGTCCAGAACAAGCTAATATTGTAGTGACCAAAGTGCGAAAAGGCTCTGGTTCCCCCCATGCCTGGGATTCTAAACACGGTCAGGTCACCCCGCTCCTTTCAACAAAATACCCCCAATTACTCAACACCTATTACTGGAACTTTGCCAATGCGTTCGACTACACGATCAACTATCAGGACACACTGTATCACCTCAGCAAATCAGGTAAGGTTACGCTGGCAACACCATTGAATACCATTTGTACAAGCTATGCTAATCTTTGGATTCAGTCTGGATCGAATGAGCTAGTAATCCTGCCGCTAGACAAGCCTTTTTATAAGCTGGATAAAACTAAAAACCGGTTCGTGTTACATCCCGCCAGTCGATTTTTAGGCAATGGCCGCAATCCTTTAAGGCAGTTTATTCTGGAAAAAAATGGCAGTATCTGGGCATGTGGGCTGGATAGAAGCCTCATTTATTATGATGCCTCAGCCGATACATTGTACAATTTTCAAGATGAATTGAAAAGACTTATGCCTAATCGAAATGATTTCATGGGTCTATTTCATGACAAAAGCGGTGTTGTCTGGATAAGCACACGGCTGGGTCTACTAAAAGTAACGCCCCGAACCAATCCATTTGACACCTATTTTGATGGGTTAAATCAGACCAATGCACACTATAGTTTCAGAGGACTCACCGAGGATAATCAGGGAAGGGTCTATGGAGTGTATTATGATGGGATAGCGCGATTTGATCGTATCCACAAAAAAACATCGCAATTCTATACGTTCACCCCTCTGCTTAGTTTATTCGATCTCTCTGCAGAAGGGGATAAAATCTGGGTAAATGGATGGCAATTATTAGACCCAAAATCAGGCAAAGTAAGCAAGGTACCGAGTCCATTTCGTGAAAATGCCTTTTCAGATAGTGGTTTTTTTACCAGAGAAAAAGATGGAACGCTCTGGTGGGCTTCCCATTACCTGTTGTATCGCTTACATAAATCGACAACTGGGTTTTATTGGACTAAAGAACTAGAACTGCCAGAGCGGGTTTTTAATAAGACCGAAGCCCTCCATTTTGGTACCCAAAGCGGAAAATTATGGATCGGTTTTAATGGAAGATTACTGCAATATGATTCAAAAACGAAGAAACAGCACTGGTTCGATCCTAAGAAGTGGGGCCTGCCTGTTTCTCGTATTATGACCATTGAGGAAGATTCGGCAGGAAAACTTTGGCTGGGCACTGATGTCGGACTGGTTCAGGTTGATCCTATCAACGGAACTACTAATCACTATACAATGGATGACGGTTTGCCCAATAATTTTATTTGTGGCATGTTGACTGAGGGTGATTCCTGCCTATGGCTGAGTACCAACCACGGGCTTTCCCGTTTTCATATAGCTACTAAAACATTTGTCAATTTTTTTAAAGAAGATGGGCTGACGCACAACGAGTTTAACCGGAAGTCCTATTTTAAAGCCCGCAATGGCCGGATGTTTTTTGGCGGTATGCGGGGTATCAATGCCTTTTTCCCTAAAGAGGTCATACAGACGTATCGAGATCAGGGTTCTCAATTGGTGCTTTCTTCGTTTGAATACACAGATGAAAGGCGGGACTCTGTGCTGCGAGAAACCAAATTTGCCCGAAATCCCGAAATCCATCTCAACTATTGGGACTGGTCCTATACGTTTGAGTATGCACTGACGGATTACGACAATCCCAAAGAGATATTCTACAGCTATAAAATGGAGGGCTATAAAAACAGCTGGTCAGCCCCTTCCAAATTTAACTTTACCCGATTCAACAGCTTACCCAGTGGCCACTATATTTTCCGGGTAAAAGCGCGGGATAGTCGTGGACGGTGGCACCCAAATGAACTGGCCGTGAAGGTAGTGGTATATCCACCCTGGTGGGCTACCTGGTGGGCTTACCTCACCTATTTTTTACTTCTTTCTGGCCTTGCCTTCGCCATCTATTCGTTTTTGAAAAAACGCCTACTGCTCCAAAATGAATTGCAATTGAGGCAGGAAGAAGCCCATCGCCTGAAAGAACTGGACCAGTTTAAGAGTCGACTCTACACGAACCTTACGCACGAATTCCGTACTCCGCTAACGGTCATCCTCGGCATGATCGGTCAAATCCGGGACCAGCCGAAAAAACACCTGGAAGAAGGAACAAGGCTAATAGAAAACAACAGTCAAAACCTCCTGCGGCTCGTTAATCAACTACTCGATCTGTCTAAACTCGAAAACAAATCGTTTCAGCTCCATATGCAATTTGGTAACATAGCGCCTTACCTACGCTATGTAATCGAATCGTTCCAATCTTACGCCAATAGTCTGAACCTCTCACTTCGTTTTTTTACCACGTTGGAGTCACTGATGATGGATTATGATGCCGAACAATTGAAACAAGTGCTGATCAACCTGATTTCCAATGCGCTCAAATTTACTCCATCGGGTGGCGATATAATGGTTCGGCTGACTGAGGATGTAAATCAATTGATCATCGAGGTTCGGGACACGGGCATCGGCATCGCCGAAAAAGACATATTTTATGTGTTCGACCGCTTTTATCAGGTAGATGGCTCTCACACGCGTCTGGGCGAAGGTACCGGAATTGGCCTGGCCCATGCACAGGAATTAGTCAAATTGATGGGAGGGGCAATCAGTGTACGAAGCGAACTTGGCAAAGGAACAACGTTTATGGTTCGCTTGCCAGTGACAACAAAGTCCTCAATAAGTGACCGGCAAACGGCAATCCCCCCCCCTGCAGGTGAGATGATTACATCAAACCACGCAGCCTTGTTACTTGAGGAACACACATCACCTACCCTACATCATACATCGTTACCCGACCTTCTCCTGATTGAAGACAATCCCGATGTCGTAATTTACCTGAAAACCTGCCTCATTGGGTTATACCAGTTGGATGTGGCTTACAATGGAAAAGTCGGTATCGAAAAGGCACTCTCAACTATTCCTGACCTCATCATCAGTGATGTGATGATGCCAGAAAAAGACGGCTATCAGGTTTGTGATACCTTAAAAAACGACGAGCGTACCAGTCATATTCCAATTATATTGCTAACCGCCAAAGCGGGTACTGATGCCAAAATAGCTGGTCTGAAACGCGGTGCGGATGTCTACCTGACTAAACCCTTCGACAGGGAAGAACTGCTGGTAAGTCTGGAAATGTTAGTAGCCAAACAAAAGCGATTAATTGCCCATTTCTCAAAAAACAACCTCATTGAGGTACCAGCACCGGTTATTGAACAAGAGCCAGAGGAAGCCTTTGCCCTGGAAGATGCGTTTGTGCAAAAGGTGACGAAAGTAGTAGCGGAAAACTTCGCTGATGAAGGCTTTGCTTTACCACAACTCTGCCAGAAAATAGGTATGAGCCGCTCCCAACTGTTCCGAAAAATGAAGGCCCTAATGGATACATCGCCTTCCGATTTCATTCGCTCTTATCGCCTTGACAGGGCAAAATTCTTGTTAGAAACAACCGACCTCAGCGTCTCGGAAGTGGCCTGGCAAACGGGCTATAAAAACCCCGGCCATTTTTCTACCTCATTTCAGGGAGAATTTGGATTTTCTCCGAGTTCAATTGATAAGTAGTTGATTTTTAGATTTTTGCGCAGGCGTTTAATTGTTGTGTGCAACAATTAAACGCCTATTTTTTGCTCTATGCAACGAATTGAGTAGCATTTGGAACGAATTGAGAAGTCGATTATATTTATATGTCACATTTTTGCAGAAATTATTTGCTATTTGAGACTGCGCATTGGCTTATGACTCTGGCGTAGAAGGTGGTAGGCGGGCGTCAAGGACACTTACATCAAACGGCATAGAATAGCTAGCGTCGCAATAGACGTATGGCTTACTGTTCTTTTCAATTATCGTTTTCCCTAACTTTTAATTTTAATTATTATGTATCAAAACACAACATGTGATCAGACCGGGGCTACAATTGCAGACCCTTATAGTTGTGATCATTATTTTGAATGCAACGAGAGCGGAGGTCAAAGAGTGTGGGTTCATCAAGATTGTGCCCCTGGCACACATTGGGATAGAGAGAGAAATATTTGCAATTGGCCAGAGGAGGCAAACTGTTGGGAAATACCACTCCCTTAACCAAAAGCCTTTTGACCAATGTGGTGTCGCATCTCAATGGATGTGACACCACGTATGGTTTATGCTTCAAATCAGGCACTATAGATTATATTGTTTGTAATGGATTTTGCTCTTCTCCTTGTACAAGTATCCCTCTCCCTTGTTTTTGTCATTGCTGCTTTTGCTAAACTAGTCAGTGTAGAGAAAACGAAACGAGCAGTGGCTGATTTTGGTATCCCGGGGAAATTAAGCTTTGTAGTTGCCCTGCTTTTATCTTTAAGCGAGTTGGTCATCGGCCTTCTACTACAGCCTTTCTGTTGGCCCTGGTTTGGTGCTTCGGCAGCGCTTTTTGTACTGACTATCTTCACCGTCGCTATTGTATATCATCTACTTAGAGGGAACTCAATTAGTTGTAATTGTTTTGGCGAAATGCAGACCAAGCTCATTGGGTGGACAACTGTTATTCGAAATGGGTTCTTTATGAGCATGGCCATTTTTATTCTGACAGTGGGACCCAGCCTTAAAAGGGTTCAGGTAGCCACTTGGATGAGCGCTTTACCCGCAGACCAATTCCTTGCTTTACTAATAAATGGATTGACACTATTTATCTTGATCATTGGCGGATGGTACATTGTATACCTGTTGAAAAACCAGGGTAATCTGTCGTTAAAACTCGCTGAACTGGAAGGTCGCCTTATCAATATTGCCCCAACAAAAGGATTACCGATAGGAGCTTTTGCGCCTTTCTTTAGCCTACTCAATAAAAACAATGAAACCGAAACGTTAACTACACTTTTAGCGAGCCAAAAACCACTGCTACTTTTCTTTGTTAATCCCGATTGTGGCCCCTGTAATCAATTACTGCCCAAGATAGTAGAGTGGAACAATACGTATGTTGGTCGATTACGAATTGCACTGATTACTATGGTCAGCAGCAAAGGAACTTCTCCTCCCGACTATGCGATACTAAAAACGCTCATAGAGCAAGACAGGGTCGTATCAAAAAGTTTTCAGTCAATGTCGATGCCAAGTGCTGTACTAATCAGGCCCGATGGAACTATTGGGAGTCCGTTAGCAATCGGCGAACTCGCTATTAGAAATTTGATCAATTGGGTGCTTGATGAAGATAAGCACACTATTTAATGACTAATTGAGGAGTGGGTATTATTGAAATGCGTTTTTAAAGGATTCCATGCTGCCCAACTCTTGTCGGTGGATAAAGTTGTCATACATCATCAATTAAACCGTACAGTGTCTTAGCCCCCTATTAACTGGACAGATTTTCTGAAAAGGTTGTGTCGTAAAGTACCTGTGCTTCTTCCCATTTTTACTGGGGTGTTATAAAACCAATCGAACGGTGAAGTCGGTGAAAGTTGTAGTGGATAAAATAACGCCCTAACATTTCTTTGGCCTCATAATAGCTGGCAAACTCATTTCGCTCAATGACATCGTGTTCTAAAATGCTGTGAAAAGCTTCAATGCAAGAGTTCTCTTCGGGGGTGGCTACATGAGTGAATTCTTGCTTAATCTCTGAGCTTTTCAAAAAGTTACGTACCGAATGAGCGATAATCTGGCTGCCATTGTCATTGTGTAGAATGACGCCCTTCAGTTCATGATTCCGGTTTATGCGTCGAAAAAGATTGATTAAGTCGATTTGACGAATACTGCTGCTTCGGCGGTCCGATTTGAAACAACCAGTCCAGAATTTTGCGACTATAAACATCAATGACGCTCAGCAAATAGTAATTCCGTCGTTCCCCATGTACCCAAACGTATTTGATATCCCAGCACAGGTATTCCAAAGGCTTGGTAGCTTCAATGCGTTTGAATTTAACAAATTCCCGCTTGCCCGTTGGTCGGATCACTTTGCCTAGGAGTAAATTATGTTCCTGCATGAGCCGATACACCTTTTTCTTGTTGATCAAGTACTCTTTTTTCAACTCGTAGGTAATGTATTCGTAGCCAAGAGCATTGAACTCGACATCCAGTAGCTGACGAATACTGGTCACTATCAGTTGATTGTCTACCCACGACCCATCCAACTTCATAGTCACTTGGCTGGGTCGTGCTCCAGGCCTACCTGACTGAGGTTGGTAATAAGATACGCTCCGAGGCACACTAAGCTACTGGCATAACAGGGTACGACTAGCTTGATTTTCGAACTGTTTCATCAGGTTTAGCTTCTCCTGGAGTGAAGAGGAGTTTTTTTAGTAGTTCGTTCTTAATCTCCAGTTCCAAAGCCTGTTTAGCTACAATCCGCTTCAGGCGTTCGTTTTCCTCTTCGAGGGCTCGCAGTTGAGGATCGACGCGTTCATAGGAATCTTTCAGCCCTTCTTTGCCTTTGCTCAGATATTTCAATCGCCACTTGCGCAGCAACGAAGGGGATAAATTGTATTTGCGACAAGTCTCAGCATAGCCGTCACGAATGGCTTCCTAGACAATAGAATAGCGGTCATCGGGAGTAAAACTTCGCCTTATTTTGCTCATGGAATCTGAATGTAAGAAGACTAAACTGTTTTTATAATTTTGTCCAGCCATTCAGGGGGTTAAGACCAGTACGTCCTGTTTTATGAGTTGGATGCTTTCGTTTTTCGGGATGAACTCATGGAATGGTGCCGAAAAGGATATGATTATATAGGGGCCCCCTGGTTGGAAGGATGGAGCATGGCTACACCAACTTCTCCCTTTATTGGGGTAGGAAACGGTGGTTTTTCGTTACGAAAAATAAGCTCTCTCTTAAAAGTATCTAACTCATTTTCTTACATCTTCTGGCCGTCCGAATTGTGGAAAAAATTTCAAGCGGTATCATCTAGAGACAAGCCAGCGGCTTTGGTGGACTTGGCTAAAAATTTGACTATCAGGAACAATACGTTTCACTGGTTTAACGACAGGGCAAAGACGGAGGATGTCTTTTGGGGCATGTTCGTCAAACGAAACTTCACCTGGTTTACAATCCCTGATGCCGAAGAAGCCACACAGTTTAGCATCGAAGCACAACCTCAGCGTCTGCATGAATTGAATCAGCACCAGCTGCCCTTTGGTTGTCATGCCTGGTGGAAATATGATCTGGAATTCTGGCGACCATTCATTCGCGAGTTTGGTTACGACATTTAAATGTGTCCCGACCCAATTAAAACCCACCACCGTAAACAAGTTTTTAACATGCACGCTAATATTCATCCAATTTACGACTGCCTGACGCCCCGTCATGAACGGGAAGCACGGCTTGGGCAGCGTGGTAAAGTTCTGTGGCTGACGGGCCTTTCGGGCGCAGGGAAAAGCACGATTGCTGCGGGATTGGAGCAACGGCTATTTCGCGAAGGTTTTTTTGCACAGGTACTCGATGGCGACAATATCCGCACGGGAATCAACAGCAACCTTGGGTTCAGCCCTGAGAGCCGATTAGAAAATATCCGCCGTATTGCCGAAGTTGCCAAACTGTACCTTATCAGCGGGATCATCACCGTCAACTGTTTTATCAGTCCGGCCCGTGAAATGCGTGAACTTGCCAAAGCGATTATTGGAGCCTCCGATTTTATAGAAATTTATATTAATGCACCTCTGGATGTTTGCGAACAACGCGACGTTAAAGGGCTCTATCAGAAAGCACGTCGTGGGGAAATCAAGGAATTTACGGGCGTCGACGCTCCCTACGAACACCCAGAAAAACCCGCTCTGGAAATTCACACTGCCGAAACGACGATTGATGCTGCTGTAGAAACAGCTTTCCAGTTTTTACTACCCCTTATCACGTTAAAACAGTCCCTAGATTCAATAAGGACCGGAGTATAGCTATTAAATTTATATCGCCTACCCAGGCGAAACGTATTCTACAACTATCTCCTTATTTACTTTGTGGCAATAGATATACTATTCACTGGCGTAGATATTGCTGGTTTTGAGCTATAAACTCAACTAGCATGGCTACAAAGAATTCGCTTGTACCGAATCCCTGGGCAATAGGGCTACTTATAATCTTCTCGTTGCTACTGCTGACCTCCAAATGGCTTTGGGCTCACTTATAGTAAAGTAAATACTGTACCGTTTAATACCATTATGCCTCCTCTAAAGCCAACTCATAAAATTTTACGTTTATAGTATAACTGGATGCATACTGCTATGGCTATACGATTTTGGATAACATCGCTCAACTTGCCCAAGGTACTTGTCTGGATAGGCATGCTGGGCCTTTCCCTCCTATTCTGGGGGTTAATCATCCGGCTTTTGTTTTAACTATTTTTCTATTATTCGGTCAATCTAAACCACCTACGCCTGGCGTATATGTTACTTACTTTTTTGTAACTACTACAGCCATGACTACTAAAAAAGCTTACCCTTTCCCGTCTGCCGGTCGCTACTGTTATTCTGTACCTGTAAGTTGCTCTGGGTCATTGTGGAGTGGGTTTGGTGGATGGCTTTTTCGGGCTTTTTCCTGGGAAGAACACAAGCGTCGCGCTAAACGAAGTCAGCGAAGACTCATACGTAGAGCCTGTTTGATCATACAGCCAGCTATTGATTATATCGATCGTGCTTACCCATCCGGTCATCTCTATCCCTGCCTATCTCAACGAAGTAGTCTACTTTTCGGCACTCATTCATCAATTCCTTTTAGTAAACCTTGTCTGGTAATACGTTTATGGAAATGAGAAAAAGTAAATCGTTCGTCCATGTTAACTCAAAAGCTGCTTTAAACTACTTAAAGAGTAATTTTCAAGCAATCTTTAAAACACCATCCCACCCATTATACACTTATAATCAAATACTTACAAATTATATCTCTTAATTTTTAGCCTAAAAAGACAATTGGCATTAGAATTGCTTTGCGTTGGTAGTAACGATCTCTTACTCTACCATGACTATTCGCATTCGCATTACCTATTCTGATGCCATTAGTGCAGCTATCTGGCTGGGTTTACTGACCTTTTCTGTTGCCTGCTGGGCTTGTATTCTTCACTTCATCTTTTAATTCTCGATAGTAGCCTAAATCGCTCTTGTTACCGCTACTCAAATTACTTAATCAGGTAATCTATTTCTTGCTTGAACTAAGTATGCTGGCATCATTCGGCTACGCTGGCTTTCATAGCAGTGATCGTCCCTATCGTAATTATTTAGTAGGGTTTGGTCTTCCTTTGGTAGCAGCCATCTTATGGGGTATTTTTATGGCTCCCCGATCCAATTACCGTTTAGGGTCGCCTTATCGCTCCTTTTTGGCCCTGATGCTTTTTGGTATTTCAGCCTTTTTACTATACCGAACCGGTCATATGCACCTGGCTATTGTCTTTGCAGGAATTGCGCTGGTAAGTGAATTAACGGCTGTGGCATTAAAGCAATAAACTACTACTGCCCGCTAGTTCCAGCGAGGATTGGTCAGGATGAGCACTAAAAAGAAAATCCCACACAATAAGCCCGGTACAGCCAGCACAGACAACAGAATCTTGGCTCCTACTACGTGCTGATTGGTATGCAACCAATAGCCTCCTCCCAGAATAGCGCCCAAAGCAGCCAGTATAAGCGCCCATAGTCCAGCATTGAACGACGATACAGTGCCATCGGCCATACCGACAAAAAAGAAGTAGAAAAAAATTAGGGCTATTACAGCATCAATGGCCCATAAAATCCAGAAGAGGTTCATGCGTTATGTGTTTGTTTAAGCAGCGTGATTTAGTGTCGTTTAGTCGACTATATTCTGCCAGCGAAATTGACCCGAAAAATCCCGAAACGCTATGGGTAATGAACAATCGACAGGATTGAGTGAATAACTAACAGAATTATCAGTTTAGCTGCATCACCTGACCTCCGCGCCCCTTCTGGTTCAACACTCTCCATCGAATTCTTCCCTTCGCTGAAATTGGCGATTGATAAACCGGACTTTTCAGGCTTGGTTCACTACCATCTGTCGTATAATGAATAGGCAAACCCGGCAATTGGCTGTTCAACTCAATTTTTCCGTCAATTAACATAGCCCCGGCCGCTGGTATTCGATACGAATATCCTCCATTATAAAAATCTAGTTTGGGTAATTCCCGTTTACCCAACGTATTGACAAACACCGACCAGGCTTGGTCGTATACCTTTTTCGCACGAGTACTATCTGGCTCCTTAGCCCAATCGGGATCAGCTGCCCAGGCACGCTCGGCTAAGGCTAGTAAGCGTGGTAAGAGCATATAGTTCAGTAGCGAGTCGGCCGTAATATTTTCGCTCCACAGCGCCCCTTTCAAGCCAGCAATATGCTGTTTTCCAACCTGTGTTAGATGCTCTTTTCGATCAAAATGTCCACTGGGCCAGGCGTTTCCGACTACATCGGTACGGTTATTTCGGTAATAATCGTAGGGTATAAACTGGAACAGTTTGTCGATATCCAGATAGCCAATCCAGGCATCACCCGGCTCTGCAAAGCCGGGTTTATGGGCCAGATCGAAATAAAAATGATCAAAACAAGCCAATACGGTTGGGTAGCCAGCATTGGCCATCCGGTACGGAATGTCTTCATTTCCATACATATTCCACCAGGCATCGAGTTGTACCTGATCCTTGATAAAATCGGAAATGACATCCACCCGCCGGGCGCTGTCGGGCGCGGGTTCATGAACAACCAACTCTTCCCAACCTGTTAACATAAGTCCGCGCGCTTTAAGCATGGTTTTCACCCGGCTAAAGAAAAATTGCGATAACCCTTTGGCCGTTTTTACGGACGTATCCTGCTGCAATTGAGCAATTACCGCCGGCGATTTTTCCCAGGCACCATGCGGCACTTCGTCGCCCCCCATGTGCATCATCGATAAAGGCGCACCTGCCTCGGTATACATCCGCTGTACCTCATCAATCACCTTCTCAATAAATCGATACGTCGAGGGCAAAGCCGCATTCATCACATTATCGGTAAAATACTGCGCCGATCGGTACTGAGACTGGTCATTTGATTCTGTTAATCGATACCGCTCTGCTTCTTCTGGCTGATTTTTACCCATATAAGCTGTATAGCGAGCTTCCATGGCTTTGATAGCTGCTCGTGCATGACCCGGCGATTCTATTTCGGGAACGACTCGAATATGGCGTTGGGTAGCGTATCGTAAAATCTCAATAAAATCAGCACGGGAATAAAAGCCGCTGCCCATCAACCGACCGGCCACAGCGCCCGAGCCATAGGAAGGCTGCAACCGCTCATTATTGCTGAATGGGTATCCACGCTGCGAACCTACCTGGGTGAGTTCGGGTAGATCGGGGATAGCTAATCGCCAGCCTTCGTCGTCAGTCAGGTGAAAATGAAAGACGTTTAATTTATACAGTGCCATTACCTCCAGCAGTTTCAGGATTGCCTGCTTCGGCTGGAAATTTCGACCGACGTCCAGCATAAACGCCCGCACGGCAAATCGGGGTGCATCCGATACGCTGACTGTCGGCACAGAGAGGGCTACCTGTTTGTTAGCCCAGACAGACGTTGGCAGAATAGCCTTAAGGGACTGGATTCCATAAAAAATACCAGTTCCGTCTGTTGCCGAAATCGTTATGCGCTTAGGCGTCACCTGCAGCTCATAGGCCTCTTTAGGCAGGTTTATTTTCTTAAGCACAATAACCTTGTCCGCTGGTTCTGTCTTAGCTCTAGGCAGAGGTTTTCCCAACAGTTTTTTGATTTCTTCACTCAGATAATTCGCTTCGGCTTGAAAAGACTCATCAGCCACTAGTGTTGTTCGGCTGTCGAGAGTAAAAATTCCATTTGTCTCCCGATACGAAACGGGCGTCGGGAGTATCTTTGGGAGCCTGGCTATGGGGATATCCTGAACCACCTGATTTTCATTAAATAAGGCCCTGGCCTGTTCAGCTGTCGACTGCGCTGATTGTATAAACGGCTGAACAACAACCTGATTGGCCGAAATTGCCGTTTGTGGAGTAGCGTCATTTACCCAGAAAAAACCAGACGGGGCATCCTGATAATTTGCGACCCGACGTGCACCGGTAAATTCCAACCGAACTGATTCGCCAGATTTTAAAGGAGTAAAGTCTAGAGTTGGCTGCAGGTAAAACAGTTCACCATTGACATTTTTGATCGTTAACTCCTTACTAAGAGCGGTTAAATTCGGGCTGTGATAGCGTAGATTGAAATAGAGTTTCCAGCCCGATACGGGCATTATTTCCTGACTACCATTAGTCACCACTAAAGCGGCCAGAAATTGTGGTTTCGCCTGATACTGGTTCTGAACTAACTCCCATTTTATTTTGAGTAGCATGGGGTTAAATCCTTGCTGAGCCGGTGCCGTATGAGCTAGCAATACACAGCAGACAGCAACTAAACCTATAGCTTTTAAGATCCAGTTTTTATTCATGAACATATCCGGGAACAAAGTTTTTGAAGCGCTTTTAGTCTATTGGTTATTAACCAGTTTACCCAGTCAGGACTATCCTAATTAGTCGATTTTTATAGATAACCAGGGGCGAAATAATCGAAAGTCGGCGGCTAAAAATTGTATAAATACGAACTGTTGGATGCGACCAGAAAATGTTGGTTAAATGGATGATGTTGCAATGAATAGCGTGCAGGCGTACTTCCCGTAAATGCGTTGAAGTCACGGATAAAATGTGCCTGATCGTAATAACCACACTCGTAAGCAACATACGTTAATGAGTGCGCTCCGGCGTTCAGGTACTGAAATGTTTTTTGAAACCGAATAATTTTGAGGAGCATCTTAGGGCTTATACCTACCCGTTGATGAAAGCACTGTTGAAGATAGCGATGACTGAGACCAGAAGCACGGACAATAGCGTCAAGGTCTGTTACATCTTTTTGAGATAGAAATTGTCTGACAGCGAAATCGGTTAATTTATGGCGGCTACTATCAATTTGATTCGTTAATCGACTTCTAAAAAAAGCATTTAATGGAGTAACCCATTGGGTAGGTGTGGAAGCTTCGGCAATTTGCACAGCCACGTCCAAAATTTCGGTTCCCCATATATCCTGAACTGCAATTGTCTGATCATTAAATTGCGCAATCGTTTCTTTCGTAAAACAAGCAACTGTATGGGGATAAAACCGTACGCCAACAATTCGGTTTCTGCCCTGCGTACGAATCTGATAGGGCTGCGTCATCTGCCCAATAAATTCAACAGATGGGTTCATGGAAACCCGCCCATCTATTGAAAATCGTTTTACCTGCGTTTCCAGATTGAAAATAATTTCTGGACAACCATCTGGAAATGAGTAGTCAGTTAATGTCGCATTAGCCAGCGCATCAATTGACCAATAACAATTGATAAAGGGAGTTAGCTCTGGACAAGGCTTGATTTCGCAATACATACGTTACGACAAAGCAAAACCAACCTTTCTGCTGGTCTGTATATGTACGAACTCCTGGCTGGCAATTATTTACTCATTGCAGCCCTTGTAATAGAGTGTATTACACCCAATTAATCCCTTTTTTTAGTTGATGGAGAGTCTGTTCTTCACGACTAACAGCTTCGGGCCTAAAATCGTACGTCCAGTTGGCTTGAGGAGGCATACTCATCAGAATAGACTCAGTACGACCATTTGTTTCGAGCCCAAACTTGGTCCCTCGATCCCAGACCAGATTGAATTCGACATAACGTCCCCGGCGTAGTAATTGCCATTGTTTTTCACGCTCGCCAAAGGATATGGTATGGTTCTGCCGCATGAAGTGCGTATAAATTGGCGCAAAGGCATTCCCCACATCCTGAACAAACGCAAACAGGTCGGCTTTGTGAGCGGTATTTTCCGGCTTGAGATAATCAAAGAAAATACCCCCAATACCACGCGTTTCCTGTCGGTGGGGAATGTAAAAATAGTCGTCGGCCCAGGGTTTAAATTTATCGTAATAGGTCGAATCGTGGCGATCACAAACGGTTTTGAGCTGCTGATGAAACCAGTGAGCATCATCGGCCACCACATAATGGGGTGTCAGATCAATGCCGCCACCGAACCAATTGTGGCCAGTACTCAGCTCAAAATACCGAACATTCATGTGAATAATGGGTACCATAGGGCTGTGTGGATGCAGAACAATCGACACGCCTGTAGCATAAAACGTCGGTGGTGATGCCGCATCCCGATCAGCAAGTTGTAAGGTGCGTAACGTGGCTTCTGTCGCTTCGCCATAAACGGCCGAAAAACCTACCCCTCCCTTTTCAATAATACGCCCACCAGCCATAGTGCGCGAACGTCCTCCACCCCCACCTGGTCGCTCCCAACTATCTTCGCGAAATCGACCCGTACCATCCGCTTCTTCGAGCGCCTGACAAATCCGATCCTGCAAACCCTGAAAAAAACCAGTAATTGTCTCTTTTGTAATTTCTTGCTCTGTGGTCATCATATTGGCAAAGATACAACTTGATTATTCTGCCAGTTTGAGTGCATAACGTACTGGACGGGGTTTATCAATCAAAATCAATAACCCTCGCTCGGCCAGTTGGCGCAACAATTTACCAGCTCGGTAATCGGATATATTAATGAGTTTAGCAAATTTATCCGCAGTAATATGCTCGTTCTTACGGAGGTATTGAATTAGCGTCCGGGCCATTGGTGATTTGATCAACTCACTAGTAGCCATATCCGGCGTAATAATGAGCTTACTGGTCGGCACAGACTTATCTTTTGCCCGAACGTAGATGGTACGTTTCCCGGCCTCGTCGACAACATAGTGAGGTTTCTCAATACTTTCTCCAACGCTGATAATCAACAACATCCGGCCATCGGGAGCTATTGTTTCGTAGCTGATTGCCAATGCTGGTTCAATAAGTTGGTCGGTTGCCTGCTCAATCTTTTCAATCTCCCGAAACTCCGACGAGACGCCCACAATTTTGCCATTGTCGGCAACTCCAATAAGCAATATTCCGCCTGACGTATTTGCAAAAGCAGCCAGCGTTCGGGCAATCCGGCCAGGCGACGACAATTGACGTTTGAATTCTAATCGGGTATGTTCGCCCTGTATAATAAGATTATCGAGTTGGTCGCGGGTCATAATCAGAAAACCTTGTGCATAGGCTCTTGTTTTGTTTTCAGGATAGATTAATAAATCGCCTATAAATTACCTTGTGGTACGCATAAAATAAACCATTTTAGAATTTAATTCCGACAGTCGGACATAGTTATTTACAACTAGCTGTAAAACTAATATACACTAAAAAAGCGGGTTAATTGCCCGCTTTTTTAGTGTATAAAACCAATTTATTTTCAGAACTAATAACACATAAACATCTTATTCTTCTGTTGGATTCAGACGCTTACGGCCACGTGGTTTACCTGTATATTCAGGCTTCGGGCTATCATTAGTCAATTTCAATTCATAACCTGTTACATCATCATCATAGTCGAATGGCTTGACAGTGAACGTATACTTTACATTTGCAAAGTCGATACCGCCTTTCTGAAGAATAAAAGGTAACGAAATGCTATGGCTCTTGGCTGCTTTCTCCAACTCAAATGATTCTTCATTTTCGCCAGCGCCAGGAATCAGGTAAAGTGATTTTATTTTGCGTTTGCCTTCCTGAGTACCTACTTTAAACAGGTTATTTTCCGTATCAAGTCCTAATTGGGCGATTGATTTGTCGGGGAATACGACTTTTCCGGCTGACGAAATATATCCCGTAACAATGACAGGTTTAGCAGCACTTTTCTTCTTCTGTTTTTTAGAGTCGCTATTCTCGATCGGAGAAAAGAACCGAATTTGTTTTGCTTTCATTCGACAATTTATTTATCGTTAATGGGATTCTTACGGCGCAAATATAGTAAGTCTTCGTGCGAAAAAGTCAAATCTTTTGGCAAGTATTATTATTTTAAAGTAATAAACCTTTTCTATTATTTACTACAGGCAATTATATACCTAACTAAATTCTACTATTGACTATAACTCAAAAGACGGAAATAAATGAATATTAGTTTAACCTACGCTTAAGCTATAACTTATAGAATCAGCCGTAAGGAGTTGAGATGCTTCTTTTTTATTTTAATATAATTTAGGAAAATATATTATCTGAATATGACCAGGCAAGGTTTTTATGTATCCACTTTTCAGTATTTCATAAAATAATGAAAGTTTTTACCCTTATTTCTAGTATGTTTTTTTTGAGTCAGTAGCAAACCAATCAGCAGAATTCACACATAAACACGGCAAATTAAATTAACCAAATTAACTGTATAACAATCCTTTATCTATTTTTCCTATAAAATATGCACTATAGAAAGCATCAAAAATTATGTAAGGATTTGATTGATTTTGCCATGAAATAAAGGGTAAATATAGTTGGATACTGTATAAAATTATACTCGTTAGGTCAAAGCTACTTTATTAGCGAGCGTCTTCATTAGGGCAACATAGTCAGTACCGCTACAACACAAGGTCGAATTGTCAGTCCTTACTAACTATAATTTGTCTATTCGTTGCTTTAAACTCCTTGTCGATAGGCCTTTCAGTCTTTAGACTGCAATTCGGATCGCCTACACGTAAGTGCTCGACGGTCGGATATCGCACAAAAAAAATACACGATAATCATTTATTAAACGCGCGATTTTGCAGCTTTTTAGTTTGCGCATACGTCTTTACAACAGGATCAGTCAGACTAAACCGACTGGTAGAGCTATAAACAACCAGGGCAATGAACGCACATTATAAATCTGATAAAGAGCCAATTGAACTATTACTGGGCATGGGCGGTGCTGTCCAATACCTGGAACATTCACTCATAGACGAATCGAATTATTCGGTTTGGGTAAAAACTAAAACGGGCAATAAGCAAATTATAATTCCAATTGAAGCGGTTCGATCAATTCAATCCAAAAAGCCAACACCTGAAGTTATTGACTCCATAAAAAGGCAGCTTACACCCGAATTCTCTGTTGCCAATGCTACTTTCCATGACCAGACGGGAGATCCACAGCCAACATTTCGCTTTTGGCACCGATTACTTGGCCTTGTAGGAATTAAAAAATCATCCGATTAGCAGAAAAAGGAGTGAGCGTAGGACATAATGTGGCCAATAGGCATTCTTACGTTAACAGCTATAATTCACTCCGACTTTTTTTGGCTTTTCGCTCATTACATGCCCTTTCTTCGTCGATTGAACGACGTAAACCCTTATTGGAGGCATATTCAACCTCAAAGTCACTGCTTTGTACCCTATCGACAAAATGTATTGTATGGTTTTTGCCATTCCATTCTGTGGATTTATAGCCGACGTCTTTTACTTCATGAGGCTCACCAAATTCCTTGCGATACATGGCATGTAGTTGAGCCGCTGTCTCATAGGTGTCTTTTGTATAGAGGGTCGTTCTATAGAGGCTATCCCTTACAAATTCCAGTTCGACTTTATCAAATCGAACCGCACCAATCAATAAATACTTATCTGATTTTATCTCGTACTTCTTTGTTGCCTTACACTGATCATACTGCGTTAGGCGCATATCAACTTTTTTCTTCAGTACCTCGTAGGGGGCATCTAAAGTCAGCTCTTTATAGCCACTTAATGCATCCACTTTCTCATAGTATGTTTTGGATGGTTGGCAGCTCAACAAAGTCAGTAGTAAAAAGCCAAGTAAAATTTTCTTCATTGAGGGGCAGGATTTTTGGGTGAAGGGCGAAACTACATGTTTTTGCTATACTCAATTAGCGTATCCCATTTTTCTTAGTTACTAGGCTATTCAACTATCCATATTTTCAAAGACTCAGTCTACATTCTGAAAGATCGCAACCCATTTTATAAAACGAATTATATTGAAAAATGAGAGATTACTGCTTCATTCACAATGGCGCCAGGAAACCAAACGTAACGCCAACATAAAATTAGATTTATTGCCATTAATCAACGGGCGCTCAACCCCGATCAGCAAAATATACTGGATTCTATCTATTAATACCTGACTGAAGCAACGGTCGATATACTGATCATCCTATTTGGAAGCTAGTTATTTATAAACAGGTATTTGAAACAATAGCGACTTAGGTATCGTCTGACACTATTAATGGCTGCGTACAACATGGTATACATTTATAGCTAATCGAGTAATTGCTTAAGAAGCAAAATGGCTAACCTCATTACTTGGCTGAAGCATGCAGTTCTCAGCTCTAGGGTTGATCAAAATCACAAATCTAGACTATACAACTGGCTCCACAACTTTTGGGTTTGATCCATATCAAACGCTGTTGAAGCAGGATTATATCTCAAAAAGAAAAATTCCCGCAATAAACTGAAATACAGTTCATTACGGGAATTAATGCAGAGAGGAAGAGATTCGAACTCTCGATACGGTTGCCCGCATACACACTTTCCAGGCGTGCTCCTTCAACCACTCGGACACCTCTCTATTTTTTTATTTATATAATTGATTATGAGTCACTTACATCTCCGACTTTGCTCTTTCTTGCACCTCTTTGACGGCCTCTGAAACTGGGTTTTTATTCGGAATTTTACCAGGGGGGCTACTAAGAACGCTAAACGGAGCGCAAAATAAACGAATCTGCGGGTAACCTACAAATGTTCAGAGGCAAAACGGTCAAAATAGTATCTTTACTCGCCTTGATGCTACTCTTATTTTACCGCCAAGTCTTATGGCAGTATGCCCCTCCCTTGTTAGACTGTATATATTAGTCCTCTTCTCAATCAACCCATACTCATCAGCTGGCTGGACTGCAATTATAGTACCAGTCAGGTGTAGATTTGGTTATTACTACAACTTCCACCCTGCCAGTTAAAATCTTAAGTATGTAGTCAATCTGTTCCGATGGACTTAGACTTTCTGGATCTTTATTCATGCTGTGTATTGTGTGGTCTTCTCGCCTGTCCAGGGAGATGGGGTTATTTTATAATTTACTACTGTTCCATCTGACTAACAATCTCCAAGTGTTCAGTAATCAATGCCCACTCTGATACATAATAACTATTCAACATAGGCAGGTCAATACCATCCGAATTGCGGATATAATCGACTTCTAATAGATTAGTTAGAAGAAGCTTTTTTTGAGTAAGCAAGTCATTATGGTTCATTGGATTATTTCTTGATCAATGCCCTCAATTCATCAATCTCCGCTTTCATCTCCTTATTGGCCTTCTGTTGCTCAAGTAGATACAGCGTCAATTCCTCAACTTTTTCAAGCAGCTTCGCATTCATCTTAACCAGATCCACGCCCTCTTTTGCTACCTCCACAGCTGAAGGTATTCCTGGCAAATGCTGATTTGCATCAATAAACTTCTTTACTTCCGATAAAGGTTTCAACTGATAGCCCGGTACAAATACCTTATCGCTCCACTCCGACGGGTTATTGATCCGAAGTTTATACCCTGCTTTGATTACATTCCCTTTCTCATCAACAGATAAAAATTGATCAGTTGACTGAGTAGCCGGACTGGCCGTGGTTAGATTGGATAAGCGCAGGCCACTATTATCAGGTGTTTCACTGACAACTTCTAAACGGGTTGTGGGCGCTGAGGTACCGATGCCCACATTAGCTTGATTGCCCAGGATCAGGGCGTTGCTGATGACTACGCGGGAACCGGATCCGATGGCCGTGGCATTGTGCAGGCCATCTTCAGCTTGGGAGCTGTAGCCGATTAGAACGTTGTCATCGCCGTTTGTAATAGTGGTTCCTGCGTTAGGGCCAATGATGATATTGTGGGAACCCGTAGTGTTGCTGTAACCAGCTACGTGTCCATGAAATATGTTATAACTTCCAATTGTATTATTGTACCCGGCATTATTACCAATGAATGTATTATAACTTCCATTATTCTGATACCCAACACCATCACCAATCATTACATTACTAACTCCCGCTACATTCGAATACCCGGAAAAACTTCCTACGAATGTATTCGAGATACCAAACCTACTATTTGCGCCAGCATAACTTCCAATAAACGTATTGTCATAACCAGGACCAGCATTAAGCCCGGCGCTAAACCCAAAAAAGCTATTGTCTCCACCCGTTAAACTAGTAAATCCAGCACTAGCGCCAACTACGGTATTTTCCAAGCCAGGCGAATCGGAATTAGCTGTATTGGCGATATAATTCCTCTGCGCCTTAACCGAGTAAATAGAAATTAGTAAAAAAAAGGTAAAAAGGTGTTTCATGGGAGTGCGTGTAAAAACGTTATATTTAGGATATGGAAATACAAGTAAAGGAGGGGATCAAGGTTATTACTAATCCATATTTAACAGAGGTTCATAGTGCAAAGCTTATGGAGATGGACTATTAAATAGTTCCACATGATTCGTCTGCCACTTCCCAAGCATCATCGGTTAACTCCGAAATTGGGGTTGAAGCGTCAATAGGCGATAATCCATATATTGAGAGGGCATACCTTAATCAACTTCAGGGGTTGGATCGTCAAAAGGCTATGCATAAATCAAGCTATGCTTTCCAGCCAGAATCGGCTCTCCCCGACTGAAGGTACATATAAGGCAAGGGTTTGGTGCATCAAAAATAGCGGCAACTGTTTCTCCGTTTGTCGGTGAATTTTCTCCAACGGTTTCAGTTAGCTGTTTTCCATTGTGCCAATATGAAATCTCTCTGATTCGAGTGATAGAAATCTTATTACCTTGGCTGGCTATAAATTCCTTTATTTCCCAGTAAACTCGTTCAGCTTGTTCGTCATCAGTAGCGGCAGGTAAAAGAATTTCATAGATGTGGAGGGTTATCAATTTCATTTAGTAAAGTATTTTCATCCGACGACCTACCAGAAAACTGTATGTCGTCAGCCAAAAGTGGACAGCTGCGGGTGAAAATGGGAAGAGATAGTTTTAGTCACTTTGTATGCGCTGAAAAATATGACTTTTCCGTCCACTAATCATGGATGACTGCTTGATTTTTTATCGCTCTACTAAGATTTGCTCCTTACGGCCCCAATACGCATCCGCTGGCGTTACATTATCTCATGATTCATGGTATCAATAGTGGACCCACTCAACCAGACAACTGCCCAGTTCATAGGACTGTAATAGTGCTCCACTAACAGTACGATTTTCATCTCTTTTTTTCTTCAATGGTGTATTGGCGTCAGGTTTGACGCTGGATGTCTTTGGTGAACTACTGGTTCAGCGCAAGGTGTATCCGAATCGATGGAGTTTGTCAAATTACTTTTAATGCATAGGCCGTCGCTGGGGGTACCCGTCCGATTTCTGTTTTTTTAACTTTACCGGCAAGTGACACAACGATTACGTTCGATCACGTATCGGGCATTACTTATTTGGTCAGATCATTCACCATCACCCGTCCTGCTGGCGCTTAAGAGTAGAAAAATTACCCAAAAACCGTAACACAAATCAGACATGAAAAAACTACTCTTATTTCTATGGCCAATGCCCGCCTTAAAATGGAACAAAACGTCCGATTTGCCAGAAACGGCTTATGTGGAGATAAATCGGGATGGTATCACGGGCAATAGTGCGAATTTGTATACCGAAAAACGGGCCACATTCGCCCCTTCACCAACTACTTTAACTGCAATTACCACAGCTCCCTATAGCTACACACCCATTACCATACTGAGTGTTTGGCAAGACTTAATGACTTTACTTTTTAATTAATCCGTCGCAATGAAAAAGCTACTTTCACTTTTATTTCTTCTGGACTCACTATCTGGTTTTGCGCAGACGATAAACGATCCAGTTGCGCAAATCAATTACAAATTAAATTACCTCAACAACCAGTATGGTCTTTATCCACGCGCTGATTCGCTGAAATTAGCCAGCATTTCCTCAGCTACAGCCAACATTCAGGACCAGGTCAACCAACTCGATAACTTGACTCAGGCTAGTTATGCGGCTGGTGCTGGAGCAATACTGACGATGCACATCAATAGCATTGCGGCCAATACGGTCAAATTAGCAGGCATAGCCGCAGACGCAACGGCCAACAGTCCTGGCGCGATGTTACTAACTCAAAGTAATCATCTTGATACGCAACCATTTAACACTATTTCGGGCATTGCTACCTCCGCGCAACTTGCCCCAAGTACACCCTTGGCTGGCAAGTATCCTGATGGTACGCGAGCGTGGTTGCCCCTTCCGTCTGGCGCATTAGACACCAAGCGAAATCTGGCAGGCGATCGACATGCGAACAATCCTCCAATCGAGGATTTCGACCGGCCTGACGGGACGCTCATAAACAACCTGATTACTATTTCAGGCCACACATTGACCGCATCTGGGCCTGGCAATACAACGGTACAGATCCAGGGAGGGAAAATGGTCTCATCCAGCAACGTATATGTAGGTATGTCCTGGACAGAAGCTACGCCACCAATCCTTCGCGTGGCTGGGGTATGCTCATTCGATGGAACGAATAGCGCTGGCCTACCCCGACCTGTAATCATGTTCAATGGTGGACCTACGAATACCTCACTACTTAAGCTCATTCACCTTGAGGTCAACAACGGCTCAGTCACGTTAAAAGTGACAAACAATGGTGTGGCTGGCACCGACCTAACCGCCTATGCGGGTACAGTTACCGAGCGTTCAGGGCAATCAACAACGCAGCGATTCCTTCGTTCTTTCGTCACGAACGAGCGTATACCGATCAGCATGGAGTACAAAAAGGGAGTGTCTGTCGATGGAGCAGATGATGTGCTGTCAGTCTTCATGCCCGATGGACGAATCCTGGACTTTACCGGCGACATTCGGGTACGTGATGTAATGACCACTTGTACACATGGCACCTTTCAACTGACAGCTGCGGGTTGCGCCTGGCATGTCATTCAACTGGGTGATACTAGAGCGACCAACCTTCGCGCATTGGGGAATGCCGCCAGTTTTCGCCAGACGGCTACTCTTAACGGTGAAAATTCCTTTTGGCCTGCTCCCCAATACCAATATTTCCAACCCACTGGTACTGGTTATTACACGATCGTCCAAGCGTCAAGTACCTACTCGCCTAATACGAATACATCGACACTAATAGGATATCTGACGCTTGTAGCCACTGACAATTTGGGCAGGGTATTACGAACTGAATTTTTTGTCAATAGTCAATATAATGATCGACCTGTCATTCAGAACCTGACGACCGGAGGAGGAGCACTTGCTGGGCTTCAGGTCAGCAAGGTGATGTTGGTTAAGGACAACTCGGCAACCGGCGCCAAACAGCTTGAAGTATACGTCAATACCTACAATAATATTGTTGATAGGATTCTTGTGATTTGGCGGGGTAGTGGGGCAGTTATACAAAATCCAGTTACGGGCGGAGATGCCACAGCTAACCCTTTGGGGGATTTTAGAAACCGGGTCGTGGCAGGCACGACGGCGGGCACCTGGCGAGAGCAGAACGTAATTGATCCCAAATTCAGCGTAACAACGTACTCAGGTTCTACAGCAACCAGCTTTGAATTAGGCACAACAGGAAGAACACTAATCATAGCGGGCGTTCATGCAGGTAGTGCCACGCTGACCTATACCCTGAATGATGCACGGGCTAACCTTCAGGATGAGATTACTATATTACGCCCAACGGGATCAACAGGAAGTGCCGCCATTGCCAATGCGTCCGATAGCGTCGTACTCACCACTCTCTCGGCGGGTACATCGGCTACCTTTAGGTATTCAGCAGGAAAATTTATCCTGGTTGGTAAAATGACTTTATAAAATGAACAAAATTCCGATGAGCAGCCTCTCAAATTAAAAGATCATGTCCCACAGGCTACTTATAACGAGCCAGACCATTGCCATAGAAATGAGAACGATCAGGGTCCAGGGACCGGGAATGAGCAAAGATTTTTTCTCGATTCTCATGATGGTTAGGCGGCTAATTTTCGGGATTTTCCAGGCAGCACAAAGGGGTCATCAATCTTTCGCCAGGTGCGCAAAACAGAACGAAGCGGACGAGAAGGAAACGAGCTACTTACGTAGTTCACTGTAGGTGGGATGAACTGGCATGTAGAATTAGTGTAGTGGAATTTGTGAAGCGCACTACGCTTACTAATCAAAAAGGAACAGGCTCTGTAATGCCAGCCTCCATAACCTGCCCATAATGAGCCGGTCGTACTGACCGGAACTGTGCAGCAGTAGTGGCTAGCATAGGTAACGAAGTGAGGTTTGCCATTCATAACGTTATATATTTTCTTTTAAAACGCTATAAATGGTCAACGAATTATTCTAGCTCCATATCCTTATCAAACGGTTTGCAAAGCACTGGAATCCAAGACCATAACTTGTCGGCCAATTCAGCATCTGTACCTACTTCCTCCACTGTCTCACCCACTGATTCAATCCAGCAGGCTATTTCTGAATTTAACCGACTTAGCAGACATGAAAACTGAACGCCTTGGACTCATTGCAGTCATTCTGCTACTGAGTGTTGCCCTAAGTCTTTTTTGTGTATGGGCAAAAACTCAGCCATTGCCCGCCTTCTTTAATCCAGATCTGGCTTACTGGTATCATGAATTCCAATCTGAACAAGGCGCGCCGATAGACTGGAACGGTCAGAAAAAACGCCCATTCTGACGATGGATAAAGCAAGCGGCTATGCCAATAACCCTTCGGACAAGGGGAAGAAACGTATAAGGGTATTTCGCGCGTCTTCCATCCAGATTGGCACTGCTGGGCAACGATCGGCGTAACGAAAGAAACCATGCGCAGATCTGACTTTACACTGGAGCCGATATTACTCAGTAAATTACTCGCTTCAGATCCAAGATTGCAGACATCCGTCCGCGTGTTCTACAAAGCAAACTACTAAGATGTTAGCAAACTTCACCAGGTAATCAATCAGAAAGTAGCCAATGAGTTGTTTGATACGGGCGTCAACTGCGGAGTCGAAACCGCTGCCCGGATGGGTCAGGAGTTACTTAATTTTCTAAACGTGCTGGGCAAGCTATACCCTGATATTGCTATCGAAGATTGGGCCAACTACCCTACGCATCCAAAGCCCAAAGCCTTACTAAAGCTGCTTAATATTCTTCAAGGGGAACGATACGTATAAATTATTTGAAAAGATGAAACGCAGGAAGTCTTTGCCAATAGCTGGCTTTTACGCGTAGTAGTATAGAGGTAGTCTGTAGTTTACGATTAGGCAGGAAATGTAAAACGCCCGGTTAGTGATTAGCCAGGCGTTTTACATTTCATATTTTAAAAATAACTATCAATTTGTTATTTTTAAAATATGAAAACTATAAGTTATCTTTAATTGGTTTTTATACATACAAATACACTTATTGGCAAATAAAAATCACTAATGAATCTAATTGACCATTAGTCTTATTAGTAGAGATTGGCAATCAGTTACAAAATAGTTAATCCACATCTTAACTTTGGTAATTTGTTCGTTATGGGTCTATCTAATAGCGTCAAAACATATGTTGCTCTTGCAATTACGACTTTATTTCCTTTAAAGAACTGGTATATAGTAGCTTATGCCGTTTCTGGAGTGATGTCTTATTTATATAAACCACAAAAAAATAAATATACTAATACATGGGCGATTAATCATGCCTACAGGCTAAACGGTCTATTGGCTGTGATGACCCGTAAAGGAAGGTCTTTTCCAATGCCTGTCCATGGGCGGGGTGAAGAGCTATTTTTTAAGCAAAGGCCTAACGGTTTGGTGCTATGTTCAACCCATATTCCTCTATCTAAAGTAGCCTTACGTTACTTAATGGAGTGTGGATTTAAACCCACTGTTGCCATAGTAGGCGATCCATCTGTTCAAGATTCCATTGCTGTTTGGGGAAGTCTTGAAAAGATACCGGCTATCCATACAGGTTCTTTTGTCCTACAAAAAGCCAAAAGAATACTGCAACAGGGTGGTTCAGTTGTTGCGTTGGTTGATCATCATTTAGGTGATCCATATTCCCCCAATATTTTTCGTTTAGCTGAAAAACTGAACAGTGACATCGTTTTTTTTGATGCAGCATTGCAAAAAGATGGTACGGTTGACGTTCGATTTCGTGAATCCGAATGGAATGGAAGTTCTTGTGCAAATCGGGTACACCAACAAATGAATGAACTCTATCAGCACACGGCTAACTTGCTCCAACACTATGGCAACTCTAGCTATTTTAAGCCTCCTGTAGAAGTAAGTGAACTAAGTCTAGTCAATTAAGTCGGCCTTAGTGTTTCTATCACCATCATTATCGTCTGGTTGTTTTGCAGCCATATACGTCTAATTATAATGTAGAATCAAGTGCATTCTAAATTGAGGACCAGTTAATTCATAGACCGAACACACAAAGAAGGAATATTCATAGGTCTTGTCGAAAATCCAGGTGGTGTAGTGGATTGTCATGGGGTAACTCACGGAAGGATGTCCATGTGATAAATTAGCGGATAGTCTACAACCTCCCTATCCAATCAGCATAAATTAAACGCAGTTGAAACAGAATTGCAACCAAAAAAAATATTCCTGTAATTAACTAAATTTCAGCCAATTACAGGAATTAAAGCAGAGAGCGAGGGATTCGAACCCCCGGTACCCTTGCGAGTACTTCTGATTTCGAATCAGACCCATTCGACCACTCTGGCAGCTCTCTATGATTTCGGTGGTCTGCCGAATCGGAGTGCAAAGATGCACGATTGACCGTAAAAACGCAATAGCTAACTCAGCAAAAATCGACTACTCACTCATTTCGCCACTAATTGACTGAGCCAGTAGTGTTCGCAAACGGGTTGTAGCAACTACTCCCCGATCACTTTCGCGGCCAAGTAATACCATAAGTTTGGTGATGGCAGCTTCGGTCGTGATATCGGCTCCACTTACTACACCAATTTGGAGTAATTGCTTGCTGGTTTGGTACTGGCCCTGCGTAACTCGCCCTCCTTCGCACTGCGACACATTGAAGACCAACACACCACGGTCAATAGCGGCTTTGATTGTGTCTAGAAACCAAGCGTCTGTAGGCGCATTACCTGCTCCGAATGTTTCGAGTACCAAACCTCGCAGTTTGGGGATGTTTACGATAGATTCCACGACCGGTTGTGTAATACCCGGAAAGAGTTTCAGGATCGTTACGTTCGTGTCCAGTACTGTTCGGAGCGTCAGGGACTGGTTAAACTGGTAAGGGCGAATAAACGGTCGATTATAGTCAATACGTACGCCAGCCGTGGCTAAATGCGGATAATTTTCCGATGAAAATGCATTAAACTGAACGCTTTCCCGCTTGGTAGATCGATTCCCTCGTAACAATAACGAATTAAAATATACGCACACTTCAGGCACCATGGGAAGGCTACTTTCCGGAGCGTCAGCATCTTCAGGTATATCCATAGCGGCTGCAATTTCGAGGGCAGTAATAAAATTCTCACGGGCATCACTTCGGGCTACCCCAATGGGTAGTTGCGCACCAGTCAGAATAACGGGTTTGTTGAGTCCAACCAGCATAAAACTCAATGCCGATGCCGTGTAGGCCATTGTATCAGTACCATGCAGAATCACAAAGCTGGTGTATAGTTCGTAATTCGTCTGAATAATACGCGCCAATTCGACCCATACGGCGGGTTTCATATTCGATGAATCAATAATTTCGGGTAGTGTAAGCAGAGTTATATCGAAATCTAACCGATTGAGTTCGGGGAGACGGTCAAGTACCCGCTCGAAATCGAATGGCACGAGTTGACTTGCCTTAGGATCATAAACCATACCAAACGTACCTCCCGTATAAATTACTAACACAGAGGCAAGAGAACGTTTGGCTGAGGTCGGATTAATGTGAATGGTTCTGTAATGCATTAATAGTAAATGGATAATGTCGAATACTCCATGAGCTGTTCATTAGTCAATACTGGGGAGCAAATTGGCATATAGGGTAGGTAGTAGCGATAATGCGTTAGCAGTCGTATGACGCGCTACCTCATCAAAACTCAGTTGCTTGATATCAGCAATTCGCTGTGCAATTAGTTGCAGGTAAGCGGGTTCGTTACGTTTTCCCCGATACGGCACAGGGGCTAGATAAGGCGCATCGGTTTCAAGAACGAGATGTTCTAAACTAATGTGAGGCAGCACTTTATCGATACCTCCATTTTTGAACGTAGCCACTCCGCCAATCCCTAGTTTAAAGCCCAACTCAATAGCCCGGTTGGCCTCATCGAGCGTTCCAACAAAGCAGTGAAAAATGCCCGTTAAATTCGGCAGTGCCAATTTCTCAATCAGGTCAGCTGCTTCGGCGAAGGAGTTCCGATCATGGCCGGAGCGAGTGTGCATAGAAACAGGTAATTTTTGTTCAGACGCCCAGCGAAGTTGGGTATCAAAGGCTATAAACTGCTGATCTACGTAGGTCATATCCCAGTAAAAATCCAGGCCAATTTCACCTACAGCCATAAAGGCATGTCGATTCAATTGATCGTCAACCGTTGCCAGTTCCTGCTCAAACGTATCGTTGACATAGGCGGGATGTAGGCCCATCATTGGTAAACACCGATCCGGATATTGGTCAGCAAGAGCCATCATACCTGATACTGTTTCGCGAGCACAGTTAGGCATCCAGATTTGGCTAATCTGCTGCATTTCAGCCCGATCAAGCATAGCTTTCTGATCGGCGATAAACTGCTGATCGTAAATATGGGCGTGGGTATCGATAAGAGTCATATTCCTTACTCTTCACTTATAGTTTCTTCCTTTCCAGACAATCTTCGTCGGCAACAGGTAAAATACTACCGATAGCGGCCCGATGATGAGTTGGTAAATTTCAAACAGCAACGCATATGGCCATAACTTGGTTTGCCTTAATCGGCTCAATCCAAACGAAAGTACCATGGTCTGGATCATCAATTTGCTCAAATAAATTCCAAGCGCAAGTACAGGTGCGAGTAAGGCTAGCAAAAGTAAAAGTGGAGCAGTCAGGTATTGCATGTATAGCATCACGACCATCCACAGGGGCAAATTGGCTGCGCCACGCATCCAGCGCTTACGTTGCTGGAAAAATTCTGAGATTGTCTGAACAGGTTTTGTGCGAGCTAACACGCTCACGTCCAAAAGATTTCGAAAACTATATTTCTGCTTTATAATGGCCCGAAATAGCGCATAATCCTCAGTCACGGAGAAAGGAAGCGATTCATACCCACCAACAGCCTTGTAAGCTGTCTGACTCACGGCCATGTTATTGCCCATCGCTGTTACGGGTATGCCAACACTACTCATTAAATGTGTCAGTGTCAGATTATAAAGCCAGTCGATCGTTTGGAGTTTATGAAAAAATTTCGGGCCTTCGGGGAGGGTCACTCCGGTAACAATGCCTCCGTTTCCGATAAGATATCGGCTCATTTCTGCCAACCAGCCAGGCGGCACTTGTGTATCTGCATCTGTAAAAAACAAAAGTTGACCCTGGGCCTGTTGGGCCAGCTGTGCCAGTACATTGGCCTTCCCTCTTAAGCCAGAAACAGATTCAGTGATAGTTACTAACCGAAAATTGGGTCGCTCGTGGATAAAACTGATTACAAGTCCAGCAGTTTGGTCCGTAGACTGATCATTCCCAATCAGCACTTCTATCGTTCTATGGCTGTCATGAAGTTGGTCAATAGCTTGCAGGCATTCCAGAATAGTTGCCTCTTCATTGCGGGCAGCAATCAGGATACTAATCGACGGGTGATCTGGTGCTGGCTGGTTAGTATCCAGCATAAACAGGTTGAGGAACAGCCCTAAACGCATAGCCCCGCTCTGCAAAATAGCCTAGCATACGCGGCAATACATACCGCATGGTTGGCCAAGCTTTCAGGCTATCGTGAAATACAACGATCGAACCAGGTTTTGTGTATTGAATCGTTTTCTTAAGGCAGACATCAGCAGGTAGTTTACGGTCAAAATCTCCGGTAAGCACATCCCACATGACAATGGAATAATTTTCCATAACCTGGGCAGCCTGCGTCTTTTTAATGCGACCGTAGGGGGGTCTGAACAAGGATGTTTCAACGCCTAGATAATCCTGACATTTTTGGATATTTTCCAGATAAACCGAATCATCCGTTTTCCACCCATTAAGATGATTAAACGTGTGATTACCGACCATATGCCCTGCTTCAAGCACTTTGTAGAGCATGTCCCGGTGCTTGCGAACATTATCGCCAATACAAAAAAATGTCGCCTGAGCCGAAAATTTATCCAGTTGACCCAACACAAACTCTGTCACTTCGGGAATTGGCCCGTCATCGAACGTCAGATAAATCGTTGGCTCGGATTCATCCTCGATCTTCCACCAGCACTCGGGATAGACCGTTCGGAGTAGGAAGTTAGACTTATGAAGAAAAAGCATTGGTGCTACAGTAAACGATTGATACTAAATTAGTTATCCCTAATTATTCAGTAGTCTACTGAAAGCTTACTGAAACTTTTTTACCCCACTCCCACCCGAGTGTCTAGTATTTGATTGCAAGTATATACCATTACGAGTAAAAATTTGTTTTGTTGCACTAATTAAAAAATTTATAGATTCGGTATCATAAACCGTTTTTCTTAGTGCAAAACCCCGACTCCCAAGCCATCAACAAACGCTTTTTTGCTGCCATCGATGAGCTAGTCAAACAGAAAAAGCTTCGCGGTCGGCGCAGCTTCGCCACCCTCTACAACCTCAACTGGGGCAATTTTTATCAACTTCGCAAAAAGCCGGAGGGGGAATTTCAACTGAGCTATTTAACGTGGCTTGTGAAGGACTTTGGCATTTCTTCCCAATGGCTTTTAACGGGGGAAGGCGAGATGTTTTCGAAACGATTAGTCAAATAAAAACGCCGGGCTCATCCCATGACCCGGCGTTTTCTGCTTCCTCTTTTTTAACCAATAAAACCTAATCTATTTTCTTTACGCTTCCGGATCGCCATTACTGGTATTGAACCAGGCGATTTTTAGTTTAGCGCCAGTCGGATTACCGGGGAACATCAGTCTCACGTAGTTAAGGTAGTTACTACTAGGAAAAACGCCCCCCGCCGGAATTGGAATACCAACAGTGCGCCAGGTATCATCGGCCACAATCGTAAAATTGCCCATTTGACCAGAGCCCTCCTTTTCCTGATCTTGGGGGCTTTGCCCGACCCGACCAGCCACAATATACCCGCCTGTTGGCAACCCACTCCCAGCTTTATAGCGCATCCAAAGGGTTGTGACCGAACTGGCGAGGAGCGAAACCAGCGGAAAATAGAACCGGAAACCACCCGACAGGGTCAGCTCCATCCCATCTTCGGGCGTTGGGAAACCGGTATCCACCGCATTTTCCCAGTAGAAGTAGCCCCGCCCGTTGCGGGAGTTGAATTTCCAGCTGAGCGTATTGCGGTGGTCGGTCTGCGCATTGGCCCAGGCGCGAATCTGTGTGACAGTGCCCACGATAAAGGCATGGTGACTATAATAGACTCCGTTCCAATCGTAGGTGATGTGCTGCTCACTTGTGTTGTAGTTGGCGGGGTTGGCAAATTCGTCGGTGGCCGAATCAAAGGGTGCATAGCGAAACTGCGAACTGGCAAAACTACCTTCCCGCCAGAGCCCTACGCCGAGACTATCCGCACTGGCTTCAGGCACCATCGCTGTCCAGTTTTCTATCTGGTGAACCGGGGTTTGATCCCAATCGGTCAGGAACGTCAAATTGCCGTCTCCAGCTACCCGCGCGTTATACTTGAGTGGTGCGTTGACAATGAAATTGGGGTATTCGTTCGAGCGGGCCGGGTACTGGGTTTGATCGCCCGTACGGTTATGGGTGAGCTTAGTCCAGACGTGCACGGCCCGCCCGTCGAGTCTGACCCATTGTTCTAAAATCACGTCGGTGGGATCATTTTGCACCGCCCAGTTCATCATGCGCACTTTTATATAATGCGTTGTGCCGTCGTTTCCGTAGGCCATAACCACCGCCGGGTTATCAAACGTATCCCCTACCTGAATCGGATTGTTGCCGACTCCTGCCCCTTCCGGAGTTGCCCAGGCGGGTTCCACCGCTTTTCCTTCAGATTCTACCTGCCGGGTGCGACCGCCCCGGTAAATGGTCAGTCCATTGCCTCTACCCCAATCAAATTGGTTGATTAAGTTGGGTCCACCCGAGAAGGAAATGTGCGCGGGTGAGCCGCCGAAATTCTTCCAGAGTTCAACGTGAATGGTCCCGTTGTCCAGTACTGCTTTGGGGCCAATCGCCTGCCCCCTGTGCACACGTGTATCCGTGGTGGGCCAATCGGTATTGGTCGTAATGGGCTGATACGCGAAGGTCTCCCAGGTGGGCAGGTTGGGGCCAACCGAACCCGATACCACGACATGAATGGTTTTCGTCGCTGGAGTTTGCTGGTTATCGGTTTGCTTGGCGGTAATCGTTACCGAACTATCCGCTGACAGTCCAGAAGGGACAGTACCAGATATTTTTAGTCGTTTTGCCCCACTCACCGTTTCAGTCACGGCGGTTAAAAAGGCATGACTGGCCATCGATAAGAGCGTAATGGTTTGCCCACTGGCTGCCGTGGCCGCCGAATAGGGCACTATCCACTCATAGGCTGAGCCGGGCGTCATATCGGGCGCTGTTGGCAAACTCAGTGAAGGAGCCGCTGCGGGGGAACACTCCCGAACCGAATCAATCTCAGGGGCCACATCGGTCGTGGCCGCAATCACCGCATCAATCGAGGCCAGCCCGCGAAAATAGGTTTCAGCCTCCTCACAACTCCAGCTTGAATACAATAACCAGCGGTCGGTACCGGCTGGCCAGCCCGTCACACCCGTGAAGGGGTTGCGGATCTTTTTGGCGTATTGATTACTTGTCGAGGGCATAATCAGCGATGGTTTTTAGCCCCGACACCGTAGCGGTCGAGGTCGTTGGTGTAGGTATCTGATCCAGTTTTATCCAGTAAAATCCACTGGCGGCCGTAGCGCCCCACATGCGTTTTTCGTAACCGGCCGGCGCAAAATTATCCGGTGGTGAATAACCCGAATTGGCCGTTGCGACGCCTTTAACAACAACACCGGGTAGTTTGTCAAACTGAATATTTGACCCCCTCGGCGCGATTTTATCAGGTTCTCCCTCCACTGAGTACACTTCAATTGGGTTGTCATAGCCCGTTGCCTGCACAATAGGATAGCCTCCCCGTGTACCGAGTCGGGTGCGCGGCAAACCAAATACGGGAGGCACAACCACCGGAGGTGTGATTGGTGTTGGATCGGCCGTTGTCTCATTCCCAATAAGGGCTTTGGCCTCTTCGAGCAAGTCAATGAACTGATCGAGAAGGGTTCGGAGTTTTTGTTGATTAGCGGTCATGGTGCCAGGGGTAAAATGGTTGTACGATCAATGGCCCCGGTTACCAAATACGAGGCCGTCTGGATATTATTGACCCCATCAGGGGAAAGCGACACGTTAAGAATGTCGCCTGGATAAGCCAGTGAGACAAACGCACTGGACTGATAGCCGTAGGAATCGGGTTCTGGTAGCAATGGGACCGGTGCCCAACTCCCGGCAAAATGCCCCACATACTCAAGCTTATAGTTCCAGCTGGAGGGCGTTCGAAAATAGAAAAACACGGAAAATCCATCCGAATTCGGCGTAGCGTAGACATCAATCGCCAACGGCAGCGCTAACACATAATCAGCAAGGGTAAGCAGTCCCGACACCGGCGGATCGGTTGGTGGCTCACCCGGATCGGTTCCGCTGCAAGAGGTCGAAAGTGACGATAAAGGCCCCGCGTAGCGGATAAGGCCCGAACGAAGCGGTATGTGCTTATCTCCAACAACTGGCAAATCGATGCCTTCAGGCAGGACATAATACACCTTATCGGTGGGCTGACCCGTTCCGGTCAGGGCCAGCTCGGAGCTAATGCGGGCAAACCGGGCAACGTAGCGCGTAGCCATATCAGGGCAGTTCAGTTAAAAACGTGGTGACCAGTCCCGCCAATAAATTCCGGGCTTTGCCCGACGGATCAGAATGCGGATGCACATTGTCCGGCACCCAGTAGCGAAGCGCACTCATGTCGTGAGCGGTGTCCGCACCCGACGAATAACTACTCCAGGGCACTGTAGTCCACAGGGCCTGCGTGCCCGGCACTTTTTGTTGACCCCAGCCGGTTTTCTCCCAAAGTTTTAACAGCGGAAATTGCCAGTAGGTGGCCAGCGTTTGTTGACCTAATGCCACTCGGGGGTCGAGCTGGTTTTCATAATGGCCTTCCAGGGCGATTTTGGCGCGGGGATTATAACTTAAAATGATATCAATGATGTAATTGGACGCGCCCAGAAAATAATTCCGGTTGTTACGGGTGGCCGGAACGGTATCAAATTCGGCTATAGTTTCCGAAGTAAAGCGGTCGTTATAGCCATGCGATAAGACAAATAAATCGGGCATGGGGTAGGTTCCATTCAGGTAAGGCACCAGACTTCGCTCGTAGGAACAGTTCAGAAAATAGACCGTATCGGCAGGAGTGAGCACATTGGGTGGTGAATTGCCCAAAACGGCACTGTAAGTGCTCCAGCCCGAAATCAACGCCCGCTTTTCGGCCAGTGTCATACTTAAACTGTATGCCACGTTCTGCCAGGGCACGCCCGCCCAACTGCCCGTTTTATCGGCTTTGCGAATAGTCGAAGACGGCACCGCTTGGTTGATTAATGTGGCACCAACCGCTTCGCTCGCCAGCTCCCAATAGCCTCCCAACGCCGGAATGCTGGTTCCACCTAACCAGATCCGTTTGCCGGTTAGATTGGTGGCAGGCCTATAGGTATAGGGGTAAACGGTGGTGGCGGTACTGCCTTCCTCAAATTGAAACAAGGCCGGATCGCCAATGACGGTTAAGCGAACAAAGGCGCATTTGGCCGGGGTCGTAACGCTCAAGGCGGCTCGGTCATAGCGAAGGCCTGAGATAAAGATTTGGGCCGAATCATAGAAGCAGACGAATTGCTTGTTGGTGGGCGTGTAGACGGTAGCTGGCTTAACGGGTATAAAGCCTGACACCATGCCGGTGGCGTAGTAGGTTAGAAAGTTGTTTTCGTCCAGGTAGCGGTACCGAATCGTATCCGGTGCATTTTTATTGAACAGGTTTTTGCCCTGCACAAAAACGCCGTTCAGCGTCGTAACGGCCTGTACTGCGCGGGCTTTGGCTTGTCTGGCCGTCACCATGGCCGTCGACGCCTGAGGGGTCGTTACGTCCAGATTGACCGCATAGGGAATGTAGGTGGTACTGCTGGTAGTTCCCGCTTCGACCATAAACGCGTCTTTCGGGGTGCCCAGCGTGGCCCGAATATAGTAGGTGCCTGCCGTGACCGTAAAGCTATTGGCCGGCCGGTCAAAGGCGGCTCCTGTGCCCAACGGAACTTGCAAAGAATCGTAATACGCTACGTTCTGCCGGGAGCCGTTCGCTACGTACACGCCCGACGGAGTCACCGGAATAAAGCCTGACACGAAGTAACCCGACGCGAAAGTGAGTACGCCAGCCGGGGTCACGTAATAATTATCTTTACTGCCTTCCGTGTCGTTTTTATTATAGAGGTTTTTACCCCCGGACAATTGGCGAGTTAATACTTTACTGGCTAACGCTGTGCGTTGCGCCCGAAGTGCCGTGCGCGTCTCCCCGTTCAGAGTTAATTGGTAACTAGGTGCTCCCACGATGCTACTGCCCACCTGCAGCTGAAACGTGGTCAGTAAGCTATTGGCTACCGTAATCCGAATGTAATAGGTGTTTGCGGTAACGGTAAAGCTATTACTGGGCCGGTTATAGCTGGCCCCAACGCCTAAGGCTACCTGCTCTTTGGAGTAATAGGTCACGTACTGCTTATCACTAGCAGTTAAGACCATTCCGGGGGAAACCGGAATAAAATTCGACTCGGTGTAGAGCGCATTGGCGATGGTGTCGCCCGCCGTGTTGAAGTATTTGCCCGGCATATTGCCCGGATCCGCGTAGTTAAAGAGCTGTTTTCCCCGAATCAGCACGCCCGACAACTCACTGGCCATGGCCTTTAAGCCTAGTTTGGCCCCCAGTCCTTTTACCTGATTGGGGTCAATGGGCACTTTGAACGGCGTGCCAAATTTGGGCGTCAGGACTAGATTATTGCTGGCATCAAATGACAGATTATACACGCCCTGAAGCGTTGGGCGCTGAATGCCGGGACCGATTTCTACTTTTTGCCCAAGCGCAACAGTAGCGACAAGAAGCAGGAAACATATGGGAAGTTTAGTCATGGTCATGTCGTTGGAATTATTTTTAATGATAATACCCCGCCCGCGTAATCGGAGACGCCGTCGGGGTAGTTGATAAGAAAATGGGTATTATCGGGAAAGGTCAGTTTCATGGTTTGATCCAGCCCTCCGGCCGCATCCTGCAACAGTTTACGAAACCGTCCACCGGGCAGATTGAACCCATGCAACTGAGGTGTACCGATCATATCGGCACTCAAATAAAACAAATGCTCGTTATCCACCGTGAGTCCAACCACCTCCTCATCTTCATAACAAAAAATGGCTTCAATCACCCGCTCATCCCCCGGAATCTGGCCGGTGCTAAAGGGAAGTAATAGATCAGCCACGTAGGTTAGATCCGCATCCGATGCCGCCGTGGTTAAATTTAGCAACGTGGGAATGACGCCATTCACTAATTCATAGCGCGTCAGGAGCGTATTCCAGTGCAAAACTAGGGGTTGCGCTTCGGCGGGAGCCGTTAGAATTACTGGGTATTGGGAGTCTTCGGGTGTCAGATCGCCGTCGGGCGTTGCCGACACTACCCGACCACTTTCGGTGAGCTCAATCGAGGCTGCCAGTACCTTTTGATACGAACCCGGCTCATCGGTCGGCAGTAGCGCATTTCGGGCATAGAGCCAGTACAGCACGCCGGTTCTCAGATCGCCCCCATCCGGGTCCTGATCGAAAATCAAATCTACCGACCAGTCTACCCAATCGGTAAAGAGCCCATCGCGTTCGATCCGATATTCCCAGTTGGGGCCTGTAGCCGTCCCCGTCGGCGCAAAGGGCTTACTCATAATTTCTTTATGGCAATGGCCTGAAGCTGACCAATAATTGTCTGTTTTACATTCTCGGGCGGTCCATCATACACGGCAACCTTTAGAAAATTGCGTACCAGTTGGTTATGCAGCAAAGGGGTAAACCCCTCGGGTACCGGTGTCGCTGATAAGGTATAATTCGTTGCGTGGGCAATGACACGAATTTGATCACTGACGGTTTGCAGAATTTCAGCTTTATTCAAAGCGGCAATATCCGTGCTGTTTTTGCCCACCAATGGATCAACCAAACCGCTCCCATTGAGCACCTTTGTCATATCCTTTTGGTGGGACAGAATTCTAGCCAGCAAAGGGACTTTGGGTGCATCACCAAGGGTAAGCGTGTACTTATACGGCCGAATCACATCCCTGGTAAACCCAATTATTCTTGCGTAGCGGTCAATGCCTAATTCCGTGTCAACTAGTCGAATCTGATCTCCGACTGAGAAAAAGTTGGGTGGATTGTCAATGGGAATTGACCCGGTATCATTGGCCAACTTTTGAAGGTACATTTCATCAAGCGTCAGCGAATACTCCACCGCTGGCGTACTGTTTTCGCGGAGCCATTGGGTGCCTGCGGCTAACAGTTGGGCTTCGGCGGCTTCGACGTATTCATCCGGCATGATGATGTCAGTCATCACGTAGGTATCACCCGCAGCAATGCGAAACGGGGAGCCATCAACCGGATCGGGAAAAATTTGACCCCGCTCATCCGTGAATGATTTAATCGTAAACGTCTTGGTGGTTGGATCAAACTTGACTAATTCAAAATCATAGCCAGCCAGTCCCCCCGTTTGAAAATGAATTTTTATAGTCAGACCATCAATTATATATTGATAGTGAGGCTTACTATTTCCATTCACGACATCATACCGATCAATGGCCAATGGGTTGAAGGGGATATCGGGATCGGTGAAGGTGAGTTGTGATGCTGAAGCGCCGACGGTTCCCGTTCGATGCGGGTAGACCTCCTCAAAAATCTGGGTACCTTCGATGAGGCCAAACGCAGCAATAGCCGCACTGTTATCAAGAAAGGAATCATCCAGCGAGGAGGTGCCAGAGCCCGCAAAAGGCAACTGTAAGCGTGTAGCATAGCCCCGGTAGCCACTGGGTAGGTTTTTACTTGAGCCAAATATATACGCCCGCGTCACAAAAGGCGTATTCTCAACGGATCGACGACTCAGCTCATACAAGCCCTTTCCCTGTCCATACTGGAACGTATACTCCAGTACCTGACCGGCAGGCTTAATGTGTAAGACTCGATTCGGCGCATCATTCGGTCGGTATTCAATTTGAAACTCAGTTCCCCACTCCGTGCAGAGTCGTTGCAGCACCGACAGACAATTCTCATTCTCGAAGGTGAGGGTTTTGGTGACCGTATCTTCCCCATCGATGGGAGGTCCAACAGTACCGGTATCATCGACTTCGCCGGGAATCTGAACCGTGCCAAGACCCCACGCTCCGCCAAAGACGCGGGCCATGTTACTCTGCAAAACGGTCGAGAAAAATTGGAGATTCCCGGTTAAGGAAAACGAAGAGGAAAGGGCGTTGCCACTGGTTGCCGAATCAAAAAAGATGACTCGGAGTAAATGGTACTGTGGACCCTCCAGTTTGACTTCGTACTCAAACCAATCCTCTCCTTTTCGGGTCAGGGCAGGCACTTGATTGGTGGTGTACAGCTGCCCAAATATGGGGACGGTCACCCCAATCCCGACCACTAACGGCGCCGTGGTTTTTACCGAAAATGTGAGTGTATCCGCATTCAATAATTCCTGTTTCTGTTCACCTTTTTCCAGGGAACGAACAGGCGCAAGGGCTAAAACGGGTACCTCGTCGCCATTGGACTGCCTTAATACAATCGGGGCCATAGGACAGTGAGGTTAGTTTTTGAATGTTCCGTGAATCGCTCCAGTTCGCCCGCGATGATTAAGTAATACAAGACCCCACTAGAGCCGCCATAATTGTGGGTGTAGGTCTGATTGGTACCTTGGGCAATGGTAACACTGCCATCCCCCCAGTGAAGTTTGACGGGCGTAACGGCGGTGATGGTAATTGTTGCAGTTGTTGCGCCTGCACCAACAAGAGTGTATTTAATGGGCTGTGGCTCGGTTAATTCCAGAGTGAACTGACCGAACATCTTTTTGCCCTGCCGCCATTTCTTTTTGATCGATATGCCTGACCGCATATAGATCTCATAGACCATGGGCTTAGCCGAAAGGACACTGATGCTCAGTCGCTGGGTTTCTGATTTGAGAAACTGCGCTTCCATGGCGTTAACTTTTGACACAAAATCAACCTCATCCGTAGCGACTAGACAACAGTCCAGTTTGATTTGGCGGGGTTTATAGCGCGGTCGCGTCAAGTCGACTACTTCGCCATGGGCGTCGGGCCACTCCACTGTAAAGGGGTCTTTTAGCTCCAGTCCATCCAATATCCCATCCGAACCTGATACAATCACGCCGAATTGAGAAAACAGAACCCCATTTATGGAATAGATTACGCTCATTACCTTACGCAGTTATCTGCTTGTATTATAAGCAGTTTAAAAGCCCATCAAGTGGCTACTTGAAACCCATTAATTATAAAATTCCTTTGGCGCGAAGGCCATCATTCAAGCCTGAGATCGTTCCATCGATCTTTTCAAGCAGGTCATTGGTCTTTTCAATTCGCGCTGTGTTACGGTCTATATTGCCAAGTACTAGCAGCTGCTGATTGATTAGTTGATTCGTATTAGCCTGCTGTATTCGCATCGCATTCGCCTGACCAACCAAAAGGCTGGCCGTATCCTCCTGTATGCTTTTTACCGCATTAGTGGCCGCAGTTGCTGAAGATGCGCCCGACCCACTTGGCTTAAAAATATCCAATCCATACTGCTTAGCGGCATCCTGCGCATCGGCAAGCCCCTGATTAAAGAGTTTCGTGAGATCATCCGCCTTGCCAAAGAACCGGCCGAAATCATCCACCCAGTTATTATCTCCGTTTGGCCCAACCGATTCCTCCAGTTCTTTCTGCAACTGATCGAATTGCTTCGAAAAGACCTGATTGAAAATGAGTTGAGATAAGAGATTATCCAGGATCTTGGAAACCGAATCACCAAAGGCTTGAGCCGAATTAGTGCCATCCTCAAAAGCACTAACGAGCGAGTTACGAAGGTCATCGCCGAGCGAACCGGCCAAAGTACTGATGACTTCGTGGATAGCTTGTTTTGCTTCGTCTATTTGCTTTTGCCAGTCGAGGGTGGTTTGGAGTAATTGTTTAGTAGCCTCATCGACGGAATTGGTTGAGATTAGGCTCTCGGCCAAGGCGCTATTCAGCTCGTCTACTCCGTTTGTGCCTTTTTTAATTAAGTCAGGATATACACGAAGTAAGTCCGCAAACTCCTCTTCCTTTTTACTGGCCGAACCAAAAATACCCGCCACGAAACCCGCGACCGCACCAACAACGGTTCCTACACCGGGAAGTATAGCCGTACCAATAGCCGCGCCTGTTAAGGTGGATTTAGCAGCAGCGTTCCGATCCAGTGAATCGATGAGCCCTACCTTAGCCCGACCTTCTGCCAGCTTTTTCAGGGATGCCTGGTATTTCTCTTCAGCGTCAGTGAGTTTTTTATAGTTATCCTGAATCTCACCTACATAATCTGTTGTGAATACATTTTCCCGATTTTTGGCCTGTAAACCAAGTTGTTCATTCAGCAGGATATTATACTGCTCTTGTTGAGCAATAACAGATTGATAGTACTCTGTTTCAGCCTGCTTCCTTTGCTGATTGGCGGTAGCAATGCCATCAATTAAGCCGATAAGTCCCTGAACGCCAACAGCAATTCGCTCGGTAGCAGTAGCCCCTTTTTTGGATGCCTGAGCAATTAAATCGACACTTGAGGCAAGAACGACTAACATACTTCCAGCCGCCCCCGCTTCGCCACCTAATTGGGAAAGGGTCTGCCCTAATTGACTGATGGCTGATGTATATTGACTAACAATATTGGCGGTACCTGCACTGAACGTTTTTTGAAGTTCATTTAGTTTTTTCTGGGCAGTCTTGTACTGTTCACTATTTGCTCCAAATTCACCAAGGGCACTCGCTACAAGATTCTTTTGTTTTTCAATTTCAACCCGTTGCTGTTTTCGCCCTTCCTCAACAATAACCTTGGTCGTGTTTCGATAAGCTTCCGATTCTTCAAATTTGCGTTGCTTAAACTCCTCAAATTCCCGTTGCTCTTTCGTATTGATGTCGGCAAGGGCTACTTCATATGCTTCAGTTCGCTGACCATTATACTCCTTATCAAGCCCTAGTCGCAGGTCGTTATATTTCCTCCTAATGGCTAACTCCTGTTCACCGGAACTAGCTGACGATTGCAAAAATTGATTAACCTGATCTTTGAGTTGCTGCTCAGTTTGTACTTTCTCTTCAGCGGCTCGCTTGTTGATGGCAAAGTCCTCCCCTGTTGTCGGAGTTTTGCCACTTAATTTATCCTGTATTTCATTGAGCTTTACCAGGTAGTCGGCTAAACTCTTGGACTCAACCTGTGCCTTTTGGAGACTCTCATTGAATACATCAATAGGTGATTTCTTTTGCTTTATTGTGTCTCGTTGCTCTAGTAACGAAGCCAGATTGGTCGTTTGGCTTGAAGTCAATCCAGCGTTATCACGCTCGTTTTCCAGATTCGCAATTTGGGTATTTAAAAAGTCGAGGTAGGATTGGCCAGATGCTTTAAGGTCAGCAAATTGACTGTCAGCGGCTTGTTGCCCATAGGCTTCAATCCATTTTGTGTATAGTTCATACTTGGCTTTTTTGTCTGCTATTTCCTCGTCGAAACTTTTAATAGCCAACTTCTTACGTATCTCCTCGACTTGCGCATCAGCGGCAAGTTTCTTGGCATTAAGTTGGTTAAGTGTAGTAGTATCGGTTTTGGGAGTTTTTGAAATTAATTCCTCGAAGTGCTTACTTACGGCTTCGTAGTAAGACAGGGAACCAAAGGGGCCGGTTTTGTCAGCTTCCTTTTGGGCCTTCTTTTCTTCTGGGGTTAATTCTCCGGTTAATCGACGCCGTTGAGCTTCAAGGGCGTCGATTTGGCGTTGGATTTGAGAGTTTTTGGCGTCAGTATTATCCAGACTCAACTGTTCCCTTTGGGCAGATATAGCCTCATCTAACTGCTTTAGGGTTACTGCCCGAACCTTTTGCTTTGTGGTTTCGGCCTTGACGGTGGAATTGGCGGTTTCATCATTGGCCTTCTGTTCTAACTTTAATTGTTCACGATAATCCTGCTCTTGTTTAATTTTATCAGCATTCAGTTTTTTATTCTGTTCGGCTATTGCCTTAGATGAATCAAAAGAACCGTCACTTCCTGCCTGAGCAAGAAGAAGTGATGCTTTGTCAAAAAAACTGATTTCATTTTTACCGGCCTTGGCTTCGGATTCACGTCGAAAAGACTCTGTAAATTTTCGATCAAGTTCCTGTTGCTCATATTTTCGCTTAAGTGCCTCCACATAATCATTAATAGATTTAGTGCCAGCCTGCGTTTTAACACTATCTAGCGTTAATGCACTGAGATGCTCAGGCGAAAGGGCAATAAGGTCTTTTAGGGCTTTATTTCGAGCATCACGACTTAGCTTTTCGTTTGTGATTGTAGTTTTGAGTTGTTCAATTTTAGCCCTTTCTGCATCGGCTTGAGAGTTGGCATTTTCCCTCGATTCTTGCAAGTCTAGCTCTGCCTGTTGAGTAGCAGTCAGTTCTTTTTTATAAACAATAAGAGCTGTTGTAACGGCTATAATGGCAGTAGCCGCAATTACCCAAGGACTAGCCGAAGTTGCCAGGTTAAAGGCAATTTGAGCGTCTTTTGCACTTCGTATGGTCGTTGCCAAACTAAGCCACGCCTGAACGTTTCCCGCTACATTTGCAGCCGCCTGAACAACACTGGTCAAGACAATGGCACTTTTATACGCGCCGTAAGTGGCGATTAATACTTTTAATGGATTTAGAATTTGCTCATAACTTTCAACTAAGCCCGTTGCGCCTGTAATGGCACTCGCTAAAAGGTCTTCATTATCCTTGCCGATTTGATTTAACATCGTATCCCATGCCGCGGCAAGATTTGAGGTTAGCCCTGTTAAGGATTTGGCTTGTTCAGCCATCATACCGCCGAAATTCAACTTACCCGTACCATCTACTAGGCTTGTGATCGCCTGCTCAACTAAATTGAAACCTATCTTGCCATCAGCAACGAACTGGCGAACATCCTTGTCATTAATTTTTAGTAATCTGGAAAATTCGGGCGTCAAATTTATCCCCCTCTCTATCAGCTTGTTTAGATCATCCTGTTGCGCCGTTCCCTGCGTTTTTATCTGGCTATAAGCAGCTACTAACTCCACCAAATTCGACCCCGTTCCGGCGGCAATATCCCCTAGTTTGGTCAGTGTTGGAATAATGCTTTGCACGCTAAACCCATAGGCCAGCATGAGTTTTTGGGCCTTGGCTACCTCATCTAACCCGTATGGTGTCTTGTTGGCAAACTCAATACCTTGCTTTAAAAAGGCATCTGCTTTGGCACGTGAGCCTAATAATACGGCGAACGAAATTTCTAATTGCTGAACTTCTGACCTTACCTTAAATAGTTGCTGAGGTAATTCCGAAAGGCCAGCAAACGCAAAAGCACCAGCGGCAAGACGACCTAAATTTTGAAAGGAGTCGTCAATTTTTTTCGTCTCCCGAACTGAAGTGGTGGAAAACCCCCTTATCCTTCGCTCCATTTCGTCCAACTGCGCATGGAAGTTGGCGGTGTTTATGAGGGCGTCGAAGGACAGGGCACCACTAGCTGATGAATTCACGACAAAAGCAGTTTATAAACTGCTTGCAATATAAGCACTTCATAACTAAAAGTAATAATGAATTACTTTTAGTTATGACACATTGTTGAAGCTATTTGTTGACTACCTTAATAAGGTAGAATCGGGGATTTAGGGTGATTACAGATGTGCCAATAAAGCAAATTGGGTTGGCCGAAACATCACTACATCATAAACAAGTGGGCCTAAATTCGGGTCAGTCTGAACCTTTTCTCGTTTAACCTCAGCCTCGACCCCTCCCTTTATCCATATATCTGAAACACTCCTCTTAGACAAATACCTTTGTCCATAGTTCTTTGTGAGGTATTTTTTTAAAACCAATGAGCCAATTGGGGTTGCACTTGTAGTCCCATGTGCAAGTAACTTCAAGGCGACTAATTCATCTTTATCAAACATGGGTATAAATAATGCATCTATGCTATCTGGTAAAGAATCCGCCTTTATTTCATACGAATAATCGGTCTTGCTGTACTTAAATAACGTTTTATTTTGCACTAACCTGGCATAATTATAATTATACTGCTGCTTGCTCATCCCAAACTTAAAGCCCAGGATGATATTACTATCCACCTTAGCCTTCAGGTTTTCCCGCCTAACGCTATCTATCTGATCGCCAGAGAAGGCAAAGGTTTTATTTGTACTGGACTCTGCCCCCTTTTGGCAACCAAAGAACAACGGGAGTATAAACAGCAACAGTATGAGAAGGCGTACCATTTTAGACCAAAGGAAGGTTTTAGGTAGCCAATATAGAGGAAGGATTGTAGTTACACAAAAAGGGGTAATTACATGTAGATACATTCATTAGCCAAGCAAAAAAGGTCAATCTGCCCAGATTGACCTTTTTTTATTATTTACCTGAAAAAATCTCAGAGAACTCCTCTTCAATCTCTATCATATAAGGGTTGCTTTCGTGGTATAAAACGGCACCATAGGCCCGCAAGCCCGGATTTTCATACTTTTTACGGAGTACTCCAACAGTGCTAAGGTACTTACGGTACCACCTGCCAAAAGTTACGCTCCTGTGGCGCTCAAGTTCATTGGTTAAATCGCAGCTATAAGCTATAACAAGTAGCGGATTAGCTTGAAAGAGTTTTTTTAGCTCGTCCATTATTGTTAGCTCAAGCCTAGGATCACCTTTGAGACTAAAGGCTGTTGGTCGGCTATAACCCCTGAGCGGAAGAACTGAAAGGGTTACACAGTTTTCGCCAAAAGGTTGTTCAGGGAAGACCTTAGCATTAGACTGAACAAAGAGTTGATAAGTGATACCTTGGTCAGTATCAAATAGGAAACCATCTTTATTTACGCGTACCGGGTAAGGAGTATGGGTTGATAAACTCCGTTCCTTCGGGCTTCTTGGATTCATCGCCAGACATGATATATTCCACGAGCTTCTTTTTGTCCTCAATCATTTTCTTTAGAAAATTTTTGGGACGCTCTGCGACCTTGTTCATAGCTCAGCCTCTTTGAGTTATGGTGAAGGCATTAAAGCATCGCAGAAAATGGGTAGATTACTACCTATTCGTTAGGTAGCCTACTACACCCGTTTCTCTACCGACAGCCCCTTTGCCGAATTAGATTTCGTGATGTTGGTGCATCAACACATATACATAGTGATGATGCAGATACAAGTACTAAAAAACAAAGTAGTACTACAGATAAAACAGATATAACACTTCAATAAACAAACGTACAGAAATGGAACAAAGTTTACAAATGCAGAATATACTAGTGAAGGTAGAATAGGAGAAGTTGGTATACCTCGCGATTTTAGTGGAAAAGGAAATAAAAGTATTATAGAATGAAAAAGAGGAGATACAGAACGAAAAGATGGTTTTGCAATTGAAACAAAAAATGATTAAGGCGTGCAGTTACCCAAGCGCAGCTAAAACATGTAGCTACATCAAATATTGCCGCTTGGTAAGGAAACAGCCCGACGGCGCATAGAGTGCTGTCGGGCTGTTTTGGTTAGTCTACATATTGCCATTTGAAACCGCCGTGAGAGGTTTTGGGGCGGTAAGCACTAATGGCTGAATCATAAACCTTGCCTCTGCATGCGCACTGTATACCGCTAATACTATGCCCTAACTCTTCTTTAATATCTCCCACATGTTCCCATGTTCGCAAAGTTTGACCGCTTTCTAAATCAATCTGAGCAATCTTTTTGCGGCACTTCTCAATAGCTCCCCTTTTTAATAAAGCTTGCCTTTCGGGGGTCATTGGCCTGCCAACCTTAGCGCGATGCTCAGGGGAGAGTGATTTACCTTTGTGCTTTTCACTTATAAGTTTTTTAGTATACTCTGAAAGTTTTCGACCGTAACAGGGGTTATCCTTGCCATATTTCCTTGGTCGCCTTTTCATAATCTCTGCAACATCCGGCCTTTTTATACCCCTGACAGTTCCGGCAACCTTTGCAATGTTATAGCCAATGCCAGGTTCATAGCATTGATATAAATCCATCCAATACTGCTCTCTTTGGTCAATTGCCGAAAGATCGTCAACTCTTTCTAAAACCTCAAAGGCGAAGTTTCCGATGCCGTATTTTTTGAGAGCCTTAGTGAATAATCCAGTTGCAATCATCTCCCTGTGACTGTAATATCGCTTGTAAATATCCTGGGATTGACCAACATATATTTTGCCATTGATCTTGTTGGTGAACTTATAAATGCCCGAAAATTTGCATTCGGGTAACTCTTGAGGGTCGTAGTTGGGATTGAACAATTGACCTTCGGGTACTTCCTTTTTCGGCCAGAGCTGCCGAATCTGAACACCATTCTTTTTGATTGCATTTCGAACAGTATTGGCTGAAATACCCAATCGTTTGGCAATTTGCTCTGAGGATTCCCCGTTTTCATAGTCAATGGCAACTTGTAATTGCTGGTCATCTTTCAGCCTATAAACACTGCGCCTTTCAATGCCCGACTCTCGGATAATTTTAGAAATAATTACATTACTGAACCCAATCTCTCTGCCAATCTCATAGCTGTTTTTGCCTGCCTTATAAGCTTCCAGTATGTAGTTCTTTTGCTCGCTTGTAAGGTGTTTCCGTTTAATGTTATAACCTGCTTGATTCATAACATTTGCGACAGTTTCTTGAGCCACATCAAATTCCTTACTAATCTCAAGGCTAGATTTTCCACTTAAATAGGTGGCGACTATCTGTTGCTTGACTTCTGAGGTAAGGATAGCCTTTTTCTTGCCATACCTTTTCCTAGTAACGCCTGCTTCATTAGTAATCCTATTAACAGTGTTGCTATCTATTTTAAATAAAGCGGCAACTGATTTAATTGTCCCTCCACTTAGGTAAGCCTGAATAATCGACTCGCTCGATACGTTGGCTTTAGTGTATTGATTTGCCATTTCTTTTCTTCTTTACTAGTTTACAAAAATTCTTTGGGTAACTCTCCGTCTGCTCATGGCAGGAATGGCATAGGGTTTGGCCGTTCAATAGATCCCACAACTCAGGACAGTCCATAGCTTCTTCAATTGACCGCACACCTGATTCCTTTACAAGGGTTGATAGCTCCCGTTTGTGATGTGCCTCAATGATCCTTTTGCGTCCATTCCGTTTCCCACACTGTTGGCACTGGAAGCGGTCACGGATAAACACAGCCCGCTTCCACTGCTCGTACTGAGGGAGCTTGCGAATAGATTGGATAAGGGCAGTCTTACCACCCTTATCCTTTCGTTCTGAAACTAACATTTTGCTTACTCCTCGACGTACTTCAGTTCCGCCATGATTAAGCCGTACATTTTATCGAGGTAGCCGTACCGCTCAATGGCATCCAACAAGGACTCCCCGTTTAGGCGAATCAATCGGTAGACGTTCACACTCCACACCTCGTTAAGCCTTTTGTACAGGTAGTTATACGTTTCCCCCTGTTCGGCTCCGTGATACCCGCAGTACTCATTAACCCGATGCTTCACCGCCTGCCGCAAATCCGAAGCGGGGCGCTTTGGCGAAGGACTGGTAAGTAAAGGGGTTCTTTTAAGGTGTGGAGGGGCCGAGGGTCTGGGTAAACGAACGGTACCCCGTATACTTTCCACGTCGGCGCGTAGGGAAGCCAGTTGTTGCTGATAGTCGGCCATGAGCTGAGTTTGTTGACTCACTAGCTGGATTAGGAGTTGCTCATTGGTGGGAGCGCTGACAAGCTGGCGCAACTGCTTTTCTTTTTCAATGAAGTATAGCCGTGCTTCTTTACCCTTCTCCGTTCGCTCCACCATAGCCAGTTCCTTGGCCATATCCAGTGTGAGCGCGTAGTCCAACTCACGACCACCGTTTTCTAAATTTTTAGAAAGCGTAACAAAGTCTTGCCCCTCCACAAATCCGTACTTATGCACCCGATTTTTAAACCAGTCAGCAAACTTGGACTTGACCTCCAAAAAGCCGTACAACTCACGAGCCGACTTCACCTTTGGGCCTTGCTCATCGGTGGTAATTTGAATTAGCTCGTTCATTAGGGCTTTTCGGGTAAGGTGAGGATATTAGTTTCTTCAGGCCGAATCTCCTCCTTTTTGATGCAGTCATAAGGAAACCATGACCAGGAGTTGTGCATGGAGCCGTCAGGCCGGGAGTAATAGGCGTGGAAGTGATGCCAAACGATACCGAGTCGTTCCGCGTTCTTATTGAGATAAGCGCGAATACCGCCCGCTTGTTGTTCAATATCATCCCCCCATACAACATGCGGGGCCGTGATATTAATCTCCCCTTTGGAGCCATCGGCATATAACAGGTCAACATGTACGATTTGACTGCCTTCCATCCTCCCAAACGGGTCACTAGTGTACTTTGGAGTTTTGAGGGGAGTAGGTGGTGGGATTAGGGCGTTACTGCGCATGGCTCACCTCCTTTTTGGACTCTTGTACGAATAGATCATGCGTACTTCTCAGTTCGGACAAAAAGCAAATGAGCCGCAACGTGCCGAATAGCTCACGGGGTTGATGCTCCTTCTCCAGACTATAGGGGTAGGTTTTGAGCCATAGCTCCAGCATGTCCGATAAAGCCGGAATGATCGATTCGTACTCAAAGTAGGAATCAACTAAACCGACCAGTTCGGACTTGATTTCGAGAAGACTTCTCTCGCGCCGACTATCCAGCGAAGAAGGGGATTGGGCCGCATTTTGGGCCATTGGTGGAGGTGGGGTGAAGGGTTTATTCATGACTAGTGGAGGCTTGAGAAGTTAGAGGAGTGGCTTGGTGTACATTTCTGTTAGCTCTCGCTAAAATCTTTCTAATGGCGTTCTCGGAAAGGCCGTAACGCTGAGCGATCATAGCCGTAGTTAAACCTATGGCCTTACGCGTCCGATAGTCGGATATTATGCCTAAAAGTGTTTTCTGGCTATGCCGATTTGATTTACTGTGCTGGCGAAGGATTTTCTTTACCCCATCAATGGACAGCCTATAGGTAAGGCTTAACTGTTCAATGGTAAATTGTCGGGGCTGGGTATAGTAGTCGCTAATAATGCGGTTTACTATATGAGCAGGGGTAACTTTCGGCTTTCCTCCAAAGCCTGGGTTGTTTTTAACGGCGTGATCAATGTTTTCCTGGAGAGTGACCCATTCAAGGTTTGCCCACGTATTATTTCGACGGTTACTGTCTTTGTGGTTTACCTGTGGGAGCCCCAGCGGATTGGGGATAAAGGCCATCGCGACAAGACGGTGAACAAGTAGATGGCGCTGTGTCGCTCCGTCGTAAAGGACTGTTCTTTCGTAGCCAGTGTTGATAATTCGAGTTTTAAGGATTCTGCCTTTTACGAATTGCGGCAATGACCTAACTCTGCCCTTGCTCGAAACTTGGTATCGACCTTCAAATCCGACTACAGGCCGCCATATTTCGATGGCTAAATCAACGGGGATTGGAACTTGCCTTTTGTAAAGCTGTAGCGTAATTCGGGGCGTTTTTTTCGCCTTCTGTCGAATAAGGGGTATATAATTCCCCTTACCCGTGTACATTTGTACCGTGTTCATTTTAACCTAGCAGTTTAAATGCTCACAAGGCCCCGTATCTAAGTTTGGCGACAGAAGTACGGGGTTTCTTGTTGTTAATGGATACGCCCTTCGTACCTCATTGACAATTCAAATATACAAAAGTAAGATTATATTCTTACAAAAGAGGCAAAAAATTATTCAAAAATAATTCTGACTTTGACCTCAAGGCTTTCTGCTACCTTTTGTATGGTATCGAGTGATAAATTAGCAGTGCCATTTTCATACCGACCGAAAGACTGTTTAGTTATTCCCAGGGCCTGGCTTAAATCTCCCTGAGTCATCCCCTTTTTCTTTCTGATTTCCCGAATCAATTTACCAGTATCCCGCTTTAAATCCACTTTTGTAGTTATTAAACTCCTATCAAAGATACCTGAAAATAAGATTATATTCTACCTTTTGATTGAAACTATATCCTTACTTTACCAAGCGGCAATATTTAATGTAGCTACTAATGCATTAATCTTTTCGCTTCTGTACTTTCTTAAATACGGGAAATATCCCCAGTAAAAACGGGAATATCCCCATTGATCAAATCAGCAAACAGAGTAAGTAAGATTTTTTACTTTAATTCTTAGAAAAATTAAATTTTTCTAAGAATTAAAGAACTTCAGCATTATTTTCATCTTGTAAGATAATATTGAGTTATTGTATAAATTTTAAGCACCTTTACTATTAAAAATAATTAATTAAAAATCTAACATATCTGTATAAAATGATCATTCCCACAAAAAATAATACTCATTTAATAATGTATATAATTCCTCAAAATTTATAACCGTATCTCCTTTATAAGTTACCGAATCATAAATTTATAAACTTTTCAATATTGGAATTTTCGGAGTTGGACAGTCAAGAAAATAGCTGGATACTTGTCTCAAAAAAAGCCCCACTTCAGTTTGGAGACCGGACGTAGGGCTTTGACTCGTTCAATGTTTAACCATCAAACAACCAAATGTAGTGAAAAAATTATACGAATCTACTCCTCATCAAAGGAGAGTTACTCTAACCATTGTGCTGATCTTCGTGGCGATCATCAGTACATGGGCACAATGCTCTGTTAGCAGCCCCAATGGCTCAATGGATTATGCCAACTGCGATGGAGTTGGAGGCTGGGCCTTCGATGGAGCAAACCTGAATCAACCCATCACCGTTGATATCTATGTGGATGGCACTAAGACCTATTCCGGTATTACTGCCAACGGAGATCGGCAGGATTTGGTAGGAGCATTCGGAAACGCAGCAGCTCGCTATCACGGATTTAATTACAGTTTCCCCGCCAATGCCTCCTGGAAAAATGGCCAACCTCACACCATCTCGGTACGGATCTGCGGTACATCGAATGACATTGGGGGTTCACCCATGACGGTCAGTGGCTGTAGCGGTGGCAGCCAACCTACCAATCCACCAACCGGGACTTGTAATTACACAGAGGGTCAGTATTTATTCACTACCGCTTGGGGCGAGTCAGTTTATGCCCATTTCTACAACGGGAGTTTGTTTGCGGCTTATCAGGACGGGAGCAACTTCAAACCGCAGCACTGGTTGGCAGCCACGGGTCAGATGGACCAGAATACAGCCAATTGCTTTGTAGAAAATGATCCGCACAATGGCGGTTCAACCAACCCACCATCCAATCCAAATATAGTGCCCATACCACCCGCTAGTGGTAACTTTGCAGGTAATTTTGACTATGCTGACTGTAGCGTTATCAGTGGCTGGGTAATGAATCTTAACAAGCCAAATCAATCCACAAGAGTTGACGTTTATGTCAACGGTTGGTTAGTGGCTACCAATGTGATGGCCGTTCAGGGACGCCAAGACGTGGCCAATGCGTATGGTATAGGCGGAAACAAAGCGTTTGGTTTTAATATACCGTTGCCTAAAGGCTACCACAAGGGGGTGGCACTGACCATAGCGGTTAAGTATGCGGGAACGAGTACCAACATACCTGGAAGTCCTAAAACAACAACCGTTTGTGAGCAGTACCAAACACAGGGTGACGCCAATCCAGATTGTAACACCGGTATAGCTCGAATACTTCCTGGAAGCGGAAAAACCCTTTCAGCAACCCTTGCACGGACAGGAACCTATTCACTAAAACTGAATGCTAACAGCGCAGGTCGTCCGTCGGCGTTAACTAGTCAGCTCATTTCTGTTAAACAAGGCGATCTATTCACGCTTGATGCCTATGCATCCGTTCTAGCGCCCAGCGAGCGTAATCTAAAGCCTCAGCTCACTAAAGCTGTAATGGGAGGTGTATTGACCGGCTTAGTCCTTACCAAGAATCAGTCTAATCAGCCTGACCAACACCGGTTGGCTGAAGTACTACCCACCCTTGGCGTTAGTTCGGCTTTGATGCTACCGCTCATTAAATCCTTACTGACCAGCCGTTGGCCGAATGCCACGCTTGAGTTAGCTTTTTACGATAAGCAAGGCCATTTTGAATCTCGGCAGCAAGTCGGGCTTCCCAAAACGGCCTATGGTGATTGGCAACTGCTTCACATTGAAGGACGGGCTACGCAGGATGGTTACGTTAAATTTCGTTTACAAAACCATAACAAAATACCCGTTTACCTGGATGATATAACGTTTCAGGCTAAGACTGTTTCGCCAACCAATGAATTAATTGCGGAAGCGGTAGCCCGCAAATGGTCATCAACAGGTGGGTTTCCAGCGTCAGTCTCCACGGCTCCTGAAGAGATTTACCGGACAGGAGATCCTTGTGAAACAGGGGGCGGGGGAGACTACGGAACAATTGTTGATCAGTGGTATCGTGATCCTTTAAACGGGAATTTGCTTTTGGAGGTAGATGTTCGGGCCACTGCGCCTACCTATAGTCTTAGTCCGACCGGTGGCATTATCTATATAGACGCTCAAGGAAACGCCTTTCCTGCTACCGCAGGAGCGAATGGCAACCCTGGTGGAAATGATTTGGCAGATATGACCTTTTTGTTTAATCAGCAATTAGAGCAAACGAAAATCCACTTCTGTCAGCAGGCCGCAGCGATCCGAGCTGGTTATCCTACTCCACCCAACTGGGCTGCTCCAGGTGATCCTCAAAGCGGTGAAGTCGCAGCTCTCCTCCATGCATTTGTTAATGACGTTAGAAACAATGCACCCTATGATTTGAAAACGCATGGCTATGCCGCAAGCGATATTGGTACCGTAAGTGCGTACAACGGATCGGTTTACCGATATGATGATTACGGTAATATCAATTTTGGGATTGCTGCAGCCGCTTCGGGCATTCCCTTATCAGTTGCTGTGTGTGGGGCAGGTATCTATCAATTTGTGCCCGGTTCAGGCCCAGTGGATTTCGGTAATTTAGGCGGTTGTGGGGATGATAGGCAGGATTCAGCAATGATTCGCATGGGTTATCAAATGTTTATCGGGTGTGATAGTGCTGTACGCACCGATAATCGCGAGCAAAATTAGCCAGTAGATATGGCGTGTCAGTTAAGGATCTCATGAGTGTACTATCTTAATGGTTGATCCTTAACTGACACTTTATAAACGTTTAAATTATAGTTTTTCATGCTGATCTATAAATGCGGGATAGGACTATCATTTGTTTTATTGATGTCTTTTGCTAGCCGTTTTTCTCACCAAGTACCCAAAAACAGAGATAAGCTAGTCTTTACTAATTCGGCGGAGTCAGTGCAGGATTCTCTATTACTTTTACGGCGTATTTGTGAATCGATTGAGCCGATAAAATTTACCAACTGTATTATTCATGAATACGATGGTACATTAGTCTTAAATAGAAAGAATTTAGGCAAGCTCGATACCGTATCCATAGCCAATACCGGTTTTATAGGCTTGACTAAAGGGAATGCCCGTCATGTACTTTCGGTCATGAAATTCTTACGACGGAACCGTATTTCAGGAGCCTATCATGATGTTGGTTTGGGTTTCTGGTTTTATAGTTATAACGATGATCCCAACTACGGACGTTACACTCAAATTCGACCAATCTACATTTGGGATGTACCCGCCGATACCTTAAAGCCTGCTTTTCAATACTTTACCAAAATACTGGATCGGAAGAAGCGCATGGTTCTTGTCGGTTTAAACGACGTCCCTTACCGTAAGTTTTAAACTGGTTATGCTTCCCAATGTTGATGGGTACCCGTCCGTAAACGGCTAGATAAATACACGATGTTGACGGTTGCAACTACCAAAGCGGGCCAGCTATCAAATAGCCTTTCCTGACCGGGTCCGTTGCAGGTTATTTTTCTTTAATCAGTTCACCAAATTCTGCTTGGCGGTGCCGTAGCGTTTGGCAATGAGCTGTTGAGTGGAACATTTAAATGCTTACTCGATGGCATCTTCCCGAACAACTCGGAAGCCAAGCTTGGTGTAGACTGTTGAAGCCTTTATCATGAACAGCAAGTGGTCAATTAGCTAATAAAGTATGATATATGATACTATTTCGAAGCTAATCAATATGGCTAAATAAACAAATGTCACTTCTAACTTACGGTGAGAAACGGATACTTGCTGCGGATCATAAGCAACGAACAGCCAGATTAGCCGAAGTAACCAGAAAACAGCTGTCAACATGCCACTTACGAATGACAGAAACACAATCGGCATCCAATACGGGTAAGTGTCAGGCCAGAAATGATCGGCCCAGACAGCTACAAACAAACCCAGGCAGGAAACCGCTCCCGACAATAAGACATAGCCCAAGCGAAGCAGCTTCATGGCCGTCAGGTTAGTAAATCTTTCTGTAGTACTCATGAATTTCGAGCAATTGAGACTAGTTTTTGGCTTCAAATTCATCGTCTATGTCGTTGAGCATTGCAATGAAGCCGAACTCTATCATATCAATTAACCATAGGTCGGTCAATTGATTTCGAGCCGATTTACTTTATTTTGATAGAGTTAAAAATAAACTTCATATTAACAAAAGAAGTAGTAAAACTAAAAAATCTAGACATTACAATGGTGAGTCTGATAACGACAATATTACCATCTCAGCGCCAGAGCAGGTATTAAAGGGAATAAAAAGTGATCAAAAACAGGGTAGCATAAAACTAACTGACAACTTCGTTATTCAGTAAAGTGGTCCAATTTCAAGGGCGCAGTGTATTTCAACGATTTTGTCTTCACTAAACTGACTCTTTTTCATGGTAATCCATTGGTTAGTTGAAATTTACGATTTTCTACTTTCCAATGGTTACCTTTTAAGGGAGGAGGACAGGTATTATATTAATAATAAAAACTATGTCTACTAATTCTAACGGAGAAGATATTGAATTCATGCTTGAAAAATTTAAGCCTGAACGTTATGCTTACCTTTCAATTACCATAGCATCTTTTATTATATTACTTATTTGTGTTATTCTCTTTATAACAAAGAATGAGATGAATGAACGAAATGTCGGTTATGTAGCAGGAATGGTAGGTTCTAGTGGGGCTATTACATATACTGCGTCGCAACTTTTGAGAATGTGGAGTGATTGCATAAACTATTTCCTAAATAAAAAATGAACTACTCAAATGCAGATAGACAAACAATCTTTAATTTCTAATATAATTTACAAATCATCTATCCTTAGAATTATTGGCTTAGGATTAATATTAATTTCATTTATAATATTTATATTCTTTATTGCCTATCAAGAAAATGAAATTCAATATAAAGAGGAACAAAAAAAAGAGCAATATAAAACTATAGGAATTTTACTCAAAAAGAATGATAGCCTTGATAGAGTAGTACAGAGAGAAAAATTAACAATTGGCAATGAAAGTTCAAGAGTGGTTGATAATAGTAAAGAAATTATTATTACTGGTAATGATGGCAGTTCGATAATAATTAATCCTAAAGTGAAACCTATAATTGATGAAAGGATCCATATTAGTAGTTTTAAAATACTGCCGCTATATTTAAAAAAAGGAGATAAAGTTTTAATTCAAGCTACTGGTAAAATAAGTGTTGGCCCCAATATAGGAACGTCTGGCCCAGAAGGGAAAAATTCAGGTGGATTATTTGACTTTCCATTAAGTCAGTACAATATTGTAAAAGAATTTCCTCATGCAACACTGATGTTTAGATATGCAAATGATACTTCATGGATTGATTGTGGAAAAGAGTACAATTTTACGGCAGAAAAATCTGGATTTTTAGAATTTGAAGTTAATGACCTGGAAAAGAGTAACAATGAAGGTGCTTACCAAGTAGAGATAAAGGTGTATAGGTAAACTATTTCTCTCCCAGTTATTTCTAAAGTGACAAAGCTTCTGAATCTTTCATAGCTAGTATTAGCCTAAAACTGCTTGCAACATAAGCATCCCATTACTTTTAGTAATGAAGGTTATAAGGTAATGTTATAAGGTATTACGTAAAAATAATAGAGGTCTTCGCATAAAAATACGGGAAATATACCCTTGATTACCAGAAGCTTAATGCGGTATTTCACCCTCACCAAACAAAGTCAGTTTCTTACTCTATTTGGTGAATACTTTCTACTAATTAACCTCTAACCGCTTAATCTTATGGTACTACTAACAGACAAAGAAATTGACATCCGGGATTTAAAATACTTTAAATTCTTGTCTAATCTTCAGGGAAATATCTTAAAAGGTCATGGACGTAATCATACCAACAACATCTTTATCCAATTCAATAAAGGTAAAGAAAAGGAGGTTAAGGCATGGTTGAAATCATTTACTGAAGATCATGTCACCAGCGCGCTCACTCAACTCAAGGAAACAGAACTATTTAAACGAAACAACATATCTGGCGGTATTTTTAGTGCCGTATATGTTTCCGCCAGTGGCTACAAATACCTGCAAGGGACAACGACTTTACCTACTACATTTGAGAAGCCGTTTGTTGACGGAATGAAAAACGCCCAACTGAATGATCCATCCCCAGCAACCTGGGATCCTGGATTGGCAGATGATATACACCTAATGATTTTAATTGCCGACCCCGATTCAGATAAGGTCAGTCTATTAACTAAGTCTATTTTGGATCTAATTTTAGATAATGGTAATAATAATAAAAACCCATTGGGTAAGATCCTTACAATCGAATACGGTAGTGCTATACGTAATGTAAATGGTGACGGGCTGGAGCATTTTGGGTATGTTGATGGGATTAGCCAACCTCTGTTTTTAAAGGATGATGTCGCGAGCTATAATCAGAGTTTAGTGCCAACTTACACACCTACGGCCAATAAATTTGATGTTTCAGCTGAATTAGGGTTGGTTATTGTAAAAGATCCCTTTGTAAACGATCCTCAACAAGATACTTATGGAAGCTACTTCGTGTTTAGGAAGCTAGAAGAAAAGGTACGTGGTTTTAAAATAAATGAAAAGCTACTGGCTACCTCTTTGGGCTTGAAGGGTGACGATAGGGAAAGAGCAGGCGCCATGATAATTGGCCGGTTTGAAGATGGCACACCTGTAACGTTAAGTCCAGAAGCAGGGATCTATCAAAGTGGGATTGCCAACAATTTCAATTATGATGAAGATACAAAAGGGGCAAAATGTCCTTTTCATAGTCATATCCGTAAATCAAATCCACGGCATCCCGGTGATAATAAACATGTCATGGCACGGCGAGGAATTACTTATGGCCAGCGCGATACCAACACGGATATAGATCCAGATTTTGCTCAAATGCCAACGGGTGGTGTTGGCTTGCTATTCATGAGTTTTCAGCATAGCCTTATAAATCAATTCGAGTTTATTCAAAAAACTTGGGTGAATGACGTTAATTTTCCAATTCCAAATGCGGGGAAAGACCCTATTATAGGGCAAACAAAGCCTCCTACAAGCAGTAGTACAGGCGAGTTTGCCAGAACCTGGGGGGATGCGTCTTCAATGAAACCCGCATCAACTTTCCCAGACTTTGTTACTATGAAAGGAGGGGAATACTTTTTCGCTCCCAGTATACCTTACCTACTAGCATTAGCCTAGGTTAAGTTAACAACGACTAAAGGCTTTGGTATGCAAATACAGAACAGCCGTTACCTGATCAGGTAACGGCTGTTCTGTATTAAGGCTCCACTAGCCGCTTAAGTTATTCAAATCTGCAAACTTAGCCTTGATTTCAAGACTAAGTGAACACCCCTCAAAGTCCTAAATCTTTCATCATTTAATTGTTTTACCAATTATTAGTAAGGTAATTAAATTACAAGTTCTTTCTATCTTTGATGCTTATAGTGTAAGCACTTCTAAACCTCTGCTTGTGCTTACGGTATGAGCACTAGCAGAGGTTTAGAAGGACAATGGATACAGAAATCTCACGAGTACCACTGCAATTGGCTATTAAGGATATATGCCCCCTATCGGCTGAGATATTGGCTTTATGGTTCACCGGCAAGAACAGGGAGCTTCGAGAACACAGCCTGCATCCTCCAATTGACTTTAATTGACACTCTCCTCCCTAAAGAGCCGGGGCTTTCTTGAATTTATCCCGTAAGCCCGTTTTAAAATTTTAGGTAGCTAGCAACATCCTTGATCGACGGACATCTAAGCTCGAATAGTTTGTCTCTCATTTTAGCGCTCTCTCATTTGCGAGTCAGCTCAAAGCCAATTTCGCCATTAGAATTGCCAAACTCTAGCCGTATTCGATTGCACTCGTTAAGCACCGTATTGTAGTAACTCGTTGCTGAACCTGCTTTGGTCAGTTGATAAACGGCAAAGTATACGTTAGTATCGGTGGGAATAGGAACAGTGGCTGCGGTATTGTAGGTTTTAGCCGTTACTACCCCGCCCACATCAAGCCGATTTTCAAATAAGGAGTCTGGGTCAGCGATATTTTTTTGTGCATCAAATGAAACGGTGCCGGTCCTAACCTTATTCTCCCGATTAAACGTCTTGAAATGCCAAGTGCCGATAATATTTTTTTCAATGGGCTTCCCAGGGCAATCGGTCGAAATGGGAGATTCTTTAGGGGGCGTTAACGGATGAATTTCTTGCCTACAGGCTAAGATGCCAACTAGCACACCAACTAGAATAGCAGGGTATCTAAACAGCTTTTCCATATAGATCAGATTTTTAACTGTATAACGACTCGTTCAACTATTCCTTATGTTACTTTTTTATTATTTTTTTAATAAATATTTTGTTTTTATTAATATAAAACCAAAATTAGCAACTAGTATCAACTAAATATCTCGCATCATGAAAAAGGTATCGCTTTCCCTCGTAGTTTTTTTACTCATAGGCTTCATGCTAAGCTGTCAAGAGAATAAAAAAGATGAAGCCGCTGTCAAGCCTGATAAAAATGGTAGAGCCAGAAGAGCATGTCCCAATAATTCGATCAACTACGCATTTATTAAACCGGATGATGATTATACCTATAATGGCGATGGTTGTCAGAGTTTCTATGTCCACAGAGGGAGTACCCGGCAAATCAAAGTCAAGTTTGCTAATACCACGGGGTCAATCCAATATCAGCAGATGTATATAGTTATGCCCTACAATCCAACTAGCATAACCTATTCCGTCGCTTCTGTTACCGGTGGCGCTACCGCTGTTTATACCCCCTATCCAGTCAGTGGTAATGGCTCTTCTATTTTATGGTACATAAATGATGCATCGCCCTATACAACTTATGAATTAATACTTAATGTCACTGGAGTTACGGGAGGGCCTGCCGCTGAAAATGGGCTACATCTGGTTCCAATTTATCCCTGTACACCGACAGCAGACACAGATTGTGACGCCGATGAAAATATGCACCTAATATTGACAAATTAGGCTTTATTAAGGTGATTAGTTGTTTTATTCTCAAAACAGAAAGACCGCTTTAAAGGCGGTTTTTTTGTTGCTACAGGTGGTTTCCAAAGGACAAATCTGCTACTATTGTGAGTTTAGGTAACGACCCGTTTCTATCCAATAGATTACTTCTTGCTGAGTTTGAAAGCTAGGCCGCAAAATGTCGGGACGAGGGGCCGTTTGATGAAAGGGTAAAAGGGAAAAGATAACTTGGTACGCTTGTTCATAATTAGGTGCATGAATTACTTCTATCTCCGCACTGGGAACGCGTGAACGGGGCTCTCGCAAGAGCATAAATAAACTACCCTGAGTTTGCCCATTAACTTTGTGAAGCAAGTAGGTAAGCAGCACGGGGTTATTCAGATTCCCCTTTGCCCAATTATAGACTTCAGATAACGGATGGTTAGTCATAGAGCTTCAGGCATCGACTTCGTGGATGATAACGACTTTAGTAGGGCCAGTAAGAGCTAAGAATGACAGGATCAATTAAAGAACATACTCCCCGGTTAGCCAGGCAGGGACTTACTTTGTTACCCATTTCTGATTTCTCAATCCTTTAGGGCGAACCGCACAATCTACAATATATTTAGAAGCCAAAAAATGGCTAAATATAACGATGGGAGCTGACGGGATACTCCCAAACGGCCCTATGTTGTAGCAAAATAATGGCCGTTTGTTTGAAGAAAGGTCATTATACTATTTCGTCTTTTCTTCTTAAAGTGCGAAAGTAACTATTCATTTGACCTCTCTCCTTCCCTGAAAGTTAACCTTTGGGCATTTCCCAATAACTAAATTTTCATATTTCCTTGAAGAGTGCGAATATAGGATCACGTTGCCGGATCTTACCGCAAAAGCTACTTCCCTGCTGATAAGTTTACGTTTGAAGAGGTCGCTAGTTGCTAAACTGCTTGCAATCTAAGTACTCCATAACTAAAAGTAATGATAGTTATAATGGGAGGCTATAGGAATTAATAAAGGCTGCTGAGGGGGCGGGCTTTTCTCACCTACAAAATCCTGTTGTTGACCATCCACATGGGGTCATTCACAACATTTTCTTCAACTAGTAACCGAACCTATGTTACTTTTGGCTACTTGTTCACAGGCAACTTTCTCTTTTTAACCTCAAAGCCCCTGGCCAGCTATGGCAGGGGCTTTTCCATTGTCTCAGTTTCTGCAACAAATTATGCCTTCAGTGAGTAATAGAGGCCAGTGATAATTTAACAATCAGGTCAAACACCCGTCATCTGCTTAGAGGGCGGTTGTTTCGTTATCTAGCACCCTTATTTACAGGTAACTTTTCTCCTAAAACGTGTTCTATACTTAGAAGTGATTGACTTTTTGTCAAGTATTGGTTTCTACAGCCTGTGCCTACTGGGTACGGGCTGTTTTCGGATCAAAAAAATGCCGATTCAATCCAAGTCGGCATTTTGTATTTTTATCCAATCCCACACATGGGCTATTCATTATTGGGTATCCAAGTCGGCTGTCAGTGTGTTTATACTAGTTGACAAAAAAACGCTAGCTCCAATCGGAACCAGCGTTTCCGTTTCTATCTACATTATTAACCTTCCTAAGGGAGACTAATTTGACCTTGTAACTTACACAATGCCAGAGTAAACACTATTAATATACTATTAAAAAATATCGACTTAGCGAGCTTGACGCTTGCTATAGCTAACAAAGCTTGATGTTACCGAATAATAAATAAATTAACTTATTATCTAAACAGTAACTTAACGTGTTGATTGCTTGAGAAGGCAAGCTCTTATGGGTTAGACAAAAATGCTAGCGCTACTGAGAGTGCTAGCATTTTTTTTACGCAATCCCACAAATTTTCTCCTCTTTCATTAGCGGAAGCCAAAGTAGTACGACGCTACTTAACAGCGCCTGCCACCCGCGAGCGCAACGTACTGCTTGACACTCCGGCTTAAAGACCGGAGCTTTCTTGAATCTATCCCGTAAATGTTCGTAGGCTTTGGGTTATGCCCTATTTTTCGCGAATAGGTGGAACAAAAAAATGCTAACTCTAAAAGAATCAGCATTTCTATACATAATTAAACGATATCCCTCTATGAACAGCCAACGAAGCTCGGCACGTTGTCATTTCACTTGTTAGCTTGCTTTTATAACCACTAACCAATCAAAAGGTTGTCATTTCACCTATTAGTATTCAGCTCAACTCCCAATTCTCACGTAAGGCCTGCACCATTTCTCGCAATTGCTCGTAAGTGAGCGGCTTGGTCAAAAAATAATTCGCTCCCAACAACATACAACGCTGAATGTCATTTGCCTCCGAGGAGGTAGTTAGCATGACGACCGGCAGATCAGCATAAGCCGCTACCTTGCGTAACTCTTGCAGCGTCTCAAAGCCGTCTTTTCGGGGCATGTTGATATCCAACAAAATGAGTAGTGGCAGTTCATCGCATTCAGATAGCTTAGAAAGTAGCTCTTCTCCATCGCTGAGAGAAAGGACATGAATAGGGGGTGATTCTTCCTGGAAAGCAGCGCGAATAAACTGCTGATCGTCTTCATCGTCGTCAACGACCCAGACGGTAGGCGCTATAAGAGATGGCATGGAATGAAGTGTTAAGTTACGGATAATGGCAATGTTACCAATTATTCAACGGGGGAACAAGTACTGACTTAGTGGTTGGGTAGCGTTAAACGCCATTATAGGAGTTAAAAACTTATTAAGATTAAAGTTGTTACTAACTCATTGTCAATCACTGCTTGCGTATTTAACGGTAAAAACGAACCCTATATTTTGCTAATTTCTCTACCCAGAACGGATGAAGTATACTATTTTAGTGGTCGATGACGACGACGATGATTTTATAATATTATCCACTGTAATTAAGGAATGCCACTCAGATGTCACCCTGGTGTACGCCCAAAACGGGCAGCAAGCGACCCAAAAGCTAATCGACGGCCTAAACCCTCACTTAATTCTGGTTGATGTACAGATGCCGCTGATGGATGGCTACGAGTTAGTCACTTGGTTAATGAACTCCGAAGCCTGGCGACACATACCGGTCGTGATTTGGACAGGTGAAATTTCGGAAAGTGAAGTAACCCGCTATTATCGGGCAGGGGCTAATTCACTCATGTTGAAGCAGACAGCTTTACAGGATATAGAGGCTTTCTGTAAGTACTGGTTGAAGCTGGTTCAATTACCCCAACTTGTTTGGCAAAGCTAATCCAGTATAGGACTTACGTGGTAGCCCCGTCAGGACCGGATCGGACTGTTTCAGTCTATAAAAAAACTGACCTCAAAAAGGCCAGTTTTTTTATCTCTCCTGTAATATGTGTTTTAACCACAAACCTATTCACGCAATGGAATAACAATTTATGTAAATACTGTCATTCTAGACAACTTATTTATTAGTCGGCTAGTCACAAAAAAAGCAGGTCCAAAGCTTGGGCCTGCTTTCACTTTTATCCACACCATAAGGGGGGCAAAGCCCCACTAAAGTATATCAAATTTATAAAGGATGGCTTAAAATAAAGCCCCTTTCCCTCATATTGTCCTTTTTCAGGTTACTTTCTTTTTTTTAACTCTTCTAATTTTATACACATCAACTCTCCCTGTGCCCTCCCCAATTCCTCATGTTATAATTTATTTTGAGCCATTAACTTGCGCACGACCTCATCAAAATTCTCCTCGTCCAAATCAATCTCCTTAACTGAGGAACGACCGCCGGACTTTCCCTCCTCCTCTTTTTCCTCTTCTTCATAACTCGGCGCATCAATCAGCATTCGCTCTACAATACCCCATCGAACGCCCCAGAGTAAGTATTCCCATGTCCAATGAAAATGGGCACAGATAGAGCCTCTGGATCCATACAGGCTTTTTAGTCCTCGCTGTTTTCGTCGTCGCTTTCCTGGTTCTCCGGTTTTTCCTCTACCAGCGCCGGAGCCGTTGTCCTTGTCACCTGGAGGTATCTGATAGAGTTGGTAAAATCCCCCAGATTCATCATCTGGTTAATAATTAGGGTCAGCTGCCAGAGTTTATTGGGGGTTACTCGCCAGAGTAAATAGTTCGCTAGAAATGGAGTCAGGAACTTGATCGGCCACTTTCGATTCAGGATGGCAATGGCCACAACCCTTGCACACCGTTTCGCGTTCTGACTGGCCAATCGCTTGCTTTCTCCGAACGGATCCGCGTCAATGGCGGCTTCCGAGAAGCCCATGTCGAAGAACTCAGCACCTAACCGGTCAATCGTTCCCAGGAAAAAGGGCTTAATCGTGAACCTACGTTCTTCACTACCCCAAAAGCGCAAAAGACTCTGTTTTGGGGTAGTGAAGAACGCGCCTTTTTCGATCAGCGCATTGAGTTCGGCTTGTTCAGCTAGTAGGTTATCCACTTTATTATAGTACCTTACTTACTTTATAGAAATTATCTTCTAGTCCAGAATCCCGACCGGCGGTTGCTGATCGGGATTTTTTAGGGAATGGTCGTCGGATCAGTCGGCGTAGTATCGCCAAAATACTGCCCCCCACTGGCCAGATCAGCCTGATACTGGGCGTAAAAAGCCGCATCGGCATCAGCGTACGTTCTACCCGAAACGGTCAGATCCTCGACATAGAGCTTATAGAGAATATTGCTGTCGGATTGCAGAAAGGTCGTAAACTGAGTCAATATTGATCCGCCTGCCGTGCCCGTAAAGGCGCTTACACCCATCGTTACAATATGATCGCCTACTAGAAAATAATTCCCAGGGCCGTCTGATCGCACCCCTAGCCGGTTAGCGACACCAATGACTGAGTAGGGCCGAACATTCGATTTCTGCATTAAAAACAGAAAGTTGGCCGTGGGCGAGGAGTTGCTGCCAAACTGAAGTCTTGTGTAATCCGTAGCGGTTCCGACGCGGGTTACTTTGTACTGATAGCCGAAAAAATACGAGTGGGATAAATTGGCCAGGATATAGGCATTGATCGCTGTAGGTAAGGCAATTGTGGCTCCCGTCGTGGTTGTACCCGATTGCGATACGATGAAATGCAATCCCCGTTTGGGCGTAAACTCGATCTTTCCGTTGGTACCGATGGTCAATCCATAGGTCAGAATCGGGGAAAGGCTTGTCTGATCGCCAGAACCCAAAATCCCCTGCGCTACTTTCCAGGCCAGGTTGGGCAAAACCATACCTGAACTGATGGTCGTAGGCTGCGTAACTTCTTTATTGGCAAAATTGATATAGCAGAGTGTGCCCTTGGTGATGAGCTGATCCGCGTAGACAATCTTGATGGTGTTGTCAGTCACCTCGGTCGAGGTGACCATCTTTTGCCCAAATGAGACAGTCAGGGCAAGAAAAAAGGATAAAATAGTACTTAAAATCTTCATCGGTTTTCTAGTTTTCAAAAAGGATTATTGGACAACGGGGATAAGACTGACAACCCGCGTAGCGAATACTTCGTAGGCGGCCTGCACCAAATGGAATACGTCATTATCGACGCCATTGGCCTGCTTGAGGTACCAATTGTTAGCCGCCATTTCCGTGGCTGTCGTCAGGTTGGTCAAATCGACCACACTGGTATTTTTTCTCGAAGCCAGCGAGGAACAGACTTTTCGGTATGAAATCAGTTTGGCGGCATCGGGATCGGAAACCGGATGCGAAGGCATGAGCAGAAAATACAATTCGGACTTATCCCAGCCTGCGTATTCATACACATCCTCAGCGCGTTTAATAATGGCCTCCATATTGTCGATGTAGGCGTTTGCGCTGGTTGGCGACATATCGGCCCGCCAACCTAACGAGGGCGATTGATCTTCATTCTGATCGTTCAGGCCTGAATTGACATAGACGACGATAATGGGCTTTAGATTCTGGCTCAGCTGGAGCCGACGCGCTTCGGCGAAATAGTTTTTTAATTTCTGAGCGGAATACGCATTCAACTGCGTACCCATATCCCAAAGCGATTGACCACCCACTCCGTAGAGCGTATGGACGCTTACCCCTGTCTTTTTGGAGGTATCTTCCAGGCGGCAAAAGAAACCCTGCCACGGGCCGGTAATCGGCGTACTTGAGGGCAATGTCCATTTGGCTTCCAGGGCAAGACCCGTTCGACCTGAGTTGGCCGCCAGATCTGTATAGCCCAGTTGATACGTTTCGGCTCCTGTATTGGTATTAATAACCGCACCCGACCCAAACGTGGTATAGGGCGTAGTGCCCTGCCGAAATCCCACTCGAAACGAGCCTGATCCGGTTGTAAACGTGCCATAGGCGTACCAAAAACGGAGTGCACTGGCGACATTAAAGGTGGTGGCTCCTGCCGCAACACTAACGCCATTGAACTGGCTGTTATAGGTAACCCCGTCAGCTATTTGACTGTAGGGCTCAGAAGCCAGGTCGTAATTTTCCAGCGACGTCAGGCCACCGCCAGCCGTGCCAAAATTACCTGTTCCGCCAAACTCAGCCCCCTGAATCATATTCCCGCGCGGGCCGTAAATGGCTGATGCGTAGAGGCCAAACCGATTTCCCAGGGCGTAGTTAAACCCGTGATCCCAGCCTGTGCCGTCCTTAAGCTGGTTACTGTCCCCAATCATTAAGAAATCAATGCGTCGTTTGGCGGCCAGGGCCAGGGCATCCAGTGCCGTAGTGGGCCTACCTGCATTGGTAATCGCTGACTGTGCGTCAGTGGCGAGTCGATCCAGACCAATGGATGAAGCTTTCAGTGCAGTACCCGCAATGGAGTTGTCCAGGTACTTACCCACTTCGAAACTGCCGTCCAGTCTAATCCCCCACCCAAGGCGACCTTTGGGGTCAGTGAGTGCTCCCCGGTATCCACTCGCCGGATCGAGCGTCTGCCACATCAGTGCCGTTACATCGGTGCCAACCTGAGCGAGGCCCACTGAACTGGGTTTAAGCGCTGAACCCGCAATGGAACTGGTTTGGTACTTGCCCGCTTCAAAACTGCCATCCAGGGTAATACCCCAGAGTAATCTTCCTTTTGGATCAAGTAGTTTACTACTATACCCGCTGGCTGGATCGTTTTGCTGCCAGAGTAAACTCTTCGTATCGGTATCAAGCTTAACCTGTGTAATCGTTCCATCCCCAACGGTAGCTGCCTGCGCAACCCGTACCCAGTTCCCAGCTTGGGTAGCTACGATATAATCACCATTGAAATAGGTAATCGCACTGCCGGAAAGCACAGTCGAGCTAACCCCAGCCGTTGCGGTGGTCGAAACTACATAGGCACTACTCGCACTCAGACTGGTTGTTGTCGACAGAACGGGGGTATTGGTTGAGGGGCTCCAGGTACCTTGCAGATTGTATTGGACAACGGTTGGGTTCGCCTTTATGGTAGCGATATCAGTGCTGTTCTGAGCAATCGATGACGAGGCCGTTCCAATCTGATTTTGAAGCCCATTGACTGCCGTTTTTACCACGACGGAGGCAATTGGATTCGAGCTATTTGTCAGCGTCGTATCGACCGTGACCGTTGTGGCTGGAATACTGGTCGTATAGGCGGCAATGGCCGCATCGACCGAAACGGTGCTATAGGGAACCCCGGATTTATTTAGGAGTTGTTTGAACGGGTAATATTCCGTGGCTTTGCCAATGGTTACCGCGATTAGCTTGGTGCCAAAGGGATAAATGGAAATATCGCCCACAAAATCACCCTTGACCGTACCCAGTGAATCCGCCTGAAACAAATGACCATTCTGCCAGTAAAAGCGCATGGCATGGGGCTGAATGGTTGTCTGGGCCTGACCAAAAAACCAAACCAACAAAAGGGGTAACAGGAGTAACTTTTTCATGTGGCTTACCTGATAGAAAAACAGGCATTCGCCTAGACAGTAAGTCCGCCCGAATGCCTGTTAGTGGAATTGGCTTATTGCTGGAATTGAACCGGGCCTACCCCTGATTTGGTTGGCTGCAAGGCCTTGATTGATACATCAAAGCCGAAAACATCCTCCTTGGTAAAATCACCATTGAGTTTTACCGTCACCTGAGCGCGTGGGAAAATTACCGACATACCCTTGGTTGGGGTAATTTTGACAGTTTGTTCAATGGCCACGACTGATGCAGGCATATTCCAGACCCGGTTTGGCGAGGTGCCCGTTGCAGTCCCTCCAAACAGGGCAATAGCCGTGTCGATATCCGGGTTCAGAATTGTCCAAACAAATGTTGTACTCCCGGCTGTTGTGATTGATTCCACTGGAGTATCCGACTCCTCGGCCATGATATCGGTGGTAGTACCGTCGTCCTGCTGAATCTTTGCCGTTCCTTTTTTTGTCAGCCCCAAGGTAGCCAACGTAGTACCAGGTCCACCATCCACATTGATGGCCCCCAGCGCAATGGATACAATACCTCTTGTTATAAGTGCCATCTTGATAGGCGTTTTTAAACCGTTGGAAAAAATTGAAAGTCAACGCGCAGGTTGACGTAGTGTTGCTTTAATTCAGGGACGGCCATGGGGTTGCTTGTCAGAGCTAATTCAAAGCCATACCAGTCTTCATCATGACTGGCTAGTAATGCAGTCGCTAAGTCTAGTAGCGTGGCAATCCGCTCAGAATTGGGAAAGAACTGCCATTCATTATTTACCAGTAGCCTTAGGTCTGGCACATACAGATTGACATTGCACGTGCCTTGCTGAATCTGATTACCATTGACAGGCAACGGATTAATTACCAAATCTTCTAGTACTGAATTATTTGGCCTGCATCCCGATTTGTATACAGTTCCCGAAACAGCGATCTCTAAGGCGGATCCTGAAATATGTTGATACAGGATGGATTCCTCGTGAGACGGATTTTTCATGCGCTTTTGTTCACATCTATCTGCAATTGCCTTAGCAGATTCGGCAATTCGGATTTGGCCAATTGCTCTGCTGTCGTCAGCACATCCAAACCTCTGGATTCTACCGCCAAGGCGTAATTCATACCTGCGACAACGATTAGACCCCAACCCTCACTTGCGAAATCATTGATAAGCTGATTTGCCAGTTCCTTGGCTACCTGAGTACCTGTTTTACCAGATTCAAACCGTCCCGTTTTTGGATTTCGATTCGTAACCGATTGCTGAAAATTGCTTTTAAGAATCTCGCCATTTCGCACAATCACGTACCCAATCGAATTCCGGAGATTTCCTGTCTGATCCCTGTACGTATCGACAGTTCGGGCATGATTCACGCACTGTTCACCTAAGTAAGACAGAACCCGAATAGCGCCCTGTGTTAATTTCCGCACGGCCTTTTCCGCCTGCTGGCGAAATACCTCCCGAAAATTCGTACTAGGATTCAGCATGTTAAATCCAGATCCGACAGTGCAATTGATCCCGCGAAAACCGCTTCACCTCTCCTTTTACCCGAATCGTGGACTGATCCATCGCCATTACCCGAATGGGTGTATTCACAGCGATATCTGGGCAGGATTTAGGCAACTGAATAAGCGACTCATACACGACCGTCGATGAATCTGTCAGCTGTACCCGATTCCCCCCCGAATTGGCCTCATCCCGACAGGGGGAAGCGATAGTCCAGGTAATCCCACTTTCCTGAAAATTACCATTCGCATCAGCTGTAGCTGGCGCAGTGGAGGGAATCATCAGAAAGTAGGGATACTGACTCACCATCGATTCGACGCTTCTGACACCGTAGGTTGACTATTTCCGGGAATGGCAATGCCATAACGGGTATAGATCGAGTTGCGATACTCCGTGGCAGCCTCCTTGCTCCACTCCATCGAATAGCCGCCCTCCGTAACCTTGCTTGGAATAAATGGCAACACTTCAGTAATGGCGTAGGCAATGGCTAACTCGGCTTTTTCAGACGTATCCGGCGAAGTACTATCAAGCCCCACTTTGGCGAGGACATAATTATATTCGATTTGGGATAGCGTCTGATTGAGCCGGGCTAACTTCACCGTTATCAACTCCTGAATTGTTGCCATTTTTCAACGTCGGTTGGGCGCTACTACTTAGGCGGTTCGGTTTCGGCTTTCACCACTTCGACATGCCCGTTTTCGACTAACTTATCTAAACGTTCTTTGTCAAAGTGAGATACATCATCACCGACTTCGTGGACTTTGTCGAAGTTGTCAATATCATGAAACTCCTTAATGACTACGTGCGTGGGCTTCTTAGCCTCTTCCTGTTGCTTTGCCATGATTAGGATTGGACAGTAGTAGTGTCGATTGAATAAATCTCATCAGCGGCTCCAATCACCGGCAGAGCACGGCCCTGAATCGTGGTAAATTCAGCGATAGACGGACGGTTTTGGCGAAACATGGAACCCAGTGCCCAGGGTACTGGCTTGGAATAAACTACCCCAGAAACCGGGCTGTCTTCTTCAGCTAAAAAGGTGTACTCAATAGCACCTAGCTCCTCGGTGCATATCGCCATAACCATGCCCTGTTGATAGGGCTTGACGATGGTTTGTACCCCGTTGCGTTCCCTGCGAACTGCGCGGTCAATCAGTTCGACCGTGAAGCCATACCGACCCAGTAACAATGCATTCGCATTTTCTTTATCCAGGTTGGTGCGAAGCGTGCCCGTGTATCCGACTTTAAACGCGTAGTAATCCCGAAATTGCGTCGTGGCAATCATATTGCCGAAGGTGGTGCTGTCCATGAAAATAGTCTGGATTACCTTGCCGTCTGTTTTGGCCTTAGCCACCATTCGATCCAGGTCGTCCATGGGCTTCGCCGTTGATGCACTGCTCCACAATATTCCCACACCAAATTTATTGGCAGAGAGGTAGCCAAAGTCGACCTGAAAGCCAGTGCCTACATTGTCAATGTCATCAACAATCACCTTGCCCGTCGAGAAGCCCTCTAAAAACAGGGCCTCCATCAACTCATAAGCCGCATCAACCGTGCGCTCGGCATCATTAAAGATCTTTTTAATGATGGCTTTTGTATTGTCGCCCGGTGCTCGTTGCAGAATGCCAATCTGGGTTAGCTGGCGCTCGTTCAGGCTCATTTCAATACCAAACTTGGGAATGTCGCCCGACGCATTGCTCGTGCTATCGCGCTTCACTTTGGGCAGCGATGAGTCCATGGCAACTACAAACGCCATAACGCGCGTGTAGGTAGCCAACAGTGTTTCCCAACGCCCGGTCACCGATTGGTTTTCAGCTAGAAAGCGTTGAAATAAATACGTTAAGCCGTTTTGCGATCCGTTCAGTAGCTCCACGCGGTTCAACTGCGTGGCGGCAAACCATTTCTGAGCAAGGGCTAAAAACTGTGATGGCTCCATTTTAGTCGTTTAGTCTTGCGTGAAAATGATGTTGGGTAGAGCTGCCTTGAAAGCGGCTTCCAGGCCACTGGGATCAAATGGCGAACTGACGCGGTTTACGGTTCCCCGTAGCATTATCCCCGCAAACGGACGAGCCGTGAGGATAGTAGAAATGAGAACACCTGCGTATTCATGGCCCGAAGGCAGGGCTGCATAGGCAGTAGCACCCCCATTTAGAGGCATCGGTTTATAATCCTTGGGGTCGGATGTTGCACGGATAATAAGATGTCCGGCCTTGATAGTTGTGGGCGTAAACCCTGTTGTATCAAGCGTGCGACCGCCCCGAACCGACTGAAAGTTATCAATGATTGTCACTGAGTCCAGTGTTGAATCAATGGTAACCCCCGCATTATTCAGACTTGGGTAGATCATTTTATTTATTTGGGTTTACCAAAAATGGCTTGGACCTCCTCCTTGGAGGCCGTTTTTGGGGTATTCCCACTCGACTTAACTGGTGGCTTTGTTTGACCTAGGCTTGCATTAGCCTCCGTCTGAACAAATTCCGCTGCGTCCGTTTCGACCTCTTCCAAATAGGAATTGAATTCCTCATCGTCTTTAAACTGCATCCGATTGAAGGCTTTCAATGTCGTATTCTTAAAAGCATCTGTAGCGTCCTTCAGCTTGGCTTCTAGTTGCGATTTGCGGGTATCAAGCGTCTTACCCTGCTCTATAGCTTCAAGCCGTTTATCGTTTTTCTCGATATAGGACTTAAACCAGCCGGGCATATCATCCTGAGCAGAGTCTTTTGTTTTGTCGTTGTCTGAGCCCGCTGAATTTTCCTTTTGCTGCTTTTCCTTTTCTTTCGACGCATCGGTAGCTATCCGGTCGTCATTTTTCTGAATATCAGCAAAGGGAAACATCTCATTAGCCTCATCCAACTTCAAGTCAATTGCATCATCGTCAGCCTCATCATCAACCTTAAGCTTGATGGACGCTAGGCGTGCCTTCGATAAGTTCAACTTCGGAAATTTGACCTTAAAGCGGGCGATTTCTTTGTCTGTCATGGTCGGGTAAAACGATTGGATTTTCCTGACAAATATATTCAAACTGCTTATATTGCAAGCAGTTTATAACAAATCTTACGTAAGATAATTTACTTACAATCAGCTAGTTATAAACAAAATTCAACAGATTTTCCAGCTAAAACTAGAGTCATTTTTGGCAGGTTTTAATTCTGAAAATTGCCTTTAACTAGCTGATTGCGATGCGCTTATAAACTATAAATAATGCAAGAAATAATGCAGGAAATACTGCACGTTTTAATGCAGAAAATGAAGCAGATTTTACCTTAAACAATTCTGACATGAATGATTTATCGACCGCCTTTTTTACGCAGCTGTTTCAGCGTCTTCAGAAGAAAACGCCCAAGTTTTTCAATATTCTGACTGTAATCCTGGGTGCATTAGCGGCACTCACGGCCAGTGAAGAGGCTTACGAAAAGAGCCTGACCGAAGTCCCGGAGTGGCTTCACATTACGGGCTACATTTTGAAAGCCGCTTTCTTTCTGTCGGGCATCATCACCGCGCAGGCCGCGATTAAGACACCCTCCACTCCTCCCCTAGGAGATGATCAACTGCCGAAGAAATCATGATCTGGAAATGGATTGTTGGGCCGGCAATTTTGGCAGGCATCGGCTACCTGCTCTTTACCTACGTTCCCGGATTCAAATTCTGGGAAAAACAACGAGCCCAGGAGAATACCGCTCGGGATAGCCTGCAACGAGTCACAATGGCTAATGCGAAACTGGCCAAAGACTTTGCCGACTTCAAAGCGCAGATTGAACAGGACAAAAAAAGCAGCGATGACCGCTCAGCCTCGGTATTGCCCAATATCAAGGTCGATGTGGCTGGCCTCACTGCCTTGGCTCAACGAACCGCCAATCTGGAAAACCTCATCCGGTCGAACCTGCTAACACCTGCGGATACGGCAAAAGCAACACCTGTTGTCAGCTACAACGAACCCGCGAATCAGGCCATTACCATCAAGCTGCGCCTGTTTGATAGCCTTCAAACCAAGCAGATCTACACTGAACGAGCGTGGTCCTCATTGAATCAAGCCTACCGGATTCGGGGGGATACAATGGGAAAAGCAAGGGCCTGGGCTAATGAAGGCAAAGCCATAGCGAAGAAAAAAGGCCTTTTTACTGGCCGTAATAAGGAGCTGCGCGAACACAGCCTTCACCCTCCATTCTAAACCTAAGAGCATTTACGGCACGCGTTGAGAGTGAGTATTGACACTCCCCCGGCTAAAGCGCGGGAGATTCTTGCTTCAACGTCGAACTACTGTCCAACTCCACAAGCTGAGTGACGGTATGCCCTACCGCCCTTAATTTTATATTCCTAGCCGCATTAACATCTCTGTCATGGGTAGTGCCGCAACCGGGACAAACCCACTCACGCACCGCTAACGTTAGCTCCGTATTCCGGTAGCCGCAAGCTGAACAGTCCTGCGAGGTGTGACGGGCAGAAACTTTCTCAAACTTACGCCCGTACCACTTCGCTTTATACTCAAGCATTTGGGTTAACCCATACCAACCCGCGTCCGAAATGGACTTAGCCAGATGGTGATTAGCTAATATATTCTTAATCTGCAACGATTCAACGGCTATCGCTTGGTTCTCACGAATCAGCCGCGTCGTTAGTTTATGGTGAAAGTCGAATCTTGTGTTGGCTACTTTCTGATGCTGACGCGCCAACTTTTTGACTGCCTTCTTTCGGTTGGTACTCCCTTTCTTTTTGCGGCTCACCAACCTCTGCAATCGTTTTAACTTTTTCTCCGCTTTATACAGGTGTTTTGGATTTTCAATCGTTTCACCCGCTGAGGTGACCAACAGGCTTTTGATACCTACGTCAATACCGATACTGTTTTGAACGGTCGGCAACGGCTCTATATCCGTTTCTACGCACAGGCATACATACCACCCATCGGCACATTCCCGAACCGTAGCCCGTTTGATTGTACCTGTACAGGCTTGAGAGTTGCGATACTTGACTTTGCCCAATTTAGGCAGTTGCACATGGGTAGCTGACAGTTTAACGCCCTGCTTGAAGGAAAACGATTGATACTGACCTTTCCGGGCGAATTTAGGGAATCCTTTACCCTGCTTGAAAAAGCCTTCGTAGGCATTGAAAACCCGGTCGGTCACTTCCTGCAAGGTCTGACTATTAACGCAGCCCAACCAAGGGGTTTGTTTGGCAATGGCTGATAGTTCTTTCTGAATCTCATACTTACCAATACTAATCTTGTTTTGCTCCCACAGGGTCTTTTTGTAGGACAAACTCAGATTATAGACGTACCGACAAGCGCCCAACCATTGCACCAACGACCGTTGTTGGGATGGGGAGGGGTTGAGTTTATAGCGATATGTTTTGGTCTGAATCACAAGTAAATTTATAACATAATATACTTAAAATCAATAAATTAACTAGAATTTTAATTACAACTAAACATACGTACCAGCCTCATTTTAGTAGCCAAAGTGAATGAAGCTTTACGCCCGAAATTCGTAATGACTTTCTTAATCTGGTACCTCTTTCCATACCTCAGTTGTTGCGTCCAAATTAGGCGTAGTCCTATTAAGTTTATGGTGATTGAGTAAGCTGGATTACACGACATAACCGTGTAATCCAGCTTAACCTATTTTAGCTATAGCCCACCTTGGCAGTAAAGCAATTAGCTGATTCATTAGGCTTTGCCAAGAGTCTTCTGCCTATACGATAGCGCCTACTCCTCGACGTACTTCAGCTCCGCCATTATGAGCCCGTACATTTTGTCCAGATGACCGTAGCGTTCAATAGCATCCAAAAGTGACTCTCCGTTTAGACGGATTAGTCGGTATACGTTAATGCTCCACACCTCATTAAGCCGCCTATATAGATAATTGTACGTATCGCCCTGTTCGGCTCCGTGATACCCGCAGTACTCATTCACCCGATGCTTCACCGCCTGCCGTAAATCCGAAGCCGGGCGTTTTGGCGAAGGACTGTTAAGCTGGGGAGTCCTTTTCAAGTGAGGAGGGGCCGAGGGCTTGGGCAAACGAACGGTACCCCGTATACTTTCTACGTCGGCGCGGAGTTGAGCTATCATATTGCCCTGCTCCACTAACAAGTGGGCTTGTTGCAGTAAGACCTGTTCCACTGACAATGAAAAGGGCTGTTTTTGAACTTTCCGTTCACACTCCAAAAAGTACCGCCGTGCCTCTTCGCCTTTCTCCGTTCGGGCAAGCATGGATAGCCGTTTGGCGAAATCTACCGAAATTGCATAATCGACGGTTGGCCGACCACCTTCGGAGGTTTTCGACTTAATGTCGAGTTCAATTTGCTCCCAGTCTTCCCCTTCTTTGGCGTAGGGGTTGTTGATGATATTCTTTTTCGACCAACGCGACCACTGCGACCCATCGAAACCGAGAAACTCGTATAGTTCACGAGCCGAGGCAACCACCGCCGAACCTTGTTCATTGGTGGTAAGTTGAATTAGCTCGTTCATACCTATTCGTAGTCTGGTTCGATCATGGCACCCACCAAAAAATCAAGCGACAAGATTCTAACCACATCCGACCAGGGAATCACTTCGTCGGGCCAATCGGGATTTCTCCGCTTAAGGGTGAAGGACTCCTCGGTGACATTAGTAATTCGGCCAACCATTTCGGTATCATAATCACTATACCGATAAATGGAAACGATTTTCTGAGTCTGCCTCCATTCATCCGGTTTTAGTTGAAAAAAGGCAACAGTTGTATCTTTTGGCAACAAAGGAGCCATACTGTCGGTACGCAACGAAATAACACCACCAAACGGAGACCGAATCAGGCTCAGGTAATTATCCTGATTGACAATCTCATACCCCATAGGTAATAGCAGGGGATTGGCAATGATGAGCTGCTCAAGGAAATAATTGACGAGTTGCAGGGCCGTAATGCGGGCCTGGGCAACGTCGTCAGGCAGGTTTGCCGGATTTGTCCGGTAGGGGGAAAGCGAGTTGAGTAAATTATACACCACTTCCTGATGCAGGGAGAGTCGATGACTTTTCCCTAGTTGGTCGCTCAGTAGCTCAAGTCTGGAATACTCCTTTTGATAGCTATACCAAAGGGGAGGATCTATCAGGGGCTTACTAAGCTGGACTTTAGTCTCCGGGGTGGTTTGCTGACTATTATTCACGGCCCACCTCCTTTTTTGAATTGCAGGAGCGGGTATAGCCCGAATTGTCATCAAAAAACTCAAACTCTTCTTTCAACTTATTTACAAAAATAAGTTGAGTCACAAAATCACGTATCTCAGTTCTATACTTATTCAGATCTACATTCTTGTTGTCAATCCAGAATGAAAATAATTCAGACTGAAACTCGACACTTTTTCGGGAATCCCTAAAATCCCATGCCAGATATAACAGGTCAAATAGGCCACTAAGTGCCTCTTTGTTGTTGGCAATCTTCCCAAGGAAAGCCCTTTGCCAATCATCCAGCGAAGGAGGTGTTTGGGCCGCATTTTGGGCCATTGGTGGAGGTGGGGTTGCATAGTTGCCCCTACCCACGTAGCTTTGCTCCGTGTTCATTTTGACTATAAGGTTAATGTTGAACATTAGCCCCTTCGCTCGTATCCGCCAAGATTTCTAGCGTTGGGGTTTTCTATTGATTATCAATAGACTGGCTTACTTCGTTGGGCAACCCACTAGGGTACTATATAACTTTTGGGCTTCTCATTGACTATACAATATTAATATAAACTTGCATTAAATGCAAGTTTAAAGGCAAAAAAATAGCTATTCAAAACTGACCTTCAAATTCAGCCCTAATACGTTTGCTATTTTATGAGCTTGCTCAAACGAGACACTTTGCTTGCCCGCTTCATAGCGACTAAATGTACTTTCACTAACGCCAGTTTTCTCGGCTAAATCTTTTAGTGTCATTCCCTTTGCCTTACGTGCTTCCCGAATCAACTGCCCCACTTGTTCTGTAATCTCTGACATATTAATACTTGACTTTTATATGGTAAAATACGTACTTTTTGACGAGACCTTTACCCAAAGTCACAGGTATTTTAATCAGCGACAAAATTACATGTAGCTACATGATTCAAGTCAGCTTGTGTAACAATATAAAGTGCATGATAAAGAGATTATAAGCTACTTGCTCAAAAATGAAGTTTCTTATATTTACACAATCAAATTACTATACTTGTACTTATGGCTAAAGAAACCTTTGCGTTTATTGGAAATGTACTTTTGATCGACAAAAAAATAAAACTACCTTATGAAATAGTCGATAATCAATACTTAGAAAGAGCAACAGAAGAACAAGTTTTGTGGATTAAAGGAAACTTAATTGAGACTTTACCTCCTCGAGACATTCACAGTTATTTATATTTTTACGAGCAGGAGATAACTATAAAAGATAATAAAATTGATTATGGTAAACTGTTAACGAGTACGAATTGGAACTACTATGTAATTGTAAATAGAAATAGTCAATGGAATCATGAATTATTTACCCTTAGACCATGCCTATATCTGCAAAGTAAAATTTTCTTACCAATAGAGCTCCATTGGCCAACTGCGGAACGTGAAGAGCCTAGCCCACAAACTACAGGTGAAGCAGGCCATTTATTTTATGGCATGTTCACATTTGTTAACCAAGCTTATAATCCAATTAAAATAACGAAAACATTTCTAAATACAACAAAAAAAATTTACAAACGATATGAAACCCTTTCAAGAAACGCGCATAATAATAAAGACTTTGAATATAGGTTTATATTGACTGCAATCGAATATTTTCGTCAGACTTCAAGAACATCTGACTTTTCAAAGATGAAAATTTTGGAATACTTCTCCATACTAGAGTTGTTGCTAACCCATGCCCCACAAGATACTGGCGACTCATTAACGAAACAATTAATAAATAAATTATTTTTATTAAACAATCGCTTAAAAGAACCCATTGATTACAGAAGTTTATTTGGTAACATTGAGTTTAAAAAATTAATCACTTCATTATATGCTTATAGAAGTAGAATAGCGCATGGATCACCAGTAGAGTACTTGGGGCTGTTGGATGAAACTCATGATGGCAAGATTGTAAAATTTAAAGATAAGGAGCTGCAAGTATTGGTGAACTCTGCCACTATTAGTAAATTTTTAATAGAAACTATCACAAAACTATTAATTTACAGTTTAGAAGAACCTCAGCTTTTCAAGGATTTAAAAGCGTGTTAATAATAGCTGTAATTTCACCCACGCCCCGGTTTCAAATAGCAATACGTAGAGTAAACCACCACAAAAAAAATGCTGGCACTAAAAGCACCAGCATTTTTGATTTAACCCATAATTTCTTGCTGCTTATATCGGCAACAAGTACAAGGTGGCCGTTGGTACCATGACTTGCTCCTGTTCAGGATGAGGTATTTGTCCTAGAATAGGCGACTTAGCCACCACCACCGAATAAGGGCTGGACTTACGATCCGCGTTAAGAACCGATACCTTATGCTGGGTCCCTACCTGAAACTGCGGACCAAAAGCAGTATCAAAATCAATCCAGCAGTCAGGGGCTAATTGAGTGGTGGATTGTTGTGAACTGTCTTTATACAGGAGAAGCCGAAGAAGGACTTCGGGATTTAGTAACGTAGCATTACTTTGTAGGGTGTTCATATAATATAGTTGTCATAGCACTATATTACACATAAAATATATATTAACCAAAAAGGGCAAGTGTTTTGTAGGCTTAAAATAGCCGGTTAGTGGCCATATTAAATGTAGTTACATGTTTCGTCCCCGCTTGCGCAACAATGGCCATCCCTCCAAAAAAAGGGTATTTTTCCCGTAGGAAATAATGAGCAAATACCAGTATTTGCAGTTACAAGTTATTCGCACTAGGTAACGTTTACAAGTTATTACTTGTAAACCTTAAAATTTTTACATTAAAATGATCGTAAAATTAACTGGCTTTTTATTGCTTTATTTTTGCTTTTATAACGCAATTAGTCAAACTACAGTAAATACGCTCCAAGAAAATGAGCTAGATCGTAATTTGCAATTAGCATGTAAATACATTAAAAAACCTAGCTTTAATGATTATGAGTGGGAGAAGTTGTTATTAAAATACCCAGATAGTACAGAGTTACTAATATTAGATATATGGATAAGGGATAGTTTTGAAAAGGAAGTTATGCATAAAGTAAGCCTTTTTAATGATATTACTGTTGATAATTATTATCAATTGTCGAACTCAAGTATGAGAAAGTCTATTTCCTATTTTAGATTAAAAGATTTTTCGATGGGGATAGAATCTGCGAAAAAATATCAAGAAACGCTTAATATGCTATTGAAGTACAAAAAGTTTAATTCTCAAGTCCAGGAGCATATAAAAAATTATAATTCCATTGTAATGGATAATCTAATATCAGATGCCTTAAAACATAATAATAATTTTTCTTCCCTGATAAGATTAATCCCTGAAAATTTGTTCTCAAATGATGAAATATATAATATTATTATTGTTAAATTATTAGATAATGAGCGGTATTTTGAAGCAATAAAATTATCAATTGAAATTTTAAATTATGTTAAAAACAAAAAAACGGCAGTTGCTTTTTGGTACAATGCAGTAGATGAAATATTGGGAGATTTATATATGAATATATCATGGCAGCCGCCTAAGGGAAAGTCATCGAGAAGGGAAAATATTTTAGAATACGTTATGAGGTATAATGATCAAGATGATTTTATTAGATTTGCACAAAATCCCAATAATATAATAAACTATTCGACGTTTAGCGTCGAGGAAGATAGAGCAGAGATTTTTGGCGCTTTTGTTAGATGCAATACTCTTAAAGATAATTGTGAGCTAACAAAAACAATAAGAGCAAGAATGAAAGAACATAATATTGAATTAATATTAAAATATTATTTCAATCTTAGATTTCACTATAAATGGCCTCTATATTGTCTATCAGATATGCCTCTTCGTGTAGAAGTGCAACAGTATTTGAATAATTATGAGCGCACTGTGCCAAAAGCTTACCAGAATAAAAACTCGGTAGAAATATTAAAAGGATTTTTAATGGCATATAAATATATGAAACAAAATGGGTGCAAACCTCTTCCGAAGTCAAATAAATAAAGAAAGGCTAGAATTGATAAGTGTTTTATTGGGTATACTATCTACTATTAGTGCTGGAGTATATTTTCTCTATATTAATTTGAAAGCAGAACCTGATTTGAAAATACTGAGTGCTGAAGTTGTGTACGTTAAGTCTTACCCAGTTGTTAAAATGATAATTCAAAATACGAGTTCTAGCCCGCAGTTTATTAATAATGTAGAATACGAGCTAAATAATTCGAATTATAAGCATTATGATGTAGAGCCTTTAGGAGAACCTGTTCAAGTAAAATACAATTGGCTTATTTCGAAAGACGATCTTTCTCTAAAGAAAAGTAGGAAGACTTTAAAAAAAATTATCATAAAAGATGAAATTTGTGAAATAAGTTTTATTGTTGGATTTAAAGAGTTGAGATATAAAGTAAATATGGATGGGTATTTTAGGATTAACTATGGTGAAGATAAATATATTAGAACAAAAGATAGATTTAAATTGACTGTTGATAATGAGCTATTTAATTACCCAGTTCTTGATCTTCCTAGATCAGAAGATAGTTTAATGGTTATGCTAAAAAATACCGATGATGAATACTCAAGAATTACTCTTATCAATGAAATTTCAGAAAGAAATATTCTACAATATTACAATTATATTGATTATGATCTTAAAAGTAAGGATTTGTCAATATTATTAGCTGCTCTCCAGTATATCAAGAATAACCCTAGAAAAGACTATCTAAATAAAATAATAAATTTAAGTATGAGTATTGAAAGTGCACAAGTTAAACAAAAAGCTTTTGATATAATGCGGATTTATCCAAGTGAGTCAATTCAAATTTTGGATAAATTAGACCAAAATGAGTTGACTAGGTTTTATAAAAGCAGCCTACTACAACATACTAAATGATCAATGTGCGTCCTGATAAGTGGGTAATGCTTTATGCTTATACTTGTTACCATTTCTTCTGTTCCCGTCTGGCAGTGCGATCAAAGGAGATGGAATTCTATCCTCCCTTTACTTTGTCCATAATGTTAATTACTTGTTCAGTGGGCGAAGTTGGCCCTTGCCCAAATCCTGGACCTGAGTCTAATTTAGAAAGCAATCCGCTTCGAAGGTCTTTTTTATCTGCTTCCGTTTCTTTGTATAGCTCTATTATTTCTGCTTTAGAAAAAAGGTAACTTGCTTGTTGCTGATTGTATTTATAAATATTGAAAAATATTTGAACAAGGAATAATGTTAAAGCAGCTATTGCTACACGAAGAGTTATGTCAGGCCAGCTAATAGTTGATTGTCGTTCGATTTTTTCAAGTAGTAATTTATATGGGTCGATACCTAAAGTACCCTCTTGTAAAATATTTGAAAGACTTCTTTCTGAAGTTGGATTAACATAATTACGCATTAAGGAGTCGATTTGAGTATAGATTTCTTTATCTATACTTGTTTTGTGTATTATTTTTTTTAACGCAAAATCAACCCTCCGTTTGAAAACAATTTGACTTTCAATTGCGCGATTATATCCTTCGTGCTGCATATCTAGGATTTTTCTTTGTATTTCTATTTCTCGAATTCTATCAATTTGATTTAAAGCTACAGTCCCAAGCGAAGCACTTCCGCCGATTGCGACTAATATTACCATAATAAACAGGCTATAGTTAGTCATTCTTGTGGAATATGCTGCTCGTGAAAGCATGGATTTAATTACAGAATCCATTGCTGATTTGCCTATTCCTAAATTGAATTCAGATTTTACATATATTGATTCTTTTTTTTGATCACTCTTATCTTGGTCTTTATCTTTTCCTATATACCTAGCAGGCTTATCAACTTCTTTGATATTATCATTATCTAAAACCAAGTACCTATTTATTGATATGTTAACTATCATTAAACCAAGTATGTCCGTAGCAATTGAAAACATAATTGGATTTAATGGGACAATATTTTTATACTTTAATGTACCTTGGAAGACCCTGAAAAGGTCGGGTATTAAATAACGAGCAGAAAATGGCGCTATAATAAAGTAGAGATACATAATATAGCGCGTTTTACTCAACCCTGAAGTACGGTTTATTGAATTAATAATTCTTTCTAGAGTGTAAATTATTAATAATTGAAATATACAGTTATAAAAGTCCGTTTCTATATCAATAATATCTACGCCTGTTATATATCTGTATATTAAAAATGATACAAATGTTGAGCTGACTATGTAAATAATAGTCCAATCAAAAGATAATTTAGATTGTGTTGAGCGGGTTGAAATATTGAAGATTTCCATATTGAATGGATTA
>NZ_WPIN01000022.1 GCF_009754945.1 Spirosoma arboris
GCAGTCCGTTTCCAGCCTGCTGTTGTTTTGACATAGACATAATTGGCATCCCAGGCCACTTGCCCCACGGCTCCGTTGGTGTCTGCCGTGCTGGTGGGCGTGTAGGAAGTCTCTAACCGGAGCTGCTGATGACCCGTTGACCCTTTTACATGTAGGGCGCTGGTAGGCGATCCTGTATTGACGCCCATCTTTCCAGTGGTGGCATTGCCCGAATTGACGTTCACATTGGACCCGTCAATGTTAAGATTTAAGTAGGCTCCAGCCGTGCGGTCGTAACACAAAATACCCCCATTCCCCGGAGAGGCCCCATAAATGATTTCTACCCCAGAATCCGAGGTAGGAACCGTGAACGATTTGACCCGAGTCATCCCCGTCACGTCTACCAACCCATTGCCCTGAATCCGCATCAATTCTTTACTGGTTGCCGGAGTTAAGCCCGCCGAAAAAACATGGGCAGACGCCGAAGAGTCAATCTGATACCGAAACTGACTTGCCAACACCCCAAACCCATAAAATTGGTGGTCATTGTTCAACGGATCGTACAGCGCGATCTTTTTGGCCCCTATCGCATTCGACAGTCTTACCAGCCCATCAGCCTGTAAATTGCCCGTTGTTTTGATGGAGCCATCCCCTTGAAACCAGTGAATCGGGTCGGTCGTTTCACTGCTCCAGACTTGGGTATCAGTCCCAGGCAGACTATCCACCGCCACCACCGTCGAATACACCTGGCAGGTGATATTGATCAAAAAGCTGATATGCACCCAGGCCGAACTACCCGCATTCGTTTTCAGATACACATCCCGTTCTCCGGTGCTTCGTTGGGTGATGACCACATAGGCCCGCTTGTTGGCTTTATCAATCCCGGCATACTGGCTATACTTGAACTTTTGGCCAGTACCTATTTCACGGCTGACTAAGTTATACTGTTCGATCTGGGTGTATTCAGCCACCACGTCGGTAGAAATATGGAGGGCGAAGCGCAAAAAGGCATAACTACCCGAGGTGGGCAAAGTGGCTACTTTCCAGTATTGGGTAGTGGGGTGGCTCACGGAAATGGTTCTATTGAGGCTCAACCCATTCACCAGACCAAGGCTGGCCGAATCGGTTTGCAGCATGGCTCCGCTGCCATCATCGGTAGATCGGCCTAGAATAGTTTTGCCTGTTCGGTACACATCGTCGGTGTTGACCAAAGGGGCGCTAGTGGTACCTACTTTGTACCATGTAGTCAGGTTGCCATTGATGGCCGTCGTTACCCAGTCAATCAGTTGATAAAGTACATAGCGGACAAAAGAGGCCTTGCCTCTCCGCTGTTGGGTCGGAGTGGCATCGGGAATGTTGGAATCAATCAGGCTTTTTAAGCCTGTACTATCGGGTACTGCCATTTAGGTAGTTATTACGCGTTAAAAGAAATGTCAAAACTTAAATCAAAATCCACATCGGCAAAGAGGCTGGCACTGTCGAAGGTTTCCAGAAACCAGGCTGGGTGCCAGCTCCTGCCTTTGATCGTTACCTGCACATAGTTGAGCGCGCCAATCGTTCGGCTTAGTTCCAATCGGAGACCGTTGCCGGGCTCGCCAGCCAGATAAGCCTGGCCGTTTCGGTCTAGCCAAATGGCCAGCCATCGCCGGGCCTGGTTCGTCTCTAACCAGTCGGTGAGCGCTGGCTGGTTTCTGGGTAATGCGGCCTCTAGTGTCAGCTCCCAACTGGTGCCCGCTCCGGCTGGATCGGCCTGGCTGGTTTCCTGCATGGTGCAGCCACCCGCTGGAAACACCAGCTCCGTGAGTATGGAGCCAGCCTCCACATTGAGCCCATTCTTAGAAATGGTTTTTGGGGAGCCCACCACGGGCAGCTCATCGGGGGAAAGGATGGCCAGCACTCGCTCAATGGGCAGGAGCTTAAGCCTGGCCACCTGGCCAGCGTTTGGCTGCTGAAGTGTTAAACCAATCCGGCTCTCTGTTACTTGCATGGCCAAAAGTAACCACCGGCATAGGTGCTGGAAAGGACTGGATTTTAGGCCACTTTCCAAAACAAAAAGAGCCTCTACGCGCTGTAGGGGCTCTTTTGGGGCTACTTTAGCCCGGACAGGTTTGCACTCAGTCGGACACTATTGCTCTCAGCCGGACAATGTTGCGCCCAGCCGGACAGTTTAGGCGAAAATATTTATTTGGGAGGCTCTGGTTTGCTTGTCCACTCGCTCCAGATAATCCCGATAAATTTTGCGTATTGTCTCGAAATCCACATCTACATCAGGCTCGATCTGGTAACGCTCCAGGAAGCTGCGAATAAAGCGGGAATAGTCGCCACCACAAAGGCCATGCAAGGCCCGTACTTCGATAATCAGCGAACGCCTAAAGAGCTCATCCAGCGCTTTGGCCAGGATGCTGATTTTTTCGGGTGGTACCTCGTGGGTTTTATCCCGGCAGCTATACCAGATGGTTAGATTATTGCCGCTTGGTTCTACTCGTTGGTAAACGTAAGGGATTGCCACAATCATACTGGAGATCTGTGCTCGAATCAGCGAACGCCCCCCAACATATAAGCCACCATCGGGCTCGATACTACCAAATTCAGGATTTAAAAGATACTTTTTTAGGTGTTTTGGGACTGAAATAACTACCTTTTTTCTCACAGCATAAACAATGGTTTTTCATAGTTATAACGGTTAATGTCAGGAGATTAAAAGTACACATTAATCACTATAATTGCAACTTATTTCAGTCCCCCAAAGATGGAAATAGCGCCTATGAGTTTATCTAAACGCCCGGCCTGGTGCGTATTGCATACATAACCCCTCAACTCTGTTCATGCCAATCCTTTTAACTTTTATTAACTCATAGAAGAGATTGATTAATTCTAGGTTTTATATAATTGCATCAACATTCATATGTAATTAAAAAAAATCTGGTTATGAAAAACGTCGTCTGTTTAGTGCTACTCCTACTAATCCAATTGTCAGTAAAGGCGCAAACCGAAAAAGGCCGCTGGAATGCTGGCGTAAGTATTGGCTCGTTTTCTTATCAAAAGTACGACTATGGTAATACTTTTTCAGGTTCTATAAATCCAACTGTAGGGTATTTTGTCGCTTCTAATTTACTTGTAGGAACGGGGATACCTGTGAGCCATACCTCACAAAACTATTCTGCTCCCGGTTATATACAAAATGGTAAAACGACTACTATTGGAGTCTCACCTTTCGCGCGCTACTACGTTGGCTCCTCTAAACTAAAGCCATATATTGGCCTTGCATATACATTTTCGCATAACAATTCCCATTCTGAAAATTCAACGAATACCCCCTCAGAAACAAACTCGAACTCAAACGCAACAACGCTAACTCCCTCTATTGGTGTTGCTTACTTTTTGAATAGAAATATCTCGCTAGATGCCCAACTAGGTTATAACTGGTACAGTTCAAAAACGACTTTTAATTCAGTTACAGGCTCCACGCCCACATTTAGGTACACAAATGTTACCTTAGGAATTGGCTTTAACATTTTCTTTGGTGGCTGATAAGCTTACCCATGTTACGAGTTAATAGTGCTAGTCTGAAACGTCCAACAAAGGCTTAATTGACTTTGTTGGACGTTTCTTTTGAAATCACTTAAGTCGGCCAAATACGGAAATGGCCCCTATGAGGTTATCTAAACGCCCGGCTTGATTGGTGTTGTAAACGGCATTGGTGGTGCCATTGACCGAATCCCTCACTTGATAAACGGCCCCCTCCACGGCATTAATTGAGCACTTTAAACTAGCTACCTGGCTACCCATTCCGTTTAGTCCCGTTTTGGTGCTAAAGGCCAGGCTTTCCAAACCGTTTTTGGTGGTGGTGGCCAGGTTGTCCATTGCCTGCGCGTTGGATCGGGTGGATACATCCAGCGAGTAGGCCACTGAATTGGCCAGTCGGCTCATGGCCTGCTGCTGGCTGGTGTCGGCGGCTTTGATGGCGTCCTGGATCTCACCCAATACTTTGAGCTGCTGTTTGCCCTGCTCCACGGCTTGAGCCTGTGCCTGGTTGGCCTGGTCGGCTCCACCTAGCGGCCCCTCGCCATCACTGGAGTAATCGGCCACCCCGCCATCCTCGTAGCGTTTGGGGACATAACCCCCATAGCGGAACATTTTGCCGCTCCAGGCTCGGCCATCCATCAAACCACCTTCTCGGAATGCCGCACCACGGAAAGCGGGCGCTCGGAAATCGGTAACGGGTGAGCTCCGCTTGCCTGGTGTTCGGGCATTGGCAAACATCCGACGGATAAACGGCAGGTTCGCCCTGGTCTGCTCCCTGGAAATAATGGCCTCACCGCCCTCCATTTCGCCCTGTTCCCGGCCTGTGGCTCTATCCACAATGGCCAGCCCTCCAGCGCCGTAGGTGGAACCATGTCGGCCACCGCCTGGAATAAAACCCCCTTGCTCAAAACTTGGCTGTGGCTGGCGCTTGATCATGGCCACCTGAATACCCGTCATGACGGCAGTAGCAGCCGCAAATACCAGGTTCACCGGCCAGAAACCAGAGGCCAGCGCTTTTAACGTGGCCAGTGCTCCCGTGATGACAGCGCTGGCAATATCGGCGTTTTGTTGGGCTTTCCAGGCCTTGAGCTTGGCCGCTGCCTCCACCGCTTTGGCTTTCCTGTCTTCCTCGGCTATCGCGGCCTCCAGATCCTTTTTATTCTGAATTCGGGTGGCCTTTTCCTGCTCCAAGAGTTTGAGTTTGGCTTTCTTCTCCTCTTCTGCCGTTTTGACTTTGGCGTCGGCCTCATCTTTAGCCATCTGGATGAGCTCTTTGGCTCTGTCTTTATCGGCAGTTTCCAGCTCTTTTAACAGCTTGGTTTTGGAGTCGGCTTCCTCGGTGGCATCCTTGATTTTGGCCTCACTTTCCTCTTTGGAGAGTTTGGTTTTGGTCTCGAAATCCTCATTGGCTTGCTTGATCTCCAGCTCGGCCCTGGCCTTGCTTTCTTCGATCATTTGTTTGCGAGTCGCTGAGTCCAGATCTGTCCGCTTTTGAATGCTGGCCATTTCGGCATCCCGCGTGGCCTCGGCGGCAATGATCTTTTCCTCTTTCTCCTCAGTCGCTTTGGCCACGGCGTCATCCAGCACCTGCCCGGCCTGCCTGATCTTATCCTGGCTCTTGGTGGTGGTGCGCTGGATTTCGGCCTCCATATCGGCCGTGCTCTGGCTGTTGCTCATCTCCGAGTACAGTGTTTCCAGATCGGTTACCTTTTGGGTTTCCGTCTCCTTAATGGTCTTGATCTTCTCGCTGGCCTGTTCTTTGGTCTGATTGATGGCCTCCGTTGCTTGGTCGATTCCGAGCTTTTCGGTTTCGATCTGATCGTTTAGAATGGCCACTTTCTCATCCCGCTCCCGCTTGGCTTCGGCAATTTCCTTATCGGCTCGCTCTTTGGCCAGGTTAGCCAGAAACTGAGCCGCTTGTTTGGCCATTTCGCCCACGGCGGCATACTTCTCTGTATTCTCCTGGAGTCGTTTCTGCCAGGCTTCTTGTTCACCCTGAACAATCTTGTTGGCATGGTCAACGAAAGCAGAGAGGTCTCCCTTTAAAAGGGCACCAAAGGCGTTACTGGTTTCTGACCAAATCGCGTTCTTTTTTTGTTTCAGCTCTTGCTCAATTTTCTCAATTTCTGCCGCGTTTTTACCACTGGCCAGTTGGCGATCATTGCGGTAACGATCCTCGATAGACGTAAGCGCTTGCGCCAGTTGGCTCGTATCGGTAATCTCCCTGGCGGCTTTGGCGCGTTCGGCTGCCTCCTCGGCATTGAGCTTTTCGACCGTGGCAGTATACTGGATCGTGAGTCGTTCTTTGTGTACCGCTGCCAGCTTCGTAGCGTTGCCTTTTGCGGCCAGTTCTTTCCAGTCCAGTAGCGCATTTTCGGCCAGCCGTTCCTGCTCCAGAATGAACTTTTTAGCCTCCAGTCTGGCCTTTTCTTCCTCCTCGGCTTTTTTGCGTTTCTTCTCGGCAAACTCCCCGGCCACGCGGGCCACATCCTCCTCTAGTTTTTTATCCAGAGCCGCAATTTCCAGGTTCTTGGTTTGCTCATCCTGGATGCCTCGCATGATAGCCTCCACCTTTAGATCCCGCTCAGAGCCTAGCTTGGCAAACTCGCGTTGCATCTCGTCTTTGATGCTGGCCACGTGAGCAGCAGCCTCCAGTTTGGCCAGATCTTCCAGCGCTTTCTCATTGGCTTTCTCACGTTCCTTAAGCGCTTTTTCGTGCTCCTTAAGATCGGCTTTCCGAGCTTTATCGGCCTCGTTGGCTTGCTTCTCCAGTGCCTTTTTCTGCTCATCGGTCAACCCTTTTCCATGTGCCTCTCCCTGTTTCTTCCCGGCAAACTCGGCCTTTTGCACGTTGGCTGGATCGCTCCAGATGGCCACCACGGCAGCAGCTCCCGCTTTTACGTTGGTCTTTACATCGGTAATCACTTTGGCCCCGGCTGCTTTGGTTTGATCCCAGGCCTTGCCTGCTGCCTCAAAGTTGCCGCTCAAAAACTCTTTGATGGCCACCCCCATGTTTTTCATCACACCACCAGCGCCCACGGCAAAATCTGCCAGGGTTTTGTAGTAGCTCACGGTGCCCGTAATCAGCGTGGCCAGTACGCCCACCAGGTTACGGATCACCGTTATGCCTACGCCCATCAGCGAAAGCAGGCCCGAGAAAACGGGCTTTAGTTTATCGCCAATTTCCACTTTTAAGCTGTCGAAGTTGTCGCCCAAATTGGAGGCCTGCCCCTCCAGGGTTTCCATCATTTTGGCGTTTTGGCCTGCCACCCCGTTCATTTGCCCAAAGGCAATAATGGCCCCTTGTATAGCTTCGGGTGTATTCTTAACCGTGGTATTGACCCCTTTAAAGCTAAACGTGACCTCATCCCCGGCCTTTTTGGCCGATATGCCAAACTCCTTTAAACGCTCGTTCTCGCCGGTCTGTGCATCCAGTGCAGCCTCCACCAGTTGATCGAACGTTTTGCCCTGGCTGGCGGCTAAATCGGTCATGGCCACCATTTCCTTTTGCGAGGGTCGTAAGCCCCGGTTCACCATTTTTACATAACCCTCCGTCAGCTCCTCCACGGAATAGGCTGTTTTGGCTCCCAGATCTTTAAGCGCTGCCATTGCGGCCTTTGCCTCCTCCTGGCTCCCTAGTGCCGTTTCCAGAACCTTACCGTACTTCTCAAACTTGGCCGTGGTCTCAAAAATGCTTTTGCCAATGTCGATAATAAAGCCAATGACCTGGAGAGCCATAAAGGCATTAAAGGCTTTGGCCATCGTGCCCACTCCAGCGCTTATTTTATTCCAGAGCGTTGGTTTTCCCAGCTCATCACCGCCCTCTTTAATCTTGTTTACCTCATCCTTTACGCCCTTAAATTGCTTCTCGGCATCCCCTAGCCGTTTGGCCGCTGTAATAAATTCGTCGGTGCCAGGCTTGAGCGTTTTAAGGTCTTTATTGAGCTGCTTAATGAGGTTATCTAATTGGCCATAGGAGAGCGTGGTAACGTCTACATCCTTTTTGAGTGCTGCCGTGGCTTTCTGTACGTCGGCGAGTTCGTTCTTGTATTTCTGCCAGTTTTCGGAGCCCTTGCCGCCATCGGTCTCAATGGCCTTCAGGGTGGTTTTGAGTTCTTTGGCCTTTGTGTTGAGTGTGTCGATACTCTTGCCCACATCCCCCTGGTTTAGCTGTAGGGTCAGGCTGGCCACTTCGTTTAAATTTACCATTGTGGCGTGGTCTTAAGATTGGGAGAAAACAGCTTTGTAGGCGCGTAGAGCGGTTAGATTGCTGGCCGTGGCTAGATCCCGATACAGATACGGGAGTACATCCTTTAGGAGCGGATCGGAGTAAATGCCTCGATATTCCCGTTTTACCGAAGGATAGCACTGCCGGTTGATTTTGATGGCCCAGGCAATCCGCTCCACGGAGGCCAGCTCACTGGCTGGTTTGATTTTGTGAGCCGTTGGATAGCCTGGCACATAGGCAAATCTGGAAACCCCTACCTTTTCCACAAAAGCCTCCATTGCCACCAGTGGGGGTGTTCGGCTGTAGTTCATCGACCGTAAGTCTTTGAGTCGAAACAGGCCAGCCATCTCCAGCCTGGACTCCACAAATACCCCGGCCTCTTTGGCGGCAATGGCCCGAAATGAGTTGAGCATTTCGCCTGTAAGTTTGAGGCCTGCCTGCTCTATTCGTTGAATAAACGCCCGCTCTGCCTGTACGATGTAGCCGTCTAGTATCTTGGCTGCATCTCGGTTATTGGTGAGCCATTCGGCCCTGGCATCTCCCCGAATGCCGTTGGTTGCTTCCATTGTTTAGCTTTTTTCGGAAAGCTAAAGCAGCAGGCAGGAGGCCAAAAGGACACAAAAAAAACCACGGCTGGCTGGCGGTGGTGCTTTTATTCATATATTTCGAAATATAGATAAAATTATTTGATATTATGGCTATTTTAAGTGAGTTCTCGCTTAATAATTCACTAAAAAAAATTATTAACCCCAAAATTAAACTATACTTTAACGAGATTAAAAGTTCTTATGAAAATCAAAATTATCGTGTTGCAGTAGTAGGATTATTTTCCGTTGCTATTTGTGATATTATTTTTAAATTACAAGAACTGAAAGATAAATACAATGATGAAAGTGCAACAAAAATTATACAAGAAATTGAATCTCTACAAGAAAAAAATATACACTCACCTCAATGGGAAGATAAATTAATTGAACTTACATATAAAAATACTAATCTTATTGAAGTAGCTACTTATGCAAATCTACTAAATCTTCAACGCCACAGACATTTGTGCGCTCATCCAGTTATTGACGGAAACTTTGAACTCTTTCAGCCTAACCAAGAGACAGCAATAGCACATATTAGGAATATGTTAGAAGGACTATTCTATAGGCCAATTTTTGCATCGAACAAAATCTTTGAAATATTACTACAGGATATTGGAGAAAATGAAAATATTTTCCTAAAGAATACTGACTTGTTTAACTATATAAATGATAAATACTTAAAACATACTAGCACAGAAGTTAAAAAATATATTTTTAAACACCTCTGGAAATTATCATACAGAGTAATTAATGAAAAATGCAACCAAAATAGATCAATTAATAGTAGAGCATTAAGGATGATATATGAAGATAATTCTGAATTTTACTTTGAATTAATTAGTTCAGATATAGACCATTATAGTAGTATTTCTAGTGGCGAGCCTACATATTTTCTAACTGCTTTTTTAGCTCATCATCCTCAAGTATTTGGAATATTGAATAGTAGCGCTATTCTCTTACTAAATAGTGCTATAAATTCAGATGTGAATAAGAAATCTTTGGCTTGGTTTACTGCGAATAGTTTGGATGAACACCTTGAATGGTTAATTGAAAATGAAAAACATTTAGATGACTTTGATAATCGCATTGCTAAAGTGCTTTATCAACCATATTTCGAAGCAGGGAAAAAGAACGAATTGTTCAATTGTTTTATTTCTCTTTTTATGAAATCATCAAATGATAGTATGGGAGTTAATCGGATAATAGTAATCTGGAATTACATTGATCAATTTAATGATGAACAACACCTTAAATTGTTAAAGTATTTCGAGTTAAGTCGTAAATCTTCAAAAGATTTATTTCGTCATTCCATTAAAAAAATTATTGAAAAATCATTAAGTGTATTGGGTGCAAAATTTGACATATCTGCCTATCCAAGAATTGCAAGAATAATTGAGTAATTGTAAAATCACTTTTCTTTTATTAAATCTTTGTAAGATAATTAATTATCTTACAAAGATTTAATAAAATTATTAACCTCGTACTAGCAACACCTGCGCTGCTTGTTTTATCGGCAGTGCCACCTGTATCCTGGCCACCAGGTAATCCACGCCATTGATGTGCACTTTCTGGCTCCAGTCCAACGTGGCCAGATCCACCTCATCCAGATCCATCTGCCGCTCCAGGTAGTACATCCGTTTTCGCATGGCCTCCACCGCTGGCCAGAACCTAGCGGCCAGGCCATCGGCCCCCGTCCAGTACAGGGAGTAGTCGCCTGATTTAGCCGTGGCCACCGGCAGGCCAGCCGTGAGCCCATTCCAGAATAAAAGCCGTGGACTAAAGTTACTGGTGAGCTGGCTAAACTGTGCTGTTCGGCCTGCCTGTTTAGTCATGGCCAGGCCAGTGGTGGCATCCGTTAACAGGGTGGAAAGCTGGCAACTTATTGGCGTGGTTCCCGTTTCCTCATCCAGTGCGGGTGTTAGATAATCGGCCAGCTCTGGCGGGTTATCTTTAGCCAGGCCATCACCGCCATCCACCACACTGGAGAGTAAGAGCCTCCGGTTTAACTCTGGCCGTTTTTTGTAGGTTTTTACGGCCTTTTTGCTCCAGTCTTTTGTGGCCGTGTTGCCTAAAAAGTCGCCTAAAAAATCCAGCTTAATGGATTTTTCTGCTGGATTTATCAGCATGGCCAGGCCAAATAGTTTACGGAGCTCCAGCAACAGCACCGGCATGGTGAGCGCTGGCAGGTGCTGACTCAGAATAAGCGTCGAACCGCCATCTAATGCCCTGGTATTGTAGAAAAGCAGCTTTTGCAGCTCCGTATGAGTTAGAAAAGAGCCCGAAATAGCAACTCCGGTTAACTCAAAAAAGCGCTTAATAACTTCCATCAAAAACGGCATTGGTACCTTTGGCCCCGCTGCTGTGTAGGCTCCAGCGGTGTACTCATTCAATTTGCCAGAGTAGGAGATGGATGCTCCATTAGATCCATAATAATCTGGGTTGAGAATAGTAGGGAATGCGGCCACATTGCGCCCAAATTGCTGTACCACTGGCGGCAGCGTAGCCGGTAGGGCAATAGGGCCAAAATCCACCTCGGAGAGTGGGGTGGTGTGCAGATCACCAAACAGCTCACCCAATGCCTGGACTACCTGGAACGTGTAACTATCAGAGGCCTCCGTTAGGATGGCCACGCCTTGCTGGAGGAGCTGACCATTATAGTACTTCTCGCAGTCGTAGCGAAGTCCTACCGCATCGTTTTGGAGCTGTTCGGGAAAGCCTAAGATGATCCGGTTTTTACCCGTAATAGGCAGCGCGGGTATGGTGGCTTTGCTGGTCAGTACATCCTCAAAGGTTAAGAATGGATTGAGCAGCTCTAGCTCGGTGCTCATATCGGGAGCCAGATCCATCTCCTCCCCGTTAATTCGTATTTGCAGGCTCATGGTTAGAGTTGGGTAGCTTTAAAGTACAGTTTATCCATTGAGGCCAGCGTGAGTAAAGCGGATAGGCCTAAGTACGCATAACCGTCTGAGTTCATGGCTACGTCAGCATTATAGCGTAGTGTGCCGTTTTGGTAGATCTTCACATTAACGGAGCTGCTGGCCGTACCATAGACGATAAACCGCCAATCAGAGGAATAAACCGGAAAGTTTAAATCATTGGAATAACGGGGATAAACAAACGCTCGGTTTTGCCCTTGCAGATCCCAGGTGTTGCCAATTTTAGGGTCAGAACTGCCGTACTGATACCATTCGGTTTCAAAACGGTTTCCATCATTGACCCGATAATGCCACTGGCCTGCGGGTACGGCCAGCGTGTAGAGTTCTGGAGCTACCGTACAGGAGCCGTACTGGTCGGCATACGCCTGTGTATTCTTGCTAGTGTATTCGGCCTCCGCTCGGGCATCGGCCTCCGCCTGGCCAATTTCAGAGCCGTATTTTCCGGCAGCAATCACCACCAGAGCAGCCTCCCCAATGTTGCCACCAGTGCAGGTGCTCCGCTTGTAGGTGGTGGCTCTGGAGATGGCCTGGCTAGGATAGGGTGTAGAGCCAGCCGTGATGCCGGGCAGTGGCAAACTCGCTATGTAGTCGGGATCTCCTGGCTGGTTGGGCTTTTCGGTGAGTGGCTTGTAAATCGTAGCATCATCCAAGTAATACTTTTGGAACTTTAGCGGCCTGCCGTTGCCGGTTCGCTTGCCAAACTCATCCAGTACCTGGATAACCCCGATTCCTTTCCAGCCCGTTGGCCTGGCTGGTGCAGGACTGGCCACCGGCAGGCTGGAGAAATTCAGAATAGGCGCTGCCACCTGAAAGGTAAAACTCCTGGCCACCAGATCCGCTCCATCTTCGGCATCCACCAAAGATGTTGTTAACAGCTCCAGCGCCTGATGGCCTTTATTACTCAATAGGTATATGTTTTGAGAAAGCAACAGTTCGTCCAGGCACTTAAGCTGTTGGGCTGCGAATCGCTCAAAAAAGCCCGTACTCACCGAAAGGGTTTGTTTCCCTTCCACGTGCACCACCTTGAGCTCGGAGAAATCGGCAGCAGCACCGGCAGGACGTTCCATTGCGGCCATCGTTCGGAGGGTTTCCAGAGTTTCAGAGCCTGCCCCGGTTAATCGGAGGGTATCCCACCCGCCTAAACTATTTGAGTATAAAATCCAGCGCTCTTGCCCTCTGTATTTTCGATCTAGGGTATAACTCCTTACCTCGCTCAATCGGTTGCGTTCTCCATCGGTGAGCCATACCCGATAGCTGGCCACGGTTTTGGCTCCGCCCAACAAACCCAGCGCTTTGGCTCCCGTAGGAACACAAACCACCTGGTAGGTTTGCCCTCCAGAGAGCAGGCCTTTATCCAGGGTTTCCTCTGTGCCATCGGTGTAGGTAATCTCCACCCTTCGCCGGATGGTGGCAGGCGTAGGCGACATATTGAGCAGGTAAAACAAGTACTCTGGCTGCTGCTCCCCGATTACTTTGTTATCAAGCTGCCAGGTTAAAAATGGCCGCTGTTGGCTCATGTAGGTGGTAAAAAATACATCTCCCCAGGTGGCAAAATCCAGATCGGAGAGCCCTGCTTTGAGAATCCACTGGTTTTGCAACTCTTTGGATGAGCCAGCCAGGAGCGCTCCATTATTTAGGATGGATTCGCGCAACATATACGGCATGGTCAGGCTGGAAATGATACACATATCGACCGTTTCTGCTGTTGGCTTTTGGTACTCCAGGAATCCATCCAGGAGCTCATCCAATCGAAAGAACGCACCCTCGTAAACCGTTGAGCCAAATTCTGTGCGGGGTGGCTTTTCTGCGCCTGGCATCTTTACCAGCCGTTTAAATGTGGTGGAGCCTGGCGAAGTTGGCACCAAAGCCTCCAGGAAGTAACGGAGGCCAGTCCTGGAGACTAGACTGGTATCGGCAGCGTCCAGCACGTGCTCAATTTTATTTCTGGAAAATTGCACCGGCAAAAATACCAGGCCTGTTTTTAACGGATCTATCATAAAAATGCCTCACCTTTTTTGTCAAAGGTGAGGCATCTGGCCAGATGGCAAAAGGACGTTTAACGGCGGTCTTTAATTACCTTAATACTTTTACTACAACAGCTTATTCTAATATTTTTTGATCGAAATAGGGCTTTAGACAGACTCTTCCTATGGATGAACATCGCCATAACCACGATAAACTTTTCCTTGATTGGTAATAACCACTGGATTGTTGTAGTAAAAATAGTCTCCTGTGTTGTACTTCCATTTCAAAAGCCCTGTTTTGGCATCAATGGCAAATAAATAAGTATCACCTCCGGCATAAACAACATCATTAACTATAGTTGGAGTGGAATAAGAAAATCCAGTTTCAAATGACCACTTTTGTTGCCCTGTTTTGGCATCAAAGGCAAAGACATATTTATCTCCATTTATATAAACTATGTTATTTGATAAAGCTGGACTTGAGTATACAAGATCATTACTTAATTTATGCGACCATGCTAATTGACCAGAATTGGTGTCAAGAGCATATAGTTGGCCATCTGCCCCTGCTATATAGACCAAACCATTTAGGGCAATTGGACTTGAAGTTACATCGTATTTTGTATCAAAAACCCATCGTTTTTGACCGGTGGTAGCATCCAGTGCATATAAATTACCATCAATACTACCTATATAAACAATTCCATCTTTCACAGTCGGTTTGCTGAAAAATGATTTTCTAACTGGATATACCCACTTCTGTTGGCCAGTGTTAGCGTCAAAAGCATAGAATTTGTTATCATAATCTCCTGTTCCTGCATAAACAACACTATTATCTATAACTAGAATGGGCTGTATACCAGTAAGAGTCGATATTACTGATTTTTGAGTCCCATCGGAACGATTATATATATATATGTTTTTTTGAGTGCTTCCAGCATAAATTAAGTCGTTTACCAATTCAGGCCTAGATTGGCTATAAGATAGACCATTCACTGCAACACTCCATTTCTTTCTTCCCGTTTCTATATCAAATGCATATATTACACCTCCAAAATCACTAGCATACACATTTTGCTGATCGGCAATTATTCCTATGTAACTGTTACCAGAAAAATCACTTATATTCCATTTTACAGTTCCATCTTTTGCATTGATAGCAAATAGGCCATAACCTCTATTATTGTCGAGAAGTATTATATTACTACTATCTTGAACGATACTGGGTATTGTAGCGTCGAAATGTAAAAAAGCCTGATTACTAAAAGCCAAGCTCCCCCCACTGTAGTTAATGTAGTTGGCCGAAACAGATAGGCTACCAGGTATGGTTATTGTATGTTTCAGCACGACAATATCACCCGCGCCCGGAACGCATCCACACGACCATACCGACGTATCAGTCCAGTTGCCATCGATTAGACTGGTCGTTGTTAGCCCTTGCGCATGACCCCCAAAAGCAATTTGTAATAGTGGAATTAACAATAAAACTACCTTTTTAAGGTACGATAAATATTCTGTCATATAAAACGATTGTGTTTCGGTTCAATTAAAGTTATTGGAACCATAAATATTTTTGGGTTTGTATCGACAAGATAGGTAGTGCCGTGTTTTTTGGATGGACAAGAAGATGGCCAGATGACAAAAGGACGTTTTATCTCGAATAATTAACGTTTGGTAAAGGTTGTCTACTGATTTTATAATTGTGATAAAATAAAGTTCCTAGTATGATACCAACGATTAGCAACCAGGTAACGGTGGCTACTGTCTTGTTTTGGCTAGTCCGACGCATATAAACGAGACCAGCTAAATAAATCGGTACAGCGACCAATACAAGTAAAATATTAAAAAGCATAATTGGTGGATATGTTGGCTAGTATAGCTTTTAAGAGTAGTATATTTAGAATGTTCTTAGGATTTCATCATGTTCCAAATTCAGGTTAGCATTGAAAATTCTATCTTCGCGCTCCCATCTGTTTTTACCTATGAGGCATCCGGCTGCTATTATATAATACTTTCTGCTACCTGATGTTATCTCAAAAATTTTATTTTCTCCAACCTGTTTAACCCCTATTAGCTCTTCTGGCAAATCAGTAAAATTGATTTCTTTTAAAGCAATGCTGGAAATAGATGTTGGAATTGAAATATATTCAACGGCCCAAAACTCCAAATCAATATTATAACTATACCTATCTGAATAACCATCTTCATCTGGCAACAATAAAGGGCTTCTTAATAACAAGGAATAATGGCTAACTGTATAAGCCCAAATTCTAAAATTTCTATCAGATAAATATATCATACTCTTTTTACCCAGAATTAGTACTAGTTAAAATTAAGATGCTTTTAACTATTTGTATAGATAATACTGTTAGCCATTAACCCTACTCTCATTCGTACCTCATAGCCGTAGGATGCCTCTAAGGTAATCATGGTAATCGGCTCCATAAATACCTTTGTGGAAGGATCGACCAGGCAGGTAATGCCGTGGTTCTCTCGGATGGCCAGGGAGATGGCCAGGCCTATCCGTTCGGCCTCATCGAAGGCCGCATCTTCCAGCTCCTGCTGGCCCATTTCGCCCCGGCAAATTACGTAATAGGTGGAGTCGAACCAGGCCAGTGCATTCTCCGCTCCATTATCTTCCAGGGCGTACTTTGGCCGTAGCGCAAAAACTGCCGGGTAAATATCCTCGGAACTGCTTGCTGCCAGGAGTCGATCCATTTTATCGCCACCCGATTGGTGCACCGTCTTAACGCCCTCAACGCTTGCCGCTATCGGCTCAAAAAACGCATAAAATAGCTTTGTGCAGCTCATTGATTTTCCTCCCGTTTATTTCGTTCGTTAGCGGCCGCATCGGCGGACCGTTTAATATCCTTTTTGTTCTCCTCCAGGAATAAAAGTACATCGTGTAAATTGGCCTCTTTGGCTTGTTGCATGGTGCCAAAAATCCCTTTTTCAGCCAGAATGTGCTGATTTTTGAGCCATCCCTGGCCAGGGTATTCCTCTGGATCTCCTTCTTCACCATCAAAGAGCTCGTACCGGGCCAGTACTTTCTGCATGTTCCCCGCAAAATAGAGGAGTACCAACTGCTTTTGGCTCAACTCCATACCGGCCAGTTTCTTAGCCATCTCCCTGGACGTAAATTCATTGTAAAGCTGCCGTTTGTCGCCATTCCAGGATGGCTCCAGGCCATACTCACCCGTTCGCTCTGGTCGGCAGTACATCCGTTTGTTAGCCTCATCCTCCTCTTTGGCTGCTGTTAATCGAAATCCAGCAGCATCCTCCCGCAAATGGTTGTATTCTTCCAACTTTCGGGCTTGCTCTTGCTCTGCCGCTACTTGCAGTTTTACCTCAAGCTCATTCTCCTGCTCCTGGAGCGCTTCTTTTTGCGCCTGGAGCTGTTGAGCCTGCTGCTCCAATGAGAGCACTGGAGCCAGTGGCTCATCCTTGTTCAATGTTCGTACTAGGCCACCTACTTGGTTGCCGGGTAATCGGTTTTGTGTGTTCATGGTTTATAAAATAACTAAGGACTCGTTGGTAAAATCGTCGGTTTGTTGGGTGCCCACTTTGGCCAGTTGGGCCTGGTAGTAGGCTGGAAACAGGCTGGTTGTGGCCGTGGCCTGGAGGTATTCGGTGAGATCGGCCAGGAACTGCTGGCCATCCTGGTAGAGCTGCCGTTTCTGAGTGCCGGTTTTGTTATCACTCGGAGCCACCTGCTCCAGTGTGCCATCCTTCGACCGGCTTTCGGTGATGCCGGTACTATCCAGAGTAAGGGGCAAATACGGGTAGGCCTCAAAGAGGGCCATATGTGCCACCGCTGGCCGAATGAAGTCCAGCAGCATCTGCTCCTCTACGCTCCAGGTGGCTGCTGGATCGCGCCACTTTACTTTTAAGGCTACATACTCGGCATCGGTCAGGATTGGCCGTATATAGTTTTGTTCGGCTCTACGGATGTAGGTAAGGAGCTGCTCAAAGAGTCGGTTTTTTCGGCCTAAGGTAGGTACGTGTTCGGATAGCTCACCGGCAGAGCGGATAAATACCTGCTGGCGTTTTGCATAGGCCGTGGAGCCAGTCCAGGCCGCTGGTTTACTGGATTCCATTGCACTCCAGAAGTTCTCCAGAGCCAGATCCAGCATGGCCAGATTTGCCTCCTTTGAGTCCACGTATTCCCATTTGGAAATGGCCACCGCGTTCTGACCGTTGACCTTTTGCAGCCCTAACTCCCCGGCCTTAAATTTCAGGTGGGGAAATGCCAGCTCGTAACATTTCCAGCTCATGCACGAATGAGCCAAATACAGCAAATCGGCTCCGTCCGGGCCAGGATCATCACTGCCAGCGGCTGGAGTCGTAATTTCCTGGAGGTACTTAGTGTAATATGGAATTATATAAATGGTCGCTTACCAAAGTCCTTAAAATACATACGTTTACTAAAAATGAAAATAAATGTCATTATATATAAAATATGTTTGCTATTATCGCCCATTAAAGAGTATTATAAATGCTCCAGAAAATAGCTTATTAACCAACGAGCCATAAAAGCATACTTTATGAACTCATAAAACTACAAAAACGAGCAATTATAAATTGTGAACAACCTAAATATCAGGCTTACAAGTAATAGGACATGAACTACCACAAGTAAACACATAAGGACAGAAAGTATATTTTTCAACACTAATAGGAAGCTTGAAAATTGACTTTACTGGCTACAATCCCCTTGGTGTTAATATACTTACTGTGGTATAGTGCTAACTTTTAAAACTTAAGAAATGCTTTTAATTTAAGTTTATACTTATAAGATAAGATAATTGACTCATGAAAATTCTTTGGGTAGACGATGATTTACTAAATATTCAACCTGTTATTGAATTTCTAGAAGATAATCGCCATGAAGTCACAGCAACTTCTTCCATCAATGAATCATTGACTCTAATAAAGAATAATCATTTTGATATAGTTTTATTAGATTTAATGATGCCAGACATCGAAAATACTCTTGAAAGAAATAATATTTCAGGAGCTTATACTACTGGAAAAGATTTGGCACGGCAAATGAAAAAAACCGTTCCATCTATAAAAATCGTTTGCTGTTCTATATCCAATGATGAAAAGTCAACAAAATGGTTTATAGATTATTGCAACGGTTTTATAAATAAATTAGAATTATCGTTAACTACTAAATTATTAAAAAAATTAGAGAATATAGTAAACGATGTTAAACAGTGTAATATATTTATTGTACATGGCTATGATTCAACTTTACTTTTTGAATTGAAAAATTTCCTTCAAAATAATTTAAAACTTCCAGAGCCTGTAATTTTAAGAGAGCAACCCTCGCTTGGCAAAACTATAATAGAGAAGTTTGAACATTATTCTGAAGATATTGATATAATTTTCGTATTAATGACACCGGATGACGAAGTAGTAAATAGCTCAGGGGTTAATATTAGGCGAGCAAGGCAGAATGTAGTTTTTGAGCTTGGATATTTCTACGGTAAATTACAAAGAAAGTCTGGTAAAATAATTATTTTGCACAAAGGTACTTTAGATTTACCATCAGATATATATGGCGTTATCTTTCTACAAATAGACAATAGTTTTGAATCAGTTACTGAACAAATTAGAAATGAACTTAGAGGAATCATCTGAACTAGAGATTGGCTTTGGATATAGTTGTATTTTATTTAAATTAGCTAATATATATCCTACAAAAAAATTTTATGGGGTGGATATTGAGAATAAATGCTTTATTTATGACTCCGAGTTAGAAAAGTATAAAAATGTTAAACTTATACAGGGAGATATAAGAGAAGCCATTAAGAAATTTCCTGTCTATTATTTTGAAAGAATTCATATATATTTCCCGTCCCCGGGACCTAAGCAAAAAAGGTATTTAAATAAAGACTTTATACAAACAATTTATAGCTATCTCAAGAAAAATGGCACATTAAAAATAGTTACAGATGAAGTGAACTATTTTCTAGAAATTCAGGCATCCATAATGGCCACAAATTTTGTAATTGTTCCCTGGACAGCATTAGAATTTATACACAATTCAACTCTTTTAGTAAGTACTGATTGCGAAAAAAAATATAATTCAAAATTTTTCATAGAATGTAAAAAAGTTTAACATGAAAGATTTATCAGACAATGTAATTTTCTTATTACATGATCAAGTGGCCTTATTGAGCTTATTGGACAACAATTTAATTCTTTTAAAAGAGTTATTTTTAAAAGATGAAATTTCGTTTTTCATTTCTGACGACGAATCAGTCAATAATTTATTAAAGAAAAGGATAGAGAATCATATAGCGTTAAACAATAATTTTCTTATTAAATCTTGGGCCAAGGGAATAGATAATAAGACTTTAAAGCCCATTTCTATATTTAATGAAAGTATGTCTAACTATATCAATAAAAACACCAAACTTAATCCTTCTTTTTATTATGATAAACTAAAAAATCTCGCAAATAATTTTGAGGATTTTAAAGGAAAAAGTATGACAAATGAAGAGCATAAAATTATTATTAAAGAAATTGATATATCTAAAAAAATAATTTTGGGCTATTTTCTAAAATCATCATTAAGTTTAATAGATAGACTTAAAAATAAGTCAAACAATTTCGTTGATTATATAAAAAATGATTCGGACTCAGAAAATCTTCCTTTTGAAGTATCTTCAATGTTGGAACAAATTTTTGTAGATTTTCAATTAAAATCTAGCTCAAAGAAAATAGAAATAGAAAAAAATTATGAGAATCAAAAATTTTATGCTTCTGGTTCTAAACCGGACATTATACGTGCATTTGAGAATTTAGTAAATAATGCAATAAAATATAATAGAACTTCAGAAAATCATAAAGTTTGGATTAGTGTCAAAATATATGAGGAAAATAAATTTATAAAAATCAGAATTGAAAATTGGGGTGTTGGGATATTGGAAAATGAAATTATTGAAGATTTGATATATAAAATAGGTTACAGGGGGGAATATGCGAGATTAAATAATATAGAAGGTCAAGGATATGGGTTATCGTTCGCAAAAAAAGAAATTGAAAAAAGTGGTGGTCTTTTAAGTATAGAAAGTAAACCATCAAAAATAACTAGTATAGTAAATGAATCAACTAATTTTATAACAGTAGTAACTGTAAAATTAAAAAAAGCCTAATGTTTCTAAGGACAAATAACTTAATTTATTCTATGCACTAAAAGTGCCAAATATTATCGTTATTGGCAACGATAATATTCATCTCCATTTGGTTAACAACATTTTTGGAGTACTTTAGCCAAATACTAATTGGGTCGATTTTTAATATAGCTTAATATTAATCCAGGTTGATTACAACTGCCAAAGTGGTTCAAATATCAAATAATGTTGTAAAACGTTAGCAGCAAGTATGAACAATCCTTCCTAGTTTGTAAGCTTTGAAAGGGTAATTACACTACCTGAATATTAAAGAGTGTTGATCACATTCTAAGATACGCACATTGATCATAAGTCACATAGAAAGGCCGTATTTTGAGGTATTTGGGGGTTGTTGCATTTACTATGATAGCGATTGTCTTTATCTTTGGGTCACAGAAAGTGAACTACTAGGCTTAAACAATTGATATATAGTGCGTTAATAGGTCATTCCATCAGATCCTACGAGTGCAATGGATAGTTTAATTCTAGCTCCTTAAGCCCACCCAAAGTGGGCTTTTTGCGTTTCTAGCCCCTATCTATCTCAAAAGGCTCAAATTCTGATTTAGTCAAAGTTGAGCCTCAAAAAGAGGAAGATAAAGGACGAACTATCTTGTAGATCGATCTTTAATGGCCAGTTATACAAAAGCCAACTATAAGGCGAGGCTTTTTAAAAGGTAAATTTTACCTGAGTCTGTAAGCCCAGCAAATATTCATTCCAGGGAGAATAAGCAAATGAATAGCTTCCCGAAGGTGGATTTATTCGATAAGCTGCGGTCGGCTGGACAATCAAGGCCAGTTTAGGCGTTACTCGATATTGTACGCCCATACCAACCATTCCATAAAGCGAAAAGGTGTATGTAAGGCCATTATCTATTTTATTGTAGCTACTATGCATCGTATTAGTATTGGTAACCAGAAAACTATGATTGGCTAAAAGTCCCGCTGAAAAATAAGGCGATAGTCGATGAGTGGAAGGGATATAATTCAGTAAAAGGGGTAATTGCCAATTCTTATACTGGTATGATTGCGTACTTGCCGGATCTATGAAATTATCAAAATGTCTATCGCCAGAAGATCGGTTGTACAAAAAACCTGCTGATAGAGACCATTTGGGAGTAAAGGCATAGGAAGCCGTTAAACCTACTGAAATTCCTGTGGTCGATTCTGATCCCTTGGCAGCATCAGCATTTTCATACTTTAATACCCAATTAAGATGCTGATAGGAAGGTGAGAAGGTGGGTGCGATAGAAAATCGCCCTTGACCCATCGTAGATGTGGTGACAAGCAAACTGATAAATAGAGCCGTCAATAAAAGAGTAGTTTTGTTTTTCATGGAAGTGAATTTAGAAGCGATAAATTAAGGATTTATTTACTAGACCCTTGCTAAACAAAAAACGTTGTAATTAAGCTAATTTTAGTTGTATTATATTAACAAAATAAACCAACAACACTCTACATAACGTTGGTGTTAGTTTTAGATTTATAACTCATTATTAATTTGATACGTACTCCGTAGCACCCATTGGAGTCGTGTGGCCTTGAGCTCGGCTTTGTAGTTTATCAAAAATTCTCAGTCTTTTCCACTCACCAAATGACCCTATCTTTTATAAAGTAATGTTCAGCTCGGCCCGATACGACCCAAGTGTCTATCCAGCACCCTTATTGTTAAGTCGGCAAAAGCTCCTTTAGACTATAAGCGCCTAATTAATTTACCACTAAATACATCCAATACCCTTATCTTATGAAAACTATTTTTCGGTACTGTATCCTTTTTCTTTTCGGCAGTCTGGCTCTGAGTTGTACTGATCACCGTTTGCGGCCACTGGATTCCCAACAAATGCGATTGAAGACCTCTAACAACATCAATTTTGGGGGATTTCCATTCAGCACCACCTATACCTACGATGCCATGAATCGAGTGGCTTTCTTCACCACTTCGATTGGCTCCCAAGGCACATTCCAGTACGATGCTCAAGGGCGCTACCGACTGTTTGACTATTTCCCCAATGCGGCTGATACCAAGAATGGGGATGAAACCTCCTTTACCTATAACACCAATAATAACAACGTCGTGGTTTACACCGGTGGTTTGTTCAATGGAAGCTACACCTCTACGCGGGAAACGCTATTTTACATGGCTGATGCCAACAAACGGTTTACAAGCTACAACAATGGCCAGAGCAGTTCTTTTGCGGGTGAGGACTTTTACTATACAGGGGAGAATATTACTCGTATAGACGTGAGATCAGGTCATTCTGTGGAGACTTTTTTATACGAATATGATACTAATCCCAATCCCTATTATGGCTTAATCGCGCCCGACATTAGTTCGGTACGGCGTTTCAGTCGCAATAATGTAATAAAAATCACCAATCAAACGACGGGCAAGGTAAATGCCGTGTACACGTATACATATAATGAGTTAGGTCTGCCAACCACTCTCCAGAATGTGACTGGTTCAGGGCAGATTCAATATACTTACGAGTCCTATTGAGGGGAATAATACTGTATTTTCTTTCGATGCTTTGTTATGTGACTCGACCAACTATTGAAATGGCCTTATAAACGCTCAGGCTTTCCATGCCATTTTTTGTGGTGATGGCCAGCCCGTTCATGGCCTATGCGGGTAGCCTATGATCGTTGTGAACTTGGCTGCTGAACCAAACATGGAATAACTAAAACGGCTGCTCTTCACATTGATAGCAGGCATTTAACTTTTTTATAGCGTTTCACAAATTGGTTATAGCGTACACCAGGCCCTCTAGCTAGAATAAGAAGGTGGTTAATTTTCATAACCCTTTAGTGAATTCATAAGCAGGGCCATCTACAGCCATACCTAAATCGAAAAACATTCGATTCTTATTAATATATAAACCGGGATTACGTACATACCAGTTATCGGCTCTAGGTTGGGCATTGGTTTTGATAAGTAAGCCGTAATCTGTCTTAACGATGTCAAAATCAACCTTGTCAGTTTGAATGCCATCTTGAATAAGACTGATCTGGTTCTCATTGATAACCAGTTCTACGATAGGGACAGGTGGATTCGATATGCTCGCATATACCTTTACTAGCTTCCATTTACCAGGTAACCACAACTTTGCCTGTTGCAAATCCAGCGTGTATACTTTTTTAGGATCGTCTTTCGGATCGAGTTCAGGATTGACCTGGGCCGTTTTTTTACAACTTGTGATTCCAAAAGCGACTAACAGCAATAAGCTTAAAACACTATTTTTCATAGTTCAATGCATTAGTTACACGCGGACATGACCCAAAAAAAGAGAATAAGGTTGGATTTTGGGCTGTTTTAAAAGTGCGTATTTATTAAGTATCAGCCAGAAAACGGCTCATACACTCTCCTGATTGGGTAGGGTTCTGTCTAATCAAACCCTGTTGATAAGCTTTCTTAATCAAAGGGTAGTATTGTCGCTGATAGTTTGGGATATGGCGTTACGATGGAAAAGCCTTTCAAAACCTGTCAAAGAAAGATGATTTGACTCATCCCACAGTTTGACGTATTTTAGAAGATAAATCAGGCAATTTTTGGATAGGTACAAGAAATACTGGTTTGTGCCGATATGATGGGAAAACTTTTATCAGTTTTTCGGAATAGAAAAAATAGAAAACAGATACAAATTTGCAAAGAAGACAGGTCAAGTTTTGACTAATACAATTCATACAGGAAATCGCGAACGGGATTAGTAAAGGGATAAAACATTAACGAAATTTTAATTGATTATTTGATGAACAAAAAATGTATAGTAGACTTTAGATAAAAACAATTATCCCGCTATAATTTTTCAAAAAACATGAGGCAATTAATACGCATTATCGGTATTTGGATAGGTTTAGTGGTTAACCACAGTCCTATTTTTGGGCAAAGCAAATTTTCGTTTTCAATTAGTGCGGCTCCAGGTTATACTTATAGTAATACGAACGCGACCATTCTATTACCGGACAACAGTATAACAATACCTGTTGATGTAGAATATCAACAAAAAGGGGTAGGTTATTCGGTGGGTATACTGGCTCGTTATGAACTTTCAACCCATTTTTCAGTTTCTACGGGCATTTGGTTAAATCACAACCATTACAATCAGCCAACGATTAGTACCAATCCAGATTTAACCCTTAATCCTACTGGTGTTCAAGTCGTTGGGGAATCAAGCACTACCCGAAATTATCAGATTCCGGTGTTGGTAAACTACCAATCATCAACCAAGCGTTTATCACCTTATTTTTCGGCGGGTACTTATATTAACTTCCCATACACGAAGATTTATGCAGAAGGTACTGGTACCCTCCCAAATCAGAAAATCCGCATTTATCCAACTTTAGGAGCGGGTATTAAGTACCAGCTGAGTAACCACCTTTCGTTAATTACTCAACCTACATTTACGTACCTAATACCCATTAGAACTTATAATTCCTATCAATATTATCAGTTAAGTCTGCAAACACAATTACTTTATAAATTTTAAAAAAAGCCGTGTTATCAGAAACGACATTCATCTTCTTCAGGGCTTAACAGCTACTTTTTTAGGCTATCAAAGATCATTAGGCTACTTAAACGCTTTATTGCTGAATTTCCTTTAATCATACCCAGTTCCATTTGCCTGGCGTTGCGGTAAAGCCAACAACCACGGGCAGGTTATCACTTGATTTTGTACTGTTTGTTGATTGAGCACATAGCTTCCAACTCTGAATAAATAGCAGCAGAATCCAAAGCAGTCCTTCGTCCCATTTTTAGCCCAATTCATCCCATTTTTTCATTCTGTCTGTAGTAGCCCGGTATTTTTGAAACAGGTTATACGGGCATTTTTATTAACTGGATCATGATCGGAAGCTACATCAAAACATCGAGACGCAACTTACTGCACAACAAGCTGTTCTCCTTCATCAATATTGTTGGCCTTGCCATCAGTATGTCTGTCGGTTTACTGCTGATCGCGTTCGTACTCGACCTATATTCGTACGATAGATTCAATAAGGATGGGGATAGGATCTACCGCATCACTAGCGTACTGACTCCAAATCGGAAACAAAGTGGATCGCGATCAAGCGGCAAGTTTGCAACCACATCCATAAAGACCGGCAAGCTTATCCGCCAGAAAGTGACCGGCATTGATGAAGTGGCTATTATGCACAACGACTTTTCGCAGGATGCGAAGGTTGGCGACAACATTCTCCCGATCAAGGGCTTCTGGGCTGATCCGTCGCTATTCAGGATCTTTACTTTTCCGATGCTGGAAGGCAATCCCGAAACGGCCCTGAAAGACCCTTATTCGATCGTTCTCACGGAGACGGCAGCAAAAAAGCTATTCGGCAACCAGTCTGCGCTTGGCAAGGCAATCAACGTCAATACCGTCGATTACCAGGTGACCGGTGTTATGAAGGACGTTCCCTTCTTTTCGCACATCAATTTCGAAGCATTGGTATCGCTCTCAACGGCTGAGCAGCTCAACAGGAACGACAACAACTTCGAAAAATGGACAAACATGTCGTCGAACTACGTGTACCTTAGGCTGCCGGAACATGCCGATATGGCATCAATCCAGTCGCAGCTCGACGCCATTGCAAAGGAGGAAAATCTCGCCGAAGATGACATGAAGATCCAACTCGAGCTGCTTCCTTTATATAGTATTGTGGTCGGCGAGAACCTCCGTCGCTCTGAGGGGGGAGCTGGCTCCACGGGCCCTCACATGTCTCCGGTTGTGCTTTGGATACTCAGCGGGCTTGCACTCATTGTGATATTGTCTGCCTGTTTTAACTACACCAATCTGTCGATGGCACGAGCCATGCGCCGTTTTAAGGAAGTAGGTATTCGCAAAGCGATTGGTGCCGAAAAGAGTCAGGTATGGCAGCAATTCCTGGCCGAGGCCATCATGATCTCGCTGGCAGCCCTTGTTCTTTCCTACCTCATCTTCCTCGTATTGCGGCCGCAGCTGATAAACCTGGCTCCAGAGATGCAGCGCACGGTGAAGCTTCATCTTGCTCTACCTATGGTCATAGCCTTCATCATCTTTTCGGTCACTGTAGGTGTTATTGCCGGTTTCATGCCTGCACTATTCTTTTCAAAAGTCAGCGCGATCAATGCACTCAGGAATGTATCGACGGTGAAGGTATTCAAACACGTAACCCTCCGGCGCGCTCTGGTGGTGATTCAATACACACTCACCCTGATCTTTATCACAACGACCGCCATCGGCTATGTGCAGTATAAAAACATCCTTGCATTCGACCTGGGCTTCAACACCGAGAATATCCTGAACATCAATATGCAGGGTAATAAACCCGATGCGTTTATGAAAGAGCTAAGCGAAATGCCCGAAGTAACTGCATTGTCCCGCTCGTTAATCGTCACTAGCGTTGGAAACGCCTGGGGCGGTCATATGAAATACAACGATTCGCGCGACTCGGCGCTGGTCTTGACCAACCACGTCGACGAAAACTACCTGACTCTGCATGAATACAAGCTTATTGCCGGAGGAAATTTCAGGGCACGACCCACTACAGCCGATGCTGTCAGCGAAGTGATTGTTAACCAGCAGGTTTTAAAACGATTTAACATCAGTGCAGACAATCCCGAGAAGGCAATCGGGGAGCAGATCACATTTAGTAATTTCAATATACATAACCGGAAGATGACCATAGTTGGCGTACTGAAAGACTTTCACTATGGAAAGGTCGACAACCTCATTGAGCCGGTAGCCTTCATGGCCTGGACACCCGGAGACAGAGCAATCATTAATGTCAAACTACAAAGCAAAGACATACTGGCAACCAGAGCCAAGATCGAGTCCGCGTGGAAGAAAATTGATCGTGTTCATCCATTTAAGGCTGAATTCTATAACGAAGCCATAGAAGATGCCTACAGTGAATTTTCGGCCATGATCAAGATTATTGGCTTCCTTTCATTGCTCGCCATTTCTATTGCATCGATGGGTTTGTTCGGAATGGTGGCGTTCACGACCGAAACCAGACTGAAGGAAATCAGCATCCGCAAAGTGATGGGTGCAAGCTCTGGTAGTCTTATCTATTTATTGAGTCGTGGTTTTCTGGTACAACTGTCGATATCGGCACTTATCGCGCTGCCTGTAACGTACCTTTTCTTCGAAAACGTTGTGCTCACCAATTTTCCGTACCACACACCTGTGCAGATCGTAGAGTTATTAGTTGGCTTGCTCGTGGTATTACTGATAGCATTCCTCATGATTGGATCGCAGACGATGAAGGCGGCAAAAAGTAATCCCGTGGAAGTCCTGAAGAGCGAATAGGGTTAAAATCTACAAAATGAGCTCTGGAAATCAGAGCTCATTTTGTATTGCCATAGAAAAGCCCTTCCTGCATATCTCTCAAACTGATGATATATCAAAGCGGTCCGTATAGAAGCGGCTCTTCGTAATTAATCTCAAAGACAAGATCCCCAATAAACGAGCGATCCGCTGTAGCACAGTCATTTCTTATTCCCGTTTCAACACCTTCACACTTCGCTGCTGAGTGGGCGTACTGACCCCTAAAAACAACAAACCTGCCGACGCTGAATCAAGCCGAAACTCATGCCGCTCGACCTCCTCCGCAGCCGCCACTCGTCGGTGGCTGATTGTCTGACCACGACCATCAATCAAGCTCAACTCCAGCGGATCACCCAAAGCTCCTCGAACTTCTACCCAAACCTCATTCCCCACCACCGGATTGCCCAACACTACAACCTGCAGGTCGCTGGGTTCACCTGGACTAGCCAGCCGCCCCCCATTCAAACAGCCATCCAGCCACCGATAGTTGTAACTTGAGGTCACACTCCCCTGCTGAGCGATCAGGGTGATCAAAGGCTGATTGGTCGGGAGGATCAGCACATAAGGGCCCGGCTGGGTGGTGATCAAACCCGTCGTGATGGCTAGTACGATGCCCTCCCCACTCTCGCCTGTGTACTGAGGAAGGATAGTAACCTGCCGTTCACTGGCACTCACACTCTGACAGTTCAGCAGACTTACTCCTACCAGAGCAAAAGGGGAAGTCTGGATTGGCTGACCACTGACGGTGAACTCAAAGCTCGTACTCACACTCAAACCCAAGGGGTCGAAGGCCGTTACACTCACCGTCGAAACACCCGTCACCGAGGGAATCCCACTGATCACACTCCCCGTCAGGTTCAGACCCGAAGGCAGGCCCGAAGCCTCAAAGTGTAACGCCTGACCATCCGGGTCCGAGAAGTAGTCTAATAAGCCCAAACTATACCCCTGCCCCTGACGGGCCACTTGAGCCGGAATCCCAGGCGTGACCGGTGCCCGGTTGGGCGTCGATGAAGGATTCACGGTCAGCACAAAACTGGTTGTCACACTCAGTCCACCGGGGTCGATTCCCGTCACATTCACCGTCGAAACACCCGGCTCTACAGGGATTCCTCCGATTACACTCCCCGTCAGATTCAGCCCCGAAGGCAAACCTGAGACCTGAAAATGCAAGGCTTGCCCATCCGGGTCCGAAAAATAGTCCAATAAGCCCAGACTATAGGCCTGCCCCTGCTGGGCAGCCTGGGCAACAATGCCTCTGGTAGTGGGAGGATGGTTGTCCACCCCCGTCTGGCAGGCATCCAGCCAGCGGTAGTTGTAACTTGAGAGCTTACTGCCCTGCTGGGCAATCAGCGTCAGCAGAGGCATACTGGTGGGCACTCGAAGCGTGTAGGGACCCGGCCCGGTAGTAATGAAATTGTCATAAGCGATGGCCAGCACGATGGGCTCTCCGCTCAGTCCCTGGTACTGAGGTAGGAAGGTAATTTGCTGCTCGGTAGCACTGACTGGCTGGCAGCTGATCAGGCTCACGCCCAGCAGGGCAAACGTTGCCTGAGCGGGCAGGATCGTCAGGCTGAGGGGTGGGCTGGCGGGGCTGATGCAGCTACCCACGGTGCAGGAAGCCGAGAGGCTATAGGTGCCCGGTGCCGAGAGGGTGTAGATACTCCCACTAGCCGCCCCCGTTCCTCCCTGGGGCATCCAGGTCAGGGTTCCCCCACAGCCGCTGGCGGTCACTGAAATGGGCTGGTTGGTCGTATTAGTGGCACTGGCCAGCAGACTAGGTGGCTCCAGATTGGCGGAAGTAGTGACCAGGGCACTAGCCGTGGCCGTGCAGCCATTGGCGGCTATCACCGTAACCGAATACAGGCCGGGCTGGCTCACTGTAGCGATCGAACTCGAACTACCGCCCTGCTGGCTGGCCAGACTACTGAAGTGATAGCTAGTACCCCCTGACGCCGTCAGGGTCACCGACGACTGAGCACAGGTCAGGGGACCGTTGTTAGTCAGTCCGGGGGTAGGTAGAGGATTGATCGTGACGGAAGTGGAGATGGAAGTCGACTTGCCGTTATTACTCACGGTAAGGGAAATGGACTGATTTCCTGATCCACTAGCCGTCAGGTTTTGACTGAAGCGGGGGTTGGATGAACTCCCGGTTATGGTCGAACTGCCACTGGTGAGGGAGAACGAATAAGTGGTTCCCTGCAAGTTGCTGACCGTAGCGGTGAGGGTAATGGGACTACCCACACAAACAGGATTGGGACTGGCCATCAGGCCCGTGATGATGGGCACTTGCTCCAACTTGCTGATAAAGATATCATAACGTCCCGACGATGTGGTCAGGTTGGCGACTCCATCGCCAGGATCAAAATAGACAGTGCCCGAAAAGTCGCCCGTGGTATAGACATTACCCGAGCCGTCCACGGCAATCGAGTTACCCGAAGCCCCATCGGTTCCGCCCAGTTGTCTGGCCCAGACGTAGTGACCCAATTGATCCAGTTTGCAGATAAAGCAATCCCCATTATTACTATCACTAGCGGTTAGGTTGGCCTCCCCATCGCCAGGGTCAAAATCAGTCGTACCACGGAAGTAGCCCGTTATATAGGCATTACTCGAGCCATCCACGGCGATTGACAGAGCCGTGTTATAAGAATTTTCGGTCAATTCTCTGGCCCACAGAAACTTGCCCGAAACATCCAGCTTACTAACAAAGATAGTACCATCGCTGGTGCCTGTAAGATAGGCAACTCCTTCGCCCGGATCAAAATCAGCCAACCCCTCATTACTACTAAAGAAATGACCCGTCGTATAAATATTGCCCAACCCATCCAGGGCAATTGATCGGCAATTTTCCTCCCCTGGCCCACCCATCTGTTTGACCCAGACAAAGTTGCCATCCTTATCTAACTTCTGGATAAACACATCGACATTGCCTGCTGAGGTAAGGCTAGCCGTGCCAGGTCCCGGATCAAAGTCCACCGTGGCAAAGAAACTACCGGCGGTAAACACATTGCCCGCTCCATCGACGGCCACCGAGAAGCCGAACTCATACTGCGCTCCATCCAGGCTTTTGGCCCACACCAGATTGCCGGTTGCTCCATCGAGCTTGTTTATAGCGCGAACTCTACCACTCTCATCGCCGAGGCCACTGGTGGTATAGGCATTCCCTGCTCCATCCACCACGAGGGTCCGACCGCTTTCCGAACCCACACGTTGCAGTTGTTTGACCCACAGGAAGTTGCCCGAGGTATTCAGCTTGAGGACGAATATCCCGCCCTCTGAAGGGTTAAGTTCCACTTGATCAGGCCCTGGATCAAAATCCACCGTGTTATAGAAATTACCCGTAACGTAGACATTGCCCGAGCCATCTACTGCCAGTGAGGTACCCTGGCTAAAATCGATGCTTTTGGCCCAAACCAGGTTACCCGCCCCATCATGCTTAAACAGGAAAAGACCATCAAAGCCCGAAGCGGTCAGGTTCGCTACTCCGGTAATTGTACCCTGGAAACTACCCGTGGTATAGACATTCCCTGCCCCATCTACCGCGATTGAATTCCCTCCAGCAGAACCCGATCCGCCAATACCCCTGGCCCATTTATAGTTTTGTGCCTGTGTGAAGGAAGGGATGCAGATCAACCCCACCAGAATAAGGCCAAGAAGAATAAAATAGTTGTTTTTCATGGGTAAAGGCTTGAATGGAGCGAGTAAACTAGATAGAACCATCTGTCTATATTCTGATAGTCAGAGTGTTGCCGTAGTGCCAAAAATAAAAAGAGGAAAACCCGTACAGGAAAGAATGTTGTGAACGACCGGTTTCATTAAGTGGGCAACCGAACCATGTATGTAAATGGGAAATAGCGGATAAGCGAATAGCGTTTTGTTGAGGTTCAACGCAATGAATCCTGCTAGCGAATCAATTGCCGCTTTAATACGCCACCAATAAAACTATCGATGAAGGTGAGAATCATCGACTTGTAAAGGCCAACCCTTTTCGGGGTCCTAAATAGCTTATAGCAGTAGCTGCAGTTGGATGCCAAGCTTCACTTTCTCAACGGCTGGCTCGGATTTGGTTCGTCAATCAGCGTAATAACGCAGGTAGATAATATAGCCAATAATGGCAGCAATGAGTATGACTAAAGTAGCATCAATCCAGTTATTTTTTGATAATGAATTCCTTTATTTGCAGCTATAAAAGATGAAATAAAACTCCAACTCTTGACGACCAGAAAATTTACCAATGGTATACTTGCCCTTACTTAGTTTGTAGTAATCTAATAAAAGCGAATTGGCATAATGGAAATCGAAACTCATCAACTAAATGGCATAAAGGCTGCCGAGGTAGTTTCAACAGGAATTGTCATTAAAAGTGCAGAAGATGGGCTAGATTTATTAGGCAACTTATATTATCAGGGTTTTGATACTATAATTATCTATAAGGAAAATGTTACGCCTGATTTTTTCGATTTAAAAACAGGCATAGCTGGTGAATTACTTCAAAAATTCTCGAATTATCGAGTTCGGTTAGCAGTCATTGGCGATTTTAGCAACTATTCCAGCAAAAGTATCAACGACTTCATTTTCGAAAGCAATAAAATTGGGCAAATTAACTTTGTCAATTCAATATCAGAAGCCTTAGAGAGACTTGGGAAGTACTAATTTTCTGTCATTCCTACTAATATCTAAATGGCAGAAATGCTAAATTGTACTCGATTGCTTCTTGGGTTTCGTACGTACCTGCGGCTAACCCGGCCCAACAAACTATTCACAAGCCGGTAGCTAACTAAGGCTGGCAACGGCACAGCTTAGTTGCTAGTTTTGAGAAAACGTACAGCTCCTTATCAGTGCGTTGGCATTTATATAGCAAGCCCCGACAGCGGCTAATCTGACTATGGACATCCAATCTTTATACCAGCAGGCAATCAAGTTTGCTGCGGTAAAACATGTAGAAAAAAACCAGTTGGTTCCTGGAACAAACCTGCCTTATGTGGTTCACTTAAGCAATGTGGCCATGGAAATTCTGGTAGCCGCTCACTACTCGTCAACTTTCAATTTGGCGTATGCTATCCAACTGGCCTTATTGCATGATACCCTGGAAGATACGTCGACCACGTTTGAGGAAGTGTCAGCTGCATTTGGCGTAGAGGTAGCGCAAGGAGTTTTAGCATTGACCAAAAACGACGCATTATCGAAAGCAGAACAAATGCTAGACAGCCTGAAGCGCATTAAAGAATTACCAACAGAAGTTTGGGCCGTAAAATTAGCGGACAGAATAACCAATCTTCAGGTTCCGCCGAGTTATTGGGACGACGCTAAAAAAAGTGGGTACAGGCAGGAAGCGATGATCATACTGCATGAACTGAACGGTGGAAATGCTTACCTTGAAAAGCGCCTGAATGAAAAAATAATGGATTATAAACAATACATCACGGCCTGATTGAATTGAAGCCACTCGAAAGCCTATTAGCTAGAATTATGGAAGCGCATTTTGCATTAAGTGACGATCTGTTTGAGCAACAGTTCAAGTTATGTCGATTAAATCCGACTCTATTTAGCCATGAAGCTCATTTAAGACTGGCCTGGATTCACGTTAAGAAATACGGCGTTGAGCAGGCAATAGAAAACATTTGCGATCAACTGGTCTGTTTTGTTGACTCGTTGGGTGCTCGGAATAAGTACAATAAGACGCTTACGATTGCTGCCATAAGAGCCGTCAACCATTTTATCAATAAGTCTGACACAGACAATTTCAGTGATTTCATCAACCAGTTTCCGCGGCTTAAATTCTCGTTCAAAGAATTGATTGCCTGTCACTATCAAGTAGATATTTATAATTCGAAACTAGCAAAGACAGTCTACGTAGAACCCGATTTACTGCCATTTTCATGAAAATCTCGGCCAGTATAAAAAGCGCATTTAATCAGCAGGAAACCGTTGTGCAGACCAATGATACGGCTAAAGAAATGCATATTTCGGTAAAAGCATCTGGTTTTGGCTCGGCCATCAATGGGGGCGAACTCCTGCTTCTTTCCCTGGCCACCTGCTTCTGCAACGACATCTACCGGGAGGCAACCAAGCGGAATATAACGGTATCGGGTGTGGATGTTGTCTTTAACGGCGAATTCGGCGGTGACGGTGAGCCGGGCTCTAATTTTACCTATACCGCCAATGTAACGTCAGACGCATCGCCAGCAGAAATTGACGCGTTGATCAAGCATACCGACCAAATCGCAGAAATTCATAATACGTTGCGAAAAGGGCTTAGCATAACATTGGCGACCTAAAGGTTCGATTAATTCCCCTCTGCTCTACCGCTAAATAAAGGCAACTATTTGTTAATAAATAGTCGTAAGGATAGTATTGAAAAAGTGCATCCTTTGCCCCGAAACCGTCTAAATTTTAGCACCATGTCCCTCACCAATTATCACCTCTTCGTAGGTCGCTATGACCGTGGCCTTATGGCTCCCGACGCCAATCACTTCGAGATAAAACTCAACACGGGCACTGAGTTTTACCGAATAGCCGTCAATGTACGCTCTCAGGATGGCTCTATGCTAATGGCTTATGTAGATGATAACTATCAACATGAACTATGCGCGCGTCTGCTGGAATCGTTTCCACAAAATGGAAACTTCAATATTAACGATACGGCCAAACGAAAGCAGTTTGGCCTGGATTTTTTACGGCGAAACATGGTGGGCGATTTTAATAAACTGGTCGTTCTTCCCAATAATTTACCTGGTTTAGACAATGACCTTCAGGATAAATTAACCCTAGCCCTGGATAAGTCTAAGGCAGATCCTAATGCCCAAATTTTTGCCTTCGGTGAGCAATGGCCAAGTACCAGCAAAGCCGATCAATATTTCCATGAAATCAAAGATCAGGGTTTACACGACATCCACATGAATCAGGGAAACCCTACAGGTTCATTCGACAAGGACAACGGCGTTTTTCAGGACGGTGGATTATTAATTTACTATCCTAGCTTAAATCGCTGGAGCGCCATTTTGCTAGCCTTTCAAACCCAGTTCAATACGCTTAACCCAGTTACCTTGCACACCGACGACCAGACTGGCAATCGCATAACGAGTACTGCTCCCGGTGGTGGTGTCGTTGTTGATACGCCAGTAGACGGCGAGGTGGTCATCGTAGCTGCTTTGGTGAACCCTAAAGGCAATGAAGCAGGTAAGGAAAAAGTCATTTTGGTAAATACTACTGATGAAGACATTTCCCTAAATGGCTGGAAACTGGTTGACCGAAACCGGCATGAGTTTGCGATCGGTAAGGTAACGATTGGTGCAAGTAGTACGGCCGAGATCACGATTACGGCGGGCAGTAACTTCAATCTCGGCAATAAAGGAGGTACCATCTCGCTGCTTAACAGCCAGGGTATAAAAACCAGTGGGGTGCAGTATACGAAACAGCAGGCCCAGGCTGAAGGCAAACTGATTCGGTTTTAATTTTTGGCAACTGTTTCATCCATCGCTTCTCAATTAACGTTATATCAACCCAGGCTAAGACTACCTTAGCCTGGGTTTTTAACAGGCGCAGGTTTGTGCACCTGCCATTTGCTTTTATGGGCAAAGTAACCGGCAAAGGGTAACTTGCTCATCAATTTTGTCTGACCCATTATGAACCAGGGTGATCTATTGCTTGAGCGAATTCAGAAGGCCAATCAGGACCGACGGGAAGACATGCTGATGCGCAAGTATAAAGCTATGAGCGAAAGTGCTTTTCGATTTTTCAGAGCTACGCCTTCTCTGTTTTATCAGGATGCACCGAGGATTCTGTTTTCGCCCGATTACCCTACTTGCTGGGTTTGCGCCGACCTGCACCTCGAAAATATTGGCTCTTATCGGGGCGAAAATAAACTGGTTTATTTCGACATTAACGACTTCGACGAAGCGCTACTGGCACCCTGTACTGTCGACATTGCCCGGCTGGTAACGAGTCTATTTGTGGCCGCACCGCTGCTGAAGCATTCGCCCGAAACCAGCAGGCAGCTAGCCAGTCAGTTTATATCAGCCTACAATCAAATGCTGTTGCGCAGCAAACCCCGATCGATTGAACGTCAGACAGCAACTGGCATTCTCAAAGAATTTTTGGATCAGGCGACTGAACACACCCGCAAGGGTCTGATAGCTCGATTGACCCGAGGGAGTGGCCTTAAACGGCATCTCCACACGAATGAAAAGCGACTTTTAGCCCTGAAAGGCAATGAACGGGAAGATGTCTGGAATTGGCTACAGAATGCATTGCAGAACCAGGGCGATTACCAATTGCGTGATGTGGCGTTTCGAATTGCCGGTACAAGTAGCATTGGCCTGAATCGCTATGCCGCTCTGGTAGAAAGCCCGAATCGACGGCTACACCTCCTTGATATAAAAGCAACCCGGCCATCGGCTGCGGAACCTTATGTGGGTATAAACCAGCCGCACTGGCCCGATCAGGCTACTCGTATCGTTACGCTACAAAACCGACTTCAGGATGTGCCACCCGCGAAACTATGGACTCTTGCTGGTCCTGATGAGGAATATTACGTCGTACGCTACCTACAACCTCAGGCCGATCGGATGAACCTCGCGGCTAAACATGTTCGGGGTACCCAACGCCTGGGCCAACTGCTGGAGACCATGGCGCAACTGACAGCCTCAGCCCATCTACGTAGCGGAGGTCGCCAGGGATCGGCAACTGCTGACGAATTAATCGCTTTTGCCAACAATCCCTACTGGACGTCTGAGTTACTGGCATGGGCTGAAACATACGCCCAGCAAGTTCAACAGGACCATGCTCAGTTTAAATCGGCTTTAAAAGCTGGTTGGCCAAAGTTAACTGAAAGTCATTGATCCAATTGTACCCACGGTCTTCAGGCCGTGTTTATGTTATGGAAAAACACGGCCTGAAGACCGTGGGTACAACCTATCTTCTACACATCAGACCTTTCTACTTTCGTATAAACCGGTACATCAAACGAAAAGCTAAGTCCCGTTTCTGACAGATGGGCAATGCGTAGTTGAGAAGCATGTAAACCCAAAATTTTCCGCACAATGGCTAACCCCAGGCCCGAATTGGGCGGTCGAACGATGGCGTTCGTACTATCGACTTGATTCACCTTCTCCAAATAAGCCAGAATGGGCGCAGACAAGGGCGAAACCGAATTATTTACCGATACCGTCACAAATTGCTCATTACTAGCCAACTGAAGCTTTACCTGCCCACCTTCGGGCGAATAATTAATGGCATTTTCCACCAAATTCTGCAATACCTGTTCAATCATATTGATGTCTGCATAACAGACTGATGGGACTTCACAATTGATGCAGGAAAAGGTGATCTCTTTCTGCTGCGCGATTAACCGAAAATTCGTGTAGGTCTCCGTAACAAGGTCTGACAACAGAAAGGGCTCCTTTTCGGGAGTTCGTTCTTTAGCATCCAGTTTCGATAGCTCGAATAGTTCATTTATCCGCTTGGTTAGTCGCTCTGTGCTTTGCAGGATCGCTCCCACGTAGTGTTTCTGTGTCTCATCGAGCAACGCATCCATGTCCAGCGTTTCGGCGTAACCACGAATTGACGTTATGGGGGACCGAAGATCATGCGAGACGTTAGCGATCAAATCGCGTCGGAGTTGCTCTGCGGTTCGTAGTTGATCAAAACTTTGACCCAATTGGTCGGCCATGGTATTGAAGGCATTTGCCAGGGGAGCCAGATCACTACTGGGTTTCAGTTGAGTACGAGCAGTTAAAGTGCCCTCGCGGAAGCGCATTACCGTCTGGATAATGTGAGTTAGATCGCGGGTGAGAAGGCTAAATACGACGAAGCCCACCGTCAATGCAGCCAATAGCATAAACAGCGTTGTTTTAAGACCCCATTCCACAGAATAATCCTGTAACAACTGCATTAGTGTGGTGCCATAACTCTCCCCCAGCAAGACCACATATACATACCCCTGCAACTGCTCTTTATCACGTACCTCTGCCGCCGAAAATACCTGTTGCCCGTCGGTTTGTTTAGGATCATCTCCCTGGATGAACACGAGTCCCTTTGTCCGAATAAACTGTCGGATAGGGCTCAGGTTAACCTGATGCCGTTTTATTTTTTCGGGTGGAGCTTCGTAAACCATCACCCGTCCGGTCGTATCGAGCAGGTACACTTCAGCGCTTGGATTAGTTACCATGGCGTCGAAAAAGATGCGCTCGGTGGCTTTATGGTTTACATGCATACCCACAAAGGGCTGGGAAAATCTGGCAATGTGAGCTGCTACTTCCCGATTGAGCCGCTGGTGGGTGGCTTTGAAGTAGCGAATGGCCACAAACCCTGTCAACACACTATATCCAGCCACGAGTAGTATAACCAATAACGACAGCAGAACCGCTAACCGACCATAGGTAGCCGGATATAGTCGACGAGGTTTAGTTCGGTTCATGAAGCTACAGGCTTTATAGATTCGGCAAATCGATAGCCGATACCCCAGGTTGTCAGGATATAGATTGGGCGGGCGAAGTCGGATTCAATTTTATTGCGCAGGCGGTTAATGTGAGCCGTTACGGTGTGTTCGTAGCCCGAAAAATGGTAATCCCAGACCAGGTGAAGTAATTCTTTCCGACTGTAACTCTTCCCCGGATTTTCGGCCAGCAACACCAGCAGATCAAACTCTTTCGGAGTAAGTTCGATCCGCTTCCCGTCGAGGGTCACAATTCGATCTGCCGTATGAATCCACAGGGCGCCGTGTGTGATAATCGACGTAGCTATTGGTGTTGATGCATTTCCCAGACTGCTCCGGCGTAACATGGCACGCACCCTAGCCACAAATTCCTGGATACCAAATGGCTTTGTCAGATAATCGTCGGCACCAGCCTCTAAACCGGCCACTTTATCGGCTTCCTGCGTTTTAGCTGTCAGCATCAAAATCGGTGTAAACGTATTATACTGGCGAATCTGACGGCAAATTTCGATACCATCCATATCGGGTAGCATTACATCCAGAATACATAAATCAACAGCCTGATGAGTTAGTTGCTCCAAACCATCCCGACCCGACACTGCGGTGAAAACCTCAGCCGGTAAAGTACGGAGATGGATACGAACCAGGTCAACAATGAGTGGGTCGTCTTCAATAATCAGTATTTTCTTCATGGAGGTGTTCATACGTGCGGGCTTAGGCTTTGTCAGATTCAGGTTATCCAGCAAAATTCCCGATTCTGACTGAACAGAAAAATTTGATTATCAAAATGTTAGACTTCTGTGATAACTTTTCAACTGAGTCAACGCTTCTATGTACAGACCAATTGGTGGCTTTAGATTACCCAGCGTTATTGGTCATTTACGTTAATACTTGTTTCGATTAACCAGAATTTCACCCTGTAAAATCAATCCATTTTCTCATGAAAAATGTACTCACACTGGCTTTTGTAGCTGCTATGACCATGTCTACCGCCGTCTTCGCTCAGGACAAAATGAAAGCTGACAAAATGAAGAAAGACAAGATGTCGGACGGCAAGATGATGAATGATACGATGAGCAGTAAGAAAATGTCAAAGCATAAAATGAAGAAAGACAAAATGAAGATGTCCGACGATAAGATGAAATCGGGTAATTAGTAAGTGATTAGCTTCTATTTCCACCTGACTTTACCAGGCGAAAATAGAAGCTAATATTACCTCCGCATAGATGATGCCCGGACAATCAGTTGCGTTTCCATTACTTTGGTTTCTTTAGGAATCGCCGTATCAGTCGCATTCAATTCACGCAGGAGCAACCGCACAGTTTCGGTCCCCATCTCCTGAATAGGCTGGCTAATGCTGCTCAGCGTAGGCGAAAAAAGAGCCGAAACGGGTTCATTATTAAAGCTCACAATAGCCACATCCTCTGGTATTCGCATTCCTTTTTGCTTCAACGCATACATAGCTGAATAAGCCATCCGATCGCTGATAACGACGATCCCATCGGGAGGCTGTGGCAGGCTCATCAGCGCCAGTGTCTGTATAATTGTGTTCTCCTGGGTATAATCGCAGTGAAACACATATTGGTCTCCAATCGATAGTCCGTGCTTAGTCAACGCTGCCCGATAACCCGCAACGCGCTGATTACTCAACACTAATTGGGTCGGTCCCGCCAGAAACCCAATTCGCCGGCAGCCATTTTCAATTAAATGTTCGGTAGCTTTAAAAGCAGCAGCATGATTATCGACAATAACTTTTGATACGTCGATGCTCTCCGCGTACCGGTCAAAAAGCACCAGTGGAATATTTTTGCGCACCAGCCTTTCTACGTGCTCATAGTTATCCGTATCGCGCGACAACGAAATAATAAACCCCTCAACCTGGCTTCGCAGCAGGTTCTGAATATTGGTCGTTTCCCGCAAATACGACTCATTTGTTTGGCACACCAACACGCTATAGCCCGCTTGTAAAGCAGCCTCCTCAATGCTATTAAGCATCGCCGAGAAATAATGATAACTCAGATTCGGAACAATGACTCCAATCGTTTTCGTCCGGCTCTTGGCCAGGTTCTTAGCGAGTTGGTTGGGTTGATAATCCAGTTCCTCCGCCAGTTGCATCACCGCACGCCGGGTATCGGGATGAATCTCCTGCATCCCACGCAATGCCCGCGAAACAGTCGAGATCGAAATGTTCAGCGATCGGGCAATATCCTTAATGGTAACCGGGGTGTTTTTCATTGGCTTTAACCTGATAACCAACTATCACTTTTATAAGACAAGGCTTAATTGGCGTAGAACGGCCTCAATTTACACAGCAGGCAGCCTTAGCAAGTATACGAAGAAAACTTTACTTTTTTTAAGTTAAGCGTACTTAATGCAAACGTTTGCGGTAACGTTTGCGGTAACGTTTGCATACAAAAAGTGATTTTATACCCATAAAAACCCTTGACAGCTTGTACTAAGCAGGTATATTAGTAGAGAATACCTAGAAAAAAGTGCGGTAACACGTTTGGCCCAGTATTTTATAACATCCTGAATACAGTCAGCAAAATTGTATTTAATCTGGATTGAAGATTATCAGCAGAGACTGTCTGATAGCCAAAAAGTGGGCGTTATCCAGAAGATTGTGTCTACTGCACTCAACCTTGATCTTTACTAATTTTACCTACAAACGGCATGGCTACTGCCTCCTCAATTCCTTCCGATGAAGTGCTTATGGCACAACTTTGGCTTCGTTTTAAAGCCGATGACAAGAACGCATTTGATCAATTGGTAGAAGCACGGTATCGACTATTGTTTAACTACGCGACCCGATTTACCAAAGACCGTGCCCTGATTAAAGACTGCGTTCAGGATCTTTTCCTGGAACTCTGGAATCGACGCAAAGCCATTGCTGATACACCGTATGTGACCATTTACCTCATTAAAGCATTGCGTAACAACCTGCTACGAAAACTGCGTCGGGAGATGAACTGGCGGTCGACTATCGAAGAAGGGATCGAGTCTGAAACCATCCTTGCTGATAACCTGACAGCTGAAAACGAGTGGATTGCAGGCGAAACGCTGATCAACACGGAGCAGAGACTTCGGCGGGCCGTGTCTCAATTACCTAAACGCCAGCAGGAAGTTGTCTTCCTTAAGTTCTACGAGGGTCTTTCTAACGATGATATTGCGCAGGTAATGGCGGTTGAAAAGCAGACCGTTGCTAATTTCCTCTACCGCGCCATGTCTCAATTACGTAGCTTCCTCCCCGTCCGAGTCTTCTCCTGATTAATATTAAAGGCAGAGAACCTCCTTACTTTTCAAATTGAAAAATCTGATCCATTAACACCCATTTCTCCCCTTCCTTAGCCCACGGCAATGGTTGCTGAAACGTCCACATGAGTCGCTCCCATTCCTGTACATGTGGGCTAAGTAAGTCCAGCGCTGCTTTCTTTTCGAAGGTGAATTGATCATCTGTTTCCAAAATCATGAACATTCGGTTGCCCGTCCGGTAAATCTGAAGATCCAGAATACCCGCCTTCAAATCATTGGCTCGCACTTCCGGCCAGCCACTCCCTCGGGCATGCCAGCGTTCGTATTCGGCAATCAGGTCAGGGTCGTCTTTCAGGTCGAGCGACAAACAAAATCGTTGCATTGGAATAGATGGTTTACAAGTAGTAATAGTATCGTAAAATCAGGTAGCGAAGGTTTTTTTGTCATCTCGACGTAAGGAGAGATCTCTAATGTCTACCTTGAGATCTCTCCTTACGTCGAGATGACAAAAAATATGAGTCCGCTTCTCAGCCGAAATAATGCGTAAAGGACTCGATTGTTTGTTTAGCGGCCTGGTCAGAGTCAGGGTATGGGAAGGCTTCTGCCGATATAAAACCGGAATAGCCAATTTCGTTGATGGCGGTAGCGACTTCGTCCATGGCAAGATGGCCCAAACCAATTGGTCGTCGATTGCTGTCGGCAAAGTGTATATGACCAATAAACGAGCCCGCCATACGGATGCTTTCAGATAGCGAAGGCTCTTCGATATTCATGTGAAACAAATCGGCAAGCAGCGCCACTGCCTTATTATTCAGACCTTTAAGCAAATTAACACCTACATCGAGTGTATTGATCAAATTCGTTTCATAGCGGTTCAGTGGTTCGTAGATCAAGGATACGCCCTGATCCTCCGCCCGCTGCCCTAGTGTATTCAGCCCTTCGGCCAGCCAGCTCAACGCCTGTTCATGATCGACACCCGGCGCTACATTTCCCTGCATTGACCCAATAATCGCTGGTGCGCCAACCTTTGCCCCAAATGCAATCATGTCGGTAATAAAATCTATGGCTTGGGTCCTAATCGCGGGATCGGGATCTGTCAGGGTCAGGCCATGAATAACTTTTCCGGCTCCTGTACCCACTGCCCCGATTTGCAGGTTGTACTGATCGGCCAGTTGAGCCACTCGCTGCGGAGAGATGGCATCGGCCGAAGCGGTAAACAATTCAACGCCATCGAATCCTAAGGCCGACGCTTTCGCCATACTGGCTTCCAGATCGTTCCAATAAATCCAGGGGCCTGTTTTAATTTGAGGGACTAACGCAATGGTTACGCAAGACTTCATTAGTTGGATTCAGTATCAAAATTCACCATGATTTTCGTAATCGGTCCCGGATTTACAGACCAGTCGGCCAGGGCTGCCCCTGCGTCATCCAGCGATACAACGCGACTAATGACAGCATCGACCGGAAATTTTCCGGCTTCCAGATAGGAAATGACATCCGGAAAATCGCCCAGGCAATTGCGCGAACCCAGAATCTCTATTTCTTTCCGAACGAAGGTTCCGGTATTATAGTCAACGGGCTTTTTGGCGTATCCAATGTACACCACACGTCCGGTGTAGGCCACTTCTTCTACGGCAGACCGGTACGTGGCCGGATTTCCCACCGCTTCGATTATGACATCAGGGCCATCGCCATCGGTAATTTCCAGCAAAGCTTCATGCAAATCAACCTTCGTGGTATTGATTGTATGAGCTGCCCCCGCCAGTTTAGCCGTCCGCATTTTCGCATCGTCAATATCAATGGCGATTACCTCGGCACCCCGGTTCACGGAAGCCGCCACAGCGCCCATCCCTACAATGCCACAGCCAATAACGGCCACTTTTTCGCCCGCCATAACCCGCCCTCGGGCAACCGCATGAAAGCCAACAGTGAGCGGTTCTACCAGAGCCAACTCCCGAACCGATAAGTGATCAGAAGCATGCAGTTTTTGCCAGGGAACGCTAATAAAATCGGTCATGGCTCCTGGCCGCCGAACCCCCATTGTTTTGTTGTCCTGACACGCATTCGGTCGACCTTTCCGGCAAGAAAGGCAGATTCCGCAATTCTGGTAGGGGTTCAGGGTAACTTTCATACCAGGTTTAAATTGGTCTGGAACCAGACTGCCCGTTTCCACAATGGTCGCCCCGACTTCGTGACCCAACACGTTGGGGTATTCCTGCAATTCAAATAATCCCCGGAACCCGTTAAGATCACCCCCACAAAAGCCAACCATGTTGATTTTCAAGAGAACCTCTTCGGCTCCCAACGATGGTATGTCAATGGTGCGAACTTCGGTTCTGCCGGGTTCGACCAGCACGAGGGCACGTTGTTTATTCATGGTAAAAAGTTGGCTTAGGAATATTATTTTCTGGTTTTCCCTCAAACCACATCTGATTTTTGACCGGAGCAACCAGGGTTTCGATGCGTTGACGGAGTTCATCGGGAATCGTGAGTTGAAGCGCTCGCAGATTTTGCTCCACCTGCCGCTGCTCTGACATGCCTACGATCGTGGTCGAGATGACAGGATGGTCGACCGCATACCGTAAGGCGACATCACTTAAGGCCAGCCCATATTCACGGCACAAGGCCAGCAATTTGGGCTGCATATCCTTAACGGCCTGCGGTGAACTCTGCCAGACAGGCACCGGCGCATCCGACAGGATTCGCTGCATCAGCGGTGCCGCATTCATCAGACCAAACCCTTTCTCCTGAGCAAGTGGGACTAATTCGTCATTGATTTCGTCTTCCAGCAACGTGTAATGTCCCCAGGATAAAACTGTGTCGACATCCACCTCCTTGGCTATCTGGGCGAGGTAGCGAACTGGCAGTCCGGAGAAACCTACGTACCGGGCCTTGCCCATTTCTTTGAGTTTAAGTACGGCCGGAATGGCTTCGTTAAGCACTTGCTCCCGATCGCCGAACTCAATATCATGTACCTGAAGTAAATCGACATAATCGACCTGCAATCGAGCCAACGATTCATCAATACTCCGCATCACACGCTCGTAAGAGAAGTCGAACACGCCATGTCCGTAGCGGCAACATTTTGTGGCCAGAAAAATGGAATTTCGCTTTGTTTTCAGCGCTTTCCCAAGTCGTGTTTCGGCCAGGGTATCGCCGTAAAAGGGGGCTACATCAAAAAAGTTGATGCCCTGATCAATGGCTGCATGAACGGCCCGTATTCCTTCATCCTCGTTGGTTTCATCGAATACGTTTCCCAGTGGAGACGCCCCAAAACTGAGCAACGAAACGTTCAGATCTGTCTTGCCTAATTTACGATACTGCATGCTCTGCTTTTGTAGTTTACCACACCCATATGTCTATCAATAATCAAAATCCGCTCTGCTCTACTCCTTTTTCACCAAAAAATAACTTGTTGCGTGATTTACGAGAGCTATTTCCAAAAAGCTACCATAAAATAGTTACGCCATACTGGTTATCAATCCTGGTCAAACGACTATTTACAACCAGTTAGTGCAGCTAATTATTTCAAGCGTAAACCGAGTTCATTTAACCAGTAGCATCCAATGAATTTTTTAGACCAGTTCAGCCTTGCAGGCAAAACCGCATTAGTAACCGGCAGCAATACCGGATTAGGACAAGCCATGGCTATTGCCTTAGCCGAAGCAGGGGCCAATATCATTGGCACGTCAAATTCTGACATCATGCAAGGCGGGGACACCGCAAAAGCGATTACTGCCCTGGGCCGTACGTTCGATGGTTATCAGGTAGATATTTCTGATCGGGAAGCATTGTATCAGTTTATAAATGCAGTCAAAGCCGCCCATTCGATTGACATTTTGGTTAACAATGCCGGGATGATTCTTCGCAAACCTGTTGCTGAGCATTCTGATGAATGGTGGGATAAAGTGATCTCGGTCAATCTGGACGCCCAGTTTATTCTGGCTCGGGAATTTGGCAAGGATATGATTACCAGAGGGTCTGGCAAAATCGTGTTTACCTGTTCGTTATTGAGTTTTCAGGGTGGTATCAACGTACCGGGCTACACCGCCAGCAAAAGTGCGGTGGCTGGACTGGTAAAGGCATTTTCGAATGAATGGGCGTCTAAAGGCGTGAATGTGAATGGCATTGCTCCAGGTTACATTGCGACCAACAATACCGAAGCCCTACGTGCCGATCCCGACCGCTCAAAATCGATTCTGGATCGTATTCCGGCCGGACGTTGGGGCGATCCAACTGATTTCAAAGGGCCAATCGTATTCCTGACCTCGGAGGCAAGCGCCTACGTTAATGGTACGATCCTGACTGTTGATGGTGGCTGGATAGGCCGATAGTCGGATTTGTGTAAAACAACCTCTTATTTGTGTATTTCGACCCACCCGTTTAAATCCTATTTTTGCTATCGATTAGACAATTGATCGTGATAATGGGCAAGAATTCGTATTCAAGGTTTGTTACAGGGATTAGATACGCAATATCTCCAGGCTATTGCGTATCTAATCCCTGTAACAAACCTTTCTTTTTGCTATTAACAAGCTTGACTTGCTTTTATATCATTGGCCTGATGCAAGGCTGTAATCGTGTGGAGAAACCAGCTGCGATTGCGAAGTTGGCCGATAAACTCCCCGAAACGGTTGATTATAACCTGCATGTCAAACCCATCCTATCCGACAAATGCTTCTTTTGCCACGGGCCTGACAAAAACAGCCAGAAAGCAGGGCTTGAACTGGCCACTCGCGAAGGCGCATTAGCCGCTCTGAAAAAAGCGAAAGGGAAACACGCCATCGTTCCCGGTGATTTGGCTGGCAGTGAAGTCTATCACCGGATCATCACGGCCGACGAACACGAGATGATGCCGCCCAAAGCGTCGAATCGCGTATTGTCGGATTACGAAAAAGCGGTCCTCATCAAATGGATTGAACAAGGGGCAGCGTACAAACCGCACTGGGCGCTCATCAAACCCCAGAAATCAGAATTGCCGACTGTCAGCGATACGCGGTGGCCCAAAAATGGGATTGACAATTTCATTCTTCACAAAATGGAGGAGAAAGGCCAGGCGTCGGACCGTTTGAAACCTTCTCCTGAAGCTGACAAAGAAACGCTCCTTCGGCGGGTATCGCTCGATCTCACTGGCCTTCCTCCTACGCTCGAGGAGCTAGACAATTTTCTGGCCGACACTTCACCGAATGCGTACGAAAAGGTAGTTAATCGACTGTTACAGTCGCCCCATTACGGCGAGAAAATGGCTGTTGACTGGCTCGATCTGGCCCGCTACGCTGATACACACGGCTATACAGTTGACCGCTACCGACCCATGTGGCCCTGGCGCGACTGGGTCATTAAATCATTCAATCAAAATCAGCCGTTTAGTCAGTTTCTGACCTGGCAACTGGCGGGCGATCTCCTCCCCCGCCCCAACCGTGAACAACGATTGGCTACGGGCTTCAATCGCAATCATTCTCAAAATACGGAGGGCGGAATTATCAACGAAGAGTTTCGGGTAGAGTACGTTGCCGACCGGACCAATACATTGGGCACGGCTATGCTGGGTATGACCGTAGAGTGTGCCCGTTGCCACGATCACAAGTTCGACCCCATTTCGCAGAAGGATTATTACAGCCTGTTTGCCTTCTTCAATAACGTAGACGAAGCCGGACAAATCTCCTGGGACGATGCCATGCCCGTGCCAACCATGCTTCTCTCCGAGAAAAAGCAAGACAGTTTGCTCGCGTTTATCGATACCAAAATCAAAACGGCAGAAGTCGCACTTAATCAAACCAAACAAGCTGAGCAAACAGCCTTTAACCAATGGCAGGCCACTGCTGGCAATAACGTAGCAATCGATCTACGTAAAGGTTTGCAGGCTCGATTTACCTTCGATAAGCTGGTGAATGGGCAGTTCGTTAGTGAGGTTTCTGCAGTCGATAAAGGTACTGTTCTTGAGCCAGTTCTGGCAACGGGTAAGTTCGGTCAGGCGTTCCATTCCAACGGCGATGACATTCTGAATCTCGGCAAAGTGGGCGTCTTCAATCGTGCTCAACCGTTCTCAATCGGCGTTTGGGTGAACATTCCCAACGGCCTGAACAAAGGCGTAATTCTACACAAAGGTCAGGGCGATATTCTGTACAATTTCCGGGGCTATTTCCTGAATATCCGCGATGGCAAAGCCGAACTCCTGATGGCCCACACCTGGCCGTACAACAGCATCATTAAGGTAAGTCAGCAAGCATTGCCCAAGCAGAAATGGGTTCAGTTGACAATGACCTATGATGGGTCGAGCAAGGCAAGTGGTTTGAAGCTATACATCGATGGGAAAGAAGCCGCGATGGTGACCGAAAAAGACAATCTTTACAAGGACATCATCTGGCCAAAAGGCAAACACATGGGGAAAGATCAGCCCGGTTTGCAAGTTGGGGCCGATATGCGGGGAACGGGCTTCAAAGATGGGCTGGTCGATGAATTGGTTGTGTACAGTCGCGAACTCACAGCGTCTGAAGTCGCTTTGTTGCCCACATCAACGAGTGCATCCTCTACTCCTGGCTTACCCAGGCAACCAGACGCTAAGGCTTTGTTTCCGTATTACTTAGCTAATGTCTCGGCATCCTATCAGCACCAACGTGACGAACTGCTGAAACTTTGGGCTGAGCGCAATCGGGTTGTGGAAGAAATTCCTGAAATTATGGTAATGGAGGACATGAAAACGCCCCGGCCAACCTATCTGCTCAAGCGGGGAGTGTACGACGCCCACGGTGAAAAAGTTCGTCCGGATGTGCCGGCCAGCATCTTACCCTTCTCACCCGAATTTCCTCGCAATCGACTGGGGTTGGCCAAGTGGTTATTGCACCCAGATAATCCACTCACGGCCCGCGTAGTCGTCAATCGCTACTGGCAAACCTACTTTGGAACGGGACTACAAAAGTCATCCAACAACTTCGGAAATCAGGGCGGCCTACCTACTCACCCCGAACTACTCGACTGGCTGGCCATTACGTTTAGAGAAAGCGGATGGAATGTGAAGGCGCTGCAGAAGCTGATCGTCATGTCGGCCACGTATCGGCAATCGTCACGTGCCACGCGTGAAAGCCTGGAGAAAGATCCTGAAAACACCTGGCTGTCGCGCGGGCCTATGTCGAGGCTAACTGCAGAAATGATTCGGGATAACGCGCTAGCTGCGAGTGGCTTATTATCAACAAAAATGGGCGGTCCGAGTGTAAAACCATATCAGCCAGAAGGACTTTGGGCCGTCAACAGTGCAGTCTATGAGCAGGGCAAAGGCGAAGATTTGTATCGACGGAGCCTGTACACGTTCTGGCGCCGAACGAATCCGCCCCCGTCGATGAATACCTTCGACGCCCCCTCTCGCAGTTATTGCGTGGTACAGCGACAGAAAACCAGTACTCCTTTACAAGCCCTGATTCTGCTCAACGACCCGCAATTTGTGGAAGCCGCCAAAGTCGTCGCCGAGCGATCTTTTGCTTCACAAAAACCAGTATCAGAAGAACTTACAGAAATATTCCGACTACTGACCAGTCGAAAACCTCAGCCTAAAGAGCTAGCTATTTTGACTCGACTCTACGAGCAGGAATATCAGAAATTCAGGAAAAGCCCCGCTAAAATGCAGGGCTGGCTTCAGGCTGGTGAACATAAATCAATCGGCATCAGCGATCTATCTGCTTTGGCAGCCGGTGCCGTAGTGGCAAGTACCGTCATGAATTCGGAAGCGTTCGTGACGAAGCATTGAATAACCAAAAAAAAGCCATGAACGAGAAACTAGCACAAACTCTGGCCGATACCTTTAATCGGCGGTCATTTCTGACCAAAGCGTCCATCGGCTTAGGCTCATTGGCCCTGGGTTCGTTGTTGCCTCGAAACCTATTCTCGAATCCAGGACCAGAGCCAACGCTGCTGGTCCCGCATCGGGCTCCAAAAGCCAAACGAATTGTGTATTTGTGCCAAAGCGGAGGACCGTCGCAGTTGGAGATGTTCGACTATAAGCCGTTCCTAAAGCAAATGCATGGAAAAGACCTGCCCGCTTCGGTTCGGAAAGGGCAGCGATTGACCAGTATGAGCGCCCAGCAGTCGGCGTTACCGCTGGTGAGTTCGCCTTATGCATTTGCGCAACATGGTAAAAGTGGTGCGTGGGTCAGTGAATTGATGCCGTACACGAGCAAGGTGGCCGATGAACTGTGTTTCATCAAATCCATGTACACCGAGCAGATTAACCACGACCCCGCGCTCACGTTTTTCCAAACAGGAAATCAACTCGCCGGTCGTCCCAGCATTGGTTCCTGGATCAGCTACGGGCTAGGCTCGGCCAATGAGAATCTACCTTCGTTTATCGTACTGGTCTCCAACGACGCCCCAAAAGACCAGCCGCTCTACGCCCGACTTTGGGGAAATGGATTTTTGCCTTCCAAGCATCAGGGCGTGCAGTTTCGCTCGGGCGCTGATCCCGTACTGTATCTGAATAACCCGAACGGCTTCACCACTTCCGACCGTCGTTATATGCTCGATGCGCTAAAAGACCTCAATCAGGTGCAGGAAGAAGTCTACGGCGACCCCGAAGTGTCGAATCACATTGCTCAGTATGAAATGGCGTTTCGGATGCAGACTTCGGTACCGGAAGTTAACGACATGTCTGATGAGCCCGATTGGGTATTTGACCTGTATGGACCCGAAGCGCGCAATCCGGGTACGTTTGCAGCTAATTGCCTGATGGCTCGCCGGTTACTGGAACGCGACGTAAAATTCGTGCAACTCTACCATCAGGGTTGGGACCAGCATGGCGATTTACCCAAAGGCATCGCCCGCCAATGTAAAGCCACCGATCAGGCATCGGCGGCACTGGTACAGGATCTCAAACAACGGGGTTTGCTGGACGATACAGTTGTCGTTTGGGGAGGAGAATTTGGTCGAACGAATTATTCGCAGGGAAAACTGACGAAGGACAATTACGGTCGCGACCATCACCCACGCTGTTTCACTATCTGGATGGCGGGCGGAGGTATCAAGCCGGGCATTACATACGGGGAAACCGATGAATTTGGCTATAACACCGCCCACAATCCAGTGCATGTGCATGATTTTCAGGCTACATTGCTCCACCTGATGGGCATCGACCATGAGAAACTAGTCTACGAATTTCAGGGCCGACGTTTTCGCTTGACGGACGTGGAAGGCAAATTAGTGAAAGGAATACTGGCGTAAATCTTTATCTAGGTCATCTTTCCAAGAATTGTGTTTTGTCGTCCCGACGCCAGGAGGGATCTCAAGTCTCGTATTAGTCAAGCTTGAGATCCCTCCTCATGTCGGGGTGACAAAAAAGGTTCATAAAACCTAAACCAACCATGAATCAAACCCGCAGAACCTTCCTCAAAAACTCCACTGCTCTTGCCGCCAGCTCACTAGCGATTAACCTCATTGGCTATGCCCGAAATACAGATCGGGAAATTATCGGCCATGGCGATTATCGCTACCGGGTCAATAAAGAATGGGGTGTCCTCGACCCGGCTAAAACGCCCGTTTTCAATTGCCACGAAATGGTTAAGGATTCAAAAGGGCGCTTGATCATGATCAATGATGAAGTCAAGAATAACATTCTGGTGTATGATAAATCGGGGAAACTGCTCGATTCCTGGGGTACGCGTTACCCCGGCGGACATGGACTCACGTTGGCACCAGAAGGCGGTGAAGATGCTCTATTTATCACCGATTGCGGTTATTTTTTCGGGCGAGATAACAAGTGGCACGCCCAGTCAGGTGGAATTTTCAAAACTACTGTCGATGGAAGCCTCATTTTTAGCATCGGCCATCCGTCCACGATTGGCATATATAAACCCGAACAGAAGTTCATGCCGACCGAGGTAGCCGTAGCGCCAAACGGTGATTTTTATGTAGCGGATGGCTATGGTTCAGATTACATCATTCAATACAACCATCAGGGTCAGTACATCCGGCATTTCGGAGGACATGCGAATACGAATCCAGATCATAACCTCAACAACGCCCACGGTGTAGCCGTTGATCTGCGCCAGCCGAACAACCCCAAACTCATCTGTACCTCGCGGGAAGACAACGCTTTTAAATTCTTTACCCTCGATGGCAAATACCTCGAAACCGTCCAGTTGCCGGGGGCCTATGTTTGCCGTCCTGTCATCAATGGCGACAACATTTTCGCGGGAGTGTGCTGGTCGAAATCAAAGGAAACGGGCAAGCGATTTGACAACTCGGGTTTCGTGACCATCCTGGATAAGAACAATAAGGTTGTATCGAATCCGGGCGGAACACAACCGGAGTACAAAAATGGGCAGTTACAGCAACTGTTTCAGGATGGCAACACCTTCTACCACGGCCACGATGTCTGTGTTGATGAAGATCATAATCTGTACGTTTGCCAGTGGAACGCCAACCGGACGTACCCGGTGAAACTGGAGCGGGTGTAATTTTTTGTCAGCATGACAAAAAATAAAAATGTCAATTACTCTTTGGCAGAATCACATCCTTGGCCCTCTCCTGCGGGGTTACTTTTAAGTTTTCAAGCTTGCCGTTTACAACGCGACCCTCTACCGTTGTGTTGTAAGGTGCGTGTAGTTTGAACGTTGCGTTCCAATCAGCAGGCCAGGCAGGGAGCAGCCGGATGGTTTTCCCATCGGTTTGCATCAGCATTTCCTGTAGTCCAATCATGGCCGAACCGCCCCAGTTGTGGTCGGGTGTCCAGTCGAAACCGGGGCCCCAGAAGGTGGGAAATCGATGCGTTGAGTTACTGAATTTCAGTTTGGTTAAGCGGGTAGCTTCGTCCGTGAGACCCAATCGGGCGGCAAAAATACTATGCTGTCGCCAGCCAACGTGACTACGGTATTTAACGACCAGCGTATCGTAGTTCCAGGTATTTATGGCTACGTCCAGATCAGGCTTTCCGACTCCGTAAATACCCCACGGATACACCGGATATAACTGTGGCGATTCGGAGTTTTGAATTCTGGCCCAGGCTACGGCAGGTGCTAACGTTTTGTGACCTTCATACTCTTGAAACGGCAGCGGTGGAATCCGTTTCAGCATCGTAGCCCATTTTTCCCGCTGTTTCGCATCTAGATATTTATCGGACAGTTCCAACATACGACCAAGAATCACCTTTAGCGCCGAAATGACCGTAGCTGAATTGTACGTCATTTTGTAGGTTTCACAGGCCGATGTCGGGTACAGGATATAATAACCCTGTCCGTCGAAGGGCCGAATTCCCCGTTGTTTTGCCAGTTGCTGATAGTGCTCATCATAAAACGCGAGGCAACTTTCGATAAAAGGAACATAGTCTGTAATGTCGCGACCTTCGTAACGCTCAGTTTCCAGCATCATCAGGCAAAACTCAAAAACAGTATCCCACTCATATTCCAGCCAGGCATTGTATTCCATGCCGGGATCATAGCCTTCCGGACGTTTTGTCCCATATTCCATGATGTTCGGCAGGCCGAAATTTTCGATTTGTTCGGTAAAGCAGGCCCCGTTATGTTGCCAGTAAACCTGACTCCGTAACTCGGCATTTTTCTGTGTTCGCAGGTAGAAATCGAATTGGGATTTCAGCATATCGAAATCCCCGTTTTTCAGCATTGGGTGATAGACCAGTCGCTGATTCTGAGCCGTCATAGTTCCCCCGCCCCACAACCGAAAATCGGGTGAATAAGGATACTTCGTATCGACAAATTCCGGGTCGAAGGTGAACAGGCCACCGTTGAATTTTGTCGGCCATTTTCCATAGGCGTTGCAGCCTAATTGATAACGAAAGAGTTGGTAATTTTTGGAGATGGCAGCTACTGCCGTGTCTTTACTATCAAGCACTATATAGCTCCGGTTCCAGAATTGCCGCCACCAGTCCCGGCTTTTCTGAAGCGCCGTTTTCTTGGTGCGATCAGCTTCATTCATGATTCCAGCCAAGTCCGCCTTCCAATCATCAAGCGTATTTGCTTGAGCGACATTAAGCCCAATCTCAATCGTTTGCGCACGTACTGGTTTTGGCGTAGTTATCGTCCACGCTTTGAACGGAGCATGGGCATAGGTACTTGTATCCGTGCCAATTGGCCTCATGTTCTGTCCGCGCATCAGCCCCCCGAATGTGTTGTTTTTCAGCGGATCGAACAGTTTATCCTTTACGGAGTCCATGCCTTCCAGTCGTACGGTATAATCAAAAATAGTCTCGGCATCGCTACGATTGCGATGGTAAAACAGGATGCCGTTCCCATTGAAAGTAATGTCATCTTTCCGGGTTACTACGTCGAATTTCTGCGGGGCTTTGTAGGAATTTGTTCTAAATTCGGTGCTTTTCACAACGTGATCTTCGTACCGCCAGGATTCGTAAGCGACTGATATACTGACAGGTTTGGCGCTTTTGACATCAATATGTACTACAGGCCGGAACACATCAACCCACAAGTGAACTTGTGCATTACCTCCGCTTATGGTCACTCCGCCTTCGGCTAGTTTTAGCTCTTGCTTAAAATCCGTTCCACTAAACGGATTGGGCGATAGTTTCAGTCGAACCCGGCCAAGTTTCAGCATGGCGTTGTTCTCATCGAAGGTGCCACTTCTGGCTAGATAAACTAAAATATCACCCTTCTCTACCCACACATTCAACCCAATATCGCCCCCACCACAAGGCATCGACTCCGACGAGTTTTTGCTTTGGCTCGTCCAGATTACATTGGCTGTTTGGCTCGTTTCTGACTGGCCCCAGGCTTGTAAAGAACCAGCGAAAATCAGCAAAAGAATTCGGAGAATGTATTTCATGGAAAACAGAAAAGAATCGAATACAAAAATATGTTGACTTTGTCCCATTAGTAAATCCATGATAACGGCTTTCTTTTACACAAATCCGACTTTCCCTGGCCCTACTCCATTTACTCGCTCCGGCTTCCTATGTTCGATAGTGTAAAAAGTCTGCACCTGAGTCTGCTGCACATGGGATTTATCCAGTTGGATTCCCGCTGGCAATACGATAATGTTGTTAGTCCGTTCTCCAGGCTTTATTTAATTACGGCTGGAGAAGGCTGGGTTTTGCACAACGGACAGAAATTCACCCTCAAACCGGGCTATTTATATTTGATTCCCAGTTTCACGTACAGTCGCTATCACTGCGACCAGTTTCTGGAGCAATATTATATCAGCTTCTTCGATCAGTTGCAGGAAGGTTTGTCCATTTACGACCTAAAGTCAATGGCTTACGAGGTCAAAGCTGAGCCGATTGATTACGCGCTAATGGATCGCCTTTTAGCACAGAATCCAGGGCGAGCCATTACCCAATCGGACCCAAAGACCTACGACAATCGGCCAGAAGTGTTGCCATTTAACCAGCCCAAACCAAATCAGTCGATGAGTCAGTTCGTTGAAACGAGTGGCATTTTGCTCCAATTATTTTCCCGTTTTTTAGGCTCGGAGAATGATCAGGATCAGCAGCGGGCGAAAGGATTTCATCAACTGGCATCGGTCTTACAATACATCGACAGTCACCTGCATGATAAGCTAACGGTGGACCAATTGGCCCGTAACGCCCATTTGAACGCCGATTATTTCTCTCGCTTATTTCTGAGTATTGTGGGCATTCGTCCAATGGATTACATTATCAACAAGCGCCTGGAACGGGCACAACTCCTGATGATGACTTCCTCAATGGCTCTAAAAAGCGTTGCCGAATCAGTCGGCATACCAAGTATTTATTACTTTTCCAGGCTGTTTAAACGTCGGTTTGGTATTCCTCCCGGTCAGTATCGCGAAACGGCCTGGCAGATGTAGACGCCTGCACAGTGCCGTCTGATTCAACAAGGCGCTTTCTTTACTTATGACCAAATTGCGTTGAATTCGTCTAATTCCACCAAACTTTACAAAATTGAAATAGCTAGTGCTTTTTCAGTATCCAGCAAAGTCATACGTCTTTACCCTCCAATGAAGAATTTACTGCTCCTAACGGTACTCCTGCGCTTTACCTTCCCGGTTTTTGCCCAAAATCCGACTTCCTTAAAACTCTGGTACGATAAACCCGCCAACACGGTTTGGACCGATGCCCTACCCGTTGGCAATGGGCGCCTGGGCGCTATGGTGTATGGTAATGTGGCTAATGAGACAATTCAGTTGAATGAAAGTACGGTCTGGACAGGAAGCCCTAATCGCAATGATAATCCCGACTCCAGAGCATCGCTCCCTGAAATCAGGCGATTGGTCTTTGCGGGAAAACAGGGGGAAGCCCAAAAGCTGGCCGAACGCACCATGCAGTCCCAAAAGTCGAACGGGCAGATGTTTCAGCCGGTGGGCAACCTACAGTTGCATTTTCCAGGGCATGAAACTTACACGAACTATTATCGGGAACTGGATATTGAAAAAGCCATCGCCACAACTCAGTATCAGGTCGATGGCGTTACATACACCCGAAATGTCTTTGCTTCTGTCCCCGCCCAAACGGTCGTCGTTCGATTGTCGGCAAATAAGCCGGGTATGCTTTCGTTCACGGCAAGTCTGTCAACTTTGCAAAAGAACGCGACAATCATCGCCCGCAAAAATGAGTTGATTCTTCATGGGATGACGGCGGGTCATGAAGGCGTGGAAGGTCAGGTCAAATTTGATGGCATTGCCCACATCCAAACAGAAGGCGGCTCCCTCTCCACAACCGATTCGACTATTCAGGTACGAAACGCAACTTCGGTCTCCATTCTGATTTCCATCGCCACGAATTATGTAAATTATCACAACCTGAGCGCCGACGCCGTACAGCGGTCGAAGCAATATCTGGCCAAAGCCAGTAAACAACCGTATCTGCAATTGCTGAACGAGCACATACGAACCTATCAAAAGTATTTTAATCGGGTAAAAATTGACTTGGGTAGTTCAGATGCTATTCACAAACCCACCGATATTCGATTGAAAGAATTTGCGTCGGCCAATGATCCACAGTTAGTCAGCCTTTATTTTCAATACGGACGATATCTACTCATTTCAGCGTCGCAGCCCGACGTATCCCTACACGCCAATGACGGCTTTCATAATCAACCCGCGACCTTACAAGGCATCTGGAATGACCGCATGGACCCGCCCTGGGACAGTAAGTATACGATCAATATTAACACCCAGATGAACTACTGGCCTGCCGAAAAAACCAACCTGAGCGAGATGCATGATCCACTCCTGCAAATGGTGAAGGAACTGTCGGAGACCGGTCCAGAAACTGCTCGGGTGATGTACGGCGCCCGAGGCTGGATGGCACACCATAACACCGATCTATGGCGAATTACCGGGCCAGTGGATGCTATTTATTGGGGCGTGTGGAGTATGGGGGGTGCCTGGCTTTCTCAGCATTTGTGGGAACGCTATCTATACTCCGGTGACAAAAAATATCTGGCCGAAATTTACCCGATTCTGAAAGGAGCTGCGACCTTTTTCGTCGATGATTTAGTAGAAGACCCTAAACGCAACTATCTCGTTATCAACCCAGGAACATCACCCGAAAACGCACCGGATTTCCGCAAAGGGATTTCGTTTGATGCGGGCTGTACTATGGATAATCAGATTGTTTACGATATGCTGACGGTAGCGATGCGAGCCGCCCGAGCATTGAACACAGATGATCGATTTGTGGATACCTTACTCACTGTCAGGCAGCGCCTTCCACCTATGCAGGTGGGTAAGTACGGGCAATTGCAGGAGTGGATTGATGACCTGGATGATCCAAATGATAAGCATCGGCATATCTCGCACCTCTACGGTTTATTCCCCTCACAACAGATTTCGCCTTACCGTAATCCAGAATTATTCAGTGCCTCCAGAACAACACTTATTCAACGCGGTGATATTTCGACTGGCTGGAGCATGGGCTGGAAAGTGAACTGGTGGGCACGCATGCAGGACGGTAATCATGCCTACAAACTGATTCAAAATCAGCTTACTCCGGTTGGTGTCAATGAAGGGGGCGGTGGCACGTATAATAACCTGTTCGATGCTCACGCGCCCTTTCAGATCGATGGTAATTTTGGCTGTACGTCGGGCATCACCGAAATGCTCATGCAAAGTCACGACGGTGCTTTGCATCTATTACCGGCCTTACCCGATGGCTGGAAAGATGGGCATATTTCGGGTTTACGGGCGCGGGGTGGTTTCGAGATTGTTTCGCTGGAATGGAAAGATGGTAAGGTGGCGAAGGTCACTATTAAATCGAACCTCGGCGGAAACTGTCGCCTTCGGTTGCCCAATGCGCTTAGTGGCGATGGGGTACAATTCACTACGGCTCAAGGGCCAAACCCAAACCCATTCTACGCCATTGACATCGTTACCAAGCCGCTGATTTCACCCAAAGCGACAGCCATTAAACCGGTTGCTATCGCCGAAACTCAGTTGGTTGATTTTGATACCGAAGCAGGGAAAGTTTATACGCTGGTAATGCGATAGCTAGTGGGAATAAATAAGACGTTGCTAGTTTTTTGTCATCTCTGTGTTTTCGCTTGGCTTCGCCGAGTGAGGGCTATTTTTTTGACGGCCTCTGGCCGGAGTATTATAGCAAAAACGGGCCAGAGGCCCTTGAAACGATAGATCTCACTCGGCGAAGCCAAGCGAGAACGGGGGAACGGGCTGACCCAGTAAATAAAATCAAGATTAGAAATAGACAAAAGCAGCAATGGAACAAGACAAGCCTTCTTTAGGTCGCTTTATTCTCCTTTTCAGTCTCCTCCTTATATCCATCTTTGCTCAGGCACAAACCGCTGCGCCTTTTCCTAAAGGCACGAAACGTGTCCTGTTTCTGGGAAACAGCATCACCTATGCAGGTACGTATGTCACAGACATCGAATCCTATTTCGTTAGCCACTACCCTACCCAATCGTACGAATTTATCAATGTAGGTCTACCCAGCGAAACGGTGTCGGGCCTTAGTGAGCCGAATCATGCCGATGGCCGGTTTCCCCGCCCTGATCTACACGAACGGCTCGATAGAGTGCTGGCCCAAACGAAGCCAGATGTGGTTTTTGCCTGCTATGGCATGAACGACGGCATCTACCTGCCGCTTGATGAAACGCGTTTCCGACCTTACCGGGAAGGCATGAAATGGCTGCATTCCGAACTGGAGAAGACGGGTGCTAAACGGATTGTCTTCCTGACACCACCCGTTCATGACGATAAAGAGCTAGGTACAAAAGGCTACAACCTTACGCTGGATAAATACGCCGAATGGTTGCTTGCCCAACGGGATTCGCTGAAGTGGGAAGTGGCCGACATTCATTTCCCGATGACGCACTATCTGGAAGAAAAAAGAAAGACCGATCCTAGCTTTAAGTTAGCCAAAGATGGCGTTCATCCTGGCGAAGAAGGGCACTGGCTGATGGCTCAAGCTGTATTAAGCTACCTCGGCGAGAACGTAGCAAATGCTCCTGACGTACACGCTACATTGTCAGTCAATCCTAGGGGAGAAGAAATCATGAACCTGGTGAGTCAACGTCAGGCTATTATGAAAGATGCGTGGCTAAGCGCTACGGGTCATAAACGCCCCGAAATGCGTCAGGGAATTCCAATGGCCGAAGCCCGGCAACGTTACGATGAATTGGAGACCCAAATTCGGGCAGTTGTCAAGGGAGCTGCCCCGAAAACAATATCACCGAAATAGGCAAAGCGATTTGACCTAACAACCTGACGTTATACACCAGACTAATCGTACGAATTACCATGTCTTTTAAAGCGTCAAGACGCTCCTTTCTTAAATCGTCTGCATTAGCAGGCTTAGTCCCGAGTTTACCTCCAGGCTTGTTGCCAGCGCATGAACTCACAGACGATTCATCGGTCGAATCTACTAAAGACAAAGGGCTCGTTTTTCTGTTTCAGGGCGATTCGATTACCGACGGTAACCGGGGGCGAACTACTGATCCGAACCATATAATGGGGCACGGCTATGCCTTTTCGATAGCCAGCCGGATCGGCGCCGATTTCCCGGAAGATGGTTTCACGTTTTACAATCGGGGCATCAGCGGAAACAAAGTGACCGACCTTCAAAAGCGCTGGCAAGCCGATACCCTCGACCTTAAACCGGATGTACTGAGTCTGCTAATTGGTATTAATGATGCGGGCGCCGTTATTAATAAATCGGCCGAGGCAATCAGTCTGGAACAGTTCGAAAGTATTTATCGAGGGTTGCTCACCGACAGTAAACGTCAAAATCCAGATACGCTGTTTGTGCTGGGTTTACCGTTCGTCTACCCTGTTGGGAAGCGGAAAGAAAACTGGGAGCTGTGGCGTGATGATACCGCAAAACGACAAGTCATTGTGCAGAAATTAGCCACTGAGTTTAATGCGGTACTTGTCGACTACCCGGCCTTATTCGACAAGGCGATCACAAAAGCGCCCGCCGAATACTGGATTTGGGATGGAATTCACCCGACCGTTTTTGCCCATGAGTTGATGGCACGCGAGTGGATAAAGCAGGTAAGTACCCGGCTTAAATTCCTGAAAAAATATCGGCACAGCTAATGAAGAAAGCCTGTCATCATGTAGTTTTTAACCTGCAATCAGGAACCGTATCCGGGTTTAAAGCGATTGTAAGGGAATATCAGTAAAAACAATCATGGAATTAGGAATCAGTAGTTTTGGCGATGTCAGGCCTGATGGCGTAGCTGGGAAGGCGGTTAATGCGCATCAGCGAATGCAGGAACTTCTCGAAGAAATAAAATTGGCCGATGAAGTAGGGTTGGACGTCTTTGCGTTGGGCGAGCACCATCGACCCGATTTTATTATATCTGCTCCCGAAGTGATACTGGCCGCAGCGGCTACAATCACTAAAAATATACGACTTTCCAGTGCCGTTACGGTATTAAGTTCCGCCGATCCGGTAAGGACATTTCAGAATTTTGCTTCGCTGGATCTCATTTCGAACGGTCGGGCAGAAATTATGGCTGGTCGCGGATCATTCATTGAATCATTTCCTTTGTTTGGCTATGATTTAAGGGATTATGACAAACTGTTCACCGAAAAACTGGATCTGCTGGTCAATATAAATCAGCACGAAGTTGTCGACTGGGTCGGTAAACATCGGGCATCTATTCAGCATCTGGGCGTTTATCCCCGGCCTTATCAGTCGTCTATTCCAATCTGGCTAGCTGTTGGAGGCACCCCTGCATCGGCGGTTCGGGCAGGTACGATGAACTTACCGATGACCCTGGCTATTCTGGGCGGTCCGCCAGATCGATTTGTTTCATTCGTAAACTTATATCGGCAGGCAGCCCAACGAGCTGGACATGATGCAAGCCAATTGCAACTGGCCATCAATTCTCATTTTTACATGGCCGACGATTCGCAACAGGCTTCAGATGAGTTTTTCCCGACTTACGAATTATTGATGAATCGGGTTGGCAAGGAACGGGGATGGTCGCCAATTACCAGAGCACAGTTTGAGCAAAGTCGTCAATACGGACCGCTAATGGTGGGTAGTCCTCAGCAAATCATCGACAAGATTCTGTATTTTCATGAATTGTTCGGGAATACCCGTTACCTGGCTCAGATGATTAGCGGGCATGATCTACCGCATACGAAAATGCTTCACGCCATTGAATTATTCGGAACGAAAGTGGCACCTGAAGTTCGAAAAGCGCTGGCGTCTAAACCAGTAAAATAAACCTGCTTCTACATTAACTCCCAGATTACCCGCATCACTTTTGCCCGCACGCCAATTGTCTGAAAAAATTCCAGCCAATGCAGTTGCTGCGGGCCAAGGTGATCGGTGGGAGATTTTACTTCGACAAAGTCATAATCTCCCTGCTCATTCCAGATGAGTAAATCAGGAAAACCGCGCGTGTGCTCACGGACGTTTCGTGCCATTTCGAGCAAAATCAGTCGGAGCTGGTCAACGCTCAACAACTCAATCATACGCTGAACCAGTGTGAGCAACTCATCCGACCAATCGACCAGAACATTTGTAATACCATATTTGGCGTTGAACATACGGCCCGTATGCCGTCGCCAATCCTCTTTTGTGTCGAGTTCAGAAAGGCGCTTTTTTAGTAAGTCTTCGCGTTTTAAATAAAAATCGGGCAGGTAAAAATCCGATGGAGCCCGTTGCAGCGGGTGATGAATAGCCGATACATTGGCATCATAAATAATGTCCCAGAAAACCAATCCAAACAGGCCACGCCAGGGGTAGTTTTCCGTGAAAGCCGCATCGAAATCCTGCTCCAGGTAATAATTCATCACGCCCGCTTCCACGTGATGGCGGTAAGCTGCTGGTATATTGACACTTTCAGCATCCAACAAAAAACGTGTTGTGGCTTTACGCGTCCGTTTTTTCTCACTCAGCCCCAGGATTTTCTCACGAAAATCATTTGCAAAATAGCGCTCTTCGGCGTTCAATGGGTTTACGGCAATTTCGTCGCAGAGGGCAAGGGCTTCGTCTATCGCACCGTTGCGAAATAATAACCGAACACGCCGTTCACGAGCTGGTACGCGATCGGAGAGTTCATAAACCGATAAGGCCTGTTCCGGCAATTTTTGCCGTTCCAGATAAGCCCCAACCCGACAGACTAATTTCTGATAACCAGGAATGGCGATTTCGGTCAGTTCAGGGCGAGTTTCGTTCCAGTTTAAAAACCAGTTATAAATATCGTCGGCAGGGGTTTCGGCCTCTTTAAGATCGTGAAATTCCTCATTTGTCAGTGAAATCAACAGCTTATCTTCTACTTCTTTGCGGGTACGAAAACGGGCCGTAAGCTTGCTTTCATCATACCGTTCGAAGTTGACCATACCCAAGTCGCGGATCACAAACTCGGTCATATTGTTGCCTCGATTACCGAAAAACAGGTATTTAACCATCATACCCTCGGCCTCGAAATTCATCCTTATGACTGTTTCGCGTGTGGTCAGGCTCGTAACAATCTCGCCGAAATCAAGTTCGTTTAATGCATAGCGTACAACACTTTCTTTCTTCTCTTTGGCCAATGCCTTAACTTCTTCCGGCTCTAAGGGCAGTAGATCGAGCAATTCGGGTTTCGTGAAAACGCTCAATGCAGCCTCACCCATAGCGGTGTGATTGGCGGATAACCGCTCAATGAATCCGGCGCTGAGAAGTTCGCCAACAGCTGCGGGTAAGTCAGTTATTTCGGTATACTGTAGTTTGTTGATGCGAAAAAAGAGTCCTTTGCGATTGCTGAAACGGACATACAGGCACTGGGCATCGAGACTCAACTCGTCAAACCGGCGCACAAAATCCCATTCAGCATCGTTCAATAAACCACCATACAGCCGTTTGACAAAGTCCAGCACATAGCGGAAATTGTCGAGGTAATACCGAGGGGTGAGAATAATTTTCTGTCGTCCAACCATGCTTTATAGTAACAAAAAAATACCTATTTATGTCCCCAACTGACGTTCTAAATGAACTTAATAAGCAGGGTATTTTGCCACCAAAGCAGCAGACCGAAATTGCAGCTATTGAGCAGAAAAGGCCCTTTTCGCTTCATTGGGAGCTCCGGTCAATGCTGTACATGGGCATCCTTCTATTGAGCTCAGGACTAGGACTACTGGTTTATGATAACTTCGACCAGATTGGTCACGGTGCTTTGCTGGCGGCCATTGCATTGGCCTGTGTCGGGTGTTTCTACTTCGCCTGGCGGTATCGACCCGACTGGACACTGAAAGAAACCAAAAGCCGGTCAACTTTCGGCGATTACGCCCTGATTTTGGCTTGCCTGTTATTTCTAACCCTCGAAGGATATGCCCAATATGCCTACAATGTCTTCGGGAATCGCTACGGTCTGGTTACATTATTGCCTGCTTTATTATTTCTGCCACTCGCTTACCGCTTCGACCACCGGGGTATTTTAGGTATGGCCTTAACTGCGCTGATTTCATGGGTGGGCGTTACCGTGCGTCCGTTGGAACTGTATTTTAAAACCAACTTTTTTGACCAGGATACTGTCTTTTCGGCCATTATACTTGCGCTTGTCCTGATTGGTGCCGCATTGATTCTTGATCGAAGGCGAATTAAACCTCACTTCACCTATACGTACCTGACTATGGCCGGAAACCTATTGATGGTGGCACTATTGGGCGGTCTGTTCAACTTCGATGGGATGCGGTTGTGGTTTGCGCTGGGGCTGGCCGTAGCCTGTTTCGCCCTTGATCGCTATTCGAGACAGGATAGCTCATTTTTGTTCCTGCTGATGGCCGTGGTCTACGGTTACATTGGGACCACGTATCTATTTTTTCACTACATGGATTTCAGTAGCGACGATCCCTATTTCTGGTATTTCATCGTGACAGGTATTGCGTTAGTCTATTATCTAATGAACCAGTTCACCAAACGAATCCGCACCAATGAAAGCCTATAACGAACAATGGATTTATAACCGCAACATTCTGGAGCAGGCCGAGCAATGGCATCGGCAAACGCTACTCTCCGACGAGCAGATGACTGCTGTGCGAAAAGCATACCCGGTGGAGTTTCGGCAGACGAACGGCTTCCTCGAAATCGGGTTGTTTCTCTTTACAACGGTGGCTATTCTGGCTTGTTATCTGCTGCCAGCCAGTATGTTCTCGCTATTTTCAGAATCATCAACGACCTATGGTGTATTTAACATCGCATTTGGGATTGCCGTGGGGCTGGTTGGGATGCTACTAATCAATCGGCGATTACTATACCGGAACGGGATTGATAATGCGTTTGTCGTGACGATGGCTGGCTTTTTGGCCTTCGGCTTCAACCAGTTTCTGCCCGATGGCCTTTCCCTTAGCGTCCATTGTTTCCTGACGCTGCCTTTACTGGTACTTATTCTCTGGTATTACGGCGATACGCTGATTGCTTTTCTTACGCTGGCGACATTCTATACTGCTGTTTTCGATGGATTGCTCAACTATAACTGGGGCAAAGGTGCCTTGCCGTTCGTCATGATGAGCATTTCACTTATCATATATGTAGTTGTTCGTCAGGTTATCATTCAAAATCCAAAGCAGGTATATTATACCGATCCGCTGAATCTGGCGCAGTGGATTGCGCTGATTGTGTTGGTCGCCAGTAGTAATTATTTTGTAGTGCGGGAATTGAACGGAATACTGCTGAAAACCAGCCTGATCGGTTCCAGACATATAGATGCTCCTGAACTTGGGTTACCATGGCTGTTTTGGTTTCTAACATTTGGCATTCCAGCCGTTTATGTATGGCAGGGATTAACCAAGAAGAACCGGATGTTGATAATTCTGGGCGTTTTGGGATTGATTGCTGCCGTGGCAACTGCACATGAATACACGGCTCTTGTACCGCTCAATGTAGCCCTAACGATCGGTGGCTTGGTTTTGATTGGGATAGCTATTGTCGGTGTCCGCTATCTTCGTCAGCCAAAGTATGGCTTTACTGATGCACCCGACGACGATTCGCCAAACGAGTTTTTTATGAATGCGGCTACCGCTACTGTGGTTCAGGCTACAAGTTCGATCCATCATGGTCCAAAAAACGATCTTCGATTTGGCGACGGAGACTTTGGCGGGGCCGGCAGCGAAGGGAAGTATTGATGTGTATAGAAATCGTTATCTTTGTGTATAAATAAACTATCGTATGCGAACTAATATTGATATAAGTGATGAACTGCTTCAGGTGGCAATGGAGATTAGTCATATAAAAACGAAGAAAGCAGTTGTTGAGCTGGCTCTGCAGGAATATATCAATATGATGCGTCGTAAGGATTTAGCGTCATTGTTTGGCCAGGTTGAATGGGAAGGTGATTTAAACCAAATTCGGACAGACACAACCTTAAATGAATGGGATCAATAATTGTTGATACATCTGTTTGGGTAGATTGCTTTCGAGGTGTTCAAGATGCTCGGACTGGCTTGGTTGCTGAATCATTGGCAGGTAAAGATCTGATTTGTTTAACGCCAACTATTTTGCAGGAGGTTTTGCAGGGTATACGTGATGATGGCCAGTTTGAACGAGTAAAACGGAATTTATTAGCATGCAAATTCCTACATATTGCCCCCGAAGATGCCGCTATTGAAGCTGCCAAACTATATCGCTTGCTTCGTAAAAAGGGCGTTACGATACGTAAACCCAATGATTGTCTCATTGCCCATTACGCCATCTTTTATGGTATTGAGGTATTGCATAATGATATTGACTTCGATCAGATTGCCCTTCATACAGCCCTTCGAGTAACCGTTTTGTAACGACAGCGATAAACTTCGCGTTTGCGTCTGCCGAAAAACTGCTAAGTTTGGCCTCGCAAACCAACGACCATACGCAGTCGCATGAAAACCGTAGATTCCTACAACTTTGCTGGCAAGAAAGCCCTCGTTCGGGTAGACTTCAACGTACCCCTCGATAAGGCGTACAATATTACCGACGACACTCGTATTAAGGCCACCATTCCAACCGTTCTGAAAATTGTGAACGACGGTGGCTCTGCCATTTTGATGTCACACCTGGGTCGGCCAAAGGGTGGGCCTGAAGAAAAATATTCGCTTAAGCATCTGTTGCCCGCGTTGAAAGAAGCGTTTGGCCGCGAGGTAAAATTTGCGGACGATTGCATTGGACAGTCGGCTACTGATTTGGCAGCTAGCTTGCAACCGGGCGAAATCCTGCTGCTCGAAAACCTTCGTTTTTACAAGGAAGAGGAAAAAGGCGATATAGAATTCGCGAAGAAACTCGCTAGTCTGGGCGATGTCTGGGTTAATGATGCCTTTGGAACCGCTCACCGTGCTCATGCCAGTACTGCTATAATGGGTCAGTTCTTTACGGATCGTGTGGCGGGTTATGTAATGGAAGCCGAGCTAGAGAATGCTAAAAAGGTGTTAGGCAATGCCGAACGTCCGTTCACGGCCATCATGGGCGGAGCTAAAATCTCCGACAAGATCCTGATTATCGAGAAACTACTCGACAATGTGGACAACCTGATCATTGGTGGTGGTATGACGTATACCTTCACGAAGGCACAGGGTGGACAGATTGGAAATTCGTTACTCGAGGCTGACAAACAAGAGCTAGCACTCGAATTGTTGAAAAAGGCGGAAGAGAAAGGCGTGAAAATCTACATGCCGCTCGATAATCTGTGTGCTGACTCATTCTCGAATGATGCCAACCGGCAGATTGTTCCGACGGGTCAGATTCCGGATGGCTGGCAGGGTCTGGACATTGGCCCCGAGACCATTAAACTATTTAGTGAGGTCGTTGCCAACTCTAAAACGGTCCTTTGGAATGGTCCAATGGGTGTATTTGAATTTGAAAATTTTGCCAAAGGCACCAATGCCATTGCCGAAGCCGTCGTGAAAGCAACCGAAGAAAACGGCGCTTTCTCGCTCATCGGCGGAGGTGATTCAGCGGCAGCTGTTAACCAGGCTGGTTACGGCGACCGTGTCAGCTACGTTTCAACCGGTGGTGGTGCGTTGTTGGAATACATGGAAGGCAAAGTACTGCCAGGTGTAGCAGCTCTGGAGTAGTTAGTAATAAAAATAGATACGGCCAAACATACGCCATATCTTCAGATATATGGCGTATGTTTGGCCGTTTTGCCTTACAACCCACTTAGTCCCGCTCTCGCTTTATTGTCTACGCTGTTTTTATACTCGTGGTGCTTGAAACTGAGGGCTTTCTGAAAAAACGATCGGGCATGCGTCCGGTCGTTTTTTTGTTGGTAAATATAGCCCAGTTGTAAGGCTGCCGTTGCTCCAAATGACAACTGATCGGGCTCACTGAGGGCGAGAGCACGGTTGAGGTAAGGAATGGCCGAGTCGGGCTCATTCCGACGTTGGTAGATGCGTCCCAGGCGGTAATTGTATTCTGCTTTTTCAGGTGTTAGGGAAAAGTTCGCATCACTATATGGGCGAAGGTAAGCCAGGGCACTATCCGTAAATCCACCATCCGAAGCTAGTCGTGCCCGCATCAGAATTTTCTGGTTAGGCGAGGCACCCTTTTTAAAATAGGCTTCAGCGAATTTCTGAGCAGCCTTGTCTGACTCGACCGTTGTCCGACCAACTGCTAATACCTTTTGCAAAAGAGGTGCGGCCTGCACGTCGATTTGATTAGGAGCTAACCACTGACAGAGAAACAACTTGTAATACGAATCCTTTAGGAAATTCTGACCTTTATAGGTGGCTAAAAATTGCCTGAAATGAGTCGTTGCAGTTGCATAGTCGCCTTTTTGAAGGTAAATATCGCCCAGGATATTTTCGATAACCGGCAGGGATTGATAGGCTGAACTCATGGGTCGTTTCGTCAGATAGGCAAGTGCTTGTTCGCTATGTCCATTTTTCTGTTCGATAGTGGCCCCGAAAAAATGCAGCAGTAGATTATCCGCATGCTCGCTAACTAACTGTTGAAGAGCTTGTTCATCAGAATCACCAAATTTCAGTACGTAAGCGCGCACCATCAAGTCGATCAGCCGGGCTTCGAGCTGGAAGGTCGGGTCCTGTTGCGCCCGTTGGAGTTCCTGTTGTCCCTGTTTGATATTACCATGAAGGCCCAGCAAATTGGCTACCCAACTATAATTGTCGGGTACCGAGCCAATCATAACATGTAGAGTACCAAGTGATTTGTAGGTCGGCAGGAAATTCGGAAACAGCTTCTGGTTTTCACTAAGTAGCTTGTAGGCCCGAATAACATCCCAACTTGCGCTAAGTTCTTTGCCAAATTTGAGTTTACTGAAAGCCCAGTGCAAACGTACTTCAGCCAGGAAGACCCGTTGCCAGGGCGAATTGTTGTCTAATTTTTTTAGCGCATCCAGCCGGTCGTCTTCACGGTCGCTCAGAGTAGCAAAGGCTCGGTCATCGTCGGAGGTGACGAGAAGGAGCATATCGGCATAATCATCCAGAAAGATGCGAACTCCATTTTGTCCGATTTCCGTTGTCAGTGCCTGTTTAGCTGACTGAACTTTTAATTTTTGCAAATCGGCATAGGCGCGTTGTAAACCGGGAGTCCACACAAAGTCCTGAGCGTGGGCAGCGCTAATTGTCAACAGGAAAAGGAATAAATAGCGCATTGTACCGGCTGGTTCAAGCCATAAAAACTGTAGGAAAGCAAAAAAGGTCGCCAATGGACGACCTTTTTCATTCAATGACTTAGTGAAACTACCGTCCACGGCCCGTTGGAGCAGGCTCGGGAACACCTTCGACATCCGCGAAAATCCGTCCGCAGTGTTCGCAAACGATGATTTTCTTTTTGTCTTTAATATCAGCCTGACGCTGGGGTGGTACCACATTGAAGCAGCCACCACAAGCTCCGCGTTTCACCATAACAACGGCCAGACCGTTGAGAGCGTTACCACGAATTTTGTTGTAAGAATTCAACAAACGTGGCTCAATGGTAGTCGCCTGATGATCGCGTTGCTTGATGATTTCTTTCTCTTCTTCCTGGCTTTCCGACGTGATCTGATCGAGTTCCTGCTTTTTAGCTTTCAGGTCTTCTTTCCGCTCGTTAAGAGCCGCCTGGGTCGTTTTGATTTCTTCTTCTTTGCCCCGAACGCGGAATTGAGCTTCGTTCGCCCGTTTTTCAACCAGTTCGATTTCAAGCGATTGTAGTTCAATTTCCTTAGAAATAGCGTCGAATTCGCGGTTGTTCCGAACGTTCATCTGCTGATCCTTATATTTAGTGATCAGCTTTTCGGCATCTTTTTTAGCAACGCGATTGCGCTCAATTTCTTCTTCTAATGTCTTGATTTCGCTTTGAAACTTACCAATCCGGGTTTCGAAGCCAGCGATGTCATCTTCCAGATCGCGTACCTCTTCAGGCAATCCACCGCGAATTTTGATTAGTTCATCTAGTTGAGAATCAAGAGATTGTAGTTTCAGGAGAGCATCTAATTTTTGCGCAATCGTCAGTTCCATTCGGAGATTTGTGTTTTAATGTATAATGAATAATGTTTAATGTATAATGAGATCTATGCTAACTGTCTGAAAATTAATAAATTCAGGGTTTTACATTATTCACTATACACTATTCATTAAAAGTATCGAACCGGATTTGTGTCGGTTTCAGATAAAATTACCGCAAAAGTAGTAAATTTTTTTGCCAAATGCCCGAAAATCAATTCTTTCGTAAATACCTCGCTTTCATAGTGCCCAATATCGCAGATACAAATACGACCGTCGGCGTCGAAAAACTCGTGGTATTTGTAATCGGCAGTAACAAACACGTCGGCTCCAGCCCGAAGTGCATCGGGTAATAGGAAACTTCCTACACCCCCACACACGGCTATGCGTTTGATCGGATGGTTAGGCAAAGGGGTGTATCGGATCAGGTTCAACGCCATATGCTGTTTCAGGTACGAAAGCCACTGTGCGCTTTCCAGCGGTTCAGTCAGTTCACCTACCGCCCCCGAACCAACTGTCTGATTGGCATTATTAAGTGGATAGAGATCGTACGCTGGAACCTCATACGAATGGGCACTCTTCATGGCGGCCACGATAGAGTTTTCCAGGTACGTTGGCAGAAGCACTTCCAACCGTTGTTCATTGACCGTTTCATCCTGATCAATTACCCCAACCGTTGGGTTGGCTCCGGGTAATGGTTTAAACGTCCCTTCGCCATTTACGCGAAATGAACAGTGCTCATATGTATCAATGCGCCCCCCTCCTGCTTCATAGATAGCAGTCAATACGGCACTTAAATTGGAATCGGGTACGAACACGACCAGTTTGCTCAATACCTGCGATTTAGGGGCTAATACCCGCACATTTTGGAGCTTGAGTTTTTCCGCAATCTTGAAATTGACGCCACCAGTTACATTGTCTAAGTTAGTGTGCGCGGCATAGATGGCAATGTCATGTTTTATGGCTTTGATTACTGTTCGCTCAACGTAGGTTTTACCATTCAGCTTTTTTAAGCCTTTGAACACAATCGGATGGTGTGCCACAATAAGATTACATCCTTTGGCAATAGCCTCATCCACAACGGTTTCGGTTGTATCGAGCGTCACTAAAACTCCCGTAATTTCGACCGAAGGGTCCCCCACGATTAAACCTGAATTGTCGTACGATTCCTGGTAGGCAAGTGGAGCGAGCGATTCGAGATACGAAGTCAGTTGACGAATTTGAGGCATATGGGCAATACAGGCTAACTTGGATAAGTGGCAATAAAGTTTGCAAAAGTAACGACGTTTATTGGAAGGCCTCAGTACAACGGTTGAACTTTAGCGTCAATTCGCGCTGCTGCGTCGAATTGCACGATCAGTCTAATTTGTCAGTTTTATTTTCCGCTTTTTTAAACAGCATACAGCAAAGTAAGACTTTCGCTCAGCGCCGTGCCACGGTTCTAGTAAGCGCCATAACTAACCGTGGCACGGCGCTGAGCGAAAGTCCTGAAAAATATAACTTTTGGTGGTGGATTTTCTTAAATGAATCGCTGCAACAAAATTGAAATTTTATAGAACAAAATCGAAAGTAGGGCGAAAAAACTAGTAGGCAACTAGTTGATTGCTAACAGCCTAGATACCTGATCATAAATGAAAGAGTTTGAACGACTTTCAAAGCTTCTGTGAGTTGGGTATGACCTAAGTTTGACTAGAAATTCATAAGCCTGTCGACTGTGTCGAATCGGCTATGAGTAAACAACAGCCTATCTTTTTTTTGTTTAGTAAAATCGCTTGCAATTTACCTGATGGCTGAACGCATAGCATCGGCCTCGGAAAATTAAGAAAACTGTATTACGCTTTCTAAACCACCTTCTAATGACACAAACAATAACCTGTTTCGGCGAAATTCTTTGGGATGTACTGCCAACGAGCAAACAACCCGGTGGAGCGCCCATGAATGTAGCTGCCGACCTACGTAACTTCGGTCTGAACGCCCAGCTCATTAGCCGGGTTGGTAGCGACGATTTAGGAAAAGAACTTCTGGCCTTTTTAGCCGAAAAACAACTTCCACTCGATCTGGTTCAGGTTGGTCAAACTCATCTGACAGGTATAGCCAAAGCCAACCTTTCAGATACCAACGAAGTGACTTATAAGATTGTCCAGCCTGTAGCCTGGGATTATATTTTCCTGGAACCCCTGCTACTCGAAGCTGTTCGACAAAGTACACTGTTCGTTTATGGAAGTCTGGCTGCACGTAGTCCACAATCGTATGAAACGCTGCTCGCCCTGCTGGAAGTGGCACCCCGGAAAGTATTTGATGTGAACCTCCGCGCCCCGCACTACGAGCGAGAAACAGTCGAAAAACTCCTGCATCTGGCCGACATCGCCAAATTAAACGAGCATGAACTGGTCGAGTTATCAGATTGGTATAGCGATGAAATTGATCTAAAACAAGCCATGCTACACCTGCGGGAACGCTATCAACTGGAAACTCTTTGCGTAACCCTTGGCGAAAAAGGGGCTGCTTTGCTGGATAAAAATGGCTTTACACAGCAGTCAGGCTTTCCAGTAGAGGTGGAAGATACCATCGGTAGTGGTGATGCGTTTCTGGCTGCCTTTCTCTATAAGACACTGCAGGGAGACACCCCACAAAATATCCTCGAATTCGCCTGCGCGACAGGGGCTTATGTGGCGACGCAACAAGGCGCTACTCCTACATTTACTGAAGAGACGATTAAGAATAAAATTCTACGAACCGAAGTACTCTAACCGCTGCATGAGTTAGCGACAAAAGATCTTTCACATCAGGTCATTTTACTTGGTCGTTTACTGACTGTACCTACTACTAATCATGCGAAAAATACACCTAACTAGTCTCTTATTAGCAGTTTTGAGCCAGCTTTCATTTGGGCAAGGGAATCAAGTGGGTACAAAATCGGAACGTTACCGGCCTCAGTACCACTTTACACCCAAAGCCCATTGGATGAATGATCCGAATGGGATGGTCTATTACAAAGGGACGTATCATCTATTTTATCAGTATTACCCTGGAGGAACGGTATGGGGGCCTATGCATTGGGGCCATACCACCAGCAAAGACATGGTGCATTGGCAGGAAAAACCCATTGCTTTATATCCAGACAGTCTGGGCTATATTTTTTCGGGAAGTGCCGTAGTTGATGTGCATAATACCAGCGGTTTCGGGAAAAATGGACAAGTGCCTTTAGTTGCCATTTTTACGCATCACAACCCTAAACTAGAGAAGCTGAAATCAGACAAAATTCAGTACCAGAGTCTGGCATACAGCCTCGACGACGGAAAGACATGGACCAAATATGCCGGGAACCCAGTATTGCCTAATCCCGGAATCAGCGACTTTCGCGACCCTAAAGTGCGGTGGTATGAGGCTCAGAAAAAGTGGATTATGACCCTGGCAACCAAAGATCACATTACGTTTTACTCTTCACCGAATTTGAAATCCTGGTCGAAGGAAAGTGAATTTGGTCGTGATGCAGGGGCACACGGGGGCGTTTGGGAATGCCCGGATTTGATTCCATTGAATCACAACGGCAAAACAGTGTGGGTGCTCATTGCGAACATCAATCCTGGTGGACCTAACGGAGGTTCGGCAGCTCAGTATTTCGTGGGTGATTTTGACGGCAAAAACTTCAGGGCCTATTCTAAAAAAACCAAGTGGATGGACTATGGGGCAGACAATTATGCAGGCGTTACCTTTTCCAATACCGGCAATCGAACCATTCTTATGGGTTGGATGAGCAACTGGCAATATGCTACCGTAGTACCCACCGTAGCCTGGCGTAGTGCAACTACAGTACCCCGCGAACTCGGATTGAAAGAAGTAGGCAAAGAACTACTCCTGACTTCCAAACCAATAAAAGAACTGAATACCCTGAATGAGCAGAGCTTTTCACTGAAAAATCTGGCGGTGAAAGACTCTTATGATTTGACGGCCAAAACCAAAAATAACACAGGGTTATTCAAACTGGAGCTGTCTACCCAAAACACCGACGATTTCTCCATTGTACTGGCTAACGAACAGGGAAATGAGGTACTAATTGGTTATGACAAAAGTGCAAACCAGTACTACATAGATCGTAGTCATTCGGGCAAAGTTGATTTTGAGAAAGGCTTCGGAAAACGGCATACGGCCCCACGTTTTCCTAGTGACAAAACAATTTCGCTCACGCTTATGGTCGATGTAGCGTCGGTAGAGTTGTTTGCCGATAGCGGCCTTACCATTATGACCGACATCTTCTTCCCCGAAAAGCCGCTCAACAAGCTGTTTATTAAGTCGACTACGGGTATATCCATTCCGAATCTGACCTATACCAGGTTAGCGTCTTCGGTTTTGTAGCCTACCCAAGCTACTCAAAAACGTGTCGCAATTAGACCTTAAATTGACGTATTTACACCCGTTGTTTTAATCTGATAGGGGATAAATTTGCTGCTCTACTAAACAACAAGACTATGTTTGAGCACACAAAAGCGTTTAGCGGATTTTCAGTCGACAATCTGCAAAAAGCAAAAGACTTTTATCAGCAAACCCTGGGATTGAAGGTAACGGAGGAACCGATGGGTTTACTCCTCTTACACATCAGCGGTGGAAACACCATTCTAATTTATCCGAAACCCGATCATACCCCGGCCACATTTACCATACTTAATTTCCCCGTGGCTGATGTAGAAAAAACGGTGGACGAACTGACAAAACTGGGTGTCCAGTTTGAGCATTACGAAGGCGACATTAAGACGGACGAAAAAGGAATTGTTCGTGGGTATGGCCACACTGTCGCTTGGTTCAAAGACCCGGCTGGTAATATTTTATCTGTATTAGAGGAAGAATAGTTCTAGTGAGTTGCTTTGAGCAGAAATACCTGACTCTATTTTTCAGGTCTTCCAGCGCTTACACGGCAAAAACGTGTCTGAAGAGCCCAATCATTTGTAAAAAAGTAGCCACAAATTGCGGAAGCCCCACTACTGCCACAAGTCAGCCTGGGTAAGAAGCTACATTTAGTGTTTACTTACCAACACAAGAATCTATATGTAACTGAATGAAATTAATATAGATCATTACCAAATCATTTCTATATAACACACTTGCTGGAACCGTAATTGGCTAGCAAAAAAATGACTCAATCACCTTTTAAGGGCGTTTGAGTCATTTTTTTGTTTAACTTTTGACCTGTATAGATAGTTATAGGTTAAACAAAATTGAAAAATGGATATTCAACCGCCCGAAGATGATTCCGGTTCGTTCGATGGCATAAATTCTAGGCAGATAGTAATAGATTGGACAGAAGCAGTTACCGATTTATATAAAAACTACCGTGAACTGTCTACTTATATTTATCAATCTTCAAACCAAAACTCGCAATGCAATGATGATAATAATACCTATATCGGGCAGTGCCCTGTGAGTCAATTAATAGCACTAGTTACCACCATGCAGGTTGAATTAGAAAAACTGCTTCGAGACGTCAGCAAGGAAGATAATTCCAGGAGATCAGCTTCTCTAAGGCATTATAAAAAGCTGATAGATCATACGTTACGTTTAGATCATTTAAACCAGCAGGCGCAATCAAGGCTTCATTTACTTTCGCTATCTACTTCTTAGTCCGCCTTCTCAAATGCAGAAAAGCAGCCAATCGGGCTTTTAGCGACTTTGGCTGCAATATAGTATGCACTAAATGGGGTTTTACGATTCATCAACCCGTCTTTCACTTAGTTAAAATCGGCTAGACTTTCCTTTCGTATATGTCTACCGTTAGTCGTTTTTCTTTATTGTTTTTTCGAGTCTTTTTACGGCTAGCTGAACGGATTTATCGGATTGGTAATTCATCCCAACTTGCCGAATATAGTTTATCATTAATTGATCGAATGAATCGTTACGTACTGATGAAGTGCCTTTCTTCTCTAACTCGTTCATTGAGGTATAGGATTCGCTGGAATTAGTACCGTAAATGTACTATAATCTATTGAAAAATAGAAGATTATAGGCTTTTTCCCTTTCGTAAGTACACTAGGTGTTACTATAGTTAACCAAACACTGATCTTCAAGCAGTTGGAGTAGTCCTAATTCTTCACAGAACCTGGTCAGTCCTCTATAAATCGTTGATCTCTTTTTTGGCCTTCCAGCTACCTTTCGTTTGTGAATCTACTTTGGGATCTCCCGAACAAACCCGGCACAGATACACAATTTCTAAAGACCAGCCTCTATCTACATTGCCAAGTGCAAGGCGGATTTGGGTTCTGGGAGTTAGCCAGTTTACGGTTCGGAGTTCGCCCACCTGGACTATTTTCCCTGGACCATATTTTTCTGCTAGCAATCCTTCCAGCTCAGTTGATGCTGCAGTCACATCCGACTGGGTGATAGAGGGTGTAGTATAATAATAGTAAGTAGCTGATAGGAGCGAATCACCGTTAAAGTCATACTCAAGACCCCCTGTTCGATTTACTAGTGGTACGCGCGAATAGACGATTTTATCTTTCCTGGTCGAGGTCGGTTTTAGCGATTCCGCTTCTTTAACGAGCTTGGGCGAGAAACCCCAACGCACCTGGCGTACATCGGCTGTTTGCTGTGCCCTAAGTTGCCCAGCCATAGTTAACTGCACCAATAGCGCGTAAAACAGGTGTTGATAAGTAATCTGCATATTGACTTGTTAGTAGCCTTACGTTGTTAAAATTCTACCCGAACAGCTTTCTTGGCTTAATACATAGGCCAAGAAAGCATCACTCAGGCCACTTTTCTAAACCAGCCGCAATGCGCAAGGCCCTCTGTACATCTTCCCAATAAAATCCACTGTCGTAACTCGTTGACAAGCGATCGCAGGCTGCCAGAAAATCATTAGCTGCATCTATATTTCCCTGCTCGGATGATGATTGACCTTGTTCCGGCGGCAATTGATCCGATAATCCTTCCATAGCTACTAGTAAGGCATAAGTTTGTCAAATAGAGCTCCTATCCAGATAATCCAGAGTGATAGTTTAGTTCCCTTCTTTATAAACTCAGAAAGTCGTATAAATGATTTCGATTTTCAACTACCCTACCAGTAAGCTGTCTTCTGAAACTGAGTATCATAATCGGCAATCATTCCTGAGTAGACGAAACAATTGTAGGTAATCTAGTCGAAACCTTCGTTGTTGGCCTGATTGTTGCCTTAATCCTATTGATTGCTACCGAAACTCGAAGGCAAGATATTATGGGTTAGGTAAAAACGCTGATTCTGATGGAGTCGGCGTTTTTTGTTACCTATAGGAACATTTTGGAGTCAAAAGGGTACGTTTTCGAACGCTAACCCATAAGACCGCCATTCGTATAAAAAAGCAGCCCCGTCGTAATTGTCGGGGCTGCGCTATAATAACTAATTGATAGTAAGATTGTTAAACTAGCCACTGATTGGCTAATTATCAAGTGCGTTTACTAAGTTTGTCAGCGGTTGATGGGCGCTGTTTGCCGAGTTTCGGCTTTAAGACGAGTAACTTCCTGCTCCAGACTATTGGCTTTAAAGTAATAATAAAGCCCTGCGATCAAAAATATCTTTGATAAGATAAAGACAGCAATAAAGGCAACTTTCCAGTGTTTATGAACCCGAATGTACGTATTGTCAACTTCGACATTGATATATTGTGGCTCAGTTGAAGGGGACTCGGTCGATTTCTGATTGGAATCTTCAGGAATCGGTTGTTCCCATTTTTTGATTTCGGTTTCGCTGATTCGTAGCTCAATTTTTTCTCGAATGCCCGGTGGTGGAGGGACAGCATTACGTAGAAAGTAGGCTTCCATTTCCGTTTCCAGTTCCTTTAACTGAGACAAAACAGTTTCATCGGCAGCCAGTACTTGCTCAAGTTCCTCTTTTTCGTGTTCAGTAACCAATCCTAACAGGTATGCTTCCAGAACACCGTTTGTTAAATAGTGATAGTTCTTCAAAGTCAAGACAGTTAAGATGAGCGTTGCTGCTTAAAGTAAGTATAAATCGTACTTAATACGTTCGTTTTTGACAATTGCAGTTTATCAGCAATTTCTTCGATCGTGAATCCTTTATAGAAGGATAAATCGAAAACGAGTTTCCCCATATCATCGTTCACACTAGCCTCCTGAATTGATACAGACTTATTGAATCCGTCAGGCCTGGCTTCAAGTGCTTTGGCCCTGGCTAAACGAATAATTTTACTGCTCACCTGACGAGAATCTTCAGTGTACGACAATACCTGTGATGAAGAGAATAAGTCAATTAATACCGTCTGAGCTATCTCAGGTTCAGGAATGATTTGCAAGATAACTCCGTAAGCCAGAGAGCCGTAACGATCGTATAATAAAAGGCGGTCGGTCTCACGGGCAACTTCCTGAGAAGCCCGTGAGCTATCTATGCGTTTAAACGTACCCATTTCTTGTCATTATTAAACAAACAACAATATCGGCAGAAGGCCGATGTTTTTCCATAACTGTACTACTTTTTACAAGGTAGTGATTAAGCTTAATAGTATGGAAAAGCAAAAAGCAATCGGTCAGCTACTAAAATTAACTGGCCACTTAAGCGCAATGTACTCAAATGTTAGAATTGTTGTTCTGTATTTGCTAAAAAAGTAAACTTACAAAATGACCTCAACGATACTTACTGACCAATATAATTCACTTAAGATCATCCTGTTAAGCTATAAGCTACGCTTTGGAATCTTCTGGAAAGCACTAGGTTCTCAATAAAATGACCCACAAAATTCGTGCCCTGCTTACTATTTTTGTGAAGCGTTTGTGGCAAACGGTTAGCTATGAGCATGTATATTTACCGCCTATTTAAACGGCTATAGTTCTTTGTTATAGATTATCATATCAATGCGAGCATCAAGCATGGAGTTCGTAAACACCAACCCAATGCTATTATGATGAACTCGCTTTGCCAATCTCAAACCGATTAAAGCCAAAGTCAGCAATAGATAGCATTGCACCTGCTGACATTTCACAGCTTAGTGCTGCTATACGTCAAACTTTAGAAAATTTTAATGGAAACAAATTCACAATTTACGATTTACGATTCACGGTTACGATGGCTATTATTTGTTTCCTTACTTGTTCAAATCATTTTCTGCATTACTGAAGTAGGTTTCTTTCATCCTGATCAGCATTTTCAACTAATTGAATTTTCTTCCTGGCAAATGGGTGAACCTTCAGGCGCTACCAGTGTCTGGGAATTAACTAGCCATATCCGGCCAACACTACAGGTTTATTTATTCTCAGGATTCATTGAATCATGTCGATTTTTCCATATAAATGACGCCTATACCCAATTGACAATCCTGAGGCTCATCATTGGGTTAGTGGGCTTTGCACTATTTAATGCGCTTGGCATTTATTATTTTAAATCCAATAGAAAATTACTATACGTAGTATTGCTATTAATCAATTTATCATGGTCGTTACCTTATATCCGTACATTATTTAATTCTGAGATGGCTTCGTCACTTGTCTTTTTTGGAGCCATTTTATTATATGAGATAAAAAAAGAGAAATTTCTATATGTATTACTAACTGGCTTTTTATTTAGTCTTGCATTTTACTTTCGGTTTCAGATAGCATTTGGTATCATTGGTTTTGCATTATGGATGCTTCTAATTGAACGAAAATATACGCAGATAACACCTATGCTAATCGGCTTTAGCATAGGTGTCGCGTTAAATATATGTTTAGACTTTTATTTTTATCACCAGTTTGTTCTTACTCCATACAATTATTATCGGATAAATATTACAGAAGGTAAAGCTGCTGAATTTGGCACATCCAGCCCTCTGTATTATATCGTAGAGTTGCTATTGGTTATTGGCACTCCCCCACTTAGTTTTTTCTTATTTTATTATAGCTTAAAAGGAGCCTTAAAGCAATATAGTCAGCCGCTGGTTTTTGCGGTGGTATTTTTCATTATAGGTCACTGTTTAGTAGCCCATAAAGAAGAACGTTTTCTATTTCCAGTGTTGAATGTACTGCCAATTATAGCTGGGTGGGGATTATTATCATTCGCTAATTATTATCAGCAGGCAAAAAATAATATCCAAACTTTCCTGAAAGGGGTTCTATATTTTAGCACAGTGCTCAATATAATAGTGCTGATTTTGGTAAGCTTAAATCCAATTTCTCAGGCAGTTGAGTTTTCTCGTAAGTTAGCTAATACGTTTAAGGATTCGAATCCAACTATTTATTGTCTACATCGCACACCTTTTGAAACGGAGAACAAACTTCCATTAGCTTTTTATCGGAGAAGTGTGACCAATATTAATCTCATTAGAATTCAGGACGCTGATTCTGCACGATATTTAAAAAATGCCTGGTTAGTCACGACCTATAACGATGCAAAAGATAAACTACCTTTTTTACAAAGCCTGGGCTTTAAGCCTCAGTTTTATTCATCTTCGGCATTATGGAATATCAATCAATTTTTAGAATCTAAAGAAATAAATACCATTAACGAAATTTGGGTATTATATAAAAAAGAATAGTATAGACTATACCAGATTAGGTATCAAAAATTATTTCGGTGTTTTTGGCAAATCCTTAACAATTTTTCAGTGTTTGAAACTATTATTCCTATGTCGGCATAGCTTAAATTTGATTAGTTCTTAGTTCTCTATTTAATAATATGGCCATTTTTCTAGTACTTAGTTGCTCGCGAATCCATAAATATGGAATTTTTAGTGCTGTTTTAATAGATGTATTTGCTAAATTTCTTAACGCTTGCTCCTTTCGATAAACTCGGTGCGTATGCTTGTGTAATTGTCGATAAAAGCCAGGGGAAAAAGTACCTCTGTACATCATATCTAAATCATTAGAGTTTTTCCAGTTTTGCTTATTTTTTAGTTGAGCTTTTACTTTTTCATAGAAAACAGTACCAGGTAACGGATATGAAACAGAAATACCTATATCTGATGGCAGTAATTTTTTTATCATCGATAGTGTCTTTTGGATGTCTTCCCATTGCTCCCCTAAATAGCCATATTGAATAAAGAAAGCTACTTTAACTCCTTTCTCGTTTAGTAGCTTAGTGGATTTTTCAATTTCATTTATTGTAATTCCCTTATCCATAGCATCTAAAATCCGCTGCGAACCACTCTCCGCTCCTAGCCAGACCTCATCGAGACCTGCATCAACTAAATCCTGGATAGTATCTTCTTTGACTAATAAATCCGCTCTCGATTGTATTTTTAACCTTGGCTTTAACTTATTGGCTTGTAAGATTTTTTTAAACTCTTTTACCCAACCCGGTTTTAAGCCAAAAATGTCATCGCATATCCAAAAATGAGTAGCTCCCAGATTCATTAAATAAGCGAGTTCATCCGCTACACTTTGAGGAGAGCGAGAATTGTAGCGATTTCCGTATATCGGCTTTGCACACCAGTTACACTTAAAAGGACATCCTCGTGTAGTCGCTATATTTAATGAAAAGTATCCCTGTTCTTTCTGCCATATCGTTTGATAAGCTGATAAGTTCACCAAATCCCATGCTGGCAAAGGGTAATTATCAAAGACTTCAACCGAATTAGTCTTTTTGGTCTGCGTTATTAAATCATCTTTTAGGAAAGCAACACCGTTAATAGTTTCAAGGTTTTGTAAATCATTATTAAGTAACTGAACCAGCGTTTGTTCCGCTTCACCTAAAAGAACTACATCTGCTCCATGCTGAAGATATTTATCAAAATGATCGGTAGCATCTGCACTATTTACGAATACCTTACAGCCTGCTAATTTGCCCAATCGAATTAGCTCGAAACATGCTTCTCGCATTACAGTTAGGCACATCTTACTCAAATAATTAAAATTATCATCAACGATTATTAAATAATCAGGCTTAAACGTATTTAGTACAGTATTAATTTCTAGTGGAGACTTAGCAAGATTCGTGTCGAATAAGGATACGTCGAAACCTGCTTCACGCATAATTGATGCGGCCAGCATTGTTCCGTAAGGCGGATAAGGCTTCTTCGATTCCCATTGCTTCTGGTCAAACCGATAAAAGTAGGTATTGCTGAATAAGAGTTTCGGCTTCATTTTCAGTAATTTTAATAGCTGTATTCTTTTACTTTTCGGCAATACTCTTTTATGATATTAGGATATGTATCGGTAATATGTGCTTTCGCGATATGGCTTTGTAGATTAGTATAAAAATTAGGATTTGCAAATAATTTAGGCTCAAGTCTTTTTCGTCTTCTTTTTATAGACCATGTCAAAAATTCTCTATCAATAAAATCGCCTATTGGGTTATTCAGACAGAATTCTATTATTTTTTGGATATAAGTCTGTTTTTTTGCTACATCAACATTAGACAAAACCGATTGATTCGGAAAATAGTTATTTGCCCATTCGTTTTGTTTTAACAATAACTCATAATAAGAATACCCATAAAGTGGAATTAATGTTTTAATTTCCATTGCAGTATAAATACTTTCATGATCTATCCTTAAATGATCACTATCGAGAAAAAAATTATAGCAAAAATATTTCTTATCGTTCAGTAAAAATATTTTCTTAAAAAGGCTACAAAATAAATGTGCAACCCAGAGCTTTCCTGGCTCTGTAATAATAAAAAAATCAATATCACTATCTTCATCCATGCAATTTTTCGACATAGATCCTGAAAGAAGTATGCCTCTTATAAAAGGGAAGTTGATGATTATTTTTGTTATTAGCTTAGCTCTAATCATAAATTCCTGAGCTAATGCATTACGTTTTAGTCTATTTTCAACGATTTCTTTATTATTCTGTAGTGTATAAAAATCTCCGAATAAGAATACTTTATTTTCCTGAATCAGGGTACGTAGACAAATTTCTACGTCTGCCATCTCTATTTTTCCTCTTTCATAAATTTCCTTTTTTGTAAGTGGGTAATGGAAAATATCAGAATAAACAAGAATATTTAAGGTTTCCTGTTTATTGTTTTTCAAAGCTGAGTCCTTGTTACTAATGTATCCCATAGTTGCTCGCTCTTTACTGCGTGTTCTCGGTACGAGTGCGTAGCCAGGATGGTTGCGTAGTGACTTAAAAAGACTTTTGCGTACATGGCGAGTAGTTTAGGAAAACAACTCTTATTGCTTATCTTGGTGTATGAACCTTCGTTTATCGTGGCGACAGCTTGCACAGTAAACACAAACTCGTTCTTTTCTCATGAGTAAGTTACTTTTTGTTATTCTGAGCCTCGGTATTACGCTGGGTACGTATCTGTTTGGTGAACATCGATCAGCAAGTCAACCAGCTCTACCCATTACGTCCGTTGACGCCAGCGTTCGTGATACCTTACGGCACGCTGGGCAGACCAGACTGTATTGGCTGCATGTGCCACCCGTTTACAAGCAGAATGATGAGTTATTACCACTGGTTATTGCTCTGCATGGAGGAGGAGGCAGTGGTCAACAGTTTGAATCACAATCGAAACTGAGCGAAAAGGCGGATCAGGAAGGGTTTATTGTGGTGTATCCTGATGGTTTACAAAACCCCGGCGTTTTAGGCTTACGCACCTGGAATGCGGGCAATTGTTGTGGTCAAATTGCATCGGTTCAGCATGTTGATGATGTTGGATTTATGCGAAAATTGATTGATAAGCTAGTCGCTACACGTCGGGTTGATCCTAAGAAAGTCTATGCGCTGGGGCATTCTAATGGCGCTATGCTTTGTTACCGACTGGCCTGTGAATTGCCCGATAAACTGGCGGCTATTGCAGCCAACTCAGGAACCATGCAAGTCAAAACCGCCTGTAAACCCAACCGAGTTATGCCGATCCTTCATGTTCATTCGCAACTAGATCGGAATGTACCTTATACCGGTGGCGTTGGCACCAAGAGTATCAACAAACAATGGAATTCGCCGGTGGATAGCACCCTGACGGTGTTTGCGCAACTGGCTAAGTGTACAACCACAAAGCAGGTTGTCAAAGCCACAGACAAGTACACCTTTTATAAATGGGCGGATTGCCAGAATGGTACCGAAATTCAGTACTACCTGACCACAGATGGTGGCCATTCGTGGCCAGGTGGTACAAAAGCAGTCCGTTTCATCGGCGACTCACCATCCGATGCCTTCGTGAATAATGATCTTATCTGGGCGTTTTTCAAAAATTATTCGCTGCCGTAGCAAACACGAGATGGCGAGCCAGCTAAAAGAAGGATACCTACTTGCCCGTCGCTTTTAGAATGAAATCAACGATGGGCGTTGGATTCGGTAGACTGTGTGGGTGGTGATTGACGCCGGGTTTATGAATAACTGTAATTTGGCCACCCAGCGCCAGTGCCTGTTTTTCAAAAGGTTCGGTATTTTCAGCGACGGGCACGGCATCATCGGCATCACCCACAACATGCAGCATTGGGAAATTTCCTTTCACAATCTGAGGCACTCGATCCAGCGGATTTCCCTTGAATTGCATGGCTTCTTCTTCCGAAGTGAACCCGTAGTCTTTCTTAAAAATCTCCCAGTCAGTTGGGCTTCCTTTGCTTTTTCCTTTGCCACCCGGCCAGCTTTTCAGATCCAGTACGGGCGCATCGACATATACGCAGGCTACTTTTTTGGGATTTTCGACCGCCCAGTTGTAGGCATATATACCACCCCGGCTCATCCCTTCCAGACAAACTTTAGTATCCAGGCCAGCTTTGTGCATGTATTTATAGAATTTGTTCCATAGCTCAACGGCTTCTGCATTGCCAAAGAGTTCGGCGACATCGCAATACACCACATGAAAACCGCGATCCAACAGCGCAATGTCGGTCTGTGGCTCGTGTCCCCAGAAACGAGCCCGCCATATCCAGGGCTTTCCAACGGCCACAACTCGTGGTTTTACTACTTTACAGGCTCGTCCCTGAAACGTGAAATCGGCACAGTCATAGCCGTAAAAAGACGATACTGTAATGGGCTCCTTGATTTTTGGGAAGATATCGAAATTCGGTTGTGTTTTGAGCGTAACAGTTTCGTATAGTCGCCGGGCAATTGTGGTCATTACAGGCGATGACGGATGCAGCTTATCGGGGAATGAAAGGCTGTCTGTTACGGTCAGGGAGTGTAAGTCGATTAGCTCCAGTTTTTCCTCAAACGCAACCTGCCGAATCCGGGGAATAATCAACTTCCTGATAGCGGCATCGGTTTGGCGGGTAGTATCGGTCAGAAATGAGGTTACAGGCAGGAGCAGAATGATGCGGGGATTGGTCGGCAGCGTTTTAAATGATTGAATAAGTACCTTATAATCACCAATAAACTGGTCAATTTTCAAACGATAAGGGAGTCTGCTGTCGTTGGTGCCGAGCTTGATAAATACAATGTCGGGATTACTTTTCAGGGCTTCTTTGTACTGGTCTGTCGTGGTATAGGCGCTTGGTGTATCCCGAAGCAAGGTGCGGCCACTGACGCCAAAATTCGTTACCTCGTAGCCAGTTCCCAGTAGGTTTTGTAATTGACTCGGATACGAATCCCGCGCCCGGTTCGTCAGGGTAGCCCCATACGTAATGCTATTGCCTACACAGGCAATGCGAATCGGCTTTTGGGCATACACCGATAGGGAAAGCAGAACGAATAATAGACTAGAGAACCAACGATATGAATGTGAAGACATACGATTTCGATATCAGTAGAAAGGCTAAAAAGTCCTTCCCTTAGTCTGCTTACTGCTTATTAATGCAGCGACAACCTACTCCCGTTTCTGTTTGTCGAAAAACTGACGCATAAATAGCAGTTGATACGTTACTGAGTTTGCCCAATAGTTCCAGTTATGAGCGCCGGGACGGGTGATATAGTCATGGGCAATGTTTCGCTCCAACAGCTTGTCGTGCAGGTTGTTGTTAACGCGGAAGAAGAAATCATCGGTGCCGCAGTCAATAATCAGCGACAATGCCCCCGGTGTGAGTAAATGCAGGAGATTGATAACGGTATTTTGCTCCCATCGGTCGGGAAACTGGGCGTATGTACCCAGCCGTTTGGCCATATCCCAGTTATTCGGAAACGGGCGTATATCGACGCCACCACTCATACTACCCGCTGCTCCAAACACATCCTGATGCCGGAACGCCAGATACAATGCCCCATGTCCGCCCATACTTAGGCCTGTAATGGCACGCGCCTGCCGGTTTTTGATGGTTTTATAATGACTGTCGATCCACGGCACCAGCTCACTGGCTACGTAGGTTTCGTACTTAAACGAAGGATCTGCCGGACTGTCGAAATACCAACTGCCATAATTGCCATCCGCACAAACAATAATAAGTTGGTGCGCATCAACGACCTGACCAAGGTTTGGTACTTTTTTCGCCCAATCGCTATAGTTTCCGCTGTAGCCATGCAGCAAGTATACTACCGGAAATTCGCTGCCAAGTGTATACGAATCTGGGGTCATCACTACCGCTTTAATCGTCTTTTTCATCGACGAACTATAGGTATCAACCGTATCGATTTTAGCCGCCTGAACATGGAAGGCAAGTAATAAAAGGATACTGATTAGTAAAGTACGAAAGGCAATCATATTAAGGTTGAGATGGTATTTATATCCGTTTCTAAAGCAGATGGTAAGCAACTGCCTACTTCTTTTTAATGTGATTATCCATAAATCGGAGGTACTGCGCCCAATCATAATCGGTTACATCATGTCCGCCGGGCCGGATATGGTAGCCGATTTGCCCCTGCACAGACTGGTTAAGTGGAGGCATGTCAGCTATAGGTAATCCTGTCGTTCCCAGAAATTTATAGACTTCACTGGCAGCTTTTGCTCCCTCAAATTCACCTTCAGGATCAGAGCCTTTGTCTTGCTCGGCACTCGCGACGTAGACTGGTCGGGGCGCAATCAATGAAATCACCATATGCTGGTCGAATGGAAGGAGCGTATCCTGGTCCATGTATTTTTTGAAATTACCAGCGAACCAATGTGGAAAAACCGTGCAGAGCCGCCGAATATTTTCACCCACACCCCGATGAAATAACTTAGCTCCGCCTGCTCCTGATTCATGGCTGATAACCAGCGCAAACCGTTTATCGGTAGCACCGGCCCAAAGAGCTGCTTTGCCCAACCGCGACCAGCCAAATACAGCAACGCGTTTGGCATCAATGGCCTTATCGGTTTGTAGATAATCCATGATCCGGCTTAGTCCCCACGCCCAGGCAGCAACCGTACCGAAGTTATCGCCCCGGTTCTGAAATTCAGGATATAAAGGATGAACGCCTGTTGTGAACTTAGTAGATGGTTCGTCGGAAGCGATGTCTTCGCGGTAGGCTGTCACCAGCGCATATCCTCTGCTCAAGATACTATCGACAGGCCATTGGCGGGCGTTCAGGCCCCGGCAGGCTTCAGTAGCCTGATGGTTGACCACACAGGAAACATCAATGTAAGGATTCCCCTTGCCTGACTCTATCCAACTGGTCGAAATACGAATGGCGGGATCGGAATTGACACTTTGGTTGCCCCAAAAATTCAGGCTAACGATAGCCGGAACGGGGCCTTTCACCTGATTCGGACTATAGATCAGCACGTCCATTCGTGGGCCATCTGGCTTCCCATTAAAATAGATAGCAACCTGTTTTCGGGTTGCTTTGCCGCCCAGTGCTTTAGCATCTGTATCGAAAACTTTGAACGTCATGGCAGCCGGTTTGCCCGGCGAATGGCCGTACATCTCGCTCGCAAAGCGTTCCAGTAGTTCTGGTCTGCGTTGGGTCTGCCATTCTTTTGCACTTGTTACCCGCCCGCCATTGTTGAGCATTAGTGGATCGGGTACTGGATGTTTCTGAGCAAGCATCGGCAGCGTCACCAGACAAAAAAGGGAATAGAGAGGAGCTTTCTTTAGCATTACAAACTCGTTATTAACAATTATTTATAGGGCTTTCCCCATCTCTACACATGACCAATTCGCAAAAAAATTGGAAATTGAAGTTCACGTTCCTCTTCACCCCAAATTGATTTCAGCTCCTCTCCTAGCCCATTAACAGGATCTTCTTCATTCTCGTGAATGTATTGACGCACTGCCGACCAGGTACGCAGGTAGTTTAGGAAACGCGCCAACGACCAGGTACGTCGGGCGATGAAACCTGCTCGTTGCGCATTGGCAAATGGGAAGGGCAAGGTAGCATAGGCATTATCAATGTATTTTCGTTGCGGGTCCCAGTAAGGACCGATACGGTTACGGTAAAAATCCAGTAAAATGGGATCGAGGTCTGAGCCGATTTTGACTAAGCCATAGCCCCATTCGGCGATTACCGCGCCCGGTTTGGCTACCCGGCGAACCTCCTGATGAAAGGCGCTTATGTTGAACCAGTGGAGCGACTGAGCCACCGTAATCAGGTCGAAGGTGTGGTCGGGAAAGGGTGTTTGTTCGGCGGGACTCAACTGATAGTGGATATTCGGCTTTTTAACCGCCAGAATGAGTTGAGTTTCGCTGATATCAGTGGCCTCGACCTGCTCAAAAATAGCCGCTAATGCTCCGGCGACCTGCCCATTTCCAGTAGCGCAATCCCAGGCGCTTTGCCGATTTCTAACAAACGAGAGAACAAAATCATATAACTCTGCCGGGTAGTCGATTCGGTATTGGGCGTATAGATCGGCATGGCCAGAGAAGCGGTCGATAGGCTGCATAGTTTTTTGTTTTGGCAAATTTTAAACGTTTTCGGGGAACAACTGTCTAATGTTTAGTTTAATAGGAAAAACCGTAGCCAAAATTGGGTTATCATCTGAAACAGTCTATTTTTGCGAGGCTGACCTATAGGCCGATTATCAATCAATTCGTCCATTTATTGTTTACCCGATTCTCATGAAAAAAACGTTTGGCATTCTCTTCGCTTCGGCTGCGCTCGCCGTTGCCTCTTTCGACGCTAACGCTCAGGCACCAGCCGATATTCCGGCAGATATGAATGCCCTGATGCAAAAATACACCTGTATTGCCTGCCACCGCCCAAATCAGCGGCTGGTTGGCCCAGCTTATGCCGATGTAGCCAAGAAAAAATATTCTACCGACGAAATTGTTAAGCTAATTTATACACCTGTTCCTTCCCACTGGCCAGGTTATCCTCCAATGGCTCCAATGACACAGGTACCGAAAGAAGATGCCACGAAACTGGCTGTCTGGATTAATTCGCTGGATGATAGCCCGAAGACGACTACTAAGAAAACCACGAAGACAACTACCAAGAAAACCAAGAAATCAGCCTAGTCTGCTTTCTGGTAACGTTTTCTAGTATAAAAAAAGCACTGGGCCGAAATCCAGTGCTTTTTTTATATATCGAATGAGTCTCTTGAAATCAATGCTTCTTACGGTTAATCGGGTGTTCAATACGGCGAACTCTGGCCTGCAACCGCTTAATCTGCTGCTGCTGATCCAGCATATATAAGGTTAATTCTTCGATCTTCTCCAGTAGTTTGGCGTTCAGCTCAGCCACATCAACCCCTTGTTGCACCACCTTCTGAGCCGACGGCAAATCTGGCAAATGGCCATGCTGACCCACATACAAGCCCACTTCAGTTAAGGGTCGCAAGTGGTAGTTAGCGGAAAAAACCTTATCAGCCCACTCGTTTGCATGCGTATACTGAAGTCGATATCGGGCCAGCACCACGTCACCATGTTCATTGACGCTCAGAAACTTATCTGTCTGCCCGCTCGCCACACTCTGATTCGTCAGATTTTCCAGCCGAATACCTGATTCGTCTGGCTGCTCACTGCGCACATGCAATCGAGCCGTTGGCGCGCTGGTGCCAATACCCACGTTGGCATTCTGCCCTAATACAACTGCATTACTTACAGCCACGCGTGCACCATAGCCCAGCGCCGTAGCATTAGTTAAATGGGGAGTCTGGACATCAGCCGCTGTACCCAGCAACGTATTCCCAAAGCCATCATCATGCTCCCCCGTATTGAAACCAATGAAGACGTTGTCATCCGAATTGGCCGAAGCAGGCCCAGCCCCACGACCAACGAATGTATTATGGTTACCGGTTGTATTACCGTAGCCAGATTTGGTTCCAAAGAACGTATTCCCTTTACCTGAGGTGGTGCTGTAGCCCGCCTGAAAACCGACGAACGTATTGGAATCGGCTTCGGCCGTATAACCTGCCTGATTGCCAAGCAGCGTATTGGCCGAGCCTGTTGTATTGACATATCCTGATTGGAAGCCGTGATACGTATTACTGTTTCCTGACGAGTTATTTGCCCCAGATCCAGATCCAATAAACGAATTCCCTGAACCTGTCAAATTCCAGTAACCCGCCTGCTCACCCAAAAATGAGTTATTCGATCCGCCATTATTTGAGAAGCCTGCCTGATGACCTATAAATGAATTACTGAAGCTCGTTGTATTAGAATACCCGGCCTCATAGCCCAGAAAAACGTTACTATATCCTGATGCATTATAATATCCCGCAGCATAGCCCACAAACACGTTTTCAGGCGCTAATGCATTGGTATAGCCCGCCGAAGATCCGACAAAAACATTACTGCTTCCTTTATTATTTTTACCTGCCTGATAACCAATAGCCACGCCATCGGAATAAGATCCAGCCCCAACGCCTGCCTGATGACCCACCAGCACATTACGGCTCCCGGTTACATTATTGTAGCCCGTTCCTAAACCCAAATACATATTGAACGAACCCGTCGTATTCGAAAAGCCTGCCTGATAGCCGGTAAATACATTGCTTTGGCCCGTCGTAGCAATACTGGCTCCCGCCTGCAGACCAACCAGTGTATTGAAACTACCGGGAGTTCCAGAATTGGGGCTCACGGCAACATAGTTATTCTGAGCCCAAAGGAAGGTTGGTATGAGCAAACCAGGCAGAAGTAAGCGTTTAAATTTAGTCATAACGATCAGGATTAAAACTGACAAGCGTTCTCCCAGTGAGAAAAAACAGCTCTAATATAAACAGTTACACCCTGACAGACAACAACTTAATTCAATACAGCACTAATGAGAAAAGTACTGGAATATGCCCAGCTCTGATCGTTCATTTTTGAGAGGCCGCATGCTTTTTCAATAAACTTAATGTATGCTCCAGCGACTTTGTATCGCCCCAATCCTCATGGCCGGGAACCACAATACGAGCGCTCCCAAATTGTTTCATTACATTCTGAATAGTAGCTGCCCATGCGTTCAGGTTCGCATCGGCAAGGTTTCCCATTCCAAAGGCGACTACACTTTTGATCAGACATCCCCCGTGCAAAATCTGCTGATTCGGTAGCCAGACCACAATATTATCGCTGGTGTGTCCTTCCCCCGGAAAGTAGCAGCGAATCGGCTCCTGGCCAATCGTGAACGTTGTATCATTGGGCAAAATGCCTTCGGGAGATTCATAACCGAGTTTAACCGATTTCCGGGCAGTCAAGGGCGTGCTAACAACCCGGATGCCCGCTTTATGGAGTTCCCGGATACCCCCTACACGGTCTTCGTGCGCATGTGTGACAATGCAAAGCCGCACAGGTTGATGCAGATTATCAGCAACCCATTTAAGTAAGTCTCGGGTATTATCGGTATTGGTATCCGTATCCCAACCCGTATCGACCAACACAACGCCATCTTTCGTGTTGACAATCAGACCATTGGATGGAACAGGCGTTCCCTTGTATAGGCCATAGGTTATATGAACGTACACATGGTCGTTCAGTGGCGTAACCGTTAGTTTAGGCTTTTGTGCAGGTTGCGCTTGAGCAAAGCTAAGTAGTAGCCCAAAACAGGCCGTTAGAATAAGCGTGGATTTTAGGACTATAGACCACGTTGACGAATACAGTTGCATTGATTGACAGGCCATTATGGATTCGTTAATACGCCAACTTTTAGAAAACTCGCCCCCGATTTGCCATGATAAACCCGGTGGGTGGCTTTCTGATAATCAGACTCTTTAGCTGAGAAAACAGGTACAAACGTTTGGGGGTTTCGGTCGGCGAGGGGAAAGCATGAACTTTGCACCTGCACCATGAGTCGATGCCCTTTTTTGAAGGTATGCAAGACATCCTGCAACTCTACGGCAACCTGTGTCGGCTGATTGGGTTTGAAGGCTTCGGGTTTGCTGATATTGTTCCGGTAACGTCCCCGGATAATTTCGCTCCGGATAAGCTGTTGATAATCGCCATAGATTACATCTTTCTTTTGCGGATTCTCCGGCGCATCCGACGGATACACATCAATCACTTTAACCATCCAATCGGCATCGGTACCGGTGGTTGAGACGGTGAGTTGAGCCAGTATTGGGCCGGTAAGGGTCAGGTCTTCGGTAAGAGCGTCCGTTTGGAACGTCAACACATCGGGTCGGGCGGAGGCAAATCGCTGATCGTCAACCATGTATTCCGCAGAAAAGCCATCGTTAATTTTGCTTGCAAACGGAACCGGGTGCGCCGGATCAGATGGAAATTCGGAGAAGGGTGCGCCTGCTGCTATCGGCGAAAAACTGAGTTTCCCGCTGCCACCTAAATACAACTGTTTCTGCACGGTTCCCTTTGGTGGATAGGTATCGAAACTCCGCCAGCGATTGGTACCTGTTTCAAAGAGCGTGGCTTCAGGCAGAGTCAACGGAGTCGTTTCGTTGAATAGGTAGTGTTTGAAAAACTTAGCTTCAATATTCTCCTGATAATAGGGCGATGTTTTCGAACCGAAGTCTACGTCGGCAAGGGTTTGCCCCGATTGCCTGGCCCAGCCACCGTGTACCCAGGGGCCTACGACAAAAATGCTCTGAATGCCCGGATTCTGCTTTTCAATGGCTTTATACGTATTGAAGGTACCGTACAAATCCTGTTCATCGTACCAACCGCCTACTACCATTACGGCGTGTTTGATACCCTTAAGGTGCGGTAAAATGTTCCGTTTTTTCCAATGATCGTCGTAGTCGGGATGCTCGAAATTTTCATGATAGTACACATTCCGACCTTTGTAATACTGGCTCTCCGAGTTGGCGGTTGGCCCCATGTTCAGGTAAAAATGATAGCCATCGGGGTCGTCGATAGAAAATAAGCGTTGTGGCCGCTGCTTTGTTGGACCGGTTTGCTCCTGAAAACCAGTATAAAAGCCAAAGTTGGCCGCAATTTGAAAGGCACCGTTATGAAACGCATCATCACGCCACAGATCGGCCATTGGCGCCTGTGGCGACGAGGCTTTTAGGGCAGGATGTCCCGAAACCGATCCCGCCGAGGTAAAGAAGCCGGGATAGCTGATACCCCATTGACCCACGTTTCCGTTATGGTTGGGGATGTTTTTCAATAGCCAGTCGATGGTGTCATAAGTATCTGAGGCTTCATCGTGATCGGCATTTCCTTTCTTGGCGTCAATGTGTGGCGTCATTTCGACAAACTTGCCTTCAGAAGCCCATCGACCACGAACGTCCTGATAAACAACTATGTAATTATCGCGGAGCATAAACGGATTGGGAGCCAATCGTGGTCGAAAGAGACCAACGCCGTAAGGCTGGCAACTGTAAGGTGTCCGTTGCATGATGATCGGGTGTTTCACCGACTGATCCTTGGGTGCATAGACCTGCGTAAACAGCTTGGTGCCATCGCGCATGGGCACCATAAATTCAGATTTCTGGTAGTTCTCGCGTACATAAGCGGTGTCTTGTACAGGCGTGAACGGGTATGGATTTGCGGGTGGAGTCGACTGGGCGACAACGAGGGCTGGGAGCAGCAGTAGGAAAAGAAATAGTGGTCTCACAGAATGTTGGAAGTCATTTTCGGTACAAAATAGCGCTAAATTGCACTAGATAAATCGGTGACCTGGCAATTTCCCCTATGGGTACCTTTCTTCTCCTTGTTGATCGAGGAAGTAATTAGTCGGCGAAACTTATTCTCTATCGAGATTAGTAACCCATGAAACGAACGATTCTTAGCTATAGCCTCGCCCTGGCAGCTCTGATTAGTATGCTGAAGCTGCTGGAATATCGTTTTTTAGTACATACCCTGTCGCTGGAAATTTACCTCGGCCTAATTGCCATTCTGTTTACCGTATTGGGTGTTTGGGTAGGGTTGAAACTTACCCAAACAAAACCTTTACCTGTTAGTCAGCTCAATTATCAGGTTGATTTTCAGTTCGACCCTGCCCGGTTAGAAAAGTTCGGGATCAGCAAACGCGAATACCAGGTATTAGACTTAATGGCACGGGGGCTCTCCAATCAGGAAATAGCCGATACGCTGTTTGTCTCCCTCAATACCATTAAAACCCATTCCTCAAATTTGTTCCTCAAACTCGATACGAAACGCCGGACACAAGCTGTTCAGAAAGCGAAGGAACTCCGGCTTATTCCTTAAAAGGTTTTTGACAGGATTTACAGGATAAAACAGGATTAATGAACAGAAAGAAACCCTGTTTTATCCTGTAAAAAAATATCTAATACGTTGGTATGATTCAGGCGGTCAGGATTAAAATCATACTTTCGGGTGATGCGACTCGGCGCGTGGCTTATTTGCTTTGATCAAAAAAACAATCATGAGAAAAGTCGTTTTGATTTATGGCCTTTTAGCCGGCACAATTGTGGGCGGCATGTTTCCCATTACAGTTCCGTTCTGGCGGAGTGGACTCATTACATTCGACAATGGCATGTGGGTGGGATATACCACTATGGTCATTGCGTTATCCCTTGTTTTTTTCGGGATCAAGTCCTACCGCGATAATCATTTAGGTGGAGGAATTACGTTTGGCACGGCCTTTAAAGTAGGCATCCTTATCACCCTGATTGCGTCCCTTCTTTATTGCATAGCCTGGGAAATCTGCTACACGACAATTTTCCCTGATTTTATGGAAATGGCGGCTAAACACACGCAGGAAAAAATGAAAAGCAGCGGAGCCACAGAATTGGAAATGAGCAAGGCGTTAGCCGACTTTCAGGCGAGTGCAGAATCGTACAAAAATCCGTTCGTGCGGCTTGCCATCACATTTATAGAAGTTTTCCCAGTCGGGTTGCTCATCACACTATTGAGTGCTACCCTTTTACGAAAAAAAGATTTTTTGCCGGTTGCGTCATAAAACAGTATTTCAAGTTCATGATTAGTGTTCTTATAGGCCATAAAAAGGAATTGGGGTTAGCCCTGATTCCTTTTTATTTTATAGACAGGTTCTTATCCTAATCTCGTGCACTAACAGTCAGCAAATTTTTTGTTTTGCTAAATCCTCTATTACGTATAGGGCAAATACGTTAGTTATTAATGCCCTATACTAACTTTGTGGTTCGCAAGGAGGCAAACCAGTTGTTTGGCAAGCACAATTTCCCCACGTGCGTTACCAACTCACCGTAATGAAACATACGTTAAAATCTGTAGCAACAGGACTCAAACGGTTGAGCCTTGGCATAGGTGTTCTAATTCTGCTGATCGGTTTGTTGATTGGCGGGCTGCCTTATTTGTTCCCCGAATTTATTGCCGAAAAGCTGAGCGACTGGACAGCTGGCAACCTGAAAGGGAAACTGGTGTTTTCGGAGGCTAAACTCTCGTTTTTTGCTCGTTTCCCTAACCTGACGCTAACCCTTCGCGACGTTACACTCAATGGATCGGCTCCGTTTGAGCAGGATACTCTGTTAGCCGCCAGCGAGATTAGTCTTGGGGTCGATCTGGCCAGTCTGCTTGAAAAACGAATTCAAATTGATAAAGTATTCCTAGCTGATGGACGGATTAATGTCCAGGTGGATAAAGAAGGACGTGCTAATTATAATGTATATGTAGCCTCAACCGATTCGTCGGCTGCCCCGACCGATACGAGCAGTACTGCACTGATCATCAACAAGATACAGATTGAACGAACTTCTATTCTTTACAATGACCTATCGATTCCAATCCTGATTCGGGCAAAAGGCGTATTCTATGAAGGCAAAGGCGATTTGAGTAAAGACATCTTTGATCTCTACACACATACACACATCGACTCAGTCGATCTCTATTACGATAACCAGCCCTACGCGCTTGGGAAACAGGTCAATGCCGATTTGATTACACAGGTAAATACGAATTCGCTGGCGTTTGTCTTTACTAAAAATGACCTAAAAATTAACAAGCTACCTGTTCAGTTTAAGGGTAAGTTCGCCTTTTTTCGCGACGGTTACACAATGGATTTTAAAGTAAAATCTGTTGAAACTGATCTGCACAATATAGTCACCGCCTTGCCTCCTGATCTGGTACGCTGGGCTGATAAAACCGACATAAATGGCTTCGGAGCATTTGGCGTATCGCTATCGGGTGAATATAGCGCCGTTAACCATACCAAGCCCGCTTTGCAAATCGATGCTACCCTGCGCGACGGGTCTATTGCCTACGAAAAAGCCCCCGATCCTGTCCGAAACCTACGGCTCGATTTATCAGTCAAGCTGCCTAACCTGAATCCTGAAGAGCTGGATCTGGACATGGATTCGCTCTATTTCACGATTAATAAAGACTTTTTTAGCTCGCGTTTACGGGTGAAGGGCTTTAGCAAGCCAAACATTCACGCCTTGGTCAATACGGATATTGATCTGGAAAAGTGGGACAAAGCATTAGGCATTCCATTGCTCGATGTAAAAGGCAGGTATCGACTGAACTTACAAGCTGATGGTGATTATACCGTCACACAGAGACGCATCAGCTCGCGCAAAGTGGAGCAGGTCATTACAAGTATTCCGCGATTTACGATGAAGTCCTCGCTTGAAAATGGCTACATCAAGTACGATTCGTTACCGCAGCCGGTCAGGGATATAAGCTTTAAACTCGATGCGTCCTGCCCTGACCAGGATTATCGGCATGCCAATCTGGAGTTAAAAAATCTCCGCATGAAAGCCCTGCAAAATGTCGTTAACGGATTTGTCCAAATTAGTAATCCGAAGGATTTGTCTATCGTCGGAAGACTGGACGCCATTGTTCACTTAGACGAAATAAAATCGTTTTATCCACTCAATGATAGCCTGAAACTAGCTGGTAACCTGACAATTGTGGCCGAGACAGAAGGCCACTATGTACCTGCAAAACGCCAGTTTCCTGCCGTCAAAGCGCTTGTTAAATTAACGGATGGCCTTATCCAAACGAAATACTATCCGCACCCCCTTGAGCGCATTCATGTGGATGCCAGAATAGTCAACACAACACCCTCACTGAATACACTCAGAGTTAACCTCAGTCCGATTGCATTTTCGTTTGAGGGAGAACCGTTTCGGGTTCGGGCCGACCTCAAAAATTTCGATAATCTGACCTATGACATTACCTCACAAGGCACAGTCGATGTTGGTAAACTCTACCAGGTTGTCGCACAAAAGGGCTACGACGTAAAGGGCCTTCTCAAGACAAACTTCTCCTTACGTGGTAACCAGAGCGATGCCACGGCTGGGCGCTATGACCAGCTTTTTAATAAGGGAACCGTACAGGTAAAGGACTTATTACTTTCATCTGATTTGTTTCCGTTGCCTTTTCTGATCAGGGCGGGCCTATTCCGATTCGATCAGGACAAAGTTTGGTTCGATAAATTTAGAGCTACCTATGGCACATCGTCGGTAGTTATGAGTGGTTACCTGACCAATCTAATCGATTATTTAACCAGGCCATTGTCACCCCTACGCGGCAATTTTACATTGAACAGCAACAGGATCAACGTCGATGAATTCATGGCGCTCGCTAATAAGTCAACAGCCTCAGGTAAACCCACAACGCAATCATCAGGCGTCGTAATGGTTCCACCCAATTTAGCAGTTGAGGTTAAGGCCGAAGCCAAACGAGTGAGCTATAACGGATTGATACTTCAGGATGCGCACGGCCAAATGACTGTCGATAGTGGCCGGATCAAACTTCAACAAACTGGCTTCACCGTGATTGGCACACCCGTTACGATGGATGCAACCTATCAGAGCCTATCCCCCCAACGGGCGTCATTCAACTACCACATCAACGCCATTGATTTTGATATCAAACGGGCTTATCGCGAGATTACTTTGTTCAGGGCTTTAGCCACCTCTGCGGCCAAAGCAGAGGGGCTGGTTTCGCTGGATTATCAACTCGGTGGGAATCTGGGTGCCGATATGCAACCAATTTATCCATCGCTGGTAGGAGGTGGCGTATTATCGGTTCGTATGGTAAAAATGAATGGATTTAGTCTGTTTGGAGCGGTGAGCAAAGAAACGGGACACAACATCAACAATCCAGACATATCGGAAGTGGCCATTAAATCTACAATTGCCCACAATACCATGACCATTGCCCGTACTAAACTGCGCGTGGCCGGTTTCCGCCCCCGGCTGGAAGGCAAAGTGGGTTTAGATGGTCGTCTAAATCTGAACTTCCGATTGGGCCTCCCTCCATTGGGCATTCTGGGTATCCCGATGACCATTACGGGTACGCAAACCAATCCGAAAGTCAAATTAGGGAAGAATAGAGAAGATAAGGAAGAGGCCGATCAGTAAGATTAGATCGCCTTTTATTTTGCTACTTGAATACCCTCTGTATCATCCAGGCGGGCAATAATACCCCATCCGTAAAAATAATTAGCAAGACCAATCATTATTTCGTTCTTGCCTTCTTTCAGAGGCAGTTTGATAGCTGCATTTTCGATTGTACATCGGCCTCTTGGTGCTTTTTGCTGGGCAGTACCAAAATAGTTTTTGTCGACATATAAAACTTGCCCATTGATGAATACCCATACTTCATCGCTGAAGCCTAAGTTTAGGATTCGTTCCTGAGCTTTATCAGATTGGATAGTTGTCTTAAGCCAGGCTAACAGGCGGGCCTCCTTGTCTTTATGCGAATATAGTCTGCTCAAATTGATAATACCTCGGCTTTCGGCCTTAACCGGCGACCATTGTGTGGTGCTATCGGGTAATTCTGAACCACCAACTTTACCATACGTGCTAAATAGCCCCAACATCAATTCTTTACCGACAGGAAAAACGACTGGTGCACTGACCATCCAGTTTCTCAGATAGCGTGTATCGTTATAGATTGACGCATAGCCCGCTTCTGGGCTTAATCCTTCGGTTGCATCGGGTTTGATCAGTAAATTGGCATAGTTGACCAGCCCACTCAATGATAGATTTCCAGCAGTTTCTGTACTTTCCAGTTCAGGGACAATTAGAGCAGGTTTGCTCATGTCGTTTACATACGCCTTCATTTGTTTGCCCGAAATAACCAGCTTTACGTGATTCCAACCATTTTGATAGATTGTAGCTCCAGCCTGGTACTCATCGGTTAAATCCCACATGCTCATGCCATTGATTATGGGGGCATATTGTAAAGTGGTTCTTACATCTGGTGTTACCTTGCCAAACGAACGCAGATAAAAATTCTCTCCGTTTTTATGATCCGACGACATTCTGAAATTGATGCCTGGAAAGCCTGTCCCCTTTAGTTCGATATCAAACTCAATAGTGCCATTGCTAAAATTGATGTCTTTCAACATCACGTTACCGGCGCCTTTTAGGATTTTCATAACAGGCCCGATTTTATCGGTCACAAATTCAACCTGTCCCGGTTCATACACCCACTGTTGGGCGACCATTGGGACGTGTAGCTCCTTTAATTTTTGAGAAGAGACTTTTTGCGCGTGAGTAGGCCGAATTAAACTAAACAAGAGTAGGAGAGAAAGGAGTCTGAGCATATCGTTTGCCGTCTAAGTTATTGGATGACGAGACAAACATAGACGCATCAGTACGCATAAAATCATTCATTCCTGTTCAAGTTTATACAAGTCTGTTCAAAATCTTAAGCACCTAACAATCAAGATATTATTCCGCCGTTTAAATTTTCACATGATCTGGTCCAATCAGTTGAAATAGGCCAGGTATAACTCCTCCAATTCGCAATTCGGATTAGGAAAGAATAAAGTAGATAAGGGCGCGACGAATCAGTAACGTTGTGTCTTTGGACGATTAAACACAGTTATGGCTTACTTCTAACTTCAGGTACCGAAGGAAGAGAATCCGATGTATCAACTTGAGAAGTATACCCACCATTGACCGAGAACCACATCTCATGATCGCCTTCGATTTTGAAAAACTACCCTGGCTCATCGACACCCCGAAATCGAAACTATTCCCTTTTAGAAAGGCCTATTGATTTAGATGCACTTACTGAAAACGTCCACACAACACAGCGTTTGTAACCCCTATTATTCAAACTATAAAAAGAGTAAAACAATAAGCCTAAACAGACTTTTATACTTATTATTTATAATAAATTGAATTTATATTTTCAAAAAATCATAATATATAAAATATAATTTGTAATTATTATTTTGCGACATATATTGCCTTGCCTCGAATCCAGCTTCATCAGTTACTGCTTTGGTGATCAATCTTTGGATGGCTTTGTTCTCAAACTCACTACCCGAATTACTCAGTTTACAGTACAAGTGTTCTCTTTTCAACCTAACTAACTCACTTCATGAGGACTCCTTTAATGCTTGCCAAATCCTTACTGCTATGTCTGCTCGTGCTATTCGGTGCGAGTCGGGTACGTGCACAAGATTCACTACGAATTACCGTTTCGGAGGGTACTAATATGGCACTAGCTCTATCACCCGATGGACAGTCGATTGTGATTGATATGCAGGGAACCATCTGGTTACTGTCCGCCAAAGGGGGTGTGGCCAAGACTTTAACGGATTTTCGGGATGATGCGCACCAACCCGCCTGGTCGCCCGATGGGAAGCGGATTGTATACTCATCGTTCAGGGATGGGACTTTTCACATTTACAGCATTAAACCCGACGGGTCGGATTTACAAAAACACACAACTGGCGAATTTGACTATCGGGAACCCAGCTATTCTCCTGATGGAAGTAAACTGGTTTTTTCGTCGGATAAAGGCGGGAGTTATAACCTATGGGAACTGACCTTAAAAACACAGGCGCTGAAGCAACTTACTGAGCATGCGGGTAATGAGTATTCACCATCGTACTCGCCCGATGGGAATCGAATTGCCTATGTTGTAACCCGCCCTGACGCGTCGGGACTGTATGTTTGGGAAGGTGGCAAGGAAACATTGATCTGGAAAACAACGGCAACACTAGGTCCTCCGGCCTGGGCGAAAGACGGCAACTCGTTAATTTTACAAACGGTTGCTGATGGGGCTACGACCTTGGTTGTTAAAGAACTAAAGGCAGATGCGGCTCCTAAAGTCATTTCCACAAAGGGTGAAGATGTATTTCCATTCCGTCCTTCCGTAGCCGCCGACGGGTCGATCTGGTACACAGCCGACGGAGCGATAAAGCACAAAACCGCCGATTTTGCTAAAACAGAAAAGCTGGCCTGGCAGGCCACGTTTGCGCTGAATCGCAAACCGTATACGCGCAAAAAATACCTGCTCGATAACCCCAAGCCACGTCCTGTCAAAGGTATTCGGGCACCAGTAGTTTCGCCAGATGGGAAAGCCGTTGTTTTTACCGCACTAGGCGATTTGTACTGGCTGGACATAGGTTTGTCGACCCCTCAGAAATTAACCAACGATTCCTTTATTGAGGCTGACCCCTGTTTCTCTCCTGATGGCCGGTTCCTGATTTTCACCTCCGACCGTTCGGGGGGTATTAATCTGTGGGCCAGAGACTTGAAAACGGGTCAGGATCGCCAACTGACGAATGGTACAGAGGAAATTAATACCCCATCTTTTGCGCCCGATGGCAAACGTATTGCCTTTTTTATGCTCGACCGGGCAGCTTTCGGGCGGAGCGTATTGCACACTATCGCCTTCCCAACCTCAGAAGATCAGCCGTTTGCTGCACCCCAAAAAGTGTATGACGCACTCTTTGGTCCCGGCGTACCGAGTTGGTCGCCTGATGGCAAGCAAATCGCCGTTTCGGCGCTGGATATTTACTCCACCCGTTTCCGGGAGGGGTTGAATCAGTTTCTCATTATTCCAAGTCAGGGTGGAGGCAATGCGTTGGAAATGAAGCCTGATTCAGCCAATCAGACCATTAGTTTTCGGGGACGTAGCGGCCCTAGCTGGTCGCCCGATGGCAAATGGATGGCGTATGTACTCGATGGCAAGTTGTGGACATTGCCCGTTGCACCAGATGGCAAACAGACCGGTCCGGCCATTCAGCGTACGAAGACACTGGCAGACAATATGACCTGGACCGCCGATTCGAAAACGCTGGTGTACCTGGCTATCGATACGCTCAAGCAGATGGATATGACAACAGGCCGTGTTTCAACCATTCCGTTAGCGTTTACGTATCAGCCCAAATTGCCTACAGAACCAACAATTATTCACGCGGGAAAACTCTTCGATGGAAAAACGAATAAGTATCAGGAAAACGTAGACATTATTCTGGCAGGTAGCCGAATTCAGGCGATCGAGCCACACAAGGCTGGCCGCAAAGGCAAACTGGTCGATGCTTCTAAACTTACCGTTATGCCTGGTCTGTGGGAAATGCACACCCACCAAACCATTTTATCGGGTGAAAAGCAGGGGCGTATCTGGTTGAGTCATGGTATTACCAGCATTCGCGAAACGGGCTCCGATCCGTATGATGCGCTGGAACGACGTGAATCCTGGGATGCAGGTATCCGGCCGGGGCCGCGTTCGTTTTATACCGGCACCCTGAATGAAGGCTATCGACTTTATTATGGATTGGCCACGAGTATCCGAAGTGAAGAGCAACTGCGTATGGAGCTCGACAGGGCAAAGAAATTAGATTATGACCTACTGAAATGCTACGTCCGCTTACCCGATCGCTTGCAGCAACTAGCTGCCGATTTAGCGCATCAGATTGGCATACCGGTCACCTCGCACGAATTGTATCCAGCCGTGAAATACAATATCGATGGTGTTGAACACGCGTCTGCAACCAGTCGTCGGGGTTACTCGATGAAGCTGACATCGACCAACCACATCTACGCCGATGTCTTGAATCTGGTGGCGAAGTCGGGCATGAATATGACGCCTACAGCGAGTTTGCAGGGCGGTTTTTCGTTCCAGACTCGTCGTGACACGAGCCTGTTGAGCTACCCGCCATACACTCATTTTTACAATGAAACCTATCGTACCAATCTGATGGCGCAGCAGCAAACGATGCGTCGGATGATGCCGGGAGCGATCGAGAATTTTAAAACGCTGGCCGGAAATGTGAAGAAATTCATTGATGCGGGCGGACGAATGACACCCGGCACCGACTCGCCCTTGATTCCCTATGGATTGAGTTTACAGGTCGAGCTGCAAAACTGGGTAGAAGGTGGCGTAACGCCTTTCGAGACCCTTCGCGGGGCTACTCTCTGGTCGGCAGAAGCGGCTGGTGTTGGCAACGATCTGGGTAGCATAGAGGTCGGTAAAGTAGCCGACATAATTGCCGTTGAAGGTGATCCACTAAACAAAATTCGAGACTCCATGAACGTTCGGTATACGGTTAAAAACGGGAACGTCTGGACATTAGCCGAGTTGTTGAAATAGAGTTTTTAAACGCAGACGTGAACTGGCGCGGGTAAATACCTGCGCCAGTTCACGTCTATTCTCGTGCCTGTAGTCAATCAATGACTGTCGTTGACACGCCTTATCGTGCAGGTCGTCAAGATAATTTCCCCGAAGAATAGGTAAAGGCTATTTTTATGAATACCCATTGAGTCGGGTACTTTTCATAATCGCTCATATGCCTTTATACACGTTAGCCATCAACGGAAAGAAATACCCGGTTAATGCCGATGCCCAGATGCCTTTGTTGTGGGCCATTCGGGAACTGGTTGGCCTTACCGGAACAAAATACGGATGCGGAATGGCTCAGTGTGGAGCTTGTACAGTACATCTCGCGGGTGCTCCTATACGCTCCTGTTCATTTCCCGTGTCTGCTGTATTGAATCAACCAATCACAACCATTGAAGGCATTTCGAAGGATAACTCTCATCCCGTGCAAAAAGCGTGGATTGCCGAACAAGTGCCTCAATGTGGATACTGCCAAAGCGGGCAAATCATGTCGGCCGTTGCTCTGTTGAAGACCAACCCCCACCCTACCGACGAAGACATCGACGCGGCCATGCAGGGGAATATCTGCCGCTGTGGCACCTACCCAAGAATCCGAAAAGCGATTAAAATGGCTGCTGGTACACTCGCAAAAACCAATGGCCAATGAAAAACAGTAGCGAGTTGTCGCGCCGAAAGTTTATCCAACAGGTGAGTCTGTCGGGCATAGCCTTAACGCTTGGAGCTTACTTTCCTGCTTCGGGTAAAACGGAGGTAGAAATTGTTAACGCCCAACTAGTAGACAAGGCGAGTACCGAACTACTCTCCTGGATTTCTATCGATACATCCGGCAAAGTGACCATCAGGAATCATCGCTCGGAAATGGGACAGGGTACATTCCAGGCAATTCCGCAAATGATTGCCGAAGAACTGGAAGTAAATCTGGATCAGGTTACCATTTTGTTCGCTCCGGCCAATCCCAAAAAATTTGGTCCTCAACCGCAGGAGGGAAGTTTTTCTATACGGGGCTGGTACAAACAACTGTTACAAGTCGGGGCTTCGGCCCGGGAAATGCTCATTGGCGTAGCTGCTAAACAATGGGCCGTTGACCCTTCAGACTGTTATGCGCAGAACGGCCAGGTAATTCATCGTTCGTCTGGCAAAAAGCTTGGTTACGGGCTGCTTGTTGAAGAAGCTTCTACATTGCCACCCCCTCAAAACGTGCCGTTAAAAAGTCGGAAGGACTATAAAATTATTGGAAAGTCGCTACCCCGGCAAGATATTCCACTGAAAATCAATGGCACTGCTCAGTTCGGGCTGGACAAAAAAGTGCCGGGTATGTTATACGCGGTGGTTGAGCGGAGTCCTCGATTTCGCGGAAAAGTCATACGGTTTGACGATTCAAAAACGAAAGCAGTAGCAGGTGTAAAGAACGTCTTCATGGTACAACGCGCTGTTTTCGGTAATCTGACTGAAGGTGTTGCCGTAGTAGCCAATTCACTCTGGGCGGCCATGCAGGGACGAAAATTGCTGACCGTAGAGTGGGACGATTCGGGCTTTGATCACCTGGATTCCGACCAACTAGCCTCGCAGATGCGAGCAAACCTCGGAAAACCCGGCCCTTCCCAAAAATTTGAAGCTGCCTGGCAAACCTCTGCGAAAAAAATTGACGCGATTTATGAAACGCCTTATCAATCGCATAGCTGTATGGAACCCCTCAATTGCATTGCTCACGTGCAGGACAATCGCATTGACATCTGGGGGCCAATTCAGGAAGCGAACTGGATTCAAGCCGATTTGAGTGATCGAATGGGCATTCCGAAAGAAAATGTAACCGTCAATATGACTTTTCTGGGTGGAGGCTTTGGTCGCAAAGGATTTACCGACTATCCGCACGAAGCAGCGCTAATCTCGAAAACCATGAAAGCGCCTGTTCAGGTGGTATGGACGCGAGAAGACGATATGCGTACGGGGCCATTTCGAACCGGTGCCTTTTATGCCTGCAAGGGTGGTGTTGACAGTACTGGCCAAATCCTTGCTTTTCAGATGATAACGGCGGCTCAGTGGATTGGGCAGGAATGGAGCCCTAAACCTTATCCTGACCCGGAACCGCCTTCCTATAATAACGGCAATACAGAAGGAATGCTACATCCTTATCTTAAAGCTATTCCGCATTATAGCTTCGGTGGTGTGGGAACCCGCGCACCCATACCCGTACTATGGTGGCGATCTGTGTATGCCTCTACCAACGGCTTTGCGGCCGAGAGCTTTATCGATGAACTTGCTCACTTAGCTGGACAAGACCCATTAGCTTTCCGTCGAAACCATTTGCCTGACAAACGTTACCAGGACATCGTTGATCAACTGGAAATGATCAGTGGCTGGAAATCAAGAGGTAAAAACGCCGGTTGGGGAATAGCTATTACAGAATGCTTCAGTGGAATCTGCGGACATATCGTTCAGGTTTCACGTAAGGCAGATGGAAAACTTAAGATTGATAAAGTGATTGCACTGATCGATTGTGGCTGGTATGTAAACCCGGATATCATCCGCGCTCAGGTAGAAGGAAGTATCATTATGGGGCTGGGAGCGGCTATTAAACATGCGACCACTTTTAAAGACGGGAAGGCCGTGGAGCAAAACTTTAATACTTACGAAATGCCACGGATGACCGACACTCCAGAAATCGAGGTGCATATCATGGAAAATGATGAAAAAGCCGGTGGCGTGGGCGAACCCGGATTACCGCCCTTCGCACCCGCTTTGTGCAATGCAATTTTTGACCTGACGGGCAAGCGAATACGTACCTTACCCTTTAAGCTGGAAGACGTATAGATTATCATGGTCTGTGAGGACACAGACCATGGAATTAGATCATGTAGTCAGCGTTATTTTCCGCTAACTGTTTTTCCTGTTGCAGAACGTAGATACAGAGCTGCGATTTCCTTGGCGATACTTTCGGGATTTGCTTCTTCACCATTCGTCAGGACAATAACAGAAAGGCCAGCTTGTGGAAAACGGGCGTATTCTGTCCGAAAACCAGGCAGTGAACCACCGTGATGAATCCATTGTGTTCCCAGAAACGAATCAATCCGCCAGCCTAACCCGTAGGGGTAAGGAGTGCCATCTTTGAGTACAAACGGAGTCAACATCTGTTTCTGGCTGGCTTCTGTCAAAAATTTGGTGGTGTACAACGCGGCATCCCATTTCGCCAAATCCAGTACCGTCGACAAAAAGGCACCGCTGGGCCGTAGAGCCCGGTAAGCCAGCGCGCGCTGAAGGTGGTCCTTGTCCCATTCATAGCCGTCGACTCGATTGGGTACGATTTCGCTGAGCGTTGTAGTACGAGTGGCGGCCATGCCTACCGGCGTAAAAACCCGTTGTTTCAAAAAGATTTCCCAGGGCTGGCCCGAGACTTTACGGATGATGTCGGCCAAAGCAAAATAGCCTACATTGCAGTACTGCCATTTCGTGCCAATCGGGAACTGTAAAGGCAACGGGAACGCCGATTGCACCACAACAGAATCGGGCTGAATCTTTGCCGGATCAAACGCAGGAGCCTCCCGAACGATCCCAGATGTATGCGACAATAAATGACGTAAGGTAATTCCCTGCCAGATTTGGGGTGCCTGCGGATAGTATTTATGAATGTCATCGTCAAGGGTTAGTTTACCTTCCTGCGCCAGGATCAGAATACCTGTCGCAAGAAACTGCTTGCTAACCGACGCAATGGCATACACGCTTTGCGGAGTCGCAGGTACATTCAGTTCGACATTGGCCAGACCGTACCCTTTGGCCAGTGTTACATTTCCCTGGCGAACAACCGCAATCGAAACACCCTGAATATGCTTGCTAGCCATGTGGGTTTTCACAATCGCATCCACACTGTCCGCAGAAACCTGATTGACAGACTGCGCCCATCCCCAATGTTGAAAGAGGAGCAATACGATAGCTGAAAGCAGATGGATACGGTACTTTGGGAAAGTGAGGAGGGCCATAGAGCGTGAAGAGGAAGTGAAGGTTGTAGTTCAGTAAAGTTAACGCTCAGAGAAGAGATAAACCACCCGAGTTTCTGCTTTTGCCGGCTATAACCGATCAAATGAACGTAACTAACCTTATTCTCCATGGCTTTACGCTGCTGCGACAGGCTTTCGATAGCGCTATCGAAAGCCTAATTCGGCAATCATTTTTTACTAGCTTTTCGGGCTTGCTGAAGACACTTGTATTTCTGATTCTGAGCGGAATGGACACTCGCATAACCGTCGTCCTCAACAATATTGGCAATCTTTTTTCGACCAAAAAAAATGGCGGCTAGTAATGCCTGACAACGGATGGTTAGCTGTGCTAAAATCGCCAGTACTCTTTCGTAAGCTGATGGTGGCGTTTCCAGTTCGGTAGGCGCTACTACACTACACGTTTCGTCTGCATCTTCCAGGCTCGTCCAGCGAGCCGACTTTTTTAGCTGTTTGAGCCATAAGTTCTTACTAATGGAAAACACATAAGTTTTTAAGGAAGAGGTCAGCAGGAAATCAGGAGCCTCAAGGTTGGTTAGTAAAATCAACAACGTCTCTTGAAACAGGTCTTTTGCTTCATCCTGATTACCGCTATTTTGAACGACAAAACGCTCTATCGACGGATAACACTGTCGATAAAGCATGTCAAAACCTTGATTGTTACCCATCCGCAACTGATTGAGCAGTTGGGTATCTGGAGAGTCAGCTAGCATAGGCATGATGAAAATTAAATTTAACCACAGCCGTACAGAGAACACAGAATTTTTTAAACTTTTTCGTTGTGTTCTCTGTACGGCTGTGGTTAGTCTAGCTTCGAAACTGGTCGAATCATTCGAAAAATGCTATAAACCACGCTGGTTGTCACACACAAAGGGCAAATGCCAAACCGAAAAAAGAACAGCCCAACTTTCTTGTACCAAGGCAAATGAATGGGCGTAATCGGACAACTGACGCCGTCGCCTTCGTATTCCTGAATGTTCCAGATATTCATAGCTGTGTTTGGCTAGGCCCGACCGAAGAGCATGTAGATACAACAGGTAGTCATCAATAAGGCCGCGATAATAAGGATGAATTTCGTGCTGGATTTCATAAGAGACAATTGGTTTGTTTCTTATTAATACTCCGCTTGACTATTTATCACCTGCCTACCCATAGTTTATTTTCTGCTCGTCATTTCTAAACGTTCTGTTGAGAATGACCATATCGTTCTGCCAAATAAATCGCCCAAGTCTGAGTACCTGTAGCGCTTTCCGAGCAGGTAGCAAATCCCTGGGCGAAGCTCTTCATTACTAACCCAACGGTCGGAATCGGTATAATTGGTTTGGAAATCTTCTGGTAGTGCATCCAGAGTTGAGCCAATGTTCCTGCATCGTAGACCTGAAGACCACCCAGATTTAGTATCATTTGCTGGCTTCCTGCCTGCGCCAGTCGATACAACTCATGCGCTACAGCTTCAACCTGAATGGGCTGAATGAGCAGCTTTTTTGGGACAAAACCAATCGGGAAGCGCAGCAGTTTGCTCAGCACAAAATCGACGAAATTATGAAACTGGGTCGCGCGCAGAATTGTGTAGGGTATTCGACTTTCCCGAATCAACGTTTCGGCATTGAACTTGGCTTGATAATAACTGTAGGGAATTTTATCGACGCCAACGATTGAGCTGTAAATCAGTTGCTTTACATCCGACTGTTTAACCGCATTCAGTAAATTACGGGTGATCACGACCTCCGCCGATTCGCTCCCTATTTTTCCCTGACCACTGGCTAAATGAAAAACGGTATCGACGCCCACCAATGCTGTTGTGAGCCCTTCACCTGTAAACAAATCAATATGTGCCCATGGCAAATCAGATGCCTGATTGACAGTACTATACGCATCCTTCTTGAGTTGATTACGACTGCCGATCTGGAAGCTTACATGATTCTTTTGTAGTTCATTAACGACCGCCGAACCCAATACGCCTGAACCGCCGATTACTAATACTTTCTTCATGATTTACAGCTAATTAGGGAATTGCAGATTGGATCGTTTGAGTGACAATGGGCTTGTGGAACAAGAGCAGAACAGGAAGTAATACTCCAGCGGATAGGGCCACAACGTTTCCGATTTGATCGATGACCGGAAGCATGTGTAAGTGTTTCAAATGATACAATAAATGGGGAGTATTAAAGGTCAGCAGGCAGATTGCCGTTGCCCGAACAGACACCAGGCGGGGAGCCAGTAACGTCAGAAAACTGAGTAGGGCAAGTGCCAGAAAGAAACCGCCTACGTCCCGAATCAGGTGTTCATTATAGGGGCCATCTACCGCCACCCACACCCGACCTAAACCAGGAAATGAGTCATAGAAACTGTGGGGCATGAACAACGCCCATACGCCCGGAAAAATGTTCGTCAATCCTAAATAGAGAAGGGTGGCCTGCACCCAACGGACTTGCTTGATTTGCATATGAATGAAATGTTGAAAATCTCACACAAGACAAACCAAAGCCGCGGATTGTGACAGCCTCGCTAAAATTTATTGAAGGTGCGCGAGTTTATCCGGATTACGAACGAAATAAAACCGCCTGATGCCAGCCTCATCAACGTCAATAATCATGACTGTAGTCAGCATATGACTATCCTTTTGGCTGAATAATAAGGCCATTTCGCCATTGACCAGAGCAGGTTTAACATCCAACTGACTGTATTGCTGTCTGACGAGGGAACGCATAAACTGTTCAACGATTGCCGAACCAACGAGTGGTTTGAGCGCGGCAATAACCTTACCACCTCCGTCAGAATAAACCTCAATGTCGGTTTTGAATAAGTGAATCAGCGGGTCAATATTTCCCGTTTCACTGGCTTCGGCAAAGGCTTCCAGAAGGATCTGCTGTTGTTGAGGATCAATCGGGAAACGACGATTCGTACCCGAAACTTTTTCCTTGGCCCTATGGTAAAGCTGTCGGCCGTTAGCTTCTGTCGTATCGAAAAGTTTGGCTAATTCAGAATACCCAAAATCGAAACTTTCTTTTAAGATGAAAACGGCACGTTCCAGTGGTGCAAGCTTTTCAAGAAGGAGCATGAATCCGTAGGAGATATCTATTTTGGCATCAATAGCGTGGCTATCTGCTAAAATCGGCTCCGGTAACCAGGGTCCTTTGTAGGCTTCCCGTTCTCGTTTCACCTTCTCCAGGTGATTGAGCGCCGTGTTTATAACACTCTTGGCCAGATAGGCTTTATCATCCAGAATGGTCTCTTCGGGCCGATTCATCCATTTCAGAAACGCTTCCTGTACAATGTCTTCGCTAACCATTACCTCCCCGGTCATGCGGTAGGCAATCGAAAATAAAGTGGCCCGATAGGTAGCGACAGCGTCGGATGAAGTCAAGGCTAACGTTAATTTTGGTGCGCCATCTGATCTCAATTGTGATGACTCATGATCAACTCTAAAAATAATTGTGCAGCTGGCTCAATCAGCTTATCATTGAAATCGTAATCGTCGTTGTGCAGGGCAGGCGAGTCTTCACCATTACCAATACCAAACATCGCACCCGGATAATGCTGGGTAAAAAGCCCAAAATCTTCACCCCATTTGAACGGTTCCTGTTTGTCGACAAAGTCATAGCCTAGCTTCTGCGCACTTTGCCTGATTTGGATAAAAGCCTCAGTATCATTTTCGTTCGCAACGAACGCTTCGGTGTAGCTGGTTTGTATAGCAATGCCACTCTCAGCCGAAAGCGTTGATAGTAAGGTCAATAACTGAGCCGTTAGTGCTATCATGCGTTTGGCATTTCGGGTTCGAAGCGTTAAATGAACCTCACCGTAACCAGCCGATATACCGTAGGATTTTTCGCCCATTGTCGTGTATACCGGCGTTATCAGTGCGAACCCGTCAGACTGAGGATTAGGATTCTGTATTTGTTTCGTTCGTACCATGAAATCCGCCATAACGTAGGCGGGATTGAGTCCTTTTTCGGGTTCGGCCGAATGCGAGACTTTGCCTGTAAAGGATACAATGATGCTTAGAACCGACGAGGTAAATGAACCCGGTTTGCACACAATGGTGCCTAGTTTGAAGCCGGGTAAATTATGCAACGCAAAAGCCCGATCGGGGCAAACAGTTGCAAAGAGGGGATCATTTAAAACCGCTTCCGCACCTTTGCCGGTTTCTTCGGCAGGCTGAAAAAGCAAATACACCCGACCAGTCGAAACAGGATTTTCGACTAACAAAGACGCTAGTCGAGCCAGGATTGCCGTGTGACCATCATGCCCACATTTGTGCGAAACGCCTTCAGTCTGGGATCTATAGTCAAATGTATTGACCTCTTGCATGGGTAGCGCATCGATATCCGCCCGGATTAATGTGACGGGCCCTTCCGCATTCGTTCCATATTGCAGCAACAAGCCCGTACCACCCACCTCGCTGATCGCAACCGGATTAAACTGACTGACAAAAGCTTTGATCCGTTTCTGGGTTTCAACTTCCTGACCCGAAACTTCAGGAAACCGGTGAAGTTCGTGCCTGAATTGACTAAATAAGTTGGTATAAGCGACGGTCATCTGTTGGGCATACAAAGGCGCGTACTATTACATTTTCAACCATTCCCGAAAACTGGTTGGCTGGCGATCAATGCAGCTATAATAGGCTGCCAGAATACTGTTGAGTATAAGGCAAATAAGGACGGTTACCACCTGGCCCCGGCTGCTTTTCATCGGAATAACCATGGCGAACATAACACCCCAAACAATCACCATCAAGCTGCCAACTACTATTTTCTTGAATTTCGCCATACCGGTGATGAGTTGCATGAAAGTAGTTATTTCTGGGAAAATTAACCTGAACCTTACCTACTTCGTTGCGACATAAAAGAAATCCAGACTTCCGGCGGGGTCGTTGCTGACGAGGTAGTCGGTGTAGTTAATTTGCGCGGCTAGTCCATCGGCTTGCAGAAGTCGGTTTCGGTTAAGGCGATTCATGAGATCGTAAGGAACCTGAAGTAATCGCCGGGGAAGTCGGTATTGCAGATTGAAAATATCGAAGCGTGTCAACTTTTTGACAGACTCTTTATTCTGCTCATAATACGTCATCACCTTATCATTGCCGTGAATACCCCGCGTTTCAACTTTTGGAAAATACTTGGCCATCAGTGATTTTAATCCGTCGGCATAGTATTCCCGAACGTGCCATGGATTGCGTGTGAGCGAGAAGGTTTTATTCACCGTCGTCAGCAACAGTTTGCCGCCCGGTTTCAACACACGATGAGCTTCTTTGATAAATAAATCATCGTTTTCGATATGTTCGATCACCTGAAACGTTACGATATAATCGAACGTATTGTCTGCAAGCGTACTGAGTGGAGGGATATTGGCAGAGATGAACGTAGAGGTAGGATATTCGGCCTGAAGTGCCTTGATTAACTCCTCGTTTTTATCGATACCCATATAGTGTTTAGCGGCTTTGGTCAATAACTCTAGCCCCCGGCCCCAGCCGCAGCCGATTTCGAGTACGTTCCCGCCGACTATAGCAGCTGCTTCTACATAGGGAAACAGTAGTCGCTGATGGACAGGATTATCGGATGCGATTTCGGCTGAGGTAATTTCTGTGGTTTTATACATAGCTTGTTCGGGACGCTAGCTGTAGCATATAGTTAACGTCTTTGTTGCAAATCAATCTGTAAAATTACTCTTTTGTGTAAGCAAAGAAAAATGAAGCGGATTCATAAGTCGAACCAGCCTGTTTTTTCGTTATCAATAAACTAGTTCAACGAAAGAATTACCTTTAGAACCAGACGCATAAACGGAGCCGTCGTTGCGGTTGTCAAAAATCGCGAAAGCGACCCGGATTATGTGTCTGAAATGTACCGTTGATTATGCGCATTCTGTCTGCCCTACTTATTATTACCATGCTGTCTGCCTGCTCAAGCAACAAAAAAACACAGCAGGCTAAAGTCAATGCGGCCTATGATGCCCGCACAGAAGCTCAACGCAATCAGGCCAGCCGCCCAAGTACTCCTCGTGCCGACGATGGCCAGCGTACGACAATAGCAACGCCAACCGAGTCAAGGCCAGCTACAACTCAGGCTCCAGCGCCTGCGAAAGCGAATGAGGGTCCAGCTATTGGGACAGGACCAGCCATGTCGACAAAAGGGGGCGAATGGGTTGTCACCTCGATCAAAGGGAAGTTTCTGGCCATCGATACATCCAATGTGCGGATTTATATGGACCTGACAGCTAAAACACCCACGGGCGAAGCGGTTCTGAATCCAGTTGATTTTACCGAACATTTCCTGATTGCCTACGTCATGTATCCCGATTATAACAACCGCGAACGGTTGGGTTACGGAACAGTGCCGTTGACGATTCAAAATGTAGGCCATGATGGCGATCATCTAACCCTAACATTTGACATAAAACGGCCTAAGGGAGCCGCAAATGCCGTTCTGCTTACTGAAATTACCGAAACCAACAGCGGCACTAAAGCTAGGAATGACCTGTCATTACGGTTTAGCGCATCTAAACTAAGTGATCGGTTTACCTTGTTTAGCAAGGACAGCAAACAGCCACAACTGCGTAATTATGTGAACGTTGGCGATACAGTCATTATTCGCGATGTGAACGGGACGAGTAAAACTCTATTTGGGGTTCGTTACCGACATGATTTCGATGCTGCTTCGTCGCCAATGAACACATCGCCCCGCCCGGCGTCTAAATCGCTGACGATAGATTCTACGTTAAATATTACAACCAATCAGCCGTTTGTAATGCCTCACGAGGGACTGTATTACTTTGTCGAAGATACGACCGATGCATCGGGTATTGGGTTAGTAGTCGCCGACAAACGATTCCCGAAATTGACACGCCCGTCGAAACTCATCAAGCCCGTGTTGTACATGAGCACCAGTAGCGAAATTGGCGAGTTAAATCAGGCGCAGGATGTTAAGAAAGCCTTCGACCGGTACTGGCTGAGTATGATGTCGGGAAATGAAGACGTAGCCCGAAAGACGCTCAAAGCGTATTTCGATCGCGTTGAAGAAGCCAATCGGTTGTTTACAACCTACAAGGAAGGTTGGAAAACCGATAAGGGGATGATTTATATTGTGCTGGGTGCACCCGATCGTGTACAGCGGAACCGGGAGCGCGAAGTGTGGGTTTATAATCGCCGGGCCAATGTCTCGGAGGTTAATTTTACATTCACAAAGAAACCGAATCAATTTGTCGAAGACCATTACGAACTGGTACGCTATATTGAGTATCAGCCAATTTGGTATCCGATAGTCGAAGCATGGAGAACCGGCACAATCCGCGAGTAAATCGCCCTAATCATAATCGAACGAATAAGTCCCGTCCCCAGTTTCGTCCCGAACCCGACGAGATGGTGTTTGGTATTCAATCTGTTATCGAGACCTTAAAGTCTGACCAACAGATTGATAAACTGTACATGGATAAGGAGTTGAGTAATCCTGATATCCAGAATCTGGCTTTCCAGAAACGCGTTACGATTCAGCGTGTACCGGCCGAACGGCTTGATCGGTTTACCCGAAAAAATCACCAGGGAGTTGTCTGCCTGATTGCTCAGGTACAATACGTTAAGTTGTCTAACGTAATTGCCGATGTGTTTGAGCGGGGAGAACAGCCGTTTTTTCTACTACTCGATCGCATCACCGACGTTCGGAACTTTGGGGCCATTGCCCGCACCGCCGAATGTACGGGCATTCAGTGCATCGTAATTCCGGGCCGGGGCGCTGCTGCTATTAATTCCGACGCCATGAAAACGTCGTCGGGTGCATTGAATCATATTTCGGTTTGTCGTGAGCCAGATCTGACCGAGACCGTAAAATACCTTCAGGCATCGGGCATTACGGTTGTGGCCTGTACCGAAAAATCGAGCCGCGATCTTTATGAGCGAAACACGGATCTAACCGGCCCTATTGCCATTATTATGGGGTCTGAAGAAGATGGAATATCGCCCGAATTGCTCCGCATAGTCGATACCCATGTTAAGATTCCGCTTCTGGGATCGGTTGGTTCATTAAACGTATCTGTAGCCACAGGTGTGGTGCTCTACGAAGCAGTCCGCCAGCGAAGTTTGACAATTGACGTTGTCGAATAATTGAATCGGGTTAAGCCTGCTAGTACCAGTCTACTGTTTTTTCAAAATTCCACGGTCCACGCTATCATTTAGTAGTTGCTCTGCATACTGCCAAATGGTAGCGGACCCATTTTTGATAACCTGTTTCTTTTTATAAACTTTAGCGAAGTCGACACCAAATTCCTGCCATGTACCACCATTGTTCGATACGTTTTGAAGCAACGGTTCTAATCGATCCATAGCTCTGGCGAACATTGCCTCATCGGTTTTACTTTCTTCAAATTCTTCCCAGATAGCAATAAATTCTTCCGCCTGTTCTGCGGGCAACAGACCGAAAATTCGTTCGGCAGCCAGCCGTTCTTCAGCCGTGTTGTCATGGCTTTTTTGCGTATCATAGATAAAGGTGTCTCCGGCATCTATCTCAACGATGTCATGAATCAACAACATCTTCAACACTTTCAGCAGATCGACGGGAGCATTCGCATGTTGCACCAGAACGATAGCCATCATCGCTAAATGCCAGCTGTGTTCCGCGTCATTTTCGTTTCTGTCGCTGTTAAATAGCTTGGTCTTCCGTTGAATGTATTTGATCTTATCAATCTCTTTGAGAAATTCGATTTGCTTTATTAACTGATCGGGCTGCATGATTTAACTGATTAGAAAGCTTTTCAGGCCGAATTTATTGGTTTATTTCTGTTGGCATAAAGCTAGTTGTTTTACCCGTAGTTGAGAAATGTAGTCCGAAAAATGAATCCTACTAGTAACCTTGTTCATCGTTTCTTCGGAACGTATTGTCTTGAAGTGAATTTAATTTTCCAAATCCTATACGGCCAGAACACTTGCTTCTCCAACAAGGAGGCCGTATACTGCTGCTAAATTCAGTGCCCCGATTATCAACAGTAGTTACTGCCAACCGGGGCTCTCCTTAAACGGTCAATTCCAATGCCCAAACTTATTTTAATGGATCACGACGGCGCAATTGATGATTTGTTGTCGCAATTGCTCGTACTTACCATGCCCGATACCGAACTGATCGGCATTACGGTCACGCCCGCTGATTGTTACATTGAACCTGCTCTCGAATCGACTTATAAGCTGCTCCAATTGATGGGGCAGGAACAGGTTGCGTTGGGACGAGGTGATTATTACGGCATCAATGCGTTTCCGAACGAGTGGCGCGCACGGCCGGAGATCATCAATGCCCTGCCTATGCTGATCAATCTGCCAAAATCGCCTGATCCATACGCATACCTGAGTGCGCCCGAATTAATCATTGACAAGCTCTCATCGGCCACTCAAAACGTAACGATTTTGATGACCGGTCCTTGCTCCAATCTGGTTCTGGCTCTTGAGAAAGCACCAGAGTTAAAAGCTAAAATTGATGAAATCGTTTGGATGGCCGGTGCATTCAGAACGAACGGCAACGTGCAGACTTTCCAGCATGACGGCAGTGCTGAATGGAATGTATTCTGGGACCCGATCAGCTCACAGAAGTTAGTCTCGTATGAACTACCATTAACCCTGATTCCACTGGATGTAACGAATCATGTACCCGTTACGAAGAAATTTCTCTCCACCCTGGCCACACAGATTGACTATAAGCTATCCAACTTGACGGGTCAACTCTGGGCACTCACGCTCGATACAATTCCAAGTTATCACTACACCTATTTCATGTGGGATCTCCTGGCAACCAGCTACTTGGCCATACCCGAACAATTCACTACAGAGATCGTAAAAGCGAACGTAAGCACTCGCCCACCCAATGCCGGGCAAACCTATCTGGACTCAACCGGCTACGAATTAAAAATAGCGACCGATGTCAATGTGGACTATTTTTATGAGTATATGCTGGGGCAGTATAAGCAGTAAACGAAAATATCCTGTGTCGCACTTTGTTACGGGCCAAGCTAATTGTACACTCATGACTTACCTCCAGCTGAATCAGAAATATCAGACTTTACCACCTGTCTATCAAGCGGAAGTAGCCGACTTGGTTGATTTTCTGACTGCTCGGAAAGCAACTGATAAGCCCCTTGCATCCTGTCATTGGAAGCCAGGCTTATAAAAAGCTAAATCTGCCTGATATTACTCCTTCTCAATACCCTCAGTCTGAGCGATTTTTTTTTGACGTTTTTTCAAGCCTTTTATATTCTTGTCTGATTGCTTTTTCTTGTCTGTAGCAATCCATTGGCTAATCAAAGCGAAATCTTCGCTCGACAATTGTCGGCCTGACGTATAGAAATCAATAGTCTTCGGCTCTTTTATCATAGCAGTAAATTACGAGTTTTCTGGGAAATATTGATTGACAAGTTTGTGGGCGGCTTTCGTATCAATCGCCATTATATTACCAAACAGTACGTATGCTCCCAATGATTTCTGGTAGTGCTCCTTCAATTTTGTCTTGCTTTCAAAAGAGACGTAACCAGCATAGCCCTTGTCAAAAGAAAGCTTACAAGCGAACGCAACAAGGTTTCCGGGCACACCTAAATAAAGTTTGTCAGCACCACGGTTGAATTTACTACTCTCGATAAGAGCCATAAAATATGGTCACCTCTGTCCTGAATACTTATAAGCCCCTGAATGATGCGGCTATTTTCCTCTATAACAAGTTTATAAATAGTTTTGTCCACTTGTTTAGCTTCGGATTTCCAATTAAACAGCCATGCGGATTTCTTTACCCGTTTCAGGTCATCTGAAGTTAACTCAAGAATTTCTGTTTTAAAACTGTCGCCTGAAATGGCATTTTCTATCGAGCGAGTAAGCTTGTCGATTTTAATATCAAATGTGCGTGGGTTTGCCATTTGACAAAATTAGCCTTTTTGCTTTAGGACGCTGCCATTAACAAAGTCTAACCAACCGGGGCGTTTCTCATATTGACCGAAGCTGACTACGAGCTTAAACCGCCCTGTTACGGAACGTCCACTTGTCGCACGCAAGCCACCACTACGTTACGGACCGTTCTTGCCTCCCAACATATTAAAATCCGCTGAATTGCGCGATTCTTGTGCGACCTACTCCTATCGCTTTCTTCTCATTTTTCCTTTTCTCCTTACCCATAATAAGTCTGCGTGCTCGATCAAGATCGGTTAGTTGTAAATGAGCTAATAGCCAAATGGCTTGGGAACTACTAACAAACCAAGTAAATGTCATAAAGAGGCATATTCCTAGTGTTACCTGATAACTATATCCTTTAAATTAGTGCACTAATTATCCATCCTCTCCCATGAATGTTTTCGTTAATTGTTTACTCCACATCACACTCTGTTTAGTATCTTGTATTGTCACAGCTCAGCAGGAACTACCACCTACTGAGTCCAGCGCTCCCGATTCGGTTAAGTTGAAGCTACTTTGGAAAATGGGAGATTCGTTAGTCGATGCCAATCAGTTCATACCTGCAAAAAAAATATTTGAGCAAGCATTGGCCATTTCGCAGGCAGGTGACGATACCCGCAGAATCGGCATTAGCTACCGAAAACTGGGCAGTTGGAGTGAATCTACCGGCGACTATGGTCAGGCGATTGACTGGTTTTTAAAATCTCAAAATACCTTTAAAATCGCTGGCGATCAGCGCAATTTCGCCCGATCATTTCGTTTTATTGGTTTCTGCTATAATCGACTCAACAAGGTCAAAGAAGCCCGTCAATACATAGAGCGAGGAATAGCCTACGCTCAACAATTTGGCTATGACCAGCTATTGCCCGAGTTTTATAGCGAACTCATTAATATCGACAGCCACGGCAAACAATACGCATCAGCATCGGCCTATACAGAGAAAGTATTAGCCTACTACAAGCAGAAAAAAGACTGGCAAACTTATTATGGAACCCTGTTTAATGCGGGACTGCTCTACAAAAATATGGGGCAATATGTTCGGTCTGAACAGGCATTTCGGCAAGCGATGACTTATGCAGTTAACGAAAAAGATGAATTTTTTCAAGGATATATAAATACGAGTATTCCCTACGCCCTAATCCCTCAAAACAAATTAGACGAAGCAGAAGTCGCTTGCCAGCGAGCATTAAACTGGGTCGAGAAAACTGGAGTCGATAAATATGCAGTATTAGAGGACGTAAACAGCCATCTGAGTCGAATTTATGAGATAAGGGGTGATTTTCGTCAGGCGCTAACCTTTTATAAACGCCAGATGGCCAACCATGATAGCGTGTTTAATGCCACAAAAAATCGACAGGTGGCCGAACTGGAAACTCGCTATCAGATGCGGGAAAAAGAAGAAAACATTCAACAGTTAGCCAGTACAAATGCCCGCCAAACACGCCAGATATGGGCCGGTATAGGTGGCCTAATCGTGCTGACCATTCTCCTGGGGACGTTATACTGGCTCTATGAACGAGTTCGACAAAGTCATCAGAAAATTGCGCAGCAATCGGATCAGTTAACTATCATGATGAAGGAACTGCACCACCGCGTCAAAAATAATTTAGCCATTGTATCTAGCCTGCTTAAGCTACAATCTAGCCGACTGGACGATGAAAAAGCCATTCAGGCTGTGCGCGTAGGGCAGCAACGGGTTGAGGCTATGTCGCTTATTCATCAGCGTCTTTACCAGACCGACGAAGTAACAACCGTTAACATGCGCGACTACCTGACCGATTTGTCGGAAAGCTTGATGCGGGCATATGACTATCCTGCCGACGAGTTTGATTTGCAGCTTAATATTGAACTACAGGAACTGGACGTAGATATGGCAATGCCATTGGGATTGATTGTCAACGAATTAGTCACCAACGCATTCAAATATGCGTATGATAAGACTAATGGCAAACGTCCTCTGCTTCGAATCGACTTACGGTCGCAATCGGATAAATCACAGCCGGGTATCACACTGGAAGTTCAGGATAATGGGCCGGGTATAGATGTGTCGGACTGGCAACAGAAGGGCAACAAGTCTTCGTTTGGGAAGCGATTGATTGCGTCCCTTAGTGAGCAACTGGAAGGGCATTTTGAACTCCTCAAACAGAACGGAACTTTATTCAGGCTGCATATGCCCAATGTTCGCGCATCAGTATAAGAAGCTCAACATCCATATTTATATAACTGAATTCCAGCCGCTGGTATCCACATCGTTATGAACCCTGATGAACGTATAAAAATCCTGATCGTTGAAGACGAGCCCATCCTGGCGATGGAGCTGAGTGATAGCCTGGAAGAGGAAGGTTACGATGTGGTTGGTACTGCCAATAATGGACGTAAAGCCCTGGATTTATTTAAACGACAGCCCGTTGACCTGTTGCTGTGCGACATCACAATCAAAGGTGATTGGGATGGTATTCAAACGGTTCAGCATCTGACTACAGAACGACCAGTGCCGGTCATTTACCTGACTGCCCTTACCGATCGGGAAACGCTGGAACGCGCCAAACAGACTTATCCGGCGGCTTACGTCAATAAACCGTATCAACTGCACAGCCTTCGGACAGCCATTGAGCTGGCCATTCACAATTTTACTGCCCGAACAACATCAGTTCCAACAAATCTACCCGAACCTGCCCTATTCGACCGGGATGTACTGGGGCGAGAAACCATTCTACAAATCAATGATTACCTGTTTATTAAGCAGAACTATCAATTCGTGAAAGTAAGCCTAAACGACCTGCTTTATCTGGAAGCCGATAATATCTATACAACTTTGTTTACTACGAGCCGTAAATACATACTCCGCCTTACCCTAAGTGGAATTCTGGAACGGATCAACCAACCCGAGTTCATACGTATTCATCGTTCTTATGCAGTCAACATTAACAAAGTAGATTCATTTAGCGAAGCTGAAGTAGGTATCGGAACGCAGTCAATACCAATGAGCCGGAGTTATAAGGATGAATTTTTGCGTCACTTTTTATATAGATAAAAAGCAATAAACACAGAGACACTGTTTAAAGAATACTGAGCGGTAAATAACTAAAATGTAGAGAAAAAATTCGTTATATCCTCAGTGTCTCTGTGTTTACTAAATTTAAAAAAAATTCACTATTCAGTAACGCGAATAATCAGGTTATTACACTATTAAGCAATCATCGCTTTATTATATTTATTTCTATAATCTACAGGTGCTAAGCCTGTAATTTTTTTAAATATAGTTCGGAATGCTTTGGTATCTGAATAGCCTACATCATACATAATTTCATTAACTGTTTTTCGGCCTGTTTCCAGGCTTTTTTTAGCCGCTTCCATTTTTACTCGCTGCATATATTCTGCAACCGTATTAGAGGTCGCCTTTTTAAATCTTCGCTCTAAATTCCGTCTTCCCAAAGCAAATTTCGACGCCAGTTCATCTACCGATATTTTATCCTGAAAATTAGTCTCTATAAATTCCTGTGCCTTTTTAATTGGTTCGTCTTCATGCTCTTTCTGACCCTGAAAAATCGTGAAGGAGGATTGATTCTCCCGTTCTATTTCTATAGCAAATACCTTGGCAGCAAGAACCGCAATGTCACGGCCAGCATATTTTTCAATCAGGTACAAGACAAGATTTAGATACGAAAAAGCGCCACCACTTGAATAAATCCCATGCTCGTCGGTAATAATTTTTTCCGTTACCAGATCTACATCTGGAAATAGCTGCATAAATTGATTTGCTGCGAGCCAGTGAGTGGCACACTTACGTCCTTTCAATAATCCGGTAGAAGCCAGTAAAAAAGCACCTAAACAAAGGCTGGCCACCTCTGCACCATTTTCGTATTGTTTGATAATCCAGGGAATAAAATCCCGATTGTTTTCCAGAGAAATTTTCAGATCACCATCGAGTGCAGGAATAATAATTAAATCTGCTTTTTCTACTTCATCAATTAACAAATCTGCATGGACAGTAAATAAGCCACCGCTCAATGGCGTTTCTTTCGAAAGGCCTATTAATTGAACAGTAAATAAGGGTTCTTCACCCCTGGCTTTTAAAAAATTATTCACTTCTGTAAATAATTGGCGAGTACCTTCTAGACTACCTAAAATAGCACCTTTTGGGATTAGGATCGATATCTGTTTCATAGATCAAAAATAGCGAAAACTATTGTCGGAATCAACCCTTAAATTGACGTATTTACACCCGATCAACGCTACTAAATCCCGGTATATTTGTCTATCTCAAACAGGGAACAAAAACAACGAAAAAGCAAAATGAGAAAAGTAATTTTATTCATGCATATGTCGCTCGATGGCTTCGTATGCGGCCCAAACGGTGAACAGGATTGGATGACCCGAGACGATGATGACATGGGCAAATACCTCGCATCAGACTTCCAGAGCACCGTAGATACCATATTGGTAGGGCGTGTCCTGTATCAGGGTTTTGCCAGTTTCTGGCCCTCCGTACCAACCAGTCCAGGAATTCCAGACGAATTGGTAGATTTTGGAAATTGGATGAACAACACGCGAAAGATTGTTTTTTCAAAGACTCTGCAAACCGTCGACTGGACAAATTCGAGCCTGGCAGAACGGGATATTGTCGAAGAAGTCGCTTACTTAAAGCAACAGCCGGGTGGCGACATGGTCATATTTGGCGGAGCAGCCATTGTTGCCGCTTTTGCGGAACAGAATCTGATTGATGAATACCGCATTAAACTGGAACCCATCATTCTAGGCACTGGGAAACCTCTATTTAAGCAAATCAACGAACGGGTTAAGTTGACACTTACGAAATCCAAAGCGTTTAACTCGGGGGTTGTTGGGCTTTACTATCAGGTTAACAGAGACTAATTGAACGCAGTAGCCATGAGAAAGTTGATTTTTTTTATGCACACATCACTCGATGGTTTTGTGGCAGGCCCTAACGGAGAAATGGATTGGATAAATCTGGACGACGCGCTGTTTGACTTTGTTGGTACCATGACCGACCAGTCCGATACGGCGCTCTACGGACGAGTAACGTATCAACTGATGGAGGGTTACTGGCCAACAGCGGCAGAACAACCCGATGCCTCGAAACACGATATTGAACACGGCAATTGGTATAACAACGTCGCCAAAGTTGTCTTATCAACAACAATCGACGAAACGGGGCTAACCAATACAACCGTCATTAGCAATCAGCTTGCAGACAACATTAATAAGTTAAAGCAGCAGGAAGGAAAAAACATATTGATTTTCGGAAGCCCCGGCGCTTCACAATCGTTGTTAAATCTGGGGCTTATTGACGAGTTCTGGCTCTTTGTTAATCCAATCATTTTAGGCCAGGGCCTATCCCTATTTAACCACATAACGGGAACAACCAACCTGAAATTACTAGAGACTAGATCGTTTGATTGTGGCGTACTAGCGCTTCATTACGAAAAGCAATAGGTTGTGCAAATGAATTCAACTGAGGCTGCCACTATTTTTAAATTCCATTATCCTAAAAAGAACAAGAGTCCCGCCTTACTCCCCTCTCCCGAAACGGGAGAGGGGTCGGGGGTGAGGGCCACATCAAATCAGCTTTCTAAGCTTCATGGTCAGCGAATCCTGTTTATAACGTCCCTGCATAGTTAGCGTGCTATCATTCAGCAGTTTATACGTCACACGAAGAGAATCTCCTGGTGCGCCGTTCTCTTTTGGGAAATCGACGCTGAGCCTTTTCGATTTTTCATCCAGCTTATACATTCCGTGTAAATCCTTCTTCTGAAACTTATCTGGATTGTATTTGAACAAACACCCGTATCGCCATTCAAAATAAAGCTTCGACCAGGCCAAATCCGAAGCAACAGCAGTTGAAACGGCCTTGTTGTTGCGGCTCATGGTTTCTACCTGCCACACGCCATTGAGCTTCGTCTTTGGCTCAAAGGAATCCCGCAACGAAGCGATTCGCCAGAACGACAAACCAATCACCAACACCCGGACGATATTGATCAAAACGGTCTTTCCGTTAAGGCTTATTTTTTCCTGATACGACAAGAAAGCGATCTTTAGTTTGTCGTACTCCAATGCCAGCAGAAAAAAGAGCAGGAACGTGTAATGCAGTGCGTTGTAATAGGCTAGTGGAGAAATTTCGTAGAAATGATCAATCAGGTCAATGTTGACCATAACGGGCAACAACACAAAAACGCCAATGAGCCGAGTGCGCCGAAACAGAAGCAGAATACAACCTAAAATTTGCGTCCAGCCCAAAATATAGGCCATTGTTTGCGAGTAACCATAATACGTCCAGGTAAGCCAAAATCCACTCAGTTCTTTAATAGGTGTTTCGAGGACATAGTTGGGTGGCTGAAATTGCGTTTTCAGAATCTTGGCTGCGCCATAGCCCGTAACGGAATAGGCTACGTAAAACGCAATGATGGCTTGAAAAAGGCCATGCAGTTGATTGCCTTTACCGCTACGTTCCCAGGCGTAGGCGATACCGAAACTAACAACCAGCATACCCGCCAGCATCGGCAACGACTTCGACCAGTTGTTAACTACCTCAAATTGCCAGCGCGTAATGGCTTCGGAGGTTTGGGTTAAGCCGATAATCACAACGATCAGGCAAAGAGCTTCGAAAAACTTAAGCCAGAAACTACGAGTCGTTAGCATAAATTGGAAGGTTGTTGATGAGTATAGTCAATTTGAACGATCACATGTGTGACCCCTACAGGGTCAAATGTTTATAGCCAATTTTGTTTCTATAAACGTTTGACCCTGTAGGGGTCACACTGCTCTATAAGTTAGTCGAATTCAAGCTTATTATTTAATTTCCACCGCTCGATTTAGACGCCGGAGCCGTTTTACTTTCAGTCGCTGTAGTCAAATTGGCAGGTGTATCGAGGTGATTCCAGTTAATCAGGACATTCCAGAGTAAGGGCGCGTCATGATGGTTCAGATAGCGATGCAATGGGTCGAAGGTGAACGCAATAACGCGCCCCGTACCTACTGGAACATTGAAAATACCGCCATGTCCGATAATCGTTTGCTCGTTACGAACCATGCCCGAGAGTACATATGGATCTTCTTTTTTCGGCATTGCAGATTTAGGATCTTCTTTAGCGGGCTTTTTGTCGGGCATCCCCATAACGGCCCCTTTGTATTCTTCCTCGTCCTTAAGCGGTTTGGTGCCGTATTGCATCAGCATCATATCGCGGTTTTGTTTCTTCGTTTGCAGAAGAGGAGCCATTCCGCGGAAAATGGAAAAGGTTTCAGGGAAGCCGTACATGATTGGACTATCGGGTTTCCGGTTTTTCACCTGCACAATTGAGCCCGGATGAAATAAGCCTGGTGCATTAGCAGGCTCCAGATCGAGGGCAATTCCTGCTTCGGCAATCATCTTTGATGAGTTATCCAGCGTAATCAGCACACCACCCGCTTCCACAAATTTTTTCAGGTTTTCAAGCCCGGCAAAACCCGGCCCACCGGTAATATCATTGGTGGCATCTGGAAATCCATGCGAGGGATATTCAGCAGTTTTTGTGTACGGAAGCGGACCGAATTTTGAATCTATTTCGTGAATAAAGTTGGTTGCCGAACCGTACATACGGGGAATGAGAATTACGTCGAATTTCTTTCGAAGGTCGCCCGCTTTCAGGTGGTCTTTGTTGATGGACGAATACGGAATACCACGTTGCTCGAACGTATACCGTGCCCACCCTTCGTCCTGCGTGTAAAACCAGCTATGGTAAATAGCCACACGTGGCAAACTGACTTCGTGTTGCCGCATGGGCGAACTGATCGCTGTTGGATCTGCTTTAGTTGCCTTCAAATCCAGGCCAAACTGAGTGGCCAGTTTTTTGGATTGATCGGCCGTTAAGCCCTTAAACACAACGGCTCCAGCCGCCAGTGTATCCTTGCTTCCAGCAATTGTTGTTTTCGTATCCAGTATAACCGCTTTGGCCTGTTTCCCCTGCGATTTCATCCACAGAAGCGCAGGCAATACATTGTTCTGGCCCTTGTAATTCAGTACGTAATCCGTACCATCGCCCGCTATGTTGCCCGCATAGTTCACATCGTCGCTGATCATTTTCAGATCACTCGTCGCGTAGGCTATGCTATCCTCTGCTTTCACGTCTACGCCATACAGATAACCCAGCGTCCAGGCAATATCATCGTAAGGTGGAAATTTCGCTTCTTTTGGGTAATTCTGCTTGGTCAGCAGCGACACCGCCAGATTGCGATACGGCTGATTCAGCAACACTACATAATCTCCCTGATTCTTGCCGGATTCAGCTTTGTGCACCTCAATGGCCTGTGCGCGAAGTTGATTGACCAGATAGGCCGCCATAGCCGGGTCGCGCTGATCTTTCGAAATGACGAATGCGCGCGGCTTTTCTTCTGTGCCTTTCCGAATATTGTTAAGCCCTTTCTGGTAAAAATTCTTCAACAGCATCCGGCTGTTCGTTGCACCATAAGTCAGCGAAGCCAGTACACCAGCCTCCATGTAGTTGATATTGTTCCGGTAAGACCAGTACACTTTTTCGGTAGCCGGATCAGGCCGGTACCATTCTTTTGATGTAACGGCGTCACCCGCATATTTTTCCTGCGACAAATCGCGTAGATACGTAGTAGCGCCCGAGTTACCAAATGTTTCATAGAACCGCCCAACCGCGTTGTGATTATTCGAAATCCAAAGCGCATAACCGGGATACCAGCCGTCGTAAAATGCCCAGGTAAACACCCCTGGTAGCCCTTGTGCAGCCAGCGACGCCATATCATGATTGGCCATCGTCTGCCATTCGCCAATGGTTATCGGGTCAATGGTTTCATTATAAGGGCCGGTTCCGGTCGAGATATAGAGCAGTGGGACAGACTCATGCAAATCAAGACTGGCCGTAGGATGCCATTCATAAAAGATTTTGAACATGGCTTTTGTCAGTGCCTGCGACACTTGTAAGCCATCCCGATTGTTGTCGTGAAAAACGTATTTACCCCAATACGGTGGCGAATCGGGAAAACCATCATCATACTCTTTGCGCACCTTAAAATAGCGGTTGTACCAATCGACCTGTTTATCCCAACCGTCTGGTTCCGAAACCGGGTTGATAATGACAATAATATTATCCCGAATGGTTTTAATATCCGTTGACTGACTGGTAACCAACCGATAAGCCAACTCCATGAGCATCTCTGGTGATCCCATTTCGGGCGAATGCAGGCCGCCGTTCAGGTAATAAACCAGTTTGGTATCGCCCAGAATTTTCTCGATGTCCTGATTGCCCACTTTACGAGGATCGGCCAGCAGCGCCAGTTGCTTTTTGTAATGATCCAGCCGTTTCATAGCATCTTCGCTACCAATCACCACCAACTGAATCGGGCGGCCTTCCTCCGTCGTGCTCACCTGCTGCATGGTGATGTTGGGCGAAGTTTGCGCTAGTTTCTGATAGTAGCCGTAAATCTCAGGCGTCCGGTGAATGATCCCTGGTGTACCAATAATCTGCCCAAAATGCTTGCGGGGCGACGGTACTTTCGGATCGTCGGGAAGGTTAAGCACCGAAGCGGGCAAAAAACGCTTATCGGTCGTGTACTCCTTAATTTTCTCGTTGTATGTTTCGTCTATAGATTGCGCTCGAAGTGATACACTACCCAGCATCAATCCGGCAAGCATGCATGAACGTACCCGATTAAGTCGCTTATTGATAAAGAGTTGCATGAAGTTAGTTTATTGGTTAAGAAAAGAGTTTTTTCTGTGGTTTTGCTGGCAGTTTCTTAGAGATGCATCTCACAACCCATCGCGCAAAAGCAATCAGTTCGACGTATGACCCCGATGGGGTCAAATGCTTATAGAAAGGCCATTATATACTATAAACATTTGACCCCATCGGGGTCATACGTTGGCTTGATTACTCCACCTGAAACTTGAATTTACTGCCTGGGCTTCATCAGCTTCCGTTTGAAATAATCGCCCGTTGCATTGCCCATTTTCAATGCATTGGTGTGCTTCATCCAATGGTGCGTATCGTCGACAATAACGAGCGTTTCCATCGGCACCCCCTGCTTGTCGAGCCGCCGAACGAGATCGGTGCTCTGGGTGAAACGAACGTTTCGATCATCGTCACCATGAATGATGAGAACTGGTGATGTCCAGCCACTGACCGATGAAATGGGCGATGATTGATAGACAAGTTTGCTGGCTGGCTCCAAATCTGGAATTTTTTCGAAACGCATGGCGCTTGGCGCAGTTCCCCCACCTACCCCTTGCTGACTCCAGTCATGTACACCGTGAATATCCACCCCAGCCGCAAAGAGTTTCGAGTCACGGGCCAGCGCGAGGGCTGTCAGGTAACCACCATACGAACCACCATAAATACCGATTCTGGATGGGTCAACCTGCGACTGTTCCGCTAACCAAACACCCGCTGCGCGAACGTCCTGATATTCTGATGCACCCAGGGCTCCGCCGTTGGCAGGCTGATGAAAATCGTAACCATACCCAATTCCCAGCCGGTAATTCACCGATAAGACAACAAAGCCTAAGCTAGCCAGGTATTGGTTAAGCGCATACGAATTGGCATAATAGTCGGAGTAATTCCAGCCCAGCAACATCTGGCGGGGAGGTCCGCCATGCACATAAATGATTGCTGGTTTTTTAGCAGGTCCTCCTGTTTGCTCGAAGAGTTGACCATGCACCGTCATACCATCCGGTGCTTTGAAAATAACCTGCTTTGGGGTAACCAACTGGCTCTGCGGGAAGCTGGCAGGGATCAGATTTTGAGCGAGAACTTTGGTTGCTCCTGTCGTGAAGGGTCTGACCGTTGGTAAAGGGGGACGCTGAGCCGTAGCACTGATCATAGCAATCGTTGCGCCATCGCCTGTCACAACGGGCATCCACTCCAGACCAGCTCCAGGGGTTAGCACCTCCATAGCAGCTTTGTCTACAGGTACGCGCACTACGTGCCGACGGTCGATATCCAGTTTATTATCCAATCCCACATTACCACTGAAAAGCAGCCATTTACGATCATGACTCAACGTAATGTGTTCAGCCATAAATGGGGCCGTGGTCAGTAACAAAGGAGCGCCACCCAGCGAGGCAATAGAATACAGATGCGGCCAGCCATCTTCGTAGGATAGATAAACGATTCGATCATTGGCAGCCCAATGAAGGTTGAACCCACCGTGCGTGGTCGGGATGGAACCCGCCAGCGTTTTAGGGGCCTGCCAAATCTGGGAAGCTGTTCCTGAAGCTACGTCGGCAGTCCAGATTGACCAGGGGCGGTGTCTCCGAACAAGAATAGAATCGGGGGCGCCACCGCTTCCAGGTGTGCGAACAAACACGATTTTCTTCCCATCCGGCGACCAGCTTGGCGAATCATCTTTCGAGAAGGAAGGGGCCAGCCAGGTAATTGGCGTTGTTTCGCTGGTAAAAACACCCACAAAGGCGTGATCTTTCCGATCGCAGACAAAGGCCAACTGCGATCCATCCGGCGACCATTGAATTGAGCTGTTGGTACCCCGCGCATTGAATAATGCTTTAGCCGCCGATGATCCATCGGCCGGTGAAATCCAAACCTGACCACCCTTGATAAACGCAATCCGGTCGCTTTTAGGCGAGATAACGGGCGCATCACCTTCCGCAATCGCTTTTGGCTCACCACCAGCAAAAGGTACGCTCCATATCTGCACTTTAGGCGACACAGGCGAGGACATTGTGTTTACGGGCAACTCATCGTCCCAGTTGGAACCGTGGTCACCACCGCGCACATAAACAACCCATTTCCCATCGTCGGAGATTGATAGGCTGGTAAGCTCCTGACCGTCGTCGTCGGTATAGTTCGTGAGTTTTCGGGGTGTAAAATCTGGTCCCTCGGCCACGTACACATTGCGTTTCCCTTGTTCCGCAAATGCCCACGCAATGCGCGATCCTTTCGCGGAACTAGTTAATTCGTTCGGAAATGGGTAGCTTTTAACGGCTTCCAGCGAGAAGGTTTGCGCCTGTAACCGAGTCGTTTGGGTAAGAAATAAGCCTAGAGTCAGGCAAAAGAAGGTAAGCGTTTTCATGGGCTACTGAATAGAGGAGACTATGCTTGAGTGAGTCTATTAGCGGAAAGACTCAAACTAAGCATATTATTTCCTATTCTGCTTGATCCAAGAAATAAAATTCTAAAAATCAGCCCTATTATACTATAACCTATAGTGGTTCGTCGCTCTTAATTCTAAAAATCGCCCCTTCCAATGTGTCGTCTACCCGAATCTGGCAAGCCAGCCGACTATCGGAATCTGCGTCGGGCAAGGTGTCCAGCATATCGAGTTCAACATCCTGGGCAGATGGCAATGCATCAAATCCGTTCAGCACCTGAACGTGACAGGTCGCGCAGAGAGCCATGCCTCCACAAGTTGCCAGGATGTTATAATCCGACGCTTTTAGTACTTCCATCAGGCTCAGGTTGATGCCTTCAGGAATTTCAATTGGTTGCCGTTCGCCGTTGCGGTCTTCTATGGTGAATTGGATCATGGCAAAAAGTTGTAAGTAATAAGTTGGTAAGTTGTAAGTGGCTGGCGCATTTACTTATGACTTACCAACTTATCACTTACAACTTGGTTAAAAAGTAGGAACGCCGTTGACAGTCGTGTATTTGAAACTCAGTTTCTGGTCGGGATGAACGTAGCGGAAAGCGCTTTGGCACATGAGCGCAGCTTCGTGGAAACCACACAGAATCAGCTTTAACTTGCCAGGATACGTATTAATATCGCCGATGGCATAAATACGTTCGACGTTGGTGGAGTAATCGGTCGTGTCAACATGGATCGCTGATTTGTCGATGGTGAGCCCCCAGTCGGCAATTGGTCCGAGTTTGGGTGTCAGACCAAAGAGTGGAATCAGGTGATCGGCAGCCAGCGTAGTGACGGTTTTATCTTTTGCCGTGATACTGACTTCCTGCAAGTGACCATTGCCGTTGATACTTGTAATATTTGATTGCAGAACCAGGTTGATACGCCCCTGATTGGCCAGATTGAACACTTTTTCCGCCGAGTCGGGCGCTCCCCGGAACGTATCACTACGGTGAACCAAGGTTACCTCACTAGCTACATCAGCTAAGAAAACCGCCCAGTCGAGGGCCGAATCACCCCCACCGGCCAGCACTACCCGACGATCACGTAGCTGCTCGGGATTCTTCACCATGTAGGCAACCCCTTTCCCTTCAAAGCGCTCCAGGTTGATGATTTCAGGCTTACGCGGTTCAAAACACCCAAGTCCACCCGCAATAACGACCACCTGACAATGGACAGCCGTTCCTTCATTAGTCGTAACAATGTAGGAACCATCGGTTTGCCGATCCAGTCCCTCCACACGTTCGCCCAATGTAAAGCCAGGATTGAAAGAGGAAATTTGCTCCATCAGATTATCGACCAGTGTCTGGGCATTGATGGCGGGATAACCCGGAATATCGTAAATCGGCTTCTGCGGATAAATCTCAGAAAGTTGCCCACCCACCTGTGGCAGGGCATCAATCAGGTGACACCGCATTTTCAATAAACCAGCTTCAAAAACGGCAAACAGACCCACCGGACCCGCACCTATTATGCAAATATCTGTTGTTATCATTGGCTTGGTGGGATGTCGATTAACTCCGAATCAACCAACATCCCTTTCGCAGTACGCCGTAAAAGTAGCGTCATACGAAACGCGCAGGCTATCAAAAATCGGAATGAGGGATAAGCAAATGGAATAGGGAGCGATCTGATCAACGGCGAAAAGCGTGGCGATTTGGGTAGTAATAGGCGGAATACACAGAAAATTTGACGAGCTTACCTGACAAACGATTGTTTCCTTCTGGAACCTCTTCACTACAACAACCTGAAAAAGATAACTTATGCTTCCTCTCAAACGCTTTGCTACCAAGACTGTAACCCAGCTCATTGCCATCCTGCCAATTTCCTTACTCGCTACTAACGTATCGTTTGGCCAGGGGCCTCCTGATGCGGACATTTTCCTGGTTGAGCTGACGGGTAAAAATCAGTCTATGCAAGTTGGCAAACCAGTCAATATTACCCAGCGCAAGGGCTATGATAATCAACCCTCGTTCACGCCTGACGGTCAGCAAATTCTATTCACGGCTATGCATGAAGATGGCCAGACCGATATCTATCGCTACGATCTTCAGCAAAAGTCAACGACGCAGCTAACGAAAACGCCCGAAGGTGAATACTCTCCCACTGTCATGCCCGATCAGGCTTATTTCTCCGTTATTCGGATGGAAATGGATAAAACGCAACGCCTGTGGAAATTCCCGATTTCAGGAAACGGCGAACCAACGCTGATTTTGCAAAACGTTAAGCCGGTGGGTTACCACTGCTGGCTCACTCCCGACTGGCTGGCACTATTCATTCTGGGCAAACCGAATTCGCTTCAACTGGCCCACGTTAGTACGGGTGATACGACCCGGATCGAAGGTAGTATTGGGCGATCTCTCCATAAAATTCCAGGCAAAAACGCACTGAGTTTTGTCCATAAACGTACCGAAACCGAGTGGGAGATTAAACAGCTCGACTTAAAGACAAAGCAGATTACAAACATTGCTCCAACCCTACCGGGCAGTGAAGATTTCGTCTGGACACCCGACGGTACGTTGCTTATGGGTAAGGGGCCGATTCTGTACCAACTCAACCCGAGAAATGGTCAGAATTGGACACAAGTGGCCGATTTGAGTTCAGTTGGTGTCAAGCAGTTGACCCGGCTGGCCATTGATCCGAAAGGAACGAAATTAGCGTTGGTTGGACAGTGAACTAGCATATAACGTGCTTCAAGAATAAAAAGGGGATATTTCTAACGAAAATATCCCCTTTTTAAAATAGTATCCTATTTACCAAAAAAGTTAAATTTCTTTAAATCATAAGGAAGTCCATGACGGTCAGCTATTCCTTTGACGATGGCTAAAGGTGTTGAAGTGGCCAATAAACCTGACAGTAAGGCATCGTTTGCTCCTAACTCCGCATCAAAAATAGCTCCCAAATTGGGTGCCCCACTACCATTAGCGGCTAGGATAAAAGGTATCCTGACTTGTAGCGACGCTTCCAGAAAAGTATCATCTAATGCCAATTTATTTGGTATCCTTCCGGTCTTTACTAACCAGCCATCAGCCAGCCATCGGCTTATTTTACCTTTTGTTGCCCCCATTCTCACTAACAAACTCCTTGTCTCTATGTAGCTCATTTTATATACTCCGTGTTATTGCTGATTAAATTTTTTCCTCTTTATCTTGTAATACCTCTTTCAACAGGTTTTGTGCCCATGTCTCCAGTCGCTCTTTTGAAATGGAAGGTTGCAAAGCTCTCAACAACTTCTCTAGAGAAAGCATATAATGACTATGCCGACTACCATCAGTGATTGGTTGTCCTTCTCTTGTGACAGGCTCCAGCACCGTAAAGGAGCGGCTACCGACCGTAAAGGAGCGTTCTTTTACCTGATTCCAGGTATTGACGAATACTTTCTGGCAATCGCCTTTGGTGTGGAAAGGCAAATGACTACTCCGGCCAAAGTTGCTATATAACAAATCAACCGCTTCGTCTTTAGTGAAATGCTGACCTTCTGACAATAAAGGCTGGCCTGCCGACAACAAAGAATACAGGCACTGGATAGTTAGCAGGTTGTTTTTTGTGAACTGGCTCAGGAAACCTTTCGCCATGTTGTGATGACGAAGAGCAGTGGCGCGAACCGTATTGTGCTCTAACATATCCTGCATTTGTGCATTCAAGTCCTCCCATTGATCAAACGGAGTATCTCCCGATACACTAAACTCCACGAAAACTCGCGTGTTGAACTCATGCTCCAATTTCCTTAACCGACTCAGCTTGTCCCCTTCTTGTGGAGACAGCAAGTCTAAGTGTTCATCCCTCATGACCTGATCCCAATGAGACCGGTCATAACCCCGCTCCAGCAAAAACGTCACTGACTTGCCTAGAAAAATCGCATATTCGGCCTCCTTGATCAGCCATTCATAGCTCCCTCCCTGTTCCTGACCTAGTTTGCTCGATCTTCGGGGAACGATCACCAGCATCCGGTCACACTGCCAGATCCGGGGCTGGATCACATCCCGAAAATAAGTGTCAGCTCGCAGACCTTCCACCGTTAACACCTCGATGTCAGCCGGGTGGTGATGCCGATAGTAGCTCTTGATCTGTTCTTTCAAATGCTCTGAAACCGACACCCCATAGTTGAACGAAATGAACACCCGACCTTTGGTGGGCTCCACCCCATTCCGGTTAAGGTTGAGCAGGAAGGTACCAAAGGTGATCAGACCCTGCAGCCAGACAATGGAAGAATGCTGATGACGTAATCCATCAAAGTCGTCGTTGAGGTACTGCACTCGAATCTGTTGTAACTGGTGAAGATCGGCATTGTATTCGATAAGCTGCGCGGCAGTCCCTTGCCCCAGTAAGGCATCATATTCACTAGCCAATTTTGGAAAACGGGCCAAGTATTCATCACTCCTGGATTCCAGACCCAGGTGACGATAGAGTTCATTGAGAAAGTACAGAGCCGTGTTTCGGAAATACTGGGCTTCAAAAATATTATTGTCATGCTCCTGAAACAGCAGGCAGCGGGCTGTGACCTCATCGGCGGCTATTCCCTGGAACCGCTTATCGAAAGCAGCCCAATCGGTAATAGTGGGCACCGACTCCCTCAACTTGCTTTGGATGGATTGTCCAATGGTATCTTCGGCTTGCTTGCCCCAGGCAAAGGCATCAGACAGACTAGAGGTGATAGCAATATCGGCTAGCAGATGGGCAACATCCTCAAAGTAGCGTTGCATGATGATGTCATAATCGCCAGTCAGACTCTGAAGGAAAAACAGAGTAGTGGGAAACATGCCCCGGAACTGCTGGTAGGCATCGCCGGGTCGGTTGTTATACAAAGCCACTTGGGCCTGGATGGTCTCGCCGTGGAGTTTCTGGGGGATGGTGTAGCCAGTCATCAGCACAGGCACGGGCCCGAAATGATGGATAGCTACGCCCAACTGGGGGAATTGGTGGGGAGACGTACGGATTCGGTTGACCAGAAACTTATCCTGCGCGAAATTTCCTCCGGGTTGTAGATTAGTTTCTTTCAGAAGAGTTTCCCAAGGCGTGAATAGTTCCGGACTGAGCCATTTTCGGTTATAGGGAACCAGTAGGATTTGCCTTTTTGAGGAAGAGTGTGGGCTAATTGTGTAGGTGAGTTTGGCATACACATAATGTTCTGCCAACCCGGGTAGCCGGATTTTGCGATCGTAAGACTCTGGCATGGATTAGTCTTTTTTTAGACTTTATAAAAAAAGAAACGCTTTTTTTAGCGTTTTAAACAAAATCAACTACTACCAAACTCTAAAAGGCTTTTTTTAGCCTTTGCCAAATAACCTTTTTGGCATTCTTAGTCTATTTAGCCAAGAATACGAATACTAAAGAGTACAAAAATCTTAAATTTCAACCACAATTAACATAGTATAATTCCTAAAAATAACGAACCGATACAATTTTCAGGTTAATTGTAAAAAAACGCCTAATAATATGTAAGAATCTAAAAAAACAGGCTGCTTGAATTGCATAATTTTGTGTCATGAAGCAAACGGAAAGCGCGCGTGATTTTCATCACCGACTCATTCAGGACAATTCGGAGCCGGGGCAGTTCACGATTTACAAAACGGAGGATCGTCAGGGCTATACACCCTTGCCACATACCCGCCGGGATTTTTATAAAATATCACTGGTGACCCGAGCAGAAGGCATTCTTTCCTATGCCGATAAGTCGTTCCACATTCGGGGTAATGTGATCGCTTTTTTCAACCCGATGATCCCCTACTCCTGGGAGCCTATCTCACAGGATGATTCGGGTTATTCCTGTCTGTTTACAGAAGACTTCATCGGCCATCACTTACATTCGGATAGCCTGTCGAAATCGCCTTTGTTTAAAGTCAGCGGGAATCATGTGCTGGTTCCGGACCAAAAATCGATGACGTTTCTAAACGGTATTTTCGAGCAGATGATTACCGAAATGCGGTCTAATTACGTATACAAGTATGATTTACTACGTAGTTATATACCAATCATCATTCACGAAGCCCTTAAAATAGAGCCGCTCGAAAAGAAACAACAGCCCGGTAGTTCGTCAGCCCGAATCAGTGCATTATTTTTAGATTTACTGGAAAGACAGTTCCCAATTGCCTCACCACAGCATGCCGTTCGGCTGAAAAACGCCAACGAATTTGCCAGTCAATTACCCGTTCATACGAATCATCTGAATAGAGCGCTCAAGGAAACAACCGGCAAAACAACGACAGAACATATCGCCGACCGCTTACTTAAAGAAGCGAAAGCTTTACTACTACATAGCAATTGGGATATTGCCGAAATTGGTTACTGTCTGGGTTTTGAGCACGCGTCAAACTTCAACATCTTTTTTAAGAAACAAACCGGTCAAACACCCAATCACTTCCGAAAGGAGGCTGCTATTTCATAAGTTTGTGTTTGATTCGCATAATTCTTCCTCCTTAGCAGGCTCTACTTTTGCACCAGAAATAACAGCCAATAATTGAGTGTGAAGCTTCACGCCAACAGGAATATTATGGACAATATCAAAAACAAAGTCATCGTCATTACGGGCGCCAGCAGTGGCATGGGCGCAGCCACCGCCCGAAAATTAGCGCAACTCGGTGCTAAGGTCGTGTTAGCCGCTCGCCGTGAAGATCAGCTAAAGGCTCTGGTAAGCGAACTGGGCGATAACGCCATCTACGTACTAACTGACGTCAGTAAAAAAGCTGATCTGGACAACCTCGTTCAACAGGCAATCGGGCGATTCGGGCAGGTAGATGTATTCTGGAATAACGCGGGTATTATGCCGATCTCTTTCTTTGAGGAAGGACTTGTGGACGAGTGGGACAAAATGATCGACATCAACATCAAGGGAGTATTGTATGGCATTAACGCTGTGTTGCCGCATATGCTGGAACGCGGACAAGGCCATATTCTGGCAACATCATCAGTAGGAGGCTTAAAAACGTCGCCAGGAATTGGCGTTTATTCCGGGACAAAATTTGCCGTTCGAGCTATTATGGATACCCTGCGTGAAGAAGTAGCCCAGACCATAAAAGTAACGACCATTTTTCCTGGTGCTACTCAATCCGAATTGGGCCATGACATTACCAGCCCGAAGATTAAAGCCATCTATGGAAACTTAACGAATATGCCCAAGATGGATGAGGAAGCAATTGCCAATGCGGTAATCTACGCGATAAGTCAACCCGACAACATCACCATAAACGATCTGGTACTAAGACCCCTCGGGCAAACCCGGTAAGCCATAGCTGTCGTGTTGGTAAATAAACCAACACGACAGCTATGGCCTGATCAACTATTTACCGCCTTCAAGAAAAGGGCGTGGGTCAAAAAGGACCTTAAGTGAATGGACTTTACCATCTACAACCTGATACCAGCCACAACCGAATATGGTTTTACCCGACATCGTGAGATCGTAAAAAAGGCAGACATCGTCGCCGTCGGCAAAAGCCTTTTGGATGGCGTACTTTAATTTCATTTTCTCCATGTCCTGGATGTACGCGTCACCTCCGTCACGCGATCCAAGGACACCTTTGAACGTCATGTCATCACTCGCCAAACTTCTGGCGATCTTAAAATCTTCGTCATTGATTGCCTGCACGAAGGCAAGTACGATTTCTTTAGCATCGGTTTCTACCGATACAGTCTCCTTGTTCGCTGTCATCTTCTGTCGAATTTGTTGTCCGTTAACGTCTTACTATTGAACCCAAATCTGTTACTAAAACTTCGCTCTATATTGAAAGGTTTTTTGATTGGCAAAAGCAATAATCAAGCTTTGGCGATTAACCCATAGCATGGCATATTTGCGAAAATCAGGTTTATAGACAACGGTATGAAGATGGTTACCAAAGGAGTCAAATTACGCATATGGGTTATTCGGTTTGCCTGGCTTGTCGGCGTTCTATCTGGCTTTACAGCTTGTAATTCGCTAAAACAAAGTCAGCAGGAGACCACTGCCCAAAACAACTATTGTCATCCAACCGTCGACTACAGTTACGATTCAACTTACCTGCCACAGGCTACTATTGACGCTATTTTAAAAGCGGACACTGCGCTGACCAGACGATATTCCCAACATGATTTGCTGATGGCCAACGCCATTGGTGTTATCCCATTGCTACGGGAGCTTATTGTTTTAGAAACGAGTTCAAAAGCGGATGCGCGTCTGGAAAGCGTTATCAAGCATCAGCAAATTCTCAATCGGCTCCTGGTTGCCTCCACGCAGGTTTCCAGTGTAGCTGCCGAGCTCGATTGCGAGGGCGAACGGGCCGACCGATTAGCCACCTATCTAGATCAGTACGATACCCAGCGCATTCGACGATTAACTCTCCTATCGATTATTGTGGGGGCAGCTACAACCGTAGTTACTACGCTCATTCAATCCGATAACACCAGTAAAGTGGTGGGAATCAGCGGGGGAGTTATCGGTGCAGGTTTTGGTGGATTTGCCGCCTTTTCGACGAGTCGAATCATTCATTTGAGCCATCAACGCAACTTACTAACCGATGTCTGGGAGCAAAATCAGCAATCTAAAATCTACCCTCCTTTTGTGTGGTATGTGCTCAATGAGAAGACATTCAGCAACAGTAATCAATATTCGGTCATCCATAATATTCGCCAACGCTGGGAGAATTTCGTTCTGAACGATAGTTCTCCACAGGAACAGGCACTCTATTTTGGGCAGGGTGGCGATTACAAAGCGGATGATTTTCATGCGCGGGCCAACATGCTCAACCAGCTTCAATCGTCGGTTCGTTCGATCAACCAGGATTTGCACAGTCTGGCACTAGCCTTAGCTCGTTGAAGCGGATCAATCCAGTCCACAGGATAAGATAGTTGTACACACGGGCTTTAGTCCGTGTTTTATCTCTATTCATACACGGGCTAAAGCCGAACGCGACCCGGCCCGTGGGTACATCACAAAGCAACACCATGGATGAGTTTGTCGTACGAAAAACAATCAGCCTCAAAGCGGAGCCTTCGGAGGTCTGGAATGCATTGACCAATCCCGAAAAAACCAAGCAATACTTTTTCAACTGCGAGGTCTATTCTGATTGGGAAGTGGGCAGCACAATACTGTTTACGGGAAGGCTATTCCTGATTAAGAAAATCGAACTAAAAGGCCAAATCGTGAAATTTGAGCCCAATAAGCTGCTGAAATACACCTTACAGAATGAGAATGACCCGGACAATTTTTCAACCGTGACCGACGAATTAACCTATGAAAATGGCGAAACCATTCTGTCTATCTCGGATGATGTAGGTCAGGGAAAAGGTGCCGAAGACCGCTATAAACGATCCGAGAAAGGCTGGGATAGTATTTTGAAAGGGCTAAAGGAAGTAGTCGAAGGGAAAGATTCAGCATAGAAAATAAACAGGTATTTAAACACGGAGAACACAGAGGAGTCAAATTCTCTGTGTTCTCCGCGTTTAAAATTCTACCTATTTCCCAATTGTAATTTCTTTCTCTTTATACCCGCCACGCGTCGAAAGCAGTTTGACTTTCGCTTTCACAGGACCAGACTGGTTAAGCTTTACGCGGAATATGGCTTCTTTTTTCTCGCCAGCGTTCGTATAGCCTGCGTAAACAGTTTTATCGAAAAGGTTCGGCTGCGTAATTGTCACTTTGGCGTCTTTGAATCCTTTCAATAAGGCTTTGTCAATGTCTAGTGTCACGCGGTCTTCCTGTACCATCTTGACCCGTTTGGCTTGCTCCAAAGCAACGGGCAACTTACCCGAGTTTGTCCAGGTGGCTTTCACTTCGTATTCATTGTCGGCTAATGACTTCACGGTTACGTCGGTCAGGTCGATTTGTGGTAACTCTTTCGCCATTGCCAAGTTAAACAGCGATTCTCGAGAAATCCAGTTTTCTAACTGGGTAGCCGGACCATTCTGCGCAAAAAACTTGGGGTGAAAGCCCCCAATTTCGACCGCGCCCAACTGCGGATGTGTGAACTTTGTCCAGAGTTTAAAGCCACGTTTGCCGTTGGCTTCATCATCCCACATCAGGCCATCGTATTCGTCATAATCACCATCGCCATCATAGTCTTTCATGGCTCCCCCGTTCCAGAGTTCATCACCGTACCAAACGGCACCGTACTGAAAATAGCCAAAATCAGGCCCGTGACCGAACAGTGGCTCGGGCTTAGTAGGGTCACCCGTAAGGCGATTAACCTTGTTTCGCGTGTTGTATACATCATACACATCACCAGCCCACGGGTAGTGCGTAAATGACAATCCCAGGCTGTCCATATGTTTATAAATGGCCAGATCGGGCGGGAACATACTTTCGGCACTGGCCGAAGTGGACGGTGGACGCAGGTGCATCGGTACGCGCGTATCCATTGAGTTCACGACAGTAACGTTCGGGTGGCCCATGAGCCAAACAAACGTCGCCCGTGTTTCGGGTTCGCTGAGCGGGTATTCGCTGGCACCGCCCTGCGTATAACCCCGACCGGTGAAATCACCATTCTGATCGGGCCGCCAGTTTTCGGGGTAGTTTCGGTGATTGTCGAGTCCGCCAATACCGTCTTCATTGTATTTACCGTCGCCATCATTGTCGATTCCTTCGGTATACACGATATAATCGCCCTGCCCAGGCTGAACCCGTTTCATCAACCGGCCCGCTTTGTCTTTGGGGTCAATGACGTATTCGGCTTTTTCCAGCTCCTCTTTGGTCGTTGCCTTCTTCCGAATCTGGTAAATAATTCCATCCCCATCGAGGTCATCTTCAGCATCTTCGTCCAGCAATCCATCTTTATCATCATCGCGGGGACGCATGGAACTCCGGTTCCGCTGAGCGGTAAACAGATACATCGTAGCGCCATCGGGATTATTCTCTGGCCGGAGATAAATCGACTTGGTATCCAGCAGCTTCGTAATTGCCGGATCTTTTCCGTAATTATCCAGCAGGTGTTTTGTCAGCCATAGAACAGCCTCACTACTAGTTACTTCGCCACTATGACGACCACCTTCAAAATAGGCAGCGGGCTTATCGGTATGCTTACCCGTTTTCTTATTTGTGAGGGTCATTTGCAGAATTGGTCGACCTTCGTAGCTCTTCGCTACTTCATATAGCTCAACCAGATTCGGGTATTGTTCGGCCCATTTTCGGCACCAGCTATACATCACATCGGGCGTGTGGTACGTATCGAATGTAAGCGTTGGTCCTGGTTCGTACTGAACGTCTTTAAACTTATGTTTTTTAAAATAGCTGATGCCGTGCCGATCCCCTTTCACGGTATAGAACTTGCGGGCGGTGTCCTGTTCCGGCCATTTCTCTTCGGTACCGTAGTAGGATTTTTGGGCATAGATGGTTGATGAACAGATAAGACAGATTACTAACGTACTGAAGTGTTTCATAGATGATTGGTTACGAAGAAGACGAATAGAATTCACCCAAACGTGCGATTTCAGACAGGCAATTTATCAATGATTTTGCGGACGACGAAGAGTAACGAAGAATCTCTTTTAAAATATCCAGAACACCAATTTTTGTGAGGACATAACAGGATTTTATCGACTTTTTTTAGGAATACGGTAGAATCAATCCTAATTCCGTACTTGCATCCGCCTTAACTCTCTGACCAGAATCGCCATGAACGCTCGTTTACTCCTTTCCTTACTCCCTATTTTACTTTGGTGTTGCTCCGAAAAGTCTGGGCAACGCGCGAATTCCGATAAAGCGGCTGCCCAGCTGCTTACCTACGCCGATTCCAGCACCTCATCATTTCGGTTTCTAAAACAAGACACGATTGGCGGCCTGCAATACCGAACAGTTGAGACGACTTACAAGGTTGTCAGCGTAGATATGGACGACAAAGAACTGACTCATTATCTGGTTAAATTCAACACGATAACTGATGCTGGTACACAACTGGAAGGCCAGACAAGAACCATTCAGTTTGCCCTAAGTCCACTGGAAAACCCATCGAAAACAATCCTGACTGCCAAACACGACTGCGACGAGCTAACCTTCGACTGGCAGCATTACCAAACCGTAAAACACGGCTGCTGCGGTAGCCTGGATCAAGTCAACTACTATGATTATCAGAACAAATTGCTCATTGAAGGCGACAGTAAAATCGTAGCAGCCTCTATTCCGAATCAATTTACGTTCTACTTTGCATTTCAGTCCGAGCAAGGAAAGGATACCACGACCATTGGCACATTGAACCTGAGCTACAGCAGTAGCGAAGCGTATCATATCAAAATAAAGGCATTGCATCCTGCTTCTGAAGATTGTGGCCCAGTAGTGCCTATCGTAACACTTCGGTCAACTAATGCCAAGGATACATATGATGAAGGCTCAAAACAGTATGATCTATGGTCGCAGGAGCATAACAAATCGCCCCGAGAGCTTAATGGCCTTACCATACGGGTCAACTTTGATTGTGATTCGAAGCTTGGCATCATTGATATTCCCCTCGTTAATGGCCGACCTTTTGGCAAAGAAGACAAGAATCAGGTGTATCAGGTAAAAAACCGAAGTAGGGAGTAACCTATAGTTTCGTAAATTCACCAGTTCATTTAGACCCTATCTTCTGCCCTAACACCCTTTACATATGAAATCGTATCTTCTATTCCTCACCACCTGTCTGATTAGCCAACTAGCCTGGGCGCAGGCTGATGTGCAAAAGCGCTACCAGACCAAACTCATCATGGCCGATAACGGAAGCACCGTTGACCTCGATGCGGGTACGTTTACATTTACGGGCACCCTCTCGCTGGAAGACAAAAAACGTATTATTATCCGGGGGAAGGGCATCGACAAAACCATATTGAGTTTCAAAGGTCAGACCGACGGGGCCGAAGGCTTGCGGGTATCCAATGCCGAAGAGATTGTTATTGAGAACCTAACCGTTCAGGATTCAAAAGGCGACGGCGTCAAAACCATGAAAGTAAAAGGCATTACGTTCCGAAACGTGAAGGTTGAATGGACAGGTCCGCCGAAAGCTGAAAACGGTGGCTACGGCCTCTATCCGGTGCAGTGCGATAACGTCGTGATTGACGGTTGCACCGCTATTGGGGCTTCCGATGCAGGAATTTATGTTGGGCAGTCACGCGGGATTGTTGTCAAAAACAGTAAAGCCTACCATAACGTGGCGGGTATCGAAATTGAGAATTCGCGCAATGCCGACGTGTTTGACAATGAAGCGTATGACAATACGGGAGGCATCCTGGTCTTCGACCTACCCGATCTGGTGCAGAAACAGGGTGGTAATGTGCGGGTATTCAACAATTACGTTCACGACAATAATCTGCCTAATTTCGCTCCTGCGGGCAACATTGTGGCTGGCGTATCGGATGGAACGGGTTTAATGATTCTGGCGGCCAATGGTGTGGAAGTCTTCAACAATCGATTCATTCGCAATCAGACTCTGGGAACGGGCATCATTAGCTATCTGCTTACCGAACGACCAATTACTGATAAAGCGTATTACCCGTTTGCTACGGCCATTTCGATTCACGATAACGTCTACGAGCGTAATCCTGGTCCAGCTAGTTCGCGTGGTCGATACAACCAAATCTTCGACAAGATTCTAAAGGCAGGCCAGTCTGTTCCGCACATCATCTATGACGGCATCGCAGATCCGGGCACTTTCGATAAAGACGGAAATCCGCTGCCAGGCAAACGTATCTGCATCCGCAACAATAAAAATCAGAGCCTCGTCAACCTCGATGCTGGACGACAGTTTAAAAACGTTTCGTTCAATGCTACCCCTTTCGATTGCCAGTTGGAGCCACTAAAAACAACCACCAGCGCCCGTTAAAAACGATGCGTACATACCTAGTTTGGGGCTTGTTCCTGAGTACTTCCTGGCTGATTTTAGTCAGTTGGCGAACGGTATCAGCGCCCGAAAAGTTATCCGATTACGGCTTTTTCAAGGGAAACTCAGCCAATCAGCAGCCAGCGGATGGGGTTGTGCCTTATGCGCTCAATACACCTTTATTTTCGGATTATGCCGAGAAATTACGGTTTATAAAACTACCTAGCGGTCAATCCGTTGCGTATAATGACACGGCTGTGCTCAATTTCCCGGTCGGCACCACGCTCATTAAAACGTTCTATTATCCGAATGATTTTCGTGATCCAACCAAAGGACGGCGATTACTGGAAACACGTTTACTCATTCACCAGCCTGAAGGTTGGAAAGCATTCGACTACGTGTGGAACGACGAACAAACCGATGCTCTTCTAGAGGTAGCGGGCGATACAAAAACCATCAGCTACGTAGATGCCAGGGGAGCTACTCACCAACAGAACTACACCATTCCCAACCTGAACCAGTGCAAAGGATGCCATAACCGAAACGAAGTCATGATGCCCATTGGTCCATCGGTACGACAACTCAATGGCGATCTGGCATATGGCGCAGGAAAAGAAAATCAACTAACTCACTGGCAGCAGGCGGGTATGATCACAGGCTTGCCAGCCTTAGCCAATTGCCCAAAAACACCCATCTGGAACAAACCCGAAACGGGTTCGCTCAACGACCGGGCGCGTGCCTGGCTCGACATCAACTGTGCCCATTGTCACAATCCCAGTGGTCCAGCCATGACATCAGGTTTAAATCTGAGCATTTCGGAAACTGACCCAACGGCGCTAGGCATCCTGAAAACACCCGTTGCTGCCGGACGCGGATCGGGCGGCTATACCTTTGATATTGTACCGGGCAAACCAGAGGAATCCATTCTGATTTACCGAATAAACTCAACCGACCCCGGCGAAATGATGCCCGAATTAGGCCGAAAAACCATTCACGCCGAAAGTGTAGAATTACTTCGGGATTGGATTAAAGCGATGCACTAGTTTCTGACAGGGTTTTTCAAGGCTAATTAATCCTGTTTTATCCTGTAAATCCTGTCAGAAAAAACCTTTTCCTAAACCTATGAAAAAACACCCTTCCACATCATTAACCCTCTCCCGCCGGACATTTACAGCCGGGGCTATTTCGGCCGGATTATTACAGACTCCATTAGCAGAAGCCGCCGATAAACTCCTGAATCCAACCGTTTCCCGAACCGACAAACTCGTTATTTACCAGATTTTCACCCGCTTGTTCGGCAACCAGAAAACCGCCAACAAGACCTGGGGGAGTCGCGATGAAAACGGTGTTGGGAAGTTCAATGACATTACCGATAAGGCGTTGCAGGAACTGAAGAAGTTTGGCATTTCGCACGTCTGGTATACGGGCGTTATTGAACACGCCCTTATGACCGATTATTCAGCGAATGGTATTCCAAAAGATAATCCACTGGTTGTGAAAGGGCGCGCTGGATCACCTTATGCTATCAAGGATTATTATGATGTCAATCCTGATCTGGCCGTTGATGTTAAAAATCGAATGCGGGAATTCGAGAGTTTACTCAAGCGATCACACGCGAACGGCTTGAAGGTGATTATTGATTTTGTACCCAATCACCTGGCGCGCCAGTATCATTCCAATGCGAAACCGTCTGGCATTGAGGACATGGGCCAAACCGACGATAAGACAAAAGCATTTGACTCACAAAACAACTTTTATTATCTGCCTAAAGAGTCATTCCAGGTGCCCGATGGTGTGTCTATTCCCGACGGTTTGTCAACAGGATCGTATGCAGAAAATCCGGCTAAGGCGACAGGGAACGATGTCTTCAAGGCCAAACCCAGCATTGATGACTGGTACGAAACCATCAAATTAAACTACGGCGTCGACTACCAGAATAACCGCCAAACGCACTTCGCTCCTATCCCTTCGACCTGGTTTAAAATGCGGGATATTCTGTTATTCTGGGCTCAAAAAGGTGTCGATGGATTTCGCTGCGACATGGCCGAAATGGTGCCTGTCGAATTCTGGGGTTGGGCCATTCCACAAGTAAAAGCGTTCCGTTCCAGCTTAGTATTCATTGCCGAAATCTATAATCCGAAAGAGTACAAAAATTACATTCAGACCGGCAAATTCGACTACCTCTACGACAAGGTCGGCCTATATGATGCTCTCCGGCGATTGATGGAGGATAAGGATAAAGCCACTACAGAAGATATTACGAAAGTCTGGCAAACCGAATCCGGGGATATTTCGGACCATATGGTCCGGTTTCTGGAAAACCACGACGAGCAGCGAATTACCTCCAAATTTTTCGCAGGTGACCCCTGGGCAGCCGTTCCGGCGATGACGCTTTCGGCAACGCTGCATACAGGTCCGGTCATGCTTTATTTTGGACAGGAATTGGGCGTAAATCCTACAATGGCTGAAGGTTTCCAGGGCGACGACGGGCGCACCACCATCTTCGATTACTGGGGAATCCCCGAATACCAGGCCTGGACAAACGGCAAAAAATTCGATGGAGGTAAACTCACTGCCAACCAGAAAAAGCTACGACAATTCTACCAGCAACTCAATCAATTGGTCAACACCAGCGACGCCATTCGAACAGGTGGCTTCTATGATTTACAGGCCAGCAACACCCAAAGCGCAGGCTATGACCAGCAGCGACTTTACAGTTATCTACGCTATTCTGGTAAGCAAAGGCTCCTGATTATCTGCAACTTCGACAAAACGAAACCAGCGCAGACAACAGTAAAAATCCCCGATGATGCGTGGCAAAAACTAAAAATCAATGGCTCGGCAACGCACTCGTTTCAGGATATTTTTCGAACCAAGGTAAAGCTAACGAGCAAGGATAGTGTCCCTATTACACTGCCACCATTGGGTGTATTGGTACTGGAAATTAGTTAAATTGTTAACTGCAAATTGAAAACAACCTGACTATGAAATATATCTTCTCCTTCCTCCTGCTTACAGTCTCTTCTGCGTTTGCCCAGACAGAGGCAAACCGTTCAGTAGCCCACATAACGACCTATCAGCCACCCGTTTTCACGGATACTGACCGACTGAAACGACTGGAAGCGGCCTTTCCCATTGTCGAAAAAATATACAAAGAAGCAGCCGAGAAACGTCATCTTCCGGGTATCGCTTTTGGAGTTGTTCTGGATGGGAAGCTGGTGTACTCGGGCGGAGTTGGCTACACCGACGTGGCGAAGAAAATACCCGCAACATCCAAATCACTGTTTCGGATTGCATCAATGACTAAAAGCCTGACGTCGATGGCTATTCTGAAACTTCGTGATGAAGGCAAACTTCAACTCGATGATCCTGCCGAAAAGTATATTCCAGAACTGAAATCGCACAAATACCTGACGGCTGATGCGCCCCTCATTACGATCCGCAATCTGATGACCCATTCGGCGGGTTTTCCCGAAGACAATCCCTGGGGCGACCGACAACTGGATGATTCAGACGCCGATTTATTGAAGCTAATCAAAGGCGGTATCTCCAATTCGAACGTGCCGAGCTTTACGTACGAATACAGTAATCTTGGTTTCGCCATGTTGGGCCACATCATTACCGTTGTATCGAAAAAACCGTATCAGCAGTACATCACCGAAACGATTTTGAAACCGCTGGGCATGAACGACACGCAGTGGGAATATACCAAAATACCCGCGGAGAAATTAGCCCTGGGGTACCGCTGGCAGGATGAAAAATGGCTTGAAGAGCCGCTCCTTCACGATGGTTCGTATGGCGCGATGGGCGGCTTAATTACCTCCATCGACGATTTCAGTAAATACGTTGCGCTCCACCAAAGCGCCTGGCCACCAAGCAATGCGCCTGATAATGCACCTATTAAACGGAGTTCGTTACGGGAGATGCAAAAGCCCTGGACGTTATCAGGCTTGAATGCACAGGCTAAAAATTCAGCAGGACAATTATGCCCTGAGGTAACGGGGTATGGTTACGGATTACGATGGGGTCAAAACTGTAAAGGACAGATAGGCATCGGGCATACAGGTGGATTGCCGGGTTTCGGAAGTCAATGGCGAATCCTGACCGATTATGGCGTTGGCATTATTTCATACGCCAACCTGACCTATGCCGGAATGGGCGCTGTGAATGCAGTTGTGCTCGATACACTGGTAGGTATCGGGAAATTACCACCACGTCAGTTACCCGTTTCGGCCATTCTCGCCCAACGCAAAGCCGAATTAGTGAAACTGCTTCCCGATTGGACGAAGGCTGAACAAAGCGGTATTTTCGCCGAAAATTTCTTCCCCGATAAGTCAGTCGCGATACGTCGGAAAGTAGTGCAGGATTTGTACGCCAAAGTGAGTAAAATTGAACGAGTCAGTGAGCTTATTCCCGAAAATCAGTTGCGCGGTCATTTCCTGCTGGAAGGTGAGAAAGCAAACATCGACGTATTTTTCACCCTGACGCCCGAAAATCCTGCCCTCATTCAGCAGTTGGACTTTCGGGAAGTGAGTAAATAGTTTCAAGTTCAATGTTCCACGTTTCATGTTCAGTTGCCCTTATGAAACGTGGAACATTGAACCTGAAACTTGGAATGCAAACATCAACTATATGACAATAAACAAACTTATTTCCCCTGCTACTGAACAGGATATTCCGGCATTAGACAAACTAGTTAACAGTGCTTATCGGGGCGAAAGCTCGAAGAAAGGCTGGACGACCGAAGCTGATTTAATCGATGGCCTCCGTACCAATGAGTACGGTCTGCGCGAGATGCTTCAAACACCGAATGCCACGATTCTAACCTATGAAGAAGCAGACAAACTCATTGGATGCGTTTATCTGGAAAAGAAAGGTGCTGATTTATACCTTGGTATGCTAACTGTCTCGCCCGAAGCACAAACGGGCGGCATTGGAAAACAGTTGATGGCAGCTGCCGAACGGCATGCTACAGAACTACATTGCACGGCCATTACAATAACGGTCATTACGATTCGGCACGAACTTATTGCCTGGTACGAACGACGGGGTTACCAGCCAACAGGCGAAAAGATACCCTTTCCAAACAACCCGAATATAGGTGTACTTAAACAGCCGCTGGAATTCATGGTTATGAAAAAGGTGCTGGTTTAATTCAGGAAACTGGCCAACTTTATACGATTTTGATCCTAACGCAGCTTGCTCCGTTCTAACTGATTATCTGGATAAAGCAGAAAAAAAAGGGGGATGGATTCATTTTGGACTAAAAGCCCTTTTGCGTTTGCCGATTTAACTCTATAATTTCACCACATTAAAACGAAACAACGATACCACAAGCCTTATGTCAGCTTCCAAACGCGTCCTGATTGCCGAAGATAGCTCCGTTATCCAGAATCTGGCCCGCAAAATACTTGAGTTTCAGAATTATGATATCACAGCCGTCAAAAACGGTGAGCAAGTGTTGCAGATTCTGGAAAAAGAAGACTTCAGCATTCTCCTGTTAGACATCAATATGCCCTTGATGGATGGTATGGAGTGCGTTCGGCGTGTTCGGGCGTTACCCGAAAAAGAAAAAGCCAGCGTACCCATTGTGGCTATTACAGGTAATGCCAAAAACTACACAGAGGAAGAATTTAAGACCGCCGGTTTCAACGACGTACTCGTGAAACCCCTCAACTTCGACCGTCTGGTAGAAGTGGTAAATCAATTGACGGATAAATAATGAGTGAATGAGCGAATGAGTGAATGAGCGAATAATTGGTTCTATTCACTCATTCGCTCATTCGCTCATTCACTCATTATGGTTATTACACTGCTGGGTACAGGAACGTCGTCGGGGGTCCCATTGATTGGATGCCTGTGTGATGTGTGTCGCTCAGTCGACTTTCGGGATAAACGGCTTCGTACATCCGCTCATATCTCGGTCGATGGTCGCAGCTTTGTGATTGACACAGGCCCCGATTTCCGCCAGCAAGTACTTCGGCTAAATCTCCTGCAACTTGATGCCGTTTTGTTCACCCATGAACACAAAGACCATACGGCTGGGTTAGACGAGGTTCGGGCTTACAATTTTCGGTCAGGCCAGGATATGCCCATTTATGGCCGACCAACGGTGCTGGCGCAGTTACAGCGAGAATTCGCCTATATTTTCGCAGAACATAAGTACCCCGGCACGCCCCATGTTGTGCTGAATGAACTACGCAACGAGCCGTTTGAGGTTTGTGGTATTCCCATTACCCCCATTGAGGTTATGCACCATAAACTGCCTGTTTTTGGCTATCGCATTGGTGATTTCACCTACCTCACCGACCTCAATTACATTTCTGACGAAGAGCTGGAAAAAGTAAAAGGCACCAAAGTTCTGGTGGTCGATGCTCTTCAGCGTCAGGCGCATATTTCCCATTTTACCCTCGATCAAGCCGTCGCCCTCGCTCAACGCGTCAATGCTGACAGGACATACTTCGTGCATATCAGTCATAAACTAGGTCTGCATAACGACGTCGAAAAAGAGTTACCCGCTACCATTCGGTTAGGTTACGATGGCTTACAGATTCAGTTATAATAGAAGCGAATCTGGTTGTCTACAATAAGTAAGGTCTCCGGCAATACCAGAGACCTTTACCAAACCAACCTATGATAAATTCATTGAGTGCTTAGATCGGATAGAGCGATTACAGATAGAATTGCTATCTCTTCTACACTATAAGAGCCTGTTCAGGGACATTGTACTCTTTTTTTCAGTTATTTTTTATCGTGTCCCATATGAGTATCCGCAACAAAACCAATTGCCTCCACCCAATGTTTACAAAATGCTTGGGTGTACTCATATATTACGATGCCAGTCCTTATTAAGCCAACCCGTTTATTTTCTGACACTTTACTACAGCACTATCGCCAACAGGGAAACCCACCTGCCGATGCCGTTATTGCGGCTGTGGTGGACGCAAACGGTCCTGCGGGTTTACGGTCTCTGATGCAGTGGCTAGCCGATACCGCAGACTTTTCGACAAAAGAGCAGCACCGTACTGTCCAGACTTTTTTTATAGATCACGCCAACCTTCCTGCCTGGGCGAATCCAGATACGATGCAGCGGGGTATGGAATTTTTCCAGAAACATGCCCAGCAGATTGGCCTTGTGCTAGGCTTCTTTTCACTCCCTTACTCCTATCTTGGCGCGAATGGCGCTCAGGTGTTGTGGTTAACGGAACGTATCAAAAACGATACCGCCCGCCGATTACAGGAAACTGGCGAGTGGGTAGTCGCCGTCAATAATCCGAAAGAGTGGAAATCAGGGAGAGCCATTGCCCGAATTCTAAAAATTCGTCTGATTCATGCCGGAGCCCGTTGGTTTTCGTTGCACTCGGGCCGGTGGACTATGGATTGGGGATATCCTGTCAATCAGGAAGATATGGCTGGAACAAATATTGCCTTTTCCTATGTAGTGCTCCTTGGACTTCGCAAATTGGCTGGACGATCGATGTTACGAGCTGCAAGTGAACAGGAAGAAGAGGATTACCTGCATCACATCAGTGTGGTTAACTCATTAAATGGTGTAGTTGATGCGTTGCTACCGCAAAACCTTCGGGAAGCCTACCTGCTCCATCAGGCTATCACCCGACGACAATTTGCTCCTTCCGAAGCAGGTGTAGGTCTTACTCGTTCACTGCTAAACGCTATAGCCGAACAACTCGCCCAACATTTCCAGAATAATACTTTCGGGCGAGTTTCTTCCAATCCAGACAGCATTCGGAACCTCGCAGCCGGTGAAATGCGTTTCTTCCTGGGCGATGCTTATGCCGACTACCTTGGTATTCCAACAGTGCCGGTCGAAAAGCGTCTGATTGGGCTCCTAAATCAGTTGCCCGTTTTCCCGAAAAAGGTTTAAGGTTTTTAGTATTCGACATACAGAAGCCCCAAACTACAAACAACAAACGACAGACTTGTTTCAATTAGACCCCATTGCAGCCCTTGCCACCGCTCCCGGCATTGGCGCTATTGCTGTTATCCGTGTATCGGGCGAAGGCGCCATTGAGATCACAAACCGCATGTTCCGAGGAAAAGATCTGACGCAACAGGCCAGCCATACTGCCCATTTTGGCACGCTTCGAAACCAGCCGGACGCGTCGGGAAACGCCAGTATTATTGACGAAGTGCTGGTAACGGTTTTCCGGGCTCCAAAATCTTTTACGAAAGAAGATGTGGTTGAGATTTCGTGTCACGGTTCAGAGTTTATCATTCAGCAAATTCTGCGTAGGCTCATGCAGGAAGGCGCTCGACTGGCAAAACCGGGAGAGTTTACTCAACGCGCTTTTCTGAACGGTCAGTTCGATCTGGTACAGGCCGAAGCGGTGGCCGACCTCATTGCGTCGGATTCCGATGCCAGCCATCGGGCCGCGCTGAACCAGCTACGTGGGGGCTTCTCGAAACAGTTGAAAGAACTTCGGCAACAACTCATTGATTTTGTAGCCTTGGTTGAACTGGAACTGGACTTTGGCGAAGAAGATGTGGAGTTTGCTCACCGCGACCGACTCCGACAATTAATGCTCGATATTCGGCGGGTATTGCATCCACTAATTGACTCCTTCTCAACCGGAAACGCGATAAAAAATGGTGTTCCAACGGTTATCGTCGGTAAGCCCAATGCGGGCAAATCGACGTTGCTAAATGCGCTGTTAAACGAAGAAAAAGCCATCGTTTCCGACATTCCTGGTACCACTCGTGATGTCATTGAAGATGAATTATTCATTGACGGCATTCGCTTTCGACTGATCGACACAGCCGGTTTGCGACAGGCCACTGACCGAATTGAAGCGATCGGTATTGAGCGTACGCAGCAGAAAATGCGCGATGCCGCTCTCGTTGTCTATCTCTTCGACGGCAAGAACATTGCTCCTGATGAACTGCAAGCAGCTGTTGCTGAAGTGCACGAATCGGGTAAGCCTTACCTACTTGTTGGCAATAAGCTGGATGCCATTGACGACGAGAAACGTCAATCATTAGAACAAATAGTAGGTGAATCGATTGTCTGGATTTCAGCGGCTAAACACATCCACGTAGAAAAGCTAAAATCTGCCCTTTCGGCCCGTGTGCGTACCGATGCCGCCGTACAGACAGGCAGCGCCGTCGTAACCAACGCCCGTCACTACGAGCACCTCACTGCCACCGACGATGCCCTCGCCCGTGCCATCTCGGGGCTTGATTCGAACGTAACGCCCGACTGGTTAGCGATGGATTTACGCGTTGCTTTACAGCATTTGGGCGAAATTACCGGTGAGATTACAACCGATGATTTACTTGAGTCGATATTCAGCAAGTTCTGTATCGGAAAGTAACTGTGCTGAACAAATCAATTACAATACACTACTAAAGCATGTATAAAGTCCTGAAAATGGGCTTTATACATGCTTTACACTATCAGTTCACCAAGTGATAGTAATTGTTTGTTGAGTAATTACTTGTACCTTTATTGTATCTGGCAAGCGGGCTTTTAGAAAAAGCCCATTTTTTGGCGAGATAATGGCACAAACTGACACACTAAGACATAGTATGTCATTCCCTTGACACAGCATAGCACATGAGTTCTAACATTCGAATCATTCGTATCTGCCAACAATGCGGTAACGAGTTTGAAGCTCGTAAAACAACGTCCAAAACGTGTAGCGATGCATGCGCGAAAAAGGCATATAAGGCGCGTCAGCGGTCGGGTAAAGTTGAGGTAAGCGATCAGCAGACATTGCAGATAAAAATCAAGCCTATTGAGGATATAAAGGCTCAAGAGTTTCTAACTGTTGACGAATCGGCAAAGCTCATTCGGATTAGTCGTCGTAGTCTGTATCGACTCAACGAGCGAGGGGAATTACCTTTTGTCAAACTCAACCGCCGTACAGTTATCCGTCGCTCTGACATAGACCGACTCTTTGACCGACCAGCCGAACTCTTGGAAAAGAGCCGACCCATTCCGGTCCCACTCGTTGACTGCTATACCATGAAGGAAATACGAGAGAAGTACAGTATTTCCGAAAAAGCTCTATACGACCTGATACAACGGCATGAGGTTCCGAAGCAATATAGCGGTATCTATGCCTACGTTCCTAAGTCACGAATTGATCAGTTACTTGCTCCTACCCTGCCATGATTAAAGTCAAACTTCGCAAAAAGCCAATTACAGGCGGGCGTACTAGCCTCTATCTTGACTACTATCCGGCTATTCCCCATCCTGATACGGGTAAACCTACCCGGCGCGAGTTTCTAGGGCTGTACCTATTTAACAGGCCCAAAACGCCTGCTGACAAGGAGCAAAATAATGAAACAGTAGCATTGGCAGAAACCATACGCGCTCAGCGACAGATTGAAGTTCAAAGTGGAGCCTATGGTTTTCTATCCAAGAAGACACAGAATACTTGCTTTGTCGCTTACTGTGAGCAACTAGCGGCTAGCCGAACCGGAAGTAATAAAGACGGTTGGGATAGCGCCCTACACTATTTGAAAGATTTTACAGGTGGTTCGCTCAAACTGTCCGAATTAACGCTAAAGAAATGTCGGGATTTTCGGGCGTATATGATGCAAGCAAAGAGCCAGCGAAACGATGAACTGTTAGCGGTGAACTCCACCGTCAGTTACTTCAACAAATTCAAAGCTGCGCTGAAGCAGGCGTATAAAGACGGGATAATAAGTACTGACCTTGACGCAAAAATAGAGGGTATAAAGCCGGAAGAAACTCGGCGGGAGTATCTGACTTTAGCCGAATTACAATTACTTGTCGAGACAGATTTACACATTCTTCCTGTACTCAAACAAGCAGCTTTATTTTCGGCTTTGACAGGTTTACGTTACTCTGATATTGAAGCCCTGACATGGAAACAAATACGCTACGATGCTGACAACGGATATACAATTAATTTTCGGCAGGAGAAAACAGACGGTGTAGAATATATGCCTATTTCCAATCAAGCGGTTTCGTTGTTGGGTGAACGATTAGGAGATAGTCAGCCCGTATTACCCGGTCTAATGTATTCTGCTCATTGGAACAAGATTTTAAAGCAGTGGGTGAAAGCTGCTGGGATTACAAAAAATGTCACTTTTCATAGTTTTAGGCATACATACGCAACTTTACAACTATCTCTTGGAACCGACATTTACACGGTATCGAAGATGCTGGGTCATCGTGAGCTAAAGACAACGCAGATTTACGCCAAGATTATTGACCAATCCAAGCGGGATGCCGCAGATAAGATTAAGCTAACGTTTTAGCCTAAATAAAAATAGCAATGCAGCAAGAGCCAGTAAAGGACAAAACCTATCATCTTCCATTCAGTTTTCCTGCTCCATGAATCATATCAAATTATGACCCTTTATCGCATGAAGATTATGCCAAGCTAGGCTATGGTCCTTCGTATCAACTTAATATAAATGGTGTTGAATGTACTATTTAT
>NZ_WPIN01000023.1 GCF_009754945.1 Spirosoma arboris
CTAAATTCCCCCTTTTCTTTATCTTTAGCTACTCTGAGTCAATCCTATAGATCCAATGGCTATCTTTAAACTTCAAGTAAACGGCAAGGCATATCAGGCTGATGTTGATGCCGATACTCCCTTACTCTGGATACTTCGCGACCATCTCGGCTTAGTTGGTACGAAATATGGATGTGGTATTGCGCAATGTGGTGCTTGTACCGTACATCTAGATGGTGAAGCTACCCGTTCCTGTGTGTTGCCCGTATCGGTCATTGGCAAGTCGAAGGTAACGACTATTGAAGGACTATCGGCAAATGGGACGCATCCCGTTCAACAGGCATGGGATAAGATCGATGTTCCTCAGTGTGGATATTGTCAGGCGGGCCAGATAATGACTGCGGCTGCACTACTCAAACGTAATCCAAAGCCTACTCAGGCTGAAATTGATGAGACTATGACGGGTAATCTTTGCCGTTGTGGAACCTATCATCGTATTCGCGAAGCCGTAAAGGCTGCTGCCGATAGTACAGCTACACCTATTCCTTCTAAAACGTCAAAAACGAAATAGCCATGCAGACGTTATCTAAGTCAAATCGAAGGAATTTTCTGAAAATGGCTGCCCTTACAGGAGGGGGGCTAATATTAAATTTTAACTGGACGGATGCGGAAGCATTAACGGCTGTAGATAACACACCATTAATCGCTTCTTCTGTAGCCGATTTTAATAGTTATCTCTCTATTAATTCACAAGGTGTCATAACTATTTTGTCTCCAAATCCTGAAGTTGGACAGGGGATTAAAACGGCCTTCCCAATTATTGTGGCCGAAGAACTGGATGCCGACTGGACAAGAGTTGTCGTTGAGCAAGCTCCACTCGATACCAAAAAATTTGAACGCCAGGTGGCTGGAGGAAGTGGTTCAATTCCACATTCGTGGAAACGACTTCGAACAGCTGGAGCTACCGCCCGCCAAATGTTAGTCGAAGCAGCTGCTAAGCGCTGGAATGTACCAGTCTTAGAGTGTACCACCAGCAAAGGCGTGGTTATGCATAAACCCAGTAAGCGCCAATTGAGCTACGGGGAGTTAGCCACCGAAGCAGCTCAATTACCCGTTCCGAGTGATGTTAAACTAAAAGATATAAAAGACTTTAATCTGATTGGTAGTGTAGTCAGGAACGTTGACAATCCAAAAATCATCACAGGTAAGCCTTTGTTTGGGTTGGATTTCTACCGTGATGGTATGCTATTTGCCATGATACAGCGCCCGGCTTTTGGCTATAAACTAAAGTCGCTAAATTCTACCGCAGCCAAAGCGATGTCAGGTATTGTTGAAGTCGTGACATTTGACAATAACGTGGCTGTCGTAGGAAAATCGACCTGGCAAGTAAAAAAGGCGAAAGATGCGCTCAAAATTGAGTGGGAAAAAGCCGATGCGCTGGAAAGTACTGCCGATCATAATAAGCTCTTTAAAGAATTATTAGACGGTTCGAATGCAACCGTTCGCCGAAAGGATGGCGATGTGGAAACAGCTTTTAAGAATGCGGCCAAAGTCGTTAAAGCTGAATATCAGTGCCCTTTCCTGCCACACAATCCGTTAGAACCGATGAACTTCTTCGCTCACGTCCGGCCAGACGGTGTCGAATTAGTTGGGCCTACACAAACTCCCGAACTCGCACGTAATGAAACGGCTAAACTACTCGGTATTTCGCCCGATAAAGTTTCAGTTCAACTTACCCGAATGGGTGGCGGTTTTGGCCGACGACTCAAGGCCGATTATGTAATCGAAGCTGTACAGGTTTCGAAACTCGTTAATGCACCAGTGAAATTGATTTGGTCACGTGAAGATGACATGATGGGTGGTAGTTACCGGCCAGCTGTTCGCTATCGGTTTGAGGCTGCGTTGGATGAGCAGGGAAATATGATTGGCTACAAACTTCGAGGAGCTAGTATTAACGCCGGTAATGCAACGCGTGAAGATAATTTTCCATCAGGAGCCGTTGATAATCTCCTGATTGACAGCGTTGACCACAAATCTCCTATTACAACTGGCCCCTGGCGCGCGCCAATAACGAACTTTCTGGCGTTTGCCGAACAAGCATTTATTGACGAAGTGGCGCAAGCCGCTGGTAAAGATCCCGTTCAGTTCCGACTGGAACTTTTGGATAAAGCCAAACAGAAACCGGTTGGAGCTATCAAATACGATATCGACCGAATGAAGGGCGTTATTGAATTAGCAGCCGAAAAATCGGGCTGGGGTAAAAAGAAAGGTGTCGATGGCAAACCCATTGCGCAAGGATTTAGTGTGTATTTTTCGCATCGTTCCTACGTCGCTCAAGTAGGTGAAGTAGTTATGCAGAAAGGTAAGCCTGTGTTGCAAAAGGTCTATTCTGCGGCCGATTGTGGTGTTGTAATTAATCAGAGTGGAGCCCAGCAGCAGGTGCGTGGGTGCGTTGTCGATGGGATTGGCCACGCTATGTTTGGGAGTCTTACATTCAAAGATGGCGTACCACAACAGAAGAATTTCAACGAATATCGGCTTATTCGACTGAATGAAATCCCTGAAATAGAAGTACATTTTGTTCAGAACGAAATTGAACCCACTGGCTTAGGCGAACCCTCTTTACCGCCAGCTGGTGCGGCTGTTGCAAATGCAATTTTCAAAGCTACTGGAAAGCGGTTACGAAGTCAGCCATTTATAGAGCAGGAAGAGTTCAAAGGCGTATCGTAGATGGGTTTATAGGCTTTTTTAGCTTTACAATACCTCCGTCTTCCCCGTCCGATAAGGTGATAATTGCGGAGAATTGGCCGGGAGTTCTGTGATAAGGTAGTCGATCTGGCTCAGGTCGGCTACTTTCATGCGCATCACGCTGTTCATTTTTTCGGAGATAGCCAGGATTACGATTTTCTCCGCAGCCCGAATCATAGTTTTCTTCGCCTGAACCGTTTCCCAATCCGAGTCGGTCAGGCCCTCTTTCGCGTCGATAGCATTAGTCCCCATAATACATAAATCGACTCGCAGTTCCGACAGGCGCTGATACACTTCACCCCCCACGCTCATTTGACTATAGCGGGAAATCTGACCGCCAATCATGATGATTTCTAGGTTGGGTTTGTCCAATAACTCAACGGCTGTCAGCGGATTAACCGTAATGAACGTTGCTTTCAACTCCGTCGGAATCATCTTAATGAACTCCCGGATCGTTGTTCCACCACCCATCAGAATCAGCATTCCATCGCGTAGGAGGGTCAATGCCTTCTCACCAATGATCCGTTTGCTCTGGTGCGCGTACGTTTCCTGCAACTGCGACGAATGGTGATAAGCCTTCGACATGGCTCCCCCCCGAATTTTAATCAACTTCCCTTCCTCTGCCAGGTCATTTATATCTCGTCGAACAGTGTCTTCAGATACGTTTAGCGTAACAGCCAAATCGGTCAGGTTGATTCGCGTATGGAGGTTTAATTGATTGATAATTAAATCTTTACGCTCGTCTTTTAAAAAGGCAATTGACATGAGAAAGTGTTACGTTCGGTTACTTGACACAAAAAGCAAAATAAGGACAAAATCTTACCTATCAACAAGTTGGTAGTCGTGCTAGGTAAAATTAGATCTACGATTTTTTGCAATAGACTTTGCAAGATCCTCGTTTTTGCCACATAAATAGGATGAAAAAAATATTTTTTGCATATAATGACAGGAATATAGAGCTATATGAGAAATAATATTTGCAAAGTTGCAACATGGGCGTCTATATTGCGCAAGAATTGCATGAAAAGATTGCAAAATTTGCAAATTGAATGATAAGTAATCTTAACTTAACTAATCAATCATAACTTATGGACTGTACTTTACTACGCTGGCCTACTCATTTGGGTAAGCTGCTTACAATGCTCTGGTTGCTGAGTGTACCTGTACTAGCGCAGACGATTTCCGGAAAAGTGACGAATACTGGCGATGGTGCCATGCTACCTGGCGTTACCATCGTTGAGAAGGGATCTACCAAGGGAACGGTTACTGATAGCCAAGGGAAATACTCGATTAATCTGTCGAGCTCGCAGGCAACGCTCATTTTCTCCTACATCGGGTTTGTGGCGCAGGAAATTGCTGTGAATGGCCGTTCTGTGGTTGATGTAAGCCTGAAAGAAGACGCTACCCAACTTGGTGAAGTGGTCGTAACGGCCTTAGGGATAACCAAAGACAAGAAAGCTCTTGGCTATTCGGTTACGGAAGTGAAAGGTTCTGAGTTTACACAGGCCAGAGAGAATAACGTAGCAAACGCGCTTTCCGGGAAAATAGCGGGGGTAAACGCAACCGGTCTTTCGACTGGCCCAGGCGGCTCCAGCCGGATCATCATTCGGGGGAATGGCTCCCTGACGGGTGATAACCAACCGCTGTACGTAATCAACGGGATGCCTATCGACAATACGGTTCCTGGCGGTGCTGCAACAACCAATGGCGGTCAGGGTAACGTTGACCGGGGCGATGGGATTGCTGGTATCAATCCCGATGATATTGAGTCGATTAGCGTATTAAAAGGTGGTACGGCTGCGGCTCTGTACGGTTCGCGGGCGGCCAATGGAGTTATCCTCATTACAACGAAAAAAGGGAGGGCACAGCGTGGTATCGGTGTTGAGTATAACTCGACATTTACGATGGAAAATGCGGCTGTATTTCCCGATTGGCAGTATGAATACGGTCAGGGCGATGGGGCCGCGAAACCAACTACGCAGGCACAGGCCATTGCCTGGGGACGCCGTTCCTGGGGGGCTAAAATTGATGGTTCTGATTTTGTGGGAGCCGATGGATTGACACACCCATACGTAGCGCAGAAAAACAACATTCAGAATTTCTACCAAACCGGTAAGACCTTTACCAATACGCTTGCTTTTACGGGTGGTAATGAGAAGGTTAACTATCGGTTTTCGCTGTCTGATCTGGATGCAAAAGGCATTTTGCCTACGAATACCTACAAACGCAAAACCGGTAACCTGAACATTAATGGTTCATTCGGGGATAAAATAACGCTTGAAGCCGTGGCTCAATACACACTGGAAAACGGCCATAATAAAACCGGCGCTGGCGATGCCCTCGGCAATCCGAACTGGACGCCTTACATGATCGGGAATACGTCTGATATTCGGTGGTTGAGCCCAGGATACGATGCCAATGGTACCGAAATTGCCTGGAACGATGCCGACATTGCGTCGAACAGCTACTTTGTTGTCAATAAATATCAGCAGGACGATAGCAAAAACCGCTTCATCGGCCAGTTGGGTCTGACCTACAAAATCCTGAAAAACCTGTCGGTGAAAGGGACTGTCAGCCGGGATTTTTATAACTACAATTACAAGTACATTCTGCCAACGGGAACCCGCTACATTCCGAATGGGCAGTATACGCAGTTGAAAACCGATGTGAGTGAAACCAATAGCATGCTCACCGCCAATTATAACACGACGTTTGGCCACTTCGGTTTTTCGGCACTGGCAGGCATGAACCAGCGGAATTTCAGTTATAACCAGTTGAATCTGTCGGGAGCAACGTTTACGATTCCGTTCTTTTATAGCTCAACTAACCTCGCTACGTCGAGTACTGTGCCGCTCAATCAGCACACACGAACCAACTCTGTTTTCGGCTCGGTTGACTTTGACTACAAAGGCATTGCATTCCTGACCGCAACGGGTCGTCAGGATTGGTTCTCAACCCTGAGTCCACAAAGCAACACTATTTTTTACCCATCTGTGGGCGGTAGCTTCGTGTTGTCGCAGGCTTTCCAATTGCCTCGTGTGTTCGATTACGCCAAACTTCGGGCTTCGTGGGCGCAAGTGGGTGGTGCTACGCCCGATCCTTACGTAATCAACCTGACGTACTCGATGATTCCAAGTTCGGGGCAGCCGTTGCAGAACGTAACAACCAATGTCACAACGAATTCGGGCCTAACCAATGCGGCCCTGAAACCACTGACGTCGACCACATTCGAAGCGGGGATTGACTTGCAGCTGTTCAACAAGAAAGTTGGTCTTGACCTTACGTACTACAATCGGGCCACGACGAATGACATCGTTCAAACCAGCACTTCGCCAACATCGGGCTATAATTCGGTTTACCTGAATGTTGGTAAGCTGAATAACCGGGGTATCGAAGCCCTTGTCACGGTGACCCCTGTTCGCACGTCGAACTTTGGCTGGAATCTGAGCTACAATGTGGCGTATAACCAGAGCAAAGTGGTCAAACTGGCGGATGGAATCAGCTCGATGCAGATGGCAACGACGGTGAATAACTATGCCTATATTAACTCCATTGAAGGTAGTTCATACGGAACTATCGTTGGAACGACCAAGGTCCGCGATGCCAATGGCAACATTGTCTATGATCCTGCCACGGGTTTTGCCCAGAAATCGGCGCTACAAGAGCTAGGGAAAGGCGTTCCTCCGCTGACGATGGGCTTCACGAACGAGTTCAAATACAAGAACTTCTCGCTGAATATTCTGCTGGATGGCAAGTTTGGCAACAAGGTTTTCTCGATTATGGAAGTGTATGCTATCCGGATGGGCAAACTGAAACAAACCCTGCCTGGTCGCGAAAATGGACTGACCATAACTGGTGTGACACCCAAGGGCGATGCCTACACCCGGACCATCGCCAAAGGTGACCTGCGGACCTACTATGACAACGACAAAAACTACACCGATCTGTTTCTGCACGATGGCAGCTTCGTGAAGCTTCGTCAGGTCATTTTTAGCTACAATATTCCGGTTAGTGCGCTGAAGGTCGTGAAATTACAGTCGGCCAGTATCTCATTTGTAGCCCGTAACCTCCTGACACTCTACAAGAACACGGACAATTTCGATCCTGAACAGAGCTACACAAACAGCTCTAACCAGGGCTTTGAATCCTTTGGATTACCCCGTACCAGAAGTTATGGCGCGAACCTCATCGTAAAATTCTAACGACGACATCCATGAAAAATCGACTTTATAAATTTACTTATTGCCTGTTGGCGCTCTGCACGCTGCAAAGCTGCGACAAAGGCTTGCAAGAACTCAATATCAACCCCGATGCATCCAGCACGGTCAGCCCAGATTTCGTATTTACCAAAGCGCAATATGATGCTGTTGGCAACGTCATTACAGGCTTGCAGGGCACCATGCAATACACAACCAGCTACAACGACGTAGCTAGCTGGGGCTCTAAATATATTTTCAATCAGGGTACAGCTCCGTACACGGTTTTCACCAATGCCTATCCGAACGAAATCAATGAGATCGGGGAAGTAATTCGGGCGTTGGAGAAAGATCCGCTGTTGGTCAACAAGTTGGCGATTGCTAAAATATGGCGCGTGTACAGTTTCTCCAAGATCACAGATTTGTACGGCGACATTCCATATAAACAGGCAGCACAGGGTTATACGCAAAGCATCTTTAAACCAGTATACGACCCTCAGAAAGACATCTACGCCGATCTGCTGAGTGAGTTGGAAAAGTCAATTGCCTTATTCGATGCAACGAAATCGACTTTCGGCGCTGCCGATTTGATTTACGGTGGCGATATTACCAAGTGGAAGAAATTCGCCTATTCACTAATGCTACGGATGGGGATGCGGATGACGAAGCCCGATGTAGGGCTGGCCGAAACCTGGGTTAAAAAAGCCATTGCTGGAAGCTTGATCACCGAAGATGCTGATATGGCAAAGATTACCTATCTGGCAGCCGGTCAGGTGATTAACCAAAATCCGCTGGCCTACTGGATGCTGAACAGCGATTACCTGAAAGCCGATGGCGTGAGTAATCCGGAAGGAGGGAAATATTACGATACGTTTATTAATTACCTAAAAAAGACCAACGATCCTCGTCTGCCTGTGCTTTCGGTGGTGTATGTAAACGGCAAACCTAGTACGGATGTGAGTATCCAGAAAGGAATGGTGGCTACGATTCCCAATACCAAGCCTGCTGATTTTGTGACGTATTCGGAACCGAACCAGAACACGATTCTGAAACTGAACGCACCTATGTTGGTGATCAGCAATGCCGAAGTCAATTTTTACCTCGCCGAAGCCGCACTTCGGGGTTGGTACACCGCGAAGTCGGCCGCCACACTGTATGATCTGGGACTCAAAGCGGCCATGCGCCAATGGGCGTTGTACGGTGCTGATGGGGTGATTTCGCAAGCCAATATTGATGCGTATGCTACGGCTAATGCGCTGGTTACTACGGCTACAATGGCCCAGCAATTAGAGCAACTGTATACGCAGTTCTGGGTGTCGATTTTCCCGAATTCGCAGGAGGTGTTCCTGAACTGGCGTCGTACGGGCTATCCGGCTCTGGTACCTAACAACTACACGGGTAACATCACAGGAGGAAAAATCTTCCGCCGGATGCTTTACCCAGCAACGGAAGAAAACCTCAACAAAGAGAATTATTTAGGCGCTGTTGCAAGGCAGGGTGAAAATACATTCCTAACGCAGATGTGGTTGGATAAATAATCCGGACACATACAAATGAAACAAATTGCACTACTATTCCTTCTCAGTTTAGGTAATCTATTCGCGCAAAGCGGACTAATTCCTGAACCTGTAACCTATCGCCAGACAGCGGGGCAGTTTCGACTTGGTACACAAGTTGGAATTGCGCCCGGTGCTGGGGTGTCTAGTCAATTTGTTACTTTATTTCAGGTGCAGATTCGGGCTTGTACCGGATTGTCGCTAGTCCTGAAAAAGACGAAGCCGAGTATTGAACTGACAATTGATAAAGGTCGCGTTACACAAGCCGAGGGGTATCAACTCCAAATTAGTACTCAGGGAATTAAGTTAACTGGACACGATGAGGCTGGCCTGTTTTATGGAGTGCAATCGCTAACGCAGCTTTTTGCGCAGTCGAAATCGGCGACAATTCCGGCTTGTGACATTACGGATTACCCGCGTTTTTCTTATCGCGGTATGCACCTGGATGTCAGCCGACACATGTTTTCGGTGGCGTTCATTAAGAAGTACATTGATGAATTAGCGCTGTATAAGTTCAATACATTTCACTGGCATCTGACCGACGATCAGGGCTGGAGAATTGAGATAAAGAAATTCCCGGAATTACAACAAAAGGCCGCGTATCGTACCGAAACGATGATTGGCCACAAGAAAGAATTACCACACCGTTTCGATGGTAAGCGCTACGGCGGCTACTATACGCAGGCCGAAGTTCGCGACATTGTTCAGTACGCAGCGCAACGTCACATAACAGTTATTCCCGAAATAGAGATGCCGGGGCATGCCATGGCCGCGTTGAGTGCCTATCCGAAACTGGGTTGCCTGAAACCAAACGGTCAGCCGGGCGGGCCGTATCAGGCGGCTACATTCTGGGGTGTTTTCGACGATGTTTTTTGCGCTGGCAACGATAGTACGTTTGCATTTTTAGAAGGTGTTCTGGACGAAGTCATTGACTTGTTTCCGTCAATGTACATTCATGTCGGGGGCGATGAATGCCCGAAAACCCGTTGGAAAACCTGTGCGAAGTGCCAGGCTCGTATTCGAGATGAACACTTGAAAGACGAAGATGAACTTCAGAGTTATTTTATCCGACGTATCGAGAAACATGTAAATAAGAAAGGCCGTCAAGTAATTGGTTGGGACGAAATCCTGGAAGGTGGCTTATCGCCGGGTGCGACTGTGATGAGCTGGAGAGGGATCGAAGGCGGTATTGAAGCGATTCGGCAAAAACATAACGCGATCATGACGCCCGAAAGTCATGTTTATTTCGACTACTACCAGTCATTATACCCTGAAGAACCATTGGCCGCGGCTGGCTACACGCCTTTGAGTAAAGTGTATTCTTACGAACCTATTCCGGCAGATATTAGCCCCGACGAAGCCATTTACCTGAAAGGCGTCCAGGGCACAGTCTGGAGCGAGTATCTGGATAGCCCCGCGCAAGCGGAGTATATGCTATTTCCACGGGCGATTGCTGTAGCTGAAATCGCCTGGAGTCAACGACAAAACCGAAATTACCCCGACTTTCTGCGACGGCTTCGGCTACAGGAAATCCTATTGAAACGCCTGAACGTACAATACGCCAATCGTTTCGATGAGCTGACCGATTCGGTGACCGTTACCTCTGCGGGTTCGGTACAATTGAGATTATCAACGACTTTGCCCGGTGCTACCATTCGTTATACGACTGATGGTACAAACCCGATTCTGAGCAGTGCTACATATACGCAGCCAATTGATATTAGACAGACGGAGACTATAAAAGCAGTCGTATTCCTGAGCAATCAGCAGCAGGGACGGGTGTTTCAAAAAGCACTGACGATCAGTAAAGCGACCGGAAAATTAGTCATGTTTACCACGGAACCATCGGGAAACTATAAGCCAGTCAGCCCGCTCGTGGCTGTCAATGGAGTGGCTGGAACCAGTCGGTATAACACGGGCGAATGGATTGGTTTTCAAGGGAAAGATGCGGACGTGCTTATTGATTTGCAAAGCACGCTGTCTATTTCCAGCATTGGCACGCACATATTGAATTATCACTGGCAGCGCATGTGGGCACCCGATACGCTCAGCGTTGCTGTCTCGGACGATGGAAAAACATTTCGGGAGGTGTATCAACAAACGCAGTTCCCGATAAATGGTATAAATCCCGTAAACGCTACGTTTCCGCCGACCCAGGCGCGTTACGTTCGGATACGGGCAACGAACAAAGGCATCATTCCTTCCGGCGAATACGGAGCAGGCGGAAAGGCATGGCTACTACTCGATGAATTTCGGGTAGATTAATGAGATAACAACCTTACCCATAAGAGCTTAAATTTCAGTAAATCAACGGAATACCTGTTTACCTTTTCCCAATTCGCTTAGTATGGAAACACAACGCAGATCTAGTTTAAAACGTCTTTTTGCATCGATGGCCGGCATTATCGGCTTAGGGGCAACAACCAAAGCCATGGCCGAACCGGTACCTGAAAAAGAGGTGTTTAACGTGGTGACTCAACAGGATGTTCCCTTGTTTTCTGGTTCTACTAAACTGGGCAATCTGGTGTTCGTTGCCGGAAAAGGCTATCATAAGGAAGGTGACATTAAAATCCATACCGACGAAGTGCTCAAAGAACTCGAACAGGAACTCATTAAAGCGGGCTCATCCATGGAGAAAGTCCTGAAAGTAACTGTCTTCCTTCACGACCTGAACGACTATAAAGCCATGAACGAAGTCTACAAAGGTCGCTTTGGCAGCAAGCCCCCGGTTCGTACAACGGTAGCCGTTTACGGCGGTGTCCCCGGCGAATCACTGGTAGAAATGGACTGCATTGCTTATATCTAACGATTTAACCTCACCCCCGGCCCCTCTCCTGTTTTAGGAGAGGGGCCGGGGGTGAGGTGACACTGGTGACACTCTTTTTACCACTACTCACATGTTAAGCAGACGAAAACTCATTAAGCGCTTATCGAGCGTTCCGCTGTTAGGTGGATTGGTTGGCGGTCTTCCGCTAGAGGTAGATGCAGCACCATTGGCCGCTCCCAAGCGGGATTTGTTCAAGGAGTTGGGTATCAGGACGTTTATTAATGCGGCTGGTACGCTTACTTACATGACTGGCTCACTTATGCACGACGAAGTACTGGACGCCATCAATGGTGGAGCAAAAGAGTTTTGCCTGCTCGATGAGATTCAGGATAAAGTGGGTGAAAAGATTGCTCAGCTAGTGCATTCAGAAGCAGCTGTCGTCACCTCGGGCGCTTTTGCCGGTATGACGTTGGGGCTGGCTGGTATTCTGACCGGTATGGATCAGAAGAAAGTGGAGAAACTACCCCATCTGGACGGCACTGGCATGAAAACGGAAGTAATCTGTCAGAAAGCCCATGACATTGTCTACAACCACGCGCTGACGAACACGGGTTGCAAAATTATCGTCGTTGAAACTGCCGAAGATGTGGAGAAGGCGATCAACGAAAAAACGGCGCTCATGCACTTTTTGCACATTGAAGCCGACAAAGGCAAAATCATGCATGAGGAATGGGTTGCGTTAGGCAAAAAGCATAATATCCCCACGTCCATCGACATTGCTGCTGACGTTCCACCGGTTGAAAATCTGTGGCGATTCAATGATATGGGTTTCAGTTTTGTGGTTATCTCGGGCGGTAAAGCCATGCGCGGACCTCAAAGTGCTGGTCTCCTGATGGGTAAGAAAGATATTATTTCGGCAGCTCGATTGCACATGCCTCCCCGAGGATTCAACATTGGTCGGGGCATGAAAGTCAACAAAGAAGAGATCCTAGGCATGTACGTAGCCCTCGAAAAATTCATCAACGAAGACCACGACAAAGTCTGGAAAATCTGGGAAGAAGGTACATCACACATTGAAAATACGGTAAAAACTGTCGTGGGTGTACAGACTGAAGTACATGTTCCTCCACTAGGTAATCATACACCTACACTTCGAATTTCCTGGGACCCTGCCAAACTGCGTATTACGGGCAAAGAACTACAGGAGTCGTTACGAAAAGGTGATCCATCAATTGAAGTTGGTGGAGGTGGGCCTAGCAACATTGGCGTGACTGTCTGGATGATGAAGCCGGGCCAGGAAAAAATCGTTGCAAAACGAATTAAAGAAGAACTATCCAAAGCTGCCGTTTAGCGGTTTCCGACAGGATTTACAAGATTGCAATTACTTCAATCTTGTAAATCCTGTTAATCCTGTCGGAAAACTAGTTTGTATTTATCAAAACCTAACTTGTCAACTTCAAGAATTTCTCAATCGTGAGAAAACTAGTTCTCGGCCTGTTCGCGATCTTGTTGAGCAATCTGGCCGTTGCTCAAACGTACAGCGTCCTCATTAAAGGCGGCCATGTCATCGATCCTAAAAACAAGATTGATGGCATTATGGACGTAGCTATAAACGAGGGAAAGATTGTACAGGTCGGCCGAAATCTAGACGCCAAAGAAGCCATTCAGGTAATTAATGCGAAGGGATTGTACGTGACCCCCGGCCTGATTGACATGCATACGCATGTATTTTTCGGGACCAATCTGGATCAGACGTACAGCAACGGCCCGAACGCCTTGCCACCTGATGGATTCACGTTTCGAAACGGCGTCACGACGATTGTGGATGCGGGTTGTTCGGGCTGGCGTGATTTCGAGACGTTTAAGAAACAGACGATCGACCGGTCGCAAACGCGGGTGCTGGCTCTGCTCAATATTGTTGGGAGTGGAATGCGGGGCAGCAAATTTGAGCAGAATGTAGACGACATGGATGCCAGCCAAACGGTAGCTATGGCGAAACAATACCCCGATTATGTAGTAGGCTTCAAACTGGCCCACTTCAGCGGGTATAACTGGACACCAACCGAGCGGGTTGTAGAGGCTGGAAAACTGGCTAGTCTTCCTGTAATGATTGATTTTGGAGGAAGTACACCTACTTTATCGCTCGACGAATTATTCACAAAACACCTCCGTCCGGGCGATATCTACACGCATTGCTTCGGGCAGTTAAAAACCCGCGAGTCGATTCTGGACGTAGCAACGGGTAACGTGAAGCCTTTCGTCTGGGAAGCGCAGAAAAAGGGCGTCATTTTCGATGTGGGTTATGGCGGTATTAGTTTCGCCTTTTCGCAGGCTATACCGGCTCTGAAAAGTGGATTTTACCCGAACACAATCAGCACTGATATTCATTCGGGTAGTATGAACAATGCCATGAAAGACATGCTCAATGTCATGTCGAAATTCATGGCGATGGGGATGGATTTGCGAAATGTGATTGAGGCCAGTACCTGGAATCCTGCCCAAGCCATCCGCCGACCTGAACTGGGAAGCCTTTCCATCGGTTCCGTGGCCGATATCGCCATCCTGACGATTCGCAATGGGAAGTTTGATGCCAGAGATACAGGCTACTTCGGCTTCTTCGATTATACCGGTTATAAAATTGAAGGCAAGCAAAAGCTAGAGTGCGAACTGACCATCCGGAATGGCAAAATTGTATACGACCTTAATGGTATTGCCAGCCCAGTTGTAGTGGCACCAAAACCGAAACCGTTGAACTAGTTGGAACGCAGATTCTATACAATTTTTATCCGCGTAAAATCTACTTAATCTGCGTTCCATCACTAGAGGCTTAGCCTGTAAATCCAATTTTTAAATGCGAACCGTCGCAGTAGGGTTTGTTACCGCTGGCTCCACACCGGCAGAAAGCGGTTACTTTATTTTTCTGGGTCTCGTGTCCACTGGCATCTTTTACCCGGAGATTTCCATACACCAGCAACGGTCCATTGGGAAGCGGTTCAACAAGGCTTTCGGCCTGAATATCCTCCGTTTTTATTGGGTCTTCATTTCGGAAATAACTCAACGCTTTCGATGGACACTTATCTACCTGCTCGACAATGCGTGCGGTAGGAGCGCCGTCTATCTTGATCCAGGGCCGTTCTCTCGGATTGAATACCTCAATCAACTGCGTCCAGCAAACCTTGGAATGAATGCAGACCGCTGGTTTCCAGACCACCGTAATTTCACCATTCGTGTACGTCTTGGTAATATCGGGAGTTGAGTTGTGTTCTGCCTGACTCATCGGGTTTTAGGTATGTTAAGCCTTATAAATTTGACGTGATGGAATCTTCAATCAGAATCGTTTCAAAATCAATCGGATTCTGCAGTGCCCGGTGAACCGGACAGCGGTCGGCCATCTCAACAAGTCGTGCCCGCTGTTCTTCAGTTAGACTACCATTTAAGATCAGCTTCAATACAAAAAGAGATCGTTTTGTAATCGGGTCATTGCTGTATTCGACATGGGCAACTGCCGAATCGAGTGGCCATCCTTTTCGGTCCGCATACATACGTAGCGTCATAACGGTACAAGACGCCAATGAGGCTGCCAGTAATTCGCCTGGTCGCATGCCCCGATCCTGACCGCCCATATCGAGTGGTTCATCGGCTACAACAACCTGCGAATCAGTTGAGATGTGTGTTTCATACGGTGTTCGCTCGATTCGGGCAGTTACGATGGCCATACGTAGTTGAGTTAGCTTCTATTGTTTCTGTTGATTCTATAGATTCTAAGTTACAATAGAATCTATAGAATCCCATTTAACTATTTACTGTCCCCACTGTGACGGGTTTTGACGCCAGGCTGAGAGTGATTCCATTGCTTCGGCTGGAATATAGTCGAGTTCCTGGGCTTCAACCAGTAGGGCATCATAATTACTCAGGCAAACCAGTGGTACGTTCTTGCTGGCAAAATTCTGACTGGCTATAGGAAAACCATAGGTGAATATCGCAGCCATTCCCAATACCTCGGCACCTGCAGCTCTCAAGGCGTTAACAACTTTGAGTGAACTACCGCCCGTCGAAATCAAATCTTCAATGACGACTACGCGCTGACCAGCGGCTAAATGTCCTTCGATTTGCTTCCCCATGCCGTGGGCTTTGGGTTCAGGCCGGACGTAGCAGTAGGGGAGATTTAGGACATCGGCCACCAGTGCACCCTGCGGGATACCAGCAGTCGCCACACCAGCAATGACTTCGGCCGTTGGGAACTGCTGCCGGATGGCATCGGCCAGCGCATTTTTAATAAAACTGCGAACCTCAGGATACGCCAGGGTAACCCGGTTATCGCAATAAATTGGAGATTTCCAGCCTGAACTCCAGGTAAAGGGTTCGGTAGGTTTGAGTCGAACAGCCTGTACAGCGAGCAGATGTCGTGCTACAGTTTTTTGAATAAGTAGTGAATCCACAGAGTCTTGAAAAGTAATACCTCAAAAGTAAGCAAACTCCTTAATTACAGTATGCCCGATCCTAATAAGATGCTGCAATTGGCCACCTACTTACTGTTAGCATTGAGGAGCAAGTACCGCTAGGAACGGCTACCCGATTGATTAGCTCTCGATACATTTCAGAAAAACAGTCCTGTTCTGTTAGTTGTTACAAAGTATCTTGCCGCTCTTTAAAAACTGCCAAGGATTGTTAGAAATAGTCAAAGACTGTCAAGGATAGACATCTCTGATCACTTTTGACAACACCTGTCTATTGTTGACAAAGCCTGACAATAAATAAGTATGACAAATCAAGATGAAGTGTTTCTTCGTGAGGCTATTCAACTAGCTCGCGAAGGTATGACAACCGGTAAGGGCGGGCCATTTGGCGCTGTAGTTGTCCGTAATGGCGAAATAGTTGGGCGCGGGTGTAATCAGGTTACGTCAACCAATGACCCAACGGCCCATGCCGAAGTGGTGGCGATTCGGGATGCCTGTCGAAATCTGGGTACGTTTCAGCTCGACGATTGTATACTCTACGCATCCTGCGAACCCTGCCCGATGTGCTTAGGGGCAATTTATTGGGCACGCCCCAGCCGAATCGTGTATGGAGCCTTTCATTCCGATGCAGCTGATGCTGGTTTTGACGATCAGTTTATTTACGAAGAATTAGATAAACCCCGCGAGCAGCGCCATATTCCCATGCACCAGCTTTTACGCGACGAAGCCGACATGGTTTTTAAGGAGTGGGTCGCTTTAGAGAAACGAATTCTATACTGAGCGCGTACCATACTCAAACGATATATTCGTTCTCGTTTTAAAACCCGTACTTTTGCAGAAAAAAAGCCGCTTCGTATAATCTAATTTCTGAAGCGACTTACTAAACGGTTTACGTCATGCCAGGAATGGAATTTTTTGGAGCGGCCGAGCGCAAGGAAATCAACGATGTGCTCGAGACTGGTATCCTGTTTCGCTATAATCACGAAGCGCAACGTAATAATATCTACAAAGCCCGGGAGTTCGAGGCTGAGGTTGCCAAAGTAGTTGGGGCCAAGTATGCCCATGCCGTTTCGAGCGGATCAACGGCTGTTTTGTGTGCATTGGCAGCCGCCGGAATCGGGGCTGGTGATGAAGTTATTGTACCTCCCTTTACCTATATCGCTACGGTTGAAGCGGTGTTGATGGCAGGTGCCTTACCCGTTTTTGCCGATATTGACGAAACCCTTTGCCTGAGTGCAGACGGTATTCGTAAAGCCATTACGCCAAAAACCAAAGCTATTTGCCTGGTACATATGTGTGGTCAAATGGCTAACATGGATGCGATTATGACTATCGTTGATGAGCATAATCTGGTGCTTGTTGAAGATGCTGGTCAGGCAATGGGTGCTAGTTACAAAGGTATTTCGACAGGTCTTTGGGGCAAAACCGGGGCTTATTCGTTCGATTTTTTCAAGATTGCAACGGCGGGCGAAGGTGGAATCATGGTCACCAACGACGAAACCGCTTATAAACATGCTGACTCTTATTCGGATCACGGCCACGACCACGTTGGTTCTAATCGGGGTATGGAGCAGCACCCAATTTTGGGCTTTAATTATCGCATTAGTGAATTACATGCAGCTGTCGGTCTGGTGCAAACGCGTCGGGTACCCGAGATTATCAAGAGCAACAACGCGCATAAAAAACAACTGATGGAAGCCTTGGGCAACGTACCAGGCGTATCGTTTGCCCAAATCCCCGACGCAAACGGCGACTCCGCTACCTTCCTGAATCTGTTGATGGCCGATACGGACTCAGCACAACGCACAGTTGCCGAACTGAACGCAGCTGGCGTGGGTGGTTTCAACTACTGGTTCACCAATATGTACCACTTCATTAACCAGTGGAACCACATCAAGGAAATGAAGACGGCTGCTCCTTTAGCCATCGAAAAATTTGGTGCGCCACAGGACTATAAAAACCTCGATATTCCGAACGCCCAAGCTACGATCGGACGATTGATTTCATTTGGTATTCGGGCAACCTGGACAACTGAAGAAGTAGCCGCATTAGCAACAAACATCGAAGCTGCCGTCCGGAAAGCGACACTAGTAGAAGCGTAATTTTTCAGCCACTATGGCTTAACAATACAATGGTAGCAGCACCAACACAAACCACGCATAAAAATTTCAAAGGCGTCGAGAAGACGGTTTTTGGTCGGGGAAGTTTCTCTCAACTCGACGAAATTCTGGCTCCGCGCCGGGCCGATAACGAAGGGTATTTCGTCTTTCTGGTCGATAACTATTTCAAAGGAAAGACGCTCGAAGGTCAGGTTCCGGTTTATCCCGAAGACCTGACGTACTATATCAGCGTTGAAGAACACGAACCCACTACCGAGCAGATCGACCAGCTTCGCGACGAGATTCTGGCGAAAAAAGGCCTGCCATCAGGTGTCGTAGGTATTGGGGGCGGTAGCATCATGGACATCGCCAAAGCCTTGTCATTGATGCTGACAAACGAAGGGTCATCGACGCTTTATCAGGGACTGAATCTGATTAAAAAGCCAGGCGTTTACCACGTTGGGGTACCAACGATTTCGGGAACCGGTGCCGAGGTTTCGATGACGGCTGTGCTGACAGGGCCTGTCAAAAAACTAGGCCTAAAGTGCGAATGGACAGTTTTCAACCAAATCGTACTTGATCCTGACCTGATTGCCAGTGTGCCCCGTAACTGGTGGTTCTACACGGGTATGGATACTTATATTCACTGCATCGAGTCGGAGAATGGGCGCATGAATAATGCCTATTCGCACGCCTATGCAGAGCAGGCCATGAAACTTTGTCGGGAAGTCTATCTGGGTGAAAAATCAGGTCAGACAGCCGAAAATGATGATAAGCTCATGGTCGCGTCGATGATGGGTGGGTTGAGTCTGACCTATTCTGAAGTAGGTGTTTGTCACGCGCTTAGCTACGGTCTGTCAAAGATTCTGGGAACCCGGCATTGTTATGCCAATTGCCTGATCATGAATCACCTCGAAGACTATTATCCACAAGGTGTGGCGGAGTTCAAGGAGATGGTCGCGTACCACCAGATTGATTTGCCACAGGGTTTATCGAAAGAGTGGAGCGACGACATCATCACGCAAATGGCACACGTATCGTACAACCTGCCGCACATGTGGTTACACGCTATCGGCGATAACTGGCAGGAAGTGATCACTATTGACGTGCTGAAAGATTTGTTCCGTAGACTATAAGGTAAAGATTTCGTGATAACCGACTGATGAAAAACGTAATCAGAGCCTTACTCATACTACTTACCGTATCGGTGAATATCGGGTGCGATCAGGTATCAAAAAACATCGTGAGAACTAAGGTTGATTATGGTGAAAGTATTCCGCTTTTAGATAGTCATCTAACGCTCACGAAAGTTGAAAATACAGGCGCTTTCCTGAGTGTAGGCGATTCATTACCGCCTATTCTTAAGACCCTGTTGCTGCTAATTGTGCCCTTATTGGCTATGGCCTTTGGGTTCGGTTATTTGCTGTTCCGATTCAACACACCCCGGTTGTTTGTTGTCGGTGCCTGCTTCATCATTGGTGGGGGCATTGGTAATCTCATCGATCGATGGGCGTATGGTTCGGTGACGGACTTTTTACACATCAGTTTCGGAGTCCTTCAAACGGGTATCTTCAACATGGCTGATGTGTCGGTCATGGTGGGTACCGGATTTATTCTGCTTAATTCCTTCCTGAACAATCAGAAGGATGATGGCCAATTAGTTTAAAACGACAAAGTAATGTCTCAGAAAATCGTTCGCGTTGGCGACATCGAATGCGGGTCGGATGAGTTGTTCCTCATCAGCGGTCCGTGCGTTATTGAAGATGAAAAAATCATGATGACGGTTGCCGAGCAACTCCGGGAAATCCAGGAGCGCGTTGGCATCAAGATTATTTATAAGTCATCGTTTCAGAAGGACAACCGCTCCAGCCTGAACTATTACAATGGCCCTGGCCTCGACAAAGGCATGAAGATTCTGGCCAAAGTAAAAGAGCAGTTCGGTTTCCCATTGCTGACTGATGTTCACTATCCGGATCAATGCGCTCCTGCGGCTGAGGTAGTGGATGTGCTGCAAATTCCGGCTTATCTCTGTATGCAAACTATGCTGGTGGTCGCAGCGGCCAAAACGGGCAAGGTTGTTAACGTGAAGCACGGACAGTTTCTGGCACCGGAGAATATGAAGCACCCGGTCAAGAAAATCGAAGATTCTGGCAACGATCAGATCATCCTGACCGAGCGGGGCTTCACCTTCGGATACAATGACTTAGTGGTTGATCCACGTGCGTTCTACCACATGGCACGCACCAATTACCCGGTTGTGTTCGACGTAACCCATGCTATTCGTAAATACGGTATTCCGTCTGCCGATGCGAAAGGTGGTGCCCGTGAATACCTTCCGGTGCTGGCTCGTGCGGGTGTAGCTGCCGGTGTCGATGGGTTGTTTGTTGAAACACACACCTGTCCTTCCGAAGCACTTTGCGATGCCGCTAGCCAGTTGGATATACGCTATCTGGAAGAATTCCTGAAACCCCTGCTCGAACTGCACGCAGTGGAAGTAAAATACCGGAACACGTTGCCGGAACTAGCTTAATTAGCATGTATGATATAGGGTGTATGATGTATGATGTAGCTGGCGCAAAAGCCATACGTCATACATCATGCATCATACATCCTTATGACGGAACTAGAAAAAACCTTTACCTCTCTCGGTGGGCAATTTGTAACACCTGTTGATACACTAACTGAAAAACTGAAGTCAATTCGAGCCATTGTGTTTGATTGGGACGGTGTCTTCAACGACGGGATTAAGACCGAAGCGGGCAGTAGTTCGTTTAGCGAGGTGGATTCCATGGGTACCAACCTGCTCCGGTTTGGGCTTTGGCTGCATCACGGTGGACAACTGCCCGTGGCGGCTATTATAACGGGAGTGATTAATACACTTTCCGAAACGCTTGTACGTCGGGAGCATTTCCACGCCAGTTACTCGCAGGCGAAGCACAAGATTGACGTACTCCATCATTTACTGAATCAGCATAATTTGCAACCGCACGAAGTGGCTTTCTTCTTCGATGATGCGCTCGATTTATCCGTATCCGAAGTGGCGGGTGTGCGGATTATGATTCGTCGGAATGCGAATCCGCTTTTCACGCAGTACGTAATTCAAAACGGCCTCGCTGACTATGTAACGGGTAATCAAAGTGGCCAGTTTGCCGTGCGTGAAGGCTGCGAACTTTTGCTGGGTTTATTGGGGCAATTCGATAACGTAATGAACGAGCGACTACGCTACTTCCCGGCTTACGACCAATATTACCAGCAACGGCAAGCCATTGTGCCGAGTTACTGGGTAGTGGGGCCAAATGGGCCAGAAATCAAATGATTTTGTCACAGAGATGCACGGAGAAGACACAGAGATACACAAAGGAAAAATAAAAGCTCTGTGTCTTCTCCGTGCATCTCTGTGACAAAAAAATAGATACAAACTATGATAATCGGTATAATTCCTGCCCGCTACGGGTCAACGCGTTTTCCCGGCAAACCGCTTGCCGACATCGGCGGTAAGTCTATGATTCAGCGCGTGCTGGAGCAATCAAAACAGGCTACCTCGTTAGATAAAGTGATTGTTGCGACCGACGACGAGCGTATTGCAGAGGCTGTTCGGCAGTTGGGGGAAGAGGTCGTCATGACTCGTACCGCTCACCCCAGTGGCACTGATCGTTGCTGGGAAGCCTACGCCCGACTCATCGCTGATGGACTCATTCCGGGGGATGCGTCGGATTATATCCTCAACATTCAGGGTGACGAGCCATTTCTCGATCCGGCACAGATTGATGAGTTAGCGGCTATTCTTGACGGAACCGTAGAACTTGCCACCCAAATGGCGTCGGTCGATTCGGCAGCTATGTTGCATGACCCCAAAGAAGCCAAGATTGTTATCAATGCCCAAAATGAAGCGCTGTATTTCAGTCGCTCAGCGGTTCCTTATTTGTGGAATATCGAGCCTGACCAATGGCATGCCCATCATGCCTATCATCGCCACGTTGGGCTCTATGCCTATCGCGCTGATATACTGGAAAAAATCACTCAACTTCCTCCCTCGGTACTAGAACGAGCTGAATCACTGGAACAGCTACGTTGGCTGGAAGCGGGCTACCGAATCAAGCTCGTATCTACAAATTTTCAGACACCTAGTGTCGACAGCCCAGCCGATATTGAGAAAATTCTACGAAGCATGCCGTAATGAATGGCTGGCCGTGTTGGGTTGCGTCCAGATTTGGTACTGCACCCGAGCCCACACCAACAAACACGGCAGGGCTTTGATGTTATAGGGCTGGAAAAACTCTCGTTGCACGATGGCCGGAAAAATATCGGTGGGTGAGAGGGACGTGAATACAATAACCAGAGCTAACAAAATTCGGTCGAGTTGGGTGGGTTCGCCGAGGGTTACCCACCATAATGCTACACCTGTAACGGCCATTACATAGGTTGGCGATTCGGCCATCTTGTTGAAAACAATCATAAACAGGAGGAAGTACGAGATCATTCTGCGCTGAAATAGCCGGTCTTTCCACAGCCCGAATCGTAAAAAAGGCAGTAGGAAAAGGGTTGCTCCAATGGCTTCGATGATGCGATAATTAGCGTCGGTTTTGGGCATGCCGAACCACGCTTGCGCAATGCCCATTACGGAAACCTGCAATCCTAATTTACTCTCGATGATCACCTCGAACCATTCACGGTATTCAGACATCAGATTGGCAGGCGGAATCATGGTGAGGGGAGCAATGGCAAATAGAGCGGTCCAGACAATCATGGCCAGAATGAACTGCGGCTTTTTAGGATAGAATAGAAAGAAACCGGCAGCTGCTACCCCGTAGAATTTAATAAATAGGCAAAGCACAAAGAAAAAAGCAGCTTGCCAAACCCGCTCGTTGCGGAGGAAATACAAGCCCAGCAGCATAGACCCCACAATGAGGTTATTACTCTGCAGATTTTGAGCCGTAATCAGGGCTTCCAGAATAATGATGAGCAGCGCCACTTGTCGCTGATGAGCTGGGTCTTTTTCGTCGGATAGATAAAACCAGGCACCCGCCAATAAGACCACGGTGTTCAGCACATTCCAGAGAATCATGCCCAACAGATTCGGTAGGTAGTAAAAAGGGCCCATCAACCAGGCAAAAGTTGGGCTGTATTTATAGTTGTCGAAGTAAAGATTGGGGTGTAAACCGTAGATGCTTTTGTTGAGAAGCAGGTTATGAAACGGTTTGGCAAACATCAGGTAATTGTTGTAATTACCGAACCCCAGCAAATAGTTCTGAAGAGCCGCAGCAATGAACAGAACAATGTATAAGCCCACCACACGGGGGAGTGTCAGGAAGTGAAGAACGCGTTGCAAAACGTAATGAATATTCGTTATTGAAAGACAAAATTAATCAGTATTGATACGACTTGCCCATTTATCTTTGGCCCATTATGTCATCTCATCATATTGTCCGCGAGAAACAGGAGCCCGCTCTTCTGATTGCCAACGGTGAAGCCTGTAATCCTGAACTACTGGGACAGCTTTTAGAATGGAGTCCAACTGTTGTTGTACTCGATAGCGCCATCTGGCGAGTGCTTGATTTGGGCATTAAAGTCGATGTTCTGCTCGGTGATTTTGATGAGCGGTCCGACGGTTCGGGTTTAGATCTCGACAGCATTCGGGAACGGCAGTATCCGCTGGAGATTGTGCATACGCCTGACCAGGAGAAAACAGATCTTGACAAAGGAATTGAATACCTGATTGAACGTGGCTACCCCGCGGTGAACATTGTGTGGGCAACCGGTCGCCGGGCCGATCATACATTGGTAAATATGACGAGTATTGTGCGCTATAAAGAACAGATTCGTATTACGATGATCGATGATCACTCCAAAATCTTTCCGCTTGTTGGGCGGTTCGAGAAGTGGTACGAAGCTGGAACGCCTGTCTCATTGATTCCAGTCGGAACCGTCACTGGCTATACATCAGAAGGGTTGAAATACAATCTTCAAGATGCTACACTAACGTTGGGCTACCGAACCAGCAGCAGTAATGAGGCTGCGCAGGATGGCTTCGTTCGTATCGAAGCTAAAACTGGCGATCTGCTTATTATGGAGTGCTGGGATTGATTATGTCTGGGCCAAGCCGCTACGGCGGATCGTTCCGGCTTGGCCCAGACACCGCTTACTTAATTCGATTATACTTCTTCAATACATCAATGACCAACTTATGCGGAAGCGCGTAGGACTTGTTGCCGTTTATACCTTCGGTTGTTTCGGCAGCTACCATGGCATTGATGATCGCTTCTTCAACTGCCTGAACGGTTGCCTCAAATAAGGGATTGATCAAATCATTGGGCAACTCGTCCACCTTGGCGAAGGTCGTTCGCTGAAAAGCTGTTGGGTTAGCCGTTGAAAAGGCAATGAAAATATCGCCCGAACCATTTTCCCCACGCCCGCCCACTTTGCCAACGCCAATGGGTACGCGGGCCGCTATTCGTTTTAATTGATGCGGTAATAAGGGTGCATCGGTAGCAACCACGACGATGATGGAGCCGTCGCCTTCCTGTCGGTAATGGACAGGAGGAGCTTTTAGGACATTGTTCAGGGTATCTTTTAGTTCCTGCCCAACGGGTACTCCGGCGATTGTTAAATTGCGTTTGGCGCCAAAATTCGACTGAACCAATACCCCAACGGTAAAGGTCGAATCCTTTATTTTGACAACCCGCGACGACGTTCCGGTGCCGCCTTTAAAGCCTAGACACATCATACCCGTGCCTCCGCCAACATTACCTTCTTTTATCTTGCCTGTTGCTGCCGTGTTTAGGGCTTCATAGGCGTTGCTTTCTTTCACATGAAAGCCGTAAATGTCATTTAAAAAGCCATCATACGTTTCGGCTACGACAGGGTAAGTGTACCAGAAGTTTTCTTTGTACCAGTGTTTTTCAACGAACCACTTTAACACAGCATCGCGCACCACACCTACACTATTCGTATTGGTGATCATAATGGGCGTTTCCAGAAAACCAGACTCGGTTATCCAGGTGGTTCCGGTCATTTCGCCATTGCCATTCAACGAATACCAGTTGGCAAAAACCGGATTGTTATTCCGACCCCTTGGTAGAATGGCTGTAACGCCGGTTCGGACAGGCCCTTTTCCCAGTACGTTTTTGCCCTCACCCGAAATGATGGTGCTATAGCCAACTTCAACGCCCTTGACATCCGTTATGGCATTAAATTTACCTGTAGTCCCGTCGAATGGAATGCCAATATCTCGCGCTCTTGGCTTTTGCGCATAGGTAGAAAACAGGCTTAAGAGAACAAGAGCGAACAGAATGAGAGTTTTCATGCTTCGGAGGGGCGAGTCGATTGTGTGCTAAAAATAGCTTTTTAAAAGAAGCGAATGGTAAACTATCAGTACCATAATAGACTGATCTTTTGGCTTAGGTCGGTTTGTGGCAGAAGCTGGAGCCAGGAGCAAAGTAGCAGGAGTAGCCAATATGGGAAGAGTTTTTTTTGCCAATGAGTAGTCCATGTGCCTATCCACAAGCCGCCAGCCCATAGAAAACAGAACGTGAAAGGGGCCATCAGGCGGAGATTTGGATTGCTGAATGGACTACTGGTTCGAAACGAAAATAGCACCAATAGGTAAATCCCGGCCGTGAATAGAAATAACCAAATCAGGAGGGTAATGGCCGGCCCCTTTCCATCTGGCAACCGATGTCGATGTTGTTGACCATATACAATGCTGAATAAGAGGAGCTGAATACATAGGCCAATCCAGGCCAGCTTGTTAGAGTCTGCGGGAACAAAATCTCGAATGAGCAGGCATTCGTTGAGCATGGCCCACCCGAAAATTTTTGTCAACTCTAGAGCGGATTCGGTTGAAACGAATCGTTCACCACCAAAAAACGAGCCTGACAGCTGGCGGTTCATCCAGAAATACGCACTCATACTAAGGACGCCTGCCGCCAAACTAATCAGTAAGTTGAGTGTTATCGAGCGCGTTTGGGTTATTCCTAGTTGGGTTCGAATTCGATCTGGGAGTAGCGAGACTAGTATCGTTAGTATACCCGTTAGCCCAAAGACGAAGCCACCTATATAGCGAATCAGAAATAAAGCATAGCCAATCAGGAAGAGAATGAACGCTCGACTTGCTACCGGGTTCCGCAGAAACAGATGGAGATACCAGACCCATTCTGCCAGTAAAACCAAAAACACCGTTTCACTCCATGTGTAAACGGCGATTTTTAGAAAACCACCCAAGGCCCAGATTGATAGTAACCAGAGTGCCTGAGGAACGCCAAGCCTGCGTGTCCACAGATAGCCTGAAACACCAATGGCAAGATAGTTGACCAATTTAGATGCGATTAAAGCGGGTAGCCCTGTCAAATCCGAAACGACACTGATCAATGCTGAATAGCCAAATGGAAAGGTTCCGTTCCAAACCAATTGACCATTTTCATGAACCACGTAACCACGGCCTGCCAACAAATTCGTCGCCGATTGCAGGTAATAGGCTGAGTCGATACTTTTAAAGTGATTCGGATTTAGCAGGATTAGAACAGCCATCGCGACGCCTAGACCGCTATACGCGATCCAAAGAAAACGAGTCTGACTCATCGATTCAGAATAATTCGGCCTTTCAGACGGGTATCGTTGGGAGTCGGAAGGTCCACGCTATCGATATGGTAGAGATACACGCCTGCCGGTAAGTGACTCCCATCATCGGCGGTGCCATCCCACACCCATTCGTTCAGACCCACTCGCGAAGGGCCTCGGAGCATTCGGACCAGACGACCTTGCAGATCACTGATGCGAACGGTCAGGTTGGCAGGTGGAGTAACGCCCGTTATCGAAACGAAGAATCGGGTTTGATGGATCAATGGATTTGGGTATGCGCCAGCTCCAATCAGTTCCGGCTGGTTTCTGACCGAAAAATGAATCTGATACGGGGCGGCCCGATTACCGCTTAAATCGTTGCCAACGGCTACAAACGTATAAAGGCCATCAACTAAGGGCTTGCTGAATTGATAATTGAATCGGAACGCGTTCGCACTGTCGGCAGGTGCCCAATGGGTTACGTTTCCCCGTAGCCATAATCGTTCGTAGGGACAATTACCAGTTGGACAGGGGCGCTGCAAATAGAGCTCTAGCCCTGTAGTATCGGTGCGCAACAGGCGAAGATTTTCGTCCTGAAGCAATATAGCGATAGTGGGTTGGGCAGAGACAATGTCGCCATCACCAATGCGTTGCCCATCGAAGGCAACTTCAAGCAGGGGAGGTGTTAGGTCAGCAGGGAAAGGAAGGCCGTTTGCCGATCCATCTGTACTGATTTGAGCGTTATTGTTCTGTTCATTGCTTTCGTTAATTCGATTGTCAGGGTCAATAACTAACTCAAAATAGGAGGGAGCTGTAGTAGCATGAACAATCGGCACTAGCCAGTTTAAGGTGTCGGCGTAGAACGGGGCAGATTGGGTAAACTGTTGTTCAGTAAGCAATTGACCACTCGCTTCATAGTGGCGAATGCGAAGCATTAATGGGCTATCTGTAACGCGCCCATAATTGACAATTATGCCAGAAATGCGGGCCGAGTCAGCTTGCGCTGTTAACGAATCGCCCTGACTGTTTCGGATACGTAGACTTTCGGACGCAAATGAGAAATCAGGGGTAGCGTAGGGAAAAACACGGACTGCCGGATCGCCTTGTAAGGTCATTTGCTGGGCGGTGGTAATATCGAAAATCGATGTGTTTACGTTTAGATAGCGCCGGATGGCTTCCTGTTGTATCACTCCAATGGGACGAGCAACGTATTGGCTATCAGCCATCAAAGTGTATAGGTGATCGGAGTAGCTTTTCAATGAAGCCGGAAATCCATTGTACGTGTGGGCCAGGAAAAGCACCGCTCCCCGATCAGGGGTCAGAATCCAGTCGGAGCCAAAGGTTGGTCTGCCGAAATAGAAGTTACCTGCTGCGCAACCGTTGACCAGCAAAAACGGATAACGACCTTTATTCCGATAATTTACTATGTCGTTACTCACAAAGCCAATGTCGATATCATTGACATCCAAACTCGAATGGCCAAATAGTGAGATTATTCCAACACCTTGATTCACAAGGTCTGATATGGGCAACGACTCTACTAAATTATCGGTTTGCTTAGAGAGTGTTGTTACCCGGGCACCTGCATACTTTGCTTCAATAACCGACTTGAAATCGTCAACGAAGCCGCGAAATGTCTGCAACTCATCGCGACTTCGCCCTCCGCTCAGATGCAACACCTGTTTGCGCCAAAGCGCCGATTCTGTTGTATTTTCATGTTCTTTTACCTTATTTAAATAATCCAGCACGCTTTGCGAATTAGTTGTGTTCAGATGCCCAATCGGAATGGCTGGCACATTGGTGGCTTCACCATTCAGGCCTTCCACAAGCCCTATATCCGAACCAGGCCAACCAGCATTCGGAAGTAAATCCAGCAACGCTGCATTGGGTAATTTTCGGACGCTTTGTGGGTCGCGGGATTGACCAATCAGGAACAGAAATTTGGGATCTGAGCTACCACCCCGCAGCATATAATCTGCAAATCGGCGGATGGCTAATGGGTGCCGTTCACCATAGCTAAACTGATCGAACAACTGGTTGATATCCACCGTCAGCGTATCATAATTGCCTCCGGCTTCCGAAGCCCGATAAGCGGCATAGGCCCGAACCGGATCGGCTTCGGTAGCCGTTGGTTTTCTGAGTAATGGATGTGTTACGATGAGGTAGTTGTGTGCCTGAGGATCAATTTGGCGAAATGAAACAAGCTGAATACCCGGAACAGATCTTGATTGATTAATTGCCAGTAAGCGCCGACTTGTTTGAGCGTTATGAATGACTCCCCGCCAATACCCATTCGCCCAATTTCCATGGACAACTTCTACCTTGTCTGGATCGCTAATGTCGAAGAGACGGGTATCGACTGAGGCATTGGTTAGCTCAAGAAAGGAACGCCTTTCAGTGTTTGGTTGAAGATGGAACTCTTTCTGGTTGGCTCTCGCCAGGTCGGTGGGTTGCGGGTATTGAATCCTCAAATACGAAACAGATACCTCTTCACCTTCTTCCAGTGGTAGAATACGTACCGTGACACTACCTGATGGCGCTATATCGCTGGGTCTTAACTCTGTATCGAGCCGTGCGTTTTCGTAATTGGCAAAATTTACCGTACCGATTTCCCTAAGGGCAGTTGTTGACAGCCCGGCCAAACAGCGAACACGATGCAGAGATGGATTTCGACCGACTAACAGATAGCTCACTCTGGGGTTGACAGGCTTACCGCTTCGGTCTACAATTGGGCTATAATTTATCAGCGAAAATTCCTGATCATATCGGCTGTTTGCGTTTACTACAGGTCCTGTCCAACCTTCGCCTGTATCGTAATTTGTTAGAATGGCTCCATTTTCATAACCGGCGCCCAGCGGATAAATAGTACCTGCCGGGTATGTATCTGTAAAAATTCGTAGCTCTTCCGCCCAATGATAAGGCTCAGGAGCCATAGTGGCATACGTCGTATCGGTATAAGAATCCATACGTTTGCCGGGTTTGCCATCGAGACGCCAGGTTAGAAAGTAAGCGGCTGTATCGCTAAAGAGGCTATAATAGGCGTGGGGCTGTGATCGATGCGGCTGGTACAGTAGCGAATCCTGTGCACCATCATTCTTTCTTCCATAGAATTCCAGGAAATCACTGGGATCGAACCGTTTATCAACCTCGCCTTTAATATAAATAGCCTGTTCTACTCCCCGGCGAAACAGTTGAATCGTCGTTGGGTCCAATTGATCGGTTCGAATTCCGGCTGCACTCAATTCAGCCGCTGTGATTCGATAAAGTCCAGTTTCGGCAATTGGAATTTTGTAGTAACTCTGTGTATAATCAATCCAGCGAGTAGGATCAGCATCGACAGGTTTCGGCAGTGTTTGCGCGAACGATGAACTAAAAATTAGCCTAGTTAGCGTAATGGCAATGAGCTTAAACCATACTGTTTTCTGAAAAGGGCAAACGGTTAGGAAGTAGATTGGATGCTGCATAAGTGACAAGGACTTAGAATTAAGTGCACTTGCGACTTAGACGTGACGATCAGGTAATAAGTAATGTCACTGGAGGTAAATGATAATCTTTCTAATGGGTCTATAGGGCTACGCGAATCCGTCACCTAACTGATCCAATTGCTCCATGACAAGGTCGACCCGACGTCGGGCAATAACCAGGCTGGTCTTGTCCTGCATGATTAGATAGCTCGGTGAGCGTAAACTTGGCGCCAGCTTTATGTGCTGAACATAGGTTAGATTGACTAGTGCATGTTTATGAACCCGAAGAAAAGAAGGCCACTGTTGGGAAAACCATTTCAGAGTTCGGGAAGACAAAATCACCTGCCCGTTGAGCAGGTGGACATAGCTGTAATTGACATCACCAGTCAGGTAGAGTACGGTTTGGGGATCGAAATAGTTGAACCCACATTTACCAAGTTGGTTATTACTCATGATCAGTAGGGCAACGTTTCATACCGTATTCGTTAAAAAGAGGAAGGTTGAGTTAAAAAAGAAGAAGGTTGAACAGTATACACGTTGCTAACTAGTTCGCGCGTGTATAAAATGGATAGGGAACACGGATGCAAGTAACATGCAAACGAAATCATCTGCTACCAATCTGGTTGCATAAACTACCATTGTGGTTGCATGGATATAAAAAAATGCCCATTTAGTGGGGCTTTTAAAGACAAACCAGGTGTATACGTATTGAATTGACGAAAACAGTAGACTTCGCTAGCTGGTCTGCGTTATTGACTTCCCATAGTGTGAAGGCAATACGCCGTACCGCTCTTTAAATAGTTTCGTAAAGTAGGATGGGTTGTCGAACCCAACAGCATATGCGATTTGCGTAACGGTCTGTTCCTGCTCTGCCAGCAATTGGGTAGCTTTCTCCATTCGGATATCAAGAATAAAGTTAGTCGCCGTGGTGTTGGTCAGCGCTTTTAGTTTACGGAACAATTGAGTCCGACTTAAATTTACGTTTTCGGCCAGAACTTCTACTGTAAAGTCTGGATCGTCAATATGCTGCATAACTACAGCAGACAACCGATCAAGAAACTTCTGTTCAGTTGCCAGTAGGCTGGGCTCCGATACTTCAGGAACTGCCGTAACAGTCACTAGCTCAGACTGCTCTTGGGCAAATCGTTGATATAAGTGCTCACGCTGCCGGACCAGATTTCGTACCCGTGTGCGCAACTCATCTGCATTGAACGGCTTGGTTAGGTAATCGTCGGCACCTAACTCAAATCCTTCGATACGATCTTCGACGGCGGCTTTGGCGGTTAGCATCACGACCGGAATGTGGCTGGTGGCTTCCTGTGCTTTTAGAGCCCGGCAAAAACCGAAGCCATCGAGTCGGGGCATCATCAAATCGCAGATGACGATATTGGGCGTTAAAGCAGTTGCCTGATCCAGGCCCTGTTGGCCGTCTTCAGCTTCAACAATCTGGTAGTCAGCCTCGAAAATGCTGTGAACATAGGCCCGGATATCTGGATTGTCGTCAATGATAAGCAGAATATTGTCGGAGATGGCTGTAGTTGATTCTACTTCTTCGACCTGTAAAGGCATACCTTGGGGGACCGATGCGTCTATATCCACCAATGTCTGTGAAGGGAGTTCATTAACTGATGTTGCAAATGGTCTATTCAAATCGACTAGCGCCGTCTCCTTCCAAACCGCAACCAACGGCAGGGAAACGGTAAATGTCGTACCAACACCTTCGGTACTGGTTACTTGACTAGTGCCGCCCAGTACCTTCACCAGTTCGTTGACTAAGGCCAGCCCGATGCCAGTGCCTTCGTGAGTATGCGCATTGGACTGACCATCGACTGCGTCGGCAGACCGCTGATAGAATCGCTCGAAAATATGGGCGAGATCTTTTTTTGCAATTCCGATGCCCGTATCCTCAATGGTAATTTGTAATAAATTGGATGCCTGTGATTCGGGATAGTGAACATTCATGCGAACCTCATGGCCTGCCGTTGTAAACTTGAACGCATTTGACAGTAGGTTCGTCACAATTTTTTCGAGCTTGTCCCGATCAAAATCAGCCCAGTATTCTGACTCATTTTGATCGAAAACAAAGCGAATCTGGCGACTTTCAGCCAGGGAGCTAAACGAACTGGCCAATGTTCGAAAAAAGGCTGCTAGATCACCCGTCGATAGTTCAGTTTTCAATTGGCCCGCTTCCAGCTTGCTCAGATCAAGCAGTTGATTGATCAGGCTCAGTAATCGATTACCACTACGTTCCATCAGATCCAGTACCGATTCGGCAGGAAAACGCCGTTTCAGATCAGCCAGCGGTCCCAGAATCAGCGTGAGTGGTGTACGGAACTCGTGTGAGATATTCGTGAAAAACTGGGTTTTCAAGGCGTCCAGCTCCGATAGTCGATTGGCCTCCTGTTGTTTAAAGGCGATCTGCTGTTGAAGCAGAAGTCGCTGGGTTTGAAATTGATACAACTGCCATCCTACCAAAACCAACACCAATAGGTAAATCAAATAAGCCCACCAGCTTCGGTAAAATGGCGGATGTACCCGAATCTGAAGTTCTAGCGGTTTACTCCAATGCTGCCCATCTACCGATCCTATCATCTGCAACGTATAACGGCCGTCGGGCAATTGCGCATAATTGGCAAACCGATTAGTGCCTGCTTCAACCCAGTCCTGGTCAATTCCTTTCAGCCGATACCGGTACCGATTGTTGGCTGAATTTGTGTAATCCATTACCCCAAATTCGAAAGTCAGTAAATTCTGATCGTGCGATAGATCGAGTTGTTGCGTATACTCAATACCCTGGGTCAGGAGTCCATCTGTTCCGCCTGCTTCCACGGGTTTATTATTCACTCTAAACCCAATAATATTCACCATAGGAGCCTGATGATCAGCCGCAGAAAGCTCCGACGGGCGAAAGGTATTCAAGCCATTGACCCCACCAAACAGCAATTCTCCCGAGGTTGTTTTGAAGAACGAGCTCGTATTAAACTCGTCGTCCTGAAGACCATCGGCTCGGGTATAGTTTCGAAACTGGTTCGTTTTTGGGTTGAATTGTGAGAGACCTCGGTTGGTACTCAGCCACAGACTGCCCGACGCATCGGGTAGAATCCCATATATCACTTTATTGGGCAGGCCCTGAACTTCGGTGAAGTGTTCGAAAAGGCCAGTCTTCTTATCGAGTCGTTCCAGACCTCCTCCTTTGGTACCGACCCACAAATAACGGGTAGGCTCAGCGGGGTCGTTGGCCAGACTTAATACAAAATCGTTACTCAGACTCTGCCGATCGGTGGTTGAATTTTTATAATACGAAAACGTGGGTTTTGTGGACAGGTATTGGGCTTTGATCAGACCCTGCTGAGTACCAATCCAAAACGATCCGTCGGGCTCCCGCAATAGAGCGTAAGTTTCCATCTCACTATGAGCCTGGTAACTGAATACCTGAAACGTTTCGGATTGCGGGTTGAATTGGAGCAGTTTGCCATTTGTAGCACCTATCCACAAGTTCCCGGCTGGATCTTCGAGCGTCTGATTTCCCCAAAAACCAAATGTAATGCCAGGCGGTAAGGGATATTTTTTGAGCAATTGCCAGGTATTCGAGAATTTAAACAAATGTTGCTCATGGGTTTGAAAATGAACATTCGACACCCAGAAAAAGCCCTTCCGGTCCTGAATCATATACCGTTGTCGCCTATCAGCCTCCGGTAGTCGTTCATCCAGAAACGGTACCAGTCGATTTGTCACCCGATCCACTAATCCATACGCATACAGATTTCGGGCATACGTTCGCCCCTGCTGATCGACATATAAGGGCGAAAGGGATGTCTTAGGCAGGTAGGAATGAAACTGCTTGACACGAGGATTAAACTTTCGCAGACCATACCCCCTGGTACCTGCCCATATATTACCACTCTTATCCTTAAGGACATTTGTAACCCCAAATACATCGGGGGGAAATGCCACAAACGCATCCTGAAAGATTAAACTGTCTTTACTAAATAATTGAGAAGGAGACAGTAGCCAGAGATGGCTCGCGGTCGAAATGGCCAGGGTATTTTTGTCAATGGGTTTGATAAGAGCCCCTTCGATAGTGGTTTTAGGCAGCGGAATTACCTTTAAATGACCCCGATGCCAGCCGTAAATCTGCCGAATGGTACTGACAAACAGGAAATCCTGTTGTGGATCTTTGTAGAGATCAAACAGATTGGGGGCGTCTCCGGGAAACAAGTTAAGTTTTGTAGGCGAAGTAGGTTTATGCCAGTTGAAGGTATAAACTTCATTATCCAGACCTGTCAGGGCCTGACCATTTTCATTGAAACTATAATGAAAATGAGGCCGATTGGCTCGTCCCTTATTTAAGTAGAGAGGGGTAAGATGAATTTGTCTGGTAAAATCGGCCTGTTCTGGGAAGCCCCCCTGAAGCGATTTGGGTAGTTGAATTTTGAATGATATTCCAACGGTGGTTCCCACCCAGATGTTGCCTTCGGGGTCTTCGTCGAGCAGCAGAATTTCGTAGCTATTGCTATCGGCTTTCGTCTTATCGCTAAGAGTAATATGGTAAAATCGCTGGGTGCGGTTGTCATAAAGATTTAGCCCTTTATTGAGCGTACCCACCCAAAGCCGATTATGCCGGTCTAGTAATAAAGCTGAGCAGGCGTTGTCAGATAGGCTGAATGGGTTGTAAGGGTCATGGGTAAATGTCTTGAAATTATGACCGTCATATCGATTCAGCCCATCTTTGGTGGCTACCCAGATAAACCCTTTCTGATCCTGCTTAAGATCGAAAATCATGCCCTGCGATAAGCCATCCGAAATCGTTAGCTCCTGCCAGCCTGTGGCAGTCCGTTGGGTTGGCTGAGCAGAGAGCGCGAACGGAAATAGGCTAAAAAGCAGGTAGAGGAAGCGCATTCAGGTACTAATTTCACGATCAAAGTAGTAGCAAAATAGCTTTATGTTTACAACTAATTGTAAACGTAATCTTTTAGTTGCAAAGATTGTACTTATTCATGAATGTATTTGTATATAATTATAGATAATTAACTTGATTGGCAGGTCGTAGCGCAGAAAGCCTGCTGGACAATGATTCTATATATAGTTATGGCTTATAAGTAGCTAGATTCAGGTTTCAGATATTTTTTAGGAAATATTTTCAGATTTTTTTGAATAAAACTGAGTATTCCCGAAAACTGGCTCCCTATTAACAGGTAGTCAGTTTCGATCACTCTGATTCTGAACCTAAGAATATGCTGAAAACCGATATAAAAGGGCAGCCACAAAGCGCCTGGGAGAAAACGGACGAAGCCTTACTCTGGCAACAGTTCAGGGAAGGCCAACAGGAAGCTTTTCAGGGGTTAGTGAATCATTTCTACCGGGATTTACACTTTTACGGCGGCCGCTTCACACGCGATTCCGATCTGCTGAAAGATTGCCTCCAGGATCTCTTTCTGGATCTGTGGACATACCGGCACAAGATTATTCAAACGGCCTATATCCGGCCTTATCTCTACAAATCATTACGGCGAAAGATATACCGGGAAATTAGCCGCCATTCGTCGGTAATTGGCGAGGAAGATATACCGTTCGATGATGTGTGTTCAGAAGAAGTTACCGCCGAGCAAGCTATCATTCGTACTGAACTGTCTGACTATCAGACTGCCCGCCTGAATGCGTTGCTGGCCCAACTCTCCGATCGCCAGCGAGAAGCTATTCACCTGAAGTTTTATGCGGAACTGTCCAACGATGAAATCGCTGATATTCTGGTAGTTAATAAACAATCCGTAGCCAACCTGCTACATCGGGGACTTAGTCGATTACGCGAAAGTTGGCCATCGCTGCTATCAATACTAGCTGGCTGGCTTCTGAGCGAATTGTAAATGAAAAAAGAGATTTTGCTACCACGCGCTATGAAAACGTATGAACAGTATAAGGTCGAAGATTTCCTGACGGATAGTTGGTTTCTGGCGTGGGTCAAACATGACCAGCCCGAAGCCCGCCAGTTCTGGAATGAGTGGCAGCAGAAATATCCGGAACAGCGGGATACTCTGCTGCTGGCAAAAGACATGGCCGAAGCACTTAAAAATCGTCCACATAATCTGTCACCCGATCAGGAGCGTTTGGAAGTTGATCGAATTGTTAAACTAACCAGGCATGTATCGGCACAATCGCGGTGGATGCTTTTTAAACGCCCATTGAGCCGTCAATCCTGGCTGGCTGCCGCTCTATTGCTAATCATAGCAGGCGCTGGTTGGTGGTTGATTTTTGAGCGACAGTCGTCTATACAAACGGCAACAGAAAAGCCAGTTTCAGTCATAGAAAAGACTACTCAGGGCCAGTGGGTGAACCAAGTGAATGGCACCTCTCAAGCGGTTAGCCTCGTCTTGCCGGATGGCAGCCAACTAACGCTGATGGCGCATAGTCAGGCTTCTTATCCGCGTTCGTTCGATACCGAAAAACGGGAAGTTTATCTGAAAGGGGATGCGGTCTTCTCGGTCGTTCATGAAGGGAAACGCCCATTTCTGGTCTATACCGGCACATTGGTTACTCGTGTACTGGGCACCCGATTTCGGGTTCAGGCTCGCCCCGGCGAAACGCATATGATGGTCTCGGTCATATCCGGCAGAGTATCCGTCATGAAACGTAACGACTGGCTTGCTTCCCGAAAAACACCGAACAATACGGTTTCTGGGGTGGTGCTAACCGCCAATCAGCAGGTTACGTACGATGCCAGTCAGAACAGTTATCAGAAAGAACTGGTACCCAAACCCGCCATTATTCCCTCTACATCAGTAAGTTCGGAGACGTTCAATTTTGATGACACGCCTGCCGCGACTGTTTTCGAACGGCTGAAAAAAGCATATGGTGTAGAGATTATATATGATGCTTCGGCATTACGGAATTGTACCCTGACCGCGTCGATGGCGGGTGTTTCGATGTATGATCAACTCCAGTTACTGTGTGCCTCCATCGGGGCATCCTACGAAGTTGTCGATACGCGAATCATCATTAGCAGCAAGGGCTGTTCCTAAGTAAATACGTATAAAAAGCCCGCTATGCTGCGAACATAGCGGGAACACTTGACCGATCAGGCGGCAGTTTCGGGCCATCGCCGATCGGTGTAGCTACTCCTTTGCCCGGAATAACTAAACCTACCACAAGTTATGTACAAGTTTACAAACCACGAAACAATTCGGGTGCTTATGCGGATTTCGCTACTCCAGTTGTTGCTTACGGCTGTGCTGATTAATGGGGCTTTTGCAGCGAATGCACAGGAGCTTCTTGATCAGCGAATCAGTGTACAGCTCGACAACAATACGATCAGGCAGGCTTTATTGGCGCTGGAAAAAACGGCCCACGTAAAGTTCGTATACAGCCGACAAATCGTTCAGATTGACCGAAAAGTATCTCTGTCGGCTACCGATGAAAAACTGGCCAATGTGCTTGAACGTTTACTGAAGCCGTTACAGCTTCGATTTGTGGTTACAGGAAGCCAGATTGCGATTGTTCGTGGGCCTATTTCAGAAAGCGTGGGTGATATACCATCACTCCAAACTCCCGCTGTTTCTGTCGACCGAACAATTGGAGGGACCGTTAAAAGCGAAACCGGCGAAGGGCTGCCAGGAGTAAGTGTTGTAGTCAAGAACACAACACGTGGCACGACGACCGATGCCGAAGGGAAGTTCAGGCTGACTATACCAGAAGGATCGGCCGTAACACTGGTATTTTCTTTTGTCGGGTATTTGAATCAGGAAGTTGCCATTGGCAACCGTACGAGTATCGACCTGCAACTGGTGCCGAATGATAAGTCGCTGGATGAGGTGGTCGTGGTTGGATATGGTACGGTAAAGAAAAGCGATCTGACGGGTTCGCTATCGCAGGTCAAAGCCAAAGAAATCAATTCATACCCGGCAACGAGCGTTTTGCAGGCCTTAACCGGTCGGGCGGCTGGCGTGCAGGTGTTGCAAAATACAGGTGCTCCCGGTGCTCCGGTCAGCGTGCGTATCCGGGGAACAAACTCTATTCAGGGAAGCAATGAGCCGCTGTATGTGGTGGATGGTTTTCCTACATCGGGCACTAACCCGACGGTGCTGAACAATGCAGATATTGAAACCATCGAGGTGTTGAAAGATGCTTCGGCCACCGCTATCTATGGCTCTCGCGGTGCCAATGGAGTTGTGTTAATTACGACTAAACATGGTAAAGCGGGAAAAACGCGGGTCGATTTTGAGACCAGCTATAGCTCACAAACGCTCAGAAAGAAGCTGGACCTGATGAACGCTCAGGAATACGCAACTTTCTATAATGAACAGGCCGCTAATGATAAACTGAAGCCGTATTTTACTCAGGATCAGATTAATGCATTTGGCCAGGGATTCGATTGGCAGAACCTCATATTTCAGAAGGCGCCGATGAAAACGACGGCCTTGAATATCAGCGGGGGAAACGAAAAAACGCAGTTTTCGCTATCGGGAAGTGCGTTTAATCAACAAGGTATCGTCAAAGGAAGTGATTATAATCGGTATTCATTGCGGGCCAATATCAACCATGCTGTCAGCAGTAAATTCAGTGTCAACTTTGGCGGAACCTTAACCCGCCTGCAAACCGGCCGAAAGGATAGTGGGGGAGGGAGCCGGGGAAATTCAATGATTGCCGGGGCTATTTCGGCTCCGCCTACCCTGACGCCGTATAATGATGATGGTACGTACCGGACATTGGCCATTGCCTATCCGTTTGTGGCCACTGACCTGATCAATCCGCTCAACTTTATCAACGAACAAAACAACCAGACAAAGGCCAACGTTGCCCTGCTCAATGCGTCATTGATTTTTAAGCCGATTGAGTCCATCACCATCAAAGTATCGGGTGGCGTTGAAAACCGCGATGACCGTACAGACAACTATACGACCCGCAACTTTGTGAATTCCAGCGGTTCAGCCAGCGTTAGTACCAATCAATTTACGAGTCTATTGAGCGAAAACACCATTAGTTACAACAAAACCTTCAATCAAAAGCATACCGTTTCGGCCGTAGCAGGATTTACCTATCAGGATTTTTTGAACACAGCATTGTCCGCCAGCGGAGTCGGCTTTTTGAGTAACACCCCCGAAACCTATGATCTGGGCTCAGCGTCAACGCCTGGTATACCGGGGTCAAGTTATACCAAATCGGTGTTGTTGTCTTACCTGGCTCGGGTCAATTACTCCTATAACAGCAAGTATCTGGCAACGGTCAGCATACGGCGGGACGGTTCGTCCAAATACAGCGAAGGCAATAAGTGGGGCTATTTCCCGTCGGCCGCATTGGCCTGGCGTGTATCCAATGAGGATTTTATGAAGGATAACCAATTTATCTCCGATTTGAAAGTTCGGGCGAGCTGGGGACTTACGGGTAGTCAGGCCATTAATGCCTATGCGACGCTGAATCAGCTCTATTCGGGAAAAACTGTTTTTGGCGATGCGCTTTATAACACCTATGGGCCGAATACTACCCTGCCCGGTAATCTGAAATGGGAAACGACCGAACAAAAGGACATAGGCGTTGATCTCGGAATTTTGAATAACCGGATCATGCTAACCGCCGATTACTACATCAAGAACACCCGCGATTTGCTGAATACTGTAACGCTTCCGTCTTCATTAGGCTATACGACTACGATTAAAAATGTAGGTGAAATCCAGAACAGCGGTCTTGAATTGGGTATTGACACACGCATTCTAACGGGCGCTTTCAAATGGGATGTCAACGCGAATATTTCGTTTAACCGCAATAAAGTCGTGAAACTATACGGTGGACAGGATATTCTGGGCGGCAACATTAGCGTAGTGGTCATTAATGATGTCACGAATATTCTGCGCGAAGGCCGGCCATTAGGCCAGTTCTGGGGCTATGTGGAAGATGGCTATGACGATAAAGGGAAAATTAAATACAAGGATATAGATGGCGATGGGAGCATTACGATCAAGGATAAAACCTACATCGGCAACCCGAATCCGAAGTACATTTTTGGGTTTAATTCCAACATGTCCTACAAAAACTTCGACTTAACGCTCTTTCTGCAAGGCGTTCAGGGGAACGATATATTTAACGCCAGTGCCATGGGCAGCACCATCGATTATGGCTTTGGGTTGAATATGCCCCGCGAAGTTTATTTGGATCACTGGTCACCTACGAATCCGAATGCAAAATATCCCATTATCAGCAACAGCGTAAACGCGCGGGTTTCGAATCGATACGTAGAAGATGGCTCTTTTGTACGGCTGAAAAATATTCAGCTAGCCTATAATTTCCCACTTCAGAACTGGGGTGTAAAATGGGTAAGAACGGCTCAGTTATATGCCAGCGGACAAAATTTACTGACTCTGACGAAGTATTCCTGGTGGGACCCCGAAGTGAACTCAAAAGGGGATGTTAACTCGACAACCCAGGGTGTTGACTCGTACAGTTATCCCGTTGCGAAAACGATTACGGTTGGTCTTCGTGTCGGTTTTTAACGAACCCTATGTATTCATTCCCATCCGAACAAATTCATTCATCCTGCTCAGATACTACAATGAAAATGTCTTTTATAAATTGGTCAAAACAGCCTTTCGCTAGTACTCGCTGGGGTATTCTTGGCGTGTTGTTCCTTGGTCTTTTCTCGTCCTGCGAGAAATCGCTCATTGAAGAACCCAAATCATTGGTTGTTGAAGCTTTTTTCAACACGGCCACTGAAGTGGAAACCGCTACGAATCTCATTTATTCCCCCTTGCGGAATACCAATTATTCGGTTTACGAAGCAACGCTTGAATGCCAATCCGATTATGCGAACGGTCGGGGAAGCTGGGCCCCACTACACGTTTTTCAGGGCCTGGATGACGCGAATATCACCCGAGTCGCTGGCTTATGGAATACATTTTATCTAAGCATTCGCGATGCGAATCTGGTTATAAAAAATGCGCCCAATGGGAAGTCAATTAGCAAAGCCGATGTTGCGAAGTATGTTGCCGAAGCCAAGTTTATGCGGGCATTCAATTACTTTCAATTGGTTCGAAACTGGGCAGGCGTGCCGCTTCGTACAGAAAGTAATATGGAGGCCATTGATCTGAAAAAAAGCACTGCTGATGAGGTATACGCTTTAATTGTTGCCGATCTCACAGAAGCCGAAACCAATCTGCCCGATAATCCAGCAGTGGCGGGCAGGCCCACTAAATGGTCGGCCAAAACGATGCTTGCCGACGTGTATCTACAACTTGGAAAATTTGCTGAAGCAAGAGACAAAGCCGACGAAGTCATTAAATCCAATAAGTTTTCCTTAGTACCAACCACCACAAAAGCAGATTTTCAGGCTAAAGTTTGGGGACCTGATTTAGTGTCGACGACGGAGGAGATTTTTTATTTGAAATACGCTCGTCAGGTCAATCAGGGTAATTACATGCTCTGGATCAGTAATCATCCAGATACAAAGCTGTTCAACTTTGGGGGAGCTTACGTAATTTATCTTGATGTCACGAGTGCCTACTATAAATCGTGGAACTCGAACGACATTCGGAAAGGCTTGTGGGACTTAATTAACTTTGGATTAGGAGCCAATACACTCGTTAGTTCAAAATTTACGGATCAACTCGCTGTTTCTCAGGTAGGTGCCGGAAATGATGATCCCGTTTATGGGTATCCGGATGTATTACTAATCTACGCGGAGGCCTCGAGCAGAGCCGGTAACGGACCAACAGATGCCGGTATGGAAGCCCTCAACAAGGTGCACCGTCGGGCGTATGGGAAGGCTCCTGCGGTTGCTTCGCCAGTCGACTACAACCTTGCTGATTATAACGCAGCTACGTTTCTGGATTTAGTATTAACCGAACGGAGCTATGAATTTCAATTGGGTGGGAAGCGCTGGCTGGATCTCAAACGAACGGGGAAAGTGAACGACGCCGTTCTGGCAGCTACTGGAAAAGCTGTTGCCACCAAACATCTCCTGTGGCCCATTCCGGTTTCAGAAATGAATTACAACAAAGGCCTCGATCCGGCAAAGGATCAGAATCCGGGCTATTAACTAACTGACAACCACCTGACAACCTACTTAAACGAACTGTTATGAAAAGAAGGTCGGCTTTGGCAACGCTGGGCACTATGTCGCTGGGCGCAGCTTCCCCCACATTAGCAACGGGCGAATTCCTACAGGCCCCGTATAAAATCAATAAACAAACGCTGAAAACCGATATTCTGGTTATTGGCGGTGGGACAGCGGGCGTAGTGGCGGCTATTCAGGCTGGTCGGGCCGGGCGCAAAACCATTCTTGTGGAGAATGGGAGTCAGCTCGGCGGAACCACTACTACAGGAGGGGTGGCGTTTCCCGGCATATTTTTCGCCTGGGGGAAGCAGATTATCAGTGGAATCGGTTGGGAAATGGTGCAGGAAGCGGTTGCGCTCAACGATGATACGCTACCTAATTTTTCGATTCCTCACGGCAAAAACCACCCCAAACACCAGGTTCGTCTGAATGGGCAATTGTATGCCATGTTGCTGGAAGAAAAATGCGTAGAAGCGGGTGTGCAAATTCGATTCTATGAGACGCCTACCCAGATAACCTTTCAAAAAAATAACTGGGTCGTTGAAACGGTCGGCAAAGGAACCATGACCCAGATAACCTGTAATCAGTTGATCGACTGCACCGGCAATGCCTATGCAACGTCCATTGCCGGGTTTGATGTACTGCGGGAGTCGGTTACCCAGCCAGGTACGCTTATGTTTAAACTGGGTGGTTACGACTTCAATTCGCTGGATGTTAAGTTGATACAGGCTCGGTATCAGGAAGCTATTCAGAAAGGAGAGTTAGTGAAAACCGATTTTCGGAACAACATAATTGGCTTATTGCGCAGCGCCGGCGATAATATTCAGCATGTACTGGGCGCTGATTCGACAACTTCCGAAACCCATACCATCGCCAATATAAAAGGGCGGGCTTCTTTACTGCAAACGCTGCGCTTCCTGCGTACGCTGCCGGGTTGTGAAAAAACGAAACTCATCGATGTGCAAAACGAGACAGCGGTTCGGGAAACCTACCGGATCGACGGCCATTATAAAATTACACAGGCCGATTACGTGACGGGGAAAGTGTTCGATGATTCGGTTTCCTATTCCTACTACCCAATTGATGTTCATGATGAAAACGGGGTCGTTCCCGATCATTTAGCCGAAGGGATCGTTCCGACAGTTCCACTTCGGGCTCTCATTCCTAAAAATAGCCGAAACTTCCTGGTGGCGGGCCGGTGTGTCAGCAGCGACCGATTAGCCAATTCGGCCCTTCGTGTACAGGCTTCGTGTATGGGTATGGGGCAGGCTGCGGGTGCTGCGGCTGTATTGGCCAATATGCAAAACAAAACACCACTGGATGTTTCCATGAGCGACCTTCGGAAGTTGATGGAAGAGCATGGCGGAATTGTGCCAACCGGTAATCAGAAAGGCTAATAACTAATCGTTGAAATCTCTGCGGTCTCTGTGGTTAATCTAATTTTCTGTCGATTTGCTTTTAATTAAGCACATATGGGTGTCCTGAAAATCAGTAGATTAATTGTCTTTTTTGCCGCTCTGTCGCTGTTGTCGATCAATGAAAGCGTTGGTCAGATCCGGTATTTTCGTACGCCCGCCATTTCACTGAAACCCGATACGACGCTGGCCTTTATAGCTGCTTCGCAAGATTCGATTGCTAACGATACGTTGTTTCAGATTCGATCGAAAGAGGGGTACCCAACGGCTTATTTTCGGAAAATCAAAACGAGTGTATGCTTCGATAATAAGTGCCGATTATTGAAGGTGAATCTTTACTGGAATAGCACTGGGCGCTATTTAGGGTTTGAGCTTCCCAAAGGCGAATTCTTGAGTAAAGCCGAACATAAACCCTTCAAACCAGCTGAATACGAGCGCATGAGTGAGTTGCTGGCCGATCCCCTTTCGCCACTGGCTACGTTATCGTATGCCGAATTGGCTCCTCAGGTAAAACCCGTAGATAAGGGAAACGAAGTTGATGGGGTGACATCCGCTACGGCCAAGAATGTGCTGGCCTATGTTGTGGAGGGGGCTGCCTACACGACCTATAAAATGTGGCATGTTGTCTATGGCCCAACGCAGGAAGATGTCGTTCATTTAACCGAAAAATCGGTATCACCCGCTTTCATATTGATGATTCTGAACAGCCCGGATTTGACAGATAAAATCTGGGCATTAAATCATATTCGTGGGTTTGTACCCCTTACCCCAGAACTTCAACAGGCACTCTTCGCATTCATTAGCCCGACGGATTATAACCTGGCCGAACGGGCTATCAACGCATTAAGTGCTGATGATCTTAGAGCCAGTGCCATTCAGCGGCTATTGTTTGCCAAGTTTAGCGAATCCAATTACGCGCTTAAAAAACGTATAATCAGTAAGTTCAGCGAGGCAACGATACTAGATGCGGGGGTGAAAAAAGCATTTGCCGAACAATTGACATCGCTAAACAGTGAGTTGGTAAGTAACGTATTGGATTTATTCAGAAAGAATAAAGTAGCCGATAGTGAAACCTGCCGAATGGTGGCCCAGCTCCTGGGAAATACGAATCAACTTATTGCCCAAAAGGCGTTTGCTTATCTGAAATCTACACCCGTTAGCGATACGCTAATTGAGAAACAGATGAAGGACTACAACTTGAAGAAGTGACTCGCTCCTGACTACTATGAGGCTGTTTCACGATGTTTAGGTTTTTAGTTTAGATAGGTTGGTGTAAATCCCCGGTGGGCGTCTGCCGGGAGATTACTTTTCTACTGGATAAATAGCTCGTACAATCAGACAAATTTTGGCCGCTTAACCATTTACCGATGAAACCATTTCTGGTTCTTTCTCTGATACTATTGGGTTTACTTTTTTTTGAAAAAGGACAAGCCATTGCAGATCATAATTGCCTATTAATTAGCCCAATCCTGAGCAATGCTAATGTCAGGAATCATAAACGAAATCGCGTTCCTGAACATGCAACGAGAGAGGATATCAAGTTTGTAAAACAATCACTCCTTCCTCCTGGCTGGGACCCTAAATTAGCAGGCGATGAAGTTCTGAAACGACTCATTACCGTAACGGCATCTCAGGCCAGAGGGGCGCATGACGCAGAGATGGTATTGGTGGGTAACTATGCTTACGTAGTGGCCGAAGTAAATGATATTCGATCGGGCGAACGAGCCAACTGGCCTTTCATTTACGTCGCAATGTCTATCGTGAATTTGCAGACACTGGCCGTCGAAAAGATAATCTCTGTAGCAAAATCAGATCAGGCGTTTGCCAATGACGTACTCCCGCATGGGGCCTGTTTCGTTCCGCGAATAATCCAGAAAGACGAGAAAACGCTACGGTGCTATTTCGCCAGCGAGAATCCGGATATTCGACAATCGCAAACCTGGTTTACAGACTTTGACCTTGGCTCCCAAACCTTCGATAACCGAATTTATAAGGCTAAAATCAAGACTGCCGATGGCGTTTTTGACATGCAGCCACAGTATTTCTATGCAGATGCCGCAAAGTACGGATTTAAAAAAGAAGCCAAAGACTATGGTATGTACCTGTTTGATTCATTCAAGGTGTTTGATGGGAAAACCTACATTGCTATTAACAATTACGTAGGCAGGCAGAACGGATTGGCAATACTGAATAAAGCATTCGATACGTTTGAGATAATTGCCCATTTCAATGAACCACAGGAATTACAACTATGCGAACCCGCTATTAATCGACTGCCCGACGGTACCTGGATGGCAATCATTCGCCAGAATGGCGGTAACTACATGTTCTCAACCAGCCATGACGGACTGACCTGGACGCGCGGTGAGTACAAAGACTTTGTTCCAAATGGGGAAAACTCGAAGCCTACCTTCGATAAATTTAACGGGGTTTATTATCTGGGCTGGCAGGAGTCGACTCACATCAATGGGAAAGGCCGCACGGTATTTAATGTGGATATTTCGCAGGATGGAAAAAACTGGGAGCGTAAATATCGCTTTGAAGCGCCACAGAGTTTCCAGTACCCTACTTTCCATGAGCATAATGGAAGTATCTGGCTGACAGTTACCCAGGGATCGACAGAGCGCATCATGTTTGGTAAACTTGAAGCTACTCGTTGACCGAAAAAGCTCATCTACGGCGTTATTTCTATATATTCGACCGGAGAAAGAGCGATATCATGAGAATTCTGATCATCGAAGATGAGGTTAAAACGATTCAAAGTATTAAGCAGGGGCTCGAAGAGCACCAGTGGGAGGTTGATATAGCCTACGACGGAACGATGGGCTTGCAACTGGCTACACGGTCGGCCTACGCCCTCATTATATCCGATATTATTTTGCCCGGCATGAATGGCCTGGAGTTAGTCCGAAAGCTGCGGGAGGCCAACATATCCGTTCCAATCCTGATGCTGACGGCTTTAGGAACGATCGATGACAAAATCATCGGTCTCGACGCGGGTGCGGATGATTATCTGGTTAAACCGTTTGAATTTCGCGAATTAATGGCGCGGGTAAGGGCCCTAACGCGCCGGAATCATGGGTTAGCGCCAACGGCCAACCTGCTGAAAATCGCTGATTTAGAATTAAATCCAGATACAAAACAGGTGATTCGGGCAGGAAAGGAAATTGCGCTAACGGCCAAAGAATTTCAATTGCTTGAATACTTTTTGCGCCATCAGGGACGAGTGATCTCTAAAGTTGAACTAGCGGAGAAGTTGTGGGATCTGACGTTTGATACCGGCACCAACATCATTGAAGTGTACATAAACTTCCTCCGTAAAAAGATCGATAAGGATTTCGACCCTAAATTGCTCCATACCCAGATCGGCATGGGATATGTTGTAAAGTTATTGTCGTAATGATCAATATTCGTACCCGACTCACCTACCAATTTGTCTTTCTGGTAACGCTAATTCTGCTGTTTTTCTCGCTCGGCGTTTACTTCTTCAGCAAGCTTTACCTCGAAAAGCGATTCTACAAGCGCCTTCAGGACCGCGCTATTACGACAACAACCCTTCTTTTTGATTTACAACAGACTGATAGCACCGTTTTGCGACTCATCGATGCGGCCGGTAAAGAACCCCTCCTCAATGAGAACATTTCGGTCTATAATGGAAAAACCAAAGAGGTTCTGTTTTCCACGAATCCGGCAAATACTCAATTCCACGAGCAGTTCATTCCGCAACTGGATTCGACCGCCCAAACGTTGTATCTACAAAAGGATGAATACCAGATTGTAGCGATTCATCTGACCGGCGGAAATGGGAATAACTGGGTGATTGTAAGCGGCATCGACCAGGCGGGTAAAGAAGGTCTGGATGATCTTAAGCGGATACTGATGGTCATGATTCTGGTCGCTATTCTGTTACTGGGTATTTCGGGCTGGCTTTTTGCCGACAGGGCACTGGCGCCGATGTCAGGCATCATCCAGCAGGTCAATACCATCTTCCCTGCCAATATGGAAAGGCGGGTAGAGCACCCGAACCGGTCCGACGAAATTGGATTACTCGTTGCCACGTTCAACCAGTTGCTCGACCGTATTGAACAGGCACTCAGGACGCAAAAGATGTTTATCGCCAATGTGTCGCATGAGTTGAAAAACCCGCTGACAAAGATCAATTCGCAGATTGATGTGGCGCTCATTCAGAAACGAAATCCGGAAGCTTATGAGAGAACACTTCAATCGCTGCAAGAGGACGCCCGTTCGCTGACCCAACTGACCAACACCCTGCTGGAGTTGGCGAATACGTCTATTCAGGCCAATAAGTTGCCGTTCGAGCCGGTTCGGATGGATGAGCTTCTGTGGGAAACGAAAATGCAGTTGCAGGCCTGGCATGACGACTACGTGATCCAGCTTACTTTCACTGATTTTCCCGACAATGAAGAGGCTCTGATTACTCAGGGAAACCGAGCATCGCTTACAGTGTTGCTGATGAATCTTATCGATAATGCCTGTAAGTTTTCGCCCGCGAAAACGGCTTCGGTTAACTTTCGATCTAAAGGAGGAAAGATAACAATAGTTGTTTTTAATGAAGGGGCGCAGATACCCGAGGTCGATTTAGCCTATATTTTTCAGCCTTTCTTTCGGAGTAATGCAACGGCTATGTCGAGCAAAGGGCATGGCGTAGGGCTTGCCATTGTGGCGCAAGTGACTCAAATTCACCAGGGTGATATAGCGGTGACGTCCACACCCAAGGGGACAACCTTTACGCTGACTCTGGCCAGCTTGGCCCCTCTCATGTTATAGGAGGGAGTTGAGGTGAGGTGAACTTGCTACTTGTTGGCGTTTCCCCTCACCCCCGGCCCCTCTCCCAAAACGGGCGAGGGGAGCAACTTAGACTCACCGTTCTCACTCAGCAAAGTCAGACGAGAGCAGGGCCAACTTAGCCCCTCTCCTGAAAACAGGAGAGGGGTTGGGGTGAGGTGAAAAGCATAACTGATTCATATTGATCATAAAAATCATCCCGGGCCGCCGGTGCGGTTCCATCGATTTTAAGGTAAATTTAAAGTCAGATTAAGTCCTAATTAAGTTTGGTGTCGTTGCTTTGCAAACAACCACTGAATCAGGACAATGGAAGTAGAAGCTACAAATGAGAAGCAGGGAGCGCTGAATATGACAATAGGCGCTTTGATAGGCATTCTGGCCTTGCTCCTCTATTTGTTCCTTGGCTCCAGGAACGAAACCTTAGAAGTCCAAAAGCTGCTGACCTCCAAAGTGGAGCAATTTGCCTCCACGCAGCTTAAGCTCGATTCCATTTCAACAGTGCTGGATGAGAAGATTGTCGAAGTGCGTAAGCTAGGCGGTAACGTTGCCGAACTGGAGCGAATCAGACGGCAGCTGGCAAATGACAAGAAGAAGCTGAAGTATGATCTGACGTTTTCGATTCAGAAATACACCTTGAAAATCAGGGATTATAAAAATTTTCTGGCCCTACATGAAGCCGATGTCCTTAAGCTAAAGGACGAAAATGGTTCCTTACGCAGCCGGACTCGTGCGCTTGAAGAGGAAAAGGAAAGTATCCTCAGTGAAAACGAAGGCTTAAAGCACGAAAAAGCAGAATTAGCCAAAACAGTAGTTGATTACTCGCTTCAGAATGCCGACCTGGCAAATAAAGTGACACTAGCCTCTGCCATGAAAGCCGTTAATGTAGAGGTAGTTGCGCTGGCGACTAACGGAAAAGAGCGCCGGGGTGGTGTCTACAAAGCATCGCGTATCGACCGCTTGAAAATTACCTTCATCATGCCGTCGAATCCTGTGGCCTTGATGAACAACAAAGAAATCTACCTACGCTTGCTGGACGCCAACGGGGCTGTTATCAGTGAAAGTGGTATTGGTGGAGTTCTGGTATATGACGGACACGAGATTGGCTACAGCAGCCGCCAAACGGTACCTTTTGAAAACAATGATCAACGGGTAGATCTGTTTTTCCGCAGGGATGGCGCTTATAAGCCAGGGACTTACACCGCGGAGTTGTATGCTGAAGGCCTTCGCATTGGCGGAGGCCGTTTTGAGGTGAAGTAGTAAACGCGTCTATTTTGGGAGACGCATGTAAATAAACTCAACGATCAACGTATGGAAACATTCTATAAACAGGTAGGCCGTCTATTGTCAGAGTTGCCGTTTTCCTGGGAAATGGTAACGGATAAGGGAAGGCAGCTAGTGAACCGATACCGGCAATTTCCCCTCGCCTATACTACCCTTGCCTATTTATTTTTCTCCATGGCATTTAGCTACTATCCAATGATTGACCATTGGTTGCCGGGCTTTGTCATGATGAGCTTGCCCTTAGCGATTCCCTGTGGATTAGTTGCCTGTATCTACCTGCTTTACAAGCAAAAAAAGATGGTTGCTACAGCCGGTTTAATCTGGGTTTTCTGCTCGTTTCTGGTGATGAAAAGACTAGTAGGAGCAAACGTTAGCGAGCTGGCGCTCAGTCAGGTGCAGACACTGAACGTGCTGAGTTTTAACAGCGAAACGTTTCCAACAAGTGCGCAAAATGGATTCGATGCTTCTTCGTTGAAAGCGGACATTGCCTGTTTTCAGGAATATTCGCCCAATTCACAGATCGAAAGCCAATACACAGCCAAAGTTGAAAAGTTAAGCTGTTTCGATAAAGACCGGGAAATAGGGTTGGCTTTATTCTCCAGATACCCCATTGTGAATCAGTATGGCCAAATCTGGAACCGAACGTATGCTCCTGATATCAATGGGTTTCTGTGCGCCGATATTGCTTATGGAGCGGATACAATTCGCGTGGTTAACGTGCATTTATGGTCGATGGGTGTGCGTACGAATCAGGCAATCGATGCCTTAAAAGCAGGTGATATCGGTCTGTTTGCTTCTGAACTTATCGACACCTTTACCAAATTGAAAGAGGGGTTCGCCAACCGAAATGAACAATTTAAAGAGGTAGAAACCTACGTGGCGGGTAGCCGATACCCGGTTATTATTTGTGGCGATTTCAACGAAACGCCAATGGGTTATTCATACGGAAAGCTCAGCCAGAATTTCAGGAATGCGTTTGAAGAAGCGGGGCAGGGGCTTGGGTTTACGTTAAATCGCCATCCATACTGTGCCCGAATAGACCAACAATTCGTTAGTGCCGACTGGCATATCAAAGCATGCCAGACGTTGTCGGACATCTCCTTCTCCGACCATTTTCCCGTGCTGGCTCAGTATGTATTGAAAAAATCATTAACAGGACCAGCCGGGATACTCGCACAGGGTAAACCCATTGGGCATTTGGCCTCCAAGTAATTAGATTTTGACCTGACGCTGGTATTCCCCACGCCAGGTCAAAATCTAAAATTTTCTCATTTCGATGCTCCCGACAGCGGCACGAGTTGGGCCGACAGGTTTGGGGTTTTCATGTCTTTATCGAAGGGGAACATAGGGCGTTTAATTCGCTTGTAGGGCAAACTAGCCAAATCCTGATTAACACCCCCTGGTGTCAATGCCATAATCCAGCCAACTTGCATGGCGTACAATTCGGGTTCCAGATAACCAATTTTCACAACAACAATATCGGCTTTCCGGGGTGCGAGATTCAAACGGGTGAAATCAATTTCCTTGTGATAGGGCTTTCGCTTTTGGGTAACAATGATGTGTAAGCTTCCGACCTTCACAACAACTTCAACTTCAGCATCTTTATCGCCGTAAACTATTGACTCTACAGTTCCTTTTAGCAGTACAGGTGGTGCAAAACGGGCATCGACAGCCGCTCCGGCAGTACCTTCAACATGGCCACCAACGCCAGCTGCTATTGCTTTTTTTACCAACTCTGGGGCGGGAATAGATGCGTAAATAAGCGAAGGACCATCAGCACGCTGGAACTCCGGCCGAGCGAGCAACTGGGTGAGTGTCCAGGTCACATCGCCAGCACCACCAGCCGTTGGATTATCGCCGGTATCACTGATAAAAAAGGGATGTTTTGGACTAGCTAGCGCATCCGCGAGGCATTTTTCCAGCGTGCCAGTCGGTGCTACGAAGCCAAACTGATTCCGTACGTTCCAGAAATCAAGGGCTAGTTTCTCGGCGGCCTGGGTCACTTTCGCCTTATCATCACCGGTTACCATGACAACTGCATGATTGCGAGGCTCATCGGCCCAGGCGTAACCTATCCAGATAGCCGCATCGACGATACCATCTTTATGATCGGCAATGGGCTCTACTTCATGGTAAAGGCTCTTGCCCGGTTCGATGCGCGTACTCGTTTTTTCGCCCGGCAACAGAATCGGGACAGGTATCCAGGCTTTGTAAGCTGGCTTCCCCTTGCCAGTCTTGATGCGTTCCAGCAGATTGACTACAGCGCGTTCCTTTGTTTGCATGGCATCTTCGTGCGGTGCCATCCGATAACATGTAATCAAGTCAGAATTTTGGGCCAATCGCCAGGACACGTTTCCATGCAAATCCATGGACGTGGAAACGAGCGTCTTATAACCAATTACGTTTCGGATTCGGGTCAGGAAATCGCCCTCTGGATCATCCAAGCCAACGACACTCATGGCGCCATGTATGTCAAAATACAGGCCGTCATATGGGCCATACTTCTTGAGCGAATCCAGCGTTTTGTTGACCAGCGATTCGTAGGCTTGTCGGGTTACAGCTCCGCCGGGAAGCGATTTTCCTACGATGGTGGGCAGCCAGATCGCCTGTTTACGTAGGGGAGAAATGGGCATCATAAATGGATAAGCATTAAACACTTCAGGGCCGTATCGGGCATGGAAGGCTTCTTCCTGCGTGACAGCGGGGGAGAACGTACTGGATTCTATCCCTAAACCCGCTATGGCGATTCGGGGTAAATTCGTTATCCCAGCGTTGGTGTTCGATTGGGCAAATCCGTAACTAACAGCAAAAAAACAGGCAATAAGCCCCAAGACGATCTGTTTCATGTCCACAAGTTAAATCATTCGATAGAGTGGGCAAAGATTTTAGGCATTTCCAGTCAAATTCGCCTTGTGCTGCCTACAAAAGATATACTCTTGTCAGGAAACATTCGCCACCAAAAACGCATTACCCTTTAACAAACCATTTACACTTTACCTCGTATGGCAACGATTGCTTTGTATGGATTTGGGCGCATTGGACGTCAGTTTCTGCGCATTGGTTTACAGAATAACCTATTTGTTCCGACTTCGATTTCTGATATCAGAGACGAACCCACGTTGGCTGCTTTGTTCTCGGTCGACACCAACTACGGCCGATGGCCAGAACCTGTTTCAGGAAGCGAAGGCAAATTGACTATTGGTGGGCGCGACATTCCTTATATCAATTCATCGAAAGAAGTGCCTAATTGGGGTGAATTGGGCGTTGATCTGGTGGTGGACTGTTCTGGCCGCGCAACGACCCGTGCTGGTGCACAAGTTCACATAGATAGAGGAGCCAAGTATGTACTCATCAGCGCCCCCAGCAAATCACTGGCCGACTGTGATGCCGTACTGCTGAAAGGAATCAATCTGGAAACGTTTGATCCGGCTAGCCATCGCATTATCAGCATGGGGAGCTGCACAACCAATGCACTCGCTGCTGTTGTTAAGGTGATTCTGGAGAATTTTGGTATTCAATACGGATTGTTCTCGACTGTGCATTCGTATACCAACACCCAATCGTTGACCGATCAACCCATGAAAGATCGACGCGATTCGTGGGCCGCTGCCGAAAACATCATTCCTTCTTCATCAGGTGCCGCTCGGGCGTTGCAGTTCATCTGGAAGGATCTTAAAATCACCGGTAAAGCTTATCGCGTGCCGACACGCACAGGCAGTATTGCTGAGCTGAACCTGATTACGGAAAAAGACAGTACCGTACAGGAAGTCAATGATGCCTTTCGTAAAGCGGCCGCCGATGGTCCGTTGAAAGGCGTACTGGATGTATTGGAAGACCAATGGGCTTCGTCCCGAATCGTGGCCGACCCACATTCCTCGATCATCGATCTGCCCCTAACGGCGAAGGAAGGCAATCTGCTCTCAGTAGCTGCCTGGTACGACAATGAGTGGGGATTTTCAAACCGTCTGGCAGAAGTAGCCGCGTTCCTGGCCGAACAGATATAAGAGTACGTATAAAGTGAAGTTAGTTCCTATTTAAAGGAAGCATTAGGTTTAATCATTTGCGCTTGTGTGACCCCGATGGGGTCAAATGTTTATAGCATATAGAGCTTTTCTATAGACATCTGACCCCGACGGGTCACACAGACCGCGGATAATTAAACCTAATTTTGCTTGATTATCTAAGCGTTCTGTTGATGGGTGACTGTTTTTTTAATGTATAACTGCCTGCCTAAATTATAGTCATGTTCTTTCCTGCCTTTGACCAACCAATGCTGTTCCATTAAATTTACGCGGTTTGCTAGAGCCATCTCTTGCGAAAAGAAGCCAGTCTGACGGATAGATTCTGCTGCTTTGGCTCTTTTTAACCAGGAACCCCTTAATTACCGCTCTAGATCAATGATGAGTCTCCGCCAGATCAGGCAACAGAAAGTCTTTCTTTTATTACTGCTTTTCTCGGTTAAAATCGCCTTTGCGCAACCGTCAACTGGCAAAAAGCAGCCGCTTCACTTATTTCTTATTGGTAATAGTTTCTCACAAAACGCAACCAGATACCTGCCTCAGTTGAGCAAAGAAGGTGGTCATGAGCTAGTGATCGGACGCGCCGAAATTGGAGGTAGTTCGCTGCAACGGCATTGGGGCCATGTGGAGGCAGCCGAACGAAATCCTGATGATCCTCAGGGAAAACCATATGGCGGGAAATCCCTGAAGATGCTCCTGTCGGAAGGGGTGTGGGATGTTGTTACTATCCAGCAAGCCTCAATCCTTTCCGGCGATGTGGATACTTACCGACCCTATGCCAAAAAACTATATGAGTATGTTAAGAAACTACAGCCAAAGGCGACTGTAGTCTTTCACCAGACCTGGGCCTATCGCTCCGATTCAAAGGATTTTAGTCAAATCGCACCGAAAGATTCTGCCCGGAGCGCAGAGGAGATGTGGGAGAAATCGAGGGCAGCTTATCATACCATTGCCAATGAATTAGGGATTGCCATTATTCCGAACGGCGATGCATTCTGGCGGATGAATGCAAAGACAAAGTGGGCTTTTAATAAAGACAACACGTTTAACTACAGCCAGCCGCAATCGCCCTCTCTGCCCAACCAAACGCATTCATTGCATATGGGTTACCGTTGGGATAACGACAAACTTGCGTTTGATTCTCACCATGCGAATGACGCGGGTTGTTACCTGGGCGCTCTGGTTTGGTATAGCTTCCTGTACGATGAGTCGCCGGTTAAGCTCACGTTTTGTCCGGATGGAATAGATAAGAAGTTCGCTACCCAGCTCAAAAAAACGGCCTGGGCAACGGTCCAGAAAGAGAAAAAGAAGTCAGAGCACAAGCTAGTAGCGATTGAGCGATAAGCGAGGCCTAATGAAAACGCAGATTTTATTATGATTAAATCCATTGGTCTCTATATTATTTTCCTGCTTTGGTCTGCTCAATGCCTGGCCCAGCAGGAAATTTCGCTGTATACCGGTCCAATTCCAAATGCCAAAGATGTGCCGGATCAGGAAGTTAAGCGCTCCGATTTTGTTGTTTCAAAGGTTTCCCGACCTACGCTTTCGGTCTTTTTACCACCCGAAGGAAAAGCCAATGGGGCTGCTGTAATCATCTGCCCTGGTGGTGGTTATGGTGTGCTGGTGATCAAACGAGAAGGCTATGATGTGGCCGAAGCGTTTACCAAAATGGGGATTACCGCCTTTGTGTTGAAATATCGGTTGCCGAGTGATGAAACAATGGTTGATAAATCCATTGGCCCTTTGCAGGACGCTCAGCAGGCGATTAAGACGATTCGACAACGCGCTACCGAATGGCACGTGGACCCGCAAAAACTGGGTATCATGGGTTTTTCGGCGGGAGGGCATCTGGCAGCTACTGCCGGAACGCACTATGCTAAGTCGTTGATTGATAATCCGACCGGTGTCAGCCTGCGCCCTAACTTTATGATCCTGGTGTATCCGGTTATTAGTTTGACGGAAAAGATAGGGCATGCCGGTACACGTGGTAATCTGTTAGGTCCCTCACCGAGCCCAGAACAGATCAAACTGTATTCAAACGAAGAACACGTAGATTCATCGACACCACCGACGTTTTTGACGCATGCGGGTGATGACAAGGTTGTTCCGGTAGCAAATAGTCTGGTCTTTTACGAAGCCCTGCAACGAAATGGCATCCTCACTGATATGCACCTATACGCCAAAGGCGACCACGGTTACCTGAAAACGCCCGCCTTCGACGAGTGGTTTGGCCGATGTCTGCATTGGCTCCGACAGATTGAATTGACGCCGTAAAAATCGTTTTTCTACTAGCTCCAGTACAACTATATTGTGCTTACTAGCCTATTCACGTTAAATTAACCATGCATGACAACGAGTAAGGTATCGACTACGCTAACTTATATAATCGTCTTATTTCTGTTCCTCTCAACCGGATTGGCCATTGCTCAGAATAAGCCCCAATCGGTTTCAGAATCACCTACTACTCCCTTTGAACTGAAAAACGGCGACCGAGTGGTTTTTCTGGGTAACTCACTGTTTGAGAATGATTTCCAGTATGGCTATCTGGAATTAGCCCTGACAACCCGATGGCCCGACCGCGATATTACCTTTCGGAATCTGGGTTGGAGTGGAGACAACGTTTTTGGCGTTGCCAGGAGTACGATTACAAATCCACCCACCGCCTATGAGCTGCTCATGGAGCACATTACAAAAGCACAGCCAACCGTAGTTTTTGTGGCCTATGGCGGTATTGAAGCGCAGGATGGCGAGGCCGGTCTATCTACGTTTAAAGAAGGGTTAACCAAACTGCTCGACAAGATTGATCAGCTTGGCGCGAAAACCATTCTATTGTCTCCGATTCCAATTCTGTCCGCCGATTCTACCGAAAATCTCGCGAAGCGTAATTCTATGCTGGAATTGTATGCCTCTACGATAGCAAAAACGGCTGCGGAGCGTGGCAAGCGGTATATCGACATTTTCAAACCGATTCAGGACATCAGCAAAACCGTACGACTTACCGAAAACGGTATTCATCTGAACGGAACCGGCTACTATTATCTGGCGACTACTCTCGAAAAAAGCCTGGGGTTATCCGCACGGAATCAGCCAGTTACACTAACAATGTCGAAAGGCGCGGTAGATGCAACTGCTTCGGCTAAAATTTTGGATTCGGGTACCAATAGTGCCCCTTTAAAATTTATAATCGATGAACATTACCTGCCGCTTCCGTTGCCTGTGGACGAAGCCGGAGGAATGGTTCCAGGACAGATCGTTAAGATAACCGGTTTGAAAAAAGGATTTTATACCCTGACTGCCGACAATATGGAGGTGATCACCGCGTCGGCCAAACAATGGGAAGAAGGTGTCGATATCAGGCAGGGCGTTTCATTTGAGCAAGTTCATGAGTTGCAGCAGATGATCTTAAAAAAGAATGAGTTGTTTTTCTTCCAGTATCGCCCACCCAACACGACCTATATTCTGGGTATGCGTGCCCACGAGCAAGGTCGTCATGCGAAAGGTCTGGAAGATCGCAGTATTATCATTAGCTGGCTGGAAGGTCAGATCGCCGTAAACCGCACGCCAACCCAAAGAGTCTATCAACTTACCCTTTTGAAGTAACATGAACGTCATGAAAACTAGCTGGCTGCCGAAGTTCTTCCGTCGACTGATCATCATACCGGCTATTCTGCTGATTACCTCCTCTGTCAATCAGGATAACCGACAGGAAAACCCTAATCCTGATGTGAAGCGTGAGCTTGATTCTTTTAAAGTTGCCGATGGATTTGAGGTTACGCTCTTTGCTGCCGAACCGCTGGTAGCCAAGCCTATACAAATGAACTGGGATGCCGACGGTCGGTTGTGGGTAGTAAGCAGTACAGCTTACCCGCATCTGAAAACGGGCGAACAGGCAAACGATAAGATTTTTGTTCTGGAAGATACCGACGGCGATGGCAAGGCTGATAAGTCGACCATTTTTGCCGAAGGCCTGATCACGCCCACCGGAATCCTGCCGGGCGATGGGGGTGTATATGTGGCTAACTCAACCGAAATCCTGCATTTCGCCGATACGGATGGCGATGGAAAAGCGGACAAAAAGCGCCGGATTTTGGCTGGTTTTGGTACTGCTGATACACATCACCTCATTCATACGTTTCGGTGGGGGCCAGAAGGACTCCTTTACTTCAATCAGTCCATTTACATTTATAGTCACGTAGAAACACCAGCGGGTATCAAACGCCTGGAGGGTGGTGGAGTCTGGCAGTTGAATCCCAAACACCTCGAACTCGATGTTTACGCCAAAGGATTGGTTAATCCGTGGGGCTTGCAATTTGATCGGTGGGGTCAAAGTTTTCTGACAGATGGTGCTGGTTTTGAAGGTATTAACTACGCATTCCCAGGCGCCACCTTTCTCACGTCGCCCGGTGCCGCCCGAATCCTGCGCGGACTAAATCCGGGTCAACCCAAGCATAGTGGATTGGATGTAGTTTCGGGTCGCCACCTGCCCGAATCCTGGCAGGGAAGTGTCATCACCAACGACTTTCGGGCCAACCGGATCAACCGGTTTAAGCTCGAAGAACAGGGGAGTGGCTATGCATCCAAGCAGGCAGAGGATTTGTTATGGACGGATCATGTCGCGTTTCGGCCAGTCGATATCTCTGTTGGCCCAGATGGTGCCATTTACGTAGCCGACTGGTACAATCCTATTATTCAGCATGGTGAGGTAGATTTTCATGATCCACGCCGGGATCACGAACATGGCCGTATCTGGCGGATTGTTGCCAAGAACCGACCATTAGTCAAAAAGACGCAGTTAAGTAAAGCCAGTATCAGCGAACTTTTGGAAGACCTGAAAGTACCCGAAGACTGGACCCGTTTGCAGGCCAAGCAGGTTCTTAAAGCGCGCGGAACAAAAGAGGTGATTCCTGCCCTCCAAAAATGGGTTCAGGAATTGGACAAAAAGGACGCCGACTACGAACATCAGTTGCTGGAAGCACTTTGGCTGTATCAAACGCTTGAGGTAGTCAACGAGCCGCTTTTACTACAGCTTTTGAACGCCGAGAATCACAAGGCTCGGGCGGCTGCGTTGCGGGCGCTTGAATTATGGTATCCTAAACTAAGCAATGTACCCGCTCTTCTTACCAAAGCAGTAGGAGACAAGCATCCGCAGGTACGTCTGGAAGCCGTGATCGCTCTCCGAAAAGTACAAACGGCAGAGGCCGCCCGCACAGCGTTGACCGTATTAGACAACCCAATGGACGAATTCCTGGATTTTGCTCTTTGGCAAACTGTGCGGGAACTGGAGCCGTTGTGGATGACACGATTGAAAAGTGATCCTGCTTTCTTCGGCAATTTCAAGAAGGCCACCTTTGCGCTGAAATCGGTGAGTAACCCCACGGCGGTTGCTCAACTGGCTCAACTGTATCAAAAAGATCAGATACCCGAAGAATATCAAAAAGATGTAATAGGGTCGATTGCCAAATTCGGCAGTGCCGCCGATTTGACGATCATTTTTGACAAAGCCCTTCAGGAGAACAGCAGTTCAACGAAACGGGTAACCACACAAACTAGTCAATTGAGCGCTCTGGAAGAAGCAGCCCGTCGGGGTGTGAAACCCAGTGGTAATCTGAACAGAATTACCGGCTTTATCGATAACGAAGATGATGCCATTGCCACGAATGCTATCCGGCTGATTGGTTTATGGGGGCTGAATGAACAAAATGAAACACTGGTAAGTCTGGCTCAAAAAGGCGATAAAGGTAAACGGAAAGCCGCTTTGGGGGCACTGGCTGCACTGAATACCGATCAGGCCCGAAAGTCGCTAATTGACTTGACGGGTGCGAAAAATCCGGCCGATGTACGACTGGCAGCCGCTTCTCAATATGTTTCCGTAAATGGAACGGAAGCGGCCAAAATTGGGGCCGACCTGCTACGAACTTTGCCGCCACAAACGGATGTATCTGAGCTTTTTCAGGCATTTTTGACAAATAAGCAAGGTACACGAGCACTTGCCGATGAGTTGACGGCGCGGAAAATACCAGAAAATAGAGCCAAAGAAGGGCGGCAGTTTATGCAGCGTGGCGTACCATATAATCGGCGTAACGCTGATGAGGTTAAACTCCTGACACAAGCCCTGGAAGCATCTGGTGGTGTTTTAGTTCCTGAGAAAATGCCACAGGAACTAACTGCCCAGGAAATCACCAGCCTGGCAAAAACGGCGAAAGAAACGGCTGACCCTGTTAAAGGAGAGCTGGTCTTTCGGAAAAGTAACCTCACCTGCCTCACGTGCCATGCGATAGGCGGAGCCGGAGGGCGCATTGGTCCGGACTTGAGTAGCCTCGGAACCAGTTCACCCGCCGAGACGATTATCCGGTCTATTCTTTACCCAAACCAATCCATTAAAGAAGGGTTCGAGCTGCAGCGTGTCGCGAAAAAAGATGGTAGTGAATTAATGGGCTATCTGGTTGGCAATGGCAGTTCCGAACTCATAATTCGTGACGTCTCGGGCTCAGAAGTTTCCATTCCTAAAAGCCAGATCAGCAGTATTGAAAAAATACCGGGTTCACTAATGCCGCCGGGATTAACCGCCAGCCTAGATAAAGAGGAGTTTGTGAACCTCATTGGATTTCTGTCAAAAATGGGTGAATCGGGGAAATTCCGAGTACCCACAGCCCGATTTGTACGTCGCTGGAATACCGTTTCGGCCAACAAAGAACTGGCTAAAAAAATTGGGACAGACGGGATCGGCTACATTGCGAAGGATAATGCAAAAGTATCGTGGCAACCTGCGTATAGTAAAGTAGCTGGCGACTTGCCTCTGGACGAACTACCGGTCATTGACGTGAATGCAGGTAAGCGATACAGCTTCGTTCGATTCGATATTGAAGTGGTTAGTAAAGGAAATGTAAATCTGGCCATGAACTCAACGGCTGGTTTAAGTGCCTGGGTGGGTCAAAAGCCACTTAAACTAACCGATCGTGGCGTAGTGGCCGACTTTTCGCAGGGAATTCATTCGATTACAGTGGCGATTGACCGAAGTGTACAGAAAGATGGCTCTCTTAGTATTCAACTTCTGGACGCAGATAGTTCACCTGCTCAAACAAGGCTTGTGATAGGACGTTAGTTAATGTACCCACGGGCTGAAGCCCGTGGGTACAATTCATACAACCTACAACTTTAGAAATTATGAACCCGGAAATGAAATCTGGTCTCGCTGAGCTCATTGCTCAATTAGAAGCACTACAAATAAAGGCAACGAGCTTGTTGGGATCTGTTGACGCGAATCACCCTGATGCGCACCAGATTACCGACGCAGCCGGATTTATTACGGACGCCATCAATAGTCTGCAAAAAATAGGATTTGGTCTGGAATCCGAAACCAGCTATGACGACTAGTCGTTCTGTTGATCTATCCCAAGTATAGAGGCAAAATTTCAAACGCAGAGACGCGGAGAACACAGCGTGGATAAATCATCCTCAACTCTATGTTCTCCGCGTCTCTGCGTTTAAAGAATATAACTACTTACTGGTCATTACTGTGTCGGACATCCAGCAACGTAACGGTCTCAAACCAGTAGGTTTTTAAATTGCTTAAATACGTCTTCCAGTCACCGTAGCTAAACGGTTTAACCGTAAAGGAGGACGCACCGAATATATAAGCTCGCTCTACAATCTGAGCTGTTTTATTCGCCGACAACACGACAACGGGTAGGACACGGCCTTTCGGATGGGCACGTAACAGCGCAAGAAAGTCTAATCCGTCAACTTTATCCTGTAAGTCGATATCGAGTAAAACAATTTTTGGGCCTTTTCCTTCGAGCTCTTCGATATACTGTTTTGCTTCTTCGAATGAGCTGACATGGATAAATGAAGCTTCGGTGAAGCTAGTTTTTGCCGCCTTACTCAGGATATCGGCTACATTGGGGTCATCATCGACCAGTAAAATGGGAAATTGGCTGGACATATCCGGTTAAGAGTGGGTTTATGCAGGAAAATACAAGCTAAAGGTAGCGCCTTGCCCAGGTTTACTATGAGCCGTAATAGCACCACCGTGGTTAGCTACTACTTTTTCGCAGATGGCTAGCCCAATGCCTGTTCCAGCAAATTCACTCTTGCTATGCAGTCGTTGGAAAACCTGAAATATACGATCTATATACTTTTCGTCAAAACCAATACCGTTGTCTGAGACCTCAATACAATGGTACATTGGTGTTACGCGGCCAGGCTTTATAGAGGGAGAAAGCTCAGAATTAGCTACCGTTCTGGCAGTTACCTGAATCACTGGAGCGATAGTGGGCTGGCGAAACTTTAGTGCATTACTCAGTAAGTTCTGAAATAACTGCTCCAGCTGTGACTTGTCGCCCTGAATTCTGGGTAACGGATCGACTGTGACAAGAGCACCCGTTTCCTGGATACGCAAATCTAAATCGCCCAGAACGGTGCCAACTACATTATTAAGAGAGACTAAAGAGGATGCGTCTTGCCGGGTAGAAATCCGTGAAAAACTCAGCAGGTCTTTAATCAGGTTTGACATCCGGCTGGCTGCTGCCTGCATGCGCTCCAGATAGCCAATGCCATCGCCCAATTGGGCTGCATACTGACTTTTGAGCAAATCACCGAATTGCTGCACCTTGCGCAATGGCTCCTGTAAGTCATGACTGGCTACATAAGCGAACCGCTGCAAGTTCTCATTGGATCGGCTATATAGCTGATTGGCTTCTTCCAGTTCTTCGTTGGTGGCTGCGTATTCTTCATTCGTAGCTGCCAGTTCTTCGTTGATTGCCGAAAGTTCTTCATTCGCAGCTTCCAATTCTTCTGTGCGTTCCTGCACCTGATGTTCCAGGGCAATCTGTAACTGACGTTGGGAAGTAATATCCTGTGCTGTACCCGTAAGCGACAATGGCTCTCCAGCGTCATCATAAAACACCTGTGCCTGTGCACTTATAATACGTACCTGACCCGTAAGCCGGTTAATAATTGGATGCTCATTGTGATAAATACCGGATGAACCGGGCGCAATAGTGGCGGCTATTGCATCGGCAACCGATTGCCTGAACTCGTCGGGGAGCGGATTATAGGCTTCGTCCATGCTCTTCGTTGACTCGGAGAAACCTAGCCAGTCCATAAATCGCTCCGAATAGCTAAAGCGGCTGGTTTTGACGTCCATACTCCAGGTAGCGAGTTCGGCTAGTTCAATAGCCCCCCGAAGAGAAGATTCTGTTTTTTCCAGTTGCTGCTTGGCCAGAATCAGGTCTGTTATTTCGGCAGCCGTATTCATTACGCCGTACACCTTTCCCGAAGCGTCGTAGAGGGGTGTAAAACTATAATTGAAATAGTACGGCTGTAATTTCCCATCTACAGTAATATCGACACGTTGGTTTTTGGCGTGGAAAGGCGTACCAGTTGTGTACACATGATCCAGCTGCTCAAAAATTTCCTGATTTGACAGTTCGGGTAATAGCTCCGAATACAACTTGCCCACCACATCATCGCCCTTTCCGAATACCGCTTTAATTGACTGATTAGCAAGTTGTATCCGCATGTTGCGACCCACATAAACGCCAATAGGGAAGGGCGCACTTTCGACCAGACTGCGCATTTGGGCTTCGCTGTTCTCAAGTTTCTGCAAGGCTAGTACCTGATCTGTAACGTCCAGGACCAGACCTGTAACCTCCCATGGTTTGCCTGACTCATCCATGATGTAAGCTCCCTGCACGCGAATCCAGTGAACAGAGCCATCGTGCCAGATAAACCGAACTTCAAATCGAATCCTACCCGTTACTAACCCATCGGCATAAGCTTGCTGCCGAATAGCACGATCATCGGGATGGATAAAATTAGCCAGCGTAAACTGATCGAACTGCGTGGTTTCTAGCCCCGTTAGAATTTTAGCCAGTAAAGGTTGGTAATCAATATGTCCATCGGCTAACCGAAGATGAAAAGTGGCTACATCGGCCACCTCAGTAGCTAGCTGGTTAATCTGCTCCGAAGTAGCTAAATGCTCCTGTTGCCGTATCAGGGCCGTAACGTCCTGAGCAATACCCGATAACCGAATGGGATTTCCCTGTTGATCAAAATGGGCTTTGCCTTTACATTGCACCCAACGTGATGGATGAGCGTCGCTCTCGAGGGTACGGAGTTGAATATCAAACAGACCATCGGATGGGCTATCGAACGCTTCTTGCCTGGCTGCATCTACCCGCTCCCGATCGTCGGGATGAATTCGGGTGAGTACCTGCTGGAAAGGAACCGTCTCCTCGCCCGGAAAACCAAATAGTTCCTGGCAACGAGTATTCCAACGGATAAGCTGGTTACCGGGGGTAAAATCCCAGGTACCGATTCCGGTAGCCTGTAGTGTAAATTGTAACCGCTCAAGTTCGGCGGCTATATCCTGATCGAAGGGCTTTTGCTCGTCGGTCATTGATTCGTCAGTGATTACAGATAAATTTCTTGCAGTTAACTAGATATAGCAAAGTAAGGTTTTACGTTTAGAGGAAACCGTCATCTATTAGCTTACTTTTTTGGTAAATAGCAGAACTTGGGATAATTAGTAGGGCAGCTTGGGAATAGTCAAATTCATCGTCGGTTTTTGTAAGGCAATACGTTTATGATTTTTGATGCGATTGTGGTCGGATTAGGGGCTATGGGTAGTGCTGCCCTTTATCAGCTATCCAAACAAACACCTCATGTATTGGGTCTTGATCAATTTTCGCCACCGCACACATTAGGGTCTACATACGGCGAAACCCGAATTACGCGACAGGCCATAGGCGAAGGTACTTATTTTGTGCCTTTGGCCCTGCGATCCTACGAAATCTGGCGGGAGCTTGAGCAGCAGACTGGCGAGCGTCTATTGACCATTACAGGTGGTCTTTTTGTTGGCCAGGAGCAGTCTGACGTACAAATGCATCATAAACCCGGCTGGCTCCGAACAACTATTGAGGCTGCGGAGTCATTTGGTATCGCCCATCGTATGCTGGATACGGCTACGCTACAGCGGGAGTTTCCGCAGTTTAAGTTTCGTAGCAATGATATTGGCTATTATGAAAAGGAAGCTGGCTTTCTGAATCCAGAACGTTGCATTTCAGTACAACTGGATCAGGCTCGCAAAAACGGCGCAGCTGTTCGGACAAATGAGCGAATGCTGTCGATTGAGTCGAAGGGAGATTTAGTGACAATACGAACGGATCAGGCGACGTACCAAACCCGGAAATTGATTCTTACGACCGGCTCCTGGATCGCTGAATCGCTTCGGGATACCCCTTATTCTAACCTACTGCGGGTTTATAGGCAGGTTTTGTACTGGTTTGCTATTCGGGGCGACTATCGGCAATATACCCCTGATCGATTTCCTGTGTTTATTCTGAGTGATCGGGAAGTGTATGGTTTCCCGGCAGTTGGTGGCCCTGCTGGTGGGCTCAAAATTGCGACAGAAGTATATGAACACTCAACTTCCCCCGAATCCGTAAATCGCATCGTGAGTCAGGCCGAAACGCAGGCAATGTATGAGCAGCACATTGCTCCAAATTTTGTAGGAATTGGTCCTGAATGCGTTAAATCGGCGGTTTGCTTATATACCATGACACCCAACGGTGATTTTATCATTGATCAGCATCCAACCAACCCTTCTATCTTACTGGCCTCTGTCTGTTCAGGTCACGGCTTTAAACATTCGGCTGCTGTAGGTCAAATTTTAGCTGAGCTGGCCTTAGAAGAACAGACAAGGTTTGCTATTCAGGCGTTTCGGCTAGCGCGCTTTTCTTGACTTTATGATTAGTTAACTAATTGAGATTATTGGTATATAAAATAGGTTCTCTACTATGAAAAAAATAAGGTTGTAACACATTGGTAAATGAATTACTGGCATGATTGATGATGTGTTTACTCAGAAAAGTCAATTATGATCCTTGACAAACAAACTCGTACTGTTTTCTCATCTATCAGCCAACCGCTTATCTGTTTTTGGAATGCCAGAGCCAGTCAGGTGAAGGAAGTTTACGAGGCTTACACAAGTTTGTGGTCATCAACACCAAGTGAGGCCCAGGCCAGAGATATTTATGATTCTCTGATTGCCATAGCTCTGGCCGAAGGTAAATGCTATCCCATAAATTGGCTGATAGAGGAGATACGATTTGAGGCATTCGCTGCGGCAACGGGCGATCGTAAGTGGGCTGCTCTTATGGATTTGACCTATGGCAAAAAGAGTGACGAAGAGCTGGATCTATACAATGAGCGAATGACAAGAGAGCTCTAAATAGAGTTTAGGTATTAAGGATCGTCAATATATTATCTATTTAGTAGAATCCACAGAATCTATTTTGGTCAGGCTCTGGAATCATCGATTTGCTGGATCGGGCAGAAAAGTCCGTTATTTACTGTGAGATCTGAATTTTCTTAGGCCGCTTACCAAAACAAAAGAAGTAAACAAGCCCGCCAAAGCTCCTGTAGCACCCCAGCCAATATCCTCAAAACTAAAGAAGCGACTAGGAATAAGAAGCTGACCGACCTCTGCAAGGGTCACAATTCCTACCAGAATCAGCCACAATATCAGCCATTGGAATATTGAACGAGGCTGAGAAGAGGGTAAAAAACCGGCAAATAAACCCATAAACACAAAAGGAACCGCCGTGCGTATATTGCCATTTGCGTGAACGTCGGTCCAACGCGATACCCAATTAGGAATAAACCATATATGCTTAAAATCATAATGGGGTTGCCAGCTTAAATAGAGAATCAGAGCAACACCAATAGAAAGTATTAAATAGGTTAAACGCATAGGTAATCCGCAATTTTGATTGCAAAAATGTTAATAATGGTCCACTTCTTAATCGAGTCTACGCTCGTTTGTTTACCTCAGATAAGATACATACTTATTTGCTAGCTTCTCTGCCTAAATCACATGTTATCAAACGTAGACTGAATAACAGGTAGTTCTGCTTCAAGCGTCTGCAAATATTGGTTTACCAGAGGTGTTACCTTAGCCACTGTCTGGCCATCGCCTATTTGAGCTCCCAGCACCTGACTTAGGCGAACCATTTCGGTTAAGCCAAACATTTTGAAGGCGACTTTTTGTGTATGTATAATTCCGCCAATGGTAGCTAAGTCGCTTTGCTCCAGGCATTCCTGAATTTTCTGAATCTCACCAGGCGTTTGCTCCAAAAATAACTCCATGACTTCCGCTGCAAATTCCCGGTCGTTGTCCAGGGCGCTCAGTAATACCTCTAATGAGAAACTGGGTTTTACATCCACCACCGCTTTCGGTTTTGTTGAAGACGGTCCCTCCGAATAATGGAGAGGGGTGTACTTGCGTAAAATACGCTGCAACTCCTCCACCTGAAAAGGTTTAGGCAGGAAGTCGTTCATGCCGGCCTGTAGGCACTGCTCTCGCTCGCTCGCTAAGGCATGAGCCGTCATGGCGATGATTGGCACATCTTTTTTCAAGGTAGTACGAATGTGGCGAGTGGCCGTGTACCCATCCATGACTGGCATTTGAATATCCATTAACACAAGATCAAAATCTTCTTTCTGCAGGCGAGCGAGTGCTAACTGACCGTTTTCAGCTAGCTGGGCCGTGTACCCCAACCGTTTAAGGACCTGAAGAGCCAGTTTCTGATTCATCAGGTTATCTTCCACGATTAGAATACGAAGGTTTGAGTGTTCTGGATTCAAGGCAATGGCCGAGCCTGGCGTAATCAGATCAACCGGAATAGCGGCTATTCTGTAGGGAAGCTCCAGGGTAAAACAGGAACCCTCTCCAAGTGTACTGGATACGTTAACCCAGCCGCCCTGCATTTCGGCGAGCGATTTAACAATATTCAGACCGAGACCCGTGCCACCATAATACCGGGTTGTGAAATCGCTGGCCTGGCGGAATCGCTCAAAAATGTGAGGTAAGATATCTGGCGCCATGCCAATACCCGTGTCCTGCACAATGAAGCGTATTCGTACCGATTCTGCCGTTTCCGCCCTTTTTTCAATGCGTACCCGAACACCCCCTTTCTGGGTGAACTTGATTGCATTGTTCAATAAATTAACTAAAATCTGCGTCAGGCGGGTTGGATCACCTAACACAACTGCTGGCAGGGTAGGGTCAGTTTCGACGGTAAGCCATAGATTCTTTTCCGTAGCTGCCGAGTGAAGCATTGTCCGAATAGAATCGGCCAGTGATGGAATACTAAACGGAATAGATTCTAAAGGCAACATGCCGGCTTCAATCTTCGAAATGTCGAGAATGTCATTGACGATATTGAGCAGGTTTTTGCCGGCTGTCCGGATAAAACTGGTGAATTCGGTTTGTTCCGAATCAAGAACGGTCATTTCGAGGAGGTTCGAAAAGCCGAGGATTGCATTTAGAGGAGTGCGAATCTCATGGCTCATATTAGCCAGAAACTGCTTTTCTGTATGTCGAGCATCTTCTGCTATCTGGCGAGCCTGAGCCAGTTCTTCTTCAAGACGTTTGCGCTCGCTCAAATCGAAATGGATACCCATTGAGCCAACTAAAGCGCCGTTTTCGTCGAATATAGGTACACCGCTCACCAGCACCCAGATTCGGGTACCGTCTTTCCGCATCAGTGCCATTTCGTAGGAGCCTGTATTGCCCTGTTTTCGTTGCCCCTGCTGCTGGTTAAGCACCGGCTTATATTCAGGATGTACCAGTAAATCAGCGGCATTCTGGCCAACTAATTCCTCCTGCGTGTAACCCATCATGTCGCAGAATCGGTCGTAGGCGCGCAAAATCGTTTGCTCGTTATCGACTTCGAGTAAGCCCAGTTCCATCGTGTTCATGATGGATCGATATTTTTCTTCGCTTCTGCGGATACGTTCGTCCGTCTGGTATTTTTGAGTAATGTCTCTGTACTTCCATAAATGGCCCCGGTATTGGCCAGCCAGCCAGATAGGAATATAATCCCACTCCAGTATTCGGCCGTCGGCCAGATTAATCATTCTATCTCTGACTGCGACTCGATTGGCTACAACCTCGTCCATCCCTTGAAAGAATTGTTCCGCATTCGCAAATAAAAGGGCTGGCGGAACAGCTACTGAAACGAACTCCTGACCAACCAATGCATCGGGTGACTGGTCAATGCTGAACAGATCGCAATACAACTGATTGGTTAAGGTAATTTTTCGGTTTTCATCTTCCACCAGCACACCCGTATGCAGGTTGGTAATGAGTGATTCCAGTCGAGCTTGGGTCAATTGAAAGGAATCTTCCGTGAGTTTTCGTTGGGTAATATCCCGGGCCACAGCTACTAGTTCGGGAACCTGCCGATCGTCCTTAACCAGTCCAACCGTCTGACCAATCCAAACGGTACGACCATCTTTAGCCCGAACCGGAAACTCAATGTAAGTGGCAGATTGACCAGTTTGAACCATTGTCTGGTAGAACTTGATCAACTCCGCCCGATAATCAGGTAGGATCAGATGGACAAAATGCCGGCCAATCAGTTCTGCCTGAGTGTAGCCTAAACAGTTCTCCATCATCGAATTAGCAAATGTAAAATAGCCTTCAGGCGAAATTTTGAAAATTATATCCTGAACCGAATCGATGAGTTGTCGGTACTGGTATTCACTTTGCTGGCCTTGCTCAAGATTGATTTTTATCTGTTGGTTTAATTTATTGGTGAGCAGGCTGTGCTGCTCCTCCAACTTGGCAAGGCGTAATGATTTTATTTTCAGTTGGCGCTCAACCCGTCGTTGCTCCTTTTGCTGGCAGACTAACTGACGCTTGAGACGGCTAAACCGACGCTGTATAGGTTCTGGCGAGTTCATATTTATGCATTGATACTAACAAAGGTGGCAACTCCTACGGGAAGATACCTGCGTATGGCTCACTACTTTTACTTTATTATATACCTATTTTTGATTTTTCTACAAGTAGGTGTTTAAACCTCAAGAAAGATACAATCACTAAGAACGTGGGAATACTGTATAATTTCTGAAAGGTGCCTGCATCAAGGGTAGCCAACGTCAATACACCCGCTAATCTGGAAACTCCGCCTGACGCACCGAATTGTCTTTTTATGAAGAAGACTAAGGCAGGATGACTAGTTGTTAAACTAAAACAAATTAAGTTAAGGCCGAACTGTATGCGCACATTTGCAGGAAATTCAGTTAATACAATGCGCATCTCACTCAGATAAGCAACAAGCTAGGATGTATTGGTATTTGTTACCAAAAATATATTATAATGTCTATATTTCAATTTTTGTGCTATTTTATTTTGACTTGACTTTCTCTTTAGTTGTCAATTTAAGATTCTTGTATAATTGAAGATTGTTTGATTTTGCCTTCGAGAGCCTGAGTTTGATCTAATGGAGTATTTTCAGAGAAGCTTTTTTATCGGGCTAGATAACTGATTGTCTAGCATTTAATCAATTGATTGATCAAACAAAGTAGCTTACTACTCTTGTCCTCTTTATGGCAATAAAGCATCTGGCAGCATAATCCTGACCAGATGAAAGAGATAGTATAGCTCACAACTATGACCCAGCCCAATGATAAAAACGATCCGGATGTTGGCCGTCAGAGGAAGCTGCTGGAAGATATGATTGGGCAGTGTGATGCCTTAATCGATGAGCTATATGAGACGATTGAGTTATTTACGCTGGATGGTGCTTCTCCTGAAGACGAAGCTATGCACACGACTACAGCCCAGGAATTGGTGTATTACACCCGTAAGCGCATTGAACTGGTAGACGCTGTGCGGTTACTGTCAACAGACACTTCATCTCAGGCTTCAGATTAACAAATGCCCCCGCTCGAAATCACAGTTCTTGCATTCGAGCGGGGGCATGACATACTTTATCTATCGTCTACTAAGAAGCGATTCGTCGATTACTTGCGAAAAACACATCATGAGGCACCTTAGTAGCTACAGGTCGTAGTATGGTAATACGACTCGACTGGATCGCCTTTGGCTGTACCGAAAATGAAGCTGGACAAGGGGTTACAACAGAATCTGAATGGTAACTATATAGACTGTACTCAACAGAGGACGGCATAGCCTGGCAAGGGATTCGAAGGATTCTAGGGCGACGGCGGGGCGGTTCTATTAACAAAAACGAGCAAACCCGAAACAGCCAGCCCCCATAGCCCTGCCAAAGCGAACCAGTGCAGCTTACGGGTAACGAGAAACAATAACGGCCAGAGCCAGAGATAATTTTCATAAAAGCATAATGAAGTGACAGACTAAATAACTTTTAGACTGTTTTTTTAGTGGAAGTAATTGTAGCGATTCGTTTAATCTACCTCGAAGTGGGATTAAAAAGCTCTTTAAGGGTAAGCAGGAAGAGCGAGGATGCTATGGAAAGCATCGCCAGCCAAGTGATTGGCGTAAAAAAGTTTGTTTTCATGAGTTTATGTTACGGTGAATGGTTTAGACAAATATATTTATTTGTTGGATATCCGTGTACTAAATTTACTGAGCGTTACGAAATATAATTATGAGTGACTACAGGATTGTTCGTTCAGTAAGAACTGAGTCGATAAATAGATGATTGATCGTGAGCCTGTAGGAATTGCAGCGGCATCTGCCTCGTTGAAGGATCGTTTATTGACACATCGCTAGCCTCCGTCTAATCAATAAGTTATCTAGTCTATATCAGGTTATTTATTTTAGGTTCGATTGCGCCATTCACTAGATGCAGTCTATTATGGGTTGATTGGGAAGCGTTGACACTTTTAGCGTCAACGCTTTTTTCAATCCAAGAATTAAGTACACATTAATGCGAACGGGACCTACTGGTTAAAGGAAACCTCCGCCAGGCATATACAGTCTCCTGCCGTACACAATGAAAAATAGGGGAAAAATACGGTGTGGCTTATGAGATTGATAATCTGGCCTTTATCCTATCTTTATACGGTACCTATTCCTAACCTAATGATCTCCCTTCATTCACCAGAGAGACTACGACACTTCTCTTTATACCTGATGGTTGCCCTATCCATCAGTCAGTTACAGTCCTGCAAACCCAGAATTTATTCCTTTACGGCAAATCCACGTACCATTGGCCCAAATGACAGTATTCAGGTTAATTGGAAAACCAGAGGAATGGCGACGTTACTTATTCATGATCGACCTATGCCTGGACCCGACACTACGAGTCGATTACGGGAGTTGACGTTAGTGGTACAAAAAAATGGGCATGAAATCAGTAAAATGATTCAGGTCGCGGTGTTGCCCAATGGAATAACAGACAAGATCGTTTTTAAAACCGTGTTGCATGGCGACACGCTGATAGCTGCGGGTGTAAACAATCCCTTACGCTGGGGAGATGCATTTGATATTCGAACAGTACAGGAGGGATCGGGCAGATCGCTTACAGTTCTTCATGCAGGCCATATATTACATCTGGAGCCTTCTTCCGAGCCCAATAAAGCGCTATTGGGAACGCCAGTTAAAGGGAATTGGGAGTTTCGGTCATTACTGACACCGGCAGAAAAGGCAGATCATCGACTGGCTCCAGACCGTTTGAGTATACTTATTACTGTACAACACCACTAATATGGCTATCGAAAATATTAAGACCATTATCCTGCTCATGTTTGAGAATCGCTCGTTTGATCACATGCTGGGTCACTTGAGCTATGAAGGATTACAACCCAATGCTGACGGCTTACGGGAGCCTCTGCAACAGTACGAGAATATATATCAGGGGGGGAGCTATATACCATTTTCAATACCCAGCGATACCCAATTATCTTCAGATATTCCGCACGAGTTTAATCAGGTAGCTACCCAGCTGGCTCGTTCAAGTGTCAACGGAAAACTGACTATGTCCGGATTCGTTGAAGCCTACGCTGATTTTACGCAGGAGAATCCTAATGTGCAGGCCGAACCGATGGGTTTCTTCAAATCGACTCAAGTGCCTATTACCAGCTTTTTAGCCCGTCAATATTGCGTCTGTGACCGATGGTTTTCATCGCTGCCAACGAGCACACAACCTAATCGTACGATGGCATTTTGTGGAGAAAGCGCCATTTACAAGACGGGTCTACAGGTGATTCCTGCTACGGGTAATTTATTTGACTGGCTGAATCAGGCTGGGATTAGCTGGCGGGTCTACCATGATGGTTTTTCTTTTTTTGGATTGTATCCCAGTTTGTGGAGCTATGTCCTGGGGAGTAAGTTTCGGGATTATGAACGTCTCTATAGCGATATGCAGCAGGGAGATGTTCCGCAAGTAATTATTGTGGAGCCAAGCTATCAGGATGCTCCGCATATTGGCCCTGACCATCCCAACGACAATCATGCTCCGTTAGCAATTGGTTGGGGAGAAGATTTCCTGCGCAGAACCTATGAAGCCGCTATCGCTAATCCGGCTGTCTGGAAAGAAACATTAATGGTCGTTTACTATGACGAGCATGGCGGTTTCTATGATCATGTGGCACCACCCGATTTTCAAAGTCAGACTACGCATACGCCACCTTTTACATTTGATAGTTTAGGACCAAGGATACCAGGTATTCTGATTTCACCCTGGGTTAAATCAGGGAGTGTTTGCCATTCGCTTTTCGATCACACGTCTGTATTACAATTTCTGGCCGAAAAATTTACTCCTGGTAAACCATATTCAGCTGCTGTGGAGGCCAGAAGGAAGCAAACTCCCGGAATTGCCAGCCTATCTGCCGCCTTGAGTGATACGTCTTCTCTACAGCCAACACCGCCACCCGCTGGCCCTATCTTCGTACAGTCGGCTTTAGGAGACACGATTGCTACTCCGCCAGATAGTGCCATGGGACAGTCTTTTGAGCAGGCAGCCCGACAAATGATGACCCTTAAGCCGAAAAAGGTACGTGATAAATACCCCGAATTATATCAATGGAAGGCTGCTGTTGACCAGGCGAGATCTGGTTAAGGTTCACTTAGGGATAATAAAGTTGATTTGTCTGAAAATCAGTAACTAACTCTTCAGGCTGATAGTCCATTAACATCGATTTTTCGTAGTATTGAACAGTCACGTACAGCGATGTACGATGGTGTGGATAAGATTGCTCAAACGCCAGTCTCGCTGAGGCTGGCGTTTTTTTGCGATAAATGCAACAAGAGTTACAGTATTTGCAACAAGAGTGATAGTCTGGCGGGCGTCATCAAGCTAATTTTGAACCGTTATTCAGAGGTCGCTTGCGACTGGGAAATCTGAATGACGCTTCAACCATACCCTTTGTAAAGCCAAAAGCCCCAACCGCAAGGAAGGGGCTTTTGAGTTATAAAGAAAAAAATAGATCGATCCGAATAGTCGTGGGGAGCCAGAAACGCAACGAGCGATATTGAGGAATATCCCGCCAATATTGGCGGGATATTTACCGCACTACATTTCTTAACTTAAATTCTGACTCTACTTACAAGTCAGGCAAATCAAGCGTAAAGCCGAATGACATTGGGAAATTCCGATAAAGATTTTCGTTTAATCCTATGATGTAAAAATTTATGATCTAAACCACCCTCGCGCTACAATCGGTGGTATGCCTTTCGGTTTCATGATTTATTCTTACAATACTTATTTGCCCTACCATTTTGAAAAACAACCTTACCAAAATGGAAAACTATCCGCGGGTTCACAGTTAGAACATTTTTAGTTTATATCTAGTAATGGGCTCATTAATAGTGTCTTATAGGTAATAGGCTGCGGCAAGAATACAATCTGGCACAGGTTTGGCTAAACGAATTCATCCACTAGCTGCGAACTGTATCGGATTACCCAAAATGCAGCAGACAGATGTGATTAAGTTACGTTTCTCGGTGCATAATCCTGTTTTCCAATTAATGAAAACCAGGTATAAAATATATAGCTTATTGATCGTCGGTATACCGTTACTGGGCGTTTGGCTGGTATGGGATTATCTGCCCGGTCGATTCCCAATCTACCTAAATGACAATGATAAGCCCGATCATTTTGTGTCGCGGCAGGAATGGCTGCGCATGTTGTTGAGTGTCCTGTTCATCCTGGGACTCATTCGTAGTGTGGTTCTTGCCCTTCTGAGTAAACGTATCAATGAGCAAGACGTGCGTTTTACACGAATTTACCTCCTGTCCGCAGCTTTCATAAGTAGCATTCTGGGGCTATTTACGATGAAGACTGTTTATCATTCTTCTGATTTTCTACCTGTTCTACTCGTGCTGTTTGGGGCTGCTGGTGTGTATCTGACAGTTGCTACAAACAGACCTTCTGATGATCAGACGGTTAACTCAAGCCTTGTCCGCCAACGGAATGAATCGTTAAGCCAGATGCATACGCTATCTCGTCTGGCGCTCATTCGAGTGAATCTACTGGCTGCTTTAGTAATGCTCTTCGCGAGGAGTGAGGATCGCTGGACAATTGGTATAACGGCTAATCTGCTGGCATTAGCTGCCCTATCTGTTATGGAAGTAATTCGTCGACCATCAGGTTAAATTCAATCGATTAATAACCTGATGGAGAATGGCTGTTTTCCCAACGGGAGCTCATTGCTCAGCCTAGTATACAACCGACCAAAGGGTGCATTGTACGCAACCACCCTACTTAATTTCTATGACTGATAAAAAAAATATCGATACTGTTTCGGCGGCTGGGTTGCTGGTTGCCATGGGTATCATTTATGGAGATATTGGTACCTCACCACTCTATACGTTACGGGCTATTATTGGGCCAACAGCTGCCATTAAAGCAGAGGTCGTACTGGGGGCGCTTTCCTGCGTATTCTGGACGCTTACTTTACAAACAACGGTGAAGTATGTTATTCTGATCTTGCGGGCCGATAACCGGGGAGAGGGTGGCATTTTTGCGCTTTACGCACTCATTCGCCGGCATGCCCGCTGGTTAACGTTGCCTGCCATTATAGGCGGTTCGGCCCTATTGGCCGATGGCATTATTACGCCCCCTATTTCAGTTTCCTCGGCGGTTGAAGGCCTGCGGCTGCTGTATCCGACCATTACGGACACGCTGATTATTCAGATTGTCCTGGTCATCCTAACCATTCTTTTTCTAATTCAGGCGTTTGGGACTAGTGTGGTGGGTACTGCTTTTGGCCCTATTATGTTAGTCTGGTTTATCATGTTGGGTACGCTGGGTATTTTTCAGATTGTGCAGGCTCCCGGTATTCTTACTGCGTTAAACCCATACCATGCCTGGTGGTTAGTATCAGAATACCCCGGCGGATTCTGGTTATTAGGCTCAGTATTTCTATGCACAACAGGGGCCGAAGCCTTGTATTCAGACATGGGTCACTGTGGGCGAGGCAATATTCGATTGAGCTGGGCATTCGTGAAAACGTGCCTGATCCTGAATTATTTGGGGCAGGGTGCCTGGTTGCTGAGTGTAGAAGGTCAGTCACTGAATGAACGAATTCCGTTCTATGAGTTAATGCCCCCCTGGTTTCTTACTCTGGGCATTATTATCGCTACTGCGGCCACGGTCATTGCCAGCCAGGCGCTGATTAGTGGGTCGTTTACCCTGATCAGCGAAGCCATTCGACTAAACTTCTGGCCCAAGGTTCAACTGCGATACCCTAGTGCACAAAAGGGGCAGCTGTATGTGCCGAGCGTTAACCTGCTGCTATGGGCAGGATGCGTTGGCGTTGTCCTTTACTTCCAGAAATCGTCCAATATGGAAGCCGCTTATGGGTTGGCTATTACGCTGACGATGTTGATGACAACATTACTGATGTCGTATTACCTGTATACTCACAAGTACCAGGCTTGGTGGGTCGTTTTATTTCTGACGGTCTATCTAGGTCTGGAAGGTAGTTTTTTAGTGGCTAACCTGATCAAGTTTCCGCATGGTGGCTGGGTTTCTGTGTTAATTGGAGCGGCCATTGCGTCGGTTATGTATATCTGGTTGCAAGCCTTTCAGATTAAGTTACGCCTGACCGAATATGTGCGGATTGACCACTATATCCAGGCAATCAAAGAGCTTAGTCGGGATATTAGTATTCCCAAGTATGCTACTCACCTGGTATTCATGAGCAATGCAGGTCGCCAGTCGGAAATTGAGTCGAAAATCATTTATTCGATTTTTCAAAAACGACCCAAACGCGCTGATATCTACTGGTTTGTGCACGTGGATACCACCGATGATCCGTATACAATGGAATATAAAGTGAACACCATCGCTCCCGATGATGCCTATAAGGTGACGTTTAAACTGGGTTTCCGGGTCGAGCAGCGGATCAATCTATTCTTCCGCAAAGTGATCGAAGACATGGTTCGTAATAAGGAGGTTGATATTACGAGTCGCTATGAATCGCTCAGTCGTCAGAACGTCATTGGTGATTTTCGATTTGTGGTTCTGGAGAAGTTCCTTTCTTTTGAAAATGAACTGCCCTTTCGTGAGCGGTTCATCATGAATATTTACTTTTTTATTAAGGGATATACTACGTCTGAAGATCGCTGGTTTGGCCTGGACAGCAGTTCGGTTAAAATTGAAAAAGTACCCTTAGTGATTCGCCCGGTTGATAATATTCAATTAAAACGATTGGCTACTTAAACGAGGCTTTCTGAATTAGTCAATTGACTGTTTCTTAGCCTAAAGACTGATAGTGATAGCGATAAAGTAGCCCCCAGGCAGCCACTATATTACCAACGGCAAGCAGTTCTGTAAATCCGAACAGAATGAGTAAAAGGGAAAAAGTAAACAACCCGAATACTGCCCGTAAATAATAATCCATACGTTGGCCGAGCCCGTACAGAAGAGCGCGAAATAATAGGGTTATACTGAGCGTCAACAAGGTACCGATCAGTCCCTCTCTGACCCCACCGACAGCCAGAAACCAGACTATCTCCGGTAGCAACAGTAAACTATACAGGGCTCCTTGCTGACAGTACAACTGCCATTGGCTGTAAGGAAAGTTTCGGGCGAAACGCAGATAGAATAACTCGAACTCACTCGACTGATAAATGAGTATAACGTGTGCCAGAGCAATACATAAACTTAGTATTCCGAACAGTCGTATATCTGTATGGGCGTCTGGGAATATAGTGAAAATGAGTACAATGCTGATCGCTGATGCTAATTTGGTAATGGCATACGTGACGCGTTTCTTGGCGATCACTTCATATAAAAACAGGCTAAAGAACGGCTTGGGCCAACTTCTTAGCCAGGTTAACCGAGTTACGTTAGCTGGTTCGGTAACCGTCGTATTGATCAATCGAGTATAATACGAAGCACTGTACAAAATAAGCGTCAGCAGATAAACGGGTATCAGTAAAGGAATGATCCAGTGCCCGAAAGCAAATCCGATGATCATGGCAAATACGCCTAAGGCAACAATGGGTAGTACAATGATAAGCTGAACTATTGACCAGGACTGAACCTGCCGGACCTGACTTAGCGCATTACTACTATAAAACAAAAACTGGACGTCCACTCGCTTCAGCCGTCCGGCAACGTATTGCCAGCTTTTCATCGTGTACAGGAAACAGAGACTAAACAGGAACACCACGCCCAATGGCTCGCTAACCGACGTGATGGCTAGTTTTAACGCATTCAGAATGATTTGTTCTTTGGTTAAGTGGGTCTGATTCAGTACACTAGTATAGAAGAAGTTGATAAAAATAACGATAAACAGAGATAGCAATAAGCCGGTATGCTCCCGGTAAAAACCGTTGGTCACTACTTTGACTAATACGCGGGTCAGGGGTCTTTTCATGAGTTATACCGTATTGTAGTATGCTCAACGACTATTTCCTGAACGGTCGGTAGAAGGCCTCCCTCGAATGCCTGATGCGACGACAGCAAAACGATTGTTTCCTGCTGGTGGCACTGTCTGGCAATCCATGAATACAGAATAGGTAAGGATTCGACATCAAGTGTCGTCAGGGGTTCATCTAACAGGATACAGGTGGGCCTCCCCAGAAAAGCCAGAACCAGGGAAAGTTTTTTAAGCATGCCACTCGAATACGTACTGACCGGATCGTTCACATAAGAAGTCATATGCATACTTTCCAGATAGAAATCCTCCTGATGGCTGGACACGTTTTTGGCTGATTTAAACAATCGAATGAGTTCGATTCCGGTTAGAAATTCAGGGAATATGGGCTCGGCTTCGGCAAAATTGACTACACTACGATAGGCTACCGACTGCTTCTTGATGTTCAATCGTTCGTTTAGGATAATATCGCCCTCAAAAGACGTTATACCCGCTAGTGCTTTCAGAAACGTGCTCTTGCCCGATCCATTACTGCCCCGAACCCAGTAAATACCCGGTGTAATCGTAAAGGTATCGATCTGAAGAACGACATGGCTGTTATATGATTTTCTGAAATTCTTGATTTGCAGCATTTGGAAAAGAAGCAAGATTCGCCGAGTCACAAATAAACGTCGAATTAGCCTATGGTGAGAACAGGAGCTGCTTAAAATTGCTTCGATTGTAAGGGAACGTGAGCTTACAGGACAGGAAAATCGGAGCGAATTGGCTTAATTGAACGACCGTCTGAATTCTAGTGGCGAAAGGTTCGTTTTCGTTTTAAATAGCTTGCTAAACGATTGCGAATGCTCAAATCCTAAAGCGTATGCCACTTCGCTTATCGATAAAGTAGTGGTAGACAGTTGCTCTTTTGCTTTTTCAATCAGTTTATCATGAATATACTGCTGTGCATTTTGTCCGATCAATGACCGCAGCATATCACTTAAATAACTGGGCGATAGGTTGAGGTGATCAGCCAGATAACTGACGGTTGGCAAGCCCTGTTCTAACAACGCCTGCGTGTTAAAATAATGCTCCAGTTCCTCCTCCAGCTTTTGTAGCAGATTATGGTTTACCGCTTTTCGGGTAATGAACTGACGTTTATAAAAACGATTCGCATAGTTCAGCAACAACTCAATTTGAGAAATAACTACGTCCTGACTGAAATCATCGATCCGGCTGGACAATTCTTTATCGATTAGGTTGAAGATCTCAAAGATTGTTCCTTTTTCATCCTCAGAAAGATGCAACGTTTCATTGGTTGAATACGAGAAGAAGCCATACTGCCTGATGGTTTTGGCCAGGGGATAGCCTAAAAAGAAATCCGGATGAATCAGCAATGTATACTCCGAACACGCGCTGACATCGTTATTATTGCTGCCGATGAGCTGGCCTGGAGACGCAAATAACAGACCACCTTCATCAAAATCATAATAACTCTGACCGTACCTTAAATTACCCTTCAGTTTGGGTTTATAGGCTATCTTATAAAAGCCAAGCACGTGGTAGTGAGGAATCTTGGACCCGTCAACCTGCGTATAGGAGCCATTGATCAAACTAACCAACGGATGCTGAGGTTTCAGTAAACCAAATGCCCGGTGCGCATCGGTTAGTGATTCTATTTTATAAGGGCTGTTTTCTTCCTTCTTCATAACTTAGTGGATGAAAAATGATAACCGACCTCCATTTAACGATCGGTTATCATGGATGCTTTATCAATAAATTTTCCAGTGCCTGAGTTCCTTAGTTGGATGAACCCTGAGCCGAATTAGAAACATCTTCCCACGCTTCCCAGGTCGCCAGACGCTCGGCGTATGCTGCTCGTACCCAAGGCAAACAATGACTGCCTAAAAAGAATCTCAATGGTGGATTTTCTGCATCTACAACGTTGAAGAGCGCTTCCGGGGTTGCTTCCGGATCGCCCCTTTCCAGCGTTTTTAAATTATCAATAAACTGCGCCTTGAAACCGGTGTAGATGTCGAGACCTTGGGCGAACTTCAAGGATTCCTGACTTCCGAATTCGGTGGCGTAGGCACCCGGCTCGATAATGGTTACGTTGATACCAAACGGTTTAACTTCTGCGGCCAGGCTTTCATGAATTGCCTCGAATGCCCATTTTGACGAACAGTAGTAGCCAATCACGGGTAAGGTTACGTGGCCAAGATTGCTCGATGTGCCCAGGATGTGACCGCCACCCTGCTTCCGTAGCAGCGGCAGAGCTGCCTGAATAACAGAAACCGGCCCAATTACATTCGTTTCGTAAAGTGCGCGAATATCATCTGCGCTGGCTTCCTCAATAGTGCCCACTAGTGAATAACCGGCGTTATTAAACACAATATCGAGCCTGCCGAAATGAGCGTAAGCTTGCTCTACGGCTGTTTTTACCTGATCTGGCCGTGTCACGTCCAGTTCCAGTGTTAGCACATTTTCTCCATATTTTTCGTTCAGGCCAGCAATGCTTTCCAACCTGCGTGCGGTAGCAGCCACCTTGTCGCCACGCTTGAGGGCGGCCTCAGTCCAAACACGTCCAAATCCACGGGAAGCCCCCGTAATGAACCAGATTTTAGTAGAAGGTACAGATGTTGTTGTCGGTTGACTGTTTGCCTTTTCACTCTGATGTGTCATATCGTAAACTTGATAATTAATGATGCATCAAAGGTCAGGCTCTCCCAGTAGTTGGCTGTAGTCGAATTGAGGGGATTTGTAGTCAAAATGAGAAAAAGGTCGCCACGTCAAAAGCGCAGCATGGCATGTGGCCAATGGTTCAAAAGCTATATCGCGAAGAGCCATATCCCTGTTTAGGGGAAGAGTGGCTCAATGACTTTGCCAACATTACCATTGGGCTCCAGGATATGTAAAAGGGCAGACACCGTTGGGGCTGTATCAGCTACAATGGTACGGGAGAAAGTTTCTCCCGCTTTAATTCCCCAGCCATAAAACAGTAAAGGAATATGGGTATCATAAGCATAGGGGCCACCATGACTGGCCGTGCTGCCTCCCGACATCCAGCCCGGTTCAATAACGAGTTGAATATCTCCACTTCGTTTGATATGGTTGCCATTCTTATACAAGGTCAGCTGGTAGTCGTTTAGCGTAGCCGTTGCTAAATCATGTAAATTCAATACGTTAGCGATACCCCTTTCATTAAGAACACGTTCTCGAATAGCTTCATAAGCATCTCGAATCGTAATTTTTTTAGCCCGCAGCGTTTCGTGATTAAGATACAGCTGATAGTTCTCCGACGCACGGATGTAATCGCCTTTGCCAAATTTTTCGGTTAGTGTCTCTTTAATGGTAGAGTTGATCTCTCCACTATTAATGCGCCCCGCCGGAAGATGATGTTCCTGCCATAACTCAACGACGTCCATAACGCCGTGATCAGCTGTCAGAAAAAAAAGATAATTCCCTTTACCCACCCAATTGTCTAATGTGCTTAATAGCTCCGCCAGATCGCGGTCCAGACGCAAATAAATGTCTTCCTCTTCGACGGAATTAGGGCCAAAGGCATGGCCTACGTAATCGGGGGTTGAGAAACTGATGGCCAGAAAATCAGTGGCCGTTCCTTTTCCCAGATTCTCGTTTTTCAGTGCTTCGAGGGCCATTTCCTTGGTTATTGTATTGCCCTGAGGAGTACTGGCAATGATACCAAAGGCATCTCCTGCCCGACCTGCCAGATCATAAGGGAAAACGGATTTTTTAGCACCGGCCAGTTTGAATTCGTAGGCTTTATTGTCGGCGGTACTTTCGGTATACTGATCAATGGGTAATAGCGTCTGCCAGCCAGATTTCATTAGGTCAGCAGGGCGTTTTTTGTCATTGTAATCTTTTACCCATTGGGGTAGGTCAGGGCGGTAGAATGTACTGGTAATCCAGTTGCCTGTTTTACTATCGAACCAGTAAGCACCATTGGCCGTATGGCCAGCAGGAAGAATAGCTCCTCGATCTTTAAGGGCAATGCCTATTGTTTTCGACTGGTAGTTGGTGCCAATCCGCAATTGATCGGTAACGGTGCTGACCATCAGGTTTCGGGGCGACATTTTGCCCGCCGATTCATTTGTCGTTCCTACTGCCTGTACGGTGCTATCTCCTACGCAATACACACCTTTGCTCAGTTGTTTGTCGTACCATTCATTGCCAACGATGCCATGAATGGCCGGCATCGAGCCCGTGTACACTGATGCGTGACCAGCTGCCGTAACCGTCAGTGCATAATGATAATGGTGATTACGACAGTTGAACCCATCCGCTAGGAGCCGCCGGAAGCCCCCATCCACGTATTTATCATAGTACCGATACCAGTAGTCGTAACGCATCTGATCAACGACAACCCCAACGACGAGTTTAGGTCGAGACAATGGGGGTAAGGAGTTAACTGGTTGTGGCGACTGCGCCAATATGACAGAGGAAATCAATAAGAACACTATAGTAAACAGACGCATAATGATCGGATGGATAATAGGTTTATACGGATAAGGATAGGCAGAAGGCATTGCTACTTTCGCTTCTTTTTTTTCTTCTTTAACTTGTGCTGGGTAGCTTGTCGGCTTTCCCACCATAGAGCCGCAATACTCAGACCAACCACTCCAGCAGTTATCATTATCATGATGAAACTTCCCATACGCCAATAAGGTCTATTGCTTTACTAACTGTCAGGAATTTATAGCCATTGATTAATAACCTATAGCGCAATCGGTGCATTTACGGGAGAATCCGGAATTCTTTCTCAGTCCGTTTTCAATCCCTCATGCCGCATCAACTGCATTCGTTTCAGTCAAAATAACAACCCAATTCTGGAAGAAATTGGGAAATTTAATTAGAAACGAAGCAATTAGAGACTAGCCGATTGGTTCGCTTGGTGTCCAGTTTTGGCTGGTGATGAACACCACAACAGACTACCGAGGTGGATAACCGCTGGGGGGAGTGAGCTGGGCCTGGGGATAAGCCTGGAAACAGTCTTGTTTTTCGGGAATAAACCGGCTGCCAAACTGATTCAGGAACCAGTTGATATTAATGGTGTCGCCGGGTATCGTTAATCGTTGCTGACTGACAGCCGAAGCCCCAAAATAGCCCAGAGCCAAGATAGTCGTGTCAGACATGGCGCGTACGTTGCCTTCGATTGAAGCAGGTTGAGGGTCAAACAAGGAACCACTTCGACTGCGCTGCTGCTCGAAAAGTAACCAGTATTGGTAAGCCCCTCGACTCAGGGAATACTGGCGGACCTGAACGTATTGATTGCCCACCGCATAAATGGGAGAACTCAACACAAGCCGCCCGCTAATGCGATGGCCATTGATCCGCTCATCCGATAAAACCTCCGTCAGCGGTCCAAGATAAGGAACCCAACACGAACAGGTATTACAAACTTGAGGGCGCTCGCCGGGTGGAGTAGGTGGGGCATGAAGCGGATCACTCTTTGCCCAGCGAGGTAGATAACTCTGGGCTTCCCACCGGTAAAAATTGCCTGGTGTGGGCGGGTCCTGCGTATCAACCCGGATCTGGTAGATATCCGGTTGCCCCAATTCCCGAATCTGGCGGTAATACTGAGCGTCCAGAGGGTCCAGGGGAGCCACAGCTTGTAAAGGCTCTGACCGGGACTGGTAATGACTGCCGTCAGGCAGCTTGACCGAAAGCGTGTAGGATCGACCGGGTTGTCCACGAAAGGTGGGATCGCGCAGCCAGTAATAAGCCGGATTCAACGCATCCTGTTCCAGACTGACTGTGCGCCCTGTATTATCGGACACGGTAGCCTCAGCTCCGTTGACCGCCAATTCTTCAGGAATTAACAGAGAACCGGTCAGATTACCCGAATAGGTCAGCTTGATCAAATAGGGTGGAGCTTCATCGGTTATCAGCCCATCAACGACCAGGCGACGTTCGATTTGGCGAATGGGCAAGGCTACCGGATCGACGCAGGCACTCAAGCCTACTAGTAGGCTCAGTAAGGAAAGAAAAGTAGCCAGCGAACGGTGCATAATAGAGTGGACAATCGTGAAAGGATGCTGGTGAGCTTTATTTAGGCTGAAAAGTCCACCAGTCTGTGCAGGCGACTTGCCGAATGCCGGTCGTGGTCCGCTGACTTTCGTACCCCCAGCCCAGATAAACCCGATCGGCCGTGCTAAGTACGGCCACATACCGGTTTCCCTGTCCGGGGTATTGGGTTGCGTACTGCCACTGATCGGTGGTGGGGTCATATTGCCAGAGATCACGCAGGCCCGCTTGATCACTAACGGCCGCGCCGAGTCCGTAATAGCCTTTCCCTTGCAGAGAAAACCCAACTCCCCGACTGCGAGGAGTGCCGGGAAAATTGGCCCGTTGTTGCCATGTATCGGTGCGTGGGTTGTAAGCCCATAAATGGACTGGCTGACCAGGAGATTGATTGACTACGTAGCCAACATTATTAACGGTGAAGGTCGCTAGTGTACCCGGTGCTTCAGGCAGCGGAGCGCAGGCAAGCTGGGGAAAATCAGCATTGATCGACCGCATGGCTGGCGTGCCGTTCTGGGTTAAAAAATAGGCTTGATCCGTGTCCGAGAGTTCATCTTTAGCGATAAAAAACGCCACTTCGCCCTCTTCTCCTTCGTAGGTCGGTACAACAAGCCCATCTTTACCTGCGATGATACACCAAAGATCGTGGTAGTAAAAGAACCTGCTCGCCCCCTGTTCATTTATGGCGTAGCCCAGCCCATAGAAGTAATGCCGGTCACTTTTAAAAAACAGGTTGAATTGCAACACACCCCGGCGGGGCTGAATTTTGAGGAGTTTGGTAATTCCTGGGTCCTGAGCTGCCTGAATCCATCCATTATTGGCAGACACATACTGCCAGACCTGCATTTGGTCAGCGCCCGCATAGCGAGCCAGTACAATGTTATTGAACTCATCGGTGACCGGATAAGCCGTGAAATCTCCCCCGACCAGCGGGGCGTGGGGTAGGCGTTTCCAGTTCAGGTCCGAGGAACGGTGTGTATAGGTGCGAAGGGCAGTGACCGAGTCCTGATAGTTAAGGAGAAATCGTAACTCAGCCTGATACGTACGGTTATTGATCAGCCCTTTGGCTTGCAGCGGAATTAGTGAAAAGCTGCCCAAGTTCAGATCATCTCCCTGGGTTAGTTCTATTGATTGGCCAGTCGTATCCCGGAGCGTGAGACGCCAGGCGTTAGTGGGGAAGCCCTGAGTACGCTTCAGCACGAGTTCGGCTTCTGATGAGGTTACCGCCTGTATACTAACCAAAGAAGCCTGGGGTAACGCTGATGGATCAACACTGACTACAGGAACCAGGTTAGCTGATTTACAGCCCGCTAATGTCAGCAAAGAACAAACCATCAGCCTCCGTAAGCTGGGCAATTGGAATAGGTAGGGTGCGCTAATAGTATATTTGGGTAACGAGCAATGGTCAGTAAACCCCGGCGTTTCTTGCTGATTTGGAGCCAAGAATAAGCGGGTAAAATAGGTATTTGGCATAACGTGTTACAGTCAACCGATTTATGTGTTTACCGCCTGGCTAGAAGCCCCATTAGAGCAAAGTAAAAGCCAGCCACCCACAGGCCAATTAGTATAACATAGCTTACCCAATAATAGTCTAGTAAATTTGGGGCTGTCCGGGCAATAAATGCCATCATTACCTTCCAGTTAAGAGCGAGGATGAAGGTTAATACAAGTGTCGTGCTTAAGACCCATCTCGCTCTAAAGTTGTATTGCTCTTTACTCATGGCTTAACTTTCGTTTCTTTGATACGCTGCCTAAAGATCGATAAAGTCAGGCATGAGATTAAATTAGCAATAAATAAAGGCTCACAACACCTTATCCGGCGTAATTGGCAGGTCTCGCACCCGTTTGCCAGTGGCGTTGAAGACCGCATTGGCGACGGCGGCTGCAACAGCAACGATGCCTACTTCGCCGATACCTTTTACGCCCAGCGTGTTGACGTGCTCGTCTTTCTCACGAATGAAAATAGCATCCAGATGACCGATGTCCAGGTTAGACGGGACGTGATAATCGGCGTAGGAACGGGTAACGAAATTGCCCCAGCGTGGGTCAACCACCGATTCTTCAGTCAGTGCCATGCCGATACCCCAGACGTTACCCCCAATGATCTGCGAGCGGGCGGTTTTCGGATTCAGAATCTGGCCGGCCCCCGTCACCGCCAGAAAGCGATTGACCCGAACCATGCCCGTCGATTTATTGACGGCGACTTCCGCAAAATTGGCGTTGAAGCTATGAGACGAATAGTCCTCAGCACTGTCAGGAGCCTTAGAATCCACCCGAGTCTGATAGTCAGTCAGTTTCTCCGACCGCATTAGCTGTGCGGCCGTAGGAGGGGCGAAAAATTGCTTACCAGACTTAGCTACCAACTCTTCCGTAATCTTCCGGCAGGCATCGTTCACCGCATTGGCGTAGCTGGCGGCTCCTACCGATCCTACCGCACCAGCAGCCGGAGGAAGATCCGAGTCACCGATTTTCACTTTGACATGCTGGATCGATAATCCCAGCGCATCGGCAGCCGTTTGTGTCAGAATGGTGTAGGTACCCGTGCCCAGGTCTGCAGCGGCCAGTTCGACAGTAGCGGTTACCTCATCGCCTGTGCGTTTCAGCTTCACCGAGGCTGAGGTAGGGCGCTGGTGAGCAGGATACGTTCCAGCCGAAACACCATAGCCAATCCAGTAATTACCCTGTTGATTCTGGCGCGGCTCAAGGTTGCGTTTTTCCCATCCAAAGGCTTTGGCACCTTCCTGCAGGCACTGCACCGTCGCGCGCGACGACCAGGGTTTTCCATTGGATGGATCACGTTCGGGTTCGTTTTTGATCCGGAACTCAATCGGGTCCATTTTTAACTTGTACGCTAACTCATCCATCGCCGATTCGAGCGCAAAGCTGCCGGTTGATTTACCGGGTCCACGCGTATAGGTCGGTAGAATCAGGTTCATGGGCACCACTCGATACGTAATGAGCGAGTTAGGTGCGTCATACATGATTTTTGAACAGTCGCCACAAGGTTCAATAAACTCATCATTGATGGCACAGTGGGTTGTAATCTCGTGCGCCAGCGCCGTCAGTTTCCCATCGGCTGTAGCTGCCAGGCTTACTTTCTGTTGATTGTGTTGCCGGAATCCAACGGAGTTGACCATCTGTTGTCGAGTTAGGGCAAGCTTCACGGGGCGGCTTACGTGCTTAGCGGCTACTGCTGCCAGTGCTAAATTGGCCCATTGTCCACCTTTCGAGCCAAACCCACCCCCGATATAAGGGGACACGATACGCACTTGTTCAGGCTTCAGATTCAAGGTAGCAGCTGCAGCACTTTGCGCGCCATTCACGATCTGGGCACTGCTGTATAAGGTCACCTTGTCACCGTCCCATTCGGCAATAGCGGCATGAGGTTCCAGCGGATGATGGTGTTCAATGGGTGTTTGGTATACCTCTTCTACTTTAATCGTCGCCTGGCTGAGCGCGGCTTTGGCATCACCCCGGTTAGCGTCGGCCTTTTCTTTATCCTTTGGCAGGCGGGCCTGGTTAGCCAGCTTGTCAAAGTCGACTTTAGGCTCTTTTTTATCGTAGGTAACCTTGATCAGCCGCGATGCGTAGCGAGCTTGTTCAAACGTTTCAGCTACGACAATGCCAATGTTCTGCCCGAAGAACTCAATTTCTGGACTTTGTAACAGTGCGCCCCCGCGCAACCCACCTTTAACGTTCAGCTTTGGCGCATTTTGGTGGGTAATCACGGCCAGCACACCAGGGGCTTTCTCGGCAGTAGAGGTGTCGATCTCACGAATTGTTCCGGCAGCAATGGTGCTTTTAAACAGAATTGCATAGGCCGAATTCTTGACCGGATGATCCATAGAATAAGCGGCCTTACCCGTTACTTTGGCAATCCCATCGATCCGACTAATGGGCGTGCCGATTGTTTTAGTGGTATCCTTCATGGGGTTTCTTGAGTTTACCATTAGGCTTTGCCGCCGTTCATGGCCATCTGCAGGGCTAGAACGATGCTTCGATTACCCAGTTCAACTTTAAACGCATTATGTTCCAGTGGTTTGGCATCAGCCATTTCGGCAGTAGCGGCCAACTTAAAATTGGCGTCGGTAGCTTCTTTTCCAACCAATAATTGCTCAGCTTTCAACGCCCGCCAGGGTTTGTGGGCTACACCACCCATGGCAATACGAACTGCTTTGATTCGTTTACCTGATTCGTCGGACGGGTCCATCTCCAAAGCGGCTGCGACTGACACCAGTGCAAAGGCATAGGAAGCACGATCGCGGACTTTGAGGTAATATGACTTATCCGCAAATCGGTTCTTCGGCAGTTCGATGGCTGTAATCAGTTCGCCATGTGGTAGATTGGTATCCTGTTCAGGTTTATCACCCGGCAACCGGTGAAAATCGGCAATAGGAATCGACCGTTCCTGCCCATCTGCGTTGCGAACCTTAACGACTGCGTCCAAAGCCGCCAGAGCAACAGCCATATCAGATGGATAAACCGCCACGCATTGTTCCGACCAGCCAAAGATGGCGTGCATCCGGTTAATACCTTCCTTCGCACCACAGCCTGTTCCGGGTTCGCGTTTATTGCAGGGCATAGCCACTTCATAGAAATACGGGCAGCGGGTTCGTTGCAACAGATTCCCGCCGTTGGTTGCCATGTTCCGTAATTGTCCCGATGCGCCCGCCAGGATTGCCTGCGTAAGTAGCGGGTAGTTCTGACGCACCAGCAGATGGTTAGCTGTGTCCGTGTTTTTGCCAAGGCCACCCAATGAAATGCCTCCCTGGTTCGTTCCTGCGGCTATTGGTTTAATGTCGCTCAGACCTAGTTCGGAAATGTCGATGAGGGCGTTAGGCCGTTCGACATCCTCCTTCATCAGATCGAGCAGATTGGTACCGCCAGCGAGAAATCTGGCGTTTGGATTCTGGGCGAGCATCTTGATCGCCGACGAAGGGTCTGTAGCCCGGCTGTACGTAAACGGTCTCATTGGAAACGGCTGATAATGAATTAAACCGAGCGGAAAATTTGTTCAACGGGCTTGCCACTATGGACCTCATGAATGGCAGCTACAATGTTAGGATAGGCCCCGCAGCGGCAGATATTTCCTGACATGCGTTCCCGAATCTCTTCATCGGAAAGTTTCGCTGGCCCCGCTGGTTGACGAACGTTTTGGGTAACATAGCTCAAGTGGCCTTTTTTCACTTCATCGAGCATTGCCACCGCCGAGCAAATCTGACCGGGCGTACAGAAGCCGCATTGGAATCCGTCGTGTTTCAGAAAAGCCTCCTGCATAGGGTGAAGTGAACTACCTTGGGCCAATCCTTCAATCGTCTGCACCGTTTTCCCTTCGCAACTGGCGGCCAATGTCAGGCAGGACAACATCCGATGACCATTTACAATTACCGTACAGGCTCCACACTGGCCGTGATCACAACCTTTTTTGGAACCAGTCAGATCCAGCCGTTCCCTTATAGTATCTAGTAACGTCATTCGGGAATCGACCGTTAGTTTGCGGGCTATACCATTGACATTGAATGAAACGTCCACCCTGTTTTCGAGACTGTCCGAAGTAGGGTTCTCTGGGCCTGATTCGTTGAATGGCCGAGTCATTAACTGCTCCGCAACCGCCGATTGGGCAGCCAGGATGCCCCCACCTGCCATCGCCATCAATTTGAGAAAATGACGCCGATTGACACCTGTATCGAGAATTTCGGTGAGGTCTTCGGGCATCAGATCAGCAAACAGCCGCTTTTCGTCCTCCGTCAGTTCAGATGATTCGTGTTCGTCCATCATGCCATGATTAGTCATTAAATGGTTATCGCACCATCGTTACATTAGTACGATCAATAACAACAGATGAGTAACCAAGTAGTGAAGCTTATTGTTAGGAGCCGGTCTGCGCATTGATTCTATGCACGTTATCCGAGCCTACTAACGGCATTATAATCACCTTCCAGAGCGCAGAAGGCACGATTATCTCATTACTGGCAATACTGGGCCGATGTCGACTATAGATAATAGGCCGACTAACATTCAGTTCGAAGATAAGCTTCAGTTCATCATTAGCAGGTTAACGAAAATTGCGGCAATAAGGAGTATCTATTTTCCATTGACCTCCTTCCTTGTATAAGCGATATCTTGAATCATATACCATTTTTTTTCCATTCTCCCGGTTGCCACCCGAAACTGTACTTCCTCCCTAGTCTTTATCAAAAATGTGGACCTCTCCGTCAGTTGTAGTGACTTTCATCGCTAAAAGAAGTGAATCTCCAACTTGTTGTAACTGGCTGATTTCGTAGGATTTAAAATTAGTATAAAAGGCTATCTGGACAGTTTGATTGAGATCCGTTTTAGGTCTAAGATTGGCGAGCTTGATTTTACAAGAATCGGATAAATAGCTTGCGGCTAGTGGGTAATTTTTGTCGATCAACGCACCATAGTAATTCTTAAAGGTATGGCGGGCTGAACGACAACCGACGTGTAGTCCAACGACAGTTATCAGTAACAGTTTCACCGTGAGTCTACTCATAAGGGTCACAGTGAAATTTTAAATTTCGCTGTTGTATAAGTGGCAAAATGTTAGGTTGTCTAGCACTAAGCTCTACTTGTTAAGTCGTTTATATAGCTCTAAATAACTCGTTTTGATTGTGCCTCGTTGATAAGCCTGCTTAATCAGGGGATAATATTTACGCTGATAGTCGCGATCAGCGTGCCAGACAATCAGCCAGGCAGTAAATGATTCATGTTCACCGTACTGATGGATTGTTGGCCATCCATATCTAGTGACAATCTTAGTTAACAAAGCTTGGTTGGCACTATCATTCGCTTTGATTTTACGCCAAAAGTAATCTTGCTTTTCCCTCGATTTAGAACCATTCATTACACTATCTCTGTAGCGTTGATCAATCTGGTAAAGCTGATTAATTAACTGCTTACATTGAGATACAGAATAATGGGTAATCTTTAAAGAGCTGTCAATATCAGCGATATTGCCCGTATAAGTTATCCACTCAGTCATTACCTCAGCACTACCTTTAGGTATATTGGTTTGTGCAATCAGAGGAGATTGACTTATGACCCAATACGTTAGTGTGATCGCTGCTAAAGATCTATGACAAATCATAGAAGTGCTGTTATATGATTAAACGCTGTGTTAATTAAATAGGCTTACTCGCGATTATCTACTAAAAGACGCTTGAAATTAAATAATCGAATGATGGTCAGTTTCAGACATTACCCGTATTATTCCCGAATCTTTCAGGTACTGTTTGATAGATCAGAGCTTACTGGGAAACCTAATGTAACCAGTTTTTTATGCCTGATATTCTCCCCTTGGCCCAAGTACTCCTAATTTTGAAATACATGGTGAGTAGGAGATTAATCCCGAATTCTGAGCTTGTCAAAAAGTACGTTTAATACAGAATGAATAATCTTGTGATTGTTATCGCCTTGATGAGGAAGAAAAGTGACTTTTTAAGGGTGGCATTTTGCCATTTTGGGCTGGATCAAACCTTGTTTCTCAATGAGAATCCTTTGCCATTAAGACCCCGCCAAAAACAAAAAACGCCCAAATCAAGCTGATTTGGGCGTTTTTTGTTGTGACCATGGGGAGATTCGAACTCCCAAGCCTTGCAGGCATAGGGGTTAAACTACTCGTTATTTATTGTTACTTTTTTATAGTCTGTAAATCAGCTAAATATAGGCAATGTTCTAATTATTGTTTGTTATTGTCATGCCTTTGTTTGTTATATTTGTTTCAACCACTGATTCAACCGGAAGGATACCATGCCTACAGCGCATAGGGAATTAGGTTGAGGGTAGAAATGAACAGTAGCTATGGCAAAGACCACTGACCACAAAGAGGGTAAGGCAACTGTTAAAGTTGTTTACTACACTCACAAGACCCTAAAGGATGGCTCCCATCCATTTGTTGTTCGGATTACAAAGAACCGAAAAAATCGCTGGATTTCGACCGGAAGGAGTTTACCGGCTAAGTATTGGAACGATAACTATACGGACTACAGACAAGCTATTCGTAAAAGCTATCCTGAGCCTTATCGCAACGAGCTAATCGTAGAGCTTGAGCGATGGGAAAAGAAATATGAAGGAGCCGCTGAATCGTTAGCGTCGGCTGACGAAGTTCATGACGTAAAAGACGTAGCGAGTAAAGCCATTGAAGGCCGTAAACAACTTCGAAGATCAACGTTAATTGCTTATACTGACGAGCTGATTGTAAATATGAAACGGGCTGGTCAGTTAGGCAATACGGTCGTTTATCAAATACTTAGAAATCAGCTTACCGATTTTCTTAAATCAGAATTTAATAAGACTGACGTTCGGTTTGTTGACGTAACGGTAAAATTCTGCAACGACTTCGAAATATATATGCGGGAAAAGGGTAACGCGGATACGACGCTATCAAATCGGTTTAGAACCCTGAGGGCAATACTAAATAAAGCTATCTCTGAGGGTGTTGCCAGTCTGGAAAATTATCCTTTTAGCCGCTCAGTTAGTGATCGCCATAAATTTAGCGTTAGCAAGTTCATTACCTCAACTCAGAAGCGGGCTATTACACGGGACGACATTCGTAAGGTTGACGCATTTCAGCCGGTTGCTACGCACGTCGGCGCTTATGCGGAGGTAAAGAACGCAGCAGAGGTTGAGCGCTTACAACGGGCTAAAAACATTTTTATGTTTAGCTTCTATGTTGGTGGAATCAACTTTGTCGATCTGGTACAAATTCGTTGGCGCAACCTTAGCCAGGATGCCGAAGGGCATACCCGGTTAACGTATGTCCGGCAGAAAACGGGCGGTAAGTTTTCGATTCGATTATTAGCCCCAGCCATGGCTATTATTGAACAATATCGACCTTTCACCCACAACAAGCCTGATAGTTATATTTTCGACGTGCTTAATACGACGGTGCATAACAACCCTAAGTCTATCACAAACCGGCTCAAAAAAATAATGGGTCAGGTAAATACTGATTTGAAACTGATAGGAGAGCGGGCAGGTATTGATACACCCCTAACGACGTATGTGGCACGCCACAGCTTTGCTACAAGCTTAAAACGGGCGGGGGTTGCGACAAGCGTTATATCCGCTACGATGGGACATAAGACCGAAGCCATTACAAACGTCTATTTAGATTCGTTTGCATCGGAGACTATTGATTCGGCCTTTGACGCTTTATTATAATTTATTGACTACTGTCCAATCAGAAATAAATATTCAAAATGACAGAATTAGAAGAAGTATACGACCGAAAGTTCGATACTCATAACAGACGCTTAGATATAATCTATTTAGATGCTTTAGAAACATTGTATGGCTTCGAACATCAATACCTTATTGATTTACAGGATAATTTTATAATAATTCCTCCTTCAACTGAGTTTGCTGAACGCTTGGCTGTATTGGTTGAAAGTAAGCGTTACAGCGAAATATTTGGCGAAGCATTGGGAGGTAATTTGTGCATTTTTGAACCATATGGAATTGTAGAGCTAAAGCTAGATAACCTTCATATATTTGAATTTCCTACGTCAGATTGGTTAATAGCTGTCTCCGAAAATCAACTCGCTTTAACAAAGCATATCCAATCTGTTAGACAAGAACTAGGCCCTCAATTCCCCGATAAAATAAAAGGCTATACAGTTGTAATAGCAGATATGAAAGACCCTAATGGTAAAAAGGTTGAGCTAACAACGTATGATAACATTGAGGGTGGAAATTTGGAAAATCTATTTAAGCTATACGCAGTTTGGTTTTCCAAGCACACCCAAAAGCTGTCTCCTTTGTTTCAAGAAATATCAGATGAGGTTACAGATTTGCTTGTTAACGAATACAAAATCAAACCAAGCAAAGATGGTTTTATAAACTGGTTCATGTTAAATAAGATGAAGGCAGGAATTACCATTCAAGCGACCCGAAATGCTAGCGAATTGTATGATATTGAGTTTGGTTTTGATATGCTACAAGCCACATTAACCCCGGCTGTTATTGAACAGGATGTGCACGATTACTGCCGTTGGCGGAAAGAACGACATGATAGAGCACAACAACTAGCTAGCTTTTCAATAAATAAGAACGCTAGACAGTATCTGTCTAAAACTCCTTATTCGACATTTGAAGAGTTAGTTGATTACTTTGAGTGGTGGACGGAAAAATATTGTCAATCTTTCCTTATTAAATTACAGGAGGTGCTAATACCCTACCCGGAACAGCATCTAACTATATTCAATAATGCATTAAAAGAATCGGTAAGTATAGTCAGCAAAATTGAGGCTAATAGAAAAGAATATTATCCAATTATAAGTTTTGATAGCAATTCTAGGCAAGTGATTATTGAAAAAATCACTGGACCTATCAGTAAGGCACTGTGCTACCGGCCAAAAAAAGAGGTTGAACAACATTTCTTCTGGCAACTGAATCTCATAGGTATAGGTAAAGTAATTCGATACATAGAAGAACAAATTGCCTTGTTAGCACTATCTGAATCATCTCCAAAGCTGCCAATATCTACCGAAACTGACTCGCCAAGATTAAGCGTTAGGGAAAAAATGCTGATACACTGTTATGAACAACGTAGAGTTATTAACAAAGGTGAACCGTATTATAACGACTACATAATGTATGCTACACCTACAAAGCGGAAAGGTTACCCAAATGGATCAGTACCTAAAGCTAAACAGCTCATCAAGTCTATCAAAAATATACTGCCACATCTAAGCAAAAAAGCTGCCCAACAAGCTGAAAGTGAGATAAATACTTTAGAGGCTAATATTTAGTAACCCGGTTGCTACCCGGTTGCTTACTTAGTGTCCGGTTAATCTTTGTCATCGTCAATAACATGAAAACGACGATAGACAATGAGCAATCCATTTGAGCCGATTAATAACCGGCTAAACAATTTAGAATCGTTGACTTTAGAAGTACTACAACTTCTACGTAGTTCAGGATCTGCCTCGGCTGACGAGGTTGGCGGTATTGAGTTGGCCCGACAGGTTACTCGCCTTAGTGCCGCCCGAATCTATACGCTTGTATCAAAGCGACTTATTCCCCACAAAAAGCGTGGCAATCGTTTGACCTTTCGCCGTTCTGAACTGCTTGCCTGGTTGGATGAAGGTAATCGTGAACAGAAAGAGGAGGTGTTTGCATGAGCCAGCTCCCCGCATTTTGCCAACACCAGTCCTTTATAGGCGAGCAGACCGCCCGTAAGACCAGACAGAAAGGGCCTAAACCGGAAACGGCTAATAGCTTAACTAAGAAGCTTATAAGCTATCTACGCAATCGTGGCCACTTTGCCGCTCGTATCAACACAACAGGACTCTACGATGAGAAACTGGGTAAGTACCGACCATCGGGGGCTACTACTGGCGTACCGGATGTAATCGCCTGCATTGAGTCCCGTTTTGTGGGCCTGGAGATTAAAATCGGAGCCGACCGATTGAGCAAAAAGCAACAGCAAATCGCCTTGCAGATCAACAGCGCAGGAGGCTTTTACCTGATCGTTCGCTCGTTTGATGATTTCGAGAAGTTCTACGCCCAACTAAAGATCCCGTCTTTCTGATGAGCTACCTCGATTACATCTTCCTAGGCTTCCTTCACTACCACAAAAAACGGGCTGATGCCACCACACATCAACCCGTCTAACTCCTTGATTATATGATCACTGAACAGGACAAAGATACGTATCGTCCGCCATTTTTCGATATGTCGGACGAGGAATTAGCGGCTACTGCAAGCTATAATTTTACCGCGGAAGAGCCTCTACAAAACCAGTCTGAACAGAAAAAACAAACCCAGTTTGATCAGCAGCAAACGATATTGAATCGCCTATTAAGCAAAGAGCAGATTTTAAGCGAGGCTGCCACACAGCCCGTTGTGTTTAGTCCCCCATTGATTAGTCGAGCCGAGGTTGGCATTATTGGACGGGGGACGATTAATGTTATTCAAGGGGCTTTTGGGTCGCACAAGTCTCGATGGGCTGAACTGCTGGCAGCACTGATGCTAACCGGTAATGATTCCAACGACCCGCAGTTTCTGGAGTTTAAAAAAGCAATGCTTGAACGTTTTTGCGTGTGTTACATTGATACAGAGCGTAATCTCACTGAAGAGTTACCCTATGCTGTTCAAGGAATAAAATTACGCGCTGGTTATCGGCTGGATGAAAAGCCCGAACACTTTCGATTTACCTCAATTAAAGGGGAAGAACGGAAAGATCGATTTAAAGCAATTGAAACATTTATCCACCATGTTCGGGAGGGCACTAGTTTACATCTGTTTTGTCTAATTGACGTGGTTACCGATGCCATAGGGGACTTTAATGACCCCAAGGAGTCGATGAAGCTATTTGATTTCCTTGGTAACCTTTGTGACAACTACGATGCCACGTTTTTGCTAGTCATCCACCAGAATCCTGGCACCGAAAAAGCCAGAGGGCACACGGGTACCGAATCCGCTAACAAGGCCAGTACGGTTTTACAAATAGGCTTAGAGAAGGATGCTAACGGTAATGATACCGATCTGATTAAGCTGCGCTACCTCAAATTGCGACGTGGCAAAAAGCCTGAGCCTCTTTATCTACAATTCAGCAAAGAGTCCAATGGCCTGCAACTAGCAGGGAGCGACGCGATTGCCAACCACATTAACCATCGCAAACACAAGGCAGATTCGGACGATGTAGCGGACCGATTAGTGAGCCTATTAGCAGACGGGCCATTAGAAAAAGGAAAAGTAATTGAAATGCTGGAAGCTGAATTTGGAGCCAAAAACGCCACCATTCGGGGACGACTTAAACAGGTCATTGATGAACAGCCACTCATGACAGATGATCAGGGATGTTGCGTTAAGTTAGGCGAATATCGAGATGGTCGACAGCAATATTACCGGCTTGAACCACTTGAGGAGGAACCAGACTAAAAGTTACTGCTAACTGCTAAAACCCCTATATGGCAGTTGGCAGTTAGCAGTAACTTTTATACTGCCAAAATCAAATTAGCACCCACTTTAGCAGTTAGCAGTATGGATATTTTACCATTTCGCCCCACTTTACTTGACGTCCCAATTAGCTATTTTGAGTACGACCGACAGCGGGATACGTTCGGCAATGTGCCTGCCCAGCAAACTACATTACGGCGTATGGGGATGACCAAATTTTACCGACCGCCTATTGAAGCCATTCGGTTTGAATCCGATAAAGCCATTCAGGATACACTAAAAAAACAACTCCCTGCTTTCACGCCGGTAGCCTGGCTCTATCACCGCCGACGAGACACCAGTTTTGCCCAAAAAATTCGTCAGCAGTGGCCATTACTCATGGGGGATGTCGACCAGAAAGATAACCCTAGACTGAATATGGCTGAGTTAAAAAAGCATCTTGCTCGCCTGCCCTACATATTACTTTGTGCCTATTCAGTACGAGGTGGGTTGTGGTTTATAACCCGATTGCCAGATGAGCAAACACCCGAAACCTTAGCGGCACACTTTCGCTATCTGCAAAAACTGTTCAGCCATAAATTCGGCGTAAAACTGGATTCAACTAAGGGTGGTAATCCAACCGATTTGCGGTTTGTCAGCTACGACTCAGATCCATACGTTAACGAAAACGCTACGGTAATGGTAGGTGTATATACGCCACCGCCACCAAAACCACGTACGGTCGATTATAGCCGATCTAATGGCGAAGATGAAAGCAAGCTCTTAACCAGACTCGTTCGATTCACGGAATCGGCTGGTGAGGGGGAACGACATGCTACTTTGTTAAAGGCATCTAAGTTGGCAGGTGGGTTCGTTGCTGCTGGAAGGATGGATGAGCAAACAGCGATTTATGCGCTTGAAACAGTAGCCAGTGAATGGCCGACTTTTAGCAAATCCCAGAAAACAATTCGTGACGGCATCCGATACGGGCAAGCCACTCCTGTATATCCTGATTCATCTTACGAACGAGAAACATATGGACGAACCCAACCATTATTATCTCAAAACATACTGCTAACTGCTAAACCCCCTATAAGCACTTTAGCAGTTAGCAGTAACACTAGTGAGTCATTCAATGGTGAGATTGAAACTTCCGCCACTGGTTCTACCAGCAAAAGTAACGATAAAGTAGTAGAGCGTATAGAGCCTATCGTTAGCCTAATAGTCACTTCTACTGTGGACGATATACTATCTGCCCCACCGGGTACAATAATCCGTCCAGACCCTACCAAGATTGAGACATTAGTCGTAGAGCCACAGGATTTCGATAACTACCCTACGGAGTGTGATGAGGTTAACCCACTAAATACCATTCCACAGATTAAGCAACAGTCCTTCTTTGAGTGGCAACGATCCTGCCCACCCTTTAACCAGCTAGGATTAGCCTCTCTCAATAAACAAATAAATACTAACACATAACTCCAGACAAACCATGAGCACAACACCCGCTTACATCGTTTTTCACCAGCATGAAGCTATCCCTATGACTCAAACGCTATTCACCCATGATAGGCTCTTAACGGCCCGTAAAGCCGCCATGAGCCACGTCGAGAAACTGCTCGCCGAGCTGTGGCAACGAGGGGATTATCAGACCATCATTGAAGTACGACTGATTGAAACTGGTACTGAGCCCATCCCCTTCGATAGCCCCGCTATTGCCCTGGTCTACCAGCTGACCTATTCCCGCAAGCACAACCTGACGTATCCGGAGGCAAAGGCCGCTTTCTGTGCCGCGATGGATCAATTGCATGCCGAGTTCCTATATTACCAGGCGAATGCCTATAGCATGGGCTTCGGCTACTTTCGGACCGAAATGGAGCTAGGCGAAAATCCCCGCCAGACCTTCTGCCACCTCTATGAGGCATCCGGCTATACTAATGTGCTATCCAGTCAGTGTGAAGCGTATCATACCGATACCGAGCTGCCCGGAATGACCCTGATTTCCTACTACGAAGATCAGCATGACCGGGCAGGCCTACTCGTGGACGAGCTAGTTGGCTAAATCCCTTTTCTGTTTTACTCAAATTATAACAACCCATGGCAGCACCCAAAGACAATGAATTCTGGAAACTCCGATCCAAGCATGGCCGCGATAAACTGTTTGAAACTCCTGGGCTTCTGGAAGAGGCTGCTTATGAATACTTCGCCTGGTGTCAGGAAAATCCCTGGCTAAAGACCGACTTTCGGGGCAAAGATGCCGAGCAGGTGGACATACCAACACCCCGCCCCTTCACCATTCGGGGCCTGTGTCTGTACTGCAATGCCAGTGAGCAGTTCTGGCGCACTTTTAAGGCTTCACAGGCTGGTAAAGATTTTTTAGCGGTCATTACCCGCATTGAGGACATTATCTACACCCAGAAGTTCGAAGGGGCGGTCGTGGGCGCTTTCAATGCCAACATCATCAGCCGGGATCTGGGCCTGGTCGACAAGAAAGAATTATCGGGTGAGCTGAAACTTGAGCAGATCACCGGCATGCGTATCGTATCCAGTAACAGCTAAGCGTATGGAATTACTGTTTGATGTCTATGGCAACCAGAAGCAGCTGGAAGTCTGTCAGCACTGGAATGATCCATCGGTCACCGATATTGTTTACGGAGGTTCCAAGGGCTCAGGAAAGTCGTACCTGGGCTGTAGTCTGATCTTTGGGGACGCCTTCACCTACCCCGAAACCCACTACTTTATTGCCCGTGATTCACTCACCAATATCCGCAAGTTTACTATCCCTTCTATTCACGAGGTGTTTCAGCATTGGCAGGTCGATGAGCGGTATTACGACTACAACGGCCAGGACAATTATTATACCCTCTACAATAAAAGCCGGGTGTATTTACTGCAAGCAAAGCCCTTACCCGGAGACCCATTGTTTGCCCGGTTCGGCTCCATGCAGATGACCAGGGGCTGGATCGAAGAAGCAGGTGAGTTTGTCGAGGCTGCCAAGAACAACTTGGCGGCCTCCGTCGGGCGGTGGAAAAACGATGTCTATAACCTGCCGCCCAAACTACTACAGACCTGCAATCCGGCTAAGAACTACCTCTACAAGAAGTATTACAAAAAGCACAAGGAAAAGACGCTGGAAGCCTGGAAACGCTTTGTGCAGGCCTTGCCTCAGGACAATAAGCGCCTGCCTGCTGGCTATCTGGAGAACCTGCTAAGAACGCTTTCGCCCAATGAGATTCAGCGGCTTCTGTACGGTAACTGGGAGTATGATGACGACCCAGCGACGCTGATTGAGTATGAGAAAATTGTAGACATCTGGACTAATCAGCACGTGCCCCGAACCGGCCTTCGCTTCATTACCTGCGACGTGGCACGCTATGGCCGTGACAGTAGTAAAATCTGCGTCTGGGATGGGTGGCGAGTGATCGAATACAAGACCTACAAAGGACTTTCTGTGCCGGAGGTAGCTGGGAAGGTGCGCGAAGCCATGAACCGCTACCGCATACCGGCCTCCCAAGTGGTGGTGGATGATGACGGGGTAGGTGGTGGGGTGACTGATCTGGTGAAGTGTAAGGGCTTTGTCAATAACTCAAGGCCCCTGGAAGAGCTTCGGCCCATTGCGGGTTGGGAGCAGCCCAACTATTACAACCTCAAATCCCAGTGCTATTACCGGCTGGCGGATCGGATCAATAAAGCCGGGATGTATATCGAACCCGGCGTGATGACTCACCAGGAGCAGGAAGAAACCAGTGAGGAGTTGGAGCAGGTCAAGCAAAAGAACATGGACCTCGATACCCGCAAAGCAGTCGTCCCCAAGGAGGAAGTCAAAGAACTGATCAGCCGCTCTCCGGATAACAGTGATGTACTGATGATGCGGGAGTTTTTTGAGCTCACTTATCGGCCCGCACCCATTCGGGCCAACCGCCCCAAAGACCGGGGCTATGGCAACAGAAACTAAGACAAAGAATGGAATTAATATTATCCTATCCTGACCCCTATTTAATTGTCATATACTCATAAATAGGTATATTTAATTATGAAAATTTTAAAAAAATAAGGCTTTTATTATTAATCATTCAACGCTAATTGAACTAGATCATGCCTGGAAAACGAAAGCAAAAACATGCTAGCCGCCCAAAGCCGGTGGCGCAAATGATACCTCAATCCTCCGCCAGTGATCGCTATCTGGAGGAGGCCGACCGGAGGCTTAACAGCCTGGGTCATGGGCTCAGCGCAGCCAGCACACCCCAGGAGGTTGCTGCCGCCCGAGAGGCTCTGGACACCTCCATTGGCCTGATTCTGCAGGGCTTTGCCCTCTGGGATGTCGAACAGGCTGAGCAGCAGCTGAGCCAGGGCCATCTCTCTCAGAAAGACTATCAACAGCGGGTCGATCAGGCTTTAGACCGATTCAATAAACCCGCCGAGGTGAATCCAGGTCCGAGTAAGCCACCTATCCATATAGAAGGGCCCAATGGTGAATTCATTTATATCTGTGAACAAGACTAACCCCTACCAAACTCATGGCAAAGCGAGTAGAAAGACAGGAATTAATTGACCTCGACGGACTGCGTCAGGCCCTGACCGAAACCCGAAATGACTATGTCAGTTTCGTTGGAGAGATCACCAAGCTCAACAGACAGATGCAGGATTCCATTCTGGCGAATGTGAACGCCCTGGAAATGATGCGGAAAGGCAACGCCAGTACCGATGATGGCAAAAAGCAGGAAGAATACGCCAAAGCGGCCAAAGCGACGACAGATCAAATTCGCGATCAACGCCAGGCCGTAGCGGCCCTGAGTCAATTCAACCAGCAACTTGAAGAAGTAACGGGAGGCCTACTTGCCCGCCAGAAACAGTTGCTGGACCAATATGCCGCGATTAGCGGTACCACGGCCAAGGATGTAGCCCAGAAAAAACGGCTGGCCTCCGAGATTGTCAACTTGCAAAACCAGTTTGATAAGCTTGATAAGTCAACGCGTAGTTCCGTTGGTGCCGCTAAAGAATTATCCGGGCAGTACAACAAGCTGCAAAAGGAGCTGGCTGATTCGCGGAACCAGCTAAAAGGGCTGGAAAATGCCTTTACAGGCACCACGCTGGAGATCAATAAGAACAATTCATCTGCGGTGGCGTTGGCGGCCAAGATTAAGGTGCTGGATGCTGCGCTGAAGAAAATGGATGCCGATATGGGCAACTACGCCCGAACGGTGGGTAATTACCGATCGGTTCTGGAAGGATTGGCTACGGGTGGCATTACGGGGGCTATTTCGGGTCTCAGTGCCCAAACTGCTTTGTGGGGCACAGCGTTTCTTGCGGTGGGGACAGCTGCCGTAAGTTTCGGTAAGGACGTGCTAGATATTACGGCCAAATTTGAGAAGTACAACGCGATTTTGGCCGCTTCGCTGGGCAGCACTGAAGCAGGAGCAGTCGCCTTTAAACTCATTCAGGACTTTGCGGTAAAGACCAACTTTTCGGTCGATGAGTTAACGGATTCGTATATCAAGCTAGCCAATCGGGGGCTTCGCCCTGGCACTGCTTCATTGACGGCTATTGCCGATGTAGCCAATACAACAGGCAAAACTTTCGATGAGTTAGTTGAGGCTATTAATGATATTAATAATTCTGAACGTTGGACAAACATTGGCATAAAAGCTAAAACCGTAGGTGATAAAGTTCAACTTACGTTCAGGGGGGTCACTAAAACGGTAGAGCGCACCGAAGCGGGCGTATTGGGAGCGGTAGAAGCATTCGGTAAACTGCCGGGCGTCGTAGGTATGACGGCGACAATTTCGGGTACGCTCGACGGACAACTGTCCAATCTAGGCGACAATTTCGATAAGCTTAAGACGACTATTGGTGGAGACCTAAAGGATGGCTTTAGAAACCTGATTAGTCTGGCTTCCTGGCTAATCGATGTGTTTATCTCCATCTGGAAAGGCACAGCCTCGATTCGGGAAGGATTTAGCCTGATGGCCGAAGCGGTGATCGATGCCGGAAAGGTTGTCTGGGATCTAATCAAAACGTTACTGACTACCGATGAACGACTAGGGGGCACATTCGCACTCCTGAAAGCGCTTGCCTGGGGCGTGGGGGTGGCCTTTAAACTAGTGAGTAGCGTCGTCATTACTGCCGTTGGTCAGGTTCAGTTTTTAGCCGCTGCCTTCAATGTGCTCATCAACAAAGTACGAGAGTTGGCTAATGCTTTCGGGGCTAGGTTCACCATTGACCCAACAGCAACGCTGGCTAGTCTGGACAAAATACAGGCGGATATCGCCCGACGACTTCGCAATGTATGGACGGATGATCCAGCCAAACCAGCAACCGCTGGACCTACCGTTGATACGACCGTAAAGCCGACCAAAGATGCCGATGCCGCAGCCAAAGCGGCTGAGAAAGCCCGCAAAGAGCAACTGGCACTCGATAAGGCTCAGTTTGAGGAACGCAAAGCCATCCTGGCTGCTCAGTACGAAGATGGACTTATTTCCGAGCGGGAATACCTCAAGCGTAAGCTAGCCCTGACCAAAGAAGAAATTACCGAGGAAATGAAGCTGATTGTGGGTACTGGAAAAGAGCAACAGGCCGAACGCATCAAGCTCAACCGTCAGCGCATTGATGCTGAACGGGAGTATAAGCGTAATCTATTGAAGGTTAACCTGGACACATCGGTCAACAGCACGGCGGGTCGACTTACCAAGCTAGATCAGGACAAAGAGGATGGACTGGTATCGGAGGTAGACTACATTGGCAAGCGTCGAACGCTTACGATTGAGGGCATTCGGGATCGACAACAATTACTTGCCGCAGCGGGGAAAGCCGAAAGCGAAGAATATAAAAAACTTAATACGGAGATCCTCAACGCCGAACGGGACTACAGCAAGGCCCGCAATAAGTTGCAGGAGGAGTCTTTTAAGAAGGCACTGGATGCCACCAAAGAGGCCATTGCCACTGACGAGAATACGATTAAGTCAGGATTGCAAAAGCGCCTGACAGACCTGGAAACAGCTTACGACCAGGCGCGGTCAGCCATTGAATTGTCCGTTGCCAAAGGCCAGCTTTCCCAGATGCAGGGCGATAATTTACTCCATGATCTTCGAATGAAAAATATCAAGGATGTGCAGCGGGCGGTCGCCGATGCCGTTGAGTCGGAAAAGCAGCGCATTGCTGCTCGTATCGCTGATCTGAAAAGTCAGGGTAAAACAGAGTTGCAAATCGCCGAAACGCTAAAGCTGGAGAAGGATGCCCTCGGCAAAGCCGAACAGGAGCAAGTAGAAGCGAATGCGAAGCGGGAAAAAGACCTGTCGGAAGAGGTGGCCAGGAAAAAGATTGCCGATGCCAACAAGGTAAAAGAGGCTAAACAGCAGATGGAGAGCCTCATCTGGCAAAACGCATCGGCGGCTGTCAATGGCTACTTCGAGGTTAGTTCCGCGTTTCGGCAACAGGACTTAGATGATCTACAAAAAAAGCATGATGCCGAACTAGCGGCAGCGGGGGATAATGCGTCCCAGAAGGCAGCTATTGACGAGCAGTATAATCAAAAAGCCCGGGCGATAAAGCGCAAGCAGGCCCAGGCGGATCGGGCTCAAGCCGCGTTTAATATCGGCTTGTCGACCGCAGAGGCTATTATGAAAACTTACGCCCAATTTGGCCCATTAGGAACGCCCCTGGCTGTTGCCCAGGGTATCCTCGGTGCCTTGCAATTGGCCGTCGTACTCAGCAAACCGCTACCGGAGTTCTGGCGCGGGTCGGACGACGTACCCGAATCAGGTCCAGCGTGGGTAGGTGAACGAGGCTTTGAATTGATTGAGACCAGGAAGGGCGGAAAGCCGCATTACCGATTAGCTGCCGAAAAGCAAATCATGTACCTCAACCAGCACGACCGGGTCTATACCCATCAGGAAAGTAAACAGCTCCTTCAGGCGAATACCGAGCTGGCTCAAGAAGTACGTTCAGCTCCTGGTGGTAGTCAATATATGCCCCCTGTCATTAACGCAGGCATAAGCGAAGGGGCAATGCGTCGGGTAATGGAGGAAACGCTGGGGAACCAGGTAATCGAGCAGACCGTACTTAGTGATGGTGAACTAAAGAAGTACATTATTGAGAAGCAGAAGCGTATCGACTGGAAGAATAGCTATTTCAGTTTGCCCAGGAGTAAGCGACGCGGCTAGAAGTCATCCGCGGTGGCCAGGGCCTTTTGTAACGATGCGACAAGGGCCTCGGCTTCCGTATTTACTTTAGTATAGAACTTATCAATCCACTTTCTGCCCACAGTTGGAATCTTTTCGACATTGATAGATTCGCCTTTTTCCTCAATCACAAAGTCTGTCAGAACTATTCTGTACTTACCCTCTTTGATATCGACCGCTAACAGATGGCGAACAGGATAGGTATGTGCGGTTCCAATGTAGGACTCTACAATTGGAAATATACCCTTCCCGGTTAACTCTCCCGTAGACGGATCATTCACTTGTAGTACCTGATTGGCTGAGTTATAGGTTTTGACAAACCATTTTCTTCCACGCTTATAAAGTTCATCCTTCCCGGCGCCATCAACGCTTTTAACTACCTGATAAGTAATCTTCCCCGATTCGTTAACCGGCAGGATACCATTCAATTTACCGTTCTCAATGGTGATTTTTTGGGCAAAGGAGGTGAAAACAGCCGAACAGGTAATCAGGAGAAGGCAGACGTATTTTTTCATGTGTAGGAAAAAGAGGGTTTTAGCAAATATAAATTGTTCTACCCTTGTCGTGCTAGGCATCATTAAATAATCAATGAGCTGTGTAAGCTAGCCCATGTTTGCAATAGGGGATTTTCATGCGCTGCATACACTTCTTTAGTTGCCATCTGCCAAGTCGTTTGATTAATACCGCGTACCCAATTTACTTCTGCATATTTATACGAGACAACTTTTTGTAGCGGAAGTGGCCCAAGTTGATTACCTTCCATAACGATAATCAACAAGTGGTATGGCGTTAAAGGAAACAAGAAACCAACTTGCCCAATGAATCGGGTATTATGAATCATATTGTTTGAGTCTTGGCAATATCCAGGATTATCTGATGTAATGAATTGATGGTTTAGAGTGGTCTTTAGTATAGTCCAGTTACCCCTTGCCATCTTGTTGAAAACCAATTGCCGAGTTTGGCTCGGGTTTATTTTATTTTCCAGCAAAGACCGATTATGTAGTTCTTTAATTGCGGCATCGTCTTTTGTCCAATCATGCCTAAGGCCTTCCGTAAGCTCGACTAGTCTCTCAAAGGTGCTGCCCTTTGCTTGGAGAATTGGCTCAAGCTCCTGCCGCCTTTGGTGATGCTCAACCAATAAATCGTTAATAACGGTATGTATATTCTGTTTAGAGAAAGAATGCTGGCGCATGTATTGATTGCGAGCCTTAATGTCAAACAACATCAATGCAAATTCTTCTGCAACCTCTATCGGTAAGGGATCGGTGGACGTTGTTAGTCGCTCTATAAGCTTGCCTAACTTGTTTTCATACAAGAAGCCATAATCTTCTAAAATATTAGTCTCGTTTATTGTATAACCCTGAATGGGATTGGCATCATTAAATTGATAAAAGCCTTTTTGGTAACAAATGCCGGATGGATGAACCTCAGTGGGCCTCGGACGTTTCTGTAGGTCCGTCCTTAATTTAAAAAGCTTTCCATTCGACTTAGTAAAGTTATTCAAATAGGCCTTGGGGACGATATGAGACTTGACGGGTTTCTGCTGTGCCATATCCAAATATAACAAATTCATTAAGTTGAAAGATCATATCAAAGCCCTGCTGAAGGATGCGAACTGGATGCACCGGAGTGATACCTAGTAGCTTTAGTGCCAAAGCCCTTTCCACCCAGATGGGGCTTTTTAATGCCATTGCCTCATTGTTAGCAACAAACCAAACGCGTGTGTAGTAGTGAGGGGGCAAACGTTTTTTAGTCAGATCAATCAGCCAACTTCTACTTAGAGATTGGCTGATTTCATATCAAAAAAAGCCGACTCAATCCGGGTCGACTTTTTGTTTTTTATATCTACATTACTAAGCGCCAAGCGGACACATAGTTACTGTAGTTATAAAGGGCAGTACCTGGTAGTTATACTCTTAAAAAACGCCAGCCCCAAAGAGACTGACGTTTTTGTTACTATGTCTATTGTTTTAGCGCTACGAATATAGGCAATTGGCTGATGAGCTGCCTGAACATTCCGCTCAGGATGGAGTGCCCGTCAGTAGTACGGGTTCGCTTTGGGATGGGTTTGGAGGCTGGTTAGTTCGGGTATGTGCTGGTCTGCTCCTTGAACCCGTCCGTCGTCAGCCCCGCGCCACCCACACGGTTTGCCGGGTGATTCAGCCCGGTAGTGACTGGCAGGGTAGGAGGTCTCCCTCTCAAGTCTGCCTGAGTCAGCGGGTAAAATGCTCCTCATCCTGCTCCCGAACTCAGTGGAGTTAACCAGGAGATGGTATTGACCCATCAGCGAGTTTGCTGACAAGTTCGGGCAAGCAATTATGGGAATACTACCCTAATTGCTTGGGCAGGCATAAGGAGGGCACGAATCGCTACACATGGACATCGAATTGTCTCTTCCAACCACGGCTTGAGTGAAGCGTTAGGTTTTACTAAAAATTAAATTTTAGTTAGGATTCGGCCCATTTAAGTCCATTTTGGGTCCTGTTTGTTGTAGAGTAAAATCTGTCACTTAACGTTTTGAAAACCAGGATAAAATTACCGTTTTTTGCCTTCCCTAATCGGTACTGCTTCACCGTGCCAGTCAGCGCCACCGGCTCCTTATGGGCAGGCTACGGGGGCTGGCGTTATTTGGCCTGTTCATTTGCCCTCAGGAGGCTAACCACCCAGCACAAAAGCCGCAAGACGCCTTCGGCTTGTCAGTTTATTGCGCCTGATGTGGACTATACCGCTAGTCCATTTTCGTCGCGTCCACTACGTTCCCAGTTTCAGACCTGGACTCGGATTGATGAAGTGATGAGCTTACCCATACCGGAGACGCATTTACCCAAAATGGCGGCTTAACCGCTCCTACTTCGTCATGGACATTAAAAAGAAATCTTTATTTATACCGGGTCCCTGGACGCTTGTCTCCCTAATCTCGGCTTCCTTAGCCTGGCTTGTGGTCAAAGACATTTTGGAGCTGCTTTTCTAAGCGGCTATTTCAGGATCAGGAAGTGGTAAAGTACACTGACCGCTAAGCAACCCCGGTATAGGCGGGTGCGCTGGCATCCCATTCCGCTTTTACTTCGTGGATAGCCGTCCCAGCATATTTGGCCTAGCTAATCCCTAAGCGTCTAACAACGGCGCTAATTCGTCTTCGGCCAATGGAATGACGAGCGCCATTTCGCATAATCAAATGGGCTTCGATCGAAGAAGCGACAACGCAGCTATGAATATGTTGCGGGTTGACCAGGCTACCTTTGTGAACACGTATAAACTGAGGCCAGCGCTCACTGTACCATTTCAGCGTCCGACTCGTTAAAATTGACTTCCCGGTCAGTAAATACACCGTACAGTAGTTAACATCACCGACCAAATAAAGGACCTTCTCCGGCTCAAACTTGTGCTGTAGTTGAGCAGCCTCTAATCGTTTCATAACAGGAACAGTTAAAAGGAGTGGAAAAATAGAAACTATCATATGTGAATACGAAATATAATAATATTAGTTTGGTATTTATTGTTTTGTTAGTAAAGTAACAAAAGGTGGCCTTTTAAGTATATATAATAACCTAAGGCGTGGCCGTGAGCGTAGAACTCAGATCGCGGAGTTTTTTTTAAACTAGCCGCTGACTTATTTAGGAGTCAGACTTCATTACGGGTTCGCCGTTAGGTTGACTTCTCAAAGTTCTCGTTGTTTTACAGAAAGGCCTGTCCGGTTTGGGACAAAGACTAATCCGTTTGGGACATGTGAGCAGGCCCGCCAGGAAAAGTGATGATGAGAACTGGGCTTGATTTGCCTTTTCTATAAAAGACGATTAACGCTATGCAGCAGAAAATCTATCAGGGTGAACTCTCTCCGGAAGCACTGGCTGACTACTTAGTAACCTATTTCGATCCTCAGCATGATATTCAAGCCCAGAAATTAGGCAAGGATGCTACATTCATTGTGCAGATTGGGGCGGGGGATGTGATTGAAAAGATTCATAATGCCGTCAGTGTCACTATTACCAAAGGGGAGACAGGCTCGGGCTTGGTGGTTACCATGGGCGAACAGCGCTGGTTCACTTCTAAAATGGCCAGTAGCGCGGCTTTCTGGGGGATCATTGCGCTACTAATCACTCCCTGGGCCTTGTTCATGCTGCTTTGGCCGTTACGGGATGCGATTGCGGGTAGTGTGATGCCCGATGAGATCTGGAATCAGATTGATTTAGGGGTAGCTAGTCAAGGCGGATCGCTGACAGCAACCCAGTCGCTTAAACATCCACATGAGAGCTAATGCTGCCCATCTTTGAGGAGCTGGCAAGGTATTTTTACAGGAAACAATACGGACTAGCCGCCCTGGAGATGTAGGTGATCTACTTATGCAACAGCCAGGAGTGTTTCTTATAGTGAAAGCATAGGTTCTGAACCACTAGGGGCAAAATCTCCAGATTTAGGACGAAAAGCAACGAAGTAGAAGCTAGTTAGGAGTCCTCGTTTTGCAGCTCATATTGCTGCGTAGATTGATCCACAAACAGCCGGTACATAATGGGACTATTAAATCGCCCCATCTTTAGGTAATATAACCCACTGGGTAGTTCGGTAAGGTTCAGACTGCGTTTGTATTGGTTGGTGTTAAAACGCTGCTCGAAGATTTCCTGGTGGTCTGCATCCTCTAGCGCTACCATTAGCCATCGACTGGAGAATTGCGCGCATTTCACGGTTAATTTACCGGATGGGTTCATACTCGGCTCGACCAGCAGGACAGCATTTCCTTTTCGCAAGACCACATGGCGAAGCGACTGCTCGGCAGTGGGTCGGTAAACAGGTATATAAGCTGCCGAAACCGCAGGTTTCTCAGTTAAATAGGTGGTCGTAAGAATCCGGTTATTGACCAGATGGGCCAGCAACTTATCCAGTGCGCGTTTAGTCTGCCGGTCGACATGCCGGGCACTAGTAGGAAGGGGCTCCTGATAGAGGAGTTGATGATGGGTATTGTAAAATTGGACCGTTGGTGTTTGGTCGGTTTGGTCGGCTCGCAGGGTCCAGTAGGCTTTGGATGAGTCAGGTTTAGTGTAAGCATACTGATCGGGGGACTGAGCAATTGCATAGCCTACGGCCAGAAAAGACAGCAAAAAAAGGAACCCGCAGGTTTTTGAGGCTTTCATGGGAGTATGTTTTATAGTTGTTTACAGCTTAGGTAAAGTCAAGTCCTGTGCCAAGTGAAAAATAGGCTTTGGGAAGCTGTAAGGGGTATTTTTTCGACTCATTGCGTTCGAAATCGGACAACGAGTGTCCGATTTCGAACCGCTACTGACGTGAATGCGAGTTCACTTCTATAGGGGATTACTGGTATCGTGGATTCAGGTCATGCCGAACCGGAATGAGCTGAATTTGTCAACAGCAAAACGAGGTTGCTGGCTGCCTACATAGAATTGATTCCCGCAAAAAGGCCCGGCACTAGTAGCGCCGGGCCTTCCGTACCCACTCATAGATATAAAGCCTGTTAGCCTTCCAGTTCTTTTACTTTCTGCTCAATAAACTCGTTCATCTGCATCTGAAACTCGCGTAGCTGCTGAACCGTGTTTAAGGCCGTAGGAGCGCTTAAGTTACGGATAGGGTCTCCTTCCCCTCTCAGCAGGTATTCAGCCGATATACGGGGCTCTACGGCGCAAATGCGCTCTACTAGATCGAAGCTCGGGCGCCTTTCTTGATTAACTACATTAAACAATGATGCACGATTCAATCCGTACTGATTGGCGAATTTGTAAGGCGTAGTATTTAGGGCAACTAAGGCAGTTTTAACCCGTTCATTGAAAGGTAGCATTAGGATAGTCCTTTAGATGAGATAAAAATAAGGTCTTAGATGCTTTGCTGCAAATAATTATAAGACCTTAGAAAAAATAGGCATACTAAGTTGGAATTTAGTCTAAACTCTTATATGTTTGTTAAAGCAATTAGAAACGAAGGAGGCCACATAGAACCCTAATCAGGTTGCCTGGCTGAAACGGTAAACTTCTATTAGCTTAAAAACAGTAAACCCCTTCGCTTACACCCTAGGAAAGTAGCAGCGGAGGGGCCCTAGTGCCAACATTTAAACTTTCGTTATCATGTCAACGGGACAAAAGTACTCGGGGAAAGGGGAAACTACAACCCTTCCTGAACAAACGGTCAATTTTCAGCTACAGACGGCTGTCATTGCCGCTATGTCGGAAAGCGATGGGGCACTCATTGTGCCCAGAACCTATGGAGGTAGCTTCCGATCTCCTATCAAAATCCAGGCAAATGCCTTTGTTGATTCCTTGGGGGACTTCGCCTATCTGATTGAGGTTCGCGAAGCCATACGCGCCTGGTTTTGCTGCTACATCCCGGATGATATACATACCAGTGTTCCGGGCCCTAACCTGGAAAGAAGTGCGACCCTGTTTCAGCATCTGGATGAGTTTGTCAATGATCTAATGGTGTCCGCTTTTGCAGAGGTATCTGCGAAGCAATAAGGGACATTCTAAGACTTTCTAAAAGCACTCCTAACATAAGGGAGTGGCTAAGCTATTCTCAATTCTTATTTATTGTCTCACGCCCAGATTTTTGGGGAAATTACACCTGTACAAGTATGTATAATCAGATGTTGCTGCCTCGTCAGCCAATGGACATTCGTTTTGAGTTCCGACCCATAACTCCATCACGCAAGCCCTCCGGCAGTTCCGATGCCAAGCCGACCCATGATGGGGTTATTTGCGCTGTACTAATCTTTACTGAGCCCCACGACTCTCCTACTAAACTATTTAAAAAGGTTCCTAGCACGCCCTATGCCACCGAGATAAAAACCTTTCGTTCTGTTTGGGATGGAAGAAAGGCGATTCGGGTTGGCGCCGAAAGTCGGGAGTTAGCCAATGCCCTATCTGACGTACAGGCTACCCTGGAAGCCGCTCATTCACACCTGGAAAAACTAGGCGCTCCCGTTAGTGGGCAGTCAGTGATGAACGCTTACTGGCAACTTCGTTCCGGACGAAGGCCGACTGGTAGTTTTGTTCGCATGGAAGCGATGAGTTTACCTAAAGTGTACGAGGAATTTTTAGTCTGGAAAGAATCGTGCATTGAACCCAATCGGCGCAAGCGCCAGGATGATCAAATTTCCCAAGCTACGTATGATACCTACCCGCGTCGCTGGGTGATGATCATGGAATACCTGGCCTATATTAAGTCATCCAAGCTCTCAATTCTGCTAGTCAATACCCCCTTTACTACCAATTTCAAAGAATGGTTACGCAAACACAAAAAGCCAGATGGACAGGTATATGCGCCTGCTAGTATCAATAAAGCAATCTCTCTGCTAAAAATGCTCACGACCTACGCCCTTTCGAAGGGGTATATTGATACCAATCCGATTGCCAATTTCGCCTGCCGGGGCGGCTCGCCTGCTAACCCAAAGCCGTTGACGGAAGAACATATGCAGAAACTCGAAACCTGCGAACTCCCCTCTTTCCAACGCTGGGTCTGTGATAGTTGGCTGGTGGCGGCAGAGCTTTGCAAGCATTATTCGGATTATATGGAGCTAAGGGGTGCTAAAATTGAAATTAGACCCAACGGCAAAGGTATCGTTGAGCAGGAACGAAGCAAACAGGCAGGAATGAGCTTAAAGCAAACTATCAACGTGACCCAACGCGCACACCGCATTATTGAAAAGTGGGGTGGACTTCGTAACCTCTATTATAAGGACAGCGCTAACTTCTCTAAGCAGCTTAAGATTATCGCCAAGGCAGCCAATATTCGCGACGAAGAGGGTGAGGTCATTGGGCTTCAATTCGGACAAGGACGAGATACGGGCCTGACTGACCGGGCGATCAAAGGAGCCAATAATATTCAACTGACACCTATGGGTGGATGGAGTCGGGCAGCTTATGCCAACAGGTATCTAGGTCTGGCTAAACGCGTTGTCGATGGTTTTGTGGATAGTCTATAGCGTCTAGGCCATCAGTGACACTTTTCTCAAAATGATCCCAAAGCTTAATTGACCACTAAAATCATCCTTAAGATTAGTTAATCAAGACATTTTTCATCCCTTTTCAAATCTATAAAGCTTCCTAAGTCATGTTTACCCCCTTATTTAACAAACTCACCCTGTGCTTTAGCACCCGCTCCAAACAAACCCAATCCCAGATCATGGTGTTCTGCCGACTCCGATTTAACGGTGAAATTACAGCCTTGTATCGAGTAGGATTTTATGTGACCCCTCAGGTATGGAAGGACAGAATTACCTTGGCCAGAGAAGGGCATCCCGAGGCCCAGACCATTGCCTTAACACTGGCTCACATCCAGGACCAACACGAACGCTGTTTAGTGGCTTTGCAATTGGAAGCAGGAACTATACCCGTTACAGCAACTGCTGTTAAGCAACGATGGCAGGATGAAAACGTACCCCAAAAACTATCAAAAGCAGGCTTAAACAAGCCTGATCCCGAGGCCACCTTATTAGATGTTTATCAGGACTTTCTAACCCATTTGGATTCTCGGCCAAAACAAGAGCGCAAAGCCGATAAAACCAGGGGTAGTTATCGAATGGCAGGCGTTCACCTGGCCGCTTTTCTGAAGGTTAAGAAGGATAAGTCGTTTTTAGCCGAAAAGGTAACGCCGGGCTTTGGGATGCAACTCTATGATTATTTGCGGGAGCGGGACATGAGTGCCGATACAGCTAATCGCTACCTCAACTTTATTAAAGCTGCCTTACAGCACGCTTTGCAATACGATAAGATAGGCACTAATGGCCTGTTTCAGTTCAAAGCACCAAAGGGTAGCCCGGCCAAGCGAATTGTTTTCTTATCGGAATCGACCCTTGCTGAGCTGGAAACATTACCGCTCAAAGGGGTTTATGATACAGCCCGAAAGTGGACGTTGTTTCTATCCTATACGGGTTTGGATTATAAGGATGCACGTCAAATAGTGGCGAATGAATCCGCCTACCGGGTTCGAACGGAGCACGGTGATAAATGGGTCTATCAACGGTTAAAGCTTCGCCATTCCCCCACCTGGGGGGAGTGTCATATCCCAATCCTGCCTCAAGCGGAACGGTTATTGCGCGAACTTGTCAAAACGAAGGGCAAGCGCGGTTATCCTGAATTAAAGGTCATCAACACCCACCTGAAGCCCATTTCAGTACAGCTTCAATTGCCCTTCAAAATTTGCACTAAAATTTGCCGCAAAACCGCTGCATTTATTTATCTAAAGACGGGATATACTATGCCGAGTATCCAAAAGATAATGGGGCACCAATCGCTTGCTATGACCGAGAAGCACTATCTATCCATTCAAGGCTTTGTCGTGGATAGAGATATGGCTAAAGTTAAACAGTCTACAGTCGTTGATACACAACCTTTTATTCACATCCACAGAGCCTCCTAGTCATGAAAACAAAACCATCCTCAGGAGACCCGCGCGATTGCTACGACTTTGAAACGCTCTGGCAGTGGGTGGAAGACCTTCAGGAATTAGCGACTGTACAGCGTGAACTAGTAACGTGCAGTAACAGACAGTGTGATGTGGCGGACAAGCTCTACCGGCAACTGGATGAGAAAGTGACTCTGTTGGAACAGAAAGCAGCCCTGCTGTCGGAGAAGCTAGATTTGCTACTAGAGCGTATCGCTCAGTACGAAGTAGCCTTCTCGGCCGCGTCGATCAATGATGTCAGGCGGCTAAATTGAGCCTGCTTGTGATGAGATGTTAGCAAACGCTGGTTCTGGTTGGAGCTGGCGTTTTTTATTACTATTCGCCAACCCTTCGTCTAACGGACGATATTAGTAAGTTACACAGGATGTTTTACGACCAATTGGTCATCTCTGTTCCGGCAACACCTAGTCGTAATGATCAACCGCCATGGTCTAGATAAGCATAATTGAAAAATAGCCGCCTTGCTATACCAGTGAACGAATCGCAAAGGAAAGTTCTCCACTCAAAGTTTGAGGATTTCGCCACGTACTGAATAGTTTTGCCCACGTTCTCTTCAAAATGATCCAGCCGTTGGGTTGCTTTAGGCATCAAACCAATCATCTTGTCTATGAAACGTTTACTCTACGTAACGCTTTTACTCGCCTGCCCGGCTTGGAGCCAGTCTGTTGATTCAACCACCAATTTTACCATTCCCTTAAAAAGTAATTTCAGGTCCGGGTTTATGCTCGAACCTAGCTTTGCATATACGCTGACCCAATTGACAGCTATAAAAAGCTTTTTTCGGGCTAACCAGGTCGAGTATAACAAAAAATTGGACCGTGTTGTCGCGGCAGGCTTTGGCTACCGACGCCAACGCATGAAGGCCATGATTCACTCCTTCTTCGGGCTTAATCAGCGCCTATTGCCCCCTAAAACCTCGGGAAATGCGCCCCTGATTGCCCAGCGGCTGGATCTGAGCGGTATCGCTATTTTCCTGGGCTACGATATCGCGAATGCCCGCAATAACCGGGCCTTTATTAATGCCGGGGTGGGCAGTATTCGTTATGAGTATACCCTGTTTCGACCAACGAATCAACAGGTGCCCTTTCAAACCATCTTTCAATATAGCCCCCCAGTCAGTGTACCCTCTTTGTATTTAGACAGTGGTTATTGGGACGTTAATGTGGAAATTGTACAGCGCGAAAAGCGTAGGGATACCTTTCAATGGATGAGCCGACTAGGGTACCGGCGGGGCTTCAAAGCCACTAGTTGGCAGTCGGAGGCTTATCAGTTAGTGGATGCCCCACAGGATCGAATTGGCCAGTTTTATCTTCAGGTAGGCTTGTATATCTCCCACAATCGATCCTCCCGCCCCAACTAATGAAGACGCTCCTGTTGAGTTGGCTTTCTTCGCTACTCTTGCTAAACCATCCCCACTCACCTAATCAGCCGGTGCAGGCCCAATTGATATTGTACCGGGAAAAGGAATTTATTTCCGGGCTTGGCAAAGCCTTTCCTTTTAAAATTAACGATAAGAAAACCGGTAAACTCTCCCCCAACCACTATATTCAACTGCCGCTAGCGCCGGGGCGAATCAAAATTGAATTTTACAATGACTATTTTACCGATAGCCGCCCGCTTTGGATTCAAGTGGAGTCTGGACAAACATACTATGTGAAAGCCGTGGTAGAGGTCGATTTTTGGAGTTCGATGATGCTCATGGCACCTATGCCCGCCCAACAAGCCCTTCCCGAACTGCGCCGAATGAAACCTGAAGCTGCCCATGCCAGTCCGCAACCCGAGTAACGGAAGCCCGTCGATGAACCAACCCTTAGTTTTGTTAACGAAGACAAGCCGTTCCTGGCTGGTGCTGATTAGCTCCTTGACGCTGTTACTAACCTACTGGGGCTGGCAATTGTATCGACTCATCGGCTCGCAACGGGATGAAGATCTGCCTGATTTGAGTAGTCTGATCCGGTATCTACTAGGCCTGTTGCTGCTCTTGATCAGTATTGGCCTGCTAGCCCACCTGAATTACCGCTTCCTGTTTCGACGCTGGATGAGGCAGGATCCCAACCCACTCTATTACTGGAGCTGGTTGTGTTGGGTAGGGTTAGCCTTATTTGAAGTCTTACAAGTGCGTACCGATCACGACCCGACGTTCATCGATGAAAATATTCTGGTCACGGTTCTCTTGATGGGCTTGCTGATTGGATACGGTTTTATTGCCGACAGCTTGAAAACCCGTCAACAGCAGCAACAGCTACTTCAAGAAAAGACAAAAGCGGAACTCGCGGCCCTAAAAGCGCAGATCAATCCCCATTTTTTGTTCAATGCCCTCAATACCATTTATAACGAAGCCCAACGCTCCGAAAACCAGGCCGTTGCTGAGTTGATCGAACATTTATCGGGTATTATGCGGTTTACCATTCGCGAATCGAGCCACCCGACGATTTCGGTTGAGCAGGAATTTCAATTTCTGGAAAAATATCTGGCTTTGCAACGAGCCCGTTTGCCCCAACTAGCCACCCTTAAAGTCCAGACCCAGCTGGATTGGGATGGATTACCGGCGGAAGTAGCTCCCTTACTGCTTATTCCGTTTGTAGAGAATATGTTTCAATACGGGATTAGTTTTCAGCAGGCTGCCTGCTTAGATCTGGAGGTAGTAGTTGAAAACCAGCAACTTCACATGCATGTAGTGAATACGCTGCATCCGGCTACCAACCAAACCGGTGGTTCCGGAACGGGCATCAAAAATGCCCGGCAACGCCTGGCGCTATTGTATCCCAATCGGCACGAGTTAACCATAGAGCAAACAGATCAGTTATTTCGGGTTACGTTACAAATTAATTTATAAATCGTATGCTTCGAGCTATTGCTATTGATGATGAACCGGCAGCCCTGGAAGTGCTGAGCCGCTACGCCGAAAAGGTTCCTTTTTTAGCGCTGACAGCCACGTTTCTGAGCACTGCTGATGCGCTAACCTATCTGCACACCCAGCGGAATGAGCTGATTTTCCTGGACATCCGGATGCCGGATTTAAACGGGACCGAGTTTGCACAGCTGATTGCTCCCCTGCAAAAACGGATTATTTTTACGACGGCCTACCCGGAGTATGCGCTGGAGGGGTTTGCCTTAAACGCGCTCGATTATTTACTCAAGCCCATTGAGTTCAGTCGTTTTCTGCACAGCTGCAACCGGGCCTACAGCCAATCGGTCTTGCAGCGGGGGGAACCCTCAAGTCTATTTGTGAAAGATGGCTACGACTGGGTTCGGGTGAATCTCCAGGAAGTGCTTTATATTCATTCCGATACGAACCTACTCTTTATTCACCAGGAAAATCGGCAGGTCAGCACCCGCATGACGTTAGCCGAAATGATCGAGCTCTTACCAGAGGGGCAATTTATCCGTATTCATAAGTCGTATGTGGTGGCACTGAATTTTATCCGTAAGATCGAACGACATCAGGTAACCGTTGGTAATGTATTGATTCCGCTCGCGTCCAGTTACCGTCCTTTGCTGGAACAACGCTTGCTACGTAACTAGACTGGCACGGCATGCTGGACTTTTATTTCGCATTCTGGCATGGACTTTTACCCTGTTATTTACCTTTGAGTTTATTCTACGTTTGATTGCCGTACAAAAGCCATTTCGGTACTTATTTAGCTTTTTTGGCCTCGTTGATTTGCTGGCGATCCTACCCGCCTATCTGAGTCTGTTTCTGCTGGGTTCTCATGAACTGGCGGTGATCCGTATCCTACGATTGCTGCGGATTTTTCGTATTTTAAAATTACAGGAATACAGCTCAGCGGCTGATTTACTAGCCACTTCACTGCGGGAAAGCCGAGCCAAAATCACGGTGTTCTTCGTGGCTATTTTTACGCTGGTAATTACGCTAGGAGCCATGATGTATGTGGTTGAGGGGCGTAGTAATGGCTTTGAGAGTATTCCGGTTAGTATCTACTGGGCAATTATTGCCATTACCACGGTTGGGTATGGAGATATTGTACCCACCACAGCGATGGGTAAACTGATTGCCAGTCTGATTATGATGATGGGATATCTCATTATTGCTGTCCCCACGATAGTAGATAATGCTTTCGGTCAATTCAACATAAGCCGTATCTTCATCAACTTTGTCTGCTTAGTACAAGTGGGGTGAATTGACTACTATGGCCAGCAAGAAAGAGCGGGAATTGATTTTCAACAAGTTTGGCGGCAAGTGTGCTTACTGCGGCTGTGAGTTATTAAAAGGGTGGCATATTGATGAGTTGAAACCCATACGAAGGAACCGGAAATGGGATCGAAAAAAGCGAAAGTGGCTTTACGATGGCACCTGCAAGCATCCCGAACGGCTTCACATTGATAATCAGATGCCTGCCTGTGCCTCCTGCAATATCAATAAGCATACGCTGTCACTGGAGGAGTTCAGAAAGCTGGTAGGTGGTTTTCTCACGTCACTAAATCGAGATTCGACCCAGTATAAGATTGCCAAACGTTATGGTTTTATTGAGGAGGTTGTCAAACCAGTGATTTTCTATTTTGAGACGGTTCAATCACAGCAATCTGAAGCAAACTAGAAAAAGGTCCAAATTCGTCCGATTTGGATCCGAAGCAGATACCTGTCCAACTCAATCTGTAGCCTACAGACAGAAAGTGAATAGATAAAAGCAAGCCACTTCAAGTTGACGTGGCCTGACTAAACTAACCATTCACTACACTAAATGATAACTAAGGTTATAACCAACAGTCAAGATAATAGCTATCCGATTAAGAAAATATTGTAAGCTACCAGGCCATGCTACGTCTAATGATTACTTCAGTTATGGTTCTGATTCCTGAAACGCGCAGGCCAGGAAATTAGGGGCAATAGTCCAACTGGATTTCTACATGCACTTAAGCCAGTTATTTTTGGACCTTTTAAGATCAGGCCGCTTCCTCATTTGGGGGTATTTTTTTAAGCGGTGCATCTACGGCCAACGTTCTCCCTCCAGTCACTAAGCATAAACGAACTGGACGAGCTACCTATGGAAACAATGGATGAATTTTTTGGACATATCATTCAGGGTATGTATTCCGCTGAAAAACAGGCGCTGGAAGCAATGCCAAAACTCGTTAAGCGGGTAACGAGTGACCAACTACGACAAGCCTTACAAGTTCATCTGCACGAATCAGAAAGTCAGGCTACCCGGCTCGAGCAGATTGTTAAACAGTTGGGCATTAAACCAGAAGGGGAAATGTGTATGACTATGTAGGGGTTGATTGAAAAAGCCCAGGACTTGATGGATCAATTAGAGGATGGTCCTTTGGCCGATGCGGCTATTATTGGCGCTGCCCAGAAGATGGAACACTACGGAATTGCCAGTTATGGTACGGCCCAAACCCTGTTGGCTGTTTCGTAATGGTCCATTAATGATCGGGCCTATGGGGCTGGTTGTTAATACCTATGTGTTGTTCGACCATGACAAGTTTAGAGCTGTCAATAACTGACTGAAAAAACCGAAATTAAAATTCTCTGAGAGAATGACACGACAAAAAAAAATAACGTTGCTACTCAGCATCACCCTATTTGTAATGCTGGCTGGCAGCTTGATTACTTCCTTATTTTTTAAAGAACCGTGGCTGTGGATGGATGAAGTTCTCAGTTACCTGCTGATTTCAGATCCATCAATTGCTCACGTAAATGAGGCCGTAGTTAGTGGTATGGATGCCAATCCACCTTTTTTTGCTAATCTATACTGGTTTATCGGCCATACAATCAGCCTGAATCCGCAGTTTCTACGGGCTGTTTCCATTGTTATTTTTGCGCTTACAATCGCTTTATTTTATCGGTTTACAACCACTTTAGTGGGTACACCTGTTACCAATTTTGTGCTTATCACGGCCATTGTTAGCCTAACCTATTTAAACATTACGTTAGCCACGCAAATACGCGCTTATTCAGTTTTTCTGCTAGCTGGCCTCTTCTATTTTGTTGTTTTACAGCGGCTAATCGCTTCTCCCGCCAACATTAAGTGGCTAATTGCCCATTGTCTGGCAGGTCTTCTCCTGGTACTTACGCATAATTTTGGCCTGTTTTATGTGGCTGCGTCAGGTGCTTTTTTTGCCATTTTATACCTCTGGTCCAGGCAACGAGCGTACTTGTTGGTACTGGCCACGTATGGGCTGATTGCTCTGGGTTGGCTGCTGATCTGGTATTCGAGCTTTGCGATCCAAACCGAAGCGGGAAAACCGCATTCTTGGATTCCCATACCCACATTTTTATCTTTTTTTACCACCGTTGGTGAATTGATTCCGACTATCTCATCGGCATTGGAGCGGAGGCCTATTTTTTTAGTCTTACCCCTGTTACGCGTCGTGCTGGTTAGCGTGTTATTTATCTATATAGCTCTGCTACGACTGAATAAAAACAGTCAGGCTATTTGGGATGACAAGGCCTTGATGGTTTACTTGTTGGCTGGCTGGATATACATGGCCACTATTTGTATAGCGCTACTGGTTTCGCTGGTTCACACATCGGTTTTTATTAGTCGGTATCAATGGCCAAGTCATTTACTCCTCATCTACCAGTTCGTCTATGCATGGTCTCTGTTGCGTGATCGCTGGCATATTCCAGCCAGAGTATCTGGCTGGAATATGCAGCTGGTATCTGTGTATGCCTTGCTGCTGGCAGGCTTTCTTTTTTATCAAAATCGTAAAGTGGTCATCTTCCCAGGCGGTGTACTACAGGGATTGTCGCAACTAGACAAACGATATCCTGTCTTCGTCGAATCGGCTCATTACTTTCTTCCTATCTGGTTCCATGACAAATCGACGAATGTGCACTATGTACTTGATTGGCAAACGGCAGTTCGGCCAGGTAACATGTTGAATGCATCAGTGGAGCACAAAATTCTGGAAGCAGTTCGGAATAAATATCAGGTAAGCGGAATCATGCCTGAAAAGAGCTTCAATCGGATGGTTGTTCCTCATTTTTATGTCATTGACGAAGGGGGTATTTATCAAATTGAACAGTTTATTCGGAGTGGGCAGGTACGCGTCATTCGCCAATTACCAATTAACCTGTCAGGGCACCGTATTCTGGAATGCACATTCCGATCTTAATTCTTGGTTTCACCACGACATTAAACTCACTTGATAAGGAGTTTACCATGAAACGCTGCTAATCGCCCGCTACCTAACTAAGTCCTATCTACTGAGTTGCCTTTCTGGCTTATGTGTTAAGTAATACAAGTATTTTATTGTCTGAGAGCTATTGATGGAAGATGATATATTTATGATTTATCTAATTAATATATTTTTATACAACCTATTGTGGAGACTAAAAAACGTAACCGAGTTGCTACAACCCAGCGTATAGTTAATGCCCTGGAGCAAATTCTATTGGATGAGGGGATTCAGGGCATTAGCATGAATGCCATTGCTGAAAAGGCTGCTGTAAGCAAGATGCTTATTTACCGCTATTTTGGCGGATTGGAAGGACTATTAGAATACTATATAAGGCGAGGACAACTCGTTCCTCACTTCACACCCGCTTGGCTGGAACAGCTTCAGCCTGTCCAGCCAAAAGATCTTGCTCCCTTTTGGTCGGCTCACACTATACAGCTTTTTCGCCAGTTTCGTCAGGTTCGCACTGCTCGCGAATTACTAAAACTTAGTGTCAAAGAAGCTGACTCTTTAGCCGAAGTAGCCAGTAGGAGTTTAGACGCTGAATTAACGCTGCTCGTTAATCAACTTGCTTTTATTAAAGGAGTTGATCATCAGGCTATTTCAGCGGTAATTTTTGGCGCTTTGTCGTACTTAACTATCCAGGCGCAACTCAACCGACCGGTGATCGGCCTGGATATGCGCAGTGAAGCAGGCTGGCAACGGATCGAAGAGTCTGTTCGAGTGATTTATCATGCATTAAGCAAGTTAGCAGCCGAGTCGTCCTCAGTCCAACTACTAAGTAAACCAGCTAACCGGGTAGTACAGGAATGGTAAGCTAATCGTGTTGGCTATTTATTCTCCGCACGCTTACTTCACTACAAGTGATTGATCCGCGAAATCTCTGATACTATTCTTGGTCTTCAGGTGGTCTGCTAGTAGCAAAGCATGAGCGATAATGGTAAAGGTTGGGTTGGCGTGTCCACCCGTAGGAAATACGGAGGAGCCAGCTATATACAGGTTCGACAGGCCATAAACTTTTGCGTTACGATCCACGACACCCGTTCGAGGGTCGTCCGACATGCGGGTTGTGCCAATGTGATGCGCTCCCGAATTAAACGAGCGCATTGACTCCGCTATGTAGGCGCGTAACCCTGCTTCGGAATAAAGCACTTCGCCGAGGTTTTTCCGTCGAAAATTTTCAACAAAAAGGTTGTGTGCCAACACCACAGATTCGACATCAGCCTCTAAAAAAGCAATGCTAACTTCTGCCCGTGGTACACCAAATGCATCGGTTTTCGAAGTCGACAAAAACACCCGGCTTTCACGATTGGGAATTTGTTCGGTTTGAAAATACAAACCCCAGTACTTCGAGTTCATGGCAGGAAGAAGGTAAGGTAGCCGACGTTTAGCCAGTCGCTTCATGCCCAGACGAAAGAGGTTTGGTAGTTGCGAGAAGCTTTTGGTCCCCATGTTAATGAGGTGTTCTTTTAGGTCAGGAAAAACCAGTCTGGCTTTCCTGACTGCGTTCCGCACGGATTTCTGGCTGGCAATTGAGAGTAGCCCTTTACTAACGAAACGAGCTGAAAATAATAAATCTCTATGTCCTTCTGTACTGTGAGATAAGTATAGAAAAAAGATAGAATTTAATAATTTATGTGCTTTTTGAGCTTCTTCTGGTATCCACCAGCGCCGACGGCAATAAACACCTTCGGGGTCACGCTCAAAATCAGCCAGGAGGCTGTCTCGGTTGGCTGGATTAATTTCGGCGTATATTCCGCTTAGGTGCGCCATATAATAGCGACCCACATTGTCGTGCAGGTTGCCCATCCCAGTTGGGAATTGTTTGTTGTGCGATGCCAGCAGGAGTCTGGGGTTCTCGATGCCTCCAGCTGCCAGTACAAATGTGGTGGCTTCTATGGAAATTTGAAAACCATCCACCGCCACAGCAACAGAGGAGACCTGATCGCTATTGTCCACCATATTTATCTTCAGTACATGAGCGTCCAGCAACACCTGAATGGCTAGGCTTCTGTCCAGTTCAGTCCGGTACGCTTTGGCGAAGTTGATGGGCGGGCTCCAGCGTTCCAGGTGATTCGAAACAAAGTCTGTTGAATCAAGGCCAGCAATAATTTCACGTGGGTTATCGGGAAAAGCGGCATGGGCATTGAAGGTGGAGTCACCAATCTGACAAAGGCTAGCGGCTTTGCGATAATAGGGTTCCAGTGTTTCGTAGGGGAATGGCCAGCCGCTGTCGGGAACCCAGGAACGTTTCTTAAAGTCGATTGGGTCAAAAGGAATACAGCGACCTCCCCAGGCCGCTGATGTCCCACCAAATTGGCGCCGACGATTCTCTTCAAGCGGCTCATGTGAACCAGGCGTCGCCACGACACCACGATTAAGGTCTTGATTGTCAACTGTTTCGGACCAGGCTCCGCCAGCTACAATGATAATCGTTCGTCGCAACGAATCTAAGCTAAGTGCCATTGAAATAGCTGCTGGACCACTGCCAATAATACAGATATCAGCTGTGAGCGTCTGCCCGGATTGAAAGTTGTTTTTCGTGACAATCATGTTAGTAATTTGCTAATGAGTGGTAAGTGTTGCGCCAGGCTTTTTGTATACTTCAACGACTCTATGTTATGGAGTAGGTGCGTAATATTACTAGTCCCGAAGAGTACCACATCAGCTTTTTGATCGGCCAGCACAGCAGCAATCAGGAACTGAACAAGTGACATATTCGACAGTCCGTTTAGCCTTTGGATTGCCGTGGTCTGTTGCCCGAATAGCTGTTGTAACATTTTATAGGGCTGCAAAACTTGATTCGCGATCACTGGAATCCCTTGAGAATGGCACAAGGCGACGATGGGATTATTACTGCACCACGTTGCTGACGTTTGTACCAACTGCACCTGGCCACTGCGAATACCCTCCTCTACAACTCGGTAGTCGTTAGTCGATACCCCCGTATAGCAAGCCAGACCCTGTTGCCTGATTTTTGCCAGACCATCCCAGGAATCGGCATTGGCGATGTCGCCCCAGGAGGGCTCATGTAGGAAGAACGCATCGACCGCTTCGACCCCCAGCCGTTTACTGCTTTTCTGAACAGAGTCAATCAGATAGGCTGCGGTATATGTAGGTTTAGCACCAGCTCGCTGCTTTATTTTTTTGCCGATCTGGTTCAGAGGAGACAGCCAGTTGGGTGCGTGTACATAAGGTAAACCTGCCTTCGTGACGACGAAAAATGGGTAACCTGTTGTTTTAAGACACTTCCCAATAAGGCGCTCCGCATCGCCGGACCCATAAAAATCAGCGGTATCAATGAGGTTAACCCCATTTGCTGTTGCTACTGTCAGTAAGTTTATAAATTCGTCTGACGACAGCCGACTTCCCAGCGAAGCAACCCGACTGGTTCCAATTCCTACCCGCGAAAGTTGATGTAAAGCAATCATGATAGAAAGTATTAATGATTTGTATACGCAGAGGCATCGGTCTATTGACCCTCTTTACTACATAGTTATAGATTCTCAGAACTCAAAAGATGAGTAATCAGGGACCGGAGATGATACTTCGACCGTTTGTCGGTAAACGGAAAGAAGTTTCGTGAAATTAGCCGAATGGTTAAAAACCAGGGCGTAATTGGTAGCTTGTGCGTTAATCAATTGTTGCCGCAGGGTTGGATTAAAATACTGGCTAACTTCGCTAGCCAACTCACATATCGTCGCTCCATTCAATTCGCCAAAACCTTTCGGCAGCATTTCGGGAATACCCCCTATGGGCAAAGCCAGAACTGGCGTTCGAACGGCAAATGCCTCAATAATTGAGTACGGACAATTGTCATTGAGTGCCGTATGAATATATAAATCGCTCTGAGCTACCAGTAGCCACGGAGAAGCCTGCCTACCAAAAAAGGTAACATGATCGTTCAGCCCCAGTTCAGTAGCCAACAGCTTGTAGTTATCAAGTTTAGGTCCGTCACCAATTAGCCACAAATGAAAGTTGCTAATACCCTGGCTTCGGAGTTCATGACCAAGCTGAAGTAGTAATTTTTGATTTTTCCGTTCATCTATATAGCCTACATTGCTGATGATCAATTTCTGACGATCAATAGTATTAGGACAATCAGGCTGTGGGGATGACGTCAGTCGAACGGTGTTTGGAATAATACTTTTGTTGATACCAGATGGCAATAAGTGTTTTGATTGCGTATAAGCATAGTTCGACACAAACACATAGGTATGGATATAGGAGAATAAATAGGTATACCAGCTTGTAAGCCGTCTAGTGAAGACAGGTTTCAGGGTGAATTTTTGTACCAGTTCACGAACCGGATCATCATTAAAATGACAAGTCAAAATTATCGGGACCCGATTTCCCAGTGCCAGATAGGCAGCTACACCCGACCGAGCATCCTGTGCATGAATCAGGTCGAAAGTAGAGCCGCGTAGTTTGCGTGCGGCCAGATAAATCCCCGTAAAGTAGGCAAACTCATCATAAATGACACTAGGAGCTCCACCCATTGCCCGCATTATGCGCTTTAGGACACCCAAGAATTTACGCCAGCTAGTGGGCGTATGAGATGCATCGACGATATGAATATCCACTCCAGCAGCAGTCAAGTCGCTGGCCAGCGTTTGGTAGTATGTAACGACACCCGAGGGTGAGGAAGGAACCAGATAGGTTGCGATAAGCACATTCATAGCAGGTAGTTATTTATTCATAAATCGGTAGAGTCGTAGCGTCAGGATCGTTTCGGGCCGTTTGCCAAAATTGTTTAACAGGCTATCCAGTGAGGCTTCCCCATACAGCAGAAAGTTGTAAAACCGGTTTTTGTGCACCGAACCCAGCTGCTCAAACGTGGCCCGTACCGACCAGAACAGAAACATGATAAATCCGTACTTATCGCCATGATCATTTTGAAATACCCGCCGTTCGTTGCGCACCCGGTAGTAGTTTTTCCAGGCCCCTGGCCAGGGAATCCCGTCCCGATCCACACTCGGAGGATGATAAAACACCGATTTAGGCACCGTCGCGACTGGAAACCCCATTTTCTGGGCTCGGGTCATATATTCTACCTCGTCGCCCCAGATAAATAGCTTCTTGTCCGGGATGCCAATCTGGTCGATGACTTCCGAACTGATTAGCGTTCCGTTAAAAAACGAGGCTACCCCATAGACCAACGCAAAGGGGCTCATGTCTCTAACAAGACGAAAGGTTTTGTTAGGCCGATACACATAGAAAGCCAGCTCATCTCGCTTATGCATATTAATCGAGATGCAGTTCTTTATACAGGGGCCAATGTAGGGGGCTAATACCAGTTGTTCTAGGGCATCGGGAGCCGCCAGACAGTCATCATCCATACACCAGATCCAGTCATAGCCATCCCCATGAGCCCGCTCGATACCAGTGGCAAATCCACCTGCTCCGCCCAGATTCGGTTGAGTCACAACAGTCAAGTCCGATTGGGTGCTCAACCACTCACCCGTTCCATCGGTACTTCCATTATTAATGACATAGATAGCGTTAGGAGGCTGAGTCTGCTGGTATAAGCTAGTGAGGCATTGTTGTAAATCATTGAGTCGATTGTAGGTAACGACAACTGCGGCAATACGGTCCATAGGTAAAGATCAATCGGTTCTAACGAGAGAAGAAATGAGGGTTAGCAAAGTCATTAAAAAGCCTTTGGTCAAACTTGCCTAGCTGGACCAAAGGCGGTTGCTTACCTAGCGGCCAAATCGTTTCAGGTTAGCAGTATATACAGCTACTAGAAAGCGAGAGAATAGGTTTTTTGCTTCTGAAATTGCGCTGAGCTAGTTCTGACTAATCGATTTCGCTATAAGCAGGATATTATATACAAATGATACTATATAATTATAATTAGTTTACTGTTTTTAGGGTTTGCAACATAACTGTATAAATAAGTCAGTACATAGTATAACTCTTCTAATTAATACCTATAGGAGCATTAATTAGCTCTCTTAGCTGGATTTAGTGATATTGTGGTTTTTGGTAAATACAGTTTTAATCAAGGCTGATCCACAAGTTGCTGGAGGAAGAGTTAGGGTCTAATAAGTCGACAAATACTCAGTTAAGCAAAAGTGGTTATGAGGGGGGAACCATAAATGAGGAAGTGAGTAATGAAACAGCCGCCATAGAGTATATCCTTGTTTTTACCTGTGGGAGATATGATTTGGTCTCTTCTTTTACTGTTTCTATAATATATTATTGAGCCTATCAATCTGCGGAGATGGCTGACCTGCAAGCCTACTTTTAATCGGTTGCAAAAACGGCCTTTTAGAAAGCACTAGGCCCAGTGGACCGTAGTATTACAAACCGGGCTCATAGACTTACTACTTTGTTTTTGGACAAGTTTAAAGCCTAATAAGAGTGAAGGTATTTCTACAACACCAAATCTGAAGCGTATATGTCTAGGCTAAATAAAGCTTATGAGCCGAACCGGGACCCCGATCGGGAAAAGCCCATCAATCTTATGGCAACGCTCTATTCTACCCTATTCGTGGTATTCTTGTTTCTGGTGTTGCTTAAACAGACGCACGTGCTGGCTTGGTCCTGGTGGTGGATAAGTTTGCCGCTCTGGCTGGTACCGACCGGGGGTGGCCTGTTACTAATTGTAGTTAGCCTGCTCTCGCTGTGGCACGAATTGAAACGGGCTCACCGTATTAGGAAATACAAAGCCCGTTAGACTCAGAGAAGAGACGCTGCGTTAAAAGAATGGCTCAGAGTCAGGTACCTGATGAGTTCGATTTGTTTGCTGATACTTAGAAAAAGAGTATTAGTTAGTCAACCTTCGTGGTAATTAATTAATAATGAACTAATTAGAATTAAAATATCAACTTGACATATACACACTATAGTGCTCCATGTGATGGCAGTGGCATTGTGAAGGCGGTTTCACCGAATCGGGTGAAGAAGCTGAAAGATAGACCTGTATATAACTTACATAATAAATCAAGCCGCCCCAAACTCAGAGCGACTTGAAGAAAACCCATAATATAAAGGCAACTAACCCAGTAGCAAGGCGTAGCGATTGGCAAAGTGAGAGAACGGGGATTTATTTACGAACACAAGCCAGCCCCATTGCCTAATAGTTTCTATGACTAGTGAACTGACAAAGCACAAGTTAGTAGTAGACTTTATAAGTAATTAATATTTTGGTGGGACTCCTGAGACGCCCCTGCTTTTAGTAGGGGCGTTTTTACGTGACACACACTACCCCTTTTCGTCCAAGCCCTGCGATTGCTATAGCAATCAGTTAACGGTAGGTCTTCAATACTGGCTCTGGTAGGGTCAGCGTTTTTTAATGACCGTTAGCTAATATGAATTGACACTTTGCCGATAGACTCGTAGGTTATACCTGAATTGGTAACACTGAGTGTTACTTATGGTGTGGATAAAAGTGAAATGCCGACCCGATCGAGTCGGCATTTTTTAGTCTAAAAAGAGGGAGGTGAACTAACGTAAAAGTTACCTAATTGCTCTAACTATTGGCTGGGAGGCAAAAAAAGCCCCAACTGGGTGGAAGGGGGAAGATGCAGATCGAGTTGACGGGAGAGGTTAGGCAGCAAGGACAGACCTTGCTTTATGCGATTATCAGGGCTGTAAACCACTCTGATTATTTTCATACTAAGCCAGATTGGGCCTTTAATGGGAAACGCTGATTAAACCACAGAGTGGGTGAGTGTAAAAGGGGTGCCAATAGGTTGCCCTTTTTCTTTCCCTCGGCATAAACGACGATATACCAACGCCCTTTACCTAACTAAGATGTTAACGGGCAGCCCTGAACAACTTATTCCTAGTTAGACTATTGAATTAAGCATCTCTTGGATGGTTAATGGTGTGGATAGATCCAAAACGCCCAGGCTTTTAGTCAGGGCGTTTTTTATTGTTAAAGCCACGACTTGTGGATAAACCACAGACTATAGCAAGACTAAACCAGATAGCCTGTATCAAGGGAGTTGATTGAAAGTGGGCCTGTTACATTCAACAACTAATTCGCTAGTTGTGCAGATGAAGCTGGTAGTAATAAATGTCCTGACTAAAAAACTCCTTGAGCTCTTGAAGCGCTTTGCGATACCGGGTTTTGACCGTACCTAAGGGTAGCGTCAAGTGCGCAGCTATTTCGGGGAATGTGTAATTGCGCTCGAAATACAAATCGATAATTACCCGGTATTTAGGAGCTAGCTGACTAATCAATGTGGTTGTGAGCCGCCCATCACAAGGGGTAGGATTACTAAGCCATTCCGAATGAACAGCTAGATACGAACTAGCTGAAAGTCTAACCTTTCGGGCTCTCAACTCATCCCTGGCTAGGTTGCGAGTCACGACCATTAGCCAGGTGAAGAGTCGACCCTGCTTAGGATTATAAGTATGTCTTTTCGACCAAATCTTGACAAAAGCATCCTGAAGCAAATCTTCTGCCAATTCCGAATCCCTGACCACTCCAACTAAGAAGCCATAAAGCGTTGGCGCATAGGCATCATATAAAGTGGAAAAGCCAGTAACCTGATCAGTTTGTAGGCTACGGATCAAATGGTCTTCGTTAGGGAGGGTAGCTAGCATCAGTCGTAGAAACTTCTAGGAAACTCCCAGCTTGGCGTATCGTTGTTATCCATGGGCCTTTCCTGGCACAAAGTGAGGGAACGGCCAATAGCTAGAGCGACCAGTCAATCTTAGGGGAATAGAGCAGGTACTTCGATAGCTAGCAACTCAAGGCAAATGACAGATAAAATATATACTGAAAAGTATTTTATGGGCATACCTAGTTTTTACGCCGTTCTAAAGGCGCAAAAGTGGGGACATAGGCCGCACAAGACACGCCCACTTTTTGCGCCTTTTTTAGAGTAGAAACGAGTCTCTACCGGGTCGTCAAAGTGTGCTTTTGCTGATTGATCGCTTCTAAGAGTTTATCATAGGGTTGGTTGAATTTAGCGATGCCTTCGGTTTCCAGTTGTTCAGCAATCGCGTTCAAATCAATACCTGCCTGTTGTACCCTGTCCAGTACCTGAAGCCCTTCGGAGTCGCTACTTGACAACCGAACCGCTGGCCGCCCAGTCTCCCGATAGGCAGTCAACGTGTCCATCGGTACGGTATCTACGGTTTGCGGGCCGATGAGGGCCTCTACGTATTTGACCGGTGAAAAGTCAGGATCTTTTGTCCCCGTGCTCGCCCACAATAACCGCTGGGGCGTTGCGCCCTGGGCAGCCAGGAATCTAAAGCGCTCGCTGTCAAAGAGTCGATTATACAGCGCATACGCCTGCTTGGCCAGCGCAATCGCCGTCTCGCCTTTTAACTGGGGCAAGCCCCGCTCAGTGAGAATCGGGTCCACCAAAGTATCGATACGACTGATAAAGAAGCTGGCCACCGAGGAAACTTGATCGATAGATTGACCAGCGGCCAGGCGGTCCTCAAGCCCAGCTATGTAGGCTTCGGCCACAGCGGCATAGCGATCCAGACTGAACAGTAAGGTAACGTTAATATTGATGCCTTCAGCGATGGCCTGTCGGATGGCGGGTAAACACGGCTGGGTACCCGGAATCTTGATCATCACATTGGGTCGGTTGACGGCTTGCCACAAGATGCGGGCCTGCTCCAGGGTCTTATCGGTGTCCAGCGCCAGGCGGGGCGAGACCTCCAGGCTGACGAAGCCATCCGCCCCGCTGACTTTGTCTTCGTAGACGGGTAGGAATAAATCAGCGGCTTGTTGAATATCGGCTACGGCAAGCCGGTAAAATAGGTCTTCGTCAGAGAGGTCTTCCTGCGACAACCGCTGGATGTCCTGGTCATACTCTGTTCCTGCTGTAATGGCTTTCTCAAAGATAGCCGGATTGGAGGTGATGCCTCGAATGCCATCCTCCTCCATGAGTTGTTGCAGGTGGCCTGAGTTCATCAGCGGCCGGTCGATAAAATCTAGCCAGATACTTTGGCCGAGCTTGTGCACTTGTTGTAGAGCATTCATAGTATGTAGGGGTAAAAATTGGGTGAAAAGAAAGAGGTTGCCGCCAAAAGAGCGGGCAACCGGTCTTGTAGCAATAAAACCTAGGCAAGTCGGCCCAAGGTCTTTAATAAGCGAAAATGAGAATAGAGCGCCGAACCAAAGCTGGGATTCTCCAGATAAGGCAAGCCAAATTCGTGCGCTGTACGCTTAACAATGACCGTAATAGCGGGATAATGAATATGACAAATCTTAGGAAACAAGTGGTGCTCAATCTGGCGGTTCAGGCCCCCGCAAATAAAAGCCGCCAGCCTGGAGAGGGGGGCAAAGTTGGCTGTCGTGTACAACTGGTGAACAGCCCATGAATCGGCTATCGTCCCTTTTTCGTCGGGTAGGGGGAAGCTAGTCCCTTCTACCGCATGAGCCAACTGAAAAACAAGGCCCAGGACCAGCCCTTCGGCCATATGCATGGATAGAAACCCGACCAGTACCTGCCACCAGCTCAGGCTAAGCAGGACTAGAGGCAGTATCAAAAAGAAAATATAGTAAAGTCCCTTGGCCACAAATAACTTAATGTATTCATGGCGGGGATGCGTAGCGGTGTCGTGTTGACCAATGCGGTTCTTGAAAAACTTGACATAATCCTTTCGAAACACCCATGAGAGCGACGCCAGGGCGTAGAGCGGAAAGGTATACCATTGCTGGTAGCGGTGCCAGGGTCTGAGCGGCTCTTGGGGATCTAGTCTGACTAACCCCGGCGCTAGTTCGATATCTTCGTCATGACCGGGAATGTTGGTAAAGGTATGGTGCACCAGGTTGTGGGTAATCTTCCAGACGTAGGGGTTAGCTCCCAGCAGATAAAAACTGCCACCCAGCAGGTTATTCACCCAGAGATGCGCCGAAAAAGCACCGTGCAGGGCATCGTGGGAGACGTTGAAACCAATGCAGGCGGCAAATACACCCAGCAAAACGGCTAGCCCCAGTATTGGCCAGGGCCCGAACTGATCGGAGAGGATCAACCCGTAAATCAGACCATAACCCAGCAGGAAAAACAGGGCTTTGGTCCACATAGCCCCGTTGGCGTGGGGCGAGATGGCTCGTTGGCTAAAATAGGCATCGACCCGCTCGCGGAGGGTAGCCCAAAAAGGGGATTTGCTGGTCTTGGAAAATTTAAGTCTGGTTGCCATAAAAAAACAATTAGGTGAATAAGCAGCCGTACTGTGACCCCTCATCTGTCCCTCACAGAGGGTAGCGGGAATAGATACAACGTCATTGTTGTCAATGATAATCGCTTGGATCAAGCAGGCTTTGAGGAGCTTGTCAGGCTCCATTTGCTGGCGCCAATCAGATAGGGCTTGCCAACAAGTCTGCCTACTTAACCCTTTCGGCAGCTGAGGGCTTAGTTAATGGGGCGGAAAATGAGGTTTTGGTTTTGGGTAATTGACGAATGGAAGGGTTCGCTGTCGCTTTCTGGTCCCTTGTTGCAGACGAAGCGGAGCAATTAGGTTTTGCTGGCCAGATAGGATTGCCGTCTCATACTGCACAAGGCGGTATAATGGTCACCTATAGTGAACCATGTTGGGCAAAACTATTCCTTATTTGTTGATAGGCCTATCTAGAAGTTTACTCCACTCGCGCTCTAAGGCGTTAATTGCTGATTGACAACTCTGCCCATCAAAGGCCTCTACAGGTAGATGGATGATACTCTTTCCGTCAATCACAATCGCCTTGACCAAAACATCTCCTTGAGCAACAATCCTATTCAACACATCAAAGCCCGCTTCTAATTCAGCGTGGTCAAAGTGAAAATGCCGAAAATTACTTTGTTGATCTAAAGTGGTTATGAAGTAGATCATAGCCAAGTCTATTAATTCGTTATTAATCTGTTTCGACTTGGAAAGCGTTAAAAATGTTTGATCAATAGCCTGGAAATGAGCAAGTGGAATTAGTCCGGCGCTCATTGGGGTGATTTCTTTCCTGCTTGATGTTCTAGTAAGTGACTCAGTTGGATTGGCGAAGCAGTTATCCGGCAGCGATTAGCATGCAGTTTCTTAGCGTGGTAGGGTACTGCAGCTAGCTAAATTTCATACTGAGTTTGGGGGAGTGTAGCAGTTTCCCACCAGTAGATGCGTAATTGCCGAAAACAAGTTAGCCAATCAGCGAACTCAATGGGTTTAACCAGGTAAGCGGAAATACCCAGTCGGTAAGCATCCATAATATCGGTACGGTCAGCCGAAGAGGTAAGCATCACAATCGGAATCTGACTAAAATTGACCGGCATTGTTTTTATAAATTTGAGCAACTGCCACCCATCACTATTAGTCGGCAGGTAAAGATCCAGCAAAATCAGTTTGGGGATTTCCCATTCCTGATAGCGCCAGTCATTCAGGAGCGTCAATGCTTGCTCGATGTTGGATACCCGTTGGGCTGTTACCTCGCGAATGCATTGGCGCATCGCCTGTTGGATAATCTGCCATTGATCATCATTATCTTCAACAATGAGCACTTTAGCATTTTTAAAGTTGGTATTGGCGGTATTGGTGGAATTTTTCATGATTGCTAGGGAGAGTAGTGTACTTTACTAACTCACCACAAATAGTATTGATTAAGTGATCACGTTTACAAACGTACTTATTCCGATTGCAGTACTAGATGGAATCTAGCTAGGAGATGGCTTTAGGAAGGAAGAGGCAAGGTGGTCGTGTCCCACCAGTATATTTTTAAGGCTTCAAATAAGGGCAACCACTCATCTAATGCCAAGGGCTTAACCATATAAGAGGAACCACCCAAATCGTACATCTCGTAAATATCGTCTCGTTGGCTGGAATGGCTTAGCACCACAACAGGCGTATTTCGATAGTGCACATTGGCTTTTAATTGTTGCAGCAGTTGTTTGCCTTCTTGGCGGGTCGGCAAGTACAAATCCAATAAAATCAATTTGGGAATCTGTTTGCCTACCTCTACACACTGATCTAAATAGTCGAACGTACCCTCAGCGCCGGTCGTCCAGATTGTTTTTAGTTGTGGTATAAACGCATTCAAAGCCTGTTGCATGATCAGCCAGTGATCGGCATTATCGTCAATAACCAGGATACTAGCTTGCCTATAATTAGGAGAGGTGTACATAAAATAGCTGGATATATGAGAACATTTTTATTTATTCATCAACTAGATCAAAGTTACTCTTCTTTTCAATAGCATGAGTAGCTAATAAACTATTTAACTAATTGATTTTTACGATTTAAGATTTACTACACTAAGGTTCTATATGGGGGCGGCCGTTTCGTTCAAAATCAATCACTTGCCATTGCAGAGCCCACGTAGCAGGAATTCAGTATATCGTTAACTCAACTGGTCACTGAAACTGAGACCTTGATTGATGAGATGGCAATTTGAGACGGTAGCCATCTTAACATCAATATCAGCATTTACATGCTGTCTCAGAGAAACGGGCGATTAAAGAGACGCTTTCATTCACAAGCCGATAACTCTTCTTTTCTTCTGTGGTTTAGCTGTAAACCAGTATTAATCATCTCTATGGAGGCCACACCTGACGGGAAAGACCAAGCATTTCTGCTGAAGCTGAGCGATACCTTACGCGCCGAAACGGGCGTCGAAGCCATTGGCAATCGAGCCACTCAACTCATTGCCCGGCAGTTGGGAGCCGATCGGGTCTATCTGGTCTCCTTGAACCCCAACGACGATACCGTCCTAGTTACCCATGAGACCCGCCGTCAGGACATGCCCCCCCTGCAAGGCTCCTATCGCGGGGCGGACTTTCCTGCCGCCATCCAGGAAATTTTCGAACGCACCATCGTCTATACCGATGTGCGCACCGATGCCCGCTTGACGGATATGGACCGGCTGTCGTTCGCTGGGCTAGGGGCGGTGGGGTTCCTGGCTGCCTCGATCCGCCGGGGCAGCCAGACCATGATCTGGGCTGCTGGTGCCCTATCGACACAGCCTCGCTCCTGGACGGCGAGTGAAGTGGCTCTGTTTGAGGATGCTGTGGAACGGACCTGGGCAGCCATTGAACGAGCCAGAGGCGAAGAAGCCCTACGCCAATCGGAAGATAAATACCGCACCCTGTTTGAGTCGATGGACGAAGGCTTTCATATGAGTGAGCTACTCTATAATGAAGCGGGTCAGGCGGTCGATTGGCGGTATCTGGATGTGAATGCGGTCTTTGAACGACAGACGGGTCTTCTAAACGCAGCGGGTCAACTGGGCAGTGTAACGACGCCGAACACCGAACCCTACTGGTTGGAAGCCTATGATCAGGTGATCAAAACCGGGCAGCCCCTGCGCTTTGAGAACTATCACGCGGCTACTAGACGCTGGTATTCGGCGTATGCTTCCCGCGTGGGTGGGGCGGGGAGCCGTTTGTTCGCCGTCATGTTCGACGACATTACCGACCGAAAAGTAACCCAAGAAGCGCTACGGGAAAGCGAGCAGCAAAAAGCGCTGCTACTGACGTTAAGCGATCGATTGCAGACCCTGACCCGTCCGGATCTGGTGCAGGAGGTGGCCCTACAGCTACTGGGCGAGCACCTGGGGCTGAGCCGCGCCTATTTCTTTCGGGCCGAAGCCGACCAGCAGGGTTGGCACCACGTCATTGAAAGTGCCTACCAGCGGGAGCCAGGTCAGCCCAGCGTGATTGGCCGCCATTCCCTGAAACCGTTTGGCAGCTGGCTCTTTGAGGGCCTGGAACAAGGTCAGGTGGTCGAGGTAGCCAATGTGACAGAGGTGAATGGACTGACTCCAGACGAATTGTCGGTCTACCAGGGCATTGGGGTTGCCGCCTTTTTAAACGTGCCGCTGCTGCGCTATGGCACCTATTCGGCCGGAATTGCGGTCCATAGTCCGGTGCCCCGCGTTTGGAAGCCCACGGAGCTGGCTCTCATCCGGGACGTGGCCCTGCGCACCTGGGACACCATCGAACGAACCAAAGCCGAAGAAGCCTTGCGCGCGTCGCAAAAGCGCTTTGAATCGATTGCCAACCTGGTGCCCGACCTGCTTTGGGATAGCCAACCGGATGGTTCCACCTACTGGTATAACCAGCGCTGGTTGGACTATACCGGACAGCGTTTCGAAGAGGCCATTGGCTGGGGCTGGATGGAGGCCATTCACCCGGACGACCGGGAAGCTTCGGCCAAGCGCTATAGCGAGGCCGTGGCAGTCGGCACCTCGTTGCAGCAGGAACACCGGATACGGCGCCACGACGGCGCGTATCGCTGGTTTGTCGTCAGTGCCTCACCACTCATAGACGAGAACGGTCAGGTGATCAACATGTATGGGGCTGCCACCGACATCCACGAGAGCAAACAAGCCGAAGAAGCCCTGCGTCAGTTGGAGCAGCGCAATCGGCTGGCGATTGAAGCGGCCGAGCTAGCCACCTGGGAGTGGGACTTAGTGACCGACCAGGTGTACTGGAATGAACTGCATTTTCAGTTGTTGGGTATGGCTGTTGAGTCCAACCCCCTACCTTCTGAGGCCTTTATGAGTCACCTGCATCCGGACGATGCCGAAGCCATCAAAGATCAGCTTACCCAAGCAATTGCCCAGCGCACGCTCTACGACGCTGAGTTTCGGATTGTGCGGGAGGATGGGGTTATACGCTGGATGAGTGGCTATGGTCGGGTAATGGTTGAACAAAACGGCCAGCCGGTTCGGGTCAGTGGGGTGATGATGGACATTACTGACCGCAAAGAAGCTCAGGAAGCCCTGCGCCAAAGCGAAGAGCGGCAACGAGCCATTCTGGACAGTGCCAAAGACTACGCCATCTTCACAACCGATCTGGACCAACGGGTCACGTCCTGGAATCCGGGTGCCGAGGCCCTGTTTGGCTACTCGGAAGAGGAGATCCTGCAGCAGCCTGTGGACCGGCTTTACAACCCTGAAGACCGCCAGCAGAACATCCCCCGCCAGGAGGCTCAAATCGCCATCCGGGTGGGCCGCTTTGACAATGAACGCTGGCACAGCCGCCAGGATGGCTCGCTGTTTTATGGCTCGGGCGTGGTCACCCCCCTGCGCGATGAGACCGGTTCACTCATTGGTCTGTTGAAAGTGATGCGGGATCTGACAGTCCAAAAACGGGCGGAAGAAGCCCTGCAAGAAGCCGACCGACGCAAGGATGAGTTTCTGGCCATGCTGGCTCATGAATTACGGAATCCGATGTCGACGATTCGTTCGGGGTTGCAAATCTTGTCGCTCACCCAAGGCAAGGACGAGATGAGCCGCTCCACCGTCGATATGATGAATCGACAGACCGATCATCTGGTGCGAATGGTGGATGATCTGCTGGATGTGAGCCGCATAAGCCAAGGCAAGATTGAATTGCAAACTCAGCGAATGAACTTGGTCGATGCGGTCCGTCAAGCCCTTGAAGCAGTCAGTAGCCTATATCAGGAGCGAGGGCATCGACTACTAGTAAATTTACCCCGAACTGGCATTGAGTTGGACGGGGATGCTACCCGCTTAATGCAGCTGGTGAGTAATCTACTCACTAACGCGGCTCGCTATACACCATCCGGTGGCCAGGTGAGGATTAGCCTGGAACACATTGGTCAGGAAGCCTTGCTCCAAGTGGAGGATACAGGCATTGGCTTAAGAGCTGAACACCTAGAGTCCATCTTCGAGCTGTTTGTGCAGGGGGATAACTCGCTGGCCCGCTCACAGGGGGGCTTAGGGTTGGGCCTGACTTTAGTCAAACGATTGACCGAACTGCATGGAGGTCGGGTAGAAGCCCGTAGCGAAGGATTGGGAAAGGGCAGTGATTTTAGGGTCTGGCTACCGACGTTGACCGTAGCCCCGACGCCAGGGCCCTCTTCCGATTCCAAGCCCACGGCCCCTGCTTCAGCTCCCCAGCTCTTATTGATTGACGATAATGCCGATGCGGCTTTCACTTTGTCGATGCTACTGAAGTTGAAGGGCTACCAGGTGCATACCTGTCTAAATGGTCGGCAAGGCATTCAGGCGGCTGAGGAGCTACGCCCAAGGGTCATTCTTTGTGATATTGGGATGCCGGAGCTGGATGGCTACCAGACGTGCCAGTTGATTCGTCAGCAGGTCTGGGGAAAGGATATGATTTTGATCGCTTTAACGGGCTATGGACAAGATGAAGATAAACAGCTCGCTAAAGAGGCCGGTTTTGATGCCCATTTAGCCAAGCCTGTCGATCTAGCGGTCTTAATCAAGTTACTCAATGAACTGCTGCAAACAAATCGAGATTGAGTAGGGCTTTGTCATTTAGACGGCTACTGATAGGAGTGGCCAACATTTCATACGAAATATTGGCCACCCTCCCTTTTTTTGGTCAAGGTATATTACTGTTGCCAAACGAGTTGGGGTAGTTGAACCAGCTCTAACCAATATTTACAAAAAGCCTTTACATCCTGTAAAATCGTTTGCTTTAACAGAAGTGAATTAGCTCCCGCCCGATAATAGCGAGTTGCTTCACTGTCCGAGATGGCTCCCGTCCATATTACAACGGGTATATGGCGCCAGGCTTCGGAGTTCATTAGCCAGGCAATTAACTCGTGTCCATCCGTTAAAGGCATCTGTACATCAATCAGAATTAAGTGGGGGTGTAAGCCGTCGAGTAACTTTTGGGTTGCTTGCTGCCCGTTTGAGGCATGCAAGAGGGTGACGTCTGGGTAGCAATCCTTAACTAGAGTGGATAGTATTATAAAATCATCGTCGTCATCATCGACCCCTAAAATAGTATACTTCATCCGTTTCAGGTAGAAAAATTGACAAAATATAGGCTCTGTTTTTAATGATAAATACGCAAACCAAGGCAATGGCCAATGGGTTAGTAACTACTTTGATCTTAATTGGTTTTTAACCCCTATAATGGCGTTGAACGCTACCCAACCCATAAGTCAGTAGTTGTTTCCTGATCAAATAATCGGTAACATTGCTATTATCCGTAACTTACACTTCATTCCATGCCATCAATGCAAATGCCTTCCGTCTGGATCGTTGACGACGACGAAGACGATCAACTCATAATTTGCTCTGCTTTTCAGGAAGAATCACCCCCAATTAAGGTGCTCTCTCTTAAGGACGGAGAAGAGCTACTTTCCAGGCTAGCCGAATGCGGTGAACTACCGTTGCTCATTTTGTTGGACATCAACATGCCTCGAAAAGACGGGTTTGAGGCGTTGCGAGATCTGCGTAGCGTAGCTGCTTATGCCGAATTACCGGTCGTGATGCTAACTACCTCCTCAGAGGCAAATGACATTCAGCGTTGTACATCGCTAGGGGCCAATTATTTTTTGACCAAGCCCCTGACTTATGAGCGATTACGAGAAATGGTGCAGGCCTTGCGTGAGAATTGGGAGTTGATATAATAAGCGTCTAGCTAATTGGCCCTTTGCTATTTTTTAGAGATAGTAGTCGATTTTTTGGCTATGAGGAAGATTGCTTTATCAGGCAAAGCCTGGTATAGGCTTGGTGATTTAATTGATTTAAGCGCAGTGTGTGCTTGACTAATTTGGCATGAACCCTTTCCCTCGTAGGCGGTTGAAGATTAGCTGTCTGATCTATATCTTGGATTAAATTTACTACCTCGGTCTGCATGGTATCCATTAGCTTCACTACTTGATTCTTCGGGCACTGGCCGATATGAGTAGTGGTTTCTACCCTTAGCTCTTGTTCTAGTTCTCCCTGACTAATGCAGGTGAGCAATTCCTGATAATACGCATAGAGCTTATCAATAGCTTCAAGCCAGTCAGCTAATACCGAGTCACCTCTATCTGATGAAGCTGGTTCGTTTTTCATCCCGTCTTTTGCTTAGCTTTTCGACCCCTGAAAGACTTAAAAGTTAAATAAAAAGATTACATTGTCCTACTTTCATGTGTATACTTATTTAAAGGTATGCTTGCATACTAACTAGTTAATTTTTTATCCAGGTTTGATACCTAAAAAAGTGCAAGTGACTGTAATTAATCTGGTTATCAGTCAATTGTATTATACTAAGTTTTTAGCCTAAACTCAACTTGTACTATTCGATTTCTGGGTGAAGACAGTTTTGGGAGGGCAACTAGCGCTATTGGTTTAATACAAAATCACTGATTCTGACGCAACATGGCTGCTTGTGTTCAATTTCCCAAGCTATCTAGCATGGGATTGATCTGATAGAGCTCTGTTGCCTCATTACCCTTATTAACTATAGACTTGTTTAGGCAAAGTGTAGGTAGTCCCGAATGAAATTCTTTCTTCCCGTAGCCGCCGCTGATACAGAGCAAACGCTACACAGCTATTCGGAGAGACCTCACCAGAGTAGGGCACTTTAGGGTAAAGTAGTGGACTATTTTAATGAAGAGTAGACGTGAAAACTTCTTGACTATGAATCCAGATCCGAATCTACTCGCCTTTGAGTATTTATTAGCTCAGTATCGAAGGCGAGTCTATGAACAGTATTTTTTGCAGCAGAACGATAGGGAGACTGAGCTATTGCCTCAATCAGGAGCCCGTAAACTGACCATTCTAAGTATTGAGGATAAGGCGGATGAATGGTTTATTACCCGGTGGGCACTACTCCAGCAGTTTCCTGGGGCTGAACTAGTCTGGCTTGCCGACCCCGCACAAGTGATTCCTCATCTGGAGGCTTGCCGGCAGCGGGAAGAAGACTTACCCAGCTTAATATTACTAGATTTATATCTGCCCACCTCAACCGTGGGGTTAACTGTTTTGCAAGGGCTTAAGTCCCATCCTTTATTCCATCGGATACCTACTATTGTTCTTAGTCGATCCAATCACTATGAAGACATAGCAGACGTGTATAGTCATTTTGCAAACTCGTACATTGTCAAGCCAACTGATTATCATGAGTGGGTTAAGGGGTTATCTAGGCTTCACCGTTATTGCTAAAAGGGTTACTGACTTTTAGCGAAAAGTGGCCACCCTGGGGGCCAAAAACTAACTAAATTAACCTTGCTTCTAAATTATAGCTTTCCTTTTTGCCTGCCTAGATAAGCAGGTTTTATGGGTTAGATTATTAAACGCTGACGCTGGTAGTGCCAGCGTTTTTTTTACTAGTTAAAGTATAGTAAAGTAATGGTTACGCAAGCGGGCTTTATTCGTGTAGCTACATTAATTAATCGGGCTTGTCCTTACCCATTTGGTGAGCCAGTTTTGACTGGAATTTAAGCTGCCTGTGAGGTCCTCCCGAAAAGCGTTCCG
>NZ_WPIN01000024.1 GCF_009754945.1 Spirosoma arboris
CCCCCCCAGGCTGAGTGTGGACTCGCTGAACTGTGCCAATCTGAGCCCGGAGAGCCTCTGTGATCAGAGCAGTTTCACCAACAGACTCAACTGGCTGGCTGGGTCTGGTCCCAGCTGTGATCCCAACATTGCCAGCTACAAGGTCTACTATGGTCGCTATCAGCAGGATACCCTGGGGCTGTTGACCAGTGTGGAGGCCCCCACCCTGAAATATGACCACACGGGTTTGTCGACCGTGGCGGGGTGTTACTATGTGACCGCTGTCAGCAAGCGGGGCCTGGAGAGTGCGCCATCCAACAAGGTGTGTGTGGATGCGTGCCCGAGTCTGGTTTTGCCCAATGTGTTCACCCCCAATGGGGATGGCAAGAATGATGTGTTTCAGCCACTGCGGTGTCCGCGGTTTGTATCCAGCATCAGTTTTGTGGTGTACAATCGGTGGGGGGCCAAGGTGTATGAGACGAGCGGCTCGAGTTTAGCCTGGGATGGCAAGAGTGTGGATGGGGTGGACTTACCGACGGGCTTGTACTATTATCAGGCGACGGTGAGTTATGCCATGTTGGACAAGAATTTCCCTCCTCAGGTCATCAAGGGCTGGGTGCAGATCCTCAGAGAAGGCGTTTCGGCTAGATAGGTAACTAAGTGAAGAGGGTGGAGTGAGTGATGTAGGTGTTATACAGACTACATCACTCATTCCACCCTCTTCACTTAGTTACCTACTCCACTTAATTTATTTCATATTATGATATACCATCTGCACATCGTCGTCTTCTTCAATGCGTTCGATGAGTTTTTCGACATCGGCGACTTCTTCGTCGGTTAATTCTTTATAGTCATTCGGAATTCGCTCGAATTCGGCTTGTTTAATGTCGTAGCCTTTTTCTTCCAGAAACTTCTGAATACTCCCGAAAGCAGTGAATTCGCCGTAAATTATATACTGATTGGCTTCGTCGTCCAGTTCAATATCATCTCCTCCAACGTCAATCAATTCCAGTTCAAGCTCTTCCTGATCAATCCCGTCTGCCGGAATTCGAAATACCGATTTGCGGTCGAACATGAAGTCGAGCATTCCCTGTGTACCCAAACTACCGCCAAGTTTGTTCAGGTAACTGCGCACATTGGCAACTGTACGGTTGTGGTTGTCGGTAGCCGTTTCAATCACGAGCGCAATACCATGTGGGGCATAGGCTTCGTACACAATTTCTTTATAATCCTCCTGCTCTTTCGACGAGGCTTTTTTTATAGCCCGATCTACGTTTTCCTTCGGCATGTTAGCCGCTTTGGCATTCTGGATAATGGCCCGAAGCCGACCATTGCTATCCGGATCGGGACCGCCACTTTTGACGGCCATCACGATATCTTTTCCGATGCGGGTAAAGGTCTTGGCCATTTGCCCCCAGCGTTTCATTTTCCGGGCTTTCCGGTATTCAAATGCGCGTCCCATTTCTTTTTTTTCTAAAACCGCAAAGTACGCTAAGAGTAAAGCAAGGTTCGCAAAGTAACTCTGCGATCTTCGCGTATCCTTTGCGCCCTTTGCGTTTAAATTTTATTCGTTAACTCTTCTTCAAATTCAATTATCTCCTGTCCGCGTAGCAAATCCTCGAAAGTTTCGCGCTGGCGAATCAGGTAAGGCTTGCCTTCATAAACCAGCACTTCGGCAGGACGAAAACGAGCGTTGTAGTTCGACGCCATGCTGAAACCATAAGCTCCCGCATTCTCAAACGACAGCACATCGCCAGGACGAACTTCGGGTAACGGTCGGTCGGTGGCAAAGGTATCCGTCTCGCAGATGTACCCTACAACATTATAGATTTTCGTAGAGCCTGCCGGATTTGAGATGTTTTTGATATCGTGGTACGAATCGTACATCATGGGTCGAATAAGGTGATTCAGGCCCGAATCTACCGCTACGAATGTCCGGGTTGGGTTCTCTTTGACAATATTCGTTTTTACTAACAAATGCCCACTCTCGCTTACCAGAAACTTGCCGGGTTCGAACCATAACTCCAGCTCACGACCGTATTGCCGACAGAAATTATGGAAAGCAGCTGAAACCTGGCGACCTAATTCGGGAACATCCGTAATATGATCGCCTTCTTTATAAGCCACTTTAAATCCACTGCCGAAATCAATAAATGTCAGGTTTGGGTAATCACTGGCAAGGTCGAACAGTACCTCGGCACCCTTTAGAAATGCATTGGCGTTCTTAAAATCCGAACCTGTATGAATATGCAGACCCGTTACCAAAATCTGATATTGATCAACCAGTGCTAGCATTTCAGTCCGTTGCAGAATTGAAATCCCAAACTTAGAATCGGCGTGACCCGTCGAAATCTTGATATTGCCCCCTTCGCTGATATGCGGATTAATTCGAATGCTGACAGGGACCTCACTCCCGTAATTTTGCCCAACCCATTCCAGCAGCGATAGACTATCTACGTTTAATTGCAGGCCCATGTCAATAGCTTCCCGAATTTCTTCGAACGAAACTCCACTGGGTGTAAACATAATCTGACCGGGTGTAAAACCTGCCAACATACCCATTCGCGCTTCGTTGACAGAAACCGAGTCCATTTCTACACCCTGCTGCCGCATCAACTTCAGGATCGACACGTTAGTAAGCGCCTTAGCAGCGTATTTTATTTTGAGGTTAACCCCGGCAAATGAGGACCGAAGTAAGCCTATTTTTTCGATAATTTTGTCGGCATCATATACATACAATGGCAGTCCGAACTCGTCGGCAATGGCCAGTACATCAACGCCCTGAATCTGGTAGGTTTGGTTATTTAGTTGCATAACTTTGTCAAACGAGCCGCAAAATTACGCCATCTTTCCCCCATGTACAAAATTCAATTTCTCTTACTACTCACGTTATTAAGTCCGTTGGTGGTATTTGGCCAACAGACTTCGAAACGGCATCTGACTAACGAAGTACAAACCAGCCGGCAAACGGCTTTTACAGCCCACCTGCTCACCGATCAGGTGGAACCCGAAAAAAAGTACACATACGAACTGTCGATCGAGGGCCAGAAGGTGAGCCTGTCCTACCCGACCCAGTTTCAGACCCAACGCCTATGGCAGTGGCAGACCGACCCTCCGACGTTTCGCTTCGGCGTCGAAAATTGCACCTACGCCAACGAACTTGAGGTAGATCTCCCGGCAAACCCTATTATCATTTGAAACATAAAACAGACTTCCCGTTCTCGCTTGGCTTCGCCGAGTGAGAACGAAACAAAAAAATATGACTTTCCACCAATTCCCCGATTACGCGACCCTGTCGCAGTACACTGCCGAACACATTGCGGCTATTATTAACCAGAAACCAGATGCGCTGCTCTGTTTAGCATCAGGCGATACACCCATTGAAACTTATCATCGGTTTGTGGATTTAGTAAAATCTGACAAAGTCGATATTAGTCAGTGTACGTTTGTGGGCCTGGACGAATGGGTGGGTTTTGGGCCAGAAGATGTGGGTAGTTGTTCGTACTACGTGTTCCGCGATCTGTTTACCCCCCTGAATCTTCGCCCAGAGCAAGTTCATGTGTTCGATGCAAAAGCAACTGACTTAGCTGCTGAATGTGCTAAAATCGATGCCGTTATTAAAGCGAAAGGCGGATTGGATTTATTGCTGGTTGGCATGGGCATGAACGGCCATATTGCGCTGAATGAACCGGGTACACCATTTACACTAGGTTGTCACGTGGCTGAACTGGCCGAAAGTACGAAAACCGTTGGCCAGAAATATTTCGAGAAAGAAACAACGCTGACCCAGGGTATTACCATCGGACTTCGTCACCTGACCGAAGCGAAGGAAGTAATCCTGTTAGTAAGTGGCGCGAAAAAAGCACCCATTCTGCGCGATGCTTTAAAAGGACCTATAACAGAACAACTTCCTGCGAGTATCCTGCAAACACACGCTAACGGTCAGGTTTGGGTCGATGAAGCCGCTGGAAGTTTACTGGCAGGGTTTTGAGTTTGTGGCCTATAGTTCGTAGTTTCAGGTTTAATCCGGGCCGCTAGTGCGGTTCCAGGTTGAACTTGAAACTACGAACCTGAAACTTGAAACTCGTTGTCTATCTCTCCTTCCTCCCAGCTCTCCGCCGTTTCCCGTCGGACTGAAATCCTTGCTGGTATTTCTACTTTTCTGGCAACGATGTACATCATTGTTGTCAATCCGGCTATTCTGAGTCAGGCTGGGTTACCGTTTAGTGGTGTATTGACCGCTACGGTATTACTGTCGTTCTTTTGTAGTTTGATGATGGGCCTTTATGCCCGCAACCCGATTGTAGTAGCGCCGGGTATGGGACTCAATGCCTTCTTTACATTCACAGCTGTTAAAGGAATGGGTATTAAGCCCGAAGTAGCGCTCGGGGCTGTATTTTGGGCGGGGGTTTTATTTCTATTATTATCCGTTCTGAATATCCGTTCAGCGATTGTGAAGGCGATTCCTCAGCCATTACGTTATGCGGTTTCAGCAGGCATTGGGTTATTTATTACCTTGATTGGCTTCGAGAATGCCAGGTTCATTATAGCAAATCCAGCTACCTTAGTCAGCATTGCGCATTTCAATGATCCAATTGTACTAACATTTATTTTCGGTTTGTTGCTGACCAGCATTCTAGTCGTGCGTGATGTGCCGGGGGCCATTATCATTGGAATCATCCTGACAACATTAGCCGCCTGGCCAATCGGCCGATTTTGGGGAGATGCATCAGCCATTAATTTCGGGCAGAAAACCCTGGTCAATTTTCAGGGGCTTTGGGCTGCCCCTGATTTTTCACTACTTGGTAAATTAGACTTAACGGGTTCACTATCCTGGTCACTCTGGCCGATCATTTTCGCCTTTGCTTTCACCGACTTATTCGATAGTTTGTCCACATTTGTCGGTGTGGCTGAAGCAGGTGGTTTGCAGGATGCTGACGGCAATCCGCGCAACCTGAATCGTTCTTTATTAACGGATGCTGTTTCAACAACGCTGGCGGGTCTGTTTGGTACCAGTCCTGGAACGGCTTACATCGAATCGGCGGTGGGGATTGCGCAAGGCGGGCGCACAGGCTTGACAGCGATCGTGGCGGGTTGTTGTTTTCTGCCGTTTCTGTTTCTATCGCCCTTGTTATCAGTCATTCCGGCTATTGCTACCGCACCGGCATTGGTATTAGTTGGCGCATTTATGATGAAGCCAATCACTCGCATCAACTGGGGACAATTAGACGATGCACTCCCGGCCTTTCTAGCCCTCGTTCTCATTCCATTCAGCTATTCCATCACACAGGGGCTCATTTGGGGCTTTCTGTCGTGGACAGTTATCAAGCTTGCCATTGGCAAAAGCCGGGAAGTGTCGTCGGGCCTATGGATTGTTGACATGTTTTGTGTGCTGGCGCTGACAAGCGGGCATTGATCAACAGCTATCAGCCCAGAGTTTTAACTCTGAGACAACTACCAATGACACTGATTACTAACCGTTTTAACGGTTAAAGTAAAACCTCATTTTCCTCAATCCACCGATTAAAATCGGTGGCTGAAATTCTTATTTTTATTATGAAAAAAGCAATTCTATTTCTCCTTTTCCTTTCCCATTTCACGTTTGCCCAGCGTTATAAACCTAAGAATATCACGGGCTTATTGGGTGCCTTTGGCGCCGAAGTAGCGTTGGTCAAAGAATCATTGAAAAAACCAAAAACTATTCTGGTTGATGGTGTCACATTTACGACTGGGCGCATTGGTAACCAGCGGGTTGTCGTGGCAGAAACGGGTATTGGCAAAGTTAATGCGGCTATGACTACGGCGTTGATGCTCGATCATTTTCGCCCTCAACGCATATTGTTCACCGGCATTGCAGGTGGCACTAATCCAGATCTACAACCCGGCGATATTGTTATTGCCGGGCGGATAGCTCATCATGACTATAGCTCAATTACTGACAAAAATACCCCAACCCGTCAGACGCGAAACGCGATCACGAACGAGTTTAATCCCGTTTATTTCCCCGCTGACTCAAGCTTATTACCACTGGCTAAAACCGTTGTAAAGAGTGTTTCACTCGAAGGTATTCCGTTGGCATCGGGGGGCGTTTCAGACCGACCCGTTAAGGTTATAACAGGAACCGTTGTGACGGGCGATGTATTTGTAGCTTCATCGGAAAAAGGCAAAAGTTTACGCGCCGATTTTGGAGCCGATGCGACCGAAATGGAAGGAGCCGCTATTGCGCAGGTCTGTTATCAAATTCAGGTACCGCTTCTGATTATTCGCAGTCTAAGCGACCGAGCCGATGCCGAAGCGCACATTGCCTACGACAAGTTTTACCCAACGGCTGCCCGAAACTCCGCCAAACTAGTCATTGCGTTGGTGAAGGCGTTGTAATCTCCGCTCCCTCAGAAAAAGTTACCTTTTGTTGGGGACAGCCAACTTTTCATTCATATTTGAGCAAGATCAACGCCTTCACTACTACGCTTCTTATACCTAAAGTCAGAAGCGTTTCGCTTTATATATGACTCATTTATGAACTACATCATCGCGTTCCTTGCTCTATGTATATTTCCTTCGGTTCTTTTCGGCCAACAACTAAAACCGGGTTTTGATAAAGCCGAATACATCGAAATGCTTAAAGTATCGGCACAATTTGGCGACTCTACCTATGTGCGCGCTTTTCCTGTTCCTCAGCAATTCAAACTTATTTATCGTTCTAAAGTAGTTGGGCTGGATAATAAGTGGGATTTATGGGGCAATAATCAAGGTGTTGCTGTCATTAGCCTTCGAGGAACAACGGCAAACAGCGTTAGTTGGTTGGCCAATTTTTATGCAGCCATGGTTCCAGCCAAAGGGGAATTACAAATCAGCGATACCGAGAAATTTGCCTACGATCTGGCTTCTCACCCTCAGGCCGCGGTTCATGTGGGTTGGTTAGTCAGCACCGCTTTTCTGGCTAAAGATATTCTGCCCAAAATCGATTCAAGCTACCGGGCTGGCGTTAAAAACATTCTGATTATGGGTCATAGTCAGGGTGGAGCCATTGCCTTTCTCTTGACCTCCTATTTGAAAAATCTGCAAAAGCAATCCCGCCTTCCCACTGATATTCAACTTAAAACGTACTGTAGCGCAGGCCCTAAGCCTGGTAATCTTTATTATGCGTATGAGTATGAGGCTACTACGCAAACCGGTTGGGCTTACAATGTGGTCAACTCGGCAGATTGGGTGCCAGAAGTGCCTTTTTCGCTCCAGACAGTCAACGATTTTAATCCCACAAACCCTTTTATTGGAGCACCCACACTAATTAAGAAACAGAAGCTTCTCAAGCGTATCGTCTTAAAATATGTGTATAACAGCTTGAGCAAACCATCGTTGAAAGCCCAAAAGAACTACCAGAAGTATTTAGGAAAGATGGCTTCCAGTACGGTCAAAAAGACGCTGAATGGCTATGTGGCTCCCCAGTACTATAATAGCAATAATTACGTCAGGACTGGTAATACCATCGTTTTGCTAGCCGATAGCACGTACTTCAAGAAATACCCAGACAGTAAAGAAAAGGTCTTCACGCATCACTTTCATCCGCCCTATTTGTATCTGGCAGAGAAGTTGCCATAAGCTGTTAGAGATACAACTGCACCATTTTCTGCCAATCGTCGGCCTGATGTGCCCGGCCATCCCAGAGGTATAGTTCGTGCGATACGTTTTTTGCCCAAAGCGCTTCGCTTAGATTAAGGTTGCTATGTAGAAAGGGGTCTTCGGTACCAATTGTCATGACTATTTGCAGCCGGCGTAAATGGTCGAGGATAGCGGGGTCATTCAAATTAGGCAGAAAATGATTCGGGCTATGAAAATAAATTTCCTCGTCATAATAATCATCGAATAAACCCCGAAATTCGGCTACAGGCTCCGATAAGTTGTAGCGTCCGCTAAAGGCAGCTACCTTCCCAAACCATTGTGGATGCCGCAATGCGATATTCAGGGCGTGGTAGGCTCCAAGACTACAGCCGTGCGAAATCATAAACGGCTGGGGGTTTTTCAGACGGGAAAGAGGCAAAACTTCGTTTAAAATATACTGTTCGTACTGCCCATGTCGCCGAATACGATCCTGAGGAGTTGCATACCGATTGTAGACGCTTTCGCGGTCTACACTATCTACACAAAAAAGTTGTAACCATCCATTTTCAATTCGATCAGCGAGAGCATTGACAAGGCCTAAATCTTCATACTCATGAAACCGTCCACGGCGGGTTGGGAATACCAATACTCTGGCACCTGCGTGACCAAAGACGAGCAATTCCATGTCACGGTTCAGATTCGGGCTAAACCATTTATGATACTCACGATGCATAGCGGTATACATTAAGTATCCGTGAATTTGCAACAGTTATTGGAGAAAATTGTTGCTAATGAGGTAAACAAATCATTAAAAAATCCGGGCTTGTTGTTGGAGTACCTGTTGCCATATTCGATACCCTGCCGGACTTAAATGCAATCCATCATTCTCAAAAAAATCCTTACGAGGACGGCCATCAGCGCCAAGCAAAGGTGCCGTCATATCAATATATTGATAATCAGAATATTTTTTAATTTCGCTACCAATCAGTTTATTCGCAAACCGTATTTGGTCAGCAATTCCCAGACGAACAGGGCTGATTTTGATCGATAAAAAAGAGAGTGGTATTCCAGGCAATACACTACTGAGTTTTTCGGCGAAGGCACAGAAAAAGAGATATACTTCTTCAGGATTCCGGCCGTCGCCAAGGTCGTTATCACCTGCATAAAACACGATAGACTTGGGGTTTGCCGGGATAATCACCCGCTCAAAAAACCATGCACAAGCCGCTAGTGTAGAACCCCCAAAGCCTAAGTTAAGCGTATTGATTTGTGGAAAATCCTGTGCCAGCGTCGTCCAGAGCCGAATGGATGAACTGCCATAAAAAACGACTCGATCCGAAGCCGGTGGCAAGCTACTCAGTTTACTTTCTAATTGGCGAATATCAGCTTCGTACCAAAACATTCAGTTGCGTTTATCAATTAACTTTTACTCTCTTCTGTTCTTATTTTTTTAGAACCTCAGGTATTTTTTTTTCGTTCGATACCGCCAAACCTGCCATCCATTTCCGTATCATGTTGGCCAATGGTCGAAATTCGATCAAAAAGCCATCATGTCCGTACAGAGAATCAATTTCTTCATAAGTAGCATCGGGAATGTGGCGCGCCAAAAACTGCTGTTCAGTTGGAGGGAACAGCAAATCAGATCGGATACCCACGACTAACGTATGCGCTTTAATTTGCCCCAGCGCATTGAGTATACTGCCTCGATTACGCCCCACATTGTGCGAATCCATAACTTTCGATAGCGTCCAATACGTAAATGCATTGAATCGGTCAGCTAGTTTTTCTCCCTGATAACGTTGGTAACCGGCTGATTTATAGCCATCCAATTGCTCATTGTTGTCGAGAGCCTGAGTAAAGCCATACGTATCGTAGTTACGATACGAAATCATAGCCATAGCCCGAGCGGCTTTCATGCCCGCCAAACCCGCATCATCGCGCTGTTCACGCCAAGTTGGGTCGGCTTCAATGGCCATCCGTTGTGCTTCATTGAAGGCAATACACCAGGGAGATGCAACTGCGCTAGCCGCAATAACGATCAGATTTTCAATAAGATTAGGCTGGAGAATGGCCCATTCCAGCGCCTGCTCTCCTCCTACCGAGCCCCCAATACAGGTATGAATTTTTTCGATGCCCAGCTCCTGCCGAAGCAAGTCCAGCGCATTCACCATATCCCGAATCGTGACTACAGGAAAATCGTGGTGAAAGGGTTTGCCACTTACAGAATTCACAGATAAGGGGCCCGTAGAGCCATAGCATGAACCTAGTACATTGGCACACACGACAAACTGCCCTGCCCCAGACTTGGCTTCAGGGTCAAAATATTTACCTGGGCCAACCATACCACCCCACCAATCACCCGCGTCGGCATTTCCGGTCAGGGCATGGCATACCCATACGACGTTCGACTGATCTTCGCTGAGTGTACCGCGTGTGGTATAAGCCAGTCGAAAACCCGGCAAGCTTTCGCCCGATTCGAGTGCGAACGAATATTTATAATCGAAATACTGGAGATTCAATCAAGTTTCAAGTTTCGGGTTTCAAGTTTCGGGTTTCAGGTTCCAACTTAATGTCTGGAATCTGAAACCCGAAACTTGAAACAATTAGACACCTACCGGTTCGGCAATTTTTGCAAACGCCTGTTCGAAGTCAGCTTTAATATCATCGATATATTCTATACCCGCTGATACTCTCAATACGCCTACTTCGACACCTGCACTCGCCTGCTCCTGCTCACTCAACTGCTGGTGCGTTGTAGCGGCTGGATGGATAATAAGCGTTTTCGAATCGCCAACGTTAGCCAAATGGCTTACTAACTTCAGATTATTCACAAACTGATCAGCCGCTTCTTTATCGCCTTTTATTTTGAAGGAGAATACACCTCCAAAACCGCGTTGCAGGTATTTTTTAGCCAGATCATGGTAAGCACTACTTTCCAGACCGGGATAGTTTACTTCTTCAACCTGATCGTGTTGTTCGAGCCATTGCGCCAGCGCCAGGGCATTCTGCACCGTCCTGTCTACCCGCAGTGAAAGTGTTTCCAGACCTTGAAGCAAAAGGAATGAGTTGAATGGACTAATGGCTGGACCATAGTCACGCAGGCCTTCAACCCGGGCACGAATAATAAACTGAATATTGCCAAATGGCCCACCCACTCCAAACACATCGCTGAATACCAGACCGTGATAGCCTTCCGACGGCTCACTGAATTGCGGGTATTTTCCATTGCCCCAATTATAAGTACCACCATCGACAATGACTCCGCCAATACTCGTACCATGTCCGCCAATCCACTTCGTTGCCGACTCAACGACCACAGCCGCTCCGTGTTCGAGAGGCCGGAAGAGATAGCCACCAGCGCCAAACGTATTATCGACAATCAGGGGTAAATCGTGTTCCTTCGCCAGAGCGGCAAAGGCATCAAAGTCAGGAATATTGAAACCGGGGTTTCCGATGGTTTCGAGGTAAATCGCCTTCGTCTTTTCATCAATCAGTTTAGCGAATGATTCAGGCTTATCGCCATCAGCGAATCGGGCCTCTATACCTAATCGTTTGAAGGAAACCTTAAACTGATTGTAAGTTCCTCCGTATAGGAATGAAGTCGTTATAAAGTTATCACCTGCACTCAAAATATTACTTAGCGCAATGAACTGAGCAGCCTGCCCCGAAGCAACTGCCAGCGCAGCTACACCCCCTTCGAGAGCCGCTATACGCTTTTCAAATACGTCGGACGTCGGGTTCATGATCCGAGTATAAATATTGCCGAATGCTTTCAGGGCAAACAAATCGGCACCGTGTGCTGAATCGTTAAAAACAAACGAAGTCGTTTGGTAAATGGGAACAGCCCTTGCGTTTGTAGCCGAGTCTGGTTCTTGACCAGCGTGGAGCTGGAGGGTGTCAAAATGAAGTTCAGACATGAGTTTAGTAATTAGTGGTTTAGGAACTCGTAATTAGTTGGTAAGCAGATTATGGTTAGCCGTGAGTGATCAGGTAATTTCCTGTAGCGATTCGGATAAATTTCATGGGAATAGATAAGCGGGTAATGAATACTGCCAATGGATTCTAGACAGCAAGGCGCACAAAAAACCCTCCCGGCTTTCGTGGTGGTTGGTGGTGGCTGCTTAGTAGGCCCCTACGGGCCATCCGGCCTGGGGCATACATTGCTTCTTGTAGAGCATGTGAGATCCGATTTATAGTCCCTAAATAACTTTAGGCAGGAGTTAGCACCTTGCCGTGTGGTAGGTTGCCAGTGGTTCACAGAGCCTGATCTCTCCCCACTTCTATATAAATCAACGCGCGCCGATATGACTTAAAAAGGCGCATAACAATTGACTTGATAGCGCAAGTATACTAGCCAAACCGTGCGAATCCAAACACCCTATGATTTTTCTAGCCGTTAGTACATTTTTTCTCTTTTATCGACCACCTGTCATTTATTAAGTCAATTCCTTGTTTACTTTTGTAATAAGACCTCCAGCCCATGAGCCAAACGTACCGTTACAACCGTGAAAACGCTACTCGAGTGGCCGGAGTCACGTCCTTAAAAGATGCCATTGGGCAGTTGTTAAAAGCCTACCAACTCCAGACTCGCTTTAATGAAACCTATCTGGAAGCCTTTTGGGGGCGTATGATGGGACCGGCAATTGCATCACGCACAAACAGATTATATGTCCGTGACCGCAAGCTTCATATTGAGATTGGGTCGGCTCCGCTTCGTAACGAACTCGTTAATGCCAAGCAGAAACTCATTCAGTTAATCAATAAAGACATGGGATCTGACGTGATTGACGATGTGATATTCATTTAATTCAAAAAGCCAGATTCCTTGTTAGATACGCCATGTCTCCAAAGACATGGCGTATCTAACAAGGAATCTGGCTTTTTGACAGTGCACTTACAGAATCTCCTTCTCTTCCGTCAATTGATTTGTAAACTCTCCCATGGTACTGAAATCACCAAGTGGTTTCAGGAAGCGCAACAGGTTCTCAACCCGATCAAGTAGCTCATCGCGTGAGTGTCGACGCACATAGGTTGGTATTTTCTCATAGCCCGACAAGTCGGTAAACTCCCAGGGATGAACGTATAGGTTTAAAAAACCATCGGCCTCTAGTGTTTGGCGACAAAGTAATTTGTAATAGGAGAACGGGAAATTTTTGAGGCTTAACCAGAACAAAGGTAGCCGCAATGTGGGAGTAACCGAAGCTGGAATTTGCCAGACACCTAACTCCTGAAATGGGTGCCGCGACTCGCCCAAGTGATTATATCGGCCGGGAAGCCAGGTTGGGTGCAACGACGAATTGTATTGATACCCAGCTTGATGTACATCATTGGGATCAACATAGCCCATACGTGCCCGGCGAAAACCTGTTATTGGCCGTTTGAGTAATTCTTCCAACGCCAGTCGGGACTTGAGCAAATCGGCAGGCTCGAACGTCGTATGAAAATAGCCGTGCGACGCGATTTCGTGTTTCTGTGCTAAACTCTGAATTAAGTCCGGCTCGTGGAGAGCGTAATTAGCGGTTGTAAAAAGTGTGGTGCGGGCATCCACAGCATCGAACCGCTGAGCCAGCAAGCGCAACCCACGCGTTGAAACGGCCACTTGTTCACTCAGAGGAATGTTGTGGCCGAATTCAACGGCGGTATCAAATTCTTCTACATCAACGGTGAATAAAATATTTCGTCCACCTCGGTTGGGGATTGCCATCGTGTTACAGTCTCCTCGATCTCGCTCGTATCGCCGATAATATAGGCAGGTCGACCTTTTACTTCGACGAACGTTTTGCCCAAATATACACCGATAATGCCAATCATGATAAACTGCACACCTCCTACAAGTACCATAAGCAGCACGAGCGTCGTCCAGCCCGATACAGTGGTATTTGTAAAGTAGTGCTCATATAGTGTTTCTGCACCGAACAGGGCAGCAAACAGAAACATGCCAAAACCGAGTAAAACCGACAAATACAACGGACGTGTCGAAAAGGAAGTAATTCCCATAGCTGCTAATTGCAGCATTTTACGGAACGAGTATTTAGACCGACCGGCATAACGAGCGGCTGGTTCATAGAGGATCCGGCACTGCCGGAAACCTACCCATGAAATAGCACCCCGCAGAAACAGGTCGTTTTCTTTAAATTGCTTAATGGTATTTACCACTTTCCGATCAAGTAAACGGAAGTCAGCAGCACCATCTTCGATCTCCAGATTCGAGACATTACGCAGAATCTTGTAGAAATATTTCGAGGTAGTGCGCTTAAACCAGGATAATTTAGGGTCGGGCTGCCGAACCGTGTAAACCACTTCATAGCCTTCGTGCCACTTAGCAATCAAGGTTGGAATCAGCTCGGGCGGGTGTTGCAGATCGGCATCAAGGCAAATGACCGCTTCGCCACGGGCGTTGTCATATCCAGCCCTCAAGGCCATTTGGTGACCAAAATTCCGGGAAAACGAAAGGAAACGAACAACCGGATACTCCTGACTTAACTGCCTTAGTACATAACGGGTTTGATCAGAACTACCGTCGTCTACAATCAGGATTTCGTAGGAATCGTATTGCGCCATAACAGCCATTAGCCGATGCACCAATACAGGTAAATTTTCTTCCTCGTTAAAAGCCGGCACGACCAAACTGATCATACCTGAATGAAATTTCATAGTTTATTGATTAATCAAGACCGTTACGAGCGGGGTTCTTTAAAACTGGCTATAAATATAGGTATATCTACCTAATAATTCAAAAATATTAACAATACATAATACAATCTTTATTTTACACTGATTATACTCTCTATAGTACTGATTGACTATCAGGTAGATTTCATTACAATTCATCTCAAAGAGCGCAAGACTGTTGATCTCGTTTCAACAGCTCCAAGAAGTAAGTTAAGCCACAACAGGCAAGGTTAGCTGCTTATATACGCTAGTATCTCATCAATAAGTACCTGACTACACAGGCCAAAATCGTAGTTCCGACTAACTTTGTTTTATTGCATCATATAGTCAGTAAGACTTGTTTACAACCACTTATTAACTCATGAAAATCACTACTCATCAACTGATAAAAAAGAAGCATCAGGTACTGGTCACTATCCTATGCTTCGTGCTATCCCTACTGGCACAGCGGCTTGCCGCTCAGGGAACGGCAACGAATAAAGTCGACTCGGCTTATGTTCGGGAAAACTATACTAAACTGGAGCGCATGATTCCTATGCGAGATGGGATCAAGCTATTTACATCAATTTATGTACCTAAAAATACCGACCAGCCGTATCCAATTATGCTCGATCGCACGCCCTACAGCGTAGCACCTTACGGGGAGGATAAATACAAAACGTCAATCGGCCCATCCATGCTTTTTGCGCGGGATGGCTACATCATCGTTTATCAGGATGTACGGGGCAAATACATGTCTGAAGGAGACTTTGTAGCAGTGCGTCCCTACATTCCTAATAAGAAAAAGAAGACAGACATCGACGAAATTTCCGACACCTACGATACCATCGACTGGTTGCTCAAAAACATTCCAAACAACAACGGACGAGTAGGTACCTGGGGCATATCTGCTCCTGGTTTTTACACCACAACAACGATTATTGATGCGCATCCGGCATTAAAAGCTGCTTCACCCCAAGCCCCTGTAACCGACTGGTTTATGGGCGATGACCGACACCATAATGGTGCATTCTTTCTCATGGGAACGTTTGCCTTTCTGTCTTCCTACGGCCAGCCTCGTCCTATGCCTACTCCCAAGAATACTCCTGGATTTTCGGCTTATGGCACACCAAGCGGCTATGATTTTTATATGAACCTGGGACCCCTTAAAAACGCGAACGAACGTATTTTTAAAGGCACGAATCTCATCTGGAACGAGATGATGGATCACGAAGCTTACGATGAGTTCTGGCAAGCCCGGACGCCCGTTCCTTATCTTAAAAACATTAAACCGGCCGTTATGACGGTTGGGGGCTGGTTCGATCAGGAGGATTTATATGGCCCGCTCAAAGTATACGCCGGTATCGAACGTAACAATCCAAAATCGCCCAACTCATTGGTTATGGGTCCCTGGATTCACGGTGGCTGGTCGCGGGGTACGGGTGAAACGCTGGGCAACATTCGCTTTGGCGGCAAGACTTCGGAGTTTTATCGGGAAACAATTGAATTTCCTTTTTTCGGACATTATCTAAAAGACAAACCCGATCCGCAGCTCCCGAAAGCCTATATTTTTGATACGGGCGCCAACCAATGGAAAAAGTACGATCAATGGCCTCCTAAGACTGCTCAGGAGAAAAAACTCTTCTTTCATCCAAACGGAAAGCTATCGTTTGATCCACCTCAAGCCAGTCCAACTCCATTCGACGAATACGTCAGTGATCCCAGGAAGCCGGTTCCTTATACATCAGAAATTCGAAATGTTCGGGGTAGCGATTTCATGTACGAAGACCAGCGCTTTGCTGCTGCGCGTCCAGACGTAATGGTATATGAATCGGATACACTAACCGAAGATGTGACAATAGCGGGAAATGTGTTGGCCGATCTATTCGTTTCCACAACCGGCACCGATGCTGATTTCGTGGTAAAACTGATTGATGTTTACCCCAATAATGCACCTAACAACAGTCCTATTCCTGGGACTAAGATGGGTGGTTTTCAATTGTTGGTACGGGGTGAAGTCATGCGAGCCAAGTTTCGCAATAGCTTTTCAAAACCCGAAGCTATGAAACCGGATGAGGTGACGGAAGTTAAGTTTGATATGCAGGATGCAGCTCACACGTTCAAGAAAGGCCATAAATTGATGATACAAGTTCAAAGCTCGTGGTTCCCGTTAGTTGATCGCAATCCGCAGACGTTTGTCAATATTTATAAGGCAACGGAAGCCGATTTCCAAAAAGCGACGCACCGAGTTTATTTTTCGCCCCAGCAGCCATCGAGCGTGACGGTGAGCGTGCTCAAAGACCCTAATTGATCAATAAATAGAACGCTGATTGTTATGATTGACGATGATAACAATCAGCGTTCTATTGACTTCACTCACTCGGCTGAACCAGCGTAAGCCGAGCTGCTTCGAGATCCAGTTCCTGCTCCATTTTACGAAGAACTTCTACATCCAGCAAACTACTTTGCCGTTGCTCTATCAGTACAGTTCGTTCAACGTCAATTAACTCCAGTTGAAGCCGGATGGCTTGTTGATAGAGTTCGGCAGGTCGCTGGGCGTTGTTCGATGCCCGAAGCATACCACTCAATTCATTAATTTTCAACTCATATTCATTTTTCACGTAGCTCAATACGTCATCATGAACCGACCCCGCCGAATGGTTGGCTTCGAGGTGAGTGATCACCTGCAAGGCCATTTTGCGCCGTAACTTGCGTTCTTCGCTTTTTTCGTCAATCTGCTCCCGAACATTCAACGATTCAACGATCACGGGCAAGGTAAGTCCCTGTACAACCAGCGTGATTAAAATGACAATGAACGTAATAAACAAAATCAGATCGCGGGCAGGAAACAGTTCCCCATTGGGCATCGTAGTTGGTAAAGCCAGTGCACCTGCCAGGGAGACTACGCCACGCATACCTGCCCAACCAATCACCACAAGCTGTTGCCAACTCGGTTTGGCTTCCCGTTTTCGAATACGGGCACTTAACCAACGAGGCACATAAGCGCCTGGAAACACCCAAACCAATCGGCATACAATAGCCACTGCACTAATCAGTAACCCATAAAAAGCCGATTCGGGAAGCGAGTACCCATTCAGATTGGAGACAATCATGGGTAGTTGCAGACCAATTAGAATAAAGACCAGGCCATTCAGCAGAAAAACAACAATTTCCCAAACCGAATTAACCTGCAATCGACTATGGTACGAAAACAACACCGATGTGCGAGTCGATAAAAAAAGCCCGGTCGCTACAGCCGAGAGTACGCCGGAAAGGTGGAAATTTTCAGCAATAAGGTAGGCTCCATAGGGCGTCAGAAGGGTTAATGCTGTACTGATGACGGCATCTTTGCTAATGATCTGGTGTACCCAAAGCATAATCCAGCCAATGAGCAACCCAATCCCTACACTGACAATGGCAATTCCAACAAATTGAAGTCCAGCCTCCCAGAGCACAAACCGATTGGTTAAAATGGCGACCAAACCATATCGGTAAATAATCAGGCTGGTCGCATCATTCACCAGACTTTCGCCTTCCAGTATGGTCGAAATACGTCTTGGAACATTGAGTCCCCGCATCACTGATGAAGCAGCTACAGCATCGGGTGGAGCAATAATAGCACCTAATAAATAGCCTTGCGCCAGCGAAAAACCCGGTATAACCGCATGGGCTACTAAAGCCACAACTGTAGATGTAAAAAGTACCAATCCAACAGCCAGTAACGAAACCGACCGGCTGTACATCTTTAGTTCGACATTATCAATTTGCCAGGCAGCCGCATAGAGCAAAGGAGGTAAAAAGATCAGGAAAACAGCATCTGGAGATAGTATATCTGATGGTAAGCCGGGTATCCAGCCAATAAGTAATCCGACAATAACCAGCAGAATTGGGTACGACATTCGGAATCGCCGAGCTACCACAGCTAGCAACGTTGTGAGACCCAGTAAACCAGTTACAATTTCAATTGGATGCATTGAGTGAACAGAATGTGGAATGATTCGGGTTGAGCAGGACAAATTAGCGATAACTTTGTTAACCGACCTACTACTACAGCTTATGCTTATTAACAAACCGCTCCGCTATGAATCCAAAGACTCGCCAACTTTCTAACCATGCGCCCCAAAATAGTCAGTTGGTTGAGCAGGAAGAAAAGCGTACTGATCTTGGTTTCGGCACTAAACTAACCGATTCGAAGATAAGGCTGGTAAATCAGGATGGTAGTTTCAACCTTGCCCGGCAGAACGGGTCCCTTTGGGATCGGCTGAATGTTTACAACCGACTGATCACGATGGGTTGGGTTCAATTTTTTAGCTGGCTCCTGGTCGCCTATCTGTTTACCAATACGCTGTTTGCAGGAGTTTATATGCTGACAGATCCTAGTACGCTTGTGGGTATCGCCGACGAAAAACTAAACGGCCCTTTCTGGAAATGCTTCTTTTTTAGCTCCCAAACGCTCACTACAGTAGGCTATGGCCATATTTCGCCCGATAGTTTCCTGACGAGTTCCATTGCCGCTTTCGAATCCATGATCGGCTTGTTGGCTTTTGCGCTGGCGACAGGGCTACTTTACGGACGTTTTTCTCGCCCCGTGGCCCATATCCGTTTCTCAAAGCAGTCGGTGTTTGCACCTTATCTGGATGTAAATGCCTGGATGTTTCGGATTATTAATACCCGAGCCAATCAGCTTATCAATTTAGAGATCACGGCAACCTTGACGCGCCTGGAACCGAAAGGCGATGGCACTCTTACCCGAAAATATTATCCGCTCAATTTCGAACGGAGTAAAGTGGCTTTCTTTCCAGCCAACTGGACACTGGTTCATCCGATTACAGAAAAAAGTCCATTGTATGGCAGCACGCCCGAAGAGCTTGAAAAAGCGGATGCCGAAATTCTGATTTCGTTTCAGGCCTTGGACGACACGTTTGTGCAGAGTGTCCATACGCGCTTCTCGTATCGATACGATGAAATTCGTTGGGGACATAAATTCCGCCCAATGTTCGACGGCGACCAGCAAACCAAACTCGATCTGGATAAACTCGACGAAACCGAAGAAGTTGAATTGAATTGAAATTTCAAAATCTAACCTGAATGCTCCCCCCTTTCTTACGTCCCGGCGATACGGTCGGTGTTGTGGCTCCTGCCAGTTGGTTCCCTTACGAAGAACTAGCTGACGGGCTCCGAATTCTTCGCGAAGACTGGCATCTAAACGTGATTGAGGGCGAAAGTCTGCACACCATTGACGGGCCATTTGCAGGTTCTGACGATCTCCGTCGGGCCGATATTCAGCGGCTATTCGATGATCCGACCGTGCGAGCTGTGTTTGCCGCTCGTGGTGGTTATGGCTGTTATCGAATTGCAGATGGTCTTGATTTAACCGGCATTAAGGCAAACCCAAAGTGGCTTGTCGGATTCAGTGACGTAACGGTACTCTTAAGTTTATTGCACAATAATGACATTGTGAGTCTACATGGCCTTATGCCCCGACAATTTGGCGACCCTGCCCGCGCGGCTTCGCTGGAATCAGTACGGCAATGGTTATTCGGTAATTTTCCTGCACACTACGTTGTACCAACCCATTCGCTAAATCGATTAGGGAACGCCAAAGGGACGCTCGTTGGAGGAAATCTAACCATGCTCATCAACTCAATCGGCACACCTACCGATGTTGATTTTACAGGAAAAATCCTGTTTATCGAAGACATCGACGAGACACTTTTCTCACTGGATCGGATGATGACTCAACTCCGACGGTCAGGGCGATTGGCTAATCTGGCAGGTTTGGTCGTCGGTCAGTTTACGGATATGCGGGTTAATCAATCACTGCCCTTTGGGAAAGATTCATTCGAGATTATTGCCGATACTGTTTCCGCATATTCTTATCCTATGTTATTCGATTTCCCCGCTGGCCATGTTGAGTTTAATCTGGCACTACCAATTGGAAAATCAGTAGAGTTGATCGTGGAGGCAGGAAATGCACGAATTGATTTTCTTTCGACAGGATTTACAGGATAAACAGGATTTGATTTGAGAAGCTAGAAACCCTGTTCATCCTGTAAATCCTGTCGAAAGAAAACTATAACCCATGTCTCTCCCTAATTCTGTTATCTGGATAACTGGTGCATCCTCTGGTATTGGGGAAGCCATCGCTCTACAAATGAGCAAACTGGAAAATGTCAAACTGGTACTATCGGCCCGACGGGAAGAGGAATTGCAGCGGGTGGCCTTACAAACAGGTTTGCCAGATTCGAACGTACTGGTCTTGCCAATCGACATGACCAACATAGATAGCTTAGCCGCCCACGTCGAAATAGTACGACAGCGTTTTGGTCGACTAGATTACCTGTTTCAGAACGCGGGAATAACACAACGTAGTACGGTTATCGACACCGATTTTTCGGTCTACAAACGTATTATGGACGTAAATTTCTTTGGTGTTGTGGCGCTCACTAAAGCCGTGTTACCACTCATGCTGGTACAGGGAAGTGGGCATTTTGTGGTCACAAGTAGCGTGGCAGGCAAACTGGGGACGAAGCAGCGATCGGGGTATTGTGCTAGTAAACATGCACTTCACGGCTTTTTCGATGCGCTCCGGGCCGAAGTCTACAATGCAGGATTACGTGTGACAATTGTTTGCCCCGGTTATATTCGAACCTCGATTTCGGTCAATGCTCTTCGGGCAGACGGGAACAGACACGGCAAAATGGATGATAATCAGGAGAAAGGAATGGCTCCGGATAAATTCGCTCAGCGTCTGTTACAAGCCGTTTCCAAAGAAAAAGAGGAAGTCTATATCGGCGGCTCCGAAATTTATGGTATTTATCTCAAGCGCTTTCTGCCAGGCTTGTTGTCGCGAATTCTGCGAAATCGGGAAGGAACGTAGGGTTTAAACGCAGAGATCGCAGAGGATTGCGCAGAGAAAACAGAGAAGTAGTCTCCGCGTATTCTGCGCAATCCTCTGCGATCTCTGCGATTAAATCCTATTGTCCGCTAGCGGTTGTCAGTTCTTTAATAGCAATGCCTTTACTGGCAAACTCCATATAGTCAGTGGTAAGGCGACAGAGCGATTTCATACCCAGTACAAAACCGCCTTCGTCAATCTGAAAATCAGGTGTATGGTGTGGGGCCGCATCTTCTACTTTTTTACCTTTCGTCATACCGCCCAGGAAGAAGAAGAAGCCCGGCACTTTCTGCTGGTAGAACGAGAAATCCTCAGCGCCTGTCTGAGCAGGCGTCAACTTAATGTTGTTTTTACCGGCTACAGCTTCAAGACTCGGCACCATCTGATCCGTCAATTTAGGGTCATTGTAGGTAACCGGATACATGACGTTAATCTTCACATCGGCTTTGGCTCCTGCGCTTTCGGCAATATTGGTCGCGATTTCGCTGATACGTCGGTGAACCAGTTGCTGCGCTTCAGGGCTGAACGTGCGGATCGTACCAATCATGTTCGCTTCTTCGGGAATGATGTTCTGACGAATACCGCTGTGTAAGGCACCTACAGTTACCACAGCCGCATTATCAGTCAGGGTAACGTTACGACTAACGATGGTTTGAAGCCCCATTACCACCTGAGCCGACGTCACAATCGGATCAACACCCGACCAGGGAGCAGCGCCGTGGGTTTGTTTCCCTTTAATTTTAATGGCGTATGAATCTACAGCGGCCATAGTCGCACCTGGCCGGTATTTGATAGTACCTACTTCGGTTTGCGAGTTGATGTGCAAGCCGAAAATGGCGTCAACTTTCGGATTTTCCAGAACGCCTTCTTTCACCATCAGGTAAGCGCCACCTTCTTCACCTTCGGGCGCACCTTCTTCGGCAGGTTGGAAAATGAACTTAACCGTACCACGAAGATCATTTTTGACAGATGCCAATATCTCGGCCGTACCCATCAGAATGGCTACGTGCGTGTCGTGACCGCAAGCGTGCATAACACCCGTTTGCTGTCCATTGTATTCGACCCTGGTTTCAGATTTGAAGGGTACATCAACCCGTTCCGTCACAGGCAGTCCATCGATATCGGCCCGAAGGGCTACTACCGGACCCGGTTTGCCTCCTTTGAGTAAGGCAACAACACCTGTTTTACCAACGCCGGTTTTAACTTCCATACCAAGCGATTGCAGGTGAGCCGCAATTTTAGCTGCTGTCTGGAATTCGCGGTTACCAAGTTCTGGATGCTGGTGAAAATCACGGCGCCAGGCGACTACTTTTTTCTCAAGGCTTTCGGCAGTTTTGTCCATCCGCGCATTTAACGTCGCCACCTGTCCGAACGTCGTTTGCGCGATAAGGCCAGCAAAGGCCAGTGAAGAAACAAATAAAGTATGTTTTTTCATTAATATGTATAATTTTTTGGCACAAGTTGAATTAGCAGTTCAAGTTACACATAAGGCCGTAGAAAATATGGCATTCCTGACAATATCTTAAAAAGTATCACCTCAAAATAACTTATAGCAATTTTATATTTTTCATCTACTGAAATAGCCAAAATCTACATTTAAACTGTACTAATCCAGAGGTTTAAGAAGTAATCAAGCGATATGGACTCAAACCCACCTCAGCCAGCCCTGCCTAAACAAACCAGACGTATTAACGTTGACTAGTTTATTTATACTCAACGCAAAACAGTCATGATTCGAACGTACATCAATGCCTTTCAGATTGGCATTATTGCTGGCATGCGCAGCATGATGGCTCCAGCTTTTGTCAGCTATAAATTGTCGCACGCATCGACGAAGCCACTGGCAAACTCAAAACTTCATTTCCTGGTATCGCCTAAAGCGACTATGGCATTAGAGCTGATGGCTGGTGGTGAACTTATCGGAGACAAGCTCCCCAATACACCCGATCGCACTGCCCAACCTCAACTATGGGGCCGGATTGCATCGGGGGCTATGTGTGGGGCAGCCCTAACCGAAGCTGATGATCTGTCGGTTGGCTATGGTGCGATCTTAGGTGCCTTGGGAGCCGCTGCCGGATCGTTCGCTTTTTTCCACCTACGCCATTGGTTGACGCATGAGAAAGACGTGCCCGATACACTGGTTGCCTTAGCCGAAGATGCCCTGGCAATCGGTGCGGGGTTGGTACTTATTAATGATGAAAAGTTTGGTAGCCTTACCGCGTAATTCAACTCTGATCCTTATTTAGTCAATAGAAAAGGCGCAGTCCGACTGCGCCTTTTCTATTGGAATAGCCTCAAAACCTTTACAGTATTGTATCTTTGCGTCCCCAAATTGTCCTCATCAACAGCATCCTGATTAACTTGCGCGACTGATTGGCAGTCTGTTTGCAGTAGTAACAGGCAACACGATCCTAATTCGCTTATTTACTCTTTCGCTTATCCAGTAATGCAGGTTCTTAAATTCGGTGGCACCTCGGTTGGTTCCGTAGAAAGCATCAAACAAGTTATCCAAATCATTGATAATCATCGCCAACAGGGTGATCAGATAGCCGTTGTATTCTCAGCAATGGGTGGCGTTACGAACCAGCTCATTGAAATTGGGCGTATGGCCACAACGGGCGAGACGGATTATATGGAACTGGTTCGGCGGATTGAAGACCGGCATTTCAATGTGGTGAAGGCGCTGATTCCAATAAAAGAACAAAGCAAAGTATTCGCCCACGTTCGAGGGATTATTAACGAGTTGGAAGACTTACTACGGGGCGTATCGCTGATTCGGGAATTGACACTTCGCACCCACGACCTCATCACGAGCTTTGGTGAACGGTTATCCACAACGATCATCACCGAATGTGTAAAAAGTCGCGGAATTCCAGCGCAGTTCTGTGATGCTCGCCAGATTATTAAAACCGATGCCCAATTTGGTCAGGCCGAAGTCAACTATACTCTCACTAATCAGCTGATTCAGGAGCATTTTGCGAAAGTGACGGTAACCCAAATGGTAACGGGCTTTATTGGCTCAACTGAAAAGAATGAGACAACAACCCTTGGTCGGGGTGGCTCCGATTATACCGCCAGCATTCTTGGTGCAGCCTTGAATGCCGAGGTAATCGACATCTGGACCGACGTTGATGGGATGATGACGGCCGACCCACGCAAAGTGCCGAATGCCTTCAATATCCCAACTATTACCTACGCCGAAGCAATGGAACTCAGCCACTTCGGAGCCAAGGTGATTTATCCGCCAAGTTTGCAACCAGCCTTTGCCCGAAACATTCCAATTCGGGTACTCAATACGTTCAACCCTACCCATGAAGGCACCGTTGTTAGCCGCACCGCTGAACGTCGGCAGTACACGATTACAGGTATTTCGAGTATCGACGATATTGCCCTTGTGAACGTGCAGGGGTCGGGTATGATTGGTGTCGCGGGTGTATCGGCGAAGTTATTTGGGGTGCTGGCTGCCCATAAAATCAGCGTCATTCTCATTTCACAAGCCTCTTCCGAACACTCTATTTGTTTCGCCATCGACCCACGTGGGGCCGAGAATGTGAAAACAATTCTAGATGCTGAATTCGCTGCTGAAATCGAACACGGTCATATTGACAATATCGCCATTGAGCGCGATTTGTCGGTGATTGCGACTGTGGGCGAAGGCATGAAAAAAAGCTCAGGTATTGCCGGGAAACTGTTTTCTGTATTAGGCAAAAACGGGGTCAACATTGTGGCCGTGGCGCAGGGATCATCGGAGATTAATATCTCCGTGGTTATCAACAAAAACAACCTCTCAAAAGCCCTTAACTCGCTACATAACATCTTTTTCCAGTCCGAAGCACGGGTGCTAAATCTGTATTTAGTTGGGACCGGATTGATTGGCAAAACGCTGCTGAAACAGATTTTTGATCAGTCAGAATACCTGCGGGCCGAGAAGTTACTGAAAGTCTGTGTGGTGGGCATGACGAATAGCAAAAAAATGCTACTCGATCCGAAAGGAATTGCCTTAGACGATTGGCGGGAACGCTTACTTACAGAGGGTGTCACCACATCGTTACCCGCTTTTGTCGATAAAATTAAAGACTACAACCTGCCCAACTCGGTGTTCATTGACTGCACATCCGACAAGGATATTGTGCAGTTTTACGAGTCGCTTTTGGATAGTAATATCTCGGTCGTTACGCCCAATAAAGTAGCAAATTCCGGCCCCTACGCCGAGTACCGCCGACTACAACGGACCGCGCTGAACCGGGGAGTTAAATTCCTGTATGAGACTAATGTCGGTGCTGGCTTACCCATCATCAATACAGTTCAGGGACTGATGACTGCCGGTGACCGTTTCCTGAAGATCGAAGCGATTTTATCGGGTACGTTATCCTTCATTTTCAACACGTTCCGTCCCGGCACATCCTTCGCCGATGTAGTGCGCGATGCCAAAGAAAAAGGCTACACAGAGCCCGATCCACGCGATGACCTGAGCGGCCTGGACGTGGCCCGAAAAATCCTGATTCTGGCACGAGAAGCTGGGTTCCCTCTTGAACCGGAAGACGTTACGATCACAAATCTCTTACCAGAATCGTGTCTGGCAGCTCCAACAATACCAGCCTTTTTCGAGGAGTTGGAACGCAATAATACTTACTTCGAGAATCTGCTCGCCGAAGCAGAAGAAAAGGGCGAAAAACTGCGTTTCGTAGCCAGTTTCGAGAACAACAAAGCGACCATTGGGCTCCGACCTGTGAATGCAGAACATCCGTTCTACCAATTAACCGGTGCCGACAACATCGTTTCGTTCACAACCGAGCGTTATAAAGACCGGCCGTTAGTAATCAAAGGTCCTGGTGCGGGCGCAGAGGTAACGGCCTCAGGTGTGTTCGCTGATGTGGTGAGTATCGGGAGTTATTTGGCGTAGTAGGATGCTCGTTTATTAGCCCACCGCTTTAGCCCTGGGAAATCGGCAATAAGACGCATCTAATTGGGAACCGTTTCAACGGTTTTTGCCGGTAAACCGTTGAAACGGTTCTGAATAATTTTAGCATTTTTCTCCTGAACCCACAGCTAAAGCGGTGGGCTAATAAACAAGCGCTACATTCATAGGGAGTATCACAAACCGCTGAAAAAAATCGTAAATTCGCAGACGACCATAGCCTTTTCCCGTGCTTACTGATTCTTATCAACAACCTCTTATCGAACGCATCCGAGACATCGGTCATGCCGAATCAGTTCGGCGATTCTTTGGGTTGTTGAAAGACTTGATCGACATCGTTAACCTGCCTAATGGCGATGCCCGGCTGGCCTTTGTGGTGAAGCAGGACAAATCGTCAATTACGGCGAACATCAATTTCTATCAGGCGTTACGGATTCAAAAACCCCGCCGGGGCGAAGTTGAATATCACTTAACGATTAAAAAATCGTATCAAGATCGACTAAAAAACATTGAGGAATTAGTCTTCGAGCCACTGACTGAAAAATCAGATTATCTGGCAGTTATCATCGGTCAGTCGAATGTGCATTTGCTCTATACGCCGGTCTTGCGCACTTGTTGGGAAGACTGTCTGCTTGAGTTGGTTGAAAGTACCAAACGCGGCCCACATCTTGCCCGGCATAATGCCGATGTGTATCGGGCAGCCGAAGACGAAGCCTTTCTGAGCGAACTCATCCGGTTAGCCGATGACCCTACACTGGGAGAACGAATCCTGAATGGACACGCGGTTGAAGAACCAGAAGCCGAGTATGAAACGGAGGTGCAACTTCCCAAACAGCCTCTCAATTTGATTCTGTTTGGCCCGCCAGGTACGGGAAAAACCTTTGCGTTGCAGCCATATTTACGTGATCAAAATGGCCGGGCAAGTCTGATTACATTTCACCCATCATACAGCTACGAAGAGTTTGTTGAAGGCATTCGACCGGAAGCCATTAACGGGCAGATTAGCTACAAAATCCGAAAGGGTATTTTTTATAAGGCTTGTCTATCAGCTATTCAGCAGGCGGGTTATGGAACAATAGCCGATTGTCTGAATGACTCGGCGGACAATCGTCGTCAGAAATTACAAAGAGCACCAGCGCATTACCTGCTCATCGATGAGGTCAACCGTGCCAATGTGGCCAGTGTGTTCGGCGATTTGATTACGTTGCTCGAAGCCGATAAACGATTAGGAGCTGAAAACGAACTCTGGTTAACGTTACCTTATTCGCAAGAGCGGTTTGGTGTTCCTATCAACCTGTTTGTAATAGGAACAATGAACACCACCGACCGTTCTATAGCCCTGTTGGACATTGCCTTACGTCGGCGATTTTCGTTTCGCGAAATGCGACCAGATCCAACGATTCTGGGTGAGATTGATGGTATCGAATTACCCCAGTTGTTACGAACGATAAACGAACGAATCGAATACTTGCTCGACCGTGACCATCAGATTGGACATGCCTATTTGACCAATGTTAAAACATATGCCGAATTATGTGACGCTTTCCGCGATCGGATTATCCCACTCTTACAGGAATACTTTTTCAATGATTGGGCCAAAATTCAACTAATCCTCGGTGACAATCCGACCTGGGGCAAAGAAACCGACCAACGGCTTGTCTGGACAAAAAAGAAATATACGGCCAATGCCGCCAGTAAGTTATTCGGCGAACTACCCGATTCAATGGATGAAGTGGTGACCTATGAAATCAATCCGAACCTTCAACAGGGAAATCACGATCAGGTACCAATTGAAGCGTTTATTAGAATTTATCAGAAACTGTAAGTAGCGTGGGAGTAAACCCGCATTTTAATACTTTGATACTTATTAAAGCGGGTTTCCACTCGCGTTACTCATGAAAGCACTCGTTCTTACTGAATACAATCATTTCGATTTACAAGATGTCCCCAGGCCAACCATTCGGCCAAACGAGGTACTTGTGCGGGTACAAGCGGTAGGTATCTGCGGCTCTGACGTTCACGGCATGGATGGAAGCTCTGGCCGACGCATTCCACCGATTGTTATGGGCCATGAAGCCAGCGGTATTATTGTCGAAGTAGGTTCCGATGTACGCGATTGGGCCACTGGTGACCGGGTCACCTTCGACTCAACAGTTTATGTGCTGGATGACTGGTATAGCCGCCGAGGGCAATATAACATTAGCGATGGTCGCGAAGTAATAGGGGTATCGACGCCCGACTTCAAACGACAGGGGGCATTTGCCGAATTCGTGGCTGTTCCTCAGCATATTCTATACGCTATTCCCGAGAATGTCAGCTTCACTCAGGCAGCGCTTGTTGAGCCAGTAGCTATAGCGCTACATGCCTTAAATCTGACTCCAATTCAGGTGAATGATTCAGCTGTGGTGGTGGGCTCGGGCATGATTGGTCTGTTTATAATTCAGGCGCTCAAACTGGCCGGATGTGGTACGATCATCGCTATTGATCTGGACGATGATCGGCTCGCACTGGCGCAAACGCTGGGTGCTACTCATGCAATTAATGCAAAAAGTGGTGATTTGGCCAAGCAAGTTCAAGCGCTTACCCACGGACGCGGGGCCGACGTTTCGTTTGAAGTAGTCGGTGCGGGACCAACCGTTAAAACGGCCATCGACTGCGTTCGAAAAGGGGCGACTGTCACATTGGTAGGCAATCTTGCTCCAACAGTTGAGATTCCGCTGCAAGCCGTCGTGACACGTCAGTTGCGACTACAGGGCTCCTGCGCCATCAACGGTGAATATGAAGCCGCGTTGGCCCTGATTTCATCTGGTCGCATGAACGTCGAAGCGATTCTCAGTGCTGAGGTTCCTCTGGAAGAAGGTGCCGACTGGTTCAAGCGGTTGTATGATAAAGAAAAGGGCTTAATTAAGGTAGTTCTGAAACCATAATACGCGTTAAAAATAATGCCTACTACTCCTATACGTATTGCCGTTATTGGTCCCGGTAAAGTGGCCCACCTGCACGCCCAGGCCGTTTTACAAACACCCGATGCCGAATTAGTTGCCGTTTATGGACGGACCTATCAAAAAGCCGAAGACTTCGCGAACCAATACGGTATTCGAGCCTATAGTGACGTGTACGACATGGTTGATCGCGAAAACGTAGATCTCTGTCTTGTTTGCACCACGCACCCTGCTCACCGGGAGCCAACTGTAGCGGCCCTAAATGCTGGATCTCATGTATTGGTTGAAAAACCACTAGCCTCTTCCCTGGAAGACTGCGACGCCATGATCGAAGCGGCCAAACGTAATAATCGCTATCTCGGTGTTATCAGCCAACGGCGATTCTATGCTCCATCCATGCGTATTCGGGAAGCCATTGATTCCGGAAAGATTGGAAAGCCCGTACTTGGCACCATTCAGATGCTTGGCTGGCGTAGTGAAGAATACTATAAAAGTGACGATTGGCGCGGTACGTGGGATAAAGAAGGCGGTGGCGTATTGGTCAATCAGTCACCGCACCAGCTGGACTTATTAGTGTGGTATATGGGCGATATTGACGAAGTATATGGTGTCTGGCGTAACCTGAATCATCCTTATATTGAAGTTGACGATACAGCACTAGCTATCGTAAAATTCAAAAACGGCAGCCTGGGCAATATCATTGTAAGTAATTCGCAGAAGCCTGGCATTTTCGGGAAAGTCCATGTGCATGGCGAAAATGGCGCATCGGTAGGCGTTCAGACGGATGGTGGTGCTTTGTTTATTGCCGGTATGTCAAGCATTACCGATCCTCCAGTCAATGACCTCTGGACAGTACCGGGCGAAGAAAATCAGTTAGCAACGTTCATAGCTGAAGACACGGCTTTCTTCAACACAATCGACGCGACGGTTTATTATTTCGCTATTCAGATTGCCGAATTCTGCGATGCCATTCGCAACAACCGTCCTCCGCTGGTTACTGGCGAAGATGGTCGTAAAGTCGTCGCACTTTTTCAGGCCATTTACGAATCAACCCGCACGGGCTTACCAGTGAAATTATAGAAAAAGTAAGTGGAGTGGGTGAAATGAGTGGAGTAGGTTATTGCGTATAACCTACTCCACTCATTTCACCCACTCCACTATTACACCTATTCCACTTAATTAGCTGGATCTGCTGGCGTACTTGTGTTGTTATTACGCTCGGTCAGAGGATACGGGAAGAAGTTACGATTTCGCTCTGATCCTGTCGCGCCGGGGCCTGGCCGATTGAACCGACGGCTGTCTTCCAGTCGGAAACCCTGATACGCTAGCTCAATCTGGCGATTCCGGAAAATCTCTATCAAAATAGCGTCGGCAGTTTGCGCACCCGAATAAGCAGTCAGGCCAGCGCCTAGTCCGAACGCATCCGTAGCGGCCGTTTTGGTCAGCACTTTGTTCAGCGATGCTACTGCATTAGCCAGATCACCTTTACGCGCATAGGCTTCGGCCTGGATCAACAGGATTTCACCTGGCAAATAAACCGGAACAGCCGCATTATTGGCTGTGTAGAAAGCCGTTGCAATTACAGGTGCCACAGCCGTATTGGTGCTGGGTTTAGTCAGAAAGGCAAGCCGCTTGTCGTTTGGATCTGGGGCAATCGCGCCTGTCAGACCTAGGTTAGCATTAGTCGGCTGAATCACGTTCAGGTTACCAAACGTGGCTTCGAACAACGGATTACGCGTGTTGTCGTCAAAATTATAAACCGACTTTTTCGTCAGGTCAACTTTGGCCGCTGCGGCAAGTGCTTTATCGTAATCACCTGAAAATAACGCGTAGCGGGCAATTAGCGCCTGAATTGTATTTGGGATATCAATCCCTGTCACAATTTTACCTGCAAAATCAGCTGATACCGGTGCGCTTGCTACCTGCGTAGCAGCCGTTTCGAGTGTAGCAATTGCAGACTTAAATACATCGATCCGAGGAACAAAGGGAACGTTAGTGCCTGTAGTAACAGGCGACTGCTCGAAAAATTGTCCAAGCGTTCCCAGCGACAATGCCCGGAAGATAGATGCATAGCCAATAATTCCACTCTTGGTGCCCGCATCCGATACGACGCCCGTGTTTGCCAGAATCAATTCAGCATTCGCCCGCACCAAGTGGCTCTTTGTCCAGAGGTTAACGACAACACTATTGATATTGCTGACATTACCAGCGCCAACTGTAAGATTGACTTCATCGAGGTTACCAGCATTCAAGACAAATTCCTCTTTGGTTGTCAACCCTGCTCCAGCTGTGCTGGCATAGAGTACGCTCCCGGCTGCACCAGTCGTGTACCGGTATTGCAATCCATTAGCAAGTGTCATCAAGCCATCGGGCGAGCTAACCGCCTGCGACTGACTAATGGTGCTAGGATTCAGATATTCCTTGTTACAGGCAACCTGTGTCAAAATCAGGCCTGTGAGGAGAATTGGTATGAGTATCTTTTTCATAATTAGAATGTCGCGGCTAGTTTAAACTGGTAGGTACGTGGAATAGGGACGTTTCCGAAGTCCATGCCTCGTAGCAGGTCGTTGTTGCCACCCGCGTTGGTTTCGGGATCGAAGCCGGTGTATTTATCCCACGAATACAGATTGCGTCCTACGGCAGATACCGTCAAACGGCTAAGCCCCTTAATAAACTGTGGTAGTGTATAGCTGAGCGATACTTCGCGCAGTTTGGTATAGGAACCTGGATCAACACGGAACTCCTGTGTATTATAAACACCGAAGATGTATCCGCGTGGGAGCGTACCCCGCAATTCCTGTTCCGCATAGTCACCTAAACCAACACCCTGGCGCGTCCGCTTATCCGCATTGAAGACGTCTACCCCCTGAACCATATCCAGAAGTATGTGAAGAGACAGTTTTTTGTAGGCTAGGTTTGTACTGAACGACCCAGTCCATTTTGGATTGGGATTACCGATAATGGCGTTGGCTGTTGGCTTGGTAACATCCAGCGTACCATCTGAATTACGTGCTGCCACATACGTAACAGCGCCATTAGCCTGCCCAACAGCCCGTTCAGATTGGGGGAAGCCAGATGGCGAAAGCAACAGCGTACCATCTGAATTGCGCGCATAGGCAGTGCCGTAAAACACACCAACTGGCTGGCCAACAATTAAGTTAACTGGCGATCCTGAGGCCGAGGAAGCGTCAGGGTTGATGATTGGTAAGCCACCCAGATCAAGGACTTTATTGCGGTTGTGATTGTAAATGAAGGTAACATCCCAGCTGAAGTCTTTGGTTTTAATAGGTGTTGCGTCTAAAACAATCTCGAATCCTTTGTTTTCCATCGATCCAACATTGTTGACTATACTGGTACCACCCGTAGTTGGTGCCAGTGTTCGGTTCACGACTAAGTTGGTAATTTTCTGATGGTAAGCCGTTGCACCTACGCTAATACGACCATTCAGAAATGCCAGGTCGACACCACCTTCAAGTTCTGCCATGCGCTCAGGCTGTACGTCAGGGTTAGCTAACTGTGTACCTGGTGTTACGGTATTCTTGCCCAGGAAACCTACGGGGCTAAATTGATAGAAGCGTGCATACGAACCAATACCCGACAGGTTACCTGCTTCGCCATAGCTAGCCCGCAGTTTCAAACTATTGAAGGCATTGCTGAACGACAGATTTTTCCAGAAATCAAGGTCCGACACAATGAATGAACCACTTACCTTGGGATAATACTGGTTGGTCTGACTTGGAGAGAATTTCGACGACTGATCGCGACGGACGGCTCCGGTAATGAACGCCAGGTTTTTATAACCAAGAGTTGCCTGCGCAAATAAACCACTCAAACTAAAGCGATCTAAGTTGTACGCCACTGAATAGGTAGTGTTGCTGGCCCCACTAACGGTTTCGATAAAGGGCGACAAATTCTGCCCGCTGTTGATGGAGTAATCAGCTTGAAAATACTGGTAGCTATATCCGATCGCTGCGTTCAATTTAAACTTATCGTTGAACTGCCTTTCATATTGCGCATTCAGGTCGTTGTTGAATTGCAATACCTGGTTGGTAGCCGTAGCGGCAAATCCACCCGGATAGCGAGCGGCTGGTAACCCAGCAATGGCCTGGTATGGATACGGACGAATATAGTTTTTACCAAACTGCGAGTATGCATCCACCCCCACAATATAGTCAACACTCAAGCCCCGCAACGGTGTCAGATTCAACTGAAGGCTGTTGATGGTCCGGCTCACCGACTGCGAAAACTTCATGTCTTCGATCGTTGATAGCGGGTTTACACGTGTAGGCTCAACAGCCTGTAAGTTTCCAGCAGCATCACGTTGGGTAATGTCATAGATATTGTTCGTGATATTGACCGAGTTGATCGGGCTGTAGAAGACGTTGCCATTTGCTTTTTCGTTGGAAAAGCTGTTAGCATAACTCAAACCAACCGAAATTTTAGCCCAATCGGTTAGCCGTTGATCAACCCGAGCGCGGAGATTATACCGCGTGAAATCCGTGTCTTTAATAATCCCCTGATTTTTCAAATAGCCAAACGACACATAATACTGTGTGTTATCACGACCACCCGAAATAGACAGGTTGTTGTCGGTTCCGTATCCCGTCCGGAAAATCTGGTCGAAATAATTGTACCGCTGTACGTCAACCAAATTCGTTGCCAAAGCCGAATACGCGCCATCCCGATAGATGTTCGTTGTGGTTGTACCTGGGTTAGCTGTAACCTGAGCGGGGGTAATAACGCCAATCGGATAAAGTCGAAGAGAAGCAAACCCGAATTGCTTGCCATAGGTGTTAACAGGCACACTCTTGCGTAATTCATTGACATTGAATGAAGTCGTAAACGTTACCTGTGGTTTACCCGTCTGCCCCCGCTTTGTCGTGATAATAACCACGCCATTGGCCGCCCGCGAACCATATTGGGCAGCCGCAGCCGCACCATTCACCACGTTGATGGTAGCAATATCATCCGGGTTAATATCAGACAAACGGTTCTGGCCAACGTTGGCATTACCTACGTCATTGGCCAGTGCAAGCTGCGATACGTTGGTGCTGGCGTTACTCACGATTACTCCATCAACCACATACAGTGGGTCTGACGAGCCAACCAGCGACTTGATCCCACGTAACCGAATGCTGATTCCGCCCGCTGGATCGCCTGAGTTCTGGGTAATCTGTGCACCTGGCACTTTTCCCTGCAATGAGTTGATCAGGTTGCCAGAACCAGACTGTAACAAGTCTGCCCCTTTGATCGTACTAATGGCATTTCCTAATTCGCGTTTAGGTGCTGACAAGGTGGAACCCGTTACAACAACCTCATCAAGATTCGTAGCGGCTGCCACCAACTGGGCATTTACTGTCACCTCGTCGGCATTGCCCAGCGTTATGTTTTGGCGCAGCGTTTCGTATCCAATAGCGGTAAAAGCTACTGTTACAGGGCCGGGCTTAAGCGTTACCGGAAGCGTATAGTTGCCGTCTCCATCAGATGTGGTACCAACTGTTGTGCCGACAATAACCACTGTCGTGCCTGGAAGCGCCAGCTTTTCGGGGTCTGTAACACGCCCTTTTATCGTGTAGCGAGTGCCTTGCGCAAATGCTGTTGTACAAAGCAGAACCGTTAGCCAGAGCAAGCAAAATTGTCGGATAACGGGAGAGTATTTGTTGGTCATAGGTACGAATTAATTTGTGGGTGAGTTAATGAAAACATAATCCATTTAATTACGAAATGTAGTGATAAATGCCTAGGGAAACCATGCCTTAAGTTGGTTTCATTCTAAAAAAACAAAATGTCTTTTTTTAGTAAATTTGAATCTTTTATAAGTCATACTCTACTTCATGATCAATCGAAAACTATTCGGGCAGCTCTTATTGGTTGCTCTTCTGATCACTCGTCTGGCTACTCCAAAAGTTGCCCTGGCGCAATCCAAACAACGGTATACGAATCTTCAGCAAGCCGTTTTTTCAGGCGGGCAATTGAATGGGTTGCAGGGTCCACGAAGCGTAAACTGGATTGAGGGCGGTAGTAAATTCTCCTTCATAGATGGTCAGAACACGATCAAAACGCTGTCGCCCAAAGACCAGAAAGAAGAGGTGATTTTTGACGGTAGTCAGCTAAAATTCCCCGGCACCGACAAACCCTTTGCCTATGGCTCGTTTCAATGGTCGAAAGACTCGAAGAATATTCTGTTTCAGCGCAATTTTCGACCCGTTTACCGGCGGTCAGGCGTCTCTGATTACTACGTCTATTCAGTAGCCGATAAGAGCCTGAAGCTCGTCGCCAGGGATGCTCAAACGGCTGAGTTAGCCCCTGATGGTCAAAAAGTGGGTTATGAGCGTGGCGGGAATCTATTTGTTTTTGATTTTACTACTCAGAAAGAAACGCAACTAACCGACGATGCGAAAGCGGCCTTTTTGAATGGTCGTTTTGGCTGGGTTTATGAAGAGGAATTTGGATTGGCTCAAGCCTGGGATTGGTCGCCGGATAGCAAATTTATCGCCTTCTGGCAGTCTGATGAACGGCAGGTACCCATTTATAAACTAACCGATTATAAAGGCTTCGATGAGAAATTTGACTCTCTCCCCTACCCGCGCGTTGGCGATCAGAATCCAACGGTTCGTATTGGAGTCATCGAGATAGCGAATAAAAGTAAGCAATGGATGAAAGTTGATTTGGGGGACGGCTACATTCCTCGTATCTACTGGACATCGCAGGAGGGTAAGATCGCGCTGATGCATTTAAATCGTAAGCAGAATCACCTGCGCCTGTTTATGGCGAATGCCCGGACAGGTGATGCCAGGCAGATTATGGAAGAAACCTCGACCACCTGGATTGACATCTTCGATTTCTTTGCGGGCATCAATCACCTGATCTATTTCCCGGCTGGTATTCAGGAGTTTTACTGGGTATCTGATCGGGATGGGTATTCACATATGTACCGCTACGACTATTCTGGCAAGTTGCTCAATGCAGTCACAAGCGGAAAGTGGGAAGTCACGTTTGTACACCACATTGATCCAAAAGCAAAGAAAGTCTATTTCACCTCAACAGAAGCGTCACCCCTGGAACGGCAGTTATTTGTGGCTGATCTGGATGGCAAAAACAAGCGTCGGCTAACAACCATACCCGGTCGGCATACGGTGAACTTTTCCCCCAATGGTCAATATTTCATTGATAAGTACTCCAATATTTCGACACCCACCCAGGTCGAACTGCGCGATACAAAAGGGCAGTTGATCAAGGCATTGGAAACCAACAAGAATGTGTCAGATTACGTAGCAAGTCATGACTATGCGCCCAAAGAGCTAGCTAACTTTACGACTTCTGACGGCCAGCAAATCGACATCTCAATTATCAAACCAATTGATTTCGACCGCAACGGCGGCCCGGCCACTAAAAAGTATCCTGTCGTTATTGATATTTATGGCGGGCCAGGTGCTCAGTCTGTATACAATGATTGGGGTGCAACAGGTTGGCATCAGTGGCTGGCGCAAACGGGCTATGTGGTCGTAAGCGTTAACAATCGGGGCAGCGGTGGGTATGGACGCGATTTCGAGAAAATCGTTTATGAGAAATTAGGCAAATACGAAAGTCAGGATTTTGCCGAAACGGCCGCCTGGTTGGCTAAACAACCCTGGGTAGATGGCAATCGAATGGCCATTCGGGGGCACAGCTACGGTGGCTATATGAGTAGCTACACCATGCTGACTCATCCTGGCGTTTTCAAAGTTTCAATTGTAGGGGCTCCCGTCACAGATTGGCGTCTTTATGATTCCATTTACACCGAACGATACATGGGCCTGTTGCCTGAAAACGAGGAGAAATATAAAGCCAGTGCGGTATCTCCTTATGCCAAAAACCTGGCAGGAAAAATGTTCATTGCTCACTCAACAATGGATGAAAACGTACATGTTCGAAATACATTTCAACTTATGAACGCGTTGGAAGATGCGGGTAAAGACGCCGATCTGCGGATCTATCCACCTGGCGCACACGGAGTAGCCTATAGCGCAGGGACGCAGTTGCTTTTGTACCAGCAATACACCAATTATTTAGAAACGTATTTAAAAAGCAGCCCGTTAAATTAGGTCATTAAAAGCCTGGCATTTGTCAGGCTTTTTCATTTTTCAATTATTACCTCGTTTCATCATTACTTATATCTAGAAGTCAGTACCCAGCTTATGTCCAGTAAAATATACTAAGTAATTCAAGGTTAGTTAATCAGTACAATCCAACAAGACAATTATCTCATAATCAGGAATTTATAAAATACATAATATTAATATCATCTATACATTTGACGATTTTATTTGTTAATCGATTTATTACTTTTAAAACAAAGCGACCAATCCCTTGTTAGTTATTTCTGTAATTACTTACGAATTCGTAGGTAGGTTATTAAACAATCAACTGCTATGAAAAAGTTAATCATTGCTGCTTCACTATGCAGCCTGCTAACCGTATCACAATTTGGGTTTGCTCAAGCTGTTCAGGAAGGGAAAGCAGCTAAAAAGGAAATGAAGGCTGAAAAGAAAGTGGCTAAGGCTCATGAGTACAGAAAGGAAGCTGCGACACACAAAGGTTTAGAGGTCAAAGGTATTTCTGATCCAAAAACGAGAATGGCCAAAGCTGATCGGAAAATGGAAAAGGCTGAAAAGAAAGAATTGAAAGGAGAAGCTAAAGAACTAAAAGCAGTAGCTAAAGCAAAAACCAAGAAGGCCGCTGGGGTCGATTAGCGCTAGATAGAACAAACAAAAAACGTGGTCCGATTAATCGAGGCCACGTTTTTTGTTTTCTCCTTATGAGGTCCGCAAAGCCCGCCGAATCACATCCTCAACAGATAAAGTAGGCTCGGCTTTGAGTGCGTCATCCACACTTTTCTCTGCTGTTGGTTTGGGAAAACCTAACGCCACTAAAGCAGCCAGCGACTCTTCGCGAACAGGATCGACAGCCGACTGGCGATAAGTAGGTCCACTGGGTACAACCCCCGATTTTTTCATTTTGTCGCGCAGTTCGAGAATGATGCGTTGGGCCGTTTTAGCACCAATGCCTTTAATCGCCTGCACCGCCCGAACATTTTCTCCTAAAATAGCCAGCCGCAAATCGCCTGGCTGCATAGCAGAGAGCATTCCCAATGCCGTGTTCGGACCAACGCCAGAAACAGCAATTAAATCCAGAAATAGCGATTTTTCATCGGCATTGGCAAAACCATATAGAGACTGAGAATCTTCTCGAAATAGATGATGAATAAACAATTTGATTCGGTCGCCACCACCGGGCAGAACAGCATACGTTTGAAGAGAAATATGGACCATATAGCCCACTCCGTGTACGTCAATAATGGTATGCGTAGGTTCTTTATAGGACAGCGTTCCGTCTAAATAAGCGATCATTCGTGGTTTGGAAAGGCTTGTTTTTAAGCGTGTTATGTATAGATAAAGATACGAAAAACCCACGACTTTATCACTAAAATCGTGGGCATGTATTAGTTGTTCCAAGTTTCAGGTTCCAAGTTCGAACTGAAGCGCTCAACATGGAACTTGAAAAAATAATTAGCCAACAATCAGTTTTTGGCCGGGCCGAAGCGCATTGCTCTTGATATGATTCATTTTCTTTAGCTGGTCAATGGTCAGGTCATACCGCTGAACAATATTCCAGAGTGTATCGCCACTTTGTACCCGATGATAACGGGGTTTGTAATGTTTCAATTTAGCAAGAACTTCTGCTTTCTTACGACCTTTAGCCGTTCCCTGATTGGCCAGTCGTTCAGCTCGGGTTTCGGCAACTTCTTTCAAAATTGTCAACTTCTGCCCTTTCTGAATCTTGGTTGATCGCAGGTGATTCCAGCGTTTCAGATCATAGAGTTCAACATTATAGCGATCGGCAATCTCCGTCAGGTTATCGCCTTTTCTAACTACATACGTCTGTTTGCGGGGTTTCCGCATAACGACTGTTTCAATGTCATCCTCAGGTTCATCAATCGATTCGACTACGGCAAGTTGAGCAGCCTGAACAGGAGCTTCCTGCAAACTTATGTTGGCCAGCGGATTCCGATTCAACGCCGTCCACGCTCCCATCGAATCAGCTCCGTACCGAACATTTTCGGCACTAGCTAGCAAAATATGCTCCATTTTTCCTGGTATTCGACTGGCCGAATCCAGAATAGTCTGACGATGAGACGCAAAATAGTCATACTGCTCACTTGGTACCCGGAGCGGATATCGTTTGGTAGATTCTGGAAGAATAGTTGTTGTAATGGCCGGATTCATTTTCTGCAGGTCGGCCAGTGCCATTGTGCTATGCCTGGCAAACGTTTCGAGATTAAAATAACCGCTTACCTGAATAGTATCGTGCGGAATTGGGTACTCGAAATTTTCACCCACGATCCCGTGATCTCCGGCGTGGTTTATCAGATAAGTGAACGCCACAAACTGAGGCACATAGCCACGGGTTTCTTTGGGCAAAGCATCATAAATGGTATAGAACGAATTGCCTCCGGACCGACGCATAGCCCGTTTTACAGCCCCTGGTCCACAGTTATAGGCTGCCATTGCCATTTCCCAGTCGCCAAAGATGTTATATAAATCCCGGAGGTATTTGCAGGCAGCTTCTGTAGCTTTTACGGGGTCCATCCGCTCATCTACATAATCATCCTGCGACAAGCGCAAATCGCGACCTGTACCGGGCATAATCTGCCACAATCCACCTGCACCAGCCCGAGAAATAGCACGAGGATTCAGGGCAGATTCAACAATAGACAGGTATTTCAGTTCATCAGGCAACCCATATTGCTTCAGCATTCGCTCATAGAGCGGAAAGAAAAGGGGCATCCGCTCAAGCATCGTCTGGGTGTAACTCGCCCTGCGGAACGTAAAATAATCAATATAGGCCTGCACCGCTTTGTGGTAATTCAGCGGAATGTCTTTCTGTAACTTCGCCAGCCGTTCCCGAATCAGGCTGTCAGGCACGCTAGGTACATAGGCCAGCGTATCTTTCTTTACGATTGTACTGTCCAATTGAATCGTAGTCTCGGCATGGGTCACTGTTGCCAGTCCCACTACCGCACTCAACAGCCCCAGTCTCAACAGGCTACGGTTCAGGTAGTTCATATAGGTTTCACTTTATATATGATGTATAATATAGGATGTATGATGTATTTTTATCGTAGCATGCGTCATATATCCTACATCATACATCATATATATTCTACAAAGTCTTTGCCAATGCTACTAATTTACCCTCAGCAAAAGGGGGGGCCATTAATTGCAAACCAATCGGTAAACCCTCAGCGTCTGCGCCATTTGGAATCGATATGGCTGGATAACCCACTACGTTCGCCTGGACTGTGAAAATATCGGCGAGGTACATTTGCAGCGGATCATCTGTCTTCTCACCCAATTTGAACGCAGGTGTAGGCGTCGTGGGCGAAAGCAAAAAGTCATATTGCTCAAACAGGCGCTCCGTTTCCTGCCGAATTAACCGCCGAACCTGCTGGGCTTTGGTATAATAAGCGTCGTAATAGCTGGCACTCAGCGCAAATGTGCCAAGTAAAATCCGCCGACGAACTTCAGCACCAAATCCCTCTGTACGGCTTTTTTTGTACAACGTCAAAAGGTCCGGTGTGGATACGTCCATTGCTGATTTATTAGTCGATGCACTTCTGTATCCATAGCGTACGCCATCGAAACGAGAAAGGTTTGACGACGCTTCAGCAGTGGTCAGAATATAATAAGTTGGAAGAAGATATGTTAAAAGGGAAATATCAACAGGTTCTACTGTGTGCCCAGCAGCCCTCAATTCGTTAATTTTACGCTGGGTAGCTTCCCGAATACTCTTGGCTACACCTGCACTCTCGACACCATCCCGCAGATAAGCGATTCGTAAGGGTCCCGCACCGGCTGACCGGTCAGGAAGCGTTGTCTGGGAGTAAGCAGAAACAGGCTCACTCGATACAGTACTATCAAACTCATCGGGGCCCGCCATTATTTCGAGTAGCAGAGCGGCATCATCGACATTGTTAGCAATGGGACCAACGCAATCGAAGGAAGATGCGTAGGCAATTAGCCCCCAACGACTGATGCGTCCGTAGGTAGGTTTCAGACCAACTACCCCACAAAAAGCGGCCGGTTGCCGAACCGATCCACCCGTATCAGAACCGATACTTGCCAAACAAAGTCCAGCCTGTACAGCCACTGCTGAACCACCACTCGAACCACCCGGCACTCGACTGGTATCGGCTGCGTTGCGAACAGGTCCAAAGGCTGAATTCTCATTGGAGGAGCCCATGGCAAACTCATCACAGTTCTGCCGACCAATGATGATGACATCTTCGTCCAGCAACCGTTGTACAGCTGTTGCGGTAAATTGAGCGGTAAAATTGTCTAAAATCCGGCTTCCGGCCCGAACGCTATGTCCTGTATAATTGAGGACATCTTTTATACCAATGACCATTCCGGCCAAACGACCTCCCTGACCAGATGCTAATTTTTGATCAACGGCATCGGCTTGCTGACGAGCTTCATCAGCATAAACTTCGGTAAATACGTTGAGGTCGCGGTGTTCATCAATGCGGATGAGATACTGCTCTACCAGTTGGCGGCAGGTAGTGGTGCCATTTTTAAGATCGGCCTGAACAGCGGAAAAGCTACGATAGGGAGTCACAAAAAATAATTTACGGTATTCGGTTTATAGCATTCGGTTTATAGTGCGAATCTTAACTGCACTAAGCCGACCTCCTAAACCCTAAACTAATAAAAACAGACAATCAGGCGGTTCCAGATTGGTACCGCCTGATTGTCTGCTGCCATGCCATCTAACATGACTTAACTTATTTCTCCGACTCTTTCAGACCTTCTTCGATATTCTCGCGAACGTCTTTGGTAGCGTCTTTGAATTCTTTAATGCCTTTACCGAGTCCCCGTGCGAGTTCGGGAATTTTCTTAGCGCCGAACAACAGGAGCAATGCCAGGAAGATAAAGATCATTTCCTGACCGCCCAAACCCATAATTGCAAAAATGCTTGCCAATACCATGATTTCTGGAATTTGAATGTATGCAAAATTAACAAAACTCTCTCGTACAATCTATTAAAACGTAGTGAAACTTACGCGCTAATGCCTAGTTTGGTTTCACGTTTCAGGTTTAATGTTTCAAGTTAGAACATTTAACTTTATACTCACCCTATTTTAATAGTCTCAACCGGGCGGGATGATCCCTGCCGTGGATTGGTCGCCGTATATTCCCATTCCCGAAACTTATCAATGTCTTCTTTAATTCCATTGAATAGCCAGAACATGAGCGCAATATCATCTGTCAATCCTACAATTGGCAGGAAATCGGGTAAAATATCAATAGGCGACACAAAATAGATCAACACGGCAATCATTCGAAGCAGTGTTTTCCAGGGCAATTGGCGATACTCACCTGATGCATAGGCTTTTAACAGTCGAGTAACAACGCCCAACTGCTCGCGAAAAGCAGTAAAGTTTGCTCCCGATAAGCCACCGCTCTTCTCGATAGCCTCCCTGATCAGTTCATACAGGCTACGCGTATTACGGGCGTAGCGAGCGGCACCGTCGCTGGCCCGCTTAAAAAAGATGGAGGATAGAATCCTGGATATAAGACTGCTGTTTTTCATTGAATTTTTTGTCATTCCGGAGAGTGCCAGACTAACAAAGTAAGGGATGGTACGTATCTAACAATTTTCATTCCTACTATAAACGTACGAACCGAACCAGAAGTTTTATTCTGGCGGCTATTGGTTTGTCTTGAGCCGGGGACGTACTTTTGCGGTCGTTTGTTAACCCTTTAATTCCGAATACTGTATGAAAGTTACCGTAGTAGGTGCCGGGGCGGTTGGAGCCACCTGCGCCGACAACATTGTTCGCCGGGAACTCGCCCACGAAGTTGTTCTCCTAGATATAAAAGAAGGCATCAGCGAAGGTAAATCCCTCGATATGCTCCAGGCATCGACATTGCTCGATTGCGACATTAAACTGATAGGCTCTACCAACGATTATGAAAAAACGGCGGGTTCGGATGTTGTCGTAATTACATCGGGCTTACCCCGCAAACCTGGTATGACCCGCGAAGACCTCATTGGTATCAACGCAGGCATTGTAAAAGGCGTTACGGAAAACATTCTGAAATACTCACCCGACGCAATTTTCATCATCATTTCGAACCCAATGGACACGATGACATACCTGGCGTTGAAATCGTCGGGTCTGCCAAAAAATCGGGTTATTGGTCTGGGTGGTGCGCTGGATTCAGCCCGCTTCAAAACGTATCTGTCGCTGGCCCTGAACTGCTCGCCAAACGATTTGCAGGCGTCGGTTATCGGCGGTCATGGTGATACAACTATGATTCCTCTGACTCGCCTGGCAACTAAAGCTGGCGTACCCGTAAGCAATTTCCTGGATGAAGAAACGCTGAAAAAAGTAGCTGCTGATACTATGGTTGGTGGTGCTACTTTGACGGGTCTAATTGGTACGTCGGCTTGGTATGCGCCGGGTGCCGCTGGTGCTTACATGGTTGAGAGCATTCTGCGCGACCAGAAGCGCGTAATTCCTTCCTGCGTACTGCTTGAGGGCGAATACGGTCAATCGGATATTTGTTTGGGCGTACCTGTTGTTTTAGGTAAAAATGGCTGGGAAGAAATTATTGACTACAAACTGACCGACGAAGAGCAGGCTGCTTTCAATAAATCGGCTGATGCTGTTCGGAATATGAACGGTGTACTAAGCACACTGAATATTGGCGTTTAGTATCCAGATTATAAATTATATATCAAAAAGCCGGTCAGAACGATCGGCTTTTTGATTTTCTCAATCCAACCAGCAATAATACCGTTTCATCACAATGCATTAATGCAATCTCAGTTTATAAAACCTACTTTTGAGGAGACCTATTTGATTCACTACTCAATCTAATGTGTATAAAACAATGAAATCACCGTTCCTTTTTATTCTTATTGGCTTAAGCCTGATGAGTGCTGCATTTCGAAGCGATTCACTTACTACCAGCGCCAGTGCTGATTTTGCTACCGTGTATATCTACCGGGGTGGTCAATTTTTCGGAGCAGGATTGAATTATGCGATTTTCGCTAATGGAGAAAAAATATGTAAACTCAGCAATAACCGGTACATCGAATACAAAGCTAAACCAGGAGCATTGTCATTAACAGCACACCGAGGTGGCATAGAAGTATTTAAGAAAGAAACTGGCCTTGACATGCAGGTTGAAGCAGGAAAAAGCTACTACGTAAAAGGCGATCAGAAATCGAGTATTACCCGCACTCGACTGGAGTTGTCGGAAGTGACAGAGAATACAGCCAAACGTGATATGAAAGACATGACTGTCGATGCTTGCCAGGAAACAATGGATAAGTAAGGGATCAGGTCGATTAAATAAAAATCTGGTATTGAAGTATTAACTGACCACGACGACCGCCCGCAGAAATTTGTGAGGTACCCGACGATGGCTCGTAATAAGGTCGATTCTGGTAATCGAGCGTCAGTTTTCCGTTGTGGCCTTTAATCAGGTAATTAAGGCCAAGGTTATACACACCAAGTGTAGTTGTTACCCGCTGATAGTTCGCAATCTGAGCTTGTACATAGGGCATCAATGTACCGTTGCCAACACCGAATAGATCCCGTTTCATCAGGTAGCCAAACTGACCATAAACAACGCTACCTGTACCAAACATAGGGAAGGAGTTTCCTTGAGTACCGCCCAAATTACCTGGACGTTGTGTTATTGGAATGTCACTAGCTGGGTTCATTGCGCCGTTGAAACGTAGATAGTTGGTACCATAATCTGTATGAAAATAGCCAAGATATGCGCTAATGGCCGTTCCTTTTGCCTTATTCAACGGCATATCCAGGAACGATGCGATTGACCACAAGTTCATAGCCTGATAAATGGTGTCGCCGGCAGCAGGCACAAATACCGTAGCGCTTTTCTGCGTAATAAATCCAGCTTCCAGATTAAAGATTTTCTTCGACCCCAGGTAAGTACCCGTGTTATAACCCGGCGCCTGATGAGCTTCTTTATCGAAGAATTGCCACATAAATAAACCCTGAAACTGCTTCTCCTGGCCTTTCAACGCGAATATGGAATTAGGGCCATAGGTCGGCAATGCCAATCCATTGGTTTGAATTGGGAATGGATCACTGATAGCTATGCGATAGTCGAGGTGACCAATCTGCCCACGTGCATACACACTCAATTTGCGGGAAAACTCGTCGGTTTGGTCGGTGGTGGCTTGCGCAAAAACAGGCACATCCATGCTCATAATTGTCGCCACACTGGGTGCGCTAAACCGCGACAATCCATTCACGATAGTTAGACCAGCTCCAATATTCAGGTAATTTTTATTCTTGAATACTAAATATTCGGCAACAGCATCGTGAAAAAACGCCTGTACTTTCCGCTGCGATGACGCAGTTTGGTTAAATCCACCATTCAGGTAGTTGAAGTTATTCATCCCAAACTGAAAGTATACGAACAGGTGGTCACTGATTTGACCAAATAGTTGCATGCGGGTCCGGCGCAAGCCTATGGAGAAGGTATTGTCTTTGGGTACGCCTATAACCGTTGAGCCAGGGTTGCTCCGATTCCATTGAAGCCAGGCTTGGTTTAGAAATGTAGCCTTAAAAAAATGGGTTCCTGATTCGTTCAGATTGTATTTCAATTCATTTTTCTCGGGAGCTGGTTTGGGAGAAACTGGCTCATTGACAATTATCGGTCCAGAGATAAGAATAACCGGCGCAGACGGCTTTGTCGTATCAGCAGACAATGTAACGGAGTGTTGAGCAAATGTCAGTTGACTAGTCATCAACAAGGCACCTACCCAGCCAATCGTCAGAGTTTTATTCATCTAATTGATTCTTTGGTATCGGCACAAAACTATGTAGATGATTATATTAAACTAAATATTTAATTAAATTTGAATTAAATTTACAATATAACCTATTGGAATTGTACTTTTCTAATGGAGATTGGCTATAAAAAAGCCGCCTATTTACTATATAGGCGGCTTTTTACTGTATGTGCTCGGCTTATTTATACTTTCGCTGGGTTGGCTGGTACAGGCTTCTCTTTTTTCCCACTCAATCGACCATATAAACGTCGCATACCATTAAAGGCATTCTCGAAGGTTAAATAAACCGTTGGAACAAGAACAAGCGTAAGGAGCAGCGAACTAATCAGACCGCCGATAATAACCCACGCCAACCCGTTTTTCGACTCAGACCCATCACCTGTAGCCAATGCCATTGGCAGCAAACCAATTGCCATGGCAATGGTCGTCATGAGAATTGGGCGAATCCGTTCACGACCCGCTTCTACGAGGGCATCGACAGTATTCTTCCCTTCTTCTTTCTGCTGATTGGCAAAGTCAACGAGCAGAATAGCGTTCTTCGCCACCAGACCAATCAGCATAATCATCCCTAGCATAACGAAGAAGGAGATTGATTGCTCAGCCAGCGCCAGCGCCAGGAAGGCTCCGATAATGGCCATTGGGATCGAGAATAAGACCACAAATGGTCGGAAGTACGAGTTGTATAGCGCAACCATCAGCAAGTAGACAAACGTGATGGCCAGCCCCAGTGCAATACCGAGGCTACTAAACGCGTCTGACTGCCGTTCCAGATCACCCTTTAGTTTATAGGTAACGCCACCAGGCAATTGCTTCGTTTTCAGAATATTGTCGATTTCCGTACCAACTGTACCCGTTGGGCGACCCACTACGTTAGCGTTGACAAACAAAGAGCCAACCCGATTATAGCGTGTTAATTGCGTGGCACCTGTACCTAATTCGAGGTTAGCAATCTGTCGGACTTCAATCAATTTCCCCTTTGCATCAGGTACCGTCAGGTTTCCAACATCGTCTTTACTCTGGCGGTTAAATTTGTTGAGTTCAACCCGAATGTCATAATCCCGGCTCCCGACGCGGTATTTACTGTCTGTATTTCCAGAAAAGGCGGTCTGCAAAGTCGCGCCTATATTAGCCACCGAGACCCCGTATTGAGCCATCTGGCGACGGTCGAGATTTACTTTCAATTCAGGCTTAGGATCATCCACGCCTAACTCAACGTCGGTCGTTCCACTTACCGATTTCACAATCTGCTTCACAATAGCCGCAGCCTGCTGTAAATCCTGTTGGGAATTCCCTTGTAACAGAATTTGAATCGGTGAAGCATTAGCACCACCTGTGATGGCAAGCGGGGCCGATTTAACGTTCAGGCCGGGTATTTTAAGTACTTCAGCTTTCGTCTGAGCGGCAAATTTCTCAATAGAAATAGTCCGTTGCTGCTTAGGTACAATGGTTACCGTAATTTCAGCTTTGTGATAAGGTGTTGATCCTAATCCCCCACCCGATGCCGCGCTTGAATATCCAACGTTGCTATTGACTTTCGTGACCAGCTTGTTGCTCATCAGTTGCTTTTCAATCTTCTGACAGATACGATTCGTTTCAGCCAGACTATTGAAAGGTTCTCCTTCAATTTGCACGATAAATTCGCCCTGGTCACTCTGTGGAAAGAAGGTTGTTCCGATGAATCCACCGCCAACCAGGCCGAATGAGGCAATCAGGAGGGTAATAGCCGTAATATATACCCAGCGTTTGTGATGAAGACCCCAGGTTAATAGGCGAGCGTAGGCGTGTTTAAGTGAATCGAATTGTCCCTCAAACCATTTCAGGAATCGTTTGCCAAGGCCAGGCCCATTAAGGTCTGTTTCTTTAGCAAAACGCGAAGCCAACAACGGCGTAATGGTAAACGACACCGCCAGCGACATGAGCGTTGAGAATACAACCACCAGCGAGAACTCCCGAATAATGTTCGCAATCAGCCCCTGTACAAATACGAGTGGTAGAAACACGACCACGTCTACCATCGTAATAGCCAGCGCAGTAAACCCAATTTCATTCCGACCATCGAGTGAAGCGGTTCGCCGATCTTTACCCATTTCGAGGTGGCGGTAAATGTTCTCCAATACCACAATCGAGTCATCGACCAGGATACCAACCACCAGTGATAAGGCCATCAACGTCATCAGGTTAAGCGTAAAGCCTAACAGGTACATCGGCACGAATACCGAAATAATGGAGGCCGGTACCGATACCATGACGATAAAGGCATTTCGGATACTGTGCAGGAACAACAACATCACAAGGGCCACGAGCACAACGGCAAACTCAAGGTCGAAAATAACACCCTCAGCAGAGGCCAGTGTGTAGGTCGATGAGTCGCTGGTGATTTCGAATTTCAGACCAATGTTGGCGTACTGCTTTTCGATGCCACCCAAAATACTTTTCACCTGTTGACTAATTTCCACCGCATTCGCATCCGTCTGTTTCTGAATCGAGATACCAATGGATTCACGTCCGTTAATCCGGTTAATAGTCGTGGCGTCGGCAACACCATCGGTTACAGTGGCCACATCACTTAACACAACGTTCGTTCCGTTCGTCGACGTAATTAGGGCCGCATTTCGAATCTGATTAATGTCGGTAAACTTACCTGCCAGACGAATAGCATATTGTGCCTGATCGGTTTCAATACGACCCGTTGGGTAATCGAGGTTAGCCGCATTCACAGCTTGCGTTACTTGCGCCAGCGAGAGATTATATAGTTTGAGTTTGTTCGGGTCAACACCAATTTTGATTTCGCGCTGGCGCCCACCCGTTAGTGTCACCTGTCCCACTCCGTCTACTTTTGTCAACTGCGTTCGAATCTGATCATCAACTAAATCGTAGAGTTTAGTCGCTTCCAGATTCCCCCGAACACCCATTCGAATGACGGGCACGTCATCAGTCGAGAATTTTTGCAGCGTTGGTGACTCTACTTCATCGGGTAACTGTGAGAGTACCGCGTTGACTTTCCGCTGGGCGTCCTGCAAAGCCTGATTGGCATTGGCACTGGCCGACAGCTCAATCTGAATAATCGAAAGTCCTTCCTGACTGGTTGAGCTTATGTTTTTCAGATTTTCGAGTGATGATACCGCATCCTCCAGTTTACGCGTTACGGAGTTTTCAACCTCCCCGGCAGCCGCACCTGGATAGGTTGTAATGACGGTTACAACGGGCGCATCGAATTTTGGCAATAGGGTATAGTTCAGGCTTTTATACGAGATAAATCCCAAAATACCCAGGATCGTGAAAGCCACTACAACCAGCGTCGGGCGTTTAATGGCTACTTCAGTTACTGACATTTGTAGTTTGTTGTTAAGGATTGACCGCTACCGATGTATCCGCTTTACCTTGAGCTGAGTTTGTCTTATTGACAGTTACTTTAGCTCCGTTGGTCAGATTTAACTGGCCATTTACAACTATTGGCTCGCCTTGTTTCAGGCCATCAAGAACCTGATATTGGTCACCGCTGTCGTAGCCAAGCCGGATTTTACGCAAGCGGGCTATGTTGTTCTGTACGACGTACACACTCGCACTATCAGCTCCGCCAACCAACGCCCGGCGCGGGATAAACAACCCATTGATACCCTGTTTAAACGTAAAGTTTGCATTGGCCAAGGTGCCGGCTTTCAATTGATTTTTACTGTTGTTGCTCAGATAGATTTCAACTGGATAGTTGTGCAAATCATCTCCTTTTGGGCTGATGTAATGCACAGATCCTGAAAATGTTACACCCGGAAACGCCTGAGCCGTAATAGACGCCTTATCGCCAAGTTTAAGTTGATAAACGGCTTGCTCCGGTACATTAACCACCAGTTTCAAATCCTGTAAATTAATAACTGATGCAATCACCGCTCCAATGGCCACATATTCGCCGTTCTCCACTTTTTTGTCGTACACATACCCACTGATGGGTGCGATAACGGCTCCGTTACCCAGTACACGCTGTTGCTGTTTTGTATTCAACAAAGCGGTTGCGTACTGATCTTTGTATTTCTGGTATGCTTCCTGAGTTACGGCTCCCCCTTGTAGTAGTCGCTCGTAACGCTCCATTTCACGTTTGGCGTTGGCAACTGCTGTCTCGTTATTTTCGACAACGACACCCTGTACAGGGTCTTGAACATAGCCAACTTGCTGTCCCTTTTTAACATAGGTGCCTAGCAACAGTTTAAAATTCTGGAGCTTACCGCGCGTTTCGGCGATGATGTCTCCTTCGTTCTGGGCGGCTATCGTTCCCAGCAAAGATAGGTTTTGATCGAGACGCTCGTAGGCAACTGGCTGCACATCCACAACAGGCGTTGTCTGGAATTGCACTGACGACGTTTTAGCGGCCTCAATATCTTTTTTGTTGTTTATCAATCGGAAAGCAATCAGCGCGATCAAGGCAGCTACCGCTCCAATTATAAGTATTCGTTTCATGGTAACTGTCTATTTTTGAGTGACGTATTGAAGTATGGTTCCCTGTGAATTTTCGTAGTCTAAGCGGGACTGATATAAACTAATTAGCTTGTTGGCCAAATTGTTCTGAGCGGTGGTCAGCGCGTCTTTGGAATCAATTAGTGTTACCGACGTCGCGATTCCCTCCTTGTATTCCAGTTCTGTAACCGTCAGAATTTTGCGGGCAAGCGTTATGTTATCTCGTTCCCGTTGAATGTCGATCACCAGATTCTGATAGCTCACCTGTGCGTTACTCAGGTTCAGTTGTGCCGACTCACGCGCCAGAATTTGTTGCAGTCGAAGTGATTCCAGGTTCAATCGATTTTCGCGATCCCGGTATTTCCGTTGATTACCATCGAAGGGCGTCCAGGAGAGAGTCAGGCCAATTGTCGAGCTTTTGAACCACGATTGACTACCATCGAAAAAGCTAAACGATTGTCGTTGAGCATTGGTAGCGTACGTTCCATAAAAACCCAGCGACGGATAATAGCCTCGGTTATTCGACTGCCGATTTAAATCCTGCAATTCCGTGTTTAGGACTAACTGCTTAAAATCAGGGCGATTTTCAACGAAACGCCCGTCTGCCATTGGCAATTCATTTACCTGCAATTCCTTCTCAACCTCCAGTGGTTGAAGCGTCAGCGTTTCGGCAAGCGGCATCCCCATCTGATATTTCAGTTGGTTAATGGCCTGTTCGTAATTCCGGTTAGCCTGCTCCAGTTGCGATTGTAGGTTGTTGCGATTCAGTTGGATACGACCAAAATCGATCTCGCGCGTGGTTCCGTTTTTTAGACGAACCTGCTCCTGCCGCAACAGCGTATCCGACGAATTCAGGTCCCGAATGGTCAATCGTTTTTGTAAATCAATGACCAACGTCTGGTAATAGGCTCGTGCAATATTATACGCCTGCGTCTGTTCGGCCTGAAGTGTAGCCTGCGCCTTCACCTGTGTCGAAATTTTAGCGGCTTTCAGGGCCAACCCAAATGACGGATCAAAGATTTTTTGATCGACACGCCCAGTTAACGTAGAACTATATTGTGTACCAAATTGAACAGGAAGAAAAGTGCCGGGCTGGCCAAAAAACTCACCAGGTAACAACTGAACTGGAATCTTAACGTTGTCCAGCAACGAGCCCGATACCGACACCTGTGGAAGATTTTTACCAATAACCTGCTGCGTTTGGGCAACTGATATTTGCTCATTTACACGAGCAATTTTTATGTTCGGATTATTGACCCGCGCGTACTCAACGCATTGCGCCAGGGTGTAGCCTCCCGATGGCGCATTTTGTGCGCTGGCCCAACTGGCTAGCAGGCCCAGCGTCAGTAGCATTAGCGTAGTATGCTTCATGCTTTTCATTGTTTATAAAATCTAAGTGAAGTCAAAATGGATTTATAGGCTTTTTATGAATCGGCGAATAGCGCGCTCGAATAAGTTGGTGGGATCTTTAAAAAGAGCGACCATTTTAGGGTCCTGTACGTTTTCAAGCATCTTGGCTCCCTGCTCTGGTCGAATGTTTGTAATGAGATTGATATAGCCCTGCATCAGGCAAAACCAGTTAAAAATCAGTTCGCCCATATTTTCTGTATCTGGACTAACCTCCCGGAATAAGCCTTCAATTTTCTGTTTGGCATCCTCCATCCCCTCACGCATCATATCCCGCTGCTGCTCCATTCGTTCCGGATTATGCATTAGTCGAAATATTTCGGGTTTTTCATTGGCGAATGTCCATTGCACCATCGACAGCCGAACAATCTTCTCCTCGGCACTTAGCTCCATGGCCAGAATCTCATCAAACACACGCCGATTTTCAACATGTCCTTCTTTTACGATGTTTAGAAGGACATCCTCTTTATTCTGGAAGTGTTCATACACAATCGGGGGCGTGTAGTCGATGGCTTCGGCTATACTCCGAATGGTCACGGCATTCCAGTCTTTCTCACGGGCTATCTGTCGGGCTGCATCCAGAATGCGTTGCCTGATTTCAGCTTTCTGTCGAGTTCTACGATCTATAACGCTCATTATCTAACGACTTTCAAATTATCTAACAAAGATAGATTTTATTTGTTTCGTCAAATTCGATTTTATTTAAAAATTGTATAAACGGTTGATTTTAAAAGATAAAAGGCCATTACATCATTAAGACGTAATGGCCTTTCTTTACAAAGTACTATTTATTAACAATTCACTCCAGTAACACCAGTGGTGTCGGTTTCTTCAAACCGATACTGAGAGGTTTCGAGAAACCTCGCGGGTCAGGTTTAAGAACCTGAGCTCACGCTCATCCAAGACACTTAAAACTCCCAGTCGCAGGCTGGTGCCAACCAATCCTGACCCGTGTCGATTGGCATTCCGTCGGGTGGTGTTTGGGGATTTGTTGGCTTGACGTCGGCAACGTTACCATCAGCCCGCCGAATCTGATCAAGCGCGAATAAACGGTGAGCAGCTCCTTTTGGGTTTGTTACTGGGGCAGCAAGTTTCGTTTTTAGTTGGCTAATTTTTAGCAAAGCCACTGCCCGAACCTGCGGGGTGCCTTCCAGATTATTAGCCAGATCAATCAATTTTTGCAGGACCAATTTGTCGGTCAACCGTTTTACTTCGGCCTGATAACTATCCGTTGGCTCTGCTTTATACCAGGTAGCTCCCAACAGTTGATCAAACATCGATTCAAGGCTCAGCTGAGCAGGATCAACAGCCGATTGTGCAACCAACCGACTAACACGTTCGCTATTCATCAGCATCTGAAGTGTCATGCCAGCCGCAGCCTCGGGCGCTGCCATTGGATCGAACGATAAGCCCGTACGGCGCTTGAACACCTCCCGAGGATTAGGATCATAGCGGAATGGGTGTGGCGGAATGAGAGCCAGGATAGGTTTGGGAACTGCTAGGAAAGCCGGATCGATTGTAGCCAGCAAAGCATCCAACGCCCGTTTTTGCTCCTGAACCGGAACGGTCGATACAACAGGTTGGCCATCTCCCCGAAGTGCATTAGTGTAGAGTTGCCCGCCCACTACTTTCGACGCTGCTTCTACCTGATAGCGATGGAACATATACATAGGTACCAGCACTTCTTCGAGCGTTGCCATTGGCGTACCAACCGGAATTTTCTTCTCGGAGAAACTACTTAGCGCCATCCGACGAACATCCGATACGCGTTTCAACTCATCAACGGCATTAGAGCCATTATCCCATAAGTGCGTAGCTGGGTGGACGGAACCTTCGGGTCGAGCATCTTTATCGGTCAAAAACGTCAGCCCCGTCTTGTGCATATCGTTCACAATCTTGTCCAACGCCTGTTTTTCATCCGTACCAGCCGGAAACTGCTCGTATCCATAGCGAATACTCCATTTGTCGTACTCACCAATGTTTTTCGCATAGGCATCTGATAGATCAATGCTGGCACCTTTTATTTTGGCCACCATAGTCGGATAATCCATAACAGACGCCCGTCCAAACATACCTCCGCCTTGTGTACTGGCGATATAGTTGTGCGGCAAACCAAGTGTATGACCAACTTCATGCGCAGCCAGTTGTCGCAACCGTTCAATCGACATTTGCATCATCGCATCGCCAGTCGAAGATGTTACACCGCTATAATCTCCAACTAATCCCTGCGCAATCAGATAATCCTGCCGAACCCGCAAGGAACCAAGCGTAACCTTCCCCTTAATAATCTCGCCCGTACGTGGATCACTAATGCTCCCGCCATACGACCAGCCACGCGTAGACCGGTGAACCCATTGCACCAGATTATAACGAATGTCCATCGGGTCGGCATCAGCCGGAAGCAGTTTAACTTGAAACGCATCTTTATAACCAGCCGCTTCAAATGCCTGATTCCACCAGGCCGTACCATCCATCAGCGCCGACCGAATCGGTTCTGGCGTGCCGGGATCTATGTAATAAATGATGGGTTTAACGGCTTCACTCACAGCCGCCGACGGATCTTTTTTCTCTAGTCGATGCCGCGAAATGTAGCGTTTCATAATGGGCTGGCTAACGGGCGTCGCATAATCAAAATACTCAATACCGCCATAACCAATACGCGGATCGAACACACGGGGTTTGTAGCCAGCGTCGGGCAATTGCACAAATGAATAATGCTGGTGAATCGTAACAGCCGTAGGAGTTGGCACAACTTCACGTAAATAAGCACCTGGATTATCGCCCGTCAGCGTAATAATCGTCTCGAACTCTGTATTTTGTGGAAAGCCCTTCGTACGAGGCAGATACATTGCGCTACGTGCAGGGTCAAACTTATAGGCTCCTTGTCGTGTACGTGTAATAGCTTGGACTGCCCCAACCAAATCCTGCATCAGAAATGGAGTGAGATCAACCAAAACTTTCCGACCCGTCGGACCGTCCCCTTCCTCCGCAACAACGTCGAAGCCAGCATGAACAGATTTGGCAAATGATTCTTCAACGGCCCGACGTTCGAGCGGATCATTACTGATAGCCCGGTAGGAATAGTTGGGTTCAATCATTAGAACTTTATTCCCACTACGTTGGAATTTCACAATGTGCTCCTGACCTAAACGACCCCGGTCAAGTCCAATATCATTGGAACCAACACCCTGTGCCAGCGTCGGGTAGAATAAAAGTTCAGTATCGAATTTGTCGATTTCGAGCCAGATTTTGCCTTTTTTAGCATCCCAGTAATACGTCAGAAAACCGGGGTTTCGCTCCATACCAGTTGTAAACGTAGCAATGCTGGCAGATGAACTTGCACCAGTGGGGGCTTGGGCAACCAGTAAGCGTGTAGCTGTTAGTAAGTAAAGAAGTGTAAATAAGCGTTTTCGCATTTTTTGAGCAGAGGTTGTAGTTGCTGCTCAAGTTACGGCAAAAACGTTTAATAGAAGTGAAGAATGAAAAGTGAAGAGTGTAGAATAAGCTAACGCAGACTATTCTACATTCTTCACTTTTCATTCTTCACTTGTAAAACTATCGAATTCGGTCAGACCCGCGCACCAGTTTTTCGTCCCGGCGGATGAATCGGTTCGCTAATGCATTGAAAACGAGCGCAGCAATAATAGCGTAAAAGCCGAACAGAAAGGTACCTTGATCGGCTGGATTGCCATAGGCTTTGCCCAAGTAAAGCGTCCGATAGAGTATAATACCCATAATGGCCGTGAGCATCAGCGCATTCACAGCACATAAAGCTGTTTGTGTAAGGCGGTTACGATATTGAAAGATGGCATAGAGTGAAACTAAGCCTACTAAAGCAATTAACAGAGCCAAATACCAAATCGTATCAGCATATGTCGTAATTCCTTCCTGGTGTGTGTATTGAAGCGCTGTCAAATGAGCCATCTCTGGCGACTTTAACCCAGCTTTTTCCCAAATTGGATTAGAGAGCGCAATACCCATTGCGACGGCAATAAGAAACAAAAATACTGTCTGAATGCGTTGAATCATTGTTTGTAATGTATAATGTACACTGACTAATGTATACTGGATCAGGATACTGATTTAATCCACATTTAATCAGTTACAAAAGTAGCCCAAAAACTGATAGCTTATGAAAGCAGACGTACGTCTGATGGTAACTGCTGATGGTTCGCATACAGCCATTAACCAGACGCTCGATAAAACATACCATTCGGTTCATGGAGCCTTTCAGGAATCGCAACGGGTTTATATCGAACTAGGTTTACTAGCTGCGTTTGAAAAATTTCCGACCGAAGAACTATGTGTTTTTGAAATGGGGTTCGGAACGGGACTAAACGCCCTTTTAACTGCCCGCGAAGCTAATTCCTTCCAAAGAAAAGTGATTTATACGGCGATTGACGCCAATCCTATGGCGGTAGAAGACGCAAAGCAACTAAACTTTGACGACCTGCTGGCAACTGATTACTTGCTTAAGTTGCATGAGTGTCCCTGGAATCTACCCGTTGAGATTACCCCTTGGTTTACGCTAACAAAACAGGAAAGTAAACTACAGGATTGGCAAACAAACGAGCGATTTCACTTGATTTATTATGATGCTTTCGCCCCTACGGCCCAACCTGAACTTTGGGAGCCAGAGATCTTTACCCAACTGGCCCATTTATTGTTACCTGGTGGCATGTTGACCACCTACTGCTCAAAGAGTTATGTACAGCGAAATATGCGGGCGGCTGGTCTATCAGTCGAAAAACACCCTGGCCCGCCACATAAACGTGATATTCTAAGAGCTCTGAAAATGGGCTGAGCCGTTTAACTACTAGAAATGTTGCGTTCTGTACGTATTTCTTTGCGGCTTTACATGTAAAAAGCCATGATTTTGCTAATTTTATAAACCACCGAACGTTAGTAGTTAAAACAACATCACTTGTATGAACCGTCTGTTTCTCTTCTTTGCTGCCTTCGTTCTGCTGACGATCAGCGCTTTTCGAACAACGTTGCCTACCGAGCGGCCTATCGGCAAACCCACTGACGAACGTAAGCATATCAACTGGCTAACTATTGAGCAAGCCTATGCGCTCACCCAAAAGAAGCCCAAGAAATTTGTGGTCGATGTATATACCGACTGGTGTGGCTGGTGTAAAGTAATGGACCGGGAAACCTTCTCAAAACCAGGCATTGTTGATTATGTCAATGAAAACTATTACCCTGTTCGATTCAACGCTGAACAAACTGCCGACGTAACGCTGGGAAATCAAACCTTCAAATACGTAAGCGGAGGGAGCCGAGGTGTTCATGAGTTAGCTGCTGCATTATTGAAGAATCAGATGAGCTATCCGACAACGGTATTTTTAGACGAGAAATTCAACCTGATTCAACCCATAGCTGGTTATCTGGAGCCACGTACATTCCACCAGATTATCACGTATTTTGGCAAAAACTACCATCAGAAAGAGCCCTTCGACCAATATAAAATTAGTACGTATAAAGAATTCCAGGCTGCGCTGACAGCCAGCAAATAAACGTTTTTAGATATAACGCGGGTGGTAATCCGCACTTGACAAAACTACCTTGTAGTTGTTTTCAGGTGCGGATTGCCACCCGCGTTATGTATTTTTGTAGTCTCTCATCAACTCTAATTGGCGCAGACATGACAAAACGCGTGGCTTTTCTTTTTTCAGTGACTCTAGCTATCGGTTTTATGGCGGCTGGTCCGCCTAAATTCATCGATCCTCAAAACATGGATTTATCCGTGAAACCGGGCGATAATTTCTACCAGTATGCCAACGGAAACTGGCTTCGTAAAAACGCTGTCCCGGCCTCTAAAACCTCTTGGGGAAGTTTCAACGAATTACGGGAGAAAAGTCTGGATGCAATGAAATCGCTGCTAGAAGATGCCGCTAAAACTACCACAAGGGGCCGTTTATATCAGATGGTAGGTGATTACTATGTAAGCGGCATGGATAGTGCTACCATTGAAAAACGTGGTTTCGACCCCATTAAGGCTGATCTTGCGCGGGTTGACAAAGTTAATAATAAAGCCACCTTCTTCGATGAACTCGCCTATCAACGTACACAAAGTAATGGGATGTTATTCGGTTTTGGGGTAGTAACAGACCGAAAGAATGTCAATAAATACCTGCCTCAATTTAGCCAGGGAGGCACTACTCTCCCCGACCGTGATTACTACCTAAAAAGCGATGCTCGTAGCCAGAAAATTCGTGATGCCTACATCGATAACCTAACTCAACTATTTACTCTGATTGGCGAAGAACCAACTCAGGCATCGCAGGACGCCGACGTTATTATGCGTGTTGAAACAGCTCTGGCAAAAGCTCAGATGCCTCGTGTCGAAATGCGTGATCCATACAAGACGTATAACAAGCTGTCCGTCACCAATTTCATCAAACTAACTCCAGGTATCAACTGGGCAGATCAATTAGCAAAATACGGTGCCAAAGGGCAGGATACGGTTCTGGTGCAAAGTCCGGCATTCTTTCGCTCATTAGATAGTTTAGTAGCGACTACTCCTGTCGAAGATTGGCGAACGTACATGCGTTGGAACATTATCAAGGGGGCAGCTCCTTACCTTAGCGACGCATTCGTTAAACAAAACTTTGCCTTCTCGAAGGTCTTGTCAGGCCAGAAAGAGCAGACACCCCGCTGGCAACGGGTAAGTGGTCTGATTGATGGAACACTAAGCGATCTGTTAGGACAACTTTATGTAGAAAAATACTTTAAACCTGAAGCCAAGCAGCGAATGCTGGCACTAGTTAATAACCTTGAAGCATCCTTTCAGGATCATATCAAAAACCTTGACTGGATGACTGAAGACACTAAGAAAAAAGCCCTTACCAAACTATTAGCCTTCAAACGTAAAATTGGGTATCCCGACAAATGGAAAAATTATGAGGGGGTAATTATTGACCGGAACGATTTCTACGGAAATATAAAGTCGGCGGGTAAGTGGTCGTATAACCACATGATTAATCGCTTGGGAAAACCCGTTGATCGTACAGAATGGGGTATGACACCACCGACCGTAAACGCACAATATAGCCCGGTCAATAACGATATATCGTTTCCAGCAGCCATTCTGCAGTTTCCTTTCTTCGACTTTGATGCAGATGATGCCGTGAATTATGGTGGAATTGGTGCCGTTATCGGGCATGAAATGACGCACGGTTTCGATGATTCTGGCCGACAATACGATGCTGATGGTACCCTGCGTGACTGGTGGACTAAAGATGATGCCGCAAAGTTCAAAGAGCGGGCTGACAAAGTACGAGATCAGTTTTTTGGGTTTAAGGTCCTGGATTCTATAAAAGTTAATGGGCAGTTAACGCTTGGTGAAAATCTTGCCGATCTGGGTGGGTTAGCCATTGCCTACGATGCCTTCAAAAAAACGGCACAAGGTAAATCGAGTGGTAAGAAAAGTCTGATCGATGGTTTTACGCCCGACCAGCGCTTCTTTCTATCTTGGGCGCAGGTATGGCGCAGCAACCAACTTCCCGAATCAACAGCACAACGTATTTTAACCGACCCGCATGCACCGGATATATATCGGGTTAATGGACCATTGTCAAATATCGATGCTTGGTATCAGGCGTTTAACATTCAGCCTGGCGATAAATTATTTAAACCTAAAGACCAACGAATAAGAGTTTGGTAGAATAAAATTCAGTATCAGTAAAAAGCCGCATCCATTTAGTTGAGTGCGGCTTTTATCCATAAAAATGGACGTAATACTTTGCTTAACTTTCGGTCTGTCTGGCCAGCACACACAGGTAGTTAATTTGCCAATTCGTTAAATCCCAACAACTCTCTTTCCTATTATGAAAACGGCTTACCTTTTACTCATTTCGGCATACATGATCACATCATGTCAGACCAAACCAAAACAGGAAACAGCGACAACATCACCCTCAGCCACAGCAATCGAAGACAGTGCTACTGCATTGACGAAACGGCCCGGTCCCGATACACCCCGCTCAGCCGCAGATCGCTTAATTAGAGCACTTTACTTTGAGCATAATACCAAAGAAAATCCATTCCGGGAAAAGAAAGATCGCTCTTTAATAGACCAATTTTTCACAAAGCCACTTGGCGATCTAGTCTGGAATGATGCACAGAAACCAAGCGGCAAAATAAACCGAACCAAACTGAATTTACTCTTCAACGCACCCGATGCGGCTATCAAAAAGACCTGGGTTCTACCCGCTATCATAGGAGGTACACGGGCAATCGTATATGTAACCTTTGAAAACAAAGGCAAGCCTGAAGAGATCAAAATTGACATGCAGCAACTGGCTGGTCGGTGGCGTATTACTGAAATTTCTTACCCCAATGGCAAGCAGTTAACGGACCTACTGAGGTAACTTAATAGGCTTCCAAAAATTATTTTTAAAGCTACTGTTGACAACACCATAAAAACGTGTAATTTTGCAACTCCAAAACCGGAAGCGGGGTAGGAAATGTTCTTTAACAGTGCTTTTTGGGGAGTTTCCAGAGTGGCCAAATGGATCAGACTGTAAATCTGCTGGCGTACGCCTTCGGAGGTTCGAATCCTCCACTCCCCACCAAAAATGAGTTATAAAGTTTCATAGTCTTATAGTTATATCGTTCAATAACTTATGTCTTTCGAATTTTATAACTTCTTTTCGCGGAAGTAGCTCAATTGGTAGAGCGATAGCCTTCCAAGCTATAGGTTGCGGGTTCGAGACCCGTCTTCCGCTCAATGGTACATGGTCGATAACAAACATTGCTTGCTATCGACTAATGGCTTTTACTAGTAAGCCGTTATAGCTCAGCGGTAGAGCACTTCCTTGGTAAGGAAGAGGTCCGGGGTTCAAGTCCCCGTAACGGCTCAAGGCTTCATAATGAAGTCTTTTTTGATGGGTCGGCTTCGGCCGTCCGACGCTTATCGGTGTTAAGCCCAATTGGTATCAGCCCTCAAAACGGGATGATTTCGCTGGGTTTAATTTATATTCAGCGAATTCATTCAATAACAAAAAAACAGTTCACAATAGCGTTTTAAAAACATGGCAAAAGAGAATTTTGACCGCTCGAAACCGCACGTTAACATCGGTACGATTGGTCACGTTGACCACGGTAAAACGACGCTTACGGCTGCCATTACGAAAGTGCTGGCCGAAAAGGGTCTAGCAGCAGTACGGGACTTTTCCTCGATCGACAACGCTCCCGAAGAAAAAGAGCGTGGTATCACCATCAATACATCGCACGTTGAGTACGCAACTGCGAACCGTCACTACGCCCACGTTGACTGCCCAGGCCACGCTGACTATGTGAAAAACATGGTGACTGGTGCTGCTCAAATGGACGGTGCTATCCTTGTGGTAGCTGCTACTGACGGACCAATGCCCCAAACTCGTGAGCACATCCTGCTTGCTCGTCAGGTAGGCGTGCCTCAGCTCGTTGTATTCATGAATAAAGTGGATATGGTCGACGATCCTGAGCTGCTCGAACTCGTTGAGATGGAAATTCGCGAGCTATTGAGCTTCTATAGCTTCGACGGTGATAACATCCCAGTTATTCAAGGTTCGGCTCTTGGTGGTCTGAACGGCGACGCGAAATGGGTTGCTACTATTGAAGAGCTGATGCAGAGTGTAGATGATTTTATCCCTCTGCCTCCTCGTATGACAGATCTTCCATTCCTTATGCCAGTAGAAGACGTATTCTCGATCACAGGTCGTGGTACAGTTGCTACAGGTCGTATTGAGCGTGGAATCATCAACTCAGGCGAACAAGTTGAAATCCTTGGTATGGGTGCTGAAAACCTGAAATCAGTTGTAACGGGTGTTGAAATGTTCCGGAAAATTCTGGACCGTGGTGAAGCCGGTGACAACGTAGGTCTTCTACTCCGTGGTATTGAAAAAACCGATATCCGTCGTGGTATGGTTATTTGCAAACCAGGTTCAGTAAAACCACACTCGAAGTTCAAGGCTGAGGTTTATGTACTGTCGAAAGAAGAAGGTGGTCGTCATACTCCATTCTTCAACAAGTATCGCCCTCAGTTCTACTTCCGTACCACTGATGTAACAGGTGAAATTTCACTACCTGCTGGTGTTGAGATGGTAATGCCAGGTGATAACATTACGATTGATGTAACGCTGATCAATAAAATCGCTATGGAAAAAGGTCTTCGTTTCGCTATTCGCGAAGGTGGCCGTACTGTAGGAGCTGGTCAGGTAACAGAAATCCTCGACTAATTGTAAGTATCTTAAAACAAGTGCATTTCTTACCGGAGATGCACTTGTTTTTTTGATATTAATTCGTACTTTTGCAGTCCGTTTCAGAAGCACGCTGATATGGATTTTTTTAAACGGGTGTAGTTCAAGGGTAGAATAGCGGTCTCCAAAACCGTTGATGGGAGTTCGAATCTCTCCACCCGTGCAAATCCTTTACATCGAATGGACAAGTTTATATCGTTTCTGAAAGCCTCCTGGGAGGAAGTTCAGCATAACGTGACTTGGCCTAAATTCAGCGATCTGCAATCCAGTTCAACGCTGGTACTGGTAGCTTCGCTGATTTTTGCGCTATTGGTCGGGTTAATTGATTTAGTGTTCGAGAACGGACTGAACGCATTTTATCAGTCTTTCTAAACTGGCTTACGAAACATGAGCGGCATACAATGGTACGTCATTCGGGCGGTGTCGGGTCAGGAAAAGAAAATCAAATCCTACCTTGACAATGAGATTATCCGGCAGAAGTTGGACGAAGTGATTCCGCAGGTATTAATTCCAGCGGAAAAGGTGTACGAAATGCGTAACGGTAAGAAACGCGTTCGGGAGAAGTCATTTTTCCCTGGGTACATTCTTATTTCAGCCGACCTGGGTAATAACCGAGCCCTCGACATGATTTTGAATATGCCGGGTGTGTTAGGTTTCCTGGGTAACTCCCAGGTAGGGACGACGTCGAAAGTTCCTGTTCCCCTTCGCCAAGCTGAAGTAAATCGCATTTTAGGTAAAGTTGACGAAGAAGCGCAGGAAGTTGCAGCGCCAACAGTTGGTTACCTGAAAGGTGAAAACGTAAAAGTTGTGGATGGCCCATTTGCCAACTTCATCGGCACCGTAGAAGAAGTATTCGACGACAGGAAGAAATTGAACGTCGTTGTAAAAATATTTGGCCGGAACACTCCGGTAGAACTCAGTTACGCACAAGTAGAAAAGGAAAGCTAATCGTAAGACTAGTTCTCCGTGGTCTGGCATCCTATGCTTCCCTCAGAGGATGGCCGGCCAAAACAAGTTGATTAACTGCAAATGGTGTGCGGATTGGTTATGTGACGAACCAATAGGAAACCAGAGCAGAAGCGGGGCCGCCCGTGCGGTCGTAACTCAATTACCAAAATGGCAAAAGAAGTAGGTGGCTACGTTAAGCTGCAAGTCAAAGGCGGGCAAGCCAACCCCTCACCTCCGATCGGTCCGGCGCTAGGTTCCAAGGGTTTAAATATCATGGAATTCTGTAAGCAGTTCAATGGCCGGACGCAGGATAAAATGGGTACGGTATTGCCGGTTTTGATTACGTATTACAAGGATAAGTCCTTTGATTTCGTCATCAAAACTCCGCCCGCACCAATTCTGCTGATGGAAGCAGCTAAGCTGAAAGGCGGCTCTGCTCAACCAAACCGCAAAAAAGTCGGCTCAGTTACGTGGGATCAGGTTCGGACAATCGCGGAAACGAAGATGCCCGATCTGAATGCATTCACGATCGAGTCGGCAATGAAGCAGGTGGCCGGTACGGCCCGCAGTATGGGAATCACGGTGACGGGCACAGCGCCATTCGAGAACTAAACAGACTTGCCGAAGCAAACACAGAAATGGCTAAGTTAACGAAAAAACAAAAGGAAGCCCAGTCGAAGTACGACGCTGCCAAAGAATACTCACTCCAACAGGCTGCTGAGATTCTGAAGCAAATTTCGTACACGAAGTTTGATGCTTCCGTCGATATTGATGTTCGGTTAGGCGTTGATCCGCGTAAAGCTGACCAGATGGTTCGTGGCGTTGCTACGTTGCCTCATGGTACAGGTAAAACGGTGCGCGTACTGGTGCTTTGCACCCCGGACAAGGAGAACGAAGCGAAAGAAGCAGGTGCAGATTTCGTGGGTCTGGACGATTACATCCAGAAGATCGAACAAGGCTGGACGGACGTTGACGTGATTATCACGATGCCGAGCGTTATGGCTAAAGTTGGTCGGTTGGGTAAAGTGCTGGGACCACGGGGTTTGATGCCAAACCCTAAATCAGGTACGGTAACTCCTGATGTAGCAAAAGCAGTTCGCGAGGTGAAAGCCGGTAAAATCGACTTCAAAGTCGATAAGCAAGGCGCTATTCACACCAGTATTGGTAAAGTATCGTTTACGCCAGAAAAACTGGCTGAAAACGCGCAGGAAATCATTTCTACATTATTACGTCTGAAGCCTTCGTCGGCTAAAGGAACGTATGTAAAAACGATCAACCTGTCGAGCACGATGAGTCCAGGAGTAACGATTGATAAAGGCACAGTAGCCGGTATTTAAGCCATGAAGCGCGAGGACAAAGGAGCAATTATTGAGGAATTAGCTGGTAAGTTCCAGTCCATTCCCTTCTTCTACATCACGGAAGCCAATGGCATGACGGTTGCTGAAACCAACACTCTCCGTCGGATGTGTTTTGAACGGGGCATCGAGTATAAAGTGGTGAAGAATTCATTCATCAAAAAAGCACTCGAACCCCTTGATACGGATTATACGCCGTTCAACGAGACGGTGCTGCATGGTCAATCAGCGGTGATGTTTCACCCCGAAAATGGCAAAGCACCGGCGCAGCTTATTAAGGAGTTCCGTAAAACGAACGATAAGCTGCAATTGAAGGCTGCTTCAATTGATTATAGCCTATTTATTGGTGCTGACCAACTCGACACGCTCATCGCCTTGAAGAGCAGAGAAGAATTGATTGGCGAAATCATCGGTCTGCTGCAATCACCTGCGAAAAACGTCATATCGGCGTTGCAAAGTGGTGGCAACAAATTGGCCGGTATCCTCAAAACGCTGTCGGAGCGCGAGGAAGCAGCTTAATTTTTCCGACACCAAGTTTTTCAATATTGTATCACAATCAAATTAAGAAAATACTACAATGGCAGATTTGAAAGCGTTCGCGGAGCAGCTTGTAAGCCTGACAGTTAAAGAAGTTAACGAGCTAGCTACCATCCTGAAGGATGAGTATGGCATCGAACCAGCTGCTGCTGCTCCAGTAATGGTAGCCGGTGGTGCAGGCGCAGGTGATGCTGCTCCAGCTGTAGCTGAGAAAACATCGTTCGACGTAATTCTGAAGTCGGCTGGTGCTGCTAAACTAGCTGTCGTGAAATTAGTAAAAGACCTTACTGGTCTGGGTTTGAAAGAAGCCAAAGAATTGGTTGACACAGCTCCAAAGCCAGTGAAAGAAGGCGTTGCTAAAGACGAAGCTGAAGCACTGCGGAAACAACTTGAAGAAGCTGGTGCTGAAGTAGAAGTTAAGTAAGCAGATAGCTCTCTCGCATATCGCTCCAGGCAGGGGAGGCCAGACCAACGTCTGGTCTTTTCCTGTTTGGAGACTTTTTGTCTAAGCTATTGCAAAAGACAAACTTATTTTTATTGCAATATGTTAATTATTTACGCTCCTTGGGTTGGGTGACACCTGGAGCCTGAATACCGCTTAGTTCGAGTGCCGTGGCAAATCTTCGCAACGCACTCATTGAGAATCGGTTACGCACTAAACGAAGCACAATCTTGGCGACAAACGCGAAAATCAGTACGCGCAAAAATTTTGCGACGATTCAGCCAGTGATTGGATACCCAGACTTTCTGGACATCCAAGTAAAATCCTTCAAAGATTTTTTCCAGCTTGACACGCCCTCTAACCAACGGTCAGAAGAAGGTTTGTTCAAGGTTTTTCAGGAAAATTTCCCTATATCCGACTCCCGTGAGAATTTCAAACTGGAGTTCATCGATTACTCTGTCGATCCACCGAAATATTCGGTCGACGAGTCGATCGACCGGGGACTGACCTATTCGGTACCCTTGAAAGCTAAACTGCGTCTATCGAACAATGACCCCGACAACGAGGACTTTGAAACGATTGAGCAAGAGGTGTTCCTGGGTAACATTCCGTACATGACCGAGAAAGGCTCGTTCGTGATTAACGGAGCCGAGCGGGTTATTGTTTCCCAACTACACCGTTCGCCAGGCGTGTTCTTCTCGATGAGCAAGCACACGAATGGTACCAAGCTGTATTCGGCTCGGATTATTCCGTTCAAAGGCTCATGGATTGAGTTCTCGACGGATGTTAACAATGTCATGTATGCGTATATCGACCGGAAAAAGAAATTCCCGGTAACGACCCTGCTGCGTGCCATTGGTTTCGGTTCGGATAAAGACATTCTGGACTTGTTCGGTCTGTCGGAAGAAGTTCCTGCTACCCCAGCGAACCTGAAGAAGGCCATTGGCCGTCGGTTAGCAGCTCGGGTACTGCGCACGTGGACGGAAGACTTTGTGGATGAGGATACGGGCGAAGTAGTTTCCATCAGCCGGAACGAGGTGCTCTTAGAGCGCGACTCGGCCATCTCGGCAGATGACATTGATGTAATTACTGAATCAGGTCAGAAATCAGTCATCCTGCATAAGGAAGACATGAACATGGCCGATTACAACATTATTTATAACACACTGCAGAAAGATAGCTCCAACTCTGAAAAAGAGGCTGTAGAGCAAATATATCGGCAGCTTCGGAACGCCGACGCGCCCGATGAACAAACAGCTCGTGAAATTATTCAGAGTTTATTTTTCTCGGACAAACGCTATGATCTTGGCGACGTAGGCCGTTACCGGATTAATAAAAAACTCCAGCTCGATATTTCGTCAGAAATGAAGGTATTAACCACAGAAGACATCGTGTCTATTGTGAAATACCTGATTGGTCTGATTAACTCGAAAGCTGTCGTCGATGATATTGACCACTTAAGTAACCGACGTGTTCGGACTGTAGGTGAGCAGTTATATGCACAATTTGGTGTTGGTCTGGCCCGGATGGCGCGGACGATTAAAGAACGGATGAACGTTCGGGACAATGAGGATTTCAAACCTGTTGACCTGATTAACGCCCGGACTTTATCGTCGGTTATCAACTCGTTCTTCGGTACAAACCAATTATCGCAGTTTATGGACCAAACGAACCCATTGGCCGAGGTGACGCACAAACGTCGTATGTCGGCTCTTGGACCAGGTGGTCTGTCACGTGAACGGGCTGGTTTTGAAGTTCGTGACGTACACTATACGCACTACGGTCGTCTGTGTACCATCGAAACCCCTGAAGGTCCGAACATTGGTCTGATTTCATCCTTGTGTGTCTATGCTAAAATTAACAGCATGGGCTTCATTGAAACCCCATACCGGATTATCGAAAACGGTAAGGTATCGATGGATAAACCTGTGATGTATCTGACAGCTGAAGAAGAAGATACACACTATATCGCGCAGGCCAACGCAGGCATCGACAAAAAAGGGAACTTCCAGGTAGATCGCCTGAAAGCCCGTTTTGAAGGTGACTTCCCAATGGCTGAACCAGCGAACGTTACCTTCATGGACATTGCCCCGAACCAGATTGTATCGGTGGCCGCTTCCATGATTCCGTTCCTTGAGCATGATGATGCTAACCGTGCCCTGATGGGTTCGAACATGCAACGTCAGGCAGTTCCGTTGCTCCGTCCTGAAGCTCCGATTGTGGGTACTGGTCTGGAAGGACGTGTTGCTGTTGATTCACGGACTCTGGTAATTGCCGAAGCAGATGGCGTAGTGGAGTTCGTTGACTCTACCAAAATTGTTGTTAAATATAATCTTGACGACGATCAACTGGCCGTTACGTTTGACGAAGACCGGAAAACATACAACCTCATCAAGTTCCGCCGAACGAATCAGGATACATGCATCAATATTAAGCCAACCGTGCTGAAAGGCCAGAAGGTGAAGAAAGGGGATGTATTGTGCGAAGGTTACGCAACCCAGGCAGGAGAGTTGGCACTGGGCCGGAACATGAAAGTTGCTTTCATGCCTTGGCAGGGTTACAACTTTGAGGATGCTATCGTGATTTCGGAGCGTGTCGTTCGTGAAGATATTTTCACCTCGATCCACATCGAAGAGTTTGAACTGGAAGTACGGGATACGAAACGGGGTGAAGAGGAATTAACCTCTGAAATTCCAAACGTAAGCGAAGAAACAGTTCGGAATCTTGACGAAAACGGTATCGTTCGCGTTGGTACGGAAGTTAAAGAAGGTGATATTCTGATTGGTAAGATCACACCGAAAGGTGAAAGCGATCCAACGCCAGAAGAAAAACTGCTCCGTGCGATCTTCGGTGATAAAGCTGGTGACGTGAAAGATGCGTCGAAGAAAGCACCACCGTCCTTGAAAGGCGTCGTTATCGACACCAAGTTGTTTGCACGTCCGGCCAAAGAAGACCGGGGTAAGCACAAAGACGAAGTGAAGGCTCTTATGAAGAAGTACAGCCGCGAACTGACCGACTTCCGGGCACGAATGATTGAAAAAATCGTGCCGCTCCTGGATGGCAAAACCAGTGCGGGTGTTAAACATAAGTTCGGCGATGAGATTGTTAGTAAAGGGGTGAAGTTCAACCGTAAGAATATTACGGATAACCTATTCCCAGACAAGAACGCTTATCGCGACGAAAGTAGCTACGCCGTAGCGGAAGAGGCTAACCTCTTGTCGGACATGAATTTGAACGACTGGACGGAAGACGCTAAATTGAACGAGATGGTTGTTGCTTTAGTAAAAAACTACAACAATCGTCGGAGTGAAATTACGGGGCGCTTCAAACGCGAACGGTTTACACTTGAAGTTGGTGACGAACTCCCGGCAGGTATTGTGAAACTGGCTAAAGTATACATCGCTAAGAAGCGCAAGCTGAAAGTAGGTGATAAAATGGCTGGTCGTCACGGTAACAAAGGGGTTGTAGCCCGGATCGTGCGAGATGAAGACATGCCGTTCCTCGAAGATGGAACAAAAGTGGACATCGTACTAAACCCGCTTGGTGTACCATCCCGGATGAACATCGGTCAGATTTACGAAACTGTACTGGCCTGGGCCGGTCAGAAATTAGATCGCAAGTACGCAACACCGATTTTTGACGGAGCAACGGAGCAACAAGTAGCCGATGAGTTAGACGAAGCAGGTCTGCCATCTTTTGGCCGGACTTACCTCTACAATGGCTTAACGGGTGAGCGTTTCGATCAGGCTGTAACAGTCGGTATTATTTACATGCTCAAACTTGGCCACTTAGTGGACGATAAAATGCACGCCCGTTCGATTGGACCTTACTCGCTCATTACACAGCAGCCGCTGGGTGGTAAGGCGCAGTTCGGTGGTCAGCGGTTCGGTGAGATGGAAGTGTGGGCGTTGGAAGCCTTCGGTGCTTCGAACATCCTGCAGGAAATCCTGACCGTAAAATCCGATGACGTAGTCGGCCGTGCAAAGGCATATGAAGCTATCGTAAAAGGTGAAAACCTACCGAAGCCAAATATTCCTGAGTCGTTCAACGTACTCGTTCACGAGTTACGTGGTCTTGCACTTGAAATTACATTAGAGTAAACTAGTTGTAAGTAATAAGTTAATAAGTTGTCAGTGGAAGACATGCCATTTACAACTTATTAACTTACTACTTACAACTCTTTCAAACCTATAATCTCCAACCAATGTCGTTCAAAAAGAACAAGAAACTCAACAGCGACTTTGCCAGTGTGACGATCAGTCTGGCATCGCCGGAGTCTATTTTGGAGAGTTCCTACGGCGAAGTGACACAGCCGGAGACCATCAATTACCGGACTTACAAACCAGAAATGGGCGGCTTATTCTGCGAGCGCATTTTCGGGCCTGTAAAAGACTGGGAATGTCACTGCGGTAAGTACAAGCGGATTCGCTATAAAGGCATTATCTGCGATCGTTGTGGCGTAGAAGTAACCGAGAAAAAGGTTCGCCGGGAGCGTATGGGCCACATCGAACTGGTGGTGCCTGTTGCGCATATCTGGTATTTCCGCAGCTTGCCTAACAAAATTGGGTATCTGCTGGGCCTTTCGACCAAAAAACTCGACCAGGTTATTTACTACGAACGCTACGTAGTTGTACAACCCGGTGTTAAAGCCGAAGATGGCATCAACCAACTCGACTTCCTGACAGAAGACGAGTATCTAGACATCATCGATAAACTGCCGAGCAGCAACCAGCACCTCGACGACAAAGACCCCAATAAATTCATCGCCAAAATGGGTGCTGAAGCATTGGAAATGTTGTTGTCGCGGGTAGAGCTTGATGAGTTATCATACTCATTACGGCACGCTGCTGCTACCGATACGTCGCAACAACGGAAGGCAGAAGCGTTGAAACGATTGAAAGTCGTTGAAGCATTCCGGGAAGCCAATGGCCGTATTGAAAACCGTCCTGAATGGATGGTGATTAAGATGGTTCCGGTTATTCCACCCGAACTACGCCCACTTGTCCCACTGGATGGTGGCCGGTTTGCTACGTCCGATTTGAATGATCTGTATCGTCGGGTAATCATCCGGAACAACCGTCTGAAGCGCCTTATCGAAATCAAAGCGCCCGAAGTAATTCTCCGTAACGAAAAACGGATGTTGCAGGAAGCTGTCGATTCGCTGTTCGACAACTCACGTAAGGTAAACGCCGTTCGTTCGGAAGGTAACCGTGCGCTGAAGTCGCTGTCCGACATGCTGAAAGGTAAGCAAGGGCGTTTCCGTCAGAACCTGCTCGGTAAACGCGTTGACTATTCAGGTCGTTCGGTTATCGTGGTTGGTCCTGAATTGAAACTGCATGAGTGTGGTCTACCTAAAGACATGGCTGCCGAATTGTTCAAGCCGTTTGTTATTCGCAAACTGATTGAGCGGGGCATCGTGAAAACGGTAAAATCGGCCAAGAAAATTGTTGACCGGAAAGATCCTGTTATCTGGGACATTCTGGAAAACGTACTGAAAGGTCACCCTGTTCTGCTGAACCGGGCTCCAACGCTTCACCGTTTGGGTATTCAGGCATTCCAGCCGAAACTCATCGAAGGTAAAGCTATTCAGTTGCACCCACTCGTTTGTACCGCCTTCAACGCTGACTTTGACGGTGACCAGATGGCCGTTCACGTGCCATTGGGCCAGGAAGCTGTCCTTGAAGCGTCGCTGCTGATGTTGGCCTCGCACAATATCCTGAACCCTGCCAATGGTGCGCCGATTACGGTACCATCGCAAGACATGGTATTGGGTCTGTACTATGTGACCAAAGGTCGCAAGAGCATTCCTGAGTACCCAATTGCGGGTGAAGGTATGACGTTCTACGGTACCGAAGAAGTTGTCATTGGTATCAATGAAGGTAAAGTTTCCAAACACGCCAATATTAAGTGCCGGGTGAAAGTTCGGGACGAAAATGGTGATCTTGTATGGAAAGTTATCGATACAGTAGCTGGTCGTCTGTTATTCAACCAAGCGGTACCTGAAGAAGTTGGTTATATCAATGAACTTCTGACGAAGAAGAAACTGCAACAAATCATTGCGTTGATCTTCAAAATCTCGGGTGGTGCACGGACAGCTCAATTCCTTGATGAAATCAAAGAACTCGGTTTCCAGATGGCTTTCAAAGGCGGTCTGTCTATCGGTTTGAGTGATATCATGATTCCTGAAGCAAAACAGCCATTGGTTGAAGAAGCTAAAGCTGAAGTTCAGGGTGTTTGGGACAACTACCTGATGGGTCTGATTACGGAGAATGAACGTTACAACCAGGTTATCGATATCTGGACGCGCGTAAATTCCCGTTTGACTGAGACGCTGATGAAGCAACTCGAAGCCGATCAGGGTGGTTTCAACTCAATCTACATGATGATGCACTCGGGAGCCCGTGGTTCTCGCGAGCAGATTCGTCAATTGGGTGGCATGCGAGGTCTGATGGCTAAGCCACAGAAAAACCTGCAGGGTTCAGTTGGTGAGATTATAGAAAACCCAATTCTGTCGAACTTCAAAGAAGGTCTCGACGTATTGGAGTACTTTATCTCAACCCATGGTGCTCGTAAAGGTCTGGCCGATACAGCTCTGAAAACAGCTGATGCCGGTTACCTAACCCGCCGTCTGCACGACGTAGCGCAGGATGTCATTATCAGTGAAGACGATTGCGGTACCCTTCGTGGTCTGCAAGTATCAGCGCTGAAAGACAACGAAGATATCGTTGAGCCACTGTCCGAACGTATTTTGGGGCGGACTACAGTTCATGATATCTACGATCCGCTTACAAAAGAGTTAATTGTTGCTTCTGGTAACATTGTAACCGAAGAAGTAGCGGCTCATATTGATGAAACGAGCATTGAAACAGTTGAAATCCGTTCAGTTTTAACGTGCGAATCGCGACAAGGTGTTTGCGCCAAATGTTATGGTCGTAACCTGGCATCGGGCCGCATGGTCGATATCGGTGAAGCTGTGGGTGTAATTGCTTCGCAGTCAATCGGTGAGCCTGGTACACAGTTAACCCTTCGTACCTTCCACGTGGGTGGTACGGCGTCTAACATTGCCGTTGATGCTTCGATCAAAGCGAAATTCGATGGTTTGATTGAACTGGAAGAAATGAGAACGGTTCAATCGGAAGACAGCGAAGGAAACCCTCAAACGGTCGTAATGGGTCGTTCGGGTGAAGTTCGGATTGTGAATCCAGCTGACCGTAACGTAGTGCTGATAAGCAATAACGTTCCATACGGTGCGTTCCTGCGGGTGAAAGATGGCGATATGGTGAAGAAAGGCGACGATATTTGCGCCTGGGATCCTTATAACGCCGTTATCCTGTCGGAATTAACCGGAACGCTGAATTTCGACGCTATTGAAGACGGTATCACTTACCGTGAGGAGTTTGATGAACAGACCGGCTTCCAGGAGAAGGTAATCATCGAAACCCGCGATAAAGCGAAGAACCCAGCCATTGTCGTTCAGGGCACCACAACGCTTACATTGCACTTACCTGATAACGAAGGTGGTCCATTGCAGAAGAGCTACAACTTGCCTGTTGGTTCGCGTCTGGTTGTTAAGGAAGGTCAGAAAATTAAAGCTGGTCAACCCCTGGCGAAGATTCCACGTAACGTTGGTAAAACTCGTGACATCACGGGTGGTCTGCCACGGGTAACGGAATTGTTCGAAGCCCGTAACCCGTCGAACCCGGCTGTGGTAAGCGAAATTGATGGTGTTGTTACCTATGGTACCATCAAACGCGGTAACCGTGAAATCTTCATCGAGTCGAAAGATGGTACGAAGAAGAAATATCTGGTTCCACTGTCGAAGTTCATCCTTGTACAGGACAATGACTTTGTTCGCGCTGGTGCTCCATTATCTGACGGTGCCATTACACCGAGCGATATTCTGGCCATCAAAGGTCCGACTGCCGTTCAGGAGTATCTGGTAAATGAAATTCAGGAAGTTTACCGCTTGCAAGGGGTGAAAATCAACGATAAGCACATCGAAGCCATCGTACGCCAGATGATGCAGAAAGTTGAGATCATCGACTCAGGTGATACCAATTTCCTCGAAGGACAGGTTGTTGATAAATGGGCGTTCCGCGAAGAAAACGATAAAGTACTTGATGCCAAAGTGGTTATGGATGCTGGCGATTCGCCAAACTTCAAACCAGGTATGATTGTAACAAGTCGTCAATTGCGTGACGAAAACTCAAGTTTGAAACGTCGTGATATGGCCCTTGCAACCGTTCGTGATGCTATGGCCGCTGTTTCGCAGCCAACGCTGATGGGTATCACCCAATCTTCACTGGGCACCGACAGCTTTATCTCGGCCGCTTCCTTCCAGGAAACGACGAAGGTATTGAGTGAAGCCTCTATTCGTGGTAAGCGTGATGTACTTGACGGTCTGAAAGAGAACGTTATCGTAGGTCACCTGATTCCAGCGGGTACCGGTCTTCGTCGCTATCAAGGCACGATTGTTGGCTCGAAAGAAGAACTGGAAACAGTTACAGAATCGCGCGAACAGTTTGCCCGCAGCAAGAAACGGGCGACGGTTTAAACGTCGATCTAGTCATACAAACAAAATGCCCCAACCATTTCTGGTTGGGGCATTTTGTTTGTATGACTATTGAACTTTGCCCTACTTATTAAATCTGATAATTAATCTGTCAGTCCGCATTTTGCTAAGAATTAGCAGGATTTAACTTGTATTATTTGACATATAAGTTTACTTTTACCAACAAAAGAACGCTACGCTTTGAAACGCACTGTCTCCGTTGGCCTACTTAGCTTATTGCTCTGCCACATACTGGCTTACATGCTGGTATTGGTGAGTATAAATGGGCAGGAAGAGCGTGATTTGACAAGTCGATTGACGGTATATCGAACGGTTGATAGCATTGTAGAGTTCTATGTTCCCTTACATGAGAAGGCCGCTGAAACTGTTTTTACCAAGCAATCATCTGAAGGATTTGCCTATAAGGGTAGTTTCTATGAAGTTGTCCGGTTAGAGATGCAGAATGACACGCTGCATATACTAGGATTCGCGACGAAAACACGTTCACTCTGGCAACAGGATTTACTTAGCTTCATCGAGCATCAGTTTATTGGGGAATCGGGTCGATCACAGAAGAAGGCTGGTCATCTATTGAAAAATTTATTGAAAGAGTATTGCCCGTTTGATAAGCCTACGATTTATATAATGCCTGGCCACTGGCGCGAAGCAGTGCAAATTCCCTCTGTCCTTTCGGTCCTAACTAACCGTGCGGTACCAGTTCATTCTCCTCCCCCAAGGGCCTAAATGGCTATATTGACTACCTGAGACCTGTAGGTTATTCTGTTGCAATGATTTATTGAGTGAAGCTGTTGCGCTTCTCCATTAAATTAATAGCCTGTATCTATCACATCTTCAGGTATTGTTCCCTCTCTTTTCGGTTTCTGTTGCCAGGAAAATCAGCTATGATTCATGACTAACACCATGAACATACAGCCAGTTTTCCCTGCAAGTACAAAAGGGATTGTGCTTTACTATCCTGTCGTCAGATTTGGTTAGTCAAGCCAATTCTTTAGCAATCGTGTCGTACGTGGTTATCCCTAAATATCTACTTGCAGCGACTACTTTGTGACCTAAACTCGTCGTACTATATCGATGGGTTTCCAAACTATGCACTATCACAGCGGAAGCGCTTGTGTCATAGAGCCTATTTACTATTCCAATTCATTGATCGTTCGATTTGTTTTTTCGTGAATGGAAAACCGGCATAATCACTAAAAATATGAAAATCTCAACTGAATTAATTGGTAGTATTCCTCGGCCCGTGTACCTACAGCAGGCCATGACTGCTTTTTCATTTGGACAACTCAACGTTCAGGAATTAAGTGAGTTAGCTGATAAAGCTACCAAAGAAACTATACAAGAATTGGAAAAGCTAGGCTCACCTGTCTTGTCTGATGGGGAACAGTCGAAGCCAAGTTTTGTTACTTATCCGCTACAGGGTCTTCATAATCTGGCATCCGATGGTGTAGTTATTCCGTTTGCCGATGGCCATACCCGGCAATTACCAAAGCTAACCGCCGGGCCTTTTCACTACACAACTTTTGCCAATTCTTACCTTCACAAAGCACAGCAGTTTTCATCTCTTCCTATAAAGCAAGCCGTCATCTCGTGTTCGGCAATAAGCTTATTATATCCGCAGGAAGGCATTGATGGCTACTCACGAGATCAATTTTTAGCGGATCTGGTCAATGATGCTGAAGCTGATATTCGCACTTGTTTGAATAGTGGAGCTTATAAGGTGCAGATTGATTTCACAGAAGCACGGTTGGCTATTAAGTTAGATCCGAGCAAACAATTGCTGGCGGCCTTCATCGACCTGAACAATCAGGTGTTGAATCGATTTTCTCCCGAAGAAAAACAGAAGATCGGCATCCACTCCTGTCCGGGTGGTGATCATGACTCTACTCACAGCGCCGATATTCCGTATAGCGAATTATTGCCTTTACTCTTTAGCCTGGAAGCCGGTAATTTCTACCTGGAGTATGCGGCTGAGACCGACAAACAGGCTGTTCTTACTGCCATAAAACAAAGCCTAAAGCCGAATCAACAGGTGTTCCTGGGCGTCACTAATGTCCTTGATCCTCGTATAGAAACTGCCGAAGAAATCCGGGATCTTATTCTGGAAGCAGCTGATATTATTCCTATTCATCAATTAGGGACTACAGACGATTGTGGCTTTTCACCTTTTGGCGACGATACCTCTACGGCCCGAGAAATTGCATTCGCAAAAATTCGTGCCCGAATAGAGGGAACAAAATTAGCCGAGAACAGAATCACAGCTTAACCAAAAGACAACTCCTAAACGACTATCAACAATGGCACACATTGAATTACCAGAAGGATTACCCGGTATCTTAGGCCCAATGGCGTTCAGCCCAAAAACAACCAAACCTCTGAACGAACTGGCAGAAGTGTTACTTCGAACAAATGATACGCTAAGTCCAGCCGAACGGGAAACCATTGCCGCGTTTACATCGCGTCGAAATGACTGTTTTTTCTGCTCAACGAGTCATGGTGCGGCTGCCGACTACCTGCATGGTCGGGAAGCTAATGTTGTCCAGCAAACGTGGGAGAATTACCATACGGCCCCAATTTCATCAAAATTGAAAGCATTACTGACAATTGCATCCAGTGTGCAACAAGGCGGCAAACACGTAACGCCCGAACAGGTAGAGCTGGCCCGCGCCGAAGGAGCTACCGACAAAGATATTCATGATACAGTATTGATTGCAGCTGCTTTCTGTATGTATAATCGCTATGTAGATGGTCTGGCTACCTGGGCACCCCAGGACCCGGCAGCCTATGCCGATATGGGTGAAACACTCGCCACCAAAGGATATGTGCATTTCAATGAGCCTCAACCCGCTTAACGCTCTGCAACGACTTTACAAGATTTTTAGAACTAGATTAGGTTGACATATACCCCGGCTGCTTTGTAGCCGGGGACATATTTTAAACAGGATACTACGTCAAACAACCTTTAACTGCTTCACCCTATGAAAACAAATAAATGGAAAATGTCGCTACTAGTATGGTCAGCAATGTTTCCTTTCAGTACTGCGATGAGTTATGGTCTAGCTCAACTGCCTTTTACCGCACACTGGCCTTTAGTAGCCAGAACCTTTTGTTTAACTTGCCTTCTAGTGCCCTATATGGTATTTGGCGCACTGCCATTTTTAACACGGCGATTTCAACACTGGTTACAACAAAACCCGCATCCAAAGCATACGCAATCCAGTCAATCTGAGCAATCGCTGGTTGACGAGTCAGATAAAATTCCGTCCGAAGCCAGTCGTGTTTCACGCCAACAATACGCACTGCTCTAATCATGCATAGGCGTGTTTATGCATATGTTTTATTAATTTACTCCTTTTATTGATCCCCAAACAAAATATGGAAACTCCTAACGAACAAGTGCTAAAAAATCAGGAATCGATCCTGAGTAATCAGGAAAGTATTCTCAACAATCAAGAATCTATCCTAAAAAACCAGCAAACATTGGATTCGATTCTGAGTAATCAGCACATTATTATTAGCAATCAGGATAACATTTTAGGCAATCAGCAGTCTATCCTCAAAAATCAGCAAACCCTGGATGCCATCTTAGCGAACCAGAAGACGATTCTAAGTCTCTTGCAAAAGTAAATGGCAAGCACCCATAACTATGGGAGTTATGGGCTACAGATCAACCGGGGCTGTGATAGATTCGTCACCAGTTCCGGTTGTTGATCATTAAAAGTGTTCAATCATGACTACCCCTCCGCAACCTGTACGACGTATTCCGATTCTGTATATTCTTTTTCTGATCAGCGTCCTGAGCGGCTGGCTATATTATATTACATCGTTACCTGATATAAGTTTTCTGGCTCGTCGATGGACAGCTTCTCTTACAATGGTTCTGGGCTCGTTCATTGCGGGATCAAGTCCTGAAGGTAGTGCCGCTATTTCGTATCCGATTTTTACGCTACTCCTGAAGATTCCACCGCCGGTGGCCCGTAATTTTTCATTCGCCATCCAGAGTATTGGTATGACTTCAGCTTCACTATTGATTCTGGGCTTACGTGTTCGGGTGGACTGGAACTACATCCGTTATGTAACGTTAGGAGGGGTTTTCGGGCTAATTTTCGGAACATATTATGTAGTGCCGCTAATATCGCCTGTGGTTGCCAAACTCTTTTTTGTATCACTCTGGTTGAGTTTTGGGATTACACTTTGGCGCGAAAATCGCCGACCGCAACGTGAAATTCACGATTCAATTATGCCCTTTTTAGGAATTGATAAACGTCGACTAGCTTTATTTGGCGTTGTGGGTGGGATTATCTCATCAATTTTCGGGACAGGTATCAACATTTTTACGTTTTGCCTGGTCACGATTTATTACCGGCTCAACGAAAAAGTAGCAACACCATCGTCTGTTATTATTATGACAATCGAGACATTGCTGGGCTTCTTTCTACACGCTCAAATCCTGCACGATTTTAGTCAGGATTCGTTTGAGTTATGGCTGGCGTGTGTGCCAGTCGTTGTCTTTTTTGCGCCCTTGGGTGCGTTTGTCATTACTAAGCTTCCACGCGAGGCTATTGCCCGGTTGCTGTATGTAATTCTTTTCGTCCAATTTGTTGGGGCAATAGTTGTTATCCGTCCTTCTCTGCCACAACTATTGTTATGCGCCAGTACATTAGGTGGAGGACTTGGGCTATTTGCATTACTCGCCCGTTCGCAACGGCCTAACGCGGCTGTCTGAGGCAGGTAAATATGCATAAGAAGCTTATCGCATCAATTCATCAAATGTGATACTCAGGTAATATAACCCGCCAATACGCGCCAGACCGTACCCCTGAGTGTAATATTTGTTCAGGATATTTGTGCCTCCCAACTTAACGACAGATTTCCAAACGGGAATTTTATACGATAGCTGCGCATCTAAACTTGTCCAGGAAGGTAACCACACATCGCCCGCCGTCGTGCCTTGCTCAAACCATGTCTGGTCTGTCCATCGAAACGTAAGGGTAGCCCCGAGTCGGTCAGCCAGACGAGGATTAGCCAGACTGATATTATACCGATTTTCGGGCGAATTAAAGAAATTACGCCCCTTTTGAGCTACTTCGGGGTTGCTCATTTTACGGTTTATAATTGGGTCGCCAGCATTATCATTAATGACATTGCCCTGTGCATCTCGGAGCGTTACAGTGCCAATCTGATGGGCATAATTACCTGTCAGGGTAAATCCTCGGCCAAGATCGTACTCTGCTCCTACTCCCCAGCCATTCACAAAAATCTCATTTGTGTTATTAAAATTGATTTGCAGCACCCGATAAGCACCCGTAGTGAAATCGGTTAGTTGGCCGTTGGCAGGTTGGTAAAAGCTCTGAGCCGCTATGAAATTGGTGTATTTGCTGTGAAAATAAACGGCATCTATAGATAACCTGTCCTGAATCAAGGTCTTGTAGCCTACTTCCCACGTTTTTATTTTCTCCGTCGTGAAGGTCGTCGGACTATAGGCGCGACTACGGAGTTGGGATTCGGTGATACGTCCGGCGGTAAAATCATTCACATCGCTATCTAAATAGGCCGGATTTGAGACTAGCCCTGCCGACTCAGCTATCGATTGTAACCCACCTACTTCACCTGCTTTCCCGGCAACGGGAACAGCAAACAATTGTCCCGGCGAGGGATTACGAAAGGCAGACTGCCACGATCCCCGAAAATTATGCTGCCCAATACTAACCACAGCCGACGCGCGAGGAGTAAAGCCGCCATTCAGATACTCGTTTTTATCGTACCGGAGCGCTACAGTTGGCTTCACGGTTACGGCGCTTATTCTTAGTTCTTTCGATACCTGTACATAGGCACCATACTCGTTGATAGTATATTCTGAGCCATCGGCTTTTAGTGCAACGGCTGTGCCACCTGTATTCAATGCGTAGTGACGCATACTGCCGCCTATAATTACCTCTGCAACCGTCAGAAGTTTGGTGAGATTATACATGCCCTCATAATGCCATAGAGCTGAGTTATCGCGAAATCGCATTCCCCTCGCTCCTCTGTACCCTGGAACAGAATCGGTATTGTATGTATTGGCAAATGCATCGCGTACTGCATTGAATTGTGCAGTGCCAGGCAGATAACGTCCTCGATCGGCAGTCTCTCGGGATTCACCAACAATAAATTTGTTATCTATATAAACCTGGCCAAATTCGGCTGCCCATTGTCCCAGGGATTTCCAGCTATTGTTAATAGCAGCTGCCGTCTGACCAATGTTCCAGGCTTCGGCTTGTTGCTGTGTGGTATAGGCTCGCAGAAAGAAATTTTCGCCCCGTAATTCAGCCTTAATCTGGTGTCGCTGATAATTCGGGAAATATTCCCGAAAACCGGCCGTTCGAATAAAATTGCCATTTCCGTAATACCAACCGACTGATGCTTCGATATTCCCCGGCAGTTTGTAATGTAATGATATATTGGCGCGATTATTAAACACCTTGCCGTTATTCCCCAAGAGTTCCAATTCGGTATAGCCAGTTCGGGTCACTAACTTATTCTGCAACAGAACATTGGCATAATCTTTCGGAAAGGTATATGAACTCCCATTAGCGCTTATTTCATCGCCATATATATTTAAACCATCGTACTGAAAATTCGTACTTGCGTTATTGTTCGGTAAATAACCGATACCAGTGGCAATACCTCCCCGATTCGGATCGGTCGCAAAGAAGTTAGACCGCAAACGAGTTTGGCGATCGCTATAATCATCGGCAATGAAATCGGTGCCACTGAATCGCTGGAAATTTACTTTAAACGCAAATCGAGAATTGATTTCTTTCGCATACCGAATAGCCACATCACCGAAGCCTTTCGGTCCGAAATCTTCTTTCCCGAAATTATTGGCCCCAACTTTTAGCTGAACACTAAGCCCCTGATAAGTAAATGGGTTTTTACTTGATGTAAGCATAAGTCCCTGCAATGCATCTGGCCCATATAGCGCCGACGATGCCCCCGGAATCAGCTCAATATTGTCGATGTCTAAATCCGAAATTCCCGCTACGTTTCCAAAACCGAATCCTAAACCCGGCGAGCGGTTATCCATCCCATCTGTCAATTGCAGAAAGCGATTGTTGTTATTAGCCCCAAAGCCCCGAAGATTTATTGATTTAAACGTCAGGCTCTGCGTTAGTAAATCAACTCCCTTTACATTTTGAAGGGCATCGAACGGATTAGCGGCAGGTGACTGCTGAAACTGTTCTATACCTAGTTTCTCTACAGTTACGGACGCTTTTTGAATGTCTTCCGGCACACGACTGGCCGCTATCACGATTTCATCAGTCAGAATAGCCTCTTCAGGAAGTCTGACAATAATGTTGCGAAAATTGCTACCTCGGACAAGTATATCCTTCCGCTGATAGCCAATAAATGATACACTTATCGTTAATGGCAGATCGCCACTGGCTTGCAATATAAACTGGCCGTCGTCTTGTGTGGTGGTACCTATATTCGTTCCTCGGATAATAATGGTTACACCCGCTAAGGGCTGCTCTTTGTCGTCTGTGACAATACCAGCCAGATTTATCTGTGCCCGAGCCAATGGTATGGCCAGGGGCATAAAAGCCAGTAGAAGAAAGAGTTGCCTCATATACGACAAGTTGAGTAAGCAATATAATAAGGAAGGTACACAAAAATAATCTAAAACAGAAAAGCTGTTTACGTTATTGTGAATAACGTAAACAGCTTTTCTGAAGTCAAAAAACTTATAATTTGGTCCTCTTACACGCCTGTAGATTTGGGATCTCTGGTCAATTAGTATGTTTTTAAAACTAAATCTGATACCTGTCCATGGCAGGTATCAGATTTAGAGATTTTGTGCGTCTGCTAGAAAGTGTACCGTAACGTAGTGCCGTATGTTCTCGGATCTCCTACGATGCCTGCATAATGGCCTGCACTTCCTGGAGCCGCCAGTAACTGCTCGTAATAATTTGTGTTGAAAAGGTTTCTAGTCCAGATAAAAATCGAAATTCCATTAGAAGCCCTAAAACCAAGTCGACTGTTTACTAAGGAATAACCATCAATATTTAAATATTGAGATGGCGACGGACTCGACGAAAATGACGAGCGATAGAAAGCATCTACCCCGAAAAAGTAATTTCCTGGTAAACTGATAAGCTGTCCGCCAAAAGTTACTTCGCCACCTACAGAACCTGACCATTTTGAGATACCAGGCAAAACACCTCCCGAAATGTCTTTGAAGGCTTGTTCGCCACCCGTTTCTTCGAGCGGTACTGGCGCATTCGTGAAGGATACATACTTACCATCCGTATAGGCAACGGCTGCGTTCAGCGTTAACCGATTGGCTACCCGTATATTTCCATCTACTTCAACACCCATGACACGTACTTTCTCCGCATTGGCCAGATAGCCTCTGTTCACGCCTGGTTCAGGCGTTTGTACTTGTGTTTGAAAGTCTTTGATTTCTGTGTCATAAATGACCAGATTCAGAACAGAGTTGGGTGATGGTTTTGTTTTTATGCCAAATTCGAGGTGTTGTACATGCTCGGGCTTCACTCTGGCCAGGTCAAGTAATGTCTGCCCATTGGCCGTTGGTAATCCGCCAATATTAATCCCGACGGGTTTGTAGCTTTTAGCATAGGTTGCAAAAGCATTGACTGCCCGCCCAGCTCTATATTGCAGGGTAACCTGTCCGGAGAAATTATCCTCTGATACGTCCGTATCGAACGCCTGGTTCGTGTAAACCGCGTTCTTTAAAGCTAATAAAGCTGGATCGGTCGTTTGCAGACCTCCGTAAGTTTCTCGTTTATAGTTGGCTACCTTCTTGTCGTAATTATACCGGACACCTGGCAAAATGTGAATCTTATCTGTTAAGGCCCAGTCAAGTTGTCCAAAAGCAGCTAATCCTGTGCTCTGGATTCTATTGGTTGTGCGAATGCCGAAGTTATCCAGTAGGCCTGGAGTCTTCCAAAGGGCACTGGTAGAACTTTGCGCAAAACGCCATTGGGCTGAACCCGCTTCTTCGGTCTGTACGGGGTCAGATTTTAAATCCTGCCAAAGACCGAATAAGCCGACAACGCCACTAACTCGGGATGAAATTTTACCCGCATAGCGTATTTCCTGCGACCACTGATCGTGTACCGAGTTGCCTGACGAAATCGTGAAAACAGGTAAACCAATATAGTCGCGGTCGTTCAGCGGTGTCCACTGCCAGTGACGCCAGGCTGTTGTAGAGGTTAGCGTACCATTACCGATTTTGATATCGGCATTCAGTGATACCCCGCCAAGGTTGTTATCTGCTTTTGAGGGCGTATCAAGATCAACGATCCGTTCAAAAGCGCTTGAATAAGGGAGCTTGTAATTTAAATCGGCAATGATAGCATCGAATTGTCGATAGGCGGCCCGTTTGGTGGGAACAACACCGGCTACTGGCCAGCCATATCCATTCGGTTTTTGCTGAGAAACATCCCCAATTAAGGTAATTCGTACATTATCGCTTGGCGTATACAGAAGTTGCGCCCGCACACCAATGTTGTTAATGTCGTTGATTGGAAGCTGAGTATGTACATTGTAAAAAGTTCCGTTCCGTTGCGTACCAGTAAACGATACCCGTGCAGCCAGTTTTTTACTCAGTGGCCCCGTGAGTGACCCTTTGGCCTGGATATACCCATAATTGCCATAGCTCAGTTCAAAACTGCCACCTGGAGTAAAACCGGCAGCGCGCGTTGTAATGTTAAATGCCCCAGCCGTCGTATTCTTACCAAATAACGTTCCTTGAGGGCCTCTTAACACTTCTACTTGTTCAATGTCAATGAAATCGAGTGCTGTGGCCGCCGGACGAGCGTAATAAACGCCATCTACATAAAATCCAACACCTGGATCAATACCATCATTTGTTAACCCAAAAGTCGACCCTAAGCCACGGATATTCAGCGTTGTGTTTCGAGCATTAGAGGCATATAGCTGAACGGAAGGCACCATCTCTTTCAAGCGATTCACGTTGAAAGCGCCAGCGTCTTCAGCACGGTTACCACTTACAACGGAGATTGGAATGGGAACATCCTGTGCCGACTCCTGACGACGTCGGGAGGTAATTACGATATCAGATAGCTGATTCGAACTTTCTTCGAGTTTAATGTCTACATTGTTATCACTTACTACAACTTCTTTTTTCTGATAACCCACGAAGGATACGACAACAATAAAGGGAAGTTTTTGACCAGTAAGTAATTTGAATTCTCCATTCTGATCTGTCGGACCACCGTTGGTTGTTCCTTTGATTACTACAGTGGCACCGATCAAATTTTCGTTGGTGCGGGCGTCAACAACTCTTCCAGTTACTGTCGAATTTATAATTGGTGCATTTTGAGCGGATACGAATAAGGGTATAAGAATGGCCCCTATCAGAAACGTTAACGTTAAAATTTGTCTCATACTAATGGTTACTAATTGTGGTTGGTGGCACTCGTAGAATATGACGGTTTATGTATTCTCCCTATTCTCCCGGTTGTAGATAGACTATTAGTACTTATAGTCTATTGAATTAATAGGTTATGCAAAACAGCAGCATCTTCCGTGTACTTCCAAACAAAAAGTAGAATATTCGAGGGGAACTGTATTTTTTCTTTATTAAAACCTAGTTTATCTGACTATAAGTCAAAATTTAGCAGAAGATTGTAGTTGTGTCAGATGCTCATTTTAAAGCAATATGTTTTTTGCAGCGTAATCATATCAACCAAACTCATTCAAAATAACCTGTCAATTCACCATAGCCCAGCACATGACCGTTCATCGCATCAAGGAGCATGTGTTTATCAGGTACTGTTGTAAAGGAAAGCATTCGATCAAGCGCGTAAATACGGAATATGTACGCGTGGCGGCCCGCTGGTGGACATGCGGCAATGAATGCCGGGTTACCCATGGAGTTTTTCCCAAGCTTACCACCCAACATCCTCATCTGCTCGCTACTAACGGCTTCCGGTATACTACGTACTGAAGCTGGCAGATTATAGATAACCCAGTGTGATAAATTAAACACCGGAAAAGCGGGTGTTGGTACATCGTAATCAGTCGTTAAGATTACGTAGGATTGGGCAACAGATGCGTCTATTTCCCACATCAGTGCAGGCGATATACCTTTTCCCCGACAACTGCAGTCTACGGGTATATCTCCATTAGGAGGAAAGGAACGACTTGAGAGCGTTATATTCTTTTTGAGCGTAGTGAGGTACTTTTCTTCACTCTCTCGGCCAATTTTTGCCCGAATGTACATGACAATTATTACTCCTCCAGCGAGTAGTAGTAAGCCAACGGGGAGCCGCCAATAGCTACGCATAAAAAAAGTCGGTTAAATGCATTCTCGCATCTAACCGACTGATAATTAAAAAGTTTAAAATCAAGTACTCACAGAACGATAACCTTTTCGTAAGTACCTGATTAAGCCGCCCGGCTACTTTGCGGACGACGCAAAATGGTAGAGCGTAACGGTTGCGAATTAGTAAGTGCCTCTTCAATTACCTGCTCCGATACCATGCCTAAATGATTAGCACGTTTCAGTACATAATCGAACGGCAAGTTGAAGTAATTGGCCACTTCGCTCCGGAAGCTATCCGGAAATCGGGTTAAACGCAGGCCGAAAAACTTACGCACTTCGGCTTCGGGAAGCATGGCGGCCAGCGCCACACGCTCAGCTTCTGCCAGCAACTCTTTGCGTACCGGGAACAGATATTCAAGACCAACAGAAGCTGCCAGAATATTCAGAAAGAGGTTCTTATACATAGCCGATAATTCGGCAGGCAGAATGACCCAACCCTGCTCACGGAACTTAGCTGAAAAACCCGTCAGACCCTGCTCTCCACGAATTTCACCGGCGATAAATTCATCCGGAAAACGGAGTCGCTCATCGGTTTTTTGCAACCGGAAAACGACTGCTTCAACAGGACTTTTATGGAACAAAAGATTAGCGGGCATTGCGCGCGTATTCTCCCATTGATCGGTCATTCGCATAAACAGGCTCTCGTTAACGGGCAGGTTATCGGCGCTACCGAGACTGATGAGTAATTGACGAAAAGCAGCCAGAAAGTCAATCTGAAGCTGATTTGGATTCGAGCGTCCTTTTTTCATGCGGATTAAGTAGCCAGATCGTGATTTTTATACCAATAACCGGCCCATTAGTATGGTTGTCTGTTGTAAAATCGGGAGGTAAATATACACAATAACCTGCTGATTTCAAAGACGTAACACAAACATAATTAGAACCCCACCACCAGCTTTAATCCTGGGTATATTTTCTTAAAAAAGCCATTCATATAGAGTTCCGGTTGAACACTTAATAGCTTGTTTTGGTACACTATTCCACCTAATCGGATCGTATTGGAGTCAAAATAGGACCCGCTTCGATGAACGGGCAGCCCTATATAAAACGAGGCTATAGGGCGATTAAAATCAGCCGTCCGACCATCTTTACTGCGACGATAAAAAGTAAGGCCTGCGTTTAGAAAATCATTTCTTAATATCTGAAAACCGCCATCAGTAGCCGATTGATCAAAAAAGAAATTAGCTGTGTAACTTATGCCATAACCGATTCCCTGAAAACGGCTTGGAATAAGTTGAACACCAAGATCAAATGATGGAACCCACTGACTACGAATCAGACCAACACCGATGCCCGGATGGAAACTAAGGAACGGGCTTTTCAGGGAGTTCGGGTGCAGAATTTTAGCCTTATTGTCGATTCCCTGTATCAGGCTAAACGTCATTTTTGGGTTAGTCAGATCATGATTTTTATAGGCTTGTACCGACTCAAGAGCCTGTTTCAATTTCTGGTTAATGCCCCCTTGTTTAAGCACTTGCTCAATATCGTGGAGGTTATTGACTAATAAATAAACACCAAAATCATTGGGTATAGCCTGTGTTGTCGATGACACCCAGACAATCTGGAGCGTATCCTGCTGTATTTTTACTTCAACGGGCTTGTCGCCATCCTGAAATCGAAAAATGGCTGTTGGCTGGGCAGTGTAACGTAACGCCAACGCCCGATCGGTTTCGCCGAGTCGTAAAATTGCATGGGTAGCGTTGGTCGGGCTTTGGGTTGTATCTTCTACTTTCCGATAATCAGCAGCAAACAGATGAAGTACTGAATCGACGTTTTTTCGGGCCTGTAGCTGGTCATAGCGATCAAATCCAATAAGTAATGTATTTCGTTGACCTAAATCGATTTCGATGTGGCTAAAGCCACTAAACTTCCATTTAGCTCCTAACTCGGTTAAATGGGCACCAGTCGATTGAGACATAGCAATCCCGACTATGCTCAGCAGAAGCATAGTAATCAAACAAAACAGACGCATGATTATTGGTTTGGTTTATGTGTTAATGGGAGCGTGAGAGCTGGTCGACTTTCATCGGATTCAGTTCGACCACCCGTACCAATTCGGACAAAGTTTTCGGTAGGATAAAGTTTGGGGCGCGTTTCCTCTTCGGCGCGTAATTCGTTTTCATGAACAACCTTGAATCGGCGTTTCGGGGAAGAAATAGCGACGTTCGATTCGGGTAGACCAAGAAGCTGTTCACTAATGGATGGAGTCTCGGCAACAGTTGTTACTTCAGGCATATGGACAACGGCTTCTATAGGCTCTATTACTTTCGGAATTGATTCTCCTTTCCGTCTTTCTTTCGCATGCTCTTGTAGTCGAAAGCTTGGCACAGGTCGTTCTTTTTCAGCAACTTTAGATCGGGCTATCTCATTGGCAGAAATCGGGGTATAAGGGCTCACCACAGAGGCATCGGCCTTATTTCTGCTTGCGTGCGTAGCCACAACAGTCTGTTCGTTCGTTGATTGGTACAACCAGAACCAGCCCAAAGTCAACCCTGAAAGACAAGCCGCAGCCACCCACCACAACAGACCAACTAACCGACGGGGCGGTACTTGTTGAAGCTCAGGACTTAGCTCCTTCCACAAGCGCTCCGAGTTGAACGACGAACCAGGTGGCGGCACATCAGGCAACTGGCTAAGCGCCTGCCGTACCCAGTTATCAGGAAATTCGTCGGGTTTCTGCTTCATAACCATATTGTGTTAACCAAGTTTGTAACAGCGCACGTGCCTTACTCAACTGCGATTTTGAGGTATTTTCGGAGATTCGTAACTGCTCGGCAATTTCACGGTGCGTATAGCCTTCAATAGCGTAGAGATTAAACACTGTTCGATAACCAGTAGGCAATTCCCGTATGAGCGCATAAATCCGTTCGGTATCCAACCCCGCATCAGGTAGCGGTTCTGGATCAGATTGCTCTTCTGATTCCTCATCCGCCTGAAAAATCGGCAAATGTCGCTTTGCCCTTAGATGCTGCAAGGCCTCGTTGACCACAATACGCCGGAGCCAGGCTTCCAGACCGTTATCGTCGCGATATGAGAATTTATCAATACCGCGAAATGCTTTCAGAAACGCATTCATCAGCACTTCTTCAGCCTCTGGCTCATTCCGAACGTACCGTAAACTCACCCGAAACAACCGGTTAGCATACTGATCGAACAGCCGTTTCTGCGCAAAGGCATTCCCTCGCTGGCACTGTTCAACAAGTTGCTTCGACATACGTTAGGCTGGTTTCAATGACAGAAATGCCGGGTTTAGCAAAAGGGTTGCCTCGCGTACAAAAAAAGCGCCTGTTTATAAAAAACAGGCGCCAAGATGGTGCGAACGTCTTCGTTCGTACCGACTATTTTTCGGCCTCTGGCCGATTGTCGATTATTTACTTCCAGCCAGAGGCCGGGGAATAGCCAGCACGAACGAAGACGTTCGCGCTAGCCCGCTCTATTGTATACTTAATTAAGCGAGACCGAATCAATGACTCTACCTTCGCGAGCGTCAAACCGGGAGCGAGCTTCTATAATTTGATTGCTATGATTACTGGCCCAGTCGCCTAGTTCGATAATCTGTACTAATAAACTGCGGCCTAAATCCGTCAATTGATATTCGACTCGGGGCGGTATTTCGGGATAAACTCGACGCGTTACAATACCATCACGCTCCAGATTGCGAAGTGTTACGGTAAGCATTCGCTGCGAAATACCGTCGACTCGTTTCTTCAATTCATTGAAACGGAGTGTACCCGCATCGCCCAGATGAAAAATAGACAGCGTAGACCATTTATCGCTGAACCGGACCAGAATGTTGCGAATCGGACAGGTACCACCATCCTCTTCGACGTCTCCTAAAATTTTTTGCAATTTTTCCTGTACGCTACCCTCCTGATAATCAACAATAGTTCTCTCCATGTGCCTGACGCAGAATAAAGTGCCTTCTTGTGGTGGTTACGATGACTAAATACCTTTGAGTTACCAAAAGTAACTAAGAAACTAAAAATAACAATCATGATCGCAATTACCGGAGCATCTGGCCATTTAGGAAAAGCCACGCTCGAATTTCTGCTTATGAAAACAACCCCTGAATCTATTGTCGCTATCGTACGAGATCCCCAGAAAATTACCGAATTCGCGGATAAAGGCGTAATCGTTCGTCAGGGCGATTATGAAGATCAGGCGTCATACGTTGCAAGTCTGACTGGCGTTGATACACTTTTGTTAATCTCCAGTGCAGTGTTGGGTGATGAGCGGGTTAATCAGCACAGCAACGTGATCAATGCCGCTAAAGAGGTTGGTGTGAAGCATATTTTCTATACCAGCGCCCCGAACCCATCGCTGGAGTCGAGCTTTTCCCCTGCTATTGACCATTTCCGTACTGAAACTCTGCTTAAAGATTCCGGATTGGCATACACCATTTTCCGTAACAACCTCTATATGGATGTTTTGCCAATGGTGCTTGGCGACGCTGTGCAATCGGGTAAACTCTATTACCCAGCCGGAGATAGCAAAGTTAGTTTTGCACTTCGTAACGATATGGCCGAAGCCCTTGCCAATGCCTTAACCAGCGAAGGTCATGAAAATCAAGTGTATGACATTGGCGCAAACACTGCCTGGTCATTCGGCGATATTGCTAGCTACCTCAGCCAAAATGGAAAAACAGTTGACTACATCGACATTCTGGGTAGGGATTATGAAGCTGAATTGGGTAAACATCTGCCGCCAGTAGTGGCCAAGATTTTTGCCGGAATGGCTGAAGGTATTAAGAAAAGTGACTTCAATGTTCCTTCTTCCTCTCTTACAGAATTATTAGGCCGCGAACCTGTCAGTCTGGATGCGTATTTGAAAAGCATCGCGTAAATTATTCTCTGAATTCAGCTCAGAATTAATTAGAATAGTGTTTTGTCCTCCCGACGAAGGAGGGATCTCTAGCATAAGACATCTAGAGATCCCTCCTTCGTCGGGAGAACAAAGTATATATAGTGGTATATCCTTCCTATAAAACTCAAAATGACTCAACAAACCAGCGCTTAATTTATTTCGCTATTTATTCTACTATCCATATAAATAACGCTTATTGCTCTAGCTATACGCTAATTCCTATTAGGAAAGACTATTTTTGCCATACGATTATACCGTTCGCTTCTCTATCGTATGCCGCGACCTATTCGTCCTCTTCATCAACTACGTATTTATCTATTTTTAGCCCTACTAAGTCCACTCTGGTTAGTTACGGCTTACGCACAGCCAAAGGCATCCTCTTCTTCTACTAAATTCGAGTTGCTCGAAACGACAATCAGCGACATTCATCGGGCATTTCGAAATGGCTCTCTAACGAGCGAACAATTGGTGAAAGCTTATCTGGAACGCATACAGGCTTACGACCAACCAACCAGGCTCAATTCAATCATTATCGTAAATCCTGGAGCCATCGCTACGGCCCGAGCGCTGGATGCTGAGTTTAGGAAAACGGGCAAACTGCGTCCACTGCATGGTATCCCGGTTATTGTAAAAGATAATTTCAACACAAAAGGGTTGCAAACGACAGGCGGCTCAATAGCGCTGAAAGGCTTTATTCCTACCGAAGATGCTTATCAGGTTCAGAAACTGCGGGAGGCAGGAGCTATTATTCTGGCCAAATCAAACATGGCTGAATGGGCTTTTACCCCCATGCACTCGCAGAGTTCGATGGCAGGTGAAACCTTAAATCCGTATAATCTAGCCTATGTACCCGCCGGTTCGAGCGGTGGTACAGCGGCAGCCGTGGCGGCTAATTTAGGAGCCGTCGGGTTGGGTTCCGATACGGGCAATTCTATTCGGGGTCCATCGTCGCACAATGCGCTGGTAGGTTTCCGGACATCGCTGGGGTTGGTGAGTCGGTACGGTATTATTCCGCTTTATACCAGAAATGACGTCGGTGGACCAATGTGTCGCACAGTCGAAGATGCCGTACGAGTGCTGGACGTCACGGCTGGCTACGATCCACATGATCCAATTACCAAACATAGTCAGGGCAAAATACCCAAAACCTACACGCAATTTTTACGGAAAGATGGGCTTAAAGGGGCTCGGATTGGCGTATTGCGTCAATTAAGCGACAACAATATTCACCCGGAAATCAAGCAGCTTTTCGATCAGGCTATCTCCGACATGACGCGATCTGGTGCGCAAGTGGTTGACTTGACCATCGCAAATTTCGATTCGTTACGCGCCAATCAGTGGTGCGCCGACTTTAGAGTTGATATTGAAAATTATCTCCGAACCTTTGTGAAACGGGATACGCTGAAAACACTGGAAGACATTATCCGTGTGGGCGGTTATTCCGACATTGTTCGCAACCGACTCGTTACCCAGCAAACCCATTCGGGCCGCGCCAATCACCCTGAAATTCCCTGTGGTGATGCCTTCACCGATCCACTTCGCATCGCGTATCGAAAAGCCGTTGAAGCTGAAATGGATCGACTGCACATTGATGCACTGATTTATCCAAGCTGGAATTATCCACCTGCGCAGGTCGGTGATGCTAAAGGATATAAAGGCGATAACAGTCAGCTGATTTCTCCCGCTACAGGTCAGCCCGCGTTCACAATTCCGATGGGTTTTACGACGGGAGATTTACCAGCTGGCATTCAGTTTTTAGGACGTATGTTCGATGAGCCAACATTAATTCGTCTTGTATATGGGTATGAACAGGCAACGCATCATCGGGTAGCGCCAAAACGGTTTGTCGCTATTGGTCAGTAAATAATACATTCGCTTATTACATCAAATTTATCATCAATGAACCAATCACCCTTGCAGTCACTCCTCTTATTTTTCAGTCTGCTCACCCTCTCCCATGGTCATGCTCTACAGGCACAATCCTTCACTAAAGCCGAGATAGCCCGCTGGCAGCAACAGGCGAAGCAGGTGACCATTACTCGCGATACCTGGGGTGTTCCGCACATCTACGGAAAAACGGATGCTAACGTCGTTTTTGGGCTTCTGTTTACCCAGTGCGAAGATGACTTTGGCCGGGTTGAAGAAAACTATATCACATCAACCGGTCGATTGGCCGAAGTAGAAGGCGAGTCGGCGATCTACCATGATTTGCGGGCACGGTTGTTTCTGGATACAACACAGGCTATAGCCATTTACAAAAAGAGTCCGCTCTGGATGAAGCAATTGCTGGACGCCTTCGCCGACGGAAGCAACTATTACCTCTATACGCACCCGGAGGTAAAACCCCGATTGCTAAAGCGCTTTCAGCCCTGGATGCCACTTATGTTCAGCGAAGGCAGTATTGGCGGAAATATCAGCGTGGTATCCACCGAGCGCCTAAAAGCATTCTACGAGCAACGTAAATCAACGTCCTGGAATATTAATTTCGATCATTATGAACGCGAATCCATCGGTTCGAATGGTTTTGCCATTGCGCCCGCCAAGAGTGCTACTAAAAACGCCCTGTTACTCATCAATCCGCATACATCCTTTTACTTCCGATCGGAGGTGCACATGATTAGTCAGGCGGGCTTAAATACTTATGGGGCCGTAACCTGGGGGCAGTTTTTCATCTACCAGGGTTTCAATGAAAACTGCGGCTGGATGCATACCACCAGCTATGCCGACTCAATGGATGAGTATCTGGAAACCATCGAGAAAAAAGGAAACACCCTTTATTATAAGCATGGCAAAGATCTCAAGCCGGTTCGCACACAGAACGTACGCATTCCTTACAAAACGGCCAGCGGAATGCAGTACAAAGACTTTACAATGTATTTCACACAGCATGGCCCCATAGCTGGTGAGAAAGACGGGAAATGGATTGCTATCGATATGATGAATACACCCCTAAATGCGCTATCGCAGTCATATTTGCGAACCAAAGCCATCGGTTACGACAGCTTCAAAGAGGTGATGAAGCTCAATGGGAACGCATCGAACAACACCATTTTTGCTGATAAAAACGGAACCATTGCCTACTGGCACGGCAACTTTATGCCCAAACGAGACCCAAAATTCGATTGGGATCAACCCGTGGATGGTAGCAATCCTGAAACCGACTGGAAAGGTCTACACGCGGTCGATGAAATTGTACAGGTACACAACCCAGCCAGCGGCTGGATTCAGAACTGTAACTCGACTCCATTTACGGTTTCGGGCAGTAGCAGTCCCGATAAGAGCAAGTACCCAACCTACATGGCTCCTGACGCCCAAAACTACCGGGGTATCAATGCCGCTCGGGTCCTCAGCCAGAAATCTATCTTCACACTCGACACGCTGATTGCTGCGGCCGATGATCCACATCTGGTTGCGTTTGATGAACTGCTTCCTCCTCTGCTGGCGGCTTATCAAAGCGTTTCGTCCGATGCTTCGAACCAGTCGAAAGACATGGCCGAAGCTATTGATGTGCTGAAAGCCTGGGATAAATCGTACGGTAAAACCTCAATCGGGCAGACGTTGGCTATCTTCTGGGGTGAGAAAATACAGAAGCTAGCGCGAAGTCGCGCGGCTGCCGACCAGCGATTCGATAACCTTACACTAACTGCCTTTACTACTAGCAGCACCTCACCACAGGAAAAAGTAAACGCCCTGGCCGAGGTTCTAACCGACCTAACCCGCGACTTCGGCACCTGGAAAACACCCTGGGGAGACATCAACCGCTATCAGCGTTTAACCGGCAAAATTCAGGAAACGTATGACGATCTGAAGCCCAGTATCCCCGTTGGTTTTACATCCTCAGCCTGGGGCTCGTTAGCGGCTTTTGCAGCCCGGACGTATCCTGGCACTAAAAAGCGATATGGTAGCGTCGGCAATAGTTTCGTAGCTGTAGTCGAGTTTGGCAAGAAAGTAAAAGCCCGCTCGGTAGTGACAGGTGGCCAAAGCAGTCAACCTGGTGCTCAGCATTTTACAGACCAGGCACCCCTGTACTGCGACGGTAAGTTTAAAGATGTTTTATTTTATCCTGAAGATATTCAGAAGCATGTCGAGAAGACGTACCATCCGGGGGATAAATGAGTCTTCTAACTCTCTGTTCTCGCTTGGCTTCGCCGAGTGAGGATTATTTGACGGTCTCTGGCCGGTGTATATCAAATTAACAAAACGGGCCAGAGGCCCTTGAAGGAATAATCCTCACTCGGCGAAGCCAAGCGAGAACAGAGAGTTAGAAAGCAAAATCGCGATGAAGGCTATCTCCATCGCGATTTTGTTAAACAATCAGTACCCTTACTCAACCGTTACCGATTTCGCCAGATTCCTTGGCTGATCGACATTTCGGCCACGCATTACAGCAATGTCGTAGGCTAGCAATTGTAGGGGAACAACCGATACCAATGGCATCAGCATCTCGTGCACTTTCGGGATTTCGATCGTGAAATCGACCATGCCGGGCAGGTTCGTATCCCCTTCGGTTGTGATAGCAATAACGCGGCCTTTACGGGCTTTCACTTCCTGAATATTTGAGACAACTTTTTCGTAGGAGCTATCTTTAGTTGCAATGACAACCACTGGCATATCCTCGTCGATGAGCGCGATGGGGCCATGCTTCATTTCGGCGGCTGGATAACCTTCTGCGTGGATATAGCTGATTTCTTTTAGCTTCAACGCGCCTTCCAGTGCAACAGGGAAATTGAGTCCCCGGCCAAGGTAAATGAAATTGCGGGCGTAAGTGAAAATATAGGCGATTTCCTTAATCTTATCGGCCGCCTGTAACACCCGTTCAACTTTTGCGGGAATGCTTTCCAGCTCGGCCAGCAATTGCCGGAACAGCGAGTCAGAAATTGTGCCTTTTCGTTTGGCCGCAGCCAACGCTATTAGTGTTAAGACTGTCACCTGCGCGGTGAATGCTTTCGTACTGGCAACCCCAATTTCTGGTCCTGCGTGAGTAAAAGCGCCCGCGTGTGTTGCCCGCGCAATAGATGAACCAACGACGTTACAAACCCCAAAAATTGTGGCTCCCTTCGATTTGGCCAATTCAATAGCTGCCAGCGTGTCAGCGGTTTCACCCGACTGCGAGATGGCAATCACGATATCCCCTTCCTTGATAATAGGATTCCGATACCGAAACTCCGACGCATATTCTACCTCAACCGGAATCCGGGCTAGTTCTTCAAAAATGTATTCGGCAACTAACCCCGCATGCCAGGATGTACCGCAACCAATAATCACAATCCGTTTCGACTTGGCCAGTTTGTCCAGATAGTCCCGCAAACCGCCCAGTTGAAGTGTCCCTTCGTCGGCCTTAACGCGCCCACGCATGGAATCGGCAATAGAGCGTGGTTGTTCAAAAATCTCTTTGAGCATGAAATGGTCAAAACCACCTTTTTCGATGGCTTCCAATTCCAGTTCAACTTTGTGGACGTAAGGCGTTGTGGTGGTGTTATCAAGCGTAACGACTTTCAGCGCCCCGTCTTTAATAACCGCAATTTCGTAATCGTTGAGGTAGATAACATCTTTGGTATACTCAACAATCGGTGTCGCATCGGATGCCAGAAAGAATTCATTTTCACCAACGCCAATCACCAGCGGAGATCCTTTACGCGCGGCAATCAACTGAGTGGGGTCGGCTTCACTCATGATCACAATCGCGTAAGCGCCCACTACCTCCTGCAATGCCAGCCGTACCGCTTCTTCAAGCGTATCACCGTTGTTCTCCCAAATATCCTCGATAAACTGCCCTAGAACTTCCGTATCTGTTTCGCTTGAAAACGTATGTCCCTTTTTTAACAAGGCCTGCTTGATGGCCGCGTAATTTTCAATAATACCATTATGAATGATGGCCAGTTTCCGGTGAAACGAGTAGTGCGGGTGCGCATTTACATCGTTAGGTTCGCCATGAGTAGCCCAACGTGTATGTCCCATGCCAATGGTCGCGTGGGTTTCTTTATTCTCCAGCTCATGCTCCAGAGCGACAACTTTGCCTTTTTTCTTATAAACTTTCAGACCATGCCCGTTCATCAACGCCACGCCAGCGCTGTCGTACCCTCGATATTCGAGACGTTTCAATCCTTTTATCACTAATGGACACGCTTCTCGATGCCCTACATACGCTACAATACCACACATAATCAATCGCCGGTTTATGAGTTATCAGTTATCCGTTGGGTGGGATGGAAAGATAAACTAATTTCAGAAGTAAAATAAATGCAAAAAGCCGGGCATTCCGGCTTTTTGCTAACGAAGTTGATGTAAATCCTTCTTTAAAATCCAGCGACTTGGCGACCAGCGTGAAGCGCATTACTGCTCATAAAAGCGCAATACATTCGATTGAAACCAGTATTCCGGCTGGAAAAGGCATTACCTGAGGAGTACTGCGTGCAGGAGCATTATCTGGAAAAAACTCACTGTACACTTTATTAAGTACTCCGAAATCATTGCCAGTAACCATAAAGACGGTTGTCTTGACTACTTTTTGCAGGCTACTTCCGGCATCTTCAAGGATTTGTTGGATATTCAAAAAGGCCTGTCTGGTTTGGTCCTCAAAACTATCGCTGACAACCTGACCAGACGCCAGACTTAATCCCGGCGTACCTGAAAGAAAAATAAATTTATCAGCAATTACTGCTTGCGGAAAGACCATGCTCATACGAGGAGCTTTCGCCGTATTAAAATTTTGCCTTTCTTCCATAGTAATCCCGGAAATAACAGCCTACCCAGCTAGTTGTGTATAGAGGTTATAATACCGGTCCGTAACGTCTTCATCTTCGACACTGTCGAATTTGTGCTCGGGTAAATCATTCAGGATAGCATTCAGGCTTTCGCTCGACTCTTCTTCAGCTCGTACTACAGCATCAGCATAGGCCGAACCAATTCGAATAAATCCCTGAAAATCAGCCGTTTTTAACTCAGATAACATCTCATCATCAATATCCATCATGCGAGCCTTTTCGATGATGTCACCCTCGAAACGGTGCTCAAACGAATTGTTATAAACCGTGAAAACCGACTTCGTGTCTTTGAACATTGGGTCGTTTTTATAGGTCGTTTTCAGATACAGTGGAATCAGCGCCGTCATCCAGTCGTTACAGTGAACGATATCGGGAGCCCATCCGAGTTTCTTCACTGTTTCCAGAACACCTTTGCAGAAGAAAATAGCTCGTTCGTCGTTATCGTCGTAGAAGCGATTTTCTTTATCGTGGAAGACATATTTCCGTTGAAAATAGTCTTCATTATCAATAAAATACACCTGTAATTTCGCTGTCGGGATCGACGCCACTTTGATAATCAGTGGCTTTTCATCGTCACCTACGGCAATATTGATACCCGACAACCGTACTACTTCGTGCAACCGATTTTTGCGCTCATTAATCAGCCCAAAGCGAGGCACCAAAATTCTGATTTCCATCCCACGCTCCTGCATGGCCTGCGGCAGTTTGCGGACGAAGTCAGCGACATCAGACGTTTTTAAGAAAGGATTGATTTCGCTGGCGACGTAAAGGATGCGTAATTTGCTCATAAGTAGGGAAGCGTGTGTTGTCTTGAGAGAACCAAAAAACTTGCAAAATTATACAAATTTTTCCCGTATTTCAATATGTTTTATCCAAAAAAGATACGCTTCCCGTATCATTGCAGCCGAAAAACAACAAAACACCCATCATGACTCGTTTCGAGACAATTTCCAGTCTTCGTCAGTACTTAACCAGCATTCAATCTGAAAAAACTATAGGTCTCGTTCCAACGATGGGCGCGCTGCATGAAGGTCATATTAAGCTCATTGAAGCGGCCCGTCAGGAAAATGATTTAGTTGTCAGCAGCATATTTGTCAACCCCGTTCAGTTCAATAATCCCGACGATCTGGCTCGTTATCCACGCACACTTGAAGAAGACAGTCTGCAACTCGAAGCCGCTGGTTGCGATGTTGTTTTTGCCCCATCTGTAGCCGAAATGTACCCTGATTCACCTGCCCTTAGGCTTAATTTTGGGGAGTTAGAAACTGTGATGGAAGGTGCCTTCCGACCAGGTCATTTCAATGGTGTGGGCATTGTGGTTTCCAAGCTGTTCAATATAGTGCAGCCTAAACGGGCCTACTTTGGCCAGAAAGATTTACAGCAGGTAGCTGTCATCCGCCGACTCATCCGTGACCTCAGTTTTCCAGTCGAGTTAATCCGTTGCCCAACCGTACGCGAAGCCGATGGTCTGGCCATGTCGTCACGCAATCGTAACCTCACTCCTGCCGAACGGGAACAGGCCCCGACTCTCTTTAAGGCGCTGACTCTGGCACGCGACTTATTGGCGGATGGGCATAGTCCAGTTCAGGCAAAAGCGGCTGTAACCGACATGTTTACTAGCAATCCTAATTTCCGGCTGGAGTATGTCGAGATAGTGAATGCAGATACGCTCCAGATTGCCAATGAAGTGCTCGCACCTGGGCAAACGGCCATTTGTTTAGCTGCCCATCTGGGCAAGGTCAGACTAATTGATAATCTGGTGTTTTAGGGAGTTGGAATAGCTATACTCTAATCCACAATTCGAAACGCCATTTTGGCCTTAGCCCGTGAGAGTGCATTAAAGTGCCACCACTCGTATTCGATGGAGCTAAAGCCACCTTGACGCATGGCTGTCCGAAGAATTTGGCGGTTGTCAAGTTGTTTCTGAGTTAATTTTCCAGCCCTTAGAAGTTCATTTTCTCGGGATGGATAGGCTAGTTCGCCGAAGTAATCGTATTTGGTACCCATGTCCAATGGTTCCCCATCTTTGGTGGCAACTGTCAAATCGACCGCACAGCCGTAGTTATGAATAGACCCCTGGCGCGGATCGGCTACATACTTCCGACGTTCCCGTTCCGACAGGTTAGGCAAGGCATTCCAAAGATTCCACTGCGCCGAGCGGGGTCGGGCAGCATCATATACAAGCAACCGCAACTCTGGATGATGCGTTTGTAGATATTTACTAGCATCGGCAAGCTTGCGGGCGGCCATAGGTTGCATATACGCCCGCGTAAGGTCGCCGTACACATCTTTGCCTACGAAATTATCGGTCGTCGAATACTTTAGTTCGACCTTAATAGTTGGATCAATTTTCTGTACATCCACCAAACCTTGTTCGATCATGGCTCGCTCGACTTTGGGCTGGGCAAAGAGCGAATGAGCGAGTGAGTACATGAGTGAAAACACTAGTACGAAGACAGAGATTTGCCGCATTATTATGATCAGACAAAATTGGTTTCAGCCAAATGTTCATGTAAACTTACAGGATTTCCAAACTGACAGGTGTGAACAGTTGTGACGCATTGCCAATATCCATTGTAGAACAGTCCGACAGCACTCTTTCACTCCTTCATTCTTTCGCTCTTTTTAGACGATGGCACTAAACTATATCTGGGTTGCTTTCTTTGTAATTGCGTTTTTGGTGGCATTGGCCAAACTGATTTTTCTGGGCGACACCGAAATCTTTAAAATCATTGTCGAAGGGTTGTTCGACTCATCGAAAGTCGCTGTTATGGACATTGCCTTGCCATTGGCTGGCGTTATGACGTTTTTTCTAGGATTACTCAATGTAGGCGAGAAAGCTGGGGCTATCAACCTTATGGCCCGTATCATTGGCCCTTTCTTCAATAAGCTATTCCCCGAAGTCCCCAGAAATCACCCGGCCAACGGTCAGATGATTATGAATTTCTCAGCCAACATGCTTGGTCTGGACAATGCCGCAACACCTTTTGGCTTGAAGGCCATGACGAGTTTGCAGGAATTGAATCCGAATAAAGACACAGCCTCCAATGCACAGATTATGTTTCTGGTACTGCATACATCAGGTTTACAGATTATTCCGCTCAGCATTATGGCGCAGCGGGCCATTTTGGGGGCTACCGATCCATCAGACGTGTTTATCCCCTGCGTCATTGGCACCTATGTAACAACGGTTGTTGCACTGGTAGCTGTCGCCGTCAAACAGCGAATCAACTTGATCAATAGCACTGTATTGGGTTGGCTGGGAGGCATTACGGCCTTAATCAGTCTGGCTTTATGGTACCTGTCCAGTAAGCCAAAAGAAGAGATCGAAATTATCTCGAAAGTGACCGGCAACCTGATTCTGTTGACTATTGTGGTTTCGTTTCTGTTAGGTGCCTTAATTCGTAAAGTGCCCATCTTTGAAACCTTTATTGAAGGTGCAAAGGGTGGTTTTGAAACGACCGTGAAGATTATCCCTTATCTGGTCGGGATGCTGGTTGCCATTGGCGCATTCCGAAACGCTGGTGCTATGACTTACCTCGTTGATGGCTTGAAATACCTGTTTGCTCTTACAGGTATGAACACTGACTTTACCGATGCCTTACCTGTTGCCCTAATGAAACCGCTGAGTGGTGCCGGAGCGCGGGCATTAATGATCGACTCCATGAAACAATTTGGGCCAGATTCCTTTGTGGGGCGCCTTGTCTGCATCTTTCAGGGATCGGCCGATACGACATTTTACATCGTTGCCCTGTATTTCGGATCAGTGGGTATCCGCAATTCACGTCATGCTATCCCCTACGGTTTATTTGCCGATTTAGTGGGAGTGATTGCTGGCATAGCGCTTGGTTACTTTTTTTTCCATTAAAACAGGATTTCACTTCACTATTGGCGTTACCGTATTCTTGGCCTGTAGTTATTGTCACTTGTAGTATAAGAGGCAATAGCTACAGTAACGTTATCGTACGATCTGCCGTAATCAATTATCGGCAAGGCAAAACTGTCCCAGGCGCGTTTTTATATCTTTCGACAAGAATTTACCTTTCGATCCTGAGTTGGATATTACGATCAGTATCCGGCATCGGCACGAACCGCAGCCGCTGGCGACTATCGGCGGGTCAATCCGATTCCTTAGGTTGAACTGGATGCCAACAAGCAGATTAGCCCAAAATACGGGGTATTAATCAGTTTTTGACGAGCTATACGCTTCATAGTAGTATTCACAAAAACAGCAATCTGGCGTGCCAGATTGCTGTTTTTGTCTAAACACATTCGCTAGAAAAATCGGATACATTCTCACCTATTATTAACCATTTATAGGATAAACTCAGCTATTTTTTCACTGCTTTTACAAACAATGTAATAAGGGTAAAGCGCAAGTTTTTTATTGAAAAATTTACTGAGTAGTTTCACGGAATTATACAATTTACTTAAAAATAAATAAATTTCAATATTTATTAAATATTCAATATTTTATATTGCATCATACCATATAATACTATTTATATCTTGACATAGCTGAATTTTTCGACATATAATTACCATATAAGTTTAGACGTTCCAGCGCAATGCGCTGAGTATATAAACTCTTATTTATTTTCTCATCTGACTCTCACACGGCGTCTTCATTTTCCGTAAAGCAGCAAATAGATAGCTGAAAGTTAGACAATTAAGTATAAATACTCAGTCTATATAGGCAAACTATACTAGGGTGAACATACTGATTAATAGTGATCTATAGTCCGTATAACGATCAAAATTATTTTGAGTCTATATAACTACAAGTAGCTATTTAGCCATTTCCTTGTAGCTGATCATTAAAAACTTAGTTATTCTGAAACAGCTACCTTGTGAAGTGGCCTCAACAGAGGACTTTATTAGAATATTACAAAAAAACCTTTCAGAAAAATAGTGGCATTTCGTATTCTATACGTTAACTTTGTTTCCCAATTTTTGGGACGTTTAGTATAAATTAATCTCTACTTACAAATGAAGAAAATTTTATTTGGAAGTTGGCTTCTTTCCTTATTGTTCTGCGTTCCTGTTTTAGCACAGGATGTAGTCGTAAGCGGCCAAGTTACTTCATCAGACGACGGGTCGATCCTACCAGGGGTGACTGTACAGGTAAAAGGTGCCAATCGGGGTACAAACACCGATGCACAGGGTAATTATCGCATAACTGCATCTGCTAATAGCACGTTAGTATTTAGTTTTATTGGCTACACGTCGCAGGAGGCTGCTGTTAGTGGACGATCGACTATCAACGTCGGTTTAAAGGGTGATTCACAACAACTGAATGAGGTAGTCGTAATCGGTTACGGTACGCAGACCCGTCAGGATGCTACCGGAAGTATCGCTTCAGTTAAAGGGGCTACCATTGCCCAGATGCCTATTCAAAGCTTTGAGTCAGGCTTAGCAGGTCGATCAGCGGGTGTTCAGATCACGGTTCCTAATGGTATCTTGAACAACCCACCGGTTTTCCGGATTCGGGGTACAAACTCTATTTCGCTGAGTTCTTATCCATTAATCGTTGTCGATGGTGTGCCTACCTTCACGGGCGATCAGGGGAATACAAATGCGCCTTCTAACCCACTGGCAAGCATTAACCCAAATGATATCGAAAGCATGGACGTGGCTAAGGATGCCGCTGCTACGGCCATCTATGGTAGTCGTGCTGCTAACGGTGTTGTTTTCATCACAACCAAACGGGGTAAGGCTGGTAAAATTCGCGTGAACTATGATGGTTGGGTTGGTTTTTCAAATACCTACCGCTTACCAGAAATGTTGAATGCCAGCCAGTACATTAACTTTAAAACAATGGCGGCTGCTAACAACCCAACTGCCACTGCGGTGAAGTTTACGCAAACCAATGATGCCAATGGTAATCCGATCGACACCAAATGGTATGATTACATTTACCGGCAGGGTGTTTCGCATAGCCATAACCTGAACATTTCGGGTGGTAGCGAGAATACAAACTACTATTTCTCGGTTGGCTACACGAACCAGAAGGGTGTTCTCCAGAGAAATGATTTTAACCGGATGAATGCTCTGTTCAATGTAGATAGCAAGATCAGCAAGCTATTCACCATTGGTGGCAAAATAGCGATCTCGAATGAGCAAAACCTGTCTGCTGGTACATCGGGCTCATTGAATGGTGAAGCGTATAATACAGCTGGTTTGGGTCGTGTGGGCCTTGTATTGCCTCCAATCCTCGCTCCATACAATAACGATGGTACATACAATTTGAACGGTTCGGCTATCGGCTCTGCCGCCAACGTAGCGGGTACATCGATCTCTTACCCAAACCCGTTGCCTATGCTGGATCAGAACCGGTCAAATACGGAGAACAACCACATCCAGTCGAATGCGTATATTCAGTTTAAGCCACTTAGCTGGATCACGCTGCGAAGCACCTATGGTATTGATTACCTGCTAGCCGACAACGATCTGTTCCAGTCGCCTATTTCAAGCGATGGCTACAGCTCGGGGGGTAATGCCACCAGCAGCTTCCGTAAGTTAAAAACCTGGTTGTGGACAAACACCGCGCAGTTTGAGAAGTCATTTAATGGTGTTCACAATTTCAATTTACTGGTGGGTCAGGAACAACAACGAACAACTACGCTTGGCTATGGCTTGAATCGTCAGACGTTGTCTGATCCGAACTACACCGTCATTCAGGCTGGTTTTGTTACGAACAACCCTTCTAGCCTTGCTTATAGTGAGAATTATTTATTATCAGCATTTGGCCGTCTGAACTATAACTACAAAGAGAAATATTTCTTGAGTGGTAACCTGCGTCAGGATGAATTTTCTGCTTTAGGTCAGAAAAAAGGGACGTTCTACGGCGTATCTGCTGGTTGGGAAATTGCTCAGGAAGGTTTCTGGAAATCTGCCTCGCTGGATAACATCTTCAGCAGCTTCAAGATTCGCGGTAGCTATGGTAAAGTAGGGAACATTGGTAGCATCAACGACTATTCGCCTTACTCGCTCTATAATTCTGGTTTATATGGTGGTGCGTCAACGCTGTATTTCTCGGTTGTGGGTAACCCATCACTTAAATGGGAAACCAGTACAAAAACCGACGTTGGTATCAACTTTGGTCTGTTCAACAACCGGATTACAGGTGAGATAGCCTACTACAAAAATGACATTGACAACCTGATCCTGAACGTAGCTCAGTCTCCGTCTACGGGTATTCCAGGTACATTGTCGGGCGTTGCATATCCTCCTCAGAACGTTGGAAAGATGTACAACAAAGGTCTTGAGATTTCGCTCAATGCCCGGGTTGTTAACACAAAAAGTTTCCAATGGAGCTCGAACTTCAACATAACCTTCAATAAAAACGAAGTAACAGCACTGGCTCCTGGACTGAGCGTACTTCAAACGACCACGTCAAGTCTGGAAACTGTAAACCAAACCGCCCCAGGTTATTCGCTAGGTCAGTTGTGGGTAGTTCGTACAAACGGTGTTGATCCAGCAACGGGCAAACGGATTTTCGTTAACTCGGCCGGTCAAAACGTATACTACCAGTATTATGCTCCTTCGGGCCAATACAACTACTCGACTACGCCAGATGGCATGACCAAATATACAAGTCCAACGGGCGGCAATTCGATTACGCAGGCAAGCGATGCGGTTATGTATGCAAACGTGAACCCCAAAGTATACGGCGGGTTTGATAACAACTTCAAATTCAAAAACTTTGATCTGGGTGTTCTGCTTACTTACCAACTTGGTTTCTCGGTTTATTATGGCACAAACGCTGGTTTACATGACCAACGTTTCTGGAATAATGCAACTGATGTTCTGACCGATGCCTGGCAGAAAGAAGGTGATACGGGCAAAAAATATGCTAAGCCAGTATTCAATGATAACGTATCTAACGGTTCATCTTTCCCAATGGATATCAACGTATTCAAAGGAGATTTCCTGAAAGTTCGTTCGGTTACGTTCGGTTACACGCTTCCAGCATCTTTGTTGGCGAAGGCTAAAATGACCAACCTACGTCTGTACGTAAGTGGTCAGAACTTAGGTATCCTGACGAAATATCCTGGTCCTGATCCAGAAGTATCGTCGAACGGATCGTCCAGCACAAGTGGACAAGGTGTCGACAGAAATACGATCGGCAATGCCCGTACAATCACTGTTGGTCTAAGAGCTGGCTTCTAATCAAGAAAAAAGAAACACATGAAAAATACGTTAAAATATTCACTTGTCGTTGGTTTGACTCTGCTGGGGGCTAGTTCCTGCAATAGAGACTTACTGACTCCAATTCCGCAGACGGCAGTATCTGATGCGTCGGCATTTAGTACCACAACTCGTGTACAAACTCAGCTTCTGTCGTTGTATGGTGGACTGAAAGATGGTAACTTCTACGGTGGTCGCTATGTGATTTATGGCGATATACGGGGAGAAGAATTCATTAACGAACTCTCGAACCTGGTTACCGGCTCAGATGTGTGGGGCCTAAATGCGACCAACAGTGCTACAGCTGTTGTGAACACCTGGTACTACGCCTATCTGGCCATCAACCGATGCAACATCTTTATTGATGGTATGGCTGCTGGTGGTACTACGGTTGTTGGTGCTGATGCTTCTGCCAAATATATTGCTGAAGCCAAACTGATCCGGGCGCTGAGTTACTACAGCTTGCTACAATATTATGCCCGTCCTTATGCGGATGGTAACGGTAGCAAACCGGGTGTCCCGCTCCGTTTGAACGGAATCAAGGGTGTTGGTCAATCGAATCTGGCGCGTAGCACAGTTGCTGAGGTGTATGCACAAATCCTGAAAGATTTGAACGATGCCGAAACAGGCCTACCAGCTACCTACACGGCTGCTTCTGACAATACAACACGGGCGCATAAGAATACGGCCATTGCGTTAAAAACACGGGTGTATTTGAGCATGCAGAATTACGCTAGTGTTATTACGGAAGCGAATAAAATTGTGAGCGCTACAGCTCCGTTCAAAGCATCTACTGGTGTAGCGAATCAGTTGCAACCAGATATTACAACTGTGTTCACAACGTACGCTAACTCGGAATCAATTTTCTCGATGCCGATGACCTCTACTACGGGCGATTTTCCTGGCACACAGAATCAGTTGGCGTACTATTATTCGCCTAACGTAGCAAACGGTGGTATTGGTAATGGTGAATATTCACTGAATCCGAAGGGTATCATTGCTGAACCAACCTGGACGGCAGCCGATAAACGACGGTCTTTCATCAAGCAGTCGGGTACGGGTGCAACTGTAAAAAACTGGTTGGTTAAGTATAAAACAGCCAGCCCTTATACGGATTGGGTACCTGTCATTCGCTACTCAGAAGTATTGTTGAATCTGGCAGAAGCCAAAGTTCGCAGCGCGAATACAGTAGACGATCAGGCTGTTGCGCTGTTGAATGCAGTGCGTAACCGGTCTGATGCGGCAACTACATTTACAGCAGCTAACTTTGCCACCTCTGCCGATCTGGCCAATGCCATTTTGCTGGAGCGTAGAATCGAATTCCTAGGAGAAGGCCTGCGTAACAACGACCTGATGCGCCTGCTTCAAACGATTCCGGCTAAAGGAACGGTGCCTGCTAAAGCAGCTACTGAAACAAACTATATCTGGCCAATTTCTGCGTCAGAATTAGCGTTGAATACCCTGGCTACGGATAATTAATTCGATAGATTGGAGTTTACAAAAAGAGGCTGTCTCGAAAGAGGTAGCCTCTTTTTGTATGTAGATCAGTTACTGGTCAGAAATACGTATTTTAGAGGATTGCTACCGCCATTGATTATGAATTCACGGAAAATCATATTGCTATTCATACCGCTTTATTGCTTCCTGCTAACTGTCTCTCAGGCCCAGTTACCTATTCGCGCTACACGCTGGAAAGGGAGTCTATTAGCCCCGAATGCGGTGCAGGTTTTGCTAAATTTTGGCAACGATACATTGGCGATCAGGGCCGAAGCCGATAATAGACTTCTAGAAACAATGCGCTATGAACAGGTAGGTGATACGCTCTTTATTCAAAAAATTACCGGCCAAATTTCCTGTGGAAGTAATGCGCTGGGCTTGTACAAACTTGCTTATATCAACAATGGCGAAGGGTTTCTTTTGCAGCCAATTAATGATAATTGTCTGGATCGCAAACAGGTATTTACATCAAAAATAGCATTTACTCGTCTACGCCCTGACCCAAATCAGCCTCCACGTAACTGGCCTTATCTCGACCCCAAAAGCGACTCGGTAGCGGGTATTAGCTTGTATAAGGCCTATGATTTACTAAAAGATCGGAGGTCGGTTCCGGTCATTGTGGGCGTGCTGGATTCTGGGGTCGACATTACTCATGAAGATTTACGGGATGTTATCTGGGTAAACCCCAAAGAAACAGCTGGCAATAACATTGACGACGATAAAAATGGCTATACAGACGATATTAGCGGCTGGAATTTCATGGGTGCAAAGGATGGCACAACCTACGAATATGATCAGCCGGAAATAACTCAGACCTATGTTATTCTGAGAAACAAATACGATAAAGTTGACCCCGCTACCGTCAAACCAACCGACAGACGCCAGTACAATACTTACCTGACAGCTAAAAAACAATTTTTACAACGTTATCGGGCCAGCCATCCTACCTATCTGGCTTTTGCCGATACCACGCAATTCTGGCGAATAGCTCAACAAATTCAAGCCAAATTATCGGATACAGTCACGTCGTCGATCGCTATTCGCATGGTTGATTTTGGGACAGATTCTGTAGCGATTGCCGTCAGAAGCATTTTGGCGGATGCCTATTTACCACAATATGGCTCATTTAATTCATACATCGGTCTCGTCCGCAAAAACTGGACGCGTTTCCGGCAAGCTATGGGCGGTGAGGCCGATATGGCTTACAACCCCGATTATAACCCACGGAAATCGGTTGGTGATGATCCGGCTAATCTGAATGAGCGCTACTATGGAAGCCCCAACATGCTGATTGGTCAGTCGCAGCAATTGGCGATGCACGGAAGCCACGTGGCGGGTATTATTGCAGCCAAACGCGGCAACGGACGGGGTATTGACGGAGTGGCCGACAATGTGCGGATCATGCCTATATCAGTTGTTCCGTCCAACGGCGACGAGCGGGATAAAGATGTTGCCAATGGCATTCGTTACGCTGTTGAAAACGGAGCCAAGGTAATTAATATGAGCTTTGGCAAACGATTGTCGCCATTTAAGGAGCAGGTCGATGCCGCTATCCGATTTGCGGAAGAGCATGATGTTCTTATTGTTCATGCCGCTGGCAACAATGGCGAAAACTACGATTCACTACCAGCGTATCCGTCGGCAAGGTATGAGAATGGGCAAATTGCACAAAACGTGCTGGTTGTTGGCAATAGTACCTGGCGCATTGGCAACGACCTCCCTAGTCGTTCGTCAAATTATGGTGTGCAGACAGTTGATCTCTTCGCCCCTGGCACCGCTATCTTATCAACCCTGCCGCACAATCGCTACGCCAGTTTATCGGGAACCAGCATGGCATCGCCAATGACAGCCGGTGTAGCCGCCCTACTACGTTCTTATTTCCCGAAATTAACAGCAGTTCAGGTTAGAAATATTCTGATGAAAAGCAGCTATCAACCTGATGTTCTGGTACGAAAACCAGGTCGCTCAATGCAGCAGGTACCCTTTAAAAGCCTGAGCCGGTCGGGTGGGTTGCTGAATGCATATGAAGCGGTGAAAATGATTCTGTCTGAACCAGGATTACACTGATTTATGGATTTTCGGGATTTTGTTTTCATCAGGATTTTACTTTGGAGCAATAGCAAATTCTGTAAATTCATAAATCAGTGTAATCCTGGTCACCAATCAACCTCTTTCTTATCGTGCCAGAATTTACCTGTTTCTGATTGAGGAGCTTCGGTCGCTAGCCAAACGATGGTTTCGGCGCCTTTTTCAACGGGTCGACTGGCATTAGAACCGCCCATATCGGTGCGGACCCAGCCCGGATCAACGCAGTTAACCGCGATATTCTCTCCTCTGAGTGCTCCAGCAAATTGCCTCGTTACGGCATTAAGCGCTGTTTTTGAGATACTATAGGCTGGTGCATAGGTCGTCATATCGTTAAGGGCACCCGCTCCGCTCGATACATTGATGATGCGTGCACCAGATTTGCTTTTTTGTAGATGCTCCAGGAAATCCTGAATCACTAAGATGGGACCTGTCACATTGGCTTTTAGGGTTCGGTCGAGCATTTCGGTGTTTAGGTTCAGAATATCTTCGCCATGATCTTCCAGAACACCCGCATTATTAACAAGCACATCTAAGTGATCTGCTTTTTGCGAAAACGTGCCACAGGCTGTTCGGATGCTGACAGGATCTGTTACATCAAGGTGTATACAGGTGACTTCGTAGCCAGCCTGGCATAATTCTTCAGAAGCTTCGCGACCTTTGGCCATATCACGGGCACCAATAAATACGGCAAAGCCGCGCTGAGCAAGTTGCCTGGCAATTTCTTTACCTATTCCTTTATTAGCCCCAGTAATCAGAGCTGTACGCTGGTGGTGAGTTTTCATGAGCCGTTCGTTCGTGTATTAGTGAAATTCGTGTAGTGGGTGTACCAGGTAAAGTAGGGTTAGCCGATAACTCCTACTCCACTCACTACATTAAATCTCTATAGCCTGAAAATGTTTGCAGAAATCAACCGTATCCTCAACTGATTGACCGTTTCCTAAGTGCTCCTATGAAATTTAGTAGTTTAGCAGCTATTCTTACTTAGTGATTTTATCAACCGCTTATAATGAAATCATTTTATTCTGTTTTGGCTCTTATTCTCTTATCTGTCAGTTGGGCATTCGCTCAAACGGGGTCTGCTACTGGCTCATCGTCAACTACTTCGCCGAATCGTCAGCAGGAACTCTACGATCAATATCACGGAATTACTAAAAAGCCCAGTACAGTTACCCCAGTCAAAGCACCTGCTCCTGCCTCTACAGCTAACCGCGTCGATCAGCAGCGTTCTACAAATAAGCCCACAACGAAACAAGCATCTCAACAACCATCTGTAACAGCCACGCCTGCTCAACCAACTGAAACGGCAAACCGACCACAACGAGTCGTGGCAAGTAGTGGAACATCTGGCACTCGGATTGGGATTCGGGCAGGAGTTACTTATCCAGTTTTTACAGAAACTCAACCAGGCTTCGATCCGGCCATTGGCTTTGTAGGCGGTTTGACATTTAACTTCGGAGCAGGCCATGTTTCGTTTCAACCCGAAGTTAATTATACCCGTTATAGCACCAAAGTAACTGATTTTGGCACCTATACCCAGGCTGTAGATGGCCTTGAAGTGCCTCTATTTCTAAAACTATCGACGGGTACCTACGCTGGAAATCGCTTCTTTCTGAATGTAGGCCCTTATGCAACTTATGCGATGAGCGCCAGTACAAACGGGAAAAAAGAATCACTGGATGGCAAACCGGGTCGATTTGGCTTTGGGGCAGGAGCGGGTCTTGGAGCAGCCATAAAAGCAGGGCCTGGCCATGTTACTCTTGAGGTTCGTGGTCTATATCCATTAGGGAATGTAGACAATGGCTTCAGTACAGATTCTAAGGAAATCTTCGGGCAGGGAACGCTGGGTTATATATTCCCGCTTGGAAGCCGATAATAAAATAACTTTCTCATAGAGTGGGTTTTTAGAATGGCGACAACCACTTGGGTGTCGCCATTTTTGTTTCCTCTCTTCTCAGTGGCCAGTACGGGTGACTAACGGGGTCTTGTGGAACAAATTTTTCCCAAATATGACATAGTCGAATAGCGAAAAAAGAAGTATTTATTGGCGACTACTTTCGTTGCTTTTACTGGTAGTAATTACGGGAATAATGAACTTTGGCCTACACAAAAGCTAAACTCTTGGCCCACAACTCAGCAGCCTGCTTGATGGTAATATCGCTGTGTCTTATTGATTTAGGCCGTGAATCAGCAAAAAAGCCACCTGACCCACCGTCTTGTCCGTTTTTCCTGATCAGGCTTGTCAATGGAGACGTTGCCAGATAGACTGATGTTTCAGCTCCCCGTTCAGGAGTACGCATAAACGGTCTTGCCAGAGTCATCATAAACCCCAGCGCGCCCGCAAAATTGCTACCAAAACCGGTGTTGACTACACCGGGATGTACGGCATAGGCAGTAATCCCAGAATCAGTATATCGTTTAGCTAACTCTTTGGTAAATAATATATTGGCCAGTTTACCATCACCATAAGCAGCCATAATGGACAGGTTTCCATTGCGCTTGAAAAAACGGGATGCATTGCCTAACGAATAAGCTGCCGATGATAGGTTAATAATACGAGCTTCACCAGCCGCTTTGAGCAAATCCATTAAGTAATAAGTCAGTACAAAAGGGCCGATATGGTTGGCGTAGAACGATTTCTCAATGTTGTTAATAAACTCAATTCTGTTGGGCGAGTAGCCAGCATTGTTGATAAGAACATCTAACTTCGAATGCGCACGGCTGATCTGTTGAGCGACCTGACGTACTGAGTCAATATCGCTCAGGTCAGCAAGAAAAAGTTCGACGGTTACGGCCGGATTAATCCGTTTTAGAATAGCGAGCGCTTCCCGCCCTTTTTCTTTATTACGACACAGTAGGATCAGATTGAATCCACGCCGTGCCATCGCCTTTGCTGTTGCCAATCCAATACCGGCGTTCGCCCCTGTAATCAATACGGTTTTCATGTATAGTACTATAAAAAGTGAAGTGAGTGAAGAAGGTGTAGTGAGTCTAATAGTCCTGACCTCATTACACTTCCTTCACTCACTTCAACTACTCCACATGCTCACAAATCAAAACAACAGTTTCCAACCGTTGAAAAACAGATCTTTTCCCGGTTGACCAGACCAATTGTGTTGGTCCTCTCCTGCGGCAGTTTCAACCACCTCGGGCTTGCGTATTTCTTTTTGCATAACAATAGCCGAAATACCCTTTTCAGCCAACGATCGGCAAATGCTTTTAGTGGTTTCAGTTACGTTACCTGCTACTATTCCTACTGTGGTTTCGTTGTTTTTCATGGCCTTCGAGTTTATTGTATGTGCAAACAAATTTTTTAATAAATTTTTTAAACTGGTTCTCCCAGCGCCTTCGTCGCCTTAACGATCTGTTGAGTCAACTGGCAAACATTCGTTTCGCCGATAACCTGCGAATAACGGACGCCTACCCGATCCCATGCCTGAGAAATTTCGGGTTGAATCGCTTCGCCCTCGGCGGTTGGATAAATTAATGTTCGTTTACCTTCCGATTCCCGACGAACGAACCGTTTCTGCTCTAATTTTTCTACCAATCGAGTAATCGTCGATGGAGTAAGACACAGGGTTTCGCTTAACTCTGAAGGAGTTATACCCGGTTGGGCCACTACTTCGCACAACATGTATGCATGCGAGTAACACATCCCAAAGCGACCAAATTCTTCGTCACCAATAGCAGTAATAGCTCGAGCTAGTGCATTGGCCGAAAACAGTAGACAGGCACTGTAACGTGAGTTTAACTTAGTTTCTTCAGCTACGGCAACTTCCTGGCTATTCATAAGTCTTTCCCAATTGTTAGAACAAAGGTATACAACGATATTTGTATGTGCAAACAATATTTTAAAAAGTTGTAAGGGAGTAAGTCATCAAGTTGTAAGTAAGGCGACTATAAATGTTATTCTTACAACTTGATGACTTATTCTCTTACAACTTTTTTATTTTCTCGGTAGATGTACTTCTGCCATCATGCAGCGGGCTGATCCTCCTCCATTACCTTCAATCATCGATAGATCAAAATGAAGGAGGGTTGCGTAATCATCTAACTGGTCGATCTGCTTTGGCGTCAGTGATTCAAATGCACGTGTAGACATGACCAATAGTTTCTGACCTTTTTCGGTCTTGACCATCAACATATTACCTGCAAAACTGGCCATTTGCTCCAGCGAAATTTCAATCACGCGTTTATTCATGCTTTCCAGTTCCTGACGAACCGTAAGCCGTTCGTCAGGATCGCTGATGGCAGCCAGGCATACTACAGCACATGACTCAGCAATACACATGACTACGTTGGTATGATAAACAGCCTTTCCATTGGCATCTGCCGAATGGAACGACACAGTCCGATAGCCCGTCTGACGGCTAAATTCAGCCAACACATCTGGGTGAGTTCGGGGCGACAGGCTGGCAAAGGCAACGCGGTTCATGCGATCCAGCACCAGGCTCCCGGTGCCTTCCAGAAACTTGCCTTCATTCTCAAAGTGAGTTAAATCGATAATTTTATCGACATGAAAACGCTTGGCAAGATTGTCGATAATGTCCTGACGACGTTCGAGCCGACGGTTTTCGGCCTGCATTGGATAGAGTACTACTCGACCGCTTGCATGAAAAGAAACCCAGTTATTTGGGAAAATAGAATCGGGTGTATAGGGTTCAACGGTATCATCGTATACCATCACATCGATACCGATGGCCTGCAATTGCCGGGCCATTTCATCGAATTCTCTCTGAGCGTCTTCCTGGGCTATATCCTTCGTTTGCGCAGCCAGTTGACTATCCTGAAAGGCGTTGGATTCTGCCGTTTGCTCGTTAAACCCAAAACGAACAGGGCGAATCATTAAAATATGGGAAGTAGCCTGAGATTGCATGAAAGTAGTAGTAAGGGAATAAGTTGTAAGGGAGTAAGTAATCTACAATGCCAATAGGAGAGTAAATTAGCACTAAAGCGTCAATTAATAATTGTTTAATGTCCGCATCAATCCAAGAATCATTTTAGATAACTCTTCTGTTGCGCGTATAAATTCATTACGCTTTTCTACGTCAATATAGTCTAATCGATAAGCCAGATAGCTCATTGATTTCACTTCATTGGATGAGGTACGAGAATAGTTTAAGAAGCGAAGAAAATCTGTGTTGCTCCCTCGGTCAAATCCTTCTGCAATATTATTGGAAATAGATACAGAAGCCCGACAAATCTGATCTCTGAATCCCCAATCACGATTGTCGCGATATGTTTCATAAACCAAAACAGCCAAGTCCTGACCTTTCTGCCAGATCAATAAATCTTCAAATCGTTTTACTAACATACTTCATCACTAAAATCATATACAAACTTACACACTTACAACTTACTCCCTTACAACTTCTTTATATCTCCTCTCGCAACAACGGTAAACTCATGCAGTGAGATCCTCCTCTTGCCCGGCTTAACTCAGCAGAAGGGAGCATAATAAACGTATTTTCGATTGTTTCAGGAGACGATTGCCCTTGCTCGAATCGTGCCAGTAGCTTGGCGGCAGCGATCACCTCAAAACCAGCGGCCCGGAAAGCATCAGCCGTTTTTTCGTTCCGATCGTACCCTATTACTACGCCATCTTTCAGCGCTAGCAGATTACACGAGTCGGTCCACTGTTCACGTGCGCCAAATGGAAATTCGTTGTTTCCTGAATAGATAAACTGTACAGACTCAGTAGCACCGAGGTCATTTTTACTGATGTCCGCCAATAAGTCCTCTAAGTTCTCGATTTCGATAGGTTTGTGTTCCAGCCCCTTAATGAATTGCAGAATTTTCAGATCTTCCGATACATCTTTCGGAGCAAAGAAATGAATAACATCCCGTTTTTTAGCTTCATCACCGGTTCGTGCCAACGCTCCCAATAGTACCCATACATTACGCTTTACCTGGGTAAATACCGTATCGATATGCATGTAATCCCGCTTCTTCGGAATTTTAATAACTGTTACTTTATCAACTAGGTTTTTGCTGAACACTAACCGCATTACCTGCTGTGCTGCATATAAGGTAGTGCGCTCGCTGACGCCGACAATTAGGTGCCGTTTTGCAATCATCATTACATCCCCACCTTCGAGAGTCGAACGAGTTACGTCGCGGTTAATGTCAGCATCGGGGAGTAAAAAGGCATGTTCATTATCTGGAATTTCAATAATTTTATCTTGATAATCAGCAAATAACGGGTGATGAAAGAAAATGTATTGCGCCAGTAGGGCTTCGCGAGTGCGAGCGAGTTTAGCCGGTTTATTAAGCAGGATATGATCATTGATAACAATGCCAATGTCGCGCGTAAAAATAAAATTCGGTAAGGGAGCGAACAGCATCGTCAGATCGGGTAATGAGCCTGAAATCATAATCTTAGCCAATTCGATCGGTTCATATTGACTCAGTTGCTGCTGCGTACGAAACGACGTTCGTTCGATACCACAAATAGCGGCAATCAGGCGAATACGAATAGCTTCGTCAATCAAAATATCCCCTAAAAGTGACTGAATGTCAATAACTCTGTCTGAATTAAAGTAGTCTTTGTGATCGGGCTTAAAAAATGATCGGTCTGAATCAGGACCAAGCATAGCTACTTTACCCTGAACCTTATCAGGATCTAAAAAATAGAGTAGAATCTTAACATAATAATCGTATTCATCCCGGCGCATCATATCCAGGTGAACGATGTCTTCAAAAAGCCAATCCTGCGCTTTTGACGGGACAACCTTACCTAGTCCCCGATCTGGGCTATGAATTAATAAACGTTTAAGCGTTCCTATTTCAGAAGAAACATTAATATGATGTGTATCCGAATAGATAGGCATAGCTGTCATCGAACGTTCCAGATAGTTGGATTTTGTTTCGTTACTCATAGATAAACCTTAATCCGTATTTTTGCTACGAGTCGAGATTGCAAGGTACGGGATTGATAATGGAAATGAAATGGGTCTATTTTATCGCTATTTTATAAATTCTTTTCCCTAATAATCTATTAGCTCTATCAAGTTTTATATTGTATCTACAAATAAAGTATTATTTCTTATCTGGAAACATGATTATATACTCTTTATTAAACGTAGTAGTAATCATTGGTATACAAATTGACACGATACAAATAAATTGAAATTTATAAATAAAAAATATAACTAAATCACTTTTAATGTATAAAGAATATGTTTTGTAACACTTTTAAAACTAGTATATAGCAAGCGGCATATTATTTGACTAGCCCATGGCTGTATTTATACATCTACAAATCAAGCGCATATGCCCATTCTTTTTGCAATAAGAATTAACTGGCTATTACTTCTGGTTATAGGCTTTATAGCGAGTTCATTACCAGTAATAGGGCAGGCAGTTACAGGAACAGTTTATCAGGACTTTAACGAGGATAGTGCTTACACGAGGATACCAGCTTCTGAAATCTATAGTTATGGAGAACAAAGTGGTTCTGAAGCTACTGATCTTATTACAAGCAGCGCTCAATCTATAACCCTGGCCCCAGCGGAGTCCAACGCCACACTCACTATCACTAAATCGGTCAATAAGTCCAAAGCTAAACTCGGCGATACTCTCACCTACACCATTATCCTCACCAATACAGGGACCACAATCGCCAAAAATATTACCCTCACCGACTCCACCACCACGGGACTAACCTACCTGCCAAATTCAACAAATATCCCACCCACAAATTCCCTAACATCAGCAACGACAACCTCCTGGACAATCTCCTCCCTCAACCCAGGACAGTCAGTCACCATCACGGCCCAGGCCAGAGCCGATAGCGCAGGCATCCTCTACGCCAAAACAACCCTGCCTGGACAAGCCGCTATCGTATGCACCTCCATCCCCTTTGTCATGTGTGCAGGAGATACCTACCAGTTCCAACTCACAGCTGCTCCCGGAAGAAGCTCCTACAAATGGTTCAGGGATAACCAGGAACTCATCGGTCAAACCACTAATGTGCTCCTGGTCACCGGACCCGGCACTTATAGTCTGGCCGTGGATAATGTCTCAGGCCAATGTCCCGATTTCAGTTGTTGCCCCTTCATCGTCGAAGAGGATAGTCTGCCTTCCTTCCAGGCAGTGGCCCTGCCCGCCACCTGTCAAAGCAATGTGGTTCAGGCTAATGGCAAGCTAGTGCTCAGTGGCTTCCGGGCGGGTGCTACCTATGCTTATTCGTTGGGCAGCAGTTTCAGTGAGGCAGCTAGTTTGTCAGGGGGTCGTCAGGTGATCCCGGTGGATGGGGTTTTGGTGAGCCAGCTGGCCAGTCCGTTGGTTTCTCAGGCTTACACGATTCGGGTGTACAGTAGTTCGGGTTGTTACACGGAGCAGACGGTGGTGTTGGTGGCTTCGGTTTGTGACTGTCCGGCGGAGGTGTGTGTCCCTTATGTAATTAGCCGAACCAAAAAAGCACCCAGAATTAGTACTACCAAGTAATCTTGCGCTACTTTTTTATATGTAAATTAATTATATAATACTACTAATAAGTTATTCAAACAAGTTGAAATCAAACAAAAATTACATTAATTCAATTTTAAAGATATAAATGACTATTAATATATACTATTGCTTGGCATATATTTTGACAGATAAAATATATACTAACGTAATTCTAGATTGGTAAATTTTAAGATACCAAATCTGTACAAATCCAATAATAGCTAATACTATATATATATACGATCTATTCGGCATTCCCTTTGACTAGCTATGTAGCTAGTCTCTAGTAATTAAAGCCGATAGATTGTTCGAATATGTGTACATCTAAAAAGATTTTTTTAAAATTCTTTTTACTCATAGTTTTCATAACAGCCTCAGGAACACTAACAAGTTTTGGACAGACAATAACGGGTACGGTTTTCCGCGATTTCAACAGCGACGGTGTTTATACTAGTCTACCAGCCTCGGGTACTTACGCGTACGGGGAACCAGGTGTGGGAGACATAATCATTACCGCCTATAACGCCAACGGTGTAGCCGTAACCTCTACAAGCAGTAGCACGCTGGCAACTTCATTAGGGAGTTATACCCTCACAGTAGGCAATACCAATAGCTATCGAGTGGAATTTATAATTCCTGGCGGCTTAGATTACTTCAATGATGGATTTCATTCAAACAACGGTACAGGCACATCAATACAGTTTGTAAGTGGTGGTAATTCAGGTATTAATTTTGGAATCAGTGCTTCACTCGACTACTGTCAACCTGTCCCTCCTTTAATCGTACCGTGCTATGTTAGTGGCGATCCACTGCCTGATGGGTCTTCTATTGCAGCCACTCCTGTTCTGGTTAACATTCCTTATTTAGCCGTTGGCACTGGCATAGCCGAAACTACATTAGCAACGGCCGACGCAATGGGAAGTGTATGGGGAGCGGCCTACCAACGAGAAACTAAAAAGCTATTTACAGCGGCCTTTTTAAAGCGACATGTGGGCCTGGGTCCCGCAGGTTTGGGTGGCATTTATGTTACTACCGCAACAGATACCCCAACAACATCTCTTTACGTAGACTTGGAAAATGCGCCATTTAATCTTGATCTTGGCGCAGCAGGGCTAACAGGCCGTACTTTACCAGCTTCTGGAACCACGCCAAGTACAGACCCTTTATCGTTCAGTCTGGTGGGTGCAGCAGGATTGGGGGGATTAGCCCTTTCCAGCGACGGTGGAACATTATATGCAACGGATCTTTTCAATCGCCGACTACTCGCTCTACATATAAGCAATCCCGTTTCATCTTCAGCATCTCTGACAGCATCTGACTTAACGTTTATCGCCCTGCCCGACCCTGGATGCACTAATAGTGTTGCCCGCCCCTTTGGTCTGGGTGTAAACAACGGGAAAGTGTATATAGGCGTAGTTTGTACGGGTGAAAATGGCGGATCTGCCAGTGACCTTTATGCTCATATTTACGCGATGGATGAAGGCGCGACCACCATCCCTGCCGCAGCAATATTTAGTTTCAGATTAAATTATAGTAAAGGACTAATCCATACGGGCGATGCGGGCATAGGAGGAAACTGGGAGCCCTGGGCAACTCAATTTAGCCAAATGCACACAGGTATTTTAGCTAGTGCAGGTATACGAATAGCAAGGCCTCAGCCCATTTTATCCGATATCAGTTTTGCGGATAACGGTGATATGATCTTAGGGTTTACAGATCGGGGGGGGCATCAACTAGGCTATAAGCAAAGAAACACGACCGATGAAAGCGACAATCCTACACTTTATAGCGGCTACATTGGTGGTGATATATTACGTGCGCATTATAATGGCAGCAGTTGGGTATTGGAAAACAATGGCACAGTTGGCTCCTTAAAAAGTGCCGGGGCTAATAACGGGCAAGGGCCAGGTACACCTACCAGTACGACCTACACAGCTCCATCCGGCGAATTTTATTTCGAGGAAAACTATGTCACTACGCACACGGAGACGATTATGGGTAGCGCATTGTCAATTCCAGGCATAAACCATACTGTTGTTACAATGATAGATCCATTTGATGTCTTTACAGGTGGATTCGGCTGGTTCAATAATGTAACAGGCGTAAGCGACAGACGGGCTCAAATTTATAATTCAGGTACCGATAACGGCATAACTTATGGTAAGACCAATGGTCTGGGAGTTATAAAAGCCCTTTGTAATCCAGCGCCCATTGCAATTGGTAACCGCGTCTGGCTTGATACAAACAATAATGGCATTCAAGACCCTGGGGAAACACCTCTGGCGGGCGTAAAGGTTACATTAAGCGGCCCTGGAATAACCGGTAGCGTCAGTGTAACAACCAATGCAGTGGGGGAATATTATTTCTCTAATTCAACTAGTTTTTCCAACACCACAGGGTTCGTTTACAGTTTGACTGGCCTGGTCAGTGGAGGTGTTTATACGCTCAGTTTTCCGGTTAGTGTGAGCGCTGCTAGCCTCAGCAGCAAGCCTAATTCTGCCACTGGAACCAATACTAATAATATCGATACTGACCCCAATGCAGCCGGTGTCATTAGTTTCACGTTGGGCCAATCGGGAGAGAATAACTTTTCCTACGATGCAGGTTTTGTACCACAACCTCTAACGATAACGGCCAATCCAGATGAGTGTAATCTGGCCACAAACCACTATAATGTTGCAGGAAGCCTTGCCCTGACCAATGCCATTGCTGGCACAGCTACTATTTCTGATGGTAGCGTTACTGTGGTTGTGCCGGTGAGTGCAGGAGCGACTTCGATACCCTATGCTCTAACAGGTTTGATTAGCGGTACAGGTTCACATACGGTTACCGTCAGTTACAACAGCCAAACGGCCAGTATTACGTATACAGCCCCTTTGAGTTGTACAGTAGCTCCCTGCGGTCTGAGCCTGATCGTTACACCGAGTTTCTGCCAATCGGCGACCAATGCCTATGTGCTGTCGGGAACCATTACCACTACCAACGTACCCCTTAGTGGCACATTGACAATCGGCTCATCAGCCTTTACTCCCCGAAGTCTCACTTTGCCAGCAGGCAATGCATCGGGGTCCTTTAGTTACTCAGGTCTGGTTAGCAATGGGCAAACTTATACCGTTACAGCCAGCTATTCGAATAGCGCCTGTTCGCCCGTTAGTTATATCTACACAGCGCCAGGCTCCTGCTCAGTAGCACCCGTCTGTTCAATAATAGCATCGGCAACAGCGGGGCAATGTGCTATTGCTACTAATACCTACTCAGCATCGGTAGTCGTCAACCTAACCAATAGTACTACCGGTACGCTTATGGTAAGTCTACCCGGCTCGGCACCCATCAGTCAGACAATAGCAGCCAATACGGGTTCCTTTACAGCTGTATTCGCCGGACTTACCTCTGATGGAGCTACTCATACAGCTACCATCAGTTTACCAGGTTGTGGATCTGCGACAGCTACATTCACTGCACCTGGCTCTTGCTCAGTGACGCCCGTCTGTAGTTTGAGTGCGACGTCTACACAGAGCATATGCCAGAGCGCGACCAATACGTTCACTACAGTCACTGTCGTCACGCTGACTAATCCAACTACAGGCATACTGACCGTTACGGACGGGCCAGCCAGTCTGACTTTTGCCACTATTGCTGGAAGCAGTGCCTCATTTACCGCGACACTAGCCAATATCGTTTCCAATGGCGCGAATCATACTATTACAGCCTCATTACCAGGCTGTGGCACCACCACAACCACTTACACAGCACCAAACTCCTGCTCGGTAGCGCCCGTCTGTTCAATAATAGCCTCCGCAACGGCAGGCGTCTGTGCCATCGCTACCAATACCTATTCAGCCACAGCGGTGGTTCAGTTAACTAACCCAACGGCAGGCACGATGACCATTACTGATGGGCCACAGAGTGCCACCTTTATTACCACAGCGAGCAGTTCGGCCACCTTTGCGGTTGCTTTCACCGGCTTGATTTCCGACGCATCAACGCATATTGTGACAGCCACTTTGCCCGGTTGTAGCAGTACTACAACTACCTATACCGCACCTACTTCCTGTTCAATAGCACCAGTTTGTAGTTTGAGTGCTATCGTATCGGCGGGGATATGTGCGTCAGCAACGAACCTGTATTCAGCCACCGCTGTCGTGACGGTCAAAAATCCAGCTACAGGCGGAACCGTTACCGTCAGTACAGGAAATCAAACGCTTACATTTAGTACCACTGCACTAAGTCAAAACACGTTCACGGCTATTTTCAATGGTTTAGTGTCTGATGGAGTCAATCATATCGTAACGGTAAGCCTTCCAGGTTGCGGTAGTATTAACGCATCTTACCCAGCACCCACCAGTTGTTCCGTGACGCCCGTTTGCTCACTCAGTGCAATAGCCAAACCCGGCATATGTGCTACATCTACGAACACCTCCTCAACGACAGTATTGGTAACAATGACCAATCCGACAGCGGGCACGCTGACCGTTACGGATGGCGCCCGCAGTGTTACGTTCGTAGTACCTGCCTCTTTGGGGACAACCACTGCTCCGGCTATTTTCAATGGAATACCTTCCGATGGAGCTAGTCATGTTGTCACTATATCACTGCCTGGCTGCTCAAGTACAACTCTAACTTATACAGCTCCTGGCTCGTGTACGGAAGTGAGCCCTTTAGCCAGCCTCGGTGATTACGTCTGGTACGACACGAATGGGAATGGCCAACAGGATGCTGGTGAAACAGGTGTAGCGGGAGTGACCGTTAAACTCTTTAATCCCAACTCATCCACTACGACGCCTATTGCCAGTCTAACTACAGACAGCAATGGTAAATATTTATTCACCAGCCTCAGCTCTGGAACTTACTACGTCATATTTGATAAGACGACGCTGCCAACGGGTTACACCTTAACCAGCACCAATTTAGGCTCCGATGCAACTAACAGTGATGCAGATGTAGTGACGGGTAAGACGACCTATTACACCCTGGCATCAGGGGAGCAAAAGCTTACTGTTGATGCAGGTATTGTACCGCCAGCACCAAGCTTATACCTCACTAAATCGGTCGATAAGTCGAAGGCTAAACTCGGCGATACCCTCACCTACACCATCATCCTTACTAATACAGGTAACTCAATCGCCAAAAATATCACCCTCACCGACTCCGCCACCACAGGACTGACCTACCTGCCAAATTCAACAAATTCCCTCACATCAGCAACAACCACCTCCTGGCCAATACCGACTCTTCAACCAGGACAATCGTTCACCATCACGGCCCAGGCCAGAGCCGATAGCGCAGGTATCCTCTACGCCAAAACAACCCTGCCTGGACAAGCCGCTATCGTATGCACCTCCATCCCCTTTGTCATGTGTGCAGGAGATACCTACCAGTTCCAACTCACAGCTGCTCCCGGAAGAAGCTCCTACAAATGGTTCAGGGATAACCAGGAACTCATCGGCCAAACCACTAATGTACTCCAGGTAACCGGACCAGGCACCTATAGTCTGGCCGTGGATAATGTGGCAGGCCAATGTCCCGATTTCAGTTGTTGTCCATTCATTATTGAGGAAGATACTCTGCTTGCTTTTCAGGCCATTGCCGTACCAGCCACCTGTCAAGGCAGTGTGGTTCAGGCTAATGGCAAGCTAGTGCTCAGTGGCTTCCGGGCGGGTGCTACCTATGCTTATTCGTTGGGCAGCAGTTTCAGTGAGGCAGCTAGTTTGTCAGGGGGTCGTCAGGTGATCCCGGTGGATGGGGTTTTGGTGAGCCAGCTAGCCAGTCCGTTGGTTTCTCAGGCCTACACGATTCGGGTGTACAGTAGTTCGGGTTGTTACACGGAGCAGACGGTGGTGTTGGTGGCTTCGGTTTGTGACTGTCCGGCGGAGGTGTGTGTCCCTTATGTGATTAGCCGAACCAAAAATGCACCCAGAATTAGTAATTCAGACTAGTAACACTATCAGGGTACACTCGAATTGTGTACCCTGATAGTGTTACTAATCATTGGCAATTGTCCAGTTGATCTGCTTGATTCCGAGCGGCACAAGTCACCAAATAGGCAAAAACAAGTCCTTTCTGGTCATATCACACTGGTGTTCCGCCGTACTATTATTACAGATTTTTCTTTCTTCAGTGATTTTTACAAAAAAAATTAAAGGTCTTTCAGCCAATAAATCGAGTCCTGTCCAACCTTACAGATAAGGTTTATACTGCTTTGTGTTTACTTCTGTAGTTGACGTGATCATTCCTACACAGAACTTTCAGCTATGCACTAATCATACCGTCCATCGTTAGCCAGATTAAGGACAGCAACTAAATTATGAACGGTTAGTCGTTAGATCGACAAAAAAGGTTTCATACAAAAACGACAATTCTGAACTATAGGCTATAAGCTCGTTAAGCCAAAATATATCTACCTCATAATCAACAGCTATCTATAATTATAAAGGCCATTACACCATAAAATCTCATCAGGCAATCATTTTATACTTGAGCAATTTCCAGCTATTTTACTATTGCTAATTTCATGTTTACAGCCGAGAAACAACCTCAATTACCTGAATTTAACGGCTTCTGAATGTGAGCTAAATGGCCTACTGTAGGGTAGTTTAACATCACTTAAACGTAACTTTTATTAAACAAATAGGGTTATTAATTTTGTTTACTCTTAAACAAAAAGATAAATAAAATTGGAATAAAATATAGTTTTAACCAATATTGAATATACATAATATGAAAAATAAATCCTTTTTGAAATAACATACCTCCATATATGGCACACGCTTTGCTATGGCAGTTTTGGATTTGTGTATAAAGCAAATTCTTTACTCAACCAACCGTCTAGCTTTAGCTATATGTTCACGTTTATTACTGGCCCATCCATTTTTCAGGCAAGTTTTGGTAATCATTTGCAGCAGAGAAGTCTATCTAGATTAGGCTTTCTGAGCATATTGCTATTACTCTTGTTTGCAGGGCAGGTCGTTCGGGCACAGTGTACGACTAAAATTACAGTTAATCCCGGGCAGTGCGTCGCTCCTGCCAATACGTACTCCACTACGGCAATTGTAACAATCTCCAATCCTACAGCAGGTATATTAACAGTCACTGATGGCGCCCAGAGTACGACCTCGGTGGTCACAGCCTCCAGCTCGACTACGTTCACAGCATTATTCACAGGATTAGCTTCTAATGGAAATTCACATACTGTAACGGCCTCATTATCCGGTTGCAGCACGTCTACAGCGACTTATCTTGCCCCCGGCTCCTGTAGTCAGCCTATTGGTTCTCAACTTACCTTAACCAAACTAGTCGATAAGGCAAAGGCCAAGATCGGGAGTGTAATGACATACACGCTAGTGCTAGCTAATACGGGTAGTAATACTGCAACAGATGTCGTTGTTAGGGATTCAATGTCCACCGGGCTCACCTTCGTACCAGGTTCCGCCACTATTCCAAGCGGCACAACTCTAACCCAGGGTATACCCATTAGCGCCTGGAAAGTAGCTTCATTATCTGCAAACCAGAGTTTTAGTTTAATTTATCAAGCCAAAGCAGACAGTTCGGGCATCCTGTACAATCAGGCAACAATTGCGGGTGATACAGCTACGGCTTGTACGTCGGTACCCTTCCTGGTCTGTACCGGAGATACATACATTATTCAGCTAACGGCTTCTCCAGGTCGTTCCTCTTATAAATGGTTCAAGGACGATGTGGAAATTACCAATCAAACGACTAATGTTCTTTCGATAACTGCCCCCGGTACTTATAGTCTGGCGGTAGATAATGTATCAGGAAAATGCCCTGATTTCAGCTGTTGTCCGTTCATTGTTGAGGAAGACACTCTTCCTACTTTTCAGGCTATAGCCGTACCAGCCACCTGTGTAGGCAATACGATCCAGACCAATGGCCAGATTGTACTAAGTAATTTTCGCTCTGTTTACACCTATCAATATTCGTTAGGTATTGATTTCAATCCAGCGGCTTCCTTATCGGGTCCAGCTAAAGCTATTCCGGCCGGGGGAGTGATTGTAAACAAGCTGGCTAATCCAGCAGTAGCTCAATCATATACTATTCGGGTGTATAATGCCTCTGGCTGCTACACCGATGTTACCGCGGTTTTATTACCAACTCTTTGCTGTAATGCAAGTGTCACAGCAAACCCTGGCTTATGTGACCCCATTACCGGTACCTACTCAACAACTGCCCTTATTAGTTTGACGAATCCACCATCAGGAACACTAACGCTCAGTGATGGTCCAAAGAGTTTGACGTTTGCTACTACTGCAGGCAGTTCAACAACCTTTACCGCTATCTTCGACAACCTGATGTCAGATGGTACTAACCACACGGTTATAGTCAGTCTACCAGGCTGTTCAACTGCTAGCACGACCTACACCGCTCCCGCATCCTGTAGTATTTCCATAGGTCTGGCTCAAATGAATCCAGGAGATTGTATTCCTGAGACTAATACATACAGCACCTCGGGTGTCATTAGCCTGACCAATGCCGTAGCTGGAATTGCTACGATTACTGATGGAGCCAGCACCACTCTATCAATCAGTACAGGAGCTACCTCGGTGCCGTATTCACTAAGTGGCTTACCCAGTGGAACTGGCTCTCATACCGTGACGGTCAGTTATCTGGGCCAGACCGCCAGCACCACCTATACCGCGCCGGCTTCCTGCTCAGTGGCTCCTGTCTGTTCGCTGGTCAGCTCGGCAACGGCCAGTACTTGTGACCCCTTATCCAATACTTACTCCGCCACAGCTCTGGTCCAGTTGACCAATCCCATCACAGGTACACTCACCATTTCCAATGGGCCACAAAGTCTCACCTTCATCACCACCGAGGGCAGCTCAGCCAGCTTTACGGCTACCTTCACAGGCTTAGTCTCGGATGGCTCCTCCCATACGGTGACGGTCAGTCTGCCGGGCTGTTCAACCACCAGCACGACCTACACAGCTCCCGCATCTTGTAGTGTCAGCGTGGGATTGGCCGTCACCGACCCAGGAGTCTGCATTCCAGGTACCAACACCTATAACACGACTGGTCTCATTAGCCTGACCAATGCCGTAGCCGGAAGCCTCACCCTCACCGATGGGACTACGACTACCACCCTTTCGGTCAGTGCAGGAGCCACCTCGATCCCGTATTCACTGAGTGGCTTACCTAGTGGAACCGGCTCTCATACCGTAACAGTCAGTTATCTGGGCCAAACGGCCAGCATCACCTACACTGCTCCGGCCTCCTGCTCAGTGGTCCCCGTCTGTTCCATCAGCGCGGTAGCCAATGCGGGAAGCTGCGCAGCTTCCACTAATACCTATTCAGTGTCGGTGGCCATTGGCCTCACCAATGCCTCAGCGGGAACACTCACCGTCAGTCTGCCAGGAGTACCGCCTACCAGTCAAAGTATTACTGCAGGTACGACTTCGTTGACCCTTGTTCTGACCGATT
>NZ_WPIN01000025.1 GCF_009754945.1 Spirosoma arboris
GTGGATATACCCAAAATGTGTCAGCTACCCCGTAGTCGTATCTTAGTTGTTAACTACCAGCCCATGGCCTCCTCTCTTCCAAACGGGTCAATCTACCTGCAGGCTGGCTCAGCTGCCGATCTGGTTCGACAACTTCATTTACTGAGCCAGTTGCCACCAACACTTTCCTTATCCACCTTTATGGTTCGTTTGGCGGCTCATCTCAAGACTGCTCAGCCCGGCGTGCCCTTACGAACCGATACGGAAGCGCATTTCATTACTGATTTAATGCGGGCTGGCTACATCAAGACGATGTAAAGGGATAGGTAAGCCATCAAAACCAGAATCTAGACTATAGGAACCGCCTGACGGGCTTTTTAAGCTAAGGCTAACGGCCAGTCCTTAACTGCTCAGCGTACAGCGCTTGTAATTTGTCCCGAGTGCGCTTGAGACGCATCTTGACGGTGCTCTCTTTCAGTTGGTAGCGGGCAGCAATCTCTTTGATCGATAGTCCTTCTTCAAGCTTGAGCCGTAAAAAGGCGACTTCCTGGGCTGGTAAGCGTTGCAGAAGATTGTCAAGCATTTGTAAACGAACTTCAACCGAGTCGGTCTGGTCAGCCACGTCACTAGCTACCTCATGGGTTAAAGGGGCTGTAGTGAGTCGTTTACCTAGTCTAATTTGGTCCAGACAGTGGTTATGCGATATGGAATAAAGCCACGTGGCAAAGGAGGAACGATGTTGAAACGAGTCGAAGTGTTCAAACACTTTAATAAAGATGTCCTGGGTGTAATCCTGAGCTGTATTCGTATCTTTAGTCATCCCCAGACATTTTTGAAAAACCTTCTCGACATACCGTTGGTACAAGCTATCAAACGTGTCGGATGGTGGGGCGGTCTGAGGCTGCTCTTTCAGTTGACTCGCAGTTCGAATCGTTTGTTTCATAGAAGTGAATGTAGCAAAGCTTAAACTGCAGAGCAAGCAACAAAGATAACCTGAATGATTCGAAGACGATATACTATTTAACTAGAAATAGCACAAATTGGGAATTATATAAACTTGTACGATTTAACAAAATCAATTTGTAACTCTAATTGATTGAACCGATTTAGCATTTCATCCTCATCGATCTATCAGGAATATATATTAACATAGTATTATATTGTCATTTTATTTTATTTTTTGCCTATAATTGGTCTAAAGGCTAATCAACAGACAATATGGAACACTCTGTACCAAATGAACATCTACCCTCAACAAATGGATTTGATTCTATATTGGCGGATTGGCTTGAAGCGATTGATCGACTCTATGCGTATTACCTCCAATTACACACTTGCCTGAGGGAAGCGACAACGCAACAAGGAGGATGCTCAGAAGCCAGTACCCATATCGGTCAGTGCCCGAAAAATCAATTGGTGCAGCTAATTAGTACGATGCAATCCGAGCTATTAAACTTGACGCAGGATATCGACCTGGTAGAGACTCGCCAACAGGCTATCCAGGAGCGGGTTTGTGCCAAGTTAGCCAGGCATACCCGGCGATTAAATCAGTTAAATTACCAAGCGTCTACCCGACTGGGTTTGATAAAGCGCTCTAGTTCATAACCCAACCGCGAGGACGATAAAGAAGTATAGGCCATGTAGGTAGCTACTAGGTTAACTCCCAATTCTTGCGTAAGGCTTGTACCATGTCCCGCAATTGCTCATACGTGAGCGGCTTGGTCAAGAAATGATTAGCTCCCAATGAGATACAACGCTGAATATCCTCGGGTTCCGATGAGGTTGTTAGCATAACAACCGGCAGTTGGGCATAAGTAGCTACGCTACGCAATTCCTGCAGCGTCTCAAACCCATCCTTGCGAGGCATATTGATGTCTAACAAAATCAGCAATGGCAATTCAGCGCATTTGGCCAGTATAGAAAGTAATTCTTCCCCATCCCGCAGACAAAGCACCTGAATCGAGGGCGATTCCTCCTGAAAAGCGGAGCGGATAAATAGCTGATCGTCTTCGTCGTCGTCAACGATCCAGACGGTCGGTGTTGCAAAGAATGGCATGGAAAGAAGCGTTAATCAGATATTGTGACAATGTTACCGATTGGCGAATTAAGAAACAAGGGCTTACTGATTGGTTGGTTTATGGGTTAACGCCATTATACTCTATTAAAACCAATCTAGATAAAAATCGTTACTAATTCATTCTTAATCGCCCTGGTTGGCCGATTAAACCGCAAAAACGAGCCCTATAATTTGCCAATTTATCTACTCCAAGCGGATGAATTACACTATTTTAGTAGTCGATGACGACGATGATGATTTTATCTTGTTGTCCAGTCTAATTAAGCAGTGTCAACAAGAGGTTACCCTATTCTACGCCCAAAATGGTCAGGAAGCCACGCAAAAACTGACCGATGGCTTACATCCTCACTTAATTCTGGTGGATGTGCAAATGCCCTTGATGGATGGCTATGAATTAGTCGTTTGGCTGATGAACTCCGAAGCCTGGCGCCATATACCCGTTGTGATCTGGACGGGAGGAATTTCGGAAAGTGAGATCACGCGCTACTATCGGGCCGGGGCTAATGCGTTAATGCTAAAGCAAGATGCTTTACAGGATGTAGAGGCTTTCTGTAAGCATTGGTTGAAACTGGTTCAACTTCCTCAACTAGTCTGGCAAGGTCATCAATAATCCAGATTCCAATTGTAGTTATCAATGTATTGGTCGAGGCCCTCTAAGACGAGGTTGCTGACACAGTTGGGTTATATCCGCCACCGAGGGCAGTTAACATCCTATACGTTAGCAACTTGTTAAAAAACTTATACTCTTAACGTTCGTTTTAGAGAGCAAATAATTTTGCTGTTTAGGTACGTGTAAAAGCAGTCATTTTTGATGCTCTTAAGCCTTGAAAAGACGTTATGACCATCCAAGCACGAAATACAGTGGTCAGCGACTCCAAATTCACACTTATTCCGGGTACTATACGCTACTTGCCAAAGTAGCTCCCATTATAGGTAGTTATATCTGTGTAACTGATTGATTAACAAATTTTTATAGGCTCTACGTGGCGTATATAACCTGAATGTGTCAGCTACCCTTAAAGCAATCCCGAGTTCACGTTAGTGTAAGTAATTATAAGACAATTAGCTCAATAAAAATGCATGCTGCTGGCGGTCTGTATAAGTCCGTTACTACTGTAGCTATGTTCTGTTCGGGAGAGTCATTCCAAACACAGACATCGTAAAGCAAACCAGAAGGCGGCCGTAAGTAGGTGACGAACCGATACCGAGCCGTTTATGATCCAGCCATCAACTGAGTCAATAATTGCGTCAGGGCAGCTAGATCGACCGGTTTGACCAGATGTGCGGTGAAGCCCGCTTCAGTCGTCCGCTGTACGTCTTCAACCTGTCCGTAGCCCGTCAGAGCAATCACCGGCATGGCCTTACCCCAAGGCTGCTGGCGCAGCAGGCGGCAAGTTTCGTAACCATCCAGATCGGGCATGCCCAGGTCGAGCAGGATCACGGCAGGTTGTAATTGCTGGGCCGCTTCCAGCCCCGCACGGCCACTGTTTCGGGTATGCACCGGGTAGCCTTTCAGCTTCAGTAGCATCGCCAGCGTTAGAGCCGCGTCGGCGTTATCATCAATGACTAATAGGGGCTTTTGGCCAGCCGGATGGGGCGTTGGTTCGTTCATTGTTATTTGTGGTTTATATTCGATCAACAGGGGCAGGTATACGCTAAACTCGCTGCCCTGACCCAATCCCGCCGAGCGAACCTCGATGTGGCCCCCGTGCAACTCCACCAGCCGCTTGACCAGCGTTAGGCCCAGACCCAGGCCACCCTGCGACCGAGCGACCGAGTTATCGACCTGCACAAACAGCTCGAAAATGGCCTCCAGTTGGTTAGCTTCCAGGCCGATACCGTTGTCGGCAACCCGCAGCCATGCTTCGTCCTGGATCGATTCCAGGGTAATGCGCACCCGACCGTCTTCGCCCGTGTAGCGGCTGCCGTTGGTGAGCAGGTTGTTTACCACCTGCGCTAACCGGGTGGCATCGCCATCTACAAAAAGAGGCGTCGTGGGCAGCTCCAAGTCCAGGGTTTGCCCACGCGCTTGGTACAGGGGTCGAGCGGCTTCAACGGCCCCGCTCACCAGAGTTCCCAGGTCGAGCCGTTCGCGTTTCAGTTCAATCTTGCCCTGGCTGATGCGGCTCACGTCCAGCAGATCATCCACTAACCGCACTAAGTGCGTCAACTGTCGGCTCATCAAATCCACCAGCGGGGCCAGGTCGGGATTGGTCCCGCTGGTCAGGCTCAGGATTTGCAGGCCGTTGCGGATGGGGGCCAGCGGATTACGTAGTTCGTGGGCCAGCATGGCCAGAAATTCATCTTTACGTCGGTCGGCTTCGCGCAGGGTCTGCTCCATGCGTCGGCGCTGGGTCAAATCGCGGGCCACTTTGACGTACCCCAGCAGCTCGCCGTCGGCCTCGTAGAGGGGCGACAGGACGCCCGACACGTACAGCCGGGACCCGTCTTTACGGACGTGGTAGCGCTCATCGGGAGCGCGGCTTTCCCGACGGGCCAGGGCCAGTTCGGCCTGTGGCTCACCCGCTGCCCGGTCTTCAGGCGTAAAGAGGATGGCGAACGACTGCCCGATGGCTTCCCCGGCCGCGTAGCCGAATAGCTGCTGAGCACCCGGATTCCAGCCCGTAATGCGGCTCTGTGAGTCGGTGGTGATGATGGCGTGGTCGGCGATGCTGTCGAGCACGATCTGAAGGCGTTGCTGCGAATCGCGAATGGCGCGCTCGGCCGCTTTTCGCTCGGTGATGTCGCGGCTGATCTTGGTGAAACCAATCAACTGCCCCGCCCCGTTGTGAATGGCCGTCATGATTTCGTTGACCCAGAAGCGCTCTCCGCCTTTGCGAATTCGGACGCTTTCGCGTTCGGCTCGGCCCTGTTGGGCAGCCTGACCCATTTCGGTGGTCAGTTCACCGGCGGCTAACCCCTCGGGGGTGTAAAATAGGGCAATGGACTGGCCAATCACCTCCTGGGCGGTGTAGCCTTTCACGCGCTGCGCCCCTTCGGTCCATTCGGTGATGATCCCCTGGGGATCGATGCGGAAAATGGCATAGTCGGGCAGGTTTTGGACCAGGGTTCGAAAGCGTTCCTGGTTGGCCCGTAAGGCTTCCTGAGCTTCTTTCCGGTCGGTAATGTCAAACATGACCCCGCTCACTCGGACAGGCTGGCTATCCTGCTCCGCAATCGCTCGTCCATACCCACTCATCCAGCGCACGACCCCATCTTCCCGAACGATGCGAAATTCGGCATCATAGAGGCTACGCTGGGCAATGGCCCCTTCCAGGTGAGCCTGTATGGATTGGACATCGTCGGGATGCACGTGGTCCATGAAGGCCTGGGCGGGTAGGGGATTGGGCTGCACAGCCATACCCAGCAGGTGAAAGTGCTGTTCATTCCAGTATACCTGATCGGTGAGTAGATCCCACTCCCAAGTGGCCATTTGGGCCGCTTCGAGGGCGAGTCGATTGCGCTGCTCTAGTTTCCGCAGCGCATCTTCAGCCTCTTTGTGAGTCGTTATGTTTTGGGTAACGCCAATCAATACCGGAGATGCTTCCGCACTGCGGCGGGTTAATTGGCCCTGGGCGCGCACCCAAATCAACTCGCCGGTTTGGGGATGGATGATGCGGTGCTCCACGTCCAGAGGGGCTTCACCGATTAACGCTTTGCCAACGGCGGCTAGAACGAAGGCCTTATCATCGGGGTAAATGTGGAGAAAATTTTCGTCTGAAATGGTTGACATCTCAAAGCCGAGTACCTCGTTGAAATTAGCCGAATAGCGGGTGGCACTGGTTGTGGGGTCCACTTCCCAGGTAAAGATAGCGGCCCCTTTTAGGGCTAACTGCAACCGGTCTTCACTGTCTCGTAAGGCCTCTTCGGCTCGTTTGCGGTCGGTGATGTCAATAGCGTATTCGATAATCGTGCCGTCGCCCATATCAGCCCCAACGAACATCAGCCACACCCGGCTGCCGTCTTTGCGGAAATACTCTTTCTCGTAGGGTCCGGCCAGTCCGGTGGTCAGCACGCGCTCAAACTCCTGGAAGCTGGCTTCCAGGTACTCCGCTGGCGTGAAGTCCTCCCAGCTAATCCACCCCCTGGTAAGCTCGTCGAGGCTGTAGCCGACGATGGCTAAAAAGGCGTCGTTGGCATGGAGCAGCCTACCTTCACGAGAGAAGGTGAGCACGCCCACACCCGGAACGTTTACCATCCGCTGCAAGCGGCCTTCGCTTGCCTGCACGATGTCTTGCGCCCGTTTGAGGGCGTCAATATCAGTAACGACCGATACCTGTCCGGTGATTTGTCCCTCGTCGTTGAAGAGAGGAACGGCCGTCACATACGTCCAGATGTCGGTGCCGTCATCCTGCGTGTAGCGCATATCAATGCCGGGCACGACCTGCTCACCCCGTAACGCCCGCGCTCCGGGAAAGTCGGTTTGCTTGATTAGACTCCCATCTGAATCATAGCCGCGCCAGCGCATCGACCGGTCCTTATCGCGCGAGGGCAGGAGGCCCGTCGGCAGATACCGTTGCATCTGGTGGTTAGCCAGCACCAGCGTTCCCTGGTTATCGGTAAAGCCTACACCGACCGGCAGGGCGGTGAACACCGCCGAAAGTCTAGTCTGGCTCTCCCGCCAGGCTTCTTCGGTACGGGCTCGTTCGAGCCGCGTCCAGATGCGGCTGGTCAATTCGCGCAGCAAGTCGATTTCATCCTCGCTCCAGTCGTGAGCCTCGCTCCGATAAACGACGAGCAGGAAGCGCCACTCGCCATCCTGCACCAGCGGTATGCTGACGAAGGAACCGATGTTCAAGGCAGCATACCGCTCCCCATCGGTTCGGGGATCTTTGTACACATCGCGAATGACAACGGCCTCTCCAGCTTGGCAAAGTCGCAGTACTTCGGGGGCTACGAACTCGTTCATGCGATAGGTGTTCAGCAGGCTGGGCATGTCGCTGCGATGCCAGCCGTGGTTGGTCACCCCAATTTGGGTCTGGTCCTGAAGTTCGGCGAAGGCGCAGGCCGATAAACCCAGATAGGCCGCGATTTTTTCGCCCAACGCGTTCATCGTCTGGTCGATGTCCGTCAGCCGGGCGAGGTCCTGGCCCACTTCGTCTAGGAAGGTCAGATTGGTAGCCTTTCGTTTACGCTGGGTGATATTGGTGTAAACGACGACGACTTGATGGCTGCCCTCACCGCCGACCCGAGAAGCGAAGATGTCAAAGTAGTTGTTACGCAGATCCTGGCTTTCATACTCGAAGCGGACCGGTTGACCGGTTTTTGTGATTCGTCCGTAGGTGTCCAGCCAGAAAGGCTCCATATTCGGCAGCACTTCGCTCGCCCGCTTGCCGATCGACTCCGCCGTCATGCCGGTCATACGAGTCAAAGCCGAATTGTGTTCGAGATAAACAAAATCGACCGCGCGACCTTGCTCGTCGAAAATCATCTCGATCGTGGAGACCCCCTCGTCAATCGACTCGAACAGTGTACGGTATTTTTCTTCCGATTGAGCTAAGGCTTCTTCGACTTGTTTGCGGTCGGTGATATTACTGGCCGTGCCAAACCATTCAGTGATTTCCCCCTGCTTATTCAGCAGCGGAATGGCCCGCGAAAAGGTCCAGCCAACCGTTCCGTCGGCCCGGATGACGCGATGCTCCAGCTCAAAGGGCTTCTTTGCCGCAATGGCCTCATCAATAACGGTCTGTACCAGCTGCTGATCTTGCGATGGAATGTACTGTTCCAGCCACGAAGAGTTGGTAGTGCCCGTATCCAACAGAAATGCTTTACCCACCAATTGATGCATCTGCCGCCAGTCGGCACTCATCCGATACACCGCATCGGAGGTGGCAGTCACGAAGGATTCCAAGACTTGTTGAAAGTCGTCAGCCGCCGGTTGATTGGGGGTTGGCTCATCGGGTTGGTGCTGTTTGCTCATGCTAAATCAGGAAGAGAGTCCATTGTAAACTACTAACCATAGTAAAGGTGTTTGATTGACCGCAGGTTTATGAGAAACCGATGGTTGCCGTTTTCATTCTTCTCAGGTTAATTCTTTCTAGCCTACCCAATTTAATACACTCTTGCTAAGTTGACAATCAAGCCACTAGCCGATTATACAAACGCAGCAAAAAATAACAATGATTATTTTTCCATTTTATCACTAATCCTTCCCTTTTTCTATTTATCTTCCGGCCTAAAAACTTTATCTAACATGACACCTAATTACTATCTAATTACGGACGGAATTCTGTACACATTGGGGGCGGTATTTACCTACGTGATCTTTGGTATGTCTCAGATATTCCGTATGCAGTACATCGAGTATATGGCCACGTCAGCAGCCCGACTCATTAACAAATTTTTCGAGTATTCAGCCTTATTAATGACTGGTATGACGCTACTTTTTATTAGTGATTATCACGGTCTTTTTTATTACCTGGGTGATTTAATTTTAGCCGCTTTTTTAATTCGCCGATTTATGAAGAGTGATCAACTGCAACGGAGTGAATATCTACGCCACTACAACACCAGCAAACACAAGCTGATCAATCGCATGATCATGAATCTGATCCATTACCCAACTCATCATGACAACTAGCCTAACGGGTATTTTCTCGCCTTCGCCCTGTGGGCATCGGCGGAAAAGTAAAAATCAAAGATTTTTAGCAAGAGGGAACGGGGCTACGCCACCGTTCACCCCTTGCCCCTTCGGGGTTTGCTCTGATTATCAAATACTTGTGTATAAACATTGAAAGTAGAAAGTTAACTTTTTATTAACTATACTTCATAAGTATTTGATTATCAATTTGTCAAGTATCACAAAATTGTTAACTATATGGAAAAAAGGAAGGTACATCATATTACGGCGAGTGAGGCCACGTTTACCGAATTTGAGCGTTTAGCCAACAGTTACGGACTAACGAATAAAGGTCTGTTAGAAGCAATGGTTAATTACTTCAAGGTCAGTAAAGCCGATCCCCGCGACCCGAAAGCCGACAATCCGACGGACGCTATAAAAGCGTTGGATAAACGGCTCGTTTCGTTTATTAAAGAGCAAGAGAAAAAGACGCTGCATCCGATGAAAGAAGCGCTGTTTGATTTAGCTTCTTCCGAAGGCGCGACGCGAAAACACGAGCTTAGAATTGTCAATAATAATGTCAAAAAAATTATTGCTCACCTTCGAATTGATGGCTAATTATGCAAACGAAATTTACCAGCCCTGTGAAAGGGAATAATAAAGGAAGTTGTCTAAAATTAGCGACCTATTTAGAAAAAGAAAATGACAAAAAAATTGAATTAGAGCGAAGCTATTTTTTCTCTGTTGATCGCGACCGCTGCAATAAGTGGGAAGTCGTTCAGCAGATTGATAACAACGGAAAAGGTCAGGGACTTGAACGCAAAGACGACCGGTTTTACTCGCTGGTAATTAGTCCCTCTCAGGCTGAATTAGCGCACATCGGCGATGACTCGCAACTGCTGAAAGACTACACGCGGCAAGTCATGGAGAACTACGCGGCCAATTTTGGAAAGGGGATTGAAAGTCAAAATTTAGTCTGGTACGCCAAGATCGAACATGAGCGCAAACACGGTTTTGACAGCCCCGAGGTAAAGGCCGGACTGGCCCAGGCCAACGAGTTGAAGATGGGCGATCAGCGCCACATTCATATCATCGTTTCTCGTTGTGCGGCTCGTGAGAACGGCCATGTATTACAAGCCGAACGTCAGTTGACTAACAATGACCGCACGATGAGTCTATCCCCGATGACCAACCAACGGGGCATAAATGGGGGAGCGGTGAAATCGGGCTTTGATCGAGATGCCTTCTTTCGGGCTAACGAACGCAGTTTTGACGAACAGTTTAGCTACAGTCGAGGCCTATCTGAAGGGTATGACTATTGCAATGCCCTGAAGAACGGCAGCCATCACCAGTACGAGCAGTCGCTGAGCCAGTCGAGAGGACTAGAATTAACCCAAGAACCTACATTACAACGGTCAGTTGACCGTTCCGCTGAACTGTCAGCGGGCTTTTAAACAACACCTAACTAAAGATGAATATGCAACAGCCATATGAGGGGCGAGAATTTTGGAAAGTGATTGGCAAACTGGTTGTGTTCACCCTGATTGCGGCCTTAGGCGGCTTTTTAATTCAGATGGTATTGGAGGCCATGTTTCACACCATCGGCATGGGTCGGTGGCCTACGGTGCAAAAGATTGAGAAATGGGCAGGCTGGGGATTCGGACTTTATTTCTTTGTTCAGCTAGCGGCTCCGGGCATGAAAAAGCCCAGTCTAAGTAAAGCCAGCGTGACGACCCGCACCGGCTTACGCGTGAAAACCGGGGTCTATAACTTGGCCACCCAGGAGAGCGACATTCGCACCATCAAAATTACCAAGCCTACGCACCATACGCTGATCGCCGGTTCGCCCGGCAGTGGTAAAAGTTTTAGTCTATTAGAGCCTATTCTGATGCAGGCCATGCAGCAAGGTAAAGCCGGTCTGGTCTATGATTACAAGTTTCCCTCCCTGGCTCCGTTGGTAGCGGCTACCGTGCCCGAAAGTACTAAGGACTATTACATCAATTTTGATGATTTGCGCTATTCCCACCGGGTCAACCCGATCCATCCTCAAGTGATGACCGAAATGGCCTACGCCAAACAGTTCGCCACCATCATCGTGAAAAACCTGGCGGGGAATGGGGGCGATAGCCACGCTTTTTTTACCAATTCGGCCATTGGCTACTTAAGTCTGATCTTGTGGTATCTGCGCACCGAGCAGCCTGGATTATGCACCTTGCCTCATGCCATTTTACTGGCTTTCCAAGAGACGGAGAAAGTTGTTGAGCTGTTGGAGCGGAGTCGGGACAGTGTAATACGGACAGCCGTGAAGCCCATTCGCACGGCACTGAAATCCAGCAACCAGCTCGCGGCCATTGAAGGCACCTTGCAACAAGGTTTACAAACGCTGATTTCGGCTAAGCTGTTTTGGGTGCTGTCGGGCAATGACTTTCAATTGGACTTGAATAATCCCAAGGATCCTAAAGTACTGGTGTTGGGCAATACGGCTAAGCTGGATGAAGTGTACGGACCGGTATTAGCGCTGCTGGCCACAGTCGCCTTGAAAGAGATGAATCAGTCGGGCAAGGCCGAGAGTATCTTTATGGTCGATGAGTTTCCGACGATCTATATTCCTCGCTTTGAGACCTACCCGGCCACGTGTCGCAGCAACGGCGTAGAGGTCATTATTGGTATCCAGGATTTCGCTCAGATGGAAGATCGCTACGGACGGACCATGAAAAACGCTATCTTGGGTACACTCTCCAACCAGTTCTTTGGGATGCAAGCTAATCTGGAATCCGCGAAGTACGTTTCGGAGCTATGGGGCAAAGAGGAAGTGCAAACCACCTCAACGAGTCAGGGCGAGTCCAGTAACGGACATCGGCAGAACAGCAACGTCGGTCAGTCGTTCAGTTTGACCCAGCGGCAACGCATCCAAGTGCAGGATGTATCGAACCTGAAACAAGGCGAATTTTATGGGAAGCTGTTTCAGAGCGATTACAGCACCTTCAAAGCGCAGATCCGGCCCGTTGATCGGCCAGCCTCCCCCCGGTGGAAACCGTTTCAGGAAGTAACGGAAGCCATGCTGGAAACTAATTTTAGCCGGATTGAGCGGGAAATTACGACGCTCATGCAAGGGTTGCCGCCTAAACCACTCGAACCCCTGCCCCCGGCACCAGTGCCTAAACCAACGCCAGCGCCACCCTCCACGCCTAAACCGAACCGACCAGAACCAGATTTAGCTGACGACTTTTAGGCGAGTCTACTGCCTTCGGCGACCCCTTAGCGGGGAGCAGACTCAATAGGCGGAGCGAATCAGGCCGGTCATCATGACCGGCCTGATTCGCTCCGCCTATTGAGCTATTCGCTTCGTAGTGACTTGACGGGATCTAATAAGGCCGCTTTGATACTTTGAAAACCAATCGTCAATAAGGCGACCCCAATGGCTAACAATCCCGCTAGCACGAAGACCCAACCACTGATCTCGATCCGGTAGGCAAAACCCTGTAACCACTGACTCATCGCGTACCAGGCTAGCGGAATCGCCAGGATAATAGCTACTACGACTAGTTTGAGAAAATCACCGGCCAATAACGCCACCACACTGGCAACGGAGGCTCCCAGTACTTTACGAACCCCGATTTCCTTGGTGCGTTGTTGGGCCGTGAAGGAAGCAAGACCCAGTAGGCCCAGACAGGCAATGAAAATGGTCAACAACGCAAATAAGTTGGTTAGCTGCCTAACGATCTGTTCGCTCTGGTAGAGTTTTTGATATTCTTCATCGACGAACTGATACGTAAATGGAAACTGGGGTTCTAGCTGCTTGTAAACACGCTCTAAGCTGGCCAGAGCCTGCCTCGTTTGACCAGGCTTGGTTTTGATCAATACATCGCCCCAATCTAAATGGCGATTGTACATTAGGACTAAAGGTTGGATCGGATCATGTAATGACGCTAAGTGAAAATCACGGACCACGCCAATGATCGTCCCTCGTCGTTGGAAAAGACCTAGGGGCTTGCCAATAGGATCTGTATACCCAGTCAATTTCAGGGCTGATTCATTAATGACGTAGGCTGTCGAATCGGTTGAAAAAGATGGCGAGAAGCCACGCCCCTGTACTAGTTTCAGCTTCAGCATTTGAAAAAAGTCGTCTCCAACGGTATTATGGACAACCACCGTTTTCGTATTGGGATTTTTTCCTGCCCAGTCCAGGTCATAAGCTAGCGTACTGATTTGTGAAGGAGGAGCAGACGTACAAGTCACCGCCTGTATACCCGGCATATTAACAAGCTGTTCCTTGAAGACAAGATATTTGGCCGCTAGATCGCCCACAAATGGAGTGTAGATTAAGTTCTCTCGTTCATAGCCCAAGTTCTTAGTTTGCAAATAATGCACTTGTTGGGAGACCACAATGGTACCGATGATCATTAACATCGATAGCACAAATTGGAAAACGACCAGCCCCCGACGAAACAACTGAGCCTGTGGACTAAAACGCAAGGCACTCTTTAATACGTTGATCGGATGCAATGAGGATAAAAACAAAGCGGGGTAGCTGCCGGATAGAGCGCCTGTCAGGAGGCCTAGTCCCAGGAGGCTTATCCAAAACAAAGGGTGGCTAAAGGGCAGGCTAATCTGCTTTCCCGTCAGGCTGTCGAAGCTAGGCAGTAGTAAAGCAACTAACAGAACCGCGACGAGAATGGCTAAAAAAGTTAAGAGTAACGCTTCCCCCATAAATTGAATACCTAGCCAGAAGCGCAGGGCTCCAATCGTTTTCCGGATGCCGACCTCCTTGGCTCGGCCGCCCGAGCGAGCGGTAGCCAGGTTCATAAAGTTGATGCAGGCAATCAACAATATAAACAGACCAACCAGGCTAAACAAGCGTACATAGTCGATACGTCCCCCGTCGGGTACGCCCTCTTTGAAGGTCGCGTGCAGATACATCTCATCGAAGCGTTGCATGCCCAACTCCACCTGAAATCCGTCGCCTTCCCGTCCATGCAGGTAAGCCTGTAAGAAGTTTTTTAGCTTAGCTTCTACTTTTATTGGATCGGCCTGGGTTTGCAGTTGAATATAGGTGTTAGGACTTCGATAAATCCATTCTTTCAACCAGCCCACTTCGTCCACGCGCGCCTGCCAGTTGGTCAAATAATCAAACTTCTCCGATGTATTGGCCGGTAGGTCTTCAAAAACCGCACTGACCATCACATCTTTTCGGTTATTATAGCGTAAAGTCTTGCCAAGCGCCCGGTGAGGACTGCCAAAGAAAATAATCGCCATTTTTCGGGATATCGCCATTTTCGTCGGATCCGTGAGAGCCGTTTGGGGATTGCCTTCTAAGAGGGGATAGCTGAACATCTTAAAAAAATCAACCCCGGCACTGGCCCCCTCCATACTGACGATCTTTTCGCCAACTTTAAACGTTTCCTTGACCCGCCATCCAAAGCTAGCGGCATAGTTGACTTCGGGCACGTTTCGTTTCAACTCATCGGCCAATAAGCCAGGCGTCCAATGACCCGCCTGCACTTTACCTTCCGAAAAAACCCGTTCATAGACACTATACAAGCGGTCTCGATTGACATGAAATGAATCGACGCTATATTCATCTTGGACCCATAACCCGATCAGTAGCGCGCAGCCCATGCCTAGAGCTAAGCCCAGAATATTGATGGAAGAAAATGCTTTATTGTGCGTAATGGTACGCCAAGCGATTTTAATATAGTTTCGTATCATGTCAGTCGGTTGTTCTTCTGTTGGAAGATACGGGGAGCGTTGCAAACAACAGACCAAGCTGCTTTCTACAGCCTCTACGGTCTACATAGCTCCTTTTTAGCAAATTAGCCAAGTTCTTATGTCCAGAAACGGACGACCTTGTGTCCATTTCTGAACAGTCACCATGTAGGTTTAGTAGTAGGGAATCAGTTTGTAAAGGGGCAGCTTTGCCCCTCGGCGAACGGCAAGTCGTTAGGGAGTCAAGGAATCCGACCACTAAATCAATCGGATGCCTTGACAGAAGACTCTATTCGCTTCGTAGTGACTTGACGGGATCTACTAAGGCCGCTTTGATACTCTGAAAACTGACGGTCAAAAGCGCAATCGTCACGGCCAGTAAACCCGCCAGGCCAAACATCCACCAGGCAATTTCGATCTTATAAGGAAAATCAGCTAGCCACTTGTTCATGACGTACCATCCAACCGGTGAAGCAATTACTAAGGCAATCAGCACCAATCGGACGAAATCCGTCGAGAATAAACCGACTATATGCCCCGTTGATGCACCCAGAACTTTGCGGATACCCACTTCTTTGGTTCGCGATTCGGCCATGAATGCGACTACGCCGTATAGTCCTAAACACCCAATGAAAATGGCAATGCCCGCCAGCAGCCGAAAAAACGAATATAGGCGCTCCTCGCTCTTGTAAAAATTAGCTAAGATCTGGTCCAAAAAATCGTATTTAAACATAAAGTCGGGGAAGGTCGCATTCCAGGTGGTTTCCACTTCACCGAGTAACCGATGGATGGCCTCGGTGCCGCCCTGTTGGGTGGATAGCTTGATACCCAGTACACTATAAGCATCGCGCCAGTTGGTCAGCACGCAGGGGCTGGTTTGCTGATGCAGGGAGAACGTACTGAAATCCTTCACAACGCCCACAATCTGCTTTTTCTTGAATCCGTTTAGAGTTAGGTACTTGCCTAAAATTTGACTCGGTTCGCGAAGACCGATTCTTTTCACAAACGACTCATTGACTACTAAGTCCCGCATCGTATCGGCGGGGAGATACAGGCGTCCGGCAATCAGTTTCAGACCGTAGGTATGCAGATAAGCGGTGTCGGCCACCCGCATCACCACGCTAAAATCCGCATCTTTATCGGCATTCTCGTAGCGAAAACCTTGGTTCCAATTGCCATCCGATGAGGGTACGGAAATGCCGTAACTCATCGACTTCACATTGGGTAGACCAACCAGTTTAGCCTTCAGCGATTCTAATTGCCCCGATTTCCGTTCGGGTATTTGTACCGTCAGTAGAGCGTCTTTGCTGTAGCCCAAATCCGCCGAGCGTAAGTATTGTATCTGGCTATAGGCGATAAGGGTACCGATAATAAGCAGCTGAGAAATGGCAAACTGAAACACGATCAGGATCCGGCGAAGGGTCAACGGATTACGGCCAGTTAGACGCATTTTACCACGCAGGGCCAAAACAGGCTGATAACCCGCCAGCACGAATGCCGGATAGAAACCCGCCAACACCGTGGTCAGCAACGCCAGCACCAGCACGAAGCCAACCACAACAGGGTCCAGGATAGACAGGGCGGTCGCTTTAAGGTCGAGCAACTCCGCTACGTAAGGCATCGATACTGTCGTAACCCCAAACGCCAGCCCAACGGCCAGGCCGGTGAGTAAACCCGTCTCACTCAAAAACTGCCGCATTAGTTGCGTTCGAGTACTACCGAGTACTTTCCGAACCCCCACTTCCTTAGCCCGGCGAATGACCTGGGCCGTGGCCAGATTGATGAAGTTGACGCAGGCCGTAATCAGAATAAACACGCCGATCAGAGCCATCCCCCAAATTGTCTGTTTACTCACCGTTCGACCGGCTGCATTCTGGGTACGGGTATCGAAATGAATAGTGGTTAGGGGTTGTAATTCGTACCGAAGCTCGTTGGCCAGCTCCGGTTTCATGTATTTGTGGGTGAATGGCACAAATTGTTGTTCGATTTGCGCGGGTGTCACCTTATCGGGCAACGTTATGTAGATTTGAGCACCACTGTAAGTAGAGGCCCACTCATTCCAATCGCTATTCGCTCCGAATTGCTTAAGTGAGGCAAACGATAGGAGTACTTCAAAAGGTACGCTACTGGTAGCGGGCGGGTTCTGTACCACACCGGTTACGGTGAAATCCATTTTGTTTTCCACTCGGATGGTCTTCCCCAGTGGATCGGCATCCCCAAAATATTTATGCGCCATTCGTTCCGATAGGACGACGGTATTGGGATTCTGTACGGCCGTTTGGGGGTTTCCTTCCTCCCATTGATAGTCGAACATCTGAAAGTATTCCGGTTCTACAAAAGCAACCGTACTGCTTTCTTCCTGAAACTTACTCGCGTTCTTATCCTTTACTTTGATTAGAGCTCCATACGTTTGATACGCCATTGTTAGCTGATGCTTTAGCTCAGGAAAATCAGTACGCAGGGCAGCCAGCGCAGGTAAAGGAATACCAATATTACGACTATCTCCTCCTGATTTTTTGCTGTAGGTGATGAGTCGGTATGTGTGGTCAGCCTTGGCGTTATGGCGGTCATAACTGAGTTCATACCGGATGGCCAGAAATACGATCAGGCAACAGGCTAGTCCAAACGTGAGGCCGACCATATTGATGAGCGTGTAGTTCCAATTGCGCCGAAGGGCACGGAGGGCGGTAACAAAATAATTTTTTAACATTGTCTTAGTGCCTTGCCTTCCTGTTGAGTTGGCGGTTGAAGAAAAAGGGGTTAGCTAACAAGGTATCTACCTCCACTTTTGGCCTTCGGGGATTCTCACCGTCTGCCCTCCTATACTAACCTATGCGAACCAATGGCTCAACTATCATACCATCCCCTTAGACAGGCCTACTACGGTGATAAAGTCGATACTCCGACCGACAACTGTACGATTTCGGACATCTTTACCTGTAAAATGTCCGCTTACGTATAGAATAAGGGTAGCCAAGCGAATGTAGAAGGCAAGCAAGCGCACCGCTGTGAGCCCGTACGAAACCCACTTATAAAAAATAGGTATATCGTCTGCTCGCTTAGGCGTTGTGAATTGACTGTTCCTAAATTAGAAAAGTACTATGCCCGGCGGCTTCTGAGAAGTTGGTTATATACTGTACTTTTCCGTTTTTGTTGTATAAAAATCTGATGTAATGAAAATAATACCAGACGGGTGGCTTCACCACTTTTAGGCCTTCGATGAGAAAAATACAACATTACCTCAACTGGCTACTTTAGATAATTCGTAACCGGTACTACTGTAAACTCAGGGCTAGCTTCTAGTAAGTGCTTAAGAATATACATATGCGTGTTTCCATAAATGACTAATATCCGATCCATAGAACTAGTCACCAGGCGTTGGATATTCGAATAGATGCGCAGATTGCGATTGTAATAACGGGATATGAAGCCATCCGCCCCAATAGGTTCGCGGTTGGTGCCTCGTTTGGTTGTCACCAGCCACCGACCAATGCTTCTGGCTTGCGTTTTAGCTGAATTTAAGAAGGTGAGGTAGTCCTGTAGAGTGGAATAATATTTTAGCGAATCTTGTAGCGATGAATAGCGGGTATAGTGGTTGTCCCAGTAGTCGAAGGAGGGATCAGATTGCTGTTGGTACTTAGTGAACATGATCAGCGAATCGGCTGGACTGAATTTAAGTCGAAATGCTTGGGCATCAATGGGGAAGAGTTCGGTATGACCTAAGCGTTTGGCCAGTTTAAAGCCCACTTGGAGTAGCTCCCCATCCGCTTCTACTCGTTGGTTACCACTGAATTCGCCTTTGCAATAAGCTGTGTAGAGGGAATCAATATAGTTCTTGCTGCTGGGGGAAGCTTCAATCGCTATTTTGGTGGGTTTGAATCGGGCTAGCTGATTGAGCAGTTGATCAATTTGTTGCTGTCGAGTTGGCGTCAACATATCGACGCGCAGCGTAGTTGGTGTCGTGTTGGCATCTACTTTTTCGCCTGCAAAATGAAAGGTTCCTAATAATAAGACTTGAGGCTTCTGAGTATTCTTATCGAATAAGGCATCGATCTGCTGACGAAGTTGGGCGGTTTGGGCGTGGAGGCAAAGCGAATAAAACGTTAGAATAACGAAGTAGACAAATTTCATGATGGTTGTATGGTAAATTCATACCAATGACACCAATCCTTTCTTACCGTTGCTTGTAGGCATGCTACATGAATCTTCAACAGGTCAAGCGAGCCATTTCCTAGAGAAACACTATAGTTTGTCACACTATAAACCACCTTTATCTACGGACAGATTAAGAGCTAGTTGACCCAGTTGGAAAGGGAATAAAGATAAGTCTGGTTAACTTGCTAGCTACTTTGTCGAATGCCCAATGAACGATTACATCGCCTTTCTGGATGATGGGGAAACAACGGCCTTGACTTTACCAAGCAAGGCCGCTCCGGCGTACCGGTTTCCACCCACTTTATTGTCACCGCTATCACGCTACGCAAAGAACAGCTCGCTGAAGCAGAAGCTCAGCTAGAAGTCGTTCGAGCACGCTTTTTTCAAACCGGGCCCATGAAGTCCGCTACAGTGGGCAATGATGACAAACGCCGGATCCTGATCCTTAAACAATTGCTCACTGTCCCCTTTCAGATTTTCGCCTTAGTCGTCGATAAACGGGAACTGCGTGGGGAGGGCTTTTATTACAAAGGGTCCTTCTACAAGTTTCTGCATGGTCTGGCTGACCGAGAACTCTACCGCAGCTTTCCTAATCTGGAATTAGTGGCGGACCGACACGGCGACGAGAGCTTTATGCAGGGATTCACCCAGTATATCTATAATCGACACGTGCCTACTCTATTTAACCAGGCTAGTTTTCGCTTTGTCAACAGCCAAGCCAGTCTTCTCGTCCAAGCGGCTGATTTCGTAGCGGGCACCCTGGGCCGGTGTTATGATGAAACGGTTCTATCCCCCGAACGAGCCAGCTTCGTACAATTGCTGAAACCTAAGCTACTGACCCTAAAATACTGGCCAGACGTATTTGCCCCAGTGGTGGCACAGAGCCTGCCCGATCAAGCCAATTACAATGCGGGTTTAGCGGAACTGTGTGTGGGCCTAGGCCAAGACTTTTTGCATCGCAAATTGACCAGTCGTTCTCCTCAGGAAATTGATCAGGTTACTTGCTTAAACTATTTGTTGTTTCATTTCCGCCACGTTGATCCCACTCGTTACATTTCAAGCCGGGAATTAATGGCGCATATTGAGGAACGGCGGGGCAGTTCACCCACCCTGCACTACTTTCAAACGCGGGTGATTGCCCCGCTCCGGGATGCGGGTGTCATCATTGCCAGCAACACCAAAGGCTACAAAATCCCCTCCTGTGAGGGAGACCTTTACGATTTTGTGAATCATAGTAATACCATCATTCAACCGCTGTTATCTCGGATCAGCAAATGGCGGGATCGAATCCGATTAGCCACTGGAGGATCAATTGACCTGTTAGAGCGGGAGGAGTATGCGAATCTAAAACAATTACTAGCCGATTAATTGCTGACTTGATTTGGATATAATAGATAGGGGTTACAAATCAGGAACGACCCTTCCAGCTCTGTAGCCCTGTTCGCGAAGTTATTATAAGTCAAATTGATTGAAAAAATTATCTTTGTATACCTTGATAATCAAGGTTGTTGAAATGAAAATGGGAATAAATAGGCTACTCTACGAATAGCCTATTTATAAACGTAGGATGCTGGGCATACGTTTATAAAAGTCATTTTGACCACCCGCTCTGACAGTATTGTTGCAGCCTATAGTTACGTTACAAGGTTAATATGTAGCTGATTATAGAGCGAGGAGTACTTGATAAGTAACAGATATGGGCATCTGTGGAATCCTATTGATCACGGTCTTGATAGCTATTCTAGCTGTTCTGGCTCTGTGGTTAGAAAATAGACAGACTAAGCAGAAGCAAAAAGCAAAGAAGGGAAAGAAACAAAAAGGGAAGCCCACGAATCCCAATGCTAGAGATTAGGGAACATAGTGCCACTTCTACAGCCGGTCAAAACGCTAACTTCTTTATTGATGAATCCAGCCTTGAATCAAGCCATTTGCTACATTGAGTTTCCGGCTCATGACTTGGTAGCGACCAAAGACTTCTATCAACAAGCGTTCGGGTGGTCATTTGAAGACTACGGACCCGACTATACCAGCTTCGTCGATGGCCGCATTGCGGGTGGCTTCTTTAAAGCTGATGGCCTAATCGTTTCGCACCCCTTAGTGGTGATTTGGGCTGATGATTTAGAAGAGAGCTTACGCGTGGTGGAGCAAGCCGGGGGGATAATTACCAAACCTATTTTTTCGTATCCCAGTGGCCGACGGTTTCATTTTACGGATCCCACCGGGAATGAATTAGCCGTCTGCTCAGCATGAGTTTTTTGAAAAGGAAAGTTGATAGGACTAGTAATTATACGTTTAGTTACATAACCTAAGTTTAGGTGAAAACTAGGTACATTTCATTCAACCGCGCATTTGATTGAAACGTAAAAGATAGAGTAAAGACAACCAAAATCGCCTTTGTTCTTAAGGAATGCAGTTGAAATAAGGAATCACTTCTACTGATCAACAATGGGTGCATTTGCCGTTTCATACAAAATCCGTCACTTGCCTCTAAAGAGTCAGCGTAACACGAATGGAGCGTTTATATGAGAATCAATACTTCGGGGTTATGACCTGTATCTGCCAAGTCGAGTCGTTTGACACTTTTTGGCTATTGTTGAATATATTGAGTTGGTATTTTATCCTTGTGCTCACTCATGCCCCGACTTTTCCTGCCTTATCTGTTAACCACTTTAGTAGGCTGGTTGTGTGTATCCTACTCCTGGGCACAAGCGGTTTTTCGAGTCGATAGCCTACCGGCCAATGGCATCCTTCTCAACAAAGCCTGGAAATGGCATTTAGGCGACAATCCCGCCTGGGCAAAGCCGGAGTTTGATGATTCCCGCTGGGACACGCTCAACCCAGCGCAACTTATCAGTACGCTTGACAAACTGCCCCAACAGGGCATTGGCTGATTACGGATTCGCTTGCACGTGGCTCCTTCCTTGCGAGGAAAGAGCATTGGAATAAATGGTCGTCAGGCTGGCGCAAGCGAGTTGTTTTTGAATGGGCAGTTAACGTTTCTAGCTGGAAAAATCGACTCATTAAAACCCTCAGCACGGAGAGCGAACATTCCCTCTGCGTTATCGGCTGTATTAATTCACCTAAATAATGATTCGGTGCAGCTCGTGGCTGTACGGTACGCTTTTTCAAGAAAACAATGGATAAAGGTCCCTCGGTCATTTTTTCGCCTGAGGGTGTTCCCTGCTGGGGAGACGGAAACAAAAATTGTCTTCTCGAAGGTAGAGCATCTGATTGAGAGTATGCTCTTTGGGGCCTTCCTGATTCTCGGTATTCTACAGCTATTACTCTATTCCACGTCGGCGGGCGGGCGAACCAATCTGTATTTTGGTATCTTCCTTTTGGCTCAATCCTTCCAGGCGTATGCCATCCTATCGCTACTAAGAGATCCAGATTTATTTCCGCTATCATCTGGTGGCAAGTGGTTTGATGATATGTCTAATATTGTGATTGGTATCTCGACCGCCATTGCCGGAGTGTTTTATCTGCTCGGCATTTATGCGTATTTCAAATTGCCCAAAAGAACACCTTTTTACATAGCCCTGATCCTGATTTTAGCTTCACTACCCACCACTATTTTTGCGCCTTATCAGAGATTCGGTCGAATAGTTTTTTTATGGATTGAATACCTCCTACCTTATATTTTACCTTTTTTTGAGATTTTACGAGTTGACCTGCTAGCTATCAGGCAAGGTAAGCCAGGTGCCCGCCTGTTTACTACCGCACATAGCATCTTACTGATAAGCTGGATATTGCTGGCATTCAGCGAATATTCTGCCGTTTCTCCGTTTTTAATCGCCAATGGCAACTATCTATTCGTATTAAGTTTTTTGGGGCTTGCCGTTACCATTACCCTACTGTTAGCAGAAGACAGGCTGGCTACCAATAAACTCCTGCGTCGACAGCTTGTTGACTTAGAAGCCCTCTCCCAGAAAACCCTCGCTCAGGAGCAGGAAAAACAACTACTACTAGCCACTCAAAACGAGCGGCTCGAACAGCAAGTCGAGCAACGCACAGCCGAGCTAAAAGCCTCCCAGGCTCAACTCATTCAGAAAGAAAAGTTGGCCAGTCTGGGCGAACTGACGGCGGGTATCGCTCATGAAATTCAGAACCCACTCAACTTCGTCAACAACTTCTCGGAAGTGAGCAGTGAGCTCGTTGATGAATTGACGCAGGAGGCTCAGGCAGGTCATACTGAAGATGTACTGGCCATTGCCGGTGATTTACGTCAAAACCTGCACAAGATTCACCACCACGGCGGACGAGCCTCCGCCATCGTCAAAGGCATGTTGGAACACAGCCGTACCGATTCGGGCGAAAAAAGACCTACCGGCCTGAATGCGTTAGCCGATGAATATCTGAAGATTGCCTATCAAGGGCTTAGGGCCAAAGACAAATCGTTCGAATGCGCTCTGCTGACGGAGTATGAGGCTGACTTGGGAGAAGTCAATGTAGTCCCCCAGGAAATCGGGCGTGTCCTATTGAATCTGTATAACAACGCCTTCTACGCCGTCAGAGAACGTCAGAAGCAAAGAGATTCATCTTACCGGCCGACAGTAACGGTGCTAACGGCGAAGACCAAAGAAGGCATTCAAATCCGGGTAGCGGACAACGGCAGGGGGATACCAGAGACCCTACAAAGCAAAGTCTTCCAACCTTTTTTCACCACCAAGCCCACGGGCGAAGGAACGGGCTTGGGCCTATCTTTAAGTTATGATATAGTCACCAAGGGGCATGGCGGAACGCTTCGAGTGGAGAGCCAAGCGGGTGAAGGGAGCACGTTTGTTATTGAATTACCGCAATAGCAAAAAATCGATTTCGATGCGTAACCTCGTCTTCTGAAACGCCCAAATTATTGATACCCAATCGTCTCAATTGGGAGCGTTTCGGGAGACAGACAAGAAACTATTAGCTAGCCAAGCAATACAACACGATTGATTTTAGTTTCAGCGAAGGAAGCCAAGCCTCTTCAGGCTCATCGCTGGTTAGGAAGAAGCTGGGTCTTTTTCCCGGTCTTATCAGTCATTTCCAACGTCGGATTAGCTCCCTTTAACGGAATGAACAGCGAAACCGTTTCAGTTTCTTTTTCTCCTTGAAGGTAAAGGCCTGACCCTCTTTTGGGCAAATAATACAGATGGGCTCGCTCCCGACCTGTTTCGTCATCAATACCCACGACGAATGAGCTATCCGCTAGGGAAGCTATACCTCCTCGTTCAGTTCCAGTTGGGTCTTTGAATTGAATGCCAGCCGTGACAATATTACGACGATGTGCCACTTTACCGCTCACAATTGGATCAGGAATGGGAGCCGCGATCACAATCCGTTCGCGATTTTGTGGGTCCACAATGACAAGTTTATGCAGGCGTAACGAATCACCCATAGCCGTTAGTGAGGTGGCTTTGGGTAAGGTCCAAGATGCAATCAAGAAAGGTAATGTGATTAACCAAGTAGCTGACAAAACGTTGAGCCGCTGCCCTAACCGTTTATTGTTTTGTTCTAGAGTAGCAAGCCGAAGGGAAATATCTTGTTCTTTCATGAGGGACTATAACCTGTTATATGATAGCCAAAACACGAAACCTCAGGCTAAATACTGTTTCAATGGATGCCCTATTTATGGACATAGAATTTCTGCCTGTCGCACTGAGGAGCGTTTTTACAAGACACTAGATTTTTGATCTCTGTCCAACTCAACCAGTCGCATAAGCACTTATTCGCTCCGCAAACTTTTCACTGGATTTAGCAAAGCAGCTCGAATGCTTTGAAGGCTAACCGTCACCAATGCAAGACCAATAGCCCCCACGCCCGCCACCACGAACGCCCACCAGGGCACGGCAATGTGGTAGGCGAAATCGACCAACCAGCGGCTCATAGCGTACCAAGCCAGGGGTGTAGCAATGCCAATCGCGATGATGATTAGCTTTAGGAAATCTTTGGTGAGCAATCCAATCAGGCTGGGTACACTGGCCCCCAATACTTTCCGAATACCCATCTCCTTAGTGCGCTGTTTGGCGATGAATGTCGCTAGGGCGAATAGCCCCAAACAGGCAATGAAAATGGCTAAACTCGCAAACAGGCCACTCACCCGGCCAAACCGCTGCTCAGCTTTGTACTGCTTATTGAAAAAATCGTCAAGAAAGAAATACTCAAACGGGTTACCGGGGAAAATCCGCTCGTATTGTGCCTGAATACTGGCCAGTCGCTGGGTAAGGTTTCGGGTCGAGGCCAGTTGTAGCGAAAAGAATTGGGCCGCATCAGGCCGAAAGCGCAAGAGCATAGGCCAGTGCCCTTTTTGCAGGCCTTGCTGGTGAAAGTCTTTCACCACCCCCACAATCTGAAGTGTATCGCCCGTACCAATAAACTTACCTAAGGCGTCACTGGGGCTACTGAAACCCAGCAGTTTAACGGCTGTTTCGTTGAGAAGTGCATTCGTTCTATCCGTGCCAAAGGCGCGGTTGAAATTCCGGCCGGCCAATAAACGAATGGCATAAGCTTCCAGGAAGTGGTCGTCGATAGCCGTATTGTAGAGTGTGTTATCAACGGCGTCGGCGCGGTCTACTCGACGGGCGCTGTTTGCCCACAGAATTTCCATGCCTGGTATATGAGTCGACGTCGTGGTTTTCTCCACGAATCTCGCTTTCAGGAGCTCCTGCTGGAAAGCATCTACTTTAGCTCCGTAGGTAGAGTCAGGAGCCAGGACCCCACGAACAATCAACTTCTGGGCTGAACTGAAGCCTAAATCCTGCTCCTGCATAAAGCGCAGTTGTCGGTAGACAGTTAGCGTGCCAACCATCAGAATAATTGAAGCGGCAAACTGAAACACAATGAGGCTTTGCCGAAGCGATAAGCCACTAGTAAGATGGCTTAGTTTGCCTTTTAAGGCGGTAATGGGCTGGAAACCGGATAACAGCAAGGCTGGGTATAAGCCCGACAGCAAGGTCCCCCCCAGGAATATACCAAAGGCAGGAAGCCAGAGGTCATGTTGTAGCCACTGGTTCAGCGATAGTGGGTTTCCTGTCAGGTCACTAAAATAAGGGGCACTGGCCTGTACAATGATTAACGCCAGCGCCACGGCAAGTAAATTGGGGAGTACAGATTCAATTAGGAATTGACTAATTAGTTGGGCGCGTTCAGCTCCGGCCACTTTGCGAATGCCGACCTCTTTAGCCCGGTCCATGGCCCGGGCCGTTGCCAGGTTGATATAATTGATCCAGGCGATTACCAGAATGAACAGGGCAATCACCGATAGTACAGCCACCGACTGCCCGTTGCCGTTCGCTTCAGCTTCCTGATTGAGGTTGGAAAAAAGATGAATATCAGGCAACGGTTGGAGTAGTAACTCAGACCGGTTTCCGTTTTTAGCCTCATTGGGAACGTATTTCTGAACCAAATTAACAATTTTGGCCCTAAACTGCTCAACCCGAGCAATGGGCTTTAGTTTTACATACGTATAAAAGGCGTACCAGCCCCAACTGGTCTGGGCGTCAGGTTCGGTTAAGTAGGAGAAAATCAGATCGAGTTCGAGGTGGGAATTTTTGGGGTAATCCTTATAAACGCCTTTTACCAAATAGGGAGTACGGCCCAGCTTAATCGTTTTGCCCAAGGGATTTTCACGAGCGAAATATTTGCGGGCGGTCGTCTCTGACAGCACAACCGTATTTTTATCGGTCAGTGCTGTGGCCTGATTGCCCCGTAAAAAGTCGATCTTGAAGATATTGAAAATGGAGTTATCGGCGAAGTAAAAATTATCCTCTCGATGATGAATGTTCTGGTAAGTCACCACATTGGTGCGGGCGGCGAAGAGCCGGGCCGTTTCGGCTACTTCGGAGAACTCCTTTTTCAGGGTCGGTGCAATGGCCGGGTAGGACGTAGCCGAGCGAAACGCCAGCTTCCCATTCTGATAACTGTCCAGTTCGATGCGGAAAATATGATCCGCGTCAGGATGGAAGCTATCGTAACTTCGCTCGAAAGTTACGTACTGCAAAATCAGCAGACAGGCAGCCATCCCGAAGGCCAGCCCGAGGGTATTGATCAGAAAGAACGACTTATTTTTGAGCAGGTTTCGCCAAGCGACTTTTAGATAGTTGCGTACCATAGCTGGTTTTATAATAAAGATGGTTTGCGGTTCCCGACTGGGAAACCCGGGTTGAGAATAGGTAAGGATTTGGCCTGTAGTGGACCCGCTAAAGGGGCAAATCAGCCGTAAAACTGCCAGTATATAGCGCCAGCGGGCTCCCCGCAAACCGACGGTCTTTATCCAGTAGGCGAACATCTCCAGTAGATCCCCCTGCAGTTCGTCTTCCAGACCAGAGGGGCTGAACCGGCTCATTAGCCAAGTAGCCCAGCGGGGCGGTCGGTCGTTACGGGGCCTGGTATCGTGTTTCTGGTCGTTGGTTAAGCGCCCCATAGTAGTAGGATTGGCGTTGGAATCTGGTCCCACAATTGACTTCGTAAGTGTCGGCACTCGATCAGGGCGCGCTGACCAGCTGTGGTAACGGTAAAGAGCCGTTTTTGGCGGCCTCCCCGCTCGGTAGTAGCTCCACCCATCTGGGAGGAGACAAATCCTTTCTCGGCGAGCCGTTGGAGGGTGGTGTGGACCGTGGGGAAGCTGATGCTACGGGCCATCTGCTGGTCAATGTTTTGGGTGATGGCCGCACAGTAGGCCTGCTCTTGCAGGGCAGCTACCGTCAATAGGACGACTTCCTCCAACTCTCCTAAAAAGGCTCGTTTCATGACAAACGGAAAAGATTAGTATAGGTTTTGTCGGACAAATGCCGGGCCAAACTTCACAACTAGGCCTGAAAGCCTTTAATGGCGGTTTTTCTAAATCAACTGGTGCTAAATTGTCCAAAATTGGACAAATGCCGTGCAGAAGCGGACAGTCGTATTCTACGGATGGTCGTGGCCAGTGACTCATACAAGCCGTTTAATTAAACGCCCATTTTAGGCGACGTTCGTAGTTATCCTTTATTGCTTGCATTTTAAGTTCAATGCTATCTAAACTTGTCATCTGCTTCGGCGTCCCAGTCACTTTTCAATGGGTCCGTTTTGCCACACAGGCTGAGTGTGGGAGAGGATAAGGAAGAATTTTTGACCCGCCAAACTACCGTCGAAACTACCCTTTCGAGCCTCGCGGCCAAGTTGCCTTCGCAATTGTGCGGGCGGCCTCCGTTGATGCCAACCTAGTGGAAATAATCCATAAATGGTTTAGTTTTGGTCCATCAGTCATTCGAACCAGCCTACACTCTTTCGCCAGCGGTCGACTGCCTGGTGCTGGGTCACAGAGGCAACCTTGTTGTTCTATGACGCAGGCCATCCTATTGAGTTGATGTAAGTTCATCATCCGTCCGATCTGCCCCCTCTCGGCAGACCATATACAGCTTAAGGATGTTCCTTTCGTCAGAAAAGTCTTTTATGTAGCCTAGATTAAATCATGAGCCAATCTGATAACCGAAACAAAGGCTTTAAAACAAATCGAGTCAAAGCCCTCGCCGATGGTATTTTTGGCATAGCTATGACCTTGTTGGTATTAGATGTGAAGGAATCAGCTGGGCAGGGCCAGGAATTTTGGGAGCAGTTTCAGCCCATAGCCGAAAAGCTTTTCCCCTACATCGTGAGTTTTCTCATTCTGGGTATTTATTGGACGGGGCATCAGTCCCAATTTTATTTTATTAAGTATACGACACGGATGCATCTGTGGCTGAATGTCATCTTGCTCATGTTCGTGGCTCTTATCCCTTTTTCAGCCGCCTTGCTTAGTGAAAAAAAGTTAAGTCAATTTTCCGTTCTGATCTATGGCAGTAATGTACTGGCGGTCTTGGTAGCTTTTTACGCCCAGTGGTGGTATGCCACGCATAACCACCGCTTAATCGATCCAAAGCTTGATAAACGCCTAATCGCTGATGTTAAAAAAAGAATGCTCATTCAGATGGTGGCCTTTTTAGTTGCCTTAGCGGCCTCTTACTTAAGTACCAGGGTGAGTATTATCCTGTTTCTATTGGCTCAATTGTCCTACGTGTTCCTGACCACCCAAACGCCAACTGGTGCGCCTGCTGATGTGGAGAAGTCCGTTTCAAGGAAGCAGACGGAGAATGAGAAGGGGGATTGAAAACTGCACTGATTACCATTTACTGGACACAACTTCAAACGCGTTTAACGTCGTATTTTGTGAAGGCTGGCAATGGCTCACCTTAACGTCTGGCCTTACCCTAGCCATTCAAGAAGCAGCTACATGAAAGCCGCTTCGTCTCAATCGGGAGCGTATTTTGAGATCAAAACAAGTGTTTTATTGAAAATAAAGAAGTGACTGATGAATTGAATTTCACAGGGCACCCTGTGAAATCTGGTCGTATTTAGCCCATTTCGAGGTGTCCATTTGGGGATACAAGCTGTCCGTAAGTGGACAAGATTAGCCCTAAAATAGCGTCAAACAGTAGCAATAGTGCCTAGTTTGACCCTTTCACTGATTTGGCAAATGATTTGTACCAGATAAAGTAGACTGCTTTAAATGACTCAATAAGAAAGAGGAGTCAGCCAGAAATCCAAACCATTCTAATGGCATCTCCAACTAAATGATAAGCCAAGCATTTTTGAAATCCCTCATTATCTCATTGGTACTTTCTCTACGCTATGGGGAGGGTTATAGTAACGGAGCCGCAACGGCGGACCGTAAAGAATTACGTTAAGCGGAACGCCCGCAGCCGCGGATGGTGCCCGGCATTTTTAGACTTTATCCAGTACTTAACGACTCCCAGAATTAGGTACATTGATGGATGCCGGTCCGCTGGAGCGGTACAAGTTTTGGAAAAAAGTTAGGTAGCTTTTCTAGCTTATTTGATACCAGAAACGAACTATACTTGAAACCTAATTTTTTTTATATAACCCAGTATGACCTGGCGTTCCTGGTAGCGATTAGTATCGTGCTCAATTTTGCGATGCTGTTAGGGTTCACCAGGAAAGCAAATCGGGCGACGAACCGGCTTTTAGCCGCAGCATTAACGGTCGCTGCTTTGTGGATGGCTAATAGTTTAGCGGTCAATATCCGGCTGGCAGCTTATGTTCCTGTTTTTTCGCTGGCGTTTGGGCCCTTTATTTTTTTTTATGTACTCAAACTAACAAAACCAGTATTTAGATTTCACTGGAAGGACTTGCTGCACTTCATCCCGGCACTTGTAGAGCAATTCCTCCGGTCAAGTCCGCTATTACCGTTCCTGGCGTTTATTTCAGGTAGTATCTACCTGTATTGTGCTCATAGGCTGATCGAACGCTTTTATCAAAGCAAACCATTTCACGACGGCGACCGGTACCGGTACGAGTTTCGGTGGCTTCATCGCTTACTGAAAGGCTTCGGGCTATTGTGGATACTGTGGATACCTTTTTGGGCCAGCGGTAATGATGAGCTCTTGTGTATTCTGTTAATGGCCATGCTTATCTGGATAGCGGCACGAGCCTTTTTAAGACCAGAGATCGGCGTAAGGCCAGATAGGGTACCGATCTCAAGGCCGCTAGTATTGGATGAATTGAAACAAAAGGGTAGTTGGATGAAGAAAGCGGTTAAAGAAAAACGCTATTACGAGGACCCGGAATTAAGCCTTGGCTCATTGGCCGAAAAGCTTGGGGTACCGGCGCATGAATTATCGCGGGTACTCAATACGGTGTTTAAAAAGAGCTTCAACCAGTTCATTAATGAATACCGGGTTCAGGAGGCCATTCGTAAAATGCAGGACCCAGCTTACGATCATATCACCCTGTTGGGCATTGCCTATGATTCGGGGTTTAATTCCCAGAGCACCTTTAGCCGTTTTTTTAAACACTTCACCGGGAAAAGCCCGGTGGACTATAAAAATGGCCTGAAAAAAGACTGTTCAACTTATAAGTTGACCAGTTATGGCCGATTTGCGACGACAATTTTGCCTGAGAAATCAAATCGCAACTTTATGTTTAAAAATCATTTAACTATCGCTCGGCGCAACATGCTGCGGAACAAAGGCACGGCTTTCATCAACATCGCGGGATTAAGCATCGGCATGGCCGCTACCATTTTGATCATGCTTTGGGTTCAAAATGAATTGAGCTTTGATCGGTACCAACCGGATATTGGAGATTTATACAGGATCAAATCAAAGTTGAGGATAGCCAGTAACGAAACCTGGTTATGGGAAACATCCCAATATATTTTAGGAGATAATGCATCAGGACAAATACCGGAAATAAACATGGTAGCGCGGCTAAAGCCCCGTAACAATTCGGACCTGGTGTTGCATTATCAACAAAAAATAATAGCGGAGAAGAAATCGGCCTATGTAGATGAACAATGGTTTAACATGTTTCATTACGATTTTATAAACGGCTCTTCGGAGGACTTTAGTAAGAATCCTTTCAGCCTTATTCTCACGTCTACAGCCGCCAAACGATATTTCGGTACTGAGCCTGCGGTCGGAAAAGTTGTACGGATTGATAGAACTACTTATCAAGTAAGGGGCGTGGTGAAGGATAATCCTGCCAATTCAAGCTTTCAATACGATGTGCTGATTCCAATGGCTGCCCGATTGTCAAATCCTGACGACAGGAAGAATGCATCTGATTGGGGTAACTACAATTATATTACTTTTCTCAAACTCAGAACCGGAGCCAATCCTGTTGCGGTATCGGCAAAGCTTACTCAAATTTTAAGAGCAAATGAAAAAAATCGTGACGATAAGTCCGATTACAGTCTTCTAAAAGTTGAGGATATGCATTTCGAGAACGACCTAGAGCGGTCTGCATTCAATCATGGTAGCCGTACGATGGTGAATGTATTTATAGTATTGGGGTTATTACTTCTCAGTACAGCCTGCATCAATTATGTAAACCTGACGACTGCCCGGGCCAGCGTGAGGTCAAAAGAAGTGAGCATACGTAAGCTAGTGGGTGCAGAAAAGATGCAATTGTTTGGCCAATTTATGGCTGAATCATTCCTGATCAGCGTGCTGTCACTGGCTGCGGCCCTATTATTAGTTGAACTCAGTTTACCCTGGTTCGAGTCATTCACAGGCAAAGAATTTGACCAGCCGTTATATATACCCAGCGTATGGTTAGTAATTGCGGTAACGTTACTCATTTCTTTTTTATTAAATGGCATATACCCGGCAGCATTGCTTTCATCCTTCCAGCCATTACATGTTTTTAAAGGTAGAAACTTGCTCAATTTTAACGATTCCAGTCTCCGAAAAACATTAGTCGTTATCCAGTTTACGATTTCGGTGATCTTGATTACAGGAACAGTAATTATTTATTGCCAATTGAGGTATGTTCAAACGAAGGATATTGGCTATGATCGGTCGCAGGTTTTTACCTTTACGTTTCCTTATTGGACTATTCACGACCCTGATTTGAAAAAACCGGAGGTGTTACTTAATTCAGTAAAACAAGCATTAAAACAAGAGGCCTCCATAGCGGATGTAACTACGGCCAGTACCAGGCTGACGGATTTCGATAATCAAAGTTCATCGTTTGATTGGGAAGGTAAGCCCAACGATTTTAAGCCGGTACTGGCTCCCTTACAGGCAGACCCGGATTTTCAGCGTATGATGCGCCTTAAAATTGCCGAAGGGCGATGGTTCAACTCGGGTATTGCGGATCAACATAATGTCCTGCTGAATGAGACAGCGGTGCAAACACTTCAACTACAAAGCCCCATTATCGGGCGAAGATTTATGCATCAGGGTGATACGGGTGTTATTATCGGTGTTGTAAAAGATTTCAACTATAAAAGCTTACGTGAAAAAATCGGCCCGATGGTTATAACAAATCAACCGTCGGGTGGATTTTATATAAAAACTACCGTCAGAAACACGTCCGCGGCCATTCTAGCTGCGCAAAAGATATGGAAGAAGTTTTTTCCAGATGATCCGTTTGATTACGAGTTCCTTGATGACAACTACACTAATTTGTATAAAACGGAGCAGCAATCATCCGTTCTTTTTACGTTGTTTGCCGGCATTGCCCTAGTTGTCTCGGCACTCGGTCTTTTAGGCTTGGCCGCGTTTGCTGCTGAGCAGAAAGTAAAAGAGATCGGCATTCGCAAGGTGTTGGGGGCAAGCGTTCAACAAATCGTAGGTTTACTTACGATTGACTTTGTCAAGCTGGTTTTACTAGCCAGTATACTTGCTTTCCCTATAGCCTGGTGGGCCATGAATGAATGGTTGCAGGACTTTGCCTATAAGATCACATTGTCCTGGTGGATATTCGCGCTGTCTGGTGCTATAGCGTTGACCATTGCTCTGCTCACGGTAAGCTACCAGGCGATCAAGGCAGCCGTGGCTAACCCGGTAAAGAGCCTGCAAAGCGAGTAAGTCGTGGCGAGTTTCCTTATTTCCTAATTCAAACTTTAGGATATGCTGCCGACGACGGGCCTGCGCGACTCCAGGTCGGCGTGGGCCTTCGGCGCATCAGTCCAAGTATAGACAACCGGTTTTTCCAGTTTGCAGCTATCGGCCCGCAACAGGGCAAATCCTTCTATCATGGCCTTGGCCGATCTAACCTGGTAAAGCGGATGATTATTGAGGATAATTTACCCACATATATATGTTGTATTAAACGCCCGAATTACAGATACGCAAATCTCTCTTCGTCTCAGTAGGGAGCGTGGCTGTTGCACAACTCAGCTTTCTAGCTTGACTTTTGATTGTCTAACCAGGCTGATCGGATTTTCTACCTTCGGTTTTCTATCTCAGTTAAGAAAAAGCAGCTCAAAACCTCGAAAAGTATCTTGTGATGCCAAAGACCACTCCACTTTCAGCGCTATGGCTTGGCTGATGGTGGACTTAGTGGTGAACTTCATATACTTCTTCAAATTGAAGGCAACGGCTGCCATCAGCATCACCTTGTGAGCCCCTGATTTACCCCGTACATTCACTTTTCGCAGGCCAAAGTACTCGACCAGACTACCTAAAACCGGTTCTACGGTTTGGTGGCGAAGCCGTTTCATACGCTGACCTCGCCGACTTTGCTGGCGAGCCAAGGCTCGACGATAGAACGGATCATAGGCCGTCCGAATAATTTGGCGGCATTGACTCTTGGGAACGCAGCTGGGTTTGAGGGGGCACTGTTGGCAGTCCTGGTAATCCGCTCGGTAGACTTTCAGCCAGCCGCCATCCGCATTCTTATCAAACGTCTTAAACACTAAACGCTTGCCCTGCGAGCAGGTAAAGTGATCTGCTTGAGGATCATAGGGAAAGTCCTCGATTTGGGGCTTGTATTGGCCGAAAACGGGTATCCATCCTATAATTTTCCACTGCTCCAGCAAGGCGTAGTTACTGCCATTGGAATAGCCAGAATCGGCCAGTATTTCCTCTAGACGCAGTTCATTATTGGCCAACCGCTGCTGAAGGTTCAGCGTAATATCGGGTAAAGACTGGCTATCCCGACCATCAGCAAAATCGGCCTGCACATGACTGATGACGCCATCGGCTGTATCAACCGCCAAGCTACAATGATAATTGAGTTTACGGGCTTTGCCAGGCTTGATGGAAATACGGGCATCGGGATCGGCAGGACTGTAATGGGTTTTGTTGCTGAGTAACTTTGCCTTTTCGTTGCCAGCTCCTAGAGTTTTTGGTGCGCTCTTCAAGTTTTGCTGGCGCTTTTTTAACTGTCTTAACTGGTGATCGGCAGCACTAATCACAGATGCAGCTTGACGGGGGCTGAGCGTGGCTTTAGAGGTTACTGACTCATGCTGATCTTCAACCGACTGGACCAGCCTAGGGCCAGGTAAATTGGGTTGTTTTTCGAGCAGCCTTTCCATCGACGCATTGGCTTTAACAGGGGCTGAGTCAATGGCAACCCGCCGACCTGCCACCATGTTGTTGGCCACGCATAGAGTGAATACGTTGTCAAATAGTAGTTCAAAGAGTGCTTCCGGGTAGAGTTGGCGGGTACGGCTCAATGTGGAGTGCCAGGGTAATTGCTCATCAATGTTGTAGCCCAGGAAATACAGCATATCCAACGGTACGCCGTCGCGGGCGCATGGAGCAGTTCTCAATCAGCTTACGGTCAGAGGTAATATTCTCCAGACAACCGATGAGCATGAACTTAAAGAAAATGATTGGGTCAATGGATGGGTTGCCTGTATGGCCATAGAGCTGTTTAGTGCCCTCATAGATAAAGGTCAGGTCGAGCGTCTCTTTTAACCGACGGTAGAAATTGTGCTTAGGGACGCGGCTGGACAGCTGAAAACAAGTGATCTGCTTTTCGGTATATTCTTTTCTGCCTTGCATACCTCAAGATACAGAAAAGGCTACTTAAATCTCTAGGTAGAGTTGTGCAACAGCCACGAGCGTTAATTGAGAAAACAAATCTGCCCAGTTGGCCATGCCTACTGCTTCTTTAGGAGCTGGTTGACAAGTTTTTTTAAGTCCGCAATTTCCTGCTTGTGCTGCTTGTCCAACTCGTCAACTCTTACTTGTAAGGCGTGATTCGTTTGCTCTTGTTGGATACTATACAAAGTCAACTCCTCCACTTTCTCTAGCAAGGTGGTATTCAACTTTACCAGATCAATACCCTCTTTAGCTACCTGATCGGCTGAAGGAACACCTGGTAAATGTCCATTTTCTTGAACATAAGCAGCCACTGCTGACAAGGAGCACAATCGATATCCCGAGGTGAAGACCCTGTCACTCCACTCAGTAGGACTGTTGATGCGAAGCTGGTAGCGGGCTTTGACCAAATCCCCTTGTTCATTCACCGTTAGAAACTCATCTGTTGCTTGACTCGGTTTACTGTGGCTGGTTAAGTTCGTTAGCCGTAATCCGCTCTGGTCTGTGGCTTCACTGACGATCTCTATTCGGGCGGTTGGGGCCGAAGTCCCAATGCCAACGTTCGCCTGATTACCCAATACAACAGCATGGCTGACCGTCACCTTGGCATCAGCCCCAATAGCCGTAGCATGATGTAGACTCATTGAGGCGGCACTAGTCTGATGACCAATGAAGGTATTACTACCACCAGCCCAAAGGCCTCCTCCCGCTTCGCCACCAATAATGACATTATGGCTACCGCTACCTCCGCCAGACTGCACGTTGTATCCCATCAATATATTATCATCGCTCGTGGTAATGGTGGTTCCAGAACTAGGCCCAATAATGATATTATTACTACCCGTTGTCGTTTTTGCCCCCGCTGAATAGCCCACAAATGTGTTTTGAGTGCCTGTTGTATTCGAAATACCAGCCCGGCTGCCAAAAAATGAATTATTGGATCCCGTACTGGCCGAACCGGCAAAATAACCGACAAACGTGTTATAATCGGCCGTTTGATTGGATTGTCCAGCGTCGTCTCCCAGAAAGCTGTTGCCAAATCCGGTCGTGTTATTCCCACCCGCATGACTGCCGATAAAATTATTCGAGCTTCCGCTGGTATTGTGGCTACCAGCCGTAATACCAATGAAGTTATTATTATCCCCTGTCGTATTATAATAGCCTGCATCTTTGCCGACGAAGACACTATACGATCCGGTCGTATTGGAGTAACCTGCATAGGCCCCAACAAATGCATTGCTATTCCCGGTCGTATTGGTATAGCCCCCTGCTCTGCCTACCACCGTGTTATAATAGCCGGATGAGTTGAACAAGCCTGCCTCAACCCCCACAAATGTATTTTCATAACCTATGGTTGTAAACCGTCCTGCATCGACGCCATAGAAACTGTTCTTTTGACCGGCGGTAAGCGAGCTGCCGGCATTATAGCCAGTCACCGTATTTCGATCGCCGGTCATATTTCCCGAGCTACCAGCTCCTGTTCCCAGCAGGGTATTAAAGGTGCCATAAGTTGCCGTGGTGGAGTTATTAGCGGTGTTGGCTACATAGTTGCCCTGGGCTATTAGGCGATTGTGGAGAAACAAGAGAATAACAAAAACGGAGAGCTTGGCCATAATCGGGTAGATTTAGTTGAGAGGGAATATCAACCAATTGACTCAAGAACAGGAAGTAAATCAATACCTTAATGATATTTTAATTCTTCTTTTGAGTGACCGGTAAGCCGCATATTATATGCACCCAAAATACCAGCCCTGGCTGGAGTAGCTCTCAACTTGCTGATTTTTTTATCCAGCGTTTTAAGCGATTATGCAACCAGTGACCATACGAATTAAGAAATTACCATGTGTATTCCTGACTAGCACAGCAATCAATTAATTGGCGACTCTGGCTTTTAGAAATAGGTTTCGTTTGTTGGTTCTATCCTCGGCTTTGAAATCAACCGTTTCCTTATTAAAAACGAAGGTAAATCTGTACAGATCGATGCCAGAAAGGCTATTATAATCAACAAGAAGTTTGCCCTTTTCCCAAGAACTCCTGAGCGCAACAGGTAAGCCAAACAGATGTTCATGGGAGAGTACATAGCGGTTACCCATTCCCATCGCCAGTTTTTGTTTCCCGCCATCGTCAAGCTCAAGGATAAGATAGTAATCCGTACGGCCCTTTTCGAACCGAAAAGCAGCTATCTCGAGGGCATTGTTTTCCAACCGGAAGGTTTTATTCAGCATACTGACTGAAAAATTGTTTTCCCGACCGCCACCCGTGTCAGGCAACCGGGTCAGCTTTAGCTGCTGCAATAATTCAGCATAACGGTTCTCTCCCGGTTGATAGGCGGCAATAGCATTCACGACCAGGTTATCGATTTCTCCGGCATTAAATCCACCGCCGGTGGTCACGATAACCACATGTTGGTCCTTCAGCACGAACAGTCGCTGCCCCCCTCTTCCAATAGCCTGTATTTCATCCGGGTTCTCGCTGTCGAACCACCAGCCATATCCATACGATTCCGTTCCCTTAGCAGGATATAAAGCCTGAATCTTTTGTATCCATTTCGCTGAAACAACTTGTTTCTGGTTCCATTTTCCTTCTTGCAATAACAAAAAGCCGATCTTGGCCAGATCATAAGGAAGCAAATAAAGATCGCCCCAGCCGTGATTGACGCCTTTTTTGTTTTCCTCCCAGTAGGTGGGGCCGAACTTCAGTGTATCGAACAGATACTTCCTGGCAAAATCATGGCACTTCATCTTGGTCGCCCTTTGCAATATCACGGCGAGCAGGTAGAAATTACCGCTGCAGTAAGAGAATTTTTCACCCGGTTTTGTTGAGAAGGGCAGATCAAGCATAAATTCGGCCCAGTCAGTCTGGTTCTGCATCTGCTCCAGTTCTTGTTCTCCGTTGGCCAAACTACATTGGAAGCCCGAGGCCATGTTCAACAGGTCTTTTATGGTCAGGATTTTAAGCGCGTTGTTTTTTATGGTATGTTCCGGAAAATAATTCACTACCGTATCTAGCTCACTGCTGATAAACCCTTTGTCGATGGCAATTCCGATCAGGAGCGACATCACACTTTTGGTAACTGATGCCAGATCATGTGCATACTGTTGCCGATAAGGATAGAAATCGGCATCGAGCACCACATGGTTGTTCCTGACAATTAACAGGCTATGAATATTTGTGCCGGTCTGTTGTAGCTCCTTGATACCGTTTGATAGTGCCAGCGAACTCATCTCCTGTGCTTCAGGTGAAGATAATTTCCAGGGAATTTTCTGACCATAACCGTTGAGAACGATAGCAAGAAGAACGAAAAGCAAATACGTTTTCATTTGACTGTGAGTTATTTTAAAAAAACGGTGTATAAAAGAAAACCATCGGCTCATTAACGCCTTTGCTTGATGGCCGGGCTCAGAGGGCGCGGGCTGACGCTGCTGCTGCTTGGTTGATTTTTTTATATTCCACTGAAACTGTCTGGATAGTTTGAATCCGCAGCATGAAGCGATCTATTGACTGGTAAAATTAGGCTTGTTAAGCTAAGTAGAGCATCGAGTTTATCGGGGAGAACTTCGTGCCGATAAGGAAGAAGAACTTTTCCAATAACGCCAACAGGCCAATTTCCTAAATTCTTGCTAGTTCACCATCTCTATAATCGCCCGAATTGATGAGCAGATACATGAATACTACTTCGTCATAGGTGGGAGCCTATTAATAACCGTTTCATCATCTCAAGTGAGAGCATATAGTGAGACGCTGACTTTTAATCTCTATCCAACACTATCCGTTGCTTACGTTTATAATTGTTTGTTATTCAGTTTGTAAGTAAGACAAATAATAAACCGAGTCATTCGGTCATCAACTGGTCTACACCCCGAATGAAAAAAAGAAATTACAGCTTCGTGACCTATACTTCACTTATCAGTTTGGCTATTGGTTGCCTGGTGGTTTTTCAACCACGAACTTATCCTGTTCCATTAGTGCATCAACGGGTAGGTACTCAGTATTGGCAATTGCCGACTGGATCTCGAATTGCATTTACCCTCGTGGCAGCAAAAAGAAGAAGCAAGCCGTTTCCCATCCTTTACTTACACGGCGGACCGGGCGGTCACATTCACCAAGGACTAATCAACAGTTTGGCACCCCTGGCCGATGATGGCTACGCTATCTACTTCTATGATCAAATTGGCAGTGGCTTCTCCGACCGCTTGGCCGACATTGCCGACTACACAGTTGATCGGCATATCAGCGATTTGGACGCAATTACTCAAAAGCTGGGTGGTCAGGTAATCTTGATTGGGCAGTCTTGGGGAACAATCCTGGCGACGCTTTTTACGGCCAGGTATCCGCAAAGAACACAACACTTGATCCTTAGCTCTCCCGGGCCTATTTTTCCCATGCATCAGGAATTAGTCAAACTACCGACTCCGGATAGTATACACTTGCGGGCACCTATCTTTACCAACGCCCAAGGCAACAAAAAGGCCAATAACATCCGTACAAAAGCCATGGTATTCCTGGCCAGTTCTTTTGGCTGGCAGTTGGCTTCGAATCAGGAAGCGGATGCGTTTGCCACCTACGGGGGGTATCAAGTGGATCGATCCACCGTTTGCGACACGGCCCTGATTCCTGAAATGGAGCCAGGAAACGGGTTTTATGCGGGTGTGCGAACCTATAAGAGTTTACTGGAAATGAAAGACTACCGAATGACTTTTAGGAAGTTGAAAACGCAAGTCTCCATCCTAAAAGGGGAGTGTGATAATTTGCCATGGGGCTACACACAAGAATATTTAGCTGTTTTCCCGAACCACCGATTAACTATTATACCCGGGGCGGGACACTTTCTGTGGGTGGAGCAGCCAACCCTTTACCTGAATGCCATAAGAGAGTTTCTTCGAGATAAGCCATCGGATACACGCAAACCCTATAGATAATGGTATGTCAAAGGAGCGTGGCTGTTGCACAGCCAGAGTTGTGCAACAGCCACGGGCATTCAGTGAGATCGCGGTTCTGGTCGCCGGGCGGTATGACCGCATCACACCGGTGCGATGCGGTCATACCGCCCGATCTCTCTTGATAGCTTGAAACGACAATTAGTTTATAATCTTTCTGCTAACGTTTCAACTCGTTACTATACCGTCTTAATCTAATAGCATAATGCTAGCTAAATGAACAGTTACTCGAAACGGGCGGGTCCACTTAGTTAATAAGTTAAGGGCCTCAAAACCTCTACCAAAAGGTTGACCTTACTAGGAATGCTTGTGGCCTTGCCAACCCGTCTTCCGCAAGAACTGTTCCCAACTGAGACTGTTCGGATTTATTTTTCGACTCCATAATAGGTCGCGGTCGCTGGAGAAATAGCCGTATTCAACCGCGTAGTGAGTCATGCCCACAATCTCATGTACTAAAAGCTCATTCGCACCGAATTCTGGAAAATAGCGAAGTAAATCGTCCCGATCGAATGCCGATCGATAGACGGCTTTCTTTCCAGTAACATGGATGAACGTGTCTACCATTTCCTGAGGTGAGATAATGTCCCCTATCACCGGTAAAGACTTACCCGCATAAAGACTTGGATTCAGAAAAATTTCTAAAACAGCAGGTCCTGTAGCCGTCAGCGGGTCCACGAAGGGGGCGCGAGAATTCTGGGGTAAATAGATGGGAAAGATAAGTGTATCACCCGCTGGAATAGGCGTATAAAACTCTAGCAGGTTGGTGTAAAAAAAAGACAGGTAAATGAATGAGCTGGTGATAGGAAGCGTGCGAATGTATTGCTCAATCAGCGCCTTGTCCGTAAAGTGAGGGGCAAACTTTTTCCCCGCGGTGATCTTCTCTACGTTTTCCAAACTGCTGAAGATAACATGCTCTACGCCCGCTTCAACCGCAGCATCAGCCAACTGTTTACCCAACGCCAATTCATGTGTTGCTGGGGGAGCAATAGTTGGCGTCATCATGAAAAGACCAGCCGATCCCCGGAACGCCCTAACGAAATCCTGCTGATAGCCTACATCGAGTGGCAGCTTGATCAGTTCGACGCCTTGTCGGGCCAAACGCATTGCCTCGGGGGAATCGGTACGACGCGTAATGCCGCGCACCCGGTACCGACCGCTTTGCAATAATGTACGCGCGGCACTATTTCCCTGTTTGCCCAGAATACCGACGATAGTAATGAGCGGTTTAGCGTCTTCTGCGCTAGGCTCTTTTCCTTCTAAACTAGTCACCATGCTTGTTGTCTGCTACTGAAAAAAGAGAGATAAAAAATAGAGTAACAAAACTATTGTGAGCGAACTGCCGTTGCAATAGCTATCGAATTGGATAGGTTCAAAAACCGGAACGTATGATCAAGACCGAGTGCATCAGCCCGTCGGTGAGCTTAGTGGGTAGGCTGTATCCCTGTACGGTTAGTTTGGCGATGAACTTAGTGGGTGGCAAATGGAAAGCCGTTATCCTTTATCATTTGACGGATATGGAAAAGCGCTATAGTGAACTCAAACGAGCGATGCCCGATGTAACGGAAATGACGTTGAGTATCCAGCTCAAGCAGTTGGAGAAAGATAACTTTATCGTCAGAAAGGTGTACGGAGAAAAACCGCCCATCCGAGTAGAGTATAGCCTGACTGATTTCGGTAAAACCTTTATCCCGGTTCTTGAGGCAATCACTGCTTGGGGGAATCAGGTCGTTGAAGAGAAAGGGGAATTTGTTAACGGTGTTTAGACTACCGTAAAAACTACCAATCTGTTTCTAAGAATGCCCCTTTCGCAGGCGTCTTACGTTTTCAGTTTTGTACACATATAAACGGACGTGGCTGTTGCACAACTCTGTCAGTACCTAGAACCTGGGGATAGGTTGAGTTTTTGTATCTTCAGCTATGCAAGGCAGAAAAGACGACCGCGAAAAACTCATTACTTCGTTTCAGCTTTCCAACTGTATTCCCAAGCACAACCGCTCCAGCGGCCTGGTTCTACCGTCGGTTGAAGGAGACGCTTGACCGCCCCGGCGGCCCGGCTTACTTTCCTGTACGAACATACCAAAGGCTATACCCTAAACTTGGCTCTTACGCACTTTGTGTGGTTTAGCATCGGTACAGCACACGTTGTCGCAATAAGTCTAACTTAGCTCGCCCATACATCTGCCGCTTGATTAGCTTTAGTCTGGTTACCTGTCCTTCAGTTTGACCATTACTCCATTCAGTGGCCAGGGCTGCTCGCACAGCCGCGTAGTCTTGTTGAAGCCGAAAGCCAAACTGGTTCATGAGCACGGTCGAGCAACTTTGGCAATTAGCTAACCAATCGTCTAGTAATTCTACCCGACACTGTCGAACCAGGGTGCCAAAGTCCTTAGCCAGTTCATAGACCTGATCAATAACTGGGTCTTGGCAAATGTGGGTTAGCACTTGTCGATCAGTCTCTTCCAGGAAGCACATCGGGCTGCTCAATGAGCCGAGTTTGGCTTAGATGGCCCTCCATTTCTCCCGCTCCGGCGTCCCGGCTCCAAAGCGGACTCTAGAAAGTGTTTGAGAAGTGGTGCGAACAGGCCGTTTTCGCCCGTCAGGGACGGTCGGCCGCTCATATCTTTGTTTTGAGTTGAGGTTGTTAGAAAAAGTGCAATTTTTGACTAAGTCCTGACAGGGGTAGCCAGTACCTCGGGTCGGCCGCTGAGACACCTTCCGGTGATCTTGATCAGGCTGGTTGTGCTGGCTTCCTTGTCGCTTTTCAATTAGCTTCCACAGTACCCATAGACGCGGTTGCAAACCGTTATCTGCCATCAATGTGCAAAAGCTCGGAAAGTAGTCAGGTTTATCTTTCAGTTTTTATCTTTTTAAGCGATGCAAACTTTTCTGCGCTATTGTGTTGGACTTGACATCAGTAAAGACACCATCCAAGCCTGCCTCTCAGTCATTGATCAGACTGGTCGTGTCACCGTTAAAGCCACTAGTAAAGTAACCAACAAACCTTCGGGTTTTGCTTCCTTGCTAACTTGGGTAGCTCGCCATCGTAAGTTGGATTTACCCCTGAACTATTTGATGGAGTCCACCGGCGTCTACCATGAAGCCGTTGCCTAGTATATCCACCAGCAAGATCAAGCGGTAAGCATTTTACTGCCTAACAAAGCCAAGCATTATCTGAAAAGTCTTGGTTATAAATCAAAGAATGACAAAATCGATGCCCAGGGACTATCCCGCATGGGTTTGGAACAGCAGTTGCCGCTCTGGAAACCGCTCTCTAAGAACCTCTATGCCCTTCGGCTTTTGACCCGTCAGCATCAGCGTTTACAGGAACTTAAGACCCAGTCCACCAATCAGCAACATGCCCTGGAACACAGTGCTTTCGATAACAGCTTCATCAGTAAGCAATTGATTAAACTTATTACCGTCTACAATGGCCAATTGTCGGCTTTAGAAGAGGCTATTGCTCAACTCATCGACCAAGATCCAATACTTAAACCTCGCGTCGAGCGGCTGGTTGCAATCAAAGGACTAGCCCTGCTGTCGGTGGCTGTGTTAGTAGCTGAGACTAACGGCTTTGAAGGCTTCACCAATCAGCGGCATTTGGTCAGCTACGCGGAAAATAAATTTGTCATTTCTCACAGGGCATTATGCATCGAAATCACAAACCGCTGTATCTAACTACTCGTGATCTGAGCGAATCACTTGATCAAAGGTATACCATAGTACTATGCAAAACAAGCTAATGGTAGATTATTAATTCATAGTGTATGTCGTCAGCTAAGAGTGGACAGATGCGGGTGACGATATACACTTATTGGTCATTAAAAAAATGGTTGCAACAGTCATTGGTTATTGGTTGCAACCATTTTTTGGGTAGTTATAACCACTTCCACACATAATAAATCAAAAATAGGAGTAGTACTACATGAAATCTGCGCAAAACAAAAAATGGCAATAAGCAACAAATAATTGGCACGATCTGTGTCATGTAACGTGGCTTTAGGCCATTTACATGATCGATAAACCAAAAAGTATACCCGTAATAGATAGTACAACAGGCAAGAGTACTCCCCCAAAACAATAGCCAAAACTTTGGTTGTTTTGTCGTTAATGCACCCTTTGTGTATGCTGCATACCAGTTTCTAAGTTTTTCAGTAGTTCTCGTCGCTAGAGGTGACATATAGCTGGGCTGGTTTTGGCTTAAGTGCTCATGAAGACTTTCTGCAGACATTCATTTGGGATCAGAACGTTTTCTGAATCAGAACTTTTCTAATTTTCAGTCGTTTTTGAATCCCAGCGAATTAAGCCAGGTCTACTATCCGTTTTGTAATAAATTGGTTGCAACTACCAAAGCGGGCCAACTATCAAATAGCCTCCTTAACCCCGCCTGGCCGGGCCCGTTGTAGGTTATTTTTCTTTAACAAATTGGTCCAGTTATAAGGGCGCAGTGTAAACGGGCCAACTGCTTATGGGTTTTCCCTCCGCTTCTGTTGTCGAACTATCCGCTATTTCAAGGCTGAAATTTTAATCGCACTTGTACTCAATGTCAACTTTACAGACCGAAACAATCCGGGTGGCTCCCCTGGTGCGTAAATTTCTGTCGAAACACTGCGATGTTGCGCCGTTTCGCTTGCACAGCAAGAATAACCCCTACGCAACTTTTCTGATCAATTCGCTGGAAACTCACCCAACACTACGCCCGTTATTTCTCTCAGGCTAAACTAATTGCCTTTAATGGCTTTGTACGCCAGACCTTCCTGCAGGTTGCAACTCGTGAAATGATCGTTCGCATCGAGACGGGCGAAAAAGTCGAACGGGCTACCTGTTTGATTTTCAAACGCTATGATTTGTCGGAAGACGATCTGAGTCTGGATACACTACCAGGATACCATCAACGGCCGGGTTCTTGTACCCTGGTAGTTTTTTACATTTGGAGTTAAATTAATTCTCCTTATTAAACGCCATGATCATTGATATTATAGTTCGATTAGAAGCGTCTATTTTATTCTCTGTGCGAGTCCAGTAATACGCATGAAACTTTACTCCGTTTGCAATTATATATGGCTTTTCAAAACGTACTTCAGAAGTCAAGCAAGTCGTAACCGGGGGAGTAGTAAATTGACTTCTATCTTGTGACTCCCAGTAAAAATTAACAGGAATTTCAGGCATACTTTCAATCTCTTCTTTTAATATAGAAAAGTGTTCATCGGTTTCCGACTGAAAAACGTCGTTTTTCTCGCAGGAAAAACAAAAGAAGATGGAAATTATAATAGCAAGTACTCTCATCTCTTTAGTAGTTTATGTTACTAATAGTACAAACATAGGAGGTTACTCTATTCATACTACTGGTACAGATCCCATTTAGTAGACACGCAATACAAATTCTGTATTACCAGTATTCACTGCCGGTTTGAATGCTCCATATTGACCATTATAATCAATAAATTGCTCAAATACATCGTCATCTCCGTCTAGCCAACTTACTGTTGATTTACCACCTACAGTTCCAGTAAAGGATAGATTACTACCATCTTTTTTACCGAATGTAGCCGTAGTACCTACCGTAAAAGTTCTCTCTTCCGTATGAGTTACATTACCGTCTTTCTCTTTTACAATAAGTATAATTCGATTACCAAAATCTTCTGCGTCCCAAGTCAGAATCTCGGTACCATTATTCCAGTTTAGCCAAATACCACTATTTACCGATGATCCACGGTTGTCAAATAATACGTTATTCTGACGATATTCATTGAGTTTATCCATGTAAGGATTCACAGTATGGCATCCCCAAAACGTGTTTGGTACACAGACGCTACCCCACCCCCCTTCAACCTGTTCAGCGAAGCCTGGAACCGTAAACTGGGCAGCTAGTCGCTCAAATGAAATACTACCAAACGGAAGGCTTGAAAATGTTTCTGGGACTCTGCCACCTATAGCTACTCTTCCTGTTAATTCTAAATTTCCTTCCGACCAGTTCTCACTGATATCCTGTATCTTTTGATTATTTATAAAACGAATGAATGATATGCGGTCTTTCATCGTGTAATCGAGTTGACCAGCAAAAGGCTCACTTGTATTCGTTGTCAATTGACCACTCATATAGTAGGTTTTATAATAAGCATAGCCTCGTGGGGCTTCAGGCCGATAAAGATGAGAACGGTACTCAGGGGAATTTGAGCCAACATTAAAATCAGTACCTATTGCTAGCATCCTTGCTCCCTTATTGGCCTGAGTACGTATATTTCGTTTCGATTTATTAAAGTTGACACTTTGATAATAGTAATATCTACCATTATCAGTCATTAGATAATCCCATTGAGCTTTTGTATCAGATTGATTAGAAGCTACTCGTAAACTACTTGGACTAACATCCGATACCTCAATCCTTTCATTATCTTTTACAACCAGTATTAGCTCATCCGGATCTCCTTTCGCTTTAATCATATGGCCCTTACCTTTACTGTCATAAGCAGTTACTTCAGTCCGTTCTTCGTTGACATTAAAATAAGCTACTTTAGGTATGAAATGCTCAGTATCCCATGTTGCAGCCGAGTTATAATATTTTTCGTTTAAAAGTTCGGGAACAAAAATTGTCAACTTGGGTAGGCTTTCAGTAACGTCAATAAATTCTTGCTTTGAACTATGATAAGAAGCTAATATATCAAAGAAGGTAGTATTCCCGGTTACAATCTGGTTTTTTTGAGCGTGAAATAATACATCATAATCTTCATCAAATTGCTCTAAAGCTTTCGCCTTTAGAAAGTCCCTCAGTTCTTTTCGAATTAATGCTTTAGCTAAAGTTTTCGCGAAAGCATCACGAGCTTCACGTTCATCTTTTTTCGTGAAACTGATGCGCGCACTATTGGCATCACTCACTTCCACTTCAGGCACATGGCACGCTGCTACACAAACAGCCATGCTAATGCATAAATAATGTCTAAAATTTTTCATTAACTTTAAATGTTTAATGGTTGAACATTAAGTAGGGGTAAGCTCAAATAGCCCATTAGAGTAGTAATTGTGCATCTCGACCAAAATGAGAAGCTATACTATCATAAGTAAAATAGTATAAGACGGCACTAACAACAGCTGTTGTCCAAAAGATTATCCAGAATTTAGGCTGGTATTAAGTTAATGCTCCCTGGGTGTGACTCTGGAACCAGGCGCTAAGTTTGTTAATTAGTTTACTCTACTTTTCTTTTCCATACTCTTTATAGGGCTCTCCAAATCTTAGCTTTTACGCAATTTGGGTGATAAGCTGAGGAACCCATAGTTTTAATGCAGATTAAAAAACCTTATGACACCACATAAAGAACGTAAGAGCCTGTTTACTAGGAGGAGCTCACGATGTACTGGTTCCCTTTTCTAAAGACAAGCGCTAAAACTTAAAGCCTACGCTCGCACTCAAAATACGACGTTGTGAACCGGTAAACCCAGTGGAAGCCGCTGCACCAGTAACCGGGTTTTTGATTGTATCGCTCAAGCCATAATGATACGTCAGATCAATTAATAATGGCCCAATATCAAAGCCTAATTGCCCTAACCCGTTGAAGGTCCCACTCTTAATTTCACTATTCGATAAGTTAAACTGACCACTGCTTGAGCTAATCCGATTGGCATACTCCAGACCCACTTGTAACCGAATCGCGGAAATGCCTCGGTCCGACTCCAGTAGTTTATAGCCCACATAGGCAGGAATCTGGATGTAGTGAATGTTGATCTTATCTTGAATATCGTTCACCGTCTGCCCATCGCCTTTCGTGAAGTAATTTGAGCTAGAGCCAAAATACTCGGCACCTACTTGGCCAAAGAATTGTCCTCCCGCCCGCACAAAGAGACCAGCCTGATAGCCTAGACGACCGGAAATATCCCCCCCGGTAGATTCCCCTTTGAGTTTGGTAGAATTAAGGCCAGCGTAGATTCCAAAAGCAATGTTTTTGTAGGCACTAGGATTCTTTACCCGAACTGGGTGAGAAATGGAGCTTTGCTCAGTCGTAATAGGTAAGGATGCTGAATAAGGGCTATTGCTGGCTTCTGAGTGGACCGCCAACATTGGACTCGTTGACAATGAAGTGGGTTCAGGTGGTACATTCTGCCCCTTTGTCAAACCGAGACTAACTAAATAAGTGACTACTATAATAAGTTGAGTTTTCATACAGTTTACTTGAACGTTAATTGAAATTTGAATTATTCCTAGTGGGCTTCCCCAGCAATTCCTTCAATAAGCTTGCTACAGAAATAGGGAATTTGACGAAAGGGCAGCTAGTATCTCACTAAAAGTATCTGATCACTCAGGTCAATAGGCTCGGAAAGCGTCCGATTCGTATAATATGATGTTAGGCACCATGCCCACCAAATACATAGGATTGATTGGCTAGTTTTTTCACAATATCCCGGCTGCGCTTGAGTCGCATCTTGATTGTAGAAGGCGTAAGGTTATATAAGATAGCCAGTTCGTTCATACTCATCCCTGCCTCATATTTCAAGCGAAGCAAGGTCTGATTCTCTGCCGAAAGCGTGCCCATCGCCCGATAAACCACTTGAATTCGTTCTTCCTGCAACTGGGTATCTACCTCCTCTATTTTAGGGGAGACTAAGCCTATTTCCTGATCACTTGTTAGTGCCAGGCGCTTGCCCAGCCGAAGCTGGTCAGCACAATAGTTATGCGTAATCGAATAGAGCCAGGTCGAGAAAGACGAGCGATTTTGAAAGGAATTGAATGAGTGGAAGGCTTTGATAAAAATATCCTGCGTGTAATCTTGTGCCTTATCCACATCTTTGACCATACGAAAGCATTGTTGATAGACTTTATTCATGTAGCGTTGATAGAGTATATCAAAGCTATCAAAAGAGGGGTGAGATGGAAGCGGCTGTTGAGGTTGAGCAGTCATTCGTACATGCTTTTTCATGGATGTCAATTCGCTTGTTCGTTAGTGATCTTGATAAGATTTCAGGTATTTCTGATGGCTGTGTGCTACACAGCCATCAGAAGACTACTCCCTTTCTTGGCTTAGGATAGGTTGGCGGAAAGCAGACTCGCATCTTCGACAGGGAAGTAGACCAGACAAGTAGCCTCCTTTACAACAGGACAGGCGGTAAATAGAGTAATCATTGATTCGTAGTCTAGCGCGGTTCGGTGGTACACGGTCAACGGGACAAAGTTGGCCGGTGAAAAGGCTAGTTACGTTCACCTATTTGCTACCAATCGATCGCTTGTTTGGGGGATAAGCGACTACCCTAAATTTGGGGTATCTCCAGCTAACCCTTCAGTAAATCTGGCTATCGTCTTTCTTGACAATGTGGCCGGTATGCCTATATTTAATCCATTGTTGCACCACACGTTGGATTACTTATATGCAAATTGCCATTGTCGATGACCATAAGTTACTAACCGATGCCATTGCCCTGGCTCTGAAAGGCACCTTTGAGGAGTCTCAGCTAGTCGTCTACAATAATCCGCTCACCTTTCTAGAGGCTATCAGGCCTGATCGGTTTCCAGATATTGTGGTTACCGATTTACTCATGCCACACATGAATGGCATGGAATTAATTCAGGCGGTACGAAAAACGGCCCATAACCGGATTAAGATCATCGTCCTTACCTCCGTGAGCGATGCGCAATCGATCCGGCAGGCTCTACGAAGTGGCGCTAGTGCGTACATTTCGAAAGACGCATCCTTAACCGAGCTGCCCGAAGCCATACAGGAAGTGATGAACGGCCAGGAGTTTATCAGCCCCATTCTTCAAAAATCGCTGATCAAAAGTATGTTCACCGAGGAGCAGCATGTCTTCTATTTATCACCCCGTGAAAAAGAGGTGCTCAAGAAGATATGTACAGGCATGACCGTTAAAGAAATTGCGTATGATATGGAGCTTAGTGCCCATACGGTCCAGACCTATCAGAAGAAAATTATGAAAAAGTTTAAAGTGAACCGGACCGCCGATCTGATCGTATTTGCCCTGCAACATGGCCTGTACACCTTACCCTCGAAATGAACACCGGATCGAGTTTCCGTTTGCCAATACGGCTGACCCTCTGTCGACTGGCTTGCCTGTTGATAGTGTATACAAGTCAACAGCAGGCGTTGGCCCAAGAGGCTCCTATACCGTTTATCCTAACCCGGTATACGACCGAAAATGGGCTTCCTCAGAATAGCATCAAGGGACTCGCTTTCGATCAATTGGGGTACTGCTGGATTGGTACGGAAAACGGGTTGGTTAAATATGACGGGATTCGTTTTCGGCTATACGACAACTTTGACATACCACCGACCTCCTCTCGGGTTTCGTATATAATGCAAAATAAACAGAAGCAGATTCTGATTTCTTTTGAAGGCCAGGAGTTTTATACCATCAGGAATTTTCCTGGCTTCGGTACCCGGCCAGTACGGGTCAAGGGCGATTATAATGTTAGTGATTTTCCTGGTTTTCAGCCAATACGTGGAGAGTCCGATCGTTCCTTCTTCGCCCCGCTTATCAGCAAGCAAGCGCCTGCCTCTTCCTACATTCTCAATGACCATCAGTATTATCTAGTCAAAGCAGATTCGCTCTGGATAGCCCACAAAAATAGACCAGCCACCTGCATTATTGATAAACGGCTCGGGAAATATCCAACGACCGTTATTGGTGATCAACTCATACTGATGCTAAATAACCACAAAGCCATTCTGTATTCCAACCCGAATGGACGGGCTCGTTTACTGATGGCCAAAGGGTTATTTTTCGATCAGATCGCCACTGCTGGCTCGCCTTATACACTCATGTGTTCGGCTTCGGGTACGTATTCGTTTTGTCAGGGCAAATTGTACCGATTGACGTTGCAGGATAAGACGATCTACGCCCGACTCATCGCGGAGGGGTTAGCGGATTTTACGCCCAACAAGCTCTATTACGACGAAGCGTTCAACACGTATTACCTTCAGAGTCACATCGATGGCTTACTGCTTATCCGACCCAACCGGTTCCAGTCGATTCACATTCCGAACGGTAGCTGGCATCAAAATTCATTTTATGGACAAAATACGTACGGAAAGGACCAGATTATTGCCAATGGGGCCCTCTTTACATTTAGTAAAGGGACGAAGTTTCCCCGTATTCAGAGGCTTATCTCGTTTCCGTATTCATCGGCTTCTGCCTATGTCCAGCAGGATAGCTATTATTACGAGAAGGATTTTTCACTCTATAAGTTAAATCTGGTGAGCCGAAAGACCAGTCAGGTTGCTCACCTGGATGAATATATCCACTGCTTTAATTGGTCCACGTATGATTCCACCCTGTATTTTTCTACCAGCGATAAACTCTACGCCCTCATCCAGGATAAGCCTGTCAGTGCCCTGGTACTTCCTCCCAGGAAAAACCAATACATCTACGGCTTTCGGTTTTGGAATGCCGATAGTGTATTGATTGCCAGCAACCTGGGCCTACTAGGCGCTAGTCTGCGTACCGGCAAAACCAAGTTCCTCCTGCCAAATAGTAACGTACGCACGATTTATATCGATAAAGAGCGATACGTCTGGGCTGGCACCTACAATAGCGGAGTCTATTTGCTCCAATCGGGCATGGTGAAAGCGTTGCCAATTGATGTAAATAAACGCCTAAGTGTGATTAACAGTATCCTGGAAGATCATCAGGGACGAATTTGGTTTAGCACCAATAATGGGCTTCTGAGTACGGCAAGACGATCAATCCTTAACTTTTTCGAGGGTACTGGCGACATTGAACCATATACCATTTATACGAAAAGCGATGGCTTGATCACCAATGAATTTAACGGGGGTGCTTATCCGGATAAAGCCTATTTATCAGACGGCCGTGTTTCCCTTCCCACACTTAAAGGATTAGCTGTTTTCAATCCAGACTCATTCCCTGATGATCATAGCCCCAAGCCTATCTTCATTGACCAAGTGCGCGTAGATGGTAAGTTGATCAAGGATCTTACCCATATACGGTTAGCGCCTGACTACCAGGCCTTAACTGTTTCGGTTAGTACTCCCTGGAAAAAGAAAGGAGAGTCGCTAATTTTTGAACGCCTGGTTATCGGTCATGATCGGCAATGGATCAGTTTTTCCTACGGCGAAAGTATTTCCATTCGGGATTATGGCCATGGAGACTATTCCATGCGTATTCGGATAAAGGGCTATCCCCAATCGCAAATCGAATTTCCTTTCAGTATAGCTCCCTATTTTTACCAAACCATCTGGTTTAAACTGGCCCTTGCCCTAGCTATTTTGCTAGCGGTTTTTGTCACCTTTAGTTATACCATTACCTATTATCAACGCAAGACAATTACCCTGGATCAAAAAATAAAGGAACGGACCCAGGAACTGAACGAGTCATTGGACCATCTTCATTTAACCGTAGAGCGATTACAAGTTGTCGAAGCTCGTTTACAGGCCAGCCTCCTTCAAAAAGATCGTATTATCAATATGCTCCTGCATGACATGAAGTCTCCGCTTTTTGCTCTAAAAAAGGGCATTGAGGAGCTTGACGACCGCTTGTCGGGGCAATTGGGTTTATCCGATGTCATCGCCAGTAAATCACAGCTGCTTCGGGCAGGCATCAATGATGTCTATAGTTTCTCGATTAATTTTTTTGAGTGGATTAAATACCAACAGGAAGGCTTTAGCGCCAATTATCAACTGACCAGCCTATCGGATGTATTCGGTCGAATTAATGAACTGTATGGTAGTATTGCCAGAAGCAAGGGACTGACACTGGTTATTCCGGCCACCGAAGTCGTGTTCTATACCGATGAAAATATCCTGATCACCATCCTGAGAAATCTGGTTGACAATGCCATTAAACATACTCAGTCCGGCACCATCCAGCTTTCTGTAGAAGCAACCGAGAAGGACTATCTGGTGATAACCGTCGCAGATACTGGCCCAGGTATGGATGAGCTTATTCTGGCCAATATACAGGCTGCTTTCAATGAGGAACTTGTACTGAGTGACCATGCTGGCTACGGCTATAAGTTGATCCTTCATCTGGTGAACCTGATTCATGGCGACCTGGAACTAGGTAATACTGGTGGCCTCCAGGTTGGGATCATGCTTAATTTTAGTTTTGGACAGGACGGTTAGTGGGTTATAGTTAACTATTTGTACTTACATAATTAGTGGTATTCAGCACAGCTCCATACAAAACACCGTATAACTCAGCTGTTTCTTAATTGGGTAAAAATTCTGCTTATAATCGATTTGATGGCGAGGGTTAAATAAATCATCTGATAATCAGGCCTATACGCGAGCAACTCAAGTGGCGTACCCCCAATTTAGGGTAGTCGCTTACCCCCCAAACTAGCGATCGATTGGTAGCAAATAGGTGAACGTAACTAGCCTTTTCACCGGCCAACTTTGTCGCGTTGAACGTGTACCACCGAACCGCAGACTACAAATCCATGATTACCTATTTACCGGCTGTCCTATTGTAAAGGAGGCTACTTGTCCCGTCTACCTCCAGGTACTCCTTAAAATGCGAGTCTGCTTTCCGCTAACCTATCCTAAGTCATATGAATTGTTTCATACACCCCTCTAAATGGCCAATTATTTTTCTTTTATGCCTGCTAACCGTTTTATCCAATGCCCAATCACCACGAGATAGTATCCTATATGAATCGAATCGATCCGCTCAGTTTCCAAGCGGAGTTGGAGGGCTTTATGATTTTCTAAAAAGAACAGTTCATGATCCCTCCAGTGCTTTAATCGAAAGTTGTAAACAGAAGGTGGGGGTACAAATGACTATCAATGAGCAGGGAACCATTACCAATATTATTACCCCACCTGCTCTACGAAAAGATTTCGACGACGAAATTCAGCGGGTAATCGCTTTAATGCCTAAATGGCTTCCTGCTGCTAAAAACGATCGATTCATAAAAAGCACTGTTTTTTTTTATGTAAACTTTATCCCACCCAATTAAGGGGTGAGACTCATTAGCAAAATAGGTTCTGACAATTCTGTCAAGACGCTCTACGAATAGAGTTGACAGCTGGATCAGTTACGTGGTTATTCCGGGCAAATTGACCAACTAATTCAGCCAGCAGCAGATCAAGTGGTTTCGGCTTAGCGTGACCACCGCCAAGCGGCTATGCCATTTTTCCTGTCATCGCTATGGCATCCCACAACCCGTTCATTCTTTGCTCCCATAATAAGGAGATTAAGGAAATTACATGATCTGAGTCGGGTTTTTGAACGAGTGAAATTTTCAACTAGGCCTAATTGATAAAGGAGGCATTGTAAACTAAGCTTTTGACGCTCGATTTGACACAGTAGAGATTAGCTAACAGACTAAATGACTGACATTAGGAGCAGTACACCTTTTATTTTGCAAATTGAGCAGGTCGGCGTCGATGAGGGGCTATCTGCAATTCAAGTGCACTTACATATTAAAACTACCTTCTTCGAGCATACATCTGAATTAAGGCTTAATGGCGTTTGGTTCCTCAGCTCTTCGCTAAGTCAATTCAAGGATTCCCTGATGGCCAATCAGCCTGCTGTATTAATAGATATTAATAGCACGTTGTTTATCCAAGTTACGGCCTTTGTTGACGATTATACCATCCTTATTAATTACAAAAGACGCTATAACCATGGTCAAGAGAACAGCACTGAACTAATCATCAAACTTGATAAAGAGGCCCTAATCGACTTGCAGGACCATTTTAAACTTATGCTGGTTTAGTAACAACGTTGAAAAATTTCTATTCTCTTAGAATCCAACATAGTTTGAATTTTTATACATTTTCCAGAACGGTTTTAATAACTGTAAAGAATGTTATTCGATTAAAGCTAGAAGCCCTGTTAATTCACTGACTCATATCTCCATTTGACAATCCATAGTATAGAAGAAAGCTCTTCAAGTCAGTTAAAAAGGCCTCTTTATTTTCGTCTCAATTCGGAGCCTTTATTGAGATTGATAATTCTGAACGATAACCTTATTGACAACGCTTTTTCTAGCTATTTAGTAAGAAAAGATAGAGTCTTTTCGGCAAACGCCTTTCGCTCCTTCAACCAAATGTTTAATCCGAATACGCCGGCCTTGTTACAAGAGTTGCTTGTCCATCACTGGACAGTCTGTTGTCCGATTTTGGACAGATTCGCCAGCATTACCCTCGTTTAAGGTGACTTAACAGGCATTTTTATATTCGGCATTCTATTTGATCTAATTTATTGTATCTAATAAAGCAGTAAAGCCGATTCATGAAAAAGACTGTATTAGGGGAGCTCGAAGAGTTAGTCTTGCTAGTAGTAGCGGCTAGCACTGAAGATGTTTACGGGGTACCCGTCCTGGAAGAGCTCCAACGCCAAACCGGCCGAAGCTTTACCATCAGCGCTATCCACACCACGCTGTATCGCCTGGAAGAAAAAGGCTTTCTGGTCTCCTCCGTTGGCGGAGCCACCGCCGAGCGGGGAGGGCGTAGTAAGCGATTGTTTGCGCTCACCACTGAAGGAGGAAGAGTCCTGCAGGAGATTCAGCAGATGCGCATTCGACTCTGGGAATCGGTCCCGGAGGCTAAACTTCAACTGTTGGGCCTTTAAGCGGTTGCCATAGCCATGATTCGTCAGCCCTCATCTCCCCAACCGAAACCGCCCTCACCACCTCAGTGGGCAGATTGGCTGCTGGACTGGTTTGTCGCTCCTCACCTGCTGGAATATGTGCAGGGAGACTTACTGGAAAGCTTTCATAAACGAGTAGGCCAAGTGGGCTTAGCCCGCGCCCGACGCGAGTATGGCTGGGCAGTCCTACACTGTTTAACGCCCTTCTTTGCGAAACGACAAGCCGCTTCAACGAATCTTTCGATTCCCCCTTACAACCCGTATCCTACCCCTGCAACGAGTGCTATGCTTCGAAACTATCTCAAAATCGCCTGGCGGAATCTGGTTAAAAACCGGGCCTACGCCCTGATCAATGTAACAGGCCTGGCCCTCGGACTAGGCTGCGCCTTACTCATTTTCGCACTGGTCCGCTATCACTACCAGATCGACCGCCACCACCACAATTACGACCGTATCTACCAATTTACGTCCCGGTTTTCTTCCCCCAGTGGTGAGTTTAACACGCGGGCCATCCCATACCCTCTCGGGCAGGCCGTCCGCAACGACCACCCCGATATTGAACAGGTCGCGATGCTGGAGGAGTGGTACCAACCCCTGATCGTCGTACCCGGCGCCAACGGGGCGGACAAGAAAATTAAGGATACCCAACAGGCCGGGGCGTTTGTGGAACCTGCCTACTTCCACATCTTCGACTACACCTGGCTGGCCGGTGGTCCCGATGACCTGAGCCAGCCCGGCACGGTGGTCCTCAGCGCGGATATGGCTCGTAAGTGCTTCGGGACGACGGGCCAGGTGATCGGCCGAACCCTTCGGCTCGAAGCCCGTATTCCCGCCCGCGTCGTGGGGGTGTTCGCCGATTACCAGGATAATACCGACCTGGCTTATCCAGTCATGGCTTCGTGGGCATCACTCAAAGACCAGCGCGGCAACCGACCCGAAGCGGAGCCGTTTGATAACACCAACAGTAGCACCCACTGTTTTGCCCTGTTTAATGACCGCTTCAGGGCCACGGACTGGAACCGGCAACTGGGGTCATTCGTCAAAAAGTATAATCCAAAACAAATCAGGGAGCTATCGTATCCGGCCGTTCCGTTCCGCATCATGCACTTATCGCCTGATTTTGGGGGCGTAAGCCGGGGACTGCTCCTGTCGTTGCTGACCGTTGGCTTGCTGCTGATTGGCACGGCGAGTATCAACTTCATTAACCTCGCCACGGCGCAGGCGTTCAATCGGGCACGGGAAGTAGGCGTTCGGAAGGTCCTGGGCAGCACCCAGGGCCAACTCGTCTGGCAGTTCATGGGCGAAACGGCGCTCATTGTTCTTATGGCTACCGGAGTGGCGGCTGGTGTATTTCGGTACGGACAAACGCTGGCGAATGAATACCTGCACGGGGTGTTCCGATTCACGTTCCATTTCTCGCCGTCGGTGCTGGGGTGGCTGGCCCTCCTGGTAGCCGGGATTATTCTGCTGGCGGGCTTGTATCCGGCCCTCGTGCTGGCGGGCTTCCGGCCCGTGGTGGCCCTGGCGGGGCGGCTCACCACGCGGCAGGTGGGGGGCTTCTCCCTTAGGCGGGGATTGGTGGTCACCCAGTTCGCCATTTCGCAGCTGCTGATCATCGGGTTAGTCGTCGTCGCCGAGCAACTCCAGTACGTCCGGGAGAAGGATTTGGGCTTTCGCAAAGACGCCATCCTGACCGTTAGTCTGCCCCACACGCCCACCCAGGACCTGAGCAAGATGAGCGCCTTCCGCCACCTGGCCACCGCCCTGCCCGATGTCGGTACGTTCAGTTACTCGATGAGCGGCCCCCCGCAATCGGGTTGGATCAGCCAAACCGAGATTCGCTTCGAGAGCCGCCCCAACGCCGAACCGTATGGCTTGCAACAGGCCTGGGTGGATGCCGATTACGTGGGCTTGTATGGCCTCAAGTTAGTCGCCGGGCGTAACCTGCAACCTTCCGACACGGCTCGCGAAGCCCTCATCAATGAAACATTCATGCAGCGACTGGGCTTCAGCCGACCGGCGGACGTAGTCGGCAAACGTATCTACAAAGCGGGTTTTGCCCCGCTGGAAATTGTCGGGGTGTTAAACGATTACCATCAGTCGGACCTCAAAGCCCGGATTGAGCCCCGGTTTCTGACGACGCTCGCCAGTGGCTTCTACTCGGCTAACCTTCAATTGACGTCGGCCCACTACGGCCGGGCGTTGAGGCAGTTACAAAAAGCCTACAACCAGGTGTACCCGGATAGCTTTTTTGAGTCAGCGTTTGTCGATGAACAGCTTCAACAAGCGTATCAGCAAGAGCAGACGATGGGCCGGCTGATCAATTTCTTCGCGGTGATTGCCCTGCTCATCGGCTGCATGGGACTCTATGGGCTGGTGCTGTTTATGGTCACCCAAAAGACCAAGGAGATTGGCGTGCGCAAAGTGCTGGGGGCCAGTGTGGGCAGCCTTCTATGGCTGTTCAACCGGGAGTTTGTCCGGCTGATCGGAACGGCCTTTGTGCTGGCGGCACCGGTGGGCTGGTGGATCACGAATGGCTGGTTACAGCACTTTGAATACCGGATTAGGCTTAGTCCCGGCATTTTTCTAGTCGCCCTGGTGGCCACACTCGTCGTGGCGCTGCTGACGGTGAGCGTCCAGAGTATCAAAGCCGCCTTCCTAAATCCAGTGAAGAGTTTGCGAAGCGATTAACGAAGCTGAATCGCTCCTATCTGGGTAGGATTGCGGTTCATCCTATAATTTGACTAGCAACGTCTTTAATCGGTTAAACTTCAGGAAATTGTGACTTTTTGAACCTTGACTTTTGACAGCCATTGAGTCGATCAAATCAGTCAAGTGAACGCAATCGGTACGGTCCGCCGTTTTGGTGCCGACCCAGGCCGGACCGTGGATTTTACGCAGGGGTGGGGTGTCCCGGCGGGGAACCGCACTGCGACCGTACGCGGCTGCGCCGGGCCGCCAAAGCGACGGTCGGCCACTGCCGTACGAAACGGCCAATGAACCCATGTACGATTTTTTTCGCCATTCGGTGAGGGAAGTTCTTCTCGCTTTAAACTAGACTACGTCAATATGCTCCAGAACCTGTTCTATCGCCCTATCTGCACGTGCCGAATGGCTGCCATTCTGATTTTGCTGTCGTTTCAAACCAGGGCCCAACAGCCGATTCCAGCCGATACGACGCAAGCGCGGATTGACCGCATTCAAAACGGCCTACTCCCCTCTGTGGTCCTCAAAGGCCAACCGCTGCCCATCATGAAGCTTACCGACCGGATGCAGTACTATCATGTACCGGGTATCAGCGTCACTTACTTTGACCATGGGCAGCTTGTCTGGTCGCGGAGCTATGGAGTAGCCGACCAACAAACGGGCCGCCCCGTCACCCCGGAAACGCTCTTTCAGGCCGGGTCAATCAGCAAGCCTATCGCGGCACTCGGCGCGCTCAGCCTGGTGGAAAAGGGCAAGCTGAAACTTGATGAGAACGTCAATGACCAGCTTACCAGCTGGAAGCTGCCGGACAACGAGTTTACAATAAGCCAGAAAGTCACGCTACGCCGGATTCTCAGCCATAGTAGTGGGGTGAGTGTCCACGGATTTGGCGGTTACGAACGGACCCAGCCCGTGCCTTCGGTCACCCAAATTCTCGACGGCACTAAACCAGCGAACTCCCCACCCGTACGCGTCGAAGCCGTGCCGGGGTCGCAGTGGAATTATTCCGGCGGGGGCACCACGATTATGCAGTTGATGCTGATGGAAGCGATGGGCAAAAGCTTCCCGACGCTGATGCAGGAGCTTGTCTTTGGCCCACTTGGTATGCGTCACAGCACCTATAAGGAGCCCCTACCGCTCGCTCTCTACCGCAATGCCGCGCACGGGTACGGACCCAGGGGCGAGCCGGTGCCGGGAGGCTTTCGTACCTATCCTGAGATGGCGGCCGCCGGCTTGTGGACAACACCGACCGACCTGGCGCTGGCGGCCATCGACGTACAAAACGCGTACGCGGGCGCTTCTCACAAGCTCTTCTCGCAGGCTTTAACCAAACAGATGCTTACCCGTCAGAAGGACACTTGGGGACTGGGATTTAATTTGGAAAAGCCGGGCGCAACACCGCGTTTTTATCACTTCGGGGTGAGCGACGGTTTTGTGGCCGTGCTGCAGGCCTATCGTGACCAGGGACCGGGCATCGTCATCATGACCAACGGGCGGCAGGGCGAAAAGCTGATTAACGAGCTTCTACGCGCTGTGGCCCACGAATACGGGTGGCCAGACTTTCAGCCCGCTTCCCGCGCATTCATCACCCCCGACCCCGCTTCGCTCCAGAATCTAGCTGGGACCTACGACCAAGCCGATGCGGACGGCCAGGATAAATTCACGGTAACGACTCGAAACGGCCATTTATTCATTACCGGCAGCTACAGCGTGGGAACGACCTACCACTTCACGATCTCCGAACCCATCGAGTTGCTGGCGGAGAGCTCGCAGCAGTATTTTACGTTGCAAACCGGAGAGACCAGCTTTCGCTTCGAAAAGAGCGGCCAAGGGAGGGTTGAGCGCTGTATCGTCGTCTCCGGTGTCAATCAACGAGAAGCTAAAAAAGTCGGTCATTGATGAGTTACTCACCGCTCCGGCGGCCCGGCGTATAAATTCGCCTGCACGGGGGTGGCATTTGGGAGAAGAACCCCTATACTTCCTGGGATAGTACGAAAGGGAGATTATGTTGTATTAAATATTCCATTTATGGAGCAGATTTATGACCGCTTCTTCGTCTCATTGGGGAGCGTTTTTACAGGATTACCTGGCTGATCGGATTTGTGTATACATGTAGAGTAACAAAATAGCCCAGCGATCTCAGCCATACAGTTCCCCAGAAATAAACAGGGCCGCCCAATGCCTTAGACTACTTTCTAAACGAAAATAGCCAAGGGAACAGATCTGGTTCTGCGAATACATTGGCGTCAATGTTATGCTTTCCCTCCGGGTATTCCGTGTAGCGCGCATGTTTTGCACCGCTTTGTTGTAACGCTTTAATCATGGCTCTATCAGGCCAGATGTTAATGACGTCATCCATGGCCCCGTGAAAAATCCATACGGGAACGTTCTTTGCCCTTTTCGGATATAAGGCTACGTTTGCCTGCCCACATATGGGGAACACGGCGGCAAAATAATCCGGATAGTGACTGGTCAAATCGTAGGTGCCAAAGCCACCCAGCGAGGTGCCACCCAGATAAATTCTTTTTTTGTCGGCGATTTTGTGGGCTGCCAAACTGTCCATTAAAAGCTTAACCAGCCGTTCCGGGGTGGATAGTGCCAGCGTGTTCATCTGATGGTTAACCGCTACGGTTGTGTCAAAGGGTGGACTCGGAGGATGCTTGAACCACATGCTATCCGAAGGACATTGCGGGAAAATAACAATGGCAGGATACTTAGTTCGGATCGAATCAGGTAAAAAGAAACGACCACTTTCGGTGAGCTGCCGTTCATTGTCATTTCCTCTTAGTCCCGCCCCATGGAGGAATACGATCAACGGATAGGACTTATTTACGTTATAATCGACAGGATACATGATCCGATAAAGTAAGGTGTCTTTGCCCCGCACAAACACCGCTTTTTTAAAGGCGCTGAAATCCTGCGCCTGGGAAAAATGACCACAGACTACTAGCGCGAGAATAGAAATAAATTTTTTCAGCTGTCTAGTATCCATTTTAAGCGACATGACTGGTTCAGCCTTAGTGGTTAGTCCTGCTTTTCGTTTTGTCATAGGATTGTCTTTTCGTTTCACCGAACAAGTTGAAGATGCCCCTAGTCCTGACAGGCAAAGATGACTCGTAGAAACAGCCGGAAATAGTACCTCATTAGCGTGGTTCTAATTTTTTATATCGACCCGGTAGAATACCATTGACCTCTTTGAAGGAGCGGTTAAAATGGCTCTGATCAAAGAATCCGCATTGATAGCTAATGCTGCCCATTGATGCGTTGGTTGCCTTGATGAGGCCGATCGACTTTTCGACCCGGATCTGGCGGATGTAGTGGCCCAGATTGCAGCCTACGTACCTGGCAAAGTATTTAGATAGGGTAACCGGGTGCACGCCCGCCACACGCGCCAGATCGGTTAGCGTAAGCGGCTCGTGGCCATGGGCGCGTAGATAATCGCAAACGATTGGAACCCAGGCCGGAATCGATTTTTCGTTCGCTATTTTTTTGGACTGGTGAAATAAGGCCAATACCAACTGGTGGATATTCAGGGAGGAACACTCCTGATTGGTCAGCAGCTCATGATAAATGGCTACCATCAGAAACTTGGTAGCGAGATCTTTGGTGGCAGTCTTGTGGATGATGGTGTCCGTGAGCTGGTAAGCATCGATAAACGGGGGCTCTATCTCCAGGTTAACCCGGATCGAGGGCTTGGCTACGCGCACCACTTGGTGTTTTTCACCGGCCATGTAATAGCTGATGTCGCCCGGTGCCAGTTCATAGCGGTCCTGTTTTCGTTCAATACAGCCTCCCTGCACAGTAAAGCCAAAATGTGGGTTGGTGTGATAGTGGGTTTGGTCATTGAGAGACGGTTGATCATAGAGCGTGACGGAAACGATAACGCCCTGGCAGTTCTTTTTTAGCTTCACATTGCCCGAATATTCCCTTGTCCCAGTAATTCCATGGATCAATAAAAATCAAATACAGTCGGCCAATGCAGTTATGTGGTAGACAAAGGCCAAAGTCTGAACCCTATCCTTAGGCTACGGCTAGGCTGCTGAGCTAAGCTTGTTCGGCAACGATTGAACAAACCGTAGGCAACCGCCCAATCACCGCCGGGCAACAAGTTAAACCAGGAGATTTACTATTCCAAAAAACGCCCGTATTAGCTAATGGATATGGTGATTGTCTTAGAAAGGACAATCAATAAACGATAAAGTCTCAAAATGTTATCTCACTAATCAAACCAAAATTCTCACATTGTAGCTGAGTTTGTGAGACGAACTATTGCTGTATAGCAGTCAAATTAGTGGCACAGAACTGCTATCAAAACGCGATGATTAAGGTTGAAATTTGTTGCCTACTAGGCACAAGCTAACCTATACCACCCTAATCCTAACTAAAGCCCCAGCTTACCCGATGCATTGTGCTTGCGGATATTACGCCGTCGATCATAGCGTTGGATCATGGTCGTGGTACGGTGTTTGGTCTGATTCATCACCTCCAGGTCATCCGCTCCGTTCGCCTTGGCAATGGTCACAAAACTGGCCCTCAGGGAGTGAGCCGTATAGGGTTCCCCCAATTGCTGCTGAACGAGGCGATTGACCCACTCATCTGACAGACGCTCTCCAGTGACTCGTTCCCCTTTCCGAACCCGGACAAATAAAGGGCCTTCTTTCCGATCCAATACGGCCAGCCAGGCTTGAAGGGCTCCAATGGGGCAATACTCAGCTTCGCTAGCATACGAAACCGCTTTTTCTTCGACTTCCCCGAATTGGTTGGTTTTCGAGCGGTCCATCCGGATGACCAGGCCGGCCTCATCGATCAGGATGTGATTGATGTCAAGTGCCGCTAATTCACTGCGCCTGAAAGCCCCCGTGAACCCAAGTAGTAGGATTGCTCGGTTGCGCAACCCGGTTGGTGTGTGGGGTAAGGCGTCCAGGGCCTGGCGAAACTGCTTAAGCGAAAAGTCAGGGGCCTGTTTCTGGCGCACGGTCTTTTTAAGCTTAAAGCCTTTCATGAAAACCTTGAACTGCTCGTCGGTGGTCGGCGAGCCAACTCGGTGCTGGCGGTGAAGTTTGGCAATGCTGGCCAGGTGGCGTTGAATGGTGAAGAAGCTGCGGGTTCTTCCCAGGAAGGTGACGTATTCGACTAAGGCAATCGCTGACAAAGGCGATGGCTCGTAGCCATTCTGCTGGCACCAAGCGGAGTACTGCTTGAGGTCCGTCACAAACGCCCGGTGTGAATTGGCCGAACCTTGCAGGCCTGCCCGCAGGTACTCGCTGGCCTCCTGGTGAATCTGTTCATCGACCCTCAACGACAAGCTTTGTTCAGAAACTGGAATGATCGTTAAGGCTTGGAGAGGACTGTCGGGTTGGCTCATGGGTTAGAAACGATAGCTTGAGTCAATACGATTTCGAACGGAATCGATCAAAAATCAGGCGTTTTAACAAAGATACGATTACTCGTGATAATTGATGTTTATCACGAGTAACGATTTATGTAGTTATAAAAGCAGTAAGACTTTCTCAGATTTAGAAATAACTAACAGCGCCAGTCATTACGAGTAAAAGCCCTTCAGCGGCTGATGACTAAACGTGAACCACCGTAAATGATTTGTAAAATTGATTGAGCGTTTGTTTTCAGCTACCTTTCTAAGCCAACTAAGTGAAAAAAGAGAGCACATCAACCCCATAAAATGTTAGGCTACTCGTTTTAGTAGTACCAGACAAGACCTAGTTAGTGCTATGAATTCCATTTCCAGACGTGTCTATGAAGAACTAGTCCAACAACTCGGTCAACTCCGTATTCGAGGGAACCGGCACAAAGTGGCCCTATTTGCGCCACTGACTATTGATCCATCCATTTCCATAGACCATCAGTTAACGGTAGTAGATACCGAGCAGTCCAGGTTTGCCTTTAACCTTATGTTTGAGCGTAACAATCCCGAATCGGAATGGCGATTGGTAACCCCACTTAAATTTACGGAGTGAGATGGTATCGCCTTGCTGATTCGTTTAGGTAAAGACAACTGGATTTAGAAAAAGAAGGGGTTTCGTGGATGAATAAAATCTGTGAACTAGTTGTACTTAATCAATAAGTGCTTAGGAATTATTTCATTTTTTTTATCACTTAAATTATTGTTATTTCAAGATAAGATCTTTATGCCGAAATGTATAACAGCGGCCCAGGGAAATGGCACGGTACGCCGACGCGGGACTGAGGATGACCTCAATAAATCCTCTCAGTAGTTTAACCACACGAGCCGATTGGACTTATTTTATTCAAGGTGTATAAGTAAACGATAGGTTAAGCAGCCCGACTCGAAGTAAGTTATTAATTAGTGTCGATCAGACAAAGTCCCTCATTTAGTGTTTCCACCGGGTTGGTACAGTAACCCTAGAAGCAGCATCCCTAGTCCAACTAAAGTGGCTAAAACGGCAGGGACGGCAGCCACCAAAATAGCCCATTTAAGATGATGCTGGTTGAGCAGCCAGTAACTGCCTACTAAACTCCCCACTAATAGACCCATTAAGGCCAACCCTAGTAGATAAAAATCATACTTAGGTGCTTCAGTAAGGATACCCTTAACGAAAACATAAAGGCCAACTAGCAGGGTGATGTTATCGATGGCCCAACAGATACGAAGTAGTGTCACAGTTGTAGAAAGGGTAAGACCTAATGAAAAGCCTGAAGCTATGGTTTTGGTGGAGGTATTCCAAAGATAAGTAGCTGAGCAGTATTGATTTTTGCCGTCACTTCAGAAGCCGGGGTAGCGGCACGACCTCAAACTGATTGCTAAGCCCAAACAGGTGATTAAGAACGGCCGCATGACTAGCGCCAAAGACCACCAAAATACGCTTCGTGCCGGGTGCGATGCGTTTGAGAATGTGGCTGTGGGTGTAAATGTTGCGTTTGTACCACTCGGCAGTCAGGTAGGCCCCCACCGAGTTTTCAGGCCCGCCCACCTGGCTAACCAGATTGGAGTAGCCCCCCAAATCCCAACGGTACTGCTCTGCGGTGTTGAGCGCCAACAGCACCTCGCCGATGGTATGGTCTCTTAGGTACGTGTTAAACCAACTCGTGTAGTCCGTTATGGTCCGGTTCATTTCCGATAGCAGTGCCTGCTGCCCCGCCCTATTGGCTACCTTCATCAGCGAGTCGTAGGGGAAATCGCCCGTGTCATCGACGCCAACGATCTGACCGGGTTTCAGACCCAGCTGGTTGGCCAGTCGAAACACGATCTGGTCCAGTTCGCCCCGTTTGTCGCGTCGGCCCCCGGCCCTATAAGCCCGGTAAAGACTGTCCAACCGCGGTTGCTGCTCCGGACTATATTCGGTGAAGATCTGCTCCGGCCCATACGCTTTCAGGGCATCGACAACCCATCGGATTTCGGCCTGCCGTTTTTCGCCCAGCACATCATCCACCTTAACTTTAGCCACATCCTGACCGGGGTTATTGAGGTGATACATTCCCAGCAACACAACCTGGATTTTAGGCTGAGCCTGAATAGGGTACGAAAGTAGGATCAAACTAAGGACTAGAGCAAGGCGCATGATGGAGTATGGTTTATAAGTGGTGTATTGCCGACCGGGCGGATGGTGATACCAAGGTGGGTAGATTAACAAGGTTCAGCCATTCATTAAGCCTGAGTCGCCAGATGTCGACAATCAATTGCAACTGACTGAATACGCGTCGTTTTGCTACTTTATGTTTCCTAAAAGCGCAGCCCGGCTGTTAGCAAAAGGCAGTATACGACCGGTTGCCTGACAGGCAGTTGGATAAGCGCAACGATCAGGGTAAGGGCAGCCTATCTCAATCAGGGTCCATCTCGCCAAACCCGTCCTGAAACAGGCCTTGGCGCAACTTCTCGTCAAACTGATCGCCGATGGTTCTGAGCAACGTCTGGTCCTTGCTTTCCAGGCCAAGACTTCTATAGTCGGCGCGAACATAGAGATCGAACACCGACCTATTGATGGTGAATGTTGCATGGATCATACCCTCCGAGCGTTCGACGTTGGGCTCGATGGCCGGGTACTGTTTTTGGGCCCAACTCATGAAGTGGTCAAACATGCCAGGCAGCACCGGTTTCAATTCGTAGCGAATCGGCTGGCCTTCACCCGGATCCTGCGCCCAGCGGCCGTGCCAGGGCGGGTGTTGGGTGTACGGATGAACGCTTAGTACTTCCGCTCCCTGGCGATTCCTAGTCCAGTCAAAATAAGTGGCCGCCCAATCGGATGTAGCGTCCTCGGCCCACATAAACTGCATTGCCGAAGCTCGGAAGGGAACGGCATAGATCTGATTCTTGACGAAGTTTACGGCTAGTAGCGCATACTCAGGGCGGTTGCTCTGGTGGTTGTCGCGTCTTCCCAGAAACACCAGTTGGGTCTTACCCGGTGAGCAGCTAACCAGCCTGGAGCTAACCCGCACAAAGCCATCAGCACGCTGTATAGCCGCCTGGCTACTCCAATCAATCGGATGAACGCTTAGGGTGTGTACGTCCAGGACACTGCACCCAGTAAGCCCATCCGATCCAATCTGGGCCGACGCGGAGTTGCCTACCAGTAGATAACGCCCACCCGACAAAAGTCGGGAAGATGTGGAGTTGTCCATTGGATAACTACTTGTTTCCCGGCCGGGCTGTCCCTGTTCACTATCCAGCCATTGGTAGGTACTCAAGTCGATTCCTTCGTCAAGGACGGTCGTTATTTGTGGCTGGCCATGGTTATCGGTGATCAGGTAGATACCGTTGCTGGTGGCCAATAGGGCTGGTTTAGGCGCATCAGCAAGAAACCGTGCCTGCCAGAGGGGCACTTTTTTGCCTTCCTTGTTTTTGACGACCACAGGCTTACCCTGGAAGTTAATAGTAAAATAGGAGGTTGTGTGGGTACCGATCAGTTTGCCGTTCGCATTCGGTTTAAATAAGTTTAGACTGTACTCCCGATCAAGCGTATAGCCGATGGACAATGGGCCACGAACCACCTGATTCTGAGCGGTCGACGAACAGCCCAATAAGGCAAACAAACTGGTTGAGAGTGCCATTAGAGGTACAGAATAGGTACGGATTAACTCGTTTATCGTCATTTTCGTCAGCCCCGTCAGTACGGATACGTATCCAGTGGAGGCTAGTGTTCAGTTATAGAAAAGGCATATAGAGCTCCAGTAAGGTAGCCAAATCAGGAGATTACTGCGTCAAAACTAAGCTGGTGTCGGCGCATCAACCAGGGAGAACTGCTAGTAGGTCGCTTTTGGGCAACAACAGGTCCAGATGAGTTGATGACGAACAGGAGCCGTTTTCTGGCGCTCAGCTAACTAGGAATAAAAAGGCAAGTTTATCCGGCAAGACTTTTGGTGGCTTTTCTGTTTCGTACCCTACAGTAACCGATAGGGCTTATCTCAGAATGTACATTATGCTAGTAGCTTTTGTCGTTCACCTATATACATTGCCTTTTTTGTAAACAGACGCATTAAAATATATAGTCTGGACCCAGATTTCATCCATTTCTAAAGTAGTACTTTATAGTTATTCTGGTTAGACTGTGAATTTATAATTGTCTTTGAACAATTTGTACTTTTCATAGTAACCGTTCATAAAAGGCAACTTTTTCGTGAATGCTTTTTGGCTTTCGAGATAAGGGTCAGACTATTTCCATAAGTCAGGATAAGCGTCCATTTGGCTAAGGGTTTTCGTGAACGAAACTGACAAAAGGCAAATTTAAACTTTAGTGAGAAAGAGCTTACTATTAGTAACGCCTTTTTTATTGCGAAACTATAATTATTTTAAGATTAGATTTCGGCATACGTAAGGATTTTAAGACTTAGCGATTAGTGTACTCTCTTTGTCGACTCGTGGTACTACACCTATATTAGATACTGATTTTACATCACGCCAGGTACGAACCATGACGCCAAAGCAAACCCAGCGGCTAATCAAAAAAATAGCTGATATCAAACGAGCACTAGCCACCGAAAAACGCAAGTTTGGCGGCTATGATGATTCCAGGGGACTACGCTATTTACCAACTCGCTATTATCTCCAACTGGCCGATTACAAAGGGGGATTAGCCTATACCCGTTGGTTCGCCAAATCATTTCCCGACGATATTGGATTTCCAGACTTCTTGTTTGAGTGGTCGATACTGCTCTTTAAAGCGGGTAAGTTTGCCCAGGCTAAAGCCAAAGTCTGGCAAACCTTCTGTGCCAATACGTACGTACTGGATAAGTTTTTTGGTCATCCTATCCAACCAATCCAAAAATATGAATGGTCAAACTTGGCTCAGGCTGCTTTCACGGAGTATTTCATCTATTCGCATCAGCAAGCCGATTTACTTGATTTTAGTCATTGGCTGGAAGCGTTCATGGCCAGCGAGCTCTTTATCGTCCATAAAGATCGTTACCTAATCCTTCATCAACATCTGCAAGGAGAAGAGGATGTAGAAACCAGAGGCTACTTACGCCAAGAAGCTAACCAGCTAGAAGACGCGATAGAATTCTAAATTCAGGTAGCTACAAAGTCCTAAAAGTTTGTCTTACAAGCTGTATTACATAACGTTTGGACTTCTTACCTTTTACTGGACACAGAATGAAACATAATCTTACTGTCTAGTAATAGGAAGTCCAGTCCAGTAAACGGTTACCAGTTCACAGGTCGCCCCCACTTTCTTGGTTATAAATTGCTACTTAGACTGGTACTCCTGTTCACCTTTTTCTTCCTGCTCTACCGGGACTTTTTCCGCTCGTTTTTTTACAAGGCCTTTTCCGATGCCAAACGCTCGATGATCGATTCCGTTTTTGGGGGCATTTACACCATTGTCAAGGATTACCTGGCCGGACTAGTGCTGGTCATTTTTATCATTGGTTCGCTCATGACGGCAGGTCTGTTCTTACTGGGCGTTGACTATGCAGTGTTTTTTGGTTTCTTAGGGGCCTGCCTGGTGCTCATTCCCTACTTCGGTATTTCACTAGGCTCGCTGTTACCAGCCGCTTATACACTAGTTACCCAGGACAATCCATTGAAGGCACTAGCCGTGGTAGGCCTTTATTTAGGGGTACAGATGCTGGAAGGAAATTTCATTACGCCCTATATTGTAGGCTCCAAAGTGAGTATCAATCCCCTGGCTGCCATCGTGGTATTGATCCTGTGGGAGTCCATATGGGGGCTACCCGGTTTAATTTTAGCGCTGCCGTTAACCGCTATTTTAAAAGTTATTTTTGATTCGGTCGATGCGTTGAAACCCTACGGCTTTCTGATTGGCGAAGCGGAAAAACCACGACCACCCATCAACAGCTTAAAGGACTTGACGGATCAGTTGCCTCGACGAGCCAAAAAGCTGGGTCAGGTTGAGGAAAAAACGGTAGTAGCCCCAACCTAACTCGCTGTTTTCCCTTCATTAATCACCTGTATGATTGGATAAGACAAACGTTGGTATTGCCCTTAATTATTCTGTTTATGCGCTGGTTGTACGACTTACCTACCTGGTTCCTGGCGTTGCTGATCGTGGCTATTTTCCTGGGTATCACCCTGGTAGGACTGGGGTTTACTCACCGACGCCAGCCCCAAAGCGGCTCGCTAACTCGATTGATAATGGCACGGTCGGTTGGTTCTTTTCGGCTGTATCATTGCTGTACGGACTTTTATTGGGTCTGTTGACGGTGGCCGCCTGGGGCAACTACAATCAAGCCGCTATCATTGCGTCTCAGGAAGCTTCCGCCACGGCCGTGCTTTATCGGGACCTGGCCGCTTATCCCGATACGGCCCGCGATGCCATGCGGAAACAGGTGCACAACTATCTTACTGTGGTTGTTGATGTATCCTGGCCCGCTCAGCGCCAGGGCTTACTGCCTGATTCAGAGACAGTCGTCTTGAATCAGTTCCAAAAACTATTGCTGCGCCAAACGGGTCTGACCAACGAGCAGCTCGTCGTGCACAGCGAAACCATCCGGGCCTATAACAACCTGATCGATCTACGACGCCAGCGTCAGGAAGCCCTAAAAGGGGGCGTGCCGGGCGTGTTGTGGTTGGTCGTTCTGCTAGGAGCCATGGCTACCACCGGCTTTTCGTACTGCTTTGTGGTGACGAGTTACCGGCTTCATGCCTTGCTAACTGGGGTGTTGGCTGGCATGATCGGGCTAATAGTATTTTTATTGGTGGTGCTGGATCATTCCTATTAGGGCGAAATCAGTGTATCGGCGGAGCCTTACCAACTGGTGTTGAGTACATTAATGAACCGTTGACGTAGCAAACGGATAAGCAGCCGACAGATAAGGCGCAACCACAACTGTATCCTTGCTGATCAGTCCTTACCATTAGTTTTCCGGGACGTTGCAGGTCCTGGAACCGTTAAGCTGTTCGATACAGTAGATTATTCCAATCAATTTACGAACTAGCTCGTTAACTAGTCAGTATACCTTATACGTCCATCCGGCTTCTGGCCAACGGAATGAAACCGATCCCTAAATTTGCGACAACCCTACTTAAACGACTTAGTATAGGTATAGGGGCGATACTTGTCTTGATTAGCCTGTTGCCTTACCTGTTTCCCGGGTTCATCACCCAGAAGCTGAATGGCTGGACGAAAGCTCATCTAAGCGGGAAATTAACGTTTTCTCATGCCACGCTTTCCTTTTTCACGCGTTTTCCGGATCTAACCTTAACCCTGGTTGATGTGAGTCTCAACGGGTCAGTTCCTTTTGAGCAGGATACCTTGCTCACGGCCAATCAGATTAGTCTGGGCGTAAATCTGGCCAGCTTGTTCAAGAAACGCATCGTAATCGACAAAATCTTTCTGGCCGATGGGCACATTAACGTGCAGGTCGATGCCCAGGGTAGGCCCAATTACAATGTCTATAAGTCCACCACCGATTCATCAGCAGCACCAACAACCGATAGTAGTGAGACGGCATTGACCATCAACCACATCCAACTGGATCGAACCACTATTATTTACAACGACCAGTCAATTCCTATGCTGATCCGGGCTAAAGGGGTAAACTACCAGGGAAAAGGCGATCTGGAAAAAGCCGTGTTTGATTTGCATTCCAATACCCACATTGATTCGGTTGATTTGTATTACAACCGGCAACCTTACGTCCTGGGAAAACGGGTGGATGCGGATCTGATTACTACTATCAATACCCACTCACTGGTTCTGCTGTTCGCAAAAAATGAACTCCGGCTCAATCGACTTCCCATTCAGTTTCGTGGGAAGCTGACGTTCCTAAGGGAAGGGTACACCATGGATTTTAGACTCCACTCAGTCAAAACCGATTTGCAGAACTTTACCACGGCCTTGCCACCGGATCTGTTGCCGTGGGCTCAAAAAACTCAGGTGAAAGGGTCAGGTTCTTTCTCAGCCTCGCTGGTAGGCCAGTACAGTGGGATTACCCAGGCCAAACCAACCCTCCAGTTCAACGCCAGTCTGCGAAACGGCTATATTGCGTACGATAAGGCCCCCGCTCCCGTGCGTAACCTACGGCTCGATCTGGCCCTTACTCTGCCCAACCTGAATCTGGAGAAACTGAATCTGGTCATGGACTCACTTTATTTTAGCCTCGACAAAGATTTTTTTAGTGCCCGCTTGCGGCTCAATGGCTACAGTCAACCCACGATTCATACCCGAGTGACTACCGACATCGACTTAGAAAAGTGGGACAAAGCGCTGGGTATCCCTGGAGTGGATCTCAAAGGCCATTATCGATTAAACTTCCAGGCCGATGGTCAGTACACTACGGTCCTAAAACAGACCAGCCTGCGCCGACAAGAGCGGGTTATTAGCCGGATACCCAGGTTTAGCTTGCAATCCTCCCTGGAGAATGGCTACCTCAAATACACCGCCTTGCGGGAACCTCTCCAGAATATCCACTTTACCTTGGATGCAGGTTGTCCCGATGGTGATTACCGGCATGCCCAACTGGTCTTGGAAAATTTGCAGGCTAAAGCCCTGACCAATGTACTTAGCGGATTTGCCCGGATTCGTAACGCTAGGGATTTAATCGTTGATGCTGGATTAAATGCCAATCTCCATTTAGCGGATGTCCCCTCCTTTTATCCCCTGGATAAGCAAACCAAGCTAGCCGGTGAACTGGTCATTGACGCTCGCACCAAGGGCCCCTACCAGCCCGATAACCGCCAGTTTCCTGTTACTCAAGCAACGCTTCGACTCACCAATGGGGCACTGCAAACTAAGTATTATCCACGCCCAATTGAGCGCCTTCAAATCCTGGCCCATGTCCTCAGTCGAACCCCCTCCCTGCGTACGCTTCAAGTCTCTATCCAGCCTCTTTCCTTCTGGTTTGCTGGCCAACCCTTTGGGCTTCAGGCTGAGTTGCGCAATTTTGATAATCTAACCTACGCCATTACCTCCCGAGGAACCCTCGACGTCGGCAAACTCTATCAGTTAGTGGCCCTGCCGGGTTACCAGCTCCAGGGTACGATTAAAACTAATTTGTCGCTACGAGGTCACGAACGTGACGCACTGGCGGGACGCTATGACCGACTGGTCAATAAAGGCACCATCCAGGTTAACCGACTACAGCTTTCGTCGGACTTATTTCCTAGGCCGTTTTGGATCAAAACGGGCTTGTTTCGTTTTCAGCAGGAGAAAATCTGGTTCGACCAGTTCAGAACCAGCTATGGTTCATCAAACATCGAGATGAAAGGCTATCTGACCAATGTGATTTCGTATGCCACCAAGCCACGGGCCCCCTTAGGGGGACATTTTACGCTCAGCAGCCAGGCGATTAATGTGGATGAGTTTATGGCCTTTGCTGATACGTCAAAGACGGTAAAGGTTTCTACTTCGTCAAAGCGAGCGGCTGGCCACCCGGCTGACCCTTCAGGCGTGGTGCTGGTGCCAGGCAATTTAGCCATTGAGATAGACGCGTCTGCCCAATCGGTTAATTATCAGGGCTTATCGCTCCAGGATGCGCACGCTCAGATGCGAATCGATAGTGGTCAACTAACGCTTAAACAAACGGGCTTTACCCTGATTGGCGCACCGGTAGTGATGGACCTGCTTTACTTACCCCTATCGCCTAAACGCGCCCAATTCAACTATCATATTCAGGCAAGCGATTTTGACATCAAGCGAGCCTACAATGAGATTGCCCTCTTCCGAGCCTTAGCTACCTCGGCGGCTAAAGCCGAGGGATTAATATCGCTCGACTATCAATTGGGGGGTAATCTAGACGCGACGATGCATCCCGTTTATAGTTCACTAACGGGCGGGGGTACCTTATCCGTTCGTCAGGTTAAGCTGAAGGGATTTCGACTATTTGGGGCGGTCAGTAGTAAAACCAACCACGATATCCGGGATCCCAATGTAGCGGGGATTGTCCTAAAGTCAACCATCGCGCACGACACGCTCACGCTTGAACGAACCAAATTACGGGTAGCGGGTTTTCGTCCGCGGCTCGAAGGAAAAGTAAGCCTGGATGGTCACCTGAATCTAAAGTTTCGATTAGGCCTTCCCCCATTTGGTATCTTCGGGATTCCCATGACAATCCGGGGTAGTCAAGCCAAACCGATCATCCATTTAGGAAAGGGAAACGAAGAGAAAGCGGAACCAGAGCCATAAGTAGGGTTTGGCTTAACTTGCCAGCTTATGCCTCTGGTTAATTCCTACCAAATTGCCTCTCGCAGTTGGCTGCCGTAATCAGTGGCAAGAGTAAATTAGTGGCGTAAAAGACCACTTCGATATGGACATATTCTTCGCCGGCGATGCTATAAATCAGATCATAGAACGGACGGAGTTTTTTACGGCCCCAGAAATTGAAGGACTGATAGGTATAATTCATCAATGTCGACATTCCGCCAAGTTTACCTCCAATCAGTTCCTGTAGAGTAGCCGCATCGTTGGCCGAGGGGTTGGTCGGTGTAGATAGCTCGATTGGCAGCCGGTCCATTTTTAAAATCATGATTTATCCGATTTACTAAAGTTAGCGCTTGGGCGGTTGTCGCCCGGTTTTGTCAATCAAGCCTCTAGGAGTAGAAATGGCTAAAACCACTAGCTAAAGTGACCCCAGAAATCCAATCTAATCGATTGATATACTAAACAAAGCTCACTCGCCAGGGTTATAGCCCACAGATGCTCTGCTCCAGATCTTTTCCTTGACTATGGCCGATTCCTCAATTAATAAAGTAAGCACTGGGGGCTTACTGATTGCTATTGGCATTGTCTTTGGTGATATAGGCACCTCCCCCCTGTACGTGCTGGCCGCTGTAGTGCGCGGCCACCAACTCACCCAAACCCTGGTGCTGGGTACGCTTTCCTGTATTATCTGGACGCTTACTATTCAGACCACCATTAAATATGTCCTGATTACTCTCCAGGCCGATAATAAAGGCGAAGGAGGCATCTTTTCTCTCTACGCCCTGGTCCACCGATTTTCGGGTCGCTGGCTGCTCATCCCCGCCATTGTGGGCGGAGCTTTTCTGTTAGCCGATGGCCTCATTACCCCGCCCATCTCCGTCTCGTCGGCCATTGAAGGCCTGTTGATTTTCGACCCAAAACTCAAAACCGAACCCATTGTCATTGGCATTCTGATTGGCTTATTTGTGGTCCAGCAGTTCGGTACTCAACTCTTAGGGAAACTTTTCGGGCCAGTCATGTTGCTCTGGTTTACCTTCATTGGGGCAATTGGTCTGTTGGCTCTGCTAGCCCATCCTTCGGTCCTGCTGGCCGTCAACCCCCTATATGCCTTTCGGTTTTTGACCCAGTATCCGGGCGGGTTCTGGCTCTTAGGCGGGGTGTTCCTGTGCACCACCGGAGCCGAAGCCCTCTATTCGGATATGGGCCACTGTGGCCGGGGCAATATCCGGGTGAGCTGGTTCTATGTCAAACTAACCCTCCTGCTGTCCTACGTGGGCCAGACGGCTTACCTGATGAATCACCTGGGTCAGCGCGTCGGCGAGACGAGCCCCTTTTATAGTATTGTGCCCCCTCCCCTAACTATCTTCAGCATTATCCTGGCCACCCTGGCCACCATTATTGCCTCTCAAGCCCTAATTAGCGGAGCCTTCACCCTGGTTGGGGAAGCTATGCGGCTTAATTTCTGGCCGCGTCAGCGGGTGGTCTATCCGTCTGATGAACGTGGCCAGTTGTACGTACCCTTCGTCAACTGGGGCCTAATGGTGGGCTGTATTCTGATTGTACTGCACTTCCGCGAATCCAAGAATATGGAAGCTGCTTATGGGCTGGCTGTCACCCTGACGATGCTTATGTCCACGCTGTTGATTAATGCTTATCTGCGCGTGAAGCAAACGAACAGCCTGCTGACAACGCTGATTACGGCGCTGTTTTTAGTGGTAGAGATCACCTTTCTGATTGCTAATCTGGTTAAGGTAGAAGAAGGGGGCTGGATTTCGATTACCCTGGGTCTTCTGCTGATGGGGATGATGGTGTTTTGGTATCAGGGTGAAACCATTACCCACGATTTGATCCAGTATGATAGTCTACCGGGTAACTTACCTGTGCTCAAAACGCTGAGCAATGATTTGAGCGTGCCTAAGTTTGCTACACACCTGGTATATCTGACTTCGGCTGATGACTATCACCAGGTTGAAGCTGAAACCCTGTTTTCGATCCTGAACCGGGCGCCCAAGCGCGCCGACATTTATTGGTTTATCCACCTGTGTGTGCTGGATGAGCCGTATGGCATGCGCTACAAGGTGGACACGCTGGCGGCTGAAGACGTGTATTTTGTGACCTTTTACTTAGGCTTCCGGGTGGAGCCCCGCCTGAATTTTCTGTTTCGGCAAGTAGTTCTGGACATGGTCGCCGATCAAGAAGTGACGATTGAGACCCGCTATCGCTCCTTAAATGTACACCGGATTGCAGGAGATTTTCGGTTTGTACTTTTTAAGCGCTTTTTGTCGTACGATAACGAGTTAAGTCTTTACCAACAAGTGATTATGCGGGGTTACCTACTGTTGAAACGGATTGCCTTATCGACCAAGGAATCGTATGGCTTAGACACGAGTAATGTCGTGACGGAGGCAGTGCCGCTGGTGCTAAGTCCAATCAAACGGCTGGATTTAGAGCGTCTGCCCTCCGCTCTGAGCCAGCCCTTCTCCCCGCCAGTGTAGGTCTGGCTACAGGCTTTCAGTCATACTCATCCAGGCAACCCAAGCCCCTAGAGGAACCTTCAATCTGTCAGCCTGTTACCTCGCTTTATCGCTTGTCAATCACATAGGTGGCTACGAAAAAATGGGTAATTAGGCTACTAATTGGTGAGTTCTAAATCGCAAATGTGCGTTTGTCACTTGTAAAAACCTTATCGGTATGGACTTGCTACATTTGACTTCTACAGTAAATATCCCTTTACTGATTAACAAAGGTGCAAAGCCATCCATCAGCCCCTATTTTTACTGATCGCTTAAAATGGTACTTTACCATTATATCGAATATAAGATTGGATACTTTTCAGCATTTTCAATAGTTGTACTTTTCATAGTAAGCGTTCACGAAAAGCAACCTTTTCGTGAACGCTTTCATGCCTGAACGACAGCTGATCAATCGTATCAGTCATTTATGGTCGACACGCCCTTCTGAAGAGCTTAGTGGTTCCTTCTTTTGGTATGGCTTTGCAATCGAATAATTCGGTAACTTCAACGCCTACAACCTGCTTGCTGAATAGAAAATAGATTGCTCACATTTCACGTCGCTCACGTGAGATAGTCCCTATTTTATTATGAAGTTAGGTTATGCCCGGGTCTCAACTCAAGATCAAAATCTGGCGCTTCAGTTAGATGCCCTCAAAGCAGCAGGCTGCTTAAAAATATTTCAGGAGAAAGCTAGTGGTAGTAAAATTGAACGGCCAGAACTAAGCAGACTATTAGAAATCATTCGGCAAGGTGACACCCTCGTGATTTGGAAGCTAGATCGACTAGGCCGTTCCTTAAATCACTTAATCGAGATCGTAACTCAGTTAGAGGAGCAACATGTTGGGTTAGTCAGTCTGAATGACCCTATCGATACTACTACGGCTCAAGGTCGGCTCGTTTTTCGCATTTTTGCTAGTCTAGCCGAGTTTGAACGGGAGGTAATTCGGGAGCGAACATTGGCTGGTTTAGCCTCCGCCCGTCGACGAGGTCAACTCTTAGGCCGTCGTAAAGGGTTATCCAAAGCCGGTGAGCAGAAAGCCCGCATTGGTGAAAGTCTCTACAAAGAGGCCAAGTACTCCGTCGAGCAAATCGCCCGCGAGTTACACATCTCTAAAACTACTTTGTATAAGTATCTCCGCCAACGGGGAGTGGAAATTGGCGCTTCAGTCCAAAATTCAACCACTACAACTTAGAAAATTGTAGCTGTAGGCTAGTTAACGTTTATTAAACGAGCCTTTAACTAAGGTTAAGCTTATCGCGTCTAGTAGGAAACTGATAATAGTAATTCGACCGGCTAATTTTCTGTCACTGTTTCAAGTAGTGAAGTGCCATACTGCCGGATCGGAAAGCAATCGTATCCACCAGCTTTAAATGAAACCTTTCCTGAAGGCTCCCTACATTAAGCAAGGGTCTCCCCTGCCCCACCAGCACCGGATGGACAACTAATTGAAATTCATCGATCAGACCGGCTTGAATTAATTCCGGGAGTAAGCTGACACTATCTACCGAAATTTTGTTGCCCCGTTGCTGCTTCAGTTTTTGGAGTTCTTCAGCCGGATTGCTCCTAACAATTCGTGTCTTCTCATCTACGCTGTTTAATGAGCGTGACATAACTACTCGGTCGATCGCTGTCAGGCGCTCAGCAAATCGATTTTCAGCTGCTGTACCGGATTGGTTTTGGGCCACATCAGCCCAATAGGGAAACATAAGCTGATACATCACACGACCGAAAAAGAGCAGATCTACCTCCCTCAACGTTGCCGTGAAGTACTCCATTACCTCTTCACTAGGATTGAACATTGTGTGATCGCAATAGCCGTCCAGGCTAATGTTCATAGTGAATGTTACTGTTCTCATGCGATTAGCTAGTTGTTTACTGTTTATGCAAAAGTAAACGGGACGAGCTACGCTAATGAGGGTCAATCGCGACAATGTAAGGGCGTTTTATGACCATATGCCCTGTTGAAAGCTCTCATTGTATGATCTTGACAATCGATCTAGGGATACAGACGCTTTAAAGGTTTTATATTATACAGATAGCTTGGGTTCGAAACGACTTTTCCAACTTATGGACGGACTAGTAGTGGGTGTCACGATATAAGCATCAGTCAAGTTTGGCGGGCGAAATGCTCAACGGCTCTTGAATGTGCAGTTGGGGATAAGCCGTTTTACAAATGGCCCGAAACGTTTTTTCTTTTTCATCTGGTGAGTCAACGCCAAACAGGATGCGAGCGAATTCGGCTGCGGGTACACCAGCCTGGTTGACAAGTTGAGCTTTGAACAAAAGTGCGGCCATTGATAGTGATGATGGTTATCGAAAGATAGCCGAAAACCTGGTCGTTATAAAAAGACATACCCTTCAAGATGTATTTATCTTCTTGTAACATTTTCACAACGCTCATTGTGAAAATGTTACAAACACCTATTTTTGTCAATCTTCGCCGGAAGAGCACTGGAAGTAAGCCAAATTTTATTTGGAAAGGGGCAGAAAGGTGGGGCTTATCCTTCTTTTTAACTCGTACCTATATTGAATGAAGTACGTTCCTTACTATCGCGTCTCAACAGCTAGCCAAGGTAAGAGTGGATTAGGGCTCTCAGCCCAGCAAGACATCGTCCAGCGATTTCTCAAAACCGGCGATGTCTTACTTGATGAGTTTATTGAAGTTGAGTCGGGAAAGCGAGCCGACCGACCTCAACTGGCCGCGGCCATTGCTCATGCGAAACAGCACAAAGCGCGCTTACTCATTGCCAAGCTCGACCGGCTCAGTCGGAATGTGTCCTTTATCTTTTCCCTTCGTAACTCGGAAGTCGACTTTGTGGCTTGTGACATTCCCGATGCCAATACGCTGACTGTTGGCATTATGGCTGTATTGGCCCAACATGAACGGGAGCTGATCGGTGAGCGGACCCGAGCAGCCTTAGCCGCTAAGAAAGCCCAGGGACATAAACTGGGTATGCCCAATATTACCCCGGAGGTTACTCGTCGAGGTTTAGAAGTCCGCCAGCAAAACGCTCAGGTAAATTTAGCCAATCGGCAAGCAGCTGAATTGATTCGGCTATATCGTAAAGAAGGTCTGACGTACCGTAGCATTGCCGATCGGTTGAATCAGATGGGCTATCGAACTCGGCGAGGACAAGAGTTTTTAGCCATGAGTGTCAAGCGATTAGATGGATATCAACCCTAGAATCAGAAGTAATTTATTGGTTAATTAATAGTCAGAAAATTAAGGTATTATGGGTTAAACCCCAATAAAGTCAGCGTTTTACGATCAGCCTCTCCCTGATAATAGTTAGTTAAAACCTGCTGAAAGACAGACTCCGTGGGAACAGTCAGACTGAATAGGGTCATACACGATTTCAGTTTTAAATCGTCTGGACTACCCATTATTTGATGGGCCGTTTTCCCCTCAACATCTAGAAGCGCCTTTGAGATTTCAATCAGTCGACTACCCAGGATGGGATGGGCTAAGTAGCCCTTCGCTTCAGCTAAATCGGTAATGGCATAATATTGAGCCATTTGACTGAAGCCTAATCCGGCTAGTTGAGGGAAGATGTACCACATCCAATGGGTTTGCTTACGGCCGTTACGGATTTCAACAAGTGCATGGGCATAGGAAGAAGCTTGCGCGTCGACAAATCGAGTTAAGTCATACATGGATTAGTTAGCTGAGTGAGTTTGGGTAAGTAAACGCAGAGAGTGCTCCTTTGTTAGCAGCTACTCTCTTTTAAAGACCAATACTTATAGCTGTGTAGTGCATAAAAACAGCTTTGTAATCGAATCTATCGCAATAGACACAAAAGCATAAAATCATTATACTATCAGTTAATTCCTGTTGTTGGCCTGTTGACAACTGCTGCCATTCAACCCTACCTACTGACTCCTAGCAACTTATGAAGGGAAAATTCAGACAATATTTGGTACTATCAAAACTATTTTTGAACTTTGACACAACAAATTTGTTGTGTCAATAAAGATATATGCTGCTTATGCTGACATTCGATACTAAAGGTATACTCCTGCCAGGTGTTCACTGGCTAACCTGGCAGGAGGTTTATAACAACTTCGGCTATAACCAGTATAGACGAAATTTATTATTCGGAATGATGATTGGTCTGAACTCTCTCAAGCAAGTAGGATGTCAGGAAGTATACATCGACGGTAGTTTCGCCACTCAAAAACAACTGCCGGGCGATTTCGACATATGCTATGAAGATTCAACGATGGATTTTGATCAACTCGAAATCATTGACCCCACGATACTGTCATTTGAGAATTTACGAGCAGCGCAAAAAGGAAAATACGGTGGAGAATTTTTTCCAATGACAGCCGTGGCAGCTCCCCCAGACATTACATATTTTGAATTTTTTCAAATTGACAAAAATACAGGAGACCCAAAAGGTATTGTAGGTTTAAAACTGGCAACAACATGATTAAGAACGAACAACAATATCGGCTCACAAAAGCACAAGCGACAAAATTCGCAAACGCTATTGACACCTACTCTAAAAGCGTAAGTAGGGATATGAATCCAATCAGAATTAAAGCGCACATGGATGCTCTTCGAAGTCAATACGAAGAATTAAATGGTGAAGTAGCAGAATACGAAAAATTAAAACAAGGAGAGGTTAAGTCGTTTGTCATAAACTCATTTGATGAGTTACCCACTACTTTAATAAAGGCTAGAATAGCCTCCGGACTTAGCCAAAAAGACTTGGCAGATTTACTGGAGATAAAAGAGCAGCAAATTCAAAGGTACGAAGCTAATTCCTACGCAGGTGCTAGTTTTGAACGTTTGAAAGAAACGATAAAAGCCCTAAAACTTACCGTAAAAGAGCATGTATTTGTTTCTGAGGAAGTAATATCAAGAGCAAACTTTTTCAAAAACTTAGCTGATCTAGGCTTTAAAAAAGATGTTGTACTCAAAAGGTTAATTCCCAAAAAAATTGCAGCTTATTTAGATGGTTCAATGGCAGTCAATGAAGTAGATACGTTACCATACGTGTTACAAGCAGCCTCGATTGTTAGTAAGATATTCAATATTAATTCAGAAAGTCTATTAAGCAAAAATTCGTTAGAAATAGACTTATCATCAGCCTATTCAACAAGATTTAAAAAGCCGAAGGATGCTGATATAAAAAAGATAGCTCCTTACACGATTTATGCTCAAGTATTAGCCTTAACCTTACTCGAAGCATGCAAACATATTGAAGCAAAAACAATTCCTACTGATGTCAAAGATTTTCGTAATCAAGTAATTGAAAACTATGGTTCGATCTCTTTCGAAACAGCATTAAAATACACATGGAGTCTGGGTATTCCAGTATTACCACTTGATGATTCAAAGAATTTTCATGGAGCATGTTGGCGCGTTAAGGGAAGAAATGTAATTGTGCTAAAACAGAAAACTAAATCTTCAGTAAGATGGCTTTTTGATCTTATTCATGAGGTTAGGCATGCATCTCAACACATTGAAAGCCCTACACTAGACATAATTGAGGGAGAAGATGACTTCAGTAAAGAGATGGCTCGTTCGATTGATGAAAAAGATGCGAATATATTCGCAGGTCAGGTAATACTCAATTGCAAAGCAAATGATCTATCTCAAAGGGTTATCAAAGAAGCAAATGGAAAAGTTGAGTTGTTGAAAAAAGTAACTCAGCAGGTTGCTCATGAAGAAGATGTTGAAGTAGGTGCATTGGCAAATTACATTGCCTTTAGGTTGATGGCTGAACAAGGCTTTAATTGGTGGGGGAACGCCACTAATCTTCAGCCTGAAGATGGTTCACATTGGATTGTGGCAAAGCAACTGCTATTTAAAAATGTCAACCTAAATGAACTGCCAGAAACAGAAAAAGAATTATTAATAAATGCTTTAGAATAATGTAGACAATAAAAAACAATTTAAAGCCATGGAAACTCTAGATTTTGGGGAGCCTTTACCAAAGGTAAAATGCACGGATACCAAATGTGACGAAGACAAACACTGTTTTCGTCAGAAGCGTGCTAATCCGAAAAAACTTGAAGGAGGAAAATGCCATGCATGTGAAGCTGACTTAGTAGACTGGGAACGAGTCCACCAAAGAGACATCAATGATGTGGAAGCTACCTTTCAGTTTATGAAAAAGGAGTTTATAAGACATCATTTTTGGAATATAGAGCTTGACAAAGGACTCGTAGAAAAAAATACCATTAAGGGGAGAGATAAGCTAGAAAAGCAAGTGGTTAGTCGTTTAAAATCTTCAGTAAAATGTGCTGGCGATAAGAACGCTTGGGACGGAAGACAAACGCCAATAAAAAAGAAACATCTAATCTATTTTGCTCAACATGCCACAGCTACTTGCTGTCGAAAATGTATTAAGTACTGGCATGGTATTCCCTATGATCGCGAATTGAGTGAGGAGGAGATCGAGTATCTAAAAAATCTCATAATGAGATATATTGAGGATAGGATACCACTTCCAAAAGAGAAGAAGGATGAAAAGCAGACTTCTTTGACATTTGACAAATAAAGTTAAACTTATTAAAATCAAATTCGCACCATGATCGCAGTAATTAGTAAAGCCGAAATCGTTGACAGAATAGAAAAGCAAGAGTTAATTAAGGGCGCAAGAAAAAAAGGTAGTTCGTTTGATGTGGAAAATACCAGCTATGATCTCATGGCTGGTATAGCCATATGTAAGAGGACTGATGAAAAGTTATTCGAGGAGAGAATAGGCGATCATAGATATGATCCTTCAAATCGTAAACAGCCTACAGTCACTCTTAAACCAGGACAGATGATGTTCGTAGTGACACATGAAGAAATAAAGATGCCTATAGACTTGTGTGGAACAGTGTATTCACGCAACAGCCTTGCGTTAAAAGGTATATTAGCTTTAAACGCTGGTCACATAGATCCTGGCTACGAAGGACCTATATCAATAAAACTGATTAACCTTAGTTCTGTCGATTATACGTTAGTACTCGGTGAACCAATTTACACGATTGTTTTCACCAGGGTTGACAGTCAAGCCGATAATACGATCATGACAAGAAGAATTACGCATGAGGAAATGATAAGTAAAATTATAACCGCAACCAATATAAGTCTCAGCAATGTACTTTATGATTTGGCCTTACTTACTGACTTTGTAAAAAAGGATGAGTTTGGTAAGTACTTCGTGCGTTGGTTGCTAAAATCTTTTTGGAGAGTAGCTGCCTTAGGTTTCAGTATTGTCACTGCTTTATTGGCCCTATCTGTATCCATCATTAAGCTTTTAGAATTTTTTAAAATAATCTAAGCCAATGGAGACTAAATATATTGATACAGAAAAATTCTCTCAAAAATTAAGAAGTAAGGGAATAGATTTAGACAGTAAAAAAATACTAATGTCTAATTTCAAAGAAACGAAACAAAATAAAGACTTAACCTTACCATCAAATTGCAATGGCTTTGGAAGAATTCATCATTTTAAAAGCAAAGGTATGAATGGATTTCCATTAAATCCTCTACCAATCGTACCTGCTGAAAAATACTTGCAAAGGCCACTGGGTGAAGTGGTGAAAGTCCAAGTTTTTCAAAATGCTATCTGTAGTTGGAGGTGCTGGTACTGTTACGTAGATTTTAGCTTACTTAGCGGCGATCCTAAGCATTCATCATTTATGACAGCCGATGAACTAATTGATTTGTATTTGAAAGAAGAAGAGAGATGCTTGATAATCGATTTATCTGGGGGGCAACCAGATCTTGTACCAGAGTTGTCATTATGGTTCGCTGATGCACTACATAAAAGAGGAATGAGCCGGGATATTTTTCTGTGGTCAGATGACAATCTTAGCAATGACTACTTATGGAGGTACTTAAGCAAAGAAGAATTACATCGATTAGCATCGTACCAAAATTACAGCCGTGTTGGCTGCTTTAAGGGATTTGATAAAAAATCGTTCTCGTTTAACACAAAAGCTGAACCTGAACTTTTTCACACTCAGTTCCAACTAATGAACCGGCTAATTAAAGAAGGATTTGATGTTTATGGGTATATAACTTTAACTTCTCCAGACGATTCAAATTTAAAAAATAAAATAGCTGACTTAATTGATATAATCCAGAATAGTGTACATCCACTATTCCCACTGAGAACTGTTCCATTACAAATATTTAAATTTACACCTACTGCTTCAAGAATGAACAGTGAACATGAGCGTTCAATTGAAATTCAGAAAGAAGCTGTACTTGCCTGGAATGAAGAAATTTCTAAACGTTATTCAGTAACTGTGTCAACAAAAAAAATTGTAGATCATATAATCAATTGATATATGGCTATTGAGGATGTAGATCATGCTTATGAAAAAGAACTCGAACTTCATCTAAAATCCGTTTTGAAGTTTGAGCCTCAGATATTGTTTAGCCTTCATGATATTATTTTAAAAGCTAAAGGTGCTTATCCTTCATTAGTTAAAAAAATTCTCGATAGAGAACATATTCCTTATGTAATTGATAAAGCGGAATTAAAACAACAAAATTATTCTACTATATTTTCAGCGGCCCATCCAGCAGATTACGATTGGCGATTTACAGATGAATCTGTCAAAAACATAGTTGAACAATTGAAATCGTTAATATCAGGTGGTGACTCGATTGCCTTATTTGGTGTTGAAAGTTTATATAAATATTGCATATTAAATAATCTAAAAGCTGTTCTCTTCAATAAAAGTAAGTCCCTATTAAATGACTTAAAGAAGACAGGTTATAATGATGGATTAGTTGAACATGACCTATTTTATAGTTTAAATAAGTATAATAACTATTTTAAAGTTGTCATTGCAGATCCCCCATGGTATCAAGAATTTTACACTGCATTTATAGCCCGCAGTGCTGAAATGCTTTTACCTGGGGGATATTTATTTCTTAGTGTATTACCAGTTTACACCCGACCCACTGCTGCTAATGACAGGGATATAATTAAATCATTACTCCTTAATTTGGGGTTTACATTAATTAAGGAATATAATTCATTTTTTAGATATGAAACGCCTTCATTTGAAAATTTGTCTTTAAAGGAAGAAGGAATTAATCTAACTGAGTGGCGAACGGGTGATCTATGGATTTTTCAAAGGAATGAAAATCTTATAGTAAATATTCAAACGCCTAAACCAGAAAATGAGCCTGATTGGGTAGAGTTTATAATTAGGGATAAAAAGATAAAAGTAAGAAAAAATCATCAGAGTAAAAATAGTATTTTTTTTTATGAGCACGTCAGCCCTACTAGTAAAGTTCTAGCAGATGTTTCAAGACGTTCACCACTAAGAAGTTTTATAGATGTTTGGACATCAGACAATTATGCATTTAAAGTGTCAAGAACATCCCCTTTGATTGAATGTCTGCTTATATTTGAACAATCCAATTCACTTGACCAAGTGAAGATTTTTTTAGCAAAGAAGGAAAATGTCACTCAAGAAGAAGCGAAAAATTTACTTAATTTCTTAAATTTGCTTTTATAAATTCATAAATAGCATGGTTAGAATTGAGTATTCTCCTAAGGACAAAAACAAATGGTTAGATGCGTTACTCAACAATATAGAGTCACAAATCTCCTCTAATAACTTGCGGAATGAAGACTTAATAAAAGACATACTTTCTTTAAGAGTAAGTTTACATTTAGGGGTTTTTGTTGAACCTTATCTTCAATTAATATTAGATAGAAAAAAAACGCTTGAATCAAGATTTTCTGTAAACAAAGTATCCCCATATCGTCAAGTTTTTAAGGACGACATTTTACTACTAAAACGTTCAGGAGGTCCAATAATAGGAATTTGTCAAATTGATGAATCTTGGTCATATGTTTTAAATCCAGATTTATGGGAGGAAATTAAAGAAACTCATCATAAAGCCCTTTGTATTCAGGGGCCAGACTTTTGGATTCAAAAGAGAAAATCAAATTACGCTACTTTAATGAAGTTAAAAAACATTGAGCTTTTGGATAGCCCTATAAATTTTGTTAAAAGTGACCGTCGTGGTTGGATTAATTTATTACCACGTGATCACAAACAAACAATTAAATTATTTTAATGAACGTAATTATAGCACTTTCTGGGCAAATTGGTAGTGGAAAAACTTCAATTTCAAACGGTCTCGCTCAATTACTAAATTGGGATATCGTAAGTTTTGGAAATTACATTAGAAAAATAGCTTTGTCAAAGCAAATTGATATAACAAGAGAAAACTTACAGAATCTTGGCGAATCATTAGTTAGAGAAAATCCAGAGTCTTTCTGTTATTCCGTCTTAGAGCAAGAAAATAATTGGAAAAATAAATCATTTATTATTGAGGGAGTAAGGCATGAAATCGTATTAGATAAACTGATAAATATTGTTGTTCCTTCAACACTTTATCACATACATTTACTCGTTTCGAACATTGAAAGGGAAAGGCGAGTTATTTTGAGAGGTAATTTAAGTGATGACCTTAAGTCAATGCACATGCATCCTTCAGAAGCAGACGTTCATCAATTACTTTTCGATAGAGCAAATTTTATTGTAGATACAACGAATTTATCAGTTGAAGAAACATGTAGTAATATCTTTTCACATTTGAAAGCTAATAAAATAGCCCTATTATGAAGGTTTAATTCTAGGCTTTGATACTATCATTTGATGATTGCGAGACGAACGAAAGTGGTGTTCAGTTATTGGAATAGATTAAAACCGTTTCACTAAATTACTTCTTTTGGTGGAGCAATCTTATCAACTCATCAATCACTAACCACTGTATTGGAATAAAAAATACATTTAGCTATTGAGCAAGCTCGCAAGCGATTAGTTTGCCCACCAGATGAGGAGTAGATCATGCAAAAGCAATTGTTAATTGGGGTATCGAGCTGAGTATGAAAGTTGCAATTACGATAAAATTCGTTCAGAAAAAGCGTGTAGAGAGTCCAGTCCATGAACTACTAAAGTGAACGGATTTTTTGAACTCAAAAAGGGTATTTCCAGCCCCTTCCCTCCTATCTGACCACCGTTCAGAAAAACGTCCAATTCGAATCGGATAATCTGCCACTGTATCGTCCGGTTGACAACACACAATATGAGGCTCTTTTGCTGGGCTATCGAACTAGTCATCAGTTAACAAGGGATAGCTAACTATTCCTTTACTTGGCTTTATTGGTAAGCCAATGGATAATATTGAGTATAAATTGTCGGTTGTCATTTCCTGGTACATTCATGCCAAATTTTTCACCCTTTTCATCAACTTGCGCACTCAGGCAGGCCGCTTCGCCCAGCATCACCACGCGACCGGCTCCATAGTCGATGGAAAGTGCCTGACTCCAGCCTACGACCGAGACCGGGTCGGCAAACCGGGTGTAGGTTAGGCCATCAGCTTCCCAGATCGAATCAGGCCTTGCTTCCGTAGCGGTTGATCCCAACCTCAAAATAGGTTTAGCCAGCGAATCCCCTTTTAAGGACTGCCCAGTAAAGGTGACTACCCGGTTAAGCCCCTTATTGATCGGGTGGGCAGCTAGTAATTTGTTAGTTTTGGTAAACTCCAATTGATCTTTCCACAACTGGGTTTTATCAAAGTTTGCGGAATCGTTGACCGTTCCACCGCCCATTTGTACCCCAAACGCTGCGGCTAACTTTTGGGCGGCCATGCCAAAAGGATGATGATCTGTAATGAGTAATAAGGCTCCGCCTTTTTTTACCCAGTCGCTCACTGATTTACATTCTTTATCGGTGAACGCATCGGCTGCTTTATCGTCATGAAGTCCGCCTTTGGCATTCGCAATAATCAGCAAGGAATACTGGTCTAATAAGTCCGCCGTAAAAGGCGCTAGATTTGGCGTGACCTTGCACCCATCATGGGTGATCAGCGTGACGAATGGTTTAAACGTTCCTTGAGTAGTGTGTAGATTAAAATGCGCTTCGTCAAAAAGTACCTGTGGGGAATTGCTTGTGTAAAATGGAGCAGATACAGACGTATTATAATCGATGTCTGCTTTTTGTGATGCTTGGCAGCTATATAAGAGTACGACACTAACTACTAGCATACATTTTTTCGTAGTCATATCTTGGTGAGTTTACCGTCTCTAGTTAGTAGGAGGTAATAAATAAAGGAAGCCATTGCATGACAAAGCAGAATGATTGAAAGGGCAAAATAGCCGGATGAATCAGTCAAGTATCCCCTCGACAAATAGATAAGCAGCAATGACAGCCCCAGAGCTAAACTGAAGAGTGTCCATTTTAGGGGTTGCAATTGGCGAATCAGAGCAGTTTGGGTGAAAATTTTAACGAGTGCCTCTTCCGAAACGCCTTTTTCGATCAGTTTGGCTTTTAACTGGTCTTCAGACCTATTTTTGGCAAATGTTACCAGAGCATCAAGTACGAGGTAAAGGATGACTAAGGGAATAACGATCTCTACTAATTTGTCGGGGATAAGCGGATTATCCTGGTTAGATAATACCTCTGGACTAGGCTTAGTCTGGGCGTAGCAAATATGATAAACCAAGAGAAACCAACTGGTCAAGATGCCTTTTTTCATGCTGATCTATTTAGGCAATCAGACTGGTGAATCCGCAAAAAGTTGCACCCTAAGCCCGCAGAATTTTTGTTTTGTTGGCCTGCAACTTTTCACGGATCAACCTGTCCAATTACTTTTGGTAGCACCCGTGAAACAAACGAATGTTGATGAACAGTGGCTGATTGAGCAGGTTCTTTCGGGTGACCGAAAGGCCTTTGAAGGACTAATATGCCAATACGAAGGGTTGGTTCTCCATATCGTTTCGCCTTTGGTGGGTATCAATGCCGATCGGGAAGATGTTTGCCAAGACATATTTATGAAGGTATATGAGCACTTGGGAACGTTTCAGTTCAGGTCGAAATTATCTACCTGGATCGGCAACATTGCTTATCATACAAGTCTTAACTTTCTGCAAAAGAAACGAAACATACTGCTGGCTGATCTCTTCCCGGACAACCCAGAAACCGATTCAACCAATGAATCGGTTGGAAACAAATGGGAAGATGAAGCGTTGAATCCTGAACAGATTATTATAAAGGAACAGGAACTAACCTACTTAGCGGAGGCTATTGACCAATTGCCTGTTCTACAGAAGACGGTTTTGTTGTTATTTCATCAGGATGAGTTGAGCCTGGAAGAGATCAGTCAGATTCTTGACGTTCCTGTCAATACGATAAAGAGTTATTTGTTTCGAGCTAGAAAAGCCTTAAAGAAAACGCTACGGGATAAAATCAAAAACGATGAAAGCGGACAGAGACTATAGGTTAGGGGACGCGATTAAAAGCACGTATAAAACAGAACCTCTAGGCATCAACTTATCGGTTGTGGTTGCTCAAAAGGTGTTCGAAAAAACTCAGCCTGAAAGACCAGGTAAATGGTGGTTATTCTTTTCTCGCAGTCTTATCGTTCTAACATCAGTGATCTGTTGTTTGGTCTGTCTGCATCAACTAGCGATCCCGTCGTTCGTATTGGCATTCCTCATTTCGGTTACCTGTTATAGTTGGTTTTCAGTAAAGGAGCTTTCAACCGTTTTAATTCGTATGCAACGGTTGAAAGTTGACAGTTATTAAAAAGGATATATCTCTCAAAAATCGTTCAGGAAAACGTCGGTGACTGTTGCACAACGCTAATTGCCTAGTATTGAGATAGATGCCTATCTTGAGGTATGGTAGGCCAAAAACACACCGCTGCTCGACAAGGTCATAGGCTGCTTCTTGACCAATGTGTACCCCAACACAATCTATATCGACGCCTAAAACAGGGCATTGATCTGACATTTTTGTACGAAACGGTCAAGCTTTTCTATGGCAAATGCGGCCAAAAATCGATTGATCCCATTGCATTCATTAAACTAATGCTGGTGGGGCATTTGGAAAACCTTACCTCCGATCGAGCCATCATTCGCTGCTGCCAACTCCGATTGGACATCCTGTATTTCCTAGACTACGAGTTGGGAGAGGCCTTACCCTGGCATAGTACCCTATCGCGCACTCGGCAGCGTCTGCCCGAAAAAGTGTTTGAACGGTGTTTTGAGTATGTGTTGACACAGTGTGTTGAACTTGGGCTGGTCGATGGGCACACCCAGGCTATTGATGCTGCTTTCGTGGAAGCCAATGCTTCCTTAGACAAGTTAGAAGCCAAACCCTTAGCCAAGTGGACGCTGGAGAAAAATGAGCAGCCACTGGCTCAAGTTCCTGACCGAGTGTCGTTTATTAAAGCAAAACAGTACGTTAATCCCAAGAAAGTGACTCGTAATAATCACGTCTATTACAGTCCAAACGATTCCCAGGCCTGCTTGGCTACTAAGCCTAACAAGGCCTTTCGGCTTTATTATCTGGCCAGTATGGCTGTCGATTGTTCCCATCATGTAATCACCCACATTCAGGCCGACTTCGCCGATGAGAAAGATTCACGCCATCTAATGACCATCGTTGATCGAACCAGCAGGCGGTTGTCGACCCTGGACTTATCCTTGCGCTGTGTACTGGCGGATGCTGGTTTCAGCTCAGGGGAAAACTATGCCGCTTTAGAAAACCGACATATTGAGGCTTATATCCCTTTGTTTGGTCGCTACAATCGGGTTCGTGATCCGTTCACCTATGAGCCTTGGCAAGATCAATATCGCTGTAGTCATGGGGCTGTTTTACGAAATCACGGGATTGAGATGGCGGGTGGGTATGGCAATTATCAGTATATAGCTAGCTTTAGTGCGTGTCAAAACTGTCCCATTAAAGAAAGTTGCTGCGGCAAACGGGATCGTAAATCCTTGAGTGTGACGATGTATTACCGAGAGTATGAGCGGATGGTGGCTCGCCTGGCGAGTACGAAAGGAAAGCAGTTGAAAAAGCGACGTAGTGCGGTGGTTGAGCCAGTTTTCGGGAGCTTGCTAAACTACTTTGGGATGCATCGGACTTTAAGCAAAGGCAAAACGGGTGCTCACAAGCGAATGGTGATGGCGGCAACGGCTTATAATCTCAAGAAATGGCTGTTGGCCAAGCGCCGGCCTAAAGTGGTTACTCAAGTGTTGGCTTTGCATCCAGAGGACTCTTTTTTGCCTTTATTGGATGGTTAACTTCAATGGCTTCTCCATCCATATAAGAGTTGTGCAACAGTCACGTCGGTTTGTTTTTAGGATAACACAGTTCTGGGTTAATGAAATCACGCCGGAAATTAGTAAGCTAGTCGCTCGACTGACCATCCAAGCGCCATAGCGTATTTATTTGAACGCAGCTAAACCGATCGATCAACACCCGATGCAGTTTAGCTGCTTTTTATTTGTACCTACCTCATGTAGGGGTTTTCTTAGTAGTGGGAGCTCAAGGCCAGTACCCTGGAACGGGCCCGGAAAGAAGTACGCCGGGCGTCGCTACGCTAAGCGCTGCCCAGCGTTTTTAGTCTGTACCCAGTGTCCATTTGACGTAAACATTCGGTACTGTGAGAATGGAATTGATAGGTATACTATCAATTTCCGTAAACCTACCGACGTCAGTCCGAATTGGCTATGATGGTCACCACCCCGCCGTATGACCGTTACCCAGGCCCTTTCGATTACGATGCGTCAACAGGATACGCTGTTTCTACCCGATAACCATCATATCCATACCTATTGATTGTCATAGGCTAGCAGGCTACACTGATGCATATTTGTTCTCCCTACTTATTATGTAACAAATACTTAGCCGATGAATTATGCCAAAACAGTTATTTTCTTGGCCGATGACGACGAGGATGATCGATACTTTTTGCGCCAGTCGCTTCAGGAAGTCTACCCATCGGTGAGGGTCGTCGAAGCCCAGGATGGGAGCGAACTCCTAAACCTGCTGGATGCCTGGAGTCAGCAGCCAGCTCCCCAACCGGTACACCTGATCCTGCTCGACTGGAATATGCCCAAACTAAACGGGCTAGAGGCTTTAATGGCCATCAAAGCGAGTCCTTGGCTTCGACACATTCCAACCGTGATCCTCTCCACCTCCGCTGAGTCAACTCAGCAGAATAGAGCCTACCGAAGCGGTGCCAGCGGGTACCTGCAAAAGCCAGCCTCGTATGCTCACCTGAACCAGCTTGTCCGGTCGGTCAGTAGCTGTTTAGTCGGCGCGGCAGCCGATTAATCCGTAAATGGCTACTCAGATCAATCACCAACCGCTCCGCTTCGTCATTATAAAGTGGCGGAGCGGGGCTTTCGTATGTTGACGTAAGCGAGAGAGGGTATACCTAAAAAATTAAGGAGTACTTGGATAAACCTACCTACCGTTCGGTTTGAGTAACGAGCTACTATGGCAGCAAACAAAGCAACAACGTTGGCTTTTCTGGGCGGAGGTGGTGAGATGGGCGAACGGATGCGCGCCAAAGACTGGTCACAAACCGCCGTTGGTCCACCAGAGCAGTGGCCCCAGAGTCTTCGTACCACCGTCAGCACGTGCCTGAACGCCCATTCTCCCATCCTGATCTGGTGGGGACCCGAACAAATCATGCTCTATAACGATGCCTACCGGCTGATACTGAACGATAAACATCCTCACGCATTGGGTAGAAGAGGCCGGGACGTGTGGCCTGAAATCTGGTCTACCCTGGGTCTGATGCTCGAGAGAGTACTCACCCGGGGGGAAGCCGACTGGTCAGAAAATCAGTTGCTGATGATCAATCGGCACGGTCTCGCGGAAGCGGCCCACTTTAGTTATTCCCACAGCCCGATTTACGATGAATCAGATGGCATTGGGGGAGTCTTTTGCGTCATGATGGAAACGACCGACACGGTGCGGGCCGATCAGCACCAGCAGCAACTGGAGTGGGTCGGGCGGGAAAACGACCGAAACCTGGCTACCCTGTTTGAGCAGGCACCTGTCGGGGTGGCTATTCTGGGTTTAGGCGAAGATTTTACTATTGACGTAGCCAATCCCTTTTACCACGAACTCTGCGGACGAGCGGCCAACCAGTTGGTCGGCAAACCCCTGCTGGAGGCTCTGCCGGAACTGGCTGGACAGGGATTTGAAGAGCGATTGAGGCAGGTCATAGCCACGGGAGTCCCGTATGTAAGCCGGGAGACGCTCGTTCACCTGATTCGCAACGGCCAGTTGGAAACCCGCTACGTTGATTTTGTGTATCAGCCCCGCTACGAATCCGACCGATCCATTACGGGGGTCGTCATCATCGTAACCGATATCACCCAGGCGGTGCAGATGCGACAACGGGTAGAAAGCAATGAGCGGCTGCTGAGTGCCATCATTCAGCAAACACCCTTAGGCGTGGGCATCTTTCGCGGCCCCGAGTTTATCGTCGAATTAGCCAACCCGACCGTCTGCCAGTTCTGGGGGCGCACTCATCAGCAGGTGATGGGTAAACCTTTATTTAGGGCTTTACCCGAAGCCAGCGGGCAGGGGTTTGAAGAATTCCTTCAGGGCGTCTATACAACCGGAATTCCCTTCGAGGGCTACGAATTACCCGTTACCCTGGAGCGCAATGGTCAGTTGGAGACGGTGTACTTCGATTTTGTGTATGATGCTCTGCGAGACGTTGACGGGCACATCGAGCGCACGATGGTCGTTGCTACGGACGTCACTAGATCACGGGAAGCCCGGCAACTAATCGAAGCCAGTGAAGCTCGTCTACGCAATCTGTTTGCCCAGGCACCGGTGGCCATCGCTATTGTGCGTGGCCCCACGTTCATCGTTGAACTGGCTAATCCAGCCATCTGTACCCTCTGGAATCGCACTGAAGAACAACTCCTGGGCAAGCCGGTCTTCGCCGTACTGACCGAAAGCGCCGGGCAGGGGTTTGAGGAATTACTAGCTGGGGTGCTGAAAACGGGTGTGCCCTTTGTGGGTAGCGAACTACCCGTGCCCTTTCTGCGCGACGGACAGGCCCAAATCGTCTACGTTAACTTCGTGTACGAACCCCTACGCGACACCCCCGGTGGCCTCATCACTGGCGTCGTCGTGGTGGGAATGGACGTCACTGAACAGGTACTGACCCGCCAGCAGACTGAGCAACTCCTGCTTCAGGAGCGTGAGTTGAATGAGCTGAAGTCCAATTTCGTCACCCTGGCTTCGCATGAGTTCCGGACCCCCATGGGTACGATTCTTTCCTCGGCGTCGCTGATCGGGCGGTATGACGGCCCGGACGACGGGGGAAAACGGGAGCGTCACGTGCAGCGCATCAAATCGGAGGTGCATGGCCTGACGGGGCTGCTGAATGATTTTCTCTCGCTCAGCCAGCTGGAAGCGTCCACCCTGCACGGCCGGCCGCAGCCGATGAATATCGTCACCTTTTGCCAGGATATCATCGACGACATGAAGGCTTTAATTAAGCCCCGTCAGCGCATCGTCTATACCCATCGGTCGGGTGAACCCCTTATTTCGCTCGACGGCCAAATGCTTAAAAACATCCTGATCAATCTACTAGTCAACGCCAGTAAATACTCCGCTGATGGTAAAGAAATCGAACTAACAACGGCGGTTGAGGAGCAGCAGATCCGGCTAACGGTTCGGGATGAAGGCATCGGCATTCCGGATGCGGACAAAGACAAGCTGTTCATTAATTTTTTCCGGGCCCGCAACGTCAATCATGTTTCGGGCCCGGGCCTGGGCCTATACGTGGTCAAACGCTACGTCGATCTGATGGGCGGAACGGTTACCTTTACCAGTCAGATCGATTCGGGTACGGTCTTTACCGTTCGACTCCCGTTATCCCCGCTTCCCCTATGAAAACCATTTTGGTGATCGAAGATACGCCATCCATGCTGGAGAACATAACCGAAATTCTCCAGTTGGCCCCCTACCAGGTCGTGCAGGCGGCCAATGGCAAAGAAGGGATCGAACGGGCTCGTCAAGCCCGTCCGGACCTGATTCTGTGCGACATCCGAATGCCCGAACTCGATGGTTTCGGGGTCTTACACATCCTTCGTAAAGACCCTACGTTAGCCGGTATTCCCTTTATTTTTCTCACCGCTAAAGCGGAACCGGCAGATTTCCGGGTTGGGATGAATCTAGGGGCGGATGACTACCTGACCAAACCCTTCGATGACCTTACTCTGCTGGGTGCGGTGGAATTACGGCTAAAAAAAGGGGCGGACACACCGAATTCCCTAGCCGAGAACCCCAGTATAGGCCATCTGACGCGGGCCATTCTGGATGAGATGGGTGCCCGCCAGTCCCTATGCGATCACTACCCAACCACGCGGTATAACCGGAAACACCGCCTGTTTACAGAGGGGAATTCGCCGACCGCGTTGTATTTTATAAGTCAGGGGACGGGTAAACTCGTCCAAACGGATTCGCGTGGTAATGAGTATATCACGGGTCTGGTTGGCCCCGGTGATTTTGTGGGGTACCGAGCCCCACTGGACGATGCAACGTATCGTGAAACCGTCGAACTGCTGGAGGAAGCCCTGGTCTGCACGATTCCCCAGGCCGAGTTTATGACCCTTTTTTACAACCATCAAGCGGTGGCTGGCCAATTCATCCGAATGCTGGCGGGCGATGTCGCCGACCTTCAGGACCGGCTGCTAAAACTGGCGTATCAGTCGGTACGCAAACGGGTAGCCGAAGCCCTGCTGCTGGTTCAGCGAAAATTTTATCCGACTGTACCACCGGCCCACAATATGTCCTTGGCGATGACCCTCTCGCGCGAGAACTGGTCGCACTTAGTGGGAGCCTCGACCGAAACGGTCATTCGTATTCTGGGCGATTTACGGTCCGAAGGGTTAATCGAGATCAATACCAGCCAGATTACCCTGCTCGACATCGACAAACTGACCCGCCTGAAGCGTTAACCGCATGCTTTTAGGTCAATGCCATACTAATATTCCGAGGTCCGCTATTCTAGTTACCTTTGATTACGCACAAACCTAAAGGCGTACGCTGCTCATAAACTGAGTCTCATCAAGTCTGTGACTGACCGATCTCATCAAGGTTTCATTAGACCCCATGTAGCTTTACCGCATATAAAATATCATGCGCTCAACCGAAGTGAACGTTTGTTGAGAGGGACATCGTGTTGGTTTAAAAGGGTAGCCCGGTGCAAAAATGGGCGTTGATGAGCCGTCTATGCCCTATATTATCGCTCTATATGATGGTTTATAGACTGTTCCTATTAAATAGGTGTCCCGTTCCGCGTTGGCGTAGACAGCGTCCGCTATTTGTGGCAAATCCATCATCTAAGAATTGCACCCTTCTTCCAAATACGCGACTAGTTGATGGAGGTGGTGCTCAGCTATGGTTACATTTCGGGTTATCATAGCCAGATAGTTGGCCCGATCGCTGTCTTTAAGGGGCAGCAGTAATAAACTGGCCGCACTAGCGATGATACCAAAGCTGGCACGCAGATCATGTGAGGTTTGGTGTAACTGAACATCCAGATGCCTAATCGCGGGTATTGGCTGACGTGCTTTTAGCGGCTCCGAATCGGGGTTTGGCTGCTTCGGAGTACTATATAGGACATTTCTCTTGGTGACCTCGTTCGAGAGTCGGCCTAACTGCCGATAGGCTTGGTTAACTACTAGGGACTGCGTATGGGGATATAGTGCCAGAAACTGTTGGATTTCCAGGTCTACGATGTCGTAGAAGTTGGTTAGCTCCGTGATTACCTTAGCCAAGGTGTAGCCCTCTGGCCAGCGATGGGATTCATACGGGTCTGGGGGCTCAACCCGTTCACGCGCTTTAGGCTCGTCCGTAATGCGTTGCGGAAACAGATCTAGTAGGCCTCGTCGTTGATCCGTACCGGCCTGGATGTAACCAGCTTCACTAGGCGAGTAGGTAGCTTCCCACTGGTTGATGATAGGCTCCCGACGGCCCCGTAAATAGGCACTTAATTGCCCACATTGGCGTATGTAATCATCGACTGGTGTAGCCATGGAGTAAGCATTTATCAAAAAAGGAATAGAATCAAGCGTTTACTGCTTGCTATAGGAAGTACTGTTTAGTAAGGCCACTGAGGTTGTTCAAGGGTCAGGGCGGCAATAACGAATCCAGCAACTCAACCACCGCTTCCAGTCCGACGGGTTTGACCAGGTGCCCGTTAAAACTAGCTTCCTGGCTTCGCCGTTTGTCGCCAGCTTGCCCATACCCAGTCAGGGCGATTAGGATTACGTCACGACCCCAAGGCTGCTGGCGAATCAGGCGGGCCGTTTCGTAGCCATCCAGTCCCGGCATGCCAATGTCGAGCAACACCACCTCCGGCTGTAGACGCTCAGCGGCCTCCATTGCTTGCTCGCCAGTATAGCGAACATCAACGGTATGACCGCTCATCTCCAGGAGTAAGGCGAAGGTATCCGCCGCATCGGGATTATCATCCACCACTAAAATTCGGCGACCAGGGGTGCTCGACAGGCTCGGTACGGAAGTCGGCTCCAGGGGTTGGACGGAGCTAGTTGTACTGGGCAAATAAACCAGGAATTCACTCCCCTGCCCCAGTCCCCCACTCTGGGCTTCCACTCGCCCACCATGCAGCTCCACGAGGCGTTTGACCAGCGTCAGCCCTAGGCCCAGCCCACCCCTAAAACGGGCCAGTGAATTGTCGACCTGCGCAAACAACTCAAAAATGCGTTCTTGCTGGTCGGCTGCTAGACCAATGCCATTATCGCGCACGCTCAACCGAACCTGATTCCCCACCTGGTCCAGCTCAACCCAGACCTGACCTCCCTCCAGGGTGTACCGGGCAGCATTCGTCAGCAGGTTGGTCACTACCTGCGTCAAGCGGATGGCATCACCTAACACATACAGGGGCTCAGTTGGCACAGACACCGACAACTCCCGGGGCAGCGACTCATACAGGGGGCGTACGGTATCTACAGCATGCGTTAGCAGGGTTCCCACATCCAGCAGGGCTGGCTGCAAAGCAATCTTTCCCTGATTGATCCGGCTCACATCCAGTAGATCATCCACCAGGCGAACCAATTGATCCACCTGACGGCTCATTACGGCGATAGCCGAGCTTATTGGCTCATTTTGTGCTGGACTCAATTGAAGCAGTTGTAAGGTATGCCGAACCGGGGCCAGTGGATTGCGCAATTCATGGGCTAGCATGGCCAAAAATTCGTCTTTCCGTCGATCCGACTCCCGCAGGACGCCTTCGGCGGCCTTGCGCCGGGTGATATCCCGGGCCACTGTGGAGACGCCAATGACCTGCCCGGCGGCATCCTTCACGGGCGAGAGCACCACTTCCAGGTCTAGGGTCTGCCCGGCTTTGTTGACCCGGATGGTTTCATAAGTTTCAACCCGCTGGGCCTGCTTGATTTTCTCTGTATCGCGCAAGACCTTGACCAGGTCCTGGGGTAAGGTCAATAGGCTCAGGGGTTGGCCAATAACCTCCCCCGCCGAGTAGCCGTAGAGCGCTTCAGACGCCTGGTTCCAACTAGTGATGATCCCGTTAAAATTGACCGTCAGCACCGAATCCTGCGAAGATTCGACAATGGAGGCTAGAAACGAATGGGCTTCTTCGGCCTGTTTGCGCGCTGTGATATCGACAAAGGTCAGTACCAGGCCATTGATGCGGTCATCGATCGTGCGGTAAGGCAACACCCGTCCCATAAACACGCGGCCGTCCGTCGAGCTGACTTCCCGCTCGATGGGTTGGAGCGTGGCCAGCACCGTTTCGGCATCGGCCTGCATCTGGGGATAGTCTAGTCGACTGGTAATGTCGCTCAGGGGCCGCCCCGTATCGGTGGCAATCAAATTAAAAATAGTCCGCGTAGTGGGTGTAAAGAGGTTAACCCGCAGACTGCGGTCCAGAAACAAAGTGGCAATGTCGGTCGCATTAATCAGGTTCTGCAGGTTGTTGCCGGCCAGCGAAATCTCGTCTACTTTTATTTTTAGCTCCTGGTTGATCGTCGTGAGTTCTTCGTTGATCGACTGAAGCTCTTCCTTACTGGTCTCTAACTCTTCGGCCGACGAGCGCAACTCCTCGTTGATGGCCTGCAACTCTTCGTTGGCGGCTTTTAATTCCTCGGCCTGGAGTTCATGGTGCTCGTTGGCCAGCCGGAGCTGCGCCTTAACTCGAATCAATTCTTCTTCCAACTGATGGGCCACGGGCTCGATTGGGGGACGCTCACGGGCTGGTTCGCTCGCTTCATCAGTCGTCGGCTCAAAGAGAACCAACATAAAGCCCCGAGCTGGATTGCCGGGGGCAGGGTCCCCATCGCCTAGTACCGGACGGACGTGGAGAGTAATCGTCTGCACCTGGCCCTCCAGACGCCCTTTAAGGTGGGGGATTACTACAGGGGTCCGCTGCTGAGCGGCCCGGTAAAAAGCCGACCGAAGGTCCAGCCGCAGGTCGGGCTGGATGAGTTGGAGTAGATTTTTGGTCGGCTCGCCCCCCCCCATTTGGAGGTAACGACCCGCCCGCTCGGACATATGGAGGATATCGAAGGCCTCATTGACCAGGATGGAGGGGGGGGCATACTGCTCCAGAACCTGGTGGTGCAACTCGCCGTAACTTAGACGCCCGTTTGCCGGGTTTTCATTGGCCGGATCGGCTTCCGCCCCCCGTTTTTGGGCGGTGTCTAGCCCGGTACTGATCTCGGGCACGGGATAGGCGCGGGGCCCCACGGATCGACTCTGAAACAGGTGGTGCTCCCGGTTGAGGGGGACATACAGATCCGGTTTCCCGTCGGTGGTTTCGGCCATTCCTAACAGCAAATACCCCCCCGGATTGAGCGCAAAGTGAAACGTCTCCAGGGCCCGCTGCTGGGCCGTTTGATTGAAGTAAATGAGCAGATTTCGGCAGCTCACTAGATGCAGCCGGGAAAAGGGCGGGTCTTTGAGCACATTATGGTGGGCAAATAACACCATCTCCCGAATCTCAGGCCGAATGCGGTATTCCTCCCCTTCCTTGGTAAAAAAGCGGCGCAACCGCTCGGGTGATACGTCGGCCGCATCGTTGAGGGTATAGAGCCCTTCGCGGGCGGTGGCCAGCGCGGTCTCATCCAGGTCAGTGGCAAAGATCTGTACCGCTGGCGCATCAACTACGTCCAGCGTCCGTTCGGCACAGAGCATGGCCAGGGTGTACGCCTCTTCGCCCGTGGCGCAGCCCGCCACCCAGATGCGCAGGATGTTATCCTTGGTTTTGACATGGGTGAGTAGGGGCAAAATTTGATGCTCCAGGGTGGTGAAGACGGGGCTGTCGCGAAAAAAATTGGTAACCGAGATCAACAGATCTTTCAGCAGTGCCTGGATCTCCTCGGGATGTTCCCGAAGGAAGCTCACGTAAGCGGGCAGGTCGGGCAAGTTGCGCACGTTGATACGACGCTCGATTCGCCTAAGCATGGTGGGGCGCTTGTAATTGGTAAAGTCGTGGCCGGTGCGCATTCGCAACTGGGTAAATACCTCGCGTAGCGCTTGCTGGGGCTCGTCAAAACCCGGTTGGGATTCCGGGGAGATAACCAGGGTTTCCCGGCCCAACCGGTAGGCCAGCAATCGGGCCGGTATCTCGGCCACGGGCAGAATATCATCCACCAGATCAGTAGCGATGGCATGGCGGGGCATCTCGTTAAAAGCAGCCTCGCGGGGATTCTGCACAAAGACCGCTCCGCCCCGCTCCTTGATGCGCTTGAGGCCCATGGAGCCGTTGGCCCCCGTACCCGAGAGGATTACTCCGATCGCCCGCTCCTGATGCGACTCCGCTAAGGTACGAAAGAAAATATCCACCGGTGCCCGCCGATCTTCGATCTGAATATTGGGGAGTACCACCAGCTGCCCATCATCCATTTGCAGGTGCTTACTGGGCGGTACGACATAGATATGATTGGCGATGACCCGCACCCGCTGCTCCACCTTATGAACAGGAATGATGGCCACGCCCTGTAGAATTTGGGTCAACTGGCTGTCATAATCGGGCGACAGGTGCAGGATCACCACGTAGGCTAGGCCTGAATCGGGGGTCACCTGCTTAAAAAATTGGGTCAGTGCTTCGACGCCCCCCGCGGAGGCCCCGATGCCCACGATGATCGTCTCCGCTGGCGTGGGTTTAATGGGTATTTTCGAGATTGATTTTTTCTTGCTCAAGGATAAGCTAGTCTAGGTAAGGGTTGTTACTGGAGAGCGGAGTGAGCTGGCTTAACGCCGTCGGAATCGGTACGCTGCTCGTCCAGGCTGTCCGGTTTTAGGGCAGGGTGGACGAGCGCGGCCTGACGCAGCAGCTCGCTCCACTGTTGATCTGCCTGGGCTAACTGAAAATAAAGGGCCGCCTGCCGGGGCTGATTGGCTGCGGCATACTGGTCGCCTAGCTGGTTAAGCAGCATACCCCGCTCATCCATACCCCGCAGGGCGCTGTATAGACTTTCTTCGATTTTCCCAGTCACACTGGCTAGCAGGGCGTCGGTCGAATAGGCGTGACCCGTATGGCAGCGATAGCGGACGAGCGACCCCTCGGTAATCTTTACGAGCACGCCGTGACAGTCTGGACAGGCATAGGCGCTGAACTGACCGAACTGAGCCATTGTCAGGCCTAGTGCCGTGTCCTCGGCCGCGATGCGAATCTCGGTTTTCGTTTTTTCGTCTTCATGCATGGCTATGGATGGTTTCGGAGCAACATCTTGCCCCACCAGTTGAACCAATAAGGGGACTAATTGAGCAATTGGGGCAATTGCATCGATGGCTACCTGGCGGATGGCACTTTCGGGCATGGCGGAAACCAGGGCTTCTTGGGGGTCCTGGACCAGGGCCATGCCGCCATACGCCTTTATGGCCCACAGACCGGCTGTACCATCATCGAGGGCACCGGATAAGATCACGCCGATCACCCGGTTGCCATAGGCATAGGCGGCCGAACGAAATAGCGGATCGATGGCGGGACGAAAGTGATTTTCTTTGGGCCCATGCGTAACGCGCATGTGGTCAGCTTCCAGCAGTAAATGATGATCGGGTGGTGCGATATAAATGCGGTTCATCTGGATGGGCTCGTTCTCAACGGCGTGGGCGACGGGGATCGTCGTTAGCTTACTAAGTACCTGAGGCATGATCCCCCGAACCGTAGGCGCCATGTGCCAGACGATAAAAATAGCGGCGTCCAGATCGGCGGGCAAGCGGGCGATGAGTTGTTGAATGGCCTCGAAGCCGCCAGCTGATGCTCCAATGACAATGATGTTTCGTTTTTCCATGCAAGGATAAGGGGTGGTTGTCGGATCGGCTACTGGTGACGACTACCGTAGATTCGGATGCGTCTTGAGTCGTAGCGCTCGATTTGGCGTGGACTTGACCCACGAATATAGCGAAATTACCCTTGTTTTTGCGCCCCAGCCTAGCCGGTAGTGTCTCCGGTTAAATTTTACTATATAGCTGGAAAACCTCCATACGACAATCAAGTTAAAAAACTTTAGACTAATTCAATAGGTCGTTGAATCAGTCTATCCAATTGAGAATAGATGTAGGTCAACCGCACCGATGAATCACCTTTTGAAAAGCCAACCGGAACGAATAACTCACTTAGTGATCGTTTATCAACAGCTGATCCGGAGAACTGAGCGCGCCATGCTTGTTATGAATCAATTGGAACAACGCCAAAAAGAACTCCGTGAGCAATTAGAAGCCGTAAAGCGGCAATGTGACGAGTTGCAGGTAAAAATTGACGCCGAAAAAGCCAGACAAAAAATAGGGTAAATTGATGTAAAATAAATAGGCCCCACATCAGACTAACCGCTTCCATTAATGTTATGAAGTTTTACCCTTCGTCTGCTGGGCGATAAGAATACAAGCCGCCGGTCCTTGTTACTAAAATTTAAAAATTTTGTGGCCAGTAAGATCCTCCGCAGGAAGAATCAGCCGGAAGCGCATATCTTCTTTGACCATGATTAGAAGAAATTTATTTTAGGTTACTAGATTAAGTCTATTGAAAGTGGTGTCTTGGCCAGGGTAGGCGTGAAGGCGAATAAAAGTAACACGCGAATTAGTTGAAGCTTAGCCAGCAACATAGTCTGCCTTCTAAGCATAAATCATCGTTTTGGCGCTTTAACAAAAGCATAGATTTTGCGTTGAATGCCTTATTCGACCCACACTTCTTAAGGACGAAAAGTTGATCTACTTTACATCATACAACCCCATATACAGTCAAAAAGGCTGTGTTTGCCTTTTATGGCAAATAATAAGTTAGTTTATCTCCAGATTGGTAATAGAAATCTCAGGTCCGTAGTAATAGTGTGGGAATTTTGAAAGCAGCCATTGTCTTGGGAATATACTATTTTTAGTGCTGAAGTTGTTGAAAGCCTATTCAGCTTGACTTGTCCGGGAATCGAATGATTGTGCGGGTACCATTGAATACCCAGGACAACAGGAGTAGGCAGACTTGTGCTTTCTACTTACCTTGGTTTGACTTCAGCAATAAGCTCATCAACATTTATTGGTACGCATCAGTCCTTCCTGGAATCTGGGCTGGAATGGATAAGACCTCTTCAAGAGGTACTTGTTGAATTCACTGGTGATCTCCTAAAGAGAATCCCGTATAGAAAATCTTGATTCACCCGTCCATTCCCTGAAGTCAGTTTAGCTATATAAACCGCCAAAACGATGGGAAAGCCAACCGCAGTCTTACCAATCGTCAATCCGCATGCCGCTGGTATTGACATCGGCTCCCGCACCCACTGGGTAGCCGTCGACCAAAACAAGGAAAATGTACGCTCCTTTGGTGTCTACACCCAGGACCATCAGTTGCTCATCGATCATTTGCGCCAGTATGGCATTACGTCAGTAGCCATGGAAAGCACCGGCAGTTACTGGCAAACACTTTTTAATGCCTTACAAGAAGCTGGCTTTGAGGTGCTACTAGTGGGCGGTAGCCAGACTAAAAATGTACAAGGTCGAAAAATGGATGTCATTGATTGTCTGTGGATTCAACGACTCCACTCCCTGGGGTTACTGTCCGGTAGTTTTTTGCTGAGTGATACGCTCCAGGAACTTCGTACCTACTACTATCATCGCCAGCACCTGATTGAGCAGCTAGCTACCTATATCCACAAAATGCAGAAAGCGCTTCGGCTGATGAATATTCGCCTGGACGTAGCCATTCGCGACATCACGGGCAAATCCGGCCTGGCCATCATCGAAGCGATTCTGGCTGGCAACCGCGATCCGCATGAGTTAGCCTCCCTAGTAGACATTCGCATGAAAAAGTCTAAAGAGGAAATTGCCCAATCTCTTCAGGGGTGGTGGCGACAGGAACAATTGTTTGAATTGCAAGCGTCCCTGGGTTTTTATAAGTTCTACCAAAATTCCCTCCTTGAGTGTGATAGAGTCATTGAAGAGGCCCTACGTCGAAGTGTGCCCGCGGAGTCCGTTTCGAAACCAGTCGAAAAAATACCGTCAGAAAACAAGAAGAAGAACACCAAGAATATGCCTGCTTTCAATGTCTCCCAGATTGCGCTGACTTATTTTCAAACCGATCTGTTTGCCATATCTGGTATCAGTCACAATACAGTTCTTTGTCTATTAACTACCCTGGGAAAGGATATACATAAGTTTGCCAGCGCCAAAAGCTTTGCCAGTTGGCTGCGGTTAGTGCCCAACAATAAAATCAGCGGTGGACGCATCCTTAGTCATCGCACACCCGTCGGCAAATCCTATATCGCTATCGCCTTACGACAGGCGGCTAACTCCATTGGCAATCAGGCTAATCATGAACTGAGTCCTTTTTTCTAACGAATTGCCTATAAGAAAGGGCGAGTCGCAGCCATCACGGCTACCGCCCGAAAACTGGCGATGATTATTTGGAACATGATTACCAAAAGGGAACCTTACAAGAAAACTCAAGCCAAAGACACGGCTCAAAAAACAAAGGAATCTGGCTTACGGCAAGTCCAACGGCGTATTGTAGCCCTTAACCTAAGTCAGGATGAGCTAATCCGGTTGTTTTCAAAAGCTTCATTATCAAATACTTATAAGATTGTTGTATAGAAATGTTGACCATAAACAGTCAACTCATGGACAGACTTGTTAAACTACGTATGAAACAGCCAAAACGGATCATGCGTGAAATGGCGGCCGCCGTTCTGCTCGGTCAGCTCAACCTAGATCAAGCCGCTGAGCGGTATAAAGTCAATCGAATGACGGTACTGCGCTGGATCAGAAAAATCGAAGAGGAAGCCAAAGCTAAGAAACAAGCTGCCTTAACTGATCCTGATTTACTGCCTCCTTCCTCAAGAAAGTCAAACCGGCCTTCTACCCCAGAAGATCAAGTCAATCAACTGCGGGCCAAGGTGCGTTCGCTCGAAGAAGAACTGGAAACGGCTAACTTTAAAACTCTTTATTATTCGACGCTGGTGCGAGTGGCTAAACATGAGCTGGGGGTCGATATTGAAAAAAAGTCCGTTACCAAGCCATCCGGTTCATGCTGATGAACTATCCCAATCTGCATATTCGGCAGTTGGAGGGTGCGCTTGGTTTCTCCCGACAAGGCTACTACCAATACTGGCAACGGCAAGCCGGCCAGATCAATAATGATGAAGCTATTCTAGGACTGGTCAAGAAGGCTCGTAAAGATCATCCGCGAATGGGTGGTAAAAAACTCTATGAGCTGATCAAAGAGGAACTGATTGGAAAGGGAATAAAAACAGGTAGGGATCTATTATTTGACTTATTAGCCGCTAACCGCCTGTTAATCAGGAGACGAAGGAGGAGGGTACGAACTACCTTTTCGGGTCATCCATACCGCAAGTACCCGAACCTGATCAAGGAATTGATAATGGAAAGGCCCAATCAATTGTGGGTGAGTGATATAACTTACTGGTTTACTCAGTGTGGATGCCTGTACATATCGTTCGTCACCGATGCTTATTCCAAACGAATCATGGGGTATTGTGTCGCACCGACGTTAGAGGCAGTTCATTGTAAGACTGCTCTACAGATGGCCCTGAAAAAGATTAATCGGCGAGCAGCCAAGGCATTAATTCACCATTCTGACCGAGGTATTCAGTATGGTAGCGCCCTCTATATTGGTTTATTAGACGCTTATCATGTTCAGATCAGTATGACCGAAACGGGTGATCCACTGGAGAATGCTATCGCTGAACGTGTGAATGGAATCATCAAGAATGAGTATCTAGCTCACCGAGCGGTGTACTCGTTAGCCCAGGCCGAGGTCGTGCTTGAGCAAGCCGTTTTTCTCTACAACTATAAACGGCCACACCTCAGTTGTGACATGCTGGTGCCTGATCAAGCTCACCAAAAGGAAGGAAAACTTAAGCGAAGATGGAAGAACTACTATCCTCAAAATCAGGAGGTGGTTGTAGTAAATAATGAAAATAGAGCTTAAATTACTGGTCAATAAAAAAACGGATTACCAACAAACGGTCAACACTTTTCCGGACGGGTCAGCTAAATTTTTGTCCAATTATAGGTCAGTCATGTCAGTTTACTGAACTTGTATCCTTCTATAGACTACAGACTTAGATTCATTTGGGTTGTTTATTAAATCGTTCATGAAAACCTCCTCACAGTTCAATATACTGGTAAAAACTGAACAGGTTTATTGAACGCTTTGGCCTATATTCGGTGAGTAGTCACGCGCGGAGAGATCGGAATATAGTTAGATCTATAGCCAACACCTTATTTACGTATTGACCTAAATCAACTCCTATTTCCCAGACTAGTTAGGGTAGGACCCGATTCAAATTTAGACCTTTACCCCCTGACTATCGACTGCGTTCATTAACGGACAAAACCTGTCCACCTTCGGACATACTCACTTGCCAAAAATACCTTTCCAACTCCTAAACGCTTTTTTCAGACTGTGGTACAATAGTTGACGAGCTATAAGCAACTCGCTACCGGTGACCAATCATGTTCTTAAACTATATCAAGATTGCCTGGCGGAATCTAAGCCGCAACAAGACCTATAGCCTACTCACGCTATTGGGATTAGCCAGTGGTATGACCTGTGCCATGCTTCTGGCGCTCTATGTATATGATGAGCTAACATTCGACCGATACCATACAAACGCAGCCAACATTTACCGGTTGAATACACACGTCAAGTGGGGCGACAATGAGTTGAATATGGGCGTCGGTTCAGCTCCCATGGGACCAACGCTCCGACAGGAATTCCCCGAAATCAGGAATGTCGTACGAATCATCCCCAGCCATAATATGTTGTTTCGGGTTGGCGAGAAAGCACTCTATGCCAAGGATTTTATTTACGCCGATTCGACCCTGTTTTCGTTTTTCGACTATTCATTCATCGACGGCAACCCGCGAACGGCCTTGTTGCAACCCAACAACATCATCCTAACTCAGAAAATGGCACTAGCGCTGTTTAGTCGAACTAATGGCCTAGTGGGAAAAGTGATTAAGGTAAAAAATGAGCACCCTTTAACGGTGAGCGGTATCATCCAGGACCCGCCTGCCAACCACCATCTCAGCTTTGAGGCTATTTTGCCTTACGTCAACCGGCAACTCAACGAAGTAAACCTGGACAAATGGGATAGCTTCGGCACATCTATCTACGTACTGCTTCAGTCGAAGAGCGATGTAAGCCGACTAGACCGTAAAATGCCCGCTTTCTACAAAAAGTACATTGCCCGGGCTATCGGTGATGATACGGGCAAAGGCGTTACTTTCGACATTATGTTTCAGCCTCTGACGGACATGCACCTGCACTCAAGCCATTTGCTGGGTGAAGAAAAAGGAAGCAACATCGCTTATGTCTACACCTTCACAGCCATTGGCTTATTTATTTTAGCCATTGCCCTAGTTAATTACGTTAATCTGGCCACGGCTCGTTCGATGAAACGAGCCCGGGAAATTGGCGTACGCAAAGCTATAGGATCACTACGTACGCAGTTGATTGGGCAGTTTTTGACTGAGTCAACCCTGCTGTCGTTACTGGCCTTGGTCATCAGTCTGTTGCTGACGCAGGGATTGCTACCCCTCTTTAACGACATAGCGGCCAAGACCCTACACATTGATCTGTGGAACGTTCAAACAATGGGTGTACTCTTGGGTTTCTGCCTGCTGATGGGTTTGCTGAGCGGCCTTTATCCCGCCTTCCTGCTCTCCCACTTTAAACCAGTAGCGGTATTAAAAGGAAGCTTCGCCAACAGCGGTCGAGGGATTCTGCTGCGCCAGTCGCTGGTGGTATTCCAGTTTACGGTGTCCATTGTGATGATGGTGGGGACCTTCGTTGTTTACCAACAGTTGCAATATATGCGGCACACGCAGTTAGGCTTCAATCAGGAACAGGTTCTGGTTCTGCCACTTCAAGCACCAGCGATTCAGAAGACGGCTAAAGTACTGAAAGATAAATTACTGCAAAATCCGATTATTAAAGGCGTGAGCCTAACAAACGGCTCAGTCGGTGGCGATATAAATGATAAATCCACGTTTAGTTTCTACGCGGGCGGCAAAGAACAGTCCATTAGCACCGAATATTTCTCCGTCGATCAGGATTTTGTTAACGTTTTGCAGATAGGCCTGAAAGAAGGGCATAATTTTTCGACTCAGTTGGTCAACGATTCGACCGACGCTGTGCTGGTCAACGAAGCGATGCTCAAACGGCTGGGCTGGAAAAACCGCACGGCTGGTCTGGTGGAGCTTGACACCAAACGCATACCTATTGCGGGGGTTATCCGGGATTTCCACATGCGTTCCCTTCGGAACAAAATCGAACCGCTAGTGCTAGTCCTGCACCAAGCCCGGGGCGATAAACTGTTGGTCCGGATGGCCCCCCAGAACGTACCAGGTGCGTTGGCGTATATTAGAAGCATTTATGAGCGCGTTAATCCAAACCAACCCTTTGAGTACACGTTTCTGGACCAAACGTTTGCCCAACAGTACCGGGCCGATGAACGCAAAGGCAACCTGTTTCTCGGCTTTTCAGGTATGGCTATCTTTATCGCCTGCCTAGGTCTATTTGGGTTGGCGACCTTCACGGCCGAGCAACGGAGGAAAGAAATCGGCGTGCGTAAAGTACTAGGCGCCAGTGTAACCAGTCTGGTAGCTTTATTGTCTAAGGACTTTTTAAAATTGGTTTTTATCGCGCTGGTCCTTGGGACGCCCCTGGCTTATGTTGCCATGAAGCGCTGGCTAGCTGACTTTGCTTACCAGGTGGAGATTGAATGGTGGTTGTTTGCCTTGACCGGATTATTAGCGGTAGGCATTGCTTTGTTTACAGTGAGTTTTCAGAGTATCCGAGCGGCCTTAGTCAATCCGGTCAAGTCGTTACGATCGGAATGAGTTATGCAGTATTAATAGATCAAGGAAACTAGTAAAAAACGTAGGCTTTAAATGAACTGAGGTAGCCGATTTCATGAAATCGGCTACCTCAGTTCATTTAAACGTCCGTTAAATTGAAACTTTTGTTATAAACGATTGACATTGAACTAATTGATAGACCTGTACAAAATTAATGTACCGGTTATACAGGATTACCCCATGTTTTTGACTAGAAAGTCCCCCCTTCTGTCGACGGGCCATTGGCCTTTTGGGTTAGAGAACCCATTTTTAGCGTCAAATATTCTGCCATAAATAACCTCAAATATAACGTTATTATAGACGTTAAATATAACGTTATATTTGAGGTCTATAATAACGTTAATCCGTACTTCTTCTGCTCGCGTTCAATCTTCTCCTGAATCGCTTCAATAACCCAGTCGTGAACGGAGATCGGGATCTTTCGGCTTCGGCTCGGCCGCTTGTTCCGAAGCTCTTTAATGGCGCTCATTTCATTATTGGTCATGATCAATTTAATACTTTTTGTTCCGCTGGATTTTGCTAAATTTTCCTCTCCTCCACCAGTCGGTTTGCCTCCCTTGTTAATAAACTCCTGAATCTTCTTCTCTGAAACTGGTTTTGCCTGCTTAGCCGCTGTCGGCAGCGTATCCGGCATTTTTGTAATGGCCATTAGTAACGTCTGGTTTAGTGCCTTATTCAGCATCTATTTTAACATTCGAATAAACGTTATTTTTAACGTTAAATTTACTCAGGATCGCGCTGAACACCTGATTGAGTTCACTTATAGCTTTTTCATCTACAGGATTTCCTTCAATGACGCCAAGACCATTCGAAGCCGTATTAGCAAAACTCTTCCGACTAACGATAGCTGGTGCCGTGTAATCGATTACAGTGCTCTCGCTAAGTAGCTCGGCTGAGTCTTTATTGTCAGATCCTTTCGGATCAGCCCGGTTTAGAATGGAAAAGGCATGTAATGCATCGGGCTTTAGGGTGCGAACTTCTTTGACTAGATTTTCTACATCGGCGATGGTCCATAGGTCGAAGCTACGTGGATTGAACGGTACTAAATATACGTCGGAGACAAAAAGAGCCGCGCGCTGGCTAGTTGTATCACGGCCACCCGTATCAATGATGATGTGATCAAATTTTGGTTTGAACTTTAAAACCTGTTGCCTCACTGCATCACCGGTTAAAATCGTTGCCGTATATCCACTGTTACCCTGGGTAATATGTTCCCGCCATTTAGTAAATTTAGTCGCTGTCTCCTGTTCATCAGCATCGACGAGTAGTACATCATATCCTTGCTTTGACAACCAGACAGTTAAATTCGTCGCTATTGTACTTTTACCACTTCCTCCTTTAATACCACCTACGGTGAAAACCATATGCTTATCTCTGATTTTAGGTGTTAATATAAGCGTCAAATATAACGCAAATTCAAACGTTCTAAAACATGCTCGAATAGAAGTTAGATAAAACGTTATTTTTGACGTTAAATTTAGTTTAAATGTAATAAAGAATCGATGAGAAAAAGGAAAACCTTTTCTTACACCTAGTAGAAAAACTAAAAATGAAACGATGGTCTTAAATGACGTTCAACGCGCCAATGGTGATCACCGGATACAAGTCAATTCCCCCAGTGTTGGCCTGATGCTCTTGGCAAACTGCCAATAAATTGTTGCCTATCTACCGAATCCGGATAGCCACTTTATGGTCTCCGCCAACTGTTTCGATTTTATCAATAAGTATTTAGCTCTGACACATTCTGAATTCGCACTCGGCTATGCTAGGCACAACAACTACGGTTGATCATTTGGCTGCCAGTCGTCCAGTCGTCCCATAATCCCGGCTACTCACACCTTGACTTTATACCTTTCGTAATGGATATATCCCAGTTGTGCCAAATACACCAAATATTCTGTTTCATCCCACAGGTGGTGGACTATTCAAAAATTTAATTTGAGCGGAGCTTCTCCCGTTTTAATTGGGAAAATAATTGAAGCAATATAGCGGGTAGGGGTTGTCTTTATTTTCAGCAGACCATTGACGATTTTATAGTCAAGTTCGATAAACTTATCAAGCTTTGTTTCTTCTGCCAGAATTGCCTTTTGTTGGGCTGCAGAAAAGGTATAACGTTTGGCAAGAATGGCCTGTACGTTCGCTTGGCGTAGCGGCAGATTTAATGTGAGAATACTTTCCCGTAAGTCGGTGTCTATTTCCTGGCGAAGTTGTTTTTGATTCGGTTGATTTGTTTTGTCCTGCTTCAGGTAGATTGAAAAATGTAACGTATCAACGGCTCTACCCACGCGCACTTCCTTGCATTCAACATATATATCAGTTCGCTGATTGATTTCCTCAATACAGGGTGCCAGTACTTTCTGTTTAAAATTTGAGTATCGTTCGTAACTGGTTGCTTCCAAGATTTCTTTAAGATCACTCAGTTTTATTCGCCACTGGTGGAGATCTAAGAAACGACAAAGCCGGACATATAAAATCTGTGAATAATCGCGTCCAAGCGACATGGCAGATTCTCGTTTAAACTTAGCATACCCTTTGCCAAGCGTACACATGGCAGGAACTATGAGACGATCGACATGAACTTCTAAATGTCCATTCTCATAAAATACGCGGGGGAAGATCGCTATAGCGCCAACTTTACGTTTGGTAGGATCAACAATATCCATATGATCAACAGTTATTATTGATTTTTCAATTAATTGCTGAGCAATAGCTTCAAAGTTTGAATAGGTTAATTTATTCGTTAAAATTCCCCGCTGTTTGGACTTGCGCTTAACAGCGGGGTCTTCATCTAAAGAGACCGCATCAGGCTTAGTCAGGTAAAGATCCCGAACAGGGATTGAGAAGACAAGATTCTCCGCTGGGATGGGTAAGGGTTCATCCCGATTGGCCGTTTGTAGCTCGCCCATCTTGGCTAAGATGTACCAATAGACCCGGCGATCAATGACGGACAGTTTATGTTTATTCTTGGCTAATAACAAATCAAGTGGCTCCTGAACAACGGAGGCAAGTCTTAGAAACTGCGTAGATTCAATCTCAAATAGTTTGATCTGAGCCCCAGGTTTAGCCGCAATAGACGTTTCCCGTTTCATATCTTCAAAAGTCTACCCTAAAACTAGTTCATTTAGTATTGGCAACCAAACAAATTATGAAGTTGCCAATAAGTGCCTGTATATCACCATAGTAATGTTTAATTCTCAACGTTAACATTCATAAATAATTCGGTATTCCGGTTGCCGATGTCAAATTTGAATCAGTGCATTAGTTGCCATGAAACTGGATACGAGCGGTATAACGGTTGCCTTTATAATTCCATAAGGGAGTCTTATTACCTGTAAATTCATTTTTTTTGTCACTAGTTATTCTATTAAAATATAATAACTCAAACAAATCTTTCCTTACTCATTCAAAAACACATTGAAACGCTACTCAAGTTATCCACAAAATGCAATTTTTGTGGCGGTATTCTGGTTGCCTATAGCGGTATTCTGGTTGCCTATAAATCGGTATATCAGTTGCCTAAGCGGTATACCAGTTGCCTGTAATCAGTATTCTGGTTGCCTGAAATCAGTATTCTGGTTGCCTATGATTCGGTATTCTGGTTGCCTAAGCGGTATACCAGTTGCCTTTATCTCTTAAAATAACCTTGTAAGTGTTTGATAATTAGTAATTTATAACGGTTAAAAAAAGCCTGCAAGTCTTGCGCGCGCGATCAAGTCAAAGCAAGTAAAAACAAGTTGAATTGACACAAGGTATATAAAGGATATCCAGATCGAATGATAAAATCAGGTAGCCTTGCAAAATTGAAAAAGCAAAGTAAGAAAGTAGTATAGAAATATTGTAAGTTTCCCTTCAAGGGAAATATATTTGTATCCTAATTAATTACCAAGGCCATGGACGAAATGCCCTCTCACGCCAAACGAAAAAAGTATGACCCGCCTACATACGCTCGTCTGCTAAGTCAATTCACTCAGTTAATGGAGGAGGTACCTAAACTACGACCCAACCGGGATGAATGGGATATTGAGGGAGACTGGGCCGCTACGGGTACGATCCACTTTGTGGATGCTGTTCATCAACCTTTGTTTGAGTCCATTCGCCACTTTGATTGTCGAACCATTAAGCTCGTTAATGTGGATCGGCCAGCGGTGCGCATCACATTTTACCGCAAACACCGCTATTGGCTACTTAAGGATAAAGACTTACCCCTCGCTGAGAAAGTGGTCCAGATAGAGGGCTACATCAATGATTTGATTGTGAAGGCTCAAGTTCTGGAAAGTAAGCTGGAAAGCCTACCTGTACCCAAACAGGCGGAGGCAAAAGGAAAAATTGGTATGTTCTGGCAACAGGTTGACCAGTGGCGGGAGATCCTGCTCACTCCCGAGCGCTACGAGTTCGCCATCTCTAATTACAGCCGACAGCATTTTTACGTAACGGTCAACTATAAATATCGCTTGGCCTCCGGTGATTTTGCCAACGAGCAGGAGCATTTACTAAATACCCAGCGGGATCGGCTGGGCAACATTACCCAGGTTCGGTACAATATTCTTTTCGTGGATACGACCGAAATTCTGCGTGATCACCCTTACCAGAATAGGGAAGTGGAAGATTATTTGGATAACTTTTCCATCCAATCCCAAGCGGGTAAGCATACTATCTACGCACGCCTACGACCTGAGATTGACATCCAGAAACAATTTGAATGAATCATCTTTTTCAACAAGAATCCCTACTATCAGATTGGCTGATCGTTGACAACTGCGTTCTATTCAAACCATTTTAATTTCTAAGGCAACTTGGTAGTTTGCGTTTGGCTCGGCACCAGAAAGTGAATTTAGCGTCTACGGTTGCGGCCTAAAGAGGCCTGAATCGTAGCCCAGGCTTTCTTCTTCAAGTGCAAATGCAGCTCCTTATCCCTGGGTACAAAGGTAGTGCTGCGTAACTGGTTATCCCGAACTTGGGCTTCCCAATAGGTAGAGTCGGAGGTATCGGGAATTTCAGTGTACTCAGGTTGAGTCATGCGTATCAGTTCGCCTTCTGAAGCGGTTGTTGGTTGATAGGATAATGGGGGGAGGTAAGGGAAAGGTTCCCCGCCGGTTAAAAGCGGCCTGCCCAACTGAGGCGTTAGCCTAATCTACAAGCTCATTACAGCTTCCTCAGGCCACGAACGCGTTAATAGGGGTAGCTAACACATTCAGGGTATATCCGC